>NZ_CP060783.1:0-2827500 GCF_014489535.1 Diaphorobacter aerolatus
AGGTCGAGATGCGCAACAAGAAAGGCGAGAGCGCGTTGATGATCGCCGCGATCAAGGGCAACCTCGAAGCCGCCAAGGCGCTGATCGCTCGCGATGGCGACGTCAACAAGACCGACTGGACGCCGCTGCACTATGCCGCTTCGGGCACCACGGACAAGGCCGTGCCGATGATTGAGCTACTGCTGGAAAAGCACGCTTACATCGATGCGGCATCGCCCAATGGCACGACGCCTCTGATGATGGCCGTGCGCTACGGCACCGCCGATGCCGCGCGCTTGTTGATCGCCGAAGGGGCCGATCCGACGATCAAGAACGAAAAGGGGTTGACCGCCATCGATTTCGCCCGCCAGGCCGAGCGCAACGACATGGTGCAGGCCGTGACCGAGGCGATCAACAAGCGCAGGCAGCAGCCGTCCACGGGGCGTCCCCAGAGCGCGCCGACGCAAAATCCCGCCCCGGCTCAGCGCGGCGCCTGGTGAGGCACCTGTTTTCATTGAATCAATTGGTTTCCCGGGGTAACCATTTGATTTATTGAGCGGGCTGCCCGTTCGCGGCAGCGGGGTAGGTCTGCAGGCGCGAATACAGCCCGCCGAGCGCCATCAGTTCGGCATGTGTGCCTTGCTCCGCAATCTGGCCGCGCTCCATCACCACCACGCGGTCGGCATGCTCGATGGTGGACAGGCGGTGCGCGATCACAAGGGTCGTGCGACCCTTCATGAGGCGCTGCAGGGCTTCCTGAACCAGGCGCTCGGATTCGGTGTCGAGCGCGGAAGTGGCTTCGTCCAGAATCAGGATCGGTGCGTCCTTGTAGAGCGCGCGCGCAATCGCAAGACGCTGGCGCTGGCCACCGGAGAGCTGCGTGGCGTTGTGGCCGACCACGGTGTGCATGCCGTTGGGCAGCGATGCGACATGCGTGGACAGGTTGGCGGCCTCCAGGCACGCCAGCACGCGCGTTTCGTCGAGGGGCGCGCCAAGGCAGACGTTGGCCGCGATGCTGTCGTTGAACATCACCACATCCTGACTGACCATCGCGAATTGCGAGCGCAGCGAAGGCAGGTTCCAGTCCTGGACCGGCACGCCGTCGAGCGTGATTTCGCCGGATGTCGGGGTGAGAAAGCGCGGCAGCAGGTTCACCAGCGTCGTCTTGCCTGCACCCGAAGGGCCGACCAGCGCGATGATTTCCCCCGCACGGATCTGGAGCGACAGGTGATTGAGCGCGGGCATCAGGTCCGATTCAAACGACACGGTCACGTCGCGCAAGCTGATGCTGCCTTCCGCGCGCGCCTTGCTGAAATTGCCGCTGTCTTCGGACTGTGTGTCATTGAGCAGCATGAGGCCGCGCTCGAGCGCCGCCACGCCGCGCGTGATCGGATTGGCCACGTCGGCCAGACGGCGGATGGGCGCGATCAACATCAGCATCGCGGCGATGAACGAGGCAAAGCCACCCACCGTCACGTCCGAGGTCGAGAGGTTGCCGTGGCTCTGCCACAGCGCGATGCACAGCACGGCGGACAGCGCCACGGACGCGAGCAACTGCGTGAGCGGCGTCATCGCCGCCGAGGCGATGGTGGATTTGATGGCCAGCGTGCGCAGGTCGCGGCTCAGGAAATTGAAACGACGCGTTTGATCGGCCTCCGCCCCATGCAGCCGCACCATGCGGTGCGCAAGCACGTTTTCCTCGACCACGTAGGCGAGGTCATCGGTGGCCTTTTGGCTGCTCTTGGTGAGCTTGTAGAGTCGGCGCGAGAGCGTTTTCATGATCCAGGAAACGGCTGGCCCCATGACGAGCACGATCAGCGTGAGTTGCCAGTTCAGATAGAGCAGGTAACCGAACAGGGCGATTGCGGTGAAACCGTCGCGCGAAATGCCCATGAGCGCCTGAACCAGCGCGGTGAATCCGGTCTGCACCTCGTAGACGACGGTATTGGAGAGCGCGCTGGCCGACTGGCGCGAAAACAGGCTCATGTTCGTGACCAGCAACCGGTCGAACAATTCGGTGCGCAGTCGCAGCATACCGTCGTTGGCGATGCGTGCCAACGCATAGGCGCCGCAGAACTGTGCCAGACCGCGCACGAAGAACAATCCGATCAGAAACAGCGGAACCATCCAGAGGCTTAGCGATCCCTCAGTGAAACCCTTGTCGAGCAGCGGCTTGAGCAGCGCTGGCATGAGGGGTTCCGTGGCTGCACCCACCAGGGTGGCAATCATGGCAATCGTCCAGCCCAGACGCTGGTTTCCAAAGTAAGGCAGCAGCCGCTTCAGACGCTGTAGAAGTGACAAGGATTCAGTGGAGCCGAGCAAGTTTGTTTGCGCAGCGCTATGATTGAGGGATTGCATTGAGGGCGGATTCTACGGCTCAGCGTTGTTTACAGATTTCAGCACAGTTTGTCACAGGGCTTTCCTGGCCATGTGTAACATGCGAGGCTCTGTTACCCGGCACGTCTACGGTATTTCGTTGGTACACAATGACACTCGACCGAATTTTCCCCAAATCAAAAATTTCATCCCCTGCGCAGTCCCTGCGCATTCCCCGGCGACAGGCAGTCGCCGCGATTGCCTCCCTCTCCGCCTTGCCTGCGATCGCGCAGTTCAAGGTCGAGATCACCGGGTCGGCCTGAAGCAACGGCCGATTGCGATTGCCCCGTTCAAGGGCGAGGCGCAATCTCCCCAGAAGATTTCCTCGATTGTTCGCGCCGATCTGGAGCGCAGCGGCGTGTTCATCGGCGTTGACGCTGCGGGCGAGCAGCTCGACGAGTCCTCGCGTCCCGATCTGGCCGCATGGCGCGCCCGCACCGCCGAGGCGCTGGCCGCGGGCAGCGTGAATCGCCTGGCAGATGGCCGCTTCGACGTGCGTTTCCGCCTTTGGGACGTGGTCAAGGGAAGCGACCTCGGCGGTCAGAGCTATGTGGTCACGCAGGCCGATCTGCGCCTGGTGGCGCACCGCATTTCGGACTACATCTACGAAAAACTGACGGGAGAGCGCGGCGTGTTTTCCACGCGCATTTCCTACGTGACCAAGAACGGTGGCCGCTACACGCTGTGGGTGGCCGATGCGGATGGCGAGAACTCGCAGCTTGCGTTCGCGAGTTCCGAACCCATCATCTCGCCGGCCTGGTCACCCTCGGGCACCCAGCTTGCCTATGTGTCGTTCGAATCACGCAAGCCGGTCGTGTACGTGCAGGACGTGTCTTCGGGCAAGCGTCGGTTGATCGCGAATTTCCGCGGCTCCAACAGCGCTCCCGCGTGGTCGCCCGATGGGAGCACGCTGGCCGTCACGCTGAGCCGCGATGGCGGTTCGCAGCTCTACACCATCAACGCCAACGGCGGCGGCGAGCCGCGGCGTCTGATGCAAAGCAGCGGCATCGACACCGAACCGATGTATTCAAGCGACGGTCGCAGCATTTATTTTGTGAGTGATCGTGGCGGCGCGCCGCAGATCTACCGCGTGGGCGCCAGCGGCGGCGGTGCCGAGCGCGTGACTTTCAGCGGCTCCTACAACATTTCTCCTGCGATCAGCCCCGATGGCCAGTATTTGGCCTACATCTCGCGCGTGGGGGAGCCTACAAACTGCACGTGATGGATCTGAAGTCGGGCACGGCTCAGGCGATCACGGACACTTCCGCCGACGAAAGCCCGAGCTTCGCTCCGAACAGCAAGCTCATCGTCTATGCTTCCCAGCAAGGCGGTCGCGACGCTCTGATGACGACAACGCTTGACGGCAAGATCAAGGCTCGCCTTGCGGGCCAGAGCGGAGACATCCGGGAACCCTCATGGGGCCCGTATCAGAAGTAGGCTTGGGTAGCAGTACATTTTTTCTTGTTTTTTCACAGCATCGGTTCTTTAGGAGCACTTACATGATCCGTTTTGACTTCAAACGTGCAGCACTTGCACTGACCATCACCGCCCTGGTTGCGGGCTGCAGTTCCGGCGTGAAGCTGGATGACGTTCCTGTCGAGGACAAGAACGCCAGCTCCACCGCCGGCCAGGGCAGCGGTAGCGGTTCCAGCGGCAGCACAGGTCAGAGCACCGTGACTCCAGCCGACATGAGCGGCTCGGCACGTGCCGGTCAAGGCCCGGTGGGCGTGGCTCACGTCGTGTATTTCGACTTTGACAGCTACACCGTCAAGTCCGAGTACCAGTCGGTGCTCGAAGGTCATGCCCGTTTCCTGAAGGCCAACACGGGCCGCAAGGTGAACCTGGAAGGCCACACCGACCAACGCGGCGGCAGCGAGTACAACCTGGCCCTGGGGCAGAAGCGCTCCGAAGCCGTGCGCCGCTCGCTGGCTCTGCTCGGCGTGTCCGACGCACAGATGGAAGCCGTGAGCTTCGGCAAGGAAAAGCCTGCCGCCCAAGGTGCTTCCGAGGACGCTTACTCGCAAAATCGTCGCGTTGAATTCTCTTACCGTTGATGATGAAGCGCTCATTTTCTCCACAACATTCCTTGATGGCTGCCGCGCTGTGCGCCAGCAGTTTGCTGGGTGCCTCGGCGCACGCGGCGCTCTTTGAAGATGAGGAAGCGCGGCGCGCGATCCTGGAAGTGCGTCAGCGCGTCGACGCGCTGCAGCAGTCCAACCAGCGCAGTACCGAGCGTTCCGGAGACGATGTAGCGCAGATGCGCCGCAGCCTGCTCGACCTGCAGACGCAGATTCAATCTCTGCAGAGCGAACAGGCCCGACTGCGCGGCCAGAACGAGCAGTTGCAGAAGGAAGTTGCCGACCTGCAGCAGCGCATGAAGGACGTGGCCAAGGCCACGGACGAGCGGCTGCGCCAGTTCGAGCCGGTGGACGTGAACGTTGATGGCAAGGAATTCAAGGCCGATCCCGCCGAAAAGCGCGATTTCGAGGCCGCGCTCGCCGTGTTCCGCACGGGCAAGTTCCCCGAAGCCGGTCAGGCGTTTGCCGCGTTCACGCGTCAGTATCCACAGAGCGGCTACATGCCCTCGGCGCGCTTCTGGCTGGGCAATGCGCAGTACGCGCAGCGCGACTACACCAACGCGATCAACAACTTCAAGTCGATCCTGACCAACGCCCCGGATCATCCGCGCGCTTCCGAAGCCGCGCTGTCCATCGCGAACTGCCAGATCGAACTGAAGGACACGCGTGCGGCCCGCAAGACGCTCGAAGACCTGATCCGCGTGTATCCGCAATCCGAGGCCGCCTCGGCTGCCCGTGATCGTCTCGCGAAACTCAAGTAAGTGATCGACTCGGGTGAGCGCAAAAGAGCAGGGCGGCGTTGCTGCCATTGAAGACGCCGATCTGGAGCGTCGCTTTGGTGGCCTCGCCCGGCTGTATGGGGTGCAAGGTGCGGCGCGCATTCGCAGCGCGCACGTTGCCGTCATCGGTATCGGCGGCGTGGGTTCATGGACAGCCGAAGCCTTGGCCCGAAGTGGCGTAGCGGCGCTCACGCTGATCGATCTCGACCATGTGGCCGAATCGAATATCAACCGCCAGATCCACGCGCTCGACAACACCCTCGGACAGGGCAAGATCGAGGCCATGCGCGAGCGCATCGCGCACATCAACCCGCATTGCAAGGTGACTTGCGTGGACGAGTTCGTCGATGAAGACAACTGGCCCGCCTTGCTGCCCGACACGGTGGATGCGGTGATCGATGCCTGCGACCAGATCCGGGCCAAGACCGCCATGGCCGCGTGGGCGAGAAGAACCAAGACGCTGTTCGTGAGCATTGGTGCGGCGGGCGGCAAGCGCCTGGCGCATCTGGTCGATGTGGCCGACCTCTCGCAGACCACGCATGACCCGCTGCTCGCGCAACTGCGTTATCGGTTGCGCAAATTCCACGGAGCGCCCAAGGAAGGCAAGAAGAAGATCGGCACGCTCTGCGTCTTCAGCAAGGAGCCGGTCGCGCCGCCGCATGCCTCCTGCAGCATTGCCGGAGAGGGTGACGGCACGCTCAATTGCGCGGGCTACGGTTCCGTGGTGACGGTCACGGCCACATTCGGCATGTGCGCCGCCGGCGTGGTACTCGACCAACTCGCCGGGAAATAAGTCATCCGGTAGTCAGGTCGGGGCCAGGCAAGACAAGCAGAAACCGCGTGCTGCTGTCGTCCGCTCGTTCGCTTCTCAGCCCTTGGGCATGTAGGCCGCCACCATCGCGGCAAACTCGGTCGCGAGCTGCTTGCCATACTCGTGCTGCTCGCGCATCCACACGGCCTGATCGAGCGAAAAGTCCTGTTTGTCCGAGCGCCCAAGCGTGCCCATGGATTCGACCAGCGACTGCTCGAACGAGGCCAGTTGCCGCGCCGGATCACTCTGCGCGCGCATCACCAATGCCACCAGTTGCGCGAGCACGGCCTCATGCAGCGCGATGCGGGTGGAGAACTCCATGGTGGAATTGTCGGGTGTGATCATGCTTCGTTCCTGACGATGATTTGAATTCGGATATGCGTTTGATCGTAGGTCCCATGCGCGGAACGCATGTAGGAGTCGCGCGGAATTCCGTGTGAGCGCAAGGCGGGATTTGCCAGCGAGCGCGTCACGCGGTCATCGCATCAGTGCTTGCGATATTCGTGCGGCTTCCAGGGCCCCCACTTGGCTTCGTAGACCGCGCGGTTTTTTTCCATCAGGGCGCGCTTGCGCTCATCGCCGAGCTTGTTGAACGAGGCCGACAGGTGATGGTGCACGAACACGTCTTCGGCGCAAGCAACCTTCAGCCCGGCCTTTTCGACCATGCGGCAGTAGTCGTCGTCCTCGAAGAAACCCAGCCCGTAGTCCAGACTCATGGGACCGCATTGGTCGTATGTGCTGCGCGGCAGCATCACGCAGAAAAAGGCGACGGTATCAATCTCGAACCATTTGCCGAGCCTGCGCTCGGTGATGTTCACCGCATTGGCGGGCATCTCATCGAGGTGCCTGTAGTCGGTGGGAACTCTGGCCTCATTGCCTATATTGTTGGTGGATGGACCAATGATGCCGATCTCCGGCGTATTGCGCAGATGGTTGACGAGCCGACCTGCCCAGCCTTCGGTGACCACGGTGTCATTGTTCTGAATGACGAGATAGTCGCCCGTAGCCGCTTCCAGTCCCTGGTTGTTGCCTCCCGCAAATCCCCGGTTGTCCTGATTGAGGATCAACTTCACATGGGGCGGGATGCTGCCCAGGCCTCAAGGAACTCAGGCGAGCCGTCGCTCGAGTTGTTGTCCACCACGACGATCTCCAGATCCACGTCGTCGCTATGTTGCTCCAGGCTGTCCAGGCAGGCCTTCGTGAGATCGAGGTTGTTATACGTCAGCACGATGGCACTGACCTTGGGACGCGGTGTCGCCAAAGCCGCCTCGGTGAGCGCTTGCACGCGATGCGCCCAGGTCTGGCCGGCTGCGAAGCGCTTGCGGCGCGCCACCTCGGCTTCGGGTTCGGGTTGTGCCAGCAACGCATTGCGCACCTGCTCGATGAATGCATCGTGTCCGTCGGCGGTGCGCACCAGATCGCCGAATTGCGCCATCTCGGGCAGATCGACGGAGACGACGGAGCGGCCCGCTCCCAGATATTCATAGACCTTGACGGGATTGGTCGCCAGCGTCAATGGAATCACCTTGAACGGAAGCAGGCAGACATCGAACGCGTAGAGGTAGTAGGGCAGCTTCGAATAGGGGACCTCACCCGTGAGCACGATGTTGGGTAGTGCCCTCAGGCGCTCGCCTGCCTTGGCCGTGTCCGCGCCCACGAGCAGGATCAGGTGATCGGCAAACGCATGCGCGATGCGCTCGACCAGATCGACGTCGAACCACTCGGCAATGGCCCCGTAGTAACCAATGATCTTGCGGCCCTGCGAGTCCACGAAACGTTCTGCTGGTGGATTGCAGAAATCGGTGTACTGGCCAGCGTTGCGCACGATGTGCACATTGTCGTTGTACTGGCGGGCATGTTCGCCGAGCCAGTCCGACGTTGCGATGAGCATGTCGGCGCGGCGCATCATCTGGTCTTCGAGCCGGAGCAGCCCCTCGGGCACATTGCCGAAGCCTTCGTGGTGATCCATGCAGTCATACGCGAGGCACTCGGATTGCATGCGCTGCGCCATGGGATACCAGTACGCATGCTGCACGATCGACCATGTGTTCGATGTCTCGCTCCATGCGCGGAACATCGCCAATCCCGTGCTGATCTGCTCGATTGCGGCGGCCGTGGGGGGCGCAAAGTAGATGGCCGGGGCGCCTGCGACCTTCAGCTTGACCTGATAGAGCGGCAGCGATTCGTCAATGCGCTCAGCATTGAAGCCGGGCTCTTTCGAGTCTTCAAAATGGTTGGTGAAGAAATACACGCGATGCCCGGCGCGCGCCAACTCGCGCGCCAGATGCTGCGGGCGCTGGATGCGGAAATGCCAGTCGATGATGCTGAAAATGAACACATCGGGCAGTTCGCGGCGACCCACGGCCTTGAATTCAATCAACGGCTGTTTCGCCGCGGAGTTTCCGGGCACCGCAAGTGCCGCAGCCGACGTGGCCGCCGGGTGCTTTCCCGCGAATCGCTTGGGAAGGTAGCGCAGCGCGCGGGAAATCACGTTGGACATCCCGCCGTGAGCGTAGGCATGCTCCACGTCCCTCATGCGGCGCTTCACCCAACGAGGCGCGCCGCGCACCGCGCGCAGCGGGGCGGTGATCTTCCAACTGGTCGTTGCCAGCACCGTGTTGACCTCGTGCACCAGCGACTTTTCACGGTACTCGAGAAAGCGGATGCGCTCGCTGTCCTTGGCACTTGCCGTCTTCAAGCTCTGGACTTCGCTGTGCAAGGCGTCTGCGCGGGTCTGCGTTTGAACGTGCTCGTGCGTCTCCCGGAGCAATTGCGTTTGGACGGCCTGCAGACTCGCTCCTGCATTCTGCAGTTGGGTCTGCGTGGACTCCAGCAGGTGTTGTGACACGTCGTACTGCGCATGCAGCGCGGCGAGTTCCGTATGCAGCGTCGTGAGTTCCGCGTTCTGCTTGGCGATCAACTCGTGGGTGTCTGGCTCGCCAATGTTGGTGTCCGACAAGGCAAACCGCGTTTGCGCCAGATGCTGCACACGTGCATACACCAACAGAATCTGCTTGCCCGGCCAGTACTGCGGCTGGTGACCACTGGTGTCGGTCACGCTGCTGTGCACAAGCGCCCATTGCGGATCGGGTGAAACGGGGATGTTGTTGGAGTCGAAGGTGACTTCATGCTCCGAATGCCGATCAAACTCACGGAATGGCAGCAACAGCACGATGTAGGTCGACGCATATTGGCGAAGTTTGTCGAACACATTCCAGGGCGTGGCGAAGTGCTCCAGCGTGTTGGACGAGAAGACCACGTCGAAGGGTGGCCGCTTGGGCAACTCCAGCAGATTTTCGTGCGAAAAGCGAGCGTGGCTGTGTTGCTCGCGCGCCTGCTCGATGGCGGGGCCGGAAAAATCGATGCCGGTGATGTCCCAGCCCAGCACCTGCGCGAGCATGTCCGTGCCCGCACCCTCGGCGCAACCCCAGTCGCAAACGGTCAGTCGATTCCAGCGCACGGCCTGAATCAGCCATTGGGGCATGGCTTCGATAGCCACCTTCGCGAAGTAGCGGCTTTGCGCAGGACCACCGTTGGACTCCCAGTCGGTGACAAAACGATGATCCCAATAGCGGTTGCTATTGATGTCGTCTGATTGGTTCATGTCGATTCTCTTGTGTCTTCGCGCTTGCCGCTCAGTCGGCCCGAATGGTTTGTGCGACCTCGGCGAGAAACGTGCCGTATTGCCTGGTCCGGGTCAGCGAACTGAAGTAGTGCGCACCTTCGATGTATTCGTAGTATTGGGGCTGCACGCCGCTACGGTCTTCGAGCGCGACGGCCAGAAGATAGTCGCCCGCGTTGAGATGATTGGGCAGCCGGAATTCGGCCACCAGCGTGTCTGCGTGCGCGTCGAATCCGGACGGGTTCTGATCCCATGTGGTCGAGACGATCAGGTCCGTACCGCGCAGGTCCTTCATCGAAAACGCGGCACTCATGGTGCTCCGGTTCGCGTTGACCGGCGGCTGGAAGCGAATCCGGACCGTCAGCGGCTCGCCATCTGTGTAGACCGATGCACGTTCGCCGTGGCTGTTGAAGATGCCCGCATCAAGAATCGAGCCCACATGGCTGCCCCAATGATTGATGGGGCGGTGCAGGCGCATCGCCTGTTGCGCATCCTCGATGTCGGCGGGCACTTGCGGCGCGGCGGACTCGCCATCCACCGGTGGGGAAAGCGGCGCGGGAGCCGCCGCCGCACCTTCGTCAGCCTCGAACAGGAACTGGTTGTATTGCGCGGTGACCGAAAAGGCATCTCCCAGCATGCGCACATTGCCCTTGTCCAGCCAGAGCGCGTTGTCGCACAGCGAACGCACGGCGCCTACGTCGTGGGAGACGAACAGAATGGTCACGCCTGTGGCCTTCATCGCCTTGATGCGGTTGAGGCATTTGGCCTGAAAGCGCGAATCGCCCACGGCCAGAGCTTCGTCGACGATCAGGATCTGCGGATCGACATGGATGGCGACCGAAAACGCAAGACGCACATACATGCCGCTGGAGTAGGTCTTGACCGGTTGATCCATGAAGTCGCCGATCTCGGCGAAAGCTTCGATGTCGGCAAAACGTTCGTCGATCTGGGCGCGGGTCAGACCGAGCACCGCACCATTCATGTAGACGTTTTCGCGCCCCGTGAAATCGGTATTGAAGCCTGCACCTAGTTCCAGCAGCGCGGCAATGCGACCGTTGACCTCGATCGTGCCTTCGGTTGCCCGCAGCGTGCCGCACAGAATTTGAAGGAGGGTGGACTTGCCCGAGCCGTTCTGCCCGACGATGGCGCAGGTTTCGCCGCGCTCGACGCTCAGGTTGATGTTGTTGAGCGCCCGAAAGTTGTCGAAGCCCTTGGTGCGAGCGGGGGAAATGATGTGCCTCAGGCGCTCGAGCGGCGAGTGGTACACCGAAAAGTACTTGGAAAGTCCTTCGATGCGGATTGCCGGATCGCTCGCCGGTTGCGCGGCGGGCACGAGGGTGGAGACTGGCTCAGAGTACATCCGAGAACCCCTCCCGCGCACGCTGAAACCACGCGAGCGCCAGCCATGCGAACACAAGACTCGCGAGCGTGAAGATTCCGATCATTGCGAAATCCGGCAACTGTCCGGAAATCATGACTGCGCGCGCCTGCTGAATCATGAAGGTCAGGGGATTGACGTGAAGAATCGCCTGGACCATTTTGGGAAGGGATTCAATCGGATAAAAAATGGGACTCATGAACATGATGAATGAGGTCATCACGCCAATCAACTGACCGATATCCCGTATATAGACACCCAGCGAGCTGATGATCCAGCAGATACCGAGCGTCATGAAAACCAGTGGCAACATCACGAGCGGCAGGAATATCAAGGTCCATTGAAGCATGTGATACACGTAGAGTGCGAACAGCATCCATACCAAAAGACTGATTGCGGCATGGAACAGCGCGGTTCCAATGCACATCCATGGCAGTATTTCCAGCGGAAAGGCGACCTTCTTGACCAGATTGACGTTGTTATTGATGAGGCCGGGAGCCCGGTTGAGACACTCGGCGAAAAAGTTGAATACCAGCAAGCCCGAAAAAAGCATTAATGAAAATTCTGCGGTGCTCGATGCACCTCCCAGCGAGCCTGCAGAAATACGCCAAAGACCATGGTGTAGAGCAGCAGCATCAGCAGCGGATTGAAAAATGCCCAGACAGAGCCGAACAAGGAACCGCGATAACGACCGGCGATATCCCGTGCTATCAATTGAGAGAGTAAACTGCGGTGCTTGACAAGATCACTGAGAATTTTACCGGGCTGAGCACTTTGCTTGAACTCGGCCCCATTGATCAATATTTTGGCTCGACTCATTTTTCAGCGGGAAGTACGCGACTGTTTGGAGGCAGTGACAGGCTGCGTCCTGTTTGCAGCAGCGAACGGGCAATAATCGGTTCGAATCGCCTCGACCAAGATATTTCCTTGCGGAACGAGGCCAGCTCATCGTTGGAGAGTTGCCTCACGATATTCTGGTCCCACAGCGTTTTCCAGTCCGAATCCATTGAGATGTGGATCACGCCATCGTCAATGTCGCGATATTCCATTTCCCCAAAATTCGTGGACCACACGGGAATGCCGAAGCAGCGATATTCGTAGTATTTGATGGGATCGACTGCGGCAGTCAGGTCGTCAATCAAAAATGGGATCAATCCGACGGCAAAGTCTTGAATATAGTGCGTCACTTCGCTTTGCGAAATTTTGCCGATCAGCTCGATATTGGGCGGTAAATCGGATGGCCTTGGCACGAACTCCGGGCCAATCAGGCGAATGATGGTATCGGGAAGGGCGTTCGCGAGCGATATCACCAAGGGCCAGTCAAACCATTTCGCAATGCTGCCGACGTAGCCAATGCAGCGCGGTTTGGCCTGCGCACCTTGCGCAGCGGGCAGGGCCGACGAAAGGTATCCGTTGAGGACGGTGACCGCATCTCCGCGCAATTTTTTCATCTCGGCGCTGAGCGCGGACGACGAACAATAGACATCGTCCGCCTTTTTGCTCAGGGACTGCAGGCGTTCACGCATCGAGATCCTGGAAACACCTGTGTAGAAGGCCGGGAAATTGTCCAGCACATCGATGAAGGACCGCGCGTGGGGCACGTTTTCGAGCGCCCATTCCGCCAGTTTGCTGGGGCGGCCGACACCGATCACGCAGTGCTCCGAATGATCTGCAAAGTCCTGGATTTTTTCACGAATGGGACGCCAGACGAGGGCATGATTGATGGCCGCGCTCATGGGCAACGGTTCAATGGGAAATGCCATCGGCTGCAATACCTCGACATTTTTCAGCGGACGCTTGGTGCTGGGTTTTTTCTTCTTCTGGAACAGGCGCCTGAAATCGGCGATTTCCGGAAACCGGGTTGGATACGGGTCTACCCACAATATCGAAGTGAAACCATTCAGCGTGAAAGCCTCGACCATGAAATGAGGACGCTGCGCGTAGCTGTCATACGGAACCGATGAGAAATAGATCAGGCTTCGCCGCGCATTGGGCGAAGATTTTTGATCAATCCTGATATGCGTTGAGCTCATTTCAAAGAAAGACAGTCAGTTGCTTCAGACATTTGATTCGGCCATCGCCAAAGAGGACTCCAGAACCTCGACAATGCGTTGCGCGGCCTTGCCGTCTCCGTAAGGAGAAGCGCCTCGCGCCATTTCACGGTAGGCAGAGGGATCGTCCAACAGTCGCTGGACGCGCTCCACAATATGAGCGGAGTTGGTTCCCACCAACTCCGCGACACCGAAATCCACCGCTTCAGGGCGTTCGGTTTCCTCCCGCATCACCAAAACCGGCTTTCCGAGTGCCGGAGCTTCTTCCTGAACACCTCCCGAATCGCTCAGGATAATATCGGCAGCCTCCATGGCGGCGATGAATGAGAGATAGTCGAGGGGGGCGCATAATTCCACACGCGGGTGCTGTCCCAGCTTGCCGCGAACCACCGACGACACATTGGGATTCGGGTGAACCGGAAATAGCACTTGAAGATTCAAATTGTTATCAAGCAGGGTCAAGACTGCGTTGCAAATGTCTTCGAGAGGCGCACCAAAATTCTCGCGACGATGCGTGGTCACCAGCATCAGCCGGTGACCGGGGGGTAATTGGCGCACCACTTTTGCGGGATGTTTTCTGGCATCGAACAGTGCATCAATGACGGTATTGCCGGTCATGAAAACCGTGTCGGCGGAGATGCCTTCGTTGAGAAGATTATCTGCCGATGACTGTGTGGGCGCAAAATGCCAATGCGCCAGGCGTCCGGTGAGCACACGATTCATTTCTTCGGGAAATGGGTTTTTCATGTCGTGTGTGCGCAAACCGGCCTCCACATGACCAATGGGAATATGGTGATAAAAGGAGACGAGAGAGGCCGCCAGTACCGTCGTGGTATCGCCTTGCACCAGAATCGCGCTCGGGCCGATTTTTTTTATGCATTCGTCCAGCGAGGTAATCAATCGAGCGGTCAACTCCGATAATGATTGATTCGGGCGCATCAGGTCCAGATCAAAATCGGGAGTGATATCGAAAATATCGAGAACCTGATCGAGCATCTCTCGATGTTGTGCCGTAGCGATGACGACCGGAGTGAGGAAATTCGACTCGCGTAGCGCCTGGACAACCGGAGCCATTTTGATGGCTTCGGGACGGGTTCCAAGTACTACGGCGATTTTTTTCATGTGATCGATTTCCTGGCCCATCCGCGCTGTGTGAATATGAGAAAAAGAGATGGAATCTTCCTATTTTACCGCCTTGTGCGTCTGAGCTTTGGGCTGGGCGATAGAGCGTAACGCGATTAGGGGCCGAATGTTCGTAGGAAAATATCGCCGACCCGATAGCTTCTTACTTCGAAATATGGCCCGACCTTCACAGTGACGATCTGTCGCCGGAGCGGTGGAACGCACTTATCGCCTGTGATTTGTGCAAATTTGCGCCTGCTTTTACTGCTTCGTCGGCCCAAAAAGGTGTCGCCTACGACTCAGAAGCAAAAATCTGCTGCGCGGGGCGGCGTGCGCGTGCGATGTGAGAGGGTGGGCAGCGCCTCGCCTTGGCGCTGCCCGGATGCCGAATGGCGTTTCTGTCCTGTGCGGTGGATCGTTCGCCTTGCGGGTTCGGTCAGAAACTCAGGCAGACCTTGCCAAAGTGCTTGCCGGCCTTCTGGTGCTCGAACGCATCGGCGATTTTTTCGAGTGGATACTTGCTGTCGATCACCGGTTTCCAGTCGAAGTTTTCCAGCGCGCGAATCATGTCTTGCTGGTCCTGGCGACTGCCAACGATCAGTCCTTGCAACGTCTGTTGCTTGCGCATCAGTTCGACGGTCGGCAGGTCACCGGCAAAACCGGTGAGCACGCCCATCAGCGAGATGTGACCACCGACTCGGCAGGCGCGAATCGATTGCGGCAGCGTGCTCGGGCCGCCCACTTCGACGACGATGTCCACGCCGCGCCCATTGGTGAGTTTGAGCACCTCGTCGCCCCACTGGGGATTGTCGCGATAGTTGACTACGGCCTGCGCGCCCATGGCGAGCAATTGCTTTTCCTTGGTGGCAGACGATGTGGTCGCGATCACGGTCGCGCCCATCGACCGCGCCATCTGCAGCGCGAAGATCGACACGCCGCCGGTTCCCAGCACCAGCACAGAGTCGCCTGCCTTGATCGCAGCGTCGATGACCAGGGCTCGCCAGGCGGTCAAGCCCGCCGTGGTCAGCGTTGCCGCTTCTTCGTGGGAATAGGTGTTGGGTGAGTGCGTGAACGAGGTTGCCGGGGCGTTGACCAGTTCACGCGCGAACCCGTCAATGCCGTCGCCAGGCACCGCAACGAATTCTGCGATGGTCGCGCGTCCGGATTGCCAGGTGGGGAAGAAGCAGGAGACCACGGCATCGCCCTCCTTGAATTCGCTGACGCCTGTGCCTACGGCAGTGACCACGCCCGCGCCGTCCGACATGGGAATCAGACCATCGGCCGAACGCGGCTTGCCGAGGACCACTCCAAGGTCGTGGTAGTTGAGCGAACTGGCGTGAATGCGTACCTGGATTTCTCCAGCCTGTGGCGCACTGGGGGCAGGCAGGTCCACGAGCTTGAGATGGTTCAGACCACCAGGGTTTTGCAGTTGAATGGCTTTCATGACGATTTTCCTTTTGCTGGATGTGATGGGATGAAATAGACGGCAAGTCGCGCGGGGCCAATGCGTGTTCGACATGCACAGCTTGATCTTGAGCACTAAGCTATCAAAACCCAAGAACCAACATATTTGTTGGCCAGTATTAAAAATGTAAGTACCCCTGTGGAGAGACGCTGATGAAGAAGCTCAACAGCAAGAGCGGTTGCTCGGTCGAGGTCACGTTGTCCGTCATGGGAGGAACCTGGAAGCCCATCATCATCTTCAAGCTGATGGAGGGAAGGAGGCTACGTTTCATGGAACTGAGCCGCGAAATTCCTTCGGTGACGCAACGCATGCTCACGCTGCAATTGCGCGAACTGGAGGCCGACGGCATCGTGGAGCGCACGGTATACGCCGAGGTGCCGCCGCGTGTGGACTACGAACTCACGCAGCTCGGCAGATCACTCAAGCCGGTGCTGCTCGCGATGCGTGAATGGGGCGTCGCCTACACCGCGTTGTTGGGACGGACGCAAGAAGACCGGCCGGTCAAGGCAGAGGTTGGCAGCGAACTGGAGATGGCCGGGTCAAGCGGCACCTGACGCACCGTGCCGCACGCTCAGAACACACCCAACACCAAGCCCGAAGCCAGCGATTCCCCCAGCGCGCCGCAAGCCTCCAGATCGTCGCTCGCGATCCGCTTGGGCGCCAGGATCGCCTCGGGCGTCTGGGCGTGCGTGCAGATGATCAGTGGTTCAGCCACCTGTTTGAGGCGCCAGCCGGTGGCGATGCGGGCGATCTGCCGGGCGGCGTTGCTGCCGTCGCTGCCCGCGCAGATCAGCGTGAGGTAGGGACGCGCGTTGATGCGTTCGAGCGCGGGGTAGTAGCAGCGGTCGAAGAAATCCTTCATCTGGCCGCTGACGGCCGCGAGGTTTTCCGGGGTCGCGAAGATGTAGCCGTCGGCGCTCAACACGTCTTCGGGTTGCGCCTCGTGCGCGCGCAGCAGGCGCACCTGGATCCCGGGCTCGCGCAGCGCACCGTCGCGCGCGGCCTCGGCCATCTGGCGAGTGCCGTCGGTCATCGAGTGATAGACGATGAGCAGCGTCTTTTCTTGCGGGAGGGATGCAGGTGTTGACGACATGGAAGCAGCATAGCGTCGCGCAATGTCGTGAACCGGCTCAAACCTCTACGGGCACCGAGGGCACTGGGGTCGAGGCGCTCCTTGTCCTAGTCAATTGCGAAAGCGCGCGTTCGAGTGTGGGGTAGGCAAACGCGTAGCCACTGGCAAGCGCATGCAGCGGCGCGGCGTTCTGGCCGCAGAGCAGTAGCTCGGACAACTCACCCAGCGCGCCGCGCAGTGCCCACGCAGGCACGCGCAGCCAGACGGACTTACCGTAGGCAGCCGCGAGTGCCCGCGCGAAGTCGGCCTGCGTAGTCATGGCCGGCGCGACGGCGTTGAGTGCGCCGTGCATCAACGGTTCGGTCATGGCGTGGCGAATCAGGCCGATCAGGTCGTCGAGGTGAATCCAGGGCATGGGCTGGTTTCCCGTTCCCAGAAAGGAGGCAAGCCCCCATCGCGCCGCCAGCGCCTGCGGTGCCAAGGCGCCGCCCGAGTCGCCAAGCACGATGCCCGGGCGCACGCAGACCACGCGCGTTCCGAGGGCCTCGGCGCGCAGTGCCTCGCCCTCGATGGCCACGCACAGGTCCGACTGGAAACGCCCGGGGTCGGCTGCGGCGGATTCGTCGATGCGTGCGGCCCCATGTCTGGTGCCGTAGTAGCCGATGGCCGATGCGCTGATCAGCACCTCGGGCGCGCGATGCATGCGGGCCATGAGCGCGAGCAGGTCGCGCGTGATGTGGATGCGGCTCGCGAGCAGTTTCTGGCGGCGCTGGCGCGTCCAGCGTCCACCCAGAATGCTGGCCCCCGCAAGATGCACGACCGCGTCGATGCGTGTTTCGGACGGGATGTCTGTGAGCCGGTCCACCGCCCAGAGTCCGTTGCCAAACTGCGCGCGGGCCTGGAGCGGGTCGCGGCTGAGCACGATCACGCGGCGGCCTTCATGCTGCAGTTGCCTCACAAGCGCGGTGCCGACAAAGCCGGTTGCGCCGGTCACCAGCACGGTCGAGGTACCGATGGCCTGCGGGATCGACCTTACGCTGTGAGGCTGCACCGCCTTGCCCATCTGCCAGACGGCAACGGCGTTGCGCACGCTCCAGATCGAGACGCCCAGCGCAGCAGCGGTGCAGAACCAGCTCCACAGGCCGTGGTAGGTGAACACGATTTCGGTCGGCATGTGCGCGGCCTGCCACAGCATGGGGGCGAGCAGGCCGAGCAGCAGGCCATAGCTCACGGTCAGCACGGTGTGCAGCGCGCGTTCGAACGGCGGCAGCTTGCGGCTGCGGTCTTCCTCGAGAAAATCGGCCACCGTTATGAGCATCTCGGCGAGCAGCAGCGCGGCGACGGCAATGGCCCAGATGCCTTGGAGTTGAATCCATGCGAATGCGAGATACAGCACGCCGTATATCGCCTCTCGCAGGGAGTGCAGGCGCAGCTCGTAGCGCGCGGAACTGCGCTGCGGCAGACGCGCATGCAATTCGTGATGCCAGAGGTTGTCGAAGCCCCCGAGCATGGTCTGAAAGGCGAGTACGCAGAAAGCGATGGTTGTCATGGTCATGTTCTTTCCTGTTCTGTTGGTTTCTCAATGGATGGCTGCGGGGTCGTCGAAGACGCCGGTTTGATGGAAGGTGTCGCCCCAGAGCGGGTGCCTCATGTCGAGCGTGAAGCGGAACTGGCCCGGGCCCACGTCCTGATGGGAGACGCGGCAGGTGCCTGGCGTCATCCACGCGGGAATCGCGATGCGCAATCCCCGTACCAGCAAAAAATAGCCACGGCTCTCGAACACCAGAGCGCCATCCGCTTCCACGCGCACGTCGAGGTGCATCGACAGTCCGCCTGAAGTGCATTCCTCCAGCGATCCATCGGGGCCGAGGCGCTTGGTCGAACGCACGCGCTGGTTGCCCAGCACGCGCTCCCAGACGACGCCGCCCGCGCCGTCGTTGCGCACGTTCACGCTGGCCGCTACGGCCTGCTTTTGTGACGCGGCGAGCGGGCTGCCGAGCAGCGCGGCGGCCATGCCGAAGAGACGGCCCATGCGCGAGGCCTTGAGCTCCATGCTGCCGCGGTAGGTGACGTCCGCGTGGCCGGCCGCAAAGCGTCTGCGGATCGCGGGCGACAGGCGGTTCCATGCGGCCTCGCCGACGAGGGCCGACAGGTCAAGGGCGGAGTGAGGGCTTGCGCGGCCCGAGCCGTTCAGCCGGTCGGTACGGGATGCGATGGAGCGGTGCAGGGTGTTCATGCACAGGGATGTGCAGCATCCGTGCCAATCGCCAAGCGGTTGATTTGTTTGGGGTTTTTATTTTGATTGTCAACGCTGGATACAGGAGCATTGGCGCAGGCGTCAACGCCGTTTACAGTGCAGGCCATGGCCATTCACGTTGCATTGCTGCTAACCCTGCTCGAAACGCTTTCGCTGAGCGTGGTTCTTCTGGTCTGGGCCAAGCAGGTGCAGGGCGCGCGCCTGCTGGTGGTGTTTCTGGCCGGCGTGGCGACCTGGATCATCGGCAACGAGCTGCCGAACTGGTTCGGCATCGAGACCGCGCCGCTTGCGATGGCATTGCTGTCCACGGTGCCGTTGACGTCGGCGGCGTTTCTGCATTTCTGCCTGATCTTCTGCCACTCGCCGATCAATCGGCGCTGGATCTATGCGGCCTATGGAGGCGCGGGGCTTGCGACCGTGCACGCCTTGCTGCGTTCACCGGGCCGGTTCGAGCACTTTCCGCCGTTCACGGGCATAGAGTGGGTGGTGGTGCCCAACCATGTGGGGTGGGTGACCAGTCTGGTCTGGGCCTGTCTGGCCGCGCTCGGCATCGTGGTGCTGATGATGGCCTTTTTGCATGCGGCCTCGGCGCAGCGACGGCGTCAGATCGCGGCGGTCGCGATCTCGTGCGGCTGGGGCCTCGTGGCGATGTCGGGCTATGCGTTTGCGGCGCTGAAGATCCCTGTCTATCCATGGCAGGTGCTGGCGGCGCCGGCCTATCCGGTGATTCTGGTCTACGGCATTTTGCGGTATCGGGTGTTCGTCGCCAACGTCTGGGCGCGGCGCGCGCTGGCGTCGGCGATTCTGATCGCGCTTGGCGTGCTGGTCGTGCCGCTGGCGGTGTTGCTGCCCTTCGAATCGCGCTGGGTGGTGGCGATTGCGGTGGCCGCCGTCACGCTGGCGTTGCGCGGGCCGGTGTGGAGCTTTGCCTCGCGCCTCGTCTATCCGGGCGGCATGCCTTCCGCCGACGATCTGCGGGGCTGGCGTGGGCAACTCAGCCAGGCGGGTTCGCTTGAGGATCTTGCCAGCACCGCGCAGGCGCTGTTGTCGCGACGCATGGGCATGGAGATTCTGGTGCGTGTTGAGCGCGAGGCGACCCTTGCTCTCGGCAGTGATGCGGGCACAGGCAATGAGCCGCAACCGACGCTGCTGTGCAAACCGGCAAGCTCCGGCGACTGGCACACGCAACTGCTGGGCTTTGGCGAAGCGCCGCCGGGCCAGCGTCATCTGGCCGAGTTGTTCGGCAGCATTCTGGCCGACGCCGCGGCTTCCGTGGAGCGCGCCGAGCAGGCCCGCCAGCGCGAACGCGAAACGCAATTGCAGGCACGCCTGGCCGAACTCGGCTCGCTCGCCACGACGGTGGCGCACGACCTGCGCAATCCGCTCAACATCATTGCGATGGCGGTGGCGATGACGCCGCAGGACACGCGGCAAGAGGTGGGCGAGCAGATCGCGCGCATCTCGCGCCTCACCGAAGACCTGCTCGACTACGCCAAGCCATGGCAGATCCATGCGGCGCCGACCGATATTGCGGCGCGTGTGAAAAGCCTCATCCGCCGCATGCCGCAAGTGGAGCTGGGGCAGGGTCTCGACGGCGCACTCAATGCGCGGCTCGACCCGGCGCGCTTCGACCAGGCGGTGATCAACCTGCTGACCAATGCCCGCCAGTCGGCCGCGAGCCAGCGCGTCATGGTTGACGCCGAGCGCACGCAGGACGCCGTGCTGCTGCATGTCTGCGACGACGGCTCGGGCATTCCCGCCGATCTGCGCGAGCGGCTGTTCGAGCCATTTGCATCGCGCAGCCCGGGCGGTACGGGGCTTGGGCTTGCCATCGTCGCGCGCATCATGTCGGCGCATGGCGGCACGGCCACGTTGACCGAGCGCGCGCCCTGGCGCACCTGCTTCACGCTGAGCTTTCCCACGACCGAGAACACGAGCGCACCATGACCTCGACCCATGCAGCCACGACAACACCTACGGGTCACATTCTTCTGGTCGATGACGAACCGGCGTATCAGCGGCTCGGCGCATCGTTTCTGCGCCAGCTTGGCTACCGGGTGTCCGTCGCGGGCGATGCCGATGAGGCGCTGCAGTCCTTCGAGAGCGATACGCCGCAGGTTGTGCTGCTCGATCTCGCGATGCCGCCGAGCATGGATCCAGAGGCCGGGCTGTCGCTGATTCCACGCTTTGCATCCGCCGTCGTCGTGGTGCTCAGCGGACATGGTGACCGCGACATTGCGTTGCGCGCGGTCGAGCTGGGCGTCTGGGATTTTCTCGTCAAGCCCATCGATCCCGAGATGCTGCGCGTGGTGGTCATGCGCGCCATGCACAAGGCGCGCCTCGATGCCGAGGTGCGCGAGCTGCGCTGCGCCAAGAGTGGTGGCGATCCTGACGAAATGGGGTTGATTGGACAGACTCCCGCGATGCAGCAACTGCGCGCCATGGTGCGCCGCGTGGGGGCCACGTCGGTCAATCTGATCGTGCTTGGCCCGACTGGAACCGGCAAGGAACTGGTGGCGCGCGCCTTGCATCAATGCAGCGCCCGGCATGCCGGGCCGTTCGCGATCATCCATTGCGGAGCGCTGTCCGCCGAACTGCTGGAGAGCGAGTTGTTCGGGCATCTCAAGGGCAGCTTCACCGGCGCGCACCGCGATCAGCAGGGGCTGGTGGAGACCGCGCACGGCGGCACGCTGTTTCTGGACGAGGTGGGCGAGATGCCAACGCTCATGCAGGTCAAGCTGCTGCGCTTTTTGCAGGAGGGCACCTTCATGCCGGTCGGCGGTCGGCAGGAGAAAAAGGCCGACGTGCGCGTGGTGGCCGCGACCCATCGCGATCTCGAAGCCATGGTGCGCGAGGGCAGCTTTCGCGAAGACCTTTACTACCGTTTGAAGGGCATGGTGCTGCGCACGCCCGCGCTGGCCGATCGCGGCGCGGATGTCCCCTTGCTGGCCGCGCGGTTCCTGCACGGTGTGACGCCGCAGGCGCGCTTCAGCGCCGATGCGCTGCAATGGCTGCAAACGCGCGAGTGGCCGGGCAATGTGCGGGAGTTGAAGGCGGTGGTGGAGTCGGCGGGAGCGCTGATCCTGCCGAGAGTTCGAGCGTCGATGCCGATCTGCTGCGCTTTGCGAGCGGCGAGAGCACCCAGTTGCCCGAACTGGTACACGACACCGCCGAGGCGCAGAAGCACGAGCCGCCCGGCAGCATGGACGCCGCGCTGCTCGAACTTGAAACGCGGATGATCCGCGAAGCCATGGCGCAGTCTGGCGGCAATCAGTCCGAGGCGGCGCGCGTGCTTGGCATCTCGCGCGTCGGGCTGATCAAGAAGCTCACGCGCCTCGGGCTCAGATAGCGCGTTGTTCCTGCTGTCTGAGCTTGCGGCTTTGCAGGCCAAGCAGCACCAGCACGATGGCTACGAGCGGCAGCATGCCGACGTTGATGCCGTTCCAGCCGACGGTGTGCAGCAACTGGCCGGAGCCGAACGAGGCGATTGCCACCGTGCCGAACACCAGAAAGTCGTTGAGCGCCTGAACCTTGGCGCGCTCGGCGGGGCGGTAGCACTCGGTGACCAGCGAGGTCGCGCCGATGAAGCCGAAATTCCAGCCGACGCCCAGCAGCACCAGCGCGCCCCAGAAGTGAAACAGATCAAGCCCGAGCAGCGCCATCACCCCTGCCGCGCCAATCATCACGAGACCCACCGAGGTGATCGTGCGGTTGCCGAAACGGTTGATCAGTTTGCCGGTGACAAAGCTCGGCGCAAACATCGACAGCACATGCCACTGGATGCCCAGCGCCGCTTCGCCGACGGTATGGCCGCAGCCGACCATCGCCATCGGCGCGGCGGTCATGAGAAACGCCATCAGGCCGTAGCTGACCACGCCGACTGCGGCGGCGACGATGAACCTCGGCGTCTTCACGATCTCGGCAAGCGGCCTGGCTTCGCCCGCCACCACCTTGGCCTGGGTCCTGGGCAAGCGCAGGCAGGCCAGGATCGGCAGCGCCAGCAGGGCGAGCGCGGCCTGCCCGTAAAAACTGCCTGCGAAGGGCGTGCCGGGCAGTGCGTCGCGCGTCCAGATCACGATCTGCGGGCCGATGATGCCCGCGATCAACCCGCCGATCATGATGCGCGAGATGGCGCGCGCCTGCACGGCCGAGTCACCCATCACCGCGTCGGCCGCCGCAAACCGGTAGCTCTGCACGCAGGCCGCATAAAAGCCCGAAAACGCGGTGCCGATGCAGAACAGCACAAAGTCCGACTGCGCGATCCCCTGCGCCGCGACCGCTCCGGAGACGGCCCCCATCAGCGCGCCGATCATGTAGGTGAAGCGCCGCCCCATGCGATGCATGAGCCACGCGGCGGGCAGGGTGCACAGCGCGAGCGTGAGCTGGTACAGGCTCACCGGCAAGGTGGCCGCCGAGGGGTTGGTCGAGAGCTGCTGGCCCACCAGCCCGCCGAGCGAAATGATGATTGGCGGGGACGCACCGCCAAGCGACTGCGCGGCGATCAGCAAACCCAGATTGCGGCCTTCGCTGGATTTTTCGGTTGCGGGTGCTGTCATGTTGTCTCGCATGGCTTGTGGCTACGTGCCGGCCTCATGTCTGTCGAACCGAGATTTCCTCGATCTGATGCTTCTCGCCCTTGCGCAACACGATCCGCGCGCGCCCGCGTGTGGGCTCGATGTTGTCCAGCAGGTTGGGCAGGTTGATCTGCTGCCAGATGCCGCGCGCCACCTGCGTGGCCTCGCTCTCGCTCAGATCCTTGTAGTGATGGAAGTACGAGGTCTCGCGCTGGAACACGGTGCGCTGCAGTTTGAGAAAGCGCTCGATGTACCAGCGCTCGATCAGCGTCGATTCGGCGTCGAGATAGATCGAGAAATCAAAGAAATCCGATGCCACCGCCGCAGCGATGTTCTTGGTCTGAAGCACGTTGAGACCTTCGAAGATCAGGATGTCGGGCCGGTTCACGGTCTCGAATTCGTCGGGCACGACGTCGTAGGCCTCGTGCGAATAGACCGGCACCTTGAGTCCCGATTTGCCGGATTTGACGGCTGAGAGAAACTCCAGCATGGCGGGCAGATCGTAGCTGTCGGGAAAGCCCTTGCGGCCCATGAGCGCGCGCTCCTGCAGCTCGCGCGTGGGGTAGAGAAAACCATCGGTGGTCACCAGTTCCACGCGGCGGCCCGGCACGGCGGTGGATAGCACCGCGCGCAGCAAGCGTGCAAACGTACTCTTGCCCACGGCCACGCTGCCCGCGACGCCGATCACATAGGGCGTTGCCGCAATCGGGCTGCCGAGGTCGATGCCGCCGCTGTACACGATGCGGCTGAGTTCGTGCGCGGCGCGGATGTGCGCGTTGATGAAGCGTGTGAGCGGCAGAAAGATTTCTTCGACTTCGATCTGCAGCGCCGGATCGTTGACGCCGCCCAGCATCTCGATGCTCGCGCGCGACGGAACCTGGTCATCGGGGCTTCTGAGCGCCGCCCACTGGCTGCGGTCGAAGATCACATAGGGCGGTTCCACGCGCGGCGGCGTGACTGCGGTGTGAAGCGGTGACGTGAACGAGGGGCGAAGAGCGGGCGATGAGTTCAATGGTGCACCTCTGGGAGGTTTGTCTCTGCAGTCCTGCCGGACGCCGCAGCGTCGCGCGATGGCGCTATTGTGCATTGGAGTGCGGGCCGCAGCGAAAAGATGTCAAAACCGTGACGCAGGTGCCGCGCAGGGCTGCAAACCGTGCAAGACGGAAAATGAACCGGCACGGGAAGGAAATGAACGACGCTGGGATAATCGCGAACCTTATGCCTTTGCAGATCACGTTTCCCGAATCCCTTCCCGTTTCCGCCCGCCGTGAAGAAATCATGGAGGCCATGGACCGTCACCAGGTCATCATCGTTTGTGGAGAGACCGGTTCGGGCAAGACCACGCAGCTTCCCAAGATCGCGCTGGCGCTCGGACGTGGCAAGGTCAACGCGGTACCCGACGAGAAGGGCAACGTGCGCGGCCATCTGATCGGGCACACGCAGCCGCGCCGGATTGCCGCGTCATCGGTGGCCAAGCGCATTGCCGAAGAACTCAACACGCCGCCGGGCGAGGTGGTCGGCTACAAGGTGCGGTTTCAGGACACGCTGCAAAAGGGCGCGTCCGTCAAGCTGATGACCGACGGCATCCTGCTGGCCGAGACGCAGACCGATCCGCTGCTCAAGGCCTACGACACGCTGATCATCGACGAGGCGCATGAGCGCAGCCTGAACATCGATTTTCTGCTCGGCTACATCAAGCAGATTCTGCCCAAGCGTCCCGATCTGAAGGTGGTGGTGACCTCGGCCACCATCGACGCCGACCGCTTTGCAAGGCACTTCGAGAACAGGAACGGGCCCGCGCCGGTGATCATGGTTTCGGGCCGCACCTTTCCGGTGGAGATGCGTTATCGGCCGTTCGAGGAGAAAAAGGATTTCGATCTCAACGACGCGATTGCCGATGGCGTGGACGAGTTGTGGGCCGGCGGCAAGGGCGGCGACATCTTGGTGTTCCTGCCCGGAGAGCGCGAGATCCGCGAGGCAGCGGACCATCTGCGCAAGCATCTGCAGCACTCGCCCGTGCTGCGCAATGCCGAGGTGCTGCCGCTGTTCTCGCGGCTCTCGCAGGCGGAGCAGGAACGCATCTTCGATGGTCACACGGGCCGCCGCATCGTGCTGGCCACCAATGTGGCCGAGACCTCGCTCACGGTGCCGGGCATTCGTTATGTGATCGACGCGGGCACGGCGCGTGTCAAACGGTATTCGTTTCGCAGCAAGGTCGAGCAATTGCTGGTCGAGCCGATCAGTCAGGCGGCTGCCAATCAGCGCGCGGGGCGTTGTGGCCGCGTGGCCAACGGCATCTGCATTCGCCTGTATGACGAGGCCGATTTCGAATCACGCACGCGCTTCACCGATCCCGAAATTTTGCGCTCGTCGCTGGCGGGGGTGATTCTTCGCATGAAGTCGCTCGGTCTGGGTGACGTGGTGCATTTCCCGTTTCTCGAATCGCCCTCGGGCCGCGCGATTGCCGATGGCTACCAACTGCTGGCCGAACTGGGCGCCGTCGATGATCGCGGGCAGTTGCTGCCCATGGGCAAGGAGCTGGCGCGCCTGCCGCTCGACCCGCGCGTGGGCCGCATGATTCTCGAAGCGCGTGAGCGCGGCGCGCTGGCCGAGGTGCTGATCATCGCATCGGCGCTCAGCGTTCAGGATGTGCGTGATCGCCCCATGGAGGCGCAGCAGCAGGCCGATCAGCAGCACGCGAAGTTCGACGATGAAAAAAGCGAATTCAGCGGCTATCTGCGACTGTGGAAATGGCTGGACGACGCGCGCGGCGGCAAGGTGGTGGCCAGGACGCGCAAGGAATTGGCGGCGGCGCACGCCGCGCCCAAGGCGCTGGGCCGCAATGCGGCGTTTCTGCCCGTGGCGCAGCGCTCCGTCTCGCCCTCGACTGCTCACCCACTCCCGCCAGCCGCAGCGGGCAGCGCTGAGGGTCAGCAGGATGGTGGCGGGGCGACTCACAAGCTCAGCAATCGCCAGTGGGAGCAACTGCTGCGCCAGAACTTCATCAACATCCGGCGTGTGCGCGAGTGGCGCGACATCCATTCGCAACTGCTGACCGTGGTGAAGGAGCAGAAGTGGCAACTCAATGACGAGGCGGCCGGATACGAGCAGGTGCACAAGTCCATGCTGTCGGGACTGCTCGGCAACGTGGGTTACAAGGGCGAGGAAAGCGACGCCTACCTGGGCTCGCACGGCATCAAGTTTCATGCGCATCCCGGTGCGCACCTGTCGAAAAAACCGGGACGCTGGATCGTCGCGGCGGAGCAGGTCGAGACCTCGCGGCTTTACGGTCGCGGCATCGCCGCCATCGAGCCGCAATGGCTGGAGGAGGTGGGCGCGCATTTGCTGAGAAAGCAGATGCTTGATCCGCACTGGTCCAAGAAGCAGGCCGACGTGGTGGCGCTTGAGCGCGCGACTCTGTACGGCCTCGTGGTCTACAACGGGCGGCGCGTGAGCTTTGGCCGCATCGACCCGCAGACCGCGCGCGAGCTGTTCATCCGTCAGGCGATGGTCGAGGGCGAGTGGGAGACGCACTGGCAGTTTCTCGCGGCCAACCTCAAGCTGGTCAAAAAGGTCGAGGAACTCGAGCACAAGAGCCGCCGCGCCGACGTGCTGGTGGACGATGAACTGATCTACGCGTTCTACGACCAGCAATTGCCGCGCGACGTCTTCAGCGGCGCGAGCTTTGACAAGTGGTTTCGCAGCGAGTCGCGCGGCAACCCCGATCTGCTGCGTCTCTCGCGCGACGAACTGATGCGGCACGAGGCTGCAGGGATCACCACGCAGGCGTTTCCCAAGACCGTCAAGCTCGGCGGTGTGGATTGTGGCGCGCAGTACCTGCACAGCCCGGGCGACGCGCGCGATGGCGTGACGGTGACCGTGCCGCTGTTCGTGCTCAATCAGGTCAGCGAGGAACGCGCCGAGTGGCTCGTGCCCGGCATGTTGAAGGACAAGATTCAGGCACTGCTCAAGAGCCTGCCGCAACGCCCGCGCAGCCGCTTTGTCCCGTTGCCGGAAAGCGCGCAACGTCTGGCCGATCTGTTCAACACGCCCGAGCGATTCGGGCGCGATGGACTGATCGACACGCTGCTCAAGCAGGTGCGCGATGAAACCTCGCTTGACGTGAAACGCGCCGATTTCAAGCTCGACATGCTGAGCCCGCATCTGTTCATGAATTTCCGCATCACCGATGAACACGGGCGGCAGTTGGGGCAGGGGCGCAATCTGGGTGCGCTCAAGTCCGAGCTGGGTGCCAAGGCGCGCGGTGCGTTCCAGGCGCTGGCGTCGTTGCGGGTCGCCACGCCCGAAGACGGCGCGGCCCGGTCCGATCCACCATCCGACGACCAGGCCACCGCCCGCAAGCCAGGCAAGGAGGCCGCGAGGCCCGACAGTGCCCCCCGGCTGCAGGCCGATGCCCGCTACAAGGAGTGGACCTTTGGCGAGCTGCCCGAACTCATGGAGATCAAGAAGGGCAATCAGACGCTGATCGGATTTCCGGCGCTGATCGATCACGGGGACGCAGTCGGCATCGAGGTCTTCGACGAGCCCGAGGTCGCTGCGGCCCGACATCGCCTTGGCTTGCGCCGCCTGTTCGCGCTGCAGATTCGCGATGCACTCAAGTATCTGGAGAAGAACATCCCCGATCTGCAGAAGATGGCGGTGGCCTACATGCCGCTTGGCACGCAGGAGGAACTGCGCGAACAGATCATCGATGTGGCCATCGACCGCGCGTTTCTTCAGGAGCCGTTGCCCGCCAATGACGCCGATTTCAAGCAGCGCGTTCAGGATGGCCGTGGTCGCCTGACCCTGATTGCGAACGAAGTGGCACGCATGGCCAGCGTGATCCTGACCGAGTATGCGGCCGCGCAGCGCAAGATCAAGGACACGAAGAACGCGCCCGATGCGACGGCCGACGCCACGGCGCAACTGCAGCGCCTGATGCCCAAAAATTTCATTGCCATCGCGCCCTGGGCGCAGTTGGGTCACTACGCGCGCTATCTGAAGGCGATCACCACGCGGCTCGATAAATACCGGGCCGATCCGGCACGCGACGTCGCCAAATCGGGCGAATTCAAGGCGCTTGAGCAACGCTACTGGCGCCTGGTGTGCGAGCGCAAGGGACAGGTCGATGCGCGCATGCAGGAATACCGCTGGATGCTTGAGGAGTTGCGCGTGAGCTTTTTTGCGCAGGAACTGCGCACGCCATATCCGGTCAGTACCAAGCGGCTCGACAAGGTATGGACGCAGCTACAAACCTGATCTGTGGCGTGCCAAGGAGAGTTCCCGCCGCTCCTGCGCTGGCTGCTATTTCACCGGGTACTCGAGCACGACGCCCATGCCGCTCGCGAGAGGCTGCACCCGGCCCTTGGCGTGGACCTGATCACCGAGCTTCCAGGCCAGTTTCCTGAGGCCATCAGGCCGGGTATGAATGAAGTCACCAGTGTCCAGCACCACGCCGTTGGGCTCGCCGTGTCTGGCATAGTTGAAGCGCACGATCTTTCCGCCAATTTCTTTCTCTGATGCGGTGTACTCGGCGCTTTGGGAGTCATCGCCGCGACCCACGATTTCGATCAGGTCGTAGACTTCATGCTCGGCCTCGCCCTTGGGCGAAGGCTTGCGCAGCGCGCCGATCAGCGTGAGCTTCTGACCTTGTTTGAGATGCAGGGCCAGATGAGCCAGATGCGCCTCGTGCTTGCCGATGACGAATTGGACGGCGATGCCATCGACATCCAGCATCAGGCCCTCCACCGTGCCGCGTGGGCTGTAGATCGGTTGCGCAAGCGTGCCTTGCAATTCCCAGTATTGATCAGTCATGATGTATTTCCTTGGTCTGTCCATCAGACCATTGCAGACGAGGCAGATAGGGCGATTGCGGAAAGTTTCAAGAGACGGCCTTGTAGGATTCCTCCCCTTGTGTCGTAGGGACGTGAGCTCTGTCACCGCGCTCGTTGCACGCAAGGTGAGCGGCCCGCGCAGCGGTCCGAACCATCGTTGAGAATCGGCGCAGTGATCCCCACGAGTTTCGCCGCCTCGAATTTCCTGCATTCAACCATTCATGTTCTGGAATCGCCATTTCAACGAGACGGAGCACGCCTTCGTGCACCGCTTCTTCGCGCATTCGCTAGCCGCATTGCAGCCGCGCCTGCGTGTGTACCTGCGCCGCGTTGGGGACACGCACCGCGCGCTGTCGTTGAACGGTGGGCGCATCTACATGCCCAGAGCCTGTTTCGTGGATGGCGATCCGACGCGCTCGCTGAGGCTCTCTCACCCCTATGTGGCAGGGGTTTTTGCGCATGAACTGCTGCACCAATGGCAGCGCGTGCGGGGCGTCGCGGTCACGCGGCAGGCGGCCTGGCTACAGACCAAGGCCGTATGTCTGCGACGCGATCCCTATGCCTACGAGGCCTGCGACGATGCGGCGTTGATGCTCGCGCGATTTGTGTCTGCGCAGGTCGAGCAGCAGGGGCAGATGTGGCAGGACTACGTGACGGGTTGCGTCGCCGGACATGCCGATCCGGCGTTTGCCGAGGTGGCCGCGTACGTTGCTGGATCGCCTGTTGTCGATGCGCCGGGTGCCGCAGTATCAGCGGTCATCCCGCCTGGAAATTCATCGCGCTGGTGAAATCGTTGGCATCCACGTCGCGCGCGGAACCGAATCCCGCCACATGCCGGGCCAGCAAGGGCGTGATGCAGACAAAACGGAAATCGGGCAACCCGGTCATGAATTCCGCTTCCGGAAAGCGTTGCACGTAAGTGGCGCGCGCGGCGGTGTGGAGCACGCTGTCCCGGGGCGGCGTCGATGCGACGCCTTGCAGGCTCACGCGTTCCAGCGCGTGCACGGCTTCGCCCGGTGTCTCGGGTGCGCTGAACAGCAGCGAAACGGCAGGGTGTCGCTCCATGGCGCGGGTGTGGATGGCAAGCGCGCTCACATGCAGGACGATGCAGCCGAATTCGGCGCACCACGCAAACGGCACCATCGATATCAGCGGCGCGGCCAGCTGAGCGCTGGCCGCGTCCGGATCTTCGAGCGAAGACGTGGCGAGCGCCGCGGTCCGGCGCTGTTCGATCAACTCGCGCAGACTTTGCTGCAGACGGGACTCATGGGCCATTGCGGGCTGCCTTGAAGGATGGAGTGATCAGCGATTGTAGAAAACAAAGAAAAGCCGGTGAACCCAGAGCAGTGCACGCAATGTGCGCCGCCATGGTTTGTTCACCGGCTTTGTTCCAGGCCGAGCCGCGCGTGGCGATTCGTCAGGCGCAGGGCTGCATCAGGCGGTCAAGACGATCGAGGCGATCGAGTTCTGCGCAGACGTCGGCCATGCGGCCCGAGATGACGAGGCGGCCGGTGCCCGTGGCATCGGACTTCACGACGACGCGCAGCGCGGGCGTCTCGCGCTGGCGGGCTTCGCGCCGGCAAGCGCCGTGCGGCCAACAAGATTGTTGCTCGCGAGTTGCAGCGCGGCCTGCTGCGGCAGCGGGCCGAGGCGGTCGCAATTGGATGCGGCCGTGGAGAGCTTGCGTACCTTGCCGAGGCGCGGTCGCACGAGCAGTTTCAGTCGGGAAATGTCGACCTCTCCCGGCTGGGAGACGGAGTCGTCATTGCCCGCGCGCTGTGTGACCCAGTGGGCGAGGCGGTTCAGAGGCTGCGCGAAAGGCAGGGCGATGGCGGACAGTTCGATCAACGATGAGCGCATGTGATTTCTCCAGCATGGCGGCGGTTCAGGCTCGCCATGAAAAGGGTGGAACACAGGCAGGATTACCGAAGTACGGACGAAGCGCTGCCACAGGGTTGGCGAATCCATCATGGACCCGCCATACGCCCGCCACCTGTGAAAGCGCTGGGAAACTGGTGAGTGACCGCTGCTCTACATGAGCATGGTGTTGCGGATCAGGCCGACGGCAAGGCCTTCGATCTCGAAGGGTTCGCCCGGCTGAACGGTGATGATTGGATAGTCCGGGTTTTCGGGCAGCAGTTCGATCTGCCCGCCCGCGCGGCGCAGGCGCTTGACGGTGACTTCATCACCGAGGCGCGCGACGACGATCTGGCCGTTGCGCACATCGGTGGTGGCTTGTACGGCGAGCAGGTCGCCGTCCATGATGCCGGCGTCGCGCATCGACATGCCGCGCACCTTGAGCAGATAGTCGGGCTTGCGCGCAAACAGGCTGTCTTCGACCGTGTAGCTTTGATCGACGTGTTCTTGCGCGAGAATGGGCGAGCCGGCCGCGACACGACCGATGAGCGGCAACACGAGTTGCGAGAGCCCGGGGATCGGCAGGTTGAACTGCGAACCGCGCGCCGCATTGATGTTGCGCACGGTGTCCGAGCGCAGGCGGATGCCGCGCGATGTGCCGCTCACCAGTTCGATCACGCCTTTCCGTGCCAGCGCCTGCAGGTGCTCCTCGGCCGCATTGGCGGACTTGAAGCCCAGTTCGGAGGCGATTTCGGCGCGCGTGGGCGGTGCGCCGGTGCGCGAGATGGCGTTCTGGATGAGATCCAGAATCTGCTGTTGGCGGGCGGTGAGCTTGGGGCTGTCGGACATGGTGTGATCCATCCAATACAGTCGGGTTACTGAATAGGTACTGTGTAAAAAACCAGTTCCTGTATTTTTGAACAGTTTTTAAGGAGACGCAAGTGCTTGTTGCAAAAAAAATCGTTCTGCTGGGAACCGGTGGGACGATAGCGGGCACCTCGGCGGTCGCCGGAGCCAATACAGGCTATATCGCTGCACAGATAAGTGTGGAGGATCTGGTCAAGGCTGTTCCTGCATTGGCAGAGGCTGCGCCGGGTGGGCTTGTCTGCGAACAGATCGCTCAGATTGATAGCAAGGACATGGCGCATTCGATCTGGCTGAAGCTCGCGCGTCACTGCGAGAAACATCTGGCGGACCCGGACGTGCAGGGCGTCGTGATTACCCATGGCACGGACACGCTCGAAGAAACTGCGTGGTTTTTACAACAGGTGCTGAACCCGGCCAAACCGGTCGTGCTGTGCAGCGCCATGCGTCCGGCGACGGCGCTGGTGCCGGACGGGCCGCAGAACCTGCTCGATTCGGTGATTGTTGCGGGCGAACCTACGGCCTCTGGCGTGCTGTGCGTCGCGGCCGGTGAGATTCACGGCGCGCGTGAGGTCAGCAAGCAGCATCCGCTGCGGCTCAACGCGTTTTCGTCGGGCGACATCGGGCCGCTTGGCTGGGTGGAGGGCGCTCGCGTGCGCTGGACGCGCGACGTGCCGCCCGAGCCGCCGGTCGCCTCGTCATCGGCGCGGCTGGTCGAGGCGCTGCCCGAGCCGGATCTGTGGCCGCAGGTGGAGATCGTCATGAGCCATGCGGGCGTGAGCGGGGCCTTCGTGCGCGTGCTGACGGCGCAGGGCGTGGATGGCATCGTCGTCGCGGCGACCGGCAACGGAACGGTGCACGAGGCGCTTGAAAAGGCGCTCGAAGCCGCCGAGCAGGAAGGCGTGCTGGTGCGTGTGGCCTCGCGCTGCGCCGAGGGGCAATTGCTCGGCGAGCCCGACGCGCGCTGGGCCAGTGCCAACGGGCTCAGCCCGGTCAAGGCGCGCATCAGCCTGATGCTCGATCTGATCGACGACGATCTGGCCTCCGGGGAAGAGGGCGAGGTGGGGGTCGATTGATCGCACCTGCGGGTGCTTTCACGCAAAAGGCTCGGCCCGACGCAAAAACGCCGCGTGAAGCGGCGTTTTTGACGGAAGCGAGAGCGTAACAATCGTGCGGGTCAGCTTGCCAGGGCTTCGAGTGCGCGCTGGGTGATTTCTTCCACACTGCCGCTGCCGCTGATGGCGCGGTACTTGGGCGCCGATGCCGCATCGGTTTTGGCCCAGTTGGAGTAGTAGTCGACCAGGGGACGGGTCTGGGCGTCGTAGACGTCGAGGCGCTTCTTGACGGTTTCTTCCTTGTCGTCTTCGCGCTGCACCAGGTCTTCGCCGGTCAGGTCGTCCTTGCCCGTGGCCTTGGGCGGATTGAACTTGACGTGGTAGGTGCGGCCCGACGCCGGATGCGAGCGGCGGCCACTCATGCGTTCGATGATGGCGTCGAAGGGCACGTCGATTTCGAGCACGTAATCGAGCTTCACGCCTGCGGCCTTCATGGCATCGGCCTGCGGGATGGTGCGCGGGAAACCGTCGAACAGGAAACCCTTGGCGCAGTCCGGCTGGGCAATGCGTTCTTTCACCAGATTGATGATCAGGTCGTCGCTGACCAGTTGGCCTGCATCCATCACGGCCTTGGCCTGAACACCGAGTGGCGTGCCGGCCTTGACGGCGGCGCGCAGCATGTCGCCCGTGGAGATTTGCGGGATACCGTACTTCTGGCAGATGAAGGCGGCTTGCGTTCCCTTACCGGCACCGGGGGCGCCAAGCAAAATCAGTCTCATGGATGTCCTCAGTATGTTTTTGAAATCTGCGGCACGTCAGGGACGGGCAGGCCAACGCCCGGTCTCGTGCTCATAACCGGTCAAGGATAGCATGCGTAGCCCGCATCAAACTGACGGTATGGATCGGGATAATCTCGGGTGTGCGCAAGCTCTCGCAAACACGCTCGGCGGCCCGGTGAGGCCTCGTTCAACCCAGCAATGCGCGCACACGCTCGAGATCGGCGGGTGTGTCGACCCGGGGCCGGGCGCATGCGCGCTCACGTGCACGGCGATGCGGTGGCCATGCCAGAGCGCACGCAACTGCTCGAGCGCCTCCAGCACTTCGGTGGGCGCGGGCGCGAGGCGCGGAAACTCGCGCAGAAAACCTGCGCGGTAGCTGTAGATGCCGATATGCCGCAGGGGCGCCGAGCCCCTGGCGACTTCAGGCAGGTTTTTTTCGTCTTTCCACCACGCGGAGCCCGGCGCGAAATCGCGTGCGAAGGGAATCGGTGAGCGGCTGAAATAGTGCGCCAGGCCCTTGGCATCGAGCACCACCTTGACGACGTTGGGATTCGCAAATTCCTCTACCGAGTCGATGGCATGTGCGGCCGTGCCCATGCTGGCATCGCCGCGTTCGCCGAGAATCCGGGCCACGGCATCGATCAGTGCGGGATCGATCAGCGGCTCGTCACCCTGGACGTTGACCACGATGTCGTCGCCGCTCAGGCCCAGTCGTTCGCAGGCCTCGGCCAGGCGGTCACTGCCGCTCGGATGATCGGCGCGGGTCAATATCGCGTCGATGCCATGAGCCCGGCAGGCTTCGACGATGCGTGCGTCGTCCGCTGCCACCACGACGCGCGTCGCAGCGCTTTGCAGGGCGCGGCGTGCGACGTGCACCACCATGGGCGCACCGGCGATGTCGGCCAGCGGCTTGTCGGGCAGGCGCGACGATGCCATGCGCGCCGGAATCAGCACCGTGAACGATGCTGCGACGGGCGCGGCTGCGCTCATGCCTCCAGTTCCTGATCGGTGAGTTCGCGCGCCTCGTTTTCCAGCATCACCGGAATGCCATCGCGCACCGGATAGGCCAGACGGGCGCTGCGCGAGACGAGTTCCTGGCGCTCGCGGTCATAGGTCAGCGGGCCTTTGGTGACGGGGCAGACCAGCAGTTCAAGCAGTTTGGGATCCATGGCGGTGTTCTCGGCGCAGCGTCTGGGCAGGCCGCGTATCAGTCATTGAGCAAGGGGAGGATGATAGCGCCTGAGCAGTCCATCAAGCGCGTCAAAAAACGCCGCGGGCAGATGAACCTGTAGCGGAACCGCCAGCGCATCGGGGACTGTCCGCCAGAGCTTGATCGCGTCCTTCTCGGTGCACAGGAGTGGCAGCGAGGCATCGCCAGCCGCTTGCCAATGCGTGAGATCGGCGTGATCGGGCAGGGCAAAGGTGCGCGCGAGCTTGAGTCCGCGCGCGCGCAGCATCGCGAAAAATTCCTCGGGTCGAGCGATGGCGGCCAGCGCGTTGACGTCCTGTCCGCGCAGGGAATCGAGCGGAACGCGCACCCCCTGAGCGGTGACGGCATGCTCGGCAAGTTCGCGGCTCAACGCGAACTGCGGTGCGGCGCCGCCCGGTGCATGACCCGCATGGAGCACCAGATCGACCTTGCGCGGCCACGGCTCGCGCAGCGGGCCTGCGGGCAGCAGCCAGCCATTGCCGATGCCTTCGTCGTTGAACACGCAGATTTCGATGTCGCGCTGCAGGGCCAGATGCTGCAGGCCGTCGTCGCAGACGATGACGTTCACCTCGGGATGTTCGACCAGCAACGCTTTGGCCGCATCGGCGCGCTGGCGGGCCACAAACACCGGCACGTCGAGCGCGCGGGCCAGCAGCAGCGGCTCATCGCCCACCTCGTTCGGCGTGCTTTTTTCGGTGACTGCGCGGCAGTCGGCGGTCTGGCGACCATAGCCGCGAGAGACGACACCCGGCCGGAATCCGCGCGACTGGAGATGCCGCACGACGGCCATGGTCACGGGCGTCTTGCCCGCGCCACCGGCAATCACGTTGCCCACGGTGATCACGGGAACCGGAAGCCGGGTGCTTGCGAGATGGCCGCTGCGGTAGAGCATACGGCGCAGCGCGGTGAGCGCCGCGTAGAGCTTCGAGACCGGCCACAGCAGGCAGGCGAGGGCGCCTCGGCGCTGCCACGATTGGCGCAGCGCTGAAGATGCGTTCCCGGCCATGACCGTGTCTTACTTGCCGGCCGATGCCGACGTTTGCGTGGCGAAGGTGATTTGCGAGAGGCCGACGCGGCGCGCGGCTTCCATGACGGTGACCACCGCCTGGTGCGGCGAAGACGCGTCGGCGCTGATGATGATCACGCTGTCCTTGCCCGCTTTGGCGGCCTCGGACAACGCGCCGGCAACGGCCTCCACGTTCTTGCCGCCGAGGGCGGTGCGGTTGACCGCATAGCGACCGTCCGCGCCCACGGTAACGATGATTTCCTTGGGGCGATCTCGCATCTGCTCCACATCGGCCACGGGCAGCGACAACTGCATTTCGGTGAACTTGCTGTAGGTGGTCGAGAGCATCAGAAAGATGAGGATCACCAGCAGCACGTCGATGAACGGAATCAGGTTGATTTCCGGCGCTTCCTTGGCGCGTGGTCGAAAATTCATGGCGAATCTGTGCCTGCGTTGTTCTTGGGCGGGCGCTTACCCGGCGTGGCGCTTGAGATGGCGCAGGAACTGCTCGGACGCGAGTTCCATCGACAGCAGGTAGTCGTCCACGCGGCTGCGGAAATAGCGCCAGAAAATCAGCGTCGGAATGGCGATCATCAGGCCGAACGCGGTGTTGTAGAGCGCGATCGAGATGCCGTGCGCGAGCTGCTGCGGGTTGCCGCCCGACACCGTGCCGCCGCCGCCCTGCGAGCCGAAGATCTCGATCATGCCGACCACGGTGCCGAACAGGCCCAGCAACGGAGCGGCCGATGCAATCGTGGCCAGCGCGTTCAGGTATTTTTCGAGGCGATGCGCCACCGCGCGGCCTGTACTTTCCATGGCGCCGCGGACGTCTTCCTCGGTGGCCTGGGGCTCGCTGTTAAGCATCCGCAGCCCCGAGGCCAGCACTTCACCCATCGCCGAATTCTGGGCCAGTTGAGCCACCACGTCGGTACCGGGCACGCCCTTGGAGGAAACCGTCATGGCCTCGTCAAGCAGCTTGGGCGGCGCAACACGCGCGGTTTTCAGGGCGATGAAACGCTCGATGATGAGCGCCAGAGCCAGGATGGAACAGGCAATCAATGGCCAGATGGGCCAGCCTGCGGCTTGTATGATCGACAGCAAATCTCTCTCCTGCGGAAAAGGCAGTGGGCGATTATGGCTCAGCTCGCCGGACAAGCTACAAAAATTGCACTGCGTTGTGGTTTGGCTATCAATTTAATACAGTGAATTGCAAAAAGTCTCCCACAGTTTCTGTGGATAACTTTGTGGAGAAGTGGCATCGCACACGCCGCAAAGCTGCATGGCGTGGTGGTTTCGACAAAATGATCAAAAAATCGTCATTAAATTTTCCTTATGAATCAATGACTTGCACGATGAAATGCGCGTCCTGTGAGGCTTCTTGGCGGGTGCGTGCCTGCGGTGCGCTGACCACGCTTGCTGTGGACTACTACGAATTGTCATTTGCCCGAAAGCCAGAGCCCATCTATGTTTGAGAGCCAGAATGTAGGACTGGAGCCACACGTGTGGGACGTTGGTGCATTGTGTCGCGCCATTTCGGACGCTTTGCAGGCGCGCTTCAATCCGGTCGCGGTGCGCGGCGAAATCAGTGGGTTTTCGCGCGCTGCCAGCGGGCACTGCTATTTTTCGATCAAGGACCCGCAGGGCCAGATTCGCTGCGCGATGTTCAAGCGCGCGGCCTCGCAAATGGATTTTTCGCCGCGTGATGGAGAACTGGTCGAGGTGCGCGGCAGACTCGGCGTCTACGAGGCACGCGGCGATCTGCAACTGGTGGTCGAGAGCATGCAGCGCGCGGGCAGGGGGCGCTGTTCGAGCAGTTCCTGCGGCTCAAGGCCAGGCTCGAAGCGGAAGGCCTGTTCGACGGCGCTCGCAAGCGGGAATTGCCGATCTTTCCGCGCGCCATCGGTGTCGTCACCTCGCCCGGCGCGGCCGCCTGGCACGACGTGATGACCGCGCTCAAGCGGCGCGTGCCGCATATTCCCGTGGTGATGGTGCCGGCGCTGGTGCAGGGCGCACAGGCCCCGCAGTCCATCGCGCGGGCGCTCGATGCGCTGTATGCGCTCTCGGGCGAGGCGGCACACGCGCATGGAATTCCTCGCGTCGACGTCATATTGCTGGTGCGTGGTGGCGGCTCGATCGAGGATTTATGGGCCTTCAATGACGAGCAATTGGCGCGCACCATCGTCCAAAGCCCGGTGCCGCTGGTGAGCGGCGTGGGGCACGAGACCGACTTCACGATTGCCGATTTCTGCGCGGACCTGCGCGCGCCGACGCCGACTGCCGCCGCCGAACTCGTCGCCCAGCCGCGCGAGGTGTGGCTTGGCGCGCTTGCATTGATGCACGAGCGCCTGAGCGAGGGTGTCGAGCGCCAGCTTGATCGCCATGCCCAGCGGCTTGACCTGGCGGCACGGCAGATCAGCCGTCCGTCCAATCTGGTCGCACGGCAGCGGCTCGATCTGCTCGCGCGCGCCCAGCGATTGCGCCATGCCGTGCAGCAGCAGGTCCATCGCGGGGACCGGCGGCTCGAGCAAATCCGCTCCGCCTTGCCCAGATCGGTCGAGCGCTCTCAGGCGCAGCTCCTGCAACGCCTTGAGCGCGCCACGACACGGCTGGAACTGCTCAATCCGCAGCATGTTCTGGCGCGCGGCTATGCGTTGCTCACCAACGAGGACGGGCAGGCGGTGGTGAGCGTGGACCAGGCTCCGGCGGGCTCGGCGCTGCGAGCCACGGTGTCCGATGGAACGCTCGACGTCGTAGTGACCCCGCCGAGGTTGCTGTGATCGCAGGGCGCGGGCCTGAGGCTCGCCGACGGCTTGCCCGCGTGTAAGTCGATGGCGCATCCATTCCCGTTTTCCGTCGCAGGGTTGTTTCAACTCCTACAATGACCCAGGACTCTCACGGGCTCACCAAAGACAGCCCGATTCACTTCAACCCACGAGGAAACCATCATGGAACGCACTCTTCCACCGCTGCCCTATGCAATCGACGCCCTTGCTCCTGAATACAGCAAGGAAACGATGGAATACCACTATGGCAAGCATCACAAGGCATACGTGGACAAGCTCAATGAGCTGCAAAAAGGCACGGAATTCGAGAACATGGAACTCGAAGACGTGATCAAGAAGGCTTCGGGCGGCATCTACAACCAGGCCGCACAGATCTGGAACCACACCTTCTTCTGGAACTGCATGGCTCCCGAAGGCGGCGGCGAACCCACAGGCGCTCTGGCCGACGCCATCAACAAGAAGTGGGGCAGCCTTGCCGACTTCAAGAAGGCATTCGTCACCTCCGCCGTGGGCAATTTCGGCTCTGGCTGGACCTTCCTCGTGAAGAAGGCCGACGGTTCGGTCGACATCGTCAACATGGGCGCCGCAGGCAATCCGCTGACGACCGGCGACAAGGCCGTGTTGACCGTGGACGTCTGGGAACACGCCTACTACATCGACTACCGCAACCTGCGCCAGAAATTCGTCGAAACCTTTTTCGACAAGCTGGTCAACTGGAAGTTTGCCGAGAAGAACTTCGCCTGATTGATGGATTGATTCTTGAGGCTTCAACAAAGGCCGGAGTCGCGATGCGCGGCGTCCGGCCTTTTTGTTGCCCGGTTGCACTCAGTCGGAAGTCTTTGCAGTACGCGCCTGTAGCAGTGCCATCAGCGCTCGCAGCGCGGGTGGCAGATGCCGCCTGCTGGGATAGTAGAGATAAAAGCCCTCGGTCGGCGGACACCAGTCGGCGAGCGCGCATTCGAGCCTGCCGTCCGCGAGCGCCTTGCTCACCATGTCTTCATAGACATACGCAAGCCCGACGCCAGCGAGCGCGGCTTGCACGATCATCACGTCGTCGTCGAGCCGGAGCGGGCCGTTCACCTGAACCTCGAGCCTGCGGCCCTGCTTGCTGAACTCCCAATGATAGGTCGCGCCGCCAGAAAAGCTGCGGTTGATGCAGGCGTGCGACTTCAAATCCTCGGGCAGCTCTGGTTTGCCCGAGCGCGCGAAATACGCGGGCGTGCCGACGACGATGAAGCGCGGCACGGGTTGCAGGGGCAGGGCGATCATGCCATCGGCCAGGCGCTCGCCGAAACGGATACCGGCGTCGAAGCCACCCTGCACGATGTCGACGAGACGGTCGTCGGTCGCGATCTCCAGTTCCACCTCGGGGCACTGTTCGTGGAACGCTGCAAGCACCGGAGCGAGCACGATGCGCGCGGCCTGGCGCGGCACGTTCAGGCGCAGCTTGCCCGTGGGCGCAGCGCCCATGCTGCGCGCTTCCTGTAGCGCGAGGTGCATGTCGCCAATCGCGGGCGACAGGCGCTCGAGCAGCACCTGTCCGGCCTCGGTCGGTGTGACGCTGCGGGTCGTGCGATGCAGCAGTCGCAATTGCAGTGTGGCTTCGAGCTGCGTCAGACCATGGCTCAGCGCCGAGGCAGTTACCCCGAGTTCGCGCGCGGCGGCGCTGAAGCTGCGGTGCTGGGCCACCTTGGCGAATGCGGCGAGCGCGTCGAGGCTGGGTGACTGGGAGCCAGAGCGGGTTGAGGGCATTTGTGAAAATGACTCATGAGTTATTTGAGCATTACACGGATTATCAATCTGAAAGCCGGGGCGCAGACTATGGTTCTTTCTCCATCACCAGCAACAAGGAAACAGACATGAAGACCGGAACACTCGGATCGCAGGGGCTCAAGGTGTCGGCCATCGGCCTCGGCTGCATGGGAATGAGCTTCGGCTACGGCGGCGCGCAGGAAGGCGACTCGATCAGCACCCTGCATCGCGCGCTGGAACTCGGCTGTAACTTCTGGGATACCGCCGAGGTCTATGGCCCTACACCAACGAGGAGCTGCTGGCCAAGGCGCTCAAGGGTCGGCGCGACCAGGTCGTCGTGGCGACCAAGTTCGGCTTCAACATTGCCGATGCAACCCCCGGGCGGCGCGGGCCGCAGCGCATGGTGGGGCTCGACAGCCGCCCGGCGCACATCCGCGACGTGGTGCACGCTTCGCTCAGGCGCCTTGGAATCGAAGCCATCGATCTGCTGTACCAGCACCGCGTTGATCCCGAGGTGCCTATCGAGGACGTCGTCGGCACCATGGCCGACCTGGTGCGCGAGGGCAAGGTGCTGCATCTGGGACTTTCCGAGCCTTCGGCGGCGACGCTCCGGCGCGCGCATGCGGTGCACCCGATCAGCGCGGTGCAGTCCGAATACTCGCTCTGGAGCCGCGAGGTGGAGCAGACCACCTTGCCCACCTGCGTCGAGCTGGGAGTCGGATTCGTGCCCTACAGCCCGCTCGGGCGCGGTGCGCTCACGGGCAAGCTGCCCGCGCCCGATCAACTCGCGAGCGACGATTTCCGCCGGGGCCTGCCGCGCTTTCAGGCCGACGCGTGGGAGCGCAATGCGGCGCTGATCGCCACGCTCACGCGCATGGCCGAGGCGCGTGGCTGCACGGCCGCGCAACTGGCACTGGCCTGGGTGCTCGCGCAGGGCGAATACATCGTGCCGATTCCGGGCGCGCGCCGCGAGACCCATCTGCGCGAGAACGTGGCGGCGGCAGAGATTGCGCTCACGCCGGGCGAGCTTGAGGAAATCGGCGCGGCCCAGGATCCGTCCCGCGTGCAGGGCGCGCGTTACACGGCAGCGTCATTGGAACTGGTCAATCGCTGAGTGCCGGCGCGTAGTCCGCGTCCGCCTTGCATGCCTTGCGCTGCAAGGCGGCGCGGGCTTTTTCGTTGGGCTGGTGAGGTGGATTCACCTGCAAGTCTTGTATAAGACCTGAAAAACAGCGACAATCTTCCCGCGTGATTCCGCATCGTGATATTGCGTTGCACAATGATTTCACTGATCGGTGAAGTGGTGCGCGTAATCTTCCGTCGGAACCCTGAATGTCAGCGACAGGCGTCACAAATGCCTGTCAGCATCCAGCATCCTGTTTCGCCAACTGAAAGAGACAATGACTTCGAAAATCATCTACACCCTGACCGATGAAGCGCCACGACTTGCCACCGCGTCGTTCCTGCCCATCGTTCGCGGTTTTGCGTCCAACGCCGGTATTGAAGTCGCCGATAGCGACATTTCCGTGGCAGCCCGCATTCTGGGTGAGTTCCCGGAGCAACTGACGCAAGAGCAGCGCGTTCCGAACAATCTGGCCGAACTCGGCAAGCTCACGCTGACGCCCGACGCCAACATCATCAAGCTGCCCAATATTTCCGCCTCGGTGGGCCAGTTGCAGGACGCCATCAGGGAATTGCAGGCCAAGGGCTACAACATTCCCGACTATCCGGAAAATCCGCAGACCGATGCCGAAAAGGACATCAAGGCGCGCTATTCGCGCTGCATCGGCTCCGCCGTGAATCCGGTTCTGCGCGAAGGCAACTCGGACCGCCGCGCGCCTGCCGCCGTCAAGAACTACGCCAGGAAACATCCGCATTCCATGGGCGAATGGAAGCAGTGGTCGCAGACGCATGTCTCCCACATGGATCACGGCGACTTCTATCACGGCGAAAAGTCGATGACGCTCGACAAGGCATGCGACGTCAAGATGGAACTGGTCACCAAGAGCGGCAAGACCGTGGTCCTGAAGCCCAAGGTGGCGCTCAAGGCCGGCGAAGTCATCGACTCGATGTTCATGAGCAAGAAGGCGCTCGTGGAGTTCTACGAGCAGGAACTTGAAGACTGCCGCCAGTCGGGCATCCTGTTCTCGCTGCACGTGAAGGCCACGATGATGAAGGTCTCGCACCCCATCGTGTTCGGTCACTGCGTGCGTATCTATTACAAGGATGCGTTCGAAAAGCACGCCAAGCTGTTCGATGAACTGGGCGTGAACGTGAACAACGGCATGGCCAATCTGTTCGAGAAGATCGAGACGCTGCCCGCATCGGTGCGCGAGGAAATCATCCGCGACCTGCACAAGTGCCAGGAACATCGCCCGGCTCTTGCGATGGTCGATTCCGCCAAGGGCATCACCAATTTCCATTCGCCCAACGACGTGATCGTGGACGCTTCCATGCCCGCGATGATCCGCCAGGGCGGCAAGATGTGGGGCGCCGACGGCAAGCCTTACGACTGCAAGGCCGTGATGCCCGAATCCACGTTCGCTCGCATCTATCAGGAGATGATCAACTTCTGCAAGTGGCATGGCAACTTCGACCCGAAGACCATGGGCACCGTGCCGAATGTGGGCCTGATGGCGCAGAAGGCCGAAGAGTACGGCTCGCACGACAAGACCTTCGAGATCGAGGAAGACGGCGTCGCCAACATCGTCGATCTGGCGACCGGCGAAGTGCTGATGAGCCAGAACGTGGAGCAGGGCGACATCTGGCGCATGTGCCAGGTCAAGGACGCGCCGATCCGCGACTGGGTGAAGCTGGCGGTCACGCGTGCACGCAACTCGGGCATGCCGGCCGTGTTCTGGCTTGACCCCTATCGTCCGCACGAAGCCGAACTGATCAAGAAGGTGCAGAAATACCTCAAGGATTACGACACCAACGGCCTCGAGATCCTCATCCTGTCGCAAGTGCGCGCCATGCGCTACACGCTCGAGCGCGCGGCGCGGGGCCTGGACACCATCTCGGTGACCGGCAACATCCTGCGTGACTATCTGACCGACCTGTTCCCGATCCTGGAACTCGGCACCTCGGCCAAGATGCTGTCGATCGTGCCCCTGATGGAGGGCGGCGGCCTGTACGAGACCGGTGCCGGTGGCTCGGCTCCGAAGCACGTCGAGCAACTCGTCGAGGAAAACCACCTGCGCTGGGATTCGTTGGGCGAATTCCTCGCGCTCGCGGTGTCGCTCGAAGAAGAGGGCATCAAGACCAAGAACGACAAGGCCAAGCTGCTTGCCAAGACGCTGGATCAGGCCACCGGCAAGCTGCTCGACGAAAACAAGTCGCCGTCGCGCCGCACGGGTGAACTCGACAACCGCGGCAGCCAGTTCTACATCGCTCTGTACTGGGCACAGGCGCTGGCCGCCCAGACCGAAGACAAGGAACTGGCCGCCAAGTTCGGCCCGATTGCCAAGGAACTGAGCGACAACGAGCAAAAGATCGTGGGCGAACTCAAGGCCGTGCAGGGCAAGGCGGTCGACATCGGCGGCTACTTCCAGCCCGACCTCGCCAAGCTCGACGCCGTGATGCGCCCGAGCGCCACGTTCAACGCCGTGGTCGACAAGCTCGCGGCATGATGCTGCGGTGATCGCTGCGTCACGGTGCAGCGATCCGCCCCATGACGATGAAAAGCCCGCCGGGGTTCATGCCGGGGCGGGCTTTGTCATCTTCTGGGACGCAGCTTGCGCGGTTTCAATCATTGGAAAATGGTCTTGGCATTTGCCAGTCGCGCCCACACAATGTGCAAATTCGGTAGATTGGTAGGTTTTGGTTGCCTGATCACATTAAATGTTGCGTTATGTAATTGAATTGCGTGCATTTGTAGCAATGACGTAATCGGCGCAAGATTTTTAAGATTTCTATGGCACGATAAACCGGGATACACGTGTTAAACCTTGAATTCCATGAATTGTCCTGCCTGCGGTCATCCGCTTTCTTCAGGGCCAGGTTCTGCAACAAGTGCGGCACGCTGGTTTCCCAGGTTCCCAACGATGAGGTGACCGTCCCCGTTTATTCGGTCGATGAAGTGAAGGCGGCTTCCGCTTCCGTGCCTTCGTCTGCCTCTGACATCGCGATGGTGGACTGCCCCGAGTGCGGCAAGGCCGTCAAGCCCGGCGTGCGGTTCTGCACCGGCTGTGGCAGTGCCATTCCCGTGCCCGGCCCTGCATCTACGGCAACGGCGACAGGCTTTGCCGACACCGAACCCGGCGTGTTGCCGCCCTTGTCCAATACGGTGAGCGAGGTGGACCTGAGCCTCGGGTTTGACGATGACCGGCCGCCCGTGATCGAGCGTTCGGTGATCGATTCGCTGCCCCTGCATCCGGTGCAGCGCGGCATGCCCGATTTTGAACTGCCCGAACCGCGCCAATTGCCCGAGCGTGCCGCACGTCCCGCCAAGAACCATGTGCCACGTACGTCGGAACCAGTGAGCTTCGAGGCACTCGACGCATTCGATGAAACGGCTGGCCAGGCGTCTGGCAGCAACCTCAAGTGGCTGGCCGTGGCGGCGCTTGCCGTGCTGGTGGTAGGAGGCGCAGGCTGGTACGGCTATCAGCAGTTTGGCAATGACAGCTCCAGGATCGTGGCAACGCCCGCTGCCGATGCGCAGCCGGCGCAGGACGGCGTCGCCGACGGCGAAGCCGTCGTTCCCGCTGCGAATACCGGGGCAGCCGACACCGCCACTCAGGCCATCGAGACGGCGCCTCCTTCGGCGACCGCCGCAGAGAATGGCGCGGCCCTTGTTCCCACCGCGGTGGTGGCGCCGGAAGTGGTGAGCGCGCAGACTGCTGCGCCCGAAGCGGCGGCGTCCGACCAACCCGTTCCAGTCACCGTGCCGCCGGTGCGCGTGCTGCAGGATTCTGCCGGCATGAGCTCCGGCGGAGTCAATGCTTCCGCGCGTGAGCGCCAGCGAAACAAGAGCCTCAACAGTCTTCTGGATTGAGTTTTCTCAACCGGTTTTTCATCACAACACCATTGAGCAGGAATAGAAAATGAAGCGTTTCAATCTCGCATTTGTCGCCATCGCAGCCGCCGTGCTGACGGGCTGTGCAACGGGGCCGAACTCGACGGCGGCATGTTCCGATCCGAAGAATACCGATCCCGCGTGCGTCAAGTCGGAAGCCGGGCAGAAGGCCAGGGCGGATCAGGAAGCGCAACAGCAGCAGCAGACCGAAGCCGAATCCATTGCACGTTTCGACGCGCTGCAAAAACAGCTCGACGAAGAAGTCAAGGATGCCGAGGTCAGCATCGAGGCGGCCGTCCAGGCCTCCGCGACGCTGCCTAAGGCGCAAAGGGCGCGCAACACGTCGGTGCTCACCACACGTGTTCCTGTCACCGACAGCCAGTCACCGCGCGTGGCCGATCTGACCGTGCTGGACACCGTCAGCATCGAGCTTCCCACTGCCGGCAAGAAAAAGCGCGGCTATGTGAACAGCATGAACGCCGTGAAGGCGCTCGCAACGCGTATCGCGGACAGCCGTGGCGGCGCGACGATTCTGGTGGAGCAGTCTTCGGCAGACGTGCGCGGACGCAAGGTCAACACCAGCGAAGGCGAGTCCCAGACCAAGGAAGGCAATGCCCTGACCGTGCGCAAGTCGGTGAACCCGGACGTGCCGCGCGGCATCGAGCGCTACACCATCAAGGCTGGCGACCTGCAAAAGCGTCCCTGAGTCCGGGCACTGAGTCCTGAGTTCATTGCCGTCGCGCGCCCGTGCCGGGCGCGCCTCACCGATCCCCGCAACTACGACTGAAGCCATGAAAGATACCCACTACAAATCGATTGACTTTGGCGCACTTGCGCGGGCTGGCGAGGGCTGACCCAATGGCGCGCGCTGGCCATGGGCTTTATGACCGCGCTGGTGTGCGGTTTTCTTTTTTGGCTGATGCAGGTTTCGATGCTGCGCATCGGTGGCCTGATCGGCGTGATCCTGATGGTGTTGCTCGCCATCGCGACGTTCGTCGTTTGGTCCGGTGGTTTTTCGGCGGTTGGCGTGCTGCTCATGGACAAGGCGCGCGGGCTGTCTCCGCGCAGCATCGGCGACGCCGCGATGTTCGGCCTGGCATCCGTGCCCAAGTTCCTGTTGCTGGGCGTGCTGGTGTTTGTGGCGGTGCTCGGATTCATGCTGGTTGCCGCGCTGCTGTATTTCATCTGCAAGATTCCGTTCCTCGGCGCCCTATTGGCGTTCGTGGTGCATCCGGTGCTGGTGCTGATTGCGGCGGCGGCCATCATCGGCTGCATCTGGGTGGTTTTTCCGCTGTTCGCGCCGGCCGTGTGGAGCGGGCTCAGCTTCAGGCAGGCGTTGTCCAGCGTGTTTGCGATTGCACGCACGCGGCTTGTGGAAGTGGTGCTGATGATGATGGTGCTCTACATCATCATCGTAGTGATCTGCATGCTGGTCATGTCGGGTCTGTTTCCGGCGATCACTTCGCTCACCGGTCTTGCTTCCAGCATCATGGGCGGCGGCGCGGGCTACGGTGCCTATGGCGGCATGGGCGCGGCGATGAGCGTGTTCAGCAGTTCCTCGATGATCGGCGCGATGCTGGGCGTCAGCGTTCTTGGCGGACTGGTGTTCGCGCTGCTTGCGCTCGTGAGCTTGATGGGCATGAATCTTCTGTATCTGCAGGTCTCGTCGGGCCTTGACGCCGCTGGGACCGAGAGCGATCTCGAGGACGCGTTCGGTGCCATGAAGGACAAGGCGCGCGAAGCCGCCGACAAGGCCAGGGGCGTTGCGGAGCGCGCCAAACAGGCGGCCACAGACCGCGCGCAGATCAATGCAGATCGCGCTCAAGCCAATGCGGCTGCGCGCGCCGAAGCGGTGTACGAGCAAACCAGGCTCGAGGAAGAAGAGACGCAGCAACCCCTGCCCGAACAGGAAGAGCTGCGCCGCGAGGCCGCCGAGCGCGAGGCCAGAGAAGCCCAGGCGCGCGCCGATGCACAGCGTCAGGCGGCAGCCAGTGCTGCGGCGCAGGCGACGGCTCCAGCGCCCCTTCCTCCGGCTGCGGCTTCATCGACCTCCGCAGGCGCAGCCGCGCTGGCCGGTCTGGTGACAGGCGCAGCGACCAGCGCTGGCGCTGAGCCGCCTGCGCCGTCGGCTCCGACCAAGCTGTGCAAGGCCTGCGGTCACGTGCTGGGCACGGGCGACATGTTCTGTGAGAACTGCGGCGCCAAGCAATAAACAGACAATCAACAGATGCGCGGCGTTTGGGCTCGTCAAGACTCAAACGCCGCCCCTGCTGCATCGTGGCCAGGGACGGCCCCGATGCAGGAAATCAAATTCTTTTGGGGAGCAGGGGCTGCTACTTGCCCGCAGTGAACGGGCGACCGCTCAGGCGCGTGCCCGATTTGATGCCGCGTTTGTCGAACCAGCCCTGGTTCATTTCCAGCACATAGCGCACCGGCTTGGTGGAGCAGTGCGAAGCCTCCGACAGCGGCTTCATGTCCACCAGATTCACGATCGTTCCGTCATCGGCCACAAAGGCAGCCGTGAGCGGCAGCAGCGTGTTCTTCATCCAGAAGCATTGTGTGGCGGGCGTGTCGAACACGAACAGCATGCCTTCCTGCGCAGGCATTTCCTTGCGGAACATGAGCCCGATCTCGCGCTCGCGTGGCGACATGGCCACCTGGGCGTCGATGATGTACATGCCTGCCGTGATCGGCGTGCGTTGCAGTGCCAGTTGCGGCTCACCCTGGATTGGCGTGTCGGCCTGAACCTGGAGTGCAGTGGCGGCAAGGCAAAGTACAAGGGCGAATGGGAGAAGTCGTTTTTTCATCGTCAGCGGACAACTGAATGGCATTGGGTGAACAGGCCCTAGTTTAGGGGATTGCGTTTGGCAATCACGAACGGTCGGCAAGCAAAGAAAATGGCCCGCTCAAGCGGACTTGAAGCGGGCCATTGTGGCTATGGACGAGTCGCTGCGGCTCGTGGCATGCAGCCGCTCGTCAGACAGAACCTGCCAGGATCAGGCCATTGGCTTTTGGTGCTTGCGGCTCTTTTTGGCAACCTTGCTGTGCTTGTGTTTTGGCGTGGCCTTGGCGTGGTGGTTCTTGCCAGCCTTGTGGGACTTGGCGTGCGGCGCGTCCGGTGTGGCCGATGCCGGGGCACGGATTCGGGAGTTGTGTTTGCGGCGGGTTGCGCAAATGCGCCCGAAGCGAACATGCCAGCGACCAGAATTGCGAGGAGTTTGTTCATATATGCAATTTCCAACAATGAGTTGCGTCTGCCGGGCACGCACCATGCGTGGAGCAGACAAGCCTTCAACGCGGCATATGCCGCGTCGTTGACAGGGTAAAGGCATTTGTTTTCTAGCTAGAATCTTTCCGATCAAATACTTGCTTTACCAAACGGGCAAGCACGCCGCCATTCGATTCAACGGAGACCTTCATGAGCGCATTCCAACATATCAAGGTGCCCGCCGAGGGCCAGCAAATCACGGTCAACGCCGACATGACGCTGAGCGTGCCCGACCAGCCCATCATTCCTTTCATCGAGGGCGATGGAACGGGTGCCGACATCACGCCCGTGATGATCAAGGTCGTCGATGCTGCCGTCGCCAAGGCCTATGGCGGCAAGCGCAAGATCCACTGGATGGAGATCTACGCGGGCGAGAAATCGACCAAGGTCTATGGTCCGGACGTGTGGCTGCCGGAGGAGACACTCAAGGTCGTGCGCGACTATGTCGTGTCGATCAAGGGACCGCTCACCACGCCCGTCGGCGGCGGCATCCGCTCGCTCAACGTGGCGCTGCGTCAGGAGCTTGACCTGTATGTCTGCCTGCGCCCCGTGCAGTATTTCAAGGGCGTGCCGTCGCCCGTCAAGGAGCCCGAAAAGGTGAACATGGTGATCTTCCGCGAGAACTCGGAAGACATCTATGCGGGCATCGAATTCGAGGCCGGTTCCGACAAGGCGAAGAAGCTCATCAAGATTCTGCAGGATGATTTCGGCGTCAAGAAGATCCGCTTTCCCGAGACCTCGGGCATCGGCGTCAAGCCGGTGTCAAGAGAAGGCACGCAGCGCCTGGTGCGCAAGGCCATCCAGTACGCGATCGATCACGACAAGCCCAATGTGACCCTGGTTCACAAGGGCAACATCATGAAATTCACCGAGGGCGGCTTCCGCGACTGGGGCTACGAGCTGGCTGCCAGCGAATTCGGAGCCGAGCTGATCGACGGCGGTCCCTGGATGCGCCTGAAGAACCCGAACACCGGCAAGGACATCACCATCAAGGACAGCATTGCCGACGCGTTCCTGCAGCAGATCCTGTTGCGTCCCGCGGAGTACAGCGTGATCGCAACGCTGAATCTGAACGGCGACTACATCTCCGATGCGCTTGCGGCGCAGGTCGGCGGCATCGGCATCGCGCCGGGCGCGAACATGTCAGACTCCGTCGCGATGTTTGAAGCCACGCATGGCACGGCACCCAAGTACGCGGGCAAGGACTATGTGAACCCCGGCTCGGAAATCCTGTCTGCCGAGATGATGCTGCGCCACATGGGCTGGGCGGAGGCCGCTGACCTCGTGATCTCGTCGATGGAAAAGGCAATCCAGTCGAAGAAGGTGACCTACGATTTCGCGCGCCTGATGGATGGCGCGACACAGGTGAGCTGCTCGGGCTTTGGCAACGTGATGATCGAAAACATGTGATTCGTGGGCGCCGGATGAATGATGAGCCGATCCGGCTTCATCCGGTGCCGAATCCATAGAACTTTCTGCGTCGATCGGCGCAGGCTCGGCACCCACAAAAATCCGCCCGGAACTCGCGTTCGGGCGGATGATGATCTGGCTCCTCAACCTGGGCTCGAACCAGGGACCTACGGATTAACAGTCCGGCGCTCTACCAACTGAGCTATTGAGGAATGTTGGTATGCATTTTTTCTCAAGGCGCTTCTGTGCGATTGCAGAAGGGGCTTTTGATTTGGCTCCTCAACCTGGGCTCGAACCAGGGACCTACGGATTAACAGTCCGGCGCTCTACCAACTGAGCTATTGAGGAATGATCGATGCGTTGTGGCTCTTGCAGAGCCGGTGATCCTGTGCGATTGCAGGATCTGAAATTTTTTGGCTCCTCAACCTGGGCTCGAACCAGGGACCTACGGATTAACAGTCCGGCGCTCTACCAACTGAGCTATTGAGGAACAAGCCTTAGATTATAGCTGAAAAACGACGGTAAATTCTCGCTCGAGATCCGGATCGCTCAATTTTCAAAAACCGCAGCAAGCCTGCAGCGGCCGTGTCGTGTCTCGTTTTCTGGCCCGCGCGGCTCAGGCGGGGAGCGGCGGCTCTGGTCGAAACCATAGCCAGATCAGCACGCAGGCCATGCAGGCATTTGCACCGACCTTGACCCAGAATGGTGCGTTCGACAGCATCAAGATGCACGCGCACAGCGACATCACGATAGTGGCGCTCCACTTGGTCTTGCGGCTGACGCGCCCGCCGTTGGCCCACTCCTGGAGCATCGAGCCGAATAGCCGATGATTCCACAGCCATGCGTGCATTCGCGGCGAACTGCGGGCGGCGGCCCAGCCGGCCATCAGGATGAAGACGGTGGTCGGCAGGCCCGGAACGACGATGCCGATCACACCCATGACGAGGCAGAAGATCGCGAACGCCATCAGCAGCCAGCGCACCACGACCGGGCGCTGCACGTGCAGGGCGGCGCGTTGCTGGCGGCGGGCGGGAGAGCGTCGGCGACGGGGCGCTGTTCGCTGTTTTCTTCGGGCATGCGGGGATTGTGCGCGAGTCTGCGCGGGTTCGCGGCTTGGGCTATCCTGAGACCGAACTATCGCAGCAATGAACATGAGCATCCAAACCATACTCAAGATGGGTGATCCACGGCTTTTGCGCGTGACGCAGCAGGTCACGCACTTCAATACCCCGAGCTGCAACAGCTCATCACCGACCTGCGCGACACCATGAAGGCGGCCAACGGAGCCGGCATTGCCGCGCCCCAGATCGGTGTGGACCAGCAGGTGGTGATCTTTGGTTCGGGCGACATCAATCCGCGCTACCCGGATCGCCCGCCGGTGCCGCCCACGGTGCTGATCAACCCGGTGATCACGCCACTGGGCGAGGAGCAGGAAGACGATTGGGAAGGTTGTCTTTCCGTGCCCGGCCTGCGCGGCAAGGTGCCGCGATTTCTGCGCATCCGCTATCAGGGCTTCGACCCCGAAGGCCGTGTGATCGACCGTGAGGCCGAAGGCTTTCATGCGCGCGTCGTGCAACACGAATGCGATCACCTGTGGGGGATGCTGTACCCGATGCGCGTGCGCGATTTCACGCAGTTTGGCTATACGGAAATACTGTTCCCCGAAATCGGCGCAGCGGAAGAAGACTGACCTTCGGCCAGCGCGCGCAGCAATTCCGTCTCGATCTGGATCTGGCGTGCACCGTGCTGAAGCTCGTTGCCCTGCACCAGGAACGTGTCCTCCACGCGCTCGCCGAGCGTGCTGACCTTGGCGAGCTGCAGGCTGAGTTGGTGTTGCGCAAGAATGCGCGCCACGGTGTAGAGCAGACCCGCGCGGTCGCTCGCCGAGATCGTCAGAATCCAGCGCTGCGCCTTTTCGTCCGGCTTGAGGGAAACGCGTGGCGCGAACGGAAAGCTCTTGACGCGGCGCGAGACACGCCGCCGCGTGGGTTCAGGCAACGGCCCGGTGGCGCTCAGGGCACGTCCCAAATCGTTTTCGATCAGCGTGATCAGCTCACGGTAGTGGCCCGACAGGGTTTCTGACGGCACCACCTGAAAGGTATCGAGCGCATAGCCGTTGAGCGCCGTGTGCACGCGCGCATCGAGGATCGAAAAGCCCGCGCGCTCGAAATAGCCGCAGATGCGCGCGAACAGTTCGGGCTGATCGGGCGAATAGACCAGCACCTGCAAACCTTCGCCCGCAAGCGACTGGCGCACGCGCACGACCGGCGTGCCCGCACCCACGTGGCGCGAGAGGTGTCGTGTGTGCCAGGCGATGTCGGCCGCTTCGTGACGCATGAAGTAGCTCACGTCGAGCGTGTCCCAGAGCTTCTTGTGCGACTCGAACGGCTGTGAATTGAGCGCGAGCTGGATCAGCGCCTCGCGTTTGCGCGCCTCGATGTCGGCCGCCGCGTGGGGCGCGCTCCCGCCAAGAACGCGCAGTGTCGCGCGGTACAGATCTTCGAGCAGCTTGCCCTTCCAGCCATTCCAAACCTTGGGCGAGGTGCCGCGAATGTCGGCGACGGTCAGCAGATAAAGGGCCGTCAGATAGCGCTCGGAGCCCACACGGTCCGCAAACGCGCGAATCACGTCGGGGTCGGCCAGATCCTGCTTCTGCGCGACCTGGCTCATGGTCAGGTGTTCGCGCACCAGAAAGGTCAGCAACGCCGTGTCCTGCCTGTCGATGCCGTGCAGCTTGCAAAAGCGCCGCACCTCGATGGCGCCGAGTTGCGAGTGATCACCGCCGCGACCCTTGCCGATGTCGTGAAAGAGCGCCGCGACATAGAGAATCCACGGCTTGTCCCAGCCGCCTGCGAGCTGTGAGCAGAACGGGTATTCGTGGGTGTGCTCGGCCATGAAGAAGCGCCGCACGTTCCGCAGCACCATGAGGATGTGCTGATCGACGGTGTAGACATGGAACAGGTCGTGCTGCATCTGGCCGACGATGCGCCTGAACGGCCACAGATAGCGGCCGAGCACCGAGGTCTGGTTCATCAGCCGCATGGCGTGCGTGATGCCTGCGGGCTGCTTGAGGATCTGCATGAAGGTCGCGCGATTCACCGGATCGTGGCGGAATTCGCTGTCCATGGTGGAGCGCGAGTCATAGAGCGCGCGCAGCGTCTTGGCCGACAGATCCTTGAGACCGACCGTGGTCTCGTACAGAAGAAAGGTCTCCAGAATCGCGTGCGGATTCTTCTTGTACAGATCGTCGCTCGCGACCTCGATCAGCCCGGCCTTCTCGAAGAAGCGCTCGTTGATCGGTCGCAGTTCATGCGAGCTTGGATAAAAGCGCTCCTGAATGTTCAGGTAGAGGATCTGCGTGAGCTGCTGCACCGCCTTGGCCGCCCAGTAGTAGCGGCGCATCAGCGTTTCGCTCGCGCGCATCGCAAGCCTCTTGCCTTCGGGCGTGGTCGAGCGGTAGCCGAACGCCTCGGCCACGGCAGTCTGCAGATCGAACACCAGCCGGTCTTCACGGCGCCCGGCGACGGCGTGGAGCTTGGCGCGCACCAGAAACAGCAGTGCCTCGTTGCGCTCGATCTGCTGCACCTCGAATGGCGTGGCGAGGCCGGTCTCGGCCATCTCCTTCCAGTCGCGGCCAAAGCCCGCCGCGCGCGCGGCCCAGTTGATGAATTGCAGGTCGCGCAGGCCACCCGGCGACTCCTTGCAGTTGGGCTCGAGCGCGTAGGGCGTGTTCTCGTACTTGTTGTGGCGCTGGCGCATCTCGAACGTCTTGGCGATGAGAAATGCGCGCGGATCCATCTGCGCGTCGTAGCGCTCCTGAAATTCGGCAAACGCGGTGGCATTGCCGCACAGCAGGCGCGATTCGAGCAGCGAGGTCTGCACCGTGACATCGGCGGCGGATTCGCGCACGCAATCGCTCACGGTGCGCACGGCGGAGCCGATCTCAAGGCCCGCGTCCCAGCAACTGCCGATGAAGGTCTCGATGGCGGCACGCACGGATTCGGAGAATTCTGGCGAACCGCCATCGGGCAGCAGCACCAGCACATCCACATCCGAGTGCGGAAAAAGCTGGGCGCGGCCATAGCCACCCACCGCCACCAGCGCCGCCTCCGACGGGAGCGCCGCACGCAGCCACAGATGCGTGAGCAGATGATCGGTCTGCAGCGACAGCTTGTGCAGCAGCGTATGAATGCCGCGCGTGGAGGCCGACGGCTTGAGCAGCGTGGCGATGACGGCGGCCTTGCCTGCCTTGTAGCGGTCACGCAGCACCGCCAGATCGTCATCCGGAGAGAGCGCGGCGGCGGAGGTGCTTGGTGTGGACATGTGAAAAGACATGCGAATGGACTAGCAAGAACTATGCACCACTCGCGCGCGCCTGACGAATCCGGGGCGCGGAGCCCGCGCTTGCAGTCCTGTCATTCGACCTTCGCCGCCATGCCGAGGACGCTCGGCGAGCGGGTTCAGGTGCGCGTCGTGGTGACGAACGGCGGCAGCGCGGGCGAGCCTTCCGACAGTGTGAGCACGTCGTAACCGGTCTCGGTCACCAGCACCGTGTGCTCCCACTGCGCGGACAGGCTGTGGTCTTTGGTGATGATGGTCCAGCCATCCTTGCCAAGCTCCTTGATCTCGCGTTTGCCGAGGTTCAGCATCGGCTCGATGGTGAACGTCATTCCGGTCTCGAGCAACTCGCCCGTGCCGGGGCGGCCGTAGTGCAGTACCTGGGGCTCTTCGTGAAACTTCTTGCCGATGCCGTGGCCGCAGAACTCACGCACCACGGACAGATGGTTGCCCTCGGCAAAGGTCTGGATCGCGTGGCCGATGTCACCCAGCCGCGCGCCGGGCTTGACCTGCTGGATACCGAGCCACATCGCATCGAACGTCAGTGCCGACAGGCGCCTGGCGGCAATCGACACGTCGCCGATCAGATACATGCGGCTGTTGTCGCCGAACCAGCCGTCCTTGGTGATCACGGTGACGTCCACGTTGACGATGTCGCCTTTTTTCAGCGGCTTGTCGTTCGGAATGCCATGGCAGACCACGTGATTGACCGAGGTGCACAGGTGACCGGGGTAGGGCGGGTAGCCGGGCGGCTGGTAGCCGATGGTGGCCGACACCGTGCCTTGCTGGTCCATGCATTCCTTGCCGAGGCGATCGATCTCGATCGTGGTGATGCCGGGTTTGATGTGCGGGGCGATGTAGTCCAGCACTTCGGAAGCAAGGCGGCAGGCGTCGCGCATGCCTGCAATTTCTTCTGCGTTTTTGATGGTGATGCTACTCATAAGCGTTGGATTATCCCACTGACGCTTTTCCTTCACAGCAGGCGGCCCGGGAAGTCTCTGGCCCGGACAGGGAGATGCCGTGGGCGGGTAAAATGCCGGGTTTCACCAATTCGACGTATTTCCACCCGGGCCCCATTCAGCGGCCCGGTCGCCGAAATCGTCCTTGCAACGTTTCTCCCAATCTCGACAGGCCGCCACCGTGACCTTGCACATCACCCAGTTTGACGGCGGGAACGCCATCAGCGCTTTCCGCGTACAGCAACTGCAACCGGCTCTTGAAGCCATTCACCCAGGATCACCGGCATTGCGGCCCGCTTCGTGCATCTGGTGGCGTCTGAGCAGCCGTTGAGCGATCAGCAGAGGGAGCGCCTTGCCGCATTGCTGACCTATGGCGATCCCTACGAGGGCGAGACGGCCGGTGAAGTGCTGGTGGTCACGCCGCGTCTGGGAACGATTTCGCCGTGGGCCTCCAAGGCCACCGACATCGCCCGCAATTGCGGCATCGACGTGTATCGCGTCGAGCGCGTGACCGAATTCCATGTGAGCCTCAAATCCGGCCTGCTGGGCGGCGCCACCGAACTCAAGGCAGGGCAGCGCGAACAGATCGCCGCGCTGCTGCATGACCGCATGACCGAGTCGGTGCTCGCCACAAGCGCAGAGGCCGGGCAACTGTTTTCCACGCTGCAGGCCCAGCCGATGGAGTTCGTCGACGTGCTTGGCGGTGGCCGCGCGGCGCTCGAAGCGGCCAACAAACGGTGGGGCCTGGCGCTTGCCGACGATGAAATCGACTACCTCGTCAATGCCTTCCACGGCCTCAAGCGCAATCCGACCGACGTCGAACTGATGATGTTCGCGCAGGCCAATTCCGAGCATTGCCGCCACAAGATTTTCAACGCCACGTTCACCATCGATGGCGTCGCGCAGGACAAGTCGCTGTTTGGCATGATCCGCAACACCGAGGCGGTCTCGCCGCAGCACACCATCGTGGCCTATGCCGACAACGCGTCGATCATGGAGGGGCACGCCGTCGAGCGGTTCGTTGCGCAATTCGACGCCGACAGCGCACCGAGCTATACGAAGACGGACGCCGTGAATCAGGTGCTCATGAAGGTGGAAACGCACAACCACCCGACCGCGATATCGCCATTCCCCGGCGCATCGACCGGCGCGGGCGGCGAGATTCGCGACGAGGGCGCGACTGGGCGGGGCTCCAAGCCCAAGGCGGGTCTGACGGGTTTCACGGTCTCCAGGCTCTGGGGCAGCGAAGTCGGCAGGCCGGAACACATCGCAAGCCCGTTGCAGATCATGACCGAGGGCCCGCTGGGTGGCGCGGCGTTCAACAACGAATTTGGCAGGCCCAACCTGACCGGATATTTCCGCGAGTATGAGCAGCAGGTGGGCGATGTCACGCGTGGCTACCACAAGCCCATCATGATCGCGGGCGGCGTGGGCGTGATCGACTCCGGGCAGGTCAGGAAGATCGAATTCCCGGCAGGCTCATTGCTGATTCAACTCGGCGGCCCGGGCATGCGCATCGGCATGGGCGGCGGGGCGGCCAGCTCGATGGCCAGCGGAACCAATGCGGCCGAACTCGACTTCGATTCGGTGCAACGCGGCAACCCCGAGATCGAGCGCCGTGCGCAGGAGGTCATCAACCACTGCTGGGCGCAGGGCGCAGGCAATCCGATTCTCGCGATTCACGACGTGGGCGCGGGCGGCATCTCCAACGCGTTTCCCGAACTGACGAATGATGCGGGTCGCGGGGCACGCTTTGATCTGCGCGCGGTGAAACTCGAGGAATCGGGCCTCGCGCCCAAGGAAATCTGGTCCAACGAAAGCCAGGAACGCTACGTCATGGCGATTGCACCGCAGTCGCTGGCGATGTTCACGGCATTCTGCGAACGCGAGCGCTGCCCGTTCGCGGTGATCGGCGTGGCGACCGACGAGCGGCAACTGATTCTGGAGGACACGAGCGTTGCGTCGGGCGACCAGAAATTCCCCGTGGACATGCCGATGGACGTGCTGCTCGGCAAGCCGCCCAAGATGCACCGCGACGTGAAGACCGTCGAGAGAGCGCTCGCGCCCATCGATCTCACCGGTGTGCCGCTCGAGAAGGCCGTGATCGAGGTGCTCGCGCATCCGACCGTGGCGTCCAAGCGCTTTCTGATCACCATTGGCGACCGCACCGTCGGCGGCCTCACGCATCGCGACCAGATGGTCGGCCCGTGGCAGGTTCCCGTGGCCGATGTGGCCGTGACGCTCGCCGATTTCAAGGGCTTCAAGGGCGAGGCGATGGCCATGGGCGAGCGCACACCGCTTGCCGCGATCAACGCGCCCGCGTCGGGCCGCATGGCGGTCGCCGAGGCCATCACCAACATGCTGGCCGCGCCCATCGAACTCCCGCGCGTGAAACTGTCCGCCAACTGGATGGCCGCTTGCGGCGAGGCCGGTGAAGATGCGGCGCTCTACGCAACCGTCAAGGCGGTGGGCATGGAGCTGTGTCCCGAACTCAACGTGTCGATTCCGGTCGGCAAGGATTCGCTGTCGATGCGCACGCAGTGGAGCGACGCGGGTCAGGTCAAAAAGGTTACCTCGCCCGTGAGCCTGATCGTGACCGGCTTCGCGTCGATTGACGACGTGCGCGGCACGCTCACACCGCAGCTCGATGCCACGGTGGACGACTCCACGCTGGTGCTGATCGACCTCGGTCGCGGCAGGATGCGTATGGGTGGCTCGATCCTCGGCCAGGTGCTCGACCAGTCGGGCAACGAAACTCCGGACCTGGACGACGCCAAGGACCTCATCGCCATGGTGAATGCGGTGAATGCGCTGCGCGCCAAGGGGTTGATCCTCGCCTACCACGACCGGGGCGACGGCGGCCTGCTGGCGACTGCGGCCGAAATGGCCTTTGCGGGCCATGTGGGTGTGGCGCTGAACGTGGACATGCTGATCACCGAAGGCGACGGCATTTCCGACAGCCGCATGGACTCGGGTGAAGGCAAAAACTGGGGCGCGCAGATCAGCGGTCGCCGCGAGGACATGACGCTGCGTGCGCTGTTCAATGAGGAACTCGGCGCGCTGATCCAGATCCACACGAGCGATCGCACCGAGGTGCTGCAGATTCTGCGCGAGCATGGGCTTTCGCTGTGCTCCAACGTGGTCGGCAAGACGCGTCCGGCCTCGTCCACGCTTGACGACGGCAAGGGCGAGCTGCAAGTGTGGCGCGACGCGAAAAAGGTGTTTGGCGCGACGCTGTCCGATCTGCATCAGGTCTGGGACGCGGTGAGCTGGAAGATTGCCCAGCAGCGCGACAACCCCGTCTGCGCCGACAGTGAGCATGCGGCCGCTGGTGTGCCCGCCGATCCGGGCATGCATGTGCATCTCACGTTCGATCCGCAAGACAACGTGGCCGCGCCTTGGCTGCATCTGACCAAGCCGCGTGTGGCGGTGTTGCGCGAGCAGGGCGTGAACTCGCATGTCGAGATGGCCTATGCGTTCACCGAGGCGGGCTTTGACGCGGTGGACGTTCACATGAGCGATCTGCAGACGGGCCGTGCGCAGCTCAAGGACTTCGCGGGCGTGGTTGCCTGCGGCGGCTTCAGCTACGGCGACACGCTGGGCGCCGGCATTGGCTGGGCGCGCTCGATCACCTTCAACGAACGCCTGTCGGCAGAGTTCACCCAGTTCTTCGCTCGCGCCGATACCTTTGGCCTGGGCGTGTGCAATGGCTGCCAGATGTTTGCCGAACTGGCCGACATCATCCCCGGCGCGCAGGATTGGCCGCGCTTCACGCAGAACCTGAGCAACCGTTTCGAGGCCCGCCTGTCGATGGTGGAAGTGCTCGAATCGCCAAGCCTGTTCCTTGAGGGCATGGCGGGCAGCCGTCTGCCGATTGCCGTGGCGCACGGTGAAGGCTTTGCGAACTTCAGGTACCGTGGCAATCAGGCCAAGGCGATCACGGCCATGCGTTACGTGGACAACCATGGTCAGGCGACCGAGCAGTACCCGTTCAACCCGAACGGCAGTCCCGGAGGCTTGGCGGCGGTGACAACGGCCGATGGGCGCTTCACGGCGATGATGCCGCATCCCGAACGCGTGTTCCGCAACATCCAGATGAGCTGGACGAGCGGCGACGCAAGCCAGTCCAGCCCGTGGATGCGCGTGTGGCGCAATGCCCGAAAGTGGCTGGGGTGATTCTTCGACTCCGTTAAATTCCGCCGCAGTGAAGCCGGGTCTCGTCCCGGCTTTTTTTTGCACGCGGGAATCCTTCCTACCCGGTTGTGAGGATTCGCGCGGCACCATTCGCGATTGATGGAAACTTGGGAGTATTGAATATGGCAGGTGGCGGACTATTGATGCTGCTGGATGACATCACGGCGCTGCTCGACGATATCGCGGTGATGTCCAAGGTGGCGGCGGGCAAGAGCACGGCGGCGATTGACGATGTGGCAACCATGACCAAGGTCGCCATGCAGAAGACGGCGGGCGTGCTCGGCGACGATCTCGCGCTCAACGCCGAGAAGGTCACGGGGGTGAAGGCCAACCGCGAATTGCCGGTGGTCTGGGCCGTGGCCAAGGGCTCGCTGTGGAACAAGTTCATTCTGGTGCCTGCGGCGTTGATCATCAGTGCGTTCGCTCCCTGGCTGATCACGCCGCTGCTCATGGTGGGCGGGGCGTTTCTGTGTTTCGAGGGCGTTGAGAAGGTACTGAGCGTCTTTCACAAACACGAAAAGCAGGACGCCGGACGGATCGTCGCCGAAATGCAGGAGGCCGAGCAAGTCGGCGTCGCTCCGTCGTCGGTACGCCAGGCCAAGGCCAGCGCAAAGGCTCCTGCGGATTACGAAAAGGAAAAGATCAAGGGCGCTATCCGCACCGACTTCATTCTCTCGGCCGAAATCATGGCCATCGCGCTGGGCACTGTCTCCACCAAGCCGATCTGGGAGCAGGCGCTGGTGCTCGTCGCCGTGGCGCTTGCGATCACCGTCTTCGTCTATGGCCTGGTGGCGGCCATCGTGCGCATGGACGACGTGGGCGAGTGGCTCAAGGGCAAGAGCAGCAGTGCGGCGCGCGCCCTGGGCCGTGGCCTGATTGCGAGCACGCCGTGGCTGATGCGCGGGCTCTCCATCGTCGGCACGGCTGCGATGTTTCTGGTCGGCGGCAGCCTGCTGGTGCACGGCATGCCGTTCATCGAGCACTGGCTGCACGATGTCGTGGCGTCGAGCGGTGCCGTCGTTGCAACCGTGCTGCCGCTCCTGGTGCACGTGGTGGTGGGTGCGATTGTCGGAGCGCTGGTTCTCGCGGTGGTGCACGCCTGGGGAGCGTTTCGCAACAAACAAGCGCACGCCTGACGGCGCTTGTCACATTTGGACAACATTCGGGTTCTCGTCAATGGAAGGCGTCTCGAGCTTGATTTGAAGCAACTCATGTCTATGTCGAAATTGATTCAATGACCGGCATACACAAATTGTTTCCATCACAACCCGAGGTAACTCTAATGAAGAAAACCCTGTTGGCCATCGCCGCAGTCAGCGCATTCACTTCCGGCGCAGCATTCGCACAGACCGCAGACGCGGTCGGCCCGTTCATGGTTCGTGTTCGCACCGTTCATCTGGACAGCCGCAACCACGACACCACGGGCCTTGATCTGTCGATCAACAACAAGTGGATTCCTGAAGTCGACGTTTCGTACTTCTTCACCCCCAACTTCGCGGCTGAGCTGATCCTGACCTACCCGCAAAAGCACGACCTGCGTGCGGGCGGCAACAAGATCGGCACGCTCAAGCATTTGCCGCCCACGCTGCTGGGCCAGTACCACTTCGCCGGCATGGGCGCATTCAAGCCCTACGTTGGCGCAGGTATCAACTACACGCGTTTTTCGGGCGTGAAGTTCGACCCGGCAGTGGACGCAGCGCTTTCGCCCTCGATCAAGAAGAACAGCTGGGGCGGCGCGCTGCAGGTCGGTTTCGACTACACACTCACGAAGAACTGGTCGCTCAACGTTGACGTGAAGAAGGTCTATATCGGCACCGATGTCTATTCGGCTGGCAACAAGGCCGGCTCGTTCAAGGTCGATCCGGTCCTCGTGGGCGTGGGTGTCGGCTACCGCTTCTGATAGCTGGCTGAGCAAATCCTGGTCCGGTCGAGCCGATCGGACACATCAAGAAATCATGGTGGGGAAGTTGGCCGACTCTCTTTGCGAGAGTCGGCATTTTTATTTCCGCTGTTATTTCTGCTATTTCTGCTGCACGCGCAAAATCAGATCCGATAAAAGCGTTTCGCGGTGCCGCGGTAGAGCTGGGCCTTTTCGTCGGCGCTCATGTTGCTCGTGATGTGCTTGAACGCATTCCAGAGCACGGCATAGCTGCAGGTTCCCTTGTCCACGGGAAAGTTGCTCTCGAACATGGCCCGCTCGGGGCCGAAGAGATCGATGCAGGTCAGTATGTAGGGGCGCCACGCATCGGCCAATTCCAGCGAGGTCGGCGGCTTCGACTGCTGGTGAAACGGAAACCCGAAGACGCTCATGCCCAGCCCACCGAGCTTGACGCTCACGTTGGGGAACTGGGCAGTGCGCTGCAACTGCTTTTTCCATTCGGCAAAAACGGCGCCGCGCTGTCCCGCGTACGGCCCGACGCCAAGCGGCGCTCCAACGTGATCGATGACGATGGCCGTGTCGGGAAACGCCTTTGCCAGATCGGTGAGTTCGGGCAATTGTGTGTGATAGGCCCACGAATCAAAGCTCAGCCCGAACTGCGCGAGCCTTGCGAAGCCTTCGCGGAATGTGGGGTCGAGGTAGACGTGCAGCGGCGGCGCATGCATCACGCCGTACTGGAACCGGTCATGTGCGGCCGCGTGGCAACGAATGCCGCGAAATCGGCCTTTGCCCGCCTCGATCTGCGCCGCCAGCACCTCTTCGACCGCCGCGCCCATCGACAGATCGGCGAAGCCGACAATCCCGGCACAGATTTGCGTGTCTTGTTGCGATGCGTTGGCCGCGTTGGCGATCTGCACGACGCGCTCGGTCTCGCCCACGGGCCGGAGCGACTCCGGGCCGCTCGTGCGGTAGGCGAATCCGACCTGGATGAATACCGTTGACTCGATGCGATGGCCCGAACCCAGATCGGCCAGCAGGTCATCCTCGAGATAGCCACCCCAGTTGATGTCGGCGAGATGATGATGCGGATCGATGATCGGCAGATCGGGCTCCAGCGCGGCCTCGGTGTGCTGCGCAAGCCAGTCGGGCCGGACTTCTGCCCGCGCGATGATGGGTAGGGAGGTGGTGCTCATGGATGAATGTGCTTGCCGTGGTTCAGATGCCGAGGAACGCCTTCTGCACGAAGCTGTCGTTGAGCAGTTCCTGGCCAGAGCCCGAACGGATCACCAGACCCTGCTCGAACACATAGGCGTGGTCCGACATCTTGAGCGCCAGACGCGCGTTCTGCTCGACGAGAATCACCGACGTGCCGGTCTCGCGGTTGAGCCGTTGGATGGCCTGCGCGATCTCCGAGACGATCTTCGGTGCAATGCCGAGCGAGGGTTCGTCCAGCATGAGTATTTGGGGGCTGGACATCATCGCGCGGCCAATGGCCACCATCTGCTGCTCGCCGCCGGACAGCGATCCTGCCATCTGCTGGCGGCGTTCCTGCACGCGTGGAAACAGTTCGTAGACGCGCTCCAGCGATTTCTTCTTCTGTTCCGACGAACGGACGGTGTGCGCGCCGACCATCAGGTTTTCCCAGACCGACATGCGCGGGAACAGTCGGCGGCCCTCCGGCGAGAGGGCAATGCCCATGGACACGCGCTGCGCTGCGTTGCTGGTGTCCATGCGTTCGCCATCGAGTACCAGCGACCCCGATGTGAGCTTCTTCAGGCCCATCAAGGCCTTGAGCGTGGTGCTTTTCCCTGCGCCGTTCGATCCGATGAGGGCGACGATCCTGCCCGCATCGACCTTGAAACTCACACCGTGCAGCGCCTCGACCAGCCCGTAGTGAACGACGATGTCATTGACCTCAAGCGTGCGCATCTTCGTCCACTCCCAGATAGGCTTCGATCACGGCCGGGTGATTGCGAATTTCGTCGGCCGTACCCTGCGCGATCCTTTGACCCTGCACCAGCACGATGATCTTGTCGCAGGTGCCCATCACCAGGGCCATGTGATGTTCGACGAACAGCAGGGAAATGCGGTGCTCGTCGCGCAGCGACTTGAGCAGGCGGCCAAACTCCGCGCATTCTTCGGGGTTCAGGCCCGCTGCGGGCTCGTCGAGCAGCAGCAGGCAAGGGCTCGATGCCAGGCCAATGGCCACGCCAATGCGCTTTTGATGACCGTAGGCGAGTTCACCCGCAATCTCATCGCGATAGGGACTCAGGCCGGTAATTTCGAGTACCTTGCTCACCTGTTCATGGGTGCGCTTGAGTGCCTGCCTATAGGTACCGGTCTGCGTGATCTGCGCCCAAACCGGCACGCCGAAGTGGCACAGTGCGCCACGGTAGACGTTCTCGTACACGGTCGATTTCGGGTAGACGGTGGCGGACTGGAAGGTACGCGCAAGGCCCTGCCTGACCACGCGGCTGGGCTTGCGTCCGGTGATGTCTTCTCCGGCGAATGCGATCTTGCCGGAGGTCGGTGCCATCGCGCCGCTGATCATGTTGAACGCCGTGCTCTTGCCCGCGCCATTGGGGCCGATCAGTCCGACGATCTCACCTTCCTGAAGCTCGAAACTCAGGTCGCGCACGGCAGCGAGTCCGCCGAACGACTTGGAAAGGCCTTCGACCTTGAGCAGTGGGGTCATCGCCGGCCTCCCTTGCCAAAGAGTTGGCTCCCGATGCCGACGAGGCCCGTGGGTAGAAACTTCAGCACCAGAATCAGCGTGATTCCGTACATGATGTTCTGGGTCTCGATGGCGCTGCGAAACAGCTCGGGCAGCGGCGTCATGATGAGTGCCCCGAGAATCGGTCCGAGCACCGAGCCGCGCCCACCGATGACCAGCATGATGATCGCCGCCACCGAGACGTGCTGGTTGAACGACTCGGGCGAGACAAAGCCCAGATAGTGGGCGAGCAGGGCACCTGCAAATCCGGCCAGCGCGCTTCCCAGCACGAAGGCGAACATCTGCGAGCCCTGGATGCTGATGCCGCTCGCTTCGGCGAGATCCGGGTTGTCGCCGACCGCATTGAGCGCATCGCCCTTGGGTGTCTTGAACAGAGCGATCAACAGCACGATCGAGGCAAACGCGCACGTCGCGGCGAGAAAATAGAACGACAGCTTGGTATCGAATGTGAAGCCCAGCAGGCTCACCGGCGGAATGTTGGCGATGCCGTTGGCGCCGCCCGTGATGCCGCCACCCTCCAGCAACACGAGGCGAAACAGCTCGCCGAAGCAGAACGTCACGAGCACGAAGTACACGCCCTGCAGGCGCAGGATCACCGCGCCGAGCAGAAACGCAATCAGCATCGACGCCGCCACACCGGCGATGGCCGAGATGAAGAACGGCGTGTGAAATCGCGTGGTGCAGATCACCGCGACGAACGCGCCCATGCCCATGAACGCCGCGTGACAGAACGAGAGCTGTCCCGTGCGATTGATCAGCGCGAGGCCGTTCACGAAAATGATGTTCAGGCAGATCAGCACCGCCAGATGGATGTAGAACGCGTTGCCTGCAAACAGCAGCGGCGCGGCGAACAGCGCGAGCAGCGAAGGTATCCAGACCTTCCATGCACCACTTTTTGTGGAATTCATGATTCAGCGCCCCGCCTTTCCAAGCAATCCGGCAGGGCGGAAGATCAGCATCAGGATCACGAAGCCGAAAAGCAGCATGTCCGAGAAGCTGCTGGACATGAAGGTGTTGGCGACGCTCTCGAACACCCCGAGCAGCAAAGCCGCAAGCGCAGCGCCCGGAATGCTGCCGAGTCCGCCGAGAATCACCACGATGAACGCCTTGAGCAGTGGCGTGGAGCCGATGCTTGGCGACACCGAAAACACCGGGGCCATCAACGCTCCTGCCACGGCGGCCAGTGCCACGCCGATGCCGAAGCCGAGTGGATACATGAATTGCGAACGGATGCCTTGCGCATTGGCGATCTCGATGTCCTGCACCACCGCGCGCAGCGCGCGACCGCCCTTGCTGTGCATGAGAAACACATAGAGCACGGCCAGCACGACCACCGAAAACACCACGACGTACAGGCGCGACATCGGCACCATCACCGGGCCAAGCGCGATCACACCTTCGGCCACGGCGGGCATGGACTGCGGATCGGGACCGAAGACCATCAATGCGCCGTTCTGCAGAATCATCGCGAGGCCGATCGTGGCGATCATGCCGTTGAGCTCGTCGCCGCGAAAACCCTTCATCACGACGACCTCGATAATCCAGCCCGCGACCAGCGTGACCACGAACGTGGCCAGCACCGCAGCGAGAAACGGCAACTGGAGCTTGGTGACGCATACATAGGCCACGAACGCCCCAAGCATGTAGAACTCGCCGTGCGCGAAATTCACGACGCGCATCACACCGAAAACCAGTGTGAAACCAATGGCCATCAGCAGGTACAGCAAGCCGATGATGAGGCCATTGGTCAGCGCCTGACCTATCAAAAAGCTAAAGTCCACGGCGGTATCCCCGAACGCTTGATCAGCGCATCAATCCACGAACGGTCACTTGCACTCGGTGAGCGAGCACGTTGCCTCGATCACTTCCTGACCGTCCTGCACGCGCGCAATGTAGAACGGAGCGCTGACCTGATGCGCAGTACCGTAGACATCCTTGCCGGTCCAGTTCAGCGTGCCGAGAATGCCCTTGAAATCCTTGACGTTTTCAAGCGCCACGCGCACCTTGTCGGTGTCCGTCACGGTGCCCGCCGCCTGCATGGCCTTGAAGAGCATGTGCGTGCCATCGTAGAAGGCCGGGCTGAAGCCGTTCATGCGCTTCTTGTACTTGGCGAAATAGCGGTCGGAATATGCCTTCACTTCGGCGTTGGCCGGATTGATCGGCGTGTTCACGAGCATGCCATTGGTCGAGCCCGTACCGGCCACGTTCACGATCTCGGGCGTGGCAGGGCCGCCGCTGCGAATGATGAAGCCCTTGAAACCCAGCTCGCGCGCCTGCTTCACGATCAGGCCCGCCGTGCCCGGCGCGTTGCCGTCAAGCTCGATGGCGTCCACGCCCTTGGCCATCAGGCGCGTGAGCAGCGGCATCATGTCCACGCGCTCGCGCTCGAAGAACTCCTTGGCGTTGAGCTGCGATCCGGCCTTGCTGTAGGCCTTCTCCAGATCCTGCGCAATCTGCTGGCCGGTCTCGTCATTGGGGAACAGTCCGCCGACTTTCTTGATGCCCTTGGCCTTGACGATCCAGTTGATCTGCGGCTGAGAGGTCTCCATGGTCGTGAGGTTGGGGCGGAAGTTGAACGGCTTGTCCACGCCCAGCGCCTTGTCGGTGAAGCCCAGCGTGAGCATTACGACCTTGTTCTTGTCCACGATTGGCGTGACCGCGAGCGCGGGGCCGAACCCACCGGGCCGATGACGTACTTGACCTTGTCCTCGAATACCAGACGGTTCGCGGCGGTCACGGCTTCACCGGCCTGGTATTTGTCGTCGTACGGAACGACCTTCACCTTGTACTTCTTGCCACCCACGTCGAGTCCGCCCTTGGCGTTGACGTCGTCGGCTGCGAGTTCCGTGGCGTAGAGCATGGCCTGCCCCCAGGCCGCACCCGCGCCCGACAGGGTTACGATGGCACCGATCTTCAGTTCTTCCTGAGCGAACGCGCTTCCTGCCAGGCACATCAGCGAGACGGTGAGAATTTTCTTCATTGTGATTTCTCCTTTGGAATTTGAACGTGGCTGAATTCAGTGGCCGGCTATTTCCTGCAGAACCGGCAGGATGTATGTTCGGAACTGCTCAGGGTTCTCGCTCATCGGGAAATGACCCACTTCCTGCATGACGGTGACCTTCGCTCCGGGAATGCTGCTCGCCGTTCGCACGGTGTCTTCCGGACTGCAGGAAAAGTCATATTCGCCGGTGAGCAGATACAGCGGCGTCTTTTGGGTATTTATTCCCGACAGTTTCCCGCGCAGGTCGGAATCGACGCGGTAAAAATACAGATCGCCCTTGAATATCCCGGGGCCGCCTTGCTTGTATTGCCAGAGCGTTTCGTGGCGATATTCATCGGGGCTTTGCGGCGCGACCAGACCGGATACCAGTGCCGCGCAGACTTCACCGCCATGCACGTCGGGACGGTTGAGCCAACTCGTGTCGTACCACGGGCTTTGGTGGTCGGCACCTTCGAGGCCTATCAAGGCCTTGAATTCGCCGCCGTGAGCGTGCGCGAGTTGCAGGACGATGCGCCCGCCAATGGAGCAGCCCATCACCACCGGCTGCTCGAGCCGCAGCGCCGAGCAGAAGGCGCGGATCGTCGCCACGTAGCGCTCGGTGGTGAGTTCGTAGTCCTTGTTCTGAAACCCTTTGGGCGGGTACGACTTGCCGTGCCATGGCATGTCGAACGCGATCACCCGATATTGCCGGGTGATTTGCTCATCGCACAGAAGATGGCGGAACTGGCGGTTGTCCGCACCGGCGGTGTGCAGACAGACCAGTGGAATGCCTTGGCCGTTTTCCTCGAAGTACACGCGGCAAGGCTCGCCCAGGATGTCCACGTGCAGATATTTGCCGGTGATCGGTTCAATGGTTCCGTGCATTTTGGATGTGGCCTCCCGCATATTCAGGCGCCATGCCTCAGGCGCGGAGTATTCAAGACGTCCTTGAGATACTGGAGATTCGAAAACAGAACCTGCGATTCGCCTTCGATTTGCATTGCGCCGCGCTTGTGCAAGGCGAATATGTCGTGCCAGCCAGCCTTGGGAAATTTCTCCCATAGCGCCGCCCATGCGTCACTCCCCGCGGAAATCACCAGATCGGTGGTCTGGAACAGCGGAAATGTTCGCGTGAGTTGCGCGATCTTTCCGTCCCGGATTTCCATCAGATAGGGAACGTCGGCGAGGGAAATCTTGAGCCGCGCATTCATGTACCGCCCGCGATGAACCAGATGCGCGTTGCGGTTCACATGTTCCGGAATCGACTCAAAGATGCGCAGCAGGGAATCTTGCTCCATGGCGGCGGGGCTCCTGTAGGGCGAAAAAGCACTCACATTCAATGAAGTTCTGTTCTGTAGAACTTTGGTTCTGAACAAATGATAATGTGAGTCGGAGCGCCATGAATCGGGGTTTTCACTAGCGGGAGATGGGGCCAGCCGAGTGGAGATGAATCGGGCAGGGCAAACGCTGAAAGCCGTTTCCTACGGGGGGTGGGCGTGCTTGCCGTCGCCTGGTCGGGAGGGCCGCCCGTAAGCTCATGTCATGTCGCTGAACCTTCACCCCTCGCACGCATCGTCGGTCCCATCGTCGGCACATTTCGCGCCTGGCGCGATGATGTCCATGACACCCCGGTCCAAGCCTGTGGTTTCGCTGGCGTCGCCTCAGGCTCAGGCAGCGACCGTCTGGCCTTCGGGTGACGTGACCGAGCGCCAGGCCATCATTCATGGCCTGAGCCAGGTGAAGCCCACGATTTCGCCTAAATATTTCTATGACGAACGCGGGTCTGCGCTGTTCGAGACCATTACCCGTCTGCCCGAGTACTACGTGACGCGCGTGGAGCAGTCGATCTTCGAGCGCCATGGCAACAGCATCGCGGCGTCGGTGGGGGCGGACAGCGTGGTGATCGAGCCGGGGGCTGGCAATTGCGAGAAGGCGCGCGCGTTATGTGATCGCCTTCACTCCACCGAATTCGTCGGCATCGATATTTCCACGGAGCATTTGCAGGAGGCTGCCAAGCGGCTCTCCGACGTTTTGCCGTGGCTGCGCGTGCGCGCGATCGCGGGCGACATCACCGAGCCGATCCGGTTGCCCGAAGACCTGCCCAGGCGCAACCGCCTCGTGTTCTATCCCGGCTCGTCGATTGGCAATTTCGAGCCCGCACAGGCGGTGCATCTGCTGTCGCAAATGCGCGCGATGCTCGGTGAGGCGAGTGATGGCGGCAGTCTGTTGATCGGCATCGATCTGCCCAAGCCGGTGCACATCCTGCAAGCGGCCTATGACGACGCGTCGGGCGTGACTGCTGCGTTCAATCGCAATGCACTTGACCATGTGAACCGGCTCATCGGAAGTGACTTCGATTCGCAGCACTGGAAGCACCGGGCGTTCTTCAACGCGGAATGCTCGCGCGTGGAAATGCATCTGGTGGCCCTGCATGACATGCGGGTGAGCTGGCCCGGTGGCGGTCGCGAATTCTCCATGGGTGAACGCATTCATACCGAGAACAGCTACAAGTATTCCCTCGATGTGTTTGCGGCCCTGCTGCGCGAAGCGGGCTTTGGTCAGTATCAAAGCTGGACGGACGATCAGGACTGGTTCGCCGTCATTCACGCGCGGCCCTGATGCTCAGGCAGACGAGCGCGCCGGACATCCGGCCCGATATCCGCTTTGCGTCCGTGCGCGAGGCCAGCGTCAAGCTCGCACAACCGCTGTCCGCCGAAGATTGCTGTGCGCAGTCCATGCCCGACGCGAGCCCGGTGAAGTGGCATCTGGCGCACACCACGTGGTTCTTCGAAACCTTTGTGCTCGAACCATTCGAGTCGCGCTTCGCGCCATTCGATCCGGCATTCCGCGTGCTGTTCAACTCCTACTACAACGGTGTCGGTGCGCGGCATCCGAGGCCCGAGCGCGGGCTGCTCACGCGTCCCGACTTGCAGACGGTGCTGAACTACCGCGAGCACGTCGACGAGCGCATGAATCGGCTGTTCGCGCAGGGCGTCGGTGAAGAATTGCTCGCCATCGTCGAGCTGGGTTTGCAGCACGAGCAGCAGCATCAGGAATTGCTGCTTACCGACGTCAAGCACCTGCTGTCCCGCAATCCCCTTTGGCCTGCATATCGCGAGTCCACGGAGCGTCGCGCCAACGAGGGCAATCACGCTCCAGCCCATGCCCGGTGGCATGCGCATGCCGGGGGCCTGCTGCAGATCGGGCATGAGGGCCATGGGTTTGCATTCGACAACGAGCGTCCGCGACACAGCGTTTTTCTTCAACCGTTCGAGATCGCCGAGCAGTTGGTGACCAATGCGCAATACCTCGAATTCATCGAGGACGGTGGCTACCGCGATCCCGCGCTGTGGCTGGCCGAAGGCTGGGATTGGCGAGCCGCGCAGGCGCTCGAAGCGCCGCTCTACTGGCGACGCAGCGATGCCGACGCGTCGCAATCGTCGCAGTGGCAGGAGTTCAGCCTCGAAGGGCCGCAGGCACTTGCGCCGCGGCAGCCCGTGGTGCATCTCTCGTATTTTGAAGCCGACGCTTTTGCGCGCTGGGCTGGTGCGCGTCTGCCGACTGAGGCCGAGTGGGAGGCCGTCGCGCAAGCCACTGCTTCACGGACTGCGGGTGCCCATTTCGCCGAAAGCGGAGCGCTGCATCCCGTGCCCGAGGAGGGCGGCAAGTTGCAGATGTTCGGCAACGTCTGGCAATGGACGCGTTCGAGCTACGAGGCCTATCCGGGATTCCAGCCCGCCGAGGGCGCGGTGGGCGAGTACAACGGCAAGTTCATGGTGAACCAGTACGTGCTGCGCGGCGGCTCGTGCGCCACGCCCCAGTCGCACATCCGCGCAAGCTACCGCAATTTCTTTCCGGCCACCGCGCGCTGGCAGTTCGCGGGACTGCGACTGGCGCGCGGTTAGGACCTGTTCACACAACGCACGGGGATCGCGTTGTGCAGTCTTGTTGTGTGAGCCGGCCCCAATCACATCAGACGGCGGCGAGTGCCTGGTCGAGATCTTCGAGAAGATCGTCGATGTGTTCGATGCCCACCGACAGGCGCACCATGCCTTCGGTCACCCCGGCCTTTGCGAGTTCGGCGGCGTCGAGTTGCCGGTGCGTGGTCGAGGCGGGATGTGTGGCAAGAGACTTTGCATCGCCGATGTTCACGAGGCGCGTGAACAGCTTGAGCGCATCGAGAAAGCGCGCACCGGCGGCACGTGCATCCTCGCCCGACGACTTGAGGCTGAACGACAGAATGCCCGAAGCGCGGCCACCCGATTGCTTTTGCACGATGGCGTGATCGGGGTGATCCTTGAGGCCCGCGTAGCGCACCCATTCGATCTTGGGATGCTTTTGCAGCGTCTCGGCGATCTTCTGCGTGTTCTCGCAGATGCGGTCCATGCGCAGCGCGAGCGTTTCAATGCCTTGAAGAATCTGAAAGGCGTTCTGCGGCGAAAGGGCCGCACCCATGTTGCGCAGTGGCACCACGCGTGCACGGCCAATGTAGGCGGCCGGGCCGAGGGCTTCGGTGTAGACCACGCCGTGGTAGCTCACATCGGGCTCGTTCAGGCGTTTGAAACGCGCCTTGTGCTCGGCCCAGGGGAATTTGCCGCTGTCCACGATGGCCCCACCCACGCTCGTGCCGTGGCCGCCGAGATACTTGGTGAGCGAATGCACGACGATGTCCGCACCATGCTCGATCGGTCGCAGCAGATAGGGGCTGGGCACCGTGTTGTCGACGATCAGCGGCACGCCGTGCTGGTGTGCAACGTCGGCAAGCGCGCGGATGTCGGTCACGTTGCCGAGCGGGTTGCCGATGGACTCGATGAAGACCGCCTTGGTCCTCGCGTCGATCAGCTTGCCGAAGCTCGCCGGATCGCGCGCATCGGCAAAGCGCACCTCGATGCCTTGCTGCGGAAAGGTGTGCGCAAACAGGTTGTAGGTGCCGCCATAGAGCGTGCTCGCCGAGACGATGTTGTCGCCAGCCTCGGCAATCGTCTGGATCGCATAGCTGATCGCGGCCATCCCCGATGCCACGGCCAATGCCGCAATGCCGCCTTCGAGCGCTGCCACGCGCTTTTCCAGCACGTCGGTGGTCGGGTTCATGATGCGCGTGTAGATATTGCCCGGCACCTTCAGATCGAACAGATCTGCTCCATGTTGCGCGCTGTCGAACGCGTAGGCGACCGTTTGATAGATCGGCACGGCCACCGACTTGGTGGTGGATCGGGGAATAACCGGCGTGAACGGCAAGGGTTTCGATGCGCATGGTGCAGGGTCTCCGCAAAGATGAACGAACGATGGAGCAATGAAGCAAGCAAGGGAAAGGGGCGATCAGTATCCACTACGCGCGTCGGCGCATGGCGCGCACTCCCTCCAAGTGAATGCAGTGCGCAGATTCTGACCGCTGCGCGCGATGCGGCTAACGACGTATTCGCTATGAGTTTATTTGCCGCGCCGATGTCGCGGCTCATACGCGTTCAGGAGCCGTCGGTAGGCGTCGTCCATGGCGTCGCTGCGTCAGGCCGTGGAGCGCTCTGTGGCTGTGGCGGCGGCGGCGGTTGTTTTGCCTCCCACGCCGCGAGTGCCGCGTAGACCATCGCCGGAGCATGCGCATCATTGGCCGCATAGCGGCGCTGGCTGTCGCTCAGTTGCTCGTTCGACCAGTTGGAGGTAGTCACGCGTTTGGACTTGCGCAGGCTTTGCCCGAGCACCAGCGCAATCGCGGCGCGTACCCCGGTCGACGATCCGAAACCATGGCGTTTGAACACGCGGTCGAGATCCAGCACGTTCTGCATTTCCACTTGCAGTCGGCCCTGCAACTGGTGACGGTCGTTGTCGAGACCAAAGCCCACCTTGGTGATCTGCGCGTTGCCCAGCACCTCGCGGGTCAGCGCAAATGTCTGTGGATACTGCATTTGCAGAAGCCAGGCGTCGGTGCACGTGGCGAACTGCACGAGATGCGGCCCGGTGTCCTTGGCGCCCGCCTGGAACAGCGGCTTGCTTTCGGTATCAAAGCCCAGCACCCTGGCCTGGAGCAGGGCGGTGCGCGCATGCTCGAAATCGTCGCCCGAGACTGGCACGTGAATCGCGGAATCGGGCAGCGCCGCAAACGGCGGCAGCAGCGCGGATTCGTCCTTGGTCGGAGCTTTGCGGCGCGACATGCAGGATCGATCGGTCAGTGGCCGGTGCTGCTACGCGCGGGGCGCGTGCGGTAGAACTGCATCGGATGCTCCTGCATTTCGCGGGCATGCTGGTTCATCACCGAGCGCTTGATCTTGCCCACGACGTGCATCTCGCAGGGCTTGCAATCAAAGCGCAACGTGAGCTTTTCCTTGCCGTTGATGAGTTGCAGCGGCTCGGCCTTGATCGTGCCCTTCACGCCGATCACGCCCTTGGCCTGCTTGGGGCACAGGCTCATCGAGAAGCGCACGCAGTGCTTGGTGATCATCAGGCTGACTTCGCCTTCTTCTTCCTTGCTCTCGTACGCGGCATCGATCACCTTGACGCCGTGCTTCACGTAGAAGTCGTGCGCCTTCTGGTTGAACACGTTGGCGAGATAGCTGAGCGTGTCTTCCGGGAACGGAACCGGTGGCTCGACCGGCGTGGCGCGCGGCAGTCGCACAAAGCCCGTCTCGCGCGCCGATTCGAGCGAGGCGAGCGCGTCGCGGCGCAACTGGTTGAGCACGGATGCCGGTACAAACCAGGGCTGCGACAGATTCAGTGCAATGTCGTGCGCGGCGAAATGCGTCGCGCCAAAGCGGCCCAGTTGCTCGCGCAGTGTGGCCTCGGCCCTGGCAGCGTCGGTCGCTGGCTGATGTTCATGGTCGATTTCCGCGTTGCCGACAAAGCCATCCTCATCGGTCAGCAACAGCGCGAAGCCGCTCGCTGTCTGCTTGAACTCGGCCCACAGACCGATGCGCCGGTCGCTCGATTTTTTCTCCAGTGTGCGCACCCAGTCCATGTCGCGATTGCGGTTGATTTCGAGGCCCTTGCGCAGGTCCTTGAATTCCGAAATCTCGTTCTTCGGGAACACGCGCCACACGCCTTTCCTGGCGTGCACGCATTCGGCGCGATTGATGTGCACGCCCACGAGTTCCTTTTGCAGGTCGTAGTAGCACAGGCCGTCGCCGTTGTGCAGCTCGGTGGCCTTGTCCGAGGTCTCGAGTTCAAACCACTTGTCGCCCACTTGCGTGACCCAGCCGATGGCGCGGCCCGGTGTCTTCGGAGTATCGAAGGCGCCGATGTCGTCCTGACGGCCATTCACGAAGTAGTCGGTGAACTCGCGATTGAAGTTCTGGTCGGGGTCGGGCTCGAAGGTGAAAGTCGTGCGACCAGACGAAGAGCGTGCCAGCGGGCATCGGAAAATTCCCGCTCTTCGATGATGCCGTCGAGCAGCTTGCGGTAGTGGGCCGTGATGTTCTTCACGTAACCCATGTCCTTGTAGCGGCCCTCGATTTTGAAGCTGCGCACGCCGGCGTCGATCAGCGCACGCAGGTTGTCGCTCTGGTTGTTGTCCTTCATCGACAGCACATGCTTTTCGTGCGCGATGATGCGCCCGCTCTGATCGGTCACCTCATAGGGCAGTCGGCAGGCCTGGTTGCAATCACCCCGATTGGCGCTGCAGCCCGTGTGCGCATGGCTGATGAAGCACTGGCCGGAATACGCGACGCAGAGCGCGCCGTGCACGAAGAATTCGATGGTGGTGCGATTCGGGTCGGTCGCCTCGCGCACGGCCCGGATCTGTTCGAGATCGAGTTCGCGCGCAATCACGATCTGCGACAGGCCCGCGTCCTGTAGAAAACGCGCCTTCTCGGGTGTGCGGATGTCGGTCTGCGTGGAGGCATGCAACTGAATGGGCGGCAGATCGAGTTCGAGCAGGCCCATGTCCTGGATGATCAGCGCGTCCGCACCGGCTTCATGGATCTGCCACGCCATCTGGCGCGCGCCCTCGAGTTCGTCGTCGCGCAGGATCGTGTTCAGCGTGATGAAGATGCGGCTGCCAAAACGGTGCGCATGCCGGATCAACCGCTCCAGATCGCGAATGTCGTTGCCCGCCGTCGCGCGCGCGCCAAAGGCCGGCCCGCCGATGTAGACGGCATCCGCGCCATGGTTGATGGCTTCGATTCCGATATCGGCATCACGCGCCGGGGAGAGCAGTTCGAGCTGGTGGGGCAGGAGAGACATAAGTGCGCGATTATCTCAGGATGGTGCCGTGTCTGCCCGTAATCGGTGATTGGCGTGTGTTCAGGCTCTGGACTGAAGGTGCGCGGAAACACCACGGGCTCGCCGCGATCGGCGAGCCGGTACCCCATCGCCGGGCGGTTCGACGTGCCCTCGACATGACCTGCCTCGACGAGAAATTGCGCCGACATCATGCGCGTGCGAAAGCCGCTTTTGTCCACGGGCCGCCCGAGCACGACTTCGTAGACCTGCTGCAACTGGGGCAGCGTGAATGGCTCGGGGAGCAAAAAAGCCGGCAACGAGGTGTATTCGACCTTGGCACGCAGCCGTTCGACAGCCGTCTGCAAAATCTCACCGTGATCAAATGCCAGCGCGGGCTGCGCAAGCAGGCCATCGACCGCAAACCAGGCCACGTCCGCCGCATTCGCACCCTTGGCGAGCTCGATATCAGCGCTTGGAATCAGCGCAAAGTAGACATGCGTGGCCGACCAGCCGCGCGGATCCCGCGATTGGCCGCCCCAGCTCCCGAGCTGCTCCAGATACGGGCTGGCGACTCCGGTTTTTTCCTTGAGCTTGCGGCGCGCGCAGGCCTCCAGATCCACGTCCACGGCCACATCGACAAACCCGCCCGGCAGCGCCCACAGCCCGGGAAACGGCTCATTGCCGTTCCTTGGGCGCTGCACCAGCAACACCTGCAACAGCCCATCCACAACCGAGAAGATCACCAGATCCACGGTCGTGAACGGGCGAGGAAAGTCGGGCACGGCGACGGTTTTGGCGTGATCGGCGGTGACGGGCATGCAGCAGGTGTTGACTGGAATTTGAAGCGGTTGTATTGTACAACTTGATTGAAGTTGTCTTGGGCAACTTTTGCTTGAAATGCAATTGAACGCATTGAAAATAAAACGAAATCGCATAGGACCGACAGGATGACCATGAGCCAGAACGAAGAAAGATGGGATCGCTTTCAAGGTGCATTGCTCGGCCTGGCCTGCGGCGATGCGGTTGGCACCACGCTGGAGTTTCAGCCGCGTGGCAGCTTCACGCCCTTGGTCGACATGGTCGGCGGAGGGCCGTTTTCGCTCAAGCCGGGGCAATGGACTGACGACACTTCCATGGCGCTCTGCCTGGCCGAAAGTCTGATCAGACGCGGCGCATGCGATCCGCAGGATCAGATGACACGCTACGCGAACTGGTACCTGCATGGGTATTGGAGCTCCACGGGTGAGTGCTTCGACATTGGTATCGCCACGCGGACTTCGGTGGAGCAATTTCTGCGGACCGGCGACCCGCTCGCCGGAAGTTCCGACCCGCGCAGTGCAGGAAACGGTTCGCTGATGCGACTTGCGCCTGTGGCCATGCGCTATTGCGGAAACGAGGCGTTGTTGCAGGAAATGGCGGCACTCAGTTCGCGCACCACGCACGGCGCGGCTGAATGCCTGGACGCGTGCCGATTGTTCTCCGTCGCGCTGGACCGCGCGCTGCGTGGGGGCGACAAGCAACAAGTGCTTGGTTTGGCGGATTTGCAGTTCTCAAGCCCGAAGATTCAGCAGATTGCGCAAGGCGCCTATCTCGCGAAAGACCGTGATCAGATTCGCGGATCGGGCTATGTGGCTGAGAGTCTGGAAGCGGCGCTTTGGTGTTTTGCGCGCAGCAACAGTTGCTGGGAGGCGGTTCTCGAGGCAGCAAACCTGGGAGACGACGCGGACACCACGGCTGCCATCACCGGTCAGCTTGCGGGAGCCTTTTGGGAGCATCCGGGTTGCCTTCGACATGGGTGGCGCGCTTGCACATGTCCGACGACATTCGTGATCTGGCGTCGCAGTTGTTCAATGCGAATCTGGCCGACGCTGCCATCACTCGCTGACATACACCTTCCATCCCGATCCGCTTGCGCTACAGTGAGCAACCTTGTGTGAAGAGTGGAACTGCGAACATGCGTTTTGGAATCGGTTTGATCGGGCTTCTCGTTGCGCTTGCCATCGTTGCCGTGCTCGCAAAGAAGCAGGTCGCCGCGACCAGGGTATCCGTGCCGGTGCAACAGTCGGCGCCCGTCGATGGTGCAAGCGCGCCGAAGAACGCGCGTGAGCAGAGCCAGCAGATTCAGGAGCAATTCAAGCAGCAGCTTGATTCCGCCATGCAGCAGCAACAGGAGCGCATCGACAAGGAAGCGCCGTAGGCATGACCATGCGCGAGTCGGTGCCGATGGGAACACCCTGCCTTGGTGACGAAGATGGCATGCGTCTCGCACTAACGCTCGCACGCGAGGCTGCGGCCGACGGGAGGTGCCGGTGGGGCGGTGCTGGTGCGCGATGGCCGGGTGATTGCCACGGGCCGAAACGCCCCGGTTGCGCGATGCGACCCGACGGCGCATGCGGAAATTGCCGCGCTGCGTTCGGCCGCCCAGCGCCTTGGCAACTACCGGCTCGACGATTGCACGCTGTATGTGACGCTGGAACCCTGTCCGATGTGCGCGGGCGCGATGCTGCATGCGAGGCTGCCGCGCGTGGTGTTCGGTGCGGCCGATGAAAAGACCGGTGCGGCAGGGTCGGTGGTCGATCTGTTTGCCGAACCCCTGCTCAATCACCAGACCGAAATCCGGGCGGAGTGCTGGCCGAGGAATGCGGCGCAGAACTGAGCGCGTTTTTTCGCGAGCGACGCAGAGCGCAGCGCGAGTTGAGTGTTGCGGCGCACCCGCTGCGCGATGACGCACTGCGTACGCCTGACCAAGCATTTGCAAAACTCACGGACTACCCGTGGAGCCCGCACTATGTGAGCGATCTTCCAGCGCTCGATGGGCTGCGTCTGCATTATCTCGACGAGGGTCCGCGAGACGCGCGGCGCACCTGGCTGCTGATCCACGGCCATCCCACCTGGAGCTATGTTTTTCGCGATCTGATTCCCGTGTTTCTGGCGGCGGGTGATCGGGTGATTGCGCCGGATCTGATTGGTTTCGGCAAGAGCGACAAACCGAAGAAGGAAGCTGCACACCGCCTGGCCTGGCACGCGCAGGTGCTGCAGCAACTCGTCGAGCGGCTGGATGCGCGCAACGTCGTGCTGGTCAATCACGGCCTCACGGGGTTGCTTGGGCTCGCGGTGCCCACTGTCTCTGCCAATCGTTACGCGGGCATGCTCGCATTGAACACCTGGCTTACCGCGCCTGCTGCACCCCTACCGATGAATTTGCAGAAATGGCATGAGCAGTTTGCACGCAAGCCCAAACTATCCATTGCCGGACAGGTCTCACCAGCGCAGACGCAAGAAACGCCCGCGTGGGATGCGCCATTCCCCGATGCGGGCTATCGCGCTGCCGTGCGCGCGTTTGCGGGTTTCATTGCCGATGCGGGCGAGCCGGATTTCGCGAAAGCCGTTCTCGCATTCTGGCGCGATGCATGGCGGCACAAGTCTCTGCTGATCGCGGGCGGTGCCGACGTGTTGGTTAATCAGGCCGCGATGCAGCGGCTTGGCCAGCGGATCGCCAACGCGCCGGAGCCAAGGGTCATTGACGCGATGGATCACTTCATTTCCAGTCACGGAGACGATGTGGCCCATCGAGCTGTGGAATACTTCCGCCCATCCTGATCGCGGCACGGGCCGCGGTCTTCACATTTTCGGAGCAGGTGCCGCGCGCGCCTGATGACTGCCTTGGCGACACGCAAAAAATCCCACAACGATCACGAACCTGCCCATGACGCGCATGACCAGCATGCGGCCTGCGGACATAACCACGGTTCGCAACATATCTATATTTATTCGCCGTCGAGCGCCGTGCTGGACAAGGCGGCGTTTCGCCGTGGTGTCGCGCGCCTGAAGGCCATGGGTCATGAAGTCGAGATCGACCAGGATGCGCTGGCACGCAGCACGCGCTTCGCGGGCGATGACGAAACCCGGCTTGCCGCCATTCATCGCGCGGCGGCCAGTGGTGCCGACGTGGCGCTGATCTCGCGCGGCGGCTACGGCCTGTCGCGCATTCTCCCCGGGATCAAATACAAGGCCGTTGCCAAGGCGGTTGAAAAGGGCACGCGCTTCATCGGCCAAAGCGATTTCACCGCATTGCAAAACGCGCTTCTGGCGCAGACCGGCGCGACGAGCTGGTCCGGCCCCTCACTGGTGGCCGACATTGGCGTCGACGGCGAGCCCGACGACATCATGCTCGCCTGTCTCGATGATCTGTTCACCGGCCACGGCGAAGGCAGTGGCTGGCGCATGCACCACGAAAAGCCGCTCGAGAACGGCAAGGCGGCCGTGCCCGACGTCTACTTCCAGAACGCAACGCTCTGGGGCGGCAACATGGCGATGCTGTGTTCGCTGCTCGGCACGCCATATTTCCCGCAGATCAAGGGCGGCATCCTGTTTCTGGAGGATGTGGCGGAGCATCCCTACCGCGTCGAACGCATGTTCGCGCAACTGTTGCAAGCGGGCGTGCTCAAGCACCAGAAGGCCATCGTCATGGGCCAGTTCACCAGCTACCGCCTGGCACCGCACGACAAGGGCTACAAGATGCAGGTGGCCATCGACTGGGTGCGCTCGCAGATCAAGGCCCCGGTGCTGACCAATCTGCCGTTCGGCCATGTGGCGACCAAGGTGCTGCTGCCGGTCGGCGCAAACGTGTCACTGTCGGTGGAAGGGCGGGATGCGCTGATTTACTGGGGCATGTGCACTGACAGCCAGTGCTCCGTCAGGCGTGCACGCGCCCCCGCTGTGGGGAGAAGCGCATCACTGTGCGGACTGCATACGCTTCCAGGTCAAGGCCGCGACGATCAATTGAATGATGCCAGCGGTCAGCATTGCCGCGCGCAGCCCCTGCATGTTGCCGCCGCAGAGTTCCGAGACGGTACCAAGGACGGCGATGCTTAGCGTCGCACCGATCATTCGCGCAACGTTGATGAGTGATGCGGCGGTGCCTGACCGAGCGGCGCTCACGGCGGCAACGGCTGCGCCGGTGAGGGGCCCGGTTGCAATGCCCATGCCAATGCCGGTGAGTGCCAGGCCTATCTCGGTTGCGAGGCTGCCATGAAGATGCATTGCGCTCACACCGATCGTCAACAGACCTGTTGCAATCAACGCGAGGCCTGCGGTGCAGACAATGCGCTGACCCCATTTCGACTGGAGATGCCCGGAGAGCGGTGAAATGAGAAAAAACAGCAACGCGGAAGGCATGAGCGCGATTCCTGATTGCGTTGCGGAGTAGATGCCGCCACTCTGCCATGCAAGCGGCAGCAGAAAGAGCACGCCATACATCCCGAACGTCATCGCAGCGGTGGCCATCATCGCGGCACTGAAGACGCCGTTTCGGAACAGATCGAGCGGGACGAGCGCGCGGTCGCCTTGTCGATTCTCGGTGCGCACGAACGCCGCCAACGCAAGGACGCAGACCGCGAACGACACGAGCGCAACTCGGGCGAGTCGCGAGCCTCGATGGCTGCAAGTGCAAGGCCTCCCAGCGCCAAAGCGCTCAGCACCTGCGCCGCAGTGTCGAAGTAGCGGTCGTGGGGATCAGCGGATTCCGCAATCACCGTGACCGCAAGCACCAGTGCCAGGATGCTCAACGGAATCACCACATAGAAAATGCTGCGCCAGCCAAGCAGGTGAATGAGCACGCCGCCGAGGGTGGGCCAATGGCCATTGCAAGACCGTTGCAGGCCGCCCAGATTCCAAGCACGCGCCCGCGTTGCGCCGGGTCTGGCCAGCTCACGCGAATAATGGCAAGCGATGCAGGAATCATCAATGCCGCGCCGATGCCTGCTATTGCGCGACCAAGGATCAGGATGTTGACGCTCGGCGCCATCGCGCAGACCAGCGAGCCGATGGTGAAGAGCCCGGCCCCTGACATGAAAATGCGCCGCCTGCCTCGGATATCGGCGAGCAATCCGCCGGTGAGCAGCAGCACGGCATAGATGAGGTTGTAGCTGTCTGCTACCCATTGCATGGCGCTCAGGCTGGCATGAAAGTAGGCGCGTATCGGCTGGATGGCGAGATTCACGATTGCCGTGTCGACTTGCGCGACCAGCACAGCAAGGCACAGAGTGAAGAGTACGAGCGGATTGCCAGCAGAGGTTTCAGAGTCCGAAGTGAGAGGTTTTGATGCCACTGTGTCTAGTAATTGCCCTGCGTTGAAACATGGGTGCATTACGATTGCTTTGAGGTTCGTCCATGCTATGCAACCGGTACTGACAACGGTGTGTCAGTACTCATCACTGGGCCGGTCGATGCCTGCGTTCAATCTGAAAGACGGAGTAGGGCATGCGTAAGGCGGAACGATTGTTCGAGATCATCCAGCTGCTGCGCGGGGCTGTCCAGCCAATGACGGCTGCGCAGATCGCCGAGCGGCTGGAGGTCAACGTGCGCACGCTGTATCGCGACATTGCCGCGCTTCAGGCCCAGCGTGTACCCATTGAGGGCGCACCGGGCCTCGGTTATGTACTGCGGCGTGGCTACGATTTGCCTCCGCTGATGTTCACCCAGGAAGAAGTGGATGCGATTGCCATTGGCGCGTATCTGGTGCGACGCACCGGCGACGAAAGCCTGCGTATCGCCGCGCAGGGCGTGCTCTCCAAACTGGCGAGCATCGTCTCTGATGACCAGCAAAGGCGTCTTGCCACGCCTCAGTTTTACGTCTCCGACGCAGGCGCGCGCTCCTCACCCGCCGTGGACTTGTCGCAGGTGCGCGAGGCGATACGCGCGCACGCCAAGTTGGCAATCGAATACGAGGATGAGTCCGGAAGCAAGACGCAGCGCACGATCTGGCCGATAGCGGTGGTGTACTACGTTGAGGCAACTCTCATCGCGGCGTGGTGCGAGCTGCGGGAGGACTTTCGCCACTTTCGCACCGATCGCGTCGCTTCGCTCGTCGTGACCAAGGATTCGTTTCCCGATGAGCGCGACGCGCTGCTGCACGCGTGGCTTGAGCGCTCCTCGTTCAATCGCGGATCGCGGACGCAATCACCGCTACACCGTATCGGCTGAGTTGCGAGTTCTGAGTACCTGCCTCGCGCTCGCGACCACCTTATGAATCAGTGGCAGCTTCACAGATGAGCGCAGCCACATCACGCCAAACCTGCGCGACTGCGTTGCATCGGGCAGGGCAACCGGACCACGCTTTGCCCGTCGGGCAGATTGAGCGCGGTATCCGGCACCAGCGCCACGCCGAGACCTCGATCGACCATCATTGCAATCGCGACAAGCGAGCTCAGTTCGAAGCGTTCTTGCGGCACGATGTGTGCGGCGCGCAGGTATTTGTCGACCATCTGACCACCGCCCAGGTTGCGGTCGTAGCGGATCAGCGGCTGGTTGCGCAGCAGCTCATGCGCATCGAGATGCGCGAGTCTTTTGGGCGCGAGCAGAATCAGCGGCTCTTCACGCAGCAGCGTCCAGTCAAACGTCTTGGCGAGTGGGAAGGCGGGATACAAACACACGGCGGCGTCGATGTCCCCGTGTTGCACGGCCTCGTAGAGCTGGTCGGTGGTGGCCGATTGCAGAAACACCTTTACGTGCGGACACTGCTTGACGAAGTCCGCAAGAATGTCGGGTAGCAGGCTGTGTAGCGCCGTGTTGATGGTGCCAATCACAAGCTCGCCGCTGGTGCCATCGTTGCTGACCAGCGTGCGCGCGTGAGTCAGTTCGCGCAGCAAGGCCGGGGCGCTCTGCGTGAGGCGATGCCCCGCCGGTGTGGGCACGACGGTGCGGCCGGCGCGCGTGAGCAGCGGCGTCTTGAATTCCTTTTCCAGGATGCGCATTTGCTGCGCGACCGCGGCTGCGGTGATGTGCAGGCGGCGCGCAGCCTCGGCCATGGAGCCGGTCTCCACGACCAACATGAAGCTTTGAAGGTAGCCGGTTTCCATTCAAGACCCTCAGGGTTTACGCGCAGAAGATATTTTCTCTTGTGTCTGAACGAATGATAGCTATGCCATTCAATGCCCGCGCTGAACCCACAATGCAGGCATGAGAAGCAAATTGTTTGTTCCGGCGTCGCGTCCCGAGTTGTTTGCCAAGGCGCTTGCCGGTGCGGCAGACAGTCTTTCCTTCGATCTGGAAGACGCCGTTGCCGAGCCGCGCAAGGACGAGGCGCGTGCGTTGCTGCGCGAATTTTTGCGGAGCGATGCCTCGCGCAGTCATGCCAAGACGATCATCGTGCGTGTGAACGCCATGGACACCCCGCATTTCGCGCAGGATGTGGCCGAGGCGGTGCAGGAGGGCGTGCACCTCATCAACCTGCCCAAGCCCGAGAGCGCGGCGCATGTGGTCGCCGCCGCCAACGCCGTCGCCGAAGCGGCGCGCGCCAACGGCGTGCACCACGTGCCGGGCCTGCTGCTCAACATGGAAACGCCTCGGTCGCTACGCATAGGCGCAGAACTGGCGCAGGCGCACCCGCACGTGAAGGGACTGCAGCTCGGGCTCGGCGATCTGTTCGAGCCCTACGGCATCCATCGCCGTGAAGCCTTTGCCATCACGCAGGCCATGTTCGCGGTGCGCATGGCGGCGGCGGAGGCGGGCGTGTTTGCGTATGACGGAGCATTTGCCAACATCAGGGACATGGAGGGATTTCGCGCCGAGTGCGAACTCTCGCGTCGCATGGGCTTTCTCGGAAAGACCTGTATTCACCCGAGCCAGATTGCGATTGCCAACGAAGTGTTCCAGCCCACGCAGATGGAAATCGACGACGCGCTGACGGTAGTGCAGGCCGCGCGCAATGCGGATCAGAACGCCGTGGGGGCCTATGTGGTCGACGGAAAGATGATCGACAGGCCGTTTGTCTTGCGCGCCGAAGCGATTGTCGAGCGTGCGCTGGCGTTGGGTTTGATTGCCGATTCATGAGCGTCCGACATTTGAATCTCAGTTTGAAGAGTTGCCCATTTCCAAAATAAAAGGAGACATTGATGACCAAAATTTCCAAAGCATCCATCACGCGCCGCAGCACTGTGTTGGCAGCGTGTGCGGTAGCCGCCGCAACGGCCATCGGCGCGACGTCCGCCATCGCCGCAGACGCTGAATTTCCGACCCGGCCGATCACGATGGTCGTGCCTTATCCACCCGGTGGCTCCAACGACGTGTTCGCACGCCAGATCGCCAAGGAGATTGGCGACATTCTTAAACAGCCGATCATCGTGGACAACCGCCCCGGCGCGAGCGGCAATACCGGAACGGCGTTTGTTGCCAAGGCAGCGCCCGATGGCTACACCCTGGTGGCGGTGTCTTCGAGCATGACGACGAATGCCGGCGTGCAGCCCAAGATGCCGTTCGATCCGGTGAAGAACCTCGCACCGATTGCGATGTTCGCCAAGGGCCGATGGTGGTCGCGGTCAACAACGAGTTTCCGGCAAGCACTCCGGCTGAACTGATCAAGACGATCAAGGCGAACCCCGGCAAATTCAACTATGCGACCTCGGGCACCGGCAGTGTCAACCACATGGCGACCGAATATCTGCGCTCGATGATTCCGGGCTTCGACATCGCTCACGTGCCCTACAAGGGCCAGGGGCCGGCCGTGACCGACGTGATCGGCAATCAGGTGCAGATGCTGGTGTCGAGCGGTCCGTCGATCCTGCCGATGATCCGCAGCGGCAAGCTCAAGGCCGTGGGCATCACCAGCCTCAAGCCCAGCCCGATTGCACCGGAACTCACGCCCATGGCAACCGCGGTGCCGGGCTATGAGTTCGATCTGTGGTGGGGCATGCTGGCACCCGCTGGCACGCCCGCCAGCGTGGTCAATACGCTGAACAAGGCGGTGAATCAGGCGCTTGCCAAACCTGAGTTGAAGGAGCAGTTTTTGAAGGAAGGCGCAATCGTCACGCCGATCACACCGACGCAGTTTGGCGACGTCATCAAGTCGGACGTTGATCGCTGGAAAAAGCTCGCCAAGGATCGCAACATTGTGGCGGACTAGGGCTTCTGCCTGAGGCGCTGCGGGGAGGCCCTTGCGCGGCGGTAGCTGGCAGGAGCCGTTGGGGCGTCAATGCATGTCATCTTTTCGAATTTGAAAGATCGTTGGAGTTTTGGAATGAGCTTTGCTTCCACTGAGCGCAAGGGGCCCAAGGGGCCGCTGAGCGGAGTGCGCGTGCTGGATCTGAGCGCCTACATTGCGGGGCCATACGGGTGTTCATTGCTGGCCGATCAGGGTGCGGAAGTCATCAAGATCGAGCCGCCCGTGGGCGACAACCTGCGCAAATATCCGTCCACGCTGGACGCGGAGAGCCGCGCGTTTGTGGGCGTGAATCGCAGCAAATGGGGCATGGTGCTCGATCTCAAGCAGGAATCCGATCATGCCGTGCTGATGCGGCTGGTGCGGGATGCCGATGTGCTGGTGCACAACTTTCGGCCCGGCGTTCCCGAGCGCCTCGGGATTGGCTTTGCACAGCTTGCCGTGATCAATCCGCGCCTGGTCTATTGCAGCGTCACGGGCTACGGCAGCAAGGGACCGCTCAAGGCCAAGGCGGGCTATGACCAGGTACTGCAGACGATGACGGGCATGTGCACGATGCAGGGCAAGGCGGGCGGGCCGCCGGAGATTCTCTATGGTTCGGTGGTCGACTACTACGCGTCGGCACTGGTGGCGGGTGGCGTTTCTTCGGCACTTTATGAGCGCGAGAAGAGCGGTTTCGGCCAGCATGTCGGCGTATCGCTGCTGCGCGCCGCGCTGACCATGCAGTCCGCGCGCCTGATCTGGGCCGAGGGCGAACCGCGCGAGGTGGGTCGCGACATGCGCTCGGGCGGCATCACCGGCATTCACCCGACGAAGGAGGGGCACCTCTATCTTTCGGCCAACACCCAGCATTTCTGGGCGGCGCTGTGCGAGAAGACCGGCCTTTCCGAGATCGCCGCGAATGAGCGCTACGACAGCGTGCGCAAGCGCGCGCAGCACAAGAGCGAACTGGTTCCGAGGCTTCGCGAGGCGCTGGCGGCGCACACCGCGCTCGAATGGGAGACGATCTTTGGCGAGCAGGTACCCTGCGCCGCCGCACGCGCGGTGGAGGACATGTTCGATCATCCGCAGGTGCAGGCCGAAGACATGATCACGACGTTCGAGCATCCCACGCTCGGCAGTTATCGCGGCTTCACGCGCGCGGTGGAATTTGATCGCACGCCTGGCCCGAACCCTTCGCCGCGCCGGTGCTCGGCCAGCACACCGATGCGTTGAAACGCGAAATCGCCGACCGGGAGAGCGCCGGATAGCGGCATCGGAAAAAACCGGATCGCGAGGCCATGCCCGTCCCCGAATTGAAATTGGGCGAAAATCGACGGTTTATTTCTAACCAAGGATCGCAGCCATGGGCGCGCAATGGAAAGCAAAGGGCAAGGCGCTGGTCGCCGACGCCAAGGGAAAGCTGTTCGGCAAACTCGTCAAGGAAATCACCATCGCCGCACGCGCCGGTGGCGATCCCAACAGCAATGCTGCCCTGCGCATGGCCGTGGAAGCGGCGCGCAAGGCTTCCATGCCCAAGGATACTCTCGAGCGCGCGATCAAGAAGGGCTCGGGCGTGGGCGCGGACGCCGTCAATTACGAACGTGTGGTGTTCGAGGGCTATGCGCCGCACCGCGTGCCGGTGATGGTGGAATGTCTTACCGACAATCCCAACCGCACGGCGCCGAACATGCGCGTGCTGTTCCGCAAGGGGCAGATGAGCGCGGTGGCCTGGGATTTCGACCACGTCGGCATGATCGGGGGCGAGCCCGCGAGTGCCAATGCCGACATGGAAGTGGCCGCCATCGAAGCCGGTGCCCAGGACTTCGAGCCGGGCGATGAGGAAGGCACGACGCTGTTCATCACCGACCCCGCCGATCTGGACGTGGTCAGCAAGGCGCTTCCCGACCAGGGCGTGAAGGTGCTGTCGGCCAAGCTCGGCTACAAGGCCAAGAACCCGATCAGCGCGGCCTCGTTGAGCGCCGAGGCCATGGAGGAAGTACAGGCCTTTCTCGCCGGTCTCGAAAACGACGACGACACCCAGCACGTCTACGCCGGTCTCGTCGATTGATTGATTCTGATTGAGTTGCCAAGCCCATGGGTCGCCCCGGCATTGAATGGACCGAAGCCATGCTGGCGCTGCTCGGCACGGACAAGGACGCAGTGCTGGCGGCGCGTTGGGGCACGACACCCAAGACCGTGAACCTCAAGCGCAACGCATTGGGCATTCCGGCATACGGTCACGTGCTCTGGACTGACGGGATGCTGGCGCGGCTTGGCACGCAGGTCGATGCCGAACTCGCGCAGGCGTGGGGCATCAGCAAGGCAAGCGTGATCGCCAAGCGGCAGGCGCTGTCGATTCCTGCAACGGCGGCTGGTAGGTCGGCGACGGCCCAGCGGTTCGGGTGGACGCCCGAGGCCGTGGCGTTGCTCGGAACCGAATCGGACGCCAAGATCGCCGAACGTCTGGGACTGTCGCGACTGACGGTCTACAACGCGCGTGTGGCGCGAGGCATAGCTGCGGCGGGGCGTGGCAGGCCATAGGATTCTCAATTCGCAGGGCGTTGCGCAATCCCGACGCTGAATGATTCCTGCCGTGAATCCGGATTCTCAATCGACGCGGATCACCTGATTGCAACCAAAGTAAGCTATCTTGCCTCTTCACGGTCTCTTTCCGGTCCTCTCAAGACATCAATTGGTTGACAATTGATGTCACTGTGACGATTGTCAGAAGTATCATTTGCTGTGATATGTGTTGATAATCAGTTTGCAATTTTGATTTGGTAAACCGTGAATATCATCCCGATGCGCGCCGCGCATCCGGGTGATGCAAAACACAAGGCAGGGGATTTTCAAAAAATGCGAGCCATGGCCCGCGAGAGGTTCATTGCGTGACCCATGCAATGACGACCGTCGTTTTCGCCGATATCGTCGGCAGCACGTCGCTGTACGAGACACTTGGCAATGAGCACGCTGCGCTCATGGTCACCGAGGTCGTGCAGTGGATGGCAGGCCGTATCCAGGCCGAAGGCGGGCGCGTCATCAAGACGCTGGGTGACGGAATCATGGCGCTGTTCGATGAGCCGTCCGTGGCCGTTGAGGGCATGCTCAACGTGATGCGCGCGCATCGTGAGCGGATTTCGCGTCCCATCCACAAGATCAACCCCGACGTGCGCGTCGGGCTCGATTGCGGCGAGGTGGTCGATGTCGGTGGCGATTGTTATGGCGACGCGGTCAACACAGCGGCGCGTTTGTGTGATCGCGCGGCGGCAGGCGAAATCTGGGCCACGGAAGCAGTGGTGCGCGCCACCGCCGAAATGCCGACGGCACGCTTTGTGCGCCTGGGCCATCTGAAGGTGCGTGGCAAGTCCGAACCGCTGCTCATGTACCAGATCGAATGGCGTACGGAAGAGGGCGTCGAGCAACTCACCCAGCATGCGGGCCTGACCGAGTTTGGCGGCGTTGCGGGTTCCGCGCCGCTGCAGATCCAGTTTTCGTGGGGACGCGCGCACATGCAGTTCCGTTCGTCCGAAGTGCCCGTGCATCTCGGGCGCTCAAGCGACGCGCATCTGTACATCGACGATCCGCGCGTCTCGCGCCTGCACGCGAGAATCGACTGGCACGACGGCACGTTCAAGCTGACCGATCTGAGCACCTTCGGCACCTGGGTTCGCTTCGACGGCAGCGACACGCCCATCCAGCTGCGGCGTGACAGTTGCGTGCTGCATGGCAATGGGGAGATGGCGTTGAGCGTGCCGTTCACCGCCGACGATGCACCGCGCATCGCGTTCCAGGTCACCGGTCCGCATCTGCGTTTTGGCGAGGGCCAGACGCCGCGCTGACAGGTGCTGACACGGTGAAGCAAACCGTTTCGTGATGCGCCTTCATCCTACAAGCCACGCATTGCATGCCCGGTTAGGGTACTGCGTTATTCCTTTCTGGAGACGCACATGGTCACGGCAACACACTCTTCCCGTTCAGGTCTGGATTCCGCGCTGTTGTTGGTGAGCCGATTGTTGCTCGCCTACTTTTTTCTGCCGGCGGGCATCGGCAAGATCACGGGTTTTGAAGGCACGGTGGGCTACATCGCCTCCCAAGGTCTTCCAGTGCCGCAGTTGCTCGCGGCGGCGGCGATCATCGCCGAAGTGGGCGGCGGGCTGGCGTTGATCGTCGGGTTTCAGACACGTCTTGTCGCATGGGGACTCGCGTTTTTCACATTGGTGGCGGGATGTCTGTTTCACAATTACTGGACGCTCTCCGGTGCGCAGGCGGCAACCCAGCAGCTCATGTTCAACAAGAACCTCGCCATCGTGGGCGGCCTGCTGGCGCTGTCGGTTGCGGGAGCCGGGGCTTGGAGCATGGACTCGAGGCGGACCGGTTATTGAATGAAGCAGGTCGGGAGTGCCATCGCTGTCGTTGAACGAGAGGAATTCATGGTCGTTGAACTGTCATGCATCCAGGGCGTGGTGTCGTTTGGCGTGCGCGTGAAACACGCGCCATGACGATCAACAGACCCCGACCGCTGCGCTTGTCTGGCCACGTCAAGGACCTCGGCGGCGGATTCGTCGTGCGCCGCATGCTCCCGTCGCTGCAATGTCGCGCCATCGGCCCGTTCATGTTTTTTGATCATTTCGGGCCGGTCAAGGTGGTGCCCCAATCGCAGATCGACGTGCGGCCACATCCGCACATCGGCCTGTCCACGGTGACCTATCTGTTCGAGGGTGCGATGATGCACCGCGACAATCTGGGCTCGGAACAACTCATCGAGCCCGGAGCGATCAACTGGATGACGGCAGGCCGCGGCGTCGTGCATTCCGAACGCAGACCGCAGCATCTGGCGCGCAGCAGCTACGTCAATCACGGTATTCAACTCTGGGCCGCGCTGCCGCTGGCCCACGAGCAGACCGAGCCATCGTTCACGCATACGCCCGAATCGCAGATTCCGCAACTGAGGGTGGACGACGCCGAGGTGCGCGTGCTCATCGGTTCTGCATACGGGCATCGCTCGCCAGTGAAAACGTTCACCGAGACGCTGTATCTGGACATACAGCTCGGTCCCGGTGGCGGTCTCGAGCTGCCTGCGTGGGAGCACGAGACCGCCGTCTATACCGTGGACGGCGACGTGATGCTCGCGCAGGAGTTCATCCCTTGCCATACGCTGGCGATGCTGGAGCCACGCCACACCACGCAGGTCAACAATGCGTCGAAGAACGACCCGCTGCGCCTGATCGTGATGGGTGGCATGCCACTCGATGCGCCGCGTCACCTGTGGTGGAACTTTGTTGCGAGCGATACGGCCCTGATCGAGCGCGCGGCGCAGCGCTGGGAAGACCGCACCATGGGCAGCGTTCCGGGCGACGATGAATTCATACCTCTGCCCGAGCGTTATGTGAGGCGGCGTTAGGCCTTCAACGCAGGTCGTCGTTGCCATCCTCTGCGATGGACGACAACGCGGGCGGAGCGCCGTGCACCAGCGGCACGGCATCGAGGTTCGCGCCCAGCACCTCGCGCTGGTCGAAGACGAAGCAGCCGCCGTCATAGTGAGCGCCGTCGGTCATCTCGAAATATTTGAGGATGCCGCCTTCGAGTTGGTACACGTTCTCGATGCCCTCGTTTCGCATCAGGATCGCGGCCTTTTCGCAGCGAATGCCGCCGGTGCAGAAGCTCACGACGGTCTTGCCCGCAAGCTCGGCCTTGTGCTGGCGAAGCGCGTCGGGAAACTCGGTGAACTTGCTGATGCGCCAGTCGATGGCGTCTCTGAACGTTCCTTGATCGACCTCGAAATCATTGCGTGTGTCGAGCGTGACGACGGGGCGGCCCGTGTCGTCCTTGCCATCCGCGAGCCAGCGGCGCAGGGTCTCGGGCGCGACGGCAGGCGCGCGGCCCGACGCCGGGCGGATTGCCGGCATGTTCATGCGGATGATCTCGTTCTTCACTTTCACGAGCATCTTGCGAAACGGCTGATGGTCCGACCAGCTTTCCTTGGGATCGAGCGGCGCGAAACGCTCATCCCGTTTGAGTTCCGCGATGAACTCGCGCACCACGTCGGCATCGCCCGCGAGGAACATGTTGATGCCTTCCTCGGCGATCAGGATCGTGCCCTTGAGCCCGGCGCTCACCGCGCGCTCGTGCAGCGTGTCGCGCAGCGCGGCCGCGTCAGGCAGGGGAACGAACAGATAGGAGGAAATATTCAGTACCGGGTTCACGGCGGGCCATCCAGAAAGAGGTTTTGCGGCGACGCCGAATCGGGCGCCAGCGCAGCACGGGGTGCGGGGATTTCAGCGTTGGCCTGCATAGGGCGGGGCCGCAATTATCCCTCAGCGGGTTTTCTCAATATGGCCAGCGTCTCGGTATCCGTACGGTAGAGCTTGAGATGACCGTCCATTGCGAGCGCCCCAGCACGGCCCAGGCGCTGCTCCACGGGCAGCTTCAGGCCGCTCACGATCAAGGTGCCGCCCTGTTTTCGGATCTGCGAGTGCAGCCGCTGGAAGGTCTCGACGCCCGTGATGTCGATGCGGTTGATGGGCGAGGCGAATACGCAAACATCACGCAGATCGGGACGCTTTTGCAGCTCGGAGGTGATTCGGCGTTCGAGTGACGCGGCGCTTGCGAAATCCAGCTCCGCATCCATGCGCAGGGCCAGCAGGTGCGGGGCAAGCACGGGAAGTTGCCATAGATGGCGGTCGCGCAGGCTGCCATCCGCATGCTCGCCGACCTCGATGATGCGTGGGTGCATCCGCTGGTAGAGAAAAAAGCAGAGGTTCGCAACCACACCCGCGAGCACGCCCCAGTAGATGCGGGGCGCGGTGGCAATGGTGATCACCGCCGTGCCGATGCCGATCGCGGCTTCCACGCGTGAAACCTTCCACAGGCGCAGCAACTCGCGCGGTTTGAATAGCCCGGTCACTGCGGTGACGACGACGGCGGCGAGCACGGCGTCGGGCACGTGATACAGCTCGGGCATCAGCCACAGCAAGGCGACGAGAACCAGACCGGTGGCAAACAGATTGGCCCAGCCGGTCTCTGCGCCCGCGTACAGGTTGAGGGCCGAGCGCGAAAAGGATGCGCTCGTGGCAAAGCCCCCGAGAAGCCCGAGCTGATCTTGGCAAGACCCTGCGCGATCAGATCCTGGTTTTCGTTCCACAGCGTGCCGTCGCGCTGATGCTCGATCTTGGCGCTCGACGCGGTCTCGAGAAAACTCACGAGTGCCACCATCATCACCGGCATGATCAGCGCGCCAAACTCGTCCCAGCTCAGCCACTCGGGCAGATAGAAGCTCGGAAATCCTGCGGGCAGGTGACCGATCACGTCACCGCCGTGATCGGCAAAGCCGATCAGCCAACTGATGAGGCCCGCGCCCGTGATCACCACAATCGCGCCCGGAAACGTCGGGCGGATCTTCTTGGCGAGCGCGAGCGCGACCACGCTGCCGATGCCAAACGCCAGCGCCGTGAAATCGAAATGGTGCACCGAGGGATTGCTGAACAACGCATGCCAACCGGTGCGCAGCCCGAGCAATGCGGGCAACTGCGACAGCAGGATCAGCAGTGCCGCTGCCTGGGTGAAGCCCGTGAGAACCGGCGAGGTGACGAGGCTGACCAGCCAGCCAAACCGCGCGAGACCGAGCGCCGCCTGAAGCAGCCCGGAGAGAATCGCGAGCCACACCGCAAGCGAAACCCAGTGCGCACTGCCGGGCTCGGCCATGCCGATGAGCGATGCGCCGATCAGCAGGCTTGTGAGGGCGGTGGGACCGACGCCGAGTCGCGTCGATGAGCCCAGCAGCACGGCGACGACGGCAGGAATCAGCGATGCGTAAATGCCCGTCACCAGCGGCATTCCGGCGAGCGCGGCGTAGGCCACGCCCTGGGGCACCAGCATCAGGCCGACGGTCATGCCGGCCACGAATTCGCGCTTGAGCAGGGTTGGGGCGGGGCGCGGCCAATTCAGGAACGGCAGCCATTGGCGCAGGGTGTGCAGATTCATCTACGGCGATTGTCTCTTGTGTCTTGTCGAGGGTGTCCGTGCCCCGGTGCGATGCGCTGAACATCCGTAAGGGAATTGTCCTACAAAGATAGTTGTAACGCGCGAACCCACGGCGCAGCGCTCGCTGAATACAGTAAAGGCTCTAGCATTTTGAATGAGGAGTGAGTCTCCATGAATATCGACTATATGGAAAAGCAGGCAATGTGGAAACGTGGTGGCGCCGTGGCGCTGGCCGTAGTGCTGGCCGCTGGCCTGGCGGCATGCGACAAGAAGCCGGGCGAGCCGACAGCCGGCCAGAAGCTGGATACCGCGGTCGCCAAGACCGAGGTTGCAGCCGACGAAGCCAAGCAGAAGATGGAAGCGGCCGCCAAGGACGCGGGTCAGGCAGCACAATCCGCCGCCAGCAATGCTGCGGTGGCGCTCGACGATACCGCCATCACTACCAAGGTGAAGGCCGCGTTCGCAGCCGACCCGAATCTGAGCGCAGTGCTGATTTCGGTGGACACCAAGGACGGTGTCGTGACCCTGTCCGGCCCCGTGAAGACGGCGGACGATTCCGCTCATGCTGCGCGACTGACTCAGGCGGTCGAAGGCGTGAAGAGCGTTGTCAACAGCCTGAAGCCAAGCAACGGCTAAGACGCTACCATCGGGGGATGACTCAAGCGCCATCCTCCAAAGACATCGTTACTGAACTGATCCACCACGGGTACCAGGCCCCTGGTGGCTTCAGTGCCCCCCAGCCACCGGTCTGCAAGGCATCGACCGTGTTTTTCCCGAATGTCGCCGCAATGCGCGACTTCGACTGGAAGGACAAGTCCGCCTACACCTACGGCCTGCACGGCACGCCCACGAGTTATGTGCTCGAGGAGCGGATTGCGTCGCTGGAAGGCGCGCAGCAGTGCCTGCTCGTGCCGAGCGGTCTCGCGGCAATCGCCACGGTGTCGCTCTCGCTGCTCAAGACCGGCGATGAGATGCTCCTGCCCGACAACGCCTATGGTCCGAACAAGGCGCTGGCCGAGGCCGAACTCCAACAGTTCGGCATCACGCACCGGTATTTCGATCCGCTGGATCCCGCCGATCTCGCCGCAAAGATCACGCCAAAGACAAAGCTGGTGTGGCTTGAAGCGCCTGGCTCGGTCACGCTCGAATTTCCCGATCTGATCGCGCAGGTGCGCATCTGCCGCGAGCGCAAGCTGCTTTGTGCGCTCGACAACACCTGGGGTGCCGGTCTCGCGTTTCCTCCGTTCGATCTGCTGCGCGACGGCGGCAGTCTCGGTGTGGATGTCTGTGTACATGCTCTCACCAAATACCCGAGCGGTGGCGGTGATGTGCTGATGGGCAGCATCACCACGCGCGATCAGGCGCTGCACATGAGGCTCAAGCTCACGCACATGCGCATTGGCTTCGGCGTGGGCATGAACGATGTCGAGGCCGTGCTGCGCGCGCTGCCCAGCATGGCGCTGCGCTACCACGCGCACGACCGGGTGACGCGCGAATTGGCCGCATGGTCGGCCACGCAGCCGGGCGTGGTGCAGGTGCTGCACCCAGCGCTTGCGGACTCGCCCGGACATGCGATGTGGAAGGCGCTGTGCTGCACCGAGGAAAACCCGAGCGGTGCGGCCGCCGGGTTGTTCAGTGTGCTCATCGACCCTCGCCACACGCAGGCGCAGGTCGACCAGTTCTGCGACAGCCTCGCGCTGTTCAAGATCGGCTACAGCTGGGGCGGCCCGATCAGCCTCGTGGTTCCCTATGAACTGCCCAGCATGCGCAGCCTGCCATCGTCGAGCGTGAAACCGGGCACCCTGGTGCGGTTTTCCATCGGACTGGAATCGGCGCGCGATCTGCGGGCCGATCTGGCGCAGGCGTTCAAGGCCGCGTTCGGCGCTTGAAGAGAGCTTACTGAAGCATGGGCTTGAGCACCGGCCACACGTTGGCAAGCAGCAAGGGCTGGGCGGTTGCATTGGGGTGAATCCGGTCCGTCTGGAATAGACGCGTCGGGTCGGCATCGTCGGCCACGCCCTTGAGCAAAAACGGCACCAGCGCGGTCTGGTACTTCCTGGCGACGGCGGGGAACACCTCGCCGAACTGCTGGGTGTACTTGCCGCCATAGTTCGGCGGGACCTGCATACCCACGAGCAGGACCTTGGCGCCAGCCTTCTGCGACTGCTCGATCATCCACGAGAGGTTGTCGTCGGTGTTCTTGAGCGGCAGGCCACGCAGCGCATCGTTCGCACCCAGCTCCAGAATCACCAGCGTGGGCTGATGGGTCTTGAGCAGCGCGGGCAGGCGCGAGCGGCCACCGGACGTGGTGTCGCCGCTCACGCTCGCGTTGACCACCCTGGCGTCCAGCCTGTCTGCGGCAATCTGCTTTTCCAGCAAAGCCACCCAACCCGTGCCACGCGCCAGACCGTATTCGGCGCTGATCGAGTCACCGAGCACCAGAATCCTTGCCGTCTTGCCCGGCGCAGCCTGCGCGCCGCAAGCCCACGCGGCACATGTGAGCACCATGCTCGCGATACAGTCACGTCGATTCATCGCTTGATCTATCCTTGTGTCCTTGCTGTTGTCCAGCCATCCCGAGTGAGAGTGCCCATGACCGTTTCCAGTTCCGTCCCTGCCGCTGTCGCCACTGCCGAACCCATCATTGCCGTCGAGCATGTCTACAAGTCAGTGGAGGACTCCACCGGGTCGCTGGACATTCTGCGCGATATCGATTTCCGTCTCGCCCGCAAGGAAACGGTGGCCATCGTCGGGGCGTCGGGCTCGGGCAAGAGCACGCTGCTGTCGATCATCGCCGGGCTGGACACTCCGAGCAAGGGCACGGTGCGAATGGCAGGGCAGGACATGTTCGCGCTCGACGAGGATGCGCGGGCCGCGTTGCGCGGGCAGAAAATGGGCTTTGTATTCCAGAGCTTCCAGCTCATGGGCAATCTCACGGCACTTGAAAACGTGATGCTGCCGCTCGAATTGGTCGCCGACCGGCAGGCGCGCGCAAGGGCGCAGGAGATGCTGGAGCGCGTGGGGCTGGGCCAGCGATTGAATCACTACCCCAAGGTGCTCTCGGGCGGCGAGCAGCAACGTGTGGCGCTGGCCCGGGCCTTCGTCGTGCAACCGGCAGTGCTGCTGGCCGACGAGCCTACGGGCAGCCTCGATTTTGCGACCGGCGAAACCATCATGCAGCTCATGTTCGACCTGAACCGCGAGCAGGGTACGACGCTGGTGATGGTCACGCACGACCGCGCAATCGCCGCGCGCTGCGACCGGCGCATCGTGATCGAGGCCGGTCGCGTGTCGAATATCGACTAGGGCCTGTTCACACAACCCACGGGGTCGCGCAAGCCCGAAGGGTTGCGCAGTCTTGGGCGTCTGCGGCGTTGCAGGCTCTCGCAAGGTACCTACCTTGCTTCGAGCCCGCGCCTTGCATCCCATCCCAAGACTGCACAACGCGATCCCCGTGCGCTGGGTGAACAGGCCCTAAGGTTCCGCTACGTCCGGTTTTTTGCCATGTCGGCGGCAGCGGTGAACAGCACGTCGGTCGATGAATTCAATGCGGTTTCTGCCGAGTCCTGCAGGATGCCGATGATGAAACCGATGCCGACCACCTGCATCGCCACGTCGTTGGAAATGCCGAACAGGCTGCAGGCAAGCGGAATCAGCAGTAGCGAGCCACCGGCCACGCCCGATGCGCCGCACGCGCAGACCGAGGCCACGACGCACAGCAGCAGCGCGGTGGGAATGTCGACCACGATGCCGAGCGTGTGCGCAGCGGCCAGCGACAGCACGCTGATGGTGATGGCCGCTCCCGCCATGTTGATGGTCGCGCCCAGCGGAATCGCCACGCTGTAGGTGTCTTCGTGCAGGCCCAGGCGCTTGGCGAGCGCCAGATTGATCGGGATATTGGCCGCCGAGCTGCGCGTGAAGAACGCGGTCACGCCGCTCTCGCGCAGGCAGGTGAGCACGAGCGGGTAGGGGTTTCGGCGGATCATGAACCAGACGATGAGGGGGTTCACCACCAAGGCCACGAAGAGCATGCAGCCGACCAGCACCGCGAGCAGTTGCGCATAGCCCCTGAGAGCGGCCAGACCGGAATCGGCAAACGTGGTGGCCACCAGACCCAGAATACCGAGCGGCGCAAAACGGATCACCACCTGGATGATCCTGGTGACCGCCTCCGACAGGTCCTGCAGCGAGTTCCGCGTGCCTTCGCTCGCATGGCGCAGCGCCATGCCAAGACCCACGGCCCAGGCCAGAATCCCGATGTAGTTGGCGTCGGCAATCGCCTTCACGGGGTTGCTGGTCACATTCATCAGCAACGACAGCAGGACTTCGGAGATCGAGCCCGGCGCATTCATGCCCTCGGCGGGCGCATTCAGAACCAGGCTGCTCGGAAACATGAAACTGGCCGCCACGGCCACGCATGCGGCAGCCAGCGTGCCGACCACGTACAACGCGAGGATCGCCCTGATCCGCGTGGCCTCGCCGACCTTGTGATTGCTGATCGCCGCAATCACGAGCACGAACACCAGAACCGGTGCCACCGCCTTGAGCGCCGCGATGAACAGCGTCCCCAGCAGCGAGAGTTGCGCGGCAACACCGGGAGACACAAGCGCGATGACGATGCCAAGCACCAGCGCCAAGGCGATCTGCGCAACCAGGCTGGTGCGGCGGTACAGGTTCAGGATGGGAGAAGGAATCATGTGCTGTGGACCCATGCCGACGACGCTCATCGGGTGGTTGAGCGCGTGGACACCGGGTGCGTCCGATAAAGAGAATCGCCACGATGCGATGCGGATCATCGGCGGCGTGGTGCGGGCGTTTGCGGGAGTGGCCGATATTCTACGATCGGGCGAATACCGCTCAGGTGGTGCAGGATTGCGCGCGCTCGCCAAGCTGCAGCAGGTAGGCGGCAAACAGTTCGCTCGACCTTTGGCGGAACATGCGGATGCGGCCCGTGTGGCTGAGCACGAGCAGGCCACCGCGTGGGCGAAAAGGGCGGTCACCTCGGCCAGCGCTGCCGCTTCGCTCATGCCGAGTGCCAGCAACGCCGCCTGAACCGGGGAGAGCGCATCGCGCAGGCGCTGGTTGAGCCGCTCGTCGAGTTCGCTGGTCAGGCCGCGCGGCTGCATGCCCTGAAACAGGTAGAAGCCCAGATCGAGATCGCGCGGATTGTCGGCATAGAACTTGAAGAACGCGGTCGCGGCCAGTTGCAGGCGCTTTTGAGGCGGCTTGGCCGTCTTGTCGACGGCCTTTTGCACGGCGGCGTTCAGGCGTTCCAGCGATTCGCCAAGGAGCGCCGCGTAGACCTCTTCCTTGCTCGCGAAATAACTGTAGATCGCGCCGGGCGTGTAGCCGGCGCGCTGGGCGATTTCGCGAATGCTGGTGCCCTCGAGCCCGGATTCGAAAAACACCGCACGCGCGGCATCGAGCACATGCTGGCGACGTGCATCGGACATGATCTTCTGGCGCGCGAGACGCGCATGGGTGGGCGGAGTCTTCGGGAGGGCTGCATTTCCGGGCATGTCCCGGATCATAGCGATTGATTAAATTATTGAACAGTGTTCAAATATTGAACGGTGTTCAATAAATTGAAATCCACCCCGATGAAGGAGTAAACCATGGATGTCCAGACTGCCGCGCCGACCCGAGTCGCGCTCATGAGTGGCGACGAATATCGCGAATCGCTGCGCCGCTTGAAACCGGTCGTCTACGTGGACGGTCAGTTGATCGAAAGCGTCGCGGATGCGACCTCGCTGCGCCCTGGCGTGAATGCGCTGGCGTTCACCTACGACTTCGCGCTGCGCCCGAAATGCAGCGTCTGGCGCTGGCCACGCAGTCGAGCCGCAATCGCGTGGTCAACCGCATGCTGCAGGTGAATGAATCGTCGGGCGATCTGCTCAACAAGCTTGAAGTGGTGCGCGTGCTGTGTCAGGAAACCGGCTGCGCGCAGCGCTATCTGGGCCACGACGCGCTCAACGGCATCGCACAGGCCGTCGCGCGGATCGATGACGAGCGCGGCAGTACCGAGCATCGCGCCCGCTTTGCCGCCTATCTTGCCGACGTGCAGGATCGCGACATCGCGCTCGGCGTTGCCATGACGGACGCCAAGGGCGACCGCAGCAAGAAGCCGCACCAGCAGGCCAATCCCGACACCTATGTGCATGTGGTGAGCCGTGATGCCAAGGGCATCGTGATCAGCGGCACCAAGGCCATCGTCACCGGCGCGCCATACATGCACGAGCTGCTGGTCATGCCGAGTCGCAACATGGGCCGGGAAGATGCGGATTTCGCCGTGTGTTGCGCCGTGCCGGTCGACGCTACAGGCGTGACGATGGTGTCGCGACCGGCAGGGCGGCCCGGTGAGAAGAACGAACACGGCGATGCGCTGTTTTCGCGCCAGTACGGCCAATCGACGGCCGTGGTCATCTTCGACAAGGTATTCGTGCCTTGGGATCGCGTGTTCTTTGAAGGCGAGTGGGAACTCAGCCACACGCTGACCTACAGCTACGCCACGCACCATCGCCACAGTTGCATCGCGGCGCGCGCGGGGTTTGGCGACCTGCTGATCGGCGCGGGCGCGTTGATGTGCGAGGCCAATGGGCTGTTGCCCGACGAAAAGAGCAATCTGCGCGAACCGATGGTCGAACTCATCAAGATCGTCGAGGGCTTCTATGCCTGCGGCGTCGCCGCGAGCGTCTACGCCACCCAGGACCGCCATAGCGGTAGCTTCATGCCCGATGCGGTGTTCAGCAACATCGGCAAGCTGCTGCTCGCGACGCAGATCTACGACATGCATCGCCTCGCGCACGAAGTGTCGGGCGGCCTGATCGTCGCGCTTCCCGGCCCGATGAGGATCACAACCCGGCCACGGCGGCCTCGCTCGCCGAAGTGCTGCGCGCCAACCCCGACGTGCCGGCGGACAAGCGGCTCGAGGTGGCGCGCTTCATGGAAGACCTCACCGCCTCCTACCAGGCGGGCTGGTATTCGCTGATCAGCCTGCACGGAGGCGGCTCGCCCGCCGCGCTCAAGCAGGAAATCTGGCGCAACTATCCGCTGGGCAACAAGGTGGACCTCGTGGAGCGCCTGCTCGACCGTGGCGTGCTTGCCGACGATGCAAACCGCTCCATCATGCGCAATCGCCAGCCGGGCCGTTGCTGCGACACGGGTTGCACCACGCCCGGACAAGCCGTGATGGTGCCGATTCCCACCTTGCCCTCCGAGGCCTGATCAACCCCCGGGTCGGCGCGCACGAGCAGGGCGCGGGATAATGGCAGGATGTCATCTACTCCCAAAGTCCTGTTCGGCTTTCATGCCGTCGGCGTGCGCATGAAGACCGCGCCGCAATCGATCATCGAGGTCTACTACGAAGCCACGCGCCGCGACGCGCGCATGCGCCAGTTCGTCGAGCGCGCCAAAGAGGCGGGCGTGCGGCTGATCGAGGCCGATTCGCTGCGCATTGCCAAGCTGGCCGGCAGCCACGGCCACCAGGGCGTGGCCGCGCGCGTGCAGGACATCGCGCAGGTGAAGTCGCTCGATGACCTGCTCGATCAGCTCGAAGCGGATGGCGTGAGAAATCCGCTCTTGCTGGTGCTCGACGGCGTGACCGATCCGCACAACCTCGGTGCCTGTCTGCGTGTGGCCGATGGCGCGGGCGTGCATGCGGTGATCGCGCCCAAGGACAACGCGGCAGGCATCAACGCCACGGTGGCCAAGGTGGCGAGCGGCGCGGCGGAGACGGTGCCGTACTTCATGGTGACCAATCTCGCCCGCACCCTGAACGAACTCAAGGAGCGCAACATCTGGTGCATAGGCACGAGCGGGGATTCCGACCGCACGATCTATCAGGTCGATCTCAAGGGCCCGGTCGCGCTGGTGCTGGGCGCGGAAGGGGATGGCATGCGGCAGCTCACGCGCAAGACCTGCGACGAACTGGTGAAAATTCCGATGCGGGGCGCGGTGGAAAGCCTGAACGTGTCGGTGGCCAGCGGCGTGTGTCTCTACGAAGCCGTGCGCCAGCGCGGGCTCTGATCGTCCGTCGGATCGGGGCCGTCCATTGAACGAGCGGGAATCGGCATCATGAGCAACGAAAACCGGACAGGGCAGAGCGAACACGAAGAGTCCATGGCCGTTGCCGCCGGATGGTGGCAGCGGCCAAAAACATCGTGGTGCTCACCGGCGCGGGCATCAGCGCCGAATCCGGCGTGCCGACCTTTCGGGACGCACAGACCGGTTTCTGGGCCAGGTACCGGCCCGAAGACATGGCCTCGCAGGCGGGTTATCGCGCCAATCCGGCGATGGTCTGGCGCTGGTACGAGCACCGCCGCGAGATGGTGGCCAGGGTGAAGCCCAACGCGGGCCATGTGGCACTGGCGGTGTTTGAAAAGCGGCATGCGGCAGGGCAGTTCACGCTCGTGACGCAGAACGTCGATGGCCTGCACCAGCGTGCCGGCAGCACCGACGTGCTGTGCCTGCACGGTGATCTGAATACCCAGCGCTGGCTGGATGCGCCCAAGGATTGCTGTCGTCTGGACGAGGCCGTGGCGGGCGATCCGCCGCGCTGTGGTCGCTGCGGCAATTTGCTGCGTCCGGCGGTCGTGTGGTTTGGTGAGGCGCTTGCGTCTCGCGTTCTCGACCGTGCGCAGCAGGCTGCCGAAGGCTGTGACCTGATGCTGGTCGTGGGTACGGCCGGAGCGGTCTATCCCGCTGCGGGGCTCGCGCGCCTCGCATCCCGCGCGCGTGCCAGCGTGCTGATCGTGAATCCCGCGCAGAGCGAACTCGATGACGCGGCCGATCTGATCGTGCGCAGCCCGGCGTCCGTGGCGCTGCCCCGGATACTGGGAACCGGCGAGACGCGAATCGCAGCCTGATCGCTTGTTCAGATCACGCCGAGCGCGCCCAGTGCCGCGCCCACGGCCAGCAACCACAGCAGGTGGATGCGCGTGCGCCAGACGAGCAGGGCCGTCACCGCCGTCACGCACCACAGCGGCCATGCGGCGAGTGGCCCGCCATGGGCGCTTGCAAGCACCCAGCCGGTCGCGCACAGCAGCCCGACGACCACCGGCGCCATGCCTTGCTTGAATGCGCGAACGGCACGTTTTTCGCGATGTCGTTGCGCCCAGCGCGTGGCCACGAAGGTGAGCGTGCTGCTTGGCAACAGAATGCCGACCATGCACACCAGCACGCCCAGACAGCCCAGCAACCATCCCAGGTGACTGCCTGCGGGCGCCGCGTTCATGCCGATGTTCCAGCCAAAGAGTGCCACGAACAGCACATTCGGGCCGGGCGCCGACTGCGCGATGGCGATGGAGTTGGTGAATTGCACATCGGTCAGCAGGCCGTGCTCGTCGACCAGATAACGGTGCATGTCGGGCGCGGCGGCAATCGCGCCGCCGACGGAGAGCAGGGACAGCACCAGGTAGTAGACGAAGAGGTTCAGCCAGTCGAGGAATTGCAGAGCGCCGTGAGTGTCCATGCTGCGCCTCGCTCAGGGTTTGGCTGCGGTCTGCGCTGGTCGACCAAGCCGGTACCAGGTGAACACACAGGCCGCGCCGCCCACCACGAGCAGCACAAAGCCGAGCGGAAAGCGCCACAAAGCCATGGCGGCAAAGGTGAGCGCCGCAAATACCCAGCACACGAGCTTCCCGAGCGGATGCCTGCGAAACGCCACGGCCAGCCGGAAGCCTGCGCCGATCACCAGGCCCGCCGCCACCGCACCCATGCCGCGCAGCGCTCCCGCCACTTGCGGCACGGCCGAGAAATGCTGGTACAGCACTGCGAGCACGATCACCAGCAGCATCGGAATGCACAGCATGCCGAGCACGGCGGTGATCGCGCCGCGCAGGCCGAAATAACGGTCGCCGATCATCATCGACAAATTGACCACGTTCGGGCCTGGAAGAATCTGAGCCACCGCCCAGTCCTCGATGAATTCTTCGTTGGTGAGCCACTGGCGGCGATCCACCAGCTCGCGCTGCACCACGGCGAGCACGCCGCCAAAACCCTGCAGGGCCAAAATGGTGAAGGCCCAGAACAATTCCCGCAAATTCGCGGGTCGTTGCAGCGCCGGAACTGGCGGATCGATGGGCGGAGCGGAAGCGGTCATTCGTTGTTGTCTTGTTGTCTCGGTCTTGTGCTCCGATGTTAAGCCCGGCGGCTCGGTCGGCGTGCGCGCCAAGGCATCGCCGAACGAGAAGCGGTCATCGGCTCCCGAGATGGATGCCGCTGCATCTGAACAGGCCTAACATCATGCCGATTTGCTGAAACCAACCAGGGGATCGCCATGAAGCTTGTCAGATACGGTACGCGCGGTCAGGAGCGGGCCGGTGTGGTCGATGATGCGGGTCGCGTGCGCGATCTCTCGATGCTGCTGCCCGATATCGGCCCGCGCAGCTTTCGCCGCGCACGCTGGCGGCGCTGGCCGCCATCGACGTGAGCCGGCTGCCGCAGGTGGAAGACGGTGTCCGGCTCGGCTGCCCGATTGCCGACGTTGGCAAGATCGTCTGCGTGGGCCTCAACTACCGGGATCACGCGCTCGAAGCAGGCATGGCCATTCCGGGCGAACCGGTGCTGTTCATGAAGGCCATTACCGCCTTGAGCGGGCCGAACGACGACGTACAGATTCCGCCGGGAGCCAGCAAGACCGATTGGGAAGTGGAGCTTGGCATCGTGATCGGCACTCGCGCCAGGCATGTCGGCAAGGACGATGCGCTGGGGCATGTCGCGGGCTTCGTGCTGGCCAACGATGTCTCGGAACGCACCTACCAGACCGAGCGCGGCGGCCAGTGGGACAAGGGCAAGAGCTACGACACCTTTGCGCCCATCGGGCCGTGGCTGGTCACGCCGGATGAACTCGGCGATCCGCACGCGCTCGGCCTGTGGCTGGATGTGAACGGTGAGCGCATGCAGGATGGGAACACGAAGAACTTCATCTTCGACGTGCCGACCATGCTGTCCTACATCAGCGATTTCATGACGCTCGAACCCGGCGACCTGGTGTTGACCGGCACACCCGCGGGAGTCGGACTCGGCCAGAAACCGCAGCCGCGATTCTTGCGCGCAGGCGATGAAATCCGGCTGGGGATTGAGGGCTTGGGTGAGCAGCGACTGAAGTGTGTGCAGAATTGACTTCGGTCACCCTTTTTTCAGACGCAGCTTTTTCTATCCATGAACGCTTTTTTGATGCTGGGCGGAGCGATCCTTGCCGAGGTGTTTGCCACGACCGCGCTCAAGTCTTCCAATGGCTTTGAACGTCTTGTTCCCAGCGTGCTCGCCGTGTTGGGATACTGCATATCGTTCTATCTGCTCTCGCAGGTGATGAAGACCATCCCCACGGGGTGGTCTACGCGATCTGGTCGGGCGTGGGAATCGTGCTGATCTCGCTCGTGGCGTGGTTGGTGCAGGGGCAAAAGCTCGATCTACCGGCAATGGCGGGCATGGCAATGATCGTCGCGGGCGTGATCGTGATTCAGCTCTTTTCCAAGACTTCCGGGCATTGACTGAGGTGGGTCGCGCGCAACGGAATCGATATTTTCACGGAGACAAACCATGGCACGCGTTCGCGTTGACGCTTTCAGCATTTCCCTTGATGGCTACGGCGCAGGCCCGCATCAGGATCTCGAACATCCGCTCGGCCTGGGCGGAACGGATCTGCACCAGTGGCTTCTTCCCACGCGCACGCTTCAGCGGGCCTTGTTCGGCAGGGAAGGGGGCACGCAAGGAGTCGACGACGAGTTCGCCGCACGCGGATTTCACAACGTCGGTGCGTGGATTCTTGGCCGCAACATGTTCGGCCCGATCCGGGGAAACTGGCCGGACTCGGAATGGAAGGGCTGGTGGGGCGACAGCCCTCCGTATCACGTGGCGGTGTTCGTGCTGACCCACTACCCGCGAGACTCCATCGTGATGGAGGGCGGCACGACTTTTCACTTCGTCACGGGCGGCATCCACGAGGCGCTGGATCGCGCGCGTGAAGCCGCAGGAGCAAGGGACGTGCGGATCGGCGGCGGCCCCAACACCATTCGCCAGTTTCTGCGCGCTGGACTCATCGATGAGCTGCACGTGGCGATCTCGCCAGTCTTGCTCGGCCAGGGCGAACCCCTGTTTGAAGGCATCGATCTGCGGACGCTGGGCTACGAATGCGTTGAATCCGTCGCGTCGGAGAAGGCCACGCACGTGGTGCTGCGGCGCCAGCCTAGCGCGGGCTAACGCCTTTCGCACGATGCACGGGGATCGTGGTGCGTGAGCAGGAGGCCCTACGCGGCCAGCGCCACTTCACCGCGCAACCGGCTCTGCACCGTCGTTCGCATGTTTCCGGGAGCCGACTGGAGCAGCGCGGGCCATTCGGCCTTGGCGCGCGCCACCAGTTCACGCAGCAATGCGATATGCCGTGATGCGCGCAGCAGCCCGGCGGATTTGATCAGCGCTTCAAGATCATCCCATCCCAGTCTGCGCATGGTGACGTCGATGGCCTTGTTGACGGCATATTGCTGAGGCAGCGTGCCTTCAAAGAACGAGGCCACGCACACGCAGTCGTACACCGGTGCGAGGCGAGGGTGTCGGCCATCCGGGTAGATCAACGCCCAGTTCTTGAGATGCGCATCGGTGTTGCCCATGAGGATCGCGGCGACGGTACGCGCGAGGAATTCGCGCGTGTCCTGCACCGGTTCGAGGCTCAGGCGATCAAGCACGCGCAGCATGGTCGGCCAGTCCTGCTGCAGGCCCTTGCCGTATTTGTGGCGCGGCGCATACCCGAGCGCCTGATTGAACTCTTCCATGTGAATCCGCGAGCCGTCCGGCAGGTGGTCAAAGCGCTGCACCGCAAGAATCTCGTCGAACGGCACGTGTTCGGGCAGATCGGCCTGCTCGCGCGTGATGATGCGGGCATCGGCGGTTTGTAGCCCCAGCGCCTGGCAGAGCTGGTAGCACGCGTATTCGTTGGCGACGAGATCCGGGTGATGGGTGGTCGGCAGCTTGAGAATCACGCTTCCCGCCGCGCCGCGCCGATGTACCGTGTAGCGGCGGCCGTCCTGCACGGCGCTGAATTTGGTGACGATGCCGGGCAGCGAGGTCGCGTCCTCGACCGGATATTCGACAAAGCCGGGCTCCAGCACGTCGAGCCCCTGCGTGGTATGCCAGTAGCGCACCACGTCAGGAATGTCCTCGTGTGGAGATATCGGCTCGACCTCGAGCGCGCCCATCAGGTCGTGACCGGCGGCGGCGAGCAACTCGAACTCGTCGTCGGGCGAGCAGCCGCGCTCCTGTGCGAGGCGCTCGCGGTTGTGGCCTTCGGGCAGCAGATTCTGGAAGTAGACCGGCCAGCGCCCATCGGTGCGCACCAGCCGCGCATCGCGCGCCGACGTCAGAATGCGCTGCGTATCCTGCTCGTTCGCGCCCAGATAGCTCAGCGACAGCGTGGGCCGGTTGGCGTCGGCGATGTAGTCGTTCTCGAACGAGACGCGCAGGATGTCGCCATACTGCGAGAGATAGCCAACCGCGCGCCGTCCGCCGCCCAGCGCAGCGGGCTGGTACGTGAACAGGCGCAGGTAGCGGATGGAGGTGGACATGATGTTCAGCGCGGCTTGCTTCTTCTGCCCTCGGGCTCGGCGGCGAACTGCTCCACCACCGATGGCGGTGCATCGGCTCCAGAGGGCTGACCCAGAAACTTGCCGCCCGACTGGACGAACGCCTGCAACGCGGGCACCAGATTGGCCGGGACAGCCATCAGTTCCATGCCCAGCACGCGGGACATTTCCGCGAGCGTGGAGTAACGCGGATCCACGTCCCCGGTTTCCGTGCGCTGCACGGCCATGCGCGAGAGGCCCGCGCGCTCGGCAAGCTGGGCTTGGGTGATCTGTTGCGCCTTGCGGGCGGCCACCAAAGAATCGATCAGTGCATCATTCATGATGATGCTTATCATACGCTTTTTAATGAAAAAGCATATTGAAAGTTTCTTTTGAATTTCAGTCCATCACGCTGCGTGTGCGCAGGTCGCACTTGTCGAGATCTGAAATCGCCTTGGCCTCGAGTTGAGCAGCGGCGCGGCGCAGGGCGGTGCGCAGGCCTTCTTCCAGAACCGGGTGATAGATCGGCATGTTGAGCATCTTCTGCACCGTCAGCCCGTTGTTGATGGCCAGCGCGAGCAGATGCGCGAGATGTTCACCGGCGGGGGCGCACATCTCGGCGCCGAGCAGCTTGCCGCTTGAGCGCTCGGCATAGAGGCGCAGCAGGCCCGCATTCTGCTGAGCAACGCGGGCGCGGCCCTGTTTGCTGAAATCGATGTGACCGATCACGATGTCCTGATCCACCAGCGCCTTGAACGATTTGCCGACGATGGCCGCATTCGGCTGGCAGAAACCGATGGCAAGCAGCGTGCGGCGGCGGAAGTCCTGCGGCGTATCGGCCATGGCGTTCATGCCGGCGATGTGGCCTTCGTCCACGGCCTCGTGCAGCAGCGCGCGCGACGGATCGAGGTCGCCCGCGATGAAGACTGGCAGCGCGCCGACCTGCCGGGTGTTCGGATCCATCTTGGGAAGACCGCGATCATCGAGCGGCACACCCAGCGTGGCTAGGCCCAGACCTTCGACATTGGGCACGCGGCCCGTGGCTACCAGTACCTGATCGACCACGATGCGCTTGTCACCGCTGACCACTTCAACCCCGTCGCCGTGGGCGTTCAGCGTTGCGCTGTCACCCACATGGATCGCGAATTCCTGCTCCAGCAGCGACCACAGCGTGTTCAGCACGTCCGGATCGCTCAAACCCGCAGCGGACTTCTTCGTGGCGAAGGCCGTGACCTCGATGCCCAGCCGCGCCAGCGCTTGGGCCATCTCAAGCCCGATCGGACCCAGTCCCAGCACGGCGATGCGCCGTCCGAGCGTGGTCTGTTCAAACAGCGTGTCGGTGGTCAGCACGCGGTTGCCGAGCGACCTCCAGGCGTCGTCAAACCGTGGGCGCGTGCCGGTGGCGACGATGATGGAGCGGGCGTTCCACTCCTTGCCGTTTACGCGCACCCTGGTTGGGCCCAGCAGCTCGGCCCTGCCGTTGATCTGGTGATCGCCTGCGTCGGAATCCTTGATGGTGCCTGAGACGAACACGTCCCGCAGCTCGCGCACGCGTTCGAGAACGGCAGGCAGGTCCACGCTCAACTGCGCGGCGCCGCGAATGCCGAAGGTATCGAAGCTCGTGCGTTCATGGAATGCATTGGCCGCTTCGATCAACAGCTTGGAGGGCATGCAGCCCACGCGGGCACAGGTCGTACCCCAGGGGCCGTCGTTAACGATGCGGTAGTTGTCGGTGTGCTTGCGCACCTCGCGCAGTGCGGCAAGTCCGGCAGAACCTGCGCCGATGATGATGGTGTCGAGGGTCTCGCTCATGGTGTTCGTGGTTCAGGAAGCTTCGGGGTTGTTTTGTAGTGTCGGCGAGTCATCGTGCGGAACTTGTAGGCGAATGGCCCACGGCGCTCAGCGTCGGGCTTGCCCGCCATCGTCGAGCCAGCCGACGCGGCCCTGCGTCAGGTCGTTGAGCCGCTGCACGAAACCCGCCGCCGCGCCTTGCACCAGCTTGAATCGTGCCACGACCTGGGCTTGGTGGGACACCTCGAGCAATTGCGCGCCTGCGGCATCGACCTCGCGTCGCAACAACCCTTCATGCGAGTAGGGCAGCGTACATTCAAGCTCGACCCATACCTGACGCTCGATCTTCTCGGCATGAAGCAATGCCTGAGCAACGCTGTCGGTGTAGGCGCGCACCAGCCCGCCCGCGCCGAGCTTCACGCCGCCGAAGTAGCGCACGACCGTGGCAAGCACGCCTTCCAGATCCTGGTGCCGAAGCACGTCCAGCATCGGGCGCCCGGCCGTGCCGCCCGGCTCGCCATCGTCCACCGCTGCGGATTGGCCGCCCGCCAGCAGCGCCCAGCACACGTGCGCCGCGCCCGGGTGTTGCACGCGCAGGCTGTCCACGACGGCTTGCGCACTGGCTCGATCCGTCATCGGCTGAACGCAGCCGATGAAGCGGCTCTTCTTGATGATGAGTTCGCTGTGAACACTGGACTTGAGGCTGTAGGGCATTTCGCTTGCGAGCTTACCCGAGCATTTGCGGCGAACTGTCTTGGAGTCGGGACTGGTTGAAACTTGAGTCAAGTCAAGGCGCCAGCCCAATGCCCGACCTAGCATCGACGCTTTATTGACAACCAAGAGTGCAAACATGAAGAAATACTGGAAATGGATCGCCGTAGCCTGTGTCTCTGCCGCCGCAGTGCCTGCGTTCGCCGCCGACAACTGCAGCGTTGAAATCGAAAGCAACGACGCCATGCAGTTCAACCAGAAGGCCATGACCGTGCCCGCAAGCTGCAAGCAGTTCACCGTCAAGCTCAAGCACGTGGGCAAGATGCCCAAGACGGCCATGGGCCATAACTGGGTGCTCGCCAAGACCGCCGACATGCAGGGCGTTTCCACCGACGGCATCGCCGCTGGTGCCGACAAGGACTACCTGAAGCCCTCGGACGCCCGCGTGATTGCGCACACCCGGCTGATCGGCGGCGGTGAATCCGATTCGGTCACGTTCGCAGTGAACAAGCTCAAGGCCGGTGACGACTACAGCTTTTTCTGCTCATTCCCAGGCCACTCGGGCCTCATGAAGGGTGCCCTTACGCTGGCCAAATAATCCGGCCCAACTTGATCGTGCATTGCGGTGGCCGGTGGCCAGCCGCGATGCCGCCCACAGACGGCGTGGCCTGACGGTTACGCCGTCTTACTTTTTTGGCTGGCATTTCAGTGGTTTTGCTGTCAACGGGTTGGCGCGACGGGGCATTGTCTATTCAGGGAGCCTGCTGGCAAATGTTTGAAACTGACATCGTCAGGCCAAAGATTTGCGATGCGGTTTCGCCATTCCAAGGAGTTTCCCCCTATCCGCTCATCTACACCCTGAGAGTACACCCTGAGAGAAGTTGCCATGTCGCCAAGCTATATCACTGTTCCCACCGACTATGTCGTGCCCAAGGGTGCCTCCGGCTTGTGGCTGGCCAGCGATTTCCAGCCGGTGGCAATGCCTCAGCCCATCAGGCACCGGTGCAGTTGCGCAATGGGCAGTTGCTGCGCTCCGCCTACATCGAGCCGCCAGCCGATCTGGATCAGATCGTGCGTTCGCTTGGCGAGTGGTGATCGGCGGCGGAGTTTCAAGAACGTCAAAACGGGGCCGTCAACACTCGGCCCGAATCGGATCGACGCTCATTTGAGCCCACTTTGGATGAGGGCTCCATCGGCCACACAAGCGTAACAGGCAGCCAAAGCCTACAATGCTCGGCCCCCACGGACCCTGCAAATGAACGCTCCCATCGATGTTTCCTTCTTTCACCGAGCAGCCAAACCGCTGACCAGCTACCGACCGTACTGGGCCAAGCGTTTCGGTCCTGCTCCGTTTCTGCCGATGTCTCGCGCGGAAATGGATCAGCTCGGCTGGGATTCGTGTGACGTCATTCTGGTGACTGGCGACGCCTACGTGGATCACCCGAGCTTCGGCATGGCGGTGATCGGGCGCGTGCTGGAGGCGCAGGGCTTTCGCGTGGGCATCATCGCTCAGCCCGACTGGCAAAGTGCCGAGGCGTTCAAGAAGCTCGGCAAACCGAATCTGTTCTGGGGCGTGACGGCGGGCAACATGGATTCGATGATCAACCGCTACACGGCTGATCGCAAGATTCGCAGCGACGACGCCTATACGCCCGGCGACGTGGGCGGCAAACGCCCGGACCGCGCCGCCATCGTCTACAGCCAGCGCTGCCGGGAGGCATACAAGGACGTGCCGATCGTGCTGGGCGGCATCGAGGGCAGCCTGCGCCGCATTGCCCACTACGATTATTGGAGCGACAAGGTACGCCGCTCCATCGTCGTGGACAGCAAGTGCGACATCCTTCTCTACGGAAATGCCGAGCGCGCGCTGGTCGAGGTCGCCCACCGCATTGCCGCGCGTGAGCCGGTCGAGCAGATCACCGACGTGCGCGGCACCGCGTTCTTTCGCCGTGAGTCGGAAGAGGGCTGGTTCGAGCTTGATTCCACCGAGGTCGATGAGCCCGGTGCCGTCGAAGCGCACATCAACCCCTATCTCACCACCAGCGAACAGGCCGAGGCACAAGGCCAGGTCTGCACGAAGGAAGATGGCGCAGAGTCTGCGGCACCGCGATCCACCGAGCAGACGATCCAGTTCATGCCCAACCCGGCTCTGCGCGCGCGGGGCAAAAAAAGCCAGTTGCCCCCGCGTGATCGCACCGTGCTGCGGCTGCCCAGTTATGAGCAGGTCAAGGCCGACCCGATCCTGTACGCCCATGCGAACCGCGTGCTGCATCTGGAAACCAATCCCGGCAACGCGCGGGCGCTGGTTCAGGCGCACGGCGAGGGCGCGACCGCGCGCGACGTCTGGCTCACACCGCCGCCGATTCCGCTGACCACCGCCGAAATGGACTGGGTCTTTGGCCTGCCCTATGCGCGCGGCCCGCATCCCGCCTATGCCGACGAAACCGGCGGCCACGATGGCGCGACCAAAATTCCGGCCTGGGAGATGATTCGCACCTCGGTCAACATCATGCGCGGCTGCTTCGGCGGCTGTACCTTCTGCTCGATCACCGAGCACGAAGGCCGCATCATTCAGAGCCGTTCCGAAGACTCGATCATTCAGGAAATCGAGGAAATCCGCGACAAGGTCAAGGGCTTCACCGGCACGATCTCCGATCTGGGCGGCCCCACGGCCAACATGTACCGTCTTGGCTGCAAAAGCCCCGAGATCGAAGCCGCCTGCCGCAAGCCAAGCTGCGTATTCCCCGGCATCTGCCAGAACCTGCACACCAATCACGATCCACTCATCAAGATCTATCGCCGCGCCCGCAAGCTGCATGGCATCAAGAAGATCCTGATCGGCTCGGGCCTGCGCTACGACCTTGCGGTGAAGTCACCCGAATACGTGAAGGAGCTGGTGCAGCACCACGTTGGCGGCTATCTCAAGATCGCGCCCGAGCACACCGAGGCCGGGCCGCTCAACAAGATGATGAAGCCGGGCATCGGTAGCTATGACCGCTTCAAGCAGTTGTTCGAGAAGTTCAGCGAAGAGGCGGGCAAAAAACAGTACCTGATTCCGTACTTCATCGCCGCACACCCGGCACGAGCGACGAGGACATGATGAACCTCGCCATCTGGCTCAAGAAGAATGGCTTTCGCGCCGATCAGGTGCAGACCTTTTATCCGAGCCCAATGGCCTCTGCGACCGCGATGTACCACACGGGCCGCAACACGCTCACCAAGGTGCGCCGCGAAATGCGCGATGTGAACGAGGAATCGGTCGACATCGTGCGCGGCGAAAAACGCCGCCGTCTGCACAAGGCGTTTCTGCGCTACCACGACCCCAACAACTGGCCAATGCTGCGCGAGGCCCTGAAAGCCATGGGCCGCGCCGACCTGATTGGCAACGGCAAGCAGCATCTGATCCCCACCTTCCAGCCGCTGGTCGATGGTGGTTACCAAAGCGCGCGCAAAAAGAATTCAACCCAAGGTACCGGCGTGGCTTCGCGTTCCCTTGTGTCCCAACAGGCAAAAGCCCACGCCATGGACAAGGCCGGCAAGCCCGTGAAGGCGCGCAAGGAAAAGGAAGTGGACGTGCGCTTTGCCAAACCCGGCCAGCCCGCACCGGGCCGCTTGCTGACCCAACACACAGGCCTGCCACCGCGCGCCGGTGTAGGTGGCAAGAAGCCGAGCGGACCGCGCAAGCCGCGCTGACGGGGCGCTTTGACCGTGTGCCAGTCTTGGCTGGTTTTTACCCGTTTCTAGAATACCGGCGAACGCTGTAGAGGTGGTGCAGTGGGGCGGCGGCGATGTGCTCAAGAGACTCGGTATTGCTGGCCTGCAAAACCCGCACAGCACCGAGACGGGCCCCACTTGGCGGTTGAGGCCGGTACAGGCGTACTTCAGCTTTCTGTCTTGGCGAGCGATGCCGTCGCCTTTCCAAAGGTGTCGCTCCCACAACGCGCGCCAGATATCCGCCCGCAGTCGGCAGTTCTGCATCTGTTCGGTGCTCACGACATTGCCGCTGACACCTATCAGCTCCCGCTGGCCCGGATGCAATGAAGTTTGTTGGGTGTGAATAAGTTTCCTTCGCCGTACCCAATCTTCCTGCACTGATAAATAGAAAATCCGCTGATCGCCCAGCAAAGCAATAGCGACAAGTAGAAAAAATAGCTTCGGAATTTCGTTGCTACCAATTGTTGTATATCAATGTGCAAGGGAGGTGCGCGTCAAACAATCGATGAGATGTGTAGCAGAGAAACGATATTATTTTCTGCCAGTAAATGCTATTTCATCGAAGTATCGTAAAAATAAAAAAACCAAAAAATTTTATTGGAAAGTTGCAGTCTTTTTATCTGCCATTTTCTCTGCTAACTCGATTTGAAGTCAAGGTATATCCCCTTGTTGACGGAACAGCATCAATTGAAGCGCCAACAAGAAAGAGAAAGAGCGCTTCGTCAATCGATAGAAAAGTTCCCAGATGTACTTGATCCCAGCGAGACCACATTGACTATAGACGTGCCAGAAAATGAAATTCCTTGCTTCAACATTCACCGTCTGGATTTAAAAGGCGAAAATCTGCAGTTGGTGAGCAGGCTTGCATCTGCGGGTCTCCAAGATTTTATTAGTTGTCGACTCTGGTATGGAGGGAATTGCAATATTCGTCCTAAAATACTTTCGTTAAAACAGAATTTTTGGGGAAATATGAATTACTTGAATATCCCATAGATACTGATTTTGCGTCTGTTGGTGTTTTGCCCAAAGATCTTCGAAATATATTTTTGAGACTGGTAAAATGAAAATACTCAGAAATCGTCTTTTTTTAATCTGTAATACGTTTCTTGTCTTATCGCTTACGGGGTGTTTGACGATATGGGAAGGTGATCCGCGCTGGGAAATACCGATAACATCCAAGGAATGCGATTCTTTCACGGGTAAGTATTACGCTTATGACGACGGAAATGACGCTATTCTTACCGGTAAAATTATTGACAGGCCCAATATCCAAGCCGACAATAAATACTCACAATTGATTAAATTTCGTCAAGAATCTCGCGCATGGTATAGCGATGAAAATGAACCGCAACGGATCAAGGCTTACAAAAAATATATCGTATATCTTGAAAAAAAAGGTTCGATTTTAAGTGTGCTTCTGCTCAATCATGATGCGCAGCCAGATATTCTCGTACGTATTCAATTAGATCATCCAAATGTGGGATGTGATCGTAATGGAAACTTAATTATGCGTTCCATACTTTTATTTAATAGCGGAGATTTTCGTCCGGGAAGCGCATTCGCAACAGAATTATCCTTGGGTCGATTACCCAATGGTCAATTGCAATTAATCGAACTTGAGCGCATGTGGCACAGAACGATGAACAAGACACCTGATGAAGTCAGGAAGAAAATATATTTATTTAATCCTACGTTGTAGCTTCGAAGATCGCTTTTCACACCCTGTATTTGATAAATACTTGTTAGGGTCTTGATAGGGTCATATGGTAGAGTGATTATATGAACTCATGGTATTGGTACAAAAAATAAAAATATCAAACCCGTACAGAGTGGTAAATTGAAAAACAGCATCAATGTCCCACTGGCAGCGCCTTTTGCTCTTTTCAATATGTTACCTCCTGACTTGAGAAATACTCTCCTGAGAGTGATCATATGAAAAATATTCGAATTTTGCGTAGTGCAGTAATAATTCCTAGCGCTGCAATGCTAGCAGCGTGCGGAAGTATAGTCGCGGGAGACCCCAAGTGGGAGGTGCCAATAATTTCGCAAAACTGCAAACCAATAGACGGTGTGTATTTCACATTTGAAAAGGAGCAACGTGCTTTTTTAAATGTCCTTATTACTGACAAGAGCACAAAAAAAGATAATAGATTTACAAGTGAAATATATGATAAAAGCAATCTTGTAAATCCCTTGAATATCCATTTTATAAATCCACAATAATAAAAAAAGGTGAATTTTTAGAAGTGCGGCAGTTAGATTCTCATGGAAGATTTCATTCAACTATCACTATACAGCTTCATCACCCAAATGTTGGGTGTAACGTAAATGGTGAATTGACAATGCGTTCACTCTCCTTGCATTACGGAGCGGAATTTACGGCTGGGACTGCGATTGCTAATGAAACTATATTGCGAAAATTGGATGATGGTCGCCTTCAAATAACAAGCTTACGCAAAGGGTGGGTAAGTGATATGAACGGATTGCCAGTCTGGCGTGCGAAAAGGGAATATTTTTTCGACGCGGTTAAAAATTAAATAATTAATGAACTCTCACGACTTTTATGTACGTCGAAATGACGCAGGTCATATGGTCATATATGTTCTGAAATACCCTCAATAGAAAAGAATGTTTGAAAATCTCTGAACTATTCGAATGTTCTCATACTCGTTATATTTGCAATTGCTGGTTCTTGTATGCAGATCTTCTGAATATCTTACTAAGAAAAGGAAAATGAAGATATACAGCTATGGCTTCATCTTAATCTTTAACCTGCTTATTATCTTGTCGATTAGTGGATGTTCTGCGATTTGGGAGGGCGATCCGCGTTGGGAAAATATAATAATTTCCAAAGAATGTAATTCTTTCAACGGAAAGTATTATGCGTACGATGAATCAAAGCACGCGATTCTCACTGGCCAAATCATTGATCGGCCTAATACTCAAGCCGATGGTAAATATTCGGAACTAATTAAGTTTCGCGAAGATTCTCGCGCATGGTATAGCGACGAAAATGAGCAACGGCGGATCGAAGCGTACAAAAAATATATCGTATATCTTGAGAAGAAGGGTTCGATTTTAAATGCATATCTATTTAATCACGATGAACAGCCTGACCTCCTCCTGCGTATTAAATTAGATCATACCAATGTGGGGTGTGATCGCCATGGCAATCTGATAATGAGATCAGTCCGCCTTCGTCAAGGAGGAGAGTTTACAATAGGAAGTGCATACGCAACTGAAACATCGTTGAGCATACGACCGGATGAATCGTTGCAGGTTATAAAGCTTGAACGTATATGGTTTGGTACAATGGAAAAAGTGCCCGACAAATCTAAGAAAGATATATATTTATTCAATCCTGTAAAATAATAACGGACGAGAACCTTTTAGTGCTGTGCGGGCGGCACTTCTATTCATCATATTTGTTTTTCTTACAATTGTGAGGGAAAGATTGCCAGCCTATAAGCGTTGCGGTAGTTTGAGCTTGGATGAACTGACTTTGCAAGTGACGCAGCCTTCAAAATATATTACTGGGAGTAGTGAAATTAAAATCCTCAGACCTCATCTATTTTTAATCTGTAATGCGCTTCTTGTCTTACCGCTTACGGGATGTTTGACGATAGTTGAAGGTGATCCGCGCTGGGAAATACCGATAATATCCAAGGAGTGCGATTCCTTCACGGGTAAGTATTACGCTTATGACGAAGCACATGACGCTATTCTTACAGGTGAAATTATTGACAGGCCCAATATTCAAGCTGACAATAAATACTCGCAATTGATTAAGTTTCGTGAGGAAACCCGCGCATGGTATAGCGATGAAAATGAGCCGCAACGGACCAGGGCTTACAGAAAATATATCGTATATCTTGAAAAAAATGGTTCAATTTTAAATGCGCGTTTGTTTAATCATGACACGCAGCCAAACATTCTTGTGCGTATTCAATTGGACCATCCCAATGTGGGATGTGATCGCAACGGAAATTTGGTTATGCGTTCCATCCATTTGTTTAATAGTGGAGACTTTCGCACAGGAAGTGCATTCGCAAAGGAGATATCCTTGAGGCGAATGCCCAATGGTCAATTGCAATTGATGGAGCTTAAGCGCATGTAGGATGGAACGATGAACAAAGCACCTGACGAAGTTGAGAAGAAGATGTATTTTTTCAATCCGGCATTATAGTATTCAAGAGCGCTCCCCTGGTTATATTGATTATCTTAGCAATTGCGATTTGGTATTTTGGCAATTGACATAGGAATATTCACTATCGCCTGAGATGCGTCAGTCCCCACACTTCTTTTGAACGTTGCGTTCACAAGCGTTTCGCTCACGGCATTTTCCGGTCCGGCGCAAGTTCGACCCAGCCGGTCACGTACAGGTAGGCAGAAACGTAAATATGATCGGCCACCACATGGACTGTTAACGCAATGTGTGATCATCCAAATCATTCGGCATATGTGATTCGTGTGGGCGATGTATCGATACATCTCTTGGGAAAGCATGGATACAGGTGATTATCGGGATCTCACGATTATCTTAGTGCTTCCCACCTGGTATGGAGAGGGTGGAAATATTCATCCTAAAGTGCCTCCGATAATACAGGAATTCGGGGTTTATAAATTATTGAAATATTCCTCATGACACCTTCATTTGCGGTGGTCAGTGCTTTGCCCTCGGACCTTTGAAATATCTTGCTGAGATTGGTGGAATGAAAATACTAAATATTACTTTGCTTTTAATTTGTGAAGTACTTCTTATCCTATCGCTTACGGGATGTTTGACGATATGGGAAGGTGATCCGCGTTGGGAAATTCCAATAATTTCTAAGGAATGTGATTCTTTCAGTGGAAAGTATTATGCTTATGACGAAGAAAATCACGCCATTCTGACGGGTAAAATTGGTGACAGGCCCAACATTAAAGTCGATGATAAATATTCGCAATTAATTGAGTATCACGAGTATTCTCGAGAGTACTCTCTCAAATGGTATAGCGAAGCGAACAAGCCACAACGGATCAAGGTGTATAGGCAATATATCGTGAGTGTTGAAAAAAATGGTTCGATTATAAATGTAAGTCTATTTAACGAAAGCTCACAGCCAGACATTCTGGTACGTATTAAATTGGATCATCCAAATGTGGGATGTGATCGTAACGGAAATTTGGTTATGCGTTCCATCCTCTTATTTAATAGTGGAGATTTTCGTCCAGGAAGCGCGTTCGCAAAAGAATTATCCTTGAGCCGATTGCCTAATGGCCAATTGCAATTAATGGAGCTTGAGCGCATATGGTATGGAACAATGAACAAAGCACCTGACGAAGTCAGGAAGAAAATATATTTATTCAATCCTGCGTAGCTTCGAACAGCGATTTTCACACCCTGTATTTGATAACTACTTGTTAGGGTCTTGATAGGGTCATATGGTAGTGTGATTATATGAACTTATGGTATTGGTACCAAAAGATGGAAATATCAAACCAGTGCCCAACATATTACCTCCTGACTCGAGAAATACTCTCCTGAGAGTGATCAAATGAAGAATATTCGAATTTTTCGTAATGCAGTAATACAATAATAAAGAAGGGTGAGTTTTTGGAAGTGCGGCAGCTAGATTCTCATTGAAGATATCATTCAACTATCACTATACATATTCATCACCCAAATGTTGGGTGTAACGTAAATGGTGAATTGACAATGCGTTCACCTTCCTTGCATAACGGAGCGGATTTTACGGCTGGGACTGCGATTACCAATGAAATTATATTGCGAAAATTAGATGATGGTCGCCTTCAAATAACAAGTTTACTCGAAGGGTGGGTAAGTCATATGAATGGATTGCCATTCTGGCGTATGAGAAGGAAATATTTTTTGACGCGGTTAAATTCATGGACTCTCGCGACTTTTAGGTAGCGAAGAATCTCGTGCATGCCATAGCGAAAAACACAGTGAAAACGGATCAAAAATTACAGGCTTGAAATGTATTGTTGAGGTTCATAAAATGAAAATACTCAGCCCTCGTTTGTTTTTCATCTGTAACATGCTTTTTGTCTTGTCCGTCCCCGGATGTTTGACGATTTGGGAGGGCGACCCACGCTGGGAAATCCCAATAGTATCCAAAGACTGCGATTTTTTCTATGGAAATTACTACGCTTACGATGAATTGCACGGCGTCTTATTTACTGGTCAAATTAATGATAGACCTAGTATTGAAGTGGATGATAAATATTCGCATCTAATAATACTTCGTGAAGACTATCTCACGTGGTTTCGCGAAGCGAACAAGCTGCAAAGGATTGCGGCATACAAGCAATATGTCGTTCATCTTGAGAAAAATGATTCGATTTTAAATGTGCTTTTGTATGATCATGCCGCGAGACCGATAATCAATGTGCTTATTAAACTTGACCATCCAAATGTAGGATGTGATCGTAACGGAAACTTGGTTATGCGTTCCATCCTCTTATTTAATAGTGGAGATTTTCGTCCAGGAAGCGCGTTCGCAACGGAAATATCCTTGGGTCGACTGTCAAATGGTCAATTGCAATTAATGGAGCTTGAGCGTATATGGTATAGAACGATGAACAAAGCACCTGACGAAGTCAGGAGAAAAATATATTTATTCAATCCTGCGTCATAGCTTTGAAGAGCTGTTTTTACACCCTGTATTTGACTACTACTTGTCAGGATCCTGATAGGGTCCTATGGTGGCGTGATTATCTGGATATCAAAATTACTCTTCATGCAATTATCCATCTTTTGACATTACCCATGCATGCTTAGACTGCGAAAGCGATGGAAATTTAACACTGCACTTATTTTTGGGTTTACGGGGTGTAAATTTATGGAAGCCTGAATAAATCTCCGGGGAAATTGTCTTGTAATATTTATACCCCCGCAATATCAACCGCCGATATTCGTTGCAGACTTCGCGTAGCGCAAACCGTCCGAAAACCTGATCGTAGTTTTCGCGTGCTAACGGCCATTCACAATAAATTAATGCTACCTCATACCCCATTCCGGCATCCAGACATATACGGCCAGCAGCGCCGTATTGGCGATGACCGTTGCCCAGTACGTCACGCGAAACTCGTGCTTGGATGATTTGTGCCGCAGCGTCTGCTGCGCAAACCATGCCGCGGGCCAGCCGCAGGCGAGCGACAACAGATGCAGGGCGCGTTCGCTTACGCGCCAGGTTCCCTTTTCGGCTGCGCGCTTGTCGGATGCGTAGACAAAATAGGTAGCCAGGTTGATTGCAACGGCGGCAGCCAGCAATCCGGGTGGCAGGCGTTCAAGCCATATGCCTACGATCCACGTGGCAATCCAGGCCAGCATGAGCAGGGTGATCAGTGAGCGGCCCGTTGCGGTGGTTGTGTTTCTGGCTCTGCGCGATGATGAGGATGGGGAGGATGTGCCAGGGCGTTTTTTCTGGTCACGCGTTCGCACGGGTTCTGGTTTACGCATGGGGATTCACAGACCTTATAAAACAAAACCTATCTTTGAGATCGATGGCGATGCCCGCAAAAAAGCCGCCTCGGGTGAGGCGGCCTTCTTCGCGTTGGCGGTCAGGAGCGGGTCAGACGACCGCAGCAATCGCCTTGCAAACGTATTCGATGTTCTTGCTGTTCAGCGCGGCTACGCACATGCGGCCGGTATCGGTGCCGTAGACGCCGAATTCGGAGCGCAGGCGCATCATTTGGTCCTTGGACAGGCCCGAATACGAGAACATGCCGATCTGGGTGGTGATGAAGCTCATGTCTTCCTTTACACCAGCGGCCTTGAGGCCATCCACCAGTTTCTGGCGCATGGCCTTGATGCGCACGCGCATTTCGCCGAGTTCTTCTTCCCATTGCGCGCGCAACGCCGCGTCGTTCAGCACGGCGGACACCACGGCACCGCCGTGGGTGGGTGGGTTGGAGTAGTTGGTGCGGATCACGATCTTCAGTTGCGACAGCACGCGTGCGGCTTCGTCCTTGTCGGAGGCGACCACCGACAGCGCGCCCACGCGCTCGCCGTACAGGCTGAAGCTCTTGGAGAACGAAGTCGAGACGAAAATGTTCAGACCGGCAGCGACGAACTTGCCAATCACCGCGCCGTCTTCCTTCAGGCCCTGGCCAAAACCCTGATAGGCCATGTCGAGGAACGCCACCAGATCCCTGGACTTGACGGCCTCAATGACCTTGGCCCACTGCTCGGCGGTGATGTCGTAGCCCGTGGGGTTGTGACAGCAGGCGTGCAACACGACGATGGTGCCCGGCGCTGCGGCGTTCAGGTCGGCGAGCATGCCGTCGAAGTTGACCTTGCGGTTGGCGGCGTCGTAGTACTTGTAGGTGCCGACTTCAAAACCCGCATTCGTGAAGATGGCCTTGTGGTTTTCCCAGCTCGGATCGGAGATCAGGACCTTGGCGTCCGGGTTGAGCTTCTTGAGGAAGTCGGCGCCGATCTTCAGGCCGCCGGTGCCGCCGACGGCCTGCACGGTGGCGACGCGGCCCGAGGTGACGACTTCGGAGTCCGCGCCGAACACCAGCGTCTTGACGGCGCTGTCGTAGCTGGCGATGCCGTCGATGGGCAGGTAGCCACGCGCGGTGGGCTTGTCCATCATGGCTTTTTCAGCCGCCTGCACACACTTGAGCAGTGGGAGCTTGCCGTTATCGTCGAAGTACACGCCCACGCCGAGATTCACCTTGTTGGGGTTGGTGTCGGCGTTGAATTGATCGTTCAGACCCAGGATCGGATCGCGCGGGGCCATCTCGACGGCGGTGAAGAGAGACATGAAAAGTCCTTGAAGGGTGGAAATCTGGCGAGCTGCCCCCAACTACGAAGCCTCTGAATGAATCGGATCGACGCTTCACTGGCGCGGAGTCGCGCTGGCGGCCTGTCGATCCATTCTTGCAGAGGATCCCCAATAAACTAGGCGGTCGTGCCCAGAAAGGATTGAGGGTGACAAACACCTCACAATCAACCTTCCGAACCAATTGCCTTGAGGGACAACCCTCGATTTTAACGGCGCAAGTCATCGTTGCGTTTACAAAAACATGCATGAAGTCACCACCGAAGTAACCGAAGGCGAGTTCGTCTCGTTTCCGGGATCGCCTTTTCAGCTCTTCCAGCCGTACCCGCCGGCTGGCGATCAGCCCGGGGCGATTGCCAAGCTGGTCGAGGGCGTGAACGATGGCGAATCGTTCCAGACCTTGCTGGGCGTGACCGGTTCCGGCAAGACCTTCACCATGGCCAACGTGATTGCGCGCCTTGGGCGTCCCGCTATCGTGTTCGCGCCCAACAAGACGCTGGCGGCGCAGCTCTACAGTGAATTCCGCGAGTTCTTTCCCAAGAATGCGGTTGAGTATTTCGTGAGCTATTACGACTATTACCAGCCCGAAGCCTATGTGCCGCAGCGCGACCTGTTCATCGAGAAGGACAGCGCGATCAACGAGCATATCGAGCAGATGCGCCTGTCGTGCACCAAGAGCCTGCTGGAGCGCCGCGATGTGGTGATCGTGGCGACGGTATCGGCCATCTACGGTATCGGCGAGCCGTCGAGCTACCACCGCATGGTGATGACGCTGCGCGCGGGCGACAAGCTGAGCCAGCGCGACGCGATTGCCCAGTTGATCCGCATGCAGTACCAGCGCAACGAGCAGGACTTCAGCCGCGGCAAGTTCCGCGTGCGCGGCGACACGATCGACGTGTTTCCGGCGGAACACTCGGAGCTTGCGATCCGCATCGAACTGTTTGACGACGAGGTCGACAGCCTGCAACTCTTTGATCCGCTCACCGGACGTGTGATGCAGAAGATTCCGCGCTTCACGGTCTACCCGAGCAGCCATTACGTAACGCCGCGCGACAAGGTGCTGGCCGCCGTCGAAACGATCAAGGAAGAATTGGACGAGCGACTCAAATTCTTCGTCAAGGAAGGCAAGCTGGTTGAAGCTCAGCGCCTCGAGCAGCGCACGCGCTTTGATCTGGAGATGTTGAGCGAAATAGGGCACTGCAAGGGCATCGAGAACTACACGCGCCACCTGTCGGGCTCCATGCCTGGCGATCCGCCGAGCACGCTCACCGACTATCTGTCCAAGGACGCGCTGATGTTTCTCGACGAGAGCCATCAGATGATCGGCCAGCTCAACGCCATGTACAACGGCGACCGCGCGCGCAAGACGACCCTCGTGGAATACGGCTTTCGCCTGCCTTCGGCGCTCGACAACCGGCCACTCAAGTTCGAGGAGTTCGAGCAGCGCATGCGCCAGGCCGTATTCGTCTCGGCCACGCCAGCCGACTATGAAAAGCAGCATGCGGGCCAGGTGGTCGAGCAGCTTGTGCGCCCGACCGGCCTGGTCGATCCGCTCGTCGAAGTGCGTCCCGCCACGCACCAGGTCGACGATGTGCTGCAGGAAATACGCATTCGGGTTGAAAAGCATCAACGCGTACTCATTACCACGCTGACCAAGCGCATGGCCGAGCAGCTCACCGAATATCTTTCCGACAATGGCGTGAAGGTGCGCTACCTGCACTCGGATGTTGACACCGTCGAGCGCGTGGAAATCATCCGTGACCTGCGGCTTGGCGCGTTCGACGTGCTGGTGGGCATCAATCTGCTGCGCGAGGGGCTGGACATTCCCGAGGTCTCTCTGGTCGCGATCCTCGATGCGGACAAGGAAGGCTTTCTGCGCGCCGAACGCAGTTTGATCCAGACCATTGGCCGCGCGGCGCGAAATGCCGAGGGCAAAGCCATCCTGTACGGGGACCGGATCACCGAATCGATGAAAAAAGCCATCGGGGAGACGGAACGTCGGCGCGCAAAACAGATCGCATACAACGAGTCTCACGGAATCACGCCGCGAAGCATTGTCAAGCAGGTGAAAGACCTGATTGATGGTGTCTACAGTGAAAAGGCGGGCCAGGACAAGGAACGCATGCAGCAACAGGCGGCACGCGAGCTGGAACTGGAGGAAATGTCGGAAAAGGACATTGCGCGCGAGATCAAGCGTCTGGAGAAGGCCATGATGGATCACGCGCGCAATCTGGAATTCGAACAAGCCGCGAGGGTGCGCGACCAACTTTCACGACTCAAGGATCGTGTGTTCGGCGCCCATGGCGGCTCGGAGCGTCAGGCCTGACGCGGTGATCGGCGAGATGGTGCCGGGCAGGCAACGATTGAACGGCACTGTTTCGGCGATAGATTTTGTTACCCGACAAAAATAATAGGGATTTGTGATATACTTGGGCTAATTACTCAAGAAAACAACCCCACAAAATTTAGGGCTCTGACGGGCGAACCATAGCGTTTCGCGGCGTCGGAGAGCGGGTGGAGACGGTAGTGCCCGGAGCGCCGACGAGGCCCCGAGGTGTTTCTCAAACGATTCAAGCCTGAACCTACAAGGAGCTTGCGATGCGTCTCACAACCAAAGGCCGTTTTGCGGTCACAGCCATGATTGATCTGGCCCTGCGTCAGAACAATGGCCCCGTCACCCTGGCGGCGATCAGCCAGCGTCAGCAGATTTCCCTGTCGTATCTGGAACAACTCTTCGGCAAGCTGCGTCGTCACGAGCTGGTCGAATCCACGCGCGGCCCGGGCGGCGGTTACACGCTGGCCCGCAAGGCTGGTGACATCACTGTTGCCGACATCATCGTGTCCGTTGATGAACCCATCGATGCCACGCAATGCGGCGGCAAGGAAAACTGCCTCGGCGAAGCCGGTCGCTGCATGACGCACGAACTGTGGGCCTCGCTGAATCAGCGCATGGTGGAGTTCCTCGACTCGGTCACGCTGCAAAAGCTCGTGGACGATCAACTCGCCAAGGGCGTGCAAATCGAAGACAAGCCGGTGGCTCGCCGCGCGATTTCGACGACTCCGGTGGTCAAGCCCATCCGCGTGAATGCACCGAACTCGGTGTTCGCGCTGGGCAACGTTTTCGCCAAGTCCTGATCGGCGCGTGGCTGCGCTTGCCTGCCCACCGGGCGGCAGCGCCGCCGCCTGCATCGGTCATTTATTGAACCCTTTTCTGTCAACTGACATTCGCCAGCCAGATCGCTAAAGCGAGATAGCCATGGACATGACTCCCCATTTCCCCATTTATCTGGATTACGGTGCGACCACCCCTGTGGATCCCCGTGTTGTTGACGCGATGATTCCGTGGTTGCGCGAACACTTCGGCAACGCGGCCTCGCGCAGTCACGCGTGGGGCTGGGAGGCCGAAGAAATCATCGAGAAGTCGCGTGGCTACGTGGCCGACCTCATCGGTGCCGACCCGCGCGAAATCGTCTGGACCAGCGGCGCGACCGAGGCCATCAACCTCGCGCTGAAGGGCGCGGCGCAGTTCTACAAGGGCAAGGGCAAACACCTCATCACGCTGAAGACCGAGCACAAGGCCGTGCTGGACACGATGCGTGAACTCGAGCGCCAGGGCTTTGAGGTCACCTACCTCGACGTGAAGGAAGACGGTCTGCTCGACCTTGAAGCCTTCAAGGCCGCGATCCGTCCCGACACCATCCTCACGAGCGTGCTGTTCGTGAACAACGAGATCGGCGTGATTCAGGACATCCCTGCGATCGGCGCGATCTGCCGTGAGAAGGGCATCATTTTCCACGTCGATGCAGCGCAGGCCACGGGCCGTGTGGACATCGACATGACCAAGCTGCCGGTCGACCTGATGAGCATGACCGCGCACAAGACCTATGGTCCCAAGGGCGTGGGCGCGTTGTATGTGCGTCGCAAGCCGCGCATTCGCCTCGAAGCGCAGATCCATGGCGGTGGCCACGAACGCGGCATGCGTTCGGGAACGCTGCCCACGCACCAGATCGTCGGCATGGGCGAGGCGTTTCGCATCATCAAGCTCGAGATGGATGAATTGAATGCCAAGGCCAAGGTCTTGCAGCAACGTCTGCTCGATGGTCTCAAGGACATCGAACAGGTGTTCATCAACGGCAGCATGGAGCACCGCGTGCCGCAGAATCTGAACATCAGCTTCAACTTCGTCGAAGGCGAATCGCTGATCATGGGCATCAAGGGGCTGGCGGTATCGTCCGGTTCTGCCTGCACTTCGGCAAGCCTTGAGCCCAGCTATGTATTGCGCGCACTGGGTCGCAGCGACGAACTGGCGCACTCCAGCCTGCGCATGACGATCGGTCGCTTCACGACCGAGGAAGAGATCGACTACGCGATCTCCACGATCCGCCACAACGTGGCCAAGCTGCGCGAACTGAGCCCGCTGTGGGAAATGTACAAGGACGGTGTGGACCTGAGCACCATCCAATGGGCGGCGCACTGATTTCAAATTGACCGCTGCACCCGCCAGAGCCGAACGCCTGGCGGCCCACGCAGCCAAAGGAGTACATCATGGCTTATTCAGACAAAGTGATCGATCATTACGAAAACCCGCGCAACGTGGGCTCGTTTGACAAAGGTGACGACACCGTCGGCACCGGTATGGTCGGCGCACCGGCTTGCGGCGACGTGATGAAGCTGCAGATCAAGGTGAATCCCGAAACCGGGGTCATCGAAGACGCGCGTTTCAAGACCTACGGCTGCGGCTCGGCGATTGCGTCGTCTTCGCTCGTGACCGAGTGGGTCAAGGGCAAGACCATCGACGAAGCGGCCGCGCTCAAGAACAGCGTGATCGCCGAAGAACTGGCACTGCCTCCCGTGAAGATTCACTGCTCCATCCTGGCAGAAGACGCCATCAAGGCAGCCGTGAACGACTACAAGGCCAAGCACGGCGAAACCGTTGCCGCCGATTCGACGGCGGCATAAGCAACATGGCAGTGACTTTGACCGAAGCTGCCGCAAGGCACGTCAGCCGTTACCTGTCCCGACGGGGCAAGGGGCTCGGCGTGCGTCTGGGCGTGAAGACCACCGGCTGCTCGGGTCTGGCGTACAAGCTGGAATACGTGGACGATCAGGCTCCCGAGGACATCATCTTCGAGAACCACGGCGTGAAGCTGCTGATCGATCCCAAGAGCCTTGCATACATCGACGGCACCGAGCTTGACTTTGTGCGCGAAGGCCTCAACGAAGGCTTCAAGTTCAACAATCCTAACGAGCGAGACCGTTGCGGCTGCGGCGAAAGCTTCAGAGTCTGAACGGTATGACTCGTCAGCAAAACCGCCAATGCGCTCAGGTGCTGGCGGTTTTTTTCTTCCCATGAATCTGCAATCAGACGATTTTGAATTGTTCGCCGTGCCGCGGCAATTCGCACAGGACCGCGCGCAACTCGACGCGCGCTGGAAAGACCTGCAACGCGAGGCGCATCCCGACCGATTTTCGGCGCAGGGTGCGGCGGCGCAGCGCGTGGCCATGCAATGGTCGGTGCGCATCAACGAGGCTTACCAGCGCCTGAAGGACCCGCTCAAGCGCGCGAGCTATCTGTGCGAGCTGAACGGCGCGGCAATCGCTGCGGAAGACAACACGGCCATGCCACCCGCATTTCTGATGCAGCAGATGGAATGGCGCGAAGCGCTCGACGACGCGCGCGGCGAAACGGCGCTCGACGAACTTGACGACATGGTACAGGCCGCAAGCAGGCAGTCGCTTGCGCGGCTCGCCGCATTGATTGATGAGCAAAAGGACTTTGCCGCTGCCGCGCAGGAAGTCAGAGCCCTCATGTTCATTGCGCGATTTGCGCACGATGTCGATGCCAAACACGAGCAGCTAGCACAATAGGGTTTGTGCCTGGCGCGTGCCCCGCAGATGCGCGGGCCACCAGTGATGCTGCTGCATAGGCGAATACGGGGTTGTTCAACGCCTGCGGCATTCGCTTTCAACCTATTCAGAACAAAGACAGATTTCATGGCGCTCCTGCAGATTTCCGAACCCGGCCAGTCTCCCGACCCGCATCAGCGAAGAATCGCGGTGGGCATCGATCTAGGCACCACGCATTCGCTGGTGGCCGCCGTGCGCCATGGAGTTGCCGAGTGCCTGCCCGACGAACAGGGCAGGGTGCTGCTGCCGTCCGTGGTGCGCTACATGCAGGGCGGTGGCCGTCAGATCGGCCACGAGGCAGTCGCCTCGCGTTTGCAGGATCCCGTCAACACCATTGCATCGGTGAAGCGCTTCATGGGTCGTGGCCTGAATGACATCGCCGACCGCGCCGCGCTGCCCTACGACCTGCTTGCTGCCGATGGCAGCGATCAGGAGCAGCGGCAGGGCATGGTCGCGATTCAAACGGCGGGTGGCGTGAAGTCGCCCGTCGAAGTGAGCGCGGAAATTCTCGCGACGCTGCGGTTTCGCGCCGAAGACAGCTTCAACGACGATATCTACGGCGCGGTCATCACCGTGCCGGCGTACTTCGACGATGCACAGCGCCAGGCCACGAAGGACGCGGCGAGGCTTGCGGGCTGAATCTGCTGCGCCTGATCAACGAGCCCACGGCCGCCGCGATTGCCTACGGTCTCGACAATTCGTCCGAAGGACTGTACGCGGTCTATGACCTGGGCGGCGGTACCTTCGACATCTCGGTTTTGCGACTCACGCAGGGCGTGTTCGAAGTCATCGCCACGGGCGGCGACTCCGCGCTCGGCGGCGATGACTACGACGCCGCGCTGGCCGACTGGCTGCTTGCGCGCGAGGGTTTGCAGGCACAGACGCCCGCGGAAAAAACTGCGGTGCGCATGGCCGCGCGCACTGCCAAGGAGGCGCTGACCGATGCGCCCACCGCACAGTTCGCGGCCATGTTGGCCGGCACGGCGCTCGAAGTGACCGTGACGCGCGCAGACTTCGATGCGGCGACCGCGGAACTCACCAGGCGCACGCTGACGGCGGTGCGCCGCACCCTGCGCGATGCACAGCTCTCGCGCGATGACGTGCAGGGCGTCGTCATGGTCGGCGGCTCCACGCGCATGCCGCAGGTGCGCGCGGCGGTAGCCGATTTTTTCGGCAGCGAACCGCTGATCAATCTGAATCCCGATGAGGTCGTGGCGCTTGGCGCATCGATTCAGGCCAATCAGCTTGCAGGCAACAACTCGGCCGGCGATCTGCTGCTGCTCGATGTGATCCCGCTGTCGCTCGGCGTCGAGACCATGGGTGGTCTGGTCGAGCGCATCGTTGGTCGCAACGAAACCATTCCGACCGCCAAGGCGCAGGACTTCACCACCTACAAGGATGGGCAGACCGCGATGGCCATCCATGTGGTGCAGGGCGAGCGCGATCTGGTGGCCGACTGCCGCAGCCTTGCGCGGTTTGAACTGCGCGGCATTCCCGCCATGGCCGCAGGTGCCGCGCGCATCCGCGTGACGTTCACCGTCGATGCCGATGGCCTGCTCAGCGTGAGCGCCAGAGAGCAGGGCAGCGGCGTCGAGGCGCACGTCGATGTGAAGCCCTCGTATGGCCTCTCCGATGATCAGATTGCCCGCATGCTCGAAGACGGATTTGCCACCGCGCAGGCCGACATGAAGGCCCGCGCCGTGGTCGAGGCTCGGGTCGATGCCGACCGCTTGCTGCTCGCGACCCAGAGCGCCCTCGATATCGACGGTGACGTGCTGCAGGCCGATGAGCGCGCCCACATCGACGCGCTCATGGAGTCGCTTCGCGAGCTGCTCACCAGGAGCGAAGACGCGGGCGAAATCGAAGCCGCGTCGGAGGCCCTTGCCAAGGGCACGGAAAATTTTGCGGCCCAGCGCATGAACCGCGGCATTCGCCAGGCGCTGGCCGGAAAAAACATCCAGTCGATCTGAGGCAGTCAGCGTCAAGCATCACCACGAACACATCCCACGCGAACTCACCACATGCCCGTCATCAAGATACTTCCGCATCCAGAGTATTGCCCGCAAGGCGCCGAAATCACCGCACCCTCCGGTACCTCCATCTGTGAAGCGCTGCTGGACAACAAGATCAACATCGAGCACGCCTGCGACATGAGCTGCGCGTGCACGACCTGCCATGTCATCGTGCGCAAGGGCCTCGATTCGCTCAACGAAGCCGAAGAGGAAGAGGAAGACCTGCTCGATCGCGCCTGGGGACTTGAGCCACAATCACGCCTGTCCTGCCAGGCGATCCTCGCCAAGGACGACGTCACGGTGGAGATTCCCAAATACTCCATCAATCACGCCAAGGAGAACCACTGATGTCGCGCCAGATCGTGCTGGATACGGAAACCACGGGCCTGTCCGCTGAAACGGGCGACCGCATCATCGAGCTGGGCTGCGTGGAACTGCTGAACCGCAAGCTCACGGGCCGCAACCTGCACATCTACTTCAACCCCGAGCGCGACAGCCACGAAGACGCGCTGCGGGTGCACGGCATCAGCAACGACTTTCTCAAGGACAAGCCCAAGTTTGCCGAGCAGGCCGACGAGATCGTCGAATACCTGCAAGGCGCCGAACTCATCATTCACAACGCCGCGTTCGACATCGGCTTCCTGAACAAGGAGTTCCAGCTCTGTGGCCGCATGCCCGTCAAGAGCTATGTTGAAGGTGTGATCGACACCCTGGCCATGGCCAAGGAAATGTTCCCGGGCAAACGCAACTCGCTCGATGCACTGTGCGACCGCCTCGAAGTCGACAACTCGGGCCGCACCCTGCACGGCGCCTTGCTCGACGCGGAACTGCTGGCCGACGTCTTCATCAACATGACCCGCGGGCAGGAAGCCCTGCTGATCGCCGATGAAGAATCCCGGGACAAGAGCAACGCCAACGGCGTTCGCGTCGCCGCTGTGGATTTCAGCACGCTGAAACTTCAGGTCATCAAAGCCAGCGAAACCGAGCTTGCGGCGCACCTCGATGTTCTCAAGCAGATCGACAAGTCGAGCGGCGGAAAAACCATCTGGCAACACGCGACGGAAGCCCAAGGTTCCATGTCATAATTGCGGTCTTGTCGCAAGACATGGGTGATTAGCTCAGCGGTAGAGCACTGCCTTCACACGGCAGGGGTCACATGTTCGATCCATGTATCACCCACCAGATTTGAAACCCTCTTGAATCACTGATTCAAGAGGGTTTTTTGTTTTGGGCTACATCCACACCGAAGCCCATCCCGAGTCCAACCGGCTCACTGAGAACCCAATTGCAGCGCAAGCCCGGATTCGCGCGGGCTCACCGTGACGGCCTGGCTGTAGACGTCGCCGGGCTGAGGCATGGCCTCGCCGTTGCGCGAGAGGCGTGCCTGTAGTTGCAGGCGCAGGTCGGGCGTGAGCGCGAACGCAGGGTCCAGAAGCTGATTCGGACCGAGGTGAAAGCTGGTGGGCAGTCTGGATGCAGGCAGGCGCAGCACGGCCACCGGAGCGGGCGATTGGCTGCGCGCACGACCACGTAGATTCTGGCCGTGGAGGGCAGGGCCGGGATGTCTGCGGCCCCTTGTTGCAGCGTCAGTTGGCCGGACAGGGCCAGGCGCGCGGGCGGCGCGGCAGGTTCAGGACGTGACGGCGGCTTGGCGTTTGGTGCCGACACGGGTGCGGGCGAATCCAAGTTTTCGAGTTGCAGCAGATCATCCTGCACGCGAAGTGCGATTTCGCTGCCTGGCTCGAGCTGGGCCAGCAGCGTCTGCCAATGCCGCTGCGCGGTGGCGTATTCGCCACGCCGTGCGGCGGCGGCTCCGGCGAGCGCGAGGGCCTTGGGTTGTGCTGCATCGAGCTGCAATGCCTGCGCGATGCTGGCACCGGCAGCGCCTTCCAGATCACCATCCTGCAGCGATGCCTGCGCATCGGCCTGATCGGCAAGCAATTGGGCTTGCGCGCTGGCAGGTGCATTGCTTCGTTGTGCTTCCTTGAATGCCTGTTGATACGCGTTGGCGGCGTCGCCAAAGCGCTCGAGCGTTTCATACGAGCGAGCCAGCATGACCCAGCCGCCAAGATTCTGCGGGTCGGCTTTCAGGCGCTCGGCGAGACCGTCCACCATGGCTTGAATCTGCCCCTGGCCGATGCCGTCGCCATGGGCATCGTCGCCGCTCGAACTCTGCGCGAGCAACTGCGCCGCTGCACGTGGGTCGCCCACCTTTTGATAGAGCGCGAGCGACACCGTGGGCAGCAGCACCGCGAGCGCCAGAGCACTGCCGCGCAGCAGCCAGGGACTGCGCTGCCATGTGCTCGCGAGAGGGCGGCGATCAAGTTCGAGCAGCAAACGCCGATGCAGTTCATCGACCGCCTGCGCGTATTCGCCGTCACCGAGATTGCCGCGCGCGCGTTCCTGTTCAAGCTCTGCGCGTTGCCCCTGATAGAGCGCGCGCAAGGTCTGCTCATCCCGCAGCGGGGGCTGCGTGGCGGCTTCCCTGAGCAGCGGCGGCAGCAACACCGCCAGGCACAGCAGCAGCAGGACGATGGCGCCAAGCCAGAGCCAATGCATCATGGTCATGATCGTGGTTCCTGTTTGCCGGATTCGAGCCAGCGCTCGGCACGCTCGCGTTCCTGTGGGCTGAGTGTCGTTTGCTTGCGCGCTTTGGGCAGGTTCCTGCGCAACAGCCAGAGACCACCGAGCGCGATAAAAAACGGCGACAACCACAGCAGCCACGTGGAGGCTTTCCACGGCGGGTTGTAGCGCACGAACGTGCCGTAGCGCTGCTCGAAGAACGCGACGATCTGTTCATCGGTGTGGCCCTGCTCCAATTGCACTCGGATCTGCTGGCGCATGTCCTGCGCAATCGGCGCGCGGGATTCAGCGACGGTCTGGTTCTGGCAGACCACGCAGCGCAACTGACTTGCCAGCGCGGCCTCGCGTTCTTCGAGCGACTGCGCGCGCGCCGAGTTGGCTGTGAACAGGGTTGCGATGCTGATGGTCAACAGCAGCCCTGCAAGGTGGGTGACGAAGGGAATTCGGGTGTTCATCGCAATGCCTTGATTGCTGGCAGCAGCTTGTCCTGCCAGACTTCCGCAGTCACCGGGCCCAGGTGGCGCAAGCGCACGATGCCCCTGCCATCGATGACGAAGGTTTCGGGGACAGCCTGGATGCCGAAGTCCATGCCGACGCGGCCATCGGCGTCCACGGCGGAGGCGACGTAAGGGTTGCCTGCGACGCGCAGCAGTGCCTTGGCCTTTTCGGGCTTGTCCTTGTAGTTGAGTCCGTAGACCGGTACCTTGTCGCGCTGCGACATGGTTTGCAGAATGGGCAGCTCCTGTCGGCAAGGCGCGCACCATGACGCCCAGACGTTGAGCAGCCAGACCTGACCCTGCAGGTCCTTGAGCATCAACCGCTGCTCGGGTTGTCGAGCAGTGGCCGATCGATTTCCGGCGCGCTCTGCTCGATCAGCGCCGAAGGCAGGTTGCGCGGATCGCGTTGCAGGCCGAGACCGAGCATGACGGCAAGGCCCAGGAAAATGGCGAGTGGAATGGCGAACCGCATCAGGCCATTCCTTGCCGGGCGTGCGCTGTGGGATTTCCGGATGTCCGGGCGGCGGGCAGTCGGAAGCGGCGATCCAGCAGGCTCAAGCCTGCGCCAAGCGCCATCATCAAGGTGCCGATCCAGATCCAGTCCATGAACGGCTTGATTTGCAGGCGCACGGTCCATTGCTGCCCTTGTTCGTCGAGCGGTTCGCCGAGCGCGATGAACACGTCGCGCGTCCAACTGCTGTCGATGGCCGCCTGGCTCAGAGGCATTTGCTGGGCGCGGAAGATGCGCTTTTCCGGGAACATCTTCCAGTCCTGCCGACCTTTGCGGCTGACGGTGAATTCGGCGCGCTGCGCGTCGTAGTTCGGGCCGCTGGCGGGAGCGAGGCTGTCAAACCGGAAGTCATAGCCACCGAGCGAGACCGTCTGTCCTTGCGTGATCGAGGTCTCGAGTTTGTGCTCCAGTCCGTCGGCAAGGCACACCGCCAGAACGAAGATGCCCATGCCGGCGTGGGCCGACAACATGCCCCACCAGCCCATGGGCTGACGCGCCAGTCGCTGCCAGCCCTGGCCCTGGCGGAATGCGGGAATCACGCGCTCCGCGAGATGCCCCAACGTGCTGATCAGGCACCACAGGCCGAGCGTAAGCCCGAGCCAGGTGGCCGGTGAAATGCGCGGGCCGATGAAGCGGCCGCTCGCGAGCAGCAACAGCAGGGCGCAAACACCCGTCCAGACCGCCGCCATGCGCAGTTGCCGCCACAGATCGCCTGCCGCATTCTTCTTCCAGCGTGCCACGGTGCCTACGCTCATCAGCGCGAGGGCAGGGATCATCAGCGGCAGGAACACCGCCTTGAAATAGGGCGGCCCCACCGAAATCTTTTCGTTGCGCAGCACATCGAGCGCGAGCGGGTACAAGGTGCCAATCAGCACGGCCATTGCGGCGGCGCTGAACATCACGTTGTTGAAGAGCAGAAATGCCTCGCGCGAGAGCGGCGAGAACTGGCCGCTGCCCTGGCCCAGCTGTGGTGCGCGCCAGGCAAACAGCCACAGCGAGCTGCCGACCACGGCCACGATGAAACACAGGATGTACAAACCACGCCCCGGATCGACCGCAAACGCGTGCACCGACGTGAGCACCCCGGAGCGAACCAGAAACGTGCCCATGAGGCTGAGCGAAAACGCGCCAATGGCCAGCAGCGCGGACCAACTGCGGAAAGCGCCCCGGTGATCCGTCACGATCAGCGAATGCAGCAGCGCGGTGCCGAGGAGCCAGGGCATGAACGAAGCGTTTTCCACCGGGTCCCAGAACCACCAGCCGCCCCAGCCAAGCACGTAGTAGGCCCACGCGCTGCCCAGCAGAATGCCGAGCGTGAGAAAGCCCCAGGCCGCCAGCGTCCAGGAACGCGACCAGCGCGCCCAGGCTGCACCAATGTCGCCGGAAATCAACGCGGCCAGCGCAAATGCAAACGGCACGGAAAAGCCCACGTACCCCATGTAGAGCAGCGGCGGGTGCAGCACCATGCCGGGGTCTTGCAGCAAGGGATTCAGATCCTTGCCTTCTGCCGCAGCAGGAACCAGGCGCAGAAACGGGTTCGACAGGAACAGCAGAAACAGCAGCAAGCCGACGCTGATCCAGCCGAGGATGGCAAGCACGCGCGCACGGTATTCGGGCGTGAGTGCGCGGCTGCGCCACGCGACGGCGGCAGTCCAGCCGGACAGCATCAACTGCCACAGCAGCATCGAGCCTTCATGGCTGCCCCAGACCGCCGTGAGCTTGTAGATGGCGGGTAGCTCGCGATGCGAATTGCCTGCGACGTACAGCACCGAGAAATCATCGCGCCAGAAGCTCCATGCAAGAATGCCGGTCGCGATTGCGCACAGCAGGCACAGCAACATCGCCGCTGGTTGGGCAAGCCGTACCCAGGGCGCGATCTTCCAGTGCGCGCCCGCGAGCGGCAATGTCGCCAGCACCACTGCGACCCACAAGGCCAGCACCAGTGCGAATGCTCCAAGTTCCGCCATCATGGCTGCGCTCCCGCCGGTTTTGCGGCCTGCTCAAGCGCGTGGGCGGCTTCCGGGGCATGTAGTTTTCGTCATGCTTGGCGAGAACCTCGGTGGCCCGGAATTGCCCCGGCCCGTGCAGCTTTCCGGATACGACCACGCCCTTTCCCTCCTTGAACAGATCGGGCAGCAGGCCCTTGTAAGCCACGGGCACACGCTTCACCTCATCGGTCACGACGAAGCTCACCTGCAGGCCATCGGGACTGCGCTGCAGCGACCCCTGCTCGACCAGACCGCCGAGGCGAAAGGCGGCATCGCGCGGCGCTTCGCCGGATTGCACCTGGCTCGGGCTGTAGAAGAACATGACGTTGGAATTGAGCGCGCGCAGCACGAGAATGACGGCGGTGCTCACCAGCACGAGTCCAAGGAGCACCCAGACGAGACGACGTTGGCGCGGCTTCATGCGTGCTCCGCGAGGCTTGCGGCACGGCGGCGGCGGCGTGCGGCCAGGTACAGGCTGAGCACTTCGGCGATCAGCACCACGGCGCTCACGCCGTAGCCGAGTGCGATGTAGAAGGCATGGTTGTGCATTACAGAATCTCCTCGTTGGCGCGCTGCTCGATCAAAATGCGCGAGCGCACCAGAACGACGGCCAGCGTGTAGGCCCAGCATGCGAGCGCCATGATCAGCATGCCGGCGAGCATGGTGTGCGTCATGCTGGGGCAGAGTCCATGCGGATCGTCGCACCCTGATGCAGCGTGCTCCACCATTGCACGGAAAAATAGATGATTGGAATGTTGACGACACCCGCAAGCAGCAGGATGGCGCCAGCGGTATCGGCACGCTCGGTGTCCTCGATGGCCGAGACCAGGCCGAGGTAGCCAAGGTAGAGGAACAGCAGGATCAGTTCCGACGTGAGCCGCGCATCCCACACCCACCAGGCGCCCCAGGTCGGCTTGCCCCAAACCGCGCCGGTCCACAAGGCCAGCACGGTGAACATCGCGCCCGTGGGAGCCAGCGCGCGAGAAAGAATCGGCGAGAGCCGCGTGCGATAGATCAGGCCGAGCGCCGCGTGGACCGCCGCCATCAGGTAGATGAACATCGACATCCATGCAGCAGGCACGTGCAGAAAAATCAGGCGGTAGACCTCACCTTGCTGATGATCGGTGGGCGCGACGAAGAAGCCTATCCACAGGCCGATTGCCGCGAGCACGCAGGCGCTGGCGGCAAACCATGGCCACGCTGCTGCGGCCCAGTCGCGAAAGATCGGTGGCGAGATCAACCGACGCCAGCGTCTCGTCGACGGGCGCGCACGCGGGCAGGTGATGTGGAAGGGAAAGCGAAGACTTCATATCACTCCACGGCCAGTCTGATTGCGGCGGCGATGGCGAAGGGCAGGCGACGATGGCAATGCATACGATCGCGCCGAGCAGGCTCAGCGCGGGCGTGGCACTCAGGCCCTGTGCGGCTCGCGCGACGGCATCGCTGCCGAAAATGAGAACGGGAATGCACAGCGGCATGACCACCAGAATCAACAGTAGCGGCCCCTGAGGCCCAGGGTCAACGCCGCACCCAGGGCGGCCAACAGGCTCAGGCTCGGTGTTCCCAGCAACAGCGAAACCAGGAGCACGCCGATCACCTCGTTGGAGAGCCCGTATTGCCAGCCGAGCAGCGGCGTCGCGAGCAACAGCGGCAGCGTGGCCAACAGCCAGTGGCTAGCGATCTTCAGGCCCGCGAGCAGGGCAGCGGCGCGGGCGCCAGCAGCCACTGGTCGAGCGTGCCGTCCACCAGATCCTGCTCGAAAAGCCGGTGCTGCCCGAGCAAAATCGCAAGCAGCGCAGCGACCCAGATGACACCGGGCGCAATCAGGCGCAGCAGGCTGGCGTCCGGCCCCACGGCGAGTGGAAACAGGCTGCCCACGAGTACAAAGAAGAACAGGCCGCTGAGCGCATCGCCCGGCTTGCGCCATGCGAGCCGCAGCTCGCGCATGCAGACGGCGGCTAGCATAGGGCGACGTCCTTGCCGGCACGCACCTGAGCGAAGGACGACAGATCGAGCGCCGGGCTGAATGGCAATTGCAGCCCGCGATGAGTGGCCACCACGGCCATTCCGCCAGCCGCTGCATGATTGCCCAAGGTCTGCGCAAGCCAGTGCAGGCCCTGTTCGTCGAGCGCATTGTCGGGTTCGTCCAGCAGCCACAGCGGCTTTCCCGACAGCAGCACGCGCGCCAGACCGAACCTGCGGCGCTGGCCTTGCGATAGCCGACCAAAGGCCAGTCCAGCGGCGCGTGAGAGGTCCAGTTGGCGCAGGACCTCTCGCATACGATCTTCTGCCTGCGCCGAGATGGCGGTCGGATGCGAATGGGTCAGTGTCAGTGCGAAACGCAGATTTTCAAGTCCCGTCAACGCGTCGTTCATGCCCGGCTGATGGCCCAGATAGGCTAGTTGCCGCTGGTAGTCGGCCGACGCAGGCGACATGCTCTGCCCGCACCAACGCAACTCACCGGCGCGCAGCGGCAGCAGTCCGGCGAGCGTGCGCAGCAGCGTGCTCTTGCCCGAGCCATTGCTGCCGCGCAGCGTGAGAACAGAGCCGCTGGGCAGATCGAAATGGAGCCCGCGAAAAAGGACTCTGCCCCCCGCATGCAACCCAGATCGCTGACTTGCAGATGGGTGGCCGGGGATTGCGCACCGACACCGTCACCGACTCGCCGTGGCCTCGGGTACCTGTTGACCGGGAGTGTCGCTGGGCCTTGGCCGGGTGGAATATGGGGCAGGTGGTGGGCGATACCCTTGTGGCAGTCGATGCAGGTCTTTTCCTTGTTGGCAAGGTAGGTGGAGTGCATGTTCTGCGCGCGCTGGCTCTGGCGGGTGAAGTCCATCGAATCGTAGTTGTGGCAGTTGCGACACTCCAGCGAATCGTTGGCCTTCAGCCGCTCCCACTCGTGCTGCGCGAGTTCCAGGCGCTTGTCCTGGAACTTTTCGGGCGTGCTGATGGTGCCGAATATCTTGCCCCAGACTTCCTTGGAGGCCTGCATCTTGCGGCCATCTTGTCGGTCCAGTTGTGCGGCACGTGACAGTCCGAACACACGGCGCGCACCCCTGAGCGGTTGGTGTAATGGATGGTGCTCTTGAGTTCGGCAAAGACGTTGTCACGCATCTCGTGGCAGCCGGTGCAGAACTTTTCGGTGTTGGTCAATTCCATGGCGGTATTGAAGGCACCCCAGAACAGGACGCCGCCAATGAAGCCGCCGATGGTCAGAAACCCCAGACTGAAGTGCACACTGGGCCTGCGGATCACCGCCCAGTAGCGCTTGAGAAGATTCAACATGGTGGGTATCTTTCGTGATGCGTCAGCGCTTCGCGGCGTTGCCGGTAGACGCGCGCTTGAGGATCAGCGAGTCCACGTCCATGAATTTGTTCTCCACGATCGGACGTGCGTTTTCCTGGCTCACGTGGCACTGCATGCAGAAGTAGCGGCGCGTGGAGACCTGTCCGAGCGTCTGGCCTTCGCGTGTCATGTAGTGCGTGATGGACACCGGCACGGCCTGCGAGACTTCCGCCTTGGCGCGCGAGTGGCAATCCATGCACTTGTTGAAGTTCTTGTCCACCTGGTAGCCATCCACGCGATGCGGAATGGTGGGCGGCTGCCAGGTGTAGTTGCGTGTGCGGCGCACATCGTCGTTGATGGCGTTGCCCAGCACCGGCGGCTTGGTCATTTCCATGATGCCCGCAGGACCGCGTGCGTTGTCGTGAAAGCTATGCCCCGTCGGGACGGAGTCGGCTGCCCATGCGGCACCGATCATCAGCGCCCATACCACGCTCAAAAGTCGAATGAATTTCATGATCTTTTCTCCTGCACTAGACCTTGGTGAGCTTCACCGCGCATTTCTTGAAATCCGTCTGCAACGAGATCGGATCGGTCGCATCCAGCGTGACCTTGTTGATCAGCTGGCTGGCATCGAACCACGGCACGTAGACCAGACCACGCGGCGGCTTGTTGCGTCCGCGTGTTTCGACGCGTGTGCGGATCGCGCCACGGCGTGAGGCCACTTCCACTTCGCTGCCGCGACGCAGGCCCAGCGCCTTCGCGTCTTCGGGATGCATGTAGCACAGCGCATTGGGAACCGCCTTGTGCAGCTCAGGCACGCGCCGTGTCATCGAGCCCGAGTGCCAGTGTTCAAGCACGCGACCGGTGGAAAGCCAGAACGGGAACTCCTTGTCGGGCGACTCCGCTGCGGGCTCGTAGGGCAGGGCGAAGATGATCGCCTTGTTGTCCGGATGACCATAGAACTGATAGCCCGCGCCGGCCTTCACATACGGGTCGGTGCCTTCGCGATAACGCCAGCGCGTTTCCTTGCCATCGACCACGGGCCAGCGCAGACCGCGCACCCTGTGGTACTCGTCGAACGGAGCCAGATCGTGGCCGTGGCCGCGACCGAAGGCCGCGTACTCCTCGAACAGACCCTTTTGCGCATAGAAACCGAACGCTTCGGATTCATGGTTGTTGTAGGCCTTGTCGATGTCGGAGAGCGGGTACTTGTCGACCTGTCCGTTGCGGAACAGCACGTCGTACATGGTCTTGCCGCGATACTCGGGTGCCTTGGCGAGCAGTTCCTCGGGCCAGACTTCCTCCATCTTGAAGCGCTTGGAAAATTCCATGAGCTGCCACAGATCGGAGCGCGCTTCGCCCGGCGCCTTCACCAGTTCATGCCAGAAGTGCGTGCGACGCTCGGCATTGCCGTACGCGCCTTCCTTCTCCACCCACATGGCCGTGGGCAGGATCAGGTCGGCCGCCACGGCGGTGACCGTGGGGTAGGCGTCCGACACAACGATGAAGTTGGCCGGATTGCGGTAGCCCGGATAGCCCTCCTCGACGAGATTGGGGCCGGCCTGCATGTTGTTGTTGACCATGACCCAATAGGCATTGAGCTGGCCGTCCTTGAGCATGCGGTTCTGCAGCACGGCATGGTAGCCGGGCTTGGCCGGAATCGTGCCATCGGGCAGCTTCCAGATCTTCTCGGTGGACTTGCGGTGCTCCGGGTTGGTGACCACCATGTCGGCCGGCAGGCGGTGCGAGAACGTGCCCACCTCGCGCGCCGTGCCGCATGCCGATGGCTGGCCGGTCAGCGAGAACGGGCTGTTGCCCGGCGTGGAGATCTTGCCGGTCAGCAGGTGAATGTTGTAGACCATGTTGTTGGCCCACACACCGCGTGTGTGCTGGTTGAAGCCCATGGTCCAGAACGACATCACCTTGCGCTTGGGATCGGCATACATTTCGGCCAGCGCCTTGAGGCGACTGGCCGGAACGCCCGACAGTCCGGCGGTGTATTCCAGCGTATAGGTCGAGACGAACTTGGCGAACTCGTCGAACGTCATCGGCTTGGCGCCGTTCGCGTCGCCCGCGTTCTTGGCAGCCTTCTGCAACGGATGTTCCGGGCGCAGGCCGTAGCCGATGTCCGGGTTGCCGAGCTTGAAGTTCACGTGCTTGCCGATGAAGTCCTTGTTCACCTTGCCGTTCGTGATGATGTAGTTGGCGATGTAGTTGAGGATCGCCAGATCGGTCTGGGGTTTAAAGGTCAGTTCGATGTCGGCGAGTTCATATGAACGGTGCTCGAACGTGGACAGCACGGCCACCTTGACGCCGGGTGTGCTCAGGCGGCGATCGGTCACGCGGGTCCAAAGCACGGGGTGCATCTCGGCCATGTTCGAGCCCCACAGCACGAAGGTGTCGGTGGCTTCGATGTCGTCGTAGCAGCCCATCGGCTCGTCCATGCCGAAGGTGCGCATGAAACCGGCCACCGCCGATGCCATGCAGTGGCGCGCGTTCGGGTCGATGTTGTTGGAGCGGAAACCGGCCTTGAACAGCTTGGCGGCCGCATAGCCTTCCCACACCGTCCACTGGCCCGAGCCGAACATGCCGACGCCCGACGGCCCCTTGTCCTTGAGCGCCTGCTTGAACTTTTCGGCCATCACGTCGAACGCCTTGTCCCACGAGACGCGCTGGAACTCGCCGTCCTTGGCGTACTGGCCGTTCTTCATGCGCAGCAGCGGCTCGGTGAGACGGTCCGCGCCGTACATGATCTTGGAGAGAAAGTAGCCCTTGACGCAATTGAGGCCACGATTCACTTCGGCCTCGGGGTCGCCCTGCGTGGCAACCACGCGGTTGTCCTTGACAGCCACCATCACGCCGCAGCCCGTCCCGCAGAAGCGGCAGGGGGCCTTGGACCATTTGAGCGAAGCGTCGGGTGTGGGGCTTGCGTCCTGCGCAAGCACCTGGATGGGAATACCGGCAACGGCACCGGCGGCTGCCGCTGCGGATTGACGTACGAAATCACGTCTGTTGCTAGTCATGACTTGCTCCAATATCGAAAGATTGCCGTGAATCGGCATGTTGATAAACGAGAGAGGCGTTGATGACGCCTGGAATTTGCTGGATCTGGGCAACCCGATCCAGAATCACGCCGGCTCGTGGCGCTTCGAGCGTGACCACCAGTTTTCCGCTGGGATGGGTGCCATGCACCTGCAGATCGCCCACTTCGGAGAGCCGGTTCACCACGGCAGAAAGCTGGTCTGGCACGACATGCACCACCAGGCTGGTGATGTGCAGTTCCTCACTGAGCCTGCCTTCGTTTTCGGACTCACGCATGGGGCGGGCCGGAAAACAGCATTTGATAAAACCAGACCAGAAAACCGTAGGCCGCTATCAGCAATCCTGATAGCACTGGGGCCATTACGATAGTCAGAAATGCAAAACTGCGACGTTCTTCCGATTTTGTGGAGGGGGCCGTGGAGCTTTTGTGCGTGGACATGACAAATCCATTTCCTGGACACTTTTGTGAATAAACCTACTAATGCAATTCAACATTAGGGAATGTCTAAGTCGTAACTTACCACGCGTCGCTTTGCAGGCTAAGTGCCGGATATCGTTATATTGCCTGGAAGGTTGATATGGATCAAAGTGTCATTTGTTTGTTAATTCAATTTCAATCAAGAGCTATCAAGCATAATCATTGGCACATTTATTTTTTGAAACAACAGCAGAAATTTTTGAGTGAATCACCAAAAAGAAGGTCCCGGATACGCTACTTGCAGCGCAATGCGTGCTCTCGTTCCGTATTGAAAGGGAATATTTTTCTTCAGCGTTGAAATTAATGTCGCGCTTATCCGGTGATATCACACTGCGTCAAAATAAATTTGAAGCCTTTTTGTTTTTGTGATTTACGCATCCATTTTCAATATTCGGAAAATCGCCAGTGAAATGCCACGGGTTCAGAATTCCGAGTCCGATTACCACGCCTTGTTCAAGCCCATCAGCGGCGCAGGCAAAATGGCGGCGCAGATACCCGATGTCGGCGCGCGGCCTTCAATCTTCTGCAAGCATGAGCGCATCTTTTTTTGACAGGGAGACAGACACGGCAATGAGTTACATCGCACGTGAAGAGATCACCGGCCTGGTGCTTGCAGGTGGGCGCGGCAGCCGGATGGGGGCGTGGACAAGGGCTTGCAAAATCTCGGCGGCACGCCGCTTGCGCTCCATGCGCTGCGCCGCCTGCAACCCCAGGTAGGGTTCACGATGATCAGCGCCAACCGCAACCGCGCCGACTACGAAGCCATGGGCGTGCCCGTGTGGCCGGATTCATTCGACGGCTACGCAGGGCCGCTTGCCGGACTGTTGACGGGAATGGAACGCGCCAAAACCCGCTGGCTCGTCACCGTGCCATGCGACACACCAAACTTTCCGGGGGACGTAGTGGAGCGCCTGGCCCGGGCGGCAATGGCCGAGGAAGCGGACATCGCGATGGTTGCAACTCTTGAAGGCGGCGAACTGCGCCCGCAACCCGTGTTCTGTCTGCTGCGTACCGATCTGATCGACAGTCTCGTCAGGTTTCTGCATGCCGGCGAACGCAAATTCGGCCAATGGACCGCACAACATCGCACTGTGAAAGTGCCATTCGATGATGGCAAGGCGTTCTTCAATGCGAACACGCTGGATGAGTTGCGGCAACTGCAATTCCAGGAACCCGGCCCGCCTTTCATTGACGCTTGAGTGCGCGGACGGTTGATTCGGCCTTTTCACAATCGCTTGCAAATTCGATTCGGCGGGGGAACGGACGAGCTTTCGGCGACCCTGTTCTGCGTGCTCATAGTGAAAGCTCGCCAAAATTTATTGATCTACACCAACTTTGGCTCAATTGGATAGCTGGTATCCATTCATGGACGGTCATTTTTGTAGCGTTGATACTTTTTGACAGTTCAGTTCTCGTTGCAAGTCCCAGCTTCGCGGGAACGATCCTGACAAATACCGCGCGGGCGGTTGCTCAGGATTCGCATTGTCGTTTCTGCACTCACACTCCTTGGAGGTCCGTTCATGCCGGGTATTCCACTTGCTTGCGCGAATCAAACGCGTTCAGCGTCAATGTTTCGCAGCAGCGTGATTCATGGTGCAGTCGTCATCGCCTTGACGCCGTTGGCCCTGACGGCGGTGCACGCCCAGGGTTTTGTCAATGCGGACGGCAGCGCAGCGACCGATTTGGCAGCGGCTGCGGCGACCTGGGCGGGTGACGCCGAATTCAAGGGCAACTACGGCCAGGCCGCCATGAATACGCAGTTTGCCTATGCCCGGGGTTTCACCGGAAAGGGAATCAAGCTGGGCTCGGTCGATTCGGGCCTCAAGACCGCGCATCCTGAATTTGCGACCCGGCAGGTCGATGGCATTCAACTGGGCCTGGTGCCTAATCAGGGCGTATACCTGAATGACGGCGCCAACATTCCCAATCCGCCGCCCCAGACCCCGTGGGTTGCGGGCGGCAGCTTCAACGTCACCGGCGAGTACACACCTCCGATCAACGACAACCATGGAAGCCACGTGTCCGGCACGATTGCCGCGGCGAGAAATGGAACCACCACCGACGCTCAGGGCCGCGCGGTCGGAATGATGGGCATCGCTTTCAAGAGCGACTACTACATCAGCAACACGAACGGCAACGATTCGGCCATTTACGGCCCGAACGTGGACTACAACTTCTTCCACGCGGCCTACAGCAAGCTCGTCGATGAAAAGGTTCGCGTCATCAACAGCAGCTGGGGTTCTCCCGGGCTCACGTCCACGACCAATACGGTCCAGTTGACCACCACGGTATACAGCCGCTACTTCCTGCTCGCGGGCAAGAAAACCTGGCTGCAGGCAGCGGGCGAAATCACGCGTGCGCGTCCCGTCGTGCAGGTGTTCGCGGCCGGAAACACCGGTTTCGCGAATGTCAACATTCGTTCGGCGCTACCGTTCTTCGAGCCCGATCTGGAAAACCGCTGGATTGCGGTGCCGGCGCTGACCGCGACCAACACGCTTGCATCCTTCTCGAATCAATGCGGCATGGCGAAGTACTGGTGCATTTCTGCGCCAGGAAGCACCATCAACAGTCTTTCCGTGAGCAGTGCAACGGGCTACCAGGCCTCGTCCGGAACGTCGATGGCTGCGCCGCATGTGACGGGAGCGATGGGTCTGTTGATGGAGCGCTATCCCACGTTGTCCAATGAGGCGGTGCGCACCATTTTGCTGACCACCGCCAAGCATCTGGGGGATGGTGACGCCGCGGTCCCCAATGTCAGGTTCGGCTGGGGCGTCCCTGATCTCGACAAGGCAATGTCGGGTCCTGGGCAGTTGCTGGGCAGCTTCCAGGCGGAACTGCCCCAAGGCCAAAACGACGTTTGGACCAACCCCATCACGCAGACGGCGATGCAGCAGCGCCAACTCGATGAGGCCGCCGAGATTGCCGAATGGCCGGCCAACAAGGCCAAATTGCTGGCGGACAAGAAACAGGAGACCAGTGCTCCGCCCCTGCGGATTGGGTGACCGAAATGCCTGTTCTGCTGGATTTGATGACCAAGATGGTGACGGCGGCTGAGAACAGGCGCCCCACGGCTGAAATCAGTTCCTTCCGTACTCCGTTGCGCGCCTCGGTCTATGGTGAGCGCATGTACCAGCAGCTCATCGCGGATTACACCGCCACGACGACGAACTGGACGTTGGCGCGGCTGAACACGCTGACCGCCGGGCTCACCGGCGCGGAGCTGGCCGCTCGTTTCATCAAGATGGAAAACGACGTGATCGATACCGCAGTCACGGCCTGGGAAAAGCGGATCAACGTACTCAGCGCCAAGACCAGTGCCGACTATGCCGCCCATCTGATCAAGACCGGTGGAGGCACCTTGACCCTTTCCGGCGCCAACACGTACACCGGCAATACCGAGATTCGCGGCGGGGTGCTCAGGACCGGCGTGGCCGCAGCGCTTGCCAACAGTCCGGTCAGCGTGGCCGTCAGTGCGGTCTTCGATGTGACGCCGAGCGGAGACGCAAGCGTCGCAGGACTTGCGAATGCGGGCACGACCACGCTTGCGGACGGAATCGCCGGACAGGTTCTGACAGTCAACGGGCCCTGGGATGGTCAACGAGGCGAGGTACGACTGGATGTTGCGCCGGCCCCGGCGAAGGCTCAATCCAAAGACGGTGCGGTGGCTCCCAAGGCGGCCGCCGTCATTGCAGACCAGATCGTCATCACCGGGTCCATCAGCGGCACGACGCTCTTGTCGCTGGCCGGTGAAGTCGATCCCGCGTTGCTGGTTGGCGTGCCTCTGATAACGAGCACGCAACCGATCCCAGTGGGAAGCTTTGCACTGAGCGCGCCGATCAGCTATCTTGGTACGAGCTATAGCCTCGCGATAGACGGAGGTACGGTGACTCTCGCGGCCGTTCCTGCGCCGGTTGCTCCGCAGGCTGTGCCGGTCATGGGCGTCTGGGGTCTTGGCGCGTTGTCGGGCTTGCTCGCAGCATTCGCGGCGTTCTTCTCGCGTCGCAAGAGATTCCTGAATGCCTGAGTGCCTGAGTGCCTGAGAAGATGAACAATTTCCTGACGCGAGACGATCTTGAAATCTCGCATCAGGGATAAGGAGTACCCAATGAAAAATCGCTCTATCGTCGCAATGGCTGCGCTGTTTGCATGTTCCTTTGCCAATGCGGAAGGCTTCACGGCCTACTTTGTCCAGCGCATCAACAACAACACGCAGTTGTCGAACCAGGTCACCTGCGAAGTCCTGAACAGTCCGGGCGGGCAGTTGGAGGCCATGCAGGTGGTGAATGCCAAGGACAAGGTGACCGACTGGGATGGCAAGTCCGTCACGTCCGCCGTGATTCTGGCGCCCGGTTTCTCCGTGTCTGCGGCATGGGACCCTGCGAAGGGTTGCAAGAACGAAGACATCAAATCATCCGTGCCCGTGGCGCTCACGAAGATGCCTTGACTTGGCGCTGCTCGGCCACCGGCTCAAAGGCCGCAAGCGAGGCGAGGATTTTGGGTTTCATGTCTACTATTGCTAAGCAAATAATAATAGCTTATATAGATAAGACGACTTTTCTTTGGCATCGCCTGCCGCACACTGCGCGGGCAGGGCGCCAAACGAAAGACTGCAATCCCACCACGAGAGAGCCCGCTCCATGACTGTCCAGTTCACCCTCAACGGCAAGCCGACCTCGGTCGATGTCGATCCCTCCACCCCCATTCTCTGGACCCTGCGCGATTCTCTCGGCATGACCGGAACCAAGTTCGGCTGCGGCATGGCGCTGTGTGGCGCCTGCACGGTGCACCTCAATGGTCAGGCGATCCGTTCGTGCGTCACGCCGGTGTCGGCCGCGGCGGGTCAACAGATTACGACCATCGAGGCGCAGGCCACTGACAAGATCGGCAAGGCGGTCGAGGACGCCTGGGTGCGCAACGACGTGGCGCAGTGCGGCTACTGCCAAAGCGGCCAGATCATGAGCGCGACCGCGCTGCTCAAGGGCAATGCGAAGCCCAGCGATGCCGACATCGATGCGGCAATGGCGGGCAATATCTGCCGCTGCGGCACCTACGTGCGCATTCGCGCCGCGATCCACGATGCTGCCAAGACGCTTTCCGTCTGACGCCAGAAATAACGAAGCAAAAGACGGAGCCGTTTCATGCATATTCCCCACCATCTTCTCGCCGATCTGCCGCAGGGCCTGCGTGCGCTGGCTGTCGAGCCCACACATGCGAAGGCCGAGGGCGCGCAGCTTGAACGTCGCGGTTTTCTCAAGATCGCCACGGCGTCCGGGTTTGCGCTTGGCGCGTTCCCGCTGGCCGCGCTGGCGCAGGCCGGTGGCGATGCAGCCATTGCCACCAACGGACTCAAGCCGACGCAGCAGCCTGCCGCGTTCGTGAAGATCGATCGCGACGGCATCGTCACGGTCACGATCAACCGTCTGGACTTTGGCCAGGGCGTGCAGACCGGCCTGCCGATGGTGCTGGCCGAGGAGCTTGACGCGGACTGGTCCAAGGTGCGCAGCGTGCATGGAAACGCCGATCCCGCCTATGCCGATCCCGTCATGGGCTTTCATCTGACGGGCGGTTCGGGCTCGATCAAGAACTCCTACACGCAATATCGCGAACTGGGTGCGCGTACGCGCGCGATGCTGGTGGCGGCGGCTGCCAGGCGCTGGGGCGTGGACGCGCAGTCGCTGCGCACGCAGTCCGGTCAGGTGATCGGTCCGCGCGGCCAGAAGCTCGGCTATGGAGAACTGGCCGATGCGGCGATGATGCTGCCCGTGCCGCAACAGGTTAGCTTGAAGAATCCCAAGGACTTTCGCATCATCGGCCATGCGACGGGACGCATCGATGCACGCGCCAAGTCGAGCGGCACGCAGCCCTACGGCATCGACATGCATCTGCCGGGGATGCTCACCGCCGTGGTGGCGCATCCGCCGGTCTTTGGCAGCAAGATCCAGTCGGTGGACGATGCGGCCGCCAAGGCGGTCAAGGGTGTGCGCGCGGTGCTGCGTGTGCCGAGCGTGCTCGGTGGTGAGGTCGTCGCCGTGGTGGCCGAAGGCTACTGGGCGGCGAAGCAGGGACGTGACGCATTGAAGGTTCAATGGGACGACGCGGGCGTTGGCAAGGTGGATTCCGCCAGGCAGCTCGTGCAGTACCGCGAACTGGCGCAGAAGACCGGAGCGATCAGGTTCGATGCCGATGTCACCGGGCTCGGCAGTGCGGCGCGCAGGATCAGCGCGAAATATGTATTCCCGTATCTCGCGCACACGCCCATGGAGCCTTTGAACTGCACGGTGCGCATCACCGGCTCGGGCCAGGACGCCAAGGCCGAATTGTGGCTCGGCACGCAGGCTCCGGGCTGGGAGGTCGCCACGGCGTCACGCGTGCTGGGCGTGCCGCCGCAGAACGTGCGCGTGAATGTTCAGATGGCCGGCGGGGGCTTCGGGCGGCGTGCCACGCCGTCCAGCGACTATGTGGCCGAGGCCTGCCAGATCGCCGAGGCGACACGCGCTGCGGGCATCGATGCGCCGGTGCGAATGATCTGGAGCCGCGAGGACGACGTGAAGGGCGGCTACTACCGTCCGATGCATGTGCACCGCGCAGAGATCGGTCTGGATGAGCAGGGCAAGGTCGTGGCGTGGGATCACGTGATCGTCGGGCAGTCGCTTGCCAAGGGCACTGCGTTCGAGGGTTTCATGATCAAGAACGGCGTGGACAACACGGCGGTCGAGGGCATGAAGGAGCCCTACGATCTGCCGATGCGGCTGTCGGCCCACCATCCCGATCTGAATGCGCCCGTGCTCTGGTGGCGCAGTGTGGGCTCCACGCATACGGCCTATGTGATGGAAACCCTGATCGACGAAATCGCGCGCGCCGCGAAGCAGGATCCGGTCGAATATCGTCTGGCGCAGTTCGGCAGCAAGCACCCGCGCCACAAGGCCGCGTTGCAACTGGCGGTGGAGAAATCCGGCTACGGCAAACGCGCACTCGCCGAGGGTCGCGGCTGGGGCGTTGCGGTGCATGAGTCGTTCGATTCCGTCGTTGCCTACGTCGTCGAGGCATCGGTGAAGGACGGCACGCCAAAGCTGCACCGGGTGACCGCCGGCGTGCACTGCAATCTCGCGGTGAACCCTCGCGGGGTCGAGGCGCAGGTGCAGGGCGGTGCGCTGATGGGTCTTGGCATGTGCCTGCCCGGCGCGGCCATCACCTTCAAGGACGGACAGGTCGAGCAGAGCAATTTTGGCGACTACGTCGTGGCCCGCCTGACCGACATGCCCGAGATCGCGGTCCACATCGTTCCGAGCGCCGACGCGCCCACCGGCATGGGTGAGCCAGGCGTGCCGCCGCTGGCACCCGCGTTCGCCAATGCCATCGCGGCGCTGACGGGCAAGGTGCCGCGCGAGTTGCCATTCAAGCTGGCTTGATGAAAACGTCCGGCGATACCGTCGCCGGTCGCGATCATTGAAGCGCCCAACAAAAATGCCTCTTGAATCCGGAATTCAAGAGGCATTTTTGCGATTGGTGGGTGATACATGGATCGAACATGTGACCCCTGCCGTGTGAAGGCAGTGCTCTACCGCTGAGCTAATCACCCATTTGCCCCGATACGCCGCCATGCGGCAACGATATGGAGCAAATGAAAAAACTGGTGGGTGATACATGGATCGAACATGTGACCCCTGCCGTGTGAAGGCAGTGCTCTACCGCTGAGCTAATCACCCGTTTGACGCCGAGTTGTTTGCGCCAAGCCATCGATTATAGCGCATGAAATTTGCACGTATTCCCGGAAGCCGGGAATTATTCGCCAGGCAGACGTCTCAGAATGGCTGGGGCAGGGTGCCTGAGTCACTCAAACCTGCGCGGCTGGGAGCACCTTGGTCGGCTCGATGGCACCGGCAGCAATCAGTGCGCGCTCCACGTGGCGGGAGATCAATCGCGCCGATTTTTCGAGAATCGAAAATTCCTCTGCGGAGAGATCGAGTGCTTTCCTGTCGATGTGGCACAGCGTGCCGAACAGATCACCGAATCTGTCGAGCAGCGGCACGCCCACGTAGGCTTCAAACGCGTCGGCGGCCTTGACATCGTCCACGCGCTCATCGTGGCTTGAACTGAACGTAGCGAAGATGCCGTCGCGTAGCATGAATTGGCAAAAGCTGTCCTCAAGCGGTACGGATTGGAGTGACTCGGGCGTCAATTCGCCGAGCTTGTCGCACAGGTAGAGGCTTTTGAGGACGTTGCCCTTGAGTTGGTATACGCAGGTATAGCGGTGCGCGACGCGGGCGTTGAGGAGCGTGATGCCTGCCTGAATGCCGGATTGTTCGAGCACCTGCTCGAGGTTTTGGAGGGCTTCTGCGGAAGACACGATTCGCTGGTGGAGTGGTATTTGCTGGTTATACAGCAAACGGCTTGCATGCGCTTACGCCCACCAACGCGCCGCGTTGGTGACGAGCCCTCTGCCGATTCAGGCGAGCAAGTCGCGAATCGAGGGATCCTTGTCGAACTGCGCCTTCGCATAGGCGCACAGCGGCAGCACCTTGGTATGCGTGCCGCGCGCCCAGGCGACGAGCGCGTCGAGCAACTGGCGGGCCACGCCCTGTCCACGCAGAGAATCATCGACGTTGGTGTGATCGATGATGATCATGTGTTCGTTCGTGCGGCTATAGCTCATCTCGGCGACGCGTTCGCCGTCACGGTCGATGTAGAACGCGCCCTTGGTTGGGCTTTCTTCGTGTTGAACCGGATTTTGCATAGGAAAATGAGTGTGTTTGTGTGCGGATGAGGATACATGACGACCAATGTCCCTGCGCAAACGACTGACGATACCCGCGAATGGTGGGCGCTCGCGCGCCGGATTTCCTGCATGTGACTGCACAGGCTGATGATTTTTGCCTACAGCGAATCGGCGTCCAGAAGCGAATACTCACGTACACGCATGATTCCTTTGGCAAACCAGCATGCGTGACACGGACGCAGTTGTTTTGCGAGTGGGAGGAATATTCCCCGAAGTTCTGGTGGCCCGAGATAGACATGGTAAGACTGCAATATCAACTGGAACTGAGCTACACGGTGGCCGATCCCGGCGCGGATTTCTTCTTCTACATTCACCCGGCCGAAACCGCGCAGCAGCATGTCGCATCGGAGAATCTGACCGTGAGCCAGCCCGATGCCAACTGGGAAATCCAGTTGACAGACGGAATGGTTCAGCGCTGCCTGCGCCTCGCCGCAAGGCCCGGCCCGCTGACATTGCGCTACGAGAGCACGATTGACATCGCCCATCACCTGGTGGATCCGGCGCAGATTCCGGAAGTGCCGGTTGCGCGGCTGCCGCTTGATGTGCTGCAGTACATCTATCCCAGCCGCTACTGCCAATCCGACAGATTGTCGAAATTCGCGATGGATCAGTTCGGTTATCTACCCCAGGGCTACACACGCGCGAAGGCCATCTGTGAATGGGTACAGCAGAACGTGACGTTCCGCTCGAACACCTCTTCGGGCACGACCGCCGCCGTGGACACGCTTCTGGAGCGCGTGGGCGTCTGCCGTGATTTTGCCCATCTGATGATTGCGCTGTGTCGCGCGATCAACCTGCCTGCGCGTTTCGTGAGCGGTACCGATTACGGTGCCGACCCCTCGCTCGGACCTCCGGACTTTCATGCCTATGTCGAGGTCTATATGGGCGACCGCTGGTATCTGTTCGATCCTTCGAATACGGCGATCCCCATGGGCATGATGCGCTTGGCCACCGGACGCGACGCGGCCGACGTAGCGTTCGCGACCATCTTCGGCCCCGTGATGAGCGCGCCGCCGCGCATTCACGTCGAAGCCATCGAAGATCCCGAGCGCGGCTGGAGTCTGCCGGTGCATACGCCGTTTGCGCTGTCGACCGGCTAAGCGCATTGCAGCCGGCCATGGTTTTGCCCGGTGATTCGTCCTCGACGATCACGAGGCGCAGGCACTGGTTACGCACGCGCATTCCGGATTGCTAAACTCGGCGTGCAGCCTGCGCCGTATGGCGAGCAGGAGTGCGTTCATTTTCTCTGCCGCCCGACATGCAATCCCATACTTTCCTCTGGCACGACTACGAAACCTTCGGTGCCGACACGCGGCGTGATCGTCCTGCGCAGTTTGCGGCGATCCGTACCGATGCCGAACTCAATGAAATCGGCGAGCCGCTGATGTTCTATTGCAAGCCGACGCCGGACTATCTGCCCGATCCGGTGTCGTGCCTGATCACCGGCATCACGCCGCAGCTATGCCTGCAAAAGGGTCTGTCCGAGACCGAGTTCGCCGCGCGCATCGAAGCGGAGCTGGCGTTTCCGGGCACCATTGGCGTGGGCTACAACACCATCCGTTTTGACGACGAGATCACGCGCTTCATGTTCTGGCGCAATCTCATCGACCCCTATGCGCGCGAATGGCAGAACCAGTGTGGGCGCTGGGATCTGCTCGACGTCGTGCGCATGACGCGCGCGCTTCGGCCCGATGGAATCCAATGGCCGACCAACGACGAAGGGCAGGTGAGCTTCAAGCTCGAACTGCTCACCAAGGCCAATGGTCTGGCGCACGAGGCCGCGCACGATGCGCTGTCGGACGTGCGCGCAACCATTGCGCTGGCGCGGCTGATCCGCCAGCACCAGCCCAAGCTGTTCGATTACGCGCTCAGTCTTCACAAGAAAGACCGGGTGGTTGCGGAATTGCGGCTTCCCGCCTCGATCGATCAGGCGCGCGCGTTCCTGCATGTATCGGGCATGGTTCCGACGGAGCGCGGATGTCTCGCGGTGATGCTGCCGATTGCCAGTCACCCGACGAACAAGAACGAGGTTCTGGCCTGGGATCTGTCGCACGACCCGCGCGAACTCGCCGATCTGGATGTGGAGACGATCCGCCTTCGCATGTTCACGCGCGCGGCAGACCTGCCCGAAGGAATGGCGAGATTGCCGATCAAGACCATCCATCTGAACAAGTCGCCAATGGTGGTTGGCAACGTGAACACGCTCAGCGATGCGATGGCGGAGCGCTGGGGACTCGACATGCAGGCCGCCGCGCACAACGCCCAGCTTGCGCGCGAGTTGCCGGACATGAGCGCGATCTGGAAAGAGGTCTTCACTCGCCCGCAGCAGGAAGCGCTCGACGTGGATCAGGACCTCTACGGCGGCTTTGTCGGCAACGAGGATCGCCGCCGCCTGAATCATCTTCGCAGCCTGTCGCCTGAAGAGTTGAAGACGGCACGCACCGGCTTCGACGACCCGCGTCTTGCCGAACTGTTCTGGCGCTATCGCGCGCGCAACTTTCCGGACACTCTGTCGCCCGAGGACCTGCAGCGCTGGGAAGGCCTGCGCCGCGACCTGCTGGTGGACGGCATGGGTGGTGCGCGCACCTTCGATATGCTGTTCGCACAGCTCGACGAGCTGGGGGAGAGCGCCGAAAGCGAGCGCGACGCCGGATTGCTCGAAGCCGTCTACGACTATGCCGAGTCGATTTCGCCGGACCTCTCGTGAGAACCACGCAAGTGAATGACGCCGCCCACCATGCAAGCGCCTGATACGCCGCCGCTCGATCCGGCGCGTGCGGGCGCGTTGCTGGCCGCATTCATCGAGCGTCATGCGGGTCTCGTGGTACTCACTGGAGCGGGCGTGAGCACGGCCAGCGGTATCCCGGACTATCGCGATCTGAACGGCCAGTGGAAGCGCCCGCAACCGGTGACCTACCAGGCCTTCATGGGCAGCGAGCACACGCGCCAGCGTTACTGGGCCCGCAGTCTCGTCGGCTGGCGAACCTTTGGTCAGGCGCGGGCGGGCGCCGCGCATCGCGTCCTCGCCGAGCTGGAGCAACAGGGCTGGGTCGATCTGCTGATCACCCAGAATGTCGATGGCCTGCATGAGGCCGCTGGAAGCACCGCGCTGGTCGATCTTCACGGGCGGCTTGATACCGTGCGCTGCATGAGCTGCGAATGGCGCTTTTCTCGCGCGCAGTGGCAGGAGGCGCTCGTCGCGGGCAATCCCGGCTGGGCACAGCGGACGGCCCTGTCGGCACCCGATGGCGATGCGGACCTGGAAGCGGTCGACTTCTCGGACTTCGTGATTCCGCCATGCCCGCATTGCGGCGGACGTTTGCTCAAGCCCGACGTGGTGTTCTATGGCGAGTCGGTGCCGCGCGAGCGCGTGCAGCGCAGCCTTGAGGCCGTGCGCAACGCGCGTGGCGTACTCGTGCTCGGGTCGTCGCTGATGGTCTATTCGGGTTACCGGTTCGTGCTCGCCGCGCAGGATGCGGGTGTTCCGGTCGTCGCCGTGAATCGCGGCGCAACGCGTGGCGACGCCGCCTTTTTGTTCAAGCTGGAGGCCGATGTGGGGCCGACCCTGCAAGCTGCCGCTTCCATCCTACAAGGCTGAGTCGAAATACTTGGTAGCGTTCGATACCCGCGCGCCGGCTGACACAAAGCTGTCATCTACCAAGCGGCCCCGCAATTGACTACAACATGAACAAGCGACCCGATCATGCGTGATGAGCAGAAACTTTCGGCGCATATGCAAAAACATGCGCGCGCTCGTCGCGACGGTGAGCCTCCGCGCACCGACGGCGAGCGGCTGTCGAGTCTGCGTTCGACCCTGCGCGCGTCGTCTGGTGAATGGCCGGTCAACGGCATTCGCGTATTTCTGAGTCTTGGCATCGCCGCCATGGTGATTGCCGCGCTTTACTTCGGGCGGTCGGTGCTGGTGCCGCTCGCGCTGGCGGTGCTGCTGAGTTTTGTGCTGCATCCGCTCGTCATGATGCTCAAGCGCTGGGGTGTGCCGAAGATCGTGGCGGTTGTCACCGTGGTGTCTGCGGCCCTCGTGGTGCTCGGCGTGGCAGGCGTTTTCGTCGGCAACGAGGTGCGCGGGCTCAGTGCGCAACTGCCTTCCTACCAGTCCAATATCCGCGCCAAGTTGCGTGACCTGCGTGCAGAGATACGCGCGCCGGGTATGTTCGACGGAGCCAGAAAAACCCTCGATGTGGTGCAGCGCGAGGTCGAGGCAGCCAGCGCCGAATCGGGCGCCAAACGCGGGCCAGCGGTTCAGAAGGTGCAGGTGCTTCCGACCGAGAAATCCCCGGTCGATCAAGCCCAACTGGCGCTTGAAAAGGCAATGGGGCCGCTGTCCGATGCGGCGTTGGTGCTGGTGTTCGTCATCTTCATCCTGCTGGATCGCGAGGATCTGCGCGACCGCCTGTTGCGGCTGTGGGGCAGAACCTGCACCGCGCGACCGATGCGCTCGACGAGGCGGGCGAACGCATCTCCCGTTACCTGAGCATGCAGTTGCTGGTGAACGTGAGCTACGGCATTCCGATGGCGGCGGGTCTGTGGCTGATCGGCGTGCCGGGCGCGATGCTCTGGGGAGCGCTTGCTGCCGTCATGCGCTTCGTGCCCTATGTCGGGCCAATGATCTCTGCGGTGTTCCCCCTGGCGCTGGCGTTTGCCGTCGATCCCGGATGGCAACTCGTGCTGTGGACGGTGGCGCTGATCGTGCTGCTCGAGGTCATCAGCAACAACGTCATCGAGCCGTGGCTCTACGGTTCGAGCACCGGCCTGTCGGCCATGTCGCTGATCGTCGCCGCAACGTTCTGGACGGCGATGTGGGGACCCATCGGGCTGATCATGTCCACGCCACTCACCGTGTGCCTGCTGGTGATCGGCAAGTACCTGCCGCAGCTCGCATTTCTCGACATTCTGCTGGGCAGCCAGCCGGTACTTGACGAACCCACACGCATCTATCAGCGCCTGCTGGCCGACGATGCGGCCGAGGCCAGCGAGCTGAGTCTGCAAATCGTGCAGGACAAGGACGAATCCGTGGCCGCGTTTTATGGCGATGCGGGCGTTGCGGTGCTGCGCATGGCCGTCGGGGATCACAAGCATGCGGCCACGGCCGAGCATCGTCTGCGTGTGGTCGATGGCATGGACGAGGTGCTCGACGAACTGGAAGAACAGTACCCTTCAACCCGGCAACCGGGCAGGACGCGCGTGATCAGCATGGGCGGCAAATGGGAGGTCGATCAACTGGCCGCGCGCATGGTGGCGCACTGCCTCGAAATCGACGGCCACGGCGTGCAGAACGTCAACAGCGACGTGCTTTCGAGCCACTCGGCGGTGGAGCCTCCCGAGGTGCAGCGCGGCGACGTCGTCTGCGTGAGCTGGATGTCCACCGAGCCCTATGCTGCCGCGCGCAACCTGTGCCGCCGCATTCGCCGCGCCTGGCCGCAGTCGCGCATCGTTCTGCTGCTGTGGAATCTGCCGCAGGAAATATCGCGCGAGCAGATGCGCGACCAGGGCGCCAAGCTGGGCGCCGACGAAATCACGGCCTCGCTCGACGGCGCGGTTTCGGCCGTGCGGACCTTTCTGGGAGACGCAGCGGAAGACGTGTTCGAGCCCGCACCGCTGCCCAAGAATGAGGAAAAGCGCCTCAAGGCCCTGCATGCGAGTGGCATGCTGCAAAGCGAAGCCTTCAGAAAGCTCAGCCAGCAGATGGCCAAGCGCGCTGCGGACATCTTCGACATTCCGCTGGTAGCCATCGGCGTGATCGACGACACGCATGAGCATGTGATCGCCATCCACGGTGGGCTGACGCCGGGGCAGGAAGATGAAATGCCCGCCGACAGCAACACTCCGCGCCGCTTTCAGCATTCGTTGAGCCGCGATGAGGCGCTGGGCTCGTTCGTCGTGGCCAGCGGCGACATTCTGCAGGTCGAAGACCTCAAGCACGATCGGCGCTATGCCGGAAACATGGCGTTCCGCGAAGCCGGCGTGCGCTTCTACGCCGCAGCGCCGATTCGCGACAAGGCGGGGCTGGTTCTCGGCGTGCTCGGTCTGGCCGACACCGCTCCGCGTGAATTGAACGAGCGCGAATTGCGACTGCTTCAGGCAATGGCGAACGACATCATGGAAGAGTGGAAGGGCATCGATCTGCCCGATCTGGAGATCGAGTCGCAATCGAGCTCGGCCACCCTGGGGCAGGCCGTACCGGACTGATTGCGGTAGGGCCTGTTCACACAACCCACGGGTTCGCGCGAGCCCGAGGCGTTGTGTGAACAGGCCTTGGTCAGCGTGCGCCGACCTCAGGACGCTGACGCGGCGGCAAGTCCCGCCATGTTTCGCGGTCGATGCGATACAGGCAGTGCGCGCGCAGCGCATGGCCTTCGGGCACGGCGGGGTGGTCAAAGTTGTCTTCGGCCGCGCAGCGCATGCCGAGCCGCATCATCACGGCGCGTGAGCGAAGATTGTCTCGCGCGGTGAACGCGACGATCTGCGGCAGTTGCAGGATTTCGAAGCCGACGTTCATTGCCAGCCGCGCGGCCTCGCTCGCAAAACCCTTGCCCCAGAACGGACGCGCCAGCCGCCAGCCGATTTCCACGCACGGCGAAAACGGCAGATCGGCGATGGGCACGTGCAGGCCCACAAAGCCGACGAACTGCGGCTTGGCACCCGGCTGCTGCAACCAATCCACGGCCCAGAAGCCCCAGCCGCGCTCGGCGATCAAGGCCCGGATGCGCGACGCGTGCGCATCGCTTTGCTCGCGCGCCAGCAGGGCGGGGAAATAGCGCATGACCTGCGGATCGCAGTTCATCGCAGCGAATGGTTCGAAATCGGCCTTGGTCCATTGCCGCAGCCGCACGCGATCACTGCGCAAGCTGTCCTCGGGAATCTGGGTATGCGCTGGCAGATCGAATGGAAGTGCGGTTTCCACGGGGACATGTCTCGTGAAGCAGCGAACTATTATTTGGTGCCGAAGATGCGATCGCCCGCGTCACCCAGCCCCGGCATGATGTAGCCGTGATCGTTGAGCTCGCGGTCGATGGCGGCGGTGAAAATCGGCACGTCGGGGTGCATCTTCTGCATGGTCGCCACACCCTCGGGCGCAGCCAGCAGGCAGACGAACTTGATCGAGCGCGGCTGTAGTTGCTTGAGGCGCTCCACGGCAGCGACCGCGGAGTTGCCGGTGGCGAGCATCGGATCGACCACGATGATGTCGCGCTCCTGCATCTCGGAAGGCATCTTGAAGTAGTACTCGACCGGTTGCAGCGTCTCGGGGTCACGGTACAGCCCGATGTGGCCGATGCGCGCGCCGGGAATCACGTTGAGCATGCCGTCGAGAAAGCCATTGCCGGCACGCAGGATCGAGACCAGAACCTGCTTCTTGCCGTCGATGACCTTGCCGGTCATTTTTTCCATCGGCGTTTCGATTTCCAGATCCTGCAACGGCATGTCACGCGTGATCTCGTAGGCCATCAAGGTGCTCAGTTCGCCCAGCAGACGGCGAAAGCTGTTGGTGCTCGACTCCTTCTTGCGCATCAGCGTGAGCTTGTGCTGCACGAGAGGGTGCGTGATGACGGTGACTTTGGCGGGGGTGGTGGTGCTCATGGCTGCTTTTTTTGTCCGTGCGAACTGAAATCCGGAACAGAAGTCTGCCAGAAAGCGGAGCCTGCGAGGATTTCAAGGCGGAAATTTTCGAGCGTCCTTGAGCATGATTGCATGGTCAATGATCGCCGTGCCTCCTGGCTGCGCCCCGTTCACGCGCCAGCGGTATGGGCCGTCCCCAGCAGTTGCCCGTAGCTCGCCAGGTCCACGTTTCCGCCACTGATGATCAAGCCCACACGCTTGCCCTTGAGGTCAACCCCGCCATGCCTGGCACCGGCAAACGACAGCGCACCAGTGGGCTCGACCACGATCTTCATGCGTTCGGCGTAAAAGCGCATGGCCTCGACCAGTTGCGCGTCGTTCGCGGTGAGGATGTCGCAGACGTCGCGGCGGATGATCGCGAACGTGAGGTCGCCAAGCGCCTGCGTCTGCGCGCCGTCAGCGAGCGTCTTGGGCGTGTCGATCCTCACGATCTCGCCCCTGCGCAGCGATTGCTGTGCATCGTTGCCCGCTTCGGGCTCGACGCCGAAGACCTTGCAGTGCGGCGCAAGCCCTTGGCCGCGAGCAACGTTCCCGACAGCAATCCGCCTCCGCCGAGCGGTGCGAAGAGGTAGTCGAGATCGGGCACCTCCTGCAGCAATTCGAGCGCCGCCGTAGCCTGTCCGGCGATCACGTGCGGGTGATTGAACGGTGGCACCAGGGTCATGCCGCGCTCGCCAGCAATACGCTCGCTGATGGCCTCGCGGTCTTCGGTGAAACGGTTGTAGGTGATGACCTCCGCGCCATAACCGCGCGTGGCGGCGAGCTTGGCTGCGGGAGCGTCTTCGGGCATGACGATGGCAGCCGGCATGCCCAGAAGACGGGCCGACAGCGCAATCGCCTGCGCATGATTGCCCGACGAGAACGCGAGCACGCCGCGCTTTTTTTGCTCGGGCGTGAACTGCGCAAGCGTGTTGTAGCCACCGCGAAACTTGAAAGCGCCCATGCGCTGCAGGTTCTCGCATTTGAAGAACAACTCGGCGCCGAGCAATGCGTTGGCGGTGTGTGACTGCATTACCGGCGTGCGATGCGCTACGCCATGCAGGCGTTCGGCCGCCGCGATCACATCGCCGAAGTTGGGGAGCGTGGCGCTCATGGGTGGGTCCGTTTCTTTCATCTGGATTTTCGTCTGTCAGCGCTGGATGGTGGACGCGTCCTGACCAAACAGCACCTTGCTCGATGCCGCGTCCACGGTCGGCGCAACGTTGATCGAGCTGGCCAGATCGTAGGCTCGCTGCGTCGCAGGTCGCGCCGCAATGCGCTCGAACCAGGACTTGAGATGCGGAAATTTCGCGAGATCCTGCCGCTGGCGCTCGTGCGGCACGATCCATGGATAGCTCGCCATGTCGGCAATCGAGTATTCACGACCCGCAATGAAATCGCGCCCGTCGCTCAGATGCTTGTCGAGCACACCATAGAGACGGCTTGTTTCGTTCACATAGCGCTCCGTCGCATAGGCAATCCGCTCCGGCGCGTACTGCACGAAGTGATGGTTCTGCCCCGCCATCGGACCGAGTCCGCCCATCTGCCAGAAAAGCCACTGGATGGTTTCATTGCGTCCCCGCAAGTCCTGCGCAATGAACCGGCGCGTCTTGTCGGCCAGATAGAGCAGGATGGCCCCCGATTCAAACAAGGAAATCGGCGCGCCGCCATCGGCAGGCGCCTGATCGACAATCGCGGGAATTCGGTTGTTCGGCGCGATCCTGAGAAACTCCGGCGCGAACTGCTCGCCCTTGCCGATATTGACGGGATGAATCTTGTAGGGCAGGCCGGCCTCTTCAAGAAACAGCGTGATCTTGTGTCCGTTGGGGGTGGTCCAGTAGTACAGATCGATCATGTTCGGTGTCCGCAGAAACGATGAAGAAGACTTTGTCGCACAGGCGCAAAGACATGTCATGAGAGCGGGTTTGCGGGTGCCCGATGGCAGCGGCCCGGACCGGAAGAGCCAGCCACTCGTTCCGCTGCTCCTCAGGCGGCAACAGGAATGAGCCCTGCGTCCTCCATCACCTTGCGTTCGTCCTCATGCGAAATCCAGAATGCGGCTTTCCGGGTCAAACGAGTTGGCGCCTTCCTCGTAGCGAGTGAAAAATTCCCCAATCTTTGTCATCTCACGCTCCTTGTGCTGCGCTCTCTGGCGAGCCCGCTCGCCAGAGAGCGGGCTTCTATCCTTCTACTTGCGCCCACCCATCAGACTCCCCAGTACCCCGCGCAGCAATTGCTTGCCCAGACTCGTGCCCACGGTGCGGGCCGTTGACTTGGCCATGGTCTGCACGATGCCGTCCTTTTTGCCGCCGCGCGGGCCGGTGCTGCCGAACAGGATGGTGTTGATCTCGCCCATGATGCCGCCGTCCCCAGTCGTTCCCTGTGCCGCTTTGTCTTTGAGCACCGCGGCGTTGCCCGCTTGCTCGCCTGCACGTGCGCGCAGGACCTCGTAGGCGGATTCGCGGTCCACGGCGGTGTCGTAGACGCCGGAGACGAGTGAGCTGGCCATCAGGGCCTTGCGTTGCTCGGGCGTGACCGGGCCGATCTGGCTTCCGGGCGGAATCACGTAGACGCGCTCGGTCGGGGTGGGGCGGCCCTTGGCGTCGAGAAAGCTGATCAGCGCCTCGCCCACGGCGACCTCGGTGATCGCGGCTTCGATGTCGAGTTCCGGATTGGGGCGCATGGTCGTCGCGGTGGCCTTCACGGCCTTCTGGTCACGGGGTGTGAACGCGCGCAGCGCGTGCTGCACGCGGTTGCCGAGCTGGGCGAGCACGCTGTCGGGGATGTCAAGCGGATTCTGCGTGGCGAAATACACGCCCACGCCCTTGGAGCGCACGAGGCGCACGACGAGTTCGATGCGTTCGAGCAGCGCCTTCGGTGCCTCATTGAACAGCAGATGCGCTTCGTCGAAGAAGAACACCAGCTTGGGCTTCTCGGGATCGCCGATTTCGGGTAGTTGCTCGAACAGCTCGGAGAGCATCCACAGGAGGAAGGTCGCATACAGGCGCGGCGCGTTCATGAGCTTGTCCGCCGCGAGAATGTTGACCACGCCCTTGCCCGCGACGGTCTGCATGAAGTCCTGGATGTTGAGCATCGGCTCGCCGAAGAACTGGTCGCCGCCTTGTTGCTCGATCTGCAGCAGCCCGCGCTGGATCGCGCCCACGCTGGCCGAACTGACGTTGCCGTATTCGGTGGTGAACTGCTTGGCGTTGTCGCCCACGTAGGTGAGCATTGCGCGCAGGTCCTTGAGGTCCAGCAGCAGCATGCCGTTGTCGTCGGCGATCTTGAAGACCAGATTGAGCACGCCCATCTGGGTGTCGTTCAGATCGAGCATGCGGCCCAGCAGCAGCGGCCCCATGTCGGAGATCGTGGCGCGCACCGGGTGCCCCTGGGTGCCGAACACGTCCCAGAGCGTGGTCGGGCAGGCGAGCGGTTCGGGCGTGGGCAGGCCGCGTTCCTTGAGCGTGGCGGCCATTTTCTCGCCGATGCTGCCGCTCTGGCTGATGCCCGTGAGGTCGCCCTTGACGTCGGCGAGAAACACCGGCACACCGATTTTCGAGAATTCCTCGGCGAGTTTTTGCAGCGTGACGGACTTTCCGGTGCCGGTGGCTCCGGTGATCAGGCCGTGGCGATTGGCCAGGCCGGGCAGCAGTTGGCATTGGACGGCGTCGTGCTGGGCGATGAGAAGTGGTTCAGCCATGGCGATAGATGAGAAAGTAGGGGTACGAAGTCAAAAGTAAAATCACGGGCAGTAGATTATTAAAGCAGAAGGACTCCCTGTGGCAGGACACAGCAAATGGGCAAACATTCAGCACCGCAAAGGTCGCCAGGATGAGAAGCGCGGCAAGATCTGGACCCGCATCATCCGTGAAATCATGGTGGCGGCCAGGCAGGGCGGCGGAGATGCCGATGCCAATCCGCGCCTGCGCCTTGCCATCGACAAGGCCAAGGCCGCGAATATGCCCGCTGACAACATCAAGCGCAATATCGACAAGGCGACCGGCAACCTCGAGGGCGTGACCTACGAGGAAATTCGTTATGAAGGCTACGGCATCGCGGGCGCGGCGATCATTGTTGACACAATGACCGATAATCACGTGCGCACCGTCGCTGAAGTGCGTCATGCCTTCAGCAAGTACGGTGGCAACATGGGCACCAATGGTTCGGTGTCGTTTCAGTTCAAGCATGTGGGCCAACTGGTCTTCGCGCCGGGAACGGACGAGGACAAGGTCATGGAAGTGGCGCTCGAAGCCGGGCCGAAGACGTGATCACCGATGAGGAGGGCGCCATCGAGGTGCTCACCGCGCCGGGGATTTCGAAGCCGTGAAGAACGCGCTGCAGGCCGCAGGCCTCGTGGCCGAGCTTGCCGACGTGACCCTGCGCCCCGACGTGTCGATTGCCATGGACGGCGACGATGCGGCCCGCATGCAGAAATTGCTGGATGTTCTAGAAGATTTGGACGACGTACAAGAGGTCTATCACAACGCAGAGTTGTGAAGAGGCCAAGACAAGACAATGAAAGTCCTCGTGATTGGTGGCGGCGGCCGAGAACACGCAATGGCCTGGAAGCTCGACGGCTCGCCCAAGGTCTCCAAGGTTTTCGTGGCGCCGGGCAACGGTGGTACGGCGCTGAATTCCGATTTCGTGAACGTGCCGATCAGCGATCCGGCCGAGTTGCGTGCGTGGGCGCAGAACGAGAAGATCCAGTTGACGGTCGTTGGTCCGGAGGGCCTCTGGCCGCTGGCGTGGTCGATGAGTTCCGTGCGCACGGCATGCGCATCTTCGGCCCCACCAAAGCGGCCGCGCAGCTCGAAAGCTCCAAGGCGTTCTGCAAGGACTTCATGAAGCGCCACAACATTCCCACCGCAGCCTATGAAACCTTCACCGACCCGGTGGCGGCCCATGCGTTCATCGACAAGCATGGCGCGCCCATCGTGGTCAAGGCCGATGGCCTCGCCGCAGGCAAGGGCGTGGTGGTGGCGACGACCGCGCAGGAGGCCCACGACGCAATCGATTTCATGCTCGTGGACAACAAATACGGCGTCGCTCACAACGACGGCGGCGCGCGCGTGGTGATCGAGGAATTCCTCGACGGCGAAGAAGCCTCGTTCATTGTGCTGTGCGATGGCAAGAATGTGGCGGCGCTGGCTACCAGCCAGGATCACAAGCGCCTGAAGGATGGCGATCAGGGCCGAACACGGGGGGATGGGCGCATATTCTCCGGCTCCGGTGGTGACGGCCGACGTGCATGCACGCGTGATGCGCGAAATCATTCTGCCCACCGTGCGTGGCATGGAAAAGGACGGCATTCCGTACACCGGTTTCCTCTACGCCGGTCTGATGATCGACGCCAAGGGACATCCCAAGACGCTTGAATTCAATTGCCGCATGGGCGATCCGGAAACGCAGCCGATCATGATGCGCCTGAAGAGCGATCTGGTCGACGTGCTCGCCGCCGCCGTGGAAGGCCGGCTCGATCAGGTCGAACTGCAATGGGATCGCCGCACCGCGCTGGGTGTGGTGATGGCCGCGCATGGCTATCCGGAAGCGCCGCGCAAGGGCGACGCCATCACCGGCCTGCCCGAGGAGGCTGACGACGCCATGGTGTTCCACGCCGGAACCGAACTCAGCGACGGCGTGCTGCGCACCAGCGGTGGCCGCGTGCTGTGCGTGACGGCGCTGGCCGACAACGTCAAGCAGGCGCAGCAGCGTGCCTACGACGTGGCGCGCGGCATCTATTTCGATGGGGCGCAATACCGCCGCGACATTGGCTACCGCGCCGTCAAGCAACATTCCTGATGCAGGCGTCGACACTCGCCCTGAATCCGGTCGACCGCGTGAGCAAGGTGCGCGACTACCTCGTCGATCTGCAGGCGCGGATCACGGGCGCGCTCGAAGCCATCGAGGGGCCGGTCGAGGCTGGCGGTGGACGCTTTTTGACCGACGCCTGGAACAAGGGCGCCGAGGAGCGGCTGCAAGGCAGCGGTATCACCCGGATCATGGAAGGTGGCCGCGTGTTCGAGCGTGCGGGCTGCGGCTTCTCGCACGTGCGTGGACCGCAGTTGCCGCCATCGGCCACGCAGCACCGGCCTGAACTGGCCGGAGCGCCGTTCGAGGCGATGGGCGTGTCGCTGGTATTCCATCCTCGCAATCCCTATGTGCCGACGGTGCACATGAACGTGCGCATGATCGCCGCAGGCAGGCCCGATGCCGAGCCCGTGTGCTGGTTCGGCGGCGGCATGGATCTCACGCCGTACTACGGGTTTGACGAAGATGCCGTGCACTTTCACAGGGTTTGCCGCGATTCGCTCACGCCATACGGTGACGGGCTTTATCCGCGCTTCAAGCAATGGTGCGACGAGTACTTCTGCAACAGGCACCGCAATGAGCAGCGCGGCGTGGGCGGCATCTTCTTTGATGACTTCTCTGAACCGGGATTCGATCAAAGCCTTGCCATGATGCAAAGCGTGGGCGATGCGTTTCTCGGCGCGTATGAGCCCATCGTCGCACGTCGCGTGAACACACCTTACGGTGAGCGCGAGCGTGAATTCCAGCTTTACCGCCGAGGTCGCTATGTCGAGTTCAACCTGGTCTGGGATCGCGGCACGCACTTCGGGTTGCAGTCGGGCGGGCGCAGCGAATCAATTCTGCTGTCGATGCCGCCGCTCGTGAGCTGGTCGTATCAGCGCGAGGACGGCCCCGACTCCGCCGAGGCTCAATTGACAGCGCATTTTTTGCAGCCGCGTGACTGGGTCTGAGAGCCGGTTGGCGCGATTGCCTATAATTTTTCAGCGGATGGCGACTGCAAGGCAGCGCTCATCCATCCCTTTTGTTTTGAGAGTTTCCACCGCTTGCGGGAGCAGCAGTCCTACTGCCCGAAACCGCGCGAGCGCGTTATATTGAAAACTTCATCTTCCTTTCATTGATTGAAGACCGACTGATGACTACTTCCCCCAAATCGGAATCCGCCGCCAAAAAAGACGTTACCAAGCTCCAGCGCGCCATCGTGGATGGACTGGAGGACGTCAAGGCGGTTGACATCCAGGTCTTCAACACCGAAGCGCTTTCGCCGCTTTTCGAACGTGTGATCGTCGCGACCGGCAACTCGAATCGCCAGACCAAGGCGCTGGCCGCCAGCGTGCGCGACGCTGTCAAGGAAGCGGGCTTCAGCAAGCCGCGCATCGAAGGCGAAGACAACGGCGAATGGATCATCGTGGATTGCGGTCAGGCCGTGGCGCACATCATGCAGCCCGCCATTCGCCAGTACTACCGCCTTGAGGAAATCTGGGGCGACACGCCCGTGCGCCTGAAGCTCGGCGCTGCCAAGCCGCGCCGCGTGACGGCATCGGAAGATGCGAGTGCCGAGGGCGGCAAGAAGAAGCCTGCTGCGAAAAAGACTGCGGCTCGCAAGCCGTCAGCCGCAGCCAAGCCCGCTGCCGCCGCTGCAAAGAAGCCAGCCGCCAAGTCTGCGGCCAAGCCCGTGGCGGCCAAAAAAGCCGCGCCGCCCGCCAAGTCGACAGTCGGCCGCAAGAGCGCAACAAGCGCAAAGCCAGCCGCCAAGAAGGCTGTGGTGAAGACCGTGGTGGTGAACAAGCCCACGAACACCAAGAAGGCTTCGCCTGCGGCCAAGAAGCCTGCCGCCAAGAAGGCTCCGGCCCGCAAGGCACCTGCGCGCAAGGCTTGATGAGCGCGTTTTGGATGCGTTGAACAAAAAAGAGGTTCTGCTGCTGTGAACGCGGCAGGCCTCTTTCGCTTTTCGAAGGCAGGGCAGGAATGAAGATTTTGATCGTCGCCGTGGGACAGCGTGTACCCGATTGGGCACAGACGGCCTACGACGACTACGCCAAACGCTTTCCGCACGAAATCAAGGTGGAGCTCAAGGCGGTGAAGACCGAGCCACGCGGCTCGAAATCACTGGAGACGCTGTACGCCGCCGAGCGCGATCGCATCGAGGCGGCCATTGGGCGCGGAATGCGCATCGTGGTGCTCGACGAGCGCGGTGCCAACCTCACGACGAAGGCTTTGGCCCAACGCCTGAAGGACTGGCAATTGGGTGGTGACGACGTGGCGCTGGTGATTGGCGGCCCGGATGGGCTCGATCCCGCATTCAAACAGGCAGCGCATGAAAAGATTCGCCTGTCCGATCTGACCTTGCCGCACGCGATGGTGCGCGTGTTGCTCATCGAGCAGTTGTACCGTGCCTGGTCGGTCAACGCCGGTCATCCCTATCATCGCGAGTAAGAGTCGTCGCTCCGAATACCCCTCACGTTTTTCACTCGCGTTTTTCTTTTTTGCCATGCCCGCCTTCATTTATCTCGCGTCCCAGAGTCCTCGTCGCCGTCAGTTGCTCGAGCAGCTTGGTGTCCGCCATTCATTGCTGTTGCCCAACGAAGGCGATGATCAACAGGAAGACGCCGAGGCCATCGAAGCAGTTCTGCCCGGAGAATTGCCTCTTGACTATGTGGAGCGCGTGACCGGTCTGAAGCTCGACGCGGCCGTGGCGCGCTTGGAGCGCCGCGGGCTTGCGCAGGCGCCGATTCTTTGTTCCGACACGACCGTGGCTCTGGGCCGCAGGATCTACGGCAAACCGGACGACGCCGCCGACGCCAGGCGCATGCTCGGCGAGCTGTCCGGCAATGAACACCGCGTGCTGACCGCCGTGGCGCTGCAGGTGGGCAACAAGCGGCTGACAGCGTTGTCGGAATCTCGCGTGCGATTCGCCGTGATGACGCAGGCGCAGATCGATGCCTACGTGGCGAGCGGCGAGCCCATGGGCAAGGCCGGCGCCTACGGCATTCAGGGCCTGTGGCGCAGTACGTGTCCCATTTGAATGGCAGCTACACCGGGATCATGGGACTGCCGCTCCATGAAACCGCGCAGTTGCTGCGCGCTGCGGGTGTGCTGGCGATCTGATATTTGGGAATTGCTTACTGCAACGTGTGATTCGCGAGCCGCGTGGCGTCGGGAATATGGATGTCGCGCTTGTCCATGCGAATCAGGCCCTCGGCTTCGAGTTCATGCAGCACGCGTGAAAAGTATTCGGGCGTGATCGACAGCCGCGAGGCAATCGTGGCCTTGCTCACCGGCAGCGAGATGTTCAACGTGCGCGTTGCGTTGGCACCTGGCTGGGTGCCGCAGCCGTTGCTTGACAGTGCCATGGCGGCGGCGTCTTCTGCATCTTCTGGCAGGGAATTGAGCAGGTAGCCAATCACGCGCTGCATGCCGCTGTGCAGTGAGTAGGCCTGCACGTCGTGCACCAGCCCATGCAAACGGCGCGAAATTCCGGCGAGCATGCGCATGGCAAAACGCGGATCGCTTTCAATTTCGCGCACCACGGCGGCTTTGCCAACGCTCAGCATCAGCGAATCTGCCAATGCCTGTGCGTTCACGATGTAGGGCTTGTCGGTGAACATCAAGGCCTCGGCGAAGGTGATGCCCGGACCGGCGAGTTCGATGATCTTTTCCTGACCTGCGGGCGAGAGCGCGAACAGTTTGATCTGACCGCTCACCGTGACGTGAAACTCCTCGCAAGGCGTGCCGACGCGAAAAACAGTATCGCCCGGGAAAATCGGCGCAGGCGGCAGCCCGTGGCAAGGCGCTGCAATTCCGCGCTGGTCATTTCCTGAAACAGGGGAAGCGCTGCCAGATATCGCGGGATATCGAAGTTCTTGGTATCCATGTCGGCATTTCTTGAGTTTGGCACCGGATTAGAGTTTCTTGCGCTCGCGCCTGACGTGACTTGAAGCAAGGGTTCCCATTCGCGGGGCAAAGTTTATGGGCGGGTCAATTCCGCATACAGGCGTGCAAGTCGGTGATTGAGCTCCTGTGGTCGATGGATCAATGTGTAGCTGTGCGAGCCAAAGAGATAGGGCAGGTAGTCATGTGCCGTCGCATCGATGGTCACGCAGAATGGCGTCAATCCGGTGCTTCGGGCCTCGTGGATCGCGTGGCGCGTGTCCTCCAAGCCATAGCGGCCTTCGTAGATGTCGAGATCATTGGGCTTGCCGTCGGTGAGGATCAACAGCAGCCGCTGCCGCTCCGGCCGCCCGGCAAGGCGTTGCGTGGCATGGCGGATTGCCGCGCCCATGCGCGTGTAGAAGCCGGGCTTGATGGCCTGCACGCGCGCCTGGCTCAGCGGGCCCCAGCGCTCCTCAAAGCCCTTGAGAAACTGGATGCGCACATGGTGGCGGCGCACCGACGAAAAGCCGAGCATCTCGAACGCATCACCGCTGGCGCTCAGGGCCTCGCCAAACACCTGCAGCGAATCGCGGATCAGATCGATCACGCGCGCGTCGGGCGTTGCGTAAGCGTCGGTCGATTGTGAGAGATCCGCCAGCACCAGACTGGCGAGGCTGTGGTGGCTGCGGCGGCGTTGAATGTAGATCGGCGGTGTCGCGCTTGGAGGCGCCTTGAGGGCGCCGCAACGCGTCTCGACCTCGTGGCGAACCCAGCCGTCGAGGTCAATTTCATCGCCGTCGGTGCAGCCGCGAAGGCGCTGGGTGCCTGGCGAGCCAGATCCAGATGCCTGCGCATGCGCCGCGAAATCGCGCGCAGGCGTGCGTCAGGCGGGTATGGCCGCGCTTCTTTGCTCACCACCAGCTGCACGGCGCAGTGATCTGCCAGCAACCTGCCTTGCCGCCAATCCCATTCGGGAAACTTCATGCCATTGCCGAGTGGCTGGTCGTCGTGGGCGGCGCTGGGCAGATCAAGATCGAACTTCACGCGCGAGGCGATGGAACTGCCGTCATTCGCGATGGCGATTTCGTCCATGTCGTTGGCCGCTTCAAGCTGCTTGCCATCGTCTTCATCATCGTCCGCCCGGTTGACCTTGGTGAATTCTGCCCACGAAAGAATCGATTCGGCGCGAAAGAACATGACCAGCGGCGCGCCATTGCGTTCGTCTTCAACGCGTTTTGCGGCACGCCGACAGGCATCGTGCATTGCCTGTCGGGAAGAAGGACTTTCGGGTTGAGTCTGTGACTGGCGGGTGGCTGGCGAGTCGGTGCCTTCGCCGCGTTCGGGCAATACCAACCACATCCACACCGGGGCGACATCCTGTGGTGTCAGGGCCCGGCCCGTGGTCGAGACGAGCTGATCGCGCAAGGCAAGCTGTAGCGCAAGCTCGGCCCTGGCCTGGTTACCACGCAGGGTAGAGAGTTTGGGGCGCTCGGCCAATTGCGCATCCAGCAGTCGTCCATGGGCCGTGCGAAGACCGGGAAAGCGGCGTAGCGCGCGGGCGCTCGCGAGCATGTTGCAGTTCAGCCAGTCGGTCCCGGGCCGAAAGCACGCAGCCAGCGCGGCCAGCCACAGATAGAGCGCGCGGTTGAGTTCCGATTCTTCGAACAGGCTGATCTGCGCGGGCAGGGCAAGCGTGTCCTGTTGCCAGATGCCCAACTGCGCGCTGCTGGCGCTGCCCGCCACGAACTGCAGCAGTGTGCGCGGCCCCCCGTGCGTGTGCGCCCGGCCTGCGCGATGCGTGTTCCCGAGTCGCCGCCACCGGCACGAAACAGCAAGCCGATGGTGCGCTGCATGTCGCTGAGACGCACGGCGGCGTGCGGTGCGCGCGGCTCGGCCACGCTGGTGATAAAGCGGTGCCATTGGCGTCCAACCCATTCTTCCATCGTGCGGCTTTGCTCCGTCGTCCGCCGTTCAATCCGCCATCACCGCGGTCACCAGCGTTGACAGGGCTTGGACGGTTTCGGCGTCGTCGGTGAGCGCATCGACGATGGCCGCGTGGCAGGCCTTGGCAAGCGGCACGCCGCTCGCAGCAAGGCGCGCGGACATCACCAGCAGACGCGTGCTGACGGTTTCCTCGAGATCCTGTTCCGTCAGGCGACGCAGGGCCTGCGCGAGCGCGATGAGCTGGTCGGCGCTGCGCGCGTCCACGCCCGATTCGCGCAGCAGGATTTCTCGCTCCACATGAGCCTGCGGGTAGTCGAATTGCAGCGCCACGAAGCGCTGGCGCGTGCTGGGCTTGAGGCCTTTGAGCACGTTCTGGTAGCCGGGGTTGTAGCTGACCACCAACATGAAGCCGTCGGCCGCGTGCAGCTCTTCGCCGGTGCGTTCGATGGGCAGCACGCGCCGGTCGTCGGCCAGCGGGTGCAGCACGACGGTGGTGTCCTTGCGGGCCTCGACAACTTCGTCGAGATAGCAGATCGCGCCGCGCCGCACGGCGCGCGTCAATGGTCCGTCGGACCAACGCGTGCCACCGTCGCTGATCAGATGTCGGCCCACAAGGTCGGCCGCGCTGAGGTCGTCGTGGCAGCTCACCGTGACGAGTTCGCGTCCGAGGCGAGCGGCCATGTGTTCGACGAAGCGGGTCTTGCCGCAACCCGTCGGCCCTTTGATGAGTACCGGCAGCCGTTGCCGGAACGCGTGCTCGAACAATAGGCATTCGTCGCCCGATTCCGCGTAGTACGGCGGAGCAGGTGCGCACAGAGGTTGAGCCACGCCGTGAAGTGGCGGCAGGTGCATTGTTTCGCTGTGGTCCATGATCGTGGCTCCTCTGGCGTCAGGCTGCCTGCACCTGCGGCGTGGGCGTGGGTTTCACCACCGCGCTTCTGTCATCGGGCAGCACGGGGAGCCCTTGACGAAGAAGCTCGCGAAGTAGGTGAGCTGGCCCACGAGGAAAATCACGCCGCCGCCGACACGCGTCCAGTAGTAGCCGCGCAGCAGATCCTGTGTGGCCATGAAGCCCATGGCGTTTTCGGTCGGCAGGCGCTGCACCCAGACCTGATGCGCTCCGGCTGCCGTGAGCGCCAGCACCATGATCGACATGCCGGTGGTCATGATCCAGAAGCTGCGGATTTCCAGACGCTGGGCTTCAGGGCTGTTGGCGAGGCGACCGCGCAATTGCGGCATGGCGTAGCTGATCAGCGTGATCACGACGAGCACGTAGGCTCCGTAGAACGCAAGATGGCCGTGTGCCGCCGTGATTTGCGAACCGTGGGTGTAGTAGTTCACCACGCTCAGCGTGTGAATGAAGCCCCAGACGCCCGCGCCAAGGAAGCCCACGACGGCCGTGCCGAGTGCCCAGACGATGGCCGCCTGATTCGGATGCTCGCGGCGGCGCTGCTTGACCATGTTGAACGCAAACAGCGTCATCATGAAGAACGGCAGGGGTTCGAGTGCCGAGAAGATGCTGCCGACCCATTTCCAGTAGCCGGCATGCCGATGAAGTAGTAGTGGTGGCCGGTGCCGAGCAGGCCGGTCATCAGCGCGAAAGCGATGATCACATAGAGCCACTTGTCGATCACCTCGCGATCCACGCCGGTGACCTTGATGAGCACGAAGGCCAGCAGCGCGCCGAGAATCAGCTCCCATACCCCTCGACCCAGAGGTGCACCACGAACCACCAGTACATCTTGTCGCGCACCAGATTGTGTGGATTGACGAAGCTGAACAGGAACATGAGCGCCAGACCCACAGGCCCAGCATCAGCACTACCGACACGCTGGTCTTGCGGCCTTTCAGAATGGTCATGCTGAGGTTGTAGAGAAAGCCGAGAGCGACGACGACGATACCGACCTTGGTGGGCAGCGGCTGTTCGAGGAACTCCCGGCCCATGGTCTGCAGTAGATCGTTGCCGGTCAGCTCGGCCAGCCGCGCATAGGGCAGGGCCAGATAGCCGACGATGGTGAGTGCGCCCGCTGCAAGAAAGATCCAGAACAGCGCAATTGCCAGCATCGGGCTGTGCAATTCGGTCTCGGCCTCTTCGGGACGATGTAGTAGCCCGCTCCCATGAAGCCGAACAGCAGCCACACGATCAGCAGATTGGTGTGCACCATGCGCGCAATGTTGAACGGGATGTAGGGAAAGAACAGATCGCCGATCAGGTATTGCAGGCCAAGCGCAACGCCGAACAGGATCTGGCCCGCGAACAGCAGCATGGCTGCGATGAAGTACAGCTTGGCAACGGATTGACTCTGGTATTTGAGAACTGGATTTTTCATGGCTGTGGTCCTTCTTCAACCTTCGATGTTGGGCGGCCAGTTTTCGGTGTTGATCTCGCCGGTCCATTTGAGGAATTCGACGAGATCACTGGTCTGTTGCTCGGTCAGGTTGAATTGCGGCATCTGTCTGCGGCCCGGTGAATGCGAAGGCATGGCGCTCATCCACGCCTTGATGAAGTCGGGCCCGCGGCGCTTGTAGACGTTGCCGAGTTCGGGGGCGAAATACGCACCTTCTCCGAGCAGCGTGTGGCAGCCGATGCAGTTGCGGGTCTCCCAGATCTTCTTGCCGGCCACGACGGCTGGCGTGATCTCGTGCGCATGGGAGCGCTCGGGGATGCGGCGTTCGCTGTCGAAAATCATCGCTGCGAAGAGCAGCGCGAAAAATGCGGTTCCGCCGTAGAACATGTTGCGGGCCATCTGTTTGGTGAACCCGCTGGTTTTCTGGCTCATAGGTAGCCCTCCATCGATCCTGAGGGCTTGATGGTCGTTTTCCTGCCTGGCTTTGTAATTGAACCCGTTCAAGAAATGAAGCGGGTCAAAAAAATGATAAGCAAAACCGTGGCGAGCCAGCCCAGCACGGCGCGCCGCCACAACCTGGGTGCCTGGAGCAACTCCATGAAGTCGAGCGCGATCACGACGCCCTTGAGCGCCGAGAGCGCGAGCACGATACCGGTAGACACAAGACCCAAACGCAACGCGGCGGGGTCTTCTGCGAGCCACCATGAACTCAACGTGGTGATGATCAAAATCGCCCATGCCAGATGGATGCGGCGGGTTGCATTGGCGTGTTCGTTACGGAGTGGCATGCGGATTCAGACCAGGAGGTAGACGAGCGGAAACAGCACGATCCACAGCAGATCGACCATGTGCCAGAACACGCAGCCGGATTCGAGCGCATTGCAATCCTGGGCGTTGTAGCGGCCCCGGGATACCGGGTGCAGCAACAATGCGAAGATCACACAGCCCGCGACGACGTGCATGAAGTGAAACCCGGTGAGAATCGTCCAGAGCATGTAGAAATCGTTGCTCGCAAAATCGACGCCCGCTTGCCATTTGTCCATGTATTCGCGGGACTTGAAAAACAGGAATCCCAGGCCCAGCAATAACGCCGCGCCAAGCCAATGCGTGGCCGCGCGGTGTCGACCCGCGCGCACATTGGCAAGCGTGTGGGCGGCGCAGGCGCTTGCGCTGATCAGCAGCAGGGTATTGATCGCTCCCACCGTCTGGTCGAGGCTTGCCTGACCAACGGCGAATACCACGGGCTGCATCAGCTTGGTGAACGCGAAGGCCAGAAACAACAAACCAAAAGTAGCTAGCTCCAGTCCCACGAAGAACCACACCACGAGATCGCCCGGCAAGCGGCTGGGCGGTTCCTCGGGATTGCGGACGCGCGTTTTTTCAGGGGCGCACGACTCAATGCGAGGTTCCTTCGCTGCGCATGATCTTGTTCCACACGTTGTATTTGCCGACCGGTTTGCTCATGGGCAGGCGCTTGATTTCCTTGAAATTGCTCGCGTCATAGACGATCACCGCTCCGTCCATTTCCCAGAGACTCGCGAGCGCGTATTTGCCATCGCGCGTGAACTCGACGTGGGCGAGCGTCTTGCCGGGCTCCTTCACCTGTGCGACCACCTCGAGCGAGCGCTTGTCGATGATGGTGAGCGTGTCCTTGGCGCTCTTGCTCATCATCGAATCGGTCCATGCGTAGGGCGTGTTTTCATGGCTTCGCATGAAGAAGCCTGGCCCCGGCATGTGCAGCGTGCGCACGGGTTTCCAGTTCTTCATGTCGATCACGTCGACGTCGCCCGTGCCGAGATTGGGGCTCGCCAGAACGGTGGTGCCGTTCCAAGCGAACGTGATGCCCGAGCCCAGATGCGGCATGCCAGCCAATGGCAGATCGGCGATCTTGCGACGTACATCCAGATTGACGACCTGGGCCGTGGCCTGGTTGTTCCTGCTACCGTCGGCCTCGTCCCGTTTGGCGCGTGTGGCACCGAGCACGTGGCGATAACCCTGGTCGAAGAAGAAATCGTCAAGTGGCTCGTCAACCAGCGCGCGGCGCACGCCCAGATAACCGGGGCGCGCGATGGCCTCGCTCATCTTGTAGTCGTGCACCAGGCCGTCGTGGATGGGTTCGGCCTTGAGGTCGTAGGAGATTTCCCAGATTTCCGGGATGTCCTTGAATGCCACCACGAAGCTGTTGCGCGGCGCCGCGTCATACACGGCAGACACGCGCGAGCTGGCCTTGCCATCGCGCGTGCGGGCTTCGTAGGTGCGAACCAGGTTCAGGTCGCCGTCGAACAGGGCCAGCGTGTGCGGCAGGTAGTTTGCTGCCATCACAAAGCGGCCATCGCTGCTCACCGCCACGTTGCGCATGTTGAGGCCCGCCCGCACCTCAGCGACCACGCGCAGTCGCCACAGATCGTATTTGGTGATCCAGCCATCGCGCGAGCCAAAAAAAACGTAGCGACCATCGGGTGTGAATTTGGGGCCGCCGTGCAGCGCGTAGCGCAAGGCAAAGCGCGTGATGGCCTCGAAGCGATCGCCGTCGAGCAGCGAGACATGGTGGTCACCGCCTTCGACCACGACGAACAGGTTCATCGGATCGGCATTCCAGGCCGGTGTGGCGGGCTCATCTCTGGGCGCTGGATGAAAGATGCGCGATGCGGTGATGTCGGCATCGTTCCAGCGCGGCGGTGTCGCTGAAGGCGTGCGTATCCACGCAGCCAGGGCCTTTATCTCCTGCGGCGAGAGTTGTGCGGAAAAACCGGGCATCTGTGTGGCGGTGCGCCCGCCTGTGATCACACGCAACACCTCGTTGGGTCGGCTGCGCTCAAGGCTTTCGGGCAGCAGCGCCGGACCCATGCCGCCGGTGCGGTCAACACCATGACAGACGGCGCAATGCTGCTGGTAGAGACCGGCTGCATGCGGTTGAAGAGTCCCGTCGTTTGTATCGATCATCTGCGCCTGGACCGGCAGGCTGAGCCATGCCACGGCCAGCAGGGAAGCGGCCAATGCGAGCGTCAGCAGCAGGGAGGGCTTGTCGGGTCACGCATGGTGGATCGCAATCGTGCGGTTTCGGGTTGCCGGAGAAACGGGCGCGGTGATGCGAGGCGACACGCCGATTTCGTCGTCGCTCAGATAGCAGCCGGGATCGTCGGACCATGGATTGCCCGTGATCTGCTGGGCGCGTACCCGGGTGTTGCCGTTGCAGATGTCCAGATAGCCGCATTCGGCGCAGCGTCCCTGCACCGGGCGCGGGCGCTGGTTCAGGCCGGCCATCAAAGGATCACCCATGTCCTTCCAGATGTGCGAGAAGGGCCGCACACGCACGTTGCCGAGATCGTGGTGCCACCACATGGTGTCCGGATGCACATTGCCGAGGTTGTCGATGTTGGCCACCATCTGGCCGCTGGCGTTGCCGCCCCATGAAACCAGACGCTTGTGCAGTTCGCCGGCCCACTGTGGCATGTGGCGCTGCACCCAGAGCAGCAGATAGACGCCGTCGGCATCGTTGTTGCCGCTCACGAATTCCTCGGCACGTCCGTCGCGGGCCGATTGCCACGCGTGGTCGAACAGCAGATCGAGCGCCTGGCGGGTGGCAAGGTGATTGGCGTCCTTGGCGCGATGCACATTGCCGCGACCGGCGTAATTCAGGTGCGAGAAGTAGAACTTCTGCGCCCCTTCGTGACGCATGAGCTGCAGCAGCGCGGGAAAATCTTCGGCGTTCAGCGACGTCATGGTGTAGCGCAGTCCCACCTTGACGTTCAACCGGACGAGATGACGGATTGCTGCAAGGCTTTTGTCGAACGCGCCGTTCATGCGCCGAAACTTGTCGTGAATGATGCTCAGACCGTCGAGGCTGATGCCGACGTAGTCGAATTTCGATTCGGCAACCCGTTGTGCGGTTGCCTCGTCGATCAGCGTGCCGTTGGTGGACAGACCGGTGTAGAAGCCGAGCTTTCGCGCATAGTCATGTATCTTGAACAAGTCGGGGCGCAGCAGCGGCTCGCCACCCGAGAGAATCAGCGCGGGCACACCAAAGCCACGCAGATCGTCCATGACCGCGCGGACTTCGTCGGTCGAGAGACCGCCCGTGTATTCATGGTCAGCGGAGAAGGAGTAGCAGTGCTTGCACGTGAGGTTGCAGCGGCGGATCAGATTCCAGATCACTACCGGGCCGTTCGCCCTGCGATCCTCCGCGTGGGGTACCGGCCGGTGTCTTCGGCGGCCTTGAGTTCTCGCATGTATTGGCTGATACGGAACATGGCTAGATCTCCTTCAGACGTAGTCCGGTTTTCTTGAGAATGGCGGTGGAATACAGGATGTCGCGTGACCGGCAGGCATCGCCCAGCAGAGAGGCGATGTGGTCGGCCTGGGCCTGCACGTGCTCGCGGCTTTGGCCGTGCAGCATCGCGAACAGGTTGTAGGGCCACGTGGGCAGATGGCGCGGTCGTCGGTAGCAGTGGCTTACCTCGGGCAGAGCGGCGACGATTCTTCCGAATTCGGAGACGCGCGCGTCATCAATGTCCCACACGCTCATGCCGTTGGCCAAGTAGCCGAGCCGGTAGTGGTTGGGCACTGCGCCGATGCGGCGAATCAGGCCCTGCACGAGCATCTGTGCGAGGCGCTCCTGAACGCGCTCGCCCGACACGCCGAGCATTGCGCCCACCGCGTCATATGGGCGCGTCAGCAGCGGCAGTCCCGATTGCGTGGCGGCGATCAATGCGCGGTCGAATTCATCAAGCGCCACGGCGATCCTCCCCGGTCAGCGGTTGCAGTCGCAGTTCCACGCAGAACTCTTCCTCCTTCGGGAAAAGTGCCACCTCGAAACCGGTTTGTGCTTCGATGCGATCAGCCACGTCTTTGGCCAGTTCAGGCGATTCGGCGGCGATCACGAACCACATGTTGAGCGAATGGTCGCGCCGGTAGTTGTGGGCGATCTCGGGGAACGAATTCACCGTCGTGGTGACTTCGTCAAAGCGATCATCTGGCACGGCCATGGCGGCGAGCAGGAACTGACCGCCCGCGCGCTCGATCTGGAACAGCGGACCAAAGCGGGTGAGCACGCCTTGTGTGAGCAACAGACCGAGGCGTTTGATCACCTGCTCCTCGCTCCAGCCGAGTTCGGTGGCGACGACGTCAAAGGGTCGTTCCACGAGCGGGAAATTGCCATGCAGATGCTCGATCAGCAAGGCGTCTTCAGCGGTGAGCATGTTGGTTCTCCATGGGTAGTCTCCGTTGGCATATTGGTGCTGGAATGAGGAACCTGCATAGGGGTGGCAAAACGCCGCGCACCGGTCTGCTTGAAGCGCGTGCGTGAAAACAGGATGCGACTCGCATGGCTGTCAAGGCGTGCATGGCGCGCAGCAGACGACAGCGTCTCAAGCACATTGAAACGGTCGCGGCCATGCACCATGCAATAGAGGTTGAACGGCCAGCGCTCGGCGGTTGCGCGTTGATAGACCAGCGTGACGCCCGGAAAATGTGCCAGCGCGTCGCCGCAGGCGTCGAGCATGCCTTGCGGAACGCAGAAAACCGCCATGGCATTGGCGCAAAAGCCAACCTCGTGGTGCCGCACGACAACACCGAAGCGACTGAGCGAGCCCTGATCCAGCCAGCGAGCGAGTCGCGCATGCAGTTCCGATGCCGTGCAGCCAAGCTGCCTTGCCCAGAGGTCGTAGGGGCGCTCGTGCAGATCAATTCCGTGCTCGACCAGCGCAGCGAGCGGCTGGTCATCTGGAGTGACGGGGGTTGCGACGACGTGCGTTCTGCCGGCGCGTTGCTGGCTGTGCGTGTCTCCACGGAGATCAAAGGCCGTGTCGATGCGAAACGCGCGCACCATCGGCAGGCGCAGAACCTCGATTCCGCTCGCGGCTTCGATGCGGCGCAACTGGCGCTCCACGTCTGCCATGTCCGGGCCGGTCACCACAAACCAGAGGTTGATTTCATGTTCGCGTTCGTAGTTGTGATTGACGCCCGGTTGCGCGGAAACCATGGCGGCCACCTGTTCAAGACGATGCATGGGAACCGCCATCGCAGCCAGCGTCGATGCGCCGCCGGCACCGGGCGCGAATACCCCGCCGATGCGGCTGAGTGCGCCGGATTTCTTCAGCGCGCAATAGTGGTCGAGCACCTGTTCCGTCTTCATCCCGAGTGCGCGGCCAATCATCGAGAACGGCTCATCGACCAGTGGAAAGCCGCGCTGCCATTGGTTCAGCAGGGCGATGGCGGTGCTGTCGACAAGGGTCATCGTCAGAGTCCCATGCGGTGGGCGCGGGCGGTGAAGAAGATGCCGCTGGGCGCGTTCACCGACAGCGTTGCCTGAAGCTGCTGCGTGTGCGTGTCGAACACCTGCACCTGATGGCTGTCGCGGCAACTGATCCACACCGATTGACCACGCGGCGCGAATTCCATGTGCATGACCGCCTTGCCCGGAGCAAGGGTGCTCACCACGCGCTGGCTCGGCGTGTCGATGACCTGCACCCTGTCATAGTCAGGCACCGCGAAGTTCACCCAGACCTGGCGGCCATCCGGGCGCGCCATCACGAACACCGGCTGCCCGGCCACGGGAATGCGGGTGACTTCGTTCCAGGTGGTCGTGTCTACCACCAGCACCTCGTGGCGACCAATGGCGGGCAGATATGCGTACTGGCCTGCAATCGCCCAGCCGCGCAGATGCGGCATCTTGTAGACGGGCGGGGCGTCTCGCCGCGCCCGTAGCCCGAGAGAATGCGACGGGCACGGGGTTCTTCGTCCCATAGGTCAACGAGTGCGAGACCGTCTTCGCCAAACAGTCCGGCGATGTAGTGCCGACCGTTGGGCGTGAGCAGCGCATCGTAGGGCTGACGACCAATGTCCGGCAGCGTGGTCACGCTTGGGTTCGCGGGATCGGTGCAGTCTGCGACGCAGATCGCGTTGGCATCGAAGAGGCTGTAGATGAAGCGCTGCTGCGGCAGATCGGCGAGGCCCACGACCCGCGACGGCTTGCCGTCGGCGGTGGTGGCGGGGAGGTCGGCGAGCAGCTTGAGCCTGGGGCAGAACAGTTTGACGCCGCCGGGCGTGTAGTTCTGCGCGGCGATCACATTGCCCTTGGCCGTGATCGCGCCACCGATGGAGTTGCCGGCCTGCAATACGCGCTTGGCGATGGCCTGGGTCAGCAGGTCGACCTTGGTGAGTCCACCGTCACGACCAAAGACGTATGCATAGCGCTCATCGCGCGAGAACACCACCGAGGCGTGCGAGAGATCGCCCAGACCCTGAACCCAGCCCAGCGTTTCAAAGGTCGTGGTGTTGACGATGGTGAGAGCGCCGCTCGCGCGCTCGATCACCACACCGAGATCGCCGGTGCCCCGGAGTGCGGAGGCAGCGCGAGCTGCGGGGTTCGGGGCGGTATTGCCGCCCGCTGCCGTCGAGGCAAGACCGGCAACGGGGGCGAAGCTGGCGGCCGCAGAAATCAGGGTGCGTCGTTTCATGGAGTCCTACTTCTTGGGGTTCTGCGTGGGAAAGCCGAGCGCCAGTTGTTCCGCAATCCAGTACGCATCGCGTTCGTCGAGGAGCGCCTTCCAGGGCGGCATGGGCGTGCCCTGCAGGCCGTGGGTGATGACGGCTGCGAGGTAGGGAACCGGCTTGTTCGCAAGGGCCTCTCTTGTGAGCGCCGGCCCGAGCCCTCCCGTGAGTTGCATGCCGTGGCATGAGCCACAGTCCTGCCGCACCATGTGCACGAGTTGCTGCGTGCGCTCGGGCGAGATGCCGCGGGACGCCTGCCCGAAGGCAAGCGGCGTTGCCAGGGCCGCGGCGACGAGCGAGCACGCCACGCGAACGCGAAGCACGGGTCGCTCCATGGACGCGGGACGCGCAATGGTGCAGGCAGGATGGGTCATGTCACGTGCTGCTTCAATACACGTCGTGCTGCGTGTTGTGGACGTTGAAGTGGCCGGTCGGCGTGATCAGGCGCGGATCCTTGATCACGGCCTTGAGCTTGAGCGTCTTGTCGTCCACGACGACGATGGCGCTTTGCTTGTCCTTGGCGGACCAGACCGAGAACCAGACTTCATCGCCTGCCTTGTTGAACTCGGGCTGAACGACGCGCTTGGCGCCGTCATCCTTGAGCCCGGCCCATTCGGCGATTGGCAGCACGGTGAAGCCCTTGCCCAGGTTCTTGATGTCGTATACCGCCACCGATTGCGAGAACTTGGCGTCGGGGTTCAATGGAGTGTCCGAGTACAAGTGAGTGGACTTGGGATGGCTCTTGATGAACAACGCACCGCCGCCTTGGCCCTTGAGCTTGGCGACTTCCTTGAACGCGTACTTCTTGAACTTCACCGGATCGGTGCCGATCAGCGAAATGCTGTCGTCGCCCAGATGGCCCGTGGCCCAGACCGGCCCATAGGTCGGGTGCACGAAGTTCGCGCCGCGGCCCGGGTGGGGATCTTGCCCACGTCGATGATGCCGCTCAGCTTGCCTTCCTTGGCATCGATGGCCACGACCTTGTTGCTGTTGTTGGCCGCCACGAAGAAGTAGCGCTTGGATGCGTCCCAGCCGCCGTCATGCAGAAAGCGCGCCGATCCGATTTCGGTGGTCTTGAGCGCGTCGACGTTGCTGTAGTCCACCAGCAGCGTCTTGCCGGTTTCCTTCACGTTGACCAGAAATTCCGGCTTGTAGTGCGAGGCCACGATGGCGGCTACACGCGGCTCGGGGTGATACTCCTGGGTATCGACCGTCATGCCGCGTGTGCCGACCACCTTGAGTGGCTCCAGCGTGTCGCCATCCATGATCACATACTGCGGAGGCCAGTAGCTGCCGGCGATGGCGTACTTGTCTTCGTATCCCTTGTACTTGGAGGTATCGACCGAGCGGGCCTCCAGGCCGACACGGATTTCGGCGACGTTATCGGGCTTTGCCATCCAGAGATCGATCATGTTGACTTTGGCGTCACGGCCGATCACGAACAGATAGCGTCCCGACGCCGACATGCGCGAGATGTGCACCGCATAGCCGGTCTTGACGATGTTGATGATCTTCTTGGTGTCGCCATCGATCAGCGCCACCTCGCCTGAGTCACGCAGCGTGGTCGAGAAGATGTTGGAGATGTTGTAGTTGTTCTCTTTCTTCGTCGGGCGATCCTTTGGCGCGACGAGGATCTTCCAGGTGTTCTTCATGTCCGCCATGCTGAATTCGGGCGGCGTCGGAGGATCCTGCTGGATGTAGCGGGCCATCAGGTCCACTTCCTTCTCGCTCATCTCCCCCGAGGTCAGCCAGTTGGGCATGCCGGCCGCAGAGCCGTAGGCGATGAACACCTTCAGGTAGTCCGTGCCTTTGCCGACCGTGATGTCAGGCGTGAGCGCCTTGCCTGTGGCTCCCTTGCGCAACACGCCGTGGCACCCCGCACAACGCTCGAAATAAATCTTGCGACCCAGATCGAATTCGGCCTGCGTCATCGGCGGGCCTTGGGGTTGGTGCTCTGGTACATGGCCTCGCCCGCGAGCGGCGAACCGCCCGCCTGATAGTTGACCTCGGCCTGCTGCGCATGTTTCGCGTTTTGCGCCATCGTGCTGACTGACACCGTCGCTGCTGCCGCGAGCGCGATCAGTCTGGCGATCCTCTTTGCTGTCATTGTGCGTTCCCTTGTGTCGTGGATCAGCGCATGTGTGAAGTCCTCGCCGTTGGAGGATTCATCTCGCGAGGTCGCTGTCCATTCCCTCTTTTTCTGCGAGTGGATTCATCGTCGCGCCCCGATGCATGGATGTCCTTGAACTGGTTTAAGGAGCCAATCCGGTGCGGGATCGAACATGCAGATCAAACAGAGAACGCACGAAAAAGGGACTGCGATGAACATGGTCGACGATGCAATCAGGAAGGCCCGCTCGCTGGAAGCGGCAGGCAGCACAAGCCCCGGCAGGGTGACACTGGTGGGGTCGGGCCGGGGACCCCGAACTGCTGACGCTGCGCGCCGTGAAGGCGCTGCGTGGGGCGCGGCTGGTGCTCTACGACCACCTCGTGAGCAAGGAAGTGCTGCGCTACGCGGGCGATGAAGCCGATCTGATCTACGTGGGCAAGCAGGCCGGTCACCACACCATGCCGCAGGAGGACATCATCGATCTGATGGTGCGGCTTGCACTGAGCGGGAAAAATCTGGTGCGATTGAAGGGCGGCGATGGCTACATCTTTGGCCGTGGCGGCGAGGAGGCCGAGGCACTGGCGCTTGCGGGCATTCCGTTTGAAGTGGTGCCAGGCATATCGGCGGCCCAGGGCGCGGGAGCCTATGCGGGCATTCCGCTCACGCACCGTGATCACGCGGCTACGCTGGTCTATGCAACGGGTCATCTTCGCGGCGAACACGATGCCGGGCTTGATTGGGAAGCGCTCGCAAGGCCGCGGCAGACGGTGGTGTTCTACATGGGAATCGCCAATTTGCCGGTGATCTGCAGCGAGCTGCAAAGGCACGGACTTCCGGCCTCCATGCCCGCTGCGCTGGTGGAGCAGGCGACGCTGCATGAGCAGCGCTGCATCTGCGGCACGTTGGAGACGCTGCCGATGCTCGCCATCGAAAACCATGTGCAGCCGCCCGCGCTGATCATCGTCGGCGAGGTCGTCAGCCTGCAACCCGTGCTCGCACGCGGCATGCAGACGCCGATTTCGCTGACCGAGGGCTGAAAAAAACGGGTAATGGCGAGCGTCCCGAATCCGGCGTGGGCGATCCGCTTGAAGTCACAAGGGCAGACGGTTTGAGGCATCATGGAGCCAATTTCCGAAAAGCCCAATGCAACAAGACATACTCATCAACTGGTCGCCACAAGAAACGCGCGTCGCGGTGGTGGAGCACGGAGCAGTTCAGGAACTGCACGTCGAGCGCACGCTGGAGCGTGGCCTGGTCGGCAACATCTATCTGGGCAAGGTCTCGCGCGTGCTGCCCGGCATGCAGTCGGCATTCATCGACATCGGCCTGGAGCGTGCGGCGTTCCTGCATGTGGCCGATGTCTGGCAACGCAATGAGGGCGGCGAGCCGCCGATGGCGCTGCGCAGCAAGGCCGAGCCGCTCGTGCCAATCGAAAAGCAGGTGTTCGAAGGCCAGGCGCTGATGGTGCAGGTCATCAAGGACCCGATCGGTACCAAGGGCGCGCGGCTTTCCACCCAGATCAGCATTGCCGGTCGGCTGCTGGTCTTTTTGCCGCAGGACGATCATGTCGGCGTGTCGCAGAAGATTCCGCTCAACGAGCGTGAAGCCTTGCGCAGCCGCCTTCAGGCGCTGGTCGGCGACAAGTCCACGGGCGGTGGCGGCGGCTTCATCCTGCGCACCAATGGCGAAGATGCCACCGACGAAGAACTGGCCGAGGACATCGCCTATCTGCGCAAGACCTGGGCCGGCATCCGGGAGGCCGCGCTGCGCCACGCGCCGAAGTCGCTGCTTTATCAGGACCTGAATCTGCTGCAGCGCGTGCTGCGCGATCTGGTGAGCGAACATACGCAGTCCATCCGCATCGATTCGCGCGAGCAGTTCGCCACGATGCAGGCCTTTGGCAAGGAATTCATGCCAGCGGCGGCGACCAAGCTTCAGCTCTACAAGATGGAGCGTCCGATTTTCGATCTGTATTCGATCGATGAAGACGTGGCCAAGGCACTTGGCAAGCGCGTCGATCTGAAATCGGGCGGCTATCTCATCGTCGATCAGACCGAGGCGCTCACCACCATTGACGTGAACACGGGTGGCTACGTCGGGGCGCGCAATTTTGACGACACGATCTTCAAGACCAATCTCGAGGCCGCAGGAGCCATTGCACGTCAGTTGCGCCTGCGCAATCTTGGCGGCATCGTGATCGTCGACTTCATCGACATGGCGCGCGAGGATCATCAGAACCAGGTGCTCAGCGAGTTCAAGAAGCAGCTCTCACGTGACCGCGTCAAGACCATGGTGGGCGGCTTCTCGCAGCTTGGCCTGGTCGAGATGACCCGCAAACGCACCCGTGAATCGCTTGCGCACATGCTGTGCGAACCCTGCCCGACTTGCCAGGGCGTAGGCCAGATCAAAACCTCGCGCACGATCTGTTATGAGATCCTGCGCGAATTGCTGCGCGAGGCCCGCCAATTCAACCCTAAGGAATTTCGTGTCCTCGCGGCCCCTAAAGTCGTCGAGCTGTTTCTCGACGAGGAAAGCCAGCATCTTGCAGGACTCTCCGATTTCATTGGCAAGCCGATTTCGCTGCATGCGGAAACCGATGTGGGGCAGGCGCAATACGACATCGTGTTGATGTGATGATTTATTGAATACGCAGCCGGGCTGCGATTAATCGTTTCATATGGACCTTGCAGGTCCATTTTTTGTTTTCGCCATTATTTTCGGGCTTGCGGAAAGACTACCCACGAGTCATTCATTATTCACGGCGAAATAATAAATGAGCGAAATTGATCCTGCTTGATTGCAGGTGTGAGTTTACTTTTGAATTGCTTGAAATTCACAGGTTTGCCGAGTATTTGTCTATATTCGAGAAAAATGACCAGCATATATTTTGTGAATTAACGTTCACATTCCCGAATTTTGACGCTGTCTTGGTTGAACAGGCTTTCGGGTTTTGTACTATTTGAAACACAATGAATTGCAGCCGTAGAGCCTACGCCAACAATCACGCCCGCGTTGCTCCTCAAGGTGGCCAGTCGAACGCTGAAGCCCGGTGCCTAATTGAGCAATTGTTTCTAATAAATTTATATCAATGGCGTAGTTGGATGTATGTCAATCATTTTTGGCTTTGCAGTGTTGCGGTGCATGCATTTCTGGCCTGCAAATGTATTCTGCGTAGTTGCTGGTTGAGAGGGGAGTCAAGGCATCCGAGAACATCGATGCTTGATTGTTGGTATATTAAATGAATGACAATATGGATAAAAAGCGCGTAGTTATTGCTGATGACCATCCTGCGGTTTTGTATGCACTGAATAATCTGATTGCACTGGATTCGCGGTTTGACGTGATTTCATGTACAAAAAGCGCCGCCGAGTTGATACGGTTTCTGCGAAATGAAAATCACGTTGACATCGTGGTCACCGACTTCAGCATGCCGAACGATTCCATGTATGGCGACGGCGTACGTTATGTGAAATATCTGGTGCGCAATTTTCCGGGCCGTCGTGTCGTCGTGTTTTCCGACTACATCACGCCGTCGCTGGTGTTCTCGCTGTACGACTACGGCGTCTCTGCCGTGGTGCTCAAGAATCACGAGCCGGCCGAGATGCTGCAGGCGCTGAACTGCATCGTCAGCAACCGCGTGTATTACCCGCCCGGAGTCAACCGGAGGATCTGCGCATGTTCCAGAAAAATCTGCATGCGATTTCACCGCGCGAACTTGAGGTGCTGCGCCAGTTCTCGCGCGGCTTGCCGCTCAAGACCATCGCGGCCGACCTCAATCGCAGCATCAAGACGGTGAGCACACAAAAGCGCTCGGTGATGCGCAAGCTGGACATCGCCACCGATCAGTTGCTCATGGAGTTCTGCCTGAACACCAATCTGTACTGAACGCGAGTTCAGAGAGCATGGCTACAGCCTGCGCAGACGCTCGATCGCGTCGCGCAGCGTCTCGTCCTTTTTGGCAAAGCAGAAACGCACCACGCGCTGGTCGAACTTCTCGACATAGAACGCCGACAGCGGTATGGCCGCCACACCGATTTCCCGGGTGAGCCATTGGCAGAAGTCCGCTTCGCTCAGATCACTGATACCCGAGATGTCCACGCACTGGAAGTAGCTGCCCTGGCTTGGCAATAGCTTGAAGCGGGAGTCTTTCAACCCGGCGCGGAACAGGTCGCGCTTGGTCTGGTAGAACGCCGGGAGTTGCAGGTACGGCGCGGGATCCTGCATGTAGTCGGCGATGCCGTATTGCATCGGCGTGTTGACCGTGAAGACGTTGAACTGGTGCACCTTGCGAAATTCAGCAGTCAGCGCCGCAGGTGCTGCCACGGTGCCGATCTTCCAGCCGGTGACATGGTAGGTCTTGCCGAAGCTCGACACGATGAAGGCGCGCGCCGCCAATCCAGGAAAACGGGCCGCGCTCTGATGCGCAGCGCCGTCGAACACCATGTGTTCGTAGACCTCGTCGCTGATCAGGATGATGTCCGTGGGCGCGAGCAATTCTTCGAGCTTGCGCATCTCGGCGTCCGTCCAGATGGTGGCGCTCGGGTTGTGCGGCGAGTTGATGATCAGGAGCCGCGTGCGCGGTGTGATGGCGGCAGCGATCTTGTCGAAGTCCGGACGGAAGGTGCCCGGCGTGAGTGGCACGCGCACGACCTTGCCGCCCGCGGTTTCGATGTTGGGCACGTAGCTGTCGTAGCACGGCTCGAGCACGATGGCCTCGTCGCCGGGCTGCACGCAGGCAAGCACGGCGGTAAGGATCGCCTGCGTCGCCCCGGCGGTCACCGTGATCTCGGTGTTCGCATCGTACTTGCGGCCATACAGCGTCTGGTACTTCTCTGACATCGCGTCGCGCAGCACCTGCACTCCGGCCATGGGCGGGTACTGGTTGTGGCCCGCGCGCATGGCATTGTTGACGGCATCGAGCAGTTGGGGATCGCACGCAAAATCGGGAAAGCCCTGACCGAGGTTGACGGCCTTGTGCTGCGCGGCGAGCGCCGACATGACCGTGAAGATGGTCGTGCCGACGTTGGGCAGGCGGCTGGGAAAGGTGGGGGTGCGCGGCGCGCTGTGGTGGCTTGTCATGGCACGCAAATTCTTTTTTTTGACCTGCAGATGGCGAAATGCCGGACTACGAATCCGGCGCAAGAATGGAAATCACAGCTCGTAGTCGTTGACGTGGCCAATCATCGCGCGCATCACCAGATCGCGGTTCAGGCGGTCACTGAGCAGTTCGGCAAATTTGTAGATGAAGTTGCGCAGATACGCGCCGCGCTTGAAAGCGACGCGCGCCACGTTCTGGCCGAACAGATGGCCCATGGGCCGCACGACGAGATCGCCGACGGGGTCATCGCGCATGGCCATTTCGGCGACGATGCCGACGCCCATGCCAAGGCGCACATAGGTCTTGATCACGTCCGAGTCGATGGCTTCGAGCACGATGCGCGGCTGCAGTTTGCGCGTGGCAAACGCCGCGTCGATCTTGCCGCGTCCGGTGAACGACGGGTGGTAGGTGACCAGCGGCTCGTGCGCGATGTCTTCGAGTCCGATGCGTTCGCGTTGGGCGAGCGGATGGCTGGTCGGCATGACGAGCACATGCTGCCATTCGTAGCAGGGCAGCGTGACAAGATCAGGATAGTCCGCAAGCGACTCCGTGGCCATGCCGATCTCGGCCACTTCGTCGATCACCATGCGCGCCACTTCGTGCGGCGTGGCCTGATGCAGGCTGATGTTGACCTTGGGGTAGGACTCGCGCAGCTTGGCCACCGGCAGCGGCAGCACGTAGCGCGCCTGCGTGTGGGTGGTTGCAATCGAGAGCGTGCCGCTGTCCTGCGCGCTGTATTGCTCGCCGATGCGCTTGAGGTTGGTGACCTCGCGCATGATCAACTCGATGCTTTTGAGCACGTGCTGGCCGGGTTCGGTCACGCGCTTGAGGCGCTTGCCATGGCGCGCGAAGATGTCCACGCCCAGCTCGTCCTCGAGTTCGATGATGGCCTTGGAGACGCCGGGCTGAGAGGTGTGTAGAGCCTTCGCGGCCTCGGTCAGATTGAGGTTGCGGCGCGAGGCTTCCTGCACGAAGCGGAATTGGTGAAGGTTCATAACTGAATACAGCTAAAGATTCCCTTCATTATGCTTCATTCTTTTTATTTGCATATGGATTTTGCTTCTTATACCCAAAAGTAGCCGTCCGTTGGGTGCGGGCAAATGCCGATTCCGTGCTTGATTTTGGTAAAGTAAATGAAAGTGAGTCGCATTTGCAAAAACTCGGTTTCACACAAGAATGTCTCAAGTCCAGCGTGAACGCCTGATCTTTGGCGGCCAGCGTTTTCCCAAGGTTATCCATGAAGTCGGCAGTTTCCGGTGGCTCGCAACGAGCGTACTGGCTGAAAAAATTACACGAGTGGCACTGGATCAGTTCCGCCATCTGCCTGATCGGCATGCTGCTCTTTGCCATCACCGGCATCACGTTGAATCACGCAGGGCAGATCGAATCCAGACCGCGTGTCGAATCCCGCAGCGCACAGACGCCTCCCGAATTGCTTCGGCAGCTACAGAACCTGCAGGCTGGCCTCAAGAATCAGGCGAAGTCTGCGGCGAGCCCCGAGCTTCCGGCTGCGGCGGTCGCCTTCGTCGGCAAGGAGTTCAAGGCCGACGTGTCGGGGCGAGCGGTGGAATGGAGCGACGAGGAAGCCTATGTGCCTTTGCCGCGGCCGGGCGGGGATGCCTGGTTGAGGGTGGGCCTGAAGGATGGCGCGATGGAGTACGAATCCACGGATCGCGGCTGGATTTCCTACATCAATGATCTGCACAAGGGCCGCCATACCGGCGGTGCGTGGAGTCTGTTTCTCGATGTCTTCGCGGTGGGCTGTCTGGTGTTCTGCGTCACGGGGCTCTTGATCCTGAAGATGCATTCTGAGCGGCGCCCGCTCACCTGGCCGATGGTGGGCCTCGGGCTCGTGATCCCCGCGTTGCTGGCGCTGTTGCTGACTCATTGAGTGCGTCGGCCCGCTGCCGACCAGATCCCGAATTTTGTTGAAGGAAAACCAAAGATGACGAGAAGGATTTTCAAGTGTTCCGTCGCCCTGAGCGCGGTCGTTGGCCTGCCTGCGGTCGCCGCCGGTCTGGACCTGACGGTGGGCATTCCGCAATTGCAGGTGGCCGAATACCACAAGCCCTACGTGGCCGTGTGGCTTGAGAAGGCCGAAGGGGTGTCGCCGCCAATCTCTCGGTCTGGTACGACGCGAAGATGCGCGACGCCGAGGGCACGAAGTGGCTCAAGGACATGCGCCAGTGGTGGCGTCGCACAGGCCGGGAGCTGAGCTTTCCGATTGATGGCGTGACCCAGCCCACCAAGCCCGCTGGAGTCCATGCGCTGTCGTTCGCAGAAGGCAGGAACGCGCTGCCCAGGCTCGCGCCGGGTCAGTACAGGCTGATGGTGGAGGCTGCGCGCGAGGTCGGTGGTCGCGAGCTGGTCTCGATTCCATTTGACTGGCCCGCAAAACAGCCCATCAGTCTGTCCGCCAAGGGCAGCAGCGAGCTTGGCCAGATCAAGCTCGACATCAAGCCGTGATTCACGCCCACCAAAGATTCCAACCGTCTGAAAGGACCAAGACAATGACGCTCAAAACGCGCGCGATTCTCGCGGCAACCCTGGCGCTCGCCGCCGTTTCGGCCCAGGCCCACGACATGTGGTTCAAGCCATCGAGCACCGTGCTCTCCAAGTCCGACTGGGTGACCGTGGATGCGGCCGTGTCCAACGATGTGTTCTTCTTCAATCATCGCCCGCTGGGTCTGGAGAACGTGAAGGTCACCGCGCCCGATGGCATGGACGTCGAGCTGAAGAACGCGCACAAGGGCGAACTGCGCAGCGTGTTCGATTTCAAGCCCGAGAAGCCCGGCACCTACCGCGTCAGCATGCTGACGAACGGTGTGCTTGGCAGCTACAAGGACGCGAGCGGCCAGCCCCGACGTGTGCGCGGACCAGTGGATGAAGTCCTCAGGAAGATTCCTGCCGATGCCACGAACGTGAACATCATCGAGAACGTGCGCCGCATGGAAACCTTCGTTTCCGTGGGCAAGCCCTCGGCCTTGGGCGTGACGGGCAAGGGACTTGAACTCAAGGCCGTGACCCATCCCAATGATCTGGTGAGCAGCGAAGAGGCCCGGTTTGAATTTTTCCTCGACGGCAAGCCCGCAGGGAATCTGGAGGTGGAACTCGTGGCCGATGGCATTCGTTATCGCGATGGCGTGGAGCCGCTCAAGCTCAGGACCGACGCGAACGGTCTGCTCAAGGTGAAGTTCCCGCGTCCCGGCCTGTTCTGGCTTAGCACCGACGCCAAGGATCACCAGACCAGCGTGGCCAACGCCACCGAACGCCGGCTTGGCTACGTCGCAACGCTGGAAGTGCTCCCATGATCATTTCGGCATGAGCGGCACGACCATGCGGGTGCGCTACGGCTCGGGTGTCTGGAGCCTTGCGAGCGGCAGCGCAGAACGGGGGCAGTGGCGCACAGCGCGGATTTTTCCGGGCGGCGCTGGCGTGTGCCAGCGGTCCAGCGTCAGCAGGATTCGCGCATTCATCGGCTCAAGGGCCAGACCATGGGTACGTCGTGGACGCTGAGTCTGCCGAACCCGGAATTTCTGGCGCTCGAGCCCGTTCAAGCCCTGATTCAGGATGTTCTGGATGACGTGATCGCGCAGATGAGCAACTGGGAGCCGACCTCCGTGATCTCGCGCTTCAACGACGCTCCCGAGGGTAGTTGGCACGCGTTGCCGCCCGCGTTCGTTCAGGTCCTTGGCGCGGCGCTGCATTGGGCCGAGCGCTCGGCGGAGCGCTCGATCCGACGATGGGCGCACTGGTGTCCCTTTGGGGTTTCGGCCCGCGCGCGGCGCCGCTCGCGCCGCATTCCGGCGTGCGGCCCGACGCGCGGCGCATAGAGGAGTGGCTGGCGGCTACGGGTCATGAACGGTTGAACTGGAAGGCGGGAATGCAGCGAATCCGGCAACCCGGTGGTCTGCGGCTCGATCTTTGCGGCATCGCGAAAGGCTTTGCGGTCGATGCGGTGGTGCGCGCGCTGCAACTGTCTGGCTGGCCCGGTGGGCTGTTCGACATTGGCGGCGAGCTGCGTAGCTGGGGTGAAAAACCGCAGGGCGGCGCATGGCAGGTGCGGCTCGGCGGTCACGACGAAGCAATGCAGGCGCCCTTGGTGGTGGCGGTCAGGAACGCGGCCTTCGCAACCTCAGGCGACCGGTGGCACCACTTTTTCGCGGATGGCCAGCGCTATTCGCACACGCTCGATCCGCGCACGGGTTGGCCGATCACGCACTCCCTCGCAAGCGTGACCGTGCGCCACGACGAGTGCATGCATGCCGACGCGCTGGCGACGGTGCTCACGGTGCTGGGTGCCGTGCAGGGGATGGCGTTTGCCCGGGCTCACGACGTTGCCGCCGTGTTCTGCGACCGTGAGTCGCCACCGCGCATGACACCGGCATGGAAGGCGCACCTCGAATCATGATGCCGGACTGGATCTTGTCTCCCGCGCGATTGGCGGGGGTCGGTGGTTTGCTTGTCGCCTACGCGGCTTTGTGCGCGCGGGTCGCCTGGACCGTCAGGCGACAACGCCTCGATGTCCTGCGGGACAACGATGCTCCCGCAGCGGCTGGCGACAGTCCTGCAGTGCTGGTGGCGTATGCCAGTCAGACCGGTCAGGCCGAGAGCCTGGCACACGAGGCGACGCGGATGCTGCGTGAAAGCGATCTGCGTGTGACGCTTCTGCCCGTCGATGCGGTGACCGCGAATACCTTGGGTGCGCACCCACGCAGCCTGTGGCTTGTCTCGACCACGGGCGAGGGTGACGCGCCCGATCACGCGCTGGGTTTCGTGCAGAACGTGCTCACGGAGCGCGTGGATTTGACCGGGCACGAGGCACTGGTGTTGGCGCTTGGGGATCGCGAATATCGGCACTACTGTGCATTTGGCGAGCGCTTGCAGCAGTGGCTGACGGCGCAGGGCGCCAAAAGCGAATGGATCTGTGTGGACAACATGAGTTGCTCGGCGCTGCGCCTCTGGCAGTCCGGCGTGTCCGCACTGCGGCAGGAGCTGCTTTGCGACGCGCAGGAATCCAGGCCTGGGCCACCGGTGGAGGAAGAATGGTTGTTGCCGCCCGAAGCGACGATTTTCCGGCTCGCGCGGCGCACGCTGCTCAATGCCGGGAGTCAGGGTGGCGCGTTGTACCAGCTCGATTTTGTCGTAAACGACAGCGATCTGCCGCACTGGCAGTCCGGCGATCTCGCGTCGCTTTGCCTGCCTGCCGATCCTGAACATGCGCGTGACTATTCGATTGCGTCCATTCCGGCGGATGGCGAGTTGCAGTTGCTCGTGCGGCAGAGCACGCGCGCCGATGGCTCGCCGGGCGTGGCCTCCAACTGGCTTTGCACGGGCATGAATGTCGGAGATTCAGTTGCGCTCACGATTCGGCAGCACAGCAGTTTCCGGCTTGGTGACAACGCGAATCGGCCGCTGATATTGATCGGCAATGGTTCGGGCCTCGCGGGCCTGCTGAGCCACATGCGAGCGCGCATTGCCGGCGGGCAGGGCGAGCAATGGCTGCTGTTTGGCGAACGCTATCCGGCGCATGATGCGATTCTCGGCGAGCAGCTTCGGCAGTGGATGCAGCGTGGACGCCTGGCGCGGCTCGATCTCGCATGGTCGCGCGGCAGTGGCGAAAGAACCTACGTGCAGGATGTGCTTCTTCAGCAGGCAGACGTGTTGAAGACCTGGGTGGAACGCGGCGCCGCGATCTATGTCTGCGGCAGTCGGCAAGGCATGGGGCAGGGCGTGCACCACGTGCTCACGCAGATTCTGGGCGACGAGGGATTGCGGGTGCTGAGTCAGTCAGGCCGCTATCGTCGGGACGTTTATTGACGCGGCATGAGCGGACTCTCAGCCGATGGCCGAGTCCGCTGCAATCAGAGCCATGAGCGCCGTGACGCGCGCGTCTTCACCGATAGGAGTCTGGAGCCGCAGTTCAAGCACCGGGTAGCGCAGTTGCAGGTCGTGAACCATGCGCGGCAGGTCCTCGCGCGCGTGGCGACCCGCGCCGAGAAACATCGGCATGACGCTGATTTTGTGAATGCCTCGTGCAGCCCAATCCTGCACGACGGTGGATAGATCGGGTTCGTTCAGTTCCAGGTACGCGCATGCGACGGCGACGTCGCCCCGCTGCGTTTCGATCAACCGCGCGACGGCCTCGATGGGCAGCCGCCACTGTGGATCGCGCGAGCCGTGTGCAAACAGGATGACGCCGGAATCTGGCATGAGCGTTCTCGTCGGCCGCTGCGCTAACGTCTGAGCACCAACCAGCCAAAGGCGGCGAGTGACAACAGCGAGTAGATCAGCCCCGGCGCGGCAGCGGTGAGCATCGGCGACCAGTTCTGCAGATTGCCCGCAAAGCCGAACACGTTGTTGAGCAGGAAGAAGCTGATCCCCGCCATTACGCCGCCGAAAACGTAACCCGCAATGCCGCCGGAACGGAAATGCAGATAGGCAAACGGCAGCGACAGCACCACCATCACGAGACAGCTCAGCGGGTAGAACACCTTACGCCAGAATTCGATGTCATAGCGCTGCGTGCTCTGGCCGTTGGCTTCGAGGTGGCGCGTGTACTGGAACAGCTCCAGCGTGGACATCTTGTCGGGCTTGAGCACGGCGGCGGACACCATGCTGGAAGTAATGCGGGTCTTCCACTGGAATTCGGGCAGTTGGGTGCGCTCGACCTTCATGTCCCCGGTATTGCTGCGCTGGAATTCGCTGCGGCGCACGTTCTCGAGCACCCAGCCGTCGCCTGCGGATGTGAAATGCCCACGCTCGGCCTGCGTGGTCGAGGCGGTGTAACCATCCGCATCGAACTCGAAAATACGCACGTTGCGCATCTCGCCCGCCGTGTCGATGGCGCGCACGTTGACGGCAAAACTGTGGTCGCCTTGCCGTTCCTTGAGCCAGGCTCCGGTCACGCCGGTGGTGATCTGCCCCGCGCGGCGCGCCTTGACGAGTTCGGCAGCCTTTTCGCTGACCGGTGCGACATAGTCGCCCATCACAAAGGTGAACGCGACGAAGGCGCCACCGAGCAGCAGCAGCGTGCTGAGCGCGCGCCACGGACCGAGTCCGCTGGTGCGCATGATGGTGAATTCCGACGTTTGCGCAAGACGCGCCATCACGAAGATCGTGCCGATCAGCACGCTGATCGGAAGCAGCTCATAGATATGCTGCGGCACGCGCAGCGTCACGTAGAGCAGTGCGTGCATCAACTGGTAGGTCTTGCCGATCCAGCGCAGTTCGTCGACCAGATCGAAGAAAAAAAACAGCGCGAGAAACGCCAGCGTGACAAAGCCCACACCGACGATGACCTCGCGATAGATGAAACGGCGAATGGTCTTCATGCCGCGCTCCTTCTCGTCGCCTTGTCGCCCGACAGCAGCTTGCGGATCGACCATTGGTTGTGGCGCGCGGCCAGCAACAACAGGGCCAGCAGAAAGGTGCCGCCGTGCAGCAGGAACATGAAGGACACCATGCCCACGCGTTGTGCGGTGATCCAGCTCTGGCCCACCGTCATCAGGTTGTAGTAGACGACGAACGCAAACAGCGCAAATGCCAGGCTGCTGCTGCGTCCCGCGCGCGGATTGACCACGGCGACCGCGAGGCCCAGCAACACGAAGTTCAGCGCGGCGAACGCAAGGCCGATGCGCCAGCCGAGTTCGCCTCGGAACGCGGGGATGGCGGAGCCCACCAGTTCGAGCGTGTCGCGCGTCTTGAGCGCGACGTCGTCGATGCCTCCGGCCTGCGCTTCACCGACGCGTGTCCCGTACTCGGCGAATTCGCTCACGCGCAGGCCCGGTTTGCCCAGCGGCATTTCAAGCCGCTGGCCGTTGAACAGCAGCGCCATGCGGTTGCCGCTCTGGGTTTCCAGGCGCGCGCTTTCCGCCGAGGTCACGGTTTCCTTGGTCGGCTCGTTGGTGGCGATGAAGACGTTGCTGGCCGTCGTGGCATCGGGCGAGTCGCGGTCGATGAAGAACACGCGCGAGCCGTTGGACGATTCCTGGAACTGGCCCGGCGCGATGCGATCCACGTCGCTGCGCTGCTCGTACTGCGACTTGAGTTCCTGAATCTGCTGATTGGCCCAGGGCCAGACGATGAGCGAGAGCGCGGCAATCGCGAGCATCACCGGCCACGCGAAGCGCAGCAGCGGCGGCAGCAAACTCATGAGGCCCCGGCCGCTCGCAAACCAGATCACCATCTCGCTGTCGCGGTACATGCGCGAGAGAACGCCCACGATGGCGACAAACAGGCAAAGGCTCAGAATGGTGGGCAATTGGCCAAGGACGGTGTAGCCCATGACCAGCATGACGTCCTGCGGATTGACGCTGCCGCGCGAGGCTTGACCGAGGGTGCGGATCAGCATCATCGTCATGACGATGGTCACCAGCACCACGAGAGTCGCGCCAAAACTGCGTGCCAGCTCCTTGCGGATGGATGAATCGAATAACATTGTGTCGAAGGAAAACACCGATTATGAACTTCGAACTGACCACTCTCTCGTTATCTGCCGCTTCCAGCCAGAAATGCGATGCCCTCATCGTGTTGGTCCCAGAAGGCGTGAAGCCGGGTAAGGATGCGGTTTCCGCGATCCTGGCACAGGCGCTCAAGTCCGGTGATCTGGAGCTCAAGGCCGGGAAAAACCTGCAGATGTATGCATCGCCACTGATCGCGGCGCGGCGAGTGATTCTGGCCGGAACCGGTGATGGTAGCGCGCGCGGCGTGCGTCAGGCGCTGGCAGGGGTCGCGAATGTCCTGAAATCCCCCAAGGTGAAAAAGGCCGTTGTGGTTTTTGCGGGCAAGTCCTCGGCCGATGCGGTGGCGGTGGCGGTGCAGTGCTGCGCCGACCTTGGTTATGTCTACACCACGACCAAGACCAAGGCGGAACCGGTTGCGCTCGCCCGCCTGGTCGTGGGTGTGGAAGACGCGGGCAAGGTCAAGGCTTCGTTCGACATGGCCTGTGCCATCGCCAAGGGTGTGGAATTTGCCCGCGAATGGGCGAATCGCCCGGCCAACCACGCCACGCCCACGCTGCTGGCCAATGCGGCCAAGGGCCTGGTGACCACGGGCATCACCTGCAAGGTGCACGGTCCTGCCGAGGTCGCCCGGCTCGGAATGGGCGCGTTCATGGCGGTGTCGCAGGGCTCGGCCGAGCAACTGCGCTTCATCGAACTGCGCTATAACGGCGCGGCCAAGTCGGAAGCACCGGTGGTACTGGTCGGCAAGGGCATCACGTTCGACACCGGTGGCATTTCGCTCAAGCCGGCGGCCGAGATGGACGAAATGAAGTTCGACATGGGCGGCGCGGCCAGCGTGCTCGGGTGTTCACGGCGCTTGCCGAGCTGCGTCCCGCGGTCAACGTGGTCGGGCTGATTCCTGCGTGCGAGAACATGCCCGATGGCAATGCGCTCAAGCCCGGTGACGTGGTGACCAGCATGAACGGCCAGACCATCGAAGTGCTGAACACCGACGCCGAGGGCCGTCTCGTGCTGTGTGACGCGATTACCTACGCCGCACGTTTCAAGCCACGCGCGCTGGTCGATATTGCCACCCTGACCGGAGCCTGCGTGATCGCCCTGGGCAGCCAGCGCAGCGGCCTGTTCGCGTCCGATGATGCGCTCGCCGCCCAGTTGGAGGCCGCTGGCGATGCGGCCCACGATCTGTGCTGGCGCATGCCGCTGGACGATGAATACGCCGAGGGCCTGCGCAGCAACTTTGCCGATGTGGCCAACGTGGCGGGTCGCGCGGGTGGCGCGATCACGGCCGCCAAATTCCTGCAACGCTTCACCGGCAGTACGCCCTGGGCGCATCTGGACATCGCAGGTTCGGCGTGGAAGAGCGGGCCGTCCAAGGGCGCGACCGGCCGTCCCGTGGGACTTTTGATGCACTATCTGGCGGGCGACGCCGGAACTGCCAGGCCCGCGAGCAAGACCAAGGCCGTGCGCAAGTCGGCTGCGGTTCGCAAGACGGTCTGAGCTCCGCAGTATTCGTTCGAGACGCCATGACCGAAGTCGCATTTCATTTCAACGCGCCAGACAAGCTGGCCTACGCCTGCCGCTTTGCCCGCAAGGCGCTCAAACACGGCGCGCGCGTGGTGGTGACGGGTGGCGCGGCTGAACTCCAGGCGCTCGACCGCATGATGTGGGCGCTGGGTCCAACGGATTTCGTGGCTCACGCGCTGGCCGATGCAGACCCCGACGTGGTGGCAGCCTCGCCGGTACTCCTGGCCGTGCAGCCGCTTTCGGTGGCCATGCGTGACGTGCTGCTCAACCTGGGCTCGCAGCTTCCTTCCGGCTTTGAACAGTTCGAGAAGGTGATCGAGGTGGTCAGCGCGAGCGATGAGCAGGATCGTCAATCGGCCCGCACGCGCTGGCGTCAGTACGCTGCACAAGGTTACGAGATCGTTCGCCACGATCTTGTTTTGAAAGAAAATGCCTGACATGGCATCTGCTTCTTCCACCACTCCACCCAAATTCGTTCCGACCCTGACCGAGGAGGTCGATTTGCCCGCAGACGCGCAGATGGCGGAGGCCCTGTTGGCCCCGGCGGAAGTGCCCGGCGGGTATGAACTGCCCGCCGGAGTTGACGATGACGACGAGCTGCCGCCGCCGTCCCCGGAGTCTGGCGAGACCCCGGAATCCGCGACGGTCCTGGAATCGGATGATGCCGAAGTTCTCTCGCCAACGACGCAGATGACGCAGGAGCCCGGCGACGCGCGTGCTCCCTCCGTGCAGGCACCGTCATTGCCGCAAACCGTGATCACCGCGCAACCCGTTCCGTTGCCCGATGGTTACGAAGAGTATGTGGTGCATCGCGTCATGCAGCGCGTGGACGTGATGCTTGAACAGCGTTTGCGAGATGCCATCGCTCAGGTGATCCAGGAGCAGACGCGCTCCATCGTTCCTCGTTTGCGTGAAGAAGTGGAGTCGGTCGTGCGCCAGTCGGTGTATGAGGCGGTGGCTGACGAGCTGGCCTCGACTCAGGGGTCGAGGTAACGCGCAAGGTCCGGCGTTTGGCCTGAAATGAGGCGCCTTGCACCAGAAGGGATTTCCCGAATGTGGTGCGCCGCGCACGGTTGGCGCGTAAAGAATCTGTGAATGGCAAACTATGTTCTCATTGCATAGGCGTTCGGTGCTGCGCCTGTCCCCGCACTTTATTGCCGCGCAACCGCGCCAGCTAACGCTCCCGCTCGAACGAGGCCATATATGGCCTGCAAATTGCATCAATCGATTGTCCCGACATGTTCGGTCATGCAGAGATTCCCTAGTGTTTCAGAGTATGAATTGCGCTATGTTTCACCGCGTTGGGACAAAACCATATATCTCAGCGTTTTCTAATTTGGAGATTCGTATGCAATTGAAGTTGAAGTTGACTATCGCTGCTGCAATTGCGGCAGTGGCCGGCATGGCATCCGCTCAAGAGGTGGTGAAGATCGGTCACGTGGGCCCCGTATCCGGGCCTCAGGGTCACTACGGCAAGGACAATGAAAATGGCGCGCGCATGGCCGTTGACGATCTGAACGCCAAGGGCGTGACCATCGGTGGCAAGAAGGTGAAGTTCGAGCTGATGGCCGAAGACGATGCTGCCGATCCGAAGCAGGGCACCGCCGCTGCGCAGAAGCTGTGCGACGCCAAGGTCGCCGGCGTGGTGGGCCACTTGAATTCGGGCGTCACGATTCCAGCCTCGAAGATCTACAACGACTGCGGCGTGCCAATGGTGACCGGCGCCGCGACCAACCCGAACCTGACCAAGCCGGGTTACGACACGACCTACCGCATCATCGCCAACGACAACGCGCTCGGTGCCGCACTCGCAGCCTACGCTGCGGACACGCTCAAGCTCAAGACCGTCGCCGTGATTGATGACCGTACGGCCTACGGCCAGGGTCTCGCCAGCGTGTTCAAGAAAGTGGCTGCCGAAAAGGGCATCAAGGTTGTTGAAGAACAGTTCACGACCGACAAGTCCACCGACTTCATGGCGATTCTGACTGCCATCAAGGCAAAGAATCCTGATGCCGTGTTCTACGGCGGCATGGACGCTCAGGCCGGCCCGATGCTGCGCCAGATGGCCCAGCTCGGTCTGACCAAGCAGAAGTACTTCGGCGGCGACGGTTTCTGCACCACCGAACTCGCCAAGCTGTCTGCCGGTGCGCCGACGCTTGCCAATGTCATCTGCGCCGTGGGCGGTGCTTCGCTCGAGAAGATGCCCGGCGGCAAGGACTGGAAGACTCGTTACGACGCCAAGTTCCCTGGCCAGTTCCAGGTCTACAGCCCGTACAAGTACGACGCCACGATGCTGCTCGCCGACGCCATGGTGCGCGCCGGTTCTTCGGATCCGAAGAAGTACATTCCCGAGCTCAAGAAGTCCAACTACCAGGGCGTGACCGCGAAGATCTCGTTCGAGCCCAATGGTGAGATGAAGAACCCGGCCGTGACGCTGTTCGCATACAAGAACGGCGACAAGGTGCCGCTGAACTGAGTTGCGTTCGGCAAGTGAAGCAGGGGCTCCTCGGAGCCCCTTTTTTCTGCGTGTCTTGCGCGGCGGCATTCGCGCCGCTTAGACCAACCGTCAGCGCCGGACCTGCAGCGCGCCGGGATTCACGATGTTGGTGGGCGTGCCCTTGACGAAGTTGACCACGTTGTCAAACGCCGCGCCGAAATACAGCTCGTAGCTATCCTGCTCCACATAGCCTATGTGCGGCGTGCATACGCAGTTTTCGAGTCGGAGCAGCGCGTGTCCCTGCAGAATCGGCTCGCTCTCGAAAACGTCCACGGCGGCCATGCCGGGGCGGCCGCGGTTGAGCGCGGCGATCAACGCATCGGGCTCTATCAGTTCCGCACGCGAGGTGTTGACGATCAGCGCCGTGGGTTTCATCTGGCTCAGGTCTTCGAGCTTCACAATGCCGCGAGTCTCTTCGTTGAGCCGCAGATGCAGGGAAATCACATCGCATTGCGAGAAGAATTCCGCGCGCGTGGAGGCAACCTGGAAGCCGTCGCTCAAGGCCTGCGCACGCGAGGCCTCGCGACCCCAGACTCGCACATTCATGCCGAATGCCTTGGCGTAGCCTGCGACGATGCGGCCGATCTTGCCGTAGCCCCAGATGCCCAGCGTCTTGCCTCGCAGAACCATGCCGAGTCCGAAATTCGGCGGCATCGATGCCGAGCGCATGCCCGATTGTTGCCAAGCACCATGCTTGAGGTTGGCGATGTATTGCGGCAGACGGCGCGTCGCGGCCATGATCAGCGCCCAAGTCAGTTCCGCCGGTGCCACCGGCGAGCCAACACCTTCGGCAATCGCGATGCCTTTTTCGGTGCACGCGGCAACGTCGATGTGCGAGCCGACCTTGCCGGTTTGAGCAATGAGCTTGAGGCGCGGTAGCTTTTCCACCAGTTGCTTGGAGATCTGGGTGCGCTCGCGGATCAGCACGATGATGTCGGCGTCCTTCAGGCGCACCGACAATTGGCCGAGACCTTTGACCGTATTGGTGTAAACCTTGGCGGAATATCGTTCGAGCCGCTCGGCGCAATGGAGTTTGCGTACGGCGTCTTGATAGTCGTCCAGAATGACAATGTTCATGTTGTTTACTGCAACTGCGTGGTCGGCGGGGCTGACCTGAAAAATCAAACAATGCTGGGCAGCATGATAGGAGCGATGCGCGTGGCTGTCATTGTCGTTGATGACACTGCGCACGCGCCAGATGCTGCCAATCCCGATACAAGCATACACGCCGAAGCGCGCGCCTGTTGTTTGCCCGGTCAACGGTAGGCACTGGGTAGACGTTGAGCCAAGATGAATCGCTGCGCTCCGGTCAATACTGGTGCTTACAGCTTTTATTGAGTGATTCAGATCCAGCTTCCTAGCGGTGCTTACCATGGCGGCGCATTCAACAACACAAGGAATTGCCCATGACGGAACCCACAGACACTTCACGCATATGCTCCGAGAACACGCGCCGCGCCGTGCGTCAACGCGTGCGCGCGGGCGTCGCTGGCGTGTTGCTGGCAACGCTGGGCGTTGCTGCCAGCGCGCAGGTTTACCTCGGCGGCTCGGTCGGTGGGCAGATTGCTCCGGGTGTCTATGGACGCGTGGACCTCGGCGGCGCTCCGCCGCCGCCCGTCATTTATCAGCAGCCCGTGATCATCGCTCCGCCACGTGTCGTGGTGCCTGCCGAACCCGTCTATATGTATGTGCCGCCTGGCCATGCGAAACACTGGGGCAAGCATTGCGCCCGGTATGGCGCATGCGGTCAGAACGTCTACTTTCTGAGAAACCCGCCACCGCAGTTTCACCGTGGCCCGCCGCCGCGCCATGCGCGTGATCGCGACGACCGTTGGGATCGCCGTGATCGGGACGACCGATACGACAGGCACGATCACCGTGACTATCGCCGGGATCGCGACGACCGCGACGATTACCGCGGCAACGGCCATGGGCACGGCCGAGGTCACGGTCGTGACTGATTGAGCGTTGCCCGGCACGGCGGTCTGCAGATTTTCACGATCCTGGCTGCCCGATTCGCCCTTGCGCCTTGCACAAGGGTTTAAGCTCCGGGCCTATGGCCCACGTCACGTTTTCCCCTCCTTACTCTCCCGCGGATCAGGTAGCGACCCAGTTGCGTGACCGCGGGTTTGCCGTCTTGCAGCCCAGCGACGTTGCCGACTGGATCGGTTGCGACATCAAGGAACTGCAAGCCCTGTCGGCCCGTTGGGCCGATCTGCCGCCGACGAGTTTCTGAAGGACGGTGGACGCTACCGCAGGCGGCGTCACTCGTGCTTTGTGGTGCAGGGCGAGCGCTATGAACAAGTGCCGCATCGCGCGCATTGGCAGCCCGTGGAATACAACGCATTGCATGGCGGCATGCAGCGCTGGTTTGCTCCCATGCAGGAAGCCACGGTGGCGCACGCGGTGTGGCCGCAGATGATGCGCGCGCTCGCACAACTCGCACAGGATGCGATTGCGCGCGATGGCACGCTCAAACCCTGGTTCATCGAGGCGCACCAGTTCAGGATCGACACCTCGGACGGTATCGGACGCCCGACGCCCGAGGGCGCGCACCGTGATGGCGTGGATCTCGTGGCGGTGTTCCTGGTGGATCGTCAGGGTGTGAAGGGCGGCGAGACCCGCATCTTCGAGGCGACAGGTCCGAACGGGCAACGCTTCACATTGGCCGAGCCATGGTCGGTGATGCTGCTCGACGATGCCCGCATGATCCATGAGACTACGCCGATACAGCCATCGGGAGCGGTGGGCTGGCGTGATACGCTGGTCGTCACCTGTCGCGCAGGTGAATTTCAGAATGCAGGGGGAACCGGGGCGGGTTGATTTGAGTCAACAGCCTGGAGGGCGCAGAGTCCGAAACTCATCAACCGCTTCGTTCTTTGGTTGGACGGTTCAGTTTTTTAGTGCAGGAGAGAATTCATGTTTTCCAATATTCTGATCCCGGTCGATGGTTCCACAACGGCTTTGAGCGCGGTTTCCAAAGCCGCTGGCCTGGCAAAGACCTACGGCAGCACGGTGACGGTGCTCTATGTCATCGATCCCTATCCCTTTACCGGCGTGGGCGCTGATTTTGCCTATGGCCAGTCGCAGTATTTGACGGCAGCGAGCGCCGAAGCCAATTCCGCGCTGGATGCCGCGAGCAAGGCGTTGGTGGAAGCGGGCGTTGAAAAAGTGGTCACCAAGATGGGCGAGGGCCACGCCATTCACGAGGGCATTCATCGCGCAGCCAAGGAGGTTGGCGCCGATCTGATCGTCATGGGCTCGCATGGCCGCAAGGGTCTGGAAAAGCTGGTGCTGGGTAGCGTCACTCAGCGTGTGCTCGGTATCTCCGAGATTCCGGTGCTCGTGGTGCGCGACTGATAGGGCCGCAGGGTGGCTCGCTTGCCACATGAAAACTGCAACGGCCCTTTCACGGGCCGTTTTTCTTTGATCGAGTGCGCGCCTTCCTATCCACCGAACAGGCGCGAGATCCAGCCCTTTTTCTTGTGGCGCTGCTCCAGTTCCCGTAGCACCTCGGCCTTGATGCGGGTTACTTCGGCCGACGGTCCGCTTGCCTGGGCCATGCGCAGATAGGTCTTTGCCGCATCCACGTAGCCATGGTCCTCGTTGCGGATGTGGTTGAACAGCCAGCGGGAGAGCATCGAGTGAAGTTCTGCCGTGACGTCCTCACCCGAATCGAATCGCGACTGCATCTCGGCTACGCGCCGGGTGAACAGCTCGTGCACCTTCTTGTGCGGACCTGCGAACATGTAGCCCGCATTTTCGATCAGCGCTTCTTCAAACACGAAGTGGGAGAGGGTGTAGTCCACCATTTCGCTGATCACGTTGCCGAGTTCCTCGCGGTCGTGTGTCGCTCTCACTTCATGCAGTTTGTTGATGTATTCGACGATACGACGATGCTGCCTGTCGATTTCGTCAATGCCAGTATCCAGTTCTGGCAACCAAACCAGCAAGGCCATGTACTTCTCCAATGTCAATGTGTGAAGAAGTATCTTTTGTCATGATGCTGTACATCCTGATGTAAGTCATGACTGCCGGGAAGACGAGAGGGTTCGCTGAGTGAAATTTCCTACGTCACTCTTTGGTTCGATAGCAATAAAAAACAACCGCGCGAGGAGCTGCGCGCGGTTGTGGATGTGTGAGGCTTATTCGATCTTCACGCCCGATGCCTCGACGATGCCCTTCCATTGCGTATATTCGGAATTCAACTGCTTGCCGAAATCCGCAGGCGACATGGCGAGAGGCTCCGCGCCCTGTGCGTGGATGGCCGCCTTCAATTCAGGAGTGGCGAGGAGCTTGTTGATTTCGGTGTTGAGCGTGGTCACCACATTGGCGGGCGTGCCGGCCGGTGCCATCACGCCATACCAGGTGCTCACATCGAAGCCCTTGTAGCCGGATTCCGCAACCGTTGGCACGTCGGGCAGCGAGGAACTGCGCTTGGCCGAGGTGACCGCGAGTGGGCGCAGCTTGCCTGACTGGATCTGTCCCATGGCCGACGGAACCGACGAAACCAGCAGATCGACGTTGCCCGCGAGTGCGTCCATCATCGCGGGATTGGAGCCCTTGTACGGCACGTGGCTCAGCTTGATGCCTGCCGCCTTTTCAAAGAGGTCGCCGGCCAGATGGATCGAGGTGCCGTTGCCGGGCGAACCATAGGTCACCGCGCCCGGATTGGCCTTGGCGGCGGCGACCACGTCGGCAAGCGTCTTGTATTTGGAGTTTGCCGACGTCGCGATGATCACCGGCGTATAGGCCACGTGCGCGACGGCGGTCAGGTCTTTCGTGGGATTCCAGGGCAGGTTCTTGTACAGCCATGGACCGATGACCAGATTGTCCTTCTGGCCCATCACGATGTCGTAGCCTGTGGGTTGGGCCTTGGCGACTTCGCCGATGCCGATGGTGCCGCCAGCGCCGGGCTTGTTGTCGGCCACCACCGTCCACTTGTTGGTCTTGCTGAGTTCGTTGGCGATCAGGCGCGCCAGAATGTCCGTGCCGCCGCCCGGAGGAAAGGGAATCACGAGACGCACGGGCTTGGTGGGATAGCTGGCCGCCGGGGCGTTCTGGGCGTGGGCCATGCCGCCAACGGCGAGTGCGAGATAGGCGGCAACGGCCGTGGTTGTTGTGAATGTGCGGCGCATCATCATGATGTGAAAGTCTCTCCTGCGAATGGAAAAAGGCCCCGTCTGGAAAACCAGTGGGGCCTTGTTTGGGGACACCAGCGTCGATATTACCGTGTGTCCGGTGGCTGGCGTACTCGTGCTATCCAGAGGTTGGCCAAATCACATGCGCTCGAAAATCGCCGCGATGCCTTGTCCGCCGCCAATGCACATGGTCACGAGCGCGTACTTGCCCTTGATGCGTTCGAGTTCGTGCAGCGCCTTCACGGTGATCACGGCACCGGTTGCGCCAATCGGGTGTCCGAGCGAGATGCCGGAGCCGTTCGGGTTCACCTTGGCCGGGTCCAGGCCCAGATCGCGCGTCACGGCGCAGGCCTGTGCGGCGAAGGCTTCATTGGCTTCCACCACATCCAGATCGTTGATCGTGAGACCCGCCTTTTCCAGTGCCAGCTTGGTCGCTGGTACCGGGCCGATGCCCATGAACTTGGGATCCACGCCGGCATGCGCATAGGCCACGAGGCGCGCCATCGGCTTGAGGCCGCGCGCCTGCGCGGTTTTGGAATCCATCAGTACCACGGCGGCGGCTGCGTCGTTGATGCCCGAGGCATTGCCCGCGGTGACCGTGCCATTTTCCTTCTGGAACACCGCCTTGAGCTTGGCGAAGTCGGCGGCGGTCGCGCCCGCGCGGAAGTGTTCGTCGGTCACGTAGTCGACGTCACCCTTCTTGGACTTGAGCGTGACGGGCACGATCTGGTCCTTGAAGTAACCGGCCGCGGTCGCGCGCTCGGCGCGGTTGTGGCTTTCGACGGCCAGCGCGTCCTGCTCTTCGCGCGTGATGCCCCACTTGGCGGCGATGTTCTCCGCGGTCACGCCCATGTGGATGTTGTGGAACGGATCGTGCAGCGCGCCGATCATCATGTCGATCATCTTGAAGTCGCCCATGCGAGCGCCCCAGCGGCTGGTGAGCGAGGCATAGGGCGCGCGGCTCATGTTCTCGGCACCGGCTCCGATGGCGATGTCGGCATCGCCAAGCAGGATCGACTGGCTCGCGTTCACGATGGCCTGCAGGCCCGAGCCGCAGAGGCGGTTCACGTTGTATGCGGGGTGCCTTCGCCGCAGCCGCCGTTGATGGCCGCCACGCGCGAGAGGTACATGTCCTTGGGTTCGGTGTTCACCACATGGCCGAACACCACGTGGCCCACGTCCTTGCCATCCACCTTCGCGCGCGCCAGCGACTCACGAACCACCGTGGCGCCCAACTCCGTCGGCGGAACATCCTTGAGGCTGCCGCCGAAGGTACCAATGGCGGTGCGTACGGCGCTGACTACAACTACTTCACGGGACATGCGGATCTCCTGTCTGATTGGATGAGTAAGGTTTCGACTTTCAACTCAGCCAGCGCACCCCGATGCGTGTGCATATTGCGGAAATGCGCGGCTACGTATTCGAATACGTATTGTGCATCGCAGCAATTGGGTTGTCGCGCACATCCGCGACAGGGTTTTCCCCATAATCGGCGCGACGCAGATAGGCGAGAACGCGCGCCGCGGCTTCGGCCGGGGAAGAGAGTCGCTCGTCTTGCTTGAGGGCCTTGAAACTGCCGATGTCGGGAAAATCCCCCGGGTTGGCACCGCGCAACTGACCCTGCATGTCCGTATCAATCACGCCTGGGGCAAGCGAGCACAGGCTGGCTCCGTCAGGTTTGAGGGCTTCTTCGAGTGCCACGCAGGACGTGAACAGGTCCAGACCGGCCTTGGCCGCGCAATAGGCCGCCTGCGACCCCATGGGTCGGCGACCGAGGCCCGAAGAGATGTTCAGCACCTTGCGTTCGCCGGGCCAGCCATCGGTGGCGGCGAGAAAGGCCCCGGTCAGTGCCATCGGTGCCTCGAGACCCACACGCATCGCGTTCTGCAGATCGTCGGCACTGATCTGGCCAATCGGGGCGATGCGCGGAATCACGCCCGCGTTGTTGATCAGCGTGACACTCGCCCAGTCACCGGCCGTCAGCGAGTTCAGCAGCGTAGTCAGCCGTGCGGCGGCTTCCGCGCTGTTCGACAGGTCTTGCTCCCATTGCTGAAGCTGGTCTTCGCTGGCCGCCGCAGCGGCGAGTGCTTCGCTGGTCTTGCGTGCAATGCTGATCAGCACATGGCCTTCGCCCAGCAACTGCTGGCCCATGGCGAGCCCCATGCCGCGCGATCCGCCCGTAAGAATGGTGAGATGTTGGTTCTTGCTCATGCGCCCATCTTACGGGGAAAGATTCGCGCGGAGGATCCCTACGCGCCCAGATATGCCTTTCGCACGTCGGCATTGGTCAGCAGCGCCTGCCCGGAATCCTCGAGCACCACCTTGCCTGTTTCCAGCACATAGCCGCGATCCGCGATCTGCAACGCGCGATTGGCATTCTGCTCGACCAGAAACACCGTCACGCCGTTCGCACGGATGGTCTGGATGATCTCGAAGATCTGGGCAATGATCAGCGGAGCGAGGCCGAGCGTGGGTTCATCGAGCAGCAGCAGGCGCGGCTTGCTCATGAGCGCGCGCCCGATGGCCAGCATCTGCTGTTCGCCGCCGGACATCGTGCCCGAGCGCTGACCCGAGCGCTCACGCAGTCGCGGAAACAGTTTGAAGACGTGCTCGATGCCGTCGGCGATTTCCGGCTTGCTCAGGAAGAAGCCGCCCATCTTGAGGTTTTCCTCGACCGTCAGGTCCTTGAAGACACGGCGGCCTTCCGGCGAGATGGCAATGCCGCGGCGCATGATGTGGTGAGTGGACATCTGCGTGATGTCCTCGCCCTCGAACAAGATCTTGCCGCTGCTTGCGCGCGGGTTGCCGCAGACGGTCATGAGCAGCGAGGTCTTGCCCGCGCCGTTGCTGCCGATCAACGTGACGATTTCGCCTTGATTGACGTGCAGGCTGACATGGTTGACCGCGCAGATCGCGCCGTAGTGGGTGGAAACCTGTTCCAGTTGCAACATGTGTTTGGCGCTCATCTCAGGCCTCTCCCAGATAGGCCTTGATGACCCGCTCGTTGCTTCGCACCTCTTCGGGCGTTCCCATGGCGATAGGGCGGCCGTATTCCATGCACAGAATGCGCTCGGACACGCCCATCACCAGACCCATGTCGTGTTCGATCAGCAGCACGGTCACGCCGAATTCGGTGCGCAGGCGCTCGATCAACTGCTGCAGCTCGACCTTTTCCTGCGGATTGAGACCGGCCGCGGGCTCGTCGAGCATCAACAGCTTGGGCTGGGTGATCATGCAGCGCGCGATTTCAAGCCGGCGCTGGTGACCGTATGCGAGATTGCCCGCTTCGCGATTGGCAAAGGCCTCGATGCCCATGAAGCGCAGCCATTTCATTGCGTTCTCGATGGCGGCTGCTTCGCTGGCCCGGTAGTTCCTGGTGTTGAACAGACCGCCGAGTACCGACTTGCTGGTGCGGCTGTGTTGCGCCACCAGCAGGTTCTCCAGTGCGGTCATGCTCTTGAAGAGCCGCACGTTCTGGAAGGTGCGCACGACGCCGCGCTGCGCGACGCTGTGGCTGCCGAGTCCGGCAATCGACTGGCCCTCCAGCGTGATCACGCCGGTCGTGGGTTTGTAGAAACCGCTGATGCAGTTGAACACCGTGGTCTTGCCAGCGCCGTTCGGGCCGATGATGGCGAAGATTTCCCCGGGCTTGATCGACATTTCCACGCCATCGACGGCCAGAAGGCCGCCGAAGCGCATGCTCAGGTCCCTGACTTCGAGTAGATGGCTCATGCGTGCGCTCCATCCTTGTGGTTGCCGGTGGACGAGGGAACCTCCACATGGTGGCGCTTCATCGGCAGCAGGCCCTGAGGGCGCCAGATCATCATCAGAATCATCACCAGACCAAAAATCAGCATGCGGTATTCGGAAAATTCACGTGCCAGTTCGGGCAGCACGGTGATCAGAATCGCCGCAATGATCACGCCCAGTTGCGAACCCATGCCGCCCAGCACCACGATGGCGAGAATCAGCGCCGATTCGATGAAGGTGAAGGATTCGGGATTCACGATGCCCTGGCGCGCCGCGAAGAATGCACCGCCAAAGCCCGCAAACATGGCGCCGAGCGTGAAAGCCGAGAGCTTGATCTTCGTGGGGCTCAGGCCGAGCGAACGGCAGGCGATCTCGTCTTCTCGCAGCGCCTCCCACGCCCGGCCAATCGGCATGCGGATCAGCCGGTTGCTGACGCACAGCGTGACGACGGCAAGCAGCAGCGCCATCAGATACAGGAAGATCACCATGTGCATGGTGCTGAACTCGATGTTGAAGAACTGCGCGAACGTCGTGCCGCCTTCGGTGGTTGGCGAACGCGTGAGCGGCAGGCCGAAGAAGGTCGGCTTGGGAATGCTCGAGATGCCATCCGGGCCGCCGGTCCATTGGTTCAGGTTCACCAGCAGCAGGCGTGTGATCTCGCCGAAGCCCAGCGTCACGATGGCCAGATAGTCGCCGCGCAGTCGCAGCACCGGAAAGCCCAGCAAGAACCCGAACAGCGCCGAGACGCAACCGGCCAGCGGCAGAGCCTCCCAGAAGCTCCAGCCTGCCCAGTGATAGAGCAGGGCGTAGGTATAGGCACCCACGGCATAGAAACCCACAAAACCCAGATCGAGCAGGCCGGCAAAGCCCACGACGATATTCAGACCCAGGCCGAGCATCACGTAGATCATGGCCAGCGTGGCGATGTCCACGGCGTTGCGTCCTGCGAAGAACGGCCACGAAATGGCGATCAGCGCGACCACCAGGATCACCGCCGGGCGGCTCCTGGCAGACAGGCTGGGCAGCGCGGGCATCGAAAAGCCCTTGACCGCGGTCTTGATGGCGGGGCGCAGCAACTGCCACACGAAGACGATCACGCAGCCCCAGATCACGTAGTTCCATTGCGGCACGAGATAGGTGCGAATGCCGGCGCGCTCCAGGTGCAGCCCGAAGATCGGGATGATCAGCAGCGCGGCAATGACGGTGGCAAACAGGGCCGGGCCGAGTTGAGAGCGGATCTTGTTCATCACACCTTCTCCACTTCAGGTTTGCCAAGCAGGCCGGTCGGGCGGAACAGCAGGATCAGCACCAGCAGGCCAAAGGCCACGATGTCCTTGTATTCTGAGGAAATGTAGGCAGCGGCGAAGGTCTCCGCGACGCCGAGCACCACGCCGCCGAGCATGGCACCCGGAATGCTGCCGATGCCGCCGAGCACCGCTGCTGTGAACGCCTTGATGCCTGCAATGAAACCGATGAACGGGTTCAGCTTGCCGACGGCCAGCGCGATCAGCACGCCGCCGACGGCGGCCAGCACGGCTCCAAGAATGAAGGTGAACGAGACGACACGGTTGGTGTCGATTCCAAGCAGGTTGGCCATGTGCATGTCCTGCGCGCAGGCACGCGAGGCGCGACCCATGCGGGAGTGCTTGATGTAGAGCGTGAGCGCAATCATCAGCGCCACGGCCACCACGATGATCAGGATACGGGCGTAGGGAATGAACACCTCGAAGTTGCCGAGGTGAAACGTGAACGCTCCGGGCAGTAGCGCTGGCACGGCCATGTCGCGCGCACCCTGGCCGAGGGCAACCCAGTTCTGGAGAAAGATCGACATACCGATCGCGGAGATCAGCGCCACGAGACGCGGACTGCTGCGCAGCGGCTTGTAGGCGACCTGCTCGACGGCGAAGCCGTAAACCCCGGTGATCACCACGGCCACCACGAGCATGAGGGCGATGATGAACCAGATCGGCAGACCACTGGTGGTACCAACGGCGGACAGCGTGACCAAGCCCACATAGGCGCCGATCATGTAGATGTCGCCGTGGGCGAAATTAATCATCCCGATGATGCCGTAGACCATGGTGTAGCCGATGGCGATCAGGGCGTAGATGGCTCCGAGGGAGAGCCCGTTGAATAGCTGTTGTATCAGCTGCGGCAATAAGTCAGACATTGCTTGGTCGTCCACTTTGGAGGCTGGTGCGGTTGATCTTGCACGGCCCCTGTGCGCTTGTCATCGGGAAAGCACCCGTTGGCAGGGCGTCCGATTCGCTGGCACTAGTTAAACGAACGGGGCAGGTACGTCGCAAATCCGGTCTGCGAACGTCCTGCCCCGAAGGGAGAGCATCAGGGGTTACTTGACTGCGGGAGTCTTGGAGCCGTCCTTGTGCCACTGGAACACCTGGAAGTCGAAGGACTTCAGGTCGCCTTGCTTGTTCCAGGAGATCGGGCCGATCACGGTATCCACCGAGTTGGCGTGCAGCCAGTCGGCGACCTTGGCCGGGTTGTCACCAGCGGCCTTGATCGCCGCGATCAGCGATTGTGCAGCAGCGAACGATGTCAGCTGGAACGCGCCCGAAGGATTGCGCTTGGCGTCCTTGAACGCCTTCACAACGGCAGCGTTCTTGGGGTTGGCGGAGAAGTCGGCCGGCAGCGTCACCAGCATGCCTTCCACGGCGGCACCGGCAATGGCGTTCACTTCAGGATTGCCAACACCCTCGGGGCCCATCATCTTGACCTTCAGGCCCTGCTCGGCGGCCTGGCGCAGCAGCAGGCCCATTTCGGGGTGGTAGCCGCCGAAGTACACGAAGTCCACACCGGCGCTCTTGAGCTTGGTGATGACGGCCGAGTAGTCGGAATCGCCCGCGTTGATGCCTTCAAACAATGCAACTTCGATCTTGGCCTTCTTCAGGTCGTCCCGCACGGCGGTGGCGATGCCCTGACCATAGGACTGCTTGTCGTGCAGCACGGCAACCTTCTTGGGCTTGGCCTGCTCGATGATGAACTTGGCTGCCGAAGGGCCTTGCTGGTCGTCGCGGCCAATGGTGCGGAACACGAAGTGATAGTTCTTGCCGTCGGTCAGCGCGGGAGACGTTGCGGAGGGAGTCGCCACAACCACGCCTTCGTTGTTGTAGATGGGAGCGGCGGCGATGGAGGCGCCGGAGCAGACCGGGCCGATCACGTAGCCGATCTTGCTGTTGACCACGCGGTTGGCGGCGACCGGGCCTTGCTTGGGTTCGCAGGCGTCGTCCACGGCCACGAGTTCGATCTTCTTGCCATTGATGCCACCGGCCGCATTGGTCATCTCGACCGCCGTCGTAGCACCTTCCTTGACCATGTCACCGTATTGGGTCAGCGCACCAGTCGTTGGGATCACCAGTGCGATCTTGATCTGCGCTTGAGCTGCGGTACCGATGAATGCTGCACCAGCCACTCCCAGGGCTGCGATCAACGTACGCACACGGAAGGTCGTTTGCATAGCTATTCCTATCACTATTAGTTACGAGTAAGTAAATTTGTATGCAGTCGTGCGCTCCCTTTTGGGGAGTGCAATCCGGCAAGTCGCCCAGCTTATCGAGGGGAGTTGGCCTCACAACGGGGAATACCCTAGGGAGGTGTGCATCAGCAAATGGTGATTATCTACCGTACAGAGTCGGGTTGATTTGACGCAATCTAAAACGGGACTTGGCTTTCGATAAATATTTCTCGCGCGCTCACGGGGTGCGTGAACTGCAAAACGCGTGCATGAAGCATGAGTCTTTCAGAGGAAAAGCGCACGAATTGTGGTGCGTAGAGCGCGTCTCCCAGAATCGGAAATCCGAGGTGTAGCAGATGTACTCTCAATTGATGGGTACGTCCGGTGATCGGCTGCAATTCGAGTCGCGTCGCTTCCAATTCATCGCTCGGTGTGTTTCCGTCTTGTTTTGTAAGTGATTGAATATCCGGCGATGCGATTGCACGCCATCGCGTGAGGCTCGGCTTGCCAGCCGGATCGATGATCTGCTTCGGCCGGTTCGGCCAGTCCGCAAGAATCGGTGCGTCGATCACATTCCATTCTCCGGGTTCGCCGATGAGTCGTCCCGCAACGACGGCCTCATAGGTCTTGTTCACCCGGCGTTCGGCAAAGCTCGCGCTCATGGCCCGCTGCATCGCCATGCCCCTGGCCAGGAGCACGATCCCGGAGGTCGCCATGTCGAGCCGATGCACGATCAGCGCATCGGGCCACTGCGCGCTCGCCCGGCTGCTCAGGCAATCCTGCTTCTCAGCGCCGCGCCCGGGCACGCAGAGCAGCCCCGACGGCTTGTCGAAGGCGAGCAGGTACTCGTCTTCGTAGAGCGGGATCAGAGGCTCATGCGCGATGGTCGGGAGCGGGGGAAGTTGCATCGCTGTCTGCGGCGGCGGGCCGAACAAAAAGGAGCGAACGCTCACCAGATCGTTCGCTCCTTCGCGTTGGCGTCAATGGTGGTGCTTATTTGTCGTAGGCATCCATGGGCACGCAGCTGCAAAACAGGTTGCGATCACCGTAGACGTTGTCCACGCGGCCTACGGGCGACCAGTACTTGGACTTGCGCAGCGCGGCGACCGGATAGGCGGCCAGTTCACGCGCGTAGGCATGCTTCCATTCGTCGGCCGTGACCTGCTCGGCCGTGTGTGGCGCGTTCTTGAGCGGGTTGTCCTCGCGCGGCAGCTTGCCCGATTCGATCTCGCGGATTTCCTCGCGGATGGCGATCATCGCGTCGATGAAGCGGTCGAGCTCGTACAGGTTCTCGCTCTCGGTGGGCTCCACCATCAGCGTGTTGGGCACGGGGAAGGACAGCGTCGGCGCGTGAAACCCGTAGTCGATCAACCGCTTGGCGACGTCTTCGGCCATCACGCCCGAGGTGTCCTTGAGGTTGCGCAGGTCAAGAATGCACTCGTGCGCCACATGGCCGTTGGCGCTGGCATAGAGCGTCGGGTAGTGGTCCTTGAGGCGCACGCTGATGTAGTTGGCGCTCAGAATCGCCGCTTCCGTGGCGTGCTTCAAACCGTCGGGACCCATCATGCGGATGTACATCCAGCTGATCGGCAGCACGGCCGCGTTGCCGAGCGGTGCGGCGCTGACCGCGCCAATGCGGCTTTCGAACCCGGCGGTCTTGTGACCGGGCAGGAAGGGAACCAGATCTTCGACCACGCAGACCGGACCCACGCCCGGACCGCCGCCGCCGTGCGGAATGCAGAAGGTCTTGTGCAGGTTCAGATGACTGACGTCGCCGCCGAATTCACCGGGCGCGGCCACGCCGACCAGTGCGTTCATGTTGGCGCCGTCCACGTAGACGCGACCACCATGGCGGTGCACCAGCTCGCACAGTTCCTTCACCTGCGTCTCGAACACGCCGTGCGTGGACGGGTAGGTGATCATGATGCAGGCGAGGTTGTCGCTGTGCTGCTCGCACTTGGCCTTGAGATCGTTCATGTCGACGTTGCCATTGGCATCGCACGCGGTGACGACGACCTGCATGCCGACCATCTGCGCCGATGCCGGATTGGTGCCGTGCGCGCTGCTCGGGATCAGGCAGACGTTGCGATGCGTTTCGCCGCGTGACTCATGCCAGCCCTTGATGGCCAGCAGACCCGCGTATTCGCCCTGGCTGCCCGCATTGGGTTGCAGGCTCACGCCCGCGTAGCCGGTGGCCTCGCACAGCCAATCGCGCAGTTGTTGATCAAGCTCGAGGTAGCCGGCGAGCTGGTCCTTTGGCGCGAACGGGTGCATGTTCGCAAATTCGGGCCAGGTGATCGGAATCATCTCGCTCGTGGCGTTGAGCTTCATGGTGCACGAGCCCAGCGGAATCATCGAGCGGTCGAGCGCCAGGTCCTTGTCGGACAGTCCGCGCAGATAGCGCAGCATCGCCGTTTCGGAATGGTGGGTGTTGAACACCGGATGCGTGAGGAAACCGCTCTTGCGCACCGCGAACTCGGGAATCAGCGACGGCGCGCCGTCGTCCATTGCCTCGATGGTGGGCACCGCCTTGCCTTCGCCCGCAAAGATCGACCAGACCAGTTCCACGTCGGCGCGCGTCGTGGTCTCGTCGAGCGAGATGCAGATGTATTCGTCCCATGCCTTGCGCAGATTCGCGCCCTTGGCCACGGCGCGCGCCATGATGGCGTCGGTCTCGCCCCTGGTGTGCAGGCTGAGGGTGTCGAACGCGGTGTCGTGATGGCGGCTGGTGTAGCCCAGCGTGGCCAACCCACGGCTCAGAATGGCCGCAAAGCGCGCCACGCGGCGGGCAATGCGCGTGAGACCTTCGGGGCCGTGGTAGACCGCGTACATGCTGGCGATCACGGCGGGAAGCACCTGCGCGGTGCAGATGTTCGAGGTCGCCTTTTCGCGGCGAATGTGCTGCTCGCGGGTTTGCAGCGCAAGGCGATATGCGGGTTTGCCGTGCACATCGACGCTCACACCCACCAGGCGGCCCGGCAGCGAACGCTTGTATTCGTCGCGGCAGGCCATGAAACCGGCGTGTGGGCCACCGGCGCCCATCGGCATGCCAAAACGCTGCGTGGAGCCGACGACGATGTCGGCATCCCATTCACCCGGAGGCGCAAGCAGCGTGAGCGCCAGCAGATCGGTGGCGACGATGGCCGAGGCCTGCTTGGCGTGGATGGCCTGCACATCGGCCTTCCAGTCGGCGATCCAGCCGCTGCTGGCAGGGTACTGGATCAGCACGCCAAAGAAGTCGGCCGCGAGCAGCGCTTCCCATTCTTCCTTGGAGTTCGCGACCTTCACCTCGATGCCGAGCGGCGCGGCGCGGGTTTGCACGACCTCGATGGTCTGCGGATGGGCGTCGCCCGCAACCACGAAGACGTTGCTTTTGGATTTGACCGAGCGCTTGGCCAGCGTCATCGCCTCGGCGGCGGCGGTGGCCTCGTCGAGCATCGAGGCATTGGCGATCGACATCCCGGTCAGGTCGCAGACCATGGTCTGGAAATTGACCAGCGCCTCCATGCGTCCCTGCGAAATCTCTGCCTGGTAGGGCGTGTAGGCCGTGTACCAGGCGGGGTTCTCGAGCACGTTGCGCAGGATGACGCCCGGCGTGAACGTGCCGTAGTAGCCCTGGCCGATGAAGCTCTTGAGGACCTGATTCTTCGACGCAATGGCCTTGAGTTCGGCGAGCGCGCCTGCCTCGGTGATCGCTGCGGGAATGTTCATCGCGCCGGCGCGGGCGATGGAACGCGGAACGATGGAATCAATCAGCGCCGAGCGCGATGCCTCTCCGATCACGGAGAGCATGTGCGCTTCGTCTGCGGGGCTGATGCCGATATGGCGCGGCTGGAATTCGGTGGCGTTTTCCAGCGCGAAAAGGGGGAGTGCGGCGGGCATTTGCATGGAGGGACCAGTCTCAAAAGCAAAAATTGCCGCGCCTTCGACGATGCAAGGGCGCGGCAGGGGATTTGTCGTATCAGGCGTTGGCGGCAAACGAGTTGTAGCTCGTTTCGTCCATCAGCGCGTCCAGTTGAGCGGGCTCGCTCAGCTTGACCTTGAAGAACCAGCCAGCGTTCAGCGGATCGCTGTTGGCGAGCGAAGGATCGTCGCGCAGAGCCTCGTTGACTTCGACGATCTCGCCGGACACCGGCATGTATACGTCGGCTGCGGCCTTGACCGACTCGACCACGCCCGCCACTTCGCCCTGTGCGAAGGTCTTGCCCACTTCAGGCAGATCGACGAACACCACGTCGCCCAGCGCGTCCTGCGCGTGCACGGTGATGCCAACCACGGCCGCATTGGCGTCGGCGGCGTTGATCCATTCATGGTCTTTGGAGTAGTGGATGCTCATGGGTGCTCCGGAAAAAATGAGAGATTGAAAAGAGGGTGAGATTGGTCAGGAAGCAATGTAGCGTGAAATGGCTGCGCCGTAGTTGCTTTCCCGAGCGTCGTCGAACGCGGATTCTTTCCCGTTCAGCCGCGAAAGTAATTGGTTGGCACGAACGGCGTTGCGCTCACCACCATCGGCACGGATTTGCCGCGCACGATGGCGAAGATTTCGGTTCCGGGCTGGGCATGGTCGGCCTGCACGTAGGCCAGCGCAATCGGCTGGTTCAGTGTGGGGCTCAACAGGCCGCTCGTGATATGCCCGACGTGCTGGCCGTCGAGGTTTTCGAGCACGGCGGGCTCGCGCACCGGAATGCGTTCCCGGGCGATCAGGCCGACGCGTTTGCGCGTGAGCGTTTCGGGCTGGTCGATCTGGGAAAGAATTTTCCCGGCACCGGGAAAGCCGCCAGCGCGCTCGCCAGCGCTGCGGCGCACCTTCTGGATCGCCCAGTTGAGCGCGGCTTCGGGTGGCGTGGTGCTGTGGTCGATGTCATTGCCATAGAGACACAGCCCGGCTTCGAGCCGCAGCGAGTTGCGTGCGCCAAGGCCGATGGGCTTGACTTCACTCTCGGCCAGCAGCGCGCGAGCGAATTCCTCGGCACGGCTTTCGTGGACCGAGATCTCGAAACCATCTTCGCCGGTATACCCGCTGCGGGTGATGAACAGATCGGCGTTGTTCCACTGGAAGTCGCCACCCGTCATGAACACCAGTTTTTCCACGCCGGGAATCAGCCGCGAGAGCACGGCGGCGGCCTGCGGACCTTGCAGCGCGAGCAATCCGCGCTCGGGCATGGGAATGACCTGGCAGCGATGGCCGATGCGCTCGATGATGTGAGCGATGTCGCCCACCTTGCATGCGCCGTTGACGATCACGAAGATGTCCTTGCTGCGATTGAAGAACATCAGGTCGTCGATGATGCCGCCCTCGTCGTTGAGCAGCAGTCCGTAGCGCTGCTTGCCCACGCCGAGGCCGACCACATCAACGGGCATCAGCGTTTCGAACGCGGCGGCAGCATCGGCACCCACGAGGCGCAATTGGCCCATGTGCGAGACATCGAACAGTCCTGCGGCAGTGCGTGTGTGATGGTGCTCGGCCATCAGGCCGGCGGGATACTGCACGGGCATCGAATAGCCGGCGAACGGCACCATCCTGGCGCCCAGTTCGATGTGCAGCGCATTGAGCGGGGTGTTGAGCAGCGGCGTGGCAGGCGAGGGCGCGGACGACATGGTTTTCAAGCTCCAAGGCAAATGATCCGGACGACCAACGCCGTGCGCTGATCGCGGTATTGCCCTGCTGTCCGCTTTACCTGAGAGATTCATCGCAAGGTGTGCCGCGACTTGCTCCTTCGGTGGACCGCCTTCGTTGCAAAGACGGCCTCTCTCCAGCTAGGGAAACGCCCGCATCACTGCGGGCGGTTTGCCAGTCCTTTTGCCTGAGCGTTCGGTATCTGCCTGCGCCTTCGGCGGCCCGCATCATTTTTCGAGCTGCGGGCTCTCTCCTGACAAGCCTGCAAGTATAACGTCGCGGCCTCCCAAAAGGCTGTTTTTCTCTATTCGATCTGAGTGCGGTTCGCCAGGCTTTTCCTTGCCGTCCATGGACAGAAGGCGCGCTGGAGGCTTGTACAGCAGTATTATGTTCATATATTATGAATGTTCACGTAACATGAACTATCGTGGTGTATGAACGAACAGGATATCCTTCAGAAGGCTCTCGATGCAACGCATTCGGTTGCGGGGCTGGAGTTCGTCAACGCGGGGCAGGAGCGCGAACCAGGTCGCGATGGCATTGTCAGATTTTCTCCGGCAAGCGGTGATGAGCGCGTTTTCTACACCGAAGTGAGGCGCGTGGTAGATCGATTGCACACGCTGCATCTTCTGCACGCGCAGATGAGAAATCGTCCGGAACGCACACTATTGGCTGCGACCTATATCTCGCAAAGCCTGGCGCAAGAGTGCCAGCGACTGGGCTTGAATTTCATCGACATGGCTGGCAACGCATTTATCGACGTTCCCGGTCGCTTCGTTTTTGTATCGGGCAGGCCGCGAATTGAAATACGTTCGCCCACCCCGGACTACGGTGCCCTGCGAACATCCAACGGATTGCGCCTCGTGTTTGCGCTGCTGACTCAGGACGGACTCGTTCATCAGTCGCAGCGCGAGATGGCTGCCGCCGCTGGCGTGGCGCTGGGTTCGGTAGGCAAGGTCCTAGAGGGTTTGACGCGCCTTGGACATCTGAGTGCGGGAAAAGGCAAGAGCCGTCGTTTGCTGGCAGGGGATGAATTGTCGCGCGCGTGGGTCCAGCACTTTCCGGTCTCTTTGCGGCACAAACTCAATCCGCGCAGATACTCCCTGCCAGCCAGTAGACGCTGGCAAGACATTCGATGGGCACCGGGCCAGGCTGTGTGGGCGGGCGAGGCCGCTGCGAATCGAATGGACGGTTTCCTCCAACCCGTAGCGGGGACGATTTACACGTGGCTGGCGCGCGAAGTCTTTGTGGTTGAGCATCGCCTGCGGCCTGATCCGCAAGGTGACATTGAAATTCTGGACGCATTCTGGAATGCACGGAATCAGGCGGATTCTGTGCTTGCGCCTGCCTTGCTTGTGTATGCAGACATGATGGCAAGTCAGGATGGGCGAAGCAGAGAAGCGGCAACCCGCGTCTGGGAGCGGATCCTTCGTGCTTGAGATATTGCCAGGCCAGCGCAGCGAGGCCGCGCTCACGCAGATGGTCCGCGCGCAATCCGCTGTCATGCAGCACGCCGGTGCAGCGCGAATTCAAAGAACCATTGACGCCTTCGTTCGCGGATTTGGCTCCTGAGCCACCTATCGCGCATACACCAGATCGCGCAGCCCCAGCGAGATGCCCGGCACGTAGGTGATCACCAACAGGCATAGCAGAATCACCAGCACGAACGGCAGCAGTTGCGTGACGATCCGGTCGAGCGAGATTTTCGCTACCGTGCAGGCTGCGAACAGGTTCACGCCGAATGGCGGGGTGATCATGCCGAGCGCCAGATTCACCACCATGATGAGTCCGAAATGCACCGGGTCGATGCCGAAGTGCTGTGCCACCGGCGCGAGGATGGGCGCGAGCACGATGATGGCGGCGCTGGTCTCGATGAACATGCCGATGACGAACAGCGCCGCATTCACACCCAGCAGGAACATCGCGGGCGACTTGAGCACTTGTTCGAGCCAGTGGCCGATGGCGTCAGGCACTCCGGCGCGCGTGATCAGAAACGCGAACAGCCCGGCGTTGGCGATGATGAACATGATCACCGCCGACGAGAGCGCCGACTTGCGCAAGACGGAGTAGAGATCCTTGATCTTGATTTCGCGGTACACCACCATGCCGACCACGAGCGCATAGAACACCGCGACGGCGGAGGCTTCGGTGGGCGTGAAAATGCCGCCGTAGATGCCGCCCAGAATGATCACCGGCATGGCCAGTGCCCATCCAGCCTGGAGCAGGGCGCGGCCGAAGGACATGCGGCCTTCGCCGTCGTTCTTGCCCCAGCCTTTCCATTTGCAGTAGGCCCAGACGAACAGCATCAGCGACAGGCTGATCAGGATGCCGGGGCCGAAACCCGCGATGAACAGTTCGCCGATCGACACTTCGGCGCTCACGCCGTAGAGAATCATCGGGATCGACGGCGGGATGATCACGCCCAGTTCGGCGCTGGTTGCCTGAAGTGAAGCGGCAAAACTCGTGGGGTAGCCGTGCTTGATGAGCGCGGGAATCAGGATTGCGCCAATCGCAAACGTGGTGGCGACCGAGGAGCCGGACACCGCCGCGAAGATCATGCAGGTGAGCACGCAGGTCATCGGCAGACCGCCCTGCACGCCACCGACGATGCTCTTGGCGAACTCCACGAGGCGGCGCGAGATGCCGCCGGTTTCCATCAGGTTGCCCGCCAGAATGAAGAACGGAATCGCGGCGAGTGGAAACTTGTTGATCGCGCCGAACATCTCCTTGACCGAGATGAGCATGTTGGCGTTGGACATCTGAATGCCGGCAATCGACGCAAGGCCGATCGACACGGCCACCGAGACGCTGAGCGCAAAGCACAGCACCATCGTGGCAATCATCACTGGAGTCATTGCGCGGTCTCCAGTTCGAGGCGTTTGGGATCGAGCAGGTTGCCGATGATCCCGGGAATGCAGAACAGCGCGCCCACCGGCACGGCAAGATAGGCCCAGAACATGGAGACCGATTCCAGCCCCGCCATCGATTGCACGCCGCCGCGTTTGGCGTAGTCAAAGCCCCACCAGATCAATACGCCGATGAGCGCCAGCGCCGCGATGCTCACCACCCAATCGAGCGCGCGGCGCATGCCGGGGGGACTCCAGCGGTAGAGCACGTCCACGCTCACCATCGCGCCCTGTCGAAAGGCCATCGGGATGGCGAGAAAGACCATCCAGATGAGGCTGAAGCGGATCAGCACCTCGGTCCACTCGGCCGGTTGCTCCAGCACGAAACGCGTGACGATCTGGAAGATGCCGAGCGCAGAGGACACCGCGAGCATCGCGCACGCGCCCGCCATGGCGATGGCCGTGGTCCATCGCTCGAAAGAAAGAAACAGGTTTTTCATGCGCGTGCGTTCAATGCTTGTCCGCCGGAAAAATGCCCGCATTCAATCGCTGAACTGCGGGCGTTGTTGCCGCAAGGCCGGCGCTGCACGAATCACGCATGCAGCACTCGTTCCTCGCGCAGCCGATCACTTGTAGTTGCGGATGCGGTCGAGGTTGGCCTTGCCGAAATCCTTTTCGAACTGCGCGTTCACCGACGTCAGTGCGGCCGCAAACTTGGCCTTGTCGACGTTGTCGATCACCGTCATGCCCTTGGCGCGCAGATCGGCCACGCCCTTTGCGTCATCCTCGTCGACTCGGGCGCGGTTGGCCTTGGTGCCCTCCTTGGCGGCATCGATGAATGCCTGCCTGTCGGCCGCAGAGAGCTTGTCGAACGCTGCCTTGTTCATCACGAAGATGCAGGGTGAGTACACGTGGCCGGTCAGCGACAGATGCTTTTGCACCTGATCGAATTTGGCGGAAATGATCACCGGCAGCGGGTTTTCCTGACCATCCACGGTGCCCTGCTGTAGCGCCGTGAACACTTCGGGGAAGGCCATCGGCGTGGTGATGATGCCGAACGCCTTGTACGCTGCGATGTGCACCGGATTTTCCATGGTGCGCATCTTGAGGCCCTTGAGGTCTTCGGGCGCCTTCACGTCGCGCTTGCTGTTGGTCATGTGGCGAAAGCCGTTTTCCGCCCAGGCCAGCGCCTTGAAGCCCTTGGCGTCGAATTTGCCGAGCAGCTCCTGGCCAATCGGACCGTCGAGCACCGCGCGCGCATGCGCCTTGTCGCGAAACAGGAAGGGCACATCGAGAATCTTGGTCTCCGGCACGAAGTTGGGCACGGGCCGGTCGAGCTGAAGGCCAGTTCCTGCGTGCCAAGCTGCACGGCCTCGATCGATTCGCGTTCGCCGCCGAGTGCGCCGTTGTAGAAGGTCTGGACCTTGTAGCGCCCACCGGTGCGCTTTTCAACTTCCTTGGCAAAGGTGTCGATGGCCACGCCCTGATGCGAATTCTGTGCCGTCGAAATGCTGATGCGCATCGTCGTCTGCGCGCTGGCATACCCTGCCAGGTTCAATGCGCCAATGGCCAATCCGAGTCCCAGGGCAATCTTTCTACGCTGCATATCGTTCCTCATCGGCTTCGCCGAAGTTATCTCCACACCGGTTGAAAAGTAAATCGTGCGCGGCTATCCCGCTACCGGCGTCCATTGTGAGCAAAGCGCGCCTCGGAGGCATTGGGGTTTTTATGATGTTGTGGCGATCATGCGAAGACCGCATTGATAGCAGATGCGCCAAAGCTCCCAGGGCGGCGGTAGTCGCCCGGGAGCTGAGGAGGAGAGGGGATGTCGGTAAACAGTCTCTGCAGGAAAGGAGCTTTTGTAAAAGTGTTTCGATGGATGAAGTATGCAACGCCGTTGCCAGAAGATGCTTCTGAATTTTCCAAATACTCGCAGCGATATGGAATAATTTTCTGAAATCACTCTGAATTCGTTGAATTCCACATACATGGATCGAACAGACAAGAAAATTCTTTCGGTGCTTCAGGCCAATTCGCGCGCCAGCCTTCAGGAGATTGGCGCTGCTGTCGGGCTCAGCGCCTCGCCCTGCTGGGACGCATCAGGAAGATGGAGGAATCCGGCGTGATCGAGGGCTATACGGTGCGCCTCAATCCGCAGGCGCTCGGACTGTCGGACACCGTGCTGGTGCAGGTCACGCTCGACAGCCACTCCGATAACACACTGGAGAAATTCGGCGAGGTGCTGGCCAGCATTCCCGAGGTGGTGGAGGCGCATCTCGTGTCGGGAGACTACGACTACCTCCTGAGAGTGGTGGTGCGCGACACGCGTGACTACGAGCGGCTTCTGCGCGAGAAGCTCTACAAGATCAAGGGCATTCGGCACAGCCGCTCGAGCTTCGTGCTCAGGACCCTGAAAAAGTCGGACCTGCCGCTCGAGACCTGAGAGCGCCGCCGCCTTCGCGTCAACGCTCGAGTCTGCGATTTCCCCGAGCCGACGCGATTGGAATCCGTCTGAGGGCGGCATCGTCGTCTTCTGCATCGAGCTTGAACGTCGCGACCAGTTGCGTCAGCGCGTTGGCCTGTTGGCTCAGGCCGGATGCGGCGGCTGCGCTTTCCTCGACCAGGGCGGCATTTTGCTGGGTCACCTGGTCCAACTGCATCACGGCACTGCTGATCTGCGCGATTCCGTCGCTTTGCTCGACCGTGGCGGTGCTGATCTGATCCACCAGCACGGCCACGTCGCGAACCTGCAGGGAAAGAGCCTCGATGGTCCGCGTGGCCTCGTTCACCAGTTTCGCGCCATTGCTCACCTCGGTGGCGCTCTGGCTGATCAGCGCATTGATTTCCTTGGCCGCTTCCGCGCTGCGCCCCGCAAGTGAACGCACTTCGCTGGCCACGACCGCGAAGCTGCGTCCGTGCTCGCCAGCGCGCGCGGCTTCCACGGCGGCGTTCAACGCGAGGATGTTGGTTTGAAACGCAATCGAGTCGATGACGTCGATGATGGCCGCCATGCGCGTGGAGCTGTCGGAAATATGGGCCATGGTCTTGTTCACGCGCTGCATGGCTTCTCCGCCATGGGCGGCCGTGGTGGATGCATTGGAGGACAGCAGCGTGGCCTGCCTCGCGTTGTAGGAGTTCTGATGCACGGTGGCGGCCAGTTGCTCCATCGACGCCGCCGTCTGCTCCAGATTCGTGGCCTGTTCTTCCGTGCGTTGCGAGAGATCGTTGTTGCCGGCAGCGATCTGCTGCACGCCCTCCATCACCGACTCACTGCCTTCGCGGATGCGGCTCACGATCTGCATCAGGTTGCCGTTCATCGTGGCAAGCGCGCGCAGCAGGCGCGCGATCTCGTCACCGCCACTGGTGTCGATCTGCGCCGACAGATCGCCCCGGGCGACACGTTCGGCAACGCAAACCGCGTGGTTCAGGCTCGCGGTGATCTTGCGGATGAGCAGCAGAGCCGCCGCGATGCACGCCACCAGCGAGAGCGTGAGGGTGGTCGCGATCACGCGCATGGTGGTGCGCATCGCGGTGGCGGACTCTTGCGTGGTCTCGCGGCTGTTGATCAACTGCATGTCGGAAATGCTCTCGATGCCTTCGAGGACCGTTCCCATCAGCGGATCGAGTTCCGCCGTCCTGAGCGCGCTCGCCTGCTCCGGCGCACCTTCACGCAGTTGGTCGATGATGCGCGAGATCACGAGGTCGGCCTGATTCTTCAGCGGCTGAATCCGGTCCACCACCACCTGCTCGTTGGCGAAGAGTCTGGTCTGCAAAAAAGCGTTCCAGCTCTTGTCGGCCTGATCACGTCCCGCGCTGATCAGTCGCGCCGCCTCGGTCGGGCTGATGCCGTGGGCAGACACCCGATCAAGAGGGATCAACACGCCATTGGTGTACCCGGATGCCGTCTCGCTCATCTGTTTGAGCGGCATGACCTGATTTTCATGAACGCTGCCGAGACCCGCGTTGGCCACGTAGAGCTGCCGGAACATCACGCCCGATACGGCGGTCAGCACGCAAAGCAAGGTGATGACGAGCAGCCACAGCTTGGCTTTGATGGACAGTTGGGTCATACGGGTGAGGGTGTGCAGGCGTCCGGAAGTTCAGGGCGGTGATTGAATAACATATTGCAACCATTACGGTATATCAGTTGCAATTGCGCGACTACGGAAAAATCCCTAGGCAGGGCAATGATATGAATGCCCGGTGGGTGGAGGGGTTTCAGGCGGCCACGAAAAAGCCCTCGTCGACAGCATGCCGAGGAGGGCTTTGACGGAAGTGGTGGCGCGTCGTTTCAGCCGAGCAGCAGGGCGTCGTCGGAGAGCTTCTCGCCGCGCACTTTCTCGAACATCTGGAGCAGATCGGGCACGTCCATGTTCGCGCGCTCCTGGCCGCTGACGTCGAGCACCACCTGACCCTGATGCAGCATGACCGTGCGTTCGCCCACGTCGAGGGCCTGACGCATGCTGTGCGTGACCATCATGGTGGTGAGCTGGTTCTCGGCGACGATGCGCGCGGTGAGTTGCAGCACGAAATCGGCGGTGCGCGGATCGAGCGCGGCAGTGTGCTCGTCGAGCAGCAGGATGCGTGATGGCTGCAGCGACGCCATCAGCAGGCTCACGGCCTGGCGCTGGCCGCCCGAGAGCAGTCCGATGCGGTCGGTGAGGCGGTTTTCGAGCCCGAGGCCGAGCGTGGCCAGCTTGTCGCGGTACAGCGCGCGGTTGCTCTTTTTCACCGCGCCGCCAAGGCCCCGGCCCGTGCCGCGCTGGTGGGCGAGGGCCATGTTTTCCTCGATGGTCAGGTCTTCGCAGGTGCCGGCCATCGGATCCTGGAACACGCGGGCAACGCGCGTGGCGCGTGACCACACGGGCTGACGCGTGACGTCTTCACTGTCGATGCGGATGGTGCCGGTGTCCACGCTCAGGTCGCCGGAAATGGCATTCAGAAACGTCGATTTCCCGGCGCCGTTGGAGCCGATCACGGCCACGAACTGGCCCGCCGGGATCTCCAGCGACATGCCGCGCAAGGCGCGGGTTTCGATGGGCGTGCCGGGGTTGAAGGTGATGAACAGGTCTTTTGCGCTCAACATTTTTCGCGAATCCTATTTTTTCTTGTCGTCGAACGCGTCAGGCGCTGCGCCGGGCCAGCTTGCGCTTGAGTTGCGGGATCACGAGAGCGATGGTCACGAGCACGGCGGTCACGAGATTCAGATCCTGCGCCTTGAGGCCGATGAAGTCGCTGTTCAGAGCCAGGGCGATGAAGAAACGGTAGACGATGGCGCCGATGATGACTGCCAGCGTCGCGTAGATCAGCTTGCGCGAGGGCAGAATGGATTCGCCCACGATCACCGCCGCAAGGCCGATCACGATGGTGCCGATGCCCATCGAGATGTCCGAGCCGCCCTGGGTCTGCGCGAACAGCGCACCCGCCACGGCCACGAGAGCGTTGGAGATCGCCATGCCCAGCAGCACCATGCCGCCGGTGTTGATGCCCTGGGCGCGCGCCATGCGGGCGTTGGAGCCGGTCGCGCGGATCGCGAGGCCGCGCTCGGTCGAGAAGAACCAGTCCATGACGATTTTGGCGATCACGACGATCACGATGAGGATCATCGGACGTGCCCAGTAGTCGGGCATGTTCGCAGGCTGCAGGATGGTGAAGATGGTGGCGTCGTTGATCAGCGGAATATTGGGGCCACCCATGATGCGCAGATTGATCGAGTAGAGCGCGATCATCATGAGAATCGAGGCCAGCAGATCCATGATCTTGAGCCTGACGTTGAGCAAGCCGGTGATCGTGCCCGCAATCGCACCGGCGGCGGCCGCCGCAATGGTCGAGAGGAACGGGTTGTAGCCGGAGGCGATCATCACGGCGCAGACGGCTCCGCCAAGGGGAAAGCTGCCGTCCACCGTCAGATCGGGGAAGCGGAGCAGGCGAAAGGAGATGAAGACACCCAACGCGACCAGACTGAAGATCAGTCCAATCTCAAGAGCGCCCAGCAGGGAAAAAAGTGACATGGGCCGTCGCTACTGGAAAAAACAAAGCAGGAGCCATGGGGTGCACGGCTCCTGCGTGGGGTGGCCGCAATCATGACGGGGTGGTGTCATGATTGCTTCAGGCAGTGCTTACTGCACCACTTGCGCGGCGGACTTGATCAGGTCTTCGGTCAGCTTGACGCCTTGCTTCTCGGCGGCACCGGGGTTCACGTACAGCTCGGTCTTGTTGCTGACTTCGGGCTTGATGGCGCCGGGCTTCTCGCCCTTGAGCAGGCGAACCACGATGGCGCCGGTCTGCATGCCCAGGTCCTTGTAGTTCACGCCCAGAGCCGCAATCGCGCCGCGCTTGACGGAGTCGGTGTCGGAGGCAATCAACGGCAGTTTGGCGTCCTGGCCGACCTTCACGAGCGACTCGTAGGCAGACACGACGTTGTTGTCGGTGTTCGTATAGATCACGTCAACCTTGCCGACCAGGCTGCGCGCGGCGGTGCCGACGTCCACCGAGCGGGGTGCCGAGGCCTCGACCAGCGTCATGCCGTTCTTGGTCAGCAGTTCCTTGAGCTGCTTGACGACCACGACGGAGTTGGCTTCGCCGGGGTTGTAGACCATGCCGACCTTCTTGGCGTTCGGCACGACCTTCTTGATCAGCTCGATCTGCGGTTCGAGCTTGAGCAGATCGGACACGCCGGTCACGTTGGTCTTGGAAGGCTCCCAGTTCTTGACGAGCTTGGCGGCGACCGGATCGGTCACGGCGGAGAACACCACCGGCACGTCCTTGGTGGCTGAGACCACGGCTTGGGCGGAAGGGGTGGCGATGGCGACGATGGCGTCAGGCTTGTCGCCCACGAACTTGCGGGCAATCTGCGCGGCCGTGCCAGTGTTGCCCTGGGCGCTCTGATACTGCCATTTGAGGTTCTTGCCTTCTTCGTAACCGGCAGCCTTCAGGCTTTCCTTCACACCGTCGCGAATGGCGTCGAGCGCGGGATGCTCCACGATGGCGGTCACGGCGACCGACTTGGTCGTCTGTGCAGCGGCAGCGGTGGACAGGGAGGCCATGGCCAGAGCCAATGCGCCGAGAGGTGCCCAGGACAAGTTTTTCATTCTTAACGATCTCCAGTCGGAAGGTTTGGTAATTCCTGAATGTGTTCAAGCAGTGAACGGTCGGGGTCTCCGCCCGAGGGCAGGAGTCTACAACCTGTCACGCAGGCCGCTAGTATGCGCCGAGCATGCCGGGCATGAAACTGTGGATTAACCCTGTATTTGCGCTTGCAAGGCAGTATGAATGCGTGATTTGCAGTCTCGGCGCGTGCAAACGGAAAAAAAGCACATGGCCGCAAGGGCCCATGTGCGTTGGCATGTGCCTCCGGAATCCGCGCGGCTTACATGCCCGAATAATTCGGCCCGCCGCCGCCTTCGGGCGTGACCCAGACGATGTTCTGCGTCGGGTCCTTGATGTCGCAGGTCTTGCAGTGCACGCAGTTCTGCGCGTTGATCTGCAGGCGCTCGGCATTGCCGCCCTTGGTTTCGTCGGGCACGAACTCGTAGACACCGGCCGGGCAGTAGCGCTGCTCGGGGCCCGCGAACTTGGCCAGATTGATGTTGACAGGGACGCTCGGGTCCTTGAGCGTCAGGTGCGATGGCTGGTCTTCCGAATGATTGGTGTTGCTGATGAACACGCTGGAGAGCCGGTCAAAGGTCAGCTTGCCATCCGGCTTGGGGTAGACGATGGGCTTGCAATCCGCGGCGGGCTTGAGGTAGGCATGGTCGGGCTTGTCACGGTGCAGCGTCCATGGAATGTGCCCGCGCAGCACGAACTGTTCGATGCCGTTCATGACGGTGGCCGCGACCAGTCCCTTCTTGAACCAGGCCTTGAAATTGCGCGCCTTGTTCAGCTCTTCGTAGAGCCAGCTGTTCTCGAACGCAGCCGGGTAGGCCGAGAGTTCATCGCCCTGACGACCCGCGCCAATGGCCTCGAACGCCGCGTCCGCAGCCAGCATGCCGGTCTTGATCGCAGCGTGGCTGCCCTTGATGCGGCTGACGTTCAGGAAACCGGCATCGCAACCGACGAGCGCGCCGCCCGGGAACACGAACTTGGGCAGGCTCATCAGGCCACCTGCCGTGATGGCGCGCGCGCCGTAGCCCAGGCGCTTGGCGGGCTTGATGCCCTTGGACTCGTCGCCTTCGAGGTAGTAGCGGATATTGGGATGCGTCTTCCAGCGCTGCATTTCCTCGAAAGGCGAGAGATAGGGATTCGCATAGTCGAGACCGGTGATGAAGCCGAGCGTGACCTTGTTGTCCTCAAGGTGATAGAGGAACGCGCCGCCGTAGGTGTTGTTGTCCATCGGCCAGCCGGCGGTGTGCAGCACGAAGCCGGGCTGGTGGCGCTTGGGTCGATTTCCCAGAGTTCCTTGACGCCGATGCCGTAGGCCTGAGGATCGCGGTCCGCGTCGAGCTTGTACCTGGCGATCAATTGCTTGCCCAGATTGCCGCGCGCGCCCTCGGCAAAGATCGTGTACTTGCCGTGCAGTTCCATGCCCAGCTGGAATTCACTGGTGGGCTCGCCGTCCTTGCCGACTCCCATGTTGCCGGTGGCCACGCCCTTGACCGAGCCGTCTTCGTTGTAGACGATTTCGGCGGCCGGAAAGCCCGGGAAGATTTCCACGCCCAGAGCCTCGGCCTGTTCGGCCATCCAGCGCACGACGTTGCCGAGGCTGACGATGTAGTTGCCGTGATTCTGAAAGCATGCCGGCAGCACCATGTTCGGCGTGCGAAACGAACCTGTCTCGGACAGGAACACCATGGCGTCGTCGGTGACGGGCTGGTTGAGCGGCGCGCCCTTGTCCTTCCAGTCGGGAATCAGCTCGGTCAGCGCGCGCGGATCCATGATCGCGCCCGACAGAATATGCGCGCCGGGCTCGGAGCCTTTCTCCAGCACGACGACCGAAATCTCCTGGTTGTTCACGGCTGCGAGCTGCTTGAGCCGGATCGCCGTGGCAAGCCCGCCGGGGCCGGCACCGACGATCACTACGTCATATTCCATGGCTTCTCGTGGGCCATATTGCGCGAGGATTTCGTCTTTCGTCATGGGTGTCTCGTAAACGTCGTTGAATTGGAAATCTGGGGCAGGCGTGGGGCTGCTGCGATCCCGGCTATTCGATGATTGTATTCAGGCATGGCCTGCAAACACGCACGCACGTGCAGTTTCTCGTCACAAAGATGACTCGGTGTGGGTCCGCAGCGCGCTTTCAATCGGCCGGTTGCAGAATCAGGCGCGCCTCGAACCCATGCGGCTGGCCGGGTGGCGGCGAGCTGAGCACAAACTGCGCATCGTGCTTTTGCGCGATGCTGGAGACGATGGACAAGCCAAGCCCGTACCCCGCGCGCTGCGAGCTTTGACGCACGTGGCGGCGCTGGAGTTTTTCGAGTTGCTCCGCGGGCACGCCCGGCCCGTCGTCCCGCACGGCGATCTCCGCGCCGGGGCCGACGATGATTTCCACGTTCGCGGTGCCTGAGTAGTGCAGCGCGTTTTCGATCAGGTTGCGCAGCGCAATCGCGAGTGCGTCGAAATCACCCTTGGCGGTCAGTGGTTTGCCATCCAGTTCCGATGCGGGTGGAGTGATCAACTCCAGTCGGGCCGAAGCCTCTTCGTCGAGCCAGAATTCGCGCGAGACGGTGCTGGCAAGCTGCGTGAGATCGATGCTGTCGCGTGTGAACGGCGCGCTCGATTCGGCACGCGAGAGCTGCAACAGCTTCTCGGTGCGATGGCTCAGCGTTTGCAGCGAGGCAATGGCGGCCTCGACGTCGGTTCGCGCAAGCCCGTGTTCCAGCGCGGTCTGCAGGCGCAGCCGTGCGGTGGTGAGCGGCGTGCGCAGCTCGTGCGCCGCGTTGGCCGCGAGCGCGCGCTCCACGTCGAGCGCCTGCGAGAGCCGCTCGAGCAGACGGTTCACGTGCTCCTGCACGGTCGCCAGCTCCTGCGGCGGCGCGCTCAGGTGAATCGCGTCGAGCTGCCTGCCGTTGCGCTTGGCGATCTCGTCGGAGAGATCATCGAGCACCCGCAATTCCTTGCGCGCAATATGTCGCAGTAGCAGGGCGAGCAGCGGCATGAGCAGGGCAAACGGCACGATGAGCCCGAACAATGTGCGGTTCACGGTCTCGCTGCGCTCTTCCAGAGGATCGGCCACCTGAAGATAGATGCCGCGCGTGGGATGCAGCAGCGTGTACACGCGCCACTTGCCGTGGTTGGCAAAGCCGTTGGAGAGGGCAACGTCGAACATGTCATCGCGTGATTCGGCAGATCGCGCGAGCACGCGAGTGTCGGGCATCACGAGGCGGTAGTAGATCTCGGCATCCGCAAACGAGCCGGGGCCGGGAATGATGAGCGGCGTCTGCTTTCCCGGCGCCTGTGGCGGAGCCTGATCCAGATGATCGAGGGCGATGTCGAACATGCGGTGCGAGACCTCGACCAGTTCGCTGTCGAAGTTGTAGTTGATCTCCATGTCCGTGTACCAGACCACGGCCAGCAGGCACAGCAGCCAGACACTGCCGACCCAGAGGGTCAGTGTTTTGGTGAGCCGTCCCGCAAGAGTCTCGCGGCGCCGGCTCATGGCGTGCCGTCGGCCGGATGGTGGCCGAGCCGGTAGCCCATGCCGCGCACGGTTTCGATGTGATCGCGACCGAGCTTGCGGCGAAGGCGGCTGATGAAGACTTCGAGCGTGTTGCTGTCGGTCGAATTGTCGAAACTGTAGAGGGCATCCTGCAGATGCTCGCGCGAGTGGTTGCGTTCGGGGCGCGTGGCCATCACGCGCAGCAGCGCCCATTCCTTGGGTGTGAGCGGAATCGGCACGCCCGCGCGCAAGACCTGCTCGCGGCCAAGATCGATCTGCAGATCACCGAGTTGCAGCACCGGCTGGTTGGCCGCACTGCGCCTGCGCTCGACGGCGCGCAGGCGCGCCAGAAGCTCCGCCGGGTCGTAGGGCTTGACGAGGTAGTCGTCCGTTCCCGCATCCAGTCCGCGAATGCGGTCGCTGACCTGATCGCGGGCGGTCAACGCGATGACGATCGGTCGATCCGCCAGCGCGCGAATCTGCGGCAGCAGGCTCAGTCCGTCGCCATCGGGCAAGTGCAGATCGAGCAACACGGCCGCGTATTGCGTGGTGGCGAGCGCCGTTCGTGCCAGCGAAAGTTGCGGTACCGCATCCACGACAAAGGCCTTGGCGTGCAGGTATCCGCAGACCGCTTCGGAGAGCGCTGGATCGTCTTCGACAAGCAGGACACGCATGGGTTTTCGCAGGGCTGAGAAAGGGTTGAAAGGGCGGGAAACGACACAAGTGTATGGCAGTGATGAATTTGGTTACGTTCAGCAATTGTTCAGGTCACCGCACTAGCCTGACGGTCTTGTTCAAACGTCTTTGCTTCACTCGATGCCTGCCTGGAATCCTCGTCGCCTTCTCGGGTTGACTGTCTTTTTGTTTTTGTTGATTGCGCTTTGGGATTTCTCAGGTCTGGATTTGCCAGCGGCGCGCCTGTCGGGCTCGCTCACGGGGTTCGCGTTTCGCAGCAATCACGCCTTCGTGCTCGCGTTTCATGAAATTCCGCGCACGCTGAGCAGCCTGCTGGTCGCGGCCTTGCTGATCGGAATATTCAAGCCCTGGGGCTTTCTCAAGCGCGCGACGCGTGCACAGCGCATTCAGCTCGCGTTGAGCGTATTGCTCGCAATGTTGCTGATCACCTCGCTCAAACATTTCAACGCGACAAGCTGCCCCTGGGATCTGCGCGAGTTTGGTGGCAACGCGCTGTATGTCTCGCACTGGGCGTTCGGTGTGAACGACATGGGACCGGGACATTGCTTTCCCGCAGGACATGCATCTTCCGCGTTCGGGTTTCTGGCGGGCTGGTTTGTGCTGCGCCGCGTCGATACAACCATCGCATCGCGGTGGCTTGTGAGCGTATTGCTCATCGGTCTGGTGCTTGGCATCTCGCAGCAGATGCGCGGCGCGCACTACATGAGCCACACGCTCTGGACCGCGTGGATCTGCTGGACCTTCGGGCTGCTGGTTGATCTCGCGAGTCGGGCGCTTTCGACAAGAAGCACCACACCCACATTGCGCATTGCCGAGGGAGAGGCACAAGCATGAACACCGCTCATATCGGCATATCCGCCTCGAATTCGCATTCGATCCGGCCTGGAAACTGGCTGCGCCGTATCGACGACTGGTTCTCCACGCCGCTGTCGGCACAGCGCATCGTGATCTATCTGGCGCTCTATCTGGTGTTTGCCGCGAACTGGCCGTTGTGGTTTCAGTTGCAGCGCATCGGCAGCACCCCAGGGGTATTTGTGCGTACCGCCGTCGTCCTCGGTCTGCTGAACGCCTGTGCGCTCGTCGCTATCCTGGCCTTCACCGCCTGGACCCGCTACATGAAGCCGCTGTGGCTTGCCGTGGTGCTGGTGGCGGCGCTCTCGCAGTACTACATGCTGAACTACAGCGTGGTGATGGACCCGGGCATGATGGGCAATGTGTTGCAGACCGATGCGCATGAAGTGGCCGATCTGCTCGGCTGGCATTTGTTTGTGGCGCTGGCACTGGTGATGGTCATTCCGCTGTGGTGGCTGGTGCGCGTTCGGATTCCCGCCATGTCGCCCCTGCGCCAGATGCTGCGCAACGTGCTGCTGATCGTCGCGTCGCTGGGCATCGCCGCCGTGATTGTCGCGACGATGTCGCGCGATCTCGGGCCGCTGATGCGCAATCATCCCCAGTTGCGCTACCTGCTCAACCCGATTGCAAGCCTGTATTCCAGCAGCGCGGTGGTGATCCGGCCACTTTTCACGCACACGAAGAAGCTCATCTCGATGGGCGGTGGAGCAGCGCTCGGCGCAAGCTATGCGGCGCAGACCAAACCCCTGCTGTTCGTGCTGGTGGTCGGCGAGACCGGGCGTGCGGATCATTTCGGGCTCAACGGATACGCGCGCAATACCACGCCCCAGCTCGCCACACGCAACGTCTTCAACTGGACCAACGTCAGGTCCTGCGGCACGAGCACGCTCGCATCCGTGCCCTGCATGTTCTCGCCTCTTGGCAAGAAGGATTTCGAATCGCGCAAGGACGACTACGAAACCCTGCTCGACGTCGCCCAGGCCGCAGGCCTTGGCGTGCTTTGGATAGACAACCAGTCGGGCTGCAAGGGCGTATGCGACCGGGTTCCGCATGTCTCGGCGTCCACGGATCTGACGGCCAGCCAGCGCAAGCAACTATGCGATGCGAGCGGCGAATGCCGCGATATGGCGATGCTCGAAAATCTGCAGCAGCGCCTCGATGCGATTCCCGCAGAGAAGCGCAGCAAGGGCATCCTGCTGGTCTTTCACCAAATGGGCAGCCACGGCCCGGCCTACTCCAAGCGCTCGTCGCTCGAATCCAAGCGTTTCACGCCCGAGTGCAAGACCGAGGTGTTGGCCGACTGCGCGCATTCCGAGTTGATGAACGCCTACGACAACTCCATCGTCGAAACAGACCGCTTTCTCGGCGCCACCATCGACTGGCTCAAGACCGCATCGAGCCGCTATGACACGGGCATGCTGTATCTGAGCGATCACGGAGAATCGCTCGGCGAGTACGGCCAGTTCCTGCACGGCCTGCCATACAGCATGGCCCCCGATGTGCAAAAGCACGTGCCGATGGTGAGCTGGCTTTCGCCGTCTTTCGCAGGACGCGAGCAACTGTCCGTTGGCTGCCTGCGCGGCACGGCCGATGCACCCTACACACACGACAATCTCTATCACTCGATGCTTGGCCTGCTCGACGTGCGTTCGCCCAGTTACCAGTCCGGCATGGATCTGTTCGCCAAGTGCAAAGGTGCGGCATAGCCCGCGCACCTCGAAATTTCGCGCGCTTATTGCCTACCTCGATTTATTGCCCAATGCAACAGTAGCCCGTACATGGCGCTTAAGGATTCGTGCACAGAGTCCTTTAGGTGCAAAAAGCTCTATGCATTCGTGAATATGTTCATGCGAAAAAGCAGGAACATTCCGTGATTCAATGCGGCCCTTCAGATCAACGATTCGGTTCGCCGACACGTCATGCAGGGATTGTTCTCTTTCGCCCAGGGTTCTCGAAAAATCACATTGCCACGCGTGCGCCTGGCGTTGACACCCACGCCACTTGAGCCACTTGAAACCACCAGCGATAGGCTGGGTTTTTTCTTGAGCGCCAAGCGCGATGATCTGACCGGTCTTGCCTTGGGTGGCAACAAGATAAGGCAGCTCGAGTACTACTTCGGAGCGGCTCGCGAGCAGGGCGCAACCACCATGCTGGTGACAGGCGCAATCCAGTCCAATTACACGCGAGCGGTCGCAGCGGCTTGCGCACGATTGGGCATGCGTTGCCATGTGCAACTTGAAAACCGCGTGCCAGGTATGAGCAGTGATGCCTATCGGGACTCTGGCAATGTGCTGTTGACCAGGCTCTACGGCGCAGAGGTCACTTACTTTGCTGGCGCTGATGACGAAGTGGCTGCCGATAAGGCCATTCATGCCGTAGCCAATCGCCTTCGCAACGCCGGGGAAGTTCCCTATCACATCTCACTCAAAGCAGACAGTGCCCCGCTTGGCAGCGTCGGGTATCTGCACGCTGCGCAGGAGCTGCTTGAACAGCAACCGGACACGACGCATGTGGTGCTCGCCTCTGGCAGTGGACAGACACAGGCCGGATTGTTGACAGGCTTGCGCATGCTGGGCAGCGGTGCGCGCGTGTTTGGCGTGAGTGTTCGCCGCGCTCCGGGTGCACAGCGCGCGCGGGTCCTGTCCTACTGCCATACCCTGAGCGCGATGCTGGGAGTGGAGCCCGTAGTGCAGGAGTCGGACGTCCAAGTCTTCGAGGGTAACTTGAATACCGGCTATGGATTGCCCGAGGACGGGTTGATGGATTTCCTGCTTGGCGCAATGCGCCGCGAAGGACTCTTGCTTGACCCTGTCTACACAGGTAAAGCCTTCGCGGCAATTCCGAGGCTGAAGGAGCAAGGATATTTTTCGCCTCAGGCAAGAGTGGTTTTTCTTCATACCGGTGGATTGCCCGCCTTGTTCGCTTATGGCCCGGAATTCTTGTCGCGATTGAATCGGATCGACGCTTGATTCGGGTCTTAACTCACATATCGGGTAGTGGTTGAGTTATTTGAAAAGGAAAAATCATCATGAAATTGCTTAGGAGCAGCCTTGTGCTTATGGGTTTTTGGGGCGCTGCTTGCCTGCACGCGCAGCCGACCAGCGAAACGCTGGCAAAAATCCAAAGCACCGGCAAAGTGGTCATGGGTGTGCTGGAAAGCTCACCGCCGATGTCCTATGCGATCGGCGCGGAGCGACGTTACGTTGGTTATCACGTGGAGCTTTGCGAGAAGGTGCTTGCGCGTATCGTGCCGAGCGCAAGAATCGAGTACCTGGCGCTCACGCCTCAGAACACATTGCCCTTGGTGGCCAACGGTACGGCGGATATAGGCTGCGGCCCCAAGACCAACAACCTTGCGAGACAAAAGGAAGTTTCATTCGCCGTGACCACCTATGTCAGTCAAGTGCGCATGGCTGTGCGTGCCGACTCGGGAATCACCTCGTTCAAGCAAATGGAAGGACGCGCCGTGGCCGCGTCCTCGGGAACCACAGCGGTTCAACTGCTGCGCAAGTTCGCCAAGGAGAACAACCTCAATCTCAACACTGTGCTGGGAAAGGATCAGTACGAGAGTTTTCTGATGCTTGAATCGGGTCGTGCAGACGCGTTTGCGATTGACGACAACCTGCTGGCCGGCTTGATCGCCGCCTCCAAAAATCCAGAGCGCTATCGGATTGTCGGTGAAGTGCTGGCCTCGGAACCCATCGCTTTGCTGCTGCGCCGCGAAGACCCGGGCTTCAAGAGGCTTGTCGATCAAACGTTGAGGGAGATGATGCAATCGGGCGAGGTTTCGCGCATCTATGACAAATGGTTCATGCAGCCCATTCCGCCGTCCAACCGCGCTCTGAATTTACCGATGAGCGATACGCTCAAGCAGTTGCTCAGGGAACCCAACGACAAGCCTGCGGAAATTTACGCCCATTGAGTCGTAACGGGCCTCAGCAGACCAGCGCGGAATCGGGCGGTCTGCGCTCTCCCATGCCTTCGCTCAGACCTTTTTATCGCGCGGCACGCGGCCCATGGTGAAGAACTCGGGGTTGGGCGGCATGTCCGAGAAGCTCGCCAGGCGGTTGGACAGCCCGAAGAACGCGGTGATCGCAGCGATGTCCCAGATGTCTTCGTCGTCGAAGCCATGTGCGTGCAGCGGCGCGAAATCGGCGTCGTTGATCTCATGCGCGCGGTTGCAGACCTTCATTGCGAAGTCGAGCATGGCGCGCTGGCGTTCGGTGATGTCGGCCTTGAGATAGTTCACCGCAACCTGGTCGGCGACGAGTGGCTTCTTTTCGTAGATGCGCAACAGTGCACCATGCGCGACCACGCAGTACAGGCATTGGTTGGCGGCGCTGGTGGTGGTGACGATCATCTCGCGATCACCCTTGGTGAGGTGGCTTGTGCGGCCCACGCTTTCCGGGTCCATGAGCGCATCGTGGTAGGCAAAGAATGCGCGCCATTCGGCAGGGCGGCGCGCAAGAGCGAGGAATACGTTAGGCACAAAACCGGCCTTTTCCTGCACCGCGAGAATCTTGCTCTTGAGATCGTCGGGCAGGGTGTTCAGATCGGCGAGAGGGTAGCGTGCGGCCATGGCTGAGGTCTCCTTCGTGTTGCGTGGGTTCGATGCGATGACGCGAGCATAGCGCGGCGCGTCGCTCGGCCTCGTGGGTGGGTCTGAATCAAGTCGCGTGCGGCCAGAACGGGCGTTGGATGGCAACGAACGCAGCCATCGCGTCGTTCAATCCTTTCAGCCCGGAGCCGCTTGCGGGCTCGAGCAACGTGAGTGCGAGTTGGGCTGCCTCCAAGGTGCTGAGCTGGTGCGCCTCGTGCGCCTTGCGGATGGCATAGCGCGACGGTGGCGGATCGTTGAGCGCGAGCCTTGGCAGCCGTTGCAGTTGCGCGTGTGCGGCCACCAGTTGGCGGCTCTTGCGCCAGGTTGCGTCGATGAGGACGAGACGCACGCGCGCTCCGGTGGCGGTCTTTGGCATCGAAACGCCGCCTGTTCCCGGATACAGCAGCAGCGTGTGTTCGGGCGGCGGCTGGTCGCCCCAGGCGCAAAACAGCGCATCGTTGAGCACGTGGTCGTCGAAGCGGGTGCCAGACAGCAGGCGGCTGCCCGGCAGGCAGAGATGCAGCAATCGTCCGGTGTTCTTGGCGTGTCGGGCTTCGTCGGGGTGCATCAGGATCAGGACTTCCGTCGTCACGCGCACCGGGCGCACAGCACCGCAGATGCAGGACGTGGTCGGTCGCAGGCATTGTGCGCAGATGGGTCTGCGTGGCGAGGGGGAAAACGGGGTCTCGGACAAATGGCGGAGGGACAATGGAACAGCGACGACGGTAGCGGCATTTTGGCATTGCGCATGGAATGCCCGCAACAAGCCGTGTCGCACCGAAGCATGATCGGTTTTTCGGTTGTGAGAGGTGATTTTGATAGAGATCGCTAAACTGTGAAACTGAGTTACATCCAAATTTCACTGGAGGCATGAATGCACTACGACATCGTGATTGTGGGTGGAGGTGCAGGCGGGCTGGAGCTTGCGGCGCAGTTGGGACGCAAGCTGGGCAAGAGCCTGGGTGGCGAACGCGTGCTGCTCATCGACAAGTTTCCTTTTCATATCTGGAAGCCGACGTTGCATGAGGTGGCTGCGGGCACGCTCGACGCGCATCAGGAGGGCCTGTCGTACACGGTGCTGGCGCGCCGCAACCACTTCAGCTTCACCATGGGCGAGTTCTCCGGCCTTGATGCGCAGCGCAAGAGCATCACGCTTGCGGCGATTCAAAATCCCGAGGGCGAAGAGATCGTGCCGTCACGCATCATCAGTTTCAAGCGCCTGGTGCTGGCGCTCGGGAGCGGATCCAATTCGTTCGGCACGCCGGGTATCGAGAATGCCTACCTGCTCGAGAACGTGCGCGACGCGCAGCGCTTTCATCAGGATTGGCTCAGCGAGAGCGCGCGCGCATCGTTTTCGAGTGAGCGCGTTCTCTCCATCGCGATTGTCGGCGCGGGGGCCACGGGCGTGGAGCTGTCGGCCGAGCTGCTGGAGGCCTATGCCGCCTTGCTGGAGAGCCTTGGCAGCAACCAGCGCTTTCGCCTCGACATCACGCTGGTGGAGGGCGGTGACCGGATTCTCGGTGGCTTGCCGCCAAAAATCTCGGAACAGGCGACAATTGCACTCAAGCGCAAGCAGGTGAAGGTGTTGGTGAACACGCGCGTTCAGGAGCTGCGAAAAGGATTGCTGATCACCTCGGCCGGAGACATCGCCGCCGACATGATCGTCTGGGCCGCAGGCATCAAGGCTGCGGATTCCAACGCGCAACTCGGGCTTGAGGTGAATCGCCTCAACCAGTTCGTGGTCGATGACCGTTTGCGCACCAGCGTTCCGGAAATCTACGCACTTGGCGACTGCGCCGCAGCGCCGTGGGTCGATGGCAAGACCGTCCCGGCACGCGCCCAGGCAGCGCACCAGCAGGCAAGCTATTTGGCCAAGATGTTTGGCGCGATGCTCAATGAGCAGGAAGTGGATGAGCCTTACGTCTATCAGGACTTTGGCTCGCTGGTGTCACTCGGGACAACAAGGGCGTCGGAAATCTGATGGGCGGTCTGGCGGGCAAGAATTTCTTCGTCGAAGGGCTGATCGCCAAGTGGATGTATATCTCGCTTCACCTGATGCATCACAGGGCGATTCTGGGCACGGGCAAGACCGCCGTGCTGGCCTTGGCGCGCCTGCTGCAGCAGCGGGTGTCGGGGCGCATGAAGCTGCATTGAGCGCAGCGCGGCGAGCGGGCTTTAGCCAACGAGCAGTTTCTGCACCAGATCGGCGGCGGTGGATGCGCCATATTTGCGCATCAACCGCGCGCGGTAGATCTCGACGGTGCGATGGCTGATGTCGAGCGCCTTGCCGATTTCCTTGGAGGTCATGCCATCGAGCAGACGCGCGGCGACCTCGCGTTCGCGCCCCGTGAGTTCGGCCTTGACCGGACGTTCCTCGCTCAGGTCTTCGAAGCTCCAGATGCCCGAGGCGTGCGGGTCGTCGCGGTTCAGCGCGCGGCCCGAAACATGGCACCAGAAGACTTCGCCGCTCGCGCGTTTCATGATGCGATTGTCTGCGTAGCGGCCGTGCGCGTTGAGAATAGGTTCCATGCGTTTGCCCAGACGCTCGTATTCGTCTACGCTTGGATAGAGAATGCTGAACGACTGGCCGATCAGCAGCTCACGGGATGCGCCGAACATCTCGCACACATGACGATTGCAGTCCACCATGACCCGGTTGCGCGAAATCACGAGGCCCACCGGTGCCATTTCGAAAGAGAGTCGGTAATCTGCAATATCCATGCTGTGTTCGTGCGCCTGCCGTGTTTGTATCTACGAAAAACTACTTATGTGAATACGTAGTATCGTAGCGCATTCCAGATTCATTCCCCTTTCAGGAGACAACAGTGAACAAAGTCTTTCCATCCGCAGCCGAGGCGCTCAAGGGCGTTGTGGCTGACGGTCAGCTCATGGCCGTGGGCGGTTTCGGACTGTGCGGCATTCCCGAGGCGCTGATCGAGGCGCTCAAGGATTCGGCGGTCAAGAACCTCACGGTGATTTCCAACAACGCCGGCGTCGACGGTTTCGGACTCGGCAAGCTGCTGGAAACCCGTCAGATCAAGAAGATGATCGCCAGCTACGTGGGTGAGAACAAGGAGTTCGAGCGCCAGTATCTGGCGGGCGAGCTGGAGCTGGAATTCACGCCCCAGGGCACGCTGGCCGAGAAGCTGCGCGCGGGCGGTGCGGGCATTCCGGCGTTCTTCACGAAGACCGGCGTCGGCACCATGGTGGCCGAAGGCAAGGAATTGCGTGAGTTCGACGGCGAGACCTATGTGATGGAGCGTTCGCTGGTGCCCGAGGTCTCGCTGGTGAAGGCGTGGCGTGCCGACAAGTCTGGCAACCTGCAGTTCCACCTGACCGCCCGCAATTTCAATCCGGCGGCTGCCACGGCGGGCAAGCTCTGCATCGTGGAGGTCGAGGAAATCGTCGAAACCGGCGCGATGGCGCCGGACGAAATTCATCTGCCCGGCATCTACGTGCACCGCATCGTGCTCAATGCCAACCCAGAAAAGCGCATCGAAAAGCGCACCATCACCGAAAAGCAAGGAGCCTGATCATGGCGTGGACGCAAGACCAAATGGCCGCGCGCGCGGCGCAGGAGCTGCAGGACGGCTTTTATGTGAACCTCGGCATCGGCATTCCCACGCTGGTGGCGAATCACACGGGTGACAAGGAAGTCTGGCTGCAGTCGGAAAACGGCATGCTTGGCATCGGCGCGTTCCCGACCGACGACAAGGTCGACGCCGACCTGATCAACGCCGGCAAGCAGACCGTCACGACGATTCCCGGTTCCTCGATCTTCGGCAGCGACCAGTCGTTCGCGATGATTCGCGGCGGCAAGATCAATCTGTCGATCCTCGGCGCCATGCAGGTGAGTGAGCACGGCGATCTCGCCAACTGGATGATCCCCGGCAAGATGGTCAAGGGCATGGGCGGCGCGATGGACCTGGTCGCGGGCGTCAAGCGCGTGATCGTGCTGATGGAGCACGTCGCCAGGAAGAAGGACGGCACGACCGACATGAAGATCCTGCCCAAGTGCACACTGCCGCTGACCGGTGTCGGCGTGGTGGATCGCATCATCACCGATCTGGGCGTGATGGACGTGACACCCGAAGGCCTCAAGCTCGTGGAACTGGCGCCGGATGTGACGTTCGAGGAAATCCAGTCGAAGACCGGCGTGACGCTGAAGCGCTGACGCTGTTTGCTTCAGACCCAGGAAAAACGGGACCGTGATGGTCCCGTTTCTCATTCATGCATGCATTCAGTCAGTGTCGATGGCGCGAACTCTGCAGTTCAGGCCTGAGGGTCGACGCGCACCGTATAGCCCTTGCCCGAGGTAATCACCTCGAACAGCCGGTCGATGTTCGGGTGGCTGCCCGGATGCTGGCGCGCGTCTTCGGTGTGTTCCGCAAACAGTTCCAATCCTTCGCGTGCGGCCGCTTCGTTGATCGCGCCGTGTTTGGTGGCGAGCGCGGCGTAGAGCGTGAGCGAGCCCGTCTTGCCGGGCGCGTTGGGGATGGTGGCGGCTACATTGCCTGTCTCGTCGATCAGGTGCAGCGCGGCAATGTGCGCAACGGAGGGAAGCTGGCGGAGATTGTCTGCAAAGGCCATGGCGATGGGTTCCAAGCGAAGAGAAGCGGGGATTTTAGGCCCCGCTTCTGTCGCCTTGGCCGTCTTCACGCTTGACCGCGTGACGGCATGGGCCTCAGCGGGGTGGGCCGCCGAAGCTCTCCGCGTTATTTGCGACGGGTTTGCGGTGTCCGGCGCTGTGTCCAGGCCGCAGCGCCCAGCACCAGCGACAGAACCATCAGCCCCCATTGCGACAGTGTCGGTACCGCAGTGGCAGAGCCTGGGTCAGGTGGATTGACCGGAGGCTCGCCGAGACAGGTGAGGGTGGCCGTCGCGGGCGTGGCGACCTGACCTTCGCCGGTGGTGAAGTCGGTTCCGGGCGTGATGACGTTGGTCACCGTGGTGCCGGGGCCGCGCACATGGCCGCCTGCGCGACGGGCCATGAGACCGGCACGGTGATGGTGCAGCCACCGACAGGCAGGGTCGCGCCGGACAGCGAGACATTGCTGCTGCCCGATGCAGCGACCAGGGTGCCGCCCGTGCAGGTGGTAGTGGCCGCGCCAGAGATCACCAACGGCGATGGCAGCGCGTCTTTCACATTGAGTCCGGCAACCGCGGCGCTGGAACTGTTCTGCACCGTGATCGTCAGAGTGGCCGTGCCGCCGGGCAGTACGCTGGTCTGCGAGAAGGCCTTGGTGACGGTGCCGGCTGGCGGGATGACCGGTGGCTCACCCAGGCAGGTGAGGGCGGCCGTGGCTGGCGTGTTGGACTGGCCCAGACTGGTCGTGAAGTCGGTTCCCGGAGTGATGACATTGGTCACCGTGGTGCCGGGAGCCGCGCACAGAGCGGCCTGCGCCACGGGCCATGAAACCGGAACGGTAATCGTGCAGCCACCGACGGGCAGAGCCGCGCCGGACAGCGACACGCTGTTGCTGTCCGATGCCGCAACCAGGGTTCCACCCGTGCAGGTGGTGGTGGCCGCGTCGGCGATCACCAGAGGTGACGGCAGCGTGTCGGTCACGTTGAGTCCGGGAACGGCAGAGGTCGCGGTGTTGTGTACCGTGATCGTCAGAGTGGATGTGCCGCCGGGCAGCACGCTGGTCTGCGAGAAGGCCTTGGAGATGGAGGCGGGGATGCCGCACGAGCCGCCCGCCGCAATCGCATTCAAAAACGCAGGCGCAATTTTTCCGGCATTTTGCGTGCCATAGATATCGTTGTAGACCGCGTCAAAGGGCGTCAGATCCACTGTCGCGAACAGGCAGGCACCGGTGCCGCCGTAGGACTGGGTCTGTGGAATCAAAAGGCCGTAGACGCCGTCGACCGTGGTGCCAGGCGCCGGCTGCGTCGAGCCCGGGGCCAGATAAAGCGCGTTGTTTGCGGGGACGCCGTTGAAATAGGTCACGTCACCGCCGACGAGCGGATTCAAGCCAGCGAAGGAAGCGCTGTATGGCGAACTGGTGTTGAGTTCCGCCGAGAGTGGCCCGGGTGGCGGAAAAGCACCCAATGTGGGTGTGAAGGCTCCGGTGGCACCAATGCTTTGCGCCATCGCGGAAACGTTGGCCCCTGGCAGCAGCCGTCGTTGAACATGATGAAGGCGTTGGCCAGCCTTGTCTTGATCGCATCATTGATCGGCGCCCAGTTGCTTGCATCCACCAGCGAGTAGGCGCTCGTCATGATCACGATGTCATATTTGCCGCCACCCGCCGTGGTGAAGGTCGCGGGACTCACCGAATTCGCCAGGTCGAGACCGGCCTGCTCCGTGACCGTGGCACCCGCACCCTCGAATTCCTTCTTCATATTGGCAAAAGCGGCAGCGGCGCCCGGCTCGGTGGTGTGCAACAGCAGAACGTTCTGCGCCTGAGCCACGGAATGGCCCATCAGTGCTCCGAGTACCAACAAACCCAACAGACCCCGGAAGGCTAGCCACCACTGCAATCCCCGCTGCTTCATCTGCATAGTCAACTCCATTAATAAGTGTTGGCTATCAGAATATCGTCTACGAGTAATTATTTAAATCAGCACAGTCAATTTGATTTTTAAATTTTGTTAACTACATTGTCTGTGGGGCCATGCGCGCGGTGTGAAATCCCGCAATAGAGGGGCTCGCGAGAGCCGATCCGTTGTGTGTGCCAATTGCAACGCCGAAATCACGGCAGCCGCGCTTCATCGCTCGTCGGGTCGGCGGGGGAGCTTGCGTGGTGCGCGCCTGCACCCATGCCCAGTCCGAGTCCCATGGCGCCCATGCCACCGCCGCCGCCTTGTCCACCACCGCCGCCGCCGCCGCCGTGCCCACCGCCAGCAGTGCCTTCACCGCCGCCCGCGCCGCCGCGCCTGCCGCCTGCTCCGCCGGAGGCCGATGGCCGCAGCGGGCCCTGATCGGGCACGCGCACGTCGGCGGGAATCGGCTCGAGATTCAGGGCCTCGCGAATGAAATTGCGCAGCGACACCACCAGTTCGCGCGTGTGGATGCTGCGGCCCTCGGTCATGTCGAGCGCGGCCTGTGCTGCCATGCGTACCTGTTCCTCGGTGCCGAGCAGGATGACGTCGGAGAGCGCGGCCTCGACGGTATCGCGCATGCGTCGCTGGCGTTCGCTGCTGGACAGCGGGGCATCGTTCGAATCCGGCGCTTCGCCTTGGTCCTCGACCCCGTCCGCCGCCGGAGTGCGCGCTGCTTGCTGCTGCAGACGCAGGTCGCGCATGTGCGTGGGGCGCACCTGCAACTGGCCGGTGAACGAACTGCCCAGCGTCTTGTAGGCGGCCATCAGGGTCTTCAGGCGTTCGTTGATCTGCCGGTTCTCGCGTTCGCGGCGTTTCTGGACCGTCTGCATGAACAGCAGCCGCACGCCCATCATGAGACAGGTGACGAGCAGCAGCCCGGCCACCGTGGATAGCACCGAAGACCAGGAACTGAAATCAATCATGGAGCGCATGGGGCAGGGCGTCGAAGTGCAATGAAGCCGCCGATTCTGCGGCATTTGCCGGTCGCGGGCCGTCAGCGCACGACTCGTTTCTACGATCGGCGCATGGCGCTCGTCGTGCCGCGCGATTGCTGCTCGAACATTCGCAGGGCTCGCAGGACTCCGGTTCAACCGGTTGAGGCGGCGATCAGGACCGCGTGCAGATCCGCACGCTGCGGACCGCCCAAGACTGCACAACCCTCGGGCTTGCGCGACCCCGTGGGTTGTGTGAACAGGCCCTAAATCACGCCCTTGCTTTTGAGCGCATCGAGCGCCTGTGCATCGAGGCCGAGGTTGCCGCTCAGCACCTCGTCCGTGTGCTGGCCCAGCACGGGCGGCGCGTGGCGCAGGGTGGTGGGGGTGTCAGACAGGCGCAGCGGGCTGGCTGCCGTGGTAACGAGATTGGCCGTCTGGGCGTGTTTCGATGCTTCCTCAGCGTTCGCGAAGCGCTGCTGCTCGACGCGGATCTGCCGGAATCGCACGTGCGGGTCGGCATAGGCATCGGCGATGTTGTTGATCGGGCCGCAGGGGACCGCCCTGGTCTCGAGCAGTGTGACCCATTGCGCCGTGCTGCGCTGGCGGGTGATGTCGCTCATGCGGGGAATCAGTTCGGCGCGGTGTTTCACGCGCGCGCTGTTGGTGCGAAATTTTTCGTCGCCGGCCCAGTCGAGACCGGCGGCCTCACAAAAACGTGCGAACTGGCCGTCGTTGCCGATGGCGAGCAGCATATTGCCGTCGCTGGTGGGGAAATCCTGGTACGGAACCACGCTCGGGTGGGTATTGCCAAGGCGCTCGGGACGTTTTCGGCATTGAGGTAGCCCGCGCCCTGATTGGCAAGCACGGCCATGGCGACGTCGAGCAGGGCCATGTCGATGTGCTGGCCGCGTCCGGTGCGGTGCCGCGCCTCGATGGCGCCGAGAATCGCCGTGGTGGCATACATGCCGGTGAACAGGTCGATGACCGCGACGCCCACGCGCATCGGGCCGCCTCCGGGCTCGGTGTCACTGCGGCCGGTGATGCTCATGAGGCCGCTCATCGCCTGCACGAGCAGGTCATAGCCGGCGCGCGGCGCATACGGGCCGGTCTGGCCGAAACCGGTGACCGAGCAATAGATCAGGCGCGGATTGAGTGCCTTCAGCGATTCATAGTCGAGCCCGTAGCGCTTGAGGCCGCCGGTCTTGAAATTCTCGACCAGCACGTCACTCTGGCTGGCGAGCTGGCGGATCAGTTCCTGCCCCTCGGGCGTGGCGATGTCCACGGTGACCGACCGCTTGTTGCGATTGCAGGCAGCGAAGTAGCAGGCTTCGCGCGTGCTGCCTTCGGCATCCTTGAAGAACGGAGGGCCCAGTGGCGAGTGTCGTCGCCTTCGCCGGGCTTTTCGATCTTGATGACGTCCGCCCCCATATCTGCCAGATTCTGTGTGCACCACGGACCGGCGAGTACGCGCGAGAGATCGAGTACGCGAAGATGGCTGAGAGCGCCTTGCGGTGCGGAATCTGTGGTCGTCTGGGTCATAGGGCTCCGTTGTCGTTTCGAGTGTTGGTGCGCATCGCAGCATGGTAGGGCGGGGCGACACGGCGAGGCTTTCATTTTCTTTAAGCGCGTATTTGGCCCGGGTGACTGTGTGGGCAGGCCCTAGAATGCCGCGCATGTCCATGCATTTTGACCTAGTAGACCTGCGCCTGATGGTGCACATTGCCGAAGCCAACAGCATGACGCGCGGAGCCGAGCTGTCCTTCATCTCGCTGCCAGCGGCGAGCACGCGCATCAAGAATCTAGAGGAAAGCATCGGCACCAAGCTGCTGTATCGCACCAGCCAGGGGGTGACGCTCACGCCACCGGGTCAGGCGTTCGTCACGCACGCGCGCATGGTGCTCGGGCAGATCGAGCATCTGCGCGGCGACATGCAGGAGTACGCGAGCGGCATCAAGGGCCATGTGCGGGTGTTTGCCAACACCACCTCGCTCGGGGAATTTTTGCCGCCGGTGCTGCGCCACTTTCTGCGCCGCAATCCCGATGTGAACATCGACCTGCGCGAGCGACTCTCGCATGACATCGTGCGCGCGGTGACCGAAGGCCAGACCGACATTGGAATCGTCGCCGGGCTGGTGCGCACCGAAAATCTGGAAACCTTGCCGTATCACCGCGACCGGCTGGTGCTGGTCGTGCCGCGCGGGCACGCGCTCGACGGACAGACGCAGGTGGACTTTGCCGATACGCTGGAGCTGGACCATGTCGGCCTGCATGAATCGAGCGCGATTCACGCGTTTTTGCGGCAGGCGAGCGACCAGCTGCACCGCCCGATCAAGCAGCGCATCCAGGTCGGCAATTTCGAGACCGCGTGTCGCATGATCGAGTCGGGCGTGGGCGTGGGCATTCTTCCCGAGTCGGCGGCGAGCCGGCACGCGCAGTCGCTCGCGATCACCATTGTTCCGCTTTCCGATGCCTGGTCGGTGCGGCAGATGCAGATCTGCGTGCGCAGCATGGAGGCACTGCCGTCGTTTGCGCGCGATCTGGTCGATCTGCTCGTGGCCGACACCGAGGGCAAGCTCAAGCTGGACTGAGGACGCTGGCGCGCGCAGCCCTCGACCTCAGCCGCGTGCGTCGCGGACCATGTTGCGTGCGATGATGATCTGCTGGATCTGCGTCGTGCCCTCATACAGACGGAACAGTCGCACATCGCGGTAGAAGCGCTCGATGCCGAACTCCGACAGATACCCCGAGCCGCCGAGAATCTGCACCGCCCGGTCTGCCACGCGGCCACACATCTCGGTCGCGAACATCTTGCTGCACGACGCTTCGGTCGACACGTTGCGACCTTCGTCACGGCGGCGCGCGGCGTCGATCACCATGCATTCGGCGGCATAGATTTCGGCCTGGCTGTCGGCCAACATGGCCTGCACGAGCTGGAATTCGCAGATCGGCTGGCCGAACTGCTTGCGATCGAGCGCATAGGCAAGCGCGTCACGCAGAATGCGCTGCGCCACGCCCACGGCTACGGCGGCGATGTGGATGCGGCCCTTGTCGAGCACCTTCATCGCGGTCTTGAAACCCTGGCCTTCCTTGAGCCCGATGAGATTGGCAGCGGGCACGCGCACGTTGTCGAAGAACACGTCGCAGGTGTGTGCCCGCGCTGGCCCATCTTCACGTCGTTCTTGCCGAAGCTGATGCCGGGCGTTTTCGCATCCAGGATGAAGGCGGACACACCGCCCGAGCCCTTGTTGGACGGATCGGTGCGCGCCATCAGCGTGAACATGCCGGCATGCGGCGCGTTGGTGATGAAGCGCTTGTTGCCGTTGACCACGTAGACGTCGCCCTCGCGCACGGCGGTGGTGCGCAGCGAGGCGGCGTCCGATCCGGCCTCGGGCTCGGTCAGCGCAAACGAGGCCATGATCTCGCCAGTGGCGAGCCTGGGCAGCCACTCGGCCTGCTGCTCGGGCGTGCCATCCATCAGAATGCCCTGCGAGCCGATGCCCACCGTCGTGCCGATCACCGAACGGAAGGCGGGCGAGGTCTGGCACAGCTCGAAGAGCACGCGCACCTCTTCTTCCATCGTCAGCTCGAGCCCGCCGAAGCGCTCGGGAATCGTCATGCCGAACAGGCCCAGATGGCGCATCTCTTCGACGATGTCCTCGGGAATTTCATCGGTTTCGGCGACGATGTTTTCGGCAGGCACGAGCCGCTCGCGCACGAAGCGGCGCACGCTGTCGAGCAGCGCTTCGAGAATTTCCGGGTCACGAATCATGTGGACTTCCTGCTCGCTCAGAGTGCATCGGCCGTGCCGAGAATGGCGGTCGACTGGCTCGACAGCGTGCCGCCGTTGCCATGGCATACGGCGGTGTTGCTGCGCTCAAGCTGGCGCGCGCCAGCCTGACCGCGCAACTGCCGCGTCGCCTCGATCAGCGTGAAGATGCCATACATGCCCGGATGCACGCACGACAGGCCGCCGCCGTTGGTGTTGACGGCCAGACGGCCGCCCGGCGCGATGCCGCCGTTCTGCACGAATGCGCCGCCTTCGCCCTTCTTGCAGAAGCCGAGGTCTTCGAGAAACAGGATCGTGTTGATGGTGAAGGCGTCGTAGAGCTGCGCCATGTCCATGTCTGCCGCGCCGAGGCCGGCCATGGCAAACGCCTGCGAGCCGGACTGCGCTGCCGAGGTCGTGGTGAGATCGGGCATGCTGGAGATCTGGCGGTTCCAGATCGCGGTGGCATTTCCAAGCACGTAGACCGGTGGTTGTTTCAGGTCCTTTGCGCGGTCGGCGCGGGTCAGCACGATGGCTCCCGCGCCGTCCGTGACGAGGCAACAGTCGCGCACGCTGAGCGGACTGGCGATCATGCGCGCGGACAGGACCTCGTCGATGCTGAGCGGGTCACGCATGAAGGCTTCGGGATTCTGCTGCGCCCAGGCACGCGCGGCGACAGCCACTTCGGCCAGTTGTTCGCGCGTCGTTCCGAACTCGTACATGTGGCGCGCGGCGGACAGCGCGTAGGCGGTGACGGGCAGCACCGGCTCGAACGGGTGCTCGTAGGGCTGCGGGTCCATGAAGCGGCGTGCGGCAATGCTTTCCTTGCGCCCGAACGCGGCGGAGCGCTGCGCGCTGCCGTAGCAGATCAGCACGGCGTTGCACTGACCCGAGTCGAGCGCACGGATGGCCGGCAGGAGATGGGCGATGAAGCTGCTGCCGCCCACCATCGTGCCGTCCACGTAGGTCGGATTGATGCCCAGATGTTCGATCACGGGCATGGTCCACATGGTGGAGTTCACGCTGCAGGTGGCGAGGCCATCGATGTCCTGCATGGTCAGGCCCGCATCGGCCACTGCGGCATGCGCGGCGCGCGCGAGCAGCGTCATGTCGTCCATGCCGACCGCTTCACCACAGCCATAGGTCGCGGCACCGGCGATGGCGACTTTGCCGCGCAGATGGCGATTGGTCTTGGCGGCGTCGAAACTCGAATGGGGAATCGTGGGTGTGTGGATGCGGGCGTTCATGCGCTGGCTCCCGAGTTCGCGGCGGGCTGGAACAGCACAAGGCCACGTCCGTCCTTTTGCGCCACGCGTGCCTGCACGCGCTGGCCGATCTTCACCTCATCGGGCGCGACGTCTTCGACGCGGCTCATCATGCGCACACCTTCGTCCAGATCGATCAGCGCGACGTTGTAGTTGCCACCGGCTTCCGGCTTGCGGGCGATGGTGCTGGTGGAATACACCGTGCCCATGCCGCTTGCGCGCACCCATTTGAGCGGGCTGGCACCGCAGTGCGGGCACAGTTCGCGCGGCGTGAAGACATGTTTGCTGCACTGCGGGCACTGCTGTATGCAGAAGCGGCCGGCGTCGAGTTCGGCCTGATAGTGGGTCTGAGCGCTCAACTGCATGGTGTGGGAGTCTCCTTCTTGATTGCGTGTTCCTAGCTGCATGCAGCATGCCTGCATCAGGGTGGCGCTTCAATTCGGGATTCTGGAAGGGAGGCTTCTCGAAGTGCTACGGCGTGGCAGCCGACACCTCGTGAATACCCGGCTTTGGCGCGGGCAAACCCGAACTTCCAGAACCACGCATAGCCCGGCAGGCCCGTCGGGTTCTAGCATCTGCCAGCTTGCGCGTCCGATGTCCTACGAGCGGATCGCGCGGCCTCTGTTCTGCGGGCTCTTGCGCGTTGGTACATCTGGCAAGCGTGCCTGGCCCGCCATCGAAAAACATCCCGAAAGGAGACTCAAGATGCGTTCAAGGTTTGCTGTGCGATTTCTGCCGATGGGCCTGCTGGCGTGTGCTGGCGCGTGCCTTCAGGCCCAGGCAGCGGGAATTTCGGATGACGTGGTGCGTATCGGCGTACTCAGCGACATGAGCGGCCTGTATGCCGACACCGCAGGCCGGGGATCGGTCGAATCCGCGCGCATGGCGATCCAGGACTTTGGCGGTACGGTGCTCGGCAAGAAGATCGAACTGGTGTTTGCCGATCACCAGAACAAGGCCGACGTGGGTGCGACGCAGGCGCGTGCCTGGTTCGACCGCGAGGGCGTCGATCTGATCATGGATCTGAACAACTCGTCCGTGGCGGTTGCGATCAACAATCTGGCCCGCGAGCGCAACAAGCTCGTGATGAACACCGGCGGCGCGTCCGACATCCTCACCAACGAACACTGCGCGCCCACGGCCATCCACTACACCTACGACAGCTACGCGCTTGCCAACAGCGCGGTGCGCGGCGTGATCGCTCAGGGCAAGAAGGAGTGGTTCATCATCGGCGTGGACTACGCCTTCGGCAAGGCGATGACGGCCAATCTCAACGAGTTCGTGAAGGAAGCCGGCGGGCGCATCGTCGGCAGCACCTACCATCCGCTCAACGCCAGTGATTTTTCGTCATTCCTGCTGCAGGCGCAGACCTCGAAGGCCCCGGTGATCGCGCTCGCGAACGCGACTTCGGACACCGTCAACACCATCAAGGCCGCCAACGAATTCGGCATCACCAAGACACAGACCGTGATGCCGACGATCATGTTCATCAACGACATTCACGCACTCGGCCTCAAGCAGGGGCAGGGCATGGTGTTTGCGACCGGCTTCTACTGGGACCGCACGCCCGAATCGCGCCAGTGGGCCAAGCGCTTTTTCGAGAAAATGAAGAAGATGCCTTCGATGGTGCATGCCGGTGGCTATTCGGCCGTGACGCAATATCTCAAGGCCGTGCAGGCGGCGGGAACGGACGATGGTCTCGCCGTGGCCAAGCAGCTCAAATCCATGCCGATCAACGATTTCTTCTCGCACAACGGTCGCGTGCGCGAGGATGGGCGCATGGTTCACGACATGTATCTTGTCGAGGTGAAGAAACCCGAGGAATCCAAATACCCGTGGGACTACTACAAGGTGGTCAACACCGTGCCCGGTGACAAGGCATTCAAACCCATCGAGAAAAGCACCTGCAAGTATCTGAAGCCGACCTGAGGAGGATCGTTCGCGGCTAAGGGTTGGACGCAAAAACAAGGGACGGCAGCCGCGAGGTGGCCGTCCTTGTTCTTTCGAGTGTGATCGGGCCTTAGCTCGCGGTGATCCCTGCGGTCTTGATCACCTTGGCCCATTTGTCGATTTCCGCGCGCAGGCGTTTGCGCATCTGCTCCTGCGTTCCGGGATCGGCCTCGGCACCCGCTTCAAGCAGCTTCTGGCGCACGGCTGGATCGCTCATCACCGCGTTGAAGTCGCGATTGATGCGTTCCTGCACGGCCTGCGGTGTCTTCGCCGGAGCGAACAGTGCGCACCAGGAATAGGCGGCATAGCCGGGCAATCCAGCCTCGGAGATCGAGGGCACGTCGGGCCGCATCGGCGAGCGCGAAGGGTTCGCGACGCCGAGCACCTTTACGCGATTGGCCTTGATCTGAGGGAGCGCGGTGGGCGCGTCGGCGAACATGATCTGCACCTGCCCGCCGAGCAGGTCGGTCATTGCGGGGGCGCTGCCTTTGTAGGGCACATGCTGGAGCTTCACTCCCGCCATCATGTTGAACAGTTCGCCCGCCAGATGCGTACCGCCGCCGTTGCCCGCCGAGCCGTAGCTCAGTTGCGTGGTGCCCGATTTGGCGAGCGCGATCAGCTCCTTCACATTGTTCGCAGGCACGGATGGATGCACGACGAGGAACACCGGAAACAGCGCGGCAAAGCTGATCGGCACGAAGTCCTTTTCGATGTCGTAGGGCAGCTTGTCCATCAGCGTGTGGTTGACCGAGTGATGGATCGCGCCCACGAACAGCCCGTAGCCATCGGCAGGCTCGCGGGCCGCTGCCGCCGCGCCGACCACGCCCCCCGCACCCGCGCGATTGTCCACGATGGTGGGCTGCTTCCACAGCTCGCCGAGCTTCTGGCTGAAGGCGCGTGCGGTCGTATCCACCGGGCCTGCGGGCGGAAAGGGCACGATGAACTTGACGGCGCGCGTCGGCCAGTTGTCATCGGCCAGCGCGAGCAGTGGTTGCTGCACGGCGAGCGTTGCCATGCCAGCGGCAAGCAAGCTGCGGCGATTCAGCCCCGGGTGATCATTGGATTGCGGCATGGCGTGTCTCCTTGTGGTGGATTCGGCCTCAGTCGACCACGATGCCCTGCGTCACTGTGGCCCACATGGCGCGCTCCTTCGCGGCGCGCTCGGCAAGCAACTGCGGCTCTCCAAGCCATTCGTCATAGCCAAGTTCCTTGAGACGCCTGGCCAGTTCGGGCTGGCGGAGCGCGGCGGTGATCGCGCGGTTGAGCTTGGCGGTGAGGTCGGCAGACATGCCCTTGGGGCCATACACGCCATACCAGCCGCCCACGTCAAAGCCCTTGAGTCCTTCGATTCCCGACTCGGCCAGCGTGGGCACGTCGGGCAGCATGGCATTGCGCTGCGGCGAGGTCACCGCAATGGGATGCACTTTCTTGCCCTGGATGTAGCTGCTCGCCGTGCTGATGATGTCCATCATCATGCTGATCTGCCCGCCGATCACATCCGTCATCGCGGGCGCGTTGCCCTTGTACGGAATGTGGTTCATCTCGATGCCGCTGCGTTTGGAGAACAGCAGGGCGCCCAGATGGTTGGAGCTGCCGACGCCCGCCGAGCCATAGCTCAACTGGCCGGGATGGCGCTTCGCGTATTCGACCAGTTCCCTGGTGGTCTTGAACGGCAGGCCGTTGTTGGCCACCAGAACGTTGTAGTAACTCAGCACAGGCGCGACCGGTGTCAGATCCCTGGGGGGATCGAATGGCATCTTGCTCATCACGTTCGGACTGATGGTGAGCGTCGGACTCGCGGCAAACCACAGCGTCAACCCGTCAGGCTTGGCGCGCGCGACTTCGCCACCGGCCATGGTGGCGTTGGCGCCGGGCTTGTTTTCCACGACCACCGAGGCTCCAAGTTCCTTGGAAAGCGCGACGCTGAGCAGGCGCGCGCCCTGATCGACGGGACCGCCCGCGGAATAGCCGACGAGCAAACGAACCGGCTGAGGCTCCTGTGCAAACGCCGAAGGTGCGGCAGCGGTCAACGTCATGAGAGCGGCAATGCCTAGCGCCTCGCGGCGGGTGCGCAGGGTGATGTTCATATGTTTGTCTCCTGGATGGCGAATCGCTCAATGGTGCGGTGTTGTCCGGGACATGGGAATCTGCTTTTGCCTAAGTCGGCATTCGTGGGCCGTTAGACATGGTTTTCCCGCAGATGACCAGAAGAGTCCGTCGGCCACGGTCATTCCCGCGCCTTGCCGCGAGCGGCGCGAAAGAACCGGTGGGCACTAAGCAGTCAGGCGCCGCGATCCCAGTCGAACGCAAGCGGCTGCTTGTCCTTGAAGCGCTGCACGGCCTGCTGGTGGTATTCCGAGCCACGGCACACGGTCTGTGCGTAGGCTTCGAGCTCGGACATGGCGCGCGCATCGAGTTCAAAGGCCTGATTCATGATCGTCTTGGCCATGCCAATGGCAGCGGTGGACGCGTGCAGGAAACGCGAGGCCAGCGCCTGCGCAGAGGCCTTGAGCGCGTCGGCATCGGCGACGATGTCGTAAACGATGCCCAGTTCCCTGGCCTCCCGCGCACCCACCGTGCGGGCGGTGAAGACCAGTTCCTTGGCCCGTTGCTGGCCGACGATGCGCGGCAGCAATTGCATGGCGCCGAGATCGGGAACCAGGCCGATGCGGCCAAAGACCGAGCAGAATCTGGCGCGTTCGGTCGCAAGAATGAAATCGGCGGCCAGTGCCAGGCTGAAACCCGCACCGAAGGCCGGTCCATCGACGGCGGCGATCACCGGCTTTTGCATGTTCACGAGTTCGGGAAACCACCGGTGCAGCGCGCGGATCCGTTCTCGCCACGGCAGCCCGCTCTCGCTTGACTGAACCATCTGAATGACGTCGCCGCCCGAGCAGAAGGCGCCGCCTGCGCCGGTGAGAATCAGGGCCTTGACGCTGTCATCGTCACGCATGCGCAGCACGGCCGTGGCCAGTTCGGCCCGCAGTTCCACGCTCAGCGCGTTGCGCGTATCCGGCCGGTTGAGCGTGATGGTGCCGATGCCGTCGTGGACTTCCACGAGAACGTTGGGCTGAGTCATGGGTGGCGGTCTCCTTGTGATGTTTTCAGCGTGATGAGATGGCGTGGCGCTGCGCAGTGAGTGCGAAGTCCTCAGGATGCGAGTTCGGCCATGCCGTGGCTCAGCACGACCTTGTCGCGTTCGGCGACGCGGGCGCGCAGTTGCAGTCGTCCGGGCGCTCCGGGCACGCGCCAGATGTCGGTGACCAGTGTTTCGCCGGGGTAGACCGGCGAGGTGAAGCGGATGTCGAGCGCCGAGAGCCGCGCGGGATTGTTGTCGGCGCATTGACGCAGCACGGCGCGGGTCACCAGGCCGTAGCTCGCCAGTCCGTGCAGGATCGGGCGCTCAAAGCCCGCCTTGCGCGCCACTGCGGGATCGGCATGCAGCGGGTTGTAGTCGCCCAGCAGGCGATAGAGCAGCGCGGATTCGGGACGCGTGGCCTGTGTGTCGCTGAAGTCCGGCGCGCGGTCCTCGGGTGTGGCCTGAAGCGCGGGCAGACCCGCATCGCTTGGCTGCTGCCCGCCGGAATGCTGGCTGTAGCCACCGTCGCCGCGCAGAAACGAAACGCTTTGCACCGTGGCAAGCAACGCACCCTGTGTGGTCTCGACCCGGCGTTCGGTGACGAGAATCGCGCCCTTGCCGTCGCCCTTGTCGGTGATGTGCGTGATGCGGCTGTGGCCGACCACCTCGGCCTGCGCAGGCAGCGGCTGGTGGATACGCATGCGCTGCTCGCCGTGCAGCAGCTTCACCCAGTCGATGCCGGTGTCGGCCTCGCGCGCCCAGAAGCCCGGATAGCCAAGCACCACCGCAAGCGAGGGCAGGGCGCGCAATCCGCCCGGAGCGCCTTCAAACACAAAGGGCAGGGCCGTCTCATCCATCGGGTCGTTGCCCATGCCGAGGCTGAGCGCATACAGCATGGTGTCGCGTTCGCTGTAGTGCTGGTGCACGGGTTCGAACCTGCGCGCCTTGAGATGCTGGTAGTTGATCGCCATGTCGTGCGCGCTCCGTCAGATCGGGTCCCAACTGAACACCTCGCCCGACCGTTCCAGTTCGAAGAACGACGAGCGGAGCGCCGGCATGCCGTGTTCGGCAATGCTTTGTGGTGTCCAGCCTTCGCTGCGGTGGATACCACGCACCGGACGCGGCTGGCTCATCAAAAAGATTTCGTTGTTGCGCACCGCGAAAACCTGCGCGTTCACGTCGCTGGCCGCATCGGACAGCAAATAGACCGCCAGCGGCGCGATCTTGTTGGGCGTCATTTGCTGGATCTTGGCGACGCGCGCCTGCTGCTCGGGCGTGTCGGTGGGAATCGATCCGATCATGCGGCTCCAGGCGAACGGCGCAATGCAATTGGAGCGCACGTTGAACTTCTGCATGTCCAGCGCAATGCTCTTGGACAGCGCCGTGAGCGCGAGCTTGGCGGCGCTGTAGTTCGCCTGGCCGAAGTTGCCGATCAGGCCGGACGTCGACGTCATGTGCACGAAGGCGCCGCTTTCCTGCTCCTTGAAATGCGTGGCGGCTGCGCGGCTCATGTAGTAGCTGCCGTAGAGATGCACCTTGATCACCGCATCCCATTCGTCGAGGCTCATCTTGTGAAAGAAGCGGTCGCGCAGAATGCCGGCGTTGTTGACCACGCCGTCGATCCTGCCGAAGCTGTCTACCGCACACTCGACGATGCGGGCGGCGCTAGCGGCCTCCGAGACGCTGTCGGTGTTGGTGACCGCCTCGCCGCCTGCGGCCTTGATTTCCGCGACCACTTGGTGCGCCGGGCCGTCGTCCGTGCCCTCGCCGTTGGTGGAGGTGCCGATGTCGTTGACCACGACCCTCGCGCCCTCGGCCGCGAGCGCCAGCGCCATGTCGCGCCCGATGCCACCGCCGGAGCCCGTCACCACGACCACTTTGCCGTCCATCATCTTCTGTGCCATCGCCTGCCTTTCTTGCGTATTCTTGAAAAGTGAAATCCGAGCATGCGCCGAAACTACGCTCGCGGCCATTCGAGAATCAGAAGGCCGGGGTTTGTCCGGCTGAAAGCGGACGATCAGGCACGCGCGGTTGTGGGAAATAATGAGCCCCTGTTTTGCTGGAGGGCATGCCGTGGCTGAGAGTGTTGACTGTGTGGTGATAGGAGCGGGCGTCGTCGGTCTCGCGGTGGCGCGGGCGCTGGCCGTGCGCGGACGAGAGGTGCTGGTGCTGGAGGCGGCCAATGCGATCGGCACGGAAACATCCTCGCGCAACAGCGAGGTGATCCATGCGGGTATCTACTACCCGCAGGGTTCGCTCAAGGCGCGGCTTTGCGTACAGGGCAAGGAACTGCTCTATGACTTTTGCGAGCAGCGCGGCATTGCGCACCGGCGCTGCGGCAAGTTGATCGTCGCGACCTCGGAAGAGCAACGCGCCAGGCTGGACAGCATTGCGCAACACGCCGCTGCGAACGGCGTGAACGATTTGCGGCTGCTCACGCGCGACGAGGCGAGGGCGCTCGAGCCCGCGCTCGAATGCGTGGCCGCGCTGCTCTCGCCGAGCACCGGCATCGTGGACAGTCACGCGCTGATGCTGTCGTTGCTCGGCGACGTGGAAAACCACGGCGGCGCTCTCGCTTTGCAGTCGGTGGTGGCGCGCGCCGAATGCCTGCCAGAAGGCATTCTGGTGCACGCCGCAGACGGCACTGAACTGCTGGCCAAAGTGGTGGTCAACGCGGGCGGCCTGCACGCGCCCGATCTCGCGCGCCGGTTTGCCGGACTTGCGGCGGAACACGTACCGCGCGCCTACTACGCCAAGGGCAACTACTTCACGCTCGGCAGCCGGGCGCCGTTCACGCATCTGATCTATCCCGTGCCCGAGGCCGCGGGACTCGGCGTGCACCTGACGCTCGATCTCGGCGGACAGGCCAAGTTCGGTCCCGATGTCGAATGGGTGGACGGCCCCGATCAACTGGTGGTTGATCCAGCGCGCTGCGCGGGCTTTTATGGCGAGGTGCGCAAATACTGGCCCGGTCTGCCCGACGATTCGCTGTCGGCGGGTTATGCCGGTATTCGTCCGAAGATCAACGGTCCGCACGAGCCATCGGCCGATTTCGTGATCCAGGGCAGCGCGGTGCATGGCATCGCCGGACTGGTGAACCTGTTTGGCATCGAGTCTCCCGGCCTGACCAGTTCGCTGGCGATCGGAGAGCACGTGGCGCAACTCCTTGAACTTTGATTGCGGCGGTCGTTACGGCCCCTGCGTTGCCTGGAATTGCCAGGGCCTGTTCGGGCTAAGATGTGGCATAGACCTACAAGGGCAGGGAGAGCTTGCGCTTATCTTTGGTCACAACCGCCAACCATTAGAAAGAGGCTTTTGATATGAGTTCTGCATCCGACAAAATCTCCAGCGCACAAGAAGATCTGGAAAAACTCGTTGGCGATCTGCGAGGCCTTCTGTCCAGCAAGGATCTGGACAGCCTTCCGGAGATCCGCCAGTTGCGCAAGCGCCTGGACGAAAGCGTGTACACCGTGCGTGATTCCGCCGTTCGCGCCGCACAGGAAGCCGCTCACCAGGCCAAGGAAGCCGCACGCGTTGCCAATAATTACGCGCATGACGAACCTTGGCGCGTGGCTACGGCTGCCATGGCTGTTGGCGCGCTGGTGGGCTTCCTGCTCGCCCGCCGCTGAGTCACGTCCCATTCAATCGCTCGCACCGGGTAGCCAACGCGCTATCCTGATGCGAGCCAGATCACAACTACAGAGAGGCTAGCGAGCGCATGAACCTGATTGCTATGCTCGGACTGGAAGGCTTTGTCGCACGTTGGCGCGCCAACGTGATCGAAGGAGCCATCGCGGTCGAGGATCGTATGGAACTGGCCAGCATGGAGTGGGGCGACCAGAAGCGTCGTCTGGTTCTGCTGGCAGTACTTGGCATCGTGGCCGGTGGGCTCACGGTGATCGCGCTCATCATGCTGTCGCTCGCCATTCTGGTGACCTATTGGGATGAGCCCAACCGCACCACGGTGGGCTGGCTGCTCGCCGGTGGCTGGGTGCTGCTGTGGGTGATCGTGCTGGTTTCGCTGGCGATGATCGCCAAGCGTGCTGGCAACGCGTTTGCGCTCACCAAGCGAGTGCTTGCGCAGGACTGGAAATACGTCAAGGATCAATTGTGACGAGCCAAGGTAACACCACCCCCACCCCGGTCGCCGCGAGAGCGGCGGAAATCGCCGTTCAGCGCGAGTTGGCCATCGACTCGGCGTCGGACGAACAGGCCGTTGTGCTCAAGCGCATTTATGCGCAGCGTGATCGTATCGAGGCGCGTCGTGTGGCGCTCTCACAGGCGCGGGCTCTGCGCGCACGCAGTGCCGACCACGTCGATTCGGATGCGCCGCTGTTGATGAGACTGATCGCGTTCGCCAAGCTGCACCCCGTGGCTGTGGCCGCAGTGGCCGGAGCGGCGCTGTTTGCCGGACCCGCGCGCCTGATGCGTATCGGAGGCATTGTGCTGCCCATCGTGATGAAGATGCGCAGCGGCAGATAGCAACATAGCCGCGTTTTTCGCTGGACGCCTCAAGCCCATCGGCGATTGCCCGATGGGCTTTTTGTTTGTCCCCGGGCTCGCGATCAGCGCTTCATGTTCTTGATCGCTCGCGCTGCCTGACCTATAAGTTCGGGGCCCTTGTAGATCAGGCCGGTATAGATTTGCACCACGTCGGCACCCGCGCGAATCTTGCTCACCGCGTCCTGCGCACTCATGATGCCGCCCACGCCGATGATCGGGTAGGCAGGGCCGAGCTGCGCGCGTAGCTGCGAGATCACACGGTTGCTGGCTTCCAGAACCGGCGCACCACTCAGGCCGCCGGTCTCCTCGGCATGGCGCAGGCCCTTGACGGCGTCGCGGCCAATCGTGGTGTTGGTGGCGATCACGCCATCCATGCCCTGGCGCTTGAGCGTCGCGGCGATCAACTGAACCTGCGATTCGTCGAGATCGGGTGCGATCTTCACGAAGATCGGCACGCGGCGGCCATGCTGTGTGGCCAGTTTTTCACGACGCGCGGCGATGGCCGAGAGCAGGCCGTCGAGCGCCGCGTCACTCTGCAATTCGCGCAGGTTCCTGGTGTTGGGCGAGCTGATGTTCACGGTCACATAGTCCGCGTGGGGATATACGCCTTCAAGGCAGATCAGATAGTCGCTGGTCGCGTCTTCTATCGGCGTTGCCGCGTTCTTTCCGATGTTCAGGCCCAGCAGCATGGGTTTGCCCTGCGCACGCGTCTTCGAGCGCTTGACGTTGGCGATGAACGCGTCGAGTCCTTCGTTGTTGAAGCCCAGACGATTGATCAACGCGTTGGCCTCGGGCAGGCGGAACATGCGCGGCTTGGGGTTTCCCGGTTGGCCCTTGGGTGTGACGGTGCCGACTTCCACGAAGCCGAACCCCATCGCCGCAAGTCCGTCGATGACGCGCGCATTCTTGTCAAGCCCGGCCGCCATGCCGACGCGATTCGGGAAGCTCAGGCCCGCAAGCTGCACCGGATCGCTCACGGTCTGGTTGCACCAGGCCCAGGACAACGGCGTGCCCTGGCCGGTCGCCAGCATGTCCATCGTGAATTCATGGGCCTTTTCCGCGTCCATGTTGAAGAGAATTGGGCGGGTGAGTGCGTAAGGTAGTAGAGACATGGAGATAATTCGAGGTTCAACACGGATTCTCGCCCATGACGACAACAACCCCCGCTCTTTCTCAGGATCAACTCAAGACCTTGGTCGGCCAGGCCGCGCTGCAATACGTGGTGCCGGGCGAGATCGTCGGCGTGGGCACGGGCTCGACGGTAAACAAATTCATCGACGCGCTGGCTACCATCAAGGGCCAGATTCTCGGCGCGGTCTCCAGCTCGCTTGCAAGCACCGAGCGCCTGAAAGCCATTGGCGTGCCGGTGTTCGACGCCAACGAGGTGCAGTCGCTGTCGGTGTATATCGACGGCGCCGACGAGATCGACGCCAAGGGCTACATGGTCAAGGGCGGCGGCGCGGCCCTCACGCGCGAGAAGATCGTGGCCGCGCTTGCCGGGCAATTCATCTGCATCGCCGACGAGTCCAAACTGGTGGACGCGCTAGGCGCGTTTCCGCTGCCGGTGGAGGTCATCCCGATGGCGGCGGCGCAGATCCAACGGCGTTTCGAGGCCATGGGCGGGCAGGCCAGCATCCGGTTGAGCGGTGCCGACGGTCAGCCGCTCGTGACCGACAACGGTCAGCACATCCTTGACGTGCGCGGTCTGCAGATTCGTGAACCCCTGGCTTTCGAAAGCACCGTGAACCAATGGCCAGGCGTGGTCACCGTGGGCGTGTTCGCGCACCAGAAGGCCAGCGTTTGCCTTCTGGGCACGGCCTCGGGCGTGCGCACGCTGAAGTTCTGATCGATCTCACCGGCTCAGAAAAAAGAAGCGGCTCGACCTGATGGTCGAGCCGCTTCTTTAGGGTTGTCGCAGTGCGGTTCCGTCAGAACACCAACCCCGCAGGATTCGTCGGCGTGGGGCCAGACGGGGCGACCGCATCGGGAGCCGGCGCCGCAGGCAGCGGGCGCGTAGCAGGCTGCTGCGTCGTCTGAGGCGTGGCAGGCGCAGGCTGCGCGGCGGTTGCCAGCGGCGTGGGCGCGGGGCGCTGGTAGTTCGGTGGCAACTGCGACTTTTTGGGGTAGCCGGCGGCGTCCAGGTACTGCGTCCATTCCGAGTCCGAAAAACCGCTGAGATGCTGCCCGCCGATGGTTGCGAACGGAATCGAGTTGTTGCCGCCACTCAGCGCCTTGAGCGCGGCAATGCTTTCGTTGTTGGTGACCGTGCGCTCGGTGAACGGGACGCCGCGCGCCATGAGCAGATTGCGTGCGCTGTTGCACGGCGCGCAGTCATCGCCGGAATAGAGCGTGACGGGGAAGCGGCTGGCCACCTGCTGCAACGAGTAGGGCAGCGTGCCGCCCGTAGCGCCGCCGCTGCTCCCGGCTTCTGCGGCGTTGCCGGACAGCGTGGTTGCACCCCTGCTGCCGTCCTTCGCGCTTTTGCCCGCGTTGTTGGCCGGTGGCTGGTCGGAGAACGTCACCTTGCCGTCGGGACCCACGCTTCGGTAGATCTGCTGTGCCTCGGCCTGACCCATGGGCAAGAGCGTTGCAGCGCCCAGCAGTGCGGCGGCAAATACGGTCAATTTTCCAACTCGGCTCATGGGATCCCTCGGTGATTTGGCGGCGTCAAACTCGTCTGCCCGGTGATAGGCAGGCACGATCTTGACACGAAAAAAGCCGCGCTTCAATTCGCCATGCCCTGATGTCGCAGCAGCGCATCGAGCTGCGGCTCGCGGCCACGGAAGGCCTTGAAAGACTCCATCGCCGGGCGTGCGCCTCCCGCTTCGAGAATCGCCTCGCGATACTTGCGGCCGGTCTCGGGATTGGGCGAGCCATCGGCCAGCATCGTTTCCTCGAATGCGGCATAGGCGTCTGCCGACAGCACCTCGGCCCACTTGTAGCTGTAGTAGCCCGCAGCGTAGCCGCCCGCAAAGATGTGGCTGAAGGTGTGCGCCATGCGGTTGTAGGCCGTCGAGGGCAGCACCGCGACCTCGGAGCGTACCTGCTCCATGACCGGCATGATCGCGTCCTTGGGATCGTGGTCGGTGTGCAGCAGCATGTCGAACAGCGAAAACTCGATCTGGCGCAGCGTCTGCATGCCGGACTGAAAATTCTTCGCGGCGATCATCTTGTCGTAGAGCGCGCGCGGCAGCGGCTCGCCGGTATCCACATGCGCGGTCATGTGCTTGAGCACGTCCCATTCCCAGCAGAAATTTTCCATGAACTGGCTGGGCAGTTCGACCGCATCCCATTCGACACCGGAAATGCCGGCCACGTCGCGCTCGTTGACCTGCGTGAGCATGTGGTGCAGGCCATGGCCGGTCTCGTGAAAGAGGGTGATCACGTCATCATGCGTGAGCAGCGCGGGCTTGCCTTCGACGCCCTCGGCGAAGTTGCAGACCAGATGCGCCACCGGCGTTTGCAGCTTGTGCGTGTCCGGGCGCAGCCAGCGCGTGCGCACGTCGTCCATCCAGGCACCGCCGCGCTTGCCCTTGCGCGCCGGCTGGTCCAGATAGAACTGACCGACGAGCACGCTGCCCTGCGGCGTCTGACGTTCGATGCGGTAGAACTCCACGGCCGGATTCCACACCGGCGCGTGGTCGCGGCGGATCGAGACCTCGAACAGCGTCTCGACAATCTTGAACAGGCCCGCGAGCACTTTGGGCGCGGGGAAGTATTGCTTGACCTCCTGCTCGCTGAATGCGTAGCGGGCCTCCTTGAGCTTCTCGGAGATGAATGGCCAGTCCCAGGGCTGCGGGTCGGAGAGACCCAGATCGGACCTGGCAAACGCGCGCAGATCGGCGACATCCTTTTCGCCATAGGGCTTGGCGCGCCGCGCCAGATCGCGCAGAAAATCGACGACTTCGCGGGGCGAATCCGCCATCTTGGGCACCAGCGACACTTCGCCGAAGTTGTGATAGCCGAGCAGCCTTGCTTCTTCCTGGCGCAGCGCGAGAATTTCCTGCATGTTCGCGGTGTTGTCGAACTTGCGCGCATCGCCAACGGCCTGATCGGACGCACGCGTCACATAGGCGTAGTACAGCTTTTCGCGCAGCGCGCTGTTCCTCGCGAACTGCATCACCGGCAGGTAGACGGGCAGTTTGAGCGTGAGCTTGTAGCCTGGCTTTCCATCGGCTTCGGCCGCAGCGCGGGCGGCTTGCTGGATGTCGTCGGGCACACCATCGAGTTCCTCAATCACGGCGTAATAGGCGAAGGCATCGGTCGCATCGAGCGCGTTCTCGCTGAACTTCTGGGACAGCTCGGCCATGCGCTCCTGGATCTTGGCAAAGCGCTCCTTGTCGGCCCCTTGCAGCTCAGCGCCGGACAGCACGAAGCCGCGCATCGCGTGATCCCAGGCCGAGCGCTGCTCCCGGTTGAGCGTTGCGGTGTCGACGGCCTTGTATTTGGCGTACAGGCGCTCGTCGGCACCCAGCCGGGTCCAGAATTCGGTGACCGCAGGCAGGGCCGCGTTGTAGGCGGCGCGCAGTTCCGGGGTGTCGGCCACGCTATTGAGGTGGTTGACTGCGGCCCAGGCGGTTCCCAGCTTTTCGGTCGCGACGTCGAGCACCGCGGAAATATCGTTCCAGCGCGCGGGAAAATCCGACTTGGTGACGGTCTCCAGCGCCTCGTTGGCGCGGGCGATCAGTGTGTCGATGGCCGGACCCACATCCGCAGGCTGGATGCGGTCGAATGAGGGCAGGTCGTATGGTTCAAGAAGTGGGTTGCTGCTCATGCTGGAATACGTGCTGCCGAATGTCGTGAAATCAAGCGCCGCAGCACGCTGCGACGCCCCGTTTTGTGCAAATGGATCAGCCCGCGGCGCGTTCTGCGGACTCCATGGTGTTGACCAGCAGCATCGTAATCGTCATCGGGCCGACACCGCCGGGAACGGGGTAATCCAGCCTGCGACCTCTTTCACGCCGTCGTAGTCCACGTCGCCACAGAGCTTGCCGTTGTCGTCGCGGTTCATGCCCACGTCGATCACCACCGCGCCGGGCTTGACCATGTCCCGGGTCAGCACGTTGCGCTTGCCGACGGCGGCCACCACTACGTCGCCCTGACGTGTCATCGCGCCCAGATCCGGCGTGCCGCTGTGAGTGATGGTGACCGTGGCATTTGCGGCCAGCAGCATCATCGCCATGGGCTTGCCAACGATGTTGGACCGGCCGATGACCACCGCATGCTTGCCGCGCAGATCCTTCATGCCGATTGATTCGAGCATCTTCATGCAGCCATACGGGGTGCAGGCCTTGAAGCCGACTTCGCCGACCATCAGCGCTCCGGCGCTCGCCACGTGAAAGCCGTCCACATCCTTGGCGGGCGAGATGGTTTCAATCACCTTGTGATCGTCGATGTGCTTGGGCAGCGGCAGTTGCACGAGGATGCCATGGATGCTTGGGTCATGATTGAGCGCCTCGACACGCTCTAGCAGTTCGGCCTCGGTCATCGCGGCGTCGTACTTTTCCAGCACTGAATGGAAGCCGGCTTCCTCGCAGGCCTTGACCTTGTTGCGCACGTAGACCTGCGAGGCCTGGTTGTCGCCGACAAGAATCACGGCCAGGCCCGGCGTGATGCCGGATTTCGCCTTCAGTGCAGCGGCGCGCGCTGCGACTTCGGTGCGGAGTTGGGCGGAGAGGGCCTTGCCGTCGATGATTTGGGCTGTCATGGTGCGAGAAAACAAAAGGTCGATGGTGGAAATGAAAAAGCTGCCGCGCTCTGAAAGGACGCAGGCAGCTCCGGGAGAGGCGAGAAACTCAGGCCTTGGCGGTCGGGCCGAGTGCGATCTTGAGCAGGTCGGCCACGGTGTTTGCGTTGAGCTTTTCCATGATGTTGGCGCGGTGTGCTTCCACGGTCTTGATGCTGATGCCCAGATCGTCGGCGATCTGCTTGTTCAGGCGACCCGCGACGATGCGCTCGAGCACCTGCGACTCGCGGCCCGTGAGCTTGGAGAGCAGCGCGTCGCGGCTGGCGGCCTGCTGGTGGCCGGTGAAAGCCTCGCGAGCGTGGTCAAGCATGCGTTCGACCAACGGCACCAGTTCATCTTCGTTGAATGGCTTCTGGATGAAGTCGAGCGCACCCTTTTTCATGGTGTTCACGGCCATGGGCACGTCGCCGTGGCCGGTAATGAACACAATCGGCAAAGGGGAGTTGCGTTCCAGAAGGCGGTCCTGAAGTTCCAGTCCGGTCATGCCGCCCATGCGGATGTCGACGATCAGGCATGCGACTTCACGCGGATCGTAGCGGGCCAGGAACGACTCGGCAGAATCAAAGCAACGCACGCGATAGTCTTTGCCTTCGAGCAACCATTGCAGGGAATCACGTACCGCTTCGTCGTCATCGACGACGTAGATAGTGCCTTTTTTCGGGATCAAGCTCATTCGATAGTCCTTGGCTTTGACGTTGCTACAGTTTCAGGAGTGGCGCTCGTTGTGGTCGTCAGCGGTAGCCAAAATGAGAACCGGCAACCGGTTACTTCCGTTCCATTGTAGATGTTCTCGGCATGCATCCGCCCATGATGGGACTCAACGATGCTGCGGCAGAGATTGAGGCCGATGCCCATTCCCTCTTGCTTTGTGGAGAAGAAAGCCTCGAACAAATGCGCCAGAACCTCGGGCGCGAGACCCTTTCCAGTGTCCTGCACGGAGAATTCGACGACATTCTGGCCGTCGACCTGGCGCGGCACGACGCGCAGTTCCACGCTGCGGCGGGCGGCTGGACGGTCAGCCTGATTGATCGATTCCGCGCCGTTCTTCATCAGGTTGATGAGCACCTGCTCGATGAGAATCGTGTCCGCCATCACCTTGGGCAGCCGCGCCGCGACGTAGTGCGTGAGGCGCACATGGTTGCGCCGCAACTCGATGTCGGCCAGTTCGACCGCTTCGTTGACGATGCCGGGAATGTCTGCGAGTGTTCGATTGGGCTCGCTCTTTTTTACGAACTGCCGGATGCGCTGGATGATCTGTCCCGCGCGCTGGGCCTGGTGGGCGGTCTTCTGCAATACCGTGATCAGCATGTCCTCGCTGATTTGCTTGCTCTCGATGCGCGAGACCATGCCGCTGCAGTAATTGCTGATCGCTGCGAGTGGTTGATTGAGTTCGTGTGCCACGCTGGATGCCATCTCGCCCATGGTGATCAGTCGGCTGACCGACTGCGCCCGTTCGGCCTGGCGCGCCGACTGCTCCTCGGCGAGGCGGCGCGGCGTGATGTCGGTGGCAATCACCATCTGCGCGAGACGGCCATCGACCCAGTTCAGATACCGGGAACGCACTTCCAGCCACTTGCCGAGTTCCGGGCGGTAGATTTCCGCATTCTCGGTGCGCGCGCTGGTCAGCGAATCGGTGGGCAGCCCCATCAGGCCATCCTCGTCGTCAACACTCGTGGACTCCTTGACGGGCAGCACGCCGGCCTGCGCGACCAACTCCAGGTGGCCGTCGGTCTGCGAGCCGAACCATTGGCGATAAAGACGATTGGCGAACAGCAGCTCGGCGCTGCCCAGTGGTGCGACCGACACCGAGGCGTCAAGCGATTCGAGCACGACGGTGAAGCGTTCATGCGATGCCGTGAGTTGTTCGCGAATGCGGTTGGGCTCGGTGATGTCGGTCATCGACGTCATCCAGCCGGTCTGCTTGCCCTTGGCGTCCACGAGTGGTGACACATAAAGGCGCGCATCGAACAGCGAGCCGCTCTTGCGTTTAACGCGCGCCTGAAAGCCGCCGGGAACGCCCTTGCCCGACAGTTCGTCATTGGTCTTGGACTGGAAGGTTTCGTGGTCGGTGTCGGGCCAGTAGGAATAGGGCGGGGTCTGGCCGACGAGATCGTCCTCGCTCCAGCCCGTCATCTGACAGAACGCGGCGTTCACGTAGGTGATGCGACCCTGCATGTCCACGGCGCGCATGCCGGTCAGCATGGAGTTCTCCATCGCGCGGCGGAAATTGGTTTCCGCCACCAGTGCCTGCTGCGCCTGTAGACGCCGCCGCGTGTGCCGCCACGTGGCAATCAGCAGCCAGGCGGTCATCATCGAGAGTACGCCGACCAGCCAGAACAAGCCGCTGCCGACCACGCCGAGCGACGTGCGGTAGGCCTGTGCCCGCAGCATCAGCCCGTTACCGACCGGCGAGACCGGCACCTCGTATTCATTGGCGCGATGGTCGCGCGCGATCATCGACCTGTCGCGCGGCTCGAGCGGCGTGCCGGCCAGCACCTGCCCGTTGCTGTCGAGCAGCGTCACGGCATAGCGCGCCAGCACCTCGGTCGGCGTGCCGTAGCGCAGCAGGCTGTCGATTGAATATTCGCTGAGCACCACGCCCGCAAACTTGCCCTGAGCCGCAAGCGGCACCTGTAGTTGCAGAAGCGGCGGCACGTCGTTGTGGCTGCCCACCGGCTGCGAGTACACCGGCTGCTGCATGTCGCGCGCCAGCGAGAACGTGTCGGCCGTCTCGCCCGTGCGAATGGTCTCGCCCACCACGCGCAACTGGCTGCTGGTCAGCGTGGGACCGGCGCGGCTCGCGCGGATGCGCATGCGCTCGTCGATCCAGGTGATGGCCTGCAACTCGGGGTACTGGCTGATCAGCGCCTCGGCGCGGCGGTCGAACTCGGCGCGGTCCATGTCCTGATTGGAGAGATCGCGCGCAATCCGCATGACCTGTTCCTGGCGCTCGAGCAGCCGCAGACGCACACGCTGCTGCGCATATTCCACGTCGCGTTTCAGCGCCTCCTTCTCGCGATCAACCTCTTCCGTGCGCAAATACCAGAAAGAGATCACGATGGCAGCGAGAAACATCAGCACGGCGACCAGCGGTGCCAGTGCGGCAAAGCGATCCTGCCGGTTGGGCGAGAGACTGCGCCACCAGGTACGCCACCAGCGCACTGGGGTTTTTAAAGTCTCTTTAGGCTTAAAAGCCGCATTTTCTGACGCTTGCATGTGTCAAGTTTAAGCCTTCTTCGAGAGGGATTTCATAGCAAGAAAAAATGTGCGTTTGCAATAAATTTTCATATTATAAAAAGTCATAGCACGATTCGAAATCTCACAAAATTTGTGCGAAACTTCGTGCAACTCAAAGGCTTTATTGAGCTAATTTCCGGCAAGTACTAGCAAAAGGAGACTCGGCATGGCAGATGCAACCCCAACAATTCGGGCAAGGAAATCGACCCCAGGAATCACGTGAGTGGATGGACGCACTGTCCGCCGTCATCGACCGGGAAGGTGCGCAATATGCGCATCAGCTGATCGAGGAGCTTCTGGAGCACGCTCGCGAGAACAGTCTCGACATGCCGTTTTCCGCCACCACGGGATATGTCAACACCATCGAGCCGGAACAGGAAGCGCGCTGTCCCGGCAACCTGCACTTTGAAGGCCGCCTGCGTGCCTACATGCGCTGGAACGCCATGGCCATGGTGGTCAAGGCCAATCGCATCCATCCCCCGAGGGTGGTGACCTGGGCGGCCACATCGGCTCCTTCGCCTCGTTGGCCAACATGTTTGGCGCAGGTTTCAACCATTTCTGGCATGCCGAGGACGAGACCCACGGCGGCGACTGCCTGTTCATTCAGGGCCACGTCTCGCCCGGCATCTATGCGCGTGCCTATCTCGAAGGCCGCATCAGCGAAGAGCAGCTCCTGAACTTCCGCCAGGAAGTGGATGGCAAGGGCCTGTCGAGCTATCCGCATCCCAAGCTGATGCCCAATTTCTGGCAGTTCCCCACGGTATCCATGGGCCTGGGTCCGTTGATGGCGATCTACCAGGCGCGCTTTCTCAAATACCTGAACGCACGCGGCATTGCCAACACCGAAAACCGCAAGGTCTGGGTGTTCTGCGGTGACGGCGAGATGGACGAAGTCGAGTCGCTCGGCGCGATCGGCCTCGCAGCGCGCGAAAACCTCGACAACCTGATCTTCGTGATCAACTGCAATCTGCAGCGGCTGGACGGCCCGGTGCGCGGCAACGGCAAGATCATCCAGGAACTCGAAGGCGAATTCCGTGGCTCGGGCTGGAACGTCATCAAGCTCATCTGGGGCAAGGGCTGGGACGAGCTGCTGGCGCGCGACAAGGATGGTGCGCTGCGCAAGATCATGATGGAGTGCAACGACGGCGACTACCAGGCGTTCAAGGCCAACGACGGTGCCTATGTGCGCAAGCATTTCTTCGGCCGCGATCCACGCACGCTGAAGCTGGTCGAGAACATGAGCGACGACGAGATCTGGGAACTGCGCCGTGGTGGTCACGATGCGCAAAAGGTCTATGCCGCGTTCGACGCCGCCAACAAGCACCAGGGTCAGCCGACGGTGCTGCTTGTCAAGACCGTCAAGGGTTTCGGCATGGGCAAGATCGGCGAGGGCAAGAACAACGTTCACCAGACCAAGAAGCTCGGCGACGAGGACATCAAGCTGTTTCGCGACCGCTTCAACATTCCGATTCCGGACAGTCAGATCGCCGACATCCCGTTCTACAAGCCGGCCGACGACACGCCCGAAATGCGCTATCTGCACGAGCGCCGCAAGGCCCTCGGTGGCTACCTGCCGCATCGCCGCGAAAAGGCCGATGAGCAGTTCACCGTGCCGCCGCTCGATACCTTCAAGGCCGTGCTCGAACCCACGCCCGAAGGCCGCGAGATCTCGACCACGCAGGCCTATGTGCGCTTTCTCACGCAACTGCTGCGCGACAAGGAAATCGGCTCGCGCGTCGTGCCGATTCTGGTCGACGAAGCCCGCACCTTCGGCATGGAAGGCCTGTTCCGCCAGATCGGCATCTACAACCCGCATGGCCAGCAGTACACGCCCGTCGACAAAGACCAGGTCATGTACTACAAGGAAGACGTGAAGGGCCAGATCCTGCAGGAAGGCATCAACGAAGCGGGCGGCATGGCCAGTTGGATTGCTGCGGCAACCAGCTACAGCCACAGCAACCGCATCATGATTCCGTTCTACATCTATTACTCGATGTTCGGATTCCAGCGCGTCGGCGATCTGGCCTGGGCGGCGGGCGATTTGCAGGCACGCGGCTTCCTGCTGGGCGGCACCTCCGGTCGCACCACGCTCAATGGCGAAGGTCTGCAGCACGAGGACGGCCACAGCCACATTCTTGCCAACACCATTCCGAACTGCGTCAGCTATGACCCGACCTTCGCGCACGAAGTCGCGGTGATCATGCACGAGGGCCTGCGCCGCATGGTGCAGAACCAGGAAAACGTGTTCTATTACCTCTCGCTGCTCAACGAGAACTATGCAATGCCCGGCCTCACCGCAGGTACCGAAGAGAAGATTCTCAAGGGCATGTACATGTGCAAGTCCGGCGGCGCGGGCGAACTGCGCGCGCAACTGCTGGGTTCGGGCACGATCCTGCGTGAATCGTTCTTTGCACAGGAATTGCTGGCGCAGGACTGGGGCGTTGCTGCCGACGTCTGGAGCTGCCCAAGCTACAACGAATTGACCCGCGACGGTCAGGACGCCGAACGCTGGAACATGCTGCACCCGCTGGAAACTCCGAAAGTGCCCTACGTCACGCAGGAGCTGTCGCAAAGCACCGGCCCGATCGTGTCGTCGACCGATTACATGAAGGCGTACTCCGAGCAGATCCGTCCCTACATCCCCAAGGGCCGTCCGTTCAAGGTGCTGGGCACCGACGGTTTTGGCCGCTCGGACTTCCGCGCCAAGCTGCGCGAGCACTTCGAGGTGAACCGTCACTACATCGTGCTGGCCGCGTTGACCGGTCTGGTCGAAGAGGGCAAGCTGCCCGCACAGAAGCTCGCCGACGCGATTGCCAAGTACGGCATCAAGACGGACAAGATCAACCCGCTGCACGCTTGATAGCCGAAGGGAGACACCAACATGGCATTGACAGAAATTAAAGTCCCGGACATCGGCGATTTCGCGGACGTCGGCGTGATCGAGCTGCTCGTGAAGCCCGGCGACACCGTCGCGGTCGAGCAATCGCTGATCACCGTCGAGTCCGACAAGGCTTCCATGGAGATTCCTTCGAGCCACGCGGGCGTGGTCAAGGAACTCAAGGTCGCAGTCGGCGACAAGGTCAAGGAAGGCTCGGTCGTTCTGATGCTGGAAACGACGGACGCCGCTTCGGCCCCGGCTCCGGCTCCGGCTCCCGCTTCTTCTCCCGCCGCCGCCCCGGCGGCAGAGGGCAGCAGCGAGGGTAGCGCTCCAGCACCCGCTCCCGCGCAGGCCGCAGCACCCGCTCCCCAAGCCGCAGCCGCTCCCGTGAACATGGACATCAAGATCCCGACATCGGGGATTTCAAGGATGTCGCCGTGATCGAGTTGCTGGTCAAGGCCGGCGACACCGTCACCGCCGAACAATCGCTGTTCACCGTGGAATCCGACAAGGCATCGATGGAAATTCCATCGCCCGCCGCCGGCACGATCACCGCGCTCACGCTCAAGGTGGGCGACAAGGTGAACGTGGGCGACGTGGTCGGCCAAATGAGTGCGCAGGGCGCGGCGGCTGCTTCTGCCACTCCCGCTCCCGCAGCGGCACCGGCCGCTGCCGCGCCTGCGCAGGCCGCCGCACCTTCGTCCCAGCCCGCTCCGGCAAGCACCAAGGGGAGTGAGGCCGCCGTGCCGGCACACAATCCAACCGTGCCGCCGTCCGGCAACCTGCCTTATGCATCGCCTTCCGTGCGCAAGTTCGCCCGCGAACTCGGCGTGCCGCTCGAAGAAGTCAAGGGCTCGGGCAACAAGGGCCGCATCACCGCCGAGGACGTGCAGGCCTTCACCAAGCAGGTGATGGCAGGCAGCACGCAGACCAAGGCACAGGCGGCTGCCGCACCCAAGGGTGGTTCGGGCGCGGGTCTGGATCTGCTGCCCTGGCCAAAGGTCGACTTCGCCAAGTTCGGCACCGTGGAGCGCAAGGATCTCTCGCGCATCAAGAAGATTTCGGGTGCCAACCTGTCGCGCAACTGGGTGATGATTCCGCACGTCACCAACAACGACGATGCCGACATCACCGAACTCGAAGCCTTCCGCGTGGCCACCAACAAAGAAAACGAGAAGAGCGGCGTGAAGGTCACGATGCTCGCCTTCGTGATCAAGGCGGTGGTGGCCGCGCTCAAGAAGTTCCCCGAGTTCAATACCAGCCTCGATGGCGACACGCTGGTCTACAAGCAGTACTACAACGTCGGCTTCGCGGCCGATACGCCGAACGGGCTCGTGGTTCCGGTGCTCAAGGATGCCGACAAGAAGGGCATCATGCAGATCAGCCAGGAAATGGGCGAACTCGCCAAGAAGGCACGCGACGGCAAGCTCGGCGCGGCCGACATGCAGGGCGGCTGCATGTCGATTTCGTCTCTGGGCGGCATTGGCGGCACGCATTTCACGCCGATCATCAATGCACCCGAGGTCGCGATCCTCGGCCTGTCCAAGAGCGCGATGAAGCCGGTCTGGGACGGCAAGCAGTTCGTGCCGCGTCTCACGCTGCCGCTGTCGCTGTCCTACGACCACCGCGTGATCGATGGCGCTGCCGCTGCGCGCTTCAACGCCTATCTGGGCGCGGTGCTGGCGGACTTCCGCCGCATTCTGCTGTAAGGGGACCGCATCATGGCAATTGTTGATATCAAGGTTCCCGATATCGGTGACTTCGCGGATGTGGGCGTCATCGAACTGCTGGTCAAACCCGGCGATGCGGTCGAAGTCGATCAGTCGTTGCTGACCGTCGAAAGCGACAAGGCATCGATGGAAATTCCATCGAGCCACGCGGGCGTGGTCAAGGAACTCAAGGTGAAGATCGGCGACCGCGTCTCCGAAGGCTCCGTCATCGTGAGCATGGAAGTGGGCGCGGATTCGACGGCGCTGTCGGCGCCTCCGGGCGATGGCGTGAAGGCAGCGGCGGCATCTGCTCCCGCTCCAACGCCTGCACCCGCGCCAGCCGCAGCGGCTCCGGTAGCTGCAGCCCGGCGCCCGTTGCCAGCAACTTTGGCGGCACGGTCGATCTCGACTGCGATGTCGTGGTTCTCGGCGGTGGCCCCGGCGGCTATTCGGCTGCGTTCCGCGCGGCCGATCTCGGCCTGAAGGTGGTGATCATCGAGCGCTACAAGACGCTCGGCGGCGTCTGCCTGAACGTGGGCTGCATTCCATCGAAGGCGCTGCTGCACGTCGCGGCGGTGATGGACGAGGTCAAGCACCTCGACGTGGCGGGCATCAAGTTCGCGGCGCCCGAGGTCAACATTGACCAACTGCGCGGCCACAAGGACAAGGTCATCGGCAAGCTCACCGGCGGTCTCGGCCAGATGGCCAAGATGCGCAAGGTGACCGTCGTGCGTGGCTTTGGCAGCTTTGTGGGCCCGAACCACATCGAAGTCGATGAAACCACGGGCGACGGCCAGGACAAGACCGGCAGCAAGAAGGTCGTGCAGTTCAAGCGCGCGATCATCGCGGCAGGCTCGCAGGCCGTGCACCTGCCGTTCATGCCCCAGGATGAACGCGTGGTCGATTCGACCGGCGCGCTCGACCTCAAGGCCGTGCCCAAGCGCATGCTGATTCTGGGCGGTGGCATCATCGGCCTTGAAATGGGCACGGTGTATTCCACGCTGGGCGCGCGTCTTGACGTCGTCGAAATGATGGACGGATTGATGCAGGGCGCCGATCGCGACCTCGTCAAGGTCTGGCAGAAGATGAATGCGCCGCGCTTCGACAACATCATGGTCAACACCAAGACCGTGGGTGCCGAAGCAACGCCCGAAGGCATCAAGGTCACGTTCGAGCCCGCGAAGGACGGCGTCACCGTTCCCGAACCGCAGACCTACGATCTGGTGCTGCAAGCCGTGGGCCGCACGCCCAACGGCAAGAAGATTGGCGCGGACAAGGCCGGTGTTTCGGTGACCGATCGCGGCTTCATCGACGTCGACATCCAGATGCGCACCAACGTGCCGCACATCTTCGCGATTGGTGACATCGTCGGTCAGCCGATGCTGGCCCACAAGGCCGTGCACGAGGCGCATGTGGCCGCCGAAGTCATCGCCGGTGAACTGCAGAACAATGCAGAGCTCAAGGCCAGCGCCTTCAATGCGCGCGTGATTCCAAGCGTGGCCTACACCGACCCCGAGGTGGCCTGGGTCGGCCTCACCGAGGATCAGGCCAAGGCCCAGGGCATCAAGGTCAAGAAGGGTCTGTTCCCATGGACCGCCTCGGGTCGTGCGATTGCCAATGGCCGGGACGAAGGCTTCACCAAGCTGCTGTTCGACGATTCACCGGAAGCCCACGGCCACGGCCGCATCCTGGGCGGCGGCATCGTCGGCACCCACGCGGGCGACATGATCGGCGAGATTGCACTGGCGATTGAAATGGGCGCGGACACCGTCGACATCGGCAAGACCATTCACCCGCATCCGACGCTCGGCGAGTCCATCGGCATGGCTGCGGAAGTCGCGCATGGCTCGTGCACGGATTTGCCACCAGCGCGCAAGTAAGAAGGCGCAAGGCAAGACGCGGAAAAGGCAGCCTCGGCTGCCTTTTCCTTTTGAGCGTGGCTCACTCAGTATTCGTAGGCGAACTCTTGCCCGGGATTCGCGGGTAAGCCCTGCATCCGCTGGCCGCTGCCGCGCGCCTTTCGGCGCGGAGTGGGCACTATCATCTTGTTCAAACTCCCGGAAAAAATGAGGACGAGATGATGACAACGACGATCAAGAAGACTGCAAGCCTGTTGGCGGCGGCAGCGCTGCTGGCCGCGAGTCCGCTGGCGCTGGCGGCCTATCCCGACAAGCCGATCAAGCTGATCGTGCCGTTTCCGCCCGGTCAGGCCACCGACATCTTTGCGCGCGCGCTAGCCGAAAAGCTCGGCCAGAAACTGGGGCAGGCCGTCATCGTTGACAACAAGGCCGGTGCGGGCAGCAATATCGGCACCGAATTCGTCGTGCGCGCCGAACCCGACGGCTACACGCTGGTCGTGGCGGGCAGTGCGATGGCGGTCAATCAGACCCTGTACAAGAAGGTCAACTTCGATCCGCGCAAGGATCTGATCGGCGTGACGATGATTGCCAAGGTGCCACTGGTTTTTCTGGCGAACCCGCAGACCGGACTCAAGAGCATGAACGATCTCGTCGCCAAGGTGCGCGCCGAACCGGGCAAGTGGAGCTATGCCAGCGCAGGCATCGGCGGCACGCAGCATTTGAGCGGCGAGATGGTCAAGGCGCGCGCCAGGCTTGATCTGATGCACGTGCCCTACAAGGGCAGCGGCCCGGCGCAGGCCGACTTTATCGGTGGACAGGTGCCGCTGATGGTTGATTCGGTGACGGCGGCGCTGGGTAATATTCAGGCCGGCAAGGCGATTCCCCTGGGCGTGACTTCCTCGACCCGTTCAAGCCAGTTGCCCAATGTGCCGACCATTGCCGAGTCCGGCCTGCCGGAATTCAAGGGCTTCGAGGCCGTCGGCTGGCTGGGTCTGATGGCGCCGAAAGGCACGCCCAAGGCCATCGTCGAGAAGCTCAACCATGAGGCGGTCGACATCCTCAAGAGCGACGACATGCAGAAATTCATTCGCGAACGCGGCTCTGAACCCGATCCCACCACGCCCCAGGAGATGGACAAGTTTGTGGCAAGCGAGATCGTCGAATGGGCAAGGCCGTCAAGCAATCGGGGCGTCAGCGGATTGAGGAGGCGCTGCCCGCGTGCCTTTGATCCGATACCGATGCGCGCTGGCAGCACGGTTCTAAAAAATTACGGAATTTCGTAATTTTATGGAGCAATCTGTGTGAGAGATAAAAATTCCGATATTTCGTAATATTGGGTGTATTGCATAAAAATAGTGCAAAATTACGAAATTCCATATTTTTAAATCCACATGTCCATCCATTCCACGAACGATCCGGCTGGCTCGTCTTCCTCCATGAGAGAGGAGGATTTTTCCGTGCGCTCGCTTGAGGAACTGGGCCGATTCATCCGCGGCGAGCGCAAAAGCCAGAAGCTCGCCATCGATGATGCAGCGGGTTTGATCGGCGTGTCGCCCGACAGCTTTTCGCGCCTTGAGCGGGGCGTGGGCGGAGTGGGCTCGGATCGCCTGCTTGCAATCCTGGACGGGCTGGGCCTGGAGTTGGTGATCCGCCGAAAACACAGCGGGCCGCCTACGCAAGTCATCGAGACCAAGAGCATCCGGTCATGACCGAAGGCCGCTCGGCTCTTGGCATCTGGTACGGCAGCATGCCAGTCGGAAGCCTTTATTTCGACCATCGCGACGAGCGCTGGAGCTTGCAGTATTTGCCGGCATGGCTCGCCGAACCATCTGCCTTTGCACTGTCTCCGCAATTACCGTTGCATCCGCCCGCAGAGGGGCATAGGTCCTCGACGGTGCGGCGCTTCTTGCAGAACCTGTTGCCCGAAGGCCAGCAGTTGGACGACGTTGCCAAATCCTGCGGATTGAGCAAGAACAACGTCTACGGTCTGGTGCAGGCGCTCGGTGCAGAGACTACAGGCGCGTTCCGGTTTCTGCCCATTGATGTCACCGAGGACGGGCCGCAAGATCAACCGCCGCGCTTGGGAGGCGCAGAAACTGGCCTCTGCTGCAAGGCGACACGCGCCGGAACTCGTGCGTGCCGAGGTGTACAGCAATGACGAGCGCCCGTTCGTGAGTCGCATTGCGGACTACGTGGATGGACAGGCGCGGTGGCTCATGGAGCTGGCTGGCGAGGCCTCCAGATTCAAGGCTGCGGACTTTTCCTGACGCTCGATCCGGCTGAGCAGGGCCGACCCCATGTTGGCAGGGCGGTGATGAGATGATTTCGAATAAATACTGTATATTTAAACAGTATTTATTTGATGATTCATTGACCGATGACCGCCGCCAACCCCTATCCCTTAGCCGCCCCGGCAGGAGCGCACAGGCTTGCCGCCATCGAGCCGGCGAGCCTGTCGCGGCTGGGTGTCTGGAGGGGGGAGATTGGCAGTCGGCCAATGATGATGCGACCGTGCGCACCTTGGCGTCGGGGTATGCGGCGCTGGATGCGCAACTGCCCGGCGGCGGCTGGCCTTTGGGAGGCATGTCGGAGATGCTGCTGCCCGCCGCGTTGCATCCCGAGTGGAGTCTCGTCGCCAAGGCGCTTGCGCAGGTGCTTTCGCAGCAGCCTCAGCAACACGCGGTGCTGGTGGCGCCGCCGTTCCAGATGTTTGCGCCCTTCGCGGAGATTTCAGGCGTTGCCGCGCGGCAGTTGTGCTGCGTGCATTCCGGACACACGGAACAGGAACATGGAGCGCGCAAGAGAGGCCAGATGGGCGATGCCCGCAGCGTCTGGGTCAGCGAGCAGGCCCTGCGTTGCGGTGATGTCTGCGCGGTGCTCGCGTGGTTGCCGCATGCCCAGTCGCAGGCGCTGCGGCGTCTGCAATTGCTGGCCGCGCAGCAGCGGCAACTGCTGTGGGTGTTCCGGCCCGAACAGGCGCGGGCGCAGTCTTCTCCCGCGCCGCTGCGCCTGTGGCTGCGCGTGCTGGACAGGAGCGTACAGGTTCATGTGATCAAGCGGCGCGGTCCATCCCTGACGACGCCGGTGGAATTGCCGCTGCTGCACGAGCGGCTGCTGGCCGAGCTGGCGGCGCAGGCGCGGCGCAAGGAACGCTCGCATGCGGACGCGACCGCCATGCTGCGTGCGCTCAGGGCCACGGGATCGCAGGAGGTGCCCCATGCATTGGATGGCATGGCGTTTGCCGCTCGGCGATGAGCAGCTTGCGAACATGTCTGCATCGGCCATTGCGGCCTGCGGCTGGTGGGCGCTGCAGTTCACGCCCAATGTGGCCGTGCTCGACGAGGCCTTGCTGCTGGATGTGCAAAGTGCCGAGCGACTCTGGGGCGGGCGTGCCGCGCTGCGGCGCTTGCTGCTCGAACATGTGCCGCAGTCGTCGTCGGTGCCTCACGATTGTGCCGACGCGCGCAGCCACTGGGCCGAGGGACCCACGGCCTTGCAGGCGCTCGCGCTGCTGCGTCTCAAACACGGCGGTGGGCCACGGCCATCGCAGATTCCGCAAGGCTTGCCGATGCATACGTTGACGGCGCTCAGGCCGCATCTGACGACGTTGAACAATCTGGGTTGCCGCACGCTGGGCGATGTGCGCGCCTTGCCGCGCGCGGGCGTGGCGCGCAGGCTGGGGGCACAGAGCCTGCTCGCACTTGACCAGCTATGGGGCGAGCGCGCCTGTCCGCTGTCCTGGCTCGAGCTGCCCGGGCATTTCGATCTGGAGCTGGAACTGCCGTACATCGCCGCATCTTCTGCCGATCTGCTGCACGCATCCGAGCATCTGCTGACCGCGCTGCAAGGCTGGCTGCGCGCGCGCCATCAGGGTGTGCTGCGACTGAGCATGCGCTGGAAACATGATCTGCGGCGGCTCGATGGGGTCGATCTTGCGCCCTGGGGCGAGATGGAACTGCGCACGGCAGAGCCCTTGCAGGAGCTGTCGCATCTGCGGCGTTTGCTGGCCGAGCACATGGCGCACGAGCGGCTGGCTGCGCCGGTCAACCGGCTCACCATGAAAACGCTGGAGATTCAGCCCGTCAGGCAGCTGAACGAAAGCCTGTTGCCCAAGTCGGCCAACGAGAGCGATGGCGAGCCATGGAATCAGTTTGTCGAACGGGTGAGCGCGCGGCTTGGCGAAGATTGCCTGCGCGTGCCGACAAGACAGGCTGATCATCGGCCCGAGCACATGCAGATCTGGCAAAGCGCCAGTCATGTGATGCGCCTGGACGCGCACCGAAAAGCGGACATGGATGCCGATCCACGGGCCGCGCTCTGGCCCGCATGGCTTTTGCCCGCGCCCGAGTTGCTCGCGACACGCCAGCACAGGCCCTGTCTGCGCGGACAGACCTTGAGCCTCAAGGCTGGCCCCGAGCGGTTTGAAAGCGGCTGGTGGGAGGCCGAAGACGCGTTGCCGAAGGAAGGCTCGATCGGTCCCCCGGCCGCACCGGGAGGCAGCAAGCGCGAGTATTTCGTCGCTCACAATGCCGCCGCAGGCTGGGTGTGGATCTTTCGCGAAACCAGCACGCTCGATTGGTATCTGCACGGGTTCTATGGATGAGCGCCATGGCCGCAGAACACGCTCCGCCCACACTTGCCCTGCCGGGGTATGCGGAACTGCACTGCCTCAGCAATTTCAGCTTTCAACGCGGAGCCTCGCATCCAGCGGAACTGGTGGAGCGCGCCGAGCAACTGGGTTATGTGGCGCTCGCCATCACCGATGAATGCTCGGTCGCCGGCGTGGTGCGAGCCTGGCTGGCCGTGCAGCATCTGGTGGCCAGGCGCAAGGAAGATCAGGCGAAGGGAGAGGCTCTGCGGGACTTCGAGCTTGCCTTGCTCTATGGCAGCGAGTTCCAGTTCGGCGATCTGTGCATCGTCGCCATTGCACGGGATTTGCAGGGCTGGGGTGATCTGTGCGAATTCATCACGGCCGCGCGTTCAGCGGCGCTCAAGGGCTCTTACCGGCTGACTTCGGCATCACCCTGGCGGCTGCTGCATGGCTGCGAACTGCTGATTGCGCCGCATCGCGCGGCCTTCATGCTCGGCGATGGCGAGGCGACCCTTTTGACCCAGGCGTTGGAGAGCGCAAAAGCCATGCTGGGCTGCGATTTCTCGATTGCGGTGGAATTGCACAAGGGCTCCGGCGACAGTCTGTGGCTGCAGATGCTGGAGCAGGCCGCGCAGAGTCTGAACCTTCTGCTGGTGGCTGCGGGTGGCGTGCTGATGCATGAGCGCGCGCGCAAGTCGCTGCTGGATGTGATCACCGCCGTGGGGCAGGGCTGTAGCGTGGCCGAGTGCGGACATGCGCTCGAGCCCAATGCCGAGCGGCGCTTGCGAACCCGCGCGCAACTGGCCTCCGTGTATCCGCCGCAATTGCTGGCGGCCACGCTCGCGGTGGCGCGCCGCTGCGAATTCAGGCTGGAGCAGATTCGCTACAACTATCCGCTGGAAACCGTTCTTGCGGGAAAGACCGCGCAACAGACGCTGGCCTGGCTCACCTGGGAAGGCGCGCGCGGCTGGTATCCGCACGGCATTCCCCTCGACATACAGAACCAGATCCACAACGAACTCGACCTGATCGCCGACCTGGGCTACGAGATGTACTTTCTGACCGTGCATGACATCGTCCGGTTTGCACGCAGCCAGGGCATTCTGTGCCAGGGACGGGCTCTGCCGCCAATTCGGTGATCTGCTATTTCCTTGGCATCACGGCGGTGAAGCCGGAAAAGGGCAATCTGCTGTTCGAGCGCTTCATCAGCAAGGAGCGCAAGGAGCCGCCCGACATCGACGTGGACTTCGAGCACGAGCGGCGCGAGGAAGTCATCCAGTACATCTACGAAAAGTACGGCCACGAGCGGGCGGCCATCACGGCGGTCGTCATCTCCTACCGGCTGCGCAGCGCATTGCGCGATGTCGGCAAGGCACTGGGCGTGGCGCCTGCCTTGGTCGATGCGTTCGCAAAAGACCATCACTGGTTCGACGAAGGCGCCGCAGAAGATCGCCTGCAGGGACTGGCCCTCGACGTGGGCGTGTGCATCAGCGCACATGCGGCGCACTGGTGGCTCAAGCTGACGCGAGAACTCTACAAATTCCCGCGCCATCTGAGCCAGCACGTGGGCGGCTTCGTGCTCACGCAGGACAAGCTCACGCGCCTGGTTCCCATCGAGCCGGCCAGCATGGAAAAGCGCTCGATCATCCAGTGGGACAAGGATGACCTCGATGCCATGAACCTGCTCAAGGTCGACGTGCTGGCGCTCGGGATGCTCACCGCGCTGCGTCGCTGCGTGGACATGCGCAACACCCTCCGCGAGGAGCCGTGGACGCTGCTCAGCGAGATTCCGACGGAAGACCCTGCCACTTACGAAATGATCTGCGCGGCGGACACCGTTGGCACCTTCCAGATCGAAAGCCGCGCCCAGATGAGCATGCTGCCGCGCCTGCAGCCGCGCGAGTTCTATGACCTGGTGGTGGAGGTCGCCATCGTGCGGCCCGGGCCGATTCAGGGCGGTATGGTGCACCCCTACCTGATCGCGAGAGAACGCAAGCGAAACGGGGGCGAACTACAGCTCGAAAAGCCGGAACTCAGGCCGGCCCTGGAGCGCACGCTCGGCATCCCCATCTTTCAGGAACAGGTCATGCAGATCGCGATGGCCGCCGCGGGTTTCACGGCCGCCGAAGCCGACGCGTTGCGTCGCTCGATGGCCGCGTGGAAGCGCACGGGCGGCGTGCACCACTTCAAGGATCGCGTGATCGAGGGCATGGTGAACAATGACTACCGGCGCGAATTCGCAGAGCAAATCTTCCAGCAGATGCTCGGCTTCGGCGAATACGGCTTTCCCGAAAGCCACGCCTACAGCTTTGCCTTGCTCGCCTACGCCAGTGCATGGTTCAAGCGCCATGAACCGGCGTGCTTTCTGGCCGCGCTGCTCAACTCGCAACCCATGGGCTTCTACACGCCGTCGCAACTCGTGCAGGACGCACGCAGGCACGGCGTGCGCGTGCTGCCGGTCGATGTGACGGCCAGCGATTGGCTCAGCACGCTGGAGGCACCGCTCGCGCCGATTCGCGACATCGAGCAGCCGCAGCCCGCTGTTCGGCTGGGCTTGAATTTTGTGGCGCATCTCGAAGGCACTGCGGCCCAGCGACTGCTCGCCGCGCGCGCGCAGGCCCCGTTTGAAAGCACACAGGATCTGGCGCTGCGCGCGCAGCTCGACCGCCATGACCTGCAGGCACTCGCCGCAGCCGATGCCATGACAAGTCTTTCCGGGCACCGCCGCCAGCAAATGTGGGATGCCGCAGCCCAATGGCGCGCGCCCCCGTTGCTGCGGGAAACGCCGACGCACGAGCACCGCCTGGAGTTGCCCGAAGCGAAAGAGGGCGAGGCGATTCTGTTCGACTATGCGGCCACCGGCCTCACGGTGGTTCGCAGCCACCCGCTGAGTCTGTTGCGCAGCAAGCTCGACCGCTGGAAAATCCGCACCGCCGCGCAGTTGCTGGACATTCCCGACGGCCGACGCATGCGTGCCGCCGGCATCGTCACCGTGCGCCAGCGGCCCGGCACGGCCAAGGGCACGATGTTTGTCTCGCTCGAAGATGAAACCGGCACGGTGAACGTGGTGGTATGGCCGTCAATTCTCGAGAAGTGGCGCGAGCCGCTATTGCGCTCCCGCCTGCTGGCCGTGGAGGGCACATGGCAACGCAGCCAGCCCAACAAAAGCGCACCGCAACACGCGACCTGCCATCTGATTGCCGAACGGGTGATCGATCTGACACAGCTGCTTGGTCGATTGGGCCCGGTGCTCAACGGCAGCCGGGATTTTCACTAAGCGGCGCTGTATTGCTCAGCACAACGCGCCGAGATCCTTCGCCTCATCGAGCTTCCACAGCGCAGCCGAGAGCGTCTTGCTGCGCGCTTCGCCCAGGGTGGGCAGGCCGAGCTCCAGAAATTTGTCGTTGAGTTCCGCATCTGTGAGCGGCAGGTCCGGGTCGCCCTTGCGCGTGGGCTGGAGCATCGAGTGTTGCTGGCCGCCCTTGGTGGTGATGCTGACCTGGGCCGATCGTTGGCCGGGGAAGCGGGCGTCGGCGGTTTCGTCCACTTGCAGTTCGATGCGCGACATGAGCGCGCGGATGGCGGGGGAGGCGAGGCGTTCGGGCTCGAAGGCCGCGAGGCGCACGCTGCCGTGAATGAGCGCGGTCGCCACCACGAAGGTGATGCTGAAGCGCGCCTCGGGAGCCGTTGTCGGGTGGCTATTGCCCGCTACGGCAATTGCGGGCGAGTAGGTGGCGATGACGACCTTCTCGATGTCCTGCACGTCGATGCCGTGCCGTTGCTGAAGCGTGAGCACGCCGTCGATGGGAGCGAATGTGTGGCCGCAGCAGGCGTGGTTCTTGAAGGTCATGGAGTTGATGTTGAACGCTGTGCCGAGATCATCCAGCGCATGGCTCCAGTCCGGGCTGTTGCTCATGGCATGGCCGAGGCCGGCCTCGCCCTCGAATACATCCAGCGATGAGATCACGCCCTGTTGCGCCATCATGGCCGCCGTCACGCCGGCTTCGGCGGCGCGGCCCGAATGCAGTGGCTTGGCCAGCGAGTCCATCTTGAAGGCCTGTTGCAGTCCCGCCGCGAACGTGGCCGAGAGCGCGATGGCGTTGGCGGTCTGCACCGCGTTCAGACCCAGCAGATAGGCCGCGGCCGTGGCTGCGCCGAATGTGCCGACCGTGCCGGTGTTGTGCCAATGCTGGTAGTGCGTGCGGCCCAGCGTGCGGCCGATGCGGGTCGAGGTCTCGTAGCCCGCGATGGCGGCCTTGAGGAATTCCATGCCACTCACTTCAAGCGCCTGTCCCACGGCCATCGCGGCGGAGAACGTGGGCGCACCGGGGTGGTAGATCGCTTCGCGGTAGATGTCGTCGACCTCGGCGGTGTGCGAGGCCGTGCCGTTGATCAGTGCTGCGGCCCGGGTGCTTGCGGCGCGGCCGAGTGGCAGTCGCGCCTTGCCCTGATCGAGTTCCAGCGCCAGCGATTTTTCCACCATGGGCGTGGGCGCCATCGGGTAGCCCGCGAGCAGGGCGCCATACCAGTCGACGAGGGCGCGCCTGGCGTGATGCATGACTTCGGCACCGACCGGGGTGTTGTGGAAATCGGCGGTGAATCGACCTAGTTTTTCGCTGACAAACATGGTGCTTGTTCTCCGGAAGATGTGAGAGTTTTTGTCCCGATTTTTGAAGACATGGCTGCAATCATCCAGCGGATCGCGCTTGCGCAGGAAGACGAGTTGTCTGTGAGTCATGTGTTTTGGTTCTTTCTCGCGGCAAAACCGGAAGAACTGGACGGCGGCTTGCCACTGCATGATTTGCCCATCGAACAACCACCCATTGGGGCTTTTTGCATCATGGACTTCACACTTTCGCCGGAGCATCAGGAATTCGCAGACAGCGTGGCGCGCTTTGCCAGGGACAAGCTGGCACCCGGCGCGCTGGAGCGGGCGCATTCGTCCCACTATCCGTGGGACACCGCCAGGCTTCTGTCGGAACAAGGGCTGCTCGGCATCACCTTTCCCGAGGAGGATGGTGGCCAGGGCGGCACGCTGATGCATGCGGTACTCGCGATCCAGCAGGTGGCGCTGCATTGCCCCAAGAGCGCGGACATCGTGCAGGCCGGCAACTTCGGGCCGATCCGCACCTTCGTGGAATATGCTTCGCCCGAGCAGAAAAAGCGTTTTCTGCCCGATCTGCTGGCCGGACAAAAACTCATCTCTTTGGGCATGACCGAGCCGGATGCGGGCTCTGCCGTGACCGAGCTGAAGACCAGCGCCACCGAGGACGGCGATCACTACATCATCAATGGCAGCAAGGTGTTCTCCACGCACAGTCCCGAGGCCGAACTGTTCCTGGTCTATGTGCGCTTTGGCCCCGGTGTGGGCGGCATCGGCTCGGTGCTGATCGAAAAGGGCACGCCGGGTTTCGAGGTTGGCAAGCCGTCGAGCTTCATGAACGGCGAGCAGTGGTCGCAACTGTATTTCGAAAACTGCCGCATTCCCAGGGAAAACGTGCTGCTCGGGCGGGCGGTTTCAAGAAGCAGATCTCGGGCTTCAACGTGGAGCGTCTGGGCAACTCGTCGCGCGCGCTGGCGCTGGGTCGCTATGCGTTCAACCATGCGCGCGAGCATGCGCTCACCCGCAAGCAGTTTGGGCGCGAACTGTGTGAATTCCAGGGCCTGCAATGGAAGTTTGCCGAGATGTGGATGAAGCTCGAGCAGGCGCAACTGCTGCTCTACAAGGCAGCACTGGAAGGCGAACATGGGCTGCCGAGCGCCCAGAGCACAGCGATGGCCAAGCTCGCGTGCAACATGGCCGGTTGGGATGTCTCCAACGAAGCACTGCAGGTGATGGGGGCATGGGCTTCAGCCAGGAAGCGCTGATCGAGTACTGCGTGCGCCGCACGCGTGGCTGGATGATCGCCGGAGGCTCCATCGAAATCCTCAAGAACCGCATCGCGGAAGGCGTGTTTGATCGCACCTTCTCGCAGCGTGCGCCCAAGGCCGCCTGAGTCGGTCGCCAGCCATCCACGGGATTCACCCTCATCCAAGGAGACACACCCATGCAACGCAGATTCGCAAACCTCGCCCTCGCTTCGCTGTGCGCACTGGCTTTCACGGGCGCCCATGCCGCAGGTGCCGATGGCTATCCCGCCAAGACGGTGAAGATCATCGTCGGCTTTCAGGCGGGTGGTCCGACCGACGTGACCGCGCGCCTGATCGCACGCGCCCTGTCGGACGAACTCAAGGTGCCGTTCATCGTGGAAAACAAGCCCGGCGCGACCAGCAACATCGCCTCGGAAATGGTGGCCGCTGCCGCGCCCGACGGCTACACGCTGCTGGTGGCTGCGTCGCCGCTCACGATGAACAAGTTCGTGTTTCCGCAGCAGAAATTCGATCCGATCAAGAGTTTCGAGCCGATCTCCAAGATTTCCTCGGCCCCCGGCGTGCTGGCGATCAGCCCGAATCTGCCGGCCAGGAACTGGAAGGAGTTCGAGGCGCTTGCCAGGAAGAAGCCCGATGCACTGTCCTATGGCAGCACGGGACAGGGCGGCTCTCAGCACATGGCGATGCTGCGGCTTGAGCAGCTCACCGGCATCAAGATGGTGCACGTGCCCTATGGCGGCACGACCGGCGTGATCAACGACCTGATGGGCAGCGTGATCGACGTGGCCTTCATGACATCCACGGGCGCGATGCCCAACCTTGAAGCAGGCAAGGTGCGACCGATTGCGATTGCCGGGCCGCAGCGGTTGCAGGGTCTGCCGAACGTGCCGACCTTCAAGGAGCTTGGCGTGCCCGAGATGAAGTCCGATTCCTGGAATGCTCTGCTGGCACCGGCTGGAACGCCCAAGCCGGTCATCGACAAGCTGGCCGCGGCGGTGCAGAAGGCCGTCAAGACGCAGATCTTCAAGGACACGCTGATTCCGCAGGGAGCGGTGCTGATCGGCAATTCTCCGCAAGAATTCAAGGCCGAATTGAGCGAGGAAGTGTCCTTCTGGGGCGATCAGTTCAAGAAAGCAAAAATCGGAAACTGAGCCCATGTCGAACACATCCCCCACATCCTCCGATCTGTGCCAGGCGCTGCTCTATCCGCGCAGCGTCGCGCTGGTCGGCGCCTCCGACGACAGCCAGAAAACCGGTGGTCGTCCCCAGCAGTTCCTGCGCCGCGCGGGATTTGCGGGCAAGGTCTATCCAATCAATCCCAATCGCGAACAGGTGCAGGGCGAGCAGGCCTGGCCCTCGCTCGCGGCGCTGCCCGAAGTGCCGGACACCGTCTTCGTGCTGTCGCCCACCGATACCGTGGTGGACACGGTGCGCGAGTGCGCGCGCCTTGGAGTGAAGCTGGTGGTGATTCTGGCGAGCGGCTTTTCCGAGACCGGCCCCGAAGGCGCGGCGCGCGAAGAGGCGCTCGGCAAGATCGCCAGGGAGACTGGCATTCGCCTGCTGGGCCCGAGCAGCCTGGGCGTGGTCAATCCCTCCAACGGCCTGATGCTGACGGCGAACGCCGCATTTGCCGAGCCCGACATGCCCCGGGGCAAGGTGTTCGTCGCCTCGCACAGCGGCAGCATGATCGGCGCGCTGGTTTCGCGCGGCAAGGCGCGCGGGTGGGCTTTGCCGGACTGGTGTCGGTGGGCAGCGAGGTCGATCTGAGTGTCGGCGAAATCTGCATGGCGACGCTCGATGATCCGAACATCGAAGGCTACGTGCTGTTTCTCGAGAGCCTGCACCACGGTGACAAGCTCAAGGCCTTTGCGCGCGAGGCGGCTAGGCGCGGCAAGCCAGTGGTGGCGTACAAGCTGGGCCGGTCGAGCGCGGCGGCGGAGATGTCGGCCACGCATACCGGCGCGCTGGCGGGCGAGGACGACATTGCCGACGCGCTGCTCAAGGACCTCGGCGTGGTGCGCGTGGAGATGCTCGAGACGCTGTTTGAAGTCATGCCGCTTGCGAAGAAGCTGCCCGTCGCGCGCCGCATCCGCAAGCGCGTGGGAGTGGTCACCACGACCGGCGGCGGCGCGGCGATGGTGGTCGATCAGCTCGGCATTCGCGATGTGACGGTGGAGCCGGTTTCTCCCGAGACACTGGCCAAGCTGCAGGCGGCGAGCATTCCCGGCACGGCGGGCCGCGTGCTTGACCTGACGCTTGCGGGCACGAAATACGACGTGATGAAGAAGGCGCTCGACATCCTGCTCGAAGCCCCGGAGTTCGATCTGGTTGTCGCCGTGGTGGGCTCCTCGGCGCGCTTCAATCCCGATCTGGCTGTCAAACCCATCATCGACAGTGCCGATCATGACAAGCCGCTGCTCGCGATGCTCGTGCCCGATGCGCCCGACGCGCTCGCGCAACTGACCGAGGCGCAGATTCCTTGCTTTCGCACCCCCGAAGTCTGTGCCGATGCGATTGCGGCGGTGTTCGCGCGCCGTGAGCCTGGCCGCGTGGCCACGGCTGGGCAGGTGCCCGATGCACGTTCGCTCAAGGAATCCGATGCCTACGCGCTGCTCGATGAACTGAAGGTGCCGCACGCGCCCGCAGCCACGTTTGCGATGGACGCGCCGCCCGCGGATCTGCCGTTTGACTATCCCGTGGTGGCCAAGGTCTGCTCGGCGCAGATTCCGCACAAGACCGAGGTCGGCGGTGTGCTGCTCGGCATCCAGAACGCACAGCAGTTGTCCGACGCCTTCACCACGCTCAGCCACAATCTGGCCGAACGCGCTCCGGGCATTGCCTGCGACGAGGTGCTCGTGCAGCCCATGCGCAAGGGCCTGACCGAAGTGCTGGTGGGCTACCGTGTCGATGTCGATGCGGGGCCGATCATCATGCTTGCGGCGGGCGGCATCTGGGCCGAGATCATGAAGGATCGCAGCATCCGGCTCGCCCCGGTGACGGTCGAAGTCGCGCAAGAGATGATCGGCGAGGTGCGCATGCTGCAGACCGTCGCCGGTCTGCGTGGCACGAAGAAAGGTGACCTGCGGGCGCTGGCGCAGACGATTGCCAACCTGTCGAATCTGGCGGTCAGGCCGGAACTCAAGGTCAGCGAGGCCGAGGTGAATCCGCTCATGGTCATGCCCGAAGGCGAGGGCGTGCTCGCGGTGGACGCATTGATTCTTCAGGCCTGAAACCGGGACCGGCGCATGCACGAAGAAGATCAGGAAGTACGCACCATTCCCGATGAGGTGACTGCGCAGCTTGCGCGATCCCGCGAGCGCACCACGCAGTACGCAGGCCGCAGCGTGCATTGGCGCGAGTGGTGCCGAGAGCAGGACCAGGTGCCGCTCATTGCGCTGCACGGCGGTCATGGCTCATGGCTGCACTGGCTGCGCAACATCGAGGCATTCAGCGCCAATTACCGCGTGCTGCTGCCCGACATGCCGGGGTTTGGCGAGTCGGAGGACTTTGATCTTGCGGCACGCGATCCGGCACGCCTCGATCTGCTGACCGAGGCGCTGTGCCAGGGCATCCGCGATTTGGTGGGCACGTTGACGCCGTTTCACCTGATCGGATTCTCGTTCGGCGGCCTGATCGCGGGCATGGTCGCGGCGCGCATGCCGCAGATCCGCACGCTCACACTGCTGGGCACCGCAGGTCATGGCTTTCGCCGCGCAAGCGAGCCGCCGATGCGCAACTGGCGCGACTTCGATGGCGATCAGCGCAAAGAGGTGCTGCGCGACAATCTGCAAGCCTTCATGCTGGCCAGCCCAGCGGACGAGACCGCGTGCTGGATACACGCGCAGTCGTGCGAAAACACGCGTTTCTACAGCAAGAGCTATTCTCGCAAGGCCTCGCTCGCGGCGTCTCTTGGCGATGTGAAGGCGCCGGTGCTCATGCTCTGGGGCGAGAACGACGTGACCGCCGAGCCGGTGATGGCTGCCGAGCAGCTGGCTCAGAATCGCACGGAACGCGAATGGATGATCATTCCGAGCGCCGGCCATTGGGTGCAATACGAGGCCGCGGCCACCGTCAACGTGCTGCTCGCATACTGGTTATCCCAACGCTGAAATATGCAGGCCCAGGCCGTGCGCTTCTACAATCAGGCCATGTCGAAAAAGCTCCCTCCGCTCAACCCTCTGAAGGTTTTTGACGCCGTCGTGCGTACCCAGAACCTGACCAAGGCTGCGCAGGAGCTGCACATCAGCCAGTCCGCCGTGAGCAAGCAGCTCAACGTGCTGCAAACCTATCTGGGCATTGAACTCTTTCGGCGCGAGCGCCATGGCATCAGCCTCACGCAAGCCGGATTGCAATATGGCGAGGAAATCGCGCCCGCGTTCGAGGCGATCTCGAAGGCCACGGCCGAGATCATGCGCAGCGGCTCGGACAACACGCTGCGCATCCAGACCTACACCACCTTTGCCGCCAAGTGGCTGATTCCGCGCCTGTCGGATTTTCATGCGCGCTACAAGGATGTGTCGGTGGTTATCACCAACTCCGTCAAGCCGGTGGATTTTGATCGCGACAACGTCGATCTCGCCATCCAGATGGGAAACGGCGCATGGCAGGGGCAGGATGCCGACTTTCTGTTCGAGGACATCATCGAGCCCGTGTGCAGTCCGGATTTCTTCAAGAAATTCGCACCCGATCCGGCCTATCCGCGCGCGTTGCTGCGCACCTGTTTGCTCGTGTCGCATTACCGGCAGGACGACTGGCCCACCTGGACACGCCTGTGTCGCTATGGCGAGGACATTGCCGAGACCGAGCGCATGCGTTTCAGTACCTCGGTGCTGACCTGGCAGGCGGCAGTGGAGGGCCTCGGCATCGCCGTGGGACAGACTTCGTTGCTGGCCGATGACCTGCGCGCGCAGCGTCTGGTGCGGCCATTCAATCTGCCGGTGCGCACCGGCGCGTCGTATTATCTGGTGCGTCCACAACTACAGCGGCATGCGCGCAAGGTCATGCTGTTTAGGGAGTGGATCAAGGAGCAGATTGCGCAGTCGCTGGCAGCGGCCCATCCCCCAGGCTACTGACACCTCAGGCGATGCGGTGGATCGAGCTTCCGGGAATGTCGAGCCGCTCGAATCTCTCGCAAACCCGGGGATCGTGCCCGGGAATGATGTTAGCGTCGCCGTCCGCGAGCTGCCTGATCAGCCCATAGCCGGTCATCATGTCGGCCTTGCTGAAAATAGCGGGAAATGGATTCATGCGCGCAAGATTCTCGTAGTAGTGCGCCGCATCGGACGCGAGCACCACCCAGCCTTTTGTCGTCATCACCCGCACGATCTGCAGGCCATCGGTATGCCCGCCCACGCGGTGGAACTCGATACTCGGCGCAAACGCGTGCGCCCCGTCGATGAGACGCACCTCGCCCTCATAGAGGCGCTTGAGCACCACCGCAATGTCGTCGAGCGCGAAGAAATGATTCTGCTTCCTGTCGCACATGCATTTGCCTGTGGCATAGGCGATCTCGCGTTCCTGAAGCCAGACCGTGGCATCGGGAAACTGATTCACGTTACCCGCGTGGTCGTAGTGCAGATGGGTGAGCACCACATGCTTCACGTCGCTGGCCTGAACACCCAGGGCCGCAAGGGCAGCGACAGGCTCCTGAACAAACGAGCGATTGCGCGCGAGCGCGGAAACCCGGCTGAAGCCGGTATCGATCAGCAACAGTTGATCGCCGCCGCGCACCAGCCAGACGAAGAAATCGAGCGGCATCGGCGCGTCGGGATCACCATCGACCGGTTCGAGAAAATTGCTTTGCCGCGCGCGCTCGACGCTGGCGTACTTGATCGCATACACCTCGTAGCTGTCGATTGAGCCGCTTGCCATGCCGGGCCTACTTCTTCACCAGAGCGCACTTGCTCTGTGCAAGGCCCTCGAAGGCTTCGCTGCCGGGGACGGTCTCCTCGATGCTGTAGTAGTCCCAGGGTTTCCTGGACTCTGCAGGGGTCTTCACCTTCACGAGAAACATGTCGTGCACCATCTTGCCGTCGTCGCGCAGCTTGCCATTCTTGGCGAACGCATCGTTGATGCTCATGCGCTTCATGGCCTTGATGACTTCGGTGACGTCGTCGGTCTTCGCCTGTTCGACGGCCTTCAGATACGTGCGGATGGCGGAGTATTGACCGGCTTGGAGCGCGGTCGGCATGCGCTTCATCTTCTTCATGAATTTCTCGGCGAATTGGCGCGAGGCGTTGTCGTAGTCCCAGTAGAAGGACTCGGCAAACATCATGCCACCGGCGTTCTTGAGCCCGAGCCCATGCACGTCCATGATGCTCATGAGCATCGCAACGCTGGCCTGTCCGCCAGTGCCCAGGCCGAATTCGCGGCCCTGCTTGATCGCGTTCTGCAGATCGAGGCCCGCCGTGGCAATGGCCACCGCGCTGGCCTTGCTCTCGTTGGCCTTCACGATGTAGGAGGCAAAATCGTTGCCTGGGAACGGGTAGCGCGACGAACCCACGACCTTGCCGCCCGCATCCTCGATGAAACGCTTGCCATCGTTTTCCAGAGAATGGCCGAATGCATAGTCGGCGGTCACGTAGTACCAGGTCTTGAAGCCCTTCTTGACCAGCGACTTGGTGCCGACATTGGCGAGCGCGTAGGAGTCATAGACCCAGTGCACGTTGTTGGGAGAGCAGTCCTCGTTGCTGATGCGCTGCGCGCCCGCGCCGGTCACGATGGACATGCGGCCCTTTTCCTGCGCAATCTTCATGGCCGCAAGCGCCACGGCACTGTTGCCCAGCTCGGTCACGGCGTCCACCTTGTCGCGGTCCAGCCATTCGCGCGTCTTGGTCGAGGCGATGTCCGCCTTGTTCTGGTGATCGGCGGTCACGACTTCGATGGGCATGCCCAGCACCTTGCCGCCGAATTCTTCCACCGCGATTTCGGTCGCAACGATGGAGCCCTTGCCGACGTTGTCCATGAACGGGCCATTGATGTCGGTGAGCACGCCAATCTTGACGATGCCGTCGGAAATCTTTGCCGTGCCGGTTTGCGCATGAGCGGCACCGAACAGCACGCTGATCGCGGAAAGTACCGCTGCCGATGAGTATCTGAATTTCATGGTCTTGTGTCTCCTGAACGGGTATGTTTTTCTATTGAATCTGCGCGAGCACCGGAAGCAGGTGCTCGATGAATTGCGCAGGCGATTCGCTCATCGGGAAATGCCCGAGTCCCGGCATGATCGTGAGCCTTGCGCCTGCAATGTCCTTCGCCAGCGCCTTGGAGTCCTCGGGGTGCAGGAATAGTCGTATTCGCCGGTGAGCAGATAGAGCGGGCAGCGCGCCGTGTCGATCTTGCTGACCATCTCGCGCAGATCGCCTTCGGCCTTGTAGAAGTACAGATCGCCTTTGAACACACCGGGGCCGCCCTGCATGTAGTGCCACAGCGTTTCCCAGCGATCAACGGAGCTGGCATGCGGGCCGATCAGGCCCGAGACGATTCCCGCGCAGACTTCGCCACCGTGCACGTCGGGCCGATGCAGCCATTCGAGGTTGTAGTAGGGCGCGACATGCGCTCCCGATTGCAGCCCGATCAGCGCCTTGAACCGCTCCGGCGCCTTGAGCGCGAGGTGCAGCACCACGCGGCCGCCGATCGAGCAGCCCATGGCAACGGGGTTGCGCACGCCAAGCGCGTCCATCACGGCGAGTATGGTGTCTACGTAACGTTGCGACGTGAGCTGGTATTCGTGCGTTTCCCAGCCTTCGGGCGGCGACGACTTCCCGTGGTAGGGCAGATCGAAGCAGATCACCTGAAAGCGGTCGGTGATCCGCTGGCTGTTCATGATCGCGCGATACTGCCGTGAATCGCTGCCCGCAGTGTGAAGACACAGTAGCGGCTGTCCCTTGCCCGCCGTTTCAAAGTAGATGCGGTGGTTCTTGCCATCGATACCGACGTTGACGTATCCGCCGGTGATGGGTTCGATAGGGGAAGCGTTCATTGCACGACACCTCCGAGCGACTTGATGAGGTCCTTGAAGTAGAGAAGGTTGCTCATGAACGTGTGCTGATCGCCTTCGAGCTTCAGTTGTTTGAATTTGATCATCGCCATCAGGTCGTGAAAACCGGGCGTGGGTGTGGGCGCGTAGTATTTCTCCCAGGACTTCGCATCGGCGCTGAGCCGAAAAGTCCAGCGCGGCATCACGAACGGTCCGGTCTGCATGCTCTCGATTGCGCCGTCATGAATGCGGATGAGCCATTCCTTATCGCCACTTTGAAGCAAGAAAGTGACGTTCACGAAACGGCCCCGGTATACAAGCCAGTCATCCATAGAAAGGGGAGAATTGCTCATGACGCACCTCCGGATCTGGCGATGACGCGGTACATCACCGGGTAGTAGTTGTCGCCGAAACCTGCATTCACCGATTTCTGCAACTGGTCTGCGGTCAGTGCGGTGGCTGGATTTGCGAGTTCAACGGTCTCGGAGAGCGCGAGTGCGAGCTTCAGGTCCTTGAGCGCATAGGCCGTGGAGAACATCTTTTCGGGGAACACATTCTTGGCCAGATAGTTCGCGCCCGTCAGCTTGAGCGCGAACGAAGCCGCCGAGCCAAGCGACAGCGCATCGGCGAGCAGGTCTTTCGAGACCCCGGATTTTTCGGCCATGGCAAAGGCCTGCGCCAGGGTGTGCACCGTATTGAGCAGCACCATGTTGTTCAGGATCTTCACGACCTGACCGGCTCCGGTGGGGCCGCAATGCAGCACGTCACTTCCCATGCATTCGAGTTGCGGCTTGATGACCGAGAATTGCGCAGCGGTGCCGCCAACGGTGATCAGCAGCGTCCCATTGTTCGCGGCCTCGCGACTGCGCGCGACCGGCGCGTCGATGAATTCGATGCCGGATTGCGCGAGCGCCGCAGCGAGTACCCGGCTGCGTTCGACGTCGCTGGTGCTCATGTCGACGATGGTCTTGAGTGTCCTGGCCTGGGCAGCGAGACCGTCCGCGCCCGTGCAGACCGCTTCCACATGGTCGATTGCGGGCAACGAGAGAAATACGATGCTCGCGTTCTCCGCGATTTCCCGGATGCTGCTCGCGACCACGCCGTCGTCGGCAAGAGCGCGCACGTTGTCTAGGTTCAGGTCGGTGGCCAGCACCGTGCAGCCCGACTTCTGCGCGAGATTGCGGCACATGCCCATGCCCATCACGCCCACGCCGATGAATCCAAGTACGGGTTTGGTCATGCTGTCAGCCCTCCCTGGCGCACGCACTTGACCTTGAGGAATTCGCGAAGTCCTTCGATGCCGCCCTCGGAGCCGAGGCCGCTGTCCTTGTAGCCGCCAAACGGTGTCTCGGGCAGCGATGCCTGCAACTCGTTGATGCAGACGACGCCGCTTTCGATCTCGTTGGCGAAGCGGTGCGCAAGCCGCATGTCGTTGGTGAAGGCATAGGCCGCAAGTCCGAAAGGCAGGCTGTTGGCTTCGCGCAGCGCCTCGTCGGCGTCTTTCACCGGAATCAGCAGTGCCACGGGACCGAAAGGCTCGATCCGTGAGGCATCGGCCTTTTTGTCGCGCAGCGCGAGCACGGTGGGTTCGTAGAAAAAGCCCGGTCGGTCACTGATTGCCTTGCCACCGGCGAGCAGTCTCGCGCCGTTTTCCCTTGCGTTGCTCACCAGTTGCTCGATGGCCAGCAGGCGGCGCCGGTTCTTGAGCGGGCCCATTTGCGCATCGGCATCGAAGGGATCACGCACGCGCAGCTTCATCGCCTGTTCGGCAAATTTCTCGCAGAACGCGTCATAAATGCTTTCGTGCACCAGAAAGCGCGTCGGCGACGTGCAGACCTGCCCGGCGTTGCGGTACTTGGTGGCGGCGGTAGTCGCGGCCACTTTGTCGATGTCCACGTCCTTCCAGACGATCACTGGCGCATGGCCGCCGAGTTCCAGCGTGGCGCGCTTCATGTGCAAAGCCGCCTTGGCGCCGAGCTGTTTGCCGACCTCGGTGCCGCCGGTGAAGGTGATCATCGCGATGTCCGGCGCGCTGCAGAGCTGATCGGCAATCGCTGCCGGGTTGCCAAACACCATGTTGACGAGACCTGCGGCAGCGCCCGCGCGCTCGCAGGCCTGGGCGATCAGCAAGGCCACACCCGCCGTTTCTTCGGACGGCTTGATCACGATGGAGCAACCTGCGGCCAGCGCCGCGCTGATCTTGCGCGATGGCGTGATCGCAGGCGCGTTCCAGCCCGAAAATCCCGCGACCACGCCAATGGGTTCGAGCTGGGCAATCTGCTGGATGCCCGGCGAGCGCGCGGGGATCACGCGGCCATAGAGCCGCCGCGCCTCTTCGGCGGCCCACTCGAACATCTCGGCGGCGGTGTCCACTTCCTTTTGCGCCTCGCCGTAGGGCTTGCCGAGTTCGCTGGCGATCTGCGTGGCGAAGTTGTCCCGGTCGGCGCGCATTTCCATCGCAATCCCGCGCAGCAGTTCCAATCGCTGCGTCGCGCCGCTTTTTTTCCAGGCCGCGTGCGCCTGTTTCGCGCATTCGATGGCACGCGCGACATCGTTCGCGTCGGCCATCGCATAGCTTCCAATAGGCTTGCCGCTGGCTGGCGAGATCACCTCGAACTGCTCGGCCGACGAGCCCGCGCAGAACGCGCCGTTGATGTACTGTGAATATTGCATGTGCCTGTCTCCGTCCTGCCTGGATTACTCCAGCACGATGTTGGATTTCCTGATCACGTTGGCCCAATGCGTGGACTGCTTCTGGATGTAGTCCTTGAACTGCGCCGGCGTGCTGGTGAACGGGTATTGGTCGAGCGTCAGCAGCTTGGACTTGACCTCGGGACTCGCCATGATTTCGTTGACCGCGGTGTTCAGCTTGCTGACCACGTCGGCAGGCAGGCCCGCTGGGCCCATCAAACCGTTCCACGGCTCGGCCGCAAAGCCCGGAAGCTTTTGCTGGCCGATCACGAGCGTGTCCTTGAGGCCCTTGTCCGCTTCCGAACTGGCGGAGGCCAGGATGCGCAACTTGCCCGCCTGCACCTGGGGAATCGCAACCACACCGGCGAGAAACGCAAAGTCCACGCGCCCGGCGACCAGGTCGGTGATCGCGGCGGAGTCGCCCTTGTAGGGCACGTGCAGCGCGTTGATTCCGGTTTCGTTCCTGAACCATTCGCCCGCGAGGTGATTGACCGCGCCATTGCCCGCCGATGCGTAGGTCAACTGGTTGTCCTTCTGGCGCGCAAAGGCCACCAGTTCGTCATAGGTCTTGAACCGCGAGTTCGGTGGCACGGTCAGGTAGTACGGGTAGCTGGCGACCAGCGCGATTGGCGTGAAATCCTTGAGCGAGTCGTACTGCACGCCTTTTTGCACGAAGGGAATGATCGACAGGGTGCTGCTGCTTCCGATCATCAGCGTGTAGCCATCGGGTGCGGCCTTCTTCACGAGATTCGCGGCAACGGCGCCGCTGGCTCCGGCCTTGTTGTCGATGATGAAGCTCTGGCCGAATTTCTGCGAGAGCTTTTCGGCGAGAACGCGCGCGACGACATCGGTCGGCCCGCCCGCCGAAAAGCCGACCATGATGGTGACGGGCTTCTCGGGATAACCGGCGGCGGTGGCGAGCGATGCGCCTGTCATGGCGGCGATGGCAACGGCGTGGGCCAGCGTGCGGCGTGTGATATTCATTTTTGTCTCCTGATTTCTCAAAGGCGGTGCGTGGGGTCGAGGCGCTGCGTTCAGAGCCGGATTTTTTCCATGCCGTTGGCCTCGGCCCAGAAGTCGGTCAGGCACGACGTGTCCTGGCCGGCCTTGCCCGCAGCGAGCGCCATGCGGAAGATGTTCTTGGTGGTGTCGCAGACCGGAAGGGCGACCTGAGTGGATGCGCCCGCGCTGGAGGCCAGCGAGATGTCCTTGTAGCCCAGCGCGAGATCGAAACCCGGCGTGAGGTCTCCGGCGAGCACCTTCTTGGGCCACTTCTCCTTGAGTTGCCCGTTGCTGGCCGTCGTGTTGGTCAGCACATCGAAGGTCTTCCGCACGTCCAGGCCCAGCGCCTTCGCGAGCACCAGCGCTTCGGAATTGATCTGGCAGTAACTCAGCACCATCATGTTGTTGATGATCTTGGTGCGCGTGCCGCTGCCCGCGCAGCCGCAATGGTGGATCGTGGTGCCCATCTGGTAGAGCACCGGCTCGACGGTCGGCAGATGCTGCTCATCGATGCCGAGCATGAACAACGATTCGCCGCGATCCGCATGCATCGCCAGGCGACCCACGGGCGCATCGCCGAACGCGATGCCAGCGGCCGTGAACTCTTTGTTGAGCAGATCGACGGTATCCACGTCGATGGTGCTCATGTCGATGTAGATGGCTCCGGGTTTGAGGTGGCTGATGATGCCGTCGTCGCCCAGTGCCACTTCCTTGACCTGCGTGGGCCCGGGCAACATGGTGAACACGAGATCGGATTTCTGGCAGAGCGAGGCCACGTCCTGCGCCACTTGCGCGCCCTCGGCCTTGAGTTGCGCAGAAGCCGCCGCGTGGATGTCGAAAACGATGACGTTCTGTTTCTTCGTGACGAGCGAGCGCGCGAGCGAAAGGCCCATGCGGCCCAGGCCGATGAATCCGATTTGCATGAATTGTCCCCTGTTGATGGGGTCAATTTATCTAGATCACTGGAGCGCCTGCGAGAGATTTCATCGTTTTGATATGAATATTTCGCACATCTGAGAGCCCTCAGACGGTGGGAGGAGGCGCGCGGCAGGCATCATCAGGGTTATTTCTGACCCACCGACCGATCCCTGCGCCATTCCTGCGGAATGAATTCATAGAGCGGAGTCACGTCGCGCACATACAGCACCGGCGTGGGAGGTGAGGAGAAGTTCAGGATTGCGCCCTCGGCCGTCACGTCCATGCTGGCGAGCTGGCGCATCCACGCGACGTTGACCGAGCCACCGGGAGCGGGGCGCGAATAGATGAGTTCGAGCATGCGGCGTGCGGCGGCATTGCCCCCCGCTGCGGCCAACTGGTAGAGGCGGATGGCCTCGCTGTAGTTGGACGGGACACCATCGCCACGGTGATAGCGGCGCGCCTGTTCGTACCAATCATCCGGGCTTTTTTTCTTTGCGGCGGAGTTGATCGATGCGCCCGTTTGATTCTGCTCGATGCGAACGCTCAGCAGTTTGGCATTCGAGGCGGCGGCGGGCGAGCGCGCGGCGGCCTTGTTGAATTGCTGTAGCGCGAGGTCGTAGCGCGACGCGGTCACGTTGATCAGGCCAAGCTCATTGAAGGCCGATGCGTTGCCAGCCTGCGCGGCCTGCTGCAGCAATTGCAGCCGCTGCGCGTCGGGGTCGCTGAGCAGCGCCTGCGAGGCGTTGCCGCCGTGAACCGGCGCAAGGCGGTCCTGGATCTTCCAGTCCAGAAACAGCGCAAGGCCCGTGTTCGCGTTCCTCAGTGGCGCGAGATAGGGACGCGCCGCGCCCGGCGATGGCGCGCCGGTGCAACCATCGATCTCGCACCACGCGAGGCCCGCGTTCGACAGCGGTTCGTTGAGCGTTCGGGCGCGTTCGAACCAGGTTCTGGCGAGCGCGCGATCAACCGGCGCATGCTCTCCATGCAGATAGAGCAGGCCCAGCAACCAGGCGGTGCGTGCGGCGGTGCGTTCCGCGGCACTGCCGCGTTTGGGATTGCCTTGCGCCACGGATTGCAGCTTGCGGATGCGCTCGGCGTCCGTGTCGTTTTCGTCCGGCTCCATGAGCTTGGGTGCGGCCGTGCCCGGCGTGCCGGTGGGCTTGATCGCCGGTTGGCGAACGCTGGTTCCTGCCGGCTGGATCGCCGCGGGCCGGGAGACGCCTGCGGGCTGCACCGGCGCTTCGCCCACGTGTGACGGCTGAATGGGCGCTGGCGCGACGGCGCGCACCGTCGCGTCGGCGCGTCCGGACAGGCATGCCAGCGTGGCGACCGACAGGCAGACAACCGCAACACACGCGCGTTTCACGCCAAAGGCGACGGCATCCTCATGCATGAAATACCTCCTCTCGTGACTGCGATGGTTGTCGTCTGTGGCGCAGCGGGCGTGCTTCTTGTCTCGCGATGGCGCGCCCCGATCCCTGTACGCTCTTTTCTTGCTCAGACGTTGGGCGCGGGCTTTGCGGAGGTCGGCTGCTGCTGCACGGGCTGTGCCTTGCGCGGAATCACACGCCACTCTACTTCGGACTTGGAGTACGGTGCATCGCCGAGTGCATGACGGAACGCCTGCTCGACATCGTCGACGTTGCGGTAGCCGGGAATGTTGACCACGCCCGTGCCTTGCAGCGGTGCCGGCAGCTTGTCCAGCACGTCTTCAGCGGTCGCCAGACACGCGAGGCGCTCGATGCCGGGCTGGCTTGCATCCATGATGAAGGCCGGGTTCGGCACCAGCCAGTCGGGCAGTCGCAGCACGGTGTTGGCGGGCACGAGCGAGCTGCGGTTCGTATTGTTGGGCGTGAGGCGCATGACGTTGCCGACCGCATCGTTGAAATAGCAGTACACATGCGACGCCCGGGACACCGTGGCGGAGGCGAAGACCTGTTCGCCGACCTCAAACGTGGGCTTCTCGCCCGGCACGAGCGGGTTCTTGATCTGCACGTCGATTTCGCGCTCCGGCGCGGTCAGCGACGTCAACTGGATTTCCTTGGAACCCTTCACTGGCAGATAGGCCATGTACGACTTGCTCTCCGGCTCGCCGCCATTCGGGCCGGACGGCGTCCAGCCGATTTGCCGCAGGTGGCCGGAATTGTCCAGCGTGACGAAACGGTTCAGCGCCCGTTCGTAGGTGCGGAAGTCCATGGTGCCGGTCGGCACGATGCCGTTGTCGGTCTGAAAGCGGCCCAGCGCATCGCGCAATTCGCGCGACTCCTTGTCGAGCACGTCGATGCCCGGCGGCAGGTAGCCCTGCGCGATCAGCGAACTCTGGATCAGCTTGGCCTGGGCGACGCCGCCACTGTCCACATACCATTCGCGCATCTGGCGCTGGAAATCGGGGTGTGTCTGATCGAGCGTCAGGCACTGCCAGTAGGGCACGCGCGACCACTTGCCGATGAGTTCGATGGTGGCCAGATCGACCAGCGTGCGCAGCGCGCCGCCCGCGCCGATGGCATAGTCCCGGCCCACGTTGAAGGTGACGCCGTAAGTGCCGATGCGCCCGGCCAGATCCAGGCCCTGGCCGCTGCCACCGATCACCACTTCGTTGGCCGAGTCGAGCCCCGGAATCAGCGTGCGGGTGCGAAAGTCGCCGATATGCACCTCAAGACCGATCACGGTCGCGGTGCGGCTGGCACTCACGCCGAGATCGATGCGCGGCCCGAGAGACCTGCGTCGTTGCGGTTGCTCATGACGCTCTGGTCCACAAACGCAATCGCGCCCGACATGTACAGGGCAGGGCGCTGCAACTGCATCTGGTTGTTGTTGAGCAGGATCGTGGTGAGGTTCTGCACCGTGTCCTGCTGGACGATGTTGACCTCGTAGTCCACGTAGCGAAACGCATTGGAGCGCCGCGACATCTGCGACAGCGCCGTGATGATCATCTCCTTGATGCCCACCGGCACGCGCGTGGAGTAATCGGTGAACTGCTTGCTGGTGATGAGCGTGGTCGGCAACTGGGCCGCGCGCAGCATCTCGTCCATGCACATGAGCGAGTCGGAGAAGCTAGAAATCGAGCGCACCGGCCGCACCACGGGCCGGTCGGTGGTGTAGGCGGTCTCGTGGTAGCTCGCATCCTTGCGCGGATCCATGGGTGTCGAACAGGCGCCGAGAAAGAGCACGCTCGCTGCACACCCAAGCCATGACCAAAGCCGCAATGCACGCCTGCCCGACGTGCTTGCGCGTGAGGTTGATGTTGCAGAATTCATCGCAAGTCTCCCTTGTTGTTCGTGCAGCGGTGAGAGTGAAGGGCAAGAAATCCGGCCCGCGCGGCGAGACCCGAGGCGAGGCTGGTGCGACGTTCCGACATGCGGATCTCGTCGCAAAAGCCCCGGCTCACAAAACGTCCTGTCAGAAGCAGACGTTGACCATATCGCCGCGCAACACGACCACCTGATCCCCGTTCGGACTGACCTGTCCCTTCGCGGCACCCGTCGTCGCCGACGCCGCTGTCGTGCTGCCCACGGACTGTGCGCAGGTGACCTTGCCGCCCTGCGTCTTGACCGTCTGCACCACATCCTTTTCGGTGTAGATGCCGGTGGTGTCCGCAGAGAACGCCTTGGCCGTGTAACGCGACAACTTGGCCTGCTGCCAGGCCGGAATGCCGTTGGTGTAGTCGATAGGGTTCGACGTCCTGTTCTGGTTCAGGGGCAGCATCTGCACCTTCACCTCCTTGTTCAGGACAATCGGATCCTCACCCGGTGCCTGCGCCAGTGCACACACCGGTGCAGCCAGGCAGATAGCCGTTGCCATCAGCAAATAACCGCCAGTGCGGTGGTTCATGATGCGGCCTCCTTACAGTTGCGAAAAGTTGCGAAAACGGAAAGAAACGACACCGGGTCGCGAGGACCCGATGTCACCTTTGCCATCAGTGGCAGCGGCCACCTGGGCACGGATCTTCCGCGCAAGCGTCGTTGGAGGAGATGTTCTGCACAGCGACCGACAGCGATCCCTTGGCCGCGTTGATGGCAGCCGAGCGACCTGTCAGGCTGGCGTACTGGTACGAGCTGGCATTGGCCGCGACCGTCACGTTGCCGAAGTTGGAGGCAATGTTCTGGGTAGCCTTGGCGCCGTTGCCGTCAGCCAGGTTCGAGACGTTGGCGCGGTTGGCCATAACGGTCTGTGTGGAAGTGCCCTTGATGTCGACTTCACCGTTGTTGCTGGCCAGGTTCTGGCGAGCGACGGAGTAGTCACCCTTCGCCTCGTTGGTGACGGTTGTGTCCTTCAGGTTGGCGGTCTGGTAGGACTTGCCGCTAGAGAAAATTTCCACATCGGCCGCATTGCTGGCAATGTTTTGCAGTGCCTTGTTGTTGGTGCCCGACGTGTTCTTCGCCGTGCTGTCGTTCATGTAGGTCTTCTGTTCGCTCACGCCCGAAATCGTGATGGAACCGGGACGGACTGGGCCGGCTGCAAAAGCAGCGCTGGCAACGGCTGTCAAAGCGATAAATGCAATAGCTTTCATGACGGTCTCTCCTGTAACGTGCCAAGAAAACCGCGTATCCGGATTGATGAGGTGGCCCGGACACTGCGGCGGAATGGACAAATGCAGTTGTTTGTTCCCTCGTGCATTTGTCTGGCTTCAGTGTCTTTTGCAAACCGCAGGGCAGAAATCGCCAGAAATGAGTACGCCGAATGGCCGAGGCGACGAACTCTCAAGCGCCTTGTCAAGCCGTGTTTTCGATGTTTAACAATGTTCGGCGATGGGTAGGAGGGCGTCGAAAACGTGTTAGTTGCAACTTGTAAAAACCGAAATCCGATGAAAGAAACAGCGAAAGTTCCGTGTGGAGTGTTTCGGTTGCTCGAAAAGTGAATCAGAAAATTGAAAATTACAACCGTTTTAGCTCAGCAATTGTTTGGATTGCTGCGTGCTGTAACCTCAATTTGAGATATTTCACGTGCAGGCGGATGCTGTGGAGTGGGTTTACGTCTGATTGTGGGTAGTTTCTTTTTGTAAATTTAGCATCTATATATATAAATTACCCCGAGGCTGGATAATTGTTTGCAATTGCCTTAACGTGTAGGCACTTCATAGCAATCTTGAATTGTCATAAAAACATGGATAGTAAAAATCTTAAGACATTTCGATTGTTTTCTCGATACCAGCTGCAGAGGACGGAGGGGGAAACATGTCATATCCTGAATCGATTGATAGCCGCGGGGAGGCGCTCGTAACGCCCGGAGCATTCGCCGCCGCCCACGGACGAAACACCTTGACGGTCTGGCCCAATTTTCTGGTGGGCCAGGATGACAAGCCGGTGCGCGTCATCCTGATCGACGACGACGAACACATGCAGCGCGTGGTCGCGCAGGAACTCATGCTCGACGCGCGCACCTTGCTCGTGGGCATGGCGTCCAGCGTCAAGGAAGGGCGCAGGCTCATCAAGCAGCATGAATTCGACGTGATGCTCGTGGACGTGAACCTCAACGACGGGCTCGGGTATTCGCTGATCGAACTCATGAAGTTCCAGCGCCCCTCGGCCGAGGCCATCATGTTTTCCATCATGGAAAGCGATGAGCAGGTGCTGCGCGCATTCGAGGTCGGCGCGACCGGCTATCTGGTCAAGCACTCGTGGTTCGGCAACTATCCGCAGGCCGTGCTGCAGGTGGCCAATGGCGGGGCCTACATCACGCCACATCTGGCGCGTCGGCTCATTCAGAAGTTTGATGCGCGAAACGGTACGTCCTCGGCGAGATCCGAATCCAGCGGCTCGCGCGAATCCGAATTGCTTTCACAACGCGAAAAGGAAGTGCTGCGCAACGTAGCCAACGGCTACACCAGTGCGGAGATCGCAACGCGGCTCGAAATCAGCATGCTGACCGTGAACTCGCACATCAAGAACATCTACCGCAAGCTGCGCGTACGCACACGCGCGCAGGCCGTGCAGTTCGCGTCATTGCGAAAGCTGTTCTAGTTTCAGTCAGCCGGCGAGGCGTCCGCGTGCGCAGTTGCGCGCGCGAAGGTGAAGGGAGCCAAAAGCCACCGATCGATAGCAAAGGCAACAATGGTGCATGTCAGTCATCCGGCCATTCTTGTATTTGGCGTGCTTGCATGGCTGTTGCAGTTCGCGCTCAAACTGGTCTGGGTCACCCAAAATTCCGTCGCCGACTCCACCTGGCCCTGGCTCTGGGCGCTGGCCTTCGTCGTCGATCTGCTGGTCGCTGGCGCGCTCGTGGTCCAACTGATCCGCGCCCTGTACTGGCATCCACGCGGCAAGGCGCAGGTGGCCGCGGCCGTGCGAAAGGAACGCGACCGCATCGCACGCGAACTGCATGACCAGGTAGGCTCGCAGCTCGTCAACGCGATGATGCTGTTCGACGCCCAGCAACACGACAGCAGGATGAACCCGGTAATGCTGACGCTGGAGCAATGCATGCTCGATCTTCGCCTGCTGGTGGACGTGATGAGCGACAGCAAGGGCAACCTCGCCGAAAAACTGGCAACCCTGAGGCATCGCCTGCAACCCGTGCTCGACAAGCGCGGCATCCAGCTCCACTGGATGATCGACGCAGAACCCGACGACCAGCTACCCACCGGCAGACGTGCGCGCGAACTATGCCGCCTCGTCCAGGAAGCCGTGAGCAACGTGCTCCAACACTCGAAGGCCACGGAACTGAAGATCGAACTGCGCCCATTCACCGAAAGCGGCCACAACCGAGACTGGCTGCTGCGCGTCGCAGACAACGGCGTCGGCATCCACAACAGCGCGAATGATGGCTACGTGGGACGTGGACTCGAACACATGAAGCGACGCGCGCTTCGCGCGGGGGGGTTATGAAAATCGTCTCGCAGGCTGGGCCGGGTACGCAGATTGTTGTGGTGATTGGGGGGAGTGGTTGGGGGATTGGTTCGACATACGTTCTTCACCAAATCCGCGCGTTTGAAGATGTAGGTACGTATGCAAACGACAAAGCCCCTGAGGGTCACAGACTGGACAACGCGTGAATAAAGCTTGGAATTTGCGCCTGATGAGCCTGAGGGCTGGACTCTTCGTACCGCAATTCAGAAGGAGAAATTGAAATCTCCTGCTTGCGAGCAAGGCTCTTCACAAACTACCTCACCCACGGAAGTTTGGCTACGCCAAAATTCCGTACAAACCCTATAACCCCGGAAAATTATATATGAAAGAATTTTGCCGGAATTAGGAAGCCTCGGCAAAGCCGGATTTTCTGAAAATTCAATCTAAGCAGATCAACAAGCTACGAGTAGTGAGTGGCAGAAAATAAGGGTTTGCAGACTCTCCTTAGCGCTACTAATCATGCAGAATGAAAAAATGATAATAACTGAAAAAAATATAAGAGTCCTCACAAATTTGCAAATTTGAAAAATGAACATTACTGATTTTAAATTAATTTGATTATCGGCACTAAATTTTTAAAAAACATGAAACATATGTTGGTGTGCAAGCTCAGTTTGGCGATTTTATACCTCCATGCGACCCTTAAAATTTAAAAGTGGAATTTTTTGATTTTATCCTCATTCTACACATGGAATGTATTATTCGGAAGTGCATCTAATTGCTGCAAATTTTATTTAGGCTCCGCTGAATGTATTATCGCGAAATTATAAAAAGCCATAGGGTAGCTATCTTGAATATTTCCCTGTTTGAGCTTCTCGGTCTCATCTCCGAAAAATTAACACGTGCCTTGCGATCACTTTTTGCCGTCATATTATTTTTGAATATGTTTGGCACAGCGCAAGGGAGTCGATTCCAAATACGCCGAAAAATCTTTAGTAGCAGACAGGCTGGCTCGATCATGGTACACAGCCGCTGATTACTAATTATATTCAATTTTCCTATGCAATGATAATCACTGTACGGTGCGTAAAAATATTTTGCCAAGTGCATTTTTCTAATCTGTTGCAGCGACCCTGGTAATGATGCGATTTTCGCAAAAGGCGCTGATTTTTAATTGTATGCTGTATGAAAATTATTAATATTTTATTTCTTCTTCTTATGTTTTTTTGCAGCGTATCCAGGGCAAATTATTTGATGCCGGGCTGGATTAGCAATGGTGCACGAGGCACGGAGTTCGAGTCTCCAGAAAAAGCATGTCAGGCAGTAGCAATTGGTGCTGGTGCAGGGTATTCATTCGCTAATATTACACAAATCAACGGATCTACCGGGTACTATTGTAATCTAAGAAATCTAGCTAATTATCCAAATGTATTCACTTATGCACTCGTTGAGCAGGCTGTTTGCCCGGTTGATCCGAGATGGGTAACTTCCTATTATGCCAGTGGACTGAGATATTGTAAAATGTTTAAGATGGAAATTTTAGGAGCGAATACAACAAATGCGCTTCCCTCTATCCATGGTCCAGTTGAGCAAACTATAAGAACCTCGTCTATCGACGGACTTGAAAAAAATGTGCATATAGTTTTAAAAACAATGAGAGGGCAAACGAGCGCTGGGTACACAAATGAAAATGGTGAAATATCTTTTCTCCTTGTTCCTCCTGATATTGTAGGGGCTCAAATTGAAATTTCTGCGAGTTGCTTAAATTGTGAAAACTCCGTAAATAAAACCATCACTGTATTTCCCGTAAATTTGGAATCGCCTAAGCCACAAATGTGCCAACGTTGATAGTGTCTCGAATCGCCTCCCAACCGGTGCTGGCTAATACCATGAAGCAAATAATGATCAACCGTTCCCAGCTAAAGCCTGTTTCTTTCAAACATATTTGGCGCGTCTTGGCTGGAGGTGCCTTTGCCGTGTTGTTTGGCCCTGCCCAGGCCCAGAGCATCCCAAACGGCCCGAGAACTTCCAGACGCAGACAGACTGGCTCGATTCCAGTCCCCAGCCGCTGACTATTGGCCATATTTATCGCAGTTTTGGAGATTCTGGTGAGGATGCAGATATTGGCATGGGAAAGGGCTGGATGCATTCATGGATTGCCCGGCTCAAGTTGCCCAGGTACTACGACGGCAAATATCCGTCCAGCATTGCGGTGCAGATGCCTTCCGGGGTGTCGGCGCTGTTTCTTAAGGACAGCGGGGAAGGGGCGCCGTGGTTGCCCGCCACTGGCGCGGATATGCTCATTAAAACGATGGAAGGCAACTGGCAGTATTACCGCGCGAGTGATGATAGTTGGTGGAGCTTTGACCACAAGGGCTGGCTGACCAAGGTTGCCTTGCGCAATGGCTGGGCGTATGACATCTTCCAGATCAATGGCAGGGTGCAGTCGGTCACCAATTCCTTTGGCCGCAAATTGAATTTTGGTTATAGGCCCGATGGCAAACTCAACGCCGTCAGCTTGCCCGATGGCAACATGATCAATTATGACTACAACGCCAGCGGAAGCCTGAGTTCGGTCAAGGTCAACGACGATCCGAGCCGCATCTACAGCTATGGCAATGCGACTTTCCCCAGTCTGTTGACGGGGATCGGTACCGGCCAGGGCAACCAGATTATGGGCTTTGCGTACAACGCCGACGGGTCACTCAAGGAGACGTCACGGGCCGGTGTTGGCGGCACCTACCGAGTCTCCTATTCAGGCGCGGCGGGCGTGGGCTCCGCCGGCATGCTGGTAGCCGCCGGTACAGACAATCCCGACTGGTACAAGGCATCAGTCACCACGACCGACCCCAATGGCAATAGCACTACCCGCCAATACCAAGGCACGGCTGCCGGTGTGCGTCTGGTGGGGCAGAACAATGCCCGCTTCTGGGATAAATTCAAGGAGCAGCTCAATGCTGATCTTCTGCCCGCCTCCAAAGAGGACTTCAAGGGCAACAAAACCACCTACCAATGGAATGTCGAGCGACAACTGATCACCCAGATAGTCGCTGCCTCCAACCGGGCAGAGGCGCAGAGCACGCAGATCGAGTGGCATGACACTCTGTCCTTGCCCACAAAGATCACCGAGGCAGGTCGCACCACGAAGCTGAGCTATAACAACGGCGGTGATCTGTCAGGGTCTTTGGTCACGGATACCGTCAGCGGCAAGTCCTACTCGAGCGCCTGGGCTTATAACCCCAATGGATTGCCTTATTCCTACACCGATGCGGCGGGCCAGACTGTGTTTGGGTATGACACGAAGGGCAACCTCAACAAGATCACCGATCCACAAGGGCGCATCAGTCAGTACACCCACGATGGTGCGGGCCGCATCCTGACTGCCACCGATCCCTCAGGCCGAAAGCGCGCATACAGCTACAACCCGCGCGGACAACTGACAAGCTACAGCGATGGCAGTCTGCTGACTACGCTCACGTACCTGCCCAATGACAAACTGGGCACCATCACATTCGCCAATGGCTATGCCATTGCTTACCAGTACGATGGTGCCCGGCGCATCAGCAACTGGACGGACAACCGCGGCAACTCTGGTCAATACACATTGGATCAATGGGACAACCGCACCAATGAATCCATCAGGGACAGTGCAGCCAATGTAGCCCTGCTGGTGCAGCGCTCCATCAATAGCATCAACCGCGTCAGCAGCGAAACCCTGGGTGGTATCCAAAGCACCACCTTGACCTATGACGCCAATGGTGACTTGGCCACGGCCAGCAATGGCCTGGGCCAGACCACTGCGGTGGCTGTCGATGGCCTGCGCCGCTTGACCAAAATCACTAACCCGTTGAGCAATTCGGCCGTCCTCAGTTATGACCAGCTCAATGCCGTCACCCAGGCCAAGGACTTCAAAGGCCTTGCCACCAACTACACCCGCGATGCGCTGGGTAATGTCGGCCAGGAAGTCACACCGGACGCAGGCGTAGCGAACGCAACCCATGATGCACGCGGTCTTCTGAAATCGACCACCGATGCGACGGGGCGCACCGTTGACATGGAGCGCGATGCCCTGGGCAGAATCACCCAATTCAACTACAACAACGGCACCCGTTCGCTGCTCAAGTACGACCAGACAGGCACCAGCTACAACACCCCCGAGGCCCGAACGCCAGCATCGGATCCTTGAGCGAAGTACAAGACCCAGGCGTCACCACGCAATACCAGCGCGACGCCCTGAGCCGTATCGCGCGCAAGACGCAGAGCCTCAGCGGAGGAGAGACCCGCTCCACCAGTTATTCCTATGTACCAGCGGGTCAGGGCGGCGCTGGCAGTTTGCAATCCATCACCTATCCCAGCGGCAAGACGCTCACCTATACCTACGATGCGACGGGGCTGATCACTGGTATGTCGTGGAACGGAGTTCCATTGGTGTCCAGCCTGCAATGGAATCCCATGGGCATGCCCAACCGCTGGAACTGGCCCGGTATCAAGATATCGCCAACGGATTCCTCCCCGCTTCTGGAGAATCGACAGTACAACACCGCCGGTCAGCTCATCCACAGCGGCTTGCTCGATCTCAGTTGGGACGCCGCGGGGCGCGTGACGGCGATTGCCCAGAGCCACATGATCCCCGCCAATGGCAGCGCAGCAGAAAAAAAACCTGCGCAACGCGGCATGATCTCCAGCAGCTTCACCTACAACGCCGTCGGCAATCTCACGGCCAGCGCTCATGCGCTCATGAGCAGCCCCGCAGTGACCTTGCCGACCGGTGTGACCTTGCCGGATCTGATCGGCTACACCAGCCTTGGCTACAGCTACGATGCCAACGGCAACCGCACGAGCGGCGTCTTCACAAAGAACACCGGAAGCGGAACCCCCGCTGCGATCACGCGCACCTACACGACCACGCCCGGCACCAACCGTCTGGCCAGCGTGACGAGCACCAGCAACGCTGGCGCAACGATCCCCGCCAAGAACTACCAGTACGACGCCAGCGGCTCGCTCATCAGTGCGGCAGGGCAATACCTGCACTACGGCCCCAACGGCAGGGTCGCCAAACTGACGGGCACGGCCAGCAGCGCCGACCCGCAAGCGGTGAGCTACCTGTACAACAGCGCGAGCCAGCGCGTCCTCAAGACGGACGCCCGTGCGGCAGCAGCAACAGCAGCAACAGCAGCAGTCACCGAGCATGCCTTCTACTCGGACGAGGACGGCACCAGCCCGCTGGGTTTCTACAGCAACCAGCGCAGCAGCGACTCAGTCGCCCCCGCGGGAGAAAACGACTCCACAGAAATCCTGTACCTGCCCACCGCCAACGGCCTGATGCCCATTGCCGCACAGATCAACGGACGAATCCATGCGATCGATACCGACCACCTGAACACCCCGCGCCGACTCACGAACGCCGACGGGCAAGTGGCCTGGCAATGGCTGATCACCGGCTTCGGCGAAGTCGCACCGACCACGGGAGCCAACGGCTATCTGCAACCCGGCAGCGCCGCACCTGTTGCGCCGAGCTATGCACCGGCGGTGACATTCAACCTGCGATACCCCGGCCAGCAGTGGGATCAAGAGACAGGGCTCGCCTACAACATCAACCGGTACTACGATGCGAGCAGCGGGCGGTATATTCAGGCGGATCCGATTGGGTTGGATGGGGGGTGGAATCGGTTTGCTTATGTTGGTGGCAACCCTTTGAAAACTACGGACCCCTCTGGTTTAGCTCCGAATTGCAGATTCGTTGGTCCGGTTTACCAGTGCGACTTTACTCCACCCCCAACCAATCCTGATTGGTCACCGGGCCCGCCTGTTGCTTCAGGCTCTCCAGCGCTCAACCTACCACCAGTGGAGTCCACGCTTTGCAAAATTTCTCCACTCATGTGCGCAGGCCTGACTGGTGGGCGCGGTCTTGTCGACTTGTGCACGAATAGCGAGAGTGATCGCTGCAAAAAGGCTGTAGAAACCTGCGCGAGTTCTTGCGCCGAAAAATACGCAACCGGCACGCTTCCCGGAAGTGGACGGGATATAGCGAGCCGAATTCGAGTTTGCATCCGCAATTGCATGCGAGACAATGGCTGTAATGACTATTAATCCAAAATTAATATCTAACGAGAAAATAACATGAATTTCCAAGAAGCCAAAGAATTAATAGGTTCTGCACAAAATATTAATGATCACCTGAATAATATGGCAGATATGATAAATTCCATTCAAGATTATGAACTTCAAAAAAATATCAAGTTGGAATTGGGTCAAGTTATGGGAAAGGTTTATCTGGGTTTTATACATCCAGTCATTGTCCAATTTCCTGAGCTTGATCCTGATACCCCAGTGGAAAATTCTTGAGACTCAAATCCACTTATTTCATTTAGATGAATTCCCTCTTCCATTTAGAGTGGCTCACACCACCGATCCACGAAGCGTTTGCAGACGGAGATATGTGTGAGTCATAATAATTTGCAAAGTGCCTTCAAACTCATATCAGATTACAAACGAGGAAAACTGGAACCCGATAGTGATATTAGTGATGAGCAAATTTCTCTTCTGGATTTACTCTGTGTAGATCTTCTACCAGATGAGAAATTTTCTTTAACGGAGTTGGGTGTTCTTGTAGAGAAGATTGCACAAGCCGACACTAGGTGGAATAGAGAGTGTCAGTTCACTATTAATGAGTTCTATGCTTTGAAGGAAGCGGGGAAAATAGCTGAGGCTCATCAAATTCGATGTGCTTTTGTTAAGGCATGTCCTTCTTCTTGGTACAGGGAAATTGTTGAAAATATTTAAAACACAGGTGTCGCGATAGTTTCAATAAAACAGCAGCGACTCGGTCGCTCCAATATGAGAAAACGACTCCACAGAAATCCTGTACCTGCCCACCGCCAACGGCCTGATGCCCATGGCCGCGCAGATCAACGGACGAATCCATGCGATCGATACCGACCACCTGAACACCCGCGCCGACTCACGAACGCCGACGGGCAAGTGGCCTGGCAATGGCTGATCACCGGCTTCGGCGAAGTCGCACCGACCACGGGGCCAGCGGCTATCTGCAACCCGGCAGCGCCGCACCTGTTGCGCCGAGCTATGCACCGGCGGTGACATTCAACCTGCGATACCCCGGCCAGCAGTGGGATCAAGAGACAGGGCTCGCCTACAACATCAACCGGTACTACGATGCGAGCAGCGGTCGGTACATTCAGGCGGATCCGATTGGGTTGGATGGGGGGTGGAATCGGTTTGGTTATGTGGAGGGGAATCCGCTCAAGTACACCGACCCTACGGGGCTCGTAATACCTGCTCCGATCATTGCTTGCGCAGCGAACCCTGTGTGTGCGGCAACGATGGGTGGTATTGTGGTTACTGCCGCAAATGCATGCAAACAGACATTCGACTGGATGTTCTCCAGGCGCCCAGATAAAGACACGCGAGACCAAGCGGATGAACAAGCTACGGACGAAAATGGGAGACTGAGGTGCCAGTACTGCGGTGATGTCTTGACTACAGAGCCAGGCCAAGGCAATTCCCGCGAATTCGACCATGAAAAACCTTGGTCGCGAGGTGGAGGTTCTGAAATAGATAATATCTTAGACAGTTGCCGAACTTGCAACCGGGGAAAGGGTAATCGATTATTTCCAAGCGAGTGGACTCCAAAATAATGAAAGATATACATATAAAATGTTATGTTTGCGTTCATGTTTTTGAAGATACGCGACCCGTTTTGTTAGTAAGTCGTCCAGATGGTGATTGGTGTTTTTTGTGTGGTGCTGATCATGCTAATAATGCCAATGCTTATCGAGTTGTTGGTATCGGGCATGTTCTTGAAAATGATATTAGTATTGATGATGTAATGGATTTAAAGCCCGATTGGGAGGCAGAGAGGAAAGATATTAAATCTGATTGGATACGAACTCCAATCATAGATTAAATAACAGAAAATTTAATAATCAAAATGCGATCTGCTGTCGGGAAATTTCGGTGGCGAAGCGAATGGCGAGGTGCTTTGGGGATGGGAAATTTAGACCCCGACTCTCCGATACCAGACCAAGGGCCTGGTCGAGATATGGGGCGGGGAGCAGGACGAACACCTCACGATACAGGAGAACGAAATGTCAATAGTCATGAAGAGCATTCAAGACGTCCCAAAGGGAATCCAAATGGTGCACCGCGCCGATAAGCATTCATCACAATGGTCCATGCCTGCTTCTAGCGGAAGATCGGCGTTTTTCTGCACATTTTTGATGCATGCGGAAAAATCTGAAAATATAGTATGCACATTAAATATAAAAAGCGATTTTTGGAAACGAGGAATTATAAACCATGAATCAGTGATGGTAAATGACATTAATGTTGAGTTGTCTCAAGTTTTATTAAATCCAAAAGCAATTCAAATGCTTCAAATAAAAATGAATAAATGGCTTGAAGGTGGGGTCTTTTTGAGATTGAGATTGGCGCAATTGGAGAGAGCGATCAGAAGTTGAGAGTCGGTCTTGAGTCGGATGTAAATTTGCTGTGCACAGCATCCAAACCTGCTTTTGTTGTCCATTATTCAAGTGGCTCCGTAATGCAGGCACGTTGGTCATTCTTGGTTGATCAATCGTGCATTCGGATTTGTTCAGATGAAATCAAAATCTCATTGGAATCAATATGCGTATAAAAAAATGGTCACCGAGGATTACATAGTCGAGTATGAGCTATTTTGCCAAAATGGTGATTTTGGGGGCAAAAGATACGACTTTAGTCCAAGGTTGGAAAAATATCTGTCTCCCTCGGGTAGTTCACTTCCCGCACTGCGCAAAGCTATCCACCGGCGGCGACATTCAACCTGCGATACCCCGGCCAGCAGTGGGACCAGGAGACAGGACTCGCGTACAACATCAACCGGTACTACGATGCAAGCAGCGGGCGGTACATTCAGGCGGATCCGATTGGGTTGGATGGGGGTGGAATCGATTTGCTTATGTGGAGGGGAATCCGCTCAAGTACACCGACCCTACGGGTCTTGTGATACCTGCTCCGATCATTGCGTGCGCAGCGAACCCTCTGTGTGCTGCAACGATGGGCGGTATTGTGGTTACAGCCGCAAATGCTTGTAAACAAACTTGGGATTGGGTTTTCAACCAACAGCAACCTGATCCTCTAGCACCAGCAGGGAATGCTGGACACTCCACTGGTACAAGTGAGTCGACACGAGGCAAGCATGAAGCGGGAGATGCGCGTCGCGGTAGAGATCGCGGAGGAGAAAGTGGAGACTTGAACCGAGACTTGCCTAGAAGAAAACCCGACGGATGGAAAGGTCCTTGGCCTCCCAAGTAATTGGACTCAATTTGATGAATAAAAGAACTCTTTGCATTCAAATTCAAGATGTCTCGTTAGATAGCGAGATGTTATACATCGATTATTTGGCTCACTGTTTCTTCGCTTTTAGTGATTCAAGCATTGAGGACTTTCAAATGAAATTTGATAAAAAAAACAATGTCTTAAATTTGAATTTTTCATCAAATGATATTATTGAAACATGGAGGCTAGTATCTAATAATTTCAATCCTGAAAAAAATGGATGCATTGCAGCTTTAAAAAGAAAATGGATTGTAGTTGCTCAAGGTGATAAAGAGTGGGATGACTACGTTCTTTTAGATTCTTACCAGCAATCTATATAAAAGCTGGTAATATACATGTCGGGTGAAATCTCTGGGTACGTGGATAGCTATATTAAAATCAACGGTGTGAAAATTTATTGTGATTAATAAGTTGAAGTGCAACTCCTGAATCTCAAGATTATCGCCATTTTTATGGGAAATCTGTACTCGATGAGCCGAATTTACCAAGACATTGGCGGGGAAGGCAGATGATGGGCAGTATTACCGATTCAGCAACACCAATGATGGCTCTGCTCATTTCTCAGGAAGCTTTCCATCAAACAGTAACTTGATCCCTCCTTATACAAGAAGTCGGTTAGATTAATGATCTTTGGTAATAAAAAAATATTTGCTGTGGAGTGCGAGAAAAGCGGCACATTTAGTGGTACGAAAATTGTGCAAGCGTGTCTCTATATTAATAACCAGAAGATCGGGGTTTTTGAGGAAACGGCCATTTCTGGAACTATATTACTAGCAATTGCCTCATTTTTAAAATTCTCGAATCTCCGATGTAGTGAAGAAAATACCGATCATACCGCTTTTGATATGATTTACAAATCAATGTATGGGAGGGATTGGAGAATCGGTATTGAGAAAAATTATAGAGATAAATACTCAATTCATGACATATTCGAAATTGCAGTCGCAGATCAAGGTTATGTCGTATATCTTACGACCTTCTCTCAGGAAAATTCTCGTATTTTAATAGGAAGCAGAGAGGGAAAGTATTTTGGTTCCGTCGATGTTTGTGAAAAATATGTAAACCATATGTTCTTGAAAATCTTTGACTGGATCGAGGAGGAGGAGTAAGTTTTGCAGACGTGAATGGCAATTCACCCCTCAATTTCACAGGCGGACTGATGTGCTGTCGTTGTGTTAAGGATAAGTTATGGCCTGGCAACCAATTGATTGTAACGCGATCCGGAAGATTATTAAAAAAGAATTTAGTGAATTGCCGTATGGTCTGAAAACAAAGTTTTCTGAATTATTTGATGAACTGGAGGAAATTTCTTGCAATAGAAACGACGGCGTCAGTAGTGAGAAGGTGTTCATCATAATTCGCTCGTCGACTCATGTATTAATTTTTGATGATGTTGAGTAGGAATTCGGCGTTGCAAGACTAACTAGTCATGAAAGACTCATTCAAAACTGGGCGTTATTTCCGAATTTCGGGAGTGCAATTAGAAATTTTCTAAATGAAACGCCATAATCCAACTTTAAGCTTCCGGGTTTTCCTTCGTCTAAGGCGAAAGCTAAATGTCATTCGCCTCGATTAAGGGGTATGGAGCTTTTTTACTCACATCGGTTTTGGAAATGATATCGCAATTGGCACCTACAGCGTGGCTATGACATCAATTAAATTTCCAAGAGTGATATATGATGACTGAATTTGAAAACAAAGCTCATGCATTCATAGTCTTGAATGTCTTCGAGCAAATGCTAGAACTTGGGAGAATAATTCACAATCTTTCAATGGCTGCTCGGGATACCTATGAAATTGGCTCTGGTGGCGTCACAAATCCTGGTAAGCTGCGCAGAATTAACGAAGTCATTCAACGAATATCTTCTTTGCAATTAAGCGTCGCATCGGACAACAAAGAAGATCTCGATTCTTTCATTCAGTCCTCATTTGAAATGTTGGAGCTAGAAATAGAGGATTTAAAGATTCCTGGGAAGTTTTTTAGATAACGAAAATAGGATCTTATTGAATATAAAAAGCCATCTGTAACCTTTCGTCAGCCGCGACGGCTGGGAGTTCAGGTGGCTTTATCGTTGGTGCCCACGTTGTTTGTTCGCTGCGAACTGGGCTGCGCCAATATCGCCTCAATCACTTCGATCACCATACGCTGGCGAGGCTTGCGCAGCGTGGTGATGCGCTCCAGCTAAGACTCCAAATCAAATACAAGAATGCGCTTTCTTTGATCGCTCGATCTGAAACCGTAGACATTGGAAACGCGCTCGCGTCTCAGAAACCCACAATCACTGAACCTGCGCCAGCAACGCCTTGCAATTGGCATCATCCTGCGCCGCAGGCACGGTGACGGGCACCAGCGCCAGCGCTACGGGCGCGGCCACGGCGGCGATGACGGCTGCGCCGGCGCGCAGGATGAGGGGCCTTTTTCCAGGCCTGCCTGGGGATCGGCGAAGGTGCCCTTGACGTAGAGGGGCGTGCGCAGCGAGAAGAATTTCCATTTCAGGGATTCCGGCTTGATGCGCAGGTCGAGCACTTCGTTCTTGAGATCGATGGTGCCGGTCGCCTCGACTATCGCCTCTTCGGTGTTGAGCTTGGCGATGCGGGTGGTGGCGATGCCGTCGCGAACGGCGAGGTCGGCGACGGCGCAGCGCAGTTGGACTTCCTTGTTTTCGCCGAACAGTTTGGTGACGATCACGCTGCCGAGGTTGAGAGCCGCCAAATCGAGCATTTCCTTGCTGAGCGTGCCGTCGCGAACGTAGAGCTTGATTTCGCCGGTGCTGCCTCCGAGCATCGCGGCGACCGAGTTGCCGCGCGTGACGAGCGAGAAGCCGCCGTCCATGCGACCAAAGCTTTTTTTCATGAGTTCGATCTTGGGGAACAGCGCGCCAAGTTCCAGGCCTTCCACGTTGCCGTGGGCGCTGACCTTCATCGGCTTGGCGCGGCTGTCGAGTGTCAGGTCGGTATTGATCTTGCCGCGCGCTACGCCGAAGCGCAGGGGTGACAGCGTGAGTTGTTCGTTCTTGAGGACCGCGCGGGTACTCAGGTTTTCGATGGGTAGGGCGCTCGGGCGGATGATGCGCTCGCCGGTGAATGCGATGTCCATGTCCATTGCGCTCCAGCGGCCAGTATTGAAGGGGGTTTCTGGCAAAACCCGGCCCTTGCGTTTGACCGCGGCCTCCTGTGCGGGTGCGCCGCCGATCAGCGGGCCGAGATCGACGAGCCTGAGTTTCTTCGAGAGCATGCGGCCCTCTAGGCGCGGGCGGGGCGCTGCCGAGGTGTAGGTCAGGCTGCCATGCAGGTCGCTCGCGCCGACCACGCCGTCAAAGTCGCGATACTCCCACACCGCCTTGCCGGGGCTCAGATCGCCCAGCAGGCGGCCGCGTGTCTTGAAGGCCGGCGTGCTCGGCAGTACCACGCCGGTCAGTTCATACAGGTCGGCCATGCTGGCGCCGCGCAGCGCTACTTGCAGGTCGAGGCCCGCAAGCTCGCGCGGATTGGTCAGTGATCCTTCGGCCTCGGCCTGTAGCGAACCGGCGCTCAGCTTGAAATGAACCGGATAGTCGAGCGTGGTTCGGCGCAGCGAGAGTATCGAGCCGGCGAGTCCTTCACCTTCGACGCGGGCCTTGCCGTAGCGCCCGAACAGCATCATGTGCACGCCGTATTGCGCGCCGTCATCGGCATCCTGATCGTTGTCGTCGGCGTTCACGGTGTCGATGCGCGCGCGCACCGAGAGATCCTTCACGCCATCGGCATAGCCCAGCCAGCCGCCGCGCACCATCAGTTGTCCGATGCTCAGGTTCCATGGCGAATCCGTGGTGTCCTTGCGCGGCGCGAAGGTCCAGTTGTTGATTTCCTTTTTGTTTCTGGCGAGCGCTACATCGGGCCCGGTCAACACGATGGTGTCGAGCGCAATCGTTCGGCTCAGCAGAGGCAGCAGCCGCAGCGTCGCGGTCGCGCGTGCCACCGTTGCCATGGTCTGCGGGCTGCGCGGCCAGGACTCGACATCGACATGCGCGCGGTCACGGGCGAGGAGGCGTTTGGCGTCCGCTGCGTCCGCGCTTTTGCTGCGTTGCGACGTGCCGCTCATTTCGGCGCTGAAGTCGGGGGCGCTGTCGTCAGCATCGGCAGAGGGCTCGGCGTTCTGCGCCTTGGCAGACGACGCGGGTGACTGGGCTTCGGACGCCTTGCGTTTGGCCTCCTGCTTGGTTTCTTCGCTCGGCGTTTTGGGCTTCAGGGTGGTTCGCAGCTTGTCCAGTTGCGTTTTCGCGGGGAGGGCGGGAATGCCGTCCGAGCCTTTGGTGGGTTCTTCTTCGACCGTGAATTCGGGAGGATTGCCGATGCTGATGTTCTGAGCCTCCACGGTGACACCCGGAATCCAGTGCCTCCAGCCGCTTTCCAGCGGTTGCGGCCAATGCCAGTCGGCGGACAGGTCGCCATCGATGCGAAACTCGCGCCCCGTCGATTCGCTGACCTTCTGCGCAAGCCAGGGGCGCGCGCTGTTCCAGTCCCAGTTCGTGATGACTACCACGGCGGTGATCAGCAACAAGGCCACCACGGCCAGAAAGCCCAACAGCCACCGCAACGCGCTGAAGCCGCGTTGTGTCGCGGCGAGGCGTGCGAGAAGCGGGCGATGATCTGCGGTCGATGGCCTGGAAGATGATGATGATGATGTCGTTGTCATTGCCGATTCAGTAGGTGTCTCGATGGATTCTCGGGATCGTCGTGAACTTGTCTCTTGCCTGTCTGTCTGTCTTGTCTCGTCTTGATGCCGAACCGCCAGTGCCTGGGTCAGCGGTGCTTGCGTGGACTACAAGCGCCGGAGTTGCATGACTGCGGGTCCAAACGGGCCGCATGACACACATGCTATGCGGTGGGCGCTCCTCTTTTATCCAATGCGTAACCGAGGGAATTCTTGTCGCAAATCAATACCTCGCTCTCAAAACGGGTGCAGAGCTTGTCATGCAAGCGTCTTTTGGTGCATCCAGGGCACCGCGAGCGAGTGTTGGATTCCGCACCAACCGCACAAACATTTCAGCTCGAAAGCTATTTTTACGTAACTGTGACAGATTAGGATGATTAATAATGTCTATTAATCTTGGATAATGGTAGAGATCATGATTCCCATCACCAGTGAAAAAGTACACGGCGTCCTCGACGATGCTACGTATACCGCGACCCTCTGCATGGCGCGTGACGGGAAGCATTTTTTCTTCACGGCAGTGGCCGTGGACGGCAATGTCGTCGATGTTCCCAACAAGCGCTGGAACAGCCGCCGCGCGGCAATGCACGCGCTCGCGGAAATCGCGTCGGCCAATCGCAGGCCCGAGGGATCGCCTCCCGCGTCACCGTTTCTCGGTCTGACCGAAGACCTGTTGCTGCTGGCGGACGACGCGCTGACGATAGATCCGGCACCCCTGGAGGACGCACCCCAGCCGCCGGAGGCCGAATTGCCGGGCAGCGCCGCGAAAGGCAAGCCCAAGAGCAAGGCCAAGCCCAAGGCGCGGCCATTGACCGAGACCTGAAGGGCGCGCGCACCGTTCGCGGCTGGCTCACTGACGTCGGGCCGCCTCGTTCGGCGAAGCTGCTCCTTGGCGGCTCTACAATCGTCGCCCATGCACAATTCCCACGATCCGCGCGTGCTGCCCATGCGCGATGGAATCAACCCCAGTTGCGTGGTGTTGCCGTCGGTGGGAGAGGGCAATCTGCTGGATTTTTTCGCGCAGCGTCTGCCTGCGGTGTCGCGCGACGAGTGGTTGCGGCGCATGCGGCGCGGCGAAGTCGTCGATGAGTTCGGCGAGCCCGCATCGCCCGAGCGGGCTTTCGCGCCCGGCGTGCGCTTTTATTACTACCGTGAACTCGAGCGCGAAACCGAGATTCCGTTTCACGCCGAAATCCTCTTTCAGGACGAACACCTGCTCGTCGCCGACAAGCCGCACTTTCTGCCCGTGGTGCCCACGGGCCGGTTTCTCCAGCAAACACTGCTGGTGCGACTCAAGCGCGAGACCGGTCTGCAGGAGCTATCGCCCGTGCATCGCATCGACCGGGACACGGCGGGCCTCGTTCTGTTTTCCGTGCAACGTTCGTCACGCGGCGCGTACCAGGCCTTGTTTCGTGATCGCGCGGTGGACAAGGAGTACGAAGCCGTGGCGCGCCACCGCGCCGATCTGACCTTCCCGCGCGAGCACCTGAGCCGCATGCAGGAGTGCCCTGAGCAGTTCTTTCGCATGCAGGAGGTGCCGGGCGATCCCAACAGCCGCACGCAGATGGAAATCATCGAAGAGCAGGGTGGCTTTGCGCGCTATCTGCTCAAACCGGTGACGGGCAAGCGCCATCAGTTGCGCGTGCACATGGCGGCGCTGGGCCTGCCGCTGATGGGCGACGGCTTCTATCCGGTGGTGAACGATCCGCAGGAGGGCGACTGGTCGAATCCGCTGCAACTGCTGGCGCGCAGGCTGGAATTCACCGATCCCGTGACAGGCCGGCAGCGTCGGTTTGAGAGCACACGCCGCTTGCGTGCGTTGGATGATTTCGCTTGACCGTGCCCGAGGCATACCTGCCGCGTGATGGAATCCCGCGTCCATTTCGTTGGACGAGCGCTTGGAGTCTCGGATATCGTGGCACCATCAAATGTGCCTGACGCCATCTGCACGCCAACGACAGATTCGGATTGGCGCGGTGTTGATCACTCCATCCATCTCCCAACTAAAAGGGCTCAGCATGTCCGCTCACACCAACGAACACGGTCAACCCGTCGGTCACGCCATGCCCGGCTGGACGCCACGCCCTCAGCCATCGGGCGTCACGCTCAAGGGGCGGTTTTGCGAGTTGGAGCCCATCGATCCCGCAAGGCATGCGGCCGACCTGTACGCCGCCTACAGCAGCGCGCCGCGCGGCTGGACTTATATGGCGGCGGGGCCGTTTGCGAGCGAGGCCGACTACCGCGCCTATACGGAAAATATTGCGAAGAGCACCGATCCGCGCCACTACGCGGTGGTGGATCTGAAAACCGGCAAGGCGGTCGGCACGCTCTCGCTCATGCGCATCGATCCGGCCAACGGCGTGATCGAAGTGGGCAACGTGATGTTTTCGCCGCTGCTTCAGCAGACGCCGATCTCGACCGAGGCGCAGTATCTGCTGATGGCCTATGCGTTCGACGAGCTGGGTTACCGCCGCTATGAATGGAAGTGCGATGCGCTGAATGCACCGTCACGCACCACGGCCGATCGCCTTGGCTTTGCCTTTGAAGGCGTCTTCCGGCAGGCCGTGATCTACAAGGGGCGCAGCCGCGACACGGCCTGGTTTTCGATCATCGATTCGGAATGGCCGAAGGTGAAGGCGGGATTTGAGGCGTGGCTTTCGCCAGAGAATTTTGCGCAGGACGGCCAGCAGCGGCAATCGCTGAAGGCGCTGCGTGGTTGACCGCTCTTTTGCCCGATGCGCTGCTTGATTGACTGATGCGCGCACCGCATTCGCCGTCAAGAAAACTGGCGCTGCTCGTGCTGACGGGAGCCTACGTTCTGAGCCAGTTCTATCGCAGCTATGTGGCGGTGATCGCGACGCAACTGATTGACGATTTCCGGCTGTCGCCGCAAATGTTCGGTCTGTTTGCGGGTGCCTTGTATTTCACGTTCGCGATTGCCCAATTGCCGATCGGGCTTGCGTTCGACCGCTTTGGAGTGCGCAGGCCCGTGCTGTTCTGTCTGTGCGTGGGCAGCGTTGGCGCGCTGTTGCTGCCGCTCACGCGCAGCGTCCCGGTCGCGATCATTGCGCATGTGTGTGTGGGCATAGGCTGCGCGCCGCTGTACATGGGTCTTTTGAACTTTGTTCTCAAATCCGGCAATGGGGCAGAGCAGGTGCGAACCATCACGCGCGCAAGCGCACTGGGTTATGTCGGCGCGATTGCGGCCGGCCTGCCGCTGGCGTTGGGTGTGGAACTGATGGGCTGGCGCTGGTCGCTCGCCATCGTCGGATTGCTGATGGTGCTTGCTGCGGTGGGCGTGGCGCTCACCTTGCGTGAGGACGCTGGCACGCCGCGAAACCCCGGGATCGATGGCGCAGTGGCCGGCCAGCGCAGTGCCATGACATCCTGGGTCGCATTCAGCGGGCTGGTGCTCGCGAGCTTTGCGCTGATTGCGGGTGGCACGTTTCGCATGTCCTGGGGCGGGCCGTATTTTGCCGACATCTTCCAATTCGACGTGGTGCAGCGCGGATATGCGATGACCGCGGCAAGTGTGCTCGCCATCGGCTGGGCGCTGTCGATTCCGCGTGTATTGCGATTCATGGACACCAGGACCCTGGTGCGCTGCGCGTTTGCGGTCGGTGTGGTTTCGGCGCTGATCCTCGCCCAATGGCCCGCGCGCAGTCCATGGCTCGGCGTCGCGCTGGTGTGCGTGCTGTTCTGCGTGGGATCGATCCACCCGCTGGTGATGTCGCAGGCCCGCTCGGTGGTTCCGCAGCGCCGTCTCGGTTTGTGGCTGGGCGTGCTCAACAGCATGGTGTTTCTCGGTGTGGCGGTGAGCAACAGCGCATTTGGCTGGATCGCCGAACACTCGGAGCGCCACGGCATCTTGGGCGGGCCGATGTACTCGCGCCTATTCTTCTTCACCGCGACGGTGATGCTGATCGGCTGGCTGGGCGCAACGCTGAGCCCGCGCGTGGCGGGTGGAGGGCGGTAGGAATAATTGTCTGCGTGAACAGGCCCTAATTTGGAGCGTTCTTCATTGTTCTGGACAAAACGATAGCATGGAGGGAGAAAAAAATGAACGCAAAGAAAGCCCGCCATGACAGCCGAAGTCAAGCCAGATCCGCTCCCGGCAGATGTTCCGTCCCTGCCCATCTCGCCATCGTTTCGCCGTCCATGGGCGATTGCGCTCGCGCTGTCGCTTGGCGCTGCCGTAGCCTTGGGCATATCGCGCTTTTCTTACGGACTCCTGTTGCTGCCCATGCGCGACGATCTGGGCTGGTCGTACCTGACGGCGGGCAGCATGAACACCGCGAATGCTCTGGGTTATTTTCTGGGAGCGATCGGCACGCCGTGGCTGATGCGGCGCTGCGGTGCGTGGGTCCTATTGATGGCAGGAACCGTGCTGGCGGGTTTGTTCATGCTGGCGTCGGGAGCCACTACGGACACGGCGACTTTGATGCTGCTGCGTGTGCTGGCAGGTGCTGCAAGCGCGCTCGGTTTTGTGGCAGGCGGGGTTCTGGTGGCGCGCCTGGCGTCCCTGCACCCGCACAACGTCGGCTTTCTGATCGGGCTTTTTTACAGCGGCACCGGCTTCGGGATTGCGCTGTCGGCACTGCTGGTGCCCGCTGCTCTCGGCGCTGCTCATGGCAACGGTATCGCACACGCGTGGCAATGGCCTTGGCTGGGTTTGGGGTTGGCGTGTCTGTTGGCGGCGGCCGTGATGGCCTGGCCCGCGCGGCTGATCGGTGATTCCGCCCGTTCGTCAACTGATCGCGGCCAGTTTGTGCTGCGCGATTTTGGCTTCGGCCTGGGCAGTTACTTCATGTTTGGCGCGGGGTATATCGGCTACATGACCTTTGTCGTCGCCCTGCTCAAACAGCAGGGCATGTCGCCTGCACGCGTCACCATCTTTTATGTGCTGCTCGGAGTCGCCGTGCTGGCCAGCTCGCGTATCTGGGCGCGCATGCTGAATTATTTCAAGGGCGGCGAATCGCTGGCCATCCTGAACTTGTTGCTCGCCGTGGTGACGGCTCTGCCCGCGCTCACTTCTTCGGTACCGATGGTGTTTGCCTCTGGAATCGTATTTGGCGCGGCGTTTTTGTCGGTCGTTGCAGCCACCACGACCCTGGTGCGACACAACCTCCCGCAAGCCGCGTGGACCGCAGGCATCAGCGCCTTCACCACGGTGTTTGCGTTGGGCCAGATCGCCGGCCCCATCTTGGTCGGCTGGATCGCCGACACATCCAGAGGCCTCGAAGGCGGACTGATGGTTTCAGCGGCATGCCTATTGCTCGGCGCGGGCCTCGCCATGCGGCAAAAGCCGCTGGGGACAAATGCCTGAGATGATGGCAAATAGAGCTGGAGCGGGCGATGGGAATCGAACCCAATCCGTAGAGGAGTGTAGAGGCACTCAGAGGCATGTTCCCCTCTGAAGAGTTCCTTTGAATGCCTTCCTGTTGCTCCAATTTATCCCAGCTTTATCCCCGAGAGTTCAGGGATTGTTCGAGACGTCGCATCTCCAAGTCATCCCGTTGTCCATCGATCCACTTGAAGTAGGTACGAAGGAAAATTTCAACGGAGTGGCCGAGCTGCTTGGTGATCTCATGGATGCCTACGCAGACTTCAAGCTGATGGTTGATAAATCGCAAAAGAAGTTGGACAGGGCCTACGATCTTCTTGAACAGAATACACATGAGCCCTGTGACAATCTTCGGAGAGTCACCGTCTGACTTCTACATGAGGACGGTTCACTCGGGAACGTTGGTGCTCTTGGCTTCTAGGCCATCTCGTCCTATGTCGAGACAGCTCTGACGTTGCCCAAGCTGAATGACTCGGTAGGGGATACCCTGAGCTTCTCCTGATCAAGCCAGTCAGGATGCGTCCGGGATGCATAGCCCAATGGCATACTGACATCTTTTGTTACCGCGTTTGAATAGGGTGCTTGCCATGAATTTGTTTTCAGGAGGGAACAAGGGTTCAAAAGTTATATAGTGGCATTCGTTTCCTATGAGCCAGGCGGAAGAGAATATCCAACAGCTTGTCTGCGAAGTGATCTTGTGGTGGGAGATTCTGTATTAATTCAAAGCACTACCGGAACCATAAAACGCGGAGTCATCGGGCAGTTGAAGTTCCTTAACTGGTGGTGTCTATCGCGTATATATTGCAAGGTTTCGGAGGCTGTTAAGTCTAATAACGGTTGCTGGGAACTACCCAGTTCAATAAAAATCAGCAGCCTATTGTCAGGCGACTCTTTGGCGTATAACTTAAAGAAAATGTGTTGGATTCCTATGCGTACCACACATATTTTTAGGCATGCTTTGACGTATACAAATATGACGTTGACTGCAAATATATTGGTTCGTACAAATGGGATTCATTTTCAAGTTTTGCCAAAAAGGAATTTTGCGCAGATCAAACCATTTGAACAGCAGCAGGAACATCCATTAGAAGGGCGAGTTGTTGAGCATTGGTTACCACACACAAAATTCAATTTGTACGAAGGTGCAATTAGGTTTGCCAAAGCCATAGTTAATAATGATGAAAACCTAGAAAGATTTTTTAAGCCTGTAGGTGTGAACGATAAGCGAACCCCTCAATTAATAAAAAAAGCTTCGGAAAGTATGAGACGCCTTGAGCTGTCGAACCGTGCGGGAACCTCATATGAGGATGATGAAGCTTCATATTCCTTCAGTGACTATGCAAGTGATATGGGTGGGGGTGATGTTTATATAGGTGACGGCATTTCATATTCCTGTGGGAGGATTGTGGATGATGGTAGATAGGTTTTGTAGTGAGTCTTTGATGAAATATTTTGTATTACTTATATCTTGTGGGCTAGTTGGTTGCGCTTCTTCCCCGGTGGCTAAGCCAGAACTAGATCCGGCGGGCTATGCCGGCATAGCTAGTAGTTATGTGGCAATTCCTCGATGCGAGACATCGCTAAAAATTACTGCGGAGCAAGGTTCGCTTGCTAGAAGTGCGGTCAATGAACAGCTCAGTACCTATACATACGATCCTATTCGATTGCAAACCCACATCGACTCTATTAGCAAGAGTTCGCCTGGTGTTCCTGAATGGAAATGTTCTGAGTTGGCTGCGAAGGCAGCAGCATATAGCCAGCATAAGAACTCAGAAGCGGTCAGAATAAAGGCCCAACGCAATAATAATAATAATCAGCCTGACTATTCAATTCCAAGAGCCCAAAGCACCTATTGCAATAAAATAGGTACTCAGGTATTTTGTAATACCTTTTAGTGGGGTATTGGTGAATGCCCCTTTGTGTTTAAAGGAGGTATTCATATGGGTGACGACTATTTGGGCATGGGAAGTTATGGCATGCCCTATTTTTTTACGGGCAGCAGCCGCAAGCTACGCAGTTGTACCAGACATCTGGGACGGGGATTGGGCCTACTGCGGGTTTTAAGCCTGATTTGCCATATGCCCGAACACAACTGTCGCTGGGCAGAATCCGTCCTTCTGGTCTAAAGACGGTGGTGCAGGTATGACACTTGGTTTGGCCCAAGGCCTCGGCAATCTCTTTATGGGGATGCAGCAATATGGCCTTGCCAAGAAGACGCTAGCCGAGAATCAGCGGCAGTTCGATATGAACTGGGGTGCTCAAAAATCCACTACCAACGCTGCTCTTGAAGATCGTCAGCGTGCTCGCATTGCTTCCAATCCCGGTGATACAGCATGTCCAGCAGCATGTGACTCCATGTCCCAAGGAATGCCCCGTAGACGTATGCCAACCTGTTTTTGCTGAACAGGAATGGAAGACTCAGGAGACCGGCTGCTACCGTTGATCCAAGAAATGAATGGAGCACCGGGTCATGCCACGGCCCGATGTGAATGCCCGTGATCACCTCAAAAATCGCAGCGTTGTCGATCCAGACGTTAATGAGTCGCACCTGAATAACCTCAGGAACCCGCAAGCACACAGCCTCTCGGGGCAACTCTCGATCCCCAAAACTCCCAGTTTGTTATCCAATAGCACCAGTTTTCTGGGAGTTTTGCCGTGATGTTTGCCTGCCCCGCCACCGATGATTTCTTCCGCTCGCGCATTGATCACATGATCGATGTGCGCCATCCGCTGGCTGTGCTGGCCTCGCGCATGCCCTGGCAGGAGATCGAGGCGCAGGTCGCCCAGGTCTTTTCTCGCAAGGCGCGCACAGGTGCGGCTCTGCCCGATCTGGATCTCTTCGGCGAGCAGGTGCAGCGTGCTGCTCGCGCGAGCCATGCGGGGCGACCGCGCGTGCCGCTGCGCATCATGATCTCGCTGCTGTACCTCAAGCACGCGTTCAATGAATCGGATGAGGCAGTGGTGGCCCGCTGGGCGGACACGCCGCGCTGGCAGTTCTTCTCGGGCTGCGCCTACTACGAGGATCGCCCGCCCTGCGACGCCACCACCCTGGTCAAATTCCGCCGACTGCTGGGCGAAGAAGGCGTGGAGGAATTGCTGGCGCAGACGATTCGGGTGGCCGTGCAGCTCAAGCTGGTCTCCCTCAGCAACTCAGCCAGGTGATCGTGGACAGCACCGTGCAATCCAAGGCGATTGCCCACCCCATCGACAGCCGCCTGCTGGAGACGGCACGCGCCAGGCTGGTGCAGGCCGCCAGGGACAATGGCATCGAGCTCAAGCAGACCTTTGCCAAGGAAGGCAAGGAACTCAGCCGCAAGGCCGGACGCTACGCCCATGCCCGCCAGTTCAAGCGCATGCGCCGGGCCATCAAGCGCCAGCGCACCATCGTGGGCAGGCTGGTGCGCGAGATCGGGCGCAAGGCCAGCGCCCTTGGTCACGCGGTGCGCCAGGCATTGCAAGAGACCCTGGACAAAGCCGCACGCATCGCCACCCAAAGCCGCCAGCGCAAACCCGTTGAGGGGCATCCCAAGCTCTACGCATGGCATGCCCCGGAGGTCAGCTGCATCAGCAAGGGCAAGGCCAGACAGCCCTACGAGTTTGGCGTGAAGGTGGGCATCGCCAGCACGCTCAGGGGCAACCTGATCGTGGGCGCCCGGGCGTTTGCGGGCAATCCGTATGACGGACACACGCTGAGCGAACAACTGGAGCAGTGCCGCATCCTGATGCAGGACTGTCAGGCCCGGCCCACGAGAGCCGTTGTCGATCTGGGCTACCGGGGTGTGGATGCGGACAACCCGGATGTGCGCATCGTGCACCGGGGAAAGAGCAAACGGCTCAGCGCACAGGAGCGGCAACAACTCAAGCGCCGCCAGGCCATCGAGCCGATCATCGGGCACCTCAAGGCTGATCACCGCATGAACCGCTGCCCTCTCAAGGGCGAGCAGGGCGACAGCGTGCATGCGGTGTTGTGTGCGGCGGGCTACAACCTCAGGTGGCTGCTGCGCATGATCGCGAGGAAGGGGATTGCCTTTTTGTGGGCGATTTTTTTGTGGCTGCACGCCGTATGCACGCTGGCGTCAGAAGGGCTGCGTCGCGTTGAGAGAACAACCCTCGCCGGACTTGAGCGAGCCAGTTCGGGCTGGCTGCGAGTCATGGGCTGCGAGCGCTGGCAACCCTTGGGCGGGGGTAGAGTCGCTTGAAATGAATATTTCAGGGACGACTAATGAGCACGAAGGTCAGATTGCTGACCGTCATTGGCTTGGCTTTGTTGATGGGCGCAAGCAGTCCGAAGTGAAGGGGGGTGACTGGCATGAGTGTGTTCTTTCAGGCAAGACTATCCCACACCGTCACTAATATTTGAACGGTTGCAGGTCGTGAGACGTGAGGGAAGTTGCGGGGGTATGAAGCCAGTTATCCCTGACTTATCCCCGACTGTCGATCAAGCGTGTGTAAGTGCTTGTCGTAGTTGATATTTGTTGGAGCGGGCGATGGGAATCGAACCCACGTTATTTGCTTGGGAAGCAAGAGTCCTGCCATTGAACGACGCCCGCAGTTCGGAGGAGCCTGCGATTCTAGCGCAGTCCGTCGCTGATGAGATCAGAGAAGCCTTGGCAAAAAGCCGCTGCGCATGCGCAAGCGGCTTTGGCTTTTGTGGTGATCCGCGATGGATCACTTCATCACGTCGCCGATGCACATGTATTTGATTTCCACATAGTCGTCGATGCCGAAGTGCGATCCCTCGCGGCCGATGCCTGATTGTTTGACGCCGCCGAATGGGACGTGTTCGGTCGCGAGAATGCCGACGTTGATGCCGACCATGCCGTATTCGAGCGCTTCGCCGACGCGGAAGATGCGGCCTACGTCTCGGGTGTAGAAATAGCTGGCGAGACCGAATTCCGTGTCGTTGGCGGCTGCGATGGCTTCCTGTTCGGTCTTGAACTTGAACACTGGCGCGAGCGGGCCGAAGGTTTCCTGTTTGGCGACGAGCATGTCGGCCGAGGCGTCGGCGAGCACGGTGGGTTCGAAGAATTGTCCCGAGCCGAGCTGCTTGAGCTGGTGTCCGCCGGTGACCACGCGACCGCCCTTGGAGACGGCGTCGTCCAGATGACGCTGCACCTTGGCGATGGCCGCGTCTTCGATCAGCGGGCCCTGGGTGACGTCGGCGTCGAAACCATTGCCGACCTTGGTCGCCTGTACCTTGGCCGCAAATTTGGTGACGAACTCGTCATACACGCCTTCCTGCACGTAGAAGCGGTTGGTACACACGCAGGTCTGTCCGGCGTTGCGGTATTTGCTCGCAAATGCGCCTTCGACGGCGGAATCGATGTCGGCGTCGTCGAACACGAGAAACGGCGCATTGCCGCCGAGTTCGAGCGAGAGCTTCTTGACCGTGGGTGCGCTTTGCGCCATCAGGATGCGGCCGACTTCGGTGGAGCCGGTGAATGAGAGGTGGCGCACAACATCGCTCGCGCACAACACCTTGCCAACCGCGACGGAGTTTTCCGCATCGGCCGTGATGATATTGATGACGCCTGCGGGGATGCCCGCGCGGATCGCCAGTTCCACGGCGGCGAGTGCCGTGAGCGGCGTGAGTTCAGCAGGTTTGATCACGACGGTGCAGCCTGCGGCGAGCGCGGGCGCGACCTTGCGGGTGATCATGGCCAGTGGAAAGTTCCACGGCGTGATCGCTGCGCACACGCCGACCGGAGCCTTCATGACGAGCAGGCGGCGGTTGTTGTCGAACTGCGGAAGCACTTCGCCATTCACGCGCTTGGCTTCTTCCGCAAACCATTCCACAAAGCTCGCCGCGTAGGCCACTTCGCCCTTGGCCTCGGCCAGCGGCTTGCCTTGCTCGGCGGTCATGATGCGGCCAAGGTCGTCCTGATGGGCCATGAGCAGGTCGTACCACTTGCGCAGGACGATGCTGCGCTCCTTGGCGGTCTGGGTGCGCCACTGTGGCCAGGCCTGATTGGCGGCGGCAATGGCTGTTTCGGTGTCCTTTGCGCCGAGGTCGGCTACGTCGGCAAGATGAGCGCCAGTGGCCGGATCCGTCACCGCAAATCGCGTCTTTCCTCCTACCCACTTGCCGCCGATATAGGCGTCGGTCTTGAGCAGGGTCGGGTCCTTGAGTCCGGAAAGCGGTGATGTCTTGGTGTCCATGGCGGTGTCTCCTGGGGTTTTTGGCGATCGATGTGTCGTTGGCGGCGAGGCTGCCGCGTTGATCGCAAAGGATACTGGCAGAAAGGAATCTTCAATGCGTTTGGGGTTTGAAATTTCTCCAAACGAGATGCGCACTCTGATATGCAAAATCATTCAGGCCGAAAATCGTGTCGGGCGTCGATCTGGTTTATGCAGGGGATCCGTGACGGTATGCGCAAAAACCTATAATGCCAGGTTCACTACTGAGGCGGTCAACCGGCACTCAGAACCCAAGACACCACCATGAGCACACCCACTTTTTCCGTTGCAGATATTCGCAAGACGTTCCTGGACTTTTTCGCATCCAAGGGTCACACCGTGGTGGCGTCCAGCTCGCTCGTGCCGGGCAACGATCCGACGCTGATGTTCACCAACTCGGGCATGGTGCAGTTCAAGGACGTGTTCCTGGGCGAGGACAAGCGCCCCTACACGCGCGCCACGTCGGTGCAGGCTTGCCTGCGCGCCGGCGGCAAGCACAACGATCTGGAAAACGTGGGCTACACCGCGCGCCACCACACGTTTTTCGAGATGCTTGGCAACTGGTCGTTTGGCGATTATTTCAAGCAGGAATCCATCCAGTGGGGTTGGGAACTGTTGACCAAGGTGTTCGGTCTGCCCGCCGAAAAGCTGCTCGCCACCGTCTATGAAGAGGACGACGAGGCCTACGACATCTGGACCAAGGTCATCGGCCTGCCGCCCGAGCGCGTGATCCGCATCGGCGACAACAAGGGCGGGCGCTACAAGAGCGACAACTTCTGGATGATGGCCGACACCGGCCCGTGCGGCCCGTGCTCGGAAATCTTCTACGACCACGGCGCGCACATCGCAGGCGGCCCTCCGGGGAGCCCGGACGAAGATGGTGACCGCTTCATCGAAATCTGGAACCACGTGTTCATGCAGTTCGACATGAAGGAAGACGGCTCGGTCGTGCGTCTGCCCGCGCCATGCGTCGATACCGGCATGGGCCTGGAGCGCCTGGCAGCGATTCTTCAGCATGTGCACAGCAATTACGAGATCGACCTGTTCCAGGCGCTCATCAAGGCTGCGGCGCGCGAGACGCACATCCAAGACCTGAACACGCCGTCGCTCAAGGTGATCGCCGATCACATCCGCGCGACTTCGTTCCTCGTCGCCGACGGCGTGATTCCGTCGAATGAAGGCCGTGGCTACGTGCAGCGCCGCATCATCCGCCGCGCCATTCGTCACGGCTACAAGCTCGGCCAGAAGACGCCGTTCTTTCACAAGCTGGTGCACGACCTCGTGTTGCAGATGGGCGATGCCTACCCCAAGCTCCAGGAGCAGGAAGCGCACATCACCAGCGTGCTCAAGGCCGAGGAAGAGCGCTTCTTCGAGACGCTTGCGAACGGCATGGAAATTCTCGATGGCGCGCTGTCCGGTGGCGTCAAGGTGCTGCCCGGCGACGTGGCCTTCAAGCTGCACGACACCTATGGCTTCCCGCTCGATCTCTCGAACGACGTGGCACGCGAGCGCGGCCTGACCGTCGATGAGGCGGGCTTCAACGCCGCGATGGAACACCAGAAGACCACGGCCCGCGCGGCCGGTAAGTTCAAGATGGACCGCGCGCTCGAATACGCGGGCGATGTCAACACCTTCACCGGCTACGAAAAGCTGGCCGAATCGGCCAAGGTGCTCGCGCTGTATCGCGAAGGTGAGAGCGTGAACGAACTCAAGGTCGGCGAGAGCGGTGTCGTGGTGCTCGACACCACGCCGTTCTATGCGGAGTCCGGCGGTCAGGTGGGTGACCAGGGCAAGATCACGGCGGGCACGACGGTGTTCAAGGTGGAAGACACCCTGAAGGTCAAGGCCGAGGTGTTCGGCCATCACGGCACGCTTGAATCGGGCGCGCTCAAGGTGGGCGATGCGGTGCAGGCCGAGGTGGACACGCAATTGCGCGCTGCGACGATGCGCAACCACTCGGTCACGCACATCATGCACAAGGCGCTGCGCGAAGTGCTGGGCGGCCACGTCCAGCAAAAGGGTTCGCTGGTCAACGCCGATCGCACGCGTTTCGATTTTGCGCAGAACGCACCGGTCACGCCCGCGCAGATTCGCGAGATCGAGAAACGGGTGAATGCCGAGATCCTCGCCAACACCGACACGCAGGCCCGCGTGATGGACATCGAGAGCGCCCAGAAGACCGGCGCGATGATGCTGTTCGGCGAGAAATATGGCGACACCGTTCGCGTGCTCGATATCGGCTCCAGTCGCGAACTCTGCGGTGGCACACACGTTCATCGCACCGGTGACATCGGCCTCTTCAAGGTGGTCGGCGAATCCGGCGTGGCCGCTGGCGTGCGCCGTGTGGAGGCAGTGACCGGCGAGAACGCGCTGGCCTATCTGCAATCGCTCGAATCCACCGTGGACGAAGCGGCTGCGACGCTCAAGACACCGGCGGCTGAGCTGAATCACCGCATCGGCTCGGCGCTCGAGCAGATCAGGGCGCTTGAAAAGGAAGTCGCGGCGCTCAAGGGCAAGCTGGCCTCCAATCAGGGCGACGAATTGGTCGGCCAGGCGGTGGATGTCAAGGGCATCAAGGTGCTTGCCGCGAGGCTCGAAGGCGCGGACGCCAAGACCCTGCGCGAGACCATGGACAAGCTCAAGGACAAGCTCGGCGCGGCCGCAATCGTTCTGGCGGCGGTCGATGGTGACAAGGTACAACTCGCCGCCGGCGTGACCAAGGCCGAAACCGCCAGGGTCAAGGCCGGTGAACTCGTGAACTTCGTCGCTCAGCAAGTGGGCGGCAAGGGCGGCGGCAAGCCCGACATGGCGATGGCGGGTGGCACGGACGCATCGGGCGTGGCGGCTGCACTGGCGTCGGTTCAGGCGTGGGTCACTGAACGCGTGTAAACCACGCGAGCGCGGTTGCGCACAAAAAATGTCGGGATCAAGCCCGGCATTTTTTGCGTCTGGTGTATCGATAGGGCCTGTTCGCACAACCCAGGGGGTCGCGTTTTATGAACAGGCCCTGGCCTCATTTGGCGAGCAGTGCATCGACCTTGGCGACGTCCTCTTCGCCCAGGATGCCGGCCGCCTGGCGCAGCTTGAGTTCACCCATCAGCACGTCATAGCGCGCCTTCGCCAGATCACGCTTGGTCTGGTAGAGCTGGCTTTGCGCGTTGAGAATGTCGATGTTGATGCGCACACCTACCTGATAGCCGAGCAGGTTGGCGTCCAGCGCGCTCTGGCTCGATTCGACTGCGGCCTCGAGCGCCTTCACCTGTCCCATGCCGGACTGCACACCCAGATAGGCCGCGCGCGAGGCCTGCGCCACGCTGCGCCGCGCGTTGTCGAGATCAGCCTGGGCCTTCTCTTCGAGAGACAGCGTTTCCTTGACGCGGTTTTGCACGGCAAATCCCGCGAACAGCGGCACGTTGAGCGCCACGCCGACGCTTGCGCTGGTGGCGCGCGAATGCACGAACGGCTGGGACGTCATGCCATTGGGATTGCGCTGAATGCCGTAGCTGGCCTGCAGATCGACGGTCGGCAGATGACCGGTTTCGGCTTTTTTGGTTTCGAGCCGCGCAATGTCGAGCGCGATCATCGCCTGCCGCACGACCGGCTGCGTGGATTCTGCGGTGTCCACCCATTGGTTCAGATCGGCTGGCTGCACTTCGGGCAGTCGCACCGGCTGCGCGAGCGGCAGCGGCGCAATGCCGGCACGCCCGACGATCTGATCGAGTGCGAGCCGCTTGACCTGTAGATCATTGGTCGCCGCAATCTCCTGCGCGCTGGCAAGATCGTGGCGTGCCTGAGCTTCGCGTGAATCGGTGATCGTCGCGTTGCCGAGTTCGAAGTTGCTCTTGGCCGACGCCAGTTGCTCGGAAATCGCCTTCTTCTGGGCCTGCACGACGGTGAGGGTGTCCTGCGCCGCAAGCACGTCGAAATAGGCCTGGCTCACACGGATCAGCAGGTCCTGCTCGGCCGCATCCATCTGCGCCATCGCGATCTCCACGCTGCGCTTGCCTTGCTGGAACGTGATGCGATTGGCCGGACGATACAGCGGCTGGCTCGCCACGATGGCCGCTTGCTGCGACGGGCCATGCAGATCGAAATTCTGCGCCAGAGGCGTCGGCGTCTTGACGCGATATTGGGTGTGGGCCGTGCTGACCGCCGCCTGCGCTCCCACGGTGGGCAGCAACCCGGCGCGGGCCTGTTCACTGCGGCTCACGGTGGCGTCGTACTGCGCCCGCGAGGACTGCCACGGGCATCGTAGCCGCGCGCCTGCTCCACCAATTCAAGCAGGCTTTGCGCCCGGGCCGGGTGAATTGCAACCGCGCCAAGCAGCGACGCGACCGTCACAGCGAGCGGAAATTTGCGCAATGAAACGGAGTAGGGCATGTGGTGTCCTTCCTGCAAATCGGCATGACTGAACCACCTGCGCGGCGCGTGCAGGGCGCCGATGCAGGAGGATGGTTGAAGTGATCTGACGGCTTTTCGAACCTGCGCGTGGTGACTCAGTAGCGGGGTACCGATGGCGCCACTTCCTGTGACCACGCATCGATTCCGCCAGTGATGTTGGCGACATGTTCGAACCCCTGACGTTCAAGAAAGTCTGCGACGCGCAAACTGCGCATGCCGTGGTGACACAGGCACGCCATCGGGCGTGTCGGGTCGAGTTCGGCAATGCGGGCGGGAATCTCGCCCATCGGGATCGTGACCAGTTCAAAGTCTGCGGGCGCGACACTCGCGGTCTGCAGCTCCCACGCTTCGCGCACGTCCAGCACCAGTGGGCGGGCACCTTCGGGCGCGGCGGCAATCCACTCGGCGAGCTGTGCGGGGCGAATGTGGGCAATCATGCGTATTTCCTGGAAGGATGAAAAACGGCTCAGAACCTGAACGGCGAAGGTTCCGTGAAATTCACGAGGCGCGGTGCAACGATGTCCCACGGTTGCTTAACTTCGAAGCTGTTGCCGTTGCGTGTCACGACGGTGGCGCGCATCATCGGCTCTTGCCCGACGATGGCGACAAGGCGACCACCCTCGGTGAGCAGCGACAGCAGGTTTTGCGGCACTTCGGCCACCGAGCCGCTGACCATGACGATGTCGAACGGGCCTTCGGCGCTCAGATCGCGCGAGCCGTCGCCCATGCGGACTTCCACGTTGATAATGCCGGACGAACGCAGGTTTTCCTTGGCGAATTCGACCAGATCGGCATTGATTTCCAGCGTCAGCACCTGCGATGCGCTGCGGCCCAGCAAAGCGGCCATATAACCCGAGCCAGCGCCGATTTCGAGCACGCGGTCGGTGGTTTTCACGGCGGCATCCTGGAGCATGCGGGCTTCCACGCGCGGGGGCAGCATCATCTGGCCGGTGCGCTCGGCCTCTTCGACGGAATCATTGAGCGGAATCTCGATGTCCATGAACGCCATGGAGCGGTAGGCGATCGGCACGAATTCCTCGCGACGCACCTGGGTCATGAGATCGAGCACGTCCTCGGCCAACACGCGCCACGGGCGAATCTGCTGCTCAATCATGTTGAAGCGGGCCTGTTCGACAAGATTGCTGGTGTCGGCGGACGTGTTCAAGGGCATGTTCATGGGTTACTCCGAATGCGGGCTCAGGGATCAGACAAACCGCCGATTTTAGGCGGCTCGCGGGCGCAAGCCCACCAATAAGTTGTCTGCGTGCATTTGCAGGTATTTCAGGGCGTCGAATTCTTCCGGGTTGGCGATGCAGAAGGACTTGGAAGACATCATCAGATCGAGTTGCATCAGCGGTGCCTCCACGAGATAGATCGCGTAATCGAGATCGAGCTTGCGGAACTCGCCCGAAGCCATGCCCAGCGTGAGAATCTTGCGGATCAGACCCTGCGCGGGTAGCACCACTTCCGTGCGATAGAAGAGGGCGAGATCGGGAAAATTGCCGGCCTCGGACATCATCAGGCGGCCCAGACCGTTGGCCTTGGTCGAGCCGATGCGCTCCCACCAGGCATTGAGGGCGTACTCCACCATTTCGCTGCAACTGCCGCAAAAGGTGGTCAGCTCCGCTTCCCACTCGGCAAAGCGGCCCGAGATGTTCTCGCGCACGACGGCCTTGAACAGTTCTTCCTTGCTCGGAAAATACAGAAACAGAGTTCCCTTGGAGACCCCGGCACGCGCGGCGACTTCCTCGACCTTGGTGGCCGCAAAGCCTTTTTCGACGAACAGATCGAGCGCCGCGTCCAGCAACTCACCGGGACGAGCCTCCTTGCGGCGGCCGCGTTTGGTGGATGAACTGTCGGAAGATGGAAGCATGGATGCGCAATAAAATTAATGACTGACTGGTTAGTAATATAACAACCTCATTTTCCGCCGTCAAACGGTTGAGTCACATAATTCGCATAAACGGATATGTTCAAAACAAAGGAGCGGCAATCATGGACAAGGAACCAACGATCTATCTGGGCGGCGGCTGCTTCTGGTGCACCGAGGCCGTGTTCGATCGCGTGAATGGCGTGACGGATGTGCAGAGCGGCTACGCGAACGGGCACGTCGATCATCCGACCTACGAGCAGATCTGCGATGGCAACACAGGGCACGCCGAGGTGGTCAAGCTGACGTTCGATCCGGCGGTGATCAGCCTGCGCCAGATTCTGGAGATCTTTTTTGCAACGCACGATCCGACCACGCTCAACCGGCAGGGCAACGACGTGGGAACGCAGTACCGCAGTGCGATCTACTACACGAGCGACGAGCAGAAGCAGGTGATCGATCAGCTGCTGCGCGAGATCGGGCAGGACAAGCTGTTCGGCGTGCCGGTGGTCACCGAGGTCGAGCCGCTCAAGAGCTACTGGCCTGCCGAGGACTACCATCAGGACTATTTTCTTCAGCACCCCAATCAGGGCTACTGCGCGTTCGTCGTGGGCCCCAAGGTCGATAAGTTTCGCAAGACTTTTGCAGGACTTCTGAAGCCTGGAGCCTGATTTACCGGCTATGCTTGCGGCCTTCGCATCATCTCCCCTGATGTGATTTTCTGTTTGCGCACCTGCTGCGCCCCTTCGCAATGCAAACCCGTCTGACCCTGCGACAACGACTCGGCATGTGCTGGCTGATGCTGGCACTCGTGCTGTCGCCTGCGCTCGGGCTGGTGCATCAGGTGGCGCATGGCGCGGGATCGTCGTCGCACGCCAGCATGGGCGGGACGTCACCGGCAGCGCTGGAGCAGGGCCTTGAGACGCCGCACGCATCGGCATCGATTGCCGATCAGACGCTTGGCGCCATGCAGCAATTGTTTGGCGCGCATACCAAGGCGGAGTGCGTTCTGCTCGACCAGATTGCGCTCGGTCACGCGCTGGTGGCGCATGTGCCGGTGCTGGCCGAGCCGCTGCCCGAGGCGACGCCGCTTGCCGAACTATCCGCTGAGCCTCTGGGCCAGCATGCCGCGCCATTTCGCGCCCGCGGCCCTCCGGTATTGCTGTCGGCCTGAGTTCATTCAAACTCCGTTTTCCATGCGGGCTTTTCTTTTACGGGGTGCCGCGCCGTTGTCGCGCGCTCGCTGAACCAGGTCCATTCATTCGTTTTTCTCGCCGTGTGATGTCGGCGTTGGCCGGTGGGCCGCGCTCCAGAAACACCGTCTGAATCCTTTGGCGCGCCCTGCGTTGTGATGCCGGGTGCGACCGCATAGCTTGTATACAGCAATGAAAAAATCTTCCTCTATCCGGCGAGCGCATGCGCTGCCCGTGAGCGGACCGCGTCCGTTATCCCTCGCCATTTTTCTGATCTTTGCATCCGGGCACGGTGCCACCATGGCGCAGGATGCACCCCAGGCGCTGCCCGAGGTCACGGTGTCGTCGAGCGGGCTGGCGCTTGGCGCTTCCGAGATGACCACGCCCGTCACGGTGCTGGAAGGCGACGCGCTGGTGCGCACTCGCGCGGCCACGCTCGGCGAAACGCTGGAGGGAGAACCTGGCATCACCGGCAGCCACTTTGGCGCAGGCGCGAGTCGCCCGGTGATCCGCGGCATGGACGGGCCGCGCGTGAAGGTGCTCTCGGACGGCTCCGAGATTCAGGATGCATCGACCGTCAGCCCGGACCATGCCGTGGCCTCCGAGCCCTTGCTGGCCTCGCAGATCGAGGTGCTGCGTGGACCATCGGCGCTGATTTATGGTGCCGGCGCGATTGGTGGCGCGGTCAATGTGCTGGACAACAAGATTCCCACCGCGATTCCCCAAAAGGGCTACGAAGGCAGCGCCGAATTGCGCTATGGCAGCGGCGCGAGGGAAAAGGCGTGTGCCGTGTCGCTGACCGGTGGCTCGGGCAATCTGGCTGCGCACGTGGAAGCCTCGGGCCGCAATGCCGGTGACTATGGCGTCGGCAGCGGCTGGAGCGGCGGCTCGAGCGTCCCGGGCAGCTTCAACCGCACGAGTGGCGCGAGCGTCGGCCTGTCATGGGTCGGCTCGCGCGGCTATCTGGGGCTTGCGCTCACCCAGCAGAACGCGAAGTACGGTCTGCCCGGCCACAACCACGACATCGAAGGTTGCCACCCGCATGGCGATCACCTGCATTGCGGCGGTCACGGCGACCATGGCCACGGTGATGATCATGATCATGGGGACGATCACGACCATGAGCACGAAGCCCATGCACCCGGCGACGTGCCGGTGGTCGACATGCGCAGCAATCGACTCGACGTGCGCGGTGAACTGCGCAATCCCTTTGCGGGTTTCAGCGCGATCCGCCTGCGCGGCGGCCTCACGGACTACCGTCACGACGAGATCGAGGATGGGGCGATTGGCACCACGTTCAAGAACAAGGCCTACGACCTGCGCGTGGAGGCGCAGCACGAGCCCATCGCGGGATGGCGAGGCGTGATGGGTTTGCAGACCTCGCAGCGCAAGTTCAGCGCCGTGGGAGAAGAGGCCTACGTGCAGCCGACGATCACGCGCCGAACCGGTCTGTTTCTGCTGGAGGAATATCGCATCGACAACTGGCGTTTTGAAGCCGCGCTGCGCCACGACCGGCAAACGGCGGAAGCCGAGGACAGCGGCATCGAGCGCAGCCACAACGGCACGTCGCTGTCGCTGGGCAGTGTCTGGCGCTTTCAACCGGGTTACTCGGCCGGCCTGACGTATAGCCGCGCCAGCCGCGCCCCGGCGGCGGAGGAACTGTATGCGCGCGGCCTGCACATGGCGACGGCAACCTACGAAGTCGGCAACGCGGATCTGCGCAGCGAGACGTCGAACAACTTCGATCTCACGCTCAAGAAGACCAGCGGTCCGACCACGTTCGACGTGACCGCCTATCGCAACCGCATCAAGGGCTACATCTATGGCAAGACGCTTGACGCGGTCGATGGCCTTCAGTTGCTTGAATACAGCCAGCGCAACGCGACCTTCACGGGCGTGGAAGCCAAGGTGCGCCAGCAGTTGAATCAGGCCCTGGGATTGAGTGTCTTCGGCGACGTGGTGCGCGCCAAGCTGGATGACGGCAGCCATCTGCCGCGCATCGCACCGGCGCGAGTCGGTGTGCGGCTCGACACCCGCTGGCGCGAGTGGGACGGCAACATCGAATGGGTGCAGGTGTCGCGCCAGAATCGTACCGCCGAGTTTGAAACGCGTACGCCGGGCTACGGCATGCTGAATCTGGGCGTGGCCTACAACGGGGGTCGTGGCACGCCGCATGAATGGCAGGTGTACGTCAAGGCGCGCAATCTGACGGACCGTCTTGCGTACTCGGCCACCTCGTTCATCAAGGACGCCGCGCCGCTCATGGGGCGCAACATCACCGTGGGGATGCGCGTGGCCTTCTGACGGGCGAAGCGGGGCATTCTGCAAAGCCATTGCAAGCGCGCCGGTGTGTGAACGGACCTAGAATCACCGGTTTTCGTCGCCACTGCCGCGGCGCTCGCGATCCGGCCTGTCGGAGCGTGGTGCGCCTCTTGTTTGTCCATGCTTGCCTCGCTGATTCCCGTCCTGTTTTGCATCGCCCTTGGCTGGGTGGTCGCACGCATTGGCTGGGTGCGCGACGCGGCGATCAAGGACCTGAGCAATCTGGTCTTTCTGGTGCTCACTCCCGCGCTGCTGTTTCGCACCATGGGCAACGTGCGGATTCAGGAACTCGACTTCAAACCGGTCGTTCTGTACTTCGCGGCGGTGGCCATTCTGTTTGTCGGCACGCTGCTGCTGCGCGGGCTGTCCAAGCGCGCCGCAGCGCAGGCGCTGGCTTGCGTGTTCGGCAACACGGTGATGATCGGCGTGCCCATCGTCCAGTTCGTATTCGGCAATGACGCATTGATCGTGCTGTTCACGCTGGTGTCGCTGCACTCGCTGATCCTGTTGACCTCGGCCACGCTGATCTTCGAGCTGGCCGAAACACGGGAGGCGCGGGAGCGCGGCGAGGGCGCTCCCGTTCCGCTGTGGCGCACGCTGCTGCAGGCCGCGCGCAAGAGCATCATTCACCCAGTGCCGCTGCCGATCCTGATCGGCTTGATCTTCGCGCAGACGGGCCTGAAGCTGCCCGACGGTATCGACAAGGGATTGCAGATGATCGGCAATGCACTCAGCCCGATGGCCTTGCTGCTGGTCGGCATTTCGCTGGCCTACACGCGCATCGGCGCGAATCTGCGCATGGCCACCGTCATCACGCTGGTCAAGAACGTCGCGATGCCCGCGCTGGTGCTTGCGATTGCGCCGCTGCTCGGAGTCTCCGGCCTGCCGCTTGCGGTGATGTTCGTGATCGCGGCAATGCCGGTCGGTGCCAACGTGTTCTATTTCACGCAGCGCTATGGCGTGATGCAGCAGGAGGTCTCGGCGAGCATTGCGGCCTCGACGGCGTTTGCGTTGGTCAGCTTGCCGCTCGTGATCTGGATCGCCCATCACTTCGAGGCTTGAGGCCCGAGCCTTGGAGTCTCAGGGCGCCAGTCTTTCGCGCAGCCACTGGCCGTCATCGAGCCGGTACGAGAGACGATCATGCAGGCGGCTCTTGCGGCCTTGCCAGAACTCCCAGCGATCAGGCACCAGCCGAAATCCTCCCCAGTGCGGTGGCCGCGGTGGGCTCAGCATGAACTTCGCGCTGTATCTGGCGGCATTGGCAACGAGCACGCTGCGCCCGGCGATCACCTGGCTTTGCGGACTGGCCCAGGCGCCGATGCGTGAATCGAGCGGGCGGCTTTTGAAATAGGCATCGCTTTCCTCGTCGCTGACCTTTTCCACGCGGCCTTCGATGCGTACCACGCGCTCAAGCTCCACCCAGTGAAACTGCAGCGCGGCGAACGGATTGCCCGCAATCTGCCGCCCCTTGCGGCTGTCGTAGTTGGTGAACCAGACGATGCCGCGCTCGTCGTATCCCTTGATCAGCACGATGCGCGTGCTCGGGCGCATGTCGCCGCCGACGGTTGCGAGCGTCATGGCGTTGGGCTCGGGCACCGCGCCCGCGATGGCCTCGTTGAGCCACTGGTCGAATTGCTGCAGCGGATCGCTGCGGGACGCGTCTTCGCTGAGTTCCGCGCGCTCGTAACTCTTGCGCAGATCGGCGATATGAGAGGTGAGGGGAGGGGTCGTCATGCGGCTATTGTGCATCGCGCGACCACCCCTGCCGACCGAATGAACCGCGCCTTACTTGATCACCGCGCAGGCCATGCGCGCGCCGGCGTTGCCCGTCGGCTGGGTCTTGAAATCATCGGGATCGGCGTGCACGATCAGGCCACGGCCCACGATGTTGTTGTCCGCGCCGGCCTTCAGATTGATACCGCGAATTTCCTCATTGACGCGGGCGACGCCATTGGCGTCCGCGCGCAGGCTTGGAAGATCACCGCCATGGTGCGGATCGCGGCCGTATTTGCCGTGGGCCGCGCCCGAGGGGTTGAAGTGGCCGCCAGCGCTCATGCCGTCGCCGCTGGAGCAATCACCCTTTTCATGGATATGGAAGCCGTGCTCCATGTTGGGCTTGAGACCGGTGATCTGACCCGTCACCAGCACGGCGTTGTCGCCGGTCTGCATGAAGCGCACAGTGCCCTTGACCTCATTGCCGCGCGTGGCTTCGAGCGCTGCGGCGGCCTGTGGCTTGACCGGCGATGTGGACGAAGATGCACAGCCCGCAAGGGTGATGACCGCAGCAGCGGCAGCAAGAGAAAGACCGGAACGCATGAACATGTGACTAAACCTCTGGTTGGTGGTTGACGATGGTGACTCGGCCGAGAGCGGCAAAAATACGGCAAATGCGGCTCGGTTCATCCATGCAGTCTATCCGCCAGCGCGCAGTGTTGTATCGCAGGACTCGAAAATCCTCGCATCAGTTCCGCTGCTTGGGAAGGTTCAGCAGGCGCGCGAGCGCGCGATCCTCGATGCCCATTTGCAGCAACTGCTCGTGCGTGGCGCGCGCGTAGTCATGCGTCGTGCCGAATTTTCCCGTGGCCTCGGCAAAGATGCGGCGGTATTCGTCATCGCTCAATATCCCCGTATGGCTCGGGCTTTTGCGCGACAGCGTGAATGCGAGGCCCGTACCGAGCCCTGCGCGGTACGGCAATCGAGCCAGCGCGGGTCATACACGCCCAACACCATTTCCCGCTGCCACAGATTGATCATCACCTCGCGGCCATGCGCCTTGTCCACGCGAAAGATCACGCCCTTGCAACAGCCGCCCGAGAGCATGCCGAAGACCAGCCCGGGGCGCTCGGGTGTGCCACGGTTCACCCGGCTCCACATCTTAAGCGCGCGATGCCAGCCATGGACCATGGCGTCGCGACGCTCGACGTAATCGAAATCCGGTCGCCAGATCAGCGAACCGTAGCCAAATACCCACAAATCATCGCGACCACCCCATTCATCGAGTGCTCTTTCAAGCATCGGAGCGGGGTCGCGGATGGGCACGGGGTCGTCGACATGTCAGGCACTCTACAATCGATGGGTTTGTCTGACCAACATATCACGAATTATTTATCAACGGAGTCCCAACTCATGTCCTTCAATTCTTCCGACGACGACAGCCAAGAACGCTTTGCCCTTGGTTTCCTGTTTGCCCTGATCGCGCTGGTGGTTTCGACCGTCGTCGGCGTGGTGGTCTACAAGCGCGGCATCGTGCACGCGCCCGCCCAGCCCGTGGCCGTCAGGACCGTGGATAGAACCGTCCTCAGCCCGTCGGGCAATGTGATTGCTGAAGACGCGGCTTCGGTGATCGTCATGGACAACGGTCTGGTGAAATTCTTCTTCGCATCCGGCAAGGCGGATGTCGCTTCCGGCGCCAACACGGCACTGGCGGAAGTCGTCAAGGGTGTGGTCGCAGGTGGCAAGCGCGCGCAGATCTCGGGCTACCACGACATCACCGGCGACCTGACCAAGAACCAGGAACTCGCTAAGCAGCGCGCCCTGGCCGTGGCCGATGCGCTCAAGTCGCTCGGCGTTCCGGAAGACAGGCTCGATCTGAGAAAGCCCGAGCAATCGCTGGCCTCGGACACCAATGCCGAAGCGCGCCGCGTCGAAGTGATCCTGGTGCCCTGATGCACCGCTTGCGCGCCTGACTTCCGCGTCTGGAGGTCAGCCAATGAAAACCCGGCACCGGTTTGCCGGGTTTTTTATTGCCCGACGTTGTTGTATCTGCGGCAGCGCTGCCTGCGCTTTTCCGAAGCGGCGAACTGTCTTGTTGGCGCCGAATTACTATTGATATGATTGATGCAATTATTCACAATGGGACGGAACGAATGCGGCGCGACAAGAATTTCTGGAATCTGGGCTGGGCTGGCAAAGCCTCTCTGGCGCTTGCGCTGATGGCGGGATTGGCGCCGGGATGGGCGCAGTCGGCGGGTGTGGTTTCGGACGGTTTGAAGGTCGGCGCGCATACGCAGCCGCTGAACACACCGGAAGAATTCGTCAAACTCAAGCGCTCGGCGATTTCGCCCGTGGTGCCTGCGCTCGTCGATCTCGGTGAGTGGGGCGGTTTGAAATCCCAGGATCTGCACGGCGGGAATGGCGCGTTTCAGGTCGCTGCGAAACGCCAGAGCGCCGCATCGTCGAGCGTCATAGCGACGAACAAGCTGCTCAAGTGGCAGGCGTCGGCGAGCGGCGGCGAAATCGCCGCCATCAGTTTTGAATCCGCAGATGCATTTGGTCTGCGTCTCGGCGTTCAAATCGACTCGCTGCCCGGCAGTGCGTTGCTGCGCGTCTATGCTCAGGGACGTCGCGATGAGGCGTTCGAGATCGCGGGCCAGCGCGTGCTTCAGACGCTGGAAGCCAACCTCAAGGCCGGTGACGACTCGGCCGAAGGGCGGACCTGGTGGACGCCGGGTGCAGACGGCGAAGAGCTGACCCTGGAAATCGAGCTGCCTGCTGGCACGCCCGGCAGCCTCGTGCAGATCTCGGTGCCAAGCATCGTCCACGTGTACCACGACCTTTCGCTGCCGCTCGAATCCGACGTGACGCCGAACACAGGCAAGGCCGAAGTCATCGGCAATTCGGGTGCCTGCAATCTGGATTCGACCTGCTACGAAGAGTACCGTTCGCAGCGTGATGCCGTGGCGCGCATGGTGTACATCACTCCCGCAGGCGGCTATCTCTGCACCGGCACCTTGCTCAACGACAAGTCCAGCAGCGGCACGCCTTATTTCGTCACCGCCAACCACTGCATCAGCTCGCAGACCGTGGCATCGACGCTTCAGACGTTCTGGTTTTTCCGCACGCCGACCTGCAATGCGCGCACGCTTTCGTCGGCCACGAAGACGCTGCAAAACGGCGCGACGCTGCTCTACACCAGCGTGTCACCGGACGCGACACTGCTGCGCCTGAACGACACGCCTCCTGCGGGCGCGGTGTTCGCCGGTTGGGACGCGAGTGCGCAACGGGCCAATGCTTCGGTGGTGGCCTTGCATCATCCCGCTGGCGATCTGCAGAAAATCAGCTTCGGCGCGATTTCCACAACCTCCACCTGCGGTCCCGTGGATGTGACCGTGATGTGCGCGCCCATGAACGACATGAGCGGCGACTACTACCGCGTGAAGTGGTCCCAGGGCACCACGCAGGGCGGCAGTAGCGGTTCGGGTCTGTTTGTGGGGGGCTATCTCACCGCCACGTTGTCGAGCGGCACGGCAACCTGCTCCAACCGCGCGGGCCACGACGACTATGCGCGCTTCGATCGCGTCTATCCGGCGATGAAACCCTGGCTCAATCCGGTGATCGACACCGGCGCAGGCACGGGCACGGGCGGCACCGGCGATGGAAAACGCGCCGCAGTCTATCGCTTCTACAACACGCAGACCGGAGCCCATTTCTACACCGCCAATGCGGGCGAGCGCGACTACGTGATCGGCAACTATCCCGCGTTCCAGTATGAAAACGTGGCTTTCTATGCCTATCCCGCAGCGACGACCGACCAAAGCCCGATTTTCCGCTTCTTCAACACCAAAACCGGCGCCCACTTCTACACCGCCAACGCCGCCGAGCGCGACTACGTGATCAGCGAATATCCGGTCTTCAAATACGAAGGCCCGGTATGGTTCGCGCAGACACAGACCGGCAACAGTTCCGTGCCGATCTATCGCTTCTTCAACACGAAGACCGGAGCGCACTTCTACACGGTCAACGCAGCAGAGCGCGATTTCGTGATTGCCGCGTACCCGGTGTTCAAGTACGAAGGGCCTGTGTATTACGTCTGGACGACGCAGTGATGCAGTAGTTCATTGGCTCGTGCTCTCGTAGGGCGGGAGACGAGCCCCTATTTCAGCGCCAATGTTTGAGCCGGAGCTAGGTGCTCTCGCGCACCACCAGCTCGTATTGCAGTTCCACCGCCGTTGCCTTGGTCACCTGTCCGCGCATCAGATCGAGCAACATGCGCGCGGCGGATTCGCCTACCTGTTTGCGTGGGGTGCGCACGGTGGTGAGGGCGGCACCATCTGGTCGCTGCCGGCGAGGTCGTTGAAGCCGGCCATGGCGATGCGGTCGGGCACGGGAATGCCGAGCCGGTTGGCGGCGAGCAGGCCGCCTTGCGCCAGGTCGTCGTTGCAGAAGAACACGGCATCGACGTCGGGGTTCAGCGCGAGCAGACTTTCAAACAGGCGGCCGCCCAGCGCCATGGAAGAGGGCTCGGCGCTCAATAGTTCAAGACGCGGATCGTATTGCCCGGCCTGCTTGAGTGCGCGGCGGTAGCCCTCGGCGCGTTGCATCACGCGCGGGTCGAGCTGGGCGGCGCAAAACGCAATGCGGCGGTAGCCACGCTCGAGCAGGTGCTGCGTCATCGCCGCGCCAGCGTCGGCCTGCGAGAAGCCGACGCTGGCGACGTTGGGCGCGGTGCTGGTCTCCATCATGTGCACGCAAGGGACGCCGCTGCGCGCAATGAGCTGGCGCGCGGCTTCGCTGCGATCAAAGCCTGTGACCAGCAGGCCCGCGGGACGCATCGGCAGATAGGTGCGCAGCAGCAGTTCTTCTTCGGCAGTGTCGTAGTGGGTCACGCCGATCAGCGGCTGAAAGCCCTGCGGGAACAGCGTGCGATGAATGGCTTCGAGCACGTCAACGAACAGGTTGTTGGACAAAAGCGGCACGAGCACCAGCACCTGCGTGCTGCGCTGCGAGGCGAGGGCGCGCGCGGCCGGATCCGGTACGTAGTGGAGTTGCTCGACCGCCTTGCGCACGCGTTCGACCAGTTGTGGATCGACGCCGCGCTCGCCGCGCAGCGCGCGAGAGACCGTGATCGGGCTGACCTCGGCGGCCCGCGCCACGTCCGCTAGCGTGGTGCGGCCACTGGCGCGTCGGCTTTTCTTCTGGGCGTCAATCAAGGGTTACTCCTGAGCGAATTTGAATTTATTGTGACTTAAGATAGCGCTATCCCAAAGACTTTCACACTCATTTCGACCATAAATTTTGAGATCACTCGCTCCGGGGCATCATTCGATCTTCTCTGAACAAAGATTGGTGATGACACGCAGTGATCGCATTCTTTTCGATTCGGATCGATCATTATTTTGACCATGCAGGATAGCGCTATCCAAACATTCGACTCGCCAGCCATCGTGGTGATGGGCGTCTCCGGCTGCGGCAAGTCCAGCGTGGCCGACGCCTGTGCCCGCGTGCTGGGCTGGGCATTGCACGAGGGCGATGCGTATCACTCGCAGCAGAGCATCGAGAAGATGTCCGCAGGCATTGCGCTCAATGACGATGACCGTTCAGGCTGGCTCGACCGGCTCGCCGAGCTGCTCGCGCCGCAGGCAAGCGGACAGGGCACGGTGCTTACCTGCTCGGCGCTGCGTCGCAAATACCGCGACCGTCTGCGTGCGGCCAATCCGAACCTGGGCTTTGTGTTTCTCGATCTGTCCTATGACGACGCGCTGCAGCGTGTGCAATCACGCCCGGGGCATTTTTTCTCGCCGGCGCTGGTTGCCAATCAGTTTGCAACGCTGGAGCGCCCGAAGGCGAGCACGACGTGCTCACCGTCAATGCCATGGAGCCGATCGAGGCGCTGATCCAGCAGGTTGTTGCCTGGGCCGAGGGCAAAGGCTGGGCCGTGGCCGCGTGCGAAGCGCAACACAAATTCTGAACCACAGCGATATTCCTCAGGGACTCTTCCAACATGACTTCCTCCCAGAACATCATCCATCCGCTGAAATCGGGCGACAGCCTTTCATCAAACGCTTGGCCGAACACCTGATGGTCGCTGCGCTTGCGGGCATGGTGATCGCGGTGTTCGTGAACGTGGTGCTCCGCTATGTGTTTGCGACGAGCATCGTGTCGTATGAAGAAATATCGCGCCTGCTGTTCGTCTGGCTGGTGGCCGTGGGGGCCATCGTCACGGCGTTCGAGGGCAAGCACCTGGGTTTCGACATGCTGACCTCGCGCCTCAAGGGCACGCCCAGGAAGGTGCTGTTCTGGATCAGCCAGTTGCTGGTTGCAGGCTGCATGGTGCTGCTGCTGGTTGGCTCGTGGGAACAGGTCAAGGCGGGAATGGACAGCTACAGCACGGTGCTCGGTTATCCGCTCGCGATGGCGGCTGCCGCCACGCTGGTGCTGGCGGTGGGGCTGCTGGTGTGCGTGGCGGTCGATCTGCGGCGCGGTGAGGCGCCGCAGGCCGATGGCGCCGAAGTGGAATGACAAACCGGTGATGCCCCAAGGAAACCACGCACATGATCGTCACCCTCATTTTTCTGGCCGTGCTGATTGGCGGCATGGTCATCGGCATGCCGATTGCGCACGCACTGATCCTCACCGGCGTCGCGCTGATGTGGCATCTCGACTTCTTCGACTCGCAACTGCTGGCGCAGAACCTGCAGGCGGGCTTCGACAATTTCCCGTTGCTGGCCGTGCCCTTCTTCATTCTGGCGGGCGAGCTGATGAACGCGGGCGGTCTTTCGCGGCGCATCATCGATCTGGCGCGCGCCTTCGTCGGTCACATCCAGGGTGGCCTTGGCTATGTGGCGATTGGCGCGGCGGTACTGCTCGCGTCGATGAGCGGCTCGGCGATTGCCGACACCGCGGCGCTCGCAACCATCCTGCTGCCGATGATGCGCGACCAGCAATATCCGCCAAGCTACAGCGCGGGCCTGCTCGCATCGGGCGGCATCATCGCGCCGATCATTCCGCCGTCGATGCCGTTCGTGATCTATGGCGTCACGACCAATACCTCGATCAGCAAGCTGTTTCTTTCGGGCGTGGTGCCGGGCCTGATGATGGGTATTTTCCTGATCGCCGCCTGGTGGTTCATCGCGCGCAGGAACCGTCTGCCGTCGATGCCACGCGTGGTGTGGGCCGACCGCCTGAAGGCGCTGGTGCAGAGCTTCTGGGCGATGATGATGCCGGTGATCATCCTGGGCGGCCTCAAGGGCGGCATCTTCACGCCGACCGAGGCTGCAGTCGTGGCGGCGGTCTACGCGCTTTTCGTCTCGATGTTCGTCTACCGTCAGCTCACCTGGGCCAGGCTGTACGAGGTGTTTCTCGCGGCGGGCAAGACGACGGCCATTGTCATGTTCCTGTGCGGCGCGGCCACCGTCACGGCCTACATGATCACGCTCGCCGATCTGCCCAACATGCTTGCGGAGAGCTTCTCGGGGCTGATGGGCAATCCGGTGTGGTTCATGGCGCTGATGATGATTTTCCTGCTGGTCGTGGGCACGGCCATGGACCTGACGCCCACCATCCTGATCTTCGGCCCGGTGTGCGCGCCGCTCGCGGTGAAGGCAGGCATCGATCCGGTGTACTTCGGCTTCATGTTCATCTTTGTGGGCTGTATCGGCCTGATCACACCGCCCGTGGGCACGGTGCAGAACGTGGTCGCCGGAGTCGGTCGCATCCGCATGGAAACGGTGATCAGGGGCACGACGCCGTTCCTGCTGATGTATGTGCTGCTCCTGATCCTGTTCATCATCTTTCCGCAGATCGTGACCGCGCCGCTCGCGTGGATGCATTGAAACCGTTTTCGTCCGTCCGACTGTCCCATCCCTTTTACCTGTACGAGGAGAACTCCACATGCGAATCAAATTCACCCTCTGCGCGCTGGCCGTCGCTGCCGTCGCGTCCACCACGGCCGGCTTGGCGCAGGCGCAGGATTTCAAGCCGCGCATCGTGCGCTTCGGCTTCGGTCTGGTCGATGAATCCAATCAGGGCCGTGCCGTGCGCCTGTTCGCCAAGGAGGTGGAAAAGGCCACGGGCGGCAAGATGAAGGTGCGTGCCATCGGCAATGCATCGCTGGGCTCCGACACGCAGATGCAGCAGGCGCTGATCGGCGGCGCGCAGGAGATGATGGTCGGCTCGACCGCCACGCTGGTCGGTCTCGTGCCCGAGATGGGCATCTGGGACACGCCGTTCCTGTTCAGCACCGCCAAGGAAGCCGACATCGTGCTCGACGGCCCGATGGGCGACAAGGTCAAGGCCAAGCTCGAAGCCAAGGGCATGGTCGGCCTGGTGTATTGGGAAAACGGCTTTCGCAATCTCACCAACAGCAAGCGACCGGTCACCAAGGTGGAAGATCTGAACGACGTGAAGCTGCGCGTGATGCAGAACAACGTGTTCCTCGACAGCTTCAAGGCGCTGGGCGCAAACGCCGTGCCGCTGCCGTTCTCCGAGCTGTTCACGGCGCTTGAAACGCGTGCCGTCGATGGTCAGGAAAATCCGTACAACACGGTGCTTTCCAGCAAGTTCTACGAGGTGCAGAAATACCTCACGGTCACCAATCACGTCTACAGCCCGTGGATCGTCACCGTGAGCAAGAAGTGGTGGGATCAACTGAGCCCGGCGGAAAAGAAGGTGCTGCAGGACGCAGCCATCAAGAGCCGCGAGTTCGAGCGCAAGGACACACGCGAAGAAGCCGCTAAGGCGCTGGCCGACCTCAAGACCAAGGGCATGCAGGTCAACGAACTCGCGCCCGCGGAAGTCACGCGCATGCGCGAGAAGCTCACGAGCGTGAACGCCAACATCGCCAAATCGGTGGGCCAGTCCACCTGGGACGAGGTGAACGCCGCCGTGCAGAAGGCGCGCGAGCAGAAGTGAGGGCCACGCCCCTACTCAGGTCTGCGCGGGCCTGATGCCCGAAGGAAAACCTGCTTGAACGAAGCAGGTTTTTCCATTCGTGCCGCCACACTGCGGCATTACGATGGAAGCCACCCCACCTGGACTCAAGCCGTGCCTCGGGCGCGGCCACAACGCATGTCAGTACATCCCACCGTCGAAGCCGTCACGAAGCGCATTCGCGAACGCAGCGCCGCGAGCCGCCGCGCGTATCTGGAGCAAGTCGATTTCCATGCCGGGCGGGATCGCGGCGCGCAGCGCCTCGGCTGCGCGAACGTGGCCCATGCGTTTGCCGCCATGCCGGGCAACGACAAGCTGCGCGTGGTCGCCGAAAGGGCGCCAAACATCGGCGTCGTCACCGCCTACAACGACATGCTGTCGGCCCACGCGCCACTGCAGCACTATCCCGATCTGATCAAGGCCGAGGCGCGTGTTCATGGCGCGACGGCGCAGGTCGCGGGCGGCGTGCCTGCGATGTGCGATGGCGTGACGCAGGGTGCGCCGGGCATGGAGCTGTCGCTGTTCTCGCGCGACGTGATCGCGATGAGCACGGCGGTCTCGCTGTCGCACGACGTGTTCGATGCGGCCCTGATGCTTGGCGTGTGCGACAAGATAGTGCCGGGCCTGCTCATCGGCGCGCTTCAGTTCGGACACCTGCCGACGGTGTTCGTACCGGCGGGTCCGATGACCTCGGGCCTGTCCAACAGCGCCAAGGCCAAGGTGCGCGAGCAGGCGGCACAAGGGCTGGTCGGGCGCGACACCTTGCTCGATGCGGAAATGCACGCCTATCACTCCGAAGGCACCTGCACGTTCTACGGCACGGCTAACAGCAACCAGATGCTGCTCGAGGCCATGGGTCTGCACGTGCCCGGAACGGCCTTCATCAACCCCGGCAACGAGATGCGCGCCGAGCTTACCCGCGAGGCCGCGCGCACCGTGCTGCAAAAGGATTGCCCGCCCATCGGCAGGTTGATCGATGAGCGCGTGATCGTCAACGCCATGGTCGCGCTGCTGGCAACCGGCGGCTCGACCAACCACCTGATCCACTGGGTCGCGGTGGCGCGCGCGGCGGGCATCGTGATCGACTGGGACAATTTCTCTGCCCTGTCCGGCGTCGTGCCGCTGCTCGCTCGCGTCTATCCGAACGGCAGTGCCGACGTGAACCAGTTCCAGGCCGCAGGCGGTCCGGGCTACGTGATCCGCGAACTGCTCGACGGTGGCTTCATGCACGCCGATGTGCTGGCCGTGCGCGCTGGCGGCATTCGCGAATACACGCGCATCCCCGGGAGTGGGAAGGGCGCCTGCATTGGAGCGATGTGGGCGTGTCCGGCGACGACGCCGTGCTGCGCCCGCACACCGCGCCGTTTCAGCCCACCGGAGGGCTCATGCTGCTCAAGGGCAATCTCGGGCGCAGCGTCATCAAGGTATCGGCGGTGCCCGAAGACCGCCACATCATCGAAGCGCCCGCAAAGGTGTTCGATTCGCAGGCCGCATTGCAAAGCGCGTTCCAGGCGGGCGAGCTTGATCGCGACGTGGTCTGCGTCGTGCGCTGGCAGGGCCCCAAGGCCAACGGCATGCCCGAGCTGCACAAGCTCACGCCGCCGCTGGCCGTGCTTCAGAACAAGGGATTCCGCGTGGCACTTGTCACCGATGGGCGCATGAGCGGTGCGTCGGGCAAGGTGCCCGCCGCCATTCACGTCAGCCCGAAGCCCTGGACGGCGGCCCGCTCGCCAAGGTGCAGGATGGCGACATCATTCGCCTTGACGCCATCACGGGCACGCTCGAGGTGCTGTTACCCGCCGACGAGTGGCAGGGCCGCGCCAATGCAACGCCGCCCGAGCCCGAGTTGAAATCCAATGGTCACGGCTGGGGTCGCGAGCTGTTCGCCGGATTCCGCCGCAATGCGCTCAGCGCAGAAGAGGGTGCCTGCACATGGCTTTAGACAAGACACTGACCGCACTGGAAGTGATGAGCGATGCGCCGGTCATTCCGGTCATCGTCGTCCATGATGTGGCTGACGCGGTCCCGATGGCAAGGGCATTGGTCGCCGGGGGCATTCGCATGCTCGAGGTGACGCTGAGAACGCCACAGGCACTCGCCTGCATCGAAGCCATCGCGCGCGAAGTTCCCGATGCCGTGGTCGGCGCGGGCACGGTGCGCACTGCCGCCGACGCCAGGGCCGCTGCCGATGCAGGCGCGCGTTTCGCCGTGAGTCCTGGCTTCACCGAAAAGATGGCGCAGGCCACGCGCGATGCGGGTCTTCCGCTGTTGCCCGGCGTGGCCACCAGCAGCGAAGTGATGATGGCGCGCGAGGCGGGCTTCGATCACCTGAAGTTCTTCCCCGCAATGCAGGCAGGTGGCATCCCGATGCTCAAGGCATGGCAGGGGCCGTTCTTTGACGTCAAGTTCTGCCCGACCGGCGGTGTGTCACCAGCCAATGCCGCGGAGTTTCTGGCGCTGTCAAACGTGGTGTGCGTCGGCGGCTCGTGGCTGGTGCCTGCCGATGCGGTGGCCAACAAGGACTGGGCGCAGATCACGCGTCTTGCCAGGGAAACTCAGGCGCTCGTGAAGACAGATTATTGAATCCCTAACAAGAGCAAAAAAGCCCGTGCAAGCACGGGCATCGCTGCTGCAACCGCTACACGCTGCGCAGCGGATCAGTGCTCTTGACGTCCAAATGACGCCCGTCGCTGCCAGACCTCGAATTTTCCTGGATCAATTCGACCTTGTAGCCATCGGGATCGGTCACGAAGGCGATCACGGTGGTTCCGCCCTTGACGGGACCGGCTTCGCGCGTGACGTTGCCGCCGCTGGCCTTGATTTTTTCACAGGCGGCGTAGGCGTCCGGCACGCCGAGCGCGATGTGGCCGTAGGCCGTGCCCATGTCGTAGCTCGTGGTGTCCCAGTTGAAGGTCAGCTCGATTTCCGCCTGACCGGGATTGCCACCGTCATAACCGAGGAAGGCGAGCGAATATTTGTACTCGGCGTTCTCGGAGGTGCGCAGCAGCGTCATGCCGAGCACCTTGGTGTAGAAATCAACGGAGCGCTGGAGATTGCCAACGCGCAACATCGTGTGGAGTAGTCGCATGCCGCCATTTTGCCCCAGCGCAGAGGATCCGCGATGTCACACCGGCACGGTGTAGTTCAAGGCCATGCGTCCGCCATCGATGGTGATGATGTCGGCGGTCACGTAGCTCGACGCATCGCTTGCAAGCCAGGCTACGGCGTCGGCGACTTCTTCGGGCGTGCCGAGGCGCTTCATGGGCGTGCGGCTCATGACCCTGGCCTTGGCTTCTTCGCTCGTGAGAACGGCTTTCGCGGCGAGTTCGGTGGCAATCGTGCCCGGGGCAACGGCATTCACGCGCACGCCCTTGTCCGCCAGCGACAGCGCCATCACGCGCGTGAGTTGGTTGATGCCGCCCTTGCTGACGTTGTAGCTCGCGAGGTTGGGGATGGCGAGCACGCTGTTCACCGAACTCATGTTGATGATGCTGCCAGAACCCTGGCGGGCCATCTCACGCGCGACGGCCTGGCCCATGAGGAAAGCGCCCTTGACGTTCACGCGCAGCACGGCGTCGAAGTCCGCTTCGGCGATGTCGAGAAAATCCGCGACCTTGAAGATGCCGGCGTTGTTGACCAGCACGTCGATGCGCCCATGCTGCTGCATGACCTGCGTGACGAGCGCATCCACCTCGGTCTTGTTGCCAACGTCGCAATGGATGTAGGTTGCGCCGATGCTTCCGGCAAGCGCTTGTCCGACGGCGTCGTTGACATCGGTGACGACGACCTTGGCCGCCTCGCGTGCGAAGCGCTGTGCGCATGCCGCGCCAATGCCTTGCGCGCCGCCTGTGACGATGCAGACGCGATCCGACAGGCCGAAATGTATGGAAGAAGAGGGGGTTGTCTGGTGGGTCGAGGTGTTCATGCAGGCGAGCCTACGCGAACTCATGTCCTGCTGCCAAGAGGGTTTGCGGCGACGACGGGAATGGCGAATTCTTCGCACGCATGAATCACGAGGTTTGCGTCATGGTGGTGCGGGCGCTCCACCTACATCCGTGTCGTGTTGAACGGAGCAAAGTGCAGGTGATGCTTCCAACCCAAGGACTCTCCATGACGACCAACACGCGCAAACAGGACGGTGAAGAAAAGGCGGCTTCCGAGCCCACCATCATCGCCGAACAGAATCACGCAAAAGAAAAATCTTCGGCGAAAGACGGGGCACCAGCCAGTGCCCCGGTTTCACGCGAAGACGATCAAAAGTCTGCTTCGGGGCCAACGATCATTGCCGAGCAGGAGCGGCATCCGCAAAAGCGGCGTTGAATCCAGTTCACCCAGCGCCGGTCACGCCACGCGCACGGCCCAGGCTGTACGCTCCGGCGCATCTTCGGGGAAGCGTCGAGGCGGCACGAACAGCGGCTCGGGCGGTATATACGGCTCGGTGTCCGGGAAGTCGGGTTGACCGGGCTTGGCGGGCTCCTGCGTTTCTTCTGCGGGAGCGGGCGGCGGCGCGGCGCTGGTGGGGTTCATCAGGTGGTTCATGGAAAATTCTCTATCGGTGGGATGTCAACAATGACGGATGCCTGGCCCGCATATGACGAGCGCTCATTCATTGCGCATTGCGTTTGCGCGTTTCGGCGGCCTTTTTGGCCGAAGCGGACCGCTCGGCGGCGGTGCGGCTGGCCGATGCCTCGCCGCCCAGTTTTCCGCCCTTGCGCGAGGCGGACCGATCAACCTCCTGGCCCCGTCCCGAGCCTGATTTCTTTCCGCCGCCGGTCTCCTTGTTGACGGTGGCCCAAGCGCGGCGCTCGGCTTCCTTATCGCTCACACCACGGCTTTCGTAGCTTTCCTCGATGTGTTCGGCCTGACGCTTTTGCTTGTCGGTGTAGGAAGACTTGTCACCTCGGGGCATGGCTTTGTCCTTGGGGAGACGGCCTTATTCAAACAAGGCCGCAATGGTGACGTCGCAGCGCGTGTGCCTCAACGCCTTGCGAGACAGAAGCCGATCACGGCACCGACCGCGAGCGCCGCACCTGCGACGCGCCATGGCTCTTCGTGCGCGTATTCGTTGCTCACGCGCGCCGCGTCGCGGGTGCGGGTTGCGGTCTCCTCGGCAGCATGCGCGACGGTGTCACGCACACGGCCCACGCCGTCACTGAGGCGCTCGCGCACATCGCGAATCTGCGGAATGGAATCCAGCTCCTTGCTGGACAGCAGACTGCCAAGATCGCTCAGCAGTTGCTCGATTCCACCCAGGCCCTTGGATGCATTGCGGTTCGAGAATTTCATGGTGGATCACCTTTCTTGGTGGAATCTGTGTGGAACATTCACGATAGGCCAGCAACGCAAGGCCGGATGTAGGTGAATGTCATCAAGCTGTGTGGCGAAAAGTGGTTAGGGCCTGTTCACACAACGCACCGGGTGCCTACCCGCGCAAGGAACGCGCCTGGCATGAGCGGCTCTGTCTGGCTTGCGCGACCCCGTGGATTGTCTGAACAGGCCCTAGAAAAAAGCGATACCGGAAAGGACACCGGTATCGCTGATGCGTCGGGTGAACACGCGCTCACGCGCATTGTTCACATCGTTGCGGCGTGACCTGCCGCGACTTCGCTCACAGGTATGGAACGCCGTAGTAGTCATACACGCGTCGGCCGTATTCGTCGTTGTATTCGGGCGCCGCTGCGCGCTCATAGCGCGGCGCGTTCTCGAGTTGCTCCTTGGCAACCGACACCACATAGCCACCCATGCCGGTGTCGTATTTCATGGTGTCCCATGGAAGCGGATAGCGATCCGTGCCTATGCCCAGAAAGCCGCCAAACTCCATGACGGCGTAGCGCACCTGGCCGGACATCTTGTCGATCATGAGTTCGTCAATCGAGCCGAGCTTGTCACCGGCCGGGTTGTACACGTCGGTTCCGCGAACGCGTTCGGAAGAAATGACGCTGGAAGCGGTATTTGCAATAGCCATGATGATTTCCTTTCTGAGTGTGTCGCCACAAAGGTGGGCAGTGGCGGAAGTGAAATGCAGATCAGTGATTTGCACGCACCGTCAGGATAATCACAGTCGAATTTCTCGCCGGTAGTCGCTTGTATGACGGACTTGTAGGGAAATGGCTGTTGGATAATGTATCGGTCGCGTTTGTTAAATATCGCGGAGCGTCGACGGCTGATTATCTGAAAATAAAAAAATCAAATAAAAAAGACCCGCATTTGCGGGTCTTTTCTCAAGCATTGCTGGTGGTTTGATTTACCAGTTGTACTTGTTGTCGGTTTCCCAAGTCTTCACTTGCTTTTCCGCTTCGTCCTGGGCAATACCTTCGCGTTCCTGAATGCGGCCGACGAGTTGCTCGCGCTGGCCGTTGATCACGTCCAGATCGTCGTCAGTCAATTTGCCCCATTGCTCCTTGACCTTGCCCTTGAATTGCTTCCAGTTGCCCTTGATGGTGTCTTCATTCATGACGAGAACTCCTTGAGTTACGGGTTGAAAAATACTGAGATATCCAATGCAGTCAAGTGCTGCAAATCAATCCGTTCGGTGAGGTTTGATAATATTCGGGCTTTCTGGATGGGCTTGTAGGCACGCATCACCATTTGCCGCTTCCAGACTCCTACGACTGTAGTCCATTCCTGTCAGCGCCGCGCGTTTGAAGAAAATGGCGCATATCCCTACACGTCATCTAAACCAGCTCACTAGAATCATGTGCATGTAGGAATTGCCATTCAATCGTCATTATTGAAACGGAATGCCTATTTTCTGTAAGTAATTTACATGCTTGCGTTTTGAAGGAGTCATTCATGCAGCAAATGCACACCCCTCAACCGATTCCGCACGACCCCGGCACGGACACGCCGCCGCGCGATCCGAACCGGCCGGTCGATCCGTCCATTCCTGATCGTCCCATGCCGCATCCGACAGAGCCGCCAGGAATTATTCCGCCGATCGAGTTGCCGCCTGATCCGATGCAGTCGCCTGCGGTGTCCTGAAAAACTGAAGGCACGCCGGAGAATCTGATCATGCCCGTACCGACCACACCACCTACACCGCCCGTGTCGCCCCGCCGACTACCGAGCCGCCGAAGCCAGCCCCCATTGATCCGCCGACGCAGACTCCGCCGGTAGAAGATCCGCCTGCTGAGCCCACGGAGTAAGCGAAGCCGGCAGCAGGCCGGAGAGTTCAATCAGCCCGCAGCGCCACCGGTTGCCGGGGCTTTACGGGGCGTCCATCTGCGCCGCGCGCATCGGTGTCGCGCAGACCGCGTTTCACGTCCTTGTGCGCCTGCTCCATCTCTGGTGACTTGTTTCCACCGGTCATCGAGGTGGATTGGTCGCGCTCATGCGGCAACTTCGCGGTAGAGCCGGGATCTTCGGCTTGCCCGGGCTTTTCCGTGTTCACCTGAACTTCGGGCGTGCGGGTCGCGGGCGGGTTGGGTGTCTGGGGCATTGTCGTTCCTCGGGTTATTCGCATGCGCCGCAGCGGCGCACCGATGTCAGATCCGCAATGAAAAAGCGGCGAGAAGCCATCGGACTTGCCGGTTGCTTCTCGCCGCTTGGTTCATTTCATCATCGAGCAACGGGGCTCGATGTGAGTGAATGGCTCAATAGCCGGTTTCCTGCACATAACGGCGATTGGCGCGGTCCCATGCGGCCTGGAATGCTGGCTGGGCCTTTTCCCATTTCAGCTTGCCGTCCGCGTGTTCTGCGTCCCAGCGGCGCGCCCATTCGGCGCGAGCGGCGTCATAGTCGGTGCCCGCCACGCGTGCTTCCCAGCCAGCGCGGTAGGCCGGGGCGTAGTCGTCGTAGGTGTACTCGTCCGAGTAGTAGGGCTCATCCACGTGAACTTCACGCCAGTGCGCGTCTTCTTCGGTAGGGTTGATGGCTTCGGCGGCACCCTTGCCAGCCAGACCGCCAATCACGGCGCCAACGATGGCACCTGCTGCCGCGCCGATGGGGCCGCCGATGGCGCCCGCAGCAGCGCCGGTCACGGCACCGCCAGCAGCACCAATACCGGTTCCGATTGGATGCGCACCCGGTTCGCCGGTGATGGGATCGCGATTGAGTTTGTCATCTGAAGAGTTCATTGGGGTTTCCCTTTGTTGGTGAAAATCTGAGACTTGCATTGCATGATGGGCAAGTGGCTTGACGCCACTGCTGCCATGTCACCGGGCCTCATCTGCATTGGGCTTTTGTTTGCTGTCGATGTCTGTAGGAGAAGCGAGCCTGCGCTGCTAGGACAGGCAGACTCCGTGCGTTGGGTGAACAGGCCCTAGTTCATCCACACCAGCACCGCGCGCAGCGTGAACTCGGTCACCACGACCTGGAGCACGGCGGTGTGCCAGAGCACGGCGACGTTGTCGAGCGTTGCACGTGCGCGTGGGCGCAGATGGCCCGACCACGACCGCGCGAGCAGATAGCCGCCGACCACGAGCAGTACCAGCAGATGAAATCCCTGATACGCGAGCAGCATGGCGACGGAGGCGTTCCAGCCATCGGCTCGCGGCGAGAGTCCGGCCTCGATCTGTCCGGCAAGCGCCAGTCCGAATGCTGCGCACACGCACAGCAGCGCAATCGCCGTGCGCCAGCGCAACCCTTTTTGCAGCATCGCGTGACCGGCGAGCGGTGACCGCGTACTCCAGAACATCAACGCCGAGCTGGCAAGCACCAGCGCCACGTTGGCGGCACTCCATTGGCCTGCGGGAAGCGCAGAACCGGGGGGAGGGCAGACCTGCAAGGCCATCGAGAGATGGATGTAGCCGTAGATGAACGACGCAAAGATCGTGCAATCCACGACCCCAGAATGAAGGTGGCCCACCACGAGTGGGCGCGCCGCCCGACCGGCTGCGTGGGCAGGAACACGCCCTTGCCAACCCGCGCTTGATCGGTGGGCGCGGCGCGGTCGAGTTGCCAAGTCCACATCACCATGGCGGCGACGGCTCCCACGCCGAATGCAAAAGCCGTCGCGACCCACTCCACGGTGAGCAGCAGAAAGAAGCCCGCCGTGCCGATTGCCGCAAGCAGCGGCTCCCAGCCGTCCGTGGGCAGGCGCAGCAATTGCACGGGCCAGGCGCTACGCACCTCGGTGACCAGTGTTTCGCGGCCGCCGAACACCGTGCCCGGCAACCACCAGCGGCCTTGCTCGACCTCCTGCGCCAGCGCGGGGTTGTCCCACAGCGGTTCGGTGCCGCGCACTTCGGGAATGCTGCGCACGCCGTAGTCGCGCGAAGGCAGCCACTCCAGCGTGCCCGCACGCCAAGGGTTGTCATTGTCGCCCCCGGATTTGAAGGCGAGCGCGCGAATCGCATCCACGAGGAACAGCAGCACGCCCGCAGCCAGGATGAACGCGCCGATGGTGGACAGCAGGTTCAGCAGATTCCAGCCGAGATCACCCGAGTAGGTATAGACGCGCCGAGGCATGCCGAGCAGCCCGCTGATGTGCATCGGAAAGAAGGCCAGATGAAATCCCACGAACATCAGGCCGAAGGCCCAGCGGCCCAGGCGCTCGGACAACTGCGCGCCGTTGAAGACCGGAAACCAGTAGTACAGCGCGGCGAACACCGGAAACACCATGCCGCCCATGAGCACGTAGTGCAGGTGCGCGACGATGAAATAGCTGTCGTGCGCCTGCCAGTCGAATGGCAGGACGGCGACCATCACGCCGGTCAGGCCGCCGAGCACGAAGATGAAATGAAATCCGAGCAGGAACAGCGTGGGTGAGTTCAGCCGCACGCGGCCGCTCCAGAACGTGGCGATCCAGGCAAAGATCTGCAGGCCGCTCGGGATCGCAACGACGAAGCTCGCCACCGAGGTCAGCAGCAGCGCCACCATGCCCACGCCGCTCGTGAACATGTGATGGATCCACAGCAGAAAGCTCACCACGCCCACGCCGATCAGCGCTGCCACGACGGCGCGTTGACCGACCAGCGGCGTGCCGGCCATCGCGGGAACGATCATCGAAACCATGCCGGCTGCGGGCAGGAAGATGATGTAGACCTCGGGGTGGCCGAAGAACCAGAACAGATGCTGCCACAGCAGCGGATCGCCGCCGCGCTGCGGATCGAAGAACGGCCAGTCGAAGGCGCGTTCAAGTTCGAGCAGGGTGGTCGCGGCAATCACCGCCGGGAAAGCAAAGATGATCATCAACGCGCTCACCAGCACCGCCCAGGCGAAGACCGGCATCTTCGACAGCGTCATGCCCGGCGCGCGCGTGAACAGGATGCCGATGATCAGTTCGATTGCGCCCGCGATGGCCGAGATTTCGATGAAGCCGATGCCGAGCAACCAGAAATCCGCCCCTATGCCCGGTGAGAACTGCTTGCTCGTGAGCGGCGGGTACATGAACCAGCCGCCATCGGGCGACATGCCCAGAAGATCGTGCAGAAAAAAGCCAGCCCGCCGATCGCATACGCCCAGAACGCGTAGGCTGACAGACGCGGAAATGGCAGGTCGCGCGCGCCCAGCATGTTGGGAAGCAGGTAGACCGCAATCGCTTCCACCACCGGCACGGCAAACAGGAACATCATCACCGTGCCGTGCATGGTGAAAAGCTGGTTGTAGGTGCCCGCCGAGATCAGGTCGTTGTCGGGCGTCGCAAGCTGTAGCCGCATCAACAGCGCCAGCACGCCGCCAAGCACGAAGAACAGCAGCGCGGCGACGATGTAGTAGGCGCCGATCTGCGTGTTGTTCACCGCCGTCAATACCCGCCAGCCACGCGGCGGCTGCCAGGCGCGTTCCAGCGCCTCGCGCTCGCCGGGCGGGCGCGGCAGCTCGTTGGGAAAGCGTGAAGCCGGGTTCTTCGCGTCGTTCATTTCAACAGGCTCAGCCATGCAGCGATGTCCTCCAGGTCCTGTGGTGGAACGCGGCCAGCGCCGGATGGCATGCGGGCTTCGGGTTTGATGTCCTGCGTGTGGCCAATCCAGTGCGCCATGTTGTCTGGCGTGTTGGCCAGCGTGGCGGCGGCGAGCGAAAGCCGACTACCCACATGCGTGAGATCGGGGCCGAGTCGCGCGCGACCACCGGGTTCCAGGGCATCGGATACACCGCGCACCGTATGGCAGAAATTGCAGCGATTTTCAAGAAATGCGGCGCGCCCGGGGTGCGACAACAATGCGTCGGATCGCGCGATCGGCCTTGCCTGCGCTTGCGCCCAGGCATCGAACTCATGGTGCGGACTCACGACCACGTCCAGCGCCATCAACGCGTGCTGCGCGCCGCAGAATTCCGCGCACTGGCCGCGCCAGCGTCCCGTCGTCCTCGGCGTGAGCAGCAGGTGTTGCAGTCGCCCCGGCACCATGTCCATCTTGCCGCCAAGCGCAGGCACCCAGAAACTGTGGATGACGTCCTCGCTCGCCAGCGCGAAATAGACCGGTCGCCCCACGGGCAGGCGAATCTCGTTGGCGGTGGCAAAGCGCAGGCCGCTGGTGGGGTCGTGATAGCTCACGTCCCACCACCACATGCGTCCGGTCACGGTGACGACGAGCGCGTCGGCGGGTGGAATCGGCCGCCACGCGGGGCGCAGCCATTCGCTGTAGAAGAACAGCACCGTCAACACCACCATCGGCATGGCGATGCCGCCGCCCAGCAGCCAGAGTCTGGCGTTGGGTTTGCGTTGCCGCTTGAATGACAGGGCGAGCAGCAGCATCACGCCGAGAAAGATCACGCTTCCGCCGACGACCAGCGCCGTGGTCAGCTCGATGAACGAGGCCGACTGTTCGCCGCCCGCATGCAGTGCGGACTGGGGCGTGCCAGTGTGCGGGCTCGTCATTTCAATGTTCGCAGGTAGGCCGCCATGTCGCGCGCCTGTTCGGGCGATACCGCAAGCGCTGGCATGTTGGCAGCCGCGATCTGGGCATGGGGATCGATGATCCACGCCTCGAGCGTGGAGGGCCGATTGGGCAGGCGGCCACCGATGTAGCTGCGGCGCGCAAAGCCCTCAAGCGACACGGCGCTGACGCCGCGTGCATCGGCCACACCGGGGATGGCGTGACAACTGCCGCATTGGTATTGCGACATCAGTGCCTTGCCGCGCAGCGCTGCCTGTTGTTCGGTTGTCGATGATGAGGGTCCCGAATCGCAGCCACCGCATAGCACGGCCAGCAAGACTGCAGCGATACCCGAGGCAGTTCGTGGGGAGGACCGGCACGGGCGAGTGCAGGGCGCGGGCAGGTTGTCTCGCATGTAGTCATTATTGGCCGCGCGCCGGTGGCATTCACCGACACGGATGGCCGCAACGGGCGTAGGACAATTTCTTATGCAAAGTCGAAAGTCGAGGAAAAATAAAACGGTGGTGATCACGCTGCTCGTCAGCGCGCTGTTGGTCGCCGCTGCGGCGCTGACGGTTCTGGTCTTCGGTCTGTACAACGTGGCGGGCAATCGCCAGCACTTTCAACCGGTGCACTCCATGCTCGAATACGCGATGCAGCAATCGGTGCGCGCCAGGGCACGTGACATCGCTGTGCCTGACGTCGCCTCCGATGGTAAGGTCGAACGAGGCGCATTGTGCTATCAGCAAAAATGCGTGCAGTGCCACGGTGGGCCGGGGGTGGCCGCAAGCGATTTTGGCCAATCGATGCAGCCGATCCCCGGCCCCTGATGGATGCCACGCAGCGCTGGAACGCGCGTGAGCTGTACTGGATCACACGCAACGGCCTGAAGATGACGGGCATGCCGGCGTGGGAACACCACCTCTCGCAAGATGATTTGTGGGCCGTCGTCGCCTTCGTGCGCAAGATGCCGAAATTGACGCCCGCGGAGTTCGCCGAAATGGTCAGGGCACCCGTCAGCCGCGCGGAAAGCTGCGAGCCGCAGAGCGGCGCAGCGCTTCTCGACGCCGATCCCATGCGCGGCAAGCGCGCGCTGTATGCCTATGCCTGCATCGCCTGCCACACCATCGCAGGCACGGTGCAATCCAATCCGCAGGTCGGCCCGCCGCTGGATGGCATGGGACGCCGCACCCGCATCGCCGGCGTGCTCGACAACACCAACGACAACATGGTGCGCTGGTTGCGGGAGACCGACGCCGTCAAGCACGGCACGGCCATGCCGACGATGGGTGTGAGCGAGCAGGATGCGCACGACATTGCTGCCTATCTCGCGACGTTGCGATAGGCGTGGTGAGTGCTTCAATGGCCCTTAAGGCGCACGCGTCGCAGGGTAAAGCCGGGCCTCGCTCCTACATTCGAGCGCTCGCGCTTGCCGCAACATCAACAGGGTATGGAGGTCTTCACACGCTACCCATCCATCCATCCATCCATCACATCCACCGACTGCTGCCGAGAGCGCGAGAGGAGCACCATGACTGAATCAACTGACGACAACCCATCGGGCATCATCGACGTGGCGGTGCTCGAACTCGAAGATGGATCGAGCGGCACGCTCACCTGTACCTGCCAGGGAACAACGCAGGAGCTGCTCGTCAACGAACGACGCGTGCGCACCACGGCGGACGGCAAGCTGATCGCCGAAGACACGGGCGCCGAGTTGAAGGTGGTGGGCTATCTCGGAACCTGGCGTCCATCGTGAGCCGGGAATAGCCAGTGCCCGCCAGCTTTTCACCCGATTGCAATGTGAGTGCATATGACCGATTCACTGTCGCTCGCGGCTGAGCCTGCTGGCGAGCAGGATGTTCTCGCGCGATCCTGGGAACGCGCGTGGCGCGCGCTGGGCCTTGCGCAGCCCGGTTCTGATGCATTCGAGGCGCTCATGCGTGCCTATGCCGAACCGCAGCGCCACTACCACTCGCAGCAGCATCTGCGCGAAGCGCTCGCGCTGCTTGAAACCGTGCTGCCCACCTGCCGGTCGCCGGGCGAGGTGGAGCTTGCCCTCTGGTACCACGATGCGATCTACGACCCCAAAGCCAAAGACAACGAAGCCCGCAGCGCCGCATGGGCCGCTCGGGTGCTGCGGGAGCAGGGCGCAAGTGACGAGGTAATCTCGCGCGTCGAAGCGCTCATTCTGGCGACCGAACACCGGGCCCAGCCGAGCGACCCGGATGCGCGCCTTCTCGTGGATGTGGACCTCGGCATTCTTGCGGCAGCGCCTCACCGGTTTGCGCAATACGAACAGCAGGTGCGCGCCGAATACGCATGGGTTCCTTCATTCGTCTACGACTTCAAGCGGCGTGAAGTGCTGTGCAGCTTTTTGAGCCGTCCGGGCATCTATGCGACGGATCATTTTCGGGCGCTGTTTGAAACTCGCGCGCGGGCCAATCTCGAACAAGCCCTGCGCTGATTTTTTCCTGATGCAGGCGTGAAGGCATGGTTCAGCGCGTCGTCACTTCCACGTGATAAGTGCCCCAGGGGCAGAGCGCAAAGCGTTCCTTGAGCGGCTTGGCTGCCAGTTCCGGAAAACGGTCGGGCTCGAACACCGACCACAGCGGCCCGATTCCGCCGAGCGCCAGTGGCGCGCCGTCCAGATGGGTAGCAATGATGAAGCGGCGTTGCATGATCTCCGGCGCAGCAATCGCCACGGCATAGCCGTCGAGCGCGCGTACGAGAAATGACAGATTGGAGGCCCACTGCACGCCTGCGGCTTTCATCACGTCGCTGAACAGGGCGCCTTTGAGCACATGCTTCCTGTCGTCGTATTCGAGCGTGGGTTGGATGTCTACCGTTGGCAGCGCGTTCAATGCGGCGAAATCAAACGCATGCGCCCTGGAAAAACGCACCTGATGCTTGCCCATCAACTGGTCAAACCGTGCGTCGAACGGACCGCGATTGCCTGCGCCGATGAGACCGCTGACCGTCAGCAGTACCGGGCCTTTCGCGGATTTGGGTGCATGCTGTGACACGGCGGGGAGTGCGCTCGCGCCCGCGCCCAGCGCCGCACTCCTGACGGCCAGCTTCATGAGACCGCGTTTGTGCATCTGGATGCGCTTGTCGTCGTACCTGGGTTGCTTGTCCATGCCCGGTCCATCCTTTCATGCGAGGCGGTAACTCAGCGCCCAGAAGTATCGCCACGAGTGATAGAGGATTTGTGACGCATGGACGCAAGCCAGCTCACGCAGTGCTTGTTCCGTCGGGAAGTTCTTGAGTACGCGATACGAACCGCCGTCCTTGAGCCTGCGTAGTTGATACGTGTTTCCATCTGCATCGGTGTCGGATATCGGGGTGCTGCTGCCCTCGACGTACAGGTTGTCGATCAGGACGACCCTTGCACCGGGTTTCAGCGTCCGGTGCAGGCCGCTCAGGAATTCATGCTGTCGATCGACAGGCATGTGCGACCACCAGAACCCGCGAATGCTGCATCAAAACCAGCGGCAGGCAGCGGCAGCGCGTAGGCATCACCGACAGCGAATTGCACGTGATCGAGTGGCACGCGGGACTGGGCGATCTTCAGCGTTTCCGCTGCCGCATCCATCGCCAGCACCTGCGAGCAGTGCGGGGCGTAGAACTGCGTCCAGTAACCCGTTCCACAGGCGATCTCCAGAACGTGTCCCGAGCCGATCTGCGAAGGAAGCCAGGCCTCCATTTCGCGCAGATCGTCCTGGCGCTCGGGTTTCAGATAGATGTCATCGTATTCCCGTGCACGGGCTGCGTAGTAGTCTTGCATGGGTCGCCATTGTGGGGTGCATGGCGAGATGCACGCAAGACCTTCGCGATGCGCTCAGTCCTTCTTCGACTGCAGCATCTTGATGATGCTGGAAAAATCCTCGGGGCCGTGACCGGCAATGCTGTGTGCGGCGTAGATCGCGCGGGCCATGCCGCCGAGCGGCGTGCTGGCCTTCACCGACATCGCGCATTCCTGCGCCAGGCCCAGGTCCTTGAGCATCAGGTCGGTGCCGAAACCGCCCGTGTAGCCGCGCGTGGCCGCGGAGTTTTCCTGCACGCCGGGGAAAGGGTTGTAGACCTCCAGCGCCCAGTTGCCGCCTGAACTGCGGCGCATGATTTCCGACAACACCTTGGGATCGAGGCCGTTGGCGACGCCCATGGCGATGGCTTCGCTCGTGCCGATCATCAGGATGCCGAGCAGCATGTTGTTGCAGATCTTGGCGGTCTGGCCTGCACCGACGTCGCCCGCGTGAAAGATGTTCTTGCCCATTTTTTCGAGCAATGGACGCGCGCGTTCGAGATCGGCCTCCTTGCCGCCGACCATGAAGGTCAGCGTGCCGGCAATCGCGCCGCCCGTGCCGCCGGAGACCGGTGCGTCGATGAAGGCGATGCCCGCCGCCTCGGCGGCCTTGGCCACCTTCTGGCTGGTGGCTCCGGCGATGGTGGACGAATCGATGATGAGCGCGCCCTTGGCAATGCTTGCCAGCAGACCGTCCTTGCCATTGCCGCCGAGGAACAGGCCCTCGACGTGCTGGCTTGCCGGCAGCATGGTCACGATGACTTCCGCGCCCTTGACGCCGTCTTGCGCAGACGTGGCGACCCGTGCGCCCTCGGCCTTCACGCGCTCGCAGGCTTCTTTCGACAGGTCGAACGCCGTGACGCTGTGTCCCGCCTTCTGCAGGTTAATTGCCATGGGCGCGCCCATGTTGCCGAGTCCGATGAATGCGATTTGCATGTGTGCTGTCTCCTGGTGTTGAAAGAAGTTGAAAGGGAATAAGGGGATGCCCGGGCGATCAGGGATCGCTCTCGAAAATGCTGTGACGCTTCTTGCTCGTTGCGGCTTTTTTGGCAGGCGTTGCCTTGTTGTTCGTGGCAGTCTTTTTGCGACGTGGCGAAGCCTTGGCACTGGGGTTCCACGCCAGCGCGGCATCTACCCATTCCTGCCATTGATGGCGCGTGGCAAAGGCCGTGGGTTCGACGCAAAAATACCCGCTCATGCCGCCGCGCGAATCGAGTTCGCGCACCCCGGGTTTCTCCGCCACACGGTCATGATCGGCTGGGGCCAGCCGCACCAGCAGTTCCTCATTCTTCACGCCAAGGCACAGCTTGCCATCGACGAAAAAACAGAACCAGCCAAACAGCGGCCGCTCTTCGACGTCGTCGCGATGCGCCAGCGCTTCGCGCACTGCGGCGATGAGCTGCAGGGATTCATCGGAGAGCGGGCGAGCGGGCATGGGGATCAGTCTTTGGCGCGTTTGTCCAGAAGTTGATAAAACCGGAACGATCCTTCAACGAATCACATCCGGCGCATCCCCTCCAGCATGCGCCGCGCGATGATCACGCGCATGATTTCGTTCGTGCCTTCCAGGATCTGGTGCACGCGTGAATCGCGCATCAGGCGCTCAAGCGGGTATTCGCGGATGTAGCCGTAGCCACCGTGCAGTTGCAGTGCCTCGTTGCACACGTTGAAGCCCGCATCGGTCGCGAACCGCTTGGCCATGGCGCAGTAGGTGGAGGCATCGCGCGCGCCTGCGTCGAGCTTGGATGCGGCCAGGCGCACCATCTGGCGCGCGGCGACCAGCTCGGTCGCCATGTCGGCCAGCTTGAATTGCAGCGCCTGAAAGCTGGCGATGGCCTTGCCGAACTGCTTGCGCTCGTGCATGTAGCTCTGCGCCTGTTTCAGCGCGCCTTGCGCGGCACCCACGGAACAGGTGGCGATGTTGATGCGGCCGCCGTCGAGACCCTTCATCGCGATCTTGAAACCTTCGCCCTCGTTGCCAAGCAGGTTGGCAGCCGGTATGCGCACGTTGTCGAAATTGATGACGCGTGTGGGCTGGCTGTTCCAGCCCATCTTTTCTTCCTTCTTGCCGTAGCTGACGCCTTCGGCATGTGCGGGCACGGCAAATGCGCTGATGCCGGCCGCGCCGGATTGCGCATCGCCTGTGCGGGCCATGAGCACCAGCACATCGGTCGAGCCCGCACCGCTGATGAAGGCCTTGCTGCCGTTGATCACGTATTCGTTGCCGACGAGTTCGGCGCGTGTCTTGAGCGAGGCGGCGTCCGAGCCCGCACCGGGTTCGGTCAGGCAGTAGCTGGCGAGCTTTTGTCCGCTGGTGAGGGCTTCGCCCCATTCGCCGCGCACGGCATCGGTCGCCCAGGTGCCAAGCATCCACGTGGCCATGTTGTGGATGGTGATGAAGGCGGTGGTTGACGGATCGACGGCGGCAAGCTCCTCGAACACCAGCGTGGCATCGAGTCGCGGCAGGGCGAGACCGCCCGCATTTTCCGGCGCATACAGGCCGCAGAAGCCCAACTCGCCCGCCTTGGCGATGGCTTCGCGCGGGAAGATGGCTTCGGCATCCCAATGTGCGGCATGCGGCGCAAACTCGGCTTCGGCGAAGGCGCGGGCGGTATCGGCAAAGGCGCGCTGGTCTTCGGTGAGTTCAAAATCCATGACGGAGTCTCCTCGGGGGCTTGTGTGTCTTGTGTCGTCTCGTGGGATCACGGCGAAGGCAGGCTGGCTTCGGGCGGCGGCGGGTTGCCGGTGTGCAGCCACTGCGAGAGCGCGATACGGCGCGATTGCGTCACCTTGACCATGCAGTCGTGATAGAGCTGCACCCACTCGGGCCTGCTCTCCTTGCCGCGGTTGTGGCGATTGCAATACTCACGGCGCGTGCGCTGCCAGTTCTTCTGATCCTGCCTGAGCTGCGGGCGTTCGTGTGCCGACAACGCCGTCATCACGTCGCCGTAGTAGATGTTCAAGGCCGTATCGGCCTCCTGAAATCTCTTGACGGCGCAGGCGTTGACTTCGGCAGCCGTTCCGCCTGGCACGCAATCAGCGCCAGCCTGAGCGAACGCGCCCGAAGCGCCAAGGCTCAACAGCACGGGCAGGGCGGCTCGCGCCACAAAGGGTCGGAGTTTCAATGTCGCAAACATGAGCCCGATTTCACCACGGCTTGCCGCTGCCAGAACAACAAGGCCCGCGCGCTGTGATCGATGGAGCATCAATTCACAGCAGGCGAGCCCTGGTGCCATGAGCGCTTACTTCAGGCTGATGGTGGTGTTCACGCCGTGGCTGGTGGTCGAATCATCGAACCAGCGTGCGGTCACTGTCTTGGTCTGTGTATAGAACAGCACGACCTGCTTGCCGTAGGGGCCCAGATCGCCGAGCTTGGACGCACGGCTGCCGGTGAACGAGAACAGCGGAACTGGCACCGGGATTGGCACATTGATGCCGACCTGGCCGACGTCGATGTCTTCCTGGAACTTGCGCGCGGCCGCACCCGACTGCGTGAAGATCGCGGTGCCGTTGCCGTTGGGGTTGGCGTTGATGAATTCGATGGCCGCATCGATATCGTCCGCGCCCGACAGGCACAGCACGGGGCCGAAGATTTCCTGGTCATAGACGCTCATGCCGGGCTTGACGCCGGAGAAGATCGTCGGGCCAACGAAGTTGCCCTTCTCGTAGCCGGGCACATGGGGCTTGCGACCATCGAGTTCCAGCTTCGCGCCATCGGCCACGCCGCGCTCGATCAGGCCTTCGACGCGCGACAGCGCCGAGCACGACACCACGGGACCTACGTCCGTGCCTTTTTCGGTTCCGCCCGACACCTTGAGCGTCTTGGCCTTCTCGATCAGTTCGGGAATCCATTTTTGCGATTCACCGACCAGCACCACGTGAGACAGCGCCATGCAGCGCTGACCGGCCGCACCAAAAGCGGCACCTGCCAAGGCGTTCAGGGTCTGGTCCTTGTTGGCGTCGGGCATGACGATGGCGTGGTTCTTCGCGCCCATCATGCATTGCACGCGCTTGCCGTTGAGGCTGGCGCGGTTGTAGACGTGTGTGCCGACCTTGGTCGAACCGACGAAGCTGATGGCCTTGATGTCGGCGTGATCGCAGATCGCGTTCACTGCGTCTTCACCGCCGTGAATCACGTTGAGCACGCCCGCGGGAATGCCGGCCTCGAGTGCCAGTTCGCACAGACGCATCGTCACCATCGGATCCTGCTCGGACGGCTTGAGCACGAAGGTGTTGCCGGTGGCGATGGCCATCGGGAACATCCACAGCGGAATCATCGCGGGGAAGTTGAACGGGGTGATGCCGGCGCACACGCCCAGCGGCTGCATGATGGAATAGGTGTCGACGCCGTTCGCCACGTTGTTCGCCAACTCGCCGAGTTGCAGCGTGCCGATGTTGGCGGCGTGCTCGACCACTTCGAGGCCGCGGAACACGTCACCTTCGGCGTCCGGCAGTGTCTTGCCCTGTTCGGCAGTCAGCAGCGCGGCCAGCTCGCTCATGTTTTCGCGGATCAACTGCTGCAGCTTCAGGAAGACGCGGGCGCGCGTGCCGATGGGGGTCTTTTTCCAGGTCTTGAACGCCTGCTTGGCCGAGGCGACGGCTTCGTTGATTTCCTCGGGCGTCGCAAACGGCACGCGGGCCAGCACCTGCTGCGTGGCAGGATTCACGACGTCGCGCCACTGCGTGGTCTTGGACTCGACAAACTTGCCGCCGATCAGCAGCTTGACGGACGGGGCCAGTACGTTGGCGTTGGCAGGTGCGTTCATTGGTGTCTCCTTGGAACCCGGTTGGGTGATTGGGTAGTCGGTCTTCGCATCGTATCTGTGCAAATTTGATGAATCAATAGACAATACTGCAGTTGGGCTTTGCAAATTTGCACATTGAGAGGTTGATTGCTGATGGACTGGGACAACCTGCGGTACTTTCTGGAATTGGCGCGTGCCGGCACGCTGGCGGGCGCGGCGCGGCGCGCCGGTGTCGAACACACGACGGTCGCCCGACGCATTCAGGCGCTGGAAAAGCAAATGGGAGCGCCGCTTTTTGCGCGCGAGTCCGCTGGACACCGATTGACCGAAGCGGGGCGGCAGTTGCTGCCCGCGGTCGAGGCCATGGAAACCGCCGTGCTCGGCGTGGAAAGTTCGGCAGAAGCGCACAGCGCCGACAGCGGGCTCAGCGGTCTGGTGCGCGTGGGCGCCACCGAGGGGTTCGGCACGATGATTCTGGCGCCGCATCTGGCGCGCTTCACGCTCGGGCATCCGGGTCTTTCCATCGACCTGCTCGCGCTGCCCCGATTGCTGCATCTGTCGCGGCGCGAGGCGGACATCGTGATCTCGCTCGAGCGCCCGACGCGTGGCTCGGTCATCGTGTCAAGGCTCGCGGACTACACGCTGTGCCTCTATGGCCAGCGCGAATATCTTGCGCGCAGGCCGCTGGTCACACGGCGCGAGGATCTGCGGCATCACGCCTTCGTCAACTATGTGGATGACCTGCTGTTCACCAAGGAGCTGCAATTCGTCGACAAGCTGCACGCGCCCGAGCGATTTGCGTTTCGCAGCACCAGCATCACCGCACAGTACGAGGCGGTGCGAACCGGGGCCGGACTCGGCGTGCTTCCCGCGTTTCTGGCCGACCGCGACCCCGTGCTGACCCGCGTGTTGCCGCAGGAGGCGAGGTTCACGCGCACGTTCTGGATGAGCATGCCGCAGGAGGCAAAGCAGCTCGCGCGCATCCAGGCGGTATGGAATCTGCTCAAGGAAGTGGCGCAGAAGGAGAAGGCGCTCCTGCAGCCGGATGCGCAGGGCGGGCGCTGATCTGATCGACGGGCCCTAAATAACCATAGTCCTTGATTTTTCTCTCGTTGGCGTCAGGTTTTCGGGAAACCCCGGATATTCAAACGCATCATTGCGGCGCTTTCGCGCGCCCTCGCATCCTTCTTCCTGACCTTCATTGTCGAGGCCGGTGCGCGACGCAAACATGGCCGCATCGGAGGGCCATGCCTTGTTTGATTTGATCCCATCACGGAGTTTTCACCCATGGTTCAACCAGTCAAGCCCGCGCCTCAGGAAGCGCACACGGGTCAGGACGACCTGCAACGCAATCTAAGCAACCGCCATATCCAGTTGATCGCCATCGGTGGCGCCATCGGCACCGGCCTGTTCATGGGCTCGGGCAAGACCATCAGTCTGGCCGGCCCGTCGATCATCTTGGTCTACGCAATCATCGGCATCATGTTGTTCTTCGTGATGCGCGCGATGGGCGAGCTGCTGCTGTCCAACCTCAGGTACCGCTCGTTCATCGACTTCTCGGCCGACTTGCTGGGGCCCTGGGCCGGGTTCTTCACGGGCTGGACCTACTGGTTCTGCTGGATCGTCACCGGCATCGCCGACGTGATCGCAATCTCGGCCTATGCGCAGTTCTGGTTTCCCGATCTTCCGCAGTGGGTGCCCGCGATTGCCTGCGTGGCGCTGTTGCTGTCGCTGAACCTGCTGACCGTGAAATTGTTCGGCGAGATCGAATTCTGGTTCGCGATGATCAAGATCGTGGCCATCGTCACGCTGGTCGGCACCGGTCTCTACATGGTGCTCACGGGCTTCACCTCCCCCGCAGGCCGCGCGTCCAGTGTGTCGAATCTCTGGAGCGACGGCGGCATGTTTCCGCACGGGCTGATGGGATTCTTTGCAGGCTTTCAGATCGCGGTGTTCGCATTCGTGGGCATCGAACTGGTCGGCACCACGGCCGCCGAAGCCAGGGATCCCGAGAGGACGTTGCCGCGCGCAATCAACTCGATCCCGATCCGCATCATCATCTTCTACGTCTGCGCGCTGGTTGCGATCATGGCCGTGACACCGTGGCGTGAGGTGGTTCCGGGCAAGAGCCCGTTCGTGGAACTGTTCGTGCTTGCCGGGCTCCCGCAGCGGCTGGCGTGATCAACTTCGTGGTGCTCACCTCTGCCGCATCGTCTGCCAACAGCGGCGTGTTCTCGACGAGCCGCATGCTGTTCGGCCTAGCGCTCAAGGGCGACGCGCCGCGCGCCTTTGGCGTGCTCTCCAAGGCCAGCGTGCCTTCACGCGGGTTGCTGTTCTCATGCATCTGCCTGTTGGGGGAGCATTCCTGATGTGGGTGATTCCCGATCTGGTGCAGGCGTTCACGTTGGTGACCACCATCTCGGCGATCCTGTTCATGTTCGTCTGGTCGCTGATCCTGCTGTCCTATATCCAATATCGCCGCACACGCGCCGAACTGCATGCCAGTTCGCGCTACCGCATGCCGGGCGGGGTGTTCATGTGCGGCCTGTGCTTGGTGTTCTTTGCGTTCATCCTCGTGTTGCTGACCTTCGAGGCGGACACGCGTTCCGCGCTGATCGCCACACCCGTCTGGTTTGCACTGCTGGGCGCGGCCTATGCGTGGCTGCGCGCTCGGCGTGCTGCCGCTCCCGCCTTGATGACGCCCGCAGAACTGGAGCGCGCGGAGCAGCACAACGGTCCAGCCTGATCTGTGGCCCACAGGGCCCGACCAGCCGTTCAAGAAGCCCGTTCGCGGGCTTCTTGCGCTTTGGACGCGGCCTTCGGCGGACGATGGCAAACTGGCGCGCTTGCGCTCCAACGATTGCCCGATTCATGCAGACACCCGACGCCTCCCAGTTATCGCCGATGAAGAACAAGCTCCTGTGGCTCGTGTCGCTGGGTTTTTTCATGCAGACGCTGGACGGGACAATCGTCAACACCGCATTGCCCGCGATGGCGCGGGACCTGGGCGAGAGTCCGCTGCAAATGCACTCGGTGATCGTCGCCTATTCGCTCGCGATGGCGGTGTTGATTCCCGCATCCGGCTGGCTTGCCGACAAGTTCGGCACGCGGCGGGTATTCATGTGCGCGATTGCGCTGTTCGTGCTCGGATCGGTGCTGTGCGCGATCTCGCCGAATGTCGATCTGCTCGTCGCCGCGCGTGTCGTGCAAGGGCTTGGCGGCGCATTGCTGCTGCCGGTAGGGCGGCTTGCGGTGCTGCGCGAGTTTCCGCGCGAGCAGTTCATCCGGGCCATGAGTTTCGTCGCGATTCCGGGTCTGGTCGGGCCGTTGATTGGCCCGACGCTCGGCGGCTGGATGGTGGAATTTGCTTCCTGGCACTGGATCTTCTGGGTGAACGTGCCGGTGGGCATCATCGGTCTGCTGGCAGCGCGCAAATACATGCCGCTGGGCGAGCAGATGCCGCCGCGCGGCTTCGATGTCTGGGGCTACTTGATGCTGGCCGTCGGCATGGCGCTGGTCTCGCTTTCGGTCGAAAGCATGGCGGGCGGCGGCGTGCGCAGCGCCTCGGCACTGATCATGATGGTGTTCGGGCTGGCATGTCTTGCAGGCTATTGGCTGCATGCGCTGCGCCGTCCCGATCCGCTGTTTCCCCCGAACTGTTCGCGGTACGCACGCTGCGTGTGGGCTTGCTCGGCAACCTGTTTTCGCGCCTTGGCAGCTCGGCCATGCCGTTCATGATGCCGCTGGTGCTGCAGGTCAGCCTGGGGTTTTCGCCGATGTATGCGGGCATGATGATGCTGCCGACGGTGCTGGGCAGCATGCTGATGAAGCCGCTGGTCACGCGCGTGATCTACCGCTTCGGCTATCGCGAGGTGCTGGTCACCAACACCTGGGTGCTGGCTTTGCTGATCTGCAGTTTTGCGTTCATGTCGCCGAGCGTACCGGTGCCGGTGCTCGTGGTTCAGCTCGCGCTGTTTGGTGCGATGAATTCGCTGCAGTTCTCGGCCATGAACACCGTCACGCTCAAGGATCTGATGCCTCATTTTGCGAGCAGTGGCAACAGCCTGCTCTCGATGGTGCAGATGCTTGCCATGGGAATGGGCGTGGCGGCCGCAGGCGCGGTGCTGGCGGCGCTGCAGGGCCACTTCGGTACGGCCACCGCGAGCGCGACGCTCTGGTCGTTTCGCTGGACCTTCGTGGTGATGGGACTATTGACGCTCGCGGCCACGATGCTGTTCGTGCAGTTGCCGCCAAAAGAGCCGCCGACCCCGCATGCCGCAGGGCCGGAGGAACAGAGCTGAGGTCTGCCCGTTGATCAGCTCGCGATCAGTTGATCGCTCGAGTTTTCTCCGAGGAAGCCGCCGCTCTGGTGTGCCCAGAGCTTGGCGTAAATGCCGGCCTTCTCCAGCAACTCGGCGTGCGTGCCTTGCTCGACGATCTGGCCCTTGTCCATGACGATCAGCCGGTCCATCGCGGCGATGGTCGAGAGGCGGTGGGCAATCGCGATCACGGTCTTGCCGTGCATGAGTCCGTCAAGGCTCTGCTGAATGGCCGCTTCGACCTCGCTGTCGAGCGCGCTCGTGGCTTCGTCGAGCAGCAGGATCGGCGCGTCCTTGAGCATCACGCGCGCAATCGCCACGCGCTGGCGCTGTCCACCCGAGAGCTTGACGCCGCGCTCGCCGACCTGCGCGTCGTAGCCGCTGCGGCCCTTGAGATCGGTGAGGCTGTCGATGAAATCGGCGGCTTCCGCCTTGATGGCGGCGGCGCGCATTTGCTCCTCGCTCGCATCGGGGCGACCGTAGAGGATGTTGTCGCGCATCGAGCGGTGCAGCAGCGAGGTGTCCTGCGTGACCATGCCGATGGCGGAGCGCAGGCTGTCCTGCGTCACGTGGCGAATGTCCTGGCCGTCGATGGTGATGCGTCCGCCCTGCACATCGTGAAAGCGCAGCAGCAGGTTCACGAGCGTGGACTTGCCCGCGCCCGAGCGACCGATCAGGCCGATGCGTTCGCCGGGGCGGATGTTCAGGTCGAGATGGTCGATGACGCGCTTGCCACCATCCTTGTAGCCAAAGCTCACGTCCTCGAAATGGATGCCGCCGTGATCGACCACGAGCGGCTTGGCATCGGCATCGTCCACGATGGTGCGCGGCTTGGTGAGCGTGAGAATGCCGTCCTGGATCGTGCCGATGTTCTCGAACAGGCCCGTCATCTGCCACATCACCCAGTGCGAGTAGCCGGAGATGCGCAGCGCCATCGCGATCACTGCCGCGACGACGCCCGCGCCGACCTGTCCATGGCTCCAGAGCCACAGCGCAAAGCCCGAGCTGCTGAGAATCAGCAGCGTGATCATGACGTGATTGGTCAGCTCGAACAGGCTCACGAGGCGCATCTGCGCATAGCCGGTCTGCTTGAACGCGTCCATGGCGTTGCGTGCGTATTCGGCCTCGCGGCGGGTGTGCGCAAACAGCTTGACGGTCGCAATGTTGGTGTAGGCATCGGTGACGCGGCCCGTCATGAGTGAGCGCGCGTCGGCCTGTTCCTTGCCGATCTTGCCCAGACGCGGCACGAAGAAAAAGCAGGCCGCCGTGTAGCAGCAAAGCCAGACGCCGAACGGGATCATCATGCGCGCGTCGAAGCTCGCCGCGAGCAGCAGGATGCTGATGAAGTAGACGCCAACGCCCACGAGAATGTCCACGACGATGAACACCACCTCGCGCACGGCGAGCGCGGTCTGCATGATCTTGGTGGTGATGCGTCCCGCGAATTCGTCGGCATAGAAGGACATGCTCTGGCCGAGCATAAGCCGGTGGAATATCCAGCGCATGCGCATCGGAAAATTGATCGCCAGCACCTGATGCATGATCAGGGTGTGCACCGCCAGCAGCACGATGCTCATGAGCAGAATGGCCGCAATGCCGATCAGGCTGCCTTCGCGCTGCTCCCAGAACTGCGCCGCCGGGGTCGTGGACAACCAGTCCACGACGCGGCTCATGACCCCGAACAGAAACGCCTCATAGACCGAGAGCAGCGCCGATGTCAGCGTCAGCAGGGCGATCCAGCCGCGCATGCCTTTAGTGCACGTCCACAGGAAGGCGAAAAAGCCTTTGGGCGGCAATGAAGGGTCGCGGGGCGGGTAAGGCGATATTCGCCTTTCAAAGATATCGAACAACACGCGTGGTTAACTCCTGCTGCGATGGTACGTGCGCGCGCACGGGCTTGTCCGGCTCCCATGGAGAAACCGTAGGACATTCGGGGACGGATTGCGAACACAGCGGATTCACTTTGTTGCGCGGCTACAAATAATCAAGAAAACACAAGCCGCATTTTGCCCAGTCGTCGATGAACCACGTCAAGGGCACCGGGCGACTGGCTCTCCGCAAGATCGCGCCAAATCAGCAGGCCGACTGGAATGAAAGACAGGCCCGTCATCCCGGTTATGTAATTTCAATTAGACCAGAGACAACGATATGTAAGAAAATGCGGCATCGATTAACTATTGGTTTCATTTGTGAATAGCTGCGGAAGGTATCGCCGTTGCAGATCCAGAGTCAACCACCATTTTTCAGGCTTGCCTGATCGCTCGATGTCCGCGCTCGCGTCTTCACGTTTTCCGTTTCGGTTCTGGCTGCCGAGCCTGCTCGTGGCCATTTCCGGCCTGCTGGGCAGCTACGCGCTGTGGAGACACCAGCAGAGCTCGACCATGGCCATGGCCGAAATGCGTCTGGAGCAGGAGGCCAGCGCCTTCACGCAGGCGATTCAGCGGCGGTTCCAGTCCTATATGGACATCCTGAGTGGCCTGCAGGGCGTGCTCAAGCTCAATCCGCAATTGCAGCGCCGCGACTTTGAACGGCTGGTCGGCAACATGGAACTCTAGCGTCGGCATCCGGGCGCCCTGTGCGTTTCATTCACGCGCTACGTGCCGGGCGCGGAGCGCGACAGCTTTCTTGCCCGCACGCGCAATGAACCCTCGTTCACGGGTGAATCCCACCAGGGCTTTGAGTTCCGGCCAGCGGATTTCTGGCCGGAATATTTCGTGATCGAATACCTCTGGCCGGCCAAGGGCAACCAGGTGCTGGAAGGCCTGGAAATGCACGCCCAGCCGCTCAACATGCAGGCCGTGCTGCGTGCGCGCGATACCCGAAACATGGCGATTTCGGCGCCGTTCTCGCTGATCCAGAGGTCTGGCACGGCAGCAAACGGTGTGGTGATGCGCATGCCGGTTTTCGCGCCTGCAAGTCTGGATGCGAAGGAGGGCGCGTTCTCCGGCACCGTCGACGTCGCCGTGAGCATCAGTGAACTGGTGGAGAGCGTGCAGACGGAGGGACGCTGGGATCACGTGACCCTGCGCATGCAGGATCTGGGCGAACTCAACGCCGACGGCGTGCTCGTGCCGCTCAAGTCGCCCGCCAATCTGTACGAGTCGGTATCGTCGGCGCCGCAGATCGGCGTGCAAAGTCAGAAAGAGGTGCATTTCGGCGGGCGGCTGTGGCGGCTGAAATTCGATCATCTGACGCCGCTGCTCTCGCCGTTCGAGAAGAGCCTGCCGTGGCTCATGGCTGCGATGGGCATTCTGTTCACCTCGCTTCTGACCACGCTCATCGTGCTGCTGAGTTTTCGCCGCGCGCAGGCGCTGAACAACGCCAACGATGCCAACGCCGCGCTGCTTGCGAGCGAGGAGCGTTTTCGCACCATGTTCGGTCAGGCGGCGGTGGGCGTGATTCAGGTCCGAAGCGCGACGGGCGAGATCGAGCGCGCCAACCAGACCTTTGCCGACATGCTGGGTTATGCAGTGGATGAAATCGAAGGCCGCACCTTCCAGGACTTCACGCACCCCGATGACCGCACGATTGGCGCCGAGCAGATGCAGCGCATGATCAACCACAACCTGCCAACGGTGCGTCTGGAAAAGCGCTATGTGCGCAAGAACGGCACGGCCTTGTGGGTCGATCTGACGGCGACGCCGGTGTCGCATCGCAACGGACTTCCCGTGCAAAACGTGTCGGTGATTCTGGACATCAGCGAGCGCAAGCAGATGGAAGAGGCGCTTCGCAACAGCGAGGAACGTTTGCGCGGCATCCTGAACCGTTTGCCGATCGGCATCGCGCAGGTCAAGGATGGCGCGTTTGACTTCAGCAACGAGCGCTACGCGCAGATTTGTGGCTACGACACGCAGGAACTCAGCACGCTCGACGCGTGGTGGACCGCCATGGTGCCCGAGCCGCAGGAGCGCGCGCTGCATCGCACGCGCTGGAACGAAGCCTGCAAGGAGGCACGCGAGGGCAACGGCTACATCCGCGCGATGGAATGTGTGGTCAGGCACAAGACCGGACACTCGCGTTCGCTCGAAATGGCGGGCGTGATCCTGGGCGACAACTACCTCGTCACGCTCGTGGACGTCAGCCAGCGCAAGGCCGTCGAGGAACGCGCGCGCTATCTCGCGTACTACGACCCGCTCACGCAGTTGCCCAATCGACGTCTGCTGCTCGACCGCCTGCAGCAGGCGCTGGCGATGAGTGCCCGGCACCAGACCTACGGCGCGGTGCTGATGCTCGATCTGGACAACTTCAAGAACCTCAACGAGACCCAGGGACACGACATGGGCGACCGCCTGCTGGGCATCGTCGCGCAGCGGCTTCGCAGTTGCGTGCATGCCGACGACACGGTGGCCCGCCATGGCGGCGACGAGTTCGTCGTCGTGCTGCGCTCGCTCGGCGAGAGCGAGCAGGTCGCCGCCGCCGGGGCGGAGGAGGTGGCGCAGAAGATCCTGCACGTGATGCGCGAGCCCTTCGAACTCAGCGACGAGCACCATCACACGACGCTCTCCATCGGCATCACGCTGTTCCATGGGCAGCGCCAATCGCCCGATGAACTGCTCAAGCGCGGCGATCTGGCGATGTACCGCGCCAAGGCCGAGGGGCGTAACGCGTTGCGCTTCTTCGACCCGGAAATGCAGGCCGTGGTCGAGGCGCGCGTGGCGCTGGAGGCCGACATGCGTACCGGCATCGCGCAGGGCCAGTTCGAGCTGGCCTACCAGCCGCAGATGCGACACGGCAAGATCGTAGGCGCCGAGGTGCTGATGCGCTGGCTGCATCCCCAAAGAGGCGCCATACCGCCCGCGCAGTTCATCGCGCTGGCGGAGGAAAGCGGCCTGATTTTTGGTCTGGGCGCGTGGGGTCTCAAGACCGCATGCGAGCGGCTGGCGCAATGGGCCACGAATCCGGTGCTCAGCACGCTCACGCTCTCGGTCAACGTGAGCGCGCGCCAGTTCCACCAGGCGGGCTTCGTCGCGCAGACACTGGCCGCGCTGGCCAGCACCGGCGCAGATGCGCGCGGTCTGCGCCTTGAGCTGACCGAAAGCCTGCTTCTGGAAGACATCGACGACACCGTCAAGAAAATGACGCATCTGAAGAGTTACGGCGTCGGTTTCTCGCTCGATGATTTCGGCACGGGCTACTCCTCGCTTTCCTATCTCAAGCGCCTGCCGCTCGACGAGTTGAAGATCGATCAGGGGTTTGTGCGCGATGTGCTCACCGATCCGAACGATGCAGCCATCGCCCGAACCATCGTGGCGCTGGGCACCAGCCTCGGCCTGCAGGTGACCGCCGAGGGCGTGGAAACCGAGGCGCAGCGCCAGTTTCTGGAACGCAATCACTGTCACGGCTGGCAAGGCTACCTGCTCAGCCCGCCGCTGCCGGTCGAGGAGTTCGAGACGCTGGTGCTGTCGCTGGCGCGTGCGAAGTCTGCCCTCCGGTGGCACGCGTTTGAGTCCTCTTGGAGCGATTACCATCGGCGCAATGACTACGCTCGGCCTGTTTGTGTTGACCGCGCTCGCGGAAATCGTCGGCTGCTATCTGCCCTGGCTGTGGCTGCGCAAGGGCGCGCCGGTCTGGGTGCTGCTGCCCGCCGCCGCGAGTCTGGCGCTTTTTGCCTGGCTTCTGACCCTGCACCCCGATGCGTCGGGTCGCATCTACGCGGCCTATGGCGGGGTCTATGTGTGCGTGGCGCTGGTCTGGCTCTGGGCCGTGGATGGCGTGCGGCCCGGTCTGTGGGACGTGGTGGGCGGGGCGGTGACGCTCGCCGGAATGGCCATCATCGCATTTGCGCCGCGCTCCACCTGAGCCGCGTTCATTGTCAAATTTGGTAGCACCGGTTGGGGCCTGTCTCGAAGCCGGTGCTTGCACGGTATGATCCGGGCCTGAATATCCATTGCGCCCTGATCAATACCGCCTGACTCGTGCGTCTCAACTCCATCAAACTCGCCGGCTTCAAGTCGTTTGCCGAACCCACCAATTTTCTGCTTCCCGGCCAGCTTGTGGGCGTGGTGGGGCCGAACGGGTGCGGCAAGTCGAACATCATGGATGCCGTGCGCTGGGTGCTCGGCGAGTCCAAGGCGAGCGAGCTGCGCGGCGAGTCGATGCAGGACGTGATCTTCAACGGCACCACGCATCGCAAACCCGCCAGCCGCTCGAGTGTGGAACTGGTCTTTGACAACGCCGATCACCGCGCGGGCGGACAGTGGAACCAGTTCACCGAAATTGCCGTCAAGCGCGTGCTCACGCGTGACGGCACCAGCAGCTACTTCATCAACAACCAGGCGGTGCGCCGCCGTGACGTGCAGGACGTGTTCCTGGGTACCGGGCTGGGCCCGCGCGCCTACGCCATCATCGGTCAGGGCACGATCAGCCGGATCATCGAATCGCGGCCCGAAGAGTTGCGGCTGTTTCTCGAAGAAGCTGCGGGCGTGTCCAAATACAAGGAGCGCCGCCGCGAGACGGAAAATCGCTTGTCCGACACGCGCGAGAATCTCACGCGCGTCGAAGACATCTTGCGCGAGCTGAATGCCAACCTCGAAAAGCTCGAAAAGCAGGCCGAGGTCGCGGCAAAGTACAACGCGCTTCAGGCCGACGTCACGCTCAAGCAGCACCAGTTGTGGTTCCTGAAACGCGCGGATTCCGAATCCGATCAGGCCAAGGTGCGCGCTGAAGGCTTGCAGGCGGTCAACGACCTCGAAGCCCGCATGGCCGATCTGCGTGCCGTGGAGGCCGACCTCGAAACCATCCGCCAGTCGCACTACGCGGCAGGCGATCAGGTCAATCAGGCGCAGGGGCGGCTCTACGAAGCGACTGCCGAGGTAGGCAAGCTCGAGGCCGAGATCCGCTACGTGGTCGAAGGTCGCCAGCGCGTGGAGTCGCGGCTCACGCAACTGGCCGAGCAGATCGCGCAGTGGCAGGGCCGCAGGCAGGAGGCGGAGATCGAGCTGGAGACGCTCTCGGGCGCCGGCATGGACGCCGAGGAAAAGGCCGAACTGCTGGCCGCACAGGTCGAGGAACAGGCGATGCAGATGCCCGACCTCGAAGACGCGCTGCGCCAGAGCCAGCAGCGTGCCAGCGAGCAGCGCGCATCGGTCGTGCAGATCCAGCAGCAGATTCAGGTGCTGGCCGCCGAGCAGCGCGGTTTCGGCGAGCAAAGCCGCCAGCTCGAATCGCGTCAGGAACGTCTTCGCACCGACCGCAACGCGCTCGCCGCGCCCGATGAGGCGCGCTTGAACAATCTGCGCAGCCAACTTGAGGAGGCGAGCGAACTCGCCGAAATCAGCGAAGCCCAGCACATGGAGTTGCAGGAATCCGTGCCGCAACTCGACGAGGACCGGCGCACACGCCAGCAGACGGTGAATGCCGAGAGCGGGCGGCAGGCCGACCTGTCGGCGAGACTCGATGCGCTCAAGGCCTTGCAGGAGAAGGTCAAGACGGACGGCAAGCTGCAGCCCTGGCTGGCCAAGCACGGCCTCGAAGGCATGCAGGGCCTGTGGAGCCGCATCCACGTGGAGCCGGGCTGGGAGAGCGCGCTCGAAGCAGCGCTGCGCGAGCGCATGAATGCGCTGGAGATCGGACGCCTCGACATGGTGCGCGGTTTTCTCGGCCACGGCGGCACCGATGCGCCGCCCGCGCGACTGGCCTTCTACAGCAAGCCGCAGGGTGGGGCGACGGCGGCGGGCAATGGTCCGTCGCGACTGTCCGATCTGCTGCGCGTGAACGATGTCGGCCTGCATGCGCTGCTGGTCGATTGGCTGACCGGCTGCCACACCGCACCGTCGCTCGACGAGGCGTTGAACCGCCGCGCGCAGCTCAAGGCGGGCGAGACCATCTACGTCGCCACCGGGCACGCCATCACCGCCCACAGCGTGAGCTTCTACGCGCAGGATTCCGAACAGTCCGGCATGCTCGCGCGCGCCCAGGAAATCGAACACCTTGAAAAGGAGCTGCGTGCGCAGGTGCTGATCAGCGAGGAATCGCGCACGGCCCTGATCCGCGCCGAGGCTGCCTATGCGGACGCGTCGCAGCGCCTGGTCACCGCGCGGCGCGAGGCCTCCGAGGCGAAGACGCGCGCGCACGAGTTGCAGGTCGAGACGCTGCGTCTCACGCAGATGGCCGAGCAGACCCGCGCGCGCAGCGAGCAGATCGGCGCCGACCTGGCCGAGGTGGAAACGCAACTGGACGAGTTGCAGGAGCGCAAGGTGTCGGCCGAGGCACGCTTCGAGGAACTCGACATGCAACTGGCCGACAGCCAGGAGCGCCATGCGCAGCTCGACGAGCGCGTGATCGATGCCGAGCGCAAGCTCAACGAATGCCGTGAGCAGCAGCGCACGCTCGAACGCCAGGCGCAGGAAGCGGTGTTTTCCAAGCGCAGCATGGAGGCACGCCGGGCAGAGCTGTCGCGCACCATGGAGACCGCCACCCATCAGGCAAAGGCGCTCGCCGATGAGGACGTGAGAGCGCGCGAGGAAATGGGCCGTCTGTCGGCAGCGGCGGCGCAGGGTGGCTTGCAGACCGCGCTCGACGAGAAAATGGATCGCGAGAAGTCGCTGGCGGCGCAGCGCAGCCAGTACGACGACCTGACCGCCAAGCTGCGCGCAAGCGACGAACGCCGCATGCAGCTCGAACGCGCCATGGACCCGCTGCGTGCGCGCATCACCGAATTTCAGCTCAAGGAACAGGCGGCGCGTCTTGGTCTTGAACAGTACTCCACGCTGTTGACCGAGGCCGAGGCCGATCTCGCGGCCATCGAGCAATCGATTGCCGAGGGCAACGTGCGCATTGGCGGGCTACAGGGCGAGATCGACCGGCTGCATCGCAACATCGCCGATCTCGGCGCGGTCAACCTCGCGGCGCTCGACGAACTGAACCTGGCGCGCGAGCGCAAGACGTTTCTCGATGCCCAGACCGAAGACCTGACGCTCGCGATGAACACGCTAGAGGACGCGATCCGCAAGATCGATGGCGAGACGCGCACCTTGCTGTCGGGCACGTTCGAGACCGTGAACGAGCATTTCGGCCGCATGTTCCCCGAACTGTTCGGCGGCGGGCAGGCCAAGCTCGTGATGACGGGCGATGAGATTCTCGATGCCGGCGTGCAGGTGATCGCGCAGCCACCGGGCAAGAAGAACCAAACGATTCACCTGCTCTCGGGCGGTGAAAAGGCGCTGACCGCGATTGCGCTGGTGTTTGCGATCTTCCAGTTGAACCCCGCGCCGTTCTGTCTGCTCGACGAGGTGGACGCGCCGCTTGACGATGCCAACACCGAACGCTATGCCAAGCTCGTGGCCAGCATGTCCAAGGGAACGCAGTTCCTGTTTATCAGTCACAACAAGATCGCGATGGAAATGGCCGAACAACTGATCGGCGTGACCATGCAGGAGCAGGGCGTGTCGCGCATCGTGGCGGTGGACATGGAGTCCGCCTTGTCAATGGCGGAGGTCTGATCGATCATGATGCCCATTACCGTCACCGCAGCCCGCACGCGCCGCACAAGCTATTGAATTGCGTATCCGACTCACGTCACGAATTCACCATGAGTACCTTTCAGATCGCATTAATCATCGCCGGCGGACTCGTGCTGGCGATCGTCGTCGGCTACAACGCCTGGTCCACGCACCGCAATGCACCCAAGCGCCCGAGCCCGGTGGAAAACGAACTCGCAGCCGATGCGCAGCCGGAGCGCCTGGAGCCTGGATTTGAAGGAATCGGCTCCGAGAGCGTCGGCCCCGACCATGGCATCGAGCCGAGTTTCGACGGGCATTCGGTCGATCTCAAGGACGCGCTGCAAATGCCGCTGCCGCAGGCCGAGCGTCGCGGCGGGCTCGATCCGCTGATCGATGCGCTCGCGCCCATCGTCGCCGACCAGATCGTCTCGGGCGATGCGGCGCTCGCCGCGCTGCCGCCACGCGCCGCGCGGGCAGCAAGCCGTTCGCCGTGGAGGGCCTGAACGAATCGAACCAGCAGTGGGAAGGGCCTGTTGCCGGTCAGCGCTACCGGCAATTCCAGGCGGGCGTGCAGCTCGCCAATCGTCTCGGTGCACTCAACGAGATCGAGTTTTCCGAATTCGTGATGAAGACGCAGAGTTTTGTCGACGCCATCGGCGCGGCGGTGGATTTTCCCGACATGCTGCACGAGGTCGCGCGCGGTCGCGAGCTTGACCAGTTCGCGAGCGAGCACGATGCGCAACTGAGCTTCATGCTGCGCGCGCGCCATGCGGCGTGGAGCCCTGGCTACGTGCAGCAGAATGCCGCCAAGGTGGGTTTCACGGCCGGTGCCATGCCCGGTCGCCTGGTGCTGCCGGCTGCGGAGGCGGGTCTTCCGCCGGTGCTCACGCTGTCATACGACACGCAGGCCGCGCTCTCGGATGACCCCGAACAATCGGCGATTCGTGACATTTTGCTGAGCCTCGACGTCGCCCAGGTCAACCGCCTGGAGCAGCCGTTTGCGCGCTTGCGCGAGGTGGCGGCCGAGCTGTGCAAGACCATGGACGGCGTGCTGTGCGACCAGAACGGCACGCCGCTTCCCGCGATGACCATGGACCCGATTGCCGCCGATCTGGAAACCCTGTATGACAAGCTCGACAGCCGTGAGTTGTCTGCCGGTTCGGCGCTGGCCCGGCGATTGTTCAGCTGACAGTTACAGTATGGTGGGCATTGTGTTTGCCATGCAAGGGCCGCTCATTCACAATGGCGGCCGTTTTCGTTGGGAATGAGTCGTTTCGTGCGCACCGCAGGCGCATCCTTGCGAGCCGCCCGCATCCATGGCGGCGGTGGCAGAAAGTAAGTAAGCATCCGGCCATGTCCGACAGCATTGATCTTTTCCCCGAGTCGCCGCAGGACGTGCCTGCCAAGGTGGTCGCCAAGGTGAACGCCCTGCGCGAGCAGTTGGGCCGCTGGGCGCATGAATACTATGTGCAGGACGCGCCCACGGTGCCCGACGGCGAGTACGACCGCGTGTTCCAGCAATTGCAGGCGCTGGAGGCAGCCTATCCGCAGATCGTCACGCCCGACTCGCCCACGCAACGCGTGATCGGTGCGGTGCTCGACGGGCTCACGCCGGTGCGCCACGCGGTGCCCATGCTCAGCATCCAGACCGAGACCGACAACGAGGCCAGCGGCGCGCTGGCCTTTGATGCGCGCGTGCGCAAGGAACTCGAGTTGCCCGTGTCGGCTGCGCCGGTCGAGTACGTGGCGGAGCCCAAGTTCGATGGCCTCGCGATGAACCTGCGCTACGAGAACCGCATGCTCGTGCAGGCCACGACGCGCGGCGACGGCGAGGTCGGCGAAGACGTGACGCACAACATCCGCACGATCCGCCAGATTCCGTTGACGCTGCCCGCCGACAAGGACGTGCCGCCGGTTCTCGAAGTCCGCGGCGAGGTCTACATGCGCCGTGCGGATCTGGAAAAGCTCAACGAGCGGCAGGCGGCGGCGGGCGCCAAGCTGTTCGCCAATCCACGCAATGCGGCGGCGGGTGCGGTGCGCCAGCTCGACTCCAGTATCTCGGCGCAGCGACGCCTGTCGTTCTTCGCCTACGGCCTTGGCGAGGTGTCGGCGGCCTCCGATGGCGGACCGGTGTTTCAGACGCATTTCGCCATGTTGCAGACGCTCAAGGGCTGGGGTTTTCCGGTGGCCCCGCAAGTCTGCGTGGCGCGCGGTGCGGCGGATCTGGTCGCATTCCACGAACGCATGGGTGCCGAGCGCGCGGCGTTGCCATACGAGATCGACGGCGTGGTCTACAAGGTCAACAGCCTCGCGCTACAGCGCCAGCTGGGCTTCAAGTCGCGTGAGCCGCGCTGGGCCGTGGCGCACAAATATCCCGCGCAGGAGATGCCCACGCGCCTCGAAGGCATCGACGTGCAGGTCGGCCGCACGGGCAAGCTCACGCCCGTGGCGCGACTCGTGCCGGTGCAGGTCGGCGGCGTGGTGGTGACGAATGCAACGCTGCACAACATCTTCGAGATCCGCAAGAAGGACGTGCGCAAGGGCGATACCGTCGTGGTGCGCCGCGCGGGCGACGTGATTCCCGAAGTGGTGGGGCGTGTGCCGGGAGAGCGGCCGCACTATGTGCCGAACTTCCGCATGCCCGCCCAATGCCCGATCTGCGGCAGCGAAGTGGTGCGCGAAAAGGGCGAGGCCAACCATCGTTGCTCGGGCGGCCTGTTCTGCCCGGCGCAGCGCAAGGAGGCGATTCTGCATTTCGCCGCGCGCCGTGCCATGGACATCGAAGGGCTGGGCGACAAGCTCGTCGATCAGCTCGTTGAAGGCAATGTGGTGCGCGTGCTTCCGGATCTCTACCGGCTGGGCCTGAGCGCGTTGGCGTCGCTCGACCGCATGGCCGAGAAGTCCGCACAGAACGTGCTCGCGGCGCTGGAAAAATCCAAGCAGACGACCTTGCAGCGTTTTTTGTTCGGCCTGGGTATTCGCCATGTCGGCGAATCCACGGCGAAGGATCTGGCGAAGCACTTCGGCAATCTGGACGCCATCATGGACGCAAGCGTCGAGGCGCTGTTGCAGGTCAACGATGTCGGGCCGGTGGTGGCCGAGTCGATCCACACGTTCTTCGCCCAGCCGCACAACCGCGAGGTGGTCGAACAACTGCGCGCCTGCGGCGTGACCTGGCAGGAGGGCGAGCCCAGACAACAGGGCGAGCAATTGCTCAGCGGCATGACGGTGGTACTCACCGGCACGCTGCCCACGCTGAGCCGTGATCAGGCCAAGGACATGCTCGAAGCCGCTGGCGCAAAGGTCTCGGGCTCGGTGAGCAAGAAAACCAGCTATGTGGTGGCCGGGGCCGAGGCGGGCAGCAAGCTCGACAAGGCGCAGGAGCTCGGCGTGACGGTGCTCGACGAAGCCGCCATGCTGGCATTGCTGGGCCGCGCGCCCGGCTGATTTCAAAAGATTGTCCCCGAAGCAGACGACGCGCCATGCCCCAAACAGCGAAGACAACGTGCAGGCCAGGCCTGCTGACGAATCCATGAAGGAGCGGGCGCGGGACAGGCTCAGGCGCTTCCCGTGGCCCGGCAAGCCGTGGAAATCCCAGCGCAACCTGTGGTGGCTGCTGGCGGCGGGGCCGATTGCGCTGTTTCTCTATGTGCTGATCCTGATTCCGTTCACGCCCTCGATCAGCGATCTGCGCAAGGCCAAGACCGATCAGCCCGCGCAACTGGTGTCGGCCGATGGGCGGCTGCTCGCCGAATACAAGTGGATCAACCGCGAGTGGATGCCGCTTGACCAGATTGCCCAGCCCGTGAAGGACGCGTTGATCGCCACCGAGGATCATCGTTTCTACGACCACTTCGGCCTCGACTGGAGGCGCACGCTCTCGGCGGTCGTGCGCACGCTCGGCGGCAACAAGCAGGGTGGCTCGACGATCACGCAGCAACTGGCACGCAACCTCTATCCCGAGGAAATCGGCCGCGCACCCACGCTCAACCGCAAGCTCAAGGAAGCGATCACGGCGCTCAAGATCGAGATGACTTACTCCAAGGACGAGATCCTGGAGACGTATCTCAACACCGTGCCGTTCCTCTACAACGCGTTCGGCATCGAGATGGCGGCGCGCACCTATTTCGACAAGTCGGCGCATGAACTCAACGTGATCGAAAGCGCCACGCTGATCGGCATGCTCAAGGGCACGGTCTACTACAACCCGGTGCTCAATCCGGAGCGCGCACAGGACCGCCGCAACACCGTGCTCGCGCAGATGAAAAAGCGCGAGAAGCTCTCGGAGGCCGACTTCAATGCGCTGAGCAAGCGTCCGCTGCGCATCCGGTTCGAGCGTCAGGCCGAGGTCAATGGCCTTGCACCGCACCTCGCGCAGCAGTTGCGCCGCCAGCTCATCGACTGGGCCGACCGCGAGGGCTACAGCCTTCATTCCGACGGACTGGTGATCCGCACAACCATCAACGGACGGCTTCAGGAACTGGCCAACGAGGCCATCGAAAAGCAGGGCAAGGCGCTGCAGGCCGTTGCCAACAAGGCGTGGGCACCCCAGAGCGTGTGGGGCGCCAAGAGTGCGCTGGTGCAGAAACTGGTGCGCGAATCGGCGCAGTATGAGCAGGCCGTGGCCAAGGGTGGCGACCCGGACGAGGCGCTCAAGAGTCTGCTCGACAACAGCGATTTCATGGGCAAGCTCAAACAGCAGAAGACGCGGTTGCAGGCAGGTTTTCTGGCCATGGATCCACGCGACGGCACGATCCTCGCCTGGGTCGGCAGCCGCGACTATGCGCAGGACCCGTTCGACCATGTGCAGGCCGCACGCCGCCAGCCGGGCTCGACCTTCAAGCCGTTTGTCTATGGCGCGGCTTTCGCCAAGGGCATGCAGCCCGGCGATACCTTCATGGACGAACCGATCGAGATTCCGCTCGACGGCGGTCGGCAGGTCTGGAAGCCCACCGACGACTCGGCTCCGACCTATGCGCCGATGACGCTGGCGGACGGTCTGGCGTATTCCAAGAACATCATCACCGCCCAGGTCATGCAGCAGGTCGGGCCCGAGCGCGTGGCGCAACTGGCGCGGGCGATGGGTGTGCGCGAATCAAAGCTCGACGAGGTGCCGGCCTTGGCGCTCGGCACGAGCCCGGTGACGCTCAAGGAGATGGTCGCCTCGTATGGAACCATTGCCGGTGCGGGTGCCTATATCGCTCCCACGGTGATCACACGCATCGAAGACAAGGACGGCAAGGTGCTCGAAGAATTCGGCACCGCCAAGCCGCAGCGCGCACTGGCGCTCACGCCCGCGCAGCAGTTGCGCGATGCCATGCGCGCGGTGATCAACAAGGGCACGGGCGTGGCGATCCGCTCGCGCTACGGAATCAATGCCGATGTGGCCGGCAAGACCGGCACCACGCAGGACAACACCGATGGCTGGTTTATCATGATGCATCCGCAGATGGTCGCGGGCGCGTGGGTCGGATTCAACGATGGCCGCATCACGCTGCGCAGCGACTACTGGGGCAGGGCGCGCACAGTGCACTGCCGATCGTCGGTCAGGTGTTCCAGCAGGCGATCCGCGCCAAGATGGTCGACACCAATCTGAAGTTCGTCAATGAGCCGGAACAGAGCATCATCGGCGATGCCATTGGCTCGGTGCGCAACTGGGTGGTTGATCTGTTCGGCCGTTCCACCGATCAGGTCCAGCCGCCTGCCGCGACCACGCCGCAGGTGCAGGGTTCGCAACTGCCGCCGCGCACCCAGCAGGCACCCGTCACTTACGACGACCAACGTCCCGAGATCGGTGAAGCGCCACTCACGCCACTACAGAACGCCACGCCCGCAGCCGACCCCGAGCCGCCGCCATCTGGCGCAGGCGAATCCCAGGATCCGTTCTGGACACCTCCGGCTACGCGCCAGCCGCTGCAGATCGGTCCCGCCCCGGCATCGGGCGGCGCGCCGCCAATGCCGGTGAATGGCCAGATCGTGACGCCCGCGCAGCAACCGGCGCAGCCGCCCAATCCGGCCCCCAGCCGGTTCCGCAACCCGTGCAGCCGCCCATGCCGTCACCCATACCGACGCCCCCGGAATACATGCCGCAACCCGCCAACAGCGCGCCGCCGCCCATGCCTGGCGGTGGCCAGCAGGTACAGCCGCCAGCGCCGGTGCCGGGCGTGGTGATCACGTCGCCAGTGCAGCGCGGCGCTCCCGCCGCCATCGGCCCGAACTAAGGCGAGCCGTTGTGAGCGCATGGGCCGCGTGTCGCAAGTTGCGACACGACGGCGCACCGCTGTCCTACATGCGACCGATCACGAGTGCCTTAGTCTGAGCCGTCGCCGCGCCTTGCCGTTGTCGTCGCTTCACCAGCCGGGTGAGAGCGCACGGTTTTGCGCGGTTCTCACGCCTTGATGGCAGAAGAAAAAAATACCATGTTCTGGACCATAGTCTGCACGGTGGTGGTGACGCTGCTGGTCGTGGTGGTGGCGAGCAATTTCACGCTGTCCGAAAAAAAGATCGAGCGACGCGTCAAGCATCTCTATCCGGTGCGCGGCGAGCAATTTCGCCGCGACATGGGCAATTTGCTCGGACCTGCCATCGTCGGCGGCAACCATATACGGGCGCTCCAGAACGGCGACGAGATCTTTCCCGCGATGCTGGAGAGCGTGCGCGCTGCCAAAACCAGCATTTGCTTCGAGACCTACATCTATTGGTCCGGCGACATTGGCGAGGAATTCGCGGACGCGCTGGCCGAGCGCGCGCTCGCGGGCGTCAAGGTACACATCACGCTCGACTGGGCAGGTTCGCTCAAGATGGAGGAGCGCCTGATCGAGCGCGTCAAGAAAGCCGGTGCCGAGGTGCAGCGCTACCGCCCATTGCGTTGGTACACCGTTGACCGGATGAACAATCGCACGCACCGCAAATTGCTGATCGTTGATGGCGAAACCGCGTTCACCGGCGGTGTCGGCATTGCCGATCAATGGCAGGGCCATGCCCAGGACGAGGACCATTGGCGCGATCTGCATTTCTGTTTCAGCGGCCCTGTCGTGCTACAGGCGCAGGCCGCGTTCAACGACAACTGGATCAAGACCACGGGCCAGGTGCTGACGGGCGAGGACTACTTTCCGGCCCAGCAGCGTCACGGTCCGACCGATGCGCAACTGTTCATCGCATCGCCTGCGGGCGGCAGCGAGAGCATGCACCTGATGTATCTGATGTCGATTGCGGCGGCAACCCGCACCATCGACCTGCAGGCCGCGTATTTCGTACCCGACGAATTGATCATCAAGGCACTGATAGCGGCGCTTGAGCGCGGTGTGAAGGTGCGCATCACGGTTCCCGGCAAGCACATCGATTCCGGATCGGTGCGAACCGCCTCCAAGGCCACCTGGGGCGACCTGCTGGCGCGCGGCGTGAAGATCTACGAGTACCTGCCCACGATGATGCACAACAAGCTGTTGATTCTTGACGGTGAAATGGTGTCCGTAGGTTCCACGAATTTCGACGTGCGTTCGTTTCGCCTGAACGACGAGGCGAGCCTGAACGTGTACGACGAGGTGTTCGCCGCCAACATGACGCAGGTGTTCGAGACCGATCTGGAACAGTGCCGCGAATACACGCTGGAAATGTGGGAGAACCGCTCGCTCAAGCAGCGCCTGCTGGAGCTGGTGGTGATGCCGTTTCGCTCGCAGCTCTGAGAACGCGACTCAGGCAAACGCCTTGGGTGCCTGGAGGTCGACGTCGTGTACCTGCACGACGCCGCTTTTGCAGTCCTCGAACCACAGGCGCAGCGTGGTGCTCACGGTGCGAAAGGCAATCTCGTCCCACGGGATTTCATCCTCGCGAAACAATCGCGCCTCGATGGTTTCATGGCCCGGATGGAACTGATCGCTCAACAGATCGGCACGGTAGAAAAGGTGCACCTGCCCGACGTGCGGCACGTTGACCAGCGAGAACAGCCGCCCCATGCGGATTTGCGCACCGGCTTCCTCATCCGTTTCGCGTGCCGCGCCTTCCGAGGTGGTTTCGTTGAGTTCCATGAAACCGGCAGGCAGCGTCCACTTGCCCCAGCGCGGCTCGATGTTGCGCTTGCACAGCAGCACGCGCCCGTCCGGCATCACCGGGATGGTGCCGACCACGTTGAGCGGGTTGTCGTAATGAATCGTGTGGCAGGACGGACAGACGGCGCGCGTGCGCGTGTCGCCATCGTCGGGGATGCGGTTCTCAACGGCGGTGCCGCAGTTGCGGCAAAAACGAACGGGGGCGCGAAATGTCATGGGTTGGTTCTGGTGGTGGCGCAGGATGGCATGGGCAGGCAGGCCGAGCCGATGAGTGGCTTGCGCTTCTGCGGCCCACGGTCCAGTTCGGTCTCAGACGAGCTTGACCTTCAGCGCGGGCAGACCCGTGACGCCGCCTTCCAGCACATCGCCCTTGACGACGGCGGCCACGCCCTCGGGGTGCCCGAGAAGATCAGGTCACCGGCTTGCAGCTCCCAGGCCTGCGAGAGCGCTTCGATGGTTTCGGCAATCGACCAGATCAGCTTGGTCACGTCGCTTGACTGGCGCTTCGCACCATTCACCTCGAGCCAGATGGCCGCGTTCGCGATGTCGCCCGCCTGGTCTGCGGGAACGATGGGCGTGATCGGCGCACTGTGGTCAAAGCCCTTGGCGATGTCCCACGGACGGCCTTGCTTCTTGGCTTCGGCCTGAAGGTCGCGGCGCGTCATGTCCAGGCCCACGGCATAGCCGAAGATGTGGCTCGCGGCATCGGCGGCCTTGATGTTTTTGCCGCCTTTGCCGAGCGCCACCACGAGTTCGATCTCGTGGTGCAAATCCTTGGTGAGCGTGGGGTAGGGCATTTCTCCGGTTGCGCCATCGCCGACGACCATCACGGCATCGGCCGGTTTCAGGAAGAAGAACGGCGCCTCACGGCCCGAGAAGCCCATCTCCTTGGCGTGCTCGGCGTAGTTACGGCCCACGCAGTAGATGCGATGCACCGGGAAAAGCGCGTCGCTGCCGACGACCGGCACGGTGGCAATGGGAGCGGGAGTGAATGCGTAGCTCATGGTCTGGGATGTCTGCTGATATGTTGAAGATGTGCAGCGCTGGCGCGGCATGGACTGCCACAGTGTGCCACGCACCAAGCGGGCTTGAACATAGTAGTGCCCACGCTGGCGCAATCGGGCGAGCTTGCGTATGCTTTGCTTCCCATGAAGCTGTTCAACTACTTTCGCTCCTCCGCTTCGTTCCGGGTGCGCATCGCGCTCGCGCTCAAGGGATTGACGTATGAGTATGTGCCCGTGCACCTTGTGCGCGCGGAGCACCGCGATCCCGCCTACGCCGGGCGGGTGGGCGACACCTTGGTCCCTTCACTCGAAACCGATGAGGGCCACCTGCTCGTGCAGTCGATGGCGATCATCGAATATCTGGACGAGACGCACAGGCAGCCGCCGCTGCTGCCTGCCGACGCACTCGGCCGCGCGCACGTGCGGGCGCTTGCACAGATGATCGCCTGCGAGATCTCTCCGCTCACCAATCTGCGGGTGCTCAAGCACCTGCGCAACGATCTGATGGTGGATGAGTCGGGCAAGGACGCGTGGTATCGCCACTGGACACGCAATGGCCTCACGGCCCTTGAGCGCCAGCTTGCGCTGCTGGCGCGTGAGCGAGCCGCTGCCGGCCAGACCGCGTCGCGCTATTGCTGGGGTGATACGCCGACGCTCGCCGACTGCTGCCTGGTGCCGCTGATCTTCAATGCCCAGCGTTTTCACGTCGATCTCGATGGACTGAACCTGACGCTTGCGGCATTCAAAAACTGCATGGAATTGCCTGCGTTTCAGAACGCGCAGCCGTCTGCCTGCCCGGATGCCGAGGCCTGAGGTGCGGCAAGCCTACGCCGCTCCCTACGACTGGTTGACGCCCGATTGGCCCGCACCGGCCCATGTGCGCGCGCTGTGCACCACGCGCGCCGGTGGCGTCAGCGTGGCGCCGTGGGACAGTCTCAATCTGGGCGAGCATGTGGCCGATGATCCGGCGACCGTCAAGGCGAATCGCGCGGTGTTCACGCGGGCTCTCGCGCTCTCGTCACCCGGTCAAACGGCGAGTCCGGTGTTCATGAATCAGGTTCACGGCACCCATGTGGAGTCGATTCGCCGGAACACGCCCGATGGCATCGAGGCCGATGCCTGCACGACGCAGGAGGCTGGCGTGGCCTGCGTCATCATGGTGGCCGACTGCCTGCCAGTGCTGTTCACCAACGCGGCCGGTGATCGGGTCGCGGCGGCCCACGCGGGCTGGCGCGGTCTTGCAGGTTCGGCGACCGGAGTGGGCGTGCTTGAAGAGGCGGTGCAGCGGTTCGACCCGTCCGAGGCGGTATTTGCCTGGCTCGGGCCATGCATCGGATCCAAGGCTTTTGAGGTCGGAGCCGAGGTTCGCGCCGCCTTCTGTGATGCGGACGCCAGTGCCGAGGTTTTCTTCAGCGCGCTGGGGGAAAATAAATTCCTCGCCGATCTCGCCGGGATTGCGCGGCACAGGCTCGAGCGTGCGGGAGTGCGTTCCGTTCACGGCAATGACGGTACCGTAGCGTGGTGCACGTTCAGCAACCCGTCAAGGTTCTTCTCGTACCGGCGCGATCAGCGCATTCTTGGCGGCAGCGGGCGGTTGGCCGCCGCCGTCTGGATCGACGGCTGAATCGCCGGCAGGGGCAGGCACCGGCCTGGCTGCTGCCTCCTGCTGGGCTTGCCGCCACTGCCGCTCGGCCTGTTCCTCGCGCGCCTTGCGCAGGCGTTTGCGTGCGGGCGTGCTGAAGATGTAGGCAATGATCGATACCGGCAGCAGCCCGTAGAGCACGAAGGTGACGAGCGCGCCGAGCACGCTGCCGTTGATGGCGCTGGCCTCTGCCACGGCCACCATCAGCGCGACGTACAACCAGCCGATCACTATCAGCACTAACACCATATTTGGTAAAACTCCGAAACAACTAAAGCGGGATCGGCCCGGACGAAGTAAGGGAAACGCTGGCCGCAAGCGGTAGGATGCTGTGACTGATTCTCGAAAGTCAGCAAGCAACCAGAACGTAGGAGACACCATGGATTCTGACGCACAATGGGCCAACGGAGCCCGCCAACTCCAGCAAATGTGGGCAGAGAACTGGAGCAAGATGATGCAATCAATGCCGCCTGCCGAACTCGGCGCGCTGGCGGCGATGAATCCACAGTCCCAGGTCAACATTTCGCCCGACAAGCTCAAGGAGCTTCAGCAAAACTACCTGAAGGAACTGCAGGCCCTGATTTCGGGCGGGCTGCAGGCTCAGGCCGAGCCACCGTCCGACCGCCGTTTCAAGGGCGAGGGCTGGACGCAGAATCCGGTTGCTTCCGCGGTCGCTTCGGCCTACATGTTGCAGGCGAACGCCCTGTTGGGCATGGCAGACGCGGTTCAGGGCGATGAAAAGACGCGCCAGCGCATCCGGTTCGGCGTGGAGCAGTGGCTGGCGGCAATGTCTCCGAGCAACTTCCTGGCCTTCAATGCTGATGCCCAGAAGATGGCCATCGACACCAAGGGCGAGAGCATCGCCAAGGGCGTGGCCAACCTGCTGCACGACATGCGCCAGGGCCATATCTCGATGACCGACGAGAGCCAGTTCGAGGTCGGCCGCAATGTCGCCACCACGGAAGGCGCGGTGGTCTACGAGAACGAGTATTTCCAGCTTCTCGAATACAAGCCGCTCACGGCCAAGGTCTATGAACGGCCCTTCCTGCTCGTGCCGCCGTGCATCAACAAGTTCTACATTCTTGATCTGCAGCCCGATAACTCCGTGATCCGTTATCTGGTCTCCGAAGGCCACCGCACCTTTGTGGTGAGCTGGCGCAATCCGGACGAGTCCATGGGCAACGCCACGTGGGACGACTACATCGAGGACGCCGTGATCAAGGCCATCGAGACAGTGCAGGAAATCAGCGGCGCCGAGAAGATCAACGCGCTGGGTTTCTGCGTCGGCGGCACCATGCTGGTCAACGCGCTGGGCGTGCTCCAGGCACGAGGCGAATCGCCCGTCGCGAGCGCGACGCTGCTCACGGCGCTGGTGGACTTCACCGATACCGGAATTCTCGACGTCTTCATCGACGAGAACTTCGTGCGTTTCCGTGAAATGCAGATGGGCGGCGGTGGGCTGATGAAGGGGCAGGACCTGGCCTCGACCTTCAGCTTTCTGCGTCCCAACGATCTGGTATGGAACTACGTGGTCGGCAACTACCTCAAGGGGAAACGCCGCCCGCATTCGACCTGCTCTACTGGAACAGCGATTCGACGAATCTGCCGGGACCCTGGTATGCATGGTATCTGCGCAATTTCTACCTCGAGAACAACCTGCCCAAGCCCGATGGCGTGACGGTCTGCGGCGAGACGCTGGATCTGTCCAAGGTCGATCTGCCGCTCTACATCTACGGCTCGCGCGAAGACCACATCGTGCCGATCCAGGGCGCGTATGCGTCCACACAGATATTCCCCGGCAAGAAGCGCTTCGTGATGGGTGCATCCGGCCATATCGCCGGAGTGATCAATCCGCCGGTGAAGAAAAAGCGCAGCTACTGGGTTCAGGCGCAGACCCGCTTCCCGGCGTCGTTCGACGACTGGCTCGATGGTGCGACCGAACACCCGGGCAGTTGGTGGACCGACTGGTCTGGCTGGCTTTCGGGTCACGCGGGCAAGCAGATCGCCGCACCCAAGACCTATGGCAAGGGTGCCCGGTTCAAGGCGCTGGAGCCTGCTCCGGGAAGCTACGTCAAGCAAAAGGCCTGAAGCGCAAAGCGTGGGCTGACGCGCTCCGCAAGCTGCCGTTTTGCCGCCCTTGAATTCACATTCTGCGGTGGCCTCTAAGGGCAAGTCATGACAGGGTAAGTCAGCGCACGCAGTGTCGCAAAGCTCCGCAAGAATCTTGTGTAAGTGTCGGGAACCCATGCCGCAGGCGATGTTGTCACCAACCTCGGCAGCGCCTGGCAGGTGGTTGCCGAATCGTTTGAAAAGGACTGTCAGTCATGAGTGAAGAAATCGTCATCGTTTCCGCTGTACGCACGCCGGTAGGCAAGTTCGGCGGAAGTCTCGCCAAGATTCCCGCCACCGAACTCGGTGCCATCGTGATCAAGGAGGCGCTGTCGCGCGCCAAGGTGCCGCTCGATCAGGTTGGCGAAGTCATCATGGGCCAGGTACTGGCCGCGGGCGCGGGCCAGAATCCGGCACGCCAGGCCATGATGAAGGCGGGCGTCGCCAAGGAAACCCCGGCACTCACGATCAACGCGGTCTGCGGCTCGGGCCTCAAGGCGGTGATGCTCGCGGCGCAGTCGATTGCCACCGGCGACAGCGAAATCGTCGTCGCGGGCGGTCAGGAAAACATGAGCGCGTCTGCCCACGTGCTGCCCAATTCGCGCGACGGCATGCGCATGGGCGACTGGAAGCTCGTGGACACCATGATCGTGGACGGCCTGCAGGACGCCTACAACCACTACCACATGGGCATTACGGCGGAGAACGTGGCCAAGCAATTCGACGTCTCGCGCGAACAGCAGGACGCGCTTGCGCTCGCAAGCCAGAAGAAGGCCGCTGCCGCGCAGGATGCCGGTCGTTTCAAGAATGAAATCGTCGCTGTGGAAATCCCGCAGAAGAAGGGCGATCCCGTCAAATTCGAGGCCGACGAATTCATCAATCGCAAGACCGACGAGGCGGCGCTCGAACGGCTGCGCCCGGCGTTCGACAAGGCGGGTTCGGTGACCGCGGGCAATGCGTCCGGTCTCAATGATGGAGCGGCCGCTGTGGTCGTGATGAAGGCCTCCAAGGCCAAGGAACTCGGCCTCACCCCGCTTGCACGCATCGTTGCCTACGGCACGACCGGACTTGATCCAACGATCATGGGCATGGGCCCGGTCTCCGCCACCAAGAAGGTGCTCAAGCGCGCTGGCTGGAAGGTCGAAGACGTCGATCTGTTCGAACTCAACGAAGCCTTCGCGGCACAGGCCTGCGCGGTCAACAAGGAACTCGGCGTGGATCCCGCCAAGGTCAACGTTAACGGCGGTGCGATTGCGCTGGGCCACCCGATCGGCGCATCCGGCTGCCGCGTACTGGTTTCGCTGCTGCACGAGATGGAGCAGCGTGGTGCGAAAAAGGGCATTGCCGCACTGTGCATCGGCGGCGGCATGGGCGTTTCGCTGGCTGTGGAACGAGCATGAAAATGTGACGGGATCAATTCACTCCGCCAATAAAGTGTGAGCATTCGTAGCAGCCAGTGTTTTCCTGCAGTGTGCTGCGCGCAATCTTGGGTAGAGTGAATCCGTATCGGATGAATCATTAACAAAGGAGATAGTCGTGAGTCAAAAAGTAGCGTACGTCACAGGGGGAATGGGCGGCATCGGTACCGCGATTTGCCAGCGTCTGCACAAGGAAGGTTTCAAGGTGATCGCAGGCTGCGGTCCCACTCGCGACCATGCAAAGTGGCTGGGTGAGCAGAAGGCCCAGGGCTACGACTTCTATGCATCGGTGGGCAACGTGGGCGACTGGGATTCGACCGTTGACGCGTTCGCCAAGGCCAAGGCAGAACACGGCACGATCGACGTGCTGGTGAACAACGCGGGCATCACGCGTGACCGCATGTTCGTGAAGATGTCGCGCGAAGACTGGGACGCGGTGATCGAGACCAACCTCAACTCGATGTTCAACGTCACCAAGCAGGTGGTCAGCGACATGGTCGAAAAAGGCTGGGGCCGGATCGTCAACATCAGCTCGGTCAACGGCGCCAAGGGCCAGGCCGGACAGACCAACTATTCCGCAGCGAAGGCCGGCATGCACGGCTTCTCGATGGCGCTGGCGCAGGAACTCGCCAACAAGGGCGTGACCGTCAACACTGTGAGCCCGGGCTATATCGGCACGGACATGGTCAAGGCGATTCGCCCTGAAGTGCTCGAGAAGATCGTCGGCTCGGTCCCGGTCAAGCGTCTGGGCGAGCCGAGCGAAATCGCCTCGATCATCGCTTGGCTGGCCTCGGATGAAGGTGGCTATGCCACCGGCGCCGACTTCTCGGTCAACGGCGGTCTGCACATGCATTGATCTGTCGAATTCCGGGGAAGCCAAAAACGGCACCCCGAAAAAGCCAAACCCCGCGATTGCGGGTTTTTTTTGGCTCGAAGGTAGCGCTGAGCTACAGGATGGGCGGAGATGGCGTGAAGCCGGGCCGCTGCGCGAGGTTCAACTGAGGCGGTGATACACGAAACGGCATCTGAACATCAGCTTCCAGGCGGTCTGAACCGTTCAGAAACGCAGGGGAGCGCGCTTGCGATCACGTTCGTCGTCGGGCCAGGCAGCGAGGGTAGCAATGGTGGTCATGTGAAAACTCCTTTGTGAGTGTTCAACGCTGAGCGATCTTTGTTCGTTGACACCCACTCGAAAGGAAATGCAAATTTACCGAGGGTTTACGCGGATATCCGTGAAGAAGAAAAATTTGAGGTGTTTTTATTTAAAAATCAAAGGGTTGGAGACAATATCTCAACCATCAAATGAAACTTAGAAGGCCGAATTCCAAACACGCTTGCCTTACATTTTCAACGCGCTCGAAACATGATCGTGAGGCTCCACCGTCCCTGTTCATGGCGCCAGATTCAATCCGCGCCATTGAAATCTGATGGACAAAAACAAAAACCCCGCATTGCGGGGTTTTGTGTGAGGACCGAGGCCGTGTGTACTGAACAACTATGGAACGTTCACTGCCTTGCGTCGTTGAAAGGGGCTGGAAATCACGAGCTCCAGCTGACTCGAACGAATCATCTCAGAAGCGGACGGGTGCACGCTTGCGATCACGTTCATCATCGGGCCAGGCTGCGAGAATTGCGGTGAAGATCATTTCAGAAAACTCCTTAGATGCGTGTTCAACGCGTCTCCAAGGGTTTGCGTTGACAGCGCATTCAAAGTTTTTTGCACTTCGGTTTTGATCGATATATTTTGAAATTCATTCAATGCTGACAAGGAATTACCTCACGCATTGAATGTCGTTTCTTGAATATGCGATACAAATTTTCCGAATATTCCACTGCCTCAGGCCGTCGCACCCATTTCCTGCTGGATAGCCTCGATTTGCCCCGATAGCTCCAGCCAACGCTCTTCCGACCGTTCGATGGAGTCGTTCACCGCCTTGAGCTGACGACCCGCCTCGGCGATGTCGGCACCCGACAGGCCCGCGGTGGCCAGCTTGAGCTCAAGCGCCGCGCGCTCGCTCGCAAGCTGGGGCAGGCGTTTGTCGATCTGATCGAGTTCCTTCCTGTAGGGCTTGGTCTTTTCGGCGACCTGCTGGCGCGCCAGCGCAGCCAGGCGGCGCTGCTCACGCGGATCGCCCTTGCCCTGGGAGGCGTCGATTGCCGGAGCCTGGGCCACCACCTGCACCGGAACAACCACCGTTTCCTGAGATTGCCTGGCCTGTTCGCGCAGGCGCTTGGATTCGTCGAGCAGATAGCGCTGGTAATCGTCGAGATCGCCGTCAAACGGATCTACCTTGCCGCGCCCGACCAGCCAGAAATCGTCGCACACGGAACGCAGCAGCGCGCGGTCGTGGCTCACGAGCATGACGGTGCCGTCGAAGCTGTTGATCGCCATCGACAGCGCCTCACGCGTCGTGAGGTCCAGGTGGTTGGTCGGCTCGTCGAGCAGCAACAGGTTGGGGCGTTGCCAGACGATCATGGCGAGCACCAGCCGCGCCTTTTCGCCGCCGCTCATGGTGCCTACGGCCTGGCCGACCATGTCGCCGTTGAAATTGAAGCTGCCAAGGTAATTGCGCAGATCCTGTTCGCGCGAGGGCTCCTTCGAGTCCGGGCCGAGTTCCTTGGCGAGCCGGACCATGTGCACGAGCGGTGAATCGTCGGGTCGCAGCACGTCGAGTTCCTGCTGCGCGAAATAGCCGATGTTCAGTCCCTTGCCCTCGGTGACCGTTCCGGCGAGCTGCGACATCTCGCGCGCAATGGTCTTGACCAGTGTCGATTTGCCCTGGCCGTTCGCGCCCAGGATGCCGATGCGCTGACCGGCCAGCACCGAGCGGTTGACGCCGTGCAGGATGGTGGTGGCCTGCATGCCGTCCTCGGTGCGGTAGCCGAAGCTCGCGTCGCTGATCGCGAGCATCGGATTGGGCAGGTTGGCCGGTTCCTTGAATTCGAAGCTGAAATCCGCGCTGGCCAGCACCGGCGCAATCTTCTCCATGCGCTCGATGGCCTTGACCCGGCTTTGCGCCTGCTTGGCCTTGGAGGCCTTGGCCTTGAAGCGGTCGATGAACTTCTGCAGGTGAGCAATCTTGTCCTGCTGGCGTTCGTAGCTCGACTGTTGAAGCACCAGTTGCTGGGCACGCAGTTCCTCGAACTTGCTGTAGTTGCCGCCATAGCGCGTCAGTTTGGCGTTCTCGATGTGCAGGGTGACGTCGGTCACCGCGTCGAGAAATTCCCGGTCGTGGCTGATCACGATGAGCGTGCCGGCATAGCGCTTGAGCCAGGCTTCGAGCCAGACGAGGGCGTCCAGATCCAGGTGATTCGTGGGTTCGTCCAGCAGCAGCAGATCGCTCGGGCTCATCAGCGCGCGGGCGAGTTGCAGGCGCATGCGCCAGCCGCCGGAAAAACTGTTCACCGGCCGTTCCAGCTCGTGTACCTGAAAGCCGAGGCCAGAATCAGCGACTGGGCCCGCGACGTCGCGTCGTGAAAGCCGGCATCGGCGAGGTCGGAATGTGCCTGGGCGATGGCCATGCCGTCGCCAGCGACCTCGGCCTCGTGCAGCGCGGCGCGCAGTTCGGTGAGACGCGAATCGCCGTCAAGCACGAATGCGGTTGCCGATTCCGAGGTCTCGGGCATGTTCTGCTCGACCTGGGCCATGAGCCAGTGCGCGGGAATGTGGAATTCGCCCGCATCTTCATGGAGGCTGCCATTGAGCAGGGCAAACAGCGTGGACTTGCCCGCGCCATTGCGCCCGACCAGTCCGACTTTTTCGCCGGGGTTGATGGTGACGGAGGTGCTGTCCAGCAGCACGCGCGCGCTGCGGCGCAGGGTGACATTGCGAAGGGTGATCATGGAGGGGGCGATTATCCCAGTGAATCGATTCAACCCGGTCCAGTCGGGATACATGCGCAAACACCGCCGATCTCCGGGCCTTGTCGCTGTCTTGGTAAGGTAGGGCATTCGCCGCAGCCTGGAGTCATCGTCATGGAGCAAGGACAAGAGCCCATTTCCCGTCAGTATCACCGCGACGACCGCAGAGGCAGATCGATCAGGATCGCTCTGAGCGTGCTGGTGATCGCCGCGCTCGCGGTGGCTGGCTGGCTCTACTGGCAACGCTCGTCCATCGAGCCGCCAGTACGCGAGGCCGCGCCTGCCGCCACCGCGCCCGCGCAAGACCGCGAAACCACCGTATCCGCGCCCGTCGCCGAAGAGAATCACCCGCTCGAACCGGAGGCCGACGACAAGGGCAATCCGCCGCTTGCCGCCGACGCCAATGCGGCGCTCGAAGACACGGTGACCCAGTGGCTTGGCAAGGACAGCGTGCTGCGATTTGTCGCTATCGACGGGCTCGCCCACCGCGTCGTCGCCACGATTGACAACCTGCCACGCGCGCAAGTGGCCTCGCGCCTGTGGCCGCTGCATCCCGCCGGGGACGCATGGCGGTGGTGCAGACCAACGACGGCATGCAGATCGCTCCCGAGAACGCGGCGCGCTATGACGGCGTGGTGGGTTTCGTTACCGCAATCGATCCCGCCAAGGCCGCGTCGGTCTACAAGCACGTCTATCCGGTGCTGCAGCACAGCTATGAGGAACTCGGCTATCCCGGCAAGCAGTTCAACAACCGGCTGGTCGCGGTGATCGACCACCTGCTGACCACGCCCGAGCCACAGGGGCCGCTGGCGATCAAGCTGGTTCAGGTCCAGGGCGAGGTGCCTTCGCAGCAACCCTGGTTGCGCTATGAATTTGCCGATCCCCGGCTGCAATCGCTCTCGTCGGGCCAGAAGATTCTGTTGCGCATGGGGCCGCAGAACACGCAGCGAATCAAGAGCGCTCTGCGGGCTCTGCGCGCGCAAATTGCGTCCAGGTCTTGATCGGGCAGGTCTGAATGCGAGCAAAACCCATTTAAATTGTTTCAAACCTTGTACGGCAGGCAGACTGTTGGCATTGACTTACATGCGCCGGCAGAACTGTCATCAAAATGTCCACAGGGGGAAACCCAAGGACAAAAAAAGGATTGCCTGCCACCGTTTTCATCGGCCGCGCGGGCATTCCAGGATCAGGACTGATGCAGCAAATATCGACACAAATCCCGCTCGGAACCGACCAGAACGAGCAGCCCGAACGTGGGCACTGGCAGATTGACGATCTGGATTTCGACGCCATCGAGCGAAGCGCGATTGAAGACAACGAGGATCTCTTCTACCTGCTGATGAGCGCCTCGTTCATCGAGACCGGCTCCGAAACCTACGCCGCCAATCTCGCCGAGCACTACAGCGAATATCCCGAAATCACTGCCTGGCTGCGTGACCGCTGGGAATCGGAAGAACTGCAGCATGGCACCGCGCTGCGCAGATATGTAGAGGCGGTCTGGCCGGAGTTTCCGTGGCAGAAGGCCTATGACAGTTTCTTTGACGAGTATTCCAAGCTCTGTACGGTCGAGGAGTTGCACCCCGACCGGCATCTCGAGATGGTCGCGCGCTGTGTGGTCGAGACCGGCACCACCGCGTACTACCACACGCTGCGCGAGCAAAGCGACGAGCCGGTGCTGCGCGAGTTGCTCGGCAATATCCGCAACGACGAGGTGGGCCACTTCAAGCACTTTCTCAAGTACTTCAAGCAGTTGCAGGAGAACGCCCCTGTGGCTCGAACGCGCATTGCCGGGGCGCTGTACGCGCGCCTGAAGGAATTGCGCGAAAGCGATTCGGATGTCGCGCTGCGCCATGTCTACGCCCATCGCGGTAACTACTTCGCGCAAAGCCAGCACAGCTTTGCCGACATCGCCCAGCGTGCCTACGAATTGATCAGCTCACAATTGCCCGCCGATCTGGCGGTGCGCATGCTGCTCAAGCCCTTGCTGCTGCCAGCCAGGCTCGAAGGCTATCTGCACGCGCCGATTGCCAGACTTGCGACACGCGTGATGGCGCCCTGAACCCTGAGAAGCTCCAGGACGGAAGTTACGCCTTGTTCAGGCTTTCAAGCGCCTGGCGGGTCACCAGCAGCACCTGTTCGTCGCCTGAACTGGTGTCGAGCCAGAACACCGGCAGGGTGGGGAAGGCGGCTTCAAAGTAGGGCTTTTCGTTGCCGATTTCGAGCACCAGCACGCCGTCCTGATTGAGTTTCTGCGCAAGCACCGCGAAGAGCGCACGCACAAAATCCATGCCGTCCGCGCCGCCTGCGAGCGCCAGTTCGGGCTCGGCGCGGTACTCGTCGGGCAGTTTGCTCATGCTGTCAGCGTTGACGTAAGGCGGATTGCAGAGCACCAGGTCCCAGCCATCTTCGAGCAGGCTCATGCCGTCGCTCTGCACGAGCCGGACCCGCTCGCTCAGTCCGTGCCTGTCCACGTTGATGCGGGCCACGGCGAGCGCGTCGGACGAGATGTCGGCGCCAGTCACCTGCACGTCGGGATAGGTCAGGGCGGCCAGGCAGGCGAGGCTGCCGTTGCCGGTACACAGGTCCAGCACCTTGTGAGTCTGGTCGCTGAGCCAGGCGTCGATGCTGCCGTCGGCCAGTAGTTCGGCGATGAAGCTGCGCGGCACGATGGAGCGCTCATCGATGTAGAACGCAACGCCCTGCAACCACGCTTCGCGCGTCAGGTACGCGGCGGGCTTGCGCGTGGCAATGCGCTGGTCGATCAGCGCGTCGACATGCGAGCGGTGTTCCTGCGAGACTTCGCGCTGCGCAACGGAGTCGGGCGCATCGTCGTCGAGCGGGCTGTCAAGCGGCAATCCAAGCTGCCAGAGCACCAGCCAGGCGGCTTCGTCGTGAGCATTGGTCGTTCCGTGGCCGAACGCCACGCCGGCCTGTTCCAGGCGGGTGGCCGAGGTGCGGATCAGTTCGCTGACGGTGGCGGCGGCGCTCATGCGCGCAGCGCTCCACGGTCGAGCAGTTCCAGCGTGCGCAGGTAGACGTTCTTGAGCGGCTCCAGGTCCGCGAGCGCCACGTATTCGTCGATCTTGTGGATCGTGGCGTTGGGTGGCCCGAACTCGATGACCTGCTGGCAGATCTGCGAGATGAATCGCCCATCGCTCGTGCCGCCGGTGGTTGAGAGTTCGGTGTCCACGCCCGTGACCTCCCTGATCGCGCTCTGCACCGCGCGCACCAGCTCGCCGGGCGTCGTGAGAAACGGCTGGCCACCGAGCGTCCAGCTCAGGTCGTATTCGAGACCGTGGCGGTCGAGCACCGCGTGCACGCGCTTCTTGAGTTGCTCGGCGGTGGATTCGGTGCTGAAACGGAAATTGAAGTCGATCACCACCGAGCCCGGGATCACGTTGGTTGCGCCGGTTCCACCGTGGATGTTGCTCATCTGCCAGCTCGTGGGCGGAAAGAACGCATTGCCGCGATCCCATTCGATGGACGAGAGTTCGGCCAGCGCCGGAACCACCTGATGGATGGGATTGCGCGCCAGTTGCGGATACGCAATATGCCCCTGCACGCCGCGCACGGTGAGCTTGCCCGACAAGGTGCCGCGCCGACCATTCTTGATCATGTCGCCGGTCTTCTCGACCGAAGTCGGCTCGCCGACGATGCACCACTCCAGCGGCTCGGCGCGTTCGCGCAGGCGCTCGACGACCACCTTCGTGCCATCGACCGAGGGGCCTTCCTCGTCGCTGGTCAACAGCAGCGCGAGGTTGATGTCCGGATCGGGCTGGGCGGCCAGAAACTCTTCAAGTGCCACGACGAAGGCAGCAATCGAGGCCTTCATGTCACTCGCGCCGCGTCCGTACAAACGGCCATTGCGGTGCATGGGAGTGAACGGCGGGCTGCTCCACTGCTCAAGCGGTCCGGTGGGCACCACGTCGGTGTGGCCCGCGAATACCAGGGTGCGCGCACCGGCCGAAGCCGAACTGCGCTTGGCCCAGAGGTTGCTGACGCGGAAATCATCCGGGCCGCTGTCCATGCGTTCGCAGACGAAACCCAGCGGTTCAAGGCGCGCAACGAGGATTTCGAGGCAGCCCTCGTCATGGGGCGTCACCGAAGGGCGGCTGATGAGCTGTTCGGTCAGAAGCAGGGTGGGGGACATGGGCGCTGAGAAATGACGGGATCAGGCGCTTTTAGTGCGGATGCACGTCGAGCACAATTTCGGTGAATGACGGCTCGTCGTCATCGACGCGCTGGTGCGCCTCGGCCTGAGCCTGCGCCGCCTTGGATGCGAGCGCGAAGTCGTTTTGCAGACGCCACAACAGATTGGTGGGAGAGTCGGCGTAGGCAAGACCTTCCTTGCGGTCGATCTTGTTGTCCAGAATCATGTGCGCCAGCGCTTCCTCAAAGGTCTGGGAGCCTTCGGCCATGGATTTCTCCATCGCCTCGCGCACGCCGGAGAAGTCGCCTTTTTCAATCAGGTCGGCCACCAGCTTGGTGTTGAGCATGACCTCCACCGCCGGCAGACGCGCGCCCTGCGGCGTGCGCACCAGACGCTGGGAAATGATGGCCTTGAGGGCCGATGCCAGGTCGCCGAGCATCGTCGGTCGGACTTCGACCGGGTAGAACGAAAGAATCCGGTTGAGCGCGTGGTAGCTGTTGTTGCCGTGCAGCGTGGCAAGGCAGAGGTGACCGGACTGCGCATACGCAATCGCAGCGGACATGGTTTCGCGGTCGCGAATTTCGCCGATCAGGATCACGTCGGGTGCCTGGCGCAGCGCGTTCTTGAGCGCCGTCTGCAGCGAATTGGTGTCGGAGCCGATCTCGCGCTGGTTGATGATGGCGCGCTTGTTGGTGAACTGGTATTCGACCGGGTCTTCGACGGTCAGCACGTGGCCGGTCTGCTGCTCGTTGCGATGATCGATCATCGAGGCGAGCGTGGTGCTCTTGCCCGAGCCGGTGGCGCCGACAACGAGGATCAGCCCGCGCTTTTCCATGATCAGGTCGGACAGCACGTCGGGCAGGCTCAGCGTGGCGATCGGCGGAATATTGTCGGGAATGAAGCGGATCACGACCGCATAGCTGCCGCGCTGGCGCAGCGCGCTCACGCGAAAGCGTCCGACGCCGTCGAGCGGCACGCCCATGTTGAGCTCGCCGGTTTCCTGGAGTTCCTCGATCCGGTGGGGTTCGACGATTTCCGAGAGCAGATTCAGAGGCGCCTCGGTCGAGAGCATCTGGCTGTTGATGGGAACGCACTGCCCATCGATCTTGATGAGCGCCGGCGCATGCGCCGACAGGTACACATCGGATGCCTTCTTTTCTGCCATGAGGCGCAGAATTCTTTCCATCGTGCTCATGTTCTATCTCCCCGGGTGTGGTTTTGAGTCGCTGGCAATCAGTCGCGCAGCAGGTCGTTCAGGCTGGTGCTCGAACGGGTCTTGGCGTCCACGGTCTTCACGATGATGGCCGCATAGGTGCTGTATGCCACGCCGTCCTTGGTGGTCTTGGGCAGATTGCCGCTGATCACCACCGAGCCCGAGGGCACGCGGCCAAAGAGGGTCTCGCCGGTGTCGCGATTGAAGATCGGGGTGCTCTTGCCGATGTATACGCCCATGCCGAGCACCGAGTTCTCTTCGACGATCACGCCTTCGACGACTTCGGAGCGCGCGCCGATGAAGCAGTTGTCTTCGATGATGGTCGGGTTGGCTTGCAGTGGCTCAAGCACGCCGCCAAGGCCCACGCCACCGGAGAGGTGCACATTCTTGCCCACCTGAGCGCACGAGCCGACCGTCGCCCAGGTGTCGACCATCGTGCCTTCATCGACATAGGCGCCGATGTTCACATACGAGGGCATGAGGATCGCGCCCTTGGCCACGAAGCTGCCGCGGCGAGCCACGGCGGGCGGCACGACGCGCACGCCGGTCGCCGCGATCTCGGCTTCGCTCATGCCTTCGAATCGGGTGGGGACCTTGTCGAAGAAGTTCAGGTCGCCCGACTTCATCAGCACGTTGTCCTTGAGCCGGAAGGAAAGCAGCACGGCCTTCTTGATCCACTGGTGCACGGTCCACTGGCCCACGCCTTCACGCGTTGCCACGCGCAGCTTGCCGGTGTTGAGCTCGGCAATCACGTGTTCCACGGCATCGACCACTTCCTTGGGAGCAGCGGCGGGAGACATGCTGGCGCGGTTTTCCCAGGCGTTGTCGATGAGGGTTTGCAGTTGTTGAGTCATGGATCTGTTTCGTCTTCAGGTTCGGGATTGGATGAACTTCACGATGCGTTCGGCGGCTTCGCGGCATTCGGCAGTTTCGGCCACCAGCGCCATGCGCACACGCTGCGCGCCTGGGTTGATGCCGTTCGCCTCGCGGGCCAGATAGCTACCGGGCAATACCGTCACATTGTATTGAGCCAGAAGCGCCTTTGCGAACTCGGTGTCGCTCATGCCCAGCGATTGCGGCACACCGGCCCACAGATAAAAGCTCGCATCGGGCAGCGCGACATCCATCACCTTGGCTAGCATCGGGGTGATTTCGGCGAATTTCTGGCGATAGAGGGCGCGGTTCTCCACCACGTGCTGCTCGTCGTTCCAGGCCGCAATGCTGGCCTGCTGGATCGTCGGGCTCATCGCGCCACCGTGGTAGGTGCGATACAGCAGGAAGGACTTGATCAACTCCGCATCCCCTGCGACAAAGCCGCTGCGCATACCCGGCACGTTGCTGCGCTTGGACAGGCTGGTGAACATCATCAGCCGCTTGAAGTCGGTGCGGCCCAGCCGCGTGGCGGCTTCAAGGCCGCCGAGCGGCGCCTCGTCGCGGAAGTAGATTTCGCTGTAGCACTCGTCGGAGGCGATCACGAAACCATATTTGTCGGACAGGGCGAACAGCTTTTCCCATTCGGACAGCGGCATCACCGCACCGGTCGGATTGCCGGGCGAGCACACGAAGATGAGTTGCGTGCGCTTCCAGACCTCGTCGGGAACGCTGTCCCAATCGACCGCGAAATTGCGCTCTGCGACGCTGGGCGCGAAATACGGCTGGGCGCCCGAGAGCAGCGCCGCCCCTTCGTAGATCTGATAGAACGGGTTCGGGCAGACCACGGTCGCGCCGGGCTTGCCCGGGTCGATGACGGTCTGCGCAAACGCAAACAGCGCCTCGCGCGAACCGTTCACCGGCAGAAGCTGGGTGGCGGGATGGACCTTGACACCATAGCGGCGCTCAAGCCATGCCGCGCAGGCTTCACGAAGCCTGATGTCCCCGGCCGTCGCGGGTAGGCGGCGAGACCATCCATACTGCCCGCCAGCGCATTCTTGATGAGCTCGGGCGTGGGATGTTTGGGCTCCCCGATGCCCAGGCTGATCGCGCGGTGTTCGGGTGCCGGTGTGACCCCGGCAAAGAGTTCGCGCAGACGCTCGAATGGATAAGGCTGCAAAAGTGAGAGCAGGGGATTCATGATTGCAATTATGGTGGAAGCCTGTGGCGCCGCAGGGCTTGCGTTGAAATCACCCGCGCCGCGCTCGCGCACGTTCGAGCGCGGCGGCGATCATGGCTTTTTTTGGATCGACAGGCTGTGCTTGCGTCGAAGGCGGCAAGGATGCGCGGGGCTGCTCGGGGGTGGTGACTGTGGGCAGGCGGGATGGGCGCGCGACGTGGCGCACGTAGCGCTCGCGTGCATGTTCGGCCTGCTGATCGCTCCATGCCGACCAGCCGGTCGCCGTGCCGCTCAGGTTCTCCAGGCCGATGCAGTCCACCGGGCACACGGGAATGCACAGCTCACAGCCCGTGCAGTGCTCGGCAATCACCGTGTGCATGCGCTTGTTCGCGCCGATGATGGCATCCGTCGGGCAGGCCTTGATGCACAGCGTGCAGCCAATGCACCAGTCCTCATCGATCACCGCGAGCGTGAGCGGGCCTTCAAAACCATTTTCGGGATTGAGCGGTAGCACCGGTTTTCCGGTGATGCGCGACAAGCGGGCGATGCCTTCATCGCCTCCCGGAGGGCATTGGTTGATCGCGGCTTCGTCGGTCGCAATCGCGCGCGCATAAGCCGCGCAGTCGGGATAGCCGCAGCGCGTGCATTGCGTTTGCGGCAGGGCCGCATCAATGACAACGGCCAACCCCTCGAGAGGGTTGGCCGCGTGGCTGATGGAGGTGTTTCCAGTCAAAGGGGCGCGCTGCTCGGGCATGCCCGATGTTATGCCGGATCAGGCTGCCTGACGGTTTGCAGGGGTAGCTGCCTGCTTGACTGCGGGCTGGTGGGCCAGCACGAAGTCACGAACGCGCGGATACACCAGTTCGCGCCAGCGGCGACCGCTGAAGATGCCGTAGTGACCCGCGCCGGTGACCTCCATGTGCGAGCGGTCTTCCTTGGGAATGCCGGTGCAGATGTCCTGTGCCGCTTCGGTCTGGCCGGAGCCGGAGATATCGTCCAGCTCGCCTTCCACGGTCAGCAGGGCGGTGGTCTTGATGTCCTGCGGGCGCACGCGCTCGAGCTGGCCATCGGGCGACTTCACATCCCAGGTGCCTTCGACGAGGCTGTATTTCTGGAACACGGTCTCGATGGTTTCGAGGTAGTAGTCGGCATCCATGTCGAGCACGGCGTTGTACTCGTCGTAGAACTTGCGATGCGCCTCGGCGCTGGCGTCGTCACCGCGCACCAGATCCTTGAAGTAGTCGTAGTGGCTCTTGGCATGGCGATCAGGATTCATCGCGACGAAACCGCTGTGCTGCATGAAACCGGGGTACACACGGCGACCCGCGCCCGGGAATTTCGACGGCACGCGGTAGATCACGTTGTTCTCGAACCAGTCGATGCTGTGCTGCGTCGCGAGGTTGTTCACCGCCGTCGGCGAGCGGCGTGCATCGATCGGGCCGCCCATCATGGTCATCGTGAGTGGCGTCGTCTCGCCGCGCGAGGCCATCAGCGAAATCGCCGCGAGCACGGGAACCGTGGGCTGGCAGACGCTCATCACGTGGCAATTGCCGTAGCGGGCCTGCAGATGGCGGATGAAATCCTGCACGTAGTTCACATAGTCGTCGAGGTGGAATTCACCCTCGGACGTGGGAACCAGACGGGCATTCTTCCAGTCGGTGATGTAGACCTTGTGTCCGCTGAGCATGGTTTTCACCGTGTCGCGCAGCAGCGTGGCGTAGTGACCGGACAACGGCGCGACGATCAGCACCGCAGGCTGATTCTTGAGCGCGCTGAGCGTCGGCGGATCGTCCGAGAAACGCTTGAAGCGACGCAGTTCGCAAAACGGCTTGTCGAGCTCGACGCGTTCGTGAATGGCGACTTCCACACCATCGACGTTGACCGTGGAAATGCCGAACTGCGGTTTTTCATAATCCTTGCCCAGGCGATACATCAGGTCGTAACCCGCGGCCATGCGGTGGGCCACGGTGGTCTGACTGAACGGGGTCTGGGGATTGCTGAACATTTTGGAAGCCACTTGCGCGAGTTCGGCAAACGGTTCCATCAAAGAGCGCTGTGCTTCGTAGAGGGTGTAGAGCATCAGTGAGTCTATTTGGAGTAATGTTGCAGTGCAATATAACAGCGGATTTGCCGGATTGTCAGACAGTGAAATCACCTACTCGCCGTCGGAGTTCAGCTTCTCAGAGGGGCCGGATCACATCTGATCTGCAGATACATTGCAAACATTTGTTATAAAACGACACTACCGGATAAAACTCTGCGTCGAATCGGTTACGAAAGCACCGAGTTTTTCGCCAATCTCAAAGGTTTTGCACCGGCACGTTCACCAAAAGCCACGCCTCGAACGCCTCTCTTGAGCTATTGCGCAGCGCACGGCGGAAAACCGCCTTGTCACCGAGATAGAGGCAGTGGCGGATCACCGTGTACGGGTTGAAGCTGCTGCCGGGGTTTTGCTCGTCGAAGAACTGCTTATAGCGTTTGACCACGGCGATGTTCTCGCGCATCAGGGCGTTGAAGCGCGAGCGCGTGATGCTCGGCACCCAGTCGCGCACGTCTTCCACGAACAGGTCCACCTTGTGTGGATCGAATTCGAAGTCCTTGAAGAAATGCTGCGCGATCTTCAGGAACGTGAAGGCGTTGAGTTCGCTGCCCATGGCCACAGCCTGCCGACGGCTGTCGTCGCCGGTCTCCGGATCTTCCGGATTGGCGGTCTCGTCCACGGCGCGCAGCAGCTCGGCATCGGTGGCATCGCGAATCTGCCGGAATTCGCGGTCGGCCAGCTCAAACAATGCCGAGAGCACATTGATGCGGCGCTTGAGTTCGGCGGGAATCGACTTCTTGTACTTGATCTTGTGGTCCAGCACGCTCCAGGAATCCTGAATGATGGTGCGCACCTGTAGCTCGAACGGAATGTGCGCATAGGCCACGTTTTCCGGCAGCGCGGCCTGCTGCGCGTTGAGGCGCAGATCAAGGTGAAGGCCTTTGTAGCCAAACGAGGCCTCGGTGCTTTCCACGGCGCTGACCTTGTCGGTCACGTCGATCACGTCGAAATACCGGCTGACGATCTCAGCGACCTTTTCCAGTTCATCCTCGTACAGGCAGACCACGCGCAGGCCCACCAGATCGGTGATGTAGTGCTGGATTTCATAGTGCAGGCCCGCTTCCTCCAGCGTCGCCCGGTACTTGCGCGAGAACTTGCGCAGGCATTCCTCGCGGTCCTTGACGCGCCCCTCGACCTTGGAAATCTCGATGCGCTCCCCTTGGCGAGCACCGACTGCAAGAGCGCGATGTAGAACGCACAGGCGTGTTCGAGCACCGGCAATTCCTGCCCGTAATACCGGTGGAACGCGTGTTCCTCGGGCAATAGATCGTTTTCTGTGGGCAAGAAGCTGGGCATGCGCAATACATCCGGAAATTCAGGTCTGCCGTGGCATGAACCAATGGCGTGGGGCTCAAGTCTACCCAGCCATGGCCGCCGCGTCTGCTCGTGACGTGGAAGCGCCGGGCGGGGTTCGCGCAATCTGCATGACCTCGCGCGCGGGCAGCGCTTTCAGCCGATGATCGCTCCACACCTGACGCCAGCGACGCGCTCCGGGCAACCCGTTGCGCAGGCCCAGCATGTGGCGCGCAATCGAGTACCAGTGCGTGCCGTGGCTTGCGGCCTCGGACTCCATGTAGTCGACCATGCGTTCCTCGACCCGCTCCCGCGTGAGGCCATTGGCCGCATCGCCGAAGAAAACCTCGTCCCAGCGCGCCAGCCACCACGGGTTGTGATACGCCTCGCGCCCGACCATCACGCCATCGAGCGACTGCAATTGCGCGAGCACCGCGTCATCCGCCACGAAGCCGCCGTTGATGGCAAATGTGAGATGCGGAAAATCGCGCTTCAACTGCGCCACGACGTCATATCGCAGCGGTGGAATCTCGCGGTTCTCCTTCGGTGACAGGCCCTTGAGCCAGGCATTGCGCGCATGGGCAATGAATACCGTGCAGCCCGCGTCCGCCACCGTGCCGACGAAATCGCGCACAAAGCCATATTCCTCGCCCTTGTCGATGCCGATACGGTGTTTCACGGTCACGGGCACGTTCGTCACCACGTCCACCATCGCCTTCACGCAATCGGCCACCAGTTGCGGCTCATTCATCAGGCACGCCCCGAACGCGCCGCGCTGCACGCGTTCGCTCGGGCAACCGCAATTGAGATTGATCTCGTCATAACCCCATTGCTCACCGAGCCTGGCGCTGTGCGCAAGATCAGCGGGCTCGCTGCCCCGAGCTGCAGCGCAACCGGATGCTCTTCGACGCCAAACCGCAGGTGCCGCTCGACGTCGCCATGCACCAGCGCACCCGTGGTCACCATCTCGGTGTAGAGCAGCGCATGGCGGCTCAGCAGCCGATGCAGATGGCGGCAATGACGATCAGTCCAGTCCATCATCGGGGCGACGGACATGCGCCACGGGCTGAAGCGCGATGGATTCGAAAGGGTTGGTGCGTCGGTGTGCATGCGGTGCGTTCAGCGTCCTGCTGCGGGTTTCTGGTACAGGCCGTCAATGGCCTCGCCGTAGTAGGCCATCAAATTGTTGCGCTTGAGCTTGAGCGTTGGCGTCATGAAGGCGTTTTCGATGGTCCACGTTTCGCGGGTCAGGTGGATTGCGCGTGGCACGGCGTAGCGCGCGAAGCTGGTGGTCTGCCTGGCGATGCGCGTGAGCGCGGCTTGCTCGACTTCGGACTTGCTCAGGTTGGCCGGGTCTTCGGGGTCGAGATTCAGTTCTTGCGCGAGCTTGCGCCATTCCTCTTCATTGATCGACGCAACGCAGGCGATGAAGGGGCGGTTCTCGCCCACCACAAAGGCCTGTGCGAAAAGCGGATCGCCGGTGATGGCCATTTCCAGATCGCCCGGGGGCACCTTTTCGCCGGTCGAGGTGACGATGATTTCCTTGATGCGGCCCAGAATGCGGATGCGATCGCCGTCCACCAGTTCAGCCTGATCGCCGGTGCCAAGCCAGCCGTCTGGCGAGAGAATGCGCGCCGTGTCCTCCGGGCGTTTCCAGTAGCCCTTCATCACGATGGGGCCGCGCACTTGCAGTTCGCGATTTTCGCCGATGCGCACCTCGACGCCGGGCAGCGGACGTCCGACGGTGGAGGGGTCATTGTCGGTCAGCGTGTTGACGGACACGACCGGCGTGGTCTCCGTCATTCCGTAGCCCTGGATCAGCGGCAGTCCAAGGCCCAGAAAGCACTTGGCGATGCCGGGAGAGAGCGGGGCGCCGCCGCTCACGGCAACGCGCACGCGGCCACCGAATTTCTCAAGCAAGGGCTTGGCCACGAGCGCGCGCAGAAGCGGCCAGGGAGTATGCGCATCCAGCCACCGTTGTTCTTGTGGTCCGCATCGTCCTTGGGCGCGGGCAGTCCTTGTCCGGCGCAAAAACGCGTCCAGCCGACGGATTGCGCGGCCTGAAAGAGTTGCATCTTGAAGCTGGAGGCCGACAACACCTCGAGCAGCTTGGCATGCACGCGCTCATAGATGCGCGGCACCGACACCAGAATCGTCGGCTTAACGATCATCAGGTCCTGCGCGATCAACGCGACCGAACGCGCGTAGGCCACGCAGCTTCCCGAGGCAATGGGGAGGTAATAGCCACCGGTGCGCTCGAAGGTGTGGGACAGCGGCAGAAAAGACAGAAACACATCGGACGCCACTGGCGAGATGCGCTGCATCACCGCCTTCACGTCGGCGATCACATTGGCGTGCGTGAGCATCACGCCCTTGGGTTTGCCGGTCGTGCCGCTGGTGTAGACGATGGCTGCCAGATCATCGGGAGCAGGGGGCGGAGGCAGTAATTGGTCTGCGGGGGCGTGCGCCACCCATTCGATCAGCGGCGCTACGGGAATCTGGTGCGAGCGTTTGTCACCGGCGGCGGGCAGCGCCTCGCCTTCGGCAATGATGACCCCGCGCAGATGGGGAAATCCTCGCATACGTCGGCAATGTTCTGCCATTGCTTGCTGTCGGTCAGCACCAGCAGCGCGACTTCGGCGTCGTTGAGGATGTAGGCGATGCTGCCCGGGTTGTCGATGGCGTGCAGCGGCACGGGAACGCAGCCGGTGGCCATGACGGCCTGATCGATGCACATTGCGTTCAGCCCGTTTGGCAGAAGAATGGCGACATGGGCCTTTTCCGGCAGGCCGGTTTCCGCGAGTGCGCGCGAATATCGGGCGATTTCGGTTTCCGCTTCGCGCCAGGTCAGGCTTTTCCAGTCACCATGCGCGTCGCACTGGCGATAGGCCTCCGCGTTGGGGGTGAGGCGCGCGCGCGTGGCGAGCAATGCTGGAAGGGTATGGACGTCTTGTAGTTCGGTGACAGGCGAATTCATGCGGCAACCAGTAGGGGAGACGGTGGCCCGCATGCGACGAGTATGTCGATCTGCACACGGGCATCTAAACCGGCCATCTTACCCATTGGCGGGAAAACCCGAAGCCCGGCATGTCACGCGAGTTCAGCCCGCCGCGTTCAGGCCCTCGGCAAAATGGCTTTGCATGGCCTTGCGCGCCGCTTCGGCGTCACGCGCATCGAAAGCCGCCATCAGCGAGGCGTGCTCGGCGAGCGAATCTGCAATCCGCCCCGATTTGAGCAGCGAATTGTGGCGGCTGAGCTTCATCACCCGGCGAAGGTCCTGCACCATCTGGAACAGCCATTTGTTGCTCGTGGCCTCAAGGATGCGCATGTGAAACTGCTCGTTGATGCCGAAGAATTTTTTGCGGTCAAGCGTCGCCTGTTCCAGTTCGGCGTGCAGCGCATGCAGCTCGGCGCGTTGCAAATCGCTGGCAAATTCGGCCACCCACGCGGCGGCATCGCTCTCGAGCAGCGCGAGCAGGTGGTAGACCTGCTTCATGTCCTCATGCGTGACCTCGGTCACCCATGCGCCGCGCCGCACCTTCATGGTGATCAGTCCCTCCGACGCCAGCACCTTGAGCGCCTCGCGCAGTGGGGTGCGGCTGATGCCGAACTCCTCGGCGATCTTCGCCTCGTCAATCCAGCTTCCGGGCGCCAGTTCGTCAGAGAAGATGCGCTGGCGCAGCAGCTCGGCGACTTCTTCATACAGCGCGCGGGGAGAAAGGGTGGCAATGCTCATAGGTAAGGGTCGCGGAAGTCAATCAAGGCAATGCACTCGCAAGAAAGCTGTAACGCAGGGGGGCAGGAAGCGATGCCACAGTTGCCGCACGAAAATGCTCGACTGCGGGTGATCAGCTTCGCGTTGTCATCGGTAACTCACAACTCGCTAAAATTGACGTATACGTCAATGTGATGCTGACCATCCCGCATTGCATAAATCACGTAGGTGACTAGCCAACGCTCCGAATTTCCTGCAAAGGCATGATAATTTACGCTGAATTCAAAATTTTGGATCAATAATTATGAATTCTATGCGTCTTTTTGCATAATGAAATTTGACCCGAGCGCTCCACTTCTTTCAAAAGACCTCATCTGCCATGACCGAAGCCTCCAAACCCCGTGACAACTTTGCCGCTCCCAGCATGGACGAGTGGCACAAAGCCGCCGCCAAGTCCGCACCGAACGGCGACGTGTCGGCGCTGAACTGGGTCACGCCGGATGGCATTTCGGTCAAGCCGCTGTACACGGCAGAAGACACCCAGGGCCTGCAATACACCAACACGCTGCCCGGCATGGAGCCCTATATCCGCGGTCCGCAGGCCACGATGTATGCGGTGCGCCCGTGGACCATCCGCCAGTACGCCGGCTTCTCGACGGCCGAGGAGTCCAACGCCTTCTATCGAAAGGCGCTGGCGGCGGGCGGGCAGGGCGTTTCGGTGGCGTTCGATCTGGCAACGCACCGTGGCTACGATTCCGATCATCCGCGCGTGACGGGCGACGTCGGCAAGGCCGGTGTGGCCATCGATTCGGTCGAGGACATGAAGATCCTGTTCGACCAGATCCCGCTCGACAAGGTATCGGTGTCCATGACCATGAACGGCGCCGTGCTGCCGGTGCTTGCGGGCTATGTGGTTGCCGCCGAGGAGCAGGGCGTTTCGCAGGACCAGCTCTCGGGAACCATTCAGAACGACATTCTGAAAGAGTTCATGGTGCGCAACACCTATATCTATCCGCCGCAGCCGTCGATGAAGATCATTGGAGACATCATCGAGTACACGAGCAAGAACATGCCCAAGTTCAACTCGATCTCGATCTCGGGCTACCACATGCAGGAAGCCGGCGCGAATCAGGCGCTGGAACTGGCATTCACGCTGGCCGATGGCAAGGAATACGTGAACACCGCCACAGCCAAGGGCATGGACGTTGATGATTTCGCGGGTCGCCTGTCGTTCTTCTGGGCGATCGGCATGAATTTTTATCTGGAGATCGCCAAGATGCGCGCCGCGCGCCTGCTGTGGTGCCGCATCATGAAGGGTTTCAACGCCAAGAAGCCCAAGAGCCTGATGCTGCGCACGCACTGCCAGACCTCGGGCTGGTCGTTGACCGAGCAGGATCCCTACAACAACGTCGTGCGCACCACCATCGAGGCGATGGCGGCGGTGTTCGGCGGCACGCAATCACTGCACACCAATGCGCTCGATGAGGCGATTGCGCTGCCCACCGAGTTCAGCGCCCGCATCGCGCGCAACACGCAGCTCATCATTCAGGAAGAGACCCACATCACCAACGTGATCGATCCCTGGGCCGGCTCCTACATGATGGAAAAGCTCACGCAGGACATGGCCGACGCCGCATGGACCATCATCGAGGAAGTCGAAGCCATGGGCGGCATGACACAGGCCGTGGATTCCGGCTGGGCCAAGCTCAAGATCGAAGCCGCCGCCGCCGAGAAGCAGGCGCGCATCGATTCCGGCAAGGACGTGATCGTCGGCGTGAACAAGTACAAGCTCGCGAAGGAAGACCCGGTCGACATTCTCGAAGTGGACAATGTGAAGGTGCGCGACAACCAGATCAAGCGCCTGAACGACATGAAGGCCAAGCGCGACCAGACGGCGGTTGACGCCGCACTCGCCGCGTTGACCGAATCCGCACGCTCGGGCGAGGGCAATCTGCTCGACCTGGCGATCAAGGCGATCCGCCTGCGCGCATCCGTGGGCGAGGTCTCCGACGCGCTCGAAAAGGAATTCGGCCGCCATCGTGCCGATACGCAAAAGGTGACCGGTGTGTACGCGGCAGCATATGACTCCGCAGAAGGCTGGGAAAAGCTCAAGGCCGAAATCAGCGACGCCGCCGAAAACCTCGGCCGCCGCCCGCGCGTGATGATCGCCAAGCTCGGCCAGGACGGCCATGATCGCGGCGCCAAAGTCGTCGCCACCGCGTTTGCCGACCTGGGCTTTGACGTGGACATGGGCCCGCTGTTCCAGACCCCGAGGAATGCGCCCGTCAGGCGATTGAAAACGACGTGCACGCCGTGGGTGTCTCCACCCTGGCTGCCGGACACAAGACGCTGGTTCCGGCGATCATCGAAGAACTCAAGAAGCAGGGCGCGGACGACATCATCGTCTTCGTCGGCGGCGTAGTTCCCGCGCAGGACTATGAATTCCTGTACGGCGCAGGCGTCAAGGGCGTCTACGGCCCCGGCACGCCGATTCCCGCCAGCGCGAAGGATGTGCTGGAGCAGATTCGAAAGGCTCAAGCGGCGTGACTCCGGCGCAGTTGTTAGAAGGCATCCTGCACGGCTCTGCCGCAGTGCAGCGCCGCGCCATGGCCAAGGCGATCACGCTGCTCGAATCGACCCGCGCCGATCACCGTGCTCAGGCCGATGAACTGCTCACCGCCATGCTGCCGCATACCGGCAAGTCGTTTCGACTGGGCATCAGCGGCGTGCCCGGAGTGGGCAAGTCGACCTTCATCGAAACGCTGGGACTGCACCTGGTTGCGCAGGGCATGAAGGTCGCGGTGTTGACCATCGATCCGTCTTCCACCGTGTCCGGCGGTTCGATTCTTGGCGACAAGACGCGCATGGAGCATTTGTCGGTCAACCCGAATGCCTACATCCGCCCGAGCCCGTCGAGCGGCACGCTCGGCGGCGTCGCAGAGAAGACGCGTGAGGCCATGCTGGTCTGCGAGGCCGCCGCTTATGACGTGGTGATCATCGAGACCGTCGGCGTGGGCCAGAGCGAGATCGCGGTGCATGGCATGACCGACATGTTCTGCGTGCTGCAATTGCCGAATGCGGGCGACGATCTTCAGGCCATCAAGAAGGGCGTGATGGAGTTGGCCGATCTCGTGGTCATCAACAAGGCCGACATCGACCCAAATGCGGCCACGCGCGCCCAGGCGCAGATCACGTCGAGCCTGCGCCTGCTCGCCATGCACGGCAACCCCGATCACGCGCATCACAACGAGGCGCTGTGGCAGCCCAAGGTCGTGCAGATCAGCGCGCTCAAGGGCGACGGCGTCGAAGGCTTCTGGCATGCGGTGCAGGAGTTTCGCCGCCTGCAAACCGCCAACGGCAAGTTGCAGACGCGCCGCGAAAAACAGGCGCTCTCATGGATGTGGGAGCGCATCGACTTTGGCCTCAAGCAGGCCTTCCGCCATCACCCGCAGGTGCGCGAGCTGTTGCCGCGCATGCAGGCCGACGTGTCGGAGGGCCGGATCGCCGCATCGACGGCCGCAAGAACGCTGCTACAGCTTGCCGCGCAGCAGGGCGAATGAGCGGCGCGACAAAACCATCAACACTCAACGCAAAACACCTAGCATTTCACTGAAAGAAGCGACCATGCAAGACATCCTTGAGCAACTGGAAAAAAAGCGCGAACTGGCGCGACTCGGAGGCGGGCAAACACGCATCGACGCCCAGCACAAGAAGGGAAAGCTCACCGCGCGGGAACGCATCGAACTGCTGCTGGACGACGGCACGTTTGAAGAGTGGGACATGTTCGTCGAACACCGGAACACCGATTTCGGCATGGAGAAAACCAAGATTCCCGGCGACGGCGTGGTCACCGGCTACGGCATGATCAACGGGCGTCTGGTGTTCGTGTTCAGCCAGGACTTCACGGTGTTCGGCGGCGCGCTGTCGGAGACGCATGCCGAAAAGATCTGCAAGATCATGGACCAGGCGATGAAGGTCGGCGCTCCGGTGATCGGCCTGAACGACTCGGGCGGTGCGCGCATTCAGGAAGGCGTGGCCTCGCTTGGCGGATATGCCGACGTGTTCCAGAGGAACGTGATGGCCTCGGGCGTGATTCCGCAGATCTCGATGATCATGGGTCCTTGCGCGGGCGGTGCGGTGTACTCGCCTGCGATGACCGACTTCATCTTCATGGTCAAGGATTCGAGCTATATGTTCGTGACCGGCCCGAAGTCGTGAAGACCGTGACGCACGAAGAGGTGACGGCCGAGGAACTCGGCGGTGCCATCACCCACACCACCAGGAGCGGTGTGGCCGACATGGCGTTCGAGAACGATGTCGAGGCACTGATGATGCTGCGCCGTCTCTACAACTATCTGCCGCTCAACAACAAGGAAAAGCCGCCCGTTCGCCCGAGCCGCGATCCGGCAGACCGCGCCGACTTGAGCCTTGACACGTTGGTGCCCGAAAACGCCAACAAGCCCTACGACATGAAGGAGCTGATCACCAAGACGGTGGACGACGGCGATTTCTTCGAGCTGCAGCCCGAGTACGCCAAGAACATCATCATCGGCTTTGCGCGCATGGAAGGCCAGACCGTCGGCATCGTCGCCAACCAGCCGCTGGTGCTGGCCGGTTGCCTTGACATCAAGAGCTCGATCAAGGCCGCGCGCTTTGTGCGCTTCTGCGATGCGTTCAACATTCCGGTCGTCACCTTCGTGGACGTGCCCGGTTTCATGCCGGGCACCAGCCAGGAATACGGCGGCATCATCAAGCATGGCGCGAAGCTGCTCTACGCGTATGCCGAATGCACGGTGCCCAAGATCACCGTCATCACGCGCAAGGCCTACGGCGGCGCGTATGACGTGATGGCCTCCAAGCACCTGCGCGGCGACGTGAATCTGGCCTGGCCGCACGCCGAAATCGCCGTGATGGGTGCCAAGGGCGCCGTGGAAATCATCTTCCGCGAAGACAAGAACGACCCCGTCAAGCTCGCCAGGCGCGAGGCCGAATACAAGGAGCGGTTCGCCAACCCGTTCGTTGCAGGCGCGCGCGGCTTCATCGACGATGTGATCCTTCCCCACGAAACCCGCAAGCGTATTTGCCGCTCGCTCTCGATGCTCAAGAACAAGCAGATCGAGAATCCGTGGCGCAAGCACGGGAACATCCCGCTCTAAGAAGAAATACGCACGGAGATTCCATTCATGTTTACAAAAATCCTGATCGCAAACCGCGGCGAAATCGCCTGCCGCGTCATCGCCACCGCCAGAAGATGGGCATCAAGACCGTGGCGGTCTATTCCGACGCCGACAAGGAAGCGCGCCACGTCAAGCTCGCCGACGAGGCCGTGAATATCGGCCCGGCGCCGAGCCGCGAGTCCTATCTGCAAGCCGAGAAAATCATCGCCGCCTGCAAGCAGACCGGTGCGCAGGCCGTGCATCCCGGCTACGGTTTCCTGTCGGAAAACGAGGCCTTTGCCAAGCGCTGCGAAGACGAGGGCATTGCCTTCATCGGCCCCAAGGCGCATTCGATTGCGGCCATGGGCGACAAGATCGCTTCCAAGAAACTCGCCAACGAGGCCAAGGTCAACACGATTCCGGGCTACAACGATGCGATTGCCGGACCCGACGAGGCCGTGGAAATCGCCAAGAAGATCGGCTACCCGGTGATGATCAAGGCCTCGGCCGGCGGCGGCGGCAAGGGCCTGCGTGTGGCGTTCAACGACAAGGAAGCGCACGACGGTTTTGCAAGTTGCCAGAACGAGGCACGCAACAGCTTTGGCGACGACCGCATCTTCATCGAGAAGTTCGTGCAGGAGCCGCGCCACATCGAAATCCAGGTGCTGGGCGATTCGCATGGCAACGTGATTTACCTGAACGAGCGCGAGTGCTCGATCCAGCGCCGTCACCAGAAGGTGATCGAAGAAGCACCGTCGCCGTTCATCAGCGACGCAACGCGCAAGGCCATGGGCGAGCAGGCCGTGCAACTCGCGAAGGCGGTGAAGTACCAGTCCGCAGGCACGGTGGAATTCGTGGTCGGCAAGGACCAGGATTTTTACTTTCTTGAAATGAACACCCGCCTGCAGGTGGAGCATCCGGTCACCGAATGCATTACCGGCCTCGACCTCGTCGAGCAGATGATTCGCGTGGCCGCCGGCGAGAAGCTCATGCTCACGCAGGCCGACGTGAAGCGCGAAGGCTGGGCGATTGAATGCCGCATCAACGCGGAAGATCCGTTCCGCAATTTCCTGCCATCCACGGGCCGTCTGGTGCGCTTTCAGCCGCCGGAGCAGAACATGTTCCAGTCCGAAGCAGGCATCAAGGACGGCGTGCGCGTCGATACCGGTGTCTACGAAGGCGGCGAGATTCCGATGTACTACGACTCGATGATCGCCAAGCTCATCGTGCACGGCAAGGATCGCAACGACGCCATTGCACGCATGCGCGAGGCGCTCAACGGCTTCGTGATTCGCGGCATCAGCTCGAACATTCCGTTCCAGGCCGCGCTGCTGGCGCATCCCAAATTCGTCACGGGTGACTTCAACACCGGCTTCATCGCCGAGAACTATGCCCACGGCTTCAACGCCGAAGACGTGCCGCACCAGGACCCCGACTTCCTCGTCGCGCTGGCCGGTTACATGAACCGCCGCTACCGCGCACGCGCATCGGGCATCAGCGGGCAGCTCACCGGCCACGAGGTGCAGGTGGGAGCGAAGTTCACCGTGGTGGTGCTTGGCGCAACCGGCGACAACAGGCATTACCCGATCGAGGTGACCGACTACGACCTGGCCACGCGTTCGAGCACCGTGACCGTCAACGGCAAGCCGTACTCGATCCGCAGCACCGCAGGTCTCGGCGACGTGCGCGTGCAGGGCGAATGCAATGGCAAGCCATTCACCGCGCAAGTGGAGCGCGGCACGGCCAAGAACCCGCTCGCGCTGCGCGTGATCCACAACGGCACGCAGATCGACGCGCTGGTGCTCTCGCCACGCGGCGCCGAACTGCACGAGCTGATGCCGTTCAAGGCCCCGCCCGACATGTCCAGGTTTCTGCTCTCGCCCATGCCCGGCCTGCTGGTTGACGTGGCCGTGCAGCCGGGCCAGAAGGTCCAGGCTGGCGAAAAGCTCGCCGTGATCGAGGCCATGAAGATGGAGAACATTCTGTTCGCCGCGCAGGATGGCGTGGTCAGCAAGGTGGTTGCCAGCAAGGGTGAATCGCTCGCCGTGGATCAGGTGATCGTCGAGTTCGAGTGATCGCTGATCGCTGAATGAAGAAAGCCGCAGTCGATCAGGGTTGCGGCTTTCTTTTTTCAAGCCATCAACGCATTCAACCCTTTGACCAAGCGCTTCGGCCTGGAATCGGTTACTGAGAAGAAAAGGGGGCGCAAAAATGGAGACACTGCTGGTCTACGTGGCGCTTGGGGTGGGGGCGGGCCTGCTTGCCGGAATGCTCGGCGTGGGAGGCGGTCAGGTCGTCGTGCCCGGCCTGCTTTATCTCTTTCACGTGAACCATTTCCCTGAGCAGCATCTGGTGCATCTGGCGCTGGGCACGAGTCTCGCGACGATTGCCGTGACCTCGCTGTCGTCCGCGTGGTCGCACTACCGGCTCGGCTCCATCGACATTCCTTTGGCGCGGCGCATGGCGCCGGGGATCGTGGTCGGCGCGGTTATCGGTGGGCTGATGGCGGGATTGTTTCCCAGCCATGCGCTCAAGATCGGGTTTGGCGTGTTCCTGATTCTGCTGGGAGTGCAGATGGCGTTCGCGCTCAAGCCGAGGCCGGGGCGCGATCTGCCGGGCAGCCTGGGACTGTCGATGGTCTCGGCAGCCATCGGCTGGGTCTCCGCCATCGTCGGCGTCGGGGCGGCAGCATGGTGGTGCCTTACCTCACCTGGTGCAACGTAGACATGAAAACCGCCGTGGGAACGGCTTCGGCTTGCGGCTTCTTTCTGGCAGTTGCGGGCATGGTCGGCTATGTGGCATCGGGCTGGAATGCGCCCGGTCTGCCCGAGTACAGCGTCGGCTATGTGTACCTGCCTGCATGGCTGGCGGTTTCGCTGCTGTCCATCCTGTTCACCCGCGTCGGCGCGACGCTCGCGCATCGCTTGCGGGTCACGAGTCTCAAGCGCATTTTCTCGGTCTGCCTGCTGGTTGCGGGCGTGCGCATCCTGCTTTGAATAGAAGGGGCGGTGTCTTCAATATCGGAGAATGCCCCTCTGCGCCTGCCATCTGCCCGTTCGTTCCCTTGAATAACACCGCCACCGCTCATTCGCCGAGGAAGATTCTCCAACCGCCGTGGCTGCGTGCGCTTTGCAGCGTGATCGGTATATTGCTGCTGGGTGACGCGCTCGTGCTGATGATGTACGGGATGTTCAACGTCGGCATCATCGTTCCTGCCGTGACTGGCACGGCGCTGCTTTGCATGGTGATCTGGCGGGGCCGGATTTCGCTGGCGCTTGAGCGGCACGCGCTGCTGCGCCGTTTGTGGCGATTGGGATGGATGGTATTCGCCCTCTGGCTGATCAGCCTGCTCGCGTTCTGGCTGCGGATCGCGCAGCAAACGCATGACGACAAGCCTGCCGCAGCCGTCGATGCCATCATCGTGCTGGGCAGCGCCACGCGCGACGGTCAGCCTTCGCAAACGCTGGCGCAGAGGCTGGATGTGGCCGCGAGGCTGGCCAGGGCGCAGCCAGCCGCGCTGGTGGTGACGAGCGGTGGTGTCGATTTCGGCGAGGTCGAAAGCGAAGGCCGGATCATGTCGCGTTATCTCGAGCAGAAGCATGGCATTGCGCCGCAGCGCCTGATCATGGAAGAGAAAAGCACCAGCACCGCGCTGAATCTTTCACTGAGCCTTGCATTGCTGGCGGAACGCGGCGTCTCGTCCAATTCCTCCATTGCAATCGTCACCAGCGACTTCCACACGCTGCGCGCGCTCGGGATTGCGCAGAAGGCCGGATTGACGAACGCACACACGGTGGGAGCGCCCACGCCGCTTTCGATCCGCTTCAATGCCTGGTTGCGCGAGTATTTTGCGGTGGCGAGCAGCTGGCTGCTACGCGAGTTCTGAAAAGCACCGAAAATGCAGACTGACCGAGCGGCTGGCTGACGGATGGGCCGCAACCTTCACGAAGAATCATCAACCCAAGGAGTACTAATCAAATGGCGAGCGAACAACGTCCTTTCCGCGTTTTGGGAATTCAGCAGGTAGCCATCGGCGGCACGGACAAGGCGCGCATGAAGACACTGTGGGTGGACATGCTGGGCCTTGAACAGACAGGCACCTTCCAGAGTGAGCGCGAGAACGTGGACGAAGACATCCTCGCCATGGGCAAGGGCGCGATGAAGGTCGAGGTGGACATCATGCAGCCCATGGACATCGACAAGAAGCCGGCCGTGCACACCACACCGCTCAACCACATCGGCCTGTGGATCGACGATCTTCCAAGAGCCGTGGAATGGCTCACGGCCAAGGGCGTGCGCTTTGCGCCTGGTGGCATTCGCCCCGGCGCTGCGGGTTACGACATCACGTTCCTGCATCCCAAGAGCAACGAGGAATTTCCGATTGCGGGCGAGGGCGTGCTGATCGAGCTGGTGCAGGCTCCTGCCGACGTCATCGCCGCTTTGGGTTGAAAGGAGCGCAGCAGAATGTCCAGCCACGTTGATCAGTTCAATACCGCGAGTGAGGGCACCTTGCCAGGTTTGCTCGGCATCCGCGCCGTCAAGGCCGCGCGCGGCGAGCTGCACACCGAAATGCCGGTGCGCGCCGAGCTTATGGCGCCCAACGGCTATCTGCACGCGGGCAGCCTCGTCACGCTTGCGGATACCTCATGTGGCTACGGTTGCCGTGCCATGCTGCCCGAAGGCGCGAACGGTTTCACGACCATCGAACTCAAGTCCAACCATCTTTCGACCGCCCGCGAGGGTACGGTGGAATGTGTGGCAACGGTCGTCCATGCAGGCCGCACCACGCAGGTCTGGGACGCCGTTGTCAAGCACCGTGAAACCGGCAAGACCCTGGTGGTGTTTCGCTGCACGCAGATGATTCTGTATCCAGTGCCCAGGTAGAGACCGCTGCCATTCAAGCCGATGCCCCGCTCGTCGGGGCATCGGCTTTTGGGGCGCGCTAACTCCATCGATCAACCAGTCAGTCAACGAAGCCGCGCTCCGCAAGCCACGCAAGACAGAGCGCTGCGGCTTGCTCGCGTTGATCGGGCTGGCCGATGAAATAGTGATTGGCGCCTTTCAGCACGGTAAAGGTTTTGTCCTTGGCGGGCACGGCGTCAAAGATCTGGCGCACATGGGGCTGCGGCACGGCGTCGTCGGCACTGTGTTCGATTGCAAGGAACGGAACCGTGAGCGATGCCGCGCAGCGCACGCCGTCCGCATGGGTGTCTTCCGGCGACCATTGCGAGAGCCAGGAACGCAGCGTGGAAAAGCGCGCAATGCCGATGGGTCCGTTGTTCACGGTTTCGGGAACGCCCATGAAACAGGTGCCTTCGGGACGGTCATTGGGCTCGATGCTGGCATCCAGAAATCGCGGGTCCGCGAGCGTGCGGTGTGTGACGAAGCCGCGCTCCACCTCATTGCCGCCGCGTCGGCGCAGCGCCGCCAGCGTTTCCTTGACCCAGTCCGTGCGGCGCTGAAGCCTCGCGCGTTGTGCGCTGCGAAAGTGCGCGAGGAAATCGGCATCGAACGGAGTGCGACGGTCGGGCGCGTAGAGATCAAGCTCCGGGTCGATCCGCTCGGGGTTGTTTTCGTCGAGCACGCTGGGATCGATCCACTCGGCCAGCATGCGCGCGCGCCCCGTGTGTGCCGCCTGGAAAATGAACGCGTCAGCCGCGGGCAGCCTGGTATTGGCAATGCCGCACGGATCGCCCGCCGCGGTCTTCTCGATGGTTGGTTTTTCTGCCTGCGACTGGTAGAGCAGCGACAGCGAGCCGCCGCCCGACCAACCGATGATCACGACCTTTTCGTAGTTCCAGACCTCACGCGCATGGCGGATATAGGCCCGAGATCGAGCACCACGCTTTCCATGATCAGCGCGCTGTCGTTGCGCTGGTAGCGGCTGCCGGCGCACAGCACGTGCGCGTCCTGACGCGCGAGTTCGCGCGGCATGGGCAGAAGCTGTAGGGTCGTGGCCGGATGCATGAACACCAGCAGGGTTTTCGAGGGGCGCCCCACGGGCGTGTAGCGAATGCCCTCAAGGTTGACCGTTCCGAGCGTGCCGACGAATCCATAGACGTCCTTGTAGGCGTTGGTTTCGTTCAACTGAAGATGCACCCACTCGGTCTGCACCGCGTACTCGACGAGGCGAGTCCGGTCGTCGGATGTTCGTGCGTGCGTCAAGGCTGACCTCCTGAGGACGTTGGTTGGCCAGCGCTCGACGCCAGCCGGGCTTGCTTTTCGATGTTCCATGCGGCGCAGGCTTCGTGTGCTTCCTTGCGGTAGCGTTGATGTTCGATGGCGTCGGCCGTGTCGGTGGTGAGTTCGAGCCGGATGCCATTGGGGTCGAAGAAATAGATCGAACTCACGAAGCCGTCGTGATCGACCGGCCCGATGACATCGATGCCTGCATCCACGAGCCGCTTGCGCGCAAGCTCGACCGCCTCGACGTTGTCGACCTTGAGCGCAAGGTGATTGGCCCAGCGCGGCGTGTTGGGGGAGGGCAGCGGGAGCGTGTTGTTGCCAAGGTCGAAAAACGCCACGCAGCTTCCGTCGTGCATCTCAAAGAACAGATGCACGTAGGGGCAGTGTTCCTGCGTGCTTGGAATGATGTCCTGGCGCACCACGTGGATCAGCGGCAGGCTGAGCAGGTCTTCGTAGAACCGGCGCGTCTCCTCGGCGTCCCGGCAACAGTAGGCAAAGTGGTGAAGCCCTCGAATCGGTGTGAATGCTTTCATTTCAGTACCTCGTGAATGGATTCGGAATGGATATCGCCAGTTCCGCCTCAGGCGGACGCGAAATAGAGTTGGGAAAGGTCTTCGCGCGCGGCCAGTGCCTCGGCGCGGTCGGCACAGACCACGCGGCCCTTGATGAGCACATAGGCGCGGGTGCTGTGTTGGAGTGCGATGTCAAGCTTCTGCTCGACCAGCAACATCGTCAAACCGGACTCCTTCAGGACCAGCAGCGCCTCGAGGATCAGTTGAACCACCTTTGGCGCGAGGCCCAGAAACGGTTCGTCGAGCAGCAGCACGCGTGGCCGGGACATCAGCGCCCGCCCGATGGCGACCATCTGCTGCTCCCGCCCGAGAGCGTTCCCGCAAGCTGATCGCGACGTTCCGCGAGACGCGGGAACAGCTTGAAGACACTCTCCAGACGCTCCGCGACGGTGTGCCGGTTGCGGTCCGCCAGGCGAATGCTTCCCAGCATCAGGTTGTCGATCACCGACAACGGCGTGAACACGTGTCGGCCCTCGGGCACGAGCGCAAGGCCGTGCGCTACGATACGATGGCTGGGCATTGCGAGCAGATACTCACCGTCCATGAGCACCTTGCCCGAACGCTCAGGGAGCGTGCCGGTCAGCGCGGCCAGCAGCGTGGACTTGCCGGCACCATTGGGGCCGAGCAGGGCCACGGTTTCGCCGCGATGCAGTTGCAGATCGACGCCGTGGATCACCGGCGTCATTCCCCAGCCGCCCGAAAGTGCGTGCACGTCAAGCATGATGTCGTCCTCCCATGTGGCCGAGATAGGCCTCGATCACGGCCGCATCCGCCTTGACGAACTGCGGGTCTCCGTCGGCAATCTTCTTTCCAAAGTTCAAGACCACGAGTCGTTCCGCCACATCCATCACGAGCGGCATGTCGTGCTCGATCAGCAGCACGGCGACACCTTGCCCGGCAACGCTGCGCACGATGTTCGCGAGATTCGCGCATTCGGAATGCGTGAGCCCGGCGGCGGGTTCGTCGAGCAGCACCAGCCTGGGCCTGGATGCGAGACAGCGCGCGACTTCCAGAAGCCGCCCTGACCGAACGACAGCGTGTTGACGTCCAGGTCCCGGCAGTGCGCAAGACCGACGAATTCGAGCAACTCCAGTGCGCGATCCCGTGCTCCCTGCTCCTCGCCGACGTGCTGGCGAACCTGGGTCAGCGTCTTCCAGAGCGGCCTTTGCAGGCGCGCGTGCATCCCCACCATGACGTTCTCGATGATCGACATTCCGGCAAACGGATGGTTGTGCTGAAAGGTTCGCGCGATTCCGCGCCGGGCGACCTCGTGCGTTGCTAGATGGTTCATCGGCACGTCGTCAAACAGGATCTCGCCGTCGGATGGCGCGAGCGCTCCCGCGATCATGTTGAACGTCGTGGATTTGCCTGCGCCGTTCGGGCCGATCAGGCAGACGATCTCTCCAGCGTGTACCTCGAGATCGAGCGCGGAGACCGCGTGCAATCCGCCAAAGCTGCGCGACAGATTTCTCGTCCTGAGCAGAACGGGAGTGCTCATGATCGGCCTCCGATGTGCTTGAGGCGCTGGCCCAGGCCGATCAGCCCGCGAGGCTCGAGCAGCACGATCAGCACCACGACGACACCAAACACCAGCACGTGGTAGTGGCCGATGACCGGAGCCAGATAGAGCGGCAGTGCAAACACCAGCACGGCACCGATGATCGCTCCCCACATGCTGCCGACACCGCCGACGACCACGGCGAACAGCAGCAGAAACGAGTATTCGACGCCGAATGCGGCAGGATTCACGTTGCGATCAACGAACGCGTAGCACATGCCTGCGGCTGCGGCCATGACACTCGTGGCCATGTAGGCAACGACCTTGGTGCGAACCACGTCGATGCCCATGGCTGCGGCGGTGTTCGGGTCATCGCGCACGGCTCTGCAGGCGCGCCCGAAATACGAACGATCAAGCGCGCGCAGGGCGGCAACGGTGCCGAGCAGCAACACGGCGATCACGGCGGTGAACGGAAGCCCCTCTGCGCGGATGCCGAATACCGACGGCACGGGGTAGTTGGCCAGTCCATTGGCCCCGCCGGTCAGCGACCCACCCTCGTGCTGCAACACGGTGACCAGTTGGGCGAGCGCGAGCGTTGCCAGCGCCAGGTAGAACCCGGTCAGTCGCGTCGAAGGGATGGCGACCGCCAGTGCGATCAAAGCGCACAGAACCAGCGCCAGCACGGCGGCCACGGACACCGGCAGTCCTGCCTGATAGCTGAGAATCACGACCGAGTAGGCACCCAGGCCGTAGAAGGTGAAGTGCGAGAACGCAAGCTGTCCCGCCACCCCAAAGAGAAAATTGAAGCTCAACGCCATGGAGACCCAGATCAGCAGCTTGCGGTACACATCGGTCTGGTAGGGGCCCATGGGAATGGCGATCACCACCAGCACCAGCAGAAGGCAGAAATAACGGATGCTGGTTTTCATCGTCCTGCCTCCGCGCGGCCCAGCAGGCCATGGGGTTTGAACAGCAGGATGCCGATGAGCAGCACCAGCGGCACCGCCATCGCGAGCCCCGAGGCGATTGGCAGATAGCGAATCGCCAGTTGCTCGGCAAGGGCCAGGACGATTCCACCGATCAGCGCGCCGGACACCTTGGTCGCGCCACCAATCACGAGTGCCGTGAAGCCCTGGATCGCCAGCGGCAGTCCCATCATGTAGTGCGCCGAGGTCATCGGTGCCACCAGCAGGCCCGCAAGCCCTGCGACCATGGCACCTGCCGCGAACGACAACGAGGTCACGCGTGAAAGCCGTATGCCCATCAAGGCTGCGGCGCGCCGGTTCATGGCGACGGCAGCGAAGGTCTTGCCGATCAGGCTGCGCTCAAAGAACAACCACACCCCGGCGAACACCACGAGCGTGACGACGATGGTCAACAGGCTTTGGCAGCTTCCCGCGATCGGCCCGATTTCAACGCGGCCAAAGCCCAGGCCAGGCGGGACGTTGTAAGGGTCCGGGCCGAACGCGAGCGACAGGCATTCGCGCACCACCACCAGCATGCCGAGCAGCACCAGCACGGCAGCCAGCGGCGGCGCCTGGCGCTCGATGAGCGGACGGATCACCGTGCGTTCCGTGGCCCAGCCGGCGGCAAACATGAAGACCAGAACGGTCAGCGTGCCCACCATGTATGGCAAGTCGAACCGCGACAATGCGAGATAACCGGCGAAGGCTCCTAGCGCCGCCCATTCGCCGACCGCAAAATTGATGATCCCGGTTGGCCGTGTGATCAGCAGATAGGACAGTGCCATCAGCCCGTAGATGCAACCGCTTGCCGAGGCGCTTACCAGCAACTCAAGTAGATCCTGCATGTGGGTGCTCTCTCAACGTGTGCCGACGTGCATCACGCGACCGGCCTTGTCGCCCTCATACACACGCACGACCAGCCCGTTCGGGTCGAAGCCGGTCCGCTTGCCGGGCGCAAATGCGTATTGGGAGCCCTTGGCACCCACCACGCCGGCATACCCCTTGGTTGCCTGCATGGCGTCCCGCACCCTGGACTTGTCCGTGCTGCCAGCCCTGCGAATCGCATCCGCCACCAGCATCATTCCGTCATAGCCGTAGCCGCTCAGGTTGTCGGGCTCGCTCCCATGGGACTTCGCAAAGGCTGCGACATAGCGCTGTGTTTCCGACTTTCCGGGATCGACGGCATCGACGAAAGAGACGCCATCGAGAAGTCCCTTGGCGACCCTTGGGTACTGAGACGAAGAGAGATTGAAATTTCCGAGAATCGGAGACTTGAGTCCCAGCAGTCGGTAAGAGCGCAGCATCAGCGTGTTCTCGGGAACCAGCACACCGGTGAAGAAGATGGCATCGGGGTTGGACGCGCGAATGCGCTGCATCTGTGCGTCGGCGCTGTTGGCACCGCGTGGTACCACCTCTTCGCTCACCACCTGGATATTTTCGGCCTCGATTCCACTTTTGAATGACTGCTGCGTAAGCTGTCCCAGCGCCGTGTTGTCACCAATGAGGGCGACACGCTTATAGGCCTTGCTGCGCGCGAACGCCAGAAGGGTCTTGATCTGCGCGGAACCCAGCGGGCCGGTCTGCCAGAAATTCGGGTTGGCAATCTGGGTGGTGAGCGTGTCGCCGCTGTTGCTCGGCGTGATGTGCGGCGTACCGGTTTCCACGGTCACCGACTGCGCCTGCTGTGTAGCCGAGGTCAGCGAGATGGAGAGTATGAACGCGGCTCCCGAATCGACGAGCTTTCTCGCGGCGGTGGCGGACAGGTCGGGGCGGCCTTGGTCATCTTCGATCAACAACGTGACCGGTTGCCCGAGAATGCCGCCCGCGCCGTTGATTTCTTCCGTAGCAAACTCGACGCCCTTCAGCACCGGGTCTGAATAGGCCTTGGCGGGGCCGACGCGGTCGGTGATGACGCCGATCTTGATGGGCGAGGGCGGGGCGGCAAGGCTGCCACCGGCCACCATCGCGGCGAGGGTGAATAGGGCCAGGCGCCGCTTCATGGGTATTGGTGATAGGTATCGCATGTTTGTCTCCTGTGCTGATTTTTTCGCATGCTGGCCGTGGCCAGCCTTGTTCATCGACTTCGAGTTTCAGAACCGGTGCCACATGCCCACGGACAAAGCCGAGACATCGGCTCCGGCGCGGGCCGGAGTGGCAACGACCGTGCTGCCCCACAGCCAGTTGCTGCTGGTGGCGTTGTTGTTCAGACGTCCCCAGGCCGCATAGAGGGCCGTGCGCTTGCTCAGCGCATGTTCGAAGGCCAGTCCCATCGTGAGCGCCTTGCCGTTCTCCACACCGTCCATGTGCCGGTACCGGCTCAGCATGAGCTGCGTGATGACAGTGTTGTTGGGAGAAACCGGTATGCGCGCGCCAAGCCATCCCGACTCCGAGCGCAGCGTGGTTGCAGCGGTCACCTTGAGGTTGTCGGTGGATGGAGTGAACCGGTAGTAGCCGCCGAAAAGCTTCACGAGGCTAAAGTCATACGCACCGCCAACGGCCCACGATTGCTGCCAATCGGGTGTTGCGCCCGCAGGAATGTCGGCCGCAAACTGGCGGCCCCGATGAACCGCAACGCTCGCGAAAGCCGGACCGCTCTGATAAGCGAGACTGGCGCCGATGGAGCGGCCCGCCGACTTGATTTCGTCCCCGGATGAGCCCATGACCCGTGCGGTCCAGGCGCCGTAGGTGCTGGAATAGAGCAGCGAGTTGTTGATGCGCGCTGCGGCCTGAAAGCCACCGGTAGCGGGCGTGGCGTTGGGACTTTGCTGGCCGATGCCGGTTCCCTGCGAGTTGCCCCAGTAGGTCTGACCGAAAGCGTCCGATGCGGCGATCAGCGTATTGATCGGTGAATACTGCCTACCCGCAGAGACGCTCCAGTGGGTCCCGAGAGTCCCAGGTAAGACTGCCTTCCGAATGCAGAACCGCCTTGCTGCAGCGTTCCCGTATCGGCAGCGAGCCCTTGTTCGAGCAATACGTTGGCCTTGAGGCCACCGCCGAGGTCTTCCGTGACCCTGAAGCCCAAGCGGGATCCGTAACCGGCACCCGAATCCAGGCGATTGGTTCTGAGTCGCTCGACCGGGTCATGTGACGTCGTGGTGGTAATCGACGCATCCACGATGCCATAAATCGTGACGGTTGATTGACTGTGCGCCAGTCCGGACGCTGCAGCGGCGAGCGGCAAGCAGATGGCGATTGGAATCGCACGTAGGTACATGGTTGTCTCCTTGGATTTTTCTAGGGAATGCTCTGAAGCGTTTTCAAACTGTCATCTCTCTTTTTCAATGCTTTTTTTATCGTTGAATCGATCTTCTGCATCTTGCGGAAAAGTATAGAAATACAGGGTTGTCGCCACAATACGAACGACTTATTTGTGGTATCAAGTAAATTGATACCACGATGCTTAGACAGGGGTGAATAAAAAATGGATCTTCGAGACTTCAATCTCAACCTGCTTTTTGCATTTGATGCCGTGGAACGCCATCGCAGCGTTTCGGCAGCCGCGCAAGAGCTGGAATTGACACAACCTGCGGTGACTGCGGCATTGAACAAGCTGCGGATACGTTTTGAAAATCCGTTGTTCGTTCGCACCTCCCACGGCATGCACCCGACACCGCGCGCGATGGAGCTGGCGCCTCATATCAAACGCATCCTCGAAGCCGTGCGACGGCTCGACGAGCCCGACACCTTCTCGCCGAAGACGACGAAAAATCACTTCAAGATCTATGTGAACGATGTGGGATTGGTCGCGGTGCTGCCCCGCGTGGTGGATCGCCTGAGTCACGAGACACCGAATACGCGGCTGACGGTGCTCGATATTCGCCAGGACGAAGTGGTCAGCGCGCTCGACAACGGCGAGATCGATCTGGCGATCGGCCATTTCTTTGACGTGCCGAATTGGGCGCGCCAGCAGTTTCTGCGCAGCACGCCCTATGTGTGTGCAATGCGCAAGGATCATCCGGTGATCAAGGACAGCCTGAGTCTGTCGCAATTTCTCGGATCACGTCACGCGCTGTACTGGACTCACGGATCTACATACGGCCGACTGGACGAAGCGCTCGCGAGAAGAGGGCACACACGCGACATTGCCCTGCGCATGCCGCGTCTGGGTGCGCTGCCATTCGCGGTGGCGATGTCCGATCTGCTGGTCACCCTTCCGGAAGATTTGGGCCTGGTGTTTGAAAAGCTCTTGCCGATCAAGCTGCTTCCCGTGCCGCTGTCAGTACCGGATATCCAGGTCAAGCAGTACTGGCACGAGAGATTGCACGCCGATCCGATTCATGAATGGTTTCGTAACCTGGTGAAGAACGTCATCAGCGAGGTCAAACTGCGCAAGTGAGCCGAAAGGCTCATGTCGCGCCGGAACGTCAATCGAGCCTGACGTTGGCCGATTTGACGATGGTGGACCAGCGCTCGATGTCCGAGTGCAAGGCCTTTTCGAACTGCTCCCGCGTTTCGACAATGGGAACTGCACCGAGTTCGCTCCAGCGTTTTTGCGTCTCCGGGCTGTCCATGACCTTTTGAAGCGTGGTCTGTAGCTTCGCCAAAATGGCCGGTGGCGTTTTCGCGGGCGCCATGATTCCATACCAGGACGACATGTTGAATTGCGGCACTACCGATTCACCCACCGTAGGCACATCGGGAATGATCGGCAGTCGCTGCGATGACGTTACGGCCAGGGCCTTGAGCTTGCCGGTCTTTATGAACGGCCCGCCGTCGCATAGGCCGTGACCATCAGCGGCACATTGCCGGCTACGGCGTCGGTGATCGCCTGACCACCGCCTTTGTAGGGAACGTGAACGAGTTTTGCGCCGGTTTTCACCTTCAGCAGCTCGCCGACTAGATGCCCGCGCTGCCAACACCCGCCGACGAGAAGTCGAAATTCTCCGCCCCGGTTTTGCTGCGGCCCACGAGTTCCTGAAGGGTGTTGACCTTGAGCGTGGGTGAGGCCACGATGACCAGTGGCACCATCGCGATGCGGCTGATCGGGATGAAGTCCTGCTCGGGCTTGAAGGGCAGGTTGGCGTAGAGCGCGGGATTGATGGCCATGGTGCCATCAGCCGCGAGCAAAAGCGTGTAGCCATCCGGCGCGGCCTTCGCGACCGCGTCGCTGCCGATGTTGCCATTGGCACCGGGTCGATTTTCGACGAATACCGATTGCCCCAATGCGTCCCGAGCTTGGCACCGACGGCGCGGGCGAGCACGTCACTCGTTCCCCGGCAGCAAACGGAACGATGAGCCGCACGGGGCGTTTGGGGTAGTCCGCTGCGCTCGCGGTAGTGTCCGCGGCCAACGAGCCAAACGAAATGCCGCAGGCAAGCGCCGTCAGCGACAGAGTGCAGACGGCGCGTCGTGTGAAATGGGAAAGGGGGCGCATGGTTTGTCTCCAGATGCTGTTTATGGGGAGGGAACGGTTATTCGGTCAATTCGGCAAAATGCAGGCTTTCGGGGCGCTTTGCGTAGTAGGGATCCAGCAAGGCTTTCCAGCTCACATGTTCCCGCGCCTGTCTGAAGGTGACCGTGTGATCTTCAAGGCGCTTCCAGTGCACCAGCAGCAGGTAACGCGACGGGGTTTCAACGCCTCGCCGCAGCTCGTGGGAGACATAGCCCTCTGCGTTGCGCAGCAAGGCCTGCGCCTTTGAGAACGCGCCCTCAAACGCACTCTCCTGCGCGGGCAGAATGTCAAGCGTGGTCAGTTGGAGCATCATGATTGGGGTCCGATGGCGTGCCGAAGTTGGATTCGTTGAACAGCCAGGGTTGCGCCTGCCGGTGGCGAGCCTCGAAGCTGCGTATCTGCGCGGCGCTTTGCAGCGTGGTGCCGATCTCGTCGAGTCCTTGCAGCAGGCTTTGGCGTCGTGCTTCGGCAATGTGAAATGGAACGATCTGCTGCGACGGCAGGGTGATGCGTTGGAGTTCCAGATCGACGTCCAATGCGTAGCCCTCGCGCGCCTCTACGTCGTTGAACAGTTGATCCACGAGTTCCTCGTCGAGTGTTACGGCGAGCAGGCCGTTCTTGAAACTGTTTTCGAGAAAGATGTCGGCAAAGCTGGGTGCAATCAGTACGCGAATCCCGTACTGCGTGATGGCCCAGGGCGCGTGCTCGCGGCTGGAGCCGCAGCCGAAATTGCGTCGGGCGAGCAGAATCGAAGCGCCCTTGTAGCGCGGCTGGTTCAGCACGAAATCGGGATTGACTCTGCGGTGGATGAGATCCGTGCCGAGTTCGCCCGGATCGAGGTAGCGCAGGCCATCAAACAGATACGGGCCGAAGCCGGTCCGCGACACCGATTTCATGAACTGCTTGGGCAAGATGGCGTCGGTGTCGATGTTGGCGCGATCCATGGGGACCACGATTCCGTGGTGGCGTGTGAACGATTGCATGGCGTCACCTTTGCCACTGGCGCTCACGCGCCTTGACCAGGCTGACGAGCGTGCTGTTGACGGGAGTCTTCACGCCGACGCTGGCCGCCTGCCGGGGAACCGCCCCATTGATGACGTCGATTTCGCTACAACGCCTGGCCTCGTGATCCTGCAGCGCGGAAGGTTTGGCATGGGGCATGCGCGCACCGAACTCACGCACCAATGCGACGGGGTCGGCCGCGGTGATGCGTATTCCCAGTGCCTTGGCCACCGTCCACGCTTCGACGGCGGCGGCGCGACTGACGGGCCCCATCTCCGGGTCGTCCATGACCTCGCCAACGGTCATTCCCGTGAGCGCGCAGGGGGCGCTGTAGGCCACGTTGCAAATGAGCTTCTCCCATTGCATGGCCTTGATGTCCTCGACCGCCTGCACGTCGAACCCTGCGCTGCGCCAGGCTTCGGCGACGTCCTCGACGCGCTTTGCGGGCAGCCCGGCGTAAGCACCGAAGCGCATCGCCTGCATTGCATTGTGGTGCGCCTTTCCCGGCCCCTGCAGGGATGCGCCGAAGCCGCTTGCAATGCCAACGATCAGCCGGTCAGCGCCCACGACGCTGGCCACCGTGTCTGCCGCACCCAATCCGTTCTGTATGGTCAGCATGACGGTCTGCTCGCCCAGCATCGGCAGCGACTGCGTGGCCGCCCGCTTCACATCGGCAGCCTTGACGGCGAGTATCACCAGATCCACGGACTCGTCCGGTGCATGCCGGTATGCGCGCATCGGCACGCTGTGTTCGCCAAGCGGTCCGCTCAATTGCAGCCCGTCGCGATGGATGGCATCGACATGCTCCGCCGAGCGGGAAATGGCGATGACGTCGTGTCCCGCGCGTGCCAGCAGTCCCGCGTAAACCGAGCCCATGGCGCCGCAACCCATAATTGCAATTTTCATGTGCAGCTCCTTCAGCCCTCGATAAGGCGGCGCACGACCGCGTCGAGACCCGGCTTTTCCTCGAGCCCGAATCCGGGCGCGTCGCTCGGCCGGGCGAAACCTTCGGCGACCATGCAGTCTGCCGGTAACCGCCAAACGGCTGGAATACTCCGGGATAGACCTCGCATCCACCCAGTCCCAGGCCCGCCACGATATGCAGGTTGATGAGATGCCCACCATGCGGGTAGACCTGCTGCCTTGAGAAACCGTGCGCCTCGAGCGCCTGCATCGTGACCATGTAGTCGGTCAGGCCGTAGCTCAGCGCGGCGTCCATCTGGAACACATCCTTGCCGGGACGCATGCCGCCAAAACGCAGCAGGTTGACGGTATCCACGGTCGAGAAAAGATTCTCTCCAGTGGCGATTGCGCCGCCGTATTCGTTTGCAAGCGCGGCGTTCAGCGCATAGTCGAGCGGGTCACCGATCTCTTCATACCAGCGCAGGTCGAGCGGGGCGATGGCGCCTGCATACCTGAGCGCCGTGGATTGATCGAAGCGGCCATTCGCATCGACCGCGAGATTCTGTCCACTGCCAGCCATCTGGATCGCGGCGTCGATGCGCACGAGGTCCTCATCGAGAGAAGCGCCGCCGATCTTGATCTTGAAGGCGTTGAATCCAAGATCCTGGTACTGCGCAAGCTCGTTTTTCAGGCGCGCGACGGAATCACCCGGATAGTAGTAGCCGCCCGCCGCGTAGACAGGCACCGGCGCTTGCTCTTCGGGCTGACGATTCGCGGCGCGGGCGATGGTGGCGTAGGCGGGCTCGCCGAGCAGTTTGGCGTTGAGGTCCCAGATCGCCAGCTCGAGCGCGCCCACGGCTGCCGCGCGATCTCCGTGGCCGCCTGGCTTTTCGTTGCTCATGGCGGCACGCAGTACGGCCGCAGCACTGAATTGGGTGCCGTCCGGCGAGAGCAGCTTTTCCGGTGGGGTCTCGAGCACGCGTGGAATGAAGCGCTCGCGCAGCAAGCCGCCTTGTGCGAATCGCCCAATCGAATTGAACGCCACACCTACCACCGGACGTCCGTTGCGGATCACGTCGCTGACGACCGCGACCAGCGATACGTTGTGCGTGGAAAAATTCACCAGTGCATTCGAGATCTGTCCTTCCAGCGGGACCGAAACTTCTCGTATGGCTGCGATTCGCATAAGTTACCTTGCTTGTTGTGTGGTTGAGATGGATGAAGGAGGCGTCCAGCCATCCGGGTCGCCGACATCGACGAAATGACCTGCGATGGCTGCGGCTGCGGCCATCGCGGGACTCACGAGATGGGTTCGGCCTCCGACGCCTTGCCGGTCTTCGAAATTGCGGTTCGAGGTGGATGCGCAGCGCTCGCCGGGCGACAACTGATCCGGGTTCATGCCCACGCACATGGAGCACCCGGCATCGCGCCACTCGAATCCGGCATTCACGAAGATGCGGTCGAGACCTTCGCGCTCCGCCTGTGCCTTCACAAGGCCCGAGCCAGGCACGACCAGCGCGCGGCGTATGCTCGGCGCGATATGCCGGTCCTTCACGATGGCGGCGGCGTCGCGCAGATCCTCGATTCGCGAATTGGTGCACGAACCGATGAAGATGGTGTCCGGCGCAATGCGGTTCAGCGGCATGCCGGGCTCAAGGCCCATGTACTTCAGGGCGCGCTCCATGCCGGCACGCTTGACGGGATCGGGCTGATCGGCAGGGTCGGGAATGAGGCTATCGATGTCGCCCGCCATATCGGGTGAGGTTCCCCACGTGACCATGGGCCGGAGCGCACTGACGTCCAGTTCTACAACGGAGTCGAACACGGCGCCGGCGTCGCTCGTCAACGTCGACCAGTAGGCAACCGCGGCCTGCCACTGTTCGCCGCCGGGCGCGAGGGCGCGGTCCTTGAGATAGGCGATGGTGGCCGCATCGACGCCGATCATGCCGCATCGCGCGCCGGACTCGATGGCCAGATTGCACAGCGTCATGCGGCCTTCCATGGACAACGCCTGCACCGCCGCGCCTGCGTACTCGACCGCGTAGGAGGTCGCACCGGCGCTGCCCAATTGCCGGATCAGCGCCAGAGCCATGTCCTTGGCCGTGACGCCCCTGGCGAGTTGACCGTTGAATCGCACGAGCATGCGCTTCGGCTTGCGCGCGCGCAGAGTCTGCGTTGCCAGCACATGTTCGACCTCCGAGGTGCCGATGCCATGGGCAATCGCGGCAAACGCGCCGTGAGTGCTGGTGTGGCTGTCGCCGCAGACAATGGTGGTGCCGGGCAGGGTGGCCCCGACTCGGGCCAACGACATGCACAATCCCTTGCCGCGCGTCGCCGAGGGGCAGAAGCGGCACGCCGGTATCGGCGCAGTTGCGGGTCAGCGTATCGATCTGGATTCTGGCAAGGGGATCGGCCACCGGCAGTGCACGGTTCGTTGTCGGCACGTTGTGATCGGGCGTCGCAAGATTGGCGCGCGGACGCCACGGGCTGATGCCGGAGAGGCGCAACCCCTCGAATGCCTGCGGACTGGTCACCTCGTGAAGCAGGTGCCGGTCGATGTAGAGCACGTTGGTTCCGTCCGCTTCGACGTTGACGACATGCGCGTCCCAGACCTTGTCGAACAAGGTGCGCGGTGACTGTGGCGTTGCAGGGGTCATGGGATGCGAATGTCCAGCGAAGATGAACCAACAAACAATATGTTGGTACATATTAAATTGCAGTCCCACCTAAATGTCAATAGGTGTTTCAGTGACGCCATGGCGCATTGCTACACTGGGGACAGCGAAACATCTGGGGGCCTCTGCAGAGGTCCTCTACCACCAAGCAATGGCTGTCACCCTCTATCAACGCGTTGCCGAAGACCTGCTTGCCAAGATCAAATCCCGCGTCTACGCAGAGGGGGCGATCCTGCCGTCGGAGCTGCAATTGATGGAGCAGTACGCCACCAGTCGCAACACGATTCGCGCGGCGCTGAAGCAGCTCGAAGACATGGGCCTGGTGTCGCGCAAGCGCAATCGCGGAACCATGGTGATGGGATTGCCCACGGCCAGCGCGTTTTCGCAGCCCCTGACCACGCTGGATGATCTGGTCAGCTATGCGAGCAGCGCCAAGCGCAAGGTCGCGTCCAGTGAGGAGGTGGTGCTCGACATTGGCCTCGCGCGCGAACTGGGTTGCGCTCCGGGCTCGCGCTGGATGCATATCGGCATGGAGCGCCGCGAGGACAGGGCGCAGGTGCCGCTGGCCTGGACCGACGCCTACGTGGACCCGCACTACGAGGGCATCCAGAAGCTGGCCGAAACCCATGCCGATCAACTGCTTTGCGATCTGCTTGAAGCGCACTACGGCCGCCGCGTCGTCGCGATCAACCAGACGATTTCGGCAACCGCGATTGAAGACCGCGTGGCGCGCAAGCTGCACATCGCCGAGGGAGAACCGGGCCTGAAGGTGATCCGCCGCTACCGGGATTCGGGCAAGGCGCTGGTGCTGGTGACTCGCTCCATCTACGCCGGCGGGCGCTACGAGGTCGCCACGACCCTGGTGCGCAATCAGGGTTGAACGGATCGCATTGCGTGTGTTTTTCGCTCCGGCGCGTTCGTTTTGAGCGCTCCGACATACAAATCATCTAGCATGTCTATCGTAGCTAGCATGGTAATAGCTCATTTTCCACCCCGCTGAGGAGGGGTAGCCAATCGGAGTCGATCCGCATCCACTGCTACCCGTGTTTTCTAAGGATGCGTATGTTTCAGGGCAACCCGTTTGAACGATTGAAGCAATTGTTCAAACAGACGGATTTGGATCGCTACGACCCGGAGCGTGGACAGGCCTTTCAGAGGCTGTTCGTCGCACCCACCTGTGCGATCTTCATGGCATTCATTGTCCATACAGGCAAGCTGCCACCGGACACGGCCCAATTCGCCCAAGTGTTGTATGGCGGGTATCTGGTGCTCGCAATCCTGCTGTTTTACTGGATCGTCAAGCGACCAGGCATTGATCCGTCGCGAAGGATTCTTGCAATGCTGCTCGACTATTCGGGCATCGCGTTCAGCCTGGCGATCGGCGGAGAGTACTTTCTCCCCATTTTCGCGGCGCTGGTGTGGGTCACCGTCGGCTACGGCATGCGATACGGCGTTCGCTACCTGTTTCTGGCCACCGGATTCGCACTGGTTTCGATTGCGGCGACGACGGTTTCGAGCGTCTACTGGCGCAGCCATCCATATGTGGTGGTGACGCTCACGCTCATCATTCTGATGGTCCCCGCGTATTTGCAGGGACTGCTGCAACGGCTGCATCAGGCATATCGGGAGGCGCTGGATGCCAACACGGCCAAATCGCGATTTCTGGCCCAGGCAAGCCACGATCTGAGGCAGCCGCTCCATGCGATCAGCATGTTTACCTGGTGCCTGCGGGAAGAAAATCTGGGCAGCCGGGAGCGCAATCTGGTCGAGGATATTGACCGCTCACTGGAGTCGGTCTCCAGATTGTTTCAATCCCTGCTGGACGTATCGACGCTGGACAGCGGCAGCGTCACCTCCAACCCCGAGACCATTTGCGTAGCCGACCTGTTTGACGACATCGCCCGTCACAACATGAGCGCGGCGCAGTGGGAGGGCGTCAACCTGCGCATTCGCAGACCCGGAATTTTCGTGAAGACAGATCCCGCGCTGCTGGCGACGATTCTGCAGAACCTCGTGGGAAACGCAATCAAGTACGCGCCCAACAACTCCGTATTGGTGGGATGCAGGCGGCACGGTCGCACGGCCTCCATCGTGGTGCTGGACCAAGGGCAGGGCATCGCGGCCGAGCATCTGCCTCATCTATTCGACGAGTTCTACCAGGTCAAGGAGCGCGGAAGCCGCCACGTCGAAGGCGTCGGGCTAGGGCTCTCCATCGTCAAGCGCCTCAGCAAGCTGCTGGGGTTGACGGTCTCGATACGGTCGAACCTTGGGCGCGGGACGAGCGTCACCCTCAGCGGCCTGGAAGTGGTTTCCGGCATCACGGAACCCGGTGTTGAATCGCGCTCCTACGTCAGTGGGGCGCTTGCCGGCTGCAAGGTTCTCTTGATCGAGGATTCCCGCGACGTGCTGCATGCGACCGCGATGATGATGCAGTCCTGGGGTTGCGAAGTACAGACCGAATTGGGAATGCCCAAAGAACTCGGTGACTGGGATCTGGTGGTCTCTGATTACGACCTGGGCGACGGGATGACGGGCGGAGACTGCATTCTGGCGCTGAGACGCCATATCCCCGCATTGCCCGCCTTGATCATGACCGGCCACGATATCGACCGGGTCGCCGCAGAAACGGAACAGCAGATACCGGTGATGGCCAAGCCGGTCAAGCCATCCGCACTCAAGAAAATGATGCTGTCGTTGACCTCCCAAAATGCGGAGCAGGCTCCATTTCCCTTGACAACGGAGTAGTCCGAAGCACACCGTTATTTTCGACTTGTCAGTTGAAGCGCAAAAATGAAGAAAAACGAAAATCAATATGGATACGGAATGGTGGTGGATGACCATCCTCTGGTTGCCCATGGAATCACGGAGTTTTTGACCCGCCATCCCATGCTTTCGCATGCCATGAACGTGCAGAGCACGGCCGCCGTGTGGCAAACCATTGCGGACCAATCCGAACCCGCAATCATCCTGGTCGACTATTGGATTGGCGACGAGAGCACCAGCGAATTCATACAGGAACTGCGCCGGAGATGTCCGCAGATTCGTGTTCTCGGCATCAGTGGTGACGCGAGAAGGCAGGAAATCACCGAGGCACTTCAACGATGCGGCGCACACGGTTTCTATGGGAAGAATGAGTCGGCGCAAAGACTCTTTCAAGCCGTGCAGGTGCTGCTCTCGGGCGCGGAGTGGTTCACTCCTGAGAAAGCACCGACCCCACGCGCCGTACCCCGCGACATTCCCGTTTCTGCCAGAAATCTGGGCCTGACCGAGCGTCAGGGACAGACGCTGTCACTGGTATTGGAGGGGAAGTCCAACAAGCAAATTGCACAGGAACTGGGACTCTCCGAGCATACGATCAAAGAGTATGTATCCGCGATCTTCATTCGCCTCGGGGTAAGCAACCGCACCCAGCTCATTCAAGCGATGCACGGACGCAGCGTGCAGTGATTTTTTTCGCCGAGGTGCCAACGCGAGCCGTGCAATATGTACCTTGATCCCCCGAAAGAGGGGAATCGCGAAAGTGTGCAAACCACTAGACTCAAAGTCTTTGCCTCGCGGGCTGAGTAACACTGGGAGTTGTGCAGATGAAGAATCGCTTGTTATGCGGAAAGAGTGCCTTGCTTCTGAGCGCCGCCACGCTCGCTGGCTGTGGGCTGATGCCGGCTCAGCAACAGCGGGGCTGTATCCAGGCGAGAGCAACGAGATGTGGGCCACGCCGCCGGAGTTTTCTGCGGTGGGCGAGCGCTGGCAAGCCCGTTTGAATGAAGGCAAGGCACTGCTGATTTTTGCCGTTCCCAAAACCAAATTCGGCGATGAAATCGACATCAGGCACGGCACAAGCACGTACTCATCCGGTACGTTGTGGTTCCACAGCAAAACGAAGAACGTCAAGGGCCTGTCGGTCACGCTGGGCAGCGACTCGGCGATTGCCTACCGCGTGATGTTCTATGAGCCGGGCACCTACAACATGGAGCATTTTTTCGGACTGATGCACGGCAGCCAATTCAACGAGAAAATGGCGGATCGCCAGCCCAAGCCATTGAGTGTCGGTGTCGTGGATTTCTCCGGCACGTACACCTACGAATGGGGATCAAAAACCGTCTGGCGCGAACCCAAGTATGAACGGCGGCGGTCGGAGCAGTTCGTGTGCAGCTACGTCATTGCAGGCACCGACCAATGCATCTCGGGCAACTATGTGCAGGGCACGCAGACCGTCATGACGGACGCAGGCGGCCGTGACAGCATACCCGTCAGCGAGAAAAGAAGCGCGGTGCACAGCCATGTGATGCTCAAGCAGCCCTTTGCGAGCATCACCGTCAATGCCGGTGAAGTGATCATCACCGACGGCATCGTGGGCAAACTACCCAACGTCGATTACGCCGACGATGCCTGCATGCCGACGGCCGACAAGAAGGCCGTTGTGAGTTGCGTGCGTTCGTCGCGGAAACGGTGCCAGTCAATCTCGAGCGCTTCAATGCCGAACAATTGAGACTGTCGGAGATCGAAACCGGCATTGTGATCAAGGCGCAAGGCATCGAATTTGATCGCAGCAAACGAAACAAGTCCGGAAACGGCATCTACGACACCAACGTCAAGATCAGCGATTCGATGCGCGCCGTGCTCAGTCGGGCTCAATATCGCCCTTGAAGATCCACGGCACTCCGCTGAACGAGAAGTACACGCCCATCTACGGCGGCAAGGCGTATGGCTTGTTTGCGAAATAAGCCGCTGAATTGGTTGCCAAGAGGAACGCGGGCCGTGCCAAATTCCTTGGCTTTGCCAAAGCATCGCGGTAGGACCATTTACTAGATACGATGTATATTATGTTAAATTACATATTGATCGATATGGGCCCCGCCCATGCAGTGGCTCAGAGCTTTCCTATCCACCACCCATTCCGCGACCGCTTGTCGCCTCAGTTAAGCTAACGCCATGCAAACGCGCACATGGCTGGTTTACATCGACGGCAGCGCCATGCCCAATCCAGGGCGGCTTGGCATTGGAGGGGTTGTGTACGCCCCGGACGGCGGCGTGCATCGGTTCAGTCAGCGGCTGCGGCGCGTTGGTTGCAACAACGAAGCGGAAGCTCGGGCCGGTATTTATGCGCTGGAATGGCTGCATGAAATGCGGGCAGCGCATGTGTTGATTCACACGGACAACAGCATTCTTGCCGACCAACTGGGCCTCGCAGTGCCCAAGCGTATCGAGCGCCTGCACGCCGTTTATGAGAAGGCCCGCAACTTGGCTCGGCAGTTTTCAAGTGTGCGCGTGCAATGGATTCCACGGCACAAAAACGCAATCGCCGATGCTCTGGCTCGGGCGAGGTTCACGCGCCGGAGCATGTTGCATTGAGGCACGCGTCTGCTTGCAGATTGATGGCAGAGCTTTGAGCTCGAAGGCGGGCCGGGCTCAGTGTTTCAGACGCGTTTTTTTGGGAATGCTGGTCATTTTCTTCCCCTGAGCGTGGAAGGCCGCGCTTGAGGATGTCCCGGTGCCACGGCGTTTTCAAGCTTTTGCAGACGTTCGGAAACACTGAGCAGATCTCTCAGCAATGCGGCCTTTTCATCCTGCATGATCAGCAACCTGTCTTCGAGCACCCTCACCCGTTCGCCAGAATCTGCCAGCAGCCTGGAAGTTTGTTTTTGCTGTGACTCCAACTGTGCCTCGGCGAGTTTTCCGGTCTGGCGGGCGCGATCCACTTCGGCGAGCAGGCGGCGCTCCTGGGCCGTTGCCCGCGCTTCGATGCGTTCGCGTTCCTGCACGCGTCTGCTTGCAGATTGATGGCAGAGCTTTGAGCTCGAAGGCGGGCCGGGCTCAGTGTTTCAGACGCGTTTTTTTGGGAATGCTGGTCATTTTCTTCCCCCTGAGCGTGGAAGGCCGCGCTTGAGGATGTCCCGGTGCCACGGCGTTTTCAAGCTTTTGCAGACGTTCGGAAACACTGAGCAGATCTCTCAGCAATGCGGCCTTTTCATCCTGCATGATCAGCAACCTGTCTTCGAGCACCCTCACCCGTTCGCCAGAATCTGCCAGCAGCCTGGAAGTTTGTTTTTGCTGTGACTCCAACTGTGCCTCGGCGAGTTTTCCGGTCTGGCGGGCGCGATCCACTTCGGCGAGCAGGCGGCGCTCCTGGGCCGTTGCCCGCGCTTCGATGCGTTCGCGTTCCTTGCGGTGTTCTTCGTCTTTGACCTGGGTAAATTGCCGCATGGCATCCATTGCGATGCGCTGTTTCGCCAGATCGGAGCGCAGCGCTTCGGCCTCGCTGGTCTTGGCATGAAGCATCTGCTTGGTCTCTTCGAGTTGCCGCGCCTGTTGAAGTATCTGTTGGTCCTTGGCGAACATGGCCGCTTCCAGCGCCGAGGCCCGCTCGGCAAAGCGTTGAACTTCGGCATCGAATAGCTCGCGCTGCGTCTGAAGGACTGCGGCTTCCTGCGAAAGCGACTGTTTCTGGCTCGCGATTTCCGCTTGGGCGAGATCGGATGCGATTTGCCGCGCCCTTCCCCACAGCGTCTTTGCGGCTCGAATGACGGGTGGCGGCAGATCCTCTGCGAAGCCGTGATCGATTGCATGGCTCGCATCAGTCGGCCCGATCAGAGAGGACGGCAGGTCCACGTCGGATTTCAGACGTTTGGCGAGTGCCGCGTACCAACTGTCGAGCATCGGCCCCACGGTATTGGGTGAGCCACGGCCCATTTGCAGCCGGATGCGTTCGATGGTCGGACGCTCGCCCCTGTCGAGCACCGCATCGGCTGCGGCCCAGACGTCCTCCAATTGGACTCCACGAGGGCCTCTCACACTGATCATTTGCGTTTCCATGGCCGACACCTTAAATTACCTACGATAAATGAAGATTATCGTCATTTTATAAGATAATTCATAATATACAATACGTATTACGTAATTTTTACTACATCCATGCCAAGTTTAATGCGATATGGCTCTGATTTCAATGGCTTTGCGCTTCTTGATCCGCTGAAATTGTCAGAAATCGCCTCGCAGGCAGTCGAGGAGTTGCTGCGCGAGGGCGAATCGGCGAACACGCTTGCCAGTTATCGCGGCGCGCTTCGGTACTGGGCCGCGTGGTATCAATTGCGATTTGGTCGGGTCATTGCCCTGCCCTTGCCGCCGAGCGCGGTCATGCAATTCATCGTCGACCATGCCGAGCGCACCACCGCGGCTGGGCGGCGGCATGAACTGCCCAAGGAAATCGACGAGTTGCTCGTGAGGCTGAAGTTCAAGGGCAAGACCGGGCCCATGACGCTCAATACGCTCACGCATCGCGTGTCGGTGTTGTCCAAGGCGCACCAGACGCGGCAATTGACCAACCCGTGTCAGGACGCCAAGGTGCGGGAGTTGCTGTCGCGAACCCGCCGTGCCTACGGCAAGCGCGGCGATCTACCCCGGAAAAAAGACGCGCTGACGCGCGAGCCATTGATGGCGATGCTGGAGACGTGCGACGACGACGGTCTTCGCGGATTGCGGGATCGCGCCCTGCTATTGTTCGCTTTTGCGACCGGTGGACGTCGCCGCTCGGAAGTCACTGGCGCGGAAATGAAGCATCTGCGGCGCACCGGCGACGATGCATACGTCTACCGGCTGGCGTACTCCAAGACCAATCAGGCCGCTGCGGATCGCCCCGAAAATCTCAAACCCATCGAAGGCATCGCGGCCAGATCCTTGACCGCATGGCTCAAGGCATCCGGTGTGACGGACGGGCGCATTTTTCGGCAGGTGCGCAAAAGCGGCGCCTTGGGCGACGCCCTGTCGCCGTCGGCTGTGCGCGATATCGTCAAATACCGGGCCGAGCAAGCGGGCCTGCCGGACACCTATTCGGCCCACTCCCTTCGCAGTGGCTTCGTGACCGAAGCCGCCGCGCAGAACGTGCCGCTCGCGGACACCATGGCAATGACCGGACATCGCAGCGTAGCGAGCGTGTTGGGTTATTTCCGCCCTCAGGAATGAGCAAGGCGAGGAAGCTGCTGGACTAGGGCCCGCGGGCGCAGGCTCCGGCATGGGCGCCTCGCTGATTGCCGGTCTGATCACGCGTGTCACTGGAACCTAGGCGCTCGCCACGGCGCTGCGTTTTGTACGAAGGCCCAGTTTTTCGATCAGGCGAGCGTCGTCGGCAGCCTCGGGGTTGCCCGTCACGAGCAGCTTGTCTCCATAGAAGATCGAGTTCGCTCCCGCGAGGAAACACAGTGCCTGAACCGCGTCTCCGAGTTGCTGTCGACCCGCGGACAGGCGAACGCGGGCCGCAGGCATGGTGATGCGCGCTACCGCAATCACACGCACGAAATCCAGCGGGTCCACGGGTTCGCTATCCGCGAGCGGCGTGCCGGGCACGCGCACCAGGCTGTTGATCGGCACCGACTCCGGATACGGTTGAAGATTGGCGAGTTGCGCGATCAGCCCTGCGCGGTGTGCGGGTGTCTCGCCCATTCCGACGATGCCGCCGCAGCACACATGGATGCCCGCATCGCGCACCGCCTGCAAGGTGTCGAGGCGATCCTGGTAATGGCGCGTGTTGACCACATCGGCGTAGTACTCCGGCGCGGTGTCGAGGTTGTGGTTGTAGTAGTCGAGTCCGGCGTTTCTGAGCGCCTTCGCGTGACGCGGCTCCAGCATGCCAAGGGTCGCGCAGGTCTGCAGGCCGAGCCGTTTGACTGCGGCGATCAGCTCGCTGACCTTTTCGACATCGCGATCCTTGGGCGCGCGCCATGCAGCGCCCATGCAAAACCGCGTGGCCCCGGCATCCTTGGCGGCCTGCGCTGCGGCGGTCACCTCGTCCACCCCCATGAGCTTCTGCGCCTGCACACCCGTGTCGAACTCAGCCGACTGCGGGCAATAACCGCAGTTCTCGGGGCAGCCTCCGGTTTTCACCGACAACAGCGTCGCCAGTTCCACGTCTGCATCGGGCCAATGCACGCGGTGCACGGACTGCGCTTGCCAAAGAAGCTCCATGAACGGCATGTCGAACAGTCGCTGAATACTCTCGATGCTCCAGATTTTCGTGGCGGTGTCTCGGTGCGCCGGTTTGAAGAACCTCACGTGCTGCTCCTGCACTGCACCGTCGGCACGCGCGGGCGGCTGGATCGGCTGGCTGCTTTTCATCGCGAATCTCCTTCTTTGTCTGAAGGCTGGGATTGTGTGAGTCCCGGCCATCCGTTGGGAAGGCCCTCGCCCGCAAATTGTGGGAATGAAATCCGTGCCGCCTACCTCGGACTACTCCTGCCAATTCGCTCGCGATTTGAACGCATTTGCGTGCCTGTTGAATGATGAAGGCGGAGCTTGGAACAGCGGCTCGCAAATCATCCGAAAAAGCGCGTATCCATGGTCAAGTTCGCCGAAAACTGTATGAGGGTTGATCGAGACCGTCATGCGGGAACTTGTGCGACCTATCTGTGTAGACAGGAATTCGCTCGATTCCTGCGTTTTTTGGGGTTTCGCAGGCGCTCGGCGGCGCAATACCCATCTTGTCCGCTCCGCCTACAACAGAGCTACTGGCGCAGGTCACACTGAATTGCGAAAATCTATCACCGTCCTATCCGCGGCGGAGTTGATTGATTGATTGATTGATTTATCAGGAGTGACAAACCCCATGCCCGTTCATCGAGATCCCGTACCACCAGCCGTCAATTGGCTGAACTGAGTGTTGCGGCCCCCAGGTCATTGCCCATCGGATGGCCCGCATGGCGCTGTCGTCGCCTGGCTCCATGTCCGCGCGTGACCAGAAGGAGTTCACTGGCATGATCATGGAGAAGCAGGTTGCGTTCGCCCAGTCGTGGTGGACGCTGTGCATGGAAATGGGCAAGGCGCAGCAGTCGTTTCTCTGGTCATGGTTGCAAGGCCCCGCCGCGTTGTCCGGGCAATTCACGCGCATGCCGCGAACGCTGGAGCGGATCAGCGCAAGATCCGTCGCGCCGATTCACCGCAAGGCGGTTCAGAATTCGAAGCGCCTGGCCGGCACCCGCCTGCTCTGAGCAAGACGCGCGAACGAGCCATGACAAGCCCGCAGACAGCTCCCTCGGTCAAGGTCACGATGCTGATCCGCAAGCCCGTGGCCGAGGTGTTCAATGCGTTTGTCGATCCCGACGTGACTACCCGTTTCTGGTTCAGCCGCGCGAGCGGCGCGCTCAACCAGGGGCCACGGTGACCTGGTTCTGGGATCACTACGGCGTGAGCGCTCAGGTGAAGGTGGTGACGCTGGACACCAACCGGCGTCTCGTGATCGAGTGGCCGTCGCGCGCCGAATGGTTGTTCGAGGAACGCCCGCACGAGGCGACGCTGGTGACCATCCACGCCTCGGGCTTCGAAGGCACGTGGCGGGAGCAGTACCAGCAGGCGCTTGATCAGACCGAAGGCTTCAATCTGGTGATCGCTGCGTGCAAGGCCTGGCTCGAATTCGGCGTCCAGCTCAGGCTCGTGGATGACAAGTCACCCGACTTCGAGGCTGCGCCATCGCAATTGCAATAAAGTACGGCGTTTCCACACAGGTCAGCCTGCAACCCGAACGGACGCGCGCGATCACATCACACCATGTCTCTGCCACCCAACAAAGAACGCAGCCGCCGCCAGCGCAAGAAGATGCACATCGCCGAGTTTCAGGAACTCGGCTTCGAATACGAAATGGATCTCAAGGACAAGCTCTCCCCGAAGCGCAGGAAGCGCTGATGGACAAGTTTCTTCACGAACTGATCGTCCCGCGCAAGCTGATGCTGGGCGGCTGGATCAGCGAAGGCTTCGTGACCGCCTATCCGCGTGGTTCGGCCACGGAAGATGATCGCAGCGCCGTAGAGAAATGGCTCAAGGCCGAGTTTGCCGATGCCGTCGTGCGCGTGAGCGAACTCAAGGATGCCTGGTACGTTCAGGGCTGATGCTTGCTCCGCATGCGGATTGATGGCGCGTCGGCGCGCGCTCCCTTTTCCCGAGGCGTTGCCGTTGAAGAGGGCAATGCAATACGATAAAGGTCGATACCGTGTTGCACCCACCCATGACCCATTCGCTGACCTGGCTTGACCCCGACGAACCGTTTCCACCCGTCAGCAAAAGCTGGGACCAGCAGTCCCCCGCGCCCGGCTTGCTGGCAGCAGGAGCAAGTCTCGAAGTCTGGCGACTCAAGGCGGCCTACGCCAATGGCATCTTTCCGTGGTTCAGCCAGGGCCAGCCGATTCTCTGGTGGAGTCCCGATCCGCGCATGGTGCTTTTTCCGCAGGAATTCAGGCTGCACCGCTCGCTGGCCAAGCTGATCAAGCGGTTTCGTACCCTGCCCTCATGCGAGGTGCGCGTGGACAGCGATTTCAGTGCCGTCATTCATGCGTGCTCGACCTCGCCGCGCTCGGGCCAGAACGGCACCTGGATCGTGCCTGCAATGATCGAGGCTTATGAAAAGCTGCATGAAGCGGGCGTTGCACACAGCGTCGAAACCTGGGTCGATGGCGAGCTCGTCGGTGGACTGTATTGCATAGCAATCGGTCGCGCGGTGTTTGGCGAATCGATGTTCGCCCGGCGAACCGACGCGTCCAAGGTCGCGCTGGCCGCGCTGGTCGGGCTTTGCCGCACGCAGGGCGTGGACATGATCGACTGCCAGCAGAACACCGCGCATCTCGCCTCGCTCGGTGCCCGGGAAATCACCCGGGCGCAGTTTCTGGACAATGTTTTGAAAGCGCGCTCGCACGATGAGCTCGACTGGAGTTTCAAGCCCGTATACTGGGATTCGTTGTTGTCCTCACCGTTTTCCGCGTGACCCAGCTCAATGATCTGCCACTGCAGTCCCTGCAGTTCTATGCGACGGCCCCTTATTCCTGCAGCTATCTGCCGGGACGGCTGGCGCGCTCCCAGGTCGCAACGCCCAGCCATCTGATTCACAACACCGTGTATTCGGATCTGGTGGCGCGCGGCTTCCGGCGCAGTGGCATGTTTACCTACCGGCCCTATTGCGATGGCTGTCAGGCCTGCGTGCCGCTGCGGGTGCTGGTCAACGACTACAAACCCGACCGCAGCCAGCGCCGCGCCTGGGCGCAGCATTCGCACCTGCAGGCACGCGTGCTGCGGCTGTGCTACCTGCCCGAACACTACCAGCTCTATCTGCGCTACCAGAACGCCCGCCACGCGGGTGGCGGGATGGATCACGACAGCATCGACCAGTACACCCAGTTTCTGCTGCAAAGCCGGGTCAACTCACGTCTGGCGGAATTCCGCGAGACCAACGAGGATGGCTCGCCGGGCGCGCTCAAGATGGTGTCCATACTCGACGTGCTCGACGATGGCATCTCGGCGGTGTACACGTTCTACGAACCCGACGAAAAGAGCAGCTACGGCACGTACAACGTGCAGTGGCAGATCCAGCAGGCGCGCGCGCTGGGATTGCCGTATGTGTATCTCGGCTACTGGATCGAGCAGAGCCCGAAGATGAACTATAAGGCGCGCTTTCAGCCGAATGAATTGCTCATCCACGGGCAATGGCAGCAGCGCAAGCCCGGGCAGGCGCAAGCTGCGCCCTCCCCGGTCCACGAGCCTCAGGGCTGAAGGTCGAACACCAGCACCTCAGCATTTTTGCCGTCGGTGATACGGATGGTGGACTCATCACTGAGCAGCGCCGCATCGCCTTCCTTGAGCAGTTCGCCGTTGACCTTCAACTCGCCGCGAATCAGGTGCACATAGGCCTTGCGCGCCGGGTCGATCCGGAGTTCGGCATGCTCGGCGCCATCGAACAGGCCGGCGTACAGCCGCGCGTCTGCATGGATGCTGACAGCGCCTTCCTGCGCACCGGGTGCCGCAATCAGGCGCAGCCGCCCCTTCTTTTGATCGGTAGGCACGGTGATCTGCTCGTAGCTCGGCGGCACGCCAAGCTCGTTGGGCTCGATCCAGATCTGCAGGAAATGCGTGGTTTCGCCTGCCGCATGGTTGAACTCGCTGTGCCGCACGCCGCTGCCCGCGCTCATGCGCTGCACGTCGCCGGGCGGAATGCCCTTGATGTTGCCCATGCTGTCCTGATGTGCGAGATTGCCGGAGAGCACGTAGCTGATGATTTCCATGTCGCGGTGACCATGCGTGCCAAAGCCCTTGCCGGGCGCAACACGATCCTCGTTGATCACGCGCAGGTTGCCCCAGCCCATGTGCCGTGGATCGTGGTAATCCGCAAACGAAAAGCTGTGGCGCGACTTGAGCCAGCCATGGTCTGCAAGTCCTCGGTCGTTGGAATGGCGAATGGTCAGCATGGGGAACTCCTTTTGTGGGGTGGCGGGCCGTGACCCGATGACTCCAATGTACTTGGGGACGTCGATTCAAAGTTGCAACCGCATTGAAGAGATCATTCAAACGCTTTGAATTAAACTCTATTCAATATGCAAAATTCGCGTAATGTTCTGACACCGGAAAATCTCGCCATGCTGCAATTGATTGCCGACACGGGCAGCTTTGCAGCGGCGGCGCGCGAATTGCATCTGGTGCCCAGCGCGCTGACCTACCGCGTGCGGCAGATCGAGGATGCGCTCGACGTGCTGCTGTTTGACCGCAGCGCGCGGCAGGCCCATCCGACGGAAGCCGGAGCCGAATTGCTGCGCGAAGGCTCGCGTCTGCTGGAGGATGTGGATGCCATCGCCAATCACGTCAGGCGCGTGGCAACCGGCTGGGAGCCACAGCTCACGATCAGCGTCGATCAGGTGATGTCCACGCCCACGATGCTGGAGCTGGCCGAAGCGTTCTTCGCCTTGAAACCGATGCCGCCCACGCGTCTGAAGTTCACCGATGGCATTCTCGGCGGCACGCTCGAATGCCTGACTTCGGGCCGGGCCGATCTGGCCATCGGCGTGGCCGTCGACACTCCGAGCATCGCAGGCCTGCAAAGCGCGGACATCGGGATGCTCGATTTCGTGTTCGTCGTCGCACCCCATCATCCGCTGGCAAGGCTTGCGGAGCCGCTGAGCGATTCGGAATTGCGTCAACACCGTTTGATCGCCGTAGCCGACTCGGGCAATCGCTCCAACGTCACCATCGGCATTCTGCCGGGTCAGGACGTGATGACGGTGGATTCGATGAGCGCCAAGATTCAGGCCCAGTTGCGCGGCATCGGCGCCGGATTTCTACCGGAGCCGATGGTGCGCTCCTACCTCAGCGCGGGCCTTCTGGTGGCGCGCGCCGTTGAGCGGCCACCGCGCACGCTGCGGCTGAGCTACGTCTGGGGCGCGGGCGCCCAGCGCAGCGTCGGCAAGGCGCTCGCCTGGTGGCTGGAGCAGCTCAAGAGCAAGACGACGCAGAAATCATTGCTCGAAAACCACCACCATTTCTGATCGATTCGATGGATCGTATTTCCCATGCGGAAAAACACGCAGCCGCGTTGAAAGCGGCGCATAAACCGTCCATAAGCCGTGTAGAGTGTGCAAGACGACTGCGAAATGCAGAGCAAGCGGGCCGCAACTTGCCCGGCTGTGCGTTTTGCGCTGTTCAGCCTTCGCGCTCGTGCAGTGACTATCCTGCTTGAGCGCGCAGACGATGTTGGTATTGACTGCATTTATCTTTTTAGACTGGGTCCGTCATGCAAGCTGCTCAATCCGGGAAATCAGAATCCGAACATCGCCCCTACGGCGGCATCCGCTCCAAACCCAAGCGAATTGCAGTGATTGGCGCGGGGATGGCAGGCATTGCCTGCGCCCGCACGCTGATGCAGGCCGGGCACGACGTGACGGTGTTCGAAAAGCAGCCAGAAGCGGCCGGGCGCACATCCGTGGAGCACTCGGTTTGCGGAACCTACGACGTCGGTGCGCAATACTTCACCGTGCGTGATTCCCGGTTTCAAAAGGCGCTGGACACCGTCCCGGGCCTTTGCCGCGCCTGGAGCGTGAACACCGTGCGCGTGCTCGACGAAGCCGGCCGCGTGGTTGCCGCGGCGCCGCCACCGGGTGAGCGCCACTGGGTCGCAACGCCCGCCATGGACGCACTCGTGAAGACCTGGGCTCAACCCCTGGCCGAAAAAAATCGCCTGGTGACCAACACCACCATCGTCGCGATCGAGCGCGACGTCGTCTCACCTGATCAGTGGCAGTTGCGCGCGCAGTTGCCCGACGGCGGCAGCGGCGTGCACGCCGGATTCGACACGGTGCTGCTGGCCGTTCCAGCGCCCGTCGCCGAAGACATTCAGGGCGAGCACAAGGCACTCTGGAAAGAGCAACTCGCCAAGGTGGAAACCGCGCCCTGCTGGACGCTGATGATCGGCTTTCCACAGGCCGTGCGCCCCGGGCTCACGACGCTCGGGCCACAGTGGAATGCGGCTCGCAGCACGCATCACCGCATTGCCTGGCTGGCGCGCGAGTCCTCCAAACCCGGCCGCTCGCAGGTCGAGCGCTGGACGGTGCAGGCCAGCCCGCAATGGTCGGAGGAGCATCTCAACGACGATCCGGCACGCGTGCAGGCCAAGCTGTTGCGTGCGTTCTCCGAAGTGACCGGCATTCGCGCCACGCCCAGCCAGATCGACATCCGCCGCTGGCGCCATGCGCGCACCATGATGCCGCTCGGCCAGTCGGCATTGTGGGACGACGTGGCGCAACTGGGCATGTGCGGCGACTGGTGTCTGGGTCACCGACTCGAGGACGCCTTCGTCTCGGGGCTTGAGCTGGCCCTGGCCTCGATTGACGCCGCGCATTCGAACAAGGCTTTTTCGTAGAATCCCCGTTTTGGGGCAACGCTGCATCAACGGAAGAATCGGCACCGCCCACGAACTGGACTGGGCGGTTGATGTCGGAAGCAGCGTTGGCACAAACAACAGGTTGGGCAGGAAGGTACACGGGGCGATTCGCGCCCTCGCCCACCGGCCCGCTGCACGCCGGCTCTCTGGCGGCAGCGCTGGCCAGTTGGCTGGACGCCCGCGCTGCCGGTGGACGCTGGCTGGTTCGCATCGAAGATCTGGACACGCCGCGCTGCAGCGAGGCCGCCTCGGCCACGATCCTGCGGCAGTTGGCAGACTGCCAGCTCATTGCCGACGAGCCTCCGCTTCATCAATCTTGTCGCACTGCCCGCTACCGGCACGTCCTTGAACAACTCGCCGGCCAGCATCTGGCCTATCCCTGTGCCTGCACCCGCAAAGACATAGCGCAGGTTCTGATCGCCCAGGGCGTGAGTCACGAGCGCCATTCCGAACATGTCTATCCCGGCACCTGCCGCGACGGAACGCACGGCCGGATTGCGCGCTCATGGCGATTCCATACCCAGCGCTTTCAGGACTCGGCTCCAGCCACCTTGCCGAGCGGCGATTCCCCGGGCATCTGCCGGGGCGGCGTGCAATGGACGGATCGCCGTCTGGGCAGCCAATTTCAGGATGTCGCAAGCGCCGTGGGCGATTTCGTGCTTCTGCGTGCCGACGGCATCTGGGCCTACCAGCTCGCGGTGGTCGTGGATGACGCGGACCAGGGAATCACGCACGTCGTTCGCGGAGAGGATCTGGCGGACAATACACCACGTCAAATCCTGCTGCAGGCCGCGCTGGGGTTGAGTTTTCCCGTCTACCTGCACACGCCGCTTGTGCGGGCGGCCGATGGCGAAAAGCTCTCCAAGCAGCATGGAGCGCCTTCCATCGACAGTTCCCGCCCCGTGCCCGCTCTGTGCGAGGCCGCGAGGACGCTTGGTTTACCGGCCCCGCAGCGTTGCTGGATGGCACACCCGGAAATGCCCTCGCTTTTTGGGTGAATGCCTGGCACAGATTCACCAATTAAGAAATTACAATCCATCTCTGTGACAACAATAATTTCAACTATTACACCTCGTACGGTGTCTGACACCCCGGCCGATCCGCAGGATGCCGATGGGGCTGCCGCTGGCGTGGCTCACCCCAAGGCCATCAAGAGTTTCGTGTTGCGTGCTGGCCGCGTGACCACCGGTCAGGCCAAGGCGCTGGAGACGCTCGGCCCGCGCTTCGTGCTCGACTATGCCGCCCGCCCGCTGGGTGCGACTGCGGCCTTTGGCCGTGCGGCGCCGCTGATTCTGGAAATCGGCTTCGGCATGGGCGACGCGACCGCGCACATCGCCCAGGTTCGGCCCGAGGACAATTTCCTGTGCTGCGAAGTGCATGAACCCGGTGTTGGCGCACTGCTCAAGCGCATTGGCGAAGGCCACATCGAGAACATCCGCATCCTGCAGCACGATGCGGTCGAAGTCATCGACCACATGCTGACCGAGGGTTCGCTGGATGGCGTGCACATTTTCTTTCCCGATCCATGGCACAAGAAACGCCACAACAAGCGCCGCCTGATCCAGGCCCCGCTGGTGGCCAAGCTCGTCACGCGCCTCAAGCGCGGCGGTTACATCCATTGCGCGACCGACTGGGAGCCCTACGCCGAACAGATCCTGCAGGTGCTATCGGACGATCCGCATCTGGCCAACACCGCCGATGGCTACGCGCCACAGCCCGCCTATCGGCCACTCACCAAGTTTGAAAACCGGGGACTGCGTCTGGGTCATGGCGTGTGGGACCTCGTTTTCAAGCGAACCTGAAACCTCTACCGAACGCCCCTATGGACGAGCCCCAGGATCCGTCAGCAATGGCACCTATCCTCCAGCACCTCGTGGAGATGACCGGTCACCGGGATCATCTGCGGCTGGAGGCGTCGGTGCTCACGACGGTGCTGCAACTGGGAAAGAACATGGAAGTGCGCGCGCTGGAGTTCTTCTTCAGCGACTCGCAGGTGATGGTGCGCCCGCGTAGCTGGACGCACCGCGGCGAGGTGATTTCCTCCGAGTGCGAGGCGCCATCCGACCCGGCGCGTGGCGTTCTCGCCAACATGCCCGAGCTGACCGAATGCCTGCGCGAGCATTGCGTGGCTGCGCTTCGAAGCAGCAACAACACCCACACGCTTTGGCTGCCGGTGTGGATCGAGGACAAGGCCTACGCCTGCCTGGAAATCACCCAGCCGCGCGCGTTCTCGCGCCGCCAGCGCGACATCATCATGGGCGTTTTTCAGGTCTACCAGAACTACCAGAATCTGCTGGACTACAGCGAACGCGACGCCCTCACCGGCCTGTTCAACCGCAAAACGTTCGAGGAACATTTCGCGCGCATCACCTCGCAGCCGATCACCGGCTTCGACCAGCTTGATACGGGAGCCGACGTGCCACAGCAGTGGCTTGCCGTGATCGACATCGACCATTTCAAGCAGGTCAACGATGTCTACGGCCATCTCTATGGCGACGAGGTGCTGATTCTTGTCGCCAACCTGCTGCGCTCGTCGTTTCGCGCGCAGGATCGCGTGTTCCGCTTTGGCGGCGAGGAATTCGTCGTGTTGCTGCGCTCGGCCACGCTGGAGCAGGCGAGCCAGGCATTCGAGCGCTTTCGCCAGACCGTCGAGAAACACATGTTTCCCCAGATCGGCGGCATCACGGTGAGCATCGGCTTCACCTCCACGATGGACGGCGCTCCCGTCGAGGTGCTGGGCCGCGCCGACCAGGCGCTCTACTACGCCAAGGAAAACGGGCGCAACCAGGTGCGCTATTACGACCTGATGCTCTCGCGCGGCGAAGTCAAGCCGCAGATCTCGCACGGCGAGATCGAGCTGTTCTGAGGCCGGCTAGCGAGAATTTTCCAGCAAGGTCACGAACGCCTTGAGCGCGGGCGTGAAATGCTTGTCACGGTGCACCACCCAATAGCACTGGCGGTCGGTATGCGGCATCTCCGATTCGAGCACGATCAAGCGGCCATCTTGCACATAGTCGTCGATCACAAAGCGCGACAGGCTGGCAATGCCCAGCCCCAATGCCGCCGCGCTGCGGATGGCCTCGGAGCTGCCCAGTTCGATGCTGCGCTGATAGCCGCCCAGATGTGGCAGCACGGCCGCATCCGAAGCCTCGCGCGTACCCGAACCCTGCTCGCGCACCAGCCATACGGCCTTGCGCAGGGCCTCGATGCTGATCGGCTGGCGCTTTTCGGGCAACGTCTCGAGCAAGGCATGCGATGGCGACGCGACCAGCACGAGTTCGTCACGCAGCCACGGATTGACTTCGAGCGCCGGTTCGTGCGACGGACCTTCGATCACGCCGACGTCAAGCTCAAACGACGCGACCCGTGCGCAGATTTCCGCGCTGTTGTTGATGGCAAGCCGCGCATGCCATGAGGCCGCGCGCGCATGGCGGTCGCCGAGATACTCCGCGAGCAATCGCGGCAGCACGTGATTGCCGAGCGTGGTGCTCGCCCCGATGCGCAGCATTTGCAGTTGCTCCTCGGGTGCCAGACCCATGCGCTCCACGTCCAGCGCACCCTCGAGCAACGCCTGCGCGCGCGGCAGCAATGCGCGCCCGTTGTCGTTGAGCAGCAGACGCCGCCCGTGCGGTCGAAAAGGCGCAGGGACAACAAGCGCTCAAGTTCGTTGATCGCGGAACTCGTCGCCGATTGCGACAGCGCGATGGCCTCTGCCGCACTCGCCGTACTGCCGGTGCGCGCGACGGCCATGAAGATCTGCAATTGCCTCAGCGTCAGGCGCAATACGTCCATGTGGATCTCCGTGAAAACTCCCGCGCTTTGCCCATGTATGGGCCATTTGGCGCTATCAATTTCTTTAGAAGTATTGGTTATTAAGCGATTTAATTATTTGATTATAGAAAAACTATCTGTTGGATGGGTGAAGGGAATTTTGAGACAGTTCGTTCCATTCGGAACCCGGTGCTATCGATCAGAGACCGTAGCCGCTCAGCCCGACGCACAACCGCAAAGAACAAACCCCATCATGTCCACAGTCAAAACAGCCAGCCACCACGCACCCGCGCCGACCGGCTCCGTCTGGGTCAAGCGTCTTCCGGGTGTGATGTTGTGCGCGGCCATTGCCGGGGTATCGTCATATCTCGGTCAGATCGACTGGTTCGCCTCCAAGGGCCTGAGCGTGCTCACGCTGGCCATCATCATCGGCATGGTGCTCGGCAATACGGTCTATGGCAGCTTGGCTCCGAGCGCCGGCCCTGGCGTGGGTTTCACCAAGCAGACATTGCTGCGCCTTGGCATCGTGCTCTACGGCTTTCGCCTGACCACGGCGGACATTGCCCACGTCGGTATGGCTGGTGTGGCAATCGACGCGCTCATCGTCGGCGGCACGTTCATGCTGGCCATGCTGATCGGCACGCGCTGGCTTGGCATGGACCGCACGCAGGTCATGCTGATCGGCGCGGGCAGTTCCATTTGCGGCGCGGCCGCCGTGCTCGGCACCGAGCCTGTCGTGAAAGCGCGCGCCGATCAGGTGACGGTCGCGGTCGCCACCGTCGTGGTCTTCGGCACGCTCTGCATTTTTCTCTACCCTGCCCTCTACCAGTGGAACCTGACCGCCGGTTTCATTCCCGGAGGCGCGAGCGAATTCGGCATCTACACCGGCGCAACCGTGCATGAAGTCGCCCAGGTCGTGGCCGCCGCGCGCGCCATGTCCCCGGAAGCCGCCGACACCGCCGTCGTGACCAAGATGGTGCGCGTGATGATGCTCGCGCCGTTCTTGCTGATCCTGTCCGCGTGGCTGGCACGCGGCGAGCGCGCCGAAGCCGGTGCCGACGGCAAGAAATCCAGGATGACGATTCCCTGGTTTGCATTCGGCTTCATCGCCGTGGTGCTGTTCAATTCGCTCAATCTGCTGCCCAAGGACGTCGTCAGCCATGTGAACAACGGCGCCAATGTGCTGCTGGCCATGGCGATGGCGGGTCTCGGTCTGACGACTCACGCGAGCGCCATCAAGAGCGCGGGGCCAAGCCGCTGGTGCTCGCAGCGATTCTGGCGGTGTGGTTGATTGTTGGGGGTGGTTTGCTGAATCATCTCCTGCTGGGGCCTGGGGAGACTGAAGGAGAGAAAAACAAAAGGAAAAATAACCAAAAATGATGCGCGGCGACCGATGCCGCCGCACCTTGCAAGCCTCCCGAAGCCCATCGGGAGGCTTTTTTCATTTCACCGGTATCACGATTTTCTGGATTCACCGAGGTCGCCAGACTGTCTCTCGTACAAGCCTGACTCGCGAGACACGACAGTCTGGAGACTAGGCCAAAGGTTTTGTGCGCACGCTCCCCCTCGCTTTTGGACTACAGCGCCTCCCAAAACCTTGACGACAATCAATTCGTTAACAATCAAGGAGCCGAAATGGTCACAACCACCTATGTAGACGACGAAAGAGTCGTGGTTCGCGGAGCACCTTTATCGGCGCCGGGATTTGAAGGCAGCGCCGTATCCTGGGCGGCAATTTTTGCCGGTGCGCTTGCCGCAGCCGTGCTGTCATTGCTGCTGTTCATGCTGGGAATCGGGCTTGGACTGTCGTCCGTCTCGGTGTGGTCCGGCAGAGGCGCTGATGGGGAAACCATCGGCTGGGCCGCCATTGTGTGGCTTGCGTTCACACAACTTGCTTCCGCCGGGGTCGGTGGATACATCGCCGGACGCTTGCGCACCAAGTGGCAAGGCGTGCACACCGACGAGGTCTACTTCCGCGATACCGCGCATGGATTTCTCGCCTGGGCCTTCGCAACCCTGCTGATGGTGGCCGTGATGGGCTCGATTGCGGGCGCGGCGATCACAGGCACGGTCAAGGCTGCTGGTGCTGTGGCAAGCGGTGCAGCCCAGGTCGTCGGCGGTGCCGTGGGAGCAGCGGGCAACGTTGTTGGCGGCGCTGCGTCTGCGGCGATCACGGGCGCTGCGGGAGTGGGCGCGGCCAAGGCAGGCGACGAAGGTTCGGATCTCAACTACTGGATCAGCAGCCTCCTGCGTAACGGCGGCCCTACCGAGCAGCAAAAGCAGGAGCTCAAGGATGGCGCACAGGAAATTTCCCGCAAGACCCAATCGGCGGCGGACGATGCCAAGGAAGTCTCGGTCATTTTTGCGCACTCGCTGCAAACAGGCGCGCTGTCTGATACCGATGCGAAATACGTCGCGCAGTTGATCTCGCAGCGCTCCAACCTCACGCAAGAGCAAGCCGAGCAGAAGGTCAAGGAATCGTTTGCCCAGGTGAAGCAGCAAATCGACAAGGCAAAACAAACCGCCAAGGAGGCCGAAGAAAAGGCCAAGGCTGCAGCAGAAGAGGCACGCAAGGCAACCGCCTATTCGATGCTCTGGATGGTTGTCGTCTTGCTCATCGGCGCATTTGTCGGAAGCCTGTCCGCAACCTTTGGTGGACGCCAACGCGACGCGTGAACGTGCACGCATCCACGCTTTGAACAATTGCAACCGCTCAGACCACCCGGAAAGGACGAATCATGAGATCTATCTTGCTTTGGCTAATTGGAATTCCCATCCCAATCATCATTTTGATTGCGCTGTTCTTCCACTGACCTGAAAAATGAGATGGGCCACGCCGTATACCCGGCGTGGCCCATTTTCATTTTGCTTGTCTGTCTGCGCCTGCCCTGTCAGTCGGTCGTCAACCCACTATTGGCCACGGATTCGATTCCGGCGCGAAGTGAATCGACAGTGGCCTCCGTGAGCTGCGCAGGCTGGCGCGCCGTCTCGCTCTTCAAGAGAACGCCCGTGGCCGTGCCAGCGGGGTTGGTGAGGCGTCGCGCAATGGCAAGCTCGGTGTCGCCGCCGGTGCCGCTGATGAATTTGCCCTCTCCATCATTGACGCTCACGGTGAATTGATAACCCCAGGCCAACTTCCCCGCCGAGGTCACGCGAATACAGATCACGGTGCCCACCGCTTCTCCGGAAATCTGGTGCTCGCACGCAAAGCGCCCATCGTCCGACAACACGAGGCCGTTGCCATGCGCACTTGCCGTGCCAACAGTCGAAAGCGCGACAAAATCGGCCAGCGGTGTCGTCGAGTTCAGGGGGCTGAACAACCAAATGCCCTTGAGGCTGGACGGCGTCGGTGTGTAAGCGAAATTGAAACGGGAAATTTCCTTCTCTGCTTCATTTGGAAAAGTGATGTAGCCCTTGGTGCCCGACACAAACCGCATCGACACGTTACCCGCTGTTCCCGTCTGAGTACCGGACCGGTCACCACTGCCGAGATATCGTCCGCCCTTGTAGGTGTTGAGTGGCGCCGTAAACTTGTTGTCGGCGATTGCACCCGCCGAAAGATAGAAGGTGGGGCTTCCGTTGGTCTCATATCCATACATCTGCATGACCAGCGTGGAGTTCTGGACATCGATGCCAAATCCCCGGCCCGGTTGACCATTGTTTTCCGACGTAACCACCCAGGTACCCGTCTGCGGCATGAACGCCTGTGCAACACTCACTCCCAACAATGCACCGACAGCAATGATCTTTTTAAATGTTTCCACGATGTATCCCGAGTAAATGAAAGATACGATCTTACTAAATATTTTTGCTATTGGCTTGCTTGGTTAATAGATATTAAGAAATCCGTTGCCAATGCCGCACATCGCTTGTATAGGAAGTTATCGTGCTCAACAGGCGCGCTGGCAACGTTCCGACTCGGCTCCTTGAGTGAAATGAGCTGCGCGGCTTTCTCCAGCGCGATCACCACTGGCGGCGCCACGACGTTGACTCATCGACCGCTCATGTCATGTGAAGGCCGACGCGCTGTTGACGCTGCATCCTGAGCGCTGGGCACATCGCGCGACAAAAGAACAAATTTGGGAAAGCCTGCCCTTCCCCAATGTTGCATTGAAACCCTTCAAGTAGCCTTGGGTCATGGATACCAGCCCCGCCAACCCTCAACTCATACGCTTCAGCGCTAACACACAAGGGCGTGACTTTGCCGTAGGCGACATTCACGGCTGCTTCACGGCGCTGCAGCAGGCCTTGGATCACATCAACTTCAACCCCACCAAGGATCGCCTGTTCTCAGTAGGCGACTTGGTAGACCGCGGGCCGGAATCCAACCTCGTGCTGGACTGGCTAAATCGCCCTTGGTTTCATGCAATCTGCGGCAATCATGACTTCATGATTTGGCGCAGCGCGCTAGGCGATCCGTACACAGAAGTTAACTACGTGGACCATGGTGGTGACTGGCTGGACAAGCTAGACCACGATAGACAGCGAAGGGTTGGCGAGCGGCTAGCAAAACTGCCCTTGGCGATAGAAGTAGAAACGCCCGAAGGCCTCGTCGGAATGGTTCATGCGGACTGTCCTTACGACGATTGGCAAGATATGCAGAATCAGCCCCTTTCGATAAGCGCCATCGATTGCTGCCTATGGTCGAGAGATCGCTATTTACGCAACTATGTTGCCCACATCCGCAACGTTCGCGCAGTCATACATGGCCATATAACAATTGATAAAGTGCAAAAGTTAGGCAATGCTATTTACATTGATACGGGAGGATGGCGAACAGACCGAGGGTATTTCACTTTTCTTGACTTGCAAACACTTGCACCAACCAGTGGACCTGGACCAGCCATCCCATTCATACCGCGTCGATACCGCTGACTACTCGTGCAATCATGCACTGTGCGAAGTTATGGATCGGGAAATCAACCTTACCGAGCTTTTGAAGCCGACATGCTGAATTTGTTCTTGCTTGGTCATGACCAAATTTTCAGGGCGCCAAAGAAACTTTCGATCACCGCGTTGTCGAAGCAGTTGCCCAGGATTGGTCAAGCTCAACACGCTTGTGCATTGCCATCTGGTTGATACCAGGAACGAAAAAAGGACTTAGGCGTTAACCTAAGTCCTTGAATTTGCTGGTAGGACGTGCGCGATTCGAACGCGCGACCAACGGATTAAAAGTCCGCTGCTCTACCAACTGAGCTAACGTCCCACACTTTGCGAGAAGATCTCGGGATCCTGGCTGATCCTCACAACTAGCAAGACTTCGATTATAGCCCAATATTTTGTAGCACTCGGCCAATCTTGCTGGCCGGCTGCAAATCACGGCACGTATCGTTTCGCAACTACATCTGTTTGCACTCCGGTCGCACTTGCCCGGCACAACTCACTCAGAATCGATCCTCCACCGTCGAGACAATCGCCGATCTCAAGCCCCGGGAAGGAGAACCCATGCAACGCAAAGCCTTTGCTCATTTCGGGAAAAATGCCTGCGCGTCGACGCTCGTGCTCGGCGCATTCATTCTTGGCGGCTCGGCACATGCTGCGCAGACCTGCTCGACCAGCATCAACAACACGTCCGTCAGCGGCGATGTGACGGTGCAAGGCAACTGCACCATCGAGAACTCCAATGTCGAAGGTGCAATTACGATGCGGCCCGGCGCGACATTGCTGGTCAGAAACTCGACGGTGTCGGGACCGGTCAGTGGCGACAAGGTGAAAAGTCTGGTGGCCGATGGCTCCAATCTGAACAAGGGTCTTGCGATCACTGGCGGCGTGGACAGCGTCAAATTCGTCAACAGCGCGGTGACAGGGGCCGCGGCCACCTTTTCAGGCGCTAGGTCGATTGAGCTTCACTTTTCCATCATCAGCGAATCGCTGGCAATCAAGGACGGCCCGACTCGGTTGACGTTGAACTCGTCGACCATCGAAAAGGGATTGAGCTGCCAGGGCGCGGTGAACTACAAGGCCGAAGGCAGCACGGTGACGGGACCGATGAATTGCTGATTGGCACTGGATCGTGCACATTGCCCCTGAACAACGAACTGCCGAACAAGCGCCCCAGGCATCATGAAACCATCGCGCATGTTGATTCTTGCCCAGCCTTCCACCAAGGTGCGCAGCCTCATGGAGGGGCGGTCCAGCAATTGAAGCTCGACAAGCGCCTGCAGGACCTGATGTTTCCAGCACGCAACTGGCACCAGACGTTCTGTGGCCCCTACGATGGCAGCGACGCGGTGAAACAGGCGCTCATGCATGCCGGCGATGCGCTCGCGGCGACAAAAATGCCCGCTTTTGTGTTGAGCCTGAACCGCATTCGCGGAGAAGGTGGTCGCCAGGGAATCCACTGGTCATTCTTCGCGCGCGGGCGCCCTCGCCCGTTCGACGAGGTGCTTGCTGTATTGAAAGACGAAGTCGTGCGGCAAGGTCTGGAAGCGGACGGCGGCCACCGCCCTCACGTCACGATCTGCTACAGGGCTTCCGAAACCTTGGAGACTCAAGCGATCACGCCGATCGATTGGGTGATCGACGAGCTTCTGCTCGCGGAGCGCACGGGTACGGGCAATGGCTGGACTTATCAAATACTCCATCGCTGGAAATTGCCGAACACCGCAATTTAACGTTGCGGGCCTGCTCACCCAGCGCCCATCGGCGTCATCAGTTCACGCCGTAACGCCATGTGAAGTAGCACGCGGCGACTATGCCGATGATCGCGAGAAAGGTCATGGTGCGTCGCATCGCAGATTCCTGCAAGTGAGGGGGAAAGACTGTCTTTGGCATCCTATCAGGGCTGACGCACGTTCGTGTTCGCAGCCTTCCGCCCTGTGTTTCGCGCTTCGGCCACTCGGTGCTTGAGCAGTTGGCGTCGCTCTTCGGGCCACTGCTCCGATATCCCCAGCAAAGCCGTCCAGGCGTCGACATAGTGATCGAAATGGTAGACATGTCCGAAGCCCTTGGGCGGCGATACGGCCACCATCAGATCGAAGCCCAGTTGAAGAAACGTCACGACCGGAATCCATACGATGTCCGTGGATACGTCCGGGCCCCGCGGCGGCTGCATCCATTCAGGTTTGCGCCACAGCGCCTGAGGATCGAAGAACGTCACCGCGTCGCTCGCATATTGGAGAAAGACCACCCGGTACGCCCCCAGCGCGCGGGCGGCATTTCGAGATGGTCTGTCTGCGCCGTGAAGCGCACCACGGCTCCGCCCCGTACCACGGGCAACCACGCGGTGGTGCCTGCATCTCGTGCAGCCACGGCATTGCGCCAGGTGGGCATGTTGAACGGCGGACCCGACCAGAGCGCACCGTCAAAGGGATCGTCGATCACCTGCTGAAGATCGTGACTCAGATCGGAATTCAGCGCACCAAGGCTCAGGCCGTGCAGGTACAGGCGCGGGCGGCGCGTCTTCGGCAGCGAGTGCCAGTGTTCGTAGATGAGCCTGAAGACCGCTCGCGAGGTCTCGACGCCATAGTCGGAATTGCTGAGCAAGGCAAGCCAGCTAGCGAAGTAAGAGTACTGCACGGCGACCGTTGCCACGTCACCGGCGAGCACATACTCGAGCGCGTCCTGGCTCTCCTCATCGACCCAGCCGGTTCCTGTGGGTGTGGCGATCACCAAATGCCCCCGGTCGAACGCGCCGATACGCTGTAATTCGGCCAATGCCAATTGCGCCCGCTCCATAGGCGTTTCGGCCGACGCCAGTCCCACGTAGACCCGCAGCGGCTCACGTGCCAGTTGATCGGTCAGCGCCTCGATCTGCTCGCGATCCGGGCCATCTGCAATCATGCGGCGTCCTTGCCGCGAGAGCGTTTGCCACGTCAGAAACGAGCCCGGGCCGCCACTTTTCAAGGAGTCCGTTGGAGCGGCGCGATCCTCTTCGATACGGGCGTCGAGTTCGCTGTAGACACCGTCAAAGAGATGCAGCGCGGCGCGGGCCAGCACCCCATTGCCCAGGCTCCAGAAGATCAGCGCCGAGGCCGTCAGGGCCAGAAACGTGGCGGCTCGGGCGGCAGGCGCCGCTTGAAACGTCGCGCCAGCGCCCTCTTCAACCGGGTGAACAGGCGCACCGTCACCAGCAACAACACGAACACGACAACGGCAATCACCGTCATCGCGAGCAGCCCGGAGGTGTTGAGGTCCGGTAACTGCATCAGGGCGCGCAAGCGGTTCTGCCAGACCACGTGCCACCACATCGCCATCACGATGGTGAGCCCGCAGACCGTGCCCGCCACCATCAGCGTTCGTCGTCGCATGCGACCACTCGCCTCGGGAAGCTCGAATGCCCGCCACAGTCCGCGCAACGCCCATCCAAGCCCATAACCCACCGCAAAACAAAGCCCGCTCAGCGCGCCTTGCAGGTATGGCGAGCGCGGAACCAGGGTCGGCATCAGAGACGCTGCGACAAACAACGCGCCAAGCACCAGTCCCGCGCCGCACAGCGTTGCGCCAAAGCTCGCGAACAGGCTGCGCAAAGCGGGCAAGCTCACACGCGCCAGATGAACCCGTCCGAGGTCAGGCGAACCTGATCGCCTACACGCAAGTCACCGGTGTCGGGCACGTCGAGAACATGCATCTGTCCCCGATGGCTTTGAATCGAAATACGAAACACGCTTTGCGGAGACTGCGTTGGCAGTGTCTGACCAGACTCGATGCGGTTGCCCACCACCGCCCCGCCCGCAACACCCATCACCGTTGCAAGCGTGCGTCCACGGCCACCACCGATCTGATTGCCAAGCACGCCACCGGCAACGGCGCCTACGGCGGCACCAGCACCCGAGGGCGTGGAGCGCTGCAACCGTGGCGTGATGTCCTCGATGCCGACGACGCGACCGACCACATCGGCATGCGGGAGCGGGAAAGAACTTGGGGCGGCTTCCGCCTGAACAATGCCGCCCGTGGAGGACGGCGGCTGGAGAGGAGCGGTCTGGGCACAGGCACCGAGCGCGAAGACCATCGCGACCGGCCCAAGGAATTTCAATTTTGGAATGGTTTTGAACATGATGAATCCCGTTGAAAAAGATCAGGCCGGATCGCGCACGATGGGACAGGTCATGCAATGGCCGCCTCCACGTCCGCGTCCGAGTTCCGCGCCGACAATCGTCACAACCTCCACACCCGCCTTGCGCAGGAGCGTGTTCGTATGAACATTGCGGTCATAGGCCATCACCACGCCCGGCGACAGGCACACCAGATTCGCACCGCTGTCCCACTGAGTACGCTCCCGCACGTAGGGGTTGCCGCCGGTTTCGACCACGCGCATCTGCTGTTGGCCTAGCGCCTCGCCGACGACCTGTACCAATGAGCCCTCGTCCTTGCGCAGATCAAGCTGCCCTGGCTTGTTGCCGGGGTGGTAGGAATAGCAGTGAATGTGATCGACGATGTCCGGGTAGATCAGCACGCAGTCGCGATCCGCGAAAGTGAAGACCGTATCGAGGTGCATGGCCGCGCGCAATTTGGGCATGGCGGCGACGATGACGCGATCAGCCGCCTGCTTTTCAAAGAGGGTCGATGCGAGCTGGCTGATCGCCTGACGCGAGGTGCGTTCGCTCATTCCGATCAACACCGTGCGATTGCCGATGGGCATGACGTCGCCGCCTTCGAGCGTTGCCAGCCCGTGGTCTTTGAGCGGATCGCCCCACCACACATTGACCTTGCCAGCGAACTCGGGGTGAAAGCGGTAGATCGCCGTCGTCAGGATGGTTTCCTCTTGGCGTGCGGGCCAGTACAGCGGATTGAGCGTCACGCCCCCATAGATCCAGCAGGTGGTGTCGCGCGTGTACAAGGTGTTGGGCAGCGGCGGCAGCAGGTATTCCGTCACCCCGATGCCTCGCGTATGAGCGCCAGATGCTCACCGCCCAGGTCACCTGGAAACTCGTTTGTGGACAGGCCGCCAATCAACAGCTCGGCCAGCGTGCGCGAAGAAAGCCCGTTCAGGAAATCGCGCACCTCGTTGAGCAGGCCGATTCCCATTTGATTGGCCACGACCTGATGGTCGAGAATCCACTCGCGGGCTTCCGGTATCGCTACCGTTTCGGCGAGCAGATTGTGCATCTCGAGCACCTCGACACCGCGCTGGCGCATCTTGGTGATGAAATCGAAATGATCGCGCCTTGCGTTGTCCACCCACATCACATCGTCAAACAAAAGCGCATCACAGTTGGAAGGTGTGAGCCGCTCATGTGCTCGGCCAGGTGCGCACACCATCACCTTGCGCAGCGTGCCGACTTCCGAATGCACGCCCAATTCGGGATTGCTCGTGTTCATGACTTTTCCTTTCAATCGGCCTTGAGTAAAACCACGCCGCCAACGATGAGCGGCGAGCACGCACGGATCAAAGAGCGATCCATCCCGTGCCAAGCGCAATGGCAGCGGCCAAACTACCCGCGCATGCAACCGCGAAGAGAATCATTTCGTAGCCTTGGAAAACGCGCCGCTTCTTCTCGAGCCGGGCCCAGAAATACAGCGCCGTTCCCGGTGCATAGAGCAGCGCGGACAGCAGCATGTATTTCATGCCTCCGGCCAGCACCATGAACGCCGTGTAGACCACGGCCACACCGGCCAGCGTCAGGTCCCTGCGACGCGTGCCCTCGGGCGACTGGATGCCGCCGCGGCGCGCGACGCTGAGCCCGAATCCGGCCACGAGAAGATAGGGAATCAGGGACATCACGCTGGTGAGGTTGAGCATCAGCGCGAACGCATCGCTCGACCAATAGGTGCTGATGACGAACAACTGAACCACGGCGTTGCTCAACCACAGCGCACTCGCGGGCACGTCGTTGGCGTTCTTGCGGGCGAAGATTTTCGGCATGTCATCGTTGCGCGCAGCCGCATAGAGCACTTCTGCGCAAATCAGGGACCACGCCAGATAGGCTCCGAGAACGGAGACCAGCAGTCCAAGGCTCACGAGCACCGCACCCCAGCGCCCCACGACGTGCTCCAGCACACCGGCAAGCGACGGCTGCCTCAGGGCCGCAATCTCGCCTTGCTCCATCACGCCATAGGGCAGCAGCGAGACGAGCACCATCAGGCTCAGCACCATTGCAAACCCGATGAGCGTGGCGGCGCCCACATGCGACCGCTTCTTGGCGTAGCGCGAATAAACGCTTGCTCCTTCAATGCCCAGAAACACGAATACCGTGACCAGCATGGTCAGACGCACCTGTTCCAATAATCCGGCATTGCTGTAAGTGCCCCATAAATTGGCACGAAACAGATCGGCATTAAAGGCAACGAGCAAAATCACGATAAACACCAGGATCGGGATGATCTTTGCGACCGTCACGACTGCATTGATCACTGCCGCCTGCTGCACGCCTCGCAGAATCAGGAAATGAAATGCCCAGATACCGATGGACGCCACGGCAATCGCGGAAATGGTGTTGCCGTCTCCAAAAAATGGAAAATAGGCTCCAAGTGTCGATTTGATGAGAATCCAATAGGACACGTTGCCAATGCAGGAACCTATCCAATAACCGAAAGCGGCAAGAAATCCCGCATAGTTTCCGAAACCCGCCTTGGCATAGGCGAACACGCCAGCGTCCAGATCCGGTTTTCTTTCTGCCAGTATCTGGAATATGCGTGCCAGCGTATACATGCCGACGCCCGCAATGGCCCATGCGATCAGCGCACCCACCACGCCGGTCGCGCTCCCGAAGGTCCTTGGCAGCGAAAAAATGCCCGCCCCTATCATGGAGCCGACCACCATCCCGATCAGTGCGGGCAAACCAAGCTTCTTTTCGTTCTCGCCGGGCATATTGGCTCTCCAAGTCAAACATTGAATCGAAATTTTTGATGATGGCCCGATCGACATTTACGCCACCCGTAATGACGCATCTCAATCACCGGTGATTCCGTTCACTGCATCTTTCTGGCCACCAAGTACGTAGGTTGTCAGAAACAGGTGAAATAAATCGACAAAAAAACCAATGAGGGTTTTTGCATGATTAAATCTATGGATGTGACACTCTCAATTAAAAGCAACGACGCACGATTTTGCGTAAATCTCTCAACGAATTGTCCAGCGTCATTCAATATGGATTTATGTATCAAATCCCTGCTCCACGCCTTATTCAGACCATTGAATGGCGGCAACGACAGGCATTCGCACATCCAGATTCGCAAGAATGTTTGATCTATGCCTCTTGTAATCGGGTCTGATATGGTGTTGCCGCGAATCTCCGCGCGCGCAAACAGCACAAAGTCGGGATGTCCGCCGACAATTCAGGGCGGGTCGCCAAGGCTACAGTCCCAACGTTGAAAGAGACGAGACTGGCCTCTCCATTCCGTCAGAACTCTCTCCTCTACGGCCCGGTTCGCTGAATCCACATTCCGACGATGCAACCGCCTGCAACCCGTTCACATGCTCAAAAAGGAATCCAACATGACCCGCATACTCCTCGCAGCTCTGATGGCCTCGGCTCTGGTGGCCTGTACGTCGAACAAGACCTCCTCCGCGCCGGCAACGCAGGCGCAGATGCAGACCCAGTCTCCAGCAACGGTCATGAACGGAGCTCTGGTGGGTCCGAACCAGATGACGCTCTATGTGTTTGACAAGGACGTCGTGGGTTCGGGCAAGAGCGTCTGCAACGGCAATTGCGCCACCAATTGGCCACCGCTGACCGCACCCGGCGCGGCCAAGGCCATCGGCGACTGGAGCCCGATCACGCGCGATGACGGCAGCAAGCAATGGGCGTACAAGGGCCGTCCGCTCTACAACTGGGCACGCGACACCAAGCCGGGCGACCGTACCGGTGAAGGCATGCTGGAGAACGCCTGGCACGTCGCAAGGCCCTGATCGCCTGGGGCCCACGCGCTCCTCGTCCACTGATTCGCAAAGGCGTCGCACTAGATGACGGTGCGGCGCCTTTGCGCGTTGATGAAGGCCGCTGGCGTGTGAGTTGCGTGAATGTGTAAGCCCTTTTTGAGGATTTCCCCATCTGCCCGGGCCGCCGCTTGTGATGGGGTTCAAAGCCCGATGTCAGAGTACACGCGCTGACAGTCCGTAGCGTTTTGAAAATAGATCACACCAACTTTGTCTAAAATCACTATCGATAGAGACAATTTAGGAACCGACCGCATGAATCGATCTTGCAGGGAATCCTTGGCTCGGAACTTGTGTCCCTGTGGGACATCAACTATCAGGTGCATTCACTGCACGCAGGAACAGGTGGCCCGCTCCCCTGTGCTCCTGATGTATTCATAAACCGCGGGATGATGCGTTCATCCCGAATGGAGGTGCCTGTTTTGGCCGTTAGCGATTTCAAGATGACATACAACCCGGCGCTCGATGGCCTTCGCGGCGTTGCGATCCTGCTCGTTTTGTTGTCGCATTCTCACGTGCCTTTGTTCGACGGCGCGTTCTTCGGGTGGATCTGTTCTTCGTGCTCAGCGGCTTTCTGATCACGTCGCTGTTGCTCATGGAATTCAAGCGCGACGGCAAACTCGGTTATTGGAATTTCTATCGCCGCCGCTTCTATCGGTTGATGCCCGCGCTCGCGCTGTTTCTTCTTGCCTATTGCATCTTTGCGCCGTTCATCTGGCCGGACCTGACGGATGTGTATTCCGACGCCTTGGTGTCCATCCTGTATCTGGCCGACTATGGCATCGCTTTCTTTGACAGCCCGAACACGATCCTGCACATGTGGTCGCTGTCGGTCGAGGAACACTTTTATCTGATCTGGCCGCCGCTACTCGTGGTGTTGCTGCGCTTTGCCACACCGGGCAAGGTATGGCGCTCGATCCTCTTGCTGTGGCTCATGGCCTGGGCCTGGCGCGTGATGTGGGTGTTCCAGGGGCAGCAGTTCTACGAGATTTTCTTTCGCTTCGACACACGCGCCACTGGTCTTCTAGCCGGAGCATTGCTGGCCGCGCTCATGGTCGAAAAGCCTGCGTTCACGCAGAACATCAAGAAGAACTTTGCGCATCTGATGTGGTTTCCGCTGGCCGTGCCGCTGCTCATGGAAATGGCCTGGGACAACCAGCAGGCGATGCTCTGGGGCATCACGGTTGTGGAATGCGCGACGCTGGTCGTGCTGATGGCCGTTCAAAAGCAATCCGGCGTGGTCTACGAAATGCTGAGCGCGCCGGCGTTGGTCAGGCTCGGCAAGCTCTCCTATGGCGTCTATCTGTGGCACTACCCCGTCGTGCGTTATCTGCGCGCCGAGTTTTCGTGGCCCGTCGTCGTGGTCGCGGGCTTGGCGATCTCCGTGGGCTTGTCGGCGCTTTCGTTCTACACCGTTGAACGTTGGGCGTTGCGTCTGCGTGACGGTGGCAAAAAAGTACCGCGCAAGCCGTCTACTGCCCAACCCGCTCGCCAACCCGTCCGGATCGAGCCTTGGCTGCAAGGCGGATCGCGCTCGGGCGCTGGCAGCCTGGCGATGGCGGCGCAGGCCAGGCAGAACTGACATCGCCGGATCGGCTACACGCCCGCCGGAAAGTCTCTCGCGAGAGCCGAAACTGTCGGCTATCTGAAACACCCCGTTGGTCCAAAGCTGGTGTAGTGCCGCTACACTGCGCACTGCGCACTGCGCACTGCGCTTGCGGCCCGGGGTCGGCAAGCGCTTTTTCTTCGCTCTTTTGGATACCGCACACGGCTCATTGCCAGTTCAAGCCCACACCATGTCCGCTGTCTTCAATTTCACCTTTGTTCCCTGGTTCCGGTCCGTGGCTCCGTACATCCACAAGTTCCGACACCAGACCTTTGTGGTGGGCATCACGGGCGAGGCCATCGCCGCCGGCAAGCTGCAGGGCATCGTGCAGGATCTCGCGCTGATCCAGGCAATGGGTGTCAAGCTGGTGCTGGTGCATGGCTTTCGCCCGCAGGTCAATGAACAATTGCGCGCCAAAGGGCACGAGCCGCAATACTCACACGGCATCCGCATCACCGACGAAGTGGCGCTCGATTCAGCGCAGGAAGCGGCCGGCCAGTTGCGCTACGAGATCGAGGCGGCTTTCAGCCAGGGTTTGCCGAACACACCGATGGCCGACGCGCGCGTGCGCGTGATCTCGGGCAACTTCCTGACTGCGCGCCCGGTGGGCATCGTCGATGGCGTGAACTTCAAGCATTCGGGACTCGTGCGCAAGGTGGACGTCGAAGGTATCAAGCGCACGCTCGAATCCGAGGCCATGGTGCTGATCTCGCCGTTCGGTTTCTCACCCACGGGCGAGGCATTCAACCTGACCATGGAAGAAGTCGCCACGCGCGTGGCCATCGAACTGCACGCCGACAAGCTGCTGTTCCTCAGCGAAGTGCCGGGCATCCGCGTGAAGCCGCTCGAACCCGACAGCGACGAGAATCCCATTGACACCGAATTGCCGCTGGCTGCAGCACGTCTGCTGCTCGCCCAGTTGCCGCCGCCGCAGACGCCCGCCGACGTGGGCTTTTATCTGCAGCACTGCGTGCGCGCCTGCGAACACGGCGTGGAGCGCAGCCACATACTGCCGTTCTCGGTGGACGGCGCGCTGCTGCTTGAAATCTATGTGCACGATGGCATCGGCACGATGATCATCGACGAGAAGCTCGAGGAGCTGCGCGAGGCCACGATCGACGACGTCGGCGGCATCATCCAGTTGATCGAGCCGTTCGAGAAGGACGGCACGCTGGTCAAGCGCGACCGCACCGAGATCGAACGCGACATCACCAGCTACACGGTGATCGAACACGATGGCGTGATCTTCGGCTGCGCCGCGTTCTATCCCTATCCCGAATCGAGCACGGCCGAGATGGCGGCCGTTACCGTGTCCCCGATGAGCCAGGGCACGGGCGACGGCGAAAAGCTGCTCAAGCGCATTGAACAACGCGCCCGCGCCATGGGCCTGAAGACGCTGTTCGTGCTGACCACCCGCACGATGCACTGGTTCATCAAACGTGGCTTTCAGCAGGTCGATCCCGACTGGCTGCCCGAAGCGCGCAAGAAAAAATACAACTGGGATCGCAAGAGCCAGGTGTTGGTCAAGCATCTGTAGTCGGCGGCGCGAAGGCTTTCCGGAAATTCAGATCGCCTCTCGTCATCACGGTTTGCTCGATTGCAGCAACTGGGGGTGAGCCACGGCAAGCTGCTCCCACGCCTTGCGTTGCCGCGCGAGCAATTGCTGCATGGCCACGGCACTGCTGCTGCTCGCGCGCGCGCCCATCTCGGCAAGCCGCGCTGAAAACTCGGGCGCGTCCACCACTTTGCGAACCGCCTTGTTGAGCAGTTCGCGGCGCTCACTGGCTACGCCATCCGGTGCCTGAAGACCGTACCAGACGGTCATCACGATATTCACACCGCTTTCGGTGAAGGTCGGCACATTGGGCAAGGTCGGCTGCCGCTTGGCCGACGTGATGCCAAGCGCGCGCAGTTTGCCCGATTGGATCATCGGCAGCAGCACCGGCATCAGCGCGAACGTGGTGTCCACCTGCCCCGAGATCGCATCGGAGACTGCCTGCGCCCCGCCCCTGTACGGTACGTGCAGCAGATCAATGCTGGCCGCGAGTTTCAATCTTTCCACGAAGGTGTCCAGCTGCGCGCTGGCGATGGTGAGCTTGCCGGGCTCGCTGCGCGAAGCCTCCAGAAAGTCACGCGGCGTTTTGAATGGCGCGTCGGGCTGCGTGGCCAGAACGAACGGGACCTCGGCCACGGTGGACAGCGGCTCCAGCTCCACCTGCGGATCGAATGACGGCTTGGGACCAAAGATGCTGTTGACGATCAGCGTGCTGCCGCCAAACAGCAACGTGTAGCCGTCGGCCTTTGACTTGACAACGAATTCCGAGCCGATATTCGTGGCCGCGCCCGGACGATTGTCGACGTAGACCGTGGTTCCCAGCTCCTTGCCCATGCCATCGGCGAGCATGCGTGCGATGGCATCGCTGCTTCCACCCGGCGGGAACGGAACGACCATCCTGATGCCTTGGGAGGGATAGTCTTCGGCTAAAGCGCAATCGAAAAGACCTATCCAAAATACGCACAGCATTGCAAAATTCAGCCTGCATCGGTGCATCATTCGTGAAACGCCATGCATATAGTTCATCCCTCTTTTGGTTATCATTGATTTTTGCAAATTTGACATCAAAAATCGCAGCAAATTCGGAATACTTCCAAAATAAATATAATTTGACTATGCACACAAAAGAACAATTGGATGAATTGCGGATAAAGCGCCGCTATGGCGTCGGACGCATGCTCTTGCTCGCGCGCAAGGACTTCGTGGCCCGACTGCATGCCGCCATGGGAGATCAGCTCAAGGACTTGCCACCCGCGGCCGGCGGCATGTTGCCCTACATCGATCTGGAGGGGACGCGCGGCACCGAGCTTGCGCGCCGCATGGGTGTCAGCAAGCAGGCTGCAGGCAAAGCCGTGCGCGATCTCGAGTCAACCGGGCTGGTCACACGCGTGCAGGATCTCTCGGATGCGCGGGCCTTCAAGGTGCAGTTCTCGACCAAGGGTCTGGAATACATGATGAAGATGCACGAAGCCATTGATCGCATCGAGGCCGACTACGCCGCCTTGCTAGGCGAAGGCAAGGCCCAGGCGCTGCGCGAGGCGTTGTGCGAAATCTCCTACAGAAATCCCCTGCCCTGAGCGCTGCGTTGAACACGCCGGCGAATCACGTTGGTCATGTTCAACGCCGAGGACACGCATCGGACATATTTTTCACATAGTTGATCCAAATCAATCTATAAACTCCGAAAGCATGTCTGCTCGTGTTTCACAGGCATCGGAGCGACAGTCAAATTACATATTGATGCGATTTAACTAACAGAATCACATTTTGATAAATCAAGAAATGAAAATAGCGAACCAGGTTGATTATCTGACCGCGATAACACATTTCAATTGATAGCTCAGAATTTCGTTCGTTAAAATCTATCAAGCTCACGAGAAGATCGCCTGAGGGCAATGATGTGGTGGCCCGCAGGGCCGCACGCCCGCCGCTTCGTTTTGCACGAAGCGCGCGCGTCGGCCTGATCAGGGTTCAGTAGTTGCGGACGATGCCCGCACGCGCGACTTCGGAGTTGTCGCACATGCTGCGAGCCTGCTTGTACAGCGCCAGCGCCTGGGCCTTGTTTCTCTCGATCACCTCGAAATGGTTGGCCTTCTCGAGCACCAGGTTGTATTTCAGGTAGTTCGCGGCATCGGAGGGCAGGGATTTTTCGGCCTGCGCCACCATGCGGTCGAGGAATTCGTACGAGACACCGTAGCGCGGCGTCAGAAAGCTGATGGCCTGCAAACGCGCTGCCACGTTCTTTGGAATCGCCTGATTGGCCGCCTCAAGCCACTGCGCCGCATCGCGCTCGCCCGCACGGCCCTGGATGCCGGCCAGACCGATCAGGCTCGCATACGGCAGCGAGAATTGGGGTTCCAGCGAAATCGCCTTCTGAAAATATCCGACCGCGACGTCGCTGTTCTTTTTTACCTCGCGTATTTGCGCGGCGCTGACCTTGTTGGCCGCTTCGGTGCCGCGAGCGGAGAACGCCCTGAGTCCGTAGAAGAGACCCATGTTGTATTGCGCAAAAAAAGACTGTGGCCGTTCGTCGAGCCACATGCGCAGCAGCTTTCCATCGCTGCCTGCCCGGCTTTGCAGATAGATGATCTCGCGCAAGGTCAACAGGTCGCCGCCCGGTTGCGAGAGCCGTTTCCTGGCCTGCTTGGTCAACAGGTTGTCGAGCTCCGCAAATTTGAATTGCTCAAGCAACTCCACGCGCTCGGTGTCTTCCATATCGGCCACGTCCGATGGAATCAGCGCGCATGTGCCCGCTTGCGCCGTTGACCAAAGACTGGCGCTCAGCGCTGCGGCCAGCAGTGCGAACTTGATGGGCCGTTTTGCACTTTTCATGGGAATCCTCCCTCTCTCCGTTGGAAATTTTTTCTGATTTCGATTCTGACAGAACTCGCTGGCACCGCACGTCGCAGCGCTTGCTGCTGTTGGACAATGGGCACATGACTTCGCTCGCGCTGCCCATTCTCTATTCGTTTCGCCGTTGCCCCTACGCCATCCGCGCGCGGCTGGCGCTGGCCTATGGACGCATGGCCTGCGAACTGCGGGAAATAAAATTGCGTGACAAGCCCCAGGCCATGCTCGAAGCGTCGCCCAAGGCGACCGTGCCCGTGCTGGTGTTGAGCAATGGAACGGTCATCGATCAAAGCCTCGACGTGATGCTGCACGCGCTGCGCATGCGCGACGATGACGGCTGGCTGCAACCGCACAAAGGATCGTTGCAGGACATGCTTGCACTGATTGCTCGCAATGACGAGTTTTTCAAACCCGCGCTGGACCGAACCAAGTATCCGGACCGCTACCCGAGTGACGAACGTGTCGCCGCGGCTAGGGACGCACGTGAATGGCTTGGCGCGCTGAACAACCGGTTGGAAAACACCGACTACCTGTTTGGCCTCCACGCAAGCCTCGCCGACATGGCGCTGCTCCCTTTCGTGCGCCAGTTCGCAGCCATCGACAAGGAGGCGTGGAGCCGCACGCCGTGGCCGCATCTACAGGCATGGCTGCAGCGATTTCTGGATTCCGCGCTGTTTGCCGAGGTCATGCAAACGCATCCGGTCTGGCAGCCCGGATCGCACGGGCCGGTAGTCTTTGGCGCAGAGCGTGCATCAGCCACCTGATCCATGTGGATGCACTCAGTGCTTGTCAGCCTCTGGGCCCGGCTGAACCGTGGGAGGGGTTCGATTCAGCGGCGTGCGCCGCCGCGCATCAGTGCAATTAGAAGCACGATGGCGAAAAGCACAAAGCAGACAAAGGACCAGTTGGCGATGGAGCCGCCGAGAAAGGTCCAGTCGATGGCTGTGCAGTCGCCAGAGCCACGGAAGATCATTGGCAGCGAGCGGCTGATCGGATAGTTTTCGATCATGCCGTAGAAGTCGCGTCCGCACGTGGCGAACTCGGGTGGATACCACTGCAGCCAGCTCTGGCGAGCCGCCACGAAAGCGCCGAAACCGGCCATCAACAACGCAAGAAAACTGAAGGTCTTCCACCAGCCGGCGCCGCCGCGCAGCGCGCCGATACCCGTGAACACTGCCACGCCGATCAGCGCATAACGCTGCACGATGCACATCGGGCAAGGCTCGAGCCCCACGACGTGCTGCAGATACATGCCAAAGCCGAGCATGGCGATACAGGCCAGGCAAATGAGCCCGAGAAGCTGGCGCGGAGCCCGGGAAATCCAGTTGAAAACCACTTTTTTGTCCTTAGGGAAACCGGCATCTTACCCATGCCGACCTCCCATGGGAAAACAGACGTCAGATACCGGCAGCTTGGTCCAGAAAAACCTTGGCGTGGCGCGGTGTCACCACCAGCATCTCGCCCTCGCGCAGTCCCTGGTCACGAAACTGCTGCGCCGGAATCTGTGCTTCTATGAGCGACTCCGAGGTCGTATTGTCCGTCGATTGGTTATCGGATTCGGGAATAAGTTCCAGACGCGCAATCGGTCCGACAACGATGGCGCGCGACAACTGCACCACGATGCCGCGCGGACGGCCCTGCGCGTCGAGCGCCTGACCGGGCGAGTAGCGCTCCACATCCAGATCGTGCGGACGAACGAAGGCGAAGGCCTTGGCCTCGTGCGCGTTCTTGGCATCCGCGCTTTCGAGTTGCATGCCGTCGTCGAGATACACGCGGCCATCGCTCGCGCGGCCCTTGAACAGGTTCACGTCGCCAAGGAAGCCGTAGACGAATGGGCTGGCAGGATTGTCCCAGACCTGCTGCGGCGTGCCTTCCTGCTCGATTCGCCCCTTGTTGATTACGACCACACGATCGGCGACTTCAAGCGCCTCTTCCTGATCATGGGTCACGAAGATCGAGGTCACGTGCAGTTCGTCATGCAGACGGCGCAGCCAGCGACGCAATTCCTTGCGCACCTTGGCATCGAGCGCGCCGAACGGTTCGTCGAGCAGCAGCACCTTGGGCTCCACGGCCAGCGCGCGCGCAAGCGCGATCCGCTGGCGCTGGCCGCCCGAGAGCTGAGAGGGATAGCGGTCGGCGATCCAGTCGAGCTGCACCAGCTTGAGCAGATTCATCACCTTCTCCTTGATCTGCGCCTCGCTCGGGCGCTGCTTGCGCGGCTTCACGCGCAGGCCGAACGCCACGTTGTCGAACACGGTCATGTGGCGAAACAGCGCGTAGTGCTGGAACACGAAACCCACGTTGCGGTCCCGCACGTGCACGTCGGTCGTGTCTTCGCCGCTGAAGGAAATCACACCAACGTCTGCGGTTTCAAGCCCCGCGATGATGCGCAGCAGCGTCGTCTTGCCGCAACCCGAAGGGCCGAGCAGCGCGATGAGTTCGCCGGATTTGATGTCGAGGCTGACGTCGCGCAGCGCCTGAAAATCTCCGAACTGCTTGCTGACGTTGCGAATTTCGATACTCATGTCTGTGTGTTCCTTGTCCTGCCCTGCTCCATCCGGCAGCCGGGCGAAAAACCTCAGGTGGTCGCCGGGCGCTCGGGCGGCATCGCCGCAGCCGCTGCGAGTTGCTTCTCGGCCTTCCACTCGGCCACCGACTTGATCACCAGCGTGACCACCGCCAGCAATGCCAGCAGCGAAGCGGCGGCGAATGCGGCTACCGATTGGTACTCGTTGTAGAGAATCTCCACGTGCAGCGGAATGGTGTTGGTCTGCCCGCGAATGTGACCTGAGACCACCGACACCGCCCCGAACTCGCCCATCGCGCGCGCATTGCAGAGAATCACGCCGTACAGCAGGCCCCATTTGATGTTGGGTAGCGTCACATGCCAGAAGGTCTGCCAGCCGCTGGCACCGAGCACGATGGCGGCCTGTTCCTCGTCGTTGCCCTGCGATTGCATCAGCGGGATGAGTTCGCGGGCAATGAACGGAAAGGTCACGAAGATGGTGGCCAGCACGATGCCCGGAACCGCGAAGACGATCTTGATGTCGTGCGCGGCGAGCCACGGCCCGAGCCAGCCCTGCGCGCCGAATACCAGCATGTACATCAGGCCGACGACCACTGGCGAGATCGAGAACGGCAGGTCGATCAGCGTCGTGAGAAACGCCTTGCCTTTGAAGTCGTACTTGGCGATGCACCATGCCGCAGCCACCCCAAAGACCAGGTTCAGCGGCACGGCAATCGCCGCCGTGATCAGGGTCAGCTTGATGGCGGACCATGCGTCGGGCTCGCGCAGCCCGGCCAGATAGGCGTCAAGCCCCTTGCGCAGCGCTTCGGTGAACACCGCCGCCAGCGGCAACACCAGAAACAGCAGCAAAAAGACCATCACGATGCCGATCAGGATCCAGCGAACGGCACGTGGCTCAGTGGTGCTGAGCTTCTCGGGCTTGCTGTTCTTGCCGGGTGCCGTGAGGCGGTAAGCGACCAGCACCAGCGCCAGAATCGCGCCGATGACCTTGAATAGCAAATAGTGCGATTCGTTCACAGCGGAGCCCCCTGGCGCTTGCGCTGCCACGCCTGCAATCCGTTGATGACCAGCAGCATGATGAACGAGAAGAACAGCATCGTCACCGCAACAGCGGTGGCACCGGTGTAGTCGTATTGTTCAAGCTTTCCGATGATGATCAGCGGCGTGATTTCGGAGACCATGGGCATGTTGCCCGCGATGAAGATCACCGAGCCATATTCGCCGATCGCCCGCGCGAACGCCATCGCAAAACCGGTGAGCAGCGCGGGCGTGATGCCCGGCAGGATCACCTTGCGGAAGATCTGCCAGCGTGTGGCGCCCAGGCTGGTCGCGGCTTCTTCGAGTTCCTTCTCGGAATCCTCGAGCACCGGCTGAACCGTGCGCACCACGAACGGCAGGCCGATGAAGATCAGCGCGATCACCACGCCGTTCGGATTGAACGCGAGCTGGATGCCGAGTGGCTCCAGGTACTGCCCCACCCAGCCATTGCCCGCGAGCAGCGCGGTGAGCGAAATGCCGGCCACGGCCGTTGGCAGCGCGAACGGCAGATCGACCAGCGCATCGACGATCTTCTTGCCGGGAAACTGGTAGCGCACCAGCACCCAGGCCACGAGCAGCCCGAACACCAGGTTCACGCAGGCCGCGATGAACGATGCCCCGAACGTGAGCCGGTACGAAGCGAGCACGCGCGGCGCGGTCACGGCGTCCCAGAACTGGGGCCAGGTCATCTGAAAGGTCTTGAGGAGCAGCGCGGCCAATGGAATCAGCACGATGATGCTCAGGTAGAAAAGCGTATAGCCCAGCGTGAGCCCGAAACCGGGCAACACACGCTTGGGACCGCGCCGGGCAGAGCCTGCTCCCGGCGTTGCATTCAGCACCGCAGCGGTCATAGAGAAATTTCGTGGAGGAGATCAGGAAACAGTGGCGTGGCGCGCACACCGATGCGACCCAGCCCGGCAGCCGCCAGGCAAACGTCGCATCATGATGAATGCGCGAAGTAGCTCAGGGGCGCTTTACTTACTGTAGAGCTTGTCGAACTGCCCGCCGTCGTTGAAGTGAACCTTCTGTGCTTCTCCAAGCGATCCGAAATACTTGGCCACGGTGAACTGCTTGATCGGCTTGAACACGTCTGCATGCTTCTTGAGCACCGCTTCCGAACGTGGACGCAGCGCGTGTTTGGCGGCGATTTCCTGCCCTTCGTCCGAATACAGATAGTTCAGGTACTCGGTTGCCAGCTCGCGTGTGCCCTTCTTGTTCACGGTACGATCAACGATGGCGACGGGGTTCTCGGCCACGATGCTCACCGATGGGTGAATCGCGTCCACCTTGCCCTTGCCGAACTCACGTTCCACGGAAACAACTTCCGATTCGAAGGTGATCAGCGCATCGCCAATATTGCGTTGCAAAAAGATGCTCGTGGCATCGCGCCCGCCCTTGCCCAGCACCGGCACGTTCTTGAACAGCTTGCTCACGAACTCCGCAGCCTGCGCATCCGTGCCGCCCTTTTCACGCACATAACCCCATGCGGCCAGATAGGCATAGCGGCCGTTGCCGCCCGTCTTGGGATTGACGACCACGACCTTAACGTCGGGGCGGATCAGATCTTCCCAATCCTTGATGTTCTTGGGATTGCCGTTGCGCACCAGAAACAGCATGGTCGACGTCGTGGGCGACGCGTCGTTCGGGAATTTCTTCGCCCAATCCTTGGCGACCACGCCATTGCCAGCCAGAAAATCGATGTCGGTCGTGGTGTTGAAGGTCACGACGTCGGCCTCGAGACCGTCGTTCACGGCCCGCGCCTGGGCACTCGAGCCGCCATGCGCCTGATCGACCTTCACGTCCTTGCCCTTGGTCTTTTTGTAGTGGGCGATGAAGGCCTGGTTGTAGTCCTTGTAGAACTCGCGCGCCACATCGTAGGAGACGTTCAGCAGCGAGGTGGATTGAGCGGAGGCCACGCCACTGGCCACCACGGCAACGGCGGCAATCAGGGTCTTGAGCGAGCGGGTCGAAATCATTGTGTTTGCGTCTCTTCGTTGACGTGTCAAAAGTGAACATCATTGTGGGGACGTAGTCTTAAAACTCGAACAACTATATTCTTGTTTGTTTATTCATATTTGGCATATAGAAGCACTGGTGCGGCTTGGAAGGCGATTTGTACAAGGCAACGCTGGAGCGCACCTCGTTGCCGGATAGTATTCCTCCAGTTAAAGTCAGCTTTAGGTCAAGAGAAAAAAGGAAGTCGACATGACAGTCCGAGACGATGAGCTGCTTCCAATCGGCACCATCGCGCAGCGCAGCGGCGTGAACGCATCGGCGCTGCGTTACTACGAATCGCTGGGGTTGATCGAATCGGTGCGCAGCAATGCGGGCCATCGCCGTTACCGGCGCTCCACCCTTCGCCGCGTGGCCTACGTCGTGTTCGCGCAGCGGCTCGGTTTTCAACTGGAAGAAATATCCGGGCAGCTCAATGGACTGCCGAAACACCATGCGCCCACAGGCGATGAGTGGAATAGCTTGTCGCAGATATGGATCCATCGCGTTGACGAACGCATGCAGGATCTGATGCACCTGCGCAAGAGTCTGGAAAAATGCATCGGCTGCGGCTGCCTGTCGATGAAGGTATGTGACGTGTTTAACCGAGCAGACTGCATTGCCGAAAACGGCGTTGGCCCCCGGTCGTGGCTCGGCGACACGCTGACGCGCTCCGAGTCACCAGACGACGAATAGCCGCCCGAGCGCGGTAGGGTCATTTCAGCTTGCGCGCCAAAATGGCTCCAGCCACGGCCAGTGGCAAAAGCATCCACGCCACAAGAACCCATCCACCGGCTTGCGCCAATGCGCCCGCAGACATCGGCCCTACCAACTGGCCCACATAGCTGCCTTGCAACATGAAGCCGATGGTGGGTGCGATCAAGGTCGGGCTGGGTGCGACCTTGGGAGCAATGGCCGTCAACGCGCCCGGTACTCCACCCATGCACCCGATCATGATCGCCGCGCAAACCGCTGCCACCACGGGCGGGAGTTTGAGCCAGAACAGCATGGGAATGCAGATTGCCGCGACGACAAACCCGGCAGACACAATCCGGTGGGACGCAATGCCGCGTCGCATCAAGGCACCTGCGCTCATGTTACCAAGTACATTGGCCGCCACGATGCCCGCGCTAACAAACCCTGCCTGTATGGGCGTCAATCCCAGCAGATCGCGCAGCAACAACGGCAAGAAACCGGAAAACGCAAAGTAGATGACCGCGTAGAGCGCAAAACAGATCGCGATGAACTGAACGCTGCGCGCCGTGCCCACGGTGTGAATCGCATCCCATAAGCGGGTCCGTTTTTGATGACTGCCGGTACCAGCAACACTGGCTTGCGGCGGCATGGCGGGAAGTCCCAGCAGGATCACAACCGCGAATGCTGCAGCCAAGCCTGCATTGACGTACCAGATGGCAGGCCAGGACAGCGGCATGCCGACCGATGACGCCAGCGTCGCCACCAGCATGACCAACGCGATGCCGCCAGGAACGGCCGTGCTCGACAGCGCCATCGCCAGATCACGGTCTTTTTCGGACGCCTGGCGACCCACGACACTGGATGCGCAAATCAGCAAGGTCACTACCGCCACACCTTCCAACACGCGCGATGCCAGCAGCAATCCGATACTCCCAGCGCTGGCACCCGCAAAGCTCGCCAACGCCACCACGCCCAGACCCGCTACGATGACCTTGCGCGAATCCCACCGTGCAATAAGCACCCCGAGCGGCATGGCAAGAACAGCGCCGACAATCGCCAACGCCGAAATCACCAGACCCGTCTGCCGCAGACTCAGATGCAATGGTTCACCTTGAAGCAACGGCAACGCGATGATGGCCTTGCCGATCTGGAACGATGCGATCAATGCAGCAAGGATGGCCAGCGCAATATTGCGCCAGGACGTGGCAAGAGGTGCATTCATGGCAGGTGGTTCCAAATGGATGAGCGGTTGCTCTTGGCATATGGCTTGGCATATGGCTCGTGGAAAGCTGCAATGTAGAAATTAAAGTGCACTTTAAGTCAACGCCTGGGTCGACCATTCGGCTCTTCCACCCTTCAAAGCGCCTCAGTACGAAAAGTGATCGCCAAGGGGAACGGCCTCTCCCAGAAAGTCCAGAAACGCGCGCACGGCCGGAAGCAGCCCGCGCCGCGATGAAAACACCGCGTGCACGATGCCTGGCGATTGCGACCAGTCCGGCAGCAGCTTCACGAGTCGGCCATCCTCCAGCTCCTGACGGCACAGATAGTCCGGCAGCCAGCAATACCCCGTGCCGGCCACGGCGGCAAACTTGAGCATCAGCAAATCATCGACCACATAGCGCGGTTTCAACTGCAGCGAATGCTTGTGCCCGTCGGGGCCGATGATTTCGAGCGTGTAGCGGCCATCGGACGATGGCATGGTGATGCTGTCCAGCCGCTCCAGATCCGCAAGCGTCCTTGGCGTGCCCTGCCGGTTGAGCAGATCGACGCTCGCGACCAGCAATTGCCGTCCGTCGCCCAGGCGCTTGACGACCATGCTGCCGCTTTCCTCGAGCGAGCTGCGAACGCGCAGCGCCACGTCGAAGCCTTCCTCGACCACGTTCACGGGCCGGTTGAGCAAGCGCATCTCGACGCGCACCTCGGGATAACGCTCCATGAACGTCGGCACCAGCTCACCGAGCACAGTCTGCGCGAGCGTGACCGGGCAGGAGACGCGCACGGTGCCACGCGGCGTGCCCTTGACCTGCGCGACCGCATCGGCTGCGGCGAGCGCCTCGTCGCGCATGGCGATGCAGTGGCGCAGATAGGTCTCGCCCACCTCGGTCAAGGAGAGCTTGCGCGTCGTGCGCTGCAACAAACGCACGCCCAACTGCTGCTCAAGCTCCGTCACGCGGCGCGACAGCCGTGACTTGGGAATCCCGAGACTGTGGCTCGCGGCGGTGAAACCGCCCCGCTCCACCACCTCGGCAAAAAACAGCATGTCGTTCAGGTCTTGCATCGTGAATACGTTAATTGGCTTGAAATTCAGAACAATCTATCGCGAAATTGCCGTCTTATCAATTCATTGTCTCATCACCACAATACATCCATTCGCAAATCGAACAAACCAAGGCCATAGCAATACACAGCTATCAGATCTGCGACTTACCGAATAAACCCTTTGGACAACGAATCATCATGCAATTGCTTCACATCGACTCCTCCATCACCGGCGACAACTCCGTTTCGCGTCTGCTCACCCGTCAGATCGTCGATGCCTTCCTGGCAAGGCATCCCGACACCAAGGTGAGCCGCCTCGATCTGCTGACCGATGCGCCGAATCACTTCACCGCCGACGCCATGGCGCCGCGCACCGGCCAGACGGATGGCCTGTCCGAAGCCCAGGTGCGCGAGAACGCGGTGTCCGAGCGCCTGCTCAGCCAGTTTCTTGCGGCCGACGTGGTCGTCGTCGGCGCACCCTTCTACAACTACACCATCCCCACGCAACTCAAGGCGTGGCTCGACCGCCTCGCACAACCGGGTCGCACCTTCCGCTACACCGCCACAGGTCCCGAAGGGCTTGCCCAAGGCAAGACGGTGATCGTTGCCTCGACGCGTGGCGGGCTGTATTCCACGAGTGCCGAGGGTCAGGCGATGGAACATCAGGAAAGCTACCTGAAGGTGATGTTCGGCTTCTTCGGCATCACCGACGTGCGCTTTGTACGCGCCGAAGGTGTGGCCCTGGGTCCCGATGCCAAGAGTCAGGCACTGGCAAGCGCGTACGAGGACATCGACGCGGCAGTGACGCTCAGCGATGTCCTGGAACTCGCCGAAGCGGCCTGATCGAGGAAATAGAAAACCCGCACCGCTCCAGTTGAAAATGAAAAGCGACAAAGGCCGGATTGCTCCGGCCTTTGTCGTTGGTGCTCACGGTGTCGGGGTTTGCTGACGATGGCCTGAGCGGCGCGCAGCTTGTCCTTCTTGCTCATGCGCTTGCCCTTGACGCCACCGTCGTTGCCGTCCTCGTGCGGTTGGCGCGCGGGAGCGGTTTCCGTCACCGGATACTGCGGCAGCGTCAGCAACTCCAGGTCCAGTGCATTGCGTCTGGCGATCAGTTTCCAGTGTGCTTCCGTGGCGGGAGTGACGAAGCTGATCGCCACGCCGCTTTTGGCGGCCCGGCCCGTGCGGCCGATGCGATGGGTATATTCGACGGGCGAACGCGGCAGGTCGTAGTTGATCACGAGAGGCAACTCATCCACGTGAATGCCACGTGCGGCAAGATCGGTGGTAATCAGCACCTGCCACTGCTGATTCTTGAATTCCTGAAGCACCTGTTGACGCGCGCCCTGACTCAGGTCGCCGTGAAATGCAGTGGCGTTGATCTGGCGGTCATAGAGCTTGTTGGCCACATGTTCGGCGCTGTAGCGGCTTGCCACAAACACCAGCATGCGCTGCCCCGGATGCTGCTGTACCAGTTCATACAACAAGGCGGTGCGCTTGTTGGTGTCGAGAAGATAGGCGCGCTGCTCGATGGTCGCGTCCTGCTGATGCGTGGACGCGATCTCGATGCGCTCGTGATCCGGTCGCAGCAGGGTTGCGACCAACCCCTGAACGGCGGGCGGGAACGTGGCAGAGAGCAACAGCGTCTGGCGCTCGGCAGCCGCCGGCACGAGCGCCATCACTTGATGCAGTTCTTCTGCAAAACCGAGATCCATCAACCGATCCGCTTCATCGAGCACCCAGGTGCGAATCGTCTTGAGCTGCAAACGGCTGTGTTCCACCACGTCGAGCAGACGTCCGGGCGTGGCGATCACCATGTCAACGCCTCCGCGCAGCGCCATCAGTTGGGGATTGATCGACACCCCGCCGGTCAGCACGCCAACCTTGGGGCGCTTGCCCAGAGATTCGCCCAACTGGTAGATCAGTTCGGCAACCTGAGCCGCCAGTTCGCGCGTGGGCACGAGGATCAGCGCCTGCGTCTGCCTCGCGCCGCCCTGCCGCGTGGCCGCATCGCTCAGCATCCAGGCTTGCAGCAGCGGCAGCACATAGGCAGCGGTCTTTCCTGTGCCGGTGGGTGCGCAGGCCAGCAGGTCGCGTCCGGCCAGGACGACCGGAATGGCCTGCTGCTGAATGGCGGTCGGGGCAATCAGGCCACGGGAATGCGCGGCCTGGGCCAGCGAGGGCGCGAGGCCCAGATCGGAAAAGGACATGTATTGCATTGGGCGGAACGCGCCGCCGGTTGGAGACTGAAAACGCAAGCCGCTATTGTCGGGCCTGAGTGGGCGCTGCGTGCGCGATGCCCGGGAAGAACCCGCGTTATTTCAGCGCGAGCACCAGAATCGGCATCAGCAAGGCCGTGAGAATGCCATTGAGTCCCATCGCCAGCGCCGCGAAACTCCCCGATACCGGGTTGATCTGCAATTCCCGCGCCATGCCGATGGCATGAGCGGTCAAGCCAATCGCAAAGCCACGCGCGGCCGGATCGCTGACCTTGAGCAGACGCAGCAAGGGATGCGAGATCACCGTGCCGACCACGCCGGTGATGACGACCGCCACGGCAGCCAGCGCCGGTAGGCCGCCAAACCGCTCGGCCATGGGAATCGCAATCGGCATGGTGGCCGACTTGGGCATGAGCGATGCGAGCGTCTGCCAGCTCCCACCCAGCGCCCAGGCGATGCCGACGGCGCCCATCATCGCCACCAGAGAACCCGCCAGCAGCGCGATCAGCAACGGCCTCCAGATGCGTTTGAGGCGATCAAGCTGCGCAAACAGCGGTACCGCAATCGCCACCGTCGCGGGGCCCACCCACCAACTGAGCGGTCTGGTGGCCACGGCGTAAGTGGTATAGGAGGTGCCGCTCGACCACAGCACCAGCATCACCACCAGCGAGGTCGTGGCGACCGGCACCAGCAGCGGGTTGCCGCCAAATCCGCGATACAGCTTCTGCGCGGCAAGGTAGGCAGCGAAGCTCACGCCGATCCACAGAACTGCGGCCAGCATGAAGGCATGCCAATCGGAAAACGGCTGCGGCGCGTGCGCAAGCGCCGGGAAAAGCGAGTTCATGCCTTGCCCTCCGTCGGCGCTGCTTCTGAATGTGCCCCGGTGTCCGTCTGGCCTGCTTGCCTGCGCAGCAAATGCTGAAGAATCACCGCAGTGACCCCCAGCGTGATCACCGCCCCCGCCACACCGGCGACCAGAAACGGCAGCCACTCCTCACGCACTCGGCCAAAGTTGTCGATCAGGCCGACGACGGCTGGTGCGAGCATCAGCATCATGTTGCGCAGCAAGCCGCCGCTGACCTTGCCAAGCGCCGCCGGAACGCGGCCAAGCACCACCAACGCCACGGTCAGGCCCACGAGACCCACGAGCGAACCAGGCACGGGCAAATTCAGCGCGCGCACCAGAAAATCGCCCGCCAGCTGAAAGACGACCAGAGCGGCAACCGACAAGGCAATGAAGAACAATGGCACGGCGTATCCACGAAAAGAAGGGAGCGGGAACGTGCGAGCTTACCCAAGAGTGTCATTCGTCGCTGGCAGTGCGAAATCAGGGGCAGATCCGCTCCCGAATGAGCCCGAAAGGATGCTAATTGCTTGGACTTTGGCGAGTCCGATGCCACGATTTGACGGCAGTTGACTGCAAATACATGCACGTTCGCAGCACCAAATTGTTGTTGCCTCTAAATACCCTACATCTACCAGCAACTTCGCTCATCACGACGGTTTCCTGCGAGCAAAATAACCGAAGTTAGAACACGTTTTTCAGAGCAATTAAATTCACTTATGGGCGAATTCAAGGTGCGTTGGGGTCATTTGTGATCCATAGAATGAAAAGAACGAGGCCTTGCCGCCCGTGTTTCATTTTTCGACGCTCATGCTTGCTCCTTTTTGCACCTCTTCGAACGACGCCGCTGAAAGCCTGATCAACATCACGCTCACAGACGTGGTGCTTGACCGTGGGTGCACACGGGTGTTCGACTCGCTGAACCTGACGCTGAACGAGCCACGCATTGGCTTGATCGGTGACAACGGGGCGGGAAAGACGAGCCTGCTGCGCCTCTTGTGCGGACTCGAGGTGCCACAGGCCGGGAATGTGTGCCTGACTGGCTTGAATCTTGATGAGGCGGCGCCAGCGCGTGCGTCGCTCGCGGGGCTGATGTTTCAGAACCCGGACGACCAGATCATCTTCCCCGTGGTGGTTGAGGAAATCGCGCTCTCGCTGCGCGCGCATGGCATGAAAAAACCGCAGGCGTTGCAAGCCGCGCGCGACCTGCTCGCAGAACGCGGGCTCGCAAACTGGGCCGACCGGGCGATCAGCAGCCTGAGCCAGGGGCAGCGCCAGCATGTGTGCTGGCTGGCGCTGCTCGCCGCTCGCCCTCGCGTGCTGCTGCTCGACGAACCGTTTGCCAGCCTCGACCTCCCGGGGCAGGCGCGCCTTGCGCGCGATATTGCCAACGCACGCCAACAGGTGCTCGTCTCGACGCATCTGCTCTCGCACGTGCGGGACTTTGCGCGCGTCATCTGGCTCGATCAGGGTCGCGTTCGCGCGGACGGACCGGGTGCCGAGGTCTGCGCGGCGTATGAGGCCGACGTCGCTTCACGCGCCGATGCGAGCGCGGACTGAGGCGCGGGATCGATCCACATGGGAAGCCTCTACAGCGACATTCCAACCTGGCTGCACCGCATTGCCGCCGGCCACAAGCTGCTCGTGCTTGCGGTGCTCGGCGCGCTGCTGTTTCTCACCTCGTCGCCGCTCGTGCTGGCTGCTGCCGCGCTTGGCTGCGCACTGCTCTGGCTTTCGCTGGGCAGGGCCACGGCGGGGCCAGGCGCCTGCTGGTGTCGGTGCTGATCGCCGCCTTGCTGGTGGCGGCGTTCCACATCTACATGGGCAACTACACGGTCGCGGCGGTGAGCACGCTGCGACTGGCCTGTGCCTCGGTGCTTGGCGTGGCGTTCACGGTCAGCACGCGGCCATCCGACATCGTCGACGTGCTGGAAAAGCTGCTCGCGCCACTCTCGCATCTGGGCCTGCATCCCGAGCGTCTCGCACTGCAGATTGCGTTGATGCTGCGCTTTACCGAACACTTTTTCACGCAGTGGCAAAAGCTGGCCGACGCCTACCGGCTGCGCACCGGACGACACGGTGGCTTCCGGCTGATTGCGCCACTCGCCATCCACATGCTGCATGCCTCGCGCCGCGTCGCCGACGCGCTGTGGGCGCGCCTTGGTCATTGAAAACAGGAGCCCATCCATGAAACCCCAAACTCTGCACACCGTCTCCCGCTCGACCGCCTCATCGATGGCGCAGGTCGCGCTGTTCGCGGCCCTCATGGCCGTGCTCGGGCTGATTCCGAAGATCGATCTGCCGATGGGCGTGCCGATCACCGCACAGTCGCTGGGCGTGATGCTCGCGGGCGTGCTGCTCGGGCCTAAGCGCGGATTCCAGGCGATGGCGCTGTTTCTGCTGGCCGTGGCGGCGGGCCTTCCGCTGCTGTCGGGCGGACGCGGCGGCATAGGGGTGTTCATGGCCCCGTCGGCCGGCTATCTGATCGGCTACGCACCGGCTGCGTTGATCGCGGGTGCCATCATGCGCGCCGTGCCGCAACGCAGCCCGGGGGTGATTGCCGTAGGTGCATTCGTGGCGGCGCTTGTCGGTGGCCTGCTCGCGCTGCATCTGTTCGGCGTGCTCGGGCTGATGCTGCTCGCGCACCTGTCGCTCAAGCAGGCGGTGATCGCGACCTTGGCCTTCGTGCCCGGCGATCTGATCAAGTGCGTGCTCTGCGCACTGGTCACGCACACCGTTGCGCGCGGTCTGCCTGATTGGCAGTTTGGCGGCCGACGTGCCTGAACCTGAAGCACACGCCCTGGCCGCCGCGCTGCACGATTTTTGGGAATTGGTGCACGGCCCGCTCGCGCACTGGGCGCGGTTGACGCCGCATGCCACGGCTTTGCGCAGCGAATCGCGCAGCCTCAGCTTTGCGCAACTGCAAGGTGAGGTCGAACTGCGCCGCGAGGCCATCATCGCGCAGCAAAAACCCGCCATGCTGCTCGTCGATGCATCTCGCGGCACGCTGGAGTGCGTGATCGAATTTCTGGCCGTCATCGCGAGTGGCAGATGCGCCGCCGTGGCAGATCCAGAATGGCCGCAGCCCGTACACGAACGCGTGCAGGCCTGCCTTCCGGACGCGCCAAGCCGGTTGCATGCGGCCACGCCACTCGCTGCCTTCTACACCGGCTTCACCTCGGGCAGCACAGGCATGCCCAAGGGGTTCATGCGCCACCACCGCTCGTGGGCGGAGAGCTTTCGCGTAGGCATTGCAGATTTCGGAGCGGTCGCCGCGCAGCGCGTGCTGGCGCCGGGGCGGATGTCGCATTCGCTGTTTCTGTTCGGCGTCATGCACGGTCTGTGGTGCGGCGCAGGCGCCCTGGTGCAGGAGAAATTTTCGGCGCTGCGCTGCCTGCAATGGCTGGCCGAAGATGCCGCTGCGGTGCTGGTCGCCGTGCCGAGCCAGTTGCTGCTGATGCTGCAATGGGCACGGCAGCGCCGCATGGCGCCGATTCCCCGCGTAGAACTGGTCCAGATCAGCGGTGCGCGCTGGATGCGCTCGCAAACTCCTGCGCTCAAGGCGCTGTTTCCCAATGCGCGCATCGTCGAGTTCTACGGCGCGTCCGAAGCCAGCTACGTCGCGTGGATGGATGCGGACAGCAACGCCTGCGCCACGGCGGTGGGCAGACCGTTCAGCAATGTGGAGCTTTCGATCCGCTCGGTCGAAGGTGAGGATGGCGAGAACGGCCTGATCTACCTGCGCAGTCCCATGGTCTTCATGGACTACGTGGGCCAGCATGTGGATCGCACCGGCGTGCTGCGCGACGGCGACTGGCTGTCGGTGCGCGACATGGGGCACGTCGATGAGCAGGGTCTGCTGCATCTGGCCGGTCGGCAAAGCCGCATGATCGTCACGCGCGGCAAGAACCTGTTTCCCGAGGAAGTTGAAACACTGCTGCAGGATCACCCGGCGATTGCGCGCGCCTCGCTCCAGGGCGTCGCAGACGGGCTGCGCGGCATGCAGTTGCATGCGATTTTGCAATGGCGCGATCCTGCCAACGCCTCCCCGCCCACGGCGCAGCAACTCGCGCAGTGGCTGCACGCGCGCACCGAGGCATTCAAGCTGCCGCGCCAATGGTGGACGGCCAACGAGTCCTGGCCGCAAACCAGCAGCGGCAAGACCGATCACCGGCAGTTGGCCGACGCGCTGCAACTGGCCCTCGCGGGCGAGCCTTGCGAGATTCTTCGACCACTGTGCGCACCCAGCACGGCGAGCGCGCCATGATGCAGCCCGCCACACCCATCATCGCGTGGGCCCGCAGCCCCGTCGCACCGATTGGCGGCGCCTTGAGCGCCCTGCTTCCACACGAGCTGGCCGCGCCGGTGCTGCGCGAGCTGCTCGCGCGCGCCGGCGTGTCGCTGCGGCACGTGGATGCGGTGGTGCTCGGCAATGCGCTAGGCGCGGGTGGCAATCCGGCACGCATGACGGCGCTGGCCGCAGGTCTGCCGCAAAGCTGCGCAGCATTCACCGTGGATAGCCAGTGCTGCTCCGGCCTTGACGCCATCGCCATGGCCACGGGGTTGATCGCCTCGGGACAGGCCAGTGTGGTGATCGCGGGCGGCGTCGAGGCCTGGAGCCGCGCACCGATTCGCCAGACGCGTCCGATGCACGCTGATGAATCCGCACAAACCTACGAACGACCGCCCTTCGCACCCGATCCCGCGCAAGACCCGGACCTGTTGCAGGCCGCAGCCGATCACGCCTTCGCGCTAGGCATCACCCGCGCCGAGCAGGATGCATACGCGGTTGCCAGCCATGAACGCGCGCTGGCGGCCTCGCGCGATGCCACGGTGGCCGTTGCCGGGCTCGACCACGATGCCTACCCGCGCAGCATCGGGCTCGCGCGTGCCGGGCGCATGCCGATTCTTGCGAGCGCGGCAGAAGACGTTGAGCGGCGTTGCTCATTGAGCGCGCTCGACATCTCGCCCAAGGCCGATGGCGCCGCGATGGTCTTGCTGGCCTCGACGCGCTTCTGCCAGCAATGGGGAATTGCGGCGCGCACGCATTGGCTGGTAGGGGCGAGCCTCGGAAGCGCGCCCGCCATGCCGTTGACCGCTGCTGCGGCGGCGGCAACCAGAGCACTTGCGCTGCCAGCCGCCAGCTTGCCGGAAACGTCGATGACCGCCCGCGACATGCATGCCATCGAGCTGCACGATGCGTTTGCCGCGCAGGGTCTTTCGTTCTGCCGGAGCCTCGGCATTGCGCCGGATCGCATCAACGCGAGCGGCGGCGGTCTGGCGCGCGGCCATCCGATAGGCGCGTCGGGTGCGGTTGCTCTCGTGAGCCTGTTGGGCACACTGCAGCAGCAGACCGCCAACTCCCATCACAAAGCCCTGGGCCTTGCCGCCATCGCCGCTGCCGGCGGGCTGGGATCGGCCTGCATCGTGCAGATGGACGGCGCGTCATGAAGAATGCGGAACCCGTCGCGAGCCATGACCTGAGCGCGGCGCTTGGCTTTCTGCACGACCGCCGCTCGGTGCGCGCCTACACCGCTCGCGACGTGCCGCAGGCGTTGCTCGCGCAATTGCTGTGTGCCGCGCGTGCGGCACCGAGTGGAGCCAATCTGCAACCCGGCAGGTTCATTCAGGTGAGCGGCACCGCGCGCGAGACACTGAGCAATGCGTTGATCCACCGCGTGCGCGGCGGGCACGAGGAGCGCGAGGACTATGGCTACTTTCCTCGCCCCATGCCGATGCTGTTGCGCAAACGCCAGGTGGCCGCAGCGCAGGCCTTGTATGGCGCGCTCGGCATTGCGCGTGGCGACGAGGCTGGGCGGGCCGCGCAATTCGAGCGCAACTACCGCTTCTTCGACGCCCCGGTTGCGCTCGTCGTGACGATTGATGCCGCGTTCGGCGCGGGCGGCTACATGGATCTGGGAATGGCGCTGCACGGACTGCAGCTCGCCGCCTCGGCCGTCGGCATGGGCAGTTGCGCGATCGGCGCACTCGCCTCGCATGCCGACACCGTGCGCCGGGTCCTCGATCTGCCCGAGGACCAGCACATCGTATGCGGCGTGGCGCTCGGCTGGCCCGACGGCGACGCACCGGTCAACCAGACTTTCACCGAACGCGCGCCCTTGCACACCTGGTTCGACGTTCGCGACGGGTTGCCGCCTGCGTCCCCCGAGTGATCAGACCCTGCGCCTTGCGTCCCATCCCAAGACTGCACGATGCGATCCCGTGCGTGGTGTGAACAGGCCCAGGAACTGACTATTGCATTCCGCTCATGGGCATCCCGCTCATGGCACGAACACCAGTCCCTTGCCGAAGACCGCACGCACCGGCAGCATCAACTGGGTTCCGGCGAGCGTCTTGCGGCGCAGTCGCATCAGCGACGACTCGATGCGATGAAAGCCGTCCTCCGCTTCGGCGTGCCCCATGGCCTTGACCAGATTGGCCTTGGACACCATGCCGCCGTTGGCCGCCATCAGGCATTCGAGCAGTTCGCATTCACGGCTGGTCAAACGGATCGTGCGCTGGTTCGGAGCGATCAATCGCGGCACGCTCAGATCGAGACGCCAGGAATTCTGTTGCTCGGCGTTGGACACGCGCATCTCGAGCTGGCGAAGCTGGGCACGAATGCCGGCCCGAGTTCGGCAAGCGACAACGGCTTCACGAAGTATTGCAACGCTCCGGCATCGAGACTCGCCACGCGCGCACCCGAATGCGCATTGAGCGACAGCACGATGGCCGGAATCCGCTGTGCCACAAGACGGCGCACCAGCGCAAGACCCGACTCGACGCCGAGGTCCAGATCGACAATCACGAGATCAGCCTTTTCCTTGAGCAGACCGATATAAAAGTCTTCAATCGAACCTGCGCCCCAAGTCGTGTAGCCGGACTCTTCGAGGAAACGGCACACGTGCATTCGATGCGCCTCGTCCCCGTCTACGACCGCCACCGTGAATTTGACTGATGATGTGAGAATTTGTTGCATATTGAAACTACAAGTTTTGGAAAATTTTCTCCATCCACATGTGGTTGCGCCATGCTCAAAACCACTTAGTCACTCACAATGTGTATTTCATTGCTACAGTCTATTGTAAATAATTGTTAGGCTTTTATTGCAACTTTTACACAATTACTTTAGCCAATCGAGAACGGTTTTAACATCTCAGATAGCTGTTACCCAGCCCCGAAAAAAGCCACTTCGGCACTGCGTGGCTGGGTTGGACCCGATCAGAATGCCGGGATCACCGAACCCTTGAATTGGGTTTCGATGTGCTTGCGAACTTCGTCTGAGTGATAGGCTTTGATTAATTTGCTCACCCAGGCCTTGTCTTTATCAGTATCTCTGACGACAAGAATATTTACATATGGATTTTTCGCCGACTCAAGCGCAATCGAGTCCGTCTTCGGATTCAGGCCCGCAGAAATGGCGAAATTGGTGTTGATCGCGGAAGCGTCCAGGTCGTCAAGCGAACGCGGCAACTGGGCGGCGTCGAGTTCCACAAAGCGCAGTTTTTTGGGGTTGGACACCACATCGAGCGGCGTGGCCTTGAGGCCCGCGTTCTCCTTGAGCTTGATCAAACCAAGGCTTTGCAGCAGCAACAGCACACGGCCCCATTGGTGGGATCGTTGGGAATACCGAAACGCCCACCCTCCTTGATCTCATCCAACTTCTTGATCTTCTTGGAGTAGATGCCGATGGGGAAATTCACCGTGTCGGCCACCCAGCCGATCTTGTAGCCACGGTCCTTGACCTGCGCGTCGAGGTACGGACGATGCTGGTAGCTGTTGGCGTCCAGTTCCCCGGCAGCGAGCGCCGCGTTGGGTTGCACGTAGTCGGCGAATTCAAGCACCTGAATCGTCAGACCGTCTCTCTCGGCCACCTTCTTGACTGCCTCCATGATCTGCGCGTGCGGGCCGGCGGTCACACCGAGCTTGATGGAAGTCTTGTCCTGCGCCCAGGTCGGGCCGGACAGCACCGCGACTGCCGCCAAGGCCAACGCGGATTGAAGGAGGGAGCGTTTGGAGAACATGATGTACGGCTTTCTGCCAACTATGCGAAGCCGACTATCGTAATTCACGCGCCTTGCGGGCTATTAGATTCGTTTTGAATATGCATACAACCGCAAGATATGGAGCAACTCAGGTTCGCAGCGCGAGATTGTTGAGTTTGTCAAGGCGTTCGGGCCAGGTGCCCTGCTCTGCCGATTGCAACAGAATTCGCGTCCACGCGATCCAGGCGTCCCATTGCACGCGCTTGTCCCAGGCGTTGCCCCAGGCGCTGAAGCACTGCAATGCGCTGTTCGCCGCAAGCACCGCCTCGTCCTGACGCCCTGCCGACAGATATACCTGCGCCAGAACCATCTGCGGCTCACCGACCCATGGGTTCAGGCGCACGGCCTGTTCCAGCACATTCGTCACCACGTCGAGATCCACCAGCGGCTGGTCGAGCTGTATCACCGACCAGTACAGCGAGGTCGCTGCCGCATCGTCTTCCCTGGTCACGCGCTGCGTGCAGTTGTCGAACACCGGCGGCATCGGCAACTGGTGCTTCAGACCCGGGTGCTGAAGCGCGAGCCCGAGTTGCGACAACTGCGAGATCTTGCGGCTCGGCGGACGCATCGGTCCCGGCCAGAGTGACGCGGCCCAGTGCACGGACTGCTTGCGCGAGGTATCGACGTTGGGCGAGCGCGAGTAGATCTCCTCCTGCCAACTGAACCACTGCTCTATGGTGTCGGCCATGCTCACGATGATGAAGGTCGCCACCTCGTGCGGCGTGAGCCGCACGGTCGAGCGCGGCGCGGGTCCGTTGAGTTCGAGCTCCATGCCGCCATCCGCATCGAAATCCCGCTCCAGCACCTTGTTGACGAACTGGTTGCGGCTCATGGTGCAAAACAGATGCACGAGGCGCTCGGCCGGCTCGCCCACCAGCTCCTGGAGCCGCTCACGCTCGGTGCTCGCATCGAACTTCACCAGATCGACGAATGCGTTGCCGTACACGCTGTGCAGCAGGCCGAGCAACTGCACATCGCGTGGCTGTTGCCACAGCGCGAGCGAACGCGCGACGCCGTAGAGATGGTGGCGAAAAGTCCCGGCCTTGTGCCAATCCTGCCCACGCCGCGCGCGAGCACGGTCGGCAAAACGTGGGCGAGTTCGGGATCGCTGGCGATCCAGTTCTCGTCGAGCAGCGGCTGTGCGCGGGCGAAAAGACTTGTGTCGAGGCTATGCCATGGCAGGATCATCGATAAGGCCCTGGATCGTCTTGCAATTGAAAGCGTGACTATGCATGCAAATGATGGCGCCTGCATCCGGAGAAATCCCGCCTGTCACACCGTGAAAACCACGATCTGCAAACGCCACCGCAAGTCATGGGCGCGACCTATGATGTTCGTCCATGAGCAAAGCCATCACCTGGATTCTGGTCACCGTCTTCGCGCTCGCGCTGGCGGCATTGGGCTTTCTGCTCGCGGCCAACTGGCAGGATGAGCCGCTGTCCGAAGCCTCTCGCAGAACCCAGGTCTACGTAGCGCCCATCGGCAACCAGCTTCTAGGCAATGGTCATGTGCTGCTGATGGGTCTCGACGCACCGCCGCCCGAGAAAGCCAGGGCAGATGCGGTGGAGCCCGCGCGGCAACTCGGACTGAAAATCCTCCAGCGCGAGCAGGAGCGCTGGAAATGGAACGCGCGCCACGGCTCTCTGGATGCAGACGCCGCACCCAAGCTGCTCGACCCAGGCAACGCGGCCATCACAGCGGCGCAGATTCTTGCGGAGGATTTGCGCTGTGCGCCCGAACAATCCGATTGCATCGCCTGGGCCGTGCAGCATCGCAAGCAACTCGCTGCCGCGGACCCGGCACGGCGCGCGGTGCTTGCACGCCTGGCCGCCATTGCCAACGCGCCGCAATACGCCAACGTCTTTCCCATCCATCACGCGGCGCAAGTGCCACCTGTCGCCGTGCTTCGGGCCGGGGCGGAGTTGCAACTCATGCAGGCCGCGCTGCTCTGGAACGACAAGGCGTATGACAAGGCGCTCGATCAACTGGAACTGACCGAACGCATGCGCCAGCGCATCGCGCAGTCGAACAATCTCGTCGCGAGCGTTTTCGCCACCTCGTCGCTGAATCACGGCATCGTCAAATGGATCAGCAATGTCATCACGCGCGATGGCAAACGCCTGCGTCCTCAGGATGCGGAGCGGTTGCAGAAAATTCTGGAAGCGCCGAGGATTTCGCTGCGAAACGGCATGTATGGCGAAATGGTCTCGTCGGCCAGTGTCATTCAGTCGCTCGGTATTGCGCTGAAGTTGCCGCCCGTTCAGGCGAAGGAGTCAACGGCTGACGCGAAAGCCGCGGACTCCCGGACCGAAAGCGTGCTGCACACGCGCCGATTCATCAATGAACGGCTCTTTCTGCCCCATCAGAGCACCAACATCGCTACGCAAGGCTGGCAACTGACGATGGACCTCGCGGACCTACCGCCAAATGAGCTTCAGGCCGCGCAGGAAGCTGCCGCCGACAAGCGCAAGGCATTGATCGACGCGCGCCCGCGCTGGCTTGGTGCGCGCAACATCATCGGAGCACGACTGTTTGACCAGCCGACCGAATCGGCGGACTACGTGCAATACATCCGGCGCGGTATCGATGTGGATGGATTTCGGCGGCTGGCGTTGTTGCAACTGCTGGCCGCGCAGCAGCGCGTGGCCGATGACGGCATGCCGGCGTGGTTGGCCGCAAGCCCGGCGGCGTTGCGCAACCCCTATGACGGCCAGCCGATGCCATGGGATTCCGCCTCGCGAAGCCTGAGCTTCGAGGGCAGCGTCGAGCAGCCGCAGAATCCCGGGAGATCGAAAACCTATCGCGTCAACTTTTGAACGCATTCGACACAGTCATCAAAGGCGAGAGCCTCAAGATGACTTGTGGCGCAGCGCCCCAACCCGGGCGTTTACCGGTGGCTCAAGCGCCTTACCGCCCAATCCCCCAGGCTCTGGATCGCCTGCACGAAGAAGATCAGCACGATCACCACGGCCAGCATGATGTCGGGCAGAAAGCGCTGGTATCCGTAGCGAATGCCGAGATCGCCCAAGCCTCCGCCGCCAATGGCGCCGGCCATGGCGGAATACCCCGTCAGGCTCACGAAGCTGATCGTCAGGCCCGCGACGATGCCCGGCAGGGCCTCCGGCAGCAGCACCTTCCAGACGATCTGGCTGGTGGTCGCGCCCATCGATTGCGCGGCTTCGACGAGGCCGTTGTCGACCTCGCGCAGCGCGGTTTCAACCAGTCGCGCGACAAAGGGCGCAGCGGCCAGCGTCAACGGAACGACGGCGGCCCAGGTGCCGATCGACGAGCCGGTGATCAGGCGCGTGAACGGAATGATCGCCACCAGCAGAATGATGAACGGCGTGGAACGCACGGCGTTGACGATCCAGCCGACAGTGTTGTTGAGGGGTGCGTTTTCCAGTACCCCGCCCCGGTCGGTGAGGCGCAGGAACACGCCGAGCGGAATGCCGATCAGGCCACCGACGAGACCGGACACGCCGACCATGATGATGGTTTCCCAGAGCGACTGCGCGAACAGCTCCAGCATCATTTCAGAAAAATTCTCGAACATTGCCTCAGCCCTCCAACTCGACTTCCTGAACCTGCACGCCCTGCGAGCGCAGTTCGGTGATGCTGGCATTCAGGCGCTGGACCTCGCCGCTGGCATACACGGCCAGCAAGCCAAAGGTCTGATCCTGGATTTCATCGACCTGACCGTGCAGGATCGACAGATCGAGTTCGTAATCGCGAATCAGGCGCGAGAGTATCGGCTGATACGCCTGATCGCCCGAATACGACAGGCGCAGCAAGCGGCCCGTCACGCCCTGGCTCTGCGCCACGTCGGAGAGCTTGCGCACGCGGTCGAGCACGCTCGCTGGCAGCTCCTGCGGCAAGATCTCGTCGATCAGGCTCTTGGTGATGTCCTGCTCGGGCGCGTGAACACATCGATCACGCGTCCCATCTCGACGATGCGCCCTGCCTCGATCACGGCGACGCGATCAGCGATCTGCTTGACCACCTGCATCTGGTGGGTGATCAGCACCACGGTCACGCCAAGCTCGTTGTTCACCTTGCGCAGCAGATCCAGGATCGAGCGCGTGGTTTCGGGGTCGAGCGCCGAAGTGGCCTCGTCGGACAGCAGCACCTTGGGGTTGCTTGCGAGCGCGCGCGCAATGCCCACGCGCTGCTTCTGCCCGCCCGAGATCTGCGCCGGATAGCGGTCGGCAAGCTGGGTCAGGCCGACGAGATCGAGCAGCGGATCGATGCGCTTTCGGATCTCGTCCTTGCTCATGCCCGCGAGTTCCAGCGGCAGCGCGGCGTTGTCGTAGACCGTGCGCGACGACAACAGATTGAAATGCTGAAACACCATGCCAATCTGTCGGCGCGCCTGACGCAACTCGTTGTCATTGAGCTTGGTGAGGTCACGGCCCGCGACAATCACCTCGCCCGAAGTCGGACGGTTCAGCAGATTGATCACGCGCACCAGCGAACTTTTGCCCGCACCGGAGCGGCCGATGATGCCGAAAACCTCGCCCGCGCCGATGGAAAGGTCGATGCCGCGCAAGGCCTCGACAGGGCCTTTGGAGCCCTTGTAGATCTGGGTAATACCCCGTAAATCGATCATGAATGCAGAAAAGAACACGCCGCGGCAGCCTGGTGGAGTCCACCAACCCGCAGCGGCGCTTTCAGGAATGAATTGGATGGCTTGAAATGTAATCGTTCGTCATAAAAGTGACAACGAACAATCCGTTAAGTAATAAGACCCACTGGTTATAAGCAGAGGTGGTCTGCACGGTGTGCAGCGCCGCCGCAGGCACTCGCTCAAAAGGTGACCCGGGTTCGCCCGTATTTTAAGGCGATTCCCAAGGCGATCTCCGGGCGTTACGCGCGCAGGCCCTAACGCGCATCGCTCAGGGCGCCGCCGTTGCTGGCAGCACGCGCGTTGCCACCATTCGGCGCGCTCGCAGAGCCAGAGGCATGGCGGCGCTTCATCTCCCGAAGCAAGGCCGAGAACTGCTCCGCCGTTTCGCTTTTCATCGACGCGGGCCCCACGACCGGCGGCAGCCAGAATCCCGGCTCCACGTCCGCGTGGTAGACCAGCCGCGTCGCGTTAGCACCTTCGTTCGACAGGATCATCTCGCTGTCCATGGCCTTGACCGTCCCTGCAACCGCATGGGCGCGAATGCGCTGCATCGGCACCAGTTCGATTTCCCGCGTGGAGTCATACTCTTTCGAAAACGGCCCGAATCTCGCCGTGCCACTTTGTCTGAGCAAAAGGTGCTGCGCATCGCCCTGCTTCTGCACCGAGCTTGTCGCCAGATTGGGAACAATGCGCGGCATCGCCGAGAAATCGACCAGCACTTCCCAGACGGTTGCGAGCGGCACGTCGATGTGCATGACGATGTCCACGCGGAACCTGTCACCGTCCCGCACCACCGACACCGACCGGGATGGAACCAGCCCCTCGGCCTGACGGGCAACCGACGAGCCACCCTGCGGCGGATAGTCGTCCGCACGCGCACCAACCACGGCGCACAAGCCAAGCCCCACCCCAACCAGCAGGACATTCGTGCACTTGAGGCGACGACGGCTCATCTTCGGTCACTCCTATTCGAGGTGACCAGTCTCCCGTATCGGAGACGAGGCAAGTGCCAGAAATGGCGGCCAAGTCTTGTAGGCGGCGCGGCCAGTGCCTAAAGCTGTCGCTCGTCTTACTTCGCTGGAGGCTGCGGACAACAGGTGTCCGTCTTGGCACAGCCAGGTTGAACTGCAATGGTCACGGTACCCAACCCATGTCTTATACCCGATGACATGAACGAATCCGCATAAGTTATCTTGACATTGTCCGTATTCAAGGCGTCCAGAATTCTGGCGATGCCACGCATGCGCAAGGTCGCCAAATCGAGAGATCTGGGCTCTCCTCGTACAGACTTCGCCACAACGATGGCGTACTCGACGCCGAGCCCATCGCGCCAATCAATAAACCACTCCGCCAATGCCTTGGCTTCGTCAACGCCCAGAGCTGTCGATAGAGGTTCAAAATCGACATCGTGTTGAAGCCTTCCCAAGCTACAAGCAGATACGGGGATCGACAGACATAAACTAACCGCCAGCACAAAAGCGCCAACTCTTGGCATATCAAATCCCTCATGGTCGCCCCGCTCTCGCTTTCGGAGGGTCGAAAGGTACGCCCAAGATATAAGATGCTAGGCTATCCGCATTGTTTCGAATATTTTTCTGTTGTGTTTGCATCGCAGAGTTAACTATCCCGTAGTAGTGATCTTTCGAGTTGAACACGGTCTCGAAGTGAGTCACTTAGTGTACAAGTGTATGAAGCTGCGATTCGCGCATAGATAACGCCGTGCTTCCAAAAAATCGACCATCTTTATCCAATTGACAAAAACCTAGAGCGATCATAATCCGGTACTCTTTAGTATCAATCTTGCATACTGCAGCCTTTACTGTTGCCAGAATATCTGCCGAACAGCCCGCCTTAACCGCGTTTTCGCTCGTATGTGGAACGAAATTAACAGGTTTGAGACTGTTAAGCACATCTATAGTCGAAACCACTCCATCTAACAAATATTTCCTCGTTCCGTCATCATCCTCATTAAGCCACTCTTTCGCGCGTCTTTTCGCTTCACCATTCCACAGTCTTAGTTCCCCCAACCGTGACCTCGCCAAACGGACCGCTTCATCGCGCAATCCCATGATATGTTTTCCGAATTCCTCGCTGTCGAGGGTTACGCACATTCCACCGAACTCTGAAGTTGTTACTCCTGCTGTTGAATTCGAAAGCGCCGGCATTCCAAAAATACCATTGGTTTGAACGCCTACCGCCTTGCGCGCTGGCGCAACGCCGTTAACTGGGCCCGGAATAAGAAATAGTGGCATAGTTCTGAGCATGTTCGATGTACACAATCATCATGCTACACAAAAGCAAAATCACAAAATATCAACTCAATTCTGAGCGCGCCCACCCACCGAGCATGCGGTGATTGTTGGCATGACGAGGCCAAATTCCGCCTTCCTCCGCCCGAGATACGGATTGACCGGGATGGATGGGCGAGTGTGGATCGGGCGCGGGTGGCAGGCGCATATTGCCTGACTGGCGCGCGCAAGCCCCAGGCGAGCGCTGTGACCTGCAGAAGTTGTTTGCGGATGGCTTGTTGTGTGTGGATCGACATGATGTGAGTGTCCTCGTTGAATCGACGTTGGTATGGCTTGATCGAAGGTGTGGCATCGCTGCCTTCACGGTCATCCAGACAACATCGGCTCAATGCGTCCGCAACAGGAGAGCAATCGGTCAGCAGCAACGCATCGACAGCGGAGAAAAAACCGTGTCCGTTGAGGCGCGACATTCGCTCGCGGTCGGCCTCGTCGGAGCGAATGCCCAACGGTTTGGCGAGTCGCGTGAACAGGTTGCGTACGGAGCTTGAAATCATGGTCTTCACCTCTCGACGGTCATGCGCTGCTGCGGCCGGCGTTCAATCCGCTCAGTGCAGCTTCTTGGTATAGATCTGGTCAAAGCTGCCGCCGTCGGCGAAATGCGCCTTGTCTGCCTTGGCCCATCCACCGAAGGCCTGATCGATGGTGACGAGCGTCAGCGCGGGAACTGCTTGTCGAACTTGGCCTTGGCCTTTTCGCCGGTCGGGCGGTAGAAGTTCTTGCCCGCGATTTCCTGGCCTTCGTCGGAGTACAGGTGCTTGAGGTATTCCTCGGCCAGGGCGCGCGTGCCCTTCTTGTCCACGACCTTGTCCACGACGGCGACCGATGGTTCGGCGAGAATCGACAACGACGGCGCGACGATCTGGAACTTGTCGGGGCCGAATTCCTTGAGCGCGAGAAACGCCTCATTTTCCCAGGCCAGCAGGACATCGCCCACGCCGCGCTGCACAAAGGTGATGGTCGATCCGCGCGCGCCGGTGTCAAGCACCGGAACGTTCTTGAACAGATTGCCGACGAACTCTTTGGCCTTGTCCTCGCTGCCATATTTGCGCTTGGCAAATTCCCATGCGGCCAGATAGTTCCAGCGCGCTCCGCCCGAGGTCTTGGGTTCGGGTGATCACGCCGACGCCGGGTTTGACAAGGTCGTCCCAGTCCTTGATGCCCTTGGGATTGCCCTTCTTCACGAGAAACACGATGGTCGACGTATACGGCGCCGAGTTGTGCGGCAGACGCTGCTGCCAATCGGCCTTGACGAGACCGGTTTTGGTGAGCGCGTCGATGTCGCCGCCGAGCGCGAGCGTCGCGACGTCGGCGTCGATGCCATCCAGAATCGAGCGCGCCTGCTTGCCCGAGCCGCCATGAGACTGCTTGAACTGCACGTCCTGCCCGGTTTTGGCCTTCCAGTGCTTCGCGAACGCCTGGTTGTATTCCACATAGAGTTCGCGCGTAGGATCGTAGGAAACGTTCAGGAAACTGACGGGATCGGCCGCCAACGTCGGCACTCCTGTCAGGGCCAAGGCCCCCAATACGCCGAGTGCGGCTGGAAACTTGATAAAGTGACGGCGAAGTTTCTTCATGGCGTGCTTTCTTGTACTGTTGCTTGAATGAATACGGCGCGACCTGCTGTTTGCGACCGATGCCATGCATTCTGAAATTCATTGTTCAAAACTGGAACGAATAAAATTTCAGTTCTATATTCAAAATTCGTCTAATAAAGGATCTCCCCCATGGCACGTACCGTCCAATGCATCAAGCTGGGCACCGAAGCTGAAGGCCTCGATTTCCCTCCGTACCCCGGTGAACTGGGCAAGCGCATCTATGAAAATGTGAGCAAACAAGCCTGGGCCGACTGGCTCAAGCACCAGACCATGCTGGTCAATGAAAACCGCCTGAATCTGGCGGATGCGCGTGCACGCCAGTACCTGGCGCGCCAGATGGAGAACCATTTCTTTGGCAGCGGTGCAGATGCAGCGCAGGGTTATGTGCCGCCGAGCGAATAAGGCAGTGGATCGCTTGGAGAAGTGGTTTCGCTAAAACCACTTCTTTGGCGGCGGCGCAGACTCCGCCCAGGGCTACGTTCCCCCAAGCGAGTAACTCAAAGCGGGTCACCGATTCCGGTCAGCGCCAGTTTCTGCGGCAAGCGCTCGGCCAGCCTGTCGATTGCCAAACGCGTCTTGAGCGGCAGCGTCGGCGCCTTGGGCCACACTGCGTTCAGCGCATAGCCATACGGCGAGGGCTCGTCGAATACGCGCACCAGCTTGCCCTCTGCCAATTCGCTGGCCACCAACCACGCTGGCAACCGCGCCAGTCCCATTCCCTGCCGTGCGGCAATCGCATTGGCTTCGAGACTGTTGCTGGTAAAGCTGACGTTGGCCGGCGCGCTGAACACCAGCGTGCGTCCCAGTTCGTCATGAAACTGCCACGGGTGCGGGCCGCTTGCCCTGGCGTACCCGACATACCGATGCCTGAGCGGCTCGGCCATCAGCGATTCCATACTGGTCGGGCAACCTGCGCGCGCCAGATATTCGGGCGAGGCGTAAACGCCCATCCACTGCGCTCCCAGCGAGCGCGCCGCGAGCACTGCGCTGCTTGGGAGCGGGCCGCTGCGAATGGCGAGGTCGATGCGCTCTTCCACCAGATCGACGACACCGTCGCTGAACACCACGTCGATCACCAGATCGGGATGCGCGAGGGCAAGTTCCATGAGCACGGGTGCCACCAGTTCGCGGCCCACGAGCACGGGCATGGTCACGCGAAGCTTGCCTCGTGGCGCGCGGCGCCCGGCCTCGACGGCCAGATCGGCGGAATCGAGTTCCCTCAGCGCGCGCCGGCAATGTTCATAGTAGGTCTGGCCATCTTCGGTGAGGCTCTGGCTGCGCGTGGTGCGCTGAAAAAGCCGTGTTCCCAGCCGTGTTTCGAGCCGCGCGACGCTCTTGGCAATGGCAGAGCGCGTGAGCTGAAGGCGCTCGCCTGCCAGTGCGAAATTGCCTGTTTCCACCGCAGCAACAAAGGCCTCCACACCGGCGAGTCGTTCTGACATTGATGAATTTTCCTCTCTATTGAATCGATTGAAATACACCACTGCGGATTTTCTGGCGCCGATAGTATTCAGTTTTGAACTCTTGATCAACGAAGGCTGCCTCATGACCGATACCTTGCAACGCTGGGAATTCACTAATTTCGGGTTTCAGAACTTCAAACGCACGCAGGCTGCCGTGCCAGCGCCGCGCGCCGGCCAGATCGTGGTGAAGGTGGATGCTGTCTCCCTCAACTACCGTGATCTGCTGCTTGCCAACAACAACTACGGCTGGACGCCGCCCCTGCCGTTTGTACCGGCGTCCGACATGGCGGGCGTGGTGGCGGCGGTGGGCGAAGGCGTGACGCGCGTGGCTGTTGGGGACCGCGTGATCAGCACCTTCGTCACCGGCTGGGTCGACGGCGCCGCGCCGCCCGAGGCGTCATCACTTGGCGCGCCCGGCCCGGGCATGCTCGCCTCGCATGTGGTGTTCGATTCGCAATGGGTGATCAAAGCGCCCGACACGCTCAGCGCCAGCGAAGCAAGCACCCTGCCTTGCGCGGCGCTCACGGCGTGGTTTGCGTTGGTTGAACAAGACCATTTGCGCGCGGGGCAAACGGTGCTGATCCATGGCACCGGCGGCGTGGCGCTGTTCGGGTTGCAGATTGCGCGCCTGCACGGCGCACGCGTGATCGTTGTCTCGGGTAGCGCAGACAAACAGGACAAGGCACTGGCATTGGGCGCGCACCAAGTGCTTGAACGCGACGCGGACTGGGCCAAGCAGGTTCTGGAACTCACGCAAGGCCGTGGCGCCGATCACATCCTGGAAACCGTGGCGGATCAAACCTTGGAAAATCACTTCAGGCCATGGCATCGGCAGGCGTGGTCTCGATGATTGGCGTGATCGGCGGCGGCGAATTCACTGGTTCGGCGTACCAGACCATTCGCCAGCGCGGCACGATTCAGGGCATCAGCGTGGGGCACCGCAACGCGCTCGAGCGTATGGTGCGGGCCATCGATCTCAATCAGCTCAAGCCCGTGATCGCTGCCGAATATGCGTTCGACGACGCACCGCAAGCGTTTGAGCACCTTGCCAGAGGCGCGTTCGGCAAGGTCGTGATTCGACTTTGAGCGGCCATTGAGAAGCCACTGACCGGCAATCGACCGGCAATCAAGCGGCGATTAGCCGTGATCAACCCGGATTTGCGGCGCGAACAGGCGTGGTGGCGACCGGGCAGCGTAGAGTTGCCGGTTCGCCGCCACTCTTCAAATCGAACGCGCCATGCCCGAGCCCCTAGACTGGCTTCCCGACGGAACGCCCTACAGCCAACGCTTCCAGGATCGCTATCACAGCGACGGCAACTTCGGGCTCGACCAAGCCCGCGATGTTTTCATGCGCGGCTGCGATCTGCCCCAAGCCTGGGCGAATCAGCCGCAATGGCGCATTCTCGAAACCGGTTTCGGGCTCGGCCTGAGCTTTTTGGTCGCTTGGCAGGCCTGGCGAGCCGACCCGGCGCGGCCGAACATCCTGCATTTCATCTCATGCGAAGCATGGCCGGTGAGCGCTGCTGATCTGCTGCGCGCGGCGCCCGCCGAGCTTGAGCCGCTTGCGCGCGAACTGCATGACCAGTTGTGGGGATTGCTCGCGGGCGTGCACCGCCTATCGTTCGACGGGGCCGCGTGCTGCTCACCTTATATATAGGCGACGCGCAAACCATGCTGCGCCAGCAGATGCCCGAGGCCGACAGCATTTATCTCGACGGTTTCAGCCCGCAGGTGAACCCCGATCTCTGGAACGCCTACACGATCAAGGCCATTGCGCGCTGCTGCCATCGCGGCACGCGGCTGGCCACCTGGACGATTGCGCGCGCGGTGCGCGACGATCTTGCGCAGTGCGGCTTTGACGTTCAGAAAGTGCCCGGTGTCCACCCCAAGCGCGACAACCTGCAGGCCGTCTACAACCCACGGTGGGAGCCCCGGCCCGTGCGCGGGCTGCTGCCCGACGTCTCGGTAGCCGCGCCGGGCAGTTGCCTGATCATCGGAGCCGGACTCGCGGGAAGCGCGTGCGCCGCCAGTCTTGCGCGGCGCGGCTGGCAGGTCACGGTGCTCGATGCCGTCTCGCCAGCGGCGGGCGCCTCAGGCCTGCCTGCGGGCGTGTTTGCGCCGCATGTGTCGCCCGACGACAGCATGCTCTCGCGTCTCTCGCGTGCTGGAGTGCGCGCGACGATGCAGGTGCTGCAAGGCATGGAGCGCAACGCGGACTGGAGCGACTGCGGCGTGCTCGAACACCGCGTGGACGCCACTCCGGGCGTTCCGGCAAGCTGGAACGACACAGCCGCTCATCCTGGCGCGGACTGGAGCCGCCCTGCCACGCCCGCTGAGCGTGAGCGCAATGGCGTGCCAGCCGATGCCGTGGCCTGCTGGCATCTGCGCGCGGGCTGGGTCAAACCGCCAGCGCTGGTGGATCACCAGTTGAGGCATGCGAACATCCGCGTGAAGGGTCAGGCGCGGGTTGCCCGGCTGACGCGCGAATCCGGGCAATGGCTGGCGCTTGATGCACAAGGAACGCCTGTGGCCCGTGCCGACATGGTGATCATCACCGCCGGCTACGACAGTCATGCGCTGCTGCAAGAGCGCTGGCACCTTCAAGCCTTGCGAGGCCAGATCAGTTGGGGCCTTCACGCGGACGTGAATACCCAGGCGCCATGGCCCGAACAACCCGTCAATGGTCACGGCAATCTGGTTCCACAAGTGCCGCTTGAGGGTGGCGCGGGCTGGGTTCTGGGCTCCACATTTGAGCGTGACGTGACCGCGCTGCCACCGAGCGCCAACGACCGAATCGCCGCGCTGGGCTCCAATTGGGACAAGCTGCGTGACCTGGTGCCACCGCTTGCGACAGCGTTGCACGCCGACTTCAGGATCGCCGAGCAGGCAGATTCTGTATCCACAGCGCAGCGCAGCACGGTTCGCAGTTGGTCCGCCGTGCGCTGCGCCTCGCACGACCGCCTGCCCATCGTCGGTCCGGTAGATCATCGGGCCGCGCCGGGCCTGTGGGTCTGCACGGCCATGGGCTCGCGCGGCCTGACGCTGTCGGCGCTCTGCGGCGAATTGCTGGCCGCGCGAGCGCATGGCGAGCCGCTTCCGCTCGAAGCCAGGCTGGCGCATGCCTTGAGCAGCGAGCGACTTTAGGACCAATTCACCATCACACGGGATCGCATCGTGTGAACCGGTTCTCGTCTAAGCATATGCCTCTTATGCTTTTTAGACATATATGCGTGAATAAATATTCGTTTGAAATCTTAAGAAAGGCTTCTACATTCTGGCAACAGTCATAGAAAAGCGCCACGCAAGGTGTTCGGTGACGGTCTCTGCGGACCGCGCCAACCACCGGCTACCCCACTTTCGAAGCAGCCAGAGCCATGTACCAATACACAGAATTCGACAAGCAGTTCATCAGCCTTCGCGCCGAGCAATACCGCGACCAGTTGGAGCGCTATCAGGCGGGCAAGCTCTCCGAGGACGAATTCAAGCCGCTGCGACTACAAAACGGCTGGTATGTCCAGCGTTACGCGCCGATGCTGCGCGTGGCCGTGCCCTATGGCGAACTGTCGAGCACTCAACTGCGTGTGCTGGCCCGCGTGGCGCGCGAATACGACCAGCCCGACGCCACGCTACTGGCCGACGCGCAGGCCACGCAGGAAAAGCTCGGCGACATTCCGCTTGCCGATGGTCGCCGTATCGGCACCGCATTCAAATATGGCTACGGCCACTTCACCACGCGCACCAACGTTCAGTACAACTGGATTCCACTCGACAAGAGCGCCGACGTGATGGATCTGCTCGCCTCGGTGCAACTGCACGGCATTCAGACCAGCGGCAACTGCATCCGCAACATCACGAGTGATGCGCTCGCCGGTATCGCCGACGACGAAATCGCCGATCCGCGTCCGTTCGCGGAAATCCTGCGCCAGTGGAGCACGCTGCATCCCGAATTCGCCTTCCTGCCGCGCAAGTTCAAGGTGTCGCTCAACGGCGCCAAGGAAGATCGCGCCGCGCTCGGCTGGTATGACGTGGGCCTGCAACTCGTGAAGAACGATGCGGGCGAACTGGGTTTTCGCGTGCGCGTGGGCGGCGGCATGGGCCGCACGCCGGTGATCAGCCCGGTGCTGCGCGAGTTCCTGCCGTGGAACCAGGTGATGAACTATCTGGAGGCCGTGATCCGCGTCTACAACCGCTATGGCCGCCGCGACAACCTGTGGAAGGCGCGCATCAAGATTCTCGTGAAGAGCGAGGGCCAGAGCTACATCGATCAGGTGAACGAGGAGTTCCGCGCCATCGTCGAGGACGAAGGCGGCCCCACACCATCACTCAAGCGGAATACGACCGCGTGGCGGCCAATTTCAGGGAGCCCGAGCTCGACCTGTCGCACTCCGACGCCGAGGCCGAAACGCTTGCGCTGCTGCGCACGGCAAGCAACGAACACAGCGACTTTGGCCGCTGGCTGCACAGCAACGTGCTGCCGCATCGCCTGCCGCAATTGCGTGCGGTGGTGCTGTCCTTCAAACGACTTGGCTATGCGCCCGGTGACGCAACAGCGGACCAGATGGACGCCGCTGCCGATCTGGCCGACCGCTTCTCGCACGGCGAGCTGCGCGTCACGCACGAGCAGAACCTGATGCTGCCGTGGGTGCGCCGCGACCAGTTGCCCGAGCTGTACAAGGCCGCCAAGGCCTTGGGACTCGCCAAGGCCAATATCGGCCTGCTGACCGACATGATTGCCTGCCCCGGCGGCGACTTCTGCTCGCTTGCCAACGCGCGCAGCCTGCCGATTGCCGAAGCCATCACCGAGCGTTATCAAGACCTTGACGAGCTGTGGGACCTGGGCGAGATCGACCTGCACATCAGCGGCTGCATCAACTCCTGCGGCCACCATCACAGCGGCCACATCGGCATTCTTGGTGTCGACAAGGACGGCAAGGAGTGGTACCAGATCACGCTCGGCGGCGCGGATGGCACGCATCTTTCCGGCCCGGCAACCCCTGGCAAGATCATCGGCCCGTCGTTCAGCGCGGCCGAAGTGCCAGGCGTCATCGAGGCGCTGCTGCAGACCTATCGCGATCTGCGCGTAGCCCTGCCGCATGACACCGCCAGGGCCGCGCATGGCCAGAAGCATGAGAACTTCATCGACACCGTGCGCCGTGTCGGCATCGATGCCTTCAAGGCTGCGGCGAATGGCGCCCGCCAGACCGCTCACGCTGCCGTGTCGGCCTGAGCCAAACAGACAAGACCAGAAGATCGCGAGAACGAACCATCATGAAAATCTTCGCAGCCAACGAACACCAGCCGGTCACCGAAGACCAGAAACACATCATCGCCCTGCCCAACGACGCCGATCCGCTGGCGGTCGATCTGGGCGGTGTCGAGCGCATCGACCTGCACTTTCCCAAGTTCACCGATGGCCGCGCGTTCAGCCAGGCACGCCTGCTGCGCCAGCGCCGCAAATTCGCGGGCGAAATCCGGGCAACCGGCGACGTGTTGATCGATCAGCTCGTGCAGATGGCGCGCTGCGGTTTCGATGTGGCCGTGCTGCGCGAGGGCGTGGACATTGACGACGCCCAGCGCCAGTTCGATCGCTTTCACGCGTTCTATCAGGGTGACGTGAGTCATCCACTGCCGCACTTTCGCGAAGCCGCCTGATCCCGCTCCAACGCCATTCACGACGAGAAAAAATGAACGCCCGTACCGAACCTGCGCTGCTCTCGCAATTGAGCAACCGACATCTGGATGCGCTCGAAGAAGAAACCATCTTCATCCTGCGCGAGGTGGCCGCCGCATTTGAACGCCCCGCCCTGCTGTTTTCGGGCGGCAAGGATTCGCTCGTCATGCTGCGCTGCGCCGAAAAGGCGTTTGGCGCGGGCCGCATTCCGTATCCGCTGCTGATGATCGACACCGGACACAACTTCCCCGAAGTGACCGCGTTCCGCGACTTCCGCGCGAACGAACTCGGTGCCGAACTCATCGTGCGCAGCGTCGAGGATTCGATGGCGCGCGGCACCGTGCGCCTCGCGCATCCGGGCGAATCGCGCAACGTGCACCAGTCCGTCACCTTGCTCGAAGCCATCGAGGAATTCCGCTTCGACGCGCTGATCGGCGGCGCACGTCGCGACGAAGAAAAGGCACGCGCCAAGGAGCGCATCTTTTCGCACCGCGACAGCTTCGGCCAGTGGCAGCCCAAGGCGCAGCGGCCCGAACTCTGGACGCTGTTCAACACGCGGCTGGCACCGGGCGAGCATTTCCGCGTGTTCCCGATCAGCAACTGGACCGAACTCGACGTCTGGCAATACATCGACCGCGAAAAGATCGCACTGCCGTCGCTCTATTACACCCATCAGCGCGAGGTGATCGAGCGCAAGGGCCTGCTGGTTCCGGTGACCGAACTCACTCCACCGCGCGATGGCGAAGAAGTCGTGACGCGCGACGTGCGCTTTCGCACCGTGGGCGACATCACCTGCACCTGCCCGGTGGAAAGCACGGCGGCAACGGCCAGCGACATCGTGATCGAAACGCTGTCCGCCGAGGTCAGCGAACGAGGCGCCACCCGCATGGACGACAAGACCAGCGAAGCCTCGATGGAAAAGCGCAAGAAAGACGGATATTTCTGATGAGCACCGAAACGATTGAATCCCCACGGCCCCAGGAGGCCGTGGCACCACACACCGACCATGATTCCGCACTGCGTTTCATCACCTGCGGCAGCGTCGATGATGGCAAGTCCACGCTGATTGGACGCCTGCTGGTCGATACCCGCGCGGTGCTGCAGGACCAGTTCGCGGGCATCACCAAGAGCGGCGAGACCGATCTGGCCCTGCTCACCGACGGCCTATCGGCAGAACGCGAGCAAGGCATCACCATCGACGTGGCCTACCGCTATTTCTCCACCGAACAGCGCAAGTTCATCATCGGCGACGCGCCGGGCCATGAGCAGTACACCCGCAACATGGTGACCGCGGCATCGAGCGCCGATGCGGCCCTCGTGCTCGTGGATGCCACCAAGCTCGACTGGAACAATCCCGCGCTGGAATTGCTGCCCCAGACGCGCCGCCATGCGCTGCTTGTGAACCTGTTGCGCGTGCCTTCGCTGATCTTCGCCGTGAACAAGCTCGATGCGGTCGAAGACCCTGCGCTCGCGTTCGCGCATATCCGCAGCCGGTTGGCGGCGTTTGCGCACGATGCGGGCATCACGGTGCGCGCCACGGTGCCGGTGTCCGCGCTCAAGGGCATCAACGTCGTGGATGCGACGAAGGGCTGGGCGGGCTACGAAGGGCCCAGTCTGCTGCAACTGCTGCACACCTTGCCGTCCACGCCGGCCGATCAGGATTTGCCGCTCGCCTTCCCCGTGCAATGGGTGGAGAAGTTCTCGTCCTCGGCGAACACCTCGCAAGGTCGCCGCGTTTTCTGGGGCCGCGTGGCCGCCGGAGCCGCCCGACCCGGCCAGCAGGTCACGCTGCTCCCGAGCAACCAGACCGCGACCATCGCCCAGGTGCTCGACCACGTGCGCCGCGCGGGCGACGTCGATGCGGGCAACAGCGCCGGTATCGTGCTTGATCGCGAGGTCGATGTCTCGCGCGGCGACTGGATCGTGGCCTCCGTGGAAAACACGCAGGCCAGCGCCGAAGACGATTTCGAGGATGCTCCGGGTACGCGCCCCGCGTGGCCAGGCCAGCGCGAGTTGCAGGCCACGGTTGCCTGGATGGACGACGAGCCGCTGGTTCCGGGCCGCGTCTATCTTGCGCAGCATGGTCACCGCTGGATCAAGGCCAAGGTGCGCCGCGTGGTACACCGCCTGAACATCAACACGCTGGCCGAGGAAGACGCCGACAGGCTGGAGGCCAACGCCATCGGCCACGTCGAGTTGCTGCTGCAGGAAGCCGCGCCCCTCGCGCCGTTCGCGCAGGCCCGTGCGCTGGGCTCGCTGATTCTGGTCGATACTGCCAGCCACAAAACGGCAGGCGCCGTTTTGGTGCAGCAGTAAGTTTTGCAAAGCAGACATTGATGTGGTTTAACTCGGGGCGAATTCCCCGAGTTACCGTACCGCAGCAAGGGATGCGCCCCTGCATGGACGCTTAGCGCCTAAAATCAGGGAATTCCCGAAATACAAAAACACGATTTCACATGACTCACGTCGTCACCGAAAACTGCATCAAGTGCAAATACACCGATTGTGTCGATGTTTGCCCCGTTGACTGCTTCCGCGAAGGCCCCGAATTCCTCGTGATCGACCCCGACGAATGCATCGACTGCGCGGTCTGCATTCCCGAGTGCCCGGCCAATGCCATCTTTGCCGAAGAAGACCTGCCTGCCGACCAGCTTGCATTCATCAAGATCAACGCCGATTTGACGCCCAAGTACAAGAGCATCACCAAGCGCAAGGAAGCGCTGCCCGATGCCGACGACTGGAACGGCAAGGCCGGCAAGGTTCAATACATCGACAAGTGATCAGGGTCGCCGCTTTCGGCTACGAAACCCGGCCCCACACCACATGACAGAGACCGCCGACGCCGAAGTTTTTGCAGTTCTCCCTGCGCTGGAGGTGGATGCCGTCGTCATCGGTGCCGGTCCGGTGGGCCTGTTCCAGGTATTTCAGCTCGGCCTGCAAGGCGTCAAGGTCCATCTCATTGACGCGCTGCCGTACCTCGGCGGCCAATGCGTCCAGCTCTACCCCGATAAGCCCATCTATGACATTCCCGGCATCCCGGTCTGCACCGGGCGGGAACTCGCGGAGCGGCTCACCACGCAGATCGGGCCATTCGCACCTGTCACGCATCTGAACCAGCAGGTCTCGGCCTTGCAGCGACAGGCCGATGGCCGCCTGTTCTTGCAGACCAGCACCGGCACGCAATTGCTCACGCGCACGGTTTTCATTGCCGCCGGCGTGGGAGCCTTCGTTCCACGCGCCGTCAAGGTCGAGGGCATCGAGACCCTGGTCGGCACGCAAGTGCTCTATCACCCTCCCGAAACGGGTGCGGCCAAGGACAGGAACGTGATCGTGCATGGCGGTGACGAGGACGCCGTGCGAGCCGCTGTCGCCGCCGCCGGGATCGCGCGCAGCGTGACGCTGCTGCACCGCCGCGACGTGTTTCAGGCCGATGCTGCGGATCTGGAGCGGCTGGCGCAACTGCGCGATGCGGGTCGTATCCGCGTCGTCGCGGCGCAGATCACCGGCATCGAAACCAGCGAATCGGGCCAGCTCACCGCCCTCAGCCTGCTCGATGCCGAAGGCGAGCAACGCTCGGAGCCGCTGGACCTGCTTCTGGTCTATCTGGGCATTTCGCCGCGCCTCGGCCCCATTGCCGATTGGGGACTGGCGCTCGAGCGCAAACAGCTCGTGGTGGATACCGCGAGCTTTATGACCGACGTGCCCGGCATCTACGCCGTGGGCGACATCAACACCTATCCCGGCAAGCGCAAGCTGATCCTGTGTGGCTTTCACGAGGCCACGCTGGCAGCCTTCGCCGCGGCCGAATATCTGAGCGGTGCACCGGTCGCGCTTCAGTACACCACCACGAGCAGCAAACTGCACGAACGCCTGGGCGTCGAGCACGGCTGATTTCCTCGCGGCACTCCTCCCTTTTCGGTGGGAACAAACCCCTTTTTCGCATCTGGAAAGACGCTGGATGCACACAAACGTGTCGTACAAGCATCAGCGACAAGGTGACGAATGTATGCGCATGTTGGTTGGAACCTCGGGTTTACCATAGGTCACCAAGTCCCATTCGAGCCTTCCTACAAGGGAAAAACAGGGTCCGCAGGTTCCGTCTGATCACCGAATCGCGCCGGATCGCTGTTTCTTAACATTACTACTTGACGACTGATTGTCACTCTACCGGCTTCTCCAGACTGATAGCCTCCATTTGTTGCAATGAACGGAATCCGGCTAAGACATGCAAACCCACGATGCATGTCCACCGCTTTCCAGCCTGCCTATGAATGAATCCACGAGAGGTGATGTCGGTGAATGAAATGACCATGAACAAAAGCGTGGCGCTACACGGTGCTTCGCTGGTGACCTTTTCGCAGAGAGCTGCGGGCCCGAGCGCAGTCGCCAACGAACTGAGGTTCGCTACATGGGACGATTTCCTGGCATCGGGCGCGCGGGCTACGGGATTCTTCCTGGAGGACTGCACCCCGGATCTGCAGGATGAATTGCTCTGGCAGATTCGCCAATCGCGCTGGTGGGAGTTCTGGGTCGCGCTCGGTCCCAAGGCCCCGTCTTCGAGCGCCGAGACCCTGGCCGATGCGCGTCAGAGCCGCGACAAGGCTGCCCAATCGGCAGCGATGGTGCAGGCGGCGCGTACCGGCCTGCCCCATGGTGCGCATCTGGACTTCGAAGAGCGCCTGCTGCAGTTCCTGTTCGTGCGCGATGGTGCCAGCCTTCAGCCGGTGCCTGATCGGCACAGCCACTACCTCTATCGCTTTCCGCTCGCCGAAGCGCTCGGTGCCGACGAAGAGCGCGTCACGCGCGTGCTCCTGGATCTGCAAAGACGGCGCTTCCTCGAACCCGGCGTGCTGATCGACCGCGTTCGCCATTGCCGCAAGTGCAGCAGCGCCCATCCGCACTACCACGACGTATGCCCGCACTGCCGCAGCATCCAGATCGAGAAGTCGGCAGCCCTGCACTGCTTTACCTGCGGCCACGTCGCGCCGCAGGCCGACTATGTGCAGGATTCCAAACTGGTCTGCCCACAGTGCAATGCCCACCTGCGCCACATCGGCGTGGACTACGACCGCCCACTGACGCAGTACGCCTGCGCCGATTGCCATCACGCCTTCGTCGAGGCTTCGGTGCAGGTGCGCTGCCTCGATTGCGGCGAACTTGCTGAACCCGATGCGCTCGACGTGCGCGGCATAGCGCCGCTGCGCCTCACGGCGCGCGGGCGGGCGGCAATGCGCGAAGGCTCAAGCGTCGAGCACGCGGTCGCCTCGGAGTTCTCGCAACACGTTCCGCAGACCGCATTCAGCCAGGCACTGGGCTGGACGCTTCGGCCCTCGGGCGATGCGCCCAACGCGTCCCTCGTCGCCATGGAACTCACCGTGCAGCAGCAGGATGCGCGCGGTCTGGCCCTGATCGACGAAGGCGTGCGGCGCATGCATGAGCTGCTGGTGGACAGCGACATCAGCACCGTGGACGCCGATGAGCGCCTGTGGTTTCTCGTGGGCGACGGCGCCAGCCTGATTCACCGCGTGCGAGCCATGTATCCCTCGGGCAGCGACGCGCAGTTGCGTACCGCCTTCATCGACCTGAGCGACGTGGGCGAGGCGCGCGACCCGCGCCAGCTGATGTCGCGCCTCAAATCGGAGCTGATGTAATGGTGTTCGATACCCTTGACCAGGCCATTCACGCTTTTGAAGTGTTGAGTGCAGGCTCCAACGCGCGAAGCTTCAGCGAGTTGGTTCTCAAGTTCTTCCCGTTCGTTTTGCTGCTGGAGTTGCCGCTGTATCTGCTGGTGGTGGCAGGCATCGCGCGCTACGGCGTGCGCCGATTGCGGCGCGACCAGCAGCGCGAGAAGTACCCTTCGGTGTCGTGCCTGATCACCTGCTATTCGGAAGGCGACGACGTGAGCAAGACCATCGGGTCGCTGGCCCACCAGATGTACCGCGGGCACATTGAAATCATCGCGCTGATCGATGGTGCCGTGCAGAACAAGGACACCTATCTCGCGGCAACGTCATCGCTCGCGGCGGTGAACGCGCTGCCCAATCGCAGGCTGATCGTCCTGCCCAAGTGGCAGCGCGGCGGGCGCGTGTCCTCGCTCAATGCGGGCCTGAGCATCGCCACTGGCGAGGTCGTGATGGCGCTCGATGGCGACACCTCGTTCGACAACGACATGGTCGCGCAGGCCACACGCCACTTCGACGACCCCAACGTGGTGGCGCTTGCCGGCTGCCTGCGCGTGCGCAATGCTGCGGACTCGCTCGTGGCGCGGCTTCAGGCGCTTGAGTACATGCTCTCGATCGGTGCAGGCAAGACCGGGCTGGCCGAGTTCAACATCATCAACAACATCTCGGGCGCGTTCGGCGTGTTCCGCACCAGCTTCATCCGCAACATGGGCGGATGGGACGCAGGCACGGCCGAAGACCTCGACATCACCATGCGCATCAAGCAGTACTTCGGCCAGAACCCGAAGCTGCGCATCGCGTTCGAGCCGCATGCCGTCGGCCACACCGACGCACCCACGAGCTGGCGTGTGTTCTTTCGCCAGCGCCTGCGCTGGGACGGCGACCTGTACTACCTGTTCGTGCGCAAGTACCTGCAGAACATCCGTCCCGGGCTGCTGGGCTGGAGGAACTTCCTGTTCACGCTGGTCAACGGCTTTCTGATGCAGGTGATCATGCCGTTCTTCATCGTGTTCTACACCGGCCTGATGCTCTGGTATCTGCCGCTGGGTTCGGTGCTTGGCGTGCTGGCGTTCGTCTACCTGATCTACCTGGCCTCGGTGATCCTGTTCTTCCTGCTCTACGTGGTGGCGATTTCCGAGCGACCGGGCCAGGACATCGGCTACGTGGTCTTCTTGCCGCTGGTGCCGCTTTTTGCGTTCGCCACGCGCGTCAACAGTGCGCTCTCGCTGCTCCAGGAAGCGGTTCTCAAGTCACACCTCGACTCATCCATGGCACCTTGGTGGGTGCTCAAAAAAACAAAATTCTGATGAGATACACACCCTTTGCCCACAGCCTGGCGGCTGCCGGACTGCTGGCGATCGCCCATGGCGCAATCGCGGCACCGCTGACGCAGATCGAAGACGCCGCGCGGCCAATGCAGGCAACGTGCTGGCCAGCCGTGCCGAACGCGCTGCGGCTTCCGCGCGCCGCGACATCGCCGAGAACCAGAATGGAACCCGCGTGTTCGCGGGCACCGGCCTCACCGACGCGAACGAGCCCGTGACCGACACCTATGTGCGCAACTACCGCCGCGCCAATCTCACCATTGGCGTGCGCTGGACGTTGCTTGCGGGCCGCCTTTCGCAAAAGCAGAATGTCAAGCAGGCGGAGTGGGACATCGCCCGCGCCCAGATGCGCGAGGACATGGCCGGCAACGATGCCGTGCGCCAGGTGCGCGTCGCCGCCGTCAAGGCCGCCTACGCAGACCAGCGCGCTGCCTTGGCGAACGCGTTTCTGACCGAACGCGAACGCGTGCAGGGCCAGATCCAGGCGCGCAGGCAGTCCGGCACCATGCTGGGTGCGGAGGCGATGGAACTTGCAACGCTCAACGACGAGGTCAATGCCCAGCTCAAGCGCCAGAAGCAGGCCCAGCAGGATTCCGAACAGGCTATCCGCCGCATCGCAGGCATCGAAGGCAAGCTCGATCTGAGCACTCCAGCCTGGCCCGAAACCTGCTTCGACACCGCGCACCTGATGCGCGAAGACGGACGCGGACAGGAGGCCGAGCAACAGTTGAACGTGGCCGCGGCGTCCTCGCAGATGAAGCTGCTCGATGGCGGCATTCTCAACAGTGTCGAAGCGGGTGTGCAGGTCTCGCACTCGCGCATGAAGGACTGGCCCGGACAGGACGGTCGCAACAGCGGTGTGCACCTCGATGTCGCCGTGCCGCTGGGCTGGCGTCAGGTGCGCGATGCGCGCATCGGCGAATGGTCTGCCAAACGCCAGCAGGCCGAGGCGCAACTGCAGGAGGCCCGCTCCCTGCGCCAGTACGACATCGACAAGGGTTTGCGCGAGCGTGCGCTGCTCAAGTCGGAATGGACCGATGCGCAGACGCGTTTGAAGGCCGCGCAGGAATCGCTGCGGGTCGCGAATCTGCGTCGCCCGGCCCTACAAGGCGAAGGCATCGTCGAACAGTTTCAGGCGCGCATGGCCGCCTACAAGGCCAGCGTGCGCGTGGTCGATGCGGCCGAAAAATACAGTCTCGCGGAAGCGGAATTGCTTGCCCTCGGCCCGGAATGCGCCACGCAGGAGCAGCCAAAGTCGGCGTCTGCGGTAACGCCGCAATTGCTCGCATCGCTTGGTGCGTCGCAAACGCAGACGGTGTCCGATGCGGGCAATGCGGCTCCGGTCATGGATACCGCGCAACAGCAGGCCGCGGCGCCGGTCGCGCAAGCTCCTCGCGCCGGTGCGAATCCGAATGCCAAGCCACCCACGTCCGGCAAACCGGAAAAGCCCGCGCAAAGCGTGGCTTCGATGCGCAGCAAGATCGGCTGGTTCGTGTGGGATGGGCAAAAGCTGCTCAGTGATCCGTCGCGCCTCGATCAACTGCCCGCGCATTCGGGTCGACTGCTGCTGTCCTTCACGGCGCAGCAACTCCAGAAAATGCGTGCCGAAGACTGGAAGGATTTGCGCGCGCGCGCCAACCAGCGCGGCATGCGACTGGAACTGCTGCTGGGCGATCCGGGCTGGGTCACGCCCAAGGGTCGCCCGACGCTGATCAGCCTGCTCACGTCGGTGCAGGGCCTGCCGGTCGATGGATTGAATATCGACCTCGAACGCAGCCAGCTTCCGAAGAACAGCATGACGCAGGAGCAATGGAAGCGCGAGGCCACAGCGACCATCCGCGAAGTTCGCGCGGTCACACCGTGGGAACTCGCGCTGACCACGCACCACCGCGATCTGGACGACGCTGCGTTTCTCTCCGCGCTGCGCAGCGCGGGCCTCAACGAAGTGGTGCCCATGATCTACACGCAGAACGCCAAGCGCGCTGCGCAGTTGACCGAAGACCTGCTCGCGCATTCCTCGGGCCTGCATGTGAGCCTCGCGCAAAGCATCGAGCCCATCCTGTCCAAGGAAGAAAGCAGCTTTCATCAAGGCCGCAGCCGATCCGTTCAACGCTGGACAGCCCTGTCGAAGGACCTGTCGCGCAATCCCCTCTTCTCTGGAGTCATCGTGCAGTCGATGGCCGACTACCAGCAGGCCAAACCATGAAAATCAATTTTGAAACCCCACCCGTCAGTGCGACGGAATCCGAAGGCCTGGCCGTTCGCTATGCCCAGGCAAAACGTTCGCCGCCACGCTGGCGCTGGCGCCTTGTGTTGCTGCTGCTGGCGATCATGCCGGTCTATCTGCTCGTGCGATTTCTCGTCGGCGCTTTCTGGCAGGAGGCACCCGGGCTGGTGATGATGCAAAGCTCGCTGATTCGCGCGGGCGTGATCGGCCACGTCACCTATCTGGCCCCCGAAGGCAAGGAACTGCAGCGCGGCGAAGTGCTGGCGCGTGTGGAGCGCTCGGTGCCCGTGACGCTGCCCAGCGGCCTGCAATCCACTGGAACCACGCCCGTGACCTCCGATCCGCGCGAGCCCGCCTTGCAGGAAGCGCTGGGCCTTGCGGGCCGCCAGCGCGACCAATTGCAGCAGCGCGTGAACCTCATGCAGAAGCTGCGCTCGCAGGATGCGGCGACGGTGCAGGAAGTGCAGTCGGCGCAGCTCGAAGTGCTTCAGGCGCAAACGCAGATGGCGCGCATTCGCGGCGAATTGGCGCAGCTTCAGAACGAACGCCAGCGCGCCACGCTCGGCGTGCAGCAACTGGCCGCGCGAAACAATCCACCGACCGCCAACATGGAGCGCAAGGAAGAAGTGGTCTATATGCCCTACACCGGTACGGTCGCGCGCCATCAGGTGGCCGAGGGCGAATGGATCGACACCAACACCGATCTGGTATCGCTGCTCAGCACGCAGGCCCCGGTGGTGCATGCCTACCTGAGTCCCAAGGAGCTGGATCGCGCATCGCCCGGTCAACAGGCGACGCTGGTGTTCCAGGATGGTGGCCGCGTGGCGGCGCAGGTTCTGGGCGTGACCGCCGAAGCCGAGCGCCAGCCTGCCGAAAGCGTTTCGCCGCTGGTGCCACGCAATCTGTCGGTCGTCGTACGCCTTGAGCCTCTCGAGTCGCTGCCGGAGCGCTATCGGGTCTTTCGTCTGCCGCTGGAGGTGCGCTTTGAAGGCCCGAAAACCTGGCCCTGGCTCAACAATCTGGTCGCCAAGGTCGGCTGACCCGCTCGCATTGCGAATAGTGAGGACTGCATGAAGCATCGGGTACTAGTCACCGGCGGCGCCGGTTATATCGGCACGCATACCTGCACCGCGCTGCTTGATCAGGGCTGCGAGGTCACGGTGGTCGACAACCTCAGCAACGGCACGGCCGAGGCCCTGGAGCAGGTCAAGCGCCTGACGCAGCAGAACCTGACGTTGATCGAGGCGGACATCCGTGATCGCGAGTCCATGCACCGCATCCTGCGCGAGGGCGACTTCGACGTGGTGGTGCACTTTGCGGCGCTCAAGGTGCTGACCGAGTCGCTCAGCGATCCCGTCAAATACTACGACCACAACGTGGGCGGCACCGCCGTGCTGCTCGAAGCCATGCAGGCCGCGGGCGTGCGCAATCTGGTGTTTTCCTCATCCGCTGCGGTCTATGGCATGCCGGAGACCGTGCCCATCGACGAGAACGCGCCGCTGCTCGGCTCCAATCCTTACGCGCGCACCAAGGCCATCGGCGAATCGATCATTGCGGATCAGGTTCGCGCCGATCCGCGCTGGCGCGCGGTGTGCCTGCGTTACTTCAACCCCGTCGGCGCGCACGAGAGCGGGCTGATCGGCGAATCACCGCTGAACGTTCCGACCAACCTCATGCCCATCGTCTGCGAGGTGGCTCTGGGCAAGCGTCCGCGACTGCAGATTTTTGGCGACCAGCATCCGACGCCCGACGGCACCTGCGTGCGCGACTTCATCCACATCATGGACCTCGCGGAAGGCCATGTGCGCGCCGTCGAATGGCTCATGCAGAACCCCGGGCAGAACTGCCTCAATGTGAATCTGGGCACGGGCAACGGCCATTCCGTTCAGCAACTGGTCAACGCGTTTGAAGAAGCCAGCGGCAGGCGCATTCCCTGCGAAATAGCACCCGTGCGGCCCGGCGAGGTTCCGAGCGTGTTCGCCCAGGCCGATCTGGCACGCGACGTACTCGGCTGGCAGGCCAAGCGTCCGCTCGACGCGATGTGCGCAGACGCGTGGCGCTGGGCCAGCCGGGCGCGTGAGCGCGCTCGGCCCCGGGGACCCTTATGCGGCTTTCGGTTGCAGATCGACCACTTCCACGTACAGCGAGCTGAGCAGCCCCATCACCTTGATCGAATAGCGCGAGTAGTCGCCATGGCGCAGTTGGTCATTGGCCTCCTGTGTGTGCTTTTCGTCATGCATCTGCACGATGCGCCCCGCAGCCAGATGGAACTGGCCGTGCGACACCTTGAGTTCGCCAAACGACGGCAGATGGCCGAACTCCGCAGCGCCGCGTCCATTGATCCACTTGCCGAGCAGGCACTGGTCATCACGACAGATCGTGCGGTAGTCGAGCTTTTCATCGGACTCATCGGCCAGATACCTGGACAGGCGGCTCTTCCAGTTGCGATGTGCCTGAATGGCGGTGGTGAAATCGAGGCCACCTGCCGTCTGGTCCGATTCCTTGATCGCACCCGCGATGGGCGCCGCCGCTGGGGCGATTGACTGAACCGCGCCTGTCACGGGCGCTGCCGAAGGCTGAATTGCGGGTCGGTGGGCCGCGCTTCTGGCGGGGAAGGTTCAGTTTGCTTGCTGCCGTTCTTGATCCAGTCGAAAAATCCCACGTTGCGCTCCCATCATGCAAAGATTTCATAAATTTGAATTGATCGCATCAAATCGATCAATTCAGTTAATAAATGTTATCTTGATAAAAATCAAAACGCCAATAGATTTTTACGAATTTTGGATCTTTTTGAGACTGTAGGAGATTGACAACTCCCGCCAAAAAACCCTTCGACTTACGGGCGAATCGCTATACTCGCGCGGTCTTGCTGGGGCGTGATCAATGCGGCAATTTCCAGCGCGTCGACGCCGACGAATGACACCGCGCCGCACGGCCATCATTCGCATGGTCGTCACGGGGAATTCACCCTCGCCCAGCCCCACGCGTATCACTTGACTCGACCGGAGCGTGCATGCCTTCCACCCCCTCCCCATTGGCCAACGAAGCCCTTGCGCCCCTGCCCGCCGATCGGCGCGTGTTCCGCTGGCACGACCATGCGGCGCTGTGGTTCAACCTTGGTGTCGGGCTGCTGGTCATGCAGGTGGGTGCGTTTCTCATACCTGCCCTGAGCATGCCGCAGGCGCTGCTTGCCATCGTGCTGGGATCGCTCGTCGGCGCCGGGCTGCTGGGCTGGGTGGCGCAGATTTCCTGTGACAGCGGCCTCGCGAGTGCCGGCCTCATGCACACCGTCTACGGCCGCAGGTTCGCAAGCCTGCCGATCATGCTGAACATCGTGCAACTCATCGGCTGGGGCACGTTCGAACTGGTGGTAATGCGCGATGCCAGCGTCGCCATCGCGCGGCAGTCCGGCGTTGCCTCGCAAGCGTGGTGGCCTGTGGTGGCAACGCTGATCTGGGGCGGCGCGGTGGTCGCGCTGATCAGTGGCTCAATGGTGCAACTGGTGCGCAAGCTGATTGCCCGCGTGGCCCTGCCCCTGGTCGTGCTGTCGCTGCTGTGGCTGACCTGGCGGTTTCTGGCCGTGGCGCTTGATCTTGGCTTTCACGTGATCTGGGATCGGCCCGGCGACGGCAGCATGGGCGTCATGCCCGCACTCGATCTGGTGATCGCCATGCCGATCTCATGGCTGCCGCTCGTGGCCGACTATGCGCGCCATGGGACGAGCGGCAGGGGCGCGCTGCGCGGCACCTGGATCGGATATGCGATGGCAAACATCTGGTGCTATTCGCTCGGCGTGCTGGTGGCTCTGGTGCTGCCGAGCGCCGACCTCGTGACCGCGCTTCTTCTCGCGCAGGGTGGCCTGATCGCGCTCTCGCTGATCCTGATCGACGAGGTCGACAACGCCTACGGCGACGTTTACTCGGGCGCGGTTTCCACCCACAGCCTGCTGCCACGCTGGAGCGTGCGCCGCTGGGGCATGCTGATCGGCGTGGTCTGCACCTTGCTCGCGCTGGTGTTGCCGATGCATAGCCTCGAACCTTTTTTGCTGCTGCTCAGTTCCGTGTTCGTGCCGCTGTTTGGCGTGATCCTCGGCCGACTCTCGGGAGCCGGTGGACGCACGCAGCAATGGCTGGCCCAAGCCGGTCAGGTGCATTGGCTGCCCGTGGCGATCTGGCTGGCGGGCATCGCCTGCTACCACCTGCTGCCGCTGCTTGCACCGGCATTGGGTTCGGCCATTCCGACCCTGGCGATCTGTTTTGTGCTGACGAAACTGCTGGCTTCGCCGCGTCAATGAACGCAGGTTGCCGGATTTGAAAATCCGGCATGCGGTTGATAAGCCGTCCTGGCGGCTATCGAAAGATCAGCCGATCACCACCTGCGCGACGGGCGCGTAACCATGGTTGAGTGGCCCATGGCCGTGGCCGGTATGCACGTCGGCTCCGGCCTGGATCGCGCCCAGAATATAGGCACGCGCATTCTCCACGGCCTTGAGCAGCGTGTCCCCGAGCGCGAGTCGCGAGGCGATGGCCGACGACAGCGTGCAGCCCGTGCCATGCCCGTTATGCGTGGCGATGCGCTTGGAGCCCAGTCGGTAATGATCGCCGCGCGAAAGCGCCAGCATGTCCACTACCCAGTCGCCCGGAAGATGACCGCCTTTGAGCAACGCGGAGCGCGCGCCGAGATCGAGCAAGGCATTCGACGCGTCCTGCAAATCGTCCTCGCTTGCAATCTTGCGCCCAAGCAACCAGCTCGCCTCATCGAGATTCGGCGTCACGAGTTCGGCCAGCGGAAACAGCTCGCCGACCAGCGCGGCTTCGGTTTCCTGCGCGATCAGGCGGTCGCCGCTGGTGGCGACCATCACCGGATCGAGCACCACATGCGGCAATTGAAAGCGCCGGATTGCATCGGCCACCACCTGCACCACCTCGGGCGAATGCAGCATGCCGATCTTGACCGCGTCCACGCCGATGTCTTCCACCACGGCGTCGATCTGTGCCTTGAGCATCTCCGGCGGAATGCCGTGAATGCCGCGCACGCCCAGCGTGTTCTGCGCGGTGATTGCGGTAATCGCCGTCATCCCGTAACAACCGAGGGCGCTGAACGTCTTGAGATCGGCCTGGATGCCCGCGCCGCCACCGCTGTCGGAACCTGCGATGGACAGCACGCGGGCGTAGTGCCGACGCGGCTGCGTCGTCTGTTGATCATTGCTCATGGCAAAAATTATCCTGCATTCCCATGCCCCTGCGTCCACGCGCCAAATCGCCAGCAATTCCCACGCGAGGGACATGAAACAGCTCAAGGTTTTCAGCATCGTCATTGTGTTGTAATCTCTCTTCGGACGAAACAGGGGTGCCCATGTGCAAGCATGCGGCTGAGAACATACCCTGGGCCTGCGCCCGCTACCCGATCCAGACAATGCTGGCGTGGGGAGTTTCTGCAATGCGGCACCGGCGTGTTTTGTCCTTTTGTTGCCTACAAAGCTGGAATGGACGGAATGCTTTCTCTGCAAAAAAACTCCACGATCACGATTCTGGGCGCGGGTCTGATGGGCCGCCTGCTGGCCGTCGAACTCGCACGAAAAGGCCATCGCGTCGAGGTTTTCGAGGCGCAGGGAGCCGACGCAAGAGGCTCTGCCGCGCACGTCGCGGCGGCCATGCTCGCGCCGCTGGCCGAATCGGCCGTGACCGAGCCCGGCGTGGTGCGCATGGGGCAATATTCGCTGCCGCGCTGGAGGGAGTTGATCGGCCAGCTCTCGCAACCGGTGTTTTTTCAGCAGAACGGCACGCTGATTCTCTGGCACCGGCTCGACGCCGGCGAGGCCCAGCGTTTTCAGCACAAGCTCAGCCAGACGCAGTCGCAGATCGCCGATCTGCCGCCACTTCAAATGTTGAACGGCACACAGGTCGATGCGCTCGAGCCTTCGGTCGCCACGCGTTTTGCCAACGGCATGTACCTGCCCGGCGAGGGTCAGCTCGACAACCGCCAACTGCTTGCGGCGCTCGAATTCGCGATGACCGAACTGGGCGTGAAGGTGCACTGGAATACACCGAGATCGGTCGAGGATTTTCACCCCGGCAGCGCCGGCCAGCCCGACTGGCTGCTTGATTGCCGCGGTCTGGGTGCCAAGCCGCGATGGAATGCGCTGCGCGGCGTGCGCGGTGAAGTCGTGCGCCTACATGCGCCCGAAGTCACGCTCGCGCGTCCAACCCGGCTGGTGCATCCGCGCTATCCGATCTACATCGCACCCAAGGAAAACCACGTCTTCGTGATCGGTGCGACGGAGATCGAATCCGACGACATGTCGCCCGCCAGCGTGCGCTCCGCGCTCGAGTTGCTGTCCGCCGCTTACGCGGTGCACTCCGGCTTTGCCGAGGCGCGCATCCTCGAGATCGGCACGCAATGCCGCCCCACGCTGCCCGACAATCTTCCTGCGGTGCGCCGCGTAAGCAAGAATGTGCTCGAAGTGAACGGCCTGTACCGCCACGGCTTCATGATTTCGCCAGCGATGCTGGATGTGGTCATGCAGGTACTGGAGACCGGACAATCCGAACTCGCGCCCCGTTTTGATCTTTCCGTGCGGCTCGACTAAAGCGCGCGGCACCAAGGCCCCACACCATGAACGTGACCGTCAACCAGAACTCCGTCGATTTGCCAGACAACGCCAGCGTCGCCGACCTCGTTGCCCAGTTGCAGGCCAAGCCGCCGTTCGCCGTGGCGGTCAACATGCAGTTCGTGCCCAAGGCGAGCTACGCCACGCACGCGCTTGCGCAGGGCGATTCGGTTGAACTGATCTCGCCGGTCACGGGCGGTTAAGCAGACCCCAGGCACGGCACACACAAGGAAGGTTGAACACAGCATGTCCACCCACAACCCCGACAACAACACCGCCAATGATCCCTTCGTGCTCTACGGCCAGACTCTGCAGAGTCGGCTGATGCTGGGCACGGCGCGCTATCCCTCGCCCGCCGTGCTACAGGCGGCGGTCGCGCGTGCCAAACCCGGCATGGTGACCGCGTCACTGCGCCGCCAGGGCAGCAACGCCGCCGAGACCGGCAACAGCTTCTGGGAGCTTTTGCGCAGCCTGCGCGTGCCGGTGCTACCCAACACGGCCGGTTGCCATAGCGCGCAGGAGGCCATCACCACGGCGCAGATGGCGCGCGAGGTGTTCGCCACGCCGTGGATCAAGCTCGAACTGATCGGCGACGATTACACGCTGCAGCCGGACACACTGAACCTCGTCTCGACCGCCGAGCATCTGATTCGCGAGGGTTTCTGGGTGCTGCCCTACTGCACCGAAGATCTGGTGCTGTGCCAGCGTCTCGTCGATGTGGGCTGTCAGGCCGTCATGCCCTGGGCCGCGCCCATCGGCACCGGTCGTGGCCCCATCAACCCGTATGCGCTGCAAATGCTGCGCGAGCGCCTGTCCGTGCCGATGCTGGTGGACGCGGGCCTCGGCCTGCCATCGCATGCCTGCCAGGTGATGGAATGGGGATTCGATGGCGTGCTGCTGAACACCGCCGTGGCGTTGGCCACCGACCCGGTCGCCATGGCGGGCGCGTTTGCCGACGCGGTCTTCGCGGGCCGAGCCGCGCGCATTGCGGGCGCGATGACGCCCAGGCCTCCGCCCAGCCCAGCACGCCCGTGCTTGGCACGCCGTTCTGGCACCACAACAATGGATGATCGGCCAATGAACTCCATTCAAGCCATGCAGCAGGCGATTGTCGACGCGCACTCGCGTGATTTCGCCGACTTTCCCGCTCAACCCGGACCCACGCCGACAGAGGATGACCCGGTCTACCGAGCCGCCCTCGCCGCGTGCAGCCAGCTCGGCTTCATCGCGCAGGATGCGGAATGCGTCGCGCGGGCATGGCAGGCGCAAACGCTGCGCATCGGCACCTTTGACGCGAACCACTGGCCGCAGGAGCCCGCAGACTTCGGCTTGCAACCCGTGCCACACGCGAGGCCATTTGCGGCGTGTCCGAGACATCTGGGTCTCTACGCCGTGCTGCCCGACGCCACCTGGGTGGGCCGCATGGCCCGCGCCGGGGTGCCCACCGTGCAACTGCGCTTCAAGTCGAGCGATCCGCAGGCCATAGAAGCCGAGGTGAAGGCCGCCGTCAAGGCCGTCGAACATACGGGCGCGAGCCTCTACGTGAACGACCACTGGCGCGTTGCGATTGCCGCAGGCAGCTACGGCGTGCATCTGGGACAGGAAGACCTCGACGCGCTCACACCCGATGAAATCGGCGTCCTGCGCGACTCGGGCGTGCGCCTTGGCGTCAGCACCCATGGGTATGCCGAGATGCTGCGCTCCGATGCGGTCGCGCCGAGCTACATCGCGATGGGCGCGGTCTTCCCCACCACGCTCAAGCAGATGGCGACCGTGCCGCAGGGCGTGGCACGGCTTGAGCGCTATGCCGCGCTGATGCGCGACTATCCGCAGGTGGCGATTGGCGGCATCGGCATCGAGCAGTTTCCGCAGATCCTCGCCACCGGCGTGGGATCGATTGCCGTGGTGCGCGCCATCGTGAATGCGGCCGACCCCGAAGCCGCTGCCGCCGCGATGATGCACGCCATGAAGGAATGACGTCGGGAAAAAATCTCACGTCTGGCAAGCCACACGTGCGAGCACTCATGCCGCCATAATCGTGGCATGAGCAGCACCACCATTACTTTTTCTCAGGTCGGCCTGGTTGGCACGGGTGCCATGGGCCGTGGCATTGCACAGATCGCCGCGCAGGCGGGCAGCAAGGTCTGTCTATTCGACACCAACCCGGAAGCTGCGGCATCCGCCAAGATGCAGATCGAGCAGCAATGGCAGAAGCTCGCCGAAAAGGGCAAGATCGACCCGGCCAACGTCGAGCGCTGGTCCGCGCTGCTGACGCCCGTCACCGCGCTGAACGACCTCAGCGAATGCGACCTGATCATCGAAGCGATTCTCGAACGTCTGGACGTCAAGCGCGAATTGTTTGCAGAGCTTGAGAACATCGTCACCAGCAACGCCGTTCTCGCCACCAATACCTCGTCGCTGTCCGTTACGGCGATTGCCGCAGGCCTGAAAACCGCGCACCGTTTCGCGGGCTACCACTTCTTCAATCCCGTGCCGCTCATGAAGGTGGTGGAAGTCATCGCGGGCCTGAAGACCGACGCGCCCACCTGCGAACGCCTCACGCAATATGCACGCGAGATGGGCCACACGCCCGTGACGGCACAGGACACACCGGGCTTCATCGTCAACCACGCGGGCCGTGGCTACAACACCGAAGCGCTGCGCATCCTGAACGAAGGCGTGACGGACATCGTGACCATCGACCGCATCCTGCGCGATCAGGTCGGTTTCAAGCTCGGCCCGTTCGAGCTCATGGATCTGACCGGACTCGACGTGTCGCATCCCGTGATGGAGTCGATCTACAACCAGTACTACCAGGAGCCACGCTACCGGCCGAGCGTCATCGCCGCGCAGCGCGTGGCCGGGGGCGTCTATGGCCGCAAGACCAGCGAAGGCTTCTACCAGTACGACAACGGCGTGCAGCAGATCCCCGAAGAGCCACCCGTGCCCGTGGTCGAGAGAATGCCGCCGGTCTGGGTATCGACCCGCGCCGCGCGCCGTGCAGAGCTTTATCAACTGCTCAAGGATCTCGGCGCCAAGGTCGAGACCGGACAGTCGCCATCCGCCGAGGCGCTCACGCTGGTTGCTCCGCTCGGCTTCGACGTCACCACGGTGGCCGTGGTCGAGCGGCTTGATCCGGCACGCACGGTCGGCATCGACATGCTGGTGGAAGATGCTGCGACCAAACGCCGCGTGCTCGCCACCAATCCCGCCACGCGCACCGACTACCGCGACGCCGCCCATGCGCTGTTTGCAAGCGATGGCAAGAAGGTCTCGGTGATCCGCGACAGCGGCGGCTTCGTCACGCAGCGCGTGGTGGCCTCGATCGTCAACATCGCCAGCGACATCTGCCAGCAAGGCGTTTGCTCGCCGCAGGATCTGGAGACCGCCGTCACCCTCGGCCTCGGCTATCCGATGGGCCGCTCGCCATGGGCAACCGCTGGGGACCAACCAATGTGCTCGAAGTGCTGTTCAACATGCAGACCGTCTACGGCGACACGCGCTACCGGCCAAGCCCGTGGCTGCGCCGTCGTGGTGCCATCGGTCTGAGCCTGATGCACGAAGAGGAATGATCTCGTCGCTCGTTTTTTTCTTTCCCACCTTCTCCCATAACAAGAGACAAGCCCGCCATGCCCGCCGAACTCCAGAGTGTCAGCCATGACCACACGATGGTGCTCACCATCAACGATCCGCAAACCCGCAACGCGCTGGGCCCCGACATCTATGCCGCCGGTGTCGAGGCGCTGAACGGCGCGGAGCGCAATCGCGACATACGCAGCGTCATCATCACCGGCGCGAACGGCATGTTCAGCGCCGGAGGCAACCTCAACCGGCTACAGGCGCGGCGTCAGGAAAGCGCCGAGGAACAGGCACGCGGCGTGAACGCGCTGCATGGCTGGATCGACACCATCCGCAACTTTCCCAAACCGGTGATTGCCGCCGTCGAGGGCGCCGCGGCGGGCGCGGGTTTTTCGCTGGCTCTGGCGTGCGACTTCATCGTCGCCTCGCGCGAGGCCACGTTCATCATGGCCTATTCGCGCGTGGGCCTGTCTCCCGACGGCGGCGGCACCTGGAGCCTTGCCAACGCGTTGCCGCGCCAGTTGGCGATGGAGATACTCATGGGCGCTGACAAGGTGGACGTGCAGCGCCTGCACACGCTTGGCGTGATCAACCGCGTCACGCAGCCGGGTCAGGCGCTCGACGACGCGCTCGCATTCGCCGCCCTGCTCGACCAGCGCGCGCCCAACGCGCTTGCCAGCATCAAGGAGCTGGTTGGCGATGCGCGTTCGAACAGCCTTCACGCCCATCTCGATCAGGAACGCGACCATTTCGTCAAAAATCTCTCGCATACCAATGCCGGTGAAGGGATTACCGCATTCTTTGAAAAACGTCCTGCGCGTTATCAGTAAGATGGTTGCCACACCGCCGCGACGCGCATCACACCGTTGATGGCCCGCGGCCTGTCCGTCACTCCCAATCAGCCTATGGACGAGCCGATTCTCAACATCGAAGAACGTGCAGCGATCAACAGTGGTCGCTGGTTTTCCTCACTCTCGCCTTCGTTGCGACACGACATTCTTCGATGCGCCTATGTGAAGCGGTTTCGCGACGGCGGCCTGATCAGTGCACGCGGTGACCCGCCGGACGAATGGATCGCCTGCGCGCGCGGTGCGGTGCGCGTGAGTTCGACCTCGATCTCGGGCAAGCAGATCACGCTGACCTATGTAGAGCCCGGCATCTGGTTTGGCGACGTCGCCATGTTCGACGGGGATCGCCGCACGCACGATGCCTATGCCCACGGCGATTCGACCATTCTGTGCGTGGCAAGAGCCGACTTCAAGAAAATCCTCTCGCAGCACGCCGAACTCTACGACGCCTTGCTGCAACTGCAATCGCGCCGCATCCGCCAGCTCTTTGGCCTTGTCGAAGACCTGAACACTCTGCCGCTGCGCTCGCGCCTTGCCAAGCAGTTGATCCACCTGGCCCGCAGCTACGGCGTTCCCAGTCTGGCAGAGGGCGACGAGATTCGCATTGGTCTGCAACTAGCGCAGGAAGAGTTGGCGCAGCTGCTGGGCGCTTCCCGCCAGCGCGTGAACCAGGAGCTCAAGGCCATGGAACGCGAAGATGCCATCCGCATCGAACCGGGCGGTCTGGTCGTGCGTGACCGCTCCAAACTCATGCGCATCGTGGACTCAAGCCACTGACGCTTCGCCATCCGCCCGGGCCTGACGCATCGAACCGCTGGAAAACGCGGGCAGATTGCGGCCACAATTCAGCCCATGCCTCTCAACACGCCTCAAATACTGGACACGGCGCGCCAGGTTCTCGAAGTTTCGGCCACCATTGCGTTCGCGCTCTCCGGCGTGCTCAAGGCTGCGCACAAACAACTCGATGTCGTGGGCGTCAGCGTGGTGGCCTTCATGGCGGCGTTCGGCGGCGGCACGCTGCGCGATCTGCTGCTCGACAATCGGCCATTCTTCTGGGCGAGCAGCGACCACCTGGTCTGGGCCGTGATGATCCTCTGCGTCCTGGCCATCGTGTTCCTGCGCCAGAAGCACTTTCACATCACCGAACGCGCCATGCTATGGCCGGACATGCTCGGGCTGGGCCTCTTCACCGCCGTGGGCGTGGACATGGCCACCGAGGTCGGCATGTCGCCGCTGATCAGCGTGCTGATGGGCGTGGTCACCGGCGTCTTTGGCGGCGTGCTGCGTGACGTGCTCTGCGGCGAGATTCCGCAGGCCTTCAAGGATCACCAGCCCTATGCCGTCTGCGCCATGGTCGGTGGCTGCGTGGACCTGGTGCTCAGGCAATGGCTCGGCGCGTCCGAGACCACCGCCATGCTGGCCTGCGTGGCGGCCACGGCGGGCCTGCGCGCGATGGCGATCTGGCGGAAATGGCGCATTCCGTCATGGCAGGTGGAGTGAATCGTTTGAAGTCCCTGCGGCGGACGTCCTGAGAACGCGCCAACACACCAAAACGCACTTTTACACACGATGGCGCACGCCGCTTTCAGTGTCCAAGCCAGTTCCAAACAGTCGACGAAAAGAGATTGAAAATATTTTTGATCATATTGCTCATTTTGAGCATAATTCGACATCTCCAATGATCAAGGAGCAAGGAGACAAGGCCATGCAGCAATACCGAGCCGTGCAGTACGACCATCCAGACGGTGGCGCTTCTCGCGTGAAAGAAGTCTGGGCACGCGTGCCCGCCGAACCTGATCGACACGAACGTGACACCAGCTTGCAGCGCATTCGCGCGCTGCTGCAAAAGCGCGATGCCGTGATCGTCGCTCACTACTATGTGGATGGCGAACTTCAGGAACTCGCACGCGAGACTGGTGGCTGCGTCGGCGATTCGCTCGAAATGGCGCGCTTTGGCGCGGAGCATCCCGCCTCCACCCTCGTCGTCGCGGGCGTGCGTTTCATGGGCGAGACCGCGAAGATTCTGAGCCCGGAAAAAACTATCCTCATGCCGGACGACGAGGCCACCTGCTCGCTTGATCTGGGCTGTCCGGCAGACACGTTCAGCCAGTTCTGCGACCAGCACCCCGAACGCACCGTGGTCGTCTACGCCAACACCAGTGCGGCGGTGAAGGCGCGTGCGGACTGGGTCGTGACATCGTCGGTCGGCAAGGAGATCGTTGCGCATCTGCACGCGCGCGGCGAGAAAATCCTGTGGGCACCCGATCGCCACCTGGGCGCCTACATCCAGCAGCAAACCGGCGCCGACATGCTGCTTTGGCAGGGCTCATGCGTGGTCCATGACGAGTTCAAGGCGGACGAGCTGGCGTTGCTTGCGCACGAGCATCCCGAGGCGGCGATTCTCGTGCATCCCGAATCGCCTGCGCCGGTGGCGGCGCTTGCGCACGTCGTCGGTTCGACCACGCAACTGATCGCGGCGGCAGGTCGGCTCGAGAACGAGACCTTCATCGTTGCCACCGATCAGGGCATCCTGCACGACATGCGCAAGCGCTATCCACGCAAGCGATTCATGCCGGCGCCCACCGCGGGTCAGGGTGCCACCTGCAAAAGCTGCGCAATGTGCCCGTGGATGGCGATGAACAGCCTTGGCGGAATCGAACGCGTGCTGACCTCCGAAGTCGGTGCCATCGAACTGGACGCCGCGCTCGCTCTTGCGGCGCGCACGCCGATTGAACGCATGCTGCGGTTCGCGGCCGACGCAAAGCAGCGCGTGCGCGCCAGCGGCGAGTTCGCGCAGGACGCCGCACTGTTCAAGCACTATGGTCCGGCCTGAGACTCGCGCCCACATGAGCGCCCTGCCCTCCACCGACGTGCTGATTCTCGGCGCGGGCCTCGCGGCAATGACCACGGCGCTTTCGCTTCCCGGCATCTGCGGATCGACATGCTCAGCAAAGGCCGGCTTGACGAGTGCGCGAGCGCCTGGGCGCAGGGCGGCATCGCGGCGGCGCTCGACCGCGAAGACAGCGTGGAAGCGCATGTCAGGGACACGCTGATTGCGGGCGCGCACATCAACGACGCCAACGCGGTTCGCGACATCCTCGCGCAGGCGCCTGCGGCCATTGCGTGGCTGGCTGCACAAGGCGTGGAGTTTGACCGCACGACCGAAGGCAGCGATCTGCATCTGACGCGCGAAGGCGGACACAGCCATCGCCGCATCGTTCACGTGAAGGACCAGACCGGGCGCGCGGTGCACGCCGCGCTCACACGTGCCTGCCGCGCGCGCGGCAACATCCGCATGCACGAATCGCATACGGCGCTGGAACTGCTGCATTGGCGCACGGAGTCGGAGCACATCTGCACGGGCGCGCTTGTGCAGCAAGCCGATGGGCAACTGCGGCGGTGGTTCGCGGACCACACCGTGCTCGCGACCGGCGGCCTCGGACAATTGTTCGCGCGCAGTACCAACCCGTGGACCTCCACGGGCGATGGTGTCGCGATGGCGGCACGTGCCGGATGCCGGGTGCAGGATATGGAGTTCGTGCAGTTTCACCCCACGGCTCTGCAGGTGGATGGGCGTGCCGCCGGGCTCATCACCGAGGCCCTGCGCGGTGAGGGTGCCGTGTTGCGCCTGCCCGGCGGCGAGCGTTTCATGCCGCGCCACGACGCGCGGGCCGAACTGGCACCGCGCGACATCGTCTCGCGCGCCATTCATGCAGAAATGCACCAGCATCGTCTCGCCTATGTGCATCTCGACATTTCGCATCGGCCACGTACCTGGCTTGCGGAACATTTCCCGGGCGTGATGCAACTGTGCGCCGCGCATGGCATCGATATCGCGACGCAAGCGATTCCCGTCGCACCCAGCGCGCACTACGCCTGCGGCGGCGTGCGTGTGGATGTTCACGGGCGCACCGATCTGCACAACCTTCATGCCGTGGGCGAAGTGGCGTGCACCGGCCTGCATGGTGCCAACCGGCTTGCGAGCAATTCGCTGCTCGAATGCGTGGTCATGGGACGTGGAGCGGCCCACCGCATCGCCGTGTCCGATCCCGCGAAAAACCCGCCTCGGCCCGCCGCCCTGGATGCATACCCGCCCGGAACAGGCGCATGGGGCCGGAACTCGAGCGGCACTCGCGCGTTGCTGGCCTGCTCGCACAACAGATGGACGAATGCGTAGGCATTCGGCGCGATCAACAGGGCTTGAGCCAGGCGGCTCGCCAGATCGGTGAATGGCTGGCGACGCGGGAACTAGACCACCCTGCTCTGCGCAACCGGCTTGAGGCCTGTCGCCTGATCGTGAATGCCGCGCTGGTGCGCAGGCAAAGCTGCGGAGCACATGCGCGGGACGACGATCCAGAATTCCGTGCGACCGGTGCACAGGTAGCAACGATCTGAATCAACAGGCACGGTTCACTGTCGAAGCATGCAGAGCTTTGACTAGCCCCGCACGACTGCAAAATACCGCTACCATAAAGATAGCATTGAAGTCTTTCCGCAAACCATATCGCTGCAAAGCAATTTCACAAGATAAAATGCCGCACATCGCGAGACCTATGGTTTGCCATGAAAAAAAACTACTCAGACACCCCTGCCAAACCAGCGTCCAGGTCCTGGAACGCATGTTCATGCTGATCGACGTGCTGGCCTCACGCGAAGAGGCCATTTCGCTCAAGGAAATCAGCGAAAAGACGGGCCTGCACCCGTCCACCACACACCGCATCCTCAATGACCTGACGATAGGTCGCTTTGTCGACCGGCCAGAATCGGGCAGCTATCGACTCGGCATGCGACTGCTCGAACTCGGCAATCTGGTCAAGGCGCGCCTGTCGGTGCGCGATGCGGCGATGGCGCCCATGCGGTCGCTGCACAAGCTGATCCAGCAACCGGTGAATCTGAGCGTGCGCCAGGGCGACGAAATCGTCTACGTGGAGCGTGCGTACAGCGAGCGCTCGGGCATGCAGGTGGTGCGCGCCATCGGCGGCCATGCGCCGCTGCATCTGACCTCGACCGGCAAGCTCTTTCTGGCGGCCGACGACCCGCAACGCGTGCGCGCCTACTCGACCCGCACGGGGCTGCCTGGACATACGCGCAACAGCATCACGCAATTGCCGATTCTCGAGCGCGAACTCGGCAAGGCCCGCCAATACGGCATCGCGCGTGACAACGAAGAGCTGGAACTCGGCGTGCGTTGCATGGCTGCGGGCGTGTTCGACGACCAGGGCCAGCTCGTCGCGGGCCTGTCAATCTCTGCACCGGCAGATCGCCTGGACGAGAACTGGCTGCCCAAGCTGCAGACCACGGCGCGCGAAATCTCGCAGGCGCTGGGCTTCATCGAAGGACAGCGCACGGCGTTCAACGGGCCGGTCGCCAACTAACCAAGCGTTTGGACCCGTCAAAAGCAAAAACCGCGCAGTGCGCGGTTTTTGCTCTTTGCAGCCTGGAAGAAGCGCGCTTGTCAGCTATTGCCGTGCTCTGTGCGAGCAAGCATATGGCCAGCGGGATGCGAGCGTTGCTCGACCCAGGTACGCACGCGCTCTGCGTCCGCGAGACGGCTGAACTTGCCTGCGGAATCAAGGAACACCATGATCAGCTTGCGACCCGAAACCTGAGCCTGCATCACAAGGCAACGACCCGCCTCGTTGATGAAGCCGGTCTTCTGCAGGCCGATGTCCCACAGCGGGCTCTTGACCAGACGATTGGTGTTGTTGAACTGGAGCGTGCGGCTGCCGACTTCCACCTCGTAGCCCGGCGAGGTTGTCAGTTCGCGCAGCAGGGCGTCGTTGTGCGCCACGCTCACCAACTGGGCGAGATCACGTGCGCTCGACTGGTTGCCGCTCGACAGTCCGGTGGGTTCGACATAGTGGGTCGAACGCATGCCGATCTGGCGAGCCTTCGCATTCATGCGCGCCACGAATGCCTCGAGGCCACCGGGATAGGTGCGCCCGAGCGCGTGGGCCGCGCGGTTTTCGCTGGACATCAGCGCCAGATGCATGAGTTCGCCACGCGTGAGCGTGGTGCCCACGGACAGTCGCGAACGGCTGAATTTCTCGGTGTCTACATCGTCCTGGGTGATGGTGATGGACTCGTTCATGTCGAGACGCGACTCCGACACCAGCAGGCCGGTCATGAGCTTGGTCAGCGAAGCGATCGGCAGCACTGCACCTTCATTCTTGCTGAGCAGCACTTCCTGCGTGTCCTGATCAATCACCAGCGCCACGCTCGATTGAAGCGACAGCGGATCCTGCACTTCATGCAAGCCGGCAATCTTTCCGAACGACTGCGGTGGCGGGGTAAAGGCAACGGCGCGCAACGGGGCCTTGGCGCTGCGCGCGGCCAGACGCGTGGTGGTGGTCTTACCCTTCGAGAGGGTCACCGCCACGCGGGCGGACTTGCCGCGCGAGACTTCCGCCGTCTTGCGCGCCTGCTTGTCCGAAGACTTTGCGACCGGGCGCTTCTCGGTTGCGGAAACTGCAGGTTTCTTTGCCGCGACGGCTCTTTTTTTCTCGGCTCCATGCGCGGCGGGAGCGGCCAGAGACACGCTCAATGCCACGAAGGCCAATGCATGAAAGAAACGTGCTGCGATGCGATTTCGGACTTGCATCAATATGCTCCAGGCGGCAATAAACGGTTGCAGTTTACACAATCAAAAAAAGTCACACAAGATCAAGACCTTACGCGACTCTTCAAGAAAGTGAGTTAATTATAAAACCGCTCTCATCCTTGTGCGGCTACTCGCTCCGATTTACTTTGTAACTTATTCAACGCACTCAGATAGGCTTTGGCTGACGCAACCACGATATCAGGATCGGCACCCACCCCATTGACCACGCGGCCGCTGCTCTGCAGGCGCACCGTGACCTCGCCCTGGCTCTCTGTGGAACCGCTGATCGCGTTCACCGAATACAGCACCATTTCGGCTCCGCTTTTCACGTGCGATTCGATGGCCTTGAGCGAGGCATCGACCGGTCCGTTGCCATCGGCTTCACCCTGGACTTCCTTGCCTTCGGCGGTAAAGACCACTTTCGCGTGAGGGCGTTCTCCGGTCTCACTGTGTTGAGAAAGCGACACAAAGCCAAACGAATCCTTGTGCGATATCGCATGTTCATCACTTACCAACGCCAGGATGTCTTCGTCAAAGATATCGCTCTTGCGGTCGGCCAATTCCTTGAAACGCGTGAACGCAGCGTTGATCTCGCCTTCGCTCTCCATCTCCACACCAAGCTCCTGCAAGCGCTGCTTGAATGCGTTGCGGCCCGAGAGCTTGCCCAGCACGATCTTGTTGGCCGCCCAGCCCACGTCTTCCGCGCGCATGATTTCATAGGTGTCGCGCGCCTTGAGCACACCGTCCTGATGGATGCCGGACGCATGCGCGAACGCATTGGCACCGACCACGGCCTTGTTGGGCTGCACGACGAAACCGGTGGTCTGGCTGACCATGCGGCTGGCGGCGACGATGTGCTGCGCATCGATGTTCACGTCAAGACCGAAGTAGTCCTTGCGGGTCTTGATCGCCATGACGACTTCTTCGAGCGAGCAGTTGCCCGCGCGTTCGCCCAGACCGTTGATCGTGCATTCGACCTGCCGTGCACCGCCGATCTTGACCCCTGCCAGCGAGTTCGCCACGGCCATGCCCAGGTCGTTATGGCAATGCACGGACCAGATCGCCTTGTCCGAATTGGGAATGCGCTCACGCAAGTCCTTGATGAAGTCGCCGTAGAGTTCGGGGATTGCGTAGCCGACGGTGTCGGGCACGTTGATGGTTGTCGCGCCCTCCTTGATGACGGCCTCGAAGACCCGGCACAAAAAATCCGGATCGCTGCGGTAGCCGTCTTCGGCGCTGAATTCAACGTCTTCACAGAGATTGCGCGCGAAGCGGATCGAGCTGACGGCCTGCTCGAACACCTGCTCGGGGGTCATGCGCAGCTTCTTTTCCATGTGCAGCGGGCTCGTCGCCAGAAACACGTGGATGCGTGCGCGATTGGCTCCCGCGAGCGCCTCGGCAGAACGCGCGATGTCGCGGTCGTTGGCGCGCGACAGCGAGCAGATGGTCGAGTCTTTTACCGCACCGGCAATCGAGCGGATGCATTCGAAATCGCCATTCGAGCTGGCCGCAAAACCGGCCTCGATCACATCGACCCTGAGTCGCTCCAGCAGACGGGCGATGCGCAGCTTTTCATCCTTGGTCATCGAAGCGCCTGGCGACTGCTCGCCGTCACGCAATGTGGTGTCAAAAATAATCAGTTTGTCAGTCATCGTGGTCTCCAGAGCGCTGCAGACAGGGCAGCTTCGTCAGTTGAGAGGAAGAAACAACCCGTATTCCAAGCGCAAAAAACAAAAGGCCCGCTGCGCTTGCATACGGGCCATGAGATGAACAGTTCGCTCGCGCGCCAACATCACAGCCCGAGGGGCAGTAGAGCTAGGGCGAGAGCCAACGTTTTCATAGGGGAAGAATGTAGCACAAGCCAACCGGATTGAGGCAAGGGATTACGGCAAATCGGTCAGCCGAAAGTCCATAAAAAAACCACCCGAAGGTGGTTTTCGTGGAGCCCCCGCAGCGCGCGCGACCGCGCCGGGTCTGCTCTTCTCTTAGTTCCTGGTTTGATCGACCAGCTTGTTCTTGGCGATCCAGGGCATCATGGCGCGCAGCTTGCCGCCAACCACTTCGATGCTGTGATCCGCGGTATTGCGACGACGCGCGGTCATCGATGGATAGTTCAGACGGCCTTCCTGAATGAACATCTTTGCGTAGTCACCATTCTGGATGCGCTTGAGGGCGTTGCGCATCGCTGCGCGCGACTGCTCGTTGATCACTTCGGGACCGGTCACGTACTCGCCGTACTCGGCGTTGTTCGAGATCGAGTAGTTCATGTTGGCGATGCCGCCTTCGTAGATCAGGTCGACGATCAGCTTGAGCTCATGCAGGCATTCAAAGTACGCCATCTCGGGGGCATAACCCGCTTCGACCAGCGTCTCGTAACCCATCTTTATCAGCTCGACCGCGCCGCCGCACAGCACGGCCTGCTCGCCGAACAGGTCGGTCTCGGTCTCTTCCTTGAAGTTGGTCTCGATGATGCCGGCCTTGCCGCCGCCGTTGGCCATCGCGTAAGACAGGGCGAGATCACGGGCCTTGCCGGACTTGTCCTGATGCACCGCAACCAGGTGAGGCACACCGCCACCCTGGGTATAGGTGTTGCGCACCGTGTGGCCAGGAGCCTTGGGAGCCACCATCCACACGTCGAGGTCGGCGCGTGGCACGACCTGGTTGTAGTGCACGTTGAAGCCGTGAGCGAAGGCCAGCGAAGCGCCCTGCTTGATGTTCGGTGCGACGTTGTTGGTGTAGACCTCGGCGATCTGCTCGTCGGGCAGCAGGATCATGACGACGTCGGCGGACTTCACGGCATCATTGACTTCCATGACGTTCAGGCCGGCCTTGCCGACCTTGTCCCACGAAGCACCGCCCTTGCGCAGGCCAACCACGACCTTCACGCCGCTGTCGTTCAGGTTTTGTGCGTGCGCGTGGCCCTGGCTGCCGTAGCCGATGATGGCAACGGTCTTGCCCTTGATGAGGCTCAGATCACAGTCTTTGTCGTAGAAAACTTTCATTTCGGCTCCGGGATTGATATGGGTGGTTGAAACGGAAAACTGGAAGAAAAAGAGAAAAAAGAAATGCGGCAGGCACCCTGCGCATGAGGCGTCGTTCAGGACGCTGGGTTACACGCGCAGAATTCGTTCGCCCCGGCCAATGCCGCTGGCGCCCGTGCGCACTGTTTCGAGAATGGCGGTGCGATCAAGGGCTTGCAGGAACGCGTCGTTCTTGGTCTGGTCGCCCGTCAATTCGACCGTGTAGCTCTTGTCCGTGACGTCGATGATACGACCGCGGAAGATGTCAGCCATGCGCTTCATCTCCTCGCGCTCCTTGCCGACAGCGCGCACCTTTACCATCATGAGCTCACGCTCGGTGTAGGAGCCTTCGGTCAGATCGACCACCTTCACGACCTCGATTAAGCGGTTCAGATGCTTGGTGATCTGCTCGATCACGTCTTCCGAGCCGGTCGTCTGGATGGTCATGCGCGACAGCGATGCATCCTCGGTGGGTGCCACGGTGAGCGATTCGATGTTGTAGCCTCGTGCGGAAAACAATCCGACCACGCGAGACAGGGCTCCGGGTTCGTTTTCCAGCAGAACGGCAATGATGTGTTTCATGATGCGCGAGTCCTCTTTTTGCTGCCCTCCCCGGTGCCGGTAAGCATCGGGCTCGACAGACAATAGATTCATCAAAAAGGGCGTCATTCTGAGCGAATGACAGGAAGTTCCGATCCGGGAGAAACCCCGGATCGATTGGATTTGCAAAGTACAGGTCTACAGGTCTTCGGAGCCGAGCAGCATCTCGGTGATGCCCTTGCCGGCCTGCACCATCGGGAACACGTTCTCGGTGGGGTCGGTGCGGAAGTCCATGAACACCGTGCGGTCCTTGAGCTTGCGGGCCTCGCGCAGTGCGGGCTCCACATCCTGGGGACGCTCGATCAGCATGCCGACGTGACCATAGGCCTCGGCGAGCTTCACGAAATTGGGCAGCGAATCCATGTAGCTGTGGCTGTAGCGGCCCGAGTACTCGATCTCCTGCCACTGACGCACCATGCCAAGGTAGCGGTTGTTCAGCGAGCAGATCTTGATCGGCGTTTCGTATTGCAGGCAGGTGGCCAGCTCCTGAATGTTCATCTGCACCGAGCCTTCGCCCGTGATGCAGAACACTTCGGACTTGGGCTTGGCCAGCTTGATGCCCATCGCATAGGGAATGCCCACGCCCATGGTGCCGAGGCCACCGGAGTTGATCCAGCGACGCGGCTCGTCGAAGCGGTAATACTGCGCCGCCCACATCTGGTGTTGACCGACGTCGGACGTGACGTAGGCGTCGGCGTCCTTGGTCATGTTCCAGAGCGTGTCCACCACGTATTGCGGCTTGATCACGCTGGTGTTCTCGCGGTCGTAGGCAAGGCAATCACGGCTGCGCCAGGCCTCGATCTGCTTCCACCACTGTGCGAGCGCACCAGCGTCCGTGCGGGTGGTGGTCTCGCGGATCATGTTGATCAGCTCGGTCAGCACGTCCTTGACGTCACCCACGATGGGCACGTCCACCTTCACGCGCTTGGAGATGCTCGAAGGATCGATGTCAATGTGGATGATCTTGCGATCATTCTGCGCGAAGTGCTTGGGATTGCCGATCACGCGGTCATCGAAGCGCGCGCCGACCGCCAGCAGCACATCGCAGTTCTGCATCGCATTGTTGGCTTCGATCGTGCCATGCATGCCGAGCATGCCGAGGAACTTCGGATCGGACGCTGGATAGGCACCCAGGCCCATCAGCGTATTGGTGACCGGGTAGCCGAGCATGTCGACGAGCGTGCGCAACTCATTGGACGCATTGCTCAAGATGACGCCGCCACCGGTGTAAATATAGGGACGCTTGGCGGTCAGCAGCAGTTGCAGGGCCTTGCGGATCTGACCGCCGTGGCCCTTCTTGACGGGGTTGTACGAGCGCATTTCCACGCTCTGCGGATATCCGGCGAAGGCAGCCTTCTTGAAGGAGACATCCTTAGGGATGTCCACCACCACCGGTCCGGGACGGCCGGTGCGTGCAATGTGAAACGCCTTCTTCATCGTCGCCGCGATATCGCGCGCATCCTTGACGAGGAAGTTGTGCTTGACGATGGGGCGCGTAATGCCCACGGTATCGCATTCCTGGAAGGCGTCCAGACCAATCGCTGGAGTTGGAACCTGGCCGGAAATGATCACCATGGGGATCGAATCCATGTAGGCGGTGGCGATGCCGGTCACGGCATTCGTGAGGCCCGGGCCGGATGTCACCAGCGCAACGCCTACGTCGCCCGTGGCGCGGGCATAGCCATCGGCCGCGTGAACTGCTGCCTGTTCATGGCGCACCAGCACGTGCTGCATGGTGTCCTGCTTGTACAGCGCGTCGTAGATGTAGAGAACGGCTCCGCCGGGTAACCCCAGATGTACTGGACGTTTTCTGCCTGAAGCGACTTGATGAGGATTTCGGCTCCCATCAAATCTTGGGAACCGGCTGCGCCGCTGGCTGCTGCGGCTGCCGAAGTCATTTCGGCCTTGGAGATTTCCATGATGAACCTTTGTGAATTTCTCTAACGAAAAACCTTGGGTGCCCCTCGGTCGAGCTCTCGTGAAGCCGCCTTGGAACTTGAGGCCTCGGTCATGAGCGACATGAGTTCTTCGCCGAACCGGGACCCGTTTGCGTTCTTTGTTGCAGTGCACATTATTGCACTTTGTGGGCGTTCACACCGCCATCTGCTCAAAAAAACTACTCTGATGTCATAATCGCCGGATTACCAACCTGTTGGCTGACATCATTGCGCCAGCCTCGCCAGTCCCGTTCAGGGATAGTTTAGCTTTTGGCCTCCGAACAAGAACTGTCAGACTTCCTCAAGAGCGTTGACAAACGTGCCTTCAAGCGCACGGTTTATCACGTTCGCGATGATGAGGCCGCACTGGATATCGTCCAGGACAGCATGATCAAGCTGACGGAACACTATGGCGACAAGCCCGTCAATGAGTTGCCGATGCTGTTTCAGCGCATCCTCTCGAACAGCACGCTCGATTGGTTTCGTCGCCAGAAAACCCGTAACGCTTTGTTCACCAGCCTGAGCGATTTCGAGAGTTCGAGCGACGATGCGGGCGATTTCGATCTGCTGGAGAACTACGTCATCGAGGGAGATGCACGCGAGGCCAGCCAAAGCGCCGAGGACCAGATCCGGCGCAAACAGATCTTCAACGAAATCGAAAAAGAGATACAGGAACTGCCCGCGCGTCAACGGGAAGCCTTTCTCATGCGTTACTGGGAGGAAATGGATGTTGCAGAAACGGCGGCAGCGATGGGCTGCTCCGAGGGCAGCGTCAAAACGCACTGTTTTCGTGCCGTCCAGACACTGAGCAAGGCATTGAAGGCAAAAGGAATCGAGCTATGAACCGTCATATCTCTGAAAATTCGATCAATACAGCGGCGATTGACCGCTTCGGCCTCCGGCTGGTGGCCCGCCTCAACGAGGGTGGCCAGGATCTACCCTACGACATCGTCGAGCGCCTGCGCGCTGGCCGCATGCAGGCCCTGGACAAGCGCAAGCGCCCGCTCGTCGTGGTTCATCGCCCGGTGGTTGCCGAGCCGGTGGTGCTCGGTGCCGGTCATACTGCGTCTCTGGGCGGCGGCTGGGGTAGCGAAGGCGGCAATTGGTGGCGCGCCCTGGTGTCTGCGGTTCCGGTCGCGGCACTGCTTGTCGGTCTGATCGTCGTGGGCGTGAACCAGAACGAGGCAGGTGCCAATGAAGTTGCAGAAGTGGATGCAGCCCTTCTCACAGATGACCTTCCTCCAGAGGCCTATACTGACCCCGGTTTTCTGCAATACCTGAAAACATCCGAACACAAACCTTGATTCTGATCGGTTGACCACCGATTTGCATGCTGAGATTGGCGCCCGACGTATCCGACCGTTCACCTTCTAGCCATGCAGCCGCCATCGTGGGGCTGCTGGCTTTGGCATGCCTGTCATTCGGTGCCTTCAAAGCCGTCAATTATTTGAATATCGCGCCGACGATCGACACGCCGCCGGCTGCCCTGCCCTCCAATCGCCCGAATATCCGCCCGAACTCCACCTTGGTGCGCATGCCCGTGGGCGTCAATCTGGGCGGCCCCATGTGGGGCGAACTCACCAGCTCGCAAAAAGACGCGCTTGCGCCTCTGGCCACGCGCTGGAATCAATTGAGCGAAGCCCAGAAGCGGCACTGGCTCACCCTGGCGGCGAATTTCGATTCGCTGAGCGAGCAGGAACAGGCGAAGATGCTCAGCCGAATGACTGAGTGGGCCAACCTCAGTGCCCAGCAACGCAGCCAGGCGCGCCTGAACTTCGCTGCCACCAACCGCCTGATGCCCGATGACAAGCTGGCCCAATGGGAGGCCTATCAGGCGTTGAGCGAGGAAGAGAAGAAACTCCTGGCGGCCAAGGCCGTGCGCAAACCATTCGGCGCGGCCGTGGTGGTCAAATCACCACCCTCCAAAAAGCTGGTCCGGATTCCCGCGGCCACGACGGTTGCGCCAAATCAACCCAACCCGCCCAAGATCCCACCGATGTCGGACTACCATGTCCCGCACATTTTCCCGCCTCCGGTGCCGCCGCAACCCAACACGCCGATCACGGTGGAAACGGCTCCGGTCCAGGGCGCTTCGGCAACGGCTCAACCGCTGCCGCCCATGTCCCCGGGCTCGGCATCGGCTGGCGAAGAACCAGTCGACCTCCGGGATATCACTTCCGTCAATTCGCCCCAGTAACCTCGCACAACCTTCCGCCGAATGAGTTCCCCGCTTCCCCACGAGCCCCTCGCCCGACCAGACTCACCGACGGATCTGCCCCCGAATTCGGAAGGCACCACGCCGTCGCTCAGACGTCGCATGGCGTGCTGGCTCTATGAGGGCATGTTGATGTTCGGCGTGGTGTTCATCGCGGGTTATCTCTACAGCTCGCTCACCCAAACCCGCAATGCACTGGACAATCGCCACGGGCTGCAAGCCTTCCTGTTCCTGATTTTCGGAATCTACTTCGTGTGGTTCTGGGCCAAGGGCCAGACGCTGGCGATGAAAACCTGGAACATTCGGGTCGTGGATCGCGACGGCAAGGCAATTACCCAGACACGGGCGCTGGGTCGCTACGTACTGAGCTGGGTGTGGTTTCTGCCGCCCCTGATACTCATCAGCCCGTTTCGCCTGAGTGGCGGTGAAATCCTCGTCCTCGCCACTGGCTGGATCGCAGTCTGGGCGCTGCTGAGCCGCTTTCACCCGGAACGGCAGTTCTGGCACGACGCGTGGGCCGGAACCCGGTTGATCCACTCGCAGCCGCTGCCGAGAACACGCAAGTCCGGACGTTGACGCTCGCCCCGCGAGCCGCGCGCCAGAAACTGATCTGAGGCTCCGGACTACATCGTCATCGCGTGTTGGTTTTTATGATTTTCCGAGAGTCATAAATCAAAACACACCATGCCACTCCACGACATTCGCGAATCGCGCCGGTTTGCCTGCGCGACCATTGTCCCAACGCTGTTGGGAGCCATCGTCTGGGCGACCACCGCCGCTCCGGTGTCGGCCCAGATTGCAGCAGGCGATGCGAAGGCCGGTGCCGCGATTGCGCAAAACGGTGTTCCCCCGCCGTTGCCGCGTGCGCCACTTGCCACGGTGCCAATGGAGAAGGTTCGGCAGCGTTTCCACCACTTGCGGGAACTGCTTTTGCTTATTTGCGTGAACAACTCGGTGCGTTCGCCAATGGCTCGCGCAATCAACCGGCCATGGCCCCTATCGCCAAGGCCTTGTCGGACAAGGACAAGGCCGACGTGTCCGCCTACTACGCGGGCCTTCCCTCGGGCATTCCTGCGGCCAGCAGCGCGCCACAAACGCCCAAGCCGGACGACGCTGGCGCATGGCTCGTGCTGCGCGGCCGATTGAGCGACGGCATTCCGGCGTGTGCGAGCTGCCATGCGACGAATGGAGCGGGCGTGGGGAACACCTTCCCCGCCATCGCGAAGCTCGGCGCCGTCTACATGCAGCAGCAAATCGACGCCTGGAAGAACAACAGTCGCGGTCCCGGCCCACTTGGACTGATGCAGACAATCGCCAGGAAGCTCAGCAATAACGACGTTCAGGCGGTTGCCGACTACTACGCCAGGCAACAGCCAGGCAAGAATTGAAGAGGGAGCCGCGAATGACCGAACCACAACTCCACCGTCAAAATGCCGGCTACCAGGGCCTGAAGATTTTTGCCACGCTGATCGTGCTGGTGGTGCTCGCAACTGCCGTGTTCTTTGGGCTCAAGGTGAACCGGACCATGAAACAGATCGAGCCCGCGCTTTATCCCCCGGTGGCGACAGCGGGCGGCAGCGCCGTCACTGCTCCGGCACCTACTCCAGCGTCACCGGCTGCGTCTTCAGCCCCAACGGCTTCCGCTCCTGCGCCTGCGGCACCGAGTGCCTCTTCCCCTGCGGCCTCGGCGGCAACCGCATTCAAGCCGCCACCGGAAAACAAGATTCCCGAAGGCCCGATGGGCGACGTGATTCGCAAGGGCGAGCAGATTTTTCTGCACACCGGAGCCAACGCAAAGCAATTCGTCGGCAACTCGCTCAACTGCGTGAACTGCCATCTGGACGCGGGTCGCCAGCCTGATTCGGCGCCACTCTGGGGTGCCTACACACAGTATCCGGCGTATCGCAACAAGACGAAGAGCGTGGATACGTTCTCCGAGCGGCTACGCGGCTGCTTCATGTACAGCATGAACGGCAAGGCACCGGAGCACGGCGATGACGTGCTGGTGGCACTCGAGGCCTATGCGTATTGGCTTGCCAAGGGCGCGCCGGTGGGCGAGAAAACATCTGGCGCTGGATATCCCAAGCTGGAAAAAGCCGCGCAAAAGCCGGATTTCGACCGGGGCCACAAGGTCTTCGAGGCGAAATGCGCGCTGTGCCACGGCGCGGATGGTCAAGGGCAGAAAAGTGGCGATGCACAAGTGTTTCCGCCTTTGTGGGGACCGAAATCCTACAACTGGGGTGCCGGCATGACCGACATCGACAAGGCGGCCGGCTTCATCAAGGCCAACATGCCGCTGGGTCTGGGCAATAGCCTGAGCGATCAGGAAGCGTGGGACGTCGCGGCATACATCGACAGCCAGGATCGCCCGCAGGACCCGCGCTTCACCGGCAATGTCGCCGACACGCGCAAGAAATTCCACGATTCCGAGTTTTCGATGTACGGCATCGAGGTCAAGGGAAGATTGCTCGGCCAAGGTCCTGGATCAGCGGCAAGATGAGGCTCGCTATCATGTCCTTTGGCCCGTTCACGCGGTCACTTCTGCGCTAGGATGTGAGGGAATTCCCTGCCCGAGGCCACTCTCAACGCAGGTGCTGTGCGCACCGCGTATGGCAGGTTCGTTCTGACTTTCTTGTCGCAATCCCACATCTGCGCGCGTGCGCAGGAAATAACAGCCCGCATTTCATGGCAGCGTCCCCTCCTCCCACCGATCACCCCGGCCACGCCCAGAAATCGCGCAACGGACTTGACCGGCTCGTCTACGCGTTCGGTTTTTCGCTTCAGGGACTACAGGCTGGCTGGCAGGAAAAAGCCTTTCGTCTGGAGGCCTGCCTGGCCATCGTGATGATTCCGCTCGCCTTCTGGTTGGGACAAAATTGGATCGAAATTGCGCTGCTGACAGGTGCCGTCGTTTTGATACTGATCGTCGAGTTGCTCAATACCGGCATCGAGGCCGCCATCGATCGCATTGGCCCGGAATGGCATGACCTTTCCAAGCGCGCCAAGGACATGGGCAGCGCCGCCGTCCTGCTCTCGGTGCTGCTGTGTGTCGGCATCTGGGCCGTTCCGCTCTATCAAAGGTTAGTACATGTCCTCGTCTCCTGATCCAGCGTTTTCGATTTGCGTCTACCTCGGCTCGCGCCCCGGAGAAAAACCGATCTACTCGAAAATTGCCACCGAAGTAGGCCAATGGATTGGCGGGCACGGAGGCCAGCTTGTCTATGGAGGTGGGCGCAGCGGACTCATGGGCACGGTTGCCGAAGCCACGCGCAAGGCTGGCGGCCGGGTCGTCGGAGTGATTCCCAGGGCTCTCGTCGAGAAGGAAGTCGCCAATCGCCATTGCGACGAGTTGCACATCGTCGAAAACATGCACGAGCGCAAGGCGATGATGGCCGAACGCAGTGACGCCTTCATCGCCCTGCCTGGCGGGATAGGCACGTTCGAGGAATTGTTTGAAATCTGGACCTGGCGCCAGCTCGGCTATCACGACAAGCCCATTGGCCTGCTCAATGTCGATGGCTACTACGACGGGATGCTGAGCTTTCTGGCGACAAGCGTGGAGTCCGGCTTCATGGGCGAATGGCAGATGGATCTGATCGCCTCCGGCACCGACCACGATGCGCTACTGCGCAGGCTGGTGCAGGAGGCCGGCGACAATATGTCGCAGATTCCGCTACGGGAAGTGATCTGAGGCGCCGGGGCGCTCAAACTGCCGCGTCGTCCAGATCACCCGTGCGAATGCGGATGACACGTTCGACCTCGGTGACAAAGATCTTGCCGTCGCCGATTTTTCCGGTGCGCGCGGCGTTGACGATGGCGTCCACGCAGCGTTCCACGTCTTCTTCGCGCACCACCACCTCGACCTTCACCTTGGGCAGAAAGTCCACCACGTACTCGGCGCCGCGATACAGCTCGGTGTGGCCCTTCTGACGACCAAACCCCTTGACCTCTGTGACGGTGAGACCGGTCACACCGCAATCGGCCAGCGCTTCGCGTACCTCTTCGAGCTTGAATGGCTTGATGACGGCGGTGATCATTTTCATGGCGGGAACTCCTGATGAATATCGAAAACGGAACTGGCTTGGCGATCCTGCCCTAGAGTGGCCGCTCGCTCGTCAAGCCCGAAACTTGTTGGTGATGGGATAGCGCCAATCCTTGCCGAAACTGCGCCGCGTCACGCGCACGCCGACGGCGGCCTGGCGACGCTTGTATTCGTTGATCTTAATGAGTCGCGTGACCCGGTCGACGTCGGCCTGCGAAAAACCCGCAGCAACGATGTCGGCAATCGCCTCGTCGCGCTCCATGTAGCGCTCGACGATGGCATCCAGCACCTCATAGGGCGGCAGGCTGTCCTGGTCTTTCTGGTCGGGACGCAACTCGGCACTGGGCGGACGCGTGATGATGCGCTCGGGAATGGGATTGAGTCCCGTGCCGAACGGATCGTGCGCGTTGCGCCAGCGCGCCAGCGCAAACACGCGCGTCTTGAGCACGTCCTTGATGACCGCAAAGCCACCTGCCATGTCGCCATACAGCGTGCAATAGCCGGTCGCCATCTCGCTCTTGTTGCCGGTGGTGAGCACCAGCGAACCAAATTTGTTGGACAGCGCCATCAGCAACATGCCGCGAATGCGCGCCTGTAGATTCTCTTCGGTCGTGTCTTCGGGCAGCCCGGCGAAATCTGCCGCGAGCGCGGCCTTGAACGCCTCGAACTGCGGCGCGATGGCGATTTCCTGGTATTGCACGTGCAAACGCGCTGCCATCTCGCGTGCGTCGATCCAGCTGATGTCCGCCGTATAGGGCGACGGCATCATCACGGTGCGAACGCGGTCGGCACCGAGCGCATCGACAGCAACCGCCAGAACCAGAGCCGAATCAATGCCTCCTGACAGCCCCAGCACGACGCCCGGGAAACCGTTCTTGCCAATGTAGTCGCGCACGCCGGTCACGAGCGCGGCCCAGAGTTCGGCCTCCCAGCTCATCACCGGAGCCAGGTCGCCGGACAGGCGAATCGCGCCTCCCTGCACTTGCTGCACGTTCACCGACGCCAGTTCCTCGGCAAACGACGCCGCGCGCATCGCCACCTGGCCATCGGCATTCAACGCGAACGACGCACCTTCAAAGACCACCTCGTCCTGTCCGCCGTAGAGGTGCGCGTAGACCAATGGCAGACCGGTTTCCGCCACGCGTGCCCGCATGGCATTCTCACGCTCCACGGTCTTTCCCAAATGAAATGGCGATGCGTTGATGCAGACAAGGAGTTGCGCTCCGGCATTCGCCGCCGCCTTTGCGGGCTCGGCATACCAGGCGTCTTCGCAGATCAGCAGCCCCATGCGCACGCCATCGACCTCGAACACGCAGGTGTCGTTTCCGGGGATGAAATAACGTTGCTCGTCGAAAACCTCATAGTTGGGCAGACGCTGCTTCGCGTAGGTCTGCTCGATGCGGCCGTTGCGGATCACGCTGGCCGCGTTGTGGCAACGATGGCCAGGTTCATTGGCAATGCCATCGGGATGACCGACGACCAGCGTGAGATCGGCGAATCCGGCCGTCGCGGTCGCGATCTCGGCGAGCGCCTTGTCACACGCCGACAGGAATGCGGGACGCAGATACAGGTCTTCTGCCGCGTACGCGGTGAGCGCGAGTTCCGGCGTGAGCAGCAGGCGCGCGCCCTGCGCGTGCGCCTCGCGCGCGGCCTCGATGATCTTCTGGGTGTTGCCCGGGATGTCGCCCACAACGAAGTTGAGCTGGGCAATGCTGATGGGGAATGACATGGTGGGAGAAAGAGAGACTGCGGGCAATTATGTCATCGCGTTTTCAATTTCGTGGGTCGCGGTACAAAACCCGCAGCGCACTGCTCAAAAACAAGGCAGCCTTGGCCGAAACCGGCTCGCCCGCGTGGGGCCGCTCATCTCCCTCCATTTTCGAGGGTGAGCACTTTGCGCCATCATCATGACTCCCCATTTTTCCTCCGAGCCGCCAATTGCCCGCTGAATCGAAGTCCCCATCCGTCGAAGAACCAGCCAGCTACTCGCTGGAGTTGCTGGACTCCGCACTCAAGGTCGATGCTGCTGCCTGGGACCGACTGCTCGCAAGCCAAAGCCATCCCACGCCGTTCATGCGCCACGCCTACCTCGCCGCAATGGAGAGCAGCCGAAGCGCCACCCCGGAGACTGGCTGGACGCCCGTGTTCTGCCTGCTCAAAAAGAACGGCACGCTCGAAGCAGCCTGCGCCCTCTATGCCAAGACGCACTCCTACGGCGAGTACGTTTTTGACTGGGCGTGGGCCGACGCCTACCAGCGGCACGGCCTGACCTACTACCCCAAGGGCGTGCTCGCCGTGCCGTTCACACCCGTTCCGGGCAGCCGGTTGCTTGCGGTGAGCGGCGAGGCGCGCACCCTGCTGCTCAAAGGATTGATCGACTGGGCAGAGGAAGCCGAGCTTTCGTCGATCCATATGCTGTTTGCAAGCGACGCCGACCTACGGGCGGCCACCGATCTCGGCCTGATGCTGCGCCACACCGTGCAGTTCCATTGGCACAACCGTCATCCGCATACTGGCGAAGTCTTTGAGTCGTTCGATGATTTTCTCGCCTCGCTCAATCAGGAAAAACGCAAGAAGATCCGGCAGGAACGCCGTCGCGTGCACGATGCCGGCATTGAATTCGACATCATCGAAGGCCCGCAATTGAGCAACGCGGACTGGGATTTCTTCTACGATTGCTACGAGCGCACCTATCTCGAACACGGCAACGCTCCCTACCTGACCCGTTCGTTCTTTGAACGCATGCAGCGCGACATGCCCGAAAACTGGGTGCTGTTCATTGCGCGCCAGGGCGATGCGCGCATCGCCTCCAGCCTGATCGCCGTTCAGGACGGCGTTGCTTATGGCCGCTACTGGGGAGCGCTCGCGCGCGTGGACAATCTGCATTTCGAGACCTGCTACTACCAGCCGCTGCAGTGGTGCATTGAGCGCGGACTCGCCCGTTTTGAAGGCGGCGCTCAGGGACAGCACAAGATGGCCCGTGCATTGATGCCGGTGCAGACCCACAGCGCGCACTGGCTCGCCCATCCTGGATTTGCCGAGGCCGTCGAGCGCTTTCTCGAACGCGAAGGCCAGGGTATCGCGCAATACATGGACGAACTGAACGACCGCAGCCCGTTCAAACGCAATCCCTAGAACCACAACCAACGCGACAGGCTGTATCTCCCAGCGTTGTCCGTTCTAAGTCTCAGTCGCCGCAGTTGCCTGTTGCAGTATCCCCAACTCCGCGGGGCTGAGGAGCGCAGCGATATCCACCACGATCAGCATCTGCCCATCCGCTTGGGCGATCCCGCGCACATAGGCGGTGTCCATCGCGCCCTGAAAATGCGGCGCCGCCTTGATGGCATCGACCGGCAGCGCCACCACATCGGCGACAGCATCCACCACCGCACCAAGCAACATGTCGCCGACCCTGAGCACGACGATCACCGTGAACGCGTCGTAGCTCGCTTGCGCGCAGCGCAGTTTCAACCGCAAATCCACCACCGGCACGATCATCCCACGCAGGTGAATCACGCCCTTGATGAATTCCGGCGCATGTGCCATGCGCGTAGGCACCTCGTACGAGCGAATCTCCTGCACGCTCAAAATATCGATGCCGTACAGTTCCTCTCCCAGCCGAAACGTCAGGTACTTGGAAGTCGGAACACTGGGCGTCTGCGCCCCACGAAGCGGTGGGCCGGAACGCAGAGGAGAAGTGAGCAGCATGATGCAAAGAATGGCGGGCCGAACTGGCCGCGCCATGTTATCAAGCTCCTGGCAATGCCGCGCAAGTACCCACAACGATCCGAGCCCTGAACTTCAGACGTAGTCCAGATCGCCCGATTTCGCGCCAATGAAGCGTCGATTCGGTGCACGCAGGCTGCTTAAGCCGCACGTTGCAATTGCAAACCGATTTCTGCGTTGCGGGCCAAACCAGATTTCACATTCTGTGGCTATGATTATCGATTCGTCAACAAACTATAACCACCATGCTGCAGCATATCTGGCGAGTGCGGGGACTACGCGCTCTTGGTATTGTGTCCCTCCCCTTTGTTCTGACTGGCTGTGCGGCATGGATGCAGCTTACCGGCGAATCCGAAGAAAATGCGGCACAGCCTGCCGAGGCGGCGCAGGTTGCGGAAGAGTCCGTCGCTGCGTACAACCGAAACGATCAATCCCCAGGCTTCTTCAGAATGAAGATGGGTACTTATCTGGTCACCGTTCTATATGACGGGAGTTTCGAAATCAACAGCAAGCTGATGAAAGGCCGCACTCAAGCGCAGATTCTGAATCTGTTGAAGTTGTCGAAACAGCCGCGCGCAGTTCGCACTTCGGTGAACGCTTTCCTGCTTGACGACGGAGAGCGCGTGATCCTGGTGGATGCGGGTGCGTCGACTGCCTTGGGGACAAGCATGGGCAAGCTCGCTACCAGCCTCCAGATGTCGGGATACAAGCCCGATAGCGTCCAATTCATCCTACTCACGCACCTGCACCCCGATCATGACGGTGGTTTGAATGTGGACGGCGCCGCGGCGTTTCCCAACGCGGAGGTTTACGTGCCGGAGCAGGAGGCGGCCTATTGGCTCTCGGGCGAGCGCGGCAAGGACAACCTGCCCGTCTACAAAGGCGGGCTTGGATCGACGGCAGCCTATAAAGAAGCGGGAAAATTTCATACCTTCACCGTCGGAAGCTCACCGATTCCTGGTGTGCAATCGGTTCCATTGCCGGGTCACACGCCGGGCCACACCGGGTATCGCATTCGCTCGGGCAAGGAAAGTATGTTGATTTGGGGAGACGTGGTGCACAACGCGGCCTTGCAGCTCAGCGATCCCACGATCACCGTCGAGTTCGACATGGACCAGAGCAAGGCGCGAGCCACGCGTGCCAAGGCCTTGAAGGACGCAGCCACATCGGGTGAATGGATTGCGGGATCACACCTGCCGTTTCCCGCGATTGGACGAGTTCAGGCTGCCGGCAAGACAAGCTACCGTTGGCTACCAATCGACTACGCCCAGGCCATGATGGATGCCGATACCCGGCAACCAATGGACGGCAAGTGAGTTGGAACCCGGGATTGCCTGCATCAATCGAATCGAATCAAATCGACACGCAGTGAATCCCCAAACAAAAATGGCTCCTGCGAGGAGCCATTTTCGTTACCGGGGCACACCCTATTTCGACGTTTTGCTCACGTCGGCTTTTGCCTGCTTGAACGCTGGCCCCATACGGGATGACCACTTTCCGCGTTGCTCAATTCAAACGCGGGATCAATTTTCAACAGTTGCAGAAAGGTTGCGCGGCACTGATTTGCGTTGTTGTTCACGCAATAACTGAACGCAAGATATTTGAGCGACTTGATCTGTAGCTCCGGCCATGCACGGCTGAATACCGGCTCACGGAAGATCCGAATGGCATCAGGATAATTGCCATCGTTGTATTGAGCCAGCCCTTCGGCAAACCGCCGCTCCACAGCCGTCAGCGCCGCATTGTCGTTGGTTGCAGTCGGTTCTGCCTCAATGCGCTCGGCGCGAGACGTCGGCGGGGGTGGTGGCTCGGGTGGAGGTGGCTGAACCGGTATCTCTACGGGCGGCTCTGCTTTTTTGGGCGGCGCGCTTTCACAACCGCTCAATACCAAGAGGGCCACGACAACCGGGGCCAGCACATGAACATTTTTGAGCATCTCGTCTATTCCTTCGTTGACTCGGGAGTGGCGGGACTGCCAGCGCCGCTACGGTGAATCCCCAGCGGTTCTGGCAATCAGCGGCCAAATTTGTAGCTTACGGAGGCATCTTTCTTGTCCTCCACTTTCACACTGGTGCTGTAGCTTGGAAAGTCGGCATTCTCGATCACTATACGGTGGTCACCTTCCGGCAACCACATCCTAACCATTGGCGGTGACGTGCCTTTTTCCACGCCGTTGACAATCACCTTGCCCCAGGGCCTGATCGCAAATTTCACGAAGGCTCCGGGTTTGTTGGGGACCGCAGAGGTCGCCGCCGATTCACCCGGAGCAGAGGCCGTCGTCGCACTGGATCTTGTCGGCAGTTCACGTCCGGATTCGCTGGAATTTCCAGGCGTGGATGCACCGGGCAGAGTGCGCCCTGTTTGCGGAGCCGATGCAGAAGGCGACTGGCTCACCGCCGTACCGCGACCGCCGTCGTTGGTGGTGGGCTGCGCAGGTGGTACGGGACTGACTGGCGGTACTGGCGTGCTGGTCACGGTGGCCGACGCAGGTACCACCGCAGTGCGCGGCGTGACCACGGGACTGCTCGCGACAGGCTCCGGTTCGCGGGCATCTTGCTCGCGGATTGCTGCGGGCGAACTCGCGGGCGGCACTGGCGTTGTCGGCTCCACGCTTGCCTGTTGCGCAGGTTGCGCGGAACGCTCACTCTCCGTCGACACCTGCACTGGCGGTGCCGGGGGCTGACTGCTCCCACCAAGGAAATACGCGGCAAGCGCCAACACGGCCAGGGCGGCAACCGCGCCGCCCGCATACATTCCCCAAGGTCGCCGGCGATCAACCTGCGGCGGACTCCGAGGCTCGCGCCGCGGTTGCGTGGGTGGATTCTTGGCAGTTGGAGGTTTGTGCGCCGGGACGGGCTCTTGCTTCGCCGTCTTCTTCGCGGTCGGCTCGCTCGGTGCCCTGGATTCGGGAACGACTTGTCTATCCGCATCGGTTGCGGTGGCGACAGGTTCGGTATCCTGCACGACGGTTGCAGTCGGCTCCGATGTCGTGTGGACTACCTTGTCCTCAACAGGTGCGCCGACAGGGGCCGGCGAGGCTGGCTGGCTCGTCGTCCATTCCTCGTGCGCGGGTTGCAGCAAGGCGTTGCTTGCGGCTGAACCCACAGCCTGAGGTTCCTGCGATGACGATGACGATGACGCGGCTTCTTCGGCATGCAGGTCGCGTGCGGCCTGCTGGCGCGCAGCTTCGGCAGAGGCGGCCACTGCGGCACCGCTCAACGTGGGCAGCACCTGATACGGAGAAACAGGCGCTTCGTTGGCGAACAGTTCAGCCGCAAATTCCTCGATGGATTGCGGCCGATCGGGCGGAAAGAGTGCCAGCGCGTGATCGACGGCCCTGGAGAATTGAGGGGTGAACGGCAGATCCGGCTGGGCACTGAGCTTCTTGATGGGATCCTTGACAAGACGCGCCACGGATGCGGTGGGAGCCTTTCCCGCCGCCGCGAAATAAAGCACTGCTCCGGCGCCGTAGATGTCGGTCCACGGGCCCTGGCGCATGGACTCGTCGTCGGCGTATTGCTCGATGGGCGCAAAACCCGGTTTGAGAATCACCGTCAGCGCCTGCGTCATGTCTCCGATGACCTGCCGCGCCGCCCCAAAGTCCAGCAGCATCGGCGCGCCGGAATCGAGAATCATGATGTTGTCGGGCGAGAGGTCGCGGTGATAACAATTGCGCGAGTGGAGCAGCTTCAACGCATCGAGCACCGGCGCAATCACCTGCTTGAGCCAGCCCTCGTCTCGGCCGCGTTCGGGATCGTTCTGCAGGATCTGGCGCATGGTCTTGCCCTGGCAATACTGCATGACCATGTATGCCGTGCCGTTCTGTTCCCAGAAGCGATGAATGCGGATCAGCGAGTGATGCTCGAACTGCGCCAGAATGCGTGCCTCTTTCAAAAAGCTCTGCAACCCGGTTTTGAAGGTGCTTTCGTATTTCTCGAATCGCGGCAACACGATGCCGTCGGCATTGCGATAGGCAATGGCGCCCGGCAGATACTCCTTGATGGCGACCGTGCGCTCCAACTGGTGATCGTGTGCGAGATACACAATCGAGAAGCCCCCTTCACCAATGACGGAAATAATCTCGAATTCACCCAGACGGGTGTGCAGAGGCAAGCTCATGGGCGTGCCAGCACTTGGCGTGGGCCCTGGTTGGCTCTCGGTTGATTCATGCACCATGGAAATTTTCTCTTTGTTTACTGCACCGCGTCATCACTCTATCCCGGATGTCAACGGGTGGCACGGCCAAACAGCCACGTCAGCAATTGGCCGTCGAGCGCAGATTCATACGCCAGCGCCTTGAGTTGAGCGCCACCGGCAGGATGGGTCCACCAGAAGCTCGGGCTGTTCGCACTGTGCAGGCTCGGCATGATGTCGGGCCACGGAAAGGCCGATTCGCGCGTCGCAGGTCGTGTGTTCATATCAGATTCGCAAGGGCCACCCGTTCCGCTCGCTCCCAGAACGTCCAGAATGTCGGAGCCGCTGCCCGTCATCGGGTTGCTGTAGGCCTGCGAAGCCGGAGCCCAGCCTTGACGCCACTGGGTGAGCACGTTGGCCCAGATCGAATCCAGCGTCGCACGTGGCCACGCGCGGCGGATGGCGATGTGCAACTGTTGTCCCGTGAGATGCAGCAGCATGGGCAGTTCCATCACCAGTTCGGTGGAGCGCAATAGATCTTCTCGCTGAAATACATACCCGACCACGAACGGATATTGCCGCCCTACCCGATCCACGCTCGGCGCCAAACTGCCGGCGACGACATAGGGCATGTTCATCGGATTGAAAGGGACGAGGAAATTCCACACCGCACTGCCGGCCATGGAGTCGCGCCAGCTGTCACCAAACTGCGAACGTCCCTGCATCATGCCCGCCTGAAGCCAGTCCTCGAACCGCGCACGTACCGCCGTTCTCGGATTGCTCCACAGGAAATCACCGTGGCTTGGCAGCTTGCCGCCCCAGATGATTTCTACTTTGGATAGATCATTGGTGTTGAACATGTGTCGGGGTCGGTGTCGTTATTGCTGCAATTCTCTTTCGAATCAATGGGTTCGTTAGCCCGGACAACTGAAGGTCTGCAGTTGGTTGAGTCGGAACGGATTCTGCACGCTGCCTGCCGTCACTTCGAACACCACCTTCTTGCCACCGACCAGCGCCGTTGCCGTGAATGACTCGGGGCGAGACCCCGCGGCCAGCGTGAGCTTGTCAAAGAAACGATGCAAGGCCCATGCGCCATCTGCCGTCATGGCATTTTGCCCGCCAGACTTGTCGGTAATCTGCAATGACACCTGCTGGCGACCTCGCGGCCCCGGCCATGATACGGGCTGACTCATCTGTGGGCCGTGGGCGTAGCGGAGTACCGTGCCGTCCACGTCCAGCGCCATGTTCGAAATGGAAGGATCCATTTCGACCACCTTCATCTCGATGCGCAGTTTCGGCAGCGAGTCGCCTGAAAAGAACACGCTCTTGATCACGCTGGCTTTCTGAAACGATCCGAGGTTCGCCCCGCCGCCAGTGGAGCTACCGTCGATGCTCTTTTTGTACGTCCAGGTGGTCGTATCGACGATCTGAGCAAGATTGCGGTTGAAAAAGTCATCCATCAGGCCACCGCTACCGAACAGGCGCGCAAAATCCTGCGGCGTGACATCGTCCGTGGACCCGCGATTCAGCGGATAGCGACCAGCCAGGGCCTTGCGGCAAAAATCGCCGACATTCGCGCGTAGCTCCGACGTCACCTTGGCATTGGCCATGCTCGCAATCTCGCGACTGCCCGTGTTGGCAATGCCGCCCAGCATCGCACCGAGCGGCGCAGGCAGGCGTGAGGCTTCGGTCTTCAATCGCAGCACGGTGTCGTTGCTCGGCGGCGTGCCCCCGAACGGTGCGCCGCATCGGCCGCGATCAGGGTGCCGTAGTATTCATCCAGCGTCTTGAGCAGCGAGTCGATGGGCATGTTGCCCTGAGTCTGCTGGCCCGGCGCGCCAACGAGCCGACGCAGCGGCTCGAAATAATCATCGACGATACGTTCATCGCGCGTCGCGCGCGTGGCCTGGGATCCGGGCACCGGCCCCACCACACGTTCGAAATCATCGCGCGTGTTCTTGAGTTTCTGTGCCATCTTGTCGACCACCGTCTGCTGCCCTTTTTCCGGCTCACGCAGCAACGTGGTTTCGCGAACCACGGCGCGCAAAAAAAGGGGTAGCGGCGAGTCTGGGGCGGAGAGCACCGCCATGCGCTGGATCGACGATTGCAGCGAATCGCTGGGGATCAGTTGCACGTCCTGCATGAGTTGCGACCAGGTCTGCTGGTACTCGCGAAGGTACAGCAGCCGCACCTCGCGCACGAGCTTGCCCTGCATGGCCTCGCCGAGCTGGGCCTTGATGCTTTGCTCGCCGAGACCCAGCACCCAGCCCTCGTCGTCGCTGACCTCGGTGACAACGCCAGCCACCGATTTGTCGAACAGATCCCAGTAACCCTGATAGGTGAACAGGCCGGGAACGCCTCGATTGAGCGGTTGTCCACTCTTGCGCATGAACACGTTGGCAGCCTGCGGCCCCGCGACGTCCATGATGTTGAACTCACGCATGCTCTCGCGCATCAACCTGCTGCGCAGCCGGAAGTACACGCGCTGCGCGGTCGACAGGCTGGCCAGACGAGTACGCACGCTGCTCACCAGTTCCGTGTTGATCGGGAACGGCGAACTCACAACCCGGCCGTCGGCGAACAACGCACTCACATGCTGCTCGATGCTCTTCGCCGTCGCCGGATCGGCATCGGGCAGCAAAAAGGTTTTGATGTCGGTGATCACCCAGTCACGCATCGTCTTGGGCGAATAGTGCTCGGGTTGCTGGAGCATCAAATAGGCTCTGAGCGCTTCGTACAGATATTCCAGATTATTGGCAGGAGGATTTCTGAGCGTGGCTTCGAGTCGTTTGGAGACGAATGGCAGCAGCCCGTTGTCCAGCATCCGCTGGTAGGCGTTGTCGGCGGCAGCACTGACCTTCGCGCCCTGGTAGAGACCGTAGCGGTAGTTCGTTGGCGGATCATCGCTCTGGAAATCCTTCATGTCGCCGATACCCTTGACCTGCTCCAACAGCTTCAGCAAGCCGCCGAGATCAGCCGTGTTGGCGTCGTAGTGCGCAATCGATTTCGATGCCTGTTCGGCGTTGTCGCTCGCCTGCGCAAGATATTGATTGTTGTTGCCGTAGCTGATCAGCCAGGCCGCAATGGCACCGAGCAGCAACAGTACCGACAAGCCATATCCGAGATAGGTAAACAGGCGCGTACGCCGCTCCCACTTCACGTTTCGACCGGCAAGATGCGACTCGGCGAAGATCACCTTGACCAACAGGTCGTACAGGAAATAGCTCTTGCCGGAATCCGTGTTCTGCGCGGTCGGCACGTGGCCTGCGGACGAAAACTGTTTGCGCAGGCTGCCGAGCACGCGATCGTAGACCGTGCCTTCCTGCGTTCCGCTGCTGAAGTACACGCCGCGCAGCAACGGCTGCTGCGTCAGGCGCGATTCGGCGAACACGAAGTCAACCGCCTTCGCAACTCGTGCCTGCAAACCGGCGAACTGCTGCGGGAATGCGTAGATGTAGTTGCGCCGACGCAGTTCCTGCTCGCGGGCCAGATGCGCATCCTGTACGCTGAAAAGCGATTGCTCCAGCGCTGCCCATTCCTGCTGGAACGCGGCCTTTGTTGGACGATTGGTTTTGGACTTGTCCGAATACGGAAAGGTGAAGCCCCAGACCTGCTTGCGCTGCTCGTTGCTGTAGCCGCCGAAGAAGTCATTGAAGCCAGCGAGCAGATCCACCTTGGTCACCCATAGATAAACCGGCAGTTCGATCGCAAACGAACCCTGCAGCTCGTTGAGACGCTCACGCAGTGCCGTGAGGTGCTGCACCAGTTCATCGTCGGTAAAGGTCAGCAGGTCGGAAACGCTCAGCGTCAACATGACGCCGTTCACCGGTTGCCTCGGGCGGTATTTCTTGAGCAACCCCAGAAAGCCCTGCCACTCCGTCTTGTCCACGTCTTCGTTGCTGTCGTGCGTCGTGTAGCGTCCGGCGGTATCGATGACGACCGCCTGGTCGGTGAACCACCAGTCGCAGTTGCGCGTTCCGCCCACGCCTTGAAGCGCGGCCTTGCCGTACTGGCCGGCCAATGGAAAATCCAGCCCGAATTCACAAGCGCCGTGGTCTTGCCCGAACCCGGGGCGCCGACGATGATGTACCAGGGCAGTTCATAGATGAACTTGCGCCCCAGATGCCGTTGTGCGACTTGCCGTCCACGCGCATCGACTTGAGCGTCCTGGCGGCCTCGGAGAACCGTCCTTGAAGTTCAACGACCTCGTCGCTCACATCGGAATTCTTGCGCTGCGTCTCTACCGCGTCCTTGATGCGACCGATGCGGTCGAACAGGAGATTGTTCACGCGTCGGCGACGCCAGAACGACACCAGCAACCACAGGAAATACAGGCCGAACAGGCAACCGATGATCCACCAGCGCACGCGCATGGACTCCAGCGGCCGGTAATCCGCAAACGCGAACAGCGGCCCCGCAAACCACACGAACAACGACAGCGCCAAGACACCGACAAACACCCAGAAGGCGCGGCTCACGAAGAAACCAAAAATACGTCTCAACCAATACATCATCTTTTAGCCTCCGGTGAGGCAGGCTGTGCGGGGCGGCAGACGGGTTGGTTGCCAGCGGCGCGGACGCTGCCGTGGGCGCGGCGAACAGCACCACCTCCACGCGTCGATTGCGCGCGCGTCCCTCAGCGGTCTTGTTGTCGGCCACCGGCTGGGCATCGCCGAGCCCTTGCGCACGCAAACGTCCGGGCGCTACGCCCCGGCTTTTCAAAATCGCTGCTACCTGTTCGGCGCGTTCGCGTGAGAGTTCAAAGTTGGATGGATAACGGGCCGTCCGGATCGGTTGATTGTCGGTATATCCGCTCACCATCACGTTCCCTTGCCGCGTAGCCAGCGCATCCGCGATTCGCGTAAGCACCGGCATATACGCGGGAAGCACATTGGTCGAGCCCGATGCAAACAGCCCGTCGCCACGCAGCACGATGGTACTGCGGTCCGCCTCGTCATGCACGGTCACCAGGCCCTCACGAATCTCGGGTTCGAGGAACTTGCCGAAACGCACTTCGGCCGGTCTTGCCGCAGCCACCACCGGTCGATTCAGGTGCAGGCCGTTGATGCTGGAGAACAGCGAATCCGAGCGATTGGCCAGCGAGAACGAAAACCACAGAAAGCATCCAAGGCCGATGAGTGCGGCCAGGCAGGCGACGACCCAGGCGGGCAGAAGCCGCCAGCCCTGCGGGCCACCACCGCTGGCGCCCTTCCAGTGCGGCGAAAGAGTGTCGTCACTGCCGACGCCCAGGTCCCGCAAAATGGTCCAGAGTCGCTGGCGCAGCGTTTCCAGTTGCGCGCGTCCATTGTCGACAACGCGAAACCGCCCTTCCAGGCCGAGCGAAATGCAGTAGTACATCAGCTCCAGCAAATCACGATACTGCTGCGGATTCTGCGCAAGCTTCGAGAGCAACTGAAAGAACTTCTCGCCGCCCCAGGTCTCGTTATGAAAGGTCACGAGCAGACTGTGCCGCGACCACACGCCCGAGCCGCCCCAGGGCGTCTGGGCCGCAGACTCGTCGAGCAGCGTGCACAGGCAATAACGGGCACCCACGACCGTCTCGGGTGCGACGTTGAGCGAGCGCGCGCGTCGCTCGAAGTCATGAATCTTCTCGATCAGAAACTCACGAAACCGGGCCGGGTCACCCATCTGTGCCGTATTCCGAATCTGGGGCACGAGATTGAGAACCGGATTGGCCGCCATCACCAGTGGATTGGAACCACTGACGACGTCCGGCAGGTCAAGCACCTGAGCCGTGGCCGCCCCAGGCTGAGGACCGGCTGCCGCGTCTGAGGCGACGTGCGGCTGTTGCTCGGTGCCGAAAAGCGCATCTATGGACGTGAATGAGGGTGGACTGGACACAAAGATTCTTTTTCAGTTTTGTTCAGCGCTAGCACGCCGGTCTGGCCAGATCGGGCGTGCACCATAACTGTTCAGCGAACGCTCTGGCCTCAAGGTTTGATGGCCCAGAACTCCAACCGCAAGCCCGGAAAATCGCCGGCGATATGCATGGCGACACCACCTGAGCGCTGCAATTGGTCCCACAACTCGTTGGTCGTGTCGAGCTGGAAATAGTTGTAGTTCGCGTGATAGGGCAGCTCGCGCGGAGCAATCGGCATCGGATGAACGCGCACGCCCGGCAGGTGCAGGTTGACCAGATCGCGAATCTTCTCCACCGGGCCAATCTTCACCTGGGTCGGGAACCGCGAGCGCACCACGTCGGCAGGCAATTCGGCGAATACCGCCAGCACGAAGCTCGCCTCCTTGACCAGATTGAGATCGGGAATGACACCGACGCGCACGCCATACTGCCGCTCGTGCAACTCGATCGGGATCGCATTCTGTTCGAGCACCATCGACAGCGAACGCCGAATGTCGGCCACCAGCGCCTCAAAGCACGGGCTCGGCTCGTCATGGTCGTACACGGGGTATTGAATCGGCCTGCGACCTTCGCGCGTGAAGGTCGACAGCTCGCCCGCGAGCTCCAGCAGATTCCCATAGACACGTTCGGGATGAAGAATCTGGTGGTCGCGCAGATGCGTGATCATGGGCTGCCAGCGGTTGATGATGTTGAGCATCATGAAGTCGCCCACTTCCGCAATACCGCCGCGCCCCGGCTGCAGCACGCGCGCCGCAAGCGCCTCGCCGCGCTGGTGCAGCAGCCCGGCGATGTCGTCCACCATCGAATGCAGCAGCGAACTCTGGCCATAGGTGATCGACGGTTGTATGAACCGGTGGTCGATCACCACCGTGCCGTCGTTTCGCCGCTCAAGCACATGCACCACGCCGATGCGCAGCCACTCGTCCGTGATGCGTGACGCGGGAATCAGCTTGGCGCGCATGTGCGCCACCTGCGCGAGCGCGGGTTCGCCCGATTCCGAATTCGAATCGGTCAGATCCGCATCCTCGGCGGTATAGCGCGCGAGCACATCGTCGTCCTGGAAACTCAGCTCCGTGGCGAACACCCGGCGCATCGGAAGCGCGAGATAAATGCGTTCGTCCTTGAGCGCCTTGTCCACCTCCAGCGGCTCGACCATGGCGTCCTGCCCGGGAAAGCTGAACGGCGTGCCATCGGGGAACACTCCCACCGCTTTCACGAGCGCAATCTTGCCGAGAGCAAGCGCTTCGAGGTCCAGCACCAGTTCCCGAAATCCCCAGAAATACGGCTCGGCGGACATCGCACGCGAATGCGAGAAAAACTCCAGATAGCGCTCTTGCTGCTGGAAATGTTGCGGTCGCAGGAACATGCCTTCAGACCACACCACCTTGCGTGAATACATCTCTCGACTCCCTCTGGAAGCAATCTAATAGTTTCGGATCAAAACACCGACATCGTCAAAACGGTAGCGAAATGCCTCCCGGCAACTTGGGCATGCCGCCTCCCCGAAACCACCCGTAGGCACAGGAACCTCCTGCACATTGGACGTCACGGTCACCTTGTTCGGCCCGACAGCCACCTTGACGATGGCGGTGTCAAACGAAGGCTGGAACACCGCAAACCGCCCCAGTTCCTTGGGCGCTGGAAGCGGCGCAATCCCGCGCCACACGGCCTTGTCCAGATCCCGGTAGGCCACGAACACGCCCAGCAGACGCTCATCACCCGAAGCCTTGCCCAGCAACACCTTCGCCTCTCCAGGCTGGAGCGTGATCGTCTCCTTGGACACCAGCTCCGAGCCCAGAATCTGATCGTCCTTCTCATACAGCGTGAAAAAATCCGCCGTGCTGAAGGCACTCATCCCGCGCAAGCGATACACCTTCACCTGCACAGGCGCAGCCTTGCCATTGCGATCAGGGTTCAACGCCTCATCCGCCGTGATCACCACGGTATACGGCGCAGGCATCGACGCCCGAGGCCCGGCGCAGCCCGCCAACAACAACGAGGTCCCCAGCAAAACCAACCCGGTCAGCAACTTCTTCATGATCTGGCAACTCTATGAATGCTTAAAATCTAATAGCAATCGCTAATTATTACAAAATATTGTGTCAGGCCGATTGAATAGCGCAACCGCCAGTCAAAAATGACTTTAGTGTGCAACAAAACCGAGGATAACCGTATGCTTTCGGTGAAAAATTCGCGGATCTGATCGCTCTTGGCCTTTGAGGAAGACGAACACCAGACTCATTGACTTGTAACATACTGCCATCCTCGCAACTGCGGCAGCCTTTTCTTGGCCATCTCGTCCCATTCACAGCACCGCCTGCGTGCTGCCTCTCTGCCCATCTTCAGAAAAGACCCTTGACCCAGCGCATGCACCCGTTGGCCTTCGAGTGCCTTGATCTCCCATTTTTCGCTGACCGTTGCACCCCACGTCTTGTAGCTTGCCTGCCAGATCAGTTGGCCTTGCGCGTTGCTCAGCTCCTGCGGCATGCCCACCTGGTCGGTATGAAAGTAGTACACGTTGCAGAGCTTAGCCGAGGCCGACTGGCCGTCCGTGCCCGTCGCGCTCCAATGCTGATGCGCCTGCGCGCTCAAGGCCTCCCAGTACTGGGCTTCCAGCGAGTCATTGGCTGCTGTCTTTGAAGGCACTCTATCGTGTGCCGGAGTCGTAGCGGGCGGTTGCGCGTCATCGCGCGTGCCCATCCCTCCCGCATCTGCATGTTCGCCATCCGCATCCAGCCTTGCCAATGGCACGTAGCTGTCCGGTTCATATACGTAGCTGATGAGGGCACTTCCCCGCCGCTCCTCGATCAGGCGCATCCCCTCCCAAATGAAGGTGGTCGTGCCAAACGAAGAAAAACTTAGTCTTTATACTCTTCAGCGCAATGAGTTCAAACTCAAGCTGTCTACTCTATCCTGCAAAAGTTCAATCATCTTAATCTGCTTCTCACATTCTGCTTGAATGATATTTTCATATACATCTTTTGACGCAGAAGGTGGCGTATATACATAGTCCAGATAGTTCAAAACCCTTTCCGCACAATTTGCAGTATGATTTTCATCGTTTTCCTGCAATGCAATTGCCATACTAGTAGCAGCACCGAAAAGCTCATCTAGACCACCAGATTCATCAGAATCGGGATCCCATTCCACCGCCTCTAACTGCGAAATTGTATTGTCATCAACAGCTGGATCATTCGAATTCCAGCACGAATTAATGGCCGTTCGCAACAATTCAACCGCCGATGGTTCAATATTTGTTTTCACCGAATCCAAAATGTCTTTTTGTTGGAATAAATAATTTACACACCAAGCTCCAAATCTTCCTTTATTAGCTGCGTCCAATTTCCGCGACTCATGCTGAACACGATCCACATGACTTACTATATCAATCATAAACACCTCCAATACCATCCACACTAGGTTTGCAGTGCACACAAGGTGCATTTGTTTGTTTACCCCCCAGGAAATTCCCTTTCTGGTCACCTGGGATCCTTCAGGAATATTTCGAATTATAATTTGCTCCGCGTGATTAACATTAATGGGATTCCCCTCCTTCGGCAACGCTGAACCCTTACCGTGTATTATATTCGCTTCAGGCACTCCAAGTTCCTGTAATCTCGCCCTTTGCCTTGGGTTTAATTTTCCGCTACTCCCTGCCGCATACAGTGTCGTTTTTCCATTCGGTAATTTCACCTCGAAAATAGATACGGTAGAATTACGTATTGATCGAGCATTTGGAATTTTCCCCCGGCAAGATTATGAACTTCTCTAGCTTTACCACTCAATCCCCGCAAGCTAATCCCAAGGATCAATCCACGAAATCGGATTCGGCGAATAACTCCCTAAATTAATCCCACCCAGCAGCCCAATCGGATCCGGACACACAAACCTTCCGATATCCGCATCGTAGTACCGAAACGTGTTGTAGTGCAGCCCTGTCTCGCGGTCCAGGTACTGCCCCTGAAATCTCAGGTTCTGCTGTCTCTCTGCCTCGTCTTCGGGGAAGTCTCCCTGATCCAGCGCATGCACCCGTTGGCCTTCGAGTGCCTTGATCTCCCATTCTTCGCTGACCGTCGCGCCCCACGTCTTGTAGCTTGCCTGCCAGACCAGTTGGCCTTGCGCGTTGCTCAGCTCCTGCGGCATGCCCACCTGGTCGGTGTGGAAGTAGTACACATTGCAGAGCTTGGCCGAGGTCGACTGGCCGTCCGTGCCCGCTGCACTCCAATGCTGATGCGCCTGCGCGCTCAAGGCCTCCCAGTACTGGGCTTCCAGCGAGTCATTGGCTGCTGCCTTTGAAGGCACTCTATCGTGTGCCGGATTCGTAGCGGGCGGTTGCGCGTCATCGCGCGTGCCCATCCCTCCTGCATCTGCATGTTCGCCATCCGCATCCAGCCTTGCCAATGGCACGTAGCTGTCCGGTTCATATACGTAGCTGATGACAGCACTTCCCCGCCGCTCCTCGATCAACCGCATCCCCTCCCAGATGAAGGTGGTCGTGCCAAACCGATCATGCTTGGCCACGCGTCGGCCCAGTGCGTCGTAATCAAAGCGCGTGACCTGCGTGGTTTCGTGTTCGGTGCCCGGTCGGCGCGTGGTACGCACTTCCGCAAGGTGATTGTCGTCATCCCAGACAAAGCTTTGATCCGTGTGGCGCCCGCTGAGCTTGCGGATCAGGCGCGCGTGACCATCGTAGAAGTAGCGTTTGTCCTCAAACACCCGCACCAGGTTGTCGCGCACATAGCCGCGCTGGGACAGCGCCGTGCCGCGCTGTACGGCTTGCTGGGTCGCGCTGTCCTGGATGTTGCCAGCGGGATCGTAGCCAAAGCTCTCGTTGGCCGCCTGAGGCAAGGGGTTGCGTATTCCTGGCAGTGCGCCGCGCGCCGTCTGCAGGATGCGCCCCGTGGCATCGTACTGGTGTCCCGTGTCACCCCGCAAGCTGTGCCGGCTCGCCCGCAACTCGCCGACTTTGTCGTAGCGCCAGGCCTTGAGCAACCCGGCGCTGGAAATCGAGCGCGTGCTGGTGAGCGGCTCACTCAATCCCTCCAGTGCTTTTTGCCACGCTGGTTCCCCGCGTGGCCGGGGCCGAAGCCCTGGCTGACAATGCTTGCGGATTGGCTCCAGGCACCGGTCATGCGTCCCACGGGGTCATATGCGTAGCGCGTCTGTATCGTGCCCTGCGTGCGCAGGATTTCCTGGTGCAGGTTGTCGCGCTCGATGTCACAGATGAGTTGGTGCACGGCCAGCGCATCGGGCTTCGCGCTCTCGCGCCGCTGGTAGTTGATTTGGTGCAGGTGACCCGAGCCGTAGTACAGGTAGTTCAGCGCCCGCTCCTGCGGCCGCGCGTCGCCCGGCAGGGTTGGCAATCGCGTTTGCGTGCGGTTGCCCAACGCGTCATGCTGATGATGCAACGTGTGGAAGGTGCCGTTTGAATGCTCCAAGGCCGTCTCGGTGATCAAGCGTCCCAGTACGTCATAGACAAACGTGGTCGTGTGCAGCGGTTGAAGGCTCTCGCCATTCGCTGCATCGACTCGCCACTTGACTGCGGAAGTGAGTCGATCAAGTTCATCGTATTGGTAACGATAGCAATACTCGCCGGTGCGCTTTTGCAAAAGCCTTCCGGCAGCGTCACGCAAAAGTTCTGTTCGACGCGGTTGTGGGCCGTCGTGAACGGAGGCTGCGCCGTGGTGATCGCCCCAGCCAGCGATTTCGGGCGTGCTACCTTGTGTGCGCGCCCCAGCGACAACCGCTAGATCATCGCCCAACGCAGGGTGGTGCGTTACGGCCATCGGCCAGCCGGCCTTGTCGTATTCCACCGTCACGCGTTGGCCGCCAACGCGGTGCTCTTCAACCAGTTGATCGCCTGCGTTGTATTCAAACGTGAACGACTCCCCGTTCTCGTTGGTCAAACGAGAGAGACGACGTGCGTGGTCATATTCCATGTGGATTTGACGGCCTTCCGCATCCTCGCGAAGCGTCAATTGTCCACGCAGGTTCCAGGCGAAACGCGTGCTTCGGCTCAGTGCATCGCGTGCACTGACCAGTCGACTCGCTGCGTCCCAGTCGTAGGATTGGTGCGCACCATCGGGCAGGCTCTGCGCTCGCAGGTTGCCGTTCGGGTCGTGTGTGTACTCGGTAACCTGGCCCTTCGCATCGGTAACACGCGAAAGGTATCCGCTCCCGTCATAGGCGTAGTGTGTAGTCTGCGCGGAGCAGTCCTTGTATTCGAGCATTTGCGCTCTTGCGCTCCAGCGCAGTCGCTTGACTCCGCCCTTGGCATCAGTGACGCGCAGGACAAGACCGCGGTTGTCATAGGCGAAGAGCGTCTCGCTGCCGTCCGGAGCAGTGTGGCGTGTGAGATTGCCATGGTCATCGTAGGCAAACCGGTCTGCACTACCGTCGGGAGCCGTATCGAGCCAGGGCAAGCCCAGGGGCGTCCAACTGGTGCTCCAGGTCCGACCGAGCGTGTCGGTTTCGGCAGTCTGCAAGCCGAGTTCGTCGTAGCGATAGGTGGTAGTCGCCCCACTGGGCTCCACCAGACTCAGAAGCTGCTTCAATTCATCGTATGCGGCGCGCCATGTTGCGCCCATCGGATTGGTGTAGCCAAGGATGCAAAACTCTGCATTCCAGGCCCAGTTCTGTTCACGTCCCAGTTGATCTACCGCCGTCGTATAACCCGCCACAAGATTGGGCTCGACCGCTCCATCGGCAGGCACTTCTGACAACATGCGATAGCTGATGTCGTAGCTTTCGCCATCGTTGGTCCAATGGCGCACCACGCGCGCCCAGCGCCCCTTGCCGTGCCACTCGTAGCAGCACTCCAGCCCTGCCGCATCCGCGTGCAAGGTCATCAAACGATCGGCGTTATAGGCAAATCGGCGCGCGGGCTGGCCGTTTCGATCCCACACCTCCGTCAGTTGTCCAGCGCTGTCATATCGGTAGCGAACCAACACGCCGGGGCTCTCGTCCGGCGCTGGTGTCGTGATGCCAATCTCGGCCAGCCGCGCCGCAGCGTCGTAGCGCAGATCGAGCAGGCGTCCGGTGCTGTCGGTGATTTGGTGCAACTGAAACAATGTATTCCAGCGCAGTTCGATGTAGTTGGCGTTGCGATCTTCGATGCGCAACAACTTGAGACGTTGCTCGCCGGCCTGATCTTCCAATGGCTCAAACAGCCAGTATTCCCCGTCGATCGACTGGGTAAAGTAGCGACCTCCATCGCTTCGCCATAACCAGTAGCCTTCGCTTTGGCTGTAGACGCCCGTGCCGGGCTCTAGTTGAGGAAACTCGATGTCGCGGCCTTGCTGGTCGTAGAGTGTCGCGACCGGCTCGCCCTTCTTGTTGTGGCCCACGACCAGTTCGACGGAGAACGGCACGCTCCAGCCTTGGCCCAGCATGCCATCGCCGCGCACATCGTGGCTGCTGTACAAGCGCTGCCACACGAGTGGCATCGGCCCCGGCAGCACAAAGTCCAGATCATTGGCACCGGCGAGAACCTTCCCTCCGGTGGCTGCCATCACGGGGTTGCCCATTGAGCTGACGAGACCCCACACACCCACGCCCGCCGACAGCGCTCCTTCCACGAGACAGGGAACCGCCGAGCGGCCCTGTCGTGCGAGCTTCGGAAGGCAGCGTATTCCTCGCGCCAGCATGGCAATGCTGAGGACGGTGACGATGGCTTTGGAGATGAACGGTACTTCGTCGGCAACATCACGCACTCTGGCTTTGGGTCCGCCCACGATGACGTCTGGTGAGCCTTCACTGATCTTCGCGCCACAAGTCGTTTGATCGTCCTTGCGCGACATGACCCAGGTATTGACGAAGACGGTCTCCGCACCCTCTGCCAGATAAATAGGGGGCGAGTGCTTGGAGCATATCGCCATGTCAATGGGCGCCTCGGGACTGGCCCGTGCCGCCCCTCGTGCTTTGCTATTGATGAACACGTTGAAGGACGCCGTGCTGACCATTCCCGTGACGGTGATTTTTTCTGGAACCAGTTTGTCCGCAATCCAACTGCCTGCCTCAGCGCCGAGATAACCACCACCGAAGCGCGCCAAGCCAACGGCAGCCCCCACCACCAACGGCGCGGCTGCACCTCCGGTTCCAATGATCGCGACTGCCGCGGCGCCAGCCGCAGCACCAACGACAATCCCACCAATCAATCCCCGGCAAACTTGGCCCAAAAGCGGGCGTGCGCATTCGTGTGGGCAATGGGATCATTAAGCCGCGCTGCAGGATTTCCTTCCATGGCGTTACTAGTTCTGTCGAAGTTGGAAACTGCGGACGACCATTGACCACGCTCGGATAGCTTCGTCGTCAAATGGTTCAAATCCGCTCATGGTGACGATCAGCACACGTCGAGTGTCTGCCAACAGCAGCGCAACCTGCCGTTGGTGAATGCCTTGGTCGTTTTGCGTGAATGCTCCAGCGAATTCGAGCACCTCGCCAGCGCCTTCGATAGCAGCCAACGGGGTGGGCGCAAGCACTACTTGATACCCCTTCACCTGCGTGGCGAGATCCCCTAACTGGCGCTCGGTAAACTGCTTCAACGATTCGCCCGGTCTCAGCTCATCGCGACTGATGATGTAGGTCACACCTGAACCATCGGGCATGGCTAGAACATTCATGGTTCGGTCAATCCGATCTTTCAGGGGTAGATCGATGGAGCCTTCATTGAACTGGTAAAGCATGAGGTGATTTGACGATGAGGTTGAGTGCCCGGTCAGCCGGGATGATGAATGAGATGAATTGTTTTGATAACTCTGTCAGCGCTCTTTTGCTAAGGGGATCATGACTCTTTCGCCTCTTCCGCATCATCGAGCGCACTGATAAGGGCAAACCACTTTCGACAAGCAGCGAGCACAAGGGTATTGGCATAGGTGATCAGTCGATACGCCCTTATCAAAACTCACGGTGTATCAGCGCTTGTGTCCTGCGGGGACTACAACCTCTTCGCCTCTGGCGCGCATCTGGTCCCGAACTACTTCCGGGGCTCGGGTGGCCATTTCACGCCCTTGGAGACGATCAAATCGCGCAATTGCTCAAACTGGGTGCGCACCGGCCCAGGTTGCATTCGATCCAACGTCAACTTCACCGACCAGCCAATGGTGGCACCATTCACCGTATAGCTATCAACCTTCGCACCATGCTGAACCAGGTACAACGCGATATCGGTGTGATCCGCAGTAATCGCCTGATGTAGAGCGGTACGTCCGATGCTGTCGCTCGCATTGATATCTGCCCCTCGCTGCAGAAGTACCTGCACCAACGCCAAAGAGCCACTGCGCGGGCCGCAGGCTAACTGCAACAACGTCGTGCCATGTCGATTTCTCTTGTTTGGCGACATGCCTCCATCCAGCATAGCCTGAAGCAGCTTCAATCCGGTGGCGTCATCGGGCTTTTTGCGGTTTAAGAAAGCATAGTCGAGCGGGCTGCCGATGTCTCCAATGGGTGGAACCGCCGGATCCACGCCTAAAGACACCAATGTCTTCACGGCTTCAAAATTGAGTGAATCAGGCTGGATAGCGAACCACAGTAATGTCATCCCCTGCCGTCCCGGCTGATTCAGATTTTGACCCATTGCCAATTGGCGCAAACGCGCCATGTCGTTGGACTGAATGGCCTGCGCCATCTCCAACATGCGTCCATCGAAGTACTGTGCGGAGTCCTTGGTTTTCATAGTCTTGCCCATTCCTTGAACATTTATCCCAACTGCGAGCGCGCCGAGGGCCAACAAAGACTTGCCCCATTGACGGCGAGCAGCGAAAGGGCTTTGTATTGTTTGTTGCATTGGAGTCAGTTCTTTGCGGATGCGGAATTGACCTGTTGCATGCTGCCAAAGGTAGCGTTTTCCAACGCATCGACTGATTGATCAATGCCATGACGTGCTATGGGACTACCTGAGCCTGACAGCGTATGCGGCACACCCACTGCGTTTGGCATGGCTGCTGCAAGCCCCACTTTTCCAACGCCGCCAGTTATCGCACCGGGGACACCCCGACCGCATACCCAGTAGAAATGGCTCCAACTGTGCCTCGGACGCTCTGCTCCTGCGCTCCAGTCAATACATCTCCATCAATGCGATACGCCTGGATATTCTCGGTGCTTGGCGTATGCACCGTTCCACCATATTTGGCGACGGTTCCGTCATTCAGACCGGATGAATTGAAGGTAGTTGCTGGTCGGCCACTTGCACGCGAAGCTGCAGAGGCCATGCCTCCACCAAGCGAATGCCCGGAAAATTCAACGTCAGCTCCTGACTCATTCACGTTTTTCCCAACGTTCACCGCGCTACGGTAGTAGTCCGAATCTAGTCCCACCCCTTGTTGCACATTATTTTTCCAGTCCTCCATTTCTTTCATTCGCGTGCCGCGGAACGCTACGACTGGCTTCGCGTCAGGACCTAGCACGGCAGGATCAGGTTCGTAGACTTGGGTGCCATACTGGAGATCCTCAGGCGTGAGCCCATATTTCTTTAACGCGGCAGCATCGTTGCTAACATTGTTCCATCCCGGAGGAGGACCTTTTTCCGGTGCATAGGTGTCCTGTGAAAGTTTCGCCATCTGCAACGCATTGGCATTCTTCTCCGCATCGGCAATCGATGCGGCCAACTGGTCTCGCTGCGGCCCTGGGGCATTTGCTCAAGCTGTTTCTTGGCATCTGCCAACTGCTGCATCTGCAGCGCCAATTGGGCCGCCTTTTCGGGCGGAGGTGCTTCGGCTCCTACCGGCGCCGCGCAGTTGAGATATATCTTGCCGCCGCGCTCGTCGAGCTCCTCAGTGAAACTGAACAAGCCTTTCTTGCCTTGCAGCACAATGGTTCCATCGGCCATCAAGACGATCGCGGATTCACCGCAGACCAGCGCAATGCGCTTGCCGGCCTTGATGAACACATCGTCATTCTTGCCGTGCACCAGCACCGACTTCTCTCCCACCACATTAGCGTTGGCGGCGGTGGAAGTCATCGACGCGTCCGTCTTCGCGAGAATGTTCGTCGCGCCGCTCAACGAATGCGAAATGATGTCGCCAGCCGACACCGTGGTGATCTGCCCGCCGCTACTGACTTGTGTAACGATGCCGTTCTTGACGAGTTGCGTGTACTGCGCGCCGGTAGTCACCGTCATCGGTCCTTGAGATCGCATGGACACGCTTTGTCCGGAGCTCACCACCACCGGTTTGGGACTGATCATCGTCTGTCCTTCCGGACTCACGATGGAGACGATGGGCTTGTCGATCTTGCGAGAAAGATCAAGCAGATTCTGTGCATCAGACAGCGCGGGATCCATGTTGCTGGATACACTCGATTCGCCACTGTCTTCGCTTCCACCACCCAGGGCCGCGGCGGCGGTGTTTACCATCCCTGCTATGCCTGGGATACCTCCCAAGCCACCTATTCCAGGCAGTCCCTGCATCAAACCGCTGAAGTCACCACTCTTGCTTTTGATGGCGGCTGCCAGTATTCCCTTGGTTGCATTGATCGCCTGCTCGGTTTCCTGAATCAGCGAACGGCTTTGCGCGAGCGTCTCGCCCATAAACTCATGACCATCCGGACTGTCGTGCGAGATCTTTTCCTTGAAATCCGAAGTGTAGGTAGTGATCAAAAGGCCCTTGTCCGCACGGATTGCCCCCCACTCATTCGTACGTAACTCAAACCCATAGCTACGCTTGGCCTCCGAACCCTGATTAAGCAAGTAACCCATGTGGAGATGGGTATTGCCGTGGTCGCTCGACAACTCCAGATGCTCGATACCCTTTTGGTCTTCAAAGCGCAACATGTTCTTGCCGCCGCCGCCCTTGCTCCAGTTCGTCTGCGTGCCCGACTGAGTTTTGTGCTTGGGCAATTCCCATGGCGGCATCTGCAGCGCGTTGTAGACGCGCCCGGTAATGATCGGATAGTCCGGATCACCATTCAGAAAATCGACGATCACTTCCTGACCGATGCGCGGAATGTGCATGCTGCCGTAGTTCGCACCGGCCCAAGTCTGGCTCACGCGAATCCAGCAACTGGAGTTTTCGTCGAACTTGCCGTATCGATCCCAGTGGAACTGGACCTTCACGCGGCCGTATTTGTCGGTGTAGATTTCTTCACCGGCCGGGCCGGTAATCACGGCTGTTTGTGGGCCGGTAGTGTGGGGCTTCGGGTGACATGCTGGCTGCGATAGGAGGTGCTCTTGGGCACCGCGTCGAAGCCGATTCGGTAGGTGGTTGGGCTGTCGGTGCCGTCGCGCTTACTGCTGCCCGAGCCACCGGAACCATCGCTTCGGCGCACGTTCTCTTCAAACCGGTAGTACGCGGACTCGATCAAGTATTCCTTGTTCTGGTCGTCGCGAATATACTTGCTTAGGGTGAAAAGATAGCCTGGAGCAATGTTTCTGGCATTGCCCTCGCCGTGGGCGGCTTCTCGTGGCGCTTTCTGTTGCTCGATACGGATGCGGGCGTAGTTTTCGCCGTCGCCCACCTCCGTGTATCCACCGGGCCACTTGTAGATCTCGCGATTGTCTTCCTTGTGGCCTGCTGGCTGCTGTTCTTTGGTATCCAGGATGGCTTTGGGCTTCTCGAAATCGTAGTCATCTGCCGCGAAATGGCCGCTCGCGATGTCTTCGCCAAAGCTCCAAGTATCGACAAAATCCTCGTCATGTACATGCGCAGCCTTCGCGCCGCTGTAGTACGGGATGGTGCTGGGACCACTCGGTAAAGGCGCGTGCGCGCCGATATCGTCGGCAAGCACCAGTTGATGGCTCCCCTGAGCGTGGGAAAAGAAATAATAGATCCCCTCAGACTCCATGACTCGCGAAACAAAATTAAAATCAGACTCGTCGTACTGCACCATGTACACCCAATTACGGTAACTCCCCGTGAGTCGATCGTCGATGGTGATGTCGTACTTCGAAAGAACATCCTTGACAATGTCAGGGGCTTTCATGTTTTGAAAAATCTTGAAGTCAGTGCGTCTGGTCGCATGCCAGAAGTTTGGGCGGAGCACCGCCATATAACTGAAATAGTCACCATCGCGACCAATGTAGGTAAATTGCACCACTTGGCCTGACAGAAAGCGTTTACCACCTCCACCAACCTCGGTGGTCAAATCGATTTCGACGCTCAAATCCTTGCCCAGCAGGCTTTTGGCGGAAATCGATGAATTTTTGCTGATCAGGCGCACCCGAAACTCAAACAGGCGAGAGACCTGCTCGGTCCCCACCAACGAGCGGAACTCAAGGTCTTCCCCACAGGACTGTGTGCGATGAACGTACGATTTGTCATGTTATACGCCTTACTTTATTGCTTATAGATTTACCGAATCAATGATATTCAGAAAATGTAGAGATTTAATGACATCAATTTGAACGAAAGTGGTTGTCCGTTGGCGGGCGCCTGCGCGCGAAGATGATCATGCGCGGCTCTCGCTAGGCGTGAATAGCGCTCGAATCAAGAGATCGGCAGTCTCTTCAACCATGGACGTTGTCGTCCTAACCCTACTTTCATGTTGAAAATAAATTTGTAACACTTAATGTAATTTTGAAAAGAATCATCGTGAATTCAAAATTTCGTCAAATATCTCTGTTCGTTTCAACCGTTTCGCCATGTCAACCGAACTTCGCCCTTTCGCGTCCTTGAGATCAGGATCGGCACCTTGAGTCAACAGAAGGTGCGCCAAAGCCGGCTTGTTTGAGATGATGGTCCAATGCAATGCAGTAAAACCTGCGTTGCGATTGCGATCCTGGGTGCTAGGAGAAACCCCTTTTTGGAGTAATATTTTGGCGATATCAAGCTCTTCATCCGGTCTGTACCGCGCATCTTTCAATGACCGGGAAATTGCACTTAAAGCCGTGTAGCCACCATTATCTGCTCCATAATGGATTCCGGCACTAGCACCAGAATTCAAAAGCAGCCGGGATGTTGAATAACGATTGTTGGCAAGCGCAAATATGAGCGCTGATTCTCCCACGGGGCTCAGCGGAGTTTCCGTATCAGCGCCTTTATCGAGCAACAATTGAACGTCAGCATCCAAGCCGAGCGCAGCAGCAGTACTCAAAAGACTCGCGTTGAAGGGGCCACCACAGCGACTCAATGGAAAACCTGCATTCAGTCGCTTTTCCAGTTCCTCTTGATGATTCTTCGTCATCAGCAATTGGAACGGATCCAAGGCCAAGCTGGGCTTTTCGCCAATATCTTTAAAGAATTCCCTGCTATCGGTAACGATTTGTGGGCAGACCACCGTTTTCGCGGGAATTGCAGAGGTATCCGCATATACCAATCCGCACGTCGAAAGGAATATGAAAAATAGAACTATTTTCAAATAAGCGATAATATGATCGGGATCCTGCGAATAGTTCATTGCGATCTCGGCCCTATCGGTGCTTAGCCACCCAGCTATCCATCGCAGCCTTGGCGGAGCTGTAGTCACCAGAGGAGAGATACCCGGAGATTTCCTGGTACTCGTCGCCTGCAATGTCCATCGGTGTCCCAGTCCAGCCCGGGTGAAAGCCAGCCAACGTATCCAGGCGGAATCTCAAAGCAATAACACCGACGGATCGGCCAGTATCCGGATCCAGCGCTGCCATCTCAAACTGCAATATCGTGCCTCCAACGCGAGAAACGGCGCTTCCAGCGGCCGTTCTCACCGACGCGTTGGATTTGGCAAGTGGGACCAACTCAGGCTTGGATTCCACATAACCACGTGCCTGCGCATTGGTTTTCACCCTCTCATACCAGCCGTCCATGTAGCTTTGCGCATCGCCCGGCTTTGTCAGAATTTTTGCGCCCGCCTTTACGGAATTTTCAAATTGGGAAATTTCCTTTGGGTTCCTGAAGAGCGGGGATTTCTGAAGCTCCATCCAGGCGCGCGGATTCTTTTGCTGGAGCTCTTTCATTGCGGCTCGAAAACCCGCCTCGTCGTGTGAACGCAGGTAATCGAGCATTTCTACATATTCCTTCAATTTCGGAATATGTTTTTGAGCGGCAGCGGTGTATTCCTTGGCCTTCTGGTAGTCCGATTTATCACGAGGTTTTTCGCCGCAGAACATTCTGGCATAGCACCGATTGTCCGTTTCGCCTTGTGGCGCATAACGCTCCCCTGCATGTGGGTCCGGCGGCCTGTCTGAATAGACCAATCCACCGCTGGCATTTTGATACTTGTAAAGAGTTGCCACGATTGAAAACCAACAACAAGGACATACGCATGATGATATGCAATTGTTCGCAATTCTGACTGACAAAAATGACAATAAAATGGTAAGCGTTTGCGTCTGCTCCTTGAGGGACGCCTCCCTGATCGAGGAGCCCCCTCGACCGTTCGTCAAAATTCCGTACGGGACAACAGTCATCGCTTCTGAGGTGGGACAACATTCTAGAAAAATTTACGATGATTTAAATAAGTTACAAAATAACACCCTAGGAGATTTTTTTCGATTCACGCAAATTCAACGAAATTCATGTACGCTAACAGCTGGATTGGTAATATTTACCACCACTGGCAACTTTGAAAGCATTGGTTGGAAAAGATATGACTACGAGCATGAACATGAAGCAGCGCCTTGCTGCGAGAGGGAAAAGCGGACAGAAATTCATCGCTCGCAATCGCGCGCCACGGGTGCAGATTGAGTACGACGTTGAGGTCTACGGCTCCGAGAAGAAGATTCAGTTGCCCTTCGTCATGGGCGTGATGGCTGATCTTTCGGGCAAGCCGGCCGAGCCGCTCCCCGAGATCGGTGATCGCAAATTCCTCGAAATCGACGTCGACAACTTCGATGCGCGCATGAAGGCGATCAAGCCACGTGTGTCTTTTCAGGTGCCCAACACGCTGACCGGTGACGGAAACATGGCGGTTGACATTAGTTTTGACAGCATGGATGACTTCTCTCCCGATGCAGTCGCCAAGAAGGTCGATTCGCTGAGCAAGCTGCTTGAAGCGCGAACGCAATTGGCCAACCTGCTGTCGTACATGGACGGCAAGTCTGGTGCCGAGAACCTCATCGCGAAGGTTCTGGCTGATCCCGCGCTCATGAAGGCGCTGTCGTCCACTCCGAATCAGCAACCCACGGAAAAGACGACAGGGGCCGACGAGCAGTAATCACCGCTTCGTCGCATGCAAACAATTTCGAGGTCACACTGAATGGCAATCACTGAAAAACAAGGCTTGGGCCAGACGGCAACGCTGGAAACGGACGCGTTTGCTTCGCTGCTGAACAAGGAATTCAAGCCGAAAACCGAGCAGGCGCAAGAGGCCGTCGTATCGGCGGTGCGAACGCTTGCCGAGCAGGCGCTCTCCAACACCAACATCATTTCTGCTGATGCCTACCGCACGGTCGAGGGCATGATCGCGGAGATTGATCGCAAGCTCTCCGAGCAGATCAATCTGATCATTCACCACGACGACTTCCAGCGTCTGGAAGGCACGTGGCGCGGGCTTCACTATCTCGTGAACAACACCGAGACCGACGAGATGTTGAAGATTCAGATCTTCAACATCAACAAGAAGGATCTGGGTCGCACGCTGCAGCGCCACAAGGGCATTCTGTGGGATCAGAGTCCGATCTTCAAGAAGGTCTACGAAGCGGAATATGGTCAGTTCGGCGGCGAGCCATTCGGCTGCCTGGTGGGCGACTATCACTTCGACCACAATCCACAGGATGTCGCGCTGCTGACTGAAATGTCCAAGATTGCTGCGTCGGCGCATTGCCCGTTCATCGCAGGCGCGGATTCCAGTCTGATGCAGATGGAATCGTGGCAGGAGTTGGCGAACCCACGCGATCTGACGAAGATCTTCGGCAACACCGAATACATCAAGTGGCGTGCATTGCGTGACTCCGACGACGCACGTTACCTCGGTCTCACGATGCCGCGTTTTCTCTCGCGTCTTCCCTACAGCACGAAGGAAAATCCGGTCGACGGATTTGATTTCGAGGAAGACACCGCAGGCGCGAATCACAACAATTTCTGCTGGTCCAATTCCGCTTATGCGATGGCGACCAACATCAATCGTTCATTCAAGTATTACGGCTGGTGCACGTCGATTCGCGGCGTGGAATCCGGCGGTATCGTGGAAGACCTGCCGGTGCACGTGTTCCCGAGCGATGATGGCGGTGTGGACATCAAGTGCCCGACCGAAATCGCCATCAGCGATCGCCGCGAAGCGGAGCTTGCAAAGAACGGCCTGATGCCGCTCGTGTACCGCAAGAACAGCGACGTGGCCGCATTCATCGGCGCGCAATCGCTGCAAAAGCCTGCTGAATATTACGACGCAGACGCGACGGCCAACGCCAATCTGTCTGCGCGGCTGCCTTACCTGTTCGCGTGCTGCCGTTTCGCTCATTATCTGAAGTGCATCGTCCGCGACAAGATCGGTTCCTTCAAGGAGCGCGGCGATGTGCAGCTTTGGTTGAACAACTGGATCATGAACTACGTCGATGGCGATCCAAACAATTCATCCGAATCCGTCAAGGCAATGAAACCGTTGGCTGCGGCCGAGGTTGTGGTTGAAGAGATCGAAGAGAACCCGGGTACTACTCGGCCAAGTTCTTCCTGCGGCCCCACTACCAGCTGGAAGGCCTCACGGTGTCGTTGCGCCTGGTATCGAAACTGCCATCTGTGAAGCAAGCGGTTGCGCAGTCTTAAGTCCGAGAGTGTATTAAATCAATTTGGAACTCATTTTTAAGGAGGAAGAGTAAATGGCAGTTAATCGTTTGAATAGTCCTGTGGCCAACGTAGCGCCTGAACAGCGCGTCGGTGGTGTAGTCGATATCTATTGCAAGATCGACGGTGTCGAAGGTGAATCCGAAGACTCCAAGCACAAGGGCTGGTTGCACGTTGAGTCCATCGCCGGCGGCGTGGCAAATGCAGGCGCATTTGCATACGGTGGTGGTGGTGGCTCGGGTAAGGCGCAATGGCAGGACATCACCGTCCGTGGCCGTTTCGACAAGTGCTTTGCCACGCTGATGAAGAAGTGCGCATCTGGTGAGCACATCGGCTCGGTCGAGATTTCTGCTTGCAAGGCCGGTGGCTCGCAACAGGAATTCCTGAACATCAAGATGACCAACGTGCTGATCTCGTCGTTGAACCTGTCTGGCGCGGAATCCACCGAGCCGATGTTCGACTGCGGCTTCAACTTCCAGAAGGTCAAGGTCGAAGGCAAGTCCCAGACCAACTCCGGCTCGATGGGTGGTGCAGTGACCGCCGAGTGGGATCTCAAGACCAACGCCTAATCCGCGTAGCTTGTTATTCCAAGGGGGCAACAGGCCCCCTTTTTCTTCAATTGGCAGACTCTCCAACGACAGACCCATGGTTGAACTTCAGTTGACCGACAAGATTTCGCAAGTGCAGGATGCCGTGCGCCAGAGTCCATCGGACGATAAGCTGCGCGTGCACCTGTTTCAGCTCTACGCCCAGTCGGGTAAATGGCAGAAGGCGCTCTCGCAATTGCAGGTTGCGGCCCAGCTCGACGAAAGCCACAAGCTCCTGGCCCAGGCCTACCGCCTTGCGCTGCGCGCGGAGACGATGCGCCAGGACGTGTTCGCAGGTACGCGCACGCCGCAGGTGCTGGGCAAGCCGCCGCAGTGGGTTGGATTTCTCATCGAGGCCCTTCAGGAAGAAGGCAAGGGCCAGGCCACGCAGGCAGCCGAGCTTCGCATTCAGGCGCTGGATGCAGCCGAGCCCGTGGCTGGTCGCATCAATGAAACACCGTTTGAATGGATTGCCGATGCCGACTCACGCATTGGCCCGGTGCTGGAGGTCTTCGTCAATGGCGACTACTACTGGCTGCCATTTGAATCGGTGGTCGAGGTGAAACTGGACAAGCCCGAGGATCTGCGCGATCTGGTCTGGCTGCCGGCACATGTGAAGCTGGTCAACGAAGGCCTGCATCCCGTCATGCTGCCCGCGCGCTATCCGCTCGTCGAGGGTGTTGCCGAGGATGGTCATCTGCGGTCGCGCCTGACCAGCTGGACCGAAAATTCCGAGGGTGAATGGGTGGGCCACGGCGTGAAGGTTTTCGCCACGAATTCCAAGGAAATGTCGATTCTGGACGTTCGCCAGATCCGCCTTGACTCCAAGGCAGTAGAAGAAGACTGAGTTCATTGCGTATGGATCAAGCGGACGGTTTCAAAACCCCGAGCTACGGCACTGCGGACCGGCTGCTGCCGACCTTGCTCGACCGGCTGACGGACAACGCGCCCCAGCGCGACAAGGATGCAGTCTCTGAGCGCACCGTCACGCGCAAGCAGTTACGCCAGATCATCCTGCGCGATCTCTCGTGGCTGCTCAACGCAACCAATGCCGAGGCCGAACTGGCACTCGCAGACTTTCCCGACGCACGCTCGTCAACACTGAATTTCGGGCTTCCGGCGTTTTCGGGCAAACGCGTCTCCGACGTGAAGCTCTCCGATCTGGAAAAAGCCATAGAGGGAGCCATTCAGCGGTTCGAGCCCCGGGTGATGCCCCAGACGCTCACGGTGAACGCCAACGTGGCTTCGGACGACGAGGCCGCGCACAATATGGTGGTGTTCGAGATCCGCGGCCAGATCTGGGCCCATCCCTACCCCATCGAGATGCTGCTGAAGTCCAGCATCGATCTGGAGACCGGCTCAGTAACCCTGCTCGACCAGATGGGAGACAACTGATGGATCCGCGTCTGCTCGATTACTACAATCGCGAACTGGCCTACATCCGCGAGCTCGGCCAGGAATTTGCGCAGGAGCATCCCAAGATCGCAGGCCGCCTCGGCATGAAGGGCATCGAGGTCGCCGACCCATACGTTGAGCGCCTGCTGGAAGGCTTTGCGCTGCTCGCGGGCCGCATCCAGCTCAAGATGGATGCCGAGTTCCCGCGCTTCTCGCAGCGGCTGCTCGAACTCATCTACCCGCATTACCTCGCGCCCACTCCGGCCATGGGAATCGTGCGTCTGCACCCAAGCGAAGCCGAAGGTGGCATCACCGGGGCGTTTCAGGTGCCGCGCCTGACGGTGTTGCGTGCGCCGATATCGCCCGGCCAGGTGACGGCCTGCCAGTTTCGTACCGCGCATGATGTCGAGCTGTTGCCGCTCGAGGTGAAACAGGCCTGGGTCGAAGGTCTCGCCAACGATGTGCGGGTTCCGGCAAATCAGAAAAAGGTGGTCAGCAGCCTGCACATCGTGCTTGAAACGCATGGTGACCGCGACATCTGCACGGTGGATTTCGACAAGCTGCCGTTCTACATCGCAGGCCCGCCGACCGCGCGATGCTGCTGCTCGAGCTGATCTGCGGGCGGCTTGTGGGCGGTGCGATCAAGTGGAGTGCCGCAGGACGCGAGCATAGCGCGTGGCTGCAAGCCGCACAGGTGAGCGGCATGGGCTTTGAGAACGACGAGGCGCTGATACCCTACGGTGAGCAGAGCTTCAGCGGCTACCGACTGGTGCACGAATACTTTGCCTGCCCCGACCGGTACCGATTCTTCAAAATCAGCAAGCTGCGCCAGGTGCTCAAGGACGTGAAGTCGAAGCGCGTGGAAATCGTGCTGCATTTCGACCGCGCAGCCACCGAACTCGAGAAGGTGGTCTCCGAGAGCCACTTCCATCTCTTTTGCACGCCGGTGATCAACCTGTTTCCGAAGAAGGGCGACCGCATCGACGTGTCGCTCATGCACTTCGAGCATCACCTGCTTGGTGATCGCACTCGGCCACTGGACTACGAGATCTACTCGGTATCGGAAATCCAGGGATATACCGAAAACAATACCGACGTGCAGACTTTCCTGCCCATCTACGAAACGCTGGGAGCGCAGGAGGGTTCGCAGCAGTCGCTGGCGTATTTCTCGCTGCGGCGCGAACCGCGCAAGCTCTCGGAAGTCGCGCGGCGCAATGGTCCGCGCACCGGCTACATCGGCAGTGAGGTGTACGCGCAGCTCGTGGATCGCCAGGACGCGCCCTACCCGCACACGCTGAGCCGCATCGCGCCCGAGATGCTGTGCACCAATCGCGACCTCTCGCTGCTGATCACCTCGGCGGGTGAGCGCAACTTTCAGCTCTCGGTTTCCGCGCCGGTGCAGCGCGTGGAGCTGGTTACCACCCTCACACGCCCCACATCCTCGATTGCCGAGCGCAAGACCACGTGGCGGCTGCTGAGCCATCTGCAATTGAACTATCAGACGCTTACCGATGCCTCGCCCGCCGAAGGTGCAAAGGTGATGCGCGAACTGCTGAATCTGTATGCCCAACTGAGCAAACCAGAAACGGCGCAGCAAGGCGACGCCATTGCATCGGTGAGCGTCACGCCCATGTATGCGCGCATGCTCCAGCCCGGCCCCATCGTATATGGGCGCGGCGTGGACATCCACCTGACGGTGGATCAGTCCAAATTCGGCGGCGCCAGTCCCTGGCTTTTTGGCGCGGTGCTCGAGCGATTCTTTGCGCGTCACGTCGGCATCAATTCGGCAACACGTCTGAAGATGAGCACGTTGCAAGGCGGCTCGTTCGCACAGTGGGCCACACGCCTGGGCATGCGCCCTTCTGCGTGAGCGTGTCGGCATGAAACCGGTAAGTGACATGGACAGCTCGATCACACCAGGCGGCAATGCGCATCACCCGTCGTCAAGCGCGCTCGCCCACCTGGTGCGCGCCGAACTGCCCCAGGCCGAGGCGCTGGATCTCTTTGCGCTGTTGCGCCATCTCGATGCGACCTCGCGCACGGCGCGGCTTGGCACCTCGCAGACACCGCGCGATGACGTCGTGCGGTTGGGCCAGCACCCTTCCACGATCTTCGCGCCCTCCACGGTCCACAGTGCGCTTGCGTCGGGATATGGCGGGCGACCGCTGGTTCGCATTCTGAGCTTTGGCGTCTTCGGCCCGAATGGCGCACTGCCGATCCATCTGACCGAATATGTGCGTGAGCGCCTGCACAACCATGGCGATCATGCTCCTGCTGATTTTGTGGACCTGTTCCACCACCGCTTCATCAGCCTGTTCTACCGTGCATGGGCCGATGCGCAGTCGGTCGTGCAACTGGATCGGCCGGGCATCGACAAGTTCAGCTTCTACGCAGGCGCACTGGTGGGTCTGGGCTTTGACAGCAGCTGGAACAGTGACTCGATCGAGGACAGCGCCAAGCTCTACGCGGCGGGACATCTGGTGCGTCTCACGCGCAATCCAGAAGGGCTTGAAAAGCTCGTAGGCCACTACTTCGGTACGCGCGCTGCGGTCACCGAATTCCTGAACACCTGGATCCGGATTGACGAGCCCGACCAGACTCGACTGGGCGGTTTCTCGCAGAACAACCAGTTGGGGGTGAACGCCATCGCGGGCAGTCGCGTCAAGGACGTGCAGGCCAAGTTTCGCATCACGCTCGGCCCCATGGATCTTGCCAAGTACGAGAGCTTTCTGCCTCCTCACATGAACAACCGCAAGCTGCGCGACTGGGTGCGCAACTACATCGGCATTGAAATGGATTGGGATGTCGAGCTACAGCTTCGCGCCGATCAGGTGCCGCAGTGCGCGCTCGGCGGCGGCACACGCCTTGGCTGGACAAGCTGGATGGGGCACCGCACGACCGATGCGCCAGCCAACGATCTGCGGCTCAATCCCGAGCGTGACTCGCGGCGCTTGAAGCGAGTGTGAGACGAGGATTGGTGCGGAGATCTTACCGCCCGGCAATCAATCAATCGCTCACAAGGCCCAGATCGCGCTCATCGTTGGCATTGCACTTGGGCGACTCGTCGACCTCGTAGCCAAAGGCCAGATAGAGCGAGTGCACCCTGCCTCGGGCCGTGGAAATAAGGTTCAGGCCTTCCGCTCCAAAGCACAAGCGAGCCCGCGTGACCGCAGACCCGTCGCTGCGCCCCAGCACCGCGAAGCCGCCGTTAGAAGATGCTTTCGGGCCGACATCGCGATACCGACAAAGCCGTTCTCTCCCCAGTTTCCCGCCAGCGGACGCTCGAGCATGTAGCCGACCACGGGCCGACCGCTGCCATTCGTGACTTGCTCTGGCACCGAGGTCATGGCCTTGAGTTCGCCGCGCGGGATGCGGGTGCAGCAGCTCGTCCTGGCGCCTTTTTTTCTCGCCCCTTGGACCGATTTCGTTTGTATCGAGATCGCCTGATCATCAGGCAGCGGTTCGGTGAAGTAAAAGCTCGCCCTGCCCTGCGGTGTGACGCTCACCAGCCCGGCGACCACCTGTCCCGCCTGCGCAACTCCGCACAAAGCAATTCCCGCCAGCGCGGCGAGCAGAGCGTTCTTGCCCATACGCATCATGTTGACTATCCCGCCCTTCGCTGCGAGGTTAGTGCCCGTCCGCAGACCAGTGCGGCGGATCACTGAGAAGCTTGTGCACGCCATACGTCGCGCCCACCGCGTGGAGATCCGAAGCCTTCTTGATGGTGACCTTCTTGCCTTTCTTGTCCGTGATCGTCTTGTTGGTCATGCCGCTCACCTGCATGTCGATGGCCGTGCGGCCCGCATGATTGGTGGTCAGCGACGGACGATGCACGATCTCGTATGCCCGCACCATTGCTTTGGCCGCATTGACCGATTGGGTCTTGTTGCCATGGTTCCACTCGATGTCCACGCCCGTCATCGCCGGCACGCGATCCGGTTGAATCGTGCCCTTGGCGATGTCCCAGGCATAGTGCATGAGGTAGGCCCGCTCCGGTGGCCGGTAGGTGGCGCTGATGCTGACACTGCCACCCGCCGCATCGATTGCGGCGATGAAGGCGTTGACCGCGTCGCGAAACGAGGGCGTGAGATCGGCGGTGGACGTACCCGTGGGAAATTCGTTCACCCAGGACGCGCCACTCAGCCTGCGCTGGCTCAGCGCTGCGGCAGGCAAGGCAGACAGCGCCTCGGCGGCCGTGGCGGCTGGGGCGATCGCGCTTTGCGCCTTTGCATTCAGCGCGCCCGTGGGTACGCAGGATTGCACATCCGCAGAGCAGCCGTGGGCGAACGGGCTGTGGAACAGCTCACGGTTGCCGACGGTGTTGCCCACGGGCCCGGGAACGATCAGTACGGGCATGATTCACTCCTTGTTCTGGCTCACGCAAAATCAAGCGTCAGGTCCTTGCCATTGGACGCGAGCCGCACGGACGCCAGCGGCTCCCCGTTCATCGTGCGATGCAGTATCTCGCGGCTGACGCCCGCCAACACATGGTTGGAGAGAATCGCATCGACCATGCGCCCGCCCGATTCGATATCGGTGGCGCGCGACATGATGGCGTCCACCGCCGTCTTGTCCCAGTCGAACGCGATCTGGTGATTCTCCGACACACGCCGGCGAATGTGGCCCAGCTTGAGCGCCACGATGCGCGCCAGCATGTCGGGTGCCAGCGGATAGTACGGGACGACGGTCAGACGCCCAAGAAATGCCGCCGGGAATACCTTGAGCAGCGGATCACGCATCGACGTGGCCAGCGAAGTGGCATCGGGCAGCAGGTCGGGATCGTTGCACATGCTCATGATCAGATCGGTGCCGACGTTGGACGTCAGGATGATCACCGTGTTCTTGAAGTCGATGAGTCGACCCTCGCCATCTTCCATGAAGCCCTTGTCGAACACCTGGAAGAATATCTCGTGCACGTCCGGGTGGGCCTTCTCCACCTCGTCGAGCAGCACCACGCTATAGGGCTTGCGACGCACCGCCTCGGTCAGCACACCGCCTTCGCCATAGCCGACATAGCCGGGCGGCGCGCCCTTGAGCGTGGAGACCGTGTGCGCCTCCTGGAATTCGCTCATGTTGATGGTGATGAGGTTCTGCTCGCCGCCATAGAGCGACTCGGCCAGCGCCAGCGCCGTCTCGGTCTTGCCGACGCCGCTCGGGCCCACCAGCATGAACACGCCAATGGGCTTGGACGCATCTTCCACGCGGGCGCGCGAGATCTGGATGCGCTGCGCGATGATGTTCAGGCTGTGATCCTGGCCGATCACGCGCTTGCCGAGCGTATCGGCGAGCTTGAGCACAGCCGCGATCTCGTCCTTGACCATGCGTCCGACGGGAATGCCGGTCCACTCCGAGACCACGGTGGCGACAGCCTGCTCGTCCACTGCCGGTAGCACGAGTGGCTGCTCGCCCTGCAATTGCCGCAGCTCGTTCTGCACGGTTTCGAGCTCTTGCTTGAACGCCATGCGCTCTTCTTCGCTCAGTTCGGGTGGCGCGTCCACCGCATCGGCAATCTCCTGCACGGCGTGTGACGCTGCGACCGCATTGGCGCCGGTGTTTGCCTCGGCAGATACAGAGCCGCCCTGCTCCTGCCCCTCCGCCTGCAGATGCGGCAGGGGTGACAGACTGCCCAGCGCCGCCTGTGGATTGAGCTTTCTGCGCAGCTCGAACACCTTCTGCACGAGCGCGTGCTCGGCCTCCCAGCGTTTTTGATGCTCGCCGAGGTGCGCGGCAAGTTCCTCGAGCCGTTTGGCAATCTGTCCGGCACGCTCGGCGTGACCAATGCCAATCGATTCTTCGCGCAGCAATATCTCGCGCTCGGTGTTGAGCAGCCCCATCTCGCGCTCAATCGCCTCGACCTGGACAGGGGTCGCGTGCTGCGTGAGCGACACGCGCGCGCAGGCCGTATCCAGCAGGCTCACCGCCTTGTCGGGCAACTGGCGCGCGGGAATATAGCGGTGCGACAACTGCACTGCGGACTCGATCGCACGGTCCAGAATCAACACCTTGTGATGCGCCTCCATCTGCCCGGTGACACCGCGCAGCATCGCAATCGCCTTGTCTTCGGCGGGCTCGTGGATCTGTATGGTCTGGAAGCGCCGCGTGAGCGCGGGATCCTTCTCGATGTACTTCTTGTACTCGGCCCATGTCGTCGCGCCGATGGTGCGAAGATTGCCACGCGCGAGCGCGGGTTTGAGCAGATTCGCCGCATCGCCGGTTCCCTGCGCACCGCCCGCACCTACGAGGGTATGGATCTCGTCGATGAACAGAATGATCTTGCCGGGGCTGGCTTGGACTTCATCGATCACCTGGCGCAAGCGCTGCTCGAATTCGCCCTTCATGCTCGCGCCCGCCTGAAGCAGGCCGACGTCGAGCGTATAGAGCGTCACGTCACGTAGCGGCGGCGGCACGTCTCCGGCCACCACGCGTGCCGCAAATCCTTCGACCACCGCCGTCTTGCCGACGCCCGCCTCGCCCGTGAGCAGCGGATTGTTCTGCCTGCGACGCAGCAGAATGTCAATGATCTGGCGGATTTCATCGTCGCGTCCGGTGATCGGATCAAGCTGCCCCTGCCGCGCCTTGTCGGTAAGGTCTACCGCATACTTCTTGAGCGCACTGCCCTTGCCCCCACTGGCGCTGCCCACGGCCTGACTGGCCTCGCCAGCCTGGGCACCACCGGACATCCCACTGCCGTCGCTCGCCGGCTGGTTCTCTTCAGGCGAGGCCTTGATGATCTGCACGAGATCGGCCGCCACCAGGTCCGGTTGCAGCTTGCGAAACTCGGGCGACATACGGTGCAGCACCGCACGCAGGTTGGTCGTCTTCAGGATGCCAACGAGCAGATAACCACCACGGATCACCTCGTCGCCATACAGCAGCGTTGCATAGATCCAGGCTCGCTCGATGGCCGTGTCGATGTGCTCCGAGAAGTCCACGATGGCGGTAGCGCCGCGCGAGAGCCGGTCCAGCTCTGCCGTGATGTCCTTCTCCAGCGTCGCCGGGTTGAGCTGGTAGTGCTTGACGAGCAGCCGCATGTCCGAATCCTGATCCTGCAGGATCTGATGCATCCAATGCACCAGTTCCACATAGGGATTGCCTCGCAGCTTGCATGTCACGGTTGCAGCCTCCGCTGCCCTGAACATCTGGGCATTGAGCTTGCCAAACAGATGATTGCGACTAATTTCTGACATCAGTACCTCAAGCGATATCGACCAAAATGGGTGCGCAAAGATATCGGATGATGTATGAAGCTCCCCTTTTTTTGTTCTCCTGCCCGCCCAGCCTGTGACACAGGCCGACGCGCACATGGAACTCTTTGGTATTCCAGCACGGATGCCATAAAGAAAGAAGCTCACAGAAATCCAGGCATCTCTTAACTGCGCGGATTTCAACAACCTATTATCCGAATTACACGCACATGAACTATCATCAACGATAGCATAGAGAAACGAAAAATCCGAGTGGACAGGAGTTGACGGTGGAAGATTTCAACATCGGTGTGGATTGGACAACACCCATTTCTGCGGACGAACCCTCGGGGAAAAACACCGAGTACGACACGAAATTCGCCGAACTCGAAACCGCAGCCATTGCAACAGCAGAGCAGCAATACGGTGACACCGTCATCGCCGGCAAGGAGCCCGACTGGCAGCAGACGCTCAGACTGGCCGCTGAGTTGTCCGCGAAGACACATGATCTTCGTGTGCTGCTGCTGATGACGAGAGCGCTGACACGCCTGCATGGCCTGGAGGGCATGCGCTACGGTATCGCCAGTGTCAACACCGTGTCCGGGAATTTCTGGGAATCCCTGCACCCACAACTGGTGATCGATGAAGAGTCCGATCCGCAAATCCGGTTCAGCGCGCTCAGCAATTTTGCCGATATCGACGGCCTCGCCTCCGATATTCGCCAGAGCGTCGTGCTCACCAGTCCGCTCGGCGTCTTCACCGTCAAGGATCTTGAGCGGTTGCTGGATCAGGGCTCGCTCGAAATCAATGGCGTGACCATCACCGACGCCCAGCTCGAACAGGTGGTTGCCGACGTCCGCAGATCGGCAGATGCGCCGATGCTCGACGTGCCGGGAAAAATCGTCGCGGAGATCGAGGCGCTTCAAAAGCTCTATGCGGAAAAAATGGGTTCGGAATATCAGCCGGACCTGGCCCCGTTGATGCGCCCGCTACAGAAGATTGCCGTGCTTCTGCATGGACAGGATCGCTCTTTTCAGCAAACGGGTTCGGGCTCCGGCGAGCAGGACGGTGACGGTGCGGGGACTGCGGATTCCGGTCATTCGTCAGGCAGTGCCGTCAAAGGAGTGGGCGGCATCAATTCCAGAAGAGATGCGGTGCGTCAACTGGAACTCGTCTCTCGTTATCTCGAGATCAACGAACCCACGAATCCCGCTCCCTTTCTCATCCGCAGAGCCATGAAGCTGATGGAAATGAACTTCATGGACATTCTCAAGGAAATGGCGCCCGAAGGCTTGAATCAAGCCTCATTCATCACGGGCATCGAACCGGAACAAGACGCTTGACCAACGGCCACTCGGGACTTCTGACGCGCCGCAGGTGATCATGCGAAAGGATCTGAAATGCAACTGCATTTGATAGCCCACTCGGGTTACGCAAATGAAACGCAAGCACCCATCGAGGGGTGGTTTGGTACCGAAGGTGGCACCGTGGGCCGCGATCCGCGTTGCAACATGGTGCTTGTCGACCCAATGCGCAGGATCTCGCGGATCCAGGCGCAGATCATCTGGGAAAACAATGCTTTCCATCTGCTCAATGCAAGCACCTCGAATCCGATTTACGTGAACGGACGGGAACTTGCGCCGGGTGCGCGCCTGGCGATCGGTGCAAAGGATGAATGGCGCACCGGCAACTACGTCATCTCCGTTGAACAGGCGACTCATGCAGCTTCCGCGCCTTCGGCGCTCGTTACGCAAATACCAGTCAGGCGAGAAGCCAGTGATGCTGCCTCGGTACTTCAGCCAGTGGAGCCGCATTCGCCGAGTCTCCATGTTCCATCAGATGCAGCGGGGCTGTTGCCGCCGCAGCCTTTGGCTTCGCCAATAATCGAAAAGCACCAAGGCCCCGCTTCCGCATTGAGAGGGCCTTTCGACGATCTGCTGAGCACGCCGGTAGAGCAGCCTCCTGCGGCTCAGGCGTACACGGCCGAGAACAATGCTGCACAAGCCCATCTGCCAGGCGACCCGTTCGCCATGCCGACGGCACCGATTCAGCAGCCCGCAGGCCGTTCTTCATCTCCTGCCAGCCGAAGTGATCCGTTTGCGGACCTCATGTCCGGCCCCATAGACGCGCAACTGTCATCCGCGCCAGCCAGCCAGATCAGACGAGGTACTTCGAGCGTCATCCCCGATGACTTCAACCCCATGGCATCCGGTGGAGTCGCTCACCGCAATATCGACGATCCGCTCCAGAACATGTTTCAGTCGGGCAACGTCAAGGAAATGTTCCCGGAACGCTCCTTCGATGCCATCTTCCAGCCGAACGAAGGCTCCATCGACTCCATGACGCTTGATCCGCTGCACACGGACAAGCACCAATCGTTCATGGACGCGTCAACCAAGGTGGATCCGCTGGATCTGTTTTCCCGGGAACGCGTGGCGGGAGACCTCAATCCCGAGGTACTGTTCGGTAACGACAAACCAGGCGGCCCGGTTCAACGTGACCACACCTCCGAAATGGGCTCGTATTTTCGGGCACCGCGCGCGCTGCACGAAGAAACGTTCGCAAATGATGCGGTCTCCGAGCGCCCCTTGCCGTCAGCCGCTTCGTCCGCAGAGGAACTTCCCGACCCGCTCGCGCCATTTTCACCAGCGAGTGCTCCGCCCGCTCACCCAACTCAGGCGATGGCAGAGACAACGCTCTCTGTCCCTCCCCCTTACCGTCCGCCGACCCAACGCCTCCTACGGCCCTGCCACAACCTGCACCGCCATCGAGGGTCGAGAGTCTGGATGTTTTCTTTGATCTTGGCGGGCCTTCCGACAATACGGTGCTGGGCCAGGAACTGACTCCGCTCCCTCCCAGTGTTGCGGAGTCGATCCACCCGATGCATGATCCGGTTGAGCCACACCCGGCCCCCTGCCTCCTACGGACGGTCCGCAATTGCAGAAGCGCGTCCCGACAACGAATGCCGCGTTGCAAGCCGAGGCGTCCGCCACGCCAAGCGAGTCGGATCAAGAATTGCTTGCCGCTTTCAAACGCGGCGCTGGGCTTTCCGATTGTCGTTACCCCCAGCAACTGACCACCGACATGATGTACATGATCGGCCAGATGCTAAGCGGCAGCGTTCAAGGCTATATGGATCTGCTCGGTTCGCGCGCGGCCACCAAACAGGAGGTACGCATAGCAGTCACCCTGATCAATGCCGAAGCCAACAATCCGCTCAAGTTCCTGCCGACGGGTGGGGCCGCGCTGGCTCAGATCTTTGGCCCCAAGATGCCGGGATTTTTGCCAGGGCCGGCGGCCATTGAAAACGCACGCCTCGACCTTCGCGCGCATGAAGTGGGAATGATGGCTGGAACGCAAGCGGCCGTTCAGGGTCTGTTCGAGCGTTTCGATCCGCGAATCATCGAGGAGCAACTCGACGCGCAGGGACGCCAGCGAACCCTGTTTGCGGCGCAGCGCAATGCCCGTCTCTGGGAGATGTATTGCAACTACTACCGATGGCTCAAGGACGAGATGAAGAACCAGACACCTGCGTCCTGGGGCGCTGAATTCCACAGCGCCTACCAGACAGAGACCGAGAGCATTGAAAGCAAAGGAACCAGCAAGTGACGACCATTCAGCCGCTTCCAGTAGACGAGGATTCCGTGGCGCTGACCCACTACACGCTCTCGAACCAGGGTGATCGGAACTACAACGAAGACGCCTACTGTCACGCGCATGACCGTGGCATCGTCTCGTTTGCGGTCGCCGATGGAATGGGTGGAACCTCTGGCGGCAGGCATGCTGCGGCACTGGCCGTTTCGACCATCAGACAAAGCGAGTTGAGCCTGGATCCGAACGAAATGTCGCGCCAATTCCTGGCCATTTCGACGGCGATCAAACGTGAACAGATCGCCCACCCCGAGATGTCCAACATGTGCACGACGATTGCGGAACTGCGCATAGACACCTACTCCCAGCAAGCCATCTGGGCACACTGGGGAGACACTCGCATCTACTGGTTTCGCAACAATGAATTGGTCACCATGACCGAGGACCACAGCGTCGTACAAAGCCTCGTGTCAGCAGGACTGCTCTCGGAAGAAGACGCAGCTAACTATCCCAAACGCAATGTGCTGCTCGGAGCCGCCGGAGCAAACAGCGAGGTCGAACCCAGTGTTCTACCAAGCGCCGTAACCGTCACCGACGGCGACGCCTTCCTCATCTGCACGGACGGCGTATGGAGCATGGTCAACACCTCATTCATTGAACGCACCCTCAGCCAGGCCGTCAGCGTTCAGGACTGGATCGATGAAATAATGAAACAGGTCGCGCTGGTCGGCAGCGGCTCGAATGACAACTTCACGGCCACCGGGGTCTGGATCACCGCGGGCAGCGAGAAGACCATTGCCATGAGGTTGTGATCAGGCCGGATCAACTCATCACTATTTCGCGACCCGGCGCGCACTGAGCTTGCGTTGGCTGCGCTTCGATACCGTCGCTCCGCACTACGTCATCGTGTCCTTGATCTCGGCAGGTGACGCATAAACTGCCCAAATGAACTCAAAGCAAACCATTTTAGATCGTGAGTTATTTGCTGAAGCCTTGCGCCACATGGGCGAGGAAGACCTGTTGTATCTCAATCGCATGGTCATTGAGCGCCTGAATTTACTCGCCCAAGTCAAAAGCACCGTGCAACTGGCCCAATTTACCGAGGGCGACCGCGTTGAATTCACCACGAACCAAGGAGTCATCAAACGCGGGACAATCGTTCGACTCAACAAGAAAACCGCAAGTTTGCGCACTGATGATGGGCAAGATTGGAAAGTTTCACCCTCGTTGCTACGCAAGGCCAGTGACAGGACGTGATTCTGTGGTCGTTGTCACCCCGTTGTTTGGCGGCTGCAAAACGCCAGCAAAGTCCTCCATTCCTTACGACCCGCCGAAAACTTCTAAGCACATTTGCGGTATTTCCACATACAAAAGCCCGCAGCTCTTTCAAGCTGCGGGCTTTGTTTTAGGTAGCGGACTGACTATTTAATCAGTCTGCCGTCGCCTCTTCCGGCTCGGCGGGTTCCGACTTGGTGCGCTCCTTCTTGGCGAGCGACTGGATGTCGAGCTTGACCTCGGAGGTCTCGTTGCCCTTGTCGTCGGTGCCGACCTCGATGTCGACGGTCAGGCGGCCGCCGTCGGTGAGCTTGCCGAACAGCAGTTCGTCTGCCAGTGCACGACGGATCGTGTCCTGGATCAGGCGCTGCATTGGGCGAGCACCCATGAGGGGATCGAAACCCTTCTTGGCCAGATGCTTGCGCAAGTCGTCGGTGAACGTGACTTCGACCTTCTTCTCGGCGAGCTGTTGCTCCAGTTGCAACAGGAACTTATCCACCACGCGCAGGATGATCTGCTCGTCGAGCGGCTTGAAGCTCACCATCGCATCCAGACGGTTGCGGAATTCCGGCGTGAACAGGCGCTTGATGTCGCCCATTTCATCGCCCGCCTGACGCGGGTTGGTGAAGCCGATGGTGGCCTTGTTCATGGTCTCGGCGCCCGCGTTCGTCGTCATGATGATGATGACGTTGCGGAAGTCGGCCTTGCGTCCGTTATTGTCGGTCAGCGTGCCGTGGTCCATCACCTGCAACAGCACGTTGAAGATGTCCGGATGCGCCTTCTCGATTTCGTCGAGCAGCAGCACCGCGTGCGGCTTCTTGCTGATCGCTTCGGTGAGCAGACCGCCCTGATCGAAACCCACGTAGCCCGGAGGCGCACCGATCAGTCGGCTCACCGCGTGGCGTTCCATGTACTCGGACATGTCGAAGCGGATCAGGTCCACGCCCATGATGTAGGCGAGCTGCTTGGCCGCCTCGGTCTTGCCGACTCCGGTCGGGCCGCTGAACAGGAACGAGCCAATCGGCTTGTCGCCCTTGCCCAGGCCCGAGCGTGCCATCTTGACGGCGGATGCCAGCACCTCGAGCGCCTTGTCCTGACCGAACACCACGCTCTTGAGGTCGCGCTCGAGCGTTTGCAGCTTGCTGCGATCGTCGTTCGAGACATTGGCGGGCGGGATGCGCGCGATCTTGGCCACGATCTCTTCGATCTCGGCCTTGCCGATGGTCTTCTTGCGCTTGCTCGGCACCTGGATGCGCTGGGCAGCACCGGCCTCGTCGATCACGTCGATGGCCTTGTCGGGCAGGTGACGGTCGTTGATGTACTTGGCCGAGAGTTCGGCCGCAGCCTGTAGTGCCGCCAGCGCGTACTTGACGCTGTGGTGCTCTTCAAAGCGCGACTTCAGACCCTTGAGGATGTCGACGGTTTCCGCCACGGTGGGCTCGACCACGTCCACCTTCTGGAAGCGACGCGAGAGCGCCGCATCTTTTTCGAAGATGCCGCGGTATTCCGTGAACGTGGTCGCGCCGATGCACTTGAGCTGGCCGCTCGAGAGCGCCGGCTTGAGCAGGTTCGATGCGTCCAGCGTGCCGCCCGATGCAGCGCCCGCGCCGATCAGCGTGTGGATTTCGTCGATGAACAGAATGGCGTTGGGCTTGTCCTTGAGCGACTTGAGAACGCCCTTGAGACGTTGCTCGAAATCGCCGCGGTACTTGGTGCCCGCCAGCAGCGCACCCATGTCGAGCGAGTACACGGTGGCCTCGGCGAGGATTTCCGGCACGTCGTTCTGGGTGATGCGCCAGGCAAGGCCTTCGGCAATCGCGGTCTTGCCCACGCCGGCTTCACCCACGAGCAGCGGGTTGTTCTTGCGGCGACGGCAGAGGATCTGGATGGTGCGCTCGACCTCGTACTGGCGACCGATCAGCGGATCGATCTTGCCTTCCTTGGCGGCCTGATTCAGATTGAGCGTGAACTGCTCGAGCGGCGATGCCTTCTCGTTGCGTTCTCCACCGCCCTCTTCGGCCTCGGGCTGACCTTCGGCCTTGGTAGGCTCCGGCGGCTCGCCCTTCTTGATGCCGTGGGCAATGTAGTTGACCACGTCGAGGCGCGTGACGCCCTGCTGGTGCAGGTAGTACACGGCGTGCGAATCCTTCTCGCCAAAGATCGCCACCAGCACGTTGGCGCCGGTGACTTCCTTCTTGCCATTGCCCGTGGACTGCACGTGCATGATGGCGCGCTGGATCACACGCTGGAAACCGAGCGTGGGTTGGGTGTCGACTTCGTCCGATCCTGCGACCTGCGGCGTGTTGTCCTTGATGAAATTGGTGAGCGAGGCGCGCAAATCATCAATGTTTGCGGCGCACGCGCGCAGCACTTCTGCGGCGCTTGGGTTGTCTAGCAGTGCAAGCAGCAAATGCTCCACGGTGATGAACTCGTGGCGCTGCTGGCGGGCCTCTACGAAGGCCATGTGCAAGCTGACTTCCAGTTCCTGGGCAATCATGTGAGAACTCCTTTTTCGCTTGCGTTTCAGAGATTGACTGTAGATCGGGGCGCCATGCCAATTATTCAACTGGCTCGCACACACATTGCAAAGGATGCCCGCCTTGTTGGCGGCGTCGAGAACTTGTTCGACCTTGGTTGCGGCAACGTCACGGGTGAAAACCCCGCAAACGCCTTTACCGTCCAGATGGATCTTGAGCATGATCTGCGTGGCCGCCTCGCGATCTTTCGAGAAAAATTCCTGCAGCATCACAACGACGAACTCCATCGGCGTGTAGTCGTCGTTGAGCATGACCACCTGATACATCTTCGGCGGCTCCGTGCGCAGCGTGCGCCGCTCCAGCACGACCGAGCCGCCATCTTCCTGCTTGGGTCGGGTCTGGGGTAGCTTGGGAGTCGTGGGAGGTTTGGTTGCCATGAAGATTATTCTAGCCAGCTAAATTCTGCGGTTCGCGGTTCAATTGGAGCCATATTAGTAGTTTTCAAGCGGCAAAGTTGGGTCCATGGTTTCAGCCGTGGTCGTACACCACGGACACCGCCCCGGAGCCGGCCATGCTGCCCCAGGCCGCAAGGGCCGCGTCGCTCGGAAAGAAGCTGCTGGCCTCGCCGAGACTGAGTTCGGCCACCGCCGCGCCGCGGTCCGAGTCGATCTTCATGTCAAAACGCACCTTCAGGCCGCGCCTGAGGATTTCGCCATGGTCGGTTTCCTCCACTCGTGGCGGAAATTCGCGCACCAGCGCTGCCACATCGGGCAGGTTCTCGCGAACCGCCACGCGCAGGTATTTTGCGTATTTGGCGCGCGCCGCTGCCAGATCCGAGATCTGCAGCACCTTGACGCGCAGCCCACCGCTGAACCGGTCAAGCTGCAGGCGACCGGCCACGACCACGAAATCGTCCTCCTTGATCGGACCCGATGCCGCGATCACGCCCTCGTCGGCCGAGGCCTCGATGACCTTGGACTTGTCGTCGAGCTTGAACAGCGCGAGCTTGCCGCGTTGTCCGGTGATCACGCGATAGTCGGTCACGATGCCGGCGATGGTCTGCACCTCGCGGTTGTCCTGCAACTCCTCGATGGAGGTGCGCACGAACTTGCGGACCTCGTGCGCCACCTCGTCGAACAGATGGCCCGACAGGTAGAAGCCGATGGCGGTCTTCTCCAGCGTCAGTCGCTCCTTGATGCCCCAGGGCGTCACATCGGCGAGTTCGGGCTCCTTGGTGCTCGAGCCCTGAGCGTCGTCGCCCATCATGTCGAACAGGCCACACTGGTTGGCGTTGGCGTGCGACGCGGCGGCAAACTCGAACGCGGTATCGAGTGATGCCGACAGCGCCGCACGGTTCAGGTGAATCGAATCAAATGCCCGCCCTTGATCAACGCCTCCACCGTGCGCTTGTTGATGCGCGCGCGGTCCACGCGCACGCAGAAATCGAACAGGCTGGTGAACGGACCCTTCACATGGCCCTGCGGACCCTCCCCCGGCCTTCGCGCGCGGCGATGATGGCCTCGATGGCGGCCTGCCCGGTGCCCTTGATGGCACCGAGCCCGTAGCGGATCACCTTGTCGGTGACCGGCTCGAAGCGGTACATGCCGCGATTCACATCTGGCGGCTCGAAGGTCATGCCGAAATTCTTGACCGCGTCCTCGTAGAGCACCTTCAGCTTGTCGGTGTCGTCCATTTCCACGGTCATGTTGCCGCAGTAGAACTCCGCCGTGTAGTGCACCTTGAGCCAGCCGGTGTGATAGGCGAGCAGCGAATAGGCGGCCGCGTGTGACTTGTTGAAGCCGTAGCCCGCGAACTTCTCCATCAGGTCGAAAATCTCGTCGGCTTTCTCCTCGCTGATGTCGTTTTTGGCCGCACCCTCGCGGAAGATCGCGCGGTGCTTGACCATCTCCTCGACCTTCTTCTTGCCCATCGCACGGCGCAGCAAGTCGGCGCCGCCGAGGCTGTAGCCGCCCAGCACCTGCGCGGTCTGCATCACCTGCTCCTGATAGACCATGATGCCGTAGGTCTCGGACAGCACGTTTTCCACGAGCGGATGCGGATACTCCACCACTTCCCTTTTGTGCTTGCGGTCGACGAAGCTCGGGATCAGGTCCATCGGGCCCGGACGGTACAGCGCGTTCAACGCGATCAGATCTTCGAGACGGCTCGGCCTGGCCTCCTTGAGCATGCCCTGCATGCCGCGCGATTCGAACTGGAACACGGCCTCGGTCTTGCCATCGGAGAACAGGTTGTAGGTTTTCGCGTCGTCGAGCGGAATGTCCTCGAACGCAAAGTTCTCTTTGCCCTTGTGGCGCTTCTGGATGAATCCGCGGGCAATTTCGAGGATCGTGAGCGTGGCGAGCCCCAGAAAGTCGAACTTCACCAGGCCGACGTCTTCCACGTCATCCTTGTCATACATGGCAACGGCCGACTCGCTGCCCGGCTGCTGATAGAGCGGGCAAAAGTCGGTCAGCTTGCCGGGCGCGATCACCACGCCGCCCGCGTGCATGCCGATGTTGCGGGTCACGCCTTCGAGCTTTTGCGCCATCTCGATCACCGTGCGCACGTCTTCTTCGTTGCGGACACGGTCGTAGAGCATCGGTTCAAGCTCGAGCGCGTAGTTGTTCTTGTCGCCTTCCTTCTTCTGCTCGGGCGGATAGGCCAACGTATAGCTCATGCCCGGCTTGCCCGGCACCAGCTTGGAGATGCCGTCGCAAAACGTGTAGCTCATGTCCATCACGCGGCCCACGTCGCGGATCGCGGCCTTGGCCGCCATTGTGCCGAACGTGGCGATCTGGCTCACGGCGTTCTTGCCGTATTTCTGCTTCACGTAGTCGATCACCCGGTCGCGATTGCCCTGGCAGAAGTCGATGTCGAAGTCCGGCATCGAAACACGTTCGGGGTTCAGGAAACGCTCGAACAGCAGTGCATATTGCAGCGGGTCGAGGTCGGTGATCCTGAGCGCATAGGCAACCAGCGAACCCGCACCCGAGCCACGGCCCGGCCCCACGGGGCAACCATTGTTCTTGGCCCATTGGATGAAGTCACCCACGATGAGGAAGTAGCCCGGAAATCCCATCTGCAGGATGGTGTGCAGCTCGAACTCCAGCCGCTCGACGTAGCGTGGCCGCGCCTTGTCGCGCCGGGGCTCCTCGGGGAACAGATAGGCGAGCCGTTCCTCCAGACCCTGATAGGACGCATAACGGAAATAGTCGTCGATCGGCATGCCGTTGGGCGTGGGAAAATCCGGCAGGCGCGGTTTTCCGAGCACCAGCGTGAGGCTGCAGCGCTTGGCGATTTCGAGCGTGTTCTCGACGGCAGACGGCAGGTCGGCGAACAGCGCCTCCATCTGGGCCGCGGTCTTGAAATACTGTTCACGCGTGAACCGGCGCACGCGGCGCTGGTTGCCGAGAATTTCGCCCTCGGCGATGCAGACGCGCGCCTCGTGCGATTCGTAGTCGTCCGCAGTCGCGAACTGGATCGGGTGTGTCGCGACCACCGGCAGGTTCATGCGCGCCGCGAGCTGCACCGCCTGGGTCACATGCGACTCATCGTCGCTGCGGCCCGCGCGCTGTATCTCCATGTAAAACCGGTGCGGGAATATGCGCGCGAGTCGCGTGGCGATTTCCTTGGCCGTGGCCTCGTCGCCGCGCATCAATGGCTGCCCGACCGGTCCCGCCTGCGCACCAGAGAGCGCGATCAAACCCTCGTTGAGTTCGTCCAGCCACTCCCATTTGACCAGGGGCACGTTTTTGACGACGTTGCTGGTCCAGGCCCGCGCGAGGATTTCCGACAGGCTGAAATATCCCTGATCGCTCTGGATCAGCAGGATCATCCGGGCGACCGCGCTGGTATCGCCCTCCATAGGCACGCTGATTTCCGCGCCGACAATGGGTTTCACGCCCTTGCCGCGCGCTTCCTTGTAGAACTTCACCCCTCCGAACATGTTGTTCAGATCGGTGAGTGCCATGGCGGGCTGGCCATCCTTGGCGGCCGCTTTGATGATCTCGTCGATCCGGTTGGTTCCATCGACGACGGAAAACTCGGTGTGAAGGCGCAGGTGAACAAACATGGAGTGATTGTAGAAACTTGTGCGAGCCATGTGGCCGACGCAAACCCCCATGCGTCACGCGGCGCATACAATGCCCTCTTGCCAACGATTTGCGGCCGGTCGGCATATCCCTATGCGGCTGGTGGCTAAACTGAATGCTCAATTCTTCCTCTGCGGGAAATACTGCCTTTATGTCGCGTCTGAATCTGCCCCTGTTCTCTGCATTGCTGGCTGCCGGCCTTCTTGCGGGCTGCTCCAGCACCAACGTGGACAAGACTGCAGGCTGGAGTCCCAACAAGATTTATTCAGAAGCGCGCGACGAGGCCAATTCCGGCAGTTTCGACAAGGCCGTGCCGCTGTTCGAGAAGCTCGAAGGCCGTGCCGCGGGCACACCGCTCGCGCAACAGGCCCAGCTCGAAAAGGCCTACGCCCAATACAAGAACAACGACAAGGCCCAGGCGGTCGCCACGCTCGACCGGTTCCTCAAATTGCACCCGTCGTCGCCCGCGACCGATTACGCGCTGTACTTGAAGGGCATCGTCAATTTCAACGAAGATCTGGGCATGTTCTCGTGGTTGTCGCGCCAGGACCTTTCCGAGCGCGACCAGAAGGCTGCCAAGGATTCCTTCGAATCGTTCCGGGAACTCGTCACGCGTTTCCCCGAATCGCGCTACACGCCGGACGCCCGCCAGCGCATGACCTACATCGTCAACTCGCTGGCACAGTATGAGGTGCACGTGGCGCGCTACTACTTCGAGCGCGGCGCCTACGTGGCCGCCATCAGCCGCGCGCAGGTTGCCGTGGCCGACTACAAGGAAGTGCCGGCCGTCGAAGAGGCGCTCTACATCATCATGCGCTCCTATGACGCGCTGGGCCTTGAGCAACTGCGCGACGACACGCGCCGCGTGATCGAGGCGTCGTACCCGAACAGCGAGTTTCTCAAATCCGGCTTTGCGAAGAAGAGCGATCCGTGGTGGAAGTTCTGGTAGTCGCGCCAGCGTTGCCATCCGCTTGCAGCTTCGCCAGTCGCGCGACCTCGTCGTGAAATTCGGCCTCTGAGGCCAGACGCCGCATCGGCGGCAACTGGCGTTGCAGCCATTTGCCATATCCCTTGGCGAGGCGCGCATCGGCCACCACCAGCATGCCCGAATCCGTCTCGCCGCGAATCAGCCGCCCCGCTCCCTGCCGCAGAGCCATCGCGGCCTCCTGAAGCGCGAATTCCTTGAACGCATTGCGACCCTGCCCGCGAGAAACTGTTCGTAGGCTTCGACCAGCGGATCGGTCGGCACGGGAAACGGCAGCTTGTCGATCACCACCATCTGCAACGCGTCACCCGGCACGTCGAAACCCTGCCAGTAGGTATGCGAGGCGACCAGCACGCAGCCTGACCGCGCGCTTGCCGTTTTTTCATCAAGGATCGACGCCTGAAACCGCTCGGCAATCTGGCTTGAGGTCAGGTCGCCCTGCACCAGCAAGGCGATCTGTGGATGATCGGCAAGCTGCTTGCGAAGCACGCGAGCCACTTCATCCATCGCACGCAGGCTGGTCGTCAGAAACAGCGTTCGCCCCCGAGGCTCACAAGAGAATCGACAAGCCATCGCGCCAGCGCCGCCGCATGCTGCAAATCGTTGGCGGAAGGCAAGTGATCGGGAATGAACAGCGTGGCCTGCGATGCGTAGTCAAACGGGCTCTGAAGCCGCATGACGGTCGTCGACTTTTCCAGCGCCAGTGGCTCCGTGAACCAGTCAAGCGCATCGTTGGTGCCCAGTGTGGCGGAAGTGAAGATGAAGGCGCGCGTCTCTTTGGCGGCCTCATCGTCGTCCCAGGCACTGGCTTCGGCAATGGTCGCCTCCGCCGAACGTGCGGTCGCCCACAACCGCTGTAGATCGGGTCCCGCGCGAAACGGCGTCTGTGAAAGATGCACGCCGTCGCTGGTCCGACTCAGCCAGCGCACGCGGGAGCGATCCTCGGCCGAGGACAGCGCGCCCAGGTTCTGCAGCATCACCACGGCACGTTGATGCAGGCGCAGCAGATCGGGCGAGGCGACGGTGACGGCATCGAGTTCGGTCAGCGCGGTGCGCAGGCCTGTCTCCAATGCGCTCCACGCCTTCGCCCACTGCGCGCCGGATACGCCGTCGGGTGCCTCGTCCTGCCACGCGATGCGGCTGTTGTCCGGCAGCGCCGCGCAGCACACTACCAGCGCTCTGGCCGCGTCCAGCAGCTCCATGGCGAGGGCCGTCCAGTCACGCCAGCCCTGCGCCTCGGATTGTCCGGTCTGTCGTAGATCGTTGGCGAAGGCGATCACCTGGCGCGAACCGAACTCCAGCCCGAACGCCTGCTGGCCTACGGCATTGAGCGAGTGCGCTTCGTCGAAGATGACCACCTGCGAATGGGCCAGCAACTCGGGTTCGCCCCCATCCTGCGCCGCCGCCAGATCGGCAAAGAACAAATGGTGATTGACCACCGCGACATCGGCCGCCATCGCCAGGCGTCGTGCCCGGTAGACGTGACAGTCATCGTAGCGCGGGCATTGGCCGCGCAGGCAGTTGTCGCGCGTGGAGCTGATTTGCGATTGCAGATGCCCGTCCGCATGCAGTCCGCCCAGTTCCGCGAGATCGCCACTGCGCGTCGATTGCGCCCAGGCGCGTATCACCAGGAGTGGTGAGGTGGTCACTCCCGCCTCCAGCAGTCCCGAGACGGCCTGATCCAGGCGATGCAGGCACAGATAGTTGGCGCGGCCCTTGAGCAATGCAACGCGGCGATGGATCGCCCGGTGCCTGCCCAGAATTTCCTGCAATCTCGGCAGGTCGCGATGCACCAGCTGATCCTGAAGCGCCTTGGTTGCGGTGGAAATCAACACGCGCCTGCCACTGAGCAGCGCCGGCACCAGATACGCAAACGTCTTGCCAATGCCGGTTCCGGCCTCCACCACCAGACATCCGCCATCCTCGATGGCGCGCGCCACCGCTGCGGCCATGGCCATCTGCTCCTGCCGGGGCCGGAAGCCCGCCAGACTCTGCGCCAGCGCTCCGCCGTCGTCGAGCACGGACCGCGCATCCGATTCCCACTCCGTCATGCGCACCACCCCGCCGTCGTCAAGCAGGCCGCGAAAAAGGGAAAACCCGTGGGTTTCCAGTCGAATTCAGGGAAATCCATAAATTTCTGTAGATTCAGAATCACTTTTTACGCAACAATCATTGCAAGAGGAAGCCGATAGTGATCCACAGATTAAACTTCGGCGAGGGGCGCTCAGCGGTTCCAATGCGCCAAACAACGAAACAGAAAAAATCCCGCCATGTCCAAAGCCTTTCGACTGACCGCATCCACCGGGATCCACAAGGGAGATCGGGAATACCAGCAAGACCGGGTCGCCTTGCTGTCACACCCGCGATTCAACGGCTGCGTGCTCGGCATTGTTGCAGATGGAATGGGCGGGCGCAGCGGCGGACGCAAGGCGTCCGACCAGGTGCTGCTCACGGCGCAGCAATTGTTTGAACGCTATTCCCCCGATGTCGACGACGGCCCCACGATGCTCAAGCATATCGTCACCGAAGCCCACATCGTCATTCGCCTGACCGCCATTTCGACCGAGCAGGAACCGCACAGCACGGTGGCCGCGTTCCTGATCACGCCGCGCGGCGAATGCCACTGGGTGCACGCCGGCGATTCGCGCATCTACCACGTGCAGTACGGACAACTGATCCAGCGAACCAGTGACCACTCCTATGTGCAGTCGCTGGTGGATCGCGGCGAGATCACCGAGGCCGAGGCGCACAACCATCCGCACTCGAACATTCTCGTGGGCTGCCTTGGCACCGAGGCCGATCCTCCGGCAGCGTCCCACATGATCAACAACTTGCAACCAGGCGATGTGATTCTGGCCTGCAGCGACGGCGTCTGGCACTACTTCGCCCCTACCGAGCTGGCCTCGGTCGCCAACTCGCTCACGCCGCGCGAGGCGACCGAGTTCCTGATCGACAAGGCCCGCGCCCGCGCGCGCGGCACGGGAGACAACCTGTCGCTCGTGATCGTGAAAATCGATGCGCTCGAAGAGGAAAAGAAGGTACCGACAACCAACGACCTCGCACGTTCGGAAGGCCACAGCGTCGGCAACTACGTGCCTACGCGCTGAACTGCGCCCTGGACTTCAGCCCGGAAATCGCGGAAATCACTGCGCGCCGGATGCCGCCGGATTCGGCAGAGGGGCCGCTCCGGGTTTTCCGAGCCGCGCCGCATCATCGATATCGCGCTCGTGCTTGGCGCGGCGTTCGGCCGCCTTGCGCTGCTTGGCCTCGTATTGCATGCGTGCACGTTCGACCTTGCCGGGCTGGCTTGCCTGACGATGGGCCTGTTCCTGGGCATTGGCGGCCTCGCGCGACTTCTGCTGCTGGGCGCGCTGCTGCGCCTCTGCCTCGCGCTGCTGAACGCTTTGCTCACGCGATTGCGCGTCCGCCCCGGGGTCGCGCGCATCGTTGCGTGCGCGCCCGGACTCGGCCTTCTCGCGCTGCTGTTCCTCGCTCTCGCGGATGTCGCGCAGACGCTCCTCGGCACGTTCCCGGCGTTCGGCCTCGTTGAGCTTGAGTTCGCGGCTGCGCAGCACACCGTCCTCGGCGCGCGCCTTGGCACGCGCCGATTGCAGACACGACTCCACCACGAACCGCTTGTAGCAATCGGCCTCTTGCTTCACAAGCCGCTGCTCGATCTCGGCGCGCTGCTTCTGGATGCCCGACCGCTCCGCGTCGCGCTCGGCCTGTACGCGTTGCGATGGGTCATCGGCCTGAGGCTCGGCGGACTGGACAAGGCTTCCCAGACAGGCCAGATGCAGGGCGAAAAGGCTGGTTGCCCAGCGGGTACGACTCATGTGGAGCTTCATGTCAGGTCAGATGGGTATCCACCGTGCGGCGTTCAAGTGCCAGATATTCCTTGGACTGCATCTCGTTCAGACGCGAGACGGTGCGCGGGAACTCGTGCGCCAAGGGTCCTTCAGTATAAAGACCCTCGGGCGCCGTCTCGGCCGAAATGATCAGCTTGACCGAACGGTCATAGAGCACGTCCACCAGCCAGGTGAAACGCCGCGCCGCAGACGCCATGTTCACCGGCATGTGCTTCACGTTGGACAGCAGCACGGTGTGGAATTGCGTGGCGATTTCCAGATAGTCATTCTGCGAGCGTGGCCCCGCGCAAAGTTCGTTGAACTCGAACCAGACCACGCCCCCGGCGCGGCGCTTGGCGCGGATCTCTCGCGCCTCGATGTGCAGCACCGGATCTTCGTCGTCCACTTCGGCAAGCTGGTTGAACGTGGCCTCCATCGCAGCCTCGGCCTCGGGGCCAAGTGGCGTGTGATAGAGCTTTGCGTTTTCGAGCGTGCGGCGGCGGTAGTCCGTGCCGTTGTCCACGTTGACCACTTCCATGTGCTCGTTGAGCAGCGCAATCGCGGGCAGGATGCGGTCGCGGTGCAACCCGTCGGGATAGAGATCGTCGGGCTTGAAGTTCGACGTCGTCACAAAGCCCACGCCGTTCCTGAACAGCGAATCGAGCAGGCGGTAGAGAATCATGGCGTCCGTGATGTCGGCCACGTGAAACTCGTCAAAACAGATCAGCTTGTATTTCCTGGAGATCTTCTCGCCCAGCACGTCGAGCGGATTCTGCGTGCCCTGCATCTGGTGCAGTTCGCGATGCACCTCGCGCATGAATTCGTGAAAATGCAGGCGTGTCTTGCGCTTGATCGGAACGGCGTTGTAGAAGCATTCCATCAGAAAGCTCTTGCCGCGCCCCACCCCGCCATACATGTACACACCCTTGGGCAGGTCCGGGTGATTGATCAGCTTCTTGAATGCGTTGGAGCGCTTTTGCTTGTAGTTGCTCCAATCGTCGGCGCAGCGCTGCAGTGCCTCCACCGCGCGCAATTGCGCCGGATCGCTCTTGAATCCCTTGGTGGCGAGCGCTGCCTCGTAAGCCTCTTTCACATTCACCGTCGTCTCTCCCAAACCTTGAAAATACCAAGACCTGTTCACACAATCCACGAAGATCGCTGGGTGTGAGCAGGTCCTGGGGCAGAGCTATCGCGAAGTCCCGAAAACCCGGAACCGACTTCAGCGATGATGTTGAATCAGAAGTTGAGCGTGCGCTTGTCCACGGCCAGCGCCGCTTCCTTGGTGGATTCCGACAGCGATGGGTGAGCGTGGCAGATGCGGGCGATGTCTTCGCTCGATGCCTTGAACTCCATGGCCACAACGGCTTCGGAGATCAGCTCGGAGACCATCGGCCCGACCATGTGCACGCCCAGAATTTCGTCGGTTTCGGCATCGGCGATGAACTTCACCATGCCGGTCGTGTCGCCCAGAGCGCGTGCGCGGCCGTTCGCGAGGAACGGGAACGAGCCGGCCTTGTACTTCACGCCCTGCTCCTTGAGCTGCTGCTCGGTGCGGCCCACCCACGCCACTTCGGGGCTTGTGTAGATCACGAAGGGGATGGTGTTGAAGTTCACATGGCCATGTTGACCGGCGATGCGCTCGGCCACGGCCACGGCCTCTTCTTCGGCCTTGTGGGCGAGCATCGGGCCACGCACCACGTCACCCACGGCCCACACGCCAGGCAGATTGGTCTTGCAGTTCTCGTCCACGACGATCTGGCCGCGCTCGTCGAGCGCGAGGCCCACGGCTTCGGGGTTCAGGCCGATGGTGTTGGCGGTGCGGCCAATCGAGACGATCAGCTTTTCCACTTCCAGCGTCTGGGCTTCGCCCTTGGCATTGGTGTAGGAAACGGTCACGCCTTTCTTGCCGGTCTTGACTTCGCCGACCTTCACGCCGAGCTCGATCTTCAGGCCCTGCTTGTCGAAAGCCTTCTTGGCTTCCTTGGCGATCTGCTCGTCAACGGCGGGCAGGAACTTGTCCATGCCTTCGAGCACCGTCACTTCCGAGCCAAGACGACGCCAGACCGAACCCATCTCGAGACCGATCACGCCGGAGCCGATCAGGCCGAGTGTCTTCGGGGTCTTCTCGAGCGCCAGCGCGCCGTCGTTGGACAGGATGAACTCTTCATCGAACGGCACACCGGGCAGCGCACGCGCGTTCGAGCCAGTGGCGATGATGATCTGCTTGCCGGTGATGGTTTCCTCTTCCTTGCCGGCAACCTTGATTTCGTAGCCGCCATCGGCAGCCTTCACGAACGAACCACGGCCGTGGAAGAACGTGACCTTGTTCTTCTTGAACAGGTACAGGATGCCGTCGTTGTTCTGCTTCACGATGCCTTGCTTGCGCGAGATCATCTTGGGCACGTCCATGTCCACCTTCCCGGTAGAAATGCCGTGATCCGCGAAGTGCAGCTTCGCATGGTCATAGTGCTCGGACGACTGCAGCAGCGCCTTCGACGGAATGCAACCCACGTTGGTGCAGGTGCCGCCGGGAGCCGCACCGCCCTGCGCGTTCTTCCACTCGTCGATACACGCGACGTTGAAACCCAGTTGCGCTGCACGAATTGCAGCGATATAGCCGCCAGGGCCTGCGCCGATGACGACGACGTCAAATTGCTTGCTCATGTTTTGAATCTTTTCTTGTCAGTTGCTGGAAAAAACCCACCGAGAGGCCATGCCAAGGGTGGGTTTGCGCTTTCCGTGAATTTGTAGTCCGGTACAGATCACTGCCCATGAGTCTGGCGCGGCCGATACCAGCAGCAGCCGCGCAAGGGCCGCCCCGCCGCGCTGGCTGCGTCCCCCTTCCCGCTTTGCACAGCAAAACGAGAGAAGGGGGAAGGCGCACAGCGCCACAGGGGGTTGTTCATGATTTACAAATCGAACAACAAACGGGATGGATCCTCCAGCGCGTCCTTCATCGCCACCAGACTCAGCACGGCTTCGCGGCCGTCGATGATGCGGTGGTCATAGGACATTGCCAGATAGTTCATCGGGCGGATCACGATCTGGCCGTCTTCGACCACGGCGCGGTCCTTGGTGGCGTGCACGCCCAGAATCGCGGACTGAGGTGGGTTGATGATCGGGGTCGACATCATCGAGCCGAAGGTACCGCCGTTGGAGATCGAGAAGGTGCCGCCGGTCATTTCGTCAATGCTCAGCTTGCCGTCCTTGGCCTTCTGGCCGAATTCGGCGATCTTCTTTTCGATGTCGGCAAAGCTCATCTGATCGGCGTTGCGCAGGATGGGCACGACCAGACCGCGTGGCGAACTGACGGCGATACCGATGTCGAAATAGCCATGGTAGACGATGTCGTTGCCGTCGATCGATCCGTTCACCGCCGGGAACTTCTTGAGCGCGTGCACGGCCGCCTTCACGAAGAACGACATGAAGCCGAGCTTGACGCCATGCTCCTTGGTGAACTGGTCCTGGAACTTCTTGCGCAGGTCCATCACCGGAGCCATGTTCACTTCGTTGAACGTGGTCAGGATGGCGTTGGTCGATTGCGATTGCAGCAGACGCTCGGCAATGCGCGCGCGCAGGCGAGTCATCGGCACGCGTTGCTCCGGGCGATCGCCCAGGTTAACCGCAGGGGCGGCGACTTGCGGCAAGGCCGCGGTTGGCACGCCGGTCGGGATGGCAGCGCCGCCCTTGATTGCCGACAGCGCATCACCCTTGGTCACGCGACCATCCTTGCCCGATCCGGCCACATTGGCGGCGGACAGGTTGTTGTCGGCGAGGATCTTGGCGGCCGCAGGCATGGCAACGCCGGCCTTGCTGTTGTTGCTGGCCGATGCCGCTGCGGCAGGGGCAGCAGCGGCGGCAGGTGCCGGTGCGGGAGCCGCGGCAGCAGCAGGCGCTGCCTCGGCGGCTGGTGCTGCGGCGGGAGCCGGGGCCGCAGCGCCTGCGACGGCTTCGGTATCGATCTTGGCGATCACTTGCTCGGCGGTCACGGTGGCCCCGTCGCCTTGCAGGATTTCGGCCAGAACGCCTGCCGAAGGAGCCGGCACTTCGAGCACGACCTTGTCGGTTTCGATCTCGATGAGGATTTCGTCCACCGCAACGGCATCACCGGCCTTCTTCTTCCAGTTCAGCATGGTGGCTTCCGTGATGGACTCGGAGAGCTGCGGGACTTTGACTTCAACAATAGCCATTTTTCTATTCCTATTCGTGTTTTGTACTGATGGGTACGAGCGGGTTTCCAGCCTTACTTGGTCAGGACAAAACCCTTGAGCTTGCCAAATGCGCCGTCGATCAGTGCCTTCTGCTGCTCCTGATGCAGGTGCGAATAACCCACGGCGGGCGACGCGGAGGCGGCGCGACCGGAGTAGCCGAGCTTCTGACCGTCCAGCATGTTCTCATGGATGTTGTGCTGGATGAAGAACCAGGCACCCTGATTCTGCGGTTCGTCCTGGCACCACACGATGTCGCTCGCGTTGCTGTACTTCTTGACCTCGGCAGCGAATGCCTTGTGGGGGAAGGGATACAGCTGCTCGACACGGATGATGGCCACGTCGTCCTGCTTGGCTTCGGCGCGCTTCTTCACCAGATCGTAGTACACCTTGCCCGAGCAGGCGATGATGCGCTTGACCTTGGCGGCGTTCTTGACCACGGCTTCGTCCTGCTCCGGCAGCACCGTGTGGAACGAGCCCTTGGTGAATTCGGTCAGCGGCGAGGTCGCGTCCTTGTTACGCAGCAGCGACTTGGGCGTCATGATGACCAGCGGCTTGCGCAGGTTGCGGATCTGCTGGCGACGCAGCACATGGAAGATCTGGGCGGCAGTGGTCGGCTGCACGATCTGCATGTTGGCGTCGGCGGCAAGCTGCATGAAGCGCTCAAGGCGCGCCGAGCTGTGCTCAGGGCCCTGGCCTTCGTAGCCGTGCGGCAGCAGCAGCGTCAGGCCGTTGATGCGGCCCCACTTCACTTCGCCCGAGGCGATGAACTGGTCGATCACCACTTGCGCGCCGTTGGCGAAGTCGCCGAACTGGGCTTCCCAGATCACCAGCGTGCTCGGATCGTTCGATGCGTAGCCGTATTCGAAGGCCAGAACGGCTTCTTCGGACAGGATCGAATCGATCACGGTGAACGGGGCCTGGTTGTCGGCCACGTTCTGCAGCGGAATGTAGGTGCCTTCGCTCCACTTTTCGCGCTTCTGGTCGTGAATCACGGCGTGGCGGTGCGTGAACGTGCCACGGCCGCAGTCTTCACCCGACAGGCGCACGGGGTAGCCGGAAGCCACCAGCGACGCGAACGCCATGTGCTCGCCCATGCCCCAGTCAACGTTGATCTCGCCACGGCCCATGGCGGCGCGGTCGTCATAGACCTTCTTGACGAGCGCGTGCGGCGTCACGCCTTCGGGGATCGTGGTGATCCGCTCGGCAAGGCGCTTCCACTCGGCGAGCGGGATCGCGGTGTCGCCTGCGTCCGTCCATTTCTGGTTCAGGAACGGGCTCCAGTCCACGGCGTACTTGCTCTTGAAGTTGGTGAGCACCGGATCGGCCGTGTGCTTGCCCTCGTCCATCGCAGCGCGGAACGCCTTGACCATGTCGTCGCCCAGCGTGTCGCCCAGGCCCTGGGTCGCGAGCTTGTCGGCGTAGAGCTTGCGGGTGCCGGGATGCGCGCCGATCTTCTTGTACATCAGCGGCTGCGTCAGCGCAGGCGTGTCCTGCTCGTTGTGACCCAGCTTGCGGAAGCAGATGATGTCGACGACGACGTCCTTGTCGAATTCCATGCGGAACTCGAGCGCCAGTTGCGTGGCAAGCGCCACGGCTTCCGGATCGTCACCGTTCACGTGCAGCACGGGCGACTCGATCATCTTGACGATGTCGGTGCAATACAGCGTGGAACGTGCGTCGCGCGGATCGGACGTGGTGAAGCCGATCTGGTTGTTGATGATGATGTGCACCGTGCCGCCCGTGGAGTAGCCACGGGTCTGCGCCAGCGCCAGCGTTTCCTGGTTCACACCCTGACCGGCAAAGGCCGCATCGCCGTGCACCAGCACCGGCAGCACCTGCTTGCCGCGCGGGTCGTCGCGACGATCCATGCGCGAGCGCACCGAGCCTTCGACCACCGGGTTCACGATTTCCAGGTGCGAGGGATTGAATGCGAGCGACAGGTGAACCGGGCCGCCAGGAGTGGTCACGTCGGAGCTGAAGCCCTGGTGGTACTTCACGTCGCCGGATGGCAGGTCTTCGGGAGCGGTATGGTCAAACTCGGCGAACAGGTCCTTGGGCATCTTGCCCAGCGTGTTCACGAGCACGTTCAGGCGACCCCGGTGGGCCATGCCGATCACGACTTCCTGAATGCCCTTTTCGCCTGCGGAGTTGATCAGTTCGTCCATCGACGCGATGAACGATTCGCCACCTTCGAGCGAGAAGCGCTTCTGTCCAACGTATTTGGTGTGCAGGTAGCGCTCCAGGCCCTCGGCTGCGGTCAGGCGGTCGAGAATGCGCTTTTTCTTGGCGGCGTCGAAGTTCGGCTTGCTGCGGATCGACTCCAGCTTTTGCTGCCACCAGCGTTTCTGGTTCTGGTCGGTGGCATACATGTATTCGGCGCCGATGGTGCCGCAATACGTTTCGCGCAGAGCGTTGATCAGCTCGCGCAGGGTCATGGTTTCCTTGCCGAAGAACGTGTTGCTGGTGTTGAACACGGTTTCCTGATCGGCATCGGTGAAGCCGTAGAACGACGGCTCCAGCTCGGGAATCTCGGGGCGCTCGGTGCGCTTCAGGGGATCAAGATCGGCCCAGCGCTGACCGACGTTGCGGTAGGCGGCGATCAGCTGTTGAACGGCGGTGCGCTTGCGGCCCAGCTCCGAATCTGCACCAGAGGCAACGACGACCTGTGTGCCACCCTGCTTTGCGCGTTCGGCAAAAGCGTTGATGACGGGCAGGTGCGGCACGTCCTTGGCGTTGCTGCCGTCCACGGCGGGAACGTGCTGCAGAGCGTCGAAATATTCGCGCCAGGAATCGGGAACGCTGCCGGGGTTGGCCAGGTAGCTCTCATACATTTCTTCGACGTAGGGGCATTGCCGCCGAAGAGATACGTGTTGCCTTGATAGGCTTTGTATACGGATGTGGGTTCGCTCATATACCGCTCACCTCCGCTTCCCTGAAGGAAGCATTAGCTGGTTAGTAAACCTTCCGCGACACGGCTGAACCGGTTGGCGGATGCGACTGTGGCAGGGGAAGGGCCTAAGTACGGGCGCTATTGTGCCACTGAACTTCATACCGCGTATGTCGGCTTGATGTCGGACAGGCGCTGAAACGCGGGCCCACATGCTATCGCTGGGGCCCAACTCGCGTACATTTGCCGGAATCTGCCCGAAACTCGCCTTATGAAATCGCAAACATTACAGCAACGCACCTTCCTGTTGATCCTCATCCTGGTGACGCTGGCCTTCTTCGGAATCCTCTGGCCCTATGCGTTTGCGGTGTTCTGGGGTGTTGTTTTGGCGATCCTCTTCGCCCCGCTGCAAAAATGGCTATTGCAGCGCATGCCCAAGCGCAAGAACACCGCAGCGCTGATCACGCTGACCATCTGCCTGATTCTGGTGATTCTGCCGCTGCTGCTCATCATCACGTCGCTGGTCTCCGAAGCCGCGGTCATCTACGAGCATCTGCGATCCGGCCAGCTCAACGTCGGCAGCTACCTGCAGACCATCACGAATGCCCTGCCCGACTGGGCCATGGAGATGCTGGATCACTTCCATCTGACCTCGATGGCCGAGATCGAGGAGCGGCTCTCGAAGTTCGGCGCCCAGGCCAGCCAGTTCCTTGCCACCAAGGCGGTGGACTTCGGCTCCAACACGCTGCAATTCGTGGTGGGCTTTGGTGTGATGCTGTATCTGCTGTTCTTTCTGCTGCGCGATGGCAGCGCCCTCGCCGCGCGCATTCGCGATGCCGTGCCGCTCGATCCCGTGCACAAACGCAAGCTGGCCGCCAAGTTCACCACGGTGATCCGCGCCACGGTCAAGGGCAACATCGCCGTTGCCGCCGTTCAAGGCTCGCTCGGCGGGCTGATCTTTTGGATCCTGGGCATCCAGGGCCCGGTGCTCTGGGGCGTGGTCATGGCCTTTCTCTCGCTCTTACCCGCCGTCGGCGCGGCGCTGATCTGGGTGCCTGCGGCCATTTATTTCTTCGCCACCGGTGCCATCTGGCAAGGCGTGGTGATGGTGGCCTTTTGCGCCGGCGTCATTGGTTCGGTGGACAACATCCTGCGCCCTCTTCTCGTCGGCAAGGACACCAAGCTGCCCGACTACATGGTGCTGATCTCGACCCTTGGCGGCATGGCGATCTTCGGCATCAGCGGCTTCGTGATCGGGCCCATGGTCGCGGCACTGTTCAACGCGGTATGGGACCTGTTCTCGCCACCTGCGGGCAGCGAAGACGAAGAGGAGTTGGCGGCGCACTCCCCGCATCCGAGCACCACGACCGCACGGGACAATGATCCGAGATCCTCGTCGCTTGAGGATTACTCCGGCTCGATACCGGCGGCCTTGATTACCTTGCCCCATTTTTGGGCATCGGTGGCCTGGAACTGCGCCAGTTCTTCGGGCGTCGTCGTCCAGGCTACGGAACCTGCGGTTTCATAGAACGACTTCGCCGCCGCGCTCTGCGTCGCATGCTTGAGCAGTTCATTGAGGCGCGCGATCACCTCCTTGGGCGTGCCCGCAGGCGCATAGGCTGCAAACCAGTAGCCCATGTCGTAGCCCTTCACGCCCGCTTCTTCCAATGTGGGCAGATCGGGCAGTTGCGCACTGCGCGTCCTGGTGGAGTAGCCCAGCGCCTTGAGCTTGCCCGAACGAATCTGCGGAATGCCGGTCGAGGTATCCGTGATCATCATGTCGATCTGCCCACCGAGCAGATCCGTGATCGCCAGCGGATTACTCTTGTAGGGCACGTGCAGGATGTCCACACCGGCAAGCTGCTTGAGCATTTCACCCGCGACACGGCTTGACGAGCTGCCGCTACCGAAGGACAGCTTTCCGGGCGACTTCTTGGCCGCCGCAATCAGTTCGCCCACGTTCTTGTACGGTGACGAGGCATTCACCACCAGCACCTGACCGCCCTTGCCCAAACCCGTGACCGGAGCAAGGTCCTTGACCGGGTCATATGGCAGCTTCTTGTACAGATGCTGGTTGGCCGATTGCGTGGTGTTCGTGGTAATCAGGATCGTGTAACCATCGGGCGCAGCCTTGGCGACATACTGCGCGGCGATCATGCCGCTTGCGCCGCCCTTGTTGTCGACAACGACGGCCTGCCTGGTGTCTGCCGTCACCGACTGCCCGAGCGCACGCGCCAGCAAATCGGTCGCGCTGCCAGCGGCGAACGGCACGATGAAGGTGATCGGCTTGGCGGGATAGTCTGCCGCCTCGGCCTGCGCGGCCATGGCGACGACAACGGCGCCGAGGGATGCGGCCAGAACGCTGCGGCGGGAGAACGAAGAAAAAGAGTCAGTGCAAACGCGCATGGGTATGTCTCCTTGGTTTTCAAATGGGGGAATTTTTCAGGGTTGCTCGTCATCGCTGCCCGCGAGGAAAACGCGCAGCTCGTGGGGCACGTCAATCTCGATATCCAGCAGCAGAAACGACAACGCCTTGCCGTGACTGTCCAGATTGAGTGCATCGTTCACGCCGCCGTCGAGCACGTCGTCAAGCACGAAGTTCATCGCATGCAGGTTTGGCAGCACGTAGCGTTTGACGCGGCCCGGGCGGCGCAACGCGAATTGCGCGGCCACGCGTTCCTCGGTGAGTTCGCGCAGCAGCAAGTCCCAGAACACCGGGTGCCAGGCAATCACGCTGATGTTGGATCGATTGCCCTTGTCGCCGGTTCGGCCGTGCGCCAGCCGGTGCAACGCAACGGGCTGGGCGGAGGATGTGAGCTTGTCGGTCATGATTTTTCCCGTCTGCATTGGTCACTCAACGAAGGCAAAACGCTCCTGGACCGCATCACGCGGCACCAGGCAGGACACCGTGCCGAGCCGCGCGCGAATCGCCGAACGCACGCCCCCGCCGCCGGCAGGCCCCGCGCAATAAAGCGCATTCACCTCGCGCGCAAGCCGCAATGCGTCGGCACGATCTTCACGTTGCCATGACAGCCTGAGCCGCACATCGCGGGCCGCGCGCAGGCCTTTCAATTGCGCAGCGCTTGCGGTGTTCAGCCATTCATTGGCATCGTCGCCAAAGACGCTGTTCACGCCGATGAGATCCACACGAATCGCCGCCTCGCGGCCCAGCCGTTCGCGAATCACGTCCGCCGCGAGCAAGGCCCTGGCGCCCGCCCGCGCACCGGCATACGAGATTTCCGCCTCGGCAAACCAGCCCGCCTCGAAGCACACGTTGACCTTGAGCGTGGCCGGGCGCTCATGCCCCTTCACGCCTTCGAGCCGCACCTGATTGAGCGCGACTTCCTGCACGCGCGCCTCGCTGATGTCCGCCGTCACGTCGGGCGTGAGATATGCCGAGGGATCATGCAGCTCATACAGCAGTTGCTCCTTCACCGTGCAACCGTCGATGCGCCCGCCGGTTCCGGCGGGTTTGGAAATAGTGCAATCGCCGTTCGCATCGATGTCGGCAATCGGATAACCCACGTTCGCAAGATCGGGAACGTCCTTGTAGCCGGGGTCGGCAAAATAGCCACCGGTTACCTGCGAGCCGCACTCGAGCAAATGCCCGACCATGGTCGCGCGCGCAAGCCGGTCCCAATCCTGCATCGACCAGCCGAAATGCGCGAGCGCCGGGCCCAGCACGAGAGATGGATCCGCCACGCGCCCGCACACGACGACGTCCGCTCCGGCACGTAGCGCATCGGCAATCGGCTGCGCGCCGATATAGGCATTCGCACTCACGATGTTCTGCGATGGCAGGCGCTCGCCCAGCGCCTCGACCAGCATCGGCCGGTGCCGTTCATCGAGCAGGTCGTCGCCCTCCACCACCGCGATCTTCGGGCGCCGTGCCCCCAGTTCTTCGGCCAGTGCCAGAATGCGCCGCGCCGCGCCACGCGGATGAGCCGCCCCAAAATTGCTCACGATGCGAATGCCATGTTCGAGACACAGCGCCAGCACCGGGCGCAGCAGTTCATCAAGTAGTGGCTCGTAACCCGCGTCGGAATCGTCGCGAAGCGCCAACTGGGCGAGCGCCAACGTGCGTTCGGCCAGCGTCTCGAACATCAACACCGAGGGCTTGCCAGCGGCAATCAGATCGCGAACGATGGGCAGCGCCGCGTCCGTGCGATCACCCGAAAAGCCCGCCGCACATCCGATCCGCAAGATGTCCGGCAGCACATTGGACTGTGTCATATGGCTGTCTCCTGATGGCGAATGTAGGGGTGTTGCGTTATTCTGTTAAATCGATAATCAAAATGAATTAATCCAATATTCAAATGAATATCTCAAGCAGACAGATCGATGCCTTTCTGGCGCTCGCCGCGCAGCGCAACTTCACGCGCGCCGCCGCGCAATGTCATCTGTCGCAGCCAGCCTTCAGTGCACTCATCAAGGTGCTGGAAGAAGACCTGGGCGTGCGTCTGTTTGATCGCAGCACGCGTCATGTCGAACTCACGACCGAAGGCGCGAATTTCATGGAATCCGCCGAACGCATCCGAAGCGAAGTGAACCAGGCCATTTCCGGCATGCGCGACGCCGCCACCCTGCGACGCGGGCGCGTGGCCATCGCACTGCTGCCATCGCTCGCGGCGGGCTGGCTGCCGGAGCGGCTGGCGGAGTTCCGCGAACGCTTTCCCGGCATCGAAATCGAGATCGCTGACGTGCTGTCCGAACCCTGCATCGACAGGGTCGCGAGCGGCAAGGCCGACTTCGCACTCGCGGCCATCCGCGCCGACACGCCCGATCTCCAGGCCGAGCCTTTCTGCAGCGACGACTTTCACCTCGTCTGCAAGCCCGACCACCCACTCGCCAAAGGTACGCGCAAACACCCGATCACCACCATCACGCCACAGGAACTGGCGAAATGGCCCTTCATCCACATGGCCCGCCACAGCAGCGTGCGCCAGTTCCTCGAAGCCGCCTTGCACCCACTGCCCATGAAAAGCGTGATGGAAGTCGAGCAACTCGCCACCGTCATGGGCATGGTGCGCGCGGGCTTGGGAATCAGCGCAATTCCAGCGCTGGCGCTGTTTCATTTCCAACAGCAAGGACTGGTCACGTGGCCCCTGCCTTGGCCCGAACTCACCCGCCAAATCTACCTGGTCCGCCGCCGCGACCGAAGCCTCTCGGTTGCGGCGCAGGCGATGTATGCGCTGCTTATGGAGAAACGTCCCAAGGGGTCGTTTTTTGATGAGAATTGATAATTCTCATTTAAATCGAACACCTGCTATTAATTCGCAGAGAAATGCAATACCAACGCCAAGCACCTCAACAACAGATATTTTTTCTAGAGATTCCCATTTTCAAACTCATATTGGTCATCTGTTAAAACAGAAAAAGAAAATATCATCCTGAATTCCATCACCGCTCCATGCCTCGAAAATATTCCTCGGCTGCCACACCGACAAAAACGATAATGCATATACGAAATTTAGGGAAGGCCTGCAAAACTCCCCTGAATGCAGTCACCATCACCACAATTTTGCGATCATCGCCACATGAAGCAAATCAGTCTGGGCTTGAACCTGTCGATCAAGAAGACGCGCAAGCGCGAATTTCTCCGGGCGTCCAGCGTTTCTCGTTGAGACGATGCTGCGCATTCATTAACTGCAGCAATGGTTCAGTCTGAGTGATCCGGCCATGAAGGAGTCCTTATCAGAAGATGAGTTTTTCAGACATTCCCTAATTTTGATTAATACAGTTTCTTGACAACACGAGAATTTCCATCATATCTTGCAAAATAAACTGATAACGCATATTTTTTTCCAGCCCAACTCAACACACATGTCGCCAATTCCTCATCGTTAAAATGATGGCAGGATATTATTTTATTTTTCAAAAAAAATTGCGTCGTGTAAATTAATGATTTATCGTTCCATGGTTCAAGATATATGTATTTTGAAGTGTATTTGTAATACATTAACGAGATGGATAAAAATAAATATTTATCCACTTTCTTAGCAGCACGAATTTCTTCGCAAGTATTGTCTGGACAATATTCCAAGAATAAATTTTTATTTTTTCGATGAAATTTCATCCCTCCATTGGGCGCGCCTTCGAGAAACGTCATTAATTCATCGAGATGGTTTGGATTCTTCGACGATTCATTCGCCTTCGCTTCAATGTTTGGGATAAACAGTAGGAATAGTGCCCCCATCAGAAAGCGCAGGGACACCATTTCCAGGTTCCAATTGAATATACCAGTGGTTGCGAGTAGGCCGGTTTTAAAACAACTCGAGTTGAGTTCCGTTGAAGCCGCAGGATTTCGTGCAGGCAATAACATCCCCATTGTTAGCAGGATTTTATGTAGAGATAACAATTGCGATTTCATAATCATGATGGATAGCTTCGTTTTTCTGTCTTACCGGTCACCAAAAGACTAAAATCTCAATTTCCAATATTCCCTTACGCAGGTTTTCATACAGTTTAAACATTAAATGAAAGAAAACGCATACCTCAAGATAATATAAAATATTCAACGTCCATTTCTTTTTAAGTATGTTGCGTCGGGGGTGTCAGCTGGATTATTTGAAAAAAATTCAATATACTCAGCTTTTGGGGTTCCTTTTTTGGGCGATCGACATTTGACATACCAGATTCTCATTTGAATACCCGTCTTCAGGTCGCTTATTTTAACATCGCCACCAAATGCTGAATATGCCGACGTAAGGTTATTAATATTAACGACAATATTCTTGTTGGTATCTACGCTATGCAGTATTAGCTCATTATTATTGATTTCCATCAAAATACCCGCCGCATTGTGATAAGAAACTATTGCTTCCGAATCCGGGATAGGGGTACTGCATTTTGAGGTCGCCTCGTTTGATAATGAGATTAATAGTACGAAGAAGGCGATGTACTTGTAATTTGTTTTCATTCCTTTACTGCCGGTTTTGTCATTTGCATCAAACCAGTCGCCGTTGATGCACCAGGGATAGTCTGAAAACTCATCCATCTCTCAAAAATGAAACGCAATTTTTTTTAAAATCTTATTATTTTGAAATTATTTTTAATACGAAACAGATAAAAATTAATATCTCCACTAAAAACATATCCAGCAATCCAAAAATAAATGGAGAAAATATTTTATAGGCAAAAATAATAAAAATGACAAGAATAATTATCCAATCTCATGTGATCATATTCCCCGTAGAAGCTGGGCACTCATCGAAGCCAGAGAGGTAATGCGCGGCGTCATCAAGTCTTTCAAAATGGAGCCGATCACATGAGCCAAGTGCACGCCCAAGCCCGCACCACCCCGCGAACGAGAGCCGAGATCAAAGCCTCGACAGAGACCTTGGCTCAACTGGCCGAACGCTACAACATCAGCCGCGCCACCGTGCTCAAGTGGAAACATCGGGAGACACCCGATGATCTTTCGCATAGGCCTCACAAATTGCACACGACACTCTCACCCGTGCAGGAGGCCATTGCGGTAGAGCTGCGTTGCCTGCTGCCGCTTGATGATTTGGTTGCGCTGGTGCGTGAGTTTATCAATCCGCATGTCTCGCGTGCGGGCCTTGACCGGTGTCTGCGCCGTCACAGCGTTGCCAACTTGCGTGAGCTGCAAGCCAAGGCGCAGGCGGATGCCGGCACAGACACACAGCGGCCCGCCAAGACCTTCAAGGACTACGAACCGGGCTTCGTACATGTGGACATCAAGTACCTTCCCCAGATGCCCGATGAACAGCACAGGCGCTATCTGTTCGTCGCCATCGACCGCGCCACGCGCTGGGTGTTCATGCACATCTACGGCGATCAAAGCGAGGACAGCAGCGTGGACTTCCTGAACCGCCTGGAGCATGCAGCGCCCATGAAGATCGTCAAGCTGCTCACGGACAACGGCAGCCAGTTCACTGATCGATTCACCCGCCGGGCACGCCAGCCCAGTGGTCAACATCAGTTCGATGTGCGCTGCAAGGCACTGGGCATCGAGCATCGCCTGTGTCCACCACGCCACCCGCAGACCAACGGCATGGTCGAGCGTTTCAATGGCCGAATCAGCGAGGTGCTCAAGCAAACGCGCTTTGCATCAGCCGCACAGTTGGAGGCAACGCTGATGAGCTACGTGAAGACCTACAACCACCAGATACCTCAACGCGCGCTCGATCATTTGGCTCCTGTTCAGTCAATGAAAGATTGGTATTCCAAGAAGCCTGAGCTATTCAAAAAACGGGTTTATAACCAATCGGGACCTGACAAATAATGAACACCAAACTAGCTTTTTTGAACATAAACTCACCCAAAGGTTAAGCAATTCTCAAGCTGCTTTATATCGCAATGATCGAGAAGCGGATTTATTTCAATCTTGCCGATCCAGCTGCGGTCATCCCATAATCGGCCTTGTATCTCCTCCAGCTACATTGCAGCCGCAGTTTTAGGCAACTGATTGATGATTGGTTTCTAGTGGGCATATAAATAGCTTTCCAACTGAGCACTCCGGGCTGTATCTGCGCCCATTCGCATACACTGTTGTGCGCCCGAGTGTAGAGCCGACTCATGTAGTTGATTTCGTTTCGAAGAGCTCAACGCATTGCATATCATCGCTCCTGCCTGGAAGCTTGCTCAGCTTCTGCGGGGAATATGATCACATGAAAAGGAGCATCTATCAGCTGGCTGTTTGGGTGAGGCTGAGTCGCCTGAAATGAATGCTTTACCGACGACTAGTTAGTTTTTTCTTCAACATAATGCAGAATCTTTTATCTTGGAGGCTCATGCATTCCTTACTAAGATTGCTCAGTATCTTTTTGGAGTCGATAGCGGTAATTGTGTCTGATCCTGCTTTACGTACTACGGAATTTCCTAAGAAAATATCCTTATTCGCTTCTTTTAAAAATGCTTTCACGCCACCCGGCGTGGAGAGTAACCTTGCTTCTGTTTGTATATAGGCGTAGCTCAAAGCAGAGGTGTCGCATGCATTATATTCTTTGTAAAAAATAGAATAATCATGCCAATTTTCAATGCTTGAAAGTTTTTCCTCAGCATATTGGGCGTCGGCTTGATTGCAAACGGTTGACGATGCAAATGCAAACATAGGTAGCCCGGCTATCATCATGAAAATGATAGTGATGTAACGAATTATGCTAAATTTATTCAAGCAGGGCAATGTTAGTGGTCCCATTATTTAATCAATTATGACCAGCGTCGGCTTGTTTCCCCTGTTTTTGATTAAATCGTGAAAGCAATTGTATGGCTTTTTTGAAAAATTCATGATCATTTAAAATCATCGTCTGATCTAGATTTTAAAAATAAAGAACGCACCCATCCTGTCAATGCTATAAAGGTGATCCCGGGTGTTATCAATAAAGAGATGCCAATATCAATAAAAAGAGACAAGCCTTGATCAAAGCTTCCAGTGACATGGGAAATTAGGCGTGCAAAGCAAAACCATAACCCTGCCGCTGCGATTGAATACGCGGTCAGCTCTAGCCATTGAATTGAGCGCTTTGGTGATTTTTTATGATGCCAGATGAATAATGCACAACTCACCCAAATGAAGTAAATAAAAATCCACAGCGGCCTAGTGGCAGTATATTCCTTAGGTGAAAATATCCATATACATGTTATTAATATGATTAACGTGCATAGCCCTGCTAGGGTTGCCTTTAGTTCTCGCACGAACACGCCTCTCTTGCTTTTATCATGGCGACGGAACCAAATGGCATCAAAAATGCACCTGCAACTTCTGCAGTTCCTGACACTATGGTGGATAATCCAGTCAGCTTTGCTCCCAACGAATATCCCAACGACAAACTTCCCGGATAAGCCCTCATAAGTGCATTGCCTGCAATTCCAGGACCTTTTGCGATGGCCATTTTTTCTCCACCAATTTTCATGCCCTCCTCGATAGCTTGGGAAGCATTCGGATTTGCATTCGGTATATATTGCTGGACATTACCAAAATTTATAGCCTTGGCTAGGGCGCCACCATAATTGTCGGTTAAGTATTTTTGCACACACGGGTCGTTCACCGGAGGCTGGGGTTTTGGAGTCAGAATGCGTACATTTTCCAAAGGTATTCCATGAATAAGTCCAAGAGGATCTATAAAACTAAGTGGATTCGCTTTTGCATAACTGTAATTATTTATATCACCATTTAAGCCAATTGGATCTTGGGTGATGTATCTGATCATTTCTTTTTGATAATATCGATATCGATTGTAATTTAATCCACTTTCCTCATCGTACTGTTGTCCCTGAAATCTAAGGGCTGCAATAAGGTTGTGTCAGAGTCTTGAGTAACTATTCCATTTGCATTTGTTTCGACTCTCCATTCGATCGCATTCCTCTGAGTTATTAAATCCAAAGGGCTACCCAAATGATCGCATCGATATAGATGAAGTTGCCATTGATTAGTATCAGCATCTTTCAAAACTAACTCTTTTAACGCCATGGATTGCATATCAATCGGTTTCATCCCCTGTAGCTGTATTTTCTTGAACCTGCTTTTCTTTAATTCGGTTTCTATATCTCCCAGCATTGCAAGAGTTTGAGTGTCCATTGAAATATCGTGTTGTTCCTTTAGCTTCTGGGCAAGCTTTTTTTTCTGCCCAATTTTATCCCCCTCCAGACGAATCATTGGCACAAACGTATCAGGCTCGTAGATCGTAAATACCTGCCGCCTATCTTTTTCAGTCAGCACGAGCCTGTCCCCATCCCAGCCAAAGTACGTGGTCTCAACGTCTCCCACAAGCTTGCCGTCCCCATCTCCTTGCTGCACCTGCTTGACCATTCGCCGCCCGAACGGGTCGTAGTGATAGTTAGCGCCTCGTACGGCATCATCCGATTCAAATCCGTAGCGAACCAGCCGGTGGCTGCTGTCATAGATGTAGTGGTGCTGCTCGTTGTTCTTCGCGCGGTGCTTGCGCCGCAGGTTGCCCCACGCGTCGTATCCGTATCGGAACTCGCCGTCGTCCAGAATGCGGTTGTCCATCCATCTTGGCTCAGTATGGTTGGATTGGCTTGCGTTCACGTCCCCCAGCAAGTTGAAGTCGCGGTCCTTCAGGTGCTGCCTTACTGTTTCTTCCCACTGGTCAACGGGAAGATGTGCCTGCTGGTTTTCAAACAGCCGGTTGCCAGCAGGATCGAATTTGTAGTGCTGCAATTCAAAGCCCGGCTGGACGGCGCTGATGAGTCTTCCCGCTTTGTCATACCCGTATTGGTGCAGCCCGTTCGCAGTTTCGATTTGCGTGAGTTGGCCAGCCAGGTCGTAGTGGTGCACGCGATGGAGCGTCTGGTCTTCGCCTATGAGGGGACTGTGGGCCTCCAGGTGCGACAGACGCGACAGGTTGTCGTAGGTCCGGCTGATTTGCACTTCGCCGAAGGTGCGCCGGGTTTCACGGTGCAGCTTGTCACGCTCGAAGTCGATCAGGGTCTTGCCGCCCAGCACCACGCCGTGCAGGTGGCCCGAGCCATAGGTTTGCCATTCGATGGATGGCAGGCCTTCGTAGGTTGTGCGGGTTTCGGTGCCGAGTTCATCGAACTGGCGCTCCACGCTGTGCTTCCAGACTTCGTTGCCTTGTGCATCGCTGATTTGCTGGATCTCTTCTGTAACCCGGCCAAGCGCATCGCGCAGGAACTCCACGCTGATGCGGTTGCTTCCGATTTCTGTGTGGTGCCAGGCCTTCGCCATGACGCCGCCTTCGCCATATTGAAAGTGAAGCGTTGATTGAATAACTGCCTCAACCACTTCATCCTCGCGCTGGCCTCCGCTTCGAATTTGGTTTTGACTTTCGTAGAGCCCTGTCTCGCGCGTTAGCAAGCGCCCCGCTTTGTCATAGGTGAAGCGATGAGTCAGGCCTTCATCCCTGCTTGTGGTCACCTCACCAGCCGCATTGAACGTGTAACTCTGAGTGCGCTTGTCAAAGTTGACCTGTCTTGTGAGCCGGTCCATCAAGTCATACTCAAACGTTGTATGCGCTCCGTTCTCATTGGTCAGGCGGATCAAGCGGCCAGCGTGGTCATATTCGTAGTGCTGCGTGAGCCCGCCATAGTGATACACCAACATTTGCCCAAGGGGGTCGCGCTCAAAGCGTATGGTGTTTCCGTCTGGGCCCGTGACCGCCATCAGATCGCCGGCTGCGCTGTAGTCGTAGCGGGTGGTTTGACGCGCGGCGTTGGTGTGGGCAACGATGCGACCTTGTACGTCGTATTCATTCGCAAAGCCCGAGCCTTCTTCGCCTTGCGTACTGATGAGCTGGCCCCAGCGGTCATAGCGATAGCGCGTGGTGCTGCCTGAGCAATCGCTGTAGCGGATCAGTTGCTCTGCCGTATTCCAGGTGAGGTGTTTTTCGCCGCCTCGGGCGTCCTGGACAACGCTGGGTTGCGCGCTCCGCTCGTCGGGGTAAACATACCGGGTTGTGTTTCCAAGCGCATCACTCGTGCTGGCCGTGCGGCCCTGGTCATCGTAGACAAACCGCGTGGTCATGCCGCTGGCGCTACGGCTTTGAACCATCTGGCCTTGCGCGTTGTAGTCCCAGCGGCTTTGGGATCCATCCGGCAGCGTCACCGATAGCAGTGCACCCGTCGCCACATCCAGTTCAAAACTTGTTTCACGTCCCAGTGCATCGATGCTGGCGGTAAGCCGGCCACTCGCATCAAACCGGCTTTGCGTCGTTGAGCCATCTGCCTGCTCAATCCTTACCACTCTTCGCAAGCCTGCTTGTCCTTCAAAGTGATAGGTTTTTCTGCGCCCAAGGCTGTCCGTCACCGTTGCCGAATCCGGGTGGTAGTCGAACCGGTAAGACAGTGAGCCTGGACGGTGCTGTCCCACTACTTTGCCTGTTTCGTTATATGCGTAGGTGACAGGCTCACGCCCAGCGTATGCGTGCGCCACCATGCGGCCCGGAAGCTCCGTGTGATATTGAAAGCTGCGCTGCAGGCTGCCATCGCGGCCATATACCGCGACCAGTTCCCCGCGCGGGTTGTATTCGTAGCGCACCAGCAGTTGGGGTAGGGGCTGAGCGCCGTGCGGGTCGGTATCCTGTGGATCGTAGGTCAGATGCACGGCCATCAGGCGCATGCCGCTGTCTGCTCCCCAGCCCTTCAGGCCGTCGTTGGCGATATGAGCCAGTTGCTTCAGCTCCAGCCGGTATTGCCTGCCAACGCCGTCTTGCACGGCGTTCATCCATCCCGCCGCATTGCGCGCGATTTTCTTGACGTGGCCAAAGCGATCAGCCGTGCCAAGAAGATGAAGACGCGTGTTGTCGATTTCTGCTTGCGGCGGTTGTGGCCCGAATATCCACCAAGGCCCTAACGCATCGTTGGTGACAAAGAAAAGCGATGCATTGCGGCGGTCATCCAGATGCAATGCGAGCCATGCCATGTTCAAGCGTGCCATGGGCAGTTCGGGGATTTCGTCGAGGCACTCAAGGCCGCCACGTACTATCCACAGGTTCTCGCTACGGCTGAAAGCGGCCATGCCAGCAGAAAGAGGATCGAACCGGATGCTGCGGCCTTTGCTGTCGTTGAGCGTCAGCTGTGTAGCGGACTGCTGCAGCGACACCTCATCAGGTAACCACCAACCGGGGCCAAGCAATCCAACGGGCGCGGGAGTGTCGGTCTGATAACTTGAATAGTCGCGTGACACCACAAAAGGCAAAGGTCCCGGCAACGCAACATCGATTTCGTTGGTCTGAACCTTTGCACCAAGCATGGCGTTCACCGGGTTGCCATCCGACACGCCCCTGGGGCAGGTGGAGCAGGCCACCCCTCCTGAAGTGCCGATATAGACGGTGCGCGAACCCTGCGTGATCGGTCCGCCTTTTAAAGTCATGTCCGTCTGACGCGCTGCTGGTAATCCTGTCATTTCTCATCCTCTCTTCTGATCTTGCTTTTCTCTTTTGGTTTTTCAGAACGTCATCATCGGTACGCCCGACTTGGGCGCACTGACCGGCGCCGAAGGGGAGGCTGCCCCATCAATCCACCCGTCATGTTCAAAGCCCCGGCGATCGCGCTGAGCTTGCCATTGCCTGCACCCATGGAGTTGGCGAGGCCGGCGACCTTGCCCGCCGCGCTCAGCGCTCCCCCGAGTGCCGAATTGCCGCCCCCGAGCATCGCGCCTGCTGCGCCTGCCAAGCCGCCGAGGCCTCCACCGCCAGCGCCCATGAGACCGCCCACGGCTCCGGCCAAGCCACCAAGGCCGCCCATGCCGCCGCCCATTCCGCCCATCCCGCCGAGGCCACCCATTCCACCCATGCCGCCCATTGCACCACCGCCAGTATCCGAGGCCACAAAGGAGTTGCCACCGGGCGGCCCGCCTGCGCCTGCGGGAGCGCCAGCCCCACCACCCGCTTCACCGCCCGCTCCATCACCAGCCCCTCCGCGTTCTCCTTCACCTTCACCGCCTCCCTCCTTGCCGTCCTCCTTGGGCGTGGCTGGCGGCGTTTTGCTCGCGCCACAGTTCCACTGCACCATGCCGGCATCGCCATTGAGTTCCTTCTCGGCCTGCAGCTCGATGTGCGCGCCCTTGAGATAAATCCCGCCATCGCTTTTGAGCACGATCTTCGCCTTGCCGCAGACCAGTTCAAAGTGATCGCCCACCGTGTGCACGGATACCTTGCCGACGTTCTCCTCCTTGCGCTCACCCACCTTGAACTCCACCTTCTTGCCGATGGTGGCGGTATAGGTCTGACCCACCATCAGGCTCTTGCTCATGCCCACCTGGCTCGCCTGCATCAGGCCTACGAGCGAGTTCATCGCCAGGCCCACATTTCGGCTGTAGGCAAAGCCGATGTTCATCATCTTGGCAATGCCGGTGTTCTCCATGTAGGTGATGCCGATGGTCTCCTTCTTGTTCTTGCCAATGTCGATGGTCTCGTTCTTCCCGACATCTTCCGTGCGGTTGTCCCCAATCGAGATCTTCTCGTCGTGATCCACCCGCTCCTTGCGGTTCTGGTGAATCGTGATGGTCTCATCCAGATCCACTTCCTCGGTGCGCCACCCGTGCACGTTGATCTTCTCGTTGCGATCCACGATCTCCGTGCGGTCGCGGTGAATCGTGTTGAACTCATCCCGGTCGATCACCTTGCGCCGGTCGTTGCCCACCCACTTGTCCTCGTCGTGCTCGACCTCCGTGAGCTGGTCCTTCTGCGCGTGCAGCCACAGTTGCTCCTCGCCCTTCTTGTCCTCAAAGCGCAGCGCGTTGGCATCGCCCGCACCGTTCTTCATGCCCGCGCCGCCCGCACCACCGCGGCTGGAGTGGGTCTTGATGCCCGACTGCGTCTTGTTGGCCGGTAAGTCCCACGGCGGCATCTGCATGGCGTTGTAGACCCGGCCCGTGATGATCGGGTAGTCCGGATCACCGTTCAAAAAGTCCACGATCACTTCCTGCCCGATGCGCGGCACGTGCATGGAGCCGTAGTTCGCGCCCGCCCAGGTCTGGCTCACGCGAATCCAGCAGCTCGAGTTCTCGTCGTTCTTCCCGTAGCGGTCCCAGTGGAATTGCACCTTCACGCGGCCATACGGGTCGGTGTAGATTTCTTCGCCTGCGGGGCCGGTGATGACCGCCGTCTGCGGGCCTGTGGTGTGCGGCTTGGGGGTCGTGCGCTGGCTGCGATATGGAACCGATTTGGGGATGACGCTGAAACTGATGCGGTACGTGGTCGGGCTGTCGATGCCCGCGCGCTTGGCAGCGCCCGAGCCTCCTGCTCCATCGCTTCGGCGCACGTTCTCTTCAAACCGGTAATACGCCGACTCGATCAGATATTCCTTGTTCTGATCGGCTCTGGGGTATTTGCTGAAGGTGAACAGGTAGCCCGGTGCGATGTTGCGCGCATTGCCTTCGCCCTGGGCGACTTCGCGCTGGGCTTTTTGCTGTTCGATGCGCACGCGTGCGTAGTTCTCGCCGTCGCCCGCATCGGTGTAGCCACCGGGCCAGTCGTAGAGTTCGCGACTGTCCTCGGGTGGCCTGCGGGCTGCTGTTGCCTGGTCTCGAGCAAGGCCTTGGGCTTCTCGAAATCGTAGTCGTCCGATGCGAAGTGGCCGGAAGCGATATCTTCGGCAAAGCGCCAATCGTCAATGAAGTCGACGCTGTGGATGTTCGCAGCCCGGTTGCCGGGGTAATAGGAAATGGTGGTCGGTCCGTTGGGAAGAGGGCCGTGGCTTCCGATGTCATCCGCCAGCACCAGCTTGTGGCTTCCCATGCTGTGCTCAAAGAAGAAATAGCCGCCCTCGGCTTCAAGCAGGCGTGAGATGAAATTGAAATCAGTCTCGCCGTACTGGACCATATAGTCCCACGCGCGATAGCTGCCGACGAGCCGGTCATCAATCGTGAAACCGTAGGGGCCCAGCACTTCCTTGATGATGTCCGGCACCTTCTTGAACTGGAAGATCTTGAAGTCCGAGCGCCGCGTCGCATGCCAGAGCCAGGGGCGCAGCACCCCTTCATATGCGTAAAAATCACCATCGCGCCCTATGTACGAGAACTGCGTTACCTGCCCGGAGAGAAACCGCTTATCGCTGCCTGCCGATTCGGTTGTGAGATCGATCTCGATGGACATGTCCTTGCCCAGCAAACTCCTGGCGGCAATCGACGAATTCTGGCTGATCACGCGAACCCGGTATTCAAACAATCGCGAGATCTGCTCACTGCCCTCCAATGAGCGGAATTCCAGTTCCTCACCCAGCGGACTGTGGGCAACGAAGGTTCTGTTGGACATGGAAACTCCATCGAGAAATAGTTTTAGATAGTTTTCATAAATACTATGCGTAACTCTGGTTACCAGCAACACATGTTCCAACACGTTATACGGGAAGACTCGGCTTTTAGACCCGCAACAGATCAGGTTTCACTTTCGTGCGAGGGGAAACGTATGAATTGTTAAAAATCATGCTCAAACACGAGTGCTCTAACAATAGTGTCTGTCCAGGTGACGAATGCCTCATTCGCTACAGGCTTTTTACTGCTTGAGAGGCAATTTTTCAGCGCTACACTCGGGCCGAAGTGAGCCGCAGTCGCGTTGATTTCCACTGCGCTCGCACCAAAGCCACGCGCTGGCTGGTTGTGCAACATAGGAGGACCGCCGATGAACACCCCAGACACCGTATATGCCTGCATCGACGGACTCGATGCGACCGCGTCCGTAATCGATAGTGCCGCATGGTCTGCTCGGCGGTTGCATGCGCCGATCACGTTGCTCCATGCGCTGGAACGCCCTGACCCGCTGCCGCCCGTGGGTGACTACAGCGGGCTGATCGGCGTGGGCGCGCAGGAGGTGCTGCTGCAGCGCCTCAACGAGCTTGACGAAGAGCGCGCCAAGATCGCGCATCAGGCCGCGCATCAGATGATCGAACAGGCGCTCAAGCACATCGATCCCGAGAGCGTTCCCGCGCTGCATACCTATATCAAGGATGGCAATCTGACGGACGTGTTGCTGGAGCAGGAGCCCACCGCGCGCCTGTTCGTGCTCGGCAAGGGCTACTGCGCGACGGTCGCGCGCAAGCTGCGGCTTGATCACCGCGTGGAGAGCGTGATCCGTAGCGTGAAGCAGCCAGTGCTGGTGATCACGGCTGGGAGCTTTGTTGCACCGACTCAGTTCGTCGTCGCGTTTGACGGCAGTCCTACCTCGATGCGCGCGGTGCAGGCGGTCGCGCGCAGTCCGCTTCTGCGGGGGATGGCGGCGAGTCTGGTGATGGCGGGCGAGCCGACCACCGACATGCTGGAGCAGCTCCGTATCGCGCAGGAACTGCTCGACACTTCAGGATTCAAGGTGACGACCAAGATCGTTGCAGGCGTACCCGAAGAAGCGATTCCGGCATTTCTTTCGACCCGCGCAGACGCCTTTCTGGTGCTCGGTGCCTACGGACATTCACGCATCCGCCAATTGATCGTCGGCAGCACCACGACCACACTGCTGCGCCTGAGCACGGTTCCCGTGCTGGTGCTGCGCTGAACACCGGAACAATCGGGAGCTATCCGCCGCGTAGAAACGGCAGCGCCGCTTCCAGCAACGGTCCGGGCGCTTCTTCGGCGATGTAGTGCCCGCATGGCAAGGTGTGGCCTTGTACGTTGGTTGCCACGTTCTGCCATTCCTTGAGCGGATCGAAGCAGCGATGAACCACGCCCTGCTCGCCCCACAGCACGAGCGTGGGCACATCGAGCAGGTGACCGGCCTCGATGTCGTCGCGATCATGTTCGAGGTCGATGTCCGCCGAGGCGCGATAGTCTTCGCACAGGGCCTGCGCTGCGCCCGGCAAGGCCATGCAGCGCTCGTATTCGGCCAGCGCGCGCAGGTCGAACGGTGCGAGACCGGCACTGCGCCCGCCAATCACGTCACGCACATAGGCAGCAGGATTCGCGTTGATCAGGCGCTCCGGCAACGGCGACTTCTGGATCAAAAAGAACCAGTGCCAGTAGGCGCGCGCGAATTCGTCCGTCGTGTTTGCATACATGGCGAGTGTTGGCGCGATGTCCAGCAAGACCATGCGCTCGACCGAGCCAGCATGATCCAGCGCGAGCCGATGCGCCACGCGCGCACCACGGTCGTGCGCCATTACCTTGAAGCGCTCATGCCCGAAATGCTGCATCACCTGCAACATGTCGCGCGCCATCACCCGCTTGCTGTAGTCGGCACTTCGCGCTCCGCCATTGGGCTTGGACGAATCGCCATAACCACGCAAATCCGCCATCACCAACGTGAAATGCCTGGCAAGTTCGGGAGCCACCTTGTGCCAGATGGCCGACGTCTGCGGATGCCCGTGCAGCAGAAGCAATGCAGGCCCCTGGCCGCCGGTGAGCGCGTGAATGAAGATGCCATCTCCGGCAGGAATCAGTTCACTCCGAAATTCGGGAAAAAGTTCTGGATGCATGTTCCATCATAGGCACAGTCTCCATTCAACGAACTTAACTTCGCTCAAGCTGGGCCACCGTTGCCGAACGCCTCGGCGCAGAAGCGAAGGATCTGGTCTCCCAGCCAGTGCTCGTCGGTATCGAAGTGCGCCATGATGGAGACATGGTTATGGTCGGCGAGCGTGAGGTGCAAGGGTGCCTTTCCCCGAGTCACGCCGCCGCGAGCCTCCGCTCACCCATCCACCCGGGCGGCCGCAACCAGCTTCTGCGTATATGGATGCCTGGGCGCATCCAGCACGTCGGTCACCGAGCCGCTCTCCAGGATCTTGCCGTCCTTCATCACGATCACTCGGTGTGCCATGGCGCGGACCACGGCGACGTCGTGCGTGATGAGCAGATAGGAAAGCCGATGCTCCTTCTGAAGGCGTTGCAGAAGGCTCAGCACCTGCTGCTGAATGGTGACGTCCAGCGCGCTGGTGGGCTCGTCGAGTACCAGTAGTCGGGGCTCGACGATCAATGCACGCGCAATGGCCAGGCGTTGGCGTTGGCCGCCCGAGAACTCGTGCGGATAGCGCAGAAGCAGTCCGGGAAATTGCGCATCGGTCAGGCCGACGTCGGTGAGCATCTGAATCACGCGTTCGCGGCGCTGGGTTTCGGTGAGTTGTGCCGCGTGCACCTTGAGGCCCTCACCGACGATCTCCTCGACGGTCATGCGCGGCGACAGGGAGGAGAACGGGTCCTGAAACACCACCTGCACATGCCGCCTGAGCGCCTTGTTGTGGACGTTGTTGCGCTCCGCGGGTTGCTGCCAGTGCTGGTGGGCGATCTCCATCTCGCCCGAGAACGGCAGCAGGCCGAGCATGGCCTGCGCGAGCGTGGATTTGCCCGAGCCGGATTCGCCTACCACGCCGAGCGTCTGGGCCGCCGGAAGCACGAACTGCGCATGTTCGACCGCGTTGAACCGGCCCTTGCGAAACCAGCCGCGAATGCCCGGCAGCGGCACGGGGTAGCTCACCGTCAGATCGTTGACCTGCGCGGCGATGTCGCCCACCGGGTTTGACTCGTCCACCTCGATCACGTCGCGCACCGGCGCACTGCCGATCAGGCGTTGCGTGTAGGGGTGCTGCGGGTTGCTGAAAATGTCTTCGACCGGCCCCTGCTCCACCAACACGCCGCGCTCCATCACGGCCACGTGATCGGCGAAACGTCGCACCAGCACCAGATCGTGCGTGATCAGCAACACCGCCATACCGGTCTGGCGCTGCAGGTCGGAGAGCAGGTCCAGAATCTGGCCGCGCAGGGTCACGTCGAGTGCGGTGGTGGGCTCATCGGCCAGCAGCAGACGTGGCTTGCTCGCCAACGCCATGGCAATCATCGCGCGCTGCCTCTGGCCTCCCGAGAGCTGGTGCGGGAACGCGGCCGCGCGCCGCCCGGGCTCCGGGATGCCGGTGCTCGCGAGCAGCTCTATCGCCTGGTCATGGGCCTGCTGACGGGTCAGCGCCTGCTTGAGCTGCAGGACCTCGGCGATCTGCTCGCCCACCGTCATGAGCGGGTTCAGCGCGGTCATCGGCTCCTGGAAGATCATGGCAATGTCGCCACCGCGCACGCCGCGCAACTCGCGTTCGCTCAGCCCGAGCAGATCGCGACCATTGAACATCGCCTGACCGGAGATATCGGCATCGCTTGCCAGCCGCAACAACGAAAGCGCGGTAATGGTCTTGCCGGAGCCTGACTCGCCGACCAGCGCGAGTTTCTCGCCGGCAGCCACGTCGAAACTTACGCCGCGCACGACCTCCTTGTCGCCAAATCGCACATGCAGGTCCCGCACCGAGAGCAGCGGTGTCCGGGCGTCGGCAGGGGTGGTGTCAGTGGCGCGCATCGGGTTCGTCGAATCGGAAATGGGAGGATTGGCAGCCATGGCGTGATCACTTGTCCAGCTTGCGCGGGTCCAGCGCATCGCGCAACGCGTCGCCCATGAAGGTCAGCAGCAGCAAGGTCATCACCAGCACCACGAACGTGGACAGCGAAATCCACCACGCGTCGATATTGTTCTTGCCCTGCGACAGCAGCTCGCCCAGACTCGGCGTGCCGGGCGGAACACCCAGCCCGAGAAAATCGAGCGATGTGAGCGCCAGAATGGCCGCCCCCATTCGAAATGGCAGAAAGGTCACCACCGGCGTCATGCTGTTGGGCAGGATGTGGCGCGTGATGATCTGCCAGTTGCTGACGCCGAGCGCCCGCGCGGCCTTCACGTAATCGAGTTGGCGATTGCGCAGGAACTCGGCGCGCACATAGTCCGACAACCCCATCCACCCGAACAGCGACAGCAGCACCAGCAGCAAGGTGATGCTTGGCGCGAACACGGCCGAGAAGATGATCAGCAGGTAAAGCTCGGGCATCGACCCCCAGATTTCGATGAAGCGCTGAAATGCCAGATCGACCTTGCCGCCAAAGAATCCCTGCACCGCCCGGCCACCACGCCCAGCACCACGCCCACGGCGGTAAGCGCAAGGGCAAACAGCACGCTCACACGAAATCCATAAATCAGTTGCGCGAGCAGATCACGCCCACGATCATCGGTTCCGAGCCAGTTTTCGGCGGTGGGGCCGGAAGGATTGGGCGACTTGGCGAAGTAATTCAGCGTCTCGGGCCCGTAGCGGTTGATCGTGTGGATCGCCCAGTTGCCGTCGCTCGAGAGCTTCTGTTGAATGAACGGATCGAGGTAGTCGGTCGGCGTCTGAAAATCCCCGGCGAAGGTGGTCTCCGGGTAGCTGTGCAGCATCGGCACATAAAGCTCGCCTTGGTACTTGACCAGCAGCGGCTTGTCGTTGGAGATCAGTTCCGCGCCAAGGCTCAACACCACCAGCACGACGAAGAACACCAGGCTGAAGAACCCCAGACGGTTCCTGCGAAAACGGCGCCAGGCCCGCTTCGCGGGTGACTGATGTTTGTTCGTGTTGGTGGTAGCGCGCTCGGTCATTGCCAATCATTCTATGAGGGTTTACAGACGCCATGTCGGCATGCCTGCCGACAGGCGAGAACATGGCTGTTGCTCTCCAATCGTGTGCACCGTACAAAAAATACTCCCACACGTGTCATCCAAAGAATCGCGCCTGCGCCAGGCCATCAAGGCCGTTGCCGTATTCGAGGCGCTCAAGGGTCTGGCTGCGCTGCTCGGATTGCTTGGGCTGCTGAGCCTGCTCCATCACGACCTGCATCGCCTCGTGGTGGAGCTGATCGGTCACTTCGGCCTCTCGCCCGATTCGCGTTATCCGCACATCGTCGTCAACGCCGTCGACAAGCTGATCGGCACTCCCACGCATGCCATCGTGCTGCTCGGCTGTACATACATCGCCATACGCTGGGTCGAGGCCTGGGGACTGTGGCATGACAAGGCGTGGGGCGAATGGTTTGGCGCGCTTTCGAGCGGCATCTACATTCCGCTCGAAGTCCGGCACATCATGATCGACCGCCATTGGCAAGGCGTGGCCGTGCTCGCGCTCAACGTGGCCTTGATGCTGGTGCTGCTGTGGCGCATCCGGGATCGCAAACGTTCGCATGCCGCTGCGCCGTCAGGGACTGTGGTGAACAGGTCCTAGGGCCTGTTCACGCAACCCACGGGGTCGCGCAAGCCCGAAGAGTTGTGCAGTCTTGGGCGGTCTGCGGCGTTGCAGTCTCTCACAAGGTACCTACCTTGCTTCGAGCCTGCGCCTTGCATCCCATCCCAAGAATGCACAACGCGATCCCCGTGCGTTGGGTGAACAGGCCCTAGTCAAACTTGACGCGCGGATCGACCCACACGTAGCAGAGGTCGCTGACGAGCTTGGTGACGAGGCCAATGAGCGTGAACAGGTACAGCGTGCCCAACACGACCGGATAGTCGCGGCGGATCACGCTTTCATAACTCAGCAATCCCAGGCCGTCGAGCGAGAAAAGCGTCTCGATCAGCAACGAGCCCGCGAAGAACGCGCCGATGAAGGCCGCCGGAAACCCGGTGATGATGGGAATCAGCGCATTGCGGAACACGTGCTTCCACAGCACCTGTTTTTCGGAGAGGCCCTTGGCGCGCGCGGTGAGCACATATTGCTTGCGGATTTCCTCAAGGAACGCGTTCTTGGTGAGCATGGCCGTCACCGCAAAGCTGCCTGCGACCATGGCTGTGATCGGCAGCGTGATGTGCCAGAGATAGTCGGTCACCTTTCCCATCAGACTCAGCTCATCCCAATTCGGCGAAGTCAGGCCGCGCAGCGGAAACCACTGCAACTGCCCACCAAAGATTACCAGCAGCGCCACGCCGAGCACGAAGCCCGGTATCGCATAGCCGACGAGAATGATCAACGTGGTCACGAAGTCGAAGCGCGAGCCCGCGCGCACGGCCTTGGCCACGCCCAGTGGCACGGCCACCAGATAGCTGATGAAGAAGGTCCAGAGACCGAGGCTGATCGACACCGGCAGCTTTTCCTTCACCAGCGCCCAGACATCCTTGTTCTGAAAAAAGCTGCGCCCCAAATCGAAACGCGCGAACTGACCCAGCATCTGAAAGAAGCGTTCATGCGCGGGCTTGTCGAAACCGTAGAGCTTCTTGATCTGCTCTAGCCGCTGCTTGTCCACCCCTTGCGCGCCCCGGTACGCCAGGCCACCGCCCTCGCCTGCTCCGCTGTCACCACCACCCATGCCCTGTACACCGGCCTTGGACTCGGCCAGGTATTGTTCGACCGGGCCGCCGGGCACGAACTGGATCACCACGAAGGTCAGCAGCAAGACGCCCAGCAAGGTGGGAATCATGAGCAGGAAGCGTTTGAGAATGTAGGCAAACATGGCTGATTCCGGTTTCGTTCAGGGCTTGCCGGGCGTTGCGGTCAGCGGCGGCACGCGCGCCCACCAGTTGCCGATCACCCAGGGCTCGCCGTTGACATAGGGTGGCACGATGCCCGGGCGCTCCAGGCGCCAGGCGTTGTAGACCATGCGGTGCACGCCCGAAAAATATTGCGGAATCAAATAATGCTCGGACGCGATGATGCGCTCCAGCGCATGGCATGCGGGCAACATCTGCTCCTTGGTCTTGGCGCTCACCATGGCCTTGATCATGGCATCGACGGCGGGATTCTTCACACCGGGGAAATTTCCAGAATCCTCCTGATCGGCGGCCGCGCTGCCGAAAACGTCGAGGAATTCCTGCCCTGGATTGGTAGTCCCCTGATAGGCGATCGTGGTGATGTCGAAATCAAACTTCTGCAGGCGCTGCTGGTACAGCGCAAAGTCCACGGCGCGGAATTTGAGTGTGACGCCGAGCTTCTGCAGATTGCGCATCCACGATGAAAAGGTCTTGATGCCAGTTTCGCTGCTGTCCAGATATTCGAGCACCATCGCCTCGCCCTGGGTGTTGCGCAGGACGCCATCACGCACCTCCCAACCCGCATCCTTGAGCAGCGCCTGGGCGCGCCGCAGATTGTCGCGCAGGCTGGTCGCTCCATCGGTGGTGGGCGGCGCATACATGTCGCCGAACACCGCCTCGGGCAGATCCTTGCGCCACGGTTCGAGCAAGGCCAGCTCGTCTGCGGAGGGCTTGCCCGTGGTCTCGCACATGGTGTTGCCGAACAGTCCCTTCACGCGCGTGTAGGAGCCGTAGAACAACTGGCGATTCATCCATTCGAAGTCGAACGCCAACCCCAGCGCCTCACGCACGCGGCGATCCGCGAGCACGGGCCTGCGCGTGTTCAGCACAAAGCTCTGGAAACCCGAGGGCAGCTTGTTCTGAAACTCGCCCTTGACCAGTTCGCCCGAATCGAATTTTTTGCCGTTGACGCGACGCGCCCAATCGCCCGCGCTGAAAATGCGCATCAGATCGAACTCGCCCGCTTTGAGCGCCTCGAGCCGCGCCGTGTTGTCCTTGTAGATCTTCACCTGCACGCGGTCGAAATTGTTCGAACCCTTGATGACGTTCAGGTCGCGCGCCCAGTATTGCGGATCGCGCACGTAGGTGATGTCCTTGCCGAAATTCACCGGGCCGATTCTGTAGGCTCCGCTTCCGATCGGAATGTCCATCACGACCTGATCGAAGGGCTTGGGCTTGCCGTCCTCCATGCCCCAGTCGCGGCTGAAGATCGGCAGCGCTCCCACGGTCAGCGGAAGCTCGCGGTTCGGGCTCTTGAAGCGAAAACGCACGCTGCGGTCGCCCAGGATGTCCACGCCCGCCACATCGATGAGCAGCGTCTTGTAGCCGGGCGAGACATGCGGGCCGACGAGCGTGTCGTAGCTGAACTTCACATCCTGCGCCAACACCGGTTTGCCGTTGTGAAAGCGCGCCCTGGGGTTCAGCCGAAAGGTGGCCGAGAGTCCGTCAGCGGCGACCTCGACGTCCTCGGCGAGCAATCCGTAGCCCACTCCGGTCTCGTCAAGCGGGGATGTGAGCAGTGAATCGAACATCATGCTGCCCAGATACGCCGGAGCATTGCCGCGCACGGTGAACGGGTTGTACTTGTCGAACGTGGAAACCCGCAGATTGCTCACCAGCCGGATCTCGCCGCCCTTGGGCGCATTCACGTTCACATAGGCGAAATGGTCGAAGCCTGCGGGAAGCGCCGGTTCGCCCCACATCGCATAACCGTGCGCCGCCCACACGGGCACCGTGGACAACAGGCCCACGCCCACAAACCCAAGCTCTTGATTAACCGCATGCGACAATTCTGCACCAGACGGGCAAAAGCGCTCCTCAGCGGTTGCGCGCCGTCATCCGATCCGATTTTTTCTGGAGAACAACACAATGGGTTTCCTCGCTGGCAAGAAGCTGCTCATCACGGGCGTGCTGTCCAACCGCTCCATCGCCTACGGCATCGCCAGGGCCTGCCACCAACAGGGCGCCGAGCTGGCATTCAGCTATGTGGGTGAGCGCTTCAAGGACCGCATCACCGAGTTTGCCGCCGAATTCAACTCCACGATGATCTACGACTGCGACGTTGCAGATGACGCCCAGATCGAGAAGATGTTCGCCGATCTGTCGGCCACGTGGGGCACGTTCGACGGCTTCGTGCACTCCATCGGTTTCGCCCCGCGCGAGGCGATTGCCGGCAACTTCCTAGAAGGCCTGAGCCGCGAGGGTTTCCGCATCGCGCACGACATCAGCGCCTACAGCTTCCCGGCCATGGCCAAGGCGGCGCTGCCGCACCTGAACGACAAATCGTCGTTGCTGACGCTGTCATACCTAGGTGCGCTGCGCTCGATTCCCAACTACAACACCATGGGTCTGGCCAAGGCCTCGCTCGAAGCATCGGTTCGTTATCTGGCCGAAGCCGTGGGCCGCACCGCCGATGGTCGTGCGATTCGCGCCAACGGAATTTCCGCAGGACCGATCAAGACACTGGCCGCATCGGGCATCAAGGACTTCGGCAAGCTGCTGGGCCGCGTCGCCGATGCCGCGCCGCTGCGCCGCAACGTGACCATCGAGGACGTCGGCAACGTGGCCGCGTTCCTGCTCTCGGACCTCGCGAGCGGCGTCACGGCCGAAATCACCTATGTCGATGGCGGCTTCAGCCAGACCGCGGGACTGTCCGCGGATCAGGTCTGACGCGACATTGCGCTACGCGCACCGGCATTGATTGACTGATTGACTGACTGATTGATCGTTCTTTTGCAGGCCCCGTGAGTTTGCCCGCTCGCGGGCCTTGTTCCTTTCCGATCCGGCGCGCGCCACCAACGGCTAAGGGCGCATGCTTGACACGGTGGATTCATCGCCAGCAAGATCGTCCACATGCAGACAACACACACATACGACGTGCTCATCAGCGAGGTCGGCCCGCGCGACGGACTCCAGTCGGTCGCGCGCACGATGGCAACCGCCGACAAATTCGCGTGGATCGATGCGCTGGTCGCCGCCGGGTTGCAGGAGATCGAAGTGGGCTCGTTTGTCTCGCCCAAGCTGTTGCCGCAAATGGCGGACACCGCCGATGTGGTCAGGCACGCACGCGGGCATGCGGGCGTGACCATCATGGCGCTGGTTCCCAATCTGCGTGGCGCGCAGGCCGCGATGCAGGCGGGCGTGCACAAGATCACCATGCCGATCTCCGCGAGCCGCGCGCATTCGCTCGCCAACGTGCGCAAGACTCCCGAGGAAATGGTCGACGAAGTGCGCCAGATCGCCGCGCTGCGCGACGACATCGCGCCCGGTGTTCATATCGAAGCGGGCATCTCCACCGCCTTTGGCTGCACCTTGCAAGGCCTGGTGCCCGAGGACGAGGTGATCGCGCTCGCGGTTGCCTGCGTCGAAGCGGGCGTGGACGAATGCGGACTCTCGGACACCACCGGAATGGCCAACCCCGCGCAGGTCAGGCGGCTGTTCACGCGCCTGATCGCACAGCTTGGTGACAGGGCCGGCGCGGCGCACATGCACAACACGCGCGGCCTGGGACTGGCCAATTGCCTTGCCGCCCATGAGGCCGGAACCCGCACTTTCGATGCATCGCTTGCGGGCCTCGGCGGATGTCCCTATGCGCCGGGAGCTTCCGGCAACGTGGTGACCGAAGACCTGGTCTTCATGTTCGAAGCCATGGGCATTCGCACCGGCGTCGATCTCGCGCGCCTGATCGCCGCACGCGAGCCGCTCGCGCTGGGCTTGCCCGGCGAGCCGCTCTACGGCATGACGCCGCTTGCCGGTCTGCCCAAGGGCTTCGCACCCCAACACTACCGCTGAACAGGCCCACATGACAGAACAATCACCGCCCGCATCCACCAGCGATCACACAAGGCTGCCGTACAGCGGCATCCGCGTGGTCGAATTCGTCCACATGGTCATGGGCCCGAGCTGCGGGCTGATGCTGGCGGATATGGGCGCGGAAGTCATCAAGGTTGAACCCGTCGGCCATGGCCGCGATGGCGATGCCACACGCAAGCTGCTGGGCTCGGGCGCGGGCTTTTTCCCGCTGTTCAATCGCAACAAGAAAAGCGTCGCGCTCGATCTGCAGACGCCCGAGGGCAAGGAGGCTGCGCTCCGGCTGATCGCCACCGCCGACGTGGTCAGCGAGAACTTCAAGCCCGGCACCATGCGCAAGCTCGGCCTCGACTACGAAAGTCTCAAGGATCGGTTTCCGCGCCTGATCTACGTGAGCCACAAGGGCTTTCTGCCCGGCCCCTACGAACACCGCACGGCCCTCGACGAGGTCGTGCAGATGATGGGCGGCCTTGCCTACATGACCGGACGCCCCGGCGATCCGCTGCGCGCGGGCACGAGCGTGAACGACATCATGGGCGGCATGTTCGGGCCATGGGCGCGATGGCCGCGCTCGCGCAGCGCGAGAAGACTGGCAAGGGCCAGGAGGTGCAGAGCGCGCTGTTCGAGAACAACGTGTTCCTGATCGGCCAGCACATGATGCAATACGCCGTGACCGGCAAACCCGCGGCGCCGATGCCCGCTCGCATTTCCGCGTGGGCGATCTACGACGTGTTCGAGGTGAAAGATGGCGACCAGATCTTTCTCGCCGTGGTCAGCGACACGGCCTGGCGAATCTTCTGCGACGCCTTCGACCTGCCCAAGCTGCGCGACGATCCGCGCCTGCACAGCAACAACGCCCGCGTGGTTGCACGCGAATGGCTGATCCCGCTGTTGCGCGAGAAGATGGCCCAACACAGCTCGGCGCACATTGCAGAGGTGTTCGAATCAAACGGCCTGCCCTTCGCGCCCATCGCCATGCCGCACGAACTGCTCGACGACAGGCACCTCAACGAAAGCGGTGCGCTGGCCCCTATGGAACTGCCCGATGGCCGCATGACGAAGACGGTGTTGCTGCCGTTGACACTCGACGGCAAGCATCTGGAAGTCCGCCTGTCGCCGCCCAGGCTCGGCGAGCACAGTCTCGAAATCCTCACGCAACTGGGTTACAGCGCGGAAGAAGCCAAGGCCCTGTCGTCCGGCGAACCATAAGCAACATGCGCCGACGCTGCGGCGCGTGCAATGCAGTGAAGAACGAAAAAAACGCCAGGCGGCATGACCGGCTGGCGTTTTTTGAGAGGGGTCGCTGAATCACTTCAGCGAATCAGGCTCAGACGTTGCGCGCAAACGGGCCGGTGTCACCCACCTGCACGAGGCTGTCGGTCTGCGCGTCCGCCCGTTCCTTGATGGCCCGCGTCGATTTCGCAATCGCGGGCTTGGGAAAGGGAGCCTTCTTGGCCGATCCCTTGCTCTTGGCTGCGCCCTTCTTCGCTGCGACGGTCGGCGCCGGCAATGCCTTTTGCGCCGACGCCTTCTTCGCCGCGGGCTTGCTGCGCGCCACTTCGACCTCCGCCACGCAATCGGCAAAGTAGCTCACGTTGCCATCCACATCCTCGATCTCGACCAGACCGTGAATGTCGGTCTCGAAACCAGGGCTCAGCGCCGAGAACTCGCGCGAGAACTTGAGGTAGTCGACGATCTTCTTGTTGAACACTTCGCCCGGAATCAGCAACGGAATGCCTGGCGGATACGGCGTGATCAGGCTCGTCGTGATGCGGCCTTCGAGTTCATCGATTGGCACGCGCTCGGTGCGACGCTGTGCGATGTGCGCGAACGCATCGCTCGGCTTCATCGCCGGTGTCAGGTCCGACAAGTACATCTCGGTGGTGAGACGCGCGATGTCGTACTTCGCGTAGAGCTGGTGCACGTGCTGGCACAGGTCGCGCAGGCCCATGCGCTCGTAGCGCTTGTGCTGCTGGCAAAACTCGGGAAGGATGCGCCACATCGGCTGGTTCTTCTCGTAGTCGTCCTTGAACTGCTGCAACGCCGCGAGCAGCGTGTTCCAGCGGCCCTTGGTGATGCCGATGGTGAACATGATGAAGAACGAGTACAGGCCCGTCTTCTCCACGACCACGCCGTGCTCGGCCAGGTACTTGGTGACGATGGACGCGGGAATGCCGGTCTTGTCGAACTTGCCGTCCAGATTCAGGCCCGGCGTGACGATGGTCGACTTGATCGGGTCGAGCATGTTGAAGCCGTCCGCGAGCGGGCCGAAGCCGTGCCACTTGGTGTTGCCGGACTTCTTGCTGCCCTTGGTGTCGCCGCGAATGATCCAGTCTTCGGCCGTGCCCACGCCTTCGTCGGCGAGCTTGTCCGGTCCCCAGACCTTGAACCACCAGTCGCCCTTGCCGAATTCCTCTTCGACCTTGCGCATCGCGCGGCGGAAATCGAGCGCCTCCAGCAGCGACTCTTCCACCAGCGCGGTGCCACCGGGCGGCTCCATCATCGCGGCGGCCACGTCGCAGCTGGCGATGATGCTGTACTGCGGCGAGGTCGAGGTGTGCATCAGATACGACTCGTTGAACAACGGACGATCAAGCGGCACGGTCTGCGAGTCCTGCACCAGCACGTGGCTGGCCTGGCTGATGCCGGCCAGCAGCTTGTGAATGGACTGCGTTGCGTACACCACCGAATGTTTGGGACGCGCACGCTTCTTGCCCATGGCGTGGTAGCTGCCGTAGAACGGATGGAAGGCTGCGTGCGGCAGCCAGGCCTCGTCAAAATGCAGGTTGTCCACGTAGCCATCGAGCATGTTCTTGATGGTCTCGGTGTTGTAGAGCACACCGTCGTAGGTCGATTGCGTGATCGTCAGGATGCGCGGCTTCACGGTCTTGGCATCGACGCCCTTGAGCAGCGGATTCGCCTTGATCTTGGCCTGGATCGCGCTGTGCTCGAACTCGCTCTTGGGGATCGGGCCGATGATGCCGAAGTGATTGCGCGTCGGCTTCAGGAACACTGGAATCGCGCCCGTCATGATGATCGAATGCAGGATCGACTTGTGGCAGTTGCGATCCACCACCACCACGTCGCCCGGAGCGACGGTGTGATGCCACACCATCTTGTTCGACGTAGACGTGCCGTTGGTCACGAAGAAGCAGTGATCGGCATTGAAGATGCGCGCCGCGTTGCGCTCGCTCTCGCCAATGGCGCCGTTGTGGTCCAGCAACTGACCCAGTTCCTCCACCGCGTTGCAGACGTCCGCGCGCAGCATGTTCTCGCCATAGAACTGGTGGTACATCTGCCCCACCGGGCTCTTGAGGAACGCCACGCCGCCGCCGTGACCCGGGCAGTGCCACGAGTACGAACCGTCTTCGGCGTAATCGAGCAGCGCCTTGAAGAACGGCGGCTGCACGCCTTCGAGATACGCCTTGGCCTCGCGCACGATGTGGCGCGCGACGAATTCCGGCGTGTCCTCGAACATGTGGATGAAACCGTGCAGCTCGCGCAGGATGTCGTTGGGCAGATGGCGCGCCGTCTTGGTCTCGCCATGCACGTAGATCGGCACCTCGGTGTTCTTGCGTCGCACCTCGGTGATGAAGCTGCGCAGGCTCAGCACGATGGGGTCGATACCCGTGTCCGACGTGAATTCCTCGTCGTCGATCGACAGAATGAACGCGCTCGCACGGCTTTGCTGTTGCGCGAACTGCGTGAGGTCGCCATAGCTCGTCACGCCGAGGACGTCAAAGCCCTCCTGTTCAATGGCGGACGCCAGCGCGCGGATTCCCAGACCGGAAGTATTCTCGGAACGGTAGTCTTCGTCGATGATGACAATAGGAAAGCGGAATTTCATGCGCTGACTCCAGCAAGCAAGGGGCGAAAAAAACGAAACAGCCGCGAAGTGTAAGGAATCTGCGTGTCCATTCTTCAAACGGGGCAGTATTTCGCCCAAAATGTCTCGGTTAAAAGACAGCTTTCAAACCCTCACGGCAAGGAGAACCGCCCATGCAACTCGATCATTCCACCCTCTGGTGGATCGCGGCCGGCATCACCGTCGCAGCGGAACTGCTGATCGGATCGTTCTACCTTCTCATGATCGCGCTCGGCCTGGCCGCCGGCGGTCTGGCCGCCTACATGGGACTCGGCTTCACCGGACAGGTGCTGATCGCCGCGCTCGTCGGCGCGCTCGCGGTGCTTGCCTGCTATTTCGTGCGGCGTGCACGCCCCGGCGACCCGTCGCCACGCGCAGACCGCAGCGTGAATCTCGATATCGGCGAGACCGTGATCATCGACGCTTGGGCCAGCGACGGCACGGCACAGGTGAAATACCGCGGCGCCAACTGGACCGCCATTCACCGCCCCGGCATCACCCCTGCCACCGGCACGCACCGGGTGTCCGAACTCGTCGGCAACCGCCTGCTCGTCGATCCCGTCTGAGCAACAAGGGCTTGCACGCCCGTCGTTATCATGCGCCGTACCCCTCCATTCACTGAAGGAAGCAGACCATGGAATTCGCCATAGTTCTCGCAGTCATCGCCGCCATCTTCATTGCGCGCTCCGTCAAGATCGTTCCTCAGCAGCATGCGTGGGTGAAAGAGCGCCTCGGCAAATACGCGGGCACGCTCGCCCCGGGCCTCAAATTCATCATCCCCTTCATCGACAAGATTGCCTACAAGCACAGCCTCAAGGAAATCCCGCTCGATGTGCCAAGCCAGGTCTGCATCACGCGCGACAATACGCAGTTGCAGGTCGATGGCATCCTCTACTTTCAGGTGACCGACCCGATGCGCGCGAGCTACGGCTCAAGCAACTACATCACCGCCGTCACACAACTCGCACAGACGTCGCTGCGCAGCGTGATCGGCAAGCTCGAACTCGACAAGACCTTCGAGGAACGCGACATGATCAACGCACAGGTCGTCTCCGCCATCGACGAGGCCGCGCTCAACTGGGGCGTGAAGGTGCTGCGCTACGAAATCAAGGATCTGACACCGCCCGCAGAAATCCTGCGCTCCATGCAGGCCCAGATCACCGCCGAACGTGAAAAGCGCGCCCTGATTGCCGCCTCCGAAGGCCGTCGCCAGGAACAGATCAACATCGCCACCGGCGAACGCGAGGCCTTCATCGCCCGCTCCGAGGGCGAAAAGCAGGCCGCCATCAACCAGGCCCAGGGCGAAGCCGCCGCCATCACCGCCGTCGCCGACGCCACCGCCCAGGCCATCGAACGAATCGCCACCGCCATCCGCCAGCCCGGCGGCGAGCAGGCCGTCCAACTCAAGGTCGCCGAAAAAGCCGTAGACGCCTACAGCAAGGTCGCCGCCGACGCCACCACGACACTCGTCGTTCCCAGCAACATGACGGAAGTCTCCGCCCTCGTCACCTCGGCCATGAAGATGATCCAGACAGGCCAACGCAGCGGTTGAGCGATGATGCTTCGCAAAAGTTTTTGGACGAAAAACACAAACTTCGCGGCCTGCCGCATTTTCTAATCTATAATTGAGGGCTTCCGGAGAGGTGGATGAGCGGTTTAAGTCGCACGCCTGGAAAGCGTGTGTGGGCTAATCCCCACCGCGGGTTCGAATCCCGCCCTCTCCGCCAGAATAGCAAAAGGCCTTGATTTTCAAGGCCTTTTTCCTTTTTTGACGTATTCGTCGCGGCTAAAAATGTGCAAAGCACGTGAGGCCGACGGTCGTACTCTGGCTCTGGCTCGCCAGAGCTTCATCCCCACCGCGTGACTACGCCGCAGTACCCACTTCCCGTTCCCACGCCAGGAACGAGTCATAGGCGCGGTCCAGCAGTTGTCTGAGTTGCACCCATTCGTTGGGCGTCAACTGGGCGAACATCTGCCCTTCCAGCGACTCGCCGATCTTGTTGCTTTTCTTGCAGACGCGTTCGCCCTCCTTGGTGAGAGAGAGCAATTGCAGTCGGCTGTCATTCGGGTTCGGCATGCGTTGGACGAGCCCGCGCTTTTCCAGATAGGAAATGTTCTTGGACATCAGCGTTTTGTCCAACACCAGCTTGCGACGCAGCTCCGTGGCGGTTACGCCGGGGCTCTCCAGTAGCAATCGCAGCACACGCAACTCCCGCACTCGCAGGTTCACGGCCTTCAGGTAGTGCGGGTTGGCCGCTTTGATGGCCGCAGTCTTGAGTAGCTCCAACTGGTAGGTGAGATATGCCATGGTGTACCTTGGTGTCGTCGGTGGCCTGAGGATATTTCCTCCCCGATTGTCAAAGGTCGTCCGAGTGGAAACAAGCCGTCAAGCTGAATCCACTGAGGCAACTCAGAGCATCGGGCAGGACGTAGCAGACAGACACCATGGCAAGGGGCCGCTTCGACGTGCGGCGCTCAACGCAGATAACTTTGCGCGATGGCTACCCAGTAGGCCGCTCCAACGGCGAGGTTCGACGGGTCGAATACATACTTTGGATGGTGCACCATGGGCGTGTCGCCGTTGCCGATGAATGCATAGACGCCGGGCTTTTGCTGCGCGTAGAACGCAAAATCCTCGCTGCCCATGAACGTGGGGCCGGGTACGACCACGTTGTCTTCCCCAAGCAGATCGCGCGCGATGCGCACGCAGCTTTGAGTTTCATCTCCATCGTTGAAAAGCACCGCGCCGGGCTGGCCTTCGCGGATGACGTGCTGGACGTTGTAGGCCTGGGCGATGGCGCTGGATATGGCGCGTATGCGCTCGAGCACCAACGTGCGCGTTGCAGCGGTACAAGTGCGGGTGCTCAAGCGAAGCAATGCGGACTGCGGAATCACGTTGCCCGCATCGCCCGACTGGAACGCTCCCACGCTCACCACGGCCGAATCCTTGGCACCTACATTGCGCGAAACAATGGTCTGTAGCGACATCACCAGCGCGGCGCCAGCGACCAGCGGATCGATGCTCTTCTCCGGCATGGAGCCGTGGCTGCCCTTGCCGGTCAATTCGATTTCCCAGTTGTCCACCGCCGCCATGATCGGGCCTTCGGTGAAATACAGCTTGCCTACGTCGAGCCCCGGCATGTTGTGCAGGCCGAAAATCCGGTCCATGGGAAAGCGTTCAAACAGCCCCTCCTTGATCATCGCCGGTGCGCCGCCCATGATTTCCTCAGCGGGCTGGAAAATCAGGTTCAGCGTTCCGTCGAAATTGCGGTGCCTGGCGAGATACTCTGCCGCGCCCAGCAGCATCGAGGAATGCGCATCGTGTCCGCACATGTGCGACTTGCCGGGCACTTCGCTCTTGTAGGGAAGATCCGAATCCTCGCGCACCGGCAAGGCATCGGTGTCGGCCCGCAGACCGATGGAGGCCTTACCATCACCCACCTTCAAACGGGCCACGACGCCGGTCTTGGCGATACCTTCCGTGACTTCGTAGCCCCAGCCGCGCAATTGCTCGGCGATATAGGCTGCGGAACCGGACTCTTCAAATGCGAGTTCGGGGTGGCGATGCAGATAGTGGAAATGCTTTTCCAACGCGCCCTGTTCGGACTTCAACTGATTCAAAAGTGCGTTCATGAAATAACTCCTATGGGATGTGGATGAATGCGTGAGCCTCACGCGGCAGACGCGTCACGCGTTCTTCTTGCCTTTCGGGATGGTGAACATGATGGAAATGACCGCGAACACGACCATCACCAGATTGAAAAGCAGCGCGATGATGGCCGCCTCGCGGGTAGCGACGTTGTCCTGGCGTCCCGCGAAATTGATCAGGCCCTCCATCCATTGCACGCTGGAGTTGTCCATGCGCAGCGCGGTGAAGATGGCAGCGGAGATCGCAACGCCAAAGGCACCGCCCAGCGAAGAAGCCATCTTGTAGATACCGGCGCCGGAGCCTGCCTGGTCAGCGGGCAGGTTGGACAGGGCCGCGTCGGTCGACGGTGTCGCGTAGAACGCCAGTCCAATACCGAACAGCGTGTACGCAATGATGGACATGATCTTGTAGTCGTCCAGCATCAGGTTGGCCGGCATGAGCAGGATGATGGAAACTCCGGTGATCAGGCAGCCCCAGATCATGGGCTTGCGCGAACCGAAGCGCTGCAAAAGCTTTTCGCCCACGCGGATGAACGCGATGATGGCAATCGCATAGCCCAGCGTCAGCATGCCCGCCTGCTGGGCCGAGAGTCCACCGCCCAACTGCAGCAGTTGCAGCGAAACGATCAGCATCCCGGCCACACCATTGAGCATGAAGTTGGAGATGGTCGCGCCGGTGAAAATCGGGTTATTGAACAGTTTGAAATCGACGAAACTGTTTTCCGCCCTCGCCTCGAACCAGAAGAACAGCCCACCCGCAACGAAGGTGACCGCCACCATCAGCAATACCAGAGGGCTGGTCCAGCCGAACTTGTTGCCTTGTGTGACGACGATCTGCAGCGCCACCATCGCGACCATGAAGCTCAGAATGCCCGGAATATCCAGCTTGTGGCTGCCGGTGCTGCGTACCTTGCTTTCGGGCGTGCCGCGCACCATCAGCATGCCGACCAGCGAAACCGCTGCGCATGCAAAGAAGATCCAGCGCCAGCCGAAATTTTGCGAGACCAGTCCGCCAAACATGGCACACAGGCCCGAGCCTCCCCAAGAGCCGATGGACCACATGCTCACGGCGCGCTGGCGTTCCGCGCCCTGCCAGTAGGTTTTCACCAAAGCGAGACTGGCCGGCATGATGCACGCGGCGGAAATGCCCTGGATGGCGCGTCCGACCATCAGGAACGGTATCGCCAGATCGCCCTTCGGTGCCAGCGCGATCAGCAGCGCGCCGACGATGCTCAGCACGAAGCCCAGCATCATGATGCGCACACGCCCCACGCGATCGGCGAGCCCGCCCATCACCACAATGAACATGCCGGAGAACAGTGCCGTGATGGCCACTGCGATGTTCATCAGATTCGGCTCGATGCCCAGATCGGCCTGCATGTCCGGGCGACGTTGAGCGTCGTCTGTGCGAACAGCCAGAAGGCGATCACGCCCAAGATGATGCCGAACAGCACCCTATCGTTGCCTTTGTACGGCTGGTTTGCAGAATCGAGTGATGTACTCATTTTCCGTTCCTTTAGTTAATTTCGAAGGCCCGGAAATGCCACACGTCTGCGCAGGTCATCGAGCACCTCAGCGCCAGGACGCGTGCGTCACCGTTTCCTTCTCAAGTAGTTGAAAAATTCAACAGTTGAAAAGGTAAACTTTTTGAAAAGGAAAGGCCACGCACATACATGCATGAATTCGCAGATTCCCCGGATGGGGTCGAATTTCGCGCGACAAATTGCGCGAACACATGCGATGGCGCGACTGCACTTGACGATTTGCGAGCGGCTGTGCAACTTCATGCGCGGTGTCGTTGGTACCGCAGAATTGCTTCGCTACCGATATCGAGAAGGAACGCCATTAGCGAACGTCATTGCGACGTTCTGGCTCACCTTATCAGCCGCACAAGTCAAATTGGCGACGAGGACTGAAGAGCCCTTTCCACGTAGCTGCCGGGCAAGCCAGGGCCGCCCTTCGCGTTGGCTTAAGAACGTTCCGTCGAGCGGCGTCCCCGCAGCACTCTGACAGCGCTGAACGCCAGGGCCAGCATCATGATGAACAGCGCCCACTGAGACAATGTGGGAACCGCGACCGCGCCGGGTGCGTCAACCGTGCCGACGACGCCTGGTCCACCCGCATCGATGATGACGCCGTTGGCGCTGAGATCATCATCGCCCGGGCCGCCATCGACGATGGTGAGTCGCACGGTGTTGCCGACGATGTTGGCACCGGGAAATGCATACCAATGCGGCGCAGCGCATTCCGATGCACTGCTGCATCCAAGGCCCGAGGGTGTGGGACCGTATTTCCAGTAGACCGCGCCGGATGGCAAAGTCGCGGGATAGGTCACATGCACCTCGGCTGCGCTGCCGGGTGTGCCGCCTTCGAGCACGAAATCGAACAGGCCATGCGGAAACGACACATTGGCCGGGGCAGAGCCAATGGTCGAGGCGGCGATGAATGCGGCAGAGCGGAACCTCCAGCCCGAACCGCCAGCCACATCCGCCGAGGCGGCTCCCGACGAGGTCGGCGTCTGCGCCCAAGGGCCGAGCAGGTGGCGATCTGCGCGTTGGCGGCCTCGCAACTCCATTGGTACGCGCCATTGGCCGACCTGATCGCCGATGCGTTGCCCACGGCGCAGAGGTTGGCACGCGGCGCAATCACGCTTGCCACACCGCCCGCGCTGCCGCACAGCGCTGTGGACGTGCCGAGTGGCGTGACCGGTGCTGATGCTACCGAAGCCTCGCCGACACCGATACTGTTGCGCGCCGCGACGGTGCATGTGACGGGCATGCCGCTCGCAAGACCCGAGACCGTGATCGGAGAAACGGTAGCGCTGGCACTTTGCGCGCCACAGGTCGCGATGAAGTCGATCAGGGGCGGATTTCCCAGCGTCTCCGCGGCTGCGGTGAAGCTCACCTGCACCCGCCCTTCTCCTGCAATGACGCCTGCAATGACTGGTGGCTTGGGCACGAGGGCAGCCTTGGCTACCTGTTGCAGCGCCACGGCATCCGCAGGCGAGATACCCAGATCGACGGCAGCCAGTTCACCTGCGCCGAGCGTCGTCGGGTCCATGCCCGAGATGCGGCCCAGGTGCACGAGTGCGCTCAGGTACGAGCCGTATTTGCTCGGATGAAAGTAGTCGGTATGCCAGAGATTGATCTTGCCCGCCTCGGGCACGTAGGGGTCGCGCATCGCCACGCCCGAACTCACCGCGCGCAGGAACGCGTCGCCGACCGGCGACACGCCTTTGAAGCGCGGATTCGCGGCCGCGCGGCCGAAGTAGCCTGCGTGGAAATCCGCCGTCATGGCTTCCAGCCCCTCGGCGGCCGTGTAGGTCGTGCCGTTTACGTTCGAGCCATTCGGCGCGATCAGATCCGGGCGCGCCCAGGTCTGGTAGAGATAAATGTCCGCGTTGGCGTTGGCATTGAGATTGGAGCCAGGCACGGTGCGCACCGCGTCACAGGTGGACTGCGATGCTCCCGTGATGCTGGAACAGTTCGCGCCGAACAGCTGCGTTTCGGTGAACGTGCCGCCTGCGCCATCGTGAATCCACTGCTCGAACTTGTCGGCATAGGCGTTGAAATACGGCAAATTCGCATTGTGGCTGCGGCCCGCAGGCAGTGGTTCGTCGCTCAGGTCCTGCAGCACGACGGTGGTCCATTTTTGCGATGCGGCGTTGCTGCGCAGATCCCAGCCTGCCGGGTTGGAGTTCAGGAAATGCCCGCGCAGCGACGCGGCATTGCGTGCGGAAATGGACACATCGTAGTCCAGTCCCACCTGCTCACTGAGCTTCTTGAACACGCCGGGAATGCCGCCCCAGGGATGCGGCTCATCGGCGTTGGAGCCGGTGGGATCGCGCTGCCACATCGCCATGGTGAGATCGGTGACGTTCGCGGTGTTGTAGCTCATGACCGGGTCGATCCGGCCAAAGGTATAGCTGTTGCCGAGAAACAGGATCACCTTTTTGGCGAAGGTCACATCGACGGTGCACGGCGCGTTCACGGGTTGTGTCGTATAGGTCGTGCCTTGCAACTGGCCCCCGCAAGTGCCACGCACCGCCACCGCATAGCCCTCGTCGGGAATCACGGTGAAACTTGCCGAACTGCCCTGCGGCACGCTTTGCGGCGCGTTGCCCGACACGCTGCCGTGACCCCTGCTGATGGGAGTGACGCTGAATACCGGCAGCGCGACAAAAGACGCGTTAACCGTGCAGTCCGCCGCAATCGGACCGGTGGTGTAGACCGACCCGGAAAGCGACCCGCCGCAGGTGCCGCCGACCGATGCCGAGTAGCCCGGCGCGGGCGTGACTGTGAACGCTGCAGTGCTACCGTAGGGCGTGGCCTGCACCGCGCTCGGACTGATGGCTCCATGCGCTCCGGCGCTCGGCGTGACGTTGAAGCTTTGCAGCGAAAACGTGACATCGACGCTGCAATTCCCGCCAATCGCCGAGGTGGTGTACGTGGTGCCGCTCAGCGTGCCGCCGCAGGTGCCGCCGACGTTCGCGCTGTAGCCCGCCTGCGGACTGACCGTGAAGGTCGTGCTTTGACCGGCGATCACCGTCGTCGGCAAGGCCGGCTGTATGCTTCCGCCCGGCGTGGCAGAAGGAGTCACGGTATACGTCGGCTGCTGTGTAAAGCTGACATTCACCGTGCAGTCTGCCGTGAGCGCCTGCGTGGTGTAGACGCCTGCATTCAGGCTGCCGCCGCAAGTGCCTGCAGCAACCGCCGTAAAGCAGGGATTCGGCGTGACATTGAAGCTCGCCGTCTGGCCGTGAAATACCGTTCTGAGTGGAGGATCGATGCTACCGTTGGCACCAGCGGCGGCAGTCGCCGTCACGCTCACTTCAGGGGCGAGCGCCACACCGCGAAAATTCTGCAACGCGCCCGCCGTGCTGAGGATTGTGGGCGTGCCGGAGAATGTTCCACCAAAGCCGCTGGCGTCAACCATCGAGACCAGCGTATTGCCGCCACGGATTGCGAACACCGTCACCGCGCCAGCGGAAACGGTCGCCGTCAATCCTCGATACGCATCCGCTGAACCGCCCACCGTGCCTCGTGCCACCCAGCTTCCCGCCGCAAGGGAATACTTGGCTATGCCCATGTTCTCATCTGCCACATAGAGCGTGTCCACACCGGGCGCGCCATCAAGATCCAGCAGCGCGAAAGCGTAGGAATTGGGAGTCTCCGCATCGCTCAGTCCCGGCAATCGCGTGGCGGTGGTTGAAGACGTCGGCGTGCCCGAGCCGACGCGATTCACGCCCTTGAACGATTCGGTGCCTGTGTTCGAGCTGTTGTAGAGCTGCCCGTCCACCACCATCAGTGCGCGTACGTTGGCCGGGGTTGCCGCCACGATCGTCGCGGTGGTACCACCGACGGACGCGGCGCGCGTGCCATCCACACCGCTGCTGATCCACAGGTTCGTGCAGTCGGAGCTTGCGGCCCCGCGAAAGTTGTTGGCACCGGAGGTGTGACCCGTCAGTGCGGTCGTGGTGTCCACCGCGCCGTCTCGCGAAACAATGCCACCACGCGAGGAACGCCGGCTGCGCTCACCAGATTGCCGCTGTTGGTCACCGCCGGATCGCGACCGTAACCGGGCACGACCAGGCAGCGCTTGTCCTGGGAGCGGGTCATCCAGCCATCGGTCAGCGCCGTGCCACTGCTGGCAAACGGCTGCTGCGCTCCATTGGCCGAGGTGGGCATGGCAATCGATTGCACCAGGTTTCCGTTGGGCTGGAACTCATCCAGAAATGCCGGATTGCCCGTGGTCACCAGCGCCCCCGCGCCATTTCCCACGCGCAGTACCACCACATTGCCCGGAGTGAACGCCGCCGCAACTGCGGGAGCGCTTTGGCATACGGTCACGACCAGGGACAGGCAGAGAAGCGCTCGCCGAGTGAAGATTGCTCGCATGGTTGTTTGTCTCTTTTGTTTTGTTGGATTTCGTTCGGGCCGGAGCACGGCTGTCGCGTGATCCTATGCGCGGCATATGCGAAAGTAAAATATCTTCAACATGGGATTTGCATATCTTTTGCATATGCAAAAAGACACTCTTGCGATCCGCAAAACGCCCGATTCAGCGGTTGGCTTCGCGCTCCACCTGCTCGGCAAAATCCTGCGCGGTGCCCATGAATGGCTGGTTGTTCGCCTCCAGCAGTCGGTCGCGAATCGTCGATGACCGCAACGCCTGCTCGACCGACTGGTTGATCTGCTCCACCAGATCGACAGGCGTTCCCTTGGCCGCGAACAGGCCGAACAGCGAATCGAGATTGGCCTGCGCGTAACCCAGTTCCGCGAGCGTTGGCACATCGGCAAGCAGCGGAAGGCGCTGCGGCGCTCCCACCGCCAGCGCCTTGAAGCGGCCTTCGCGCAGTGCATTCAACTGCTGGGACGCCACGTTGGTGGACAGCACCTCGAAATGCCCGCCAAGGGCATCGGTCAACTGCTGCCCTCCTCCCTTGTACGGCACGTGGATGATGTGCACGTTGGCCTGCCGACTGATGCGCTCCAGTACTGCGTGTCCGGTCGTGCCCTCGCCCGTCGTTGCCCAGCGCAATTGGCCGGGATGGCTACGCGCATAGTCCACCATGTCCGCCAGCGTCGTTCCTTCCAATGCAGGCGTGCCGACCAGCAGCAGCGGCGTGCGCATCACACCCGCAACCGGAACCACGGGCAGCGGCGTCACGCTCTTGCCGACGGATCGGCGCAACTCCGCATCACGCATCGCGGCCAACGCGGCGGATGCCGTGAAGACCAGCGTGCGCCCGGTGGGCGGGCTGCGCGCGAGCAGATCGAGCGCCAGCGTTCCACCCGCGCCGGGACGGTTTTCCACCAGCACCGGGACCTTCAATTGTTCGGACCACTGCCGCGCAAGCGAACGCGCCACCAGATCGCTTACTCCGCCCGTCGGATAGGCGACCACGATGCGCACGCCGTCCGCCGGCCAGCGCTGCGATGCGCTCGTCCACGAATGCATGGCCGCCAGCGAGACCCCCGCCCCGCCCGCGCAAGCAGCGTTCGCCGTGTGCAAGCCCGGGCTTGAGGATCGGCGGAAGGTTCGCGTTGCCCGGGCATGGTTCTGTCAGCGGCTCTTGGCCATGTGGCGCCTGGCCAGCTTCTTGGCGAGCGCGATGAACGAGCCCAGTGGTCCTTCGCAGTCATTTGCGCGATAGACCAGCGTGAGCGGCGCGCTCAGATTGACCGACGGGTCGAACGCGCGATACACCACGGCGTCGTGGTGCGAGCCCTTGATCGACGCGGGCACGATGGACAGGCCCACGCCCGCCGCGACCAGATTCACATTGGTCATCATGCGTTCGACCTCGGCGGCGATCTCCACCTGCACGTTCCGGCGCGCACACAGCGCGAGCAGATTGGCATAGAGGCCGGGTGCGCCGGGGCGTCGCACCAGCACCAGACGTTCACCGTGCAATTCGTCGAGCAGCACGGGCCGGTGCCGTTCCTCGGCCAGTCGATGGTCCACCGGAATGGCGAGCAGCGACTCCTCCTGCAACAGTGCCTCGAACGCTAGGCCCTCGGGCTGCGCTACCGGCACGCGCAGAAATCCGCAGTGCAGGCGCTGCGCGGCTACGGCTTCGGTGATCTCGGCAGCGTTGTTCTCGCTCACGCTCAGGAGAATGTCCGGACGCTGCTTGCGGCAGGTACGAAGCACCTCGGGCGTGAAGGCGTGCGCTGCGGCGGAGCTCGTGAAGCCCACTTGCAGATGCCCGCGCTCGCCGCGTGCGAACGCCTGCATGCGCGCGGTCACGGCGTTGAAATCGGCCAGCAGCCGCTCGGCCTCGCCGCGCAACTCGCGCCCCGCATCCGTTAGATCGACGCCCTTGGCGTGGCGGTGAAACAGCGTCGTGCCCAGTTCGGTCTCCAGCGCGCGGATCTGCAGTGACAGCGGCGGCTGCTGAATGCCAAGGCGTTCGGCCGCACGCGTGATGTGCCCGCTCTCGGCGACGGCCAGAAAGTAGCGCAGATGCCTCAGTTCCATATATCTAAAAAGTATGCAATTGATATTTTAGAAATCTTTGAAATATTTTAAAAGTGACTCCAGAATCCGGTTCACACGGTGCCAAAGCCTTTCTACCACCGTTCGGCACGGGCCGCTTTCAGTTCCAAAAACTCCAGGAGACATGTTCCATGCGTTTGAATCTTCGCCCCTCCGGCCTTTCTCTGCTCGTTCTGTTGGCGCTCACCGGCTGCGGTGGGGGCTCGGTGGTGCTGCAAGGCCCATCGACCTCCGATGAGGCAGCGCCACAGCCAGCCGCCTGCCCTGCCGAGGTTCCCACCGACGCCAAATGCCTCTCGGGCCGCGACTCCAAGGGTGCGTTCTACATGATCGCCATGCCCGCGAAATGGAGCGGCACGCTCGTGATGCATGCCCATGGCGGGCCGGATCTGCAGGCGCCCGATCTCGCGCGTTCGCAAGAAGACCTGACCCGCTGGTCGATCATGGTGAAGGCCGGTTATGCGTGGGCGGGCTCGTCGTATCGCCAGGGCGGCGTGGAAGTACGCGCGGCCGCCGAAGACACCGAACGCCTGCGCGGCATCTTCCGCAAACACGTCGCCAAACCCACGCGGACGATTCTGCATGGACAGTCCTGGGGCGCGGGCGTTGCCGCCAAGGGTGCGGAGATGTTCACCGAAGACACCGTCGGCGAGCGCCCCTACGATGGCGTGCTGCTCACGAGCGGCGTGCTCGGTGGCGGTACACGCTCGTATGATTTCCGGCTCGACCTGCGCGTGGTCTACCAGTATCTCTGCGGCAACCACCCACGCCCGACCGAGCCGCAATATGCACTGAATCTCGGCCTGCCCGCCGACGTCACCATGAAACAGGCCGACGTCGCCCTGCGCGTCAATGAATGCCTTGCGCTGAACAAGCCCGCCGCCGAGCGCACTGCCGCGCAGAGCGCGAAGATCAAGACGATTGTCGATGTGATCAAGATTCCCGAAAGCGCGATCCAGTCGCACATGAACTGGAGCACGATGCACTTTCAGGACATCTCCGCCAAGCGCACCGGCGGCGCGAGCCCGTTCGGCAACGAAGGCGCGGTCTACAGCGGCTCCGGCGACGACGTGGCGCTCAATGCCGGGGTGTTGCGCTACAAGGCCGACACCTCCGCGTACCAGAAGTTCGCGACCGACTCCGACCCCGTTGGCAAGATTCCCGTGCCCGTGCTCTCGACCAAATGGATCAGCGACCCCACGGCTTTTGTCGAACTCGACTCGCGTTTTCGCGACGTGATGCGCCAGGGCGGCAGCAGTGACCGCCTGGTGCAGACTTTCACCACCAAGGGCACCCACAGCTTCATCAGCGATCCCACCTATCCCACGCTGATGACCGCATTGCTGCGCTGGGTGGATGCGGGCGTCAAGCCCACGCCCGCCGACATCGCCAAGGCCTGCCCCGGCTTCGAGGCGCAGTTCGGCACAGGCTGCGTCTTCAACGCGGACTACACCTCGCCCGCGCTCGAAACCCGCGTGCCCGCCCGCCAGCGCCCGCAATGAGCGGCTGAAACCTACAGGTTTTCGCTCCATGCCCACGACAAATGCCTACTCGCTTTTTCTTTCAGGACTTTGCACCATGAACGCCCTCATTCCACTCTCCGCGATCACCCTGGCCGCTCTCACCGCACTTGGCGCCCAGGCACAGACCTATCCCGCAAACGGCAAGACCATCACCATCGTCGTGCCCTTCACGGCGGGCGGCCCCACCGACCGCGTCGCGCGTGATCTCGCCGAAGCCCTGCGCAAGCCGCTGGGCGGTGCGACCATCGTGGTGGACAACACCGCAGGCGCGGGCAGCTCCATCGGCGCGGCCAAGGTGGCGCGCGCCAATCCCGACGGCTACACGCTGCTGCTCAACCACATCGGCATGGCCACGATTCCCAGCCTCTACCGCAAGCTGCCGTTCAACGTCGAGAACGATTTCGAATACCTTGGCATCATCAACGATGTGCCGATGACGCTGGTCGGCAAGCCCACGCTGCCCGCCAACAACTACAAGGAACTGGTTGCATGGATCGCGGCCAACAAGGGCAAGATCAATCTCGCGAACGCCGGTGTCGGCTCCGCCTCGCATCTGTGCGGCCTGATGTTCCAGTCCGAACTCAAGACCGACATGACACCCGTCCCCTACAAGGGCGCAGCGCCCGCGATTGCCGACCTGATGGGCAACCAGGTCGATCTGCTGTGCGACCAGACCACCAACACCACCGGCCAGATCGAATCCAAAAAGGTCAAGGCCTACGCCGTCACCACGCCCAAGCGCCTCACGACACCGAGCCTCAAGGACCTGCCAACCCTCAAGGAATCGGGCCTCGGCAATTTTGAAGTCACCATCTGGCACGGCCTCTATGCCCCAAGGGCACACCCGCTGCCGTCGTCAAGACCATCAACGACGCCCTCAAGGTGGCACTAAAAGACCCCGAATTCATCAAGCGCGAGGAAGCGCTCGGCGCGGTCATCACCGCCGACAAACGCATCGAACCGGCTGAACATAAAAAATTCGTCTCCTCGGAAATCGGCAAGTGGGGGCTGTGATCAAGGCGGCGGGGGAGTATGCGGATTGAGGGATGCGCGGTGCGAGTGGAGGGACTGCGGGGGTTTTGGACGTGTGCCGCAGTTTTCATATACGAATGATTGGTCGCGTAGGAGCTTTAAAATTTGATTAGAGGGATTTCATTTTTCGCAATGAGATGCCAACGACGGCTGTGCGTAGTGGCCGTCATCCGCAGCGGTCAATCAAAGTTCAAAGTTTCACTGCGAACGACCGCTGTGCAGCGGTTGCTGTCGCTCATGGCTGCATCGTGACCTATCGGTCACAACTAAATAGCTATCATCCAAGGTTCAAGACTGTCGGCTGCCCAACGACAGGTTCCAGGCGAGCAGCCGCCAGTGACCATCAATGCAGCCCGTGAGACTGCTGGAGGTCGGCTATTGCGGCTCACGACTGGCGTTGCCGACCCTTTGCGGACCTCAAGCTAGCCAGACTGGGCACCAATTAGCGATCCTCGTGTCGACTGACACGGTGACATCACGCAGAGCTAAGTGACTGGCTAGGTAATTGGAGTGCGCCCTCGCACGAAGACCGTAGTCAGCTTGAGCAGCTTTGCTCAGAAGTAGAATTCTTTGGTGTCGTTATCGTCGTTCACCTCACTGCCCGTTTCGTCCTCATCCGAGGACTCGTCTTCATCGAAGACGACACCCTCGTATCCACCGTCACCTGCTTCGTACTCAAGATAGTCGTCGGCGTCGTCGCGCTCAAAGAAGTCATCGAGGTCATTCAGCTTGAACTTCTCCAGCGTGCCGGGCTTCAGGTTAAACAGTAGTTTTGATGATGCCGTTTGATCGTAGAAACGGATACCAAAAGCATGAAGTTTCTTAAAATAGTCATCGGCCAATATGCGCGCGCTATTGAACCCACCCCACCCTCGGATTCCCGCCTCGTAGCACATCAGCCAGAGTTCTTCGCGCAATGAATCTTCTCCATCAATTGATCGCCAGAAGGTATCTTTTGGAGCACTTTCCAACTTGCCAGATTCGGAAAGATCCATCAGAAGTAGGGCGCACACGGAGCTTTGCATGGAAGCGACCAAGTCTACGCCAGCTTGTTCTAGCTGAATGTCCAGTTCCTTGCACATCCAGAGACACCAAGCCACTTCGCTGTGGTGGCCTAAAGCTGCATGCTCAACAATCAGCGTATTCAGGGTGCGCTGAATTCGTCGGCCGTTGAGCTTGTAGGCGTAGACCTTGTATGTTGCGAGAATCTGAGAAATAGTCTGCAAGGTGTTCGGGTGAGACAGGGCGATGTGGCAGATATGCGCCTCAAACGATTCCCAGTTCTCTGGCTTGATGAGCACCGAGGACGCTCGCTTCAGCGCGTACGTCATGACGTTCTCATCGGCATTTTTCGCCGCAATGTTTTTAGCAAATTCGAAGAAATGATGAATGTCAGATCTTTGTTTTCTGACATGCTTGGCGATTTCAAAGTTACGAAGCTGCCGCGTCCAGTAGTCATCAACGATCTCAGAGACCGGACAAATGTATGTCTTCTCGAAATTGATCTGAAGTTCAAACTCCTTCAGTGCCCTAGACAGTGCGGCAAGTGCCGATTCTGCTTCGGCCAGGGACGGGAAAAACAAGTAGTAGTCATCCACATAGCGAAACCCCGCTGGCCAAGACTTCAGCGAATCCCGCAGCAAAAGGTCCACGGACGTCGAGATGGTCTCTGCGACGACGTGCGATGTGTCCGGACCAATCGGCAAACCCATTGTTTGCTCGTCCTGTCCTTGCCGCAGTGCCTGGTCAATAAGATTGCCGAAGTACCTCCCCGTAGAATCCCACCGTTTTGCCTTGGCAACCAACTTAGAGTGCAGTGCCCAAGGAACTGAGTGTGTGTAAACCGTTGGAAAGAACCGAGAAACGTCTGTACGAAGCATGTATCTGAAACCGGCCGAATCTAGCACCATGCGCTCATGGAGACGTTGCATCGATGGGATACAGGCTGCGCGACCACCTGCCCGAAGAAAGCGTGGGTGACTCGCACTAAGACGGGACTTCCGAAAGTGCTGCAGAAAATCAGCCCAGTGCCTTGCAACGAAGGTCACCAAGAACAGCTGCGGCACTGGGTTAACGATGCTTGTCATGCGCCGCTGGTGCCCTACGCGAGCTACACTGAAGAACTCAGGTTTGCAAGCGGGTGCTTTATTGCCTTTTCTGTTCACATCCCATTGCAACTGAAGCACAGCCAGATTTGACGCAAATTGTTGTGTTGTAAATGCAGGGGCAATTGCGATGGAAAGTACCCATTCGACAAAAGAGCTTCCGTTCGATTCATTTTCCAATTCCTTCAGGTCTCCTATATGTTGGCGTTGGGTCGATCCCCGACGCCACCACCCAGCATCAAAGTGTTCGTTTGCTTGACGCGGTGCGCCTCCTATAGATTTCTTGGTCTTGACGCGGTAGTTGTGCTCGGGCCTCCGACAATCTGGGCTGCAGGATCATGATGGTGCGTGGCGCAGTGGACTAGAGATTGCGTCCGGAACGATCTGCCTAACGCACACCGTTTGGAGTATCCAGATACGGCACGCTCACTAACGCGCTTGCCCGACAAACAACTCCCATAAAAACTCGGCGGCCCCTCCTGGGATAAGTGCTTGTCGTGACCACTACCCAAATACATACCCATGGACTTGAAGTGCATGGATTGGTCGCCGGCCTCTGGGTTTAGCATCTCGTTGTACGATCCCGGCGAGGCCGATGAGTCGTACGAGAACATGATTGCGTTGCTGCGTCCAAGCGAATCGAGGCGTACCGAGCACTCCGCAATCGTCTTACCGCTGCGATAGAGGATCGCCGCCATGCGGCGAGAGTCGATGCGATCAAAGGTGCCAGTGATTTCGGGGTTACGCTCGCCTATGGCTTGAACCGAGCCATCGAAAAATCTGCAGATGAAGTCGAAGCTCGAGCGCACAAATTCGTCAGCATCTTTGTCTGTGAATTCCTGCTTAAGGCGCAGATTGCTTGAGCGAGGTTGATTCGAGGCGATAGCTATCAGCCCCGCCGAAACAGAGCTAGCCTTCGCCGACTTCGCCGCAGCGGCGCTGATCGCCTCGACGGCTTGTCGAACCTGCCTTGCAACGTCGGCAAGCGCTTCGTCGCGGTCGGGCCAGGAGGCGACGGGCTTCCCATCACGAGGTGCCGCCAGGAGCTTGCCGAAGGGTGCCCTAGTCCAGTCACAGTGGCGTAAGATTATTGGCATGACCCGAGCCTCACCAGCACCGTGGCGCTCCATAGCCCGTACCATCTCCCGCGAATAGCAATACGCCGAGTTGATGAAGTCCGAACTCACCAGTAGCAATATGATGTCCGCTGCCTCAAGCTGGCTGAATATGGTGTCGTCAACTTCGTCGCCCGCGACGATTCGGCGGTCGTGCCAAGCTTCGACTAGCCCTCGTGCTTGAGCAAAGCAAGATGAGCTTCGAGTTCGTTGCGTAGGACCTCGTCTTTGTGACTGTACGAGAAGAAGATGGTAGTCATACATTCACACTCCAGCGGCAGATGCTTTAGAAGCGCCCGAACACTCGAGCAAGGAATCCGACCATGGTGACGGCAGTGGGTACGCGCCATAGTGCCTCTGACAACTGCAAGTTAAGAAACTGGGAATCATGAGCACAGGATACACTTTTTCATGCGTGTTTAAAAAAGTCCCAACTTAATGAAAGCACCTCATATACCGATCCGTACTCCGCCTTCGGCAACTCTTAACGTGCCCCCCCCCGCAGTCGTGAGCGACCGACGGAAGGGGTTGGGCCGGCCGCGAGCGAACGACCTTTCGGCGATATGGAAACTGCTACGCGCCAAGGACGCCGAATTCCTAGTGTCGACCGGCTATCCAACGACGCCGATGTAGCCAACTTGCACTACCGTCCCCTCCCGCTTTCCGCCCTCCCTCGGACACTTTTGAAAGCTTTTGTACGGCGCCTATGCACCGGATATATCAGCCCCTGCGAAGCGACTGTGCAGCGATACGGCGGGACAGTCCACAACCAGCACGACATTGACATTTTTGCCATCGACCCTTTGGGCACCACTCTTTCCAGTACAAGCGGGTCAACGAGTTCGGCGCTTAAATGGTCCACACAGCAGTGGCAGAGCGAAGCTCCTTGAACTCACCCAATCACTCCTGCTTTGTCGCATACCCCAGCAGCTTCATCGCACCCGACAAAGACAGTGCGGACCGGGCATATGCATCCCACACCGAATTGCCCACGCGCAGGCGTTCGTCGATGTTGCGCACGCTCCAGTGCGATCCGCTGGTGACACGGTCAAGCTCCTTCCACGCCAGCGGAACGGACACGCCCACACCGGCGCGGGCGCGGGCCGACCAGGCGCTTACGGTGGTGGCGCCGCGTCCGTTACGCAGGTAGTCGACGAAGATTTTCCCCTTGCGATTCTGGGGGCCGCTCTTGGCGACGAAGCGTTCGGGAATGGTGTCTGCGAGGTGCTGCACGATGTGTTTGGAAAAGCCCTTGACGGCGCCCCAGTCATGGCGTCGTTGAATCGGCACGACAACGTGCAGGCCCTTGCCGCCGCTGGTTTTTAGAAACGGCACGAGCCCCAGTTCTTCGAGCATTGTCTTCACGAGCAGCGCGCCCTCCTGCACGTTTTGCCATGCAACGCCTTCGCCGGGATCGAGGTCGAGGGTCATGCGATCAGGCCGCTCGATGCGGTCCTTTTTGGCGTTCCAGGTATGAAACTCCACGACGTTCATCTGCGCGGCCTCGACCAGCCCTTGCGGCTCGGCGACCTCGACCAGCGGCGCATGTCCCGGATCGAGCGCGGGATCGAGCTGGCGCATGCCCGGCATGTCCAGCGTGGCGAGGTGCTTTTGAAAGAACCGTTCGCCGTCCACGCCCTCCGGCGCGCGCATCAGTGCCACGGGGCGCGCGGCCAGATGTTCCATCATGAGCGGTCCGACAGTGGCGTAGTAGCGCACGATATCGAGCTTGGTGACGCCGCTTTCAGGGTCCATCACCCGTTCGGGATGCGAGACCTGCACCTGGCCCACCATGGATGATGATGATGACGAAGACTTCGCTGACATCGGCAACTCCCTTCGGATTTCGCTCGCGGGCTTGTCATCGCGCAGGCCGTGAAAGACGGGGTGACGCAGATGACCATCCTTCGTCCACGCCATGAAGGAAACCTCGGCAACCAGCGTTGGCTTCACCCAATGCACACCACGGTAAGGAATGCTGCCTGCTGCATCGTGAAACGGTGCGCCTTTCGCATGCTGCCTGACAAGCAGGGCATGCAGCCGCGCAAGCGTTGCCTCGCTGAATCCGCTGCCCACATTGCCGACATAGTCCAGCGTGCCCTCTGGCCCGTGCACGCCGAGCAGCAACGAGCCAATGCCCTTGCGCGAGCCCTTGGGGTCGGTGTAGCCGCCGATCACGAATTCCTGCCGTTGCTGGCATTTGAGCTTGATCCAGTCGGCGCTGCGACGTGACGCATAGGAAGCGCTGCGGCGCTTGCCGATGATGCCTTCGAAGCCGAGGGAGCATGCCGACGCGAGCAGATCGGCAGGCGCCGCGTCGAAGGTCTCGCTCAGGCGCAGCGCCTGCGCGTGCACGTCGTCCATGAGCGCTGCGAGCCGAGCGCGGCGAACGCTCCATTCGTCGTCGCGCAGATCCTCGCCGTCACCGAACGGCAAGTCAAAGGCGAAATAGACCAGCTCCGCTTCCGCCGAACCATCGAACGCATTCTGAAGCCGCTGGAAATCGGGCGCGCCGTTGTCATCCAGCGCCACCACTTCGCCGTCGAGCCAGCATTCCTGCACCGGCAGGGTCTGCAAGGCTGCGGCAATCGCGGGCATGCGGTCGGTCCAGTTCTTGCCATTGCGCGTGAACAGATTCACCTTCTCACCCTGCTTGCGCGCGAGCATGCGGTAACCATCGAATTTGAGTTCCCAGGCCCACTGCTCCGGTTCACTTGGTGCGGACTCCGCCAGCACCGCGAGTTGCGGCGAGAGCATTGTCGGCAGTGGGGCGATGACTTATCGGACCGTGAAGAGGTAGCGCGCTTTGCTGCGGGTCGCGATGGCCTGCGTTGTGCCGGCTCGCTCGCAACGCTGTCGGGCATGGCCTCGACGACGTCGAAATCGGCGGTGGCGCGCTCCGTGCCGTCCGCCTCCTTGATCAACAGCCACGGCGGTTGACGCTCCTTTTCCCGCCCGTGCATGCGCACCAGCGTCCAGCGGCCCTTGAGCTTGTGCCCGTGCAATTCAAAATGCAGCTTGCCCGCGTGATAAGCCGTTTCAGGATCGGAGAGCGGCACCCAGAAGCCGCTATCCCAGATGATGACCTTGCCCGCGCCGTACTGCCCGGCGGGAATCTGTCCCTCGAACTGGTTGTAGGCAATGGGATGATCTTCCACCTGTACGGCCATGCGCTTGGTGTGCGGGTCGAGACTCGGGCCCTTGGGCACGGCCCAGCTTTTCATCACGCCGTCGAGTTCCAGCCGAAGGTCGTAGTGCAGTCGGCTTGCCCAGTGTTTCTGGATCACGTATTGCAGCCTGGTCGCATGCGTAAGTCCACCTTCCGAGGGCTCCGGCGTTTTCGTGAAATCGCGTTTGCCCTGGTAAGTGGACAGCGATCCTGGCATACGCGACCTCGTTATCCGGGATCGCGCTCAGGCCGAGCGGCGCTTCCTGATGCTTGCAGGCGTGGACGCCGATGGTGATGCCGACTTGCGCGCCGCCGGTTTTTTCTGCGCCGCAGCCTTCTTGGCCGCCGACTTGGCAGCAGGCTTGGGCAATGCGGTGACGGATGCTGCCTTCGCGGGTTTGGATTCGGCTGGCGCGGAAGCAGCGCCCGCTTTGGAGCGCCCTTCGAGGCTGCGCTTGAGCAACGCGGTGAGATCGACGATGTCGGCCGTGGCTCGCGCGGGTTCGGCGGCAGGCTTGACGACTTCCTGCACCTGTCCGGACTTCACCTTGGTATCGATGAGCTTGTGGATTTCTTCCGAGAACGAATTGCGAAAATCGTCCGCGTCCCACTTCTGCGTCTGTTCCTCGATGAGCTTTTCCGCCATAGAGAGTTCGCTCGCGGAGATTCCGGCCGCCTTGGCTCCCAGCGGCGGCAGATCGAGTTGCTCGAACGAGCGTATCTCACCGCCCCAGCGCAGCAAATTGAGCACCAGCGCGCGACCACAGGGCATGAGCACCGCCAGATGCTGCTTGGTCTGGATCACCACTTTGGCGATGCCGACCTTGCCGGTCTTGTGCAATGCCTCGCGCAGCAATGCGTAGACCTTCTCGCCGCGCTTGAGCGGTGCCGTGTAGTAAGGCCGCTCCAGATAGATCATCGGGATTTCGTCGGCATTCACAAAGGCTTCCAGCTCAATCGTCTGCGTGATCTTGGGGAACGCCGACGCGATCTCGTCGGGCGTGAGAATCACATACCGGCCATCCTCGTATTCCACACCTTTCACGATGTCCGAGGATGCGATCTCCTTGCCCGTGGCCTTGTTGATGCGGCGGTAACCGACCGGCTCCATCGAGCGCTTGTCGAGCCAGTCAAAGTCGATGCCGCTGTCCAGCGTGGCCGAATAAAGGCCGACGGGAACATGCACCAGTCCAAAGCTGATGGCACCCTTCCACATGGTGCGCGTGGAGGTGGGCGCGAGGCCCTTGCGATCCGACATGATGGCGGCGTACTTCAGATCAGAAGTCCTCGATCACCAGCGCGTGATAACGCCGTGCAATCGTGTAGCCCGAGGCCGCGATGACGCGCTTGATGCGCTCGGCGGCCTCGTCGTCCTTGGTGACGATCAGCAGGCCATATTGCCCTTCACGCGCCAGTTTGACGAACTCGCGTGCGGTGACGCCATCGGTACCGGCCGAGGGCAACGGCTCGTCTCCGTTTTCAACCGTCGGGGCGATCTGCGAGATGATGTCGGCTGGCGGCGCAAAATAGATGTCGTCACCCGTGAAACCATCGGCGAGCAGCTTGTCGGCGCTGTCTCGGGCCTGCGCTTCGTTGGCGTACATCACCATGGTGTGGCCCGATGGATAAAATGCTCCACCGATCAGGGCTCGCAGACTGGAATCGACGACCAGGGGTTTCATGATGATCTCCTTGTTTTATGGCTTGTCCCGTGAATAACGAAACCACTCTAATCGCGATGATGTCGTTGCACTGTAGGCGCACGCCCTCAACGGTCGGTGTTTTCGCATTCAGGGAAAACGCCTAACGCCTTCTGGAAAGTTGAAAAATTCAACGGGAATCGCTGGAAAACTTTGCAGGGGTTGATTCAAAATGTCGCAATTCATCTGGAGAAAAGAATCGTGCCATTAGAGTTTCTGAAACAGCTTCGGCCCATTGCGTTGCCGATCACCGTCAGGGATCCTCATGACATCGACAAACTGCGCGTGCTGCGCGCCGCAGGAATGGTCATCGCGGACATCAACGAGTCGGCATCGGGCACCGAGGCCGTCGTTCATGAGTTGACCAACTACGGGAAAATCGAGCTATCCATAGAGGAAGACCCCGCGAACTGAGCACTCGCTGCTGCCTCGCTCTTACCTTCCTTTACCTTCCTCCTTCCTGTTACTGCGCGGAATCTCCTACCGGCGACTTCGCGCAGTGACTACCCGCAGCGTCTGTGATTCCACTTAGGCTTGAAGACAAGATCAAGCGAAGGAATCACATGCCAGAAGCGTCAACGGACAGCGAACGCGATCATCGACTGCCGGTTCGTCTCACGGTCAACGGGCAGCAACAACAGCTCACACTCGATACCCGCACCACCTTGCTGGATGCGTTGCGCGAGCATCTGCATTTCACCGGCACCAAGAAGGGATGCGATCATGGACAGTGCGGTGCCTGCACCGTGCTTGTCAATGGTCGGCGCGCCAATGCCTGTCTGACGCTGGCCGTCATGCACGAGGGCGACGAGATCACCACCGTCGAGGGTCTGGGCACGCCGCAGCAGATGCACGCGCTGCAATCGGCGTTCGTCCAGCACGATGCGTATCAGTGCGGCTACTGCACACCGGGCAGATCTGCTCCGCCGTTGGAGCGCTTGATGAACTGCGGCGCGGCGTGCCAAGCCACGTCAGCGCCGATCTGCGCAGCCAGCCACTGCTCTCGCCCGAGGAACTGCGCGAACGCATGAGCGGCAACATCTGCCGCTGCGCCGCGTATCCCAACATCATCGCGGCCATCCTGGAAGTTGCGGAGGCGCGCACATGAAACCGTTCACCTACGAGCGCGCCACCAGCATCGAGCATGCCATCGAGGCGGCGCGCAGCAAGCCTGGAGCGCGCTTCATCGCGGGCGGCACGAACCTGCTCGACCTGATGAAGTTGCAGATCGAGACGCCAACGCATCTGGTCGACGTCAACACGCTGCCGCTTGCACGCATCGAAGCCACCGACGAAGGAGGCCTGCGCATCGGGGCCATGGTTCGGAACGCGGATCTCGCCACCGACGAACGTGTCCGGCGTGACTACGCCGTGCTGTCGCGCGCGCTGCTTGCGGGCGCGTCCGGTCAGTTGCGCAACCGCGCCACCACGGCGGGCAATCTGCTTCAGCGCACGCGCTGCCCCTACTTCTACGACACTGCGCAGGCTTGCAACAAACGCCGCCCCGGAAGCGGCTGCAGCGCTATCGACGGTGTGGCGCGAAATCTCGCGGTGTTTGGCACCAGCGACGCCTGCATTGCCACGCACCCAAGCGACATGGCGGTCGCGATGCGCGTGCTCGATGCGAGGATCGAGACCGTGCGTGCGGACGGAAGCCGGCGCGTGATTCCAATTGCCGAATTTCACGAAACGCCCGGCGACACGCCGCACCAGGAAACCGCGCTCGAATCGGGCGAGCTGATCACCGCAGTCACCCTGCCACCACCCGTCGCGGGCGAGCATGTGTATCGCAAGGTGCGTGATCGCGCGTCGTACGCCTTCGCACTGGTTTCGCTCGCGGCCATTGTTCCGGCCGACGGTTCATCCGCACGACTGGCACTTGGCGGTGTCGCGCCGAAGCCGTGGCGCGTGGAAGCCGCCGAGGCGCTGACCGCCGAGGGCCGCAGGCCGTGAGCCAGCGCCTGCTCGCCAATGCGCGCACGGCACCCGATAACGCATTCAAATTGGACCTGGCCGAGCGCCTTGTGACCGCGACGCTGCGCACGCAAAGGAGCGGCTCATGAAGTTCGACACGCCCGCGGAAATCAATCCCGTCGATCAACTCAAAGTTGTCGGCCACCCTACCCCACGCATCGACGGCCCGCACAAAGTCACGGGCCAGGCGCGTTTCGCCTACGAGCATCGCGACGAAGTGCCCGATCCCGCATACGGCTGGGTGGTCGGCGCAACCATCGCCAAGGGCCGCATCGAGTCCATTGAGCTGGATGCCGCAACCGCCGCCCCGGCGTGCTGACCATCGTGACCGCAAAAAACGCCGGCCCGCTGAAAAAGGCCAGGCGCAACACCGCCCACCTGCTGGCGGACCGGAGATTGAGCACTATCACCAGGCCGTGGCCTTGGTGGTCGCAGAAACGCTGGAACAGGCGCGCGCCGCCGCCGAGTTGCTGGACATCCGGTACAGCACCGCAGACGGAAAATACGATCTCGCGCAGGAGCGGCAGACCGATTCGGAGCAGAACCCGCCAAGCCCCAAGGACGGCGATGACCCGCACACCCATCGATTCGGCGACTTCGAAGGCGCGTTCAGGCAGGCGCAGGTTCAACTCGACGCGACCTACACCACGCCCGATCAGTCGCACATGATGATCGAGCCGCATGCCACGCTCGCGCGCTGGGATGGTGATCGCCTGACGCTCTGGACCTCGAACCAGATGATCGACTGGGCCGCACCGACATCGCCACCACGCTCGGCATGCCCAAGGATCATGTGCGCATGATTTCCCACTTCGTGGGCGGCGGCTTCGGCGGCAAGCTCTGGTTGCGGGCCGACGCGCTGCTCGCGGCTCTGGGCGCGCGCGCCACGGGCCGCGCCGTGAAGGTTGCGCTGCACCGGCCGCTGATCGCCAACAACACCGTGCACCGCCCCGCGACGATCCAGCGCATCCGGTTGGGCACCGATGCCGAAGGCCGGATCTCCGCCATTGCGCACGAGGCGACCTGCGGCAATCTTCCCGGTGGCGAAGTCGAAACCTCGGTCGATCAGACGCGTCTGCTGTATGCCGGTGCGAATCGGCTGACATCGACGCGACTGGTTCGGCTCGATCTTCCCGAAGGCAACGCCATGCGCGCGCCCGGCGAGGCCAGCGGCATGATGGCGCTCGAAAGTGCGATGGACGAGATGGCCGAAAAGCTCGGGATCGATCCCATCGAATTGCGCGTCAGAAACGATACCTGGACGCACCCCGAGGAACCCGACAAGGCGTTCTCGCAGCGGCAACTCATCGATTGCCTGCGCCGGGGTGCCGAGCAGTTCGGCTGGAATCGGCGCAGCGCCACGCCCGCGCAAAAACGCGAAGGCGAGTGGCTCATCGGCATGGGCGTGGCTGCAGCGTTTCGCAACAACCTGACGATGAATTCCGCCGCCCGAGTGACGCTCGACGACACCGGCACGATCATCGTCGAGACCGACATGACCGACATTGGCACGGGCTCGTACACCATCATCGCGCAGACCGCCGCCGAGGTGATGGGTGTGGCGCTGGATCGGGTGGCCGTGCGGCTCGGCGATTCGGACTTTCCGGTCTCGGCGGGCTCGGGCGGCCAGTGGGCGGCAACTCGGCGACCGCCGGTGTGTATGCGGCCTGCATGAAGCTACGGGACATGGTGCTCGAGAAGCTGGGTATTTCTCTGAACGTCGACGCGCGCTTTTCGGACGGCATGGTGCACGTCCGCGACGAGCAGTTCCCCCTCGAGAGCGCGGCAGCAGACAAACCACTGGTTGCCGAAGACCTCATCGAGTTCGGTGCGCTCGGCAAGAAGTTTCAGCAATCCACCTTTGGCGCGCACTTTGTGGAAGTGGCTGTCAACGTAGTCACCGGCGAGCCCCGCGTTCGCCGCATGCTCGCCATCTGTGCATCGGGCCGCATACTCAATCCGATGTCGGCGCGCAGCCAGGTGATTGGCGCGATGACCATGGGCGTGGGCTCGGCGCTCACCGAGGCGCTGAGCGTGGATGCTGCGCGCGGATATTTCGTCAACCACGATCTGGCGGGCTACGAAGTGCCGGTGCATGCGGACATTCCCGATCAGGAGGTGATCTTTCTCGACGATCCGGACCCCCTGTCCTCGCCGATGAAGGCCAAAGGCATCGCGGAGCTGGGCATCTGCGGCGTGGCCGCAGCCGTGGCCAACGCGGTCTACAACGCGACCGGCATCCGCGTTCGCGACTTTCCCATCACCGTGGACAAGCTCCTGCCCCACCTGCCCGAGTTGTGAAACGCCGCGCTACACCAAGCCTTCCTCGCGCGCAATGCTGAGCGGCGAGGAGCGCCAGACCTCGATCAGCAGATCGGGGTCTTCACTGCGCGAATAGCGCTGCCATGGCAGCGTCCCGGCGATGCACGCGTGCACCGTTTGCGTGGAGATCGTTGCCTGCTCGAAGGGGTGCCGCCAGTGCGCGGCCAGAAGCATGGCGTCATCGGCCGCCGATGCGGCAACGTGTCCCACGATCCCGCGCAGTTCGGCTTCGCTCCAGTAGTAGCCAATGTCGCACAGCAGCACGGCATCGAATCGGCCCTCGGGCCAGTGCTGCGTGAGATCGGCGCATTGCCAGTCGATGTGGGGCACATCGGGCAGGCGGGCTCTGGCCTTGTCAATCGCGACCGGGGATATGTCGACGGCGGTCACGCGCTCTGCGCGCGCCGCGAGATGAGCGGTCATACGGCCCGTGGAGCAGCCAAGTTCCAGCACATGCGAGAAACGCGGCTTCACCAGGCTCGCGAGCGTCAACATGCGGCGGCGTTCCTCGTACCAGCTGCGCTCGTAGCCCCAGGGATCGGCATCGCGGTGCGGCACGTCGAAGTCGGGGCGCGCTGTCACACGCATGCCCGTGCTCACGCGAGGTACTCCTCTGCGCTGCCGACCAGTGTCTCGAACACGCGCTCGCTGATCACCGGCGGCGCGCCCTCGAACGGAAAAATCTGCGTGACGAAACAACGTGCGGCGGCCTGTTTGCGCGCCACGGTAACCGCATCGAGCGCGAGCGATACAGGCTGCTCGCGGGAAAGTGTCGCGCGCCGATGAACGCGTGCCCACACGCGGTAGAACATCAGCTTGCAACCGTGCTTGCCAGGAACCACCTTGGCGGCGCGACCTGCGGCCTCGTGATCGGGATGGTCGTCGCGCGGATCGCACGAGACGAGCAGGCTGCGGCCAGTGACACGCGAGCCAAGCTCCTGCGCGAGCACGCCCCTGCATGCCGGGAGCCCACCGTCGGGCAAGCCGAGAAACACGTGCCGCGCCTGTATGCCAAGCGCAAACCCCGCGACAACGGACTCCGCCGGACGCAGTTGCGCCAGTTGCGCGCGCGTGGCATCGGGCAATTGCGGATAGCAGGCCTCGCCATTCGACGCGATCACGATCTCGGTCGGAAGACCCGCTTCGTGCGCCATCAGCAGCAGACCCGAGCAACCGAAAATTTCGTCGTCCGGGTGCGGGGCAAGCACCACCATGCGGTCGAACTGCTCGGGATGCAGCCAGTCCCGCAGGGACTCGAGAGACATCACAGCATCCATGGCGGGCCTTCCTTGGCGACCAGGGCGCCGAGCGCCGCGTCGTCGCGCTCCGCATGCTGCTGCGTGATCCAGACCGACAGGTCCGCGCAGCGCTGCGCATGCACGGCATCGGTACACAGCGGACCGGGGCCGAGCGCACGCGCCAGACGCTCGATCACGTCGCTGGCCACGCGCCGCGTGCCGCTGCGCAGCGCCATGACTTCGACCAGATGCGGATCGTGCGGACTCGCGTCGATGCTCCGTGCGAGCGACTCCAGCATCGCGCGAATCGAACGCAAACCGGCATCGATGGCGCCCAGATGCGCGCAGGCATGGGGATTGTCGGGGTTGAGCACCGTTCGCAATCGCTCTGCGACGGCGCACGCCCCACCCCACCAGCAGGCCGCAATGCCCGCGCCGCCATGCCAGAAACCGGGCCGCTCGAGATAGGCCCCGCGCCGCCGAGCAGCGCGACCACCGGCACATCGTCGAAGCTCAGGCGCGGCGTGGCGACCGAGCGCATGCCAAGGCCCCTCCAGGTGCTCGCATCCTGCGACAGCCCCACCGAGCGCATGTCGACATGCGCGAGCCAGACCTCTTGCTGCGCCCCGCGACAGGTGACGAGCGCATGGCGCACCACGTCGGCACCGGAGCACCAGTGCTTGTCGCCGTTCAGGCGTGCCGACGCTTGGGTTTTGGTGCTGAGCGTCAACGGTGCGACCGGGTGATCGGCGGCCCAGACTGCCCAAGCGCCCTCTGCGTGCCCGGGAACGTAGTCGAGTTCACTCAGAACGCTTTGCGCGTCCCAATGCGCCTCCGCGAGCTTGGCGGCACCGAGATCAACCGCGCCGAGCTGCGCAAGTGCGCGCCAGCGATCCAGCGTGCGACCCCGCCCCGGATCGGGCAGTCGTGGCGTCTGCGCGATGGCGCCGCAGAAAAGTGACTGCGATTTGCGTCTCGCCGCCACGTCGGTTGCCGCGAGCGCGGAATCGCCGTCGATGGATGGCGCATGCATGATGTTTTCAGCCTTGCTGTTGTTCTTCGGTATTTTTGAGTCCACGCACATTCAATATGGCGAGCCCGACCTGCAGGGCCACCAGCGCGTAGGCGCGCGTGTGCACGCCCCACGCAATCCAGAGCACATTGCTCGCAAGAAAAATCCAGAAGCCGATATTCCTTGCGTGTTCGCGCTTTGCAGCCACCAGCCATGCGGCCCACAGCGACGCGGCAAACGCCGGCCACTGCAGCAGATCAAGCCATTGCATGTCCATGTCGCCCTCCAGGCGTTGCTGCCGCGCTCACTCACGCCAGGGTGCGCACCTCGGGCTCGCGTTTCCAGAAACGGCCCTGGGCCGCTTCGACAAACTGCTTCGTGTCCTTGGGATCGAACACGCCATCGTCGGGCTTGATACCGGCGGCGGCAAGAATCTGGTGCGTGGCCTTGCAGGCCGCAATCGCCTTCAAATGGCCGAAGGCATCGCGGAACCAGTCCTGCGCCGCGCCATCCTTGCTCAGGCGCGCACCGGCCTCCATGGTGAGCACCGAGGCCACGGCGTCGAACTGCGCCGATGGCGCACCGGCCAGTTGCGCGTCGGCCTTGCAGTGCGAACCATCGCTCAGGCGCGCTCCGCCAATTTTGGGCGCGATGATCTTGACGCTCGCCTTCTGCGCCTCGATGGCCTTGCGCAGTGCGTTCACGCTCTGCGCGTTGGAGTCATCGTCCAGAAGAATGGCGACGCAGCGCCCCTCCAGCGTGGCGCGCATGCGGTCGATCAGGCGCAGCGCAGGGCTAGGCGCGAGGTCGCGCACCGGCTGGGCATTACGCGCTGGCTCGGGCAGTTCCGCCATGCCCAATCCCTTGGCAACGCGCTTGCCAAGATCGGTGTCGATCACGAGCAGATGGCTGACCATGGCGGTGCGCACATGTTCGGTTTGCACCTTCGAGAGTTCAAACACCAACGCAGAGGCCATGTGCGCCTGCTCCACCTTGCTCTGGCTGCGATAGAACATGCGCGGCTGGCTGTAGTGATCGGCAAAGCTCTCGGGCCGCACGCGGCTCTTGGTGTCGTCGCTGAAGCGCTCGGCGTAGCTGCGAAATCCCGTGGCTGCGTCGGCGCGCGGCGTCTTGGGGTCGAGGCTGGACGGCTCGTAGCCCACGCGCCCCTTGGGCACCTGCATCTGCATGTGTCCGTCACGCTGGAAATTGGCGAACGGGCATTTCGGTGCGTTGACCGGAATCTGCGCAAAGTTCGGCCCGCCGAGGCGCGAGAGCTGCGTATCGAGATAGGAAAACAACCGTCCCTGCAACAGCGGGTCGTTGCTGAAGTCGATGCCCGGCGGCACGTTGGCCGGGCAGAATGCCACCTGCTCGGTCTCGGCAAAGAAATTGTCGGGCCAGCGATCCAGCACGAACGAGCCGATTTTCTGCAGCGGAATCACCTCTTCGGGATCAGCTTGGTGGCGTCCAGGTGGTCGTAGGGCAGTTGATCCGCCTGCTCCTGCGTGAAGAGCTGCACGAACAGATCCCATGCGGGAAAGTTTCCAGCCTCCACGGCCTCGAACAAGTCGCGGCGGTGGTAGTCGTTGTCAGCGGATTGCAGCTTTGCGGCCTCGTCCCAGACATTGGACTGGATGCCGAGTTGCGGCCGCCAGTGGAACTTCACGAAGGTGCTCTCGCCCTTGTCGTTGATCAGCCGGAACGAGTGCACGCCGAAGCCCTCGATCATGCGCAGGCTGCGCGGAATGGTGCGGTCACTCATCGCCCACATCACCATGTGCATGGTCTCGGGCATCAGCGACACGAAATCCCAGAACGTGTCGTGCGCGCTTGCGGCCTGCGGAAACCCACGGTCAGGCTCCATCTTCACGGCGTGCACCAGATCGGGGAACTTCATCGCATCCTGAATGAAGAACACCGGTATGTTGTTGCCCACCAGGTCCCAATTGCCTTCCTCGGTATAGAACTTGATGGCAAAGCCGCGCACGTCACGCGGCGTATCGACTGAGCCGGCACCGCCGGCCACGGTCGAAAAGCGCACGAACACCGGAACCTTCACGCCGGTCTCGCCGAGCACCTTTGCCGTGGTGTATTTCTTGAGCGATTTGCTGAGCACGAAATGCCCATGGGCGCCGGAGCCGCGTGCATGCACGATGCGCTCTGGAATGCGCTCATGGTCGAAATGCGTGATCTTCTCGCGCAGGATGAAATCCTCGAGCAGCGACGGCCCGCGTGCGCCCGCCCGCAACGAATTCTGATTGTCCGGAATCACGATGCCCTGCTGCGTCGTGAGCTGCGGATGGCCTGCTCCCGCCTGCTGCTGCAATTCGCCGCCCTGTCCGGTGGTCTGATCAGGATTGGATTTGGAGGATCGTTTCATGGGTGCCATCTCGCTGAAGATTTCAAAAGGTCTATGGTCGACCCCTGGCGAGACTGCCCCTGTCAGAAAATGACCTTTAGGTGCGTGAGCCTCTCTGAAGCTCGGCGGTGCAAAGCTCCGCGCCACGAATGACGGCATGCATTTTCCCGGGCCGATACGGCCTCGGCGCGCGTTATGCGCGCACAGCGAAATGCGCTACGCTGCCAGCACAGGCGCGTTGATTGCATCCGCGATGGCCCTGCGACATCAAGGAAGCGCATGATCGGAGTATTGATACCCGCTCGCAACGAAGAAGCCACGCTCGAAGCGTGCCTGAAGTCCGTGCGCGCGAGCGCAACCCACGCGCGCGGCAAGGGCCTCGACGTGCACGTGGTGGTCACGCTCGACCAATGCACGGACGATTCGGACCCCATCGCCAGGCAGTGGGCCGATACGGTGCTGCAAACCGATGTAGGCAATGTCGGCCTTGCACGCAAGATGGCGGCCGACCGGCTGATCGCGCTCGGCGTGGACTGGATTGCCAGCACCGATGCCGACAGCGTCGTGCCCAAGGACTGGCTCTGGGCGCAGCATGCGTGTGATGCCGACGTGTTCTGCGGCATCGTCAAGGTCGAGAACTGGGAAGACTACGACAGCGCCGTAGTGGCCGCATTCCACGCCACGATTCCCACCGATGGACATCCGCACATTCACGGCGCCAATCTGGGCCTTTCGGCACGCGCATATCGCCTGAGCGGCGGCTTTCAGCCCGCCCAGGCACACGAGGACGTGGAACTGATCCGGCGCTGCGAGGCCGCCGGTCTCCAGATTGCGCGCTTGATCGAACCAGCGGTCACCACCAGCGCACGCCGTGACGCGCGAGCACGCGGCGGGTTCGGTGACTTTCTGCTCGAACTCGAACGCACCACGCGCGCGCTCTGACGATCACTTCAGGCTTTGGGCGCGCAAGTCCCGCGCGGCATCACAGATATCGACCACGCACATTTGCCATGTATCCATGGACGTGCAAACGATGGAACCACCAGACGCGGCGCTAGGGGAAAGTCCTCATGAACGCGCGATCCCCTACCCTTGGCCGTCCTGCATCCAGAGCGTCTTCAGCGCATCGTGCAGGGCAGCGGGTGCCACGGGTTTGACGAGCAGCGTCAGCGACTCGGCCCTGGCCTGCTCTCGCAGCGCGGATTCGGTTTCGCCGCTCATCAGCATGACGCGCATGCCGCGTGTGCGCAGTTCGATGGCGAGGTCGATGCCCGACATCTCTCCCGGCATGCGCACATCGCAAAGCGCCAGGGTCGCCTGATGCTCCAGTTGCAGCGCCTCCACGGCCGACTCGGCATGGCAGACGTTGAAACCCCACTCATTCATCAACAGCGACATGCCGCCGGCCACGTGAGGATCGTCTTCGACCAGCAGAATCTGATCGTCGCCGGCCCCGATGCGCGTCAGCGACGCGGCGGGTGCCACCATTTCGGGATCGCGAACCGCCACCTCACCCACGGGCGCACTTGCAAGAATGATGTTCATCGTGGTGCCCCGGCCCGGGCGGGAATGCACCTGAATCGCGCCGCCCATCACGGCGCAAAAGCGTTTGACGATGGCAAGGCCGAGCCCGAAGCCCTGGGCGCTCTGGCGGGCGGTGTTCTGCGTCTGTATGAATTCGTCGAAGATGCGCTCCTGTTCGGACTCCGCGATGCCCGGTCCCGCGTCGCGGATCTGGATTCGCCAGGCATCGCGTCCGTCGAGCCGCGAGCGCCGCGACAGCATGGCGATGCGCGAGCCCTCGGGGCTGAACTTGATGGCATTGGTCAGCACGTTGGCCACCGCGCGCTGCAGCATCAGCGGATCGGCCCGCACGTAGCGCAGTCGATCCCCGCCGATCACCACGAGCGCGATCTGCCGGTTCTGGGCAGCGGCGGCGTGCTGCTGGGCGACGTCGCGCAGCAGCGCCGACACATCGACGCTCTGGAACTGCGGCTGCATGGCGTTGGCATCGAGCTTGGTGAGGTCGAGCACTTCGCCCAGCAGCTTGTCCAGCGAATGCCAGGCCTGACGTATGCCTTCAAGCGCCTGCCGTTGCTGCGGCTGCTGCACTTGCAGCCCGCGCAGGAACTCGGCATACAGACCAATGGCATGCACCGGCTGACGCAGATCGTGGCTGGCCGCGGCAAAGAAACGCGCCTTGGCCAGGTTGACCGAAGCCACGGCCTCCACCGCGCGCTCGGCGCGCTCGCGCAGGCGCCGCTGCTCTTCGAGCATCTGCTTGGCCTGATGCGCCACGGCAGCCAGTCCGGCGGAAATCATGATTCCGCCCAGCCCCAGCAGAATATGAATGCGATCACCTTCGGCCAGATAGCGCAGGCTCGTGGGCACCAGTACCACCGCCGCCACGAGTCGGGGCGCGCCGCCCACGCTTTGCAGCGCCATCAACGCCGCCACGCACAGCAGCGAGACGTTGAGCACCCCCTGGTAACCGAGGTTGCCGGGCACATAGAGAAAGAAGGCTGCGGTGCCGAAGCAGACGGCATTGAACCAGAATGGCCAGACCGGCGCGGCGACGCCCGGCCCCTTGGGAAACAGCGTGTCGGTCAGCAGATCGGCGCAGGAGCCGCTCACGGCAACGATCGCCCACCAGGTGATGACCATCCAGTTGGGCAAGGCTCCCCAGAACATGCCCGCGATCAACACCTCGCCGCCGCGAAACACGGCAAACGTCAGCCACGCCAGATAGGGTTCAAGACGCCCTGCATCCTTCATTGCTTGCATCCGTGCTCATCCATTAGCTGGAACGATGATTACACACAATTGATTGCAATCATGCATGAAACGTATGCGGTCGATTGAAATGCTGTGCCGACGCGATACGCGGGCTTCGGCGATACTTGCGTCCACATTCACTTGCATCTTGCTCTCCGCGTCCGTGTCCCCGAAATCCGTCGTACCGCCTGCACCGGCTCTCAAACGGTCCCTGCCTGCTCCGTTCGATCAGATTGCACTGGACGCCGGACATCGCGAGCTGCTGTGGCGACAACTCTTTCAACAGATCAGCGAGTTGCTCAAAAGTGGCGCGGTGTCCGAAGGAATGAGTCTGCCGGCCGAGCGCGACATGGCGCAGATGCTTGGCGTGAGCCGCATGACCGTCAAGCGCTGCTATGACGAGCTAAGACGTCACGGCGCTGTCGGTGGCCGTGGGCGCGCGGGCAGCGTCGTTCAGCCCAGCACCGCGCCGCCGCGTGTTCAGCCCACGCTTGGCAGGCTCAAGGGCTTCACCGAGGAAATGCGTGAACTCGGCATGCAGGCGTCCACCGAACTGCTGGTGTTCAAGACCGCCCGCAGCGAACGCGTTGCCAGCATCTTTTCCCGCCCGGTCAATGCGCCGTTCCTGCATGTGGTGCGTATCCGCAAGGGCGACGGCACGCCGATGACGCGCGAACAGGCATGGTATGACCTGACCGCCGCGCCCCAACTGAGCGAATGGGATGGAAGCGGCTCCGCCTATGCGTGGCTGGCCGAACACTGCAGGCTGCCGCTGAGCCACGCCGAGCAGACCGTGGAGGCCGTTCTCAGTTCTGCGGACGAGATGCGCGCCTTTGGCTACGAATCGCCCCAGCCCTGCCTGCTGTTCAAGCGCTGGACTTACGCGGGCGTCGCGCCGACCATGCTCGTGGAATATGTCGAAGGCACGTTCCGGGGCGATGCCTATGTCTACAAGACCCTGCTGACCACCTGACACTGCGTCTCACGCGGACGGAACGCCGCGCACCGCAGGCAGGTCGTTTGCAGCCGCCCACGCCGCGAGCGCACGGCCGTCGGCCAGACGCGCCAGCACGCCCGCGCCGCCGACCATGTGCGCCGCGCAGCGATGCGCGTTCCGCATGGCGCGCGGGACGCTCAGCCCTTGCGCGATGGCGGCCACATAGGCTGCCGAAAAAGCGTCTCCCGCGCCCACCGAGTCCACCGCCTTGCAGCTCGACTGCTCACAGACCAGCGCGGTCCAGTCGTCACGGATCGACGCTCTCGAAAACCCAAGCCCGCCCGCTCGCCCAGCGTCACCTGCAATTGCAGCAGACCGGGCCAGTGCGATGTGAGCCGCTTGAGCACCGAGGGCCAGCGGTCGCTGCCAAGCTGCGCCAGCAGTTCCCCCGGGTCTTCCTGCAGATCACACAACAGGGCCTCGGCCTCGAGACCATTGACGATCAGCACCTGCGTCGTGGCGCGCAGCTCCGCGCCCGGCTCGCGCCACGGCGAGGGGTTGAGCACGGTGGTCACTCCCGCGTGCGATGCGATGCGAAACGCCTCGCGTATCGCGTCTGGCGCGGCCTCGAACTGCGCGTACACCACGTGCGCACGATCCATGCGTGGCGCTGCCGCCAGCACATGCGCGGCATTGACCAGCGCATTCGCGCCGGGGAAGACCACAATCTGGTTCTCGCCGGTCGGGCCGACGTGGCCGCTGCCAATGCCCGAATGCGCGGGCAGGCGAATCACGTCGGTGGCCGCCATGCCCTCTCGTTCCAGCAATGCGAGCAACTCGTCGCCTGCGGGGTCGTCGCCACAGCCCACCAGCAGCGACACCTCGCACTCGAGACGCGCGAGCCCGACCGCGACGTTGAGTCCCTTGCCTCCGGCATCGACGCGAAAGTCCGTGGCGAGAATGGACTCACCCGCCTCCGGCAGGCGCGCCACGTACCAGCAACAGGCCTGCACGTAGCTGCCAACCACAAAGACCCTCTGCAAGTCCTTGCCGTTCGCCATTTCAGGCTTCGGTAAGCGTGCGCGCCGCAACCACGGCCTCGGTGCGGTTGCGCACATTGAGGGCGCGGAAAATCGCCGCCAGATGAATCTTGACCGTGCCTTCGCTGATGCCGAGGCTGCGTCCAATCAGCTTGTTGGGCTTGCCCTGCGAGAGAAGCTGCAAGACCTCCACCTGCCGCGCGGTCAGCACCTGCCTCAGGGTCTCCATCGTGGGCGGCTGACTGCGATCCGGGCCGGGCGCGGCAACGCGGAACAGCTCGCGATCGGCCGGCACGTCCACCGAAGCATCGGCCGCGAGCACCGGCAGCATCATCGGCGGAACATACACGCCGCCCGCAAGCACCAGTCGCACGGCCGAGAGCATCACGCTGGGTGAGTAGGCCTTGGGAATGAAACCGAGCACGCCGCGCTGCAGCACGGAACGCATGATTCCCGGGTCTTCGGAGCCGGAAAACACGATGATGGGCAGCGTCGGACTGCGCTCGCGCAGCGCATCTATGTGCGAATAGTCGCTTGCGCCGGGAATGCTCAGATCGATCATCGCCACATCCACGCCATCGAGACTCGCTTCCTCGAGTTCTTCGGCATTCATGGCGATCACAAACTCCACGCGCTCCTCCAACTCGGCCAGCTTGGTCTGGACCGCTTCAAGAATGAGCCAGTGATCGTCTGCAACGAGAATTTTCATGGTCGGCGGGAGCCATTGGCTCCTGGCAACTGTTTTATGGTGAAACGGATGGGCTTACCTTATCGCCCTTCGCGCGTGCAGGCAAGGTTTGTCAGCACCACTGATGGCCTAGCACCGAAGGTATAGAGCGGCCCGCCCTAGCGCGGCCCAAGGCGACGGCTCATCCCGCGCGGCTGACGCTCAATTGCCGAGCCGCACAGCGCACCTGCAGCACCTGGGCCTGATTTGCGGTGATCTGGCTCAGCTCGCGCCAGCGCGAGCGGTCCAGGTCGCGGTAGGCGGCCATGAATGCCAGCACGCGCGCGTCGTCGGGCAGGGTGAGATTGAGCACGCGGCCTTGGCCCGGATTGAGCAGCACTTCCTCGCGCCGCAGCAGCTCCGCGCCGAGGGTGGCCTGATCCTTCTCGAACAGCGTGAAGAAATCCGCTGCCTCGAACAGGCTGGAGGTCTTGAGCGCATAGACCCTGACGCTCAGCGGTGACGCCCGGCCGCGCGCATCGGGATTCACGTCCGCATCCGCATTCAGGCGCACTTCGACCGTGGTCGGCTTCGGTGGTTTAGGTGGCGAACTGCAACCGCCAAGACCCGCCATGGCGGCCGCTCCAACCCCGGCGCTGACCAGGAAAAAACGACGGCCATAGGTTGAATGGAGGGTGTCGAAATTGTTCAAGCTATCTCCTTTGTTGCATTGACCGGATCCCGTGGATCTTTGAACATTTGCAGCACCGAGGCACCCAACACATGCTCACTCAAGACGTCATCGATGCACTGCTGACTCCCGTCTCCGAAGGATCTCCCTGCGGCGACGACCTGGAGTATGACGCGGCATTCATCAGTTTGGAATCGGCCGCAAAGCGTAAGCCGGAGCAGCAGTTCGGCGACACCCTGATCCCCGCCGTCGAGCCGGAATGGCCGCAGGTGCAGGAGCAGGCCATCGCCCTGCTCTCGCGCACCAAGGACCTCAGGCCGTGCGTGCTGCTGCTGCGCGCGTCCACCCGGTTGCAGGGTGTGGCCGGGTTTGTGCTGGGCCTGCAACTGCTCACGGGTCTGCTGGAGCGGTACTGGAGCAGCATCCACCCCGCGCTCGATGCCGATGACGACAACGAACCGACGATGCGCCTGAACGCACTCGCCCCGCTCGGCGACGATGCCCTGGTCGTGCGCGATCTGCACCATGCGGTTCTCGGCGACGCACGCGGCGTGGGCCTGATCCGTGTGCGCGATGTGGCGATTGCCCGCAATGTGCTGAGCTCCAACGACGCGACCTATTCCGCATCCCAGGTGGAAGGCGCCCTGCGGGCATTCTTTCCGACGACGGCAATGCGGCGCAGGCGATGCGGGCCACCTCAAGCGAGCTGTCGCGTCTCAGGCGAAGCATTGGCGAACACACGGGGCGCGCCGAGGCCGTCGACTTCTCGCGTCTCGAGACCATTGGCAAGCTGCTGAGCGACATCGCCGCTGAAGCGCCCGCCCAGCCGGGCGACGCGTCATCCTCCGCCATCGATGGCTCGGGCGCAGCGCTGGCAGCCAGCACCAACGCGTCGGCGGGTCACGCGCCCACGGTCAGCGGTCCGATCCAGACGCGGCAGCAGGCGATGCAACTGCTCGATCAGGTGATCCAGTTTCTCGAACGTACCGAGCCCGGAAACCCCGCACCGCTGCTGATTGACCGGGCCAAGCGGCTCATCGGTGTGAGCTTCCTCGAAATCATCAACAACCTCGCGCCCGATGCCATGTCCACCATCGCGAACGTCACCGGTGCGCGAGTCGACACCGAGTCTTCGCAATGACCCGGACCGCCATCGGCGAACCCACTCACATGACCCACTCAAACGCTCATCCACAACCTGTTCCGGGAGTCATTCATGTCCAAGAGTAGCCAGAAGTTCATCGCCCGCAATCGCGCGCCGCGTGTACAGATCGAGTACGACGTGGAGTTGTACGGTGCGGAAAAAAAGGTCCAGCTCCCGTTCGTGATGGGCGTGATGTCCGACCTGTCCGGCAAACCCGAGAAGCCGCTGGAGCCGGTAGCGGATCGCAAGTTCATGGAATTCGACATCGACAACTTCGACTCGCGCATGAAGGCCATGCGGCCACGCGCCGCGTTCGAAGTGGAGAACACGCTCACGGGTGAGGGCAATCTCAAGGTCGACCTGACCTTCGAGAGCATGGAGGATTTCTCTCCCGCCGCCGTCGCCCGCAAGGTGGATGCGCTTCGCAAGCTGCTGGAGGCGCGCAACCAGCTCGCCAATCTGGTCACCTACATGGACGGCAAGAACGGCGCCGAAGAACTGCTCGCGAGAGTGCTCGAAGACCCGGCCCTGCTCCAGACCCTGGCCAGCACCAAGGCACAGGGCACGGACGCCGCAAAACCTGCCGAAGGAGAAGCATGATGGACAACACCAGCCAGACACCGCAAGGCGCGTCGCTCAAGGACGTCGAGTACGCAGGCAGCGACTTTGCATCGCTGCTGCAAAAGGAATTCAAGCCTCGCAGCGATGAAGCCAGAAGCGCCGTGGAACAGGCCGTGCAGACGCTGGCTCAGCAGGCGCTCGGTCAGTCGCAACTCATCGGCAAGGACGTCACGCAGTCGATCCAGTCGATGGTGGCCGCGATCGATGCCAAGCTCACCGAGCAGATCAACAAGGTATTGCACCAGCCTGAATTCCAGAAGCTCGAGAGCGCCTGGCGCGGTCTGCACTACATGGTGAGCAACACCGAAACCGACGAACACCTGAAGATCCAGGTGATGGACATGTCCAAGCAGGAGCTGGCCAAGAATCTCAAGAAGTTCAAGGGAGCGGCCTGGGACCAGAGTCCGATCTTCAAGAAGGTCTACGAACAGGAATACGGCCAGTTCGGCGGCGAGCCCTTCGGGCCATCGTGGGCGACTACCACTTTGACCACACGCCCCCGGACGTCGAACTGCTTGGCGAAATGTCCAAGATTGCCGCGTCGGCCCATGCTCCATTCATTACCGGCGCGGACCCGAGCCTGATGCAAATGGAGACCTGGCAGGAACTTGCCAATCCACGCGATCTGACCAAGATCTTCCAGACGCCCGAGTACGCCGCGTGGCGCAGTCTGCGCGAGTCGGATGATTCCAAGTACCTGGGCCTGTGCATGCCGCGCTTTCTTGCCCGCACGCCCTACGGAGCGAAGACCAATCCGGTGGAGGATTTCGACTTCGAGGAGGATGTGCAAGGCACGCATCACACCAACTACGCATGGGCCAACGCCGCCTACGCCATGGCGACCAACATCAACCGTTCGTACAAACTGTATGGTTGGGGATCACGCATTCGCGGCATCGAATCGGGTGGCGCGGTTGAAAACCTGCCGCTGCACAGCTTCCCGAGCGACGATGGCGGGGTGGACCAGAAATGCCCCACCGAGATCGCCATCAGCGACCGGCGCGAGGCCGAGCTTTCCAAGGCCGGACTGCTCTCGCTCATCCATCGCAAGAACTCGGACTTCGCTGCCTTCATCGGCGCGCAGTCGCTGCACCGGCCTGCGGAGTACGACGATCCGGACGCCACGGCCAACGCCAATCTGGCGGCGCGCCTGCCCTATCTGTTTGCCTGCAATCGCTTTGCTCACTATCTCAAGTGCATCGTGCGCGACAAGATCGGCAGCTTCAAGGAACGCGACGAGATGCAGCGCTGGCTCAACAAATGGATCATGAACTACGTGGACGGCGATCCGGCCAATTCCTCGGAAATCACCAAGGCACAAAAACCGCTCGCGGCCGCCGAGGTGGTGGTCGAGGAAGTGGAAGGCAACCCCGGCTACTACACCAGCAAGTTCTTCCTCAGGCCGCACTACCAGCTCGAGGGATTGACCGTGTCGCTCAGGCTGGTCTCCAAGCTGCCTTCGGCAAAGGGCGCTGCATGAGCGCATTTTTTACCTAGCCTCTTCACAACATCGCGTTTTCGGTCGGTTTGTCAGCGTCTTTTTTGCTGACGGGATTTCTTTTGTCTTTTTTTCTCTTCATCCATCCCCGCGTTTGGTTCGCGGGTCTCAACCCAGGAGTTCAACATGTCCAGCGACTTTCATATCAAGCTTGATGGCGTCAGCGGTGAATCCACCCACAAGAATCACAAGGACGAGATCGAAATCCTGTCCTGGTCATGGGGCGTGGTAAACGCGTCGGGCTCGGGTTCCGGAGGTGGCTCGGGCAAGGGCAAGGCAACGCCCCAGGAACTGACCTTCATGCACAAATACGACAAGGCATCGCCCGTACTCGCCCAGAAATGCGCGGACGGCAAGCATTTCAAGGATCTCGTGCTGACCTGCAGAAAGTCCGGCGACGGTCAGCAGGAGTTCCTGAAGGTCTCCCTCAAGGAGGTTTTCATCTCCACCGTGCAGATCAACGGCTCTCAGGGCGGTGACCTGCTGGAGGCCGTCAGCGTCAGCTTCAAGGACATCGAGACGGCCTACAAGCCGCAGGACGACAAGGGTGCCGGCAAGGGCGAGGTGAAATTCGGCTGGAACATAGCCGCGACGGAAGTGCGTTGACCCCTGCGACCCACCAAACGCAACTGGAGGCAAGGCCATGGCCATCACCGTCATTTACTACAGCATTGCATCGGGACGTTCCGCCCACTTCTACGACCTGACGGGCGCCGTGGGAATGGGCTCCAAGGTGCCAAACCAACTGGAAGACGTCCTGCTTGCGCAAACACTCATGGACATCATCTTCTACATCTATCCGATGCAAAAATTTCAAGGTCCGTCGAGCATCGGGAAATTGAACGTGGATGGCAAATACACCACCAATACGCATTTGCACCTGGCACATTTCAAACAGCAGATGCGAAAAAAAGGCTATGCCACGCCTTCCGACGGGAAGATGGATCCGATCCCGGGTGGCCCCTATAAAAAAACCCGCCGAGGCTACTTGCCGGTTCTCAACGCGATGAACGACATGGCACTGCAATGCTGTACGCAGGCCCAGCATCCAAATGACTATGTGCTGCACGGCCCGCGAGATCGGGACACATTCCAAGTGGACCCCGGCTGCTCGAGGCGCTGCAAAAAAACAGGAGAACCGACCCCGACAACTGGCCGCCACATCCCTTGCCACTGTGATCTTCGATGCGTCTGGCGGTTCAGGCTGCCAGATGTATCGACACCGTCGTTCCGCGCCCGTGACCCGAGCGCAGTCCGATGCGCGCGCCCAGCAATTCGGCCAGATGCCGCACGGTCGCAAGGCCCAGCCCGCAGCCTTCGGCCGCTGGCTTGGTGTCGATGAGTCGGCGCTCGGTGACGGATGCGGCCATGGCCTGCGGTGACTGAAGTTCGCGAACCAGTCCCTCGCCCGTGTCGCAGACGTCGATGCGCACGCCGCCGGTTTCACGCCGCACGCCCACCAGCACGCCGCCATTCTGGGTGTTGTGAAGCGCGTTGGATACGAGGTTGTTGAGCACTCGCGTGAGGATGGACACATCGCCGCGCGCACTCAGATCGGTGGGACGCACGACCAGACGCAAGCCGCGCCTTCGCGCCAACGCATCGAATCGGCGGCCCACGTCGTCCAGCAACGGAGCCAACTCGACGGGGCGGGTGCGGGGACCGAGATCGTTTGCCTTCATTTCGGTCAGGTCGAGCATGCCGGCACTGAGGCGATCCAGCGCCTCCATCGACTGGCGAACCCGAATCGCCGCATTGAGCTGCGACGGGGACAGCGCTTCCCCGGACAGGGCGTCGGAGAAAAACAGCGCCGCCTGCAAGGGCTGGCGCAGATCGTGAACCGCCGCAGCGAACAATTGCACATGCGCCAGATCCTGCGCCTTGAGCTGCGCATTCTCACGCCGCAATTGCTCCAATTGCGCCGACATGTGGGCCAATTCGCAAGACTCACCGACTCCACGCCCCTTCAGCATGGCGCGTTGGAGAACTCTTCGGATCGCTTCCATGTGGTATGCCCTCGCTCCTTTTTTGGACTGTATTTGGACTTATTCCTTCGCGATTGTGCTCCTATCCGCAAAAAGGTAAACAATTATTTTTGCGATTCAATTGTTTTTTTAAAACAGGAGCACGCAAGGCCTACAGCCAAGGCCCAAGCGCAGGGGTTGGCTGCAAAACCTTCAGAGCAGTACCGTCCGGTCTTCGGCCTGCATGCCCACCCAGATCACCAGAGCGGTGAAATTGTCGCTTCCGGGCTTGGAAAGCGACGATATCCGGGTATTGAGCTGCGCCACCCATTGGGCCGCCGAAGCGCAGCCGCGTAGCGCATCGAGCAGGCCTGCATCGCCCAGCACTTCCCAGACGCCGTCCGAGCACAGCAGCAGCACATCGCCTGCGCGCAACTGCATGCCGCTGGACACGGCGATATCCGGCGGTTCTTCGTTCGAGCCCAGCGCCGACAGCAGCACGTTGCGTTGCGGATGCCGACGCGCGCCCTCCTCGTCTAGCATGCCGCCCGACACCATCTGCTGCACCAGACTGTGATCCGTGGTGCGCGCCACGATGGCATGGTCGCGAAACAGATAGGCGCGGCTGTCTCCGCTGTGCGCCCACATCATGGATTCGGTGTGCAGGTCGATCACCGCGAGCACGGCGGTCGAACGCATGTGCGCGAGGCTGCCGCCCTGCGCCTGCAAGGAGACGATGTCCGCATTGGCCTGCTCCAGCAGAGCCCGCATGCCGGAAGCGTCGAGCGCCGGGTGCATCGAGAATCCGCCCAGCACGCTGCTCTTGACCGTCTGCGCCGCCACGTCACCGCCGCCATGACCGCCCGCGCCGTCGGCCACGAGGCAGGCGAGCATGTTCCCGTCGTGCCAGTGTCCATGCACGTCTTCGTTGTAGTCGCGTCCGCCCTGGCTGGACAGCGTGGCAATCTCGAATTCCAAGCGCGTCTCCTCGCTGATGTGGCCTTGCTACGTCTCAACGACGATGCTCGTCGCTCTTGAGGCGTGCCATCTGCTGCTCGTAGGCCTCGGCAAAGGCCTTGCCGAACAGCGCATGAAAGTCGTCCTCGGCCTCGCGCGCAATCGTTGCGTAGAGCGCGATGAACTGATCCCACAGGCGCGCCTTGCGTTGTGCGGAAAACAGGCTGTCGAGCGCGGATTTCGCGGCGATCTTCTTCTCGAGATGCTCGGGGCCGAAGCGCTCTATCAACTCGGCAAGCGCAGCGCGCATTCCCACCATCACACCAAATTGATGAGCGCGTAAATCGTCGAACGCGTCGTGCATCGCCGGCTCGGCAGGCATGAAGCCGCGAATTGCGGGGCCGAGCAGATGCGCGAGCGCCACGTCGGCAGTCGGCGAAAACTTCAGCGGATTATTGGCCTGCGCACCGATCAGGGTGACCTCGGCCCGCACCTCGCGTTTGAGTTCCTGGCGCGCCTGCAGCAATTGCAGCGTGCCCTCGGTGCTGCTGCGCAGCAGCACGCCAATGCGCTCCATCAGCGCGGGCGTCAGCTCGGTCGGCATCTGATGCAATGGCCCGACGCCACGCAGGAAAGCGGCCAGCAATGCATCGGCCTCGAGCGAGCCCTGGGCGGCGCGTGGTGCCACCGGTGGCGCAGGCGCAGCGGGAACCGGCGCAGGAGCGGGAACCTGAGCCGGAGCAATGACCGGCGCGGCCCCTCGCTCGCGTGCCATGACCGGCGAGACAAACCCAAAGCGCTCCACGGGCACGTGATCCGGCCTCGGGTCGCCGGTCGCCGCAGGTTGTTGGCCGAAGGACGCAAACGGGTCGTCTGCCGAGGCGTTGGTGTTCGGCTGCAATGGCGAACTGGACGGCGACAGACCCAGCGGGTCATCCCCCATCAGCCCGAGCCCGCTTCCGGATGCCGGTGCACCAAACAGCTCGTCGATGCGGGCGGCGGCACGCACCGGCGCCGAAAAACCGGGCATTCCGAGGTCGGAAAAATCATCCGGCGTAGAGGCTGCCGGTGCGGCAACCGGAGACAGCAGGTCCGCAAAGGGATCGTCATCGGGCGTCTGCGCGGAGGCGGCAGGACGCGGATCTACCGGCCTCGCGGATTCAGGTGTGGACGCCACGGCCACCGGCACGCCGGGCAGGCCCGCGAGCAGATCAGCAAACGGGTCGTCGTCCGGGGTCGACGAAGCGGTTGCCGCCGGGGCCACCTGCTCCATTCCCGGCTGCTTTGGGGTTGAAAGCAACTCCACCGATAGCTCGAACGTGCCCACGAGAAGGCGCGCGCCATCGGTCAATGCAAGCTCGTTGCCATTGCCGAGCGGAACGCCGTTGCATTGCAATGGGTTGCTGCCCCGATCCACCACGAAAAACTCGCCGCCTCGGTGCAGCACCTGGGCGTGAACGCGCGAGACCGTTCGATCCGGGTCGCTGAGCACCAGCGTGTTCGTATCGGCACGCCCGATGGTGCCACCCGCAGGGCCGAAGTCTTGCGCCAGACTGCCATCGAGGGAAACGCCGTGACGTCCGACTACCCGAATACGAATCATGAAATCGCTCCATCAGCCTCGAGCCATCGCTCCGCAGACGGAGCGCCCCGGCTCAGTATCGACGGCCCGTTGCGGCGGCGGAATCTGCCATTTGGCCTAGGGCCAGAGCCACACGACCCACGGCATTGCGCAGTCGTGGGTGAGCCGCGCCTCAGAAATCAGGCATCTCGCATTCGCTCAGCACCCTGTCGATCACCGGTTTGGACAGCACGGCCAGAATGCTCGCGAGTATCGGGAATTCGTTGCCGATGATCGCGAGACTCTTGTCCACCTGCGCCTGGGCCTGCTGCTTGGCGGTGTCGATGGCCGCCGTGCCCGAGTTTTTCGCGATGTTCTTGCCCGCATCCTTGGCCCGCGAGGCCACGGCGGCGGGCTCAGGCGGCTTGCCTTGTTTCGCGTCTTCGATCAGATCGTTCGCGAGCGCCGCGCCCTCCTGCCTGGCTTCGTTGGCAGCGGTACCGGCCGCAGCGTCTGCCGTCTTCGCGCCGGCGTTTTTCGCATCGTCGCCAAAATCCTTGAATGATCCGGGTGACTCGCCTCCAGCGGGCGCGGGAGCCGCAGACGATGGCGCGCCGGCGCCTGGCGGCGCGGGTAGGCCCGGAATGCCTGATCCCGGGAAATCGGGAATGTCGTTGCTCATGTCGTTCTCCTGATTAGGGCCTGTTCACCCCATCTCGCCCACCGCATCCGCAGCCTTGCCGAACAGCACAGCGGCAGCGGGCGGGCCGATGACGCATCCCAGAGTAGCCACCACCGCTCCGGCGGCACCGGTGCCTTCGGTGGCATCCATGGATTCGGCGACGAAATCCACCACGGCACTCAGCGCCGCGCCGATGATCGCGCCGCCTAGGGTTTCGGGAATCAATTTGCCGTACATCCTGTCGCTCATCTTGTCCGTCAGATTGTCTCCAACCATGCTGATGGCTGCGGCCAGCAGATCGCACAGCGACATGCCGACCCAGCGCGTGGTCGGCAAATGGAACTGTATGCCGCACGGCAGGCTGACGGGATCGGAGCAATGCTGGAGCGCAATCATGCATACGGGCGTACACACGGCGATGGGATCGTCGGGCGCCTGCGCGGCTACCAGCAGACCGCCATTGGCCGTCTCCATCACCGAATAGGCAGGCAGAAAATGCTTGTGGCTCGCGCCGATCATCACGGGAACGATGTTGGAGGCCAGGATCGGCGGGATCGGAATATGCGGCTGCATCGTGCCCCAGTCGTTACCGGTGATGGTGTCCAGCATGCCGTCGGTGAGGGTCTGCGTGGTGAACTTGCCGCTCAGGCACAGACTCGGATAGTGGACCAGCAAGGCCAGCCACGGGGCCGTCGGAACCGGCGGGACCGGCAACGGTGGAACCACCGAGCCCGGCCCGATCTTGTGCATGTCCAGACCGAAGCCCGGCAACGGTGGAAACTTGGCGACGCGCATGCTGAAGCTCATGTCAGCCTCTCCCCGCGCAAGGCAATGCGCTTGAGCCACTCCCGATCTTCGCCGGGCATCAGTTCCCGATCCATGAACCAGCTTCGTCCCCAGAGGATTTCCGCGCGCCGCGCATCTGCGTCGATGAACAGTTGCCACATGCGCGCCGGCTCCTGCGGCTGGTCGGGCAGCACGAATACCGGCCGCTCCGCGGGCAGGCAGATATCCCAGCGCGGCAGATCCGCGCGCATGCCCACCAGGCTGACCGTCTCCGTGCCGACAAGCCACGGCAGGCGCAGGCCAATCGGCGCAACGCGCCAACGATCCGGATGCGGGATGTCGGGCACCCGCTCATCGGGCGCGGACACCACATTGCCGCGACTGAAATCCTCCGGCAACTGTCCCCACTCGACCTCGATCACCCCTTCGCAGGTTTGCGCGGGTAGCCGAGCGGTGGCAGGCCCATCATGGCGGTGCGCGGGAACATCGGCACGTCCATGAAGTCCATGCCAGCGGGAACGGGCTTTGCAAGCCATTGCAGCGGATTGCCCGCGCCAAAGCGCTCGGGATTCAGGGGATCGCATTCCAGCTCGATGCGTGGCAGCGCCACGTCGTGCAGCGCTTCGGCAACCGCGTCCGCGACGTAACCCGTTCCCACCGGATTGCGCGCATAGCACAGCGGTGCCACGGCGGGAAGCGTGTCCTTGAGGAATGCGCTGGCGCGCCTGAACTCCAGATCGCCCAATCGCTGCCGGGCCAGTTTCAACGCAAGTTGCAGGGCGACCGCATCCACGCCGCCATAGGCCAGTTCGTAGCGCAGCGGAACGCGCTCGAACCACTGCGGCTCGCTGAACGCGACGCGGCCCCGTTCCACGCGAGTCAGGCGTTCGCCCGACACCCGCAGCTTGTGCGCGTGCTTGCCGATCACCACGCCCGCAAGCATCTCGCGCACGGGCCGCGCGCTGGCCGCGTGACCGCGAATCACCACGTCCGTTCCCGACTGCGTGACCCGCGCTTCGGGCACGGTCTTCATGCTGCCCTCGCGCCCCGCAGCACGCCCCAGCCAGTCGGGCAGCGGCGCATGCGGTACACCAGCGCGATGCACCGGCTCCTGCTGATCCACGCGATACAGCACGCCGTCATCGCCCACGCCGTAGGTGATCTTGCGCAGCACCGCCCATTGCCAGCGCTCCTCGGGCCGATACTGAACCCGCGCGCTGACAAGGGCCAGCGGCGAAGGCTCGAGCCGGTACTGCGGCGCGATCTCGCCGGGCGCCGTATCAAGTATGGAGTGAGGGCGACCGTATCGCATGTCAGCGCTCCAGCGTGAAGTGGGTGTCGCCCGACCACCGCAGGATCGTGCGGCGCACATCGCGCGGCTGCATCATGTAGCGGAACGCGGCCGTGTAGCCCACGATCAGGCGCCGATCCGGCACCAGCACGATCAACGATGCGATTCGCAGCGCGAAACTGCTGCGCAGCGCGCCGACCTCCACGAATGCGCTTGCGCCGCGCTCGTGCTTGGCCACCTCGGGCGGCAAGGCGAAACGGATCAATCCGGATTCGTCGAAGCCCTTGAGCAGCATGTCGCCGCCGAGACCGCCCCTGGGGCAGACAAAATCCGGCGGCGCCTGCTGAAATGAATGCCGCATCATCGCGCCGGTCAGCTTCATTCCGTCGTCGCCGATTTCCTCCCACGAGCCCGGACCGCTGGTGTCGAGCAGCAGGCCGCCCTGCGGTTTCTGCAGGCACGCCGGAACGGGCCGGTCATCCCATTTTTCGATGCGTCGATCCATGCGTTCCAGATTGGGCAACGGGGTTGCCGCAATCGACGTTTCCTCGACGACGAACCCCTGCCCCGCCGGGTTCATCAGAAACGGCAACTGGCGACCATCGAGCGACGCCTTGCCGCCAAACGCGCGGCATTCCGCCAGCTCTACCGACTCAAACGGCTGCGGCGTGCTCGCCTGCCAGGGCTCGTCGTCGCGCAGTCGCTGCCATTGACGATCACCTACCACGTCGTACTGCCGAACGAACCGGCCGCTCGCAACGCCGACGCGCATTTCACGCGCGCGCTTGCCGGTGGGCGCAACCGCGTCACCAAACACCAGAATATCGATGTCCTGACGGCGAAAATCCGAGTCGGGCAGCAGCAAGGTGCCCTCGAAGATTTGCGGCGCGCGCGTGATCGGCCACATCTCGGCGGCGGGCAACGGCGACAGCCCTCCATCCTCGTCCCATGCATAGCTCACGCGGCAACTGAGCAGGCCGAGCTGCTCGATGTCCGAGGTCGATCCCAGCTCCAGCGCTGCGGGAAACGGTGTCTGGTTGTCAAACTTCATTGCGCGACCTGCCGGGGGAATTGATATGCCGGATCGCCCACCATCGGGATCTGGCAGAGTCGCTGGTGCGATATCAGCACCGCGGCATCGGCGGCGGCCGTCGCGCGTGCAACATAGTCCTTGCGGTGATCCGTCACGCCGCGCTTGTTCGCTATGCCCATCGACATGACTGCGTCGTCGCAGTAAAGAATGCGCGCAATGCCGAGAATCGCCTCGCGTTCCTGCTCACGCAACTCTTGCTCGCTCATCGGGTGACCCGCCAGCATCCTCTGCAACTGCTGCTCGCGCACCAGCGACAAAGCCCGCTCCAGGCTCAGGTTGGCGGCGGTATCGCGGATGCTGGACAGAACGGACATGATGCGGTGGCTTCCTGTATTTTTTGGGGCGTGCGGTGAGGCTCGGGCGACTTCACGAGTTCATGCGGATGCGTTCGCCGTCAATGCGCACGTCGTCATTCGCAACGATCAGCGCATCGCCGCTCACGGCCTCAAGCGCAATCGCGTCGGCCGTCACACTGAGTTTTCCACTGGCGCACAGATGCATGTCGCCCGCTGAAACCAGGCTCAGCGATTCCTGTGCATTCAGCGCAAGATGGGGCGCTTCGACCAGCAGCGCCTCGTGCGAACGCAGGCGCATGCGTCCCGAGAGGCACTCGACCACGAATTCCTGCTGCACCAGCGCCACGCGCAGGCACAACTGCCCGTCGGCCGATTGCACGACGAGATCCGATCCATGTCGCAGAACCAGCGCTGCATCGTCCACGGAGCCGGTAGAAAGATCAGGGTTGGGTTTCATGCTTGTCTCGTCTCAGGCATTGATCTTCACAACCCCGGCATCGATCTTCACCTCGGTTGAAGCCCGGGCGGCGATGTTCAGCTTCGCTGCGAGCTGGATGTTGTGGCCGTTGAGCATGATGGTCTTGGCGTCGATCAACACCTCATGCGGCTTGATCGTGATGCTGCTGTCACCCACCTGCAGCAGGATGGAATCGTTGCCGCTTACGATGACATCATTGGCTCCCATCTCAAGCAGATTCCCGCCTTGCAGCGATTGAGTTTCGCTGGCCGATTGCATGAGTGTCGTTGCGTCGACCGTCACCATGGGCGCGCTCAACTGGTACGACGGCGTGTCGATGGAATAGGTGGCCGTGGCAACGCTGCTGATGGCGACCGCGTTCAATGAGTAGAAGCTGTTGCAATTCATGTACATGTTGGTTGCGACAGCGGTCCAGTCAAACGTGGAGATGAACGTGGTGCTTTTCTCCACGACCTCTTTCTTGAAGCCAACGATGGTGATCTCCTGGTCCTTGACGACCTTGAGAAAGTCGTTGCCTCCCACGTCCACCGTGCGCTTGCCTCCCACCGAGGTCTGGCAGACGCCCGCGATTTTGGTGTAGCGGTTGGTGCCTACCTTGCGCGTCTCCATCTTCTCCACGAGCACGTCCAGGTCCTTCTCGGCATGCACGTGAATCTGTTCCTTGCCCTTGGCGTCCTCGAAGCGCAGTTCGTTGAACGTGGAGGTGTCTCCATCGGGCGTGGAGCGCGTCTTGATGCCGCTTTGCGTGTGCGATGCGAATGGCAGCGTCTGCTCGTTGTTGTAGACCCGCCCGATGATGATCGGCCGGTCGGGGTCGCCGTTGAGAAAATCGACAATCACCTCCTGGCCGATGCGCGGAATGAAATACGCGCCCCAGCCTTTGCCCGCCCAGGGCTGCGAGACGCGTACCCAGCAGGTGGAGTTCTCGTCGCTTTCACCGTAGCGATCCCAATGGAACTGAACCTTCACGCGGCCATGCGGGTCCGCAAAAATCTCGTCCCCCTCGGGACCGACGACGATGGCGCTCTGCGGTCCGGGCATGGTCGGTCGCGGCGTCAGACGTGGCGGGCGGTACGGCACCTGCGCCTGCAACGCGGTGATGCCGAAGCGCCCCTGTCCGTTGTCATTCACGCCTGCGGAAATCACCTCGCGGAGCTGGATTTCAAGCCAGTTGTGGCGCACGTCGACAGCAGCGCCAAACAGGGGATTGTCCAGCGCGTGCTCAAGAATCAGGGCGAGCATCTGCTCATGCAGCACTTCGATCTGCCTGGAACCGTCCACGCCCTCGTAACCCGGCTGCCGCACGCACAGCACACAGCCGACGATCAGATAGTCGCCCTCGGGCGCGCCGCCTGTCTCGGCTCCGGCGTATTCAAAGCTCTTGCCCACCGCAACGTCGGCCCAGTTCGTGCGCCCGTCATACAGTTCGCGGCGCGCGGCCAGTTCCTCCATGCGCAGGCGTGCGTGACCTTCGCGATCATCGGGATTGAAATATCCGCCGGGAAACTCGAACACCTCCATGTCCGCGAGTTCGTGCGAATCGGGGTCGCTCTTGTCGCCGAGCAGTTTCTTGCCTATCACCTTGAAGTCGCTGTCACGCGAGGCGTAGGCACCGGAGCCCGCCTGATTCACGGCGGTGAAATAGAACAGTTCGTTGAAGCGCGGCTGCGTTCCCGCCTGATAGGGCCATTGCTTGAGCTGCGCGGCGGCAGGCAGGGTGGAATGCGCCACGGTGCTGGTGTCGGACAGATGCATGGTGCCCGGCGCATCGTGTGCGTCGAACCAGTAGTAGATGCCCTCGTCTTCTAGCAGCCGCGCAATGAACGCGTCGTCCTTTTCCTGATGCTGCACGCAGTAGCGGCGAGGCGGGTGGCTGGCAATGACGTTGTCCTTGTCCACCTTCCTCACCTGCTTCGCGGACGAGCTTTCAAGCACCTCGTCCATCACTTCAAGAACCGTCTGTTCCTGAAAGATGCGCGAATTGACGCGTTTGGAGAGCAACGCGAACCAGGAACGCAGCGTGACGTGATACTGAAAATAGCGCCCGATCTTGGAGAGCTGCGCAAATCGGACCGCATATCCCTGGGCATGGCGCTCGTGCATGGCACCCGACTCGTCGTCAAAGCCCATGACCACATCAAACGCGTGACCGAGAATCTGCCTGGCGTTGATCGAGCCATTTTTCGAGAGAATGCGCAACTCGTAGGCCGAAGGACGGCCAACGCACTCATACCCGGCAATACACCAGAACATCAGATCCGCCTTGACGGGAGAATCGCTTTCAATTCGGAATTCCTGTGCGGCCATGATTCTTGTTCCCCTGATTCCCGCGCCTGTTGTCAATCGAACGCGTAGCTGAAGTCGCCGTCCCGCACGTCAAGCGCAACCCGCCTGATTCCACCACCCGAGGCAAGGCGCTGCAGATATTCCACCGAGATCGTCGGCAGCACCGTGTTGGTGAGAATCGAATCGATCGCACGCCCGCCTGATTCGGGGTCCTGGCAACGCGCCACGACCTGCTGCACCACCGCATCGCTGTAGTCGAACGGAACCCCATGGTTGGCCTCGACGCGCTTTTTCACGCGTCCGAGTTGCAGCCGCACGATCTGCGCCATCATTTCCGGCGAGAGCGGGTAGTAGGGAATCGTCACGAGCCGCCCGAGCAACGCGGGTGGAAACAGCTCCATCAGCGGCGCCTTGAGCGCGTCGCTCAGCACCTGGGGATCGGGCAGGTTCTGTGGATCGCGGCACATGCGCATCACCAGCTCGCTGCCCGCATTCGAGGTCAGCAAAATGATGGTGTTCTTGAAATCGATCATGCGCCCCTCGCCGTCCTCCATCCAGCCCTTGTCGAACACCTGGAAGAAGATTTCGTGCACGTCGGGATGGGCCTTTTCCACCTCGTCGAGCAGCACCACGCTGTAGGGCCTGCGGCGCACGGCTTCGGTGAGAATCCCGCCCTCGCCGTAGCCCACGTAGCCGGGCGGCGCGCCCTTGAGCGTGGAGACCGTGTGCGCCTCCTGGAACTCGCTCATGTTGATGGTGATGACGTTCTGCTCGCCGCCGTAGAGCGCCTCGGCCAGCGCCAGCGCGGTCTCCGTCTTGCCCACGCCCGAGGTGCCGCAGAGCATGAACACGCCAATCGGCTTCTGCGGATTGTCGAGCCGCGCACGCGAAGTCTGGATGCGGCGTGCAATCATTTCGAGCCCGTGCTTCTGTCCGATCACGCGCTGGTTCAGCGTGCTCGCGAGATTCAGTACCGCCTCGATCTCGTTCTTGACCATGCGGCCCACGGGAATCCCCGTCCAGTCGGCCACCACCGAAGCCACCGCCTGCTCGTCGACCGAGGGAAGAATCAACGGCGATTCGCCCTGGACCGCGTGAATCCGGTCTTGCAGCGCGTGTAGCTCGGCAAGCAGCGCGTCGCGATCATCGCCGCCGCGCTCATCGCCTTCGCTCCCTCCGTCTGCGCCTTCGCTCCCTCTCCCGCTTGCGGGAGAGGGTTGGGGTGAGGGGGTTCCCGATTCAAGCGGCACCGAAAAGGAAGAAGAAGAAGAAGAAGAACCCTCACCCCCGCCCTCTCCCGCAAGCGGGAGAGGGAGTTCATGCGGGCTCACAAGCGGTAGAGTGAGTTCACCCAGGCTCACAATCGGCTGATGGAGTTCATGCGCGCCCCTGAGCGGCATAGGGAGTTCACGCGCACCCGCAGGCGATGGCCCGGCCCCATCCACCTCGCGATTTCCCGCGCGCAGTCGGGCTCGCAATCCCAGCAGCCGATCCACCAGCCCCTTCTCCTCCTGCCACCGCGCATCGAGCTGCCCCAGCTGCGTGTTCGCCTCGGCCAACAGCGTTTCCACTCGCGCGGCCCGCTTGCTCACATCGACGCCGATGGTCGCCTCGCGGCCGATGATTTCCTGCTCCAGTGTCAGTGCCTCGATGCGCCGCTGGCAGTCCTCGACCTCGGGCGGGGTCGCATGCTGGCTCACGGCCACGCGCGCGCAGGCCGTATCGAGCAGGCTCACGGCCTTGTCAGGCAACTGGCGTGCGGGAATGTAGCGATGGCTCAAGCGCACCGCCGCCTCGATGGCTTCGTCTAGAAGCTGCACCCGATGGTGTTTCTCCAGTACCGAGGCCACGCCGCGAAGCATGAGAATCGCTTTTGTCTCGTCGGGCTCTGGCACCTGCACGACCTGAAAACGCCGCGTGAGTGCGGGGTCCTTTTCAATGTATTTCTTGTACTCGGCCCAGGTGGTCGCGCCGATGGTGCGCAGATTGCCGCGAGCGAGTGCCGGCTTGAGCAGGTTGGCGGCATCGCCCGTTCCCGCTGCGCCACCGGCACCCACCAGCGTATGGATCTCGTCGATGAACAGGATGATGGGCTGGGCAGAAGATTGCACCTCCTCGATCACCTGCCGCAGACGCTGCTCGAACTCGCCCTTCATGCTGGCACCGGCCTGCAGCAAGCCGATGTCGAGCGAGAGCAACTTCACATCCTTGAGCTGCGGCGGCACGTCGCCGCGCGCCAGACGCTGCGCAAAGCCCTCGACGACGGCCGTCTTGCCAACCCCCGCCTCGCCGGTCAGCAGGGGATTGTTCTGCCTTCGGCGCATCAGGATATCGACGATCTGGCGAATCTCCTCGTCGCGTCCGGTGATCGGGTCCATTTCGCCCTTGTGCGCCTTTTCGGTCAGATCGACGGCAAACTTCCGCAGCGCATCTCCCTTGCCCATCGCGGCCGGCGCGATGGCCTGCGAGTCCTCACCGGGAACGCTGCCAGCCATGCCCGTTCCGTCCTGCGAACGCATGCGCGCCTCGGCCGAGCCGTCACAGATCTGCGCGAACCGGTCGGCCAGGTCTTCGGGCTTGACCTTCTCGAACTGGCGCGAGGTCTGTAGCAGGGGATTGCGCAGGCCCTGCGTCTTGAGCATGGCAAGCAGCACATAGCCGGTGCGCACCTGCGCCTCGCCGAACTGCAGCGTGGCGTAGGTCCATGCCCGTTCGATGGCGTTCTCGATATGCGGCGAAAAATCGCTGATCGCCGTTGCGCCGCGCGGCAGCCGATCAAGCGCTGCCGTCATGTCCTTGGCAAGCACCGCCACGTCCAGCCCGTAGTGCTGAACGATGCGATGCACATCGCTTTCGGGGTTCTGCAGCAACTGCGAGAACCAGTGCTCGAGTTCCACATAGGGATTGCCGCGCATCTTGCACAGCACCGTCGCGCTTTCCACGGCCTTGTAGGCCAGAGGATTGAGCTTGCCAAACAAGGCCGTGCGGCTGATTTCGCTCATCGTTCACTCCCTTTGAAGGCCGTCGCCCGATTGCGCGTCACGTGTGCGCCGCGCGCGTCCTGACTGCGGGGCTGGCTGCCCAGCCAGGCGACCCAGCCAAGGCGCGGCTCGTTGCCGCCGCGTTCGCCCGACCCGAGCCGCGTGACCGGAACCTCGCCGCTGCGCACCACTGGCGCGGCATCCCATTCGTACTCGTCGCCCAGCAGTTGCTGCATCCAGCGCTGCAACAGCGCGCAGGCGCTGCCCGTGGGCAGGAATTGCCGATACTGCGCCAGCGTCAACGGCCCCAGATGCACGCGCAGCATGTGCTGACGGTCCCACACCTTGCGGCCCAGCACCGCGCCCTGCCCGAGCATGCGCGAGGCGCTATTGGTATTGCCGACTCCGATCCGCGTGACCTCGCCGTCGGGCAGACTCATCCAGTGCCCCAGCCAGTTCTCGACGCGCACCGGCACATTGAAGTAGGCGCCCAGCACCGCCTCGACGCTTTCGGCGTTGTGCACGCGCCGCGCGAGCCAGCCCGAGAAATGCAGCCGCGCATCGTCGGGAATCTCGTCACGCTGCTGGCGTGCCGCCCCCGCAATGCCGACAAACGCGCCGATCTGGCGGCGAAAGGCGTCCTCCCCCGGCCGGTCCATACCCGTCACGGGCCGCGCCTGCGCCCAAGCGCGATAGAACTGGAGACCGAAGCGATGCATCAAGGCGTCGAGAAACGCCAGCAGCGTGGGATCGCCGTGGTTGAGCGCACGTTCGCGCACCAGCTCGGCCAGATGCAGCGGAAGCGGCGCGTTTGGCCCCACATAGCCAAAGAATGGCTGCCTGACCCGCGCGGTGCCCCCGTCGCTTGCGGGCTCGAATCGCGCGACGCTGGCCGGCGCAAAGGACATCGATGGCTCATGTGCCACGCGCACCGACTCCATTGCGGGCCGCGGTGCATGGCCCCAGCGCGGCGCGTCCTTGGCCATGCATTCGAGCCTGCGCATCACCGCAAAATAGTCGTATTTCCAGGCCTCGTGCGCGCGCTGCTGAAGCCACGCGCCAACGGCGGCGCGCGTGAGCGGCTGCGCCGGTGTCAGAGAATCGGTCGTGTGCCGCACATCGCCCCCCATCGCATCAGTTCCCCCTTGCCCGAAACCGCGAGCACGGTCTCCACGAAGTGATTGGCCTCCACGTGCCGCGCAAGCCAGTGCGCCATCACGGCACCAAACAGAAACGCGCTGTGCCCATGGAAGGCCGCGCCATCGATGGTGAGCGTCGCCTCGATTCCGCGCCGAACGCAATCGGCCCGGCCAGCGGAAGCCTGCGCACCAGGGGTTTGCACTGCACGGAAAGCAGGCCACGAACCAGCGAACGGCGCACGTCGTCGGAGTGCACGGCGTAGAGCGCCAGCATCTCGCGAAGCGCGGCCGCACCCTGCGCGGGCGTGGAATCGGCAAGCGAGAGATAGTTGATCGCGAGATGATCGATGACGCGCCACCCCAGGCCCTTCTGCACCACGGGAGAGACCGGGCGCGATGGCCCGGAAATCATGCGCACGGCGCGCAGCGGAAAGGATTCGACGCATTCGAGGTCGTTGCCGTGCCCGACCGCCATCAGCAGCGGCAGGTCCCGATTGGTCACGAGCGCCGAGACCGCCAGTTGCCGCAACGTGGCGGCAAACGGCGCCTGCTGCGGATCGACCAGTTGCAGATACATCTCGGAGCCGACGTGGCTGCTGCGGTTGCCCTGCGTGCGCTCGCGCGCCGACGTGACGCGCGGCTCGCGGCTGGTGGTGTAGTAGGCCGGATGGGCGTCACGGCTGCCGTGAAAGGCAGCATAGAACGGCAGAAACACCTGCTCGCGCACACCATCGCCCGGGGCACCGTGACCGAGCACGTCGGTGATCGAATGAATCTCGAAATCCTGCGCGCGCGTGCGATCGGCAAGCAGGTGAAACTGGCTCACGCTCTCGTTGACGGAAACGCGGTCCAGTTGCTTGGGAAACAGATTGACGACCGGCGTGCAATGCAGCAGCACGTTCTCCGCCGTGACCAGTTTTTCGAGCGCGGCATCGCCACGCGAGAAGAGGATGATCAGCTCCACCTCCGAGCCCGTGCAGGAAGCAAGCGCACCCTGCAGGCGCGTGATCCGGGCAAAGCGGTAGCGCTCGGGAAACGCAAAATATTCCTGCACCAGACGAAAGCCCGAGAAGCCCGTGTGCGTCCTTGGCAGCAGGCTCTCGTCATCGGCAAAGCCCACCTCCTCGACCGCACTCGCGGGCAGCGAGCGCAGCAGCCGAGACGTGAGCGGATCGCGCAGCATCACGCCGACGGGTTTGCCCAGCACGCACTCATGCAACTGCCAGGCGACGTCGTCGGCACCGCTGAAATGCAGCGTCAGCTCATCGAGCGCCAGTGCTGCAAATGCAAGGCCCGCGGTGACCTTCAGGCGGATGCGCAGCCCCCCGCGAATGTCCCGCGCACGCGGGTGCTCGGCAAGCGACAGGTCGGGAGCGTATGTGAAGTACTGCGCCGAGACGATTTGCAGCGGCCACAGACGCAACTCGTGGGCGGTGCGGAACTCGCAATGCGTGTTCTGCCCGACCGCCTGGCGCGCCCGCAGCGCGCTGCCGCGCGGCACGCGGATTCCCTGCGCCAGATTGGCATCGTCGAGATCGGGTGCCATCGCGCAGATGCCTGCCGACGGTGTCGGCGCAAGAAAATGCGGATAGACGATATCCAGCAGGTGTCCGGTGAAACGCGGGTACTCCGCCTCCACCTTGAGGCTCACGCGCGCCGCCAGAAAGGCCGTGGCCTCGATCAGTCGCTCGACATAGGGATCGCCGACCTCCTGCCCGTCGATGCCCAGGCGCCGCGCGATCTTGGGGAACGCTTCGGCGAATTCCGCAGTGTTGTCGCGGAAGTAGCGAAGTTCCTGCTCGTAGGCATTGAGCAGCAACGGATTCATGGCCGTGCTCCTGCGCGCGGGCCGCCGCCGTTGGCCACGGAGCGCTGCACGTCCTCGATTTCAATGCGTCCCTCTTCGAGATCGATACGGCTGCGCATCAGGAATTCGAGCGGCACAGGCTGCGCCCACAACATACCCCGAATCGTGAGGCCGATGCGGTTGTGCGAATCGAGCGGAGAGCCTTCCATGACGAGTTCCACCTCCAGTGTGTGACCGAGAATCCTCGGCTCGAACAGCGCAATCGCGCGCTTCAGGGCTTGTTCCATGCTGACACGCTGCACCGACGATGTGAACTGGCCAGACAGCATAGGCAGTCCGTAGTTGAGCACCGAGGCGCTGACGTTCGGATGGCGCTTCTCGCTCAGATCCTCGCCCTGCCCGCAGGCGTTGAGCAGCCAGCCAAGATCGCGCAGCACCGCCTGGCGCAAGGCCTGCCGCGTGAGCGTGCGCCGCTCGTCGGGCTCGATCTGCTGATCGGGGCGTCGTCGATCAGCCGGTCGAGCAGCGAGGGCTGGAGGTAGTCCTGCGCGTTTTTGTCGTTCATGACCGCACCTTGCCTGTTGCTGCTGCTACTGCGCGCGTCAGCTCACGCCGGTTGCGGCCATGAGGCACTCGCGCACCGCGCCGCGCATGCCGGTCTTTTGTTGCGCCGCCGAGTTCACGACCATCTTGCGGTAGCTGAACACCAGCACTTCGGTGAGCATGCCGCTGCTCTGGCCGGTGACGAAATACTGGCCGATGAGCTGGCCCTCCTCGATCCGGAACTCGAACATCGGGCCGGTATCGGGAGCGCTGGGATCACCGCCCGCGCGGAACACACTGATGCATGCCGTGAGCTTGAGGCTGCGGTTGTAGGCGAGACTCGAGAGCGTGGCGCTTGCGGCATCGGCCATGCGCACTACGGTCAGCGGTGCGAAATTGCGCGATCCGTCGGCCGAACCACCCACCGAGTTCACCATTTGGCCCCAGGACCAGCCCTGGATGTCCAGGCGCGGCTTGCCGTCCGGGTGCTTGCGCGGCGATTCCCCCTCGACGGGGGAGCCTGCGTTCTCAAGCAGCATGACCAGATCGGGCAAGCTGGTGCTGCCCGCCCCAGCTCGGCCACGCGCATCAGGGTGTCGATATTCCAGTAAGACATGGTGAACTCCTCAAAGCCTCAATTCCTCACAAGACAAACAGCGGTCCTAGTCCGCACAGTTCTCGTCATCCGCAACCAGGCAGTTGGGCAGATTGCCCACGCCGCGCGTGCGCAGGCCCGGCAGCGGATGGCTGCTGGCCGACGCCACGACCTGCCCTCGCGGCAGCAGAATCCATAGCTGGCCGCGCTCCTTCATGCGACGCGCCTGCTTCGCTGCGGTATCGCCATTGCCAAAGAAATAGTCGGCGCGCACGGCACCGCGGATCGCGCCGCCGGTGTCCTGTGCAATCGTCAGGCGCTGCATCGGCGCGCTGGAACCCGGAACCCGCGTGGACACGAACACCGGATAACCGAGCGGCGTGGCACGCGGATCGACGGCAATCGAGCGCCCCGCCTTGAGCGGCACGCCCAGCGCGCCCAACGGGCCGTTGGCGGCGGGCTCGGAAATCTCGCGAAAGAACACATAGCTCGGATCCTGAATACCCGAACCCTTGATCGACGCATTCACGCTGCGTCCCGGCACCACCACGGCGCCGCTGGTGAGTGGACGGGCCAGCGTGAAGCCGCGCGTGCGAATCACGCTCTCGTCGCCAAGGCCGGAATCATCGTCGTCGTCGAGTTCCAGTTCGATGGCGCTGCCGCGCGTGCGCACTGCGGTTCGCGGCTTGCCGCCCGGGCCCTTGGCGATCGTGGGGCGAAACGGCTGGCCGTTCTGCTCGGCATAGCCCACGCGGATGACGTCACCGTCCTTCAGCCGGATGCGGCCCGAACCCTGGATCTGCATCTCGTACAACTGCATGGCGTTGTTCACGAAGGCCAGCACCTTGGCGTTGGGAGCGCCAAGGGTCTCGATCTCGGCGCGCGTGTAGTAGGGCTTGAGCTGCCTGCCTTCGATGCGCAGTCGCGCCTTGCGATCCGCCGTGTCCCGCACGATCTGCGAAAGATCGAGCGTGTAGGCACCCGCGCCACCCCCGGGCTGAACCGCCACGTTGCGGCCCTTGACGACCGCGTTGACGACGGCGTCCCCCGCAGGCAGGGAACGCGTATCCAGGTACAGCATGTCCTGCGGCTGGGCGTAGACCGGATAGATGAATGGCGGCGCGTAGTTGCGGCTGCCTTCGATCTCGGGCTCGAAGTAGCCGGTGACCACGCCATCGGCCCTGCGGTCATCGTCGCGAATCTGGTAGGCCGCAAACTCGCGCTCGAAAAATCCGCGAATGGCCGGCGCACTTTGCGCATCGACCGAGCGGGCCTGCGCGCAGACATGCTTCCATTGCGCGCCACGGCTGGTCAACACCCGGCAACTGGTCAGGAAGGCGGGCCAGCTCTCGGCAAGATCATCGCGTTCCCAGCCCGGCAGCGATGCAAACGGCACCGAGGTGTAGACGGCCATGCGTGTCGAGAAGGTACGTGTCTGCCCGGCCAAACTACCGCCGCGCGGCGCGGCTTCGGCGGGCGCGGGCGCGGCTGGCGTGCCGATCACCACGGGCTCCCTGCTCGCGGCGGGAACCGGTGCGGGCGATGCCGCCCGGGGATTGCTGGCGCTGGTACCCGCATCACCACTTGCGGTTGCGGACTCCGGCGGCTGCGCGCAGGCCGCGAGCAACGCGGCGATGGACCCCATGGCGGCCATTCGCGCATGCGCCCTTTTGCTTGCGCGCGCTGCCACCGATTGCTGTTGATCGGACATGATTCACTCCTCTGTGACGCTGAAGAACGCCACGCCGTATTCATTGCCACACTGGCCGCCCGAAGGACAGACCGCCTTGCCCAGCAGCGGCGACGCCGCGCCGGTGTTCGAGGAATTGGCCGTTTCGAGCGCCGCCAGCACGTTGAGCGGAATCTGCGAGAACACGCCGTCGCTCTGCGCGCCGGTCTCGCTGAAATCACGCTCGACAGCGCTCACGATCACCGCGAACTGATTGACGCCGCGCGGCCCGCCCGCCGTCATCGGCCATGCGGGGCGCGGCAGCTTGAGGGTTTCCGATGGCCGCACGCGGTTGTGTCGATCAAGCTGGTTGGGAAACAGCAGCATCAACTCGCCACCACTCGAAAGCAGGTAAACATAGACAAAGCCATCGCGCTGGCTTTTCAATTCAAACTCCAACGCGTCCTTGCCGATCCGCACGAGCGGCTTGAGTGCCGTTGCCTGCACGCCAAACGCGGCAGATGCCTGATCGCCGAGTGCCTGCAAGGACTGAAGCGGCGTTCTCGCTTCAACTGGCGGCGCAGGCGGTGAAACCGGCGCGGACGCAGGTGAAGGCAAAGGCGAGTCCGTGCCCGATGCCACGGACACCGGACCGGGATCCGCATCCGCCATCTGTGGATCGGGCTTGAGCACCAGCCACGCGGCGCCCGCAGCGAGCAGCAAGATGCCCAGCCCGCCGACGATCCAGAGGCTCTCGGGCAGGTGCCGGGGGGCATTGCGGAACTCCGTGGGCAGTGGCGCCGGTGGCGCACTCGGCGGCTCGGCGTCAGGCACCGGCTGGCGCAAGGAGCGGGGCTGCGCGAACGATGCCGCTTCGCTGATCAGCGGCTGCGTGCTGCCCGCACTGCCCTCCAGGCCCAGCAGCGCCCTGAACTCGCCCATGGAATGGGGCCGGTGCTCGGGTCTCACGGCCAGGCCGTTGTCGATGGCCTCAAGCAATTGCAGGCTGAATCTCTCGCGCAACTGCCCATTGTGGGCAAGCGGCAGGTATCCATCCGACATCACGCGCGCCACGGACGGCGGCGGCGGCCTTCCGCATACCGCCACGTGCAGTACCGCCGCAAGCGCGTAGACGTCGGTCCACGCGCCCTGCTTCATGTCGGGCATTTCGGCGTATTGCTCGACCGGTGCATAGCCGGGCTTGAGAATCACCGTGATGGCCTGTGTCTTGTCGGTGATGACGCGCCGCGCCGCGCCGAAATCCAGCACCACCGGACGACCGTCTTCATCGAGCAGCAGGATGTTGTCGGGCGCGATGTCGCGGTGAAAGCAATTCGCCCCATGCATCACCGACAGCGCCCTCGTGACGGCGTCGGCCATTTGCAGCAACCAGTCCTCGCGCACGTTGCCTGCCATCTGCGAGAGCACCTGCCGCAGCGTGCGTCCGCGGTACAGCGGCATCACGAGATAGGTGGTGCCCCGGTCCTCCCAGAAGCGGTAGACCTTGAGCAGCGAGGGATGATCGAACTGGGCCAGCAGGCGCGCCTCGTTGATGAAGCTGCGCATGCCGAGATCGAAGGTCTCGCGATGGCGTTCCGACAGCGGTGCGACCGACCCGTCCGACTGCCGCGCCGACAGCGACGACGGCAGATATTCCTTGATCGCGACCGGCCGCTCCAGGACATGGTCCCAGGCTTCGTAGACCGCACCAAAGCCGCCCTGCCCGATCAGCGCCCGGATCTCGAACTCCCCAAGGCGTGTGCCCATGGCGAGCACGCCGTTCTGGTGCGATGCGGCTGCGGCCTTCTGCGCACCGGGCGAAAGCGCGGCCACGGCCTGCCCCTGGCTGATCACGCGCGTCGCGCCATCGTCCTCATCGCCGGGCATTGCGGAGTCGGGGCTATCGCTCATGCGCCGCCCTCCGCCGAATGCTCAAGGTGGGTTTTCGATCCGAACAAATGGGAAAACCGCTCCCCGCGCGGCAGGCCAAAGCAGCGCATGTGCGGCCTCGCGGTTGCGCCCCATGGATCGGCGAGCCACAGGCATTCGCCTTGCAGCGGCCAGACCCAGTCCCGGGACAACACGTCTGCAATGGCCTCGTCGGGCCTTGTCTCTTTCTCGATGGGCATCGAAAAGCGCGTATTCAGCGCAAGCTCGAATGCAGACGCGTTCATGTCCTCTTCGAGTGCGCTCAGCGCCGCATGCGTTGCGCGATGCCACCATTGGGCGCATTCGTTGCCCAGCTCGATACCCCGCGGCGCGCGGCTCAGCTCGCTGGCCAGCGTGAGCGGGAAATAGCGCCCCACGGAATCGACCGAAGGCATGATGATGCCAATCCAGTTGGAGTACTCGGCGATGTCACCCCGAGCGCGAACAGCCAGACCGGGCTCGCCAGATAGTGTTCGACCCAGTTGGATTCGTGCTCGCGCAACGAGCCGAAGCAGGACTGCAACCAGCGGTCCCATTCCTCGACGAACCGGGTTCCGTCGAATCTGCGGCCCGCGAAATCCCCATGCCGGGCAGCTTGCCCCACCAGCCCGGCAGCGCATCGGGACTCGTGAGCAGCGCAGTGGCTTCGGGGATCACAGGCCCTCCGGACACGCAAACTCTTGCAGCTCTCGCAGGCGCAGCGGGTGCTGCACGCTGTTGGTGGTGACCTCGAATTGCGCACGCCGCGCATCGACCTGAAAGGTCACGATGAATTTTTCCGGGGCGTCGCTGACCGCCATCTGCCCCTTGTCGAGCATCCTGAACAGCGCCCACGGCCCTCGGTGGTCATGCCCGACGTGCCACCGGGCGCCGTCGGCTGCACCGCGACGCGCACCTGATTGCTGTTCTTCGGACCGGGCCACTGCACGCTCATCGGCACGACCGGTCCGTGCGCGTATTTCACGAGCTGGCCGTCCACGTCGAGCGTGAACTGGGTGATTGCGGCGTCCAGTTCCACGGGCTTGAAATCGAGCCGGATCGACGGCCCCTTGCCACCGCCGCGAAAGAAGATTTGCCGGATACGATCCGCGCGCTCGAATTGCCGGATGGCCGCAGGCGATATCGCGCCCTGCTCCGCCACCGGGCGGTAACGCCAGGGCCGGGTGCTGGTGTCCACCAATTGCACCAGCCGCTTCTGGAAGAAGTCGTCCATGAGCCCGCCCGCGCCGAACATCTGCCCGAAGTCCTCGGGCAACACATCGCGCGTGCTGCCTTCGACGAACGGATACCGCCCGGCAATCGCGCGCTGGCAGAACTCGGTGATCGGTCTGAGATCCTGGCTCAGATTGCCACGCTCGGCCACGCGCGCCTGCGCGGCGCCGGTGCTGCTCAGGCCCTCGATCATCGAGCGCACCGGCTCGGGCAGACGACCCGCATCCGACTTGAGCTTACCGGCCACGTCGCCCGGCGGCGGCGCGCTGCGGCTGCGCGTTGCGGTGTCCACCGCCGTGAGGTAGACATAAACCTCGTTGAACAGTTTGAGCGCATCGTCGATGGGCGCGGCTCCGCCCTGGGTTGCAGGCGTGACGAGTCGCCGCAAGGGCTCGAAGCGGTCGTCCACGATGCTTTCGATGCTCTTGCCCGCGGGCGCCTGCCTGGCACCGTCGGCAGAGCCCAGCAATTCCTCGAGCCCGCGCCGCGCGTCCTTGACCGTCTGCGCGGCGCGCTCTCCGGCCGACTTCTCGTTGGCGGACTGGCGCGGCGTGAGCGTGGTTTCGCGCACCGCGGCGCGCAGGAAGTTGGCGAGCGGCGAGTCTGCGCCCGACAGCGTTCTCGCCATCTCGATGTTCTTTTCGATGCTGTTGGCGCGAATCAGGCGCACGTCGCCCAGAAAGGCCTGCCAGACCTTGCCGTACTCATCGAGATAAAGACGCCGCACGCGATCGGTGAGCGCGCCCAATGCGGCCACGTCGCGTGCACGGTCGAGCGCCGTTTTTTCCTGCCCCAGCACCCAGGGATCTTCGGCCGCGAGCATCGCGCTCACGATGCCCACCTCACTCTGAAAGCGCTTGTGGTAGCCGTCGTAGGTGAACAGGCCGGGGACACCTTCGGTCAGCGGCTTGCCGCTCGCGCGCTCGAACACCAGCGGAGCCGACGGCCCTGCGGCACTGGCGACGGTGAACGCCGGAACGTCGCGCCCGATCCGCTGGCGCTTCAGGCGGCTGAAGACCCGCTGTTCGGCAGGATAGCTTGCGAGCAGCGCGCGCACGCTGCGCACCAGATTTTCATCGAGCTTCTGCGGCACGCGCGGCGGCCCCTGGCCGATCAGCGTGTCCAGTTGCTCCTGCAACGCGCCGCGCTGGTCTTCGGTGATGCCGCGATCCAGCGTGCGCTCCCAATCGAGCGTGATCCAGGCCTTGAGCGCATCGGCATCGAAGTGCTCGGGCTGATGCAGCATCAGGTAGCTTTTGAGCGCCTCGTAGGTGTATTCGAGGTTGTCGCGCTGCGCGGTGCGAAGCTGGTCTTCGATGCGCCGCGAGAGCTGCGGAAGAAAAGCCTCGCGCAGCGCCCGTTGATGCGCCTGCTGCGCTGCGGCCTCGAGCTTGTCGCCCTGATAGAGCCCGATGGTCATCGACAGCGGCTCGTCGCCATCGCGATTGACCGGCGTCTTCCAGATGTCGCGCACCGCCTTGAGCAGCGGAGACAACTGCACGAGATTCGTCCCCTGCACCGGCAACGCGGCCAGGCTCTGGCGCACCGGCTCCACCTTCGCCTGCACCGACTGCAGGTATTGCACGTTCTTCCACGCGCTGAATCCCCAGGCTGCAAGCAAGCCAGCCGACAGCAACAGCATCGCGGTGGTGCCCGCGAGCCGCAACACATGCGCGCGCCGCTCGACCTTGGCATCGGCACCGGCAAGGCGCTGCTCGGGAAACACGACATCCTTGAGCAGGCTGTTGAGAAAATAGCTGCGCCCGCTCGATTTCTGCGGTGCCAGCATCGCCCGCTCGAGACCAAAGCTGCGCGACAGCACACCCATCACGCGGTCGATGGGGCTGCCCTCCTGCGTGCCGCTGGTGAAATACACGCCGCGCACCCACGGCGGTTGCGCAAAGCGCGAACCGGTGAAGACCTGATCCAGAAAGTCCTGAAGCAGCGGGCCTATCGACGCAAACTGCGCCGGAAAGCCGAACACCGCGGCGCGGCGCAGGCCGTCGCTCTCCTGCTGCATGCGCTCGATCACGCCCTGGTTGAGGCGTTCGTGCAGCAGCGCGAACTCGCGCTCGAATGGCGCGTTGAGCCCATGCTCGGACAACGGGGCGCTCTCCTGTAACGGCAGCGTGAAGCCAAGCACCTGCGCGCGTTGCTCCTTGCCAAGATCGGCGAAGTATTCGCTGAATCCATACAGCAGATCGCTCTTGGACACCAGCACATAGACCGGCAGGCGCGTGGCAAGCCGCTCGTCAAGCTCCTGCAACCGGGCGCGGATGGACGCCGCAAGCGCGCTGCGCTGCTCGAGGTTCTGGGACAGCAAGTCGCCCACGCTCACGGTGAGGAACACGCCGTTGAGCGGCCTGCGTGGCCTCGATTTCTTGAGCAGCATGAGAAAGCCGTCCCACGCGCTGCGGTCTTCTGCGCCATGGCTGTCCTGCGTGGTGTAGCGACCTGCGGTGTCGATCAACACCGCCTCATCGGTGAACCACCAATCGCAGTTGCGCGTTCCTCCGACACCGCGAATCGCGCCGGGGCCGAATTTTTCGGCGAGCGGAAAATGCAGGCCCGAGTTCACGAGCGCCGTGGTCTTGCCCGAGCCCGGCGCGCCTATGAAGACGTACCACGGCAGGTCGTAGAGATAGTTGCCTCCCGAGAGGGACAGCCAGTCGCGCCACCCCGGCTTGCGCCCGGCGGCGCTCAGACGCATCTTGCGCAGCATCGCAATGGCGTTGGAAAAGCGTTCGGACAGCAGCTTCTGCTCCGCGCCTTCGGCGGGCGCGGCCTGGGTGTCGGCGGGCTTGGTCAGGCCATCGACCAGTTGGCGACTGGCGCGTTTGGCCTGCCACTTCCTGAGCAACCAGCGCAGCAGCACCAAGGCGACGACGACACCGATCACGATGCCGCGTGCCATCGCGCTCTGTAGCGGCGCGAGTTCACCGACCCGAATCAGCGGCCCCACCCACCACACGAGCACGGCCAGCACGAGCAACGCCACCAGCGTCAGCAGCCATGGGCTGAAGAGAAAGCGAAAGGCCTTCCTGATCATCGCGCCGCTCCTGCTGCGCCGCTGCCCTGCTGCGTGACCGGTGTCAGCAGCACGATCTCCACGCGGCGATTGCGGGCGCGATTGGCCGGAGTGTCGTTTGGCGCAACGGGCTCGGCATCGGCCTTGCCCTCGGTGGTCATGCGCGCCGCGTCCACGCGCGGGCTCAGCGCCTCCTTCACGGCCTGCGCGCGAGCCGCCGACAAGTGCCAGTTGGAGGGATAGCGCAGCGAACGAATCGGCTGGCTGTCCGAATGTCCGTTGATCAGCACCTCTCCGGGCACCTCGGCGAGTGCCTGCGCAATTCGCGTGAGAACTGGCGTCGCGGGCGCAAGCGGTTCGGCATTGCCCGAACCGAAGAACGCATCGCCACGCAGCCGCACGACGCTGCGGTTGGCCTCGTCGGTCACCGTCACCAGCCCCTGCCTGATCTCGGGCTCGAGAAATCGCGCCAGACGCGGCGACCTGGCGGGCGCGACCGGCGCGGCGACCGCCACGCTGGGCACGCGAAGCGTGGAAAGCTGCGACCAGACTTCATCGGACTGGTGATTGAGCCAGATGCGCAGCCCAAGCCAGACGAGCGTGAGCAGCAGCAGCAGGCCCGAGCCAATCACCCAGAGCGGCACGGAGTCGCTCGCACGCCGCACGCTCGCACCCGCTCCCTGCCAGTGCAGTGACAACTGCGGATCGTGCGCTGGCCGGTTCTTGCGGATGATTTCGGCAAGGCGCGCTCGCACGCCATCGAGTTGCGACCGGCCGTTGTCGACCACGCGATAGCGCCCCTCGAAACCAAGCGCCAGAACGCTGTAGATCAGTTCCAGCAGATCCAGATGTTTCGCCGGATCCTGCGCGAGTCGCGACAGAAGCTGAAAGACGCGCTCGCCGCCCCAGGTTTCGTTGTGAAACTGGACCAGCAGACTCTGCTTGTTCCACCCGCTTTGCGTACCCCAGGGCGTGTTGGCGACGGCCTCGTCGATGGCGGTGCACAGCACATAGCGTGCGGCGAGCACGGTTTCATTGCTCGCCCCCGAGGCGCGGGCATCGCCGTCGAATCGCTGCAAGGCAGCCACCGTCGAGGCGCGCAGCGCGCCCACGTCGGGCTGCTGCACCAGCGTGCGCATCTTTCCGAGCAGCACCAGCAAACGACCGGCTGCCGAGACCAGCGGATTGAGCAAACCCAGCTCGCCTGCGTCCATGGGCACGGCGTCGGCCATCGGCGGCGCATGGGTCGCCGCACCTGCGGGCGAAGCCCCTGCATGCCGGCAGCCTGAGCCGAGCGCGGCTTGGGTTTGATGATCGTGCGCTCGGACTCGAAGGCCGCAAAGGGATCGGGCTGGGTCATGATCGAATCGCCCAGAACGCCAGATCAAGCCCGGGAAAATCGCCAGCGATGTGCATCGCCATTCCCCCGGATTGCTCGAGCTGCCGCCACAGTTCGCTGCCACGCGTGTCGAGTTCAAAATAGTTCGCGCCCGAGTGAAACGGAATCTGGCGCGGCGCGACCGGCAGCGGTGTCAGCGTCACGCCCGGAAGCTGTAGATTGACGAGGTCGCGGATCCGCTCGACCGGCCCGATCTTGACCTGCGTGGGAAAACGCGCGCGCAGCGCCTCGCTGGCCATCTGCGACTGCACCGCGAGCACGAAGGTCGCGTTGCGCTGTAGTTGCACGTCTGGAATCAGCGCCACGCGCACGCCGTGCTTGCGGTCATGCAGCTCGATGCGGATCGCGGATTGTTCGAGCACCATCGACAGGCTGCGGCGCAGATCCTCCATCACCGGCGCGAAGGTGGCTGCCAGATCGTCATGCACGTAGGGGCCGAAACGAGTGGCGCTGCGCGACTCGCTGAAGGTGCCGAGTTCGCCCGCAAGTTGCAGGGCCAGTTCATAGAAATGCAGCGGATGCAGCGGCTGGGTACGCGCGAAATGCGCGAACAGCGGCAGGTTGCGGTTCACCGTCTGCAACAGCAGAAAATCCGCGATTTCCGCCACGCCGCCCGACCCTCCTTGCGAGAGCCTGCCCGCCAGGGCTTCGGCGCGATGCAGCAACAGGCCTTGCAGCTCGTCGACCCAGCCGCGAATCACCGCGTGCGCGCCCACGTCGAGCAGGGGCGGCAGATAGGCCTGGCGCAGCACCACCTGGTTGTCCACGCGCCGCTCCTGCACGCGCGCCACGCTCAGTCCGGTCCAGGCGTCCGAGGCATCGCGGGCGCGCATCAACCTCGTATGCAAGGCACCCACCTGCACGGTCACGCTACGGTCTCCCGAGGTATTGGAATCGGGAATGTCCGTCTCCTGCACGCGATGGCGCACGAGTTCCTCGAAGCCCTCGGTATCGGCCTCGCGCGCACCCGAGCGGCGCAGGGGCAAGGCGAGGACGATCCGCTCGTCGCGCAGATCGGCGGGAACGTCCATCGGCTCCGGAAGCGGATCGACCGCCGGCATGTCGAACGGCGTGCCGTCGCCAAACACACCCACGGCGCGCACCAGGGAAATCTTGCCGAGCGCGAGCGCCGCCGTGTCCAGCTCCAGCGTCACCAGCCCCATGCGTAGGCCACGGTTTCGCGAACCAGCAGATGCCGCGAATGATCGGCATGCCGCTCCGCCTGCTGCAGATGCTGCGGCGCAAGGAGCATGCCTTCGCTCCACACAACTTTGGATCGCCAGTTCATCAGCAGGTGCTCCAGAATCGAAAACTCGGTTGCCACGCAGGCGGTGGGCATTCGTCGATGAACACCGCTGTCCGTGCATGGGAGTTTCAGGTGGCAGAGCCCGCGAGCAAATCCGCCGGAAGGCCTAAACCGGCTCTCGCCGCGTAGCGCAAAGGGACTAGAACCCGCAGATTGCGCGCTCGCATGGCGCTGGGCGGCGAGGCGCATGGCTGAGAAACTGCGCGCGCCCCTATTGGCAATATCCCGAAACGCATAGGCGCGGCGCCCTGCCCGGCTGTCCGCTCTAGAGACAAGACTTATGGGGCGGCTAACATGAAGGAGGCGACGCCTGATATTCAATTCGGGGAATATGTTCTATTCTGATCCTGAACAGTCTGCCGCCCGGACAGCACGAGGACAACGGCTTGAGCACCACACCCGTCACCGATGCGGCTCCTGAGTCGCCGCCCGAATCCGGCACGTCGCACGCCAGGCGGGAGTGCACGGTGCGGGACTCCTGCCTGACGTTGACGCAGCAACTGGTGCTGCTCGCGGTTCTGCCCGCGTTGCTGGCCACCCTGGTCGCGGCCATCATTCTTTCGCAGCACCATCTCGACAGCGTGCGCAACCTGACACGCTCGAACGCGCAGAGCATGGCCCAGCAACTGGCCACGACCGCCGATGCGGCACTGGTTCAGGCGGATCGCCAGGCTCTGCAGCGCGTCGTGCAGACGGGCATGCAGCATCCCCACGTGCACAAGGTCCAGATCCGCTCCACGGGCGGGGAGCTTGCCGCCCAATCCACCTCCGACGACACGTCGACGCGACCCGGATTGCAGGTGATCGTGCCCGTGAGCGATGCGGCCGGCATCGAGCATGGCGAACTCATGATCGAGATGAGCCTCGATTCGCTCGCCACGGCCCAGCACACCATGTGGGTGGTTTTGCCCGCGATCCTGGCAGCGATCGGACTCAGCGTGGTGCTGTTCGGCCTCTGGGCCGCGCAGCGCATCAACGCTCCGGTGCGCGATCTGGCCCTGGCCATGGACAGGCTCGGCGCGGGCGAAGAGGTGCAGATGCCGTTGAGCGGGTCGGCGGAAATGCGCCATCTGCAGGCCGGTTTGAACAATGCGGCGAGCGCCTTGGGCGAGAGCCAGCGCGAACTCAAGTCGCGCGTCGAGGCGGCAACTGCCGAACTCGCGCGCAAGAACCGGCAACTGGAGATCGCGAGCCAGTCCAAGACCCGGCTGCTCGCCGCCGCAAGCCACGACCTGCGCCAGCCGCTGCATGCGCTGACCCTGTTCTCGGACTCGCTGGAGGAAGGCGAAACCGATCCGGTGCGCATCACCCGCATCGGCCACATACGGGCCTGTGTCGAGTCGCTGGACCGATTGTTCTCCGAGCTTCTGAATCTCTCGCAGCTCGATGCCGGTGTGCTGCGCCCGCAATGGTCCGACTTTCCACTCGATCAGCTGTTCGATGACGTGAGCCGCAATTTCCGGCCCGTCGCGGAAAAGCAGGAACTGCGCCTCGTCGTGCGCAAGACCGACGCCTGGGCGCGCAGCGACTACGTGATGCTCTCGCGCATCCTCTCCAATCTGATCTCCAACGCGATCCGCCACACCAAGAGCGGCGGCGTGCTGGTCGGTGTGCGCGGGCGCGGACGCACGCTGCGTGTGGAGGTATGGGACAGCGGTGAAGGCATCGCACCGGAGCACCAGACGCGCGTCTTCGAGGAGTTCTATCAGGTGGATCCGCAACGCGCCAAGGCCGTTTCGGGAGCGCAGGGAATGGGTCTGGGCCTGTCAACGGTACGGCGCTTAGCCGATCTGCTGAACATGCATCTGGAGCTGCGCTCCATCCCCGGCAAGGGCACGATGGTGCGCGTCACGGTGCGTGCCGTATCGGCGCGCGAAGTCGCCAACCGGCCACAACTGCCGCGCAACGAGGTACGGCTCGACGGGCTTTGCGTGCTCATCATCGACGACGAACGCACGATTCTCGAAGGCATGCAACTGGTGCTCTCGCGCTGGGGTGCCCGGGTACGGACGGCGTCCACGCGCGAGGAGGTCATGGAACTCGCCTCCCACTGGACGTCACCGCCTGACGTGGTGATCAGCGATCTGCTGCTGCAGGGCCCGAAGACGGTCTCGCCCTGCTGGCGGAGCTGGAACAGCATCCCAACGGCATCACGCCGCTCACGGCCAGGCTGCTCGTGACCGGCGAGACCAATCAGCACCAACTCAGCAGCGCCTACATGCAGGGCATTCCGGTGCTTCACAAACCGGTGACGCCCGCGAAACTGCATCACGCCATACTCGCGCAACTCAATCATGTGCGCGGGATCATCTGGCAACCCCTTTGACTACTGGCGTGAATGCCTGCAAAGCCGGATTCGGTTCAGAAGTCTCCGCAACCGTTCTTGCGCTCGGTGTCCATGCAGCTCGTGATGCTGGGGCGTGAGCGCACGCGCGACCATTCGCTGGCCAGCAGGTCCGGCCCCTGCTGCGACCGTGCGCCCCCAATGGCCCGGTCGCAAAGCAGATCGGCGGATTGCCCAGATTGTGGTCGAAGGTGTAGGTATTGGGCTCGTCCCGCACGAACTCGGGTTGCGGCGCGAACGGGATGCTGGTCACCGTGAGCGTGCCCGGCACCACGTTCACGCGGTAGCCAGACGCAGACGCGAAGGTGCCGTTGATCGCATAGTTTCCCGCAGGGCTGGACGCAGTGGCCGACGTGCTCACCGAGCCCGAAACCGCGGCATTCGTGTCGCCGTTGACCAGCCCGCTCACCGTATAGCCGAGCGGCGGGTTGTTTTCACCCTGCCGACGACGGCTGTCGCTGATTGCCACCGTCGCCGTCGGTTGCTGCGCGTAGATGAAATGGTTGTCGCCCGGCGTCACCGTCACGTTGCACGTCCCGCCATAAGCGCAGCCGTAGAGATTCGGCGTGCTGCCCGAGCCAGCCATTGCGCCGCGTGTCTCGCCCTCCCAGGTTGCCGCCCACACGCGCCACGGCGCGCCGCCCAGGGAATGGCTCCCCGGATTCTGAAACCGTGCGGCGGCCACCAGATCGGCACCCGCGCGGCTCGACACATCGGTGGCCAGCGTGAGGTCTTGCGACAGCGTGCGCACGAACACCGTATCGCCCTCGATGCGGCCCGAGGTCACGGTCTGCGCGGCGTTGACGTCGGCATCCGCGCCCGTCACCGAGACCACGCCAAGCCGCAGCGCATCCACGTCCTGATACCGGAAGCTGCCGCGCGCGCTGCCGCCGAGCGTGTTGTCGCTCACGTTGTTGCCGGCACGGTCAAGCAGCACGTTGCCATTGGCAGATCGCGCCAGCAGGGTACGCGCCCGCACCGGCGCGGCGGCGACCTGGGTGATGTCGCCGCTTGCGACAAGGCCCACACGCTCGGCCGTCACCGGCGCATTGAGCACGATCAAGCCGCCCGCGCCCTCGCTCTGCAGGCTCAGCCCGTTGTTGCTGGACACCGCGCCCGCCACCGTGATGGTTCCCGCATGACGATTGCTGCCCAGCACCACGTCCGGCGCGGAAAGCCGTGCAAACTCATCGCTCGAAATCGAAAAGCCGCCCACCGAGCCTCCACCCAGCGTGATCGGTGTGTTGACGAGGTCGCTCGCCGTGCCATCCGCACGAATCTCCCCGGGCCGCAGATTGAGCATGCGACCCGCAGACACCGTTCTATCGATCACAAGAGCATCTGTACTGCCATTGTTGCTGGCGCGCAGAATCACGTCGCCCGTGCTGCGGATCGCATCGCCCTGCCCCGCCAGAATCCGCACTCCTGGCCCCTGCCCGCATGGCTGCCCGTGACTTCGATGGTTCCCCCGCCACTGCTCGCGATGCTTGACCGCGACCCCAACTGCACCCCGCTGGAATAGCCCTCCGTATCGATCCCCGATGCGCGCCCGCGAATCACCACGTCGCCCGTGGTCGTCTCGATCCTGTTGACAAGGCTATCGCTCGGCTCGTCGAGCAGTGCGACACCGTTGTCATTGGCATTGCTGCCGATCACGCTCACATCTCCGGCACCGCTGCGGATGCTGGTGCCGCGCAGGCTCACACGGCCCGAACGCAGGCTCACCGCTCCTCCCTCGGCCGGCTGCACACCGCGCGTGTCAATGCTTGCGTTAGCAAGGCTGATGTCGCCGCCTGGCGTATCCGCAACGCCGGTCTGCATGCTCACCGCCCCGCCCGCGTGAGCACCGATCCGGAGAAATCGATGCTGTGCTCGCCACCGTGGACTCCCGCATTCATCGCCACCTGCAGCGGACCGGAGGCGGAACGAATGACGGTTGGACCTTGCGATGCGATGTCGCCATCGGCGCTGAACGTCAATGCGACGGGGTTGCTGGTCTGGGTGCGATCAATCACGGCGTCGCCAGCAAGCGTCAGGTTGCCGCGATCCCTACCGTGGGACGCAGTGGAAATGCCGACATTCGTGCCGTGATTCAGGGCGAAGTTGATGTCACCATCCTGAATCTGCCCTCCGGCAACGAGCGTTGATGCTGCTGTACCCTGGGTGCTGCCATGCACGACGCTCAGCCCATTGCCGTTGATCAGCCAGGTACCGGCGCGTCCGGATGTCGTACCGGCATCGACATCAATGCCCTCCAGGTACAGATTGCCCGAGACCTGGAAACCCGTGCCCTGCGCCACCGCAGAGGTCTCCACCAGACCACCATCACCGCCATTCGCTCCGCCCCGCGCGGAAACTCGGCCATAAGCAACCAATGCGCTCGGCGCCGCTAGCGTCACCTTGCCACCATTGCCCGTGCCAAGCGCGTCTGCGCGGAGCGTGGTGGTCTCGTCCAGCACCAACAAATCGATGCTTCTCACACCTGTCCGCGGTTGCGACGTCATCGAGATCGAACCGCCTCCCGACTGCCCGCTGACGTCCATCAGCGGCTTGATGGGTGTTGAATCCACGAACGGGATTTCCCAACTCGAATCCACAAGCCCTTCCAACGAACCTGACGACACCCGCACGTCGGCACCCCGCAACTGGATGCTGCCGCCGGTGGTGCCCGGCGCATCTCCGCGTGCCTGCAACGTGCTACGCGACACATGCACTCTGCCTTCGCTCGCGAGAACAATCTCGCCATTGCGGTTGTACATGGTGTTGGCCGTCAGTTCCGATCCGTCGTGGACGATCACTCCACCGGCTTCTCCCTGCCCCTGTGTCGAGTCCAGGACGATGCGACCGCCGTTGGCCGATATCTTTCCCTGGCGGTTCTCGACCCCGGTGCTAATCAGGCTCGAATCCTGCCCCACCGTCAGCTTGGTCAGGCCGTCGCCGCCCACGTCGAGCGTCACGCGCCCGCCAGCACCCAGGGCCACGGTGCCACCATCGGCCTTGATCGTTCCGGTGTTCACCACATACGGCGCGATCAGCGCGATCAGTCCGCCTCGCCCTCCGGAACCGGTTGCCGTCAGATTGCCGGTGTTGACGACGAACTCCCTCCCCCTCCCGATGGACGCACTAGCGTCTACAGATGGAGCAGTTCTTTCAAATACAAAGTTCTCACCTCCGGCCATGAACGCGGCGTTGCGATCAGTGCCGGTCGTCTGGGCCAGATCGAGCGACGAAGCGACGAGGCCGCCAACGTTCACCTGAGCAGTGCGGCCAAAGAGCACGCCCAGAGGATTGATGATGAACACCCGCCCCGGTGCATTGATGTTGCCATTGACCACCGAAGCTCCGCCGAAGCTGCTTGTGCCTACCACCCGATTAAGCGTGATGCTGCCAGTCCCGGGCTGCTGAAAGTTCACCGTAGCACCTTCGACCACCGAAAACGTGGACCAGTGAATCACCGAGCGGTCGCTGGTCTGGTTCACGTTGAGGACGTTTGCGCTTGGCCGCGAGACGCTAGCGTTGCCTGCGATCACGTTTTCGCCCACGGGCAAGGTCTGCGCAAGGGCCGCAGCCGCACCTGCGGACATCAGCGCAACGACCAGCGGCCTGAGCGGGCCAAGCGCCGTTCGGGGCGCCCTGCATGTAAGGGAGGCGTGGGCTTTTTTCATGGTGCTGTTTCTCCGGAATCCATTGACTTGCATGGTGGATCTGCCCGTTCAGAAAGTCTTCTGGGCCTGCACGTACAGGCGCACGCCACGCTTGCCGCCATCGGTCACGGGAACCTGTGTTCCGGCCCGCCAGGCGAGCGTCGCGTTGATCGAGAAATCTCCGGCACGCGCCCAGCTCAGTCCCAACCCCGCACCGCGCAGGCTACGCGAGAGATTGGCGTCGTCCAATGGAGCGCGGTTCTTCACGAGCCGGCCCGGGCAGCGTCATAGAAGACGAACGGCGTCAGCTCCGGCGTGGCCGACCAGCGCCACTCGATCATGCTGATCCAACCCTGATCGACCAGCACCTCGCCCGAGGCATAGGCGCGCACCGCGCGTGCGCCGCCGAGAGCCAGCTTTTCAGACGAATCGAGGTTCTTGCTGGCCACCTGCCCGCCGAGCGATACATAGAGGGAATGCGCCTGCATCAACGCCTGCAGCCGGGAGAACTGGAACGTCAGTTTGGAGAAGCTGCCATCCGTGGCACGCCCACCAAATGCGCGATCGGCGGCACGCAACTCTGCATCGCGGAGGGACAGATCGCCGTGGTAGAGCGTCCCCGCGCTCGCCCAGTAGCCGCCGCCCAGCCAGTCGTCGCGCCGCTCCCAGGCCCAGCCCAAGCCCAGGCCCGTCACGCGCTTGCGCGCCTGAAAATCGACGGCACGGTATTCATCCTTGAGCTGCTTGCTGTCGGCGGACAGGCGCAGATATAGGTTCTGATGCCTCTGCCGGATCACCGGATAGTTCAGCGACACGTCGAACACGTCGGCCGTGCCTTGCGCTCCGAGCGCTTCAAACTCCCCGCCCAATTCATAGTTCACACGCGCCAGGCCGATGCCCGCGCGCAGCCCGTTCGAGCCGAGTGGCGCCTCATACGCCAGCCGCCCGAACTGCATGCCATTGCCGTTGGAGACCATGGCACGCAAATCCAGGTTGTCGCCAATGCCCAGCGGACTCGCCCAGCGCACGGTGCCCCCACCCGGAAACGGCCCGATTCCTTGGTCCCGTGATTGTCCGCTTCGGCCACGAAGATCCAGCGCCTGGCGGCGTTCACATCCACCATCAGATCGGTCGTGCCGACCTGCGTTCCTTCCTGCAACGTCGATGCCACGCGGATGCCCGGCTGGTCGGACAAGAGCAGCATCGCGCGCTCGTAACGCGGACCATGCACCACCTCGCCCGGCTGCATGCCCGAGAGAAACGCCGTAACGCGTTCTTCGCCAATCGGTGCCTGCTCGTCGAGATTGACCTCGACCTTGCCGATGCGGCCCTCGATCACGCTGATGTCCACGACGCCCTCGCGCACCGTCTGAACCGGCACGATGGCCTGCGCGAGAAGATATCCACGTTCGCGGTAGAGCGCGGTGACGCTGGCGGCAATGGCTTCAAGATCGGCCAGCGTGACGTCGCGCCCCACATAGGGTTGCGCGAGCGCCTTGAGTTCTGCGTCGTCGATGGCCTGCGCGCCGTAGAAGCGCACCTCGCTCAACCGGAAGGAAGGCGCAGCCGCCGTGGACGAAAAGGCCGCGTCGCCGACACCCGGTGCCGCAGGAGCCGCGTCCCTGGCGGAGCACCCGTCGCAGCCCATCTGCGCGGGCAGCAGGGGCAATTGCTGCGACGGTGACTGCGCGAGCACCTTGCCATGCGCCAGCGCCACCAGCAGCAGCGTGGCCAGCCCGACGAAGCCGCGCTCACGGTGTATCAGGCCGCTGGTCTTTGTTGTCGGCATGTTCATGCTCCACCTGCCTTGAGCTTGAGTCGCCAGTCACCGATCAGATTGAACGGTGCCCAGAAAAAAGGATGCGCGAGTTTGGGCTGTTTCAGCACGGCAATCTGCGCGGCCTGCACGGACTTCTGCACGTCATTGCCGCGTATGAGTTCACCGTAGAGCGTGGTCATGAGCACCTCGGTGGCATCATCCGAGACCGGCCAGAGCGAGACGATCAGGCTCGAACTGCCCGCCGAAAGAAACGAGCGGGTGAAGCCCAGAACCTCGTCACCCTGAGCGATGCGCCCCAGCCCCGATTCGCAGGCGGACAGCGTGACCAGAGCCGTGCCCTCAAGCCGCATGTCCAGCACTTCATGGGCCTCCAGAAAGCGCTGCTCACCGCCCTCGTTCGCCAGCAGAATGCGTGAGTACAGCGGATCGACCTGATCCGCCTCGGCGTGCGCGGCCACATGCATGATCGCCGAGCGTGAACTGACCTGGCGGAACTGGGTCTTGGTCGCCCGCTCGCCCAGGAACAGCTCCTTGCGCGAGAACATGCCCGCGAGCTTCTTGACCTCGGCCTCGGAGCCCGGCAGGTCGTACTTGTCCTCGATGCGCGGATTGCCGAATGCCGTCAGGTCCGATGGCACCGTCTGCGAGCGCTGAGCCAGTTGCATGGCAATGCTGGCCGAAGGTGCCACGGACATGGGATGCGTCTCGATCAGGAAACGTCCATCCGTGCGCAGCGCCTGGAATGGCAGGTAGTGCAAGGCCCCATGCGGCACCACCGTCAGGCGCTGTCCGCCCTGCAGGCCGAGGGGCGCAATCAGCGCAGCGCCCAGCTTGTCTCCGTTGCCAATGGCCGAGCGATTGCCACGCACCACCGAGTTGCGGTAGGTGTCGACCAGATCCACCAGTTCGTCACGCGTGACCGCCACCGGCAGCATGCGAATGTCCTGCGGACCGATCACCCACACCGCGATCCGCGTCGGCAAGGAATGGAACACGACGATGCGCTCATCGCTCTTGAGCGCGCCCTGCATGGCCGACAAGGCCATCACGCTGCCGAGTGAATCACCGGCACTGGCATGTCCGCGCATCGCATCGAGCAGCGCACGCGAACGGCTGCGCTCGCTGATCTCGAATGCGCGCGCGGCATTGCCGTCGGTGACGGCCGCGTCGATGGCGCGCTCGAAGATGGTCTGCATGTCCGAGAACAGCCCCATCTTGATTTCATCGCTGCGAAAGCGCGAGCGCACCTGATCCATGCTCTGGATTGCCTGATCCATGGCCTGCGCGGCCGCCGCGCCATTGCCCAGCGCCTGCTCGCTGCGCGCCACGCCATCCCAAGCCCACAACCGGTAATAGGCAGAATCGCTGCCCGAGCGTTTTGCGGCGAGCGCGGCGAATGCATCGCGCGCCTGTTCGTGCTTCTTCTCCGCCAGCAGCAGATTGGCCCGACTGCGCTCGAGCTGGGCCTGCAACGCCGCTTCGCGTTGCACCGGTATCTGCGCCAGCAGTTCGCGCGCGGCAACGAGATCGGACTCCTTGCCGGATTCGATCAGCGCATTCGCCATCGACACCCGCACCAGGGGCGCATAGCGATCCGAACTGCCCGCGAGCGCGTCGCGGTAGTTCACGAGCGCTCCGGCATAGTCGCGGCGGCGTACCGCCACATCGCCGAGCACCTTGTTCGCGGGTCCGACAATCTGCTGCGGCTCCCGCACCTGCGCCTGCAGGGCAAGCGCCTCGCGCGCAAACTGCTCGGCCTTCTCCAGTTGCCCGGAGTAGCTGTAGACGATTGCCAGATCGCGCTTGGCCACTGCGTTGAGCGCCGGGTCCCTGGTGGCCTGGGCCAGGTGCAGGGCCTTGCTCGCGGCGCGCACACTCTGGCGAAATTCGCCTGCCTCGGCCAGCGCGACGGCCTGACTGCAATACTGAAAACCGCTGAGCTTGAGCTTGTCCTGCGCGTACAGCACGGCGCCGTCGTTGCTCAGGGCGAGCAAGGTATCCATGTCCGCCAGCCGTGCCTGCTCACGTTGGCGGGCGACGGCTTCGGTATCTGCCTGAGCCCATGCTGCCGGCAATGCACCACCCGAGGCGGCCAGCGACAACATCGCCAGTTGCAACGCGGTGCGCCGCAAACGACTGGAAAAGCTGTAGGTCATTTTTTGTCCAATAGCTGAACCCACCGACACCACGTCAGGCAAGTGAACAAAGTCTATGGAGCAAGCGCGTCACAGCCTATTTGCACTAAGGTCTAGCGCGAAAAGTCTAGGGACTGTTCAGCCAACGCAAGAGGATCGCGAGGCGCAGGCTCGAAGCCAGGCAGGTAGCTGGCCAGAATGGGTGCCCAGGAATCAATAGTGCTTTGGTCATATGTCTTCTTTTGAGCTACGCTCGCGACGGGTGAGCATTCCCGTACCGTGTGTACATGCCTCAGGAGACGACAGGTGACGTTCAATTCAACACCGGGGTTTACCCCGCTCTCGGGTTTCAGCGTTCTGGATCTGAGCCAGGGCGTGGCCGGCCCGTATTGCACGCAGTTGCTGGCGCATCAGGGAGCGGCGGTGATCAAGGCCGAGCCGCTTGAAGGCGATTGGGGACGGCACGTCGGTGTGGCAAAGAACGGGCACAGCACGCTGTCGACCACCTATAACAGCGGCAAGCAGAGTCTGGCCATCGACGCGAAACAGGCCGAGGGTCGCGAACTGCTGATCAGGCTCGCCGCGCAGGCCGATGTCATCGTGCAGAACTTTCGGCCCAGCGTCACGAGGCGGCTCGGCCTGGACTACGACAGTCTGAAGCAGCGGGGCCTGAATCCGGTCTATGTCTCCATCAGCGGCTATGGGCCGGATGGTCCCTACGCCGACCATCCGGCAACGGATTCGGTGATGCAGGCGGACAGCGGGTTGATGAATACCAACCGCGATGGCGTAGGCGCTCCGCAGCGTGTCGGGCTGCTGCTGGCCGACATCGCCACCGGCGTCTACGCCGCGCAGGCCTGCACCGCTGCCTTGCTGCATCGCGCGCGATCCGGCGAAGGCTCGCATGTCGAACTGAATCTCTTTGATGTGTGCTGCGCCTTGCAGTCCACCGCGCTGTCGGAGGAAATCATCGCCGGGCATGTCGTCAAGCAGGCAGTGAGCGCGCCCAACGGCGTGTTCGATGCAGCCGACGGCAAGATCAGCGTACTCGCCCTGAGCCATGCGCATTTCGAACGCATCGCCGAAGCGCTTGGGTTGTCGCACTGGCTTGGAGATGTCCGTTTCTCCACCAACCACTCACGGCTACAGCACCGGCAAACGCTGCATGCGGATCTGGCGGCTGCGGTCCGGCATCGCAGCGTGGCCGAACTCGAGGCGCTGTTCGAGAAGCATGGCGTTCTTCATGCACGCGTGCGCAAGGCCGAGGACGTGCTTGCGCATCCGCAGGCGCAGCATCTCGGAACCTTCGACACCGTCAACCAACCCGGTTTTGGCGAGGTATTGCTGGCCGCCACGCCGTGGCCGAAAAATCCTGCTGCGCCGTCTCCCGCCCACGCGTTGGCGAGCACGGCGCGCAGATTCTCAGGACACTGGGTTGCAGCGACGACGAGATTGCCGCGTTGGCCAAAAGGCAAATCATTGCGCTATGACGGGGGAGGCCATCGTATGAAGACCCCGCCGCACGCCAACCACGAATCAGAGTTGATGCACGACCAGCCGGAACTCCGGGTCGTCCGGAAACGCCTTGACCTCAAAGCCGAGTCGGCGCATGAGCTTGAGCATGTTGGGGTTGTTCGCCAGCACCAGCCCCTGGATTTCGGCAAGGCCGCGATCACGCGCGACCTCCATGATCGCGAGCATCAGGCGCGAGCCGAGACCGCGCCCAGCGAAATCGTCGGCGACCAGCAGCGCGAACTCGCAGCTCGATTGATCGGGGTTGGTCACATAGCGCGAAACGCCGACGATGCGATCCGTCTCGCTCACCTTGCCATGCTCGTCCACCGAGCTTTGCCGGTGCACTGCCACCAGCGCCATCTCGCGGTCGTAGTCGATGAGCGTGAAGCGCGCGAGCATCGTGGTGGGTAGCTCGGCGAGTTGCGAGACGAAGCGGAAATAGCGGCTTTCGGGCGAGAGTTCGCGCACCAGTTTTTGCAGCATTTGGGCATCGTCGGGGCGGATCGGACGCACATGGTATTCGCCGCCGCCGCGCATCGGCCAGAATTGTTCGTAGCGCGCCGGATACGGCATGATGGCCAGATGCGCGTAGCTCGAATGCGCGCCGAGCAGCCCCGTGGTGAGCATGCCGGAGGCACCGTGCGTTGCCTCGCCGACGACGATGCGCGCATCCACCGCGACCACGCCGTCCGCATCGACGATCAGCGGATTGATGTCCATCTCGCGCAGTTGCGGCAACGCGCAGGCCATCTCCGAAACGCGCAGCAGCACCTGTTCCAGCGCCTCATGGTTGACCGGATCGGCGCCACGCCATTCGCCCAGTGTTTCGGCAACGCGGGAGCGCTCGACCAGACGCCGTGCGAGGAACTGGTTGAGCGGCGGCAACTCCATCGCGCCATCGTCCATGAGTTCGACCATCGTGCCGCCCGCCCCGAAGGTGATGACCGGCCCGAAGTATTCGTCGCTCACGAGGCCGATGCAGATCTCGCGACCGCGCCTGGCCCGCGCCATGTTCTGCACCGTCACCCCGTTGATGCGCGCCGAAGGCTGCAGGCGCGCGACGCGCTGCACCATGTCGGCATAGGCGTCGCGCACGGCGGTGCCGGTGTGCACGTTGAGCGCAACGCCGCCGACGTCGGACTTGTGGCTGATGTCGGGCGAATCGATCTTGAGCGCCACCGGGTAGCCAAGCTGCGTGGCGATCATCATCGCCTCATGCGCGCTGCGGGCCTGTACGGTGCGCGTGACGGGGATGTGGAACGCTGCGAGCAGCGATTTGGATTCCATCTCGGTGAGCACCTTGCGGCGTTCGGCGAGCACGCTTTCGATCACGAGGCGCGCGCCTTCGATGTCGGGCTTGGCGAGCGCCGACAGCGACGGCGGGGTCTGCAGCAGCAGTTGCTGGTTGCGATAGAAAGTGGAGAGATTGCAGAACGCGCCCACGGCTGCCTCGGGCGTGCGAAAGCTCGGAATCTGCGCCTTGCGCAGGGTCTCGCGCGCGGGCAGCACCAGGGTGTCGCCAAGCCAGCTCGTGAGCAGCGGCTTGTTCATGGCGCGCTTGGCATCGGACAGCGCCTGCGCTACGGCCATCGCATCGCCACCCGGTTTGGGCGAGAAGATCGCGAGCACGCCGTCGATGTCCTTGTCCTTGTTGGCGGCCTCGATGGCGAGGCGGTAATGCTCGGGACCGGCCTCTTCCGACAGGTCGATCAGCTCCGAGAGCGTGGCCAGCGGCGGCAACTGCGGCGCGAGCTTTTGGGCCGGCTCGGCCGACAGACGGCCCAGCGACAGACCCTTTTCATTGATCCAGTCCGCGGCCAGCACGCCCGGACCGCCACCATTGGTGATGACGGCCAGCCGCTGGCCCACCGGCCGGTAGCGCGAGGCCAGGCATTTCGCCGCCGAGAACAGCTCGACGAAGGTGCCCACGCGCACCGCACCCGCGCGGCGCAGCGCCGCGTCAAACACCTCGTCGCTGCCAACGATAGCGCCGCTATGGGTGAGCGCCGCAGCATTGCCCGCGGGCTTGCGCCCCGACTTGAGCACGATGACCGGCTTGGCGTTCGCCGCCGAGCGCAGCGCGCTCATGAAGCAGCGCGCGTTCTGAATGCCTTCCATGTAGATGACGATGCTCTGCGTGCGCGGATCGTTGGCGAGAAAATCCAGCACCGCGGCGATGCCCAGATCCGTATGCGGGCCGAGCGAGACCACGCTCGAGAAACCCACGGCGTTGCTGCGTGCCCAGTCGAGAATCGAAGCGGTGAGCGCGCCCGACTGGCAGATCAGCCCGAGCGACCCTTCTGCCGCCAGCGGCCCCACCGCGCTCGCATTGAGTTGCAGCGACGGGCGCTGAATGCCCAGCGAATTGGGGCCGAGCAGGAACATGCCTTCGCGTTTGGCAATGCGCTTGAGCTCGGACGCCTGGGCCTGCGGCATGCCCGTGGACAACACCACGGCGGAGCGGCAGTTCATTCGCCCCGCCACCTCCAGGGCGGCGACCACCTCGTCGGCGGGCAGGGCAATCACCGCGAGATCGGCCCGCGCCTGCGCCAGATCGGCCAGCGTGCCGCTCGTGTGAATGTCCATGAAGCTCAGGCTGCCGGTGAACTTCTGCGCGCGCAGCGCCTCATGGAGGTTGCGGGCCAGCGTGGACTGTGTCTCCGCCTTGTCGTTGGGCCCGGCCAGCACCACGATCGACGTGGGCGCAAACAAGGGGGTGAGGTAGTGCTTGTCCAACATGATGATGATTGAATGCGGTGGCGGATGATGACCGTCACGCTCGCTCACGAGCGGTGAAAGACTGAGGTCTTCCATTGTCTTTCACTTAGGTGAAAACGCTGACTTCAAAGACTGTCGTGTTTGCCATGGGTCATTGTGCACGCTCATCGACAGGGCTATTGAGCGCAATCGCTCGCATCCCAGTGCGCTTCATCCGCCTGCCGCGCCCGGCTGCGGTGTCGAACGCATCTGCTCAACGACGGCCCACGCCGTGGATCGCGCCGCGCCGCGATGCGCGCTCGTGAAGGCGTGGCAACGCGATGCGAGATCGGCCAGACGCGCGGGCTCGTTGACGAGGCGCACGGCTTCGGTCACGCCTTCGTGCATGTCGGCGGCGCGCAATGCCACACCGGCCTCGGCTGCGAGTTCGGCGGCCTCGGCGAAATTGAAGGTGTGCGGCCCCATGATGACCGGGCAGTCGCAGGAAAGCGCCTCGATCAGGTTCTGTCCGCCGAGCGGCTCGAAGCTCCCGCCCAGCATGGCTGCATGGGCCATGCCGTAGTACTGCGCCATCTCACCCATGCTGTCGCCAAGCCAGACGTCGGCGGTGGGCGGCTCATCGGCCCACGTGCTGCGTCGCGAGACCGTGAGCCCGGCGTCGGCGCACAGCGCCATCACCTCGTCGAAACGCTGTGGATGGCGCGGAACCAGCAACCATTGCACCTGCTGGCCGCGTTGCGCAAGGGCCTCGCGCGCGGCAAGCCAGGCATGCAGCCAGGCGGCCTCCTCGCCCTCGCGGCTGCTGGCGAACAGCACCACGGGCCGGGCACTCGCCGCGCGCCAACCACGCCCGCGCGCAAGGAGTCGGGCATCCGGCACACTGTCGAATTTGAGATTTCCGAGCACCGCACGCACCGGCGCGCCAATGTCGGTCAGTCGCCTGGCGTCGGACTCGGTCTGCGCCCACACGGCACGCAGACTCCGGTAGGCGGGCCGCGCCAGCCACGCGAATCGTTTGGCACCGCGCCAGGATTTCTCGTTCATGCGCGCATTGGCGAGCACGAGGGGAATGCCACGTGCCTTGCAACCGGCGACGAGATTGGGCCAGATCTCCGTTTCCATCAGCACGCCGATGTCGGGACGAAAATTGCGCAGGAATCGACCAACCGCCTGCCGTGAATCCCACGGCTGCCAGACCTGGATGTCGCCGCCGCGCAGCAGCTTCCTGCCCTCTTCCCGGCCCGTCGCCGTGCCATTGCTGAGCAGCAACTGCATCTGCGGCAGCAGTTCGCGCAGCTCCTTGAGCAATATCGCTGCGGCTCGCGTTTCCCCGAGCGACACCGCGTGAATCCAGATCAGCGGGCGGCCCGCCTCACTCGGGCCGCGCGGCGCGATGTCGTAGACGCCGAAGCGCTCGGGCACGGCCAGGGCATAGCCCGGCTCCGTCTCTGCGCGACGACGCAGCTTGCGCCGCAAAAGCGGCGTCGCCAGTCCAATCGCCAGTGAATACAGTCCTAGCACCGGATGATCCGCCACGCGAGGGTTCAGTGCGCGGCGCCGCCTACCTGAGCGCCGGGCTTGACACGTTCGAGCAGCGCCAGCATCGCGCCTTCGATGCGGTGCATCGCATCCTGCGTGTGTCCCTCAAAGCGCAGCACCAGCACCGGCGTGGTGTTGCTCGCGCGGATCAGGCCGAACCCGTCCGGCCAGTCCACGCGCAGACCATCGATGGTGCTGATCCGGGCGGGCTCGGCAAAGCTGCTCTCGGCCAGCGCCTGAAGTTCGGCGGTCAGGCGATGCGGTTCGCCTTCCTCGCAGGACACGTTGAGTTCGGGCGTCGAAAAGCTCGTCGGCAGCGCGTTGAGCACGGCGCTGGGATCGCCGCTCCTGCTCAGGATTTCGAGCAGACGGCAGCCTGCATAGGTGCCATCGTCGAAGCCGAACCAGCGTTCCTTGAAGAAAATATGGCCGCTCATCTCGCCGCCAAGCGGCGCATCGAGTTCCTTCATGCGGGCCTTGATCAGCGAATGCCCGGTCTTGTACATCACGGCCTTGCCGCCCGCCGCCTCGATGGCGGGTGCCAGGCGCTGCGTGCATTTCACGTCGAACAGAATCGACGCGCCCGGCACGCGCGAGAGCACGTCCTGCGCGAACAGCATCATCTGGCGATCCGGGAAGATGTTGTGGCCGTCCTTGGTGACGATGCCGAGACGGTCGCCGTCACCATCGAACGCCAGGCCCAGTTCGGCGTCGCTGTTCTTGAGCGCGTTGATCACGTCCTTCAGGTTGTCGGGCTTGCTCGGATCGGGATGGTGGTTCGGGAAATCACCGTCCACCTCGGAGAACAGTTCGATCACCTCGCAGCCAATGGCGCGAAAAATGCCGGGAGCCGAAGCGCCTGCCACGCCATTGCCCGAATCGACGACGATCTTCATCGGGCGCGCCAGTTTCACGTCGCTCACGATGCGCTCGGTGTAGGCCTTGAGCACGTCGGCCTCGCGGATGCTGCCGCCGGGCGCGAGCGTGAAGAGCTGCTCGTCCATCGCGCGGCGCAGGCCCTGGATCTCATCGCCGTAGATCGCCTTGCCGGCGAGCACCATCTTGAAGCCGTTGTAGTCCTTGGGATTGTGGCTGCCGGTCACCTGAATGCCGCTTTGGCACAGCGTTGCGGCGGCAAAGTACAGCATCGGCGTGGTCACCATGCCCAGGTCGATGACCTCGATACCGACTTCCACGAGCCCCGCCATCAACGCACCTGCGAGCGCCGGGCCGGACAGGCGACCGTCACGACCGACGGCCACGACGGACTGCCCCTTGGCCCGGGCGGCCATTCCGAACGCCCTGCCCAGATTGCGGGCTACGTCCTCGTTGAGGGTGCTGGGGACGATGCCGCGAATGTCATAGGCTTTGAAAATGGCTGGCGAAAATGGCACGAGACACCCTGCAATGGAAGTAGAAAACGGCGTTGATTGTAGGCGTGCCGGGCACGCGGGGCATTCCGCAAAAAATTCCGACGCACGAGTTTTTTGTGGACATGTCCGAAAACGGCCAGTCTTTTGGCCACCGATCCCTATCATGAAGCCATGACCAAGATCATCACAGCACCCGAGGAAGACGCCCGCTACCTGGCCCTCAAGGCGCGCGATGCGCGTTTCGACGGCAGCTTTTTCACCGGCGTGACCAGCACCGGCATCTATTGCCGCCCGGTCTGCGCGGTGCGCACGCCACGCCGCGAAAACTGCCGCTTTTTCGATCTCGCTGCCCAGGCCGAGCATGCCGGGTTTCGCCCGTGCCTGCGCTGCCGCCCGGAGCTGGCGCCGCAGTCGCTCGTCTGGTCGAGCCAGGACGCGAGCGGTATTCTGCTGCAACAGGCGCTGCGCATGCTCGACGCGCCCGAGAACTGGTCGGACGCAGAAGGCGGCGCCGTCATCGACTGGCTGGCGAGTCGCCTTGGCGTGACCGACCGGCATGTGCGCAGGATCTTCAGCGCGGCGCTGGGCATCTCGCCGCTGCAATATCTTCAGACACGCCGCCTGCTCGCGGCCAAGCAGTTGCTGACCGACACCACATTGCCGATCACGCAGATTGCGCTGGCCAGCGGGTTTCGCAGCGTGCGTGGATTCAACGCCGCGTTTCAGCAGCACTATTGCCTGCAACCCGGCCAGTTGCGTCGCGAAGGCAGCGAGCAGCTCCGGGGTGACAACAGTCAGTCCCATGTGATCCGGCTCGGCTGGCGCCCCCGTACGACGTGCAGGCGATGCTGGGTTTTCTCAAGACCCGCGCCATCGGCTCGCTCGAACAGGTGGAACTGTTGCCCGCCAAGGGGCTGCCCGGCATGCGCCGGACGCTGCGCATCGGAGACGGTGCGAACGCCGCCAAGGGCTGGTTCGACGTGCGCTTTGACGAGCCCGCCTCGCGGCTGCTGCTCGTGGTGAGCGATTCGCTGCTGCCCGCGCTGCCCGCGCTCATCGCACGTGTGCGTGCAATGTTCGATCTCGATGCCGATCTCACGGTGATCGATGCGGCGCTCGGGATTTCTTCGATGCAGGCGAAGGCATGCGCGTGCCGGGCGCTGCCAATGGTTTCGAACTCGCGGTCCGCGCCGTGCTCGGCCAGCAGATCACGGTGGCGGCGGCGCGAACGCTTGCCGAACGGCTGGTGCGGCAGTTCGGCGAGCCGATTTCCACGCCGTGGCCAGAATTGACGAACCTGTTTCCCACCGCCGAAGCGCTGGCGCAGGCAAGCGGCGACGCGCTCGGCTCCATCGGCATCGTGCGCCAGCGGCAGACGGCCATCAAGGCCCTTGCGGCGGCGGTAACCAGCGGCGCGCTGCGCCTTCAACCCGGCGAAGATCCCGAAAGCACCATGGCCGCGCTGCGCGAGTTGCCCGGTATCGGCGACTGGACCGCCCAGTACATCGCCATGCGCGCCCTGCGCTGGCCCGACGCCTTTCCCGCAGGCGACATGGCGCTGCAATCGGCGCTCGGAATCGAACGCGGCACGAGCGCCGCGCGCAACGCCGCCGCGGCGTCGCAGGTCTGGCGCCCCTGGCGCAGCTACGCGGTCATGCGTACCTGGGCAGGTCTGGCAAAACTGTGACCCCGCGCCCACCCATTGAACCCATCGACAGGAGATATTTCATGACGACATTTGCAAGCAATCTTGTGTGCACACGCTTTTCGACGACTCTGGGCGATATGTATGCCGCCGCGTCCGACCAGGGCCTGATCGGCCTGTGGTTCCACGACCAGCGTCATCTGCCCCATGAACTCGCGCCCGAGCTGCCCGGCCCCGCGTGGAAGACCGACGACAACCACCCGGTGCTGGTCGAGGCCAGGCGACAGGTGCAGGAATTCTTCGACGGCCAGCGAACGGAATTCGATCTTGCGCTCGATCTGTCGGCCGGAACGCCGTTCCAGCAATCCGTCTGGCAGGCGCTGCTGGACATCCCCCGGGGCAAGACGACGACCTATGGATCGATCGCACGCGGCATCGGCAAGAGTCAGGCCGTGCGGGCAGTCGGCGCGGCCGTGGGCCGGAATCCGCTGAGTCTGGCCGTACCCTGCCACCGGGTACTCGGTCAGGACGGCAGCCTTACCGGCTATGCTGGTGGTCTGGATCGCAAGATCGCTTTGCTGCGACTCGAAGGTGCCATGCAGCAGTCCCGCCCCGAAGAATCAACCGCCACATGACGACCCCACAAGCCGCATCGCCGCCGCCCCAACGTTCATGGATGCCCGAGTTCCTGTTGTTGTCCGCGATCTGGGGCGCTTCGTTTCTTTTCATGCGCGTTGGCGCGGCAGAGTTCGGTCCCTTTGCGACCGCAGGCTTGCGCGTGGCGCTGGCTGCGCTGGTACTGACGCCGTTCATGGTGCTCAAGGGCGAGTGGCCCGCACTGCGCAAGCATTGGAAGCAGGCGATGCTGGCGGGGGTGATCAATTCGGCCATTCCGTTTGCGCTGTTCGCCTGGGCGGTGATGCACATCACCACCGGCCTGACTTCGATTCTCAACGCGACGGTGCCGCTGTTTGGCGCGCTCGTCGCCTGGATCTGGCTCGGTGAGCGCATCGCGGGACTGCGCTGGGTCGGCCTGCTGGTCGGCTTTGTGGGCGTGGCGTTGCTGGCCTGGAAGGCTCCGGGCGGTGCAGGCATGAAGAGCGAAGACGCGGTCTGGGCCATCGGCGCCTGTCTTTGCGCCTCGACCTGCTACGCCATAGCCGCTAATTATGCGAAGCGGTATCTGGTAGGCGTTCCACCACTCGCGTCCGCCACCGGCAGTCTGATGGGCGCCACGCTCTGCCTGGCCATTCCCGCGATCATGAACTGGCCCGCGCAGATGCCCGGCGCGCGCGCTTGGGCCGCCATCGTGGCCATCGCCATTCTGTGCACCGGCATCGCCTACTTTCTCTATTTCCGTCTGATTGTGATCGCCGGCCCCAGCCAGGCGGTCGCCGTCACCTTCCTCGCTCCGGCCTTTGCGGTCGTCTATGGCGCGGTCTTTCTGCACGAGCCCGTGACGGCGTGGATGCTGGGCTGCGGCGTGATCATCGTGTGCGGGACAATGATGTCCACCGGGCTGATCGGCTCGGCGCGCCAACGGACCTGAAATCCGTGCAAAAGTTTGCGCACCGGGCTCGCCGCGCCTGAAGCAATAGATTACAATAATTTAAATTAAAAACCGATAGGTTTTGCGGTAGACCTGATGCAATGGGTTTTGCCGTAGCGGCGATGGGCGCGCTGGGTCCTTGAGGAAGGGGACCGGTATGCCGCCTGCATTCACTTCACTTCATTCAATGGCGGTCCATTTGGCATATGACCAATGAATTCTTCGTCACGGGATTGCTTCTGGTGACCTTGATCGTTGGTGCGGCGCTGCTGCCGATTTCGGTGCTGTTGCGCCCCAACCACAAGCAACAGATCGGAATCGGCGTGCTCAGCGGCGTCGCCGCACTGCTGGTTGCCGTGCTGCACCTGCACGGTCCGCTGGCGAGAGTCTCGTTCGTTCCTCCGAGCATTCTCGCGTCGGTGAGCTTTCTGTTCGGACCGGTTGCCGGTGGCGTGGCGACGGCCATTTCACTGCTCAAGCTGGTGGTGCACAGCCCCTACGGCTGGTGGATCAGCGCCGGGCTGTCCGTCTCGCTTTGGGGCCTGGGCAGTCTGATGTGGCAGTTGCAGCGACGCATGCGCGTGAATTTCTGGCTGATGCTGAGCCTGCTGGTATTGCTGGTGCCGCTGTTCATCGCACCGTGGGCCGCACTGAGCAATCCGTTCATCTTCCGCGAATGGAACGTCTGGGAAGTGATTCCCTGGCGCTACGTCATCGGGATGGTTCTGCTGTGCGGAGCCATGGGCCTGCTCATGAGCCGCGCACGCGTACTGCTGCGCCTGCGCCAGCGCGAGCGCGAGCTGCATCAGGCCCTGCGCGCGTCGGGCGGGGGCCGCTGGGAATGGAGCTGGCGCTCCGAACGGCTCTCCTACCAAGGCAGCTTTTTTCGCGATTTTGGTCTTGAGGACAGTCCCGACGATGACGCGCTTTCGGTACTCAAGGCAACGCAGTCGCGTGAAACGCTGGATGCACTGCGCGCCCGCGTGAACAAGGAAGATGCCAAGCGCCTCAAGATGTCGATAGAACGTTTGCGCTCGGGCACCGCGCAACATTTCCACGAGGAATTTCGCATCCGCGACAAGACCGGCAAGTGGCGCTGCGTGATTGCCCGCGGCAGCGTCGTCGAGCGCGACGCGTCCGGCGCGTGCTTGCGCCTGTCCGGCATGTTGCTCGACGTGACGGAACACCATGCCATGGCCGATGCGCTGCATCTGTCGGAGGTGAAATACACGACCTTCTTCAACACCCTGCCCGACCCCGCCGGAATCGTGCGCATGAGTGACGGATGCTTTGTGGACGTCAATCCGGCGATGGCAAGGCTGTTTCAGCAGCCCGCGTCCGAACTCATCGGCAAGCGCGCCGAGGAGATCGGCCTGAGGATGGACGAAGCCGATCGCGACCGGCTCCTGTTCCTGCTTCAGGAAGATGGGCAGGTCCACACCTCGCAGATGAAGATCAGCGTCGGCAACACGCTGATTCCCGGCGTGGTCTCGGCCCGCCGCACCCATGTGGACGGCGAGAGTTGCCTGGTGTTCGTCTTTCACGACATGACGCATGCGAATGCGGTGCAGGAAAGCCTGCGCACCACCAACGATCTGCTACGCGAGGCGAGCTGGCTGGGCCGTCTGGGCTCATGGGAAGGCGTGTCTGGCGTCGGTGTCACCTACTGGTCCGACGTCTGCTGTGAAATTCACGGCGTGCCGGCCGGAACGCCCGCTCCGCTCGACTACGTGGAACGCTTCATCGCCCCCGAATGGCAAGAGAAGGTGCGGGCGTCCAACAGTCTTCCGCGCGACGACAGCGCGGTCTGGGACATGGAGTTCGAAATCGTCCGTGCGGATGGCAGACGCGTGTGAGTGCGGGCGCGCAGCGAGACGATTTCGCACTACGGGGATAGCATTCACATGCGTGGCGTGCTCCAGGATATTGACACGCTGCGCCGCACCTCCGAGCGCATGCAGGCCTCGGAAGTACGGTTCGAGCGCATCTTCCATTCACTGCCGATTCCGCTGGGCTTTGTGCGCGACGACACAGGCCAGTTCGTGGATGTGAACCCCGCGTGGGAGCAGGCACTGGAATATTCGCGCGAGGAATGCATCGGTCACTCCATGGTCGATCTGAACATCTACTCGCAGGCCACGCGCGTGCAACTGCGGCAAAAAGCGATGGCCAACGGTCAGTTGGTGGCCCACGAAAACGAGTTGCGCACCCGCTCGGGCACCCTGCTCACGGTGCTCCAGTCCATGAGCCCGATCGAGGTCGCAGGCCAGTCCTGCTGGCTGATTTCGGTGCTCGACATCACCGGACGCAAGAAACAGGAAAGCCTGGTCCGCGAGCGCGAGGAGCTGCTCTCGCTCACGATTTCCGCCGCGTCGATTGGTCTTTGGGACTGGGATCTGCACGCCGGCACGATAGGAGGCGATGCGCGCTGGCATGGAATGCATGGCCGCGCTCCCGACCACGATGATCAGGCCGATGCGCTGCCATGGGAAACCGGCGTGACCGGCGCGCAGTTGGGAATGATCGAGCACGTATTGCACGAGCACATTCTCGATCCGTCGGTGCCGTTTGACGTCACCTGGCGCATCGCGCCGCCCCAGGCGCCCACGCGCTGGCTGCGCAACGTCGGCAAGATCGTCAAATGGGATTCGCATGGCGTTCCCGAGCGCATGCTGGGCGTGTCGATCGACGTGACGCTTCAGCACGAGCAACAGGAACTGCTGCACCACATGGCGCACTACGACGCCCTGACCGGCCTGCCCAACCGCGTGCTGCTGCAGCAACGGCTGCGTGCGGCTCTGGACGCGGCGGGCGCTTCAGGCTCATCGCTGGCTCTGGCCTATATCGATCTCGATGCGCTCAAGGCCGTCAACGATTCGATGGGACACGAAGTCGGCGACAGGCTGCTGGTGCAGGTCGCCGGAAGATTGCAGCGCGCACTGCGGCCCACCGACAGCGTCGCGCGCCTCAGTGGCGACGAATTTGCGGTCATGCTCTCCGATCTCGGTGACCGGGAATCGGCCGAAAAGCGCCTTCGCGTGCTGATGGAGGCGGTCGGCAAACCGTATGACCTCGAAGGCGTGTGCCTCGATCTCACGGCCAGCGTCGGCTACACCTATTTTCCCGAGGACACGGCCGACACCGACACCCTGCTGCGCCACGCGGACCAGGCCATGTACCAGGCCAAGCAGGCCGGAGGCAATCGCCTGCGCGCCTTCGACTCGGTCGAAGAGATGGCGAGGCAGACATTGGTAGAGCAACGCGACCGGTTCGAGGATGCGATCAACAACGGGGAACTCGCGCTCTATCTGCAACCCAAGATCAACGTGCGTACCGGCGAAGTCGTCGGGGCCGAGGCGCTGGTGCGCTGGGAACACCCGGAACACGGTCTCATCCTGCCCGGATCGTTCCTGCACGTGATCGACGGCACGGAACTCGAGGTCAAGTTCTCCGAGTGGGCCATGGATGCGGTGCTCCTGCACATCGAGGACTTCAAGCGCGAGGGGCTGGAGATGCAGATCAGCATCAATATCGATGCCGAACGTCTGCGCCACCGGGAGTTCGCGAACTGGGTGCTCTCGCATCTGGAGCGACATCCCAGGGTGAGCCCGCGCCAACTGGATCTGGAAATCACCGAAAACGCGGCGCTCTACGACGTCACCCATGTCGCGCGCGAACTCACGCAATTGCGTGCCGTGGGCGTGTCGGTTTCGCTTGATGACTTCGGCACTGGCTATTCGTCGCTGGCCTATCTGCGCAGGCTGCCGATTGATCAGCTCAAGCTCGATCAGAGCTATGTGCGCGGCATGATGCATGACGCCGCCGACCAGGCCATCGTGCAGGGCGTGATCGGGCTCGCGCGGTCATTCGGCTATCGCATCGTGGCCGAGGGCGTGGAGTCGGTGGAACAAGGCGTGCTGCTGGCGCGCATGGGCTGCCCCATCGTGCAGGGCCACGTCGTCTCGCCGCCCATGTCTGCCGAGCACTTTGCCGACTGGGTCCGCTGCTGGCAGGCGCCACAGGCATGGCGGGAAGCGGCCCGGAGAACCTCCGAGGAACCGCTTCCGCTGGTATAAAAAGAGCTGCTACCACCGCTCCAACCGCGATAACAGCCGTAAAACCGTTTGCCTGCTGCGTCCCAGTCAGCCCAGCAGTTCCTTGATCTGCTGCAAAGCCGTCGGGTCCTCCATCGTCGTCACATCCCCCGGATCGCGCTTTTCGGCAACCGCCTGCAAGGTGCGGCGCAGCAGCTTGCCGCTGCGCGTCTTGGGCAACGCGTTCACGAAGAACACGCGCGCCGGACGTGCCACGGCGCCGAGCTGGTTGTCGACATGCTTCATGATCTCGCCCTCGAACTTCAGCCGCGCGGCGTCGTCCGTCAGGCCCGACGCATCGCGTGCCACGGCGAACGCCATGGCCACCTGACCCTTGAGACTGTCGGCCACGCCCACCACCGCGACCTCGGCGATGTTGGCGTTGCCCGAGATGCATTCCTCGATCTCGCGCGTGCCCAGCCGATGACCGGCAACGTTGATCACGTCGTCGGTGCGACCCAGGATGAAGTAGTAGCCATCCTGATCGCGAATGCCCCAATCGAAGGTGCTGTAGATCAGGCGACCGGGAATGCTTTTCCAATATGTGTTGACGAATCGCTCGTCGTTGCGCCAGACCGTCTGCAGGCAGCCGGGCGGCAGTGGACCCTCGATGGCCAGCACGCCCTTCTGGTTGGGCGCGATCAGTTCCTCGCCATTGGTCTCGTCGATCAGCTTGACGTTGTAGCCGTGGACCGCCTTGCCAGGACTGCCGAAGCGCGAGGTCTGCTGCTCGACGCCGTTGCACAGCGTGAGAATCGGCCAGCCGGTTTCGGTCTGCCAGTAGTTGTCGATGATGGGCACCTCGAGCGCCTCACTGATCCACTTCGCGGTCGGCTCGTCGAGCGGCTCGCCGGCGAGCCACAGGGCCTTGAGCGTGGACAGGTCATGTCGCTTGAGATGTTCGGGTCCTGTTTCTTGAGCACACGCACCGCCGTCGGCGCGGAAAACATGTGCGTCACCTTGTACTTCTCGACAATGCTCCACCAGATGCCTGCATCGGGGCGCACCGGCAGACCTTCATACATGACCGTCGCCATGCCCGCGAGCAGCGGCGCATAGATGATGTAGCTATGCCCCACCACCCAGCCAATGTCGCTGGTGCAAAAGAAGGTGTCGCCCGGGTTGGCGTCAAAGATCCAGCGCATGCTCGATGCCAGCGCCACGGCGTAGCCGCCGGTGTCGCGTTGCACACCCTTGGGTTTGCCCGTCGTGCCGCTGGTGTAGAGCGTGTAGCTCGGCTGCGTGGCGTCCTGCCACACGCAGGGCACGTCCGCATCCAGATGCTGACTGCGCAGCGCGGCCCAGTCGTGGTCGCGCCCCGCGCGCATGTTGGCAGCCGCAAGACCGCGGTCAACGAGTAACACGGCCTGCGGCTTGTATGCCGAGAGTTCGAGGGCTTCGTCGAGCAGCGGTTTGTAGGCCACGACCTTGCCGCCGCGCGAGCCCGCATCGGCCGACACGATCACGGTGGGCTCGGCATCTTCGATACGCGAGGCCAGCGAGGAGGAGGCAAAACCGCCGAACACCACCGAATGAATCGCGCCGATGCGCGCACAGGCCAGCATTGCGAACGAGGCTTCGGCGATCATCGGCATGTAGATCAGCACGCGGTCCCCCTGCTTCACACCCAGGGCCTGCAGACACGCGGCCATGCTTTGCACTTCCCTGTGCAACTGCGCATAGCTGTAGACACGTTCGGTATTGGTTTCGGTGGAGATCGCGATCAGCGCGTTCTGGTGGGAGCGTTCGGCGAGGTGACGATCGACAGCGTTGTGGCACAGATTGGTGGTGCCGCCCACGAACCAGCGCGCAAACGGCGGATTGCTGTAGTCGCAGATCTGTCGGGGTGGGGTCTGCCACTCGATGAGCTGCGCCTGCTCGGACCAGAAGGCATCGCGATCTTCAATCGAGCGACGATGAAACTCGGAAAAACTCACCATGGGAACTGTCTCCTTATTTGATTCGACGAAGTTGTCCACCAATTTGGCAACGCCGTTGAATTCATTATGAATAGGCGAGTTTTCGTCAAGCTGACGCGACCACGGGCTCTGATCCCAGCTCACTTGACCAGCGCGAGCATCTCCTTGAAATCAGGGTGCTCGCAACTGCGCAGCCATTCAAACGCAACCATCTCGGTCGTCACGAGTTCGGCACCGGCTCCGGCCAGACGATCAAAGGCCGCGTCGCGATTGCGCTCGGTGCGCGAGCTGCACGCATCGGTTACCACCCAGACGTCGAACTCGTCCTCAAGCAGGTCAAGCGCCGTCTGCAGCAGGCAAACATGCGCCTCACAGCCGGCTATCACGATGGTGTTGCGCTCACTCGCCGGCTGCTGCGGCTTTTGCAGGTGTTTGGGCAGGCTGCGCGCATTGCCACCCTGCTGCGGCTTGGAAGGCGGGCGCAACCATTCGCCCAGACCTTCCTCGGCGGCGCTGAAATGCATCTTGGAGAGCGTTTTCGCGCACAGTGCGCGCAACTCCGCATCGTTTGCACCGAGCCGTGAAGGGTTCTGCTCCGTGCCCCAGACCGGCACATCCATCAACCGTGCAATCTTCGCCAGACGGCGCGCGTTCTCCAGCACCAGGGCAGCTTCGAAGATCACGGGCATCAAGCGCTCCTGATAGTCCACAAGCACCAATTGGGATTCGGATTCGTCAAGCAGCATGGAATCTACTCTTTCTTGCTAACGAGCAACGGGGATTCAAATCGGGGGATTGTCGCAGGAACCCGCCCTGCGGCAGCGATGGCGCCGGGCCGCGTCCGCCATTCGTGAATCATCCACGTTCACACACATGGCCGCCATCGTGCTGCTCGCCAAGTGGATGTGTCACGTGCCCTGAATGTGAACGGTTGCGGCTCCATCAGGGCTTGATACGCAGCAGCTTTCCATCCTGGCTGTCTGTGAGCAGATACAGCAGGCCATCCGGCCCCTGGCGGACGTCCCGCACGCGCTCCTTCAGATCGGGAAGCAAAATCTCGTCCTTCACGACCTTGTCGCCCTCCAATTGCACGCGATGCAGGCGCTGGAACTTGAGCGAGCCGATGAACAGACTGCCCTTCCATTCAGCGCCGTAGCGATCGCTGGTGAGCTGCACCATTCCCGACGGCGCTATCGACGGCACCCAGTAATGAACGGGCTGCTCCATGCCCGGCTGCTCGGTAATGCCCTTGCCGATGCGCCCGCCCGAATAGTTTTCACCATAGGTGATCACTGGCCAGCCGTAGTTGCGGCCCGCGCGCACCAGATTGAGCTCGTCGCCGCCCATCGGGCCATGTTCGACGAGCCAGAATTTTCCATCCGAAGCCAGTGTGGCTGCCTGCGTGTTGCGATGGCCCCAGCTCCAGATTTCCGCGAGCGAATCGGCCTTGCCCTCCAATGGATTGCCGGCCGCCGCGCCACCGTCCGGCTTGATGCGTACCACCTTGCCCTGATGATTGTTCAGCGTTTGCGCCTGTTCCTTGAAGTTGTACCGGTCGCCAAGCGTGAGAAACAGCATTCCGCCGGAATCCTGAACGATTCGGCAGCCAAAATGCATGGCGCTGCGCACCTTGGGCTGCTGGCTGAACAGCACCTTGAGATCCTTGAGCGCATTTCCCCTCGCATCAAGCGTCGCGCTCGCCAATGCGGTGGAGTTGATCGAGCGATCCTTCGCGTCCGGCTCGGAAAAGCAGAAGAAGATCCGCTGATTCCTTGCGAAGTCACGATCAAGCACCACATCGAGCAGACCGCCCTGCCCACTCGCCGCCATATGCGGCATTCCGCGCAGGGCGGGACCGAGCAGGCCCGACTCGTTGACGATGCGCATGCGACCGGGCCGCTCCGTCACCAGATAGCCGCCTCCGGGCAGAAACGCCAAGCTCCAGGCGTGCTCCAGACCCTGCGATACGGTCTCCACCTTCAGCGTGCGTTTGGACGCCTCGGGCAAAGGGGTGTCTGCGGGAAACGGCTGCGCAACCGCGTTCATGGCAACCGAACCCACCCAAAAAACCACCCCCCACGAGGCGGCGTTGCGACAAGTCGCGAAATTTTTTACATATTGCAACATATTATCCCCTGATTGATCCATATGAGTGATCTCGCCGGTTCGATGTCGCCCAGCTTTCCGCTATTTATATAGGACAAGGCCTTGTTCCATTCCTTTTTCACCCTTTCAGGCCTCAGGTAACGATATGTCAAAAAAATGACAGATTCAGGGTTTATCCGAATCCCTGTAACATTTTTACCGGTAGATACAGAGTCAAGTCGTGCTACTCTCGCGCCCCATGTCCAGATGGTTTTGCGTACTGTTACTTGTGTTTGCGAATGCTACCTATGCCGCGCCGAAGAACGGTGGCGATGATATGGAGCACCTGCTTGCCGAACGTGGCCTGATAGCTCAGCTTCAGGACGTGCGCCATGGCATGGCGGATCGCACTTCCGAACTCATTTCCACCGCCATGGGCTTCATTGGCGTTCCCTACCGCCGTGGCGGCAACACGGCGGAAACCGGATTTGACTGCAGCGGCTTCGTCCGGGCCATCTACGAGAAAGCGCAAGGCCTTGCATTGCCGCGCGTTGCCAGAGAGCAGGCCGACGCCACCGAAGTCATTGACAAGCAGGATCTGCGTCCCGGCGATCTGGTGTTCTTCAACACGATGCGCCGCGCATTCAGCCACGTCGGCATTTACCTGGGCGACGGCAAATTCATCCACGCCCCGCGCTCCGGCGCATCGGTTCGCGTGGAAGACATGGGCATTTCCTACTGGCAAAAGCGTTTCAACGGTGCGCGTCGCGTGAGCGACGAAGAAGCCGCCGATGACATCGTCAGGCTGATCCAGCAAAAGTAAACCGGGCAACGTTTCCCGACCCAAGGCCTGCATGAACCCATGCAGGCTTTTTGCTTTTTGCGCAGTTCATCGCAAATGCAAACTTGTTTTGTCGTCTTTGCGCAAACCTATCGGATGCCAAGCACAATATGCGCGCCGCGCGTGCAGCATCTTCGCTGACACACAATCGAGTTGGGACTGCGTTACAGTCAGCGCCTCCATCTCGTTGGCGGGCGCTTTCTCCCGATTTCCCACAATCGGGGACGGTCTGCCGACTCAATCAATGAATCAATCGTTTTTTCCAAGGGAGCTGGTTTCAACATGATGAATATTCTGGGTACTTTGTTTGTAGGTCTGATCGTTGGCTTTCTCGCACGCGCGCTCAAGCCGGGCGACGACAGGATGGGCTGGATCATGACCGCGCTGCTGGGCGTGGCCGGTTCGTTCCTTGCCACCTACCTCGGCGTGGCCATGAACTGGTACCAGCAGGGTGATGCCGCTGGCTGGATTGCCTCGGTCGTCGGCGCCATCGTGTTGCTGTTCATTTACGGCCTGATCCGCCGCAAGGCATGATCGGTATCGCGACATTGGCGAACCTCGGGGTGATCGTTTGAAGAGCGGGTTGTTCACGCGCGGTCCCAGCGCCGAGCATCTGGCGGGAGACGATCCCGCCTTGCGGGCTGCCGTCGCGCGCAGCCGCAAGCTGCTCAAGAATCGAGCGCTGGTCGCGGCGGTTGCCGGAGCGGTGCCCCTGCCCGGCCTCGATTGGGCAGCGCAGGCGGCCTTGCTCTCGCGCATCATTCCCAAGATCAACGCCGAGTTCGGGTTGACGCCGCAGCAGCTGGATGAACTCTCTCCCGAAAAGCGTGACCGTGTGCAGAACGCGATCACGGTGGTCGGCTCAGCATTGATCGGCAAATTCATCACGCGCGAGATGGTGCTGCGCCTTGCCAAGGTAGTTGGCATGCGCATGTCCACCGCTCAGGCGGCCAAATATGTGCCGCTCGCGGGCCAGGCCGCTTCGGCCGCGCTCAATTACGCCACGCTGCGCTTTCTTGGCGAACAGCATCTGCGTGATTGCGTGCAGGTGGCGAAGCAGGCGCAACTGACGCTTGAGCCCGCGCCCACGCGGTCTGCGATTTCCACGCCATCACATTCGCGATAATATTTCCGCTTTTCCGGTGTCGCCGGTTTCTGCTCCCTCGCCCACACAGGTAAGCGCAGGAAGACCGGCTCCGCGCAGCATCCCGTGCCGCGCCTTTCGTACCCGAGACCACTCCCGTGCCCTCCTCCTTTCAGCCACGCATCACGCTCATGACCCTGGGCCGTGGTGATGGCTTGCTGGGCATGCGCTCGCAGGGCAAGCTCGGGCCGCGCGGCGATTCCGTGAGTTTTGCGCAGATCGACTGGGTCTACCGGCTGAACGACGGGACGCTCTGGCAGACACCAGCGCCGACCTCGATTCTGCAAACGCGCACGCCGCAGGGCATTGGTACCGTCGAGCGGGACCGATCCGCAGAGCGGGACGCCATGGATCGCGTCTGGACGCTCGGGCTCACGCCCGTCGCCTCCGACCGTCTGCAATGGCGTCATCCCGACATCGAGCGCGAACTCGGGCCGCTCTGGACCTTGCCGCAGGAAGCCATGTTCGCGGATTTCTGGGCCGACATGCTTCCGGTGCTGCGTAGCGAGGGCTGGGACATCCACATGCGGCCCGGTTTTGCGCACGAGAGCGTGGCCGTGCAGCGCTGGCACATACGGCTCGGCAGCGCGTCCGGCGAGATCGAAAGCCTCCAGGTCGCCGGTGATTTCGCGGCCAGACCGGAGCCGGTTCAGGCGATGCAGCTCGCACGCCGTGAGGGCGCATGGCTCCTGAGTCTGGGCATCGAAATCGACGGCGTGACGCTCGATCTCGTTCCGATGCTCGCGAATCTGCTGGCGCGGGACTCGCGCTGGCTGTCGCTCGAGCATATCGACAGCGTTGACGATCTTTCAATGGTCCAACTGCGCGCGGTCGGCGGCAAACGCATCGACGTGCCCGCCGCGCCGCTCAAGGCGATACTGCGCACCATGGTGGATCTCATTGCCGATCCGGCACGCAGGCAATTGCGCGAGGGCGAGCCCATCGCATTGCCGCACTGGGACCTGCGCCGCATCGAAGCGCTGCGCACCGCCCTGCTCCAGACCGGCCGCGTTGCCCCTGACAACCAATGGCAACTACAGGGCGATGCGGGCCTTGAGCTGCTCAGCAGGCGGCTGCGCAAACAGGGCACGCCGCAGCCCCTGGACGCGCCGCGAGGTCTGGGCATCACGCTGCGCAACTATCAGCTCGATGGCCTGGCATGGTTGCAGTACCTGCGTGCCAATCATCTGGGCGGCATTCTGGCCGACGAGATGGGGCTCGGTAAAACAGCCCAGGCGCTCGCCCATGTGTGGATGGAAAAGCAGGCGGGACGGCTCACGCATCCAGCGCTGATCGTCATGCCGACCTCATTGATTTTCAACTGGCTGGCCGAGGCGCGCATGGTCACGCCCGAACTGCGTGTTCTTGCGCTCGTCGGCCCCCATCGCTCCGAGCGCCTGCTTCAGGCCGGTGACCACGACCTCGTCATCACCACCTACCCGCTGGTCTGGCGCGACGTCGATGCCCTGTCGGCAAAGCCCTGGCATCTGCTGATCCTCGACGAAGCGCAGATGGTGAAAAACGCGGGCAGCCGCACGGCGCGGGCGCTGCGCCGCATCAAGGCACCGCACCTGCTGTGCCTGACCGGAACGCCGCTCGAAAATCATCTCGGCGAACTCTGGGCGCAATTCGATTTTCTGATGCCCGGATTTCTCGGCGATCCTCATGGCTTTGGTCGGCGCTGGCGCAAACCCATCGAGGAAAACGGCGAGACGCTGCGTGCCGAACTGCTCGCCAAGCGGATTGCACCCTTCGTGCTGCGCCGCCGCAAAAGCGAGGTAGCGAAGGAGTTGCCCGAACGCACCGACATACTCGTGCGCGTCGAACTAGAGGGCCGCCAGCGCGAGCTGTATGAAGCCGTGCGCACCGCCTGCGACAAGGAGGTGCGCCGCGTGCTCAAGGCGCAGGACTGGGGCAATGCCGCACAGATCGCGATTCTCGATGCCCTGCTCAAGCTGCGCCAGGTGTGCTGCGATCCGCGCCTGCTGCGCGGCACGAGCGTGCACCCGGACACCGAGCGCGCCAAGCTCGAACATCTCGCGCAAATGCTTCCCGAGTTGGTGGAAGATGGCAGACGCATTCTCGTGTTCTCGCAATTCACGTCCATGCTGCGGCTTGTGGCCGAATTGCTCGATTCACTCGGCCTCGGTTATCTGATGCTGACCGGTGCGACCGCGCCGGGGGAGCGCGAGCACATCGTCGCCCGTTTTCAGCAAGGCGGCGAGAATGCGCCACCGATCCTGCTCGCCAGCCTCAAGGCCGGCGGCACGGGATTGAACCTCACCGCTGCCGATACCGTGATTCATCTCGATCCCTGGTGGAACCCTGCCGTTCAGGAGCAGGCGACCGCGCGGGCCCATCGCATTGGCCAGACGCAGCCGGTGTTCGTCTATCGCATCGTCGTGCAGGGCAGCATCGAGGAACGCATGCTCGAATTGCAGGAACGCAAGCGCCTGCTCGCGCAAGGCGTCCTCGGCAGCGACGCGGCGGGTGCCATCAAATTCAGCGCCGACGAACTTGCGGGGCTTCTGGCACCGCTTACCGAACCCGGCAACAATCCGCTCGCAATCCTCGCAGCCGATACCAGGCGCTGGGGTGGCACGGGCAGGCGCGGCCTTCACTGAGGCCGCTTTCCACAAGGGCTGAACGCCTCATCGTCCGTGCGGCGGTGAGCTTATTGAGCGTGTGGTCATTGGCAGTGCGATTCGCCAATCTTGCAACAATGCCCCATGACGAACACAAAGGATGCCAGACGCTTCTGGCTGATGAAATCCGAGCCCGATGAATGCTCGATCGACGATGCCCTGGCTGCGCCAAAGTCCACTGTGCCATGGACGGGAGTGCGCAATTATCAGGCTCGCAATTTCATGCGCGATGAAATGAAGATCGGCGATGGCGTGCTCTTCTACCACTCGAGTTGTCCCGAGCCAGGCATTGCAGGCATTGCGGAAGTAGCGTCTGCCACCCGGGCCGACCCCACGCAGTTCGATGCGCGCTCGGATTATTTCGATGCCAAGTCCGATCCCGAAAAACCACGCTGGTTGCTGCTCGACGTGAAGGCGCTGCGTAAGACTCGCTTGTTGAGCCTTGCCGAGTTGCGCGAAGACCCCGAACTTGCCGATCTCACGGTGCTGAAACGCGGCAATCGGCTGTCCATCACCGAAGTGAACGCTTCCGACTGGAAACGAATACTCCAACTTCTGAAGTAGCACGGCGCCACTTGTTTAGCGTGAGATAGGCAAAGCTTAGCGACAGCTGGAATCAAATCCTTGCTTAAAAAAATAGCCTGATTTCCCAAGCGCGTGCACAATGCGCACATGCCAAATATTGCCGCAATCCTCAAATCCGAAATTTCACGCGTCGCCCGTAAGGAGGTTCGCGCTGAAACCGAGTCCCTACGCAAGATGATCGCCGCACAGCGATCCGCGATTGCCGCGCTCAAGCGCGAACTGGCCGAATTGCGTAAAGACACCAAGCGCACGGCTCCCGCGAGGAAGACCGCCGAAGTCGATCTCGACGCGCCGCAAACCGACGAGGTCAAGCGCCGCTTCAGTGCAGGCCGCCTCGCCACGCACAGGCAAAAGACCGGGCTGTCCGCTGCCGACTACGGCGCGCTGGTCGGCATCTCGGGCAGAGCATCTATCACTACGAGCAAGGCAAGGCGCGTCCTCACGCCGCCGTCGTGCGCAAGCTCTCGATGATCAAGGAAATGAGCAAGGCCCAGCTCGCTGCGCTGCTCAGCGAACAGAAAACCCCGACCTGAGGAATATCGCGAGGTAGCAGCGGCCCACGGGCATGCACCCGTGGTGCGGCTGCCCGTCAATCGTGGCGCATCGAGATCGTCTTCAACTGCGTGAAGCCGTACAGCGCCTCGAATCCCTTCTCGCGCCCATGGCCGCTCGCCTTGTAGCCTCCAAAGGGCAACTCGATGCCGCCGCCCGCGCCGTAGTTGTTGATGAACACCTGCCCCGCCCTGATCTTGCGGGCCATGCGCATCTGCCGACCGCCGTCGCGCGTCCAGACGCTCGCAACGAGGCCAAAATCCGTGCCGTTCGCAAGTGCGACGGCCTCTTCTTCGGTATCGAATGCCGCCGCTGCGATCACCGGGCCGAAGACTTCTTCCTGCGCCAGGCGATGCGTGATCGGCACGTCGCGCACCAAGGTGGGCACCTGATAAAAGCCGTTCGCGGGTGCCCCATCGGCAAGTGCGCCCTGGGCGGCAATCGACAGCCCGTCCTTTTGCGCATCGTCGAGGAACGATTTCACGCGCACCTGCTGGCTCTTGCGAATCAGCGGGCCGCAATCGAGATCCATCTGCGATGAGCCGACCTTCAACTGTGCAAAACGCCCGGAGAGCAGCGCAATCACTTTCTCGTAGATGCTGCGCTGCACCAGCAGGCGGCTGCCAGCGGAGCATGTCTGGCCCGCGTTCTGCACGATGGCATTGATCACGACGGGCAGCATGGCTTCGAGATCGGCGTCCTCGAATACGATTTGCGGCGACTTGCCGCCAAGCTCGGTGGTCACCGGCGTGTGATTTTCAATCGCCGCCTTCACGACGAGTTTGCCCACGTTGGGTGAACCCGTGAACGAGACGTGGTCCACACCGGGGTGGGCGACGAGATCGGCGCCCGCCTCGTGCCCATAACCGGTGACGATGTTCAGCGTCCCGGCAGGAAAGCCGACATCGCGGGCCAGCTCCGCCACGCGCAAAAGCGACAGGCAGGCATCTTCGGCAGGCTTGACGACCACCGTGTTGCCCGCCGCCAGCGCACCGCCCACGCTGCGCCCGAAAATCTGCATCGGATAGTTCCAGGGAACGATGGCGGCAGCCACGCCGTAAGGCTCGCGGATCGTGAGCACTGTGTAGCCATTCTGGTAGGGAATGGTCTCGCCCATGAGCTTGTCGGCCGCGCCGCCGTAAAACTCGAAATACCGCGCAATCGCTGCCGCATCGGCGCGGGCCTGCTTGAGCGGCTTGCCGCAATCGCGCGCCTCGATCTGCGCAAGTTCTTCTGCATGTTCGATCAGTTTGGCGGAGAGCTTCATCAGCAGGCGTCCGCGCTCGGTCGCCGTAAGCTTTCCAAAATCGCCCATAAACGCTGCACGCGCGGATTGAACGGCGGCATCCACATCGGCCGCCGTACCTCGCAGGATGCTGTCGTAGGTCTCACCCGTGGACGGATCGACCACGTCGATGGTCTCGCCCTGCCCGGTCCACTGGTTGTGAATGAAGTGCTGATGCATGATGCGGTTTGTCTCCGTTGTCTGAACAGGTTTGTTGCTCGCCAATTTACCGGCTGTGGCCTACCCCGCGCTGCAACGTGGTCACCAGACTCGGCACCAGGGCCTCGGCGCCCGCCTGCGCTACCGCGCTGGCATAGGTATCGTGCACGGCGTCGGCAATGTCCTGCGCGGCATGGGTGTCGTGGGCCATCGAGACGTAGTAGCCCATGTCCTTGAGCGCATTGCCCATGAAGAACCTGAGCCCGCTCGGGTCCTGATCGAGCAGGAAGGGACGCAAACGCTCGAGCGCCACGCCACCGCCGCCGCCCTTGGCAAGCACGTCGACAAACACCTCGGGCGATACCCCGCCGCGAAACGCACAGGCTGCGGCCTCCGAAATCAGCGCGACCGTGCCAAGGGACACATAGTTGTGCAGCAGTTTCATGCGATGGCCGGTACCGACCGCGCCGGTATGCGTGACGTTTTCGGCAAAGCTGCGCAGAATCGGCATGCATTCGGCCAGCACCGCCGCATCGCCACCCACGAGCAGGTTGAGCCGGCCTTCCGCCGCCTCCCTGGGCGTGCGCGTCATTGGTGCATCGATGAAGCGAATCCCCACGGCAGCCGCCATCGCCGCCACGCGTTCGGTCGAATCAGGCAAGGCGGTGGAGCAGTCGATCACCGCCGAGCCTGGCTTCATCGCAGCCAGCGCACCTTCGTCGCCGAGCAAAATGGCTTCGACCTGCGGCGACCCGGTCACGCAGAGCACCAGCACGTCCACACTGGCGGCAAGCGCCTTGAGCGAATCGACCGATTGCACGCCGAGCGCCTGCAATTGCGTCAGCGGCTGATTGCCGGGATGCTCAAGCACCGTCAGCGCATAACCCTTGCGCGCGATGTTCAGCGCAATGCCGTGGCCCATCAGGCCGACGCCGATCAAACCGATATGTGGGGAACTCATGCTGCAGATCTTTCAGGAAGGGTTAGGCGTCAGTTGGCCGAAAAGAACATCATCGCGGCCAAGGCAGGGTTCCATCTCCGCGATTTCACTGACTCCATGAATCAGATCCATTTTGCCTCGGTTGTCGCCATGCCCGTGGTGTCCGCCAGCGCGATGCCCGCGAAGCCGAGCAAAGCGAAATGCCCGGCGATCTTTCGCACGTCCAATCGGGCAGGCATCACCTGACGCTCGAAAATCTCCAGCGCGAATTTCCGATAAATTTCCGAGAATCGTCAGGGATGACAGATTGGCTTTCGCTAACCCTGCACAATGGGGCATGGATTTCAAGCCAAAAGATCTCAGTTCCACCCCATCACCCATCGCTCTGCCTGCCGTTCGCCCACTGGTCAGCGCAATCCTGCTCGCACTGATGCTGAGTTCCTGCGGTTCCACGCCCAGGACTCCGGTCAACACAGTGGATCGCGCCCGGCCAGCGCCTCCCGCAGTCGTGAATGGCAATGGCGTGCAACCGGATCGGCCTTCGCTCAGTCAGCCCGAGCCAGCAGCTCCCGCGCAGATCGCACCAGTCCCGACGGTCACGCCTGTGGAACCTGCGGAACCGATTGTCCAGGTCGCTGCGGCAACGCAAGAAGCGGCGTCGGCCCCGGCGGCTCCCGCAACGCTCCCCGAACCGGTGGGTGCCGCGAGAAAGGAAAGTTTCGAGCAGTGGCTCAGCACCTTCGAGCAGCGTGCGCTTGACGCCGGCATCAGCGCTGCCACGGTCAAACTCGCGCTCGACAAGGCCCGGTTCGTGCCGCGCATCGTCGAACTGGATCGCGCCCAGCCCGAGTTCACGCGGCCGCCTTGGGCGTACATCGATGGTGCCGTATCGCAGGCACGTATCGACCAGGGCCAGGCGCTCATCAAGAAGCATCAGCGCGTCTTCAATGCCGCCGCGCAGCGCTACGGCGTTCCCGCCTCGGTCATCACCGCGATCTGGGGCATGGAAAGCAATTTCGGCAAGAACTTCGGCAGCTTCCGCGCGGTCGATGCACTGGCCACACTCGCCTACGATGGCCGCCGTGCCGACTGGGCGAGCCGCGAACTGCTGATTGCGCTGAAGATCATTGATCGCGGCGACATCCCTGCCACGCAGATGCTCGGCTCCTGGGCCGGTGCGATGGGCCACACGCAATTCCTGCCTTCCGCGTATCAACGCTTTGCGGTGGATGCCGATGGCGACGGCAAGCGCGACATCTGGGGCAGCATTGCGGATGTCATCCACTCCACCGCCAACTTTCTCGCCCAATCCGGCTGGAAAACCGGTGAAGACTGGGGCACGGAAGTGCGGCTACCCGCCAATTTCGACTACGCGCGTGCCGAGGTCAAGCTGACACAGCCAACGTCGGCCTGGGCCGCAGAAGGTGTCCGAAGCCTCGACGGCAGCCCGCTGCCGCCGCTGGATGACGCGTCCATCATCACCCCGGCGGGCGCTCGCGGACCGGCGATGCTGGTGGGCAACAATTTCCGCACGCTGCTCAAGTACAACAACTCGAACAACTACGCGCTTGCCGTGGCGTTGCTCGCCCAGCAGATCGACGGCGGAAGCGGACTGGCTTCGAGCTGGCCACGCGAGCTGGAGCCGCTTTCGCGCTCCGAAGTGCGTTCGCTGCAGGAAGCGCTCAATGCCAAGGGGTTTCAGACCGGCACGCCCGATGGCGTCGCCGGCCCGGCCACGCGCATCGGCCTGCGCGAATACCAGAAGAGCGCAGGTCTGCCTGCCGATGGCTATGCCACGAAGGACCTGCTGGCCAGGCTGCTGGGCACGGCCGCGCCCCGCTGACGCATGGAAAAAAGCCCGCTCGAATTGGCGAGCGGGCTTTCATGAGCCAATGGAAGGAGGATGGGATGCCCCATCCACCCGTTCAAGCCTTCCTGGACTTTTCGTAGTTCGCCACGCCGTCGGTCAGTTCCTTGTGCGCTTCGTCCATGCCGCCCCAACCCAGTACCTTGACCCACTTGCCTGCTTCCAGATCCTTGTAGTGGGCGAAAAAGTGCTCGATGGCCTTGAGCTTGATCTCGGGAATGTCGCCCAGCGTCTTGATGTCGGCGTATTCCTTGAGAATCTTGGCGGTCGGCACGGCCAGCACCTTGCCATCCATGCCGGCTTCGTCTTCCATTTTGAGGATGCCAAGCGCGCGGCAGGGAACCACCACGCCCGGTGGCAGCTTGTAGGGTGTCATCACCAACACGTCCACCGGATCACCGTCGCCCGACAGGGTCTGGGGCACATAGCCGTAGTTGGCCGGGTAGAACATGGCGGCCGTCATGAAACGATCCACGAAGATGCAACCGGTTTCCTTATCCACCTCGTACTTGATCGGATCGGACTCCATCGGGATCTCGATCACGACGTTGAAGGCTTCAGGCAGGTTCTTGCCAGCGGGGACGTTGTTCAGGGACATGGTCTCGACAGTCTTTGAATGAAGAAATGGGGGATTGACGTTTCGCCTGCCGCCAAGAAGCGCCGAACAATCCATCGACGTGTCGCAGGGCAGGAACACGTCGATTTTAAGACCAAGCCTCTTGCGCGGGCTTTCAACCCGACGGACGGCCATCGCGAGCGAGAAAAAACCGGAACCAAGGCGACAGCGGAAACATGGCGTCTATCGCACAATGGCGTAGTTTTTGCGCCAGCGCAATACTGCCCCCGCCACGACCCAAATAGAAATGCCGCTCTCTTCGCCTGTTGCCCGTACCGCCAAACATGTCCGCCGCGTCACCTATCAAGGCTTTCAGCGTGATGATGGGCTATGGGACATCGAAGGCGAATTGCACGACAGCAAGGCTTACGACGCGCAGCACGTGCGCGACGCGAGCCGGATGCGCCGCGCGGGTGAGCCGATTCATCACATGTTCCTGCGCGTGACCGTGAACCGCGAACTGGTCGTGCAGGCCATTGAGGCGTCGATGGACGCACACCCGCTCGGTGGCTGCCCCGGCGCGCTCGAGTCGCTGCAAAGCATGGTCGGCTGCAGCATGATGCGTGGCTGGCGCAAGGCGATTCAAGCCAATCTGGGCGGCGTGGTCGGCTGCACCCACATTCGCGAACTGCTGTTCAACCTCGCCACCGCTGCCTTCCAGACGATGCCCTCGGTGTTCGAAAGTGACAATGAGGAACCGCCGCGGCACCTGAACCAGTGCACGGGTTGGGCCTTCGACGGCGAGGGCGTCAAGGAGTTCTATCCGCAGTTCTACACGCGAAGCGCCGTCACCGGAACGAACTGACGCGAGCGGCGACCAACCCGTCGCCGATGCCCGACCGCGCCGCATGGCGCAAGCCCGGGCCATCCTCAAAACGTCCCTACCCGCAACTGCATTGCGATGCGGCGTTTATGATCCCGGGGCAACTTTTCGATCCTGTATGTATCGAAAAACGTCATGGATAGGCGCTTCATGAATTGAACCGCCTCAGGTTCCATGCACAGGCATTTGCAGAAACTATAAAACCCCATGGCAGAACGCGTCATTCCTCTCGTTGATCAGCGCCGCAGCGCATTTCCCGCCGCCGTGCCAGCCGGAGGAGTGCCGGACCTTGCCTCGCCGCTGCTTGATCGCCACCAGAGGCCCTTGAGAGACCTGCGCATCAGCGTCACCGACCGCTGCAATTTCCGCTGTTCCTACTGCATGCCCAAGGATGTGTTCAACAAGGACTATCCGTATCTGCCGCACAGCGCACTTCTGAGTTTCGAGGAAATCACGCGCTTGGCCACGCAGTTCCTGCGTCTCGGCGTGCGCAAGATTCGACTGACCGGTGGCGAGCCGCTGCTGCGCAAGAACATCGAACAATTGATCGCGCAACTCGCGCGGCTGCGAACCAATGACGGCAAGGTGCCGGATCTGACGCTCACCACCAACGGATCGCTGCTCGCGCGCAAGGCTAGGGCATTGCGCGAAGCGGGCCTGTCGCGCGTGACCGTGAGTCTTGACAGCCTCAACGACGACATTTTCCGTGGCATGAACGACATGGATTTCCCCGTTGCCGAGGTGCTTGCCGGCATCGAGGCGGCAAACAGGGCCGGGTTCGAACATATCAAGGTCAACATGGTCGTCAAGCGCGGCACCAATGATCACGAAATTCTGCCGATGGCGCGGCACTTTCGCGGCACGGGCATCACGCTGCGGTTCATCGAATACATGGACGTCGGTTCCACGAACGGCTGGCGCATGGACGAGGTATTGCCTTCGGACGACGTCATCCGCCTGCTTCAGGACGAATTCCCGCTCGTGCCGCTCGCCGCGAGTTCGCAGGGCGAAACCGCCAAGCGCTGGGGTTACGCCGATGCAAGCGGCGCGCACGACCCCTCGCAGGGTGAGGTGGGAGTGATCAGCAGCGTCACCCATGCGTTCTGCGGCGACTGCAACCGCGCACGGCTCTCCACCGAGGGCCAGCTCTATCTCTGCCTGTTCGCCCAGCAAGGCTACGACCTGCGAAGCCTGCTGCGCGGCGGTGCCAACGACGATGACATCGCCGCCGCCGTCAGCCAGATCTGGAATGGCCGCAGCGATCGCTACTCCGAGCTGCGCGCCAGTCTGCCCGCCGATACCGGAGCGGGCACGCGCCGCGTGGAAATGAGCTACATCGGCGGATAAACTGCGGGCTTCTCCGCTGCTTCGCGCCCGATCATCGCGGGCGTGTGTTTCATGCCCTCTGACGCCGACGCCCCCACGCACGCCCCGGTGCGCATCGCGCTACTGCAATCCGCTGATGCCCCGGCCTACAAGGTGCTGCGCGACGCCTCTTTGTTGCGCACACCCGAGGCGTTCTCGACCGACTACGCCACCGCTGTCACAAGGCCGCCAGCCATATATTCGGCGCGCTTCTCCCGTCCCGGAGATGGCCCGTTCTATCTGGGTGCGTTCACGGAACAAGGCCGGCTCGTTGGCAGCATCGGCTTTGATCGCGAGGAGGCGCGATTCAAGCGCCACATCGGCCATATCAATGCAGTCATGATCGATGTCAATTTTGAGCACCAAGGAATCGCACGACAATTATTGGAAGCCTGCATCGCGCACGCCGAGCAGATTGCCGGTCTTGAGATCCTGCAACTGGGCGTCACCGCGAGCAGCGAACGTGCCGTGCGGCTGTATCAAAGAGCCGGCTTTCGTTCCTATGGCCGATTGCCGCGCGCCGTCGTGATTGACGGCATCGGTCACGACCATCTGCTGATGCTCCGCCCCCTCGCTGCCTGCCCCGCCTTGAATTGACCCCATAAATGACGTCTCTTGAGTCCATCGCCTCCAACATCGCCCACTACGACGAGGACGACATGCACGTCGACGCGGTGCATGGGTTTCTCGCGCGCATGATCACCCCGATCACGCAATGCGAGACGGTGCCGTTGATCGACGCGCTCGGGCGCGTGCTGGCCGCCGATGTGATCTCCGCGGTCAACGTTCCACCGCACGACAATTCCGCCATGGACGGCTTCGCGTTTCACGGATCGAGCCTTCAGGGCGGCAGGCCGCTGCACCTCAAACCCATAGCCACCGCACTCGCTGGACACGCCTGGTCGGGCCATGTGGCCGCCGATGAATGCGTGCGCATCATGACGGGTGCCGTCATGCCCGCCGGGCTTGACACCGTGGTTCCCATCGAGCGCACCACCCAGGCGGCGGATGGCAGCATCGAGATCGCAGCCGACGGTTTGCGCCCCGGAGCGAATCGCCGCCTCAAGGGAGAAGACCTGATGCAGGGCGGCATTGCTCTGGCTGCGGGCGAGCTGGTCACGCCTGCCGCGCTCGGGCTGCTCGCCAGCCTCGGGCTCTCGCAGGTCAGCGTGACGCGTCGGCTGCGCGTGGCCTATTTCTCCACGGGCGACGAAATCCTCGGGCCCGGCGACGCCCCGCGCGAGGGAGCGGTGTACGACAGTAACCGCTTTTCCCTGTTCGGATTGCTCATGCGCCTGGGCGTCGAGGTGATCGACCTCGGCACGGTTCGCGACGAGCCGCAACGGATTGAAGCCACTTTCTTCAAGGCCGCTGCGAGCGCCGACGCCGTCATCACGAGCGGCGGTGTCAGTGGCGGTGATGCCGACCACATCCGGGCAATGATGAAGCGGCTGGGTGACGTCGCGTTCTGGCGCATTGCGATGCGGCCCGGCAGACCCATGGCCGTCGGCTGGCTGAATCGACAAGACTGCGCCGACGACGGTAGGCGCTGCGTGCTCTTCGGCCTGCCGGGCAATCCGGTCGCGGCAATGGTGACGTTTCTCGCGTTGGTGCGCCCTGCCTTGCTAGCGATGATGGGCTGCAAGCGCGCTGCCCCCCCTCGATTGCAGGCCGTGTGCACCGAAACCCTGCGCAAGCGCCCCGGACGCACCGAATTCCAGCGTGGCATCGTGACCCAGGCAGCCAGCGGCGCACTCGAAGTGTGTACAACCGGTAGCCAGGGATCGGGCATGCTCAGTTCCATGGTGCATGCCAATGGGTTGATCGTCCTGCCGCACGACACCGCCAGCATCCACCCCGGCGACACCGTGGAAGTGATGATGTTTGAAGGAATGATCTGACGCGACAAGTCGATATCCACCCCCTGAAATGCGTTCGGCCGCCGCGCAAAATGGCCGAACTCGATACTTGATCGCGCCACAATCGGGAGACAAACAACATGCCCTACACCAGCCGTCACGCCGCCACTCCACCCACGCGCGAATCCGTCGATCAACTCACGGGAGCCACGGTCATCGAGTTTGGAACGCCATGGTGCGGCCACTGCCAACGCGCGCAGCCGCTGATCGAACAGGCGCTTGAAGACCTGCCTGACGTCGCACACGTCAAGGTCGAGGATGGCCCCGGTCAGCGCCTTGGACGCAGCTTCGGCGTCAAACTCTGGCCGACACTCGTGTTTCTCAAGGACGGCAAGGAAATCGAACGCCTGGTTCGTCCCGGAACGGCACAAAGCATTCACGAGGCGATTGAAAAAATCTCCTGAACGACCGGGCACGTCGGCGACTACTCGGGAACTCTGGCTCTCGAACGCTTCATAATTCGAGGCTTTGTGTCCGCTAGACATCTCGCATAGTGCGATGGGCGGCAGTTGTTCCTATTCCCCCTATCGCCGCCCGCCATGCTCTACACCCCAAATCCCGCGACCTTCGGTTGGTACGAACTGGGATGGTTTGCCTTTGTGCTTCTGTATTCGGCAACCCTTGGCTACACGTTTATCACCAGCATTCATGGGCGCATGGACAGCAGCAGCAACGCCGACCATTGGCACGCGGCGTTTCCCTTTGCGCTGACCCTGTTTCTCTCATCGGCCACAGGATTGGCCCTGACCACGCAGCTGTTGTTCTTGCTGGGTTTGCTGGAGGGCCTGAACGCTTCCGCGACTTTCGCCACTTGTGCCGCACTCTGGGCGATCTGTGCGTTGCTCGCATGGCGCGATTCGCTTCGTTTTTCTGCGCGATCGAAAATCCGCTTCGGCGTGGGGGATTTTGTTCCGCCGCTGTTGATGTTGATCAGCGTCGGGATTCTTCTCACCGCCAAAAGCTCGGGAGCCCCCGGTCACTGGGATGACACCAGCTTTCATCTGCCGCTCGCGCGCTATTTTCTCGAGACGCAATCGCTGGGCGTCAACCCATGGTTGCGCTATCCCCTTTTCCCGGCGAATGCGAATCTTCTGTTCTCTGCATCGCTGCTCGCGGGCGGCGAGACGTTTGCGCAGATCATTGCCAATGCCGTGCCGCTGTCGCTGACTCTCGTGGGAATCTACGGCTTTATGGAACATGTGGCGAAATCCCGTTGGTCTGGATGGCTGGCCTGCGCGGTTTTCTGCACCTTTAAGCCACTCCTCCAAACACTGGGCTTTGCCTACATCGACCATCTTTTCGCGATGTACTGCTGGGCCTTCGTTGCATGTGCGGCATGCGTGCTGCAGGCCGATCCGGATGGTGGCAAGCGCTCTGCCTTACTCGTTTGCGGATTGCTCGCGGGCACGGCCATCGGCACCAAGCTTTTTGGAGTCGTCATCGTGTTTTTCATGAGCCTTGCGCTCGCGCATAGGCTGGGCCGGAAAAATCGCCAGCTTCTGATCTATCTGGCGTCATTGTTCACATTCGGCATCGGGTGGTACCTGCGCAGCTTTGTGGTTTCCAACGATCCGGTCCATCCCGCGGGGGGAGCCTTTTCGGTTACTACCTGTGGAATGCACAGGACATGTGGCTGCAGAGACTGGATCTGAACAGCCTCGGGATCAGCAAGAACCCATTGATGCTGCTCGGCTCCATGCGTACTTTGGGCGTTGCCGCCGCCGCGACAGGCCTGCTGACTATATTTTTTCCGCAGACCAGACGAGCGCATTTGCTGGCACTGCCCATCACCTTGCTCGCCTATCTGCTGATCTGGCAACAGTTTTTTCCGCTCGGTCGCTACCTGCTGCCGATCCTTCCGTTGGCTGCCGTGCTTTGCGCCCTGTTGGTGCACGCATTCGTGCCACAGGGCTGGCTTGAACGCAGATCTTCGAACATCTCGAAAGTGATGGGCACGCCGCTTCAAATCCTGCTGCTGTGCGGACTATTGTTCGCAGCCTCCAAGGCATCAATTGAAATCTTTGCGGAAAAAGCGGCCACGTGGCAGGCGACCCTTGCGTCCCGCGGCGGTTATGAAGTGTTTCGTGTTGCGAGCGAGCGCAAAAAAACGCCGCAGGAACAGATCGTGCAAATCGGTTTTGAAAACGGGATCTATTTCTATGACGGAGTGACCATCGGCGACTGGTTCGGTATCGGTCGCTACTCGCAATTCACGAGACTGAACCTGGACAAGCCGCCCTACGTTGGAGAAATCGTGGCGCCTCAGGCTCTGCTCGACGCAGTCAGCAAATTCCACGTTGAGATGATTGCCGTCAATGCGGGACGTTTCCAATTCGAGCCCGACAAGTACCGCACGCTGTTCGAGGTCGAGGCTGTCACGCCGACGGCCTATCTGCTTAGGCCGAAAGCACGAATCGATTGATGGATCCAGGTGTCAGATTCGACCCAGCGCCTTCTCAACGCCCTTGTTCGCGAGCGCGTCGGCGCGCTCGTTGCCTGGGTCTCCGGCATGCCCCTTGACCCAGTGCCACTCGATGCGGTGACCGGCGCTGGCCACCAGTTCATCGAGGCGTTTCCAGAGCTCGACGTTCTTGACCGGGTCACCTCCGGCGGTGCGCCAGTTTTTCTTTTTCCAGCCATGAATCCACTCGGTGATACCCTTGCGCACATATTGGCTGTCCAGATAGAGTGCCACCTCGCAAGGACGCTTGAGCGCCGAAAGCGCCTCGATCACGGCAAGCAGCTCCATCCGGTTGTTGGTGGTGTCAAGCTCGCCGCCGAACAGTTCCTTCTCCGATTTTCCCGAGCTCAACACGGCACCCCAGCCACCCGGGCCGGGGTTGCCCTTGCATGCCCCGTCCGTATAAATCACTACTTGCGTCACTGAAAAACTACTCCTGATGAAAACGATGTGGCCGCACCTGCGCCACAGGTACCTGCGATGGCGCTGGCGCGGTCTGAGGCGCCGCGCGCCATGATGGCCCGATCAGCCGCACGCCCTGTACTTTCTTCGTCGCAACTATCACATAGGCGGCACCCAGAATCGGCCACCAGCGGGCTCCGAGCGCGTCCATCCATGCATAGGTTTCCAGCCAATGACTGGAGCGTATCGCGGGCCTGTAACAACCGAAACTGATTGAGTCCAGCTCGAACCCCAGAAGGCGCAGCCAGTCACGCAGGCGACCCGGCGCGATGAACTCGCCTTTCTCGGGCAAATACAGCCGCCCCCCAGCCCGAGGCGACGATGCAGCCGTGATCTCGCCTGGCGCATGCCCAGAGACTGAACGGATTGAGCCCGCTGATCACCACCTGGCCCTCGGGCACGAGCACGCGCTGCACCTCGCGCAGCGCCGCATGTGGGTCCGCGCAGTCTTCGAGCGAATGCGGCAGCAGCACCAGATCGAGGCTGGCTTCGGCAAACGGCAGCATTTCCGGCTCGGCGAGCAGGTTGGCCGTTTGCAAGGATTCTTTTGACTCCTCTGGCTGCTCGCTATCGGCAAGCGCCTGTCTCTCTAGTATCATGGCCTGCGCCTGACCCACGGCGAGAAAGCGATGCGGCATGCGATTGGCTCGCAAGCCCGCCAACCGGGGCATGCCGAGCTGCAACGCATGGTAGCCAAACCGGTCCGCGACGAGTTCGTCAAAGCGCGCCTGCTCCCAGTCCAGTACGTAGCGTCCCGGGGAGTCGTTAGCCAGTCGTGCAAACTTATAATTTCGCCGTTCATGAATCTGTTGCCACTGCCCGCTTTCTCCGACAACTACATCTGGATGATGCACGATGGAAAAACTGCCATCGTGGTGGATCCGGGCGACGCCGACGCCGTGTTCGACGAGTTGCGCAGCACCGGGTTGTCACTGGCCGCCATTCTAGTCACCCATCACCATGGCGATCACGTCGGTGGCGTCGAGGATCTGTATGCAGGAACCGGAGCGCGCGTCTACGGTCCCGCGCGCGAAATCATGCCCGAGCCGATCACCCGCGTCGCGCAGGGAGATGTGGTCACCGAACTCGGCCTTCAATTCCGCGTGATCGACGTTCCTGGTCACACCTCGGGGCACATCGCTTATTTCTGCCCCGACATGGACGGCACGCCGCTGCTGTTCTGCGGCGACACGCTGTTCTCGGGCGGCTGCGGTCGGCTGTTCGAGGGCACGCCTGAGCAGATGCGCACGTCGCTCGACGCGCTTGCCGCCCTGCCCGGCAACACACGCGTATGCTGCGCGCACGAATACACACTTTCAAACCTGAAATTCGCACGCGCGGTGGAACCAAGCAACGCGGCGCTTCTCAAGTACCAACAGGAATGCATGGCCCTGAGGGATGCGGACCGGCCCACATTGCCGTCAAGCATCGCCACCGAGCTGGCAATCAATCCTTTTCTTCGCACGCGCGAGTCCGAGGTCGTCAACGCGGCCAAGGGGTTCGATGCGCGCGTCAACCCAAGCGATGCGACGTCCGTCCTGGCGGCGTTGCGTGAATGGAAAAACAACTTCCGATGAGACTTCTCCAAATTCTTGGACTCGCCAGCGTCGTCTGGCTCGCCGGTTGCGCAACCAACAATGCTTCCGATTCCAGTGCACTGGATGCCACACCGGCCACGGAAACCACCAGCAGCACCGCTGCCGCCGCCAGGCACATCACGCCGAGCTATCCGACCGGCCCGCTCAGCGCCATTTCTCCCTATGAACTCGGCAGTGGCGCCTACGACGTCACGGGCATCAAGGCTCCGTCCGATCTGTGGGATCGCATCCGCCGTGGCTTTTCCATGCCCGACCTGCAAAACGATCTGGTGCGTGATCGCGAGCAGTGGTACGCCACGCGACCCGACTACATGCAGCGCATGACCGAGCGCTCGAGCAAGTACCTGTTCCACATCGTCGAAGAGCTGGAGCGTCGCGGCATGCCGAGCGAACTCGCACTTCTGCCCTATATTGAAAGCGCATTCAACCCCCAGGCCGTCTCGACGGCCAAGGCGGCCGGCATGTGGCAGTTCATGCCCGCCACCGGCACCTACTTCGACCTGAAGCAAAATGCCTTTCGCGACGACCGCCGTGACGTGCTGGCATCGACCAAGGCGGCGCTCGACTATCTGCAGAAGCTCTACGGCATGTTCGGCGACTGGCATCTGGCGCTCGCCGCCTACAACTGGGGTGAAGGCAGTGTGGCGCGTGCCATTGCCCGCAATGAAAAGCAGGGCCTCGGCACACGCTACGAAGACCTGAACATGCCCAACGAGACGCGCATGTACGTGCCCAAGCTGCAGGCGGTGAAGAATATCGTGGCCAATCCCGATCGCTTCAACTCCGAACTGCCGCTGATCGAGAACCACCCGTATTTCCAGGCCGTGGACATCACGCGCGACATCGACGTCACGCTGGTCGCAAGCCTCGCTGCCATCCGCGAGGAAGACTTCCGCGCGCTCAACCCATCGTTTCACAAGCCGGTGATCCTGGCTGCCGGCACGCCGCGCATCCTGCTGCCGTGGGACAACGCACAGGTCTTCCGCAAGAACCTCGAAGCCCACAACCACGGGCAATACGCGAGCTGGACGGTCTGGAGCGTGCCCAACACCATGACCGTGGCGAATGCCGCGAGCCGACTCGGCATCAACGAAAGTGACCTGCGCAAGATCAATGGCATCCCGCCACGCATGATGATCAAGGCCGGCTCGGCACTGATGATTCCGCGCGCCGCAACCACGCAGCAGGACGTGTCCAGCCAGTTGGCGGACAACGGCCAGATCAGCTTCACGCCGGAAATCGTGAACCGCCGCACCGTGGTTCGCGCCCAGAAGCGTGGTGAAACCGTCGCCGCCATTGCCGCACGCTACAAGGTCAGCGCATCCGACGTGGCCGACTGGAACGACGTCAAGACCTCCAGCCGCTTCAAGGGCGGAGAGCAGGTCACCATGTACCTGCCCGTGCGCCTGACCTCCACCTCGTTTGCCAACCACAGCGCGCGCCAGCCAAGGGCCAGGGCCACGGAAACGAGCGGCAAGACCTCATCTGCCGCGAGTAGCAAGGCATCATCGGCCAGCACGCGCAGCAGTGCCGCCAAGGCGCCAGCAAAAGCCGCAGCCGCGCCACGCAAGACCAGCACACCAGCGCCCGCCAAGCGCAAGCGCTGACACAAACCCGGCCCGCTGTTCGTTCAGGTCAGACCACCAAGGCCAGCCAGCGTGCTGGCCTTTTTTTGTCCAATTCTCTAGAGCTGGAACTTCAGCTTCGCCTGGGTGACCCACTCATTGCTGTAGGTCAGCCCCAGATTCACCTTGGGCGCGGTCTGGCCTTCGCGCAGCCGCGCCACGGCCCTGAGTGCGGTGGCCGGCCCGTCGTCGGGCATCAGGCCATCGGGCGAGAGCGTCGCGCGCCCCTTCTCGAACGCGGCGAGATAGGCCGCTCGATCATCGAGCCAGTATTCCGTGGGAACCACACGTGCCAAATCAGCCGGACTGGCGGTCTGCATCCATTTGAGGGCACGCACCACGGCGTTCACGAAAGCCTGCACCTCACGCGCGCGCTGCTGAACGAACGTCTGCGATGCATACATGCATGCCCCCGGCATGGGACCACCATAGAAATCGGCGGAGCCTTTCAGCGAGCGCGTATCCGCAAGAATCTGCACTTCGCTTCGCTGTTCGAGCAAGGTGATCAACGGATCGACGTGACTCAGGGCCTGCACATGTCCCTGCCGGAATGCGGCGATGGCACTCGCGCCGCTGTCCACGCCGATGAACTGCACCTGCCGGGCTGAAATGCCGGCCTGCAACAACCACAGACTTGCGAAAAATTGCGCCGATGATCCCGGCGCCGCCACGCCAATGCGCAACTCGCGCTGGTGATTCAGCGGTTTCTTCGGCCAGTAGCGCGGGGAGGCGGCCAGCACCAGTTGCGGCGTGCGTCCCATCAACACCAGACAGCGGCACGGAAAACCCAGTGCCTGCGACTCGATCAGGCGGTCGTAATCGCTACAGCCAATATCGGCCCGGCCGCTGTGCACGGCGGCCATGGCCAGCGGGGCACCGGTGTAGTTCTCGATGTCCAGCGACAGGCCCTCATCCCGAAAATATCCCAATCGCTCGGCCACCGTGAGCGGCAGGTGGTGAAGATCACCCTTGCCACCCACCGCCACGCGCAGCGGCACGCGTGAACGCTCGCCCCATTGGGCCTGCGCCGGTACCAGCCACTGCGAGCCGCCCGCGCACGCCGCGAGGGCCAAGGCCGCTCGCAGTCCGAGTTGTCGACGGGTAAGGGAGTTAGTTTCCATAGGAAAATGCTGCAGTGCAGCAATAATGCCCGATTCTGAGCCCTTATGGCATCAGGGGCAATCCTTGCGGAGAACTACCTAAAGGGAAGCAGTGACATATTCCTGACACATGCTGCCGGACGAATCCCGGTCACGCCTTCCCGGCTCAGCGGTATCCGAGAAACAGGATTCCGACATTGACCAGAAATCCCGCGCCCCAGATCATGCTGCGCGCCGTGGGCAGGTCGCCCACGTACATCACGATGTAGAGCAGGCGGATCAACACATAGGCCAGCGCCAGCATGTCCAGAGGCGTCTGCGCCGCGCCAAGCTGGTGCGCAATGATGACGGCACCAATGAAGAACGGCAGCGATTCGTAGCTGTTGGCCTGCGCCGCGTTGGCACGCGCGCGCCAGCCGGTCTGCTTGGTGAGCCATTGGCGCGGATCGTGATTGTCCCGTTTCATGCTGAACCCACCCCGCTTCGCCAGCATCGCGCAGCCAATCGGCAGCAACACCGCAACCAGAACGCACCAATAGGCAACAGTGAAGTGTGCAAGCTGCGTGGACATGCTCTTTTCCTTGCGGGGCTGCGGGTGCAGCCATTAAAAATTCGAAATTCAACCGGGACACGGCCGCCAACAACGCAGCCGCGCGCAACTACCTACGATCTGCAAGAGCATGGGCAATCGTGCCCAGATCGACGAATTCCAGCTCACTGCCCACGGGAACTCCGCGTGCCAGCCGCGTGACCTGGATACCGCGCGGTCTGAGCGCTTCGCCGATGGCATAGGCCGTCGCCTCGCCCTCGGCGGTGAAACTGGTGGCCAGAATGACCTCCTGGACCATGCCATCGGTAGCGCGCTCGATCAGCTTCTTGACGCCGATGTCCCTGGGCCCTACGCCATCGAGCGGCGAAAGGCGGCCCATGAGCACGAAATACAGGCCTTTGAATGCGCCCGTGCGCTCCATGGCCGATTGATCGGCGGGCGTCTCGACCACGCACAGCCGCGACATGTCACGGCCCGGATCGCTACAGACCTCGCAAATCGCCGCTTCCGTGAAGGTATGGCAGCGCTCGCAATGGCGGATCGAATTCGATGCCTCGTGCAGCGCCCGCGAGAGCATCTCGGCGCCCTCGCGATCATGCTGCAGCATGTGAAACGCCATGCGCTGCGCCGACTTGATGCCCACGCCCGGCAGTCGCCTCAGCGCCTGTATCAGGGCGTCCAATGAACTGGTGTCAGACATGCGAGCGCAGTGATCGTGCTTGAAGCAAACGAGCGATCAATCAGAACGGAAACTTCATGCCGCCGGGCAGACCCGGCATGCTGGCGGTGATCTTGCCCATCTTCTCCTGCGAGGTCTCCTCGGCCTTGCGCACTGCGGCGTTGAAGGCAGCGGCCACGAGGTCTTCCAGCATGTCCTTGTCGTCGGCGAGCAGGCTGGGGTCGATGGTCACGCGCTTGACGTCGTGCTTGCAGGTCATCACGATCTTGACCAGACCGGCTCCGGACTCGCCTTCCACTTCGATGTTGCCCAGTTCGTCCTGGGCCTTCTTCATGTTGTCCTGCATGGCCTGCGCCTGCTTCATCAAACCGGCGAGCTGTCCCTTGTTGAACATGGTGAATTCCTTTGCTTTTTATGGATTGAAATGAACGGGTGAAAAAATAAAGCGCGAAGCAGCGATTGTGCGATGAAAGAACGAGCCAACGGAAATGTGACGGTCTTTGCCCCGAATCGATGCTCGCAAATCACGCGGGCTTGATGCTCCCGGGCACGATCTTGGCACCGAAGTCGCGCATCAGTTTCTGCACGCGCGGATCGCTCTGCACAATGTCTTCGGCCAGCCGCTGGCGCTGCGCAGCCGCATAGGCATTGCGCCGCGATGGACTGTCCATGACCTTGCCGACCTCCACGGAAATCTGCGCGGCATGACCCGCGGCATCCAGCGCCGCACGCAGCTTTTCGCGCGCCGCTGGCTGATTCAGCGATTCGCGCTCGACGCGCAGCAGCCAGTGATTCTGGTCACGGGCGATCAATTGCGACTGAAGCGCAAGCTCACGCACCAGCGCATTGATCGCGCCGGCGGCAATCAGTTCCTGCACCGTCTGGTACCAGACTTCGCCCTCCGCCGTGGGCACCAGGCGCTGAAGCGCGGCATGACCATTGACGCTGTGCGCCTGCGTGCGCATGCCGGGCTCGGGCGCGTTGCGCACCGGAATCTCGAAGGTGTCGGAGTCCGCCTGCGGCAGAGGGTCCGCATCGGACATTTCCAAAGGCCGATGCGCGACCTCCTCGGGGGTTCGCACCGGCAGGCGCATCGCCGAATGATTTGCAGACTGCGGCGAGGCCGGTGGCTCGGGCGATGGTTCCGGTTCCAACTCGGGCTCGGGCAGCGGCGCGGCGGCTTGCGCCACCGCCTGCGGCGCCGGTTCCGCCGTCATCGCCGGGGCGGTTTCAGCGGGCGTCAGAGTTTTTTTTTCAGCCTCGGCCGGGTTTCCGGCCGTTGTGCTTGTCGTCGCGCCGTCCTGCGGCTTCTTGAACGCCAGCAAACGCAGCAGCACCATGGTCAGCGCGGCATATTCGTCGGGCGCAAGACCCAGCTCGGCGCGGCCATGCAGGCACATGCTGTAGAGCAACTGGGTTTCGTCGGCGGGCATGACCGTGGCGAGCCGGGCCATTTCCTGCGCCTCGCTGTCATGCGGGTCGACACCCGCCGCCATGTGGGGCACGGCCTGCAATACGGCCATGCGTTGCAGCACGGTGCTCGCTTCTTCCAGTGTCGAGGCGGCAGACAGCCCGTTGGTGCGCAACTCGTCCACCGTTTCCACCACGGTGCGGCCATCGCCGCGCGCCAAGGCATCGATCAGGCGGAAAACGTAGGTGCGATCCACACTGCCCAGCATCTGCCTGACACCGGCTTCATCGAGCTTTCCGCTGCCGAATGCAATGGCCTGATCGGTCAGGCTCAGCGCATCGCGCATCGAGCCGCGCGCCGCACGCGAGAGCAGCCGCAGCGCGCCCTGATCGGCATCGACGTGTTCCTCAGCAAGCACGCGCGTCAGGTGCTCGAGCACCGTCTCGGGCGCCATCGGGCGCAGATTGAACTGCAGGCAACGGCTCAGGACCGTCACCGGCACCTTTTGCGGATCGGTGGTTGCAAGCACGAATTTGAGATATTCCGGCGGCTCCTCCAGCGTCTTCAGCATCGCGTTGAAGGCCGTGTTGGTGAGCATGTGCACCTCATCGATCATGAAGACCTTGAAGCGACCCTGCACCGGCTTGTAGACCGCCTGCTCGAGCAGCCCCTGCACCTCGTCCACACCGCGATTGGAAGCGGCGTCCAGCTCGGTGTAATCCGGGAAGCGGCCACTGTCGATGTCCATGCACGCCGGGCAAACCCCGCACGGCGTGGCGGTGATTCCGCCCTGCCCGTCCGGCCCCTGGCAGTTGAGCGACTTGGCCAGAATGCGCGACACCGTCGTCTTGCCGACACCGCGGGTTCCGGTGAAGAGATAGGCATGATGCAACCGCTGCTGCGTCAGCGCATTGGTCAGCGCCTGAACGACATGCTCCTGCCCCACCATCTCTGAGAAGGTCTTGGGACGGTATTTACGGGCCAGCACTAGATAAGACATATCAGCCAATTCTACGGCCCCTTGCCGACCGGATATTCCTTGATTTGCTGCAACGCCACACGGACTCGGTTTACAATGGGACGTGACGGGCCTCCTCGCATGGGGAAGCGGCCAACCGGGTCAGGTGGGGAACCAAGCAGCCCTAACTGTGAAACCAGTGCCGAGGGTAAGGCTCGTCACCTTTGTTCAGAAAATCTCTTCAAGTCGCAAGAGCCTCATTCTGATCAAAACCCCACTCAGAAATTTCCATCACCCGCTCCCGCGTCAACGGGAGAGCGAGCAGGCTTACGCGCCCAAGGCCCCTTCGGCGTCCACAAAAAGACGCGCACCCTCGCCCGCCAATCGGCCCGTTGCACAGCTTGCCGTGATCAGGTAGCCGCCGGTGGGGGCCTCCCAGTCGAGCATCTCGCCTGCGCAGAAGACACCGGGGAGTTTGCGCAGCATGAAATGCGCGTTCAGTTCCGGGAGTCGCACACCGCCCGCCGTGCTGATGGCTTCGTCGATGGGCCGAGGCGCGATCAGCGTGATCGGCAACGCCTTGATCGCGCGCGCCAGCACTACCGGATCGGCCATCTCGTCCTTGGTCAGTTGCTCATACAGCATTGCCATCTTGATGCCGTCGAGATGCAACCGGCTTTTCAGATGCGTGCTCAGGCTTCGGGAGCCGCGCGGGTGACGCAGTTCTTCCAGCACGCGTTCCGGTGTGATCGCGGGCAGCAGATCCAGTTCGAACGTGGCGCTGCCCTTTGCTTCGATTTCATCTCGCAGCATCGCGCTCACGGCGTAGATCAGGCTGCCTTCCACACCGGTCGCAGTGGCAACGAATTCGCCGCGGCGCTGGAACGAGCGGCCCTTGCCGTCGGTGAACGCGATGGCCACGGATTTGAATGGCTGTCCTGCAAAACGCTCGGTGAACAACTCGCTCCAGCCGAGCGATTGGGACGCATCCGATTGCCCGAACATGCTGCGCAGAAAATCCCTGCGCGTCTCGCCCGAGGACGCCTGCGCGCGCGCCACGTCGAAGCCGCAATTAGATGGACGCAGCGGCGCAACGTCGATGCCATCGGCTGCCAGCAGCGGTGCCCATTGGCCGTCGGAGCCCAGGCGCGCCCAGCTTGCGCCGCCGGGCGCCAGCACAACGGCGCGCGCGCGCACCTGAACCGCCGCCTGCGGCGTGGTGAACTGCAGCATGCGAGTGCCGGGTTGGTCGCTCGCACCCCAGTCTTCCCAGCGATGGCGCATGTGAAAAATCACGCCCTGCGAGCGCAGCCGCTGCAACCAGGCCCGCAGCAGGGGCGCGGCCTTCATGTCCTTGGGAAACACGCGACCCGAGGTCCCGACAAAGGTGTCGATTCCGAGGCCCTGCGCCCAATGCTGCAATTGGTCGGCACCGAATGCTTTCAGCCAAGACTGCATGTCCGTTTGCGCGTCGCCATACCGTTGCACAAAATTCTCGAACGATTCGGAATGGGTCAGGTTCAGGCCGCCCTTGCCTGCCAGCAGAAACTTGCGGCCGACCGAGGGCATGGCATCGAATACGTGAACCGTCACGCCTGGCGTGGCCGCCGCTGTCTCTGCGGCCATCAGTCCGGCAGGACCGCCGCCGATGATGGCGATGTCGCATTGCATTGGGACGGAAGTGCTTGATGAATCTGACATGAAATAAGAATGAGAAAGCGGAAAGAAAGGGCCACGATCAAAACAGCGAACCCTGCCCGGAAGCCGATTCGTCTTTCAAGGAAGCTCCATTGTCCGCCCGGCCAGCCATGCCCGTTGAACCTGCCGCAGAACCCGCCGTCGGCGTGCCGCTGTCGTCAAGCTCCACCAGGCGTCCGTCGCCGGTCAGAAAGGCCGCGTGCACCGCGCCTTCATGTCCAAGCTGCTGCTCTACGGCACGTAGATACTGGCGCAGTTGCTCGATCAATTGCGGCTGGCTCTGCGGCGTCACGGCGCTCTTGTAATCGAGCACCCACCACTGGGCACTGCGCCCGTCTGCGGCGCGTTTGCGCACAAGGCGGTCAAGGCGTAGATTCTGCCCCTGATAGACCAGCGACGCCTCGTTGATGGACCGGTCGATCACCGACGCATCCCAGGCCCACGCGCCCTCGCCCTCAAGAATCGTCTGCGCGATCCGGGCCGCGTTGCCCGCCTGTTCGGGCGTCAACTCAAACTCGCGCGCCAGCCGCGAAACGCGCGCGTCGCTCCATCCGGTTGCACGCAATTGCGTCAACGGCGAACCAACCACGCCTGCAAGTTCCAGCAATTGATGCATGGCCTCGCCCTGCCGCGAGGCGGGGGTGGAAACCTTCGCCAAAGCCTTCTTGACGATCTTGTCGCGCGGCGGATTCGGGCATCCGCGACGCCGCCCGCATCGGCCGTCGCAGCCATATAGGGCGCAAGCTCCAGAATGCGTGCGGTTTCGCTTTCCTGCGCTCCGGGCGCCGCGTGTGGGTCGGTGTGGGGCGGCGGAAGATCCTGCACGCAGGCGTCGAGCCGATTCCACCAACTGTCCGGCGCCGACGCCTTGCCGCCCTGCGTGGCGGAGATCGTCAGGCACTGCTTGGCGCGTGTCATCGCAACATACAAGGTGTTCAATTCCTCGCGCTTGCGCTCGCGTTTTTCGGCTTCGAGCAGATCGACGGCGCTTGGCGGCGGATTCGTCTCGCTCGCCAGAAAGACGAAGTGCAGCGGATGCTCGCTCTGCCCCGGCCAATCGACGAGTGCGCCCATGGTCTCGGCCTTCTGCGCGGGTGCGTCGGTGTCGAGCATGAGCACGCTGTGCGCCTCCAGCCCTTTCGCACCATGGACCGTGAGCAACCGCACGGCGGCGAGATCGGCACGGCCCGGCGCACGCATGCCCGGTCGCTTCATCGCGCGTACAAAGGCATAGGGCGTGAGATACCGGCCACCATCGAGCTGCAACGACGCCGCGAGCAGCGCGCGCAGATTGGCCAGCACCGCATCGCGCTGCGTGGCGACGCTGGCTGCCGCGAATCGCGCAAACGCATCGGCATGGTCGAAGATGGATTGCAGTGCATCGTGCGGCGGCAGGTCCCGCACCCATTGGCGATAGACCTGAAGGCGTTGCGACGCATCCCGAAGCGGCTCGCACAACGCATCTCCGCCCTGCGTGACGATCTCGTACCAACTCGCTTGCTGCCACTGCGGCTGCCTGCGCAGCAGCGCGATTTGGGTCAGCGCCTCGTCGTCCACTCCAAACAGCGGCGACTTGAGCGCGCGCGCCAGAGACAGATCATGCGTATTCGACACCAGCACATCCAGCAGCGCGATCAGGTCCTGCACTTCGGGCGCCTCGCACAGTTCGGTCTTTTCGGGCTGTACGCACGGAATGTGCAGGTCGCGCAGCGCATCCTCCATCTCGGCCAGACGTGCACGCTTGCGCGCGAGCACCATGATTTCCTTCGGCGCAATGCCCGCGCGTATCTGTGCGGCAACCCACTGCGCGGCCTGCGCGCTCTCGCGCATGCGCAGCGTTTCCTCGGCCTCGTTGCGCGCCACCGTCAGGCTGTCGCGCCATGCGGCAGGCTCCGGCTGGGGCACCTGCGCGGCATCGGCGTCGGCTCCATCCACCACATCGTCGTTGCTCACCTTGGGCAGACGCCAGAGTTGCCCCGGCACCTGTGATTCGGTCGTGTGATCGCGAAAGCCCGAATATTCCTGCTGCGCCTGCGCGGCCTGCATGACATGGTTGACCGCTGCGATGATCCCGGTGGCGTTGCGGCGCGTGTGGTCGCAGGCCAGCAAATCACCTTCGAGGCCTTCGCGCACAAATGCCTGCGCGGCCAGGAACACCTGCGGTTCGGCGCGGCGAAAGCGGTAGATGCTCTGCTTGGGATCGCCGACGATGAACACGCTGGGCGCGTGCGAGCCGCCGCCGACGCCCGCGTAGCCCTCAAGCCATGCGTGCAGCGCCTGCCATTGCAGCGGGTTGGTGTCCTGGAACTCGTCAACCAGCAGATGCCGCACACGCGCATCAAGCCGTTCCTGCACCCAGCCGCTCAGCACCGGATCGGACAGCAGAATCAACGCCGTGCGCTCCACATCGTTCATGTCGATCCAGCCGCGCTCGCGCTTGAGCGCGCCGAACTGCGCAATCAGTTCACGCGCCAGTCGCGCGATGCGCTGCTGGTGTTGCCACGCGACGTGCTGACGCTGCGCGGCGCACAGTTCCTGCAGTTCGACCTCGGCCTCCTGCGCTGCGGCGAACTTGCGCAGGTGCGTGGTCAGCCGATCTTCCTTGGCCACAAAAAAAGCATTGCGCAATGCGAACAGCCGCTGTTCCGGATCTGTGAGCATGAAAGCGTCGATCACGCCCTCGGCCGCCTTTTGCGGCGTCTTGGTCGACTCGCCACCGAGCTCCTTGGCCCATGCCATCCAGCGCGCACGCGCGGCATCGCCCTCAAGCGCTTTGCCGGGTGCATCGAACCCCTGAAAATTCGGGAACTGTCCGGCAAAATGCGGCACCGAGCCGTCGATCACGCCAGCCTCGTCGGCGAGCGCAAATTCCACCCGTTTGGACAAAGCCGCCTCGAGCGCCTTGTGCGTCTGGAATCTGCCATGCAAGGCGACAGCCGCGTGGTAATCAGCGCGTAGCTGCTCATTCGTGGTGATCGCGGCCAGAAACGGCCGCCAGACCTCGCGCACCGCCTGCGCGTCTTCTTCGAGCAGTTCGAAATGCGCCGGCAGTCCCAGGTCGTGCAGCACTTGCAGCGGCGCGGTGCCGAGCAGCGCCGCAAACCAGCTGTGAAAGGTGCGGATCTGCACCGGCCTGCCGCTGTCGAGCGTCCTGCGATACAGGGTTCGCAGGCTCACAGCCTGCTCCTTGACGCGCAGCGCGTCCACGCCACGGGCCAGCAGTTCCGCTTCCAGTTCGTGCTCAGGCCGGTCGGCGAATTCCTCAAGCCATTCCTGCAAACGCTGGCGCATTTCGCCCGCGGCCTTCTTGGTGAAGGTGATCGCCAGAATTTCGTGCGGCGCGCAGCCATCGAGCAGCGCGCGCAGCATGCGCGAGACCAGCATCCAGGTCTTGCCCGCGCCCGCGCACGCCTCGACCGCCACGCTGCGCTGCGGGTCGCAGGCAATCGCGTAGAACGCCTGACGCGACACCGGCTGACCATTGTGTTCATAGGCCGCCGTGCTGACTGTGCTGGTTGCCGTCATGCCCAGAAATCCTTGCGGCACAGCCCACGCGCCGCGCAATATCCGCACACCGCACCCTCGCCGAGCGCGGGCATCGCAGCCCCTTCGGCGATGCGCCTCATGTCGTGCAGAACGCCCTCGATCAGTTCGTCGCGCAGGTGCACCACGTCGTCCTGCTCGAACATCCGCGTTTCGCCGCGCTCGCCCACGTTCACGTAGGCCGCGCGCAGCACATCGTCCTGTAGCAACGCAGCATAGAACGCGAGCTGCAAATCCTCGGACCTGGCCGTGACGCGCTTGCGCGTGACCTGCTCGTTCTCGGTCTTGTAGTCGATCACGAGCCGCACGGGACTGCCCTCGCCTCTCACGAGGTCAACGCGGTCGAGCTTGCCCACGAGCGTGAGTTCGCTGCCAAGCGGCTGCGACGCATCAAGCTCGGCCAGCTTGAAGCTCGAGCCGCCCTGTTCGTGCTTTTCCAACCATTGCAGATAGCCATCCCGCAGCGCGGGCCAGCCCGCAGAGAACGGCAGAAAATCGCCTTCGTCGAGGTTCAACGCGCTGCTCGCCTTGTCCGCGCTCGCATCCATGAGCGCGATGCGTTGGTGTCCGTCGTCGGTGGGTGATTCGCTGAGGGCCAGATGAAAATGCTGCAGCGTCGCATGCAACCAGGTGCCGAAGTCGCGCTTGTCGACTTCCGCGCCCAGTTCGTCGGCCTCCTGCAGGCGCAACTGGCGCAGCGCGTAGAAGCGATATGGGCAGTGCCGCAGATCGGAATAGGCCGACGCGGACAGCTTGTGCACCGGCAGCGACGCGCCAATCGGCAAGGGGCGTTCGGTGAGGGTCACGGGCACGTCGCGCGGCACGCGATCATCCTCCCCTTCGCGCCGCCCGCATCGAGCTCGAGCGCCAGCACCAAGGGGCTTGCAAGCAGCGGCTCGCCGCCCTCGTCGCTCGTGCGCCAGAGAATGTCCACATGCGGCATGCGCACGGCCTGCCGCCAGGCGGCGCGTTGAGCATGCTCCAGGGCTTCGCGCGTCGGCAGACCCAATGCTTCGCGCTGAGCGCGCGTCCATGTGCCCGGCGGCTCGGGCGCGGCCAGCATGCGCTTTTCATCGCAGCCGGGCAGCACCAGCGCCGCAAACGCACGCGCGAGCAATTGCGGCATCGGCAGCACGATCACCGGCGCGTCGGAATCGGAATCGGGCCGGAAGCGACCGGCCTCCATCACCTCGTTGGCCCAGTTGGTGAACTGCGCGAGTGTCATGCGCCGGTCGGAACCACCAAGACCTTGCAGATCGGCCTCCAGCCCGTCAAGCAGGCGCAGTTCGGCCAGCACCCTGGCACCGGCCTGATCGGCGTTCAGGCTCTCCCAAAGGCCCGTCTGCTGCAACTGAGCGCGCAACACCAGCAGCCATTCGGTCAGCGTTCGCGAGCCCTTGAATCCCGAGCGCCAGACGTCAACCTGCGCGCACAGCGCGACGACCTCAGGCTGCGTTTGCGGCTCGTTGCGGCGGGCCTGCATCCATTGCCGCGTGCCCAGACCGCGCAGCCAGCGTTCGAGCTGCGGCAGTGCGGGAACGGTGTCGGCAGGCAGGTGCTTGAGCCAGTCGAGCACATCGTCGCTCGACGCATGCCACGCCGCAGCGCGCAGGATCAGCATGATCTGCGCAGCGGCGCGCGTGGTGGACAGCGTCCAGCCGTTTTCGTCCTTGACCGGAACACCCTCACCCACCAGCAATGCGACGACGCGGCGCGTGAGGGCGCGGTCCGTGGCCGCTAGCGCCACCGGCACCTGGCCGAGCGAGAGATGGCGCATCACGCAGGCGGCTGCGCGCTGCGCCTCATCCTCCGCATCCAGCGCCTGATGCAAGGCGACACGCTGATCGGGCGCGTTCGACGCGACGGCGGAAAACACATCATCGAGCGGAATCGACAAACCGCCTTCATCCCAATGCGCAAGCAGGCTCGCGGCAAGCGGATCGGGATGAAAACCTTCGAGCGCCACCAGCATCGGCGTGGCATTGTGCACACCATCGCCGAACAGCACGTCGGTCGGCGACTCCGTGGCAAGCACCCATTCGAGCGCAACCCTGGCGGCGGCGGATTCAAGCCGCAGCGCATCGCCCGCGAGCGGCGCATCGAGCAGACTGCGCGCAGCCACCGCCCATTGCGCGCGCTCAGCGGGGGCCACGGCGGCCACCAGGCCAGACAGTTGTTGCGCCATCTCGAGCATCAGGCCCAGCATGGCATCGGCCTGCGATCCAAAGCCTGCGGTTTCGAGCAGGCTGCGGCCCGTGAGCGCGTCACAGGCCACGTCGAGCCGAAAGCCGGTATGCGAGGCGGGCTCCGCACCAAGCGCGGTCGCCCAGTTGCGCGTGGTCTCGAAGCGCGGCATGAAGCCATCGGCAAAATGCGCCGCCCACTGCTCGCGCGCCTGGGCCATGAGTTGCGCATACGGCACAAGCACCACCACGCTGGACAGGTGCACGCCACGCTGCTGCGCCGCCTGCGCAATGCGTGTGAGCACAGCACGCCAACCCTCGGCGACAAGATTGTTTTTCGCTATGACAGTCATAGCACCATGCTGTGCGGCCATACCGTGATGCAGGGAATCAGTTTCTGTCACAATGACTCCTAATGTAAACGCTCCCGCCATATCAAATAGCTCTATTCAAGGAAAAGCCCATGGCAAACGATCTCATCAAACACATTTCGGACAGCAGCTTTGAAACCGACGTGCTCAAGGCCGACGGCGCCGTGCTCGTGGACTACTGGGCAGAGTGGTGCGGTCCCTGCAAGATGATCGCCCCGATCCTCGACGAGATGGCCACGACCTACGAAGGCAAGCTGACCATCGCCAAGATGAACGTCGACGACAACCGCGAGATTCCCGCGAAGTTCGGCATTCGCGGCATTCCCACGCTGATGCTGTTCAAGAACGGCGAACTGGCTGCGACCAAGGTCGGCGCGCTGAACAAGACGCAACTCTCCGCCTTCATCGATCAGCAACTCGCTGCCTGATCGCGCCTCAAAAAACGCCCTCGCAGTGCCTTCGCCGATGGCAGCGAAAGCACTGCGCAGCGGCCACTGAACTCCCCCTCGTGCATCACACCCGAAGGTGCACCGCTGTGAAATGATGCAAGCCTTGGTAAGCGGCTCTGCATGCCTTTCAAATTTTCTGTAATAATCCGGTTCGATCCCTTCGCCGCACTTCGTACAAAAGTCAGCGGCCCTGTTCAGGATCATCGGCTTGCCAAGCGCCATATCCGGCCCGCACGGCTTACAGCTCTCTCCCCAGATTCAAATTCACTCCGCAAGGAGTCACCCCATGCACTTAAACGAACTCAAGGCACTGCACGTGTCTGAAGTCCTCAAGCAGGCTGAAGAGCTTGAGATCGAAAACGTCGGCCGCATGCGCAAGCAAGAGCTGATGTTCGCCATCATCAAAAAGCGCGCCAAGGCCGGCGAACAGGTGTTTGCCGACGGCGTGCTCGAAATCCTGCCCGACGGCTTCGGCTTTCTGCGCAGCCCCGACACCAGCTTCACCGCCAGCACGGACGACATCTACATTTCTCCGAGCCAGGTGCGCCGCTTCAATCTGCACACCGGCGACATGATCGAAGGCGAAGTGCGCACGCCCAAGGACGGCGAGCGCTACTTTGCACTGACCAAGCTCGACAGCGTCAACGGCGGCCCGCCGGAGCAGAACAAGCACAAGGTGATGTTCGAAAACCTGACGCCACTGTTCCCCAAGGAACAGATGCGTCTTGAACGCGACATCAAGTCCGAAGAGAACATCACCGGTCGCATCATCGACATCATCGCCCCCATCGGTCGCGGCCAGCGCGCGCTGATCGTCGCACCGCCCAAGAGCGGCAAGACGGTGATGATGCAGCACATCGCGCACGCGATCACCGCCAACAATCCCGACGTCCACCTGCTGGTGCTGCTCGTGGACGAGCGCCCCGAAGAAGTGACCGAAATGCAGCGCACCGTGAAGGGCGAGATCATTGCATCGACCTTCGACGAGCCCGCCGCGCGTCACGTGCACGTCGCCGAAATGGTGATCGAGCGCGCCAAGCGTCTGGTCGAACTCAAGAAGGACGTGGTGATCCTGCTGGACTCGATCACCCGCCTGGCCCGTGCCTACAACAACGTCGTGCCTTCCTCCGGCAAGGTGCTCTCGGGCGGTGTGGACGCCAACGCGCTGCAGCGCCCCAAGCGCTTCTTCGGCGCGGCCCGCAAGGTCGAGGAAGGTGGCTCGCTCACCATCATCGCCACCGCCCTGGTCGACACCGGCAGCCGCATGGACGAGGTGATCTTTGAAGAATTCAAGGGCACGGGCAACTGCGAAATCCACCTGAACCGCCGCCTCTATGAAAAGCGCGTGTTCCCGGCCATCGAACTCAACAAGAGCGGCACGCGCCGCGAAGAGTTGCTGCTCGCCCCGGAAATCCTGCAGAAGACCCGCATCCTGCGTCAGTTCATGTACAACATGGACGAGATCGAGTCGATGGAACTGATGATCAAGAACATGAAGGCCACCAAGACGAATGTCGAGTTCTTCGACATGATGCGCCGCGGCGGTTGATCACCGAGGGCCCTCATCCGACACCCCGCAGACCCCAAGGCTGCGGGGTGTTTTGTTTCTGCCCGCACCCGGGATTTTTGCCACCCGCCGCAAATATGCAATAATAGAGAGCTTTTTATTGCGGAAAGTACGTCAGGCTGGCTGGCGCGGCTCCCGCAGCTGACCTGAAGGAAAAGATCATGAAAGAAGGCATCCACCCCGACTACCGCGAAGTGCTGTTCGTGGACCTGTCCAACGGCTTCAAGTTCGTTACCCGTTCCTGCGTGAACACCAAGGAAACCGATACGTTCGAAGGCAAGGAATACCCGCTGTACAAGCTGGATACCTCCAGCGAATCGCACCCCTTCTACACCGGTACCCAAAAGTCCGTGGACAACATGGGTGGCCGCGTCGAGCGTTTCCGCAACCGTTTCGGCAAGACGACCGCGAAGTAAGCGCCATAGCGCTGCAGGCTCGGCTCTCGTCGTTCTCTGGCGACCTGGTGCCGACCACTCGAAAAAAGGCAGCCGTATCCGCGCTGCCTTTTTTCGTTCAAGGCCCGCCCGAGACAGTGTCTCCCGCCGCCAATTTGCCGCTATGCTCTGACGTGGCGGCCCGATTTCCTTGCAGCGCCGCCGAACGGCTTCGCCAGCCACTGTCTGCGTCAGTGTGAACTATCCCAATCCCGCCATCGTTGCCCAAAGTGCCGTACGTCCGCTTCATCGCTGGGCCCTGTGGCTGCTGTGCGCGGCCTATGTGACTTTCGGTTTCGTCGGGCGTGATCCATGGCGCAATTCCGATGTCACGGCGTTCGGGTACATGCGCGAGTTGGCGCTGGGGAACACGCCATGGCTCACGCCGACACTGGCCGGCCTTGCGCCCGACATCGACGGCCTTCTGCCCTATTGGCTGGGCGCGTGGGCGATCCGCATTGCGCCGCAGTGGATTCCGATGGAGTTCGCGGCGCGTCTGCCCTTCATCGCCATGCTCGCGCTGACGCTGTCGGCCACCTGGTACAGCATTTATTATCTTGCGCGCCAACCGGGTGCGCAGCCGGTGGCGTTTGCCTTCGGGGCGAGGCCTATCCGCTCGACTATGCCCGCGCCCTGGGTGACGCAGGCCTGCTCGCGCTGATTGCGAGTCTCGGGCTTGCGCAGTTCTCGCACGAAACCACGAGCTATCTGACCCAGCTTTGCTGCACGGCGCTGGTGTTCTTCGCCGCCTCCAGCATTCCGCATCGGCGCAACCTGTCTGCCCTGCTCGCATTTCTGGGGCTGCTCGGCCTGTCGCTGAGCGGCGCGCCGACGGTGGCCGTGCTGCTCGGACTTGGCAGTGCATTGATCGCGTCGAAATCGGGGCTTGCCTCGCCCGCCAAGCGCATCGAAAGCGGTGTCATTCTGGCCGTCGCCACGCTGTTGGCCGCAGGCGTGGCTGCGGTGCTGGGCCTGTGGCGTTTCAACGCGGTTGCGCCGAGCGGCTTCAAGGATTTTCAAAGCATTTTCCGCCTCGTCCTGTGGTTCTGCTGGCCCGCGTGGCCGCTCGCCCTGTGGACGATCTGGCGCTGGCGCCACCTGATCTTCACCGCGCAGTGGAACCGCCATCTGCTGCTGCCGCTGTGGTTCCTGCTGGTTGCGGTGGCCGCGGCGCTCCTCACCCGCCCATCCGATCGCGCATTGCTGCTGGGCCTGCCCGCATTGGCAGCGCTTGCGGCCTTTGCGCTGCCGACCCTGAGCCGCAGCATTGGCGCGCTGATCGATTGGTTCACGCTGATTTTTTTCAGCATTTCGGCCATTGCCATCTGGGTCGTCTGGATTGCGGTGCAGACCGGTTTTCCTCCCAAGCCCGCTGCCAACGTGGCGCGGCTGGCACCCAGCTTCGTGCCGACGTTTTCATGGCTCGAATTCGTGCTCGCGCTGGCGGCCACCATTGCCTGGTGCGCCCTCGTCTGGTGGCGCGCGGCGCGCAATCGCGATGCGCTCTGGAAAAGCCTGATCCTGCCTGCCACCGGGGCGACTCTGGGCTGGATCCTGCTCATGACGATCTGGCTGCCGATGCTCAATCATGGCCGCAGCATGGCTCCGCAGATCAAGCCGCTGGTCACGCTGATCGGTGACCGCAGCGGCTGCATCGGCGGCTACGGCCTTTCCCGCGCGCAGATCGCGGCCATCAGCTATTACGGCAACATCACCATGGTCGCGTCGCCCGATGCTGATCGCTGCGAGTGGATCATCACCGATGCCGACGCCACACCGCCGGTGACCGATGTCTGGCCCGATGCGCAATGGGAAGAAGTGGGCGGCGTCGCGCGGCCCACGGACAGAACCGATCGCCTCGTCATATTGCACAGGCGTTCGCGCTGATGCCCGAACGCTCGATCATCGTGCGGCACGCGGTCACGGTGCTTGCGGGCCAGTTGGCGGTGATGGCCTTCGGCGTGACGGACACCGTGGTTGCCGGTCGCCATTCCGACGAGGCACTGGCCGCGCTGTCCATTGGCTCCGCCGTATTCATCAGCGTCTACGTCTCGCTCATGGGCGTGCTTCAGGCGCTGCTGCCGATCTGGGCCGAGCAGCGCGGTGCAGCGCATTCCACGGCGCTCGGCGCGAGCCTGCGGCAGTCGCTATACCTCTGGCTTGCGGCGAGCCTGATCGGCATGTACGCGCTGCTCTCACCCGATGCCATCCTGCGCTGGACGCGCGTGCCACCCGATCTGCGCGAGGTCGTGCTCGACTACCTGCACATCCTGGCCTTCGCCCTGCCACCGTCCCTGCTGTTTCGCATCTACAGCACGATGAATCAGTCGCTTGGCCATCCGCAACTGGTGACGTGGCTGCAGGTGGCGTCGCTCGCGCTCAAGGTGCCGCTGTCGATCTGGTTCACCTTCGGCGGCGCGGGTCTTGCCGCACAAGGCGCTGCGGGCTGCGCCTGGGCCACGCTGGTGGTGAATTATTCGCTGATGTTCTGCGGCATCGTGATGCTGCGCACGCAGCGTATGTACGAACCGCTCGCGCTGTGGAAGGCGCTGGAAAAACCCGATTTCGCGCAGCTCGGCAGATTCTTGCGCCTCGGTGTGCCTGCGGGCCTGTCGATTCTGGTCGAGGTCACCTCGTTCACGTTGATGGCGCTGTTCATTGCGAGGCAGGGAACGCTGGCAGCGGCCACGCACCAGATTCTCGCGAACATGGCCGCCGTGCTCTACATGGTGCCGCTTTCGCTGGCCATAGCGACAAGCGCGCGTGTGAGTTACTGGCGCGGCGCGGCCAATGAAACGGCCGCGCGCGCTGTCGCCATGCAGGGCTTCGGCATGGCGGCGACGATGGGGCTGGTGCTGGGGCTCGTGCTCATCCTTACCCGGCATCAGGTGGTGGCGTTTTACTCCACGAACACGGCCGTCATCGCACTCACGGCCTCATTGCTGATCTGGGTGGCCGCCTACCACATGGCCGACGCGATCCAGACGCTCTGCATTTTTGTGCTGCGCAGCTACCGCATCACATTTTTGCCGCTGGTCGTCTACGCGCTGATGCTCTGGGGCGTTGGCCTTGCGGGTGGCTATTTACTGGCTTATGAAGGCATTGCGGGTTTCGGGCCGATCCCTTCGCCCGCGCCGTTCTGGGCCTGCAGCGCCGCAGTGCTGGCCGTCACGGCGCTGATCTTCACAGGGCTGCTGGTTCGTGCGCTGAGGCGTTGTGCGGCGCCTGCAACGCGATCTGCGACTTGAGGACCTGAGGCTGTGCGCCGCGAAGGCGCATTGCCGGAAACTCGACCGCGAAGGTCGAGCCCTTGCCCACCACGCTCGAAATCTGGAGGGTCGCGCCGTGACGCTGCACCGCATGCTTGACGATGGCGAGCCCCAATCCCGTGCCACCCGTCTCGCGCGAGCGGCTGCGGTCCACACGGTAGAAACGCTCGGTCAGGCGCGGGATGTGTTCGGGCGCAATGCCCACGCCGGTATCGGTGACCACAAAGCGTGCGTTGCCGTTGTCGAGCATGTCCCAGCACACCGTGATCCTGCCGCCTGCCGGCGTGTAGCGCACCGCATTGTTGACAAGGTTCGACAGCGCACTTTGCAGCTCGGCCACGATGCCAGCGATCTGCCCGGCGGCCCTCATGGTCTCGACGGGCGGGAAGATGATCTCGTGGTGCTTTTGCTGGTTCACGGTGAGCGTCGCGGAAAGTCCTCGCGCCTCCTCCTCGCTGCGCTTGAGAAGCGCCTCGACCGGCACCCAGTCGCTCATGCCCGGCAACGGACTGCCCTCCAGCCGCGAAAGCGTGAGCAAGTCCAGCACCACGCTCTGCATGCGCGCGGCCTGCTGCGACATCATGCCGAGATAACGTTGCCGCTCGTCGTCGGTCAGCGGCAGGGTCTGCAGTGTTTCGACGAAGCCGGTGAGCACCGTGAGCGGCGTGCGGATCTCGTGCGATACGTTCGCAACGAAGTCGCGCCGCATCGCCTCGGCCTGTTCGAGCGCCGTGATGTCCTGCGACAAAAGCAGCTTGCGGCCATCACCATACGGATGGAGCTGCACCGAAATGCGCACCGGCCGCGCGGTCGTGCTGGATCGTCCCTGAAGCGCCACCGGACGTGAGAAATTCTGCGCGTTGTAGTAGCGCGTGAAATCCGGATCGCGCACCAGGTTGCCGACGGTCTGCATCAGGTCGCGCCCTACATCGAAGCCGAAATGCGCCTCGGCCATCTGGTTGCACCACTCGATGTGACCTTCCTCGTCCAGCAGCACCACGCCGTTGGGCGACGCCTGCAACGCCGACAGGATGTCGTGAAGGCGCGCATCGCTCGCCCTGATCTGATGATCCGCCTGGCGAATCAGGCGCCGCGCGCGATCCGCCGCCTCGCCCCACATGCCGCGCAACGACGGCGCGGTCTGTGGATCACCCTGACGCAGCCACCGGAGCACGCGGCTGCCGCGCCAGAAATCCCAGATGAACCAGACCCACGTGGCGACGCCCGCGCCGGCGATGGCGCCCCACGGCCCTCCCTCCACCAACCCAGGGCACCGCCGATGAGCTGGAAACCGATGAAAAAAATAAATCGCCAAAGCATGTTGCAGGGTGGAAGGCGACGTCTCGGGACGCCGCTCTGGTTGAAGTATGCGGTTTATACGCCCAAGCGCATACCCTCAGGAAAATCAGAACATGGCGAAGCCAGAAACAAAAATGCCGGGCTTGCAGGCCCGGCACATCGCCTTCTTCCTGTGGCTGTGGCCGTTGTTGCTTAAGCCTGCATCAGCGCGGGCGGTTGCGCCGTGAGGCGGTAACCGGCACCGCGCACGGTCTCGATCATCGCCGATGCCGAACCGAGCGCCTCGCGCAGTCGCTTCACATGTACGTCCACCGTGCGCTCCTCGATGAAGACGTGATCGCCCCAGACCTTGTCGAGCAATTGCGCACGACTGTGCACGCGCTCCGAGTGCTTCATCAGAAAATGCAGCAGCTTGAACTCGGTCGGGCCGACCTTCAGGCCCTGGCCCTGAAAGCTCACCCGGTACGTGGCGGCATCGAGCGTCAGTTCGCCAATCGACACGCTGTCGCTCACCTGCTCGGGCGCGCGGCGGCGCAGCACGGCGCGGATGCGCGCGAGCAGCTCCTGCGTGGAGAACGGCTTGGTGATGTAGTCGTCGGCACCGGCATCCAGCCCCGCGACCTTGTCCGGCTCGTCGCCGCGCGCGGTCAGCATCAGGATCGGAATCGGCTTGGTGCGCGGGTCGGCGCGCCACTTGCGCGCCAGTTGAAGACCGCTTTGGCCGGGCAGCATCCAGTCGAGCAGGATCACATCGGGCAACACGGCATCCAGCTCGCGCTGGGCCGATTCACCATCTTCCGCCCAGATGGGCTGGAAGCCGTTGTGACGCAGATTGACCGCGACGAGTTCGGCAATCGCCGACTCATCTTCAACAATCAGGACGCGAGGTAATTTCTTCATCTGACGAACCGCCTTTCAACCGACCGCCGACTCGATTTCATCGAGCGCAGTGTGGCGCACATCCTTGCCCTTGACCAGGTAGATGATGAGTTCGGCCACATTCTTGGAATGGTCTCCGATGCGCTCGATGGCCTTCGCGAGGAACAGCAGGTCGAGGCTTGCGGAAATCTTGCGCGGATCTTCCATCATGTAAGTGATCAGCTTGCGCACGAAACCATCGAACTCCTTGTCGATGAGGTCGTCTTCCTTGAGGATGTCGAGTGCCGTCTTGGTGTCGAGTCGCGCAAACGCATCGAGCGCCTTGCGCAGCAGACCCGAGGCCAGATCGGCGGCCACGCCCAATTCGCTCGAAGGCAGGGAGCGCGCGGCGCCGCTTTCGATGATCGACTTGACCATGCGCGCCATGCGCGTGGCCTCGTCGCCCATGCGCTCCAGATTGGCGATGGCCTTGCTGAACGCGATCAGCAGGCGCAGGTCGCGAGCCGTCGGCTGGCGGCGCGCGATGATGGTGGAGAGTTCGTAGTCGATCTCGACTTCCATCGAGTTCACGCGCTTTTCGAGTTCTTCGACCTGATCGGCGGCTTCCACGCTGAAGTGCGAGAGCGCATAGATCGCCTGGCGAATCTGCGACTCGACAATACCGCCCAATTCCATGACACGCGCCGAGACGCTGTTGAGTTCGCTGTCGAACTGCGAGGAGAGATGTTTATCTGGCATATCGTTTTCTCCTTGGATCATCAACCGAAACGGCCGGTGATGTAGTCTTCCGTTTCCTTGCGCTGCGGCTTGAAGAACATCTGTTCCGTATCGCCGAATTCGACCAGATCGCCCAGGTACATGTAGGCGGTGTAGTCGCTGCAGCGCGCTGCCTGCTGCATGTTGTGGGTCACGATGACCACGGTGTAGTCGTTCTTCAACTCGGCAATCAGCTCCTCGACCTTGGCGGTGGAGATCGGGTCGAGCGCCGAACATGGCTCGTCGAGCAGCAGCACTTCGGGCTTGATCGCGATGCCGCGGGCAATGCACAGACGCTGCTGCTGACCACCGGACAGACCCGAGCCGCTCTGGTGCAGCTTGTCCTTCACCTCGGTCCACAGCGCCGCCTTGCGCAGCGCCCATTCCACCCGCTCGTCCATGTCGGTGGCGTTCAGGCTCTCGAACAGCTTCACGCCAAACGCGATGTTGTCGTAGATCGACATCGGGAACGGTGTCGGCTTCTGGAACACCATGCCGACCTTGGCACGGATCAGCGCCACGTCCTGCTTGGATGTCAGCAGGTTGTCGCCGTCCAGCAGGATCTCGCCTTCGGCGCGCTGCTCGGGGTACAGCTCGAACATGCGGTTGAAGGTACGCAGCAAAGTCGACTTGCCGCAACCCGAGGGGCCGATGAATGCGGTCACCTTGTTCTCGGGGATGTCGAGATTGATGCTTTTGAGCGCGTGGAACTTGCCGTAGTAGAAGTTCAGGTTGCGAACGGTGATCTTCGAAGGCGAAGGCGATAAGCTGTTCTTGATGGGAGCCATGATGAGGTGTTCCTCTACTCTTTGATTCTTGGATTCGGTTTACTTCTGACGCGTCACGAAACGCGCCAGGATGTTGAGACCCAGCACGGCCAGCGTGATCAGGAACACACCGGCCCATGCCAGGTGCTGCCAGTTTTCGTACGGGCTCATTGCAAACTTGAAGATCGTGACCGGCAGGCTGGCCATGGGCTTGGACAGGTCGCCATTCCAGAACTGGTTGTTCAACGCGGTGAACAGCAGCGGTGCGGTCTCACCAGCGATGCGCGCCACGGCCAGCAGCACACCGGTGATCACGCCGGCGCGGGCCGCACGCAGCGTCACCAAGGTAATCACCTTCCACTTGGGCGTGCCAAGCGCGTAGGCCGCTTCACGCAGGGCCGAAGGAACCAGCGTCAGCATGTTCTCGGTCGTGCGGATGACCACCGGAATCACGATCAAGGCGAGCGCCAGAATACCGGCGTAGGCCGAGAAGCTCTTGAAATACGCGACGACAATCGCATACACGAACAGACCGATCACGATCGATGGAGCAGACAGCAGGATGTCGTTGACGAAGCGCGTAGTCGAGGCAAGCCAGCCGCGCGGATCGTATTCGGCCAGGTAGACACCGGCCATGATGCCGATCGGGGTGCCGACGAAAGTCGCCAGGGCCACCATCACCAGCGAGCCGAAGATCGCGTTGGCGATACCGCCGGGCTCGTTGGGCGGCGGCGTCATTTCGGTGAACAGCGTCAGGCTCAGGCCACCGATGCCAAGGCGCAAGGTTTCCCAGAGAATCCAGATCAGCCAGAACACGCCAAAGGCCATGGCGGCAAGCGACAGCGTGAGTGCGATCTGGTTGACGCGCTTGCGCGTGCCGTAGCGCGCAGCACGCACTCTGGCGAGTTCCTGCGCGGCGATGAGTTGAGTGGATGTTGTCGTGTTCACGAACGTGCTCCTTCGGCTTTCTTCAGGCGGTTGAGCAGCAGCTTGGAGAGCGTCAGAACCACAAAGGTGATGAAGAACAGAACCAGGCCCAGATAGATCAGCGAAGCCTGGTGCAGGCCCTCGCCTGCTTCGGCGAACTCGTTGGCGAGCGCCGAGGTGATGCTGTTTGCGGCCTCGAACACCGACAGCGAATTGAGCTGGTTCATGTTACCGATCACGAACGTCACGGCCATGGTTTCACCCAGAGCGCGTCCGAGACCCAGCATGACGCCGCCGAGCACACCGGCCTTGGTATACGGAAGAACCACCTTCCAGACCACTTCCCAGGTCGTGGAACCCAGGCCATAGGCCGATTCCTTGAGCAGCGCGGGAGTGACTTCAAACACGTCGCGCATCACCGAGGCGATGAACGGAATGATCATGATCGCGAGGATGATGCCGGCAGACAGGATACCGATACCGACCGGCGGCCCGGATACCAGCGCACCGAGATACGGCACGCCGTTGAGCAGCTTCTGCAGCGGCGCCTGCACGTAGGTGGCAAGAATCGGGCCGAACACCATCAGACCCCACATACCGTAGACGATGGAGGGAACCGCCGCCAGCAATTCAATCGCGGTGCCCAGTGGGCGCTTGAGCCAGGCGGGCGAGAGTTCGGTGAGAAAAAGCGCGATGCCGAAGCTGACCGGCACGGCAATGATCAGCGCGATGGCGGAGGTCGCGAGCGTACCGTAGATCATCACCAGACCGCCGTACTCGTTCTGTACCGGGTCCCAGACGCTGCTGGTCAGAAATCCGAGGCCGTACTTGCTGATCGAGGGCCACGCACCGATGATGAGCGAGACAAGAATACCGATCAGCAAGAGCAGCGTGAGCACAGCCGCGCCGCGCGCGCACCAGCCAAACAATCGGTCAATGAACGCGCCGGCCATCGGAGACGGGCGGGACGGAGGGGTGTTTTTTGACACTCTATCCATATCCTTCAAGGAAGAATTGGCAGATGATACGGGCAGTGTGGTGGACACGGGGTGCGCCTCGGTAGGAATTAAAAGTCGAAGATCCGTTCGAGTTCGGGCCATCCGGCAGACAACCCACGAAGATCGACGAACCAGTGCGTTGATCTTCAGTGGGGTGCATCACTCGGGCGGATCGCCGTGAATCACTTCACGGCAATTGCCTTGCCGGAGCTGTCCTTGATCTCAGCCCAGGACTTGTAGACCACTTCCTTCACGCTGTCGGGCATGGGCACGTAGTCCAGATCGGCAGCAGTCTTGTCGCCATTCTTGTAAGCCCATTCGAAGAACTTCAGCGAAGTGGCTGCCTGCACCGGCTTGTCCTGCACCTTGTTGAACAGGATGAAGGTAGCGGAGGTGATTGGCCATGCGTCCTTGCCGGGTTGCTCGGTCAGGATCTGGTAGAAGCTCTTGCTCCAGTCGGCACCGGCAGCGGCAGCCTTGAACGTGGCATCGTCAGGCGAGACGAAGTTGCCGTCCTTGTTCTGCAACTGTGCGTAGGTCATCTTGTTTTGCTTCACGTAGGCGTACTCGACGTAGCCAATCGAGTTCGGCAGACGGCCCACGAAAGCGGCCACGCCTTCATTGCCCTTGCCGCCTGCGCCGGTAGGCCAGTTCACCGCCGTGCCTTCACCGATCTTTTCCTTCCACTCGGGGTTCACCTTCGACAGATAGTTGGTGAAGCCGAAGGTCGTGCCGGAGCCGTCCGCGCGGCGCACCGGAGCGATGGTGGCATCGGGCAGGTTCACGCCGGGGTTCAGCGCCTTGATGGCAGCGTCGTTCCAGTTGGTGATCTTGCCCAGGTAGATGTCGCCCAGCACCTTGCCGGAGAGCTTCAACTGGCCTGGAGAAATGCCCTTGATGTTGACGACCGGAACGATGCCGCCGATCACGGTGGGGAACTGCACCAGACCCTTCTTTTGCAGCTCGTCGTCCTTCAGGGGAGCGTCGGAGGCGCCGAAGTCAACGGTCTTGGCTTCGATCTGCTTCAGGCCAGCGCCCGAGCCGACCGACTGGTAGTTGATCCTGACGCCGGTGGCCTTGTTGTAGTCGGCGGCCCACTTGGAGTAGAGCGGCGCCGGGAAGCTGGCGCCAGCGCCTGTTGCTTCGCTCTGTGCCATGGCGGAGGAGAACGCACCCATGGCGACCAGACCGGACACGAGAATACGAATTGCAGACATTGTCATGAGAGAGACCTCAAGGTTGAACAAACATGTGATGGAACGAAATGTAGAAGCGCCATATGACAGAGTCGTGACACATTGGCTTTGTCACAAAGTTTTTTCAGAGGGAAAGTGCCATGAAAACGTCATAAAAGCGCCTTTATAGCGTCGTAACATGAAGTTTCTAAACGCAATAAATCGCATATCACATGTCTCAACCAGCGCCCTCGTCTGCCGTTCTGACCCGCCGGGATTGGCTTCGCAACACCTCGCTCGCGGCAGCCGTGGCCGCAACGCTGCCCGCCACCTCCGCGCTGGCCGCAGGCGATGCCAACGTCGTCGCCTCCGTCACCCAGATCGTGGACATGTCACCGTTGCAGCAGGACATTGGCCGCGACTTCCTGATCGGCTCGCGCGTCGCCTGGCAGGAATTCAATGCCCGCGAACGCGGCAACGGCAGAACGATTCAGCATCTGGTGGTCGAGACCGACGGCAGCGCGCGCGCCATCCAGGCGGCGTGGCAGGGCGCGATGATCGATCCGACCTGCGTGGCGCTGAGCGGCTGTGTCGGTGACGCGGCGGCCGCCGCCGTGGCGAGCCTGCAGCGCACGCCCGGCAACCATGCCCTGCCCCTTGTTGCACCGTGGCTCCAGCGCGAATGGGAGGACGGGCAGAACCTCGTCTTTCAGGCATTTCCCGACTATCAGGCCCAGATCAGCCACGCGCTGAAATCGCTCGCCGTCATGGGCGTCAAGAAAGTTGGCGTGGTCTACGCGACACCGGCACTGCAAAAGGAAATGGTCGCGTCCATCACACGCGCAAGCATCATCAACGGGCTCACGCTACTGGCGCTCGAGCCGGGCAAGCGCCCTGCCTCGCCGCCCGCGCTGATTCTGTTCATCGGCGGCACACCCGAATTGCATGCCTACGCGCAATTGATCGGCGGACGCAACGGATCGCACACCTATCTGATCGCGATGTCGGACGTGAATCTGCAGGTGCTCACCCAGCTCGGTGGCGTGCCGCGCAACGTGTCGGTAATCGTCACACAGCCGGTGCCGACAGTGACGGCCGGGCTGCCAGTCGTGCGCAGCTACCGCGCTGCGCTCGCCAAGCTCTACGACGAGCCGCCTTCGCAACACGGGCTTGCGGGCTATATCGCCGCACGCTACACCTCGGACGTGCTGGCAACGCTGGGTTCGTCCGTGAATCGCGCCGGTGCTCTGGCGGCGTTTCGCAAGCGCGTGGATCTGCGCATTGGCGGTTTCCTGATCGCCTACCAGGGTGAAAAACTCAGCAACGTCAACGTCACACAGAGCATGCTCACCGCCGATGGACGCATCGTCGGATGAAATCCGACCATGTCCTGCACTAGGCCATGATTGTCGATGCTATGCTGCGCCGCGAATCAAGACGCGCAAAGCACCAAGCCCTTTTTTATGCAAGATGGAACATTGCTGGCTGCCGTGGACCTCGGGTCCAACAGCTTCAGACTGGAAATTGGCCGCTACGAGCATGGCCATATCGAGAAAATCGAATACTTCAAGGAAACCGTACGCCAGGGCGCAGGGCTGGATGAAGACAAGAATCTCACCGCTGAATCGATGCAGCGCGGCTGGGACTGTCTCGCCCGTTTTGCCGAGCGGCTGTCCGGTTTTCCGAAGGCGCAGGTACGCGCGGTTGCCACACAGACGCTGCGCGAGGCCCGCAACCGCGAAGTGTTCATCGAACGCGGCAATCAGATTCTCGGTTATCCGATCGACATCGTCTCCGGCCCGAAGAAGCGCGCCTGATCTATCAGGGCGTGGCGCGCCTGCTGCCGCAGTCCGACGAGCGCCGCCTGGTGGTGGACATCGGTGGCCGCTCGACCGAGATCATTCTCGGACGCCAGTTCACGCCGAGTGCCGTGGCTTCGTTCCGCGTGGGCAGCGTGGCGTGGTCCACGCGATATTTTCCCGACGGGCAATTCACCCCGCGCGCATTCGAGGCCGCCGAGGTGGCCGCCAAGGCCGTACTCGACGAGGCGCTCGACACCTACCAGCGCAACACCTGGGACGTGGCCTATGGATCTTCAGGCACCGTGGGTGCCGTGGGCGATGTGCTGGCAGCGGCCGGTGCGTCGCCCGAGGGCCGGATCACGCGCAAGGGCCTCGATTGGCTGCGTGACCAGTTGATCGCGGCGCGCGGCGCCGACCGTGTGCGCCTGACCGGCCTCAAGGAAGATCGCCGTGCCGTGATTGGTGGTGGCGTGAGCGTGCTGTGCGCCATTTTCAGCCTGCTGGACATCGACGAGATGCTGGTCGCCCAGGGCGCGCTGCGTCAAGGAGCGCTCTACGACCTGCTCGATCGCGAGCAGCCGCAGACCGACCTGCGCTCATCGACCGTGCGCGGACTGATGCAACGCTTTGCCGTGGACGAACTGCATGCGCAGCGCGTGGCGCAGATCGCCACGCAGCTCTTCACGCTTGCCGCGCCCGAGGGCAGCGAGCGGGCCGCCCGCAAGCTCGACTGGGCCGCACGTCTGCACGAGATCGGCCAGCGCATCTCGCACAGCGGCTACCAGCGCCACGGTGCCTACATCCTCGACCAGACCGACGCCGCCGGCTTTGCGCTGCCCGAACTGCACCATCTGAGCCAGCTCGTGCTGGGCCATCGCGGCAAGGTGCACAAGATCGGGCTTGAGTTGAGCGACGCGCAATTCGCCCTGCAGCTCATGTGCCTTCGCACCGCCATCGCGCTGTGCCACGCCCGCCGCGAGCCGGACACGCGCGGCTTCATGCTGCGTTTTGACGGCGTGCGCTGCGTCGTCTCGTCACGCGAAGGCTGGGCCGAGAGCTATCCACAGTCGGCGCACCTGCTCGAGGAAGAATGCTATTGCTGGCAGAAGACGCCTTGGGAATTTGTCACGGAACTGAGGTGACATTTATTTCGATAACGGTATAAACTGTTTATACCGTTTTACAAAATATCACCATGACCGCCAACACCAAGTCCCCCGCCATTCCTTCCGAAGCGCCGGCACCCGTTGCCGCCGCCGCCAAGAAGGTTGTTCAGCCAGCCGCCGTGGCCGCACCGGCCCCTTCGGCACCCGCGCCCGTAGCCAGGAAGGCCGCGCCCGCCGCCGCCGAAACGGCCGCGACCGCCAAGAGCAGGAAGCCCGTCAAGAAGGCCCCTGCCACCACGGCCAAACCCGCGGCCAAGCCCGCCGCCAAGGCAGGCAAGACAGCCGCCAAGCCAGCGCAGAAGCAGCCCAAGCAAGCCGTGGTCAAGGAACCCAAGGCGAAGAAGCCCAAGCTGGTGCGTGACAGCTTCACCATCCCCAAGGATGAGTACGCCGTCATCGACACGATCAAGCTGCGCAGTGCGAAGCTCGATCACCAGGTCAAGAAGAGCGAACTGCTGCGCGCCGGCCTCAAGCTGCTCGCATCGCTGAGCGACCAGCAACTGATGACCGCACTGCGCGCCGTGCCGGCCATCAAGACAGGTCGCCCAAAGGCCGAGGACCACGGCAAGTCGTCCAGGAAGTGATCCAGGGCCTGTTCACACAACGCGATCCGCGTGCGTTGTGTGAAGTGGCGGTCTAGGGTCTGTTCACCCAACGCACGGGGATCGCGTTGTGCAGTCTTGGGATGGGATGCAAGGCGCGGGCTCGAAGCAAGGTAGGTACCTTGCGAGAGCCTGCAACGCCGCAGACCGCCCAAGACTGCGCAACCCTTCGGGCAAGCCAGGCAACGCCGCAGGGGCGGCCCTGCCTGGCTTGCGCGACCCGTGGGTTGGGTGAACAGGCCCTAGAGAAAATCCGGAGACTGCACCGATAGCAGAATCGTTTCTTCCAGTTCCTGACGGCTGCGATAGCGCAGCCACCAGACCGAGCCCTTGCGAATGGCGCACTGGCTCGCCGTCATGCCCAGCAGTCGCGCCGCCGTTTCGCCGAGCATGGGCTGATGCCCCACCACTAGGACGGCACCGCGCGACTTCGGCCATTGGGCCAATTCGAGCAGATCATCGACCGATCCGCCGGGCAGCAACTCGGCGCGCGGCTTGAATTTTCGGCCCAGCGCGCGCGCCGTCTGCTCGGTCCGACGCGCGGGGCTGACGAGCACGCGCAGGCCTTCGGGCAGTTGCCGATCCAGCCAGGAGGCCATGCGAGCGGCCTGTTTTTCACCGCGCGCCGTGAGCGGACGGTCCAGATCTTCCCCACCATCTGGTGCATCTTCGGCTTCAGCGTGCCGCCAGAGAATCAGATCCATTTCGCAGCTTTCTTCGTCGTGAGTCGTCGTCGGGTTTCCTAGCGATTGCGTGTTGGCGCGTAACGCGCCATCAACGCCTTCTGGGCACCCAGTCCATCAATCACGTGCGGCGCGCGTTCGTAGTGCCCATCGGCCTCCAGTGTCCACGCGTCGCGATCATCGTGCAGGTAGGACACCAGACATTCGTCGATGATGCGCTGGCGCAGCTTGCGATCCTTGACCGGCCAGGCGAGTTCCACGCGGCGCAGCATGTTGCGGTTCATCCAGTCGGCGCTCGACAGGTACAGGTCTTCCTTGTCCCGGCAGCGAAGTAGAACACGCGCGTGTGCTCCAGAAAGCGACCGATGACGGAGCGCACCCGGATCCGCTCGGAGAGCCCCGGCACCTGCGCGGGCAGCATGCAGGCACCACGGATGATCAGGTCGATGTTCGCACCGCGCTCGGCCGCCCTGAGCAGCGCATGGATCAGCGCCTCGTCGGTCAGCGCATTCATCTTGGCGACGATGCGCGCGTTCTCGCCGCGCGAGGCCGCAAGCCCTACCGCGTCGATCATGTCGATCATGCGCTGCTGCAATTCGAACGGCGCGAGAAGCATGTCATTCAATTTGGGCACGCGGTTCTGGTTGGCCAGATGGTCGAACACGGTGTCCATGTCGGCGGTGATGCGCTCGTCGGCCGTCAGGCAGCTCAGATCGGTGTAGAGCCTGGCGGTGCGCGGGTTGTAGTTGCCCGTGGACAGATGGCCATAGCGCCGCAGATGACGCCCTTCGCGGCGCGTGACGAGCAGCATCTTGGCGTGCGTCTTCAGCCCCACCACGCCGTACACGACCTGCGCGCCAACGGATTCGAGCGCCTCGGCCCAGTTGATGTTCGCCTCTTCGTCAAAGCGCGCCTTCAACTCGACTACGACCGTGACCTCCTTGCCGCGGCGCACGGCCTCGCGCAGCAGGTCCATCATCTCGGATTCGGAGCCGGTACGGTAAATCGTCTGCTTGATCACCAGCACCTTGGGATCGTTGACCGCCTCGCGCAGAAAGGCAAGCACGCCATCAAAACTCTCGAACGGCTGGTGAATCAGCACGTCGCGCTTTCTCAACTCGGCAAAGATCGAGGCGGTGCGCGGCAGTTGCACGGGCCACGCTGGTTTCCAGGCCGGAAACAGCAGGCTGCGGTCGGCCACCAGATCCACCACCTGCGACAGCCGCACCAGATTCACGGGCCCTGCACGCGATACAGCGCGGCCGCTGGCAGGTTAAATTGCGAGAGCAGAAAATCCGACATGTAGCGCGAGCAGCCCGAGGACACCTCGAGCCGCACGGCCTGACCGTAGTGCCGGTGCTGCAAGCCCTGACGCAGCGCCATGCGCAGATTGCGCACGTCTTCCTCATCGACCGCGAGATCGGAATGACGCGTGACGCGAAACTGCGAGAACTCCGTGACTTCACGCCCGGGAAACAGGTCCGCGAGATGCGAGCGGATGATGCTCGAGAGCGTGACCAGTTGCACGCCCTTGGGCGCGACCTCCGCAGGCAGGCGGATCACGCGCGGCAGGATGCGGGGAATCTTGACGATGGCAATTTCATTGGAGCGCCCAAACGCATCGCCGCCCTTCAAGCGGACGATGAAATTGAGCGACTTGTTCGCCACCTGCGGGAACGGATGCGAGGGATCGAGCCCGACGGGAATCAGGAGCGGGCGCACGTCGCGCAGAAAATAATCCTTCACCCAACGCTTTTGCGCGCCCGAGCGCTCACCATGAGACACCACATGAATGCCGTGCGCCTCGAAGGCCGGCATCAGCGAATCGTTGTAGAGCGCGTATTGGCGATCCACCAGTTCATGGGCCTTGAGCGCCAGGGCTTCGAACGACTCCACGTTGTACTCGCCCTTGGTCTCGCCCTGCTGCGCGGCCGTCAGGTGCGCCGCCGCCCGTACCTCGAAGAACTCGTCCAGGTTCGACGACACGATGCACAGAAACCGCAGCCGCTCGAGCAACGGAACATCGGGGCGCACGGCCCAGTCGAAGACACGCTCGTTGAACGCCAGAATGCTGTGATCGCGATCAAGCAAATCGACTCGCCGACCGCCCAACGCCTCGCTGGTGCGAGTGGTGAAAACGGCGGCACTTCCCTCTATTGCTGGTATGGATGATGGCGTGGACACAGAAAATGACATACGAATGAAACGAGACGCGGACAACAATTAGTATCAATTGCGCCTGTGACAGGCTCATGACAACGTCATTGTTTTGTCATATCTCAAACAAAATACTCATTCGAATAATGGATTAGTTTTTTAGTCCAATGAGTAAGAAGACGCCGCCAGAAGGCACTACCGCCGCGTCGGGCAGTGCCTTTCGGCGCGCGCTCAACGGTTGAGAAAGTGCTTGCGGTACTTGGCAGGCAGGTCCTCGAGTCGCATGAGCATGGGCAGATCGGCGGTGTTGAAATCCGGATCCCACGCCGGTGCGCCCAAAATGCGGGTGCCCAGGCGCAGATAGCCCTTGATGAGCGCAGGCGGATCCACGTCGAGGTTCGAATCAAGTGTGTCGAGCGGCAGCGGCAGGCGTGGACGCACGTGGTATTCGATCGGCGCCATGTGCGTCTCGCTGATGCGGCGGTAGATGCTCGCCGCCACATCGCCGGTCACCACGCCGTTGTGCAGCATCGGAATGCTTGCGCAGCCAATCATGGTGTCGAGCGAATTGCGCACCATGAAGTCGGCGAGTGCGCCCCAGAGCGCCAGCACCACACCGCCATGGCGATGCTCGGGATGCACGCAACTGCGGCCCAACTCCACCATGCGGCTACGCAGGGTGCGCAGCCGCGTCAGGTCGAATTCGGTGTCGCTGTAAGTGCTGCCCACGCGGCGGGCCTGCACGGGAGTGAGTACGCGGTAGGTGCCGATCACCTGGCGGGTCAGCGCGTCGCGCACCAGCAGGTGTTCACAGAAATCGTCGAACAGATCGATGTCGTGACCCGCGACCGGCGTATTGAGCTGTGCGCCCATCTCGGAGACGAAGACGTCATAGCGCAGCTTCTGCGCCTCCCTCACCTCATCGAGATGTCTCGCCCATGAGACTTCAATACCGCCACGCGCCTGTGCAGCCGACTCCACATGCTTCGCATCAGATGAACGGTGAAGTGACCCCCTGGGCAAGGACACGGGGCTCAGAGGCATCGTCGGGCTTGGCAAGTCATTCATGGGGGCATTCCTCAACAATTTCGGAGGACATGCCGGACAGCTACCTGTGCAGGAGCGCCCCGCCTCCGCAGGAAATTGTGGAAGGCGGCGGTGACGACTGCGTGTCAGGCGAATGACGATTCGGTGACGACAGGGGAATGTGGCGTCATGCCGACGCCGAGCCGATCAGCTCGCTTCGCGTGCCACGTTGGCGAGCGTCTGTGCGTAGTGGTTGGCATCGTCCGCGCTCTCGGCCTCGACCATCACGCGCAGCAAGGGCTCCGTGCCGCTCGCCCGGATCAGAATCCGCCCCTGATCGCCGAGCGTCTGTTCGGCATCGCGCGTGACCTCGGCGAGCCGGGTGTTGGCCTTCCAGTCCTGTCCGGGCTGCAATCGCACGTTGAGCAGCACCTGCGGAAAAAGCTTCACATCGGCCAGCAGTTGGGGCAAGGATTTCTCGGCGCGCACGCAGGCCTGAAGCACCTGCAGCGCGCTCACCAGGCCGTCGCCGGTGGTGTGCCGATCCAGTGCCAGCAGATGGCCCGAACCCTCTCCACCGAGCTGCCAGCCATTCTTGACAAGCTCTTCGAGCACGTAGCGGTCGCCCACCTTGGCGCGCACGAACTGCACGCCCTTGCGGCGCAGCGCCACCTCGACCGCCATGTTGGTCATGAGCGTGCCGACCACGCCGGGCACGGCCTCGCCGCGCGACAGGCGGTCGATGGTCATCAGGTACAGAAGCTCGTCCCCGTTGTAGAGGCGCCCTTGTGCATCGACCATCTGCAGCCGGTCGGCGTCTCCGTCGAGCGCGATGCCGTAGTGCGAGTGATTGGCCCGCACGGCACGCACCAGCGCATCGGGATGCGTGGCGCCGACATCGCGATTGATGTTGAAGCCGTCGGGCGAGCAGCCGATGGAGATGACCTCCGCGCCGAGTTCGTGAAACACCTTGGGCGCGATGTGGTACGCCGCGCCGTGTGCCGCATCGACGACGATGCGCAGGCCGCGCAGCGTCAGGTCGTTGGAAAACGTGCTCTTGCAGAATTCGATATAGCGGCCCGCAGCGTCTTCGAGGCGGCGGGTCTTGCCGAGCGATTGCGAATCGGCCCAGACCGGTGGCTCGTCGAGCGCGGCCTCGACCTGCTCTTCCCAGCGATCAGGCAACTTCGTCCCTTGAGCGGAAAAGAATTTGATGCCGTTGTCCTGAAACGGATTGTGGCTGGCGCTGATCACCACACCCAGGCTCGCGCGCTGCGCACGCGTGAGATAGGCGACGCCCGGCGTCGGCAGCGGCCCGAGCAGAACCACGTCGACACCCGCCGAGTTGAAACCGGATTCGAGCGCACTCTCAAGCATGTAGCCGGAGATGCGTGTGTCCTTGCCGATCAGCACCGTGGGACGATCCTCGGTGCGACGCAGCACCCGGCCCACGGCATGAGCGAGCTTGAGGGCGAAGTCGGGGTGATCGGTGCGACACCCACGGTGCCCCGAATTCCATCGGTTCCAAAATAGCGACGCGTCATCTTTTTGCTTTCCTCTGCCCAATGGCTCTCGAAATAAATTGCTGATTCATTTTTATCAATCCGTGCCTGCCTGTCGCTCGGTGGCAGCAAGCACCTTGAGTGCCGCCACCGTGTCGCGCACGTCGTGCACGCGCACGATGCGCGCGCCCTGCTGCACGGCCAGAATGGCCGCAGCGACGCTCGCACCGAGACGTTGATCGACGGGAAGGCCGGTCACCGCGCCCAAGGAGGATTTGCGCGACCAGCCGGCCAGCCAAGGGTAGCCGCCAGACAGGCGCACAAGTTCGTTCTGCCGTGCAAGAAGCGCAAAATTTTGCTCCACGGTCTTGCCAAAGCCGATGCCCGCATCGAGCACGATGCGTTCCCTCGCCACACCGAGACCGAGCAACGCACGGAGTTCGCCGTCCAAAAAACGCCACACTTCATCCACCACCGCACCGGTCATGGTCTGCTGCTGCATGGTCTGTGGATCACGGTGCATGTGCATCAGGCAGACGCCGCAATGGGTATGCGCCGCCACGGCCTCGCGTGCGCCCGGCTGGCGCAGCGCCCAGACATCGTTGATGATGTCGGCGCCCTCGTCCAGAGCGGCGCGCATGACCTCGGCCTTGTAGGTATCGACGGACAACGGCACGCCGAGCGTGCGCGCCGCGCGCACGACGGGAATCACGCGCGCCAGCTCCACCTCCAGCGGCACGGCGGGACTGCCCGGGCGCGTGGATTCGCCGCCGATGTCGAGCAGATCGGCGCCCTGCCCGATCAGTGCCTCACAATGCGCCAGGGCATCGCGGGCGTTGTCATGGCTGCCGCCGTCCGAAAACGAATCGGGCGTGACGTTGACGATGCCCATCACGCGGGGAGTATCCAGATCGATCTGGAAACGACCGGCTTGCCAATGCATGGTTTGAAAAATCCCTGGTTGATTGCCTGTAGCGCCACGGGCCATTTTTTTGTTCACTCGCCCCGGAATGAACAAACGGGGCGCTGGGCCCCGTTTGTCGTGATGGTCAAAGCAGACTGACTGTGATCAGGCTGCCGTGGGCGCCGGGTCGGAGTTCACCGCCGGAGTGCCACCGCCCGAGTTGTTGTCGCCACCCGATGGAGGCACGCGCGGCGTCCAATCCTTGGGCGGACGCGGCGGCTTGCCGGCCATGATGTCGTTGAGCTGGTCCGCATCGATGGTTTCCCATTCCAGCATCGCCTTGGCCATGGCATGCATCTTGTCCGAATTCTCTTCGATCAGCTTGCGCGCCAGGTTGTATTGCTCGTCGATGATGCGGCGCACTTCCGTGTCCACCTTCTGCATCGTCTCTTCGCTGATGTTGGTGGTCTTGGTCACCGAGCGGCCCAGGAACACTTCGCCTTCGTTCTCGGCATAAACCATCGGGCCAAGCGCCTCGGACATGCCGTAGCGCATCACCATGTCACGCGCGATCTGCGTGGCACGCTCGAAGTCGTTGCTCGCGCCCGTGGTCATCTGGTTCATGAACACTTCTTCGGCGATACGACCGCCGAACAGCATGGCGATCTGGTTGAGCATGAATTCCTTGTCATAGGAATAACGGTCCTGCTCGGGCAGGCTCATCGTCACGCCCAGCGCACGGCCGCGCGGAATGATGGTGACCTTGTGAACCGGATCGCACTTCGGCAGCAGCTTGCCGATCAGCGCGTGACCTGCCTCGTGGTAGGCCGTGTTGCGGCGCTCTTCCTCGGGCATGACCATCGACTTGCGCTCGGGCCCATGATGATCTTGTCCTTGGCCTTCTCGAAGTCCTGCATCTCGACGGTGCGCGCGTTGCGGCGCGCAGCCATCAGCGCGGCTTCGTTACACAGGTTCGCGAGATCGGCACCAGACATGCCGGGCGTGCCACGCGCGATGATCGCGGGGTTCACGTCCTGGCCGACCGGAATCTTGCGCATGTGCACGTTCAGGATCTGCTCACGGCCACGGATGTCGGGCAGCGTCACATAGACCTGGCGGTCGAAGCGGCCCGGGCGCAGCAGCGCGGCGTCCAGGATGTCGGGACGGTTCGTCGCGGCCACGACGATCACGCCGAGGTTGGTCTCGAAGCCGTCCATCTCGACCAGCATCTGGTTGAGGGTCTGTTCGCGCTCGTCATTGCCGCCGCCGAGGCCGGCGCCGCGCTGGCGACCCACGGCATCGATTTCGTCGATGAAGATGATGCAGGGCGCGTTCTTCTTGGCGTTCTCGAACATGTCGCGCACACGGGCTGCGCCCACGCCGACGAACATTTCCACGAAGTCGGAACCCGAGATCGAGAAGAACGGCACCTTGGCTTCACCGGCAATGGACTTGGCAAGCAGGGTCTTGCCGGTACCCGGAGGGCCGACCAGCAGCAGGCCGCGAGGAATGCGACCGCCGAGCTTCTGGAACTTGTTGGGGTCCTTCAGGAAATCGACGACTTCCTTGACCTCTTCCTTGGCCTCGTCGCAACCGGCCACATCCGCGAACGTGACGGTGTTGTTGTTCTCGTCGAGCATGCGGGCCTTGGACTTGCCGAAGCTGAATGCTCCGCCCTTGCCGCCGCCCTGCATCTGGCGCATGAAGTAGACCCACACGCCGATCAGGAGCAGCATCGGGCCCCAGCTCACGAGCAGGGTCATCAGCAGCGAACCTTCTTCGCGCGGCTTCACGTCGAACTTGACGTTGTTGCTGATCAGGTCACCGACCAGACCACGGTCCAGATAGGTAGCCGTCGTGCGGATCTTGCGATCATCACTGGTCACGGCCACCACTTCGGTACCGCCAGGGCTTTCCTGAATGGTGGCACTCTTGATGCGACCATCGCGGACCTGCGTGAGAAAGTCCGAATAGCCGACCGTGCCCGCACCGGCACCGGCTCGGGTGTCAAACTGTTTGAACACCGTAAACAGCACCATGGCGATCACGAGCCATACGGCGACTTTCGAAAACCACTGATTGTTCAAGCGGAGCTCCAGATTCTAAAAATATTGAACAACGGTGACATATGCCGGTCACGACGTTGTTTCAGCGCATTTGGGGGACATTTTAGACTTTTCAACCGCATCGCCCATCCGATTTACCCCGGCATCAGCCATGGTCACCCGACCGTAGGGCAATTGCAGACCCTTTCATTCGGGTTTCAGGGTCTTTTCAAGCCAATGCCCACGAGGAACGTCTCCGAAGACTTGTCGCGCGACGCCTTGGGTTTGACGGGCTTGACCACCTTGAAGGTGTCGCGAAACAGTTGCACCAACTGCGTGTAGCCGCTGCCATGAAACAGCTTGACCACGAGCGCACCATCGGGCTTCAGATGATGCACTGCAAAATCGACCGCCAACTCGATCAAATGCGAGATGCGTGCCGCGTCCGTTGAATCTATACCGGAGAGATTGGGTGCCATGTCGGACACCACCACATCCACTGGTCGACCTCCGACCGCCTGCTGCAATTGCGCAAGCACCGATTCCTCGCGAAAGTCCCCCTGGATGTACTGGACGCCTTCGATCGGCTCCATCGCAAGCAGGTCAAGACCGATGATCGTGCCATTGAGTTCGCCCACCGCAGCCCCCGACGGCGACATGCGGCGGCGCAGGTACTGGCTCCACGCTCCGGGCGTGCAGCCGAGATCCACCACGACCTGGCCGGGCCGGATCAGATGGAACTGCTCATCGATTTCCTTGAGCTTGTAGGCCGCACGGGCACGGTAGCCCTCCTTGCCGGCGAGCTTCACGTACGGGTCGTGGATATGCTCGTTGAGCCACGCCTTGTTGACCTTCTTGCTTCTGGTTTGAACTTTCATATCGGTTCCTGCCCCGTCCCGGATGCTCCGAACGACAGCAACTGCACTGCGCCAATGACGGGAAAATCCATCGTTTGGGACCTTGAGCGCACACAGAATCCTTCATTGTGAAGGCAAACCACGCACTCATTGAGATAATACGGGCTATGCCTCAAATTCAACTCACTCCGACCGAGCGTCGGGAACACCGTGCCGAAGCCCATCATCTGGACCCCGTGGTCATGATCGGCGGCGACGGTCTGACACCCGGCGTGCAAAAGGAGATCGATGCGGCGCTGAACGCGCACGGCCTCATCAAGGTACGCGTGCATGGTGACGACCGCGCCGCACGCGAAGCAATGTACCAGCAACTGGCCGACACCTTGAACGCTGCGCCTATTCAGCACATCGGCAAGCTCCTGGTGCTGTGGCGTCCGCAGCCGGAAAAGGACAAGCAGGTCGACGAAGACCGCATGCCTGGTCCGCGCGACGTCAAGATCCTCAAGTTCAGCAAGCGTGCCGGACAGAAACCCGAAGTCAAGCAGATCCGCGTGCTCGGCAACCAGCGCCTGACCGCAGGCGGACAGGTCAAGCGTGCCAAGCCCAAGATGAAGTCGGTGAAAAAAGGCCGTCTCGACTGAGCCATCCCGTCGGGATCGCCTCCATTCCTCCCTGCCTGACCATCGCTGACGACATGCTCCCAAACACCGCGCAAGCCGCGCAGCCGCAGCCCCCAGAGCGCCACATCCTCTGCATGAAGTGGGGCACGAAATACGGCCCCGAGTACGTGAACCGGCTCTACGCCATGGTGCGTCGCCACCTGACGGGGACTTCCGCTTCGTCTGCCTGACCGATAACACCGATGGCCTGCGCCCCGAAGTGGAGTGCCACCCGATTCCGGACATCAACTTCAATCTTGCGCCGGGAGAACCCGATCGCGCCTGGAAGAAGCTCACCACCTTCGAGGCCGATCTCTACGGCCTGCGTGGCACGGCATTGTTTCTGGACATCGACATCGTGATCGTCGGTAGCCTCGACGATTTCTTCACCCGGCCCGGCCAGTTCCTGATCATCAAGGACTACCCGCGCTTCTGGCGCAACAACGCCAAACGCATCGTCGGCAACTCGTCGGTATACCGGTTCGAACTGGGCGCGCATGCCGACGTGCTGGCGTATTTTCGCGAGCACTCGCAGGAGATGCGCGACAAGTACCGCAACGAGCAGGAATACCTGTCGCACTTTCTGAACAGGCAAGGCAAGCTGTCGTACTGGCCCGCCGCCTGGTGCCCGAGCTTCAAGTACGCCTGCATTCCCGCCTGGCCGACCAACTACTGGAAGGAACCCCTGCCGCCCAAGGATGCGCGCATCGTGATCTTTCATGGCGAGTGCAATCCACCGGATGCGCTGGCGGGGCGCAGCAACCGCCCGTTCCGGCACATTGAACCGGCGCGCTGGGTCACTGCGGCCTGGAACCCGTGACGCGGCGATTGCTCTCATAGCGCGCCGAGCCGCCTGCTGCGGCACTACCGGCGTGCATCGACCAATGCATGCCCCTTCATGCCCGTCAGTATTGCGAGCAGGCTGGCGGCCTTGTCGTATTCGGAACCGGGCGGCAGAAACAGCGTCTGTTCGAGCATGTATTGGCCGGCCATGACGGAGTGCACCGCCTGATCCGAAAAACACACCCAGCTCGAACCCGCCGCAAATTCCACGGTTTCCTGCGGAGCGTGCTGCTGGTACTCCGAGTCACTCTTCATGCCGTCGTGCAACTGCAGCATCAGGTGGTCATATTCGCTGCGAAACGACTTTGTCACGTGCAGGGTTTTGAGCGCCCTCGCCTGCCAGGCCACATAGGGCTTGGCGCGTGGCAGAAATCTGCGCGCCACGTCCTCGAATGGTTCTCCGACGCGCCACACGCGCGGCGCGCCGTCGGGGTTCACGTTGGTGAACACGCGCAGGATGCGCTCGCCGTAATTGGGCCTCGAAGGAAACGCATCGACATGCATGCGACGGTCGTCGGCGCGCCAGGATTGCGAACGTGTCTCGACCTGCATGGGCCGAAAACTCGTGGGAGCGATGCGCATGACCTCGGCGTACGCAGGGAACAGCCGGGAAATAAGCCCGACCGCCTCGGCGCGAAAGCGCTGCACCATGGCCACAAGCTGCAGCCGTGTGGCCTCGTCACCCGCCGCGCCCTTGAGCGTGCCATCGACGTTCAGGCTGATGTTGCGTGATCTGGGATCACGCACCTCGGGCCGCAGCAGTTGCTTCTCCTGCGGCGTGAGCGCAAACGCGAGTTGCGGAAAATACAGCACCTTGCCGGATTCCAGCGCCGTGACCCATTCAGGGCGCGCGGAAATCGTGTGCCAGTTGCTGCCAATGATTTGTAATATTTGCGTATTCATGGCATTCCCAACAAATTGTCGTGAAGGCCATGGCAGATAACTCGTCGAGGTGTTTCAGCCCTTCGAGGAAAGGCGCCTTGCGCTCAATTTCCAGAGCAACGCGGCTGCGCAGAACCACTGCAACGCATACATGACAGTGCCAACACTGTGCCAGAGTTTAATCTGTTGGCGGGCAACGATGCGCGGCGACACGCCGTATTGAACAAGCAAGGCCAGCAGCAGACCGGCAATCACCAGCACCAGACCCGACTGCGCCCAGGGCTCTTCGATCTCGGCATGACGACGCTTGGCGAGCAGCAGCAGCGCCACGGCACAAGCAATCGTCACCCAGGTCTGCGCGGCAAACAGCTTGGCCGCCATGTTGCCTGCCATCGTGGGATTGCCCAGATGCATGAACAGCATGGGCACGGCCAGAAAACCGATGGCCGTGAGGCTGCCCCACCACAGCGCGGCGGCAAACACAGGCAGGCGCTCATACATGGACTTGCCTCTTTCAGGTGATCAGAGGTAGCGGACAGCGACCACTTCGTAGCGACGCTCGCCGCCCGGGGCCTGCACCACGGCGGTATCGCCCTCTTCCTTGCCGATCAGCGCGCGAGCGATGGGGCTGGACACGTTGATCAGGCCTTGCTTGAGATCGGCCTCGTCTTCGCCGACGATCTGGTAGGTCACCGCGTCGCCGCTCTTCTCATCCTCGAGATCGACGGTGGCACCGAACACGATCTTGCCACCGGCATCGACGGCCGCCGGGTCGATGATCTGCGCAGCCGAGAGCTTGCCTTCGATTTCGAGAATGCGGCCTTCGATGAAGCCCTGGCGATCCTTGGCTGCTTCGTATTCCGCGTTTTCGCTCAGATCGCCCTGCGCTCGGGCTTCGGCAATGGCCTGCACGATGGCAGGACGCTCTACCGACTTGAGTTGCTTGAGTTCCGTCTTGAGTTTTTCAGCGCCGCGTGTGGTGATTGGAATTGTGGCCATGGTTCCGACTCCGTTTGTCTGTTCGTTTTTGGCGCATGGCGTGCGCCGGGTTCGCTGGGTACTCCAATGTGGTGATTCATCCAAAGAACCGTTCCCCAGAGCCCAAAAGCAAACCGCCGCGCGTTGCCGTGCGGCGGTCATCCATTACGCAAGCATTATGCCGGTTTTATGTCGACCATCTGCCTACAAAACCCGCCGCCCGGTTCGGGCAGCGGTTGCTTGCATCAAAGCGCAAGCTGTGCGTGCAGTTCCTGAAGGGAGTAGACGTCCAGATGGTTCAGATGCTTCATGCCCTCGACGGCGGCTTCCGCGCCGAAGATCGTCGTGAAGGTCGTCACGCGTGCGAGCAGCGCGCTGGTGCGAATGGCGCGCGAGTCGGCAATCGCATTGCGGCGCTCTTCCACGGTGTTGATCACCATGGCGATCTCGTCGTTCTTGATCATATCGACGATATGCGGTCGGCCTTCGGTGACCTTGTTCACGGTCTGCACCTCGATGCCGGCCTCGGCAATGGCCGCAGCCGTGCCGCGCGTGGCGCAGAGCTTGAAGCCCATCGCCGCGAGTTCCTTGGCGATGGCAACGGCGCGCGCCTTGTCGGCATTCTTCACCGTCATGAAGATCTTGCCTTCGGTCGGCAGCTTGGTGCCAGCGCCCATCTGGCTCTTCACGAAGGCTTCGCCAAAGGTCTTGCCCACGCCCATGACTTCACCGGTGGACTTCATCTCGGGGCCGAGAATCGTATCCACTCCCGGGAACTTCACGAATGGGAACACGGCCTCCTTCACGCTGAAGTAAGGCGGCGTCACCTCCTTGGTCACGCCTTGTTGCGCGAGCGTTTCACCGACCATGCAGCGCGCTGCCACCTTGGCGAGCTGGATGCCCGTGGCCTTGGAGACGAAGGGCACGGTGCGCGAGGCACGCGGGTTCACTTCGAGCACGTAGATCACGTCCTTGCCATCGCGCTCCTGAATCGCGAACTGCACGTTCATCAGACCGACGACGTTCAGGCCGTGGGCCATCTCGGCGGTCTGGCGCTTGATCTCGGCAACCGTTGCGGCGCTCAGGTAGTACGGAGGCAGCGAGCAGGCCGAGTCGCCGGAGTGCACGCCCGCCTGTTCGATGTGCTCCATCACGCCACCGATGAACACGGCACCGGTCTTGTCGCGCACGCAATCGACATCGCACTCGATGGCGTCGGAGAGGAAGTGATCGAGCAGCACCGGCGAGTCGTTGCTCACCTTGACCGCTTCGCGCATATAGCGTTCGAGGTCGCGCTGCTCGTGCACGATTTCCATCGCCCGGCCACCGAGCACGTAGGACGGACGCACCACCAGCGGATAGCCGATGGCCGATGCGTGTTCGAGCGCCTGCTGCTCAGTGCGCGCCGTGGCGTTTGGCGGCTGCCGCAGCTTCAGGTCGTTGAGCAGCTTCTGAAAGCGCTCGCGGTCTTCCGCGGCGTCGATCGAATCGGGCGAGGTGCCGATGATCGGCACGCCTTCCTTCTCGAGACCGAGCGCCAGCTTGAGCGGCGTCTGGCCGCCGTACTGCACGATCACGCCCACCGGCTTCTCGACGGCGACGATCTCGAGCACGTCTTCGAGCGTCAGCGGCTCGAAGTACAGGCGGTCGGAGGTGTCGTAGTCGGTGGAAACCGTTTCGGGGTTGCAGTTGACCATGATGGTTTCATAACCATCTTCGCGCATCGCCATGGCCGCATGCACGCAGCAGTAGTCGAACTCGATACCCTGGCCGATGCGGTTCGGGCCACCGCCGAGCACCATGATCTTCTTCTTATCGGTGGGCTGCGCCTCGCACTCGTCGTCATAGGTCGAGTACATGTACGCGGTGTTCGACGCAAACTCGGCCGCGCAGGTATCCACACGTTTGTAGACCGGGCGCACCTTGAGCGCGTGGCGCGCGTCGCGCACGGCCTTGTCGGTGGTGTGCAGCAGCTTGGCGAGGCGGCGGTCGGAGAAACCCTTTTGCTTCAACGCGCGCAGCGTGTCGGCGTCGAGCGCGGCCAGCGCCTTGTCGCCGTGCTCCGCGTAGAGCTTGTCGAGGTCGAGTTCGATCTTCACGATCTCCTCGATCTGCACCAGGAACCACTTGTCGATCTTGGTGATCGTGTGCACTTCATCGAGCGTCCAGCCAGCGGCGAACGCATCGCCCACGTACCAGATGCGGTCGGGACCGGGCTCGCCGAGTTCCTTCTCGAGAATCTCGCGATCCTGGGTCTTCTCGTTCATGCCGTCCACGCCGACTTCGAGACCACGCAGGGCCTTCTGGAAGGATTCCTGGAACGTGCGGCCCATGGCCATCACCTCGCCCACCGACTTCATCTGCGTCGTCAGGCGGTTGTCGGCCGTGGGGAATTTTTCGAATGCGAAACGCGGAATCTTGGTGACCACGTAGTCGATGGAAGGCTCGAACGACGCAGGCGTCTTGCCGCCCGTGATTTCGTTCTTGAGTTCATCGAGAGTGAAGCCCACGGCCAGCTTGGCGGCGATCTTGGCAATCGGGAAGCCGGTGGCCTTGGACGCCAGCGCCGACGAACGCGAGACGCGCGGATTCATCTCAATGACGATCATGCGGCCATCGGCGGGATTCACCGAGAACTGCACGTTGGAGCCGCCCGTATCGACACCGATTTCGCGCAGCACCGCCAGCGAGGCATTGCGCATGATCTGGTATTCCTTGTCGGTCAGCGTCTGCGCGGGCGCGACGGTGATCGAATCGCCGGTGTGCACGCCCATCGGATCCAGATTCTCGATCGAGCACACGATGATGCAGTTGTCCGCCTTGTCGCGCACCACTTCCATCTCATACTCTTTCCAGCCGAGCAGCGATTCCTCGATCAGCAGTTCGCTGGTCGGCGAGGCTTCGATGCCGCGCTTGCAGATGGTCTCGAATTCCTCCGAGTTATAGGCAATGCCGCCGCCCGTGCCGCCGAGCGTGAAGCTCGGACGGATCACGGTCGGGAAGCCGACGGTCTTCTGGACCGCCCAGGCCTCTTCCATGGTGTGCGCTATGCCCGAGCGCGCCGAACCCAGACCGATGCGGGTCATGGCTTCCTTGAACTTCTGGCGATCTTCGGCCTTGTCGATGGCTTCGGGCGTGGCGCCGATCAGCTCGACCTTGTACTTGTGCAGCACGCCGTTCTTCCACAGATCGAGCGCGCAATTCAGCGCCGTCTGCCCGCCCATGGTCGGCAGGATTGCGTCGGGACGTTCCTTGACGATGATTTTTTCCACCGTCTGCCAGGTGATCGGCTCGATGTAGGTGACGTCGGCCGTGGCCGGGTCGGTCATGATCGTCGCGGGGTTGCTGTTGATCAGGATGACCTTGTAGCCCTCCTCGCGCAGCGCCTTGCAGGCCTGCACGCCGGAGTAGTCGAACTCGCAGGCCTGGCCGATGATGATCGGGCCAGCGCCAATGATCAGAATGGTTTTGATGTCTGTGCGCTTTGGCATTCTCAATTCTCCTTGGCCGAGGCCATCAATGCCGTGAAGCGGTCAAACAGGTATCCGATGTCGTGCGGCCCGGGCGATGCCTCGGGGTGTCCCTGGAAGCAGAACGCGGGCTTGTCCTTGTGCTCAAGGCCTTGCAGCGTGCCGTCGAACAGGCTGATGTGCGTGGCGCGCAGGTTCGCGGGCAGCGACTCCATGTCCACGGCAAAACCGTGGTTCTGGCTGGTGATGCTCACGCGTCCGTTGTCCAGATCCTTCACGGGGTGGTTCGCGCCGTGGTGGCTGTTGTCCATCTTGAACGTCCTGGCACCGGCGGCAAGCGCCATGATCTGGTGCCCGAGGCAGATGCCGAACGTGGGCTTGCCCGACTCGACGATTTCCTTCACGGCCGCGATGGCGTAGTCACAAGGCTCCGGATCGCCGGGGCCATTCGAGAGAAACACGCCATCGGGATTCATCGCCAGCACGTCCCTGGCAGGCGTCTCGGCGGGCACCACGGTCAGCGCGCAACCACGTTCGGCGAGCATGCGCAGAATGTTTTTCTTCACGCCGAAGTCATACGCCACGACCTTGAAACGCGGCGCGGTCTGCTTGCCGTAACCCTCGCCCAGCACCCATTCGGACTCGTCCCAAGGATAGTTGCTGGTGGTGGAGACCACCTTGGCGAGATCGAGGCCCTTCATGCTCGGCGCCGCCTTGGCCGCAGCGACGGCTTGTGCAATGCGCTCGTCCGTCACGGTTTCGCCGACTGCGAGACCGACGATGGCGCCATTTTGTGCGCCCTTGTCACGCAGCAATCGCGTGAGCTTGCGGGTATCGACATTCGCAATCGCCACCGTAGCTTCGCGCACGAGGTACTGGTTGAGCGTTTCCTCGGAGCGGAAGTTGCTCGCGAGCAGCGGCAGGTTCTTGATGATCAGACCGGCAGCATGGATCTTGTCGGCTTCGACGTCTTCGGAATTCACGCCATAGCTACCAATGTGCGGATACGTCAGCGTGACGATCTGCTGGCAGTAGCTGGGGTCGGTGAGGATTTCCTGATAGCCGGTGAGCGAGGTGTTGAACACCACTTCGCCGACCGTGGTGCCGGTGGCACCAATCGAATTGCCAATAAAGACCGTGCCGTCTGCGAGCGCCAGAATGGCGGATGGGAAGTTTCCCTTGAGAGACAAAAGCACTGGGTTCTCCGAATGGTTACGGGTCGCCCGGGAGCCTGCGGAGGTGCACCGACGAAAAAATTAGCGTCTGACACGTCCTGCGGACTACTGCGTTGAATGAGTTGCTTTGGTGCGGCCGGGCGACAGATTTCTGGAAAGCCGCCAATTATAGCGTACCGGGAGTAACCCGAAGATGGTCTTGAGCCTTGCAATTGGCATGTGAAGCTAACGAACACCAGCACCATGCGGCACTCTGAGCACCTTGCGAACATCCACGCCATTGCTGCGCCCTACTTCAAGCAGCCGGTCGTAGGTGGCATCGTCCATATCGGGTGACCGCGACAGTATCCAGAAATATTTGACGTCGTCGCCGATCACCACCGCCGTCGAATAATCCGCATCGACGTACACCACGTTGTAGCCACCCTGGAATGGCCAGAAGAACGAGACCTTGAGGGAACCAACGCTGCTGTCGCCGAGAAACTTCGCCTTCGCGTGCGATTGTTTCCATGTGCCCCTGGCCGGATCGAACCCACGGTTGACAATAGAAACGGTTCCGTCGTCGAGCAGCTTGTACTGCGCGGTCGTGCTGGTCATACCGCGTTCGAAGCGGTGATCGATACGTGCGATTTCGTACCAATGCCCCATGTACTCTGGCGCATCGAAGTCATTCACGGGCAACACGCCCTTGGGCACCGTGACGCGATCAGCCATGAAATAACCCACCGCCAACGCGATGCCACTGCCCAGCAAAACGGCTGACGCCACCTTGCCATCACCATCCTGACACCGGCCCGCACGTTGATTTCGCATATCGCTGCTCCTTCAAAGGATCGTTTGTAGCAACTTCCGCAGACTCGCCGCGTAGTCCACTTTTGAGCAAAGGTACGGCAGTGGCTCCTACACAAGGCCATGCCAGGTAGTGCGCGTGTTTGCCCACTCGGCCTTTCATCCGCCGCAACTATTTGTCGCCTTGAACCTTGTCGTCTTCGCTCTTGGCATCTTCCATGGCCTCGGGCTCCAGCTTTTCCGCCGACGTGTTCAGATGAACAAACACACCCCAGCCCGCGAGCAAAACACCGACAGCGCCGATGAGCAGCGAAGCGTTGAGCATCACCTCGTGTTCTACGGAAGCCTTGAAGATCGTGATCAACGCCTCGACAGCAAGCGCAACCACCAGAACCACCATAAAACGCGAAAGAAAGCGCCGCACTCGCGTGGGCCCGCTGATGTGCGTGTCGCGCACAACCTCTTCTTCAAGAATGGTCTGCGCGATCTGCAACGCCACCACGCTGGCCGCCAGCACGCCCAGCGCCTCGACCAACTTGAACATCTCGTCAGGGCCGAGCCCATTCTGAAACGCGGCCCACCCCTTGCTCCCGGCAATCCACAGCAATCCCATCGCACACAAGGTAAACATCGCCGCCATCAGGCAATGAATGGCCACAAAAACAGCATGCGCGAATTTCATAGGAACTAGGGACTGGTGAACAACAAACGCGCATTGTTGACGCCGTGGCGCGCTACGGATGTAGGAGGTGCTCGCGTGTGCGTGGCGGGAGGATGGTGCAGTTGCGTGGGAGAGAGGAGAGTTCGCTACCGAAGATGCTGGGTCACATCTTTGAGCCAGTCGAGCAGATGGCGTACCGCAGGGCGCATGCCTTTGCGGCCCAAATGCACTGCATGAATAATGCTGGCGGGCGCTTGCAGGTCTAGCGCGACCTCGATCAATTCCCCTTGATCGATCGCGTTGCGGACATAGATCTCCGGAATGATGGCCATCCCAATGCCTTGCAAAGCCGCTTGCCGCAACGTAGCCAGATCATTCACCAGCAAGCGAGGGCGCAATGGCACCTCCACCGGCAATCCATCTTGGGCAATCAACTGCCACGATGGCTGCGTGTTCGATGTTTTCCAGGCAATCACGGGTGCATGTTCCAGCGTTTCGTGCAGGCTACCCTTGATCGCCGTGGCCCAGCGGGGGTGCACCACCAGACGCAGTGGCATCGTACCGAGCACGACCGGTACGAAATGCTGGGGATAGTCCATCTGAGAACGGGCGCGAATCACAAAATCGACGTCCTCGTTTTGAAGATCAACCTGGCGATTGGAAATTTCCAGCTCCATGCGAACCTGCGTATGGATTTGCATGTAGCGCATGACCTCATCTCCCAGGTGCAACTGCATTAGCGAGGGAGGAATGGCTGCGCGCACTACCCCACTGGGTTCACGCTGCAGGTTTTCCACCATCGCAACGGCATCGTCCAGCTGCGCAAAGATGTCCAGGCTGCGGTCGTGAAGAATACGCCCTTGCTCCGTCAGCTTGAAGCTACGGGTGCTGCGCTCTATCAGGCGGGCGCCCAGCGCGGTTTCCAGCTCGGTGACATGGCGGCTGAGCGTCGCGCGCGACTGCCCCGTTTTGCGGTGGGCGGCGGTGTAGCCGCCAGCGTTCACCACCTCCAAAAAAATCTTCAAACTATTGAGGTCGTGCATCGACTGCGGCGGGGTTTTCTGGAGAGGCGTCAGACACTGTAGTTCACTTTATTTGCATCGAAAATGAAATAGTAGTGGTCAATTATGGTGCTTTTTTGATGTTTTGAACTGTTTAACATGCAAATCATCGATGGATGTTCGTCGATGTTTGTTCACTTGCTGATGGGAGATGCCATGCAAAGCACAGTCATGATTGCCAAGACTTACGGTCAGGCCGATGTCCTTGAATTCCTTAGCGTAGAGCTACCGCCGCTTGCCGTGGGCATGGCGCGCATTCAGGTGCGCGCGGCGGGTATCAATCCCATCGATGCGCGACGCATGACGGGTGAGTTCCGTCACGCTGCTCTGCCGCAGACTTTTGGCACCGAGTTCGCAGGAGAGATCCTCGAGATCAACATGCCCGAGAATGCCAAGTGGTCCGTAGGCGATGCTGTTTTGGGCTCGGGTGGGGCTTTTACGCATGCCTCCGTCATCGATGTGCCTGTCGGCAATTTGGTGGCCAAGCCGCCTGCCATGTCGTGGGAGGTTGCAGGCTCGCTGGCAGGTGTCGCGCAGACGGCCATGACCATTCTGAATGAAGTCGGCAAGGTGCGGTCGCTGCTGGTGCATGGCGCATCCGGTGGCGTGGGCTCGATTACCGTGCAGTTGGCGCGTGAGCGCGGCATGACCGTGGTGGCCACCGCATCGGCCAGCAACCAGGATTATTTGCGCTCGCTGGGTGCCGTACCTGTGGTGTACGGAGCAGGTCTGACTGAGCGTCTCAAAGCAGCTCATCCTCAGCCGTTTGATGCATCCATTGATATGTCGGGTACGGAAGAAGCGACACAAGCCTCTTTGGCTACCGTGGTTTCTGGCGGTTTCATGGGCTCCATTGCCGGGCGAAAGCTGTCTTCACCGCTGATCAAGGCCGTCTGGGTGCAGCGCAACCCGGCCAATTTGCAGCATGTGGCCGATGGCGTGGCGGCTGGGCGCTTCAGCTGGACCGTGAGCAAAACCTATCCCTTCGCGCAAGCGCGAGCGGCCTACCTGGCGATCCTGGAAGGCCATAGCCGTGGCAAGACCGCCTTGATGTTTTGAGCTGCATCGCGCCAGTCTGATTGCTGGCGCGTCATCAGAAACGTGGAAAGAGGATGGACACGCCCCGCGCGCCAGGCAAGCCCCATCTGATTTCCTTTCGACAGCGGTAGGGGCGGATGACAGCCCGGTCGCCGCTGACCAGAACTTCAATGCACCGCGAGTTTGCACCATGATTCAACCTCTTCCCGACAACCCCATCCTGGAATGCATTGAGCTGACGTGGCCCTGGGTGGGCGTGGATCCGTTTTTGCTGTGCGCCCACCATGTGGAGCACTACCCGGCCGGGGATGCCCACCATGCAGTACCGCAGTCCCAGCGGGCAGGCCACCCTGCTGGCAACGATTTTGCCAATCCTGATGGCTACAGCCTGTATGCCGGTGCAGATGGCATGCCGGGTTTTCCCAATCACCCGCACCGTGGAATGGAGACGGTATCCATCCTGCGTCAAGGCTATATCGACCATGCGGACTCGTTGGGAAACAGTGGGCGTTATGGCCCAGGCGATGTGCAGTGGATGACGGCCGGTGGCGGCATTCAGCATGCGGAGATGTTTCCGCTTCTCCATCAAGAACGCCCCAACCCACTGGAGTTGTTTCAGATCTGGCTGAACATGCCGGGACGCAAAAAAATGGTGCATCCGGAATACAAAATGATGTGGGCCGAGCAGATTCCGCACTACACCCATGGCGGCGCCGACGTTCAAATCATCGCCGGTGCCTACCAGCCGCAGGAACCGGGCGGCGCCGCGCTCATCGCTCCCCTACCTCCCACACAAGACACCTGGGCGGCAGACCCACGGTCTGATATTGCGATCTGGATGATTACCTTGGAGCCTGGTGCCATCCTGACCTTGCCGGCCGCGCAATTGCCCGGCAGCCTGCGCACCTTGTTTGTCTATGAAGGCAGCGGCCTGCTGGTGGACGGCCAGGATGTGGGGAACAACCGGCGCGTGCGGGTGGTCGCCCAGACCACTTTGCCACTTGCCAATCGCAGTGCACACACCGTGCGTTTGATGCTGATGCAGGGCGTGCCGCTGCAAGAGCCAGTCATTCGCTCCACGGTGTACGTGACGAACACCCTTGAAGAATTGCACCAGGCCAAACGCGATTTTCAACGCACACAGTTTGGTGGCTGGCCCTGGGAAACACGGCAGCCCATGCATGGGCCGGGGTTTGAACGGTTTGCGTGGTATGCCGGAAAGAAGGAGACGGAGAGGCCATGAATGGAAGTTGGATGACTGTCGTTGTCTGATGCTAGGCCGGCTTTGGCGCAACAAGCATTCTGGCGTTGCGCAGCACATCAAACAACGCGTCCCGTCCCATCGCTATACCCGCACCGCCTGGGTCTGTTTCATGCGCGCAGCGTGGCACTGGCAGCCCTGGTAATGCGCCTGACGGCTCACGCCCATGTGTTGGCAAGTTCTGCTCGCACTCATTCCTTGGACGAGTTTTTCCTGGAGATCGATCATGCGGCTCCCGTTCAGGCAATGATGAAAGATTGGTATTCCAAGAAGCCTGAGCGATTCAAGGAGCAGGTTTAGAATCAATCGGGACTTGACATATAGACATCACCAACCCATCCTTTCGCTTAATTAAGAGACTAATTAGTCGCATTATAGACATGACTTGCCCGACGTGTCAAAGCTCAGATTTGCGATTGCTGTGCAACGGCCCCTGCTCGTCTAAGCCTCAACGAGGAATGGAGCAGGTCCGTTCTTTTCCAGCTTCAGTCGTTAGTACATTGGCTTGCGGGTGTCCTCGGGAGGAGGCATCGTCACCAACCGTGCAAGTTTGGGCCGCAGCCAGTTCTCGAAGTCATCCATCACCGCATACACCACGGGCACGAGCACCAGGGACAGCGCTGTGGAGGAAACCAAACCGCCGATTACCGCGATTGCTAGTGGCTGGCGGAATTCCGATCCGTTGCCCAGGCCGAGCGCCGTGGGCAACATGCCCATGGCCATGGCGATCGTGGTCATGATGATGGGCCTCGCACGTTCGTGCGCCGCGTCCAGCAGTGCCTGCGTCTGCGTGCTTCCGTTGCGTTCGGACTCCACCGCATGCTCCACGAGCAGGATGGAGTTCTTGGCCGCAAGCCCCATCAGCATCAGCAGGCCAATCAACACCGGTAGGTTGAGTTCGCCCCCACGAGCAGCAAGGCCAGGAAGGCTCCGGCAAGCGACAGAGGCAGTGCAGCCAGAATGATCACCGGCTTCACAAAGCTCCTGAACAGCAGAATGAGCACGCCGAGAATGAGCCCTACTCCAACCAAAATCGCCACACCAAAGCTGGCAAACAATTCATTCATGCTCTCCGCATCGCCATACAACGGGCGTGTCACACCTTCCGGCAGCTTCTTGAGGATCGGCAGCTCCTTGATGGCGGCATCGGCCTCGCCGAATGACGCACCCGCGATCTCGGCTTCCAGCGTGATGCGACGCTCACGGTCAAAACGGTCGATATGCGAATCGCCCACCTGGAAACTGAGATCAGCCACAGCGGAGAGCGGCACGTTGCCACCATCAGCCGTCGGAACGCGTAGCGCACCGATGCTGCCCACGTCCTGGAGCGCCGTCTGCGGCAGGCGTACGCGCACAGCGAGCCGCTGACGGCCGGTGTTGAACTTGGAGGCGGTGGCATCGAGGTCGCCCACGCTGGTCATGCGCGCTATTTGGGCAACAACGTCGGGCGTCACGCCCAGGCGCGCAGCTTCATCCGGTTTGAGGCGAATCACCAGCTCTGGCCCCGGCAGCGGCGCGACTTGGTGTACGTTCTTCAACATGGGGAGCGCGCGCATTTGCCGCTCAACCTCACCCGCTGTCTTTGCCAGTACGGCACCGTTATGCCCACCCAGAATGACCTGGATATTCTGCGTCCCACCACCTTCGCTTGCCGTGTAGCTCAGGCGCACGTCAGGCACGGACATCAAAACTGGTCTGATGTGGTCCTGGAACGCACGGGTGTTCATGGAGCGCTTTTCATGCAACTGCACGATGGCCGTTCCCTTGCGCGGATCGCCATCGCGCAAACTGCTACCCACGTTGACAAAAACATCTTTCACATCTGCCTCGGCACGCAATTGGCGCGTCAGCTCGACCATGGATGTCCGCATGTCCTGCGTGGTGGCGCCTGGCGCTCCCTGGACGCTGATCTGCACCGTACCGCTGTTGCCAGTCGGAGAGAACCCCGTAGGCAACCAGCTCGCCAGCACCAAGGAGCCCACAAAGATGGCCACACCCGCGCTCATGGACCACCAGCGGTGCGCAAGAGCCCACTCCAACACAGTGCGGTACCAACCAGTGAAGGGTTTGTGTACTTCCGGCCGGGTGGACGGCTTGAGAAGGTATGCACACATCAGCGGTGACAGCATGCGGGCTACCAGCAGCGAGAACAGCACAGATACGGCCACTGTCACGCCGAACTCACGGAAGTATGGACCCGCATTGCCGCCCATGAACGCTACTGGCAGGAACACGACCGCAATCGACAATGTCGTTGCGACCACGGCCAGCCCGATCGCATCGGCTCCCTCCATCGCAGCGCGCCAGGGAGACGCCCCCGCCTGCACGCGCTTTTGGATGTTCTCCACCTCGACAATGGCATCGTCGACCAGCACTCCGATCACTAGCGTCAACGCCAGCAACGACAGCATATTGAGGGTGTAGCCGAGTGCATGGATGACCGCAAAAGTCGGAATCAATGAAATGGGCATCGCGACAGCGGCGATTACCGTCGCACGCCAGTCACGCAGGAACATAAAAACCACGACAGCGGCAAGCAGCATCCCTTCGAGCAGCGTATGGACCGTGGCGTCGAAGCTCTCTCGAGTGTTCTTTGCGCCCGATGTGACCAACTTGAACGAGACGTGCGGATGCTCTTGTGAGAGTTTGGCGACTGCAGCGCCTACCGCCTCTTCCACACTGACATCCGATGCGGCCTTGGTCTTCATGACCTGAAAACCCACCACGGGCTCGCCATTCAGAACGGCAAAGCCGCGTCGATCGCTCGCGCCGCTCGCCACCGTGGCGACATCGCTCAAACGCAAATGGCGACCGTCGCGCGTAGCAATTACCAAGTCTCCAAGAGATTGCACCGTCGCAGGTGCGGCGAGCACGCGAACCTGCTGCTCCTGAGAGCCTATCTCGGCGCGCCCACCAGATGCGTCCAAGTTGTGCGCACGCAAAGCATCGTTGATAGTCACTGCTGTCAGGCCCAGCGCCTGCATACGTGCGGGGTCGAGCGTGACCGTCACGTCCCGCCCTACACCTCCGACACGGGTGACCTGTCCAACGCCCTTGAGCGACACAAGCTGACGGGCGACCGTATCCTCGATGAACCAGTTGAGCTCCACATCGTCCATTTTGTCCGCTGCGACCGCATAGGTCAGCAGAGGCATGGCATCAAAGTCGACTCGCTCGACGATCGGCGGCTCCACGCTGGAGGGAAGGTTGGCCCGTACGCGGTCAACCGCCGAGCGCACTTCGTCAATCGCCCGCTGCGGATTCTGGCCGATCTCGAATTCAACCACCGTGGAGGACATGCCCTGAGTGACAGTGGAGATGACATGTTTGACACCGGCGACATTCGAGAGACCATCCTCCACCACCCGTGTTACTTGGGTCTCCACCTCAGTAGCTGCGGCGCTGGGCAAGGCCACAGACACCTGGACGGCCGGAAACGATACGTCAGGGAACAGCTTGATGGGCATGGCCCGGTAGGCCAACAAGCCGGACACAAGGATCGCGATGAACAGCAGTACGACGGGAATAGGGTTCTGGATAGACCAGGCCGAGATCCGCATTTTCATGATCGTCCTGCCTTTCTATCGTCTGCAGTTGGGCGACCGCTCGTCTCTCCGTTTTGCAACGTCAACGTCTGCCCTCTAGGCGAAGGTTGCTGTGTCAGAGGTTGCGTTACTTTTACCAACACGCGGTCACCCTCCATCGCGAATGCGCCACCACCAAGAGCGATGCGCGTTCCCACGGGAGGACCGCTGCGCAGCTCAACCCATCCATCGGCGCGGGCGCCCAACGTCACCGGAAGCTTGCGAATGCGTCCCTCTGCATCGACGGTAGCCAACAGTGGCCCCCGGCCTCGAAGTGCACCGCCTTCTCTGGAACAGCCGCCACGGGCCGTGCCTCTGGCTGAAAGCTCGCACGCGCAAAGCCTCCGGGGCGCAGGTCCTGGCGGACGGGCAAGGTCACGCGCACCTGTACCAACTTGGTTTTCTCATCCACACGACGCGACAGTAGTCGCACTTGCCCTTGCACATGAGCTCCCGACGCCAACACGACAGACACCGCCTCGCCTTGCCGGATGCGCCCCAGCTGGTGCTCGGGCACTTCTGCGGCCAGCTCCACCAGCCCTTCACGGGCCAGGCGGAACATCGGCTCAGCCCCCGATGAGGCCACGTCGCCACGCCGCACCGTGCGCTGCAGCACCACCCCTGCAACTGGCGCGCGCAAAGTCATGCGTTCGGCCTCGACACGCAATCCAGCAAGCTGGGCCGCTGCCACGTCTGCATTAGACTGTCCGCTGGCAGAAGCCGTACGTCGCTGCTGGATCTGCTCGTCCGACAGCACTCCTTGCCCGTCAAGGCCCGCCACGCGCGCCGCTTCCGCCTGCGCCTGCTTTGCCTGAGCTCTCGCCTGGGCAAGCGCGGCTTCGGCTTGCTTGATCCGCGCCTGCAGCAAGCCGTCATCCAGACGGGCCAGCGGCTGACCCGCGCGCACGGCATCCCCTTCATCGACCAGAAGCGACGCAACTCGATAACCGGAAAGCTCTGGACCGACTACCACTTCCTCACGCGGCACCAGCAATCCGGAAACTTCTTGGCTTGCATCCATCGGACGCATTTCCACCTCCGCTGCACTCACGGCACGAACCGACTCCACAGGCGGCTTCTGGACCACACTGCCCTCGCCCTGTGAACACCCCATCAGCGCCATGGCAGCTGCCAGCACGCCCAATTCATATCTCATGTTGATCCTCTTTCCTACTTGTCTGGAGGCTAAGTTGTGAACCACCACCCAGCGCATGAACGATTCGGGAGGCATTCGGATGCCCACGCCGAATCCGCTGTACGAATATGTCGCCACCAATACAGCGATAGCAGCGATCACGACAACGATCCATCGAGTCACGTTGCTCAGCTCTGCGGCACCCAACTGGCATCAGCCTGCCAACCACCGCCCAATGCCTGGAACACCTGCACCGCGTGGTTCAGCGCTGTACCTCGTGCGTCAGTCAACGCAACGCGCGCCTGACGATAGGTTCGTTCGGCATCCAGCACTACGATCAGATCAAAGACACCAGCGCGATACCCCTTGTCCGCAGCTTGGAACGCGGACTCCGCCCGGTCTTGCGCGCGCTGTAGCATGTCTAGCCGCTGCTGGTCAGACGCCATCTGCAGTAATGCTTGATCCGTCTCCGAAAACGCCCGCTGGACCGTCTGCTCATAGGCAATCACCGCCTGCTCCGCACGCGCACCTTGCGCTTTCGCCTGCGCCAACAGACGAGGCCGGTCGAGCACGGGCAAGAGCACATTGCCCGCCAGGGACCAATAACCTGTGCGCAGCGAATTTCCATTGCCTTGCCAATTCAAACCGACACTGGGCGTGAGCGTGATGCTGGGCCACAGCGCCAGGCGCGACAGCTCCAGCCCTCCCGCGGCGGCATTCATCTGCGCCCTCGCCATCAGCACATCGGGGCGACGCGTCAGTAGCTCGGAAGGCAGTGCATGCGGTAACCCTGGTGGCTTTGACAGGAGAGCAGCCGAAGGCAATGTGTCAAGCGAAGCATCTCCGAGCCCCACAAGCACTAGGAGGGCACGCCGGCTAGCGTCCCACTTCGCCTGCAGCACTACCTCATCGGCTTGGGCAGCCCACAAACTCGCCTCAACGCGTGCCAGTTCTGAGACTGGAGCAAGACCTCTGTCCATCTTGCGGGCGAGCAAATGCTGCAGGTTCCGCTGAATGGTGACCGTGGCCCGGGCATCCTCTAGCGCAGCAGACAGACGCTGCACCCCAAACCAGGTTCTCGCAACCTCGGCTACCAGTGCGGCCCGTGCGGCATGGGCGGCATACAGTGCCGCGTCATATTCACCCTCGGCCTGCCGCGTATGAGCCGCACCGCGGCCAAAAACATCTAACTCCCAAGATACCCTTAGCCCGAGTGCTGCACTGTCCTGCGTGCCAAGATCCATCGCCGCGCCGTCGCCCTTGGAGCCTTCCAGCCTGCGGGTACCACGGCGCTCGACTCTTGCGTCCATACCACCCTGGGGCGGTACTGCGTCAGTGCCGCCTCGCGTATCGCGCGCGCCTCACGCATGCGCGCCACCGCCATTCGCGCCTCTGTGCTGTCTCGAAGCGCCTGCTCCACCAAGCGGTTCAGTTCGGGAACATCAAATAGCATCCACCAGCTATCTAACGATGCACTCGCCTCAGTACCCACTGGCACAGTCTTTGATGATGAATAGTGCGGCGCCATCACTGCAGATGGAGGCGGTGCATCCGTAACAGCAGCGCATCCCGCCAACGCTATCGCCGACAGAGGCATCATCCAGCGAGACCAAGTCTTCATACCGACCTCTTCCTGGTCTTCAGTTCAAGTTCTGCTTTCGACAACTTCGCTGCCTGATGGCTGGATGTTGACGCCCGCTGCTTCACTGCCTTAGCTGGTGATCCTGAACCTTGCGATTCGACCCCGCCCCTCCATCCTTCACTATCAAGCTTGACGAGCATGGCCTGCATAGCCTCCGCAGTTACGCGATGAAAGTGTTGAGCTTCAAGCAAACGCTCGACCGCATCGTCGGTTAAATCACAAGTTGCCAGCAACTCCTCCACATAGCCGGAAAAACGCAGGCACTCTTGGATACTCTGCTCAAGCGACATGGCAAATGGATTGGCTTGCAACTGGAAAAAATCCTGCCGCTCGCCGCGCACAGCGACCCGTTCGATAACTCCCAATCGCTCGAGCAGACGAGTATTGGTGCTCACGCTTCCGCGACTGGCTTGAACGCGCTCCGCCAGGTCGGAAAAACTGATAGGGCCACCGTCAAGCAGTAGCACGGCTATCAGGCGCCCTGCTATACGAGACAGGCCGCTGTTTTCCGCCTGCATGGCGTTGCGCTCAATGAACAACTCTCGCGCCAACTGACCTGTGACATTGTTTGGACTCATGTGATGCTCCAGTTTTTACATTCGATTTGTTCAGTATATACTAAACATAACGAACGATCAACCCAACACCAGATCTCAAGGGAGCGCTACAAGATGCCTATGGACGTACCCAGTCAACACACCTTGCGTCTTGCCGAAAGTGATCGCCGCCGTCTCCAATCACTGAGGCGTTGCAGTGCGAGAAGAAAGAGGTCAGGCGTCTACACACAGCGGAGGCACCCCATCCTTAACGGCGACCCTCGGTTGCGACAGCCCTGCACAACAAAATCAACAGGAGTCAGAGCACGAGCTGCCTCGATTTGCGGACTGGATAGATGACTGAAGATGTGTGAGCCCCCCCACACAAGCGAAGTAGCACAGCGCCCTGCACTTTGGATGCCCCTCGGCCAGAGGCTGCGTTCTGCAAGGGCACGATTCACAAACTTCGCAGCCACATTGATGTGGCGAATCAGTCTGGCGCCGCCGACAGGCTCCCTCGCCAATGTCTTCTCGGTATGCCACTTTGTTCACCGCTCTTTCACATGTCGAGCCCAGGCCCTTCACGGCGGCATGTCGACTTGGCAAGATCGCGATACAAACATTCGAGGGGAGATCTCCGCATCAACTGGGTTGACTCCGCTCTTCATTCTTACTAACACTAATGGAACTAACAGTGCAAAAAGTAAAAAGACAACAGCCCATCAAGGCGTGGATGGCACGGCTCTTCTACATGTCCCTCCTCAGCCTTGCATCAGTTGCACCATTGCACGCCAATACTTTCAATGTGCTTGGTGTTGGTTTAACCAAAGGCAATTCCAACACCAACGAGGGACGCAGTGGCGCAATTCAATCGCAGCTCGATGCGGCCAAAGCGTTAAACGCTGAGGCAGATACTCTTGCTCAAGAGTTGGACCGTCTTCGCGCAAACACGCAGGTACCACCGTCCCCCCTCCCTCCGAGCAAAGAGCAGATCAAGCAATCATTTGAAAGCTGGAAACAACGCATCCCTGCAGACGCTGACATTGAAATGCTTGAGCGCGTACTTGGTGAGGAACGCAAAGCGATTGCTACGCTTAAAGCCGGTATCGAACAAACCGCCACAGCTCAAGCCAATGTGGTTTCGCAACCCACATCAAGACGTGTTGATATATCTCAGCTCCAGCAACTTGTACGGGACAGTTCTGAGCCAGTAACCGCAGAGCCTGGGGAAACGGCTGAGCTTACACAAGCTCGTCAAGTACGACGAAGTGCGGAACATCGTCGAGCCTCGCTGGAATTAACCCTCCGCCAAGAAGAGCAATCCACGTTAGAAATTCGCCAGCGCTTGCTTTCAGCCCAACTGAACGCGCAGCGTACTGAGCTTACAGAACGCCTCTCTCATGTGGAATGGTTAAATCAGAACATCGCAGAATATAACAATAGGCTATTAGAGTTGCAGTCTCAGGAACTGCATCGATTTGCAAGTCAAATCCCACAAGACCAATTAGTCATAAAAGAGCTAGCAAAACAAAATTCTGATCTCGCGGGTGAAATTTTAAAAAATTCCGTTCAATTGAATCGAGAACGTGACGAGTTAAGCAATGACGAATACCTCCGCGATCAGTTGGTCACAATCGTCAATGAAACACGAACCCGGCTACGTTTAGGAGGGAACAATGCTTCCGTAGGACAATGGCTATGGAGCCAAAGGATGGGTTTATCATCAAATAACGCTATACAGTCGAGATACAAGGCTACACTGCCAAAAATTGCAGACCTCCGCCTCGCAATTTTCAATGCTGGAAAAGCGAGAACCACACCAGATAGCACAACACCCAACGACATAAAAACAAAAGAGGAAAATAACAATCTATCCCCTGAACAGGCATTACAGCGTGATTCGCTACGAAGCCAGCAAGCTAATTTAACGAGTCAACTACAATCATTTCTTCTCCGCCGCGTCGGTGTACTAGAGCAATCAGGCGAAACTCTACAGGTAATTCTTCGTCAGAGTAGCGATTTGCGTCAAGTCTTAGACAAAGAACTCTTGTGGCTTCCTAGCCACCGCCCAATGGATAGCATTTGGTTGCGTGAATGGAACTCCGCGCAAGGCTCCAAACACAACTTGGAAAATGTTTTAAGCGCATCCCCTTTAAGAACGGCACGAGCACTCCTTATTGACCTATTAAGGACCCCTTGGCCATACATCATTTCTTCGGCAGTGGTAGCCTTACTATTGGTCTTGCGTAAATATGCGCTACGACAAATGTCAAAAATCGCACAGCAAGTGATGGATTTTTCAAAAGATAGATTTGGCCTGAGTATGGCGGCCTTAGGCTGGAGTTTACTTTATACACTACCTTGGAGCGTTGCAGCAATAACGTTCGGAGAGATAATGCAGGCATCTCCAGCACTGGATAACTCATTGGGTCCACTTGGTAGCGCCCTAAAGCAACTGAGTGCATTTATTTTTGTAGCAACACTCATCAACGCAATATTTCGCTCCAACGGTTTAGCACTTGCTCATTTTCAATGGCCAACAGAAGATGTGAAAACGTTACGCCAAGTGATGCGCCAATGTGCATGGCTTATTGTTCCGGCTGTGTTACTTGGAGGGATTGCCTACTATAGCCCTGATGATAACGCAATTAGTACCTGGGGCCGACTATCAACGCTTGTTCTATCTATCGGTTTAGTTTTAGTAGTCTGCAGCTACATACGGCGAGAAGCAGCAAAAAATCGATATCAATTTCGCTGGGACTTGATTGCAAGTGTAATGCTCATCTTTATGCTCATAGGTCTAACTATTGGTGTAATACTGGGGTATGTCTATACTGCCATGGAGTTAATACAGGCACTTCTGACTAGTTTCGTTTTTTTAACAGCTTCAGAAGTTGCAATTGGACTACTGCAACGCTGGCTGCTTATAGGCGAGCGCCGATTAGCATTAGATCGCCTGCGAACTGCATCTACACACACCAAAGAAATCACAGATAACGGCAGCATTTCAGCAATTAATTATGAAGCAGATCAACTCGCATTGGTAACTGTGAGTCAACAAACGCGTCGACTACTCGGGCTATTGGAAAAAGCATTAATCACTCTGAGCTTGCTCTATGCTGCACTCCCTATATTACCTGCGCTTATGCGCTCCGAAAGCATTGGACTTTGGTACACCACCAATATAGGAGTTGATGGCCTACCTCAATCATCCCCTGTGACACTAATGGATGCAATATTGGGCATATTAACATTACTCTTAACCATCAGTCTCGCGCGCAACCTGCCAGGTCTGCTTGAAATAATATTATCCGCATCCGCCAGAATCAGCAGATCAACACGCTATACCACAACCACTTTGGTTCGCTACGCCACTACTATTATTGGAACAGTGATTGCATTTTCGCTATTTGGATTGCGCTGGGGTCATCTACAATGGTTAGCCGCAGCACTAACTGTAGGCTTGGGTTTTGGACTTCAGGAAATTTTCGCAAATTTCGTTTCAGGATTAATTCTTTTGGTGGAAAGGCCCTTTCGAGTGGGCGATGTCATTTCTATTGAAAAAATTAATGGAACTGTCATGAGAATTCATACACGCGCTACTACAGTCCTTGATTTTGACAATAAAGAAATTGTTATTCCAAATAAAACATTCATAACTGGCCAGGTTACAAACTGGACACTAAGCAATGATGTCACTCGTCTAGTCATTGATATAGGAATTGCACACGGAAATGATCCTGCACAAGTGCAAAACATGCTACTCGATATAGCGCATACGCACCCGGATGTTCTCGACGATCCCAAACCAAGCTGTTGGTTCATGGCTCTAGAAGGCTCAGGTCAACGATTTGAGCTTCGAGCCTATGTTGGAAACGTTGATAATCGGCTGCAAGTGCGTAACGACCTCAATCGCGAGATCAATGAGCGTCTTTCAGCAGCTGGTATTGGTATTGCGGTGCCTCAAATGGATATTCATATGCATGATTCTCCGCGAGGTTTTATGAAACACCCTTGTACAGCCTCCAGCGACGCTTGATAGCACCGCTTCACCGCTCGTGAAAATCGTGGGTAAAGCGTTTCCAATTGCATGGCATTTGATGGTCGTCTCCCCAAGTACAGTTGGTATCGCGAGCAGTGCACGCTGTAGGTGGCGGCAAGCCACCGGACGGCATTGCACCTTGTGCCTTTGTTGCAGTAGAGTTTCACACCTGTACTTGGGCGTCGAATTCCATCGCAAAGGTGGCACCAGGCCTTGTCATGCAACGATCGATCCAGGCATCAATCACCGGGTCGCCGGGTTTGCCCATCCAGGCATAGGGCGAATGCAGCAGCAAGTCAGCGGCCGTGAAGTGTTTGCCAAACAAGAAGTCTTGGCCTTCCAGAGCCTTGCGCAGCCGTGTCAGGGCCTCCGCCTTGGTACGGAAGGTATTCATTAGCACGGGATGTTGCAGGCCGGCGAATTCCAGCACCAGGAGCGGCTCCAGCACACCCGAGTACCAGGCGAACCAACTCAGGTAAGCGCCACGCTGTGGATGATCTGGAGGGATATTCAGGCCCGTAGCTGGAAATCGGTCGGCGAGGTATTGGATGATTGCCGCCGACTCCCAGACCTGCACATCGCCATCCATCAGCAACGGTACCTTGCCATCCGGATGGGGGTTGCGCGGATCGGGCGCGCCGGAGCCGTCCAGCCGCTGGATGGTGACGATCTCGATGTTGACTTCCTCCAGCGCGCCCAGCTCCTTGAGCAATGCGAGCACACGGGTGGAACGGCTTCGGGGCTATGGAACAGTGTCAGCACGGAGAACTCCTTGAATGGGTAAAGGGATAATCTATCCGATACTCCTGTCATTTTCTGTCAGTTGCTGATGGCTCGCCCCGATCGATTGTTTCGCCTCCTGCACGCGCTGCGCGTACTGCCTTCACCTGTCACAGCCGCACAATTGGCCGCGGAGACGGGCGTGTCGGTACGCTCCATCTACCGCGACATCGATAGCCTGCGCGAGGCGGGGGCCGAGATCGGCGGTGAGCGCGGGCTCGGCTATTGCCTGATAGAGGATGGGACGCTGCCGCCGCAGATGTTCAACCGCATCGAGATTGAGGCGTTGGTACTCGGCTTGGCTGAGGTGCGTCACAGCGGCGATCCGGCTCTGGCAGAGGCAGCCGCCTCGGTGCTGGCCAAGGTGGCTGCGACGCTGCCGCAGGCGCACCAGCAGCAGGTGCTGCATGCCGTCTCGCAGGTATACAGGCCGACTCTGAGGTATCCCGAGATGCCTTGTCTACCCGCCATTCGAGAGGCCTGCTGGCGCGAGGAGGCGCTGGTTATCATGTATTGCGACAAGGACGGCCAACTCAGCGAGCGCACTATCTGGCCTCTGGCCATCGTCTATCTGGAGCAAAAGCTCATGGTGCTGTCCTGGTGCTGTTTGCGCGAGGATTTCCGTATGTTCCGCCCGGACCGCATTACGACAGCCACGCCCACGGGGCGAGTTACCGACCTCAACGGGTAGGGCTTCTGCGCAGATACATCGAGCGTATGTCGGCAGCGAGAAGTCTCAGCGAGTCGCCAGCATGACCAGGCAACCTGTTGGTTGGCGCTACCACATGCCGTTGCCGTGACTACGACAGAGGTAAGGGATCGCAAAGGTGCACTGCTGCGTGAAGGCGGCTGCCGCGATTTTCATATTGGCAATTGTCCACGAGTGACTTTTTTTGAGCGATCGAACCTAGCGTTTCCCCATATACCTCATGACGTCTCCCCATATTCGATCACTTCTGACCTTGCCCCTGAATTCCGTACCCCATAGCCGAGCTACGAATGGGCTTGTCTGGCCTGTGCTGCATGCCAGTCTTTTTCGAACTGCATCGGGCTGACGTGCGCCAGCGTCGAGTGTAGCCTGCTGTGGTTGTACCAGAGCATCCAGTCGATGACCTCGTCCTTTGCCTGGCGCCGTGTCACAAAGCGTTGGCCGTGCAGCCGCTCCACCTTCAGCGAGCCGAACAGCGTCTCGCTGCAAGCGTTGTCCCAGCAGTTTGCGCGCCGGCTCATGGAGGCCGTGATGCCGTACTCCGTCAGCACCTGGCGGAAGTCCTCGCTCGCGTATTGGCTGCCCCTGTCGCTGTGGAAGATCAGCCCGGCATTCTTGTCCGGATGGCGCTTGAACCAGGCCATGCGCAGCGCATCGATCACGATGTTCCGCGTCATATCCTCGCGCAGCGACCAGCCCACCACCTGGCGGCTGAACAGGTCGATCACCACGGCCAAAAACAGCCAACCTTCGTCAGTCGAGATGTAGGTGATATCGCTCACCCAGACCCTGTTGGGCTCGCCCACGTCGAACTGCCGATCCAGCACGTTGGGCGCAACCGGCAAACCGTGGTTGCTGTTCGTGGTGACCTTGAAGCGGCGCTTGCCCTTGGCCCGGATGCCATGCAACTGCATGAGCCTGCGCACCCGCTCCTTGCCCACGCGAATGCCTCTGGCCTGCAGCGCTTTGCAGGTGCGTGGCCAGCCATAGCTGCCGTGAGTCTCGGCGTGGATTGCCTTGATGTGCACCAGCACGGCATCATCGCTGAGATGCAGCCTCTGGGCACCGTGGACACAGCGAGCGAAGTGCTCGTGGTATCCGGCGATACTGGCCTGCAGAACCCGGCACTGCACCGAGATCGGCCACATCCTGCGGTTGCGATGAATGAAGGCGTACTTCAGCTCTGCGCCTTCGCGAAGTACGCCGTCGCTTTTCCCAGGATGTCGCGCTCCATCTTCACACGCGCCAGCTCCGCGCGCAGCCGGCTGATCTCCATCTGCTCGGCACTCACAATGTTGCCGCCCGCTCCTGTCAGCGTGTCCAGCCGATCCGCCTTGACCCAGTTGAACAACGTCTGCTCCACCAACCCCAGCGTCCGCGCCGCCGCCGCGATACTCTGTCCACCCTTCACCAGGCGCACCGCCTCCTGCTTGAACTCTAGCGTGTAGCGCGCCCGCACTGTCTTACTCATTTTCGATCTCCTTGCTTGCATTGAAACACTCTGCAAGGGATACGGGTTTTGGGGGCAAGGTCAGACTGCATCAACTGATCGGTGAGGCGCTCGTTAATTGCCCCCAGCTCATCCTTATCAGCAGCCAGAACAAACAGCAGGCCGACAGGCACATGCAATGCTTCGGCAATCTTGGTGATCGTCGAAAGTGTCGGGTCGCGCTTATTATTCTCAAGCATCGACAGGTAGGATACGGAGCATTTGGCGCTGTTCGCTATGGCACTTTGAGAGACCCCCCGTTGCGTTCGGCAAAGTCGAATGGCTTGCCCTACGTTCATGGTGTTCGTTTCCCTCTAGTTGCAACTAGGCCGATACGATCAAATTTTACTACCAGTGAACCCCATTTAAACAAAGCGTTGCCCAAAAATCACGGCAATGGCAATGGCTTCGGGCGGCCACTCATACAACGATGCGAGGCCCGTGCTCTGGCGACAGAGCCTTTTCGAAATGTAGTCCCTGTCACGCTCTAGGATCGAGGGTCAAGTATTTCCGCATTGTGCTCCCCCTTCTGCTCGCCAAGGCATCAAGCACGTGTTCCGGTGCGTGATGCGAAAGCACTGCCGACGCGAAGTCCAGCAGACTCCGATTCAGGGTGTTTCAATCCAAAATCTTTTGGTAGATAGGATGGTAGAAAACCAAAAGCCCCTGAGCGCAGAACACCCAGGGGCTTGATACTTGGCGGAAACGGAGGGATTCGAACCCTCGATGAGGCTCTACACCCCATACTCCCTTAGCAGGGGAGCACCTTCGGCCACTCGGTCACGTTTCCAATTCCAATATTGTAGCCTAGTCACACAGCAGTTTTGAACTCTGGCCAAAAATTCTGACCGGCCTTGTTCGTCACAACATCACGCCTGATCGAGCCCGAAAGCCTTGTGCAGTGCGCGCACTGCGAGTTCGACGTACTTTTCGTCGATGACGACCGAGGTCTTGATTTCGGAGGTGGAGATCATCTTGATGTTGATACCCTCTTCGCTCAACGACTTGAACATCTTGCTTGCGACGCCGACGTGGCTGCGCATGCCGATGCCGACGATGCTGACCTTGGCGATCTTGGTGTCGCCGGTGACTTCCTGCGCGCCGAGCTTGGGCAGCACTTTTTCCTTGAGCAGGTCGATGGTGCGCTGGTAGTCGTTGCGGTTCACGGTGAAGCTGAAGTCGGTCTTGCCGTCCTTGCTCACGTTCTGGATGATCACATCAACGTCGATATTGGCGTCGGCCACTTCGCCCAGGATCTGGTAGGCGATACCGGGGGTGTCGGGCACGCCGAGCACGGAAATCTTGGCTTCGTCGCGGGTGAAAGCGATGCCGGACACGACAGCTTTTTCCATTTTTTCGTCTTCCTCAAAAGTGATCAGCGTGCCGGAAACGGCCTCTTCATTGACGTCGATGTCCACGGGCGTGAAGCTCGAGAGCACACGCAGCGGCACCTTGTACTTGCCGGCGAATTCGACCGAGCGGATTTGCAGCACCTTGCTGCCAAGGCTCGCCATTTCCAGCATCTCTTCAAAGCTCAGCGTCGTGAGGCGCTTGGCTTCGGGCACCACGCGCGGGTCGGTGGTATAGACGCCATCGACGTCGGTGTAGATCAGGCATTCGGCGGCCTTCATGGCTGCGGCGATGGCGACGGCGGAGGTGTCCGAGCCGCCACGACCGAGGGTGGTGACGTGGCCGTCCGGGTCAATGCCCTGGAAGCCGGTGATGATCACCACCTTGCCTGCGTTCAGTTCGGCGCGCACGCGTTCGTCGTCGATGGATTCGATGCGGGCCTTGGTGTAGGAGCTGTCGGTGCGTACCGGCACTTGCCAGCCCGTGAAGCTGACCGACTCCATGCCCTCGCCCTGTAGTGCGATGGCGAGCAGCGCGGACGATGCCTGTTCGCCGGTGGCGGCCAGCATGTCCAGCTCACGATGATAGGCCGTGGAGACGCGCGAGGGAGCCAGCTCTTTGGCCATGCCCAGCAACCGGTTGGTCTCGCCACTCATGGCGCTGGGCACCACCACCATCTGGTGGCCTGCCCGCGCCCACTTGGCCACGCGCTTGGCGACGTTCTTGATGCGCTCTGTCGAGCCCATCGATGTGCCGCCGTATTTATGAACGATCAGTGCCATGGAATTTTCGGGGTGACGAAACTTTTTTCAATCACGGCGCAAATGGACTGAAAATTGTTTTGGCGCGCCGACGTTCCGTGCAAAAAGTTGAATCCAAAACTCGTCAATTGTACCAATCGAGCGAGCCGTCTTTTCTCTCGACGAATCCATGCCCCACCTTGAGGCGGATTCGGTGACCGCGTGTGGTGCAGGCCGCCACCTGATCGAGCAGTTCGCCAAGCTGCGCGGCGCTGGGCGTGGTGGCGTGCGTTGTGCGCAGCCAGTGGCGCAAAGCATTGGCCTGCCGCGCGCGGCTCAAGGTCTGCAACGCCTTGATCGATGGCGGATTGCCGGTGTTCTGCAGATCCTGCTGCGCCAGTTCATCGAGCAATTCGGCAGCCTGCGCCGCGTTTTCCGCGCTACGCGCAAAGGTATCGCGAAACTGCGCGAACGTGGCCTCCAGCGCGGGAAGAATATGTTTGCGGATGCGGTTGCGCGTGTAGCGCTGATCGGCGTTGCTGGGGTCGTCCACCCACGCCGCGCCCTGCGCGCGGAGCCAGCGCCGGATGTCCTCGCTCGAGACCTGTAGCAAGGGCCGGTGCCACGGCAAGCCCGCACGCTCCCAGTGGCCGGGCATCGCCGCCAGGCCTGCGACGCCCGCGCCGCGCGAAAGCGCGAGCACGATGGTCTCGACCTGATCGTCTGCATGCTGGGCCAGCGCCATGCTGCGGATCAGCGGTTGGTCCGCGAGCATCGCGTCGAGCGCGCCATAGCGTGCCTGCCGGGCGGCATCCTCCGGGCTCTGCCCTGCCGAAGGCCTCGCGTTCACATGGCTCACCCGCAGAGGGATACCCCACCGCGTACAAAGCGTCCGGCAGTGGGCCTCGAAACCGTCCGCCGCCGCCTGCAAGCCGTGGTGGACATGAAGCGCATGCACCTGACCAGGCCAGCGCCGCGCGCATGCGATCAGCAAGGCCGTCGAGTCCGCGCCGCCGCTCAAGGCCACGGCCAGAGGCAGCGTGGGATTGAACGACTTGATGGCAGATTCGATGGAGAGAGTCATACGATTCCCGGATTAGACCGTAGAACGTGGAACGCCAAAACACCAACGGCCCGAAGGGCCGCCGTGCTGGGCATTCAACAACGCGCAATCAGGCGCTCTCTGCCTTGGTGTCGTTGAAACGGCCGTAACTTTGCACACGTTCGTAGCGGCGATCCAGCAGTTCCTTGGTTTTCAGGTCGGCCAACTGACGATAGGCGTCGCCCAGAGCGCGCTTGAGGAACGAGGCCATCTGCTTATGGTCGCGATGCGCGCCGCCCACGGGCTCGTTCACGATCTTGTCGATCAGCCCCAATGCCTTCAGGCGGTGCGCCGTGATGCCCATCGCATCGGCCGCGTCCTGCGCCTTGTCGCTGGTCTTCCAGAGAATCGACGCGCAGCCTTCCGGGCTGATCACCGAGTACACCGAGTACTGCAGCATGATGACCTGATCGGCCACGGCAATCGCCAGCGCGCCGCCCGAGCCGCCCTCACCGATCACGGTGGTGATGATCGGCACTTCGAGCTGTGCCATTTCAAAGATGTTGCGCCCGATCGCTTCGGACTGGCCGCGCTCTTCCGCGTCGATGCCTGGATACGCGCCGGGCGTGTCCACGAACGTGAACACCGGCAGCTTGAACTTCTCGGCGGTCTTCATCAGGCGCAGTGCCTTGCGATAACCCTCGGGCCGGCTCATGCCGAAATTGCGCGCTGCGCGCTCCTTGGTGTCGCGGCCTTTCTGCTGGCCGAGCACCATGCAGGGATGACCGTTGAAACGGGCAAGCCCGCCCACGATGGACAGGTCATCCGCGAAGTGGCGATCTCCGTGCAGCTCGATGAAATCAGTGAAGATTTCGCGAACGTAGTCCATGGTGTAGGGACGCTCGGGGTGGCGCGCGATCTTGGTGATCTGCCACGGCGTCAGGTCGCTGTAGATGTCTTTGGTGAGCTGGTGACTCTTCTTGCTGAGCTGGTCGATCTCCTCGGAGATGTCCACGGCGCTTTCGTTCTGCACGTAGCGCAACTCGTCGATCTTGGACTCCAGCTCCGCAATGGGTTGCTCGAAATCCAGAAATGTTTTTTTAGCCAACGTAATTCTCCTTGGGCGCTTGTAGGCCCCAATTGCCCGACTTCCCGGCGCGCACGCGATTAGGACGCGTTTGCGTGAAATTTGCAACTGTTTGAATCAATGATCGAAAAAAGCCCGGCGATCAGCACTGAACAGGCATCGGAGCAAGCGATCTCCAAATATACCAACTTGCGACGCTGCACCATGGCTTCCAGGCCTCTGCAACCTCGCGCGCATCGCTGCGGCTGACCGGCTCACCAGAGAAATACTGGTTGCTGATACCTTGTAAAAGCGTGGGGTCATCGAGCGGCATCACGTTCGGACGCCCCAAATGAAACAGCAGGAACATGTCGGCCGTCCAGCGACTGATGCCGCGAATGGCGACCAGCTCGGCAACGATGGCGTCATCGTCCATGCCATCCCACTCGCCCACGTGAAGCCGCCCGCTGTCAAAGTGCAGCGCAAGGTCGACCAGATACTCGACCTTGCGAGCAGAAAGTCCCGCCGCGCGCATGTCGTCCACTTTGAGGCGCAGCACGTTTGCGGGCGTCATCTCGGCGGGCAACAGAGCGAATTTTTCCCAGACGCGCTGTGCGGACGCCACCGCCACCTGCTGGCCGACGATGCTGCGCGCAAGCGTCGTGAACGCGTCACCGCGCAAGGTCAGCGAGACATTGCCAAGCTCGGGAATCAGGCGGCGCATCACGCGATCCTTCTTCATCAGATGCTTGCACGCCTCCTGCCAGTAACCGGGCGGGGCGAGATCGGGCTGACTGTCGTTGCCGACTTTCTTGAGGGTAGCCATCGATCAGCAATTCCACGCCAGATTTGGCAAAAGACGCATGGCCGCACAAGTGCCGAAGCACTCATCGCATAAACGGATCACTGCGCAGCCTCCCAGGTGGTGCCAGCGGCAGAATCCTTGAGGACGATGCCCTGCTCCAGCAAGTCCTTGCGGATGCGGTCGGCCTCGGCCCAATTCCTGGCCGCCTTGGCCGCGGCACGCGCGGCGATCTGCGCCTCGATGGCGGCGCCGTCGAGACCGCTCGCATCAGCACCTGCTTGCAAGAAGCGCTGAGGATCATCCTGCAACAAGCCGAGAAAGCCACCCAGTGTCTTGAGCAGACCCGCCGCTTCGCGCGATTTGCTGCGATTGACCTCGCCAGCCAGATCGAACAGCACCGCAACCGCTTCGGGCGTGCCAATGTCCTCGTCCATCGCCGCCTTGAACCGAGCGGCATACGGATCGCTCCAGTCGATGGAGACTGCGGCGGCGGGCACCAGGCTCAGTGCGGTGTACAGGCGCTTGAGCGCGTTGCGCGCGTCGTCCAGATGCACGTTGCTGTAGTTCAGCGGGCTGCGGTAGTGCGCGCGCACGACGAAGAAACGCACGGTCTCCGCGTCGTATTCCTTGAGTACGTCGCGAATGGTGAAAAAATTGCCCAGCGACTTGGACATCTTCTCGTTGTCCACGTTGATGAAGCCGTTGTGCATCCACACTGAGGCCAGCTTCTTGCCCGTCGCGCCTTCGCTCTGCGCAATCTCGTTTTCGTGATGCGGGAACTGCAGGTCGGCTCCCCTGCGTGAATGTCGAAGGTCTCGCCGAGCAGCGCGCAGCTCATGGCCGAGCATTCGATGTGCCATCCCGGGCGGCCCGGACCGTATGCGCCGTCCCACTTGGCGTCGTCGGGCTCGGTGGGCTTGGCGCTCTTCCACAGCGCGAAGTCGAGTGGATCTTCCTTGCCATCGAGCACCGCCACGCGCTCGCCAGCATGCAGCTCGTCGAGCGATTTGCCGGAGAGCTTGCCGTAGCCGGGGAATTTGCGCACCGCGTAGTTCACGTCGCCGCTTGGCGAGCGATATGCAAGGCCCTTCTCCTCAAGCCGTCCGATGATGCCCAGCATCTGCGGCACGTATTCGGTGGCGCGTGGCTCATGCGTCGGGCGTTCGATGCCAAGTGCATCGGCATCTTCGTGCAGGGCATCGATCATGCGATCGGTCAGGTGCCGGATCGACTCGCCGTTCTCGAGCGCGCGCTTGATGATCTTGTCATCGATGTCGGTGATGTTGCGCACATAGGTCACCTCAAGGCCACTCGCACGCAGCCAGCGCTGCACCACGTCGAAGGCCACCATCGAGCGCGCATGGCCCAGATGGCACAGGTCGTAAACCGTCATGCCGCACACATACATGCGGACCTGACCGGGCACCAAAGGGGAAAACTCCTCCAACGCACGCGACAGCGTGTTATAGATTCGCAAGCTCATGGGAATAAAAAAAGAAGGTCTGAAAGTAGTCTGGCCTGCACCGGCAGCAGGCTTCAGCAGGGCATGGCGCTTGGAAAACACCCGCGATCAAAGCAGTGACAACAGCTCACAGGCATGGCACACCCCTCAGCTACAATTCGCCGCAGTATAAGCCCGCTGTGCAACTTCGCGGGTCTCTTCCGTCTTTCCTCATCGCATGAATTCATCACGTCCCACCGTTCGATCCCTTCTGCGTCTTGCTGTTCTCGCCAGCGCCCTCGGCGTGTCCTGGGCGCATGCAGAGGACTATTCCAGCATCAACACCCTGCTCAAGCAGAAAAAACCCGACCAGGCATTGGTCGCCGTGGACAAGCGCATCGATGCCGCTCCACGCGATCCGCAACTGCTGTTCCTGCGCGGCGTGGCGCAGAGTGATCTCGGCCGGACCGACGAGGCTATCGAAACCTTCACGCAACTCACGCAGCTCTACCCCGAACTGCCCGAGCCGTACAACAATCTGGCCGTGCTGCACGCCAAGAAAAACGAACTCGAGAAGGCCCGCCGCGCGCTCGAAATGGCGGTGCGCGGCAATCCGAATTACGCCGTCGCATACGAAAATCTCGGTGATATCTACGCGCGCCTGGCAGCCGAGTCGTATGACAAGGCCCAGCGCCTCGATGGCCGCATGACCGCATCCGTCGCGCCCAAGCTCAAGCTGCTGCGCGAGATTTTTGGCGGCGATGCCAGCAGCGCAAACACCAACGCGGCAGTGCCCGCGACCACCGGCCGAAAATAGCAGCTCATCGCGTCGCGGACTGCGCCCCCGTCGGCCCGTTCGCGCCATCCCTTTCACTTTGCAACATCGTTTTCGTTGAAGAAAAAAAGGAGTTGAATCCATGTTTTCCCGTCGCAAATCCCTGCTGAACATTGCAACCTTCGCGGCAGCCGCCCTGATCGGCAGCGCGCCGGCCCTCGCGCAGGATGCAGCGCCCAAGGTCAAATTCGCCACGTCGATGGGTGAGATCGTCGTTCAGCTCGATCCGGCCAAGGCACCCAAGACCGTTGAGAACTTTCTCTCCTACGTGAAGGACAAGCACTACGACGGCACGGTGTTTCACCGCGTGATGAACGACTTCATGATCCAGGGCGGTGGCTTCACAGCCGACATGCAGCAAAAGGCCACCAAGGCACCGATCCCGCTCGAAGCCAATAACGGCCTCAAGAACGACAGATACACGGTTGCAATGGCTCGCACCGGCAATCCGAATTCGGCCACCTCGCAGTTCTTTATCAACGTGAAGAACAATGACAACCTCAATGCACCCAACCCCGATGGCTTTGGCTACACGGTGTTCGGCAAGGTCGTGAGCGGCACCGAAGTTGTCGACAAGATCAAGGCCGTTGCCACCGGCAACAAGGGCGGCCACCAGAATGTGCCCACGACACCCGTGGTGATCGAATCGGCCACGCTGGTGAAGTAAGCTCCGGCTCTTGTTCTTCGTCCATTCCAATCGAGTCCCATTTCGAAAGCAGTCACCACCATGAGCAATCCTCAAGTTGAAATGACCATCGCCGGTCACGGCACCATCACCATCGAGCTGGATGCCGAGAAGGCACCGAAGTCCACCGAGAATTTCCTGAACTACGTGAAGAGCGGCTTCTACGACGGCACGATCTTTCACCGCGTGATCAAGAACTTCATGGTGCAAGGCGGCGGATTCACGCCTGGCATGCAGCAGAAAACGACCGAAAAGCCGATTGAAAACGAAGCCAACAACGGCCTGAAGAACGACAAGTACACACTGGCCATGGCCCGCACCAGCGATCCGCACTCGGCCACGGCGCAGTTCTTCGTGAACGTGGTGGACAACGGCTTCCTGAACCACACCGCGCCTACCGCCCAGGGCTGGGGCTACGCGGTGTTTGGCAAGGTGGTCAAGGGAACGGAAGTGATCGATGCGCTCAAGGGCGTTCAGACCGGTCGCAAGGGTTTTCATGACGACGTGCCCAAGGAAGACCTGGTCATCGAAAAAGCTGTCGTTCTTTAAATTTGCTCGGTTCACGAAGCCTGGCGGCTTCGATTGGCGCTTCTTTTTGAGGTGCCAAGATGGCCTTTTCTATTTTTTATGACCTTGGCCGCTCCCTCGTTTCAGGAAATCATTGCGCCGGGGGAGTGGCGTTCAGTGGAGTTCGTCTCCGATCTGCATTTGCAGCGCGAAGAGCCCGAAACCGTTGCGGCTTTTGCGCGGTATTTGCAGGCTTCCAGGGCCGATGCGATCTTCATGCTGGGCGATCTTTTCGAGGTCTGGGTCGGTGATGACAGCCTCGACGAGGCGGGCAGTTTCGAGGCTGAATGCTGCGCGCTGATCGCGGATGCAGCGCAGCGCCAGCCCCTGTTTTTCATGCACGGCAATCGCGACTTTCTCGTCGGCTCGCATTTCGAGAAATCCACGGGCGTGCAATTGCTCGCCGACCCTGCGGTACTGGTGTTTGCGGGTGAACGCTGGCTGCTGAGTCATGGCGATGCGCTGTGCCTTGACGACGTCGAGTATCAGAAGTTTCGCGCCATGGCGCGCGATCCACAGTGGCAGGCGCAGTTGCTGACGCTGCCACTGGCCGCACGTCGCGCGCAAGGCCGCAGCGCCCGCGCCCAAAGCGAGGCGCGCAAGCATTCTCCCGAGGCCTTCTATGGCGACGTGGATACCAAGGCCGCGTTGCAATGGCTGGGCGCTGCGCGAAGCCAGACGCTGATCCACGGCCACACGCACCGGCCAGCAGATCATGTGCTGACGGGCGACGGCACGCAGGCGCGGCGCGTCGTATTGTCCGATTGGGACCTCACCGCCGACAAACCGCGCGCCGAAGTGCTGAGACTTTCGGACAAGGGCTTGGAACGCGTGCGCCTCGTCCCCATGTAGGGCGAATGTCGCCCACCGCCCTCACCCGATTCCTGCGCCGCGCCAGCAACGGCCTGCGCTCCAGACTCGCACCCGTTCCGCAAATTCCGGCGGAACTGTGGTTGCAGACCACTGCGCAATATCCGTTTCTCGCCGCATTGTCCATGGCCGAGCAATCCAAGTTGCGCGCGATCAGCGCGCTGTTTCTTCAGCAAAAGGAATTCACCGGCGCGCACGGCATGGAGGTCACCGACGCCATGGCCGTCGCCATCGCCGCCCAGGCCTGTCTGCCGCTTTTGCACTGGGGCGATGCGGCCCGGGCACTGTCCTGGTACGACGATTTCGTGGGCATCGTCGTTCATCCCGCCGAAGCCGTGGCAACGCGGCGAAGCACCGACGCGGCAGGCGTCACCCACCAGTACAGCCAGGTGTTGCTCGGCGAGGCCATGGAACGTGGCCCGGTAATGCTCGCCTGGCCCGCAGTCGCGAGCGCCGGACAGGACCCGGAAGACGCCACGAGCGTGGTGATCCACGAGTTCATCCACAAGATCGACATGAAGGACGGCGCGGTCAATGGTCGCCCGCCGCTGCGCCTCGGATTCGCAGGCACGGTCACCGCCGCCGAAGGCCGCAAGCTCTGGGGCGATACGTGGACACGCGCCTATGAAGACTTTCGCGAGAAGGTCGTCATCGCCCAGCGCTTTGGCGGCGAGCGGCCCTGGCTCAACGGCTACGGAGCCACCGCCCCCGAAGAGTTCTTCGCCGTGGTCTGTGAAGCCTATTTCGTCGAACCCGTGCGCTTCGCCCAGGAATTTCCCACGCTGGCGCCGCTGCTGGACGCATTCTTCAAGCCCGTGGGCGATCCGCTCCATTAGGGCTGTCCACCCAACGCGATCCCCGTGCGTTGGGTGGACGGCCCTGAGTTCAAACCGACATCAATCGAGCATCACGCCGTATGCCACGCCATCGCGTCCCGGGTCGGCCCCGCCCTTCAAGCCGCTGTCGGTGATCTGCACGCCATGCACCCAGCCGATGGTGTAGTTGTAGGGATTACGACCAACCTCGTAGCCTTGGGACTGCAATTCTCGCGTGATGAAATGTGGCACGCGGTTGCATACGTCGATCGAGTTGCTGGTTGACGAAAAACGCGGTGCGGAGACTGCCTCCTGCATGCCCATGCCTTGATCGATCATGTTGAGCAGCACATGCAGCACGCCCATGGCGATCTGCGTGCCGCCGGGTGCGCCGAGCACGATTTCCGGCTTGCCGTGGCGGTCGAAAACAATGGTCGGACATGCGGATGAAAAGCGGCTCTTGCCCGGCTGGATGCTGCCCGCGCGCCCCGGGCGCGGATCGAAAACACCCATGCAGCCGTTGTAATAAAAACCCATGCCCGGCGTGATGATGCCCGAGGGCATCGCCAATGAATGCGTGAGCGACACGCAGTTGCCATCGCCGTCGACCACGCTCAGGTGCGTCGTGTCCCTGGGCACCGGCGCACCCGGGTTCACGCGCACGACCTCGAAACGCCTGCCTGCGCGAATCTCGGCGGCGATCCCGGCTGCTCGCTCCTTGGACAGCAGCGTGTCCAGCGGCACATCGACAAACTCCGGATCGCCGATGTAGCGATCCTTGTCCGACGTGGCCTTCTTCATTGCCTCGCTCACGAGCTTGAGGTACTCGACGCTGCCGTGCTCCATGGCTCCGAGATCGAACTGCTCGAGAATGTTCAGCATCTCCAGCAGCATCGCTCCGCCGCCCGGCGGCTGGTTCGTCGTGATCGTGCGATCGCGATACTGCCCGGAAAGCGGCTGCACGCGCTTGACGGAATACTGCCGAAGATCTTCCATCGACAACAGACCACCAAGCGACTGCAGATGATCGATCATCCCGCGCGCCAGCTCACCTTCGTAGAACGGCGCAATGCCTTCGCTCGCGACCTGCGACAGCACGTTCGCCATATCCTGATTGACGAGCCTGGTGCCGATGCGCTTGGGCGAACCATCCTCGTCGCAATACAGCCTGCGCGCTTCTTCGCAATACTGCAGCCGCGCCAGATTGCTCGTGCGTCCGGCGAGCGGTTTGTCGATCCAGAACGAATACATCCCGGGCCGCACGATGCAGCCTTCGCTCGCCCAGCGGATCGCGGGCTCGAGCACCACGCCCCACGGCAGTCTGCCGTGTGCGCCGTGCATCTCGAACAGGCCCTTGAGCGTTGCAGGCACCGCAATCGACTGCGGGCCGATGTCATTCACCGCACCCTTGAGAATGAAGCCAAAGCCGTCCTTGGTCTCGCCTTCGAGTAGCGCCTCCCACATGTCTTCACGCGCGGCCAGCGGCGCGGGCGAATGGAAATCAAAATACTCGTGCGTGGACTTGCCTGGCATATACACCGCCGCCGTTCCAAAGCCCGCAATGCCGCACATCAGCGGATCGACCACGGTCTGCGCCACTGCGCACGCTACGGCAGCGTCCACGGCATTGCCGCCCGCCTTCAGGATTTCAATTCCGGACTCCGCCGCTTCGGGCTGAGCGCAGGACACCATTGCTTGTTTTTTCATACGGCCTCTCCGTTCAAGTGTTGCTACCTGCGTAACCGGTCCGTGCCAGCTCAGCGATTCCCGAAGAGCGCGCGAACGCCGAAGCCAGGCAACCGGCAGATCACTTGTTGCTCAGATTCAGCGAATCCAAAGTGGGCCCCCATGCTGCCGTATCGCGCTTGGTCACCTCCATCACCTGACTTGCGGGCCCGGCCATCGGAATCACGACCATGGCCTTGAGCTTTTCCTGTACTTCGGGGCTGTTGTGAAACGCCCGGGTTGCCTCATTCAGCTTGTTGACGATGGTCGCTGGCGTGCCCGTCTTCGCGACAATGCCGCTCCAGCCCATGTAATCAAAGTCTTTCACGCCCAGCTCATTCGCAACTGGCACGTCTGGCAATTCCGCCAAGCGCCTGGGTGCCAGCACGACGAGAGGAATCACCTTCTTCGCCTTGATGTGCGCAAGCGCCGTGCCAACCACCGGAGCCATCACCTGTGTCTGCCCGCCGATGGTCGCCATCACGCCATCAGGTTCACCCTTGAACGGCACGTGGACCATGGAAATGCCAAGTTTCTTCTGCAGCAGTTCGACGGCCAGTTGGGTGGAGTTTCCAAGGCCCGCCGATGCGAAATTCAGCTTGTCGGGATGAGTCTTCGCATAGTTGACGAGATCGCCTAACGACTTGAAACCCGTATCGGGATTGGCCACCAGCACGAACGGCACGGTGGTCAGCATGCCGACGCCGGTGAAGTCCTTCTCGGGGTCATAGGGCAGCGGTTTGTAGGTGAAGCGGTTGAGTACCATCTGCGACACGCCGCCGAACATCAACGTGTAGCCGTCGGCGGGCTGGCTTAGCGCCTGCTGCGCGGCGATGATTCCGCCCGCGCCGGGCTTGTTTTCCACAACGATGCTGCCGTTGATCGCCTTGCCCGCGTGCTCGGCCCAGAGACGCGCAATGGTGTCGGAGCTACCGCCCGCCTGTTGCGAGACGATCAGCCGGATCGGACGAGCGGGGTATGCGGAATCCTGAGCGAACGCCGGAGCCTGCGCGATCACACCGAGAGTCAAAGCGGACGCCATGACCCTGGCGATGTAGAAATATTTTTTCATACTGGTGATCCAAAGGAATGGTCTCGTACAGCCATCGGCTGTTGAAGCGTTGATTATTCGCACGCGCACCAAGTTGCACCAGTGAATTGATGAGATGGATGTATTAGTATTTACTCATGATTAAGATTGATGACATGGCGTGGGCGCGCAGGCTCAAGGTCAAGCACCTCGAATCCTTTCTCGTGCTCGACGAGGCTGGAACGCTGACCGGGGCCGCCGCGCGCATGCACATGACGCAATCCGCTATGTCGCACTGGCTCGCCGATCTGGAGGAACTGGTGGGCATGCAGCTTGTCACGCGCGGCCGGCGTGTGCAGCTCACTCCCGCGGGCGTGCTGGTCAAACGCCTCGCGATCAGCGTTCTTGGCGATATCTCGCGCACGCACAAGGAACTGGGTGCCGTCGCGAAGGGCCTCACGGCACGCCTGCAGATCGGCAGCGTGTGGGCAGGCGTGGCGCGTGTGCTGCCGCAGGCACTCGCGGAGTTTCAGATGCGTTATCCGCATATTTCGGTCTACATGTCCGAAAGCCCATTCACGAACCTGCTTCAGGGACTCGCAAACAAGGAACTCGACGTGGTCGTCGGATCGCTCGATGCCAGGGCGTACGGCGACCAATTGGAGCATCGCGAATTGTTTGAAGACAACGTCTGCCTGGTGGTCGGCAAGGCCAGCCGTCACTGGGACAACGACGGCACGCCCGTGCGCCTCGTGGATTTGCAGCATGACAACTGGATCATGCCGCCCAAGGGCACGCTGACGCGCACACAGCTCGACGCCGCGTTGCTCGACCAGGGCATCTCATGGTTGCAACCCAAGGTGGAAACTGCTGCCATCACGACCTTGCAGGCGCTGATGCACACGGGCGACTACGTCGGCGTGTGCTCCGAAGCGATGGCACGGTATCAATCGGCGCTTGGCAGCATGAAGATACTGCCGCTAGACATACAGATCCGCTTCGGCCCGGTGGGCGTGGTCTGGAATCGGGACAACCATTCCGAAGCCGTGCGGCTGTTCGTCGAACAACTCACGCGGTCGTAGGCCCTCCCTGGCCTACCTCGACAATGCTTTCGCGGCATGAACGATGCTTGCCGCATCAACGCCAAAGTACGCGCGAAGTGCGGCACGCGTGTCGCTGCGCCCAAAACCGTCTGTGCCGAGCGTGAGATAGTTGCGGCCCGCAGGTGCGTAGGCGCGCACGGATTCGGGAACCGCACGCACATAGTCGGTCGCCGCAATCACCGGGCCGCTGGTCTGCGAAAGCAGTTGCGCAATCCAGGGTAATTCTCCCGTCGGCTCGCGCTTGAGCAGGCGCTGCTCCACGGCCTGTCCATCGCGCGCCAACTCGCTCCAACTGGTGATGCTGACGACATCCACCTGCCATCCCTCGCTTGCCAGCGCGGCGGCGGCCTTGCGCACTTCGGTGAAGATGGCACCGGAGCCCAATAGCGTCACGCGCCGGTTCTGCGCGGCCGACCCATTGCCCACACGCTCCAGCACATAGCCGCCGCGCAGCACGCCATCCGCTACGCCTTGCGGTAAATCGGGTTGGGCGTAGTTTTCGTTCATCAGCGTTATGTAGTAGAAAACATCCTTTTGCTCGACCAGCATCTCACGCATGCCCGCGTCGAGGATCACCGCGAGTTCGCCCGCATATGCGGGATCGTAGGCCTTGCAATTGGGAATGGTGGCGGCCACGAGATGGCTGCTGCCGTCCTGATGCTGCAGGCCCTCTCCGCCAAGCGTGGTGCGGCCAGACGTGGCGCCGAGCAGAAAGCCACGCGCACGTTGATCGGCGGCGGCCCAGATGGCATCGCCCACGCGCTGGAAGCCGAACATCGAGTAGTAGATGTAGAACGGCAGCATCGCCAGCCCATGCACGCTGTAGCTCGTTGCAGCGGCCGTCCAGCTCGCGATGGCGCCTGCCTCGCTGATGCCTTCCTCGAGAATCTGGCCGTCCAGCGCCTCGCGATAACTCAGCACCGACCCGATGTCTTCGGGCGCATATTGCTGGCCGACGCTGGAATAGATTCCCACCTGCTTGAACAGATTGGCCATGCCGAAGGTGCGTGCCTCATCGGCCACGATCGGCACGATGCGCTTGCCCAACTGCGCATCCTTGAGCAAGGCGCCGAGCATGCGCACAAAGGCCATCGTCGTGCTCATTTCCTTGCCATCGGCCCTGAGCGCGAACTGTGCAAACTGCTCCAGCGGCGGAACCGCAACCACATCGCACGCAGTCTGGCGACGCGGCAGATAGCCACCGAGTTGAGCGCGTTTTTCGCGCAGATACTTCATCTCGACGCTGTCCTCGGCCGGTTTGAAGAAATCGAGTTGCGTTGCCTGGATGTCGGTAAGCGGCAGATTGAAGCGGTTGCGGAATTCGATTAGATCCGTTTCATCCAGTTTTTTCTGGCTGTGCGTGGTCATCTTCCCCTGCCCGCCGAACCCATGCCGTAACCCTTCTTGGTGTGCGCAAGAATCACCGTGGGTTTGCCGCTGGCCCGGGCCGCTGCCGCATAGGCTGCGTAAATTTTCACGAGATCATGACCGCCACGCTTCAAGCGATCAATCTGTTCGTCCGTCATGCCCTGCGCCAGCGCGATCAGTTCCGGGCTCTGCCCGAAGAAGTGGTCGCGGTTGTATCGCCCGTCCTTGGCCGCGAAGGTCTGCATCTGCCCGTCAACGGTGCTGCCGAGCGCGCGTGTCAACGCACCTGTCAGATCGCGCGCGAACAGGCCGTCCCAGTCGCTGCCCCACAGCAGCTTGATCACGTTCCAGCCCGCCCCGGAAAAGAGGCGCTCAAGCTCGTCGATCACGCGGCCGTTGCCGCGCACCGGGCCGTCGAGGCGCTGAAGATTGCAGTTGACCACCCACACCAGATTGTCGAGGCCTTCGCGCGCGGCCAGCGTCAGCGCGCTCATGCTCTCGGGCTCGTCCATCTCGCCATCACCGAACACGCCCCAGACCTTGCGCCCCGCGCAATCGAGCAGTTTGCGGTGGGTGAGATAGCGCATGAACCGCGCGTGGTAAATGCTGCTGATCGGGCCAATGCCCATCGAGCCCGTGGGGAACTGCCAGAAATCCGGCATGAGCCAGGGATGCGGATAACTGGAGAGCCCGCGCGCGTCCTCGCCCGGCGCGACGATTTCCTGCCGGTAGTGCTGTAGATCGGCCTCGCTCAAGCGTCCTTCGAGATACGCCCGCGCGTAGACACCGGGCGCGCTGTGCGGCTGGAAAAACACCAGGTCGCCGCGATGATCCGAACTCTCGTCACGCGCGTGAAAGAAATGGTTGAAGCCGATCTCGAACAGATCCGCAGCACTGGCATAACTCGCGATGTGCCCGCCGAGTTCGCCATAGGCCGTGTTGGCGCGAACCACCATCGCAAGCGCGTTCCAGCGCATGATCGAGGCCAGTTTCTCCTCGACCGCGAGATCGCCCGGAAACACCGGCTGCGACTCCACACCCACCGTGTTCACATAAGGCGTGTTCAGATCGGGCTGCCAACCGATGCGCTGTGCACGTGCGATGCGCGCCATTTCGTCGAGCATGAAACGCGCGCGTTCCGGCCCTTCGGTGGCCACCAGCGCGAGAAAGGCTTCGCGCCATTCGGCTGTCTCTTCGGGATGCGCGTCCATGGCTGGCGGCTCCGGGGTCAGGCTGTGTGGGGGCAAGGCGGCATTCATACCTGAACTCCATGAAAAATTGGCGAAATCGAGTGCCAAGCGCGAGGGGATTGCGATTCAGGAAGCCGACACGGAATTCAGTTGCGCGAGCCACGCCACCACGGCCTGCAGCTCCGCCGGGCGCAGTTCGTGCGCTCCTTCGAATTCGCGATAGGTCAGCTTCAAGGGAAGATTCTGCACCTGCTCGCAGATGAATCTGCCGTTGTCAGGCGGAATCACGTTGTCCTGCAAACCCTGGCTCACCCACAGCGCCTTGCCCTCAAACTCGGAAGCAGGCGCGATCTGGTTGACGACCTCGGGCAGCAAGCGACTGTGCAGTGCCATCCCACCCGCGACCATTTGCGGGCGCGTGAGCAGCACGGACAATCCCATGATGCCGCCCTGGCTGAAGCCGCCGACGATCACGCGCGATGCGGGCACGCGAAGTTGGCGCGCCGCCGTTTCAATGGTCTGCAACAGCAACGCGCGGCTTGCGGATTCCTGCGGCGCGTTGATGGTGCGCGAACCATCGCCATTCACCGAAAATTCAAACCACGCGTTCGCATTCGGCCCCATGCGGTAAGGAGCGCGCAGACTCAGCACGTGAAAGTGTTCGGGAACATAGGGCGCGAGGCCGAACAGGTCCTGTTCGTTGCTGCCCACGCCGTGCATGAGCACCAGAAGCCATGCCTGATCGTCGCTGACGGCGGCGGGGCGATGCAGGGAATTCAAGGGGATATCGAGCATGAAACGATCAATCCAAAAATAATGGCGTGAGAAAAATCACGGCCCTGATCTCTTGATTGTGCGCCGTCGCGCAAAGTTCAATCCAACGTTTGGCGTCGTGCTATTCGTCCCGCACCCTGCCCCGCTGTGCCTTGACGCCCGAGCGCTGCGATTTCGTCTGCAAGCGCCGCTGCTGCGAACCCCATGTCGGCTTGGTGGCGCGGCGGGAGCGGCGCACCACCGCAGCGCCGTCCACCAATTCCTGGAGCCGCCGCAGCGCATCGAGCCGGTTGGCCTCCTGCGTGCGATATTGCTGGGCCTTGATGACGATGACACCGTCCTGCGTGAGTCGCTGATCGCTCAGCGCGAGCAGTCGCAACTTCAGGTCGTCGGGCAGCGACGAGGCCGGCACATCGAAACGCAAATGCACGGCGCTTGAGACCTTGTTGACGTTCTGCCCGCCCGCACCCTGCGCGCGTATGGCCTTGAACTCCACTTCGCGCTCGTCAATCTGCACCACGGCCCTGATCCTTCACGGCTTTTCGCCGTTTTTCAGCGCTGCAAGCAACGCCTGCTTGAAGGCTTGCGGGCGCTCGAATTGCACCCAGTGTCCGCAATCGGGCACGAGCGCGAACCCACGAAAATCCGGCGCGGTCCGGACGTAGGCCTGCTCCAGCACCGTGATCCACTCCTTGTACAGCGAGTCAAGCGCGCCGTAGATGGCGTGCACGGGGCAATGCACCTGCGGCAGTGAGCGCGCGAGAATGTCGGTGTGTGCAAGGCGGCGGCGCTGCATGCGGTCACGCACGACGTTGGCGACATGCACCTGCAACGCCTCGCCCTCGATCAGCGCGGGATCGGAGAGCATCAGCGCGCCCAGATTGAAGCGGTGTGCGGCGAGTTGCTCGGCTGGCGGCAGATGGCGCCAGGCCTTGAGTTCGAATTGCCGCTTGGGCACCACGCCCATGGCCGGTGCGCCGACCAGCACGAGTTGTCGCGCCAGTTCGGGGTGCGCCGCAAGCAACATGCCGGCCGTCATGCCGCCGAACGAGAATCCGACGAGATCCACCGGGCTCGCGCCAAACAGTTCGCGCATGCTTGCATACAGGGGCTCGATGATGCCGTCGGCATCACCGCTGCCCACAGGCGACACGGCGGAATCCCCAAAGCCCGGAAGATCGACGGCCCAGACCTGCCGACCCGCCGCGACCAGATCGTCGATGTTGCGAATCCAGTGCATCCAGCTTCCGCTGCCGCCGTGAAACAGCACCAGCGGCAAATCTCCGGGCGCGCACTCGCCCCATACGTGCCAGACGACATCGCCGTCGCCGCAGGCCGTGCGGTGCACCGTGGCAGCGGCTTCGAGCCGCGCGGCTTGCGGTGGGGCGCCAGCTCCGCGAGCGCCTGCTCCGGCTGCACGCTCATGATTTCCACTGCGCCATGGCGTCGATCGCGATTCCGTATCCGGCGACGCCGAAGCCGCACATCACGGCCTTTGCGGCGGCGCTGAGATACGAGTGGTGGCGAAACGACTCGCGCGCGTGCACGTTGCTGATGTGGAGTTCGATCATCGGAACGCCCGTGCCCTTGACCGCGTCCAGCAACGCCACGCTGGTGTGCGTGTAAGCGGCGGCGTTGAACACCAGGCCGCGCAGCCTGCCTTCGGCAAGCAGGCGGCCGGCTTCGTGAATCCAGTCGATCAGTTCGCCCTCGTGATTGCTCTGGCGAAAAACGAGTTCCAGACCGTGGCGCTGGCAGGCGTCGGCGCAGATTTTCTCCACGTCGGCAAGCGTCTGCGATCCGTAGACCGTCGGCTCGCGAGTGCCGAGCAGATTGAGATTGGGGCCGTTGAGGACAAAAACGCTTTGGTTCATGGTGTCGTGGTGTTCGCGGTTAGGTGAACGAACACGGTGCAGCCGCACTGCCGTGTTGTTCACCCCGCATTATGCGGGGGTCATCCATGCAAAACGGCCCCGAAGGGCCGCTCGAATGGAGTGCTGCCGCCACAACGGCTCAACGCCAGTTGCGTCCACCACGATGGTGGTGGTGATAGTCGTGACGATAGCCGCCACGGTAGCCGCCTCCGTAGTACACGGCAGGAGGTGCCACCACAACCGGCGGGGCGTAATAAACCGGTCGCGCAGGACGGTAATACACCGGAGGTGGCGGCGGAACGTATACGGGCTGCGGGGCGTAATAGGCGGGTGGCGGCGAGTAGTAGTAGGGTGACGCCACACCTACCGAGACACCGGGGCCACCGATGCCGACGGACCAGGACACGCCACCATGCGCCTGGGCCGCTCCGGAAGCAGTCAACATTGCCAGAGCGACGCCAGCACTGGCGACCAATGCATGAAATGAGCGACGTTGGATCATGAAATTCTCCTTGGAAACAATGATGAGGCGAAGCGTGATTGCCGGACTCTCATCGATGTGGGCATTCGGGTTATGACTCCATAACGCACGACATGCGGTTCAGGATGTCATGATCTTTGACATTTCTTGTGTCTGAAAGTTGCAAGAGTCTTATCGACGCGGTGTATCCGATTTCAATGCAACGGCACTTGCTTACAAAACACCGCACGCAATCGGCTTGGCGCGAGCTATCGGACCCTGCGACGCGGCTCCCGCGGACTTACGGTGCGAAAACCGTCGCCCTCAATCTCGACCACGGCCTGCGGCTGCAGCTTGTTGAACTCGATCTCGCAGCCCTGACTGATGGGCGTGAATACCAGCCTTGCGCCCGGAACGAGCTTGGGCACCGTCTGGTGCAACGGCAGCGACAGATCCACCGGCGAGCGCACGGAACGGTAGACCAGATCGTTTTTGGAACTATAAAGTTCATAGCATGCCGCCTGCGCCTGCGATGCCAGCAGCGCACACAGTGCGCCTGTGGCCAGCATTCCTGCGCGGCGCGACGTCGAAGATTTGCTCATATCGCTCTCCCCTTCCAAAATTGGCTTTGTCCTCGCATTATTACCAATCACAGGACAATTTCCATAGCGCATATCAACCGTTGGACTCCGCTCATCCGAGAACATGCAGGTGCGTGGAGTTCTTCACTTCCTCCATGACCGCATACGTGCGTGTCTCGCGGACGCCCGGGAGCTGCCACAGAACATCGCCCGCGAACTTGCGATACGCCTCCATGTCGGCCTGCCGGGTCTTGATCAGGTAGTCGAATCCACCGGCCACCATGTGGCATTCCATGATTTCGGCGCGCGTCTGCACGGCGGAATTGAATTCCTCGAACACATGCGGCGTCGTGCGGTCAAGCAATACCTCGACGAACACCAGCATGCCCGCGCCCAGCAACAGCGGGTTGAGTCGCGCCTCATAACCGAGGATGTAGCCGTCCCGCGTCAACCGCTGCACACGCGCCAGCACCGCCGTCGGCGACAGCGTCACCTCCTCGGCCAGCTTGAGATTGGCAATACGCCCATCGCGCTGAAGGATGTGCAGTATTTTTCTATCGATCTTGTCTATTTCCACTATTAAATACCTGTTTTGAAACTAATTATTCATCATGACTGCCGGTATTTTGAATATTAATTCAGTAAAAAAACAAGGATGATCACCCCATCACCAGAATCCTCGCAACCGATCATGAACACCACCATCCTGCCCATGACCGCCCCGATTTCATCGGCATCGGGCCAACAGTCCTTCGCCCCGCGCGTTCCGCAGGACGGCCCGTTGCGCCAAGCCATCACCGCCGCCTACCGGCTGCCCGAGCCCGAGGCGCTCGGCGGTTTGCTGGAACTGGCCCGCGTGCCTGCCGACCAAGAGGCCGCGGTGCACGATCTTGCCCTTCAACTGGCGCGCACGCTGCGCGAACGCAAGGCCGATCAGGGACGCGCGGGCATCGTGCAGGGCCTGCTGCAGGAATTTGCCCTGTCGTCGCAGGAAGGCGTCGCGCTGATGTGTCTGGCCGAGGCGCTGCTTCGCATTCCCGATGCCGCCACGCGCGACGCGTTGATTCGCGACAAGATTCGCAACGGCGACTGGGATCGTCACCTCGGCAAAAGCCCTCGCTCTTTGTGAACGCTGCCACCTGGGGATTGCTGATCACGGGAAAGCTGGTCAGCACGCACAGCGAAGGCGGTCTGACGAGCGCGCTGCGCCGCATCACCGCACGCGGTGGCGAGCCCTGATCCGCAAGGGCGTGGACATGGCGATGCGCATGATGGGTGAGCAGTTCGTGACCGGCGAGACGATTGCCGAAGCGCTCAGGCACGCGGCGCCACTCGAACAGGAGGGCTTTCGCTACTCCTACGACATGCTCGGCGAGGCCGCGCTCACGGCCCATGACGCCGAACGCTACATGCAGTCCTACGTCGATGCGATCAACGCCATTGGCTTGGCCTCGAACGGGCGCGGCGTGTACGAAGGCCCGGGCATCTCGATCAAGCTCAGCGCACTGCACCCGCGCTACAGCCGCGCGCAGCACCAGCGCGTGATGAACGAGTTGTATCCGCGCGTGCTCCAGCTCGCCCTCCTCGCGCGCGAGCATGACATCGGCCTGAACATCGACGCCGAGGAGGCCGACCGGCTCGAACTCTCGCTCGACCTGCTGGAGCGCCTGTGCCACGAGCCCGCGCTCCAGGGCTTCAAGGGCATAGGCTTTGTGATTCAGGCCTACCAGAAGCGGTGCCCGTTCGTCATCGATTTCGTGATCGATCTTGCGCGCCGCACCGGGCATCGCCTGATGGTGCGCCTCGTCAAGGGCGCCTACTGGGACAGCGAGATCAAGCGCGCACAGGTCGATGGCCTGAGCGACTATCCGGTCTACACGCGCAAGTCGCACACCGACGTTTCCTACATCGCCTGCGCCCGCAAACTGCTGGCCGCGCCCGATGCCGTCTATCCCCAATTCGCCACGCACAACGCGCAGACGCTGGCCACCCTCTATACGCTGGCCGATCCTGCCACTTATGCGCCGGGGCAATACGAGTTCCAGTGCCTGCATGGCATGGGCGAGCCGCTGTACGAACAGGTCGTCGGCGATGTAGCCAAGGGCAAGCTCGGACGCCCGTGCCGCATCTACGCCCCGGTCGGCACGCACGAGACGCTGCTGGCCTATCTCGTTCGCCGACTGCTCGAAAACGGCGCGAACACCTCGTTCGTGAACCGGGTCGCCGACAACCAGTTGCCGCTCGAATCACTGATCGAAAACCCCGTCGCCACGGTCGATGCGGACACCCGCGCCGAGGGCACGGCCGCTTTGCCGCATCCCCGCATCCCGCTGCCGCCCGCACTCTATGGTGCCGAACGACGCAATTCCGCTGGCATCGATCTGTCGAGCGAGTTCGTGCTTGAAGACATCGAGCGCGCGTTGCAGGCAAGCCGCCTGCAACCGTTTCACGCCAGCGCTTCCTCGGGTCAATCCGATCATCAGGGCGAAGTCAGCAACGTGACCAACCCTGCCGACCGCAGCGAAATCGTGGGGCAGGTGCTTGAAGCGACTCCCGCCGACGTCGATACCGCGCTGCAGGCCGCGCAGGCGGCTCAACCCGCCTGGGCCGCCACCTCGGCTACCGAGCGCGCCGCACTGCTGCGTACCGCTGCCGAGCTGCTCGAAGCCGATCTGCTGGCCCTCGTCGCCCTCACCATGCGCGAGGCGGGCAAGACCGCCGCCAACGCCGTGGCCGAGGTGCGCGAGGCGGTGGATTTTCTGCGCTACTACGCCGCGCAGGCCGAATTGCTGGCCGATGACGAACAGGACAGCCATGCGCCGCTCGGCCCGGTTACCTGCATCAGCCCGTGGAATTTCCCGCTCGCCATCTTCATGGGACAGGTCTCCGCCGCGCTCGCCGCGGGCAACACTGTGCTGGCCAAACCAGCAGAGCAGACACCGCTGATCGCTGCGTATGCCGTGCGTCTGCTGCATCGCGCGGGCGTGCCCGAACCCGTGGTGCAACTGTTGCCCGGCCGGGGCGAGACCGTGGGCGCGCAGCTCGTCGGCGACGCGCGTGTGATGGGGGTGATGTTCACCGGATCCACCGAGGTCGCGCGCATTCTTCAGCGCAATCTCGCCACACGTTTTGATGCGCATGGTCAGCCGATTCCACTGATTGCCGAAACCGGCGGACAGAACGCGTTGATCGTCGATTCTTCGGCGCTGGTCGAGCAGGTGGTGGTGGACGTCGTTTCCTCCGCGTTCGACAGCGCAGGTCAGCGCTGCTCTGCGCTGCGAGTGCTGTGCGTGCAGTCGGACGTAGCCGAGCGCGTCGGCACCATGCTGCGCGGTGCGATGCAGGAACTGCATGTGGGAGACACCACGCGCCTGTGCGTGGACATGGGCCCAGTGATCGATGAGGACGCGCGCGCCACCATCGAGGCCCACATCGAGCGCATGCGCGGCAAGGGCCACGCCGTCTATCAGTCCGAGGTGAATGCAGGCGAACTCGCCAATGGCAGCTTCGTGAAGCCCACCTTGATCACGCTGGACCGCATCGGCGATCTGGGCCGCGAAGTGTTCGGGCCGGTCCTGCATCTCGTGAGTTTCGAGCGCGAACAGCTCGATCAGCTGCTCGACGAGATCAACGGCACGGGCTACGGTCTTACGCAGGGCCTGCACACACGCATCGACGAAACCGTCAGCAAGGTGGTCGAGCGCGCGCATGCGGGCAACGTGTATGTGAACCGCAACATCGTCGGCGCGGTCGTCGGCGTGCAACCCTTCGGCGGTGAGGGCCTGTCGGGCACCGGACCCAAGGCGGGTGGGCCGCTGTATATGCTGCGGCTGATGGCGCGCCACGCGCCCAACGCGGCACGCAACGCGCTTGCGCGCACCGCAGTGAAGACACCCGACGCGAGTCTGCAGCTCGCGCTGCAGACCCCGCTTGAGGCATTGGCCGACTGGGCGCGCCAGCGTCAGCATTCGCGCCTTGTGGATGCATGCGCCGCGCATGCGCAGTCGGCCTGCGCTGGCGTGCTGTGCACCCTGCCCGGCCCCACGGGCGAGCGCAACGAGTACCGCGTGCTGCCACGCGAACAGGTGCTCTGCGTTGCGCAGGACGACGACGCGCTGCTCGTGCAACTGAGCGCCGTGCTGGCGGTTGGCGCGCGGGCGCTCTGGCCCGGCGCCGCGCAGGCACTGCATTCGCAACTGCCCCTGCCGTACAGCAACGCATCGTGCTCGCAAACGACTGGACCAGCGGCACCGCGCATTTCGACGCCGCGCTGCATTCCGGAAGCGCGCAGTCGCTTCAACAACTGTGCGAGCAGATCGCGCAGCGTGAGGGTGCCATCATCGGCGTGACGCACGTGGGCAGCGATGATCGCGTGCCGCTGGAGCGCCTGGTGCTGGAACGCGCGCTCAGCGTCAACACCGCAGCCGCAGGCGGCAATGCCAGCCTGATGACGCTCGCCTGACACACCCGTGCTGCATCCATTCCCCCAAGGGAATGGGGTGCATGCTCCAGGAGCGATATGCTCGCCGGTTCATAGGCATCACGCGCGGCCCACTCGGGCGTCACCACATGGGGCAAACACTGCAGATCGGGCCATTCACGCTTGCGTGGGTTCTCATCGTTCTACTGACCGGCTGGCTGGCCGGCACCTGGCTCGCCGAGCATCTGGCGCGCAAGCGCGGAATCAGGATCGAGCGCCACATCTGGCTGATCGCGCTGGCCGGTCTGCTGGCCGCGCGCCTGGCATTCGTCGCGCAATACGCGTCGGCCTATGCAAGCAGCCAATGGAGCATCGTCGACATACGCGATGGTGGCTGGGAGCCAATGGCCGGCCTCGCCGCAATCGGCGTCTATGTTCTGGCGCTCTGGGTCTGGCATAGCGCGAGCGCCAGGGCCGTGACGGCGGGCGCGGCGCTGTTCACGGCGATCTGGCTGGGCGGCTCAACCGCGCTGTCGCTGCTCGCGCCCCAGAACACCACGCTTCCGCAGTTCACGGGTGTCGCACTCGACGCGCAGTCACTGTCGCTTCCCGATCTCAAAGGTCAGCCGGTCGTCATCAATCTCTGGGCGACCTGGTGCCCGCCCTGTCGCCGCGAAATGCCCGTGCTGATGGACGCGCAGAAGGCGCATCCCGGCGTGCGCTTTGTCTACGTGAATCAGGGCGAGAAGCCCGATGCGGTGTTGCGCTACGTGCAGCAGATCGGCATGGCCGAGAGCAGCATCGTGCTGGACCCGCAAGAGGCATTGAGCCGCATGGTGCAGCAGCGCGCCCTACCCACCACACTGTTTTTCAACGCCCAGGGCAGGCAGGTTGCGGTGCGTTCGGGTGAACTGTCGAAGGCAACACTCGCCCAGCATCTCGAACAGATCGACGCACCCAGATAAACTCGGCGTGCCTCGGCGCAAAGACACGTTCATCCGGCATCGGCTCACCGATGCAGAGCGCTCGATCTGATGCAGCACATTCACGGGCTTTTCTGCGCGAAAGGAGCGCATGCATGACCACGATTCTCTGGGACTCTTTTCATCCGGGGTCAGCGCTTGCGGGCGGCGTTCTGATCGGCGTTGCCAGTGCGATGCTCATCGTGCTGATTGGCCGCATTGCCGGCATCAGCGGCATCGTCGGCACGCTGATGCAACGCGACGCCTGGGCGCACTACTACGGCTGGGGGTGGCGGCTTGCCTTCGTGGCCGGACTGCTTGTCTCGCCGCTCGTGTGGCAACTGTTCGCACCGCTGCCCGCCATCGAACTGCCGAACAATCCACGCCTGATCGTGCTGGCGGGCCTGCTGGTGGGCTTTGGCACGCGACTCGGATCGGGCTGCACCAGCGGTCACGGGGTGTGCGGAATCTCGCGCCTGTCGCGCCGCTCGCTTGTGGCAACGCTCACCTTCATCGTCTTTGGCGCGCTGACGGTGTACGTGATGCGCCATGTGCTCCATTGACCGGCAACCCGACAAGGCACGACTCACATGACCTCAATTTTCGCCGCACTCATCGCCGGGTTGATATTCGGACTCGGACTGCTTCTCTCCGGCATGGGCAACCCTGGCAAGGTGCTGAATTTTCTGGATTTCTTCGGCACCTGGGATCCGTCTCTGGCGCTCGTGATGGTGGGCGCCATCGCCGTTGGCATCATTCCCTTTACCTGGGCCAAGCGCCGCAAGACCGCCGTGCTCGGCGAGCCCATGCAACTGCCGACCGCAACCGCAATCGACAAGCGCCTGCTGCTGGGCGCGGCGATGTTCGGCATCGGCTGGGGAATCGCTGGTTTTTGTCCCGGGCCGGCCGTGATGAACCTGCTCACGATGCACAAGGAAGTGATCATCTTCGCGGTCTCGATGCTCGTCGGCATGCTGTTGCAGCAAACCTGGGCACGCAAGTAAAAATGGCGAGGGCGCGTCGACTACACGACGCCTGACCATCCCGCCAAAGCCGCGAGCAGCACCACCCAGACCGGCGACCAGCGCGCAAACACCAACAGCCCGAACGCCAGCAGCGCCAACGCAAAATCGGCGCGTGAATGGATCGCGCTGGTCCATACCGGGTCATACATCGCGGCGAGCAACACGCCGACAACGGCGGCATTCACGCCCGCCATGGCCTGCTGCACGCCAGGCCTTTGGCGCAGGCTCTGCCAGAACGGCAAGGCACCGATCACCAGCAAAAACGCGGGCAAAAAGATGGCCCCCAGCAACCCAAGCGCACTGCCCCATCCGCCCCATGCCAGCATCGGCTGCGGCAGCACCGCTCCCAGATAGGCCGCAAACGTGAACAGCGGCCCCGGCACCGCCTGTGCCGCACCGTAGCCCGCGAGAAACACGTCGTTGGAAACCAACCCCGGCGGCACCACCGCCGATTGCAGCAAGGGCAGGACGACATGCCCGCCGCCAAACACCAGCGAGCCCGCGCGGTAGAACTCCGCTGCGAGCAGCCACATCGGCGACTGCCAGGCCGCCGCCAGCGCAGGCAGTGCGAACAACAGCACGACGAAGATCGCGAGCAGTGCGGCACCCGTGCGTTTGTTGCCGATGCCCTCGTGTTCCGCCACCGGCACGGCACCGGTCGGCAGTCGCAGAGCGAGCCGCCCGATCAACGCTCCCAGCGCCATCGCAATGATCTGGGTGAACGCGCTCGGCACCCACAAAACCAGCGCGGCTGCCGCAATCGCCACCGCAGCGCGCAGCCGATCCGGGCACAGCGATCGGCCCATGCCCATGACGGCCTGCGCCACCACCGCCACGGCGACCACCTTGAGCCCGTGCACCGCGCCGGACTGCGCGAACGCCGCCCAACGCGTCACGCCAAAGGCAAACAAAATCAGCAACGCAGCCGACGGCAGCGTAAACCCCACCCAGGCGGCCAGCGCACCCGGCCACCCCGCGCGTTTCATGCCGAGCGCCATACCCACCTGGCTGCTCGCAGGTCCCGGCAGAAACTGGCACAGCGCCACGAGATCGGTATAGCTGCGGTCGTCGAGCCACTGACGACGCTCGACGAATTCGCTGCGAAAGTAGCCCAGATGCGCGACCGGGCCGCCAAACGAGGTCAGCCCCAGCTTGAGAAACGCAAGAAAGACCTCGAGCATGGATCCATTCCGAAAATGTCAGCGCGGATGCATGCCTTCCACGCCCTTGCCGCGAGAATCGCCGTCGCCACCCAGGCCGAGACGATCCAGCAGACCCCCACCGCGAGCCGCCTCGCTCGGCGGCCTGCCGCTCACCTGATCAACGGAGCGCATGAAATACGCCAGCCCTCGACCGCCTGCGCGATGTCGTCACCACTGTTGACCGTGGCGTCGATGTAGCGCTGCTCGCCGGTGTACACACGCACCCAGCTTCGCGGACCGTAGGCCAGCTTTTCGACGAACGTGAGCGGCACGTCGAACGCCGTGGCGGGATAGCTTCCGGCGGGCGGCTGCACAGAGGACTTGTTGCGCACACGAACGACCTCACTCGCGCCCAGATGGAAGTCGGCGCCGGTCACCTCCAAGCCCTGAGGTCGGGCACGCCAATCGTCATGCGGGCAACACCCGAGCGCGCGCTCGTCCAGTCCGCACCGATCACCGGGCACTGAAAGGAATTCTGCAGGTTGGTCTGCCCCTGACCGCAGGCCGCGCGGTAAGGCTGAATGCTCACCAGCTTGTCTCCCGATTCCGAAGTGCTTTCCTTCACCTGCGCCGCAATGCCCTTGCCACCGCCGCTCTTGCTTTCGCTGTTGCCGCTCGCACAACCGGTGAGCGCCATTGCGCCAAAAATACCCAACGCGCCCAGCGCCGCTGCCAACCTTGGCTTCATACCTTGCTCCTGTTTTTCCATTCGTCCACTCGCCCATGCGGCGCGGACAAAAAACGGGAGCCGCCATCCATCCGGCAGCGCCCCACTACGTCGAATCATAGAAGAGTCCGCAACCCCTGATCCCCAAGTCGGGAAGCCGGGCCAAGCGAATCCGTAGTGACCATGCCACGCAGCCGCGCTAAAAACGAGCAGATTTGGCGACTTGCGCACGAGCGTGCAACAGTTTGTCGCGCAGCTTTTAGAATCGACCTCATCGCGTCCGGTGCAGCGCTCAGGCGGCACGCACGCCATCACACACACACGAGGGTCACCCCACATGGTCAGATTTTTGAGCGCCGCACTGCTGGCAGCAGCAGCCAGCGCCACCCCGGCAGCGGCGTTTGCGCACTGCTATTCGGTCTACGACAAGAAAGACGTGCTGATTTTCCAGAGCACGCAAAGCCCCGTCGACCTGCGCCAGCCAATCTCCGAAGCCATCAAGCAGCGATTCTCGACCGACGCACGCATGGTCTTCACACCGAACTCCGACGACTGCCCAGCCGTGGACAAGACCGTCACCCCGACAGGCGTCCCCGACTTCAGCCAGACCCCGCGCCGCTGATTCCCACCCGTCGTGGCGCTTTCCCGGTAGACCGGTACCCCGCTTCTACCGCGTCGCAGCCGCGCGATCCCGTGCTCGCTCGTAGTTGGACTTGGCGCGCTGATTGCACACCGACCGGGCCTCGCCCACCAGATCATCACACCGCTCACGAGCCACCGAATTCGCCGCCTTGGCCTTGGCGATGTCCACCTTGTAATTCTGCTTGGCACTCGGCTCGATCCGCGCACCCAACTGCGCCTTGGCCACCGACACCCGCCCCTTGGCCTGCTGCTTGCAGACGTCCCTGGCGTTCCCACCAACGTCTTGCAATGCCGTATCGCGGCCTTGTACTCGTTGGCAATCCGATATTTTTCAGACTTGTATTCGGACTTCGTCATGGCGAACCCCGATGAAGCCAACGTGACCGTCAGCAACGCGCCCAGCAGTTTCCATCTCAGAGTCATGTGATCGTCTCCCAAAAACAAAGCGAATCGCGTGCAAAGTTTACTGGGTGGGTATGGGATTGCAAATGGGATAGTCGGGATGCCCAGATCACACTTTCTTTACTTTATTGCGGACTCCAGACAAGTCTGCACGGGTGACACCGGGGTAGAGCACCATTGCTTTGTAGATCCAAGGCTTTTCCAGACATGGCATCTGCATCGACCGTTGCCATGTAGCGCACTGATATTTCTTGAATTTTCCACTGCATAACATCGATGGATTGCTTTTTGAGCAATGCGTGGCCCAGTTGGTGCCAAGGGGTTTGGCCTGTGTAGGCCATGGTATCGATCAGATGGGACATGAGAAAACTCCTGGAAGATCAGATATGAAAGACGTGGCCGCAGTCCTGGCACACGAAGTTGCCCAGGTAGGTGTGGTCGATTTGTTCACCGATACGTCCACCAACTTCGTGACCCACGGTGCCGCCTACAACACCTCCGATGAGTGTGCCCAACAAAGTACCCAGTGCACTGCCTACCGGGCCTGCGACCATGCCCACGGAGGCACCGGTGGATGCGCGTTGCACCGCACCGGCCACACCGGTCGCCGTGCCTGCTGCGCCTCCTACGCGCTGAACGATCTGTTTGGCTACGCCCTTGCTGCGCACATTGACGGACTGGCAGCGGGAACATTGGATTGACATGAATACTCCAGACGTAAAAAAGCGCCCTGGGCATGGAGCCGAGGGCGCTGAGATGGATGAAAGAGGTTGATGCTCCGTCAGTTCAAAACGAACTTGTCTCGCATCACGTCAAGGATATATTGCCGAAAAATTTTTATTTGAAGGTCTGGCTAAGGCTGGTCTCCGGCATTCGCTCACGGTCCCAGCTTACTTTCCCGCACACCTGAAAACGGTTCGAGAATGTCAGTTCGCAGAGCTGGCTGCCACCGGTCATGTCTACTCGGTCTGAGTGAACGTGATGTAGTGCAGGTTGGATGTGGGAACCGGAATACGCGCCGATCACCGAGCGGAAGCACCTGCTTGGGGTATCCTCAGCCACACTAAGGAGGAGAACAACGTGGCGGTATTGATTCCTGCAATGGGAGCCTGCGTTGGTCGGATGACGGCAGGTGAGCGTCGTTTGGCCGAGCGGCTGGAGCAAAAACTCGATGACGACTACATGCTTTGGTACGACGTCCCCATCGGTCCCAAACAAACGCACCCTGATTTTGTCGTGATCCACCCACGCCGTGGCATCCTGATTCTTGAAACCAAGGACTGGCGGTTGGATACGGTTCAGGAGGCGACCAAACAAGCGTGGACACTCACGGTTGAAGGCAGGCCCAAAGTCGTTATTAATCCAGCCGCACAGGCCCGGCACTGCGCCATCCAGGTCGTCAACGCGCTTGAGCGAGATTCGCAACTGATACAGAGCGAAGGGCCGCATCAAGGAAAGCTGTCATTTCCATGGGGTAGCGGTGTTGTATTCACCAACATCACGCGCAAGCAATTCGAAGACTCCGAACTGAATCGCGCTGTTGATGAACATCTCGTCATCTGCAAGGACGAGATGTTGGAATCCGTCGATGCAGAAGCCTTTCAACAGCGATTGTGGAACATGTTTCCTCACGCATTTGGCAAGGCCATCTCCGTGCCACAACTGGAGCGGGTGCGGTGGATCATGTTCCCGCAGGTACGCGTTCCGGTGCAAGGCAGTCTGCTACCTGATGACGCGGACGATCTGCCGGACATCATGAGGGTCATGGATCTGCAGCAAGAGCAACTCGCACGTAGCTTGGGAGATGGACATCGTGTTATCCACGGGGTTGCAGGCTCCGGCAAGACCATGATTTTAGGCTATCGCGCCGAGCATCTTGCCAAGTCATCTTCGGCCAAGCCCATCCTCGTGCTTTGCTACAACGAACCGTTGGCTGTAAAGATGAATGCTTGGTTCACCGCCAAGGGGCTTGCCGACCGCGTCCACGCTCGCAACTTCCACAAGTGGTGCCGCCAGCAATTGGTGGCCTATGGCCAAACACTGCCCACTCAGGGCGCTGGCATGTTCGATCAGATGGTGGAGTTCGTGATCCGCGGGGTAGATCGACAACAAATTCCATCCGGGCAGTATCAAGCGGTCTTGGTGGATGAGGGACACGATTTTCAACCCGAATGGCTCAAGCTCGTCACCCAGATGGTTGACCCCGAGACCAACAGTTTACTGATCTTGTACGACAGCGCACAGAGCATCTACGGCAAAAGCAAGGCCCGTGGGTTCAGTTTCAGGAGCGTGGGTATCCAAGCCTCAGGTCGCACCACCATTCTCAAGATCAACTACCGCAATACCAAGCAGATCCTGCAGATCGCCAACCGTGTTGCAGCAGAGTTCTTGCAGCCCGATGCACAAGACGATGATGGCGTCCCACTGGTGCAGCCAATCAGTTGCGGTCGCGATGGACAGGAGCCACTGATCGTGCGCCTGCCCACGTACAAAGACGAGCCAGCCAAGATTGCAGAGCTTCTTGCCGCTGCGCATCAGGAGGGCCACGCATGGGGCGATATGGCCATACTCTGCCGAGATCACGAATCCATGAATCAATGTGCAGTAGCGCTTGCCCACCGCAAACTGCCTTATCGTGTGCGGCATCGGTCAGGGGACTTCGATCCGTTGGCAGACACCATCAAAGTCATGACTATGCACGCGAGCAAGGGACTGGAGTTTCCGGTGGTAGCGATTGCCGGAGTCGGTCAAATGCCTCGCGAAGGCGAAGAGCCAGCGGACGAGGCCAAGCTGTTCTATGTGGCGGCTACACGGGCGACCCAGAAGCTGGTGCTTACGGTCGCGGGTACAGGGGCCTTTGCGAGCGCTCTAGACGCAGCACCTGAATAGGACGGACAGTATTTGAATCCCAGGAATGTGCATTTGGACTTGCTACTTTGTCGGAAAAAGGCTGATAGCGGTAGTTCTCCACCGACCGCTTTGCGGCCCCTCGTTGTCCGACAGTGAATTCAACGCCAGATCATCACAGAGCGCATTGTTGGTGAATGCGACAACCCGCGCACAGATTGGGTGCCAATGTCGTGGACATTGAATCTAATACAGGCCTGACGTGCTGCAACCTTTTTTGGGAACACGCCAACTATGAGGTGCTCAGTTCGAGCCCGAGCCATTGCCTCCAGTTTGCTGTAATCTCGTGCTTCAGTTATCGTTACAAAAAGTACATGCAATTGATGAGGGAGACATGCACATCGAATTTGTTGAGATCGCGAATTTCAGGAAACTATTGTCCGCGCGCGTGGATCTATCGCCGAAGACGACGCTGTTCGTAGGCGCGAACAACAGCGGAAAGACCTCAGCCATGCTGACACTGCGGCGCTTCCTAACGCCGCGTCGCTGCCCATTCGAGATCCATGACTTCACGTTGTGTCACTTGAAGGCACTTGTAGACATCGGCGAAGCATGGGTTCAAGCGCATCAAGCGAATGCCGTGGCGGACATTACCTTGACTCCCTGGGTTCACGTACTTCCTACTCTGGATCTATGGCTGCAGGTCAAGGAAGACGAGGTTCACCGGGTTCGGGATTTGATCCCTCTCATGGAATGGACTGGCGGACGGCTGGGAGTCCGGCTGCGCTACGAGCCCAAAGACCTCAATGCACTTTATAAGGAATTCATCATTGCGGTCACCGAGGCCAACGCCATGCGCGCGGCAGCTGCGGCGGCGGCCGCTGTAAAGGGCACTGAAGCCAAGTTGACCGTATGGCCTGAAACGCTAGTCGACTTCCTCACCAAGCGGTTGAGTTCGATGTTCACGATTCGAGCATATCCGTTGGATCCCGCACTACTAGCATCTCCTGAGAAGCTACGGGCGTTGCCGCAGGCGCTCCCTGCCTCGGCGTTGCCGATTGACGGCGATCCGCTCAGCGACCTCATCAAGGTGCATGACATTCCTGCTCAGCGTGGCTTTGGCGAGAGTCCGAGCAACGTTGAAAACGATGAGTTGCAGGTCGCTGCCAGTGGAGCACGGCTATCGGAACAACTCAGAAGCTACTATGCCAAGCATCTGGATCCAGCCAAGGGACCGGACCCCATGGACCTGGAGGCTCTCCAGGCCATGGAGGCTGCAGAAGGCGCATTTGACCTGAAGCTGACGGAGAGTTTCAGTGAATGCTTCAACGAAGTCGCTGGCCTCGGATACCCGGGAGTCAGCGATCCGCGGCCACGTGTATCCACGCGCCTGCGTGCGATTGATGGACTTAACCACAGCGCGGCGGTCAATTTCGAGGTAGATGTGGTTTCGGATGCGGGCGCGGTCATGCCCCTCTTGTTGCTACCGGAGGGTAGCAATGGACTGGGCTACCAGAATCTCATCTCGATGATTTTTCGGCTGATGAGCTTTCGCGATGCCTGGATGCGTGTCGGCAAAGCGTCCAAAGGCGCCGAGGCTGCGAGCATTGAACCGCTTCATCTGGTGCTTGTGGAGGAGCCTGAAGCCCACTTGCATGCGCAGGTGCAACAAGTATTCATCAAAAAGGCATACGAGGTACTGCGCAGACACCCAGAGCTGGGGGAAAGCGACACACCGCGCACGCAGTTGATCGTTAGCACGCACTCGAGCCACGTTGTGCACGAGACGCCTTTCGCAAGCCTGCGATATTTCCGGAGGTTGCCCGCCGGTATGGTTGCCAAAGTGCCGGTGTCCACGGTGGTCAACCTGTCGCAGGTTTTCGGGAGGGCACAGAGACCGAACGCTTCGTCACCCGTTACTTGCGTGCGCAGCACGCCGACCTATTCTTCGCAGACGCAGCAATCCTCGTCGAGGGCCAGCTGAGCGAATGCTCATCCCCAACTTCATCCGGACGCACTACCAGGTGCTGCATCAGAGCTATGTCACGTTGCTGGAGATTGGCGGTAGCCACGCCCATCGTCTGCGTCCGTTGATTGATCATCTTGGTCTGTTGACGCTGATTGTCACCGACCTGGATAGCCTGACAGGGACGGGTGGCTCATCAGTTCAACCCGCTTTGGGCGCAGGCCAGAAAACCAACAACGCTACCCTTAAAACCTGGGTGCCAGCCCTGGACAATGTAGATGACCTCGTGGCCGCGCCCCTGCTGCCAAGACGTTGATGGATACCAGCGACACGCTGTTCGCGGTGCGCGCGGTGTACCAGATACCCGTTGAGGTCACGATGCCAGGTGCCGCCGCCAAGGAAACCGCCTATCCCTATACGTTTGAGGACGCACTCGTGTTCGAAAACGTGGACTTCTTCGCAGCGTTTGCAGGACCGGGATTGAGCGCCAAGTTTCGGAAGGCCATCGCTAAGGGTGGCGGTGTGACCGCAATTGGTGCCAGCATGTACACCGCGCTCAACAACGGCAAGAAGGCGGAGTTCGCACTTGACGTCTTGATGGCAGACAACTTCAACGATTTGAAGGTGCCACGGTACATTGCAGAGGGTCTGGAGTGGCTGTTGGAACAGATGAAGAAGAAGCAGGTAGAAATCTTGGCGACAGCTCCGGCTACAGCTGTTTCAGGAACCACCGTAGCAGGCACAGAGTCGGAGGACACGCCATGACGGACGTCGACGATCAATTTGATGCCGAGGCCGATGCAACGATCATTGAATGCCTTAACTTGGCCGAGCCGAGAAGCTTCTTCCTCTACGCAGGTGCTGGCTCCGGAAAGACACGGTCGTTGGTCAATGCAGTTCGAAAGACGATCGATAACGAGCACGGCCGGCTACTGACTCTGACCGGAAAAAAAATTGGCGTCATCACCTACACCAACGCTGCTTGCGACGAAATCAAGCAACGTCTCGAGTTCGACCCTCGAGTCGAGGTCATGACGATCCACGCCTTCTCATGGTCGCTGATCGAGGGATTCAACGCAGACATTCGTCAGTGGGTGGCGAAGAACCTTGAAGAGGAGATCATTGAGCTCGAGGAGCAGCATAGGAAGGGGCGCTCCAACACGAAAGCGGGCATTGAGCGGCTTCGATCCATGGAGAGTAAACGTCGCCGCTTGGCACGTCTGAATTCCATTGTCAAGTTCATCTACAGTCCGACCAGCGACAACCGTACGCGTGACTCTCTGAACCACTCGGAGGTCATTGCCATGACTGCCACTTTCCTGACCAGCAAGCCTGGACTGAGGCGGATATTGGTCAGCCGGTGTCCGGTGCTGCTCATTGATGAGAGCCAGGACACGAACAAGTCGCTCATGGATGCGTTCCTGCATTTAGAGGAAGAGTTTCATGGCAGGTTCAGCTTGGGACTTTTTGGCGACATGATGCAACGGATCTACTCTGACGGGAAAGAGCAACTGGACAAGGCCATCCCGGCCAGGTGGGCCATGCCTCGCAAACGGATGAACCACCGGTGCCCGTCTCGCGTCGTCGAGGTCATCAACAACATCCGCCACGATGTCGATGGCGAGAAACAAGTGCCCCGCAGCGACGCTGAAAAGGGCGTGGTTCGGGTCTTCATCGCACCCCAGGCAGGCGTCGATCCCTTCGCCATCGAAGCAGCGGTGCGCCAGCGCATGGCGACGATTGCCGACGATCCTGCTTGGGAGAACTCTGACGCGGTAAAGACACTCGCCCTCGAACATCTAATGTCTGCGCGGCGATTTGGCTTCGTGGGTTTTTTCGAGCCACTTTGGGGCATCGAAAACCTCAGGACGAGTCTGCTCCAGGGCACCGGTGCAGGTCTTGGATTCTTCATCCGGGATGTGTTGCCGCTGGTCAAGGCGCTTCGTGCAAACGACCGGTTCGGGGCCACTGCTATCATCAAGGCGTCATCGCCGCTCCTAGATCGTGCCGCGCTTCAAGAAGCTGGATCGAATCAGGTCGCGCAACTCGGCAGAGCCAAGGCAGCGTGCGACGGACTTCTGGCTCTGATCCAGAAACAGCCGGAGGTTAGTGCGCTAGCGGTGCTTGAGTTTGTTGCGCATACGGGGCTGTTCACCATCCCAGACACGTTGGCTCCGTTCGTTCCTGGTGGCGTGGAAGCAGCGACCCAAGACAATGCAGCACAGGACGACCTAGAAGATCAGACAGAGGGCCGAGAAGCCGAAGACACTAGCCCTCAGTTGAGCGCATGGAGCAAGGCGCTTGAAGCCCCACTTAGTCAGATCGAACTTTACGACGTATACGTGCGAGGACAGTCGCAGTTCGGGACGCACCAGGGTGTCAAGGGGCTGGAATTCTCTCGCGTGCTGGTCGTGATCAATGACGATGAGGCTCGAGGCTTCCTTTTTGCATATGACAAGTTCTTCGGTGCCAAGGAAAAGTCAAAAGCGGATCATGAAAACGAGGCCGCTGGTCGAGATAGCAGTTCGGACCGTACACGCCGTTTGTTCTATGTGACCTGCAGCCGAGCAGAGCAAAGCTTGGCCATTGTCTACTACTCGCCGAATCCCGAGTTGGCCCGCAATGCCATCCTCCAGTATGGTTGGTTCGAACAAGGCGAGGTTGAGCTGATCAATTGAAACGACGCATGTCTAGTTGTGCGTCCATTGCACGGCTGATGCTGTCGCACTCTGAGAGTTCCCTGGGTCCAACTTGGAGGCGTGAATCTCTGCACGGATCAGCGGTGTGGCGTGAGCTCATGCGTGGATTTGGATCATGCGACTTTGAGGCCTACTGTTCGGCCTTGAGGGTGCAGATCAACTCGCAGTCCTTGAGCAGCGCCTAGATGTAAACAGGAACATGATCGTATGGGTGCCAACACCTATGTCGGAGGTTGACGTCAGCTTTCGGGCACCGGGTTCAATTAAGAGAAAGGCAGCACCCGCTGCAAAGCAGCCCACCAAGGCTATCCCTTTGCAGCCTCACCCAAACGCAGTTGATCCAAGTAATCAGCCCACTGCTGAACCATTTCAAAGCGCTTCGCCAAGTATTTCGTACGGTTGTAGCTACGACCGTTGGAGTCCTTCACCATGTGCGCCAGATTTGCCTCAATTGCCAAAGGATCCAGATCCAGCTGATCAACAAGCATGGTGCGCGCACTTGCGCGGAATCCGTGCCAGCTCTGCTCAGTCCCAAATCCCAGACCATACAACGCGCTTCGCACGGAGTTATCTGACATTGGGCGCTCATGGTCACGCTGTCCTGGAAAGACGTAAAGACTACGCCCTGTCAGCTTCTGCAAGTCTCGCAGTAACTCCACGGCTTGTGTTGGCATAGGCACTACATGCGGCTCACCGTTGGCCTTTTCCTCCACCGTTCGCTTCATTTTCGCGCTCGGAATCGTCCATGTGGCAGCATCCAAGTCGAGCTCCGTCCACTCCATCATGCGCAAGTTTCCGGGGCGCTGATAGAGCATTGGCGCCAGCAACAGCGCTGTACGGACAATCGGGCCACCCTTGTAGGCATACATAGCCCGAAGTAATTCACCAAAACGCTGCGGCTCAACAATTGCAGGGAAGTTCTTGCCACGATAAGGTAGCAATCGACTTCTCAAGCCTTCGGTGATATCCCGTTGATCATTTCCAGCGGTTGGAAGCCAGTAACGCCATATTTGACGAACAAGCATCAGACCTCGATCCGCCGTTTCGATAGCACCCCGCTCTTCCACTTTTTTAAGAACGGACAGGAGTTCCATTGGCTCAATGCTTTCCATTTGTCGATCACCGATCCATGGAAATAAATCTCGTTCAAGCTGGCGTTTGGTACGTTCAGCGTGGCTGGGACTCCATGTCCCACTTGCTTGGCGTGCCATTCCCATCCCACAACTTTGCAACTAGCGTTTAGGCAAAAAGAAAAGGCGCTCACCGAACTTCAGTGAACGCCTTTAAACGTTATAGTGGTGGAGCTGGCGGGAATTGAACCCGCGTCCGCAAGCCTTCTTCGGGCAGATCTACATGCTTAGTGGTCTGATTTGAATCTCGCCTCCAGAGTCGCGCAGGCACACGCTACCGAGGAAACCAGCTCCCTTGGATCTCGCCGCGCATCAAGGAGCCCGATGCGCAGCCAGCTGATGTGAATTCCTTTGCAGCCGGGAGGTATTGCTACCCCCTTGCCCAGCCCATCAGCGTGCTGTTGCAAAGCTCACCGGTATTTAAGCGGCGAGTGCGAAACGTTCGTCGTTTGCAGTTAGTTTTTTGAATGGAGATTTACGAGCGTCACTCAAGCTCGACATGCACCACGCCGATTCCGAACCCACGTCGAAACCAGGGCAGCCCCAAGCGTCATATTTTAGTCTCAATTGAGCAATTTCAAGACCTCGAATGGAGATTCGATCAAGAAATCTGCATTCCAGTCCCGAGGATTTGCTCCGTCCCGAGGTATCCATAGGCTGCGGCGACGGTGAGCATGCCGGCGGCCTTGCCGGCGACGATGTCTCTTTCGTCGTCGCCGACGTAGATGCACTGCGCCGGGTCGATATTCAAGCGGCGCGCAGCCTCAAGCAATGGCTCCGGGTGTGGCTTGGAGTGTGGTGTGGTGTCGCCGCTCACGATGGCCCCGGCCGTTGCGAACAACGGCATGCGTTGCACGATGAGTGAGGTGAATCGAGTGGCCTTGTTCGTGACCACGCCCCAAGACATATCGCGGGCGACCAGCGCATCTATGAGTTGCTGCACGCCGTCGAACTGGAATGTGCTTTCGTGGATGCGTGCCTCGTAGTTGCTGAAAAACTCTTCGCGCAGCGCCGGGAATTCCGGATGTTCCGGTGTCATGTCGAAGCCGACCTTGAGCATGCCGCGCGCGCCCGCGCCGGCCATGGGGCGGTAGGCATCGATGGGCAGCGATGGCATTCCGCGCGCAACGCGCAACAAATCGGCTGCGGCACCAAGATCCGGGGCGCTGTCTATCAGCGTGCCGTCCAGATCGAACAGAACGGCACGGACGTTTTTCGTCAGTTCACTCATGTCAGGAGATCATTTCTGCAGCGGACGACGGGTGGCGAACATGTAGTTCACACTGGTGTCATCGTTGAGCCAATAGCGATTGTTCAGAGGATTGAACTGCAGACCGCGTGTCTGGAGCACGTCCAGACCGGCGGACCGGCACGCCATGGCGAGTTCGCTCGGGCGAATCATCTTGGCGTACTCGTGCGTCCCTTGGGCAGCATCTTGAGCAGATATTCCGCAGCAACGATGGCAAGCATGAAGGCCTTGGGGTTGCGGTTGATCGTCGAGAAAAACACCCAGCCGCCGGGCTTGACCAGCTTGGCGCAGGCTGCAACGACGGAGCCCGGATCGGGAACGTGTTCCAGCATTTCCATGCAGGTCACCGTGTCGAATGCGCCCGGCTGTTCTTCGGCAAGTGCTTCGACGCTGACTTCGCGGTACTGGATATCGGGCGTCTCGGCTTCGAGCGCGTGCAATTGCGCGACGCGCAGCGCCTTGGTCGCCAGATCGATGCCCAGCACGTTGGCACCGCGCCGCGCCATGGAGTCGGCCAGAATACCGCCGCCGCAGCCCACGTCCAGCACGCGCTGGCCGCGCAGGGGGAAATCTGGTCGATCCAGTCCAGGCGCAAGGGATTGATCTGGTGCAGAGGGCGAAACTCGCTCTCGGCGTCCCACCAGCGATGGGCCAATTCGGAAAACTTGGCCAATTCGGCCGGATCGGCATTCACGGATTCAGTCATTCGATGATTTTCTCCGATTCACAAGCTTCGTTGCGCATCAACATGCTTCTTCGCGGGCCAAGGGCATAAAAAAAGCCCCTCGAGAGGGGCTTTTCGGTGCAATCGTGAAGATTACTTGGCGGCTTGCGTGCCCACCACTTCGATTTCCACGCGACGGTTCTTGGCGCGGCCAGCAGCAGTCTTGTTGTCTGCCACGGGTTGCTTCTCGCCCTTGCCTTCGGTGTAAACGCGGTTCTTTTCGATGCCCTTGGACACCAGATACGCCTTCACAGCTTCAGCGCGGCGAACCGACAGCTTCTGGTTGTATGCATCGGTACCGATGGAGTCGGTGTGACCCACAGCGATGATGACTTCCAGGTTGATGTTCTTGACCTTGGAGACCAGATCATCCAGCTTAGCCTTGCCTTCTGGCTTCAGCACCGACTTGTCAAAGTCGAAGAATGCGTCAGCTGCATAGGTAACCTTCGAGGAGCTAGCCGATGGGCCAGGTGCCGGAGCAGGAGCTGGAGTCGCGCCAGGAGCGGGAGCCACATCAGGAGCAGGAGCGGGAGCTACAGCAGCCTTTTGCAGAGCGCCGTCGCAGCCTTCGGCAGCAGTAGCGGGAGTCCAGTTGGCATCGCGCCAGCACAGTTCATTGGTACCGTTTTTCCAGACCAACTCACCGGTGCCGTTTTGCCAGTTATCGACGACGTTACCGCCATCAGCTGCCTTGATTTGAGCGCCAGCAGATGTAGCGAGCACGGCAGAGGCCAACAACATCGCCACTTTGTTCAGTTTCTTCATGGTTCTCCTCTTGGGGAAAAAGCCGCAGCCGCGCTGCGAATCATGGACGTCGTCAGTGACCATCACTAAGAACGTTGGAAACGATTGTGCCATACGTAACATCGTCTGGTCTGCACCTGAGGGTCATGAACGGTAGGACAAAAGCGCAATACCCGAATATATGTTGCCAGCGCGCAACACGGGGTTGGACCTAAAATGGGTGCTTCCGCAGTCATTCCAGTAGTCATGACCCAGTTTGCCAAAGAAACTTTGCCCATCAGTCTCGAAGAGGAGATGCGCCGCAGTTATCTCGATTATGCGATGAGCGTGATCGTGGGCCGCGCCCTCCCCGACGCACGCGATGGCCTGAAGCCCGTTCATAGGCGAGTTCTGTTCGCCATGCACGAACTCAACAATGACTGGAACCGCCCATATAAGAAGTCGGCCCGCATCGTCGGCGACGTGATCGGCAAATATCACCCGCATGGCGATAGCGCCGTCTACGACACCATTGTGCGCATGGCCCAGGATTTTTCCCTGCGTCACATGCTGGTGGATGGACAGGGTAATTTTGGCTCCGTGGACGGCGACAGCGCCGCCGCGATGCGATATACCGAAATCCGCCTGTCGAAAATCGCGCATGAAATGCTCGCGGATATAGACAAGGAGACTGTCGATTTCGGCCCCAATTACGACGGCAGCGAACAAGAGCCCTTGGTCCTGCCGGCACGGATTCCCAATTTATTGGTCAATGGCTCGGCAGGTATTGCCGTGGGCATGGCCACAAATATTCCACCGCATAACCTCAATGAGGTGGTCGATGGCTGTCTGCATTTGCTGCGCAATCCCGAGGCGAGCCTCGAGGAGCTGATGGAGATTATCCCGGCGCCGGACTTCCCCACCGCAGGCATCATCTACGGCATCAACGGGGTGAAGGAAGGCTATCGCACCGGACGCGGCCGCGTGGTGATGCGCGCCAAGTGCCATTTCGAGGACATCGACAAGGGCCAGCGCCAGTCGATCATCGTCGATGAGCTTCCCTACCAGGTCAACAAGAAGACGCTACAGGAGCGCATGGCCGAGCTGGTGCACGAGAAGAAGATCGAAGGCATCAGCCATATCCAGGACGAGTCCGACAAATCGGGCATGCGGCTGGTCATCGAGCTCAAGCGCGGCGAAGTGCCCGAAGTGGTGCTCAACAACCTGTACAAGCAGACCCAGTTGCAGGACACCTTCGGCATGAACATGGTGGCGCTGGTCGATGGCCAGCCCCGGCTGTGCAATCTGCGCGAACTGATTCAGGTATTCCTGCAGCACCGCCGCGAAGTGGTCACGCGCCGCACCGTGTTCGAACTGCGCAAGGCGCGCGACCGTGGCCATGTGCTCGAAGGCCTGGCCGTTGCGCTCGCCAACATCGACGAATTCATCCGCATCATCCGCGAATCGCCCACGCCGCCGGTCGCCAAGTCCGAGCTGATGGCGCGTTCGTGGGATAGCTCGCTGGTGCGCGAGATGCTTACTCGCACACGCGAAGACGGCGGCATCATCAATGCCGACGATTACCGCCCCGAAGGTCTGGAGCGCGAGTTCGGCATGCAGGCCGACGGCCTCTATCGCCTCTCCGAGACCCAGGCCCAGGAAATCCTGCAGATGCGCCTGCAACGCCTGACGGGCCTGGAGCAGGACAAGATCGTTGCCGAGTACAAGGACGTCATGTCGGTCATCGAAGACCTGCTCGACATTCTCGCAAAGCCTGGACGCGTCTCGATCATCATTGGCGACGAACTAACCGCCGTGAAGACCGAGTTCGGTCAGACCAAGCTCGGCGCGCGCCGCACCGAAGTGGAGCACAGTGCGCAGGATCTCTCGACCGAAGACCTGATCACGCCGACCGACATGGTGGTGACGCTCTCGCACTCGGGCTACATCAAGAGCCAGCCGCTGTCCGAGTACCGCTCGCAAAAGCGCGGCGGTCGCGGCAAGCAGGCGACGGCGACCAAGGAAGACGACTGGATCGACCAGCTCTTCATCGCCAACACGCACGACTACCTGCTGTGCTTCTCCAACAAGGGCCGCCTGTACTGGCTCAAGGTCTGGGAAGTGCCGTCCGGATCGCGCGGATCGCGTGGCCGCCCGATCGTCAACATGTTCCCGCTGCAGGACGGCGAGAAGATCAACGTGGTGCTGCCGCTCACCGGCGAATACCGCAGCTTCCCCGCCGATCACTATGTGTTCATGGCCACCAGCATGGGAACCGTGAAGAAGACCGCGCTCGACGAATTCAGCAACCCGCGCAAGGCCGGCATCATCGCCGTGGGCCTCGATGAGGGCGACTTCCTGATTGGCGCGGCACTCACCGACGGCAAGCACGACGTGATGCTGTTCAGCGACGGCGGCAAGGCGGTTCGCTTCGACGAAAACGATGTGCGTCCGATGGGCCGCAACGCACGCGGCGTGCGCGGCATGAACATCGACGAGACGCAAAGCGTGATCGCCATGCTCGTGGCCGATGCGGAATCCACGGCCGACGCCATCGAAGGTGGCGAAGCCAACACCAGCGCGCAAAGCGTGCTGACGGCCACCGAGAACGGCTACGGAAAGCGCACGCATATCAGCGAATACACCCGCCACGGTCGCGGCACCAAGGGCATGATTGCCATCCAGCAATCCGAGCGCAATGGCAAGGTGGTTGCCGCCACGCTCGTGAACACCGACGATCAGATCATGCTGATCACCGACACCGGTGTGCTGGTGCGCACGCGCGTCGGCGAGATTCGCGAAATGGGCCGCGCGACCCAGGGCGTGACGCTGATTTCGCTCGATGATGGTGCCAAGTTGGGCGGCCTGCAGCGCATTGTCGAAAATGATGCCAACGCGGTGATCGAAGGTGGTGACGCGGACGCGGTTGCCGATGATACCGAAGAAGGCAGCGCTGGCGACGCATGACGTCGTCTCTGCATTCGCCCGCGCTGCTCAAACAGCCGGGTGGGTGCAGGCTAATCGGCAGACTTGCAGCGATCACGCTGCTTTTTTCTTTTTTCAGGTTGGATGATGAATCGCCCTTACAACTTTTCTGCCGGACCCGCCGCAATTCCCGAAGAAGTATTGAAAACGGCGGCCTCCGAGATGCTGGACTGGCACGGAAGCGGAATGAGCGTGATGGAGATGAGCCATCGCGGCAAGGAATTCATCTCGATCTGTGAGAAGGCCGAATCCGATTTTCGCGAACTCATGGCCGTGCCCAAGGAGTTCCACATTTTGTTCATGCAGGGCGGCGGACTGGCCGAGAACGCCATCGTTCCATTGAACCTTTCGCGCGGCGCAACGGTTGATTTCGTGGTGTCGGGCTCCTGGAGCAAGAAGTCGCGCAAGGAAGCCGGTAAATATGCGGCCGAAGTGCACACCGCCGCGTCGGGCGAGGACAGCCAATTCACCACCCTGCCCGATCCCGCCAGCTGGCAACTGAGCCGCGGCGCGAGCTATCTGCACATCTGCAGCAACGAGACCATCGACGGCGTCGAGTTCCAGCAACTGCCTGACCTCAAGGCGCTCGGCAGTGACGCGCCCTTGGTGATTGATTTCTCGTCGCACGTCGCTTCGCGCTCCGTGGATTGGTCGAAGGTGGGTCTGGCATTCGGCGGCGCGCAGAAGAATCTGGGGCCTGCGGGTCTCACGCTGGTCGTCGTGCGCGATGACCTGCTCGGCCATGCACTGCCCGCGTGCCCAAGCGCGTTTGACTACAAGGTGGTCGCAGACAACGCATCGATGTTCAACACCCCACCGACGTGGGGCATCTATGTCGCGGGCCTGACGTTCGAGTGGCTCAAGAACCAGCGCGAAGGCGATGCGGTCGGCATTGCAGCCATGGAACGTCGAAACGTCGCCAAGGCCCAATCGCTCTACGATTTCATCGACGCTTCCGGCTTCTACGTGAATAAGGTCGCGGCCAATTGCCGCTCGCGCATGAACATTCCGTTCTTCCTGAAAGACGAGTCCCGCAACGACGATTTCCTCGCCGGTGCCAAGGCGCATCAGCTTTTGCAGCTCAAGGGACACAAGTCCGTCGGCGGGATGCGCGCCAGCCTCTACAACGCCATGCCGATGGCGGGAGTCGATGCCTTGATCGCATACATGCGAGAATTTGAAAAAAAGCATAGCTGATCAAGACGACTGTTTGCGCGCTCCACTGATAGCCGCACAGGCGCAGTTTGCGCACCGCGCGCTGTTCCTGCGAATCCATATTCGAATATCCAACCCGCACCAATGACCACTCCTCAAGCCTCTCCAGATCTCGCAAGCCTGCGTGTGCAGATCGACAACATCGATCAGCAACTGCTCGCCCTGCTCAACCAGCGCGCGCTCGTGGCCGAACGTGTGGGCGAGGTCAAGAAGCGCGAGGGCTCCGCGTACTTTCGCCCCGACCGCGTGGCCCAGGTCATCGAGAAGATCAAGGGCGCGAACCCCGGCCCGCTCAAGCCCACGCATGTGGCGGCAATCTGGCGCGAGATCATGTCGGCCTGTCTCGCGCTCGAATCGCCGCAGCGCGTTGCGGTGCTCGGCCCGGCGGGCACCTTCTGTGAGGAAGCGGCCATTCAGTATTTCGGCGGCGCGGCCGATCTGCTGTATTGCAACAGTTTTGAAGAAGTCTTTCATGCGACGGCGGCTGGCAGCGCGCAGTACGGCGTGGTCGGCATCGAAAACTCCACCGAGGGCGTGGTCACGCGTTCGCTGGACATGCTGCTGCACACGCCCTGCCACGTGGTCGGCGAAGTGAGTCTGCTGATTCGCCACAACCTGCTGCGCACCACCAATTCCGCCGAAAATATCGACGTCGTGGTCGCGCATCCGCAGGCACTGGCGCAATGCCAGGCGTGGTTGTCCAAGCATCTGCCGCATGCCGAGCGCCGTCCGGTGGAAAGCAATGCCGAAGGCGCGCGCCTGGCCGCACTCCATCCCAACTGGGCCGGAATCGCGAGCGAGCGCGCCGCGCAGCAGTTTGGCCTGCACGTGGTCGCGCACGCGATCCAGGACGAAGCCTACAACCGCACGCGCTTTGCCGTGATCTGCCTGCCCGGCACGCTCACGACGCCCGAGCCGTCCGGCCACGACAGCACCAGCCTGATCATCTCGGTTCCGAATCGTCCGGGCGCGGTATACGACCTGCTCGCGCCGCTCAAGAAGCACGGCGTGTCGATGACGCGCTTTGAATCACGCCCGGCCCGCACTGGCAAGTGGGAGTACTACTTCTACGTGGACATCGAGGGCCATCCCGCCCAACCGAACGTGGCGCAGGCGCTGGCGGAACTGCAGCAACTCAGCGCGTTCTACAAGCTGCTCGGCACCTATCCGACAGCCGCATCCTGAGGTCTACCAGCATGTTTGAACAACTAGGCCTGATTGGCTGCGGTCTGATGGGTGGCTCGTTCGCCAAGGCAATGAAGCGCGCCGGACTCGTCAAACGCGTGGTCGGCTACAGCAAGTCTCCATCGACCACCGAGCGCGCGCGCCAGCTTGGCGTGATCGACGTCGAGGCGCCCTCCGCGCTGCTCGCGGTCGCGGGTGCGGACATCGTCCTGCTCGCCATTCCGGTGGCCGCCACGGAAGCCACGCTCAAGGCCATCAAGCATCTCGTGACCCCGCAGATGCTGATCATGGACGTCGGCTCGACCAAAACGGACGTGGTCCAGGCCGTGCGTGCCTCGTTGCGCGACCAGATGGGCTCGTTCGTTCCCGCCCATCCGATTGCCGGTCGTGAAGTGGCCGGCGTCGAGCACGCGGACGCCGATCTCTACACCGGTCGCCAGGTCATCCTGACGCCGACCGAACATACCCTGACGGCGCAGCTCAAGCGCGCCGAGGAAGTCTGGTCCGCTCTGGGCTGCCGCGTATCGCATATGTCGCCCGAATCGCATGACGCGGCGTTTGCCGCGGTCAGCCATCTGCCGCATCTGCTCGCATTCGCGATCATGAACAGCCTCACCAATCAGGTGCATTCGGATCAGTTGCTCTCGCTTGCCGGTCCCGGCTTTCGCGATTTCACGCGGATTGCCGCAAGCGATCCCAAAATGTGGCGCGACGTGCTGCGCGCCAACCGCGAGGAAGTGCTCGCCCAGTCGCGCCTGTTCCAGCAGGCACTTGGCGAGCTGGAAAAGACGATGCTGGAAAACGACGATCAGAAGCTCGAAGACCTGATCACTCTGGCAAGTCTCACCCGCTCCAACTGGCGCATGGGCGCGCAGCGCGGGCGCAAGGACGATCAGTAAAGACACCCGATGTTCACCACCGAGTACCTCGACCTGCCGCCGCTCACGTCTGCGGGCGGCAGCGTGCAACTTCCCGGCTCCAAGAGCATCTCCAACCGCGTGCTGCTGCTGTCGGCGCTGAGCGAGGGCACGACCGAAGTGCGCGACCTGCTCGCCTCGGACGACACCCGCGTGATGCTGGATGCGTTGCGCCAGATCGGCTGCGAGGTGCGCGAAGATGCCGACGCGGTCCGCATCACCGGCCTCGGCGCCAAGGCGCCCAACTCGCCCGCACGACTCTTTCTGGGCAATGCCGGAACCGCCATGCGCCCGCTCACCGCTGCGCTGGCGCTGCTCAGTGGCGACTTTGAACTCTCGGGCGTTGCGCGCATGCACGAGCGCCCGATCGGCGACTTGATCGATGCGCTGCGCCAGCTTGGCTGCAAGATCGACTATCTGGGCAACGAGGGTTTTCCGCCCTTGCACATTCGCCACGGCGATGGCCTGCCGTCGCTCGCGCTGTCCGCACCGATACGCGTGCGTGGCGACGTATCAAGCCAGTTTCTGACCGCGTTGCTCATGGCATTGCCGCTGGTTGCGAAATCGCAGGACATCGTCATCGACGTGGTGGGCGAGCTGATCTCCAGGCCCTACATCCACATCACGCTCGAGTTGCTCGCGCGCTTTGGCATCGTGGTGCAGCGCGACGACAACTGGCAGCGCTTCACCATCGCGGCGGGCAGCCGCTACGTGTCACCGGGCGTGGTGCACGTGGAGGCCGATGCGTCGTCCGCAAGCTACTTCATCGCCCTGGGTGCGATTGCGCCCGCCAGCGACGGGCACGAAGGCATCAGGGTGCTCGGTGTCGGGCAGGACTCGATTCAGGGCGACATCCGCTTCGTCGAAGCCGCTCGCGCCATGGGCGCTGAGATCTCAAGCGGCCCCAACTGGTTGCAGATCCGCCGGGGCGCATGGCCGCTCAAGGCCATCGACATGGACTGCAATCACATACCGGACGCGGCGATGACGCTCGCCGTGATGGCGCTCTATGCCGACGGCACGACCACGCTGCGCAACATCGCGAGCTGGCGCGTGAAGGAAACCGACCGCATCGCCGCCATGGCCACCGAAGGTCGCAAGCTCGGCGCACTCATCGAGGAAGGCCCCGACTACCTGAAAATAACGCCGCCGCCGTCGCCTGCCGACTGGAAGGCCGCCAGCATCCACACCTATGACGACCACCGCGTCGCCATGTGCTTCTCGCTCGCCGCATTCAACCCGGCGGGCCTGCCGGTGCGCATCGAGGACCCCAGGTGCGTCGCCAAGACCTTCCCCGACTATTTCGAGGCACTGTTCGGCGTGACGACGGCGCGCGCGGGGCAGATTCCGGTGATCTGCATCGACGGCCCGACCGCGTCGGGCAAGGGCACGGTCGCGGCCGAGGTGGCCAGGCGGCTCGGCTACCGTTTCCTCGACTCCGGCGCGATGTACCGCATCACCGCGTACGCGGCAACCCAGGCCGGGCTCATCATCGATGCGACCCACGAAGCCCGCATCGCCGAGCTGGCCCGCGCCCTGCCTGTGCATTTCGACGAAGGCAAGATCTGGCTTCACAAGCAGGAAGTGACGAACGCGATCCGCACGGAAGAGGCTGGCATGAACGCCTCCAAGGTCTCCGCCCTGCCCCTCGTGCGACTGGCGCTGGTCGATCTGCAGCACAGCTTTCAGCGCCTGCCGGGGCTCGTGGCCGATGGCCGCGACATGGGTACGGTGATCTTTCCGAATGCCCCGCTCAAAGTCTTTCTCACGGCTTCCGCCGAATGTCGCGCGGAACGCCGCTATAAGCAGTTGATTTCTAAAGGAATTTCGGCTAATATATCCGACCTTCGCGCTGATCTTGAAGCGCGCGACGCCCGCGATGCGAATCGCAGCGTTGCGCCCATGAAGCCAGCGCAGGATGCCTTGGTGCTGGACAATTCCCGTCTTTCCGTCGATGAGGCGGTCGATCAGGTGATTGGCTGGTGGCGGGCACGCCAGCCGTTCGGCGCTTGATTTTTCAGGCACGGGCGTTCGCTGGCACCCTTGGTCCTCACGGTTTCCGTCGCGCTCTGCTGGCGCATTGGCCGTGCGGTTTTTTGCAACTCTAACCCCCGCGATCATCTGGATCGCAACCCTCCGCAGGCAGTCTTAAAAACATCTGGCAATGGTGCCGGTGGAAACCTGTTTGTGGACAAGGAAATACATGTCTGAATCTTTTGCCGCCCTATTTGAAGAATCGTTGACACGCACGGAAATGCGTCCAGGCGAAGTCATCACTGCCGAAGTGGTGCGCGTTGAGCACAACTTCGTGGTTGTGAACGCTGGCCTGAAGTCCGAAGCCTACGTGCCAATCGACGAATTCAAGAACGATCAGGGCGAAATCGAAGTCCAAGTGGGCGACTTCGTGTCCGTGGCAATCGGCTCCATCGAAAACGGTTACGGCGACACCATCTTGTCGCGCGACACCGCCAAGCGTCTGGCCTCGTGGCTGTCGCTCGAGAAGGCTCTGGAATCCGGCGAATTCGTTACCGGTACCACATCCGGCAAGGTCAAGGGCGGTCTGACCGTTCTGGTCAACGGCATCCGCGCATTCCTGCCCGGTTCGCTGATCGACACACGTCCGATCAAGGACCTGACACCCTACGAGAACAAGACCCTGGAATTCAAGGTCATCAAGCTCGACCGCAAGCGCAACAACGTGGTGCTGAGCCGCCGCGCCGTGGTGGAAGCATCGATGGGCGAAGAGCGCGCCAAGCTGATGGAGACGCTCAAGGAAGGCGCCATCGTCAACGGCGTGGTCAAGAACATCACCGAATACGGTGCGTTCGTGGACCTCGGCGGCATCGACGGCCTGCTGCACATCACCGACATGGCATGGCGTCGTGTGCGTCACCCTTCGGAAGTGGTGCAAGCCGGCCAGGAAATCACCGCCAAGATCCTCAAGTTCGACACCGAGAAGAACCGCGTGTCCCTGGGTCTCAAGCAAATGGGCGACGACCCATGGATGGGCGTTGCTCGCCGTTATCCTTCGGGCACCCGTCTGTTCGGCAAGGTCACCAACATTGCCGACTACGGCGCGTTCGTGGAACTCGAGCCGGGCATCGAAGGCCTGGTGCACGTCTCCGAAATGGACTGGACCAACAAGAACGTTGCTCCTTCCAAGCTCGTGTCGCTGGGTGACGAAGTCGAAGTCATGGTCCTCGAGATCGACGAAGACAAGCGCCGCATCAGCCTGGGCATGAAGCAGTGCAAGGCCAACCCATGGCAAGAATTCGCACAGGACACCAAGCGCGGCGACCGCGTCAAGGGTCCGATCAAGTCGATCACCGACTTCGGCGTGTTCGTGGGCCTGGCTGCCGGTATCGACGGCCTGGTGCACCTGTCCGACCTGTCGTGGAACGAAGCTGGCGAAGCCGCCGTGCGCAACTACAAGAAGGGCCAGGAAGTCGAAGCGATCGTGCTGGCCGTGGACGTGGACCGCGAACGCATCTCGCTCGGTATCAAGCAGCTCGACGGCGACCCGTTCACCACGTTCGTGACCGTGAACGACAAGGGCCAGATCGTGTCCGGCAAGGTCAAGACGGTGGACGCTCGTGGCGCTGAAATCGACCTCGGCGAAGACATCATCGGCTACCTGCGCGCTTCCGAAATCTCCCGCGACCGCGTGGAAGATGCTCGCAACGTGCTCAAGGAAGGCGACGAAATCACAGCTGTGGTGGTGAACGTGGATCGCAAGACCCGCAACATCCAGCTGTCGATCAAGGCCAAGGACCAGGCCGACCAGCAAGAAGCCATGGCTTCCCTGACCGCACAGTCCGCCAAGGAAAACGCTGGCACGACCAGCCTCGGCGCCCTGCTGCGTGCCAAGCTGGACAACTCCGACAAGTAAGCAAATCCTTGTTGCTGTCGGTTGCCTCGCAGGCACTGCAATGAACGACTGCCCGGGTGGCCCGTGCCATCCGGCGGTTGTTCAGGACAGCGGGCGCTTCATGCGTCCGCTTTTTTTTGGTTTCACCAAAGTTTTGCGATCACTTTCATGACCCGATCTGACCTTGTTGAGGAGCTGGCCGCCCGCTTCACCCAATTGACGCAGCGCGACGCCGAAATCGCCGTCAAAACCATTCTGGATGCTGTCGGCGATGCCCTGGTGCGCGGTCATCGCATCGAGATTCGCGGCTTCGGCAGCTTTTCCGTCACGCGCCGTCCGCCCCGCATGGGCCGCAATCCGCGCAGCGGCGAAGCCGTAGCGATTCCCGAAAAGCGCGTGCCGCATTTCAAGCCGGGCAAGGCCCTGCGCGAAGCCGTCGACGAACGCAAGTTGCCCGCCGCACCGCTCAAGGACGCATCCTGATCCTTGAAGCTCCCTGTCACGCGTGCAGGGACTTCGCCCGACGCGCACGGGACTGACCGTAGAATCTCCCGCAGTCCCGGAGAGATTCATCCATGAAATATTTCCTGTGGCTGCTCAAGGCAGCCATATTTTTCACGTTGTTCGCCTTTGCGCTGAACAACCAGCAGGACGCCATCGTCCACTTCTTCTTTGGCACGCAGTGGCGCGCGCCGCTGGTGCTGATCGTGCTGGCCGCGTTCGCACTCGGAGTGATCGTCGGCGTGCTCGGCATGGTGCCGCGCTGGTGGAAGCACCGCTCTGCCGCGCAGCGCGCCACCGTGCCGGAGACCAACGCCGCAACCGCCGCATCGCCGCAGGTTCCAGCCCCGTCAACGACCCGATATTGCCGCAGCCTCCGATCCATGGAATTTGACCTCAGCTGGATTCTGCTGGGCCTGCCCGTTGCGTTCGTGCTCGGATGGCTTGCCTCGCGCTTCGACCTGCGCCAGTTGCGCGACGAAAATCGCCGTGCGCCCAAGGCCTACTTCAAGGGTTTGAATTTTCTGCTCAACGAGCAGCAGGATCAGGCCATCGATGCCTTCATCGAAGCCGTTCAGAACGACCCCGACACGACCGAGCTGCACTTTGCGCTTGGCAACCTGTTTCGCCGCCGCGGCGAGTACAACCGCGCCGTGCGTGTGCATGAGCATCTGCTGTCGCGCGGCGATCTGAGCCGCGTCGATCGCGACCGTGCGCAGCATGCGCTCGCGCTCGACTTTCTCAAGGCCGGCCTGCTCGACCGCGCGGAAGATGCGCTGCGCCGGCTTGAAGGCACGCCCTTCGAGGCGCAGGCCCGCGTCGCGCTGCTTGCCATCTACGAGCGCTCCCGTGACTGGCCGCAGGCCATGACCATCACGCAGAAGATGCAGGAGGCGCACCAGGGCGACTTCAGTGCGCGCCAGGCGCATTTCCTGTGCGAGCAGGCGCAGGCGAAATCCGCGCACGGCGACACCGAGGGTGCCGAGGCCCTGCTCCAACAGGCCGTGCGGACCGCGCCTCAGACCGCGCGTGCACGCATCGAGCTCGCCCGTCTCAAGCAACGCGCCGGCCAATCGCGAGAGGCGCTCGCCATGTTGATGGATCTGGCCGAGGTCGCGCCCGTGTGGCTGCCACTGGCCGTGCCGCTGATGGTCGAATTGAGTCTTGCGACCGGTGAAGGCGCCAGGGTGTTCGACCTGCTGCGCCAGCGCTACGAGGTCATGCCGTCGCTCGACCTGCTCGAGGGCATCGTCGCGCTCGACAAGGTGCTCGGCAATGCGGAGACCGCTCGCGAATGGTATGTGCGCCATCTCGAACACGAACCGTCCCTAGTCGCCGCAGCCAAATGGCTCCATGACGAAAAGCTCGAACACGAGCAATTTCACCCTCTCGTACAACGCTCTCTTGATCAGGCTGCAAAACCGCTCACGCGCTACCGCTGCGCCGCCTGCGGCTTTGAGGCGCGTCAGCATTTCTGGCAGTGCCCCGGCTGCCAGACATGGGATAGTTATCCCGCGCGCAGGGTCGAGGAGCTTTAGGCACGCTTGAGCCTCCCCTCTGGGCGTGTTCTCAACACGGCATCCACGACAAAAACGGGTGCCACCTCAGAGGGAGAAATCATCGTGAAAATCCAACGCTGGCTCATCAGCCTGGCCGCCATGCTGAGCACCACGCTCGCGCTTGCGGCCGTGGACATCAACAAGGCCACCGAGGCCGAACTCGACGGCATCAAGGGCATCGGACCGGCCACGACCCGGTTGATCGTGGACGAGCGCAAGACCGCGCCGTTCGCCGACTGGACCGATCTGACCCGCCGCGTCAAGGGCATTGGTGCCAAACGCGCCGCCAAGCTCTCGGCCGAGGGCCTGATGGTCAATGGGCAGTCCTACGAAGTGACCGCGCAGGCTGCCCCCAAATCTGGCAAGGCAGCAGCGGCCAAATCCGCCAAGGCAGACGCGCCAGCAGCGAAGGCGCAGAAGCCGTGAAGACGCGGTATTGAACCGCTTGGCGCGCCCCACCGGGCCGCCAACGAAATACAAAGGCGATGGAATTCGGTTTCCATCGCCTTTTTTGCCTGGGCCCCCACGCGGGTTTGCGCAGTGTTGCGATGGGCCATGCGAACAGGCCCGGACCGCGTCGGACATGCGCGGAGTCGCGCAAAATGGCACTTCCCGCGCCCAATTTTCAAGAAACAACCCCTTATTTCGTCAGAGTTTTACAAGAAAACCTTATATTCGACCTGAGGAGCGTGCTTATAAATCCATAGCACCCAATCCGTCCCGACCCCTTCACCGGTCACGCCATGTCCCTATTCCTGTTGATCATCCTTCCGTTGATCGGCAGCGTCATTGCCGCCATATTGCCCGCCAACGCACGCAATACGGAATCGACGCTGGCCGGTGTCATCGCGCTGTTCTGCGCGGTGCAGACGGCGCTGCTGTTTCCGGAAATCGCCAACGGCGGCGTGGTGCGGCAGGAGTTTGCATGGCTTCCCGCGCTGGGTCTGAATTTCGTGATCCGCATGGACGGCTTTGCATGGATGTTCAGCATGCTCATCATGGGCATCGGCAGCCTGGTCGTGCTGTACGCGCGCTACTACATGTCTCCCGCCGATCCGGTGCCGCGCTTCTTCTCGTTCTTTCTCGCCTTCATGGGCGCGATGTCGGGCGTGGTGCTCTCGGGCAACATCATCCAGCTGGTGTTTTTCTGGGAGCTGACCAGCCTGTTCTCGTTTCTGCTGATCGGCTACTGGCACCACCGCGAGGACGCGCGGCGCGGCGCGCGCATGGCCCTCACGGTGACCGGCACGGGCGGGCTGTGCCTGCTGGCCGGGATGCTCGTGATCGGCCACATCGTGGGCAGCTACGACCTGGATCGCGTGCTGAATTCCGCCGAACTGGTGCGCAATCATCCGATGTACCTCACGGCGCTGATTCTGGTGCTGCTCGGCGCCTTCACGAAGAGCGCGCAGTTTCCGTTCCAGTTCTGGCTGCCCAACGCCATGGCCGCGCCCACGCCGGTCTCGGCGTATCTGCACTCGGCCACCATGGTGAAGCTCGGCGTGTTCCTGCTGGCGCGCCTGTGGCCCGTGATGGCGGGCACGGATGAATGGTTCTGGATCGTGGGCGGCACCGGCGTCGCCACGCTGCTCATCGGCGGCTATGCGGCGATGTTCCAGAACGACCTCAAGGGTCTGCTGGCCTACTCGACCATCTCGCACCTCGGCCTGATCACCTTGCTGCTCGGCATGAACAGCCCGCTCGCCGCCGTGGCCGCCGTGTTCCACATCATGAACCATGCGACCTTCAAGGCGTCTCTGTTCATGGCTGCCGGCATCATCGACCACGAGAGCGGCACGCGTGACATTCGCCGCCTTTCGGGACTCAGGCACATGATGCCCGTCACCGCCACGCTCGCCACCGTGGCCGCAGCATCCATGGCCGGCGTGCCGCTGCTCAACGGCTTCCTGTCCAAGGAGATGTTCTTTGCGGAGACCGTGTTCGTCGATGCCTCGCCGTTCGTCGGCGCGGCCATGCCGATTCTGGCGACGATTGCCGGAGTGTTCAGCGTGGCCTATTCCCTGCGCTTCATCGTCGATGTGTTCTGGGGCCCCAAAAGCACCGACCTGCCGCTTGAACCCCACGAACCCCCGCACTGGATGCGGGTGCCGGTCGAGTTGCTGGTGCTGGCGTGTCTCGTGGTGGGCATTTTCCCGAATTGGGCCATCGGCCGCTTTCTTGACGCCGCGGCGCTGCCGGTGATCGGCACGGGCCAGTTGCCCGAATTCAGCCTCGCGATCTGGCACGGCTTCAACACGCCGCTGATGATGAGCATCATCGCGCTTGCGGGCGGCGTTCTTCTGTACTGGCTGCTGCGCACGCAGCGCGAGGCCGGACGCATCGATGCCGCGCCGATCATGCGGATCGTCAGTGGTCGCCGGATCTTCGAGGCGTCCATCACCCTGCTCACCTATGCGGGGCGGCGCGGCAAGCGCTTGCTGTCCACGCACCGGCTGCAGTGGCAGATGCTGTGGCTGGCGCTCGGCACCGTGATCGCCGCCGTGATTCCGCTGGTCGCGCGTGGCATCGAATTCGGCAACCGGGGCACGCTGCCGCTCTCGCCCGCCTTCGTCGTGCTATGGTCGGTCGGTTCGGCCTGCGCGATTGCTGCGGCCTGGCAGGCCAAGTACCACCGCCTTGCGGCCCTGACGCTGATGGGCGGCTCGGGCCTGTGCACCGTGCTGACCTTTCTGTGGTTTTCCGCGCCCGATCTGGCGCTCACGCAACTGGTGGTGGAAATCGTCACCACGATTCTGATCCTGCTCGGCCTGCGCTGGCTGCCCAAGCGCGATCAGGCGATCTCGCTGGCCGATTCGCGCACCATGCGCACCCGCGCGCGCCGCATCCGCGACTTCGTGATCGCGCTGAGCGCCGGTTCCGGCATGGCATGGCTGGCCTACGCGATGATGAGCCGTCCGTTCCCCGAAAGCACCTCGACCTTCTTCCTTGAGCGCGCGCTCACCGAAGGCGGTGGTGCCAACGTCGTGAACGTGATGCTGGTCGATTTCCGGGGCTTTGACACCTTCGGCGAAATCGTCGTGCTGGGCATCGTCGCGCTCACCATCTACGCGCTGCTCAGGCGCTTTCGCCCCGCGCCCGAAGCCATGGATCTGCCCGAGCAGCAACGCTGGCTCGCGCCCGATCTGCAAACCGACCTGCTCAATCCGCGCAACGCCAAGGACTCGGCGGTGGGTTACCTGATGGTGCCTGCGGTGCTGGTACGCCTGCTGCTGCCGTTCGCGGCACTGGTGTCGTTCTACCTGTTCCTGCGTGGACACAACGAACCAGGCGGCGGCTTCGTCGCGGGTCTGGTGCTCTCGGTCGGTCTGCTGCTGCAATACATCATCTCGGGCACGGAATGGGTCGAGGAACATCTGACGCTCTATCCGCGCAAATGGATTGCATTCGGCATGCTGTTCGCCCTGGGCACGGGCCTTGGCTCCATCGCCTTCGGTTATCCGTTCCTCACCAGCCACACGGCGCACTTCACGCTGCCCGTGATCGGCGAGATTCACATTGCCAGCGCGCTGTTCTTCGACATCGGCGTTTACCTGCTCGTGGTGGGATCGACGCTGCTGATCCTCGTCGCCATCGCCCACCAGTCCGTGCGCGGGCACCGCTATCACCAGCGTCTGCTCGAAGAGCAAAAAGACGCTCACACCGTGGAAAAACCCGAGGAGCCAGCGCGCCTGGCATCCGACGACGACACCACCCCCGACATTGAACCCCAGGGAGCCCGTTGATGGAAATCGTACTTGCCATCGCCATCGGCGTGCTGACCGGCTCCGGCGTCTGGCTGCTGCTGCGCCCGCGTACCTTCCAGGTCATCATGGGCCTGTCGCTGCTTGCCTACGCGGTCAATCTGTTCATGTTCAGCATGGGCCGCATCGGCCTTGCCATCGACAAGGAACCGGTGCTTGCCGCCGGTGTTCCGCAGGACCTGCACCACTACGCCGATCCGATGCCGCAGGCACTGGTGCTCACGGCCATCGTGATCGGTTTTGCGATGACGGCGCTGTTTCTCGTCGTGCTGCTCGCATTGCGCGGCATGAGCGGCACCGACCATGTGGACGGCGTTGACGCGCGCAACTCGCAGGAGATGCCATGAGCCTCGGCGAGATCACCGATGCGCTGATGCCGCACCTGATCCTGGCACCCATCACGCTGCCGATGTTCACGGCCGCCATCATGCTGCTGCTCGGCGAGAAGAACCAGCGCGCCAAGCTCGTCATCAACCTGCTTTCGACTCTCGTCGGCCTGATCGTCGCCGTGCAGTTGCTGCGCTGGAGCAAGATGACCGGCAGCACCGCATCCATGGGCGTATACCTGCCGGGCAACTGGCCCGCACCGTTCGGCATCGTGCTGGTGCTCGACCGGCTCTCGGCGATGATGCTGGTGCTCACCAGCTTCATCGCGCTGTGCTCGATCATCTTTGCCGCATCGCGCTGGCATCGCGCTGGCGTGCACTACCACCCGCTGTTCCAGTTGCAGCTCATGGGTCTGGCCGGTGCCTTTCTTACCGCCGACCTGTTCAATCTGTTCGTGTTCTTCGAGATCATGCTGGCCGCCTCCTACGGCCTGTTGCTGCATGGATCGGGCCGCATGCGCGTGCAGGCCGGACTGCACTACATCGCGATCAACCTGGCCGCTTCGTCGCTGTTCCTGATCGGCGCGTCCATGCTCTACGGCATCACCGGCACGCTGAACATGGCCGATCTGGCGCAGGCGATTCCCAAGGTCGCCGATGCCGACCGCGGCCTGCTGCATGCCGCGGCAGCGATTCTTGCCATGGCGTTTCTCATCAAGTCCGCCGTCTGGCCGCTGAACTTCTGGCTCGTGCCCGCGTACAGCGCGGCGACTCCGCCCGTCGGCGCCCTGTTCGCGCTGATGACCAAGGTCGGCATCTACACCATCGTGCGTTTGTGGACGCTGATGTTCAGCAGCGAAGCCGGGGCGTCCGCGCTGTTTGGCAGCATGTGGCTGATTGGCGGTGGCGTGTTGACCATGGCCTTTGGTGCCATCGGCATGCTGGGCTCGCAGCGCTTTGCCAATCTCGCCGGTTACGCCGCGATCCTGTCTTCGGGAACGCTGCTGGCCGCCGTCGGCTTCGGCCAGAACGAACTGACCGCTGGGCTGCTCTATTACCTGCCCAGCTCGACGCTGGCGATTTGCACGCTGTTCCTGCTCTCCGATCTGGTCGAACGCTGGCGCAATGACGGCTCCAGCTTCACGCCCTACGATGAAGATGAGGCCGCGCCGTTCCTGTCGCCCGAACTCGTGCCGCAGGCCGGTACGAACTTCGACGAAGACGAGGAAGTGCTGGTCGGTCGCGTGATTCCTGCGGCAGCCGCGTTTCTCGGCATCGCCTACATGATGTGCACGCTGGTCATCGCGGGCCTGCCGCCGCTGTCGGGCTTCATCGGCAAGTTCGCGATGCTCACCGCGCTGATGAACCCGCTGGGTCTTGGCTCGTCCGCCGGCACCCAGCCCGGCACTCCGGGATGGACGCTGGTCATCCTCATGATCGTCACCGGCCTGATTGCGCTGATCGCGCTCACGCGTTCCGGCATCCGCGTGTTCTGGGCGAGCCATGCACGCACGCCGCCCAAGCTGCGGCTCGTGGAGGCGCTGCCGGTCGCGCTGCTGCTGTGCGCAAGCATCGTCTTCACGCTGCGCGCCGACAACGTGATGCGCTACATGCAGGCCACGGCCAACATGCTGCACTCGCCCGGCACCTACATCAGCTCCGTGATGTCCGCGCGGCCCAGGCCCGGGCCGCTGTCGCCCGATACCGGGCCCTGCCGATTGCGCCGTCGATCCGTGGAGGGCTGCAACCATGATGATGAAGAAAATCTTCCCGGCGCCGCTGTTGTCCGTGGCGCTGTTCGTGATCTGGCTGTTGCTCAACCAGTCGCTGAGCGCCGGGCACCTGCTGCTCGCGCTGATTCTGGCGCTGCTGCTGCCGGTGCTGTTCCGTGGCCTGCGACCGCGCCACGTGCGCGTGCGCAACCTCGGCGCGATCCTGCGTCTGTGCACCGCCGTCGTCGTGGACACCACGGTATCCAACTTTGCCGTGATGCGATTTCTCGTGCGCCCGTCGGCACGCCGCCATCCGTCCCGCTTCGTGCAGATTCCGCTGGAGCTGCGCGATCCCAACGGTCTCGCGGTGCTCGCTATGATCGTCTGCCTCACGCCCGGAACCGCCTGGGCGGAGCTGTCGCTGGACCGCTCGGTGCTGATGCTGCATGTGCTCGAGGTCGGTGACCCGCAGGAGGTGATCGATCACGTCAAGGCCAAGTTCGAGCGTCCTCTCATGGAGATTTTCGAATGATCAATCCCGTGCTTTCCTGGGCCCTGCCCATTGCCATGTTCCTGCTGTCGCTGGCGATGTTCTGCTGCCTGGTGCGCATCGTGCGCGGCCCGGCGGCGCAGGACCGTGTGCTGGCGCTGGACTGCATGTATCTCAACGGCATGCTGTTCATGCTGGTGCTCGGCATCTACTACAGCAGCAGCGCCTACTTCGAGGCCGCGCTGCTGATCGCGCTGCTCGGCTTTGCGAGTTCCACCGCCATGGCCAAGTTCCTGCTGCGCGGCGAGGTGATCGAATGACCGAACACACACTGCCGCTCTGGCTCGACATCTTCATCTCGGCCATCGTGGTGCTGGGCGCGCTGACCGCGCTGATCGGCTCCTCGGGGCTGCTGCGCCTCAAGAGCTATTTCGAGCGCGTGCATGCGCCATCGATCATCGCCACGCTCGCCACCTGGTGCATCATGCATGCGACGCTGATCTACTTCTCGGTGCAGGAACACAAGCTGGCCATCCACGCGATCCTGATCGCCATCTTCATCGCCATCACCGTGCCCGTGACCACCATCTTCCTGATGCGCGCCGCGCTGTTTCGCGCCCGCCGCTCCGGCGAAGTGGTGCCGCCCAGCCTGAGCGACAACACCGAGAGCCGCACGCGCGCCGCCGCCCTGCTGTCCGGCGAGGAACCGGACTGAGTGAGGTCAACGCTCCCCGAAGCCGCCGCCGCCGGGCGTATGGATTTCAAAGATGTCGCCCGCATTCATCTGCGCCTGACCGATGTGCGCAAGCGGCTCCACGCTGCCATCCGCACGCAGCACGCGGTTGATGCCAGCCTTGCCTGGAGCGCCACCGGCCATGCCGAACGAGCCACGCACGCGGCCATTCGAGAGAATGCCGGCCGTCATCGGCTCGAGAAACCGCATGCGCCGCACGCCGCCGTTGCCGCCGCTCCACTTTCCGGCGCCGCCTGAATCGGCGCGGATCGCGTAGCTTTCGAGGCGCACCGGAAAGCGGAACTCGAGCACCTCCGGGTCGGTCATGCGCGAATTGGTCATATGGGTCTGCACGACGCTGGTTCCGTCGAATCCGTCCAGCAGCCGACCCGCGTCATCGAACACGCCACCCGCACCGCTACCGCCCGAAATGGTCTCGTAGTACTGGTAGCGCTCGTTGCCGAAGGTGAAATTGTTCATCGTGCACTGGCTCGCCGCAGACACGCCGAGCGCTCCGAGCAGCGCATTGGTGATGCAGGTCGAGGTCTCGACATTGCCCGCAACCACGGAAGCCGGTGGCAGCGGATTGAGCATGCAGCCTTCGGGGATGTGCACCTTGAGCGGCTTGAGGCAACCGGCGTTCAGGGGAATGTCGTCATCGACCAGCGTGCGGAACACGTACAGCACCGCCGCCATGCAGACCGCCGTGGGCGCGTTGAAATTGTTGGCCTGTTGCGGCGAGGTGCCGCTGAAATCGATCTCCGCGCTGCGCGTCGCCGCATCGATGCGGATCGCCACCTGGATCTGCGCGCCGTTGTCGAGCGGCAGCGTGAACGCGCCGTCGCCCATGCGCGCTGACAGGCGCGTGATCGCGCGGCGTACCGACTCCTCGGCGTTGTCCTGCACGTGCCGCATGTATGCCTGTACTACCGCAAGGCCGAACTGCCCGACCATGCGGTGCAGCTCCTGCACGCCTTTTTCGTTGGCGGCGATCTGCGCCTTCAGATCGGCAAGATTTTGCGCGGGATTGCGCGCCGGGTACTCACCGCTTGCGAGCAGCGCCAGCATCTGCGCCTCTTGCAGCGTACCGGCATCGACCAGCTTCACGTTGTCGAGCTGCACGCCCTCTTCCTCGATGCGTGTCGAGAACGGCGGCATCGAACCGGGCGTCACGCCGCCCACGTCCGCGTGGTGTCCGCGACTGCCCACATAGAAGGTGGGCTCGGCAGCGCCGTCGATGTAGACCGGCGTGATCACGGTGATGTCCGGCAGATGTGTGCCGCCGTGGTAGGGATCGTTGAGCACGAAGACGTCGCCGCGCTGCATGCTGCCCCGATTGCGCGCGATGACGGTCTTGATGCTCTCGCCCATCGAGCCCAGATGCACCGGCATGTGCGGAGCGTTGGCGATGAGCTGGCCCTCGCCGTCAAACAGTGCGCAACTGAAGTCGAGTCGCTCCTTGATGTTCACCGAGTACGCGGTGTTCTGAAGCTGTAGCCCCATCTGCTCCGCGATGTTCATGAACAGATTGTTGAAGACCTCGAGCAGCACCGGATCGACCTGCGTGCCCGCCGCGAGGCGTTGCGCGCGCGGCATGTGGCGCGAGAGCAGCAGGTGGTCAAGCCCCGTGAGCCGCGCCTGCCAGCCGGGCTCAACCACCGTCGTGGCATTTTTCTCCGCGATGATCGCCGGGCCCTGCACAAGGTCGCCGGGACGCATGTCCTCGCGCACCACGAGCGGCGCGTCATGCCATGCGGGTTCGCCATTGGTGCCGACGGTGAACACGCGCACGCTTGCGCGCTGGGGCACGGCACGTTCCGGGTGCTCGGCCTGCCGTGCCTCGGTCGCATCTTCACCGGCAACCACCAGCTCCACCGAGACCGCTTCGACGACCAGCGCGCGGCCCTGCATCAGAAAGGAAAACCGCTGGCGATACGCGCGCTCGAAAGCAGCACTCATCTGCGCGAGCGTGCCAAACGGAATGACCAGCGCAGAATCCGCGCCCTCATAGCGCACGTGCGCGCGGCGCAGCACCTGCGGCGCAGCTTCGCTCAGGCCGCGCTCCGTCAGCTCGGCACGCGCGGCGGTTTCGAGTTCGGACAGCGTGGACTCGATCCGCGCAAAATTCGGTTCGGTGAGCGGGACCTCGAGCGCCCGCTCGCGCATCACGTTCTGGTCGGCCAGCCCCATGCCGTAGGCCGACAGCACCCCGGCGAGCGGATGGATCAGCACCCGCTCCATGCCCAGCGCGTCCGCCACCAGACACGCATGCTGACCGCCCGCGCCCCCGAAGCATTGCAGCGTGTAGCGCGTGACGTCGTAGCCGCGCGCCACCGAGATCTTCTTGATCGCGTTCGCCATCTGCTGCACCGCGATTTCGATATAGCCATGGGCGACGGATTCGGGCGTTCGATCAAGGCCCTGTGACAGTTCAAGAAATTTTTCGTTGACGACCCCGGCGTCGAGACTCTGGTCGGCACCATGCCCGAAGACGCGCGGAAAATAATCGGGTTGCAGCTTGCCCACCATGACGTTGGCATCGGTCACCGCAAGCGGGCCGCCGCGACGGTAGCTCGCCGGGCCGGGATTCGCACCAGCGCTCTGCGGCCCGACGCGAAAGCGCGCGCCGTCGAACGCGAGAATCGATCCACCGCCCGACGCCACGGTGTGAATGCTCATCATCGGCGCGCGCATGCGCACACCCGCGACCTGGGTTTCAAACTCGCGCTCGAACTCGCCCGCAAAGTGGCTCACGTCGGTGGAGGTGCCACCCATGTCGAAGCCGATCACGCGCTCCTGTCCCGCGATCTGCGCGGTGCGCGCCATGCCGACGATGCCGCCCGCAGGCCCGGAGAGGATCGCGTCCTTGCCCTGAAAGCGCTGCGCGTGCGCGAGCCCGCCCGACGACTGCATGAAATACAGCGGCACGCCCGGCAGCTCTGCCTGCACCTGCTCGACATAGCGCCTGAGAATCGGCGAGAGATACGCATCGACCACGGTGGTGTCACCCCGGCTCACGAACTTCATGAGCGGGCTCGTGCCGTGCGAGGTACTGATCTGCGTGAAGCCCGCCTCGCTCGCGAGCTGCGCCGCCAGCGTCTCGTGTTCGGTGTAGCGCCAGCCATGCATGAACACGATGGCGACGCTGCACAGACCCGCGTCATGCGCGGCCCACAGGCGCTCGCGCAGATGCTCCCGGTCGAGCGCCTCGATCACCGCGCCATCGGCGGACATGCGCTCCTGCGCCTCGATCACGCGGCTGTACAGCAGCTCGGGCAGCCCGATGCGGCGATCGAACAGCCGCGGGCGATTCTGGTAGGCAATGCGCAGCGCGTCGCGAAAACCGCGCGTGGTGATGAGCAAGGTGGGCTCGCCCTTGCGTTCGAGCAACGCGTTCGTGGCCACCGTCGTGCCCATCTTCACGCACTCCACGCGTTCGGCGGTAATGGCATCGCGCGCGTTCACGCCAAGCAGGTGGCGGATGCCCGCCACCGCCGCGTCGCGGTATTGCTCGGGATTCTCCGACAACAGCTTGTGGGTGACGATGCCGCCATCCGGTCTGCGCCCGACCACGTCGGTAAATGTGCCTCCACGATCCACCCAGAACTGCCAGCGTCGGTTGCTCATCTCACTACTCTCTCTGCTCTCTGATTCATGCGCGACGTGCGCGGTGTGTCCGGCGAACATTGTCCTTGATGTTGCGCATGCGCAAAACGCCATCAAGGTATGTACCTATTAGCTATCAAAATGTGATCAGTTACATTCATCGATTGTTCTGATGCCGCAAGCGTCCCCTTGTTTCAACTCGTCCGGAGTCAATGCAATGAAGCGTAGATTTTTTTCCGTTGCCGCGCTGGCTGTCTGTGGCGCGGTGAGTTTCACTGCCGCACAGGCGCAGACCAAATGGGACTTCGCCACGGCCTATCCGGTCACCAATTTCCACACGGAAAACATCACGCAATTTGCCAAGGACGTCGAGGCCGCATCGGGCGGCAAGCTCAAGATCACCGTGCATGCCAACGCGGCATTGTTCAAGGCGCCGGAAATCAAGCGCGCCGTCCAGGGCGCACAGGCCCAGTTGGGAGAGATCCTGCTCGTGAATTATCAGAACGAGTGGCAGATCTTCGGCGCGGACGGCATCCCGTTTCTCGCGGACAGCTATGACTCGTCGATGAAGCTCTACCAGGCGCAAAAGCCGTTTCTCGAAAAGAAGCTCGGCGAGCAAGGCATGATGCTGCTGTACTCGGTGGCCTGGCCCACGCAGGGCATCTACACCAAGAAGGCGATCAACAGCGCGGCCGACCTCAAGGGCATCAAGTGGCGCGCGTACAGCCCCGCCACCGCACGCATCGCCGAGCTGGTGGGCGCGCAACCCGTGACGGTGCAGCAGGCAGAACTCTCGCAGGCGCTTGCGACCGGCGTGGTCGATTCGATGATGACCTCGGGCGCGACGGGCGTAGACAGCAAGCTCTACGAACACCTCAAGTACTACTACGACACGCAGGCCTGGTTGCCCAAGAACGCGGTGCTCATGAACAAGAAGGCATTCGACGCGCTCGACAAGCCCACGCAGGAAGCCGTGCTCAAGGCCGCTGCGGCCGCCGAGACGCGTGGCTGGGCCGCGAGCCGCAAGGTCAACGACGATACGCTGGTCAAGCTCAAGGCCGAAGGCATGCAGGTTCTGCCGCCGAGCGCCACGTTGAAGTCCGACATGAACAAGGTCGGCGACACCATGCTCAAGGAATGGCTGGACAAGGCCGGTCCGGAAGGCAAGGCGCTGGTTGACGCGTATCGCAAGTGATCGACAAGTCATCCGCAAGCAATTATTTCCCAGCAAACCGCCGACATGCGACGCTTCCTGAATTTCCTCTACGACGGCAGCGCCGTGCTCGCGGCCACCTGCATGGTGGCGCTGCTGGTGGCGGTGCTGCTGTCGATTGCGAGTCGGCAGTTGCACTTTCTCATCTCCGGCATCGATGCCTACGCGGGCTATCTGATGGCCGGTGCTGGCTTTCTGGCGCTGGCGCACACGCTCAAGCGCGGTGAGCACATCCGCGTGACGTTGATCGCCAATGCGCTCAAGGGCCGCTCGAAAAAATCGCTCGAAGTCCTGGCCCTGTTCGTCGGCACCCTGCTGGCCGCGCTGTTTGCCTACTACAGCATCCGCCTTGCGTGGCAATCGCACGAATTCCACGACATCTCGACCAGCAACGACGCGACTCCGCTGTGGATTCCGCAGCTCACGATGGCGGTCGGCTCACTCGTCATGGCGATTGCGTGCGCCGATGAACTGGTGCTCGAAATCCTCGGCAAGCGCACCGTTCCCGTGAGCGGCGAAGCGCTGCGCAACGAATAGATCACCACTCACCCTTCCCGCATGGCGCTTGCGCGCCAGGTTTCCAACTCCATGAAAGTCACACCATGAGTGACCTCGCCATCACCGGACTGCTGATCGGCGCGTTGTTCCTGATTCTCGCCAGCGGCGTATGGATCGGGCTCACGCTCTCGGGGTTGCATGGATCGCCATGCAGCTTTTTTCGTCACGCCCCGCCGGGGATGCGATGGCCGTGACCATCTGGGGCTCGGCATCGAGCTGGACGCTCACGGCGCTGCCGCTGTTCGTCTGGATGGGCGAAATTCTTTTCCGCACGCGGCTGTCGCAGGACATGTTCAAGGGCCTGGCGCCGTGGGTACAGAACCTGCCGGGTCGCCTGCTGCACACCAACGTCGTGGGCTGCACCATCTTTGCTGCGGTGTCGGGATCGAGCGCCGCGACCTGCGCCACCATCGGCAAGATGACGCTGCCCGAGCTCACGCGCCGTGGCTATCCCGAGAAGATGGTCATCGGCACACTGGCGGGCGCGAGCACGCTGGGCCTGCTGATTCCGCCATCGATCATCATGATCGTCTACGGCGTGACCGCCGAGGTGTCGATCTCCAAGCTCTTCATCGCCGGCGTGCTGCCGGGCGTGCTGCTGGCCGCGCTGTTTTCCGGCTACATCATGCTCTGGGCGTTGCGCAATCCCGATCAGGTGCCGCGCGCCGACGCGCGAATGACCTTCGGCGAGAAGCTGCATGAATCGCGCGCGCTGATTCCCGTCGTGCTGCTGATCGCCGCCGTGCTCGGCTCGATCTACACCGGCATCGCGACCGCGACCGAAGCGGCTGGTGTGGGCGTGCTCGGCTCGCTGATTCTCTCTGCCGTGCAGGGCTCGCTGAACTGGCAGAGCTTCAAGGACGCCCTGTTCGGTGCCACGCGGCTTTACTGCATGATCGCGCTGATCCTGGCGGGCGCGGCGTTTCTCACGCTTGCCATGGGCTACATCGGCCTGCCACGCCATCTCGCGGAATGGATTGCCTCGCTGGGCCTTTCGCAAGCGCAGTTGGTGGTTGCCCTCGCGATCTTCTACATCATCCTCGGGTGTTTTCTCGATGGCATCTCGATGGTCGTGCTGACCATGGGCGTGCTCATGCCCACGGTGAACGCCGCGGGCATCGATCCCATCTGGTTCGGCATCTTCATCGTGCTGGTGGTCGAGCTTGCACAGATCACCCCGCCCGTCGGTTTCAATCTGTTCGTGCTGCAGGGCATGACCGGCAAGGAACTCACATGGATCGCACGCGTGGCGGCGCCGATGTTCCTGCTGATGTGCGTGGCGGTCGCCATCATCTACATGTTCCCTGGAATCGTGACCTGGCTGCCGCAGCAGATGTCGGTGCGCGCCTGAACGCTTCGCAAACGCGGTGCCGTGAGCCCCGGTTGTGCTGCCGGGCTCGCCCTACAATCGCCGCATGCTGTTTCAAGTTTTCGCGATCTGTCTCGGTGCCAGCCTCGGGGCGCTCGCGCGCTGGGGTCTGGGACTGTGGCTCAGCGCGGGTGCCGCCCTGCCCTGGGGAACGCTCGCCGCCAACATCATCGGCGGCTACCTGATCGGCATCTGCGTGGCGAGCTTTCAGGTCATTCCGCAACTCGACCCCGCATGGCGATTGGCGCTCGTGACCGGCTTTCTGGGCGCGCTCACCACGTTTTCGAGCTTCTCCGCCGAGGTCATCACGCTGCTCCAGGAGCAGCGCCTCGCCCCGGCCCTTGCATGGTGCGCCGTGCATCTGCTGGGCTCGCTCGCGATGACCTGGCTCGGTCTGCAAACCGTCGCCCTGATTCTCCATACCCCGCGCACGTGATTACGAATGTCAATAACGTTTTGCGCGGCATAGTAACCTCTCGGTTTCGCACGAATGCCGTCCATTCCGGTCTATCCTGATCGCCAACGGGCCATTCCCCGAGACACAAACAACAACGGTTCCCATGGACGCAAATACCAACCTGAATGACCGCCGCCTCGCCGACGCCTGGGCTGAACTGCACAATTTCGCCGTGGAAGGCAATCCGCTCGAGCGCGACTCCTACCGCCTCGCCTTCGCCGATCCCGAATTCATGCTGCGCCGCGAGACGCGCGGCATCCGCTTTCAACTCGAGCTGCTCAAGCCCGATCTGGAAATGGCCGAGCAAGGGGTCGAAAGCACCGTCGTGGTCTACGGCAGCGCCCGCATGCTCGCGCCCGAAGACGCGCAAAAACAGCTCGACGAGGCCATCGCCAGCGGCGACGAGGAACGCATCCGCCGCGGCGAACTCGCGGTGAAGAACTCCTACTACTACGATCAGGCGCGGCTGTTCGCACGCATCGTGGCCGAGTTCAGCCAGCCGCGCGCGCAGAAGGACCGCATCTATATCTGCACCGGCGGCGGTCCCGGCATCATGGAGGCGGCCAACCGTGGCGCACATGAAGTGGGCGCGCTCAATGTCGGCCTGAACATCACGCTGCCGCACGAGCAAAGCGGCAACAAGTACATCTCGCCGTCGCTGTGCTTCAAGTTCCATTACTTTGCGCTGCGCAAGATGCATTTCTTGATGCGCGCAAAGGCACTGGTCGCGTTTCCGGGCGGCTTCGGCACGCTCGATGAACTGTTCGAGGTGCTCACACTCGTGCAGACCGGCAAGGCCAAGGCCCTGCCCATCATCCTGTTTGGCAGCGAGTTCTGGAAAAAGCTCATCAACTTCGACGCGCTGGTCGAACAGGGCACGATTTCAGCCAACGATCTGAAGCTGTTCACCTACGTGGACGATCCTGCCGAAGCCTGGAAGCAGATCAAGGACTTCTACAAGCTCTGAACCTGCGGCGGGCGGCGCGACATTGCCGTCGTCATCATCAATGCGGATGCTGCTCCGGCAGCGCCATGCGGCGCATCTTCCAGGCGATGCGCGAGCCCCCGCCGACCGCCCCGCCGACAATCCAGAACAGCCCCGCAACGCCGACCAAAGCGCCCGCATAGCCGAAGATCACCGGCATCACCACGCTCGACGCATTGATCGCCATGAGCCGCAGGCCGAGTGCCTCGCCATGGCGTTCAGGAGGCGTGATCTGGTGCAGCATGCTCATGATCATCGGCTGCACGGAGCCCAGCGCCAGGCCGAGCAGCACCGAACATATACCCAGCAAAATGGCGGTCGGCATGAGCGGGTAGACGGCAAACAGCAGCGCCGTGGTCGCCATCGCAACCATCAGCACCGTGGCCTCGCGCAGACGTTCGGCGACAAAGGGCATGAGCACGCGGATGGCTGCGGCGGCGAGCGCGAAGCCGCCCAGGATCGTGCCGATCACCGAAGCCGACAGCCCGCGCTCATGACCGATCAGCGGCACGACGAAGGTGTGCACATCCCAGCATGACGACAGCAGCCAGTTGAGAATCAGCAGCCGCCTGAAATTAGTGTCTTGCAGCAGATCCCAGGCCTTGTTCCGCCGGGCGTTGCCCGCTGCTGCAATCACCGGCGGCAACTCCTCGGTTTGCCGCACCCACAGCCACGAGAGCAGCGCCATGCCCATGGTCATCGCGAACGCCGCGCGGTAACCCGTCGTGCTGCCGGGTTCGCTGCCCGCATGATCGATCAGCAGACCCGCAAAAAACGGCCCGATGAAATTGGAAATCGCCGGGCCGATGGCCAGCCAGCTGAACACCTGCCGCAGTGCCGTCGCATCCTGCGCGGCGCGCCCCACATGGCGCTGTAGCGCGATGATGGCAATGCCACTGGCCGCGCCGGTGCACAGCGCGGCAAGGCACAGCACCGGATAGACCGGAAACACCACCGCAGCGGCCGTGCCAAACGTGGCGACCATCACCGCATATTTGACCGGCCGCTTGAGCCCGTGCCGATCCGCGTAGCGCCCGGCAGGCAAGGCCAGGAATACCTGCGTGAGTGCAAACAGCGCGAGCAACATGCCGACCGCCACGGCGCTGTAACCCTCGCGCAGCGCCAGCAGCGGCGCGGCCAGGCGCATGCCGGTCATGCTGGCGTGAATGCAGACCTGTCCGGCGATGAGCCGCGCGAGTGCCCAGTTCAAGTCACTCTCCTTCGTCCCTCAGCAGCAGATCGCCGGACGGCGGCGGCTCCTGCCGCTCACCCTGCTCCACCGCTGCGCCGTCATCGGGCGCGGGCAGCTCCTGCACGTCGCGCAGCTTGCGCTGAATGGCGCGCGTGCGCACGTCCACCTGATCGAACTTGCGCGCCGCCGCCTCGATGGATTTGCGTGTCGCATCGACCACCGAGCCAAAGTTCTGAAACTCCGTCTTGACCTGTCCGAGCACGGCCCAGACCTCCGATGAACGCTTTTCAATCGCCAGCGTCTTGAAGCCCATCTGCAGGCTGTTGAGCATGGCGGCCAGATTGGCGGGGCCGGTGATCATCACGCGGCAGTCGTTCTGGATGGCCTCGACAAGACCGGGCCGGCGCATCACCTCGGCAAACAGTCCTTCGGTCGGCAGATACAGCACGGCAAAATCGGTGGTGTACGGCGGCGATACGTACTTGCCGAAAATCTTTCTCGCCTCCAGCCGGATCGAGGCCTCGAACGCATTGCCGGCCGCGACCATCGCGGGCTTGTCGGCGGCATCGGAGGCATCGATCAGGCGCTGGTAGTGCTCCACCGGATACTTCGAATCGATGGGCAGCCAGACCGGTGTCTCGTCGCTTTTGCCCGGCAGGCGAATCGCGAATTCGACCAGTTCGTCGCTGCCGGGAACGGTCTTCACGTTCCGCGCGTATTGATCGGGCGAGAGCACGTTGTCGATGATCGCGCCGAGCTGCATTTCTCCCCAGGTGCCGCGTGACTTCACGTTCGTCATCACGCGCTTGAGATCGCCGACGCTGCCCGCGAGCGTCTGCATTTCACCGAGCCCCTTGTGCACCTGTTCGAGCCGGTCGCTGACCAGCTTGAAGGATTCGCCGAGCCGGTGCTCGAGCGTCGCATGCAGCTTTTCATCGACCGTGCGGCGCATCTCTTCGAGCTTGGCCGAGTTGTCGGTCTGAATCGCGGTGAGGCGTTCGTTGAGCGTGCTGCGCATCGAATGCGACAGCGCATCAAAGCGCTGCGCAAACGCCGAGTCGAGCATGGCAAGGCGCTGGTCGAGTTTGGACTCGAACGCACCCAGCGAGGTCTGCAATTCACTGCGGCTGATGCGCGCCTCGTTCACGGCGAGCGCAAGGCGCTCCTCGACGGCGTCGCGCACACCGTCGAGCGCGTCCTGCGAGGTTTGCGAGAAGGCCCGCAGATGCAGCGCCATGCCGTTCATCGCGCCATCGTTTCGGGCCACCGCAAGCTGCGTGGCCTGTGCCGTGGCCTCAAGCGCCAGCAATCGCTGCAAAATCTCGGCGGGCAACTCCACGCGCGGGCGACGAAAGAGCAGCACCGCAAGCAGCAGAACCACCAGAACCAACAAAGCCAGAATGGCGATCGTTTCAACAGTCATCAAAATCCAGACCGGATGAATTCAGGGCCGCGCTCGTTCAAGACCGCGCCGCGCTCCCGGGGTCATTGCGCGCAACGGCTGGGTTCACGGGCGTGATCGGCTCGCGCCCCTCAAGATAGGCGATCAGATTGTCCGCCGCGAGATGGGCCATCTTCAGGCGCGTCTTGACCGTGGCGCTCGCGATATGCGGCGTGAGCACCACGTTCGGCACCTGCAACAGACCCGGTTGGACCTTGGGTTCGCCCTCGAACACGTCAAGACCCGCACCGGCGATGCGCCGGTCCATGAGCGCCTCGGCCAGCGCCGCATCATCCACGATGCCGCCGCGCGCGATGTTGATCAGCGTGGCGGTCGGCTTCATGCGTGCGATCTCCGCAGAGCCGATGGCATGGTGCGATTCGGGCGTGTACGGCAGCACGAGCACGAGGTGATCGGCCTCTGCCAGCAACTCGTCCCGGCTCACATAGCTGGCCTTGCATTCGGCCTCGAGTTCGGGCGTGAGCCGGGAGCGGTTGTGGTAGATGACCTTCATGCCGAAACCATGCGCGCCGCGTTTGGCAATGCCCTGGCCAATGCGGCCCATGCCCAGAATGCCGAGCGTGCTGCCATGCACTTCGGCACCTGCGAACATGTCGTAGCTCCAGCGCGTCCACTTGCCCGCACGCAGATAGTGCTCGCTTTCGGTCACCCGGCGCGCGGTTGCCATCAGCAGCGCAAAGCCGAAATCCGCCGTGGTCTCGGTCAGCACATCGGGCGTGTTGGTGCCCAGCACGCCCGCAGCGGTCATCGCGGCCACATCGAAATTGTTGTAGCCGACCGTCATGTTGGAGACGATGCGCAGCTTGGCGCAGGCCGCGAGCAGCGCCGCGTTGATCGCTTGCGTGCCGGTGGTGAGCGCACCGTCCTTGTCCCTGAGACGCTCGATCAGCTCGGCGTCGCTCCACAGCACGTCATCCTGATTGGCTTCGACGTCAAAGTGCTGCGACAGGCGCGCAATGACCTCGGGGAATATCTTGCGCGTCACCAGAATGCGTGGCTTGCTCATTGCCATGTCTCCTTGTCGATTGAATCAAAGCGTGGTTCGCGCTCAGCGGAACCAGATGAAGGTCATGATGATGAACAACGGCACCAGCACGCAGACCGACCATGCCATGTAGCCGAAAAAGCTCGGCATCCGCACGCCACGGTCTTCGGCAATGGCCTTGACCATCATGTTCGGAGCGTTGCCGATATAGGTGTTCGCGCCCATGAACACCGAGCCCGCCGAAATCGCGGCGAGCGTAGGGGCCAGCGTGGTCATCAGCACCTGCGCGTCGCCGCCCGCGGTGTTGAAGAACACCAGATAGGTGGGCGCATTGTCGAGGAACGAACTGAGAACGCCCGAAGCCCAGAAATACATGGCCGGATCGGGCGAGCCGTCGGGCCGCGTGACCGCCGAAACAATCGCGCCAAATGGCCCGTTCACGCCTGCCTTGAGCATGGCAATCACCGGAATGATGGTCAGGAAGATGCCTGCAAACAGCTTGGCGACTTCCTGCATCGGCCCCCAACTGAACTGGTTTTTCTCGTGCACCGGCCTGGGCGTGAGCTTCAGCGAGAGCAGGGTCACGACAATCAGCCCGACGTCGCGCACCAGCCCCGGCAGGCCGACGTGCGCACCGGCGATCACCCACTGCACGTCGGACTTCCAGATGCCGCTCATCAGCACCAGCACCACGACTGCCAGCAGCAGCACGAAGTTGCCCTTGCCTTCAAAACCGATACGCTCCTTGCCGACGGTGTCGGGCGTGGGATCTTCGCGGCGCACTTCGCCGCTGCGGCGGAAGTACCAGGAATCGAGAAAATAGAACAGCACCAGCAGCACGCCGACGAGAAACAGCGTCTCGGGCAAGATGTGCGAGACCGTCCAGAAGAACGTCACGCCCTTCAAAAAACCCAGGAACAGCGGCGGATCCCCGAGAGGCGTGAGCGAGCCGCCCGCATTGGACACGATGAAGATGAAGAACACCACCACGTGCGCCATGTGCTTGCGGTTGTCATTGGCGCGAATCAGCGGGCGGATCAGCAGCATCGAAGCCCCCGTCGTCCCCATGAAGCTGGCGAGCACCGCGCCGATGGCGAGAATCGCGGTATTGAGTCCGGGCGAGCCATGCAGGTTGCCGCGAATGTAGATGCCGCCCGCCACGGTGAACAGGGCCGTGAGCAGAATCACGAACGGAATGTATTCCGCCACCAGCGCGTGTACGAAGCTAGCGCCCGCCGCCGTCGGCCCGAACGTGATCGCGAACGGAATCAGGAACGCCAGCGACCATGCCGCTGCCACCTTGCCGAAATGGTGGTGCCAGAAGGCTGGCGCGAACAGCGGCATCAGCGCAATCGACAACAAAATACCGGCAAACGGAACGCCCCACAGCACCGACAGCGCCGCGCCATCGATGTCGGCCGCCTGAGCCATTGCGGGCATCGCCGCCACTGCGATCAACGCCAGCGCGCGAGTCATTTTCATGGTGTTTCCCTGACTTTCAATTCCTGAATACCGGCGCGCATTCGTACTTATGCTGCACGAACGCCGCCTCGCTGCCGCCGCGCTCACCCTTGAGTCTCGGGAATCTCGAAGACCTGCCGCAGATAGGCGAGATACTTCTCGTCATCGCACATGTTCTTGCCCGGCGCATCGGAGAGCTTGGCGACGGGCTGACCATTGCAGCGCGTCATCTTGATCACGATCTGCAGCGGCACATGTTCCGGCGGATCGCCCATGTCGTTGGTGAGATTGGTGCCGATGCCAAACGCCAGTTGGCAGCGTCCGCTGAAGCGGCGATACAGCTCGATGATGCGCGGAATCGTCAACGCGTCGCTGAAGATCAGCACCTTGGTCAGCGGATCGACGCGGTTCGCACGGTAGTGCGCAAGCAGGCGCTCGCCCCATTCGAACGGGTCGCCGCTGTCATGCCGCGCGCCATCGAAGAGTTTGCAGAAATAAAGATCGAAGTCGCGCAGGAACGCGCTCATACCGTAAACATCGGACAGCGCAATGCCAAGGTCGCCGCGATACTCGCGGGCCCACGACTCGAAGCCGAACACCTGGCTGTCGCGCAGCCTCGGCCCGAGCGCCTGGCACGCCTGTAGATACTCATGCGCCATCGTGCCCAAGGGCTTGAGGCCGAGCTTCATCGCAAACAGCACGTTGCTCGTCCCCGCCAACTGGCCCGGCGCGAGCCCCGAACCCGGGCGTCTTTCGCCATCGCCGAGCTTCGCGCACAGCACGCGCAGCACTTCCTCGTGCCAGGCGCGGCTGAAGCGGCGGCGTGTGCCGTAGTCGGCAATCTTGAGTTCGTGCAGTCCTTCGGCATGCATCTGCGCGATCTTGCTGTCGAGCCTGCGGCGGCCCTCCATGAAATTCGGCACCTTCTGCGTGTTGCGGAAATAGACCTCGTTGACGATCGCCAGCACCGAAATCTCGAACAGGATGGTGTGCAGCCACGGCCCCGTGATCGTGATGTCGATCTCGCCGTCTGCAAGCGCGGTCACCGAGATGTATTTCTCGTTGAGCTTGAACAGCCCGAGAAAATCGATGAAGTCACTCTTGATGAAGCGCAGCGAACGTAGATACGCCAGTTCCGCGTCCTGAAAGTGCAGTTGGCACAGCGAGCGAATCTCGTTGCGAATCTCCGAGACGAACGGCGCGAGCTGCACACCCGGATTTCGGCACTTGAACCTGTACTCGACCTGAGCGCCCGGAAACTGGTGCAGCACCACCTGCATCATCGTGAATTTGTAGAGATCGGTGTCGAGCAGGCTGGTGATGATCATGAAGCTGGTGGGTATCCAACGTGTCCCGGGCTTGGGAAGCGCATGGTTGTCTCCCGGCGCGAGAATGTGAATGCCATTGTGTCACCAACCCGCAGGGCTCGCAGCCAACACCCGGCAATACCGGCCATGCGCCGGTGCGGGCACGCATCGGGCAGGCGCTTATACGCGCAGCGTCTCAAGCGCACGGCGCAGCGCGTCGGGCAGCGGACACGGACGGCGGGTCTGCCGATCCACGTAGACATGCACGAAATGGCCGACAGCAGCGCAAGCGGGCTCGCCCTTGGCGAACAGACCGATCTCGTAGCGCACGCTCGAACTGCCGAGCCGCGCCACCCGCAATCCCGCCTCCACCGTCTGCGGAAAAGCCAGCGGCGAAAAATAGTTGCACTGCGTCTCCACCACCAGGCCGATGGTTTCACCGTGGTGAATGTCGAGCGCGCCCTGCTCGATCAAATAGCCGTTCACCGCCGTGTCGAACCAACTGTAATAGACAACGTTGTTGACGTGCCCATACAGGTCGTTGTCGGCCCAGCGGGTGCCAATCGTGCGAAAAACCGGGAACTGGTCACGCTGCTGCGGAGCCGGACGTGCGGCAGGGGTATGGGTCTCTGTCATGGTCATTTCATCTGAACCGCCTATTTTGCCAGTGCCGTCACGTGTGCCTGGCGAGCGTGGAATGTGCAGGAAAGCGGAATTGGGGTATGGGCTCTAAAAATGTTGCACCGCAACAAAAAAGACTTGTAATTTAAATCAAGGCCCCTACAATTCATTCCATGCTGCACTGCAACATGACACGCGGATCAGGTCACGTCAGAGCAGATATCTCATCTAAACCTTAAATTGGAGAATGACCATGTCCCTGACACCCGAACAAGTGATCGCAGCTCAAAAAGCCAACCTGGAAACTTTCTTTGGCCTGACCAACAAGGCTTTCGAAGGCTTCGAGAAGCTGGTTGAACTGAACGTGACCGCTTCGCGTGCCGCTCTGGCAGACGTTGCAACCCACACCCAGGCCGTGATGGCCGCCAAGGACCCGCAAGAGCTGCTGGCCCTGCAAGCTGGCCTGCTGCAACCCATGGCTGAAAAGTCGGTTGCTTACAGCCGTCACCTGTATGACATCGCTTCCGGCGCTGGCACAGAAATCACCAAGACGCTCGAAACCCAAGCCGTCGAAGCTCAGCGCAACTTCAACTCCCTGGTTGACAGCGCCGCCAAGAACGCACCTGCCGGTTCGGAAACTTCCGTCGCCGTGTTCAAGAGCGCCGTGAGCGCCGCCAACAACGCTTTTGAATCCGTTCAAAAGGCTGTGAAGCAAGCCAGCGACGTCGCTGAAGCCAACTTCAACGCAGTTGCCAACTCGGCCACCAACGCCGCCAAGTCCGCAACCGCCACTGCTACCGCAGCAGCTCGCAAGCGTTAATTAATTGCAACGGGCGATTGAAACATAAAGGGTTAACCCTTAAAATCGCCTGATTGGTTCAAAACGGTTCATTTGAAACGGATTGAATCCAACCCGTTGTCTCCTTGGATCCTCTCGAAACCCCGGTTTCAGGGATCCCTTGATAGCCCAGTCTTTATCGACTGGGCTTTTTTTCGTTTGCGCCAGCCGCTGCCCGTACTACATACAGTAACATGACCTATGCATGACAGTCCGCTCTGGAGTACGACTTTTCCACGGCATTCAAAGTCGCGGTGCTGCATAGGCCAGCGATGCCAATCTACAGCAACCCGCCACTGGCCGTTCCCGGCGTATTCTGAAAGACTTCATCACCAAGTTCCAGTTTGACCTACCAGATAGTTTGGCGGCGGCGCCCGCAACATGAACGACCTGATTCTCTACACCACCGAAGATGGCCGCAGCCAGCTCAAGCTGCGGTTGAAAGACCAAACGGTTTGGTTGACGCAACGTGAAATGGCCCAGCTTTTTGATGTGAGCACGGATAACGTCGGGCTGCACCTCAAGAACATTTTCGAGGACGGCGAACTGAGCCGGGAGGCAACTACCGAGGAATCCTCGGTAGTTCAAACTGAAGGGGAACGGAAGGTACAGCGCCCCGTCACGCTCTACAACCTCGACTCCATCCTCGCCATCGGCTACCGCGTGCGTTCGCCGCGCGGCGTGCAGTTCCGTCGTTGGGCTTCAACCATCCTGAAGGAGTATCTGACCAAGGGTTTCGTAATGGACGACGAGCGATTGAAGAATCCGGACGGCCGCCCGGATTACTTCGACGAGATGCTCGCGCGCATCCGGGACATCCGGGCTTCCGAAAAGCGCTTCTATCAGAAGGTGCGCGACCTTTTTTCGCTATGCAGCGACTACGACAAGACGGACGGAGCCACGCAGGTTTTCTTTGCCACCGTGCAGAACCTGTTGATCTTTGCCGTGACACAGAAGACCGCGGCCGAACTCATCTCGGCCCGGGCCAATCCGATAGATCCGAATTTCGGCCTGCTCGCCTGGAAGGGAGACAAGGTGCGCAAGGCGGACATTGTGATCGCCAAGAACTACCTGACCGAAGACGAAATCGACACGTTGAACCGGTTGGTGGTCATCTTTCTGGAAACAGCCGAACTGCGTGCCAAGGGCAAGAAGGAGACGCGCATGGTCTTCTGGAGGCAGAACATCGATCAGATCATCACTTCCAATGGCTTTGCGCTGCTCGCCCATGCTGGCGCCATCAGCCATGAGCAGATGGAGGCGCGTACGGGGAGCTTTATCTGAAATTCGATCAGGAACGCAAACGGCAGGAAGCCATTCAAGCTGATCAGCAAGATGAAGCTGAGCTCACGGCGCTGGAAATCAAAATCAAACGACGCCCTAAGAAATAATCGAAACCAACCAAAAACAACTGGGCTTTTCACCCAACGCACGGGATCGCGTTGCGCAGTCTTGGGATGGGATGCAGGGCGCATGCTCGAAGCAAGGTAGGTACCTTGCGAGAGCCTGCAACGCCGCAGATCGCCCAAGACTGCACAACCCTCCGGGCTTGCGCGACCCCGTGGGTTGTGTGAACAGGCCCTAGCCTCCCGCACGCCGGTAATGCACTGCGACCACACCGTTACTGAGCGGCCTGGCCGAGACCAGTTCAAGCCGTCGCGTGTCGGACAGCCCGCTTTGGTAGAGGGTCGGGCCATGGCCTGCGATTCTGGGGTGAATCAGGAATTGGTACTCGTCGATCAAACCCAGCCGATCCAGCTCGGTTGCGAGTTTGCCGCTACCGAGGACTACACCGGCCGGGGTTGCGTCCTTGAGCTGCTGCACGCCCGAGCGCAAATCGCCGGCCAGGTGGTGGCTGTGGGTCCACGGATAATCCGTTCGCGTCGAGGAGACGACGTACTTCGGCATGTTTTCCAGCTTGACCGCCCATTCGCGCATCTTTGGCGGGGTCGCCTGCGGATCGCCACGCGCGACCGCTGGCCAGTAGTTTTCCATCATTTCGTAAGTGACGCGGCCCCACAGCATCGCCCCGCACTCGTCCATGAGGCGGGTGAAGAAAGCGTGAGTCTCGTCGTCAGCGATTCCCTCCTGATGGTCGATGCAGCCGTCCAGGGTGAGATTGAGGCTGAAGGTTAGAAGTCCCATGGTGATTTATGGAGTTTGGCAATCCATTCGATGGTCTGTCGCTTGTTGACGGGGGCCTGTTCTCGCAATGCGATCCCCGACGGGCGGGATGAACGCGACGGCCAACGTATCATAAGTGCCGTGTCGCCTTCCGCACGCTCAGGAGCATTGCTTGTCCGCACATGATTCAAACTCCTGCATCCGCGTGAATCGTTCATAATTGACGTTTACGTCAACGTCAACGTCATATCTTCAAAGGAGACATCCATGGAAATCAAGGGCAAGGTATTCATCGTGACCGGCGGCGCGTCCGGCCTCGGTGAAGGCACGGCGCGCATGCTGGCGCGCCGGGGTGCGCATGTGGTCATTGCCGACATGCAGATTGAAAAAGGCGAAGCGGTTGCCAAGGAGATCAACGGCAGTTTCGTCAAATGCGACGTGACCAGCGAAGACGACGGCAAGGCCGTGGTTGCCAAGGCCGTGGCCGCGGGCAAGCTGATGGGTCTGGTCAATTGCGCCGGCATCGCGCCTGCGGAAAAAACCGTGGGCAAGAACGGCGCGCATTCGCTCACCTTGTTCAGCAAGGTCATCCAGGTCAATCTGATCGGCAGCTTCAACATGATCCGCCTCGCTGCGGAAGCCATGGCGAAGAACGATTCCGAATCGACCGGTGAGCGTGGCGTGATGATTTCCACGGCCAGCGTGGCCGCGTATGACGGGCAGATCGGCCAGGCGGCGTATTCCGCGTCGAAGGGCGGCATCGTCGGCATGACCCTGCCGATCGCCCGTGACCTTGCGCGCAGCGGTATCCGCAACATGACCATCGCTCCCGGTATCTTCGGCACGCCGATGCTGTTCGGCATGCCACAGGAAGTGCAGGATGCGCTCGCCGCCGGTGTGCCTTTCCCGAGCCGCCTGGGCACGCCCGACGACTACGCAAAACTCGCGTGTCATATCGTCGAGAACGACATGCTCAACGGCGAAGTGATTCGTCTCGACGGCGCGATTCGCATGGCACCGAAGTAAGCAAGCCCAGCTTGCTCACCCCGCAAACTCTTCGAGAACCTTGAGCACGCTGCTCACGGCGGGGTCGAGCACCGGCAGATTGCGATATGCCACGGCCATCGGACGCATGAGTCGCGGATGCAGCGGACGTATCTGCACGTCGCGCGCGTGCTGCAGATCCTCCACTTCTTCCAGCGGCAGAATCACCGCGCTTTGGCTTGCTTCCGCGTGCCGCCCAATGGAGGATGAAACCAGGCACCAGAACCAAAAAAACGATGCAAGTCGTCGAACTTGCTGCAAGTGAGCCACCACTGTAGCGCAGGATTCGAGTCCTGTATGGCTTTCATATCCGCGACCGCACGGCTCAAAAATGGGTGTAAATGGGCTGCTTATTAGGCTAACTCAGTAAATCAAGGTACTGCCCAGTTGAATCGAATAATGGGTGTAAATGGGCGTTATTTTGGTCACACGCAGAACAGAAAGCACCCGACCACCCTATGAGTTTCAGCATTTGCTGTGAATGCATCACGCCGAATAAATGGGTGCAAATGGGTGTAATATTGGTTTATGCTGCACATAGAGTCCCTGCAAATCACTCCGGAAGTCTTAAGGCTGATCGCCCAAATCGACGAGTTCAAAGGAGCCTGGCGCGCCCTCGGCACCCTCGCGCCTGACCGACTGTCGGCCCTGCGGCGTGTAGCGACCATCGAAAGCATTGGCTCATCTACGCGGATTGAGGGCAGCAAACTCTCCGACCGTGAGGTGGAAAAGTTGCTCTCCAATCTGGAGATCAAATCCTTCGAGACACGCGACGAGCAGGAAGTGGCAGGCTATGCCGAGTTGATGGATCTGGTGTTCAGCTCGTGGCGTGACATCCCCTTCAACGAAAACCACATAAAGCAGTTGCACCAGACCCTGCTGCGATATAGCGAAAAAGATGAGCGGCACAGAGGTCAGTACAAGACCAACTCCAATAGCGTTGCAGCTTTCGACGAGAACGGCATCCAGATCGGCATCGTTTTCGAGACCGCTACGCCCTTTGATACGCCCCGCCTCATGGCCGAATTGGTGGAGTGGATTGGACAGGAACGAGACAAGGCGAGGTTCCACCCCCTCCTCCTGATCTCAATCTTTGTTGTCGTCTTTCTAGAAATTCACCCATTCCAGGACGGCAACGGTCGCCTCAGCCGAGTGTTAACGACCTTGCTGCTTATCCAGGCGGGTTACGCCTATGTGCCGTACAGCTCGCTGGAAAGCGTGATTGAGGTTAACAAGGAGGCCTACTACCTGGCGCTACGCCAGACCCAGGGAACGATTCGTAGTGACCTACCCAATTGGCAACCATGGCTGGTGTTCTTCCTTCGGTCACTTGCAGAGCAAGTTCGAAGGCTGGAGAAAAAAGTTGAACGCGAAAGGATCGTGCTTGCCGCCATGCCGGAGCTGTCCTTGCAGATCATGGAATTCGCACGCGAACATGGTCGAATTACGATGGCGGATGCGATCAGACTAACTGGTGCGAGTCGGAATACGCTCAAGCAGCATTTCCGCAACCTCAATGAGCGCGGCAGCCTAAACCAACGTGGCGCCGGGCGAGGGGCTTGGTATGAATTGCAATAAGGTCCGCCCGCTTACCGCACAAGCGGTAAGCTGGTGTCGATGCGGTTTGGCGGTCATATCCATCAAAGCGTAATCGAAATGCCTGTGCGCGGCGATGGCAAGATCGCGTGCTTTGGCAAGTGCCACGCGCTGGTCGCGCGTGCGAAGCGAGATTTTCAATTCTCTGCCACTCCGCCAGCGGCGCTGGAGTGGAGATGGAATACAAATCCGAAAAAACTAAATCCCGTGTCGGAAAAGCCGCAGATAGGCCGGAATTCGCACGGCTGCGCTCCAAAAAGGGCTCACTTCGGTGGCTCACACCTGTTGGGGACTCAGCAAGACAAAAGGCCCGCGTTTGCGGGCCTTTTGAAAGTTTGGCGGAGTGGACGGGACTCGAACCCGCGACCCCCGGCGTGACAGGCCGGTATTCTAACCAACTGAACTACCACTCCTGGTAGAAAGCGTTCCGGGCTCCTGGCAGAGCTTCAAGTGCTTCAAACTTGGCGACCCTACGGGGATTCGAACCCCGGTACTCACCGTGAAAGGGTGATGTCCTAGGCCTCTAGACGATAGGGTCAGTCAAAACCTGGATTCTTGGTGGAGGTAAACGGGATCGAACCGATGACCTCTTGCATGCCATGCAAGCGCTCTCCCAGCTGAGCTATACCCCCAAGGGACCTGACCCGGCTTCGCCTTGTTTTGCTTTTACAAAAACAAAAACGGGCCTCCTTCTGGGACGACCCGTTACTGGTCAAATCGAACAATCTGGCGGAGTGGACGGGACTCGAACCCGCGACCCCCGGCGTGACAGGCCGGTATTCTAACCAACTGAACTACCACTCCTGGCAGGAAGCTTTACAGGCTCTTGTGACGGAGCTTCAAGCGCTTCAAACTTGGCGACCCTACGGGGATTCGAACCCCGGTACTCACCGTGAAAGGGTGATGTCCTAGGCCTCTAGACGATAGGGTCAAAACCTGAACGAAAGAAATTGGCGGAGTGGACGGGACTCGAACCCGCGACCCCCGGCGTGACAGGCCGGTATTCTAACCAACTGAACTACCACTCCTGGTAGAAAGCGTTGCGGGCTCCTGGCGGAGCTTCAAGTGCCTCAAACTTGGCGACCCTACGGGGATTCGAACCCCGGTACTCACCGTGAAAGGGTGATGTCCTAGGCCTCTAGACGATAGGGTCAAAACCTAGATTCTTGGTGGAGGTAAACGGGATCGAACCGATGACCTCTTGCATGCCATGCAAGCGCTCTCCCAGCTGAGCTATACCCCCAAAAAACTCCACAAATGGCGCCGTTTTCTTATGTAACCGCCGTCATTTGCTGAGCTTTGAATTATATACAGGTTTTCAGGTGCTTTTCAAACTCTTCAAAACTTTTTCGCGCCCCAGCAGCTCAAGCACCGCGTCCACCGAAGGCGTGTGCGCAGTGCCCAGCGTCAGCACGCGAACCGGCATGGCGAGTTGCGGCATCTTGACGCCCTGCTCCTTGAGGACCTGCTTGATGGCGGCGCCGATGGCGTCCTTGTTCCATTCCACCGTTTCCATGGCGGTTGCGAAGGCGGCCAGCAATGGCGTGGCGGCATCGGTCACGTGCTTGGCATAGTCTTCGGCGTTGCGCTCGATACCGTCCATGTAGAACAGTTTTGCCCAGCCCGCGAGATCGACGAGCGTGTCGCAGCGATCCTTGAACAGACCGGCGATGCGCTTTAGACGGTCATCCGCATCGATACGGCTTTCATCGACACCCGCCGCGACGACAAATGGCTTGATCAACGCGGCCAGTTCGGCGTCATCCATCATCTTCATGTGCTGGGCATTCACCCAGCGCAGCTTGGCTTCGTCGAACTGTCCGGCGCTGCGGCCCAGATGGTCGAGGTTGAACCAGTCGATGAATTGCTGGCGCGAGAAGATTTCATCGTCGCCGTGGCTCCAGCCCAGACGTGCGAGGTAGTTCACCATCGCGTCGGGCAGATAGCCTTCGTCGCGATACTGCGTGACCGCCTTGGCGCCGTTGCGTTTGCTCATCTTCTCGCCCTGCTCGTTGAGCACGGTCGGCAGGTGCGCGAATACCGGCACCTTGGCACCCAGCGCTTCGAAGATATGGATCTGGCGCGGCGTGTTGTTCACGTGATCATCGCCGCGGATCACGTGGGTGATGCGCATGTCCATGTCGTCCACGCAAACGCAGAAGTTGTAGGTCGGCGTGCCATCGGGACGCGCGATCACCAGATCGTCGAGTTCGGAGTTCTGGAACTCGATAGGGCCCTTGCACTTGTCGTCCCAGCCAACGACGCCGGTCAGAGGCGTCTTGAAGCGCAGCACGGGCTTCACACCCTCGGGCACGGGCGGCAGGACCTTGCCTGCTTCCGGGCGCCATGTGCCGTCGTAGCGTGGCTTTTCCTTGGCGGCCATCTGCTTTTCGCGCAGCGCGTCCAGTTCCTCCATGCTCATGTAGCAAGGATAGACGGCACCCTTGGCCTGAAGCTGCGCCAGCACTTCCTTGTAGCGGTCCATGCGCTGCATCTGGAAGAACGGGCCTTCGTCATGATCGAGCCTGAGCCACTCCATGCCTTCGATGATCACATCGACCGACGCCTGCGTGGAGCGCTCGAGATCGGTGTCCTCGATGCGCAGAATGAAGTCGCCCCGATTGGCGCGCGCAAAGGCCCATGGATAGAGCGCCGAGCGGATGTTGCCCAGATGAATGAAGCCCGTCGGCGACGGAGCGAATCGGGTGCGTACTTTTTCTTGGGTCATTTCAATGTATCCAGTCCACGCGAGAGATCGGCCTTGAGATCGCCCAGATGCTCAAGCCCCACGGAAACGCGAATCAGGCCCTGCCCCACGCCTGCGGCCTGACGCTGATCTTCGGTGAGACGACCATGCGAGGTGCTGGCCGGATGCGTGATGGTGGTCTTCACATCGCCCAGGTTGGCGGTGATGCTGCAAACGCGCGTGCTGTCCACGACATGGAAGGCGTTGGCGCGCAACTGCTCGGCCCCCTCGCCCACCACGTTGAATGCGATCACCGCGCCGCCCATGCCGTTTTGCTGGCGCATCGCGAGTTCATGCTGCGGATGGCTCTTCAACCCGGGGTAGTGCACGCGCGCGACCTTGGGATGTGCCTCAAGCCAGGTCGCGAGTTCCAGCGCGGCAATGCTCTGCGCCTTCACGCGGATCGACAGGGTTTCAAGACCCTTCATCACGACCCAGGCGTTGAACGGCGCAACGTTCAAGCCGCCGCTGCGCAAAAACGTGCCCATGACCTTGTCGACCAGCGCCACCGTGCCGCACACGGCCCCGGCCATCACGCGGCCCTGGCCGTCAAGGAACTTGGTGCCGGAATGCACGACCAGATCCGCGCCGAACCGGACAGGTTGCTGTAGCACGGGCGATGCAAAGCTGTTGTCGACCGCGAGCAGCGCCCGTTGGCATGCGCCACCTCGGCCAACGCGGCAATGTCGCACAGGTCGGTGAGCGGGTTGGTGGGCGTTTCGGCAAACAGCAGTCTGGTATGGGGGCGCACCGCGTCTTTCCAGGCCTGCACGTCGGTCTGCGACACGAAGGTGGTCTCCACGCCGAAGCGGGCCATCTCGGTGCCAAGCAGCTTGATGGTCGAGCCGAACATCGACTGCGAGCAGATCACGTGATCTCCCGTTTTCAGAGCGGTCATCGCCACCAGCAGAATCGCCGACATGCCGGTGGAGGTGGCGACCGCGCATTCGGTGCCTTCCATCGCCGCCAGACGTTTTTCAAAGCTGGTGACCGTCGGATTGCTGGTGCGACTGTAGGTATAGCCCTCTTCCTGCGCGGCGAAACGGCGCGCCGCCGTTTCGCAGTCCGGTTGCACGAAGCTGCTGGTCAGATACAGCGCTTCGCTGTGCTCACCCCACTGGCTGCGGTCGATCGCTTCGCGTACGGCGAGCGTGTCCGGGTGCAGGCCTTGCGGCAATGTTCTGTCGGTCACGATAAATCCTTCGGTATTTTCATTCGGGCCATCGAAGTCCGCGATGGGCGGTGGGCGGCAGTGCGCGAGCCAGTCATCCCGCGCGCGACCCGTCCAATGACGGACGGCGCGGGCGGACACATCAGGCGAGCTGGGCGTCCTCGTCGTCTTCCATGGCCTCGTTGCGGCCTGCGTTGATCGCGTTGATCTCGCCGTCAGAGATGTCGCCCGTGATGTACTCGCCATCGAAGCACGATGCCTCGAAGCCCTGCACCTTCGGGTTGATCTTGCCAACGGCGATCTTCATCGCGTCCACATCCTGATAGATCAACGCATCGCAACCGATGACCTGGCGGATTTCCTCCACCGTGCGGTCGTGCGCGACGAGTTCGGTCTTGGTCGGCATGTCGATGCCATACACGTTCGGATAACGCACGGGTGGCGCGGCCGAGGCCAGATAGACCTTCACGGCGCCCGCATCGCGCGCCATCTGCACAATCTCCTTGGAGGTGGTGCCGCGCACGATGGAATCATCGACCAGCAGCACGCTACGGCCCTTGAACTCGCTGCCGATGGCATTGAGCTTCTGGCGCACCGATTTCTTGCGCGTGGATTGTCCGGGCATGATGAAGGTGCGACCCACGTAGCGGTTCTTCACAAAGCCTTCGCGATACGGAATGCCGAGCAGTTGCGCCAGTTGCATGGCGCTGGGTCGGCTGGATTCCGGGATCGGGATGATCGCGTCGATATGGTTCGGCGGCACGGTGGAGATCACGCGCTTGGCCAGCGTCTCGCCCATGTTCAGGCGCGCCTGATAGACCGAGATGCCGTCCATCACCGAGTCGGGGCGTGCCAGATAGACGTACTCGAACACGCAGGGATGCAGCATGGTCGATTCGGCGCATTGCTCGGCCTCCATGCGGCCATCCTCATGAATGAACACCGCCTCGCCCGGCGCAACGTCGCGCTCGAGCTGGTGCAGCGTGCCCTCCAGCGCGACCGACTCGCTCGCCAGCATGATGGTGCCGTCGGCGCCCTTGCCGATGCACAGCGGGCGAATGCCATAGGGATCGCGAAACGCCAGCAGACCGTAGCCCGCGATCAGCGCAATCACCGAGTATGAACCCTTGAGGCGCTTGTGCACCGCGCGAACGGCCTTGAACACGTCTTCACTCTTGAGCGCCGCGCCGCTCGTGGCGCGCGCCAGCTCGTGCGCCAGCACGTTGACCAGCACTTCGGAATCGCTGTCGGTGTTGGTGTGGCGATGGTCGGTGCTGACCAGTTCCTCGCGCAGTTGCTTGGCGTTCGTGAGGTTGCCGTTGTGCACCATGTAGATGCCGAACGGCGCATTCACGTAGAACGGCTGGGCTTCTTCCTCGCTGGCGGCATTTCCGGCGGTCGGGTAGCGGCACTGCCCAGACCCACGGTGCCCGGAAGCGCGCGCATGTTGCGGGTGCGAAAAACGTCCTTGACCATGCCCTTGGCCTTGTGCATGAAGAACTTGCGCCCTTCCTGCGTGACGATGCCTGCCGCGTCCTGGCCGCGATGCTGCAAGAGCAGCAAGGAGTCATAGATCAGTTGATTGACAGGGGTCGAACTGACTACACCGACGATTCCACACATATTCGGTTTCCATTCTCTGGCGGGGAAAGATCCACCAAACACTCACAATAATTTCCAACGTCCCGGCGGGACCTCAATTGTCGCCGCGAATTGCCCGTTCACGCGGGTAGCCGTACGGCCATGTCGGACGGAAGCAGGGGTTTTGCCGCAGCGAGCGCAGCTTCCAATATGGAGGCGGACTGCGCGTTTTTCCACCACTGCGCCTCATGCATCGGCGTGAGCTGGGCGACCACCGCCACCACCAGCAGCACCAGCACCCGCGAAGCAGCCCGAAAATGCCGCCCAGCGCGCGATCCGCAGGACGAAGCCCGATGGCATCAATCAACTTCTTCATGAGCCAGGCCAGGAAACTGCAGGCAAAGATCGCTACCACGAATACCAGCACGAAGCCGACCGCGTGCTGAATGGTGGCGTCATAGTCCTTCATCGGCAGCAAGGCCGCCGCGTCCGCCGCAAACCATTGCGCCAGAAAGAAGGCGACGATCCAGCTGGCCAGCGAAAGCAGCTCGAATACCAGTCCGCGCCAAGCACCCAGGACCAGCGAGCCGACCAGCACGATGATGCACAACCAATCCAGCGCAGCCATGCGCGACTCCGATCAGTGCGTCAGATTCACAGCGGGATCACCGAAGCCGGAAGACCCAGCCCTTGACCTTGCCCGCGGCCTTGTCCGCCTCGACACGGCCGGTGAACGGACCGACGCGAACGCGTGTGCGCTTGCCGTCCTTGGTGTCCACCGTCTGCGTGAACGCCTTGAGACCGGAACTCGCGAGCTTGCCGCGCACTTCCTGCGCCTTGTCGGCATCGGCAAACGCGCCGACCTGCACGATGAAGCGGCCCTCCGCCTTGGCAGCGGCTGTTGCCGTACTGCTGGAAGAAGGCGGAGAAGACGACGAGCCATCCTTGCCTTCAAGCAAGGCACGAGCGCGTGCCGAATCATCGGCGCGCTGCCTGGGTTCCGGCTTGGGCTCGGGTTTGGACTCCGGTTTCGCTTCGGGCTTGGGTTCAGGCTTCGCCTCCGGCTTGCGCTCGGGCTTTGGCTCAGGCTTCGGTTCTGGCTTCACCTCGGGCTTCACCTCCGGCTTGCGCTCGGGCTTTGCTTCGGGCTTGGTTTCAGGCTTGGAAGCGTCGCGACGTTCCGTGAATGCCGGGGTTGCAGCAGGTCTTGAAGCCGTCGAGGCCGGTGGGACCGTCGCCGAAGCCGCCGGGCGATGCGCGGGAGCGGTGACGATTTCCTCGCCATCCGACAAACCGGAATCGGGCAGCGACGAGCCCGAGCCAGCACGCGCCACGGTCGTCGAACCGGAAGAAGATGCAGCGCCGCTCGCACCAGGCACCACGAGCGGTGCCACCGTGTTGCGATCAGGCACGTCAACAGGCAGGTTGACGGCGACAGGTCGCGGTTTGGTATCGAACAGCAGTGTGAAAGCCGCCACGCCGGCCACCACGAGCACGGCGGCGCCGATCAGGCGGTGGCGCGCACGGCGACGCATGACCTCGACACTCTCGGCCTGCGCAGCAACGCGCGAGCGCCGCGACGTCTTGCCGCCAGGAGTGTCTTGTTGTTGTTCTTTCTTACCGGACCAGGGAAACTTGATAAAGGCCATGCGCTATGGATTCGTTATGCACCCAGATGCTTGGCTTGCAGACGAGGCGTGCCGTGCTGGAGCACACCGCCCACTGTATAGAACGAGCCAAAAACCACGATTCTATCAGCCGGGTCGGCCGCTGCGATTGCGGCTTGCAAAGCGGCCTCGGGGTTGGAATACAGCGATGTCTTCACATCGCGTTTGGCACCAGCCACCATCTGCAGCGCGTTCCACTTCTGCTGCAAATGCGCCGCGGTGTCGGCGCGCGGTGTCGGCAGATCGGTGAAGTACCAACGGTCAATGAGCGGGCCGATCTTGGCAAGCATCGGCGTCAGGTCCTTGTCCGCCATGGCGCCGAACACCGCGTGGGTGACCGGGAAATAGCCCATCGCGTCCAGATTGGCGGTCAGCGCCGCGACCGAATGCGGGTTGTGCGCCACGTCGAGCACCATGGTCGGCTGGCCCGGAATGATCTGGAAGCGACCCGGCAGCTCCACCATCGCAAGCCCGGTGCGCACGGCCTGCGCCGTGACGGGCAGCCGGTCGCGAAGCGCCTCGAACGCCGCGAGCACGCCCGAGGCGTTCACCAACTGGTTGGCCCCGCGCAGCGCCGGATAACCGAGACCGGCATAACGCCGGCCGCGACCCGCCCAGGCCCATTGCTGCTTGTCGCCGGTGAAGTTGAAATCGATGCCGAAGCGCCAGAGATCCGCGCCGATGTCGTTGGCGTGGTCGATCACGCTTTGCGGTGCCATCGGATCGCTCACCACGGCGGGTTTGCCCGGGCGCATGATGCCGGCCTTCTCGCGCCCGATGGTTTCGCGATCCGGGCCGAGGAATTCCATGTGATCGAGATCGATGCTGGTGATGATCGCGCAGTCAGTATCGACGATATTGGTGGCGTCGAGGCGTCCGCCCATGCCGACTTCGAGGATCACCACGTCGAGCCTGGCCAGACTCAGCAAGCGCAGAATCGCGAGCGTCGTGAACTCGAAATAAGTCAGTGCAATCTCGTTGCCGCCCTGCACTCGCGCCGCCTCGACCGCCGCGAATTGCTCCACGAGCTGGGCCGCCGTGACGATCTCGCCGTAAACGCGGCAACGCTCCTCGAAATGCACCAGATGCGGCGAGGTGAACACGCCCGTCCGGTAGCCCGACTGCAGCGCCACGGCTTCGAGCATCGCGCAGGTGGAGCCCTTGCCATTGGTACCGGCCACGGTGATCACGGGGCAATCGAAATGCAGGTTCAGCCGCTTGGCCACCTCGCCCACGCGTTCGAGGCCCATTTCGATGTTGCGGGGATGCAGGCTTTCGCAATAGCTCAGCCAGCCGTCCAGAGTGTCAGGAAGATTGTGCATACAGCCCGGCATTGTCGCGCACGGCGGCATGAGCGATGATCGGCTCCATGAGTACCCCCACAATCATCATCTACGGAATCCCGAACTGCGACACCGTGAAAAAGGCGCGAAGCTGGCTCACGGATCAGGGCGTGAACTACGAGTTTCACGACTTCAAAAAGCAAGGCGTTCCGGCAGACCGGCTGCCGCTTTGGCTCAAGGCCGTGGGCCGCGACAAGCTGCTCAACACCAAGGGCACGACCTGGCGCAAGCTCGATCCTGCCGTTCAGGCCCAAGCCAGCGACGATGCGGGCGCAATCGAGGTCATGAAGGAACACGCGTCCGTCATCAAGCGCCCGGTCGTCGAATGGCAGGGCCAGGCGAGCGGCCCTGTCACCGTCGGTTTCGACGTTCAGAAGTGGAACGAATTGATCGGCAACTGACTCAGAAAAGCGAGAAAGTGCTATGAAACCAGGTGTTTACGTAGCTTTACGCTCCCGCACACAACTTTTGACGCTCGGCGCCTAAACTTTTTGTAAGGCTGGCGCGTTATGCGAGCAGCAAGGAGTTTCCACCTCATGATGAACAAGTTTGTTGCCCTCACCGTGATCACCGCATCGGCCAGCGCCGCGGTGCCTGCGTTCGCCCAGCAGGAGCAGGGACGTGTGCTGGCGGCCACGCCGGTGATCCAGCAGGTCGCGATTCCGCAGCAGGTCTGCGGCAGCGACTACGTCTATTCGCGTCGCCAGCCCACGGGCGGCGGCGCGCTGCTCGGTGCCATCGTCGGCGGCCTGGCGGGTAGCGCCATCGGTGGCGGCTCGGGCCGCGCCGCAGCCACCGCCATTGGCGCAATGGGCGGCTCCATCGTCGGCAATCAGGTCGAGGCCGGCCCTCCGGGCTACTACCCGGTTCAGCGCTGCGGCACGCAGACCTACTACGAAAATCGCACGGTCGGCTATGACGTGACCTACGAATATGCGGGCCGCCGCTACACCACGCGCACGGACTACGCCCCGGTCAATGGATTCCGCTGTCGGTCCAACCGGCCTCTCAGGGCGGATACGGTGCCTATGACCCTTATGGTCGCCCCTACGCGCAGCAGCCCTACGACCAGTACCCGCAGCAACCGCAGCAACCGCAGCAGCCCCAAGGCTACTACGGAGACAACCGCTATGACGAGCCACAGGGCGCTGCCTACGACAATCGCTACTACGACAACGGTGGATACCAGAACAACGGCTACCAGGGCGGCAGCAGCTATCCGCAGCCCGGCACCGTGGTCTCGAGCCCGAGCGGCACCTACAGCGCGCCCGTCACCGATGGAAATATCGAATACCGCAACTCGCGCAACGAGCCCTATCGTCCCTGACGCCACCCTCCTCGTTCTACACGGCAAAGGAGCTCCAGCAGCTCCTTTTTCTTTGCCTCCGTGCTTTGGCACATGCCGCGCGAACCCGGAGCCTCGTCGAGGAGCCTAGAATCGAGGGCTTGACCGATTCCCTCCTCCAACGAATTTCAGCGCACCTCCATGACCACCCAAAAGATTGACGGCGTTTCCATTACGACCAAGGCCAATGTGTACTTCGACGGCAAATGCGTGAGCCACGGTTTCACCTACCCCGACGGTACGAAGAAGTCCGTGGGCGTCGTGCTGCCGGCCGAACTCACCTTCGGCACGGCCGCCGCAGAAATCATGGAATGCGTGGGCGGCTCGTGCGAATACCGCCTCGACGGCACGGACCAGTGGCTGAAGTCCGGCCCCGGCGAGAAGTTCAGCGTGCCGGCCAACTCCAGCTTCGACATCCGGGTGACCGAGGCATACCACTACATCTGCCACTACGCCTGATCGCCGCCAAAGCTGCCAAAGCTGCCAGACACTGCAATCGCGAGCGTCGTCGCCCAACCTCCTACGGATCATTCTCTCCATGGCAAACATTCTGCAAAACCTTCCCGTCGGCCAAAAGGTCGGCATCGCTTTCTCCGGCGGCTTGGACACGTCCGCCGCGTTGCGCTGGATGAAGAACAAGGGCGCCGTGCCCTATGCCTACACCGCCAACCTGGGCCAGCCCGATGAAGCCGACTACGACGCGATCCCGCGCAAGGCGATGGAATACGGTGCCGAGAAAGCGCGCCTGATCGACTGCCGCACGCAACTCGCTAACGAAGGCATCGCCGCCATCCAGGCCGGCGCGTTCCACATCTCCACCGGCGGCGTCACCTATTTCAACACCACGCCGCTGGGCCGCGCCGTGACCGGCACCATGCTGGTGGCCGCGATGAAGCAGGACGACGTCAACATCTGGGGTGACGGCTCGACCTTCAAGGGCAACGACATCGAGCGCTTCTATCGCTACGGCCTGCTCACCAATCCGTCGCTCAAGATCTACAAGCCCTGGCTGGATCAACAGTTCATCGACGAGCTTGGCGGTCGCGCCGAAATGTCGGCCTTCATGACCAAGGAAGGTTTCGGCTACAAGATGTCGGCGGAAAAGGCCTATTCGACCGATTCCAACATGCTCGGCGCCACCCACGAGGCCAAGGATCTGGAGTTCCTGAACAGCGGCATCCGCATCGTCAACCCGATCATGGGCGTGGCTTTCTGGAAGCCCGAGGTCGAAGTCAAGGCCGAAGAGGTTTCTGTCACCTTTGAAGAAGGGCGTCCGGTCGCGCTCAACGGTAAGCGCATCGAAGACCCGGTCGCGCTGTTTCTGGAAGCCAACACCATCGGTGGCCGCCACGGCCTCGGCATGAGTGACCAGATCGAAAACCGCATCATCGAAGCCAAGAGCCGCGGCATCTACGAAGCGCCCGGCATGGCGCTGCTGCACGCGGCCTATGAGCGCCTCGTGACCGGCATCCACAATGAAGACACAATCGAGCAGTACCGCATCAACGGACTGAAGCTCGGTCGCCTGCTGTACCAGGGCCGCTGGTTTGACCCGCAGGCCATCATGCTGCGCGAATCCGCACAGCGCTGGATCGCGCGTGCCGTCACCGGCACCGTGACGCTCGAACTGCGCCGTGGCAATGACTATTCGCTGCTCAACACCGAGTCGCCCAACCTGACCTACGCGCCGGAGCGCCTGTCGATGGAAAAGGTGGAAGATGCGCCGTTCAGCCAGGCAGACCGCATTGGCCAACTCACCATGCGCAACCTCGACATCGTGGACACGCGCGACAAGCTGCGCGTGTATGCCGAGGCCGGTCTGCTGTCGCTTGGCGGCGGCGCGGCACTCGCGGAACTCAACGACGGCAGCAAGAAGTAATTCCAGGGCCTGTTTCAAGCTACATTTTTTGAATCAGGCCCTGGTTCCGGCAACGCTTTTAGCCCTTCGCCACGTATTGACATACCTAAGCCCAGGATTGTCGCCCTCACGCACAATTCACGGGTTGCAGAGTCACCAATCGAAAAATCGGTTTCATTGATTCGACCTTCGTGGGCCCTTGACGCGATCCGCTCAACGGCCCGTTGTTTTGCTACCGGCCCACGCACACTCCGCACGCGTGAGCCAAGTCACCAAGGACCTTCATGCTTCGCAGAAATGCTTTGCTCGCCACCGCAGCCGTCTCCATTGCCATGGGTGCTCCCATCCTGGCGCAAGCCAAGGACGCCTGGCCCGTCAAGACGATCACTCTGGTGCAGCCCTACTCTCCCGGCGGCACCAGCGACATGCTGGCGCGCATCATCGCTGTGGAACTGGAAAAGCGCATCGACGCCAACGTCATCGTGGACAGCAAGGCCGGCGCCAATGGCAACATTGCTACGGCCTTCGTGAGCCGTGCCAAGCCCGATGGCGGCACCTTCCTCGTGGGATCGAGCAGCCCGGTGGTGATTTCGCCCACGCTGTACAAGAGCGTTCCCTACGATCCGCGCAAGGATCTGACGCCCATCACCACGCTCGCCAAGGCACCGTTCCTGCTGGTGACCAGCGCCAAGTCGGGTATCAACTCGATGGACGACCTGATGAAGGAAATCAAGGCCGACAAGGTGAATTTCGGCTCCGCCGGTGCAGGCTCGCCGCAGCACATGATCGTGGAAATGTTCCAGATGCAGGCCAAGGTGAAGTCGCCGCACATCCCCTACAAGGGCTCGGCTCCGCTGGTCCTGGCGGTGATGTCCAACGAGGTGCAGTACGCCATCGACAATCCGGTGCCGCTCAAGCCGCAGATCGATGCCGGCAAGATCAGGGCATTGGCCATCACCAGCAAGAATCCTTCGCCCAAGTTTCCGGGCGTCAAGAGCCTGCATGAACTCGGCTTCACCAACTTCGACGTGGAACCCTGGTACGGCATGATCGGCTCCAAGGGCATGCCCAAGGAACTGGCCGAGCGCATGAACGGCTATGTGCAGGAAATCCTCAAGCAGGACAACGTCAAGCAGAAGATTTCCGAACTGGGCGCAGAAGCCTACGGCATGAGCACGGCGGACTTCGCCAAGCTCATCGACTCCGACATCAAGAAGTGGGGCGAGGCCGTCAAGGCTTCCGGCGCAACCGCCGACTGAACGCCGATCACTCCGGCAACCCCATTTGCCACTCAAATGTGACCAAAGGCCCGCGCCACCCTTGGCGGCGGGTCTTTTGGTTTCCAGATTCATGGCGGTTGCAACCGCGTCCAAGACCATACCGTGAGCGCGGGGCGCTACAGTAGCGGCACTCTCATTCAGAAATGTCAGGAATATTCGTGAAGCATCGCATCCCTACCGTTCTCGCTGCAGCACTTCTGGCCGCCAGCGCCGCCTCCAGCGTTTTCGCGGCAGATGACAGCAGCAGCGCCAACAAGCCCGCAGCCGCAGCCGCAACCGCCGCGCCATCCGGCCCGAGCGAAGCCGTGCAAAAGGCGCTCGACAAGCGCGCCAAGGCCATCGTCGATGCATTCGAAGGCGTGGGCTCGGCGCTGACCGCCGACATGTTCTCGGCCGAATTCAACAAGCAGGCCACGCCCGAGCAGGTCCAGCAAGCCATGAAGCAACTGCGCACCGCCGTCGGTTCATGCAAGCTCGCAGGCCGCATCAACAGCCCGGCTCCCGACGGCTCGGCCTATCTGCTCGACTGCCAGAAGGCCTTCGTGCCGATTGAAATCGGTGTCGAGGAAAAGGCTCCGAACAAGATCCAGAGCCTGCTGTTCCGCGCATCGTTCTGGCGTCTCGGCGCTGCCGCGCAGTAATCAGACGACGACCGGCTCCGGCTCCAGCCGGATGCCAAAGCGCTCGTATACGCTGGTCTGTATCGCCCGGGCCAGCGTCATCACCTCGCCGCCCGTCACGCTGTCCTCGCCATGGCCGCGATTGACCAGCACCAGCGCCTGTTTCTCGTAGACCCCGGCCTTCCCAATGGTCTTGCCCTTCCAGCCGCAGGCATCGATCAGCCAGCCCGCAGCGAGCTTGATCGTGCCGTCGGGCATGGGGTAATGAACGATGCGGGGTTCGCGCGCGATGATGTCGGTGCACTGGTACTCGGTGACCGTCGGATTCTTGAAGAAGCTCCCCGCGTTGCCGATCACGGCCGGATCGGGCAACTTGGCGCTACGGATTTCGCAGACCCAGTCAAAGATCTGCTGCGCCGTCGGTTCGGTGACGCCGGTCTCGGCAATCTTGCGCTCGATGTCCGCGTAGCCGAGATCGGGCGTCCACAGCTTGGGCAGGCGAAAGCGCACATGCGTGATCACCGCCCGGCCTGCGAGGCCCATGCCGCGCGGCAGGTCGCTGTATTCGCCCGCTGCCGAGGGCGCATGCTTGAAGATCGAATCGCGGTAGCTGAACGCGCACTGGGCCGCATTCAGCGAAAAGGGCTTGTCGGTCGCCAGATCGACCGCATCAAGCGAATCAAACCGGTCTTGCAGCTCGACCCCGTAGGCGCCGATGTTCTGCACGGGCGCAGCGCCGACCGTGCCGGGGATCAGCGCCAGGTTTTCCAAGCCGGGATAGCCCTGCGCGATGGTCCAGGCCACGGCTTCGTGCCAGACCTCGCCTGCGCCGGCCTCGACGATCCAGGCCCTGTCGGTCTCCTCGACCAGCCTGAGCCCCTTGATTTCCATTTTGAGCACCACCGGCTTCACGTCGCCGGTGATCACGATATTGCTGCCCCCGCCCAGCACGAACACCGGTTGCCCGGCCAGCGCCGGATCGGCGAGCAGGTCGTGCACATCCTGAACCGAGCGCACGCGCACGAGCGTATGCGCCTTGGCGACAATGCCAAAGGTGTTGTATTGCTGGAGAGGAACGTTGTTCTCGACTAACATCGACCCAATTGTCGCACCCGGGCGAAAACGTCATCGGGTTTGTATGTAGATTCCGAGAGTAAAGCCATGCCTTCTTTTGATACCGTCCTCGAAGCCAATTTCGTCGAAGTGAAAAACGCCATCGAAAACACCGCCAAGGAAATCGGCACGCGTTTCGATTTCAAGGGCACATCCGCCGGAGTCGAACTCAAGGACATGGAAATCACCATGTTCGGTGATGCCGAATTCCAGCTCCAGCAGGTCGAGGACATCCTGCGCAACAAGCTCACCAAGCGCAACGTGGACGTGCGCTTTCTCGATGTCGGCAAGGCGCAGAAGATCGGCGGCGACAAGCTCAAGCAGGTCGTCAAGGTGCGCAACGGCATCGACGCCGAGAACGCCAAGAAGATCCAGAAGGCCCTCAAGGAAAGCAAGCTCAAGCTGCAGGCCGCGATTCAGGAAGAAAAGGTGCGCGTGACCGGTGCCAAGCGCGATGACCTGCAGGCCGCGATGGCGCTGATCCGCAAGGACATCGCCGATCTGCCGCTGTCGTTTGACAACTTCCGCGACTGATTTCCCCACCTCCGCCCGCTCATGCGCCTGACCACACTCGCCCGCGCCGCGATCCCCGCCCTGCTGCTGGCGCTGGCGTGCGCACACGCGCAGGCGCAACAGGCGGCGCTGGTCGGAATTCTGGGCAACAAGGCGCTGCTCGTGATCGACGGAAGATCGCCGCGCACGCTTGGCACGGGTGAATCCGTGTCTGGCATCAAGGTGGTATCGGTCGGCGGCGACAACGCGGTCGTCGAGTCCGAAGGCACGCGCCACACGCTGCGCCTTGGAGATACGCCCGTGCATGTCAGCGCTCAGGGCGCAGGTGGTCGGCAGCGCCTCGTTCTGCGAGCCGACGCGCGCGGCCATTTCGTGAACGCGGGCTTCATCAACGGCAAGACCGTGCAGTACATGATCGATACCGGAGCGACGCTGGTCGCGCTCAGTCAATCGGACGCCCAGCGCATCGGCCTGAGCATGAAGGACGCGCAGCCCGTGATGATCGGCACCGGCAATGGCAACGTCCAGGCGCAGCGGGTACGCCTGGAGAGCGTGCGCGCCGGTGATATCGAATTGCGCAATGTGGACGCCGTCGTGCTGCCACAGCCCATGCCCTACATCCTGCTGGGTAACAGTTTTCTGAACGCATTCCAGATGACGCGCACCCACGACGAGATGGTGCTGGAGAAGCGGTAGTCTCCAAAACTTGGTAGCACTGCTTATATCGCGCTCGCCGAAGCGATGCGAGAATGGATCGAATTCACCGCCCGGTCCTGCCGGGACGCTGAGCCGGGGTTTGATCACAAAAAAGAAGCGTCGAATGAGTGCAACTGCCGCAAACAATGGGGATTCGGCGTCGGCCAACGAGTACGAAGCCCTGCTGGCTCAATGGGGAGACATGCAGGCGGCACTGGCATTCCTGCTGCACCATCCCGAGAAGACGGCGGATTTTCCCGCCAAGGTGCGCCAATGCGATCAGTGGCTACAGGAGCTGGTGGCGCAGGATCTCGACGCGTCGCTGTATCTGGTCTTTCAGCTCGCATCGTCCAACGGCACCAGCTACAGCGCCTCGCATGCGCTGGTCTGCGCGGCGCTGTGCCACATTCTTTCGCGGGAGTTCGCCCTTCCCCGCAACGAACGCGACAGCCTGGTGCGCGCCGCCTTCACCATGAACATCGCCATGACCCAGCTCCAGGACGAGCTGGCCGAGCGCTCCGAACCCATCACCGCCCAGCATCAGGAAGCGATCAATCGCCACGCCGAGCGCGGCATGGAGCTGCTCGAACATGCGGGTGTGGAAGACGGTCTCTGGCTGGGCTCGGTGGCCCAGCACCACACGCCCAGGCGTGATCGCGCGAAGGAGCCGCTCAAGAACCTCACTCCCGAGGAGCGCCTGACCCATCTGCTGGCATCGGTGGATCGTTTCACGGCCTTCATCAGCCCGCGCAAGTCGCGCGCTGGGAGAACGCCGACCGAGTCGATGCGCGCGCTGCTCGGCAAGAACGTGTCGCGAAGCGATGAGGCGGGATTTGTCCTCGTGCGCACCATCGGCCTGTGCCCGCCCGGAACCTACGTGAAGCTCGACAACGGCGATACCGCCATCGTGCTGCGGCGTGGCGAATCCACGAGCTTCCCGGTCGTCGCAAGCCTGCTCGATCCGGCGGGCGAATCGTATCCGGAGCCCGAACTGCACTACACGATTCACGGCAAGCGCCGCGTGATCACCGCCCTGCCCTTCAGCGCCGTCAACATGGGGACCAACCACTACACCATGGTACGAATGGGCCTGATGGCAGCGGGAAAGCACCTGCGTCCCTCGCGCTGAGGCCATGCGCAGCGAAGAAACGCTCAGGAGCCCTTTTTGCTTGCGCCGATCTTCGACTCCTTGCCCGCCAGCAGGCGGCCAATGTTTTCGCGGTGGCGGTAGATGAGCAGGCCCGACATGATCGCGATGGCCACACCGATGCGCGCATCCATCACCCACGCCTGACCGCCGCCCAGCACGTAGAAGAACGGCGCGAACACCGCCGCCACCAGGGATGCCAGCGAAGAGTAGCGAAAGAACACCGCGATGATCAGCCAGGTGGCGAGCGTTGCAAGCCCAAGCCAGCCGCTGATGCCAAGCAGCACGCCAGCGGCCGTTGCCACGCCCTTGCCGCCCTTGAACTTGAAGAACACCGGCCAGAGATGCCCGAGAAAAGCCGCCAGCGCAACGGCCGCAACCGTGCCCTCTTCGAGTCCGTATTGCGGGCCGAACCAGCGCACCAGCACCACCGGCAACCAGCCCTTGACGGCATCGAGCAGCAGCGTCAGCACCGCCGCAGGCTTGCTGCCCGAGCGCAGCACGTTGGTCGCGCCGGGGTTCTTGCTGCCATAGGTGCGAGGATCGTTGAGCCCCATCACGCGGCTGACGATGACCGCAAACGACAGCGAGCCGACGAGATAGGCCGCGATGGTGACGATGATGGAAAGTACGGTGGCGCTCACGGGGTCCTGTCGGCTGAAGTTGGAATGAGTTCTGAATTGACCAGACCGCTATTCTGCCAGCGCGCACCGCACCGTCCGCGCATTCAGCAGCTCGACGCAGACCCCGGGATCGAGTTGCACGAGAAAACCGCGCCGTCCCCGTTGATGGCGATGCGTGGCAGGGCCAGAATGCTTTCCTCGATGTACACCGGCATGGTTTTCTTCGTGCCGAACGGCGAGGTGCCGCCCACGAGATAGCCACTGTGCCGGTTGGCCACCTCGGGTTTGCAGGGCTCGATGCTCTTGGCCCCAATCTGTCTGGCCAGATTCTTGGTGGACACCTTGCGGTCGCCGTGCATCAGCACGATCAGCGGCCTGGCGTCCTGGTCCTGCATCACCAGCGTCTTGACGACGTGATGTTCGTCGATGCCAAGGCACCTGGCACTCTGCTCGGTGCCGCCATGCTCGACGTACTCGTAGGGATGCTCGGTGAATTCCACGCGGTGGGCGCGCAGCAATTGCGTGGCCGGAGTCTCGCTGACGTGTGCAGTCTTGTCTTTCTTGCTCATGGCTGTTTCTATTTCAGGCCTTCACGAATCCACGGCCTTGCGCATGGTGGATCTACGCCCTTGCTTGCCATGGGCGTGACCTTCAAAGCGCTTTGCGCGACGGGAATCAGATGCATGGGTTGCACTGTTTTTTTTGCGGCTGTCTTTGCGCGGAAATCATAGACGACGAAATCTCGGCGAGACCCGTGCCTGCTCATAATGCGCAGCATGTACACCGAACAACGCCCTGCCCGCCAGCTCTCGATGTCCGTGCGCAACATGCGCTACCAGCTCCGCGTCTGGGGCGACCCGCAAGCGCGCGAGCCCGCTCTGCCGCCGCTTTTCCTCGTGCATGGCTGGATGGACGTGGGAGCGTCCTACCAATTCGTGGTCGATGCGTTCAGCAGCGCCTTTGCCGAAGGGCGTTTGATCATCGCTCCCGACTGGCGCGGTTTCGGGCATTCGATGCCCGCGTTCGCGCAGGATCACTACGTGTTCGCCGACTATCTGGCCGACCTCGATCACCTCATCGACGATTTCTCGCCGAACGCGCCGGTCGATCTCGTCGGTCACAGCATGGGCGGCAACGTGAGCATGATGTACGCGGGCGCAAGGCCTGAACGCATTCGCCGACTCGTCAATCTGGAAGGCTTTGGCCTTGCCCGAGTCGCCCCGAACAGGCACCCGCACGCTACGCCAAATGGATGGACGAACTGCGCGAATACGAGCGCGGCGCCATGGACCTCAAGTCCTACGAAAGCCGGGATGCCGTGGCGCAGCGCCTCATGAAGACCAACCCGCGCATCAGCGCCGACAAGGCACGGTGGCTTGCGCAGCACTGGGCCGCGCCGGATGCCGATGGCCGTTGGCACGTTCTTGGCGCGGCGGCGCACAAGATCGTCACCCCAATGCTGTTCAGGGCCGACGAAATGCTGGCGCTGTATGAGGCCATCACCGCGCCGGTGCTATCGATCGAGGCCGAGGAAAATCACATCGAAAAATGGTCGGGCGGCAAATACTCGCTTGCCCAATTCCACGAGCGTCTTGGCCATGTGCGCAACGCCCGATCCGCGCAGGTGATAAATGCCGGACACATGCTGCACCATGATCAGCCCGAAGCCGTCGCGCAGTTGATCGAGGAATTTCTTCGCTGAAGAGCGCAGCTCCATTCCGCCCCGGCCTGCATTGCCGGTCGCGCCGCAGGTCCTAAACCTGCGCGGCGAAGCACGGTTTCCATCCATGAGAAAATGCCGGGTTGACCACAAAGTACAGAACACAAGGAATACGAAAATGGACGCAGAACGCATCAACCTGATTGGCACCACCCTCGAAGACCTGTCCGTGCGGACGCAAGAGCTTCGGAGGTATCTTTGACTACGATGCAAAATTTGAACGCCTGCGCACGGTAAACGCATCGCTCGAAGACCCCAACGTCTGGAACGATCCCAAGAAGGCTCAGGAACTCGGCAAGGAAAAGAAGTCGCTCGACTCCGTCGTGCTGACGCTGGAAAAGCTCACCGGCGAACTGGCCGACAACACCGAGCTGTACGAGATGAGCAAGGACGAAGGCGACGAGGCCGGCCTTGAGACCATCGAGGGCGAGGCCGCCAAGCTCCAGCCGCTTATCGAGGAACTCGAATTCCGCCGCATGTTCAGCCAGGAAGCCGATCCGCTGAACTGCTTTGTCGACATCCAGGCGGGCGCAGGCGGCACCGAGGCCTGCGACTGGGCGAGCATGCTGTTGCGCCAATACCTCAAATATGCGGAACGCAAGGGTTTCAAGGCGAGCATCGAAGAAGAAACACCGGGCGACGTCGCGGGCATCAAGAGCGCCACGATCAAGATCGAGGGCGAATACGCCTATGGCCTGCTGCGCACCGAAACCGGCGTGCACCGCCTCGTGCGCAAGTCGCCGTTCGATTCCTCGGGGGCCGCCATACCTCGTTCGCGTCGCTGTTCGTCTACCCCGAAATTGACGACTCCATCGAGATCAACATCAATCCGGCCGACGTGCGCACGGACACTTACCGCGCGTCCGGCGCGGGTGGTCAGCACATCAACAAGACCGACTCGGCGGTTCGCCTGACGCACATCCCGACGGGCATCGTCGTGCAATGTCAGGACGGCCGCAGCCAGCACAGCAACCGCGACGTGGCCTGGCAACGTCTGCGCTCGCGACTGTACGACTACGAAATGCGCAAGCGCATGGAAGAGCAGCAAAAGCTCGAAGACACCAAGACCGACGTCGGTTGGGGTCATCAGATTCGCTCCTACGTGCTCGACAACAGCCGCATCAAGGACCTGCGCACCAACGTCGAAGTCTCGGCCACGCAAAAGGTGCTCGATGGCGATCTCGACGTGTTCATCGAGGCCTCGCTCAAGCAAGGCGTCTGATCCGCGCAGGATCTCTGTCGCCCGGGCCGCTAGCTCTCGCTGCCTGGAAATGAAGCCAGTCCCACCCGCGTGGACTGGCTTTCTTTTTGCCGGACCTTCGGCGTGAAACCGGGACACGGCAAATAGGTATGATCCTCTTTTCCAAATGGGAGTGAGGATTCACCAATGCGATTCGACAGTATTTTTTCCGCACGCATCATCGGCCTGTGCAGCGCGGCCACCATGGCTCTGGCGCTGGCCGCCTGTGGTGACAAGGAGCCGACGGCTCCTGCCCCTGCCCCCGCGCCCGCCCCGGCAGCGCCTGCGCCGAGCGCCCAGACCGCTGCGCCCGCATCCGCGCCAGCCACAGCGCCAGTGCCCACTCCGGACGATTCAGCCGCCAAGGCCTCGGCCAAGCTCAACGCCTACATCAATTGCTACAACGGCAGCTACGCGCGCGCCCATCAGGCCATGAACCGCTACCAACAGTGGGTCAAGGACATGAACACCGGCCCACCGGCAAGGAACGCATCATCTACGGCACCTACACGGTGAGCAACAAGGCGATCGAGGATTGCCGCGAACCCGTGCTCAGCGCCGCTGATGCGCAGCCCGCCATGCCCGAACTCGATCAGGCGGCGAAGAATTACTCCGCCGCGCTCGACGCATGGGGCAAGACGCTGGTGGAGGCCAACACCTACTACGAACGCGAGAACTTCAAGGACGACGCCATGGCCAAGGGAAAGGCCATGCACGGCGACATCGTGAAGCACTATGCGGCCTTCGACAGCGCCAATCAGCAGTTCAGCAACGCGCTTGAGACCGAGAACGACAAGCGTCAGCTCAAGCAACTCGCCGAGATCGAGAAGACCGAGGGTCGCAAATACACCTACTGGCAGGGCATGACGATGTTCACCGCCAAGAAGGCCGTGAACTCGCTCAGCGAGGACAAGGTGGATCTGGCCAAGGCCGAAGCCGACGTCAAGGCGTTCGAAGAGACGGCCGATGCGCTCAACGCCTATGCCAAGACGCCCGACGCCAAGATGCCGATGATGTACAGCATGATGGAGAGCGACATTGAGCGCTACCGCGTGGCGGCCAAGAAGCGCCTGCGCGCCGCGCGCGACAATTCGCAAGGCGATTCGCCACAGGGCGAAGGTTCGCGTCCGTATCTGGTCGAGCGCTACAACGCGCTGGTACAGACCAGCAATCGCCAGTGAAGCCTTGAGCTGGTCCCCTGAGAGCCCATCACCCGGCTCTCAGGGCTGGCCGATACCGTTCAAGCATCTGCGGACAGCGGTTGAAAGACACTGGCTCCATCCGCGCGGGCCGACGATTCGCGTCGGCTCACCCCCTCCCAAACACCCTGCTTGCCGTTGCGTGCCCTTCAAAGAGGCACAATGCAGGTTTGTGCCTGTGAAACCTGCTGCTCCTGAACCCCGCTTTTTGCCGCTGGTTCGATTGCCGAAGGGCAGCAAGTCCTGTGCACTTGGATCGGTCAGTCAGTCAATCAATCACGAATTTGGCATGCATTGCGTAGCTGCGTCGAACGAGCAGACGCCGTGCGCGAGGCGTGCCCCAATCAATACGGAGTAACTCCAATGATGTCAGACATCAGCGATGCCCGCCCAACGGCCGCAGCAATCCGCCGAGAGGACTACGCCGCCCGGCGTTCTGGATCGACACCGTGGATCTCAGCTTCGATCTCGACCCGGCCAAGACGCGCGTGCTCAACAAGATGCGCATTCGCCGCAACATGGACGTGCCAGCCGGGCCGCTGCGTCTTGACGGCGCAGACCTGAACCTCGCCCGCGTGATGGTCAACGGCGGCGGCACCTCGTTCAAGATGGAAGGCTCGCAACTCGTGCTGGAGAACCTGCCCGAAGGCGACGCGCCCATCGATCTGGAAATCTTCACCACCTGCTGCCCCGCCAAGAACACGCAGCTCTCGGGCCTGTACGTGAGTAACGACACGTTCTTCACGCAGTGCGAGGCCGAGGGCTTTCGCCGCATCACCTATTTCCTCGACCGTCCCGACGTGATGGCGATGTACACCGTCACGCTGCGCGCAAGCAAGTCGCAGTATCCGGTGCTGCTGTCCAACGGCAACCTGGTCGACAGCGGTGACCTCGAAGATGGCCGCCACTTTGCGAAGTGGGTCGATCCGCACAGGAAGCCCAGCTACCTGTTCGCACTCGTCGCGGGCAAGCTCGTCGCGCGCGAGCAGCAGATCAGGAGCCGCGCGGGCAACAACCACCTGCTTCAGGTCTACGTGCGTCCCGGCGACCTCGAAAAGACCGAACATGCGATGAACTCGCTGATGGCGTCCATCGCCTGGGACGAGGCCCGCTTCGGTCTCTCGCTCGATCTCGACCGCTTCATGATCGTCGCCACCAGCGACTTCAACATGGGTGCGATGGAGAACAAGGGCCTGAACATCTTCAACACCAAATACGTGCTGGCGAGCCAGGCCACGGCCACCGACGTGGACTACGCGAACATCGAATCGGTGGTCGGCCACGAGTATTTCCACAACTGGACCGGCGACCGCGTCACCTGCCGCGACTGGTTCCAGCTCTCGCTCAAGGAAGGTCTGACCGTCTTCCGCGACCAGGAATTCAGCATGGACATGGCGGGCGCTGCATCGGCGCGGGCCGTCAAGCGCATCGAAGACGTGCGCGTGCTGCGCACCGTGCAGTTCCCCGAAGATGCAGGCCCGATGGCCCACCCGGTGCGGCCCGACAGCTATGTGGAAATCAACAATTTCTACACCGTCACCATCTACGAAAAAGGCTCGGAGGTCGTGCGCATGCAGCACAACCTGGTGGGCCGCGACGGTTTCGCCGAAGGCATGAAGCTGTACTTCGAGCGCCACGACGGCCACGCCGTGACCTGCGACGATTTCGTGCAGGCAATTGCCGATGCGAATCCGCAAAGCCCGCTCGCGCAGAATCTCGATCAGTTCAAGCGCTGGTACAGCCAGGCCGGCACACCGCGCGTGCACGCATCGGGCGTCTATGACGCCGACGCGCGCACCTACACGCTGACGCTCTCGCAGAGCTGCCCCGCCACGCCGGGCCAGCCGGTCAAGCAAGCTTTCGTCATCCCCGTGACGCTCGGTCTGCTCGGTGCCGATGGAAGCGCCCTCGCGCTGCAACAGCAAGGCGACGCCGAAGCCAGCGGCAACGAAGGCACCGTCGTGCTCACCGAGCCGAGCATGACGATCACCTTCGTGAACGTGCCATCGCAGCCCGTGCCGTCGCTGCTGCGCGGCTTCAGCGCCCCGGTGATTCTCGAATGCGAGTTCAGCGATGCCGATCTGCTGAACCTGCTGGCACACGACACCGACGCATTCAATCGCTGGGAGGCCGGTCAACGCCTTGGCATGCGCATTGCGCTCGCGGCCATCGCCAATCCTTCGCTCACCACCAACGCAGACGGCGAGATCGAGCAAGCCATCCTGCCCGAAAACTTCGTGCAGGCCATGCGCGAGGTGCTGCGCAATCCATCGCTCGATGCGGCCTTCAAGGACCTGGTGCTCACGCTGCCGTCCGAGAGCTACATCGCCGAACACCTCGACGACGTCGATCCGCAGCGCATCCACGCCGTGCGCGAGGCCATGCGCGCTGAGCTCGCGAGCAGCCTGCACGCCGACTGGATCTGGGCCTATGAGGAGCACCAGACACCCGGCGCCTACAGCCCCGACGCCCTGTCCGCAGGCCGCCGTTCGCTGGCCGGTCACGCGCTCAACATGCTCTGCCTTGCCGCGCGCAAATCCGCAGACACGCTCTGGCCCGGCAAGACCTATCAGCGTTTCAAGGATGCGGGCAACATGACCGACCGCTTCAACGCCCTCGCGGCCCTGGTCAACAGCGGCCACGAACTCGCCAAGCCCGCGCTCGAGAGGTTCCACGCACTCTTCAAGGACGAGGACCTGGTCGTAGACAAGTGGTTTGCCCTGCAGGCCGGCACCAGCGACCGCAACGGCGACATCCTGCCCGCAGTGCATGCACTGATGAAGCAGCCCGATTTCCAGATCAAGAACCCCAACCGCGCGCGCAGCGTCATCTTCAGCTACTGCAATGCCAACCCGGGCGCGTTCCATCGTGCCGACGGCGCGGGCTACGCCTACTGGGCCGACCGCGTGCTTGAACTCGACGCATTCAACGCCCAGGTCGCCTCGCGCCTGGCGCGTGCCATGGACCGCTGGCGCAAGCTCGCCGAACCCTACCGCTCGCAGGCACGGGCAGCCATCGAACGCGTGGCCGCCAAGCCGGACCTGAGCAGCGACGTGCGCGAAGTCATCACGCGCGCATTGGCCGATTGAGCACACGGCAGCACGCACGTCGGTCGCCCACGATTTTGTATTCAGGAGAATTCAGCACATGACACAACGCACCAGCCTCACGCGCTATCTGGTCGAACAGCAGCGCGTTGACGGCCTCATTCCGCCACAACTGCGCCTGCTGCTCGAAGTGGTCGCCCGCGCTTGCAAACGCATCAGCTTCGCCGTCAACAAGGGCGAACTCGGCGACGTGATGGGCACCGCAGGCACGGAAAACGTGCAGGGCGAGGTCCAGAAGAAACTCGACATCATCGCCAACGAAACCCTCATCGAAGCCAACGAATGGGCGGCCACCTCGCGGCCATGGCGTCGGAAGAAATGGAAGGCATCTACGTGGTGCCCAACCGCTATCCCCAGGGCGAATACCTGCTGCTGTTCGACCCGCTCGACGGCTCTTCCAACATCGACGTGAACGTCAGCATCGGCACCATCTTCAGCGTCCTGAAAAAGCCCGATGGCCACCCCGGCGTGCACGACAACGATTTTCTGCAACCCGGCACGCAACAGGTCGCAGCCGGCTACTGCATCTACGGCCCACAGACCACGCTGGTGCTGACTGTGGGCGACGGCGTCGCCATGTTCACGCTCGACCGCGAACAAGGCTCCTTCGTACTGGTGCGCGACAACATCCGCATCCCCGACGACACCAGGGAATTCGCGATCAACATGAGCAACATGCGCCACTGGGACACCCCGGTCAAGCGCTACATCGACGAATGCCTGGCCGGCAAGGACGGCCCGCGCGGCAAGGATTTCAACATGCGCTGGATCGCCAGCATGGTCGCCGACGTGCACCGCATCCTCATGCGCGGCGGCATCTTCATGTACCCCTGGGACAAGCGCGAACCCCACAAACCCGGCAAGCTGCGCCTGATGTACGAAGCCAACCCCATGGGCTGGCTCGTCGAACAGGCAGGCGGCCTCGCCACCAACGGCAAGGAACGCATTCTGGACATCCAGCCCACACAACTGCACGAACGCGTCAGCGTGATCCTCGGCTCCAGAAACGAGGTCGAACGCGTGACCAGCTACCACACGGAAAAATAAGCACCCAGGTTTCCGGTATATAATCTTGGTCTTCGCCGGTGTAGCTCAGTCGGTAGAGCAGCTCATTCGTAATGAGAAGGTCGCGTGTTCGATTCATGTCTCCGGCACCAAATTAGCCTGTATTCATGCGGGTCTCAGAGAAAAGTGGGGAGAAATTGCTGGGGCAATTTCTCCCTTTTTCATTTTTCAGTTCGCGCTTCGAATATCTCAACCGTCGCGAGTTTGAGCAACGCCGACGCCTCGTTGATCGTACTCGCAGCCACTGATCGACGTCTTCCAGCTCGATTGGAAGGAGCCAACCAGATTGGCAATCCTGAAGCAGTTAGGACCTAGATGGGAGAGCAGGCCCGAATGGATCTAGCTTGAATTCCTGATGCTTCACGACCAGCAAGATGATATGAAGTACCCAGCACACTTTGAGGCCGCGCCCGAAGGTGGCTACACCGTGACGGTCCGTCCGGGATATTCCTGAAACCATTGCACCAAGCGACACCATCGAGGAGGCGTGCCAGATGGCGGCGGATGGCGCTGGCCGGAAAAAACGGCCCATCTATCGACTGTAGTCCGTTGGCGTCGGTCATGATTGGGCGCCAGGATTGCCTTTTATGCACATGAACTTCCATGGAAATCAGGTGGATGTCCGACCTCAACCTATTCAATGTCTACCTCCAGCGCTGGGGCGCAAAGGCCGCTGGTAAGCCATTTGCCACTCCTACCAGCGATCTTCTGCCTGTGAGCCTCACCGGGAATTTGGAAGGCCTCCCGGCGATGATCAAAATTACACGAGACCTTGATGAACGCATCGGCGGGCAGGTGTTGCAATGGTGGGGTGGCAATGGTGCGGCGCGCGTATATGCATACGACCCAGATTCAGGAGCGCTACTGATGGAGCGTGCAACGGGCTCCAAGCATCTGCTGCGCATGGCTTTAGAAGGGGAGGATGATGCAGCGACCACCTGTATCTGCCGCACCCTCCACCGACTGCATTCAAACAGATCCTCGGACCCACCTAAAGAGTTGCTGCCTCTGAAGGATTTTTTTAGATCGCTAGCACCTATGGCCCAGCGGGAAGGCGGCCTTATGGCCGAATGCGCAATGGTGGCAAATGAGCTACTGCTTGATCAGCGCGAGCGGGTCGTCCTGCACGGAGATGCGCACCATAGCAATATCCTCGATTTCGATCAGCGTGGATGGCTCGTAATAGATCCCAAACGCGTCACTGGTGAGCGTTACTACGACTACGTTAATTTGCTGTGCAATCCTGACTTGAAAACTTGCACCGATCCAGTGCGCTTTGCTCGGCAGTTGGCGGTAGTTATCGATGTTGCAGGGCTAGAGCGTAAGCGTTTGCTCAGATGGGTTATGGCCCATGCGGCCTTGTCTGCCGCTTGGTTTTTGGAGGACGGATTGCGCACCCACGCAAACAGGGAATTGGCCGTTGCGCATCTCGCTCGACAGGCATTAGCTTGAGGAGTTGCTCAATTGAGCCGCAAGAGATATTCGTGGAAGTGAACTGCCCTTGGTCAGGTAGACGAACTCAGCCTATGCTGCTCGACCTAAAATTCCGCCATCATAAAAATCAAAAGCCGCGCTTTCTGTATCTAGTCTTTTTTTCGATCCAAAAGACACCGCCCGGCCTGTATATCATCCGCCGTCTGAGGAACGCAGAACCCAAAAACAGCGAAGCTGTCAGACATATCCAGTTTCTCATCCGGGATTGCAAAAAGATTTTGTTTGAATTTCATGCTCAACACTCCCTTCTCATCGACCTCCATATCTTCAGCCTTATAGTATTTATATGCTGAAGTCGTGTTTGGCCCGCATGACTGAAAACCCATGGAAGTAAATTTTGATCCCTTTGGTTTCAAATTGCCGGTGTACTCGCACCAGGATTTTTCATCTCCGTTTTTCATATAAAATCGATCACCATCGACCTTCATCTGAAATTCCATTGATTCAGAAAAATCGACAGCGTTTTTCAGATTGAACGCGGTAATTTTGAAATTATTATTCAATCTACTGCGATGATCGTCGTAAACATATTTTGTGATGGCCTGAGGATCTTCGCCGGGAAGGTATACAACACCAGAAACATCAGTATCAAAGTCGATCCTGATTCTCCCAACAATTTTGTCTAATTGCCCCGTCCGTTGTTTCCCACCCAAAACAGTTCCACCTTTATACTCATTGAGATTGGTTTCCAGTGTTTTACCGTCCATGACTTTTCCGGAGCCAAGATAAAAGTTCGAAGTCCCGTCAGCGCGGTATCCGTAGTACGAAATCACCATCACATCGCCATTTTGTCGTTCGATCTGAAGACCCCGCCCCGGCTCGCCAGGTTTTTCGCCAGAAAAGCTCCATAGACCTGATTGGGGCACTGCCGCCATTGACGGCAGGGAAACCTGACATATGGAAGCAGCAATTGCGATTCGGAGAATATTTTTCATAGATAGGCCTGACCGATGCATATGAGGAAAATAGCTGTGGTGGTATCGGAATACGATCTTGACTATACGACAGCCACGAGCCGGCCAATGCTCCATGACGGGCGGCGACGACTGCTACGAGAGCGTGCTGGCCGGGTCGCCGCTGGAAAATGAAAACGCCCGATGCGGTGCACCGGGCGTCTGTGTTGGCTGTTTCCTCGCGAACAGGTTCGCGCGTGAAATTTTTATTCAACGTTCGAAAACGACTCTCTTTCCACTGCCGAAGACATTGGCGCTGATACTCAATTCAATCGTGTCGGGCAACTGACCGTCGGTGCCGGACTCGTCATGATCAAGTCTCCAATTTCACTGTTGGTTTTGGCCGGGCGGTCGGCCATCCAGCACAGGCGATTTGCCTCGGGAAGCCAATACACCCACTGCGTTTTCGCTCCGTTAAGGGCCGTGGTATTGAAGCGATAGATGGGCACGCCTTGATACGTGAATGAGGTCCACAAGGTATTCGTCCAACTCAAGGGCTCGCCCACTACAGCGCCCTCGCCACTGCAATTGCCATTGTCGTAAACGCGTACTCCGTCGTACTGCACCATGGTGTTGCCATTCACCACATAGCGCCTATTGGCTTGTCCTGTCCCTTGTCCGTTGGGACCAGGATTGCAGGTTCCTCTGACCACCCAGTTGCCCGCAAATTTTGCCAACCCGTCGGCGGGCACGGGGCCCGGGCCGGGATCAGGATTCGGGGTCACGGATGTCACACACTGGACCTGAATATTGGTCACATCGGCGCTGGCAGTGCCTTCGCCATTGACGGTTTTGCAAGTTTGACCTTCAGGCTGCTTGGACACCGTCACGACGTATTTTGCGCCGCGATCCACGACCTTGTTAAAGGCGAATTTTCCATTTTCCTGTGCCCTGAGATCGTCGCTACCATTGTTTTGAAGAACGACGGCCTTGCCCACGCTCAGTCCCGTAACCGTTCCGCCAATGACGAATCCCAAGCTCGGGTCCGGTGGATTTGGATTGCCGTCGTCGTCATCATCATCTCCACCACACGCTACGAGTGATGCCGCAACAAGACTCATGCAAGCAATTTTTATATATCTCGAATCCAACATGACACTTCCCAGAAAGTTAGTGCTGGAAATCTAGGGCACGAGTGCCAACGTGGATACCCTCCGTCAGTGGGGTAGTTGCTAGCACTTGTAAGCAACGCGCTTACCGCATCACCAATCCCCCATCCACCAACAGCACCTGCCCGGTCATGAACCCGCTGAGGTCCGAGGCGAGGAACAGCACCGGCCCGGCGACGTCTTCGGGTTGCGCCAGGCGTCTGAGGGGCGTGGCGGCCATCAGGGATTCGCGAAAGGATTCTTTGGTGGCTTGCGTGCCCTGAGTCGGATAGACCAACCCGGGCGCAACGCAGTTCACGCGGATGCCGACGGGGCCGAGTTCGGTGGCCAGGTTGCGGCTGAACGTCACCAGTGCGCCTTTGGACGTGGTGTAGTCGTGATACGGCACGACGGGGTTCTCCACGAGATTGGTGACGATGTTGACGATGCTGCCTTTGGCGCGTTGGCGCATCTGCGGAAGCACCGCGCGGCAGACGTTGAAGGCGGCGCCGACGGCGCCGTCAAACTGGGACTGATAGTCGCTCCACTCCAAATCGTCAAAACGGCGGCGCTGCTCGGGAATGAACGCATAAGGTTTGAATGCGTTGTTGACCACGATGTCGATTGCGCCTGCCTCGCGCACGACACCCTGAACCATTTCCTGCACGGCCACGTGCGAACCCACGTCGGCCTTGATCGCCCATGCGTCGCCACCGGCCGCCATGCATGCGGCCACGGTTCGCGCGGCGGCTGCGTCGTTGCTCAGGTGGTTGATCACGACGGTAGCACCTTCGCGTGCGAAGGCCGCGGCAATGGCCGCGCCTATTCCACGGCTCGCCCCGGTGACAAGTACCACCTTGCCGCGCAAATTCAACGAAGTAAACGCCTGCATGTCAGGCTCCGGGCAGCAGGCTGGTGTCGACCACGTCGGTCACCTGGATGGCGCGCTGAATCATGCCCAATGCGCGGTAGGTGTCCGCGCCCTTTTGGAGTGCCGCGAGATCGAAGTTGCCAAGCCGCGCCACGCCGCCTGCCGTAGGCAGCGAGGCCGCGTTGCGCAGCTTGATGATTTCGAGATTGACGTCGCGCTGCGTACCGTCAATGGCACGTTTGCCCGCGAGCGTGGCTGCCTCGTCGGGATGGGCAATCATCCATGCTGCGCTGTCGCGGTAGCCTTTGAGGAAGGCCTTGAGCACGTCCCGCTTTTGATGCCGCCATTCCTCGCGCACCACGAACATGTCGCTCGAGATGTTCAGATGGTCGCGGACCTGTATCACGTGGATGTCCCCCATGCCCTTGCGCAGCCCCACGGCCAAACCGGTGTCGGTTGCGGCCGTGGCGTCGACCTGTCCCTGCATCAGCGGCGCAAAGTTGAGCAGGCCGGTGACGACAATCGTCACGTCCGATTCCTTGAGTCCGGCCTGATGCAGCATGACCAGCAGGTTCTGTCGCGTGCCGCTCGCGAGGCTGTAGACGCCGATCTTCTTGCCCTTGAGGTCGGCAGGCTTGCGAATGCCAGCCGACTGGAGCGATACGACGTTGAACACGTTCTGTGGGTAGATGTCGTAGATCGCGACCAGCTTTTCGCCCTTGTCGAGCGCCATGAAGAACGATCCCGGATCGGTGAAAGCCACGTCGGCCTGACCGCTGAGCAGATTGCGGATGGCGTCGCCGCCGCCCGCACCGGGAAGGTAGGTGAGCGCGATGCCATGCGCCTGAAAGAAACCCTTGTCTGGCTCCGCGAGGATGTTGGTGATCTCGCTGATGGGCTTGCTCCATCCCGCAAGCCGAATCTTGTTCTGCGTGGGCGACGCCGCACCTGTGCCTGCGACTGTGAGGCTGGCAATACCCGCGCATGCGCCCAGCAGATGCCGACGCGAGACGAGGAACGAAGATGAGGACGAGGATGAAGTGATGTGGGCCATGGCAATCAAGGGTTGTCGCGCAAGCGTGTACTGGGAAAAGCGTGCGAGCGCAGCAACCGGCGCTCCAGCAGTTGGCAGAGTTGATACAGCAAGATCCCATCAGCGCGATGAGCACCAGTGCGGCAAACATGAGCGTGGTGTCCATCATTCCCTGAGCCGCGATCACCACGGCACCAAGTCCCTGGCTTGCGCCCATGAACTCGGCCACCACCGCACCCACCAGCGCCAAGACCACGGCTACACGCAATCCGGCAAGAATGGCCGGAAGACCCGTGGGCAGCTTCAGGCGAACCAGCGTCTGAAGGCGCGTAGCACCCAGCATGCGAAACAATTGCAGTCGCTGCGCGTCAACCTGCCGCAGACCTGTCAGCGTGTTTTCCATCAGCGGAAAAAAGCAGATCAGCGCCGTGATCAATACCGTTGGCAACAATCCAAAGCCGAACCACAGCACGAAAAGCGGCGCGAGTGCGAGCTTGGGTACCACCTGGCTGACGACCACATAAGGTTTGAGCACACGCTCCAGCAGCGGGCACTCGGCCAGCGCCATGCCCGCAAGCAAACCCACGGCAGCGCCCATGATCAAGCCCAAAGAGACGGCTTGCAGTGTCGCCCAGATGTGGGGCCAGAAATAACCCGAAGCCAGGCCTGACCACAGCGAGGTGATCACGGCAGACGGCGCAGGCAGCACCAGCGCCGACAGGCCCGATTGCCGCACCACGATTTCCCATAGGCCGAGCAGGGCAACGAGCAGAACCGCAGACAGGCCACGCGCGGCAAAAGGCGAAATGCTCATGCGTTGGTCCCGTCCATCGATGCACGCACGCGTGCGCAGTAGTCGTTGAACACCGCGCCATCGCGCATGGCCTGCGTGCGCGGCCTGGGCAGCGCGATGGCAATGTCGTCCACGATGCGGCCCGCGTGCATGAGCGCAATGCGGTCGCCTACGTAGACGGCTTCGTTGATGTCGTGCGTGACGAAAAGCACCGTGGTGCCGCGTTCCCGGCAGGCACGCAGCAGATCGTCCTGTAGCTCCGCGCGCGTGATGGCGTCAAGCGCGGCAAAGGGCTCGTCGAGCAGCAATAGGGGCGGCTCCAGAACCAGGGCGCGCGCCAGCGCCACCCGGCTTTGCTGCCCACCCGAAAGCTCACGCGGATAACGTTCGGCACACTCTACCAACCCCAGTTGATCCAGCAGTTGCAGCGCACGTTGCTCGTCGCGCGCCACAGGTTTGTGCTGCAACGACACCGGCAGCAGCACGTTGCTCAATGCGCTGTGCCAATCCAGCAGCGTGGGCGACTGGAACATGAAACCGACTTGTGGACCGGGCGCGGCCAGCTCGCCTCCCCGCAATACGATGCGACCCGACTGCGGCGTCAACAAGCCCGCCGCCAGCTTGAGCAGCGTGGTCTTGCCGCAGCCACTGCGCCCCAAGAGACAATGAATTTCGCCCTCCTGCATGCGCCAGTCCACGCCATCGACCACCGGTGGGCGCTGCGGGTAGTGGAAGGTGACACGATCAACGTGCAGAAACGTCATGTCAGTCCGCATAACGCGCGAAGGGCTGCGCAGCCAGTTCGGCGGATTGTTCGATCTCGGTGATGCGCACCAGATCGAGCAGATTGAAACGGCCATCATGATGCCAACCGGGCTCGGGCATGCTCATGGAACCGATGGCACTGATGCGCGTGACGCCCGCTGCACCCAGCAGATCGGCCAATCGGTAGAGGTCTTCAGGCCCTGCCGCCACGCCGGCGGTCTGCAGAAAATCGCGCTGCCCGGCAACCGCGCTCACGACCTCCTCCAGACGTTCAACCGTGACCACGGCAATGCTACGTTGCGATGCCGTGGGCATGAGCGGCTGCAGCGTTTCACTGAATGCCACGCTCCAGGGCGCATCATTCGGGCCGATCAGCAGGTCGCCACCCTCGGCAGCGGACATCGCGCGCCATTCGATGCCCTGCTGCCATTTGGCGACGGCCGCGCCCTCCTCCAGATCGAGCGAGCGGCGGGCAAAGCGGCGCTGCAGGTTGGCAAGCTCGGCCGCCAGATAGTCGGCAAACGCGCGTGCAGACACCGGCGCGCCGCGCTCCACGTAGAACACATGCGGCGAATAACAGCCCTGCTGGTCGTAACGCATCACGTCCCACGCCGCCAATCGCGCAATCGATGGGGCCTTGAGCGTGTCGAGCGCCGAGGCCGCGATCACGCCAAAGCCCAGCTTGTGTCCATGCGGGAGAAATCGCGTAGTCACCGGCAAGCGACGGCGCAGCGCGTCGAGCGTGGCATTGCCGCCGTAGGCGAGCACCGTGTCGGCGCGTGCATAGAGTGCGTCCGCATCCTCTCCGCCCGCGCCGCGCCACCAGACCACCGCCAGGCAATCGGCCAGCGGCGGATGCACGTCGGCCAGCAGGCGTGCAAACCAGCCCGCGAACAGCGGTTCGGCGCTCGCCAGTTTGCCGATGCCTGGCGCCTTCACGAGCAGTCCGCAAATCATGCTCCACAGCGAGAGCGCGGGCACGTTACCGGCCCAACTGTGCACCAGCAGATCGGGGCCGAAGGCACGCGCCGCGCCGCCCTTTGCCACCGGCTGAAAGCCGTCGAGCACGGCGGGGTTGGCGAAATCCTCCACCACGAAGCGCCGTAGTTGCAGCGCGCGAAAGGTCTTGAAAAATCCAGTCAACCCAAGGCGCACCATGTCGGCGTCGTAGCCGCTCACCACGGGCAGCCAGGTGTCGGCCTGCTGGCGCATGGGATCGTTGCCATCGAGCAGACGCGCCATCGCACGGTCGATCACATCGATGATCTCCGCCACCGTCATCGAGCGCAGATGACGCGCCGCGGCATCGCGAACACGGTCTGCCAACGCCAGCATCTGCTGAGCGGTCAGCATGGGCACCGACACTTCGAGCCGCTGCGCATCACGCTCGAAGACAAGCACTTGCCACTGCACCTCATCGTCGCGCAAGCCCGGCAGCCAACCCGCCTTGATCCGCTCGATTGGCGTCATATGGCGCTGGCCTTCACGAATTCCTCGACGGCCAACGAGCAGCCCTTGGCCGCTGCGCCCTGCGCGCGCCCGAGTAACTGAAAGCCGCCCTCGGCCCACTGGCCCACGTCCTCGGTGAGGATGGTGGTGACCGAGTTGTAATTGGCAAGATCGCAATGCACGAGAATGCCGCGCTCGCCCGAAGGCACATCGCTGCCCGTGACCGGATCGACGAGGCGCGAACGAATCCAGTGCGGGCCCGACTTCACCGAAGGCAGCACGGCATTGCCGTCGTCGTAGAACTGGGTACTCAGTTCCGTCATGCCATACATGTTGATGCAGTACGCGCGCGGCACGCCCAGCAATTGCGACAGCTCGGCGTAGAACTCCGCGAGCGGCAACTCGCGCGACTGGCCCTTGTAGCCGCCGGTATCCAGGATGCGGCTGCCCGTTGGCAGGCAAAAGCTACGGCGCGCAGCGCGCAGCGCATCCATCACGTGCACCAGACTGAAGCTCGCACCGAGCAGCGCATAGGGGGTGCCGCTCGATTCAGCCGATTCGAGCGCCGCACACAGACCGTCCACGTCGACGCCTTCGGGCGACAGGAAATAGCGACTCTCGCCCGTGCCAAATTCCGACTTCGCGAGCGCCAGATAGTGCGCAAGCGACGAATGGGGCATGGCCTGCTCGTCGGGAAAAAGAATGCCCATCGGCATGCGCTCCACGCCGCGCATGAAACGTTGCGCGAAGTTGCGCGTCATCGACAAATCGTAGACATCGAGCCGCGGATGAAAATGCCGCCCGCGCGCCGCGCGCCTCGTGGTGCCGCTGGTCATGAACACGCGCTCGCCATCGCTCGCCGGCTGACTGCGCAACTCCGTGGCCTTGAACGCGTCGATAGGCACCGCCGGAATGTCACGCCACGACTTCACGTTGCGCGGCGTGGCCCCACGCCGCTGGCAGAAACTGCGAAACGGCAGGTTCGATGCATGTTGATGGGCAAACAATCGCATTGCGAGTTGATCGAACAAGTCGTCGATGGAGGGCTCGGCGGCATCCATGCGGATGAATGCGAGCAGATCGGATACCAGCGCGGCGGGCGTGTCGTCCATGTAGTCATTCCTTCGGGCAGCAAATACGCATTGCTCCGAAGGCTCCCGCACATGCCGGTTCTGGAGTGGCATCGTGTGGGGCAAGAGCCTCGCTACACGCAGAGGATCCCTGGCTCTTCTTCCGCCGGAATGACCCGGTTCAAGTTCTCGGGTGTGGATCTCAGCACTGGCGTGCACCCCGGAGCGAAGGCCATCTTACCGCATGGGGGCTTTGAGGGCCGTTTGCAGAGTTTGCTTGATATAGGCGGTTTTTTTATCTATCGCATTTTTTCGAATTGTCAAGTTACTCAAAAGCTTCCTACGGAGGATAAATGCGTATTGCGGCTTCCTAGTTCGAGCACGACAGTGCTAATACCAAAATCAAAGACCGTTACATGATCTGTATCAAACAAGTATGAAAAATAGGCTCACCGCCTTCCGAATGTGCCCGGATGCCTGAAAATTCATTGTTTTCATTTATTGATACATATGTATCGATAAATGACAATTAATGAACATACTTAACAATTACGATGCTGATGCCATAGTCTTTGCGATTAACATTGGCTATCAAAATGTTTACATATTGTTTTGTTTGTTGCGGCTAGATAGTCGCATTCGCAGCCATTAATGCGCTGAATATGGACGAAATCAGCGGCGATCCGTTCGATTTGTTCCAGTTATTCGTAGAAGCGGGGTGTATGACAACTGTATGGATTTCCGGGAGCAACGACGATTTCTTGCAGTCGCGCAAGGACGCTCTTCGATACGGGGTGCTCAAACTGATTGCCTGGCCTGATCTCGCCCGAGTACCGGAAGAGCGCCAGGCGCTGGTTGCGCGTATCTGCGCGCTCCTGAGCCGCAAGCCGTCGGCCAGCAAACTTATTCCACTGATTCTGTCGACTCCCGAAGATGAAGTCTTCGAAAGCATTGCACCGCTCATGCGCATGGGTTGCGTGACGGTTGCCACCTCGTTTTTGTCGGAGCCGGGCACTGTCGCAGCACAGCACGCGCCAGCGGTGGAGGCCATCTCGTCGCAGGCGCAAACGGCAAATGCCACGCAGTACGCACGCCGCTCTCTCGTGTCCAAACTCTGGGCACGGCTCACGGCCTGACCCGACTCTCGCAACGGCAACAAAGGTAGTTTCCATGGAATGGAGTGTCATGTTCATGGGCCCGGTGGGCTCAGGCAAAACCACGGCAGTGCGGACGATTTCGGATATCGAGGTGGTCTCCACGGATGCACGCGCGACCGATGACGTGCTCACGATGAAATCGCACACCACGGTCGCGATGGACGTGGGCGTTCTGGCGCTCGGCGACAAGGATAAGCTGCGCATTTACGGCACGCCCGGACAGGATCGTTTCGATTTCATGTGGGACATCCTGCTGAATCAGTCCAAGGGCGTGTTGCTGGTGGTGAACCATGCGGCCGATGATGCGGTGGCGCAGCTCGATCACTACTACCGCGATCTGGCGGCACGCCAGGGCGAACGCAACCTTCCCATAGTGGTCTGCGTCTCGCATATGGATGCGAAGCCTGATGTACCGCTGGACATCTATCACCGCTACTTCCGCGAGACCGTAGGTCTCGATGCGGAGAACGTGCCACCGATTCTGTCGATGGACGCACGCGACAAGTCTCAGGTGCGCGCGGCGCTCGTGGCCATGACGGCCTTGCTGGAGATGGTCGAACGCTTTCCGAAACCCATGCCGATCAAGCGCGCGTAATCACAAAATGACAAGCGTCGCATCGGCTCATCAACTGTCTTTGTCGATTGGCGACAAACACATCTTCAGGGATCTGTCGCTGCGGATTCCCAAGTCCGGCTGCACTGTGTTGATGGGCCCCTCAGGCACCGGAAAATCGACACTGCTCAGAATGCTCTGCGGTCAGATGCAGCGGCATCCGCTGCTCAGGACTTCGGGCAGCTTGGACGCGGCGGGGCTCCACTCCGTCGGCTCTGCGTTGGGTGTGCCGCCAAGCCTGGTTTCGCAGAAGGCCGAGCTTTTGATGTCCAGCGTTTGGGAATCCCTAGTGGGGGAGTGGCCCAGACGCGGTCAGCTTTCGCAACTTCAACAACGCCAGGAACTGGCCGAACTGCTGACCGCGTGGGGTCAGCAAGACCTGATCGAGCGCTACGGAGACACCGTAGTATCGGTCTCGAGCTCGCAAAAAAAAACGCGTGGCAATTGTGCGCAAGGCGTTGAGCGGTGCGCCGCTGTTGCTGATCGATGAGCCAACCTCCGGCATGCCGGAGGCCACCGCGCAGGAGATCATCGATCTGATCCGGACACTGTCCGGGACGGTACCTGTGCTGGTGGTGACGCATAACCAGCGACACGCGCGCGCCATGGCGAAAGAGGTGATTCTTTTGGCGAGTGGCATGGTGCAGGAACAGACTCCTGCCGCCCGTTTTTTTGAAGCGCCGCAAAGTGAATCGGGCAGGCAGTTTCTGCTGACCGGCTCATGTCCCGAAGTGCCGCTGTGGCCAACGCGCATGTGGTGGAGGACATCGATTTCCCGACTGCACCGCAAGCGGCAGAACCGGGCTCCGTACCGGTGGCGGAAAATCTGCCGACGCCGCTGGCGTCACCCTCTCACGCAGCACTCATTTTTGGAGCGGTAATGCCGCCGCGTCGGCCCACTCGCTCATTGACCAGTGCGCGCGCACGCGGCCCAAGGGGCTTCACCTGGATCGACGATGATCGCCTCGCCGGAACACCCTACCCCGGAATTCTCGCCGACGTAAGCCACGACCTGATGGCGCTGCGCGATGCAGGAATCACGCATTTGATTTCGCTGACCGAACAGCCTTTTCCCGCCACGGTGGCCGCGTCATTTGGCATCGGCTGCTCCGCCCTGCCGATGGCAGACATGGGCGTGCCGAGCCTGAGCGCTGGTGTTGCACTGTGCAGTCACATGGATGCGTTGCTGGCAGCCGAAAACGTGATTGCCGTGCATTGCCGCGCAGGACTCGGACGCACTGGCACCGTGCTTGCGATGTACCTGATTTGGCAACAGCTTGGACGTCAAGCCGCGCCGCGCGTCATCGCTTCAATTCGTTCACGCAACACGGGAATGATCCAGTCGATCGTTCAGGAGCGCTTTCTGGAAGATTTCCTCGCGCATTGCCGTGAAAACGCGTTGTTTGATAAGCCTCTCCCTGATTCTCACTCACCCATCCACCCCACCAACTGAAAAAGGAAACCACCATGAACATCGATGCAGTCGTCCAGAAGGCCGTCACTTCCGTCCCCGAATGCGTTGCCGCTGGCTTCGTCGATCTGTCCTCCGGCATGGTCTTGAGCATCAAGACCGTCGACTCGCATCCCCAGGAAGTGTTCGAACTGCTCGCTGCCGCGACTGCCGATCTGTTCCAGGGCCCGAATGTGCAGTCCATCGAGAACGTGTTCCGCAAGGCGCGAGGCTTGCCCGAGAACTCTGATCACCACTATTTCCAGGAAATCATCGTGAACAGCGACAACCTGATTCACGTATTCCTGCGCAGCAAGCGACAGATGCAGGTGGCCTGCTTCGTGTGCCGCAAGGGCGCGAATCTGGGCATGGTGCTCACGCGCGCCCGCATGGCGCTGCCCGAGATCGAAGCCGCGCTGTAAGCGAGCGTTCCCCGTAGGCCCGCCGTCCAAGTGACGGTCGGGCTGCCGATCCAGACCAACCAGACACCACCCATGCCGACAGCCTATAGCACCTCATCTTCATTTTCCTCGCGCGAGCCCGCCGAAGGCGGTGGTGATGTCGCGCGTGGCGCGCGGCGTCTGTTGCGCGCCTTTGCGGCGTCCTCGCCGCACATCGAAGCTTGCGCGGCGATCTCGACCGACGGATTCATCATCGCCTCGGTGCTGACCCAGAAATGGATGAAGACCGCTTCGGTGCCATGTGCGCATCGCTGCTGGCCCTGTCCGCACGCGCTGCAAGCGAGGCACAACGGGGCGATTTGCGCCAGATCATTCTCGACGGCACGCTAGGTCCGATGCTGCTCACGCGCGCGGGCGGGTTGGGCGCGCTCGCGGTCGCGACGAGTCCGCAGGCCAACCTTGGCAAGGTGATGCTGGACACGCGCCGCACCGCACACGATCTGTCGCAACTGGTTGCGGCCCCACGAATCCAACCGGCAACTGAGGGATCGGCGCATGTCCTACACGATTGAATACGAAGGCCACGTCGTTGAATCTCGCGATGACGAAACCGTGCTCGACACCCTGCTCAGATCGGGCGTGGATATCGCTTTTTCCTGCAAGGGCGGCTCCTGCCATACGTGTCTGATGCAGTGCCAAACGGGCTCGACAACCGAGCCATCGCGCAGGTCGTTGCCCGAGTATCTGCAGCGTCTTCGCTACTTTCTGCCGTGCCGCTGCATACCGCAAAGCGCGATGAAACTGCGCCGCCCGCAGCCCGGCGATCTGGTCACCAACTGCATGCTGTGCGAATCTATCCTGCTAGACGATGGCCGCGTAAGCCTGCTGATCGAGCCGATGCGCACGCTCAACTACCGCCAAGGCCAGCGACTTCAGATCGTCACGGGGCAAGCGCAGGAGCCCGCGGCCCAGATCACATCCAACTCTGATCGTGACGTCATCATGGCCGTCGTGCTCGCTGCCGCCGAAGCAGCGAAACTTCCGGAAAGTTTGCAACCCGGCGCTGAATTCGGCATCGAGCTTCAGGTGCGTGGGCCGTTCGATGAACGCCCGCCCGAAGAACTGCCTTACCCCGAACCCGACCCCGGACTCTGGGAGTTGCTCGACGGCGGTGTGACGGCACGCCGCGTGCTCGAAGCCTTCTACGTCAAGGTTTACGCCGATCCCGTGCTGGCCCCGTTCTTCCAGGGCGTGACCAAGAGTCGCGCCATCGACAAGCAGTTTTCGTTCATGAAGCAGTGCATTACGGGCGAGAAGATCTACATGGGTGATCGCCCTCGCAATGCTCACCACTGGATGATCATCACGCACGAGGTGTTCGACCGGCGTCAGGCGCTCATGCAGGAAACCTGGCGTGAGCATGGCGTGGCAGATGAGGTCATCGCGCGCTGGGTGTCCATCGAGGAGTATTTCCGCCCCGACATAGTCAAGACCTACGGCTGGCCGCGTCAGGTCGGCGACCAGTTGATCCACAACGACGGCTTCTCTCGCGAGATGCTTGGCGAGTCGACGCTATGCGACCACTGTCAACAGGAGGTACTCGCGGGTGAGACGGTGCTGATGCATCGGCGTCTGGGCACAATCAGTTGTAAGCATTGCGCAAGCAGCGCAGCGTAGGCGCTCAACGTTCTACGAGCAGACACCATGAACACGCACACCGCATCCGCTGCCACAGCGCCCTTGCACGCTTTGTGTGTCCGACGCCCGCAGGCATATTTCGCTGGCTTGGCGATCACGCGCCATCGTACGAGCGACGACTGTTCGAGCTGCTAGTAACCAATGGACGCAAAAGCGAACTACGCATCGGAGAGTTCGCCGCACGTCTCGGCGAACCCACGCGCGCACTCGCAAGCGCACTGTTTGCCTTGCAGCGCAGTGCTAGCATCGTGGTAACCGAAGGCGTTTCCGGCAGCATGTCCGCCAATGACTGGGGCGGCGATGGCATGGCGGGACTTACCGACATACTGGTGAGCGCCATGCACCCGGGCCAGCGCATGCTGCTGTCCACCAGCGATGGCTTTGCGCTTGCATTTGCGGGCTGCGGCGCATACGAAGCGGAAGTATGGGCCGTGCGTCAAGCACTTGCCCTGCCTGATCGGTCGGCGCATGAAGCTGCCGCAGCGCCGAGGGATCCCGCGACTGCGCCACTTTGCATGGGCGGCGCCAGTTTCGTACTGAGCAGCTCACAGCCCTGAATCATGCGAATAAGGCCTGGCTTGCGCTTGCATGCCGCGTGCTCAACGCGTACCACCTGCCAACAAGATCAACGAACGCTCAACCAGGATAGGAACATCATGCAAACGCCCATAGCGATTTCCGAGGTCTTGGATCTGTACCAATGCAACTGCGCCGGTTTGTACGGCGCGGTGGTTGCAACGCAGGACGGATTGGTTCTCGGTGCTACCACGAGCTTCGGCGGCGACACGCCTGCAGCGACCGCAGCGAGCCTCTGGCTGCATCTGCAGGAAGACCTGTCGATGATCCAGACCGTCGCGGTGTCGGAGGCACTTTTGTGGGTCGATCATGGAGTCTGGTATCTGGGTCGGCTCGAAAACCGGCATCTGCTTTTGGCCTACACGAAGTCCCCGACAGGGCTGGCGCATTGAGAATCGCCGGACAGGTCGCGGCGCAGCAACTGGCGCGCATCGTCTCCGCGATCTGAAGGCGTGGCGCGCACTCGTCACGCCATCGCGTAGCCGAAGGAACCCGCGCAGAGCCACCGCAGTTGCGCATCGTCCTGCAACTCGCAGCGCATGTCCGGAATCTGCGAGCAGACCGAGAGCAGCGCCGCATGTCCCTCGGGCGTTCTGGTGGTCCAGCACCGGGCATGCTCCGCGAGTGCACGGGGAAGCGGAATCGCATCGCCCTGCACGCAGGCCAATCGCGGCAGCAGTGCAAGGTCCACGCCGGTTTGTGCGCGTTTGAACCAGGCCTCCTTCAGGCTCCACCATTGCATGAAACGCCGATGACGTTGCTCGTCATCGGCGATGGTGCTCAACTCGGCGCGTTCATGGTCGGTGCACGCAAGCGCCGCGCGTTCATGCCACGTGCTGCGCGGCTGGCGCGCGAGTATCTCGATATCGATACCCACCGGTTGCGACGACACCGCGCAGGCGATGTAGCCGTTGCTATGGGACAGCGAAAGATGCAGAAGGTGCGAAAGCGGATGACGCGTATCGAGGCGGGGGCCGCGCCCGTGCGGCGCCTCGAGCGGAAATTGACCGATCTGCCGAACGTCGCGAGCCAGCAGCCAGCGTAGCGCATAACGGCACGCGATGAACTCCTCGCGCCGCGCTGGCACGCTCAATTGTGCCAGGCGCTGGTTTTCCGACGCGGTCAACCAGCGCTCGAACGAAGCGCTCATGGCGGCGCTCCACATGGCCGACCGCGTCGCCACCAACAGCCGCACGACTGTGGGCGGCGCGGCCTCTCCGATCACTTGGTCTTGGCGTAAGTGCCCTTGAGTGCAACGCCCGCCATGATGTTGCCGGCATGGCATTCGAAATTGACCGGGTCCTTCACGGCATTGCGCTTGTAGAAGCTGTGCAGGTCGATCACCGCGTTGGCGCCCTTCTGCTTGGCCGATTCCTGGAAGGCCATCAGCGCGGAAAGTGCCGCCCATTTGCAGGCAGTCGGATCGTCCTTGCCGACACCGCTGGTCTTCTTATTGGAGATGTCTTCACCGAGCTTTGCGCTCACCGCCGGTGTATTGGCGCCGGACATGTAGAACTTCACGCTGCCGTCGAGCTTGCCGTCGGCCATGCCCATCTGGATGGCGTCCTCGATCGGCACCATGAGCGCATCGTCGCGTGCGTGAACGGCAGTCACAGTGCCCAGCGCCAGCAGCGCGACGATTGCAGTCTTCTTGAGGATCATTGGTTTTCTCCTGAGTTTTGGGTCTCCGACCCGTGGGTGAACGAACGAACGTTGGCAAGCGGATTGCCAGCCGTTCCCGATTTCCAGCATCAGTCTTTCCAGCGCCTGAAAATCAGCGACGTGTTGATGCCGCCGAACGCAAAATTGTTGCTCATCACCACGTCGGTCTGCAAGGCACGTGGCGCATCGACGATATAGTCGATGGCCGCGCAGCGTTCGTCCACCTGCGTGAGATTGGCGTTCTGCGCGAACATGCCGTCGTGCATCATGGCAAGCGTCATCCAGGCCTCGAGCGCGCCGCAGGCACCGAGCGTATGGCCCATGAATCCCTTAAGCGTACTGACGGGAACGTTGCCGCCGAAGATGTCGTAGGTCGCATGCGATTCGGCGATGTCGCCCTGCTCCGTGGACGTGCCATGCGCATTGACGTAGCCGATTGCGGACGGCGAAATGCCCGCGTCCTCGATGGCGAGCCGCATCGCCTGAGCCATGGTGGCCGAGTTCGGGTGCGTGACGTGCGTGCCGTCGCAATTGGTGCCGAAGCCGATCAACTCCGCAATGATGTGTGCGCCGCGTGCCTTCGCATGCTCCAGCTCTTCGAGCACGAAGGTGCATGCCCCTCGCCAAGCACCAGGCCATCGCGCTCCGCATCGAACGGGCGCGGCGTCAGTTCGGGCGTTTCGTTCTTCACACTGGTGGCAAACAGCGTGTCGAAGACCGCCGCCTGCGTGGCGTCAAGCTCCTCGGCACCGCCTGCGAGCATCGCAATCTGCTTGCCGGTCTGGATGGCTTCGAATGCGTAGCCTATGCCCTGGCTGCCCGAGGTGCACGCACTGGAGGTGGTGATCACGCGCCCGGTGAGGCCGAAGAACACGCCAATGTTGACCGCTGCCGTGTGCGACATCATCTTGATGTAGGTGTTCGCGTTGATGCCTCGGTGGTCTTCTCGGCAATCATGCGGCCAAAGTCGCCAATGGCCGCTGGCGTGCCGGCCGAGGAGCCGAACGCCACGCCCATCGCACCGCTCTTGACGAGCGGATCGCCGAGCAGTCCGGCCTGCTCCAGTGCCAATTCGCTGGCGCGCGTGGCCATCAGCGCCACGCGGCCCATGCTGCGCATCGTCTTGCGGTTGTAGTGGGCCGGAAGATCGAACTCGGGCACGGTGCAACCAAGCTGCGTGTTCAGGCCCTCGATGTCCGCCCATTCCTCCATTCTGCGGATCACGTTGCGGCCACTGTGCAACTGGCGGCGCACCGTCTCCCAATCGTGCCCCAGCGGGCTCAGCGCCCCGATGCCGGTCACCACGACGCGGCGCTTGTGGCTCCGCATATCGGTGTTGATGTGATTGCTGCTGCTGTTCGATGCGCTCATCCCAGCATTCCTCCGTTGACTGAAATGACCTGCCGCGTCACATACGACGCCTCGTGCCCCATGAGAAAGGCCACTACCGAAGCGACCTCGTCCACCGAGCCCATGCGGCGCATCGGAATCATGTCCATCGCGTGCTCCAGCACTTCTTCGCTGACCATCTCGGTATCGATGAGTCCGGGCGCCACGCAGTTGACCGTGATCTCGCGCTTGGCCAGTTCAATGGCGAGGGACTTGGTGGCCGCGATCACGCCCGCCTTGGCGGCACTGTAGTTGGTCTGCCCGCGATTGCCCATGAGCGCCGAGACCGACGCCAGCGTCACGATGCGCCCCGGCTTGCGCCTGCGCACCATCGGCATGACGATGGGGTGCAGCACGTTGTAGAACGCGTCCAGATTGGTATGGATCACGGCGTCCCACTCTTCGCCGCTCATCGCGGGAAAAGCATTATCGCGCGCGATACCGGCGTTGCAGACCACGCCGTAGTAAGCGCCGTGGCGCTCCATGTCGGCGTCGAGCGCGTCCTGGCTCGCTGCGCGATCAGCCACATCAAACTTTAGCACGCGTGCGCTTCGGCCCAGCGCCGCTATCTCGCGCGCCACTTGCTGCGCCTCAGCCACGCCGCTGCGGCAATGCACCACCGGGTCAAAGCCATCGCGCGCCAGACGCAGCGCAATCGCGCGGCCTATGCCCCGGCTGGATCCGGTCACCAGCACGGTGCCCTTGGAATTCGATTCAATCGTCATTCAATTCTCTGTCGTTTGCAGTGCCTGCACGTAGGCACTGCCATCTTCTGGCTCATAGACCGAAATGCGTGCCGTGGCCCGCACGTCGTCGTTGACCCGGATTGTGCAGTCAAACATGCCCAGGCCGTTGTCGCCGAGCAGTTCACACTGAACCTGTACCGTGAGCCGCGTGTCGGGCGCGAGAAAATCCACGGTCGAATCGAACTTTCGCGTGCCCAGCAGGAAGCCCAGTTTCACGGGCTGCCTGGCCTGGAGCGCGCGCCAGCCCGCCCACGCGGCCACGGTCTGCGCCATGTATTCGAGCCCCACCCACGCAGGCATGCCCTGATCCTGCAGAAACAGGCCGTCGCGCGGCACGGTGACCTCGGCCACTGCGCCCTCGTCATCGGCGGACAGCAGCCGGTCAAGCAGCAGCATGGCACCGCGATGCGGAACGTAGTTTTCGATGGGCAGAAATTCAGTCATCCGTTTCGACTTTCCCCAGCGGCAAACAACAGCGCGCAGTTGCTGCCACCGAATGCAAAGGAATTGCTGAGCACCGCCTTGGCAGGTCGCCCAAGACCCGCCTTCGGCGGGGCGATTTGCAGACGCGCGATGGTGTCATCGGTCGCACCATCCCACCAATGCGCAGGCAATTTTCCGTCGGGATTGTCATACAGCACATGCCAGCAGATGGCGGCCTCCAGCGCTCCCGCTGCCGCGAGCGAATGTCCCGTCAGCGGCTTGGTCGAACTGACCGCGCACGCATCGCCAAACAAGGTATTCACAGCGAGACTCTCCATCGCGTCATTGTGCGGCGTGGCCGTGCCGTGCAGGTTGATGTAGTCCACCTGCGCCGCCGTCATGCGCGCGCGATCAAGTGCCTGCTGCATCGCGGAAATCGCACCGCGCCCCGTCGGATCGGGTGCCGACATGTGGTGCGCGTCCTGACTCTCGCCCCAACCGGCAAGACGCACCGGACCGGTCTCCCGCGTCATCACGAAGAACGCAGCGGCCTCACCAAGATTGATGCCGTGCCGATTCGCCGACAACGGATTGCAACGCTCTGAAGACACCGCATCGAGCGCGCTGAAACCCGCGACCGTGAACGCACTCAGCGCATCGACGCCGCCCGCAACCACAGCATCGACCATGCCGCTCGCGAGCATGCGCGCAGCGCTCGCGAGCGCCTTGGCGCCCGACGAACAGGCCGTGGAAATGGAGTGTGCAGGCCCCGCAATGCCGATGCCGCGAGCGAGAAACGCGGCCACGTCACCAAGCTCCTGCATGCGGTAGTCAAAGCCCTCGGGAAATTGCCCGGTGCGTCGATACACGTCGGCGGCATGCGCTCCCTCATCGAGACCGCCGGTGCTCGTGCCCACGATCAGCGCCACTCGATTTTTGCCAAAGCGCGCGATCAGGTCATCGACCTGCGAGCGCAACGGCAGCATTGCGGCCCAGGCCAGCGCGTTGTTGCGCGAGCGATGCACCGGCGCTGCAAAATCCAGCGCGGGCAATACCACGTTCCCGGGCACACAGCCCAGATGCAGCGGACGTCCCGGCGAATATTGATCGGTCACGCGCAGCGTCATCGGATCGACGTCGGCAAACAGCCGGGCGCGCAGGTCGTCGCCCGTTGCGCCAAGCGCGCTTATGGCCGACACCGCATTGAGGAAGACGTGGGGCCTTGCATTCGTCGTCGTCATCGTCACCCTTGTTTCACGGCATTGCTGCACAGATCGGCCCCGCCGGGCGAGTCGATGCGCAGCGACCAGCGGCCCTGTGGATACACGACCTCGAGCGCGTTCACATCGAGCTGGCGTACCTTCACACGTTCGACGCCATCGTAGCGAAGCACACGTTCGCCGCCCGAGACCTGCAAAGACCAACCAGCGGGAAGCGCGCGCACAATCGCCTGCTGCGGCCAGAACGCGAGCTGCACATCACCAAGCACCTGCTCCGGCTTGAGCACGGCGGGCCACCAGCGCGAGAGCTGTGGGTTGATCTGCTGGCCATCCCATTCCAGCGTGCCCACCATCTGGCCCAGATTGAGAATCGCGAGCCGCATGGTGGACGCATCCACTTCGAGCAGCGCATCGAGTTCCCGGCCCTGCTGGCCCGGTGGTTGCACGGTCAGCCGCTGCTGCGCCGCCGCCGCGCAGCCGAGCGCAGAGGGTGCGAGGGCAAGCCATGGTGAGGCCGTCGGTTGTGCGCCCGGTTCTTCAGGCGTGGCGGACGGTGACGCGCAACCGGCCAGCATCGCGACGCACGCGGCCGATGCCAGCAGCCATCCGCGCAGCAGATCAGGCTTGAGCGGCTTCATGCCACCAGGGCCTTTGCGTCACGCTGGCACAACTCACGCAACACGTTCAGGCGACGCTGCGGCTCGGCGACGTAGGGGTTGGCCGTGTCCCATGCGTAGCCCGCGAGAATCGACGAAATCATGCGGCGGATTTCCGGGCTATGCCGCTCGTGGAAGATCACGTCCTGGAAACCGCCCTCATACCAGCCCGACACAAAGGCGCGGAAGGTATTCACGCCCGCCTGCAAAGGCACGGCATAGTCTGCCTGCCAATCGACGGCCTCGCCGTTCCATGCGCGCTCGATGCACTTCGCGGCCAGACTGGACGACTTGAACGCAATCGTCACGCCGCTGGAGAACACCGGATCGAGGAATTCGCCCGCGTTGCCAAGCAGCGCGAAGTTCTTGCCCCAGAGCGAGGTCACGTTGGCCGAATAACCCGTGAGCGTGCGGCCCGGCATGTCCCACACGGCGTTGCGCAGCACCTTTGCGAGCGACGGCGTCTCGGCGATGATCGCGCGCAGGCGCTCGACTTCGGTACCCTGATATTGCGACAGGTACTCGGGCGTGCCGACCACGCCCTGCGAGCAGCGGCCATTGGAGAACGGAATCGTCCAGAACCATACGTCGTTATGTTCGGGATGCACCGTGATGAGGATTTTCTGGCGATCCATCTCACCGTGCGCAATATGGTCCTCGATGTGCGTGAACAGTGCGCCGCGCACCGGAAAATCCGAGGGCCGCTCGAGTTCGAGCAGACGCGGCAGAATGCGTGCAAAGCCGCTGGCGTCCAGCAGGTAACGCGCAGTCACCGTGTATTCCTCGCCATCGTCGGCGCGGACCTTCACAACCGGTTGCTCACCCGTCACGTCCACCGCCGTCACCACGTGGCGATAACGGATCTCCGCGCCGGCCTTCTGCGCGGCATCGGCCAGCACCTTGTCGAAGTTGGCACGCTGCACCTGATACGTCGTGCCCAGCCCTTGGAGAATTTATCGCGGAAATCGAAGTCCGATGTGAGTTCGCCCTTTGCAAACGCTGCGCCGTTCTTGTGCTGGAATCCCGCCTCGACCACGTCCTGCAGCATGCCGGCTTCCTCGATGTACTGCATGCTTTGCGGCAGCAGGCTCTCACCAATGGAAAAGCGCGGAAAGGTTTCCTTCTCGATGACCAGCACCTTGCGCCCCTGCTTGCGCAGCAGCGCGGCAGCGACGGCACCCGAGGGGCCCGCGCCGATGATCAGAATTTCCGTTTGCTCGATCTTGCTCATATACCCTCACACTTTCCTGTTTGAATGGGACGACATGCCCTCTATGGAATCGATGTTCTGTGGTTGCGCGGGCGGCGCGTCTGGCGGGCTGTCCGCCTGCGCCGAGCGAAACAGCGGCGCGAGCAACAGCACGATGGGCAGGCCCAGCATCAGTGTCACGCCAAACGCGCGCAGCGCGGGCGTCTGCGAAAGTCCCAGCAGCCCGAACGACAGCCAGGTGCTGCCCGCTCCGATCACCACCGCGAGCCAGGCCTGCGGATCGTTTTCGTGCTCCTGTAGATAAATGCCGTAGTCGATGCCCACGCCGAGCAGCAGCATCAGCGCAAGCACGTTGAACAACTGCCAGGGCTCACTCATCAGCGACAGGATGACCACGACCGCGAGACTCGCCAGCACCGTCGGCAACCAAGCCCGCCAGGCACTGCGGCCAAAGCGCAGGCACAGCGCCGCGAGCACCAGCAGATGACCCAGGGCCAGCAGCTCGGTCATCGAGACGCGGTAGCGCTTGAGCAGACCGGAAATTTCCGCCGGTTTGTCGACCCATGTCACGCCACCCAAGCCCTCGGCGGCCGCACCCAATGCGGGAAGCGCCGCCTGTCCGCGCACACCGCGCAGCATCACCATGCTGCGAAAAGCGCCGTCGTGCTCGCCCAGCCACAGCGGGCGCGCGGCGGCAGAAATGGGTTGCGCGAACCATGCCTGCACCGTGAGCGAACCTGAGCCGTCGCTCGTTCCATCGGATGCAAATGATTCACCGAGCTGCGCGTTCACGCCATCGAGCACCGCCTTCTTCGCGTGCCGCACCAGCGCTGCATTGCGCTGCTGCATCTGCGGCGAGGGCACCCAGTCGGAGACCGCGCTGTAGCCGGTGATCTCCTTCGTAGCAATCAGCGCGTCGAGCCGATCCTTGAGAGCCTCTTCGCGCTCCAGCACCTGCTCGGCACTCTCGCCCTTGACGAGATAGAACTGCGCCGGACTCGGCAGACCCAGCATCTGGCTGACCTGCAACTGCTGTTTGATCAGCGATGGCGAGCTGTTCTGCAACTGGCGCACATCGTCCATGTGGTTGAGCAGATGTCCCTTGGCGATCCACAGCAGAGCGAGCGCGCACAGTGCCAGCGACCATGGCAGCGCAAGGCGCCAGCGAGGCCACCACGACAGCGTGCTGCCGATGCGCAACGCCGCGCGGCTTTGCGGCACGCGTCCGCGATCAAGCCATGGGAACCAGCAGATCACCGTGAGCATGGCCGCCGCCAGCCCGACGACCGAAAACAACGCCATCTGCCGCAGTCCCGGAAACGCCGCCATGCCAAGCGCGATGTAGGCAATCGCGCTGGTGCCAAGCGCCAGCCACAGCGCTGGCAGCAGGCCGCGCAGGAGTGCATGCGGCTTGCGCGCTGGCGCGCCCTGACGCGAGGCGAAATAGTGAATGCCGTAGTCCTCTGCCACGCCCACCAGGCTTGCGCCGAACACTAGCGTGAGCAGGTGCACTTTGCCAAATACCAGATCGGTGACGCTGAGCGCCACCGCACAACCCACCGCCAGCGACAGTCCACGAGCAGCACCGGCCGCAGCGACCGAAACGCGATCCACGCAAGCACCAGAACACCCGCGAGCGAGCCCCAGCCGATCAGATTGATCTCGCCGTTGGCCTGCACCGCAGCGGCCTCGGCGTGCAGCGGCACGCCCGCCATGATCATCTGCGCATCGGGCGACTGCTTGCGCACCTCGGCAAGCGCATGTTCCATCGCCGAGCCGATCACCGGATTGCCCGACAGGCTGAACGCCGAACCATCAAGAGCGAACTGCAGCACCACCCATTGCCTGTCCTGCGCCGCCACCCACAGCTCGGAATCCCGAGGCCGTGCCTGACTCTGCGCGGCGCGGGCCGACCACCAGCCTGTCCACAGTCCGAGCGGATCGTTCACCCAGTCGGTGAGACGCGCCTGCGTGGCCGGTTGGTACAGGTCCTGTAGCGCGCGTTGCACCAGACCGGCATCGCTGGTTTTTTGCAATTCATCGCGTTGGGCTCGGGTCAGCAGCCCGCGCGCCAAGGCTGGTAGAAATTCAGCGCCGACTGCATCGACGACCCTTGCGCAATCGCCTCTTCTTTCAGACGCGCGGCGGTCTGCGTCTTCAAGGCCGCGCGAAAGGTCTGCGCGGCGGCCCGGGTCTGCTCCCATTGCGATGTGCCCAGCAGCACCACGATCTGGCGTTGCAACTGTTCGGACAATTGCCTGGTGGCAAGCGACACATCGGGCGCCTGCTCGTCCAGTGGCAGCAGCGCGAGCACGTCGGTGTCGATGCGGCCCTGGCTCCAGAAATACCATTGATGCCCGGCCACCGCCAGCACCACGAGCAGCCACACCAGCGCGGCCGCGCGCCACAGCGTGCTTGCGGGCCGGTCCTGATGGGCGTCGTCTGCGGGGGATGATGGCGTCATCGCGTCTTCATGCCTTCAACGGAACTGCGCCGCGTCGGCGTCGCTGAGCCGCGACTCGGCGCGCGCATCCTGAATGCGGATGATGCTGCTGTCGCCGCGAGCCTCCTTGAGCCGCACCTCGCGCACAAACGGCCCGCCCTCCAGATCCACGGAGGCCAGCCACTGCGCGAGCAGGGGATCGCGCGGCACCAGATGCATCTGCCAGCCCGAGGCCTGCGACTTGCCCGAGACCTCGAAGAACTTGCGCAACTGCACCAGATCGGCCGACATCACCGCAAACAGCATGGCGTTCACGGTGCGCAGCACCGGCTCGTCCTCGGCGCGCATCTGCATGCTCACCTCGCCATCACCGCGCCGCGATTGCAGGCTGTCGGGCTTCACGACGAGCGTCGATTCGAACGGCTTGAGCACATGCCAGACGATGCCCTTGTCCTTGGCGACGACGAACTCTCCGGACGAGCGCAGCGGCTGCCTGAAGCCCTTGATGCTCTTTTCCTGCTCGAAGCCGCCACGCACCACGGGTGCGTCCTTCAACTGTTGCCTGACCTTGTCAAGCAGATCCTGCGCGACCTGCTCCTTCGCCCCAGCGGGCGCGGCGTTTTGAGCAAATGCCGTCGGCACCAAGGCCAACAGCGCGGCGCATACAACCCAGGATTTCATGGCTCGACCCCAGACGTTCCCACAGCACCGGCGGGCAGACAAAACGCATCTCGCGCGTCTTCATGTCCACCGCCACCTGGATCGTGTGGGCCGTATTGATTTTCTGACCGGTCCCGGCATCGCTGATCACATAGTCGATGCGCAGACGGTTTTCCCATTCGGTGATGGTCGAGCGAATCCTGAGCTTCTGGCCGAAGGTCGCGGCACGCACATATTTGAGCCGCATGTCCACCACCGGCCAGCCAAAGCCCGAATCGCGCATGCGCGGGTAGTCGTAGTCGAACCTGGCGAGCAGCGCGCTGCGTGCCAATTCGAGGTAGCGCACATAGTTGCCGTGGTAGACGATCTCCATCACGTCAATGTCGTAGAACGCGGGCGTGACTTCGATCTCGCAACTCAGGCGCTCGCGCGAGGCCAGTTCCTTTTCAGTCGGCATACAGGCTCCATGCATGAGCGCGGATGTCCGCCAGCAGATTCTGCAGATCGCGATCGAGCGCCCGATCCTGCTCGACGAGCGCCACGCGGCCGGCGAGATCGGCAATCCAGTCACGCATGGTCTCGCCGATCGGCACGTCTTCCTGGATGCGTTCGCGCAGTGGCACGGCCTGGCGCGCGGCGATCAGCATCGCGGCGATGACCTGCTCGGTCAGTTCCAGCACCCGCAGCGCATCACGCGCGGCAATCGTGCCCATGCTCACCTTGTCCTGGTTGTGGCACTCGGTGGAGCGCGAGAACACCGACGCCGGCATGGTCTGCTTGAGGGCCTCGGCGGTCCACGCCGACGCGCTGATCTGAAGCGCCTTGAGTCCGTGATTGATCGGCCGCGTAACCCCTCGGCTGCCGAGAGATTCGATGGCAGGCCCTGGCTGTAGCGCGTATCGACGAGCAGCGCGAGCTGGCGATCCAGCAGATCGGCGATGTTGGCAATCGCGTTCTTCAGCGTGTCCATCGCGAGCGCAATATGGCCGCCATAAAAATGTCCGCCATGCAGCACGCGTTCCTCGTCGGGCTCGATCAGCGGATTGTCGTTGGCGGAATTGAGTTCGCCCTCGATCAGTTGGCGAAGAAACGGCAGCGCGTCTTCGAGCACACCGATCACATGTGGGGCGCAGCGCAGCGAGTAGCGATCCTGGAGCCGGTGCGAATTGCGTAGCGGCGCCTCGGCCACCAGATCGCCACGAATGCGCGCGGCGGCGCGTTGCTGGCCCGCATGCGGCTTGGCGGCGAACAGGGTTTCGTCGAAATGGTGGGCGTTGCCCGAGATGCCGACGACGTTCGCTGCCGTGATCCGGCACGCGAGGCGCGAGACATAGTCGCCGCGTTGCCATGCCAAACAGGCCAGCGCCGTCATCACCGCCGTACCGTTCATCAACGCCAGCCCTTCCTTGGGGCGCAGGCGCAGCGGCCTGGCACCGGTTTGCTGCAACGCGTCCGCGGCGGCAACGACTTGCCCCCGCCACATCACCTCGCGCTCGCCACACAGCACGGCGGCCACATAGGACAGCGGCGTGAGATCGCCACTCGCGCCCACCGAGCCTTCGGCGGGAATGCGCGGCAGGATGTCGTGGTGAAGCAAATGCTCAAGCTGCCTGAGCAGCCCCAGCTCACGCCGAGAGCCCTTGGCAGAGCGAGGCCAGGCGGCATGCGAGCACGGCGCGGGTCTCCACTTCGGTGAGAAAACGCCCCGCTCCGCAGCCGTGATAAGCGTAGAGGTGATGCGGCAGATCGGCAATCAGCTCGGGCGGAATCTCGACCGTGCACGAGTCCCCGTAGCCAGTCGTCACGCCATAGACCACACCATCCTCGCGCAGCAGCCGGTCGAGAAAATCCGCACCGCGCTGGATACGGCTCGAGAACGCAGGATCGGGCGAAAGCTGAGCCCTGGCGCGCTGCTGTGCAATCGCGGTGATGTGCTCGATCTGTAGCGGGCTGCCGTCGAAAAGAACGAGCGCCGGATTCGCGTTCTGTGTCATGCCTGTCATTGTTGTTGTGCTTGTTGGGGGCGTGCCGGGGCCGCGCCCGCGTCACCTGTCTGCGCCCAGAATGGGAAGAAATTGAACCAGTCCAACGGTGCGCCCGCGAGCCGGTCCTCGATGGCCGCTGCGTAGATGCGCGCGTATTCCGCAATCGCCTGGTCGCGCCGTGCACGCGGCAACTCGACGCGCGCCGCCAGTTCCGCAATCCGCAGCGCGTAACCGTCGCCCGCATGCGTGCAGGTCATGAGAAACAGCGGGCACTTGAGCAGCGCGGCGATCACGTACGGGCCGCTCGGAAACACGGCCTCGTGTCCCAGAAACCGGGCGCTCGTCGTCTTGCTTTTCTGAACCGGCACGCGGTCGCCCGCTATCGCGATGAATTCACCCGCCGCCACGCGCTCGGACAACATCATCGCCGTGGCCGCGCTGAAATCGGTCACCTGCAGGAAACGCACCTTGTTGCCCGGCGAGAGCCGATCAAGCACACGGTTGAACCGTTCGGCATGCCGCGTATGCACCAGCACGTTGAGCCGCAAGCCATCGCGCTTTTCGGCCAGCACCTGACACAGCTCGATGCAGCCCATATGCGCCGTGACCAACACGCCGCCCTGGCCGCGCGCGATCAGCGCAAGAATCGACTGATGCCCGTCGATGTGCACGCGCGAGGCTGGATAACTGCCCGAAAGCGCGAGCATCTTGTCCAGAATGACCTGCGCAAACATGCGAAAGTGGCGCAGGCTCTCGCGCCAGCCCGGCGCCTTGCTCCACACGCCGCGCGATGCGTGCAGGCGTTCCAGATATTCAAGCGACGAGCGGCGCGCAACCGGTCGGGTGAGCCAGTAATACGTCACCACCGGATACAGGCAGGCAAGAAACGGCCAGCGCCCGAGCACCCGGTGCACATGAAACAACAGCCACATGCCGGCCACGAACGTGCTCTCGCCGATCTGCGCCCAGTGCGTGGTGGGAGCCACAGCATCCGCGCGTTGTTCGTCATGATTGCCGTTCACGGACGGGTTGTTCATGCCGCCACTCCGTTTCGCCGACCAAGAATCTTGCGCGCGAGCAGCACCGGGCTGCGCAGCAACATGCCTGCAAACAGACGCGCGTGCATTTTCGAGATCAGCACGTTGTCGCGCAGCACGCGGAAATGCGAGAGCCCGTCCTGCGGATAGGTGACGCGCGTGTATTGCGTGACAAAGGGCACGCCCTGCCAATGCAGGCGCACGACGATCTCGGCATCGAATTCCATGCGCTTGCCGATACTCGCGCCATCCACCACGCGCATCGTCGCCGCCAGCGGATAGACGCGAAAGCCGCACATCGAGTCGGTGATGTCGAGCGACAGCGTGTTGATCCACACCCACACATGCGTCGCATAGCGACCGTAGAGGCGCACCTTGGGCACACTTTCGTCGTAGATCGGCGCACCGCAGATCAGCGCGTCGGGGTGTTTTCGCGAAGCCGCTGCGAACACAGGAATGTCGGCAGTGGCATGCTGGCCGTCGGCGTCGATCTGCACCGCGTGCGTGAAGCCGCGCTGCTGCGCGCGGCGCATGCCGGCCATCATCGCGCCGCCCTTGCCTTCGTTGACCGCGAGCCGCAACAGCTCCACGCGCGGCGCATGGCGCGCTGCCAGTTCGCAGAGCACGCGTGCGCAGTCGGCATCAGACCCGTCATCGACCACGATGCAATCCTGCCCGCTCGCAAGCACGCCGCGCAGCATGTCGTCCATCGTGTCGGGATGGTTGTAGACCGGGATGATGGTGATGATCGAATGGGCCATGATTCACGCGCGCCTGAGCAATTTTCCGCTGGCATGCGGGCCACGGCTCGAAATGAATGCGAACTGGACCACATCCTTGTCGGCAAGCCATTGGAGCCGCACGTCAACGGTGTCGCCCGGCAGAATCGGCTGCTGAAACTTGACGACCTCGGCGCGCGCGTAGACGCCCGGAGCATCGAACGCCTGACGCGCGAGCGTCACCGCCCAATGCAGTTGCGCGACCCCGGGAATCAGATTGGCCTGCGGGAAGTGTCCATCAAGCACTCGCAGCCCGGCCACAACCCGAAGCCGCGCATGCGCCTCGTCGTCCGCGCGGCTCACCCACTCGGGCTGCGGCATCAGCGGATCGAACAGCGCGAGCAGGCTTTGCTGCGTGACCTTGCTCTGCTCGTTCATCGGCATGCGCACGACGTAGCGCCAACTGCGCGGCAACGCCACGCGTTCGACCACGGGCGCAAGCCAGGCACGCAGCGCATTCCCCATGGCGTGCCGGCCTGTCGCGAACAGTTGCTGCCAACCGGCCTCGCTGAGTTCGAGCACCATGCCGACGCGCGTGGGCAGATCGGCGCGCTCGATCAATACCGCCCGTGCGAGCCTGACCGCGTCGTGCGTCTGAAGGCGCGCCTCCATCGCAGTCAGCGAAACGCGCTTTTCCGCAATCTTGACGATGCGATCCGCCCGGCCCCGCAGTACAAAACTGGTACCGCCGTCAAGCGGCTCGGCGCGGTCTGCGGTCTCCCACCAAAGCGTGGCATCGCTCAAATGCCGTGATCGAACGGCCAACAACCCGCCATCGTTCAATCGCGTCTCGACACCCGGCAGGGTCTGCCATACGTCGCCATGCTCGGCCCGGCGACGCCATGCAATGCCGCCCGTCTCCGAACTGCCGAACACCTCCGTCGGCGACTGTCCCAACACGGATTGCGCAAGCGCCGATGCCTGCGGCGCGAGTGGCCCGCCCGAGGAAAACACGGCCTTGAGTCGCGCTCGCGCACCGGCCCACGGCAATTGCACGGGCAGGCGGCTCAGCATCGCGGGACTGGAGATCAGCACGCTGCGTTCGCCGTTGGCAAGCTGCTGCACGAGGTCTTCGGGATAGCGCGCGAACTGCGTTCCGATTTCGCGCCCCGCCGACAACGGCCAGAGCACACGAAACAGCAGCCCATAGATATGCTGGTGCGAGACGCTGGCGATTACCTGCAATCGCCCATCTCCCGGAGCGCCTTTTTCAAGCATCGCGCCGAACTCGGCCTGCAAAGCATGCACTTCCGCGTCAAGCTGCGCGAGCTTTTTGACGATGCGCTCGGGCCTGCCGGTCGATCCCGAAGTGAAAAGCACGAGGCGCGCTTTCTGCATGTCGATGCTCGGCAGTGCCTGATCGATTTGCGCCGCATGCGCAGGGTCGGCCATCACGGCGTCGGGCAGTTGCCCCGCCGTGGCACTGAGCGTGGGCAGCACCAGATCCAGCGTCGCAGGCTGCAAATCGCTGAGCAGCACCGGCGTCTTGCCCGCGTGCCAAGCCCCCACAGCGCGGCGGAAAACGCAAGCGTGTCTTCAAAATAAAAGCCCACCTCGTCGCCCGCCACGCGCGTGAAAGCCGCATGCCAGCCACGCACCATGCGCATCCATGTCGAGCGCGTGATCATCGCGTTCCCATCCACGTTTGCGACGGGCATGCAATCCGCATCTGTCGCGGCACATGCCACATCGGCCAGCGCGAGGCTCTGCTTCAACTTGTCATTCCTTGTCGTTTGAATGGTGTGCCCGCCCGATTCAATGCGCTGCCGCACGGCGCCGCACCTGCTGGCGAACGCACCATTCGACGCCCATCAGGCATCCCATGAGCACATAGGCAATCAGCCCGTTGTACAAGGCCCAGACCGCATCGCTGCCGTAAAGCGCGGTGGCCGCCGCGGCCACGCCATTGAGCACGAAGAACACGCACCAGACCTTGGTCACCTGCCGCGTGTAGGCCACACCCGAGGGCGGCAGATCGGGCTCGCGCAAGCGCGCCAGACGCTCGACCACCGTGGGCGGGTGAATCAGGCTGAAGCCGAAGACCGCGAGCATCACGACGTTGACCCAGACCGGGTAGAGCTTGACCATGAGCGCATCCTGGCTGAGCCACGCGGCCACGCCCAATACAGCCGCGCCGCCCGCTACCAGCCACCAGAACCGTTGACGCACCGCGAGCGCTCGCGCGACGGCGAGCGCCGTGAGCAGCAGCGCGAGCCACTGCGGCGGCACGCGCCCGATGGCGGCGTAGACGACGAGCGGATAAAGCACCGTCAGCACGATCAAGGCCCATTTCACCCAGTTGCGCATGCTTGGCTACCTGCAAAGTCAGTTCCGGTTCGCGCGCCGCCTTCAAGCGGTCTGCTGGTCCTCGTTGACCAGCTTGTGGAGCGCGTCGACCACATCCTGCACGGTGCGCACCGATTTGAAGGCCTCGGCGTTCAGGCGTTTGCCCACCAGCGGCTTGAGTTGCACGATCAGGTCCACCGCATCGATGCTGTCGATGTCGAGATCGTCGTAGAGCCTGGCTTCGGGAGTGACGCGTGCGGCCTCGATGCTGAAGTTCTCGTCCAGGATGCGGACGATGTGCTCAAAGATTTCCTGCTTGTTCATGGCCGTATCCAATGAAGAAAGATTGAGGGATCACTGGGCGCGATGATTCGCGACGAATGACACCAGCGCGTTGACGCTGCTGAAGTGCTGGCGCGTCTGCTCTGAATCGGCCGACATGCTCACGCCGTACTTCTTCTGTAGCGCCAGCCCGAGTTCGAGCGCATCGATGGAGTCGAGCCCCAGACCGTCCACGAACAGCGGCTCGGTCGAGTCGATGTCCTGCGGCGCGATGTCTTCCAGCGCCAGCGACGAAATGATGAGTTCCTTGATTTCCTGTTCAAGCTGAAGCACGTGAAGGTCCTCTGAAAAGATGATCTGACAGGTAGTCCGTGACTTGGCGCGCGGCCAGCGACTCATTGCCGGCAGCCACACAGAATTCGCGAATGTCGATGTCCTCGCGCACCTCGAAGATGAAATGCGGTTTGCGCGCCGGCACCTTCCACCACGCCCGGCCCTTGGGCAGCATCGGCAGGCTGGTGTGAATGTGCACCGGCGTGATGTCCACCTTGCCCTTGACGGCCACGTGTGCCGCACCGCGTTGCAGCTTGACCTCGCCCACCAGCGGGGTGCGCGTGCCCTCGGGAAAGATGATCAGGTTGTTGCCTTCGGCGAGTGAGCGCGTGCAGTCCTCGATCAGTTGCGCACCGCCGCTGTTGCAGATGAAACCCGCCGCATGGATCGGCCCACGCGTGAATGGATTGCGCGAAAGCGACTCCTTGACGATGCAGTCCGCGCGCGGAATGAAGGAGATCAGGAACACCACGTCGATCAGCGACGGATGGTTGGCCAGAATCAGCAGCCCCTTGCGGTCCAGACGCTCGAGATGGCGCACCTCGTACGAGATCACGCCGACGAAATTCATCAGTCCCACAAAGCAGCGAAACCCATGGTGGATCACCGCCTGCGCGGCACTCTTGCGTCGATCCGCATCGGGCGTGAACAACAGCAACAGCGGATAGACGATCAAGCGAATGAACAGGCCGCCGAGCCCGAACATCGCAAAGCAGAACCCCGTGGCGATGATGCGCCAGTAACGGTTGAGCCGCTCACGCATGGCGTAGCCGCTCCCACACCCAGGCTCCGCCCTCAGGACGCGGCTGTATCAGGCCCGCGCGGGCCGCATCGAGCAGAAATTGCAGCACACGCAGGCCGTGAGGCAATGCGGGTGCCTCATCCGCTTCGTCCGCTTCGGTCGCGTCATTGGATGCAGACAAGGCGAACGTCGGCAGGCCCACGGTCTTGGGCATCAAAAGAATCGCCCAGGCAAACTCGGCGGCTGGAGACTCCGAAAGTTGCGCGTACTCATTCTCGAGCGGCTCGTCGTAACACACCAGCATGACCTCGGGCGCGCCGTCACCGAGCAACGCCAGGGCCTCGACCACCCCAGCCTCAGGCGCGCTGCCGGACGACGCCACGCAGATCGCATTGGCCAGCATGCCTCGCAAAATCGAATGCTGCGCGCCCACCCCGTTGTGCACGGAAAGCCCGAATGTAGTGGGAGAAAGCGGCTCACCCGCCGCTTGCGCTCGCAGCAGCGCGAGAGACTTTTCCGAATCGCCGTAGCGCGAGGCCCAGACCACGGGCAGATAGGTGCGTGGCGCAGCGTGCTGCAAAACGTCGTCGGCCACCAGAACGGCCATCTTGGCAAGACGCCCCAGTCGACGGCGGGCCATCGCGGGCACATGAGAAAGATCCAACGCCAACTCGCCGGCAGGAACGCACGGCGCAGCGGCCCAGCGCCGCCACTCTGCAGGCTCACGCAGGCCGCGTGCCACAGCGGAGCTGGCCCGAATGGAAAACTCGACTCTCACCCTGCTCCACCACCATCTATCTGTTAGTTAGATCTTTGATTTGTACGCCCCAGGCACATCCAGCGCGCCCCGACGCTCCATGCTTTCCGGTCAATTTTTGCTCTTCTGCCATGGACGAGGACTACTTGTAACCAAGGCCCGTCAAGCTATCCAAGCGTAATCGCGATTATGCCCGCCTATCGTGAAGAAAAGTGACGGCGCGGAAAGGCTCCCTCTTGGCAGCAAATTGTAATCAGGAAAAGTCGCAGCATCTGCCCGGAAAAATAGCGCGAATCTATTCGCGCTGGAAAATAACTCTGCAATATCAATGACTTGCAGATCCACCCTGCATCCTTCAAACCGGCGCGGCGCCTCTGGCAGACACGCGTCCATCGGCCTCGCCCGGACTCATGAAATTCCGAAGGCTGGACGAATAAGTTCAAAAAAATAGCCCGGAACGAACAACCGCGCCGGTGTTCGCTTCGGGCTGCTGCGCCGACGATTCACTCAACTCAATGCGCGTAGACCTGCTCCCAGCTCATGAATCCCTTGACCTCGATGGGATTGCCGCAAGGATCGCGGAAGAACATCGTCCACTGCTCCCCCGGCTCGCCCTCGAAACGCACCTGCGGCTCCAGCACGAACTGCGTCCCGGCAGCACGCAGCCGTTCCGCCAAAACCAGCCAATCGGGCTTGAGCAACACCAACCCCAGATGCGGCATCGGCACCATGTGATCGCCCACGCGCCCGGTATTCGTAACAGCAAACGGTTCGCCCAGATGCAGCGAAATCTGATGACCAAAGAAGTTGAAATCCACCCAGGTCTCGGTGCTGCGCCCTTCCGCACAACCCAGCACATCGCGGTAAAACCTGCGGGCCGCTTCGAGATCGTTGACGTGGTAGGCCAGATGGAAAATGCTTTGCATGATGGGCGAAAGATAGCATCAAACGCGGCGCGAGCCCGATCTCGCTCCCGTGTGCGGCAAAGGCCTGTGCGACAACTGGCAGCCGACCAGCGCTCCCGCTTTCCCCTGCATCCGCGCGCGTCACGCCGTTGTGCGTCTGCTCCCATAGAATCAAATCTTTTGAATGCTGCGGAACCAAGCGATGGGAAGGAATGTGGAGTCACGTGTCACCAATCTGCGCGAGCGTGTGGTCGAGCGGGTTCGATCGGAGATCGTCTCCGGGAGAACGCCTGCAGGCACCGTGTATTCCGTTCCGGCGCTTGCCAATGAGCTGGGCATGTCAACCACGCCGGTTCGAGAGGGTTTGCTGGAGCTTTGCCGCAATGGTTTGCTCTCGCCGCTGCGCAATCGCGGATTTCGGGTGGAAGGTATGTCGCTGGGTGCACTGGATCAGTTGTTCGAGATGCGCAATCTGATTGAGCGCTCTGCCATGGAGTCGCTTGCGCGCCAAGGCCTTCAGGATCCCGGTTCAGCCCGCGCCATGGCCGACGTCGTGGCAAGGGCCGTGGACGACGGTGACATCCAGGCCTACATCGCGGGGATCGTGCGTTTCACGAGACCATGGTTGCGCAGGTGGGGAATCCGCTGCTCACCAAGCTCGTTCTGCAATTGAGGGACGACATGAGACTCTTCGGCATCGACTCCGACGAAGGCCAGAAACGCCAGCACGCCTCGGTGAAAGAGCACTACGAGATGATCGAGCTGGCCATCCGGCAGGACGTCGAGGCCAGCGGAGAACTCATCAGTCGGCACATCCTGGCGTGGAAACCGCTGTTTCGATCCGCGCTCGCTCAGACCGTCTGACAACGAGGCGCCAGAGGCGAAGCGCGCGCGGTTTCGGAACCTATCGCCGTCAAGGCGTGGGCATTACGGGTGGATGGTAAGTGAACGTCATCATCAGCAATGCGGCGGCCAGGAACACGATCGGTGTGTGGATGATGAACTGCACCGCGGTGTATCCAACGAGATCCTTGGATTTGAGTTTCAGAATGCCCAGCAGCGGCAGCATCCAGAACGGGTTGATGAAGTTGGGCAACGTCTCGGCAATGTTGTAGACCATCACCGTCCAGCCAAGATGCGCCTTCAATTCGTTGGCCGCGGTCATGATGTAGGGCGCTTCGATGATCCACTTTCCGCCAGCCGACGGGATGAAGAAACCCAGCACCGCCGAATAGATCGAGACAAGCAGCGAGAAGACCCCCGAGTCATGCGCCAGACCGACGAAGACATGGGCGATTTCGTCCGAGAGCGTGACACCATGGGCGTCGACCACTTTCGTGAGCATGTAGCCAATGCCGCCATAGAACGGGAATTGCAGCAGGACGCCTCCGACGCTCGGCATGGCCTTCACGAAACTTTCCAGAAAACTGCGTGGACGCCAATGCAGCAGCAGGCCAAGCAGCAGGAATACGAAGTTGTAGGTATTGAGCTGCGACATGGTGATGAGCGGGTTGCCTGAGCGGAACGCATTCCACAACCACCCCAGTGCCAAAACCAGCACGATGATCGTCAGGATCGGGCTGAACTCAAGAAAGTCTCCGGGACGTTGGCGCTTGACCGGCTCGATCTGATCGGCATTCAGATCGACGCCGAGGTCTTCGGCAGTGCGTGTTGCCTTGGCGCTCGGCGCCGACACGTAGCAGATCACGGCTGACACGACGGTCACCAGCACGATCACCACGAGGTTCTGCCACGTCAGGATGGTCTGATCAAAGCCGATCACCCCGGTGATCGGCAGCAGCGACGCGGGAATGCTTGCGGGCGTTGCCTGCAACTGCGCAGCCGACGAACTCATACCCAGTGTGAACCCACAGCCAAGGCCCAGATAGGCGGCGGCTCCGGCGGCGCGATAGTCCAGTCCAAGCGACTTTCGGCGAGCCATCTCGCGCACCAGCAGGCCGCTGAAGATCAGGCTCACGCCCCAGTTCACGAGAGACAACAGGATGCTCAGGACCCCGACGAACACCACGGCTCCTTTGGCGGTCTTCGGAATCTGCGCCACGCGTCGCAGCAGCGCGGCCACCGGCGGAGACATCGCCAGCACATAGCCCGTCACCGCCACCATGGCCATCTGCATGGTGAACGGAATCAGACTCCAGAAACCATCACCGAAGGCCTTGCTCGTCGCCACCGCGTTACCGCTGTGCACAAAGGCACCCAGCCCCACCACCGCGCAGGCGATCACCACAAACACATAGGCGTCCGGAAACCATTTCTCGGCCCACGCGACGATGGTCTGGGAAAAGCGCTCCATCAAGGGCGGACGAGAAGAGCGTTGATCAGGGGCTGATCCACTGTGAAGTTGTGTCATGGCTTGCCTTTTGATGGGTGTTGGGCTTTTTACGAGGTCGCGATCCAAACCTGCTACCGACGCAGGACAACGGGAGTTAACGGAATCGACATGCAAGTGAGACACCGGTCGGGCGGGCCGTCCCACTTGCTCAGGTGGACGACTTTTCCTTCGTCCACGGTCACCATGCAGCTCTCGCATTGACCCACGCGACAGCCGCTCGGCATGGCAATCCCGCGCGCTCTGCGGCGTCGAGCAGCGTGCCCATCGCGGGCGTCCAGTCAAACGACTCGTCCGCACCAGCAATACTGACTTTTTGTGGTTGCAGTGTTTTGGGGATCTGCACTTCGGCGAAGAACGTCTCGTCGAATATGTCGAAGTCGGGGATGCCCTTGCCGCGCAACGTTCCGCGCATCGCACCGAGAAAACCGGGCGCTCCGCAAAGATAGGCAAGTGGCTTGCGGGCCAGCCATTGCGCGTTGACCATGCCGAATTCCGGAGCGTCGGGACCGTGGACGAAGTCCACGCTGACGCTGCCGATGGCGGCGGCCAGCTCATTGATCTCTTTCTCGAACGGGTGCGGCGCGCCGGGTCGCACGGAGAAGATCAATGCGACGGAAGGCGTTACTTCCCCTGCTTCGCGAAGCTGAAGAAGCGCTCTCAGATGCCCCATGAACGGCGTGATTCCGATGCCACCGGCCACCAACATCAGCGGTCGCGCGGTGCGTGTGGGAATGGTGAACACACCCGTCGGTTGCGAGAGCTGAACCACCGAGCCCACGGGCAGGCCGTGCAGATGAGAGGACATGCGCCCATCGGGTTGGTTGCTCGTCCTCGCGAGCCGGACCGCGATGGACAGCATCCCGGGCCGCTGATTGGGGCCGACGAGCGAGTACGCGCGGCGGACATCCATGTCCTGCGTGGACACGATGACGTGCTGCCCCGCAAGAAAGTCCGGCAAAGCTTCCCCATCGACGGCAACGAAATCGAATTGCTCGATATCTTCTGCCGCCCGGTACTTGGCCGCGATACGAAAGCTGCGCACTCCCGACCAGCTTCCCCGATTCGCCTCGGGATCGGCTTCGATGCGACAGATCGTCGCACGCAGCGGGATCGAGCCGCTCACGGGATCGCGATGCCGATCGCTCAGCACGCCGTTGATGTTGAATTGGCTGTCGCTGATCGCGACGCCCTCGGACGTGCGCCCGAGCGGCTCGCAGCCCTGCCACCAGCCGAATTCTGCAACCGCTACATCCGCGTGGAGCGTGTTGGAAACCTGCGCCTTGAGTCGAACCGCGCCTTGGGGCGTGACGAGTTTGACCCAATCGCCGTCATGCACACCAATGCCGTGCGCATGGTCGACGTTGATCTGCACCTGAGGCTGCGGCGACTTGCGCCGCAGCGACGCCACGTGGCGAAGCGAAGAATGGATGAACCAGCCGCTCTTGGCCGTGGTGAGCACGGTGGGAAAGTCGCCGGACGTCCCTGGATTCTCGGCAGGCTCGACGAAACTCGCCAACGCGGGCTGGCCGATATTCAGCAGCGCCTCGGAGTAAATCTCCACGAGCCCCGTGGGCGTGCGGAATCCAGTGACGGTGCCGTCAACCTTGGTATCAGCGTATTTCTGGCGTGAAGTGCGCTGCGGAAAGCGGATACCGTCGGGATGCCGACGCAGGTCATCGACGGTAATGCCGAGTGGCTCGATCTGATGGTTCCAGCCCGCTTCGATATCGCCACCAAAGAATTCGTCTGCCATGCCCATGCGCTTGGCTAGCTCCATGACGATGTCGTAGTCGGCGCGTGTCTCGCCGAGTGGATCGACCATCTTTTGGCGCAGTTGAACGTGTTCCACCGCCTCTTGCGAGATCTCGAATCCACAACGCAGGGCTTCGCGCTCCCACGGCAGGCTCGCCGGCAGCACGATGTCGGCGCTTTGCGCCGTGGGGTTCATGAACATGTCCACGTGCACGTGAAAATCGAGCGCGTGCAGCATGCGCTGATTGCGCTCCGTGTCGGCCTGCGTCACCAGCAGATTGGTTCCGAAACTGAAGAATGTGCGCACCGGATACGGGCGATCCTCGAGCACCGCGCCGCTGAGATCACGAGAGGTGATCCAGCCAAGGCTGGGCGGACCCAGCGGCAATTCGTCAAGCCCGAGGGCCTTGTTTTGCTGCCCCGGCGACAACAGGCTTTTGTAGTCGTTGACCAGCCGATACGGCGGCGCGCTCGTCCACAAATTCCCCCGTCCCGGTCGCAGGCGCCGGTAAGCGCGTAGAGCGTAGCGATGGCTCGCTCGGTCTGCGTGGCATTCGTGTGCTGCCCCACACCCGTCCACGCGTGGTAGGCCAGCTTCGGGGCATGCATGAACAAAGTGTTGAATTCGCTGACCTTCGCAGGCTCCATCCACGTGAGTTCCGCAACACGGTCTACGCTGAACTTGGCGGCCTGCGCCTTCATCAAGGACAGTACGGTGGCGTAGCGACGGCGTTGCCCCGCGTTGTCCGTGAACTCCCCTTCAGCGAATAACTGCCACGCGCCCTCCTGCATCGCGCCAGCGGGCTTGCGCACCACCAATTGGCCATCTGCGTCGAACACCAGAAATTCGCCGGGTGAAGCGGAATCAAATAATTCTTCGGCCCGCAGCAGTCGCTGCGAATCACGATCCACGAGCAGCGGCGCATTGGTCCAGTGCTGGGCGAACTCGTGGTCGAAACTCCCGGTCTCAAGCAAGTGGCGAATGGCACCCAGCGCCAGCGCCGCATCCGCACCGGGTCGCACCGGCATCCAGAGATCCGCCTGCTGCCCCGAACCATCCTGCTTGGGATCCACCACCACTACCTTGGCGCCGCGCTGACGCGCCGCCCCGATGCGCGTCGCCTGCGCCAGCCAGGTTCGCGCGGGTTGTGTCCCCACAGAAGAACGATGTCCGCGTTCTCCAGATCCGCCACGCCGATGCCACGGCCAAAGGTCAGCGCATGCGCATAGTCCTTGTGCCAGCCACAGACTTCGACGGCATACAAAAGATTCGGGCTGCCAAACTTGCGAATAAATCGCTCGACCCATTCGTAGCTGTCCACCATCGGCGTGCCACTCGGCGTAGTCACCGCGAACGCCACGGATTCAGCACCATGCTCGGCCCGCGCGGCCAGCAAGCGCCGCGCAATCTCGTCAAGCGCCTCGTCCCAGGAAATGCGTTCCCATTGCGGATCCAGCGCATCCCGTCGCGCCCTGCGCCGCATCGGATACGCAAGCCGCAACGGACTCGCCAGCAACTCAGGCGCCGCACGCCCCTTGGCGCACAACGCGCCTCCGGTCGGGTGCTCCGGCAAAGGAAGCACCTTCACCAGCCGCCCGTTCTCCACCTCATTGCTGGACCCGCAACGTGAACGACAGAGCGTGCAGTAGCCTGAAATATGCATGATTCAATAAGTAGCGCGTGACACATTACATTTGATGCACTGCATGGTAGCGCGCTACCTGGCGAATCTACTTCGGGGTAACTACTGGGGTAGAGCTATAAATTCACCCAAGAAAACAACCGTGTCGCTGCTTCTCACTCTCCAGGATCTGGCGGAAAACCGCTATGTAGCGCACTACAACTGAGCCCGATGGATTGCAATTGTCAATCAATGTCAATAGCTAAATTATTTGCCTTTAACTCGTTAAGCTAATAAAAGCTATTGACTGCACCTTGAAACATGACTTCCAAGTTTTTCTCGGCATCGTGCCAAGCTCTACTGGTCACAGCGATGATTGCATCGCCCACGCTGGGCTCGTCTGCCAATCTGATCGTCAACAACGGATTCGAAAACAATCCGCCTGGCTTGCCCACAGGCAATCACATTCCATGGTCAATCACGCCGTGGGTTTTAGGACCAGGCGCGCAAGCCAACGTCGTGACCGTGAATGGAGACGCCAGCTACGGCAATGGCGGCCCGAATCTGGATGCAGAGGGGCATGCGTCGGGCACCTTGCAATACTATCTCGATATCAATGGTGGCAATAACACCATCTCTCAGACCATTACGGTGCCTACCTGCGGCGCCATCGACACCAACCCTCGCACCGTGGATTTCAACGGTTATTTTTCCGTCAGAGACTATGCATTCGCTTCAGGATCCGGTTACATCCGTATTCTGGATCAGTCCGTTTTAGATGGTTCAGGCTCGCCAACCGAACTGGCGATCGTGAACATTACGAACCTGACGTCAACCGATGCAAGTGGAGCAATCGTAAATCCCATCGACCAGACTTGGAAGCAGTTCGGCGGTTCAGTCGCAGTGACGCCAGGTCACCAGATTACGTACCAGGCTTACATCACGGACTATCTGAATTTCGACAACGCCTACATGGCGTTCAAGGACTTCAGCTGCCCATCAACGACATTGGCGATGGCCAAACAATGGAACGGCGCGCCTGGCGGACATGTGGCTACCTTGTCGGCAACTCGCGACAGCGGGGCAACCCAGGTTGATACGCTGGTCGCCACGTCGGATGGCTCGGCAGTGCAGCTTGTCTCGGACAGCAGCCCCTTACCGTCTTCGCAGGCGACAAAATACGCATCAGCGAAACGCTTTCCAACACGGGAAGCACGGCTTACAGCCAAACTTTCAGTTGTACCGGGGACACCACCGTCACCAATATCGGGACAGGTATTTTCGACGTCGAAGTGGGCAATGTCAGTGTGAACACCGCACCAATCGTCTGCACGATGGTGAACACCAACGTAACACAGTCCACATTCAAACTGAGCAAACAATGGAATGGAGGGCAGGAAGGGGATACGGCCACGGTGACCGCAACGGCGCTGCAGCCAGGCACGGCACCCGTTCCACTGATTTCCACAGCAACATCGCTTGCCAACGGAACCACGGGTCAGTCGCAATCCGGTATGGCCACGGTGGTATCACATGGCACCAGCTTCACCGTGACGGAGTCCATCGCCAATGCTTCCACTAGCCCTGCTGTGTATGACACTCAGTTGAGCTGTACCAACGCACTGGTCAATGGCCAAACGGTCACGCTCAATGCAGCACCAGGAACGCAAGCGGAATGCACGATGAGTAACACGCTCGCTGCGCTGTCTATTCAAAAGCTGGCTTCGGCTCCCTCTGATACGAATGGTTCAGGCGTGGTGGGAGACGTCGGTGACGAAATCACTTATACATTCACTGTCACCAACACGGGCGGGCGGATTTGGCCAACGTGCAAATCAATGATGCGTTGTTGAGCGCGGCCAACGCATCGATCGTCTGGGGCGCAGGCACGGCACCAGCCACGCTGCCGGTCAATGGCGTTGCGACAGCGACGTCCGTGTACAAGATCACCGCAGCCGATGTGGCAAGTCCCTCGGGCGAGGTCATCAATACGGCGACCGCATCGGCCGAGATTGGAGGCAAGTCGGTCACTTCACAGCCGGATGCTACCCATACGCCAGTGAAGGCTTCGCATCCTTCGCTATCCATCACCAAGACAGGCGCGGTTGCTGATTCAAACGGCTCGGGACTGCTCGGAGATGCGGGCGACTTGATCACCTACCAATTCGTGATCGCCAACACCGGCGACACGCGCCTGACGGGCATTCAGATAAATGATCCGTTGCCTGGCCTTACAACGCCCTCATTCACCAATTGGCCCGGTCAACCCGGCGTACTCGAAGTCAGCGAAACAGTCACCGCCACGGCTACGTACACGATTCAGGTGGCTGACCTGGTTTCCACGAGAGTCGACAATCAAGCGAGCGCAAGTGCCACACCGCTTGCCGGAGTGTCCCCCACCGCCCAATCGCAACTCGTGAGCATTCCGACGGCGGCACCCCACCCCAGGCTTGCCATCACAAAAAAAGCGGCCGTCGCAGATTCCAATAGTTCGGGATTGCGGGTGATGCAGGTGATGTGGTCACCTACACCATCACCGTCAGCAACCTCGGTGACACACCATTGGCCGGTGTGAGCGTCACTGATCCGATGAGTGGGTTGTCTGCGCTGAACATTGCATGGCCTGATCCAGCAGCCCCCGGATCGCTACCCAAAGGCGGGGTTGCAACAGCCACCGCAACCTATTCAATCAAAGCCGCCGATGTCACCGCCGGGCAGGTTCTCAACACCGCCACGGCCCAGGCGCCGCCAGTGGCAGGCGTGGCCGTCGGCAGCGTCTCCGATACGGCCAGTATTCAAACAACGACGGCGCCTTCGGTGATTGCCCAGAATGTTCCCACGTTGGGCGAGTGGGGCGTGATCATCTTGTCGTCTCTGATGGCAATGCTCGGACTGACGCGAATCCGTAGACGCAAATTCTGAAATCTCAGGCCGCCGCAAGGCGGCTTTTTCAATTCTTCACCGCCCGATGCAGGCATGTCTGTCAACTCGGCACGATCACACCTGGCTTCAGGCAATCAGGATCAAGGCGCAAGTCCCGCATACACGGCGTCCCGCACCTGCGTCACCAGCGCACCGGACATCCCCTCAAACGCGGTATTGGTCAACAGCACGACGGTCAGTTTGCGCTCGGGATCTACAAACCAGTTGTGGCCATAGGCCCCGCCCCATTGGAGTGTTCCCTTGCTTTGAGGCGAGCGTGCAAGCGCGGGATTGACAAGCACTGCCCAGCCATAACCGAATCCCCAGCCCGGACCTTGCGTCTGAGCCTGCTCGCCGACCTGGTCCTTCATCATCAACGCACTGCTCTGCGCGTTGAGCAGCGGCGCGCCTCCTGTCCGTATGGTCTCCAGGAACACCATGAAATCATCCGCATTTCCGAGCGCCCCCGCCCCGCCGGATGCAAACGCCTGCGCATTGAATGCACGGCCTGGATCGAAGCGCAGGGCACCCACCGAATCTCCGGGCAAAGGCACGGCCATGTTGCGCGTCATGCGGATGGGAGCCGGCTTGCCATCGGCATACGGCGTCGCGAGAGCCTCACCTGCGCGCGCGACAAAGCGTGTATGCGTCAAGGACAACGGTCGCGTCACGTATTGAGCCACCGCCTCGGACAAGCTACCGCCCGTGACCTTCTCGATCACCGCGCCAAGCACGTCGATGCCCAGCGAATACCGCCAGCCCTTGCCGGGCTCAAAATACAGCGGTGCCTGACCCAGTCTGCGCAGATTCTCGTCGAGCCGAATCGCCGCATCGTCGAGTCCATCGGACACTTTCAGCCGCGCGTAAGCACCGTCTTCAGCCTCCAGGAAGCGGTAACCCAGCCCCGACGTATGCGTCATCAGATGCCGGACCCGGATCACGGGTTCAGTGCCATCGACCAGACGCGGCCGAAAATCGGGCAGATAGCGCGTCACCGCATCATCGAGGCCCAACTGCCCGGACTCGATCAGGCGCATCGCCACCACCGTGACGAGCGGCTTGGTCATCGACGCCAACCGGAAATCGGTCTCGGGTCGCATCAGCCTGCCGGACTCCCGATCCGCCAGCCCTACTGCCTGCCGATAAAGAATTTTCCCATCCACCGCCACCACTGCGACGCCCCCCACGATGCGCCGCTCGTTCACCGCCGCCTGTAGCACAGGCGTGAGATGCCGGGCGAGCTTCGCGTTGGTTTGCACCGAGGAAGCCGACGCCGTGCGCCCTTCTGCAGCGGGCAACGAGACCGCAGCCAGCAGCGTCACGCCGACCGCCAATGAAAGTACCCGGAAAGAATTGAAAAAAGACATGCGCAAAAAATTTCTGTGAATGACGGTGCCAGTCTGAGACGCTTCACGTGAAGGCACAAGCATGCGAGACTTAACAAATCATGAAGAAAAACTTCACAATAGAGCGAACGCCAACGCCTGCCTACAACACCTTTGTGCTGCTGGCCCGACTCGGCACTTTTACGCGTGCGGGTGACCACCTTGGCATCAGCGCGTCCGCAGTGTCTCAACAGATACGTCGGCTGGAGGCACAGGTGGGCACGCGTCTTTTCAACCGCACAAGCCGCCAGGTCGCGTTGACCGAGGCAGGGCAACAGCTTTTGACCGAAGTGACACCTGCACTCGAAATGCTCGACCTTGCCCTTCAACGCGTACGCGCACGACAACATGGGCCGAGTGGGCTGCTGCGCATCAACACTTCACGCCTCGCTGCTGGGCTGTTGATCGAGCCTCGCATCGATGAATTTCTCGCACGCTATCCCGATCTGAAGCTGGAGCTATTCACCGACGACACCTTTGCCGACATCGTGCGAGAAGGCTTCGATGCCGGCATTCGCCTCGGACCCTATCTCGCGAATGACGTGGTCTCGGTGCCGCTGGACAACGGCCAACCCGTGGGCGTTGTCGCCAGCTCCGCGTATCTCGAACGCATGGGCACGCCAAAATCTCCGCTGGATCTCGCCCACCACGATTGCATCCGCTACCGCTTTGCTGGCAGCAAGCGCCTGGAGAGCTGGCATTTCCAGATCGACGGGCAGGACACCGAAGTAGACGTCCATGGCCGGCTCATCTTCTCCGACAACCACTACATCATTCGCGCCACCTGCAAAGGCTACGGCTTGGCGCAACTTTTTCTGCGCAGCATTCGCAGCGAACTCGAACGTGGCGAACTGGTGCCCGTGCTGCAAGACCATGCCCCGATGCCCACGACATTCCACCTCTACTTCGCGGCGCGCCAACTCATGCCACCCAAGCTGCGCGCGTTGATCGATTTTTTGCGCGAGCCGCTGCAGGAAACATCAGCTGCTCAACGTGATTGATGACTTCAACCGTGAGGCTCTGGGCATTGACCTAGACTTCTCACTGCCATCGCATCGCGTGATTCGAGTCTTGGGACAGATCATGGCCTGGCGTGGAAAGCCGCAAGCGATACGTTGTGACAACGGGCCAGAGTACGTCAGCGCTACGCTGCTGCACTGGGCCAGCGGGCAAGGAATTCGCATCGAACACATCCAGCCTGGCAAGCCCCAGCAGAATGCCTATGTGGGGCGCTTCAACAGAACGGTCCGCTACGAATGGCTGTCACAGTACTATGGGTCTGACCTCCACGAGGTTCGGGAGTACGCCACGCAATGGATGTGGCGCTACAACCATGAATGCCCAAACATGGCATTGGGCGGCATCACACCCAAACAGCGGCTGGCCATGGCCGCATAGCTCTACTTTTCAGAGGGGTGGCTTATGGAAGGATTGCCGTCCAACTTCTGGGGGTCAGTTCAAACCCGGGGCGATTCAGGTTGTCAACACCGCCACGGCTTAAGCGTCCCCAGTGGCAGGCGTGTCCATCGGCAGTTTCTCCAAAGCCAACTGAATGATTCGATGCACCAATTGCAGGAGCGCCTAAATTATGTCGACTTCTTTTGGGCAGAATTTTTCATGGGCGCCTTCTTTGCCGCCCTCCTCTTAGCGGAGTCTCGCGCAGATTTATCCAGGGGCTGGTGGTAGAGGGAAATGACCATTGATCGAATTTTGAAGTCCGTGCCAGAGCCTTCGAGCTTATGCTTTGAGTAGAACGCCAGCTTATTTGTATTGCAGTCGATGCATGAGTGTCCATCATTCATCAATTGCCTGCGCCAAATATTGAGCACGCCCAAGGCATCGGCTCTCTTCACCATATAGAAGAGCAATCCGCCTTGATCGTGGCTATAGTTGCCCGAGGCTTGGACGTACCGTGACGTGAGCTGCAAGAAACCCTCCTTGAAGTTGCCATCTTTCTTCGCCTCGCCGATCCACGAGTGAGAGCCAATACGAACCGCCAAATCGACGTGACCACCAGTCTTGCTGTCATGCGTCGCGTTGTAGCCACTACGTTTGAGTCCAACCAAGATATCGAGACTGATACGATCTTCGGTGTCGTTCTGGCGAAGTTCGCGGCTAGCTTGCAACTCGTAGATAGACTCGTCAATGTCGGCGTAAAGTTGTTCAATGAATTCCTCGTAATTTCCGCCATCTGCGAGCATCTCACGTCGAATCATGGCCTGGACAGTTGGCTTAGAACTGTAACGATAGTAATCCTCGAGCGATATCATGGTCACGCCACACCCATATCTTTCAGCGTGGCTCCCGGGGTAAAGCAGATCATGATCTGCGACTCAGAGATGGGTTCACCAAATTCGGGATGTATTACGGCTTCACCCCGTGAGTAATGCCTAACTTCTTCCTCAGGCAATTCGTAAAACCCGCCGTCGAACTCGTACATTAAGCATGTCTTGAGAACCTTCACCCTAGGAGTGGCAAGGTACGAAAGAGCACGTGCGACCACCGCCTCATCGCCTGCTTGGGCCAAATGAAGAAGGTGGTCAAACGTGTAATGATCCAATTGATGCTCGCGGGATGATAGGGCGTGCCAAACGTGCAAGCACGCCTGCTTTACACTGGGCGCGGAAGCCCAGTCTTCCTGAATTACCGCGTCTATGTTCACTTTCGCGTACGTTTGAGACGACTGAGGACTTGGTCATGAACGAACTTGTAGTCGTCCAAATCTAGACATCCAACAATCTCAACATCGTTGACTTGACCATGAGCTCGGTTGTACAGGGAGCGAGCATTGCCCCGAATTTCTAGGCTCAAATCGCTCATTGGCGCTTTCTGCGACCATGTAACTCCGATGGCATAGGGGTCAATCTTCGCAACATGGCGCTTTCCTCCAGCATGGAATTCGTCTTTGCGTAAGTCCCTCGTCTTAGAGCGATGCAACTGACCACGATTGTTTGAGGATGATTCCTTACCTGTGGCCACAAACCCTAGCGCAGTCACGCGACCACACATTTCGTCCAGATACATCGGATTTATAACGGGACGAAGATTCACCAACCCCACACCGACTATTGCTTGGTTGTTGTACTTGGTTCCGATTCGGTTCAGTTCGCCAATCACGCGGGACAAAGGTGAGACTTCCTTATCTTCAGTAACCCCTGGAAGGAAATCTACACGGATTTCGACTAGCTCGGCATCGGTGTCAATCACCGCTGTATCGAAGCATGGGATTGACTTCGTGCGCACCCCAATCAACTCCTCGTATATCGAGAATGCCCTCTGCTGAGCAGCACTCATCAAGGAAATATTTAATGGTTCGCGGAACACATAAGACCGAGTGCTGAAGAACTGCAGGTAAAGCTTCCCGTCTACGTAGTCGGCAGCAATCAACTTTGGAGGAGGCATCTTATGTGGTTCCAACGCTTCCCGGATCGTTGGCGCTTCAAGAATCGCGAACGGACGCTTACGTACAAGGCCTGCCAAGTTGCTAGCTGCATTTTCTTTTGCCCACTTCAAAATTTTGGCGCGACTATCGTCACCCAGCGCCCGGAGATCAAAGAAGGTAACCCTCTTGTTTCCCACGTACGTGTGAACTCTAGCGAGCTTCGCAAGTCTTTTGTACGCTGCAGTCCAAATGGCGTCACTGTAAAAATCATGGCTCGCAGCTTCAATAGTTTCGGCCCACCCTCTACTGACGTGAAGGCCGGTGCTAGAAATAATGGGCCTTGCAGCAGACCATTGCATCCGCGTCGCGAGAAGCTCCAAAAGCCCTACAACCTGCTCACGCACGGCGGTCGCCTCTCCACTATGGCCTCGCGCAGTACCCATCCCAACCTCCGTTACTTACATATGACTGATGGAAGATATCTTAACTGGCCGAGACTTCCAGATGTGGAACTTCTTCAATGCGGGATATGACCCTTGTTTTAAAACCAATTTCGCAACATTGGGGGCAAGCATCAAGCGAGCCAAAGCATCCCTAAATTGCCTGCACAGGCGCCCTCACATGACAGCTTTTACAAACTTGGGGGTGAGACAAATAGGGCAAAAAAAGGACCTAGCCCTTGCGAAGCTAAGTCCTTGATATAAATGGTCGGCGTGGCGGGATTCGAACTCGCGACCCCTTGCACCCCATGCAAGTGCGCTACCAGGCTGCGCTACACGCCGACAAGTCCTCAATTATATCGTGAAATTTCACACCCACGACAAAAGGGCTCGAATTTCCTGAAGTTCTTTTCTGATGGCCGGGAGGCTGAGTGGCGCGAGCTGGCGAGGGGTATCGGCTTCTGGCGTGGCCGCGCCATTGTTGTTGTCGTTATTGGTGCCGTGGCTGGTGGCAGCCGCTACGTCTGCATTGCGTGCGGGCGATTCCAGCGCGTCGCCGACGGAGCCTGCTTCGAGCAGTTCCTCAAGCGCGGCTGCGTCTGCTGCTTCCAACTGTTCGGCACCGGCCCTGCCTGCGTGGGCCAATTCCTGGAGGCGATTGCGCGCGCCGCTGATGGTGAAGCCCTGGTCATACAGCAGATCGCGGATGCGGCGCACCATGAGCACTTCGTGGTGCTGGTAGTAGCGACGGTTTCCACGGCGCTTCATGGGGCGCAATTGCGTGAATTCCTGTTCCCAGTAACGCAGCACGTGCGGCTTGACTCCGCACAGCTCGGCCACCTCACCGATGGTGAAGTAGCGTTTGGCCGGAATGGGTGGCAGCACTGTGTTCATGGAATTTTCATGAAATCTTTGGAAAAGCCCTCAAGGCTACTCCAGTCAAAACATCCCTTGCCATTTCAGGGCGGCTTTCGCACCGTCCCGGTCAGGCTTTATTCGACTTCTTTGACTTCGCCCTGAATTTGCTCCTTGAGCTTGGAGCTTGCATGGAAAGTGACGACCCGTCGCGCCTCGATGGGAATCGATTCTCCGGTACGCGGGTTGCGCCCGGGGCGCGGTGCCTTGGTACGGATCTGGAAATTGCCGAAGCTCGAGAGCTTCACATCTTCTCCGTTGACCAGACTGCGCACGATCAGATCGAAGAACGAGTCGATCATGTCCTTGGACTCGCGCTTGTTCAGGCCGATCTGCTCGAACAGCAGGTCGGCGAGTTGCGCTTTGGTGAGCGCGGGCGATTCCAGACTTTCGACGGTGAATTCCCCGATCCCGTTGTCCTCATTGAGCGTCATCATCGTCATCGCAGCCTTGCTCCGGTCTTGTCAGTCAACGATTGAAGAATACCTTGCACGGCGGATTCAATGTCGGCATCGGCAAGGGCTGCGGTGTCGGAACCCAGGGCGAGGCGGATCGCCAGACTCTTCTCGCCGTCTGCCAAGCCACCGGACGAGCCTGCCTTGGGGCGGAACACGTCGAACAGCACGGCGGAACGCAACATGCCCTGGGGCGCGCCACTGTGTATGGCGTCCATGACGGCGGCGTGGGTCACATTTTCTGCGACGACGACGGCGATGTCACGCTCCACGGCCTGGTGCTTGGCAACCGATTGGAAAACCGGTACCTTGCGCGCAAGAACTGCATCGAGTTCAAGTTCGAACAGCACCGGTGCCTGCGCCAGATCCCAGCTCTGGCGCCACCTGGGATGCAGCTCCCCGACAAAGCCGATGGCGCGGCCGCCTTGCAGCACGCGTGCGCAGCGGCCCGGGTGCATGGCCGGATGTTCGGCTGGCTCGAAGGTCGCATCGAGCGGCGCGAGGAGTGCCTGCACGTCGCCCTTCACGTCGAAGAAATCAATCTTGCCGTTTTCGCTTGCGCTCCATTGCAATGTGTTGGCCGGGCCGTATGCGAGGCCCGCCACGCGCATGGGCTGGGAGAAGCCCTTGACCGTCGTGTCGCTTTCTTCGACGGACTCGTCACGCAGGAACACGCGGCCGATTTCGAACACCCGCACGCGCGAAGCCTTGCGGTCCACGTTGAACTTGAGCACCTGCAACAGCGAGCCGATCAGCGACGAGCGCATCACGCTCAGGTGGCTGGCAATCGGGTTCAGCAGCTTGATCGGATTGGGGTTGCCCGCCAGCTCCTGCTCCCACTTTTCCTCGACGAAGCTGAAATTGATGGTTTCCTGATAGCCGAGGCCTGCCAGCAGATGGCGCACCTCGTACTGGCCGCGGCGATTCTCGGCGCGCAGCTTGGGACTGATGGGCGCGAGCGGCTTGCTGGTCGGCAGATTTTCGTAGCCGATCATGCGTGCAACCTCTTCGATCAGGTCTTCTTCGAGGTTGATGTCGAAGCGGAACGAAGGTGCCGTGACGGTGAGCACGCCGTCGCCCTGCTCCGTGGGCAAGCCGAGGCCCGTGAGCGCGTCGTAGCACTGCTGCTGCGTCAGCGGCATGCCGATGACCTTGGCGGCGCGCGCAACGCGCAGCGTGACCTGCCTGGCGTCGGGCATATTGGGCTTCTGGTCATCCATCGCGCCGCAGACCGTTTCCGGCGTACCGCAGATTTCCAGCACCAGTTGCGTGATGCGCTCGATGTGCTCGACGGTGTGCTGCGGATCGACGCCGCGCTCGAAGCGATGGCCAGCATCGGTTGAGAAGTTGAAGTGGCGCGAGCGACCCGCGACGGCCTTGGGCCACCAGAACGCCGCTTCGACGTAGATGTTGCGCGTGTCGTCGGAAACCGCCGTGGCGTCACCGCCCATGATGCCCGCGAGCGATTCGATTTCCTTGTCGTCGGCGATCACACCGACCTTCAGGAAATCATCGATGGTGATGGTGTTGCCGTTCAACAGCTTGAGCTGCTCGCCCACCTTGCCCCAGCGCACGTGCAGGCCGCCGTGGATCTTGTCGAGGTCGAAGATGTGAGAGGGTCGGCCCAGTTCGAACATCACATAGTTCGAGATGTCGACGAGCGGCGCGACACTGCGCTGGCCACAACGCGCCAGGCGATCAACCATCCATTGTGGCGTGCGGGCCTTGGTGTTCACGTTGCGGATGATGCGCCCCGAGAAGCGGCCGCACAGGTCGGTGGCCTCGATCTTCACGGGCAGTTTGTCCTGTGTGCCGACTGCCGCCACGGGGAAACTCAGCGGCCTCAGCGCAGCGCCCGTCAGCGCCGAGACTTCACGCGCGATACCGTAGACCGAGAGGTTGTGCGCCAGGTTGGGCGTGAGCTTGAGCGTGAACAGCGTGTCGTCGAGATTCAGGTACTCGCGGATGTTCTGGCCCAGCGGCGCATCGGCCGGCAACTCCAGCAGACCGCCGTGGTCGTCGGCAAGCTTGAGCTCCTTGGCCGAGCACAGCATGCCGTAGCTTTCCACGCCGCGCAGCTTGCCGATCTTGATCTTGAAGGGCTTTCCGTCTTCGCCCGGCGGCAGTTCCGCGCCGACCATCGCGCACGGCACCTTGATGCCGACGCGTGCATTCGGCGCGCCGCAGACGATGTTGAGCAACTCGGGGCCGCCCACGTCCACCTTGCAAACGCGCAGGCGATCCGCATCGGGATGCTGCACGGCTTCCTTGATCTCACCGACGACGATGTCCGAGAACGCGGGCGCAACGGGCTCGAGTTCTTCGACTTCGAGACCGGCCATGGTCAGCGTATCGGCAAGCTGCTGGGTGGTCAGGGGTGGGTTGCAGAATTCGCGCAACCAGGATTCTGGGAATTGCATGGCTTTATCTCAATCTCTTTGGCGTGGACAAGACCTGTTGCCCGTTGTGTTTGTTGGTTTGGGCAGGCCTTGCAATATCGATCAACGGGTCACTGGAACTGCGACAGGAAACGGATGTCGCCGTCGAAGAACAGCCGCAGATCGTTCACTCCATAACGCAGCATCGTCAGACGATCCGGGCCCATGCCAAAGGCAAAGCCGATGAACCTCTCGGGATCGAGACCCATGTTGCGCACCACGTTCGGGTGCACCTGCCCCGCACCGGACACTTCGAGCCAGCGACCGGCGAGCGGGCCGCTCTGGAACTGGATGTCGATCTCGGCACTCGGCTCGGTGAATGGGAAAAAGCTCGGACGAAAGCGCAGCACCAGATCGTCCTGCTCGAAGAAGGTCTTGCAGAAATCGGTGAACACCACTTTCAGATCCTTGAAGCTCACGTTCTCGCCGATCCACAGGCCTTCGCACTGGTGGAACATCGGCGAGTGCGTGGCATCCGAATCGACGCGATAGGTGCGGCCCGGCGCGATCACGCGGATTTCGGGCATGGTCTGACCGGCGTCGATCAGGTGACGGTATTTCTTGACGTGCTGAACCGCATGGCGCACCTGCATCGGGCTGGTGTGCGTGCGCAGCAGATTCGGCGCGTGGGCCGTGCCGCCTTCGACGTAGAAGGTGTCGTGCATGGAGCGCGCAGGATGGTCTTCGGGCGTGTTGAGCGCGGTGAAGTTGAACCAGTCGGATTCGATTTCCGGCCCTCGGCCACCTCGAAACCCATCGAGCCGAAAATGCCCTCGATGCGCTCCATGGTGATCGACACGGGATGCAGCCCCCCGTTGCCACGGCGTCGGCCCGGCAGCGTCACGTCGAGCACCTCGGCCTTCAGATGGGCCTCGAGTTCTGCATCGGCAAGCGCCTGGCGGCGTGCGGTGAGCGCCGCCTCGATGGCCTGCTTGGCCAGATTGATGGCCGCGCCGCGCGACTTTTTCTCTTCGACGGAAAGCTGCGCCATGCCCTTCATGAGCTCAGTCACCTTGCCCGACTTGCCCAGAAACTGCGCCTTGGCATTTTCCAGGTCATTGGGGGTTTGCGCCTGCGCGAACAATTGCTGCGCGCTTTCGACCAGAGAATCCAACTCGTTCATATCGACTTCTTTAACCATCTGATGTCCTGACCCGTAAGTACTCGGCTGATGCGTCAGTCGAATCACGCAAGGGTCAGCACACCGAAAGCTTTTTCTCGAATTTCAAAATAAACAAGGGCTAGTGCCTTTTCAAGCCCTAGCCCTTGCTGTTTGTGCGCAAGCAGGAAACACCGGGGTGCCTACTGCCTATCGCGGAACTCAGGCAGCCAGCTTGGCCTTGACTTGTTCCACGATGCTGCCAAAGGCAGCCTTGTCGTGCACCGCGATATCGGCCAGCATCTTGCGGTCGATTTCGATGGAAGCCTTCTTCAGGCCGTTGGCGAATTGGCTGTAGGTCAGGCCCAGTTCGCGTGCAGCGGCGTTGATACGGGCGATCCACAGTTGGCGGAACACGCGCTTCTTGGTACGACGGTCACGGTAGGCATATTGCCCGGCCTTCATCACCGCCTGCTTGGCGACGCGGAAGACGTTACCGCGACGACCACGGAAGCCCTTGGAGAGGGCCAGAACTTTTTTATGGCGGGCGCGAGCCGTTACACCACGTTTGACGCGAGGCATGTGTTTTCTCCTTGTTCGTCAGTGAATTAAAGGCCCATGGAGGGCAACATTTGTGCGATAGAGCCCATGTTGGTCTCGTGCACGGCAGTTGCACCACGCAGATGGCGCTTATTCTTGGTGGTCTTCTTGGTCAGAATGTGACGCTTGAAGGCTTGACCGCGCTTGACGGTACCACCCGGACGAACGCGAAAACGCTTCTTCGCGCTGCTCTTGGTTTTCATTTTGGGCATGTGAATGCTCCTGTTGAATTGTGCTCGTGAGGCGTTTGCGCACCATTGCGCAACCTTGTAGGCCCCGAGACACTTCTTAAAACGGAAGAACCGGAGTCCTTCCGTGCGACAGCGCTTGCGCACCGTCTGTTGCGAACCCGGCTTCGGTTGCCCGCCGCCGCTTCCGCAAATTTTTGACCAAACCCCGGATTATCAGGCAGTTTGACCCGCTGCCGGAGCAGCCGTTTCACTCTTTGCGCCAGCCACAGGTTTCTTGCGGGCCGGAGCAATCATCATGATCATCTGACGGCCTTCGAGCTTGGGGAACTGCTCCACCAGAATGCTGTCGGCCAGCTCATCGCGCAAACGGTTCAGAAGCGCCAGACCCAGGTCCTGGTGAGTGATTTCACGGCCACGGAATCGCAGCGTGACCTTCACCTTGTCGCCATCGGCCAGGAATCGACGGATGTTGCGCAACTTGATGTTGTAGTCACCGTCATCGGTACCGGGGCGGAATTTCACTTCCTTGATCTCGATGACCGTCTGCTTGGCCTTGGCTTCGGCAGCCTTCTTCTGTTCCTGATACTTGAACTTGCCGTAGTCCATCAGTCGGCAGACCGGGGGATTGGCCGTGGCGGCGATTTCCACCAGATCCACGTCCAGATCACCGGCCATGGCCAGCGCCTGCTGGATCGGCACGATGCCGATGGGTTCATTGTCAGGACCAGAAAGACGCACTTCTGGTGCTGTGATTTCACGGTTCAGGCGGTGCTTGCGCTCCTCGCGCTGACGACGATCACGAAATTCGGTAGCGATGGTTCTCACCCTCTAAAAAAACAGCCACAACAACGTGGCAGAAATGCACAACGCGCGCGCCAAAGCGTTTCAGATTGGGAAATCAGACCTTGGAAGCTATGTCTTGTGCGATCAGGTCGACAAACGCATCGACCGACATGACTCCGAGGTCTTTGTTACCCCGGGCGCGCACTGCAACAGTCCCTGCGGCCATCTCCTTGTCGCCGGCGACGAGGATATAGGGCAGTTTCTGCATGGCATGTTCGCGTATTTTATACGTAATCTTTTCATTGCGCAGATCCGTGACCACTCTAAGGTCTTGATTCGGCAATGCTTTTTGAAGCTTTGCAGCGATTTCGCGACAATAATCGGCCTGATTGTCCGTGATATTGAGCACCGCGACCTGCTCGGGCGCGAGCCACACGGGGAGCGCGCCAGCGTGCTGCTCGATCAGAATGCCGATGAATCGTTCAAGGCTGCCGACGATGGCACGGTGCAGCATGATCGGGCGATGGCGCTCGCCATCTTCACCGACGAATTCGGCATCGAGGCGCTCGGGCAGGTTCGGATCGACCTGGATCGTGCCGCACTGCCATTCCCGGCCCAGCGCGTCCTTGAGCGTGTATTCGATCTTCGGGCCGTAGAACGCGCCCTCGCCTGGCAGGTATTCGAAGTCACAGCCCGAAGCGCGCAGACCATCGGCCAGTGCGGCCTCCGCCTTGTCCCAGCTTTCGTCGGAGCCGATGCGCTTGTCCGGGCGGGTCGACAAGCGATACAGGATGTCGGTGAAGCCGAAGTCCTTGTAGACCTTCTGGAGCAAGGACGTGAACGCCTTGACTTCGCCCTGGATCTGATCGGGCATGCAGAAAATGTGACCGTCATCCTGCGTGAACGCGCGCACGCGCATGATGCCGTGCAGGCTGCCGGTGGGCTCATTGCGGTGACAATTGCCGAACTCGCCAAAGCGCAGCGGCAGGTCGCGGTAGCTCTTGATGCCCTGCTTGAAGATGATGATGTGACCCGGGCAATTCATCGGCTTCAAGGCATATTCACGCTTTTCCGACTCGGTCGTGAACATGTTCTCGCGGTACTTGTCCCAGTGGCCGGTCTTCTCCCAAAGCGACTTGTCGAGCAACTGCGGCGCCTTTACCTCGAGATAGCCGTTGTCACGGTAGACACGGCGCATGTATTGCTCGACCTCCTGCCAGACGGTCCAGCCCTTGGGGTGCCAGAACACGGTTCCCGGCGAGTGCTCGTCGATGTGGAACAGATCGAGTTCACGGCCGAGCTTGCGGTGGTCGCGCTTCTCGGCCTCTTCGAGCATGTGCAGATAGCCGTTGAGCTCGTCCTTGGTCGCCCACGCGGTGCCATAGATGCGCTGCAGCATCTCGTTGCGATGGTCGCCGCGCCAGTACGCGCCCGCCACCTTCATCAGCTTGAAGAACTTGAGCTTGCCGGTGCTGGGCACGTGCGGGCCGCGGCACAGATCCTCGAAGTTGCCCTCGCGGTACAGGCTCACGTCTTCGTTGGACGGAATGCTGGCGATGATCTCGGCTTTATAGGCTTCTCCAAGACTCTTGAAATACGCCACCGCTTCGTCGCGTGGCAGCACGCGGCGGGTCACCGGCTCGTCCTTGTTGGCAAGCTCGGTCATCTTCTTTTCGATGGCGGCGAGATCCTCGGGCGTGAACGGGCGCTTGTAGCTGAAGTCGTAGTAGAAGCCGTTTTCGATCACCGGGCCGATGGTCACCTGGGCGTCTGGGTAAAGCTCCTTGACCGCATAGGCCAGCAAATGGGCGGTCGAGTGACGGATCAAATCGAGGCCATCTGCGTCCTTGGCCGTGATGATCGAGAGCGCCGCGTCGTGGTCGATGGAAAAGCTGGTATCGACCGCCTTGCCATCCACCTTGCCGCCGAGTGCGGCCTTGGCCAGACCCGAGCCGATCGACTGGGCCACTTCGGCCACGGTCACCGGACCGGGATATTGCCTTTGCGAACCATCTGGAAGAGTGATTTGAACCATGTTGCTCTGCATTCTCGCGATTGAATCGCGGCGCTATAAAAACAAATGCGCGGACCGGCCGCGCAAACTTGAAAACAGGGAATTGACAGACATGCCCGCACCAGGGTGCGCGGACCTGCACCTCAGGCGATCGGACATCTCCCGTAGAGCGTTGCGTTCGCGGTGTCATAACCTGAAGGCGCCTTTCTAACCTGTCAAAAATGAGAGAACAAAGTGCCTGTTCATCCCGGATTGGAACCGCCTCGATAGAGGCAATCCTGCTATTTTAGCGTGGTAAGCGCTTTTGGGTTGGGTTTGTCCGCCGCTGCGCGCAAGCTGTCGTTGATCAAGCCACGCGGACACCCCATGTATCGCTTACGTAAAGCTTCGCAAAGCGAGCGAAATATGACAACCGTTTGGCAGCACCCGTCGTTGAATGCTCATTGTCCCCTTCTTGTGAATTGGGGTCTTGAGAGGATTTTGCAATGATTCAACGTTCCCGCTTTGGGCTCGCCGCAGCCGCGTTGTCCGCCGTCACCTTGACCGGGTGCATCGTTGCGCCTGTCGGACAGCCCTATTACAACGATCCGTACAGCAATATCCCCGATACACAGGCCTACGCGCCGATCTACGCGCCGATTGCGCCTCCAGCCCCCTACGTCGAGACCGTACCGGTTGCGCCTTATGTCGGCGCCGTGTGGATTGGCGGCTACTGGAATTGGTCTGGTGGCCGCCACGCCTGGGTGCCAGGCCGCTACGTGCACGGTCGCCCCGGCTATGGCTGGTCACCGCGCACCTGGTCGCCCGGCCCGCGCGGCGGCTATCAAATGCGTGGCGGCGGCTGGCACCGTCGCTGAGGTTCTTGATTCAGGCAGCGGCCTGCGCACCTCTGGCGGCATGAGCGGCACGTAGCGCTCATCTGTCAGTGATCGCAAGAATGCAACCAGATCATCTACATCCCCATCCGAGAGCGCCGCCGGGCTGCCAGGCTTGCGATTGAGCGGCGGCGAATTGACGTTCACATTTTCGTGAAAGCTTGGCGCAACATCGTCAAACGCCCCGCTCTTTCCGTACCACCGCACGGGATCGATTCCGCGCGTGTTGTAAAAGTCCACCACCTCACGCAGGCTGGTGATCGAACCGTTATGCATGAAGCTCTGCCGGATCGCCACATTGCGCAGGCTCGGCGTGCGCACGTAGCCGCACCATTGCCCGGGTTCGGGCCACTTCAATTTTTTGGCCGTCTCGCAAAGGCCATTGTCGAAATGCCGTGGATTGCGATTGGCTGCCAGCGCCTTGTTGCGCGGTGACGCCAACGCCTCGTACCCAAAGTCCGTGAACAACGAGCGCTCCCCGCGCGACGCGGTTTCCGACACCGTGTGGCACGACGCGCAATTACCCTTGTCCTGATTCTTGAACAGTGCCAGACCACGCAGTTCGGCAGGCTTCAGCGCCGCCTGCTTGCGCGCGAAGCGATCAAATCGCGAGGTGAACGGGGACAGCTCGTCCGATTGCAGATAGGCTTGAAGTGATGTTCCCAGCGCGCGCAAGAGTGCCTCGGGATCCCGCTCAACGCTCTTGCCGAATGACGGCACCAGCAGTTGTGAAACCCCATTTTTGTTGAGCCGCGCAAGCAAGTGGGCGGCATTGCGGTTATTCATCTCCAGCGGATCGAGCAAGGGCGCACGCACCTGTTCCGCGAGCGAATCCGCGCTGGCATCCGCCATCAATCCGCCAAAAAAAGACGGCACGAGCGCGTCATCGTCCTCGTAGAAATAGCGCTTGGGTACGTAGCGCACATAGAGCAGTGAGGGTGCGACACGTTTGCCAAAGTGCCCTGCTCTGCTGCCGCGCGCGGTACCGGGTGTCTTTTCATGCGCGCCGAGCCCGCGGCGCAGATCGGGACCCCATGCGCGTGCGGGATCATGACAACTGGCACACGAGGTGCCTTGGGGATCGGACAGGCGCGCATCGTGAAACAGCACACGCCCCAGCTCGATGAGTTGGGCGTCTTGCGGGAAGCGGGCCTGCGTAGGGTCGTAGCGCGCCGCAACCTGCGGGGTGGAGGCAATCATCCTGACGACTTTCGCACTCGCTCCGGGCGCAAGCCATACCGCTGCCGTGGGTGCATCCTGCGCGCGCGAGGTACAGGCGAGCGCTGCGCAAAAAAACGCCGCCAGCAGTGCGACGGCGTTTTTCCTTTTCTTCGTCCAATGATTCGCCAAGACCGGCACTCGCAAGATCAGGGAGTCAGGAAGCCGGCCTTGTCGCAGCCCAGCGAATAGCCTTGCTGCAGGCAGGTTGCCAGCAACTTGCCGTCTGCGGTGTAGGCTTTGAAGCTCCAACCCGTGGACGGCTGCGCGCGGCGCTCCATCAACAGGAAGCCAAAACTTGCATGGTGCGAAATCTTGTCGATGACAGCGCCCGGAGCGGGTTCGGTTCCGGGTGCGAGCGGATCGGGGAGCGCCACGTCGAGGTTGTCGCCTGCGGTTCCACTCACGATGGTTGCCGTCTGGCCGGTCTTGAAGCTGATCGCCTGGAAATCGTGCACGTGACCGTGCAGCGCGAGATTCACGCCGGGCGGGTAGTAGGCTTGCGCGTTCAGGCTGCTCATCACCGACGTCATGGCGGGATTGGCCTGCGCGGGCTTGGCACCGGCAATCGGCGCAAACGCCAGAATCGGATGGTGATTGGTGAAGAAGTTGTTCACCAGACCCGACTTGGCAGCGATGTCCGCGACCTGACGAAACTGCTTTTGATAGATCGCGAATTGCGTGTCTTCCGGCTTCAACGCGGTCTTCGGATTCTTTGCGGAATCAAACACGATGACCTGCGTTCCGGAGCCGAGCTTCACGGCATACGGATCGCTGTAGTTCGCGGTCGCATCATTGCTCGCGAGATCGCAGGAGCGCGCCGCGCTGAATGGCTGCGGGTCCAGAAACCTGAACCAGCCCTGTCCGCCACGCGCACATTCTTCGTGGTTGCCGCGCACCATCACCCAGGGCGCGGCGGCGAGCAATTTCGCCGCCGGCTTGAACAGGTCGGCCTGCCACGTATCCCAGCCATAGCCCCAGGGGCTGCCCTTGCAGCCCGCGATGTCGGACGGACAGGCATTCTCGCGGTAGTGGTAGTCACCCACGTGCAGGACCAGATCGGGCTTGAGGGCGGCAGCAGCGTTCGCGACCTTCTCGAACGGCCATGCCGCGGAGTCGCCACAGGCCTGCCAGGCGTTGTCGACCTTCTTGAGGCGGCATCCGCTGTCCCCAAACACCACGATGCGCTGCGGCTGCGCCTTGGGCAGAGGCAAATTTTGACCTGCAACGTTCACCTGCAAAGCCGTTGCAGGCAAGGCCTGTTCGCACACGGTGACCGGGAATGCCGAAGGCTTGGAGTCCGTGGGGTCGCTGGCCGTTGGACGCAGTCCCGGGTTGCTCGGCGCTGAACGCAGACTCATGCGCGAGACGCCGCCGTCCACGGTGATCAGCGGGCACGCTTCCTGCGGACCCGCCGAGGCTTCGGGCACATAGTTGGTGATGACGCGTGCAATGGCCTCGTTCTTGGTGCCGACCATCACCCAGGCCGCCTGGATATTCGACGCCTTGCTGGCCGCATCGCCGTCAGAGCCGCCGCAACCGTGCAGCGCCAGGAGGGATGCCGTCGCGACGAGACTCAACCCGCCCCATTGGAAAGTACGTTGTTGTATGTTCATTTTTTCTCCGTGGACCACTGGAAATTCCGTGGCTCGCGAAGCTTATGAACAGCATGTGACGCGATGGTGAAACATCCTCGGGCAACAAAAAAACCACGGTCAGCCTACGCTGCCGTGGTTGTGTCTGCCGGAGTCCCCTATTCGCTGCGCTCCTGCTGGACGCAGCGAACCGGGTCAAGCACTCGATCAGTGGAATTGCTCTTCTTCGGTCGAACCGGTCAGCGCCTTCACGCTGGACGAGCCGCCCTGGATCACGGTGGTCACGTCGTCGAAGTAACCCGCGCCCACTTCCTGCTGGTGCGACACGAAGGTGTAGCCTTGCTCGCGTGCTGCGAATTCCGGTTCCTGCACCATTTCAACGTAGTGCTTCATGCCTTCGCCGCGAGCATAGGCGTGGGCGAACTTGAAGGTGTTGTACCAGTTGCTGTGGATACCGGCCAGCGTGATGAACTGGAACTTGTAGCCGAGCGCCGAAAGGTCTTCCTGGAACGAAGCGATCTGGCTGTCGTTGAGGTTCTTCTTCCAGTTGAACGATGGCGAGCAGTTGTAGCTCAGCAGCTTGCCCGGGCAGGCCGCGTGCACGGCCTGCGCGAACTCGCGCGCAAAGCCGATATCCGGCACGCCGGTTTCGCACCACACCAAATCGGCGTAGGGAGCGTAGGCAACGCCGCGGCTGATGGCTTGTTCCAGGCCGTTCTTGACGCGGTAGAAACCTTCCTGCGTGCGCTCGCCGGTCAGGAACGGCTTGTCGTTGGCGTCGTAGTCGCTGGTGATCAGGTTGGCCGCTTCCGCGTCGGTGCGGGCCAGAACGATGGTCGGCACACCCATCACGTCAGCCGCAAAGCGCGCTGCGTTCAGCTTTTCGCAGGCCTCCTGCGTGGGCACCAGCACCTTGCCACCCATGTGACCGCACTTCTTCACGGCGGCCAGTTGGTCTTCAAAGTGAACGCCGGCAGCGCCTGCAGCGATCATGTTCTTCATCAGTTCGAAGGCGTTCAGCACGCCGCCGAAACCGGCTTCAGCATCGGCCACGATTGGCAGGAAGTAGTCGATGAATTCCTTGTCGCCGGGATTGACGCCACGGCCCCACTGGATTTCGTCGGCGCGCTTGAAGGTGTTGTTGATGCGGCGAACCATGGTCGGCACCGAGTCATACGCATACAGCGACTGGTCAGGGTACATGGTTTCGCTGGTGTTGCCGTCGGCGGCAACCTGCCAGCCCGACAGGTACACGGCCTCGAGGCCGGCCTTGGCCTGCTGCATCGCCTGACCGGCGGAGATCGCACCGAATGCGTTCACGTAGCCCTTCTTGGAGCCACCATTGATCTTTTCCCACAGCACTTCGGCGCCGCGCTGGGCCAGTGTGTTTTCTGGCTGCAGGCTGCCGCGCAGACGTACCACGTCGGCAGCGGTGTAGTTGCGCTTCACGCCCTTCCAGCGGGGTTCTGCGCCCAGTCTTTTTCAAGGGCGGCAATTTGCTGTTCGCGGCTCAGTTGGTTGGTCAGCTTGGACATGAAAGTTCTCCAAAAAGCAAAGAAAGGATGGTTGAAATCGGTGGCATTGCAGCGTGAGGTTTTTGCTTTGCCGTTGGAGATACTTTAAGTCTTCTATAAGAGTTGCATTCAATCTTATGTCTTATATAAGAGAGATTTTTATATCAATAAAATCAATGGGTTATGTTTTCATTTTCTGTATGCGAAATTACGTTTCTTGTATTGAGAAAAAATACTGCGGTGCAACATTTCCGTTTTCCATATCGCAACATTGTCCATCCATATTATGAAATTTAGGGTTGCACCCCCTCTGTCGGCGGCAGCCGGGCTCATTCGGAGCGGGGTTTGAGGCATGATGTTCACGCACCGCGTCTTCGCGATTCGCCCTCCTCCTTCTTTCCCCGCCACCGTCCGCGCGCCATGCTCAGTCGTCCCGTTGCCTATTCGTGCCTCGCTCTGAGCATGGTGCTCGTCGGCAGCTATGTGGCGCTTTCCAAACCGCTCGCCGCGACCTTCCCGGTCTTCCTGCTGGCCTGGCTGCGCTTTGGCATCGGCGTGCTGGCGATGCCGCACTGGCTGTGCAAGGGCGCGGATGAGCCGCCGATGACCGGGCAAACGCGCTGGTTGCTGTTCCTGCAATCCCTGTTTGGCAATTTCCTGTTCACGGTCTGCATGATTTCGGGCGTGAGCATGACCGGAGCCACTTCGGCAGGCGTGATCATGGCCTCGATCCCGGCATGCGTCGCGGTGATGAGCTGGCTTTTCCTCAAGGAGCGCGTTGCGACGCGCACCTGGGTCGCCGTTGCCTGTGCGGTGCTGGGCATCGCGCTCTTTTCGTTTGCGAAGTCGCCGCACGCCGGGGCCGACGACGCGGCAACGGGCAAGGCCCAACTGCAATGGCTGGGCTACGCCCTGCTGCTGGCGGCGTCGCTTTGCGAGGCCGCTTATTCGGTGATTGGCAAGAAGCTGACCGGTGCGCTCGGCCCAAGCGCATCACCTCGCTCATCAACCTCTGGGGATTCACGCTCGCAACACCGTTCGGGCTGTACTTCGCGTGGCATTTCGATTTCGCCGCCGTTCCGGCCCGCATCTGGCTTTTGTTGCTGTTTTACGCGCTGGCCGCCTGCGTGTGGACTGTGTGGTTGTGGATGACCGGCCTCAAGGTCGTTCCAGCCGCGCAGGGCGGAGTGTTCACGGTATTGCTGCCGGTGAGCGCCGCGCTGTTCGGTGTGCTGGTGCTAGGCGAGCAATTCACCCCACTGCAATTGCTGGCCTTCGGCATGGCCCTCGCAAGCGTGGTGCTGGCCACCCTGCCATCGAGAGGCAGTTCAGCGGCCCGTCGCCACTGAACTGCGCGCCCGTCAAAGCTCTGCGGCGCCGATCACGATGCCGTCCGCATCGGCATACAACCAGTCACCCGGACGAACCCAGACGCCCGAGACCAGCACCGGCACGTCGGCGCGACCTTCGCCACGCTTTTCGGTCGGCAGCGGCATGAGTGCCAGGGCGCGAATGCCGATGGGCGTCTCGCGCAATTCCGCGATGTCCCTGACCGCGCCATGAACCACCATGCCCGCCCAGCCGTTCTTCGCGGCGGTCGCCGCCACGTTGCCGCCTACCAAGGCACGTCGCAGCGAGCCGCCGCCATCGACCACCAGCACGCGGCCATTGCCAGGCGTCTCGACCGCCGCCTTCACGACGGAGTTGTCCTCGAAACACTTCACCGTCGCAACCGGCCCCGCAAACGCCGCCTTGCCGCCGAAATCCTGAAACACCGGCGGCAGCACGCGAAATGCGCCCGTGTCATCTTTCAAGTGTGCATCACAGAGATCGCAGGTGCTGATGGTCTGCGTGGGGCCGATGTCATGGATATGTCCTTCCTGTTGCGAGTGCCATGGTTCAAATCTGGATCAATTAAAGCGTCGTGAATGTGCCATGAAATGCCACGCGCTGATCGGACGTATTCGAGCAAAAAAGGACCTTCGCCTGCCCTGCACGATCCTTTCGCAAGGGAAAAAGGGCCGGGAAGACTGGTAACAATTGGTTAATGAGAGTCATCCATCGAGAGCCTCCCCGAGTGAGGGGTCTCCAACCCAGCCTCCAGACATTCGTTCTTGCGAATAAAACTACGGATCTGGGGCTATGGATACGGCAAGGGCAAACCGACGGCGCCAAGCAGCCCGGCCAAAAACGAATAAATCTCGATAAATCATGGACTTGTAGCGTAAATTTGCGGCGACACCTTCAGTCGCGTGCCCCATAGCTCACTCAACTATGCTGGAGCTGGGTTGAAAGCAGGATTCAATCAACACGGCGCGGTCCAGACTCGCGACAGAGGGGAATGCCCGTCCAACAAGTATCAGACTATCAATATCAGCGGAAACAAATGAAGGCAAAAAATCGTTTCTCCGCCTTGGAAAGCTGTTTTTTTCCCATTAGCATCGGCTCAGCCAGTGAAGCAACAGGCGTTCGCTGGTGAGTCTTTTCACTATTTCTCGAACAAGGGATATCCAACATGGCAACTGCATCCAAGTCCACCGACAAGGCAGCACCCGCAAAGAAGCGCACGCCCAACGCGGCATTCATGAAGCCCCTGACTCCCAGCCCCGCTCTGGCCGCAGTCGTTGGCTCGGCACCGCTGCCGCGTACGGAGATCATCAGCAAGCTGTGGACATACATCAAGGCCAACAACCTGCAAGATGCTGCCAACAAGCGCATGATCAACGCCGACGCCAAGCTCAAGGAAGTGTTCGGCAAGCCCCAAGTCTCGATGTTCGAGATGGCTGGCCTGATCGGCAAGCACGTCAAGTAAGCAGCGGCCGCAGACCGCGCGTCACCATCGTGGCGCGTCTCCAGGAAAACCGACAGGCAACCACCAGCCCGTCGGTTTTTTTTCGCCCGCGCATCGCCGACCAAGCCTCGAAATCCCTCGTTGAACCCAATAGTTACACAACATGAAGGTGATAAATATTGCGAATGCGATAAATTCGCATTTATAATCAGCGACAGTACATTTCTTCAACAGCCAGCCAGGCCTTCTTCGCACCATGATTGTTTGTGTTTGCCGCCGAGTCTCAGACCGCGAAATCGCACGCCATGCGCATGCGGGCATGAGCTTCGACGAAATTCAATTCGAACTGGGGGTCGCCACCCAATGCGGGCGCTGCGAGCAGTGCGCGCGCGACGTGGTGTCCCAGTGTTGCGCGACCGGCACCGTAGCGGCTCTGCACAACGAGTCTGCGCCGAAGACGATCCAGCTTGCCAACTCCATTACAGAGAGCAAAGCATGGAATTCATCGCGACCATTGCAGGCAGTTTGATTCTTGTCGTAGCCTCGGTTTGGTGGGTTTTACGCAAATAATCGACCAACCTCCTTTTCGTCTACCCGGCCGCTGACAGCGCTTGCAGACTTCCCTCGCGCCTGTTGGCCGCCTTCTCTATGTCCCAGATTGATCAAACAGACGCCGCGGCGCTTTCCGGGCGCAACACCGTGGTGATCGGTTCCGTTGTGGCGCTGCATGTCGCGGCGTTGTGGGCCATTCAGGCTGGCATGGGCGATCACAAACCGCCCGAGGTCATCACTCCCGTGCAGCTGATCAGTGAGTTCATCACCGCCGCACCGCCGACACCGCCAGCCCCTCCGCCCGCGGCTCCGGTACCGCCGCCGCCCAAGCCCGCACCGCCACCTCCTCCCAAGCCTGCGCCCACGCCGCCCAAGCCGAAGCCCAAAACACCGCTGCCAGCGGCAATCAAGGATCCAACGCCGTCGCCCAATGCGCCGACCGGCGCGGTCGAACCGATCGCGCCAGCGCCTGTGGCACCACCGGTTCCGCCCGCTCCGCCGGCGCCCCCTGCCCCGGCTCCGAGTCCGGCTCCCGCCGCGCCTGCCCCAGCACCGGCTGCGCCGAAGATCGAACTGCCATCGAGCAATGCCGCCTATCTGAACAATCCGGCGCCCGGCTTCCCTGCCGTCAGCCGACGCATGGGTGAACAGGGCAAGGTCACACTGCGCGTGCTGATCAGCGCGCAAGGCTTGCCCGAGCGCGTCGAGCTCGCCAAGTCGAGCGGCTTTGACCGCCTGGACAACGTCGCCATCGACACCGTCAAGCGCTGGAAATTCGTGCCGGGCAAACGCAATGGCGTACCCGAGGCCATGGAATACCTGGTGCCCGTCAATTTCGTTCTCCAACAATAAATTTCTTCGCAGGAGTTTTCTTCATGAATTCCCAATTTGGCATCGCCAATGTCTGGATACAAGGTGATTTCGTCACCCGTGCCGTCGCCGTCCTGTTGCTGGCCATGTCGCTGGCCACGTGGATCGTCATCATCATCAAGGCGCTCGACATCCTGCGCTTCAAGAAAAACGCGCGCATCGCACGCGACTTCTGGCACAGCGAAGACTTTGCCGCCGGCATGAGCAAGCTGGGCAGCGACCCGAGCAACCCGTTCCGCATCCTGGCTCTCGAAGGCCGCGAGGCCACGGCCCACCACCGCAACACCCAGGCGCACCTGCACGACTCGCTCGACGTCAGCGATTGGGTGACACGCTGCCTGCGCAACTGCATCGACGAATTCACCGCACGCCTGCAATCGGGCCTCGCGATCCTGGCCTCCGTCGGATCGACCGCGCCCTTCATCGGCCTGTTCGGCACCGTCTGGGGCATCTACCACGCGCTGGTGGCGATTGGCACCTCGGGGCAATCGACCATCGACAAGGTCGCTGGCCCGATCGGCGAAGCGCTGATCATGACCGCACTCGGCCTGGCCGTCGCGATTCCTGCCGTGTTGGGCTACAACGCGCTGGTGCGCGGCAACAAGTCGATCCTCAACGGTCTCAACAGCTTTGCGCACGATCTGCACGCCTACTTCGTGACCGGCGCCCGTGTGTCCTCGCACAGCGAACCCGGCAAGGTGCTGCCGATCAAGAAGGGATAACTCGACATGGCTTTTGGCACACAGGACGAATCCGATGACGTGATGAACGAAATCAACATGACGCCCCTCGTGGACGTGATGCTGGTTCTGCTCATCATCTTCATCATCACCGTGCCGGTGATCAAACATGCGGTTCCCGTGGACCTGCCCCGCGCCTCGAACACGGAAGAGGTCATCAAGCCGGAAACCATCCGCCTGTCAATCACCGAAGACGGCAAGTTCCACTGGAACGAGCTGGACATCGGCGACGAGGAACTCGAACCCCGCCTCGCCACCGAGGCCGCCAAGGAACCCCAGCCCGACCTGCACATTCGCGGCGACAAGAACGTACGCTACGAACGCGTCGCAATGGCCATGTCGGCGGCACAGCGCGCTGGCGTCAAGAAAATCGGCTTTGTCACGGATCCTGCGAAGTAGTCGTCCCTGAAATATTCATTTCACGCCGTAAGCTTCCCTGTCAAGTAGACAGTCGATTACTGGAATCTGCGGCAGTGGTTAACCTGGGCAGGAACTGCTTGGGAGGCAGTCCGCCCAGGGCGTCATGAGGACGCTGCTCGTTGTAGATTCGTAGCCAGTCCTCGGTGATGCGTTCGACCTGCTCTATGTTCTTGAACACGTAGGCGTCCAATACTTCGTGACGGTAGGTTCGGTTGAACCGTTCGATGTAGGCGTTCTGATTGGGCTCGCCCGGTTCGATGCGATTGAGCCGGATGCCTTTGGCTGCTGTCCAGTCAATAAAATGGTGGCTCGTCATCTCTGGCCCGTTGTCCATGCGAATACTCTCCGGCGCCCCGTACCAGTCGATCAAGCGGTTCAAGGTACGGATCAACCGCGTCGATGGAATCGAGATGCCGATCTCGATGCACAGCGCCTCGCGGTTGGCTTCGTCGATCACGTTGAGCGTGCGGAATCTGCGGCCGTCGTAGAGCACGTCATGCATGAAGTCCAGCGCCCAGCCCTGATTGACCAGCGTGCCTGCTTGCAAGGGCACGGGATCGCGCTGCGTGATGCGCTTCTTCACGCGTTTGGGGATGTTGAGCCCCAATTGACAATACACCCGCCAGACGCGCTTGTGATTCCATTTGCGTCCGTCGAGCCGCAGCCGGTCATAGCACTTCCAAAATCCCCAACGCGGGTTGACTTGCACGATGGCGTTGAGCGCATCAATGATCTCTGCATCGCGCCTCACCGCCGCCTCGGCTTCCTTATAAAACGCCGCCCGGGACAGTCCACGATCACACAGGCTTTGCTCACTGCCAACCCTCGCTCCTGGATCAGGTCTTTGGCCGCCAACCGCTTGGCTGACGGCGTCAGTACTTTTTTGCGATCACGTCCTTCATCGCTGCAGCTTCCAGTGCCAGGTCAGCATACATCCGCTTGAGCCGCGCATTCTCCGATTCCAGCTCGCGCATGCGCGTCAACTCTGACACCGTGACACCCGCGTATTTGCTCTTCCATCCGTACCAGGTCGCCGCTGATGCCGTGCTTGCGACAGACCTCAGCCACCGGCGCACCGGCTTCGCCCTCCTTCAAGATGGCCACGATTCGGCTCTCGCTGAACTTGCTCTTTCTCATTGCTGCCTCTGCTTTCTCTTTGAGGCCGCATTCTCCAGTTATGAGTTGTCTAATTTCAGGGGAAGCTTACGCCCTCACCTTGAATGTATTTTTTGCCAACGTCCGCGACCAAGCCTCATATCTGTTCGATTCTGAGCCGCAGTTTTATCTGGTGCGCGCTCACCCAACGCCCCGGGAGCAGGCTCATCAATATTGACTTCAAACTATTGCCGCTTGTGGCGACTGATGAATATACCTCAGCACCATAGCCTGATTTATTGTAGCCGTTTAGATTAAACTATTAATTCATTGAAATTTCTTGAAGACTTGCCTCGCCAAATTCATTGATTCTTTTTTTGTCGCTTGTCGATAAACCTGATTATTGTCATCAAAAATAAACCAACCAAAATAAGTCAGTCTATTATCTTTTTCAATATGAACTATGGGGTTTGCATATGAGCGATCCCAGAAAATTGAAGGCGGTGTTTTTGAATAAACTTCAAGAATTAATTTTCCAGAATTAACATCATGAATTCTTAATATATACGCTGTGCCTGAAATCCAAAATGAACCAATAAGATCGCCTTTATCAGTAAATGAAATTAAAGAAATTGGACTATCAAAATACTCTCCATAACTTCTCTTTTTGCACTGTGTATTTAAAGAAAATAATTCTCTCTCTCCGGCGTTGGTTGTTTTTCGCGCGATGAAAAATCCATTTTCTTCGTCAGACGGAAACTCGCTATAAAACTGTACTACCTCTCGATTATTCATGCAATGCAAAGGGTTGGCGGAAATACTTGCCCAATGTATGAATGAAAATATAAAAATAAGAATTTTCATTTGTGAATTATTTCAAAGCATGGTTTTTCATTTTTACAAGATAATGAATTTTTTCGCGCATCTTGCAAGTAGCTCGAACACGGTTGAGTAGAGAATTCGAATAGCCTGCCGGATCCAGTGCGGCCCTGAGCACTCCGGGCTGTATCAGCGCGCATTCGCATATACTGTTCTGCGCCCGAGTCTATCGGCTTCTGAATCGAACCGCTAACCTCGCCGCAATTATGACACCTAATAAGCTGGCGATCGCAAGTAATCCGGCAATTGCTGGCTGTCTACATCGAGGATTTTCTGAATATAGAGAATACGCATTTGCGCACTCCGAAAACGCCATACTGTATGATGAAACCACCCATAAGACGCACCAAAGAGAAAAAAGCGCGGACGCCACAGTTAATACGATGCATAAGTAATGCACGATTTTATGGTTACTCATGATGGTTAATCCTACATTCCAAATGGGGGAAGAGGGTTGGGTATGGCCCCTGGTGCGGGTTTTGGATACGGCAAGCCAGTCGAAGGCTTCCACCCCGCTTCAAGTAGCGTTTGACGTGCAAAAGATTGGCATTGATTTGTAGGACCCCAATGCCCTAGAGGTCTTCCAATTTTTAATGCTCTATTTACTTTGTTTTCGTCCACCCCCTCAATTTTTGTACAAGTTGCTCCAGATTCTTTGCTTCTACCAGCGTGACTCGTCACTTGAACCGGGTCCCCAGGCATGTCGCCAGAATCATTGCCAGGCACGTTCCCCTTGATTCCACCCATCCCCGCTTCCTCACTATCAGTTTTAATCCAGTGGTGGTCAACAGGGCCGTTCTTGATACCAAAAGCTGGTTGCTTGCACAAGTAGACTTCTAGTCCCAGTGGATCGACCCAATTGTTTGGATTTGCCAATGCGTAAGCGCTCGTGTTCCACCCCCCTGCAAGGCCAATCGGGTCTTCGGTAATGTATCTACCTACTCTTGTATCGTAGTAGCGATACCGGTTGTAGTGCAGCCCCGACTCTTCGTCAATCTGTTGCCCCTGCAACTTTATTGGCTGGTGTACTTTTTCACTGACGGGTTTCTCTAGAGCGCTACCCCATGCATCTAGCTCGCTGCCGGGTTCGACTGCACCGTCTGCGCCCACCAATGCCATCGGCGTCCCCAAATGATCACACTGATAAGCATGCACCAGCCTGCCTTGCATTGAAGGCTCCGGATCCAGCATGGCTCTCAGCACTGCGGGCTGCATCTGCGCCATTTGCATCCACTGCTGCGAGAATGCGCTGAGCCTGCCTCGCCGCAGTTCCTGCTCCAGCCCGTCAAACAGGGATTCGGTATTCCGGTCCAGCCGGATTCCCTGCTGCTCCTGCAGCTTTTGCGCCAGCGTGCGTTTGGGCGGCTGCTTGTCTCCCTCCACGCGGATCATCGGCACAAAGCTGCCGGGCTCGTAGATCGTGTGAATCTGCCGGTTGTCCTTTTCCGTGAGGACTAATCTGTCCCCGTCCCAGCCGAAGAATGTCGTCTGCACGGGCCCTTGCAGGTTCCCCTCGGCATCGCCTTGCTGCACCTGCTTGACCACGCGCCTGCCGAACGGGTCGTAGTGGTAATTCGCGCCGCGCACGGCGGTGTCGCACTCCATCTCGAAGCGGATGAGCCGGTGGTTGCTGTCGTAGTGATAGTGGTGCTGCTCGTTGCCTTCGGCCTTGTGCTTGCGCCTGAGGTTGCCCCAGGCGTCGTATTCGTAGTGGAACTCGCCGTCATCGGTGATGCGGTTGTCCATCCACTTCGCTGCCGTGTTGTGGTGGTCCTTGGCGGCGTTCTCGCCCAGCGGGTTGAAGCGCTTGTCCCCCATGTGCTGGCGCACGGTCTCCTCCCAGTGCTCAGGGCCTGTGGCGATCCGGGCGTTCTCGAACAGGCGGTTGCCAGCGGGGTCGAACCGGTAGTGCTGCATCGCGAGGCCTGGCTGGCTCGCCGCAATCAGACGTCCTGCCTTGTCGTAGCCGTATTCGTGCGGGCCCCTGAGGGTTTCGATGCGGGTGAGCTGGCCGGCTGCGTCGTAGTGGTGTTGGCGCTGGAGCGTGGATGGGCTCTCATCTTCTGCGATGAGCGGGCTGTGGGTGTGCAGGTGCGACAGGCGCGAGAGCGCGTCATAGCTGCGCGTGGTCTGCGTGGGGCCGAACCGGCGCTGGGTCTCCCGGTGCAGCTTATCGCGCTCGAAGTCGATCACGCTGCGGCCATCGAGCACCATGCCGTGCAGGTGGCCCGGGCCGTAGGTCTGCCACCCGATGGCGGGCAAGCCCGTGTACGTGGTTTGTGATTCGCTGCCGAGTTCGTCGAATTGCCGCCGCACCTCGTGCGTCCAGACCTCGCTGCCATCCGGGCCGGTGATGCTCTGGGTCTCGCGGATGATGCGGCCTAGCATGTCGCGCTCGAACCCTGCAGTGATGGTGTTGCCGCCCAGCTCGGTCACGTGCCATGCCTTCGCGAGCTGGCCGTCTTGTGTGTAGCTGAAGTGCTCTGCGGGAGCCTGATTGCTCTCGCCCATCTGGCGCTTGAGCAGCCTGCCGCCCTTGTCGTAGTGGTAGCGGCTGATGAGTCCCTCGTCATCGCTTCGAAGAAGGTCCCCCACGGCATTGAACTGGTAGTGCTGCGTGCGGCCGTCGAAGTTGACTTGTTTGGTCAGCCGGTCCATCGCGTCGTATTCAAACGTGGTGTGTGCGCCGTTTTCGTTGGTCAGGCGCACCATGCGTCCCGCATCGTCGTAGTCGAACCGCTGGGTGTAGCCGCCGTAGTGATAGACCCTGGGCTGGCCCTGGACGTCGCGCTCGAACTGCACGACGTTGCCATCGGGCGCGGTGATGCGGGCGAGATCGCCTGCTTCGTTGTACGCATAGCGGGTGGTTTGGCCCAGACCATCCGTTCTGGCAATGACGCGGCCCCGCTCGTCGTAGTCCGCCCTGGCCTGCGCGCCTTCCTCGCCCGTCGTCGCCGTGGTTTGCCCCAGCGGTCATACCGGTAGCGGGTGACGCTGCCGGAGCAGTCGGTGTAGCTGCAGAGTTGTCCCGCGCTGGTCCACGCGAGGTGTTTTTGGCCGCCCCTGGCATCTTCGATGCTCCGGGGCTGCTCACTGCGCTCATCTGCATAGTGATAGCGCGTGACATGGCCCAGCGCGTCGGTGACGCTGGCAAGCCGCGCCATCGCGTCATAGGCAAAGCGGTCGCTCGCCCCGTTGGGGCGGGTGCTTTGCTCGATCTGCCCCTGCGCGTTGTAGCTGAAGCGGCTTTGCAGCCCGTCTGGCTGGGTGATGGACAGCAATCCGCCGGTGGCTACATCGAGCTCGTAGTGCGTTTCCCGGCCAAGGGCGTCGATGCTGGCGAGCAGGCGTCCGCTGTCGTCAAAACGGCTTTGCGTGACGCCGCCGTCGGCCTCCTGCAGCTTGACCACGCGCCTGAGCCCGCCTTCGCCCCTGAAGTGGTAGATGCTCACACGCCCCAGGCTGTCGGTGACCGTTGTCGAGTCTTGTGCGTAGTCAAAGCGGTAGGACAGGGCCCCTTGGCGCAATTGCTCGACCACCTTGCCCGCTTCGTTGTAGACATAGCGCACGGCAGGTCTGCCCGCATACGCATGTGCGGTCATGCGACCGGGCCATTGGGGATGGTATTGGAATGCCCGCACCTGGCTTGCGTCCCGGCCATGAACGGCAACCAGCTCTCCGCGTGGACTGTATTCATAGCGGACCAGCGGCCGAAGCGGCAGGTCAGCCGCGTGGGGGTCGTGCGTCAGATACACCGCCATCAGGCGCACGCCGCAATCCGCGCCCCAGCCGTGCGCACCCCGTGGGCCACGCCCGGTAGCGTCTTGAGTTCCAGCCGGTATTGGCGACCCACGCCATCCTGCACCGCTGCGATGCGGCCCCCGGCGTCACGCTGGAGTCTTTGCGACTGGCCAAAACGATCATTGAGTCCGAGCAGATGCATGCGCCTGCCCACCATCTCCTCTGCCAGGGAAGACGGCCCACCGAACACCCACCACGGGCCCAGCGGGTTGTTGGTGACGAAAAAGAGCGCAGGATTGCACCGGTCACTTTCGTTCAGGCCCATCCATGCAAGATTCAGGCGGGAAACGGGCAGCTCTTTTTGCAGGTCCAGGCGCTCCCGTCCTCCGCGCACGACCCACAGGTTCTCGCTGCGGCTATACGCAGCTTCGCCGGGAGCCAGAGGCCGGAACCGGATGCTGCGGCCCTTGCTGTCATTGAGTGTGAGGGTCTCCTCGGTCTGCACCAGCGAGACTTCGGTGGGCAGCCACCAGCCCGGCCCAGCAACCCGACCGGTGCGGGCGTGTCGGTCTGGTAACTTGAGTAGTCACGCGAGACGACGAAGGCCAGCGGCCCGGGCAGCGAGACATCCACTTCACCGCCTTGCACCTTCGCGCCCAGCAGCGGGTTGACCGGATTGCCCTTGGCCACACCGCCCGGACAGACGGAGCACGCCACGCCTCCCGAAGTCCCGATGTACACCGTGCGCGAGCCCTGCGTGATCGGCCCTCCCTTGAGCGTCATGTCGGTCTGCCGCGCCGCTGGTAAGCCTGTCATGGATGATTCCTCCCTGAATGCTCTTGTATGTGGAAATCGCCGCGAGACTCCAATTTACTTGCCCGCTTCTCCATCTTATCAATGGAACCAAGGAAGGATGCTTGGCTTATTCATTGGAATTGATGTTCCCAGACGATTTCACCTCTCCAACAAAATTTCTCAATTATTTTGTGCTTTTGCCTTGACGCATGAATGAGAACGGTTATCATTCAACCATCGCAAACACAACGGAGAACCAACCGATGTCCGCAACACTCACCGCTTCCACAGGGAACGCCCTGCTCGGCTCCGCCAATGCAGCTTTTGGTGGACAGCGCGCATCATCCCGCGCTGCCAACGCTTCGCAGGGTGCGGGCCATCTGGCTGAAGGTGCTGCGGTGGACAGTCGCAATCTGCTGCAGGGGCAGAAGGTGGTGACGATTGCGCATAACGGCGTGTTGTACCGCTTGCAGGCCACCAAGCTGGGCAAGCTGATCCTGACCAAGTAACCGTTGGCCGGCTTGCATTCATCCGCCAACTCCCATTTTTCGAAGTTTCATCGTGGGGCGACTCCAGGACCAGGCTCTGGTCCGAAGGTCGTATTTGCCAGCCACCGAGTTCGCTCCATTAGCCAGGCGTTTTTTCTCAGGAAAAGAGCCCTTGTTTGCCCCACGATCTGCGGTCTGATTGAGGACTGCGCTGCCCTTCAACGGAAAAACCGGCCATGGCCGGTTTTTTCATATTGATTTTTTGAACGGCGAACACCGCCGTGGGCCATGTGTTGCGGAATTACAGCCCCAGCGCTGCGATGCCTGCCTTGGCGATCTGTACGTCTTCGGTGGATTTCACGCCGCTCACGCCGACCGCGCCGAGGCACAGGCCGTTCTTCATGATCGGGACGCCGCCTTCGAGCAGGCCGTCGATGGCGGGCACGCTCAGGAACGAGGTACGGCCGCCGTTGATCATTTCCTCATAGAGTCGGCTTTCGCGGCAGCCGAGTGCCGCCGTGCGGGCCTTGGATGTTGCGATGTGCGCCGAGACCGGGGCCGCGCCATCGAGTCGCTGCAGCCACAGCAGATGGCCGCCGTTGTCGACGACGGCGATCGTCACGTTCCATTGGTGGTTTGCAGCTTCCGCCTCGGCTGCGGCGGCAATCTTCTTGATGTCGGAGAGTTCGAGAACGGAGCTGGTCTTCATGATGGATGTGCCTTGGATTGGGAAGAAGGGAGGGTTTCCCGACGAGCATACAGGGCGACACGCGAGCCACCTACCTGCGAGGGTTAAAAGAATCCCAACCCAAAAGTACGGGATCGCGCGTGGGTATTGCAATTCTCTATGCCCATCGCCACCTAGAATTTACACGTCTGCGTCTTGCAGGCTCCAAAGGAGAAACACACACATGAATCCAGAAGTCACCAACTGGGGCTCCGCCACCCAGGTGCTTTCGCAGGAAGAGCGCCACAAGGTGTTGCGCAACACCTATTGGCTGCTTGCGCTGAGCCTGGTACCCACGGTCCTGGGTGCCTGGATCGGGGTGTCCACCGGAATTACCCAGTCGCTGCGCGGCGGCATCGGCCTTGTCGTGTTCCTCGTGGGCGCGTTCGGCTTCATGTTCACCATCGAGAAGACCAAGAACTCGGCGGCAGGCGTGCCTGTGCTGCTGGGCTTCACGTTCTTCATGGGCCTGATGCTCTCGCGCCTGATCGGGATGGTGCTGGGCTTCAAGAACGGCTCCGAGCTGATCATGACGGCGTTTGCGGGCACCGCGGGCGTGTTCTTCGTGATGGCGTCGCTGGCCACCGTGATCAAACGCGACCTGTCGGGCATGGGCAAGTTCCTGTTCGTCGGCGTGCTGGTGCTGTTCGTGGGCTCGATCATCAACGTCTTCGTGGGCTCCACGGCTGGCATGATGGCGATTTCGGTTGCCGCGATTGCGATCTTCAGCGCCTACATGCTGTATGACCTCAAGCAGATCCTGGACGGCGGCGAAACCAACTACATCAGTGCCACGCTCGCGCTGTATCTGGACATCTTCAACGTGTTCCAGAGCCTGCTGGCCCTGCTGGGCATCTTCGGCGGCGAACGCGACTGACGCACTGCACTCTGTTGTCTTCACTGACACAAAAAACGGCCTCGTTTGAGGCCGTTTTCTTTGGCGAGGGAGGCGATCACGCCAACTCGAACACCGCCATGCTTTCCACGTGCGCCGTGTGCGGGAACATGTTGACCACGCCCGCCGCGACGCAGCGGTAGCCCGCCTTGTGCACCAGCAGCCCGGCGTCGCGCGCCAGCGTGGCCGGATTGCAGCTCACATAGACGATGCGCCTGGGCGGCTGCCATTGCTTGCCGGATTCTGGCAACTCTGGCGCGTCCTCGGCGCCGATGCGCGCCTGATGGATGTCGGCGAGTGCCTTGGCGAGCGCGAAAGCGCCTTCGCGCGGCGGATCGACCAGCCACTTGTCCGCCTGGCCGTCGGCAAACAGCATCTCGGGCGTCATGTCGAACAGGTTTCGCGCGACGAACTGCGTGGGAGCCAGTTGCGCGCCGTCGCCGCGCGCGCTTTGGTTCTTGAGCAGGTTTTCCTCGGAGCGCGCGACCAGCGCCTCGCTGCCTTCGATGCCCAGCACTTCGCGGGCCTGCGTGGCGATGGGCAGCGTGAAGTTGCCCAGACCGCAGAACCAGTCGATCACACGTTCGGTTTTTTGCGCATCCAGCAGGCGCAGCGCGCGCGTGACCAGCACGCGGTTGATGTGTGGGTTGACCTGGGTGAAATCCGTGGGCTTGAACGGCATGTGGATGCCGAAATCCGGCAGCGCATAGGCCAGTTGCGCGCCGCCCTCGTCGAGCAGTTTGACGGTATCCGGCCCCTTGGGCTGAAGCCACCATTGCACATCGTGCTGCTCCGCGAAATCGCGCAGCCGGGCCAGATCTGCGTCGGACAGCGGCTCCAGATGGCGCAGCACCAGCGCGGTCACCTCGTCACCGCAGGCCAGCTCGATCTGCGGGCAGGTCTCGCGAGCGTCCATCGCACTGATGAGCGCGCGCATCGGCATCAGCATCGCATCGACATGCGGAGGCAGGATCTTGCAGGTTTCCATGTCCGCGATGTAGCGGCTCTTGCGCTCGTGGAAGCCGACCAGCACCTTGTCCTTCTTGGGCACGTAGCGCACCGACATCCGCGCGCGGAAGCGGTAACCCCAGGCCGGCCCTTCTATCGGACGGTAAATGTTTTCGGCCTTGACCTTGCCGAGGTGCCAAAGGTTGTCCTCGAGCACACGCTGCTTGATTGCCACCTGCGCCGCCACATGCAGGTGCTGCATCTTGCAGCCGCCGCAGGCACCGGAATGCAGGCCGAAGTTCGGACAGCCGGGACGCACGCGTTGCGAGGATTCGTGATGGATTTCCGTGAGGCTGGCGGCCTCCCAATTGTTCTTCTTGCGGTGCACGTTGGCGGTGACGATTTCGCCGGGCAGCGCGCCGTCGATGAACACCACCTTGCCGTCCGGCCTGCGCGCGACGCCCTGCGCGTCCATGTCCATGGAGTTGACTTCGAGCCAGCCGGGCGGCAGATCGGTGCGGCCTGCGGGCAGATGGGCGTCGATCTCGACAATTTCCTGATTCTTCGTGGGAGCACTCATAACCCGCCATTGTCTCAGACCCGAGCCACCACAAGCGCCGACATTGATGGCAATATCGAAGGTTTTGCGGGGCCGCACACGGGCAAACCCCAAATCGTAAAATCTGGACCATGAGCCACCCTCACACCGACAAAGACAGCAGTGCCGCAGCCGAGGTCGTCAAGCCGACCAACTTCCTGCGCAACATCATCGAGTCCGATCTGGACAAGGGCACCTACGCCCGGCGTCACTGGGGTGGCAATCCCGGCGATGCGGCGCATCACCAGCAGGGCATCGTCGATCCGGCAAGAATCCGCACGCGCTTTCCGCCCGAACCCAACGGCTATCTGCACATTGGCCACGCCAAGTCGATCTGCCTGAATTTCGGGCTCGCCCGGGATTTCGATGGCGTCTGTCATCTGCGCTTTGACGACACCAATCCCGAAAAGGAAGACCAGGAATACGTCGACAGCATCATCGAATCGGTGAAGTGGCTGGGCTATGACTGGAAGGACCCGGACGGCCACGAGAACCTGTACTTCGCGAGCGACTATTTCGATTTCATGCACCGCTGCGCCGTGTATCTGATCGAGCAAGGCGCCGCCTACGTGGACGAGCAGTCTGCCGACGACATGAAGGCCAATCGCGGCGACTTCGGCCGGCCCGGCGTGAACAGTCCGTTTCGTGACCGCAGCGTGGCGGAGAACCTCGCGCGCTTTGCCGACATGAAGAGCGGCAGCCTGCCCGACGGCGCTGCCGTGCTGCGCGCAAAGATCGACATGGCGTCGCCCAACATCAATCTGCGCGACCCGGCGATCTACCGCGTGCGCCACGCCGAGCATCACAACACCGGCAACCGCTGGTGCATCTACCCGATGTACACCTTCGCGCATCCGATTGAAGATGCGCTCGAACACATCACGCATTCGATCTGCACGCTCGAATTCGAAGATCAGCGCCCGTTCTATGACTGGCTGCTCGATCATCTGCGCGAAGGCGGTCTGATCGCCGCGCCGCAGCCGCGCCAATACGAGTTCTCGCGCCTCAATCTCACCTATGTGATCACCAGCAAGCGCAAGCTCAAGCATCTGGTGGACAGCGGCCTGATGAGCGGCTGGGATGACCCGCGCATGCCGACCGTGGTGGGCCTGCGCCGCCGTGGCTACACGCCCGAATCGATCCGCAATTTCTGCGAGCGCATCGGTGTGACCAAGGACTACGCCTGGATCGACTACTCCACCCTCGAAGGATGCCTGCGCGAGGACCTCGAGAACAAGGCCCACCGCGCGATGGTGGTGCTCGATCCGCTCAGGCTGACACTCACCAACTGGGCCGAGGTGTTCGGTTCGGCCGATCACCTCGAAGCATGCAGCCTGCCCGCCCTGCCCCATGCGGCCGAGGGCGAAACGGTTCCCGAGCGCCATTTCACGCTGGGCCGCGAAGTCTGGATCGAACGCGAGGATTTCGCCGAGGTGCCTCCCAAGGGCTACAAGCGCCTGTTTCCCGGCAACAAGGTGCGCCTGAAGGGCGGCTACGTCATCGAGTGCACGGGCTGCGAGAAGGACGGCGACGGCAACATCACCAAGGTGCTTGCCACGGTCGTGCCCGACACCAAGAGCGGCACGCCCGGCGCGGACAGCGTCAAGGTCAAGGCAGCCATCACTTGGGTGGGCGTGCAGGACGGCGTCGAGGCCGAGGTGCGCCTGTATGACCGTTTGTTCACCGACCCGCAGCCCGACGCTGGCGGCAAGGACTATCTGGCCCTGATCAATCCCGACAGCCTCAAGGTGGTGACGGCATACGTCGAGCCTTCGCTGAAGTCCGCACGGCAGGGCGAGACGTTCCAGTTCGAGCGCTTCGGCTATTTCGTGGCGGATCGCAAGGACCATTCGGCGGACAAGCCGGTGTTCAACCGCATCACCGGGCTCAAGGACAGCTGGGGCAAGTAGAGCCACTCCCCTGAACATGGCAGCCATCGGCGAGTCCGGCGGGCTGCCTTTTTCATGGCGGTTTGATGACTTTTCGGTCCTCGCGCACACTTTGCCGGATTTGGCCTACAAACAAAGTCTCGCGCCCGTGCGTTGTTGACGTTACGCTCGCTCGTACATCACGGACCGCAAGAAGCTCAGGTTGGCCCGCAGGATGCCACGCAAGGATCTCTCCAGACGATGCAGTCCATTCTTTCAGCAACGCCGCCCAGCAGCGGCGCACCACCGGCTCGCGGTGCCGGTGCGCGTCGTTGCGCGTTGTTGCGCGCGATCTGCTGCGGCCTTGTCGCCGTGCTCGCCATGGGCGGCTGCAGGCATGACGGAGACAACGTCCCTGTTGTCGGCGCTGCTCCCACGGCCGGCGTGGCAAGCAGTTCGCCGCCCGCTGCCGTCGCCAGCGACACACCACCCATCGTCGCCGTGCCGGGCATCTACAAGCGGCCGCCCGCCGACACGATCTACCAGATGGTGGCGCCGATTGCGCTCTATCCCGACAGGCTGCTTGCGCAGATGCTCGCGGGCGCGACCTACCCCGCGCAGGTCACCGAAGCCAGCGCCTGGCTGACCAAAAACCCCGGCCTCATCAAGAACGACCTGCGCCTGAGCGCCGCCGACGAACAGGCCTGGGACGCGTCCATCAAGGCGCTCACGCAGTTCCCCAATGTACTGGAGCAGATGGCCGACAATCCGGCCTGGACGACGGCCCTCGGCAAGACCTTTTACAACTACCCGACCGATCTGCTCAACGCAATTCAGGTGATGCGGGTGCGCGCACGCAAGGCTGGTTCGCTCACGAGCACGGACCAGCTCACCGTGAAGATGGCGGCGCAGCCCACGGGCCGTGCCAATTACACGCCCTCGCCCGACATGGAGGCCAACGACTATGCCGAACCGGTGGTTCCGCCGCCGCGCGAATACATCGAGATAGAGGAAGCTCAGCCCGACACGGTCTACGTGCCGCGTTATGACCCCACACAGATTTTTGGCGATCCCGTCGCCCTTTATCCGGGCTATCAGGATCCCGGGCGCAATGCATCATCCAATCAGACGCCCGACGTGCCCGTGACCTTTGGCGCGGGCAGCCTGCTGCCCATCGAGGCGGAGCAACGTCCCTGGGGCTGGCAGGCCTGGAGCGTGCATTGGGGGCAGCGCGGCGCCAACATGAGCGGCTGGCACCCGGGGAACCACCGCCGCCGCCCGCAGCGCGTCCGGCCGTCGTGTTCAGGAACACCACCTACGTCTCGCGTTCCGCGAGCGTGCTCGAAGACGCTCGGCGCACTCCCAGAAACGCGATCAATCCGCTGGCGCAGGCCGTCGAGGGCGCGTCGGAGCCCGCCCCGGAGGCAGTAGCCGCTGCATCCGCGCTCCTCCCAGGCACACAAGCGGTGGCCCCGCCTCCAGGGCCTGTTCAGACCACGCACGGGGATCGCGCTGTGCTGAGACTGCAACGCCGCAGACCGCCCAAAAGGGGCGCTGAAAAAAGTATCGGCCCGCCAACGCGGCATACTGTTCGAGCCATGTTGACCGGCTGCCCGGGTGGCTCCCTCACTGACCACTGTTCACCGATGAACCCACAATCCAAGTCTCTCATCACCCTTCAGCGCCGCCAGTGGATGCAGGCGTTGTGCGGAGCCACTGTGCTGTCGTCCGTGCCCGCCTTTGCGGCACGCACGCGCGAGCCCGAACCCGAGGCCGCTGCAGCCGCCACCCTGTGGCCGCACGACAGCCGTGTGCCTGGCGGCATCGCACGCCTGTCGCTCGGCCCCGCGCCGCTGCGCCCGAAGGTGCAGACCGGCGACTCGCAGGTCCTCGTGCTCGGCGACATGATCGAATGGACCGCTGTCGTCGGCATTGCGCTGTCGAGCGCGGTGGGCGAGCAGCAGGTCAGCGTGCAGACCGACAAGGGCACGCGCACGCTCGAATACCGTGTGCGCAGCAAAAAGTACACCGAGCAGCGGCTCAAGGTATCCCCAAGACCGTTGACCTTTCGCCCGAGGACAACGCCCGCTACGAGCGCGAGCGCGAGCACCAGCAAAAGGTCATGGCCACCTTCAGCGAACCCTTTGCCCGCGCGGCCGACCTGCACATGCGCGTGCCCGTTCCCGGGCGGCGATCCAGCTCGTTCGGGCTGCGCCGCATCTTCAACGGCCAGTCGCGCAACCCCCACAGCGGCATGGACATTGCAGCGCCCACCGGCACCGCGGTGACGTCGCCACTGCCAGCGCGCGTGATCGACATCGGCGACTATTTCTTCAACGGCGGAACCGTCTGGCTCGACCATGGCGGCGGCCTGCTGACCATGTATTGCCATTTGAGCCAGGTGGATTGCCAGGTCGGCGATGAACTCAAGACCGGCCAGGCGTTCTGCAAGGTGGGCGCGACGGGCCGCGTGACCGGCCCGCACCTGCATTGGGGTGTGATGCTCAATCGCACCATGGTCGATCCCGCGCTGTTCATTGACTGAGGTGATTTCCAGGCTCCGGGGAACCTATGGCACCTGCCGCAGTCTGTTCCTGCTGTTGGGCCACAAACCTTTCTTATCTGACATGAAGATCAAACTTTTGCAGGTAAGGTTCACCTCTTCCAATTGAACAGGGAGTTTTCGTTCATGACCACCTCCACCCGCTTGTCGACGCGCATTGCACGATTCGCCGCCACTGCTGCGGCGGCCGCCGTCCTCGCCGCCTGTGCGGCGCCCCAGGCTCCCCAGCCTGCGCCGACAACGCCTCCTCCACAGGCATCTCTGGATCCCAAGCCCATGGAACCCAATTCCAACGCCGCACAACTTCTCCCGCAATATGTGTGGAGCCTCACCCAGGTTGCGGGCTCCGACGGGCAGATGCGCCACGACTGGCTGATTCCCGGCAAGGCGGCTCCGGTGCTGAACTTCCAGAACGGCCAGGTGAGCGTGCAGAACCTCTGCAATCTGGTGAACGCAACCTATAGCACCAGCCTCGACAAGATCGAGATCAAGCAGCCCGTCTCCACCATGCGCGCCTGCGTGGACAATCTCCAGATGACGCAGGAACGCCGCGTGGTGCAGCAACTGCAACTCGCGCAGAAATTCCAGATCGTTCCGGCGGGCAACAACCTGCCGATCCGCATGTACCTGAGCTTCTCGGATGGCCTGCGCTGGGAACTGTATGGCCAGCCCACACCAGCCACGCGCTATGGCTCTGCCGCTGAACGCATCTTTCTCGAAGTCGGCCCCGAAAAGGTCAACTGCAACCACCCGCTGATGCGTGATGCCAAGTGCCTGCGCGTGCGTGACCTGAGCTACGACAACCAGGGCATCAAGCGTGTGACCGGCGACTGGCGCATCATGCAGGGCGATATCGAGGGCTACAAATTCGAGCCCGGCCTTCGCAACGTGCTGCGCGTGAATCGCTACGCACTGACCAAGGGCCCCGCGCAAGCTGCGGACGCGCCGACGCACGCCTATGTGCTGGACATGATCGTCGAGTCCGAACGCGTGCGCTGATCGAACTACGCACCCTCTCGACCTCCACGGGCCGGACACCGCAGCATGCGGTTCCGGCCCGTTGTTCGTTCTCCCACCCATAAGAGCCTCTTATGAAATGAACAACAAGTTTTTGTTGGATGGGGCCGTGTCACTCTGCCATCATGAGTCCTGAAATCTATCAACAGGCCCTTCTTGAATACAACTGAGCAACGGGAGACAACCCATGGATGCGAAGGTGGGCGGGATGACTGGCAGAATCGAGAGCGCGGATCGCAATCGCCAGCACATGCTGGACCGCATTGCCGAAGTACGTGAACTTGAAGAGCGCACGCGCGCACGTTCGGCCCGCGCCGCCGCGCAGTTCCACGCGCTGGGCAAGCTGCTGCCGCGCGAACGGCTTGCGCACCTGCTGGACGCCGACCAGCCCTTCTACGAACTGATGACGCTCGCGGGCTATTGGAGCCTTGAGGATCCGGACCCCGCCACCAGCATTCCCGGCAGCGCGCTGATCGTCGGCATCGGCCACGTGAGTGGCGTGCGCTGCATGGTGGCGGTGAATGATTCCGGCATCAGCGCCGGGGCGATGCAGTCGTACACCGGACAGAAGCTGATTCGTGCTCAGGAAATCGCACTCGCGCAAAAGCTGCCGCTCGTGCAACTGATCGAGAGCGCGGGCGGCAATCTGCGCAAGTATCGCGTCGAGCGGTTCATGGTCGGTGGCGGCATGTTCTACAACCTCGCGCGCCTGTCCGCTGCGGGGTTGCCGGTGGTCTCGCTGATCCACGGCTCATCGGCCGCCGGCGGCGCCTATCTTCCGGGACTCTCCGACTATGTGGTGATGGTGCGCGAGCAAGCCCATGCCTATCTGGCCGGGCCCTCGCTACTCAAGGCCGCAACGGGCGAGGACGCCAGCGATGAGGAACTCGGCGGCGCGGACATGCATGCCTGCGTGTCGGGCCTCGCCGACTACGTGGCCGACAACGATCTCGACGGCATCGAGCGCGTGCGCGCCATCATGCGCCAGATCGATTGGCAAGCCGGCCGCGCCCCGCCATTCGCCCAGCCCCTGGGCAGCGCCGACGATCTCCTGCAGATCATGCCTGTGGACAGTCGCACGCCGGTGGACATGCGCGAGGTGATCGCGCGACTGGTCGATGGCTCCGAATTTCATGCGTTCAAGGAACAGTTCGGCGCGCCGACGGTCTGCGGCTACGCGCATATCGAAGGTCACGCGGTCGGCATTCTCACCAACAACGGCCCGCTCGACAGTGACGGAGCCAACAAGGCCGCCCAGTTCATCCAGCTATGCGTGCAACTGGGCCGTCCGCTGGTCTTTCTGCAGAACATCACCGGCTTCATGGTGGGCACGGCGCACGAGCAGGCCGGAATGATCAAGCATGGTGCCAAGCTGATTCAGGCGCTGTCCAACGCCAGCGTCACGCGTCTCACCGTGATGTGCGGAGCCTCTTACGGCGCGGGCAACTACGGCATGTGCGGCCGCGCGTTCAAGCCCGACCTGCTGCTGTCCTGGCCCAACTCCAAAACCGCCGTCATGGGCGGCGAGCAGGCAGCGATGACCATGCGCCTCGTGGCCGAAGCATCGGCACGGCGCAGCGGCAAGCCACTCGACGAAGCCCAGGCGCAGGAAGAAAGCGCCGCCATCGTGCGCACCTTCGAATCGCAATCGGGCGCCATCCACACCAGCAGCATGTTGCTGGACGATGGAGTGATCGATCCGCGCGAGACGCGCTCCTGGCTTGGCATGGCACTCGCCACCGCCGCGCAGGCCAGGCAGCGGCAGCTTGCGCCCGTGCAATTCGGCGTTGCCCGTTTCTGAGTCTTGTTTGCTCGCCGCCGCGGTGTCCGTATTGACGCCACGCCAGACCTACCGTTGACCCCAGCATTGGAGATCGAAAGCATGATGACACCCGAACATAGGGCCCTACAGGACAGCGTGCGCAAGCTGATCGAGCGCGAGATCGAACCCCATGTCGACGAATGGGAGGCCGCCGAAATCTTTCCCGCGCACCAGGTATTCAAGAAGCTCGGCGCAGCCGGTTTTCTCGGTGTGAACAAGCCGGTGGAGTTCGGCGGCATGGGGCTGGACTACACCTACGAAATCGCCTTCTGCGAAGCCATCGGCAACATCAGCTCGGGCGGCGTGGGCATGGCGATTGCCGTCCAGACCGACATGGCAACGCCCGCGCTCACGCACTTCGGCTCGGATGAACTGCGCGAGCAATTTCTCAAGCCCAGCATTGCGGGCGATCTCGTCGTGTGTCTCGGGTCTCCGAGTCGGGCGCGGGCTCCGACGTCGCCTCGCTCAAGACCACGGCCCGCCGCGACGGTGACGACTACGTGATCAACGGCTCCAAGATGTGGATCACCAATGCCACGCAGGCCGACTGGATGTGCCTGCTCGCCAATACCAGCGAAGGTGACGTGCACCGCAACAAGTCGCTGATCTGCGTGCCGCTGCGCGAGAACGGGAAGCTGCGCCCCGGCATCACGATGAACAAGATCAAGAAGGTCGGCATGTGGGCGTCGGATACCGCACAGGTGTTCTTCGACGATGTGCGCGTTCCGGTGCGCAACCGCATCGGCGAGGAGGGCAAGGGCTTCACCTACCAGATGCGCCAGTTCCAGGAGGAACGCCTGAGCGGCGCCACGCGGCGCGTCACCGCGCTCAACAATGTGATCGACGAGACCATTGCCTACACGCGCGAGCGCAAGGCTTTCGGGCGCTCGATCCTCGACAACCAGTCGGTGCATTTCCGGTTGGCCGAGTTGCGCACCGAGGTCGAAATGCTGCGCTCCGCCATCTACCGTGCGGCGCAGGTGCACATGGCGGGCGGCGACATGACCGAACTGGCCTCGATGTGCAAGCTCAAGGCTGGTCGTCTGTGCCGTGAGGTCACCGATTCGTGCCTTCAATACTGGGGTGGCATGGGCTTTACCTGGGAGAACAAGGTCTCGCGTGCATGGCGCGATCTGCGGCTGATCTCCATCGGCGGCGGCGCCGACGAGATCATGCTCACCATCATCTGCAAGCACATGGGCACGCTGCCCAAGCGTGCCGCCTGATCGGCGTTGTCATCGCAACCATGAAAGGCAGACCGACATGCGCTTTGACACCTTGCTGATTGCCAACCGTGGCGAGATCGCAATGCGCGTGATACGCACGGCACGGCGCATGGGGATTCGCACCGTCGCGGTGTACTCCGACGCAGACGCCGACAGTCCGCACGTGCGCGCCGCGCACCTCGCGGTGCACATCGGGCCGTCGGCGGCCGATCAGAGCTATCGCAATGCGGATGCGCTGATCGATGCCTGCCAACGCTCGGGCGCGCAGGCGATCCATCCGGGCTACGGCTTTTTGTCCGAGAATGCCGGGTTCGCACGGGCCGTGGTCGACGCCGGACTGGTGTTCGTCGGCCCCAGCGCACGCGTGATATCCCTCATGGGGAACAAGGCCGAGGCCAAGCGCACCATGCAGGCGGCGGGCGTTCCCACCGTGCCGGGCGCGCAGGGCTGCGCGACGGCCGAGCAAATACTCGCGGCGGCGCAGCAGATCGGCTTTCCGGTGATCCTGAAAGCGGCGGCGGGTGGTGGCGGACGCGGCATGCGCGTGGTGCGCGAGGCCGCAGAGCTACCGGAAATGTTTCGCCAGGCGCAGTCCGAAGCCGCGAGCGCGTTCGGCTCCGACGAAATCATCATCGAGCGCGCCATCGAGGCCGGTCGCCACATCGAGGTGCAGGTGCTGTGCGACGAACACGGAAGCTGTCTGCATCTGGGCGAGCGTGACTGCTCCACGCAGCGCCGTTTTCAGAAACTCGTCGAGGAAGCGCCCTCGCCCGCCGTGAATGCGGCCTTGCGCGAGGCAATGGGCGACGTCGCGCGCAAGGCCTGCAGCGCCATTGGCTACACGGGCGCGGGCACGCTGGAGTTTCTGCTCGATGCCGACCAACAGCATTTCTATTTCATGGAGATGAACACGCGTCTGCAGGTCGAGCACGGCGTCACCGAACTCGTCACCGGCATCGATCTGGTGGAGCAGCAGTTGCGCGTGGCGCAGGGACTGCCGCTCGCGTTCGGTCAGGACGACGTCAAGCTCACGGGTCACGCCATCGAGGTGCGCCTGTGCGCCGAAGATCCGTGGCAAGGCTACTTGCCGCAGGTGGGCGTGATGGGCGAGTGGCAAGCGCCCGAGGGCATTCGCACCGATTCGGCGCTGCAAAGCGGCGCGGCGATCACGCCGTTTTATGACTCCATGATCGCCAAGCTGCTCGCGCACGCCGATTCGCGCGCGGCCTGCACGCGCCGCCTGCTGCTTGCGTGCGAGGAAACCACCGCACTCGGCGTGCGCACCAATCTCGGATTCCTGCAGCGCTGCCTTGCGCATCCGCGCTTTGTGACGGGCGAAGTCACCACGGACTTCCTTGGCCAGCAGGATCTGGACGGTGCCGCATGGCGACACGCTCCGTCGGAACACGCACGCGCGGCAGCGGCGCTGCTGCTTGGCGCAAGCGACGGCGGCAATGGCAGCGGTATGCCGCCCCGGCCCATGCTCGCGAGCGATCGCAGCACGGGGCGCAGCGTGTGGATTCGCGACGTCACCTCGCCCGCCGCGACATCGACCAGCGAGTGCGTCGTGCGGCACGCGGAGTCACCCGGGACGCTGGAGATCCAGAGCCGCTCGGCCACGCCACCTGCGCGCTCGCGATCCGCTCGCGAAGCCGCGCCGCGCGAGCCCGTGCAGACATGGCGCATCGGTCATCTGCGCTGCACGGCTGAGGATGCAGCGCGCCGCAGCGCGAGCATCGCCTTTTCGCTCGACGGCATCTGGCGTTCGCTGCGCTGGTATCGGGACGCGCAGGCGCGGCTGTGGATTCAGGATCGCGCCGACAGTTTCGTCTTCGAGCGCGTGACGAATTTCGATGCAACCGGCGACGCGCAGGCCAGGGGCGGCGCACTCAAGGCCCCGATGAGCGCGCGCGTGATCGCGGTGTTCGCCAAGGCCGGGCAGCAGGTCGCCAAGGATGATCCGTTGGTGGTTCTCGAATCCATGAAGATGGAGATGCCCATGCTCGCGCCATGTGCCGGACGCGTGGAAAAACTGGGCGTGTCCGTGGGCGATCAGCTCAACGCCGGACAGTTGATTCTGGAAGTCGTGGCGCTTGATGCGGCCACCGGGGAGCAGGCATGAACCAGGTCGCATCTCCAAAAACAGGCATGGCCGGTCGCAGCGTGCTGATTGGCGGAGCCTCGGGCTTCTGGGGGATTCGCAGATCGCCGTGCCGCAGTTGCTCGAACAGCCCGGCCTGCAATATCTGGTGTTCGACTATCTGGCCGAGACCACCATGTCGATCCTGCAGCGCGCGCGGCTGCGCTCGCCCGAGCTGGGCTACGCCACCGACTTCGTGACGGCCGCTGTCGCACCGCATCTGCAGACCATCAAGCAGCGTGGCGTGCGCCTCGTCACCAATGCGGGCGGTCTCAACCCCGCGGGTTGCCGTGATGCAATCCTCGGTCTGGCAAGCGAACAAGGCATTGCGCTCAAGGTCGCCATCGTCACCGGAGACGACGTGCTCGCGCAGCAGGCGCAGTTCGAGGCCTGGCCCGCCGATGCCGCAAGCGCGCAAGCCCTGCCCCGGCTCATGTCGGCCAACGCCTATCTCGGCGCGGCCCCTATCGCCCAGGCGCTCGATGCCGGTGCGGACATCGTGATCACCGGTCGCTGCGTGGACTGTGCGCCGCTGGTGGGCATTGCCATGCACGAGTTCGGCTGGACCTGTGCGCAATACGACGAGCTTGCGCAGGCCTGTCTTGCGGGCCATCTGATCGAATGCGGTGCGCAGGGCTCGGGCGGCCTGTTCACCGACTGGGAGAAGGTGCCCGACTGGGCCGACATCGGCTATCCGCTCGTGCGTCTGGCCGCCGACGGGACATTCGAGCTGTTTCAGCCCGAGGGCAAGGGCGGGCTCGTCACACGCCAGACCGTGGGCGAACAACTGCTCTACGAAATTGGCGACCCGGCACGCTACGAATTGCCCGACGTGATCTGCGATTTCTCCGACGTGCGCACCGACGATCTCGCGGGAGACGGCCAACCAGCGCGCGGCGTTCGCGTGAGCGGCGCGCGAGGCGCACCACCCAGCGATCTTTACAAGGTCACCGCCACCTACAGCGACGGCTGGCACATCGCCATCATGATGGCGATTCGCGGCCAGCGTGCCATGGAAAAGGCGCAGCGCACCGCCGACGCGCTGCTGCGCCGCACGCGTTCGCAGATGCAGCAAGCAGGCTTTGCGGACTATGGCGAGACGCTCGTCGAGCTGCTCGGCGCCGAGTCGATGTACGGCCCGCATCGCCGCGTGAACGAGAGCCGCGAGATCGTGCTGCGCATCGCCGCGAGACACGAGGACAAGCGCGCGCTGGCCTTTTTGCAAAAGGAAGCATCGTCTGCGGGCACCTCGATGGGGCCGGGCACGCGCAGCCATTTTGGTGGCCGCTCCGATGTGCAGGGCGTGATCCGCACGACCTCGTTCCTGATCGCGAAACAGGTGGTTGCGGTGCAGTGGCAAATGAGTGGCGATCCGCAGGTGCACGCCGTTGCTGCTCAGCCAGCGATACGGGTCGCGCCCCTTCAACACCGCGCGAGGCCTGCGCCGCCGCACCAGGAAGACAGTGTCGCGACGGGCCCGTTACAACGTATCACGGTCGGCGACATCGCCCATGGTCGCAGCGGCGACAAGGGTGACGACGCCAACATCGGTCTCATGGCGCGCGAATCGCGTTGGCTGGCATTGCTGCGCGAGCAGGTGACGGCGGAACGTGTGCACGCCTATTTCGCGCACCTGATCGCAGGATCGGTCACGCGCTATGACCTGCCCGGTCTCGGCGCGGTGAACTTCGTGCTCAAGCAGGCGCTGGGCGGCGGCGGCTCGTGCAGCCTGCGCTCGGACCCGCTCGGCAAGTGCTATGCGCAGATGCTGCTCGACATGGAGATCGATTGTCCGCAATCGCTGCTGCCTGGCACGCGGCCTTTCCATTCCTCCTTGCCTTCCTGAGTCCGCGCCATGTCCCCTGTTCTTTTGAATGTGCGTTCCCCAACCATTGAAGGAGACCCGTCATGAAGCAGCACCCCACTTCCACGCCGCGCCACCCGGCGGATGTCCACTGGTCGCGCCGCCACTGGTTGCAGGCAGTGGCCGCCGCAGGCCTGGGCGCACTGGCGCTGCCGCATTCGCGGCGCGCATGGGCCGCCGATGCGGTCGAGCCGGTAAACAGGCTCGACAAGCCCGTGCGCATCATCGTCGCCTATGGCGCGGGCGGTGCGTCCGACAGCATCGCGCGCTATGTGGGGGACTCCATCGCCCAGCGCAGCGGCAAATCGGTGATCGTCGAGAACAAGCCCGGCGCGGACGGCAACATCGCCGCCGAGGCCGTGGTGCGCGCACCCGGCGATTCCTACAACCTGCTGGTGTCCGGTTCGTCCACGCATGCGGCCAACGCCACGATATACAAGAAACTCGGCTACAACCCCACGGCCGATTTCACGCCGCTTGCCAATATGGCTTCGACGCCATACGCGATGATCGTCAACCCCAAGCGCATCACGCAAACCGGCGTGGCGGACTTCATCGCCTGGGCAAAAAAGGAGGGCCAGCCACTGTCCTTCGCAAGCGCCAACGTGGGTGGGCGCATCGCAGGCGAGCGCTTCAAGCAGCTCACCAAAATCAACGCCGTGAACGTGCCCTACAAAAGCAGCGCGCAGGCCATGACCGATCTGATTGGCGGACAGTTCGATTTCTATTTCTGCGACATGCTCACCGCGCTTCCGCAGATCAAGGCGGGCCACGTACGGGCGCTCGCGCTGTCCGGCGCAGAGCGCGTGCCGAGCCTACCCGACGTGCCGACCGTGGCCGAGCTTGGCTATCCGGGTTTCGACGTGAGTTCCTGGATTGCGATCTGGAGCGCCAAGGCGTCAACACCCGCACCCGTGTCCGCCGCGCTGTCGCAGTGGATCGGCGAGGCGCTCGCGTCGGCTGCGGGTCAGGATTTCCTCGTCAAGAAGGGACTGGTTCCGACACCCGTCACACCCGACTATCTGACGATGCTCGAGGAACGCGACACGCGGCTGTGGGGCAAGATCATCATCGATGCCGGCATGCAGCAGCCTTGATGTGAAAACCCAAAGCCTAGCGCGGAGCCACCAGATGCAGCACCTTCATGGCACTGTCGTTGATCGCGCCGCTGCGCCAGTACAGGTGAAACTTCATCGCTGGCAGCGCGGGCAGATGCACCTGCGGATCGAGCACGCGCACATCGGGGGCCAGCATCTCCACGGTGCGCGCGGTGATGCCCAGACCGGCGCGCAGCGCGGCGCGGATCCCGGCCAGCGTCGAGGTCTGGAACGCGGAGTGCCAGGGCATGCCGGCATCGGCGAGTGCCTCGATCATGCTGCTGCGAAACGGGCAGGCGTGATCCATCAGGATCAGCGGCACCGATCCGCCCGCCTGATGCCGATAACGCAGACCCGCAATCCAGGCCACGGGCGAGGTGCGCAGCAGCAGATGCTCGAAATCCGCATGCGGCACGATATCGAGCATCAGGTCGATGTCCCCCTTGCGCAGCGCGCTGCCGAGCCAGCGGCTTTGCGCGACCTTCACGTCGATGCTGAGGTTCGGGAAATTCTCGGCGCAGATCTCGAGATAGCTTGGCAGCAGCGTGTCCACGGCATCCACGCACGCGCCGATCTTCACCGACTGGTGGCTCTCCCGCGTGGTGACCACGCGGTAGGCCTCGTCGTTCAGCAGCACCATGCGCCGCGCGTATTCGAGCAGTCGCAGCCCTTCCGTGGTGAGCCGCTTGCGCCGCCCCGCGCGTTCAAACAACGCGCAGCCCACGATCTCTTCGAGCTTCTGCATCTGCTGCGACACCGCCGCCTGGGTGCGAAACACCTTTTCCGCCGCGTTGGTGAAGCTCTCGCGCTCGGCCACCGCGACAAAGGTGCGCAACTGGCCGATGTCCAGATTGCGAACGCTCATGCCGCTCGCCTTCCGCCAACGCGGTACTGCATCGGGTCTGTGCCAACGTGGCGCACGGTGTCTCCTTGTCCTGGTGATGTGACCTGGCTCGAATGATTGTAGTGTGCCCCTCAAGTCCCCCGACGGCCTGCCGAGCCGCCTCAACCGGAGAATCCGCATGACTGGCGAAACCCCACAAGACTGGCTGATCACCACCCACACCGGGCCGGTGTTCACGATCCGGTTGAATCGCGGCGAGGCACGCAATCCGTTGGGCGGGAGCATGGTGCAGGCGCTGTCGCAGGCCCTGCATGAGGCCGCGAATTTGCCCGAAGTGCGGGTGATTCTGTTCACCGCCGAAGGCCCGGCCTTCAGCGCGGGCGGCAACCTGGGCAATATCCACGACCGACTGAGCGAGCCTGTCGGCGCCGACGGGCGCGACCCCATCGCCACCGGCAATCGCGGCTACGGCGAGTTTCTGACGCAACTCGTCAACGTGCCCAAGGTGACCGTCGCGAGCGTCCACGGTGCGGCGATGGGCGGGGGCGCGGGTCTCGTCTGTGCGGTGGACATCGCCGTGGGATCGCCCGCCGCGAGGTTCGGTTTTCCCGAAGCGTCCATCGGCCTCGTGCCCGGACAGATCCTGCCATTCGTCGCCGCGCGACTCGGGCAGCAGACGGCACGCCGACTGATGCTGACCGGCGAGCGCATTGACGCGGCAGAGGCACATCGCATCGGGCTGCTCGACTATCTGGCCGACTCGCCCGAGACGCTGGCGGCGAAAACCGACGAGGTGCTGCGCCTTGTCATCGCCGCAGCACCGAGGGCCTGCGCGGCGACCAAGCGCATGCTCAGCGCCCTGCCCACCGGACCGCTCGCGGGCAACGCGGCGCTGCCCACTATCTCGATGCAGCGTCTCACCTGTTTGCCACGCAGATGCGCAGCGAAGCCGTCGAAGGCATCACGGCGTCGAAGGAAAAACGGCCCGCAAGCTGGAACCGTCCATCGGCATGAACAAAGAGCGCCATTGAACAGGAGACACGGCAATATGGCATCCCTCGACGGAATCAAGGTAGTGGACCTCTCGCGCGTGCTTGGCGGTCCGGTGTGCGCGCAGATCCTCGGCGACCACGGCGCGGATGTGATCAAGGTGGAAGGCCCCGACGGCGACGAGACGCGCACTTGGGGGCCACCATTCAACGATGCGGGCATGGCCTCGTATTTCGCGGGCATCAACCGCAACAAGCGGACCGTGTGCGTCGATGTCTCGACGCCTGAGGGCCGGGAGGTGGTGCTGCGCCTGCTCGAAAACGCGGACGTGCTGATCGAAAATTTCAAGGTCGGCACGCTGGAGCGCTGGGGCATGGGCTACGACGAGCTGCTGCGCGAACGCTTTCCGCGCCTTATCCACTGCCGCGTCACGGGCTTTGGCGCTACCGGGCCGCTCGGGGGTTGCCGGGGTACGACGCGGCCGTGCAGGCGCTCAGCGGTCTCATGAGCATCAATGGCGACCCCGACGGCGTTGCCACGCGCATGGGCGTGCCCATCGTCGATGTGACCACGGGCCTGAACGCGGTGATCGGCATCCTCATGGCGCTGCATGAGAGGGAACGCAGCGGTCTCGGCCAATCCGTGGAGTCGGCGCTCTACGACAGCGCGCTGTTCTCGCTCTATCCGCACTCGATCAACACGTTGTTCACGGGCCGCCCGCCGCTGCGGTCGGGCAACGGCCACCCCAACATCGCGCCCTACGATACCTATGCGACGGCGACCGAGCCGATCTATCTGGCGGTGGGCAACAACGGGCAGTTCCAGCGTCTGTGCGAAGCCGTGGGGCATGCGCATCTCGCGCGCGATGAGCGCTACGCCACCAACGCCAACCGCGCCGTCAATCGCTTTGCACTCAAGCAGGATCTTCAGGCGGCATTCAGCGCATTCGAGGCCAAGGCGCTGTTCGAAAAGCTCGTCGCCGTGGGCGTGCCCTGCGGAGTGATCCAGAACGTGGTCGAGGCCCTGGCGCACCCGCACACGGCGCACCGGGAAATGATTGCCGAGGTCGACGGCTTTCGCTCGGTGGCCTCGCCGATCAAGCTCAGCCGCACGCCCGCAAGCTACCGCATCAAGCCGCAGGAGATCGGCCAAAGCACGCTCGCGGTGCTGCGCGAGGCGGGCCTCACGGACGAACAGGTCGCGCATCTTCAGGCAAGCGGCGTGATCAGGCCCTAGGCTCAATATCTGCCCCAACTCAGGCTTCGCAAGCCGGTATTGCGAATACAGTGTGCGGTTCCGTCCATCCATTCATCCTTCGCACACTGCTGTCCATGTCGCATGCCGTCGCCGCTCTTTTTTGTCTGATCGTTCATGTGAGCGACGGCGACAGTCTGCTCGCGCGTTGTCATGATGATGCGAAGCCCGTTGTGTCATGGCCGGTCAGGGTGCGGATCGTCAGGGCCTGTTCACACAACGCACGGGGATCGCGTTGTGCAGTCTTGGGATGGGATGCAAGGCGCAGGCTCGAAGCAAGGTAGGTACCTTGCGAGAGACTGCAACGCCGCAGACCGCCCAAGACTGCACAACCCTTCGGGCAAGCCAGGCAGGGCCGCCCCTGCGGCGTTGCATTCCTTGCGCGGGTGCCTACCCGCGCGGCGTCACGCGCCTAGCATGAGCGGCCCTGTCTGGCTTGCGCGACCCCGTGGGTTGTGTGAACAGGCCCTCACATCGACGCGCCCGAACTGGGGCAGGATTTTGGCCGCGAATCCAGAGCGCGCCTCGCGTCGCTGTGTCTTGGCAGGACCGCAAAGCTCACACCGGTGGCGCGCGACCAGTACAAGCGCCTCATCGCCCATGTGCGCTGCGAAACGAACGATGCCGCGAGGGCGCAACTGGCGAGCGGGCTCGCGTGGGTCTACACGCGGCACAAGGCCGACCGGCGTGCGTTGCAGGCGCTCGAAGAGAGCGCAAGAAATCGGCATCTCGGCCTGTGGTCCGCGCCCTTTCCCGAGGCCCCCTGGACGTACCGCCAGAGTCATCGCTCACCCCGATGACCATGTGGGCGCGCACTGCACTCGCAGCGCCGCCAGCACAAATGCCCGCAACTTGTTAGCATGCGCTCGCGCAGGCAGCCCCACGCGATACGCATGCCCCATGCGGCTGCGCTGCGCCAGACACAAGCAACTACAACATCGCCTCGCCAAGCAGAATTCCAACGTGCCGCAGCCCGCTCCTTCTTCGCCACCAACCCCAGCGCCGCAAAAAAGCATTTACGCCCATTCCGCGTTTCTCGCGTTCATTGCCGCGCGGCTGCTGGCCGTGTTCGCCACGCAGGTTCAGGCCGTCGTCGTTGCATGGCAGGTCTACGATCTCACGCGTTCGCCGATGGCGCTCGCCTATGTCGGTCTCGCGCAATTTCTGCCGATGCTGGTGCTGCTGCTGCCTGCGGGCGATCTGATCGACCGTTTTGCGCGCAAGCCGATTCTCGCCGCCGCCTGGGGCGTCGGCGCGATCTGTAGCGCGCTGCTGTGGTGGCTGTCCGGCCATGGCGCTGCGGGCGTGAACGGCATCTACGCGGTGCTCGTGCTGTTCGGCTGCACGAGGGCGTTTTCCGGCCCGGCGCTGCAAAGCCTGTTGCCGCAGATCGTCGCGCGTGAGCAGCTTGCCCAGGCGATCGCCGCCAACAGCATGATCATGCGTGGCGCTGCGATTGGCGGCCCGTTTCTGGGCGGCGTGCTCTATGCACTTGGTGGCGGCGAGCTGACCTATGCGATCTGCTTCGCGTGCCTGCTGCTGGGCAGCGCCCTGCTCATCTGGCTGGTGCCGGTGAAGTACGCCGGGCCGCCGGCTCCCACGCAGGGCACGATGAGCGAGCGCTTTGGCGCTGGCATCCGGTTCATCCGCTCGCGGCCCATCATCCTCGGCACGATCTCGCTCGATCTGTTTGCCGTGCTGCTCGGCGGCGTGGTCGCGCTGCTGCCGATCTATGCCCACGAGGTGCTGCACGTCGGCCCGCAAGGACTGGGAGCGCTGCGCAGCGCCATGGCCATCGGCGAGGTGAGCGCCGGTCTCTACCTCAGCATGCGGCCGTTCAACAGCCGCGTGGGCCGCACGATGTTCATCGCCGTGGCGATCTTCGGCGTGGCCAATCTAGTGTTCGCGCTGTCCACGGTCTACATCGTCTCGTTCATCGCGTTGATGATTGCAGGCTCGGCCGACATGGTCAGCGTCTACATTCGCGGCGCACTCGTGCAGTTCTCGACACCCGACCACATGCGCGGTCGCGTCAACGCGGTGAACATGCTGTTCATCGGATCTTCGAACGAACTCGGCGAATTCCGCGCAGGCACCAGCGCCGCGTGGTTGAGCGCCGTGCCCGCCGCCGTGCTCGGCGGTGTCTGCACGCTGGCCGTGGTGGGCCTGTGGTCACGCATTTTTCCGACGCTGCGCGATGTGGACAAATTCGAGGAAGCGGCGCTCCCCGGCGATCAATGAACGGCCTGCTGCAAAGCCGCTCCGTCACGCCGGTGGCCCGGAGACCGAATGCAGCAGCACCGGCAGCTCGCCATCGCCGCCCACGCTTTCAAGCTGCACGCCAAAGCCCCACAGCCGCGCCGCATGCCTGAGCACCTCGAGCGCATCGTCGGCAAGCGGATGGCCACGATACTGCGTGTGCCGCAGGGTGAGGCAGCGATCACCGCGCAGGTTCACGTTCCAGACCTGGATATTGGGCTCGCGCACACCGAGATCGTATTGCTGTGACAGCGTCTGGCGCAGCGTGCGGTAGCCGTCTTCGTCGTGAATCGCGCTGACCAGCAGTTCGCTGTCCCCGGCATCATCGTGGATCGAGAACAGGCGCATCTCGCGCATCAGGCGTGGGCTCAGGAACTGGCCGACAAAGCTCTCGTCCTTGAAGTTCTGCATCGCGTGGTGCAGCGCGGGTAGCCACGGCGTGCCCGCCATATCGGGAAACCAGCGCCGATCCTCGTCGCTGGGTTCGCGGCAGATGCGCTGGATGTCGCGATACATCGCAAAGCCCAGAGCGTAAGGATTGATGCCGCTGTAGGCGCGGTGTCCTGCGGGCGGCTGGTAGATCACGTTGGTGTGCGAGGACAGCCACTCGATCATCACCCCATCGGTGAGCCAGCCCTCGTCATACAGCGTGTTGAGCAGCGTGTAGTGCCAGAACGTGGCCCAGCCCTCGTTCATCACCTGGGTCTGGCGCTGCGGATAGAAATACTGCGCGATCTTGCGCACGATGCGCACGATCTCGCGCTGCCATGGTTCGAGCAGCGGCGCATTCTTCTCGATGAAGTACAGCAGGTTTTCCTCGGGCTCGCGCGGAAAACGTTCCGTGGGCTGCGCGGCGCTGTCCTTGTCGGGGCGCGCGGGCAGCGTGCGCCACAGCTCGTTGACCTGCTGCTGCGCATAGGCTTCGCGCTGCTCGCGCTCGGCCCGTTCGCGCGCCAGGCTTTTCTTGGAGGGCCGCTGGTAACGATCCACACCGAGGCTGGACAAGGCATGGCATGAGTCGAGCCACTGCTCCACGGTGGCAAGTCCGTGCCGCTCCTCGCACTGCGCAATGAAGTCACGCGCGTAGACCAGATAGTCGATGATGCTGCCCGCATCGGTCCACATGCCGAACAAATAGTTGTTCTTGAAGAAGCTGTTGTGCCCGTAGGCCGCGTGGGCAATCACCAGCGCCTGCATCGCGGTGGTGTTCTCCTCCATCAGATAGCTGATGCAGGGGTTCGAGTTGATCACGATCTCGTAGGCCAGACCCATGTGACCGCGCCGGTAACGCCGCTCGGTGGCCAGATACTCCTTGCCATAGCTCCAGTGCCGGTATCCCACCGGCATGCCGACGCTCGAATAGGCATCCATCATCTGCTCGGCGGAAATCACCTCAAGCTGGTTGGGATAGGTGTCGAGCCCGAAGCGTTCGGCCGTCGCGGCAATGGCCGCGTGATAGCGCTCGATCAGCTCGAACGTCCAGTCGGTGGGATCGGGCAGCGGGCCTTCGGGGCGTCGGCCCGCTGGCCGGAGATCATGCGGCGGCGCGTTGCGCAGGCCGCGCTCCACCGCAAACGGCGGCCTGCGCTGGCCCGCACCGTCGCGGCGCGCGAGCACCGGGTATTGAGAGAGGTTCATGCGCCGGCCCCCTCTTTCCTGAACAGATCGCGAAACACCGGATAGATGTCGCCCGCCCCGCTCACCTTGCGCATCGCGAAGTGCGAAAAGCGGGCCGCAAGCTGGCTGTACTCGTCCCACAGGTTCTGCTCGTGCTCGACCACCTGTACGTAGGCGAAATAGCGCACCAGCGGCAATATCTTGTCGGCCAGCAGGTTGCGGCAGACCGCGCCATCGCTGCCGTAGTTGTCGCCATCGCTCGCCTGCGCCACGTAGACGTTCCAGTCCGCGACCGGATAGCGCGCGCTGACGATCTGCTCGAGCAGCACGAGCGCGCTGCTCACCACCGTGCCACCGCTTTCCTGCGAATGAAAGAACTCGTCCTCGCCAACCTCGGCCGCCTGCGTGTGGTGACGGATGAACACGATGTCGATCTTCTCGTAGTGCCGAGTGAGGAACAGATAGAGCAGGATGAAGAAGCGCTTGGCCAGATCCTTGCGCTCCTCGTCCATCGAGCCCGAAACATCCATCACGCAGAACATCACCGCCTGGGTGCTGGGCGCAGGAACCCGGGTGCGGTTGCGAAAACGCAGGTCGAGCGGATCGAGAAACGCCACCTTGCCGATGCGATTCCTGAGCGCGCCGATACGGCCTTCCAGCTCGGCGATGGCCTCGCCCGCGCCATCGCCGTCGGCAAGCAGCGCTTCAAGCCCCGCTTCGAGAGCGGCCAATTCGCGATGCGGTGCCTTGGTGAGCGCGATGCGCCTGCCGAGCGCGCCGCGCATGGTGCGCACCACCGCGAGATTGTGCGGCGTGCCGTCATGGCTGTAGCCCGCGCGGCGCGACTTGTATTGCTGCGTATTGGCGATCTGCGTGCGAAGCAGGCGCGGCAGCGCAAGGTCTTCAAAGAACAGCTCCATGAACTCTTCCTTGGTGAGCGTGAAGGTGAAGTCGTCCTCGCCTTCGCCGCTGTCACTCGCCTGCGATCCACCGGCGCCACCGCCACCCTGCGGCCTCGCGATGCGGTCGCCGCGCACATGTTCGGTATTGCCGGGATGCACGCTGTCGCGCACGCCGCCCTGTCCGTGACGAAACGAGGGCTCGCGGATGTCCTTCTTCGGAATCGTGATGGTCTCCGCCTGCTCGATGTGGCGAATGTCGCGCTGGCCCACGGCGCGACGCACGGCCTCGGCAATCTGCTCCTTGTAGCGGCGAACGAAGCGCTCGCGGTTGCCCACGGACTTGTTCTTGCCCGCGAGCCGACGGTCGATGATTTGCAATGCCATCTAAGCTCCCATGCGTGACTGGCCCGGCACCATAGCGCGCGTCCAGCCTCAACAATGCGCCCGGTCTCAACTGCTCTTGCGCACCCGCAGATACCATTCGCAGAGCAGCCTGACCTGCTTGGGCGTGTAGCCCTTGGATTCCATGCGCGTGACGAAATCCTCGTGCTTGCGGGCGTCCTCGGCACTCGCCTTGGCATTGAAGCTGATCACCGGCAGCAACTCTTCGGTGTTCGAGAACATCTTTTTCTCGATCACGAGGCGCAGCTTCTCGTAGCTGGTCCAGCTCGGGTTCTTGCCATGGTTGTTGGCCCGCGCACGCAGGACGAAGTTGACGATCTCGTTGCGAAAGTCCTTGGAATTGGCGATGCCTGCGGGCTTCTCGACCTTTTCGAGTTCGGCATTGAGCGCGTTGCGGTCGAACACCTCGCCGGTGTCGGTGTCGCGATATTCGCTGTCCTGAATCCAGTAGTCGGCGTAGGTCACGTAGCGGTCGAAGATGTTCTGCCCGTACTCGCTGTAGCTCTCCAGATACGCGGTCTGTATCTCCTTGCCGATGAACTCGGCATAGCGCGGCGACAGGTACTCCTTGATGTAGCTGGTGTACTTGCTCTCAAGCTCGCCAGCAAACTGCTCGCGCTCGATCTGCTGCTCGAGCACATACATCAGATGCACGGGATTGGCCGCCACCTCGGTGCTGTCGTAATTGAACACCTTCGACAGAATCTTGAAGGCAAAGCGCGTGGAAATGCCCGACATGCCCTCGTCGACACCCGCGTAGTCGCGGTATTCCTGGTAGTTCTTGGCGCGCGGATCGGTGTCCTTGAGGCTCTCGCCGTCGTAGACCTGCATCTTGCTGAAGATGCTGGAATTCTCGGGCTCCTTCAGCCGCGTGAGCACCGAGAACTGCGCCATCATCTTGAGCGTGCCGGGCGCGCACACGGCATGGGCCAGCGAGGATTCACGGATCAGCTTTTCGTAGATCCGCACCTCCTCCGACACGCGCAGGCAATACGGCACCTTGACGATGTAGATGCGATCCAGAAACGCCTCGTTGTTGCGGTTGTTGCGAAACGCCTTCCACTCGCTCTCGTTGCTGTGCGCGAGCACCAGCCCCTCGAACGGAATCGCGCCGAAGCCTTCCGTGCCCTTGTAGTTGCCCTCCTGCGTGGCGGTGAGCAGTGGATGCAGCACCTTGATCGGTGCCTTGAACATCTCCACGAATTCGAGCAGTCCCTGATTCGCCAGGCACAGGCCACCCGAGTAGCTGTAGGCATCGGTATCGTCCTGCGCAAAGCTCTCGAGCTTGCGGATGTCGACCTTGCCGACGAGGCTGGAGATGTCCTGATTGTTCTCGTCGCCGGGCTCGGTCTTGGCAATGCCGATCTGCTTGAGGATGCTGGGATAGCGCTTGACCACGCGGAACTGCCGGATGTCGCCGCCCAGCTCCTCAAGGCGCTTGACCGCCCAGGGCGAGAGCACGCGCTTGAGGCTGCGCCGTGGAATGCCGAACTGCTCCTCCAGCAGCGGGCCATCCTCGATTGGATCGAACAGGCCGAGCGGTGACTCGTTCACCGGCGAATCCTTGAGTGCGTAGAACGGCACCTGCTGCATCAGGTATTTGAGCCGTTCGGCAATCGAGCTCTTGCCGCCGCCCACGGGGCCAAGCAGGTACAGGATCTGTTTGCGTTCCTCAAGCCCCTGCGCGGCATGCCGGAAAAAGCTCACCACCTGCTCGATGGCGTCTTCCATGCCGTAAAACTCGGAGAAGGCGGGGTAGCGGCGAATCACCTTGTTGGCAAACAGGCGCGAGAGCTGAGGATCGCTGCGCGTGTCCACCATTTCCGGCTCGCCGATGGCAGCGAGCATGCGCCGTGCCGCACTTTCATACACCATGGGGTCACGCTGGCACAGTGCGAGGTACTCGTCTATCGACATTTCCTCTTCGCGCAAGCGGGCATAGCGAGCGGCGGAATTGCTGATCACATCCATACGACCTCCAACACGGCACCCGGGGTCGAACAGTGCCGCAAAAGTTGCGAGACGACATGCGTTACCGAATAGCTTCGTTGTAGCACCTTGCAAGGGGTTTGAACAGATCAACAGTCCTACGTGTCAAATGGTTGACACGAGCGCAAGATGCGTGTTTCCCGCAAGGTCCGATCAGGCCTTGAAGGTGCCGCTCAGCAGTTCCGGAAGCCGCTGCGCCGACATGCGAAAGCCACATGCCTGCGCATGCCCGCCGCCGCCCATGCTGACCGCCAGCACCGAGCAGTCATAACCGCGCTGCGAACGCAGGCCGGCCTTGATCTGCCCTTCGGAGCCGACCTGCCACATCAGCGCAAACGTGCCGCTCTCGCGCGACAGCAGGTCGCCCACCAGGCTATGAAATGCACCGGGCGCATTCACCATCACGCCCTGCTCGCCGTTGAAGTTCACCGGCTGCGCGTCGCGTGCGATGTCGGTGGCTAGGTTGTGGAATTTCTCGTCCATGCCATTGCCCCGCGCGATGAAGGCGGCAAGCTGTTCATGCGTGAAGTCGGCAATCTCCTGCCAGCGCGCGAGTTCGAAGGGCTCCATGTCGAGCGCGGAGACAAAACCGCGCGTCTCGGGATATTGCCAGCGCCACAAATCGCGGTCCTCGACAAAGCGGATCAGGTCGGGCACGGGCGCATCGCCGTGAAAGAATTCCCAGGCCAGTCGCGCACCCGACTTGTTCATGTCGAAATGCACGACACCGCAGCGGCACTGGTAGTTGCCCAACTCGCGCTGCGCGCTGATGTGATGATCGAGCATCACGAGTTTGGATACGCGTTCTTCCATCTGCGAAAGAATCGCGGCCGGAAACGAAAAATCGAGAATGTAGACCGCGCGGCCATCCAGCGGCGGCAGATCGTCGAGCGTCTTCACCTGTCCGTGGGTGAGCCCCACGCATTCGACCTCGCCGTCATAAAACTGCCATGCCGCCCACGCGGCTGAAAAGCCGTCGGCACAACGTCCGTGATACAGGATGAGCGGTGATGGATCATCGCGCTCGGCCCGCACAAAAAGGGAAAGAGGCAGGAGGGTCGAGGTCGTTTGGACGTTGGTATTCATGCGCGCCATTGTCATGCGAATCAACGGCTATGCTTGCGGATTGCTCACTTTTTGCAAACCGATACCGTGTTTCCCGAAACCGCACGCGCCCCGCTCCCACCGCTTGATCTGATCTGGCGCGATGACCATATGGTGGCAGTCTACAAACCCGCAGGCTGGCTGGTGCACCGCACGGGACTCGATGCGGGAGAGACACGCTTCGTTCTGCAGGCGCTGCGCAATCAACTGGGCCAGCACGTCTACCCCGTTCACCGACTCGACAAGGGCACCTGCGGCGTGCTCGTCATGGCACTGCATGCGGACGCGGCGCGGGCGCTCGCGCAGTCGTTTCTCACGCATCAGGTGCGCAAGGAATATCTTGCGATGGTGCGCGGATGTGCACCGTTGAGCGTACTTGTGAATCACGCCCTGCGTCCCGACGATGCCCCGCCCGATGCCGCGGTGCAGGACGCCCAGACCCGGCTCACCTGTGTCGCGCGGCTCGAGCTACCAGTGTCGAGCGACCCACGTTTCGAGCGCACGCGCGCATCGCTGGTTCACGCCGAGCCGCTGACTGGGCGCAGGCACCAGATTCGCCGTCACTTGAAGCACATCGCCCACCCCATCATCGGCGATGCCACGCACGGCAAGGGGCCGCTCAATCGCTGGTGGGCCGAACGCATCGGGCTACAGCGGCTATGGCTGCACGCGTGGAGGCTCTCGGTGCCGCATCCGGTGAGCGGCGAGCGCATCGATCTGCACAGCGGGCTTTCGCTGAAGCCGGACGCAACGCGCGCTCCCGTCAATGCCGATCTGCGCGACTGGAACGAACGCGTGCTTTCCATGCCGTGGAATGGCACAAACACAGGCTGAATTCCCAACGGACTTGAGGCCGCAGAGACGCGGCGTGGTCTGACACGAAATCGACGCGCACCACCCTTCTAATGAAGTCTCTCAGCGCTCGCATGCCAGCGCGTCGCGTCCTCACCCAAGCCCGGATTGCACCGGTGCCTCATGGCCCAAGCCCAGGAGACACACATGTCAGCTTTCGCAACCATTCAAGGTCTCGTCACCTACCGCGAGGGAGAAGGCGTTCCGATGACCATCCCGCAAGGCCCCGTGGAGCTGGATTTCGCGCCCGACAGCGTCACGCTGAGCTGGATGGACGACGCCAGGACCGCAGGCCTCGCCGCCATCCCTCGCGATGAATACGATCGTTACGTGCGCGAGGGCAAGATCGTCGTCATGCAAGGCAATGCAAGGGATGAGGACGACAAGTGACCATGGTCGCGCTGCGCGCTCCAGTCACGCGCGCGAAAACACTCACTCCTGCTCGCGCCTGCGCTGACGACCCGCGTCCTTGCGTACCTTGCGCTTGTCCCACTCGGCCTTCTTGAGGGCGCGGGCCTCTTCCTTCACCGCCGCCTCGGCGAGCCAGGTTTCGAACTCTGCGGGCGTTTCCAGCGAAATGCGCCCGAGGATGCCGCCGCGAAAATCGGTGAGCACGATCTCCGATGCCTTCTGCATGTTGAGCTTGCCGCCCGACATCACCGCGCCACGCTTGCGCGCGATCTTCTCGAGCAATTCGTCGTCGTGCAGCTCGCTCACTTCCTGCGGCGTGAGGCCGAGCTTGTAGCGCTCGTCCAGTTGCGCGGCATAGCGGTGCTTGAGATAGGCAAGCAGGTCGAGCACCACGGCTTCCTCGTCGTAGGCATTGCGGCCCACCGCGCCCGAGGCTGCGAGCCGATCCCCGCTCTGATCGACGATGATGCGCGGCCACAGCATGCCGGGCGTGTCCCACAGATAGAAGTCGTCGGCCAGCACGATGCGCTGTTCCTGTTTGGTGACGCCGGCCTCGTCGCCAGTCTTGGCCTGGCGTTTGGCCGACAGCGTATTGATCAACGTGGATTTGCCCACATTGGGAATCCCGCAGATCAGCACGCGCATCGGGCGCGAAAGGCCCACGCGCGTCGGCGCGAGCTTGCGGCAGCCGTCGATCAGCTTGCGCGCGGGCGCCGCGTCCGACGCATCGAGCGCGATGGCGTGGGTCTCGAGCTTGGCGTTGTACCAGTCGAGCCAGAGCGGCGTGCGTTCAGGGTCGGCCAGATCCTGTTTGTTGATGACCTTGAGCGTGGGCTTGTGGCCGGTGAGTTCGGCCAGCAAGGGGTTGGCGCTGGAGCCCGGAAGGCGCGCATCGAGCAACTCGATCACGACATCGATGTCCTTGATGCGCTCCTCGATGGTCTTGCGCGTCAGGTGCATATGACCGGGAAACCACTGAATGGCCATGGAACTGTACTTTCACGAATAGAAACTGATTTGAAGGGCAAGGATAATCGGGCTTTGTTCCTCCGGTTGAGCGCACGCGTGCAACCAACCCCTCCGACCGATCACCATGACCGCCCCACTACCCCGTCGCGCAAGCTCGACAACGACGTGCTTTTCAAAGGCGTCATCTGTGCGCTCATCGGCGCGATCATTCTTCTGGCGCCCTATGTGTCCCGCTCGCCGGGCGTGCAGGATCTGATGCGCCAAGCCTATATTGTCGGCTGGTTTGCGCTGGTGCTGGGAATTGCCTTCCTTGTGCAGTACGCCGTGCGCCGCAACAAGCGCCGCGTGCTCGATGCGGAAACCGCGAACTATCTCGAACAGAACGCGCGCCAACGCAAGTCCTCGCGCCGCAACAAGTGATTCCCTTCGCCAGCATGCGCGTCACGGGCGAACTGGCGCAGGCTCGCGCGCTGTTTACCGCGTTGCAGTTGCACGCCAGCCGCCTGAACGTGACGCTGCGCCCCACCCCGCCCGAGCCCGATACCTGCTGCGGGCGCGGCTGCAACGGCTGCGTGTGGGAGGGCTTCTACGCGGCCACCGAATTCTGGCGACAGGATGCCGTGGCAGCCTGCGAGCGCGCGCAGTCGCAGCATCAGGCATGATCGGTACGCGGCCATTCGTAGCCACATCCCCATCCACAAGCAACCAGAGAAAACGCCATGGAGACAAACCGCACCCCGTCGCCCCCACAGCCCAGCGCCCGCACCGGCGGACAGGTGCTCGTCGATCAGCTTGTACTGCATGGCGTGAAGCAACTGTTCTGCGTGCCCGGTGAAAGCTACCTGGCCGCGCTCGATGCCATGCACGACGCCCACGTCGACGTGACCATCTGCCGCCAGGAAGGCGGCGCGGCGATGATGGCCGAGGCGCAGGGCAAGCTCACCGGCCAGCCGGGCATCTGCTTCGTCACGCGCGGCCCGGGCGCAACGAATGCCTCGGCAGGCATTCACATCGCGCATCAGGATTCGACACCGCTCCTCGTCTTCGTCGGCCAGGTCGCACGCGGCATGATGGATCGCGAGGCGTTTCAGGAACTCGACTACGGCGCGGTCTTCGGCAGCATGACCAAATGGACCGTGCAGATCGACGACGCCGCGCGCATTCCCGAACTGGTCTCGCGCGCGTTTCACGTCGCCACCGCCGGACGCCCCGGCCCGGTCGTCATCGCGCTGCCCGAAGACATGCTGACCGACCTGGTGACCGTGCCCGACGCGCGGCCCTATTCCGTCACCGAGATCGCGCCGGGCGCGGATGCCGTGGCCGGGCTCAGGTCGCGCCTCGAAAAGGCCGAGCGCCCTGTTGTGATCGTCGGTGGCACGCGCTGGAACCAGCAGGCGGTCGATGATCTGGTGGCGTTTGCGGACGGCTGGAAACTGCCCGTGTATTGTTCGTTCCGCAGGCAGATGCTGTTCCCCGCGAACCACGCAAGCTATGGCGGCGATCTGGGCCTCGGCGTCAATCCCAGGCTGCTGGCTCGCATTCGCGCGAGCGATCTGGTCATCGTGCTGGGCGGCAGGCTCTCCGAGATTGCCTCGCAAAGCTACGAGCTGTTCCAGATTCCCGAGCCGCAGCAGGACATGGTCCACATCCATGCCGATGCCAACGAACTGGGCCGCCTCTACCATGCGGCGCAGGCCATCAACGCCACGCCGCAGCCGATGACCGCAGCGCTGGCAGCGCTCGCGAAGCCAGCGAACGCGCCCCAATGGGCACAGCACACGGCCGATGCCCACGCTGAGTACCTCGCGTGGAGCGATCCTGGCAAGATCAGCATTCCCGGCAATCTGCAAATGGGCCAGATCATGGGCCACCTGCGCGAGGTGCTGCCGGCCGACACCATTTTCTGCAACGGCGCGGGCAATTTCGCCACCTGGGTGCACCGCTTCTGGCCGTTCACGACGTTTGCAAGCCAGCTCGCGCCCACCAGCGGCTCGATGGGCTACGGCCCGCCAGCAGGTGTCGGTGCCAAGCGCCTGTGGCCGCAGCGTGAGGTCGTGGTGTTCTCGGGCGATGGTGACTTTCTCATGCACGGCCAGGAATTCGCCACCGCGATCCAGTACCAGTTGCCGATCATCGTCGTGCTGCTCGACAACGCCATGTACGGCACGATCCGCATGCATCAGGAGCGCGAATATCCCGGGCGCGTCAGCGGCACGCAGTTGAAGAATCCCGATTTTTCCGCTTACGCCAAGGCGTTCGGCGGCCATGGCGAGAGCGTGCGCACGACCGAGGAGTTCGGCCCCGCGCTGGAGCGCGCGCGCGCGAGCGGCTTGCCGAGCATTCTCCACTGCTTCATCGATCCCGAGGCGATCACGCCTGCGGGCACGCTGAGCGGGATCCGCAAGGCCGCCGAGGACAGGCAACGCAGCCAGTGAGGCTGCGCGCCGTGCCACTCAAGCGCGCACCGCAATGGCGTTGAGTTCTTCGAGATCGAGGTTTTTCTGCAGGGCGCCGAGCGTATGTTCGTCGATGTCGCCGACGCGGTGCAGGCGAATCAGCTCGGTGCGTGATGCGGCAATCGCCTGCAGCACGACGTCGAAATGCGCCTCCACGCGGGGCTGCATCGTGTCTTCCTGACCCACAAAACGTTCGTACGCCGCGGCCTTCTTCGTGTACTGCTCAAGGAGCATCGGATGCACGAGCTGGCCGTCGCGGTCATATGCCACGCTCTGCACGTACGCAAGCTGGGTCTGCATCAGGATGGCCTCGGCCTCGCTCAAGCTGAGCCGCGTGCGGTCGGACTCGGGTGGCCGGATGCCCATCCAGCGGATCAATGTACCAAGCGTCGTTCCCTGGATCAGCACGGTTCCCAGAATCACGGCGAAGGCCGCCACCAGAATGAAGTCGCGCCCCGGAAATTCCTGCGGCAGGCTCAATGCGAGCGCCAGCGTCACCACGCCGCGCACCCCGGCCCAACCCAGAACGACGCCACCGCGCACACCGAGCGGAGCGTATCGTTTCAGCCCCAGTCGCCGCAGCAGCACGATCACCAGATCGGACAGGAAGATCCACACATACCGCGCGAGCAGCAGCGTGACCAGAATGATCAGCACTGGCCCGCCCATCTGCTCGATGACGACGCCAAAGCCTCCGACGCGCTCCACCACACCGCGCAGCGACAACCCGATCAGGATGAACACCGCCGCTTCGAGCAGAAAGATCGCGACGGTCCAGAACGAGTTGCCGCGCATGCGCGTTGCGGCATTGAAGATCTTGTTCTGGTAGGAGCCGCAGATCAACCCGGCAACCACGGTGGCGATCACGCCTGAGAAGCCGAAGTGCTCGCCCAGCAGGTAGGCCGCCCATGGCACCAGCAGCGTGGAGACGATGATCAGATATTCATCGCGCAAGCGGCGCGCGATGAACACCCAGACAAAGCCCACGAGACAGCCAATCGCCGCCCCGCCGATGGCCAGCATGGCGAAGGTTTGCACGGCATCCACGGTACTGAAGGCTCCGGTCGCGCTCGCGGCAATTGCAAAGCGGAACAGCACCAGACCGCTGGCATCGTTGAACAGGCTCTCGCCTTCAAGCAGCATCGTGAGCCGCCGCGGCAGCGTCACACGCTCGAGCACGGCGCGCGCAGACACCGCATCGGGCGGCGAGACGATAGCGCCGAGCACGGCGCACGCGGCCCACGGCAAGGACGGAAACAGCAGGTGCGCAATCCATGCCACCGCGAGCGTGGTGAAGACCACCGCGCCAATCGCCAGCGAGGCAATGCCGATCATGTGGCGCCTCAGATACCGCCCCGAAATGCTCCACGCACCGTCGATGAGCAATGGCGGCAGAAAGACCACCAGCATCAACTCGGGATCGGGGGAAAACGCAGGCAGACCCGGCACGAAGGCCATCAACACGCCCCCGACGAGCAAGGCCACCGCGGGCGGCAGGCCGAGTCGATTCGCAAAGAAGTGCAGCGCGATGATCACCGGCAGAGTGACGATCATCAGTTCGAAGAGTTGCGTGGCGTGCATGGAGTGATCTCGTGGAAAGCGTGTTTTTTCTTCTCAGGCGGCGACAAGAGGCGCGTGCAGACGCTGCAAACCCTGCCACCCGGGTAGCAAGACTATTTAAATTGAATGCGACTCGTCAATAGCCAAACAATAAGAATCCGCAAAACGCCGTGGCGAATGCAGACAAACAACATGGCCACGCACGGCCATGTCGCGGGGTCGGCGGTGCGGGTGTCGATATACTGCCTGCCGCTCAAATCAACCTCAGCGTCGGCGACCGGGTATGCACAGGAAAGTCAGCACAATTCGTTTTTTGGCAGCAGCCCTGGGTCTGCTCGGTCTCGCCGCGTGCGGCAGCAATCCGGGCTCAGGCACTGCGCCTTCGGCAACCCCACGAATGCGGCGGCCTCTGCGTCTTCGCCTGCTTCACCGCCAGCGATCAGGATCGGTCTTGCGCTCGGTGGCGGCGCGGCCAAGGGATTTGCGCACATCGGCGTGATCAAGATGCTCGAGGCCAACGGCTTCACGCCCGCCGTGGTCTCGGGCACCAGCGCGGGCAGCGTGGTGGGCGCGATGTACGCGAGCGGCATGAACTCCTTCGAGTTGCAGGAGAAGGCGGTGGCGCTCGACGAGGCGAAGATTCGCGACCTGCAACTGTCCACGGGCGGTCTGGTGCTCGGGCAGAAGCTCGAAGACTATGTGAACGAGCAGGTCCGCAACAAGCCTCTCGACAAACTCGGCAAGCCCTTTGTTGCGGTCGCAACGCGCCTTGAAGACGGCGAGCGCACGGTCTTCAATGTCGGCAATACCGGCCAGGCGGTGCGCGCGTCGAGCAGCGTGCCCGGCGTGTTCCAGCCGGTGGCTATCGGCAAGTTTCACTATGTCGATGGCGGCATCACCAGTCCCGTGCCGGTGGATGCGGCGCGCCAGTTGGGCGCGGACATCGTGATTGCGGTGGACATCTCGAACAAGGCGCGCGGCACGAATCCCGGCAATATGCTGGGTGCGCTGGGCCAGTCGATTGCAATCATGGGGCAGAAGCTCGGACAGGCGGAACTGGCGCGTGCCGACGTGACCATCCGTCCCAAGGTGCTCGACATCGGCCCGGCGGATTTCAGCCAGCGCGCGAGCGCCATCGTCGAAGGGGAAAAAGCCGCCGTCGCCGCGATGCCGGAAATCCGCAAGCGCGTCGCCGAATTGCAGGCCAGGCGCGAGGAAGCCACCCGGCTCGCGCGCCAGCAGGCCGACGAGGCACGTTATCAAAAGTGCATGAACGACCGCTCGAGCATGCAGAAGCTCTCCGGCATGGTGGGTCTGGACGGGGCCTGCGCCAAGCCTTGATCGCGGGTGGCTGGTGGATCGTCGACGACACGGGTTCCCAAAGAAGGGCGTGCATTTGACACATGGTCACCCAAAGCCGCCAGCGCAAACCCCTTGAGGGCAGCCCAAGCTCTATGCATGATGTGCGCATCGTGCACCGGGGCAAGAGCAAACGGCTCAGCGCACAAGAGCGGCAACACAACTCAAGCCCCACCAAGCCATCCAGCCGATCACCGCATGAACCGCTGCCCTCTCAAGGGCGAGTTGGGCGACAGCGTGCATGCGGTGCTGTGTGCGGCGGGCTACAACCTCAGGTGGCTGCTGCGCATGATCGCGAGGAAGAGGATTCCCTTTTTGTGGGCGTTTTTTGTGGCTGCACGCCGTGTGCACACTAGGGAACCTCTCAAAACCTCCCTCGGAGTTGAATCCGTCAGTTGCCTGCGGTAAATTCTGAGCATGATCACCCCACGCAGCGCTTTGAAGTTTGACCTGTTTGCCGAAACCTCTCGCAAACGCAAGATCGATGAAATGGGTGATCCACTACAAGTCATTGCACAGCACATCGACTTCACTGCTCTTGCCCGGTTGGTCGATGGAATCATCGAACGCAGCAATGCTCGCAAGGGTGGCCGCCCCGCCTATCCCGCCGAGGTCATGGTGCGCGTGATGGTCTTGAAGCGCCTCTACAACCTCTCGGATGAGCAGATGGAATACCAGTTGCTTGACCGCATGAGCTACCAGCGGTTTTGCTTGCTGCAGCAGTCAATGAACGTTCCCGACCGCAACACCATCTGGCGCTTTGGTGAGCGCCTGGGCGTCGATGGTGCAACGGCCTTGCTGCAAGGTGTGGACGAACAATTGCATCGCCACGGCTATATTGCCCGGGGTGGTCAGTCCATCGATGCAACGCTGGTGCCAGCGCCACGTCAGCGCATGAGCAACAAGGAGCGTGATCAGCTCGGCAACGGTCAAAAGCCCGACTGGAGTGAGGCCAAGGCCCGACAAAAAGACACCGATGCGACCCACACGAGGAAACATGACAAAAGCTACTTTGGCTACAAGCTCAGCGTGAGCGTTGATCACAAACACGGCTTCATCCGGGGCGTTGCTACGGGCACGGCCAGTGAGCACGACGGGCATCACTTCGATGAGGTACTGGATCTGCGAAACACCGGCAAAGACGTGAATGCCGACAAGGCTTACACCAGTGCACAGCGCCGTGAAATGCTGGCTGCACTGGGCTTCAACGACGGCATGCAACGCAAAGCCGGGGCAGGCAAGCCCTTGAGTGATTGCCAAAAGCGGCGCAACCATCGAATTGCGAAAACCCGGGCGAAGGTAGAACACGTGTTTGCAGGCATTCGCCACATGGGCGGCAAGTTCGTGCGCACGATCGGACAGGTCGGAGCCAGCACGGTCATGACGCTGATGGCGGCCTGCTACAACCTCAAGCGCCTGGCTTCATTCCTTGAAAACGGGATTGATCCCTTCTTCAAATCGAAGCCCTCAAAGATACAGGCGCGTCTGCAGGCTGCATAAGCGCGGGATTTAAGGACTAAAAGGCCTCAAATCGTCCGAAACTGCACTCCAGTTGGCAATTTACGCCTCTGAATCAGGCTTTGCGCTACCAACCTCGCGAAATTCGGTGGTTATGAGAGGTACCCAGTAGTTGAGATAACCCTTAAACAATGACGTACCTGGCCTGTGGGATTCCGAGGTAGTAAGGCTTTCAGAGTGTGAAGTCACCAATAATCTAGGTTGGATTATAAATATCCAGCACATCCAGTGCGCGAACGCTTACTTGATCCGGATACCGCGATAAAGGTCCCTCGATTTCTGGAGGAAATATTCTAGATTTTAAAATCTCGTAAATTTCCACGCGCTTTTCTGGATTAAGCGCATATTTTTTCTTTGAATTACTAATTTTAAAAAATATTAAATTATGGGAAAGCAATATGTTCAAAACGTTTGGAACTCGGGATTCATATTTGATGTCTACTCCTCTCCCCTTGGGAATGTCGCTCGCCCACATATAACCTTTTGAGTTACCTGACCACATATGCTCTTGGTCAAGCTTTCTGACTAGCAAAAAAGCTACAACAATATCTAAAGCTATAAGGGGCTCTCCATTGCTAAATTGTGCAATGGCTACATCAATAAATTCTTCTAAATCCGCAGCAGAGGCTATTTCAACTGCCATGATTGGTAGCCGAGTTGCTACGCGAATGCGAACTTCTTCAAGAGTTTTTGCTTGCACTGGTCGAATCATTACAATTGGACCAGGAGATTGCAGAACTAATGAACAAAAGTCCTTGGCAATTAGAGCGAAATTTTTATCGTACTGATGAATGCTAAATTTCCACTCAGCATTCCATTTTGGGTTGTTCGCACATACTTGAACAAACGACGTAGAAGAGCCGTCATATTCACCTAACGGATGGGCAATGTAGATGATTCCCATTTCTCCTCCTCGCCAACACGCGCATTAGCGCAGCTTGGCATTAGAAAGAGCTGTGAGCATCACTCCTGCTGGGATGGGGATCTCTACAAGCTTCTCGATGGGTAACAACGATAGCGCAGTCAAAATCACTTTGCGCAAATCATCTTGATTTCGAGGGCCTGGGTTTTCAATAGCGTATTCAGTTACAGATTTGATATCGCTTGATTTGGTGTCAGTTTGAAATACCAAATCATGGGGGAGCGAATTTTGAGTCATCCAATTTTGAACGACTGATGTAACTTTGACCGTTCTCAGCTTATTCCAAGCGCGTGCGGAAGCTTCGTCAGCTTGCCGAAGCTGTTGAATAAATGTCTGAGGCTGCCAATTTTCATTAACTGACAAATCAGAAAAATCTTTTCCATCAGTAGGGTTCTGTGCCAAAAAATCACTAGCCCATTTTTTTTGGCTGTCCAAATCTATTGGTGAAATCTCAATCCAATCTTCGGCGGGAACGGGCGCTACTTCTAAGGCAACGCGAACTGTCCCATCTTTGCGGTGCATAAAACGCTTACCGCTGGGAGACAGTAAAACAAAAGCGTCCCAAATGGCCCTCCGCAATGAGCTAGGTTTTTCTACCGCAGTCATTGCCGGAGGATAAGTTGCATCGCCAAGCGTAACAGCTAGCGCATCTTTATCAGTCTTGATGAGGGTGAGTTTGCCGACACGTTCGAGGTCTTCGATGAAGGCAGACAACGTGCGCTTCCCAAAAGTTTTCCAACTAACCCCTGGAAAATCCCTCAAAAGCAGCCCGCCTAAAGCGGCGGTAGTGATGTAATTTTTCGCAGGATTGAGATTTTTTGCGACAGTTTGAAGAACCGATTCAACGTAATCTTGGTATGTCATGACTAAAGCCGGGAAGCAGGTAACCTCTTACGATATGTTTATATCCTAAGAGGCGAATTTGATAGATACTGCTTTTGCAAGGCGCAAATAACCTGGGCGCAGCTGGCGCAATACTTTGAATCGGCTTGATAGTCGCTTGCATCGACTGCCAATTCAAAACCTGGCATTTTTGGCTTCGGGTCCCGTTGCTCGACAAAGTAAATTGTCTTTCCCCCTGGAGTGTCCAGGCAGCAGCATCAGGTCTTCCGCAGAGCCATTATAGCTTAGGTTGTGTGCCTGTGCAAGCTGAAGTCGAAAGCTCAGCCCAAGCCCCTCGCTGGCTGCGCGTTTTTGCTATAAGTGTTTGATTTGTATGGATTTTTCAATTTTGTCGTTTGCCTGTTTGTTGCGTCAGGGGTGTCGGTTGCGCTTTCGGCAAGTAAGAATGCGATGAATTTAAGTTGAGTGTGGGACCGGGGATTGCGACAGGATGGCTGCGCGAAACAGACCATGGTAGGCCAGCATTCGGGCTGACCACACCAAGGCTTGTCAAGACTTTGGCGAGAAGCTTAGGTGAGCGCCCAACATGCGCAGAGCAAGCCTTTCGTCGCTTTTAAATTGGCTGGATGACTGATTCGAGCAATTCAAAGCGTCTATCACAAGCTAGGCTTCACGCCCTTGTTCAGTTGTTCTTGGACACGCTTGCGTGCATCGGCCTCGCTACCCGCGTTCCTGCCGTCCATGGCTCGTAGGATGGCAGCGGAGTCAATAGCTCGGAGTGCCACGGCCTCCACCAGCCCGTCGCTATCGTGAGTCCATTCGGCGTAGTACGCGCGACTACATGAGCGCTTGAACTCTGACGGCAGGATGATGGACATGGGCTCAGGAAGGAAGTTGTCCCCACCCGTCGGGTTGGAAGCCAATCCTCACGAGGTCGAACATTCGGCATGGGGCTGCCGGTATCGCCGCGCCTGTGATGGTTCGTCCTCCTTCGGAGTACGGGCCGAAATACTGCTTTCCGTCCTGGTCAAATTCCCACCCAACCACTATGGCACCGAGCTTGTCGCCCATCTCACCCTTGATGAAGCTCTCTTTGCCGAATTTTTTCCGGACGGCTTCCAGCAGGACTTGGCGTGTGTACCGCGAAGTCTTTGGTAGGCGCTGATTTTTTTGCACGAACCAGATGCTGTCGGCGTGGCCCTTGAATGCCGTGAACTCATCGAGTGGCCCACTCCACGAGTTGTCGTAAAGACGCTCCCCTTGCCAGGCCGCAAGACCGCTCTCAACCTTGTTGGTGTAGATCGGTATCACCTTCATCTGTGCAGGTCTACCAAAGGCTGTTTTTGCCTCTGCAACTGACATCCCTAGCTTCACGCCAGCAATGTCGGTGGCGTGCGCGCCGAAGCTAAGCAGCGCGAGGGCAACGCCAGTCACGAGGGCCGCACGTATTTTTTCGACGATAAAACGCATCTTGCCCCTTAGTCCGCCATGCCGTTCGAGCCGGTTGCCCACGGAAGAGGCTGAACGTGTGATGCCGGGCCATGGCTGGCTGTCGGTGCGTTGGGGTTGTGCAGCCTGACAAGGCTGCAAAAGCGAAGGCAAGGATTGCCAGTTTCATAAGCGATGACCTCCTGTTAACGATGGCGGCACCACGCCGCAACCAGGGGCGCATCGTAGCTCAATAAAGTCGTGTTACGACTATTCCGATTGAGAATAAATCATGCGGGGCATGTCTGCCTCTCTTTACCACGCGAACTACGATGACCTGCGCGCGCTGTTGCGCGCGGTGCGCGTCAAAGCCGGGCTGACGCAACTGCAGATGGCCGATGCGCTTGGGGTGGGTCAGTCCTATGTTTCGAAGCTTGAGCGGGGAGAGAATTTCGTGGACGTTCTTCTGTATGCGAGGTGGTGCCAAGCTTGCAGCACGAAACCGGGGATAGTTCTTGACCAGTTGCTTGATAGGTCTGTCAGCGTGACGAAGGTCAGTGACTAGAAGGCATCCCGCCTGCCAACTTGCACTCTGGTCCTAGGCGAGGCTGGGTTAGAGTGTTGGAAAGGATGGGAGTTATGTTCAACTTGCTGGTAACTGCAGATGAAAACGGTTGGTCCGGTCAACCGACTAACTTTGCGCTAAGTCGTTGTGTGCGCGAGTACACGGATGCCGCGATTACAGAAAGATTTGGCTCGTTGGATGAAGCCAGCGCAGCGGAGCTGATGAGAATCCCATCGGTTTTTGCTTACGAAGAAGGTGTGGGGAAGGCACCGAAGTTTGGAAGAATTACAGGGGTAAGCAAAAGGTCGAATCGTATGGAAGTGCGCGTCGACTATGAATTTATCAACCTCCCCAAGTTCTTGACGAACGAAGAATTGTGGTCGATGGGGGCTGAGCTTGACCTGGGTAGTTGGGAATCGCCGCGCACCCATTGGGCAGTCAAAGATGTAGATTTGTCGCGTGAACTACTCTCGAAAGGCGTACTGCTTCCGGCGCAATTCGCTTCCCAGCGTCAACCAACTGCCGGGATCCCCAGGGTTGTCAGGTCTCATGTGATCATATCCCCCGTAGAAGCTGGGCACTCATCGAAGCCAGAGAGTCCCATCCCAAGACCGCACAACGCAATACCAGTGCGTCGGGTGAACAGGCCCTACTTGCCAAGCAACTGATCCGCGTCCTTGCGCACCTGCGCGGCGAGCAGGATGGCCTGCTCCAGCCGTCGCTCAAGCCACGGCATCAGATCGGCATCCCAGGCCTGCGGAACCTGCTCGGGGCCGGGAGCCAGCGTGGGCTCGCGCACCGGCTGCGCGGGCTCATCGGCGTCCACCGTCTCGATGATGACTTCCTTGCCCGAGAGCAGATTGATCATGCGTTCGCTGGCGCGCCGCAGCGGCAATTCGAGCCGCTCGCCCGGAAGGCTTCCGCGACGCAGCAGCAGCAGGCTCTTGACCGCCGTGAGCTGCGCGAGCATCTGGTAGGCATGGGCCTGAAGCAGCTCAAGCGGCTGTAGCGGCGGGCGCACGGCGCGCGGTTCCTTGAGGGAGCGTTCGGCGGCCAGCACCAGTGCGGTCAGGCTGTCGTAGGCGTCCTTGCGCGCGAGTCGCCAGTTCAGTTCGGGTGCGTTGTCCACCGCGTCGAGTTGCGCCAGATCGAGCGCCGTGCGCACGTGATCGATCTGCGATTTGACGACGCGGCGCACCAGTCCCGGAATCTGCGAGCGCTCCCATGACGGCAGCACATACGAGAAAAGCCAGGCGATGCCCGCGCCGAGCAAGGTGTCCACCGTGCGCTCGAACAGCGCGAACACGGTGCTCGACGACGCGCTGATCATGTGCGCCTGGATCAGGCCCAGCACCGTCGCGGCGACGGCGGTGTAGAGATATTTGCGCAGCGCCAGCCCGTGCGCCACCGATTGCGCGACGGTCAGGCACAGAATCAGCGCGAGATAGCCGGGATGCAGCGACAGAATCGACAAGGCCAGCACGCAGCCCAGCAAGGTGCCGCCGACACGCAGATTGCGGCGCTCAAGCGTCTGGGCAAGGCTGCCGCGCAACACGACCACGATGGTCAGGAAAATCCAGTATTCATGCGTGCCCCAGGGCAATAGCAGCGATATGAGATACGCCGTTGCAATCGCGAGCGCCGCGCGCACCGCGTGGCGCAGCGCCGGGGCACCCCAGTTCCACAGCGAGTAGAACGGCTTGAGCGACCAGGACACCGGGCTCACGAACAGATGCCAGCTGGCCCGCACCGCCGCCAGATTCGGCTGCGCCTCGCCACGTGCAAGCGCATACAGGCGCAGCACCTCGTCGTTCAGGTTCGCAATGCGATCCGCCAGCGAGTGCACGAGCGCGTCGGGACTGGGATTGCGCGACGTGATGATCCGGTTCGGATCGCTGTCCATCGCATCGTCATCCACCGCCCAGCGCAGGTTTTCAAGCCGCGCGCGATAGTCCATGGGACGCGGCGGCCTGCGCGCGAACAGCATGAAATCGGCGAGCTGATCGGTCTCGTTCGCGAGCAGGATCAGCATGTCGTGCATCTGCCCGAGCACGGTGTGGTGGCCCGCGTGTTGCTTCAGGGTGTCGAGATCGAGCGCGCACGCGATCATGTGGTCGCGCATGTCCAGCACGTGCAGCAGCATCGCGGCCAGGCGCTGGCGCGGCGGCGTGTCGGGCGACTCGAACACCACGTCGCGCGTGGACTGGATCTGGTCGGCCAGCGCCGCCTGGCGCGCGAGCAGCCGACTGATGAGGCCGCCGGACGCTTCGCTGCGCGTCTCGGCCGTGTCCGCTCCGAACTGGCGGGCCTGCAGCCGCATGAGATCGGCGAGCGACAACAGCGTGTCGGCGATGAACTGGACGCGGTAGCGCGGATTGAGCCAGCGGTGCACCACGCATGAATAGAGCACGTACAGGAACGCGCCCAGCGCGAAGATGCCCGTCATCTGCAGGGCTGCCGTGAGTCGCTTGACCTCTTCGTGCGGCGGCACGGCCAGCGAGAAAATCATCGCGAACATCAGCGCGATGGCGATGGGCGCGCCCCGCTTTCCCCACGCCATGGCAAGGAACACGACGAAGGTGCTCACCACGATCAGAATGCCCAGCTCCAGCGGCGAGCTGTGCAGCATCTGCACCGCGAAGAACAGCGGCACGCCGATGATCGGCGCGGGAATCATCTGGCGGAATTTGCCCCTGCGCGGCCCGGCCAGATCGGGCGGGATGGTGACTACCGCGCCCAGCGCCGCAGCCGCCCCGGCACTGGTGCCAAGCACCAGCCCGACGCCAGCGGAGATCAGCAGATACCCCAGCGCCACGGCATAGCCGTTGGTCATGTAGTAGTTGAGCAGGCCACGCAGCGCCGCCTTCGCGTGCTGTTGTATGGCAACGCGTGTACCGCGCGCTGCCGGCAGGATCATCCCAGTTGCTCCACCGACATGTAGCGCTCGCGCCAGGCCTCGAACGGCATGTCATCCGCCTCTTCGATTGCGGTCTGCGCGGCCACCGATTTCTCGGCCATGGCCACATAGCGCTGCTGCTGCTCGTCGGACCATGGGCGTGCCATCAGTTCCTCGCGCGCCAGTTGGGAACGCTCGCGCGCATAAGCGATGAAGTCGTTGCCGTACTTGTCGCTCAGCTCACGCAGCACATGGGCCGATGGCGTGCTGTCGGGCGCATGGAATCGCTGCTCGGCCTTGCGCAGTGCGTCTATGTGCGCCTGCGATCCCTCGGCCGCGTCGAGCGCCGCCGCAATCGGCTCGCACTCCCGGAGCACCTGCAGGCCCCAGTCGGCGAGCGCGATCTCCTTGCCGCCGCGCTTCAACTGCAAGCCGGGCTCACGTCCGCGCTCGGCGGTCAGATGCTGGTTGTTCTTGAGTTCGGCGATTTCTTCGGGCGTGTCGGGCGGGCTCTCGGAGTACAGGCAATGCAGCAGAAACACGTCGAGCACGCGCATGGTGTCGGCGTCGATGCCGACGGACTCGAACGGATCGAGATCCATCAGCCGCACCTCGACATATTCAACGCCGCGCTCGCGCAGCGCGTGCAGAGGACGCTCGCCGCTTTTCGTGGTGCGCTTGGGGCGGATGGTGCCGTAGAACTCGTTTTCGATCTGCAGCAGGCTGGTGCCCAACTGGTTGTATTCGCCGCCCGGGTTGCGGATGCCGATCTGCTCGTAGGCCGGATAGGGCCGCGTGAGCGCCTCGTGCAGCGAATTCGCATAGCCTTCAAGACCGTTGTAGCTCACCGCAAGCGTGGCCTGCGCGTCGCTCTGGTAGCCCAGACGCCCCATGCGCAGCGACGTGGCATGTGGCAGATAGAGCGCGCGCTTGCCGTTGCCCAGCGGCTGCAAGGCATGCTCGCGGCCTGCAACGAAACTCGGGCACAACGCGGGCGAGGCGCCGAACAGATACAGCAGAACGAATGCGTGACGGCGAAAATTGCGGATAAGGCCGAAGTACTCTTCACTCGTCACGCCGGGCAGCGACCAGTTGTAGTGAATGCCCGAGATCGTCTGCATGCGGCGGCCGTAGCGGTGACCAAGGCCCATGCGGTACACGCTCTTGGAGCGACCCGAGTTGGACAGTCCGTAGCGACCCAGCGGAATCGTCTCATCGGTCGGCAACAGGCTTGGCATGCTCGACGACCAGAACAATTCCTTGTCGCACTGCGTGGTGAGCACGCGGTGAACGAACTGGTGAATTTCACCAAGTTCGTCGAGGCATTGCTGCACGCTCGGCTGCACGCCGGTGATCAGTTCCAGTTGCGATTCGCTGAAGTCGGTGGTGATGTGCGGATTCGTCAGGGCCGAACCCAATCCACGCGGATGAGGTGTCAATGCCAGAGCGCCGGTGGGCAGAGCCCGCAACCCCTCTTTTTCAATGCCTCTACGCATGCCCGCCAACCGCTCCCTGGAGAGGCTGGCGAGGTGCTGTTGCAGTTGGTTTGTCATTGTGTATGCGCTTCGATCACTGGTGTGGGGGTGGAACTTAGCACGGAGTGCCGCAGCGTGCCGAAAATGCCATCAACGCCTTTTTTTTGATTCGGGGAAACCGCCCGCCAGGCGCAGCGGTTTCCGGAAATGAGGTAGGAAGAAAGACGCGCGCCCCACGCCCTCCTGCCATGAGCCGAGCGCGTCAGCGCCCACGTCCAGCGGCGGCCATCGCCTTGGCGAACTCGTGCGAGCCCTGCGCCGAGCCATTGGGCGGCACCTGATCGTTGTGGCGATCGGTGACGCTGGCCAGGTGTGCGGCCAGGCGCTCGGGCACGTCGGCACCAGCGCCCAGATGTATTCCCTCGGTCATGGTGATGTATGCGGCCTCGAACGAACCCGCACCCGCGAGCAGAATGGTGCGCGTGGGAGCGCTCTCGTGCGCCAGCACCAGCATCGCGGGCACGACGGACTCGGGCGCGAGCGCGTCGAGCACCTCCTGCGGCAACAGCCCTTCGGTCATGCGCGTATGCGCGGTCGGCGCGAGCGCGTTGACCTGGATACCGTACTTTGCGCCTTCCAGCGCCAGGGTCTGCATCAGCCCGACCTGAGCGAGCTTGGCCGCGCCGTAGTTGGTCTGGCCAAAGTTGCCGTAGAGCCCGGTGGACGAGGTCGTCATCACGATACGACCGTACTTCTGTTCGATCATGTGCGGCCACACCGCCTTGCAGCAGTTGGCGGCGCCCATCAGGTGCACATCCACGACCAGCCGGAAATCGGCCATGTCCATCTTGGCGAACGACTTGTCGCGCAGGATGCCGGCATTGTTCACGAGAATATCCACGCGGCCCCAGGTGTCGATGGCCTGCCGGACCATGGCCTGCACAGCCTCGAAATCGGTCACCGACGCGCCATTCGCGATGGCTTCGCCACCAGCGGCGCGAATCTCCGCCGCCACGGCCTCGGCGGCGGACACCGAGCCGCCACTGCCATCCACCGCTCCGCCCAGATCGTTGACCACCACCTTCGCACCACGGGCGGCCAAGGCCAGCGCGTGCTGCCTGCCAAGCCCGCCACCAGCCCCGGTCACGATGGCCACCTGGCCGTCAAAGCGAATCGCCATGAATGTTCTCCTGTACAGATTTAGATATGGATGATGTCGTGCAGCGGCGGGGCCAGCCGCAGGAGCCACCGAGGCGGCACCGCATGTTAGTACGCCAATCGGCTCGTCAGCCACGATTTGAAGTCGCGTGGGCTACAGACGCGCCGAGCCGGGGGTTATCCATTGATTGGCTGAACAACCATGTGGATAACCAAGGACATGGTCAGGATTCGAATCGTAAGTCGTTGATTTACAAGAAGTCACATTCCACCGCACATTTTTTAGGCACGGTGTCGGTCGGGTTGTCCCTGAAAACGCTGCACAATCCTGTGGATAAGACCGAAACTGGCCTGTATCGAATGGCCAAGCCATTGATTTCAAATGACTTCTTCCCCGGTGCCCAATTTCCGTGCAGGTCGCGTGCGGTTATCCCAATCTTCCTTGGACAATCATGGGGATAACTCCCGGCAATCGCTGCAATGGCATGCTAAGTGATTGATTTCAAAGGCCATGCCTTGCCTTGCCGAATATTTGGGCAGCCCCGGCACGTTCACCGCGTCTGACGACGCTAAGATCACGTCCGCCGATGCGCCATGCGCCGCCGCATCGATTTCTTGATTCAGCACCAATTTTCTCTCCCGCCTTCAGCCATGAGCCAACCCTCCCATGCCATCCCGTTCTTCATCGCCAAAGTGGGGGACGACGGCACCCAGGTGGACGCGTGGCCCGAGCAGCCGCTGCTCGTCTCGCTTGAGCAAGGCGGCGTCGACTGGCCAAGCTCCTGCCGCAACGGTACCTGCCGCACCTGCATCGGTTTTCTGAGCGCGGGCACGGTGCGCTACGAAATCGAATGGCCGGGCCTGTCACCCGAAGAAAAGGCCGAGGGCTGGGTGCTGCCCTGCTGCGCCTACCCGACGAGCGATCTGACCATCGAGAACTCGTCGATCTGAGCCGGAACGCGCGCTGGGCAGGCGTTCCGGCACGGGCGCTGATTTCATTTCGGCACGTTGCCAGCAAAGCGCTGCGACAGTGGTCTAAAATCGCAGGCTTCGGGACGTGATGCGTTCCTTGACCGGGCGGCCCGCTGGCCGCATCGCATGTTCTTTAGGGGCCGCCCTCAACGGGCACGTTCTGCTGCAGCCGACGAGGATTTCTCGGCCATTGCAGTCAGCAGAAAACCGCATGGCCCGCCGCTCGGACAGGCGTTGCCCAGCAGGACGCACGGCGCACCCCCCAATCGAAAGCCCCGCATGAATTCCCCCCTCACGCCCGCGCCGGTTTCCTCCGTTGAAGAGATCGTGGCCGAGATGCGCGCTGGCCGCATCGTCATCCTGGTGGATGAAGAAGACCGTGAAAACGAAGGCGACCTGGTGCTGGCCGCCGATCACGTGACGCCCGATGCGATCAACTTCATGGCCCGGTATGGCCGTGGCCTGATCTGCCTGACGCTCACCCGCGACCGCTGCGAGCGCCTGAATCTGCCGCCGATGGTGCCGCGCAACGGCACCAAGATGGGCACGGCCTTCACCGCCTCCATCGAGGCCGCTGAAGGCGTGACCACCGGCATTTCCGCAGCCGACCGCGCACGCACCGTGCAGGCCGCCGTCGCGCCGCATGCCAGGGCCGCCGATCTGGTGCAGCCCGGTCACATCTTCCCGCTGCAGGCCGTCGATGGCGGCGTGCTGATGCGCGCCGGTCATACCGAAGCCGGTTGCGACCTGGCGGCCATGGCCGGCTGCACGCCCGCTGCCGTGATCTGCGAAGTGATGAAGGACGACGGCACGATGGCGCGCCTGCCCGATCTGCAACTCTTCGCCGCCGAACACGGCCTGAAGATCGGCACGATTGCCGATCTCATCCAGTACCGCAGCCGCCACGAATCGCTGGTGCAAAAGGTCAGCGAACGCGAGTTGCAGACCGCCTTCGGCACGTTCACCGCGCATGCCTTCCACGAAGCCACGAGCAACGCCGTGCACATCGCGCTGGTGATGGGCTCGTGGAACGAAGACCAGGCCATCCCCGTGCGCGTGCACGAGCCGCTGTCGGTGCTCGACGCGCTGGAGATCAACCGCTCGATGCACTCCTGGGGTCTGCAACCGAGCCTCGAATACATCGCCCGCGACGGTCAGGGCGTGGCCGTGCTGCTGAACTGTGGCGAAAGCGGCGAGCAACTGCTCGAACAGTTCGACGGCACGGCGCGCGCCGCCCATGCGCCGGAGCGCGGTCGCATGGACCTGCGCACTTATGGCGTGGGCGCGCAGATCCTGCGCGAAGTGGGCGTCAAGAAGATGCAACTGCTCGGCCAGCCGCGCCGCATGCCCAGCATGGCGGGCTATGACCTCGAAATCACCGGATACATCCCCAAGGACTGAACACTATGCAAGGCGCAGAAAAAGGCAAGCAACCTCAACTGGACGGCTCGGGCCTCACCATCGGCATCGTGCAGGCCCGATTCAACGAAGGCATCACCAATGCCCTGTTCGACGCTTGTTTCAAGGAACTCGTCGCGCTTGGCGTGGACGCCAACGACATCGACCACGTCACCGTACCCGGCGCGCTCGAAGTGCCGCTGGCGTTGCAGACGCTCGCCAATCGCGGCGAGCACGATGCACTGATCGCGCTCGGCTGCATCATTCGCGGCGAGACCTATCACTTCGAACTCGTTGCCAATGAATCGGGCGCTGGCGTGACGCGCGTGGGTCTCGACTTCGATCTGCCGATCGCGAACGCCATCCTGACCACCGAAAATCTCGAGCAGGCCATGGCCCGCCGAACCGAAAAAGGTACCGATGCCGCGCGCGTCGCGGTTGAAATGGCGCAACTCGTGTCCGAACTCACGATCAACGACGACGACATGGACATCCTCATGAACGGAGATGCCGAATGAGCGAACTCAACAAACCCCGCCCGCCACGCCAGCCACGCACCGGCACGACGAGTACCGGAGCCCGCAAGGCAGCGTCCAAGTCGGGGCGCAGCCGCGCGCGTGAATTCGTGCTGCAGGCGCTGTACCAGCACATTCTGAGCGGCAACGATGCGAGCGACATCGACCTGTTCACCCGCGATCTCGCTGGCTTTCACAAGGCCGACGTCGCGCACTACGATGCCGTGTTGCATGGCTGCATCAGCACCGCCGCCGACCTCGACAGGCTGATCGAGCCCAAGCTCGATCGCAAGCTCTCGGAAATTTCGCCCATCGAGCATGCGGTGATGTGGATCGGCGTCTACGAGTTCCAGAATTGCATCGACGTGCCGTGGCGCGTGGTGCTCAACGAATGCATCGAGCTGGCCAAGGAATTTGGCGGCACCGACGGCCACAAGTACGTGAACGGCGTGCTCAACGGCCTGGCGCCGCAGTTGCGCGCGACCGAAGTGGCCGCCGACAAGGCCAGGCCAGCGGCAGACGGTTCCGGCGACGAAGCCTGACCGGGCGCGGCCGCGAACCGAACAGCGAATACGAACAGCAATGAAATTTTCGACACGCGCAGAAAAGATCGAACCGTTCTACGTGATGGAGGTGGCCAAGGCCGCCCAGGCACTGGCCCGTGACGTGGCCGGCACGAACAGCCCGATGATCTTCCTGAACATCGGCGAACCCGACTTCACCGCGCCGCCGTTGGTGCAGGAAGCGGCGGACCGCGCCGTGCGCGCCGGCATCACGCAGTACACGAACGCGCTCGGCCTTGAAGCGCTGCGCGAGAAAATCAGCCAGTGGTACCGTGATCGCTTTGGCGTGAACGTTCCCGCGCAACGCGTCGTCGTGACGGCGGGCGCCTCGGCGGCGCTGCAACTGGCCTGTCTCGCGTTGATCGAGCGCGGCGACGAGATCCTCATGCCCGACCCGAGCTACCCCTGCAACCGTCACTTCGTGAGCGCGGCAGAAGGCACGGCGGTGCTGATTCCGACCACCGCGCAGGAGCGCTACCAGTTGAGCGCGGCCAAGGTCGAGGCGGCCTGGGGCGAACGCACGCGCGGCGTGCTGCTCGCCTCGCCCTCCAACCCGACCGGCACCTCGATTGCGCCCGATGAGCTGCGCAGCATCCACAAGGTGGTCAAGGAACGCGGCGGCATCACCATCATCGACGAGATCTACCTTGGGCTCTCGTATGACGAGGCATTCGGCCAGTCGGCGCTGGCAATCGATGACGACATCATCAGCATCAACAGCTTCAGCAAGTACTTCAACATGACCGGCTGGCGTCTGGGCTGGATGGTCGTGCCCGAAGCCATGGTGCCCGTGGTCGAGCGCCTCGCGCAGAACCTGTTCATCTGCGCGAGCACGATCTCGCAACACGCCGCCCTCGCCTGCTTCGAGCCCGACAGCATCAACGAATACGAGCAGCGCCGTGCGCAATTCAAGGCGCGCCGCGACTACTTCATTCCCGCGCTCAACGAGTTGGGACTGAACGTGCCCGTGATGCCCGATGGCGCGTTCTACGCGTGGGCAGACTGCACGCAGGCCGCGCAAAGACTCGGCGTCGATGGGAGCTGGGACTTTGCATTCGAGCTGATGAAGCGCGCGCATTTGGCGATCACGCCGGGCCGCGATTTCGGCATCGCGGACACGGGCCGCTTCGTGCGTTTTTCGACCGCCAATTCAATGGCGCAATTGCAGGAGGCGGTCGCACGCCTCAAGCAGCTCATCGGCTGAACCATGGATATGGCATTCGAATGGCCCGTGAGAGTCTATTGGGAGGACACGGACGCCGGTGGCATCGTGTTCTATGCCAACTACCTGAAATTCTTCGAGCGCGCCCGCACCGAATGGCTGCGCTCGCTCGGTTTCGGGCAGCACGACATGCGGGAACAAACTGGCGGAATGTTTGTCGTAACCGGTGCCAATCTGCGTTATCACCGGCCCGCGCGGCTCGACGATGAACTGATTGTTACTGCCGCGGTCAGCGAAATGGGCAAAGCATCGTTAACAATAGAACAGAAGGCGCTCCTCAAGCCAGCGCAGATGAATCAGGTAACTTCTTCTTCTCCCCTGTCTTTGCTGTGTGAAGCGTCCATCCGCATCGGCTGGGTGGACGCCGCTCACATGCGCCCTTCGCGTATTCCCGGCACTCTTTTGGAACAACTCAAATCATGAATCAAGACATGTCCATCGCGAGCCTGGTGCTCAATGCCAGCTGGGTGGTTCAAATCGTCATGGTCCTGCTGCTCGGCGTGTCCGTCGCAAGCTGGGCGGCCATCTTTCGCAAACTCTTTGCGCTCAAACGCGTGAAGGAACTCAACGAGGATTTCGAGCGCGACTTCTGGTCGGGCAACAGTCTCAATGATCTCTATGCGAGCGCCGCGCAGAACGCCAAGCAGGCCGGACCGATGGAGCGCATCTTCGCCAGCGGCATGCGCGAATACCAGAAGCTGCGCGAGCGCCGCATCAGCGACCCCGGCACGCTGCTCGACGGCGCACGCCGCGCGATGCGCGCGAGCTTCCAGCGCGAGATGGACGTGATCGAATCGAGCCTGTCTTTCCTTGGCTCCGTCGCCTCGGTCAGCCCCTACGTCGGCCTGTTCGGCACGGTGTGGGGGATCATGCACGCGTTCACTGGCTTTGCCGGCATGGAACAGGTGACGCTCGCCACCGTTGCTCCGGGCATTGCCGAAGCGCTGGTGGCGACCGCCATTGGCCTGTTCGCCGCCATTCCTGCGGTGATCGCCTACAACCGTTTTGCACGCGACATCGACCGCGTGGCCACGCATCAGGAAACCTTCATCGAAGAGTTCTCCAACATCCTGCAGCGCAACCTTGGCGGCCAGCCAGGTTCGTCGTCGGGCCACTGAAGCACCAAGGAGCAGAAGAACATGCCCGTAATGGCTTCCCGAGGCGGCTCGCGTCGTCGCTCCATGAACGAGATCAACATGGTTCCGTTCATCGACGTCATGCTCGTGCTGCTGATCATCTTCATGGTCACCGCGCCCATGATGACCCCGAGTTCGGTCAACGTGCCGTCGGTTGGCAAAGGTGCCAAGACGCCCAAGACCTTCGGTCAGGTGATCGTGCAAAAAGACGGAGGCGTCACGCTCAAGACCGATGGCAATGAGCGCGCGCTGTCGCTTCAGGCACTTGGCAGCGCAGCGCGCACCTGGCAGAAGGAGCAGGAAGAGGGAACGCCCGTGCTGATCACGGCCGAGAAGTCGGTGAACTATGAATCGGTGATGAAGGCGATGGATGCGCTGCAGCGCGCAGGCGTCGAGCGCGTCGGCCTCACCGTGAAATCGTCCGGCAACTGACCGATCCAGCAAGCAAGCAAGGTATAGCCGCTCAATCGCTGAATGCAATCCATCAAAGAACGCGACCAATTTGCCCCGCCCCGTCCTCCCGGACGGATGCGCGCAGTCGCACTCGCCGTGCTGGCCCACGCCGTGCTGATCGGCGCGCTCACGTGGGGAATCAACTGGAAGAAATCGTCCGATGCGCCCGCATCGGAAGCGGAACTCTGGGCCGCGTTGCCGCAGCAGGCCGCACCGCGCGCGGTCGAACCGTCACCCCCCCACCGCCGCCCGATCCCAAGCCGGAGCCGAGACCCACTCCGCCGCCGCCCCTCCACCACCTCCTCCTCCGCCGCCCAAACCGCAGGTCCAGCCCGACACGCGCGACGCCGACATTGCGCTTGAGCGCAAGAAAAAGCGCGAGGAAGAAGAAAAGGAAAAGAAGCGCCAGCAGCAATTGCAGCTTGAGAAAGAGCGCAAGGAAAAGGAGCGCAAGGAAGCCGAAGAAGACCGCAAGGAGCGGCTTGAGGAACAAAAGCGCGAGAAGCTCGAACAGCAGAAAAAGGACAAGGCCGAAAAGGAAAAGGCCGAGCGCGAGAAGGAGCGCAAGGACCAGCAGCTCGAACGCGAAAAGGAAAAGAAGGAACAGGCCGAAAAGGATCGCAAGGAAAAAGCCGAGAAGGCCGAAAAAGCTGCCAAGGCCGAGGCCGACAAGAAGAAGGCGGCCGAAGACAAGCGCAAGGCCGACGCCGCCGCAGCCAAGGCGGCAGACGCCCAGCGCGCGGAAAACCTGCGGCGCATGCAGGGCATGGCCGGTGCGACCGGCAGTGCCACGCACAATGCCGGACCCGGCGGCAGCAGCAGCGGTTCCGGTTCGGGTGGTCCCTCTGCGGGCTATGCAGGCAAGGTGGCAGCCAAGGTGCGCCCGAACATCGTGTTCCCCGACGCGATCTCGGGCAACCCGCGCGCCGAGGTCGAAGTGCGTGCGTCGCCGGACGGCACGATTGTCGGCACACGCCTCGTCAAATCCAGCGGCAACCCCGCATGGGATCAAGCCGTGCTGCGAGCGCTCGAAAAGACCGACACCTTGCCCAAGGACACCGATGGCCGCGTGCCCTCATCGCTCAGCATCGGGTTCAGGCCGAACGACTGATCGACGGCTCATCATGAGCGAACAAAACGGGGCCCCGTTTTGATTGGATGTGCCTGACCCATCAGACGCCCCGCTCCGCCTTCACTCCCTCGCCCGCTGGCGGGAGAGGGCTGGGGTGAGGGTGGTGGTGAGCTCGCTACACAAGGATGGCTGAATGAACAAGCGCCGTACCCCCTCACCCCTGCCCTCTCCCCACAAGTGGTGGAGAGGGAGATGAACGCCGCAGCGCACATGGTGTCGTTCGACAAATCAATCGCTGAACGACAGAGCAGATTCGAACCGCGCGCTCCCCGCATCTTCTCCCTCGCCCGCTGGCGGGAGAAGGCTGGGTGAGGGTGGTGCTGAACTCTCTACAAGGATGGCTGAATGAACAAGCGCCGCAGCCCCCTCACCCCTACCCTCTCCCCACAAGTGGTGGAGAAGGAGATGAATGCCGCAGCGCACATGGGGTCGTTCGACAAATCAATCGCTGAACGACAGAGCAGATTCGAACCGCGCGCTCCCCACATCTTCTCCCTCGCCCGCTGGCGGGAGAGGGCTGGGGTGAGGGTGGTGCTGAGCTCGCTACAAGGATGGCTGAATGAACAAGCGCCGTAGCCCCTCACCCTTGCCCTCTCCCCCACAAGTGGTGGAGAGGGAGATGAACGCCACAGCGCACATGGTGTCGTTCGACAAATCAATCGCTGAACGACAGAGCAGATTCGAACCGCGCGCTCCCCACATCTTCTCCCTCGCCCGCTGGCGGGAGAGGGCTGGGGTGAGGGTGGTGCGGCGCTCGCGCAAAAAAAAGGGACGTCCATTGACGCCCCTTCTGTTCTCAGTGCCTTGAGAACACTCTCATCACGCCTCGCGCTGCTCCAGCACGCGGTTGATGCGCAGCGCCAGCAGCGTGCAGACGGCACCCGACAGCAGGTATAGCGACACGGCCATCAGTCCGAATTTCGCCGACAGCCCGAGCGCCACCAGTGGCGCGAAGGCCGCGCCGATCAACCAGGCCAGATCGTTGGACAGGGCCGCACCGGTGTAGCGGAAGTGGCTGGAGAAATTATTGGTCACCGTGCCCGATGACTGGCCATACGACAGACCCAGCAGGATGAAGCCCACCAGAATGAAGATGTTGTTGCCCGTGGAGCCCGCGCCCAGCAGGAACGGAGCGGCCAGGCTGAACACGCCGATCAGCACCGCCATGGTGCCGAGTAGATTGCGACGACCCACCTTGTCGGCAAGCGTGCCCGAGATCACGATGGCACCGGCGGCAAACACCGCGCCCACCATCTGCACATTGAGCACGTCGACCATGGACTGCTCGGAGTACATCGAGATCCACGAAAGCGGGAACACCGTCACCAGATGGAACAGCGCAAGGCTCGCAAGCGCGGCGAACGCGCCGAGCAGCACGTTGCCACCTTCCGCGCTCATCACCTCGGTCACGCTCACGGGCTCGAGTTCACGGGCCTGCAGCGCATCGGCATACGACTGTCCCACCACCAGACGCAGGCGCGCGAACAGCGCCACCACGTTGATCGCGAACGCGACGAAGAACGGATAGCGCCAGCCCCAATCGAGGAACTCGCTGACCGGCAGGCTGCTGTACAGATAGGCAAACAAAGCGGCCGCGATGATGAAGCCGAGCGGCGCGCCGAGCTGGCCGATCATCGAGTACCAGCCGCGCTTGTCCTTGGGCACGCCCATGGCGAGCAGCGACGGCAGTCCGTCCCACGACCCGCCGAGCGCGAGGCCCTGGCCGATGCGCAGCACGATCAGCACCACGATGGCCGTAGAACCCACGGCCGCGTAGTTGGGCAGAAACGCCATGCCCACGGTGCACACGCCAAGCGTGAGCATCGCAATCGACAGCTTGGTGCCGCGCCCCCAGCGTCGCTGAACGGCCATGCCGATGGCGGTGCCGACCGGTCTCGCGATAAACGCCAGCGCGAAGATCGCGAACGACATCAGCGTTCCATCCAGGCGCGACAAAAACGGAAACAGGGTGAACGGAAATACCAGTACGCAGGCGATACCGAATACGAAAAAGTCGAAATACTCGGACGAACGCCCGATGATCACGCCGACAGCGATTTCATTGGGTGTGACGTCCTCATCCGTGTGCGCACGCGAAAGAGAATTGGCATCTTCAACGCGTGGCGCGGTATAGGCTACGGAACCGCTGCTCATCAAGAAACTCCTTGTCCATCTGACATTTTTTGCCAGGTTCGCGGTCGGCGATGCTCGTGGTCATCGCCAGAAATCCGGAACCTCGTGCAGTTCTATACCCGCAGTTTAGGCGTCAAAAGTCCATAAACACAGGCAAACCCGAGTGCAAAACCCTAGATATTTGTCAGTCTTTTGCTATTTTAGGGTGACAAACCGGTCCTAAGTCCTTGTCGCGCTTGATATTGGACAAATTGTCCACTCGACATCTTTGGTATCGGGATTACAGTCTCGCTTATTCAGTAATCCGCGTTAACACCGAGGGGGCAAACCCTGTGTGCGCGACTTTGTCCATTCCAAGCATGTCCAAAACCAAGGAAACCCGCAGCCCGGCATGGCTAGTCGCGGCAGCTTTGACAGCCTTTCTCACGGGTTGCAGCAACGCCGTCGTGCTCAATCCGGCCGGCGATATCGCTGCCCAGCAGGGACAACTGGTGATCACAGCCACGTTGCTGATGCTCGTCATCATTGTTCCGGTGATCATCTTGACGCTGCTGTTCGCCTGGAAATACCGCCAGTCCAACACCGAAGCGCTCTATGAGCCCGAATGGCACCATTCCACCAGCCTCGAACTGGTGATCTGGACCGTTCCGCTGCTGATCGTCATTGCGCTGGGCGCGCTGACATGGATCAGCACCCACAAGCTCGATCCTTATCGCCCGCTGGACCGCATTTCGGCCACCAAGGCGGTGGATCCGAACGTCAAGCCGTTGGAAATCCAGGTGGTGTCGCTCGACTGGAAGTGGCTGTTCTTCTATCCCGAGGAAGGCATCGCGACGGTCAACGAAGTGGCCGCTCCGGTGGATCGCCCGATTCTCTTCAAGCTCACGTCCGCCAACACGATGAACGCGTTCTACGTTCCCGATCTGGCCGGCATGATCTACACCATGCCCGGAATGCAGACCGAGCTGAACGCCGTGATCAACAAGGCGGGCGAGTTCAAGGGCATGTCCTCGCACTACAGCGGCGCCGGCTTTGCCGGCATGAACTTCAAGTTCAAGGGCATGACCGACGAGGACTACGCCAAGTGGGTCGCTCAGGCGAAGACCGAGGGCAAGCCGCTCGATCCGGCCACCTACCTGAACCTTGCCAAACCGAGCGAGCGCAACCCGGTAGAGCGTTTCTCGTCGCTCGATCCGGAGCTGTACAACAAGGTGCTGAACCGCTGCGTCGAAGAGGGCAAGATGTGCATGCACCACATGATGGCCATCGACGAAATGGGCGGCGAGGCCTACCTCAAGGCCGCAGGTCTGAACCTGCCGCAGGACGTGTGCACCGTCAAGAATGCCGACAGCGTCGTCGCCCTGCTCGATTCGCAGCGCGCGCCATCATCCACGGCTGCGGTGCAGTAACGAAGAGAACCCAAAGAGACTCAACAAATGGTGTCTGATCAAACCACCCCTGCGGCCCACTGGCTGCTTGGCCGCATCACATGGGACCAGATTCCCATGACGCACGAGCCCATCGTGCTCTATACCTTCATCGCCGTGCTGCTGGGCGGCCTCGTCATGCTCGCGGGCCTGACCAAATTCCGGCTCTGGGGCCGCTCTGGAGAGACTGGCTCACCTCGATCGATCACAAGAAGATCGGCATCATGTACATGGTCCTCGGCGTGGTCATGCTAGTGCGCGGTTTTGCCGATGCGGTGATGATGCGACTCCAGCAGTCGATGGCCTTCGGCGAGAACCTCGGCTATCTGCCACCGCACCACTACGACCAGATCTTCACCGCCCACGGCGTGATCATGATCTTCTTCGTGGCGATGCCGTTCGTGACCGGCCTGATGAACTATCTGGTGCCGCTGCAAATCGGCGCGCGCGACGTGTCGTTCCCGTTCCTCAACAACTTCAGCTTCTGGATGACCACGGGCGGCGCCATCCTCGTGATGATTTCGCTGTTCCTTGGCGAGTTCTCCACTAGCGGCTGGCTGGCACTCTCCAACCTGGGACACCAGAGCGGAAGCACGGGACTGGACTACTACATATGGGGACTTCAGGTCGCCGGTGTGGGCACGACGCTCTCGGGCATCAACCTGATCGTCACGATCATCAAGATGCGCGCCCCCGGCATGAACCTGATGCGGATGCCGGTCTTCACGTGGACCGCGCTGTGCACCAATGCGCTGATCGTTGCCTCGTTCCCGGTGCTGACCGCTGCGCTCGTGCTGATGTCGCTGGACCGCTATGTCGGCACGCACTTCTTCTCGAACGACTTCGGCGGCAACCCGATGCTCTACGTGAACCTGATCTGGATCTGGGGCCACCCCGAGGTCTACATCCTGATCCTGCCGTGCTTCGGCGTGTTCTCGGAAATCGTCGCCACGTTCTCGCGCAAGCGCCTGTTCGGCTACACCTCGATGGTCTACGCGACGGTCTGTATCACGATTCTTTCCTACCTCGTGTGGCTGCACCACTTCTTCACGATGGGCTCGGGTGCGAGCGTGAACACCTTCTTTGGCATCACGACGATGATCATCTCGATCCCGACGGGCGCGAAGATCTTCAACTGGCTGTTCACCATGTACCGTGGCCGCATCCGCTTCACGGTGCCGATGCTGTGGACCATCGGCTTCATGGTCACCTTCGCCATCGGCGGCATGACCGGCGTGCTGCTGGCCGTGCCACCGGCCGACTTCGTGCTGCACAACTCGCTGTTCCTGATCGCGCACTTTCACAACGTGATCATCGGCGGCGTGGTGTTCGCCGTGTTCGCGGGCATCAACTACTGGTATCCCAAGGCGTTCGGCTACCGCCTGAACGAGTTCTGGGCAAGGCCTCGTTCTGGTTCTGGCTGGTGGGCTTCTGGGTGGCGTTCACGCCGCTGTACATCCTCGGTCTGATGGGTGTGACGCGCCGTGCCAACCACTTCGAGGACCCGTCGCTGCAGATCTGGTTCATCATCGCCGCCTTCGGGGTTGCCCTGATTGCTGCGGGCATCGGCTGCTTCTTCATTCAATTGTTCGTGAGCTACCTGCACCGCGACAAGCTGCGTGACGAGACCGGCGATCCATGGGATGGCCGCACGCTGGAGTGGGCGACCTCCTCGCCCCCGCCGCAGTACAACTTCGCGTTCACGCCCGTGGTCCACGAAATCGACGCCTGGACGGACATGAAGAAGCACGGCTACAAGCGCCCGCTCTCCGGCTTCGCGCCGATCCACATGCCCGCCAACACCGGCGCCGGCGTGGTGATCGGAGCGCTCTCCACCCTTCTGGGCTTTGCGCTGATCTGGCACATGTGGCCTCTGGCGATTGCATCGTTTGCCGCCACCGTGCTCGCATCGATCATCCATACGTTCAACTACAAGCGTGACTACTACATTCCCGCAGCCGAGGTGGCCCGCACGGAAGAACTTCGCACGCAGGAGCTTGCCCGTGCAAGCCATGCATAAATAAGGCGGAGATTCAAAAAAATGTCCAATACTCATACCGCCGCACTGGGCCAGCGCGACTACCACCTCGCGCACGAGCCCCATCCCGAAAACGGCACCGCTCTGGGCTTCTGGCTCTATCTGATGAGCGACTGCCTGATCTTCGCCGCGCTGTTCGCCACCTATGGCGTGCTCGGTCGCAACTACGCCGCCGGCCCGACCGGCAAGGAACTGTTCGATCTGTCCCTCGTGGCGATCAACACGGCCTTCCTGCTGCTGTCGTCGATCACCTTCGGCTTTGCCATGCTGCAAAAGCAGCAGAACAAGCGGAGCGGCACGCTGCTGTGGCTCGCGATCACGGGTCTGTTCGGCCTCGCGTTCCTGTGCGTCGAACTCTACGAATTCCAGCACATGATCCACGAGGGCGCGGGCCCGACCCGCAGCGCGTTCACCTCGTCGTTCTTCACGCTGGTGGGCACGCACGGTATCCACGTCACGTTCGGCCTGATCTGGCTGATCACGCTGATGATCCAGATCTCCAAGCACGGACTCAACCCCGCCAACAACCGCCGCCTGATGTGCCTGTCGATGTTCTGGCACTTTCTGGACGTGGTCTGGATCGGCGTCTTCACATTCGTTTATCTGATGGGGGTGCTCTGATGAGTGCAGCACACAACCACGCCGATCATCATCACGACGATCACGATGAAGGCCCGCACAGCACCTTCTCGGGCTACATGACCGGCTTCATCCTCTCGATCATCCTCACGGCGATTCCGTTCTGGCTGGTCATGGGCAACGTCATCAGCGACCGCTCCACGGCCGTGCTGGTGCTTGGCGGCTTTGCCGTGGTGCAGATCATCGTCCACATGATCTTCTTCCTGCACATGAACGGCAAGATCGAAGGCGGCTGGACCATGCTGTCCACGATCTTCACGATCATCTTCGTGGCCATCGGCATTGCCGGCACACTCTGGGTGATGTTCCACATGAACACCAACATGATGCCGCAGCACGTGATGCCGGATGCACCAGCGACGCAGAGCGCTCCGGCCCACCACTCTCCTTGACCTCACCTTGACGGTACAGGTCGGCTCGCAGGGCGCCCGCAGGCGCTCTGTCATTACCAAGGCGATTCTCACGATGGTGGGCATCGCCTTGTTTTTTGGCTTTCTCGCGCTCGGCACTTGGCAGGTGCAGCGCCGCGCGTGGAAGCTCGATCTCATGGAACGCGTGGAGCAGCGTCTGCATGCCACGCCGGTCGCAGCGCCGACGAAGGCCGATGAGCCCATCAGCGCCGAAGAATACGAGTACCAGCCCGTGGTCCTCGAAGGCCGCTGGCTCGCCGACAAAACGGTGCTCTCGCAGGCGCTGACCGGACTCGGCGCGGGCTTCTGGGTGATGACGCCGCTTGAGCGCGCCGATGGCTCGCAGGTGCTCGTCAATCGCGGCTTCGTGCCCGAAAAATCGCGCGCCAGCATCGAGCCCGTCGCGGCCAATGCGCCGGTGCGCGTGCAGGGACTGCTGCGCATGAGCGAGCCCGGCGGCGGCTTTCTGCGCAGCAATGATGCGGCCAACGACAAATGGCACTCGCGCGACGTGTCGGCCATCGGTGCGGCCATGGGTCTGGCACGCGTCGCGCCCTACTTCGTCGATCAGGGCATCCCCGACATTCGCGTCAATGTCAACGCCGACGCGCCCATGCCCGCCGTGCAGGGCCCGTGGCCACGCGGCGGCATGACGGTGGTGAAGTTTCACAACAGCCACGCGGTCTACATCTTCACCTGGTATGGCCTCGCGTTCATGGTGCTGATCGCTGCGTGGCTGGTCGTGCGGCACGAGCGCAGGAAAGACGAGCAAGAAGTCCCCGGGCCAGCGTCCGACGCCTGATTTGGCGACAATCCAGACCCATGAACAGCAGCGGCAGCCTCGTTGACACCACCGGCATTCCCGCGCGTGCCATGCGTTCGCCGCGCACGCACGCGGGTCTCAAGAATCTGCACCAGCTCATACAGCTGCGCTGGATCGCCGTGCTCGGCAGGTCTTCACCATCGCGGTCGCGCACTATGCGCTGAACCTGCGGCTGCCCGTGCAGGCAATGCTCATGGTGGTCGGCTGCCTCGCCATCTTCAACGTGGTCAGCATGCTGCGTTGGCGCACCGGGCGCGGCGTGCGCAACGTCGAGCTGTTTCTCGCGCTGCTGGTGGATGTCGCCGTGCTCACGGTGCAGCTTTATTTGAGCGGCGGCAGCAGCAACCCGTTCGTGTTCCTGTACCTCCTGCAGATCGCCGTCGGCGCGATGCTGCTGCGCGGTGGCTACATCTGGACGATCGTGCTGATCACCGCCGTGTGCTTCTTCGTGCTGTCCAACCACCATGTGGGCCTGTCCGTGGCGCACGATCCGATCCAGGGTCTTGCCAGTCCCTACGTGATCGGCCTGCTGGTGTGCTTTGTGCTCAACGCGATCCTGATCGTGGTGTTCATCACGCGCATCGCGCGTACCCTGCGCCTGCGCGACGCACGTCTGGCCGCCGCGCGCCAGCGCGCAACGGAGGAGGAACACGTGGTGCGCATGGGGCTGCTGGCCTCGGGCGCGGCGCATGAACTGGGCACGCCACTGGCCACCATGGCCGTGATTCTTGGCGACTGGAAGCGCGACCCGGCACTCTCGGGCAACGCCGTGCTGCAGGAAGAAGTCGCCGAGATGCAGATCCAGTTGCAACGCTGCAAGACCATCGTGAGCGACATCCTGATGTCCGCCGGTGAGGCTCGCGGTGAAGCATCGGCAGAGACCACGGTCTGCGAATTCCTCGACTCGCTGGCCGAGGAATGGGAGCGCACGCGCCCGGTGCGCACCTTCGCCTACGAAAACAACTTCGGCGCAGACAGCCCGATGGTCTCCGATGCCACGTTGGAGCAGATGGTATTCAACGTGCTCGACAATGCCAGGGACGCCTCGCCCGATTGGGTGGCGCTGATCGCCGAGCGCACCAGCACCGCGCTCGTGATCACCGTCTGCGACGACGGCCCCGGATTTTCCAAGGACATTCTCGCCCGCTACGGCACGCCCTACGTATCGAGCAAGGGCCGCCCCGGCGGGGTCTCGGACTGTTCCTCGCGATGAACGTGGCCCGCACGCTTGGGGCAGCGTTCAGGCGCGCAATCGCGCGGACAGCGGCGCGGTGGTGACGATCACGTTGCCGCTGCACTCCATCATCCTGCCCGCGACCGACGATAACAACAAAGAGACAAACTCCGAGATTGGTAAGCCCCATGCAAAACAATGACACGCCGGTGCCAGACAACGCCGATGGACCGCAGGGCAGCGCGCAGCGCCTGCTGATGATCGTGGAAGATGACGAGGCCTTTGCCCGCACCCTCGCGCGTTCCTTCGAGCGCCGGGGCTACAGGGTGCTGCATGCCGAGAGTCTCGAGCACATGGAGACGCTGCTCCGGAACCATACCCCCGGCTACGCGGTCGTCGACCTCAAGCTCAAGGGCGAAGCCACCGGACTTGCCTGCGTTCGCAAGCTGCATGCGCACGATGAAGACATGCTGATCGTCGTGCTCACCGGTTATGCGAGCATCACCACGGCCGTCGAGGCGGTGAAGCTCGGCGCGTGCCACTATCTCGCCAAACCCTCCAACACCGACGACATCGAGGCCGCATTCGGCTTCACCGAGGGCAACGAGGCAACCGAGCTGACCAACCGCTCCAGCTCGATCAAGACGCTGGAATGGGAACGCATCCACGAGGTGCTGGCAGAAACCGGTTTCAATATTTCCGAGGCCGCGCGGCGCCTTGGCATGCACCGCAGAACGCTGACGCGCAAGCTGGAAAAGCGCCGGGTCTGAGCGCGGCTGCCGATTCGGACGTTCAGCGCACCACCATCGATGCGCCCAGCAGCATCAGGCTGACCATCAGGCAGCGCTTGAACCACAGCGGAGACAGCCTCGAACGCAGCCAGGTGCCGATCTGCATGCCGACAATCGCCGGAATCAGCAGCACGGCCGACCAGCCCACGTCGCCCGTCGTGAAGCTGCCATTCCACGCGAGACCGGCGGCCAGCGCCAGGGTCGAGACCGTGAAGCACAGGCCCATGGTCTGAATCAGCTCGTCGCGCTGCATGTTCAGCGATTGCAGATAGGGAACCGCCGGTATGACGAACACGCCCGTTCCCGCCGTCACGCCACCCGTGATCGCACCGACGACCGGCCCCATCCAGCGCTCCTGCTGCGGCGAGACACGCCACTGCGCCCCAAGCAAGGCCCAGCCGGCATAGATCACCAAGGCAATACCGAGCGCCACATTGGCCCAGGCGCCCGCCGGTGCGCCGATCAACCACGCACCCACGGCCGTCCCCAGGCAGATCGCGACCTGCATCGGCCACATGCGCGAGAACGATGCGCCAAGCGATCCCCAGGGGCGCATCTGCCAGATATTGGTCACCAGCGACGGGATGATCAACAGCGCCGCTGCTTCCGCAGGCGGCATGCGTAGCGCGAGCAGGCCCATCGCCACGGTCGGAAGCCCCAGCCCGACAATACCCTTGACCATGCCGGCCAGTACGAACACGGCCACGGCAACCATCAGCCACGAGGGCGTCGATACGGTCCAGTTTGAAATTTCCATTTTTGAATGCCACCTGTCTTGCGATTCATCTATGGGTGGCATTGTGTGCATAGGTATTCGAGCTGCCAATGCGCCAGTTCCGGAGCCAGCCTCAGGCCCTGCCGAAGGCTCAAGCGCAAAGCAGAACGCCATGCGTCGGGCGACGGCATGGCGTTCAGGTGAACCGCAAGCTTCGGCGAGTCAGAGCTCCTCGGACGCGGGCAGGTTCCGTTGGTACGTGGTGTAGACGATCACGGGTATGCCGAGCTCGCCGAGATACTGGTCAACGAGCGGCCTGACCTGCTCCCATTCGAGTCCACCCACGCCGGTGGCAAGGCGTGGAAGAGCCACGCTTCCAATGTTCTCCGCACGCACATGCCTGGCCATGTTCTGCAGCGCATGGCGGACGTTTTCAATCGTCGCCTTGCCGGGCTTGGCGCTCGGGCCCTGACCCAGCGTGTCCTGCGTGACCAGATTCAAAATCCTGCGCACGCCGCCCTCGGGGAGCAGGCCCGTCCAGCCCCACACCTCGCCCACCGCGATGGGCCGCGAGCGCGTGTCGTGCCGAAAATCCTTGACCAGCGACGGCCAGCGCTCGCGCAGTGCGAGCGCGAGGCCGCTGTCAAAAGGGTCGTGCGCCGATATGCCGTGCGCCAGCAATTCGGCCTTGCTCAACAAGATATCGCCCGTGACTTCCTTGATCATGCATTGACTCCGGTTTCAATAAAAATATGACGTTCCTTTTTCACTATACATAATCCGAAAACGAGATCGAAATAATGGAGTCAATAACTCTATTAATATCTCCCTCGTATACTTTCATCTTAAAATTCAAATACCTACGCGTGATCATTAAATCAGGAAGAAAAATCTATTTAATAAAAAATCAACCAATAAATAACCGATGGTTGATTTACTACAAAAAATGGATCGGGTTGGTCTTCCCAAAACGGTGCCTCATGCAAAGGACCTCAAACTCAGGCCTGGCCTGAGGCACTACACGCCCTGTGCTAGGCTTGCCCGCATGTCACTGCACTTTGACCTGATCGACCTGCGGCTGTTCGTGAACACCGTAGAGGCAGGATCCATCACCTCGGGCGCGGAACGCAGCCACCTGTCGCTGGCCTCCGCGAGCGAGCGGATTCGCGGCATGGAGGACAACGCCGGTGTCACGCTGCTGGTGCGCGAGCGGCGCGGGGTGCAGCCCACCGCAGCGGGTCATATGGTGCTTCGCCATGCGCGGCTCGTGCTCCAGCAAATGCAGCAACTGCAATCCGAGATGCACGACTTTGGCGAGGGTCTGGCCGGTCAGGTCCACCTGCTGTGCAACACCTCCACGATCAGCGAACACCTACCCAGGCCGCTGGCCGCGTTCCTCGCGCTGCATCCGAGGATTTCCCTGCATATCGAAGACCGCACCAGTTCGCAGATCGCCGACGCCCTGCGCGCAGGAACCGCGCAACTCGGCATTGCAGCCGATAACGTGGATCTGCAAGGTTTGCAGACACTGCCCTTTCGCCCCGATCCGCTGGTGCTGGTCGTGCCCCGGGATCACGCGCTGGCGGGCGCACGCAGCGTCTCACTGGCCGACGCGGTGGATCTGGACTTCATCGGCCTTGCCAACGAAAACGCGTTGCAGACGCTGCTGGCGCGTCAGGCGCAGCAACTTGGCAAGCGCCTGCACTTCCGGGCGCGGCTCAACCATCTCGAGGCCGTATGCCAACTGGTAGGCCTGGGAACCGGCGTGGCGATCATGCCGCGCATCGCCGCGCAGAGACATGCCCGCGCGCTCGGCGTCAAAGGCGTTGCGCTGACCGACGCCTGGGCCAACCGCCAGATGCTGATCTGCTGCCGCAACTTCGATGAACTCCCAGCGCCCGCGCAGGCCCTCGTGGGCCAGTTGAAGGGTGATTGACGCTGTCCTGCACCGCCATCAAAACCCGGCCAAAAAACACTGCGCAGGAAAGCTGCATCCACATCTGGGAAAATACGCCTCATGACCTTGAAAGCCCCCGAACTGCTGCTGCCTGCCGGCTCGCTCGACAAGATGCGTGCCGCCTATGATTTCGGCGCCGACGCGATCTACGCCGGCCAGCCGCGCTACAGCCTGCGCGCCCGCAACAACGAATTCCGCCTTGAGCAGATTGCCCAGGGCATTCAGGAGGCGCATGCGCGGGGCAAGAAATTCTTCGTCACGAGCAACCTGATCGCGCACAACGACAAGGTGCGCACCTACCTGCGCGACATCGCTCCCGTGATGGATCTCAAGCCCGACGCGTTCATCATGGCCGATCCGGGTCTGATGATGATGGTGAAGGAAAAGTGGCCCGAGGCCGAGATTCACCTCTCGGTGCAGGCCAATACCACCAACTACGCGACGGTGAAGTTCTGGCAGAAGGCCGGCGTCTCGCGCATCATCCTGTCGCGCGAACTGAGTCTCGACGAGATCGAGAAGATCCGCCAGGAATGCCCGGACATGGAGCTCGAAGTGTTCGTGCACGGCGCGCTGTGCATCGCCTATTCGGGCCGCTGCCTGCTCTCAGGCTATTTCAATCGCCGCGATCCCAATCAGGGGACCTGCACCAATGCCTGCCGCTGGGAATACAAGACGCACGGCGCTGCGGTCGACCCCAACACCGGCGAAGCGCTGGCCCAGACCATGGACAACGGCTTCAACTTCGAGAAGGCACGCGAAGAGGCCGATTCGATGTTCACCTCGTCGACCTGCGGCAATGGCGAGCGCCATCCAAAGGCCGAACAGGTCTACCTGATCGAGGAAATGGGTCGTCCCGGCGAGCACATGCCGATCATGGAGGACGAGCACGGTACCTACATCATGAATTCCAAGGACCTGCGCGCCGTGGAGCATGTCGAGCGCCTCGTGAAGATCGGCATCGATTCGCTGAAGATCGAAGGCCGTACCAAGAGCCTGTACTACGTGGCGCGCACCGCGCAGGTCTATCGCCGCGCCATCGACGACGCGGTAGCGGGCCGTGCGTTCAATCCCGAGCTGATCACCGAACTCGAAGGCCTTGCCAATCGCGGCTACACCGGCGGCCTGATGGAGCGCCGTCCCTCGCAGGATTACCAGAACTACGAAACCGGCCACAGCGTGCTGCAGCGCAGCCACTTCGTGGGCGAGGTGCGCGGCTATGAAAATGGCCTCGCCGAGGTCGAGACCAAGAACCGCTTCCAGGTCGGCGACACGCTGGAGATCATTCACCCGCAAGGCAATCGCCAGGTGAAACTCGAGAAGATGTTCAACCTCGAAGGTGAACCGGTTCAGGTGGCGCAAGGCAACCCCGTGCGCGTGCGCATCCCGCTTGAAGGCCCGGTCGAAGGCGCGCTGATTTCGCGCCTGCTGCAGACCGACGCTGCCTGACCCTTTCTTTCCCTGTGAACAAGAAAGGCCCTGAAATCAGGGCCTTTCTTGTTCGTCCTTTTGTTTCGCTCCGATGACCTACGAACTTCCCGCCAACGCCAATCCCGACCACAAGCTCGACAACCCCACGGCCGACGACATCGTCGTGCTGCCGGAACTCAAGGCGTATATCGACCCGCTCACGCCCGATGAATATGAGTCGCTGGAGCGCAGCATCCTCGACGAAGGCTGCCGCGATGCACTGGTGCTCTGGGGCAATATCCTGATCGACGGACACAACCGCTTCGGCATCTGCCAGAAACATGGACTGCCGTTCCACACGATGCAGAACACGCGCTTCAAGCGCATGGAGGACGTGCATCTGTGGATGATCGACCAGCACCTGGGTCGCCGCAGCGTGAGCGAATTCCAGCGCGGCGTGCTGGCACTGCGCAAGCGCGAAATCATCGCCGAGCGCCGTGCGGCCGCCGCCGCGGCAGTCGTTGCCGCCAAGGCCGAAGCCAAGGAGGCCAATGGCGGCGAACAGGCGCCATGGGAAGGCGACACCGACCCGGTGGTCGCCAAGGCGCTCGCAAGCGTGGCCAGGGTGCCCGATGACGCGCTCGACACACGCGAGGCTCTGGCTCGTGCCGCGCGCCTGACCGCAAGCCAGTTAAAGATGATCGAGGCGATTCAGGAAAACGCCGCACCCGAAGTGGTGGCCGCCGTGAAATCGGGAGAACTCTCGCTCAACGCCGCGGCCGTGGTTTCGTCCCTGCCCCAATCCGAACAAGCCGCTGCCGCCCAGGGCGGAGCGCAGGAACTCAAGGCCGCCGCCAAACGCGTGCGCGACGCCAAGAAGAAACCCAAAGCCGAAGCGCCGACGACCTCGGAGGCCGATGCCGATCCCGACGAAGGCAACGCTGCGCCCGAGAAATCCGCAGACGAACTCAGGCAGCGCGTCACCGAACTCGAGGCCGAAAACGAGCGCCTGCGCCAGCAGGTCAAGGCGCTACAGGATCTGCTGGCCGAGCAGGTTTGACGGAGGCTTCGCGAGGCCCGATCACTCATCCGGCAGAAAGTCCTGCCCTTGCACCAACGGCGCAAACCGATAGGTCGCTGGCGTCCTGCTGAGTTTTACCGGTGCGCCGAGACCGCGGTAGTCGCCCATGCGGACCACCATTTCGCTGTGCCTGGTATGCGGCGCTTCCAGTGCCTGCTCGACGTCGAGCACCGGCGCTGCGGGCACGCCGATGGCCATGAGTTGATCGGCCAGTTGCACGCCGTCATGGGACGCGAGGATGTGCTCGAGGATGGCCTTGAGAGCCACCCGGTGCACGGAGCGCTGGCCCGCCGTGGCGAAGCGCTCGTCGCTGCCGAGGTCCGGTTGCCCGAGGTGATCGCACATCAGCCTGAATTGGCGGTCGTTGCCTACCGCGAGAAAAATCGGCGACGAGCCGGTATTCACCACGTCGTAGGGATAGATGTTGGGATGCGCATTGCCGGTGCGCTCGGGGAGTTTGCCGTTCATGAACCAGTTGGCGGCATGGGGATGCAGCAGCGAGATACCCGAATCGTAGAGCGAGGCGTTGATGAGCTGGCCCTTGCCGCTGCGCCCGCGTTCGTGCAGCGCCAGCAGCACGCCGATGACGGCGTTCATGCCGGTCACCATATCGACCACGGGCAGTCCCACGCGCAGCGGATCACCGCCCGCTTCGCCATTGACGCTCATGACACCGGCCATGGCCTGGATCGCCGCGTCGTAGCCGGGTAGCGCACCCAGCGGGCCATCCTCACCGAAACCCGATACGCGGCACCAGATGAGCGCGGGGAACTCGTGCTGGATCTGTTCCCAGCCTATGCCCCATTTTTCCATCGTTCCGATCTTGAAGTTCTCCACCACCACGTCGGCTCTGGCCATCAGTTCGCGCACGCGCTGCTGTCCGTCCTGCGTGGCGAGGTCGAGGAACTGGATGCGCTTGTTGCGATTGAGGCCGTAGTAGTACGAGGCGACGCCGTCGCGAAACGGCGGTCCCCAGGTGCGCGTGTCGTCACCTTGCGGCGGCTCGATCTTGAGCACATCGGCACCGTGATCGCCCAGTATCTGGCCGCACAGCGGGCCACCGAGAATGCGCGAGAGATCGAGCACACGCAGTCCCTGCAAGGCCCCCGCCCCCATTGTCGAATTCGTCATCATGCGTTGCCTGTGCGAAGTTTCAATCGAGCGTCACGCCGGATTTTTTGACCACGTCACGCCAACGATCCACCTCGGCCGCGATGAATCTGGACAGATAGGCGGGACTCGTATCCGGGCCACGCTCAAGGCCTTGAGCGGCAAAGGCCTTCTTCACATTGTCCGAGTCGAGAGCCTTGGCAAACGCCTGATTCAGGATCTGCACGCGGTCACCGGGCATGCCCTTGGGGGCGACGACACCAAAGAACACGCTTACGTCATAGCCCTTGAGACCTTGCTCGGCGATGCTGGGAATGTCGGGCATGGCGGTGGAGCGTCTGGCGGTAGCGACGCCAAGCGCCCGGACGCGATTCGCCTTGATGTAGGGCATGGCCGTCAGAATGTCGGTGAAGGTCATGTCCACCTGCCCCGCCAGCAGATCGTTGAGTGCCGGACCTGTGCCCTTGTAGGGCACGTGCATCAGCGTGGTGCCAGCGAGTTCATTGAACATCACACCGGCCAGGTGCGACGAGGCGCCATTGCCCGAGGACGCAAAGCTCAGCTTGTTGGGACTGGACTTGTCGAGCGCGATCAGTTCTTTCACATTCTTCACATCCAGGTTCTCGCGCACCACCAGGATGTTGGGCAGGTAGCCCACGTACATGATGGGCGTGAAGCTGATGCGCGGGTCGTAGCTCATCTTTTTGTAGAGGCTCTGGTTGATGGCCAGAGGACCCGAAGTGCCGAACATGATCGTGTAGCCGTCGGGCTTGGCGCGTTCAAGAAATTCGGCACCGATATTGCCGCCCGCGCCGGCCTTGTTCTCCACGATCACGCTCTGTCCAAGCTCTTTTCCCAGCTCCACGGCCAGCACCCGCGCCATGGCATCGGTGGGTCCCCCGGGCGGAAATGGCACGACGAAACTCACCGTGCGCTCAGGAAATTTTTCCGCAGCAATGCCTTTGCCGACGGGCAGGCATGCGGCGGCGGTTGCCGCGAGGGCGATCACGAATCCACGCTTGTTGAACATGCGTCTGTCTCCTTGTTTGTCTTGTTGGAATTGCTGCTGTCTCGAAACGATCAGGACCATGCTGGCGGTATGCCGCCATCGGCACACAGCGGATCACGCGGCAGGAGACGGTTCACCAGCACCAATTGCGACAGACGCAAACGCTCCTTCGAGCCGGTCTTTGACGCTTCCCATGCCATGGCAATCGCCGAGGTGCAGCAATAGAGCGCCGTGGCCGTCTGGCGTGCCAGGTGTTCATGGCCGTTCTCCGTCGTCGTTTCGGCGAGTGCGCTTGCGCGCGACAGCGCCTCGCGCAGCGCCTTGTCGTAGGCAGGCTGGAGGGCCGCATCCGCGAGCAGGCCCATCAGGTATTTCTGCAGCACGGGAAGCGAACCCTCGCGCTTGATGGCGCGAATCACATCCAGGGCAACGATGTTGCTCGTGCCCTCCCAGATCGAGCCCAGATGCGCATCGCGCACCAGGCGCGGATCGCTCCATTCCTCGATGTAGCCGCAACCACCGCGAACCTCCATCGCGTCTCCCGTGACCTTGCGGGCGTCGCGGCAGGCGCGGAATTTGATCATTGGCGTAAGAATGCGCAGCAGCGCATAGGCCTCCTTGTCGCCCGCATCAGAGCGCGCCAGCGTCTGCGCCGTCTGGAACACCATGGTGCGTGCCTGCTCTGCCGGTACGCGCAGCTTGTCGAGCTGCCTGCGCATGAGCGGCATGTCCTCAAGGCGCTTGCCGAATGCAGTGCGTTCGTGCGCCACGTATTCGGCCTCGGCCACGGCGCGACGCATCATGCCGGCCGAGCGCACGCCGTTGGACAGGCGCGAGTTGTTGACCATGTCGGCCATCTGCACGAAGCCACGTCCGCGCTCGCCGACCAGCCACGCCTGCGCGCCTTCGAGCGTGATCTCGCCGCTCGCCATCGAACGTGTGCCCAGCTTTTCCTTGAGCCGGACGATGCGGTAGCGATTGGTGCTGCCATCGTCGAGATAGCGTGGCAGCAGGAACAGCGAGATGCCCTTCATGCCGGCAGGATCGCCATCGACGCGCGCCAGCACCATGGCAAATTCCGCATCGGGATTCGAGCAGAACCATTTGTCGCCCACCAGCCGCCATGAGCCATCGGCATTCGGATATGCGATGGTCTGCGTGTTGGAGATGTCCGAGCCCGCCGCCTGCTCGGTCATGAACATGGCGCCCTGCGCCTGCGCATCCCAATCGAGCGAGAGCAGTTGCGGCAGGTACTTGTCGAGCAGTTCGGGCTCACCGAATTTCTTGAGCGTGCGCGTGAGCGAATCGGTCATCGACAGCGGACAGCACAGGCCGAACTCGGCCTGCACGAACAGATAGGTCAACGCGTACTTGACGATGGGCGGCAGCTTGCCGTTCCAGCCCAGCATGTCTTCGCGATGCGAGATGGCCTGCAGGCCGAATTCACCATAGGCGACGCGTTCCATTTCTTCGTAGGCAGCGTGCTTGATGATGCGCTGGCGGTTCTCTCCCGAACGGCTGCGGTGTTCAAGCACGGGCGGATTCTTGTCCGCAATGCCCGCCAGTTCATCGAGCCGCCCGCCGGCCAGCTCCCCCATGCGCGTGAAATGCGGCAGCAGATGCAGGAACAGCGCTTCGGGAAGGTAGAGCTTGAGCAGCGACTCCAGTTCAGGATCGGTGACGTAGAAGTTCGCGCCGTGACGATCCGGCACCGGGTGCGCGTTGCTCACGGCGGGACGCGCATCGGCGACCTTCTGGATGGCCGCTGTTCGCTGGACGGTGGCCGCCTGGGGCCTTGCAATCGCCGACATCTGTGTCTCCTTGAAATCCGGTGAACGTCGCTTCCGTGCCCGTTGGCTTTTCGAAGTACGCACTCGGTACCGCGAAGGAAGCACGTCATATTTCAGCGCCGCCAATGATTCGCGTCAAATATTATTAAAATCTCGTTTGATATTTAATAAATATTATTAACTGCCCAAGCTGATTGCATCATTCGCATCCAGATGATCGAATTCCGACTACTCCGCTACTTCGCCGCGCTGGCCGATGAGCTGCATTTCGGGCGTGCCGCGGCGCGTCTCTCCATCTCGCAGCCACCATTGAGCGTGGCGATCAAGCAGTTGGAGGAGCAGGTTCAGGCACAGCTATTCGAGCGCAACAGCAAGGAAGTGCGACTGACGGCCGCCGGTGAGCATCTCCTGCCGCGCGCCCGGCAAATCCTCGCACTCTCGAGTCAGGCCGCGCAGGAAACAAGCGATGTGGCGCGCGGCGTGCGCGGGCATTTGCGCGTCGGATTCGTCGGAGCCAGTCTGTATCGCGGCGTGCCGCAGGCGCTGCAGGCCTTCCAGGCACTGCATCCGCAAGTGCGCGTGGACATGCTGGAACTCAACAGCGCCGAGCAATTGCAGGAGTTGCAGCAGGCGCGGCTCGACCTGGGGTTGGTGCACTCCGTGCGACCACCGGACGACGTCAGCAGCCTCAAGCTCATGGACGAGCCGTTCATGGCCTGCCTGCCCGAAGGCCACGCGCTCACCGCGCTAGATGTGATCCAGCTACCCGAGCTGAAAAACGAGCGCCTGATCCTGTTTCTGAGCCAGGTCTCGCCGATCTACCACCGCCGCATCATCGAGATGTGTCAGGCCCATGGTTTCTCGCCCGAGATCCGCCACGAGGTGCGGCACTGGCTCTCGGTGCTGTCTCTCGTCTCGCTGGGTCAGGGCGTGGCGATTGCACCCGCCTCGCTTCAGCGCGTGGGCATGCCGCGCGTGATCTTCAAGCCGCTCGCTGGAGAACAACCGGTGTCGGAACTATTGGCAGTGTGGCGCAAGACGCCCGACAACCCGCTGGTACAGGCACTGCTGGGCTGCCTTCGCGAGGCCACCGGCGACCAGTTCCCGCAGTAGTAGCCCGCAAGCCGGAGGCCTTGAAAGGACTCGCTATTGCGAGCCAAAAACCGTCAGAGCCACTGAACAAAATGTTTCCATGCAGAAACACAGATTGCCTTGCATTTGTTGAGCTGAGTCATGAAAGAGGGATGCGAAATAGGGTCAAGAGAGAAATGCTGCAATTGTATGCAAACACGGATTGAATGTGAGCAATTGTTATTCATGAAGTATGGTCGCTTCCACATCTCTTTAGCTATCAAATCCGTTCCAGCCTTCGTGAGTATCCATACTATACAGCAATTACTGTATAAAAATACAGCACGATCCTGCAAGCTAAAACTGTGTTTTAAACCAGTTATTTTCTCGAGCCACTTTCGTGCCTTCTCGGTGAATTTGCGCGTCTAAATGCTATACACCAAAAAACCACACAGTAAAAAAACCTTTTAATTTGTGTTGTTTCTGAACGCAATGACTGTTTGTTAACCAGAACTCCTATATCAGAATACAAGTCGCTATCGAGAAAATCTATCCAACTAACGCATCGGCAGCACATCCGCTGCAGTTGCACGTCCATGGCGATCAGGGAGGCGGAAAATTGAGTTCTCAGAACAACAACGCGTTCAAGCTGCTGCTTGGCTTGAGCGGTGACTGGAATTTGCATCAGATCCGGCTGTCAAGGGACGGCTCTGCTCTGGAACTGCTCGTGGGTCGCGTGAAAAAGGTCACCCACTGGTTCGGCAAGGAACAGTGGGAAAACGTCGACGGCCCGCGCCACGCGTGGCGACATCTCGATTTCGGCGGCATGCCCACCTATGTGCACGCGGTGCTTGATGGAGATGAGAAGCTGTTCGAGCAGACGTGGGCCGGTCCGCGCGATCAGGCATTCACGCGAGCCATGGCCAGCTATCTGGTGGAGTTGCTTTGCAGCGGCGCCGATCTGGGCAGCATCTGCAAGCTGCACCGCATCGATCTCGATACCTTGTGGCGCTTCCGGTTCTCACTGGATCGCACCGGCGGCGCGTCGCTGCCGGTAGAGCCTGCCGCGTTGCAACGACTGCGCTCGCATGAATCGACCATGCGGCAGATGGCGCTCACGGAAGTCACGCAAAAGGCGGCGGCCAGTTCCCCGATCCCCGGCGCCGATTCGCCCATCTGGACACTCATCGGCAGCGGCGAAGCCCCGCTGCAGACCAATGTGTTCGCGCTGCGCCTGTTGCTGGCGCGCCTGCGCACCGAAGTGGAAGCCTCGTCCGACGAAGCCACGCGCCGACTCAAGTGCGCCAAGCTGCACCGCTACTTCACGAACAACGCGACCCAGTTGGCCGATGAAATCAATCAACTCAAAGTGATTGCGATATGAGTCGCCCGAGCCCCAACGCGTCCGGCGGTCGCATGATGCCGGTCGAACTCGCGGCCGAACTGATCCGCTCCGGCAACAGCTACAGCATTGCTGGCGACGAATCGCAACTGCGCCAACTGCCTGCGGGCAACTGGATCGGCGGCACCATCCCCTACTTTCTCGGACAGGATGGCGGCCAGACCACACAGCAAGGCGTTTTCGTCGCGCCCCTGCCGTCCTCTGGCCTGCTGCCGCAAGTCAAGAGTTATGACGAGTCCACGCTGGACCAGATCTGCCTTGACGGTCCCGACCATGGCTTCTCGATCATCGTGATCCCGGCGTTCTCGGGCGTTCATACCTCGTTCGCCCGCAACGCACCGAGCTATGACGACATGTACGTCAAGCCCTTGATCGGCTGGATCAGCGGCATCCATCTGGAGCAGATGGACAAACAGATCCCCATGGCGGTGAACGGCCAGACGCTCGCGTTCGAGCGCGAAAAAGTCGTGGTCATGCACATGCCGCTGCCGCCCCACCTCGTGGCGCACATCGACATCCTGAACCTGTTCGAGCAAGGCAAGGGCCCGCTGCTGCAGTTCAACAACACGGGATTTCACATCGACCAATGCAGCGTGGACGGCAAGCCCATGCGCCTGTCCGACTTCGTGAAAAGCAATCAGATCGACACACGCTTGCCGCTGGTTGCCGACTATTGCGGCGCCATGGTCAACGCAAGCATCAAGAGCCTCAACGATGACGGCACGGTAGACATGTATGCGCCGCTTTTCGAAGGCGTCGACTACCGCTTCGCCGCCCCGTGGCCGACTACGTGGCCGCCTTCCACGAGCGCCTGCCGCATGACCAAAAGCCCGTGAGCTTTGCGTGCAACTGCATCCTGAACTATCTCTACGCCGACCTCGAAGGCAAGAAGCTGCCCGACATGTGGGGGCCGATGACCTTTGGTGAAGTGGCGTATCAGTTGCTCAACCAGACGCTGGTCTATCTGCGGGTGGAGCCGGTCTAGGCGCGTTGAGTCATTTACGCAGGAAAGACAAAACAAAAAACCCGCCTATGCGGGTTTTTTGATGCTCTCGGCAGAACCAGGCCGATCAGACCTTCTCCGCGACTTCCGCGTATTCCTCGATCTGGTCGAAGTTCATGTAGCGGTACACGCTCGCCTTGTCGGCGTCGATCACGCCCATTTCCTGGAGGTACTGCTCCTTGGTCGGCAGCTTGCCCAGGCGCGAGGCGATGGCGGCGAGTTCGGCGGAGCCGAGGAACACGTTGGTGTTCTTGCCCAGGCGGTTCGGGAAGTTGCGCGTGGAGGTGGAGATCACCGTCGCGCCTTCACGCACCTGTGCCTGGTTGCCCATGCACAGCGAGCAGCCCGGCATTTCGGTGCGCGCACCGGCGGTGCCGAAGGCGGCGTAGTGGCCTTCCTTGATCAACTCGTTCTGATCCATCTTGGTCGGCGGCGCGACCCACAGCTTGACCGGAATGTCGCGCTGTCCGCCGAGCAGCTTGGCGGCGGCGCGGAAGTGGCCGATGTTGGTCATGCACGAACCGATGAAGGCTTCGTCGATGGCGGTGCCAGCGACTTCGGACAGGAACTTGGCGTCGTCCGGGTCGTTCGGGCAGCAGACGATGGGCTCCTTGATGTCGGCCAGATCGATCTCGATGACGTGCGCGTATTCGGCGTCCTTGTCGGCTTCGAGCAGCTCGGGCTTGGCCAGCCAGGCTTCGACCTTCTCGATGCGGCGCTGCAGCGTCTTCGCGTCGGCATAACCGTCGGCGATCATGTTCTTCATCAGAACCACGTTCGACCTCAGGTACTCGGCGACGGGCTCCTTGTTGAGCTTGATCGTGCAGCCCGCGGCCGAGCGCTCGGCCGAGGCGTCGGACAGTTCGAAGGCCTGTTCGACCTTGAGGTCGGGCAGACCTTCGATTTCGAGGATGCGGCCCGAGAACTCGTTGATCTTGCCGGCCTTGGCCACGGTGAGCAGGCCTTGCTTGATGCCGTACAGCGGGATCGCGTGCACGAGGTCGCGCAGGGTCACGCCGGGCTGCATTTCACCCTTGAAGCGAACGAGGATGGACTCGGGCATGTCCAGCGGCATCACGCCGGTGGCCGCACCGAACGCGACGAGGCCGGAGCCGGCTGGGAAGGAAATGCCGATCGGAAAACGCGTGTGCGAGTCGCCGCCGGTGCCGACGGTGTCGGGCAGCAGCAGGCGGTTGAGCCAGCTGTGGATCACGCCGTCGCCGGGACGCAGCGCAACGCCGCCACGGTTGGAGATGAAGGCGGGCAGCTCGCGGTGCGTCTTCACGTCCACGGGCTTGGGATAGGCTGCGGTGTGGCAGAAGGACTGCATCACCATGTCGGCGGAGAAGCCGAGGCAGGCCAGGTCCTTGAGTTCGTCGCGCGTCATCGGGCCGGTGGTGTCCTGCGACCCCACGGTGGTCATGCGCGGCTCGCAGTAGGTACCGGGGCGCACGCCCTGGCCTTCGGGCAGACCGACGGCGCGGCCAACCATCTTCTGGGCCAGCGTGAAGCCGGCCTTGGACGTGGCGGGTGCCTGCGGCAGGCGGAAGACGTTCGACGCCGGCAGACCCAGCGCTTCGCGGGCCTTGGCCGTGAGCGAGCGGCCGATGATCAGGTTGATGCGGCCACCGGCGCGCACTTCGTCGAGCAGCACGTCGGACTTGAGCTGGAAGTCGGCGACGTTGGCGCCGTTCTTCTCGATCTTGCCGTCATAGGGATAGATGTCGATCACGTCGCCCATCTCCAGCCGGGAGACGTCGACTTCGATCGGCAGCGCGCCCGAGTCTTCCTGCGTGTTGAAGAAGATCGGTGCGATCTTGCCGCCCAGCGTCACACCGCCGAAGCGCTTGTTGGGCACGAACGGGATGTCCATGCCGGTCGCCCAGATGATGGAGTTGGTGGCCGACTTGCGCGAAGAACCGGTGCCGACCACGTCGCCCACGTAGGCCACGAGGTGGCCCTTGTTCTTGAGGTCGTCGATGAACTGCATGGGGCCGCGCTTGCCGTCGGCTTCGGGCTTGAACGCCGCGTCGGGACGCGTGTTCTTGAGCATCGCCAGATAGTGCAGCGGAATGTCGGGGCGGCTCCAGGCATCGGGCGCGGCGACAGGTCGTCGGTGTTGGTCTCGCCGGGCACCTTGAAGACGGTGACGGTGATCTTTTTCTCGACTTCGGGGCGCGAGGTGAACCACTCGGCGTCGGCCCAGCTCTGCATCACTTCGCGGGCCTTGGCGTTGCCCGCCTTGGCCTTGGCGGCGACATCGTTGAAGAAGTCGAACATCAGCAGCGTCTTCTTCAGCGCCTCGGCAGCCACACCGGCGACTTCGGGGTCGTCCAGCAATTCGATCAGCGGATGCACGTTGTAGCCGCCCACCATGGTGCCGAGCAGCTCGGTGGCCTTGGCCTTGGAGATCAGGTCGACCTTGATGTCGCCATGCGCCACAGCGGCCAGGAACGACGCCTTGACCTTGGCCGCGTCATCCACACCGGGCGGCACGCGGTGGGTCAGCAGGTCGAGCAAAAAGGCATCCTCGCCCGCGGGCGGGTTCTTGATCAGCTCGGTCAGCTCGGCTACCTGCCTGGCGTCCAGCGGCAGTGGGGGAATGCCCAAAGCGGCGCGCTCGGCCACATGGTCACGATAGGCTTTCAACATGGTCTACTTCTCCGAAGTTTTGGTTCTCAATCAATGGGGGCAACAAAACCGGCAGGCCTCCGGTGGCCATCGCCTGAATGGCCACCGGAAACCTGCCGGAGTTTTTCAGTCCAGAACTACAGGGGTTACTTGTTGTTCACGCCGTCCAGCAGGTTGGGCTGAGGGTTCTTCTTCATCGACTCGGCCACGGCCACCTGGTTGGGGCTCATGCATTCGTCGGCCATGCGCTGGCCCTGCTTCTGGTTGAGCAACATGGACTTGTTGGCAATCTGCATCCAGACCGCGCCGGCCTTCTGGTCTTCGAGTCGCACGGCACCGGTGGAGGTGGTCACGGGCTGCATGTGGTATTTGAAATTCTTGCCGGTCACATGGAAACGGCCAGGAGACTTCTCGTCCTTTTCGATGTCCACGAAGGCACCCAGTTCGCAGGGCATGCGGCCAGTGGTGACGGTCTCGGCCAGCGCCAGTTCGGCGGGCGACAGCGCGGCTTCTGCGGCGATGAAGCCGGTGGCCACCTGTGTCGCGGCGCTCTTGAGCTGCGTGCGGCTGCTGGTGGCCGCAGACTTCTTCGGCGTGCTCTTCTTGGCAGCCGTGGTGGTCTTCTTGGCCGCAGGAGCTTTCGCAGCAGTCTTGGGGGCGGGCTTGGAAGTGGTCTGCGCCGTGACGAGGGCGGGTGCGAGAGCGATCAGTGCGGCAGCGAAGAGGGTCTTCATGGTGACTCCTGCAAGGAAAAAATGGATTGATGGAACCAAAACAATAAAAATAACCGATTTATGCCGAATCGGAGCCATCGCCCGTAACAAACCATTGGCGCATTTCCAACGGAATGGAGCGGCCGGTCTGGTGTGCTCGCTCGAGAACCTGCCAGAAATAGCGGTAGCTCGCGCGATCATGCAAAACGCCGTCTTCGCTGATGGGCGCCCAGTCAGCGGCCACGGCGGCGGAAATGATGCGTCCGGCGCGTTCGATCTCGATCTCGTCCGGTGCCAGCGCCGCCAGAATCGGGCGAATCTGCGCCGGGTGGATGCTCCACATGCGCGTGTAGCCGAATTCGCGAGCGGCCTTGCGGGCTGCTGCCTGCATGGCATCGGTATTGCTGAATTCGGTGACGACGCAGTGCGAGGGAACCTTGCCATGGGCGTGGCAGGCCGATGAGATGTCGAGTTTGGCGCGCACGACCAGTGGATGCTCGAACTGGCCGGTCGAGGTCATCCCCGACGATGGTATCGCGCCGCCATGGGCGGAGACGAAATCCATCAGGCCGAAGCTCAGGCTCTGGATGCGCGGATGCGCGGCGATGTCGAACGCGCGCTGCACGGCGGCGGGCGATTCGATGAGCGCGTGCAGCGGCAGGTCCTTGGCACCGGCGGCGTCGAGCGCACGCGCGGCGATTTCCACATCCTCCACCGACTCCACCTTGGGAATCATGATGTGGCAAAGCCGGTCCCAGGCCTCACCCGCAATCGTCGCCACGTCATTGGCGAACGCCGGATGATCGACCGTGTGCACCCGGGCGGCCACGCGCGCTCCGGGCCGGGTTTCGCGCGCCAGTTGGGCGACGAGGCTTGCGTGCTCACGCTCCAGTCCCACGGGCGCGCCATCCTCGCAGTCCAGCGTCACGTCGAACACCACATGGCCGAACTCGCCGCGCATCTCGTCCTGCAATTGCAGGCTCTTGCGCATGCGTGCTTCGACGCCGCTGTAGTGATCGCAAACGGGAATGGACTGCCGCCCCGCCTGCGCTCCGAGCAGGACAGTGGCTGGATGGGCTGGGTTGGCGGGCGTCGTCATGCGGGGCGCTGGGCAACGATGAACATGCGCGGAAAGGCCAGCAGACGCTTGCCATCGCTGCGCACGGGATATTCGGTATCGATTCGCTCCTCGTAACTCGCAAGAAACTCGGCTCGCAAGACATCGGAAAGCGGATCGACAAAGGGTTTGAGTCCGGTACTGCGCACCCATTCGACGATGGCTGCGGCTGACTCCAGGGGATGCTGGTAAACGGTGTGCCAGACATCGACCTGCGCGGCCTCGCGCGCCAGCAGGTCGTAGTACTGCTGAATGCCAAGCAGGTCGGTACGCAGGCGACTCACATCGCCAATCACCTGCCGGTAAGGCGATTCGGCGGCCAGTTCGCGCATGTTGCGGTGCGTGGGTTCGGCGCGGTTGTCCGGCATCTGCACGGCCAGCACGCCGCCGGGTGCGAGTGCGTTGAAAAGACGCGGGATCAGCGTCTCGTGCTCGCCTACCCATTGCAACGCGGCATTCGCATAGATGAGATCGGGTGCCGGATCAGTGGCGGAGCCGGGCACCCAGTCCTTGATGTCCGCGGCCACAAAATCCACGCCGGGAAGGCGCTTGGCCGCACTCTCCAGCATGGCTTTGGAGTTGTCCACCCCGGTCACACGCGCATTCGGAAAGCGCGCGACCAGCAGTTCGGTGGAATTCCCCGGCCCGCAGCCCAGATCCACCACATGGGATGGATTGGAAAGGGGCACGCGCGCCAGCAGCTCACGGGCCGGGCGCGTGCGCTCGTCTTCGTAGCGGCTGTAGAGCTGGGGATTCCAATCCTGCACGGGCGGACTTTTTTCGCTTCAGGAAATCACAGCAGGTGCTTGACGCCGTCCTGCTCGCCTTGCAGCTCGGCCAGCGTCTTGTCGATGCATTCCTGCGAGAAGGCATCGATTTCCAGACCTTCGACGATCTTGTACTCACCGTTTTCGGTGGTGACCGGGAAGCCGAACACGATGTCCTTGGGAATGCCGTATTCGCCATTGGAAGGCACGCCCATGGTGACCCATTCGCCCTTGGAGCCCAGAGCCCAGTCGCGCATGTGGTCGATGGCGGCGTTGGCAGCCGAAGCAGCCGACGACAGACCGCGAGCGGCGATGATCGCAGCGCCGCGCTTGCCCACGGTCGGCAGGAACACGTCCTTGTTCCATGCCTGATCGTTGATCATGTCCTTGACGGACTTGCCGTCCACGGTGGCGAAGCGGTAGTCCGCGTACATCGTGGGCGAGTGGTTGCCCCAGACGGTCAGCTTCTTGATGTCGCCGACGGCGAAGTTTGCCTTCGCGGCCAGTTGCGAAGCAGCGCGGTTGTGATCGAGGCGCAGCATGGCGGTGAAGTTCTTGGCTGGCAGATCAGGCGCCGACTTCATCGCGATGTAGGCATTGGTGTTGGCCGGGTTGCCGACCACCAGCACCTTCACATTGCGCGAGGCGACGGCGTTCAGCGCCTTGCCCTGGGCCGTGAAGATCTGGGCGTTCGCGGCCAGCAGGTCGGCGCGCTCCATGCCGGGGCCGCGAGGACGGGCACCGACCAGCAGCGCGTAGTCGGTATCCTTGAAGGCTTGCAGCGGATCGCTGTGGGCCTCGATACCGGCCAGCAACGGGAACGCGCAGTCTTCCAGTTCCATGATCACGCCCTTGAGCGCGTTCTGGGCTTTTTCGTCGGGAATTTCGAGCAACTGAAGAATGACGGGCTGATCCTTGCCCAGCATTTCGCCGGAAGCGATGCGGAACAACAGGGCGTAACCGATTTGACCAGCGGCACCGGTGACGGCAACGCGAACGGGCTTCTTGCTCATGGGAAAAACTCCAAAAAAATGAGGACAGTATGGGTGCCAGGGTTCACTTGACCGCGCTCCAAACGACAGCAGCCCGTGCCCCGCAATCACAACCCAAGAGTGTACCGCTGATTGCTGAACAGGGTCAATTTGTCTTATGTCTTATATAAGATATGATGCCGGGTGAAAGTTTCAACTTGATTACCTCGTCGATCCCCAGTCCCGACCCTGCGGCAATGTCCTCCAATCCGACCCCTCCTCCCTCGGTTCCGCCACTCAAGCGGGAGGGGTCGGCGTATCGACACCGGCCTTCAGCCCGCTGTATCAGCAAATCAAGGGACTGATCCTGCACAGCCTGCAGCACGGCGAGTGGAAGCCCGGCGAGGTCATCCCCAGCGAAATGGATCTGGCCGCGCGCTTTCGCGTGAGTCAGGGCACGGTTCGCAAGGCCATCGACGAACTTGCCGCGGACAACCTGCTGATGCGCCGTCAGGGCAAGGGCACCTTCGTCGCGACGCACGCCGAGCGGCAGGTGCAGTACCGCTTTCTCAAGCTGATGCCCGATGTCGGCGACGCGCGCGAGGAAGGCCCGGCACAGCGCACGATTCTCGAGTGCAAACGCAGCCGCGCGCCGGTTGAAATCGCGCGGGCGCTGCAGTTGCGCACCGGCGATCCCGTGATCCAGGCGCGGCGCATCCTGTCATTTGCCGGTGTGCCCACGATCCTGGAGGACATCTGGCTGCCCGGACAGGCCTTCAAAGGGCTGACCGCCGAGCAGATGGCCGAGTACCAGGGCCCGACCTACGCGATGTTCGAACTGGACTATGGCGTGCGCATGGTGCGTGCCGAAGAAAAAATCCGCGCCATCGCTCCGGACGAAGAACAGGCGAATCTGCTGCTGGTGCCCGTGGGGACGCCGCTGCTGTCCGTCGAGCGACTTGCTTATACGTATAACGATGTTCCAATGGAGTTACGTCGCGCACTCTATCGAACTGACACGCATCACTATCATAATTCGCTAAGTTGACAACCGGGTTTCCCGCAACTCCCGAGTACGGAATAAGCAATCACCACAACCGGGTGACATTGCGTTGCAATAGAATTTTGGGTTGACCTCATCGGCGATTACAACGCAGTTACATCCACGAAAGCACCTTGACATGACTGAGCAAGCCAAAAAGCGGCCCGAGTTCCGCAATATCAACGTATTCACGGACCTCCCGTCATACCGACTTCCGGCGGCTGGCATCCTGTCGATCCTGCACCGTGTGAGCGGCATGATCCTGTTCCTGCTGCTGCCGTTCATCATGTGGATGTTCGACACATCGCTGTCTTCGGAAATTTCCTACGGTTCTTTCACATCGGTGTTTCAGGGCACCTGGGGCTGGTTCGCCAAGCTCGTGTGCCTGGCGCTGATCTGGGGTTATCTGCATCACTTCTGCGCCGGTGTTCGCCACCTTGCGATGGACATGAACCATCACATCGTGAACAAGGAATTCGGCAAGACCTCCGCCCTCGTGTGCTTCGCGGTCAGCCTGCTGCTGACCGTGGTGCTGGGCGCCAAGTTGTTCGGCCTGTTCTGATCGGCCAAGTCTTTCTCTTTTAATTCTCCCTCGATAAGGAAAAAGAACCATGTCCGTGAATTACGGCTCCAAGCGCACCGTGGTTGGTGCGCACTACGGCATCCGCGACTGGCTGGTCCAGCGCGGCACCGCCGTGCTGATGGCACTGTTCACCATCGTCCTGCTCGCCCGCGTGCTGATGATCTCCGGCCCCATTGGCTATGACGGCTGGGCGGGCGTCTTCGCCCCCCAATGGATGAAGTTCCTGACCTTCGCCGTGATCGTCTCGCTGGTGTGGCACGCCTGGGTGGGTGTGCGCGACGTCTGGATGGACTACGTGCCCGCTGCCGGTCTGCGTCTGATCCTGAACATTTTCACCATTGTCTGGCTGGTCGGCTGTGCAGGCTGGGGCTTCCAGGTTCTGTGGCGTCTCTGATAGAGACTGATCTCCGCGATTGAAAGAAAAGAATGAGCTACTCAAAAGCAAATATCACCAAGCGCAAGTTTGACGTCGTGATCGTCGGCGCTGGCGGTTCCGGCCTGCGCGCTGCGCTGGAGCTGTCCCGTGCGGGCCTGTCCGTGGCGTCGCTGTCCAAGGTGTTCCCGACCCGCTCGCACACGGTGGCGGCGCAGGGCGGCGTGTCGGCCTCGCTCGGCAACATGTCCGAGGACAACTGGCACTACCACTTCTACGACACCATCAAGGGCTCCGACTGGCTGGGCGACCAGGACGCCATCGAGTTCATGTGCCGTGAAGCATCGAACGTCGTGATCGAACTCGAACACTTCGGCATGCCGTTCGACCGCAATCCCGACGGCACGATCTACCAGCGCCCGTTCGGCGGCCACACGGCCAACTACGGCGAAAAGCCCGTGCAGCGCGCCTGCGCCGCGGCCGACCGTACCGGTCACGCGATGCTGCATACGCTCTACCAGCAGAACGTCAAGTCCAGGACCAACTTCTTCGTGGAGTGGATGGCACTCGATCTGCTGCGCAACGCACAGGGCGACGTGGTCGGCGTCACGGCCATCGAACTCGAAACCGGTGATCTGTATGAGCTGCACGCCAAGGCCGTGCTGCTGGCCACCGGCGGCGCCGGTCGCATCTTCGCCGCATCGACTAACGCGTTCATCAACACCGGCGACGGCCTCGGCATGGCCGCTCGCGCGGGCATCCCGCTGCAGGACATGGAGTTCTGGCAGTTCCACCCGACCGGTGTGGCCGGCGCGGGCGTGCTGCTCACCGAAGGCTGCCGCGGCGAAGGCGCGATCCTGCTCAACAGCGAAGGCGAGCGCTTCATGGAGCGCTATGCGCCCACGCTGAAGGATCTGGCGCCGCGTGACTTCGTGTCGCGCTCCATGGACCAGGAAATCAAGGAAGGTCGCGGCTGTGGTCCGAACAAGGACTACATCCTGATGAAGCTCGATCACCTGGGCGCGGACACCATCCGCAAGCGTCTGCCCTCGGTGGAAGAAATCGGCCACAACTTCGCCAACGTCGACATCACCAAGGAGCCGATTCCCGTCGTGCCGACGATCCACTACCAGATGGGCGGCGTGCCGACCAACATCCACGGTCAGGTCGTGGTCTGGGACGGTCAGCAAAACCAGGTGGTCAACGGCCTCTATGCGGTGGGCGAGTGCTCCTGCGTATCGGTGCACGGCGCGAACCGCCTGGGCACGAACTCGCTGCTCGACCTGCTGGTGTTCGGCAAGTCCGCTGGCAAGCACATCGTCAATTTCGTCAACGGTTTTGGCGACCATCAGGAAGTCCCTGCCGATGCCGCAGACCGCACGCTGGAGCGCCTGAACCAGCTCGAAGAAGCCAAGGACGGCGTCTACGCGCAGGATCTCGCCGGTGACATTCGCTCCACGATGCAGCAGCACGCCGGTGTGTTCCGCACGCAGGCCAGCATGGATGAAGGCGTTCAGAAGATCAACGCACTGCGCGAGCGCGTCGGCAGCATCGCCATGAAGGACAAGTCCAAGGTCTGGAACACGGCCCGCATGGAAGCGCTCGAAGTGGACAACCTGATCGAAGTCGCCCAGGCCACCATGACCTCGGCCGCGGCCCGCCACGAATGCCGTGGCGCGCATACCGTCTACGATTACGAGCGCCCCGCCGACGACCCGAACTTCCCGCTGGGCCGCAACGACAAGGAATGGCTCAAGCACACGCTGTGGAACAGCTCTGACAACAGCCTGTACTACAAGCCCGTGAACCTCAAGCCCCTGACAGTGGAGAGCGTGCCTCCCAAGGTCCGCACGTTCTAATCCCGTAGCCCACGACAAGAGATTCAACAAATGAAGCGTACTTTCAAAATCTACCGCTACGATCCCGATAAGGATTCCAAGCCCTACATGCAGACCGTGGAGCTGGAGCTCGACGGTCACGAGCGCATGCTGCTGGACGCACTCGTCAAACTCAAGCAGGTGGATCCGACGATCTCGTTCCGTCGTTCGTGCCGCGAAGGTGTGTGCGGCTCCGACGCGATGAACATCAACGGCAAGAACGGCCTCGCGTGCCTCACGAACATGAAGACCCTCAACGGTGACATCGTTCTGAAGCCGCTGCCCGGCCTGCCAGTGATCCGCGACCTGATCGTGGACATGACGCAGTTCTTCAAGCAATACCACTCGATCAAGCCCTACCTGCAAAGCGACATCTACGCGTCGCCAAGCAAGGAGCGCCTGCAGTCGTCCGAGGAGCGCGAAGAGCTCAACGGTCTGTACGAGTGCATCCTGTGCGCGAGCTGCTCCACGAGCTGCCCGTCGTTCTGGTGGAACCCCGACAAGTTCGTCGGCCCGGCCGGTCTGCTGCAGGCCTACCGCTTCATCGCCGACAGCCGTGACACCGCCACGGAATCGCGCCTGGACAACCTGGAAGATCCGTACCGCCTGTTCCGTTGCCACACCATCATGAACTGTGTCGACGTGTGCCCCAAGCACCTGAACCCCACGGTTGCGATCGGCAAGATCAAGGAATTGATGGTCCGTCGGGCCATCTGAAGAAAATGGCAGAAGAAGACACCCTTCTCGATGAACGCGAAGCATCGGTCCTGCGCTGGCGCAGCCGACGCGGTCTGGTCGAGAACGACCTGTTCATCGAGCGCTTCTTTGCCACTCATGGATCGCGTCTGACCGTCGGTCAGGCGCGCGGACTTTCGGCGCTGATGGATCTCTCCGACAACGACCTGCTCGACCTCCTGCTGCGCCGCAAGGAGCCGGAAGGCGAGCTGGCCACGGACGAGATTCGCACGGTACTGGAGCAGTTACGCCCGAATGCATGAAGCCATCGGGTCCAAGTCCGCACTCCATTGCGGCTCAACTATTGAAGGAAACATGAAATGAAACTGGCAGACAACAAAGCAACGCTATCGTTCAGCGACGGCAGCCCAAGCGTCGAACTTCCCGTGTACCAGGGCACGATGGGTCCTGACGTGATCGACATCCGCAAGCTGTACGCGCAGACGGACATGTTCACCTACGACCCGGGTTTCCTGTCCACCGCGGCCTGCCAGTCGTCCATCACCTACATCGACGGCGACAAGGGCGAGCTGCTGTACCGTGGCTACCCCATCGAGCAACTGGCTACCAACTGCAACTACCTCGACACCTGCTACCTGCTGCTGAATGGCGAGTTGCCCGATCAAAAGCAGAAGGCCGAATTCGAAGACCTCGTGACCAAGCACACCATGGTCAACGAGCAGATGCAATTCTTCCTGCGCGGCTTTCGTCGTGACGCCCACCCGATGGCCGTGCTGACCGGTCTGGTCGGCGGTCTGTCGGCCTTCTATCACGACAGCACCGACATCAACAACCCGAGCACCGCGAGATCTCGGCCATCCGCCTGATCGCCAAGATGCCGACGCTGGTGGCAATGGCGTACAAGTACGGCGTGGGCCAGCCCTACCAGTACCCGCAGAACAACCTGTCCTATGCAGGCAACTTCCTGCGCATGATGTTCGGCAACCCGTGCGAAGAGTACAAGGTCGACCCGGTGATCGAGCGCGCCATGGACCGCATCTTCATCCTGCACGCCGACCACGAGCAGAACGCCTCGACGTCTACGGTTCGCCTGTGCGGTTCGTCGGGCACCAACCCGTTCGCAGCCATTGCGGCCGGTGTGGCCTGCCTCTGGGGCCCCGCTCACGGCGGTGCGAACGAAGCCGCGCTGAACATGCTCTACACCATCCAGGCACAAGGCGGCGTGGAAAAGATCGGCGAGTTCATCAAGCAGGTCAAGGACAAGAACTCCGGCGTCAAGCTCATGGGCTTCGGTCACCGTGTGTACAAGAACTATGACCCGCGCGCCAAGCTCATGCAGGAAACCTGCAATGAAGTCCTGGCAGCCATGGGCCTCGAAAAGGATCCGTTGTTCGCGCTGGCCAAGAAGCTCGAGTCCATCGCCCTCGAAGACGAATACTTCGTGTCGCGCAAGCTCTACCCGAACGTGGACTTCTACTCCGGCATCGTGCAACGCGCCATCGGCATCCCTGTGAACCTGTTCACCGGCATCTTCGCGCTGGCCCGCACCGTCGGCTGGATCGCCCAGTTGAACGAAATGATCAGCGATCCCGAGTACAAGATCGGTCGCCCACGCCAGCTGTACACCGGCTCCGCGCGCCGCGACGTGCCAAAGCGCTAAGCCATCCGCGCTTCCCGAACAGCCCAGCGGTGCCACGTGCCGCTGGGCTTTTTTGCGGGAAAGCGCGGTTGCTGCCGACGCTGCCCTGCGCTGCCAATCCCGGGCATGGGGCGCTGACATGCGGGCAGTGGCTGCCCGCATGCTCGCTCCTTGCCATAAAGTAGCAGTTTCGCGCGCCGCCCCTTCGCGCCCGCGCCTTTTCACTCATTCGCCTGCACCCGGAGACCAGAACCATGAAATCCCGCGCCGCCGTTGCCTTCAAGGCCGGAGAACCCCTGCAAATCGTCGAGATCGACGTCGCACCGCCACAAAAGGGTGAAGTGCTCATCAAGATCACGCACACGGGCGTCTGCCACACCGATGCGTTCACGCTGTCCGGTGACGATCCCGAGGGCGTGTTTCCGGCCGTGCTGGGCCATGAAGGCGCCGGCGTGGTGGTGGAGGTCGGCGAAGGCGTTACCAGCGTGAAGCCCGGCGACCATGTGATTCCTCTGTACACCGCCGAATGCGGCGAATGCCTGTTCTGCAAGAGCGGCAAGACCAATCTGTGCGTAGCCGTGCGCGCCACGCAGGGCAAGGGCCTGATGCCCGACGGCACGACGCGTTTCTCGTACAACGGCGAGCCGATCTATCACTATATGGGTTGCTCGACCTTCAGCGAATACACCGTTGTCGCCGAAGTCTCGCTCGCGAAAATCAGCCCCGAGGCCAACCCGGAACAGGTCTGCCTGCTCGGCTGCGGCGTGACCACGGGCCTCGGCGCGGTTAAGAACACCGCCAAGGTTCAGGAAGGTGATTCGGTGGCGGTGTTCGGCCTCGGCGGCATTGGTCTCGCGGTGATCCAGGGCGCGAAGCTCGCCAAGGCCGGCCGCATCATCGCGGTGGACACCAATCCGTCCAAGTTCGATCTGGCGAAGACGTTTGGCGCGACCGACTGCATCAACCCCAAGGATTTCGACAAGCCGATCCAGCAGGTCATCGTCGAGATGACGACCTGGGGCGTGGATCACAGCTTCGAATGCATCGGCAACGTGAACGTGATGCGTGCAGCGCTTGAATGCGCACACCGTGGCTGGGGCCAGTCGGTGATCATCGGCGTCGCGGGTGCGGGCCAGGAAATTTCGACCCGCCCATTCCAGTTGGTGACCGGCCGCAAGTGGCTCGGCACGGCGTTTGGTGGCGTCAAGGGTCGCAGCCAGTTGCCCGGCATGGTCGAGGACGCAATGGCCGGCAGGATCCAGCTCGAACCCTTCGTCACGCACACCATGCCGCTCGACGAGATCAACGAAGCCTTCGAGTTGATGCACGACGGCAAGTCGATCCGCTCGGTCGTTCACTTCACCGAATGATCGCGCCATGACTGCCACCACACTGGAATTGAAGACCGCACACGCCTGCTTTGGCGGCGCGCAACGTTTCTACGAGCACGCCTCGCGCGAAGTCGGCCTGCCGATGAAGTTCTCGGTCTATCTACCGCCCCAGGCACTGATGGGCGAGAAGGTACCCGCCCTGCTCTATCTGGCGGGCCTGACCTGCACCGAGGAAACCTTCATGACCAAGGCCAACGCGCAGCGCGTGGCCGCCGAACTCGGCATGGCGTTGATCGCGCCCGACACCAGCCCGCGCGGCGCGAATGTACCGGGCGAATCGCAGGCATGGGACTTTGGCGTGGGTGCAGGCTTTTATCTTGACGCGACACGTGAGCCCTGGGCCCGGAACTGGCGCATGGAAAGCTATCTGCTCAGCGAACTCCTGCCCCTCGTCAGCGACAAACTGCCCATTGCGGGCGACCGCATCGGCATCTTCGGACACTCCATGGGCGGCCATGGAGCCTTGACTCTGGCGCTGCGCCATCCGGGCGTATTCAAAAGCGTTTCGGCATTCGCGCCGATCAGCAACCCGGTGAACTGCGCCTGGGGCCAGAAGGCCTTCGCAGGCTATCTTGGCGAAGACCCGTCAAGCTGGACCGCGCACGATGCCAGCGAGCTGATGAGCGCGCAAACGCGGGCGCCATATCCCGCGGGGATCCTCATCGACCAGGGCATGGCCGACAAATTTCTCATGGAAAAACAACTGCTGCCCGAAGCCTTCGAGGCCGCATGCGCCAAGGTCGGCCAGCCGCTGCAACTGCGCATGCAGCCGGGCTACGACCATGGCTACTACTTCATTCAGACGTTCATCGAGGATCATCTGCGGTACCACGCGAGCCAGGGCCTGTTCGGCTGAGCAACGGCGCGCTCAGAACAACACGCCCTGCCCCTTCGCGAGAGCGGGTCGGTACTGAGACAGGTCCAGTTCGGTGCGCTCGCGGTTGAGCCCCAGTTTTTCGCAGGTGCGGTGAAAGCGCTGGCGCAGCAGATCGGCCCAGACGCCCGAGCCCTTCATGCGCGAGACGTAGTTGCTGTCGTAGCTGAGCCCGGCGTCGCGACCGGCCTCGTTCACGCCGTGCAGATCCTGCACGCGCGAGAGCACGCGCGCGGCCCGGTCCGGGTAATGCTGCACCAGCCACTCGCGCATGATGTCGTTGAGCTCCCAGGGCAGGCGCAGCACCGTGTAGAACGCCGAGGTGGCCCCGGCCTCGCTCGCCGCAATGAGCACCTGCTCCATGTCCTCGTTGATGAATGGAATCTGCGGCGCAACGCTCACGCCCACTGGCACACCGGCCTGCGCAAGCGCACGGATGGTGCGCAGGCGGCGATACGGCGCTGCGGCCCGGGGCTCGAGAATGCGCGCCAGTTTGGCATCGAGCGTGGTGATCGTGACGTAGGCGGCCACGAGCCGATTGCCCGCGAGTTCGCCGAGCAGGTCGAGATCGCGCTCCACGCCGCTCGATTTGGTGATCAACGAAAACGGATGCCGCGCATCGCGCATCACCTGCATCACGCCGCGCGTGAGTCGCAGCTCACGCTCCACGGGCTGGTAGCAATCGGTCGCCGAGCCGATATTCACAATCGAAGGGCGATGCGACGGCGAGGACAGTTCCTTGCGAAGCACCTCGGCAATATTGCGCTTGGCGATGATCTTCGTCTCGAAGTCCAGCCCCGGTGACAGGTTCAGGTAGCTGTGCGTGGGCCGCGCGTAGCAGTACACGCAGCCATGCTCGCAGCCGCGATAGGGATTGACCGACTGCTCGAAGAAGATGTCGGGCGAATCGTTGCTGGCCAGTGCGCTGCGCGCGTCTTCGAGCATCACCTGCGTGCTCACCGGCGGTGCGTCGCCCTCGTCCTCATCGCCCGCGCTCCACCAGATGTCCTGATCCTCATCCATAGCCAAGGCGCTGCGGCTTTGGCGGCTGAATCGATGCTCCACCTGCGTGGCGATGCCCGGCCCTTGATGGGCTCGGAGACGAGCGAGATCGGCAGTACGCGGCGGTTCATGACGGTGCAGTGGATTTGTATTGCTGGTTATTTATACAGTAATTTAATCGACTTGGCACGGACATGAAATTCCCGCTCTTACAAACCTATTCTCATGAACCCGCGCCGCCACGTGCGGCATTGCGGCCAGTTCACTGAAAGCCTATACAGTGGTGGGTTTTTTCAAGATTTCTGTTCGAAAGGAAAATCATCATGGCCAATGCAAAGCCGCCCATCACGCTGTCTTCGCTCGACGTGGATCGCATCGAGGCGCTGCTTGCGGCGATTCCCGCGAGCGCGTTCCCGGGCAAGGCCGAGTTGCAGGCGGAACTCGATCGCGCCGACATCGTTGCGCCCGAGGAAATGCCGCCCACGGTGGTCACGATGAATTCGACCGTTCAGTTCTCGATCATCGAATCGGGCAAGGACTTTGTGCTGAGCCTTGTCTATCCGCGCGACATGGACGGCAGTGCCGACAAGATTTCCATCTTCGCGCCGGTCGGCAGCGCCCTGCTCGGCCTGTCGATTGGCGACGAGCTTGCCTGGCCCGGCCCCGGTGGAAAAATGATGACGGTGCGCGTCAAGCAGATCGTCTACCAGCCCGAGAGCGCTGGCGAGCTGCATCGCTGAGAGCCGGTCGAGAAAGCGCGCTGTCCCTAACTGACGAACTGCCCGGCGAGCAGCACGCCGCCACCCGCACCGATCAGGCTCAGTTGCCAGCGCAGCGCGGTCAGCCAGGTCGGCACGTGCCGCTCCACCTTCAAATAGAGAATCCGGCCCGCCACCAGCGACAGACCAAACGCCAGACACATGCCGAGCAGATGCAGGGCGGGAATATCGGGCACCCAGGCCGAGACCACGGCATTGACCAGAAGGCAGATCGAAAAGTGAATCAGAAACACCGAGTAAGACATTTGGCCCAGTGTCTGAAGCCGTGAGGTCAGCGGGTCGAGCGATTCAAGCAGCCTGCCGAACAGCCGTTGCGCATGCGTGGTTCCATCGGCTTGGGCGGGTCGCATAAGCAGCATCAGCAGCAGCGCCGAAGTCATCGCCAGCGCGACCCGGCCGCGGAAATCGACCCACAGTGCCGCACAACCGACCACGCCGATCAGCACAAACCAAGCGGTCCAACGTGTGGAACGCGATCCCCAGAATGCCAGCATGCCGAGGCCATAGGCACCAAAGAAGTAGATGCCCCACATGTCCCACTCGGCATGGCGATTCGCGTACAGCAGCGAGCCACAGACACCCGCAATCACCAGCAACTTGGTGATGGCCGCGCGCACGCGGTCGCTGAGCTTGAAGGTGCGCATCGCGGCGAAAAAGCATGCCGCCATCACGAAGAGCTGAAAGTCGATGGCGACGTACCACACACCTGCGGACAGCGCTTCTTCGCCCACGATGTCCTGAATCAGGAAGGCGTTGGCAATCAATTGCGGAATGCTGGGTTCACCGGGAACCGAGGGATGATCCATCAGCGAGCGCACCAGATCGGACAGCAGCACCGCCACGATCAGCGCCACCGCATAGGGCACGACCAGCCGCACAAATCGCTTGCCGACTTGCTGGGGCGCGTTGTCGAACCTGGCCAGGCCCTGGGGCGCCAGGCTGGCCGCCGCGAGATAGCCGCCCAGCACGAGAAATATCTGCACGGCCATGCGCGCGTAGTCGCCCAGCCATTCGATGGTGCCCGGAAGAAGGGGTTTCGCTACGTCCGACATCGGGCCGTAGAAGGCTAGGTGATGCCAGACGATGGCCATGCAGGCCAGACCCTTGATGCAATCAATGCTTGCATTTCGCTTTGCGGAAGACATTTATTAGTGTTGTATGTATTCGGTTCCGACTGGACGGATGCCCGGCCCAATCCTGCAAAGGCGAAATTGTGCCTTCATTGCAGAAATCGTGCAGGCGGCGAAAGAAGGAGTTCATCCTTCTTGCAAACCATGCATCCGACTGGCCCGGATTGCGAACACTTTCAAACACATGGGTGACAACGCTTCCCACGCCGTCACCCTGTTCAACGCATGGCGCGCAATTTGGTTTACTTTGGTTCGGTGCGCTTGAGAATATCGCGGCGCATCACCTCGTCTTCGGTGAGTTCAAACCACATCGCGTTGAGCACCGCGAACAGCGCGGCCAGGGGCAGGCCCAGAAGCCAGGAGAAATACCACATGATGTCTTGTTCCTTCGACGTTGTTGGCGCGCTCAGTACGAGTGCGTTTCACCCTTGATGATGGCCATGGGATCGACCTTGCCGCGCAGCACGCTGTACACCCATGAGGTGTAGGCAAGAATCAGCGGCAGGAAGATCATCACGCACACCAGCATGATGAACAGCGTCGTGTGGCTCGACGACGAATCCCACACGGTCAGGCTGAAACGCGGATCGACCGATGAGGGCAGGATCATCGGGAACATCGCAGCGCCGACCGTGAGGATGATGCAGACGATGGCCAGACCGCTGCTCAGCAGCGCGAGCCACTCGCGGCGCGAGCGCATGCCGAGCGCCGAGATCCACGGCAGCACCACGCCCAGCAGCGGCAGCAGCCAGAGCACCGGCGTCGCCTTGAAATTGGCCATCCATGCGCCTTGCGCAACGGCCGCGGTCTTGGCCAGCGGGTTCGACGGGCCGACCTTGTTGATGGCGCTGGTGATCTCGTAGCCGTTGATGCCCATGGCAATCCACACGCCCGCCAAAGCGAACAGCACCGATGCCAGCATCGCCGCCATCGCGCCGAAGCGCGCGGCGCGAGCGGCCACCTCGCCATCGGTCTTGAACACCAGCCACGACGCGCCGTGCATGACCATCATGGCAAGCGACACCAGTCCACACAGCAACGCGAACGGCTGCAGCAGGCCGAAGAACGTGCCGTCGTAGTAAATGCGCAAATCATCGGAGAAGCGGAACGGCACGCCGAGCAGCACGTTGCCCACGGCCACGCCGAAGAGCAATGCAGGCACGATGCCGCTCACGCACAGCACCCAATCCCATTTGTTGCGCCACGAGGCCTCCTCGCGTTTGCTGCGGAACTTGAAGGCCACGGGTCGCAGGATCAACGCCACCAGAATGGCAAACATCGCCAGATAGAAACCCGAGAACGACACCGCGTAGAGCTGCGGCCACGCGGCGAAGATCGCGCCGCCGCCGAGAATCAGCCACACCTGGTTGCCCTCCCAGATCGGGCCGACCGTGTTGATGACCACGCGACGCTCGACGTCGATCTTTGCCGTGGCGCGCAGCAGCGCCATCGCCCCCAGATCGAAGCCGTCGGTCACCGCGAAGCCCACCAGCAGAATGCCGAGCAGCAGCCACCAGATGACGCGCAGGACATCGTAGGAAATCAGTTCATGCAAGATCATTTTTCAAACTCCTGATGTGCCGGTTCAACGCGCGCGCGCCAGCTTTTCGATCATCGGCTCGTAGAAGCTCAGATGCGGTTCGCTCTCGTGCTCGGGCCCCTTGCGGATGGCCTTGAGCATGAGCTTCATCTCGATCACGAACAGCACCGTGTAGATCAGGATGAAGGCACCAATGGTCAGCAGCAGCGTGCTCGCGCCGAGGTTGGAGACCGCCATCGCCGTGGGCAGAACCCCTTCGATGATCCACGGCTGGCGGCCCAGCTCGGCCACGATCCAGCCGCACTCGATGGCAACCCACGGCAGCGGAATGGCAAACACGGCGACCCTGAGCAACCAGGGATAGGCATCCAACCGGTGGCGCGCCGAGAGATAGAAGAACGTGCCGGTCAGCAAGATGAAGAACATGCCCAGTCCCACCATCATGCGGAAGGTCCAGAACAGCGGCCCGACGGGCGGCACGGTGTCCATCGCGGCTTGCTGAATCTGCTCGTTCGTGGCCTTGCGCGGATCGTCCACGTAGCGCATGAGCAAGAGCGCATAGCCAAGCGACGCGCCCTTGTCCTCGAACACCGCCTTGGCCTCGGGCGGCACCTGCGCATCGCTCTTGGCGGCGCGAATGGTCTGCAGTGCGTCGTAGGCCTCGATGCCGTCACGGATGTAGGTTTCGGTGTTCCTCACCAGATCGTTGATGCCGGGAATTTCCTTGGTCAGCGAGCGCGTGCCGATCAGCCCCATGGCCCATGGAATATGCACGGCATAGTGCGTCTCACGCGCCGCCCTGTCGGGAATGCCGAACAGCGTGAATGAGGCGGGCGCGGGCTCGGTGTCCCACATCGCCTCGATTGAGGCGAGCTTCATCTTCTGGTGTTCCGACGAGAGATAACCGCTCTCGTCGCCCAGCACCACCACCGAAAGCGAGGCCGCGAGACCGAACGATGCGGCCACCGTCATCGAGCGCTTTGCGAGGTGCACATGACGCCCTTTGAGCAGATACCACGCCGAAATGCCGAGCACGAAGACCGATGCCGCCACGTAGCCGGCAGAGACGGTGTGCACGAACTTGGCCTGCGCCACGGGATTGGTGAGCACTGCGAAGAAATCATTCACTTCCATGCGCATGGTCTGCGGATTGAAGGCAGCGCCTACGGGATTCTGCATCCAGCCATTGGCGATCAGAATCCACAGTGCGGAAAAGTTCGAACCAATCGCGACCAGCCAGGTCGTCACCAGGTGAGCGCGTGCGCTCATGCGGTCCCAGCCAAAGAAGAACAGGCCGACGAACGTCGCCTCCAGAAAGAAAGCCATCAGGCCCTCGATTGCGAGCGGCGCGCCGAAGATGTCGCCGACGTAGTGGCTGTAGTAGCTCCAGTTCATGCCGAACTGGAACTCCATCACCACGCCCGTCGCCACACCCATCGCGAAGTTGATGCCGAACAGCGCGCCCCAGAACTTGGTCATGTCGCGCCAGATGGTGCGGCCGGTCATCACAAACACCGTCTCCATGATGGCGACGAGGATGGACAGGCCAATCGTGAGCGGGACAAAGAGAAAGTGGTAGAGCGCCGTTATCGCAAATTGGAGCCGCGATAAGTCGACGATGTTGAGGTCCATGATGCGATCCTTCTTTCGTGGGTTCAGATGCCGTTCTTGTTATTCGGTGATTGCGGGGCGGCGTCGGCTCTCAGGCTGCTGACCGCTCGCGCAAATGCTTCGGTGCCGTGGCGCGCCTCACCGGCAAGGCGGCCACCTTCCATCCAGATCACTCGATCCGCCATCGCGGCCTCTCGCTGCCAATGGGTCGCAAGCACCAGCGTGCGGCCAGAAGACTGCGTCCAGAGCCGCGCCAGCACATCCTTCGCAACAGCGGCGTCAAGGCCTTCGGTCACTTCGTCGAGCAGCCAGCATGGCGCCGGGCTGAGCAACAAGCGCGCCAGCGCCAGCCGCCGTGCCTGCCCGCCGGACAGGCCAAGCCCGCCTTCGCCAAGTGGCGTGTCAAGCCCCTGTGGCAAGGCGCGAACATCATGAGCGAGTCCCGCTTCTTCGAGCACATTCCACAAATTCTGATCCTGCTCGTGAGGGGATTCAAGGCGCAAATTGTCTCGCACGCTTTCCCGAAACAGTTCGGTATGCTGCGTCATCCAACTGCAGTCACATGCGGCAACATGGCCGCTGCTTGGGGCAAGCTCGCCCGAGATGAGCGACAGCAGCGTGGTCTTGCCCGCTCCACTCGCACCGATCAGTGCAACGCGCTCGCCCTGCCGAATCTCCAGATTCAAGGGGCCGATGATCCTTCGGCCATCGTGCGCCGCACTGGCGTTTTCCAGTTGCACCGCAAGTCCGGCAATCGGCGGCGCCTGTTGTACGGGCACCTCGCCGAGTGGCGCTTCCTGCGCGAGCACGGCACCGATTCTTCGCACCGCGAGCAGGGTTCGCCCGGCTTCGGCGGCTCCCCGGCGCAGCGCGGCAAACGGCTCCATCGCCGACAGCGCCAGCAACACGCCGAAGGCGGCCACGGCAGCGCCAATGCGCCGTTCATCGACCAGCCATGCCATCGCAAGCAGCACGCCGCACAGCGTCAGCGCACTGGCAATGCCGTAGGCGACCGTCGCGAGCGCCTCGAGACGAAACAATGACATGTCGGCCTTCGCCGCACGCGCATCGCTGGCCTCGATGGCCTCGCACTGCGCGGCAAGACGCCCGGCCATCAGCAGTTCGGTTTTTCCAGCGACCAGATCGACCGTGCGTGCGCGCAGACTTTCGGTATTCAACGCGCGCCGCAGTGCCGCCTTGCGGCTGACCGATGCCTGCCACAACGCGATGCCCAGCCCTGCGCACAGCAGCCAGAGCGCGGCAAGCAATCCAATCCACCACCGCATCAGGCCCAGAGCGAACCCTAGCATCGCCGCAGCGCCCAGCGCCGCAAACGCGGGCACGACCAGACGCAGATAGATGTTGTCGAGCGCATCCACGTCGGCGGTGAGCCGCTGCAGCAGACGCGCCGGACGTTGCAACAGCCAGCGCGCGGCACGCGGACGTGACCAGGCCCGGAACAGCCGCTCGCGCAGGGCGGCCAGCGCGGCCAGCGTTGCATCGTGCGTGACGAGGCGCTCCGCATAACGCGCACCGGTGCGCCCTATGGCCAACAAACGAATTCCGGCAGACGGCATGAAGACATCGAACACCAGCGCAGCGGCAGGCACCAGTCCCGCGATGGCCGTCGCCGTGATGAACCAGCCCGACAATCCCAACAGCGCCATGCCCATCAGCACCGTCAACAGCGACAAGGCAGCGCCTCCAAGCCACAGCCTGCGCGTGGCGCTTCCCTGCATGGCGCGCAGTACGGCATGCCATTCCTCGCGCGGGCGGCGGTTGTTGTTCCGCTTCATGCCGCCACTTCCTGCGACCCGGTAGTTAGCCGGATCACCCGGTCCATGCGCTGCGCGAGCCGTGCATCGTGTGTCGCAACGATCAGCGTGCGGCCCTGCGCGATCTGCACGAGCGACTCGATCACCTGATCGGCGGTCTGCGGATCGAGATGGGCCGTGGGCTCATCCACCAACAAAAGCCCCGCGTGCCGGTTCACCGCAAGCCGCGCGAGCGCGAGGCGCACGGCCTCGCCGCCCGACAGGCCGCTTCCGCCCTCGCCCAGACTCAGGCCCGCGCGGTGTTCCAGTGCCTGCGACAACGCGGCCACATCGACCGCGTGGCGCACGTCCTGCGCGCTCACGTCGCTGCGGCCCAGTCCCACATTGCGCAGCACCGATCCGGCGAACACATGCGAATGCTGTCCCATCCATGCGATCCGCGCGCGCAGCCTCTGCGCGGACTCTTCATTCATGGTCTCGCCATCGATGCGAATGCTGCCGCGCTCGGGCACGATCAACCCGGCCAGTTGCGCCAGCAGCACTGACTTGCCCGCGCCGCTCGGCGCCCAGAGCGCAACATGCTCGCCAGCCGCAATGCGCTCGCTCCATGCGGACATGGCGGCCGGATGGCCCGGCACGCCAACCTGGAGCGCGTCGATTTCGACGGCCACGGCACCCATCGGCGCTGGCACGCGCGCTATGGAATCCTGCGCGCCAGCGCCGACGATCTGCATGGCATCGCGCTGCATATCGGCCATCGTCGAGAGTGCGGCCTCGCCCGCGGCCTTGTCGTGCCACACAGCGGAAAGTTCGCGCAAGGGATCAAAAAAAGCCGGCGCAAGCATCAGCACGAACAGCGCCTGCGCGAGCGACAGCTTCTCGCCCCAGGCACCAAAGGCAAGCGTGCCCAGCAGATGAAAGCCCACGTAGACCGCCACCATTGCCACGCCGAGTGCCGAGAAAAACTCGAGCACAGCGGATGAAAGAAAGGCGATGCGCAGCACGCGCATGGTGCGCGCACGCAGCGATTCGGCGCGTTCACGCAAACGCAGGGCCGTCGCGTCCACCGCGTCGAGCGCGCGCAGCGTGCTGAGCCCCCGCAGCCGGTCGAGCAGAAAGCCGTTCATGCCGCCGACCTCCAGCATCTGTTCCTCGCTCGCGGACTTCGCACGCCATCCCACAATCGCCATGAACAACGGAATCAGCGGAGCAGCAAACAGCAGAATCAGCGCGGCAAGCCACGAAAACCAGCCGACCGCAACGGCGATCACAAACGGCACGGAGCGCGCCTTGAACATCGCCGTCTGGTATCGGGAGCGCCACGGAACGACGGCCTCGGCCTGCTCGGCCATGGCGCTCGCGGCTTGGCCCGAAGGTGCCTGCGCCCGGTCCATCGGCGACACGCGGGCGAGCGAGCGCGAGAGCTGCGCGCGCACACCGCTCAGATGTTGGCGCGCGATGCGCTGCGATTGCCATGCGCCCATGCCATCGAGCACCGCGCGCAACACGCCCGCCGCGAGCACGCAGGCGGCGAGCGGCAACACGGCGTCAAATCCGCCCCCTTGCGTCATGCGCTCGACGGATTGGGCGATCCACCACGCCTGCGGCATCCAGAGCAGCGAAGCCACCATCTGCAATACAGCACCGGTACGGCCCATGCGAGCGGAAGGTTGATCTGGCGATGACGACGACGCGGCGCGACTGAACATGGCTCCAAGCTGTGATGAATAGAAAACTCATCGAAAAGTACTGACCCAAGGGTTACCACTATGTCCCGAACGCGAGGCGGATGGGAAGCAAGGACGCGACTCTTGACGAAAATCAAGATAAAACTGTCGTAAATCGCACAATTACTCGACATTCCGTTCAGAAAAGGCCAAGGTTTCGATTGCTTCTTGCCCAATCTCAATGCACCAACATGCAAAAAGATGTTGGCCGGACTGGCTGAACGGTTGCGCTCTGGCGCGCTCCTGCGTTACCGCGTCACCGCGTTAGCGCCGTTTGCGCGCAGCGGTTTTCTTTTTACCCGCACGCGTGACAGCCCAGGACAGCGCGCGCTCCGACGCCGCCAGCGCAATCAGCCAATCCTTGAGCGCCTGAGCAGCGGGCCTCAGCAACGCCTGTTTGTGGTGCACCAGATAGTAGGCCTTGTGCACCGGCAGGCGCATGGCAAAGGGTTCGATCAACAGACCGTCGCGCAATTCGGCCTCGGTCAGCACGGCGCTGCTGAGCACCACGCCCTGGCCATGGCGCGCGCTCTCGATCGCCAGCGCGGACTGATCGAAATGCTGGCGCGTGAGACGCGCGATCTGCGCCTCGTCCAGATTGCTGAATCGCCCGAGCCATTCATCCCAATAGGGCAGGATGGTGGTGTCGAGCAAGGTGGCGCGCAGCAGGTCATCGGGAGACTTCAGACGAATGCGGCTTGCATAGCCGGGCGCGCAATACAGCCGCGCCTCGTCGGAATACAGCAGATCGATCTGCAATTGCGCATCCTGTCCGTCGAAATACCGAATCGCGAGATCCGCGCGGTCACGGTCGAAGTTCGTGAGATCGGTGGTCGCGCCCAGATGCAGGGACACCTCTGGATGCAGCGTGAGAAAAGCCGCCATGCGCGGCGCAAACCATTTCGCAGCCAGCGTCGGGGGCATGGAAAGCCAGACCTCGTTGGTCTGGCTCAGCCGCAGTTGATCGCTCGCCTGCTGGATGTTTGCCAGCGCCGGCTGGATCGCCGCCCAGTAGTTCACGGCATCGGCCGTGGGCTGTACCTGCCGCACGGAGCGCAAAAACAGCGGCGCGCCCAGCCATTGCTCAAGTTTCTGAATCTGCTGGCCCACGGCGCCCGGCGTCACGTGCAGCTCTTGCGCGGCGAGCATGAAGCTCTTGTGCCGCATCGCGGCGTCGAAGACATGCAGGGATTTGAGCGGTAGCGGTGTGGGCATGGTGCAGAAATTCTATTTCATATCGCAAATTAAATCGTTTGTCAGCCTTTGCGCGAATTTCAGAAAATGGCCATTCCGAACACGCTTTGCAAAGATGCAATGAATCACCATTTCCCCGCCAGGCAAGAGGCGCATCCATGAAGCAGCAACAGCAACAGCGCACGTCCTGGACCCTGGTGCTCGTCGCCGCCGCGATTCTCATGATCACCATGGGATCGCGCCAATCGCTGGGCCTGTTTCTCTCGCCGATCAATTCGCACACGGGCCTCGGCATTGCCAAGATCAGTTTTGCGATGGCGGTCGCCCAACTGGTCTGGGGCGCGGTCCAGCCGGTGTTCGGTGCCGTGGCGGACCGCTGGGGTCCCGGCCGCGTCATCGTGCTGGGTGCTTTTCTACTGGCCGCAGGTTGCGCGCTCACGACGCAGGTCACCAGCGAATGGGGACTGATCTTTGCCATCGGCCTGCTGAGCGCGGCCGGTGCGGGAGCGGGCAGTTTCTCGATCCTGATCGGCGCCACGGCACAGCGCATCGCGCCCGAGCAACGTTCGTTCGTCGGTGGCGTGATCAACGCCGGTGGCAGCATGGGCCAGTTCATCTTCGCACCGCTCAATCAGGCGGTGATGTCGGCGTTCGGCTGGATGCAGGCGATGTGGATGATGGCCGTGATCGCGCTCACCACGGCACCGATGGCCTGGTGGCTGCGCGGCAAGCCGCACGCTGCTGGTGAATCGGGTAGCACATCGCCCTCCGGTGCGAGTGCCCTCACACTGCGTCAGCAACTGTCGATTGCGCTGCGCGACCGCAGCTACTGGTGTCTGCACGCGGGTTTCTTCACCTGCGGATTTCACATTGCGTTCCTCGTCACCCACATGCCCGGCGAGGTGAGTCTGTGCGGGCTCAGCGCCAACGTGGCATCGACGTCGCTCGCATTGATCGGCCTCGCCAACGTGGTGGGTAGTCTGGTCGCGGGAGCGATGGGCTCGCGCGTGCGCATGAAGATGATCCTGTTCTGGATGTATGCCTCACGCGCGGTGGCGATCCTGATCTTCATGTTCGCGCCGAAGGAGCCCGTCACGTTCTATGTTTTTGCCGTGGTGCTGGGGCCACGTGGCTTGCCACCGTGCCGCCTACGGCGGGCCTGACGGCCAAGCTGTTTGGCGCGCGCTATCTCGCAACCCTGTTCGGGCTCACGCTGTTCACGCACCAGATCGGCGGATTTCTCGGTGCCTGGCTTGGCGGGCTGGCCGTGGTGGCGACGGGCAACTACGACTGGATGTGGTGGGCAGACGCGGTGCTGGCCGCGCTCGCGGCACTCGTGAATCTGCCGATCAGGGAGGAACGCCCCAAGCCGCTTGCCTTGCAGGCTGCCTGAGGCGTGACAGTACAGGCGCTAGAGCGCGAGGCGTGCGCGCGCCGCCGCGTATTCGCGCTTCAGGCGTGCAATGAAATCGCCCGCCTTGACCACTTCGTTGACCGCGCCAATGCCCTGGCCGCTACCCCAGATGTCCTTCCAGGCCTTGGCCGCGCCACTGCCGAAATTCATCTTGCTGGGATCGGATTCGGGCAGGTTCTCGGGATCGAGCCCTGCCGCGCGAATGCTGGCCGCGAGATAGTTGCCGTGCACGCCGGTGAACAGATTGCTGTAGATGATGTCGTCGGAGTTGCTGTCCACGATCGCCTGTTTATAGGCGTCCGACGCGCGCGCCTCCTCGGTCGCGATGAAGGCCGATCCGATGTAGGCAAAGTCTGCACCCATGGCCTGCGCCGCAAGCACCGCATCGCCTGATGCAATCGATCCGGACAGCGCCACGGGGCCGTCAAACCACTGGCGGATCTCCTGAATCAGCGCGAACGGACTCTTCACCCCGGCATGACCGCCCGCGCCAGCCGCCACCGCGATCAGGCCGTCGGCCCCCTTTTCGATGGCCTTGTGCGCGAACTTGTTGTTGATGATGTCGTGCAGCACCACGCCGCCCCAGCCGTGCACCGCCTGATTCAGATCCTCGCGCGCGCCGAGGCTGGTGATCACCACGGGCACCTTGTATCTGGCGCAGACCTGCAGGTCATGCTCGAGCCGATCATTGCTTTTATGCACGATCTGGTTGATCGCAAACGGGGCCGACGGCGTGTCGGGATGCGCCTGGTCCCAGGCCGCCAGCGTTTCGGTGATCTCGGCGAGCCAGTCGTCGAGCTGCTCGGCAGGACGCGCGTTGAGCGCAGGCATCGAACCGACGATTCCGGCCTTGCATTGCGCAATCACCAGCGCAGGCGTGCTGACGATGAACATGGGCGATGCAATCACGGGCAACGCGAGGTTTTGCAGCACGGAGGGCAGCTTGGACATGGCGAAAGATCTCCAGAAAATCGTATGGATGCGAGGGTTGCTCAGCCGGCGCACGTCGCGAACCGTGCGCGGCAGCGGCGGAACTTCGAGCCAGCAGTTCGTCCGTCAGAACGCCTCTTGCGGCAAAGCCATCACCGTCGATGCGCCATCGACGATGCTGTCGCGCAGCGACGTGGTCTTCACCAGAATGTGATCGGCGTAGAAACGCGCGGTCGCCACCTTGGCGTTCATGAACATTACGTCTTCGCCCTTGGCAACAAGCTCCTGCGCCACCAGCAGGGCACGGCCCAGTTGCCAGCCCGCAACCAGATTGCCCGCAAGCATCAGATAGGGAACGCTGCCCGCATACACATCGTTGGGCGCCGTCCTGGCGGCGTTGGCCATGAAATCCACCACGTCGAGGAACGCCTTGCGCGCTGCGGCCAGGCGTGCAGCCACGGCCTTGGCGTTGTCGCTGCCATTGGCGTTGAGTTCGCTTTCAGTCTTCTCGATCTGTGCGGCAATGGCCCTGGCGGACGCACCGCCGTCGCGCGTGGTCTTGCGACCCACGAGGTCATTGGCCTGAATCGCGGTCGTGCCTTCGTAGATCGTCAGAATCTTGGCGTCACGGTAGTACTGCGCCGCGCCCGTCTCTTCGATGAAGCCCATGCCGCCATGCACCTGCACGCCGAGGCTCGTGACCTCGAGACTCATCTCGGTGCTGTAGCCCTTGATCAGCGGGACGAGGAATTCGTAGAAAGCGGCGTTGTCGGCACGCACCTGCGCATCCGGATGGGCATGCGCCGCGTCATACGCTGCGGCGCCGGTCAGCGCCATCGCGCGGCAGCCTTCGACGTAGGCGCGCATCGTCATCAGCATGCGGCGCACGTCGGGATGGTGAATGATCGTGGCACTGCCCTTCACACTGCCGTCCACGGGGCGGCTTTGCACGCGATCCTTGGCGTAGGCCACGGCCTTCTGATAGGCGCGGTCGGCCACGGCAATGCCCTGCACTCCCACCGCGTAACGAGCGGCGTTCATCATGATGAACATGTATTCGAGCCCGCGATTTTCCTCACCGACCAGATAGCCGACTGCGCCGCCGTGATCGCCAAACTGCAACACCGCCGTGGGCGATGCCTTGATGCCCATCTTGTGCTCGATGGAGACGCAATGCACGTCGTTGCGCTTGCCAAGCGAGCCGTCCTTGTTCACCAGCACCTTGGGCACGACGAACAGGCTGATGCCCTTCACGCCTTCGGGCGCGCCCGCCACGCGCGCGAGCACCAGGTGGACGATGTTGTCCACCATGTCGTGCTCACCGTAGGTGATGAAAATCTTGGTGCCAAACACCTTGTAGCTGCCGTCGGGCTGCGGTTCGGCCTTGGTGCGCACGAGCGCGAGATCCGATCCGGCCTGCGGTTCGGTCAGGTTCATGGTGCCGGTCCACTCGCCGGTCACGAGCTTCTCGAGATAGGTGGCCTTGAGCTCGTCACTGCCCGCGGTGAGCAGCGCCTCGATGGCGCCGTCGGTGAGCAGCGGGCACAGCGCAAAGCTCAGATTGGCACTGTTGAGCATCTCGATGCAGGCCGCGCCGATGGATTTGGGCAGGCCCTGGCCGCCAAAATCGACCGGGTGCTGCAGGCCCTGCCAGCCGCCCTCCGCATATTGCCTGAAAGCATCCTTGAAGCCGGGCGTCGTGGTGACGACGCCATCTTTCCACGACGAAGGGTTCAAATCCCCGGGCACGTTCAGCGGCGCCACCACGCCCTCGCAGAGCTTGGCGCATTCTTCGAGAACGGCCTGCGCGGTTTCGAGACCAGCGTCTTCAAAACCGGGAATCCGGGCGACCTGTCCGATGTTGGCGAGGTACTCGATGTCGAACAGCATGTCCTTGATGGGTGCGACGTAGCTCATGGGATATCTCAGTTAAAAATTGCAGAAACTGGCGAAAAAAAGGGCACCACGCAGGATGCCCCGTTTCATGCACAGGTCGATTTAAAGCGCCTTGACCAGCTCCGGCACCGCCGTGAACAGGTCAGCCACCAGACCGTAGTCGGCCACCGAGAAGATCGGCGCTTCTTCGTCCTTGTTGATCGCGACGATCACCTTGGAGTCCTTCATGCCGGCCAGATGCTGGATCGCGCCGGAGATGCCTGCGGCGATGTACAACTGAGGCGCGACGATCTTGCCGGTCTGACCGACTTGCAGGTCGTTGGGCGCATAGCCCGCATCCACCGCAGCGCGCGACGCGCCGATGGCTGCGTTCAGCTTGTCGGCCAGCGGCGTCATCACCTCGGTGAACTTCTCTGCGGAGCCCAGCGCGCGCCCACCGGAGACGATGATCTTGGCTGCGGTCAGCTCGGGGCGATCATTCTTCGTGACCTCGCGGCCCACGAAGCTGCTCTTGCCCGAGTCGGCAACAGCGTCCGCGTTTTCGACGGCGGCGGAACCGCCGGTCGCAGGAGCCGCATCAAAGCCCGTGCCACGCACGGTGATCACCTTGACCTTGTCGCCCGACTGCACCGTGGCAATCGCGTTACCTGCATAGATCGGACGCTCGAACGTGTCGGCGGAAACCACCTTGGTGATGTCGCTGATCTGTGCCACGTCGAGCTTGGCGGCCACGCGCGGCGCGACGTTCTTGCCCGCGGCGGTCGCCGGGAACAGGATGTGGCCGTAGTTGCCAGCAATCGCCAGGACTTGTGCGGCGACGTTTTCGGCCAGACCGTCCTTGAGGCTTGCGCCGTCGGCGAGGATGACCTTGGAGACGCCGGCGATCTGCGCGGCAGCCTGTGCTGCTGCGGCGGCGCCTTCACCGGCGACGAGCACATGCACGTCGGCGTCACAGGCCTTGGCGGCAGTGACGGCGTTCAGGGTTGCGGGCTTGATCGAAGCGTTGTCGTGTTCTGCAATAACGAGTGCGGTCATTTCTAGTTTCTCCTCAGATCACTTTGGCTTCGTTCTTGAGCTTGTCGACCAATGTCGCGACGTCGGGCACCTTCACACCGGCACCGCGCTTTGGAGGCTCGGTCACCTTCAGGGTCTTCAGGCGCGGAGCTGCATCGACACCCAGATCTTCGGGCTTGATGATGTCGAGCTGCTTCTTCTTGGCCTTCATGATGTTGGGCAGCGTGACGTAACGCGGCTCGTTCAGGCGCAGGTCGGTCGTGATGACCGCGGGCATGCTGAGGCTCAGGGTTTCGAGGCCACCGTCCACTTCGCGCGTGACCGAGACCTTGTCGCCAGCGACTTCCACCTTGGAGGCGTAAGTCGCCTGGGGCAGATCGGCGAGCGCCGCCAGCATCTGGCCGGTCTGGTTGGAGTCGTCGTCAATGGCCTGCTTGCCGAGAATGACGAGGCCCGGTTGCTCCTTGTCCACCAGCGCCTTGAGCAGCTTGGCAACGGCCAGAGGCTGGAGCTCCTCGGTCGTTTCCACCAGAATGCCGCGATCCGCGCCGATGGCCATTGCCGTGCGCAGGGTTTCCTGGCTCTGCGTCACGCCGCAGGAAACCGCGATCACTTCGGTGACCACGCCCTTTTCCTTCAGGCGAACCGCTTCTTCGACGGCGATCTCGTCAAACGGGTTCATCGACATCTTCACGTTGGCGATGTCTACACCCGTTCCGTCCGACTTCACGCGGACCTTGACGTTGTAGTCCACCACGCGTTTGACTGGGACCAATACCTTCATTGCTGCGGCTCCTTAAGTTTTTGACTGGTTCAGTTGACGTATACGTAAACCAAATCATTCTATCCCGCACCGCAACATGTGCGGATATTGCAATAAGGAATGATCGGTTTTAAGAAAAATAGAACGGTCGTGCTTTTATTGCCATTATCGTAGCAGAAATCAAACCGGCCCAGTTCTGATAAAAACTCCGCCAGTCACGAACGTGACGCTTCACGGGGCACACCGTTCCCGGATTCAGGCGATTGGCCCACGGCAGCGCCGCCCTTTTGGGGCGATTGGGAGAGTATGGCACCAACTGCGCCGGCCGCATCGGCCAGATGCAGCACGCGCTGGGGTAAGGAATGTCGACACCGGCCTCGCGCAGTCCCTTGAGGATGGCGATATTGACGTCGGACGTCACGTTGGCGGTCCCGGCACCGGGATCGCTGATCCAGAAATTCAGGCTGAACTCGATGGCATCGGCTCCGAAGTTCACCAGATGGGCAACCGGCACGGGCGTTTCGAGCACGCGCGCCTGCGCCTTGGCCGCGTCGGCCAGAATCCGCTGAACCTGTTCCACGTCGCTGTCGTAGCCCACGCCGATGCGGGTGGTGATGTTGAATCTGCGATCCGCGTCTGACAGATTTTCCACGCGTTGAGTGATGATGCTTTCGTTGGGCACGATGGATTCGCGGCCATTACCCGCACGGATCAGGGTGTAGCGCGTCTTGATGTCGGTGATGCGTCCCTCGAAGCCATCGACCCTGACGTTGTCGCCGATGCGCAGCGAACGCTCCAGCAGGATCACGAAGCCGCTCACGTAGTTGGCCGCGAGCTTTTGCATGCCGAATCCGAGACCAACCCCCAGCGCGCCGCCGAGCACCGACAGCGCGGTCAGATCCACGCCAACGGCGGACAGCGCAAACAGCAGGCCGATCAGCAAAAGCAAGGCGCGCGTCATGTTCACGAAGACCTTGCGCATCGAAAGATCGGTCACGGTCTCGTTGAGCACACGACGCTCGAAGGTTGCCGACGCCCAGAGCGCGGCCACCAGCATGAGCGCGGCAGACAGTCCGCCCTGGATCAGCATGAGCAGGCTAACATTGGTTTTGCCAAAAGCCAGCGAAACGCCGTCCAGCTCGGCCATCACGCCGGGCAACAGGCCCAGAATCCACAGCACCGCGACGGCCCAGGCGGCCCATGAGAAAATGCGCTCGATCAGCCGCGCGAGTCCCGAATTCGGGAATGTCGCCGTCAGCACGCGCGCAATCCAGCGGATCAGCACCAGCGAGACCAAGATGGGCACGGCCACGCGCAGCACGAAAACCGGCTGAAAGTGCTCGAAGACCAGCCGCGCCGCGTAGACCAGCACCAGTGCGGCCAAGGGGAACATCACCCCCTGAGTGGGACGCCGGCCGAACCAGATCGACTCCGCCGCGTCCTCACGTTTGCGGCCCAGCGTCATCGTGATGCCATAGGCCAGCGCCAGACAGCCGAGCAACACGGCCACCTCAAGCCAGATTCCGACGCCGCGGGACGCCTCCAGCAACCTGTCAAACCATTCCATCGGGTTCAGTCCTTGCTCACGGATTCGGGTCAGGCGTGCTTCCACGCCGGTCGACGCTTTTCGGCGAAGGCGCGTGCGCCCTCCTGCGCATCGGCGTCCATCATGTTGACGGCCATCGTCTGTCCAGCCAACTGGTAAGCCGATTCGATGCCCATCTCGCGCTGCTGATACACCAGCGCCTTACCCATGGCCACGGCCACGCGCGGTTTGCTGACGATGGCGGCAACCAGCTTCTCGACCTCGGTATCCAGCTGGTCGGTAGACACCGCGCGGTTCACGAGCCCGCGCTCGAGTGCGGTCTGCGCATCGATGAAGTCACCGGTCAGAAGCATCTCCATCGCCATCTTCGCAGGCACGTTGCGCACCAGCGGCACGCTCGGGGTCGAGCAGAACAGTCCGTACTGGATGCCGCTCGTGGCAAAGCTCGCATCCTCGCTCGCCACTGCCAAATCGCATTGCGCAACCAGTTGGCAACCCGCCGCCGTCGCCATGCCGTGCACCTTGGCAATCACCGGAACCGGCAGCTTGTGGATGGCAAGCATCATGCGGCCGCATTGCGCAAACAACTCCTGATAGAACGCCAGCGCCGGATGGGCCGCCATGTCCTTGAGGTTGTGTCCCGCACAGAACGCCTTGCCATTGGCGGCGAGAACGACCACGCGCACGCCTTCGTCCGCCGCAATCGCGTTGAGCGCCTTCTGCAGGGCGGCGAGCATTTCATGCCCGAGTGCGTTGAAACGCCTGGCGTCGTCCAGTGTCAGCGTCACCACGCCGCGCGGGTCACGCTCCGCGCGCAGCGGGCCTTCGGAAAAATCGGCAATGTCCAGTGTCATGAGCGTCAACATTCCAGATCGATGCGGCAAACGCGCATCCACGCTGAATCTTGACATAAACGCGCGAGCGATCCCGGTTCCGCCCGTAGGATCGCAAGCCCTATTGGGCCTTCAAAGATCGGCCAACACCCGGATGTGGGCCTCCACGCTGCGCGACAGCGCTCCCATCATGTAGCCGCCCTCGAGGCAGGAGACGATGCGGTTGTTCGAAAAACGCCTGGCGACGTCCTTGATGCGCTGGGTCATCCAGGCGTAGTCCTGCTCGTTCAGGGCCAACTGGCCCATGTCGTCCTCGCGGTGGGCGTCGAAGCCGGCGCTCACGAAAATCATCTCGGGCTTGAACGCTTCCAGGCGCGGCATCCACATCATCTCGACGATTTCGCGGATGTCCATGCCCTTGGTATACGCAGGGACCGGCACGTTGACCATGTTGGAGGCCGGATTCTGGTCGCCGCTATAGGGATAGAACGGATGCTGGAAGATGCTGACCATCAGGGTGCGATCGTCACCCGCGAGAATGTCTTCGGTTCCGTTTCCATGGTGCACGTCGAAATCCACGATGGCCACCCGCTTGAGATGGTGGCGGTCAAGCACGTATTTCGCGGCGATTGCCACGTTGTTGAAGAAGCAGAACCCCATGGCCTTGTCACGCGTGGCGTGGTGCCCGGGCGGACGCACGCTGCAAAACGCGTTTTCCACCTCACCCGCCATCACCGCATCGGTGGCGGCGATGGCCGCCCCGGCGGAACGCAAAGCGGCATTCCACGTGTGGGCATTCATCGAGGTATCGGTGTCGATCTGCTGGTACGGCGGGCCTCCGGCGAGTTGTTCCTCTGCCACCCGGTCCGACATTCCACGCACCGAAGCCACATACATGCGATCATGTGCAAGTTCTATGTCAGAGAGGGATGCCAAAGGCGCTTCGTATCGTTCGAGCGCGTCGGCCACACCAGTCACCAGCAGTCGGTCCTCGATGGCGTCCAGCCGTGCCGGACACTCGGGGTGGCCGGGACCCATTTCGTGTTTCCAGCAGTCCCGGTGGGTAAAAAGTCCCGTCTTGCTCACTGTCATTGCGGTGTCTCTTGTAATTTTTGAATAACGTCAGCCATGCACGCACAGCAGAAGATCAAATCACTCCTGGATCAGCTTAACACGGTGATCGTGGGCAAGGAATCTCAGGTTCAGGACTGCGTTGCATGTCTGCTCGCAGGCGGTCATTTGTTGATCGAAGACGTACCCGGGGTCGGCAAAACTACGCTAGCACACGCGCTGGCGAGCACGTTTGGATTGCGCTTCTCGCGCGTGCAGTTCACGGCCGACCTGATGCCGAGCGACCTGACGGGCGTGTCGATCTACGAGCGTGGCAAGGAAGCCTTCGTGTTCCATCCCGGCCCGGTGTTCGCACAGGTGCTGCTGGCCGACGAAATCAATCGCGCCAGTCCGAAAACCCAGAGCGCGCTGCTCGAGGCCATGGAAGAGCGGCAAGTGTCCGTCGAGGGCGAGACGCGCGCGCTGCCGCATCCGTTTTTCGTGATCGCCACGCAGAACCCGCATGACCAGCTCGGCACGTTCGCGCTGCCCGAGTCGCAGCTCGACCGCTTCCTGATGCGCATCTCGCTCGGCTACCCGGACCGCCGGGCCGAGCGCATGCTGCTCGCGGGCTCGGATCGCCGCGACATGCTCGACCATCTACTGCCTCAGCTCTCGCTGCACGAACTCGAACTGTTACAGCAGGAAGTGCTCAAGGTACACGCATCGGACACGCTGCTCAATTACGTGCAGGATTTGATCACCGCCACACGCTCGGGACGCTGGTTTCTGCAGGGCCTGTCACCACGCGCAGGCATTGCGCTCATGCGCGCCGCCAAGGCGCAGGCGCTCATCAGCGGGCGCGACTATGTGGCGCCGGATGACGTGCAGGCCATCCTGCCCCAGACCGTCGCGCATCGGCTGATTCCGGTGGGCGATGCGGGCCGTGGCGCGGTCGAGCAGGTGCGCGCCATGATTGAAGCCACTCCGCTGCCCTGACCGCTTTCAAGCCACCGCAAGACCGAACCGCGCATGCCGACCCTGAGCCCTCCGTCCGCAGACCCGTTTGCCGCCACCACCGGATCACAGGCCGTCTCGTGGCGCTCGCCCATGGCGGCATTGCGCCAGCGCTGGCGCACCTGGTGGGGCGCACGCCTGCCGCGCACCAATACGCTGACGCTCACCCAGCGCAACGTGTACATCCTGCCCACCGGCGCGGGCTGGATGCTGGCGATCACGCTCGCGCTGCTGCTCGTCGGCTCGATCAATTTCCAGCTCAACCTGGGTTACCTGCTGACCTTTCTGCTGGTGGGTTGCGTGGCCGTGAGCGTGCACGTGTGCCACTCCACGCTGCGTGGACTGCAACTGCATCTGATAGACCCCGCTCCGCAGTTTCTCGGCTCGGCCAGCATGCTCGACATCCAGTTGAACAGCACCCGCAAGCAGCCCCGCTACGCCATCGGCATGACGGTCTATGGCCACGAAAACTGGGTGTGGACCGACGTGCCTGCGGGCGGCTTGGCGAGCGTGCAGATCGCATTCAATCCGCCACGGCGCGGACGCCATGCGGTGCCCGCGCTCAAGGCCGAGACGCGCTACCCGCTGGGCACGTTTCGCGTCTGGGCAATCTGGCGCCCCGCTGCCGAGGTGCTGATTTATCCCAAGCCCGAAGTTTCTGCGCCGCAACTGCCGCCGGGCGAGGCGCGCGCGCAGGGCACGGGCAACGCGCCTTCGCGCGGCGTGGGTGAATTCGACGGCGTGCGGCCCTACCACCGGGGCGATCCGCTCAAGCTCGTCGTTTGGAAGAAGGCCGCCAAGTCGTTTGCCACGGGCAGCGACGAACTCGTGAGCCGCGACGCGCAGCAATCGCAGCGCCAGGAACTCTGGCTCGACGTTGCTGCCACCGGACTGCAGGACCCCGAGGCCCGCGTCTCGCGCCTCACGGCCTGGGTGCTGCAGGCGGACCGGCTCGGCGTCGAATACGGCCTGCGCCTGCCCGGCAAGGAGATCGCGCCCGACGCGGGTGCGGCGCATCGCCACCTTTGCCTGGAGGCGCTTGCGCTGTGCTGAACGCTGCTGCCGCTTCCCCGACCGCCGGTGGCGCATCTGCCGGCCTGATCCAGCGCCTTGCCTCGCTGCCACGCGAAACGCGTGACACGCTCTGGCTGCTTGCCGTCGTGGGCCTGGTCATCTCGCCCCTGATTCCGCATGTGCCGGGCTGGACCATGCCATTTGCCTACGCGCTGCTGCTCTGGCGTGCATGGCTTTCGTGGAACCAGCGCGCGCTGCCCAATCGCTGGATCAAGGGCGGCCTGCTGCTGGTCGCCGTGGTGCTCACCGTTGTCTCGCACAAGACCATCGTGGGCAGAGATGCTGGCGTGACCCTGATCGTTCTGCTGCTGGTGCTCAAGACGCTGGAGTTGCGCGCGCGGCGCGATGCGATGGTGATTTTCTTTCTCGGCTTCTTCACGCTGCTGGCCAACTTCTTCTTCTCGCAATCGCTGATCGTCGCGTTCGTGATGCTGGTCGGCATGCTGGGACTGCTCACCGCGCTGATCAATTCCAATCTGCCGGTTGGCCGACCTCCGCTCATGCAAAGCCTGCGCACAGCGGCATGGATGTCGCTGCTGGGCGCGCCGATCATGCTCGCGCTGTTCCTGCTGTTCCCGCGCATGGCTCCGCTGTGGGCGTGCCCGGCAACGACATCAGCGGACGCAGCGGCCTGTCCGATGAAATGAAGATCGGCAACATCGCGTCGTTGGTGCTCGACGACGCCGTCGCCATGCGCATTCGCTTCGACACCCCCAACGGCAGGCCGCCCGATCAGCGCCATCTCTACTTTCGCGGGCCCGTGATGTCGTACTTCAACGGCCAGGAATGGTTTGCCACGCAATCGCACGAAGCGCGCGTCAACAACGGCGGCATCTCCAATTCGGCTCAGCTTCAGGTGCGCGGAGAGCCAGTACGTTACGAGGTGACGCTGGAGGCGAACCGCAGACCCTGGCTGCTGCTTCTCGATGCCGCCGAAAAGGCACCGGAAGTTCCCGAAGGCACGCGGGCATACATGACACCTGCATTGCAGTGGATGCTCAATCGTCCGGCCCAGAGCGTGCTTCGCTACAAGGCCGAAAGCCACCTCGACTACCGCAGCGGCCCGACCGAGCGCACGCGCGAACTACGCCCGTTCGTGCAGCTTCCGCAGGGCTTCAATCCGCGCACGCGAGCCCTTGCCGAGGAGATGCGCAGCGACCCTCAACTGCAGGGCAAAGGCAATATGGCCTTCGTGAACGCGGCACTTCAGCGACTGCGTACGGGCGGTTATACCTATACGCTCGAGCCAGGCGTCGCGGGTGCCCATTCCGCAGACGAATTCTGGTTCGACACCAAGATGGGGTTCTGCGAACACATCGCTTCGGCTTTTGCGATCCTGATGCGCAATCTCGACGTCCCTGCGCGCATCGTCACCGGGTATCAGGGTGGCGAGATCAACGGTGTCGATGGTTACTGGACCGTGCGACAGGCGGATGCCCATGCCTGGACCGAGGTGTGGATCGAAGATCGCGGCTGGGTGCGCATCGATCCGACCGGTGCCGTGATGCCCTCGCGCATCGGCGAATACCGTCGCTTGCAGACTCCCCGCAGCGCCTTCGGTACCGCCTTCGACACGGTGATCAGCCCCACGATCTACATGCAGATGCGCGCCGTCTGGGAAGCCGTCAACAACGGCTGGAATCAATGGGTGCTGAACTACACGCAGGAGCGCCAGTTCAATCTGTTGCGCTCCCTTGGCATGGAGGCTCCGAGCTGGCAGGATCTGGCGCGCCTGCTGGGCGCGATTGCGGGTCTCGCCGCGCTGATCGGCATTGCCTGGTCCCTGTGGGAGCGCAGCCATCAGGACCCGTGGCAGCGCATGATGAGCCAGGCGCGCCAGCAACTCAAGAAGGTCGGCATGGAGTTGCCAGAGCACCTGCCGCCGCGCGGCATCGCGGCACGGATTCGTGCGCACTGGGACGACACCTCGCAGACCCAACCGATCATCGACTGGCTGCTGCGCGTCGAGCGCGCGCGCTATGCGCCCAGGCCCGACGCGGCGCTTGCCGACCTGCAACGCGACCTGCGTCGCATGCCGTGGCCGAGCGCGCCGCCCACATCCAGCGGCGCCGCACCGCAGCCCCTCTGACCGCTCGCGATGAAGCGCCTGTCCGTCGCCATCGCCAGCGCTGCCTTGCTGCTCGCGGCGATGGCCGTGCTCGGCGCGGTGCTCGTGACGAAATCACGAACCATGGCGGGCTCGGCGTCCACGGCTCGCGCTGTCGCCAAGCAGGCAAGCCGCTTTTACGCGAGCAATCCGCGCGCCATGCAGTTGGCGGATCGCATTGCCGCTCGCAACGATCTGGATGCGCAATGGACGCGCCGCATCATTGGCTCGGCTCGCGTGATCGAGCCCATCAAAAAGCTCGTGCTGCCGCCACCGGAGAGCGGGCAAAAGAAGAACTGGAACGCTTACCGCGCGAGATTCGTGGAGCCCACGCGCATACGCGCCGGAGTGCGATTTCGTGATGCGCACCTCGATGCCCTGCAACGCGCGGAGCAGCAGTTCGGCGTACCCGCCGGCATCATCGTCGGAGTCCTCGGCATGGAGACGCTGTGGGGCCAGCAGACCGGAAAAATCCGCGTGCTCGATGCGCTCGCGACACTGGCCATCGACTTCCCGCGCGAGCATCCGAGGGCCGCTGCCCGCAGCGAATATTTCGTGCAGGAGCTCGAACAATTCCTGCTGCTGATGCACCACAGCGATTCCGACCCACGCACGCCACGCGGCAGTTACGCGGGCGACATGGGCATGCCGCAATTCATGCCGTCGAGCTGGGCGCGTTACGGTGTCGATTTCAACAACGACGGCCACATCGACCTGTGGAATGCCGAGGACGCGATTGGCTCGGTTGCCAACTACCTGCAAGGCCATGGCTGGATGGCCGGTCTCCCGGTGTACTACCGCATTGCGGCAGGCGTCTCCGAGCCGGTGCTTCGATCACTCGGCTCGGGCGGGCTCGCGCCGAGGCACAGCATCGAAGCGCTCCACGAGCAGGGCATCAGCCTGGTGAATGATCAGGGCCAGGAACTTGCACCGCATTCGCTTGCGGAACTGCGCCTTGCCCTCGTCGAGCTGGAAAATCGCAGCAGCCCATCGCTCTTTGTCGCAGCCACCGGCAATCTGCAGGCTCTCACGCGCTACAACCCATCCAGGTACTACGCCATGGCGGTCACGGAACTGGGTGCGGCGATTGCCGCAGTGTCGCCACAACGATCACAAGGGCGATAGCCGCAACTCAGGCGGGGCGCGCCATCCTGCATGTCGTCGGCTGCTCCGCCTTGGCGGCGGGAATTTCGCGGATCACACGAAAGCCGTAGCCCGAGCCCTCGACATCGAATTTCACGCCCGGCGTGCCGACCTTCTCCATCATGCCGACGACCAGGTTCTGCTGGAACTGGTGATCGGCAGCGCGCATGCGCCCGCGCTGGCCGTACAACGTCACGTCGACCTCTTCAAGCCTGCGCGCAATCGCAACCACGTCATGGGTCGTCTGCGCGCGTTCCGACGCCTGCGCGAGGGCCTCGATCATGAGCTGCATGCGCATGTGAACGTAGTCATCCTGTGGCTTGGGAAAACGCGTGCGGAATGAACGGTAGAACGCCTCGCTGTCGGCGGTCTGCACGTTGGGCAGCCAGTCGGCGACCGCAATCACCTTGCCCACACCTGCATCGCCGAGCGCTGCCGGGGCTCCGAGCGCGTTTCCGTAGAAGGTGTAAAACCTGCCATCAAACCCCACGTCGCGCGCCGCCTTCACGAGCAGCGTGAGATCGTTGCCCCAGTTGCCGGTGATGACCGCCTGCGCGCCGCTGGCCTTGATCTTCACGGCGTAGGGTGCGAAGTCCTTCACGCGCCCCATCGGATGGAGTTCCTGCGCGAGCACCTTCACATCGGGACGCTGAGCCGCCAGTTGCTCGCGCGCCTCGCGCAGCACGGCCTGGCCGAAGCTGTAGTCCTGACCGATCAGGTACACGCCCTTGAGCGCCTTGTCCTCGCGAATCACATCCATGAGCGCGGCGATGCGCATGTTGGCGTGCGCGTCAAACCGGAAGTGCCAGAAGCTACAGCGCTCGTTGGTCAGCGAAGGCTCTACCGCCGAGTAGTTGAGAAACAGCACCCGCTTGTCCGGTTCGCGTTCGTTGTGCTTGTTGATCGCATCGATCAGCGCCGACGCGGTCGCCGACGAGTTGCCCTGAAGAATCACGCGCGCACCGTCGTCGATGGCTGCACGCAGTGCCGAAAGTGCCTCCTCGTTCTGGCCCTTGCTGTCGTAGCGCTGTAGTTGCAGCTTGACCGTGCCGCCGCGCGCGTTGACTCGCTCCACGGCCCACGCGATGTTGCGCAGCACGGCTTCTCCGGTATTGGCAAACGGGCCGGACAGGCTTTCCACCAAGGCCAGCTTGAGCACCCCCGCATCGGCCGCGAAGGCCGCCAGCGAGGACAGCCCTGCGCCCAGCATGGCCGCGCCGGCCTTCAGACTCAGTCGTCGGGATTGGTTCGTCGTCATCATGGTTTCTGCCCAGGCTCCGATGCCGGCGTCGCATCGCGCTTGTCGTCGCTCGCCGCCTTGGCCTCGTTCGCGCGCTGCTCGGCCATCAGGCCTTCGATGATGGTGTCGATGGAGGAGCGCTGAGGCTTTGGTTCGGCCGCCTCGGGAGCCGCAAGCTCCACGACCGGTGCCGGTGCAGGCTTGATGACTTCATAGGGCTGGACAGGCGACGCGGTCACGGGCTGCGTTTGGGGTCTGGCGTTCGGCGTGGATTTTTCGGCGCCCGATGGTACGGCAGGCGATCTGGACAACGTCGAGCCCGATTGCGGCAGCGCCGTAGGGACATAGCGGTCGAACAACTGGAAGAACAGCTCATAGAAGCGCGGATCGGACACGGTCTCGCTTCCCACCTTGACCAGCGTGTCCTCGGTCGCACTCACCGGCAGTGACAGCGAGCCAATCGCACCCACGCCGAGAGAAGCCGAGTTGTTGATCTTCTTGATCACATAACGGTCCTGCAACGCGCTCGCGTAGGCAGCGGTCTTCTCATCGTTCTTGCCGTCCACCGCGCAGACCACACGCATTTCCACCTGATAGTGGATGTCGTTCGTGGGCTGGAAATACTTGCGCCCGGTGACCAGTTCATCGGTCGCCGTATTGACGAGATAGCCCTGGCTGAGCAGCGCGCGACGAGCCGCCTCGCAGGTCCGGGATTGCGAAGCAGCCACGTGGCGTGTGTACATGCCGGTGTTGTCGAAGTCGGCCGGACTGAAGGCCACAGGCCGCTCGAGCCCGGGCATGCTCGAAGGAAGCGACGAGCAGCCGGTCAATGCGGCAGAGCCGACGACCACACCAGCCGCAAGCCAGAAAGAAAAACGTGGTTGGAACATATGAAGAAATAACGCTGATGATCGCGCCGGGGCGAGCGAAAAAACTTTGCAGGCAGAGCCCTTGAAATGCCTGATTCCTCACCCATTTTCTCAACAAGCGCGCGATATGTTTAAAAAATTCCCGAATCCCACAGGAGCATTGAGATGATTTTCGCACCCGTCATTCACCGTCACGCAACATTTGGCCTTCCTCGCGTGTCAGACGCTGCCTTGCAACGCTTCATGGCAAGCACCTTGCAGTCGGCCACACCCAATGATGTACAGGTCACCAAGGACGAGAACGGCGTGACGCTGCAACTGGACGTGCCCGGCCTCTCGCGCGATCAACTTCAGATTCGCCTTGAAGGCAAGCAAGTGCACCTGAGCAGCATCGAAGGCGCACCGCGCAACGTGCGCCGCAGTTGGGAACTCGCCGAAGAAATCGATACGGCCGCCAGTTCCGCGAAGCTCGAAAATGGTGTGTTGACCCTGCAGTTGGTCAGGCTGGCACCCGTTGACAAAAGCGTTTCGCTGAGCATCAACTGATCGACAGAAAAGCAAGGCTGTAGCGCCCGTTCGACATCCATCTTTAGCAACGAAAAGGCGGTTTCAAGAACCGCCTTTTTCGTTTTAGTTGGGGTAAAAAAGATCGCTACACCAGCGTATCGAGCGGCCAGCGCGGCTTCACGTCAAACGCGTATTCGGTATTCGCGGCCTCGCGTCCCGCTTGCAGACGCATGGCGGCTGCCATCGCGATCATTGCGCCGTTATCGGTGCACAGATGCAGCTCGGGGTAATGCACACGGATGGCGCTTGTCGCGCATTCGCGATCGAGTTGTTCGCGCAGCAGCTTGTTGGCCCCCACTCCGCCCGCGACGACAACGCGCTTCATGCCCGTCTGATTGAGCGCGGCCAGCGTCTTCCTCACCAGCACGTCGACAATCGCCGCCTGCGTGCTGGCCGCCAGATCGGCCTTGCGTTGTTCAAGCTCATCGCCGAGTTTTTTGGCCTGCGTGAGCACGGCCGTTTTCAATCCAGCGAACGAAAAATCCAGATCCCCGAATGCAGCAAGGGGCGCGGCAGTTTGAATGCCTTGGGATCACCGCCTTCCGCCAATCGGGACAGCACCGGCCCGCCCGGATACGGCAGCCCCATGAGCTTGGCAGACTTGTCGAACGCCTCACCGGCCGCGTCATCAATGGTCTCGCCGAGAATTTCATACTCACCCACGCCATCGACTCGCATGAGCTGCGTATGCCCGCCCGACACCAGCAACGCCACAAACGGAAATTCCGGAGGATCGGCGCTTAAAAAGGGCGACAGCAAATGCCCCTCAAGGTGGTGTACACCGAGCACCGGCTTGCCCAGCGCGGCGGCCAGAGAGCAGGCCACGCCCGCGCCCACCAGCAACGCCCCGCGAGCCCCGGTCCGCGCGTGAAGGCGACGACATCGACATCGTCAAGCCGCACTCCCGCATCGGACAGCACCGCCTCGGTCAACGGCAAAACCCGGCGTATGTGGTCGCGACTGGCCAGCTCGGGCACCACGCCGCCATAGGCACGGTGCATCTCGATCTGGCTGTGCAACGCATGCGAGAGAAGAATGGGCACGCCCCCGTCGTCCGGCATACGCACAAGCGCCACGCCGGTTTCATCACACGAGGATTCAAACCCCAGAATCAACGAACTCATGCCCGAAGTGTAATTCGCCAGAAAAATCAAACAGTGCCAGGGGCCATGTCAGCACGAGCGAAGCAACGTGCCGGACACAGCTCTTTTCAATCCCGGCCAGCAAAACCAATGCCCCACAAACCCTCGGCTTCTAGCATGAAAAGTGTCTTTTCAAGCAGCTTTTGACCGCCCGGCAAAAGCCGTCACGACACGGAATTCCCCGTGATGTACTGCTCCATCTGCTCAATCAGGAACTTCTGATGCTCCATGATGTTCTTGACCAGATCCCCGATGGAGATCAGCCCCACAACCGCTCCATCACTCACCACCGGCAAATGGCGGATGCGGTTGGCCGTCATGACCGCCATGCATTCGTCGGTGCTGTTTTCCAGGTGAACAAAGCGCACGGCACGCGTCATGACCTCGCTGATCGGCGTATCACCCGAGGAACGCCCCATGAGCACAACCTTGCGCGCGTAATCGCGCTCGGAAAAAATGCCTTCGATGCTGCCATTGCCATCGAGCACCATCAAGGCGCCGATACCCTTGTCGGCCATGAGTTTCAACGCGCTCAGAATCGTTTCGGCGGGCTGTACGGAGTACACCTGAGCCATCGGCTTGGACTTCAGAACTTCGGCTACCGTCGTCATATCGAGCTCCCTGGGCAGTCAATGTGAATGAATGTGCACGGACTTCAACCTCATCGAATTAACAATGAATTGAAGTTTTGCAGGGACAAGTGTTGCCCAGGCTGGGCGCTTGTGCAACCGGTCGGTGCACCGATCAGGGTTTGCCTTAGCAACCGAATGCAACCTGCAATCGCAGTCATCTTCCTGTCATCGGTTTGCGCGGGCCATGCCAATGAAAAGGCGCGGAGCAAAAACAAAACGGCCGAGTCGCCTGAAAAGGTCCGACTCGGCCGCCTCGGGACGGAAGCATCCCGTTGATCCCGTCAATCAAATCGCTCAGCGGCGACCACCGAGGAAGGAGGTGCCCATCTTGAGCAGGTCGCCGATGCCGACCTGACCGTCACCATCCTGATCGAGCAGGCTGCCCAGCAGGCCACCGCCCGCGCCGCCCTGTTGCTGGGCGCGGGTTTTTTCCTGACCTAGCATATTGCCGAGACCGCCGGTGTCCATGCCGCCAGAGCTCACGCGGTTTGCGAGGAAGGCCATCACGATCGGTGCCAGGATCTGCAGCAACTGACCGCCGCCCGCGCCAAGGCCCGATGCCTGGCCCAGACTGCTGCCCGCGCGATCCTGCTTGCCGCCGAAGATGTGGCCCAGGATGTCTGCGCCCATGGACGAAGAACCACCGGCAGCACCGCCGCCGCCAAGCACCGAGCCCAGCAGGCCGCCGAGATCGAGTCCGCCCATGCCGCCAAGGGCCGCCTGCGGTTGCTGGCTGGGCATGTGGCCCTGCAGCGCATTCATCAGCGAATCCGCTCCGCCCGGTTGCTGTGCGTTGTGGCCCAACGCGCCCAGCAGCATCGGCAAAGCCATGCTCACCGCGCTGCCGGTTTCCTGTGGATTGGATCCCAGTTGCTGCGCGATCTGCTGCATCGGAGCGCCCTGCAATTGCGCCATCAGTTCTTCCGCGAGAGAAGCGTTGTCATTGGTGTTCATGGGAGCGATCCTTCAAGTTGGAAATGGATGCACTTCGCCGCCGGAAGGCCCCTTGGCAACGTGCAAAGCGCGATGTTATTCGGCGAATGTGAATCTACACAGGGACATGTCCCTACTGGCAAAAAAGATGGACGTTAGTTAACAAATTCTCCAGCGCACTATCCGGTAGTGGCTCCAACCCGTCTCAGCCTGACAGCTCGAGACGGAATCCCACGCCGTACACCGAACGGATCGGATCGGCCTCTGGGTCCACCGCTTCGAATTTGCGGCGCAGATTCTTGATGTGACTGTCCACCGCACGGTCATTCACCGAACGCGGATCGGCATGCAGCCGCGCCAGCAATTGATCGCGTGTGAACGCATGGCCGGGTGCGGACAGCAGCACGCGCAACAGGCGAAACTCCACCGGCGTGAGTTGCAGCAGCGCTCCCTTGTAATACGCGCGATAGGCCTCCACATCCACCCAGAGCGGCGACGGGTGGTGGTGCGACGAACCCGTCATCGGCCCGCGCTCGCCGCGCGCCTGCGTGCGGCGCAGAATGGCCTTGACGCGAGCGACCACTTCGCGCGGACTGAACGGGGTTTTGCCGATGTAGTCGTCGGCGCCGGCTTCCAGCCCTTCGAGCCGGTCCCATTCCTCGATGCGCGCCGTGAGCATCACCACGGGCACGTCGCTGAAGGCCCGCAATTCGCGGCACAGGCTGATGCCGTCCTTGCCCGGAAGCATCACATCCAGCAGCACCAGATCGGTCTGCTGCTCGCGCACATGGCGCGCGAGATCGGCACCATCGGGGAGCCACGTGGCCTCGTATCCGGCGGCGCGCAGATAGTCCATCATCAACGACGCCAGTTTGGGCTCGTCTTCCACCACCAGCACGCGCGCAGGTGCGGCAGGCCGCGCATCGTGCAGAACCGGGGACGGATTCGTCATGCGCCCACTCCCTCGTGCAGCGGCGTACCGGACCGCTCATGATTGAGCGGCATGCGGATCGTCATCAGCAACCCGCCCAACGGCGACGGCTGGGCCTGCAAGGCTCCGCCATGCGCCTCGATGATGCGGCGGCAAATGGCCAGGCCCAGCCCCGCGCCACCGCTGGCGCGGCTGCGCGAGCCTTCGACGCGATAGAAACGGTCGAAGATGCGCTGTAGCTGCTCGGGCTCCACGCCGGGCGCGGAATCGCTGAACGTCAGCACCGCCTGCTGGTCCGCGCCGCGCCTCGCGGCGATCTGCAGCCGACCGCCCCGGTCGGTGTAGCGCAGCGAGTTTTCCAGCAGATTGCTGAAAAGCTGCCGGAGTCGCCGCCTGTCGCCCGAGACCACCAGTTCGGGCTCGTCGCACTGCACTTCGAGCACGATGCCCGCATCGCTCAGGCGCTGGGCATACGAAACCACGGCCAGCCGCAGCAGTTCCACCAGATCGAGCGGCGTGTGCTGGAACGTCATCGCTCCCGCCTCGGCCAGCGACAGATCGTAGAGGTCGCTCACCAGCTTGTTGAGCGTTGCGACCTCGGCCTGGAGCGATGGCAATGATTCGCGCGTGAGCGGTCGAACGCCGTCCTCCATGGCCTCGAGTTCGCCATGCAGCACACCGAGCGGCGTGCGCAATTCGTGCGAGAGATCGGCCATGAAGTCACGGCGCATGGCCTCGTTGCGTTCGAGCACCTGCGCCATCTGGTTGAAGTCGGTCGCAAGCTGCCCCACCTCGTCGGGCGAACGGGCATCGACACGAATGGAATAGTCGCCCTCTGCAAGCCGCTTCGTGGCCTTGGCCATTTCGCGCAGCGGTTTGAGCAGCACGCGCGCCACCCACAGCGCCACCAGCGCCGCGAGCAGGGCCGACACCGCTCCCATCGTCCAGCTCGCGCGAAACTGGCTGCGCTCAAAACGCACGTCACCTGCGGCGGTGACGCTCTGGAACTGCGCGTGCACCACGTAGCCTACGGTGCGCCCATCCACTTGCAGCGGCTGGCGTGTTCCCTGCCCACGCGTGTCGGAAAAACCGACCACGAAATGGCCGTTCTCATCGAGCAAGGTGGTGCGCAGCAGCGCACCGGTGAGTTCCGACAGCGGTGGCGACGGAGCCGGCTGCGGCTCTTGCGCGGGAACGGGCCGCAACAGATGGAACCAGCGCCGACGCTCACCGCGCAGGAACTCCCAGCTACTGCCGTTTTCCAGATAGGCCGCGATGATGCGCGGGCGCGCCGCCTCGAGCCGCTCGGCCTCCTGCTCGTTGAGATAACCGAGAAACCCGCGGTTAAAGCTCCACTGCGCTGCGAGCGTCATCGCCACGACCACGCACACCGCCGTGAACAGCACGGCCAGAAACAGCCTGGCGGTGATGCCCAGTGAAAAACGGCTTCTGAAAAATGGCGGCTTCATCTGATCATTCCAGCAGGGTGGGACGCGCGGCAGGCTCCGTGGTTCCTCGAAAGTTCACAATTTAACGACACCCCGCGGACATTTCCGCCGGTTTGCGGCGTTATGGTGCAAATAACGGGTTTTCCGGTACGCAATCCCGGCTTGCCAACCATGAGAATGGCGCAGCCCCGAATGAGACTCCCATGTTTCTCCCAAATTGACGTTCACAATGAACGCTTATAACGAGATTTGCGCTCCTACATGACTTCAGCCGCTCCCATTTTTCCCGCCACGCAAATGCCAGGGCGCGAGCGCAATGCACACACATCTTTCGGGATCATGCTTCAAACGCCTCGCATTTCACGGCTTCTTCTGATTTCAGCCTGTGCACTCGCCGTTAGCGCCTGCTCCAGGAACGATTCCAAGCCCGCCGCCGCTCCGGGCCCCACCGAGGTGGGAGTCTTCACGCTGCAACCCGAACGCCAGGTCGTCACCAACGAATTGCCCGGCCGCACCAGCGCCTTTCTCACGGCGGAAATCCGGCCACAGGTCGGGGGCATTCTGCAAAAGCGGTTGTTCACCGAAGGGGCCACCGTGAAGGCCGGGCAGGTGCTCTACCAGATCGATCCGGCGACTTACTCGGTGGCGCTCAAGAGCGCCGAAGCCGCGCTCGCCAAGTCACGCGCGTCGCTGGGCACGGCGCAGACCAATGCCAGACGCAATGCCGAACTCGTGAAGATCGACGCGGTGAGCCGTCAGGTCTATGACGACAGCCAGGCGGCCGTGCTGCAGGCGCAGTCCGACGTGGGCGTCGCGAGCGCAGCCGTGGACACGGCGCGAATCAATCTCGGCTACACGCAGATCAAGTCGCCGATTGCCGGTCGCACGACCACGTCGAGCGTCACGCCGGGCGCGCTGGTCACGGCCAACCAGACCAATGTGCTGACCACGGTCTCGCAGATCGATCCGCTGTATGTGGACTTCACGCAGTCGAGCGGCGAGGTGCTGCAGCTCAAGAACGCGCTGTCCACCGGCAGGCTGCAAGGCACGGGCAAGGACGAGGCGCGCATCACCATCAAGCTCGACGATGGCAGCAGCTACCCGCATCCGGGCCGTCTGCAGTTCAGTGGCGTGAACGTCAATCCGACCACCGGCTCGATCACGCTGCGCGCCATCGTTCCCAATCCAGACGGGTTGCTGATGCCCGGCATGTACGTGCGTGCCGCATTCGAAAGCGGCGTGCAGGAAGCCGCGCTGCTCGCGCCGCAACAGGCCGTCACGCGCGATCCGGCGGGCAATGCCAGCGTCATGTTGGTGGGCGCAGGAAACAAGCTCGAGCGCCGCCGCATCGTGACCGGTGCGGCCGTGGGCAATCGCTGGGAGGTCGTCTCCGGCCTCAAGTCGGGCGACACCATTCTGGTGGATGGGTCGCTGCGCGCCAAGCCGGGTGACGAGGTCAAGCCCGTGCCCTGGAAGCCGCGCGACGCCCAGAAGGCCGTGACCGGCGAAGACACCGGCACGGCGGCTCCGGCCAATGCGGCGCGCGCAGCCAGCGCCGCCGCATCGCGTTGATCGAGAGACCGACTCCCCATGGCTCAGTTCTTCATCCACCGCCCCGTGTTTGCGTGGGTGCTCTCCATCGTCATCATGCTGGCGGGCGCGATGTCCATCTGGACGCTGCCGCTCGAGCAGTATCCCGACATCGCTCCGCCGCGCGTGACCCTGAACACGATCTACACCGGCGCCAGCGCCGAGACCGTGGAAAACTCCGTCACGCAGGTGATCGAGCAGCAGCTCAAGGGGCTGGACAATCTGCTCTACATGAGCTCGACCAGCGATTCAGCCGGTCGCTCGCGCACCACGCTGACGTTCGCGCCCGGCACCAACATCGACGTGGCGCAGGTGCAGGCCCAGAACAAGCTGCAAGGAGCCATCAACCGGCTGCCCGAATCGGTGAAAAGCCGTGGCGTGTTCGTCAACAAGGGCGGTAACGACTATCTGGTCACCTATGTGTTCACCTCGCCCGACCCGAGCGTCACGCAGGTGCGCATTGGTGACTATCTGACCAGCAACGTGGTCGACGTGATCGCGCGTGTGGACGGCGTGGGCGACGTGACCGTGTTCGGCACCAACTACGCGATGCGCATCTGGATGGACCCGGCGCTGATGGAGAAATACGCGCTGATGCCCTCCGATCTGGTGGTTGCGCTCAACAACCAGAACGTGCAGGTGTCCGCCGGCCAGCTCGGCCAGTTGCCCGCCGTGAAGGGCCAGATGCTGAACGCCACGATCACCGCGCGCTCCAAGTTGCAGACGATCGACGAGTTCAAGGAGATCGTGCTGAAGTCCGCGCAGGACGGCTCGGTCGTGACCATGGCCGACGTCGCCCGCGTCACGCTCGAAGGCGACAACCTGACGGTGAAATCGATTCTCAACGGCCAGCCGGGTGCAGGCCTTGGCATCGTGCTGGCCGATGGCGCCAACGCGATGAAGGTGGCCGAGGACGTACAGAAGAAGCTCAACGAACTCTCGGTCTATTTTCCCGACGGCATCAAGGGCGTGATCAGTTCGGACAGCACGCCGTTCGTGCGCGCCTCCATCGAGGAAGTGGTCAAGACGCTTGCCGAAGCCATGGTGCTGGTAACGCTCGTGATGTTCGTCTTCCTGCAGAACCTGCGCGCCACGCTGATTCCCGCGATTGCCGTGCCGGTCGTGCTGCTCGGCACTTTCGGTGTGCTCTCGGCCATGGGCTACTCGATCAACATGCTGACCATGTTCGCGATGGTGCTGGCGATTGGCCTGCTGGTGGACGATGCCATCGTGGTGGTCGAGAACGTCGAGCGCGTGATGAGCGAGGAAGGACTCGGGCCCAAGGAAGCGACGCAGAAGTCGATGGCGGAAATCACGCCCGCGCTCGTCGGCATCGGCCTCACGCTGTCCGCCGTGTTCATCCCGATGGCCTTTTTTGCGGGCTCGGTCGGCGTGATCTACCGCCAGTTCTCGATCACCATCGTGGCCGCCATGGGCCTTTCGGTGTTCGTAGCCCTGACGCTCACTCCGGCCCTGTGCGCTACCCTGCTCAAGCCGATGGCGCATGGTCACCATGACCGCCCAATCCGCAAGGGCCCGCTCGGGCTGCTCGACCGGTTCTTTCGCGCCTTCAACCACCAGTTCGACAGCAAGGCCAACTGGTACCAGAGTTCCGTCGGCAAGCTGCTCGGCCGCACGGGCCGCATGATGCTGATCTTTGTCCTGCTGATCGGCGTCGTGGCGTGGCTGTTTCACCGCCTGCCGACCTCGTTCCTACCCGATGAGGATCAGGGCTTCGTCACCGCCAGCATCACCCTGCCCTCCGGCGCCACCGACGCGCGCCTGCAGGACGTGATGGACGAGATGACGACCTATTTCCGCGCCATTCCCGAAGTGGACCGCGTCAATGCCATCTCAGGCCTGAACGGCAACCAGAACTCGGGCAACATGTTCGTTCGTCTGAAGCCTTGGGATCAGCGACCGCTGGCGAGCCAGTCGGCCGCAGCCATCGCCAACAAGGCCACGCAGGAGCTTCGCAAGATCCGCGACGCCCGCATTTTCGTGATGCTGCCGCCCGCCGTACGCGGTCTCGGTTCGAGTTCGGGCATCAACTTCATGCTCAAGGATCTGAACGGTCTCGGCCACGACGAACTCATGAAGGCCAAGGACACCATGATCACCGAAGCCCGCAACATGCCGGCGCTGCTGAACATGCGGACCTCCAACTTCGACGACACCTCCGAACTCAAGGTGGACATCGATGACCGCAAGGCCGCCGCGCTGGGGCTCTCGATGACCGATATCAATACCGTGCTCTCGAGCGCGCTGGGCGGCAACTACGTCAACGACTTCATCCACTTCGGCCGCGTCAAGCGCGTCTACATCCAGGCCGACGCGCCGTTTCGCATGTTGCCCCAGGACATCCTGCAATGGTCGGTGCGCAACAGGAACGGAGAGATGGTGCGCTTCTCGTCGTTTGCCTCCACGTCGTGGACGGCCGGCTCGCCACAACTCATGCGCTACAACGGCAGCCCCGCGCTGGAAATGCTCGCCAACACGCCTGCGGGCGTGAGTTCGGGTGATGCGATGAAGGCCGTCGAAACCATCGTGCAGAAATTGCCGAACGGCATCGGCATCGAATGGACCGGCGCCTCGCTACAGGAACGCCAGTCGGGTTCGCAGGCGCCGCTGCTGTATGCGGTTTCGATCCTGTTCGTGTTCCTGTGCCTGGCCGCGCTGTACGAAAGCTGGAGCGTGCCGTTCTCGGTGATGCTGGCCGTGCCGCTCGGCGTCATCGGCGCGCTGATTGCGACCTATACGCGCGGCATGGCCAACGACGTGTACTTTCAGGTCGGGCTGCTCACCACCGTCGGCCTTGCTTCGAAGAATGCGATTCTGATCGTCGAATTCGCCGTGCAACTGCAGGAGCGCGGCGTCCAGATCGTCGATGCCACGCTGCAGGCAGTGCGCATGCGACTGCGCCCGATCCTGATGACGTCGCTGGCGTTCGGCTTCGGCGTGCTGCCGCTGGCCATCGGCACGGGCGCGGGAGCGGGTGGCCGCCAAGCCATTGGCACGGCGGTGCTGGGCGGCATGATCTTCTCCACCTTGCTGGGCATCTTCTTCGTGCCGGTATTCTTTCTCGTGATCCGCAGCCTGTTCGCGCGCGGCAAGGCAAAGGCAACGACCGAAACGCCTGCCGCCCCGGCCCCTGGCCCGAACGACACGCCGCATACCGCACCATGATGATGACGATGGAACCGAACCCCCTGCGCGGCGCGCGCCTTCGCTGGCGCTACGCCGTCGCGCTGAGCACGCCGCTGATGCTCTCGGCCTGCATGTCGCTGGCTCCAGACTATGAGCAGCCCCCGCTGCCGGTGCTGGTCAACCTGGAACATGCCAAGTCCACGGCGGCGCTTTCCCCCGATCAGCAGGCCGCCGTGCGCGTCACCGCGCAATCCGGTCCGATGGCCTGGCAGGACTTCATCGCCGAGCCGCGCCTGCGCGAACTCATCCGTCAGGCGCTCGACAACAACCGCGACCTGCGCGTGGCGATTCTTGCCATCGAGAAGGCGCGCGCGCAATACGGTATCGAACGCGCCGGTCTTTTCCCCTCGGTTGCGGCCACCGGCGCGGGCAGCCGCTCGCGCACTGCGGACGACCTGACCGCAGCGGGCCGCTCCAACGTGGCAGGCCAGTACACGGCACAACTGGGATTCAGCAGCTACGAGATCGACTTCTTTGGCCGCGTCCGCAATCTCAACGAAGCGGCGCTGCAGGAGTTTCTGCGCACCGGCGAAAGCCGCCGCAGCGTGCAGCTCAGCCTGATCGCCGAGATCGCCAACGCCTGGCTCACGCTCGACGCCGATGCGCGCCGCCTGGCACTCGCGCGCGAAACGCTGCGCACGCGCCTCGAATCGCTGCAGCTCACGGAGCGCAGCCACGAACTCGGCGCGGCCAATGGCCTCACGCTGGCGCAGACGCGCTCCACCGTGGACTCGGCGCGCGTCGATGTCGGAACCTACACCTCGCAACTCGCGCGTGACCGCAACGCGCTCGGACTGCTCGTCGGCGACTCGGTGCACGAATCCCTGCTGCCCGCGAGCGTGGCCTTTGCCGCTGCCACCAGAACGCAGCCCACACCGCTCGGCACCGGCCCGCGCAGTTCGGAACGCCTCGCCTCCGTGCAGGTCATGCTGCCCGAACCCGTCGCCGCGCTGCTGTCGGTGCCGCAGGACCTGCCCTCGTCCGTGCTGCTGCAACGCCCGGACGTGCAGGCCGCCGAACACACGCTGCGCGGCACCTACGCCAACATCGGCGCGGCCCGCGCGGCATTCTTCCCGTCGATCACGCTCACCACGTCCATCGGCGTGGGCAGCAACGCGCTGTCCCACCTGTTCGACGCGGGCAACGGCATGTGGTCGTTCATTCCGCAGATCCGCCTGCCGATTTTCGATGCGGGCAGGAACCGCTCCAACCTGCGCGTGGCCGAAGTCGCGCGCGACACCGCCGTTGCGCAGTACGAAAAAACCGTACAGACCGCATTCCGCGAAGTGTCGGACGCACTCGCTGATCGCTCCACGCTCGATGATCGCCTCAACGCGCAGCGCTCGATGGTCGAGTCCACCAAAAAGACGCTTGAACTCTCCGACGCCCGCTACCGTCTCGGCGCCGACAACTACCTCACGGTTCTCGACGCCCAGCGCTCGCTCTACACCGCGCAGCAAACGCAGATCACGCTGCAGTTGGCAGAACAGGTCAACCGCATCACGATCTACAAGGTGCTGGGCGGTCAATGGGGCGACGGCGCGCTTGATCGCGAGGACGTGGCCGACACACGGCTGCCGCCGAACCGGCCATAGGCACTGTCGGGTAGGCAAAAAGCGATGAACACACGGACAGGCTTACGGATCGAAGGCGCTTGCCAGCATAATGAGTTGGATGATCGTGGTGACCCAGGGCCTTCAACAGATCGCCTTCTTCAAAACAATTGCATATGACAAACAATCGCGGTGACAGAGTTCCCATCGATGCGCAAAGCATCGACGCTCCCCTCTCCAAGGCAACGATTTTTCTGGTCGTGACGGTCGGCCCGTCTCAGGATGCATTTACCAGCGCCTGCAAGACCCTGGAGGGTATCGATGACCTCGTGAAAACCGTCGGTTTTCGCGACCTCGATGCACGACTCTCGTGCATCGCAGGCATTGGCAGTGATTTCTGGCAGCGACTGCATCCCGACGCCCGCCCCAGGAACTGAAGCCCTTTGAAGCCATCCAGGGTGCCCGGCACAACGCCCCCTCCACCCCGGCGATCTGCTGTTTCACATTCGCGCCGCGCGAATGGACATCTGCTTCGAGTTTGAACGGCTCTTGCTCCAGTCACTTGGCAGCAGCATCAGCGTCGTCGATGAGGTGCAGGGCTTCCGGTATTTTGATGCGCGCGACCTGCTGGGGTTTGTGGATGGCACAGCCAATCCCAACGGTCTGGATCTCGCGGCGTCAACGCTCGTGGGTGACGAAGACGGCGAGTTTTGCGGCGGCAGCTATGTGGTTGTTCAGAAATACCTCCACGACCTCACGGCATGGCAACAGTTGTCCAACGATTTGCAGGAAAAGATCATTGGCCGAACCAAGATCGACAATGTGGAAATTGACGACGACGCCGCTCCCCAGAAGTCCCACAAGTCGCTTGCCACGGTCGTCGATGCGGAGGGCGTCGAACACGACATCCTGCGAGACAACATGCCCTTTGGCCGAGCGGGCGCGAACGAGTTTGGTACCTATTTCATCGGTTACTCCCGCTATCTCTGGGTGATCGAAAAAATGCTGCAACGCATGTATGTCGGCGAACCGGCTGGTTCCTATGATCGCCTGCTGGATTTTTCAACGCCACACACGGGAACCACGTTCTTCGCGCCCGCGCGCCCGCTTCTTCAGGCGATGGCCGGGGCGGCGCTCAAGTAGGCTGCGTCGGCAACCTGCCCTGACGCGATTCAAAATACTCGCGCATCCTCCAGAGTCCCGGATACTCGGAAACAATTCCAGAATCCGTGACCCTGAGCAGCGCTTGGTAACCATGCAACGGTGACGCATAGAGATAGGTGTGCGGATCGACACGCGTGTATTCCTGATGGAGCCGCTTCACTCGCAAGTCTTCAAAATCCAGCCATACCGCTTCGGAAGTCGAAGACCTGGATACGTTCAGGTTCAAACGTCGCAATGCGTTGGTATTCGTGGCTGGAGTGAAGCCGAGATCGATATCCCTCAAGCCGTCCAAAGAATCGTCGTGCCGACCGTTGATGAACCAACGGTGCCCTGGTTCCCGGACGATGCTCATATCGATGTTGTTCGTGCCGACCCAGCCTTGTACGAAAGCCCTGGCGCTGACCCAATCAGGGTCACAGGCCACGCGATACGAAAGACTTGCCACCGCAGCAGTCTGATGGCAAAAAACCGCCGTTCCCTCGATGCTCCACCCGTCACTGACTTGGGTGACTCGACAGGCATCCTGCCCATTTTTATCCAGACACGTCCAAAGAACTGTGTGCACGATTTCACTCCGCGTGAAGGACATGGCGGCATTGTGCATGGAGGTGGCTCCAAGCAATCCCATATAACCATCAGTCATTAAACATGCAGCACAATATGCATGTTTTCATTTTGCTCACCTGCCATCCCCCATCATGGGCATCAGTCACTATCTCAAGGAAATCGGTCGCGGCGCACGCGGCGCGAAGGCGATGGATCGCGCCGAGGCTACCGATCTTTTCGGTCAAATTCTCGATGGCCAAGTCAGCGATCTCGAGATGGGTGCGTTCTGCATTGCAATGCGGATCAAGGGTGAGACGCTGGAGGAGATGTGCGGTTTTCTAGACGCCACGCACGCGCGCATTTCCCGGTTTCCCGCGACCGGGAAACCGCTGATCGTGCTGCCCAGCTATAACGGCGCGCGCAAGCTGCCGGTGCTTACGCCACTGCTTGCGCTGTTGCTGGCGCGAGAGGGCCTGCCGGTGTTGTTGCACGGCATGCGCACCGAGGCCCGGCGCGTGCTGGCGTCCGACGTGCTGACGGCGCTCGGCATTGCGCCGGGCACCGCGCCGCGTGCGCTGGCGAACGGCGAAGTCGCGCATATCGAAACCCGCCATCTGCACCCCAGGCTCGCCGATCTGCTGGCCGCGCGTGAGGTCATCGGGTTGCGCAACCCGGCGCACAGCGTGGTCAAGCTCATCAATCCGGGGGCTTCGAACACGCTGGTCATCAGCAGCTACACGCATCCCGAATATTTCCAGACGCTGGGCGAAACCTATTCGGCGCTCGGCATGAGCGGCGTGCTCTCGCGTGGTCTTGAAGGCGAAGTGGCCGCCGATCCGCGCCGCTCGCCACGCTATGACGCCTTCGTGCACGGCAGCCATCTGCTGCTGCAGGACCAAGGCCCCGGCACGGCCAGCGAAGTGCCTGGGCTGCCAACCGAAATCGACGTGGCCAGCACCGCGCGCTACACCCGGCGGGTGCTCGATGGCGAGCTGCCGGTGCCGCCGGCTCTCGCACAGCAGGTTCAATACATTGCCGAAATCGCGCAACGCGTTCATCAGGAGCAGGCCACATCATGCGCAATACAGTGACTCCGCCCGAAATCCAAGGCAGTTGCACACTGGTCGGCGCAGGCCCCGGTGATCCTGAGCTGCTCACGCTCAAGGCAGTCAAGGCCATTGCCAGGGCGACCGTGCTGCTGGTTGACGACCTCGTGAATCCTGCGGTGCTCGATCACGCCTCGCCCACCGCGCGCATTGTTCACGTCGGCAAGCGCGGCGGCTGCAAAAGCACTCCGCAGGCCTTCATCGAAAGGCTCATGGTCAACGAAACGCTGGCCGGGGAAACCGTGGTGCGATTGAAGGGCGGCGACCCGTTCATCTTCGGGCGGGGCGGCGAGGAGATCGAAGCCCTGCGCGCAGCGGGCGTGACGGCCACGGTGATCAACGGCATCACCTCGGGCCTGGCCGGACTGACCGCGCTGAACACCCCGCTCACCCACCGCGATCATGCGCATGGCGTGGTGTTTCTCACCGGCCACGCCAAACCCGGCGACACCGGCACGGACTGGCGCCAGATCGCAAAAACGGCGCATGACGCCAAACTCACGCTCGTGATTTACATGGGCATCAGCGGCTCAGCGCATATCCAGCAGGAACTGTTGCACGGCCTGCCCGCGCACACGCCCGCGGTGGTGATCCAGAGCGCCAGCCTGCCCCAGCAACGCCACGTGGTGACCACGCTCGGGGAGTTGCGCCACACGATCGAGGAACACCGCCTGGCAAGCCCGTCGATCATCGTCGTGGGCGATGTGGTGCGCGGGGTCGTTGCGTTGCAGCCCCGGAATGACGACAACGACGGGGAGTGCGCGCGGATCGCCTGATCAGCCCCAGGACGATTGCGTGCGCGTGAGCGCCTCAGCCCTTGCTCGCCTGTTCAAAGCGCTGCGCAAATTCACCGCGCAACTGCTTGCGGATCTGCGCGGCCGACCATCGGCGTTTTTCTTCGTCGGAACCCGGCGCGAGCTGCGGCACCTTGGCGGGCTTGCGGTTTTCGTCCACGGCCACCATGGTGAAGAAGCAACTGTTCACGTGGCGCACGATCTGGGAGCGAATATTCTCGGCCACCACCTTCACGCCAATCTCCATCGACGAATTGCCGGTGTAGTTCACGCTCGCCAGAAAGGTCACCAGTTCGCCCACGTGAATGGGTTGCAGGAACATCACCTGATCGACACTGAGCGTGACGACGTAGGACGAGGAATAGCGCGCCGCGCAGGCATATGCCACCTGATCGAGCAGCTTGAGCACCGCCCCGCCGTGTACGTTGCCGGAAAAGTTCGCCATGTCCGGAGACATGAGCACCGTCATGCTGAGTTGGTGTGAAGGAAGGTCCATCGCCGCATTCTATAAATTTGCGGTTACATAGACATGGATCACATTTAGATAAACTCTCACACACTAAGACATTGAGGCGGGACAACCCTTGAGCGAATCATGCTGGAAAAACTAAACGATTTCACAGGAAGCCATGGAGAGCTCAAAAAGGGCCGTGGACTGATCACCGGCGTCATCGCCCTCACCCTCGCCTGCCTGTGCTTTCTGGGCGTGCTGGCGTTTCACTTCCCGCAATACCTGACCACGCCGGAATTGCGCAAGAGCTACGACGTCTCGATGCTGCGCAACGTGATGTTCGGCGCGATGGTGATTGCGGGTGGCCTGTCGCTCGTGAACATTCTGTTCAACCGCTCGCGCTGGCTTTCGAGCTTCGCGTTCGCTCTTGTGGCCATCACCGCGTTTCTGGGCGGCCACAAGGTCGAGGTGGATCCGAACTTCCCGAGCGACACGCCCTACATTGGGCTCGACTGGTTCATTCTCGATCTGCTCGGCTCTTCGCTGATCTTCATCTTCATCGAAAAGCTGTTTGCGCTGCGCAAGGACCAGCCCGTCTTTCGCGAGGAATGGCAGACCGATTTTCACCACTTCATCGTCAACCACATGGTCGTCGGCTTCGTGCTGCTGGCCACCAATCTGATGGTGCACAAGTTCTTCGGGTGGGCCGCCAACGACGGCATTCGCGGCTGGATCGCCAATCTGAATTTCTGGGTGGCACTGTTTCTCATCGTGCTCGTGGCCGATCTGGTGCAGTACTGGACGCATCGCGCCTACCACGAAGTCCCCGTGCTCTGGCGTCTGCACGCCGTGCATCACAGCGTGAAAAGCATGGACTGGATGGCCGGTTCGCGCCAGCACATTCTCGAGTTGCTGATCACCCGCACGCTGGTGCTCGCGCCGATCTACGTGCTCGGATTTTCCAAGGAAGTGATTGATGCCTACATCATCATCGTCGGCTTCCAGGCCGTGTTCAACCACGCGAACGTGAGCGTGCGCCTGGGTCCGCTGCGCTATGTGATCGTGACGCCGAATTTTCACCACTGGCACCACAGCCAGGATCAGGAAGCACTCGACAAGAACTACGCCGCGCACTTCGCATTCATCGACTACCTGTTTGGCACGGCGGTGAAAAGCGACAAGCTCTGGCCCGAAAAATACGGCGTGCTTGGCGACTACGTGCCGAACGGCTTTTTCAAGCAACTCAAGTTTCCGTTTGTCTGGAAGGGCTGAGGCCCGATTCCACAAGCTGAGACAATCGCGGGTTCGCCAACGGGCAACCCGCTTTTTTTGTTTCTGCCGTGTCTACACATTCCATCATTTCGACGCCATCATCATCGGAGCCGGTGCCGCCGGTTTGTTCTGCGCCGCGCATGCGGGCCAGCGCGGGCTCAGGGTGCTGCTCATCGATCATGCAGAGAAGGTGGCCGAGAAGATCCGCATCTCGGGCGGCGGGCGCTGCAACTTCACCAATCGTGACCTGGACGTGCGCGCGCCGCACAAGCATTTCGTCGGCCAGAACCCGCAGTTCTGCCGCTCGGCCCTGTCGCGCTATACGCCAGCGGATTTCATCGCGCTCGTGGACAAGCACGGCATCGGCCATCATGAAAAGCACAAGGGCCAGTTGTTCGCGGATCGCTCCGCCGAAGACCTGATTGCCATGCTGCTGGCCGAGTGTGCCGACGGCAAGGTCGAGCGCTGGCAGCCGTGCGCGGTGACGTCGGTCAGTCGCACGGATGACGACGTGGCGCGCTATGCGCTTGAAACCAGCAGGGGCGCGGTGTCGGCGCACAACGTCGTGATTGCCACGGGCGGGCTGTCGATTCCCAAGATTGGCGCAACGGACTTCGGCTACCGGATTGCGACACAGTTTGATCTGCCGCTGATCGAGCGCCGCCCGGGGCTCGTGCCGATGACCTTTGATGGCGCCGCCTGGGAGCCCTATGCGCAGCTCGCCGGCCTGGCGCTGCCGGTCGAAATCAGCACCGGCAGCAAGAAGGAGCGCATGGCCTTCGTCGAAGACCTGCTGTTCACGCACCGTGGGCTTTCGGGCCCTGCGGTGTTGCAGATATCGAGCTACTGGCAGCCCGGCACGCCGCTGGCCATCAACCTCGCAGCGACGGAAAATATGGGCGAGCAACTGCTGGCGGCCAAGGTCCGTTCGCGCAAGCTGATCGCCAACGAACTCGCAGCCCACGTGCCTTCACGGCTTGCGGATGCATGGTGCCAGCAAAGCGCGGACTGGCAACGGCCGGTCAACGAGGCATCCGACAAGGCGCTCGCGAAGCTCGCCGAAAAGCTCTCGCGCTGGGAACTGATTCCTACCGGCACCGAGGGCTACAAGAAGGCCGAAGTGACTCTCGGCGGCGTGGACACCCGCGCTCTGTCGCAGCAGAGCATGGAAGCTAGGACGCAGCCCGGGCTGTTCTTCATCGGCGAAGTGGTGGACATCACCGGCTGGCTCGGTGGCTACAACTTCCAATGGGCCTGGGCGAGCGCGCATGCATGTGCGCAAAGCCTTGCTGCAGAGCGCGCTGCGTAAAACGCGGCGTTCATGCATCATTCGCGTATTCCCATTCCAACCAGGAGCGCGAGACATGATTGCCGTGATTTTCGAGGTCGAACCCGCTGAGGGCCATCGCCAGACCTATCTGGACATCGCCGCCAGTCTGCGCCCCGAGTTGGAGCGCGTGGATGGTTTCATCTCCGTCGAGCGCTTTGAAAGCCTCACGCAACCGGGCAAGCTGCTGTCGCTTTCCTTCTGGCGCGACGAGCAGGCAGTCGCTGGATGGCGCGCCGTTGAACACCACCGCTCGGCCCAGTCCGCGGGACGCGCCGGGGTGTTCGCCAACTACCGCCTGCGGGTGGCCCAGGTGCTGCGCGACTACGGACTCAACGAGCGCGACGAGGCACCTGCCGATGCGCGGCAGTTTCACGGCTGAGTGAATTAATAAAAAAAGCGTCACGAACAAGCGCATGCAGGCTTCCGAAGCGCAGCCCCCGCACCGCGACGACGGCGCTTTCACGGCGATGTCGTGGTGCGCGCCGCTTTCGTGTCCGGCCTGCTGGGCTGGGGCATGGGCTTCTATGGTCCACCGATCTTTCTGCACGCGGTCGTGTCGGCCAACCAGTGGTCGGTGTCGCTGGTCTCGGCGGCGATCACGCTGCACTATCTTTTTGGAGCCTTCGTCGTCTCGCGCCTGCCGAAACTGCACGCGCGCCACGGTGTTCCGCGCATCACGCTGACCGGTGCATTTGCGCTGGCGCTCGGCGTCGTCGGCTGGTCGTTGGCGCGCCAGCCCTGGCAATTGTTTGCGGCGGCGATCCTGAGCGGCGCAGGCTGGGTGACGATGAGCGCCGCAGGCATCAACGCGATGATCGCGCCGTGGTTCGAGCGCAAGCGGCCAGTGGCGCTGTCCCGGGCCTACAACGGCGCGAGTGTCGGCGGAATGGTGTTCGCGCCGCTGTGGAGCCTGCTGATCGCGCAATTCGGCTTTCCCGCTGCCGCCGGCATCATCAGCGTCGGCATGTTGCTGGTGATGATCTGGCTGACACAGCGCGTGCTGAACTTCACGCCCGAGGCGCTGGGCCAGAATGTGGATGACCTGCCCGCTGGCGAGCCATCCCAAGGCGCGAAAATGTCCTCCACGCCGGCGTCGCGTATCGCCTCGCTGCCCGGTCGGGCGCTCTGGAAAAGCCCGCAATTCCTGACGCTCGCAGCCGCCATGTCGCTTTCGCTGTTTGCACAAAGCGGGCTGGTGTCGCACCTGTATTTGCTGCTCGTGCCGATGCTGGGCACACAGGGCGCGGGCTGGAGCATGACCCTGATGACCGCCTGCGCGGTGCTGGGCCGCACGCTGTTCGCCAGGGCGGTCACCAACACCCGGGAGCGCCGCTTGCTGAGCTGCGCGAGTTTTGCCATGCAGATGTGCGGCGTGATGTTGCTGATGACCGCCACGCAGTCGGGCCTGCCACTGTGGTGCGGACTGGTGCTGTTTGGCGCCGGCCTCGGCAACGCGATTTCGCTGCCGCCGTTGATCGCGCAGGCGGACTTCGCCTCGGCAGACGTGGCCCGCGTGGTGGCGCTGATCGTCGCTGTCTCGCAGGCGCTCTATGCATTTGCACCGCTGACCTTCGCAATCCTGCTCAAGGTCGATGCCTCTCATCTGGGGTTTTTCGTGGGCGCATTGGCCCTGCAGATGCTGGCGATCACGGCACTTTGGATGGGCCGGGCAAAGACAACGGCCTGATCGTTGCCACGGACTGTCGGCGCGGGCGAGAGCGCTCCCAAAGTGGGAGCGACTTGCCATCTCTTTTTTGGCCGCTATAATATTGGGCTTTGCTGGCAATAGCTCCGCTGGCCAATACTAGTTTCATAAGCGGAGCAAATCCGCCGTGCATGGTTTTTAGGCCCGATCTTCCCGAAAACCCTCTCGCGGCACCCCTTGGAAAACATTAGCTAATGACCACCATCCGTGTAAAAGAAAACGAACCCTTTGACGTAGCGCTGCGCCGTTTCAAGCGCACCATCGAAAAGCTCGGCCTGCTGACCGACCTGCGCGCCCGCGAGTTCTACGAAAAGCCAACCGCCGAGCGCAAGCGCAAGAAGGCCGCCGCCGTCAAGCGTCACTACAAGCGCGTTCGCAGCATGCAACTGCCCAAGAAGCTGTACTAATCCACAGCTCGGCGAGTTCATCAACACGCCAGAAGCCGCGCTAGGGACGCCAAGCGCGGCTTTTTTGTTTTCAAAAAAGCAAACACCCTGCCCCCTGCCTCCGCCCCCGCATTGAACATTGGCGCAAGCAGCACAAAGAGCCCCCGATCACCCAGCCACAACGACAATACGAGCCTTCAGGCTAGGCGTCGCAACCGCAGACAGTACTCTTGTACGGCAAGGTTGCGCAACAACGCATGAAGGCTCGTATTGACGCCCTGGCACGATTCACCAATCGAAGCCATCAGGCTTCGTAACCCCCAAAAAACAGGAGCAAATATGACCTTGAAGGAAAGAATTACGGAAGACATGAAGACGGCTATGCGGGCAAAGGACTCCGAACGCCTCGGCACCATCCGCCTGCTCCAGGCCGCCATGAAGCAAAAAGAAGTCGACGAACGCATCGACCTCGACGACACCGCCATCGTCTCCATCATCGACAAGCTCATCAAGCAGCGCAAGGACAGCATCACCCAGTTCGAAGCCGGTGGTCGCCAGGATCTGGCCGACAAGGAAAAGGCCGAATTGAAGGTGCTCGAGGTCTACCTGCCGCAGCGCATGTCGGCCGAAGAAGTGACCGCCGCGGTGAATGCCATCGTCACCGAACTGGGCGCTTCCGGCCCGGCGACATGGGCAAGGTGATGGGCGCGGTGAAAACCAGGCTCGCAGGCAAGGCCGACATGGGCCAGGTGTCCGCCGCCGTCAAGGCCGCGCTCGCGGGCTGACGATTTTTTCCTAGGCAAAACCGTCGCCGCGTCAGTCACGAACCAGCACGAGACTGCGCCAACGGCAGTTGCAGGCCGCGCTTGAGGGTCGCCAGCGCAATCGACGTGGTGAAGCGTTGAATGTTCTGGTCGCCATCGAACAGGCGTCGCGTCAGCGCCTGGTATTCCTGCATGTCCGATGCGGTGACGATCAGCAGATAGTCGGTATCCCCGGTCACGCTGTAGCACTGCTGGACAGCGGGCTCGGCCGCAACGCGTGCGCGAAACCCTGCCGTGAGCGCGTCCAGCTCGTTCACCAGTTGCACCGCGATGAAGATGGTCAGCGGCCTGCCCAGCGCCTCGGGATCGAGTACCGCCACGTTGGACGCAATCACGCCGCTGTCCTGCAATCGGCGGATGCGCCGTTGCACCGCAGCGGGCGACAGATGCACGTGATCGGCAATCTCACGCTGGGGTGTGAGATTGTTTGACTGGAGGATGGCCAGAATGGCCTCATCAAACGGGTCCACAAGAGGTTCGCGGTTCATCATGTGAAGACGGTCCCAGGGTGCAGAAGAAGAAGAAGAAGAAGAAAGAACAATAAAAAGAACGAGTGAAAGTTGCGTTTGAATGCGCAAAAAATCGCAATTCACCACAAGCGCACGCAATATTATCTCGCCCATGTCCCATGATTCCCTCCTGCAGCGACTGCTGCCCTCGCTGGCCGTGCTCGGATCGGTCACGTCGCTGTGCGTCGGCACCAGTTTCGCCAAACATCTGTTTCCGGTGATCGGAGCACAGGGCACGACGGCGTTGCGCGTGGGTTTTTCGGCCTTGCTGCTGCTGGCCATCTGGCGGCCCTGGCGCTTCGGGCCGACACGCGCCAACATCCGGCAGATCGTGATCTTCGGTGCCGTGCTCGGGCTCATGAACCTGCTGTTCTACATGGCGATCAAGCGCCTTCCATTCGGCGTGACCGTGGCCATCGAGTTCATCGGCCCGCTCTCGGTGGCCGTCTGGACCTCGCGCCGCCCGCTCGATCTGGTGTGGCTCGGTCTGGCCGTCGTGGGATTGTTTCTGCTGCTCATCCTGCCGCTGTTCGGCGCGCAGGTGGGCACGCTGGATCCCGTAGGCCTCGCGTACGCGATTGCGGCGTCGGTCTGCTGGGCTGGCTACATCGTGCTTGGCAAGCGCACCGGTCACATGCACGGCGGCATGGTCGTGTCGCTGGGCTTGCTTTCGGCGGCTTTCGTGGTCGTGCCCTTCGGCATCGCCGAGGCGGGAGCCAAGCTGCTCACACCCTCGCTGCTGATATATGGCCTCGTGGTAGCTGCGGTGTCTAGCGCGATTCCCTACTCGCTGGAAATGTTCGCACTCAAGCGTCTGTCACACAGCGCGTTCTCCACCATGCTTGCCACCGAACCTGCGGTCGCCGCGCTGGCCGGCATGTTGCTGCTGCATGAAAACCTCACGCTGACCCAATGGTCGGCCATCGGCATCATCATGTGCGCGGCGATGGGCAGCGCGCTGACGGCGCGGCCCGAGCCGGTGAAGACCACGGAAAACAAGCCCGCCCACCACAAACCGGCTGCCGCAACCTGAAAGCGCCATGGAGTCAAATGGACTCACGCGGCAACACCTGACCGGAATGGTCATGAACTGCTGCCATAATGGCGCGCCATGAATGCCTTGCGCACCTCTTCAATGCTGATCCGCCTCGTGCTGGCGTGGTTTGTATTGACGCTGGGCGTTGCCATCGCTTCACCGGTGATGCATCCCGAATCCATGGAAATGGTCTGCTCCTCCGACGGGAGCATGAAGGTCGTCCTCATCGACGATGACGGCGCGGCCCACATGGGTCACCACACGCTCGACTGCCCGATGTGTCTGGCGGCAACCCTGCCTCCGTCGCCCGTGAACCTGCGCGCAGAAATGTCCCAGCCGCTTGCATACGCTTTGCGGCCAATTGTCGCGGCGCACATTGCCGCACTGGTCGGCGCGCCGCTGCCGCCGCGCGGCCCCCTTCGTTTCTTTCCTGATCCTGTATCGCCGGGCTGACCGCCTTCGTGCGCAGGTGCGCGCGCCGTTCAACGGCGCTCGGCTGCCGCGGCTGCCCCTTCCGTGACGATCACGAAATCGACGAGCGCCTGCGCTGCTCGCTTCGCCCATTTTCCCAGGCAGATCCCCATGCAATTCGTTCCACGCTCTCTTGCCGCAGCGGCAGGACCGCTCGCCACCAGTGTTGATGAGTCAACCTTCCGACAGCCCAACCACACCGCGCCCGCCTTCCGTCAGACGGTTCTGGCATCAAGCCTTTGCGCGATTGCGCTGGGCGCAGCCCCTGCAATGGTTCATGCACAGTCCGAACCGGCGACGCTGCCCACCGTCGTCGTCACGGAAGAATCCGCGCCCGAGGCCAACGGCAAGTTGAACCTCGACACGCCTTCTGGCACCGCGAGCCGACTCGGCCTGACGCCACGTGAGACGCCTGCCACGGTCACGGTGGTTGATCGCGCCGCCATCGAAGCGCGCGGCGCACAGGACACGCAGGAAGTCCTGCGCTCGATTCCCGGCGTCACCGCACACAACGCGCCAGGCAACATCGGCGTGAGTTACCGCGGCTTCAGCGGGTCATCGCTGAGCCAGCTTTTCAACGGCATCAACGTGCAGTACAGCATCGCAGCGCGGCCCGTGGACAGCTGGATCTACGACCGCGTGGAGGCCATCGGCGGCGCATCGAGCTTTCTGTATGGCGCGGGCGGCGTCGGCGGCACGATCAACTACATCACCAAGCTTCCCGAGCGCTACGACATTTCGGAGGGGCAATTGCGCCTGGGCTCGAACGGCTTGAAAGAGGCTTCCATCGGCCTGAACCGGCGCATTGCCGGTGATGGCTCGGGCAGTGCGGATCACTATGCGCGCATCGACCTGAACCACCGTGATGCCGATGGATGGACCGACGGAACCGGCAGCCGGTCAACCCAGCTCGCGGCGTCGCTGCTGTCCGTGATCGGGCGTGACTTCACGCATACGCTGGCCTACGAATTCCAGGACGAAAAGGTCGATCGCCCATATTGGGGCACACCGCTGCTCAACCCGCTTGCCGGGACGCTGCACATCGACGACGCAACGCGCTTCAAGAACTACAACAGTGCCGATGGCCTGTACGCCCAGCGTGTGCAGTGGCTGCGCTCCGTTGCGGATTGGCGCGTGTCTGGTGCGTTTCAGGTGAAGAACACCTTCTATGTCTATGACGCGTTGCGCGACTACCGCAACGTCGAGAGCTACCGCTTCAATCCCGGCAACACCGCCGTCATCCGTTCGAGCACTTTGCTGCAGCGGCACGACCAGAGGCTCGTCGGCGACCGCATCGAAGGCGCGTATCAGGGCCAGCTCGCCGGTCGTCGCAGCGACTGGGCGTTCGGGCTCGATGTGAGCGTCAACCGGCAGACCCGTTTCCCAACAGCCTGTCCGGCACGGTCAGCACCGTCGATCCCTATCACTTTGCCACCGAGAATTTTTTCGACATACCGGGCATGGCACCGGGCTTTCGCGCCGACCGCGACAACAAGGTCACCACGGCCGCGCTGTATCTGGAAAACCGCACGGCTCTCACGCCCACGCTGAATCTGGTCACCGCGCTGCGGCACGAACGCATCGATCTCGATCTGACGAACCGGCGCGAGGTCACTGCGGCCAATCCCGCAGACTTCGAGCGCGGATATCACCCGACGACCGGTCGCGTCGGCCTCGTCTGGGACGTCGCGCCGGGCGCGAATCTCTACGCTCAATACGCAACCGCTGCCGATCCGCCATCGGGTGTCCTGTCAACCGCGTCGTTCGCCGACGTGCGCAACAACAGCGAACTCACCACTGGCCGCCAGTGGGAGTTCGGCACCAAGCTCGACTTCTGGGAGGGCAAGGGCACGGCAACGCTGGCCGCCTATCACATCACCCGCAAGAACATCGCCACACAGGACCCGAACAACAGCGCGCTCACGGTACTGGTGGGCGAGCAGTCGTCCAAGGGCGTGGAGCTGGCGGTCGGCTTGCAGCCCACGCGGCGCTGGTCGATCCAGGGCAATGCGAGCTATGTCGATGCACGCTACGAGAACTACCAACAGGGCGGTGTATCGCTGGCCGGAAGGACGCCGACCAACACGCCATCCACGGTGGCAAACCTCTGGACGTCGTACACATTCACACCGGCGTTGCAGGGCAACATCGGCATACGCCATGTCGGCAAGGTTTATGCAGACGCCGCCAACACGCTGAGCTGGCCGTCCTACACGCTGCTGGATCTGGGCCTGAGCTACCGCGTGAACCGCAACGTGACCGTCGTCGGGCGAGTCCGCAATGCGACGGACAAGCGCTACGCAGCCAATCTCACGAGCACCATGGCGTATCTCGGTGCGCCGCGCACGGCAGACCTCAGCGTGCGCGTGGCGTTCTAGGAGAAGCGCCATGCGAATTCATGCAAAGCGCTGGCTGTTTCTGATCCACCGCTGGTTCGGCATCGTCGCCTGCATATTCTTTGCGATGTGGTTCGTCTCGGGGGTGGTGATGATGTACGTGGGCTACCCCAAGCTCACCGAGGCCGAGCGCCTGCAACACCTGCCGCCGCTGGGGACGGCCAGCTCAGTGATGACGCCGCGCGAGGCACTGGACGCAGCCGGTATCACGGGACCCTTGAAAACCCTGCGATTCGCCGCATCCAGCGGTGGCCGTATGGTCTATCTCGCGGTACCGCAGGCCGCTGCCCCAGCGCCCGGCCCGCGCCGGGCAGCGCCGCCCGGCAGCGGCGTGATCACCATCGATGCACATACCGGTGCGCGACTCGAATCCGTCGATGAGCGCCTCGCGCTGGCAAGCGCCGCTGCCTATGCGGGCCCGGACGTGAGGCTTGCCCATCGGGGCGTGATCGATGAAGACGCCTTCACCCATTCCCGGGGTCTGGACGCGCACCGGCCACTGCACCGCGTGCAACTGGACGATGCCGATGCCACGCTGCTCTACGTATCGGGCCGCACGGGCGAAGTGGTGCGCGATGCGCCTCGCGCCGAACGCCTCTGGAACTATGCCGGTGCATGGATTCACTGGCTGTATCCGTTTCGCGGCAATGTCTTCGACAAGTATTGGACCGACATCGTGAACTGGCTGTCGATCCTCGGCATCGCGATGGCGCTGACGGGCACCATCGTCGGCATTCTGCGCTGGCGCTTCACGCGGCCCTATCGCAGCGGCGCACGCACCCCGTATCAATCCAGCATGATGCGCTGGCATCACATCTCCGGACTGCTGTTTGCGCTCGTGACCATGACCTGGATTTTCAGCGGCCTGATGTCGATGAACCCCTGGCGTATTTTCGACAACGGCGCGCCGCCGTTGAATACCGAAGCGCTGCAAGGTGGCCCGTTGATGATCACGGCGCGGGACGCCGCGCCAGAGGCATTGCTTGCCGCCGCTGCTGCCCACGGCGCGGTGCGCGAGTTGCGCTGGGCACGCACGCTGGGCCAGACCACGGTGTTCGCGCAGGGTGCCGCTGGCCAGCCCACGCTACTCGACAGCCAGACCGCGCAGGCACGCTCGATTGACGACGAAGCGCTGCAACGCGCCGCGGCGCGGCTGCTGCCCGATCCGGTGGCGCGCGTCGAGCGGCTCTCAGCCTACGACCTTTACTACTACTCACGCGATGCACACACCATGACCGGCGGCGCCGACAAGCCGCTGCCGGTACTGCGCGTGGTCTTCGACGACGCGCATCGCACCTGGGTGCATATCGATCCCCATACCGGCGCCGTGCTGGGACGCACGGACAGCACCCGTCGCACCAACCGCTGGCTGTTCGCGATGTTGCACAGTTGGGACTGGCTGCCCTTGCTGGAGCGCCGCCCGCTCTGGGACATCGTGATGATCGTCCTGAGCCTGGGCGGTACGGTGCTGAGCCTGACCGGTGTGGTGATCGGCTGGCGCAGGCTGGGGATGAAACTGCGCGTTGTCAGACGCAAATCGTGAAGGCCGTGAAAGATCGCGTTTCCATCGGGCGGTTTCTATGGATGTCGTTTTTATTGCAAACTACCGTGGTTCGTCCCTCAACTCACGAGACCGCCCATGAGCAACGCCAGCACCACCAAAAGCTTCCGCATCGCAGTTCTACCCGGTGACGGCATCGGCCGTGAGGTCATGCCCGAAGGCCTGCGCGCCCTCCAGGCCGCAGCAAGAAGATTCAATATGACGCTCGAATTTGAGCACTTCGACTGGGCGCACTGCGACTACTACGCCGAGCACGGCAAGATGATGCCCGATGACTGGAAGGCCCAACTACAGGGGTTTGACGCGCTGTTCTTCGGCGCCGTCGGCTGGCCTGCCACGGTGCCCGATCACGTGTCGCTCTGGGGTTCGCTGCTCAAGTTCCGCCGCGAATTCGATCAGTACATCAACCTGCGCCCGGTGCGCCTGTTCGAGGGCGTGCCCTGCCCGCTCGCCAACCGCAAGCCCGGCGACATCGACTACTACGTGGTGCGCGAGAACACCGAAGGTGAATACACGTCGCTCGGAGGCATCATGTTCGAGGGCACGGAACGCGAGATCGTGATTCAGGAATCGGTGTATTCACGCAAGGGTGCCGACCGCTTGCTGAAATACGCCTTCGATCTGGCCCAGAGTCGTCACAAGAAACACGTGACGCTCGCCACCAAGAGCAATGGCATCGCCATCAGCATGCCCTGGTGGGACAAGCGCGCGGAAGACGTGGCCAGAAGCTATCCGGGAATCACGCTGGACAAGCAGCACATCGACATCCTCACCGCGCGCTTCGTGCTCCAGCCCGACCGCTTCGACGTGGTGGCCGCAACCAATCTGTTCGGTGACATCCTCTCCGACCTCGGTCCCGCAACCACCGGCACCATCGGCCTGGCCCATCGGCCAACCTGAATCCGGATCGTAATTTTCCGTCGCTGTTCGAGCCGGTGCACGGCTCCGCGCCCGACATCTACGGCAAGAACATCGCCAACCCCATCGCGATAATCTGGTCCGGTGCAATGATGCTCGACTTCCTCACCCACGGCGAAGGCGCGGGCCGGGCCGCGCACGACGCAATCCTCAAAGCCATTGAGGAAGTCATCAAGACCGGCCCGTTGACACCGGATCTGGGCGGCGATGCCAACACGACCGACGTGGGCCAGGCGATTGCGGCGCGGATCATGGCGCTGTGATTGGGCGCTGCTGCATCAGCGCAATCGGGGCGGGAGGAGATTTCGAGAAATCTTCTGCCGTTTCAGCTCGGTCTGCCTGACTCGCGTACTTCGCTATTCAAATGCCGCAAGATGGCCTCTCGCGTGGGCTGTTTTTTCAACCAGGTCGCAAACTTTTCAACCTCGTTGAATTCTTCGTCCCCAATGGTCGCACGAAAGCGTTGGAGCGCGGATTCGCGAACTGCCTGATCACGCAGACGACGCTGATAAGGGTCGGTGGAAATGCTCGTGATGCGGGTGTGCAGCCCGTGTGCCTTCAAATACTGCCACTCACCGGCGTCAAGCCACACTTCTTCGCAGTGGAAGCAGAAATCCAGGCCATGCGCCTTGTCGGCCAGCACGTTGAAACGCAGCATGATGCGACTGCATTTGGGGCACGGCAATGCACGCTTGGTATCACTGGCGTCGGCACCTTCAAATGAGACCGCCTCCGCAGCCGCCATGTCCGAAGTGCGCGCGCCCTTGACCCAATCCAGATACGGCGCCAGAGAAAGCAGTGCACCACTACATTGGTTGCACTGATAACTGGCCGGTCCGGTTTCCTCGATCCGGGCGGGCATCAAGGTGCCCGTGTGGCAACCGCAGCAAAGCATTGAATTTCCTCTCTTGACAACCTGGGGACTGCGTCGCTGGCAGATCCCTGAACGAATTTGGTTTCAGGTCATTCTATGGGAACTCATTGATTCAAATGGCAACGCGCGCGCGCTCATTTCAGACGAATCTTCTTCTTGATCACCGCGCCCGCCTTCTCCACGCGCTTGCGTTCTTCAAACACGCGCCTCAGATGGCGCAGGTCGTCTGGCGTCAAATATTTCTGCGCGTGCAGGAACTGCTCCTGCTCCTCCTCGCGCATGTGGTGCAGGTACTCGTCCTTCACCTTTGCGAAGCGGCGCAGCCAGCCACTGGAGGCCATGTCTCGCGCGGCCAGATCGGCGAGCAGCTTGTCCATTTCCTTATGCTCGCCCACCGCGTGACGTGCATCTTCGGTGGTTTTCGGGTTGCGCATCACGGAAGACCATAAGGCCTGTTCTTCCGCAGCGGCGTGGCCCTTGATTTCCAGTACGAGTTCTTTGAACAGCTTCTTGCGATCCGCCGATTCGCCGTGCGTGGCGGAGATCATTGCGAGCAGGGCTCGATGGCGGTCATGGTCCTCGACGAGCCGCCCGAAGATGTCCTCCTTGCCGCGAAATCGCGTCTTGGGGGTACTGCCCATCTGCGCAGGAACCTCGGGCGCGAGCTTTCTGGCCTTGGCAACGGCGCTGGCCTTTGCGGCACGCTCCAACCGTTTGGCGGGAGACACCCGCGTGGTCGCGCTGGTCGCCTTCGTTGTTGTCTTTGCTGCCTTGCTGGTACTCATCGCGCTTTTGTCCTCTGGTGAAGTAGCCTGAAGCAATTTATGCAACGCAGCGAGCAAGCCGGGTAAGACAGCAGGCTGCGGCACTGTCCCACTGCACCCTGGCTACATGTCGGACACACCGAGGCCGATGCCTTCAAAAAGCGCAAGTCTTTGCATGATGAATTCGATGTGCGCTGCAACCGTCTGTTGCCTCCAAACCACTCAAACCCTTGAAATCACCATGTCTCGCGGTCATTGCCTCCACGATCTCTTGCGCTGATGCAAACAAGCCCGTCACAATTGCGCCTGTTCTGTGCATGCCAGAAAAATATCTTGAGCACACAGACGCTTGCGGCCCGGCCTGCCATTGCAGATGATCCCGCCCAAGCCCAACCTGTCTCTCCAACGAAACGACTTCCCGGAGACCCGCCCATGACTCAGTTTTTGATCCACACCGCTCAACCCTGACGCGCCTCCATCCGTCCCGGCTGGTTCAACGCGTCACTTGAATTTTTTGATTCAACACGCGTTCGTCCGCCCGGGCCGTCGATGCTCTGGCCTGGGTGTTCGCGCCCGCCGGGACTTCGATTTACGGAGCGCACATGAGTGCAAAAACTTTCTCGCGCGATTTCGCGCAAGGGCAGACCAAGAAACTTCGCCGCATGCGCCAGCCGCTGGTCATGCAGCTTTCACCGCCATCGCCGCGCAATCACGTGGCGCGTGCATTGACGTTGCGCGCCGCATCTGGCGGCGCGGGCAAGCACATCCGCAGCCACGGCGCACAGCGCCGCGCGGACAAGGTGGAACTGCGCAAGCAGACGGTCAACGGTCACGCTTTCGACAAGAACCGGGACTAAAGAAAAAGAACATGGAAACAACGACAACCGCCACAAAGAATTTCGCACCACGCGTCAACGAGCAACACGGCAACCAGGATCGGACGCTGCTTGGCAACCGCATGACGCTGCGCCAGCAGGTGCTGGACATCACCGCAACCACTCTGAAGTCCGAGCTTTTCGGACTCGACTCGCTGATTGATCGACTCATCGATTCGGTGCGCGCCTGGTACTTGCTGCCCGAGGTCATCGACCGTCCGGTCATCGTCTGTCTATGGGGTTTGACGGGTACCGGCAAGACCCAGCTCGTGCGCCGCATGCCGCAATTGCTGGGTTTTTACAACCGTTTTCTCGAAGTTCAGATGGACGGCTTCAGCAACAGCTCACGTGCGGCGGGCCGCGATTCGATCTCCGCGATGCTCGCCAACTCGTCCATCGTGGAAGGCCAGCCCGGCATTCTTCTGCTCGACGAGTTTCAGCGCTTCAGAACGCGTGACCGCAAGGGCGACGACATTGCCGTCAAGCGCTATCAGGACGTATGGGCGCTGCTCTCGGACGGGCGTCTGTCGCCACCGATGGACGCGCTCGACCGCATCGAACTCGAACAGGCGTATCACCAGTACGAGGCCATGCAGGCGCACGTGGACAAGGTCAATGAGGAAGAAGACGACAACGCGCAGGATTCGCCGCGCAGAAAGCCCAGGCAGAAGTCGCCGTTTTATCTCTCTGCCTTCGATGCACGCGACCTGCAGGCAGCACTCAAGCTCAGCGAGCCCATCATGCAAGATCATGCGCTGGACGCCCGAGCAGGTGCAGCAGCAACTCGAGCAGTTCCGCAATGATCCGTCGCGCTGGGGCACCGACCACAGCAAGCTGCTGATTCTCGTGACGGGCAACCTCGACGAGATGTACCAGGGCGTCGCCAAGCGTGTTCAGGACTGTGATACCGATGCCGATGTGTTCCACGCGTTTACCCGGCGACTCTCGACCATCGACGTGAAGGAGGCGCTCGCCGAGCGCTTGCGGCCCGAGCAGGTCGCACGTCTGGGCAATCAGCATCTGGTGTTTCCTTCGCTGGATCGCAATGCGTATGAACGGCTGATCGCCGATGCCTGCGCTCGGCAGGTCGAGGCCGTGCGCGCCACGCTCGGTCTGGACATCGAGCTCACGCCATCGGTGCTGCGCACGCTCTACCAGAACGCGGTGTTTCCGGTGCAGGGCACGCGTCCGGTGTTCTCCACCGTGCACGCGGTGCTCGGCCCGAGCCTTGGCAGCGCCGCGGTATGGAGCCTGCAGAAACTGGCGCAATCGGCATCGTCGCCTTTGCGCGAACAGTGCAAGCTGCAACTCGACATGAGTGCCGATGGCAAACAGTTGGTCATGCGTTTGCTGAACCACGCTGCGGATGCTGCGGTTGTCGCCGAGCAAAGCCTCGCGCTGCATCTGGAGATCGATACGCTGCGCCAGCGCGCGCAGCCCGACTTCCGGGCGCTGCTGGCGGTGCACGAAGCCGGACACGGTCTGGTCTATGCCCTGCTCAATCATTGCGCGCCTACCGACGTGCGCATCAACGTCGCCTCGTTCGAGGGTGGCTATGCGAGCTATGCACCGCGCGTGGCCGAATCACGGCGCATGGCACGTGACGAAATCTGCACGACGCTTGCCGGTCGCGCGGCCGAGATCTGGGTGTTCGGGGAGGACGCGGTGTCCACCGGCGCGGAGGAAGACCTGAGCAGTGCGACGCGCCACGCGGCGCGCTATCACCGTCATTGGGCGATGGGCGAGCGGCTGAGCCGCAGCGATGTCACGCACGATGTCGAGCAGCATGTGAACACCGACATCGAAGCCAGCAATGCGGCAATCGAATCGACGCTACAGGCCGAACTGGCACGCGCAAAGCAACTGCTTTGTGATGCGCGCGTTCCGTTTGAGCGTTTGGTGGCCGCGTTGATGGCCCAGGGTTTCGTGGATGCCAGGCAGTTTGGACAAGTCACCGGGCTTGAGCTTCACGCTCGCAACGATGCGCTCGAACCCTGGGACGCCGCCTGGAAGCGTTTTGTCAACAAAGAGGTTCAGACGATGATCGCGGCAAAGTGACAAACCCGGGCGCTCGAAAGCATGCCGCGCGGCGGCCTTACTGCACGCGTACCTGTACATAGGCCGTGGCCAAAACCTTGCCAGCCGTCACCGTCAGTCCGGGGATTTTGGACAGCGTGGCGGTGTAGTTTTGCAGGTAGTACGTGTACCCGGGCGTAGGCGACGCGCCGCTGTTGCTCGCGCCTTCGAGCACCGGATACCAACCCGTGTTGGTGTTCTGCCCGGGCGGATCGGTGAGGTTTTCGCCAAGGAAGACCAGCGGCTTCCTGGTTTGCGAATGGGCCAGCGAAATGCCGACGCCCTTGGCGAGCCTGGAGTCGGTCAAATATGCGTCTGAAACCAGAAACGGCACTGACCCCGAACTGCCCGTCAATCCCAGTTGCTGAGCCGCGGCAATCGCACCACTGGAGGCCTGAATGCCGATGGATGTCTGACCCTGAGCCGTTCCGGACGTCGCCGCGTTGCTGCACTCCAATTGGACGCTGAACGTACCCTGTCGCACGCCACCCTGCTCCAGTTCCTGCACAGAGATCGGCGCGAAGCTCACGTTGCTGGTTGATGAATTGACGCGGCAGGTTGCGCTACTGGTCAGCGTTGACGTATTCCACATTCCATAGGCGAAGCCGTTTGAATTATCAACTCCTTGTTGATTGTCGAAACTGTCCTGTCCCATGGAGTCACTTGCAATGCCTCCGCCCCTCAGTTGGATGTACGCGTTGGGACGCCAGCATGCATATACGGTTCCATTTCCGACGGGAATGCCCATGCCTTGTGTACCCAATCCCGAACACCCGTTGAAGGGATTGTCAAGCGCGGGTAAGTCGTCAGACATCTTGTAGAGTTGAGCCTGAAGTGGCGGAACGTCGCTGAGCCGGATCTGGATTTTCCCGCCGACCTGCTGGTAGCTCGTCACCGGTACAACCCCCAATTTCGGCTGAGTACGACACCATTCATCGACATCCGCAAACCCACATTTTTAAACCATGTCGCGTACACGTAGTCCATTCCGCCAGCCTTTCGCGCAAGGTAGTAGCCACCCACACGGTCTCTACCGTTGACAGCGACCAGGAATTGCAGGGTTGGCTTGTCCGCAATATCGCAAATCCACAATACGGTATTTGCGGTTGTTCCGCCGGCGGTGTAGTTGGAGGATGGAACCACGGTGCTCGCGAGCAGGGTGCCATCCGGTTGAAGGTATGTGTCGCTAAGATTGACCGCGCCAAAACGAATCGGAGCTTGCGAGGTGTCGTCCGTTCTGAGTGCATTGGTCCGCACGCAGGCGGCGTGCGCGGCACCCAGCAGCCCCATCAGCAGGATCGTGCCTGCCGCCCACCACTTGTTGCTCCATTTCATATCGTCATCATCCTTGCATTCGCTTTGCATTGGCCTGGTCTCGCGAGCAGAGCTTCGGCACTCAATTCACGGGAAAGGTTCGTTCGATGATCTCGCCGCGATCACCGATCACCTGCGCGCGCACCGACGTGACCACTGCGGCGGAATCAGGAGTCAGCGGAAACACGCGGCCTGAAAACGGCAGGAGGGTCAGATCGATCTGCGACAGGGACTTGCTGCCGCCATCTGCCAGTACAAAATCCCAGCGCGCAAAGCTCACCACGAAAGGACTTCGGTTCTCGGCGGCAATGTGTGTGGCAGCGCCTTCGCGCCTGAGGTGAAACGAGAGTTTGTCGAGAATGGCGCGTTGATCGTGGACCAGGGACGCGGGCCGGTAAAGCAGCTTCAATTGCAGATTCAGAGCCACGTTCAACCGGTTGTCTTCCAGGCCTTCCTGCGGCACGGGCGGCACTTCCAGCAAGTTGAGCCAGAACAGCGATTCCCGGTCTGCGGGCATGGCGCTGCCGTTGTGAAAAATGTTCAGCAAACGTCGATCCCCTCGCTTGAGCAGCACGACCGGAGGGCTCACCAGAAACGGCGCCGTGCTTTTGTGCGGGCCCTCCGATCCGCTATCGATCCAGGCCTGAATGGCCGTCGCCGTCTCGCCCGTGTTCCCCACCATCAGCGTTTTGAAGCGCACGCCCTCGGCAAATACCACGCGCGTCTCGCCCACGACGAACGCCGCGTGGACGTGCGAAGCGGCAATGGCGCAGACGAGCGCAAGCAGAACCCGGGCGATGCGAAGGTGATGCAGGCTGACGCTCATCGGCAGGTCCGCTCCAGCATGGTGATGCCTGCTACCGGGGAGTGGGCCGACGCCGGCGTCGTTGCGTAGTCCAGAGTGCAGCGCTCGGCGGCAGAATCACCCCATTTCACGAGCAACTGTCCGGCGGATTTTTCTGCGCGCAGATAGATCTGGTTGCCCTGCCCGACCATGGCTACCGGCTCGTCGCCGTCCGCGTACACGTCCGCGCCCATCGGAATGCTGGAGCCGCTCGGCAGCCGCACGCGAATCAGCATTGCCCGCCCGCCCGCGTCTGGTACTTGAGCCGCACCAGCGAGCCGGCATACGGAGCCACGCGCTGCTCGCTCGCCAACAGGTCGAAGTCGCCCGTCATGCCCTGGGGATCGAGAGTGATATTGTTGTATCGATAAGGGATCACGCTCGGCACGAGCACGAATCCGTTGTCGTTGACGCGGCCCGATACGCCGCCCCACACGCGCGCACCTTCGGCACCGACAGCCTCTACCAGGGCCGCGGTCTCTCCAAGGTAAGGGCCGAGGGTCAATCCACCCGAATGCACGACGGCCGCGCCCTGGGTTGAGGCACCTAGCTGCCAGTATCCGCTTCCCCTTGATGCGTTCACGCCCAGCGTTGCGTTGTTGAACCGCTTTTGGGCATTGGCGGCGAGGGAACTCTTCGAGCCGTCGTTGCCATGGCTCGCGGTGACGCTGTAGCTCAGGCTGTCGTCATGGGCCTGCACGCCCGAATAGGTCGCCTGAACCTGTTCACCCCGGTTCGCACTGTGAACGGCAGACACAGCGACGTGGCCGGGCCGCGCGAGCGCCGAGCCATCCAGCGGAAAGCTCACCGACAGCATCGCGGTGTTCTCCCTGGCATCTCCCAGCATCGGTGCGGGGATCGGGTTGTTGGTTTGCGACGCCCCGATGCGCTGCCGAGCCAGCGCGAAATTCACACTCACGCCGTTGCCGAAGCTCTTGGAATAGCCGAGTTGCAGATTGTTGTCGTCGCTTCTTCCATTCCTATAGCTGCCGGTGGAAGCTGCGACGTACATGCTGCCCCACTTGCCCAGCGGCTGATTCACGTTGATGTGAAAGCGATTGCGCTGCATGTAGGTCGCAGAGTTCCACTGCGCCGCGCCCACCGCGCGCAGTCCGATCACATCCGACAGATCGCGGTAGCCTTCGGTGGAATAGCGGTAACCCGAAAGCGTCACCACGGTGTTCGAGGTCTGGAACATGCGGCTGAACGACAGGTGCGCCATCCAGCCGTTCATCGCCGGAAGGCCATTGGCCGTGGCACTTGCATAGGTGAAGTCACCACCAAACGCGCCCAGACTCGAATTGAAAACGCCGCCCAGTACGGCTGACCGGTAACCCCCGCGAGACGCAATCCGCCCGTTGCCGTCCATGAATTGCTGAGACCGCGGCTATAGACCGCGTCGAAAAAGTCGGTACCCTCGCCTACTGCGCGTGTGCGACCCAAAGCGATGTCGTATCGCCCCGCGCCTTCGCGAAGCGATTCGGGAACGGCGGAAAACGGCACGGTGAACAATCGCACGCGGCCATCGTTTTCCAGCACCTCCACGTCCAGGTCACCGCTCAGGCTCGTGGCGTAGAGATCGGAAATCTCGAAGCTTCCCGGAGCCACCGTGGTCTGGTAGATCTGGAACCCGTTCTGGCGCACGGTGACGCGGGCATTGGTCTGCGCGACACCGCGCACCACCGGGGCGAAGCCGCGCATCGAGTCGGGAAGCATGCGCTCGTCGGTGCGCAACGTCAGACCGTTGAAACCCAGCGCAGAAAGAAACCGTCCCGACGTGAAGGTCTGACCGACCACCATTTCACTGCCCCAATCAACGAGTGGTCGCTGCACGTAGGTGCGCAGGTTCTGGTAGCGCAGACCACGGTCCTGATCATGCTGCAAAGCGCCTTGCTGACGAAGCTGCCACTGACCTAGATTCATGCCCGCATTGAGCGAGAGATAGGCGGACTGGCGCGTGTACGACTGGCGCCCTTCGGTTTGCACGAGCTGGTAGTTGCCCAGATAGTTCAAGGTGAGCGCGGTAATGCCTGCGTCCAGATCGCCCCGCGCCACCTCGCCTCTCGGTGCCTTGCTCAGGTAGGCCTGCGGCATCGAAATCTGGTATTGCAATCGCCCGCCCTCAAGCTCAGCGGTGGCTCCCGGAAACAGCTTGACGAGATCCGCGCAGGTCTCCTGTGGCGAGACGCGCGGCTCGACGCCGAGTTCGGCGAGCAACGCGTTGTCTATGCAAATCCATTGGCGTCCACTGGTGTCGGCGCGCAGTTCTAGCTCCTTGCGAAACCTGAGCTGCTCGTTGAGGAACACGTCCAATCGATACCTCCCGGCAGGGAGATCCTGCGCGGAATTGAACTGCTCCAGCAGTTGCGGGCTGATGCCGAGACCCTTGAACATTTTCGGATCGAACGACAGCTTCGGCGCGGGCGGCTGGCTTACCTCCTGGGCAGCACTTGCCCAGGGCGGCAATATCGTCATTGCCAGCCAGAACAACAATCTGATTTTCATGGAGTGGCGTTATTCGTTGTCCGCGAAAGTCACTTGACCACCGTGTCGATGGATTCAGTGACTTCGGCTCCATAGTCGTTCACCGTCGATATGGAAATCCTCGCCTTGTCGCGAGCGTGCATTGCCGACCTGAAACCCCAGCGGGCCGTTGCGCGCGGAGCGAGCATTTGCGGCTGCATGTCCACGGGCGCGATCCCCTCGTCTGCTTCGACACGAATCGAATTGATGTTCACGTTGAAAGGCGTGGGATTGCGGATCTCCAACTGCTCCTGTGTCAACCGGTACTCCAGCCTCTTGCCGATGTCGAACGCACCCTCGTGAAGAGCAGCAGGACGATAAAAAATCTTTACCGTGCTCTTTATCAAAAGGATCAGGCGATTCGCCTCTTCCGCCTGCGCCTTGATCGCAGGAATGTGACTGAAGTTCAGGTAGTAGACGCGCTCGATATCCGCAAGCTCGGGATCGGGAAGAATCTTCAGGCGAACCGTTTGTCCGCTTCTCGGCTCAAGTTTGAAGACCGGAGGCGCGACGACGAATGGCAGGCCGGTGTCTTCCGTGGCTCCGGGTGTGCGGCTTGCCCAGACCTGGACCAGAAAGGGATGATCGGAAGGATTCGAGAACTGAATCGATTTCTCCCTGGTTCCCTCGACAACGACGACCCGCGTTCCCTGCATCACGACGCTCGCCCACGCGCTTTGGCGCGGCACGAATGCACTTGCCAGCAGCAGAATCAGTCCCCATGCAAACAATCGACGCATGCACTTCCTTCCAAACTCGAAACTTCAAAGTCAGCCACGCCTGCAGCAGCCTGCATGCGCGGCTTTCAGGTATTGCGTCCCTGTCAGTTGTAGTTGAGCGAGTACTCGGCGATGCCCTGAACCGAGCCCGCCGTTGCGCCACCCTCCTCGGAGATGTACTGCACGCCGAACTGGTGCGAAGCCGAGCTCTGATTGGCGGGCAAAACCAGGCCGGGAACGGATGTCGTCCCGCTCAGGATGATCGCCTCGGTACCGGCGCTGGTCTTCATCAACTGCAGCTGCACCTTGGTTGCGGCGCCGGTCGTGGCGCGATTGCCCAGATTGCCCTTGACGGTCGCCGAGTGGCCCAGAAAGTTGGTGGCGATATTGGTGGGTGTCCCCGCCGTAGGGCAGCCCTTGACTGTCATCGTGAACGGTGTGAGACCCGTGGTCGAGTTCACCGCCGCCAGTGCCGAGGTCGGCACCGTATTGAGCAGCACGATGCCGTTGGTCTGACCATTGACTTCGGCGACGCAGGTCTGAGTCGAAACCTCGCCCTGAAAAGTAATGGTGCTTGCAGCATATGCAAACGCGGGAGCTGCAAAAATCGCCAGAACAGCAAGAGTCTTTTTCATGTAACTTCCTTTGAAGCGTAAATTGACGGAGATGGCGCACTTTGGATGCGACCAGCGACCCACTTGAGGTTGTCGCTCCATATATTTTTAGTTACATCAACGACCCAAACACCCACAATTCCATCCAAAATCGACTTCAAGGACTTAACACTGATTTAAGTCAGTTCTCAAAAATCCGCCCCAGGAACCGAAAGCTTCAAGAGAGATAAATACTCGATTATAGGAATAGTGTGATATGTTCTTGCAAATCTCGACAATCATTAATCACGCACAAACACCTGTCGAATGTACGATTGAGGTCTCACAATACGCGCACAAATATAATCATGACATCACATTCACTATTGGAAATGATTACCTTTCGACCCACCGATTACCAAGCCACAAGCAAGATCCGTTAGATAAATTCAAAACCGGCTTTCGTTGGTAAATTTCCAAAATACCCCTCAAATAGAGCGTCTTTGTAAATCGCCATCCAGCCGAACTCCATAAACGTTCACATATTCCGTTGACGGTCGATGGGAATCATGCGTGGTTACTCAGGCCTGTTCGCCATAAACGACAAAGGCCACGAAGCATTCCTGCTTCGCGGCCTTTTGGGGCTGCGCAATCCACTAAATTTTCAGCGCGTCAGAGATTATTCGGGCGCGCCCTCAATTACCCGCCACCTTCATCTTTCCAATGAGCACCGAGCCGACGGTCTTGGCGCCGTAGTTGTAGGCATCGGCACCCACGGCGACGATGTTAGCAAGCATGTCCTTCAAATTACCGGCAATGGTGATTTCCTGCACCGGAAAGGCGATCTTGCCGTTTTCCACCCAGAAGCCGCTTGCGCCGCGCGAATAGTCGCCCGTGACGTAGTTCACACCCTGCCCCATGAGTTCGATCACGAAGAGGCCCGTGCCGAGCTTTTCGAGCATGGCTTCCAGATCGTCGCCGGGGCGCGTGAGGCGCGAGGTGAGCGTGAGGTTGTGCGAGCCGCCCGCATTGCCGGTCGTCTTCATGCCAAGTTTGCGTGCCGAGTAGCTTGTGAGGAAGTAGCCTTCCACGCGGCCCGCGTCGACCACCTTGCGCGCCTGCACGCGCACGCCCTCCTCGTCAAACGGCGAACTGCCCTTGCCGCCGGGGATGAACGGATCTTCCATGATGTCGATGTGCTGTGGAAAGACGTTCTTGCCCAGCGAATCGAGCAAGAAGGTGCTCTTGCGGTAGAGTGCGCCGCCGCTCACGGCCTGCACGAAGCCGCCGAGCAGGCCTGCGGCCAGGGGCGATTCGAACAGCACCGGGCATTCGGTGGTGGGAATCTTGCGGCTGCCGAGGCGGCTCAGCGCGCGTTCGGCGGCATAGCGGCCAATGGCCGCGGGCGACGCGAGATCCTGCGCGCTGCGCATCGAGCTGTACCAGGAATCGCGCTGCATTTCGGCATTGCGACCGGGCAGCGCGGCAATCGGTGCGACCGACATGCTGTGGCGCGAGCTTGCGTAGCCGCCGCGAAAGCCGCGCGTGTGGGCGCTGAAGAAATGGCTCTGCTGCGCCGAGACGCCCGCGCCCTCACTGTTGGTGATGCGTTTGCTGGTGCCGAGTGCGGCAGCCTCGCACTCGAGCGCCAATCGCGCGGCCTCCTCGCTGGTCACGTTCCACGGGTGGAACAGGCCGAGATCGCGGTGGGTGTTCTCGGGCGCTATGTCCTCGGCATCCGGAAGGCCGGCGACCGGGTCTTCCGCTGTGAAACGGGCAATATCGTATGCCGCCTGAACGGTGCGCTCGATGGCCTGCGCGGAGAAATCCGACGTGCTGGCATTGCCACGGCGGTGTCCCAGATAGACGGTCACGCCGAGCGATTTGTCGCGATTGCGCTCCACGGTTTCCAGTTCGCCCTTGCGCACGCTCACACTCAGTCCACAGCCCTCGGACGCGTCGGCACCGGCGTCGGTGGCGCCCAGCTTTTTGGCGTGGGCCAACGCCTGGTCGACCAGGTCAGCAAAGAAGTCACGGGTGTAGCTGAAGCCGCTGTCGGGTGGAGACCCTGCGGCGCTGTTGGCGTTGGAAGGTGATTTTTTCATATCGGCGGCTATGATACTTGCCACATTGAGCCCCCGTTCGGCACACGACTGAATGGCCGGCGCACTCCATTGAATACTCTCATGTCACGTAAACCCAAAAAAGGCTACTTCGTGCGAGGTCAGTTCGTTGCCGAAGGCAGCGAAATGGACCTGCAACTGAAGGCCGAACTCAGGGGAACCGATGGTTCCACCAAGACCGAACTCAAGCGCGAGAGCGATGAGCTGCAGGATCTGGGCAAGGAGCTGCTCACGCTGCGCTCCGACCTGTTCAACCGCCTCAACCTGCCGGAGAAGCTCGCGGAAGCGCTCGCCGAGGCCAAGCGCATCACGAATTTCGAGGGCAAGCGTCGGCAGATGCAGTTTGTCGGCAAGCTCATGCGCAAGCTCGAGGAAGTCGAGGTCACCGCCGTGCGTCAGGCGCTCGACGAGCAGCGCAACGGCTCGGCCGAAGAAAAGCTCTCGCTGCATCTGGCCGAGCAATGGCGCGACCGCCTGATCGCGCACGAAGAATCACTCGCGACCTGGCTTGAGCAGTTCCCGCGCACCGACACCCAGCAAATCCGCGCGCTGATCCGTCAGGCCCGCAAGGATGCGCCCGAAGACGACAAGGCCGCCGAATCGCAGGGACTGGCTCCTCGCAAGGGCCGCGCCTACCGCGAACTGTTCCAACTGGTGAAGGAGCAGCTCGAAGACGCCAAGACGCAGTCCGACGCCGAATCGCACGAGGACGACGCCTGAGTCATGCGGAGACATCACACATGAGCACGACTTCACCGCCTCTTTCGCATCTTCCGCCGCTGCCCGCCACGCCCGAGCCGGTAAGGATCGGCATCGTCTCGATCAGCGACCGGGCGAGCACCGGCGTCTACGAAGACAAGGGCCTGCCCGCGCTGAAGGAATGGCTGCTCGGCGCGCTGCACAACCCCATCGAATTCGAGGCACGCCTGATCCCGACGAGAAGAATGGCATCAGCGCCGCCCTGATCGAACTGGTGGAGGCAGGTTGCTCGCTGGTGCTCACCACCGGCGGCACGGGCCCTGCCCCGCGTGACGTGACGCCCGAAGCCACGCTCGCCGTGGCCGACAGGGAGATGCCGGGTTTTGGCGAACAAATGCGCCAGATCAGCCTGAGCTTCGTGCCGACCGCAATCCTCTCGCGCCAGGTGGCCGTCATTCGCGGCAAGAGCCTGATCATCAACCTGCCCGGCCAGCCCAAGGCGATCGCGGAAACGCTGGCCGGCCTCAAGGACGCGGACGGCTCGCAGAAGGTGAACGGCATCTTCGCGGCAGTGCCGTATTGCATCGACCTGATCGGTGGCCCCTACCTCGAGACGCGCGATCAGGTCTGCAAGGGCTTTCGCCCCAAAACCGGCATTCGCACACGCGACTGAGAGCGCAAAAACAAAGCCACTGCGCACGAAGCGCAGTGGCTTTCGTTTTCTTCTAGCGCCGTTTCAACGGGTCAACGCGCTCTTGCGATCACGGCGGCGTGAACGCAGCCATGCCAGCGCGCCCACGGCCCACGACAACGTGAGGACCGCACCCGCACCCAGCGAAGGAACGGCCGTGGGCGTGCCTGGCATCACCGGCTCGGCCTTGGTGACGCCAAGGCCACCCGGATCGACGATGAAGCCGTTGGCCGCAAGGTCGTTGTCCCCGTCGCCGCCATCGGTCAGCGTGAGAGTCACCTTGTTGCCGCTGATCTGCGCACCCGCGAACTCATACCAATGCGCCTGCGCGTTGGCCTGGGTCTTGCCGTATTTGTAGTATTTGGCATCCGTGGGCAGCGCCTGCGGATAGGTCAGCTCGACCACCGCCTGCTTGCCCGCTTCGCCACCCTTTAGCGTGAAGCCGGTCACACCGAACGGGAAGCTCAGGTTGTCGGGCGTGCTCGTCGGCACCGATACCGACATCGCATTGCCCGCATCAAAAGCCCAGAGGCCCGTTCCGCCGCCAGTGACCTTCGCCTGCACCACGCCGCTCTTGCCCACGGGGCTCAGTGGCGCTTCCACGGGCAGCGGCGCGAACGTGAAATTGACCGAGCAGTTGCCGCTGACGACGCCCGTGGTGTAGATCGTGCGATCCGCATTCCACGCGCCCGCCGGGCAGTCGCCACCGGGTGCCGCGCCAGTCACCGCATAGCCCGGCTGCGGCGTCACGCTGCAGGCACTGGTCTGACCGGGCACTGCGCTGCTGCAGGACACAGCACCGGCACTCGCCGAATTGGAGGTGCCGGTCACGCCGCCCGAACCATCGCCCACGGTCAACGTGACCGGCTGGGCCATCAGCACATAGCTGTAGGTGCCATCGCCCATCTTGTAACGGTAGCCCGGCAGCACCACGGCTGTGCCGGCGCTCGTGAAGGTGATCGTGCCGTCGGTGGGTGTCTGCGCCGTGGCGGTGCCGCCGAGCAGCACCATCTCGTTGGCACGCGCCGTCGTTGACTCGCCGGTCTGGGTGGTGAGAGTCACCTCCAGCGAGGCCGCTTCGTTCAGCGCGATTTTTGCGGGCAGAGCGGCGGCCTTGATCGCCACTGGAAAATTGGCGGCCCACTTTGCGTAGTCCGTTGTGAGGCCGTGCGTGCCCCAGCTGTAGTACTTGTAGAAGTCGTTGGCAGTATTGAGGGTCCAGGGCCAGAAGGTCGTGCCACGGTGTTTCGCGGCCTCCATGATGGGACGGCTGATCCCGCTGTACGAAGGGTTGAAGGTGGAGTTGTTTTGCTGCGTTGCCTCCAGCACCTTGCGAACGCCATCGCGCACGTCCGCGCCCGCGTTGCTGCTGTTCAGAAAGCCTAGCGTCAGTTCAGGAATCTGCTCGGCACTGAGCTTGAGCTGGGGACTGGAGAACGAGATCGCCACCGTTTGGTCGGCCACGCCCTCTTCCTGTATCTCCTGCTTCAATCGGGTCACCACCGAAGGCGTGCTGCTCTTGATTTCAATGAAGTGCGTGATCGGCTTGTTCTTGAATGCCTTGAAATACTCACGCATGGTGGGGATCTGCAGCCCCTGCGGTTTGGTGCGCAGCGCCTTGACCTGCTCCAGCGTCATGGATTCGATGTTGCCCGTGCCATTGGTCGTGCGAACCACGGAGGCGTCATGCATGATCACCAGATGCCCATCCTTGGTGATGTAGATGTCGTTCTCGACCGCATCGGCACCGGCTGCGACGGCTGCCTGCGCGCTCTCCATCGTGTTTTCATCATGCTCGCCTCCGGCAGGCATGCCGCGATGACCGGCGATCAGCGGCTTGCGCAGCAGCGTGCCTGCGGGCAACTTGCGCATCACATCGGCGAACACCGTGCTGTCGCTGGCGAGCACGCCGTTCACGCCGGTGGTGAGAACCAGCGCCGCATCCTGCGCGGTTCTCGCATCGGACACCGCCCATACCGTGATCAGCAGACGCTGCAGATGGGATACGGTCTCGCGCGTGGCCAGCGCTGCGGGCAGCACGGCGATCTTGGCGCCCGCACGGTTGGTGTCTCCCGTGATCTTCAACACGGCTTCGGTTCCAGCGGTCAGCGCGACAGCCGTGAAATCGACCGCGGTGCGCAGTTGCGGCAACTGGGTCCGTGCATATTTGAGCAGCACGGGATCATCGGACAACAAGGTGATGTCCGCCAGAGTGGGACCACCGAACGAGTATTCGCCCAGCGCATCTACCGTCGCCTGATCCTTCACGCGAAGCACCGGCACGGTCACGCGCCTGGCCTGCGCCAGATAGTCTTCCAGCGTTCCCAGCTTCTGGCCGGAGGCGTCGTTGAGGTTCAGCGCGCTGTCCAGCGTGAACAACGAGTTGCTCGATCCGTCACCCTCTCTGGTCGCAAGACTCGTCATGCCCTGCACCAGCGTTGGCGCCATCGACGCGGCGGTGCCCGTGTCCTGCACCAGGACCGGCAACTCCAGCTCGGGAAGTGGGGTTTTCTGCTCGGTGACCTTCACGCTGTACACGCGCACCAGCGCACCCGAGGTCTGTACACCCACGCCGCCCTTGGCATTCGCGGCGGAGGAAATCGTCGTGTCATGCAGGAGCGTGCCGTTCAGGTACTGGCGCACGCGGTTGCCGTGCACGATCACCGTGGCCTTGTAGCGCTTGTTCTTGCTGATGACCTCCGAGAACGGCTTCTTGCTCTGCACATCCCACGTGCTTGCGGCGCTGCGAAAAGCCAACTCCGTCCCATTGTCATCAAGCGCGCTCTGCCGCACCGCAAACTGGTAGTAAGGCTCGAATTGCTGCTTGGTATTCAGCGGCGAGGTGCGATACATCACACTCGCCCAACGCGAGGTGTTCACCGCACTGTCCATGGTGAATTCCATATCGATGCGGTAGTTGGACAAGGTCTCCAGATTCACGGGCAACATCACGCCGGTCATGCCGGAGGCGTCTGGCGTGCCGTCGATCAACAGATTGCCACCTGTAACCTTGGCCTTGCCCTTCATCTTCGGCTGCACACGCCAGTTGGCCGGAAGCGCTTCATCGGCTACGCCGGAAAAGTTCTCGTCGATGTAGACCGTTGCCTGCGGATCGGCCTTGAGAAATTGAGCCTCCAGAGCCTTGCGTGCTGCGTGGCTGCCGACGGGCGTATCGGACCAGGCCACGGGAGCGGAAAAAGCGAGCAATGTCGCAACGGCGGCGGCCAGTGTTGTGCGTTGTTGCATGTGGTTATGCCTTTTTATAAACGGACAAGTCTTCCCAATGCATATGACAACCATGTTACCCATGGATGACAGCCGCTGTCACAAACCATCTTTCCGCAGACCGGAATCGGTGATTGCGCAAGTCCCGGAGGTTGTATGCCCTAGTCAAAAACCCCGCAACTGCGCCCACTCGCCGAACGCTGCGCGATCGGCGCGCAATGCGTTGATCGGCGCCGCCGTGTCCTCGTAGCCGAGCGCGATGCCGTAGGCCACGCGGTAGGGGTGCGGTACTTCGAGCACGCGCTCCACGGTCTCGCGATAACGCCGCCAGTAGCCTTGCGGGCAGGTGGCCATGCCGCGCTCGGTGGCGAGCAGCATGAAGGACTGCAGGTAGATGCCCAGATCGAGCCACTGCGCGTAGCCCATGCGCTCGTCCACCTGGACGATCACACCCACGGGCGCGCCGAAGAACAGGCCGTTTCGCGCGAGTTGCTCAAGACGTGCGGCCTTGTCTTCGCGGGGGATGTCGATGGTCTTGTACAGATCCTCGCCATTCTTGAAACGGCGAGTGCGATACGGGTCCCAGAGGCTCGGCGGATACGACATATGCGGCACCTCGCCATCATCCGTGGGCTCGGCACTGGTTACCGCCGCGACCAACTGCGCAAGTGGCGCGCCCGCCAGCGCCGTCACGCGCCAGGGCTGGAGGTTGCCGCCGGATGCGGACTGCGCGGCGTCGGCGATCAGCCTGTGCACATCGCTGGAACCGGGAACACGTGGGAGAAAGGCGCGCACCGAACGGCGCTCCTGCATGGCCTGACTGACGTTCATTTTTCGGGAACCTCTGCTCTATGATGGTCTGTGCCAATGTATTCGTGGCAACCAACGCATCATGCAACATCGGCGACAGGCCGCATCGGCGCGGCCCGCTGTGCGTCAGTTTCCCTTGAACATGAAATACGCCAACACGAGCACGCCGAGCGCAAAGATGAGCCGCACGATCCAAGGCGTCACCAACCACGCGCCGAGCGCCAGCAGGCCACGGCTCCAGACCTGCGGGGATTCGAGCGCATTTTGATTGCGCCCTTCCCCTGGTTGCGCGCGCATCGGATAGCCGCATGACGGGCAGGTTGCGGCCTGCGTGGAAATCTCGCGGCCACATTCGGGACATTTCACCAATGCCATGGCTTAGCCTCCCTTGGTCGGTACACCGATCAGAATTTGCACCCGCCGGTTGAGCTGGCGTCCTGCGGGATCGTCGCTTCCGTCGGGCCGGGTATTGGGGCGACAGGTTCACGCTTGCCCAGCCCTCGGTAGCAGCGCGCCGATGGGTTCGCCCTTCGAGCACCTGCGCCACGGATTGTGCACGACGCTGCGAAAGGCTGTCGTTGTACGAGTCGGTGCCCTTGCCATCGGTATGCCCGCGAACCGTGATCGGCGCGTTGGGATAGCTGTCGATGAGTTCGGCTGCGTTGTTCAGCGAGGGCGTCGCATCCGGCCGCAGCTCGGCCTTGTCGAAATCGAACAGCACGTCGGCCGGCAGATTCACCGAGATGGCGTTCTGCACGGTGGGCTCGGCCTTGAGCACCTGAATCAGCTCGCGTGTTCTCTCAAGTCGCTCGGGCGGAACTTCGGCTTCACGCAGCACGGTCTGCGGACCGTCCTTTTTTTGTAGGACGGTCGCCGGGCCGGAAGCGTTGATGCTGGAGGACACGGATTTCGCGTTCAGCACCGTCTGCGGTGCATCCTTCTGCAGCGAAAGACTGGAATTCTTCTGCGCCAAGGGCTGGTTGCTGCGAATCACGTCATACGCCAGAACGTTGCCCGCAGCGAAGACCAGCGCGCTCAGCAAGCACGCGGCAGCGGGCCAGGTAGAGTACTTGCGCTCTCGCATCAACTGCCCTGCAGCGGAAGCTCCATGGCGAGCCCCGGTGCGACGATGTTGTCTTCCTGGTAGCCATCGTTGAACACCAGCCGCAACTTGCGCGCCGACGCCGGTACGGCTCCGAGGAAAACCAGTTGTCCATCCAGCGTCTCGCCCTGTCGCAGCGTCAGGTTGCGATTGCTGTCGGGACGCTTGATCTGCAGGCGATTGTGGTTCTCGTCCTCGAGAAACGTGTCGGCCATGGCCAGCATCGTCGATGCATTGATCCGGTTGGCAAACGAAATGCTCACATCCACCACGGTGGCATCGGCGCCGATTTCGATGCCCTTCACCCGCACGGTGACGCCCGATGGCGACACGCCTTGCACCGACATGGACACCTTCTTGGGCGTCGCGGTTGCAGCCGCAGGCGCTTGCTGCGCTGGCGCAGCAGGCGCCGGCATGGGGGCAGGTACCGGAGCCGGTGACACCGGCGGCGGCGCGACGGTTGCCGGGGGCGCGACCGGCGCCGCAGGCGCTGTCGTTGCGGGCGGGGCAACCTCCGATGCGTTGTCCTTGCATGCTGCCAACGATATTCCTATGGCGACCATCACTGCCACGGTACCCGTGCGGTGCCCGAAACCTGCGCGCATCATTGGATTCATTCGTCAATTCCCTCTGGTTCATTTCCATCGTTTCCATACTTTCAGCGGATCCGTATGCTGTTGACCTGCGAAGGAACCGAGCCCGGCCCCTGCGCGCCGCCGTCACTCTGGCCCGCGCAGTCCTCGCTGCGCACGTCGGTGGCGTTGTGGCCCTGCACGATCACGGTGCGGCCCTTGAGGCTCGCGCCGTTCACGTCCACACTGTTGACCGATACCGATCCATCACCCGCACAGCGCACGTTCGTGGCGGTGTTGTTGGTGACCGTAATGCGATTGCCGGGCGCGCTGTCGGCACGCATCGGAGCTTGCGCGGGCGTCCGCGCAGCGCGACCGGGGTTTTGCGCGGCCTCGGCATCCTCAGCGGTGCGCGGGCCGATTTTTCCCTGCGGTCCTATCGGACCATTCGGGCCTGTCGCCAAGGCGAGCTGTCCGCCCACCAGCGACAGCAGCGCGACGGTCAACGAGCAACGCAGCCCACGCCAGCCCGGCTTGCTGGCCTGGCTTCCCGAATTGTCATGTGCGTCGTGTCGATGCATGCCGATCCGCCTTTCCCATGGGTTGTTCACTGGGCACGCGTTGCAGGCACGCCCGGTAAAACGGTTCCCGGAGTGGGTGCGCCCACGCCGGGGATTCTTGCTGCTGGCGAGGGCGCCATTCCGGGCAGCGACGGATTGTTCGTCGCAGGTGCAGCGCTATGTCCCGCCGCTGCGGCATTCTCGGCGCCGCTTGCGGGATCACCGGATTGCCTGCGGATTTGCGCTTCCAACTGGTCCGCAAAGCTCACCGCAAGCGCCACTTCCTCAAGCGCCATTTCGTTGCCAAGCTCGCTGATCATCGTGACCACATTGCGCTGCTGCGCGCTGCCGGGTGGCGAGAGACGCTCCACCAGACGCGCGTAGCCGAGCGCCTTCACATTGTCCTTGGGAACGCCCTGACCGGTACGATTCAATTCCGACAGTCGCTGCAGCGCCATCGGATCCCGCGCACCGCCGCGAGCAGATACCAACGGTATGCCTGACCGAGATCTCCGAGCCCGGTTCGCGGATTGCGGTAAGCCTCGCCGACGAACGAAAGCAACTGGGGATTCTGCGTGGTCAATGCCTCACGCTTGAGGCGTTCCAACTCGTTGCGATACAGCGGTGCCTGGCAGCCGAGATCCGTCACGCCGCGCTCCAGCGAGTCGTTGCACGACTGCACGAATCGTGCAGCGGTGGCCGCTGAAGGTGCCTGCTGCTGGGCTGCCTGCTGCGCCGCTTGTTGCTGTTGCTGCTGGGCGGCTGTCGCCGCTGCCCCCTGTGGAGAAACCGTGGCTGCGTTCTGAGCCAGGACCGCAATGGGCAGTGTCGTCATCAGGCATGCAATCAACCCGCCAACGACGGGGTGGCGCATCATCATCGGCGGTGGGAGTGAACGTCTCATGTGCCGGCCTTTTGCGAAGTACGACCACCTTGCGGTGCGGGCGCGACGGACGCATCGGCGGCCTTGGTCGCGGGCTCCAGCGTTCCGTCCCAGGCCATCGGCACACCGAAGAACAGCGGCTCGAAGCCCTTCCATTTCATCACGTCGACCGGGCCGAGTGCCGCATAACGTTCCGAATACACGGCCTGCAGAGCGGCCTTGGTTTCCTCGTCGAGTTGCTGCGTGACCTGCACCGGCTGGCCGTACTTGCGCAGCGTGACCTGAATGAGGCCGAGCTTGAGTTCAGGTGCCAGCGACTCGTAGGCCTTCTGCATGTTCTCGACCACGACCGGATCGGGCTTGCCGCCGGGAATGCAACGCCAGTAAGGTGTGTTCGTGGCTTTCCCGACAAGCTCGAGCACGCTCAGGTCCACCAGCGTGCGGATCGCGGAATGCCGTCCCTGCAGATATTTGCCTTCGAGCTTGAAACCGAATGCGTTGCCATAGAAGCCCAGGCTGCCATTGTTTTCGGTGCTCAGATTGAGCACCTTCACCACGTTCGATGCCTGGATCCGCGGCACCATTTGCTGCGTGCTGAAGCTCACGAGGTTGAGGTCGAGCGCGAGCGCAGAATAGATCGCCGTCCGCTTGACGTCGGCGCCGATATCGGTCTTGCCATTACCGCCGCCGAACTGGATGCCCACGGAGTTGGAACGCCCCGCGCCTGCGATGGCGCGATCGAATTCCGTGAGTGCGCCGGTGATGAGAAAGTCGGGCATGGTCACGCCGAATTTGGCACCAAGCTGCGCCTGCGAAATCAGGTAGTCTGGATGGTAGGGAACGTACACGATGTGCGCGCCGATGCGGTTGACCGCCGTGCGCACCATCTCGGTGATGTCTCCGGGAATTTCGGCGCCGACCAGGGGGTTCGACAGATTGGTGGCATCGGAGATGTTGCGCGTCTGCATGTAGATGATCGGATCACCATCCTTGTAGACGTCGAGCATGCGTCCGAATCGCGCGAGCGACGATGCATATGTGCTCAGATTGTTGACCGGCTCCAGCTTCTCCGAATCACGTTCCTCCATCAACGTCGAAGCATCCTTGAGCGCGTTTTCCGTGGAAGCACAACCCACCAAAGCGGCCATCATCGTTGCGAGGGCCGCTCGTTGCATCAGAATTTTCTTCATGTTTTGTAGTTGCTTGTTTTTGCATTCAAGGGCATCCCTTCCATGTTGGACGGGATGCCCGCTATCTGCGCGCGTAGACCGCAGTCTCAGCGCGAATTGAGTACCGTGATGTTCTCCACGCCACGCCCTTCCACGTAGAGCGTGACGTTGCCACTCACGTTGCCCTGAATCACCGGACTCGCGATACGCAGCGCCCCGTCAGATCCTCGCTGCACGTTGTTGTAGTCGGTGCGAATCACGACGTTCTGCTGGCGATCCGGGAGCTTGAGCGTGCCGTCGGGTTGCACCAGCGCGCTCTGATCCACCAGGGAGTTCTGGGCAACGGCGCGGTTCACACGCGCCTTTGCGTTCACCGCGGGGAACACACCGTCGATCAGTTTCACGCCGGTCGATGCCATGTCCTTGTAATTGCCCAGTTGCTCGTTGTAGTTCACCATTTGTGCCTGTGCCGCCAGGCTGGCGAACACGAACACCGCGCCCGCGCACAGCGCGCCGAGCGGGCGAGCCATGCGCTGGGCGCGCCGCGCAATGGGTGGGGTCTGATGTCTCATGGTCAGTCCTTTCGTTGGAAATCAAATGCGTGGCTCATGGGGTGCGGTTCAGTTGCTGACGATGTTGAACGCAGGCACCACGGTGACCGAGTTGTTCACCACGCCGACAGAGGGCGTGACATAGGTGTAGCCCGGATTGGCGGCAAACGCGGCGTTGCCGGCAACGCCCACGACGCCGGTGACGGCGCCACCGATGTTGCGCACGCTGCCCGACGTGATGCCTGCCGCCGATGCCGTGTTGTTGCCAACGATGGTCACGGCGCCGGTAATCACGCCCTTGTTGATGACCGAATTGGATACGCCGCCCGCCACCGAACGGCCCTGATTTCCGGCAATGACGACCGCGCCGGTCATCACGCCATCGTTGATGAGCGAGTTCACCTTGCCACCCATGGTTGCGCTGCCACGGTTCCCGGCAATCACCACCATGCCGGAGAGCTGACCCTTGTTTTCCACGCTGTTGACCGTACCGCCACCCGTGGCGCTGCCCTGGTTGCCGATCAGCGTGATGTTCGCGGCCGCGATGCTGCCCTTGTTGGAGACGCTGTTGACCGTGCCGCCGCCCCGGGCCGATCCCGAGTTCGCCGCGATCAGTATCTGGCTGGCCTTGATCGAGCCAGAGCCCGTGACGCTGTTCACGGTGCCACCGCCATTCGTGGTTCCATGATTGCCGAGGATCGTGATGCTCGACGCTCCGACGCTGCCATCCACCGTGACGCTGTTGGCCGTGCCATCGCTTGCCGAGCCGCGATTGCCGAGAATCGCGATCTGACCGCCGGTGATCGAGCCCCTGCCGGTCACACTGTTGATCGTGCCGCCCCGGCTGGCCGATCCCTGGTTGCCCAAAATCGTGATGCTGCTCGCGCGGACCGAGCCCTCGGTGTCCACGCTGTTGACCGCGCCTTTTTCGGACGATCCATTGTTGCCCGCCACGGTGACGCTCGATGCCGAGACGCTGCCGCCCTTGCGGCTGCGCACGCTGTTGGCCACCGCATCGCCACTTTCCGCGCGCGCGCCGCCCCGGTTGGCAAACACCTGAATCGAACTGCCTTTGATGGATGAAGATCCTTCGGCCGCAATACTGTTGGCGAGCGCCGTCTTGCCGTTGCTGGCGCTGGTCTGACTGCTGTGGTTGCCAATGACCATGGCATTCAGAGCGTTCATGTCGGCACCGTCGTCCTGCACGATGCTGTTGGCTGCGGCCAGGCCCTTGGTTGCGCTCAGATTGTCGGCGGTGTTGCCAACGAGCTGGAAGGTCGCGCCGCGCAGGCTGGCGAGCACCTGAATCGCATTGGCGTTGGCCTGGCCCACGCCCTTGTCGATGGCGTGGCCGATCAGTGTCTTTTCCTCGCCCTCACTGCGCAGGTTGGTTGCCGTGTTGCCGATCACGTTCAGGGTGCTCGACTGAACCTTGCCGCTTCCATTGACCGCGACCGCGTTGGCGTTCATGCGACCACCCTTCGCGCTCAACTGGCGCGCGGTGTTGGCCGTGATCTGCACCGGCGTACTGCGAAGGCTGACCGAATCGGGCCCTTCCATGTACACCGAGTTGGCAGCAAGAATGCCGTTGGTCTTCGATCCCATGCCCAGCGCCTGGCTCGCGCCGCCGCCGGTGCTGATGTTCTCGCCGGTGTTGCCGAGTATCGTCACGGGGCTCGACTGGATTCGCGCACCGCGGTAGGCAGCCAGGGCATTGACGAGCGCCGTGCCACCGCCCGCATGCACGCCGTTCGCGGTGTTCGTCGAAATCGCCCATGGCGACGCGGTATCCATGTGCACGTCCTCGTGCAGCACGAGCGAATTGGCCGCGGCGCGCGCGTTGCTTGAATTGCTCACCAGACCGCCCGCTCCCGACGTGCTCTTGGCCGTGGTGCTCATGTTGTTCGCCGTGTTGTTGACGATGGCGCCATTGGCGGAGAGTTGCGCCGCCGTCGCTCCACCGCTTTCGAGCGCGACACTGTTGGCCATCAGCGTGCCGCCACGCGCGTTCAGATTCGAAGCGTTGTTGCCCACAATGTACAGGTTCTTCGCATCCAACTGCGAGCCTCCTACCGACAGCGAATTGGCAAGAGCCACCGAATCCTGGCTGGTCGAGTACAGCAGGCCCGCGCCCACGCTTGCCGAGCCGCCCTTGGACTGCACGTTGCGCGCCTCGTTGTTGGCCAGTGTCACGGTGGTCTTGTTCACACGCCCTTCGGTGACCGCGAGCGAATTGGCAGCGGCCATTCCGCCGAGGCCGGTCACGTTGGTGCTGGTGTTGCCCGTCACCGTGACCCTGGATTGATCCACGGTCGATTGGCGATCCATCGCCGCCGTGTTTCCAAGCGCGCGGCCATTGCGATCCGCCGACGCCACGATACCGGCGCCCACCGAGCCCGACATGCCCGTGGTGCGAATCTGATGGGCCGTGTTGTCGGTGATTTGAATCTGGCCGCCCTTGACGGTCGCGTTGTCGAGCCAGATGCTGTTGGCCGCAGCGCCGCCGCCCGTGGCGACCACATCGCTGGCCCGGTTGTTGTCAACGCCGTGCACCGGGCGATTGGTCAACTCGCCCTTCTGCACGGAAATCGCATTCGCCAGCGCCGCAGCCGACACGCGAACCTCGGCCAGCGCGCCGCCCAGGATCGATCCTTCACCGCCCCAAGCATTGACGTTGCGCGCCTCGTTGGAGGTCAGGCTTGCCTGGTATCCGGAGCCTCCCAAGCGGTGATCGGTAAAACTGACACTGTTGGCAAGCGCGCTGCCGCCGGTCGTGGTCATGTTTTCCGCGCGGTTGTCGGCCAGCGTCAGTTGGGCATTGCGCAACTCGCTCGATGCGATGGCCGCCGTGTTGGCTGCGGCGACACCCGTCAGATTGACCTGCGCAATCGTGCCACGCCCGATTCCGGCGCTGCCGCCACCAGCGCGAATTTCCTTCGCGTGATTCGACGTGCTCAACACCTGTGAATCCTTGATCGTGCTTCGCGCCGCAGTCAGCGCATTCGCGAGCGCGGAGCCGCCAATCGATGTCACGTTGCTGGCCTCGTTGTCCGTGAGCGAGGCCCTGACGTTGCTGAGTTCCGTCGCATCGGTGAGTACCGTATTGACCGACGAGCGGCCTGGCATTTGCAGCGAGCCCGTCCCCAGCAGCACATTGGCCTTGGCACCGAGCGCATCCACATTGCTTGCGCGATTGCCCTGAACCAGCAGTTGGGTGGAGCTCAAGGGCTTGCGTCCCTCACCGCTTGCGACCAGCACCATGTTGGCCGACGCCGCGCCGCCGAACGCGTTCACGAATCCGGTGACCTGATTGCCCAGCACCTGGAGCTGCGAGTTCTTCATCTGCATCGCAGCCACACCAATGCCGTTGGCCTGCGCGGTACCGACCAGATCGATGTTCATGCCCACATTGGCAAGCAGGGAGCCCTTGAAGCCCGAGCCTGTCACCGTTGCCGGGGATTTGTTGCCAAGCACCAATGCCTGGCTGCTGGAATCCATCTCGGTTCCAGCGCTGTTCTTGTGCCAACCGAGGCCGGTCAGCATCGATTCCTGCGCAACCGCCTGCGGCGCGCCCACTACCGAAGCGCCCAACAGGCCCAAAGCGATCCAGTGCTGCTGTGTCTTTCGCTTTTTCTTGCTCACGCCAAGCCCTTCGAAAAATTCCATGAAGCCCTTGCACGGGCCGTTTCAAAGCCATTCGCTGCGCGGTGGACGAGAGTGGTGTGGGAGCGCCTTCAAGCGGCTGCTCCCACACGCCTCTACCTGGTCCCAGGCGCCATCAGTTGATGTTGACGCTGTTGACGTTGGCAGTGCCGCCAATCGCCGTGACCCTGTTGGCCTCATTGCCGATGACGTTGATTTCCGAGTTGTGAACCTTGGAGCCGGTGATGTTCACGCTGTTGACGTTGGCCACGCCGTCGAGGGTGACGTCAGCGACCTTGATGCTCGCCTTGCCGCCACCTGCGGTGATGTCGTTCGCCTTGTTGTTCAGCACGTTGATCTTGCTGTTGAAAATCTCCGAGCCGGTCGAGGCTTTACCCGAAGCCAGGCCGGGAATCGTGATGTTTCCGCTATCGGCAAATGCCGCGCCACAAGACATGGCCAAGAATGCAATAGCAGTGGTAGCAATCTTTCGCATTTTCAGGATCCTTTGGGAAGTTGAAGTTGAATCGAAAAGCAGCCTTTGCGGCTTGCAGGCGGATTCTTAACGATTGAATATCCTGTGGAAGTAAGAAAGCGTTCTCCCAAATCGTGGAGTCCAGCGGTCCAATATCGCGCTCTCACCCCAAGAGAAATGAGGCCATTAGGGAATTCGCCTACAAGAACTCGCGAATGCTATCAAACTTACAACTCCATAACGGTATTTACAACAAGCGAAGAAGTAAATGAATTGCAAGGAAAATCAAACACTTCATAACAAAGAAGCTGCGGCTTCTACTGCCTAATCGCATTTGTTCGAACGGTTTCCAGCCAGATCGAGTGAATTTTCCAGAGGCGACATCCCTGTATTTTCAAATGATGAAATGGAAATTTCGCCATGGATTCAGCGAAAATCATTCATTCAAATTTCATTTAAATGTCATACGACTTTAATATTCATGCGATATATAGACAATAAAGCGCTTTCCATAATCGCCGCGATATTCACCCTGACCGCCTGCTCGCCCCAATCGACTTCGATGTCCGGAATCAGTTTCCCGGAGGACGCCAAGATTGCCGAGGCGCTTCAGACGCAGCTCAAGAACGATCCCAACAGCGCGACGGCTCGTGAACTGGTGCGTACACTGGGTGGCGAAAAGGGTTCGCTCAAGTTCCTGATCAAGGACGTGATCTATCGCCAGGGCGCATACGAGGTGCATTACGACGCCGCCTTGGTGATGGGGCAGGCCGGGACGGACAGCCTGAAGGCGCTCTACGCCGGGATGGTTCCCGAAGCCGACCGCACCAGGCTCACGCCGGATACCCGGGAGACCTACGAAGCGTGGCTGAAAAACCAGGCCGAAACGCTTCAGAAAGACCCGGCCCGCAAGGCTGCGGGCGATGCGCTCGCAAGCACCGTCGAGCTGCTGAACCAGTGTTACCAGGACGCTAAGCCGGGCGCGGAAATACCGGTCATGCAGGGCCTTGGTGCGCTTCTGTCACCTGCGCGCAGCGGCCTCTACGCCGAGAAGCTGCCTCGCGCGGACATCACCGTGCGCTGCCTGCCGATGTAAGGATTTCGCTGGGCGTTGGCCCGGCGTGCTACTTGCCCACCAGATCGTTGAGCCGCGCTGCCTCGAAGTTTTCGCGCTTGGCGGCGTCGCACGGCACGCAGTCGCCGACTTCTTTGGGCGCGGCCGTGCTGAGCTTTTCGATGCTCTGCCACAGCAAGGCAATCTGGCGCTCCTGCGCGGCGGTGTGCTCGATCAGGCCGCGCATGGCCTGCGCAAGCGGATCGTCCTGTTGATGTTCGATGCCGTAGGCGGAAAACGGCGCGGGACTGGTGGACGGCATCGCCGACGCGCCGGAACCCGCGCCCGGCAGCGGTGCCGCCTGTTCGGGCATCGGGGACGCGTCGGTGACGTCCGCGCTCTGCCCTGCTTTGGACGGAATGATGCGCGCCGGTATGCCTACGGCGGTCGCGCCTGCAGGCACGGGCTTGATGACCACGGCGTTGCTGCCGATCTTGGCGCCGTCGCCGACCTCGAAACCGCCGAGCACCTTGGCACCGGCGCTGACCACCACGTCCCTGCCCAGCGTCGGGTGGCGCTTTTCGCCCTTGTACAGCGAGGTGCCGCCCAGCGTCACGCCCTGATAGATCGTGCAGCCATCGCCGATCTCGGCGGTCTCGCCGACGACCACGCCCATGGCGTGATCAAAGAACACCCGGTTGCCGATCTTCGCGCCCGGGTGAATCTCGATGCCGGTCAGCCAGCGTCCGATGTGCGAGATGAAGCGACCCAGCCATTTGAGGCCGTGATTCCAGCACCAGTGCGCGAGTCGGTGCAGCCAGATGGCATGCAGGCCCGGGTAACAGGTGATCACTTCCCAGGTACTGCGGGCAGCCGGGTCGCGCTCGAGGATGCACTGGATGTCGGATCGCAGGCGGTCAAACATGAAGATGAACTATCTATATTCGTTTTTGGGAATTGGAGTCTAGCGTTTTGGCTGTGCGCACCGGATCATCGCCTTGGCAACACCGCGAAGGATGTGGATTTCCTCGGGGGTGAGTTGCGCGCGATTGAAAAGCTGGTTCAGACGCGGCATGAGCTTCTTGGGCGCGGCCGGGTCGAGAAAGCCGATCTCGGAGAGCGCCTGCTCCCAGTGGTCGAGCATGCCCGCCACCTGAGCCGCATCGGCGCGGTCGGCGGGCGCCGTGGCCTCCTGCACCTCGTAGCCGCCAAGCGCCTGCCGCCAGTCATAGGCCACGACCTGCACCGCCGAGGCCAGGTTCAGCGAGCCGAATTGAGGATTCGTCGGAATCGACAGCGCAACGTTGCAGCGGTAGACGTCGTCGTTGGACATGCCAAAGCGCTCGCAGCCAAACAGGAACGCGACGCCGGTTTCGTTGAATGCGGCAGCAGCCTCGGCATCCGGCGCCTGCGAGAGCCTGCCGTTCACCAGCAGTTCGAAATGCTCTCGTGGCGTGCGCGTGGGCGGACCAAAGTCGCGCGGGGTCATCGCGGTCGCGCAGAGGTGACTGATGCCGTCGAGCGCCTCGTCCAGCGTCTCGACGATGCGGCAGTTCTCCAGCACGTCCAGCGCCCCGCTCGCGCGCTGAACGGTTTCTTCCTTGCGCAGCACGTTCGGCCAACGCGGAGCCACCAGCACCAGGTCATCGAACCCCATGGTCTTGAGCGCGCGGGCGGCCGCGCCGACATTGCCTGCATGGCTGGTGTTGATGAGGATGAAGCGGGTTTTCATGGCAGACAGGCGAATCGGGCGTGCGGCGACGCGAAGCCCTCGATTGTCGCCGCTTTGAACGCCTGACGAAAACTCGCGGGACCGAATCGCTATGCGGCAACGGCAGCGGCGCTCACCCGCGCACGTCGGCGTGCGCGCCACGTCCGCAGCAACAGCCACACGGGCAAGAGCAACACGCCCAGCACCACCAGCCAGGGCAGCAGCGCTGCCACGCCGATCACCATGGTCTGCGCGCTGCCGGTCAGCGCATTCCATGCGCCTGTCCAGGTCTGCAACCACGGGCTGTAGGTACCCGACAGGACGACCCGTTGGGGCTGAAACTGCATCTGCACGAACTGTTTGACGGTCTCCTTTTCCAGCAGCTTGCGCTGGGTCTGCGCGGCATCGATCTCGGCCTGCACCTGCGAGAGCGTGTCACGGATTTCCATCAGGTCGCTCAGCTTGCGCTTGACGTCGCGCTCGCGCAGCAGCTCGCGCAGGGAGTCGCGGTATTCGGTGCGGTTCTTGATTCGCGCCTCCACGTCGATCACTTCGCCCGTCTTGTCTTCGCTCGAAGTCTGGTGCTGGAGCACCTTGGCCGTGCTGCCGAGCGCATCGGTCAGCATTGCGAAATCACGCGGATTGACGCGCATGGTCAGATAGGCCGAACCCGCGGAATGCGAGGTTTCGCGCTGCAGCGCCGATGCTTCGACCTGACAGTCAAGCTGCTCGCAACGCGCCTTGACCGCGCCCCAAAGCCCCGCGAGATCGGCAGCCGGTGCCTCGATCTGCAGGTGATGGCGAACGGCCAGAAACCGTTGCACTTCGTCAGCGCTCGTGGGTGACGACGTCGCGGTGAGCGACGCGGGCGCAGGTGCGGGTGCGGGCACCGCTTCGGCCATGCGCCTGCGGACGTCGCCACCCGCAGCCATTTTCTGCGTCATCTGCGCCACTTGCTCCGCGCCGCGCGCGTCCACCTCGACAGCCGCCGGGGAATCGTTGCCATCCTGCGGCGAACAGGCCGCAAGCAACGCCCCCGCCACCAACACACCGAACCCGGCGCGCGCGAGGGACTGCCAACGCGCAGAAACGCCTGCACGAACGGATGAGATCACTGAATCATCAGGACCATGAACGGTGGGTTGCTTGCACATGAAGTTTTCTCCGGATCACCACAATTGGTACCCACTGAATCGTGGCGTCGGCAGAAACGGGGTGATTGGCTTACAAAAAAACACAAGCATGCAAAAGTCGGCGAACCACGCTAGAATTCGCCCTTTCGCGCGCCCGCATCGCCGGACGCTACACGGCAAATCTCGCCGAGTCGCTCCTCATCACAATCCATGTCGTCCTCCAATCTGCACCCCATGCTTAACGTGGCCATCAAGGCTGCGCGCGCCGCTGGCGCCATCATCAACCGCGCCGCCCTCGACGTCGAGGCAGTGCGCGTCTCCCAGAAACAGATCAATGATTTTGTGACCGAGGTCGACGTGGCGAGCGAGCGCGCCATCATCGAAACCCTTCTCACGGCCTATCCGCAGCACGGCATCCTGGCCGAGGAATCGGGCCGCGAGCATGGCTCCCAAACGTCCGAATACGTGTGGATCATCGATCCGCTGGACGGCACCACCAATTTCATCCACGGCTTTCCCGTCTACTGCATCAGCATCGCTCTCGCGGTGCGCGGCAAGATCGAACAGGCCGTGATCTACGACCCACGCGCAACGACCTGTTCACCGCCACCAAGGGCCGTGGCGCGTTCCTCAACGAGCGCCGCATCCGCGTGAGCAAGCGCACGCGCATGAACGAATGCCTGATCTCCACGGGCTTTCCATTCCGCCCGGGCGACAACTTCCAGAACTATCTGGCGCTCATGGGCGACGTGATGCAGCGCTGCGCCGGCCTGCGCCGCCCGGTGCCGCCGCGCTCGACCTGGCCTACGTGGCAGCGGGCTTCACCGACGCCTTCTTTGAAACCGGCCTGTCGATCTGGGATGTGGCCGCAGGCTCGCTGCTGGTGACCGAGGCCGGTGGCCTGGTCGGCAATTTCACGGGCGAGGCCGACTTCCTCGAACAACGTGAATGCCTCGCGGGCAATCCGCGCATCTACGGTCAGATGGTCGCGATCGTCGGCAAGCACAGCAAGTTCGCCAGCGCTGGCGAGAAGGCCGCGCTGCGCCAGGCGGGCATCGATGCCGACAACGCAGTGAGCCTTGCACAGGCAGAGGTGGATGCTGACGCCAATGCCGACTCCGTCGCGGGCGACACGCAGAACCGGCCCTGAGCGGGCCGCCTCAGTCAGCGCTGCCTGAGCTTGCGGTACACCGTGGCGCGGCTGATGCCCAGCGTGCGCGCGGCCTGCGCCACGTTGCCGCGCGCATCGGCCACTGCCCGGTGCACCATGGCAAGCTCCGCATCCTTGAGCGGCATGGAATGCCCGACACCGCGCCCGCGCTGCTGCGCAAGACTCGCGGCGCACGCCATGTCCGGCCCTTCAAGCTGCGCCTGCACCTGAACGCGCAGCCCGGACCATAGCGGCACTTCCATGACGCCCTTGCCGTTCCTCGCTCGCGTTGCCGCATCGAACAGCGACTGCACGGGTATCGCGAACAGCTCATCGCTGTGCACTGCACCGCGTCCCGCCACGAGTTGCGTGAGAATCTGGCGCGCCACGGGGTTGGCGGCAGTCACGCAGCCGTCTTCATCGAGGCATAGCAGCCCGTCGCGGTGACCATCGCCGAGCTGGCCCGGCCAGTTCAGTCGCAGCAGCAGCCGGTGTGGCGTTTGCAGCGTGAGCGCATTTTCTATGTTGCGAGCGGCGCGCGCGATCAGGTGCCGCAGTTCGGGGCGCTCCAGCGCCTCCACACCCGCGAGGGACAGCGTACCCACGCACTCGCCCGCAGCCCCGTAGATCGGCGCACCGGCGCAGCTGTACACCGAGGTGTCTCGATAGAAATGCTCGCCGCGATGCAGCCACACGGCGCGCCGCTCCGACAGCGCGGCACTGATCGCCGAGGTCCCGATGCTGCGCTCCGACAGGTTGACGCCCACGCGCGCGATGGCGACGGCGCGCGGATCCGCAGCGTCGATGGCACCGGCGATATCGATCAGCACGCCGCGCGCATCGGTCAGGATCGCGAAAAAGCGCGTGCTGGCGACCGTGCGACCGAGTTCCGCCAGCGCCGGACGGGCCGCTCGCAGCAGCGCGCGTTGGGTCTCCTGCGCGCTGCGCGCAAACTGCGCCGTCACGACGTCGAATTCAACGTGGTGATGCGGCCGTTGGCCCTGCGCAAGACAGCGCCGCCATGAGCGCTCTATCCACTCGCTGTCCGGGCGCAGGTGCAGTGCACCAGCGTGACAGGCATCGCCCGCGTGGCGGTGCCGTTCGCGCTCGTCAAACACTACCGAGCGCGCACGCTGAATTTGCTGCAGGCGCTGTTCGGCGAACAGATCGTGTTGGCTACGCATGGGGGTGGCTCGCGGCGAAGAATCCGAAAAAGCATCTGCACCAGAGCGTGTGGCCGCGCTGGCGAAATGATTCCATTCATTGAAAAATACTCGAGAGGCAAAGGCGGGACGAAAAGGTTCCGACACCCCCTTTTGCACGCAAAGCGGATCACCGTTATAGATGCTCGTTCGGCAGTCCGGGATTCTAAGTGCGCCGGGACAAGATCGGCTGGCAGCGAGGGACTTTATCTCGCAGCAAAATGGCCCTCATGGAAAATCTGGATGTGATGGTGCTGCGCCAACTGCGCGACTGGCGGCTGGCGGGCAAGCGGGCCTTGCTCGCCACGGTAGTGCGCACCTGGGGATCGTCGCCGCGACCCATCGGCTCCATCATGGCGCTGTGCGAAGACGGCGCGGTGATCGGTTCGGTCTCGGGCGGCTGCATCGAGGACGATCTGATCTACCGCTACACGCAGGCCTATGCCAACGCGGCTGCCGCCAACGCGAGTGGTCGGCAGGCGATCCCGAGCGGAGCGCCGGGTTTCGTGAAATACGGAATCAGCGCCGACGAGGCCCACCGCTTTGGTCTGCCGTGCGGCGGAACGCTGGAACTGTTGCTGGAGTATGACCCCGACGCCAACCAGCTCGAGCGGCTGGTGCGCTTGCTCGAGTCGGGCCAGCTTGTCGAGCGCGTCGTGCAGTTGTCCGATGGCCTCGTCACGCTTGCGTCGGCCGCCGCGCCCACGGAACTCTCGCTCACCGACGAGCGGCTCACCAATACCTTCGGGCCCGAATACCGCATGCTCCTGATCGGCGCAGGCCAGCTCACCGAATACCTTGCCACGATGGCGCTGTTCAGCGGCTTTGCGGTCACGGTTTGCGATCCACGCGAGGAATATCGCGGCGCATGGAGCGTCGCCGCCGCCAAGGTCGTGAGCGACATGCCCGATGACGTGGTCAACGCCTTCAAGCCGGATCGCCGCAGCTGCGTGGTGGCACTCACGCACGACCCCAAGCTCGACGATCTGGCGCTTCTGGAAGCTCTCAAGACCGATGCCTTCTACGTGGGCGCCATCGGCTCGCGCCGCAACAACCAGGCGCGCCACGAGCGCATGATCGAACACTTCGGCGAGACCCCAAAAAGCCTCGCACGCCTGCGCGGCCCCATCGGCATCTACATCGGCAGCAAGACCCCGGCGGAGATCGCGGTCAGCGTGATGGCCGAGATTCTTGCGGTGAAGAACGGCGTCGCATTGCCGCGCGATGTGGAGGTGGCCATTGCCAAGAACGAGCTGCATGCGGGCTAGGGCCTGTTCACACGACCTCGCCGGTTTGGGGAAGGTCGCCGTTTTCACTTAGGATGTAGCCATCGTTTATCAGCGCATAAGGAGACATCATGGCTCAGCCATTTCGACCGGATATTCGCGTCCTGCTGCCCGTCGCGGCCGCTGCCAGCCTGCTGCTGAGCGCCTGCTCTGGCACGCCCTCGCTCAAGCTCTCGCCCGCCGCCACGCAGCCCGAAGGCTCGTCCGGCTACACCGAAAAGCCCGGTTGGGCGACCACCAAATTTGCCGTTGCCGCAGCCAACCCGCTGGCAACCGAAGCCGGCTACAAGGTGCTTCAGGCGGGCGGCAGCGCGATTGATGCGGCCATCGCCGTGCAGATGGTGTTGTCGCTCGTGGAGCCGCAATCGAGCGGCATCGGCGGCGGCGCATTCCTGCTGCATGCGACTGGCAGCAAGGTCGAGGCATACGACGGCCGCGAAGTCGCCCCTGCTGCCGCCACCGAAAACCACTTCATCGGCAAGGACGGCAAGCCCCTGCCCTTCATCGAAGGCGTGGTCGGTGGGCGTTCGGTGGGCGTTCCCGGCGTGGTGCGCATGCTCGAGCTGGCGCACAAGGAGCATGGCAAGCTGCCCTGGGCCAAACTGTTCGAGCCTGCCATCGGTCTGGCTGAAGATGGCTTCAAGGTGAGCGCACGGCTCAACACCCTGCTCGCGAATGAAAAGTACCTGGCCAACGACCCCACCGCACGCGCCTATTTCTTCGACGCCGCAGGCAAGCCGTGGCCTGTGGGTCATACGCTCAAGAACCCGGAGCTCGCCAAGGTGCTCCGCGACATCGCCAGAAACGGCTCCAAGGCGCTGCTCGAAGGCGAAGTCGCCAAGGCCATCGTCGACAAGGTCAACAGCCATCCGACCAACCCCGGCCAGATGACGCTGGCCGATCTGTCGGGCTACCAGCCCAAGAAGCGCGAGGCGCTGTGCACCGACTACCAGCTCGCCGCCCGCACCTACAACATGTGCGGCTTCCCGCCACCGAGTTCGGGTGGCATCGCGGTTGCGCAGATCCTTGGGATTCTCAAGAACACCAACGCCACCTCGATACCACTCGGTGACGGGCTCACGGGCCCCAACGACCCCAAGGGCAAGCTCCCGAAGGCCGACTGGCTGTATCTCTACAACGAGGCGGCGCGACTCGCATTTGCCGACCGCAACCAGTACGTGGCCGATCCGGATTTCGTGCAGGCACCGGCCGGAAACTGGAAAAGCCTCACCGATTCCGCCTACCTTGCCGAGCGTGCCAAGCTGATCGGCGAAAAAAGCATGAACATCGCCAAACCCGGCACACCCGGCGGCATGAAAACCAGCTACGCGCCCATGCCCGACCAGATCGAGCACGGCACCAGCCACATCAGCGTGGTCGATGCCATGGGCAACGCGGTGGCGATGACCACCACCATCGAAGACCAGTTCGGCTCGCGCCAGATGGTCAAGGGCTTCCTGCTCAACAACGAACTCACCGATTTCAGCTTTGCACCCAAGGACGCGAGCGGCGCGCCCATCGCCAACCGTGTGCAACCGGGCAAACGCCCGCGCTCGTCGATGGCTCCCACGCTGGTCTTCGACAAATCGGACGGCAAGCTGCTGATGAGCGGCGGCAGCCCCGGTGGCGCGCTCATCATCCACTACACCAGCAAGCTGGTCTACGGCATCTTCAACTGGGGACTCACGCCGCAGCAGGCCATCAATCTGCCGAACTTCGGATCGCTCAACGGACCGACCATGCTCGAAGAGCAGCGCTTTCCCCCTGCCACCGTCTCGGCCCTGCGCGAGCGCGGTGCCGAGGTGCGTGAGATGAACATGACCAGCGGCCTGCAGGCCATCACGCGCGCCGAAATCCACGGACAGCAGATGTGGCTGGGCGGTGCCGATCCGCGTCGCGAGGGTGTGGTGATGGGCGATTGAGCGGGTCGCACCTTCGTTCGGAAAAACGAAAGCCCGTCCCCCGATTGCACGCTGGCAGCGACAACCCACTCTCGAACCCATGACTACACCCACGCTGGGTCCAACCGACCAAGTCCTCATTCCCTTTGACGAAATGCGCGCCGTGCTGTGCCAGATCTTCGAGCGCCATGGCACCAGCGCCGAGGTCGCCGCAGCACTGGCCGACAACTGTGCTGCGGCCCAGCGCGACGGGGCCATGAGTCATGGACTGTTCCGCATTCCCGGCTATGTGTCCACGCTCAAGAGCGGCTGGGTGGACGGCAAGGCCGTGCCGGTGGTCGAAGACAAGGCGCCGGGTTTTCTGAGTGTCGATGCAGCCAACGGTTACGCGCAGCCCGCCTACCGGGCCGCGTACGAGGCCTTCGTCAGGAAGGTGCGAGCCAACGGCATTGCGCTGCTCGCGATTCGTCGCTCGCACCATTTCGCGGCGCTCTGGCCTGACGTCGAGCCGCTGGCGCGCGAAGGACTGGTGGCGCTCACCATGGTCAACAGCATGGCCTGCGTGGTGCCGAGTGGCGGCAACAAGGCCTTGTTCGGCACCAACCCGATTGCGTTCGCGGCACCGCGCGAGAACGGCGATCCGCTGGTCTTCGATCTGGCGACCAGCGCGACGGCGCATGGAGACATCCAGATCGCCGCACGCGCAGGACACGAGGTGCCAATCGGCTACGGCGTGGACAGGCACGGCGAGCCCACCACGAAGCCAAAGGAAATTCTGGAAGGTGGTGCGTTGCTGCCCTTTGGCGGCGAGCATGGCGCGCACAAGGGCTCGGCGCTGGCGATGATGGTGGAACTGCTTGCGGCGGCGCTCACCGGCGGCAACTTCTCGTTCGAGTTCGACTGGAGCCAGCATCCCGGCGCGCAGTCGCCCTACACCGGTCAGTTGATCATCGCCATCGATCCGTCGCTCACCAGTGGGCAGAACTTCGCGCAGCGCTGCGAAACGCTCGTGCAGGCCATGGCCGACGCCGGACAGCAACGCCAGCCCGGTGACCGACGGTATGAGCAACGTGCACGTTCGATGGCGCATGGCGTGCCGGTCGATGCGGCGCAGTGGCAGCAGCTTCTGGAACTGGCGGGGCCCGCGCATGCCTGAGGTCACCGCACTCATCAACGCCCTGCGGGCTCCGGCACCGCCTGCTGCGGTCCCGGCTCGGCGAGCAAAGAGCCTGGCCTTAACGTCGCTGAGTCTGTCGTGCCTGCTGGCGCTGTCCGGATGCAGCCTGCCGCCGCTGGAAGGGCGCAGCGTCTCGCAGGCCCTGCCGCCCGACGCCGCCGCGCAGACGCCGCTCGGGCAGTCCATCGGTCCGCGATTGGCCGAGCATCCCGGCCTGAGCGGCGTTCACGCGCTGCAGGATCCGCACGACGCATTCGCCGCGCGCGCATCGCTCGCGCGCGTGGCCGCCAAGACGCTGGACGTGCAGTACTACATCTGGCGCAACGACATCACCGGCACGCTGCTGTTTGGCGAACTGCTGACGGCAGCGGATCGTGGCGTGCGCGTGCGACTGCTGCTCGACGACGTGGGCACGTCCGGTCTCGATACCGAACTGGCCGCGCTCGCACGCCACCAGAACATCGAGGTGAGGTTGTTCAACCCGTTCATGCTGCGCAAGCCAAAGGTCGTCGGCTATCTGGCGGATCTGGGCCGCGCCAACCGCCGCATGCACAACAAGTCATTCACCGCCGACAACCAGGCCAGCATCATCGGCGGGCGCAACGTGGGCGACGAATATTTCGGTGCGACCGACGGCGTGCTGTTCACCGACCTCGACGTGCTCGCCATCGGACCCATCGCCGGGGATGTATCGACCGACTTCGACCGCTACTGGGCGAGCGCCAGCGCCCATCCTGCAAAAGACATCCTGCCCCGGGCCGAACCGGCCGAGCTGGAACAGCTCTCCGCCAAGACCCGGGCACTGCTCGCCTCACCCCGCGCCCGTGAGTACACCGACAGCATCCACCAGACGCCGTTCATCACGCAGCTCCTGGAGGGCACGCTGCCATTCGAGTGGACGCACGTGAAGATGATCAGCGACGATCCGTCCAAGGGCCTGGGCAAGGCCAAGAGGGCCAGTTGTTGCTGCCGCAACTGGAAAAGGCGCTGGGCAAGATCGAAACCAGCCTCGACCTGGTATCCGCCTATTTCGTGCCACGCGCGGCGGGCGTGGAGAGCTTTGGCAAACTCGCGGACAACAAGGTGCAGGTGCGCATCCTCACGAATGCCTTCGAGGCCACCGACGTCCCCGCCGTGCACGCGGGCTACGCCAAGCGGCGCAAGGCGCTGCTCGAGCGCGGCGTGCGGCTCTACGAAATGCGCAGCCTCGTGCCGGCTTATGCAGACACCGCCGACAAGAATTTCTTCCAGCGCTTTGGCAGCTCCGGCGCCAGCCTGCACGCCAAGACCTTCGCCGTGGACGGCAAGCGCCTCTTCGTCGGCTCCTTCAATTTCGATCCGCGCTCGGCGCTGCTCAACACCGAACTCGGCTTTCTGATCGACAGCCCCGCCATGGCCCAGCAACTCGTGAGCGTGATGGACAACGAAGTGCCACGCCTGTCCTACCGCGTGGAACTTAACGGCACGGGCGATCTGCAATGGGTAGGCGGATCGAACACCGCCACACCGCAGATCTACACCGTGGAGCCCCACACCACATGGTTCAGCCGCGCGATGGTGACGTTTCTTGGCTGGCTTCCGATTGAAGGCTTTCTTTGAAGAGATTCCTTGAAGAACGTGACTGCCACCCAGGTTTCAGGGCGGCAATCAAGCACCGGAAATTCAAGCGCAAGAGCGAGTCAGGCAAGGCCCGTTTGGGAGACTTCAGCAATTGGATGCATGGTAGGCTATGACTATCAAGCTACCTGTTATCAAGATGTCGAGTTCCTTCAACGAATTGTGGCCTTCATTTTCCACAAACATTCCCGGGTTTGTGGGGCACCAAAATACGCATTCGGAGCGCTTTTCGTCGCCTGGAGTGAGCCCCAGACGGATGAAACCTTGGTGCAGCGGGTCTGGTTGCGCGCGAATTGATCAAGCAAATGACTGACCATAGATCCAGAACGTGTACTGCGTCGTGCGCCTCGATGCATCCGGTCGGTCTGGAATCCCCGGAAACCTATGGCTTGTCAACGTCAAAAGACAGGGCAGATTGTTTCACCGTTCTTTCTTTGACAACGCGTATGGTGGACGTGATTCGGCGTTCACGATGGCGGTGGCGTACCGGGACGCACTGCTTCGGATTTTTCCTCCGCTGACCCAACTGCAGCAGCGCGTCAAAATCCGCTCCAACAACAAATCTGGAATGGCCGGCGTCTCAGCCAGATATGACGACAATAGACGACGTCTCAAGGCTTGGGTGGCGACAATGGATGCGTCGGGCGTCACGCACCAGAAGTACTTCTCGGTGAAGGAGCATGGCGAAGAGAAAGCCAAGGAGCTTGCCATTGCAGCAAGAAAAGAACTGCTCACGCTCTACCGTGACAACAAGTTCGTGACCGTGAACGCCAATGCGACACAAGCGGCAGAGTCCGCGTTCCCAGCGCTGCTCAATGAAGGGGCGAATCAGGAAGGCATATCCCCGTTGAGTCCCATGTTGCGCACAACACGGATGCGGACAAGGCCCGGATGACTCGGCAGCTCGAACTTCTCAACGCCTGGTTTGATGCCCTGCGGCCTCAGTTTGCGCATCTACGCTTGAGCGTCTATCCCATCGCCGCCCGTGGTCATGACGGTCTGTTCATCGTCGTAGGCAACGCCGAGCTCCCCGGCCAACTGCGGCGCAGAAGCTGGCATATCCAAACGAGAACGTACGCAGAGATCCTGCCGTTGGCGTGGGAATACGCGCGGAAGATCATCACCGAGCAGATGGGCATTGCTTGCTGGGAAGGGTTCAAGGAAAGGCACGAGCAAACCGTGTTTGAAAGCACGGCAGAGCAGGCGGTCTTCATTCGCTACCGGTATGACGCGATCACAGAATCGTCATTGCGAGCTACTCCACCTTCCGAATTGATGCCAATGCTTCAGGATTTCAGTGTTCCGCCGTTGCCTCCAGCGCAAATTATTTCTTCCATCAATTAACAATTTGGATTTCCTCGGTGACAGTTGTCATTGAGTTTTCTTGCCTTTTGTATATTATTGTTAGAATTAATTAAGAACCGAGAACAAGAGGAAGATTCAATGGCGAATCGTACTTTCATAGCGCACAGTCCGCTGGGCGAGGAGCTGGAATTCCGCTCATTGGAGGGCAGTGAGCAGATCTCGCGATTGTTTGAATACCGGGTTCGTCTGATCAGCCAGAATTCGTCGATTGCCGCCAGGAGTTTGCTGGGCAAGGACATGAGCATCGAGATCGATCTCACGACGGAAACTGCAGGGAGTGGCAAGCGATTTCTCTCGGGACAGGTGACGCAGTTTTCCTATATTGGAAAGGACGGCGACCATTTTGCATATGAGGCCCTGCTACGCCCCTGGCTCTGGCATGCGACGCGGCGCTCGGACTTCAAGATCTTCCAGTTCAAGAAGGTGCCGGACATCATCAAGGAGGTGCTGGGCCCCTACGGTTTCACCATTGATGACCGGCTCGTCGGCAGCTATCGCGCGTGGGACTATATGGTCCAGTACGGCGAGACTGATTTCAATTTCATCTCGCGCCTGCTTGAAGCCGAGGGCGGCTATTTCTTCTTTGAGCACAGCATGGGAAGCCACAAGCTGGTGCTGGCGGATGACATCGGAAGCCACGGCCCTCTTCCCAACGGACCGGCCACCATTTCCTATTACCCCGGCAACCGGGCTGCGAACATTCACAGCGTCGACTTCATTGACGATTGGCGCTTTGCCGAAGATATCGCTTCCGGCCACTTCGCATCGGATGACTACGACTTCGAAAAACCCAAGGCCTTGCTCGAGACGCGCCAGCAGCAGCCCGCAGGCCACCCGAGGACAGTCGCGAACTCTACGACTGGCCGGGTGGCTACACCGATGCGGGCGACGGCGAGAACTACGCACGCGTGCGCATCGAGCAGCAAAAGGCCCAGCGCGAAGTCGCCCAGGGCGAAGGCAATGCGCGCAACATCGCACCGGGCTACCTGTTCACCTTCAGCAAATATCCAAGAGCTGACCAGAACAAGGAATACCTGATCGAGTCGGCGTATTACCGCTTTGAAGAGAACGTGCGCCGAAGCGACGGCGCAGGAGGCTCGGGCGCTGCCAAGCGCGCGGGCATCGACAGCCCGACCACGTACCGCATCAGCTTCAGCGTCATCCCCAAATCGGTCCCGTATCGCAGCCAGCGCACGACCCCCAAGCCCCACACCACGGGCCCGCAGACCGCGGTCATCACCGGCCCCGCAGGCGAAGAAATCTACACCGATCCATATGGCCGCGTGAAGGTGCAGTTCCACTGGGACCGCTACGGGAAGAACGACGAGAACTCGAGCTGCTGGATTCGCGTGAGCCAGACCTGGGCGGGCGCGAACTACGGCTCCATGCACATCCCGCGCATCGGGCAGGAAGTGATCGTGGATTTTTTGAACGGTGATCCGGACTACCCGATCATCACGGGCCGGGTCTACAACGCCATGCAGATGCCGCCGTGGGACTTACCGGCCAACAAGACGCAGTCGGGCATCAAGACGCATTCAAGCCTGGGTGGTGCGGGCGGCGCTGGCATGAAGAACGGTGCAGGCGATGCCAACGCGCTGCGCTTTGAGGACAAGAAGGGCGAGGAGCAGTTGTGGCTGCACGCGCAGAAGGACCAGCTCACGGAGGTCGAGCACGACGAGGACAAGTGGGTGGGCAACGACCGGCGCAAGGTGATCGACCGGGATGAGTTCAACACGATTCACCGCGACCGCACGGAGATCGTGGATCGCAACGAGAAGATCAATGTGCATGGGTGGCGCACCGAGGAGGTGGATCTGGATGAGACCATCACGATTCACCAGAACCGCAAGGAGCGGGTGGATCACGACGAGAAGATCTCGATTGGGGATAACCGCACGGAAGATGTCGGGAAGAACGAGACCATCGACATTGGCAAGAACAAGAAGGAGACCATCGGCATCACCTACATGGAGAACACCGGCATTGCCAAGATGATGAACATCGGCTTTGCCTACAGCCGCAATGTGGGCCTGGCGATGAACTCGCTCGTAGGCCTGATGCAGGCGAGCCAGGTGGGCATGAGCAAGAGCCTGATGGTGGGTCAGACCTATACCGCCACCATCGGCAAGAAGGTGGAGTTCAAGGTGGGTGAGCGCAAGGAGGAGAACGTCGGCAAGGTATCCGTGCACACGGTGGGCGATCACTTTGAACTGGTCTGCGGCAAGGCGAAGATTGTGCTCAAAAGCGATGGCGGGATTTATCTCAAGGGCGCGCACATCGAGCTGCAGGCCGAGAAGGAACTCAATGGCGATGCCGGCATGGTGCAGTGGAACTGTGGCGCGAGCAAAACGCCGCCAGCCACGCCCAAGGAGGACGGCAAGGAGGGAGGCGGTGAAGGTGAAGGAGAAGGCGGAGGGGCTGGTGATGGAGCGGGCGGTGAAGCGGGTGGTGGGGCTGGCGCTCCCGCAGGCGCAGGCGGGCCGCCCGGTGGCAACTCCTTTGTGGCCTCGGATACTGGCGGTGGTGCAATGGGCGGCATGGGTGGAATGGGTGGCCTCGGCGGGATGGGCGGAATGGGCGGCGGCATGGGCGGCCTTGGTGGCTTGGCCGGAGCCGTGGGCGGTCTCATGGGCGCTGGCGGCGGTGGAGGCCTCGGCGGCTTGGCAGGCGCAGCAGGCGCAATGCTCGGGGCGGCAATTCGGCACTCGGGGAGCGCTGAGTGCGGCGGGCAAGGTCGCCGGCCTCGCCAACTCCATGGGTGCAGGCAATGGCAAGCTCAGCGCGATCGCCGGGGCTTTGAACATGACCGGTGGATTGATGGGGGCAGCCTCCCTTTCGGCGCCGGTCAGTGCGCCCAAGTCGGGCGTACCGATGATGACGACGTTCTGAAAAAACCAAAAGAGAAAAGCAAGATCAGAAGAGAGGATGAGAAATGACAGGGTTACCAGCAGCGCGTCAGACGGACATGACTTTAAAAGGCGGACCGATCACGCAAGGTTCGCGCACCGTGCTCATCGGCTCGCAGGGCGGCATTGCGTGCTCGAGCTGCCCGGGCGGCGTCAAGGTGTCGAATCCCGTCAATCCCATGCTGGGCGCGAAGGTGCAGGACGAAGAGGTCGACATCGCATTGCCCGGGGCAATGCCTTTTGTGGTGTCCCGTGACTATTCGAGTTACCAGACTGACACGCCAGCGCCCGTGGGCTTGTTAGGCCCGGGCTGGTGGCTGCCTGCTGAAATCAGCCTGTTGCAGACGCAAGAGCTGCTCACGCTGAATGACAGCAAGGGACGCAGCATTCGTTTTGAACCACTCGCCCTGGCCAGGCCGCCTATAGCCGCAGCGAGAATCTGTGGATCGTGCGCGGTGGTCTTGAGCGCCTCGATGAAATTCCCGAGCTTCCCATGGCGCGCCTGAACATGGCGTGGCAGGGGCTGCATGTCGATGACCGCCGCAACAGCAGCCTGTTCTTCGTTGCCAACCATGCGCTGGGTCCCTGGTGGATTCTGGGTGCGCAGCCGCCACAGGGAGAGGTTACCGGCAAGCGCTTGTTCCTGCTGGGCATGAACGACCGTTTTGGTCGCACGCTGCGGTATGGACGCAACGGCGACGGTGTGGTGACCGTGGTGGAGGACGGCACGGGTCGCCGATACCGCATGGAACACAAACACTTCCCGCTGATCGCCAACGCAGGCGTGCAAGGCTGGGGAGAGGACAGCGGAACACGTCTTGCCGCCGTCTATCTCACACACGACCCGCATTGGCCAGAACCTCTTACAGAGCCATTGGTTCGATACGAATACAGCGCACGCGGTGAACTCATGGCCGTCTACGGCCGCGACGGCCGCCTGCAACGCCGCTTTCAATACCATCCCCAATGGCCCGGCCGCATGACGGGACTGGTCTATGCAGGCCGTCCGGAAATCACATACAGCTATAACGAACAGGGCAAGGTGGTCGAACTGGCCAAACAGGGCGCCCTGTCATACCGCTTTGAATATGCCAAGGATTCCACGAAGACAATCGACAGTCTTGGCCGGGAGACGGTCTACCATTTTGAAGGTGAGGCGGGACTGCGCCGGGTGGTGAAGGTGCAGCACCCTGATGGCAGTATCACGCAAAGCCGTTTTGATCCGAGCGGACGGCAGACATCCAGCATAGACGCGCTAGGTCGAGAGACGCAATACGAGCTCGATGTAGCCACCGGGGCGCTGCTGTCCATCACGCCACCCGACGGGCTGCAAAGCCGCTTCAGCTACAACGCGCAGGGGCAGATCGACGAAAGTACCCGCCCCAACGGTGCGAGTGACCGGTACGTCTATGAAGCGATGGGCCGTCTTGCCAGTGTCACCGACTCACTGGAACACGTCACCCAATACCTGTATTCTGACAACGTCAGCGAACAACCGAATGCCATCATTGATGCGCGTGGTGGCAAGAAATTCTTCGGCTGGAACGGCGCGGGCCAACTCACCAGCTATACCGACTGCTCCGGCAGTATTACCCGTTACCGGTATGACCATTGGGGCCAGCTTACCGGCACGCTTGGAGAGGAAAACACCTCGACGAGAAATGAATATGACGCTCGGGGCTGGCTCATAGCGAGCACCAACGCGCTGAACCAAACCACCCGCTATGCGTACAACGAAGCAGGCGATCTCGCCCGCATCACCGCGCCCGATGGCAACGTCGTGCAGTTCGAGCGCGACGTCCAGGGCCAGCCCAGGGCCTATCACTACGGCGGCTACACCCAGCGGTTCGACTACGACGATGCGGGACGCATGGTGCGCCTGACCAACGAAAACGGCGCACACACCACGTTTGAATACGACGTGATGGACCGGCTGACCAAACAAGTCAACTTCGACGGCCGCACGCAGCACTACCAGTTCAATGCCGTGGGGGACCTTCTTCGAAGCGATGACGAGGGACTCGTCAGCCGCTACCACTACGACAAGGGCGGCAGGCTGCTCAAGCGCCAGATGGGCGAGAGCGATCAGGCTCCCGCGGAGCACTTCAGCTACACACAAGACGGCCAGCTCGCGAAGGCATGGCACGTGACCGAGCTGGGCGGCAACACCATCACTGCAGGGTTCGAGCGCGACATGCTAGGCCGCATCATCCGCGAGACCCAGAGCATCGTCGGCCCCTATGGAAGCGACGTTTGGCAGCACAGTGTAGACTTTCATTTCAACGAGCTTGGCATCGAAACAAAGACCTTCTACACGGGCTTGCCCGCCATCGAATGGCAGACCTACGGCCCAGGCCACCTGCACGGCATGGTGCTCGATGGCCGCAGCGTGATCGACTTCGAGCGCGACAAGCTGCACCGGGAGACCCAGCGCCGGTTCGGCCCCACGCAGACCACGCGCAGCTACGACGCACTCTCGCGCCTGTCGCACCTGCACACCCACAGCCCGCTCATCGCAGAAGAGGGGAGCCCATCCACGCTCCAGCGCCAACACCACTACGACGCAGCCGGCCAGCTCACCCGCATCGAAACCCCCAGGGGCCCGCACGAATACGGCTACGACAAGGCAGGACGCCTGATTGCGGCGAGCCAGCCAGGTCTCGCGATGCAGCACTACCGGTTCGACCCCGCTGGCAACCGCCTGTTCGAGAACGCCCGGATCACCACAGGCCCTGAGCACTGGGAGGAGACCGTGCGCCAGCACATGGGGACAAGCGCTTCAACCCGCTGGGCGAGAACGCCGCCAAGGACAATCACAGCACGGCAGCGAAGTGGATGGACAACCGCATCACCGACGACGGCGAGTTCCACTACGAATACGACGCCTGGGCAACCTCAGGCGCAAGCACAAGGCCGAAGGCAACGAGCAGCACCACTATCACTACGACAGCAACCACCGGCTCATCCGCTTCGAGATGGAGTGCGACACCGCCGTGCGCGGCGCGAACTACCACTACGACCCGTTCGGCAGGCGCGTGGTCAAGCAGGTGCAGCAAGGCGATGCCGAGGGGAACCTGCAAGGGCCCGTGCAGACGACGTTCTTCGGCTGGGACGGGGACAGATTAGTCCTCACGGAAAAGGACAACCGGCAGATTCACACGATCTACGAGCCCGGCAGCTTTGTGCCGATGATCCGCGTGGAGGGAGAAAAACAGCCCCCAATGCGTTCTCTTGCACAGAAACTGCAAGAAGTGCAAGGTATTCGCTTGGATAGAGAGACTCAATCTGTGCTTACCTTGCTGGAACGGGAGCTTCGGCATGACAAACTTAGTGCATTTTCAATTGAGTGGATGCGAACCTTGCAAATTTCGCCTGAGTCTTTGATGAGTATGTTGGAGACAGAGTTCTCTATTCAGGAAAAACGATTGGATTTGTATCTGTGTGATCATTTGGGAGCACCAATCTCAATAATCAATACTGAAGGGCTAATCGACTGGAGCGTTCAAATAGATCCGTGGGGGAAAGCTATTGAGGGCCGAATTGAAAACGACGATCAGCCCATAAAACTCCCGGGTCAATTTTACGATGCTGAATCAAGCCTAATCTACAATCGACATCGCTATTATCACTCAGAATTATCAAAATATTTGGAGCAAGATCCGATGGGATTGAGTGGGGGCTTAAACCCTTACTCTTATGCTTTTAATTCACCACTTAATTTCATTGATCCAACTGGCTTGCAAGTCCCTGTGCCATTACCTCCAATTCCAGTTCCTGGTGTCCCAAATCCATCTTTAGATGCACAAAGGGAATTAGCGGATAGATTAAGTCGGAAATATAGAAAAAATGATGATGAGGGGAAAACATATCAGACATACACTCGTCGTCACACATTACAAGGTCTGTGCTATTCTGGTCGAACATCGGGCTATGACTCACCCGAAAAAAATGTGGAAGAAAGAGGAAAGCAACAAACCGATCTAAATGAAGAAGGCTTTCTGCCCCGGAGCTGGATAGATCTTCATCTGATTCCAATGCCATACGTGGTCGTGAACAGCAAATGATTGAAATGAATGGAGGTGCTAGAAGGAGTGGTGGGAGCTCCAGAAATGAGATCAATGGCATTCGTCCATTAAATCCCAATAAATACTTTGTGTATATACCGGCAGCTAATGCCGCTTTCGGAGGGCCTCCGATCCCCGGCGGAAAATGCAGGGCGCAATAAATAGGAGTAAAAATATGCTTTCCGATCAAGATTATCAAAAGTTAAAAATTTTCATAGATGTTTTTTTTGAATGGTATACCCCAAAGTATCCAACAACGCCCGACGGCACACCCTCTCAATTTTTGGAAAAAATCGAAAAAGAATCATTAGCAAATGCGAAAAAAGGCATGCTGATGTCTCTAAATGACTCGATTGAATGGACTTCTAAATGGACTTCAGAAGAAGTTGCCGAGGCTGATGCAAGGATGGAGCTTGCGGGAACATTCACTTTAAGTGAGGTGCGGAGGCAATATTCAAAAAAATTCATTCAAATACTCCGTCGCGGAAAAATAATATCACAATCCGAATATTATTTAGTAAAGGGTATTGCGGATGGGGAGGTATAGAGTCTGGTCATTCGGAGTTAAAAAAACTCCGTTCTATGATTGATGATTTTGAATTTCAGAATCACAAGCAAAAATAAGAGCTGCACTACACAGTTATCCCTGTACAATCTGCAAATCCCGGGTGCGCCAAACAAACTGAACTGTTCAAGAAACGCATTTAGAGCGTGTTATGAACTCACGCTCGAAGCAAGCCGGGCACCTCTCATAACCACCGAATTTCGCGAGTTAGGTAGCGCAAAGCGTGATTGAGAGGCGTAAATTGCCAACTGGAGTGCAGTTTCGGACGATTTGAGGCGTTTTAGTCCTTAAATCCCGCGCTTATGCAGCCTGCGGACGCGCCTGTATCTTTGAGGGCTTCGATTTGAAGAAGGGATCAATCCCGTTTTCAAGGAATGAAGCCAGACGCTTGAGGTTGTAGCAGGCCGCCATCAGCGTCATGACCGTGCCGGCTCTGACCTGTCCGATCGTGCGCACGAACTTGCCGCCCATGTGGCGAATGCCTGCAAACACGTGTTCTACCTTCGCGCGGGTTTTCGCAATTCGATGGTTGCGCCGCTTTTGGCAATCACTCAAGGGCTTGCCTGCCCGGGCTTTGCGCTGCATGCCGTCGTTGAAGCCCAGTGCAGCCAGCATTTCACGGCGCTGTGCACTGGTGTAAGCCTTGTCGGCATTCACGTCTTTGCCGGTGTTTCGCAGATCCAGTACCTCATCGAAGTGATGCCCGTCGTGCTCACTGGCCGTGCCCGTAGCAACGCCCCGGATGAAGCCGTGTTTGTGATCGACGCTCACGCTGAGCTTGTAGCCAAAGTAGCTTTTGTCATGTTTCCTCGTGTGGGTGCGGTTCGTGAGTCAGGATCCCATTGGATTATTTGGTGGAAATATTTTTTATCAATACGCGCCAAATCCACTTGATTGGATTGATCCACTAGGGTTGTCGCCTTTCGGATCAGGGAAGGGGACCCATACTGCTCGGGTTACTGTACAGAAAGCGAACGGCACTTCAAAGCCATGTGGCGTATTTCAGAGCGGCAACATGACGCCAGATGAAAAAGCATTGGGATTTCCGAAGAATAGTCTGGCTACCCATACGGAGGCTCGGGCAACTTCTCAAGTTCCACTGGAAGTTGGAGATCATATGATCATCGATGGCCAGTATCCTCCATGTCCATCTTGCAAAGGAAAAATGAATGCACGCGCAGCACAGACAGGCGCAACAATCCAATATAATTGGCCAGAGAACGGGCAACAAAAAACGTGGATAGCTAACCCTCCTAAAGGATGTAAATAAAATGAAATTCGAATTTTCTGCAAATGAGGTAAACTATTCATTTGAAAACGGCATTCACACTCTTGGACTAGCGGATGATAAAAATGAGCCAAAAGATTATATAATTCTTCAGAGATCAATTGAAATTGAGGAGAAAGACCGCGAACTAGGTCAAGATACGTATTACATTGAAATTTGCGCTGATGGGGTTGCTGGATATGGAGGAATAAAGTCTGTTTTGCTCAGTGCCAACACGCTAAAAATAGAAATCGGAGAAAATGCAATATGGAGAGGAGATTTGTTATTGATAGAGATTAATATACAAGTCGCGAAGAACTTCAAGGGTTTGCGGGACGGACTCTCGGCGATATTTTTAGGCACAAATACAATGCTAATGTTTGACTAGATAAAGCGTGTTATGAACTCATTCTCGAAGCAAGTCAGGGCAACGCGTTGGGCAGCATGAGTAGAGCAAGAATCAGGAAGTACAGCCCAGCGAGTACTTGCGGTAGCCGTTCGTAGTCTCGGCTCAGGCGGCGAAACCGGGCGAGCCATCCAAAGCTACGCTCCACCCAGCGGCGGGGCAGCAGCACAAAGCCCTTCCTAGCCTCGGCAGCTTGATGATCCTAAGATCAATGCCTTGTTTTGCGGCCTGGTTTTTGGCGTCTTCGCCGGTATAGCCTTGATCTGCCCAAGCCATCTCAACGCTTTGACCCGTGACCTCCTGCAGCGTCGCGCACAACTGCTGCACTAGCGCCCGCTCCTGCTTGTTGGCTGGCGTGACATGCACAAAGCCAGCAAGTGCCCCAGCGTATCTACCGCCATGTGCTACTTGGAGCCATTGCGTCGCTTGTAGCCGTCATACCCGGCACGCGTGCCACTCTCGCAACTCGACTGCAGCGTTCGCCCATCCAGCACCACCGCACTGGGCTGTCCCTGGCGCCCCTGCGCCACTCGAATGATTGAACGCAGATCGTTGACCATGGCCTCAAAGCATCCAGCGGCGCGTTTGTTGATACACCGCCGATGACCGCGGAAATCGCATCAGCACCACGGATCCGCTGAATCGAACCACCTTCACCCAATACGATGATCGAGGCCTTCCCATCTCGTCTACGGACGCCGCCGGACGAAGCAAGTTCCTTCACTGGGACGCGGCAGCACAACTGATCGCTTACACAGATTGCTCAGGCAATACCAACCGCTACACCTACGACGCACTGGGTCACTTGAGCACGAGCACTGATGCACTTGGACAAGTGACCAGGTACCGCAACGACAGGCTGGGACGGCTCAACGAAGTCATTGAACCTACTGGAGCCACCCATCACTACGAATGGGACGGTGAAGGCCGTTTGCTGGTCTATACCGATCCAAGAGGCGGCACAACCCGCTATCGTTACGACGGATCTGGACAACCCGCCCAGCGCACTGATGCGCGTGGAGGAGTTCTGCTCTACCACTACGATCAGGCAGAGCGCTTGATCGTTCTGCAAAACGAGAATGGTGCCCGAACCCGCTTCTTCTACGATGCAGGCGATAGGCTCACCGATGAAATTGGCTTTGACGGACGCCATCAGCGCTACATCTACAACGCTGCAAGCGAACTCACCCATGTCATTGAAGCGGGCGGCACGCAAGCAGGTCCCGGCAAGATCACGCATCTTGAGCGCGATGTACTTGGTCAACTGACAGGCAAGCGGGCGTACAGTGAAAGCGCTCAAGACACAAGTACAGCCAACTATACGTACGATCCCCTGGGCCGTCTCATTGCGGCGACCAACCCAGCAGCCCGTATCAGCTATCTCTACGATCCGGTCGGCCAGATTCTGGAAGAAATCCAGGCCCTGCATCCCACTCCCGAGCAGGTGAAAGAAGGGGCAAACGCAGGCACGGAACGCAAGATTGCCCATTCCTATGACGAATTGGGGAACCGCAATCGCACCACGCTGCCTGACGGCCGGGCACTTGATTGGCTGCACTACGGATCGGGCCATCTGCATCAGATCGGCCTCACGGCGGCAGATGAGACATCCCACGCAGATGGAGCACGCCAGATCATCACCGACATCGAACGCGACAAGCTGCATCGTGAAACCCAGCGCAGCCAAGGAGCGCTCACCAGCCGCTACGCATATGACCCTTCGGGCGGTTGATCAGGCATCGGGCAGACACACACGCGTCGAGTGCATTCGCCGAGAACCGACGGAACCAAACGCAGGCTGTACTTGAGCGCGCCTACGTCTACGATGCGACGGGCCAGTTGATCACCAAGGCAGACACTCTGCGCGGGCGCCAGGACTACCGCTACGATCCGGTGGGACGTATCCTTGCAGCGCTGCCTACACAAGTCAGCAAGCTGCGTGAAGAACTGTTTGCATTTGATCCTGCGGGCAACCTTCTTGATGATCATGTGTCTTCCCAAAGACACTACCGGAGCAACCGGGCTTATCAGTCGTCGGCGACAACCGCCTGCGTTTCTATCAAGACCTGCACTATGAATACGACGTGCATGGCAATGTCATCAAGCGCACCAAAGGCAACCAAAGCGGCGGCAACGCCAGCGTCACGGAACTGCACTGGAACGCCGATCACCAACTGACCGAATCACGCACTACGCGCCATGGCCTAACGCAAAGCGTCCGCTACGCCTATGACGCGTTGGGTCGCAGGGTGAGCAAGACGGACGCATTTGGCACGACGCAGTTCTTGTGGGATGGTGATCTGATGGTGCACAGCCAGCGGGGAGTCAGAGCCAATCTGTTCATCTATGAACCTGGCAGTTTTGTTCCGCTGGCCACGGTTCAGGGAACCGGACAAAAAGCGCACACCTACTGGTATCAATGCGACCAGATTGGCGCTCCGCAGGAACTGACTGACGCACATGGGCGGATAGTCTGGGCGGCCGACTACAAGGTCTGGGGTGAATCGAAAATACGGGAGATCACGCAACGCACTGGCACGGATGGCATGGCAGCCAAGCCTTACGGCGGGATTGTTGATTGGTATGCCCAATCGCAGAACGCCTCGAAGGCCAAAACTGAAGAGCCGTTCCGCATTGATCAACCGTTCCGGTTTCAGGGGCAGCAGTCAGATGAAGAGACGGGTCTGCATTACAACCGGTTTAGATATTACGATCCCGGGGTTGGGAGGTTTGTCAGTCAAGATCCGATTGGGTTGCTGGGGGCAAAATTTATTTGCTTATGCCCCAAATCCGATTATGCTTACCGATCCATCAGGATTGGATTACCGTACAACGTTTTGGAATGCGGTTAACTGGGGCAATCAGATAGTAGGTTTCAGGTTCATCATATTATTCCTCGGGCTATTTATGACAAACACTCAAGTTTGATGAATTGTGCCGGGTTGGCAAGGATGAGCCTGACAATTTAATAGGTTTACCCAAAAAAGCAGAATACTTAGGAATTAGGACTGGAAGGTACTTTGGATCGGCCTTACACTTCACGAGCCACGGAAACTACTCATTAAGTGTTGATAACGCGTTGGGGGCGATTTCTCGATTGCCTTGCGCTGCGAGAAAAGGAGCTGTCAAAGCACTTCAAGAAACGCTGAGAGAAGCGTTGCGCCAAAAAGGGAACCCAGTTGTCAACAGTGAAGGGCTACAACCTCGATGTGGGATGATGTTATTGCAAAAAGGAGATGAAATTGGATAACTATGTTGAATCAAGTAATGCGGCCTTTGAAAATTTGTTGAAAATAGTTAATTCAGATGATTTTATGAGAGGTTTGACTGGATCATTTGAAAATATTGAGGTTACAACTGATATTGACATGGCAGTATATTGGTCTACTGATCAAGACGCCCAAGACGATCAGACAGGGATTTTATATTGGACCGAACTTTTGGAATATAATACAAGCATTTATCATACTACAGAGGTGAAGAATAGCCTTCCAGATCAGGGGTTTCTTTGACGAAACATCTATCAACTCTCGGAGTTGAATTATCCCAGAATATTATTTCAAAAAAACAGGTCGCACTTCTGCCGAATGAAATAAAAGGGGTGATTAGTGAGAATTTCAATACTTTTTTGATTGAATATTCGTATTTCAATCGTCTGCATCCCTTTAGTGAAAAATTGTTGAATATTTATATTAGCGGGGGTTTCCTTGTGGGTGGCATGGAGAGTTTCCGCATGGAAGTATGATAGTTTATTCACCCCAGCATAATTTAGACTCATAATAAAATTCGGGCGAAATTGTCATAACGCCTCACAGCCCCGTGCCCACAGGAGGAACCCGTCAGGCCAAAGAACTGTTTGCATTTGATCCTGCAGGCAACCTTCTTGATGATCATGTGTCTTCCCCAAAGACACTACCGGAGCAACCGGGCTTATCAGTCGTCGGCGACAACCGCCTGCGTTTCTATCAAGACCTGCACTTTGAATATGGCAAAAAATCATGACGCCAACACCATCAATTATTACCGATGAAAAAATAATCAAATACAATATCAAAACGTTGGATTTTGACATCGAAGATGAGTTAAAAGCAAGAAGTATTCCATTTACTTCATGGGGAAGAATATTAGTCACGAGCGCCACTAATCAGTACACCTACAATTTTTCAGACGACGCAACAGCATCTGAAATTGAAAAAAATCTTGTGAAAAATGAAGTAATAAAAGGTCCACGTGTAATCATTGTTTGGTCAAATGCCATAAAGCCGGTTCTAAGTTCAAAAATAGAATTATTAAAAGACTATTCACTCGAAATAGTAACCGAGGATTGGGATTTCTGGATTTTTGGAGATCATTGGATTTTGGAAAAATATCACGAAGGAGAATTGATCTTAATAAATTTCGACTCGACCCTTAAGAGTTTTCTTTGAGTACTGTTAACTAAGCACGCGTTGCCTGAGCAACGGGGACGGTGCAAATCAATTCAAATCGATGTCCCGATTCCAGATGGTCAAAACGAGAGCCCCCGGCACGCCGCAGGCCACAGTAGGCCTCGAATTACGATATCACGATGATATCTGCAAAAAATCACCGTGCACGCAGGCGCGGACGACGCAGTGGTCAAAATCTTATGGGGTAGAAAACATACCAAAAGGAATCCATAACAGGTGTGCGAGGTCTAGCTGAAAGAGTTAACAAACCTCAGGGACAATAATGGAAAGTGGTATCGATAAACTATTAATAATTTTAAGCCTCGACTGTTTTCAGTCATACATCTGGAAAGATAGCGACCGAAAATATATTGACCCAGTCATGAACGTCGCGAGAAAATTTTTCCAGCAAGTGCTTAATGGAGGTGACAATTACTTTATGGATTCTGATTTTAACTCGGAAAGAATATTAAAAACAGAGTTTGATTTTTACAAAGAGATAAATCAACCAGTCTCAAGAGTTAACTATATTAAAGGGCTTCAGTTTGAGATTGAAGATGACTCTTCGAATAATTCTGATTTGATGATTTTATCAATTATCTCAAGCTTGCAATGGCTGGATGAAAAGTCACTACTCCAATCGATTGATAATGATATGTTAACCATATTGAAAAAATTGGAGGCTTCTGGTGTTTATGTGCAAAGTGCTGAATATGATCGGGAGGCAATAAAAAAATCTTGGCATAAATCCAACACGCCTTGGGATCTTTTTTTGAAACAAGAATCAATGTTTGAGGATATTGGTGAATATCCCTGTCTAATTCTTTATCAGGCAAAGAAAATAAATCCCGCTTTGAAATTTCTAGAAGAATGCCAAGCAATTTTAAATTCTTCGGAATTTTCAAAAATTATTGATTTCATGATTCTAGAAATCAATAATTCACACATGATATTGGAGGCAACAAAAACAAATACTCTTTCTTTTCTTGGGGAGTACAAGAAGTAGTCGCCCCTGAATAACCCCGAAGCCTGCCCCCACACAGCCTTTGCGGGCATTTCCCGCTCCTCAGAACTCCCAATCTGATATCCAATAGCACCAGTTTTCTGGGAGTTTTGCCGTGATGTTTGCCTGCCCCGCCACCGATGATTTCTTCCGCTCGCGCATTGATCACATGATCGATGTGCGTCACCCGCTGGCCGTGCTGGCCTCGCGCATGCCGTGGCAGGAGATCGAGGCGCAGGTCGCCCAGGTCTTTTCCCGCAAGGGTCGTGCAGGCGCGGCACTGTCTGATCTGGATCTTTTCGGGAAAGGTGCAACGCGCAGTCCGCGCCAGCAACGCCGGGCGACCGCGCGTGCCGCTGCGCATCATGATCTCGCTGCTGTACCTCAAGCACGCGTTCAACGAATCGGATGAGGCACTGTTGGCCGAGTCGGCGCTCCAGGCAGGCTTTGCAGCCAGGATCAACCAGATCGCAGGGCCCATGCGCAAGGCGCATATCTACGATCAAGGCAGTGAGATGGCGCGTCACAAGGAGCTTGCCGAGCTGGTCAAGGTGCAGATCTACTTTTGCGATCCGCATGGCCCCTGGCAGCGCGGTTCATGCGAAAAACACCAACGGCTTGCTGCGCCGCAGCGCGCCTATTGCATTCACCAGCAGCGCACCAGGGGGACAAGAACAAGCTCTTGCGCGACCCCGTGGGTTGTGTGAACAGGCCCTAACCGAGCGCCGAGCCCACCGCATCCGCGATGCCGGTTGCGGTCAGCCCGTGGCGCTCGAACAGCCATTGCATCGACGCGCCCTGCGCGAACCGGTCGCGCACGCCGAGGCGCAGCAGGCGCACTCCGCTGCCGGCCTCGGCCAGTACCTCGGCGGTGGCCGAGCCCAGTCCGCCGAGGGTCGAGTGGTTTTCCACGGTGACGATGAGCTTGCGCCGCCGCGCTTGCGCGAGGACGAAGTCCGCGTCAAACGGCTTGAGCGTGTGCGCGTTGGCGACGGCGACGCGTATGCCGTGCTGTTCACGCAGTGCAAGCGCCGCCGCCCTGGCTGGCTCGACCGTCAGGCCGCTTGCCACGATCAGCACGTCGCCGTCGCGATCATCGAGCGCTTGAATGCGGCCCAGTTCCAGCGGCTCCCAGGGCGTGTCCGGCGCAAGCGCGGCAGATGCGCGCAGCAGTCGCAGGTAGACAGGTCCTTCGTGGTCGGCGGCCGCGCGCACCGCGGCAGGAATCTGTGCGGGCCCGGACGGTTCGATCACGGTCATGTGGGGCAGCGCGCGCATGAGCGCCACGTCGTCGATGGCCTGATGGCTCACGCCGAGGATGGTGGAGAGGCCTGGCAAAAAACCGACGATCTTCACGTCCGCATGCGGGTAGGCGATCTGCATCGCCACCTGATCGTAGGCGCGGCGCGTGGCGAACACGCAGAAGGTGTGGACCCAGGCCTGCATGCCGCTTCGCGCGAGTCCGCCAGCGACGCCCATCATGTTGGCCTCGGCGATGCCGGCGTTCAGAAAACGCCGGGGAAAGGTATCGCGAAACAGATCGGTCTCGGTGGGCGCTGTCAGATCCGCCGACAGCGCGACGATGCCGGTGCGCTCGCGTGCGAGGGCCTGCAAGGCCTCTCCGTAGTATCGCGGCACGCCGTCGCCGAGCGGCTTTTCGAGCGATGGCGCGGCGATCACCGATGTGTGCGCACCGCCCTGGGTGAAGTCTTCCACGGCCAGCATGCGTTCGCGAACCTGTTGGCTGCTCGTCGGTGTGTTCATGCGATCTCTCCCAGTTCTTCAAGTGCCGCATCGGCCACCTCGGCCGGCAGCTTGGCGTTGTGGCTGATGATGCCTTCGAGCAGGCTCACGCCCTTGCCCGGCACGGTGGTGGCGACGATGATGGTCGGCTTGGTGGTTTCGGCGCGCGCGTCGGCAAAGGCCTTGAGCAGCGCGCAAAGGTCATGGCCATCGAGTTCGATGACGTTCCAGCCGAACGCCAGCCATTTGTCCGCAATCGGTGCGAGCCGGAGCACGTCGTCGGTGTGGCCCTCGACCTGCATCCAGTTGAGGTCGAGAATCACGCAGAGATTGTTGAGCCGCTGCGAGCCCGCGAACATCGCGGCCTCCCAGACCTGGCCCTCCTCCAACTCGCCATCGCCGAGGATCACGTTCACACGGTAGTCCACGCCGCTGATGCGCGATGCGGCCGCCATGCCGGCCGCGACCGAAAGCCCCTGCCCCAGCGAACCGAAGGTGCCTTCGACGACCGGGCCGAGGCGCTCCGACACGTTGATCTCAAGCGCCGAGCCGTCCTTGATGTAATCATCGAGCAGTTCCGCCGGAATCATGCCGCGCAACGCCAGCGCCGCATGGAACAGCGCCGAGTTGTGGGCCGTCGAGAGAATGCAGCGGTCGCGCTCTTCCCAGCGCGGATGGGCCGGGTCGATTCGCGCGTCGTTGAAGTACAGGCTCGCGAAGATTTCCGCCGCGCCAAGACCTTGCTGCACATACCCCTGACCATGTCGGCGCACGAGCTTGATGACCTGCCTGCGCAGCGCATGAGCGACCTTGCGCAATTCGGCGACCGGCAGTGCGAGCCGATCACGCTGCTGCCATGGGATGGGAAACGCGTTTGTGTTCATGACGGCATCTCGAAGGGTTCGGGGTTGAGAAAGCGCTCGATCACATTGCCGGTGATCCGGCTGATGTTGTTGTCGTAGTGGTTGTGGCTCAAGGAGAGCACGTAGGAGATCGATCCGGTGGCGAACACCGCGCCGCCGTTGGCGGTTTCGAAGAACACCATGTCGGCCCGCACGAGCGCGTTCTGCTCGCCGTCGAGTCCGTGAACCGTGGTGCGGTATTCCTCGGGCGTTGGCAGGGAGCCGGGGCCGAGTCCGTGCGAGGTCGCAAGCATCACCGCATGCGGGGGAGAGCCGAGAGCCACGTCGAAGCGGTCGAGTTCGATGCCGACCGCGCCGCCGATGCGGACGCCGTAGTCGCCGATGCGCTCGCCCTGCGATATGCCTTCGATGGCGAAAGCCACGCGTGGATTGGAGGCCCCTTCGGTCAGCAGGTAGTAGCCGGCATGGTCGTACACCATGGCCGCGAAGCCGACGCCGATCAGCTTCTGCGGCGCGAAACCGCTGTGTCGCCACAGCGCGCCGGGCTCGCCCGTGCCTGCAAGGTGTACCTCTCCGGGTTGCGATTCCCAGGTGCGCGTGCCCGTGATGCCGCGCCGCACTTCAACCGCTGCCGGGGCTTTCGGGTGAAATGCGCAGCGCCAGTAGAACCCGTTGGCACCGAGCGCGAGATGGCGCCCGCCCGCATTCTGAAATGCCATCACGCCGTTCATCATGGCCTCGCTGTAGTACTCAGGATGCGACAGTGTCGCGAGCACCCGGTAGTCCGCCAGGGCGCGCGGGCCCTGCCTGTCGAGTTCGACATCGGTGATCACCTCGTAGTCGATGCCCTTCTCTTCGAGCCAGTCGAGGAAGTGGGTGTCGATGGCCAGATTCCCGAGCGAAGACCGTGGCCGCATGTTGAGCACGGGGCGCAGCCAGGAGCTGTACGCGCGCCCGCTGCCGTCGATATGGTGGTCATAGGTGGATTGGCCGATCTCCGGATGCTCCTGCAGGTAGATGTCGTCGCCGGTGAGCATCAACAGCCGCTCGGTCAGCACCTCGAAATGCACGGCGTGCAAGCGCAGCGCGTTGTTCGCGTAGGCCATGTAGGTCATGCTCGGAGCCAGTACCGCGAGCGATGCACGCTTCGCATTGACCGCCGGTGTGACGAAGAAGGTGATCAGGGTCTCGATCCCCTGGGCGTCGTCTGCATCGGCGTTGCCGGTCGAAACCGGACGCAGCCGCAGCGCATGGAAACCCGACTTCCAATCGGCGGGAATCTGCAGATCGAGCGTCACGGGCCAGCCGCAATCGTAGATGTCGTCGCTGTGAAAATGAATCGCGCCGTACTCGCGCGGGGCGAGCCGCCAGTCGTGGACGTCACCGGTCCAGTGCACGCCCGTCATGCCGCGACAAGGCAATTGATGCAGCACGCCATGCAGAAGATTGGGGAGCGATCCAGCACGTCGAGCGTATCGATGCCGTGCGTGAAATCCCAGGATGCGATCAGCGCCGCGTCGGCCACGCCGCTGCGTGCAGCGTCATCTCCACGCCGCAACGCTTCTGCATTCAGCAAACCCGCCGCCATGCGTGGCGCCTCGACCTTGCCGTCGTAGTGGGCGGTGCAATATGCGCTGGACACGGACAGCGCGTGCGCGGCAATCGTCAGCGGCCCTTGGGAATCGATGCGCCAGGTGCCGGGCCTGAGGGCGCGCGCTTCATGGCGATCTTCGGGCAGCACGCCGTCGGCGAGTCGGCACTGGTGAACGACCATCTCGCCGGTTGCGGGATCGAGGCCGCCCTGCACCCAGTACCAGCGGCGCTGCTCGAGCGGCACTCCCGTCGTCAGTTCGATGGCGCCAGCGCCTGCACCCACACGCAGAACCACACCGCCGCGCGTGACCTGGAGCGCGTAGCCCGTTGCACTGTCCTCGCACCAGCGCGCCATGACGGTCTGTGGTGTGTTCAAAAGCCGTGTCGGCCAGATATAGCAGCCGAAGGAGAATGCGCCCGCGGGTGCCAGGCGCGGATCGGACGGCACCGACATGAACGATCCGCAGGGCGCGATCCGGGGTTCGACGCGGTGCGCGCCGTCCACCGGAGAGACCAGCTCCCGGTACTTGATGCCAGGCCCGGTGGCGTCGGCGTCGGCACAACGCACGCGTACGAACTTCACGTCGACCTGCTCGTGTGTGTCGCTCGCAAGATGAAAGCGGATGCGCTCGCCCGCGCGCACGCTGAGGGTGTCGGAATAGCCGACGAAGGCGTTGGTTTCCATGGAGGTTTTCATGATCTTGGGGATGATTGGCGGTAGCCTCAGTCCAGCTTCAATTCGCTTGCGGTAAGCGCCTTCCAGCGCAACCGGAACACATGCCACTCGGCTTCGTCGAGCGAGTCGAACACCACGTCATGAAATACCTTGACCTTCTGACCACGCTCATCGGGCATCTGCGCGAGCGCCCAGCGGCGTCCGGGCTCAAGCACCGCGAGCAGATAGCGACCCGGAAATCCTCCCCAGCGCATGCGGTGCAGCAGCTTCTTGAGTTCCTCGGAGTGAGGGCCGCGAATGCATTGTCGAAACTCGCGCGCCAGGTCGGTGCGCCGGGGATCGAGTACATAGCGCGCCGCGTTCGGGTCGCTGGTGTGGTCCATCATTTTGGTATCAACTTTCGGGTGGAAGATGAGGGTTCGTTGCGTAGCTCGAGAAGCTCTGCCGCACGCGCGGGATGGGCTTCGATCTCCTCGAGCACACGCAGGAAGTTGCTGCCGCCTTCGATCAAGTCATCCTTGATCGCCGCGCTGACGGCCTGCGCGTCACGCTGCTGGAGACCGCGCAGCACGTGCATGTGCTGGTGTTCGCCGCTATAGGCCGGGTGGCCATGCGGGTAGAGAAAATTCATCAGCGGCCCGACCTGCACCCAGATGCGGTCAAGCATCTCGGTGAGCTGCGGCATGCCGGACAGGCGGTAGATGCCGAAGTGGAAATCGAAGTTGTGTTGCAACGCACCGCGGTAATCCTTGTTCTTCTCGGCCAGCAACAATTGGCGATGGCTTTCGCTGAGTCGGTCGATGGCGGCGTCGTCCAGGTGGGGCACGGCGCGCTCGGCAGCCAGCGGCTCGAGGATCAGACGCAGCTCGCGCAGTTCGAGATACTCGGCCAGCGAGAGCTGGCGCACACGAATGAAGTAGCCTTCCTTCATTTCGAGTGCGCGGTCACGCACCAACTGGATCAGCGCTTCGCGCACCGGCGTTTCACTGGTGCCGATTTCCTTGGCCAGTTCGCGAATCTTCAATCGCTGTCCGGGCTGAAAGACCGCCGACATCAGTTGCTCACGCAGGTTTTCATAAATCTGGCTGGCCAGGTTGGTTCGCTCGACCACATGGATACCGGTGGATGCCATACTTCTTTTCCTCTGCTTGAATGTGTGTGTTGTTCCCGGCTCAGGGTAATACCCCGAGCCCATCGACGTATTTTGACGCCCATGAAGCAACACGCACGGCAGCAGTTCAGCGGCCCAGCCAGGAGATCCAGCGGTCACGCAGCATCTGGCGGTTTTTACCGACCCACTCGTGGTCTGCAACGATCAGCTTGTCGAAGTTCTCCGGAGAGGTTGCAAGCAATGCGCGACGCTCGGGTGTGATCAGCGCGGCGGTGCCCGCAAAGCCCGTGTCGTAGCTGATGGCGTTCACGAATTTCACATGCTCCTGCGCGGGCAGGCCGTAGAAAAATTCGATGTATGCGGCTGCGGCCTTGGGGTGCGGCGCACTCTTGGGAATGGCCATGTAGGCCACGTCGCTGATGGCCTGATTCCACGTGGTGGCGATGGGCAACTTCGCATTGACGAGCGAGATGAGCTTGCTCGAATATCCCATCGTCATCACAACTTCCTTGTTGCGCATGATCTGCATGAGTTGATCGCCGCTTTTCCACCAGACCGCGATATGAGGGCGAATGACATCGAGCTTCTTGTAGGCGCGGTCGAGATCGAGCGGGAACAGCTTGTCGGCCGGGACCCCATCCGCGAGCAACGCGGCCACCGGCAGCCACCATTCGCGGTCACCCGTATCGGGCAGGCCGCGCGGGCCCGGAAACTTCGTCGTATCCCAAAAATCGGCCCAGGTCCTGGGTACGTTGTTGCCCTTGAATGCATCGGTGCTGTAGCCGAGTTGCATCCCGCCGACGGTGCGCATCACGCCAAAGGGTGTGCACGCGCCCTTGACGCCGTTCGCTGCGACGTTCGGGAATTTGCTGCAATCGATGGGTTGCAGCAGTTCCTTCTTCTGCACCAGATCGGGCGGCGTGGCCGTGACGATGTCGAACTCCACACTGCCGCTGCGCGACATGGCCTGAAGCTTGGCCCATTGGTCGGGCACTTCAATCGCCACAGGCACGACCTCGACGCCCGTCGCCTTGCTGAACGGCGTGTAGAAGTAGCGCGACAGCGTCTTCTCCATGACACCGCCGGTGCTTGAAATCACGAGTTCCTTTTCAAGGCCCTGCGCCATTGCCTCAGGCACTCCCGCGATGGCCGTACAGGCAAGTGCAGCGAGGACTGCGGATTTGAATCGGGATATCCATTTCATGATCGGTATTCCTTGTGAGTGGGAATCAAAATAGAAGAAAGAAGAACAACAACAACGGGGAAGTCGGAGCCGTCACTGGCGACCCCTGCGCTTCTCAAGCACACGCAGCAACGCGACCGCGAGCAGCACCGCCACCGACAGCAAGGTCAGCAAGGTGGCAATCGCCGGAATGATCGGAGTGAGGTTCTGCTCGATGTCGTCAAACATTCGCCGTGGCAGGGTCTGCTGGCGCACGCTGGAGACAAAGAAGGAAACCACGGGTTCATCAAACGAAATGATGAAAGCGAACAGTGCGCCACTCAGCAGTCCGGGCACGATCAGCGGCAGGGTCACGAGGAAGAACGCCCTCGTCCTGCTCGCTCCGCAGCTCATGGCCGCGCATTCGAGATCGGGATCGACGCGCGACAACGCGGCCGACACCGTGAACACCACGAACGGCAATGCGATCACCGTGTGCGCGGCAACGAAGCCCGTCATCGTGCCGACGACACCAAGACGCTGGAAGAACAGATAACAGGCCACGGCCAGCGCGATGTGCGGCGCGATCACCGGGCCGATCACCAGCCATTGCGCCGCGCCCCGCAAACGCGCGGTACCGCGAACAATGGCGTAGGAGACCATGGTGCCGATCACCACCGAACACAGCATCGTGAGCGCTGCGACCTGAAGGCTCAGCAATGCCGCCTTCTGCCACTGCGCATCGGCGAAGAATTCCCCGTACCAGTGCAGCGTGAAGCCGCTCGGTGGAAACTCCAGGAAATCCTTCGGGCTGAAGGACATCGGCACGATGATCAGTGTCGGCAGCATGATGAACAGCACCACCAGCACCACATAGATGCGCAGCGAGAAATTGCCGAGATCGAACGGTGCGCGCCTGCGAACGCGGGTGCTTTCCATGGTTTCGATTGCGCTCATGCTCCACCTCCCATCAACCGGTCAAAACTCACTGCCTTCTTGAACACCATCGTGAGCGTCGCGACCACGGCCATCAGTACGCCGATCAGTGCGGCGGCGAAGGGCCAGTCGAGCATTTCGCGCACCTGCTGCGACACCAGCGTGGCGATCATCAACTCCTGCGGGCTGCCGACCAGTGCAGGCGTCACGAAGAATCCGAGCGCCGAGAGGAACACCATCAGACAGCCGCTCCAGACGCCCGCGCGGCTCATCGGCAGCAGCACCTCGAAGAACGCGCGACGACGACTGGCGCCGAGCATCGCGGCGGCTCGCATGTAGTCGTCGGGGATGTTCCTGAGCGCCGCGTAGATCGGCAGGATCATGAATGGCAGCAACACATGCGCCATCGCGAGCACCACCGAGCCTTCGGTGTAGAGCAGCTTGATCGGTTCGCCGACAATCCCGAGCCACTGCAGCACGTCGTTGACGATGCCCTCGCGGCGCAGCAGCACGATCCAGGCCGCCGTGCGCACCAGCACGCTGGACCACAGCGGCAGCAGCACGCAGGCGGTGAGCAGCACGGCCACGGCGCCTCTGACCCGCGTCATCATGAGCGCTAACGGAAACCCGAGCACCAGCGCGAGCACCGTGGTCAGCAGGCTGATCCAGGCGGTGCGCAGCATGACTTTCAGATAGACCGGGTTCTCGAACACCCGGGCGTAGTTCGAGAGCGTGGGATGCGGCTCAAGCACGCTCAGCGACAGCAGGCTCAACAGCGGATACGCGAACACCACGAGCATCAGCACGAAAAACGGCGTGAGCAGCAGCACGGTCGAGGCGACGCTGAGTTGCCGGTGGCCGAGCCATATTCTTTGCAGTGCCGAGGGCGTAGCGCCCGTCGGCAATGCGGGGGACAGTGCGGCTGCGGTCATGATGCGGCGACCTCGGCGCCCGCGTCCGCGCCATAGACGCGCAGCGCCTCGACGGGCCAGCGCAGACCGACACAATCGCCGGCCATGACGTTGACGCGGCTCGGATCGGGCAGGCGCGCGCGCAGCTCGGTGCCGTCGGTCAGTTGCGCGACGCACAGCACTGTCGAGCCTCCGTAGATCACACCGTTCACGACGGCGCGAAGCGCTGCCGGATCATCGGGATCGGCGAGCGTGATCTGCTCGGGCCGCAATGCGCCGACCGCATCGCCACGCGCCACGATGTTTCCGACCAGCCCCTCGGCGCGCACCTCGGTGGGGTTCGCGCCGCCCGGCAGTTGCACCAGTGCGCCGCCCGGCAGCAGCGATTGCACCTCGACCGGCATGAAGTTGGTCTCGCCGATGAAGCCTGCGACGAAGCGTGTGCGCGGACGTTCGTACAGCGCCTTGGGCTCATCGAGTTGCTGGATGCGGCCCTGGCTGAGAATCGCCACGCGATCAGCCATCGTCAACGCCTCGCCCTGATCGTGCGTGACGAAGACCACGGTGATGCCGAGCTGGGACTGGAGCCGCTTGATCTCCAGTTGCATCTCTTCGCGCAGATTCTTGTCGAGCGCACTCAGGGGCTCGTCCATCAACAGCACCTTGGGCCGGTAGACGATGGCGCGCGCCAGCGCCACGCGCTGCTGCTGTCCGCCCGACAACTGCGCCGGCATGCGGTCGCCATAACCTTCGAGGCGCACGGTGGCGAGCGCCTGCTCGGCCAGGCGCAGCCGTTCCGCCTTCGCCACGCCGCGCATCTTCAGGCCGAACGCCACGTTGTCGCGCACCGACAGATGCGGAAACAGCGTGTACTTCTGGAACACCATGCCCAGATTGCGCTGGTTCGCGGGCAGATAGGTAACGTCCCGACCGTCGATGCTGATGCTGCCGGAATCGGGTAGCTCGAAACCGGCAATGCTCATCAAGATGGAAGTCTTGCCTGACCCGCTGGGTCCAAGCAGCGCCAGAAATTCACCGGGTCTGACGACCAGCGAGACATCATCCACGGCCCGCACGGAGCCGTAACGTTTCGCGAGATTCTTGATTTCAATGGCGCCGCCCGCAGTGGATGAGGTGTCGGCGTGTAGTGGGCTTGCTGCAAATACCATGCGCGTGTGCTCCCGTAATGCTGTGGGCTTCAACTGGCTCGCGCTTCAGCACTGGCCGTAACGCGAGGCCACGACCGCAAACGCGGAATCCGTGGCCTGCAATGCGAGGTCGATGTCCCGCTCGGTATGCGCAAGCGAGAAAAACATGTTGTGGCAGGGGTGCAGATAGACCCCGTGGCGCAGCGTCTCGACGGTGAACGCGGCACCCTTTTTGAGACTCGCGTCGTCGTCGAAAAGAATCAAGGGCATTGCCGCGGGGCCGCTCTGGCGCACGGTCACCCGGTGGCTTGCGGACTGCGCGGCAATGCCATCGCGAAAACGCTGGCCCAGCCTTGCGATGTGCGAAACCACGTCGTCGCGTTGGGAAACCTCAAGCGTCGCGAGCCCCGCGGCCATGGCCACGCCACCCTGCCAGAACGAGCCCGTGGTGTAGATGCGCGTGGCCGCATCGCGCAGCGCCTCGACCCCGGTCACGGCAGCGAGTGCGTAGCCATTGGCAATCGACTTGCTCCAGGCGCTGAGGTCGGGACGCACGCCAACGGTTTCCCAGCTTCCGCCCGCGTGCACACGCAAACCGGCGCGCACCTCGTCGACGATCAGCGCGGCACCGGCTGCATCGCACAGTTCGCGGGCGCGGCGCGCAAATTCCGGCGTGGGCAGTTCCTGATCGACGCGAAGGTCGTGCTTGAAGGCGGAGCACACGATCGCGGCGAGATCGTTACCCGCCTGCTGCGCGGCGGCTTCCAGGCTCGCGACGTCGTTGTAGGTGTAGTGAATCAGGTGCGCGCGATCCTCCGGCGTGATACCGACCGGGATCGGCGTGCACCACGGATCGGCACCGTGATAGGCCTTCTCGGCGACCAGCACCTTGCGCTTGCCGGTTGCGGCGCGCGCCACCATCAGGCAGACGGTTGTCGCGTCGGTGCCGTTCTTCTGAAACAGCGCCCAGTCGGCGTGCGCGGTCCGCTCGACGAAGCGTTCGGCCAGCTCGACAAATCGCGCCGTAGGCCCGTTCAGGCAATCGCCCTGAGCGTGCTGGCGACGAACCGCTTCTTCGACCTCCGGATGGTGATGACCGAGCAGGTTCGGACCCCAACTGCACATGAAGTCGATGTATTCGTTGCCATCGACGTCCCAGAGATGACAGCCCTGCCCGCGCTCGAAGAACTGCGGATAGCCCGCCGGTAGCAAGGCCGCGTTGAGGTGACCGGTCATGCCCCCTGGCACGACCCGCTTGGCGCGCTCACGCAGCGCGGTGTTTTGAAAACTCGGCCTGGAGTGGCTGACTTCTGACGACATGTGAACCTCTGGTTTTCGATCAATTTGCTATACGATATATCATGTTTCATATCAAAAAAATGGTGAAAACCCGATGCGAAACCGTCGCGATATCTGTTAACGCGCGTTCAATATCTAACAAATACTAACAATTGGAAATATAAAGAAAAACCCACGCCTGCGATAGGCCGCCGCCGTGCGGCCCCTCCGGGCGAATGGTTTGACACGCCGCCGCTGCTGACGATCAATAGAGGCCGCGAGGCGCGACCACAGGGATGGCCGTGGCACTGCGGGAGACGGGCCGCGCTGACCCGCCCCTGTCTGGCGCTCAGGCGTCGATGGCCGACGCCGAGCCTGCCTGCTTGCGCAGCTCGAACTTCTGGATCTTGCCGGTGCTGGTCTTGGGCAGGTCGCCGAACACCACGGCGCGCGGGACCTTGTAACCCGCGAGGTGCTTCTTGCAGTGCGCGACGATGTCCTGCTCCGTCGTCATCGCTCCGGCCTTCAGCTCTACGAACGCGCACGGCGTCTCGCCCCACTTGGCGTCGGGCTTGGCAACCACCGCCGCCGCGAGCACGTCGGGATGGCGATACAGCACGTCCTCCACCTCGATGGACGAGATGTTCTCGCCACCCGAGATGATGATGTCCTTGCTGCGGTCCTTGATCTTGATGTAGCCGTCGGGATACTGCACGGCCAGATCGCCCGAATGAAACCAGCCGCCACGAAACGCCTCTTCGGTCGCCGCCGGGTTCTTCAGGTAGCCCTTCATGGCGATGTTGCCCTGGAACATGATCTCGCCCATGGTTTCGCCATCGTGCGGCACGGGCTTCATGGTTTCAGGATCGAGCACGGCGGCAGAACGCTGCAGGTGATAGCGCACCCCCTGGCGCGCGTTGAGCCGCGCGCGCTCGCCGATGTCAAGCTCGTCCCAGGCATCGTGCCTGGCGCAGACAGTCGCGGGACCATAGACCTCGGTGAGCCCGTAGACGTGCGTGATGTCGAAGCCCATGGCCTCCATGCCTTCGATCATCGCGGCGGGTGGCGCCGCCCCGCCACCATCGATTTCACGCCCGCCGGCACGCCCTCCTTCATGGCCGCTGGCGCGTTCACGAGCAGGCTCTGAACAATCGGCGCGCCGCAGTAATGCGTGACGCCGTGGTCGCGGATCGCATCGAAGATCGCCTGCGCATCCACACGGCGCAGGCAGACGTTCACGGCCGCGCGCGCGGCCACGGTCCAGGGGAAGCACCAGCCGTTGCAGTGGAACATGGGCAGCGTCCACAGATAGACCGCATGCTTGGGCATGTCCCATTCGAGCACATTGCTGATCGCGTTGATCGTCGCTCCCCGATGGTGGTAGACCACTCCCTTGGGATTGCCGGTCGTGCCACTCGTGTAGTTGAGCGCAATCGCGTCCCACTCGTTGCCAGGCAACTGCCACGCGAAGCGGGCATCGCCCTTGGCGAGAAACTCCTCGTAGGTCTGCGTGCCGATGGCCTGCGAGGCCGCGCCGTAGAGTTCGTCGACCACATCGATCACGAGCAGCGGCGTCGTCAGCTTGCGCAGCGGCAGCGCCTTGGCGACGATGGGCGCAAACTCGGGATCGACGATCAGCACCCTGGCCTCGCCATGGTCGAGCATGAAGGCAATCGTCTCCGGATCGAGCCGCGTGTTGAGCGTGTTGAGCACCGCACCCGCCATCGGAATGCCGAAGTGCGCCTCCACCATCGGCGGCGTGTTGGGCAACATCACGGCCACGGTGTCGTTCTTGCCGATGCCCGCCTTTTGCAGGCTGCTCGCCAATTGACGGCAGCGCGCATAGGTCTCACCCCAGGTGCGACGCAGGTCACCGTAGATGATGGCGGTCCTGTCCGGATAGATCTCAGCGGTGCGTTCGATGAAGGACAAGGGTGTCAGCGGCGCGTGATTGGCTTCGTTCTGATCCAGTTGCTGGTCGTAGATGCTGAGGGTCACGTTGTCTCCTGTTCATTCGATGCAATCGGTCGGCCCCTGTGCGTGCCGAGGGGCGTTCCGTGATTACAGCAGAGGTCGCTGACGCCGGGCTGAGTGAAAACCACATGCGGGGAAACCGCCCGCGCTTGGGCGAAAATACCCCGGTGTCCATTCCACAGAACTTCATCCAGGATCTTCTCTCGCGCACCGACGTCGTCGACGTGGTGGGCCACTACGTGCAACTCAAGAAGGCCGGCGCCAACTACATGGGCCTGTGCCCGTTTCACGGAGAGAAGTCGCCCTCTTTCAGCGTGAGCCCGTCCAAGCAGTTCTATCACTGCTTCGGCTGCGGCAAGAATGGCAATGCCATCGGGTTTCTGATGGACCACGCGGGTCTGGGCTTTCGCGATGCGGTGCAGGATCTCGCGCAAAAGGCCGGCATGCAGGTACCCGACGATGACAACAGCTCGCCCCAGGATCGCGAACGCGCGGCTGCCCAGCGCAAGAAGCAGGCAACCCTCAACGACGTGCTTGAGAAGGCCGGTGAATCCTGGCGCAAGCAGTTGCGCGAATCGCCACGCGCCATCGGCTATTTCAAGAAGCGCGGCGTGTCCGGGCAGATCGCCAAGAAATACGGGCTGGGCTATGCGCCCGAGGGCTGGCGCAATCTCGCTAGCGTGTTTCCGAGCTACGAGGACCCGCTGCTCGAGGAAAGCGGCCTGGTCATCGTCGGCGAGGAAGACGACAAGCGCTACGACCGTTTCCGCGACCGCGTGATGTTTCCGATCCGCAATGTCAAGGGCGAATGCATAGGCTTCGGTGGCCGGGTTCTTGGCGACGACAAGCCGAAGTATCTGAACTCTCCCGAAACCGAGGTGTTCCACAAGGGGCGCGAGCTGTACGGGCTGTTCGAGGCGCGCAGCGCCATCCGCGAGGCCGGCTATGCGCTCGTCACCGAAGGCTATATGGACGTGGTCGCGCTTGCACAACTGGGATTTCCGAACGCCGTCGCAACGCTTGGCACGGCGTGCACGCCCGATCACGTGCACAAGCTGTTCCGCTTCACCGACACCGTGGTGTTCAGCTTCGACGGCGACGCCGCCGGACGCCGCGCGGCGCGCAAGGCGCTCGATGGCGCCCTGCCCTACGCAAGCGATACGCGCAGCGTGAAGTTCCTGTTCCTGCCAAGCGAGCACGATCCGGACAGCTTCGTGCGCGAATACGGCGGCGATGCGTTCGCCCGCCACGTGGGCGATGCCATGCCGCTCAGCCGCTTTCTGCTCGAGGCCTCGGGGGAAGGCTGCGACCTGGGCACGGCAGAGGGTCGCGCGCACATGCTCGCCAACGCAAGACCGCTGTGGAGCCTGCTGCCCGACGGCGCGCTCAAGCGGCAACTGCTGGCCGAACTCGGCGAACTCGGCCAATTGCCGGCCAACGATCTGAGCCAGCTTTGGGCGCAGGCGCCACAGCCGCAGGGACGCGGCGGATTCCGTCCGGCAGGTGGCGGCGCAGCGGGTGCGGAGGACGGCATGCCGTGGGACATCCCGGGCGAGCTGGCCCCGTGGGAGCGCGGCGGCGAGCCGTCGTTTGCGCCCCACGATGGATACCCCGCGGCGGGCGGCTATCCGTCATCGGCGCAAATGAAAAAGCCGTGGCGCGGCAACGGCACCTGGAAAAAACGCTGGGGCAAGGACGCCGATCTGCCGCCACAGCCGCCGCTTGCGCGCGACGCGGTCGCCAAAAAGGAAGACCATGCCGTGCGGCTGATGCTGTCGCACATGGAGTTTCTCGAAGATCTGTCGCACGAAGACCACACCATGCTGTGCGATCTTCCCGCGCCCCACGGTCCGATCTTCGTCTGGATCGAAGGCCAGTTGCACGAACACGGCCCGCTCGCCTGGGCGGTATTGCAGGAATCGCTCACCGGCCACGAATACGAGACCAAGATGCGCAGGCTCATGACCGGCTCCCACGCCCAGACGGAGGGAGACGTTGCGGAGCTGCGCACCGAGCTACGGGACATTCTCAATCGCCTGCTGATCGACCATCTGCGGCGTCAGGAAAACGCGCTGATCCAGCTCGCGGGAAGCGATCCCGCTGCGTTGACCAAATACAAAGAATTACAGAATCGTCGAATTGCTCTGGAAAACCCCAAGCTGTCAAGCTCTTGAATTGCCTGTAAAAGGTATAATTTAAGGCTTGTCGGCAAGAGCGACAGCAGCACCTCCGGATCAGGCGCCCGTGACAAACACGCACAACAGCCTACCCCACCGCAAGGACTGCACTCCAAATGTTCGCCCAGACATCTTGCCAGCGAGGAATCAGTCCTCATCTGCGAAGGTAACGGTAACGTCCTTTGCCGTATTAGCCCGCGCCGGGATATGTGGCGCTTGCGTTTTCTTTGTGTGTTCGTTTTTGATCCCGAGGTAATTCATGCCTGTTCAAAAGTCCGCGAAGCCGGCCAAGTCTGCGCCTGCCAAAAGCGCCGCTGCTAAGACCGCTGCGAAGACCGTTTCCAAAGTTGCCGTGAAATCCGCGACCAAGGTGCCCGCGAAGGCGCCGCCTGCCAAAAAGGCAGCGGCCAAGCCCGCCACCAAGGCCGCAAAGAATGAAGAAATCAAGACCGTGCCTGCGAAGAAATCTGCCGCCTCCAAGGAAACCACCGAAGAATTGAAGAAAAAGCCCGCGCGCGCCGCTGCTGCTGCCGCTGCCGCCCCTGTTGCGGATGCTGGCGACGACGACACACCAAAGAAGCGCCCGGGTCGCCCGGCCAAGGCTGCCGCCGCTGCGGCTGAAGCCAAGGCGCCGGCCAAGCGTGGCCGCAAGCCCAAGGCCAAGGAAGACGAAGGCTCGGCCGATGACGCCGACCTGTCGGATATCGAGTCTGACCTCGAAGGCGAGCCGGAACCCGAAGTCGAACAGGTCGCTACGGTCGAGAAGGTCAAGCCACTGCGCATGAAGATCAGCAAGGCGAAGGAACGCGCCTTGATGAAGGAATTCGGCCTGGACGAAACCGTCCTGTCCGAAGAAGACATGGCCAAGCGCCGCTCGCAGCTCAAGAAGCTGATCACGCTCGGCAAGACGCGCGGCTACCTCACGCAGGTCGAAATCTCCGATCACTTGCCCGACAAGCTGGTCGATGCCGAAACGATGGAAGTCGTGGTCACCATGTTGAACGACATGGGCGTGGCCGTGTACGAGCAGACTCCCGATGCGGAAACCCTGTTCCAGAACAACGTCACTCCCACGGCCACCACCGTCGAGGAAGCCGAAGAAGAAGCCGAAGCCGCCCTGTCCACCGTGGACTCGGAATTTGGCCGCACGACCGATCCGGTGCGCATGTACATGCGTGAAATGGGCACGGTCGAGCTGCTGACGCGCGAAGGCGAAATCGAAATCGCCAAGCGCATCGAAGGCGGCCTGCAGGACATGATGGAGGCGATCTCCGCATCGCCCGCGACCATCGCCGAAATTCTGCAGATGGGTGAAGAAATCCGCGAAGGCAAGGTCGTCATCTCGACCATCGTCGACGGTTTCTCCAATCCCAACGAAGCCGACGACTATGTGGCTGAAGAAGACTTCGACGAATTCGACGAAGACGATGACGACGACGGCAAGGGCGGCTCCAAGGCGCTGACCAAGAAGCTCGAGGAGCTCAAAAACGAGGCGCTGAGCCGCTTCGACACGCTGCGCGGTCACTTCGAGAAGATGCACAAGGTCTACGACAAGGACGGCTACGGCGGCGCGACCTACATGAAGATCCAGCACGACATCTCGGCTGAACTCATGACCATCCGCTTCACCGCCAAGACCATCGAGAAGCTGTGCGACATGCTGCGCGCCCAGGTGGACGACGTGCGCAAGAAGGAACGCGAACTGCGTCGCATCATCGTGGACAAGTGCGGCATGCCGCAGGAAACCTTCATCAAGGAATTTCCGCCCAATCTGCTGAACCTGCAATGGGTCGAAAAGCAGGCTTCCTCTGGCAAGCCCTGGAGCAACATCCTCGCGCGCAATATCCCGCCCGTGCAGGAGCTCCAGCAGCGCCTGATGGATCTGCAGGCCCGCGTGGTGGTGCCGCTCACCGAGCTCAAGGACATCAACAAGCGCATGAACGCAGGCGAAGCCGCGTCGCGCGATGCCAAGAAGGAGATGATCGAGGCCAACCTGCGCCTGGTGATCTCGATTGCCAAGAAGTACACGAACCGTGGCCTGCAATTCCTCGACCTGATCCAGGAAGGCAACATCGGTCTGATGAAGGCCGTGGACAAGTTCGAATACCGTCGCGGCTACAAGTTCTCGACCTATGCGACGTGGTGGATCCGCCAGGCCATCACGCGCTCCATCGCCGACCAGGCGCGCACGATCCGCATCCCGGTGCACATGATCGAGACCATCAACAAGATGAACCGCATCTCGCGCCAGCATCTGCAGGAGTTCGGCTTCGAGCCCGATGCGTCGATTCTCGCCGCGAAGATGGAAATTCCCGAGGACAAGATCCGCAAGATCATGAAGATCGCCAAGGAGCCGATCTCGATGGAAACCCCCATCGGCGACGACGACGACAGCCATCTGGGCGACTTCATCGAGGACAGCAACAACACCGCGCCGGTCGATGCAGCCATGCAAGCCGGGCTGCGCGATGTCGTCAAGGACATCCTCGACGGTCTCACGCCACGCGAAGCCAAGGTGCTGCGCATGCGCTTTGGTATTGAAATGTCCACCGACCACACGCTTGAAGAAGTGGGCAAGCAGTTCGACGTGACGCGCGAGCGCATCCGCCAGATCGAAGCCAAGGCGTTGCGCAAGCTCAAGCACCCGAGCCGCTCGGACAAGCTGCGCAGCTTCATCGATTCGCTGTAAGCGCGTCAGGCGCAAGGGCTGCGACACCTCGCGGCTCTGTCGCTGCCTCTTTCTTCGATCAAGCCCCGTACCGCATCGCCGGCACGGGGCTTTTTCTTTTCGTCTTTGGCCGATCCTCGTGTCCGGGTTGCCATCCGCAAAAGCCGGGACGCGCTTGAGGCAGATGCGAGCGGGGTTTTGAGCGCCGTTGACGACAGCGTTGACGCTATATTCACCGCTGCCGTCACACCAAGGACCATCCGTGCAAAACTCCAGCATTTCTCCGAACGCACAAGGCAGCCTCCTCTCCATCGCCGTCATGGGCGCGGGGCGGTGGGTTGCTACTTCGGCGCGATGCTCGCGCGCGCCGGGCACGAGGTCACGCTGATCGGTCGCCAGGCCCACGTGGAAGCGGTGCGCAAACAGGGGTTGCGCCTGCAGACCGCGACGGAAGACATCCACGTGCCAATGAATGCGAGCACCGAGGTGAGCGCCGTTCAGGGCGCGGACGTGGTGCTGTTCTGCGTGAAGTCCACCGACACGGAATCCGCCGCCGCGCAGATCAAGCCGTTTCTCGCACCGGGCACGCTCGTGCTCACGCTGCAAAACGGCGTGGACAACGACGAACGCGCGAGCGCGGTGCTCGGCCCTGATCGTCCGGTCGCGCCGGTCGTCGTCTATGTCGCCACCGCGATGGCAGGCCCCGGCCATGTGCGCCATTTCGGGCGCGGCGAGCTGGTGATTGCACCGACACCCGCAAGCGACCGCGTGGCGCAGCAGTTTGCGAAGGCCGGTATTCCGACCCAGGTGTCGCACAACGTGCGCGGCGCGCTCTGGTCCAAGCTGATCATCAACTGCGCCTACAACGCGCTGTCGGCGCTCACGCAGATGCCCTATGGCTGGCTGGTCGAGCAAGGCGGCGTGAATCCGCTGATCGACGACATCATCGACGAATGCCTTGCCGTGGCTCGCGCCGATGGCATCGATCTGCCCGAGAAGCTGCGCGACACCGTCCATGGCCTGCCGCAGACCATGCCGGGCCAACTGTCCTCGACGGCGCAGGATCTCGCTCGACACAAGCCCACCGAGATCGATCACCTCAACGGATACGTGGTGCAGCGCGGCAAGGCGCACGGCGTTCCCACGCCGGTGAACAATACGCTGCTGGTGCTGGTGCAACTGGCACAGACACCCCGCAGCGCCACGCCTTCGCGCTGACGCAATACACCCTGTGGCAAAAGCTACCAAACTTGTAGCAACATCGATTCCAAGTTATATTGAGGCCGTTTTTGCCCAACGCCCAGCAACGATGCCTCTCGGGCGGCTTTCATTTCATGCGCAAGGAGAAGCCCTCATGAGCTCCAAGGACAACGCCGCAGTCAATCAGCTGTTCGAGCGACTCGAATGCCGCTATGCGATGCGCGTGCTGTGGGCGCTGCGTGACGGCCACCCGCAAACCTTTCGCCTGCTGCAGGACAGCGTGGGCGGCATCACGCCCAACACGCTGAACACCCGCATCAAGGAACTGCGCGAGGCCAGCCTGCTCGACCACGGCAGCGAGGGCTACACCGTCACGCCACTGGGCCAGGACCTGCTCAAGCGCCTGTCGGACGTGCAGCCCTTCGCCCTGCGCTGGGCAGCCACGCATCCACGCAAAGTCACCGTGCGAGCCACCCCTGCTGCCGCGCCAGTCTCGCCCAGCTCGGTCGCACCGGACGCACAAGGCGCGCCTCCTGCCCACACCACGCCCGCGACGCCCCGGCCTTCGGACGACTAAATCGCTTCATGGCCAACCAACCCGCGCAAGTCGCGGGTTTTGTGTTTTTGGCACTATGCTTGCGACATCGCCGCCTTGCCTTCGCTGGTGCGCTCGCAGCGATTCTTATCAACCCATCCAAAGGACTTTTGCTTCATGACCTTCACCACCACCCCCTCCGGCCTGCAATACCTCGACACCGTCATCGGCGAAGGCACCGAAGCCAAGGCAGGCACGCCCGTTCGCGTGCACTACACCGGCTGGCTCTACAACGACGGCCAGCAAGGCGCCAAGTTCGACTCCAGCCGCGATCGCAACGATCCGTTTGAGTTTCCTCTGGGCGGCGGCATGGTCATCAAGGGCTGGGACGAAGGCGTGCAGGGCATGAAGGTGGGCGGCCAGCGCACGCTCGTGATTCCCGCCGCACTGGGCTACGGCGCGCGTGGTGCGGGCGGCGTGATTCCGCCGAACGCCACGCTCAAATTCGACGTGGAACTGCTGGGCGTGGGCGGTTGAACGGATTTTCCCCGCCGAAACGAAAAACGCGTCCCCCGGACGCGTTTTTTCATGGACGGTTTGCGCAGCAGCGTCTACCCATTGAGCGCATGATCGAGCCGCGCAAACTTCACATCGCCCACTGCCGCACGGATCTTGGGTGCGAGCGCGAGCAGTTCGTTATAGCCGCCCGCCGATTCCACGGCGAGCGTCAGCGGCAGGCCGCGCAAGCCCAGGCCCGAGGTCAACTCCGTCGCGACGCGGTAGGCATCCTGATAGCGTTCGCTGATACTGCGAATCACCTCGATGCCAAAGCTGCTGGGCGGTGAAAACGTGGTCGGGGTGGCAGTCGTAGTAGCGCCGGGCGCCACGGCGGCGGGTGCTGGTGCAGCGCTGGTCGCGGCAGTCGCCTCGAGCAGGCCCTGATCGATCATGACCTGCACATCCTGCGGGGTGATTCCCATGGGAGCGGTAGCATCCAGCACCTGCTGCATCGTGCGCTTTCCATCGAACAGGATGAACGCAGACCGTTGGCGAGGTGTCAGCGCACCGTGACGCTCCTTGAGCGCCAGTTGACCCGCTTGCGTTTTGACATAAATCATTGAATACCTCACATTTGGGCCGGAAGATTAGTATCGAACAATCTCAAATGTTAGTGAATTTGTATATCGGGAATGCCCGAAGCAAATCAATGATTTACGCTAAATTCATTTACATTTCGGTAGCTTTTTTTAATCACTGCGCGCACGCGTCCACAGGCTCACAAGGCAGGTCACCAGAAGGCCGAACGGAACGCCGAAAACACCGGCAGAAATCGGCTGAATGCCGAACCACAAACCATCCACCAAGAGTGGTGCGGGAACGACAGCGCGCACCACCTCCACTTGCGACAACAGGTAGTACATGGTGAGCAGCAGCCCGCACAGCATGCCTGCCACGGCTCCTTCGCGCGTGGTGCCGCGCCAGAAGATGCCCAGCACCATGGCCGGAACGAAAGCCGACGCTGCAATCGAGAACGAAGCCGACACCATCGGCAGGATTTCCGACGGCTTGAGCGCTGCCACGAATGCCGCAGACAAGGCCACGGTCAGCAGTGCGAACTTGGTGAGAATCACGCGCTGCTCGGGCGACGCACGGCGACGGGTCTCACGGAAATAAAGATCGCGCACCAGCGCATTGCTGATGGTGAGCAGCAGCCCGTCGGCGGTCGACAGCGCAGCCGCCAGACCGCCCGCTGCCACAAGGCCGGAAATCACGTAGGGCAGTCCGGCGATTTCGGGCGTGGCCAGCATGATCAGGTCGGCACCAAAGCGCATTTCGCCAAACTGCAGAATGCCGTCGCCGTTCATGTCTTCCACGGACAGCAAGGCACTATCGAGGCGCGACCATTGCGCCATCCAGCTCGGAAGTGCATCAAAGCTGCTGCCCACGAGATTGTTCATGACCTCGTGCTTGATGAGTACCGCCAGCGCGGGCGCGCTCAGGTACAAGAGCGCAATGAAGAACAGCGACCAGGCCACCGAAGAACGCGCGGCGGCCACGCTGGGCACCGTGTAGTAGCGCGTGAGCAAATGCGGCAGCCCGGCGGTGCCGACCATCAGGCAAAACATCAACGCAAGAAAATTGCGGCGCGAATTGCGGAATGCGTCGCGCTCCTCGGAGCTGCCCTCGGGATCCCCCGCAAATGCCTGGCTGTGCCGCGGCAGACCGCCAAGCGGCCGCGCGCGCTCGTAGTTCTCGCGCATCTCGCGTGTCCACAGTTCACGCGCATTCGCGGCATCGCGCGGCATCTTCACGAGTTCGCGGCTCGCGGCCACGATCAGCCCGACATCGGCGTTCTGCGCGCGCAGTTGCTGAATGCGTTCACGTGCAGCGGCGCGTTCGCGCTCCAGCGCCGCATCCACGTCGGTCAGCCGCGCTTCGTACTCGCGCGCGCGGCGCAGGTAGGCGCGCTGCACTTCCATCTCCGCAGGCGAGGCGAGCAACGCGTCCTCAAGCTCGGCGATCTTGTTGATCTGCGAGCCATATTCCATCATCGCCACGGGATTGCCCAACTGCTTGTACGCGAGCCAGGACACAGGAATCAGAAACGCCAGCAGAATGACCACGTATTGCGCCACCTGCGTCCAGGTGATGGCGCGCATGCCACCCAGAAACGAGCACAGCAGCACCCCGCCCAGCCCGAGCATGATGCCGATCTCGAACTGCACGCCGGTCAGTCGCGAGGCAATCAGTCCCACGCCGTAGATCTGCGCCACCACATAGGTGAACGAGCAGATCACCGCGGCGAGTGCGGCAATCACGCGCGGCCAGCGGCCACCAAAGCGCACCTGGAAGAAATCGGGAATCGTGTAGAGGTTCATCGCTCGCAGATGCGGCGCGATCAGGATGCCGACCAGGCAGAAGCCGCCCGTCCAGCCGAGCAGATAGGCCAGCCCGCCCGTCTGCCCCGGCAGGCCCGCAAACCCCTGCAGATAGAGCGCGCCGGACAGGCTGATGAACGACGCCGCGCTCATCCAGTCCGCCGCAGCGGCCATGCCGTTGTAGAACGGCGGAATGCGCCGCCCTGCAACGTAATATTCCTCGGGATCGGTCGTGCGGCCATACACGCCGATGCCGGCATAGGCCATCACGGTCAGGAACAGAAAAATCGGGCCGATCCAGTGTCGCGACAAGCCTTGCTGTTCGGCCCAGGCCAGGCTCGCGATGAAGCCGACGACGCCGATCACGTACAGCGTCAGAATGCGCGCGAGTCGGCTCGAATACGCGCGGCGGACCGCGCCGCCGCCGCCGTCACTCATGGGAGGACGCGGCGCTGGATTCTGCTGCTTGATCCTGTCGCTCGAAATGGTTCATGGCCGCACAGTAAACGCAGATGATCGCGATGAACATCAGGACTGCCCCTTGGGCGACCATCCAGTAACCGAATTGCCACTGTCCGATGATCCACGTCAGATCACGCACGAACCAGACCGCGCCAAAAGTGACCAGCACCCAGACGAACAAAAGCCCGGCCTTGAGCCACAAGTGCCGGGCGTCGTGCATATCGGGTGGAAAGGGAACCCCCACCTGCTCGTCATTCTCTGAATGGGGCAGCACGTGGACGAACCCTTTGCTTAAAGCCTCAGCCTGCGAGGTTCTGCCAGGTCGAAACCACACTGTCGGGATTCAGCGAAATCGACGAGATGCCCTGATCGGCAAGCCACTTGGCGAAGTCCGGATGATCGCTGGGCCCTGACCGCAGATGCCCACGTACTTGCCCTGCTTCTTGCAGGCCTCGATGGCCATGCGCAGCAGCTTCTGCAAGGCCGGATCGCGCTCGTCGAAATCTGCGGTCAGCAATTCGAGGCCGGAATCGCGGTCCAGACCGAGCGTGAGCTGCGTGAGGTCGTTCGAGCCGATGGAGAAGCCGTCGAAGTATTCCAGAAACTCGTCTGCGAGCACGGCGTTCGAGGGAATCTCGCACATCATGATGATCTTCAGATCGTTCTCGCCGCGCTTGAGGCCGTGCTCGGCCAGCAGTTGCGTCACACGGTCGGCCTGCTTGAGCGTGCGCACGAACGGCACCATCACCTGGATGTTGTTCAGTCCCATCTCGTTGCGAACGCGCTTGATCGCCTCGCACTCCATCGCAAAGGCTTCGCCGAAGTCCTCGCTGATGTAGCGCAGCGCGCCGCGAAAGCCGAGCATCGGGTTCTCTTCTTCGGGCTCGTAGCGGCTGCCGCCGATCAGCTTGCGGTATTCGTTGGACTTGAAATCCGACAGACGCACGATGACCGGCTTGGGCCAGAAAGCGGCGGCAATCGTCGCCACGCCTTCGGCCACCTTGTCCACGTAGAACGCGCGCGGCGAGGCATGGCCACGGGCCACGGACTCGACGGCCTTCTTGAGATCGGCGTCGACGGCCGGGTAGTCGAGGATGGCCTTGGGATGCACGCCAATGTTGTTGTTGATGATGAATTCAAGACGCGCCAGCCCCACCCCTTCGTTGGGCAGTTGCGCAAAGTCGAACGCGAGCTGCGGGTTGCCCACGTTCATCATGATCTTGGTGCTGATCTTGGGCATCACGCCGCGCTGCACTTCGGTGACTTCGGTTTCGAGCAGGCCATCGTAGATCTTGCCGGTGTCGCCCTCGGCGCAGCTCACGGTGACGAGCGTGCCCTCCTTGAGCAGCGAGGTCGCGTCGCCGCATCCCACCACGGCGGGAATGCCCAGTTCACGCGCGATGATCGCCGCGTGGCAGGTACGACCGCCACGGTTGGTGACGATGGCGGAGGCGCGCTTCATCACCGGCTCCCAGTTGGGATCGGTCATGTCGGTCACGAGCACGTCGCCGGGCTGCACCTTGTCCATCTCGGCAATGTCGTTCACCAGACGCACCGGGCCGGTGCCGATCTTCTGACCGATGGCGCGGCCCTCGGCGATCACCGTGCCCGTGCCCTTGAGCTTGAAGCGCTGCTCGGCCTGGCCCTTGGACTGGCTCTTCACGGTCTCGGGACGCGCCTGCAGGATGTAGAGCTGCCCATCGGTGCCGTCCTTGCCCCATTCGATATCCATCGGACGACCGTAGTGCTTCTCGATGATCAGCGCGTATCGGGCGAGTTGCTCGACGTCGGCGTCGGTCAGCGAATAGCGGTTGCGCAGTTCCGGTGCCACGTCGGTGGTCTTCACCAGCTTGCCTGAAGCGGCCTTTTCCTCGGCCGAGGCGAACACCATCTGGATCAGCTTGCTGCCCAGATTGCGGCGGATGACCGACTTGTTGCCAGCCTCGAGCATCGGCTTGTGCACATAGAACTCGTCGGGATTGACCGCGCCCTGCACCACCGTTTCGCCGAGACCATAGCTCGAGGTGATGAACACCACTTCCTCGAAGCCGGATTCGGTGTCGATGGTGAACATCACGCCGGCTGCGCCGGTGTCCGAGCGCACCATGCGCTGCACGCCAGCCGACAGCGCGACCACGTCGTGTGCAAAACCCTTGTGAACGCGATACGAAATGGCGCGGTCGTTGTAGAGCGACGCAAACACTTCCTTCATCTTGTGCAGCACGTCTTCGATGCCGACCACGTTCAGAAAGGTTTCCTGCTGACCGGCAAACGAGGCGTCCGGAAGATCTTCGGCAGTGGCTGAGGAACGCACCGCAAAGCTCGCCTGCACGTTGCCTCCAGCGAGCGTCGCAAACGCATCGCGAACCGCCTTTTCAAGATCGGCTGGAAACGGCTGGCTTTCCATCCAGCCGCGAATCTCGGCACCGGCTGCGGCCAGGGCACGCACGTCGTCCACGTCGAGCGTCGCGAGCTTCTGGCTGATGCGGTCGGCCAGACCTTCGTGCTGCAGGAATTCGCGGAATGCGTGGGCGGTCGTGGCGAAACCTGTAGGCACGCGCACGCCGTCGGGCAGTTGGGAGATCATCTCGCCGAGCGAGGCGTTCTTGCCGCCTACGACCTCGACGTCGGTCATTCTCAGGTTCTCAAACGGAACGACCAGGGCGGTCGTTTCATAGAGTGCAGACATGGGGAAGCTCCAGAGTTTAAAAACCGGTGCAGGCCCGCAGCACTCGTCGGCTCAATGGCCGGAATTGAGCGCGCGAAGCCGTTTCCCACATCGCCAGGCGAAGTGCTTTGATGTTCTGGTTGTGAAGCGCCAAGAAACAACATGGGAAGGAAATTGGGAATAATGGGGCATTGTAGGGCTCCGTCGACGGACGCGCGGAAAGCGGTTTCCCGGCCCGACAATGCGAACAGGTTTTCATTCCGGCGTTTTCAAGAATACTGAAATATGAGCTCTGCCCAGCGTGCAATGCACACCCATACGATTTTCGTGATCTCCGACGGCACCGGCATCACCGCCGAGACTTTCGGCACGGCCATCATGGCCCAGTTCGAGACCAAGCCCCGCCTGATCCGCATTCCGTTCGTCGATTCAATTGACAAATGCCACCAGGCGGTCCGTCAGGTGAATCACGTTGCCGAAGTGGAAAACAAGAAGCCCATCGTCTTCACCACGCTCGTCAATCAGGAAATGCTGGATGTGATCGAGACCCAATGCAAGGGCAAGGTATTCGACATGTTCGGCACCTTCGTGCGTCCGCTGGAGATCGAACTCGGCCAGACCTCTCTGCACCGCGTGGGCCGTTTTGCCGACATCAGCGAGAGCAAGGAATACCTTGAGCGCATGGAGGCGATCAACTACACGCTCGCCCACGACGACGGCCAGACCCACAACGACCTGACCGGCGCCGACGTGATCCTCGTCGGCGTCAGCCGCAGCGGCAAGACCCCGACCAGCCTCTATCTGGCGATGCAGTTCGGCCTCAAGGTAGCCAACTACCCGCTGATCCCCGAAGATTTCGAACGCAAGCAACTACCGCCCGCGCTGGAGCCCTATCGCAAGAAACTGTTCGGCCTGACGATCGACCCCCAGCGCCTGTCCAGCATCCGCAACGAGCGCCGCCCCGACTCCAAATACGCCAGCCTGCAGAACTGCCGCTACGAGGTGGCCGAAGCCGAATCCATGATGCGCCGCTCAGGCATCGGCTGGCTGTCCAGCACCACCAAATCGATCGAAGAGATCGCAACGACGATCCTGCAGGAAGTGCTGCCGCAGCATTTGGGACACTGAACTCATACCATGAACGACGCGCAAACTGCTTTCAGCCATCGCCAGCAACCCGACATGTGGAACTTCGAGGCGCTGTACACGCGGCCTCCTGAACTCGACGGAGAAACGCTGCGCGCGGCACTCGCCGAACGGCTTGGTGACGTGGCTATAGTCTCGGACGGTGCGACGATTCTGCTCGCGTTGAACGACTACTGCGTGAATTACGCGGACAAAAAAGGCGTACCCAGCCAGATCGCCATCATGCAGGCAGACAAGCCGCTCGACCCAGCTCACTACGCCGAGGCCGCACAGCAGACCTGGGACTGGCCCGACAAGGATGCCGCGCTGGCTCAATGCCAGCATTCCGTGATGGTCACCGAACTCATGGGCCGCGGTCTCCAGATCGAAGACCGGCTCGAAATCCTCCAGGCCATCATGCATGTTGTCATCGAATGCAGTGATGTGAAGGCGATCTCCCAGACTCCTGCGCGCTGCCTGCTCAACCCCGAAACCTATCTGCAAAACCATGCGGATGGCTATGTCTACTACGGCCTGTTCAATCTGCGCTTTTTCAGCATCAGTAACGAGAACGGCGATATGTTGATGGACAGCCTTGGACTAAGCGTTTTCGGCGTGCCCGACATGCAATGCCATTTCTGGGAACTCGACCCTACCGCCATGTCGCGCATGCTGTTCAACTCCGCCGTCTACCTGATCCAGAACGGCGACGTCGTCGAAGACGGCCACACCCTTGCCGGCATCACGGAAGGCAGCAGATGGCGCTGCCAGCACGAAGACTCACTGGTCGCGCCCGAACGCATGGTGCTGGATGTGAATCCCGGTGCACCGTACGCTGCCGGCAATCGAGACAGCTAGGAAGCTCTGTACGAGAGTCCACAAGGCTGGCCGCACTCGCCCCATCAATGCCGAATCAAATGATCAAACGCTGACAGCGCAGCCGTGGCGCCTGTGCCGGCGGCGATGATGATTTGTTTGTACGGCACGTTGGTGCAATCTCCCGCACCGAACACGCCGGGCACGTTGGTGGCGCCCTTGGCGTCGATGACGATTTCGCCGAACTTGGTGAGGTCGACCGTGCCCTTGAGCCAGTCGGTGTTGGGCAGCAGGCCGATCTGCACGAAGATGCCTTCGAGTTCGATCGTGCGGATCTCGTCGTTGGTGCGGTTCTTGTACGTGATGCCGTTGACCTTGGAGCCATCGCCGTTCACTTCGGTGGTCTGTGCGTTGAGGATCACGTCCACGTTCGGCAGGCTCGCGAGTTTCTTCTGCAGCACGGCGTCGGCCTTGAGTTCAGGGGCGAATTCCAGCACCGTCACGTGGGCAACGATACCGGCCAGGTCGATGGCGGCCTCGATACCGGAGTTGCCGCCACCAATCACCGCAACGCGCTTGCCCTTGAAGAGCGGGCCGTCGCAGTGCGGGCAATAGGTGACGCCCTTGGTGCGATATTGTTCTTCGCCGGGAACGTTCATGTTTCTCCAGCGCGCACCGGTCGAGAGGATCACGGTCTTGCTCTTGAGCTTTGCGCCGTTTTCCAGTTCCACCTCGACCAGACCGCCTTCGGTCGGCGCAGGCTTCAAGGCCTTGGCGCGCTGCAAGTTCATGACCTGGACGTCGTAGTCGCCGACGTGTTGCTCCAGTGCGATGGCGAACTTCGGACCTTCGGTCTTGCTGACCGAGATGAAGTTCTCGATGTCCACGGTGTCGAGCACCTGGCCGCCAAAACGCTCGGCCGCAACGCCTGTGCGGATGCCCTTGCGCGCTGCATACACGGCAGCGGCCGCACCGGCGGGGCCACCGCCGACGACGAGCACTTCAAAAGGCTCCATCGCGTCGATCTTCGCGGCCACGCGGGCTTGGGCGCCGCTGTCGATCTTGGCGACGATCTCGGCGAGTTCCATGCGGCCCTGACCGAAGTTCTTGCCATTCAGGAACACGGTGGGCACGCCCATGATTTCGCGTTCCTTGATTTCATTCTGGAACACGGAGCCATCGATCGCGGTGTGGGTGATGCGTGGGTTCAGCACGCTCATCAGGTTGAGCGCCTGCACGACGTCTGGGCAGTTATGGCATGACAGCGAGTAGTACGTCTCGAAGTGGTACTCGCCGCTGAGGTTCTTCACCTGTTCGAGCAGATCGGCCGCTTCCTTCGAGGGATGGCCACCCACCTGAAGCAGCGCCAGCACCAGCGACGTGAATTCATGACCCAGCGGCACACCGGCGAAACGCACGCCCGTGTCCACGCCCGGGTTGGTGATCAGGAAAGAAGGCTTGCGCACATCGGCGTCGTTCTTCTCGACCACGGTGATCTTGTCAGAAAGCGCCTTGATCTCGCCAAGGAGTTCGCGCACTTCCTTGGAGGTGGCTCCATCGTCGAGCGTGGCCACCAGTTCCACCGGACGCTGCAGGCGCTCCAGATAGGCTTTCAATTGGGTTTGAAGTGTGGTGTCGAGCATGGAGATTCCTCTGAAAGTCTGGGCCTGTTCACACAACGCACGGGGATCGCGTTGTGCAATCTTGGGATGGGATGCAAGGCGCAGGCTCGAAGCAAGGTAGGTACCTTGCGAGAGACTGCAACGCCGCAGACCGCCCAAGACTGCGCAACCCTTCGGGCTCGCGCGACCCTGTGCGTTGTGTGAACAGGCCCTGGTTTTGAATAAAAAAAGCCCGGGCGCCAGGCACCCGGGCGTCTTCAACGTTTCAACTGTGTTGAGTGTGGCGGCTGGCTACCGGATCAGATCTTGCCGACCAGATCGAGCGAAGGAGCCAGAGTCTTGGCGCCCTCTTCCCACTTGGCTGGGCAAACTTCACCAGGATGCGAAGCCACGTACTGTGCAGCCTTGATCTTGCGCATCATTTCTTCTGCATTGCGGCCAATGCCTTCGGCAGTGATTTCGACGGACTGGATCACGCCCTGTGGGTCGATGATGAACGTACCGCGATTGGCCAGACCCTGGTCGGCGCGCAGCACTTCGAAGTTGTTGGAGATTTCCCAGGTCGGGTCACCAATCATGGTGTACTGGATCTTGGCGATGGTGTCGGATGCGTCGTGCCATGCCTTGTGCACGAAATGGGTGTCGGTGGACACCGAGAACACTTCCACGCCCAGCTTCTGCAACTCAGCATAGTGGTCGGCCACGTCACCCAGCTCTGTCGGGCACACGAATGTGAAGTCAGCGGGGTAGAAGAAGAACACGGCCCACTTGCCCAGAACGTCCTTTTCGGTGATGTCGATGAACTTGCCGTTCTTGAATGCGCTGGCCTTGAAAGGCTTGATGGTGGTGTTGATCACGGACATTGCTGTTTCCTTTTCGGTTGGTTGGTTGAGTGATTATTGATTGATTGATTGATTGGCTAAGAACAGACTCGAGTTTAGGCTCAAGCACTTGATTAATCCAATGAATTGACTTGATGACTTCGATTTACGAAAACTATTAACCTGAAGGCTTGCGCTGGCCTCCGGGCAACGGCTGCAAGGCCAGCCGATCCATCAGTTGCAGCCCATCCATGGAATTTTCAAGCATACGGGGAGACGCATTCACGCACTGGCTGGAATGTCATGAAATTTTGTGAGTTGCGAAATCATTTGCGAACGCAACTCAACATCACACGCAGCCATACCGCGCGCGAATGGGCATTGTCTTGCATCGGCAAGATTCGTTCGTGACAATGCGCGCATTGAACAACAGGAGTACCCCATGCAAGGCGACCCACAAGTGATTGCGCACCTGCAAGCGCAACTGAAGAACGAGCTTACGGCCATCAACCAGTACTTCCTGCACTACCGCATGCTCAAGCACTGGGGCTTCGACAAGTTGGCCAAGAAGGAATATGACGAGTCGATTGGCGAAATGAAGCACGCGGACAAGATCATGGACCGCATTTTCATGCTCGACGGCCTGCCCAATCTGCAGGATCTTGCCAAGCTGCAGGTCGGCGAGGACGTGCCGGAAATCCTCGAATGCGACCTGCGCAGCGAGCGCGGCGCGCAGGCCACGATCAAGGACGGCATCGCCCACTGCGAAGCCGTGCGCGACTACGTTTCGCGCGATCTGCTTCAGGAAATTCTGGAGGATACGGAAGAGCACATCGACTTCCTCGAAACCCAGATCGATCTGGTGGACAAGGTCGGCGTGCAGAACTATCTGCAATCGATGATGGGCGAGACTGACTGATTGATTGACTGACGAGTCCGCTCTACCCGGTTCGACGCGCCTCCAGGAGAGGCGCTTTTTTGTGTCTCAAGTCCGCTTATTTTGCACCGTCACTCGCAAGCGCAAGCTCTGCCGTCACCTGCCGCAGCGGCGCTATCTGGCGGCAGATCAGCGCGAGCTGGTTGAGCTGCACGCGCAGCAGCCCCGGGGCCGATTCGGCATGGTCTTCGAGCGTGCTGATCACCGCCTCGCAGCCTGCATCGTCGGCCAGCGCGGTCTCGAACATTCCATGCGCGCGCAGCGCTGACGCGATGGTGTTGAATGCGTTCACCGCCAGCTCGCCCGATGAGAGCAATACCGCATCCTGCGCCGCGCCGCCGAGCTTGCCGCGATGCGCGCCAAGTGCCGAGACATAGTTGAGCAAGCTGTGCGAGCGCACCAGCACGCGCTGCCCCCACCGCACATTGCGACGCGCCCAGTAGGGCTCCTGCATGAGCTGATTGAACGAATTCGACAGCGCGGCATCGGCGTCGTGCGCGTTGCGGCGCGCGACGCGGTAGTCCAGATCGTCGTCCTTGCCCTGCGCGTACTGCGAAAGAATCTCGCGCAGATAGGCCGCATTCGCCGCCACGGCGTTGGCGGCAGCGACGTTCAGGCGACGGCCCTGCCAGTCGGGTAGTACCAGCAGCATGGCGACGGCGGAAATCACGCTGCCCACCAGCGTATCGATCAGGCGCGGTGCAATCAGCTCGTAGGCCGCGCCGGTGGTCTGGTTGAAGCACATCAGCACCATCAGCGTGATGGCGGCGGTGCCGATCACATAGCGTTGATTGCGCGTGATGAAGAACACCACGCCGGCACCTACGGCGATCAGCGCCTGCGTCGCGAGCCCCGGAAACAGCTTGAGCAAGGCCCAGCCGACGAGCAGGCCGAGCACCGTTCCGATGATGCGCTCGAAGACGCGGGTGATGGTCGCGCCATACGTTGCCTGGCAAACGAAGAGCGTGGTCAGCAGGATCCAGTGACCATGCTCCGGATCGGTCATCTGCATCGCCAGACAGCCCGCCGCGAGCGCCGCCGACAGCCGCACCGCATGGCGCAGCAGTGGTGATCGCCAATGGAACTGGCGAGTGATGCGCGACCAGGCATCGCCCAGCGTGCGGGCCGAGGCGTCGAACAGCGTCACGTCGCCAAGCCAGGCCGTATCAAGCGGGCCGGTGGCCAGCGTGAGCTGCGCATCCAGCGTCGTGAGATTGCGCGACAACGCCCGCAGGGAATGCAGCGGGCGCAGCCAGTGCGCTCGATTCTGCTGCTCCAGATACGTGATTGCTGCGTCGAGATCAGCAATGGCCTGCGCCACTTCCACGCCGCGCGTGAACGCCTCGTGCGCACGCAGCGCCTCGGCGAGGCGCGCGCAGGTCACGCCCTGTAGCGCAAGCACGCGCTGGCAGCGGTACAGCACGTCGCTGTGAAACAGTTCATCGGCCCAGTCGTTGTAGAGATAGTGCGATGAGCTGGCTCGCTCGTGAATGTCCTGCGCGAGAAAGTACAGGTTCAGGCAACGCAGCAGCTCGCCCTGCGGCGCGCGGCCCGCCTGCATGCGGCTCAGCAATCGCTCCTTCATCACGTTGAGCACGGCCACGACGCGGCCATTGGCCTGTGCAAGTCCGATGCGCCGCTGCTGCACATCCACGCCGCGCACCGGCTCGAACAGGCTGGCCTTGAGCTGGAGATAGCCGCTGAGTTCGGCATAAAGTTGCGCAAGCCCGATGCGCAGCGGCCGCAGCGCAAACGCCATCTTCCAGAGCACCGACAGCAGGCCGTACCAGGCAGCGCCGGTGAGCAAAAGCACCGGGACAAGATGCGCCTCGGGTTGCGACTGCGAAGGCGGTTGTCGGGTCGCGCCCACGCTCATCGCCGTATACAGCGCCAGAATCACCGACGCTGTGGACACCGCACGGTAGCCCTCGCCCACCGCGCCGAGCATGGTGAGCGCTAACGTGAAACCACACAGCGCGAGCGCAAAAAGCAGGGGCGACTGAACCACGGCCTCGATGCTGAAGGACACCAGCGCGAAGCCGCACAGTGTGATCACCAGCGTGCGCAGACGACCGCGCCAGTTGTCGTCGGTCTCGGCGAGCGCACTGGCGATCACGCCGAGAAACAGCGGCACCAGCCATGGCATGTGACCGCTGCTCCAGCACCACCACATCGCGCCGCCAAGCGCCAGCGCCACGGGCACCGCCTGGAGCGATGCCTCGTACACGCGCAGGCGATGCAGCCAGCCGCTCAGCGCCAAATCACGTCCCCGCAACTGCATGATCTATCGGTTCCAGCCACTCGAAAAAACAGTCGCGGATGATGCACGCAATCAGCCGGTGTTGCGCAGCGCGGCGGCAATACCGTTAATGGAAATCTGGATACCCGTCTTCACGCGGTCATCGCCCTGCCCCAGACGCCAGCGCCGGATCAACTCGACCTGTAGGTGATGCAGCGGATCGATGTAGGGAAAGCGGTGGCGGATCGAACGCGCAAGCGCCGAGTTGTGCGCAAGCCGCTGCCTGTCACCGGTGATGCGTACCAGCGCGTCGGAGGTGCGCTGCCATTCGGCCTCGATGGCACCGAACACCTTCTTGCGCAGCCGCGCATCGCCCACAAGTTCGCTGTAGCGGGACGCCAGCGCCATGTCGCTCTTGGCGAGCACCATGTCCATGTTGGAGAGCAGCGTGCGAAAAAACGGCCACTGGCGGTACATCTTCTGCAACAGCGCGAGCTGCGCCTTGGGATCCTTGCCAGGGGCCTTGATGAACGCGTCGACGGCGGCGCCGAACCCGTACCAGCCTGGAAGCGTCAGGCGGCACTGCCCCAACTGAAACCCCAGGGAATCGCGCGCAAATCCTCGATCTTCTGCGTTGCCTTGCGCGATGCGGGACGCGAGCCGATGTTCATTTCGGCGATTTCGCGAATCGGTGTGGCGCTGAAGAAATAGTCGGTAAAGCCCGGTGTGTCGAACACCAGCGCGCGGTAGGCTCCCATGCTGGCCCGCGAGAGCTGTTCGGCGGTATCCAGAAATATTCGGGTGGCCGGCTTCGTGGGCTGCAGCAAGGTGGCCTCAAGCGTCGCGGCAACCAGGGTTTCCAGATTGCGTCGGCCGATCTCGGGATTGGCGTATTTGGAGGCAATCACCTCGCCCTGCTCGGTCAGACGTATCTGTCCACGCACGGTGCCCGGCGGCTGCGCCAGAATCGCCTGATAGCTGGGGCCACCGCCGCGGCCCACGGTGCCGCCACGGCCATGGAACATGCGCAACTGGATTTGCGCGCCGTGCCGGGCCGCGTTGAGTACGTCGAACAAGGCGACCAGCGCGATCTCGGCGCGATACAGCTCCCAACTGCTGGTGAAGATGCCGCCATCCTTGTTGCTGTCGCTGTAGCCGAGCATGATGTCCTGCTCGGCGCCACTCGCGCGCACCAGCGCGGCATAGCCCGGCAGCGCATACAGCTCGCGCATGATGGGCGCGGCATTGCGCAGGTCTTCGATGGTCTCGAACAGCGGCACGACGATGAGATCGGCGCGCCCGCCCTGATCGAGCGTGCCCTGCATCAGCCCGACTTCCTTTTGCAGCAGCAGCACCTCGAGCATGTCGCTCACGGTCTCGGTGTGGCTGATGATGTAGTGGCGGATCGCATCGTTGCCGTAGCGCTTGCGCATCGCGAGTGCCGCCTCGAAGATAGCGATCTCGTCGGCCGTGTGGTCGGAGTACGTCGCCCCCATGACACGCAGCGAGCGCGCATCCGACAGCAACTGCATCAACAGCGTGCGGCGCTCGGGTTCGCTCAGCGCACAGTAGTCAGGTGCGATGCGCGCCGTCGCCAGCAGCTCGGCGACGACGCGCTCATGCTGGTCGGAGCTTTGGCGCAGATCGACCGTCGCGAGGTGAAAACCGAAAACTTCCACCGCGCGGATCAGCGGGCGCAGGCGTTGTTGCGCCATGGCCGACGCCTTGTGCGACAGCAGCGATGATTCGATCACGCGCAGGTCGGCGAGAAACTCTTCGGCGTTCAGATACGGGTTCTGGGGCGCTACCGCGTGGCGCGCCGCTTCGCCGCCGGCAAGCGACTTGAGCGTTGCCGCCAGACGCGCATAAATGCCCGTGAGCGCACGGCGATAGGGCTCGTCGGCGCGGTGTTCGCTGGTGTCGGGAGAGCGGTCGGCCAGCGCCAGCATCGGCAGCGGAATGTGCACCAGGTTGGAAGACAGCGACAGCTCGCGCCCGAGGTTGTGCACCTCCGTCAGATAGTGCCGCAGCGCCACCTCGGACTGCCGCTTGAGCGCCAGCGCAAGCGTCGCGGCGCTGACGTTCGGATTGCCGTCGCGGTCGCCGCCGATCCACTGGCCCATGCGCAGAAAGCTGGCCACGTGCTGATGGCCCAGCTCGCGCTCCAGCTCCGCATAGATGCGCGGAATCTCGCGAAGAAAGGTGTATTCGTAGTAGGACAGCGCGTTCTCGATCTCGTCGGCCACCGTGAGCTTGGAGTAGCGCAGCAGCCGCGTCTGCCAGAGTTGGGCGACGCGCGCGCGCAGTTGCGCCTCGTTGGCAGCCAGTTCGCGCGGCGTGATCGGGTCCTTCGCGCTGTTGTAGAGCTGCGCGCGCAGGGCGATCTCTTCGCGCTCGGTGAGCAGATCGGCGATCTCGCGCTCGGAATCCAGAATGCTCTTGCGCTGCACCTCGGTCGGATGCGCGGTGAGCACCGGAGATACGTAGCTCCTGGCAAGCGACTGCGCGACGGCGCGCGGTGCAATCCCGGCCCAGCGCAGTCGCGCGAGCGCCACTTCGATGCTGCCTTCCTGCGCGCTGCCCGCGCGCTCGTGAATCTCGCGGCGACGGATGTGGTGGCGGTCTTCGGCCAGGTTGGCCAGATGGCTGAAATAGGTGAACGCGCGGATCACGCTCACCGTCTGGTCGCCCGTCAGCCCCTTGAGCAGCTTCTTGAGCGCCCTGTCCGCCTCCTGATCCGCGTCGCGGCGAAACGCGACCGAGAGCTTGCGGATCTGCTCGACGAGGTCGTATGCGGCCACACCTTCCTGCTCGCGGATCACATCGCCCAGAATGCGCCCAAGCAGGCGAATGTCCTGAATCAGCGGCAGATCCTTGTCGGTCTTGCGCACGGCGGGAGCATTGGCGGAGGCATCGGATTTGCGAGCGGATGCGGACATGCGGAAGGTCACTCCTGAACTTTGGGACGATGAGGGCGGCATCTGTATCGCGCCATGACACGCCTGATCAAATCAACCGCACCAGAATCTACTGGTACTGTAGGAAACTGCTGCAACGCAACATGCTAGCATCCCCGAGCGCCCGTTCAGGGCGCACACGATCGAATACGTCATCGCCATGAAAATAGTTCCCACGCAGTCCTCTCCCTTTGTGATCGCCACACGCGAAAGTCGCCTTGCCATGTGGCAGGCCGAGCATGTCCAGGCCCTGCTGCGCAATGCCGGGTACAGCATCGAGCTGCTGGGCATGACCACCAAGGGCGACCAGATTCTGGACCGCACGCTCGCCAAGGTTGGTGGCAAGGGGCTGTTCGTGAAAGAGCTTGAACTGGCCCTCGAAGAAGGCCGCGCCGATCTCGCCGTGCATTCGCTCAAGGACGTTCCGATGGAGCTGCCCGCCGGTTTCGAGCTGGCCTGCGTGATGGAACGCGAAGACCCGCGCGATGCCTTTGTCTCGCCACACCACGCCACGCTGGCCGATCTGCCGCAGGGCGCGGTGGTCGGCACGTCGAGCCTGCGCCGCCAGGTGCTGTTGCAGGCACTGCGCCCCGATCTCAAGATCGAGCCGCTGCGCGGCAACCTCGACACACGGCTGCGCAAGCTCGATGAGGGCCAGTACGCGGCCATCGTGCTTGCCGCAGCGGGACTGAAACGCCTGGGGCTTGAGGACCGCATACGCCACGCGTTCGAGCCCGGGGAAATGTTGCCCTCCGCCGGTCAGGGCGCGCTCGGCATCGAGATTCGCGCCGGGCGCGACGATCTCAAGCAGGCGCTCGCGCCGCTGGCGCACACACCCACCTGGTTGACCGTGACGGCCGAGCGCGCGGTGAGCCGCGCCATGGGCGGCAGTTGCTCGGTGCCACTGGCAGCGCATGGCCGCTGGTCGGGTAACACGCTGCGCATCGACGCGGCCTGGGGCGATGTGGAAGGCAAGACCTCGCTGATCCGCGCCACGGCTGAATCGGATGGCGTGAGCGATCTGGCATCGGCCGATGCGCTCGGGGTTGCCGTTGCCGCCAAACTCAAGGCGGCGGGCGCAAGAGTCAGCACCGCGTCCTGAGCGCGCAATGACACGCGTTCTGATCACCCGCCCCTCGCCCGAAGCCGAGCGGTGGGCAGAGCAACTGCGCGCGCAGCACATCGATGCCGCCGCCCTGCCCCTGCTTCGCATCGCCGCCGTGCGCGATCCGCAATTACAGGCGGCGCTTGCACACGCCCGCTCGCGACTTCATGCATTCCATGCGCTCATGTTCGTCAGCGGGAACGCGGCGGCGGCTTTTTTCGCGGACGCTGCGGCGCTGACTCCGGGTGATGTTGCTGGCAGCCTGCCGCGTTTCTGGTCTCCCGGCCCGGGCACGGCGCGCGCACTGGAACAGGCGGGCGTGCCCGCGAGTCGGATCGACGGCCCGGCGCAGGATTCCGGGCAGTTCGATTCGGAAAGCCTCTGGCTCGCCGTCGGCCCACAGATCGGGGCGGGCAAGCGCGTGCTCATCGTGCGCGGCGCCAATGCCCGCGAGACCAGGGGCGGCAACGGACGCGACTGGCTGGCCGCGCAAATCACCGGCGCTGGCGGGGAGGTGGAATTCGTTGCCGCCTACGAGCGCCGCGGCACCTCGCTCGCTCCAGAGGACAAAGACCTTGCGCGGTGTGCGGCCTCGGACGGCACACTGTGGTTTTTCAGCAGTTCCGAGGCCATCGAGAATCTCGCGCGCGAATTGCCGCAAACATGCTGGGACAAGGCCCGCGCGCTGGTCACCCATCCACGCATCGCCGATACCGCCCGTGCAGCCGGGTTCGGCTACGTAAGTGAGTGCCGCCCTACACTACAGGAAGTGATAGCGTCGATAAAATCAACAATATGAGCCTCGAGCCCCAACACACAATCCACGAAGAGACGACGGAAAGCGCGGCGATGTCGGCCAGAGCCCCGGCCGCAGCGGCGCCAGCCGCCACGCCCGTGCCAGGCGCGAGCAACAACGGCAATGGCTCTCGCCTGCTTGTCACCGCCATCGGACTGGTGGCCGTCGCTGGCCTCGTGAGCAGCGTCATGCTGTGGCAGAAGCTCTCCAATATTCAGGAACAACTGGCCCGCCAGACCGCCGACTCGGGCGCTCAGGCCATTGAGGCCCGCACCATGGCCCGCGAGGCCGCCGATGTGGCGCGCGACACCTCCGCGCGCCTGACGGTCACTGAAACCCGCGTCGGCGAGGTGGCGCTTCAGCGCACCCAGCTCGAAGAGCTGATGCAGAGTCTTTCGCGCTCGCGTGACGAAAATCTGGTGGTGGACATCGAATCGGGCCTGCGTCTGGCGCTGCAGCAGTCGCAGCTCACCGGCAGTATCGAGCCCGTCGTTGCCGCCCTCAAAAGCGCCGATCAGCGCATCGAACGTGCGGCCCAGCCGCGCCTCGCACCGGTGCAACGCGCCATCGCGCATGATCTGGACCTGATCGGAAAATCCGCCGTGACCGACACCTCGGGCCTATTGGGCCGCGTGGACGATCTCACGCGCCAGGTCGATGAAATTCCGCTACTCAATGCCGTCGTGCCCGCATCCACCATGCGCCAGCGCAACGCCCATGCGCGCTCCGCCGCCGAGCCGCCTGCTCCGGTCGATCCGGACGAACCGCGCTGGAAGACCATGCTCGGCAACACCTGGGAGGCCATCACCGCCGAGGCGCGCGGACTGGTGCGCGTGAGCCGCATCGACCAGCCCGACGCGGTGCTGATAGCGCCTCAGCAGGCCTATTTTCTGCGCGAGAACCTCAAGCTCTCGCTACTGAACGCGCGCCTTGGCATTCTCTCGCGCCGCATGGACTCCGCCCGTCTCGATCTGAACAATGCGCGCACCGCGCTGGTCAAATATTTCGACCCCGAATCGCGCTACACGCAGCGCGCCATCGACACCATCTCGCAGTTGCAGTCCAACATGCAGGGGCTTGAACTGCCGCGTCTGGACGAGAGCTTCACGGCACTCGCCACCGCTGCGGCGGGCCGATGATGACGATGACGACGACGAGTAAGCCGACGATGAACGGAAAGCCCTGACCCATGCGCGCAGCTCTCTGGCTCCTGGCCCTGTTTGGTGTCGCCGTGGCGGTTGCCCTGTTTGCAGGCAACAACCACGGCACAGTGACGCTGTTCTGGCCGCCCTACCGGGTGGATCTCTCGCTCAATGCGGTCTTGCTGCTGCTGTTCGGTAGTTTTGCGATTCTGTATGGAGCGCTGCGGGGCACGGCAACGCTGCTTGCGCTGCCCAGTCGCGCGCGCCGCTGGCGTTTGCAGCAAAAGGAACGCGCCATGCACGCCTCGCTGCTGGACGCCATGTCGCAACTGCTCGCGGGCCGCTTCCTGCGCGCACGCAAAGCCGCCGAATCCGCCATTGCGCAGGAAAGCGATCTGTCGCACACGCTTCCCGTTCCGCACGGCCTCCAACTGCGCACGCTCTCGCACATCGTCGCTGCCGAAAGCTCGCACGCCCTGCAGGATCGTCCCACGCGCGAAGCGCATCTGCAGCAGGCGCTCGACTCGATTCCGGCGAATCCGTCCACATCCGAACAGGAACTGCGCGATGGTGCGCAAATGCGCGCCGCGCGCTGGTCGCTCGACGAACGCGATGCCAACGCAGCACTCGACCGCATGGCCTCGCTGCCCGCCGGGGCCGCGCGCCGCACGCTGGCCCTGCGCGCCAAACTCAAGGCATCGCGCATGGCGCATCTCACGCAGGAAGCACTCGACACCGCGCGCCTGCTCGGCAAACACCGCGCGTTCTCACCCGCCGCCGCCGAAAGCATCGTGCGTAGCCTCGCGGTCGAATTGATCAACGACGCCCACGACCCCGCGCAATTGCAGCGCGCGTGGATGACGCTCGACACCAATGAGCGCGCCATGCCCGAACTCGCGATCCACGCCGCCCGCCGACTCGCGGAACTCGAAGGCGACCCGGCGCAGGTGCGTCAATGGCTGCTGCCCGTGTGGGAGCTCATGGCCGATCCCCATCAACGCCAGCCATTGAGCGACCCTCAGGCCCGCAAGCTGATCCAGGTGCTCGAATCCAACCTGAGCGGCATCGACGCGACCTGGCTTGCGCGCATCGAAAGCGCCCAGCAAGCCAATCCCCGGGACGCGCGTCTGCAATACCTGTCGGCCGTAGCCTGCCTGCACCTCGAACTCTGGGCAAGGCCCAGCAACTGTTCACCCAGGCCGCCCCCAAGCTCACCGACAACAAACTGCGCGCCAGCGCATGGCGCTTCCTCGCCGAACTCGCCGAACACCGCAACGACGAACCCGCCGCAGCCGAAGCCTGGAAACAGGCCGCCATCGCCGCACTCTAATCAGTCACTCCGCTTCTCGCGAAGTCGCGAGATGCCCTCGGTACGAGCGAAGCAAGATGCCCCGTCGAGGGCAGTCCCGGCCTCTCCCCTCAGAATCGCGAAAACGCAGTGTGAAAACACGCGTCCCTCACCCCATCCCCTTCACCAAATACCCCAACATCACAGCCCCACCAACACCCCCATGAACACATCCCACCGCTGCCTGCGCATGTAATACAAAACAATCACCGCAATCATCGCGAAGATGGTGATCAGCCGGTTGTGCAGAATCGATCCCATCACGAAGCAGATCACCATCTGCATCCAGTAAGTCCCCAACCGACCCGCAGGCTTGTCCTTCGATGCGCCTTGATCGTCGCGCCCGGCAGCATCGTCGAAGCTAAACCGCCCGCTCGCATTACCCTGATCTTCCTGCCGCGAGGAACCCGATTGCGGCCCACGCCCGAAATGCGAATCGGACGAAGAGCGCCGGTTTGACGAAGCCCCCGAAGCGGAGGACGCGCCATGGCGCGCAAGCTGCCGCGCCTCGCGGCGTTGCAAATCCGTCTGCTCAAGCACCGGCTCCAATGCCGCCGCCGGTTGCCACCAGGGCTCGCCATTCGTGCGAACCGGTGCCCGCCCAGCCGCTGCAAGCGCGCGAAACGACGCGGGTGACGATGAACTCGCCGACCGCTGGTCCTGGCGACTCGCCGCAAGCAGGGCATCGTTGGCCCGGTCGAGCGGACTGCGCATGAGTTGCTGGGCATCGGCGAGCAATTGCCTGCCCTGACGCGCATTGATCTGGTGCACGAACTGTGCGAGGCCCAGCAACTGCGAAGGCTGGGCCTGCTGTCCCTGCCAATGCGCTTGCGTGGAGGTGCTTGCATCCGCAGCAGATCGGGACGCCCGATGCAAGGCGGCGCGCAGCCTGCGGCGCGTTTTTCTGGATACGCTGGGCGATGGCCCGTTGACCACGAGACCCGTGACCTCCTGACGCCGCCCCTTGCGCATCACACGTTCCTTGTCGGGATGGGGTGTGAAGCCCTCGTCGCGCAGAATCCAGCGCACGCGGCCAAGCAGCTTGCCGACATGGTCGCGCGCCGCCTCGCCCGAAGCGGAGAACGTGAGATCGTCGGCATAGCGGGTGTAGACAAAACCGAGTTGTCGGGCCAGCCCCTGCAAGCGCCGGTCCATGCGACGACACAGCAGATTGGTGACCATGGGGCTGGTCGGCGCGCCCTGCGGCAGCACCCGCTCGCGCGCCTTGCCGCCAACGAACAGGCGCTCGCCATCGACCTGCCAGGCCTGCGCGCGGTTTTCACTGCACAGCAGCGCGAGCACCGTGGCGACACCCTCGCCATAGCCCAGTTGGCGGAACACGCCCTTGATGCGGGCAAACGCAATGCTGGGGAAGAAATCCTTCACGTCGAGATTGATCACCACGTCCTGCCCCGCGTGCGGAGCGGCGTTGCTGATGATCGACCGACCGGCCAGAAAACCGTGCGCGGCCTCGTGCGCCGGAATCTTGTTCAACACGTTATCAAGCACCCAATACTGCGCGCGTTTCAGGCGCGGCATGGGTGCGGAAATCAGGCGCTCGCCACCGGTTTTCTTGGGCAGTGTGAACGAGTGGTAATGATGGGTGCGCGCGACCTCGCGATGAAAGCTCAGAAACCGCAGTTCCGCGACGCTCACGCCCATGGACTCGGCCAGTTGTGCGGCGCTGCTCAATGCGGGCAGGCCATGGCGAGCCAGACGCGGTAGATCCGGAATCGCCCGATCACGCGTGCGTCTCGACGTCTGTTCCTGCTCCTGCTGCGTGAGCGGCCCGTCCACCAGAGCCGCCGATACGCCAGGACCGAGATATCCCACATGCGATGCGCGCCTCGCATGCCAGGCAAGCGCGCGTTCATGGCGTTTTTTCGCCTGTTCGCGTTTGGTCGTCTCGCGCTTTTCCCGCGCATTCTTCATGCGTTGCTTGCGCATCTCGCGCAGCGCGCGCTCGGGGTCGCGCCGCACACCCAACTGCTGGTTCAGCTCACTGAGTTCGCGTTGCAGCTCGCCTTCGCGATGAATCAGTTCCGCCGCGAGTTGCGGCTGCCCTTCTGCCTTGGGCCAGAAACCCAGCCGCTGCATCTCGTCAAGAATGACTTCCTGCTTGCTCGACTGGGCGATGCGTTCGTAGATTTCCGCGCGAGTGGGTTGCGGATTGCTCATGCTTCACCTCCGATGTTTGAAGGTGCAGCCCGCGAACGAAGTGAAGCAGAAGAAAAGGAGAAAGAGAAAAGACAACGAGAAAAAAAGGATGGAGCAGCGCGCTTCTCGTCGAAGAGCCTGAAAGGCTCACGGACGGGAGCTGTTCGCTCGACGCCACCCCGCCACGGTAGTGCAGCTTCGCTTGTAGCAAGCCACTCAGGAAATGCACTACCGTGGCTGGGGTGGCACAGTGAAAACGGCGCCCGTGATGCATGAAACGGCAGTTCACATGGGCGGCGAAACACCACCCGGATTGCAAGAGCCTGCGCGTTGAATCTGCTCCATCAAAAAGGAGTTTAGTGCAATTGGTCAGAAAACTCACGCGATTTCTCCCTGCTTTTCAAGGGATGTGGAAACTATCGTGCGGCGATGCGCGTCGAGCGCATCCTGGGCAGCCAGCCGCAGCGCCACGATGTGCTGGCAAGGACCTCGGTACAAGCGGTTTTGCTGGAAAAAATTGCAGGTACAGCGCGCATCCGTCATGTGATCGTCGGCAGTGAGTTCCAACTGCGTTTCAAACCAGCGCTTGTCACCATTGCCGCGCGAAATCCGTCCCGTCACGCGGGTAAAACCGTCCGCAAAATCAATCTGCGGCACCGCCACCGCACCGCTACGGATCAGATTGAGCGCGGCTTCCTCTTCGGGCGATGCGGGCACCATGCGCTGTTCGGCGCTAAGCGGCTCGCGCAGCAGCTCGCGCCACGCATAGCGTTCGGCCGACAGGTCATATACCGCGCGGCCCGCGTTCATCCAGCTCGTCATGCAGGCATGGACCTGCGCGATGGAAAGTCCCGTCATCGCGGCGAGTTCCTGCGCACTGGCCTGCCAGCAAGATTGCAAGGCCTTACCGACCGCATCGATGTCCGCATCCTTTACATCGGCCTGGGGTGCCATCAGATGAAAACGCGCGCTTGCGGCCCAGTCATTGGCGCTCCAGCCGGAAAGGCCGAGCGTGACGGTCACGAGCCCCATGTCGATCACCCAGAAGCTCGGCATGCCGGTGCCAAGCAAATGCACACGCACGCGCGTGGCCTGTGAGATCAGCCGCTCCAGCGTCAGCAGACGCCGGCGTCCCCAGATGCGTATGGTCCGCGCCGGTGTGGACGCTGGCCCCAGCAACTGCGAACGCTTGGTCTGAAGGCGCTTCTCCCACGGCTCGAACACGATGCACGGTGCGGCATCGGGCGCCAATTCAAACCGCATCGCGCGCGGGCCATGTTTTTCGCGCTGGGATCGCAGTTGCGCGCAGATGTTGAACACATCCATGGGATGCAGATCGATCACGGTCGCGGGCAGTGCCATGGCGCTCGACACCTGCAGAAAACCGCGCAACCAGCTATCGGGCAGCTCGATCTTTTCCTCGCGCAGACCCGGATCATCGCCGGTGCGCACGTCAAAGCCCGAAGGATCGAGTTGCAGCCGCGTGTCCTTGTAGTTGCGGATCTTCTGGAATTCTTCGTAAAGACTTGCCGAGTAGTCGATGTTGGTCGTGCCGCAGATCATTTCGCCCGCATGCTCGAACGCCGCGTGCTGGATGCTGACCGAGCAGTAACTGGACTCGTCCTGGCTGAACGCCTCGAACAGCAGGCGGTCGGGATGCACGGTGATCACGGGATCGAGCACGTACCAGAGATCGCGGTTGTTCTGGTAGAGCCAATCGAAATATTGGCGCTGCGCCCGATAGAACGGGCTCAGCACCTTGGCCTTGCTCTCGCGCAGGCGCCTGAGTTCGACCGTGATCTCCTTGGCACGCTCGCGGATATGGCCCGTATCGGCCATGAAACCGGCGAGCAGTTGCGACTCGTGCTCGGCCAGCCACTGGCGGTAAGCGGTCTTGTCGCGACCACGCGTGCGCATGTCGCTCACCACCACATCGTGCAGCGCAGACAGGCCTTCGCGCACCTGCAGATAAGCGAGCCCGTCGCGTCTCAGAATGCCGTCAAAGCGCGTGGGTGGCCTGAGCAGATCGGGCGCAAACGAAAATGATTGCGAGGCCGCCGTGTCGCTGACCTGTGTCGCACCGTAGTACTGGTATTTGAATTCCATGGCTGACCTCAGATGACGGACGTTGCCGGGCCGCTTGCGCGGTGCTCGACGGCGACCGGCTGCATGAAACTCTGCGCAAGCGCAGGGTGGCGCCCGGCGATGTCGCGCAGGCCCGCTACATAGTCCGGCTGATCGGCGAGACTCGCGCTCACCACCTGCCGCGCAAAGATGCCGGCCACCACGCTCGCCGTGTCCGGTGAGTCGAGTTGCGTGCGCAAAAACGCGAGCACCCGCGTCTTGCTCGCGCGGGCGCGGTGCACCTGGCTGAGCACCGCAAGAAAATAAGGCTGTAGTTCCTGAAGCCGCGCCGCACGGTCGCGCGGTGATTCGTCGGGCAGGCTCAAAAGCCACTGGGTGACGAACAATTGCACACTGGTACTCGGGTGTTGCGACAGCCGCGTGAGGCACATGCTCGCCTCGGGAGCGGTCATGCGCTGCGTGAGCCGCTGGCGGCCAAGCGCCTGCACCCAGACCTGCGGATGGTCCACCCAGGCAATCAGCAGTTCGGGAGACAGTGCCGATGCCGGCAGGCGTTCGCCAAACAATGTGCGCGCGTATTCCTGCGTATCGGCAAAACGCGCGTCGGCCAGCGTCAGCAACTGCTCGGCCTGCGCGGGCGTGGTCTGCCCGATGGGTGCAAGCAGCGTGTCCAGGCTCCGTCGGCTGCGCGCGCGCACGTCGGTATCCGCGTGTCGTGCGAGCGTGGCCCACTGGCGCAGGCTGTAGGCCTCGTCGCCGAGCGACTGCAAGGCCCACGCACCGTAACGCTGCGCTCCGCTTGCACGCGCCTGCAACGCCCGCCATGCGCCCGAGGCATCGCGCGCGGGCGCCGCGTCGCGCAGCGGCCCGGTCAGCAGCGCAAGCGCATCGTCGTAGGCGCCCTCGCCCTCCTCGGCACGAAACAGCACGTCATGCAGGCGCTCGGCGATGCGCGCGTTGCAGCGCGAGTCCTGCGCCAGGCGCGTGATGATTGGCTTGACGGCCTCGCGCAATTCACGGTGCGGCGAGACGGCAAACTCCGCGAGCACGTCGGCTTGTTCGTAGAGCAAGTCGTCCGGCAGGCTGCCCAGCAGGCGAATGCCACAGGCCACGCGCGCGGGCTCGTCGGCTGCGAGCAATGCGCGCAACGAGCTTGCGGGCAGCGTCTGCAATGCGGTTGGATGAACCAGCAGCCAGGCTGTGGCGATCTGCACCAGCGGCGTGAGCGAATGCTCGAGCAGGCGTTGAAGCGGCAGTGGCGGCACGCTGGCCGCCGACCTCGCGAGCGGCGCGTTCTCGCTCAACAGCGAAACGATGTTGTCGCGGATTTCAGGAAGCGCCGGGTTGGCGTCGTCGATCGTGGGCAGCACGGCCAGCAGGGCCAGCGCGACCGCCGCGCCATCGGCAAACGACAGCAGTGCAACGCCTTGCGTGCGAAGCACAGCCGCTGGCGAAATCAGCAGCGACGCCACCAGATCCGCATCACCGGCGGCACCGATCCGGTCGCGCGACAGCCAGGCGCTCAGGTAGTCCGCCGCAGGCCCGTCGCCGCATTGCGCCAGCACCATGAGCCACGGCCTGAGGGACTGCATGTCGCGCACGTCGGCCATGTGCCTTTGCACCACCTCGAGCCCGAGCGCGGCGGCGGGCGCATAGCGTTGACGCAGCAGCGGCGCAATCTGCGAAGCGTCCTGCGTATGCAGAAAATCCCGCTGATCGCTCAGTGCGCGCGTGAACGACCACAGCAGCAGCTCGGAACGCACCTGCCCCACCAGTTGCAGCAAGCGCTGCGGGTGCGCGTTCCACATCTGCGCCAGGCCGTCCACACGGTTGGCAGGCAACTGCTCCAGGTTCAACGGCGCGTTGACACGAAAACTCCACGCGCGATGCGAGGCGAGCAGGCCACTCCACTCGGGCAGCACCAGTCGTGCGGCCAGCAACCAGTGCATTTCGGGCAAGGCTCCGGCGCGGGTTGCGGGCTGCTCGCCGCACAGCTCGTCCATGCGTTTCAACAACGCCACGGCCAGCGCCGGAGCCTCGCTGTGCTCCACCGCCGCGAGCCGCCGCAGATGACGCCAGCCACGCAGGCGCATGTAGAGCACGGTCTCGCGGTGAAACTGCGCGAACGCGCCTTTCGGCCCGTCGAAGCGCGCATGCAGCACGGCCAGCGTTTCGTGATCGTGCCGCCACTCCGCGCGTTTGTAGATGCGCTTGATCGCGGGCCACAGGTCGCCGCCCGGATCGACGCTCGCCATCAGTTCGCGCGCCGTTTGCGCCATCGCATCGTCAAAACAACCGAGTTCATCGGTGTGCAGCAGCGCCAGCGCGTCGCCGGACATCTCTCGATTCTTTCGCCGTGACCGGCCGTCCATCGCGGCTTGCCCGCCCTGATCGGCAAGTAACTGCCGTGTCGATTCGAGCGCGGTGATGCGCTCGTCGGGACCGAGCAACGCGAGCCATGCCTGGCGCGCCAGATCGCGCGTCGCGCCGCTGCGCCCGCGCTCCGACAACGCCTGCATCGCAACCGCCGCTCCGCCGTCACGCAGACGCCCGATGAGGTAGGCCAGGCAGTAGTCGAGCAGATCGTCACCGGTTTCAAGCAGCGCAATCAGGCGCGGAACCTGCGCATGAAGCAACTGCTGGGCCGCGCCGCCGCGCGCCGGATCGGCATATTCCGCGAGCCGCCAGATCAGCCGCCCTTGCTGCCCGGCAGACATGCGCCGCCAGGCATTGCCATCGAGCCTCGCGCACAGCACGGCAATCGCCCGCGCCTGCGCCGATGATTCGGGTTGCGCGGTGGGCTCCGGCGCTGCGGCCATACGTTCGAAGGTGGCAACCTCATCGAAACCCTGCCTTGATTTCAGCACCTCGCCCGCCGCGAGCCGCTGCTGAAGATAGTTCACCGCCCGCTGCCGCGCCAGCTCGAGCGTGACGGGCATGGGCGTGAGCGTGCTTTCGTCCACCTGCGTGGCCAGCCCCGCCTTGAGATGCGTGGTCTGCAGCGTGACCACATGGCGCGCAGATGAATCCATCCCCGGTTGATCCAGCGCCACCACGCGCAGCGTGCTGATGCGTTCGTTGGCACCCTGGATTCTGGACAGTACGGCTTGGGCGAGGAGATTCATGCAGCAGGCATCGGGTGGATGTAAACGAGGGCTGATAAAGAAATCTGCCTATCGATCACGATGTCGGTCAAGAAAACTAGCTTCGAGTGTAGAGCACCTTGGCCGGCGCTTTGTAGTAGCTGCGCCAGCACACCCCACTGGATCGTCTGACAAACATCTCCAGCGAATCGATAGAAAAGTCTGATCTGAAACAAATGCACCGCATGCACCCTCAAGCAAGATCAAGCACTGCCAATTACCTTATTTCGTTTAGGTAAATTAATTACGCATAATAAAACCACATTCCTTTCTCTCAGGAGACTTCCATGAGCGCAATTCCCTCCGCAGCAACCCGCGCAAACCTGCCCTCCCCCGCCACCATCCAGCAGTTGCACCACTACGCCTACAAGGCGCGCGACGCCGAGGAGACGCGGCATTTCTATGAAGACATTCTTGGCCTACCGCTCTATCACATCATCCAGAGCGACTACGTCCCCTCCACCGGCGAGTACTGCCCGTACACGCATTTCTTCTTCCGGCTCAACGACGGCTCGTTCATCGCGTTCTTCGACATCGGCGACGATGAAAAGCCGCTGCCCTCGCCCAATACGCCGCCGTGGGTGAACCACATCGCCTTTCGCGTGGATACGGTCGCGGATCTCGAAGCCACGAAGGCGCGGCTTCAGGCGCATGGCATCGAGGTGCTCGGCATCACCGACCACCACATCTTCAAGAGCATCTATTTCTTCGACCCGAATGGAATCCGGCTCGAACTGTCGGCGCAGCTCGCGGGCGAGGCGCTGATGGCGCGCGAGAGCCGCACCGCCCACGCGCGTCTGGCGGAATGGACCGAGCGCAAGCAGCAGTGGCGCAAGGAACGCGCTGCGGGAAAGGTCACGGAATCCCTCAAGCCGGGCACCAATGACCGACCCGAATTCGTGCCCGGCAGTTGAATCCCGCAGATTCCGCACGCACGAGCGGCTCAATATGAGGTGAGCGCGGAGCCGAGGCGCGAAACGAATAAAATGGAACGAACCCTCCGACCATTGCCCCAACGGCATCCCACGGGATGCCGTTTTTCATTGCATTGCCATGAGCGACGACAACAAAATTTCACAACCGGGCCTCGACAGCCTTTCCAAATCGTTCGAACCCGCAGCCATCGAGGCCCAATGGGGTCCCGAGTGGGAAAAGCGCGGCTATGGCAACGCGGGCTACCGTGGCACCGGCGCGCCGAATGCGGAGTCCGTCGCCGAGCACCGCAACTTCTCCATCCAGTTGCCGCCCCCAACGTGACCGGCACGCTGCACATGGGCCACGCGTTCAACCAGACGATCATGGATTCCCTCACGCGCTACTACCGCATGAAGGGCTACAACACCGCGTGGGTGCCGGGCACCGACCACGCAGGCATTGCCACGCAGATCGTGGTCGAGCGCCAGTTGCAAGACCAGGGCGTGAGCCGCCATGACCTCGGCCGCGAGAAGTTCACGGAAAAGGTCTGGGAGTGGAAGGAAAAAAGCGGCAACACCATCACCACGCAGATGCGCCGCATGGGCGACAGCGTGGACTGGAGCCGCGAATACTTCACCATGGACGACAAGCTCTCCAGGGTGGTGAACGAGACCTTTGTGCGCCTGTTCGAGCAGGGCCTGATCTACCGCGGCAAACGTCTCGTGAACTGGGACCCGAAGCTGCAATCGGCGGTGTCCGATCTGGAAGTCGAAAACGAGCAGAAGGACGGCTCGCTGTGGCATATCGCCTATCCGCTGTCGGATGGATCGGGCCAGTTGGTGGTTGCCACGACGCGCCCCGAAACCATGCTCGGCGACGTGGCCGTGATGGTGCATCCCGAAGACGAGCGCTACCAGCATCTGATCGGCAAGACCGTGACGCTGCCGCTCGTGGGCCGCGAGATTCCGATCATCGCCGACGACTACGTGGACCGTGAATTCGGCACCGGCGTGGTGAAAGTCACGCCCGCGCACGACAACAACGATTACCAGGTCGGCCAGCGCCACGGGCTGCCGATGATCGGCGTGCTCACGCTGGCGGCCACCATCAACGAAAACGCGCCCGAGAAATATCGCGGCATGGATCGCTTCGTGGCACGCAAGGCCATCGTGGCCGATCTCGAAGCCGCCGGGCTGATGGTCGAGATCAAGAAGCACAAGCTGATGGTGCCGATCTGCACGCGCACCGGCCAGGTGATCGAGCCGATGCTGACCGACCAGTGGTTTGTGGCGATGACCAAGGTCGGCGAAGGCGACCCGACCGGCAAGTCCATCGCCGCCAAGGCCATCGACGCGGTGGCGAGCGGTCAGGTGCAGTTCGTGCCCGAGAACTGGGTGAACACCTACAACCAGTGGATGAACAACATCCAGGACTGGTGCATCTCGCGCCAGCTCTGGTGGGGTCATCAGATCCCCGCATGGTATGACGAGAACGGCAACTGCATCGTCGCGCGCAACGAGGCCGAAGCGCAGGCCAAGGCACCTGGAAAGAAGCTCACGCGCGACCCCGACGTGCTCGACACCTGGTACTCATCGGCACTCGTGCCGTTCAGCACCATGGGCTGGCCCGAGCAAGGCGAAGCCGCCGACTCGGACTACAACCTGTACCTGCCCTCGTCGGTGCTGGTGACGGGCTACGACATCATCTTCTTCTGGGTTGCCCGGATGATCATGATGAGCACGCACTTCACGGGGCGCGTGCCGTTCAAGCATGTCTACATGCACGGTCTGGTGCTCGATGCGCACGGCAAGAAGATGTCCAAGTCCGAAGGCAATGTGCTGGACCCGGTCGATCTGATCGACGGCATCACGCTGGAGCCACTGCTTGAAAAACGCACGCAGGGCCTGCGCCGCCCAGAGACCGCGCCGACGGTCCGCAAGAACACGCAGAAGGAATTTCCGGACGGCATTCCGGCCTACGGCGCCGACGCTCTGCGCTTCACGTTTGCCGCACTGGCGTCGCTTGGCCGCTCGATCAACTTCGACTCCAAGCGCTGCGAGGGCTACCGCAACTTCTGCAACAAGCTCTGGAACGCCAGCCGCTTCGTGCTGATGAACTGCGAGGGCCATGACTGCGGCCTGCAGGAACACACCAAGGAGCAGTGCCAGCCCGGTGGCGAATTCGAAGGCTATATGCACTTCAGCCAGCCTGATCGCTGGATCTCGTCGCAATTGCAGAAGGTCGAGGCCGAGGTCGCCAAGGGCTTTGCCGAGTACCGTCTCGACAACGTCGCGAACACGATCTATGAATTCGTGTGGAACGAGTTCTGCGACTGGTATCTCGAAATCGCCAAGGTGCAGATCCAGAACGGCAACGAGGCGCAGCAACGCGCCACGCGCCGCACGCTGATCCGCACGCTCGAAGCCATCCTGCGTCTCGCGCATCCGATCATTCCGTTCGTGACCGAAGCGCTCTGGCAAAAGGTCGCGCCGGTTGCGGGCCTGCCGGGCGAGTCGGTGTCGATTGCCCGCTATCCGGAGGCGCAACCAGCAAAGATCGACGAGGCGGCGATTGCCTACGTGGGCCGCATCAAGCAGATGGTCGATTCCTGCCGCACGCTGCGCGGCGAGATGGGAGTGTCGCCCGCACAGCGCCTGCCGCTGCTTGCCGTGGCAGGCTCGGCCGCCGATGCGCAGTTCCTGCGCGACAACGCCGCCGTGCTGCAAAACCTCGCCAAGCTCAGCGAAGCGAAGGTGTTCGAAGACGAATCCGCATGGGCCGCCGAAGCGCAGAACGCGCCAGTCGCGGTGGTCGGCGATGCGCGTCTGGCGATGTTCGTGGAAGTCGACGTGGCCGCCGAAAAGGCCCGCCTGTCCAAGGAGGCAACGCGCCTCGAAGGCGAAATCGCCAGCTCCGAAAAGAAGCTCGGCAACGAGGCCTTCGTCGCCAAGGCGCCAGCCGCCGTGCTGGAGCAGGAACGCGCCCGGGTGTCCGAGAAGAGTGCGACACTCGCACGCATCAAGGAACAACTGGCGCGTCTGGGTTGAGCCCGGTCGCTGGTGTCATTTTTGGAATCGACGAACTCATGAGCAATCACACGCGCGTGCGCAAGGCCGTTTTTCCCGTCGCTGGTCTCGGCACCCGATTTCTGCCCGCCACCAAGGCCTCGCCGAAGGAGATGCTGCCGGTGGTGGACAAGCCCTTGATCCAGTACGCCGTGGAAGAGGCCTACGAAGCCGGTATCCGCGACATGATCTTCGTGACCGGTCGCAGCAAGCGCGCCATCGAAGATCATTTCGACACCGCTTACGAGCTTGAAAACGAGCTCGAAAACGCGGGCAAGGAAGCCATGCTCGATCTGGTGCGCAGCATCAGCCCGCCCGACATGAACTGCCTGTTCGTGCGCCAGCCGCGCTCCTTGGGACTGGGCCACGCCGTGCTTTGTGCCGAACCTCTGGTTGGCAACGACCCGTTTGCCGTGCTGCTGGCCGATGATTTGATGCGCGGTGAACCCGGTGGTCCCGGCGTGATGAAGCAGATGACCACCGCGTTTCACAAGCAGGGCCGCTCATTGCTCGCCGTGCAGGAAGTCCCGCTCGAACAAACCAGGCGCTACGGCATCGTCAAGGGCGAGCCCGCCGGTGGCCCGCTGATGCGCATCGATGAAATCGTGGAAAAGCCCACGCCAGAAACAGCCCCGTCGCGCATGGGCGTGGCTGGCCGCTACGTGCTGACGCCCGCCATCTTTGAAGAGCTGCGCACGCAGCCCAAGGGTGCCGGTGGCGAAATCCAGTTGACGGACGCAATCGGTCGCCTGATGTCGTCCGAGACCGTGTACGCGTTCCAGTATGTAGGCCGTCGCTACGACTGCGGCAGCAAGGAAGGGTTTCTCGAAGCCACCGTCGATCTGGCCTTGCAGCACCCCGACGTGGGATCGAGCTTTCGCGAATATCTGAAGACGCTGAGCCTCTGATTCCGTCTGCGTGCACATCCATCGCCTCATGACGAATGCACGCCGTCATGAGGCGAATTTCTTTGCGCCCGCCACGCACAGCACGACCGCAATCGTCACCACCAGCATCGCCGCACTCACGGCCTCATCCAGCAAACTGGCCGCGAGCGCCAGGCCAAAGAACGGTTGCAGCAACTGCAATTGCCCCACCGCTGCTATTCCGCCCTGTGCGAGCCCGCGATACCAGAACACAAAACCCAGAAACATGCTGAACAAAGCCACATAACCTAGAGCGAGCCAGCCCGGCCCACTCACGTCCTGGAGCGGATGATCGGGCCAGAACCACAACACGGCGGCAATCATCAGCGGCAGCGACAACACCAGCGCCCAGGAGATCACCTGCCAACCACCGAGTGAGCGCGCAAGACGCCCTCCTTCGGCGTAGCCAAGACCACAGAGCGCAATCGCCAGCAGCATGAAGGTGTCGCCGAGCGGCGCGGCGCTCACGCCTTCACGCAGTGCGAAGCCCGCCACCAGCGCGCTGCCGATCAACGAGAACACCCAGAAGGCCGGTCGTGGCCGCTCGCCGCCACGCAGCACTCCGAAAATCGCCGTGGAGAGCGGCAACAGCCCGATGAACACGATGGAGTGCGCCGAGGTCACGTGCTGCAGCGCGAGAGCCGTGAGCAGCGGAAAACCCACAACCACACCGATTGCCACCACCGCGAGCGAAATCCACTGCGAACGCTGCGGCCACGCTTGCCTGCGCCACAACAGGATGGCTAGGGCCTGTTCACACAACGCACGGGGATCGCGTTGTGCAGTCTTGGGATGGGATGCAAGGCGCAGGCTCGAAGCAAGGTAGGTACCTTGCGAGAGACTGCAACGCCGCAGACCGCCCAAGACTGCACAACCCTTCGGGCAAGCCAGGCAGGGCCGCCCCTGCGGCGTTGCATTCCTTGCGCGGGTGCCTACCCGCGCGGCGTCATGCGCCTAGCATGAGCGGTCCTGTCTGGCTTGCGCGACCCCGTGGGTTGTGTGAACAGGCCCTAGAGCCAGCAGCCCCGCAATCGCGGCACGCGCCACGGTGAGAAACATCGGATCGAAATCCCGCAATGCGAGCCGCGTCGCGGGCAGTGAACCGCTGAAGATCACTACGCCCAAAAGGCCGTTCCACCAACCATCCGAACTTGAATTTTTGCCTACCGCCAACACCATTGCATGCCCTCAAAAAAAGATCGCCCGCCTCAAAATCACGGCTGCTCCGGATGTTAATTTCATGATTCAATACAATCAAAATATTGTCATGGATACACTCATCACACAATGGCAGATGCTCGCTACAAGGTCCTGGTAGACCACTTCGCGCAAGAAATCCGCAGCGGTCGGCTTGCCGCAGGCACGCGCCTACCCACGCATCGCAGGCTTGCCGGTCAACGCGGGATAGCGCTGGTCACCGCCACGCGCGTCTATGCCGAATTGCAGGCCATGGGCCTCGTGAGTGGCGAAGCCGGGCGCGGCACCTTCGTGAAGGATTTGTCGCTGCCGCTCGGCCTCGGTGTGGACTACCCTGCACAGGCACCGGATCATGCCGATCTCACGTTCAACAGCCCCGTCGTCGCGGGTCAGACCGCATTGCTGCGTACCGCATTGCGCCGCTTGGCGAACTCGGGTGATCTGGAATCGCTGCTTCACTACCAGCCCCATGCGGGCAGGCCGCATGATCGAAGCGTCCTGGCCACACATCTGCAATCGCGCGGCCTCGCGGTGGATGCATCTCGCCTGCTGTTCGTCGATGGCGCGCAGCACGGCCTCACTGTCACGGCCATGAGCCTGCTTCAACCGGGGGACGTGGTTGCGGTCGATGCGCTCACCTACCCCGGCTTCAAATTGCTCGCGCAATCGCTGCGCCTTGAACTTCTGCCGATCCCGGCCTCGGGCAACGGACCTGATCTCAACGCGCTCGAGACCGTCTGCGCACGCCGCAAGGTGCGCGCCATCTATGCCATGCCGACACTGCACAATCCGCTCGGCTGGGTACTGAGCCTGACACGCCGACAGCGACTGGTCTCCATCGCCCGCAAACACGGTCTGCTGATCATCGAGGACGCCGCCTACGCGTTTCTGGCCGACGCTCCACCGCCGCCACTGGCCGCGTTGGCACCCGAAATCACGGTCTATGTCAGCGCCCTATCCAAGAGCATTGCGACGGGCCTGCGCGTCGGCTTCATCGCCGCGCCCGCACCGATGGTGCACGCCCTTGAGCGCGGCATCCGCGCCACCACCTGGAACACGGCGGCCATCATGACCACGCTCGGTTGCCGCTGGCTCGTAGACGGCACCATCCACAAGCTCGAACGCGACAAACGTATCGATGCCACCGCTCGTCAGGCCATCGTGAGTGAAGTGTTTGCGGGAATGCGGCTGATCCGCCACCCGCATTCCTACTACGTGTGGATACCGCTTGGTGAGGATCTGCGCGCCGATCAGGTCGCAAGCTCGCTGCTGAACCAGCGCATCGCGGTATCAACCGCCGAGCCCTACGCGACTACCGCTTCCGTGCCGCATGCCCTACGCCTTGCGTTAGGCTCCATGCCGCTCGCTCAATTGCGCGCGGCGCTCGCGGGCGTGCGCGACGCGATTGCGTACTGACGCTGACTGAACCTGCGCCTGCTCAACCTGTCTTTCTCTCGATCAACGGCGCTTGAGCACGTGGATGAATTCGTCACCCACGGTCTGCTGTTCGACCAGTTCGTTGCCCGTCTGCTTGGCAAACGCCTGGAAATCCCGGATTGAGCCGGTGTCGGTAGACACCACCTTGAGCAACTGACCGCTCGCGAGCTCCGCCAGCGCCTTCTTCGCGCGCAGAATCGGCAGCGGGCAGTTCAGGCCACGGGTATCGATTTCCTTGTCTACTTGCATATCCATTCACTCTATGTCTGACTTGCTTGCTCGATGCTCAGTTGGACGGCGGCGAGTCCAGCCCGCGACGGCGCTCGGCATTCTCTTCTTCAGTGAAGAACACCGGCTCGTAGCCGCGTGACTTGAGCCAGTCCGCCAGCGCATAACCCGTACCGGCGGGCCAGCATTTGAGTTCGCCCAGATTGACGAAGCGATAGTCCACCAACTCGGGCGAGAGCTTGACCTCGCCTTCGGCGACCACATGGTAGGCAATGATCACCTGATTCATGCGCAGGAATTCGTATGCACCCACGATGGAGCAACTGCGCACGTCAAGGTTGGTTTCCTCCTTGACCTCGCGTGCAACGCCCTCCTGCGGTGACTCGCCCGCTTCCATGAACCCGGTGATCAGCGCAAACATCCTCGGCGGCCAGGCCGCGTTGCGCGCGAGCAGTACCTGCCCGTTCACCTCGACGATGGCCGCGAGCACCGGCGTCGGATTGTTCCAATGCGTCCAGCCACATGCGGGGCAGCGCAGCCGCTCGACCTCACCGCTGTCTTCCAGCAAAATCGTGGGCTCAAGCAATGTCGCGCAATGGGGGCAAAAGCGTGTCTCGTGGTGCATATTGTTGTTGTCGGTTTTTATTGAAAGGTGGCCCGAGTGAATGGCCAGCGGCGAAGCGCAGAGCTAACGCTCGCCTACGCCGGAAAAACGCCCGTGGACAGATAGCGGTCGCCGCGATCACACACCACGAACACGATGGTCGCATTCTCTTCGCGCTCTGAAATCTGCTGCGCCACCACGCATGCGCCAGCCGCGGAAATGCCGCCAAAGATACCTTCTTCGCGCGCTAGGCGACGCGCCATGTCCTCGGCGTCGTTCTGCGTCACATACACCAGCTCATCAACGAGCGATGCATCGTAAATCTTGGGCAGGTATTCGTCGGGCCACTTGCGAATCCCCGGAATGCGCGAACCCTCCGTCGGCTGCGCGCCGACGATCTTCACATTCGGGTTCTTTTCCTTCAGAAATCTGGACACGCCAGTGATCGTGCCCGTCGTGCCCATCGCACTCACGAAATGCGTGATGCGGCCACCGGTTTGCTCCCATAGCTCAGGGCCGGTGCCCTCGTAGTGCGAACGCGGATTGTCGGCATTGGCAAACTGGTCCAGCACCACGCCCTTGCCCTGGCTGACCATCGTATCCGCGAGATCGCGGGCGTATTCCATGCCGCCGCTTTTGGGCGTGAGAATCAACTCGGCGCCGTAGGCCTTCATCGTCTGCGCGCGCTCGATCGACAGATCCTCCGGCATGATCAACACCATCCGATAACCCTTGATCGCCGCCGCCATCGCCAACGCAATCCCGGTGTTACCCGAAGTCGCTTCGATCAGCGTGTCTCCGGGCTTGATCTCGCCACGCTCCTCGGCCCGCCGAATCATCGACACCGCAGGCCGATCCTTGACCGAGCCCGCAGGATTGTTGCCCTCCAGCTTCCCCAAAATCACATTGCCGCGCGCGGCACTCTGTTGGGCTCCGATACGCTGCAAGGCAACCAGTGGAGTGTTCCCGATTGCGTCCTCGATGGTGGGGTAGGAATTCATACCCAATACTGTGCCATAATTCATGTCTTCGCGAGTTCACGCACCCAACAATAGCCCGAGTGGTGGAATTGGTAGACGCAGCGGACTCAAAAATAGGGACTTCTACGTAGTTCTTGCTTGAGGTCACTGCCTGCCAAGCCGCATGGGACAAGGGATTGAGTGATAAATCGCCTCTTGATCGAGATGCCTGCATTTCGAGCCAGGAGTCAGCTAGGAGCCAGGACGATGCAAGCTGGCTCCCAGTGAGGAGTAGATAGTTGAAGTAGCATCGTGCGTCATGCCCGAGTGGTGAAATTGGTAGACGCAGGGGACTCAGACCAAATTTGAGCCCTCCGGGGAAACCCCAGAGGTGAAGCCCGTCAAACTCGGCGAAGGCCCTGGACGCAAGTCCGAGCTAATACCGAGCCAAGCCCTGGAGCCGAAAGGCTCCTCGGAAGGTGTAGAGAGCAGACGGCGGGCACCTACGGCCGAAAGGCTATGGTGAAGGCGTGCTCCAGCCCACGAACGCCGTTTCTTCGGAGACGGCGGCGGCGAAAGCCGAAGTGGGAAGAAAATCCCCCGCCGCAAGGCGTGCCGGTTCGATTCCGGCCTCGGGCACCAATTCAAGAGCCGCCTCTGTCAAGCAGAGGCGGCTTTTTCGTTCTTGGTCTGCGTGCGCTTGAATCCTCGATCCCCCGCCATGAAGGTTTCCAGCATGTACGGGATCAGCATCGTGGCATCGACCGCCTCCCCATACGCCTGCGCGTACAGCGCGGCATAGCGGTCAAGGTCGGCTTTCAGGCTGACCGAGCACGCAAAGGTTAGCTTCGTGGACTCCAGCTTGGGCAGCGGCCCCAGCCGCAATTTCTTCGTCGTGCTCATCGCATCGCCCCCGCTGGAAGAACATCGGCTGGTACGGTCGCAACACCAGATCGCGGTTGACGATGATCCGCACCGGCAGGCCCGGCCGCTCCGTCAAGGTCGGCTGAATGTTCATGTTGCGCCGGGTCATCTCCTGGCCGACCTGATTGATGCTGTCCTGCGCGCTGTCGCGCCCGGCAATCACGATGCGGTTGCCGTTCTGCCGGTTCTCCGGCGCGGCCAGCTCCGCGCCCACGCCCAGCAGTGTCGTCAGCGCCGCACCGGCAAAGACGCGATCCCAGTGCCAATCGACGCCATCCTCCAGGCCGGAGTAGCCGGCCGGGTCGGCGCCCGCGAGGTTGTCGAGCTTCAGCGAAGACGTATCCGGCAAGATAATGCGGTTCCACACCACCTGCACGCGGCTCTGCCCATAGCTCATCTGGCTGTTGTACTTGCCCATGAGGCGCGAGCCCTGAGGGATCAACAGAAACTTGCCCGTGGCCGAGTCGTAGACCGGCTCCGTCACCGTGCCAATCACGTCGCCCGGCAGGTCCGACTTGATGCCTGTCACCAGCGCCCCGGCGATCACCGTCCCGGCCATCATCTGGTACGGCGAGGCTGGCATTTGCAGATTGCCAGAATTGCGGGTTTCCGTAGAACCGCCTTTCAGGAAAGCCTCTTTCTGGTCTTGCCGGTTCTGCACGGCGGTCGGGTCGGCAGGCTGGGCAGCCGTCGAGGCCGGCCCAGCGGCCAGCGGGTCGAAGCCCGCCAAGGTCGATGCCGGGCCAGCCGCTTGCGCAGTCGCTGGCGCTGCGGTCTTGCCGGGCGTACCAGAATGGAAGAACACCGAGGAAGCCGCTGCCGCTTCGGCTTCCTTGCGCCGAGCGTCCTCCGGGTCGTGGCCCGGTGGCGCATACGTGGGTGTCACCGGCTGCTGCGCCTTCACGATGGCAGGGCCGAGATCGCCCGGCAGCGGCGGCCCCAGCTCCGGCACCTTCCGCAGCTTGGAGTAATCCGAAGGCAGGCCATCCAGCCCCTCGGACTTCGAGACGCGATCCACGTTGTAAAGCTCGGTCTGCTCGCCTGCGCCGCGCCGATGTGGCTGCAATGACCAGATCGTGGCCCTAGCACGGCGACCGACAGGCCGCCCGTGAGCATGGCCAAGGTGCGCCGATTCAGGCGTGTGACCGGGCGCGGCTGGGCGCGCAGCGCCACCGCCTCGGGCGCGACCTTGCCCGCCTGTGGCGTGCCAAGATCGCGAGTGTCGTCCTGGCTCATGGTCAGTTCCTCCGCGTGCCACCGGAAACGCCATCGGTGCGCTCGATCCGCACCACATCGCCCTTGTCTCCGCCCAGGCGCAGTTCGGCCGCACCGAACAGGCGATCCACGATGTAATACGGCGACCGAAAACGGTAGTTCACCAACTGCCCGTCGCCCTGCGCGCCGATGACGAACAGCGGCGGCAGCTCGCCCTGCGCGATGCCCGGCGGGAACTGGATGTAGACCTTCCCGCCGTCATCGAAGGCGCGCAGCGGCTTCCACGGCGGATTGCTGCCGCTGACCGCGTAGCGGAAGCGGATCTTCTCCAGCGACAGGCCGCTATCGACCGGCGCGACGGCGCTGGCCGCTTGCGCCTGGCGCTGCAGGGCCAGCATCTTGTCCTTCGGGTACTCCCAGGACAACGACGCCATCCACGTCTTCTCGGTCGAAGTCAGCTCCAGCAGGTAGGTGCGCCGGCTGGTGGTGATGACTAGGTTGGTCTTCAACCCCGAGCGGATCGGTTTGACCATCACATTGACGCGCAGCGCATCGCCGCTGCCGCTCGACGTGTCCCCGACGATCCAGCGAACCGTGTCGCCAGCAGCCACCGTCACCAGCTCCTCACCAGGCTGGAGCGCGATCACCGTCACGCGGCCCACGGCCGCATAGACCTGATACAGCGCGCCATCTGTGAAGGGCCACACTTGAATCGCGTTGACGTAGCCCTCGCGCGTGGGCGCAATACGCGCCTCGGCGTTGGCGCGAGACACGCGCACGGTTTCATCGGCGGGTTCTGCGACGGACTTGGCATCCGGCACAGGTTTCATCTGCGCTGGCATCGGCAGCACCTGCGGCACAGCCACTACCTCCACAGGCGTAGGCGGCTCCGGCAGCGGCTGGGCCTGCACCGGCTCATCGAGCGAGATGGACGGCGGCGGCTTGCCCTGCGTAGCGCAGCCCGTGAGGGCAAGCAGCATGATCGGCAAGGCGGATTTACGGAAAAGATCATTCATGGTTTTGCTCCTTCGTTCGCTTCCAGTTCGCGGCTCCACGACAGCCCGTTGGCGTAGATGCCCAGGGGGTTTTTGCGCACGCGCTGCTCGGTGCGCGGCGTCTGCTGCACGATGGACACCACGGCGTTCCAGCGTTCGGTGCGATCCAGCGCGCCGTTGACGAAGCGCGTCTCCGTCCAGCGCACGTTGAACGACGTGTCGCTGGCGCGGGTCACGCTGCTGATCTGCACCGTCACCGACTCCTTGCCGATACGCGCGAACGGATCGTTCACGCGGGCGTACTCGTTGAGCACCACGGCGCCTTTGTCGGTCGTGTAGTCATAGGCATCGAGCCAGTTCTGCCGCACCACGATGGGGTCGATGGACAGCGAGCGCACCAGACCGATGAAGCGGCCGAGGTGGTAAGCAATCTGCGCATCGCTGGGCCGGTACGGCGTGGCCGCTTCGCCGACAGCGCGCACCTGACCCGAGTTGTCCACCTCGATGACGTAGGGGGTGACGATGGACTGCGCGGAACGCCAGACCAGGCCACCGGCCATCAGTACGGCCAAAGTGAGGCAGCCGAAGGCCATGAACCGCCAGTTCTTCGCCTGTACGCGGGCCGAGCCGATGCGCTCGTCCCAGGCCTGGGCGGCGGATTGGTACGGGGTAGCAGGCTGCGGTGTGTTGGCATAGCGCACCTGCGGTCTTTTGAATCGCATGGGAGTTCTCCTTCAAGATCAGGAATCGGAATCACGCAGGCTTGGCCCCTGGCTGGAGCTGCCGCCGTCGCCGCCGCGCAGCGTGTGGGCGGCGGTCGTCGCGGCATGGGTGAGTTGCTGCCTGCGGTGCAGGCGCTTGGCCCAGGCGGGTTGTTCGGCAGACGGAGCCGATCCGCTAGCGTCAGGGTCGGCGTGCGCGGCGCCGGAGGCCGGCGCGTCATCGGGCCGAAAGGCCGCCGCCATGCGTTCCTTCATCGACCGCGCCCCATCGGCGACTTTCTGCCCGGCCGCCTGCGCGCCGGTCTTGGCAACATTGCCCACGCCGGCGGCGGCACCCTTCAGGCCGCCACCGGCCGAAGTGGAGCCCGCCTGGTACGTCGACTTGGCGCTGCTGGCGGTCGATGCCATCGAGCGGGCGGCGGCGGGTGCCATGCGTGCCCCGGCCGCCACTGCGCTTCCGACGCCGGTAGCCGCGGCACCGACCGCCACGGCGGTTCCGGCTGCGCCGATGGCAGCACCGGCCATCGCGCCCGCGCCGAGCTGTGGCCCACCGGACACCAAGCCTGTCGCAATGCCCGGCCCAAAGATGCCCAGGGCCAGCATGGACAATGAGGCCAGCATGATGACCAGCGCCTGGTCGATGGACGGCTCGGAACCGGGCGGTATCCTGAATTCGGCGAACAGCCCTGAGCCGATACCCACGACGACGGCGAGCACCAGCACCTTGATGCCCGAGGACACCACGTTGCCCAGCACCTTCTCGGCCATAAACGCTGTCTTGTTCCAGAGGGCAAACGGCACCAGCACGAAGCCCGCCAGCGTGGTCAGCTTGAACTCGATCAACGTGACGAAGAGTTGCACCGCCAGCACGAAGAAGCTGACGATGACCACCAGCCAAGCGAGAAATAGCACGACGATGGGCGCGATGTGGATGAAGACCTCCGGGAAGCCCGCCATCTCCCGGATCTGGTCGAGGATGGGCGCCGCTGCGTCGATACCGGCCTTGGCCAACCGTCCCGGCTGCAGGAAGTTGCCCATGCTCAAGGTCGAGCCGCTGGCCGTCAGGCCCAGCCCGGCGAATGAGCGGAACAGGATGCCCGCCAGGGTGTTGAAATTGCCGATGATGTAGGCGAAGGCACCCACGTACAGCACCTTGCGGATCAGCTTGGCGATCACGTCCTCGCCCTGGCCGGTGGCATGCCCCATCGCCCAGAACAGCCCGGCGAGCGTCATGTCGATGACGATCAACGTTGCGGTCAGGAACGCCACCTCGCCATGCAACAGTCCGAAGCCCGAGTCGATGTAGCGCGAGAAGATGTCGAGGAAGCGGTCAATGACCGAAACGTCGTTCATGGCCTGGCTCCGTCAACGACTGTAGAAATCGACGGACCGCGGCGTGTACGGCGTGCCCTCACCCAGGAAGCGCCGGTTCACCTCGCGGCCCCGCTCCACGGCGGCGGCCTGCCGCGCCAGTTCCAGCGAGCCCGCGCGATCCTGCGTGATCTGCAGCCGCTGCGTTTGGATCGACTGCTTGGCCTGCAGGGCCAGCAACTGGTTCGTGGCCTGCATCGCCTGCAAAGCGCCCACCGCCGATTGGCTCTTGCCCACGAGGTCGGCCAGCACGCCTTCGTCGTCGCTCAGGTTCTGCGATGCCTGAGCCTGCATCTGCATGGTGGTCTGCAGGCCATCGAGCGTGTTCTTCCAGCGTTCCTGCGCGTCGCGGTACATCTGGTTGCCGCTCACGGTGGCGGCGTATTGCTCGGGGTACAGGCGCTGGAATTCCCGATCCAGATTCGTCACGTCATAGGCCAAGCCCTTGGCCTGCGCGATCAGCCGCTGGGTGGTCGCCAGATTGGCGCGCAGCTGGCCGACCACGCTGGATGGCAGACTGGCCAGGTTGCGCGCCTGGTTGATGAGCATCTGCGCTTCGTTCTGGAGCTGCTTGATCTGGTTGTTGATCTGCTCCAGCGTGCGGATCGCGGTCAGCGTGTTCTGCACGAGGTTCGTGGGGTCGATCACGACCCATTGCGCCTGCACGGCGGTAGCGGTGCAAAGCATGGCCGCGACGGCGGCGGCGAGAAGACGCTTTTTCATGATGGGTTCTCCTGGAGATGGGTGGACGGGAACGAGGACAGCAGGTCGGCGGCCCAATTCAGGCCGCGATGGCGCAGCCACGCGGCTACGAACGGGGTGGAAGCGGATGAAGCGGCAGCGAGCACCGCGTCGATGTCGCGCTGGTCTTGCGGCGTGGACGTGCCCGCAAAGGCCAGCGTCGCGGCGCCCAGGTCGAGGTCGAACAGGCGGTTGCCGAGTCGGGATTGGTAGTAGTAGTCGCGCTTGGGCTGCGCGGTCGCCACGATCTCGATCTGGCGCGAGTTCAGCCCGAAGCCTTCGTAGATAACCCTGATCTGCGGCTCGGTCGCCTGTGGGTTGGGCAGGAAGATGCGGCTCGCGCAGCTCTCGATGATTGCGGGCGCGATGCTCGAATCCTTGATGTCCGCCAGGCTCTGCGTGGCGAAGATGACGCTCACGTTCTTCTTGCGCAGCGTCTTGAGCCATTGGCGGATGCGCGCCGCAAACACCGGGTCATCGAGGAACAGCCACGCTTCATCGAGGATCAGCAGCGTGGGCGCACCGTCGAAGCGTTCATCGAAGCGCGCAAAGAGGTAATGCAGCACGGCCATGACGGCGGCCTTGCTGTGCATCAGTTCCTCCATCTCGAAGCACTGCACGGAGCCGGCGCCCAGGCGATCCGAATCCGCATCCAGCAGCTTGCCGTGGGCGCCGCCCAGCACGTACGGCGCGAGCGCCTGGCGCAGCGCATTCGATTGCAGCAGCACCGACAGGCCGGTCATCGTGCGCTGCTCCACCGGCGCACCGGCGAGACTGCCGAGCGCCGACCAGATGGCGGCCTTCTCTTCGGGGCCGACGGCTACACCCTCATGCCGCAAGCGCCCTTCGATCCATTCGGCGGCCCAGGTGCGGTAGCCCTCGCGGTCGATGCGGGCGAGAGGCTGAAACGCGATCTCGCCATCCATCCCGAGGTCGTAGTGCTCGCCACCCAGCCCGAGGATGGTGGCGCGCATCGAGCGTCCCATGTCGAAGGCAAAGATGCGCGAGCCGCGATAGCGCCGAAACTGCATCGCCAATGTGGCGAGCAGCACCGACTTGCCCATGCCCGTAGGACCAGCCACCAGCGTGTGGCCCACGTCGCCGATGTGCGTCACCAGCCGGAACGGCGTCGCGCCCTCAGTGCGCGTGACGATCAGCGGCGGGCCGTCGAGGTGCGCGTTCTTCTCCGGCCCGGCCCATACCGCCGACACCGGCATCAGGTGCGCCAGGTTCAACGTGGAGACAATGGGCTGGCGCACGTTCGCGTAGGCATGACCCGGAATGGACGACAGCCACGCATCCACGGCGTTGAGCGTTTCGGGGATGGTGACGAAGCCACGCCCCTGGATGACGCGCTCCACCCTGCGCAGCTTCTCGTCGGCCACGGCGGCATCCGCGTCCATGACGGTGACGGTCGCTGTCACGTAGCCGAAGGCCACTTGATCGCTGCCCAGCTCCTGCAAGGCGGCATCGGCATCGGTGGCCTTGTTGCTGGCGTCGGTATCGACCAGCGGGCTTTCTTGCTGGAAGATCGTCTCGCGCAGCAGCGCGATGACGTTCTTGCGCTTGGCGAACCACTGGCGGCGCAAGCGCCCCAACTCCCGTTCCGCCTCGGATTTGTCGAGGCACAGAAAGCGCGTGCTCCAGCGATACCCAAATCCCAGGCGGTTGAGGTCGTCCAGAATCCCCGGCCAGGTCGAGGTCGGGAAACCGCGCACCGTCGCCACGCGCAGATGCTGGTCGCCCAGCATCGGTGCCAGGCCGCCGATCAGCGGCGCGTCGGCTAGCAGAGCGTCGAGGTGGAATGGCACCTCGGGCACGCCCACGCGGTAACGCCGCGTTGAAACGGTGGCATGCAGGTAGGTCAGCGTCTGGCTGTCATCGAGCCAGACGATCTCCGGCATCACGCCATCGAGCAGGTCAAAGATGCGATCCGTCTCCGCGACGAAGGCAGTTAGGCGCTCGCGCCAATCCACGCCTTCGGTGGGTCGGTTCTCATAGAGCAGCCCTGCTGCGCGGGCGCGCGACTCCTCGGCCGGCAGGTACACCAGCGTGAGGTGGTAGCCACTCTCGAAATGGTTGCCCGAGTCCTCGAAGGCGGCGCGGCGCTCCTCGTCCACCAGCCAGGACAGCGGCTCAGGAAACTCCGAGTGCGGGTAGCTGGCCGCGGGCCGGCGCTCGGCTTCGATGAACAGCGCCCAGCCCGAGCTCAGGCGGCGCAGCGCGTTGTTCAGCCGCGCCGACGTGGAGATCAACTCGCCCTGCGTCGCGCTGTCGAGGTCAGGCCCCGAAAGCGCGCCGTGCGCTGGAAGGCGCCATCCTTGTTCAGCACGACGCCCGGCGCGATCAGCCCGGCCCAAGGCAGCCAGTCGGCCAGCAGCGCCGGCCGCTGGCGGTATTCGGCAAGGTTCAGCATGGCATTCCCCTCACACGTCCAGCAGCGGCCGGTGCTTGATGTGGCGCGCGAAGACCTGCATGAACTGCGGATCGACACGCGCACCCCAGACCGCCAGCGCATGGCCGGCGATCCAGAGCACCACGCCCGGAATCCACAGTTGCAGGCCCAAGCCCACGGCGGCGGCCAAGGTGCCATTGGCAATCGCCACTGTGCGCGGCGCGCCGCCCAGCAGGATCGGCTCGGTCAGCGAGCGATGCAGGGGCACCTCGAAACCTGGAGCGAACCCCTGCACGCCATCGTGGGCCGCGTTCATACGACGGCCCCGCCCGAGAAGCTGAAGAACGACAGGAAGAACGAGGACGCGGCAAACGCGATCGACAGACCGAAGACGATCTGGATCAGCTTGCGGAACCCGCCCGAGGTATCGCCGAAGGCCAGCGCCAGGCCCGTGGCGATGATGATGATGACCGCGATGATCCGGGCCACCGGACCCTGGATCGACTCCAGGATGGATTGCAGCGGCCCCTCCCAGGGCATCGAGGAACCTGCGGCCTGCGCGGTGCCTGCGAGCAGCAGCATCAGCGCCGCGAGCATCAGACCCTGCAGGGCCGGGCGCGCCAAGCCATCCAGCCGCGCGGGGTGGCAGCGCAGGGCAAGCGGGTTTACAGAAATACGGAAAGCAGGAACGATCATCTGCGTCATGGCAGTTCTCCAGGTTGATCAGGGGACACGGAAGAAAGGTCGGACTGCGGCAGCAGCTCCGGGAATGGAGCCTCCAGCGCATCCGCCAGTTGGTAGCCCGAGCCGTCGAAGCCGACGACCCGAGCGATGCTCTCGATGCGGCGCTTGCGTCCGCGCCCGGCAATGTGGATGACCACGTTGACCGCTTCCGCGATCAGCGCACGGGGCGGGTTCACCGCCACTTCGAGAATCAGTTGCTCCAGGCGCAGCAGCGCGCCCAGCGCGGAGCCGGCGTGGATCGTGGCGATGCCGCCGGGGTGGCCGGTGCCCAGACCTTGATGAGATCCAGTGCCTCGGCGCCGCGCACCTCGCCGACGACCACACGATCCGGGCGCAGGCGCATGGACGAACGCACCAGCTCGGTCATGGACACGACGCCCTGGCGCGTGCGCAGCGGTACGTGATCGCGCGCCGCGCATTGCAGCTCCACCGTGTCTTCGAGCACCAGCACGCGGTCGCCCGTGGCGGCGATTTCGGCCAGCAGCGCATTCGCCAAGGTGGTCTTGCCGGTGCTGGTGCCGCCCGCGATCAGGATGTTCTGGCGCTCGCGCACGGCGCGCACCAGCAAACCAGCCTGTGCGGCGGTCATCATCCCGTCCTCGATGTAGCGCGACAGCGGGATCACACCAAAGGCACGCTTGCGCAAGGCGAAGGCTGGCCCCGGTGCAGCGGGCGGCAGGATGCCCTCGAAGCGTTCGCCGGTCTCGGGCAGCTCTGCCGTCAAAAGCGGCTGGCCGCGATGCACCTCGGCGCCGACGTGGGCGGCCACGAGACGGATGATGCGTTCGCCATCAGCCTCGGACAGCTCCTCGCCCATCGGGGCGCGGCCCGTGGACAGACGATCCACCCAGAGCGTGCGGTCGGGGTTGAGCATGATTTCCACCACGTCCGGGTCTTCGAGCGCGGCGGCGATCAGCGGCCCCATGGCCGTGCGTAGCATCTGAATGCGGCGATCCAGCGAGGTGGCCGTGAAGGAGGAAAGAACGGCGCTCATAAGGCACGCTCCTGGGCATCTGCAGCGGCCGCCGCGCCCTCCGATCGCGTCGGATCGGGGTGCAGTTCCTCCACCACATCCCGCACCAGGCTGCGCCCGCGCAGCAAATGCCGTCCGAGCTGTTCGACGAACTGCTCGAAGCGGGCCTTGCCCTGGGCGCGAGCGGCGTCCTGATGGGCCTCGGGCACGGGCGTGCTCACAGTGAGGAAATAGCGGATGAACAGCGCCAATGTTTCGATGGCAATGTTCTGGTCGCGCTCCAGACGCTCGGCGTGGCGCGACAGGCGATCCAGTCGCTTGGCAATCGCCGCCTCGCGCTGGTCGGCCGCATCGGGCGACAGCCAGGAGGCCAGGGCCGCCGCGACGATGCTGGACTTGGACACGCCCTTCTTGGCGGCCAGTTCATCGAGCCGCTTGCTGTGCTCCGGCTGGATGAACACATTGAGGCGGTGTTGGGTCATAGGTCGATTCCGTCGTCAGGGTCAAGGGAAGCCAGCCGGGCCGTGCGCTGCAGGGCCGGGTCGAGCTGGCGAGGAAGGGGAAGCTGCATGTCATCGTCATCGAGCAGCCCGAGGTCGGCTGCAGGCGCAGCCAGGTCGGGGTCGTAGGCGGCGGCTTCGGAGAGTTCGGGTTGGCGACGCGGGCCGCCGTCGTCAGCGGCAGAGGGGAAGCCTTCAACGGCTTCGGTTGCAGGCGCCACCGGAACGGGAGGAACCGTCAGCCCGCTCCAGTCGTCGGGCCGTAAGGGAGGCACGTCGGCGTAGCGCCCCGCAACGAGTACAGGAGGCGGCAGCACGCGCCGCTGGAAGTTCGCGTCAGAGTAGTAGCGCAGCTTCTTGGCCTTGATCGGCGCGACGCTGGAAACCATCACCACCGCCTCATCGGGCGGCAGCTGCATCACCTCGCCCGGCGTGAGCAGCGGGCGGGCGGTTTCTTGTCTCGACACCATTAGGTGCCCCAGCCACGGTGCGAGTCGATGTCCCGCGTAGTTGCGCTGCGCGCGCAGCTCGGTAGCGGTGCCAAGGGTTTCGGAAATCCGCTTGGCCGTGCGCTCGTCGTTGGTGGCGAACGTCACGCGCACATGGCAGTTGTCGAGGATGGAATGGTTCTGGCCGTAGGCTTTGTCGATCTGATTGAGCGACTGCGCGATCAGGAAGCTGCGGATGCCGTAGCCCGCCATGAAGGCCAGCGCCGTCTCGAAGAAGTCCAGGCGCCCAAGCGCCGGGAATTCATCGAGCATCAGCAACAGCTTGTGACGGCGCTGGATGCCATCGCTGCCATCGAGTGATTCCGTCAGCCGCCGCCCGATTTGGTTGAGGATCAGGCGGATCAGCGGTTTGGTGCGGCTGATGTCCGAAGGCGGCACCACGAGATACAGCGACACGGGATGCTCGGCCGCGATCAGGTCGGCAATGCGCCAGTCGCAGCGCGAGGTGACTTCGGCCACCGTGGGGTCTCGGTACAGGCCGAGGAATGACATGGCGGTGCTCAACACGCCGGAACGCTCGTTGTCCGATTTGTTCAGGACTTCACGCGCTGCCGATGCCACCACCAGATGCGGTCCATCGCCGATGTGCGGCGTGGTCATCATCCGATGCAGGGTAAGCTCGAAGGGACAGGCCGGGTCGCTGAGGAAGTTGGCGACACCGCGCAGCGTCTTGTCTTCGCCTGCGTAGAGCACATGCAGGATGGCCCCAACCAGCAGCGCATGCGAGGTCTTCTCCCAATGGTTGCGCCGCTCCAGTGCTCCTTCGGGATCGACCAGAATGTCTGCGATGTTCTGCACGTCGCGCACTTCGTGCGCGCCGCGCCTCACCTCCAGCAGCGGGTTGTAGGCCGCCGACTTCGCATCGGTCGGGTTGAACAGCAGGCAGTGCGAGAAGCGCGAGCGCCAGCCAGCGGTGATGCTCCAGTTCTCGCCCTTGATGTCGTGAATGACGGCCGATGCGGGCCAGCTCAACAAGGTGGGCACCACTAGGCCCACGCCCTTGCCCGAGCGGGTAGGCGCGAAGGTCAGAACATGCTCCGGGCCTTCGTGCCGCAGGTACTGCTGGCGATGCAGGCCAAGGAATACGCCCGCAGACCGGTCAAGACTCGCCTTGTGGATGTCCTCCGCATTGGCCCAGCGCGCCGTGCCGTAGGTCGTGACCAGCTTGGACTGGCGCGAGCGCCAGATCGACATGCCGACGGCAACCACCACCGCGATCAGGCCGCTGCCTGCGGCAATGGCACCGCCCACGTCGAATACATGCGGCGCGTAGGCGTCGAAGAAGAACCACCACTCGAACAGGCGCCAGGGGTGATAGACCGGCGTGCCGAGGAAATCGAACCAGGGCGAACCCAGGCGTAGCTGGTAGCCCAGCGCCGCTGCTGTCCATTGCGTGGCGCTCCATACGCCAGCGATCACGATGCCGAAGACAACGGCAATCTGACCGAACAGCACGTTCGTTCCTTGCATTGGCCAACCTCCCGCTACGGCACAGGGACATGCCGTAGTGCCGAGGATCAAGGCGAGCGTGCAGGTCGGTCAAAGACCGTTATAGCGGGGATTCAGGCCAAAATGGCCAGACTTCTTGCTGTGGCGAAGGCAATAAAAATGCCGCATGCGCGAGCGCGCTGCGGCGTGATGAGGTAACAGCAAGAACTCTGTCGCGGCCAGGCGACGGCGCGGGGCGCTATTTGGATTGCTGTTCCGGCCGATCGCCGAAGAAACGCCGGTTGGCGGCTTCGGCCGCACGGCGGCAGAGTTCTTCTCCTGCCTTCGCGCGGTCTTCCTTGCACAGGCGCTGGACTTCTTTGAGGCGCTCGGGATGGGCAACGAGGAAGTCCACGGTTTCCGTCGGTTGGGATGGTCCACAGCCCGTCAGTGCGGCAACCATCAGCAGCGGCAGGAATCGGGTCATGGCTTGGGTCCTTTCAGCAGGTGGATCAGGAGTCCTCGGCGGCGCTGGAGCCATCCGCCGAATCAATGGAGGCCACTCGTTCGATGAACCGGGCCAGCATTTCGGAGGGCTCCACGTCACGGTGCAGCAGATACGTGGCCAGCATCTGCGGCTTGCCCGCCAAGCGCCGGGCCACAACACCTGGCCCACGGCCGGATGCAATGTGCGCGGCGCCCGCCAAACCGAGCGCCAATCCGGCTGAGACCAAGGTCATCATCACCTCATAGGACGCCACGCGCTGGGCGATCAGTGGCTGTTGCTCGTAGCGCTGCAAAACGCGATCAACTTGGCGTGCATGGCCTTCGCATATCGCCGGATCGCATAGCGCCAGCGGATAGCGCAACACTTCTTCCAACGGCACGTGCTTGTGGGCCAGAACAGGATGGCGAGCTGGGACCGCCACCATCAGTTCGTCTTCCCATGCAGGCCTGACCACAATGCCGTCGCCCACCTCTTCGGCCATCGAAAAGCCGACGTCATACAGGTCATCGTGCAGACCCTTGATCTGTTGATCCAACGGCACCTCAAATAGCCGAACATCAATCTCTGGATCTTCCGCTCGGCACTGTGCCAGCAGCGTCGGCATTCGCGAGGGCGTGATGCCATCGGACAAAGCGATGCGCAACTGTCGCTGAAACCCACTGGCGGCGGACTTGACGCCGTCACACGCCTGTTTCAGAGCTTCGAAGATTCGCGGCACCCGCTCCAGGAATGCCATTCCGGCAAAGGTCAGGCGGGTGCTTCGCGTGGTTCGCGTGAACAGTTGCGCCCCGAGCTCTTCCTCTATCTCCTTGATGGTGCGCGACAAAGGGGACTGATCGATGTGCAGCTTTTCCGCTGCGCGGCCGAAGTGAAGTTCTTCGGCCACCGCTATAAAGCAACGTAAATGCCGAAGCTCCATGGTGTATCTCATCCAATTTAAAAGGCCTTGACGAATTCCGGCACAACTGCGAAAAGGTCCGCCTCCAGCCCGTAGTCGGCCACGCTGAAGATCGGGGCCTCGGGGTCCTTGTTGATCGCCACGATCACCTTGGAGTCCTTCATGCCGGCCAGGTGCTGGATGGCGCCCGAGATGCCGGCGGCAATGTACAACTGCGGCGCGACGATCTTGCCCGTCTGGCCCACTTGCAGGTCGTTGGGGGCGTAGCCCGCATCCACGGCAGCACGGCTGGCGCCGATGGCAGCGCCCAGCTTGTCGGCCAGGGGGGTGATGACTTCGTCGAACTTTTCCTTGCTGCCCAGCGCACGGCCACCAGACACGATGATCTTGGCGGCGGTGAGTTCGGGGCGGTCGCTCTTGGCGATCTCGCTGCCCACGTAGCTGCTCTTGCCAGCGTCGGCGGCCGCAGCAGCGGTTTCGACAGCGGCGCTGCCACCCGTGGCGGCGGCGGCGTCAAAGCCGGTGGTGCGCACGGTGATGACCTTCACGGCATCAGCAGACTGCACGGTGGCGATGGCGTTGCCGGCGTAGATGGGGCGCTCGAAGGTATCGGCGGAGATGACCTTGGTGATGTCGCTGATCTGGGCGACGTCGAGCTTGGCAGCCACGCGCGGGGCCACGTTCTTGCCGCTGGCGGTGGCGGGGAACAGGATGTGGCTGTAGTTGCCGGCACCACTGCCATGGAGTGCCAGCACCTGGGCGGCCACGTTCTCGGCGAGGCCGTGGGCCAGGCTGGCGCCGTCGGCGTGGATGACCTTGGCAACGCCGGCGATCTGGCTGGCTTGCTGTGCGGCAGCGCCGGCGTTGTGGCCGGCCACCAGCACGTGCACGTCGCCGCCGCAGGCTGCGGCGGCCGTCACGGTGTTGAGCGTCGCGCCCTTGATGGTCGCGTTGTCGTGTTCAGCGATTACGAGTACGGTCATGTCAGATCACCTTCGCTTCGTTCTTGAGTTTCTCGACCAGGGCGGCCACGTCGGCCACCTTCACGCCGGCGCCGCGCTTGGCGGGTTCGCTGACCTTCAAGTTCTTCAGGCGCGGGGCCACGTCCACGCCGAGGTCTTCGGGCTTGACGGTGTCCAGCGGCTTTTTCTTGGCCTTCATGATGTTGGGCAGCGTGACGTAGCGCGGCTCGTTCAGGCGCAGGTCGGCGGTGATGACGGCGGGCAGCGTAAGGCTGAGGGTTTCCAGGCCGCCGTCCACTTCGCGGGTCACGGCTGCCTTGTCGCCGGCGATCTCGACCTTGGAGGCGAAGGTGGCTTGCGGCAGGTCGGCCAGCGCCGCCAGCATCTGGCCGGTCTGGTTGCAGTCGTCGTCGATGGCCTGCTTGCCCAGGATCACGAGGCCGGGCTGTTCATTGTCGATCAGGGCCTTGAGCAGCTTAGCCACGGCCAGCGGCTGCAGTTCTTCATTGGTCTCGACCAGGATGCCGCGGTCGGCACCGATGGCCATGGCGGTGCGCAGCGTCTCCTGGCATTGGGACACGCCGCACGAGACGGCGACGATCTCCGTTGCCGCGCCTTTCTCCTTGAGCCGCACAGCCTCTTCGACGGCAATCTCGTCGAAGGGGTTCATGCTCATTTTGACATTGGCGATGTCCACGCCGCTGCCATCGCTCTGGACGCGGACCTTGACGTTGTAGTCAACCACCCGCTTGACGGGAACCAGGATTTTCATGGGAGGGTTTCCTTTCAGGATCATTCAGAGTTGATCATCCGCCAGGGCCAGCGTGCTGGCGGCGCCGCCCGTGACGATGTCGCGCAACATCGGCGCCTGCACTAGGACATGCGCTGCGTAGTGGCTGGCCGTGGCACGCTTGGCGCCGAGAAAGCCCGCATCGCCAGATCTCGCCGCGAGTTGCGCAGTGGCGGCTTCGGCCATGCGCGCCGACAGCCAGCCGCCGATCACCGTGCCCGCCAGCCGCAAGAAGGGCACGGCGCCCGCCGCGCACTGCGCGGGTTGGTCGTCGTGGGCCAGCAGCCAGTCGGCCGCGTCCCCCAGCGCACGCGCCGAAGCCGCTAACACGCCGCCGATCTGCGCCAGCGCGGCATCGGGCATCTCGGCCAACCGGCGCGCATCGCCGTCGATGCGGCCCAGCAGTGCCTTCAGCGTGCGCCCGCCCTCGCGCGCCAGCTTGCGGCCAATCAGGTCGTTGGCCTGGATGCCCGTCGTGCCTTCGTAGATGGTCGTGATGCGCGCGTCGCGCAAGTGCTGTGAGGCGCCGGTTTCCTCGACGTAACCCATGCCGCCATGCACCTGCACACCATCGGACGTGATGCCCTGTGCGCTGTCGGTGCACCAGCCCTTGACCACCGGGATCAGCAGGCCGACCAGGGCCAGCGCCTGCTCGCGCTCTTGCGCGTCGGCGTGGCCTGCGGCGCGGTCCATCTGGCCGGCGCAGAAATAGGCCAATGCGCGCATGGCCTCGGTGCGGGCCTTCATGTCCATCAGCATGCGCCGCACGTCCGGGTGGCCGGCGATGGTGGTGCTGCCGCTGAGCAGTGGCTTGCCCTGCACCCGCTCCAGCGCGTAGGCGCGTGCGCGCTGGTAGGCGCGCTCGGCGATGCCCACGCCTTCAAGGCCGACGTTCAGCCGCGCATGGTTCATCATCGTGAACATGCAGGCCAGCCCCTGGTTCGGCTCGCCGACCAGGTAGCCGATCGCGCCCCGCAGTCGCCAAAGCTCATCGACGCCGTGGGGCTGCCGTGGATGCCCATCTTGTGCTCGATGGAGGTGCAGGCCAGGTCGTTGCGTTCGCCCAGGGAGCCGTCGTCGTTGACCAGGTACTTCGGGCACAGGAACAGCGAGATGCCTTTCACGCCGGGCGGTGCATCGGGCAGGCGCGCCAGCACGAGGTGGACGATGTTCTCGGCCATGTCGTGCTCGCCCCAGGTGATGAAGATCTTGTTTCCGCTGACGCGGTAATGGTCGCCTTCGGGCACGGCGCGACTGCGCAGCGCGGCCAAGTCGGAGCCTGCTTGGGGCTCGGTGAGGTTCATGGTGCCGGTCCAGCGGCCCGCGACCATGGGCTCCAGGAAGCGGCGCTTGAGTGCGTCGCTGCCATGGTGCGCAATGGCTTCCACCGCGCCCAGCGTGAGCATCTGGCACAGGCTGAACGCGAGGTTGGACGACTTCCACATCTCCAGCACGGCTGTGGACACCAGCGTGGGCAGGCCCTGGCCGCCCCATTCGGTGGCAGCGGGCATGCCGTTCCAGCCGTTCTCGCAGAAGCTGGCCCAGGCTTCGCGAAAGCCATCGGCTGGCGTGACCTGGCCGTCGTGCCAGCGCGCGCCCTGCACGTCGCCGGTGCGGTTCAGCGGATCAAGCACGCCGGTGGCGTAGTGGGCAGCCTCCTGCAGGATGGCCTCGACCAGGTCGGGCGTGGTTTCTTCATGGCCCGGCTGGGCACAGATCGCATCCAGGCCTCCGACTTCCTTCATCGTGAACAGCATGTCGCGCAAGGGCGCGGCGTAGGTAGACATTGCTTACTCCTCTTTGTGGGTTCAACCCGTCTGCCCCATAGGGCATACATCCATGCATGACCCTACCCACCAGGACAAGGCCCGGTCGATCAACCGCTTCAGGGCGGCTGAATTTCTCAGGCGGCTTACGACGCGATTAGTTGGTATGACAAGATTTCTAGAAGCCGCTGAAGCGTGTGAAGTTCTCGACCGGCTCACGCTCGGTGCGCACGCGGTTCACCACGGCCGCCGGGTCGGCATAGCCCAGTGCCATGCCGCACAGGACCATCTGCCCGTCCGGGATTTGCAGGGCTTCAGCCAGAAGGCGCGGGTAAAGGGTCCACGCCATCTGCGAACAGGTATCCAGGCCTCGTGCGCGGGCCGCCAGCATGATGTTCTGTAAGAACATCCCGTAGTCCACCCAACTGCTCTGCACCATGCGCCGGTCCAAGGTGAAGATCAAACCGACCGGCGCATCGAAGAAGGCAAAGTTGCGTGCATGTTGAGCGCGCATGGCATCCGTATCTCCCTTGGAGATTCCGACTGCGGCATAAAGAGCGAAACCGCACCGACGCCGCCTGGTCAGGTAGGGCTCGAAGAACTCGGCCGGGTAGATGTCGTATTCGGACTGGTGCTCTCCCTCTTCATGGTGAAAGGCGTGCAATACACGGTCGCATAGGCGCTTCCTCGCCTCGCCCGCCACGGCAATGACATGCCACGGCTGGGTGTTGGTGCCACTGGGCGCGCTGGCTGCCACCGACAGAATCTGGGCCACCGCTTCTTGCGACACCGGGGTCGGCAGAAAGGCGCGCACGGAACGACGTTCGCGCATCACCGCATCAATCAGCATGTTGCGCAAAGGCACGGCGCAGACAGACATTCACTCTCTCCTGGTTGCTGGGCTATTCGGGTGAGCACACCGACATGCCGTTGCCGAAGAAGCATTCATGCGAATGCATCGATGCCGAACGTCCACGGGTCGTCCCTGGGTGTGCTACCAAGCGGTATTCTGGGCACTCGGCACATACGCGTCTTGCCCGCCAGTGCATGGCGAGTTGACTTTGTATGCACAAGGCAAAATCCGGTTGACCGCAGCCGGACGCTACATCGTTAGCGGGCCGTTTTCTTGGTGTAATTTCGGATTCAGCGCCAGCTATCGTTGCTCCCTTTGACCATGTTGAAACCCGTCGTCACTGTTCCTGTTTTTGCCGTGCATGGCCTGCTCGACGGCGCGCGCAGCAAAGGACTGGCCACCGAGTCCTGGCTGGATGGCGTTCTGGCGCAGGCCCGCATCGCCGAGTCGCTGCTGCATCTGGAGCAGTCGCGTGTGACCATAGAGCAATACATCGCACTCTTCAGTGCCGTGAAGAACAGCTTGGACGACGAATGCCTAGGCCATCTACACGGTCGGCCGTTGCGCTGCGGCAGCTTTGCGCTGATGGCTCGCTCTACGCTCGGGGCCAAGACGCTGGCAGCCGCCTTGCAGCGCGTGAGTGCATCCTTCGCCCTGCTGCAGGACGACGTGGCGCTTGTGCCCGTCTCTGATGGCTTGCTCAAGGGTGCTGCTCTGGACGTGCGCCACGCCCTGGGCAAACATTCAGACTTCCTGCACGGGCTGCTGTTGCGCGTTTTCTGGCGTCTGCTGGTATGGCTGCACGGCGGCCGACTGGTGCCCAGAGGGCTCGATTTTGCCTTCGAGCCACCGCCGCGTGCCGCAGACTATGCCCAAATCTTCTCGGGCACGTTGCGGTTCGGGCAGGCGCGGTCGGCGGTCTGGTTCGAGGCATCCGCATTCACGCAGCCGATGCGCCGTGACACCGCCGCGCTCCAGACCTTTTTGCGTGCCACACCGGGCAACCTGATCGGCCCGCGTCTAATCGAGCGGACAGCCAGCGCGCGGGTGCGCGCGCTATTGCAGCAAGCGTGCCCGGAGTGGCCCGATCTGACTGTCGCCGCGCAGCGCTTGCACATGTCGGTCAGCGCACTGCAGCGGCATCTGGCCGTGGAGGGCAAGTCCTTTCAGGTGCTGAAGGACGAGTTACGGCGCGACATGGCGATCGTTCGGTTGACCAGCACCGATGCCGCGCTGAGCGCCATCGCCGCCGAGTTGGGGTTCGCCGACGGCACCGCCTTCCAGCGGGCCTTCAAGTCATGGACCGGCAGCACGCCAGGCGTCTATCGTTCGCGCACCCAAAAAACGTAGCGCTGCTTCGACGCGGTCGCACTCAAAGCGACGAGCACAGATGCCCGCCATCCACTGGCACGCAGGCGCCGGTCATCCACGACCCGGCCTCGGTCGCGAACAGCAGGAACAGACCGTTGAGCTCCTCCGGCTTACCCAGGCGGCGCATCGGGATGCGCTTGATAAGCGCCTTGCCATGGTCGGTATCCCACATGGCATCGGTCATCTCGGTGTCGATGTAGCCCGGCTCGATGGCATTGACGCGAATGCCGTGGCGCGCCCATTCGAGCGCCAGGCTCTTGGTCATGTGCACGACTGCAGCCTTGGACGTGGCATACAGCATGGCGCCCGGCATCACGCGTTCGCCCAGGATCGATGCGATGTTGATGACTGAGCCTCCCCGCCCCGCATCCACCCAGCGCTGCGCGGCACGCGCGGCCACCAGCCACACGCCGCGCACGTTGGTCTCCATCAGCGAGTCGAAGTCGGACACAGGCAGCGTGAGCGACAAGGCGTCGTTGGAAGCCCCGGCGTTGTTAACCACCACGTCGAGGATGGTGCCCGAGGCGTCTATCTCGGCGAAGGCGTCGTCGATGGACTGCTCGGAAGCCACATCCATTTCCAGCACCGTGACCTGAGGCGAACCGAGCTTTTCGAGTTCCTGGGCGAGTTTGTCGAGCCGCGCCTTGCGCCGCGCCCCAATCACTACCTTGGCCTTGCAACCAGCAGCCAGCCGAGCGAAGTTCTCGCCCAGGCCCGACGAGGCCCCCGTGACCAGCACCCGCTTGCCTGCCAGCATTGCACCCAGATCCATCATCGTCTCCTTGCATCTTCAGTTCGCCGTCGATGCCGGGAGGTTAGCGCAGGGCCGCTCGGCTGCGGGGTTGCCTCGCTCCCCATCCGTCGAAAGAGGTGCCTTGTCAGTTGATCGAGACCATCCGTCATTGCCGCGCCAAGCACCGCTGCCTACGATTGCCTGTATGCCTTGGGTACCCTGAGCGCCGCACGAAAGCACGCCACGGTGTCGACGCTCCGGTCCCGATGGGCTGCGGCGTCTGGGGGCAGATTCAGGAGACGACAAGTGCTGCAACAGTCACCCATGGAATGGTCCATCGACCATGCGCCCATCGAGGGCAGGATAGATGCGACGGAAGCGATCCTCAAGGACTCCTTCCAGCGCTGGAGTCTTTCCTCCCCGGCGAAGCCTGCTGCATTCCAGGCGAAGTTGCGGCGACACGAACTCGCCGGAGCCTCCTTGGTATGCACCGTGACCGGTGCTTGCGTCGAGCAGTCTCCTCCTGGACATTCGTCATTCGACGATGAGTTCTGCCTGGGGCTGCAGCTGAACCTGAGCGGCCGAGTACAGTTGCAGCAGTGGGACACGCCAATCTGCGAGGGCGACATGTTCCTCTGGCGTACCGATCAGCGGCAAGACTATGAGGTGCTGGAACGAACCCACAGCGTGTCGTTGATGATTCCCTGGCAGCTCATGCGCGAGCATCTACCGGGCCGCAAGCAGCCGCCCGCAGCCTGCCGCATTGACAGTCACACAGGCGTGGGCTCACTGCTCAGCCAACACCTGATGGGGTTGGCAAAGGAGATCGGCGCCGTGCCGCCCTCCGCCCACGTCGCCCTTTGCCGCACGGTGATCGGGCTTCTGGACATTGCGCTGCCAGAGCCGGAGAGCGCCACTCGATTCACGGCCATGGCCGCGTTGCGCGAACGAGTACTTGCCTACATCGCCCAGCATTTTCAAGAGGATGACCTGAGTCCGGCACGCATCGCCGCGGCGCACGGTATTTCACTGCGTTACCTTCATGCGCTGTTTGCGCAGGGCGATACCACGGTGGTCGGCCACATCCTGGAAAGCCGATTGCAAGCGTGCTGGCGGACACTCGTTGACCCGGTCTGCCGGCATCTGCAGGTCTCGGCGATCGCCTTTCACTGGGGCTTCAACTCCACCAGCCATTTCTGCCGCGCATTCAAACAACGCTTTGGAGTGTCGCCCAGCGATGCACGCGGCATGACTGCTCACGGCTCCGCCATCGGCCCGGTCGAGTCAGCCGGGCTTTCCCTTGCACACGCAAAGTCAACTTGCCATGCACTGGCGGGCAAGACGCGCACGGGCTGAATGCCGACCATATGCCCTGGACAGACTGAGAACGCAGAGATTCGACGCTTCGCCCGCCCCGTTGTGGGTATGCGGGCATGACCCGGGGCCGCATCGCTGGCCAAGTTTTCAAACCTTCATCGTACAAACCTTCTGAGGAGCGCTCCCATGCTGCCGCAATTGCACCGTCAACCCTGGATGGACAGCGACATCGAGACCTTTCGCGACCAGGTGCGCCGCTACATCGCCGCCGAGATGGCTCCGCACCTGCCCGCTTGGCGCGAACAGGGCTACGTCCCGCGCGAGACCTGGCGGCCCTTCGGCGAGATGGGGTTCATGCTGCCCGAAATGCCCGAAGCCTACGGCGGCACCGGGGCCAGCATTGCCTACCAGCTGGTGGTACAGGATGAGTTGACCAGAGCGGAAATGCCCAACAACGTCCAGGTGAACAGCATCGCTGCGCACTACATCATGGACTACGGCACCGAGGAGCAGAAGCAGCGCTGGCTGCCCAAGCTGAGCAGCGGCGAGATGCTGCTCGGCATTGCGATGACCGAACCCGGCTGCGGGACGGACCTCAAGGCCATCGCCACCCGCGCGCGCCGTGATGGCGACCACTACGTGATCGACGGTGCCAAGACCTTCATCACCAACGGCTACACCTGCAATCTGCTGATTGTGGTCGCACGCACCGGCGAGGCGGGCAGCCGAGGCCTTTCGCTGATCGTGGTGGAGACCGAGAACCTGCCAGGGTTCCGCGTGGGCCGCCTGCTCGACAAGATCGGCCTGCATGCGTCGGACACCGCCGAACTCTTCTTCGACGGGGTGCGCGTGCCGGTCGATCAAGTCCTGGGGGCGTCGAAGGGCTTGGTTTCAAGCAGTTGATGGGCCAGTTGCCCTACGAACGCATGACCATCGCCGTGCCTGCGGCGGCCATCATCGACCGGGCCCTGGAACTCACCGTCGAATACACGAAGGAGCGCAAGATTTTCGGCGCACCGCTGTTCGAGATGCAGACCACGCGCCACAAGCTGGCCGAGATCGCCACCACCGCTCACGTGGTGCGCACCTTCGTCAACGACTGCATCCAGCGGCTGCTGGACGGAAAGCTCGACGCCGAAGCCGCGTACATGGCCAAGTGGTGGTGCAGCGAGCAGCAGTGCCGCGTGGTGGACGAGTGCCTGCAGATGTTCGGCGGCTACGGCTACATGTACGAATACCCGATCGCGCGCATGTACACCACCTCGCGCGTGCAGAAGATCTACGGCGGCGCGAACGAGGTCATGAAAGAACTGATTGCGAGGAAGCTGTGAACGCCTCGCACATGCTGCAAAAGCCACTGCACGGCGTCCGTGTGGTGGAGTTCGAAGGGATCGGGCCGGGCCCGCTGGCCGCCATGATGCTGGCCGACATGGGTGCCGAGGTGATTGCGCTGACACGGGCCGAGCAGGCCGCCGGGGCGCAGCCGCTGGGCGGGGCGGCGGCCAACCCGCTGCACCGGGGCAAGACGGTCGAGATCACCGACCTGAAGTCGCCCGGCGGCAAGGCGCGCGCCCTGGATCTGATCGGCCAGTCCGACGTTCTGATCGAAGGCTTTCGCCCCGGCGTGATGGAACGGCTGGGGTTCGGCCCCGCCGAATGCGCGGCGCGCAACCCCAAGCTGGTCTATGGCCGGATGACGGGCTGGGGCCAGGACGGCCCGCTCTCCCGGGCCGCTGGCCACGACCTGAACTACGTGGCGCTGACGGGCCTGCTGTCGCTGTCGGCCCGCAAGGGGCAGATGCCCATCGTGCCGCCCTCGGTGCTCGGGGACGCGGCCGGGGCGCTGGGCATGGCCTTCGGTGTCGCCTGCGCGCTGGTCGATGCGCGCGGTAACGGTAGGGGCAGTGGCCGCGGCCGGGTCGTGGATGCCGCCATCATCGACATCGTGGCCATGATGGGCACGCTGGTGCATTGGATTCGCGCCAATGGGCAGATCGACGGCACGAAGCCGAGCCCGTTTCACGATTCGCCGTTCTATGACGTGTACGCCTGTGCCGACGGCGGCTTCATCAGCCTCGCGGTGGTGGAGCCCGCGTTCCACGCACTGCTGCTGTCGAAGCTGGGCCTGACGGACGTGAACCCTGCCGACCAGTACGACACGACGACGTGGCCAGCGCTGAAGGAGCGCATTGCGGCCCTCATCCGCAGCCAACCCAGGGCGCACTGGTGCGCGTTGCTCGAAGGCAGCGACGCCTGCTTCGCGCCCGTGCTCAGCCTGGCCGAGGCGGCGCGGCATCCGCACAACGCGGCACGGGGTATCTACCAGACCACCCCCTCCGGCGCCATCGAGGCGGCCCCGGCCCCACGGTTCCAGGCACTCAACGCAACCACATAGGAGACCAGAGAATGACCAACACCACCAAGATCGTGCGCGGCTGCCCGTCTACCTCGGGCAACGACCGCCAGCTCAACACCACGACGCTCATCCGGCACGCCGCGCGCACCCACGGAGACCAGGAGATCGTCTACCGCACGCCCGATGGCGGCTGGGACCGCTACACCTATGCCGACTGCTACGCGCGCGTCTGCCGCAGCGCCAATGCGCTGCGCGCGCTCGGTGTCGAACCTGGCGACCGGGTCGGCATCCTGGACTGGAACAGCCGACGCCATTTCGAGCTGTACTGGTCCATCCCTGGCCTGGGCGCGGTCATGCTGCAGATGAACCTGCGCCTGGGCGCCGAAGACCTGGGCTACGTGGTCGGCCACAGCCAAGTGTCCTACGTATGCGTGGACGAATCATTGCTGCCCATCGCCGAATCCGTCGCGGCGAATTCGCCCCAGATCAAGGGCTGGATCGTCATGACCGACAAGCCGCTGGACCAGATTAAGACCACGCTGAAACCGCTGCTGCACTACGAAGACCTGCTGGCCGCCGCCGACCCCAAGATCGACTGGCCCGAGATCGACGAAACCTCGGCCTACAGCGCCTGCTACACCACCGGCACCACGGGCAAGCCCAAGGGCGTGTACTACTCGCACCGCTGCATCTACCTGCACTCCACGGGCATGGCCACCAATCTGGGCATGACGCTGAGCGACTGCGTGATGCTCATCACGCCCATGTTCCACGGGCAATGCTGGGGCCTGCCGCAGGCCGCCACGCTGCTGGGCGACAAGATCGTGCTGCCGGGCCGCTATGTCGCCGAGGACACCAAGCCCCTGGTTGACGCCATGATCGCCGAGGGCGTGACGGTCGCCAACGGCGCACCGGCCATCTTTCAGCCCATGCTGCAGTACATCGAAACGATGCCGGTCAAGCCGGACTTCAGCAGCATGCGCATGCTGTCCGGCGCCTCCGAGCCGCCGCTGTCGATGATGATCGGTTTCTACAAACTCACCGGTGCCGAGGTGGTCCACGGCTACGGTGCCACCGAAGCCACGACGCTGGTGACCATGAACCGCCTCAAGTCCACGCTCAAGAAGCGCCTGACCGAGGAAGAGCGCTGGAACCTCAAGCGCAAGCAGGGTCTGGTGCTGACCGGGGTGGACATCCGCATCCTCGATGCCGATGACAAGGACTTGCCGCATGACGGAAAGTCGGCGGGCGAGATTTGCGTGCGCGGCCCCTGGATCACGGCCAGCTACCACGACATGCCCGATTCCGCAGACCGCTTCCTGGAGGGTGGCTGGTGGCGCTCGGGCGATGTCGGCACGGTGGACGAGAACGGCTACCTCAAGGTCACCGACCGCATCAAGGACGTGATCAAGAGCGGCGGCGAATGGATTTCTTCCATCGACATGGAAAACCTGCTCATGGGCCACCCCGCCGTGCGCGACGCCGCCGTGGTCGGCGTTCCGCATCCGAAGTGGCAGGAGCGGCCGCTGGCCCTGGTGGTGCTCAAGCCCGGCCAGCAGGCGACCCAGGAACAACTGAAGGAGCACCTGGGCAGCGCCTTCGCCAAGTGGCAGTGGCCGGATCAGGTTCTGTTCGTCGAGGCCATCCCCAAGACCAGCGTCGGCAAGCTCGACAAGAAGCGCATACGCGTCGAGCAGGCAGACCGCTATTCCGCCTGACACCCGCTTTGCATGACCCCCAGTTTCTTACCAGGAGAACCACATGAATGACCATGAACCCGTGATCGTCGGCGCGCTGCGCACCCCCGTGGGCAAGCGCGGCGGGCGCCTGCAAAAATGGCACCCCGTCGATCTGATGGCCGAGACGCTGCGCCAGCTGGTCGAACAGTCCGGCGTCAACCCCTCCGATCTGGACGACGTGATCGTCGGCTGTGTGCTGCAGTGGGACCAGCAGCATGGCAACCTGGCCCGCCATGCCGTGCTGGCGGCGGGGCTGCCCGAATCCGTCCCGGCTGTGACGGTGGACCGGCAATGCGGCTCCGGCCAGCAGGCGGTGAGTTTTGCCGTGCATGGCATCCAGGCGGGGGCCTACCAGCTGGCCATCGGCGGGGGGTGGAGTCGATGTCGCAGGCGCCGCTGCCGCCGTCGTTCAAGCCCGGCGCGCCGCTGGGCGCGCAATACAGCCCGCGCGAACTGGCGCGCTACCAGGACAACCCGCTGATACCGCAAGGCGTTTCGTCGGAGTTGCTGAACTCGCGCTTCGGCCTGACCCGTGAAGTCCTGGATGCATCCGCCGTGCGCAGCCACAAGCGCGCCGCCGAGGCGATTCAGGCCGGTCGCATCAAGGATCAACTGGTGCATCTGACCGAGGACCCGGCCGACCCGAACAGCCCCGTCGTCGCCGCCGACGAGGGCGTGCGCGCCAACCCCGACCCCGAGAAGCTGGCCACGCTGAAAGCCGTGTTTGCCGCCAACGGCACCACCACCGCCGGCAACTCGTCGCAGATCAGCGACGGCGCCGCCGCACTGCTGATCGCCAGCCGTGCCTATGCCAAAAAGCATGGCCTCAAGCCGCGTGCGCGCTTCGTCAGCACCGCCGTGGCCGCCGCCGACCCGGTGATCCAGTTCACCGCCGTGCTCGACTCCACCCGCAAGGCATTGAAGGAATCGGGCCTGACCATCAACGACATCGACCTGTTCGAAGTCAACGAGGCTTTCGGCGGCGTGCCGCTGATGTTCCAGCAGGAATTCGGCATCCCGGACGACCGCCTGAATGTCAACGGCGGCTCGATGGCCATTGGCCATCCGCTGGGTTCCACCGGCGCGCGCATGCTCACCGACCTGCTGTACGAACTGGAGCGCCGGGGCGGCCGCTATGGCCTGCAAACCATCTGCGAGGCTTCGGGCACGGCCAACACCACCATCATCGAGCGGCTTGCATGAGCGGGGCCACCATGAGCGAAGCCAGTGAAGTGCTCGTCAGCCGTGACGGCGCCGTCGTCACCCTGACCATCAACCGCCCGCGTGCGAAGAACAGCCTGAACCGCGCGGTGTTCGATGGCCTGTCCGCACAGCTTGCGCAACTGCGCGACGACGATGTCGTGCGGGTCGTCGTCATCACCGGCGCCGAGGGCGTGTTTTGCGCGGGCGCCGACATCACGGCCTTTGAAGTGCTGCGCGCCGCGCCGCTGCTGGGCGACCGCTCGGCGACCGGCTGGGACTTCTTTGCGGCGCTGGGGCGCTTCCCCAAGCCCGTCATCGCGGCGGTGGAAAAGGTCGCGCTGGGCGGCGGCACGGAACTGGCGCTGGCCTGCGACATCGTGATCGCGGGCGAGTCCGCCAAGTTCGGCGTGCCGGAAGTCAAGCTGGGCGCCATCCCCGGTGCGGGCGGCACCCAGCGCTTGATTCATGCCATCGGCAAGTCCAAAGCCATGGCGCTGTTGCTGACCGGCGATTTCATGGATGCCCGCAAGGCTTGCGACGTCGGCATCGTCGCCGAAGTGACGGCGGACGGCCAGGCCCTGCCGACGGCGTTGGCGATGGCCAGCCGGATTGCGGCCAATTCGCCGCTGGCCGTGGCGCTGGCCAAGGATGCGGCCCTGGCCAGCTTTGAAACCCCGCTCGCGCAGGGCCTGGAGCATGAGAAGCGCAATTTCGTTGTCGCTTTGCGTTCGGCCGACAACCTGGAAGGGCAAGCGGCATTCCTGGGCAAGCGCACCCCCAAATTCACCGGCCAATAACGCCTGTCTGTCATCTTCAAGGAAAAACCATGCAACTCAATTCCGGCATTTCTGCCGTCATCACCGGGGGGCTTCCGGCCTGGGGGCCGCCACGGCCCGGCGTTTGGCCAGCCATGGCGTCAAGGTCGCCATCTTCGACATGAACGAAGCCGTCGGCCAGGCGTTGGCCAGCGAGCTTGGCGGCGTTTACTGCAACGTGGACGTAACGTCCGAGGAGCAGGTGGACGCAGCCTTCGCCAAGGCCCGCGCCGCGATCGGGCAGGAACGCGTTTTGGTCAACTGCGCCGGCACGGCCGACGCCGTCAAGACTGTCAGCCGCGATCGGAAAACGGGTGAGATCCGCCCGAGTGCGGTGGATCGCTTCAACCGCATCGTGCAGATCAACCTGGTGGGCACGTTCCGCTGCATTGCCAAATCGACGGCGGGCATGCTGGCGCTGGAACCGCTGGCCGACGGCGACCGCGGCGTCGTGGTCAACACCGCTTCGGCCGCTGCGGTGGACGGCCAGGTCGGCCAGGCCAGCTATGCCGCCAGCAAGGCCGCCGTCATGGGCATGACCTTGCCGATCGCACGCGACCTGATGGACGAAGGCGTTCGCGTCAACACCATCCTGCCGGGGATCTTCGGCACCCCCTTGCTGCTGGCCCTGCCGGACAACGTCAAGCAAGCGCTGGCGGCCAGCGTGCCCTTTCCCAAGCGTTTGGGCGACCCCGATGAATTCGCGCAGGCCGTCGAGTTTCTGGTCACTTGCGGCTACATGAACGCCGAGTCCATCCGCGTGGATGGGGCCCTCCGCATGGCGCCGCGCTGACGCCTTGAACCCTCGAAGAGCTGCGCATGATGTCGTCAACCCGAGAAAGCCGCGCGACGGGAGCCTGGAATGTCAGGGGGCCGGCCACGGGTGACTGCAAGTCATGGCGTGATGTCGATCCGCAGCTCGCCAGGAGCGTCATTCGCCATGATTGACCTGCATTACGCACCGACACCCAACGGCTGGAAGATCTCCATCCTGCTTGAGGAACTCGGACTTCCCTATACGGTGACTCCGGTCAACATCCGCGCTGGCGAGCAATTCAAGCCGGAATTTCTGGCGATCAGCCCGAACAACCGCATTCCGGCCATAGTGGACCATGCGCCGCTCGACGGCGGCGGCCCGCTTTCGGTGTTCGAGACCGGCGCCATCCTGGTCTATCTGGCCCAGAAAACCAACCGCTTCCTGCCCACGGATCTGCGCGGCTTCACCCAAACCATGCAATGGGTGATGTGGCAGGTGAGCGGACTGGGGCCCATGCTCGGCCAGCATGGTCACTTTGCGCTGTATGCGCAGGAAAAGATCGCCTACGCGATCGAGCGTTACCGCGACGAAGCGGCGCGGCTGTATCGCGTGCTCGATACCCAGCTCGGCAAGACCGGCGCCTATGTCGCCGGCGCCGAGTACGGCATCGCCGACATCGCCTGCTTTCCCTGGGCCATGACCCACAAGGCGCAAGGCTTCACGCTCGACGATTTTCCCCACATCAAGCGCTGGTACGCCAGCGTGCGCGCCCGGCCGCAAGTGCAGGCGGGACTGGCGGTCGGCAAATTCGAGAAGGAGCCGCTGGACGACGAAGCAAGAAAGAACATGTTCGGCCAGAAGGCCAAGGAGATGGCACACCGCATGTCGCCCAACAACCAGCGAGAAACACCATGATCGAATTCTTCTTCGACTGCTCCAGCCCCTGGACCTATCTCGCCTTCCACAACATCCAGCCGCTCGCCGACGAACTGGGCGTCGAGGTCACATGGCGGCCCATCCTGGTCGGCGGCATCTTCAACACGATCAATCCGACCGTCTACGCCTCGCGCGAGACGCCGGTGCCGCAGAAGGCCCGCTACCTGAAAAAGGATCTGGCAGATTGGGCCCGCTCGACGGGGCTTGCGATCAAGATGCCGCCGACGGTGTTTCCCGTCAACAGCGTGAAGGCGATGCGCGGCTGCGTCTGGCTCGGCAACGACATGGTGCCGTTTGCCCGCGCCATATTTGAAGCCTATTGGGGCGAGGACCAGGACATCTCGCAGGATTCGGTGCTGACCCATGTGTGCCAGCGCATTGGCATCGATCCCGCCCCATTCTTTGCAGGCATCGGCGAGCAGGCGATCAAGGATCAGCTCAAGGCCAACACCGATGAGGTGGTCGCGCGCGGCGGCTTTGGCTCGCCGACCATCTTTGTGGACAAGACCGACATGTATTTCGGCAACGACCGCATGCCGCTGATCCGCGAAGCCGTGCTGCGCCTGCAAGGGAAGACGGCCTGATACCGCAAGCAGGGTTCACCCATCCATTCATCTCACCACCACCACAGGAGACATCATGCAAAAAAGACAATTCATCACCATGCTTTCCGGCGCCATGCTGACCGGCGTTTCTGGCCTGGTCCGCGCGCAGGGCGCAGGCACCCCGGGCGTGACGGATCGCGAGATCAAGATCGGCTCGACCGGGCCGCTCAGCGGCCCGGCCGCAGGCTATGGCGTCGTCGGCAAGACCATGTCTGCATGGTTTGACCTGGTCAACGCCGAGGGCGGCGTGAATGGGCGCCAGCTCAAGCTGGTGCTGGCCGACGATGGCTACAGCCCGCCGAAAACCCTGGAGCAATCGCGCCGCCTGGTGGAGCGCGATCAGGTGGCTTTTCTCGCGGCGCAGATAGGCTCGTCCACTGGGCTGGCGTCGCGCAGCTATCTCAACAACGCCAAAGTACCGCAACTCTTCGTTTCGTCCGGCTCTGCCACGTGGCTGGATGATGCGGCTAAGTTCCCCTGGAGCATGGGCTGGCTGCCCCTGTACACCGACGAAGGGCGCATCCTGGCCAGGCACATCCTGCAGACGCGGCCCAACGCGAAGATCGCCATGTTCTACCAGAACGACGACGCCGGCAAGGATGTGCTGCGTGGCGTGAAGGAGGTTCTGGCTGCCGCCGGGAAGAAGCTCATCAGCGAAGAGTCGCATGAAGTGTCGGATCCGACGGTGGACTCGCAGATCGTCTCCATGCATGCCTCGGGCGCGGACGTGCTGGTGGCGTGGGGTTCGCCCAAAGCCACCCTCCAGTCGCTGCGCAAGACCCACGACATCGGCTGGCGCCCGGCCATCTACATCAACCCGAGCGCATCTTCGGTGCCCGCGGTGCTGACTCCGGTGGGGCTGGACAAGGTCAAGGGCATCATGAGCGCCGCGTTCCTCAAGGATCCGAGCGATCCGACCTGGAAGGACGACCCTGGTGTCCTGGCCTGGCATGCCTTCATGGACAAATACAACAAAGGCGCGGCCAAGGAGTACCTCACCGTGCTCGGTGCCTGCCTTGGGCAAGTGACAGTGCAGTTGCTCAAGCAGTGCGGCAACGACCTCTCGCGCGAGAACATCATGCGGCAGTCGCGCCGCCTGGACATGGATTTGCCCATGATGCTGCCGGGCCTGCGTGTCAAGACCAGCGACGCCCGCCCTCACCCGATACCGGACATGCGCATCCAGCAGTTCGACGGCACGAGCTGGAAGGTGATGCCGTCCTGACGGGGCGAGCGCAGCGATGGAACCCATTCTTTCCGTACGCGACCTGACGATCCGCTTCGGCGGTGTCGTCGCGCTGGACGCCTTCTCGATGGACGTGCCCGAGGGCTGCATCTTCGGCCTGATCGGGCCGAACGGCGCTGGCAAGACGACCTGCTTCAACTGCATCAGCGGCCTGTACCGGCCCACCCACGGCAGCGTGCGCTTCGGCCAGGCCGAGTTGACGCGCCTGCCGCGCCACGGCGTGGCACGGCTGGGTCTGAGCCGCACCTTCCAGAACGTGGCGCTCTACCCCTCGCTCACGGTGCGCGAAAACGTGATGGTGGGTGCGCACGCGCGGCTGCCGGTGTCGATGCTGGGTGCCGCGCTGCGCTCGCGCGCCGTCCGTGCCGCCGAGGAAGAAATCGCGCACTCGGCTGACGCGGCCCTGGCCACGCTGCGGCTGTCCGACTATGCCGACCGGGGCGTGGCGGAACTGCCGGTGGGCATCCAGCACCGCGTGGAAATCGCGCGGGCGCTGGTGACGCGGCCCAAGCTGCTGCTGCTTGACGAACCCGCCGCTGGCCTCACCGCTGGCGAGGTCGATGAACTGCGCGACGTGCTGCTGCGCCTGCACGAGGAATTGAAGCTGACCATGGTGATCGTGGAGCACAACATGCGCTTCGTGATGAAGACCTGCTCCGACCTCGCGGTACTGAGCTTTGGCCGCAAGCTCGCCCAGGGCTCGCCCGAGGAAGTGGCCAACAACGACGCCGTGCTCGATGCCTATCTGGGAGGTGTGCTGTGACCCAACGGCTTGAAATCCGCAACCTCGCGGTGGCCTACGGCCGAACGGCGGTGGTGCATGGCATCGACCTGCACGTGCAGGCCGGCGAGATGGTGGCGCTGCTCGGCGCCAACGGCGCGGGAAAGACCTCCATCCTGCGCGCCATCAGCCACCAGCAGGTGACTGCCAAGGGCACGCTGCGCTTCGAGGGCCAGGACATCATCGACATGGCCGCGCCCGCCATCGCCTCGCTGGGCATCGCCCACGTGCCCGAAGGGCGCGGCACCTTTGGCGACCTGACGGTGCTGGAAAACCTGCGCGTGGGCGCCATCCACCGCCGCGACAAGGACGGCATCGAGCAGGACATCGCCCGGATGCAGACGCTGTTTCCCAAGCTGTCCAGCCGCGCGAAGCAGGCGGCGGGCACGCTCAGCGGCGGCGAGCAGCAGATGCTGGCCATCGCGCGCGCGCTGATGACGCGCCCCAAGATGCTGCTGCTGGACGAGCCTTCGTTCGGCATCGCGCCGCGCGTGACGCAGGAGATCTACGAACTCCTGCACCAGTTGCGCGAAACCGAGCACCTCACGGCGCTCATCGTGGAGCAGAACGCCCAGGTCGCGCTGAACCTAGTCAACCGGGCCTATGTGCTCGAAAGCGGGCGCGTCACTGCCCAGGGCACCGCAGCCGAGCTGCGCGAAGACGACGCCGTGCGCCGCAGCTACCTCGGCCACTGATCAAAAAAGGTTCATCACCATGCAAGCATTCCTTCACCAGATAGCTTCGGGCCTGGCGGCGGGCGGCATCTATGCCAGCCTCGCCATCGCGCTTGTGCTCATCTATCGCTGCACTTCGTCCGTCAACTTCGCGCAGGGCGAACTGGCGATGTTCTCCACCTATATGAGCTGGGCGTTGGTTCAGGCGGGCGCATCATGGTGGGTGGCCTTCGCCGTCGTGGTCGTGGGTTCCTTCCTGCTCGGGCTGGCGCTGGAACGGGTCATCTTCCAGCCCCTGCGGCACAAGCCGGTGCTCTCGGTCGTGGCGGCCAGCATCGCGCTGCTCATCATCTTGAACAGCCTGGTCGGCTGGCTGTTCGGGCATGAGATGCTGGAGTTCGCCACGCCGTTCGGTGGCGTCCTCAGCCGTGCCGAACCCTATCTGTCGGCCCACGAGGTCGGCGTTCTGCTCGTCACCCTGGCCGAACTGGCGGCGGTATTCGCGTTCTTCCGCTTCACCCGGTTCGGCCTGGCGATGCGTGCGGTGGCGGTGAACGCGCCGTCGGCGGAACTGTCGGGCATCAGCACCAACAAGGTGCTGGCCGTGGGCTGGGGTCTTGCAGCGGTGGCCGGTGCCGTGGCGGGGCTGATGGCCGCGCCCATCGTGTTCCTGGAGCCGTCGATGATGATGGGGCCGCTGATCTACGCACTGGCGGGCGCGCTGCTGGGCGGCATCGCCAGCCCTGTGGGCGCCGTGGCCGGGGGCTTCGCCGTCGGGGTACTGGAGAACCTGCTGGGCGCCTACGTGGTCGGCAACGACCTGAAACTGACCTGCATCATGCTGTTGATCATCGCGATGCTGGTCTTGCGGCCCGCCGGTATCTTCGGCAAGACGGCCCAGGTGAGGGTGTGAGCATGAGTACCATGAACGCCCCACTCAACATCCGCCCGGCGGCATCGCCCACCTGGTTGCGCTGGACGGCCTCGGTGGTCGGGCTCGCGCTGCTGGCCTGGTCCTTTAGTTGGCAAAGTTATCCGTTGTACGTGATGACGCAGGTGCTGATCTATGGCATCGCCATCATGGGCCTGAACCTGCTCACCGGCTACACGGGCCAGATCTCGCTCGGCCACAGCGCCTTCTTCGCCATCGGTGCCTATACTGCGGCGGTGCTCTCGCATCACCTGGGCTGGCCATTCTACGTGGGCGTGCCGGTGGCGGCGCTGTTGTGCTTCGTGGCGGGTTTCCTCTTCGGCTTCCCGGCGCTGCGGCTGCCCATGCTTTATCTGGCGCTGTCCACCTTCGCGGTGGCGGTGGTGACACCGCAGGCGCTCAAGTGGAAAAAGATCGAGTGGCTGACCGGCGGCGTGGCGGGGATCGTCCTGGAAAAACCTGTGTTCCCAGGAGTGCTGGCCGACCGGGCGGACTGGGCCATCATGGCCTGCGTTGCGGCCTGCGCGCTCTGCGCCTTCCTGCTGGCGCGGCGGATTCTCGGCTCGCAGTTCGGCCGCCTGGTGGACGCCTCGCGCGACCAGCCGCTCGCGGCGGCGGCGGGCGGGCTCGACATCACCGCCCTGCGCACGCAGATGTTCGGCCTCAGCGCGGCGTTCACCGGCCTGGCCGGTGCCCTGAGCGTGGTGGCGGGCCAGTTCGTCGCGCCCGAGAACTTTCCCTTCCTGCTCTCGGTGTCCCTGCTGGTGGGCAGCTTCGTGGGCGGGGTGCGCAGCCTGTGGGGCGCCTTCCTGGGGGCTGCCTTCATCGTGCTCACGCCCAACTTGGCCGAGAGCGTGTCGCAATCCGCGCCGTGGATGATCTTCGGCTTCGCACTGCTCGCGGTGGTCTTCCTGGCCCCAATGGCTTGAGCGGCTGGATCACCAGCCTCCGGCGCAGGCGTGCAAATTCCTCATCCGCCCAGTCTTAGATGCTTTCCATGCAGCCCGTCTTCGTCGCTGGCACGGGCATGACCCGTTCCGGCAAGCACATTGACTGCGGTCTCAAATCGCTCACCGCCGAGGCGATTGGCGAAGCCATTGCCGATGCAGGCATCACCCCGTCCCAACTGCAGGCGCCCCACATGCGCAACGCCGCTGCTGGTGTCATGGCCGACCAGGTGCTGATCCCCGGAAAGGTGGCGTTGCGCGGCATGGGCATCAGGCGCATTCCGGTCGTCAACATCGAGAACGCTTGTAGACGCATCCTTGCAGTGGGTGCTCGATATGCTGCTGGCTTCAGATAACAGATAAGCCCTGTTGCCGTCGGATTTGCCAGGATACGCGGCCGTCATGTACCTGCGCAGAAATCGGCATACCGAGTCGTTGTTCGATGACAGGCCTCCATGGCACCAGGCTGAACCCCATGCCGTCATCGAGCATGGCGTAGCGCCCGCTGGCCAGCATGACGCTGCGGCGGTAGATGCCCGCCACGCGCTGGCCATCGGCCACGGGCCGATGCTCCAGGCCAGTTTCGGCGGCCAAGTCCTTCGCGGCATGCGCTACATCCCGGCTGCGCAGCGTTGCCAGCAGATTGCGCGCCAGGATGACGCGTTGGCCGCGCCGCTCGGCCAGCCCCTGTTCGGCCAGGAAGTCGGTGCGCTGTTGCATTGCCTGCTTGGCCTCACCGCCAAAGCCCAGGTCGCCCAGGCCAGAGCCGCCGCCGATCAACTGCTGGTCAAGCCAGGTGGCCCCGATCACGCGGGCCTGCCGCTCGATGGGCAGGTGCGATTTCAGCTCCACGGCCACGCCGCCCAGGCGCTGCGCGTCGTAGCGACGGCCCTGATCGGGCAGGTCGCCCGGCACCTTCCATAGCCCTTCGGCCACGCGCTCCACGATGCCTGCCCGGCGCAGGGCTTCCAAGCGCCGGACGTGGGCCGCGACGACTTCCTGCGGATCGCGGCCCGGCACGGCCTGGCCCTGCGCGATAGCAAGGTGGTGGTCGGTGCGGTACAGACCATCGCTCGCCAGCACGGCGATGTTCTTGTCGGCCGCGCGCACGTCGGCCGATCCCTTCACCTCCACCACGGCGCCGGTGGGATAGTTCGCCAGCTCGTCGCGGGTGTTGAGCGCGACGTAGTGGGCCTTGCCGTCCACCCCGTCGATGACCAGATAGCCACGGTCGCGCAGCTCGTCGGCCAGCCCCTTCGCGGCTACGCGGCCGAGAATGGTTCGGCCATCGTCGCCCGGCTCGAACACCGCCAGTTCGCGCGGCTCGCCGCGCATGGCACGCTGCATGGTGCGGATGATGTCGCCACGCTCGCCCAGGGCGCGCAGGGTCTTCTCGGCATCGGCATGGACGGCCCAGGTGCCCGGCTGCGTCTCGTCGGCCAGCCCCAGGCGCTGCAAGCGTTGCAGGCGGCCGATCAGCAGCAGGCGTTGGCGTTGCAGCTTCGGTTCGTTGAAGCGTTCGATCTGCACCCGGCCGTCTTCGCCGGCCTCGCGTTTCAGCGTGCGATCCAGGCTCGTCCACCGCTCCTGCTCCACCTCGCGTTGCAAGGTCTGCTGGATCTCCAGTTCGGTGCGCGGCCCCAGCCATTCGGTCGCCAGCTCGGATGCGCGATGCCGAAAGCCATCGGCGATGTAGTCACCCGCGATGATGAGGTCTTTGCTGGTATCGTCGCGCCCGCGCACGATCAGGTGGGCGTGGGGGTTGTCGGTGTTCCAGTGATCAACGGCCACCCATTCCAGCCGTGTGCCCAGGTCAGCTTCCATGCGGTTCATCAGATGCCGTGTATAGGTGCGCAGGTCTTCCAGCTCCGCGCCGTCCTCGGCGAGACGATGAAGCGGAAGTGATGCCGGTCGTCGGCGCAGCGTTCCTTGAAGGCGTCGAGGTCGGCGGTATCGGTCTGCGGCCCGTAGGCTTGGCCTGGCTCGCCGTCGCGGCCCACGCCGTCGCGCTCGATGTAGCGTAGGTGCTTGGCGAGCGATTGCGGGCTGGCCCGCTGCTGGTTCACCAGTAGGGTCTTGATGGTCACGCGCCGCGACATGGGTGTCAGCTTCGCGCCCGCAAACCGCGCCGCCGTATGGCCGCGCCCCAGGCGTGAGCCGGGCCGCTGGCCGGTGGCCTTGCCGCCGACGGCCGATGCCGGACGGCGCACCGAGGACTTGCCGCCACTGGCCTTGCCGGCCTGCTGGAGCACCTTGGAAACGAAGCCCTGGCCGCGGTTTTTTGGCGCGCTGGGGCGGATGTGGAAATCGTCGTCGCGGCGGTTGATCATGACTTCTCTCCCTGAAAGCTGGGGCGTAGTCCGTCGTGCGAAGCACGCGAACAAGCCCATATCGACGCGGGCCACGCGCCACAAGCAGCACGGCGGCGAAGCCGCTGCGTGCCGCGCCACCCCCACGTGCAGACTGGCTTTGCGGGCCGACAGGTGCCGCCCCCTTTTGTCTTGCCTTCCGCATTTGCCTCCCGCATCCGCTCCAGGCAACTGCGGCCCGGCGGCAAGGCTGCACCGGCAGCCAGCGCACCGGCGAACACGGCGATGGCCGCAGGCCATCCGTGTTCGAGACAAGACGCCTGCACGTGGGACGGCTGCGCCGGAGGCAGCGTGAAGTGCGGCGCGGATGCGCTCGCACTGCATGTGCGACGACACACGGAACGCCGCCGGAACGACACGCCCGATAGCACGATGATGCACAGCGAATCAGCGGCCATCATGGGCGCGACTCCAGCCAAACCGGGCGCGCAACGCCAACCACGGCGGCTGCGCTGACCGGCCCGAAATACCGGCTGTCGAAAGACGCCGGATTGGTCGCGCTGAGCAGGAACAGCTCGCCAGGCTGAAGGCGACGGCACTGCTGCCAGGATGGCAGCGGCCGGCCCCAGCGATCGGCAGGCAACACGGCGGCTGAAGGCACGCCGTCGATGCGGACTTTGCCGTCAGCGATACACACCTCTTGCGGCGCCATCGCGCCCACGCGCTTGAGCAACGGGATGCGCGTCGGTAGGTAGCCGCGCTGCGCAGCCAGCGCGGCGGCCTCGGCGGGCAGCGGCACCAACACGATGCTACCCACGGACAACGGACGTGGCGGCGAGCTGGTGCGATGGTCGAGCGGATCGACGCGATACCATCCGACCGCCACGCTGTCGGATGGGTTGTAGGTCAGGCGCGGCAGCGGATGCACGAAGGACGCCCAGGCAAGCGCAGCGAGGCCGCAGGTGGACAGGCCCGCCAGCATGAGGCGAGCGCGCAGGCGCGAGCGTGGATGCGTGACAGCAGTGGGAACAGAAATCGTGCTCATGACAGCGCCCTCACAGCCAGCCAGGCGGCGTGCCGCTCGGCGCTGTATTCGGGCAGCGGCAAGCGCGCCGCGAGCCGGTTGCCCAGCGTGCGCCAGTACGCGGGCGAGGCGGTAGCAGGCGTGATGCCCAGCGCTTCGATGCCGTCGATGCGTTCCAGCACGGCACGCACCGATTGCTCACCCTCGGCGTGCAGCAACAGGCGCGCGCCCGGCTGCACGCCGGGGATGCGCTGCGCGCCATCCATCGGCATGCACGCCTGCATCACCATGAGCTGCCAGCGGATCGTGCCGTAGTCGTTGGCCTGCCAGCGGATGCGGCAGAGAACCGCGTTCGGCGTGAACACCGCGCAGCGACGCCAGCGGTCGAATCGGATGATGCGCGAGGGATCGCCGAAGCGCAGATAGAGGTCGAAGCGTTGGTCGATGTAGGCGAGCGCAACGCGCGTCAGCGGCACGCCATCGGCTCGGCCGACTGGCGGGGCAGATGACGTCGGCAATGCTGTCGAAACGGGTGTGATCATGGAGACTTCTCCGGGAATTCCCGCTTCAGCAGCGCGCGCAACAGATCAGCCACCGTCACGCCTTGCGTGAAGGCCGATACCTTGATGCGCGCCCGCATGGCGGGCGTGATGTCGAGGGTCAGGCGGGCCGTGTAGAGGTCGCCTTTCTGGAGGTCATCGGCGCTGCCCTGGCGAATCCACGCCTCGGCGTGCGGATTCGCGGGCGGGCGCGCGCCGATGCCCACGCGCTTGCCCGTGCGTTTGCTGGCGGGACTGCTCATGACGGCCACCGCAGCAGTTCGTCCACCAGCGCGGTGATTTCGCTGGCGGCGGCGCTGTCGGGCGCCGTCTCGCGCGCCAGTCGGCCAGCGGCCACGCTGTCGGCGAACACGATGCGTTGATGCACTTCCGCGCGCAGCGCGGGCAGCGGCTGCTCGGCCAGCGCTCCGCGTGCTTCGCGTCCGATCACCGTGGTGCTGACGCGCCGGTTGATGACAAACGCCGCGCGCAGCGCAGGCCGAAACACCTGCGCCTCGCGGATCAGCGCCACCATCTCGGCACTGGCCCACAGGTCGTAGGGACTGGGCTGCACGGGAATCAGCACCCGCTCGGCCGCCAGCAGCGCGGAGCGCGCCAGCGCCGCGATGCGTGGTGGCCCGTCGATGACGACGTGATCGGCCCGCCTGGCGAGTTCTGGCGCTTCCTGGTGCAGGGTTTCGCGAGCAAGGCCCACAGCGCTGAACAGCCTTGGCAAGCCTTGCTGGCTGCGGCGCTGCGTCCAGTCCAGCGCGGAGCCCTGCGGATCGGCATCCAGCAGGACGACGTGCTGGCCGCGCATCGCCAGCTCGCCGGCGATGTGCGTTGCGAGCGTGGTCTTGCCCACGCCGCCTTTCTGGTTGAGCAGCGCGACGATCATGGCCTGGCCCTCCGCGTTGGAAAGCCCGGCTGTTGCCGCTGCGCTTCGCGTCCTGTGGCGGTTGTCCACCGAGACGCGGCGCTGCTACTACCAGTTAGAGTATTTAAGTTAGGGAAGTTAAGGGAGACCGAAACCCGCGCCAGCATTGGCTTTGCGGCCGATGGACACGCCTGATAGCACGATAGTCCCACGCCCGATAGCACGATACCTGGCACGCCTGATAGCACGAGCCCGTCCACAGGACGCGCACCGTTTATCCCCGTGCCGTGGACGGCACGGGACGCCCTGGCCGGAAGGTCAGCAGCTCGGCGCCATCCAGCCGTTCGATGCCCAGGACGTAGCCCGGCAGTGACTGCCGCGCGACCAGCGCACGCAGGTCGCAGGCAAAGTCGTAGGGCTTGGCCGTGCTGCCCGACTTGCGGTACAGGTGCTGGAAGTCGAACTGCCACCCGCCCGGCTGCCGCCCACCGTGCTTGCGCACCAGGCGGTACAGCCAGCGCTCGATCCCGCCCGTCAGCCGGAAGTACGCCGGGTCGATGGTCAGCACCAGGGCGGCATCGAGCACGCCCGCATAGAACCAGTCCGGCAGGATCAGCTCCAGTCCCAAGGGCGTTCCCCTGGCATCGGCCAGCTCCTTCCACTCGTTGATCCACGAGAAGCGGTGCAGCCGCCTTCCCGTGGTCTCCCGGATGGACGTGGCCACCGTCGTGGATTGCAGGCGATCCAGCGCGGCCTTGAGGCGCTGGTAGTCGCGCAGCGATGTACCGCGCCCGATGAAGCGCAGGATCTCGTAGGGCGTGGCCTGCATCAGCCGCGACGGGCGCAAGCCCGCGTCGCGCGCCTCCACGATCTGCGAGGCCGCCCAGATCAGCACGTCGGCATCCCAGATCGTGGCGATGCCGTGTTCCTGCGTGCCTTCCACGCGGATCGTGATGCCGCCGGCCTGAAAGTCGATCGGCGTCGTGCGCCGCGACTTCGCCAGCGAGAAGAACGGAAAGGCCATCAAGTCCTGGCTGTCGCGCGGCGCCATGTCGCCCGGCAAGGCGCGAAACAGATCGAGCTGTTCGCGCTCCTGCCTGACTGCCCCGGATGGGCTGAACATGGCGAAGGCCACCCGCGCGCCAGTGATCAGCGCGCACGGCTGTCCGCCGAGTGCTGCTCGGCGTATTCGGGATCGGACGTGCTCTCGAAGCTGCGCTCGGCGGCCCAGGCATCGAGGTCGGCCACGGCGTACATGACGCGGCGGCCGAACTTGCGGAACTTGGGGCCGCCACCCAGCACGCGCTGCTTTTCCAGCGTGCGCGGCGACAGCCGCAGGTAGTCGGCAGCCTCGTCGTTGGTGAGATAACGCTGCGGCTGTGCAGCAGCGGCCGGGGTAGCTGCGGGTGCGGCGGCAGGCCGCAAGGGAGCAGGACGCATGGTGAGAACCTCCATCGGTTGCAGGGCTCCGGCCACACAGCGCAACCGGATGGAGGCAGTCTCAGAAAACGAAGCGCTCCTGCTCAGGGTCGTTTTGCGTCCTCTTCAAAACGACCCTTCTCAAGCGGCGCAAGCTGTGCTAGGCGGCGATAGCCGCCGCGCATCAGCGCATCGCCGCGCCGCACCAGGCGGCGCACCTTGGAGCGCAGGCCGCCGTCGCTGTACCAGCCGGCCGCGGCGTCCGCACCGAACAAGCCCTCGGCCACGTCGCGCAAGGACGCGCCCGCCAGGGTGGCGTCGAGCGCCTGCAGGGTGTGCAGCTCCAGCAGCGCCGCAGGGGGCGGTCGGGGGCGAGCCATCGGCGCTGGCGTGTCAGGCACGTGGGTGGCCCCACGGCCACGGTAGGCATGGGCCACGGCCATGCCGTCCTCAAGGCCAGGCGCCAGCGCATAGCGCTGGCAAAGGCCGGGGCTGCGCGCGATCAGCGCCAGGCCCTTGCCGTCGTGGAGCAGTTGCTTGTGGCCGGGAATGCGCCAAAACGCGAACGGCTCGGCATCCGGTGGCGGATCGGCATCGGGGTGAAGCTGCACCACGGCCTCATGGCCGGGGAGCCAGGCCGGATGCGCGTCACGCGCGTCCAAGGCCGGGTCTTCCAGCAGACGCAGGCCCCAGCGATGCGCAGCCTCATGCATTGCTTGTGCTTGGCGATGACGGCGCAGCCAGTCGAGCCGGTAGTCGGGATGGCGACGCAGGTACTCCCAGGCCAGTGCGAGCGTGTCCAGGCACAGGACGTAGAGGTAGGCGGCGGTCGGATACCAGTGCGCGAAGTGGTGCGGCTCGGCCATGACGCAAGCTCCCGTAGAGCAGGACGGCCGTCACCGGTTTCACACGCAAACGTCACCGCATCAAACTTGCATCCAATCGTGAATAAGCTGGTAGATTGGTAACTTGCGTGTCAAGACGAAATGCATCGGATGGGTTGCATGGATCGTCTGAATGCGACGGTGGCGCGCGAGGACATACGCGCCTCCTGCGATATCCACCGTGCCCGATGCCACGGCCGGCATCATGACCGATTGCGCCACGATGGCACCGATTTGGTGCGATAGTGCGGACTAAGACCGGACGGGTCTGGAGCAAGACCGAAATAGTCTCAATGCGCCCGGCTTGGCCTGGGCGCGAACGGCTCAATCGAGGATGGAGCCGTTCTCCTGGGCCAGCCGCAGGTACTCCGACAACGGGCGCACCGCCCGGAAATACCGGTCCCGCATCACGGGCTGTTTGCTCGGCCCGACGATGGATGCGAGGTCGGACAGCTTGATCTCGCCTAGCTCGGGCATGCCGATCCCCAAGTCGATCAGGCCATGGGCCGTATCGCCGTCGGCGGGTCGAGCGACACCAACAGCCAGGTGGCGTGTGCATCCGGCGTGAACAGCCGCACCACGGGCAGCGGGTCGATGACCCGGCCAGCGGCGCGGGCTTGGCCGTGTTCCAGCAACAGCCTGCGCTCGTCCTCGGTGATGAGCTGGTTCATGGGCGTCCCCTCATTCGCACAAAACCGCCGAAGCGTGAAAGCGCAAAACCGCATTGGCGGGTTTGTGGAAAGGCACGGATGCGGCTTTGCGCTTCTGTGAGAAGCCGCAGATACGGATTTCCGTAAAAGCACAAAAGCGGCAGGCAGGCATAGTTGAACACTATAGATTGTAGCCCTATAGGGCGCAATCGGCTGTCATCTTGGATTTTGGGGAGATCCAGGGTTGGCAGCGAAACATACATTGTCGGAGGCACTAAAGACCATCAGGAAAGCGCGTGGATTGAGCCAGGAGGCGTTCTCCGACGTGTCCAGCCGCACCTACATGAGCACGCTGGAGCGCGACCTCAAAAGCCCCACCCTGAACAAGCTGGCCGAGCTGTGCGAGGTCATGGAGGTGCACCCGCTCACGCTGCTGACGCTGGCCTATGCCGGCGACGACCTGCAGCAGGTTGATCAGCTTCTGGTGCAGGTGCGCCAGGAGTTGGAGACTGTGGCGAAGAAGAGTGACACGCCATAGCGTGCGACGTTGCTGGCGTGGCCGATCCGGCTCAGCCGGTTCGGGGACTGCAGGGGCGCCAAGCATCGCGCGGCGGGGATAGGCCACAGGGCTTTCCCCAGGAGGCAAGCGAAGCGCGCAGCGCCGCAGGCGCGAAGGCGTGAGGGATTGCAGCCGGATGGCCGTGACGGCGAAGTCGGCACGGGGCGCAGCCCGTAAAGCCCGGCGGTGCAACGCACCGACACGCCCGGCCACCGCTTGCGGCGGGCAACTCAACACATGCGAAAGCCGCTCGACACGGCGCAGCCTTGGCGATGGTGTTGCCTCCTTGAAGTGCCGCGAAGGCAGCACAGCGCCCCGCCACGTGGGCGGGGCGCTGTGGCGGTCACGCCGCCTGGGGCTTGCTGCGCGACCAGATCAGGTCGTGCGTGCCGTCCTCGCCTTCGATCAGGCGGGCATAGACCGTGGCCGGGAACGAAGGATCGTCAAGGGTCACGGAGATGTACTCCCGCCCGGCCTCGCTGGTCTTCTTCCACGCCGCGCCGATATCGTGGCTGGCGGCCTGCAGGCGAAAGTCCGGGGCCTTCTCGTTGTCCCCCTTGTCGTTGGGCACCAGCTTGACCTTGACGTTGAGCGTCAGGGTGCGAAGCGTGCCGGTGTAGCCGTCTTTGTCTGCGGTGAAGCTGCCGATGTTGGCCATGATGAAACTCCTTTTGGTGGAACAAGGTTCGCGCCCATCGCGTCCTTGTTGTGATCCGGCCGGCGGGGGACGGGCGGGCTGCACCGCTTGCGGTCGAAACGCAGTGGAGAGCCGGGAGGCGAAAAGAATTTGCTGCGCGAGGAAGCCGCGCAGCGGCGGGGAAATTGTTTTCGCTGGACGGTTGCAGCCATGAAGCCCGAGGCGCAGCCGCGCCCCGCCAGGATTCACAACAACACAAGGACGCCTTGGGCCGAACCGCACCGAAAAGAGACAGGGCCGACTCGGCATCCCCGCACGAAGGCTGCACCGGCTCGCCCACTGACGCGGGCCGGGTCAACCACCCGACGACAAGCGAGAACGCCCCGGCCGCACCTTGCGGCGCCGGTCTTGAGGCGTGGCGTGGAAGCTCCATGGCGATGCCGGGCGGGATGTCCGTGAACCGTCCTTCGTGACGTGATGGGCGAGAACCGCCAGCGTTGAGGACGGCACGCATTCGTACAACCTGCCGCAGTAAGCGCCAGCGTGTTCGCCAGCGCCTCGTCCATCGTGGCGGGCGTTGGCCGGGTCGATCCGGCATCGCCGGTTCGGCGGTATTTGAGGGGCGCCAAGCTCGCGCGGCGGGGATGTCCGACGCAGTGCTGGAACACATGCGCACGCGCTACCGTGTCGATGCACATTGGCTCCCCAACCGACAATCCGCGCAAACCTTGGCGGACCAGGCTACTGCGTGGGGCCGCATGGCGGGACCGGCCGACAGCAAGACGTGGGTGGGGTTGCCGTTGGCCGTGCACCGGCGCTGCGACAAGCCGATGCACGGACTGGCCAACCGCATCGCCTACGACGGTGCGATGGTGTACGGCACCATCGCACCGCGAGCCGACAAGGAAACCCCCGCCCGACTGCCTACGGGGTGGATTCACGCCAGTGGAACATCCGACGGGAACTGGGTGCCGGCTGAAGGAAAAGCCCTGCGGGCGCTGCTGGCCTTGCTTCATGAGGACGGAGTGAATGCAGCCGACATTTCGGTCATCACGCCCTTCAAGAATGTCCTGGAGAACCTCAAACGCTTGCTCGGCGACACGATGGTTTCCGGAACCATCCACACCATGCAGGGAAAGGAAGCGCCGGTTGTCATCATGGTGTTGGGCGGAAATACCGACGGTCCCGGCGCACGCGACTGGGCGGTCTCGGAGCCCAACCTGCTGAACGTGGCGGCAACGCGGGCGAAGCGGCGCTTCTATGTGATCGGCGACCGCAACGACTGGCAGAACCGCGCTCTGTTTTGTGATGTCATGGATCTCTTGCCGCTCCAGCGTCTTCCCGAACATGAAGCCGTGGCGATGACTCAACCTCAATAATTGTGCAGGCTGAGACCGTGCATGCACAGGTCATACTGGCGGCAAGCCTTGACTTCCCTGCAACTACCGAGTGTGCCGCCCGGCCACCTCCTGACACTGGCCCTGGACGGGCCAGTGCCCGAAGGCATTGCGCAATGCAGCAATGCCTTCGACACCGGGCGCGGCCACCGCCGCGCCCGGATTTTTGAAGCTCACCGCGCCTAGGGCGAAACGACCTAGGCGCGGTGCTGACGATGGTTATTCCTTTGTCTCAATGATCCACCACACGGCCCGCGCTAAGGCACGGCCCGTGATGGGATGAATGTCGGTGAGATCGGCTCGGGCCATCCAGCCCGAGGGCGGACGGTAACCGCGCACATCGCCCTCGCCGTGCCAGCGGCGGGCGCGTACCGTGCCGGGCGCGTAGACCGCCGCCATGCGCGGGCCACTGGTGATGTTGATGGTGGGCATGGTTCGGCTCCCTGCGGCAAAGCGCTCCGGCCTTGGCCCGGGCGCTTGCCTGCGGCATGGGTCAGGCGGCCAATGCCTCGGCAGGTTCATGCATCACGGTGGCTATTCTGGGCAATTAAAGTCGTAAACACCCACCCAGCATCCATGCGGCTGTTCGCAATGCCCAGCCAGGCCGCTGCCTATCTAAAGTCGTAAACACCAGCGTGGACTGCCCTCTCAATGAATGAGGTAGCTGAGGCCGGAGATGGTGCGGCCTCACGACTTCAGCTCATACCATGCGACGCCGCTCCCATCCACGGTGCACCCTACGGCGCTTTCCGCGATGAAGTAATTCATACAGGCCACGGCCTCGCCCGTGGCGAGACTCAGTTGCTGCCCGTCCTGCTCATCGATGGCACGGTGGAACAAGGCGGGGAACACGTCCACGATGCGCTGCGGCCCGCCCGTCAGCGACTGGCGCAGCCGTTCCAGCGCCCGCTCCTGACCGGCGCGCAGCGAGCCCAGGCGTTCGTGCAGCCCGTAGAAGGGTTCATTGTGCGAGGGCAGCACCAGCACATCGGCGGGCACTTCCCGCGCCAGCTTGTCCAGCGACTCGAACCACTCCTTGAGCGGATTGGCCTGCGGCTCGGTGGCGAACACCGACACGTTCGACGAGATGCGCGGCAGCACCTGGTCGCCCGCAACCAGCAGTTTCAGGCCGGGGCAGTACAGGCAGGCATGCTCCGGCGAATGGCCGCCGGTGGTGATGACCCGCCAGGCGTGCGCGCCCAACTGCAGCAGGTCGCCATCCTGCAGGCGCCGGAAGCTCTCGGGCAGCGCATGGATGTGCTTGCCGAAGCTGCCGAAGCGGCTGCGGTAGCCCTCGATGGCTGCCTCCGACCAGCCCGCGCGGCGGTGGAACAGCACGCCGTCGGGCGGCGCCTCGCGGTTCGTGTCGGCGTGCATCACGCGGCAGCTCAGGTATTCCAGGCGGCTCATGTGCAGCGGCACGCCAGCGCGGCGCGTGAACCAGCCTGCCAGCCCGATGTGGTCGGGGTGCATGTGCGTGGTGTACACGCCCTGCAGCGGTCGCGCCAGCGGCCCCTCACCCATCAGCGCCAGCCAGTCGGCCACGGTGGTGGGGTTGTTCAGGCCGGTGTCCACCAGCACCCAGCCATCGTGCGTGTCGATGGCCCAGACGTTGATGTGGTCGAGCCGGAACGGCATGGACAGCCGGATCCAGCGCACGCCGGGGGCGACCTCGACCGTGTGGTGCGACGCCGGGGGCTCGAAGGGGTAGGTCAGCGCGGGGGTGTCTGGCTTCGTCATCGCATCAGGTTATATGCCAGTGAGCCCGCCCGTGCACAGCAGGGTCTGGCCGCTCACGTAGTCGGACTCGGGAATGCAGAACAGGTAGGCCGCGCCGGCGGCCTCCTCGGGCGTGCCGGCCCGGCCCAGCGGAATGTTCCGCTCCATCGCTGCCATCAGGTCCGGGTTCACGCCCACCTTGATCTCGCGTCCCTCGACCTGGATGGCGGCGTCGGAATCGGCGGTGGCCTCGGTCATGCGGGTGCGGATGAGGCCGTAGGCCACGCAATTGACCGTGGTGTTCAGGCGCCCCACTCCTTGGCCAGCGCCATGGTCAGGCCCACGATGCCCGCCTTGGCGGCGGAGTAGTTGACCTGCCCCGCATTGCCGAAGACGCCCGAGACCGAGGAGACGTTGACCACCTTGCGCACCACACGGCGGCCGGCCTCGGCGTCGGCCCGGCTCAGCGCGCGGACCACCGGCTGCGCCGCGCGCAGGATGCGGAACGGCGCGGTCAGGTGCACGTCGATCATCGCGTCCCACTGCGCGTCGCTCATCTTCTGGATGACGTTGTCCCAGGTGTAGCCCGCGTTGTTGATGAGGATGTCCAGCCCGCCAAACGCGCCGGTGGCCGTGCCGATCAGCCGGTCGGCGAAACCGGCTTCGGCCACGCTGCCGCAGCAGGCCACCGCCTCGCCGCCCAGCGCGATGATCTCCTCGCGCACGGCCATGGCGGGTTCGTCGTCGAGGTCGTTGAGGACGAGCCGGGCCCCTTCGCCCGCGAGCTTGAGGGCCATCGCCCGGCCAATACCCCGGCCCGAGCCGGTGACCACGGCCACCTTGCCGCGCAGTTTTTCCGACATGGTGTGCTCCTCCTGTTTACCGGGCGGGTGCCGCCTCGGCGTCGTAGGCGCCGGCGCTGCCTTGCTGGCGCAGGACGGCGCGCTGGATCTTGCCGGTCGCCGTCTTGGGCAGGCTGTCCATCTGGCGCAGGTAGCGCGGCTTGGCGAAGCGTGGCAGTTGGGCGCTGGCCTGGCGGACGATGTCCGCCATGTCCAGCGCCGCTCCCTCGCTGGGCACCAGGGCGAGCATCACCTCGTCCTCCCCGCCCGCGCCCTGCGCCGGAACGGCGTAGGCCGCCACTTCATGGACGCCGGGCAACTGGCCCACCACGACCTCGACCTCGGTGGCCGAGATGTTCTCGCCCCGGCGGCGGATGCAGTCCTTGATGCGGTCCACGAAGGTGATAAGCCCTGTTCGTCCCGCGTGCCTGCATCGCCCGTGTGGAACCAGAGGTTGCGCCAGGCCTCGACCGTTTTCGCCGGGACGTTCAGGTAGCCCGCCATGAAGCCGAAGGGCACCTTGGGCCGCACCAGGATTTCGCCCACTTGCCCGGCCAGCACCGGCACATCGGTCTCGGGGTCGGCGATGCAGATCTCGAAACGGTCCTCGTGCGCCCAGCCGGCCGCGTTCGGCGCAGCGTGCCCGATGCGCCCCCAGATGGGAATGCCGACCTCGGTCATGCCGAACCCAGACAGCACGTCCTTCACGCCGAAGCGCTCGCGGAACACGGCCTCGTGCTGGGCCGGGTTGGGCGCGCTCAGGCTGGCGCGCAGGCGGTGGTCGCGGTCCTGCTCCGTGGGCGGCTGGTTGATGACGAACATGGCCGTCGTGCCCAGGTGGTTGGTCAGCGTGGCGCCGCTGCGGCGGATGTCGGCCAGCCAAGTGCTGGCGCTGAACCGCTGCTTGAGGAAGGCCGGTATGCCCGCCAGCACCGTCGCCCCCAGTTGCATGAACAGACCGTTGGCATGGAACAGGGGCAGGCAAATGTAGTACTTGTCGGCCTCGGTGATCTCCAGGCTGCGTATCGCCCCCAGCCCGAGCAGGGCGCAGTGGCAGTGCGGCATCAGCACGCCCTTACTGGGCCCGGTAGTGCCGGAGGTGTACATGATGCAGAAGATGTCCTCGGGCCGGGGCGCGGGGCCTTCCCACGGCGCGCAGGCGCTGCTGTCCATCCAGGCCACCTGCCGCCAGCGTTCGGGCACGGCGGCGGGCGCGTCGCCCACCACGACCAGGGTGCGCAGGTGGGGCAGCTCATCCGCCAGGCTGGCGACGTGCTCGACCAGCGCGGAGTCCACCACGATGGTGGCCAGTTGGCAATCGTTCAACTGGTGGCGGAGGAAGGAGGAACGCAGCTCGGTGTTGAGCATCACCGCCGTGGCCCGCAGGTAGCCGATGCCGAACGTGGTCGCCACCATGGCGCAGCTGTTGGACATGAAGACGCCAACGCGCTCTTCGGGCTGCACGCCCAGTTGGTGGTGCAGGAAGCTCGCAAACCGCTGGCTGCTGGTGAACGCCTGCCCCACGGTGAAGGCGATGCCCTGGCTGTCCTCCAGCCAGGGCGCTGCGGGGCGGCTGGCGGCCCATTCGCGCAGGGCATCGGTCAGCGTGCATGCGTGGGGTTCGTGGATGCGGCTGTACATGGCCTTCTCTTTCAGACTTCGAGATCCTGGAGCCAGGGAACGTGGGCCAGCGCCTCCGAGGGCATGGGCTCCAGCTCCGAGCCCATCAGGCCGTTCCAGCGATTGAACCAGCCGACCATGGCCACGCAGGACACGATCTCGACGATTTCCTCCTCGGAGAAGACCTGCCGGGCCTGGTCGATGGCCTGGCCCGGTTCGCGCACCGGCAGGCTGCCGCCTGCGGTGGCGATGGCCAGCGCCTTGCGCTCCTGCTCGGTGTACCGAGGGTCGTCCCGGTAGGACGGCAGCGCGGCCAGCTTGTCCCAGCCCACGCCCAGGTGGTGGGCGGCGTGGACGAGGTGCGTCGTCGTATAGCGACAGCGCGCACCGCGCGCGGCTTCCGCGGCGATCAGGAAGCGCAGCGCCTGGGTGAGCTGCCCGTCGCCGCGCAGCGTCACGCTCAACAGCTTGAGCAGCGCGGGCACCACGCCGGGTTTGCGCGCCATGGTCAGCAGCGCATTCGGGCGGTAGCCGACGAAATCCACCAGCTCTTCGAGCACGGGGTCGCGCGAGCGGGGGTCGCTTTCATGCAGGGGCGCGATGCGCGCGGCGGTGCGGGCGTTCATGGGCATGCCTTGGATTGGGGTTTGCATGGGCACGGAGCGGTCACGCCGCTGCGCCCGTCGTGATGAGGCCCTCGACGTGGGCGCGCTGCGCGTCCAGTTCCTGGGCCGTGCCGGACCAGGCGACCTGGCCATGGTCCAGCACGTACTGGCGGTGGGCCAGCTTCAGGGGCACCTTGAGGTTCTGCTCCACCAGCACGATGCCGGTGCCCTGGCGATGGACTTCGCTGAACACGCGGACCAGTTGGTCCACGATGACCGGCGCCAGCCCCTCGGTGGGTTCGTCGAGCAGCAGCATGCGCGGGTTGCCCAGCAGGGCGCGCCCGATCGACAGCATCTGCTGCTCGCCGCCGGAGAGCTGGTCGCCGCCGAAGTCCAGCCGTTCCCGCAGGCGCGGGAAGGCGTCCAGCACCCGGTCGAGGGTCCAGTGCCCCGGCTGGTGGGCCAGCGCGCCGATCTTGAGGTTCTCCAGCACCGACAGGTTGGGGAAGATGCGGCGCGTGTCCGGCACCAGCGCCACGCCGAGCTTGGCGATGGCCTCCACGCCCAGGCCCGAAATGTCCTGCTCGCCCAGCAGGCGCCGGCCGGCCACCAGGGGCATCAGGCCGACCAGGGCCTTGAGCAGCGTGGTTTTGCCTGCGCCGTTGCGCCCGACGATGGCGACGATTTCATGGAAATCGATCCGCACGGAGATTTCTTCCAGCGCCAGGGCCTGGCCGTACCTGACGCTGGCTTTTTCGAGTTCGATCACTGCGCGTCCTCCCCAAGGTAAATCGACCGCACCGCTTCGTTCCTGCGGATGTCCTCGGGGGCGCCGCAGGCGATGACCGAGCCGTTGCTCATGACCACGATTTCGTGGGACAGCGACATCACCGCATCCATGTTGTGCTCGATCAGCAGCACCGTGCGCCCCTGCGCGGCCTTGCGGATCAGGGCCAGCGCGGCCTGGATCTCGTGGTGGCCGATGCCCGCCAGCGGTTCGTCCAGCAGCAAAATCCTGGGATCGGGCAGCAGGGTCACGCCCAGTTCCAGCGAGCGCTGCAGGCCGTAGGGCAGCGTGCCCGCGACGTCGTCGCGGTGGGCCGCCAGCCCCGTCAGCTCCAGGATGGCATCCAGCTGCTCGCGGAACTGCCGGTCGAAGTGGCGGCTCATCCAGAAGGGCTGGAACCCGGGCCGGCGGGACTGGGCCGCGACCAGCAGGTTCTCGGCCACCGTCATTTCGCCGAAGATCTTGATGATCTGGAAGCTGCGCCCGATGCCCATGCGGGCCCGTTCGTAGGCGGGGCGCTGGCTGATCTCCCGGCCGCCGCAGTACACCTTGCCCGCATGGCGCATCTGCCGCCCGGCCAGCACGTTCAGCAGCGTGGTCTTGCCCGCGCCGTTGGGTCCGATCAGGCCGTAGATGCAGCCCTCCAGGAATTCATGGCTGACGTCGTTGACCGCCTTCAGGGCGCCGTAGCTGACAGTCACGCCCTCGCACCGCAGTGCTGCCTGGCTCATCGCGCACCTCCGCGCCGGTTCTTCTGGTAGGCCGCGAAACCCTGCTCCAGCTCGCCAACGATGCCGCGCGGGAAGAAGATGGTTGCAAGGATGAACACCAGGCCCAGCACGCCGTACCAGTACTCGGTCCAGCTGCTCAGCCATTCCTTGAGCACCTCGAAGGCGATCACGCCGACGGTGGCGCCCCACAGCGAGCCGGAGCCGCCCAGCAGGGTCATGATGATCACGTCCCCGAGGTGGTCCAGTGCAGCATCTGCGGGTTCATGTACATCAGCAGCGAGGCCAGCAGCGCCCCGCCAGGCCGCTCAGGCCGCCCGAGATCACGAAGGTGATCTGCTTGTAGCGGTTGACGTTGAAGCCCAGTTGGTCGGCGCGGGTCTCGTTGCCACGGATCGCCGCGATCACGCGGCCGAACGGCGAACTGCGCAGCGAGATCACCGCCAGCATGACCAGGGCATACACGCCCAGCACGAACCAGTAGTAGTGGACGGGGTCGTAGAAGTCGATGCCCAGGAAGCCCGGGCGCTCCACGCCCGAGATGCCGTCCGACCCGCCAGTGAAGCCGCGCAGCTTGCTGTCCGCCAGGATGAAGATCAGCTGGGACAGCGCCAGGGTCACCAGCGCGAAGAAGATGCCGGACACCCGCAGCGCGAAGAAGCTGAACAGCAGGGCGAACGCAGCCCCCACGATGATGGCCAGGCCCACGCCGGCGGAGAAAGGCAGCCCGTATTTCTGCGTCGCCAGGGCCACGGCGTAGCCGCCCACCCCGAGGAAGGTGGCGTGCCCGAAGGACACCATGCCCAAAGCGCCGAACACGAAGTCGAAGCCGATGGCGAAGATCGCCCAGATGGCCGCCAGGGTGACCAGCTGGATCAGCGCTTCACTCGGGTTGAGGAAGGGCAGCAGGATGCCGGCCGCGGCCAGCAGCAGGCCGAAGCAGATGTCGAACAGGGAGAGTTTCATGCCGTCCTCGCCGCGCGGTAGAACAAGCCCTGCGGGCGCGTCAAGAGGGTGCCGATCAGCAGCACGAAGGTCATGATGTCCACCCAGCCGGGCAGGTACACGTAGCCCAGGGCACGCACCATGCCGATCAGCATGGACGCCGCGATCGCCCCCGGATGTTCCCCAGCCCACCCAGGATCACGACGATGAAGCAGTCGATGATGGTGTTGGTCGCCATACCCAGCTCGATGGGGAACAGCGGCGCCGCGATCGCGCCCGCCAGGCCCGACAGGCCACAGCCCGTGGCGAAGACCGCCATGCGGATCGCGCCCACTGGCAGGCCCAGGATGCGCACCATTTCCGCGTCGCTGCTGGCGGCCCGCACGAGCATGCCGAAAGTGCTCTTCTCAAGCACCAAGTACAGGCCCGCCGAGACGAGAGCGCCGAACCCGATCACGAACAGCCGGTACATCGGGATCGTGCTGCCCAGCATGTCCACGGTGCCGTTCCACAGCGGCGGAATCGCCACCTCCTGGTAGCCGGGGCCCCAGACGAAGCGCACCACGTCGCTCAGGATCAGGATCAGGCCGAAGGTCAGGATCAGCTGGTAGAAGTGCGGGCGCTCGTAGAGCGGTCGCAGCGCCAGCTTCTCGATCACCGCGCCCGCCAGCGCGGTGAAGAACGTAGCGGCCAGCACGCCCATGAGGAACGAGCCCGTGCGCCGCCCGTTTCATACGAGACGTAGGCGCCCAACATATAGATGGCACCGTGGGCAAAATTGATCACACCCAGCATGCCGAAGATGAGCGTCAGGCCCGCCGCCAGCAAAAACAGCAGCATGCCCAGGCTCAAGCCGATCACGATAGTTGACATAGCGATTCACCGAGTGCGGAAGGCCGGGGCGGCCTCCCGCTGCGGCCTTCAGTTCTTGCAGGCCTCGAACAGCTTCTCTTCGGGAAAGACCTTGGTGATCTTCATCGTCAGCGCGGGGGCTGGCGGGGTGCCCTGCACCACCTCGCCCCAGAAGCCCGGCTGCAGGGCCTGGTGGTCGCAGGCACGCATGGTCTTCTTGCCTTCCACGGAGTTCTCGCGGACGCTGGCGGCGAAGGCGTCCACCCACTTCTCCTTGTCCCAGGAGCCGGTCTTTTCCACCGTGTCCAGCCACCACGCCATGCCGTCGTAGGCCTCCCCGGCCGTCATGCTGGGGAAGATGCCGAACTTCTTGCGGTAGGCCTCGACGAACTTGCGGTTGGCGGCGGTGTCGATGGTGTGGTCGTAGCGCAGGCCGGAATTGACGCCCAGCGAGGCCGGCCCCACGGCCGCCGCCATGGTTTCATCGGCGGCCACGGGTCCGAAAAGCACCTTGCTCTTGCCCAGGTTCACCTGGCCGGCCTGCTTGAGCAAAGTAACCACGTCCGAGCCCGTCAGCATCAGCAGCACGCCGTCGGCGTCGGACTTGGCGATCTTGTCCACGATGGACGAATAGTCGCGGTTGCCCAGGGGCGGGAAGTCCTCACCCACGATCTGGATACCGTTGGGGCCGGTCTGCTGCTTGATCCACTCGTAGCCGTCACGGGTGGCCTGGTAGTCGGCGGTAACGATGTAGATCTTCTTGAGCTTCCTGTCCTGCATGTACGCCAGCGCCATGCGGTTTTCCATGCCCAGGTTGTTCGATGTACGGAAGGTGTAGCGGGAGCCGCCGGGCACGGTGATCTTGTCGTCCGCCGAGATGGTGACGAGGTGGGGCACCTTGCGCTGCTTGGCCAGGTTCATGACCGCCAGCGTGGAGGCGGAGCTGAGCGCACCGAAGATCATGTGCGAGCCCTCGGAGATCAGCTTGGTGGCCTTCTGCACGGCGGGCTGGGGCTTGGTTTCGTCGTCCTCCCAGGTGACTTCGATGGGCACGCCCATCACCTTGCCGCCGCGCTCCTCGACGGCGATCTGCACGCCCCGGCGCATGTCCTCGCCCAGCAGCCCGTAGGGACCGGAGAGCGACAGCACGCCGCCGATCTTGAACTTCTCGGGCTTGGACTGGGCATGCCCGTTGGACACCAGCCCCATGGCCGCCGCCGCGGCGACCACCATGCCCTTTTTAAACCATTTCGCAACGCTAACCATGATGTGTCTCCTGTCGTTGATTTGCATGTATTCCAGGTCAGCCGATGCGGGCGGAAATACCGCCATCGACCATGATTTCGGCGGACGTGACGTACTTGGATTCGTCACTCGCCAGCCACAGGGCCGTGGTGGCCACGTCCCATGCGTCTCCCATGTGGCCCATGGGGCACTGCCGGTCCCGCTTGGCCAGCATTTCCTCCTGCGACGCTTCCCGGTACCCGTCCGCCAGCGACAGCACGGGCTGTCGGACCATGGGCGTATTCATCAGGCCCGGCATCAGCACGTTCGAGCGGATGCCCCGCTTGGCGTATTCCAGGGCGACGCTGCGGGAGAAGCCGAGCACCGCGGCCTTCGAGGCGCTGTAGGACACGTAGGCCACGCCGCTGTCGCGCACGCCGGCTACCGAGCCGATGTTGACGATGCTCCCCGGCCTTTCCGGAGCATGGAGGGGATCGCATGCTTGCAGGTCAGGAACATGGAGGTGAGGTTGATGTCGAAGACCAGGCGCCAGTCCTCCAGGCTCTGCTCGACGACCCCACCCAGGCGGGCGGTGCCGACGTTGTTCACCAGGATGTCGATGTCGCCATAGGTGGTCACGCAATCCTGGACCAGCGCTTCCACCGCGCCGGGGTCGGTCACGTCGCACTGGGCCACGCTCATGGCCCCGCCCTCTTCCCGCACGATCGACTCGGTCTCGCGCGCTGCGTCCAGGTGGATGTCGCAGCCATAGACCTTCGCCCCTTCGCGGGCGAACAACACGGCCATGGCCTTGCCATTGCCCCAGCCGGGCCCCGATGATCCGCAACCGGTGACCAGGGCCACCTTGCCTTCCAGGCGTTTCACCATGATCTCGTCCCTCAGTCCGCGCGCCCGTACAGGGTCACCACGGTGGCGCCGCCCAGGCCCGCGTTGTGCTGCAAGGCCAGGCGTGCACCCTCCACTTGGCGTGCTTCGGCGCTGCCGCGCAGTTGGTGGGTCAGCTCGTAGCACTGCGCCAAGCCGGTCGCGCCCAGCGGATGGCCCTTGGACAGCAGCCCGCCCGAGGGGTTGACGACGACCGCGCCGCCATAGGTGTTGCTGTCCGACTCGACGAAGGCCCGGCCCTCGCCGACGGCGCAGAAACCCAGGCCCTCGTAGCTGAGCAGCTCGTTCTGCGCAAAGCAGTCGTGCAGCTCGCACACGTCGATGTCCTGCGGTCCCACGCCTGCCGCCTCGTAGACCTGGCGGGCGGCCTCGCGCGTCATGTCGAAGCCCACAACGGAAATCGCGGACTTGTCGGCGAACGCGCCGGGGCGGTCGGACACCAGCGACTGCGCCAACACCTGCACGTTGGCGGAGAGGCCCATCTTCTGGGCGAACTTCTTGCTCACGAAGACGGCGGCAGCGGCGCCGCAGGTCGGCGGGCAGGCCATCAGGCGGGTCATGGCGCCGGGCACCAGGGGCGAGCTGGCCAGCACCTCCTCCACCGTCACCTCCTTGCGGAACAGCGCCAGCGGATTGCGCGCAGCGTGGCGGCTGGCCTTGGCGCGGATCCTGGCGAAGGTGTCCAGCGGGGTGCCGTACCGCTCCATGTGCTCGCGGCCCGCCGCGCCGAAGTAGCGGATCGCCATGGGCAGCTCGGGGTGGCCGAAGATCTCGTCCATGACCCCGTTGAAGTGGTCGAGCGGATCGGGCCGGTCGTCCCAGTACGCCCTCAGGGCGCCGGCGGGCATCTGTTCGAAACCCACCGCCAGCGCGCAGTCCGCCGAGCCGTTGGCCACGGCCTTGCGCGCCATGTACAGGGCCGTGGAGCCGGAGGAGCAGTTGTTGTTGACGTTGATCACCGGCACCCCGGTCATGCCGACCTCGTAGACCGCGCGCTGGCCGCTGGCCGAGTCGCCATAGACGTAGCCCGCATAGACGTCCTGCACGTCGGAGTAGGTGAGGCCCGCGTCCTGCAGCGCCTCGCGGATCGCCTGCGCAGCCATTTCCGGGTACGGCAGGTTGTCGCCGGGTTTCTTGAAAGGGGTCATGCCGACACCGGCAACGAGAACGGGCTCTTGCATTGCGATACCTCCGGGGTTGAATCACCAAACGTGCGTCAGGAAACCATGCGCTCCTGCGCGTGCCAATACTTCTTGCGGACTTCTTTCTTCAAGACCTTGCCCACCGCACTGCGCGGCAGCTGCGCGACGATCTCGACCTCCTTGGGCGCCTTGATGCTGCCCAGGCGGTCCTTGACGAACTGGATGAGCGCCTGCGGCTCCACGGACTGGCCCGGGCGCAGCTCGATGACCGCCCTGACGGCCTCGCCCCACTTGTCGTCGGGCACGCCGATGACGGCGCAGTCCTTCACGGCCGGGTGGGCCATGACGGCGGCCTCGACCTCGGACGAGAAGACGTTGAAGCCGCCCGTGACGATCATGTCCTTCTTGCGGTCAACGATGAACAGGAAGCCCTGCTCGTCGAAATAGCCCACGTCGCCCGTGCAGTGCCAGCCGTGGCGCTGCACTTCAGCCGTGGCCTCGGGTTCTTGTAGTAGCCCTCGGTCACGATGTCGCCCTGCGCGACGATCTCGCCCACGGCCCCCGGCTGGGTGAGCAGGCTGCCGTCGTCGTCCATGACCGCCACCCGCGTGAAGGGGAAGCGGCGCCCCGCGCTCAGCAGGCGCTGGCGGGGCGCCACCTGCCCGTCGATGAAATGGTCCTCGACCCGCAGCACGGAGATCGCGCCAGGCACTTCCGCCTGGCCATAGATCTGCAGCATGACGGGGCCGAACACATCGATGGCCTCCGCCAGTTTGTCGGGCGACATGGGTGCGGCGCCGTACATGAGGTAGCGCAGCGCGGAAAAGTCGAAATCGCGGACGTTGGGCTGCGCCAGTAGCGTATAGATGACTGTTGGGGGCAGGAACAGCATGTTGACCCGCTCCTGCTCGATCACCTTGAGCAGGTTCTGCGGATCAATCCCGTCCATCAGGACAACGCGGCCACCGCGCGCCATGAAGGGCAGCGACACCAGCCCCGCCGTGTGGGTGATAGGTGCCGCCGCCAGCACGGTCATGCAGTCGGTAATGTTCATGGCCGACATATGGTTGGCCATGGTCGCCGTCAGGTTGCGGTGGCTGAGCATGACGCCCTTCGAGCGCCCCGTGGTGCCACCGGTACCCATGATCATGGCCAGCCCCCGCGGCTGCAGCGGCGCTGCGTACATCTCGGGCGGCTGGCCTTGGATCAACCGAGCAATCGACAGATCCGCCCCATCGGCCTCTTCCAGAGCTATGTAGTGACGAATGCGGGGGACCTTGCCGCGGATCTCGGCGACCTGGCTGATATAGCGGGCCTGATAGAAAAGGACGTCGCAGTCCATGTCCTGCAGGAACTCGATGTTGGTCTCCACGCTGTTGCGCGCATTAACGGGCAGCCAGACACCCCCTCCGCGCAACACCCCCAGCAGCGCCACGAAAGCAGCCCCGGCATTGCCGCTCAGCACTGCGCCGTGAAAACCAGGTGCGAGTCCCAAGGCCTGTAGCCCCCGTGCGATCTGGCACGTGAGCGCTCCCGCTTGCGCATAGGTGACGGCCGGGGTATCACGCCCGCAGTCCACGAAACAAGGCGCATCCGGATGGCTGGTAGCACCAGCATCGAAATAGTCCAGCAGATTCATTGCTGTGCTTCTCCGTTCAAGTCAAGTCTGGTTCGGTGGAACAGCTATCGCAGACAATTCACATGCCTGCGGCGGCGGCGTTCAGCTGGAGGCCTCTGCATTCGGTGATGCCCCTTGCATGCTGTTCAAGCGGTACCATTTCTTTTAAATTGGTACCATTAGACGCGCTCGATTGGTACCAAGTCAATTGACTTGGTACCATGTCTCATTAGGAGAAACCCGCATGAAAAAGAAGCTCACAGACGAAGAGTTCTTCGATGCGCTGACCCATCTGCTCCTGACGGAGGGGGTCAAAGGCCTGACCGTGGGTGAAATCGCCGCACGGCTGCACTGCTCGCGGCGGCGCCTCTACGACATTGCGCAGACGAAGGAAGAGATCTTCTGCGCCGTCGTGCAACGCTTTTTCGATAGCCTCCTGAGACAGGGCGAAGCACTGATCCACCGTGAACAGGATTTGACGACAGCACTCGCTGCCTACCTGGACGTAGGCGTCCAGGCGGCTAGTCGCATCGGTGTCCAGTTCCTGAAGGACGTCGAAGATTCAGCAGTTGCCAGAGGTATCTTCGATCACTACCAGCAGGTCCGTACCCTTAGGCTATCCCAACTCATCGACGATGGGGTACACCAGGGTGTCTTCGCACCCTGCCATGGGCTGGTCGTATCCGAACTCATTCTGGGAGCCGCACTAAGGCTGCGCCGCCCGGCATTCCTTGCCCAGGCCAATCTCACCCTTGAGGACGCATTCCAAGAGTTCTACCGGGTGCTGCTAGGTGGGCTACTGATCGACTCAGCCACACCAAAAGCGGCTCGTAGGGGCGTACGGGCAAGCCGAGCCACTTCGCAGCGCACCGTCACAAAGAAAGATACAGACCCTGATGAAGTCGGCACGATGCTAATTGCCGCCTGGAATCGCGGTTAGGGAAGGTCTGCACAACACCCGCTGCGACAAGCGCCGGCACGTGATGTTTCAAGACCTGCACGTTTTCCTAGTGGTTGAAGCTGGCAGTACTATGGTTGCCTGCCCGCTTCAAGCGCCTGATGCGCGCTGCGCCCCGGCCGGAAGCCGTAGCTGTGCTCGCTGAAGGTCGGATCGATGAGCGGTTGCAGCACCTGCAGCAGGGCCTGCTGGATCAACCTGTCCACCACGGTGGGAATCCCCAATTCCCGCGTCCCTCCGCCCGGCTTGGGTACCCGGAATAGTGGCGGCTTCTTCCGCGCCGTTCTGCTGCGCAACCTGCGGGCTTTCCTCGGGTACGTCTGCCTTCGTGAAGATGGTAGGCATCCAGCCGGTGCCCTTCGCCAGCCGCTCGGCCTCGCTGGCAATGTCGGCCTTCTTGAGCTTTGCCAGCCGGTGGACGCTCTCGGGCGCGAACTCGCCCACGGCTTGCAAAACCGCCGCCTTCGCAACGTGCTTGAAATAGCCTTCCGCCGTGGGTTGCCACCATACGGCCATGTCGAGGCCCACGGCCTGCGCCAGTTCCGCGCCGGGCTGCTGCGCCGTGCCGCGCGGCGTCACCACGTCCACCGTCGAAGCCACGCACACGGCCAGCAGCTTGACCAACTCGCCTTGCTCCATCGCCAGCAGCGCGACGAACAGTGCGGCGCTGTCCTCGGGCAACTTGCCGCCCCACGCCTGCTGCAATTCGCGGAGCGCTACGGCGGCGGGTGACTCGGGCCAGTCCGGTGCCATGCCTTCCAGCCGGTCTTGAATTTTCAGGCTCACGCCCAGCGGAATATCGTGGCCGTAGTAGCGGCCCTGCAAGACGGTCTGCACCATGCCATGCACCAGCACGGCCAGCGCCACATGTGGATGCTGGGCCACCTCGATTTGCAGCGCCGCCGTGCGGTGCGCGCTCAGGCGTTGGGCCAGCCGGTCGGAAATCGCTGCGGCCTTGGGCTGCTCGTCTTCCTCGCCTTCGTCATCGTTCGCGGCGTCCGGGTCGCTAAAGCCTTGGCGCAACTTCTCCAGCGTGCGAAGGGCTTTCGCCTCGGCCTCGCGCAGCAGCCCTCGATGAATCACGGCCTCGCCGTTGCGGTCGATGGTGACGATGGCACCGGCTGCGGCCTTCACATTCGCGCCGTATCCCTGCAAGCCTTCTTCCAGTGCCTGCAACTGCTCGCCCAGGGCTTCGCCTTCCTCCTGCAAGGCATCGGCCTTGTCCTCGTCGTCGGCGTCCATCGCGGCATCCACCGCTTCGGCCACCTCCTGCATCTTGGCTTGCAGCTTCTCGATGCGCTGCGCTTCGCGCTTGTTGGGTTCGCGCCGCTCCCTCGGGGCGCGCTGGAAGGCGTGCAGGTCGGCATGGGTCATGCCCGGCGTGGCATCGGCCCAAGCCCAGCCCTCGGCCTTCACCTCGGCGGCGATGCCCGCCAGCTTGTCCTGTGCCAGCCGTTCCAGCAATGCAGCATCAGTCAGGTACACGCCCGCGTCATCCTCCGCGAACAGGTCGCGGCGGATACCGCCGCCCTCCTGCTCGTAGGCGTCCAGCCCGACGAAGCGCACCAACGGATGCCGGTAAGCGTCGATTTCCCGTTCGGTGAGGCGTTCGCGCAAATGCGAAGGGTGGCGTTGCCACTGCGGGGCGTCGTAGAAAGCGGCTTCCTGCGCCGCGTGGTCATCCGTTCCGGCCAGGGCCATCAGCTGGTCCAGGCTCACGGCGTCGGCCCGATAGTCGGCCATCAGGCGCGGGGAGACATTCGCCAGCTTCAAGCGGCGCTGCACGACCAGCGGCGTGACACTGAAATCCGCCGCAATGTCCTCGATGGGCCGGCCTTCGGCCACCAGTGTCGCGAAGGCTTCAAATTGGTCTGCCGGGTGCATGGCTTCACGCTGCACGTTCTCGGTGAGGCTGGCCGTGCGCGCAGTGCCATCGGCCACCTGCAGGCAAGGCACGTCCCAATCCTTGGCGATGCGGTGCTTCTTCGCCAGCAGCTTCAACGCGGCCAGCCTGCGCCCACCGGCCACCACCTCGTAATGCAGGCCATCGGCGGCGGGAATCACGATCAGGTTTTGCAGCAGGCCCACGCGCTGGATGGATGCGGCCAGTTCAGGGATGGACATGCGCGGGGTCTTGCGCACGTTGCGGCCCGTGCGGCGCAGCACCAGACGCGACAGCGGCACCAGGATCATGTACTTGCTCGGGTCGGCGGCTTGCAGCACGTTCGCGGCGCTGCTGGCTGCGGTGTTGACGGCGCGGGCTTCGGTGGTGGTAACGGCGTTCATGGCGAATCTCCAATCAAGTGAAACAAGGGAATGGAGGGGAACCGCCCCTCCGGCGGGGGAACGGTTCAGGCCTTGAGGGCGCGCATGCCATCGGCCAGCAGCCACAGGGCGCGATTCAGGCGAATGTCGGAATCAATGCCCTGCACGGGGCGGGTTTGCTGCCTGCGGCCATTGGCGGCGCGGCCATGCAATCCGCCCTTGGTCAGGTTCTCCTGCGTGCGGTTAAACACGCTCCACAAGTCGGGGCGGCGATCCTCGAAGCGGCGCGGCATCAGGATTTGCGATTCCGTGACGGGCGCGGGCTTGTTCGGGTCGTCGTACTTCAAAGCCAGCGCGGCACGGGCGAACACTTCGGATTCGCCATCGTCCAAGGTGATGCCGCGCATCAGGTCGCGGGACTCCTGCACCCGGTCAAAGCCGCGCAGAACCTCGAAGGCGCCTTCGATGACTTGGCCCGCCACGTCGCCTTTGTGAGGCACGCGCACATCGGCAAAGGTGTCGCCGCACACCAGCCCATTGGCGCAGATAAATCTGAATTGCCCGGCCAGCATCTGATAGCTGCTGGTGCCATCGTGCGAGTTCAGCAGCACGATTTCGTTAGCTTCCGCGCCGTTGATCTGGCTGGCGTGGCGTAGGCGCAGCAGGTGTTTCGTGTGTTCGCGCCGCCTCTCGTTGCGTACACGGGTCTGGCACACCATGAAGGGCTGGAAGCCTTCTTTGCGAAGCTCAGTCAAAACCGTAGCCGTGGGGATGTAGCTGTATCGCTCCGAACGGCTCTCATGCGGGGAGTCCGCGAAGATGGACGGGGCCACGCGCCGGATTTGGTCATCCGACAGGGGATAGTCGGAACGCAGTGCGGGGGAATGGTTTGCGAAACGGGATGCGAGCATGTCTTTCTCCTGACTTGGCTGTTGAAGAAACACCGGATTCCTAGATTCGGAGCCCAGCCTTTCGGCTGTTCGGTGCAGTCGGCACGAGGAACCCGGTTGGCCCTGTTGCCACCGTCTTTCCTGAGTTCATCGCCCGCGACGGTCAGGAGCGCGCGGACGGGGGCCGTCAAGGAGACAAGCGCAGGGTTGGTGCGGCCCGCAGGCGCAGCCGAGGACACGGCCCTGCGCGCCTTGACGGCACACGGCCGCGGGCTACAGTCGCGGACAAGGTGATGAGTCAGGGAAGACGGCTGGACAAGGCAACGGCCCCTCAACACGCCGACCGCACGGCAAGCGAAGCGCGCAGGCCCGAAGCTGGAAGCCGGGCCGGAGGCGTCAGCCGACCGGAGGGAGGGGACGATGGAAGCCCGTCAGGGGCGAAACCCCGCAGGGGGTTCGATGCGCAGCACGACAGCGCGACCGGCCATCTCCCAGGTGGCCGGGGACGTCCACATGACTTCAACGAAATCCCCTTGGACTGCTACTCGCCCAGCCATCGGCACAATGGCAATGACATGGACATACGAGCCCTACAAGACGATGAACTGATGGCCCAGGCCCGAGACTGGCGGCAACGGGCACTGCGCGGAGAAAAAAACGCACGCGGCTTTGCGCACGAACTGGAATGCGAAGTGCGTCGGCGCTTCCCCAAGAACGACAGGCCCTTGACGCTGCCGCCCGTGCGCCTGCTGGGCACGGTGTCGCAGCCTATCCAGCGTCGATGGAAGCCCTGGTGAACGCCCAGGGGGAGTAGAGAAAAGGGGCGTGGCGCCCCTTGACAGAATCAGAAGACGATCCGCCCCGCCAGCCGCGCATCCCGCGCATAGGCACTCAGCCGCTTCTCGGCACGAAAGTGCAGATCGCGCTCGATCGGCAACCCCAGCCGCCCGCGCACGGTCGCCAGTTCCTGCAGGCTGACCCAGCCCAGCTCGGGCATCCCCAGGCCCAGATCGCACAGACCGAAAGCATGGTCGTGATCGTCCGGGTCGATCTCGGTCAGCAGCCAGGTCGCGCCGGCATCCGGTGTGAACAGCTTGAGCACAGGGGCCGGATCAAAGTCCGACGTTTCGGTGGATTGCCGGCCGTTGGCCAGCAGCAGCGCACGCTGCTCGTCGGTGATGAATGCGCAGTTCATGGTGAACTCCTGAAGGATGCCGGGCGGAATTGCCCAGCCCTTCCGGGGCACGGCGCAGCGCAAGCAGTCAAGGGTCATCGACGGCCGCAGGCCGCAAGCGCCATCGGCGCGCAGCCCTTGACGGCGAGCACGCCGTGGCACGATGAAGGAAACAGCAAGCCGCCCCTCCAACGAAGGCACGGACTGGCAAGCGAAGCGCGCAGCGCCACAGGCGCGGAGAAACCCGCACCGGGCGCAGCAGAAAAAATGCGCCGCCCCCGCAAGGACGACGCACCGAAGGCTGCGCAGCGCGATCAGTTCGCCGCCGGCACCGTCATCGACTGCAACTGCTCGATCACGCCAGGCTCAACGAACACGCAAGCCTGCTCGTCCGCGATCGGCACGTTGAACAACTGCGCGAACACCGTGCGTCGCAGATGGGCCAGCCGGCCCGTCCGGTATACCTGTTCGGGCTTCATGCGCCCGCCGGCCTGCGAGCCGCTGCGCTGCGGATCGCATTCGACCAGCGCGACAAAGCCATCGTCGGACAGCTTCTGATGCTCGGGGCACAGACCCCAGCCCGTCTTCGTATGGCGCTCCATGCTGGCGCGCAGGCGCTTGTCCAGCAGGATGGTGCCGGTATCGAACGCCGTGCCGCAAACGAGGCAAACGTGCTGTTCGAGGGAAACGTGTGATTTATCGTTCATGACGATCTCCGGTTGCACGGGCGGAATTGCCCGGAACCGTCGCCCCCACGGCGTAGCGCAGCAGTCAGGGGTCGCAGACGGCCGCCAGGACGCAAGCGCGCACAAGCGCGCGCCGCCCTTGACGGCGAGAACGCCGTGATACGGTGAAGGGAACAGCAAGACCGCTCACACCCGCCCACTGCAAACACCCACCTTTAGGCAAGCGCAGCGCGCAGGCCCGGATCAGCGAGCCGGGCCGGAGGCGTCAGCCGAGTGAAGCGAGGGAACGATGAAAGCCCGAATGGGGCGAAACCCCGCAGGGGATTCGATGCGCAGCACGACAGCGCGACGACGGCACGCCGGGACGCCCGAATGCGAGGAACAGAACTACTCGCTGTCCGTCTTGCGCTGCTCGATTTGCAACCGCGCCCGCTCGGTCGCCTGCTGCAACCGCTCGCCCAGCACGGCGCGCGGTGGCAAGCTGGTCAGGTACTCGGCCACGTGGATGCCCGACTTGTCCAGTTCCAGCAGCTCGATCTGCTCGGACTTCTTGCCGGTGCAGAGGATGATCCCCAGCGGTGAGGCTTCTTCGGACTCCCGCTCGTGCAGGTCGAGCCAGCGCAGGTACAGCTCCATCTGCCCCTTGTAAGCGGCCTTGAACTCGCCGACTTTCAACTCCACTGCCACCAGCCGCCGCAGCTTGCGGTTGTAGAACAGCAGGTCGAGGTGAAAGTCGTCGCCGTCGATCTGGATGCGCTTCTGACGGGCAACGAACGTGAAGCCCACGCCCAGCTCCAGCAGGAAGGATTCCATTTCGCGGATGATCGCGGCCTCCAAGTCGCCTTCCTGCCAGGTGTCTCGCAGGCCCAGGAAATCGAGGATGTACGGGTCTCGCATGACCAGAGCGGGCGACATGCGCTGCGCATCGCGCATCCTCGCCAGCTCTTGCGCAATCGTCTCGTCCGGCTTTTGAGATAGCGCCGTGCGCTCGTACAGCATCGAGTCGATGCGCTCGCGCAGCGTCCGCACGCTCCAGCGCTCGATGTTGGCCATCTGTGCGTAGTAGTCTCGCTGGAGCGGGTCTTTCAGCGGCAGCAAGGCCACGAAATGCGACCAGCTCAATTGTCGTGACAGCGTCACGACAATTGGCTCGTCCGTGTAGGTAGCCGCGAACTGCACCATCCGGCGCAGGTTCTTGTCCGCGAAGCTGCGGCCGTAGTCCTGCACAAGCTGCGCAGCCAAGGTCGGCAGGATCTCATCACCGTATCCGGCCCGCTGACCAGCCAGCACTTCCGTGTGGATGCGCTGGCCGATGCGCCAAAACAGCAAGGTCAGCTCGGCGTTGACCGCTGACGCGGCGCGCTGCCGCGCCGCGTCGATCAGTACTCGAATGTCGCCCAGCAGCGTGGCTGGTGCCACAGATGACGCCACGGCTGCTTTGCGCCTGTTCATGCCGTGACCTCCTTCTGGTCCTGCATCAGATTCGGCGCAGCCCGCTTGGAATCAGGCGGCACGGCGCGCGTGGCGGCTTTGCGATGCCGGAATGGACGGTAGTTACCCAGGCTGGTGCGGGTCTTGTCGTCGTCCGTGACCACAGGAGACGGCTTCGGCAGCGCAGCCGGCGCATGGCCGTCGATGGCGCCCCGGCGTAGGGTGGCCACTTTCTCGGCAGCGGCACGCACCGGGTCATCCTCTGCATGGACATACGCCATGAACTGCGTGACGGTCTTGTGCGCAGTCAGCGCCATGCCGACCTTGATGGGGATACCGGAGTTGGCAATGTCGGTCGCCGCACGATGACGGATGCCGTGTGTTCCGACATGCGCTACCTCTGCGCGGCCTAAGATGCGCTTCCAGCCGTTGTAGTACGTGCTCTCGGGCAATGGCTTCTTGGCATCAAAGATGGCTGGACACACGTAAGGCGAGTTGTCGATGCGGGGCGCATTGCGCAGCAACTGGTACGCCGCCTCGCTCATCGGCTTGGACATATCGCCCGTCTTGCTGTCAGACCAGACGACCCGGCGATTCTCGAAATCCACCCAAGCCCATTCGAGCGTGCGGATTTCGGTCATCCGCGCGGAAAACTCGAATTGCAGGCGAACCGCCAGCGTCACGGTCGGATGCTCCAACCCCAGGGCATCCGCACGGTCGAGGTAAGCATAGAGCCGCCCCAGTTCCTCGTTGTTGATATACCGCGTCTCGCCGTCCTCGCGGTACTTGGGGACGTGTCGGCATGGATTGGAGCCGTCAGGCCGGTAGCCCCACACCTCGGCCATGTTGAACATCTTGCGCAAACAGGCCAGAACCCGATTGGCCGTAACGCCGATCTTTGCCTTGTCCTTCATCAGCGTGGTGATGTGCGCCCGCGTTACGTCCGGCACCTTGAGCTTGCCCAGGGTAGGCAGGATGTGGCGGTCGATGTAGCCCTGGTAGGAATCGACCGTCCGGGGCTTGTTGCGCGGCTTGGAGTATTCCTCGATGAACTGCCCGCACAGTTCCTTGACCGTCGGGGCCATGCGGGCAGCCAGCTTGGCGGCGCTGGGGTCGTCGCCCTTGCGCACGTCGGCCAGCCAGTCCTGTGCGATCGACCGCGCTTGCTCGACGGTCAGCTCGCCGAACTGGCCGATCTTCGGCTTGCGGCGCTCGCCCCAGTTCGTGCGGTACTGGAGCATGAAGACCTTGCGGCCGTGGGCGGTGACTTTGCAGAGAAAGCCGGGGACAATGGTATCCCGCAGTTCGTAATCCTTGCCGGTGACTTCTGCCGTATCGACAGCGGATTTGGTGAGTTTGATCTTAGCCATGACGCCTCCTAGTTCGAGATCGAACGCAGGAACCAGCCAGGAGCCACGGCATCAGAATGTCTGCCGCAATCGGTCTGGTCTAGGCGTAAGGCTAAACGGGACTAGCCTCTTGGAAAACCAAGCGCAGCAAGGCTCTGCGGGTTCCAGCGTGGTCTCATGCTAGTCTCGGGACTCAATCTCAAAATCCGCCGCCGCAAGGCGTGCCGGTTCGATTCCGGCCTCGGGCACCAACGGTTTGACGCTACAAAAGTGATTGCACTTTCCCGTAGCTTCCGCAACCGCTTATCAAAAAGCCTGCGACCCAATATCTGGGTCGCAGGCTTTTTGATTTCTGGCTGGCAAGTTCCGGTCAGGGGCGCTGAGTGTGACTCGCAGACCCGCCGCAAGGATCTGACCAGACAGATGCATACGACTGGCCGCCGTTGCTGAAAACTTCACGTTGGACGACTTGCCATGTCAATGGAGGTTGAATTTATCAAACGTGATCATTCGTTTTTTATCAGCTTTAGTGACGCTCCTAGTATCCAATTTCAACGCATCAGAATTTTCATCACCAAGGACGTAGCTCTCGAAAACTGATCGGTAGAAATACCACTGGCGTTTGCTTCGATCATATTTAAATGAAACCGAGTAATTCCAATGCTGTCCGCAGGCCGCGGTGTTTTCGAACGAGAAAACATTTGGTTGCGGTTGCGTGATACGCGGCTCATCCATGTCCAGCACCGGATCGCATTGCGCTGCCCCATCCAGCCGACCGACTACATTGTCATTGCGCGCAAACACCGTATAAGAACCTTGTTTTTCCTCGACGAGCAAGAGAGGGCGGGTCGGCGCCTCGGCAGCGTACCGCGGTGGTTCATCTGATCGCCGTGTTGCGACAACAATAAATTGAGGCGCGCTCTTGGGCGACATTTTCAGCGCCCTTTCTTCAATCAAAATATATTCCGCACCTAGTACCTTTTTAACAAACGCAGTCATGTCACCCGCACATGCAGCCGTTGAAATGAACGTGCCCAACAGCACGATTGGTACGAGTTTCATTTTTCCCTCAAAACAAGGACGGTTTTGGTGAATGGTAACGGACGTCTCGGCATATCGGGATATTGGTCCCGGATGATTCGGGCCAGATTTATCCACACGCATCGCCAGCCTGGGTTTGACCCATCGCATGACCATATCAAAGGACAATGCCGTGATGACCGAACAGACACTTTCCTCATCCTCCTCATCGGCGTGCGAGCCAGCCGCTTCATCGTCTCTTGCCTTCAGTGCAGCCGAGCGCGCTGCCGTTTATCGCGCGATTCATGAGCGGCGCGACATGCGCCATTTTTGTGGCGGCACCGTGCAGGATGACGTGTTGTTGCGCCTGCTGCGAGCGGCGCATCACGCGCCGAGCGTGGGCATGATGCAGCCGTGGCGTTTCATTCGCGTAAAGAGCCGGGAATTGCGCCTTGGCATTCATGCGCTGATCGAGCAGGAACGCGTGAGAACGGCCGAGGCGCTCGGTGAGCGGCAGCAGGAATTCATGAAGCTCAAGGTCGAAGGTGTGCTCGACGCGGCCGAGGTGCTGGTCATTGCCATGCCGCCGGGTCGCGAGGCCCATGTGTTCGGTCGCCGCACACTGCCCGAGATGGACATTGCAAGCGCGTCCTGCGCCGTGCAGAACCTCTGGCTTGCCGCACGCGCGGAAGGTCTGGGCATGGGCTGGGTGTCGATATTCGATCCGGTCGCGCTCGCGCAACTTCTGCGCATGCCGCAGGGTGCGCACGCGCTGGGCGTCCTCTGTCTCGGGCCGGTGAATGCCTTCTACAGCGAGCCGATGCTGCAGCAGGAAAAGTGGACTCGACGAGCGCCGCTGGAAGACATGCTGATGGAAGATTTCTGGACCAGCGATGCAACCTGAATCGAATCCATCAAGGCCGCGTACTCTGGCCTCCCCTGGATTGCCCGGCCCGGCATTCGGCTGCCGGGAATGGCGCTGCCCGGCGCGGGCTGACCGACTCCACCGACATCCGAAGCCTTGGGAGTCGGAGTAGTCCTCTTAGGTTCGCATCCAGCGAGGGTGGCAACGGTGGCGGCGAGCGCGACAACCGTAAGCGTGGTGCGGAATGTCATGACGGTACCTTGTGAGTGAATGAATGAACGAAGGCACCCAAATGGTAGAGCCGACCCGTCGCGTGCAGCCACGCATCTGCGTAAGAAGCCGGAAAAAGCGTAACGCCGCTTTTGCGCGTCAATACGCCTCCTGCAATCCCGAGCACCGCATGGTGGACAGGATTGCAGGAGGCGTATGGTTAGCAGCGTACCGTCAGGAGGTGCTGCGCCGAATCTGCTGCCTGCCCAGATCGGTGATGGTGAACTTGCCATCGACGGTCTTGCCGATCATTCCCCATTCCAGAAGACGCACGGAGAGGTGCTCCTTGAGTGCCTCGGTCATGCTGACCAGTTCGCCCATTTCAAGGCGTTTGAGCATGCTTAGCTCGTCCACTGTAGGTTCGAAAGTGGTTGCGTGATAGACAGCATCCAGTGCCATGGCAGTACTCCTTTTGCGCAGGTTTGTCGTTGTTGGTCTTGATTCGACCGGCGCGCCGCGAAGCGGTTCCGGGCACCCGTTCAACTCAAGCAGTTTTCCTACATTCGGCGGCTTGCCATACCAAACCGTCATGACGAATCAGCGTATTCCTGCGGCAGCGGCTTGCCATCAGGGTAAGGACCTATTCACGCGATGAAAGGGGGATCGCGGGGGCGGTCCTCGGTGCCTGGAATCTGACCGGTTGCACGCGCCAGCCATTGACTGAAGGCGCTGAGCACTGGCGTCGGCTGCTGCGCCGGGCTGACGAGGTAGTAGGCGCGCTCGCCGCGCAAGGGCCGGTTGCAGGCGACGATGAGGTCGCCGCGCGCCATCTCGGCCTCGATCAGCATCGGCGGCACGAGCGCCACGCCAAGGCCCATGGCTGCGGCCACGGCAATCATGGAGAACAGCTCGTAGCGCGGGCCGTCGAGCGCGCGCGGCGCATCGACACCCATCGCATCGAACCATTGCCGCCAGCCATAGGGACGCGTGCTCTGCTGCAGCAGCGGCAGTCGTGCGATTGCCTCGGGCGAGATGGTGGAATGCGCGCGCCCCCGGCCACGCGGGGCGGCACGCTCGAGCAGGCGCGGGCTGCAGACCGGGATCACGTCTTCCTGCATGAGCATCTGCGCCTGCACGCCCGGCCAGTTGGCGACCTGCTCGGGCGTTCCGGCATAGAGCGCCGCGTCATAGCCGGAGTCCGGAAAAAGAAAGGGCCGCGTCTGCGTCTCGATGTGGACCATGATTTCAGGATGTTCACTCGCAAGCAGTGGCAGGCGTGGAATCAGCCAGCGCGTGGCGAAAGTCGGCACGGCAGCGAGCGACAGCGAACCACCATGGCCCTGATGCGCCATCACGTCGAGCGTGTCGCGTTCCAGGCCCTGCAACCAGCGCGCGATCTGCTTGCTGTAGTGCCGCCCGGCTTCGCTGAGCGTGACGCCGTGGCGCGTGCGGCGAAAAAGCTGCACGCCCAATTGATCCTCGAGCGCCAGAACCTGCCGCGATACGGCGCTTTGCGTGAGCGCCAGTTCCTGCGCCGCGCGGGTGTAGCTTTCATGCCGCGCCGCAGCCTCGAAGCAGGCCAGTGCCTGGGTGGAAGGAATATGTCTGCGCATGCGGGTCATCTTATCCAAGTATTCTGAAACCGCATATCTGAATGAAAACAACTCGCTTGCCGCAACCCTGAATCAAGGAATAACATGGGTTCAATCGATGAGTCATGCAATGCGCGCATGCGTGGCTCCCAAGGGTTTCAGCACCTTACCACCGCACTCACAGGAGACAAAATCATCATGGCCAACGCACGTTTTCAATGGGACGACCCTTCCTCATCGAACAGCAACTGAGCGACGACGAACGCGCCATCCGCGACGCTGCCGCCGCGTATTGCCAGGACAAGCTCGCGCCACGCGTGCTCGAGCAATTCCGCCATGAAAAGACCGATGCAACGATCTTCCGCGAGATGGGCGAGCTGGGCCTGCTCGGCCCGACGATTCCCGAGCAGTACGGCGGCCCCGGCCTGAACTACGTTGCCTATGGACTGATTGCCCGCGAGGTCGAACGCGTCGATTCGGGCTACCGCTCGATGGCCAGCGTGCAAAGCTCACTGGTGATGGTGCCGATCTACGAATTCGGCACCGAAGCGCAGAAACAGAAATACCTGCCCAAGCTCGCCAGCGGCGAATTCATCGGCTGCTTTGGCCTGACCGAGCCCGACCATGGCTCCGATCCCGGCAGCATGTCCACGCGCGCCTACAAGGTCGATGGTGGCTACAGGCTCAAGGGCAACAAGATGTGGATCACCAACAGCCCGATCGCCGACGTGTTCGTCGTCTGGGCCAAGGAAGTGAGCGAAGGCGGCGCGCTCGGCCCGATTCGCGGCTTCATCCTGGACAAGGGCATGAAGGGCCTGACCGCTCCGGCGATCCACGGCAAGGTCGGCCTGCGCGCATCGATCACCGGCGAGATCGTGATGGACGACGTGTTCGTGCCCGAAGAAAACGCCTTTCCCGAGGTGCAAGGCCTGAAGGGTCCGTTCACCTGCCTGAACAGCGCTCGCTACGGCATCGCCTGGGCGCAATGGGCGCAGCAGAGTTCTGCTGGCACACCGCACGCCAGTACACGATGGACCGCAAGCAGTTTGGCCGCCCGCTCGCCGCCAACCAGCTCATCCAGAAGAAGCTGGCCGACATGCAGACGGAAATCACGCTCGGCCTGCAAGCCGCGTTGCGCTTTGGTCGCATGAAGGACGAGGGCATCGCGTCGGTCGAAGCCACCTCGCTCATCAAGCGCAACAACTGCGGCAAGGCGCTGGACATCGCCCGCCTGGCGCGCGACATGATGGGTGGCAACGGCATCAGCGACGAATTCGGCGTGGCGCGACATCTCGTGAACCTCGAAGTGGTGAACACCTACGAAGGCACGCACGACGTGCATGCGCTGATCCTGGGCCGTGCGCAGACCGGTCTGGCAGCCTTCGCCAACTGATCCGCAGTGCTTTAATCCTCCCGGACACACACCATCAACACCAAGGAGACAAGCTCATGATGAAGATTCGTCGAAGCGTATTGGCGCTCGGTATTCTGGCCACTCTCGGTTCCCTGCCTGCGCAGGCGGAGGACCGCTACCCACCAAGCCCATCAAGCTGCTCGTGCCGTTTGCGGCCGGCGGCACGACCGACCTGATCGCCCGCATCGTCGCCGACCCGCTTGGCCGCGAGCTGGGACAGACCGTGGTGGTGGACAACAAGGGCGGCGGGGGCGGCAGCATCGGCGCGGCCGAAACCGCGCGCGCCGCACCCGACGGCTACAACCTGGGCATCGCCACCGTATCCACCACGGCCACGAACCCGGCGATCAACCCCAAGATTCCCTACAACGTCGCGACCGACTTCACGCCCATCATCAACATCGCCGCCACGCCCAACGTGATCGCGGTGAATCCCAAGCAACCGTTCAGCGACTACAAGGGCTTTGTCGAAGCCATCAAGGCGAACCCCGGCAAATACTCCTACGCATCGCCCGGCAACGGCAGCATCACGCATTTGATGATGGAGATGTACAAGCTCTCCACCGGGCTCGACATCGTGCACGTGCCCTATCGCGGCAGCGGTCCGGCGCTCAACGACGCGGTGGCCGGTCAGGTGCCGGTGATCTTCGACAACCTGCCTTCCGCGTTCCCATTCATCAAGGACAAGCGCCTCACCGCCATCGTCGTTGCCGCGCCGCAGCGCGTGCCCGCCATGCCCGATGTGCCCACGTTCAAGGAACTGGGCCTCGAACAGGTGAACCGCATGGCCTACTACGGCATCGTCGGCCCCAAGAACCTGCCACGCCCGATCGTCGACAAGATCAATGCTGCCGTGCGCAAGGTCATGCAGGACCCCGGCATTCGCAAGAAGATCGAGGAGACCGGCTCCATCATCCAGGCCGGCACCCGGAAGAGTTCGCCAAACAGATGAAAGAGGAATACGCGGTCTACAAGGACGTGGTCGTCAAGCAGAAGCTCACCATGGATTGACACCTGGGCACGCATTCCGGGCGCAAGTCACGCCGCGTCGCCCCGAAATTGAGAGAGAAAACCCCAAATGGACCGCAATGGTCCATTTTTTTTGCAGGGTATTCGCCGCCTTCGACAGGTCAAAAAGGCAACGCGCACAAGCCCACACATGTGCAAGCCTCTTTCATCCCATTTGCATTTGATTATTCAGACACGCTTGAATAATCGCAATTCAATATTCACAAAATGAGCCAATTCAATTGAAGGCGCTCAATTCAATTGAATATCAATAGCGGTGACCGAGGTTATTCGTAGCAACCAATGATTTTTCGCAATCAGTAGATTCGCAACAGTTAATAACAATAGAATTATTTATTGATGCACAAATCAAAATTTATTTGATTTAACGCATGGAAATCATGTATTTCCAGACTCTACTGAAAACGCATGATCAATAGTAAGTGAGACGATATTTTATTGATAGACATTTATTATGAAAACAACAGCCAGTTTAGCGATATCCGCCATGCTCGCCATCTCCTTGTTGCAGGCCGCGCGCGCAGACACGCCATTGCCGACACTTACCTGCAACCCCTTCAGTACCACCCCGGGAGTAATCTACCCTTCGCATTTCGGCGATGTGATGAATACCTCCCCTGCCACTTATAAATATTGGAGTGCGGGTACGCAATTTTTGAGCACGCCAACCGATCACACGATAGGGATGCTGACGCCGCAAAGCCCTCTGGCTACAACGCGCCTCCCACGGTTCCCGCACTGGCAAGCGGTTGGCTTGCGCAAGACGGCCCCCGCCTGGTTCCTCTTCCGAGTAACACCATCGTTGGATGGAACGGAACAGACAAGCCGAACATGAATCCCAACGTCATGTATTTTTTCCGGTATCGCTTCATGATGGACCCGCAGGCAGATGCCTCCCGGTTCAGCCTGATGTTCGGAGATCTGCAGGCCGACGATGCATTGAAGGGTGTCTACCTGAATGGGAAATTGGTGCGGACGACAGCCGTGCCGGCCAACCCGGAGGAAAAACTGACTGACTCACGCCTGTTTGCTTCGGGAGGAGCGCAATTCAAACCCGGCGAAAATGAAATGATATTTGCCGTGTTGAATATCGGTGACATCACCAAGCCGCCGCTTTACGTGGATGCGCATGGCCATCAACCCAGCATGGTTGCACTGCACCTTGCAGCTCCTATAGGAGGCCAATGTGCCCCGCAACCCACGATTTCGACGCCCGTTATTCCCGCAGGTGTGCTGACGGCTACAACACCGATGGCATATAGCGGCAGCCTGACGAATTGGGGCCACTCGACGGTGGCGCAGATTCGCACGCTCAACACCGCAACGAATATCATTTACGGGCCTTTTTATGCCCGATAGATCCGGCGACCGGGACCTATTCCCTGTCCAACGCCCCGCCATTCCCGGTGGGTGACTACATCATGGTTGGAGAGCTCAATGTCGATACTTCTCCAATGGCACGGACATATTGTTCGCGCAGTCGGACATAGGCAGTTTTTCCGTCACCGGACTCACCCTGAACCAGGCGACCAACGTGGATTCGCGTACGAAACCGAATTTCACCGGAACGGTTCCGAGCCGGGGAACGGCAACCACCGTCAGCGTGACCGCGACAAGGGCCAACGATCCCAAGACCTACGGACCCTACACGGCCACGATTCAAGCCGATGGCTCCTATCGCGTAGAGCCCGACCTGCTTCCACCGGGGACTACACGGTCACCGCCACCGTCGTCGGGGCAGCGGATCTGAAGACAACCACCAGTTTCAAGGTGACGGCACCGGCGGACGTGCCCGTGACGGAATCCGTCACTCCGGTTCCGAGCCTGGGGGAGTGGGCGCTGCTATGGTTGACCGCGCTGCTCGGAGCGTTTGGATATCTTGGGATGCGAAAGACACGCGTTCGCTGAACCCAACAAACCCGCCATGGCATGGGATCGAAGGGGCCGATGAGGCCCTCTCAATCCATGCCACGCGCGTTGGATCGCAGCGTTTGCCGCCTATTTCACCGGGGCCGGTGAAAACGTGCCAGCCCACTTCCATGTGGCAAACGCACACCAGACAAGGCCGACCACGGCAAGGCTGCCGCCCACGGTTCCCAGATGCTGCAGTCCGGCATGTGTGCCGACCTGGCTGCCCAGTAGCGCGCCCGCTCCGATGCCGATATTGAAGATGCCCGAAAACAGCGACATGCCGACGTCGGTCGCATCGGATGCCAGACGCAATACCTTCGCCTGCAGCGGCAGCACCATGCAAAGTATCGCCACGCCCCAGATCGAACACACCACGTACAAAGCCAGCGGCGACTGTGTGCTCGGCAGCAGCAGCCACAGGCAGGCTGTCACCGTCGCGAGGCCGAGCAGCAGAAAGGCACGCGGCCAGCGCAGGCCAAAAGCGCTGAAGCAGATACTGCCGACAATGCCCATGCCGCCGTACAGCAGCAACACCCAGGTGGTGACTTGATTGCTCAGCCCTGCCACATGCTGGATCAAGGGTTCGATGTAGCTGTAGACGGTGAACTGCGCGGTCACCATCACGATCAGCAGGGCATAGGTCGCCACCAGTGCGGGGCGCTTGAACAGCATCGGAATGCTGCTTGCCGAGCCCGCGTTTTCGCTGGGCAGGGATGGCAGCAGACGCCAGAGCGTCAGCATCACGACGAACGCTACGAAACCGATGGCGCCAAAGGTCGTGCGCCAGCCCAGCGCTTCGCCGACGATGCGGCCGAGCGGAATGCCAAGCACCATCGCGAGTGTCGTGCCGGTCGCGAGCAGCCCGAGCGCCTGCGCCTTCTTGCCCTCGGGCGCGACGCGCACCGCCAGCGCGGCGGTGATCGACCAGAACACCGCGTGCGCCAGCGCGATGCCGATGCGGCTGATCATCAGCGTCGCGTAACTCCACGCAAAGGCAGAAAGCACATGGCTTGCGATGAACAGCGCAAACACACCCATGAGCAATCGACGACGTTCGAGGTGGCTGGTCGCCAGCATCATCGGCAGCGACGTGAGCGCCACCACCCACGCATAGATGGTGAGCATCAGGCCGATCTGCTCGGTGCGCATGCCGAAACTGCCGCCGATGTCGCTGAGCAGCCCCACGGGGACGAACTCCGTGGTGTTGAAGACAAACGCGGCCAGCGCCAGCGCGATCACGCTCATCCAGGCCTGCCGCGATGAACGCGAGTCAGGCGTCGGCAGGGAGCGGGAATGGGCAGCGATGGATTCGGACACGGGCGGACTCAAGGACATGGGCAGACAAAAATATCGGGCATCTGCAGATCGGCCGAGCCGATGCTGCGATGCAACATTTATTGTCGGACGATTTGCCAGCAACCGCCCATCAGGCGCGAGATGTCCCCACTCCGCAGTGAGGTCACAGCGCCGTCATCATTGCTCCCGCGCGCAGGCTGTGCTTCGGGGTCAGTCTTGCGCTTGCGGATAGTGACAGACCGCCTCGATGTTGTGCCCATCGGGATCGAGCACAAAAGCGCCGTAGTAATCGGGGTGGTATTGGGCCTCAGGCCCGGCGCACCGTTGTCGCGCCCGCCCGCAGCCATTGCGGCCTTGTAGAACGCATCCACCTGCGCGCGGCTTCTGGCCCGAAAGGCCACGTGAATGGGTGGCTGATTCGGACTGCCCCGGCTAGGGCCTGTTCACCCAACCCACGGGGTCGCGCAAGCCAGGCAGGGCCGCTCATGCTAGGCGCGTGACGCCGCGCGGGTAGGCACCCGCGCAAGGAACGCAACACCGCAGGGGCGGCCCTGCCTGGCTTGCCCGAAGGGTTGTGCAGTCTTGGGCGGTCTGCGGCGTTGCAGTCTCTCGCAAGGTACCTACCTTGCTTCGAGCCTGCGCCTTGCATCCCATCCCAAGACTGCACAACGCGATCCCCGTGCGTTGGGTGAACAGGCCCTAGTCCAGAAATCATGCTTGGGCGCCTCACCGAATCCTGCCGTATCGGTGTGGCCGGTTTTGAGCCGCAGAGAGCTGCTTCAGCATCGCATAGCCCAGCGGTTCGAGCGCCTGCTCGTAGAACGCAAGGGACTTGGCAAAGTCGGAAACCATCACTCCGGTGTGATCGATCATGAGTCGCTCCTATGGGCTAATCGGATGACTGTAAAAAAACCCAGTCACCGCGTATGCAGGACGGGATCCATTCCGTCCATTCATCGATTGCCAATTAACAATCGACAAACTTTGTACCTTCTGATTCAACTATGAAGAATTGGCAAAACCTGACAAAGAAACTCAAAGGGGTCAACGAAAATGCCTCTCAGGACGTCGTACATGCAGCAGACGCTGTGGCAGCAACCGATCAATGTGCAGCGTCATCATGATCGTCATTTTCACCCCGCTGCTCGGCAACACGACGACCAGCATTCACACAAGGGAGACTCCTACATGCTTAGCTCCACTTTCAGCAAGATCGCCATTGCGGGCGCGCTGGCGGCCACGATGGTTGGCTGCGTTGCCATGGATGATCCGTACTATCAGGGCGGCTACCAAGGTGGTTATGGCGGCGGTTATGCCACCACCACCTACAGCAGCTACCCGGCCTGGCAAGGCCCGGGCTACTACTACGATGGCGGCTACTACCAGACCAACCCCGGCGTCAGCGGCGCGATCTTCATCCGCAATCAGGATGACTGGCGCTCGCGCGACAACGATCGCCGCCGCGACTGGGAGCGTCGTCATGACAACGACCGCCGAGAGGCCGACCGCCGCCGTGACGAACAGCGCCGCGATGCCGACCGTCGCCGTGAGATGGAACGCCGCGAGATGGAACGCCGTGAGGCTGACCGCCGCCGCGATGATCAACGTCGCGACTGGGGCAATAACAACAACCGGCCACCACCACCCGTGTATCAGCAAAACCAGAACCCCGAGGCGCAGCGCGACTTCAATCGCAGCGAACGCATCCTGCGCCAGCAGGAAAACCGCCAGTTGCGTGATCCCGATCCGCGCGTGAACCGCGAACGTGCCGAGATCTTCGAGCGCCAACGCCAGCAACGCGAAGACGCCAACCGCAAGAACCAGAACCCCTGGGGAACCGGCAATAGCCCCGGAAACTGATCGCGGCGAGAATGATGCTCTGTCGGGCAAGGTGTAATGCCTTGCTCGCCCGCTCGCTCAATTCACCTTCGCATCATGATTCCTGATCGCAACGCCCTTGAATCCCCAGGCCGCTCGCTGCGGCTTGGCTGTTTGCTTTCCTTGTGCATGCTGGCCGCAGGGTTCGCGTCGCCCGCCAGCGCGCAGGTGATTCGCTGCACCGATCCGGCCACCGGCAAGGTCAGCTATACCGATGGCAAATGCGCAAGCGGTACCAGCGCGCAGGAGATCGAGGCACGCAAGTCGCCCGATGAAATCAAGGCCGAACGTGAACAGGCCGCACTGGCGCGGGACCGCATGCGCGAACGCCAGCAGCAGGACGCCAAACAGCGCCAGCAGAGTGCCGTCGAGCAGCGCCGCGAGCAGGAAGGCCGCAACCAGACCCAGCAGGCCGCATCCAACAATCCGGCCGATTCACAGGCCTGCGCGCAGGCACGGCGCCATCTCTCGGAAGTGCAATCCACGCTCGGCCAGGGCATGTATGACGAACCGCAGCGCCTGTCCGAGGCCCAGCGCGGCGCCGAACAGGCCTGCCTCACGCCCGACGAATGGGTGCGCACCCAGCGCGACGCGCAGTACAACAATAACGCCAACAACAACTACTACCCGAGCTATCCCTACGTGGTGCGGCCACCGCATGTCGTGCGTCCCCCGCCAAACCGCCCCAGCCCGATCCCAGGCCACCGGCGTTCACGAACTGCAACGTGTTCCGCTGCACTGACGCCAGGGGCAACGTCTATCCGCGCTGACCGGCGCTCAGGCCCTGGACGACGGTGGGAAATTGAAGCCGCACGCGCAATTCCTCGCGCATGCGCCGCGTGTCGAGGCGACGTGATTCGCTCATGAAGCTCAGCAGGGTGACCGGCAACTGATCCCGCGCGGCGTCGCGCGGCACACGCGGCGGGCGCGGCAGGCCGAACAGATCGGCGGCCAGATCAAAGTAGTCGCCCATCTTCATCTCGGTCTCGTCGCTCACGTTGTAGACACGCTGGGCGCGACCTCGCCAGATTGCCGCGAGACAAGCACGCGCGAGATCGTCAGCCTGAATATGGTTGGTATGCACGTCGTCCTGCGCGGCCAGTACCGGCGTGCCGCGCTGCAATCTCGCAACCGGCGTGCCGTTCGGACGATCCAGGCCATAGATGCCGGGAACGCGCACGATGCTGGCGCGCACGCCGGCGCGACCCAGATGGCGGATTGCACGCTCGGCATTCACGCGGCGGTGCGCACGGGGGTGGCGGGCGCTGTGGCCCTCGTTTCATGCACCCTTTCGCCGCTGCAATCGCCATACACACCGGTGGTGGACGCATAGACCAGCGCGCCGGGCAAGGAACGCAAACGCAGCGCGCGTGACAGGTTTTCGGCCCGCACGTCGCGCCACCACTGCGCTCCGGTCTCCCCTTCGCCGGGCGGCGGCGCGAGATACAGCACGCGCTGAAACACGCCCGCGAGCCGACCCAGCGAAGCCCGGTCGTCCAGATTGCCGAGCAGCGGCCGCACGCCAGCCGCGCGCAACTGCGGCGCGCGCGAAGGCGAGGAAGTGAGCGCCGAAACCGAAACCCGCGCGGCATCCGCACGCAATTGCCTTGCGGCGCGCATTCCCACATCGCCACAGCCGACGATCAACACGCGCATGCGGCGAAAGCGGGCCGGAAGCGCTCCAAGGGGACTTTGGTTTGAGGGCAAAATCAAGACTTTCCCGAAGCATTCTGCCGCCGGATCGACAACCACATGATCGATCCCGGGCAATCAGCGCTCCGTGCAGAATGACAGAGTGAATACAAGAAAGAATTCCAAGGATACCCGCAACATGACGAGCGAGCAGACCACCACCGCTGCCACCTTCACCATCAGCGTGCAGCCGAGCGGCCGGATTTTCACAGCGCAAGACGACGAGACCATCCTCACCGCCGCGATCCGCAGCGGCGTCGGCCTTCCCTACAGTTGCAAGGACGGCTCCTGCGGCTCCTGCAAGTGCAAGAAACTCAGCGGTTCGGTGGTGCACAAGGAACACGCGGAAAAGGCGCTTTCAGCGGCAGAGGAAGAAGCGGGCTTCGTGCTCACCTGCAGCGCCCGCGCGCTGACCGACGTGGTGCTCGAATCCCGCCAGGTCACGGACGAGAGCGCATATCCCGTCAAGAAGCTGCCGGTGCGCGTGTCCTCGCTCACGCGCGCGTCGCACGACGTCATGCAGGTCAAGCTGCAATTGCCCGCAGCCGATCACTTCAAATACCACGCGGGCCAGTACATCGAATTCATCCTGCGCGATGGTGCCCGCCGTGCGTACTCGATGGCCACCGCGCCGCACTTTCAGGAACAGGCTCCGGGCGTGGAACTGCACATCCGCCACATGTCGGGCGGCAAATTCACCGATCATGTCTTCGGTGCCATGAAGGAGCGCGACATCCTGCGCGTGGAGGGCCCGTTCGGCAGCTTCTTCCTGCGCGAAGATTCGGACAAGCCGATCATCCTGCTGGCCTCAGGCACGGGCTTCGCGCCCGTCAAGGCGCTGATCGAGCACATGCTGCACAAGGGCGTGACGCGCCCCGTCGCGCTGTACTGGGGTGGCCGCCGACCGGCCGATCTGTACATGGACGCATGGATACGGGAGCGCGCAGCCGACATGCCGAACCTGAGCTACGTGCCGGTGATCTCCAACGCCCTGCCCGAAGACCAATGGAGCGGCCGCACCGGCTTCGTGCACAAGGCGGTATTGGAAGACTTCGCCGATCTTTCCGGCTACCAGGTCTATGCCTGCGGCGCTCCCATCGTGGTCGATTCGGCACGCAGCGAATACATCGGCGAGCGCGGGCTCCCGCAGGAAGAATTCTTCGCCGATTCATTCACATCCGAGGCGGACAAGCACGCCGCCTGACGGCTGGCCCTTAAGCGATCAGCTCACGGCAGAGCCCGGCGCAATGCCGGCAGCTTTCGGCGCAATCCTGGCAATGATCGGCCTCGTGCTTTTCACACTCGGTGGCGCAGGCCTCGCAAATGCGGGCGCACAGTTCGCAGATCGGCGACACATGCGTGCTGTCACGCGCCATGGCGGCAGCGGCCAGACGGCACACCTCGGCGCATTCCACGTCTTGCGCCACGCAATTGAGCATATGCTCCGCGTGCACGTCGCGCAGACACGCAGCAGCGCAAAAGTCGCACAGCAGGGCCGCGCGCGAACAGGCAGCTATGCACTCCCAATAGCGGGATTCGGACAGAGAAGTGGGCGCGTCAAGCATGTGGCTCCTTTCCGCTGATGGCAGCGAGGCTGGCAAGAAACACACCGCGTGCCAGCAGCGCAGTTCCCTTTATAGGAAAACCCGTCGACACCATTCTGTAGGACTTGACTGCAATCTGCGCAGGAAAGTCGCACGCACCGCCCGACATTCGTCAGAATTTTCAGCACAATACAGTCCCTATGAACCGCAGAAACCTATTTCTTACGACTACAGCCGCCGTGATGGCCCTGTCAGCCCCGTTGGCCGTGAACGCACAGCAGCAGGACACTCCGATTCGCCTGGTGGTCCCCTATGCGCCCGGCGGGCCGCTTGACACCACCTCGCGCATCCTCGCCGAGCGCGTTCGTGACACCTTGGGGTGGTGGTCATCGACAACAAGGCGGGTGCCGGGGGCAACATCGGTGCCGACATCGTCGCCAAGGCGGCGCACGACGGCCAGACCATCGGCCTCGCAGCCACTGCAACGCACGCCGTCAATCCCTGGCTGTTCTCGAAAATGCCCTACGACGCGGACAAGGACTTCGCGGGCATCACCCAGATGGTTCGCGTGCCCAACGTGCTCGTGATGAACGCCGCACGCGCCGAAAAGCTCGGCATCCATACCGTGGACGACCTGATCAAGTATGCGAAGAACAATCCCGCCAAGCTCAACTACGGCAGTGGCGGCAACGGCAGCGCGGGCCACCTCGCGGGCGAATTGCTCAAGCAGCGCGCCGGCATCTACGCCCTGCACATTCCCTACCGCGGTGCCAATCCCGCGCAGCTTGCGCTGCTGGCGGGCGAGGTCGATTTCAACATCGACAACCTGGCCGCCGCCGCTCCGAACATCAAGGCAGGCAAGCTCAAGGCCTTGGCCGTGACCTCGCTCGACGAATCGCCCATGCTGCCCGGTGTGCCGCCACTCTCGAAAACCTACAAGGGATTCGCCATCGATACCTGGTGGGGCCTGGTCGCTCCCGCAGGCACGCCGAAGGACGTGATCGCCAAGCTCAACAAGGCCTTCACCGAGGCCCTCAAATCACCCGAGACCAAGACCAAATTCGCCACCATGATGGCCGAACCCGTGCCCACCACGCCGGAACAGTTCGACCAGTTCATGGCAGCCGAACGCGCGAAGTATCAGAAGCTGGTGAAGGCGTCGGGCGCGAAGGTGGATTGAGCAAACCCCGCCCTGCCGCTTCACTCACCCGGCGCGTAAAGCACCTGAGGCCGCAAGGCCCTGGTTGAGGTTCAGTCTCAGCGCAGGCACCATTCCTCAGCCGGTGCCTTGCGTTCAATGCGCTGCCCGGAAATCAGGGCGCGCTGACTTTCGGTGAGCTGCGTCAGCACCTGCTCCCGAGCAACTCTGCCATCGGCAGCAGCACGAATGCGCGCTCCTGCCAGCGCGGATGCGGCAGCGTGAGTCTCTCGGTATTCATTTGCAGATCGTCAAAGCGCACGATGTCTAGATCGAGCGTGCGCGGGGCGTTGCGATAGGGGCGTTCGCGGCCTGCGGCCTGTTCGATGGCTTGCAGGCCATCCAGCAATTGCAGCGGCGTCAGCGCGGTTTCGATCTGCGCGATGGCGTTCAGGTAGTCAGGGCCGCCAGCGTCGACGGGCGCGCTGCCGTAGAGCGATGAGACGCGAACGACGCGCGTCTGCGCAAGCGCAGCGATGCCTTGCACCGCCTCGCGCAGCGCGGCGCGGGCATCGCCAAGATTGGCGCCGAGGCCGATCCAGGCGGTGTGTTTCTCAACGCTCATGGCGCGATCCTGGCTCTCAGTCTGGCGACGAATCCTGGGAGCCGCCGCCTGATGAAGATGCTCCGCCCTCCGCACCACCGGGTTTGCGGCGACGGCGGCGGCGCTTCTTGGCAGGACCTGCCGCTGGTGGTTCGCCGATTTCCGCTTGCTCGAACGATCCTTCGGGCTCACGCGGCGGTGTCGCGGTGGTTTTGGCCTTGGGCTGGTCGGCGTTCGATGCGGCAGGCGCATTGCCTTGCTTGGGAGCGGCGCGCCTGGAGGCAGGCTGCGCCTTGCGCTGCTTGGCGCGCTGTTCCTCGCGGGCCTGCTCCATCATGTCGTCGCGGCGGGCGTCGTCGGCCTGCTGGAATTCCTGCCACCACTCGGCGATGTGCTCGTCGACCTCGCCCACATCGGCGCGCAGCCGCAAAAAGTCGAAGCCCGCGCGGAAACGCAGATGCGCGACCATGCCATAGGGCGTGGAGCCCGAGCGCTTGTCGAAACGCGGCTGCATCACCCAGATTTCGCGCATGTCGGCAGCGAGCTTGCCGCGACCGGAGACGTCGCCGATGCGCTTGTCGAACACGTCGTCGATGGCATCCTGGAGCGCAGGGAACGGCTGCTGACGCTGCATGCGCTGCTCCCAGCCGGTCTTCACGTCCTGCCACAGCACGCAAGCCAGCAGGAAGCTCGGAGCCACCGTCTTGCCCTCGCCCACGCGGCGGTCGGTGTCCATCAGCGCGGCGTTGACGAAGGTGTGATCGGCGCGCTCCACGACGATGTCGAGCAGCGGATAAATGCCCTTGGCCAGCCCGAGTTCCTTGAGCTGCGCAATCGATGCAATCGAATGGCCGGTCTGCAGCAGCTTGAGCATTTCATCGAACAAGCGGCTTTGCGGCACGTCGTTGAGCAGGTGTTCGGATTCGACCAGCGGCCTGGAGGTCTTGGGATCGAGCTTGAAGCCGAGCTGCGAGAGCTTGGCTGCAAAGCGCACGGCGCGGATGATGCGCACCGGATCCTCGCGGTAGCGCGTGGCCGGGTCGCCAATCATGCGCAGGATTTTTTTCTTGGCGTCTTCAATGCCCTTGTGAAAATCCACGACGACCTGGGTTTCCGGGTCGTAGTACATCGCGTTCACGGTGAAGTCGCGGCGCGTGGCGTCCTCGTCCTGCGGGCCCCAGACGTTGTCGCGCAGCACCCGGCCGCTCGCGTCCACGGCGTGGTGCATGCCCGCGAGCTGGGCCTTGCTGGTCTTTTCATTGCCGCTCACCTGCTCGGCGGCGGCGTTGTCGAGAAACGCGCGGAAGGTCGAGACTTCGATCACCTCATGCTCGCGTCCACGTCCATAGACGACGTGCACGATGCGAAAGCGCTTGCCGATGATGAAGGCGCGGCGAAACAGGCCCTTGACCTGCTCGGGCGTGGCATTGGTGGCCACGTCGAAGTCCTTGGGGCGCAGACCCAGCAGCAGATCGCGCACCGCGCCGCCGACGACGTAGGCCTCGAAACCCGCCTGCTTGAGGGTGCGCACCACGTCGCTCGCACGCTTGTCCACCAGTTCGGGATCGATGCCGTGTACCGCCACGGGCACATCCACGCGCTTGCCGAAGCGGCTCTTGCCGCGCCCTGCGGCGGCGCCGGTTTTCTTGCCGAGCAATTTGTCGATGAAGGTCTTGATCATGGCTTTTGCCCAAACAGGTCCAGAATGCGCCAGCCGCGCTGTTGCGCGAGCGCGCGCAGACGATCATCGGGGTTGGTCGCCACCGGATGCTGCACCTTTTCGAGAAGCGGTACGTCGTTCATGGAATCGCTGTAGAACGTGCACTCCACATCGCTCCAGCCCAGATTGCGCTTTGCAAGCCATTGCTCCATGCGCTGGACCTTGCCCTCGCGCATCGACGGAATGCCGTCGATCTCGCCCGTGATCCAGCCGCTCTCGTCGCGCGCCAGTTGCACGGCGATCAGGTTCTGCACGCCCAGTTCCTTGGCGATGGGCGCGGTCACGAACTCGTTCGTGGCGGTGATGATCACGATTTCGTCTCCTGCATCGAGGTGCAAGCGCAGCAGGTCCTGCGCCTCAGGGCGAATCGCCGGGCGGATCACCTCGTCCATGAAGCGCTCATGCGCAAGCGCCGCATCGGCCTCGCCGCGTTCGCGCACGGCCTCGGTGGCAAAGCGCACGTAGTCATGCACGTCCAGGCGTCCCGCCAGATAGTCGTCGAAGAACGCCTGATTGCGGCGACCGAATTCTTCCTTGTCGGCCCAGCCGATGCGGATCGAGAACTCTCCCCATTCGAAGTCGGAGTCGAGGGGAAGCAAGGTGTGATCCAGATCGAAGAGCGCCAGCCGGAGTCTTTGCGCCTGTGGCACCTGAGGCGCCGAAATGGTGGAATTCATTCTTCTTTGTGTGTTGATGGGGCCGCCGCGCTCATGTCGCGGATGGCTTTGCGTTCATTCGTGCTGCAACATGTCCTTGAGCAGCGGAATGGTGATCGCGCGCTTTTCGCGCAGCGAATAGCTGTCGAGCTTTCCAAGCAAGTGCATGAGGCTGCCCAGATCGCGCGAGAAACGCTTGAGCATGTAGTCCATGACGTCGTCCGAAAGGAATACGCCACGTGCATCGGCCTCCTGGCGCAACACCTTGCGACGTGCGTTTTCATCCAGAAAATGCAATTGGAACACGTGTCCCCATCCAAGGCGGCTGCGCAGATCGTCGCGCAGCGGCAAATCGGCGGGCGGCACGTCACCCGCAGCCAGCACCCAGCGCGGATTGCCCACCGGCGGATTCAGCGCATTGATGAACCAATTGAACGCCGCCGCCTGCTGCTTGCTGCTGTAGAGATGCACCTCGTCCATGATCACCGCCACCCAGCGATCGCTGAAGGCCGCCGGGTCGTTGACCGAGGCATCGAGCCAGCCCACGGATTGCCCCTGCTCACGCAGGGCTTCGTAGGCTGCACGCAACAGATGTGTCTTGCCGCAGCCCGACTCGCCCCACAGATACGTCGGGACCGGCGAGCGCACATAGTTGTGTCCCGAGCCTACCGACAGCCGCAGATGCGCGAGTGCTTCCTCATTGGGGCCGACAAAAAAACGGTCGAAGGTCGGGCCCGGCGTGAGCCCGATGTCCAGCGCCAGTTGCTTCACGCCGTCACCTCGCAATCACCGCAGACACAGGCGCAGGGCCGACGGGCGGCGATTGGAACTGACGCGACGGACGGGATGGCAAGGGGCATGGGATAAACATCTGGGGCCGATGGGCCGGGTACCGGACGGCGTGGCGGAAAATCCGTCCGGCAGGAACCTGGATTTTAGTGCCTTGATCGCACAACGCCTCTCACGCGACGAATTTGTCTTGAATTGCCCGGCGCAGCCCGACCGGAATCACGCGAATTGTCAGTGCCTGCACGCACGGAATTGCCTGTGACTGCGGGCAAGCCCTTAAAATCTCCCGTTCTGCCTGCCTTGCAGGCTCATTCGCCCCTGAATTGCGATCCATGAGCTCCTCCACTCCCTCCACTCCCATTTCGTACAAAGACGCCGGTGTCGACATTGACGCTGGCGACGCGCTGGTCGAGCGCATCAAGCCGCTGGCTAAAAAAACCATGCGCGAAGGAGTGATGGCGGGGATTGGAGGCTTCGGAGCGCTGTTTGAAGTGCCCAAGCGCTACAAGGAGCCGGTGCTCGTCTCCGGCACCGACGGCGTGGGCACCAAGCTCAAGCTGGCCTTTGAATGGAACATGCACGACACGGTCGGCATCGATCTGGTCGGCATGAGCGTCAACGACGTGCTGGTGCAAGGCGCGGAGCCGCTGTTCTTTCTCGACTACTTCGCCTGCGGCAAGCTCGACGTCGATACGGCAGCCGCCGTCGTGGGCGGCATTGCCAAGGGTTGCGAGCTTTCCGGTTGCGCGCTGATCGGTGGCGAAACGGCCGAAATGCCGGGCATGTACCCGGCCGGTGAATACGATCTGGCCGGCTTCGCGGTGGGCGCGGTCGAGAAATCCAGAATCCTGACCGGCCAGAACGTCAAGCCCGGCGATGTGGTGCTCGGTCTCGCTTCGGCGGGCGCGCATTCCAACGGCTTCTCGCTGGTGCGCAAATGCATCGAGCGTGCCGAGGCCAATGGCTCGATTCCCGAGACCCTCGACGGCAAGCCGTTCCGAAATGCGGTGATGGAACCCACCCGCCTGTACGTGAAAAACGTGCTCGCGGCGCTCGAGCAGCACCCGATCAAGGCGCTCGCCCACATCACCGGCGGAGGCTTGCTGGAAAACATTCCGCGCGTGCTTCCCGAAGGCACGGCCGCGCATCTCAAGGCTGGAAGCTGGCCGCAGACCGAACTCTTCGCCTGGCTGCAGAAGACCGCCGGCATCGACGACATCGAGATGAACCGCACGTTCAACAACGGCATCGGCATGGTGGTCGTGATCGCAGCCGACGCCGCAGACGCTGCGGCCGCCACGCTCGCATCGCTGGGCGAGAGCGTGCACCGCATCGGCGTGATCGCCGAGCGCGGTGACGGCGCCGCCGTCATCGTCGCCTGAGTCTTCAAACGCGGAGATCTATGCCCACTGCTTCGCCTGCGCCCGCGCCACAAGGGCGGCCGCCCGAGCCACCGCACCACCCCGGCGGCGGACCCAAGCCTTTCCGGGGCGTCGAGGTGGCAAGCTATCTGATGATGGCTGCCATGCTTCTGCTGGTGCTGCACTACAGCCTGTTGCCGGGTCTGCTGAGCGTCTGCCTGGGCTTTCTGGTCACGCGCTGGCTGGCTGTCAAGCTCACCTGGTTACGCCGCAGGTTTCCGCGCAAGGCCGGCCAGGTCAGCTTCGGGCCGGGACTGGCAGCCACCATGGTCATTCTCGCGCCCATGCTGCTGCTGGCCTTTGGACTCTCGCATTCGCGCACCTACATCGTCGATGCGCCGCAGCAATACAAGGAGCTGCTGGATTTTCTGGCCGATACCGTGCTGGAACTGCGCCAGAAGCTGCCCGCCGACATCGGAGCCATGCTGCCCGCCGGGGCCGAGGAACTGCAAAAGGTCATGGCGAACTATTTGGGCGCCAAGGCCGGCGCGCTCGCGATGGCTGGACGCGCGTGGCTCACGGGTCTGCTGTATGCCTACGTCGGCGTGCTCATCGGCGCGCTCGCGGCGGTACGCCACATCAGCAACCATCGTGGCCCGCTCGCCATTCAACTGATCCGGCGCATCACGCTGTTCGGAGAAGCATTCCGCCAGATCGTGGCCGCGCAGTTCTGGATCGCCTCGTTCAACACGGTGCTGACCGCGCTCTTCCTGCTCGCGATTCTGCCGCTGTGGGACCTCAAGCTCCCCTACACCCCTGCGCTGATCACGCTCACCTTCTTCGCCGGCCTGATCCCCATCGTGGGCAATCTGCTTTGCAATGCCGTGATCACGCTGGTCGGATTGTCGGTGTCACCGGCTGCGGCGGCTGCCTGCCTCGTGTTCCTGATCCTGATCCACAAGGCGGAGTACGTGATCAACGCCAAGGTGGTGGGCACGCGCACCCACATGGGCGTGTGGGAACTGCTGGCGGTGATGTTCGTGGCCGAGGCCATCTTCGGGCCCTCGGGTCTCGTGGCAGCGCCGTTGTTCTACGCGTATCTCAAGAAAGAGCTGGAAGCCGCGCGTCTCGTGTAGGGCCACAAGCAGGGCCACAAAACGCCCATCTGGATCACCACTTCGGCACTTGCTTCGGCTATGCTCGCGAGTAGGTCGCGGCGACGCTGCACTGCACTGGTGCATGCGGACGATGCGCTGCGAATGTCTGTAATCCACACGTTCAAACAAACTGGAGACCTTGCATGACCATTCTGGTTGCCTATGTCGCTCGCCCCGAAGGCCGCGCTGCGCTGGACAAAGCCATTGAAATCGCCACCCGCCGCAATGAACCGCTGGTCGTGGTGAACGCCGGCCCCGGCGGTCATCAGGATGATCCCGCGCTCATCAGCGGCTACGAGGCCGAGCGCGTGGAAGAACGCCTTGCCTCGCTCAGCATCAAGGCCGAGTTCAAGCAGTTCGTGCGCGGCAAGAGCGCCATCGACGAAATCGACAACCTGGTCAAGGAACTGGATGTCACCGTGCTGGTGATCGGCCTGCGCAAGCGCACCGCCGTCGGCAAGCTGCTTCTGGGCAGCATGGCACAGGAAATCCTCATGAGTGTCGATTGCCCGGTGCTGTGCGTGAAGGCCACTTGAGCGCCTTTTTGCCATTGGCATCGCCCCATGAAAAAACTGCGTGAGCCTTTCTTTCGGTTCACGCAGTTTCGCATCTTCATCCGCTGTCAATAGATCTGCGGCACGATCAGCGCCTCTGGCACCGGCTGGCGGAAATAATCCGGATTGCGGACACGCTCGGGCAGCACCACTTCGGCATGCGCCACTTCGTGATAAGGCATCTGACTGAGCAGGTGCGAGATGCAGTTCAGGCGGGCCTTTTTCTTGTCGTCGGCGGGCACGACCCACCAAGGCGCTTCGGGAATATGCGTGCGTTCGAGCATCACTTCCTTGGCCTTGGTGTATTCCTCCCAGCGCACGCGACTTTGCAGGTCCATGGGGCTGAGCTTCCACTGCTTGAGTGGATCGTGAATGCGGCCGAGAAAGCGCATGTGCTGCTCTTCGTCGGTGATCGAGAACCAGTATTTGATCAGGCGAATGCCCGAGCGCACGAGCATCTTCTCGAACTCGGGCACGCTGCGAAAGAACTCTTCGTACTCCGCGTCGGTGCAAAACCCCATCACATGCTCGACACCCGCGCGGTTGTACCAGCTACGGTCGAACATGACGATTTCGCCCGCTGCGGGCAGATGGGAGACATAGCGCTGAAAGTACCACTGCGTGCGCTCGCGGTCATTCGGCGCGGGCAGCGCCGCAACGCGTGCCACGCGCGGATTCAAGCGCTGGGTGATGCGCTTGATGACGCCGCCCTTGCCTGCCGCATCGCGGCCTTCAAAGAGGATGACGACCTTCTCGCGCGACTGCTGAACCCAGTCCTGCAGCTTGACGAGTTCGCCCTGCAATTGAAACAGGCTCTTGAAATAGCTGTGCCGCGCCGCCTGATCGACGAGCGGGCGGCGTGCGCCATTTTCATCCACGTCGCGATCATCGATTTCGAGCTCAAGCTCTTCGTCATAGCTGTCCATGAGGTCGTCAGCCATGCGTTGCATGAATTCTTGGGGGCTAGTGCAGAGTTTTGAAACATAGGAAAGACCTACAAACACTCACTAATGATGACTCATTTTCATGACAATCAGGTGACCGAAAAATGACGGATTGGCGTCTGTCACACTCCAAAAGTGCGTTTGTCTGGGTTTCGCCCATTCAGCTTTGAGACTCGCGCAACCGGAGCAGCAGTTCCTGAATGGCCTCGGCATCCACCGACGCGCCTTCATGCTCCAGATAGATTTCCAGATCACTGATCGCATCCATCATGTGGCCGCGCTCCACGTGCGCAAAGCCCCGGTCACGCCGCTCGTTCCAGGCTTCGGGCAACAACGCGATAAGGCGGCTTTGCACATCGATGAGCCGCTGCCAGTCGCCCTCGGCACGGTGAATTTCCTTGAGGTTGCGCAGCATGCGCACCAGAATCTGCCGCGACGACGCCGAGCGCAGATACTCTCCCAGCTCGCGCAGGCTGCCATCCTGGCTCGGGCGACTGTCCGAGATGAATGTATCTAGGCGCTCGCCCAGATCCTCGCGAGACAGCGAACGCCCGGTGGTCGGATCGACGACTACCTGCCCCTCGGGCAACTGCACCTTGACGAGAAAATGGCCGGGAAACGAAATCCCGTGCGCACGCAAATCGACGCTTTGCGCTAGCTCCAGCCACAACACCGCCAGCGAGATCGGAATGCCGCGACGCGAGCGCAGCACCACATTCATATAGCTGTTGTCGGGGTCGTAGTAGTTGTTGAGATTGCCGCTGAAACCCAGATCATGGAAGAAGAACTGGTTCAGTGCCGCGAGTTTGCGCATCGGCTCAGCCGCTGGCTCCACCATGCGGACAAGGCGTGCCTGAAGCTGATCCACTTCATCGAGCACCTGCTGCACATCGAGCAGCGGATAGGCATCCTGCGCGATGCACGCCGCTGCCTCGAGCAGCGGTACGGACTCCTGCTGGCCGCCTTCCTGGACGAGACTTGCAAAATATTCCAGTGGGGTGGGAACATTGAATTGCAGTGACATAGGACTTCCCTCAGCTACTGGACATGGGTGTTGGTGTCACGAACACCGCGTCCGGTTCCTATTGATTCGAGAACGCGGGCTTTTTTCATCACTGAAAAAAGCCGTTCGCCCTTGCGCTGACCGAACCATTATCTGCGCAAAACTTGCCGCAGATTCATTCGGGCCGCCCAGAGCGCGCCGAAGTACACCACCATAGAACCAATCAGCATGGCAGCCAGTAGGCCAAGACGCCACATTGGCTGCGCCCGAAGCGCGATCCAGTCGAAATGCTGATTTCCCCACCAAAGAAATCCCGTCAACAAAACACCGGCCATCAGAATGCGCGCGATGAAGCTGCCCCATCCGGGCCGCGGCTTGAAGCTGCCGCGACGTATCAGCCCGACCAGCAGCCAGGTCGCATTCACGAGCGCACCCAGGCCAATCGACAACGCCAGCCCCGCATGCGCCAACTTGGGAACCAGCAGCAGATTGAGCAATTGCGTGATCACAAGCACCACGACGGCGATCTTCACCGGGGTGCGAATGTCCTGCGCCGCGTAGTAGCCGGGCGCCAGCACCTTCACCGCGACCAGGCCCAGAAGGCCGACGCCATAGCCCTGCAGCGCAACCGTGATCTGCTGCACATCGCGATCACTCAGCGCCCCATAGTGAAACAGCGAGGCCACGAGCGGCTTGGCGAAGACCAGCAGACCGATGGCGCAGGGCACGCTCAGCAACACCACAATGCGCAGCCCCCAATCCAGCATGGACGAATAGCGCTCGCCATCACCGCTTGCCTTGGCGAGGGTCAGTTGCGAGGTCAGCACCACGCCCAGCGCCACACCGAGCAAGGCCGTGGGAAACTCCATCAAGCGATCGGCGTAGAACAGCCACGTCACGCTGCCCTGTTGCAGATACGAGGCGATCTGCGTGTTGATCATCAGCGAAATCTGCGCCACACCGACGCCCAGCAACGCCGGCCCCATGAGCTTGAGAATGCGGTGTACTCCGGGATCGGCAAACGCCACGCGGATGGTCCTGATGCTCATGCCGATGCGCGGCATCAACCCGAGCTTGATGAGCGCCGGAATCTGCACCGCCAGCTGCAGAACGCCGCCAAGCATCACGCCGCCCACCATCGCGTAGATCGGCTCGATGCCGTGCCGCGCAAACAACGGCGCGCCGAGCACGGCGGCGGCAATCATGCTCACATTGAGAAGCACCGGCGTGAGCGCGGACACAGCGTAACGCCGCCAGGTATTGAGCACACCCGCCGCCAACGCGACCAGCGACATGAAGCCGATGTATGGAAACATCCAGCGCGTCATCAACACCGCGGCGTCCATGCCGCCCGGCGAGGCGCGCAGCCCGCTCGCCAGCAGCCAGACCAGCACCGGCGCGCCAACGACACCCGCGATGCAGGTGAACAGCAGCACCCAGAACAGCACCGTCGCAACATGGCTGATCAGCGTGTGAGTGGACTCGTCGCCAAAGTGCGCCTTGTGCGTGCCCAGCACCGGCACGAACGCCTGACTGAACGCCCCTTCGGCAAACAGGCGCCGAAACAGATTGGGAATCCGGAACGCGACATTGAACGCGTCGGTCATCACATTGGCCCCGAACATCGAGGCCATCAGCAAATCACGCACCAGCCCAAGCACACGGGAGGCAAGCGTCAGCAACGAAACGGTGGAGGCGGCTTTGAACAACGACACGGGCGCCAGTGTATGCGCAGGCAGCTCGGGCAAAGCGATTTTCACGCGGGAAGTTTTCGCCCGGAAAAGTCTGCTGACAATTCCCGCGACAACACGCGTGGCCGCTTGTGCAGGCTCGGCAACCGGCACCAGCAAGTGCGAGTCACCCGCGAACCCCGGCGATGCCGACGCACAGACCGACGCCCGCCCAAAGCGCCACCCCACAATCAGCGAAATTTCAGGCTATAATGCTCGGCTTTGCTGACATCATCCTCAGACACCTAAGGAACACATACCATGGCATCTAAGCCAAAGAAAAAGAACCCCCGCCTGGCGTCCGGCCGCAAGCGCGCCCGCCAGAACGTCAAGCTGAACGCAGCCAACACATCGCTGCGTTCGAAGTACCGTACCGCAGTCAAGAACGTCGAAAAGGCTGTTCTGGCTGGTGACAAGACCAAGGCAACCGAACTGTTCGCCAAGGCTCAATCCGTGCTGGACACGATCGCCGACAAGGGCATCTTCCACAAAAACAAGGCAGCTCGCGACAAGAGCCGCCTGTCCGCCAAGGTCAAGACCCTGGCAGTAGCAGCCGCCTGACTCTCTTCAGGCAAACAGCCCGGGTGATTTTTAGTATTACTATTATTATCACCCGCCGTTTGTAACGGGTGCGCTGTCAGCAAAACGAAGAAACCGCCGAAAGGCGGTTTTTTTGTTTTCGTCCAAGAATATATAGGCATTGCAACGATACCGGAAAAAATCGTGTGTGGCAGATTTTCTCGAGCTTTGGCACGCGTGTAGAGACATCGGATTTTAGTTTGAAATTTTCAACAAAACTAGTTTTTACAAATTTGCAAGAAATCCGCAGGTCTTAATTTATCTTCTTTTAAAATACGGTCCGCTTCAATTTTTTTTATTCTCTCACAACAATTTGGAATGTGCGGCATAATTTCAAAATTAGACCATCTATGGGCAAATATACAAGCATCATACCCTCTGTCACTTTTTACTGACAAATCAGCACCGCTTTTAATTAAAAATATTGCAACATCATTGTTTTTTTTCCAAACTGCAGTCAAAAATGGAGATCGTGCGGCACCTTTTAAATCATGATTAACGTCACCCCCTTTTTGAACTAAGTACTCGGCTGTTGCCACTGCATTTTTACCGCCATGGTAGGCCACTATTGATAAGGGCGTATCATCATAATCTGATAATTTTTCGTTGGCATCGAATATCTTATTCTCTATATAAAATTGAGTTTTATTCACATCTCCCGTGGCGAGGGCGCGATAGAATTGCTGTTTCAAATATCCTCGTTTTAAAATATCTGCGTCATTACAAGTATTCGATTTTTCACAATCATCCGCCGCAGCCGCAGGAGTTATCGTAAAAATAAAAAAAATATTTATAATCAGAAGTTTGAAAAGTTTCATTTATTACTCATAATTTCCCAAAAGGCCTCTTCTTGCGCGGCATCATATGCGGGCTGCCCCTTGTTGATATCTTTTAGTACAAAATGATAGACGGATGCTTGAAATCTACAGACTGCAGGGAGACCGATTTTACCAGCAGCATTAGCCTCATCACATGCTTGCTTCATATCATCTCTCAACTTATCATCGCATTGATTTTTGTCTGCCTGCCATGTTCCGTAACATCTATCGTGCGCAGAGCATGCGCCTAAAAAGCTGGCCTCTCCAAAATATGAATCTGGGATGTATTTATCAGTTTTGGCGTCACCGCATCCAGCTCCCCATGGTTGACCATCCGGGCGCAGTTCAGGATTTGATGGTACTGATGATTGATTATCTACAGATATGGCTTGTAGGCCCAACGGATCCACAAATAGAAGTGTATTTAAAGGATAAATATAAAAATTAATACCTCCTTTATGTTTTATTAAATCCTGATTGATGTAGCTTCCAGAAATCGATTCATAGTATCGATACCTGTTGTAATACAGTCCCGTGGCGTCATCCTCATGCTGCCCAGGTAGCCGAATAGGCTGATACAGGCGCTTCGGACTGTATTCGTCTTTCACGTTCCCCCAAGCATCCAGCGTCGCAGCCCACTCCACTTGTCCTTCGCTGCTGAAGAGCGCATTGGGCGTTCCCAGATGGTCGCACAGGTAGTGCCGCACTTCCACGCTTTTGGCATTCTCCTGCCGCTCGCTGCGTGCCGTCTCTTCAAACTCCTGGCGCTGCGCGTTGATGAAGCTTTGCGCGTCAGCGGCCATGCCCAGCCCGACTATGCGCTCGTTGAGGAGCGCGCTGGTCGCATTGATATCCGTGAGCATGGCGCGCAAGGCGTCCCGCGCCATGCCAGCGGGGAGGTGGGCAATCAGGTCGTCGGCCATGCCTGGCGCTGCTCTGGCAGCCCGGCGCAACTGCACCAGCGGTGTAAAGCTGCCCGGCTCGTACACCGTGTGCACGATCTCCGGCTGGCTCTGCCCGTTGATGTCCCGGGCATTGCCATGGTTGAGCCGCTCGGTATGCACCAGCCGGTCCCCGTCCCAGCCAAAGTAATCGGTTGTCCCGCTTTCTTCGCCCGCATCCTTGTGGCCCATGTGACCCAAGTTGCTCGCATGGCCTGTGTTGCCCGCATTGCTGTACTTGGCCAGCCGCCTGCCAAACGCGTCATAGCGGTAGCGCTGGGTGAGCTGTGTGCCTTCTTCCTCTTCACCATCATCTTTTTCGTGAACCACGACTTGCACCAGCTGGTTGCCCTTGTCGTAGGCCAGCTCCATCTTGCGGCGCGCTTTTCCTGCCATGCCCTGCACGCTTTCAGTGCGGTTGCCCCGGCTGTCGTAGCGGTAGTGAATCCTGGCGCCTTCGCTGCTCGCATCTTCGCTGTTCTCGTAGTAGCCCACACGGTTGCCGTGCCACTTCGCGGTGGCGGCCCAGTCCTCCAGGTGTCCCCCTTGCTCCGGCTTGCCCTGCAGGGCGTTGTAGTCGCTGCGCGCCATCTGCTCGCGGCTGACCGGCGTTGCCTCGCGGCCCGCTCTTTGCTGCGTCCTTTGGCGGTCTGTTTCGTTCAGCGCTCCCGTGATGACATCGCCCGCCCCGGGGTTGCCTGCCGGCTCTGCAATGGGCAGGCGGTTGCCCGCCGGGTCGAACCTCCAGCGCTGCTGGCCCGCCTGCGGGGTGTCTGCACCTGTGAGGCGGCCTGCCGCGTCGTAGGCAAAGCGGCTCATGCCCGCCGGGCTCTGGATGCCCACCATCTGTCCCAGGCTGTCGTAGTGGTAGTGCCGGGACGCCAGCGCCCCGAGCACGGCCTGTGGGGGCCTTGCGGGCTGGGCGAGGCCTGCGCTGTGGACGGGGCTGCCCCCGGCAGGCTGTCCAGCATGTCAGGCAGGCCCGCGCCTTGCGCAAAGCCGCCCCACTGCATGGATGTCAGGCGCCCGGCGCTGTCCCAGCCCAGCTGGCGGATCAAAGGCTCGGCCGTGGTGCTCGCCAACTGGCGTCTGACCTCGCGGTGCAGCGCATCTCGCTCCAGGTCCACCAGGCTCTCGCCTTGCCAGGTGATGCCGTGCACGTGGCCCGAACCATAAAGCAGGTAGCCCACCTCGCCCAGACCCTGCAACTGGCTCGCTTGCCGGTTGCCCAGCACATCCAGGCGATGGCTGATGCGGTGTTCGAACTCGATCTCCGGCCCGGCGGCAGGAGGGTCCATCACACCGGCGCCGTTGTGGGTCGTGGCTCTGGAGGGGAGGTGTGTTTGTACAGGCGCTGGATCTCGCCTGTGACCCGGCCCGCCACATCGCGCTCGATGATGGCCTGGCTTTGCAGTTGCGCCCCGGCTTCTGGCGCTTCATGCCAGACGCTTGCTTGCAGCAACTCGCCTGCCTTGCCCCATTGGTAGCGGTGCGTGGTCGCGGGCACGAGCTCGCTTGGCGGCAGATGCCTTGCAATGAGCTGCCCCGTGATGCTCCACTCGTAGTGGCTCGTGTGGCTTGCCAGGCCCTGCTGCGCCTCCCAGCCGTCTGCCGAGTGCGTGAGCTGCCCGGCTGCATCGTAGCGGTAGCTTTGCACCCGGGCATCAAAGCCGGTCTCCCTTGCCAGACGGTCCATCACGTCCCACTCGAAGCGGGTGTGCTCACCGTTCTCGTTGGTCAGCAGCGCAAGGCGTCCGGCCACGTCATAGGCGAAGGCCAGGCTGTGGCCCGCGTGGCTGCGCCGCGTGAGCCGTCCCCACAGGTCGTACTCCATGCTGACCGAGGCCGCCGTCGTGCTGGCGGGCGCTCTGCTGCGGCCCTCTGCGCTGTACCCCTCCACGCTGTACACATCTGCGCTGCGCTTGTCATCCTGCCCGCGCGCACCTGGCTCACCTGCCCCCGGGCGTCGTACTCGTAGTGCTCTGAGCTGCCGTCGGCGTAGTGCACGGCCTGCAACTGGTCCCTGTCGCTGTACTGGTAGCGTACGCGCTCACCCAGCGCGTTCACCACCGCCGTGCTCCTGCCCCAGCGGTCGTACTCGTAGCGGGTGCTCTGCCCGGAGCAATCGGTGTAGCTTGCCACCTGCCCCGCCGCGGTATAGGCAATGTGCTTGTCTCCACCCCTGGCATCGGTGATGCGAACGGGTTTGTCTGCGTTCAGGCGCGTGGCAGGCTCCGCTGCCGCACTGGCAATGTCCGGGTAGTGATAGTGCTCGGCGCTGCCATCTGCCAGGATGATTTGCGTGAGGCGGCCCAGGCGGTCATATCCGTAGCGGATCGTGCGCCCGGCCGCATCGGTGGTGCTTTGCAGCAGCCCACTACCCTCCTCGTAGGTCTGGCTGCTGGTGCTGCCATCGGGCCCCTGGGTGGACAGCAGTTGCCCCAGGGGACTCACCTGCATGCGCACGCTGCGCCCCAGCGGGTCCGTGACGCCCGTGAGGTGCCCGTACTGGTTGTAGCTTCGCCTCACGGTGCTGCCATCGGCGCGCACATGCTCGGTCAGCCGCGACAGGCCCGCTTCGCCCTGGAAGATGTAGGTCTCAACGCGCCCCAGGCTGTCGGTGACGATGCAGGCCCGGCGCGGCTGTCCATCGGCTTCGGGTAGCGCGCGGTAGTCAAAGCGGTAGTCGATGCCCTCCTGGTTGCTTTGCTCTACCGCCTTGCCCCCAGGCTCATAGCGGTCGTAGGCGTAGCGGTGCTCGGGCCCGCTTTTTTCCTGATGAAAGACCATCAGGTGGTTGCGCCAGGCAAACCGGCGCACTGTGTCCCCGTGGCGGTTCTTCACGGCAACCAGGTCGCCCTCCGCGCTGTAGGCGTAGCTGACGAGATCGATCGACTGCGCGAGAGCGCCGGTTTGCAGGGGAAGCGCAGGATCGCGCCTGAGCTCAATGCGCATCAGGCGCACGCCGCTGTCCGCCTGCCAGTGAAAGTGACTACCCTCGCGCCCGTAGTGCCGGGCGTCCTGTGCTGCGCTGACCCGGCTGTAGTGCAACTGGTAGTGGCGCCCCACGCCATCGTCGATGCCGGTGATGCGCGATTGCCCCAGCACCTCTGCCCAGTGGTAGCGCTGCGTGCGGCCAAGGCTCTCCAGCTTGCCCAGCAGCACCCAGCCCGCATCGGGCGCAGGCAGCTGCGTGGCCGGGTGCGTCTGCGCAGCCCTGCGCGCAGCCTCCATCGCCTGCCAGTTCGCGGGAGCAAACACCCACAGCGTGTCGCCACCCCCGTTGGCGGCAAAAATGAGATGACTTGCGCAGGCCATCTCGCGACTGATCCACGCAAAGCGGTCTCTCCACCAGGCGGGCGCCTGCTGGTCTGCAAGCGCAGCGGTGCCGACAGCCGAAGCCGCAACCGAAGCCTGCCCCGCGTCCTGCCCCGCGTCCAGGGCAAACCGCGCCCCGCCAGTGAGCGAGGCCAGCTCCTGCGCCAGGTTGCCCGGGTGCATCCCCGTGCGCAGCAGCCAGATGTCTTCGCTGGGACTGTAGAGCGACTCGCCTGGCGCCAGCGCATCAAACGTGATGGTGCGCCCCTGGCTGTCGTGCAGCAACGTGGCGCCGGCCTGCACCGTCAGGCGCAGCTCCAGCGGCGCGCTCCAGCCGTAACCCAGCACGCCGCAGTACCCCCCTTGCTCTGCGTTCACATAGCTGCTGTACTGGCGCTGCCACACCAGCGGCATGGCCCCGGGCAGCGCAAAGTCAAGATCAGACGCCCCCGAGAGCACCTTCGCGCCCAGCTGGGGATTGACCGGGCTGCCCTTGGCAACGCCCCCGGACACACCGAGCAGGCCACACCCCCCTGGGTTCCTATCAGTACCGTGAGTGAGCCCGTCACAATGCGTGAATACGCAACCTTGTCGTCTATGCGTGCCGCTGGCTTTCCTGTCATGAAGACCTTCCCTCCAATTTTTTTCTGATCGTGCTTTCCAAAAAGCAATACCGGGATGCCCGCCCCTAACAGTTGATGCGCACCAAGTCCGACAGGATGCGGATCAGGTCTTTATTCAGGCGGATGCTGCTTGAGCCACAGGTCAGCAGGATTTCTTGCGAGGCCGTGATCTCGATTTTCTTGGCCGTGATCTTCTGCGTCTCCTCCACCGTCACCGTGTCGCTCTTGACGGTGGTGGTGCGGGGCCATTGACCACCTCGGTCTTGTCCACGCCACTGACCTCAATGCGCTTGCCGCCCACGATCGAGCTGTGCAGCAAGCCCACGTTCTCGGAGTGCACCAGCCCGACGTTGAAGGTGGAGAGCAGCCCCACCTTCTCCATCCGCATCTGGCCTACCGTGATATCCCATTTCTTCTTGATCTCGTCCGTCTCGTTCTTGAGGACCGTCTTCGTGCGGCTCTTCCTGACCGTCACATCCTCGTTGTGATCCACGGTACGCGTGCGGCTCTTGTGCACCGTGAGGGTCTCGTTCTTGTCCACCACTTCCGTGCGGTTGCCGTGAATCGTGATGGTCTCATCCAGATCCACTTCCTCGGTGCGCCACCCGTGCACATTGATCTTCTCGTTACGATCCACGATCTCCGTGCGGTCGCGGTGAATCGTGTTGAACTCATCCCGGTCGATCACCTTGCGCCGGTCGTTGCCCACCCACTTGTCCTCGTCGTGCTCGACCTCGGTGAGCTGGTCCTTCTGCGCATGCAGCCACAGTTGTTCCTCACCCTTCTTGTCCTCAAAGCGCAGCGCGTTGGCATCGCCCGCACCGTTCTTCATGCCCGCGCCGCCCGCACCACCCAGGCTGGAGCGGGTCTTGATGCCCGACTGCGTCTTGTTGGCAGGTAAATCCCACGGCGGCATCTGCATGGCGTTGTAGACCCGGCCCGTGATGATCGGGTAGTCCGGATCACCGTTCAAAAAATCCACGATCACTTCCTGCCCGATGCGCGGGATGTGCATGGAGCCGTAGTTCGCGCCCGCCCAGGTCTGGCTCACGCGAATCCAGCAGCTCGAGTTCTCGTCGTTCTTCCCGTAGCGGTCCCAGTGGAACTGCACCTTCACGCGGCCATACTTATCGGTGTAGATTTCTTCGCCTGCGGGCCGGTGATGACCGCCGTCTGCGGGCCTGTGGTGTGGGGCTTGGGGTCGTGCGCTGGCTGCGATATGGAACCGATTTGGGGATGACGCTGAAGCTGATGCGGTACGTGGTCGGGCTGTCGATGCCCGCGCGCTTGGCAGCGCCCGAGCCTCCCGCGCCGTCGCTTCGGCGCACGTTCTCTTCAAAGCGGTAATACGCCGACTCGATCAAATATTCCTTGTTCTGGTCGGCTCTCGGGTATTTGCTGAAGGTGAACAGGTAGCCTGGTGCGATGTTGCGCGCATTGCCTTCGCCCTGGGCGACTTCGCGCTGGGCCTTTTGCTGCTCGATGCGCACGCGTGCGTAGTTCTCGCCGTCGCCCGCATCGGTGTAGCCACCCGGCCAGTCGTAGAGTTCGCGACTGTCCTCGGGTGGCCTGCGGGCTGCTGCTGGCGCGTCTCGAGCAAGGCCTTGGGTTTTTCGAAGTCGTAGTCATCCGATGCGAAGTGGCCGGAAGCGATATCTTCGGCAAAGCGCCAATCGTCAATGAAGTCGACGCTGTGAATGTTCGCAGCCCGGTTGCCGGGGTAATAGGAAATGGTGGTCGGTCCGTTGGGAAGAGGGCCGTGGCTTCCGATGTCGTCCGCCAGCACCAGCTTGTGGCTTCCCTGGCTGTGCTCAAAGAAGAAATAACCGCCCTCGGCTTCAAGAAGGCGCGAGATGAAATTGAAGTCGGTCTCGCCGTACTGGACCATATAGTCCCACGCGCGATAGCTGCCGACGAGCCGGTCATCAATGGTGAAACCGTAGGGACCCAGCACTTCCTTGATGATGTCCGGCACCTTCTTGAACTGGAAGATCTTGAAGTCCGAGCGACGTGTCGCATGCCAGAGCCAGGGGCGCAGCAGAGCCTCATATGCAAAATGGTCGCCGTCCTTTCCAATATAGGAAAACTGCGTCACCTGTCCCGAGAGAAATCGCTTGCCACTCCCCGCAGTTTCCGTCGTGAGATCGATCTCAATGCTCATGTCCTTGCCCAGCAAACTCCTGGCGGCAATCGAGGAATTCTGGCTGATCAGACGAACCCGGTATTCAAACAATCGCGAGATCTGCTCACTGCCCTCCAATGAGCGGAATTCCAACTCCTCGCCCAGCGGACTGTGGGCAACGAAGGTTCTGTTGGACATGGCAACTCCATCGAGAAATGGTTTTGGATAGTTTTCATAAATACTATGCGTAAATCTGGTTACCAGCAACACATGTTCCAACACGTTGTACGAGAAGACTCGGCTTTTAGACCCGCAACAGATCAGGTTTCACTCTCACGCCAGGGGAAACATATGATTGTCAAAAATTACATCAGCTCTGCTAAAAGGCCATTCATAGGCATAAAAAAACAAAAATGGGCAAAAGGTGACATGACAACGGCACCCTTCCCCACTCTTTGCAAGGCGCACGCAAGATGCAATGCGCCCTGTTGTTACTCACCGATCAACGAAACGTCTTGAATCGCACGTCATCCGCGATGAAGGTCTTGTCGCCGATTGGCTTTTCGTTTGAGCCGAAAGGCATTTGCGCGCGCAGTTTCCAGGATGCTGGAAGGCCCCAGGTGCTGGCGACCTGCTCGTCGATCAGTGGGCTGTAATGCTGCAGGCTGGCGCCGATGCCGGCTTCGGCGAGGACTGTCCAGACGGCGTATTGGGCCATGCCGGACGAATGTTCGGAGAACATGGGGAACTTGTCGGCATAGATGGGGAATTTGTTTTGCAGTTCGTCGACGACGTCATGGTCTTCGAAGAACAGCACCGTACCGGCTCCTGCAGCGAACGAGGTCATCTTGGCGTCGGTCGTCACGAAGGCGTCGGCGGGGACGATGGCGCGCAGGGTTTCGCGGGTGAAATTCCACAGTTTTTCATGCTGCGCTCCAAACAGGATCACGACACGCGAGCTTTGCGAATTGAAGGCCGACGGGGCTTGCCGAACGGCCTCGTGGATCAGCGCCTCGACTTGTGCCTCGGAGAGGGGAAGGTTCTTGCCGATGGCGTATTGGGTACGGCGTTTGGTGAACAGTTGAATGGCTGTGCTTGTCATGAAATCCCTAACTTAGTTGAACATCGCCAGAGTCGAGCCTCACTGCCCATTTTCATGTGTCAAACGAGACGCATCGATCTGGTTCGCAGGCAGTCTATTGCAGGCGTGACCAGCCCGAGGACTCAGGTAGAAAATCCAGAGGCGGCATAGGGATGACTTGTGAGTCGTTGAGCGTGGATTGCGGGAAACTGCATTTCACTCACCAAAAACGCCCGGGATGACCCGTCCTAAATTACGTTGACACTTTAGACGGTTGAACATTCCGGAGTAATTCGGCCATAGACGCCCGGTGCACAGCATTGGGCGTCTGCATTTTCAGCGATGTGTGCAGTCTCTCGCAGTTGTATATCTGCACGGACTCCTTCACCATTCGCCTGGCCTGGGCCAGATCGGCTGGCCTTTGAAGTAGTAACTCACCTTTCAGGATTCCGTTGACCCGCTCGGCCAGTGCATTCTGGTAGCAGTCGTAGCCATCGGTCATCGAGCACGTCACCCCGTGACGCTTGTGCAACTCCTGGTAGTAGTCTGCGCAGTATTGAATGCCTCTGTCCGAATGATGCGTCAGTGGTTGCTGGCTTTGTCGTGCTTTCAATGCGTTCTTGAACGCCTGCGCCACTTCCTGCGTCTGCAGGCTTGCGTGGACATGCCAGCCCACGATCTTGCGTGAGTAGGCGTCTGTGATCAGGCTCAGGTAGACGAACTTTCCCTGCGTGGGCAGGTAGGTGATGTCCGCCACCCAGACTTGCTCGCTTCTTGTGGCCTGCTCCTGCTGTGGCCCGCCCTTGAGCAGGTTCGGGTGGCGCCTGAAGCGATGATGGCTGTGAGTTGTCTTGTGATAGGCCCGCTTTGGCGCAACAAGCATTCTGGCGTTGCGCAGCACATCAAACAGCGCGTCCCGTCCCATCGCTATACCCGCCTTCTGTAGCGGAACCTCCAGCATTTTCTGGAGCTTGCGCGTGCCCACCCGGGGTTGGCGCATGCGCTCGTGTTCAACAAGTTGCACGACCGTCTGGGCCTGGTTCATGCGCGCGGCGTGGCGCTGGCAGCCCTGGTAATGCGCCTGACGGCTCATGCCCATGTGTTGGCAAGCTCTGCTCACACTCAGTCCTTGGACGAGTTTTTCCTGGAGAACTTGCCCAAAGGCTTTTTTACGACACGCACTCCGTAGTCTTTGCGAAGCACATCGATCACTGCTTCAAACAATTGCGCCTTCTGCTGAGAATCCTTGAGCTGTACTTCAAGCTCCTTGATCCGTTGCTCAGGCGTGAGTGGCTGAGGTTCTTTATCTATCCGCATGGCAGCAGATGATGCACCAACACTCCAGCCCAGTCGCCCGTGTTTGCGCAACCACACCAACACGGTCGATCTCCCCTGAATGCCGTATTTGCTTTGCGCTTGTCTGTATGTCAGCTCGCCTTTTTCTACCTGCTCCACCACCGCCAGCTTAAAAGCCAGCGTGTAGTCGCGCTGCGTACGTTTGATCTCTGATTCCATCTCGCTTGCCTTTTTTGCAAGTCCAAGGTGTCAACTTTATTCAGGACGGGTCAGGAACCAAAGAAAAAGGCCTGTGAGTCAGGCCTTTGCGTCGGGCAGGTAGCACGCTTCGGCGACCTGAAGATTGTTGTCTTTTGCGAAGTTCAACACGAAATCCCACGCCATGGGTTCATACCGCTGCAGTTCCCGATTGACCACCACGCACTTCACTCCGTTCATGCTCGTGGGAATGCACCACGGCGAATAGCTCAGGTGGCTTCCGGGCTTGCGCCACCGGGTCGGAACTGGCTCATCACTCCCGCCAGCCGCTCCGCCCAATCACTGGGCCGAAAGGTTTGCCCCTCCTGCGTGAGCCCTTGAATGAAGATTTCTTTTGCGTCGGGGGAGACCATCGGTGCGGTGTCGTAATAGTGGGTCGTGGCATCGTGCACCACGTCGGCGATTCTAACTCTTATATAAGAGATAAGACACAATGGCCTTGGAAAGTGCTTGCGCCAATAAAAGCAACGCATCACTTTATGCGCTTGATGCATTGAGTCTCAGGGCCTTTCTGCCGCGCCCGCGCCCTGCGGCGCATGACAGTGATGCGCAATACTCAACGAAGATGCCATGTACAGCCTCTAAAATTGCATCTCGTTGTGCTGGCTGTAGAACCATTCGTGATCGATAGTGCCAGCTTTGTGTTTCCCAGCAATGTCAGGAGATTTCCGCATGACCGCTTTTGTCGAGGCAGCCTCACCCCACGTGATGAACACCTATGGCCGCGTACCCATCGCTCTGGAGCGAGGCCAAGGCGTGCGAGTGTGGGATGTGAATGGCAAGGAGTACCTCGATGGTCTCGCCGGTATCGCCGTGAACACGCTGGGCCACAACCACCCGAAGTTCGTCCCGGCGCTCCAGGATCAGGTCGCCAAGCTCATCCACACCTCCAACTACTACCACGTGCCCGGCCAGGAAGTGCTGGCCAAGCTGCTCACCGAGCGCGCGAAGATGGACAACGTGTTCTTCTGCAACACGGGTCTGGAAGCGAACGAGTGCGCGATCAAGATCGCACGCAAGTATAGCGTGGACAAGGGCATCGAGAAGCCGGTGATCGTGGTGTATGAACACGCGTTTCATGGCCGCTCCATTGCCACCATGACGGCCACGGCCAACCCCAAGATCCGCAACGGCTTCGGCCCCCTGCTCGATGGCTTTCTGCGTGTGCCGGTCAACGACATCGACGCACTGAAGAAGGCCACCGAAGGCAACCCGAACGTGGTCGCCGTGATGATGGAGCCGATTCAGGGCGAAGGCGGCCTGCATCCGATGCGCGCCGAATACATGAAGCAGGTGCGCGCACTTTGCGACGCCAACGAGTGGCTGATGATTCTCGACGAGGTGCAGGCCGGCATGGGTCGCACGGGCAAGTGGTTTGCGCACCAGTGGGCGGACGTCGTGCCCGACGTGATGTCGCTCGCCAAGGGCCTGGGATCGGGCGTGCCGATCGGCGCGGTTGTGGCGCGCGGCAAGGCCTCGACGGTGTTGCAGCCCGGCAATCACGGCACGACGTTTGGCGGCAATCCGCTGGCGATGCGCGCCGGTGTGGAAACCATCCGCATCATGGAAGAAGACAAGCTGCTGCAGAACGCGGCCGATGTGGGCGAGCATTTCAAAGCAGCGCTCAAGACCGCCTTCGCCGGTGAAAAGGGTGTGCTGGACGTGCGCGGCCAGGGCCTGATGATCGGTGTCGAACTCGACCGCTCCTGCGGTGCGCTGATCGGCCGTGGTGCCGAGGAAGCCAGCCTGCTGTTCTCGGTCACCGCCGACACCGTGATCCGACTGGTTCCGGCATTGATTCTCTCGCGCGCCGAGGCCGATGAAATCGTTGCGCGTCTGGCCCCGCTGGTCAAGAAGTTCCTCTCCGAAGAGCCTGCAAAACCATGAAGCATTACCTGCAGTTTTCCGATTTCAACGCGGACGAGTACAACTACCTGTTCTCGCGTGCGGCGATCATCAAGGGCAAGTTCAAGAGCTACGAGAAATACCACCCGCTGTTTGATCGCACGCTGGCCATGATTTTCGAGAAGGCCAGCACGCGCACGCGCGTGAGCTTCGAGGCCGGCATGTACCAATTGGGCGGCAGCGTGGTGCATCTGACCACGGGCGACAGCCAATTGGGGCGTTCCGAGCCCATCGATGACAGCGCCCGCGTGATCAGCCGCATGACCGATCTGGTGATGATCCGCACCTACGAGCAAAGCAAGATCGAACGCTTCGCCGCGAATTCCCGCGTGCCGGTCATCAACGGCCTGACCAATGAATTCCATCCATGCCAGATCCTCGCCGACATCTTCACCTTCATCGAGCACCGCGGCTCGATCAAGGGCAAGACGGTCACCTGGGTCGGTGACGGCAACAACATGGCCAACACCTGGCTGCAAGCCGCCGAGCTGCTGGACTTCACCGTCCATGTGAGCACGCCCAGTGGCTACGAGGTCGACGAAAAGCTCGCCTTCGGTGGCCGCACACCGCGCCCCGGCTGCTACAAGGTCTTTGCCGACCCCATGCAGGCATGCAAGGACGCCGACCTCGTCACCACCGACGTGTGGACCAGCATGGGCTACGAAGCCGAAAACGAGAAGCGCATGAAGGCATTCGCCGACTGGTGCGTCGATTCGGACATGATGGCCGCCGCCAAGCCCGATGCGCTATTCATGCACTGCCTGCCCGCACACCGGGGCGAGGAGGTCATGGCCGACGTGATCGACGGCCCGCAATCGGTCGTCTGGGATGAGGCCGAAAATCGCATGCACGCGCAGAAGGCGCTCATGGAGTATTTGCTGCTCGGGCGCCTCGACTCCTGATGCGGATGAGGGCAACGGGCAACCACCACGTCAGCGCCCTGCCCGAAGTCCCCAAAACCGCCCGCCCGCATTCGTTGCATGGCGGGCTTTTTCTTTCCCGGATTCAGCGTGCGGTTGCAAGCAGCAGGCGATTCAGAGCGGCGACGGATTTGCGTTCGCTGCTTCATCGGCAGGACTCGGCCCCGCATCCTGGAACAGACGCGAAAAATTGCAGCACGACTGTGCCAGCATCACGATACCGGCCAACAGATTGCTGCGCTGATCTGCAAGATGCATGGCAACGTAGGTCGTCTCGGGCAGCGGAGGATTCACGTCGAGCATCTGCAACTGGCCGCTGTCCACCATCGACGCAAAGCAGTCGGCCGGCAAGTAGCTCACGCCAATGCCAGACACCATCAGGCCGATCAGCGCGATCAGGCTGCTGCTCTGCAGGTTGTGCTCGACCTCCACGCCGTGATCCTTCAACCAGCGGCTGTACATCAATCCCGTGCCAGACAATACGCCCTGAGATAGCAGACGATATGCAGCCAATTCCTGCAAAGTCATGGAACCACGGGTATTCACCAATCCGGGTTTGCACATCCAGACGTTCTGCACGCTCCCCAACCTGGTGCAGACCGCGCGACCTTCGCGAAAGACGTCCGGCACGATGATGAGATCGATATCGTCGTTCATCAGCCGGTCTCGCAGACTGACGCTGGAGTCCACCTCGGGCTCGATCGTCACGCGCGGGTAGTACTGCTGCACCAGCGCCACGAGCCGCGGCAACCAGGTCATGGCTGTGAGTTCGGTCACACCAAGACGCAATCTGCGCGCAATGGCGTCGGGCCTGCGGAACTGCTCGATGGCGGCATCGCGTTGCGCCAGCAGATTGGCGGCAAGCGTCGCCAATTCCTCGCCTTTTTCCGTCAGCCGCGAACTGCGCGCCGTGCGGTCGAACAGCTCGGTTTCGAGTTGCAGTTCCAGTTCCTGAACGCGCCTCGATATGGCCGACTGGGTTGTGTGCAGCTTGGCCGCAGCCTGCGAAAAGCCGCCGAGCCGCGCGATCCAGTACACCGCTTCAAGCTGTTTGTAGGTCCACATCGAAGACGTTCATTACGGGTTAGCCCTAGACACATGCGTTATTGGCATCAGTAGAGATTGAAAAAAATCGCTTTTTTTAATTTTTCATCAAACTGACAATTTTTCCAAGCCCTCGATTCACCTCGTGTCTCGTGGGCAGAAACCCGGGACCTCAGCCTGCGCGTTGACGGTGCCGCCCGTTTTGACCGGAGAACAGCCCCATGACCACCGTGATCGCCGACCGCCTCAGCGTCGTCAAACCTTCCCCCAGCATGGCCGCCAAGGCCCGCGTCGATGCGCTCGTGGCCGAGGGGCGCACCATCATCGACTTCACCATCGGCGAGCCGGACTTCGACACACCGGCCCATATCGTCGAGGCAGGCATCGCGGCACTCGACAAGGGCTATACCCGCTACACCGCAGCAGCAGGCACACTGGCGCTGCGCAAGGCGATTGCGGCCAAGCTGTTGCGCGAGAACGGGCTGCACTATGCACCGACCGACATCGTCGTGGGCTCGGGCGCAAAGCAGATCATCTACAGCGCCTTTACCGCAACGCTCAACGCGGGCGACGAGGTCATCGTGCCTGCGCCGTACTGGGTTTCCTATCCCGACATGGTGGCCCTGCATGGCGGCAAGCCGGTCATCGTGACCTGCAGCGCCGATGATGGTTTCAAGCTCACGCCTCAGGCACTGGCCCGTGCCATCACGCCGCGCACGCGCTGGCTGATCCTGAACACGCCCAACAATCCGAGCGGCGCCGTGTACTCTCTTGGCGAACTGACCGCTCTGATCGAGGTACTTAACCGGCATCCCCATGTATGGCTGCTCACGGACGAAATCTACGAACACTTCGTCTATGGGGGAGTTAAGCACGTCGCACCGGTTAGCGTTGACACCTCGCTGCAAACACGCACGCTGCTGGTCAACGGGCTGTCCAAGGCCTACGCATTCACCGGCTGGCGCGTGGGCTACGGCGCCGCACCAGCCGCACTGGCAAAAGCTCTCACGCTGCTCATGTCGCAAAGCACCACCTGTCCGAGCGCCATCAGCCAGTCGGCGGCCGTCACCGCATTGAACGGCCCCCAGGACTGCGTGCAGGAAGCGGCCCACATGTTTGAAAAACGCCGCAATCGCATCGTCGAACTGCTCGACGCGATACCAGGCATTGAGTGCCTGCCACCCGACGGCGCGTTCTACGTCTTTCCGGGCGTCGCAGGGCTTCTGGGACAGACCACGCCCACTGGCAAGGTGCTCGGCAACGACATCGACGTGATGAACTTTCTGCTCGACGAGGCGGGCGTCGCCTGCATCGACGGCACCTCGTATGGCATGCCCGCGCATCTGCGCCTGTCGTTTGCCACTTCCATGGACCAGATCGAAGCTGGCTGCAAGGCCATCGCGCAAGCGATTGCCCGCTGCAAATCCGCCGCTTGAGCCCGCATTGCCCAGCTTACCGTTCCACTCGTCGCTTCTCAACAAGGAAACCAACCATGCGTAAATCTCTGCTCGCCTCCGTCGCCGTCGTCTGCATGAGCCTGACAGGCACTGCCGCCATGGCGGACCAGCTCGCCGACATCAAGGCCAAGGGCACTCTGGTGTGCGGCGTGCTCGGCACATCGCAGCCATTCAGCTTTCCCAATCCACAGACCCGCCAGATTCAAGGCTACGACGTGGACTTCTGCGAGGCCATCGCCAAGAGCCTGAACGTCAAGCTGGAGATCAAGCCTATCGCCGTGGCCGCGCGCATTCCGGAACTGCTGCAAAAGCGCATCGACGTCATCGCCGCCAACCTGGGCTGGACGCCTGAGCGCGCGCAGCAGATCGCCTATTCGGACTCCTACTACGCGGCATTGCAGAAAGTGGCGGTCAAGCAAGGCAGCTTTGCGAAATCCACTGATCTTGCAGGCAAGAAGGTCAGCGCCACCAAGGGCTCCACTTCAGAGGCAGCGATCAAGGCCTTCCTGCCGACCGCAACACCCGTCACCTTCCAGGATCCGCCATCGGCATTCCTCGCCATGCAGCAGGGCAAGGTGGAAGGCTTCGTGGTCTCAGAGATGATGCTGGTGCAGCTCAAGCAACAGTCGATGAAGACCAGCCCGATCGACATCCTCGAGCCGCAACTGGCCGAAGAGCTTTGGGGCGTCGGCATGCGCAAGGATGAGCCAGCGCTGATCGCTCACGTCAACAAGACGCTCGAGCAGATGGAAGCCAACGGCGAAGCCGCGAAGATCTTCGACAAGTGGATGGGGGCCGACACCGAATTCAAGATGCAGCGCAGCTTCAACATCAAGCCCATCAAGGGCTAGGGCTACGCGAATCGCGCTGCCGCCGGGCGGCGCGTGCGGTGCCGACTTCACTTTCTCCCATGCCACATGAACCTCTATGAGTATTGAGCTGGATTTTTCATTCCTGCTGAAGGACGAGTATCCACAGACCATCGCCAAGGGTGTGTGGACCATGCTCAAGCTGACGGCATGGTGCTGGCTTCTCGCGATGGGCATCGGCACGGTGCTGGCCACGATCCGCATGTCCGGCACGCGCCTGGCGAATGCCTTCGTGGCCTCCTATGTGGAATGGCACCAGAACGTGCCCGTGCTGGTGCATGTCTTCATCTGGTATTTCGGCGTCCCCGCGATGCTGCCCGAGCCATGGCGCAACTGGATCAATGCCCACGACAGCGAGTTCCTCTGTGCGGCCATCGCCATCGGCATGGTCATGGCGGCCTACGTGGCTGAAGCCCTGCGTGGCGGAATTCGCAGCATCCCGAAATCACAGTTCGAGGCTTCTCGCGCACTCGGGCTGAGTTATTTGCAGGCGACTCGTCTGGTGATCATGCCGCAGGCGATGCGCATCGCATTGCCGCCGCTGGTAAGCATCACCGTGCTGCTGTTCAAGAACACCAGTCTCGCGATGGCCGTCGGAGCGGCCGAGCTGACCTATGTGACGCGCGAGATCGAAAGCACGACGTTCCGCACGTTTGAAATCTACCTCGTGTCGACCATGATTTATCTGAGTATCTCGCTGCTCATCATGGCCGTCGGGCGTCTGCTCGAAAACCGCTACCGCATCAAGGAGCGCTGAACCATGGGCGATATCTTCAACATATTCAAGGACAATCTGCCGCTGCTGCTGGTGGGCCAATATCCATATGGCCCGCTCGGCGGCCTTGCGATGACGCTGATCGTCTCCGTCGCGGGCATCGTGCTTGCGTTTCCGCTCAGCGTGCTGATGGCGATGGCGATGGTCAGTCCGTGGCGCGCATTGCGCCTGCCGGTACAGGCGCTGGTGGCCGTGCTGCGCGGCGTGCCACTGATCATGTTCATCTTCTGGGTGTATTTTCTGGTGCCACTGGTCATCGGCTCCTCGATCAGCGGAGCGACGACGATGCTGGTCACACTGGTGTTCTACCAGGCCGCGTATCTCGCGGAAATCGTGCGCGCGGGAATTCAGGGCCTGCCGCGTGGACAGATGGAAGCCTCGCGCGCGCTTGGCATGAGCTACATACAGACCAGCTTCAAGGTCATCCTGCCGCAGGCGCTGTTCAACATGATTCCTTCGATGATCGGTCAGTTCGTCTCGACCATCAAGGAGACGTCGCTGGGTTATGTGATCAGCATGAACGAGCTCACGTTTGCGGCCAACCAGATCAACAACCAACTGCTCACCAAGCCGTTCGAGGTGTACTTCATCCTCGCCGCCATGTATTTCCTGCTGTGCTTCACGCTCACGAGCTTTGCGCGCTGGCTCGAAAAGCGCATCGCCAACAGGCGTGCGGGCGTGACTGCCGCCACGAACTCCGCCGAGACGCCACCCGTCGCAAGCATTGCGAACGCGGATTGATCGCACTGCACGCATTGAACGACAGCCCACCGCCGAACGCGAGACTGACCCATGAACCACCCATCGCCCCATGCACCGACCATCATCGAATTCAAGGATGTCAACAAGTGGTACGGCGCTTATCACGCACTCAACAACATCAATGCCGAAGTCGCCACCGGGGAAGTGGTGGTGATCTGCGGACCTTCGGGCTCAGGCAAGTCCACGCTCATCCGCACAGTGAACCGGCTGGAGGAAATACAGGGCGGCACCATCAGCTTCAAGGGCGCGGACGTGCATGCAAAGAACGTGAACATCAACGAATTTCGCAGCCACATCGGATTCGTGTTCCAGAGCTTCAACCTGTTTCCGCATCTCTCGGTGGCGGACAACATCATGCTGGCGCCCGTCAACGTACAAAAGCGCGGCAAGCCGGGCGCCAGGCAGATCGCACTTTCGCTGCTCGACCGCGTCGGCCTCGCGCACAAGGCGGACGCGTTCCCGGGTCAGCTCTCGGGCGGGCAGCAGCAGCGCGTGGCGATTGCGCGCGCGCTTGCCATGAACCCGCCCGCCATGCTGTTTGATGAGCCGACCTCCGCACTCGACCCCGAGATGGTGGGCGAAGTCCTGCAGGTCATGAAAAATCTCGCACGCGAAGGCATGACCATGATGTGCGTGACGCACGAGATGAACTTCGCACGCGAGGTCGCCGACCGCGTCTGGTTCATGGACGCCGGAGCCCTGGTGGAAAGCGGCACGCCTGAAGAATTCTTCTCACACCCCAAGAGCGAACGTGCACAGAAATTTCTGTCCGACTTGCGTGCTCACTGATTTCAAAGGAACCCATGATGATGATCGGAAACCGAATCCTCAAACGCCGTCGCTCGGTAGACCTCGATCTGGCAGCGCAGTTTCTCACGCTGCCGGTCGCCAACGTGAGCGACTGCATGTCGCGCATGTCGGCTGGCGGCGCGGCACTCAGGCCGATGCACGGCGGCGCCAACATGGCCGGACCGGCGCTGACGGTCAAGACCCGCCCCGGTGACAACCTGATGATCCACAAGGCCCTCGCGCTCGCCAAGGCGGGCGACGTGATCGTCGTCGATGCGGGCGGCGATCTGACCAATGCGCTGATCGGAGAGATCATGGTCGGCAACGCGGTGAAGATCGGCATCGCAGGCTTCGTCATCAACGGTGCGATTCGCGATGCTGGCGAGATTCGCGCGGGACATCTGCCGGTCTACGCCGCCGGTGTGACGCATCGCGGCCCCTACAAGGATGGACCGGGTGAAATCAACACTCCCATTGCCATCGGCGGCATGGTCATCGAGCCGGGCGACTTGGTCATCGGCGATGAAGATGGAATTCTGTGCGTGCCGTTCGACGAGGTGTCTGCACTGCTGAACGCCACGCAGGCCAAGCAGGAGGCCGAAAAGAAGATGATTGCCGACATCGCCAACGGCAGCTACGACAATGCATGGATAGATGCCACGCTGAAACGCATCGGTTGTCAGATCGAGGAATGACCGGGCAGTCCCGAGAGACAGCGACAGCTCACTGGCGCTCGCCGATGCGGCCGTGCAAAACGATGGGCTTGGAGTCCTGCATCTCACGCGAAGCGGCGCTGTGACACGACGACCCGCTGCTCGATGATTTCGTGCCGGGACTGTCGCAATTCGTGCAGCCACTGCCACACCCCGATGCGTGTGCGAGCTTGGGATTGATGCGCGCAAGCGGATTGCGCCATTTCTGCGGCATGTAGCGCCACAGCACATAGAGCGCCGCCAGCGCCACGATGAATCCGACGATCAGTGATTGCGTCATGTAACTCAGTTCCTCCCAGGGCCTGTTCACACGGGACATAACTCCCGCACGCGCATCAGCCCCAGCCCAGCGCCACGGCGATGTGATAGACGATGAAGCAGGCGATGTAGGCGAGCCCGAACAGGTAGCCCGCCATGATCGCCACGTATTTCCAGCTATTGGTCTCGCGGCGCACCGTCGCCAGCGTCGCCAGGCACTGGGGCGCGAAGATGAACCAGGTGAGCAGCGAGAGCGCGGTCGCCAGTGACCACTGGCTCGCGATCAGGGGGCCGAGCTGCGCGGCGGTGTCGTCGCCCGATGCGGACAGCGCGTACACCGTGCCCAGCGCGCTCACCGCCACCTCGCGCGCGGCCATGCCGGGCACGAGTGCAATGCAGATCTGCCAGTTGAAACCGATGGGCGCAAACACAAGCGCCATGGCCTCGCCGATGCGACCGGCCAGGCTGTAGGTGATGGCGGGTTCGGTCGCGCCGTCCGGTGCTCCGGGGAACGACGAGAGAAACCACAGCACGATGGTCAGGGCCAGAATGATGCCGCCTACGCGCTTGAGGAAGATGACGGCGCGTTCGTACAAGCCGATCAACAGGCTGCGCACGCTGGGCCAGCGATAGGCGGGCAATTCCATCAGCAGCGCCGCACGGCCCTGGCGCGCGCCAAAACGTTTGGCGACGTAGGCCACGGCCATAGCGCTCACGATGCCCGCCACGTAAAGACCGAACAGCACCAGCCCCTGCAAATTGAAGAGACCGCCGACGGTACGCGCGGGAATGAACGCGCCGATCAGCAGCGCATAGACCGGCAGGCGCGCGGAGCACGTCATCAGGGGCGCGATCATGATGGTCACGAGACGATCACGCCAACTTGGAATGGAGCGCGCGGCCATCACGCCGGGAATCGCGCAGGCAAAACTCGAAAGCAGCGGAATGAACGAACGGCCCGACAGCCCCACCGTGCCCATCATGCGGTCCAGCAGAAACGCGGCTCGCGGCAGATAACCCGAATCCTCAAGCACCAGAATGAAGAAGAACAGGATCAGGATCTGCGGCAGAAACACGATCACGCCGCCCGCCCGGCAATCACGCCATCGGCAAGCAGGCTGCGCAGCGGCCCGTCGGCCATGTGGGCGTTGAGCCATGCGGCGGCAGACGCGGTGGTCGCGTCGATGAAGTCCATGGGCACGGCGGCCCATGCAAACACCGCCTGAAAGATCAGGAACAGCAGCACCGCCAACAGCACTAGTCCCCAAACAGGGTGCAGCACGATGGCGTCGATCCGGTCATCGCGCGCCAGTTGTACCGCAGGTGCCCTGACCGCCAGATCGAGAATGCGGCGCACCTCGTCGTGCAGGTCGAGCACGCGTTGCTGCGCATCGCCCGCGAAGCTTTTGCTGTGGCTTGGCAGGGCGTTGCCGAGCTGGTCGGTGTCGATCCAGCGCAGCAGTTGCGCCGCGCCATCGGCCTTCACCGCGACGGTGGAAATCACGGGCACACCGAGTTCGCGCGACAGCACCGCCTCGTCGATCTCGATGCCCTGCTTCCTGGCCATGTCGCTCATGTTGAGCACCAGCACCATCGGCAGGCCCAGATTGCGCGCCTCCAGAACGAGCCGCAGATTCAGGCGCAGATGCGTCGCATCGGTCACGCAGGCAATCAGTTCGGGCTGCGGCTCGCCCGCGCGCTGGCCGAGCAGCACATCGCGCGTGACGGCCTCGTCCATGCTTTGCGCATGCAGGCTGTAGGCACCGGGCAGATCGAGCATGCGCACGCGCTTGCCACCTGGCGTGGTGAACCAGCCCTCCTTGCGCTCCACCGTCACGCCCGCGTAGTTCGCGACCTTCTGGCGTGCCCCCGTCATCAGATTGAACAGTGCAGTCTTGCCGCAGTTGGGATTGCCCAGCAGCGCTATATGCAGCGCGCTGCCCGAAGCGGGTGGATTGCTTGCGTTCGTCGTCATCTCTTGCCCTCTAATCCTGCTCGTTCCTGATCGTCATGCCCTAGCTGGCTGCACCAGCACGAAAGCGGCCTCGTCACGGCGCAGCGCGAACGTCGCCTGCCCGACGCGAATGGCAAGCGGATCCGCGCCCGGAAATCCGGTGGCAAGCACGCGCACCTGCTCGCCCGGCAGGAAGCCGATCTCCATCAGGCGCAGAACCAGCGATTTCTCCAGTTCGCCGTTCGCGGGCCTGAGGCCCACGACGACGCCGTCCCGGTGGCGTTCAAGCGTGTCCAGCGCTATTCCCGCCGCTACCTGTGCAACGCCTCGAGGGGTCTGGCCGCTTGAATCTTGTGGCTGTACTCGCATGTCTGATGGAAGGTTCGTGAATGGTTTTAATTCTCATTCTAAAATAGACTGGAAGAAAACCTACGAGAGCGTTGCAGTTCCCCCTTCTGCCGAAGACGGAACCCGGCTTGCCATCCGCGCCCTATCACGGTTTTCGGGTTTTTTGCGCGTTGCGCGGCAATCTCGGTATTCACGATCAACTATTCGTCGGCAGGCACCGACCTCTAGAATTCGCGGCTTCAGACAGCTCTGCTTGTGCCGCGTGACGGCTGAGAGGACATCCTGCATACGTGCCGACCTGCCCTGCAACCCGCAGGCGATGTCGGGCCCGCATCAACGCCCAAGCTTTGTTTGCCCCGTTGATTGCATCGGGTGCCCGAAAGCGCGCGCCCGCCTTGTGGCGGCACGCCCGGTCACCCGGGAAAACCTGATGCCACACACTGATTCCATCGTCGCGCTCGCCGATCTGTCGCGCCCCGCCGCGTTCGCACTGCTGCTGTGGGCCCTGCCGCCGGCCATCCAGGCCGCGCAGAGCCCGACTTCCCAAGACACCGAGTTGCTCGCGGCCAGTTGCCTGAACTGCCATGCACCGGCGTCACGCGCCGCGCAGACGCCTGGCAGCATTCCGGCGCTGGGCGGGCAATCTGCCGCGGTGCTCAAGCAGCGCCTTCAGGATTTCAAGACCGGCAAGGCAGCCGATGCCACCGTGATGCCCCGACTCATGAGGGGCTATGACGACGCGCAGATCGCCGCGCTCGCGCAGTGGTTCGGCAAGGACGAAAAATGATGCCGGCCCCTTCATCGATTCCACGCCGCGCCGTGCTCACCACGGCCTTGGCCGGTGCAGCCACGCTCGCGGCACCGGCGCTGGTGCGCGCGCAGGCCGCGTCGTCGCATGTCGTGGTGGTAGGCGGCGGTTTTGGTGGCGCCACCGCCGCGCGCTATCTGCGCCAGTTCGCAGCAGAGGTGCGCGTGACGCTGGTGGAGCCCGAACAGCGCTTTTTCACCTGTCCGTTCTCCAACCTCTATCTCGCGGGCCTGCGCAGTTGGGAAAGCATCGGCCATGGCTACGAGGGCCTGCGCAAGGCCGGCATCGAGGTCGTGCACGCGCGTGCGGACGCGGTGGACGCGAGCGCACGCACGCTGCGCCTGTCGAACGGCCAGACACTTCCATGGGATCGCCTGGTGCTCTCACCCGGTGTGGACATGCGCTGGAATGCGCTCGAGGGCTACGACGAGGCGGCCACGCAACGCGCTCCCCACGCATGGAAGGCTGGCGCGCAGACGCAATTGCTGCTCCAGCAGATGCAGGCCATGCGTGATGGCGGCACCTTCGTGATGACGATTCCCGACAACCCGTTTCGCTGTCCGCCCGGTCCCTACGAGCGCGCGGCGATGGTGGCGCATTACTTCAAGCAACACAAGCCACGCAGCAAGATTCTGCTGCTCGACGCCAAGGACAATTTCTCCAAGAAGGCGCTGTTCATGCAAGGCTGGAAGGCGCTCTACGGCGACATGATCGAATGGGTTGGCTTTGCCGACGACGGCCTCGTCACGCGCGTCGATGCGCGCGCGCTCGAGGTCGAAACCAATTTCGGCGCACGTCACAAGGCCGACGTGCTCAACGTGATTCCGCCGCAAAAAGCCGGTTTGATTGCCGAACGCGCTGGCGTCACCGATGGCAGCGGCTGGGTGCCGATTCACGCCGAAACGTTTGAATCACGCGCCGTCAAGGGCATCTACGTGCTGGGCGACGCCACCCTTGCCGCGCCCATGCCCAAGTCGGGCTTTGCGGCCAACACGCAAGGCAAGATGGCTGCCGCCGCGATTGCCAGCGAGCTGACGCAAAGACCGCTGCCGCAGGCCGTCTATGCCAACACCTGCTACAGCCTCGTCGGCACGGACTACGGCATTTCCGTGGCCGGTGTCTACCGTGCGGCCAACGGCCGGTTGATCGAAGTGCCGGACTCGGGCGGCGTGAGCGCCATGGACGTCTCCACCAGCTTTCGTGCAGCCGAAGCACATCACGGCGCGGCCTGGTATGCGGCCATCAGCGCAGATATCTGGGATCGATGATGAGCTTGCTCTGGGCTGGATTTTTGATCGGTTGCGTATTCGGCGTTGCGGCGCGGCTCGGGCGTTTCTGCCTGCTTCGCGGACTGCGCCAGACGCTAGCGCTGGACGGCGAGCAGCGCAGCGGCGCGCCCGCGCTCCAGGCCTTTGCCCTGGCGCTGGCGACGGCACTTCTGATGTCGCAACTGCTGGCCGAAAGAGGCCAGATCGACCTGACCACCGCACAGGTCGTGCGCAGCAGCTTTTCGTGGTTCGGCGCGCTGATCGGCGGGCTGCTGTTCGGCGGTGGCATGGCGCTTGCACGCAGTTGCGGCGCGCGCTCGCTGGTGCTGCTCGCGGGTGGCAATCTGCGCTCGCTGGTCACGCTGCTGTGCCTTGGCGCGGCCGCGCAGGCCTCGCTCACGGGCGTTCTCGTGCCCGCGCGCCAGTGGGTGCAGGGCTTTGGAAAGCTCTCGCTGGAGCACGCAACGCTGCCCGCGCGGCTGCTTGCAAACGGCTTTTCCGCGACCGCCACATTGGCGCTTGCCACCGGATTGCCGGTGCTGGCACTGCTTTTCTACGCGCTGAGAAAACCCGAGTTGCGCCGCAGCCCCGTGCAGTGGATCGCAGCGCTCGTGATCGGCGCGCTCGTGGCGGCGGGCTGGTGGATCACGGCCTACTTCAACTTCGAATCGTTCGAGCCGGTGCCGCTGACGTCGTTGAGTTTCGTGGGTCCGGTGGCCGAAGGGCAGCTCTACCTGCAACTCGCCGTGGGCCGCGCATTCAGCCTCGGGCCAGCGATGGTTGCCGGCACGCTCGTCGGCGCTTTCGTCGCGGCACTGTTGTCGCGCACCGCGCGGCTCGAGGGATTTGACGGTGCATCGCGCATGCTGGCCTCGGCCACCGGCGGCCTGCTCATGGGCTTTGGCGGCGTTCTGGCCGTGGGCTGCTCCATCGGTCAGGGCCTCACCGGGCTTTCCACGCTCGCGTTCGCGAGCTTTCCTGCCGTCGCCGGCATCGTCATCGGTGCGCTCGCCACGCTTGCGCTGCAAGCCAGAACACCATTCGGTCAACAAGGAAGTCTTCAAGCATGAAACGTCGCAATTTCCTCATCACACCGCCCGCACTCGCATTGGGCGCTGCTGCTGCTGTCGCGCCGGGCCTCTTTATGGCCGCGCCGACCATCATCACGCCGCAGTCGCGCATCCTGCCGCGCGAGGGCAAGGGCGCGCGCATCGTGGTCTGCGGAGGCGGCTGGGGCGGGCTGACGGCGGCCCGTTACCTGCGCGAGCTGATTCCAACGTCCGACGTGGTGCTGCTGGAGCGCAACCCCACGTTCTGGTCCGGCCCGATGAGCAACAAGTGGCTGATCGACGTGGTGAACACCGATTTCGTGAACCACGACATGCTGCGCCCTGCCAACAAATACGGCTACAGGCTGCTGCAGTGCGAGGTCAACGGTTTCGAGCGCGACAAGAAGCTGGTGCGCACCTCGCACGGCGTGATCGACTACGACTACCTGATCCTCTCGGGCGGCATCCGCAACGACTACGAAGCCTGGTTCGGCAACGATCAGCGCGCGATCAACCACACGCGCAAGCACTTCCCCAACGCCTACATACCGAATCAGGAAATGTTCGCGCTCAAGCGCAAGGTCAAGGACTTCCGTGGCGGCACGCTCGTGATGACGCTGCCCCCGCCGCCGCACCGCTGCCCGCCCTCGCCCTACGAGCGCGCATGCCTGATCGCCTGGCACATCAAGACGCACAAGATTCCGGGCAAGATCGTGATCCTCGATCCCAAACCGAAGATCGGACCGATCGGCACGGGCTACAAGCAGGCCTTCGACGAACTGTATCCCGACATCATCACGCACGTGCCCAATGCGCACGTGCAGGAGGTCGATCCGTTCAACCGCAGGATCAAGACGGCCGCCGGTGAATTCAGGTTCGACGATGCGATTCTCATGCCGCCGCAACAGGCCGCCGAAATGGTCTGGAGCGCCGACCTCATTGGCAAGACGCCGGACGGCAAGCCCACCGGCTGGGCCGACATGAACACGCGCATGTTCAACGCCCGCACCGATGAGAACGTGTATTTCGTCGGTGACCTGATGGGCACGATTTCCGATCAGTTCGGCCACTACCCCAAGAGCGGCCATGTTGCCAACTACATCGGCAAGATCGTCGCGACCAATATCGCGCAGCGCGTGGCTGGCAAGGAAGTGACGCTGCTCCTGCCCGACAACCTCTGCTACATGATGGTGAACGGCGATCCGCAGGAGGAAATTTCGGTGAAGTTCGAGTACGAGGTCGATGCCACCGGCAAGGTCATCCAGACCCAGATCGACATGGACGTGCGCAACACCGACATGGTCAAGGAAGACTTCGCATGGGCGCGCAGCAAGTTCAGCGACTTCCTGGCGATCTGAGCCATGACAGCTTCCACACACACCCATCTCACGCGACGCACGCTGGTTGCCAGCGCCGTGGGCGCGGGCGCGACGCTGGCGCTTCCTGCCCTCGCGCAAAGTCCTGCCAGAGCACCGCTCGTGGGCGCGCTCGCACCCAATCCCGCCGAGTTCAAGAAGGCATTCGATGAATTCACTGGTGGCCGGGCACCGAAAACCGGGGGCCTGCTGCTCGACGTCTCCATGCTCGCCGACAACCCGAGCGCCGTGCCGGTGAAGGTGAAGCTCGAGCAGCCCATCAGCGACACGGACTGGTGCGAGGAAATCATCGTGCTGGCCGAACTCAATCCGTCGCCGCTCGCCTGCCGCATGAAGTTCACGCAAGCGAACGGAACGGCAGAGGCGGCGGTGCGCGTGCGCCTGTCGCAAACCCAGACCATCCACGCGCTCGCCCGCATGAAGAGCGGACAGTTGTTCGCCGCAAGCCAGGCCGTCACCGTGGCTGCCAGCGGCTGCGGCATGTGAAAGGGGCCGCAGCCATGAACAACAACAACAACAACAACAACAAACCGCCGCGCATCTGGATCAGCAATGCCACGCCCAAAAAGGGCGAGATCGTCCGCGTCCGCGCGCAGATCGAGCATGTCATGGAGAGCGGCTTGCGTACCGACGCCGAAGGAAAGATCCGCCGCGCAACATCGTCGTGCTGTTCGAGGCCAGACTCGGCGATACCCCGCTGTTCGTGTGGGAACCGGGCATCAGCATCTCGCAGAATCCCTATATCGAATTCACCTTTCTCGCGCGCGAGAGCGGCGAGGTGCGTTTCTTCTGGAGGGATGACACGGGGCAGACGCTGACCGCGAAAAAACCGATCACCGTCGGCTGATCCTAAGGTGCAATACTCCGCTCCCGTAACCCCATGACCACCGCACACCCCTGCCTTAGCTGCGGCGCCTGTTGCGCCAGTTTCCGCGTCGATTTCTCCATCGAGGAAACCCAGGCGCATGGCGGCAGCGTTCCCGACGGACTGGTGGTTTCGGTCACCGAATTCACATCGCGCATGCGCGGCACCGATCACGCGTCGCCGCGTTGCGCCGCGCTCACGGGCACGGTGGGCGAAAAGGCGGCGTGCGGAATCTACGAATGGCGACCATCACCGTGCCGCGAGTTCGAGGCGGGCTCGGATGCCTGCATCCGCGCACGCACCCGCAGGCACTTGCCGCCGTTGCCGGAAGGCTTTGTTGCATGACCCGGCAGCAGACATCGCAGCGCCGCATCTGGGACATCTCGGCGCCGGTCCGCGTCGGAACGCCGGTGTTTCCGGGCGACACCGAATACGCGCAGCAATGGAGCGCCACGATTTCGCCGACCTCGCCGGTCAACGTCGCAACGATCACGCTTTCGCCGCACGTCGGCACGCATGCCGATGCGCCCCTGCATTACGACGCCGCCGGAGCGTCCATCGGCCATCTGGCGCTTGATGCCTACATCGGACCGTGCCGCGTGATCCATGCGATGGGATGCGGCCCGCTGATTCAGTGGGAACACATCGCCCATGCCGTCGACGACCGTCTGCCGGAACGTGTGCTGGTGCGCACCTACCTTCGCATGCCGGTTGATCGCTGGGACGCCGATCTCACCGGCTTTGCACCGGACACCATCGAGCGGCTTGCCGATTGCGGCGTGAGACTCGTCGGCATCGACACGGCCAGCATCGACCCCGCCGCCAGCGAGACGCTCGAAAGCCATCAGGTCATTCGCCGCCGCGACCTGCGCGTGCTTGAAAATCTCGTGCTCGATGACGTGGCTGAAGGCGACTACGAGTTAGTCGCGCTGCCACTTAAATTGGTCTCCTGCGATGCATCTCCGGTGCGCGCGATTCTTCGTGCCTTGTGAGCGCTGGCTGCGTTCACAGAAACAGGTTGATCATGGCCATCAGGGTCACGGCAAAAAGATCAATGGCCAACACCATCACCTGAATCCAGCGCCGGTGCAACACGGCTTGCGCGGGAGCGAGATGGCAGGCCATTTCGATCTTGCCCGGCGAGGCCATCAGCAGCAACGCCGCACTCACGTTGTGCACCGCCATGAAGGGCAGGACCTGCACGTTCAAGGCCTGTGCGATCTCGGCCTGAGTTGCCGCGAACATCGCATTTGCCCCGGTGTTGGAGCCGGTCACGAAGCCTCCCAGAGCACCCACGAACGGCGCGGCAAACAGATACCAGCGGCCTCCTGCGGCCAGGGCGTGTGCCAACTGGGTCGCCATGCCCGAGACCGCCATCAACACGCCCATCGCAATGAAGAGACCGGTGACCGGCGCCACCTGGGTCCATGAACGAAACGCCGTCCTGAGCGAGGCAGCAGGAGGCATGGCGCGCGAGAAATACAGCGCGGCAATGAACAGCCACAGCGCGGGCGATGCGAGCACGTGCCACTGCGGCGGCAGATGCAGCCATCGCCCCGCAAGCCCCACGATCAACACGCCCGCCAACAGCACGCCGTATGCAGCGAGCGCGCGCTGGCCGACAGGCGCGAGCGGCGGCAGCGCCGCAGCATGCGCCTTGCGCCTGCCGCGCCACAGATGCAGCGCAATCATCGCAAGCGCCCCGAGCGCACCCGCAGGGGCCGTGCCCACCGTCGCATTGAAGAAGCTCACCGCGAGCGTCAGCAGCAGGCCGGAAACGACTCCCAGCCACACTCCCGCTGCGCGTTCTCCCACGGGGCTTGCGAGCCATGCGGCAACGACACCCGTCACCACGAACGGAATCACGCTCACATAGGCCGATGCAAGCCCGAGCGCGTCGAGCGACAGGCCCGCCATCGTCGCCGCGATCAGCGTGCCCGGCCCCATCGATCCCCAGGGCACGGCGCACAGGCCGAGCAGGCCGATCACCGCCACCTTGCGGGCAGACAGTCCGCAATGCACGAGCAACGGTATGCCAATGGTGATGCCGATGCCAAACCCGGTCAGGGACTCGGCAAACGGCGTGACGCCATGCACCACCAGCAGCACCGCCGCCGCGCCATTCCCGGTCTGCCCGAGAATCCATTGCGCAAGCGCCTTCTGCGCACCCGCCTCGCGGAGCACCTCCGACAGCAGCAGTCCGCCGCCAACGATCATCAGCACCTCGACAAGCACCGGCAACCACTGCGCCGCAGCGCGCCATGCCGCGTCCGCGCTCAACGGAAAGGCCAGCGCAATCGCCAACACGGACAACAGCACACCGGCAATGGCCGCATGCAGGGACCGCATCCCGAGCAGCAGCGCAATGATCACGGCCAGCACGGGCAAGGCACTCAGGAACAGGGTCATGACATCCAGAAATGGTTTGGGTTAAAATTACCTATCCGCAAGTTTATTTGCGCATCAGAAATTTATCAAGTCATGAATAAATCCACCAGTTCCGAGGAAACCGATTCCGATGTGCTGTTTGGTCTGGCCGTGCGTGCAAGGCGCGCGCAGCTCGGCATCACGCTCGATCAGTTGGCCGAAGCCAGCGGCGTTTCATCGGGCGCGTTGTCACGCGTGGAGCGTGGCCTGCTCGGAGCGAGCCTGCGTAACGCGACGGCCATTGCACGCGGTCTGGATTGCGATATCGGTGAATTGCTGCAAGTGAGCGAGGGCCCGCAGGTCACGCGCGCCAACGCCCACCAGCGCATCGTGCATGCCGATACCGGGGTGGAGCGCATCGCGCTCGGCAAACCCGCGCCGGGGCTTGTCGTGGTGCAGTACGAGCTTCCCCGGGCGCCGAGTCCAGCCACTTCGCCGCACACCGCGCCGGAACGCGCGAGATGTTCTACATCCTCAAGGGCAGCGTGCGCGTGTTCGCGGGCACGCAAAGCGTGCTGCTGCGCGCTGGCGACACGGCGATCATCACCATGGATTCCGAGCATCGCTTCGTCAACGAGGGAGGCGGTGCGGCGCGCCTGATACTGCTTGTATCGAGTCCGGTTGCGTGAGTGTTGCCCGCGCGATCAGGCGCGCTCGAAGCACTCGCGCAATTGCACTTGCCAACGCTGCTTGTCGGCCACCGCCGCAAAGCTGGCCTCGATGCTGTTGAACGCCAGTTGATACGCGTGCTGCGCAGTCAGCCCCGGGACCTGCTCGAACAGCCGCGTGAAGTTGGTGTTCATATAGCCGCCGAAGTAGGCCGGATCATCGGAATTCACCGTCGCTGCGAGCCCCGCGTCGAGCAGCCGTTGGATGTTGTGATCGGCAAGCGTGGGGAACACGCACAGCTTTTCGTTGGACAGCGGGCACACCGTCAAGGCAATGCGATCCCTCGCGAGGCGGTCCATCAGATCCGGATCGTGCACCGCTTGCACACCGTGATCGATGCGCTCGACTCCCAGCACATCGAGTGCGCTCCAGATGTAGGCCGGCGGGCCTTCCTCGCCCGCATGCGCGACCAGGTGCAGGCCGAGATCACGGGCGCGCGCAAATACCCGCGCGAACTTTTCAGGCGGATGGCCGACCTCGCTGCTGTCCAGCCCCACACCGATGAAGCGGTCGCGAAACGGCAGCGCGTCTTCGAGCGTCTGGAGCGCCGCCTCCTCCGGCAGGTGTCGCAGAAAACACAGGATCAACGCCGCCGATATGCCTTGCTCGCGCTCGGCATCCACACACGCGCGGTGCAGGCCTTCGATGACGGTCGCCATCGCCACGCCGCGCTCGGTATGGGTCTGCGGATCGAAGAACATCTCGGCACGCACGACGTTGTCGGCCACGGCCCGGTCGAGGTATGCGCGCGCCATGTCGTAGAAATCCTGCTGCGTCAAAAGCACGCTCGCACCCGCGTAGTAGATGTCGAGAAAGCTCTGCAGATCGGTGAACGCATACGCCTCGCGCAGCGCCTCGACGCTGGCATAGGCGAGCTTGACGCCGTTGCGCTCGGCCAGGCGGAAAATCATTTCGGGTTCGAGCGAACCTTCGATGTGCATGTGCAGCTCGGCCTTGGGCATGGACCTGAGCAGCCCAGGCAAGCGCGTGGCGTCGATGGCGGGAATCTCGAAGTTCGTTGCATTCATGTTCAGCAGACTCCAAAAGTGATGCCGCAGGCCTTGAGATACCGGCGATATGCGGAGGACATGCGATCCGCAGCCGAATGCATTTCGGCGCGCGGATCAAGCGGCAGCGCCTTGGGCAACTGCGATTCCAGCACCGGCTGGTCCTGCACGAAGATCGTGTGCTGGAAGTCTCGCAACTGCTCGTCGCTCGACTCAAAATCGGCCACGGCCAGACGAAACCACACACGCGAAGTCTCGGGCGTGACCGGGCAAATGAACAAGCCGATCTGCTCGCGCCAGCCTTGTCGGGATGTGCCCTCTTCCGGTATCTTGGTGAGCACGGCGGTGTACGGCGCGGTCACTTCATAGGTGTATTCCACCTCGGCCGCGCTGGTCGAATGCAGGTTGGATTGAGGCTGCACCGCCTTGCATCCGGTCGCAAGTACGCCGGTGTCGGTGGGCTCGACCTTGTAGGTTGCAATCGCGGTTGCATGACGACTGCCAAGCCAGCCGTCATGCACAAAACCGAAGTGCGACATGTCGAGGAAATTTTCGATGATGCGCGGCGCGCTCGCCGCCACGTCGTAAGGACCGCAATTCACCTTGCGCAAATGCCCATCGGTCTCCGCAGCGAATGCAGGCAGTTCGCTCGCCTTGTCGGCATCCTGCAGCCGCACCCACACGAGACCGTGAGCCTCTTTCACGGCAAACGACCGCACGCATTGCGACGGAGGTGGAACGAAATCGGGCACCGCTGGAATCTTCACACACTGCCCGCCAGACGCGAACTGCCAGCCGTGATACGGACACTCGAGATGACCGTTTTCCACACGCCCCATCGACAGCCGCGCACCACGATGCGGGCAACGGTCGACAAATGCCTGCGGCGCGCCATCCCCGTCGCGCCAGAGAACCACGGCCTGATCCAGCAGCGCTGCAGACAAGGGTTCATCGTTGAGCACTTCGTGCGACAGGGCAACGGGATGCCAGAGGGTGTTTTCGATCATCGGAGACTGCCTGAAATTCCTGTGTTCCAAATACGAAAAGCCGCCCGGGGCGGCCTTTGGAGCGTGCGGCGATCTTACGCGAAGTGCGTGTGATGGGCTCGCAGACGCGGCTTACTTGCCACCCGGCACCTTGCCTTCCACGCCCTTGACGTAGAAGTTCACGCCCTTGAGGAAGGTATCGTCGGCGACGGCTCCTGCCGCCAGCAGTTCCTTGCCGTCCTGCGCGGCGATGGGGCCCTTCCAGATCGAGAAGCTGCCGTCTGCGAGACCCTTCTTCACTTCCTCGACCTTGGCCTTCACTTCGGGAGGAACGTCGGCAGCCAGCGAGACGATGTCGATGGCGCCTTCCTTCACGCCCCACCACGATTGCTTGGTGGCCCATTTGCCGTCCAGCGCTTCCTTGGTGGTCTTGATGTAGTAGCCCGCCGGGTTGAAGATCGCCGAGCCCAGGTGTGCCTTGGGACCGTAGGCGGTCATGTCGGAATCCCAGCCGAAGGCGCGCTTGCCTTTTTCTTCCGCCGTCTTCAGCACCGCGGCGGAATCGGTATTCTGGAAAAGGATGTCGGCCCGCCGTTGATCAGCGAAGTCGCGGCTTCGGTCTCCTTGGGCGGGGCGAACCATTCGTTCACCCACACGACCTTGGTCGTGATCTTCGGGTTCATCGACTGCGCGCCCAGCGTGAAGCTGTTGATGTTGCGAAGCACTTCGGGAATCGGCACGGAGCCGACCACGCCCAGCGTGTTGGACTTGGTCATCGCGCCCGCGATGATGCCCGCGAGGTACGCGCCCTCATACGTGCGGAAGTCGTAAGTCGCGGAGTTCGGACCGCTCTTGTAGCCGGTCGCGTGCTCCCATTTCACGTCGGGAAATTCCGCAGCGAGCTTCTGGATCACGTCCATGTAGCCGAAGGTCGTGCCGAAGATCAGCTTGTTGCCCTGCGTGGCCATGTCGCGCAGCACACGCTCGGCATCGGCACCTTCCGGCACGCTTTCCACATAGGAGGTCTTGATCTTGTCGCCGAGTTCCTTTTCCAGCGCCTTGCGCGCGGTGTCGTGCGCAAACGTGTAGCCACCATCGCCCACCGGACCCACGTAAGCGAACGCGATCTTCAACGGCTCATTGGCCGCCGCCGGCGCGGAAGCCGCAGGTGCCGACGCCGTGGAAGCGGCAGGCGCGTCGTCCTTCTTGCCACAGCCCGTCAGCGCAGCAGCCGCCGCCACCGCCACCGCCGACAGCGTCGCGACCTTGATCAGTGAACGTTTTTGGAGATCCGTCATCGTGAGATTCCTCTGTTGAATAGTGAGAAAGCGCAATAAACCAATGATTTCAGCAGCGCGAGCCCTGCTCTACGTCAATGTTCGGCCTATAGCAAATATATGCATAAATCAGGCCAAGATGGAGTGGGGTGACGGAATTTTGACAGCCGTGTTGTTTGAATGCGCAGCAGCCCTCACCCCGCCCTCTCCGCAAGCGGGCGAGGGGGCAATACCGAATGGCTGGCCGTACAAAGACTGCCCAAGCGGGAAACGACCACACCCCTCGGCCGGAGCGTGCCTGCGCAGCCCACATGGCCTCTGAACCCACAGCACCAACGGCAAGCGTGAGCAACAACGCATGAGAGGCCGTATTGCCGCCCCAAAACGACAAGCCATCGAAGCCGCAAAGGCTTCGTAACACCCAAAAAAAACCCTCTCCGCGTGCGGCAGAGGGCAGTAGAAAAAGAAAGAAAGAAACGGACGCCTTACTTCGCGCCGGGCACGGTCCCTTCAATTCCATTCACATAAAAATTGATGCCGCGAAGAAAAGCATCATCCGCCTTCGCCCCTGCGGCCAATAACTCCTTGCCGGTGTTGTCCTTGATCGGCCCGGTCCAGACGGCAAACGAACCATCCTTCATGCCGTCACGCGCCTTCGCCACCTTGTCCTTGATTTCCTGCGGCACGTCGTCGGCGATCTTCTTCAGGTCGATCGCGCCTTCCTTCACGCCCCACCAGAAATTGCCGGTCTGCCACTTGCCCGCGAGCTTGTCTTCGACGACCTTGGTGTAGTACGGAGTCCAGTCGATCACGGCAGAGCCCAGGTGCGCCTTGGGTGCAAATGCGCTCATGTCGCCATCCTTGCCGAAGGCGCGTACACCGCGCTCTTCGGCGGTCTTGAGCACTGCGGGCGAATTGGTGTTCTGGTACATCACGTCCACACCGCCGTTGATCAGGCTGGTGGCGGCCTCGGACTCCTTGGGAGGCGCAAACCATTCGTTCACCCACACGACCTTGGCCTTGATCGAGGGATCGATGCTCTGCGCGCCGAGCACGAAGCTGTTGATGTTGCGCACCACTTCGGGGATCGGCACGGAGGCCACCACGCCCACCGTCCTGGTCTTGGTCATCGCACCGGCGACGATGCCTGCAAGGTATGCGCCCTCGAAGGTCTTGGTGTCATACACGGCGACGTTGTCCGCCGTCTTGTAGCCCGTGGCATGTTCGAAATTCACGTCCTTGAGATCACCTGCCACCTTCTGCACGAACTCCTGGTAGCCAAAGCTGGTTGCAAAAATCAGCTTGTTGCCCTGCCCTGCCATGTCGCGCATGACACGCTCGGCGTCGGCAGACTCGGGCACGCTCTCGACCATCGAGGTCTCGATCTTGTCGCCGAATTTTTCCTGGATTGCCTTGCGTCCGAGCTCGTGCTGGAAGGTCCAGCCGCCATCGCCAATCGGGCTCACGTAGACATAGCCGATCTTCAGTTTCCCGGCGGCGGGAGCGGCGGCAGCCGGTGCCGGCGCAGGCGCGGCGGCTTCTTCCTTCTTGCCGCAGGCGGTCAGCACCGCGACGGACATGGCCGACAGGCCGATCATCTTGATCAGAGCACGCTTGCTCACAGTACGCATGGAAAGATCCTCTTCTTGGAAAACGTATGAACGACAGACAGACACACAGCCACGGAGGCTGCACGCAAACGGGCGCATTCTTGCTGTTGTTGGACTTGGTTGTCATGACCCGGGATAGAAAGGCTTGCCGAGCGACGCCGGCATGTTGGCGCGAATCCACGTGGGGTTTCGCGAGATCAGCACCAACACCACGATGGTGGCCAGATACGGCAGCATCGACAGCACCTGGCTCGGCAACTGCACACCCGTGGCCTGCAGGTGAAACTGCAGCATCGTCACGCCGCCGAACAGATAGGCACCCAGCAACACGCGCGCCGGTCGCCAGGTGGCAAACGTGGTGAGCGCCAATGCGATCCAGCCGCGTCCGGAGACCATGCCCTCGACCCACAGCGGCGTGTAGACCGTGGAGATATAGGCACCGGCAAGACCGCACATTGCGCCGCCGAACATCACCGCCATCAGGCGAATGCGACGCACCGGATAACCGAGTGCGTGCGCTGACGCCGGTGACTCGCCCACCGCGCGCAGCACGAGGCCGGCACGCGTGCGGTACAGAAACCAGATCATCACGATCACCAGCACGACGGTCAGATAAACCATCGGGTGCAGGGTGAACAGCGCGGGTCCGACCACCGGCAGATCGGCCAGACCGGGGATCGCGTACTTGGGCAGCTCAGGAAGCCGCGCCTGCACGTAGTTCAGCCCGATGAAGGCCGAGAAGCCCCGCCGAACAGCGACAGCGCGAGCCCAGTGGCGTACTGGTTGGTGTTCAGCCAGATCACCAGCAGCCCGAACAGGCCCGCGAGCAATGCGCCCACCGCCATGCCCGCAGCAAAACCCACCCAGGTATTGCCCGAGTGCACCACGGCGGCGAAGCCCGCGATGGCCGAACACAGCATCATGCCTTCGGCGCCGAGATTGACGACGCCGGATTTCTCGTTGATCAACAGACCCAGCGCGGCCAGCGCCAGCACCGTGCCTGCGGACAGCGTCGAGCCAAGGAGCAGTGCATAGGACTCCATCACAGCGCTCCCTTCACCGCAACGGGCCGAGGCACACGCGATGTCCAGCGAATGCGGTAGGCCACGAGCGTGTCGCAGGCCAGCAGCGTGAACAACAGCAGCCCCTGGAACACGCCCGTCAATGCCTTGGGCAGGCCAAGGCGGGACTGCGCGAGTTCACCGCCGATGTAGAACATGCTCATCAAAATGGCCGAGAACACCATGCCCACGGGATGCAGCCGCCCGACAAAGGCCACGATGATCGCGGCAAAGCCGTACCCGGCGGGCACATAGGGCGTGAGCTGACCGAGCGGCCCGGCCACTTCAAGCGCCCCGCGAGACCCGCCGCCGCGCCCGAAATCAACAGCGCAGTCCAGAGCGAGCGGCGCGAGGAGAAGCCCGCATAGCGCGCCGCCGCAGGAGAGATGCCGCCCACCTGAAGCGCGAAACCGGCGCGCGTGCGAAACAGAAACACCCAGAGCAGCGCAGCGCCGACCAGCGCGATCACCACACCGATGTTCATGCGAAATCCCTGCACCAATTTGGGAATCTGCGTGACCCGCTCGAACATCTTGGTCTGCGGAAAGTTGTAGCCCGCCGGGTCCTTCCACGGACCATAGACCAGGTAGCCGAGAAACAGCGTCGCGACATACACGAGCATCAGGCTGACCAGGATTTCGTTGGCATTGAACCTGTCACGCAGCAGCGCGACGATGCCTGCCCACAGCATGCCGCCCACCATGCCGGCGATCAGGATCGCCGGAACGATCCACGGCCCGGAATTCTTGTCGGCCAGCAGCGCCATGCCGCCCGCCGCGACCGCGCCGATCACGAACTGCCCTTCCGCGCCGATGTTCCACACGTTGGAGCGAAAGCACACCGCGAGCCCGAGTGCGATCAGCAGCAGCGGCGTGGCCTTGATGGTGAGTTCCGCAAGCGCGTAGCCGGACTTGACCGGCTCCCAGAAAAACGCCTGCAGACCGCGCACCGGATCCTTGCCGAGCAGCGCAAACAGGCACACGCCGATCACCACCGTGATCGCGAGCGCCAGCACCGGCGAGCCCCAGGTCCAGTATTTCGACGGCTGGGGACGTGGTTCAAGCTTGAACATCGGCGCCTCCCCTGCTCGCGACCGGGTTCGTGGGGCTGTGGGTGCTGGCATTCCACAGCCCGCTCATCCATTCGCCGATCAATTGCACGGTCGCATCCGCGCGGGGAATCGAGGGGGAGAGTTGCCCCTTGGCCACCACATGCAGTCGATCACAGATTTCAAACAATTCGTCCAACTCCTCGCTGAGCACCAGCACGGCGCAGCCAGCATCGCGCAGCTTCAGGATTTCGCCATGGATCTGCGCCGCCGCGCCCACGTCCACGCCCATGTGGGCTGCGAGACGATCAGCAGAGTGGGCTCGGCATCGATCTCGCGGCCCACGATGAATTTCTGCAGGTTGCCACCCGACAACGACTGCGCCGCAGCCTGCGGTCCGCCCGCCTTGACGTTGAAGCGCGTGATGATGTCGCGCGCCTGATGCTGCAGCCGGCGCATGTGAATCCAGCCGCCGCGCCCCACCGCCGTCTTGCGCGTGAGCAGCAGATTGTGCGCGAGACTCATGCTCGGCACGGCGCCCCGGCCAAGACGCTCCTCGGGCACGAAATGCAGACCGAGCGCGCGGCGCTTGCCTGGCCCCATGCGGCCCGCGTCCCTGCCCGAGACCTGGATCATCGCGGGCGCGGCGCGCGTGTCCTCGCCAGACAGCGCATACAGCAGCTCGCGCTGGCCATTGCCGGACACGCCCGCGATGCCCACGACCTCACCCTCGCGAACCTCCAGATCGATGTCGGCCAGATCGACGCCGAACTGGTCAAGGCGCGGCAGGCTCAACTCGTTGACTTTGAGGACCACCGGCCCCACCCTGGATTCGCGGTGTTCGAGCCTGGGCGGCTCGGAGCCGATCATCATGCGCGAGAGCGATGCATTGGTTTCCCTGGAAGGATCGCAAACACCGGTCACCACACCGCCGCGCAGCACCGTGCAGGCAGTGCACAGCGAACGGATTTCATGCAGCTTGTGACTGATGTAGAGAATCGAGCAGCCCTCGCTCGCGAGCCGACGCAGCACGACGAACAGCTTCTCCACCGCCTGGGGCGTGAGCACCGAGGTCGGCTCGTCCAGAATCAGCACGCGCGGGCGGGTCAGCAGCGCGCGGATGATTTCCACGCGCTGCATTTCGCCCACCGAGAGCGTGTGCACCGGACGATGGGGATCGACCTCCAGGCCGTATTCCCGGGCCGTGGCGTCCACGCGCTCGATGACTTCGGCGAGCGCCATGCTCTTGTCGAGACCCAGCCACACGTTCTCGGCCACGGTCAGCGTGTCGAACAGGCTGAAGTGCTGGAACACCATGGCAATGCCCAGTTGGCGCGCCTCCTGCGGATTGCGGATCTGCACCGGCTGGCCGTCGACAACGATGCTGCCCTCATCGGGTTTGACCGCGCCGTAGATGATCTTCATCAACGTTGACTTGCCCGCGCCGTTCTCACCCAGAATGGCATGCACCTCGCCCGCAAGCACCGTGAGCGATACACCATCATTTGCCACGACTGCTGGGTATCGCTTGGTGATACCCGTAAGCTGCAATCGAGGCGCAGCCGAGGGCGAAAAATTCTGGTCAGAGAAAGTCATGCGCGAGATTGTCTCTTAGTTGCAAAGGGTTATGCGTCCAGACGGCATTCCATCCAGCGGCCACATAAGTGCATCGCTACGGTTTTCGCAGCGAATCGGTCGTGTTGCGGCTGACTGCCCTGCCCTGCCCTGCGATCATCGAAAGCAAGATGCGAGCCCACAATCGCCAGTGCCGATGGGCCAAGATGGAGCGGCTTCAGCGCAGCGCCCAAAGCTGTCATAGTGTTGCAGACATTGGCGGCCTGCCGCCATTGATAAATTTAGCGAGTCGTTCGCACTTACCCTTATCCGACCGATCTGACGAGACTGGCATTCCATGAGCAATACCCGCCCCCTGCGCTTCATCCGTCGCGGACGGACCGTCACCCTGAACGGCATCGCAGCAGACCGCACGCTGCTGGAGGTGCTGCGCGAAGACCTCGCATGCACCGACACCAAGGAAGGTTGCGGCGAAGGCGACTGCGGCGCCTGCACCGTCGTGCTGGGCTCGGTGCGCGATGGCGCGGTGCATTACCAGTCGATCAACAGCTGCATCCGTCTGGCGCATTCGATAGACGGCATGGCGTTGTGGACCGCTGGTGACCTCGCCAGCGATCCGCTCATCGAACGGGCGAATCAGACCGCTGGCGGACTGCATCCGGCGCAGCAGGCCATGGTTCAGTGCCATGGATCGCAGTGCGGTTTCTGCACGCCTGGCTTCGTGATGAGCCTGTTCGGCATGTACCAGAACCATGTCTGCAAGGATCGGACGATCACGCGCGAGCTGGCGGTGGAAGAACTGTCGGGCAACCTCTGCCGCTGCACCGGCTACCGCCCGATCTTCGAGGCCGCGCAGGGCATGGCCGAGCTGCCGCGCATACAGGTCAACGAGGCCGCGCTGCTCCGGCAACTCGCCGCGCTGAACGACGCGCCTCCATTGCAGGACGCAGCCTATCTTGCGCCCACGACGCTCGGCGCGCTGCTGCGGGCACGCGCCGATCATCCGCAAGCACTGATTGCTGCGGGCACGACCGATGTGGGACTATGGATCACCAAGATGCACAGGCAGTACGCCCAAGTCCTCGACGTGACGCGTGCAGCCGAACTGCTGCGCATCGACACCCACGAGCGCCACATCCAGATCGGAGCCGCCGTCTCGCTGACCGATGCGTTCGCCGTGCTGGCCCGGCACTGGCCTCAGCTTCACCGCTTTGCCACGCGCTTTGCGGGCGTGCCGGTGCGCAACTCCGGCACGCTTGGCGGCAATATTGCCAACGGCTCGCCCATCGGCGATTCCATGCCGTTGTTGATCGCGCTCGGTGCCGACATCACGCTCGCGAGCGTGCGCGGCGAACGCCGCATGGCGCTCGAAGACTTCTACACCGGCTACCGTAAGAACCTGCTGGCGAGCGACGAGTTGCTCACGGCGATCCACGTGCCGCTGCCCGTGCCGGGACAGCAGCTTGCGGCCTACAAGATTTCCAAACGGTTCGACGACGATATTTCCGCCGTCTGCCTGGCCATCAACCTGCAGATGGAAGACGGCGTGATTGCGAACGCGCGCATCGGTGCCGGCGGCGTGGCGGCGACACCGGCACGCGCGGTGCAGACCGAGGCATTGCTGGCCTCGAGAAAATGGGATGAAGCGCTCGCAAGCGAGGCCGGAGAGTCTCTGCAGTCCGAGTTCAATCCGATCTCCGACATGCGCGCGAGCAGCGCCTACCGCCGGGAAATGCTGGGCGCGTTAATGCGGCGTTTCTGGTTTGAATCCGCCCTGCCTGCCGGCCAGCGCACGGGCCTTGACACACTCAAGCCACTGGAGGTGCTGGCATGAACACCCGTGACACGCACAGTGAAGCCGCGGCCCCGCTCGCGCCGTCCGCCGTCGGCACATCGCACATCCACGAGAGCGCACGCGTCCAGGTTGCCGGTGCCGCAACCTACATCGACGACATCCCCGAAATCAAGGGCACGCTGTACGCCGCGCCGATTCTCTCGGATGTTGCCCACGGCACGCTCGACGGCGTCGATGCGAGCGCCGCGCTCGCCATGCCGGGGGTGCGCGATGTCGTGCTCAGCGCGGACATTCCGGGCGACCCGATACTTGCCGCGTTTGCGCATGACGAACCGGTGTTCGCCATCGACAAGGTGCAGTTCGCCGGTCAGGTGATCGGCCTCGTGATCGCCGAGACGGTCATGCAGGCACGCCGTGCCGCGCGCGCCGTGAAATTGCAGATCACGCCGCTGCCCGCAATTCTGTCGTTGCAGCAGGCACTCGAGGCCAAGAGCTACGTGCTGCCGCCGGTGCACGTGCGGCGCGGCGACGCGGCAGGCGCGCTGAGCGCGGCAAGGCACCGACTGCAAGGCAGCTTCGAGGTCGGCGGGCAGGAACATTTTTATCTCGAAGGCCAGATCGCTTACGCACTGCCGCTTGAGCAGAACCAGTGGGCGATCCATTCGAGCACACAGCATCCGGGCGAGGTGCAGCACTGGGTGGCGCACGCCCTGGGTCTGGAGAACAGCGCCGTGCGCGTCGAGTGCCGACGCATGGGCGGCGGCTTCGGCGGCAAGGAAACGCAGGCCGGGCATCTCGCGGTGTGGGCCGCGATTGCCGCCAACAAGACAGGCACTCCGGTAAAGCTGCGCCTTGATCGCGATGACGATTTTCTGGTCACCGGAAAGCGCCATCCGTTTGGCTACGAATACGACGTGGGCTTTGACGACTCGGGGCGCATCACGGGCCTGAAACTTCAGCTTGCGGCCAACTGCGGTTTCAGCGCCGACCTGTCCGGCCCGGTGGCGGACCGCGCCGTTTTCCACAGCGACAACGCCTACTTCCTGGAAGACGTGGACATCGCATCGTTTCGCTGCAAGACCCACACGCAAAGCCATACCGCGTTTCGCGGCTTCGGCGGACCGCAGGGCGTGATCGCCATCGAGGCCATCCTCGGCGACATCGCGCGCGCCCTGCATCTGGACGCCTTCGACGTGCGCATGCGCAACCTCTACGGCACGACGGATCGCAACCTCACGCACTACCAGATGAAGGTGGAGGACAACATCCTGCACGACCTGCTGCCGCAACTGGAGCGAAGCTCGAACTACCGAAAGCGCCAGCAGGCCGTTGCGCACTGGAACGCAGGCAACGCGGTCATCAAGCGGGGCCTCGCGATCACGCCGGTGAAGTTCGGCATCAGCTTTACTGCCACGCTGTTCAATCAGGCCGGTGCGCTCGTCAATGTCTACACCGACGGCAGCGTGCAGGTGAATCACGGTGGCACGGAAATGGGACAGGGTCTGCACACCAAGGTGGCGCAAATCGTGGCCGATGAGTTGGGCGTGCCGTTCGAGCGCGTGATCATCACCGCGAGCGACACCAGCAAGGTGCCCAATGCAAGCGCAACGGCCGCATCGAGTGGCACCGATCTGAACGGCCGCGCCGCGCAATTCGCGGCACGCAACATCCGCGACAACCTCGCCGCGTATGTCGGCGGCCTCGACGCTGTGGGAGCCGGTGCGGTGGAGTTCGCCGGTGGCAAGGTCATCACGCCCAGGTGCACGCGCGACTGGAACGATGTCGTCAAGGAGGCATACGCCAACCGCATTCAATTGTGGAGCGACGGCTTCTACCGCACGCCCAAGATTCACTACGACAAGACCACGCTCACGGGCCGCCCGTTCTACTATTTCGCCTACGGCGCGGCATGCTCCGAGGTGGCCATCGACACGCTCACGGGAGAGTCCCGCGTGCTCGCGGTGGACATCCTGCATGACGTGGGCCGCAGCATCAATCCGGCCATCGATATCGGCCAGATCGAGGGCGGCTTCGTCCAGGGCATGGGCTGGCTCACCACCGAGGAACTGGTCTGGAGCGAAAACGGCCTGCTCGCCACGCACGCGCCCAGCACCTACAAGATTCCGGCAACGGGCGATATCCCGGAGCACTTCCACATCGACTTCTGGCACGAGGCCAATCGCGAAGACAACGTGGGCGGCAGCAAGGCCGTCGGCGAGCCGCCGTTCATGCTGGCGATCAGCGTCTACGAGGCGCTGCGCAACGCCATCGCCGCAGCGCGCGAGGGCAACGAAGCGGCACCGGTGAGGCTCACCGCACCGGCCACGGCCGAGAGTGTGCTGCGCGCGCTCGGGCGATTGTCGTGACCTGAAATTTTTTAAACGCCGACTGCGGGGCCAATGACATGACGCGCCGTGAGGAAATCCGGCGCGCTGCGCAACCCGTGCGAAGTTCCACACGACAATCCGCGACAATCGCGCCCCTATGTCTTTTTCTTCCTCGAACTCCTCCACGGTTTCCATGCGCATGGTGGTGATCCTTGGCCTGCTCTCGGCCATTGGTCCGTTCGCCATCGACATGTATCTGCCCGCGCTGCCGCAGATCGGCGCGAGCCTGAACGCACCCGTTGGAGCGGTGCAGGCCAGCCTCACGGCATTCTTCATCGCCTTGGGACTGGGCCAGCCGATATTCGGTTCGCTCTCGGACATGTGGGGACGCAAGAAGCCGCTCTATCTCGGGCTGGCGATCTTCATTGCGGCAAGCGTCGGCTGCGCGTTCGCGCAGAACATTCAAACGCTGGTCGCGCTGCGTTTCGTCCAGGGCCTGGGCGCGGCGGCGGGCATGGCGATACCGCGTGCCGTGGTGCGCGATCTGCATACCGGGCACGAAGCGGCTCGCATGATGTCGCTTTTGATGCTGGTGTTCAGCGTCTCGCCGATTCTTGCGCCGCTTGCGGGCAGCGGCGTGATCGCGCTGGGCGGCTGGCGCCTGGTGTTCTGGGCAGTGACGCTCGCGGCCGTGCTCGGTTTGGCCGCAATGGTGCGCGGCCTGCCCGAAACCCGCGATGCCGCCGCGCGCAACGAAAGCAGCATCGCCGACGTGCTCAAGGCCTATGCCTTGCTGCTGCGCGACTGGCACTACCTCGGTCTCGTATTCATCGGAGCAACCGCGATGGCGGGCTTTTTTGTCTATCTCGCGGGTTCGCCGTTCGTGCTGATCAACCACTACGGCCTGTCGGCCACGCAGTACAGTCTGGCCTTTGCGTTCAATGCCATTGCGTTCATCGGAGCCGCCCAGTTCACCGGGCCACTGGGCCAGCGCTACGGCCTCGTGAACATCGTCAAGCTCGCGGCATCGGCCTGCGGCGTGGTGATGTCCTGCCTGCTGGCCTACTACCTGCTCGGTGGCGACAAGCTCGTGGTATTGATCGCCCTGTACTTCACCGCCAGTGGACTGATGGGGTTGGTGATTCCGACGACCTCGGTCCTGGCGCTCGACGATCACGGCGACATCGCCGGAACCGCGTCCGCGCTGCTGGGCACCCTGCAAATGCTCACGGGTGCCATTGCGATGCAGATCGTCGGCCTGTTCTCGAACGGCAAGCCACTGCCGATGGTGATCGGCATGGCGGCGGGCGCGCTCACCGGTGTGCTGCTCACATGGATCACGCTGAGCGGCGACAGGCACACCGCGAAGCAGAAGCATTGAGGACCAGGGCCTAGACGGCCACGGTCTTGTCCGCCACTTCGCGCAGCATGATGCGGTTGCGGCCCGCGCGCTTGGCGTAATAGCACGCCATGTCGGCGGCGCGCAGCCACGGCGTCACGTCGTCCAGATCCGCTGGCGCAACGACAATTCCGATGCTCACCGTCGTGGTCGAGGTCTCGCCCTCATGGCTGAACTCCCATTCCGCAATCGAGGCGCGCACATGCTCGGCGATCATTTCGGCGCGCTCTGCCGAACAGTGGGGCAATACCACGGCGAACTCGTCACCCCCGAGACGCGCCACCCAGCCGACATGCCGCGCCAGCTCGTCAAGAAGATTGGCGAACTGCCGCAGCAGGATGTCGCCCGCCTCGTGCCCCAGGCGGTCGTTGACGAGCGTGAAATGGTCCAGATCGACATGCAGCAGCGCGATGCCGTTGTCCGCGCCGTCGGTCCCGTGTTCCTTGCGGCGTGCCAGCATTGCGCGCACGCGCTCCAGGAAGGCCGCACGGTTGGGCAGATTGGTCAGCAGGTCGTGCGAGTGGACCCACATGGGTTTGCGCCGTTCATCCCGTGCGGACGTGATGTCTTCGAGCACCCACACCGCCGCCATGGCCGAGCGTCGATCAAGTGCCATGCGCCCGACGACGCGCGCCCACAACTGGCTTCCGTCCTTGCGGCGCAGCGCGAACTCTCCTTCGTAGCCGCCGCGCGATGCCGCCCCTCGCGCATCTGCCGCGCCAGATCGCCAAAGTGCTGGTCGTCGGCAAACAATTGCCGCACCGACTGCCCTTCGAGTTCGGCGCGCGAGTAACCGAGCATCAGGCTCGCCTGCTGGCTCAGCAGTTCCAGCACGTCATTGCGCGTGATGACGATGCCGATCGGTGCCTGCTCCAGAATGCCCTGCAATTGCAGCCGCGAAAATTCCGCCTGATGACCATGATGCTGCTGCTGCGCTTCGAGGTGATCGAGCGCTCCCGCCAGCAGCTCGGCTTCGGCGGACGCGGGCGGCGTCGCGCCCGACGGATCATCGTTCAGCAGAATGCCCTGTGCGCGCCGGTGCAGTCGCGTGAGCGGTGATGCCACCCACGCCATGCAAAGCACCGCGATCAGCGCCACTAGCAGCACGCTGGCCGCCGCGAGCCACCACGAGCGCCGCTGGGCACCTTGCAGTGGCGCCATCAGCGCACGGGAATCGGTCACCCTCGCCACCCACCATTCGGGCATGGGCACGCCCGCCATGCTGACCAGATGATCGCTGACCGTTTCCGTCTCGCCGCGCCCCGTGGTGACGGGCTTGAGTTCCGAGCGCCAGCGCGTATAGACCGGCCCGATGCCCGGCTCGGTCTTGATGTTGCCCATCACGCGTTCGAGCTGCGGATGCGACAGGATCACGCCGTCCGAGGTGAACACGATCAGCCGCGAATCATCGCGCGCCGGCAGTCCCAGCGAATGCGGCAGCAGACCCTGTGACTGAAGCCTCAGCACTCCGCCCACCACACCAAGCACCTTGCCTTCGTCGTTGACCAGCGGGAGCGTGAGCATGATGCGCGCCGCGCCAGGTCGATCACCGATCACGCCCGAAACCAGCGGCTTGCCCTGCACCATGGTGCGCAGAAGAATGTCGCGCTCGTCGGCATCGACGTCCGATGCGGACTCCGACTTGCCATTCTGCAGGTTCAGGATCAGCCGGCCATCACGGCGCGCGATCTCCATCGAATCGAAGAAACGCAGCGCCGGAAGCCCCTGCTGCAGCATCCACTCGAGCAACGAGGGCGACTGCAACATCTGCGGCGTGATGCCATCTGCGAGCGTGCTCAACACCTTCTGGCTCTGCTCGATCTTGCTGGCGAGCAGGCGCGCAACCAGTTCGACCTCGTCGGTCTGCTGACGCACGAGCCGTCCGGCGACTTCCTCGCCCGAAGCACGCGAGACCACCCATGCGGTCACGGTTCCGGCCAGCGCCACCGCCAGAAAGACGATCAGCATCAGGCGCCGCACCAGCGGACCAGGGATGTGCATTTCCGGGAACAGGCCGACGCCGCGTTCGGCGTGCGCTTCGCCGCCCGTCATCGCGGGTCTCCTTGCGGCGAAGGGACACACCAGGCCTGGAGTGCAAGAAATGCTGTGCGGAACATGGCGTTGGCAGACGGCGTGGAGCCCACGCTTACATCAGAATGACACCAATATACGGGGCCGCGGTTGCGCCGCCGTTGGGATAAATACCCGATTCAGAGAAATCCCTGATGCGGAGTCGAGCGCGAGTGGGCGACAACAAGCTCAGCAGCGCGCCACGTTCTGCAAAGCGGAAGGCTGCGGAAGACTCAGCACGTTGCCGGTTCCCGCGATGAGCCCATGTTCGCGCAAATGGCGCAGCACGCGGGAAAAGGTTTCTGGTGCGATGCCCAGTTGCGCGGCGATGAGGCGCTTGCGTTGCAGCAGCGTGACCTGCAGGCTGCCATCCTCGGCCGGCGAGGCATTGCGCAGCAGCCACTGGGCGCAGCGCGCCTCGGCGTCTTGCGCGAGACGACTGACCGCAAGTTCGGTCTGCTGCATGTAGCCAGCGGCCATGTCGCGCACCAGCGTCTGGGTTTCGCGGGACAGAGCGGTATAGGCCTTGCGGAACTCCGCCAGCGGCAAACGCCGCAGGCACACCTGGGTGTCGGCGACGATGTCCACGGGATAGGACTGTTCCATGATCACCGGCGCCGCATCCAGCCAGATCGGTCCTTCCACCATGCCGAGCTGGTGACGCAACTGGCCCGAATCAAGCAGCCCGAACAACACCCGCCCGCTGTCCAGATAGATCACGCTGTCGGGGCGCTGCGAGCGTTCACGCAGCACACGGCCAGCCTGGACGATTTCTGGCGGGACGGCAGTATGGGATGAAGACAGTGGGAGCATGGGCCTGTACTTTGCAGTCCTCACCCGCATTGCACATTGAGACAAGTCAAAACACACGTGCCCCGGAATTGCCAAAAGTCAATTCAATTGTTAAGCACAGATTGATGTAGCCACGCTCCTAACCCACAACGGACTGGCTTGGATACGCGGTGCGCTACAAACAACACTTCCTGCTGAAAATCAAAAAAACGCTGGCGGCACGATGTTTGCTTTTCGACAATTTACCCGTCGTCACAAATTCGTCATTCAACGGGTGTGTCGGTGAATCTTCAGTGAGACCCACCAAGCCATCTGGCGATCCTTTTATTCAGCAGGAGAAAACCATGAAAAAAAACATGCTGGCCATTGCGGCAGCGACCCTTTGCGCGACCGGCGCGTTGGCCCAAAGTTCGGTGAAGGTGACCGGTATCAGCGACGTCTTCATGGGCTCCATGAAGATGGCTGGGACGCTGATCGCACCAATGTGGTGAACAGCGGCGGCCTGACCACGTCATGGTTCGGCTTCACGGGCAGCGAAGACCTGGGCAGCGGCCTCAAGGCCAATTTCCAGTTGACCTCGTTTCTACAGACCGACACCGGCACGCAGGGCCGCTTCCCCGGCGACACCTTTTTCTCGCGCGACGCCAACGTCAGCCTGTCCGGCGGTTTCGGCTCGGTGATGCTCGGTCGCTGGATGGCGCCCAACTTCCTGCCCTCGGTGGTGGCGAACCCGTTGGGCGATTCGTTCGTGTTCGCTCCGCTGATCCTGCACATCAACGTGCCGCTGTTCAACCGCAGCGGCTGGCAAGCCACGACGCCCGCCGACACCGGCTGGAGCAACCAGCTCGTCTACAGCACGCCCGACATCGGCGGCTTCAAGGCGAACCTGCAGTACCAGTTCGGTGAAAAGACCGGGGACAACAAAAACAAGAAGAACGTGGGCGCCAACTTCTTCTACTTCGGTGGCCCGCTGACGGTGACCGGTTTCTACGAGCGCGCGCAGATCGCCAATCCCGGCGCCGGTGACTACCTCGGCACGACCAAGACCGCCTGGATGCTGGGCGGTGCCTATGACTTCAAGGTGGTCAAGCCCTATCTGACCTACGGCCAGTCCGAAGCCGACAACACCGACGTCGAAGCCAAGACGCTGCAGGTGGGTGCTTCGGTGCCGCTCGGTGCCGGTGCTCTGGTGGGTTCATGGGCCAAGACCAAGCTGTCGGGCGTGGACACGAACCGCAAGACGCTGACCGTTGGCTATGACTACAACCTGTCCAAGCGCACCGATGTGTACGCCATGGTCATGAACGACAAGATCACGCATTACAACTCGGGTACGAGCTACGGCGTGGGCATTCGCCACCGCTTCTGATCGCGCAGGCAACGCGCGAACGCTCAGGGCGTTTGCGCGTTGCGCTCCAAAACCTCAAAGCACCAGCAGCGCGCGAAAATCATTGACGTTGGTGTTGGTCGGCCCGGTGACGAGCAGATCGCCAATGGCGTCGAAATAGCCGTAGGCGTCATTGCGATCGAGCGCGTCGGCGACCTTGAGCCCATGGGCCTCGGCGCGAGCCAGCGTGTCCGGCGTGACGAACGCGCCCGCGTTGTCCTCGATGCCGTCGATGCCGTCGGTGTCGGCCGCCAGTGCCCACACGTCGGGCTGAGCCTGCAGCGCCTGCGCCAGGCCAAGGCAGAATTCCCCCGCACGACCGCCGCGCCCCTTGGAGCTGCCCTCGGGCTGTGGCCGGATCGTCACGGTCGTTTCTCCACCGCTCAAGATCACGCAGGGGCGCGCGAACGGCTCGCCGTGCTTCGCCGTGGCTCTCGCAAGGGCCGCATGAACCCGGCCGACCTCGCGCGATTCGCCTTCGATCTCGTCGCTCAGGACATGCACCGCGAGCCCCGCCGCGCGCGCCGCCCCGGCTGCGGCCTGCAGCGACTGCATGGGTGTGGCGATCAGTTGCACGCTCTGCCCCGCAAACACGGCGTCGCCCGGCTTGGGCGTTTCAAGCTCGCCCGCTCCAGTTGCGCGATCACCGTTTGCGGCACCGAAATGCGGTAGCGCCTGAGAATCGCCAGTGCGTCCGCGCAGGTGCTGGCATCGGCGACCGTCGGTCCGCTGGCGATGATGGCGGGATCATCGCCCGGCACGTCGCTGATGGTGAGCGTCACGACCCGCGCCGGAGCGCAGGCCGCCGCCAGGCGTCCGCCCTTGATGCGCGAGAGATGCTTGCGCACGCAGTTCATCTCCGAGATATTCGCGCCGCTTGCCAGCAGGGCCTTGTTGATGTCCTGCTTGTCGGCCAGCGTCAGTCCATCGGCGGGCAGGGTCAGCAGGGATGATCCGCCACCGGAGATCAGGCACAGGACCAGATCGTCCTTGCTCAAGCCCTGGACCATCTGCAAGATGCGCTCCGCCGCCTGCATGCCGGCCGCGTCCGGCACGGGATGCGCGGCCTCCACGATTTCCACGCGCTGCCTGACCCCTGCGCACGTTCGGGAATATGTCCGTAGCGCGTGACCACCAGCCCGGACATTGCCGCATCCTCGGGCCACAGCGCTTCGACCGCCTGCGCCATCGCTGCACCTGCCTTGCCCGCACCGATGACGACGGTGCGGCCCCTTGGCGGCTCGGGCAGATGCTCCTTCAAGGTATGCAGGGGTTGCGCCCGCCGCACTGCGACCGCGTAGAGCGAAAGCAAAAAGCCGCGAGGATCGCGGCGAAAATCCGGCGCGGCTGCGGCGGCGATGGATTCGAGAGAAGGGTTTGCGGCGTGCGAGGACATGTCCAAATTGTACGGAGCGAATGCGCCTGGGCATTCCCCTCCCACCACGTTGCGTGCGGCTTCGCGCCGCGCGCAACGTGGTGCCCGCCGACGCGGGTCACATGCCTCAGGCCATCTTTTTCGACAGGTCCCACATCGCATCGACCACCAGATCGACGTCCGTGGCGTCATGCCACAGATGGGTGGACAGGCGCACACCGTAATGTTCCGCCGCTGCCCCGATCACCGGGAAATTGGAGTTGCGGATCTGGAAACCCTGCGGATAGTCGCTTGCCATGCGCGCCACGAATTGCGAGGACTTCTGGCTGTTCATCACGTCATCCTTGTTCTGGAACGGATTGAACGAGGTCAGCGCCGACACCAGCTTGGGATCGTCCTTGGGCGCATACAGCGATGCGATACCCCAACGCTCGACGATCTTTTCCTTCAGATACGCCGAGAGCGCCAGGTCGTAGGTCTCGACTTTCTTGCGTCCGAGTTCATCCCACATCGCGCATGCACGTACCAGCGACGCGAACATCGGCGTATGCACGCTGCCGCAACTGGTGATGGTTGCCGCGATGTCGTAGGTTGCGGTGCCGTTGGTGGTGCGCTCGAGATCCGAGTACGAGCTTGTGTGGATCGGATACCACTTGGGCAGCGGCAGCGGATTGGACGCGCGGATCTTGTTGCGCACGACCAGGATGCCGGTGGAACCCGGGCCGCACTGCCACTTGTGGCCCGCGCCCGACATGAAGTCCATGCCAAGGTCCGCGTAGTTGTAGGCCATCATGCCCGGCAGGTGGGCTCCGTCCACGATGCTGATGAGCTGATGCGCCTTCACCACCGTCATCAGATCGGCGATGGGCAGCATGGTGCCGGTCTTGTAGGTCGGCGAGGACCACATCATCGCGCGCACCCGCTTGCCCTGCGCCTTGAGCGCGCGAATGCGTTCGTCGAACAGGTTCACATAGGTCGCCGCGGTCTGGTTGTTGCCCACCGGCATGGGGATGCGCGAGACCTCGATGCCATAGCGATTCGTCGCGATCTTGAGCGGTGTGTCGCCGCCGCCGTGCTCATGGTTGGTGGTCACCACCACGTCGCCGGGTTCCCAGTCGATCCCGAGAATCGCGTGGCACATTCCCGATGAGGTATTGGCCGAAAACGCCAGTTCGTCCGGGTCCACGCCGAATCCCGGCGCCGCAGCCTTGCGCAGATCGAGCAGATTGGAATAGCCGTTGAGGCAGTCCACCGCCTTCGCGCGATTGAGCGAGGAAAACTCGTCGAGCACCACGGTTGGCATGGAGCCCGCCGTGCCGATGTTCATGAAGGTTTTCTGCGGATTGAGCACGAACATGCCCTGCACGCTCGACCAGAAGGCCTCGTCCTTGACCAGCTCCGCGCGCAGCGCCTCGGTGGTCGACTGCGCGTTGCTGCTGCCGCAGGCGGCCAGCATCGGGCCGAGCGCCGCGGCTCCCGCGCCATAGCCCATCATGCGCAGAAAATCGCGTCGCTTGGAAGTCCAGGCGCTGGTTGCCTGCGCCGAATCCGCCGCGCAGTTGTCACTCGACATCGTGGGGGTTGTTGCCTGATTCATGGAAGCCTCCGTGGGAAAGGAAATTGCAATCGGATCGATCAATCAAGGTTCTCGGTCAGCGGCGACCGACGACGGCGGCGATTTCGATCTTCACGTCACGCGGCAGGCGCGCCACCTCGACCGTCGCGCGCGCCGGTGCGGCCGACTTGAAGTACTCGCCGTACACCTTGTTCATCGCACCGAATTCATTGAGGTCCTTCATGTAGACCTGCGTGGCGAGCACGTCCTCGTAGCCGAGGCCCTGGCTCTTGAGCTTGGCCCCGATGAAATCGAGAACCGCACGCGTCTGCTCCTCGATCGTGGTGCCGGCGATCGCCGTGCCCGCTGCATTGAGCGGCAGCACGCCGGAGAAATAGATCGTGTTGCCGTGCGAGACCATCTGCGAATACGGACCGATGGCCGGATAGATCTGATTGGTGGAAAGCACCTCACGCTTGGACGGCGCCGCGCAGCCGACCAATGCCAATGCGCTGATCGCCGCGCCGCATGCCAATACCAGTCGAAGTGTTGTGTTGCGTTTCATCCATCAGCTCCTCTTTGAAGAAAAGAAATCCGTCGACGATGATCTTTATTTGCACAAACAACAGGTATTTACTCGACACGAGGCGGGCAAAACATGCAGTTTCAAATCAACGTCGGCGAATGGATTTTAGAAACGGAAAACACCAGCGCGGTCATGTTTTTTCCCCTACGCAGTAATACGCAAATCAATCCACGCAATACTACGTAGCAGCGTTCAAAGGAAACATAAAAATACAAAATGCACAAAAAACATAATCGCACTCATCTTTTTGGAGCACACCCCAAACGGCGGAAATTATGATTTTCATAGCGCTCAAGCTAAATTCCACAGGCATCACACGCCATATTCACCAAGAATGGGCACGTAGCTCCCGAATTTTCCGATTCTTTTATTTGGTGCGCGCTCCGAATATATTCCGCGCTCTGGAATTAATGGAGTGATTGGTTACACCTCGGGAAAAACCGCTTGACGCGTTTCATGGATCGGCAATCATTTGGGTCATGCGAAAAGGCTTCTCATAATCATGCAACTGCGCATCAAACTGATATTGATGGCGGCCATTCCCGTGGGCGTGGCACTGATTTGCATGGGGATTACCGTGCGACACCAAACCATGGCGCTTGCCAACGAAGAGCGCGCGCTGGTGGAGTCCGCGTATCTGCACAGCAAGGAAGCCGAATTGCGCCAATATGTGGAACTGGCGCTCAGCACGGTGCTGCGATTTGCGGGTCAGCCCTCGGGCGGCGCGGCGCTCAGCGAGGCCGAACGCCAGCAGCAGGCCGTGAACGCGGTCGCCCAGTTGAAGTTCGGCGACGACGGCTATTTCTTCCTCTACGACCAGCGCGGCAATCTGCTCGTGAACCCCGGGCAGATGGCGGTGCCCAACGTGGACCTGTGCGATCCCAACCAGCCTGCGGGCCAGATCCCCGCGCGGCTCATCGTCGATACCGGCCTGTCTGGCGGCGGGCTGGTGCGTTACGACTGGCACAAGCCGTCTTCCCAAGCCACGGTTGCCAAGCTCGGTTACGTGCTCCAGGTGCCGGGCTGGAACTGGGTGATCGGCACGGGCCTGTATCTTGACGACGTCGAGCAGGCGCTTAGGCGCCTCGACGAGCGAGCCAAGCAGAACATTGCGGCCACGCAGCAGCGCATCTACTGGATCGCGGCGGTCTGCATGGTGCTGATCGCCGCCGCCGGGGTGCTGCTCAACCTCAAGGATCACCGCATCTCGAGCGCCAAGCTCAGGCGCCTGGCCCAACGCGTGGTGCACTCGCAGGAGGAAGAGCGCGCCCGCCTCGCGCGGGACCTGCATGACGGCGTCGTGCAGGTGCTGGTGTCGTCCAAGTTCCTGCTTGAGACCGCGCAGTTGCAGCACACGCAGCAAGCGAGCCCGCAGCAGCCTCCGGTGAATGCGGCGCTCGACAAGGGGCTGGCTCGGCTCAACGACGCACTCGTTGAAATCCGCCGCGTCTCGCATGGTCTGCGCCCCGCGCTGCTCGACGATCTGGGCCTGCCGGCAGCGCTCTCGCTGATGTGCGAGCAGATGGGCGACGGCGCGCAAGGCACGGGAATCGCGGTGCATTTCGAGCAAACCGGCGACGCCCTGCCGATCCCCAACACCCACGCCACGGCCCTCTACCGCGTGGCGCAGGAAGCGGTCAAGAACGCCTGCATGCATGCGTCTGGCGCGAGCACCGTGGTGGTGTTGCTGCAATATGTTCCGCGGATGATGACGCTCGTAGTGCAGGACAACGGGCCGGGCTTCGACATCCATCGCATTCTGTCGGACGGCAGCAGCGGCATCGGCCTGCGCAACATGCGCGAGCGCGTCGATGCGCTCGGCGGCCAGTTCCAGATCGTCTCGAGCCGTGTTGGCACGCGCATCATCGCCACGCTGCCCCTGCGCGCCGACGCCGAAATCGACCGAGACGCCGTGCAGCCGCACTCCCGTTTTGACTCCAGCTACGCACCCGCATGACAATCACCAACCACACCATCCGTGTCCTGCTCGTCGATGACCACCCCCTCGTGCGCGACGGCGTGCGCATGCGGCTGGAGGCGACGCCCCACATCCGCGTCGTGGCCGAGGCGGGCTGCGCCGACGAGGCGTTCGCACTCGCTGGCACCGCCCTGCCGGACATCGTGCTCACCGACATCCGCATGCCAGGTGCGAGCGGCATTCAGCTCACTGCACGCTTTCGCGAACACCATCCGCTGGTGCGCGTGCTGGTGCTGTCGATGCACCACGATGAGGAATACGTGCGGCGTGCCATGGCACTCGGTGCCAGCGGCTACGTGCTCAAGGACTCTCCCGCGCAGCAACTCGTCGAAGCCATCGAGCGGGTGCACGCGGGGCGCATGTTCCTGAGTCCTGCCATCGAGACCTTGCTGCACGCGCAGCTCGACGACGTGGGCAACGAGCGCTCCAACCGCACCCTGACCCCGCGCGAGGCCACCGTGCTCCAGTTGCTGGCGCAGGGCCGCTCCAACAAGGAAATTGCCGAGCTGATGGGCTCCTCGGTGCGCACGGTGGAAACGCACCGGCTGCACCTGCGCCGCAAGCTGCGCATCGACGGTCGCGCCGCGCTGGTCAAATACGCCGTGGACCACGCCGACCTGCAGATGCAGCCCTCCTTCCAGGCCTGACCGCTGCGCCAGCTTAGACTTGGGGTCTGTTGGCACAACGCCATCGCTTCAGGAGACGGATCTTGCCCAAATTCGTGGACACTTCACCGCCCGGTCAATGCATTTTCTGCCGCCTGGTCTCGCGCGAGATTCCCGCGGCCGTGGTGTTCGAGGACGAACTGACCATTGCCTTCATGGACCTCGGCCAGGTCACGCCCGGCCATGTGTTGGTCGCGACCCGGCGACATGCCCAAACGCTGTACGACCTCGACGACGCCGAAGCGGCTGCCGTCATGCAGACCGCGCGCCGCATCGCGTTGGCCGCGCGCAAGGCGTTTCCATCGGCGGGTCTCAGCCTGCTGCAGGCCAACGGTGCAGAGGGCGGACAGACCGTTGGCCACTTTCACATGCACGTGGTTCCGCGCCACGCCGATGACGGGATCGATCTGACCTGGCCGCGCAAGGAACCCGGCGGCGCCATACTTGCCGACTACGCCGAGCGCCTGAAAGCGGCCCTTGCCGAATCGCCCCACTGAGCGCAACGCGCCGCCAACACGCTGGTTCTGACCGCAAGACGCTCTCATCATTGAACTTTCACGCGCTGTCCTGACTCTTACCCAGCGACCATGAAAAAACGCTGGATTGTTGCCTCTTGCGCCCTCGCCACGACGGCGCTCACCACCGGTGCCGTCGCGCTCGACGCCAAGCAGCGGCAATGGATTTTCCAACCCAGTGACCGCGCCTGGGGCGGCAATCGCGACATGTCGGGGCTTGAGGACGTGTGGATTCCCCTCTCTACATCCAGGACCGGCGGCGAGAAAAAGCTGCACGCGCTGTGGATGCCTGCGGCGAGTGCCGATGCGCCAGTCATGCTGTATCTGCATGGCGCGCGCTGGAACGTCTCGGGCTCCGTGCCACGCATCCGGCGCATGCAAAGCCTCGGTTTTTCGGTGCTGGCCGTGGACTATCGAGGATTCGGGCAGAGCAGCAATGAACTGCCGTCCGAGGCCTCGGCGCTCGAGGATGCGCAGCTTGCCTGGCAGTGGCTCGCCCAACGCGCGCCGCACAGTGATCGCTACATCTTCGGTCACTCGCTCGGCGGCGCGGTCGCGATCCAGTTGGCGGCCAAGGTGCGCGACGAGCGCGGCACCATCGTCGAGGGCACGTTCACCAGCATCTCCGACGTGGTGAGCACCTTCAAATGGGGCTGGTTGCCGGTTTCTGCGCTGATCACGCAGCGCTTCGACAGCCTGAGCAAGGTGGCACAGGTCCAGTCGCCACTGCTGGTCGTGCATGGCAGCGACGACAAGCTGATTCCCGCCGATCTGGGCCGCAGACTCTATGAAGCGGCACCCGGTCCGAAACGGTTTGTGCTGGTCGAAGGCGGCACGCACCACAACACCAATTCACTGGGCATCGAGCAGTACCGCAACGGCCTGCGCGAGCTTTTTGAACTGAAGCTCTGAAATTTCGCCTGCTCCTGCCACCTGGGCGAACCAGCCTGGCGGGGCGTGAGCGCGGTATCCGGTACGACGCATTTTTCGGACGACAACACGCGGCCGATCTCCCGCTCGCTCTGGAACTGGCCTATCCCTTCTGATGAGACGCACGTGCTGATGGACAATCGGCACATGACCGATTTTTCCTCCCTGCCCTGCGTTGCCATCGCCGGGCCCACCGCTTCCGGCAAGACCGCGGCCGCGCTGCAGTTGGCGGCGAGCCTCGCGCCGGGGCTGGCGGTGGAAATCATCAGCGTCGATTCGGCGCTGGTCTATCGCGGCATGGACATCGGCACGGCCAAGCCTTCGCACGCGGAACTCGCGCAGGTGCCGCACCACCTGATCGACATTCTCGATCCGCTCGATTCCTACAGCGCCGCCGATTTCGTGCGCGACACCGAGCGACTGATCGCGGCGATCCATGCGCGCGGCGCACTGCCGGTGCTGGTTGGCGGCACCATGCTGTACTTCAAGGCGCTGATCGACGGCATCGACGACATGCCGCCCGCCGACCCCGAGGTGCGCGCGCGGCTCGACGCTCAGGCCGCCGACATCGGCTGGCCCGCCATGCATGCGCAACTCGCGAAGGTCGACCCGATCACCGCCGCGCGACTGGCGCCGGGCGACAGCCAGCGCATTCAGCGGGCTCTTGAAGTCTGGCACGTCTCGGGCCAGCCGCTGTCGAGCTTTCACTCGCGCTCATCGAACAGGAATTCCTCCAGCCTGCTGGCGGCTGACGCGCTCTATTCCCTTGAACCCGACAACCGAGCGTGGCTGCACGAGCGCATCGCTCAACGCTTTCACGCCATGCTGGACAGCGGTTTTCTCGACGAGATGCACAGGCTGCGCGCGCGCGGCGATCTGCATTCCGATCTGCCGTCGATGCGCTGCGTCGGCTACCGCCAGGCATGGGAATCACTCGATGGCACGCAGCCGATGTCCACGCTCGCGGAACGCGGAATCGCCGCGACCCGGCAGCTCGCCAAACGCCAGATCACCTGGTTGCGCAGCATGCCGGAGCGGCATGTCGTGGCCTGCGACCAGCCGCATGCGGCCAGCACGCTCGTCGCTGCCATCGGCCAGCGCATTCGCGCCTCGGGGCTTCTCGCATGACGGCGCCGCTGATGCAGTTGCGCGGCCTGACCAAGCGCTACGGTGAGTCGGTGGTGTTCGGCGACGTGGACATGGACGTGCACCCGGGCGAATTCATCGCCGTGGTGGGTGAGTCCGGCGTCGGAAAGTCCACGCTGCTCAACTGCATGGCGGGGCTCGATACTTGGGACGCGGGCACGGTCACGCATCGCGGCGCCGACCTTGGAGCCATGGACGACAAGGCCCGCGCGATCTGGCGGCGCAGCCACGTGGGCTTCGTCTTTCAGGCCTTCCACGTGCTGCCGCATCTGGACGTCGCGCAGAACGTCGCACTGCCGCTGATGCTGCTTGAGCACAACGATGCGGCACGCGTGCGCGCGATGCTGCAATCGGTCGGCCTGGGCGAGATGGGCGCGCGCCTGCCGCAGGAACTGTCTGGCGGGCAGTTGCAGCGCGTGGCGATTGCCCGCGCTCTGGTGCACAAACCGCCACTGCTGCTTGCGGACGAACCCACGGGCAACCTCGACCCGAGACCGCCGCGCGCGTCATGGATCTGCTGATCGCGCAGACCCGCGAGCACGGCGCGGCGCTGGTGCTGGTCACGCACTCCGAGAATGCCGCTGCGCGCGCCGATCGCATGCTGCGGCTCACGGCCACCGGAATGCGGCAGCAGCGGCCATGATCACGGCGCTGCTTCGCACCGTCGTCTGGCAGAACGTTCGCCACCATCCGTGGCGCACCTTGGCGGCGGTGGTTGCGGTGATGCTGGGCGTCGCGCTCGGGCTGTCGGTGCAGTTGATCAACGCCTCGGCACTCACCGAATTCTCGCGCGCCGTGCGCAGCGTGCAAGGGCAACCCGATCTCGAACTGAGCGCAGCGCACGGCAGCCTGCCCGAGTCACTGTATGGCGTGGTTGCCACGCAGCCCTCCGTCGCGCTCGCCAGCCCCTGGCTCGATATTTCGGCGCTTGCCCGACGGGTTGATCGAGCGCCGAATGAAAACGTCGCATTGCGCGTGCTCGGCACCGACACGCTGAGCGTCGCCGCCATGGCTCCTGCGCTCACACCGCGCGCGGCCGAGGGTGCGGACCGGCTCGCCATCGTCGCGCCCGACACGGTGTTTCTCAATGTCGCCGCGCTCAAGGCCCTCGACATAGCCGACGCCGAATTGCCGCGCGCATACCTGCACCTGCAAAGCGGCGCTACACAGCGGCGCGTGCAGATCGCGGGCACGATTGCCGCGCCCGGCGCGCCCACCGCCGTCATGGACATCGGCGCGGCGCAGGATTTCTTCGCGCGCGCGGGCGAGCTGAGCCGCATCGATCTGCAGTTGCGCGAGGGCCTTGATCTCGCGAAGCTGCGGCGTGATTGGCAGTCGCTGCCAGGCTGGCCCGGCAATGTCTTGATCAGTGCTCCGGGCGACACCAACGAGCGCGTGGGCAACCTCTCGCGCGCCTATCGCGTGAACCTCACGGTGCTCGCGCTCGTGGCGCTGTTCACGGGTGCGTTCCTGGTCTACTCTGTGCTGGCCCTGGGCGTCGCGCAGCGCGCGCCGCAACTCGCGCTGATCGCGGTGCTCGGCGTGACGCCGCAGCAGCGGCGCGTGCTGGTGCTGGCCGAAGCGGGCCTGATCGGCGTGATCGGAAGCGTGCTGGGCGTGGCGTTGGGTGCGGCGCTGGCGGCGCTCGCGCTCAGGCTGCTCGGAGGCGATCTGGGCGGCGGCTATTTCGCCGGCGTGCAGCCGCAGCTGCAATGGAGCGGCGCCACGGCCTGCATCTATGGCCTGCTCGGCGTGATGGCGGCGCTCGTTGGCGGCTGGTGGCCCGCGCGCCAGGCCTTGGCGCTGCCGCCCGCGCAAACGCTCAAGGGCCTGGGTGCCATGACGCGCGCGCCGCACAAACCCTGGCTGGGTCTTGCGCTGCTCGTCGCGAGCGCGGCGCTCGCGAGCGTGCCACCGGTTCAGGGCATTCCGGTCGCCGCCTATGTGGCCGTGGGCCTGCTGCTGATCGGCGGCATCGCCCTGTTGCCATGGATTGTTCAGGGACTGCTGCGGCTCGCGCTGCCACTCGCGCGCACGCGTGTGCTGCCTTTGTTGACCGCCGAGCGCGCGCACCGCATGCGCGGCGTTGCCGCCGTGGCGGTGGGCGGTGTCGTCGCGAGCCTGAGTCTTGCGGTTGCGCTCACGGCCATGGTCAGCAGCTTTCGCGCGTCGGTCAGTCAATGGCTGGAAACCGTGGTGCCCGCACCCCTGTATGTGCGGGCCGCTGGTTTGCCATCGGGCGACGACGCCGCGATCTTCTCGTCCGCCCAGATACGCGCCATCTCCCGACTCGGGGACGTCGAGCGTCTACAGGCCCAACGCGTGAGCAGCCTGCGCCTGAGCGCGACGCAGGCGCCGCTCACGCTGATTGCCAAACCGATTGCCGGCTCACGCGTCGAAGCGGCGCTTCCTCTGGTGAGCGCGCCACTCGAAGCTCGGTCGGGGACGATCCCGGTCTATGTCAGCGAGGCCGTTCAGGCACTCTACGGAGTGCATGTGGGCGACGAATGGCCCGAGCTGTCGCGCGCGCTGCAACCCCAGGCAGGCAGCGCGGACCCGCAGGCTTCGACCCGCTTTTTCGTCGCGGGCATCTGGCGCGATTACGTCAGGCAGTTTGGTGCCGTCGTGATCGACGCCGCCGACTACGCACGCATCACGGGTGACGCGCGCACCAGCGATCTCGCGATCTGGCCCGGTGCGAACACGGACCCGGTTTCCCTTCAACGGCAGATCGGCGAGGCCGTGCCCGGCAGCGCGCTCGACTTCACCACGTCGGGCGCGATTCGCGCGCGTTCCCTCGCCATCTTTGACCGCACGTTTGCGGTGACCTACTGGTTGCAGATCGTCGCCATCGCCATCGGACTGTTCGGGGTCGCGGCCAGCTTCAGCGCGCAAGTGCTCGCGCGGCGCAAGGAGTTCGGACTGCTTGCGCACTTGGGCCTCACGCGCGCCCAGATTCTTGGCGTGGTCGCGGGCGAAGGCGCGGCATGGACGAGCATCGGCGCCATTGCGGGAACCACGCTCGGCATTGCGGTGTCGGCGGTGCTCATCTTCGTCGTGAATCCCCAGAGTTTTCACTGGACCATGGACCTGCACCTGCCATGGCCGCGCCTCGCGCTACTGGCCCTTGCGCTCATTGCTGCGGGCACGCTCACGGCCTGGATCGCGGGTCGCGCGGCGGCAGGAAAATCCGCCGTTCTGGCCGTCAAGGAAGACTGGTAAATTCGCGAACCTGCCTCACCGCTGCCACAATCACCGGCCATGGAACACCGCAACCCACCCCTTTCCTGCACTCCCTCGGACTGGCTGCACAACGCCATCGCGCGCATCGAAGCCGATTACCAGCGCAGCGCCGACACGCACATGATTCCGCTGCCGATGCCGGCGTTTGCCGGGCACGGCATCGACCTGTATCTCAAGGACGAATCGACGCACCCGAGCGGCAGCCTCAAGCACCGGCTGGCGCGTTCGCTGTTTCTGTATGCCCTGTGCAATGGCTGGCTGCACGAGCATTCGACCGTGGTGGAAGCATCGAGCGGCTCGACCGCCGTGAGCGAGGCCTATTTCGCGCGCCTGCTCGGGCTGCCTTTCGTCGCGGTGATGCCGCGCAGCACCTCTGCCGAGAAGATTGCGTTGATCGAGTTCTATGGCGGACGCTGCCATTTCGTGGATTCCGCGGGCGAGGTCTACGATGCGGCGCGCACGGTGGCGAGCGAGACCGGCGGCCACTACATGGACCAGTTCACCTATGCCGAGCGCGCCACCGACTGGCGCGGCAACAACAATATCGCCGAGAGCATGTTCTCGCAGATGCAGCGCGAGCGCCATCCCGTGCCGCGTTGGATCGTCGTGGGCGCAGGCACCGGCGGCACGAGCGCGACCATCGGCCGGTACGTGCGCTTTCAACGCCATGCCACCGAACTCTGCGTGGCCGATCCAGCGGGCTCGGTGTTTGCGGCATACCACCGCACGGGCGACAAGACGCTGACCGCACCCGGTTCGCGCATCGAGGGCATTGGCCGTCCACGCGTGGAGCCGAGCTTCATCCGCACGCTGGTCGATCGCATGGAAGAAGTGAAGGATGTGGACTCCATCGCCGCAATGCGCGGGCTCAGCGCAATGCTCGGGCGACGCGTGGGGCCATCGACCGGCACGAATTTCGTCGCCATGCTGCGGCTTGCGAGCGAAATGCGCGATGCGGGTCAGCAGGGCTCGATTCTCTCGCTGCTGTGCGACGCGGGAGAACGCTATCTGCCCACGTATTTCAACGACGACTGGGTGCGCGAGTGCATGGGTGAATGCGATTCGGCAGGCCAGCGTCTCGACGCCCTGATGGCGTGATGGCCTGAACCCGTGCGGCCCGCAGCAAGCCTCGCCCTGAGCCGCCGCGACTGGATGGCGTTTGCCGCACGCGTGCTCGGGGCCGCTGCGATGCCCTTGTTGGCGGTCGCGCCCGCGCTGGCCCTGGCCCCAAGGCGGCTGGAATTCCCGCGCGACCACGGCAGCCACCCGGAGCTGCAGACCGAGTGGTGGTACATCACGGGCCATGCGCGTAGCGGTGCAGGCGCAAAAGAAGAGGCAGCGCGGGAGTTCGGATTTCAGGTCACGTTCTTTCGTTCGCGGGTCGCGGCGACGCAGCAGATGCGCTCCGGATTCGCCGCGCGCCAGCTCATTTTCGCGCACGCTGCCGTCACCGATCTCACGGGGCGCAAGCAGTACCACGACCAGCGCATCGCGCGCGCGGGCTTCGGCATCGCGCAGGCATCGGAGAGCGACTGCGATGTCCGGCTGCGCGACTGGACGCTGGCGCGATCCACGCCCGCCACCCAACAGGACGCCGCGGCGCACAGCGTCTTCACGACCGCCATCCGCGCGCGCGAATTTGAACTGAACCTGACGCTGGCCGGCACCCAGCCGCTGCTGCTCCAAGGCGCTCAAGGTCTTTCCCGCAAGGGACCCGATGCCGATCAGGCGAGCTACTACTACAGCGTGCCGCAGCTTTCGGTGGGCGGCGACATCGTGGTCGGGGGCGTGCGTCACCGCATCGACGCGCGCCACGACGATCCGCGCATCAACCGTGCGTGGATGGACCATGAATGGAGCGAGGCGCTGATGCACCCCGAGGCCGTTGGCTGGGACTGGATCGGCATGAACCTGTTCGATGGCTCGGCGCTCACCGCGTTCCGGCTGCGCCGCGCCGATGGCAGTGCGCTGTGGGCCGGTGGTTCATGGCGCGGACCGGACGCGGGCACGCCGCGCAGCTTCGGCGCGAGCGAAGTCCGGTTCGAGCCACAGCGCCATTGGCAGAGCCCGCGCGACAAGGCGCGCTACCCGGTCGAATGGCAGGTTGCCACGCCGGTCGGCCGCTTCAAGGTGAGTGCCCTGCTCGACGACCAGGAACTCGACAGCACGGGCTCGACCGGCGCCGTGTACTGGGAAGGCCTCTGCGATCTGCTGGACGGTGCTGGCCAGCGGGTCGGTCGCGGTTACCTGGAGATGACGGGCTATGCAGGCGGCATCCGTCTGAACTAGGGCCGCGCGTGGCCAGCGCTTCACCCCTCTTTTGAGGACATTCCATAGCCGTAACCAATTTGAAAAGTTGTAGCGATAGAATTGCAACCTGCTTGTCTTCCTACCGTCGGCAGGTTTCGCCCTCAACGCACAGCGTGCACACACCGAAGCCCGTCTTCGAAAGCCAGTCAGTCCCATGCACGATCCCGTTCTCCGCGTTTTGGCCGAGACCATGAAACAGTCTCGCATCGCACACGCGCTGCTGGACGCAAGCAACGGCGATGCGATCTCCCACAACGAGGCGCTGAAGGCTGTCATCCATGAGCATCCAGACCTCGCGGCTCGCATTGGCGAGCACGCGATGCGTTGTTCCGCGCAGGGCTGCCGCGTCGATTATGTACACGCGCCCTCCTCGCTTCGCCTGGAGTTTGTACCCATCACGGGCGAGCGCGCCGAGGTGCTCGCCATACAACTGATTGCGGCATCCACAGGTGCGGCGCGTGTCGAGCGCGAAGACGCCGACACCCGAATGCAGCACCAGTTCAAGCGCGCGCTCGGTGCCATCGCTGCCAATGCATGGATGTGCACACCCACGGGCGAGGCGTTCTGGGCCCAGCAAACGCTGCAAAGCGCGATTGCACATCCGCAACAGCCCGCGGGCGATGCGCCGGCCTGCAACGCCTCCGCCATGTTCCACCCCGACGATCTGCCGGCTGCGAACAAGCTGTTCACACAGGCCCTGCACGACGGCGTGGCACGCGCGTTCCGTTATCGCGTGCGTCGCGATGACGCAAGCTACCGCTGGCATCAGGCGCAGTACGCGCCGATCCGTGGTGACGATGGCTCCATCGCCTATTGGGTAGGCGCTGGCTTCGACATCCAGTCGTTTGTCGAATCCGAGGAAAGCCTGATCGCGCAGATCGAGGCGCAGAAGGCCGAACACAGCAACGACAAGCGGCTGCTGCGCGATGCCAACAACCTGCTCGCGAGCACGCAGAAGATGGCGGTGGTCTCGCGACTCGCGGGCGGCGTGGCGCACGATCTGAACAACATGCTGTTCATCATGGGCATGAACGCGGAGCTGCTGTACAAGAATCTGCAGCATCCGATCTTCAAGGACTATGCCGACGGCATTCGCGCCAACGTCAAGAAGGCCGCGCGGCTGTCGTCGCAGCTCATGGGCTTCAGCGGCCGCAAGCCGCAGAGCATGGCAGCGGTCGAGCCGAAAAAGCTCATGTCCGAGCTGCATGATCTGCTGGAAAAGGCCGTGGGAGCCGAGACCTCTCTGGCGATTTGCGTCGAGGAGGATGCGGGCACCGTGCTGGTGGACCGGATGTACCTCGAGAATTCGCTGATCAATCTCGCGATCAATGCGCGCGACGCGGTCGCGGGGCGCGGCTCGATCACACTGTCGATTGCCAATGAGCGCGTGCGGCGTGGCGACGTGGATCGCGACTACGTGACGTTCCGCATGCACGACGACGGCATGGGCATGTCGCAGGAAGTGCAGGAGCGCATCTTCGAGCCCTTCTTCACCACCAAGGCGCCCGACAAAGGCACGGGACTCGGGCTTCCGATGGTGAAGAACTTTGTCGAGAATTCGGGCGGTTTTCTGGAGGTGAAAACCGTCGAGAACGTGGGCACGACGATCTCGATATATCTGCCGCGATCCAACCTCTGCGCAGCCGCCGACTCCGCAGCGCCTGCCGCCGTGGTCGAGGTCGGCAACGAGTCGCTGCTCATCATCGACGACGATTCGGGCGTGCGCAATGCACTGGCCAATGCGCTGCATGATGCGGGTTACCAGAACATCACCACCGCGTACAACTCCGAGTACGCCATCGGCTTCCTGAGCAATGGCCTCAAGGCCGACGTCATCATCTCCGACGTGCGAATGCCCGGCAAGATGACGACCGCGCAGTTTCTCGGCAAGCTGCAGGAGATCGGGGCCGATGTCCCGGTGATCTTCGTGACCGGTTATTCGGAGGATGTGGTGATCGAACACGGCCTGGTCGATGGCCGCCACCCCGTGCTGTTCAAGCCCTACACGCTCGAGGAACTGTTCGCGAGCATTCGGGACTGCGTGAAGAAACCGAGCAAGGCGGCGAGCACGCTATCGACTGCCTGAGGCCGCTTGCCTAATGGCGATGCGGTGGCGATGCGGTGGCGATGCGGTGCCTGAAAAAAAGATCCGGAGCCCATCGGTTCAACGGGCTCCGGATCGTGCACACACCTCGGTCTCTCTTCAGTGCGCCTTCCCGCCCGAGCGGCGACGATCCAGCCAGGCGATCAGCTCGCCCATCAATCCCTTGCGGAATGCGAGCACGCAGACCACGAAGATCAGGCCGGTGACGATGGTGACCGACTCACCGAGCGTGTTGAACCAGTCGATGCCGGTCGTGCGCGCGAGGAACGAACCGAAGTCGCCGATCTTGTTTTCGAGCATCACCACCACGGCCGAACCGACAATCGGGCCGGACAGCGTGCCGAGGCCCCCCACGAGCGTCATCAGCACGACGTGACCCGAGGAGGTCCAGTGCACGTCGGAGAGCGTGGCAAAGCCCAGCACCAGCGTCTTGAGCGAACCCGCGAGACCCGCGATGGCAGCCGAGATCACGAACGCCAGCAGCTTGAAGCGGTTGGTGTCGTAGCCCAGCGAAATCGCGCGCGGTTCGTTCTCCTTGATGCCCTTGAGCACCTGCCCGAACGGCGAGTGGATCGTGCGCACGATCACGAGGAACGCGAGCACCACGACGACCAGACACACGTAGTACATGGTCAGGTCGCTTTGCAGATCGATCAGGCCGAACAGCTTGCCGCGTGGCACGCCCTGCAGGCCGTCTTCGCCGCCGGTGAATGGCAGTTGCAGGCAGGCGAAGTACAGCATCTGCGCGAGCGCCAGCGTGATCATCGTCGCGTAGATGCCTTGGCGGCGAATCGCGAAAAAGCCCATCACCAGTCCGAGCACGGCACCGGTGACCAGGCCGAGCAGCAGACCGATTTCAGGTGTCACGCCCCAGACCTTGATGGACTGGCCCGTGATGTAGGCCGCGCCGCCCAGAAACGCCGCGTGGCCGAACGACAGCAGGCCGGTGTAGCCGAGCAGCAGATTGAAGGCAGAGGCAAACAACGCGAACGTCATCAGCTTCATGACGAACACCGGATAGGCACCGGCAAACGGGGCAATGATCAGGCCGAGCAAAAGAAGGCCATAACCGATCGGAGCAAATTTCTTCGTATTCATGTGACAGTGCCCCTCTTATTTCTCTTTGCCGAACAGGCCGGCGGGGCGGATGAGCAGAACGATGGCCATGATGACGAACACCACGGTGGACGAGGCTTCCGGATAGAACACCTTGGTGAGCCCTTCGATCACACCGAGACCGAGACCCGTGAGGATGGAGCCCATGATCGAGCCCATGCCACCGATCACGACCACGGCGAACACCACGATGATGAGGTTCTGCCCCATGAGCGGAGTCACCTGATACACCGGCGCGGCGAGCACCCCGGCAAACGCGGCGAGCGCGGCGCCAAACGCGTAGGTCAACGTGATCATCACCGGCACGTTGACGCCAAAGGCCTCAACGAGTCGCGGATTTTCCGTGCCGGCACGCAGGTAGGCGCCGAGCTTGGTCTTCTCGATCACATACCAGGTCGCAAGGCACACGATGATCGACGCCACCACCACCCAGGCGCGGTAGTTGGGCAGCATCATGAAGCCAAGATTGGTGGCGCCTTCAAGCAGTTCGGGCGTGTCGTAGCCGAGGCCCGACACACCGTAGATCGAACGGAACACGCCTTCGATGATCAGCGTGAGTCCGAGCGTGAGCAGCAGTCCGTAGAGGTGATCGAGCTTGTAGATCCAGCGCAGCATCGTGCGCTCGATCACCACGCCTAGCAACCCGACAATCAGCGGAGCCACAATCAGCATCACCCAGTAGTTGATGCCGAAGTAGTTCATGGCCATCCAGGTGAGCAGCGCCCCAAGCATGAACAGCGCGCCGTGCGCGAAGTTGATCACGTTGAGCAGGCCGAAGATCACGGCCAGACCCAGACTGAGGATCGCATAGAACGAGCCATTGACCAGCCCCAGAAGGAGCTGGCTCAGCATGGCTGGTAGAGAAACACCAAAGATTTCCATGGGTAGCAAAAGTTAGAGGTTCAGCCCGGCCGCCGGGTCACTTCCAGAGAGCGCACTTGCTCTCGGCCTTGGTTGCGAACACCTGTTCGCCCGGCAGCTTCTTGACGAGCTTGTAATAGTCCCAGGTGCCCTTCGATTCCGATGGAGCCTTCACCTGCATGAGGTACATGTCATGCACGTAGCGGCCATCGGGGCGCAGCACGCCCGAGCCGAAGAAGTCGTTCATCTTCATGCCGCGCCAGGCCTCCATCACCTTGTCGGCGTCGGTGGACTTGGCGGCCTCCACGGCCTTCAGGTAATTCATGGTGGCCGAGTAATCGGCCGCCTGAATTTCCGTGGGGCGGCGCTGTGTCTTGGCCATGAACTTGTCGGCGAACTTGCGTGTCTCGTCGTTCAGGTCCCAGTACCAGCTCGTGGTGAATTGCAGGCCTTCGGTGGTCTTCAGGCCCAGGCTGTGGATGTCGCTGTAGAAAACCAGCAGCGCTGCGAGCTTCATCGACTTGCCGATGCCGAATTCCTTGGCAGCCTTGATCGAATTGATCGTGTCGCCACCGGCATTCGCGAGACCGAGCACCTGCGCCTTGGAGTTCTGCGCCTGTAGCAGGAACGAGGAGAAGTCCGAGGCGTTCAGCGGATGACGCACCGCGCCAAGCACGGTGCCGCCCTTGGCCTTGATGACCGCAGAGGTGTCGGCCTCGAGCGCGTGTCCGAAGGCGTAGTCCGCCGTCAGGAAGAACCAGCTCTTGCCGCCCGAATCCACCACTGCCGCACCCGTGCCCTTGGCCAGCGCCACAGTGTCGTATGCGTAGTGAACGGTATACGGTGTGCACTGTTCGTTGGTCAGCGCCGAGGTCGCGGCGCCATTGTTGATCATCACGCGCTTCTTTTCCTGCGCGACCTTGGCGAGCGCCAGAGCCGTGCCGGAGTTCGTGCCACTGAAGATCATCGTCAGGCCCTGGGTGTCGATCCACTCACGGGCCTTGGATGCGGCGATGTCTGCCTTGTTCTGGTGATCGACGGTCATCAGCTCGATGGGCATGCCCAGCACCTTGCCGCCGAAATCATCAATCGCCATCTGGATGGCCACGCCGCCGTTCTTGCCCTCCACGTCCGCATAGAGGCTCGACATGTCGGTGATGAGACCGATCTTGACTTTCTGCTCCTGCGCGAGCGCGGCCTGCGAACACAGGCCCGCGGCTGCGAGCGTGATTGCCAATGCTGTGAACTTGCTCTTCCTCTGCATGTCGTGTCTCCTGATGGTTTTTTGAGTGAGGGGCGAAACGGGTGATGACCGACGACCGGATGACCACGGCAAGGCGCGTGTGGCGCCCAGCCGCTTCTTCTTCATCCTGCCTTGATTACTTCCACAGCGTGCACTTGGAATCGGCCTTGGTGGTCCAGACCGTATCGGCAGGCAGTGTCTGCAGCACGTTCAGGTAGTCCCATGGCTTCTTGGATTCGGACTGCTTCTTCACTTCGACGAGGTACATGTCGTGCGCGAAGCGGCCATCCGGGCGGATCATGCCCTTGCCGTAGAAGTCGCTGATCGGCGTGCTCTTGAGGTGCGCCATGACCTTGTCGGCATCGGTGGTCTTCACGGCCTGCACGGCCTTCAGATAGGTCATCGTCGCGGAGTAATCGGCCGCATGGATGTCGGTCGGCATGCGCTTGGTCTTGTCGAAGAACTTCTTGGAGAACGCGCGCGATGCGTCATCCTTGTCCCAGTACCAGCTCGTGGTGTGCAGCAGGCCTTCGGTGTTCTTCAGACCCAGCGAGTGGATGTCCGACAGGAACACCAGCAGACCGGCGGTCTTCATGCTCTTGTTGATGCCGAATTCCTTGGCCGCCTTCACCGAGTTGATGAAGTCGCCGCCCGCGTTCGCGAGACCCAGCACCTGGGCCTTGGAGTTCTGCGCCTGCAGCAGGAAGGACGAGAAGTCCGATGCATTCAAGGGGTGACGCACCGAGCCGACAATCGTGCCACCCTTGGCCTTGATGACGGCAGACGTGTCGGCTTCGAGCGAGTGACCGAAGGCGTAGTCGGCCGTCAGAAAGAACCAGCTCTTGCCGCCGCGCTCGACCACCGCACCGCCAGTGCCCTTGGCCAGCGCCACGGTGTCATATGCATAGTGCACGGTGTAGGGGCTGCACTGCTCGTTGGTCAGCGCGGCAGAGCCCGCGCCGTTGTTGAAGTACACGCGCTTCTTTTCCTGCGCCACCTTGGCTGCGGCCAGCGCCGTGCCGGAGTTGGTGCCGCCAAACAGCATGGTCACGCCAGCGGTGTCCACCCACTCGCGCGCCTTGGACGCGGCGATGTCGGCCTTGTTCTGGTGGTCGGCAGACACCAGCTCGATCGGCTGGCCCAGCACCTTGCCACCGAAATCGTCGATGGCCATCTGGATGGCGACCGCACCGTTCTTGCCTTCCACGTCAGCGTAGAGGCTGGACATGTCGGTAATGAAGCCGATCTTCACCTTTTCTTGGGCATGGACTGCGGATGCAGATGCCAAGCCCACCACACCCATTGCGCACACGAGTGCCTTGAGAGTTGCCTTCATTACGTAGCTCCTTTGACGTTCGAAATTTGAATTTTTTGAGTCGCGATGACCGACTCACACACCCAGCAGCTCGTTGAGCACGGGCATCTTGGCTTCCAGCTCGCTTGCGCCGAAGCGCTCGACGATCTGGCCATGTTCCATCACGTAGAAACGATCCGCCAGCGGCGCGGCAAAACGGAAGTTCTGCTCGACCATGACGATCGTGTATCCCTTCTGGCGCAGCATGATGATCATGCGGGCCAGAGCCTGCACGATGACCGGAGCCAGACCTTCGGAAATTTCATCGAGCAGCAGCAGGTTCGCGCCGGTTCGCAGGATGCGCGCGACCGCCAGCATCTGCTGCTCGCCACCCGAAAGGCGCGTGCCCTGGCTGTTGCGACGTTCCGCCAGATTCGGGAACATCGCGTAGATCTCGTCGACCGACATGCCCTTGGTGCCGGTCTTCAGCGCCGGTGGCAGCATCAGGTTCTCTTCGGTCGAAAGACTCGAAAAGATCCCGCGCTCCTCGGGGCAATAACCGATGCCGAGATGCGCGATCCGGTACGTCGGCATGCCGATGGTCTCGATGCCGTTGATCTTCACCGAGCCCTTGCGCGCCCCCGTGAGACCCATGATGGCGCGCATCGTCGACGTGCGGCCCGCACCATTGCGACCCAGCAACGTGACCACCTCGCCGGGCTGCACGACCATGTCGACGCCGTGCAGCACGTGCGATTCGCCGTACCAGGCCTCAAGGCCCTTGATTTCCAATGCAGGCGTGCTACTCATTTCGGCAATTCCGTATTTTTCTTTTCGTGCGCGGCGCGCAGGCTCGGCCCGGCCACGGGTGTGATCGCGAAGCGACTCGTCAGGAGGTGCTTCATGGTCAGTGCGCTCCCTGCAGCTCTACGTCGGTCGTGCCCATGTAGGCTTCCATCACCTGCGGATTCCTCGACACTTCCTCATACGGGCCTTCGGCCAGAATCGCGCCGCGCTGCAGCACGGTGATCCGGTCGGCAATCGTGGAGACCACCTTCATGTTGTGCTCCACCATCAGGATCGTGCGACCCGCCGACACCTTCTTGATGAGCTGCGTGACCCGGTCCACGTCCTCGTGGCCCATGCCCTGCGTGGGTTCGTCGAGCAGCATCAGCTCGGGCTCCATGGCCAGCGTGGTGGCGATCTCAAGCGCCCGCTTGCGGCCATAGGGCAGGTTGACGGTGACCTCGTCGGCCATGTCCGCGAGCCCCACTTCGGCCAGCAACTGGATGGCGCGGCCATTCAACTGGTCGAGGCTCTTCTCGCTTTGCCAGAAGTGGTAGGAATTGCCGAGCTGGCGCTGCAGGCCAAGGCGCACGTTCTCCATCAGCGTCAGATGCGGAAACACGGCCGAGATCTGGAACGAGCGGATCACGCCGCGTCGCGCAATCTGCGCGGGCGGCTCGCGGGTGATGTCCTGACCATTGAACTTGATCGTGCCCGACGTGGGCTCAAGAAACTTGGTCAGCAGGTTGAAGCAAGTGGTCTTGCCCGCGCCATTGGGGCCGATCAACGCATGGATCGAGCCGCGACGCACAGACAGGTTCACATCGCTGACAGCGGTGAAGCCCTTGAATTCCTTGGTGAGGTGGGATGTTTCCAGAATGAAGTCGCTCATGGCAACCGGTGCAGACGATGCCATTTCGCGGCATCGCACACCATCGTCTCCTTCGGTAATGTTGCACCGCATCCTAGGGGTGCATTCCGTTTGGAGGAACTGGTGGAAATGCCTATGTATTTACGCCTATGCGGAAAACACCGCGTTGACCGGCCTTTCCACAACTATCCGGTGCAGGAGTGGGCATTCGCGCCTCAATCAAGCGCCAACACGATGGCAGACTCATCCACCTTCAATACCACACGGGAGCGCACACGCAGCCCCTCGCCCGGCGCCGAAAAACCCACAATCTGCAAGGTCGCGCCCAGCGCTGCGGTGATCTCGTCGCCGAGCGAGCCACGCGAAATGCGCGTGACGGAACCATTCCAGGCATTGAAACCGTCGGCATCGACGGCTGTGTCTTTACTGTCACGAACTGCGCGTACGGCGGTTGCCTTACACAAGGCTTGCACGCGAATACCCGTGCGCAATCCCAGTAATTCCGCGCTTTCCAGCGTGATGCGCGAACGCACCCGGAAGGCTTCGGACGCCTCGGCGCGCAGGTGCACGCGCACCAGATGCCCCTGCACCTCGATGCCGGTCACGACGCAGGGCCATTGGTTGCGCATGCTGGTGCGAATGGCCAGCCGCGCAGCGGTACCCGCGGGCAGATCGGTGTGCGGCTGCATGTTCTGCACGGCACTCGCGCGCGCCGACTGAAGCGCATGCGCGGCGCTCAGCAACTGCCTGCCGGCCTCGGTCAGCACCGCCCGCCACCACCACGCCCGCCAACCGCGCGCGCAAGCAGCGCCACGCCCGAAAGATTGGTCAGCGTGTCCACGGCCTGCCAGGCGGCCTTGTAGCTCACGCCCACGGCGCGCGCGGCCTTGGAGATCGAGCCCAGCTCGTCGATCTGGCGCAGGATGTCGATGCGCCGGTCGGTCTGCACATGACCGAGTGCTTCGACGAACGAGGGCTCACGTGGTTTTCGTTGCATGGCAGACATCATGCCGCGTCTTGCATATACTTACCGCTATTCAACAATGGAATAACGATCAAGGATTCAGCATGACGACCGAGCGCACGCGCACCACCTTCTCCCTCAGGATTGTTGCTGCGCCTGCCGCGCTGGCGCTGGCCCTGCTGCCTGCGGCGCATGCCGGTGAGGTCGCGGTGGCGGTAGCCGCCAATTTCACCGCGCCCATGCACAAGCTCGCCGCGATGTTCGAGAAGCAAAGTGGCGACAAGGTGGTGGTCTCGACTGGCGCGACCGGCAAGTTCTACGCGCAGATCGTCAACGGTGCGCCATTCGACGTGCTGCTCGCAGCCGACGACACGACCCCGAGAAGCTCGAAAAGGAAGACAAGGCCGTCAAGGATACGCGCTACACCTATGCCGTCGGCAAGCTGGTGCTCTGGAGCCCGCGTGACAACTATGTGGATGGCGAGGGCAAGGTGCTCGGCAGCGACTTCACCCACATCTCCATCGCCAACCCCAAGCTCGCACCCTACGGCGCGGCCGCCATGGAGACGCTGGACAAGCTCAGGCTCACCGAACGCATCACGCCGCGCATCGTGACCGGCGAGAACATCGGCCAGACCTTCCAGTTCGTCGCCACCGGCAATGCGGCGCTGGGCTTCGTCGCGCTGTCGCAGGTGATGATGGACGGCAAGGTGAGCAAGGGCTCGTACTGGATCGTGCCGGAGACCATGCACGAGCCGATTCGCCAGGATGCCATCCTGCTCAACAAGGGCGCAGACAACGCGACGGCCAAGGCCTTGCTTCAATTCCTGAAAAGCGACGAGGCGCGCGCGGTCATCAAGACCTACGGCTACGGCTTCTGAATCGGGAGCCCAGGCGCCGAATGAACCCGATGGTGGATACTGCGCGGCAGCCCTGACTGCGCCCCGCCCTCTCTCGCGATGAACCAGTAATGCATTTCACCGCCGAAAACTGGCAAGCCGTGCTGCTCACGCTGCGGCTCGCCGGACTCACCACCCTGCTGCTGCTCGTTCTGTGCACCCCGCTGGCGTGGTGGCTCGCACACACCCGATCACCGCTGCGCTCGCCGATCTCGGCCGTGGTCGCGTTGCCGCTGGTGCTGCCGCCCACGGTGATCGGCTTCTACCTGCTGATCCTGCTGGGACCGCAGGGCTTTGTCGGTCAGACCATGCAATCGATGGGCATGAAGCTGCTGCCATTCAGCTTCAACGGCCTGTTGATCGGCTCGCTCATCTACTCCCTGCCGTTTGCCGTTCAACCGCTGCAACGCGCATTCGAGGCGCTGGGCCGTCGCCCTATGGAAGTCGCTGCCACGCTGGGCGCCGCGCCGCTCGACCGCTTTTTCAGCGTCGCCTTTCCGATGGCACGCACCGGTTTTCTCACGGCGGCGGTCATGACGTTCGCGCATACCGTCGGTGAATTCGGCGTGGTGCTGATGCTCGGCGGCAACATCCCGGGCCAGACGCGGGTGGTTTCCGTGCAGATCTACGACCACGTCGAGGCACTGGAATACGCGCAGGCCCACTGGCTTGCGGCCGGCATGCTGGTGTTCTCGTTCATCGTGCTGCTGTCGATTCATCTGTTGCAACGCCCGCAGCCGCGCTCATGAACAGCCACGACACCCCCGCCTCCAACGAACGGCGTCTTCGGGCACGGTTTCAACTGGCGCGCGCTAATTTCGGCCTGGACGTCGATCTGGATTTGCCGGGCCATGGCGTGACCGCGCTGTTCGGCCCGTCAGGCTGCGGCAAGACTACGTGCCTGCGCGCCATGGCCGGTCTTGAGCGCGCGCAGGGCAGCATGCGCGTGAACGACGAGGCCTGGCAGGACGACGCGCGCGGCCTCTGGATGCCCACGCACAAACGCCGACTCGGCTATGTGTTTCAGGAAGCCAGCCTGTTTCCACACCTGAGCGTGCGGCAGAACATCGAGTACGGCATGCGCCGCACCCCCGCGCCCGAACGCAAGGTGGCGCTCGAGCAGGCCGTGGAACTGCTCGGCATCGCGGCGCTGATGGACCGCCGCCCCGACACGCTCTCGGGCGGTGAGCGCCAGCGCGTGGCGATTGCCCGCGCGCTGGCGGCCAGCCCGCAACTGCTGCTGATGGACGAGCCACTGGCCGCGCTCGACGCCCAGCGCAAGCTCGAGGTCCTGCCCTATCTCGACCGCCTGCATCGGTCGCTCGACATTCCGGTGATCTACGTGAGCCACTCCCCGGACGAGGTTGCGCGACTGGCCACGCACATGGTGTTGATGGACGCGGGCCGGGTCATCGCAAACGGTGCGACGCAATCCCTGATGTCGCGCCTCGACCTGCCGCTCGCGCATGGAGACACCGCGAGCGCGCTGATCCGCGCTGCGGTGCTGAGCCACGACCCGGCGGACCAGTTGCTCACGCTCGAGAGCGCCGCCGGGCTGCTGCACCTGCCGACCGCACGACCGCACGCCATCGGCGAAACCCTGACGCTGCGCGTGATGGCCCGCGAGGTGAGCCTTTCGCGAGCGCCACTGCAAGACAGCAGCGTACTCAATTCACTGACGGCGCGCATCAGCGCGATCACGCCGGAAGGCCCGGGGCAGGTGCTGGTGAGCCTCGACGCATCGGGCGTCACGCTGCTCGCGCGCATCACGAGCCGCTCCTGCCGGCAGCTTGCGCTTGCGGTCGGCGATACGGTTCATGCACACATCAAGGCCGTGCTGCTGCTGGATTGACCCAAATATTTCAGGGCATTGGGCAAGCCGAAGCCGTTGCGTCACTGACAGACGATGTCCGGTGTTCTGTGCAGAACTACCTAGGGGAATGCACTGTCATGTCCCGTCACCCCAGCACCTAGACTGCTCACTACAATTGCGATCCGCGTGACCCGGTCATCCGCACCTCTGATCGAGGAGGAATGTCCGTGCTCGACGCCCAAGCCTTTCCCGGAGAACAAATGCAGGCTTTACTTGCCCTATCCCGAGCCATCGACCGGCTCAACGCCTTCATCGGCAAATACTCGATCTGGCTGATCTTTGCCGCAACCTTCGTGAGTGCCGTGAACGCGGTCGTCCGGAAAGTCTTCGACTACAGTTCGAACGGCTTTCTCGAAGTCCAGTGGTATCTCTTCGCCTGGTCATTTTTGATCGCCGCCGGCTACACGCTGCTGCATCGCGAGCATGTGCGCATCGACGTGATCAACAGCCGCCTGTCCAAGAAGACCCAAGTCTGGATCGACATCATCGGCTTCGCCTTTTTCCTCACGCCACTGTGCCTCACGATTCTGTACCTGAGCTGGCCGGTGGTCATGCAGATGTACAACTCGGGCGAAATGTCGGGCAACCCGGGCGGCCTGATCCGCTGGCCCGTGTGGGCCGCGATCCCGGTCGGCATCACCCTGCTGCTGCTGCAGGGCATCTCCGAACTCATCAAGCGCATTGCCTTCCTGACCGGCGACGGCCCCGATCCGATGGGCAAGCTCTCCGACAAGAGCGCCGAAGAGGAGCTTGCCGAGGCGCTGCGCGCCGAGGCCGAGCGCAAGGAAGCCGAAGCCGCGGCCGCCATGGCGGCTCCTGCAAAACGATAACGACAGCGGGAGTCTGACGAATGGAATTCATTACAACGAACTACGCCCCGATCATGTTTGCGGGGTTGATCGCGTTTCTGCTGCTGGGTTTCCCGGTGGCATTCAGCCTCGGCGCCGCCGGCCTTGCCTTCGGTTTTCTGGGTATCGAACTCGGCGTGTTCCCCTCCTCGGTGATGGCATGGCTGCCGCAGCGCCTCATCGGCATCATGGCCAACGACACCTTGCTGGCCGTGCCGTTCTTCACGCTCATGGGCCTGATCATGGAGCGAAGCGGCATGGCCGAGGACCTGCTCGACACGGTGGGCCAGGTGTTCGGCCCGCTGCGCGGCGGCCTCGCGCTCGCCGTGATCTTCGTCGGTGCCTTGCTCGCGGCGACCACCGGCGTGGTCGCCGCTTCGGTGATCTCGATGGGTCTGATCTCGCTGCCCATCATGCTGCGCTACGGTTATGACCGTCCGCTGTCCGCTGGCGTGATTGCCGCATCGGGAACGCTCGCGCAGATCATTCCACCATCGCTCGTCCTGATCCTGATGGCCGACCAACTCGGCAAGAGCGTTGGCGACATGTACAAGGGCGCGTTCATTCCCGGCTTCATGCTGATGGGCATGTATGTGCTGTGGGTGGTGATTCTCGCCATCTTCAAGCCGCAGGCCGTGCCAGCACTGCCACCCGAGGCCCGCATCTACCGCGAAGAAAATGGCAACGCAGGCTACACCTCGCTTGCCGTGGTGATGCTGGTCTCGACGGGCGTGGCGATTTTCCTCGCATCCCACATGGCCGACGTGCACACCTGGTGGCAAGGCAAGGAAGTGCTGGACGTTCCGACCGACGAGAAGGTCGTCACCGCGATGTGCGGAGGCACCTTCATAGCGTTCGTGATCGCGAGCCTGAACAAGGTCTTCAAGCTCGGCCTGCTCTCCAAACTGGCCGAACGCGTGACCTTCGTGCTGATCCCTCCGCTGCTGCTGATCTTCCTCGTGCTCGGCACGATTTTCCTTGGCATCGCAACACCGACAGAAGGCGGCGCGATGGGCGCGATGGCGGCACTCGTCATGGGCTTCGCGCGCAAGCGCCTCAACATGAAGCTGCTCAAGCAGGCGTTGGCATCGACCACCAAGCTCGCGAGCTTCGTCATGTTCATCATGATCGGCGCAACCACGTTCAGCCTGGTGTTCCAGGCGGCCGACGGCCCCAAGTGGGTCGAGCATCTGCTGACCGGGCTGCCCGGCGGCCAGATCGGCTTCCTGATCGTGGTGAACCTCATGATCTTCTTCCTGGCCTTCTTCCTCGACTACTTCGAGCTGTCGTTCATCGTCGTGCCGCTGCTCGGCCCGGTGGCCGACAAGATGGGCATCGACCTGATCTGGTTCGGCGTGCTGCTGGCGGTGAACATGCAGACCTCGTTCATGCACCCACCGTTCGGCTTCGCGCTGTTTTTCCTGCGCTCCGTCGCACCGGACAAGCCTTATGTGGATCGCATCACGCACAAGGTCATCCAGCCCGTCACCACGATGCAGATCTACAAGGGCGCGATTCCCTTCGTGCTGATCCAGTTGATCATGGTGGGCGTGCTGATCGCGTTCCCGGGCATCGTGACGGGAGCGCTCGACAAGGTCGAAAAGGTCGACATGAATGCCGTCGGCACGGAGATGCTGCAGCAACTCGACAACAACGAGGGCTATGGCAGCGACGAGCCGACACCCGCCAGCGAGCCCGCCGAAAGCCCGGCGCCCGATGCCTCCGACCCAACAGCCGAACCAGCCGCTGGCGAGCCTTCTGCGGCTCCTGCCGACGGCGGTTACGGCTCCGACGATCCCATGAAAGCCTTGCAGGACGCGGCGGGTGCAAGCCAGGCCAAATAAGGTATCCGGTCAATCAGGCCCACTCTTCCAACAAAGCCGGACAGCGCACGCTGCCCGGCTTTTTGTTTGCCCAAGCCAAACGGATGGGCGCCGAACAACAATGATCATCCCAACAAAAAAACGCGGCCTAAGCCGCGTTTTTGTTGAAGTCAGATGTGTGCTGAAGGCCAATCAGATCTTCACCGAGTTCATGTACTGGTTGAACGGGAACTCCGAGAAACGGTTCCACAAGATCTGGTCGCGCTGGAAGGCGCGCATGTCCTGGTGGATCTTCTTGAACTCGGGCGACTTGCCTTCGTGCTCGGCAAACACTTCCATCGAGGCCTTGAAGCCTGCGTCCATCACGGCCTTCGGGAATGCCTTCAACTGGGTCTTGTTGGCCACGAGGCGCTTGATGGCGATCGGGTTCACGGTCTGGTACTTGGCGGTCATGTCCGCCGCAGCCCAGCGGGTTGCGGCTTCGAGGATGGCCTTGTTTTCCGGCGACAAAGCGTCGAACTTCTTGCGGTTGACGAAGAACTCCAGATCGGCGGAGCCTTCCCACCAGCCGGGGTAGTAGTAGTAGGGAGCGACCTTGTTGAAGCCGAGCTTTTCATCGTCGTAAGGACCGACGAATTCCACGGCGTCGAGCGTGCCCTTTTCCAGAGCCTGGTAGACGTCACCGGCAGGCATGTTCTGACCGACCACGCCCAGCTTGGCCATCGCCTCGCCGAACACACCGCCGCCCAGGCGCATCTTCAGGCCCTTGAGGTCGGCCACGCCCTTGATTTCCTTGCGATACCAGCCGCCCATCTGGGTGGTGGTGTTGCCAGCGCTGAAGGTGCGGAAGTTGTACTTCTCGAAGAACGCATCCAGCAGCTTGCGGCCATTGCCGTGGTCCTTCCAGGCGTTCATCTGCAGCGTGGTCAGGCCGAAGGGCACCGCACAGCTGAACGCGAAGATCGGATCCTTGCCGGTGAAGTAGTAGGCAGCCGACTCGGCCATGTCGATGGTGTCGGCCTGCAGCGCATCCACCACGCCGAAGGCGGGCATCAGTTCGCCAGCAGGGTGAACGGAAATTTCAAACTTTCCGCCCGACATGGCCTTGGCGACGGCAGCCATCTTTTCCGCGCTGCCGAAGATCGTGTCCAGCGATTTGGGAAAGCTCGATGCCAGACGCCAGCGCACGGCGGCCTGCGCGTGGACGGCGGGGGCAACACCCGCTGCGAGCACGCCAGCGATACCGGCCTGCTTGATGATGGAACGACGATCCATGGATTTCTCTCCGAACTGTGTAGTTGCGTTGATAAGGTCAACAACGTGATGACTGGTCATAGTCACATCACGTATTGCGCTCGACCAATGTAGACGATTGCTGACGTGATATGCGTGCGCCGATTCTAAAAAAATTGTCATGCAACTCCGCAGCGGGTTTTCCCCTGCGTGTGGTACTTGGGCCCCACCCATTCAGGGCATGACATGGAGCGCACGCAAAAAAGCCCGCAGCCGGTTCAGCCTGCGGGCCTTGAGGAGGAAAGCTCGTGGCTCAGGCCACCTTGGACGACGCCTGGCGCGCGCCGAAACGCTTCTCTATGGATGCCTGAATACCTTGCGCATCCAGCCCCTGCAGCGACAGCAGCTTGGCCGGGTCGCCATGCTCGATGAACACGTCGGGCAGGCCCAGTTGCAGCACCGGGCGCAGCACGCCTGCGGCGTTGAGCGCCTCGGTCACGGCACTGCCCGCGCCGCCCATGATGCTGCCCTCTTCCACGGTGACCAGTTCGTCATGGGAGGCGGCGATTCGCAACAGCAATTCGGTATCGATCGGCTTGGCCCAGCGCATGTTGACGACGCTCGCATCGAGCGCCTCGGCCGCCTCGAGCGCCGGATACAGCAGGCTGCCGAATGCCAGAATCGCTAGCCGCCGCTTGCCCTCGCGGCGCACTTCGCCCTTGCCAAACGGCAGGCCATCCAGCTCGGCGAGCGGCGCCACGCCAACGCCCGAGCCGCGCGGATAACGCACCGCGACCGGATGGTCCTGCTCATACGCTGTGGTGAGCAGTTGCCGCAATTCACGTTCGTCGGCGGGGCACGCCATGCTCATGTTGGGAACGCAGCGCACGAACGAGATGTCGTACGCGCCCGCATGCGTCGCGCCATCCGCACCGACGAGCCCCGCGCGATCCAGCGCGAACACCACCGGCAGGTTCTGCAGCGCCACGTCGTGAATCAACTGGTCGTAGGCGCGTTGCAGGAAGGTCGAATAAATCGCGACCACGGGCTTGACGCCCTCACAGGCCATGCCGCCCGCGAAGGTCACCGCGTGCTGCTCGGCAATGCCGACGTCGTAATAACGCGTGGGAAATTTGCGTTCGAACTCAACCATGCCCGAGCCTTCACGCATCGCCGGCGTGATGCCCACGAGGCGCTCATCCTTGGCCGCCATGTCGCACAGCCATTGGCCGAACACCTGGGTGAAGGTCTGCCTGGGCGGCGTGGCCGGTTTGACCAGGCCCACTGCCGGATCGAATTTGCCCGGGCCGTGGTAGGCCACCGGGTCGGCCTCGGCGAGCTTGTAGCCCTGGCCTTTTTTGGTGACGACGTGCAGGAACTGCGGGCCTTTGAGGCTCTTGATGTTTTCAAGTGTCGGGATCAACGAGTCGAGATCATGACCATCGATCGGGCCGATGTAGTTGAATCCGAACTTCTCGAACAGCGTGGCGGGAACCACCATGCCCTTGGCCTGCTGCTCCAGACGCTTGGCAAGTTCGAGCAAAGGCGGCACGGGCTTGAGCACCTGCTTGCCGACGTCGCGCGCCTTGGTGTAGAACTGGCCGCTCATCAACTGCGCCAGATAACGGTTGAGCGCACCGACGGGCGGGCTGATGCTCATGTCGTTGTCGTTCAGGATGACCAGCAGGTTCGCGTCGGCCACGCCCGCGTTGTTCAGCGCCTCGAACGCCATGCCCGCCGTCATCGCACCATCGCCGATCACGGCAATACCGAAGCGGTTTTCGCCCTTCTGGCGCGCCGCGAGCGCCATGCCGAGCGCGGCGGAAATGCTGGTGCTGGAATGCGCCGTGCCGAAGGTGTCGTATTCGCTCTCGGCGCGGTTCGGAAAGCCCGCGAGTCCACCCAACTGGCGCAGCGTGGACATGCGGTCGCGGCGACCCGTGAGAATCTTGTGCGGATAGGACTGGTGGCCCACGTCCCAGACGATGCGGTCGGCGGGCGTGTTGAACACCTTGTGCAGCGCCACCGTCAGTTCCACCGTGCCGAGGTTGGAAGACAGATGCCCGCCCGTCCTGGAAACGCTCTCCAGCACGAACGCCCGCAGTTCATTGGCAAGCGTCTTGAGTTCCGCGCGCGACAACCGACGCAGATCGGCCGGGTCGTTCACGGTCGTCAACAGGGGATAGGAGTTCGTGGACATAGTGGGGGTCTTCTCGCCTGCCTCGACCCGCGTGGCACGCACGGGCTGATTCGGCCTGTTATCTGCTCGTTATATTCGGTTCATCAATGGCTGCGGCGCACCAGTGCATCGGCCAGTGCCGTCAATGCGCGTGTATCGGCGAGGCCCGACTGCGCGAGCGCTGCATGCGCCTTCGCGCGCAACTCCTCGGCCAACTGCTGCGCGCGTTCGAGGCCCAGCAGCGACACATAGGTCGGCTTGTCGCTCGCGGCATCCTTGCCGGCGGTCTTGCCCAGCGTCTGCGAATCGGCCACGACGTCGAGAATGTCGTCGACCACCTGAAACGCGAGCCCAATGATCGCACCATATTCCAGCAGGGCCTTGCGCGCCGCAGGCGTGGTGTCGGCACACGCGGCGCCCATCATCACGCAGGCCTGGAGCAGCGCTCCGGTCTTCAGGCGATGCATGCGGCTCAACTGGTCTTCGGTGAGTGCCTTGCCCACGCTCGCAAGATCGATGGCCTGCCCGCCCGCCATGCCCTCCGCACCGGCGGCGCGTGCCAGCAAACGGCACAACGTGGCCTGCATGGCCGGGGGCACGCCTTCATCGGGCGTCAGAAATTCAAACGCGAGCGCTTGCAGCGCATCACCGGCAAGCAGGGCCTCGGCCTCGCCAAACCGGACATGCACCGTCGGCTTGCCCCGGCGCAGCACGTCGTTGTCCATGCAGGGCATGTCGTCATGCACGAGCGAATACGCATGGATCAGTTCCGCCGCACAGGCCGCGCGCAGCGCCGCATCGCGCAGACCCTGCACGGCATCGGCCGCCGCGAGCACGAGCAACGGGCGCAGGCGCTTGCCGCCATCGAGCACGGCATAGCGCATCGACTCACCCAGACCCGCAGGCGCGTCCGCGCTCACCCAGCGCGAGAGACAGTCTTCCACCTCGGCGAGGCGCGTGGCTTGCCACGTCTTGAAATCGAAATCAGCGGCTTGCACTACGGAATCCATCGCTGCATCACTCCTGCGTCCACGACTGTAGCTTGCCGTCATCGAGCACCTTGATCTGCTCCTGCACCGCATCCAGCCGCGAACGGCAGAAGGTCAGCAGGCTCGCGCCACGCTGGTAGCCAGCCAGCATCTGCTCAAGCGGCATTTGACCCGACTCGATCTGCTCGATGAGTTGTTCGAGTTCTTGCAGCGCTGCTTCATAGCTGGCGGGTTCTTGGGGACTGCGGCCGCAGGTGCCTTGGGCATGGATGGGGAGGGCGCTGAACGCACGGTTGAAAACCGGTCATTTTAGGCGCTGTGCTTTTGGGGCGTGGCGTTTGGCCTGAAATCCGTTCCGGATCACGATCACCGTGCCGCCCCACCAAGGCGATCACTCGCCTGACACGCATCCAGCGATAGTCGCCCTGCAAAGGCCCGATCCGGACAATTCACTTACTGTGACCCCGGAAATAACCCCACCGCCTATAATCCCATTTCCGCATCGAACCGGCTTTGGGTAACTGCCTTGGGCCGGTTTCGTTTTTTCCAGTCAGCGCATACGCGCACCCTCCCTGTGGGGAGTCTTTAGGTCAGGTCACCCATGTCTGATTTAAGTCTTCAACTGCAGCAGGCCGCAAGCCAACTTCCAGTTTCCACTTATTTTGACGAGGCGCTTTTCAAGCGCGAGCTGGAGACGATCTTCCAGCAAGGTCCCCGCTATGTGGGGCACCAACTCGCCGTACCCAACCCGGGTGATTACTACGCACTTCCGCAGGAAGGCGAAGGTCGCGCGCTCGTGCGCAACGCCCAGGGTCAGGTCGAACTGATTTCCAACGTCTGTCGGCACCGGCAGGCCATCATGCTCAAAGGTCGTGGCTCGCTGCAGGGCAACGACAAGGGCCACGCAGGCGGCAACATCGTCTGTCCGCTGCATCGCTGGACTTATAGCCCCGGCGGTCAACTGCTGGGCGCGCCGCATTTTTCGCACGACCCGTGCCTGAATCTCAACAACTACCCGCTCCAGGAATGGAACGGCCTGCTGTTCGAGTCCAGCAACGGCCGCGACGTGCGCGCCGACCTCGCCGGGATGGGGCCGCTGGCCGAATTGAGCTTTGACGGGTTCGTGCTCAGCCATGTGGAAATGCACGAGTGCAACTACAACTGGAAGACCTTCATCGAAGTCTATCTGGAGGACTACCACGTCGGCCCGTTCCACCCCGGTCTCGGCAATTTCGTGACCTGCGACGACCTGAAGTGGGAGTTCGCCAAGGAGTACTCGGTGCAGACGGTCGGCGTCGCGCCCACCTTCGGCAAGCCGGGATCCGAGGTCTACCGGATCTGGCAGGAGGTGCTGCTCAACTACCGTGACGGCAAGCTGCCCGAGCGTGGCGCGATCTGGCTGACCTACTACCCGCACATCATGGTGGAGTGGTATCCGCACGTGCTCACGGTCTCGACGCTGCATCCGGTGAGCCCGACGAAAACCATGAACATGGTGGAGTTCTACTACCCCGAGGAGATCGCCGCGTTCGAGCCCGAATTCGTGGCCGCGCAGAAGGCCGCATACATGGAAACCGCCATCGAGGACGACGAGATCGGCGAGCGCATGGACGCGGGCCGCAAGGCACTGCTCGAGCGCGGGGACAACGAAGTCGGCCCGTATCAGAGCCCCATGGAAGACGGCATGCAGCACTTTCACGAGTGGTATCGCACGAAGATGGGTGCGGCGCTCTCCCGAGAGTGATGGCCTGGTCTCGCTGACCCCGGCGACCAGCCGCACCGACTCGCCGTTTCTGGAATCGATCACACATGCATGCGCTCTGGATGGTCCTGGCAGCCTTTTTCTTTGCCAGCATGGGTGTGTGCATCAAGGCCGCCTCGCCCTATTTCAGCCCCGCTGAAATGGTGTTCTATCGCGGTGTGATCGGCATGATGATGATGGTCTGGCTCGCGCGCCATCAGCGTCTGTCGCTCAAGACCCGCTACCCCGGCATGCATGCCTGGCGCAGCCTGATCGGCGTGGCGTCGCTCGGCGCCTGGTTCTATGCGATTGCGCACCTGCCGCTGGCCACCGCGATGACGCTCAACTACATGAGCAGCGTCTGGGTTGCGGTGTTTCTGGTCGGCGCGGCGCTATGGACCTGGCGTCCCTCGCCCGCCAATCCCAAGCCGCCGCTGCAAGGCTCGCTGGTCGCCACCATCATCGTCGGCTTCGTCGGCGTGATCCTCATGCTGCGCCCCAATCTCAATCATGAACAGGCGTTTGCGGGCATGCTCGGCCTGATGTCCGGCATGGCGGCGGCATTCGCCTACATGCAGGTGGTCGCGCTGTCGCGCGTGGGCGAGCCCGAAACGCGGACCGTCTTCTATTTCGCGGCGGGCTCGGCGCTCGCGGGCGGCGCCGCCATGCTCATCACGGGCATTTCGCCGTGGGCCGACTGGAATACGCTCTGGCTCATTCCCATCGGCGTGCTGGCCTCGATCGCGCAGCTGTGCCTGACCAAGGCCTACGCGCAGGCGCGAACCTCACGCGAGACCCTGGTGGTGGCCAATCTGCAGTATTCGGGAATCATCTTCGGCGCGATCTCGGGCATGGTCTTTTTCGGCGACAAGATCCCGCTGATCGGCTGGTTCGGCATGTTCCTGATCATCACCAGTGGCATCGCCGCAACCGTGCTGCGCTCACGCAGCGCGCCGGATGCGCCGAGCGAGGAACGATAAGGCTTTCAGCCACATTCCACGCCACGCGTGCGCAATGGGCGCCGATTGCGTCAAAATGGTGCATAGGCAGCAGGAGTGAGTTCGCCACCGGTGGGTGCCGGCGCCCGCTCCATGCAGATTCCTGTGCTCCGATACCGACAACGATCCCGATATGGCATACACCACGCTGATTCAAGTTCCCGAGTTGCAGAGCCTCATGCAGAGCGGCGCACCATTCATGGTGTTCGACTGCACTTTCGATCTTGCCAATTCTTCTTCCGGCGAGTCTCAATATCTCGACCTTCATATCCCCGGTGCGGTCTTCGCCGATCTGGACCGCGACCTGAGCGCCAAGCACGGCGTGCGCGGTGCCGACGGCACCATCCTGTTTGCCAGCGATGCGGACCAACCGGCGTCCGGCGGTCGCCACCCGCTCCCCAATCGCGAACGATTGGCCACCTGGTTGAGTGAAATCGGCTTCTCCAACGACATGCAGGCCGTCGTCTACGACCGCAACGGCGCGAACTATTGCGGGCGCCTCTGGTGGATGCTCAAGTGGGCAGGACACGACGCCGTTGCCGTGCTCGACGGCGGACTGCAGGCCTGGCAGGCGGCGGGCAACGCCGTCGAATCAGGTGAGGCGAACCATCATTTCCAGTCAAACTTTGAATTGAATCCGCCGCTGGTTCGCCTCGTCGACGCCGACGATGTTCTGCAGAACATCGGCAATCCGGAACAGACCGTGATCGACGCGCGGGCCGCCGCACGCTATCGCGGCGAGGTCGAACCACTGGACCCGGTGGCCGGACACATTCCCGGTGCGCTCAATCGTCCATTTACCTCCAATATCGGAACTGACGGTAAATTCAAACCGGCGGCGCAACTGCGCGAGGAGTTTGACGCGCTGCTGAAAGGCCGGGACGGTGCGGGAGTCGTGCATCAGTGCGGTAGCGGAGTGAGCGCCCTGCCGAACCTCATCGCGATGGAAATCGCCGGTTTGGGTAGAACCGCGCTGTATGCAGGCAGTTGGAGCGATTGGTGCAGCAACCCTAATCGACCTGTCGAAAGAAATTAACGACAGAAAGATCACAATCCTTGGTGTTTTTAGGTGTATCTTTGCGTAACGTAAATACATTTTCGTTACTTTTGTGTGATCTATTTGGAAATACATGCAAGTAGTCTGCTATTTCGGCAAGGCAGCACGCCAAGGCAAAGTGGCCCTGCCCCCTGACAGTCTGTTGACGGCAAGCGAAGAATTTGCGCGTCGCAACGAACTCACGGGGTTGCTTGCAATCTCGGATGGCTATTTCCTTCACGTGCTGGAGGGAAGCGATACGGCGGTGCAGAGCCTGGTGGGGCGCATCGCCGCGTTCTGGATCAGGAATCGCCCACGATCCTCTTTGAACGGCCGATCACCGAGCGCAGCTACGGGCAGTGGAGCGTGGTGATCTCGCATGGCTCTAAACACCGTGCCGATGCGGCAGAGCGGCTCGCGCAAACCCGGCGCTTCCTGGACGACGACGCGGGAAACGCGGCCGACCCGTTCCGCTATTTCCTCACGCCCAATCGCGCCAGCCCTTCGGTCACCAGCGCCCATCCTGTAAGGCAGGTCGCCATTTTCAGCAACTCGGTGCTGTGGTTCAACCCGATCTTCAGCCATCTCTCGGAACGCTTCGGCACCCAGGCCTGCGCGCTCAAGGTCTCCAACACCGGCAAGGATGCGGACAGCTACCCGCTCGACTATGCCGACGTGGCGGGCGACTCCGCAGGACCGGTGCGCATCGTGGGCATCAGCGAGGGGCTGCTCGCCTCAACGCTGTCACAGCCGCTGCTGGAAAAGATCGAGCTGATGGTGTTTCTGATGCGCCGCAGCGGTCAGGGCACGGACACCGAATTCGTGGCACGCGCGCTGTCGCATCCAGTGGTCCAGCGTTGCAAGCCACATGTCTTGTTCGTCACGCCGGGCGGCAGTACCGCGCTGTCGGAGATGCTGCATAAGATGGTGGCCGACGCGGGCCTGCAATCCACGGAGACCCGAGGTTCGGTGCTGATGGGTGGCCCTACGTGGAAGGCGATTCACGAACAGCTCATCACCATGGAGCCACCACGGCCACGCAGCGACCAGCAGCAAGCGCAGGAGCCCATCACCGACGTCGATCTGATGCTCGATCCCGAAACGCACGAGCCCACCATGATCGCGCCGCTGGTGCCCGAAACCGAAATCAGGCGGGCACCACCCCAAGGCAAGAAGAAAAATACCGCGCCCAAAGATTCTTCGGTCCCCGAACGGCCTGCCGATCTCTCGGCGCCCGCGCTCAAGGACATGCTCGAGCGCCTGATGCACGGCCTCCACACCTCGGCCTGGGCCGGCTGGCTGGACACGCGTGCGCACACTTTCGCGGCGCGCACCAGCAATGCGCCCAACGCCGCGATCCTCAAGGTGCTGGCCGAGACGGTCAGCAGTGACATCAACCACCTGACCCGACGCGGCGAGGCGATGCGCGAGATGATTTCGACCTACTCCGAATATCACGAAATCATGGTGCCGCATCCACTCGATCCAACGCTGGTGCTGTACCTGTTCGCGCGACTCGACGATCTGCCACTCGGCGCGCTGCGTCGCCTGATCCTCGATGACCTGATGGATTGAGCGGTCACGCTCGCGCGATTTTTTCCCGCGAGTTCCTCGGATGCAGAAACGACAACGGACCTTGCAAGCAAGGTCCGTTGTCGTTTTGTGCCCGCCGCGGTCAGACGTTGGTGATCGAGATCGCGCGCGTGTTCAAACAGGCTTCCAGTGCTTCCGGGCCGCCTTCCGAGCCGTAACCCGAATCCTTGATGCCACCAAATGGCAGTTCGGCGGATGGCGTCGCGGGCTGGTTGATCCACAGCATGCCGACCTCCACACGCTGCGACAGCAAGTGGGCGTTCTTCAGCGAGCTGGTGAACGCATAGCCCGCGAGACCGAAGGCGAGGCGGTTGGCTTCCGCGATCGCGGCATTCAGGTCGGTGAAGCCCTGCACGGCGGCCACGGGACCAAACGGCTCGTCATTGAAGATGCGCGCCTTGGTCGGCACGTTGTTCAGAACCGTCGGTGCGTAGAAGTTGCCGCTCGTTCCAATGCGCTCGCCGCCGGTCAGCAGCTCGGCACCGTTTTCCACCGCATCGCTCATGAACTCGGCCATGGCGGTCAGGCGGCGCGGATTCGCAAGCGGACCCATCTGCGTGCCTTCGGCCAGACCATCGCCCACCTTGAGGCCCTGCGCATACTTGGTGAGCGCCGCCACGAAATCGGCACGCACGTCTTCGTGCACCAGAAAGCGAGTGGGCGAGATGCAGACCTGCCCGGCATTGCGGAACTTGGCACCCGCCGTGGATTTCACCGCCAGCGCGATGTCTGCATCATCGCAAACGATCACTGGAGCGTGACCACCCAGCTCCATCGTGACGCGCTTCATGTGCTGCCCCGCAAGGCCCGCGAGCTGCTTGCCCACCGGCGTGGAGCCGGTGAAGGTCACCTTGCGTACGATGGGGTGCGGGATCAGATAGCCCGAAATCTCGGCGGGGTTGCCGTACAGCAGATTGACGACACCCGCAGGCACGCCCGCGTCCGCAAATGCCTTGATCAAGGCCGCAGGACTGGCAGGTGTTTCTTCCGGTGCCTTGACGATCACGGCACAGCCCGCCGCCAGTGCCGCACCGAGCTTGCGCACGACCTGATTGATCGGGAAATTCCAGGGCGTGAATGCAGCGACCACGCCGACCGGGTCCTTCACCACGAGCTGGCGGACCGCAAGGTTGCGCGACGGAACGATACGGCCATAGACGCGCATGCCTTCGTCGGCAAACCACTCGATGATGTCGGCAGCGACCAGCGCCTCGCCTCGCGCCTCCACATAGGGCTTGCCCTGCTCCTGCGTGAGCATGTTGCCGATCACATCGGCGCGCTCACGCATCAGCGCTGCCGCGCGGCGCATGGTTTTCGCGCGCTCGAAGGCGGGAATGTCGCGCCAGACTTCAAAGCCCTTTTGGGCCGATGCCAGTGCCGCATCCATGTCGGACTTGCCCGCATGCGCGACGCGACCGATTTCCTGACCATTCGACGGGTTGAAGACTCCCAGCGACTTGCCATCGGCGGCATCGCGCCACTGGCCGTCAATGAAGAGTTGGGTGTTGGGATAGCTCATGCATTTGCTCCTGAAAAAAGATGAGTGGCCTTGGAAAAGCGCAGATGCCTGTGCGGGTGCAGACACCGTGAGCGACTTTCTCAGCCCTTCAATATAGGTCAGAAGCGTTGTCCTTGCTGAGGCTATGTGTCAGCAAGCCTGCAATACGGGGCAACGGCAAGACGGGTAAATCACGCCCCAAAAAACCATCGGCGCAGGGCCTGGGGGCCACTGCGCCGATTGGTGCGGGTGCTCACTCAACGTGCAACCCCGGGTGGGTCGCAAATTATTGCGTCGAAGAGGTTTCGGTCATGGGCTTGAACAATGCCGCGACCTTGCGCTTGGACTTGATGTTCGCCGACACCCCGCCGCGTGCGGGCTGCGCCTTGGCGGCTGCCTCCCAGGTTGCGGGTTCGGCATTTGCCGCGCTGGCTTCGTAGGGCTTGTCGAAGAACGGGTCTCTCGAAACCGAGGACTGGCGATAACCGCCGCGGTTGTCGCGACCTTCGCGGTGACCTCCACGCGAGTGAAAGGACGAACCACCACCGCCCGAGGGGCGCGAATCGTCTTCGTCGCCACCCCATGCGCGGCGACCATCGTTGAAGCGGCCACGGGGACGCTCATCGTCCAGCTCCAGCGCCTCCACCTCGATCTTTTTCTTGATGAGCTTCTCGATGTCGCTCACGAGGCGCGTGTCGTGCGAGGTCACAAGCGTGACCGCGAGTCCCGACGCGCCAGCCCGGCCCGTGCGGCCGATGCGGTGCACATAGTCTTCGGCGTTGAACGGCACGTCGTAGTTGAACACCGCCGGAACATCCTTGATGTCCAGACCGCGCGCGGCCACGTCGGTGCAGCACAGCAGATTCACTTCGCCGCTCTTGAACGATTCGAGTGCCTTCAGGCGCTCGTCCTGGCTCTTGTCACCGTGCAGCGCCACGGCCTTGAGACCGTCGCGCTCCAGCGCCCGCGTGAGGCGCGCGCAACCGAGCTTGCTGTTCACAAAGATGAACGCCTGATTGACGCCGCGATCCTTGAGTACCTGCTTGATGGAGCGGCGCTTGTCATCGTCCGTCGAAGCGTAGAAACGCTGCTCGACCGTTGAGGCGGTCTCGTTCGGACGCGCGACTTCGATGGTGATCGGGTTTTGCAGATAGCTGCCCGCGAGCCGCTTGATTTCGGGAGAGAACGTGGCCGAGAACAGCAGCGTCGTGCGTTGCTTGGGCAGATACGACAGGATGCGCTGGAGATCGGGCAAAAAGCCGATGTCGAGCATGCGGTCGGCCTCGTCGAGCACCACGTATTCGACCTGATTGAGGACCGCGTTCTTGGCCTCGATGTGATCGAGCAGACGACCCGGCGTCGCCACCAGCACCTCGACGCCCTTCTTGAGTTCGAGGGTCTGCGGCTTCATGTCCATGCCGCCAAACACCACGGTGCTGCGCAGCTTGGTGTACTTGGCATACATCGCAATCTGCTGGGCGACCTGATCGGCCAGCTCGCGCGTGGGCAGCAGCACCAGAGCGCGCACCGGGTGGCGCGCAGGCGACGCGGAACTGTTTTCATGTGCGAGCAGCCGCTGCAGCAGCGGCAGCGAGAATGCCGCCGTCTTGCCGGTGCCGGTCTGCGCGGCACCCATCACGTCTTGGCCCGCCAGCACGACCGGAATGGCCTGCTCCTGAATGGGCGTCATGAACTCGTAGCCCATGTCGGCTACGGCGCGCTTGAGGGGTTCAGCCAGCGCGAGGGAAGAATAGGCTTGTGTCATTAAGCCACTATTGTCGCACTTTGCCGGAAATTGCGGGTTTTCCATGTTCCGCGCCCCGCCATTTCTCTGGCAAAGGGCGCGAAATCCAACACATCGTCAAGCGACCCGGATCACAGCGACTGCGTATTGAACGTATCGCAGGACTGCACGCTGCCGGTCTTGAGACCGGTGGTGAACCAGCGCACGCGCTGCGCGCTCGATCCATGCGTGAACGCATCGGGACGCACGCCGCCGGTATGCTCGCGCTGGAGCTTGTCGTCACCGATCGATTGAGCGGCGTTGATGGCCGACTCGATATCGCTCTGATCAAGCCAGTTCTTGGCCTGTTGAGAGTGATTCGCCCAGATGCCGGCATAGCAGTCGGCCTGTAGCTCAAGGCGCACGGACAGTGCGTTCTGGTCACGCTGGCTCACGCGGCCACGCATGTTGTCCACTTTTTCGGTGGTGCCGAGCAGCGTCTGCACATGGTGTCCGACCTCGTGAGCGATCACGTAGGCACGGGCGAATTCACCGGGCGCGCCCAGTTGGCGGCTCATGGTGTCGAAGAAGCCCATGTCGAGATAGACCTTCTGGTCACCGGGGCAGTAAAACGGACCCATGGCCGATTGGCCCGTGCCGCAGGCCGTGGGCACGACGCCCCGGAACAGCACCAGCTTGGGCTCGCGGTATTGCGCGCCGCCCTGCTTGAAGATGGCGGTCCACACGTCCTCGGTCGATCCGAGCACGGTCTGGACGAACTTGGCCTGCTGATCGTCGGCAGGCGGCGCCTTGGCGGGCCCCTGCTGCTGCACCTGCTGCTGTTCACCGCCACCGGAGAGCACGCCAATGGTCGTGAGCGGGTTGATGCCGAACACGCCCCAGCCAATCAGGGCGACCACCACGGTGCCGATGCCGATGGAGCGGCCACCAATCATGCCGCCGCCACCGCCAGATTCTCCACGGCGATCTTCCACATTGCTGGACTCGCGATTGCCTTCCCATTTCATTGTCTTATCTCCGGTATTAACTGCTGGGCCTGCTGGCCATCCTGGGGTGACGCATGTTACGCCTGTCGCGTCGCCCCACAACGGACAACGCTGCATCGTGCTTACGAAACGCAGACGCCGATAGCGAAGTTGACAATAATTTGCCCCATCGGGCTCGTAGGACGCCCACGCGTTTTCACCGCGCCGCGGAGAATTTCGGTGGGGCTACGGGCTGAATCGGCTTCAGGCCTTGGGCAGGGTGACGCCGACCTGACCCTGGTATTTGCCGCCGCGGTCCTTGTAGCTGACCTCGCACACCTCGTCGCTCTCGAAAAACAACACCTGCGCGCAGCCCTCGCCCGCGTAGATGCGCGCGGGCAGCGGTGTGGTGTTGCTGAACTCCAGCGTCACGTAGCCTTCCCATTCGGGCTCGAACGGCGTCACGTTGACGATGATTCCACAGCGCGCGTAAGTGCTCTTGCCCAGGCAGATCGTCAGCACGTTGCGGGGAATGCGGAAATACTCGACCGTACGGGCAAGCGCGAAGCTGTTGGGCGGGATGATGCAGGAATCGCCATGGAAATCCACAAAGCTCTTCTCGTCGAAATTCTTGGGATCGACCACCGTGCTGTGGATATTGGTGAACACCTTGAATTCAGGCGCGCAGCGGATGTCGTAGCCGTAGCTGCTGGTGCCGTAGCTGATGATCTTGCGTCCATCGGCCTGGCGAACCTGCCCCGGCTCGAACGGTTCGATCATGCCCTCAGCCTCGGCCATGCGGCGGATCCACTTATCGCTCTTGATCGACATCCCAGTCACTCCTTGCACTTTCATGTGGCGGCGACCGAGCGCCCCACGACACTATCAAAAATATAGCTTTGCACACCCCGTGTGGTGGTGCGCCTTGCAGACCGCTATTCTGACCGCAAACCTTCACGCCCCGGGCATCACGCGATCACCGTGCGCTCGATCAGTCGATCATCACCGAGCACGATCATCGCGAACAGCAGTTCGTCCAGATTGCGTGCCTGAGAGGTGCGGCGCGCGAGCAGCGCGGTGGCCTGCGGATCGAGCACCACGAAGTCGGCCTCGCAGCCGGGCTGCAGATTGCCGATCACGCCATCGAGTCCGGCGGCACGCGCCGCGCCCGCCGTGTGCCGCCACCACAGTGTCTGCGGATCGAGCGACTGGCCCCTCTTGGCATGCCCTTCGCGGCCCACGTAGTACGCCGCCAGCATGGTGTGAAACGGGCTGAAGCTCGTGCCACCGCCCACATCGCTCGCCAGTCCGTAGCCAAAACCTGCGGCATCGGCCTTTGCGAAATCGAAATATCCACTCGACAGAAACAGATTGCTCGTCGGACACACCGCCGCCACGGCACCGCGTTCACGCATCAGCGCGCGGTCTTGGTCGTCGAAGTGAATGCAGTGCGCGTAGACCGAGCGCTCGCGCATCAGGCCGAACTCGTCATACACCGACAGATAGCTGCGCGCGGCAGGAAACAGCTCGCGCACCCAGCGAATCTCGTCGTGGTTTTCCGCCACGTGCGACTGGATCCACACATCGCCGTACTGCGCCGCAAGCTCGCCCGCGCCGCGCAGTTGCGCCTCGCTGCTCGTTGGAGCGAAACGCGGTGTGATCGCATAGCCAAGACGGTGCTTGCCATGCCATCGGCGGATCAGCGTTTCGGTGTCGATCAGCGATGGTCCGGTGGCGTCGCGCACGCCATCGGGCGAATGGCGATCCTGCAGAACCTTGCCCGCGATGATGCGCATGCGGCGCGTCTCGGCCTCGGCCATCAGCGCGTCCACCGAGCCCGGATGCGAGGTACAGAACGTGACCGCCGTGGTCACGCCATTGCGTAGCAGCTCATCGAGAAAGAACCTCGCCACCTCTGCCGCATAGGCCGGATCGGAAAAACGCGACTCATGCGGAAAGGTGTAGTTCTCCAGCCAGGGCAGCAGGCCATCGGCGGGCGAGCCGATCACATCGGTCTGCGGGTAATGGATGTGCAGATCGACAAAACCTGGGGCGATGATGCGGCCCGGAAGATGTGTGACGTCCTCGGCCAGCTTCGTCGCATTTTTATCGCCCACGTATTGCGGACTCAGCGCGCTCCAACTGCCTGCCGCGACGACGCGCTGCACGCCCGCGGCATCGGGCGCGGTGGCGAGCAGGCCATCCTGTTCGTAGAGCGCCTCGTCCGATGGAGTGAAGCGCAGGAGTGCGGAGCGGTAGAGGGGCATTTTTGGAGTTTATTTCTCTATGCGCGGCGTGAGGGACATGGGTATGTGCGCAGCGTTTTCATCTCCATATCATATGGACTCCCGCTTGCTATTTTTTCCGGGGCTGAACGCCTTCCGCCAGCCAGTCCATCTTGAGGATTTCTTCGTCGCTCAGTGCCCGGCCTGCGGCGATCCGGATGGTGCCCTGGTTGTCGCGGATGGGGGCCTTGGCGGCGCGGAAGGGTTGCAGTTTTCCGGCGACCATGTCCTTTTCGAGGCTCTTGAGTTCCTCGCGCACTGCGCTGGGGATCCTGGCGTTGAAGCCGTCGAGGCGAATCATTCCCTCACGCACGCCGGCCCAGGTGTTCTGGCTTTTCCAGGTGCCGGTGGCGACGGCCTTCACGCGGTCAGCGTAGTAGTTGCCCCATTGATGCGTGACGGCGACCAGTTGCGCGTCCGGACCCACGTGCTGCATGTTGGAATGAAAGCCGATTGCATATTTGCCGCGTTCCTGCGCAGCGGCCATGATGGCTGTCGACGCGACCTGAAAGGCCACGACGTCAACACCCTCGTTGAACAGCGCCATCGCGGCTTCGCGTTCCCGGGGTGGGTCGAACCAGACGTCGAGCCAGACCACCTTCACGACCGCCTTCGGATTGACCGAGCGCATTCCGAGTGCAAAAGCGTTGATGCCCTGCATGACCTCGGGAATCGGAAAGCCAGCGACGAAACCGGCCACGCCGGTGCGGCTCATGCGGCCCGCGAGCACGCCCGAGAGGTAGCGGCCCTCGTAGTAGCGGGCATTCGCGGTGCTCACGTTGTCGGCGCGCTTGTAGCCGGTAATGGATTCAAACCGGACGTTCGGAAACTCCTTGGCGACGCGCATCGTCGGCTCCATGTAGCCAAAACTCGGCGTGAAGATGATGTCGTTGCCCGACGCCGCCAGGTCGCGGATCACGCGCTCCGAGTCCGGGCCTTCGGCCACGTTTTCGACAAAGGTGGATTGCACCGCCTTGTCGCCGAGCAGCGCCATCATTTCCTTTCGCCCGGCCTCGTGCTGGTGCGTCCAGCCCGCGTCGGCGATGGGCGAGACATAGACAAACGCGGCCTTCACCGGCGGCGCGATTTTCGCGGGCGACTCGGCATGAACTGCGGAAATGGGAGATAAAAATGAAAAACAGGCGGCCGCGAGCGCGGCAGCGAGGTTTTTGTACATGGTGTTCCTCTACATGGTCCCGGGCAATGCCGAATGGGCGGCACGCCGATGAAATATAAAAAGGAAAGGCTGCGGGACAGCAGCCTTTCCGGGTCTGGGGCGCCAATTCTAAGCGCAGGCACTGACTCAGGGCGCAGTCGGCGCTCCGCCTTCGTACCAGCGCTTGAACATGTCGCGCTCGGCATCGGTCAGGCCAGCGGGATTGCCGAACGGCATCTTCTTGAGCTGAACGACCTGGGTGTAGATCTGCTGCGCATGGCTTTTGACCTCGTCGGGCGTATCCAGCATCACGTTCTTCTGCGCGATGGTCTTGGCGCTGTGGCAGACCATGCAGGCCTTCTCCATCACGGCGTGGATTTCGTTGTAGCCCGGAACACTGGGAGCCGCAGGCGCAGTGGCCGCGCTGGCGACGCGAGCAGGCGCTGCGGGCTTGAGCCACGCGGCAACGCCGATGATCACCAGCACGCCGACCAACGCATAGGGCCAGGGATGGCCATTGCGTCCCAGCTTGAAGCCGTGGCGCAGCACGAAGAACTGGCGGATCGCGGCACCCGCGAACATCATGAGGATCAGCACCAGCCAGTTCTGCGCGTGGTTGTAGAGCCAGCCGTAGTGATTCGACAGCATCGCGAACAGCACCGGCAGCGTGAAATAGGTGTTGTGCACCGAGCGCTGCTTGGCGCGCTTGCCGTGAACCGGATCGACCGGCCCGCCGGCGCGCAGTGCCGCAACCACCTTGCGCTGGCCGGGGATGATCCAGAAGAACACATTGGCGCTCATCGAGGTGGCAAGCATCGCGCCCATCAGCAAAAACGCGGCCTGGCCCGGGAAGATGTGGCAGGCGAGGAACGACGCAATGCACACCAGCACGAGCACCAGCGCGCCCACCACCGCGTCGCCCTTTTTGCCTTGGCCGAACACGCGGCAGATGCCGTCATAGAGCAGCCAGAACACCACGAGAAACGCGAGCGCGGACATGATCGCCATGCTCGTCGACATCGGGTCCGGGCTGGCCGGGTTGACGAGATAGATCCTGGCATTCCACAGATAGGACACGGTGAGCAACGCAAAGCCCGAAAGCCAGGTCGTGTAGCTCTCCCAGTAGAACCAGTGCAGGTGATCGGGCAGCCTGGGCGGCGAGACGTTGAACTTCACCGGGTGATAGAAGCCGCCGCCGTGCACGGCCCAGAGTTCGCCGGAAACGCCGTCGCGCTTGAGGTCTTCATCGACCGGCGGCGTGAGGCTGCTGTCCAGAAAGACGAAATAGAACGAGGAGCCGACCCAGGCAATGGCGGTGATGACGTGAAGCCAGCGCAGCAGCAGGTTGGCCCAGTCGAGAAAGTAGCTTTCCATAGCTCTCAATCCTGGCGACGCGGGTGGTCGCCGTTGGGCAATATCGGGGGCGACATTGCTTTTTTCCTGCTCACCACTGCGGGCGCTCTGAGCAGTCATCTGGCCGCGCACCTTGGTTCCGGATGGACCTGGGCACCGCTGCGACCGATTTTGTTGACGGAAAGTGTATACAAAAACTAAGCAACCACTGGAAACGCTGACCTAGGACATACCCTTGCCAGCAAATCTCCGTTGCCCCTTTCATGCCATGTAGATCGATTGCAACAACTGCGCCGCCACGGCGACGGCAATCACCTCGGGTTCCTTGCCCGAAATGCCGGGCACACCAATCGGACAGGTGAGGTGCGCAATCTCGGCATCGCCGAAGCCGCGCTGACGCAGGCGGCTCTCGAACACCGCTCGCTTGGTGGCGCTGCCGATCAGCCCGACAAAGGGCAGATCGCCCTGCTCTCGCTGGCGCCTGAGGCAGGCGGCAACGATGTTCAGATCCTCCGCGTGGCTGAAGCTCATGATCAGCACACGTGTGCCCGCAGGCAGATCGCGCACGGCGGCCTCGACCGGATCGGAATGTTCGCAGCGCACGCGCGGCGGCAGCAGTTCCGGGAACACGCTGTCGCGACTGTCGATCCAGTGAACCGCAAACGGCAGCCTGGCCACTACGTTCACCAACGCATTGCCGACGTGGCCGCCGCCGAACAGCGCGAGCGAATGCAGATCCGGCTGAAGCCGCCGCTGCAGCGCCGCGCCGTGCTCGGCGCTCACCCGTTCAAAACGCAGATGCACCACGCCACCGCAGCATTGCCCCAGACTCGGGCCAAGCGCCCAGCGCCTGACAAAACCGGTTTCGCCAGCCGCAAACCCAGTGGCCAGCAGGTTGCGAGCCAGCGCAATCGCCTCCAGTTCCAGATGCCCGCCGCCAATCGTGCCCAGCACCAGAGGCCCGCACACCGCCATCCACGCTCCGGCCTCGCGCGGCGCGGAGCCCTGCGTGGATTCGACGGTCACGAGACAGGCTGGGGCTGTTTGCAAATGCTGCAACAGGCGTTGAAGTGCTACGGGCACGAACAAAAATCTCCGTAATTCCGGATAATCAAAAAAAGCGGGCTGATAGAACAAACCGACTGTCCGTATTTATACAAACAAAATGCCTGTCATCCAGCCACCCCATGCCCGCGCTGCACGCGCCGCGCGCAATCAACGCTTCGCCTGGCTTTTCGTGCTGCTCGCGGCATTGGGCGTGGCACTGCTGATCGGCTATGTGGAAACGCGCCACCCCAAGCCGCGGCCACCTGCAACACCCACGCCCACGCAGCCCGCACCTCCCGGCCCGGAGATCCTGCCGCCGATCACGCCACCCGCATCGTCGCCCGAGTCGCCGCCCATCGTCGTGCCGCCCGAGCAGCAGGCCTCCGCCCCCAAGCCGATCCCCAAGCCCGCGCCCAGGAAACCCGCTCCCAAACCCGCGCCAAAACCCAAGCCGGTACCGGATAATGCCTCGCAAGCCACCACGCCGCGCGCCTACCGACGGGACGCCGCCCGCCACATCTATTCAAAAAATGCCGCGCGCATCTACAAGGGCAAGCTGCAACCGCTGCTCTATGCCATCGGCGTGCTGCAGGTGAGCATCGACAAAAACGGCGAAGTCCGCAGCCTGAGCTGGATGCGCGCCCCCAACCACGCGCCCGAAGTGATCCAGGAAATCGAGCGCACAGTCCGCGCCGCAGCTCCCTACCCCGTTCCCGCGAACATGGACGGCGTGGTCTACACCGACACCTGGCTATGGGACAAATCCGGCAAGTTCCAGCTCGATACGCTGACCGAAGGCCAGCTATAGACAGGCACGAGCGAAGAAAACCCGGTCTTCAAGACCCCCGATACGTCGAATAACTCCAGGGACTCACCAGCAACGGCACGTGGTAATGCTGATCCTGCCGCGCCACCCCAAAATCCAGACTCACCTTGTTCAGAAAATTGGGCTCGGGCAACGCCACATCGAGGGACCGAAAATAGGCCGCCACATCGAACGTCAGCCGATACGTTCCCACCTTCAACGAGGCGTTATCGAACAGGGGCGCATCGGTGCGTCCATCATGGTTGAGCGTCAGGCTCTTGAGCAGCGTCGCCTTGTCGCCCTCGGTGCTGAAGAGTTCCACCGCCATGCCGCAGCCGGACGGCCATTCATGGTGTCGAGAACGTGAGTGCTAAGGCCCATTGGGATAACTCCTTAAACGTCGGGTGGATTCGACTATATCTCTGTCGACCAAAAGTGTATACAATTTTTGTAAACCCGAGAGGAAGATATCGAGATGGAAACGTCCTCCACCAGCACCATTGCCGATGCGCTCACGCGCGCCATCGTCGAGCACCGGCTGCTGCCCGGCACCAAGCTGGGCGAGCAGAAACTTGCCGACCACTTCGGCGTCTCGCGCACGCTGGTGCGGCAGGCGCTGTTCCAGCTTTCGCAGAACCGCCTCGTGACGCTGGAGCCCGCGCGCGGCGCCTTTGTCGCCACGCCTTCGGTCGATGAGGCCAAGCAGGTGTTTGCGGTGCGGCTGATGCTCGAATCCGCGATGACGCGTGATTTTGCAAAGCAATGCAGGCCCGCGCAGATCAAGGCGCTCAAGGCCCACATCACCGCAGAAAAGAAGGCCATGGAGCGCAATGACGTGGGACAGCGCACCGAACTGCTCGGGGATTTTCACGTCGTCATGGCCGAACTCATGGGCAATGCGGTGCTCGCGCAAATGCTTGGCGATCTGATCTCGCGCTGCGCGCTCATCACGCTGATGTATCAGAGCACCACCGCCGCCGAACACTCGCACGAAGAGCACGAGGCCATCGTCGCCGCGCTCGCCGACAAGGATGCCAACACCGCCGTGCGCCTGATGCAGGAACACCTGCGGCATGTGGAAGAAGGACTGATCTTCGACCGCGATCTGCCGACCAGCGATCTGTCGATGGCTCTTTCCGCCGTGACGAACTGACCTCATCCGCACCATGACCTACGACGCCAGCGCCCCTACCCTCGCGACCTGATTGGCTACGGTCGCGGCACGCCCGATCCGCAATGGCCGGGCAATGCCCGCGTGGCCGTGCAGTTCGTTCTCAACTACGAAGAAGGCGGCGAAAACTGCGTGCTGCATGGCGATCCGGCGAGCGAGCAGTTTCTGTCGGAGATGTTCAATCCGGCCGCCTATCCCGAGCGCCACATGAGCATGGAGGGCATCTACGAATACGGCTCGCGCGCGGGCGTGTGGCGGATTCTTCGTGAGTTTGAAAAGCGTGGCCTGCCGCTCACCGTGTTCGGCGTCGCAACCGCGCTGCAAAAGCACCGTGAGGTTGCGCAGGCGTTCGATGAACTGGGGCACGAGGTTGCCTGCCATGGCTTGAAGTGGATTCACTACCAGGGCGTTCCCGCCGAGATCGAACGCGCGCACATGGCGCAGTGCATGGAAATCTTCGCCGAACTCTACGGCAGCAACGGCGACCATGGTCTCGGCTGGTACACGGGCCGCGACAGTCCCAACACGCGCCGCCTCGTGGCCGACGATGGCCGTTTTCAGTACGACAGCGACTACTACGGCGACGATCTGCCGTTCTGGATGACCGTGCAGAAAACCGATGGCGGCAAACACCAGCAACTGATCGTGCCCTATACGCTCGACGTGAACGACATGCGCTTCGCGCTGCCACAGGGGTACTCGCACGCCGATCCGTTCTTTCAGTACATGAAGGACACGTTCGACACGCTCTACGCCGAAGGCGATCCAGCCGGCGACAACGCACCGAAGATGATGAGCATCGGCATGCATTGCCGGCTGCTCGGTCGCCCTGGCCGCATCACCGCGCTGCAGCGCTTCCTGGACCATGTCCAGCAGCACGACAAGGTCTGGATCGCGCGGCGCATCGACATCGCGCGCCACTGGGCCGGACGCTTTCCCGCGCCGCAACTCTGAGCAACCGCCGACCGAACAGGAAGCCACGCCATGACCCTGACCCTAGCCCAGCTCCACAGCGCCGACGTGGCCGAGGCCACGCAACTGCTCGACGGCATCTACGAACACTCGCCGTGGATCGCCGCGCAGGCGATGAGCGAGCGCCCGTTCAAATCGCTCGCGCACCTCAAGCATGCGATGGCAACGGTCGTGAACACGGCCAGCGCGCAGGCGCAACTCGACCTGATTCGCGCTCACCCCGAACTCGCGGGCAAGGCCATGGTCTCGAAGTCGCTGACGGCGGAGTCGACGCATGAGCAAAGCAAGGCCGGTCTCACCCAATGCACGCCCGAGGAGTTCGCGCGCATTCAGCAGCTCAATGCCGACTACAACGCGCGCTTTGGCCACCCGTTCATTCTGGCGGTGCGCGGTGCGCGCGGAACCGGCCTGTCCAAGCAGGAAATCATCGACACGTTCGCGCGCCGACTCGAGAACCATCCGGACTTCGAGCGCGCCGAAGCGCTACGCAACATCCACCGCATCGCGGAAATCCGCCTGAACGACAAGTTCGGCGTCGAGCCCACGCTCGGCAACGACGTCTGGGACTGGCAGGAGCGCCTCTCGCAGCACACCGACCCGGGCTACGAGGAACTTGGACAGCTCACGGTCACCTACTTGACCGACGCGCATCGCGCCTGCGCCCAGCGCATCAGCCACTGGATGCGCGACTGCGGTTTCGATGAAGTGGAAATCGATGCCGTCGGCAACGTCGTTGGCCGCTACAAGGGCGCGCACGACAACGCCAGATATTTGATCACCGGGAGCCACTACGACACCGTGCGCAACGGCGGTAAATATGACGGGCGCCTCGGCATCTTCGTGCCGATGGCCTGCGTGCGCGAATTGCATCGCGAGAATCGGCGTCTGCCCTTCGGCATGGAGGTCGTGGCGTTTGCGGAAGAGGAAGGCCAGCGCTACAAGGCCACCTTCCTCGGCTCCGGCGCGTTGATCGGCGATTTCAGGAACGAGTGGCTCGACCAGAAGGATGCCGATGGCATCACGCTGCGTGAGGCCATGCAGCATGCGGGCCTGTGCATCGACGACATTCCCAGACTCAAGCGCAATGCCGCCGACTATCTCGGCTTCGTCGAAGTGCATATCGAGCAGGGGCCGGTGCTGAACGAACTCGATATTCCGCTCGGCGTGGTCACGTCGATCAACGGCGGCCAGCGCTACGTCTGCGAGATGACCGGCATGGCAAGCCATGCGGGCACCACGCCCATGAACCGCCGCCGCGATGCCGCCGTCGGCGTGGCCGAACTGGCGCTGTATGTGGAGCAACGCGCCGCGCAGGATGGCGACAGCGTGGCTACCATCGGCCAGCTCAACGTGCCCAATGGTTCGATCAACGTCGTACCTGGCCGCTGCCTGTTCAGTCTCGACATGCGCGCGCCCACCAATGCGCAGCGTGATGCGCTGGTGGCCGACATCCTCGCCAGGCTCGATGAAATCGCCAGGCGCCGTGGCCTGCACTACAAGGCCGAACTCGCCATGAGTGCCAGCGCCGCGCCCAGCGCGCCCGAATGGCAAAGGCGCTGGGAAAACGCGGTGGATGCGCTCGGCCTGCCGTTGTTCCGCATGCCCAGCGGCGCCGGGCACGACGCGATGAAGATCCACGAAATCCTGCCGCAGGCAATGCTGTTCGTGCGCGGCCTGAATTCCGGGATCAGCCACAACCCGCTCGAATCGACCACGTCGGACGACATGCAACTCGCTGTGGATGCGTTCAGCCATCTGCTTGAGCAGCTCGCGCGCGAACACGCCTGAAGGCTGCGGCCGCCCTGCTCCCAACAACCCCACACGAACACAGACACGCAAAGGAACGCCCATGAATCAGGATCGCCAAGCCACCTATGCTGCGCTCGATGCGTGGATCGACCAGCATTTCGACGAACAGGTGCGCTTTCTTCAGGCCCTCGTGCAGCTACCGACCGATACGCCTCCGGGCAACAATGCACCACACGCCGAACGCACGGCGGAACTGATCAAGCCGTTTGGCTTCGAGGCCGAAAAGCACGTGGTTCCCGAGCACGAGGTAAAGGACTACGGCATGCAGTCCATCACCAATCTGATCGTGCGACGCCCGTATGGCGATGGCGGCAGGACCATCGCGCTCAATGCGCACGGCGACGTCGTGCCACCGGGCGAAGGCTGGGTGCATGACCCCTATGGCGCGGAGATCGATAACGGCAACATGTTTGGCCGCGCCACCGCCGTGAGCAAGAGCGATTTTTCGTCCTTCACATTCGCCGTGCGCGCGCTCGAAGCCGTTGCAAGGCCCAGCCGGGGCAGCGTCGAACTGCACTTCACCTACGACGAGGAATTCGGCGGCCTGCTCGGCCCCGGATGGTTGCTCGACAAGGGCCTGACCCGACCCGACCTGATGATCGCCGCGGGTTTCAGCTACGAGGTGGTGACCGCGCACAACGGTTGCCTGCAGATGGAAGTCACGATCCACGGCAAGATGGCGCACGCCGCCGTGCCGCACACCGGCGTCGATGCCTTGCAGGCCGCTACCGCCGTGCTCAACGCGCTGTATGGCGAGAACGTGAAATACCGGCAGGTGACGTCCCAGGTCACCGGAATCAAACACCCGTATGTGAACGTCGGCCAGATCCAGGGCGGCACCAACACCAACGTCATCCCCGGCAAGGTGGTGCTGAAGGTGGACCGCCGCATGATCCCCGAGGAAAACCCGGCCGAGGTCGAAGCCACGATCCGCAAGGTGATGACCGATGCCATTGCGGCCTTCAACAAGGAGCATGGCTTCGCGGGCGAAGACGCGGTGCGGATCGACATCAAGCGGCTGTTGCTCGCCAACGCCATGACGCCGCTTGCAGGCAACAAGCCGCTGGTCGATGCGATCCAGGCGCATGGCGAAGCGGTGTTTGGCGAAAAGCCTGCCGCCGTCGGCACGCCGCTGTACACCGACGTGCGCCTCTATGTGGAGCGCGGCATTCCCGGGGTGATCTATGGTGCGGGTCCGCGCACGGTGCTTGAATCGCACGCCAAGCGCGCCGACGAGCGCGTGAACCTCGAAGACCTGCGCCGCGCAACCAAGGTGATCGCACGCTCGCTCGTGGACCTGCTGGCCTGAAGGCGGTCAGCGCCCGAGAAATTCCTCGGCGGGCCGACTTCTGCATGTCGCAGATCGACATGCTCCTTCAAATAATCCAGCACCACGCGGGTGCGCAGCGGCAGGTGGCCCGGCTTGCCGACGTACAGCGCGTGGATCGGTTCGAGGTCTCCGGGGTTGAAGTCTTCGAGCACGGCCTGTAGCCGTCCGGCCTGCAGATCGTCCCATGCGTGATAGAGCGACAGGCGCGCCAGCCCCGCGCCCTGGATCGCGAGCTTGCGCATGGCCTCGCCGTCGTTCACGCGCAGCGTCTCGCCCATGCCGACCGGAGAACGCTCCTGCGTGCGGTGATCGCACAACGGCCAGTGCGGCACGGCACGCGGGTAATTCCAGCCGATGCGCACATGGTGCTGAAGGTCGTCCGGATGGCGTGGTCTGCCCATGCGCTCGAGATACGCCGGTGCGCCAGCAATCAACTGGCGCGTGCGGCCGAGCAGGCGCGCCACGTTGTCCGACGACGGCAGACGGCCCCAGCGAATGGCGATGTCGGCGCGTGCTTCGATGAGATCGACCACATGGTCGGTGAAGCTCAGATCGAACACCAGTTCGGGAAACGTCTGCATGAGCGCCGGCAGCAGCGGCACGAGCAGTACCTGCCCGGTCGAGGTACTGGCGTTGATGCGCACCACGCCGCTCGGAACACTGCGCGCGGTGACCGAGGTTTCGAGTTCGTTGAGATCGGCCAGCACGCGCTTGCCGTTTTCAAACAGCTTGCGCCCTTCCGCCGTGAGTTGCAGATGGCGCGTGGAACGCTGCAGCAATTGCACGCCCAGCCGCGCCTCGAGCCGCGCGACGATCTTGCTGACGGCGGACGGCGACACCTCGCGCTTGCGGGCCGCCTCGGAGAAGCTGCCAAGTTCCGCGACCTGCACGAAGACCTCCAGCTCGCCCGAGCGATTGACGTCTGCGTTGATTGGCCTCGCGAAGGCAGGCGATGCGGAAACGGGCGATTGCGGGCGATTCATGACACTCCTGATGGCGATTTATTCCATCATGGCACAAGTCCGTTTCCATTGTTCCGTCTAATCAAAGCACGCAAAAGCGTGCACAGTGGCAGCCTTCACCCGGACAACCACAAGGACGGTATTCATCATGCCCGCCTCTCTATTGGCATTGGCCGCCGGTGCATTCGGCATCGGCACGACGGAATTCATCATCATGGGCCTGCTCACGCAAGTGGCGCAGGATCTGCATATCAGCATCCCCACAGCGGGCACGCTGATCTCGGGCTACGCCATCGGCGTGGCCATCGGTGCGCCGGTGCTCACGCTCGGCACGCGCGACTGGCCACGCAAGCGGCTGTTGCTGGCGTTGATGCTCATCTTCATCGCGGGCAATGTGGCGGCGGTCTTCGCGCCGAGCTACGGCTGGCTGATGGCTGCGCGTGTGCTCACCTCGCTCACGCACGGCACGTTCTTTGGCGTCGGCGCGGTGGTTGCGACCGGGCTCGTGTCACCGGAGAAAAAAGCCTCGGCCATCGCGCTGATGTTTTCGGGCCTGACGCTCGCGACGCTGCTCGGCGTGCCTGCGGGCGCCTGGATCGGCCAGCATTTCGGCTGGCGCATGTCCTTTGCCGCCGTGGCGCTGGTCGGGGTCGCAGCGTTCATGATCTTGTGGCTCTATGTGCCGCGCCAACTCGCCATGCCCGCACCCGCATCGCTCAGGCAGGAACTGGCCGTGCTCGGCAACGCGCAGGTCTGGCTGGGTCTGGGCATCACGGTGTTCGGCTTTGCCGGGGTGTTTGCGCTCTATACCTATATCGAGCCGCTGCTCACGCAGGTCACGCACATGAGCAATCAGCTCGTTGCGATCACGCTGCTGGTGTTTGGCGCGGGTCTGGCCATCGGCAACTACCTCGGCGGCAAGCTCGCCGACCGCAGCGGTGCGATGCGCGCGCTGTTCATCACGCTCGCCGCACTGCTGGTCGCGCTGATCGCGGGTCGCTGGACCTTTGGCAGCCCCTGGATCGCGATGACCTACGTGCTGCTGCTGGGCATCGCCGCGTTCATGACGGTGGCTCCGATGCAGATGCAGGTGCTGCAATCGGCTGGCTCGGCAGGCACCAATCTGGCGTCGAGCCTGAACATTTCCGCCTTCAATCTGGGCAATGCCATCGGCGCGTGGGTGGGTGGAGCCATCATCGCGGGCGGCATGGGCCTGCTGTCGCTGAGCTGGGCAGCCGGCACGCTGACGGTGATCGGACTGCTGCTCACGGGCGTGAGTCACTGGCTGGCTCAATCCGGCTCGCGCGGCACCACGCAGGCGCGCGGCAACGCTGCGCTGTGCACGAACGCCAAATGAAGCTGAAACGAACCTGAAACCCATACGCTGCTGATTTCGGCAGCGTGCCAACATGCCAAGCCCCAAGGTCCGAAATGGCCTTGGGGCTTTGTTTTAGTGGCACAACGGCGTCAGGGTTTGCTCGGAGATCTGCGCAGCATCGTTTTGTATACACTTTTTGTATGAATCATTGCGCACAAAAATGATGCCTTGGCGCCTGGCCCGATCCTTGCAACCAGGGCCTGTTCACACAACGATTGGAGTAGCAGCCCATGTCATCTACCGCCCACCCCGTAGACGAGAAACTTCCGCTCGGCAAGCTCACCACGCTGGGCTTGCAGCATGTGCTGGTCATGTACGCGGGGCGGTCGCGGTACCGCTGATCGTTGGCCGCGCGCTCAATCTGGCACCCGAACAGGTGGCGCATCTGATTTCCGCCGACCTGTTCGTGTGTGGTCTGGTCACACTGATCCAGGCCATGGGGGCCACGCAGTGGTTTGGCATCAAGCTGCCGGTGATGATGGGCGTGACGTTTGCGTCAGTCGCGCCGATGATCTCGATGGCGCAGGCCACGGGCGGGCAGGCCGGTGCGGGACTGATTTTCGGCTCGGTGATCGGCGCGGGCATCGTCTCGCTGCTGATCTCGCCGCTCATCAGCCGCATGCTGCGGTTCTTCCCTCCGGTGGTGACGGGCACGATCATCGCGGTGATCGGCATCAGCCTGATGCGCGTGGGCATCAACTGGATCTTCGGCAATCCCGTCGGGCCCACGGCACCATCGGTGCCCAACCCGGAGCACCTGAAATGGCTGGCCGAGGCGCAGGCCAGCGCGGGCGCTCCGGGCTCGTCGTTGCCACCGATCCCCAAGGGCTTCGCCGTGGTGCCGACGGTTCCAAATCCCAAATACGCCGACCTCGCGGGTGTCGGTATTTCGGGCGCGGTGCTCGTGACCATTCTGCTGATCGCGCGCTTTGGCAAGGGCTTTCTTGCAAACATCTCGGTGCTCGCCGGCATCATCGTGGGCGGCATCATCACCGCAGCGTTGGGCCTGATGGACTTTCACAAGGTCGCGAACGCCGCATGGTTCGACCTCGTGCTGCCGTTTGAAATCGCCACGCCGGTGTTCGATCCGGTCCTGATCCTCACCATGTCGCTGGTGATGGTGGTGGTGATGATCGAATCGGTGGGCATGTTCCTCGCGCTCTCGGACATGACGGGCAAACCCGTGACGCAGGACGACCTGACGCGCGGCCTGCGCACCGATGGCCTGGGCACGCTGCTGGGCGGCATCTTCAACACCTTTCCCTACACCAGCTTCTCGCAGAACGTGGGCCTCGTGGCCGTGACGGGCGTGAAGAGCCGCTGGGTCTGCGTGGCGGGCGGCGTGATCCTGATCGTGCTCGGCATCCTGCCGAAGATGGCGGCGCTGATCGAATCACTGCCCACAGTGGTGCTCGGCGGCGCGGGACTGGTGATGTTCGGCATGGTCGCAGCTACCGGCATCCGCATCCTGAGCAACGTGGATTTTCAGAAGAACCGCAACAACGCGATGATCGTCGCGGTGTCGATCGGCGTGGGAATGATCCCGCTGGTGGCGCCGAATTTCCGCCAGTGGATGCCGCATGCAATCCACCCGCTGATCGAATCGGGAATTCTGCTGGCCTCGCTGTCTGCGGTAGTATTGAACATATTCTTCAACGGCACCAGCGGCGACACCTCGGCCGCTGTGCGGGCTGCGGCGCAAGCCGACGCGCACTGAACCCCAAGTGCCAATCCGCATGTCTGAATCCTTTACCCAAGGAAGCTGGCGCAAAGCCCTCACGCTGTAAGGCGTCGGGGCTTTTTGTATTGTTTCGTCACACACATTCGTAGACACCCCATAGGGTTCGACCACATGAAATCGTGCGCGAGCTGAAGTAAGCTCTGTCGGACCTTCACATTGATGAGCAGTGAAAATCGTATGACCCAAAACTTGTCCGCCGCAGAATCGGCACTGCGCGAAGCCGCACTCGAATACCATCGCAACCCCACCAAGGGCAAGATTTCCGTCACCCCGACCAAGCCGCTGTCCAACCAGCGCGACCTGTCGCTGGCCTACTCGCCGGGCGTGGCTTATCCGTGTCTGGACATCCAGGCCGATCCGTCCAAAGCCGCCGAGTACACCTCGCGCGGCAACCTCGTCGGCGTGATCACCAACGGCACGGCGGTGCTCGGCCTGGGCGACATCGGCCCGCTGGCGGGCAAGCCGGTCATGGAAGGCAAGGGTTGTTTGTTCAAGAAGTTTGCGGGCGTTGACGTGTTCGACATCGAACTCGACGCGCGTGATCCGGACAAGATCATCGAGATCGTTGCCGCGCTCGAACCTACCCTGGGCGGCATCAACCTTGAAGACATCAAGGCGCCCGAGTGCTTCTACATCGAGCGCGAACTCTCCAAGCGCATGCAGATTCCGGTGTTCCACGACGACCAGCACGGCACCGCGATCATCTCGAGCGCCGCGCTGCTCAACGGCCTTGAGCTCGTGGGCAAGCAGATCGACAAGGTCAAGGTGGCGGTGTCAGGCGCGGGCGCGGCCGCAATCGCCTGCGTGGACGTGATGGTGGGCCTCGGCGTCAAACGCGAGAACGTTTACATGGTCGATTCCAAGGGCGTGATCTACGAAGGTCGCGCCGGTGGCATGGACGAATCCAAGGCCCGCTACGCGCAGAAGACCGATGCGCGCACGCTGGCCGACGTGGTCAACGGCGCCGATGTGTTCCTCGGCTGCTCGGCGCCCGGCGTGCTGAGCGCCGACATGGTCAAGACCATGGCCGACAAGCCGATCATTCTGGCGCTCGCCAACCCCGAGCCGGAAATCCGCCCGGAACTCGCCAAGGCCATCCGCCCCGACTGCATCATGGCGACCGGTCGTTCGGACTACCCGAACCAGGTGAACAACGTCCTGTGCTTCCCGTACATCTTCCGTGGCGCGCTCGATTGCGGCGCAACCAAGATCACCGAAGCCATGAAGCTCGCCTGCGTGCGCGAGATCGCCGCGCTCGCCAAGGCCGACGTGAGCTACGAAGTGGCTGCGGCCTACCAGGGCAAGGAGCTGAGCTTCGGCCCGACTACCTGATTCCCACGCCCTTCGACACGCGCCTGATCCTGCGCATCGCCCCGGCGGTCGCCAAGGCGGCGGAAGAATCCGGCGTGGCAACGCGCCCCATCGCCGACATCGAAGCCTATCGCGAGAGCCTGACGCGCTTTGTCTACCAGACCAGCATGTTCATGCGCCCGGTGTTTGCCGCAGCCAAGGCCAGCGTGCAGCGCGTGGCCTATGCCGAAGGCGAGGACGAGCGCGTGCTGCGCGCCGTGCAGGTCGCCATCGACGACGGCCTCGCCAAGCCGATCCTGATTGGCCGCCCGGCCGTCATTCAGGCGCGCATCGACAAAGCCGGTCTGCGCATTCAACTTGGCAAGGATGTCGAGATCTGCAATCCGGAAGACGATCCGCGCTTTCGCCAATACTGGGAGGCCTACCACAAGCTCATGGGGCGCGACGGCGTCACGCCCGAGGCGGCCAAGGCGGCCGTGCGCCGCTCCAACACCATCATTGCCGCGCTGATGGTGTATTTGGGCGACGCCGACGCCATGCTCTGCGGTCTGGTCGGCAAGTTCGACGCGCACCTGGGCCATGTGCGTGACATTCTCGGTCTGAACGAGGGCGCAAGCCAGCTCGCCACCGTGAACGCCGTGATGCTGGATACCGGCACCCTCTTCATCGCCGATACCTACATCAACGAAGATCCCACGGCGGAGCAGCTTGCATCGATCGCGCTGATGGCCGCAGAGGAAGTGCAGCGCTTCGGCCTTCCGCCCAAGGTGGCGTTCCTATCGCACTCCAGCTACGGCTCGTCCACGCGCCCATCCGCACTCAAGATGCGCAAGGCACGTGACCTGTTCAGCAAGATGGCTCCGCACATCGAGTGCGACGGCGAAATGCATGGCGATGCCGCGCTGTCCGAGAGCGTGCGCCACAGATCGCTGCTGGACGCCAGCCTGACGGGATCTGCCAACGTGTTGATCTGCCCGAACCTGGACGCCGCGAACATCCTGTTCAACGTGCTCAAGCAGACCGGCGGCCACGGCACGACCATCGGCCCGATCCTGCTCGGCGGCGGCGGAGCAGCCGACGTGCTGACCCCTTCCGCCACCGTGCGCCGCGTGGTCAACATGACGGCACTGGCTGCGGCCAACGCTGCAGGCAAACGCAAGTAAGCCGTTCCGCCTTCCCCGAAACGCCGCGAGAACTCGCGGCGTTTTTTTATGCCGCCTCGCCAGCCTGACGACTTAGCCTGTGGATGGCACGGCGCAGTCAGTGAAAAAATCGACATGAATTCCAAAGAATGAACTATGATTCATAATAACGTGAATCAACATTCATTCTTTCATGGCCTACCGTCAAACTCCGGCTGTCGAAGCCCGCTTGCAGGACAACCGAACCCGCATCCTCCTGGCTGCCCGTGCGCTGGTCAGCGAAGGCGGCTGGCAGGAAGCCCAGATCGCCAACGTCGCCACCACGGCGGGTATCGCCACGGGCACGGTCTATCGTTACTTTCCCTCCAAGGCCGAACTGTTTGCGCAAGTGCTCTCGCGTGTTTCGCAACGGGAGGTGGATGTGCTCGCCGACATCGCGGCATCGCAGGGCACGGCCCACGAACGGCTGCATTCGATGGTCACCACCTTCGTGCTGCGCGCCATGCGCAATCCGCGCCTGGCCTATGCCCTGATCGCCGAGCCCTGCGACAAGGCCATCGACGAGGTGCGCCTTGAATACCGCGCCGCGATCAGCGAGGTGATCCGTTCGGTCATCGCGCAAGGCCAGTCCAATGCGAGCATGCGCCGCGACGTGCGCGCCGACATCGCCGCCACCGTCATCGTCGGTGGCTTCATGGAGGGCCTGATCGGCCCGCTATCGCCGCTCATCAGCACCTCGCAATTGAATGAAGCCGACCAGCGCCTGGAGATCGCCGCGCTGGCCGATCAGATCGCAGCGCTCGCATGCACCAGCGTCGCTGCGAGCCCTTCACGTTAAGCCCCTCCCCTACAACCGCAAAGGAGACAGACAGCATGAACCAGCCCCTTTCAAGCGCCGCCCTCGCCGAGCCGGCCAACCGTTACCAGACGCACGAGGTACGCAATCAGGCACAACCCGCCAATGGCTTCAATGCGTTTTCCGGCGACGCCGTGCTGACCGCTGCCATCGAGCGCGAAGCGCCCTGGGCCGCAGCGCGCTGCGATGCGCTCGGCGCGGTGGCGGGTGATGCGAACGTGCAGGAGCTCGCGCGTCTTGCCAACAAGCACCACCCTGAACTCAAGACCCATGATCGATTCGGCCACCGCGTGGACTGGGTGGACTTCCATCCCGCGTGGCACGAGCTGATGGCGCTCGCATGGAAGCATGAGGTTCCCAACCTCACGTGGCGCACCCATGAACCCAACGGTCACTACGCCCGCGCGGTGCTCTCGTATCTGTGGAATCAGGTCGAGCAGGGAACGGCCTGCCCACCGGCATGGCCTATGCGTCGTATGCGGGATTTTCGGCAGAGCCCGCGCTCGCGATCTGGGCCGAAAAATCAAGGGGTACGCAATACGAATTCAGCCGCCGCGAAGTAGGCGACAAGCCGTCCGTGGTGATCGGCTACGCGATGACCGAAAAGCAGGGCGGCTCCGATCTGCGCGAGACGCAGACCACGGCGCGCTTCTCGCACACCGGCGACTACCACGGCGCAGTCGCCCACTGGTATGAACTCACCGGCCACAAGTGGTTCTGCTCCGTGCCGCAGTCCGACGGTTTCTTCACACTCGGCAAGGTGAACGGCGGCGTGACCTGCTTCTTCCTGCCGCGCACGCTGCCCGACGGCTCGTTCAACCGCTTTTTCGTGCAGCGTCTGAAAGACAAGGCCGGCAATCGCTCGAACGCTTCGAGCGAGGTTGAATACGCCGGCACGCTCGCGATCCGCGTCGGCGAAGAAGGCCACGGCATTCGCGAGATTCTGTCGCACGCTCACCTCACGCGCCTGGACTTCGCGGTCGGCTCCGCCGGGCTCATGCGTCAGGCGCTCACACTCGCGCTGCAGCACACCACCACGCGCAGTGCGTTCGGTACCTCGATTGCCGAGCGCCCGATGATGCTCAATGTGCTGGCCGACATGGCGGTCGAGGTCGAGGCCGCCACGCTGTTTGCGTTGCGCGTGGCCAAGGCAACCGACGGAATGGATCGCGGGGACGAGCACGAACGGCTGCTCGCTCGCGTGGCGACGCCCGCGGCCAAATTCTTCAACTGCTCGCGCGCGCCTGCCATCGCCAATGAAGCATTGCAATGCCATGGCGGCAATGGTTTCATCGAAGAGAATCCGATGGCGCGCCTGTACCGTGAAGCGCCGCTCAACAGCGTGTGGGAAGGCACTGCCAACATGATGTGCATGGACGTGCGCCGCGCGATGCAGCGCACGCCCGAAACCCGCGACGCGCTGCTCGCAGAGTGGCAGAAGCTCGCAGGTCAGGATGCACGTTTCGACCGACTTGTGACCCACACGGGGCGGCTCATCGACGCAGCGCTCGCAGACGAATACCTGGCGCGCCCGATGACCGAAGCCATCGCCCGCACGATCCAGGGCGCCGAGTTGCTGCAACACAGTACCGCGGAAGTGACCACCGCCTTCTTCAACACGCGCTGCGCCGCCGCTGGCAGCGACTGGGGATCGCACTTTGGAACCATGGGAGCAAACGTGAGCGCGGACGCGGCACGCCGCATCGTGCAGCGCGCCGACGTCTTTGGCTGAAGAGGCTTTGAGGGCCGGAGGCCAGCGACATCCCTGATGTCCAGGCAGTCAGTTTTATACAAATGATTTGAATTCAAATCATTTCATAGAATCGACCGCATGCTGCTGCATCTCACCCCCATGGGGCGCATCTTGCGCGGCGCCACTCGGACGAGGGATGGCCGCGACTCGCGAACTGTTCCGTTTCACAAAGAAGAAAGCCCCGCCGTGTCTTTTTGACACATGCGGGGCCACCGTGCTTACTGGATCAGTTCCAGCTCATTTCGATCTTGTCTGGTTCCGTAGTTTCACTCGGACTCTGTGTCCTGATATGGAACCCGGCGTATTTACCGCTGGCACCCAGCCATTGGGTCCACTTGATCAACGAAGAAAGCGTGCTTTCACCCGTCAATTCGAGCTTGCAGGTCTCGATCGTGCCCAGCGGCGTGGTGATGGTTTCCCGTCCGCGATACGTGTACGTCAACGTCGTTTTGACCGCAACCGGGGCAGCTCCCGGCTGTACCGTGACTACATCCACCGTTTGCGTGTAGGTCTGATTGAGCGGAAGCGAAATCGGCACTTCCAATGCCGGCGAAAAGTACGATTCGTTGGGGGCGGACTTCAGCATTTGCGAACCATATTGAACAAACTTGCCACCAATCAAATTGGTGTACGAGTCCCACTCAAGTCCGATGGTGTCGACCGCATGCGTTTGATGCGCACTAACCCCACGGTATGTGACGAGCCCCATCGCCTTGTTGGTCTCCACGCGTCCCTTGGTCGTGATCGACCATGTATTGCCCGCGCCACGGAAGTTGGGGTTGTCCATGCAGCTTGCCGTCTCACCGCCACCCGTGCCGGGATCTACCGGTGCATTGGTGTCAGTGCACTCCACAGCCACATTGCTCACATCCCCCTGAGCCGTGCCCGAGCCATTGGTGACCTTGCAATTCTGTCCATCGGGCTGCGCAGAAACGGTGACCGAATACTGGCTACCCTGCGCGACGACGTTGTTGAACGCGAACTTGCCGTTCTGAAGCGCGCGCAAGTCACTGCCGCCGTTGTTTTGAAGCACTACAGACTTACCCGAACCCAGTCCCGAAACGTTTCCACCGATCACAACGCCCAGCGCCGGATCGGGTGGATTGGGATTGCCTTCGTCGTCATTGTCATCGTCGCCGCAAGCGGCAAGCGACGCCAGAACGATGGCGCTCATCGCCAGTTTGGTGCAGCACTTCATTCCTCGCATTTTCGATACTCCTGTTCGTTATAGACAGATAAACTCTATCGAAAATGAAGCATTGATACATCCTACTCACGTAGGGTTGCCAGATCGATTTCGCCTTGCAATGCTTGACGCTGGTTCGCTATGTTTTGTCGTCCGTTATTGGTTTTTTAGCTACAAGTTCCACCCGCTGTTCTCATGCAAAGTACAAATGAGCAGCCTGCGTCGTTTGGCAGTGCTGCGGTGATCGATGACCACCCGCTCGTCGCCAAGGGACTGGCCGAGTACCTGACTTCGCACTGCCGTTTCGACGACGCGAAAATCTTTGTTTCTGCCAGCGAATTTCTCTCTCGTCCCTTTGAGGAACGTTCAGGATTTTCGTTGTTCCTCGTCGACTTCTGGATCGATCGTCAAGCCGCTTCGAGCTTTCTGACACAGTTGCTTTCGAGTCATCCGCACAGCAGATTGCTGGTGATCAGCGCGGACTCCGGCTCGGAGGTGCCAACCCACGTGAAGTCCTGCGGCGCGCACGGCTTCATCGGCAAGCACGCGACGCCCGATGAGTTCATCAAGGTGGTCCAGTCGGTCATGCAGAAGAAGACCACGTTCAGCATGCCCAACGATGAGGAGAACGGGCCTGCCACGCTGCAACTCGAACTCGTGACCCGCTATGGGCTCACGGAACGCCAGGCCGAAGTGATGTCCCTGGCGATGCGCGGATGGACCAACAAACGCATTGCCGACCGGCTCGGCATGGGGGAGCAAACCGCCAAGGATCACATGAGCGTTGTGCTCTCCAAGCTCGGCGTACGCAATCGGGTGGAGGCCATCGCCCTCCTCGCGGGACAGCGCCTGTGAGCCAACCGCTTGTGAGCGCGGGGGAGTTGCAGCCGCAGACGTCCGAATCGCAACTGAAGCTGCTGACCATATCGCTGAACCGCGTGGTGTTCAGCGTGCATGCCATTCCGCTGGTCGCCATGGTCTTTCTGTTTGCCATGTGGTGGCATCGCTATGACGTTGTGCCGATGGCGATCTGGGCACTCCTGTACGTGGCGGGAGCGCTGGTGATTCGCCGCTGGCAGGCGCGATTCGTGGCCGATTGCGAGACGCGGCCTGCTCATGAAGTCAATGCGCAATGGATTCCGCGCCTCAAGCGCGCAGCCACGATTCACGGCCTCGCGCTAGGCTCAGGCACCTGGCTGGTCGCGATGACCAAGGATCCGATACTCAACATTTTCTGGCTCGTGAGTATCGCGGGAATTCTGGCCATCAACGCCACGCACCAGACCGGAATTCTGAACAGCTTTCTGCGGTTTTTCGCACTGTGCTGGGTGCAGGTCGCCCTCGCCACACCGTGGACGGTGCCCAACTACTCCGGTCTCACGCTCGCTCTCACGGCCATCTACGCGCTGGCGCTGTACCACCATGCCAAGGGCATTCACCGGTTTCTCGTGCAGCAGATGGACCTTGAACAAAAGAGCCTGATACTGGCCATGCAATATCAAAGTGCCAAGGAACAGGCCTTGAGCGCACTCGCCGCCAAGAACAGCTTTCTGATGACGGCCAGCCACGATCTGCGCCAGCCGGTTCACGCACTTGGATTTCTGATCGAGTCGATCTCCTTTCGCAGCACCGATCCGCATCTGCGCCCCGCTCTGACGGATTTGCGCACCGCGGTGAAGGCGGTTCAGATCATGTTCGACTCGCTGCTCGATCTATCGCGCATCGAAAACGAAACGGCGGTAAGAGCGCCCGAACGACTCGACATGAACGCCATCATTGTGGAAACGCTTTCACTCTTTGACGGCGACGCGCGAGCCAGAGGCTTGCGCCTGCGCGCAAAAGTCAGCAGCCGCGCCAAGCATGCGATTGCCGACCCGGTGCTGATTCGGCGGGCGCTGGTGAACCTCGTGCAAAACGCCCTGCGCTACACGCTGGAAGGCGGGGTGCTGATTACGGCTCGCCGATTCGATTCGATGTTGCGGCTCCAGGTCTGGGACACGGGGATCGGCGTGGCCAGCGAGGATCAGACAAAAATCTACTCGCCGCTCTACCGATTGGAAAACGCCTGGCACATCTCCAGCGAAGGCCACGGGCTGGGCTTGTCCGTGGTCGCGCGATGCACCGAACTCATGGGCACTCAGCACGGTCTGCGCTCTCGCGAAGGCAAGGGTTCGATGTTCTGGTTTGATGTGCATGCCGCGCAAGCGCGCGAAGACTCCACGCAATCCGCGCCCCACAGGGATGCAGAGTCGGCCGTGACCGCGTTGCTGCGCGGCCGCTGCCTGATCGTGGATGACGATCCGCTGGTCTCCAACGCATGGGAGCACCTGCTCACCTCGTGGGCCTCGAAGTGCGCAGCGCTGCGTCGGGAGCGGCTGCCTTCGTTCTCGTCGATGGCGGCTATTCGCCCCATGTCATCCTGTGCGATCAGCGGCTGCGCTCGGGCGAAAGCGGTGTCGAGGTATTGGAGGCCTTGTTCGCGCAATGTCCGCAAGCCTGCGGCGCGATGGTCAGCGGCGAATTCAATTCGCCCGCACTCGCGCAGGCCGAGGAATCCGGGTACACGGTTCTGTACAAGCCGGTCGATCCATACATGCTGAGACTGTTGATGGAGCAATGGCTCGAAGGCGCGCCGAACGATTAGGGCCTGTCACGCCACTCTTCGCGCTTGCGCGACCCCGTGGGTTGTTTGAACAGGCCCCATCCCCCATAAGAGACAACAGAAAAGGGCCGGCATCTTCCGACACCGACCCTCACTTGTCAGCCGACTTGAAGAAGAATTACTGCTTCACGGCTTCGATCTGCGCGACGATGCGCACGTTCTTCGGGAAACCGTACTGCACGCCGTAGTCCACGCCGAAGGCGGTGCGGTCGATGGTGGTTTCAAAGTCACCACCGCACACTTCGCGCTTGAGCATCGGGCTTTCGTAGCAGGCGAACTGGTTGGCCTTGAAGGTCACGGGCTGGCTCTTGCCCTTGATCGTCAGATTGCCCGATACCGAAGTCAGCTTGTCACCGTCGAACGTGAACTTGTCGCCCACGAACTTCGCCGTCGGGAATTTCTCGGCGTCAAAGATTTCGGCGCTTTGCAGATGCTTGTTGAACGGAGGCGTGCCCGAGTTGACCGAGTCGATGTGCAGCGTGAGTTCCACCTTGCCGGTCTTGGCGGCCTTGTCGAGCTGAACCGTGCCTTCCTTCTTGTCGAAACGTGCACGGTTGACGCTGGCACCAAAGTGGCTGATCTCGAACGTGGCAAACGTATGTGTCGGGTCGATTGCGTAGGAAGCCGGTTCTGCGTGAGCGGCGGTGCCGATCAGTGCGGTTGCGGCGGCGGCGGCCAGGGCGAGAACGTATTTGCGCATGTGATTACTCCAAAGAAAAAAGTCGCGTCGAAAAATCAGAAATAGTCAAGACAGGGATAAGCCAAGGCGTAACGACATACGTTCACGCGTTCTCGGCCAACCAGCCTGCCTGATCAGAGCTTGGGCACACCGGTCAAAGCCAGCTTGAACTTCACCTGTACGTCGTCGGCCACCATGGACGTGTCGGCCCATTCGTTTTCGCCGATCTTGAAACTCAGTCGCTTGATGGGAAAGCTTCCCTGCGCGGTCGTGGTAGCGCCGCTTTGTGTGAGCGTGACGGGAACCACCACGTCCTGGCTGGCGCCCTTGATGTTCAGCTTGCCGGTCACCTCATACTTGCCCGCGCCCACCGATTTGATCGACGAGGACTGGAATGTAGCCTGAGGGAATTTCGGCACGTTGAACCACACGGACTTCGGCAGTTCCGCATCGGTTTCCTTCACGCCGAGCGTGGCACTCCCGGTATCGATGGTGAACGCCACCTTGCTCGTCGCGAGCTTGGCGGGATCGAACGACACCTGGGCGTCGAACTTCTTGAATTTGCCCTCCACGGGCACACCCATCTGCTTGCTCACAAACGAGATCTCGCTTTGTGCTGGCACAAGCGCCTGCTGCGCCAAGGCGGCTGGCGCGGCCATCAACAACGCAGCGGAACCCGCCACCACGACACCCGCGCTCAACGCGGAAAATTTATTCGTCCACATCACTATTCATTTCTCCTTGAAGGAAAGCGATCCCAGAAACTCAGGTCCGACCCGGCAACATGCGGCCAAGCAGTCCGTCACGGTCAATGACCTGATGCTTCACCACTGCCGCAACGTGCAGCACGACCAGCGCTGCCAGGGCATAGGCGCTGTACGCATGCCAGGGCTTGATCGCCTTGGCCAGTTCCGGATCCACCGGAACAAAATCAGGCAACGGCAGCGCGCCAAGCCAGACAATCTGAAAACCCGAAGCCGAGCTGTAAGCCCAACCAAGCAACGGCACGGCGAGGAACAATGCATACATCAAGAAATGCACGGCATGGTGAGCAAACTGCTGCCACTCCGGCATGGTCGCCAATACCTTGTCAGGCAGTTGTGGCGGACGATGCGTGAAGCGCCAAAGCAGGCGCAGCACGGACAACGCCAGAATCGTGACCCCTGCCCATTTATGCCAGTTGTACAACTTGAGGCGCTGCGGCGAAAACGGCAATCCCGTCATGTACAGGCCCACGCCAAACAAGGTCACAAGCGCCAAGGCCAACACCCAATGAAAGGTCTTGGCCGTCGCGGTGTACCGAGTCGGCCGAATTTGCGAAGCTGCCTGCATGTAGAAAAGTCAATCCATCACGGTCTATTCTTCGATTCCCGGATGGCAGCGCCGCGCTCACGTCATCCAGAGTTCCATCTGTCGATTCATCGATGGCCCAGTCGTTCAATCACCAACCGACCCGAGTCTAGAGTGCGGTGAATGCACGAAGTTTCAATCAGATTGTCGCTTCTATTCAAAAAATATGAATTATTGGCAATTTGCTCAGTGACAGAGAGGGACGCCGCATTCGTCATCCAGGGTTGCAAACCAAAGCGCGAGCCATGCGCCAAACGCTTTCGAACCCCGCCGATTGTGTAGAATACGCGGCTTCGGAGGTTTGGGTGAGTGGTTTAAACCAGCAGTCTTGAAAACTGCCGAAGGGGTGACCCTTCCGTGAGTTCGAATCTCACAGCCTCCGCCAGGACAGAAAAATCAAGCGCCTTTTGAGGCGCTTTTTTTGCATATTGACCGCCACATTTCGCCAAGGCCGATGATCGCATGAAGGCGGCTCACACCCCCGCAAACCTCGGCTTCCGCTTCTCGACAAATGCCCGGTTCCCCTCGATGCGGTCACTGCTCGAATACGGATCCGGTCCCACGTTCAGGCGTAGGGCAGCGGACGCGGGGAGTCCTGCGCTTTTCAGTACCACCGCTTTCATGCGTTGAACGGAGAGTGGTGCGTTCTCGGCAATGCGCTTTGCCAGTTGGTGAACGAAGCTGCGTAGGGCCTTGGGCTCTACCACGTGATTGATCAGGCCGATTTCATGCGCAAACTTCATATCGATCAATCGACCGGTAAACAGCAGCTCCATCGCAATGGCTCGCGGAATCAGTTGGGGCAAGAGAACGCTTCCGAAATTGGCGCCCATGCCGACTCTGGCTTCGGGCAAGCCGATTCTTGCGCCTGTTGCGCCCACTCTCAGGTCGCACGCCAACGCAAGTTCGCAGCCTCCACCTGCGGCCACGCCGTTGATGGCGGCAATCGTCGGCTTTTGGAGCTCGAGAATCACTTCATTGAGGTTGCGCTCAGGACCTTCCATGGGATGTGTCATCTGCCCTGCCGCATCGAGCTCTTTCAGGTCAACACCAGCAGAGAACGCTCTTGCGCCCTCGCCGGTATAGACAATCACGCGGACGTCGCGCCGTGCATTCAGTTCCAGCGATGCCTGCACCAGGCGCTTGAATGTGCCGCGGGTCAATGCGTTCATGCGCTCGGGGCGGTTGATCGTGATCCATCCAACCTGATCTGCAACGACAACGACGACTTCCTTCGGGTCTCCGTCCCCAATCGCTTCGGTCACTTCAGTTCTCCGGCTGGATGCCGGCCGTCTTCATGACTTCAAGCCAGATGCTGCGCTCACGGGCGGCGAACTCCGCAAATTGTTCGGCCGTCATGGTGCTTGGCGTCACGCTGGCGTCGGCCATGCGTTTGCGCACTTCGGGGCGATTGGAGGCCGCAACCAGTGCCTTGCTTACCTTGTTGACGACCTCGGTGCTGGTGTCCTTCGGTGCCCACACTCCGTACCAGCCGGTTACGTCAAAACCGGGCATGCCCGATTCGGCGATGGTCGGGACATCGGGCAATTCAGGCATGCGCTCCTTGGTGGAGACCGCCAACGCACGCATCTTGTGCCCTTTTATTTGCGTCATCACGCTGGCCGCCGTGGAGTACATCATGTCCACGTGTCCACCCAGCACGTTGGTCACTGCGGGCGCGTTGCCGGAGAACGGAACATGGGTCATCTTGACCTTGCTTAGCAGCGCTACCCGCTCGCCTGTCAGATGCGGTAGCGAGCCCAGTGCGCCCGATGCGAAGGTGACGTTCCTGGTCTTTGCGGCTTCCAGCACCTGTTTGAACGACTTGTAGGGTGACCCTTCCGCAACGACCACCAGAATGGGCGCAGATCCAAGCACTCCGACCGGTTTGAAATCCTTCATCGGATCAAAGCTCAGGTTCTTGTACATCCCCTCGTACATCACATGGCCCGAGGTGTTCGCCAGCAAGGTATAGCCATCGGGTTTGCTGTTGGCGACAAAGCGCGCGCCTATGGTTCCCGATGCGCCGGGCTTTTGCTCGATGACGATGGGCTGTCCCAGCGCAGCACCGAACTCCTCGGTCAAAAGCCGCGCGAACGTCTCGGTGGCACCGCCTGCCGCGTAGGGCGAAACCATCACGATGGGACGGCTCGGGTACTTGTTGTCCTGAGCAATGGCGGCAACGCCTGCGGCGCAGATGCAGGCGGCCAATGCGATTCGTCGGAAATTCATGGATGTCTCCTGGTTTTGTGGAAAGCAAGTACTGCGAAATACTGCGAAATGCGATGCTGCGGCTATTCCTGAGGACGCAACACGACGCGCCCGATGACCTCACGCGAGCTGATCATCTGGAAGGCCTGGCGAAACTCGCGAAGCGGCAACACCGCGTGCGCAAGCGGTCTGAGCTTGCCCTGACGCGCCCATTCAAACAGCGTGTCGTAGGCGCGGCGCAGCCTTGCATCATTGGAGGTCGGCACTCCATGGCGCCCCCAACCGAAGTAGTAGCCCCAGTAAACACCGAGAACCGAAATGTTCTTGACCAGCACGATGTTGGCAGGGACAGAGGGAATCTCGCCGCTGGCAAAACCCATAGGGATGATGCGTCCTTCGGGGGCAATGCAGCGAAGGGATTGCTCGAACGTCTCGCCGCCCACAGGGTCGTAGATCACATCAGCACCACGCTGCCCGGTCAGCGCCAGCACGGCGGTGCGCCAATCGCAATCGCGGTAGTTGATGGCATGGTCCGCACCATGCTCTCGGGCAACGCGCAACTTGGCTTCCGATCCCGCTGTTGCAATCACCACTGCACCGAGTGCCTTTGCCACTTCGACTGCGGCAAGCCCACTTCCACCCCTGCCCGTGCACCAACACCACCTCTGAAGGCATCAGGTTGGCTCGCCAACTCAACGCGCCGTAAGCGGTGCCGTAGATGGTCGGAAACTGCGCCCCCGCCTCATAGGAAATATCTGCGGGAAGACTGAATACGGTCTGCTGGGGTGCGACCACTTCCTGGGCATAGCCGCCGCACTGCACTCCCGCGATCACGCGCTCGCCAGTGCTGAACCGTGTGACGTCACTCGCGACCTCGACGATCACACCGGCGACTTCGGTTCCGGCGATGACCGGCAACGGCGCGCGATTCTGGTGTTTTCCCTGCATCACCAGAAGACTCGCAAAGCTCGCACTCGCTGCCTCGACGCGAATTCGCACATGTCCCGGTCGCATTGTCGGCGCGTCGATCTCCTCAAGTTTCGCCACCTCGAAGCCGGCGTATTCACGGCAGACGACAGCCTTCATTTCCTCACTCCTTCGTGGCACCTGTTTCGAACATGCTCTGAATCTCCTGCGAGGACAGTCCTGCCTCACGAAGAATTTCGCGGCTGTGTTCACCGAGATTGGGCGTTGGGCGAGACGGGCCGGGCTGTGTGGCCGACCAGGTGCTCGGTGATTTCATGACGCGGATGTCACCCTCCGTCGGGTGTTGCGAGATACCGAAGAAGCCAGACTTCACGAGATGCCCATCGGAGAGCAGCGAGTCCATGGTTTCGAGCCGCGCAACGGGGATGTCTGCGGCCCCCAACCGCGCGATCCAATCTTCGGTGGTTCGCTCCTTCAATGGGTAGGCCACCAGTTCATACAGCGCTTCGAGATGCTGCGTGCGCTGGCTCATGGTGCGAAATCTGGGGTCGTCCATCGCGCCCTCATGCCCCAGCACTTTGAACAGCGCGTTCCACTGCCGGTCCGTCAACACCATCAAGCAGATCGAGCCATCGCGTGTGGTGAACGGCCGGCGTATGGCGGCATAACGCTGGAACACGGCGGGCCCTTGCGCCGGCTCGAACGTGAGCCCCGCCATGTGATCCGCAAGGACGAGCGATGCGACGGTTTCGAGCATCGGCACTTCGACGAATTGCCCTTGACCCGACCGCAACCTGTGAAAAAGCGCCCCTAGAACCGCATTGGCAGCGCAAATGCCTGTCACCCGATCGGCGATGGCGATGGGCGCATAGCGTGGCGCGTCGCTTGGGCCATGCAACGAGGGGATTCCGGCAGCGGCCTGAATCAGGTCGTCGTAGGCAGGCTTGTCCGCATCGGGGCCACTGCTACCGTAGCCAACGATGTTCACATAGATCAGCGAGGGGTTGATCGCCTTCAGATCTTCATACGACAAGCCCAAGCGTGCGAGGGCCTTGGGCCGGGTGTTCGTCACAAGCACCTCTGCCTTGGCCACCAGCTTCAGCAACGCATCTCTGGCACTGCCCTGTTTGAGGTCGAGCACCAGGCTGCGCTTGCTGCGATTGGCGTGCAGAAACATGGCACCCATTCCGGCATGCCTTGCCGGACCCATGGCGCGGATGCTGTCGCCTTCGGGCGATTCGATCTTGATGACATCCGCACCCATGTCACCCAGAAGCTGAGTGGCAACAGGCCCTGACAGAGCGCCAGTCAAGTCGAGGATCCGGATTCCGATCAAGGGCCCGCTCATGAAATTCTCGTGCCGACGAGTGAGTAAATTGATTGCATACTACCAAGTATTTTAAATACTGCTTTACGCCTATTCATAGCGGGAAATCACCAATCAATACACTTTAATGTTGACTGTCAAACCACTTTTTACAAGTTAGAATACCAAGTAGTATTTTATGTACCCCAGCAACCCGGAGACCTGAAATGACCGTCCTGTGGCAAATGCCTTTGAATCCGGAATCCCTGCGTTGGCAACAGACTGCGGAAAAGCTCACCGCCGAGAAATTCGCCCCGCTGGCCGACTCCATTGATCGCGACCAACGTTATCCCGTCGAACATCTGGGGCCGTTGCTGGAATCAGGCATCTCCGGCATGTTCCTGCCAAAGGCTTATGGCGGCGGCGGTGCCTCGCTGGTGTCGCTGGTGACCGTGGTCGAAGCCATCGCCGCAGGCTGCGGCTCCACTTCGGCGATCATGGCCGCGCTTTCACTGGGTGCGTTTCCCGTGCTGCTCGGCGGCAATGAAGCGCAGAAGCAGGCCCTGCTGGGCGGACTCGCGCGCAAGGGTGAAGCCGTCAACTTCGCGCTCAGCGAACGTGGGGCGGGTTCGGACGCGGCAGCCATCACCACGAGCGCGGTGCGCGAAGGCGATGGCTGGCGCATCCGGGGTGAGAAGTGCTGGCTGGGTAACGGGGGCATTCCAAGCATTTCATTGTGTTTGCGAAAACCAGCAATGAAGAGCGCAACAACATCAGTGGCTTCTGGGTACCGCGCGATACCGAAGGCGCAACCGTCGACTTCTACGAGGACAAGATGGGAATTCGCGGCACCACGACTACCAATTTCAAGGTCGATTCGTGGGTTCCGGATTCCAGCATGATCGGGGAAGAAGGTCAGGGATTGAAGCTGGCCTTGTCCACCCTGAACGTCGGACGCATCGTGGTCGCCGCGCAGGCCCTGGGAATTGCGTTGTGCGCCTACCGTGAGGCCGCCAGGTTCGCGGCAGCGCGCCAAACGTTTGGCCGCAGCATCATCGATCATCAGGGCATTGGCTTCATGCTAGCCGATGCGGCCACCCAATTTTCCGCGGCGCGCATGCTGACGTACGAAGCCGCCAGGGCATACGACGAAGGACGAGACGTCAGCACGCTTGGTGCCATGGCCAAACTCTTTGCCAGCGAGGCATCGCACAAAATATGTGATGACGCGATGCAGATTCTCGCGGGTCGTGGATACGTGAAGCCCAACGTCGTCGAACGCTGCTACCGTGACCAACGCATCACCGAGATTTACGAAGGCACTTCCGAGATCCAGCGGCTGGTCATTGCGCGCGCAGTCAAACGCTCTGCCGACACCCTGTCGTAAACCACCGTATGTCGCTCTGCCGGATTCCATGACCATGCAAGCATCTTCATCTCCCACTCCAGAACCCTCGGTCGAAGCCTGGCGCGCCGTCGCGAGCCTGTACCACGCCTATTTCACGGGCATCGTCCTGTTTTCGGTGTCCAGACTGGGACCGGCCAGGGCCCGGGAACTGGTGTACGAAATATTCTGTCGCCAGCGCAGGGAACGTTTCTTGCCGGGACTGAAAAAGCTCAACATCGATCATCTGCCACCGGCCGTGGCGGCGGCGCAGTACCACTACCTCTCCAATCACATTGGCGGGGTGTCAGTGGAATACATGTACGAATCGGATCGTAAGGCATGGATACGCTATGCCGCGCCACGCTGGATCTGGTCGGGTACCGCGCTGTGCGGCATACCACCGGAGGTCTCGCAGGCCATGCTGCTCGGCTGGCATGCCCAGAACGGCAGCATGCTGAACAATCCCCGTCTTGGATTTGTGTGCACCAAGCAGACGGTCGACGGGCAATCCGGGCTCGAAGGCTATTACTGCGAGTATGAATCCGACCTGCAGCCACACGAGCGGCTGCGGTTTGCGCGGCATGAAGATGCGCCCGACTTCGAGCCCGCCAAAGCACCGCAGTTGCCCATCGAGAACTGGCCTCCCGCGCGACTGGCCAAGGCACATCGCAACTACGCAATGGAGTACGTGCGCTCGGCCTTTCCTACGGCGCTTGAGCTGTGGGGACCGGAAGAAGCAACCCATCGACTGCGTATGGCCGCCAAGATGGTGGGCATGCAGTTCTATCACGAGGTTGCACAAGGCCTCGGCGCAGGCTTTGCGCCAGACGCGGCGGGGTTCGCGCTGTTTCTCGCGGCCCTCGGTGAAGCCCACGGCAATCCCTCGAGCATCGAGCGGCGCGGCAATGCCTGCGTCGTGACGCAAACCGGGTGGGCGTTCCGGGAAGGCTTGGATGAATGGGTTCCCGAACTGGGACTGGCCTGGAATGGGCTGCTTGAAGGAGCCCTCTATGCGCACAATCGCCGCATCCAGATGCAGTTCCATGCACACGAATCATCATCGGGAACCTCCGTTCTGACATGGACACTGCAGGATTGAAAACACGAGGACATCTCAGCATGGAATTCACCAACAACGGCGCACTCCAGGGCATCAAGGTCGTCGACGCCGCACGGGTTCTTGCCGGCCCTTTTGCGGGCCAGATCCTCGGGGATCACGGTGCGGACGTGATCAAGGTCGAAAGCGCCGAGGGCGATGAATGCCGAGGATTCGGGCCACCGTTCATCAACGGCAGTTCCGCCTATTTCAATGCCGTCAACAGAAACAAGCGCAGCGTCGTGATCGACCTTGCGACGGAATCCGGACGCGAGAGCCTGTTTGCCATGCTGGACGATGCCGATGTGCTTCTTGAAAACTTCAAGCTCAGCACCTTGCAGTCCTGGAACATCCCCGACGCCGCCTGGTTCACGCAACGATTTCCGCGGCTCATCCACTGCCGAATCACAGGCTTTGGCGACCACGGCCCGTATGGCGGACTCCCCGGCTACGATGCGGCGGTTCAAGCCATGGCGGGGCTTTTATCGATCAATGGCGACGTCGGGGCGGACCCGGTTCGCATCGGTGTGCCGGTCGTGGATCTGACGACCGGGATGAATGCCGCCATGGGCGTGCTGCTGGCCTTGCAGGCCCGCAATCGCACGGGACGCGGCCAGCTCGTCGACGTCAGCCTCTACGACAGTGCGCTGTCCGTGGCTCACCCGTTCCTGACCAACTACCTGCACTCCGGCAAGGTTCCCGCGCCCACGGGAAACAAGCACGCCAACATCGTTCCCTACAACGTCTACAGGACAGCGACCGTTCCGCTGTTTGTCGCCGTGGCAAATGACCGCCTGTTCGCCAAGCTCTGTATCGCGCTCGGTACACCACAGTTGCCACAGGACCCGCGCTTTGCCTCCAACCGGTCACGCGTCGAGAACCGGGACGCATTGGAGGTGGAGCTAAGCCGCGCGTTCGCGCGCGTCGATGGCGAAAGCTTCGGCCAGCAGCTCCTCGCCCAGGGTGTGCCTGCGGCACCGATCCTGGACATTGAGGCAGTGGCTCGATCCGGGCACGCGCAGTTTCGGGAAATGGTGGTGACTCGCCCGGACTATGTCGGTCCCGGAATTCCGATCAAGCTGTCGGACACGCCTGCAAGCATCCGCAAGCCTCCTCCCGCCATCGGAGAGATGTCACTCGACGCCGTACAAGGCCCATTCGGCAGTTCGGGCTAGGACCCAGGCCGTACCGCGCGCCGGAAAGCGGAAAAAGTACCGGTTAGTATCTCCCGCATTGAAAACCAAAATTCGAAAACCGTGAATCTCCCTCCTGAAGTCTTGAGTTGGCTGGAAGCCGATGACGAGGATTTGCCGAAAGTGCAGAACATGCTTCTGGACGCCGCCGCCAAAGCCTTCACCGTCTACGGCTTCGCTGCGGCTTCCATCGACGTCATCGCGCGCGAGATCAATGCCACCAAAGGCAGTGTCTACTACCACTACCGAAGCAAGGCAGAGCTGTTCTTCGCGGTACACAAGCGGGCTATGCTCATCAACCTGAGAACACAGCTTCCCATCGTCAGCAACACCCGCTTGAGCCCTCTGGAGATGCTGCACGAGATGACGTACCACCATGCCATGGTCATGATGGACTACCTCTACTACCAGCGCGTTACCGTACAAGGGGTGGAACTGCACCAATCGATCAGCACGACACCGTATGAGCGCGAGGCACTCACTCAGGTCATCGCCATGCGCGACGCGTATGAGAGCCTGTTTGACCAAGTGGTTCATGAAGGCGTGATGCGGGGCCAGTTCGAGGTGATCGATGCCTCCGTTGCCAGCAAAGGCATTCTGGGTTCGCTCAACTGGATCACGATGTGGTATCGCCCCCGGGACGGGGAACTTCCGTCCGCCAAACAGCGGATCGCGAAGCAACTGGCACAGCAGGTGACCCACGGCGTAGCTGCGCAGGCGGCGAGCAGCGCGCATGGCGACACCAGGCGCAACAAAGCCAAGGTGTAACGTTTTGAATATCCACGTGACTCGCGGCTCAGGCTGACGCCGCGCGGCATTCACTGCGTCAAGAATGGCCGGATGACGCAACTGGATATACGGCTTGATCGCAATGCCCGGAACAGACTGAGGCCTGTTCGCGCAACCCATCCGAAGACTGCGCGACGCGATCCCCGTGTGTTGTGTGAACAACAGGGCCCGGCGTGAGCGACCTGATCACGCTGACCGATCGCGGCCTTTATTGCGAGGCTGGCGATTTCTTTGTCGACGCGTGGAAGCCCGTGCACCGCAGCTTCGTGACGCATGGGCACGGAGATCACGCGCACATCGGCATGGGCGAGTACTGGTGCAGCGCCGCGAGCAAGGACATCTTGAATTGGCGTCTTGGAGTGCAGAACATCCACACCCTGGACTATGGCGAGCAACGGCGGTTCGGGGATGTGCTGGTCTCTCTCCATCCCGCAGGTCATATTCTGGGATCGGCCCAGATTCGCGTCGAGCGTGAGGGCGAGGTATGGGTGTTCACGGGCGACTTCAAGCGAGAGCCGGATCCGACCTGTGCGCCGTTCGAGGTCGTGCCTTGCGACGTGTTCATCTGCGAGGCCACATTCGCCTTTCCGGTGTACTCCTGGCCCGCGATTGAGCAAGAAATCTCACGCGTTCTGCAGTGGCGCGAACTGTGTGAATCCGAAGGCAAGGCAGCGATTCTGTATGCCTACAGCCTGGGGAAAGCGCAACGCATTCTTGCCGAACTGAACGGCAAGCTTGATCGCCCCGTGTTGCTGCATGGAGCGATGGAGCGTGGGGTCGACGTCTACCGCAGAGCGAACATCGCGCTCGCCCCGACGGAACTGGTGATGAGTCTGCCGGGCGACACGTCGTTTGCAGGCCGACTGGTTCTCGCGCCCCCTTCCGCGCAGGACTCCGCATGGACAAGACGCTTCCGGTCCTTTGAACAGGCGCAGGCCTCGGGCTGGATGCAGTTGCGTGGCAATCGACGCCGGCGAAATCTGCAGCGCGGTTTCGTCATATCGGATCATGCTGACTGGAACGCACTGATAGAGACGATTCGCGAATCGGGTGCACACCGCGTGATTGCAACGCACGGAAATACCGATGCACTGATTCCCTATCTCGAACGTGAACTGGGCGTGCAGGCCGAGAGGTTGCGCACGGCTTATGGCGACGATGAAGAGTTGACGGCGAACGCAGAGAACGTGGCATGAACCGGTTCACCGAGCTGTATCAGACACTGGATCGCGCCGCAGGCAGCAAGGCGCGTGAAGCGGCGCTTCAGTGCTACTTTGAAAATGTCGACAGCGCCGAGGCGAGTTGGGCGATCCATGTGCTCGGTGGCGGCAAGGTCAATACCGGGCGTTATCGCATCGCCAAAACCACCGAGATGCGCGAATGGGTTGCGGAGCTCACTGCACTGCCCCATGGCTTGTGGAAGACAGCTATCGGCAAGTGGGGGACTTGGCGGAAACGCTGACATTATTGGTCTCTGCACAGCGCAACAAGGCAGGAATCGACACCGCTGCGCATGCCAGCGGAGACGGCTGGTACGCGCCCGATGGATCCAACAGGCTTGACGAGTGGATTGAGAATTTTCTGATCCCCTTGGTACCCGTGTCGCCGGAGATCAGAAAACTGGCGGTTCAGGCCGCATGGTTACGGCTTACGATGCCTCGCGCTTTGTCTTCAACAAACTGTTGACCGGCTCCCTGCGCGTCGGAGTGTCGCGCCGTACCTTGCAGGTCAGCCTCGCGCGGATGGCCGGCATCTCCACTGCCGATATGGCGCATCGCATGGTGGGCGAATGGATACCTTCTCCAGAGGCCTATGACGCACTGATGAACACCGAGGTTTCCGCGCAGGCATTGGACAAGCCCTACCCATTTTTTCTCGCATCACCCCTGCCTTCGGCCATCGAGGCATTGGGCGAACCCGGCGACTGGCAAGCGGAATGGAAATGGGACGGCATTCGCGTGCAGCTCGTGCGTCGCAGCGGACATACACCCTATCTGTGGTCTCGCGGCGAAGAACGGCTGGATGGACGCTTCCCTGAACTGGAAGCACAGGCCATGCTGTTGCCGGCCGACGCCGTGCTCGACGGCGAGTTGCTTGCCTGGGACGAGGCAGCGCAGATTCCGCGCACTTTCGTATCCCTTCAAAAGCGGATTCAAAAACGCAAGCCCTCCGCGCGGTTGATGAACGAGGTACCCGTGCGCATCCTGTTCTACGACCTGCTGGAGCTGGATGGAGAAGATCTGCGCTCGCAACCTTTAGCCATGCGGCGCCTGGAATTGGAGCGTTTGCTGGCGCCGTTGCAAGCCGACAATGCGATGCTGGCTCTTTCACCACTGATCCGGTTTGACCATTGGGCTCAACTGACCGGCGTGCGCGACGAATCTGCTGCGCATCACGCGGAAGGCCTCATGCTCAAATCGCTGGCATCACCTTATCAGGAGGGGCGCAGACGAGGAGACTGGTGGAAATGGAAAATCGACCCGCTAACCATCGATGCCGTGCTGATCTACGCGCAAAGCGGAAGCGGCAGACGCAGCACGCTGCATACCGACTACACCTTTGCCGTCTGGAACGCTGAAGGAGTGCTCGTTCCCGTGGCCAAGGCGTATTCGGGCCTGACGGATGCGGAAATCCTCAAGCTCGATAAATGGATTCGCGCGCACACGTTGGAGAGATTCGGGCCGGTGCGCTCCGTCAAGGCCGAACTCGTCTTCGAGCTTGGCTTCGAGGCGGTCAACCGCTCGGCGCGGCACAAATCGGGCGTGGCGGTGCGGTTTCCACGCATACTGCGTTGGCGTGACGACAAGACGGCGCCAGAGGCCGATCAACTGTCCGCGCTGCTCGCGTTGTGCCGCGAGTAGCGAAGATGGAACCACCCGTGCAGGACGCTATTCCCCCGGCGATTTCCTCGCGCGCCGTTGCCAGCGCGCAAAAGGATTGGCGCGCTTGGCTCAAGACGCAGGGCATCTCTGCCGCACGATTTCAGCAACGCGCATGGACGGCATTTCTCGAGGGCCGAAGCGGAATCATCTCCGCACCGACGGGCAGCGGCAAGACGCTCGCCGCACTCGGCGGGCCCGTGATCGCGGCGCTTTCGGAACGCCACGCAGGCGTTGATCCGCACGTCGGCTTTCGCATGTTGTGGATCACGCCGTTGCGCGCACTGGCCACCGACACGCGTGAGCGCATCGTGGGCCCAGTGCAGTCTCTGCTGCCGCAATGGCAAGTGGCGATGCGCACCGGCGACGCTTCCGCGCGCGACAAGCGCCTGTCGCAAGGCACGCAAGCGCAGTTGCTCATCACCACGCCGGAGTCCCTGGCCATCCTCCTGAGCCACGAACGCAGCCTCGATCAGTTCTCCCATCTTCAAAGCATCGTGGTCGATGAATGGCATGAGCTGTTGCCAAGCAAGCGGGGCGTGCTCCTGCAACTCAACCTCGCGCGGCTGCGGACGCTTGCACCGCGATTGCAGATATGGGGACTGTCCGCAACCATCGGCAATCTCGACGAGGCGCTCGACGTGCTCGTCCGGGATCGTCCGCGTTCCCAAATGGAAATCCTTCAGGACGACCGGCCCAAGCCATTTCATCTGCACTCGATCCTGCCGCCCGCCAGCACGCGACTGCCATGGGCCGGGCACCTGGGACTCGCCAACCTGGGCGAGGTCGCCAAGCTGGTGCTGTCTACGTCGAGCAGCATCGTCTTCACCAATACGCGCTCGCAAGCGGAGTTGTGGTTCACGGCGCTGAGTTCGATCTGGCCCGAGGAGGCAGATACGCTCGCGATTCACCACAGCTCGTTGGATCAACATGTGCGACTGCAGGTGGAGGACGGACTGCGCAATGGGCGTTTGCGCTGTGTGGTGGCCACGAGCAGCCTCGATCTGGGTGTCGATTTTCCGGCGGTTGATCGCGTCATCCAGATCGGCGGTGCGCGTTCGGTCGCGCGCACGGTACAGCGCGCGGGCCGCGCCAGGCATCGGCCAGGCGCGCCCGTACATATGGATGGAGTCGCCACGCAAGCCATGGATCTCTGCGAATTTGCCGCCACGCGCGAACTGGCTCAGGAGCAAATCTACGAAAGCCGCAAGCCGTTAGCGCTGTGCTTCGACGTGCTGAGCCAGCATGTGATGTCCATGGCGCTTGCGGGTGGGTTCGACGCCGAAGCGCTGCTGCGGGAAGTGCGATCTTCCGCCGCGTTCGAAGCACTGGATGCCACGGATTGGAGCGACGTGATGGACTTTCTCACGCGGGGCAGTTCGTCGCTCGCGGCTTATCCCGAATACGAGCGACTGACCGCAAACGAAGAAGGTCGATACGTCCCCGCCAATGCACGCGTAGCCGGACGTCACCGCATGTCCATAGGCACCATCTTCAGCCATACCGCGTTTCAGGTGCAATATCTGCGCGGCGCCCGATTGGGAAGCATCGAGGAAACCTTCCTCGCCCGGCTCAAGCCCGGCGATGTATTCAATTTCGCGGGCAGAAGCCTCGTTCTGGTCCGGATTGAAAACACCACGGCATGGGTGCGTCGCTCGAACACCATCGGCACACACACGCCGTCCTGGGCCGGATCACTCATGGCCATGTCCGCCAGGGTCGGAGAGCGAATGCAGACCCTGCTCGCACAGGCCATCACGCACGATGCAGCCTCAAGCGCAAGCGCGCCGCTTTCACGCGAGCTTCGCTATCTGCTGCCGCTTCTTCGACTGCAACAGCAACGCTCGCACGTGCCTGCCGAGAACGAACTGCTGATCGAACAGATTGATCCCGCATCGCCGAAGCGTGCATCGGGAGGCAAAAAACAGCAAGATGCACCACGCGCGGCGAGCCTTTTCGTCTACCCCTTTGCGGGCAGAGTCGTCCACGAAGGCCTTGCCCTGCTGCTCGCCACGCGTATCGCCCAGGCGCAGCCCAACACCTTCTCGTGGAACTGCAATGAAATCGGCTTCATGCTGCACCCTGAAAACCCCATCGATGCGAGCGCCATTGACTGGCAAGGCATTCTCTCGGGAGATCACCTGGAGGCGGACCTACAGGCCGCGATCAATTTCAGCGAACTGGCCCGCAAACGCTTCAAGGAAATCGCTCAGATCGCCGGGCTGGTGACGACGCGCATGCCGGGCTCGCGCATTCCGGACAGACAATTGCAGGTCTCGGCAGGACTGCTCTTTGACGTATTGAGCAAATATGACGCTGAACACATTCTCTTGCGCGCCGCAAGGCGTGAGGCGCTCGATCAGGAATTGCATCTACCCACGATGCGCGAGAGCCTCGCCCGCATGTCAATTCAGCATCGCGTCATAGCGCGTTCTGAAAAGCACACGCCGTTTTCCTTCGGCCTGTGGGCGGAGAGTTTCCGAGGGCAGCTCTCCAACGAAAGCTGGAGCGAACGCATCAAGCGCCTGTCCGTTCAAAGCGATGAGCCCACGATGCGCGAAGGCGCACCACCACGACGGCGCCGCACCAATCCCTCATGAACAGCCAGTCCCTCAATATCCCACAGGGCCTCGAGGTCCGCATAGCGGGGCATGAATTCATCGCACTGCCCGAGCGGGCGCTCTATTGGCCCACGCATCGGACATTGATGATCGCCGACCTGCACCTGGGGAAAAGCGACACGTTCCGTTCGTTCGGCATAGCCGTCCCTATCGACGTTCAGATGCATGACCTGCAACGATTGAACGGCTTACTCGACGCACTTAAACCCGAATCTCTCGTGATACTCGGCGACTTCGTGCATGGCGCCATCGTCGGATCGCAGACATCCCACGCGTGGCGCAAATTGAGAGAAGCGCACCACTCCACGCGATTCATCCTCACGCGCGGCAACCACGACCGTACGGTGCTGGCAGAACAATGGTTGATTGACGACCTGGTTCCCAGCCTGTTGCTTGGTGATGACGTTCTCTTGAGTCACGAACCTGCGCATTCTCGAACCTCGCACAAGGAGTTCAGTTTGAACATCCATGGTCATAAGCACCCCGTCTTCCGCCCCCATCACTGGAACCGCGCCATGCCCGCGATGGTTTTTGAGGGAACCGAACTGGCTTTGCCCGCTTTTTCGCATTTCACTGCGGGAGTGCGAGTGGGGGGAAGGGAAGTCGGGTTTGGGTGTTTCAGGTAGACGGCTCGTCGGGCGTGGTGGAACTGCGGATTCGGTGAGTCATTCGCCAAGGGAGATTTCAACATCCATCACACTCGCGACAGCGTCACCGCGCCGACGCGCCGGATTCATGAGTGTGCGGGGCAGATACTCCAGCGACGCGTTAGCCCCCGCATTCGCCTCCGGCTCCAGAACAGCCCAGCGCTCGACAACATCCGTGGCAGATATCGGATTCGCAGAACAACACCGGACACGGGGACTTTTCACCACGTTTTGTTGCGCAAACATCGCTTTCGCAGGTAGGAGGACATCCATTTCATCTGCGTGGAGGGGAGCACATTGCCTATTCACAATCAGCACCGCGACAATGACAAGCACAAGACAGATCCGTCGAAGTCGTCCCAGATCGCCGTAGCTCCAGACAAGATGAACGCTCCAACCCTGACATCGCCAGTTCACGGCACCTCGTTACTCTTGCGCAAGGAACGTTGGCGAGGACTTGCGCAACGTTCTACGGCGCGCTTGCCAGCGATACTCTTGATCGCGCTATTGCTGCTGCAATGGCTCACCGGCTGCGCCACCAGCAAACTCCCCACCAACGTCGAGCGCCCCGTCTCCACGGCGTCCGCTCCGGTGGCGACCGCTCCGCTGGTGCAGCTCGCGCAGGCGCGTAAGCAAAAGGAAAGCAAGGCCGGGGCTGCGGCTTCCGGGTTCATGTTGTTGACTGGGGCGCAGACGGCCTATGGGAGTCGCCTGTCGCTGGTGGAGCAGGCGCGGCATACGCTGGATCTGCAGTACTACGCGATTCACGCGGATGCGAGCACCGAGCGGTTACTGGTGGCGATTGTGGATGCGGCGCGGCGTGGGGTTCGGGTGCGGATTCTGCTCGACGATTTTCACGGAACCGGCCGCAATGCGCTGGTGATGCGCATGGCGTTCGTACCGAACGTGCAGATGCGCATGTTCAATCCGCTGCCGGGTGATCGCGAGAACATCGTCAGCCGCATGTGGCATGCGGCGACCGATTTTCAGCGTGCGCAGCAGCGCATGCACAACAAGCTTTTTCTCTCCGACAACGTGATGGGCGTAATGGGCGGGCGCAATCTTGGAGACTCGTATTTCGGCAACGCCGAGGCCAACTTCATCGATGCCGATGTGCTCGTGGTAGGGCCGCTGGTGCAGGATCTGTCGCGCAGTTTTGACGAGTACTGGAACAACGAGCGCGCCTACCCGGTGCAGTCGCTGATCGAAAAGAAGGAACTCGACCGCATGCGCGCGGATTTTGCTCGGCGTGACGAAGCGGCCTCCGACTCCGACTCGGGGTCTGCCGAGAACGGCGATGCCAAGGTCAGTGACCGTGAAGGGCGAGCAAACGCCGCCCCACTGCAAGACGCGTCGGCCGCTCAGAACACAGGTGGCGCACGGCCCATGCCGCCGGACGGCGAGCCGCGACCGGGCATGAAAGATGCCGTCACGCAGGAGCAGCGCGCGCAGGCCTGGAACATGCAGTCGCTCGATCTCGCGAAAGCTCCGTTGATCTGGGGCAACGCGATCATGCTGGCGGACAAACCGGGCAAGATTCCCGCGGTCGATGCGGAAGGCAATACCGATCCGTTGACGTCGCACGCGTCCGCGCGTGCCAGTCCGCAGGCGCGGAAAACCTTGCGCGGAGAGAACGATGACGATGGCGAATCCGGTAAAAAGAGCGCCGCAGCCGTCGCACCGGCACCTGTGCAGCCGCCGGATTCCGTAGTCGATGGACTCGTCAGCCTGATCGACTATGTGAACAAGGACCTGCTGGTCGTCTCGCCCTACTTTGTGCCCGGCGAGCGCATGATGGAAACCTTCAAAGCGGCCGTGGATCGCGGCGTTCGCGTGCGCATACTGACCAATTCGCTGGCCTCCAACGACGCGCCTGTGGCGCACATTGGTTACGCGCGCTACCGCGAACAGTTGATCAGGAACGGCATCGAGTTGTATGAACTGGTCAGCGACCCGAGCAATTTGCGTTCGGCTCTCGGCATGGGCAGTACCGGCAGCGCCACGCCGCAGGCGCAGCGTGTGATGCTGCACTCCAAGGTGCTGGTGCTCGACGGCCGGCTCACCGTGGTCGGATCGATGAATCTGGATCAGCGATCCAAGCTGCAGAACACCGAAATCGCGGTGCTGGTGCGCAGCCGCAAGCTGTCCGCCGAAACCACGCAACTGATCGAACAGGGCCTGACACAGGGCGCATGGCGCGTGGTGCTGGAGAATGACCGGCTGGTCTGGAAACCGCCACAGAACAGCGACCTCAAGGAAGAGACGACCGATCCCGATACCAGTCTGCCGCTGCGCATGATGCTCAAACTCATCGCGCCGCTGGTGCCGGACTCGGTGCTTTGAGCACTTCGGCGTATCAATGCTGCATCAGTGCGTCATCTGCCAGTCGACTTCCTTCTGGCTGGGTTCGGCCACCTCGAAGGGACCGTGCTGCGTTTTGAGCCAGGCCGTGATGTCACGCTGATTGCGCATGGCGCGCACGTGGGCGAACGCGCACTCCGCCTCGGCAAAGCGCCTGCGCAGTAGATTGAGCCATTGCTTGAGTCGCCCGGCGCGCTGTGCGGGCTCCAGATCCGCGCAGACCATTTGCCAGAAACGAATGATGTGCGGCCCAAGGTCCTTCCATTCGACGGCCCCGCCCACACCTTCATCCGCGTCGACCGAGCGTATCGCGAGCGCGAGGCCGGGATCGGCGACGATGCCGCGCCCCAGCATGAGGTCATCGCAACCGGATTCGCGACGACAGCGCAGCGCGTCCTGCACCGTCCAGATTTCGCCATTGGCGATGACCGGGATGTTCAAGGCGGCGCGAATCGCCGGTATGCGTTCCCAGTAGGCGGGCGGGCGATATCCGTCGGCCTTGGTGCGCGCGTGCACGACCAGTTCACTCGATCCTCCGGCCTGCATCGCCTGGGCGCAATCGATGGCGAGGCTGTCGTCGTCGTAACCCAGGCGCATCTTCGTGGAGACCACCATCTGCGCGGGCACGGCACGGCGTACTGCCTCGACCACGCGGCCGATGCGGTCAGGCTCGCGCAGGAGCGATGCACCGCCACCATGCCGGTTCACGACCTTGGCGGGACAACCGAAATTCAGATCGACACCGAACGGACCGAGTTCGGCGAGTCGCGCGGCATTCTGTGCAAGCGCCTGCGGATCCGAACCGAGCAGTTGGGGGCGAACCGGCACGCCAGACAAGGTGCGGCACCCGTTGCGCAGTTCGGGGATGTAGCGGTGAAAAACGTGATCGGGCAAAAGCCGGTCGGTGATGCGAATGAATTCCGAGACGCAGCGATCCATGCCGCCCACGCGGGTCAGCACATCGCGCAAGACGAAATCCAACAGCCCCTCCATCGGAGCCAACAGCAGTTGCATGGCGGACGACCTATGCGAAGTGGAAGGCCGAGGAGCTTAGCCGCACCGCCATGCAGCCCAGAGCGTCAACTTGCGCGGGGACTGCACGGCACTGTTTCTTTGTCTCTCTCGGCTTATCCGTGAACCGGCCGCTTCAGGCGAACTTCCTCGACCTTCACTCCGCCGACCACGTGTGTCTTTGCGGTGGTCATCTCGCGCTTGAAACCGGCCATTTCGTGAAAACGAAGTGCCCGCTCGTTGCGCAGCGGCACCCACGAGGTCACCGAAGTGCAGCCCTCTTCCTGAAGACCGTCGCGCGCCGCATCCCACAGAGCCAGGCCAACGCCCTTGTTCCAATGGGTGGGAGCCGCGTAGATGGCCCAAATCTCGCCCGTGGTGGGGCGACTCTTTTCATCGCGGGAGCGATCAAAACCGATAAAACCGACGATCTTGTCACCGTCAACGGCAACCTGAACCTGAGGCTCGCAGTATTCGATGGCTTCGCGCCAGTACGCCTGACGCTTTTCCACCGAAGACATGGATTTCAGTTGGTCGTCGGGAACCAGACCTCGGTATGCCTCCAGCGCGGAAGCAGTGTGAACCTGAGCAATGGCTTTTGCATCGCGAAGTGTCGCGGGACGAACCTGAATACTGGACATGGGGAGAACGAAACGTGTGAAACAACGAAAAACCCATCATTCTCGCAAAAATGTGGGTTGGGTTCACGCGCTCGTTTGTTTCCATAGCGGCCAGGCTGCTTTTTCCATGTTCTGCTTGCCTAAATGGCCAACATCGTTCATAGCAGCCCAATGCGCCGGATCGGAAGACTCCTGCCGCACCGCGCTCACCCTGCCGATATTGTTCAGAAGAGCCTGCGCAGCAGCGACATGATACGGTCAAATTGAGGCCCATAAGGCGGATAGAGCATCGCGCCCATCGAAAATCGCGATTGAACAAGCACCGATTTCTGATGGCTGAAGCGCAGGTAGCCGGCCTCGCCGTGGTAGCCACCCCAGCCGCTGTCGCCCACGCCGCCGAACGCCAGACCGTCGTGCGCGATGTGCATGAGCGTTTCGTTCACGCTCACCCCTCCGCTGACGGTGCGCTGAAGCACGGAATCGCGCACCGCATCGCTCTTGCCGAACCAGTACAGCGCCAGTGGCCTCGGGCCGTTGTTGATCAGCGTGATGGCATCGTCGAGCCGGTCATACACCACCACGGGAAGGATCGGGCCGAAGATTTCTTCCTGCATGAGCTGCATCTCCTGCGTGGCACCGAACACCAGGGAAGGCGGCATCTGGCGTGCCACGCCGTCGCCGATGGTCGTGGGCGGCGGCGCGGGCGTGCCGGGCTGCGGCGTCAGGACCTGCACGTCGGCACCTTGCGTCTGCGCCTGCTGCAGCATGTTGCGCAAACGCGCAAGATGCCGCGAATCGATGATGGCCGCATAGTCCGGGTTTCCCTCGAAATAGGGAAACAGCCTGGCCACCGCCGCGCGATACGCCTCCGTAAACGCGACCTCCTTGCCGCGCGGCAGCAGCAGGTAGTCGGGCGCAATGCATGTCTGCCCGCCGTTGAGCAGCTTGCCGTGTGCGATCTTCAGCGCTGCGTCGGCCATGTCGCAATCGGCATCGATGATGCATGGCGACTTGCCGCCGAGCTCGAGCGTGGTCGGCGTGAGATTGGCCGCGGCGGCCTGCGCGACCTTGCGCCCGACGGCCGTGGAGCCGGTGAACACCAGATGATCGAACGGCAGCGAAGCCACCAGCGCAGCAATCGCCGCATCGCCCTGCACCACGCACATCTCGTCGGGCGCGAAGAACTGCGCCACCAGCGAAGCCATTTGCGCGGACGTATGAGGAGTCAGTTCGCTCGGCTTGATCAACACGCGATTGCCCGCCGCCAGCGCGTCGATCGCGGGACCCAGCGCAAGCTGCACCGGGTAGTTCCACGGCGCGATCACGCCCACCACGCCCAGTGGCTGCGTCTGCACATGGGCGCTGGCAGGCATCAGGTAAAGCGGCGTGCGTGCGCGGCGCGGCTTCATCCATTGGGACAGTTTTTTGAGCACATGCGCGAGCTGCGCGCGCAGCACAAAAAAATCGGCCACTTCGGTGAGCCGCTGCGAGCGCATGCCGAAGTCCGCCTGCACCGCCGCAGCGAGCACCGGCGCGTTTTCCTCAAGCAGTTTCTTCATCCGCAACAGCCGCTCGCGCCGCACCAGCAAGGGCACATCGACCTGTGCCCGGCTGGCCTCACGCTGCAGCTCGAACAGTCGGCGAATGTCATCGGGATGCGTATAACTGGTCATATTTGTTCATCATATCGGCGCAAGCGAACAGGCCAGTGAACTGCCCCGCAGCGAACTGAGAATTTGTAAAAATCAGCACGCAGCCCGCCCAAAAGAGGCACAGACAAAGCGAAGTGCCGCACACGCCTCTCTCCATCCACCCGTCCGAAAAAAGAAAACGCCGCTGAAGGAATTTCTTCCCAGCGGCGTTTTGCCATTGTTAACACTCGCCTGTCAAGGCAGAAATCTCACCGCACTTCCCGCGCCTGCACATCCGTCACATCCGGCGCTGCCCTGAGCAGCCCAGCCCCACGCATCCGGGACTCACCATCGGAAAACGACGAGGAAGAAGATGAAGACGACGCAGACGAATCACGCGGTGCAGACCACCGTCCCGTGCTGCGATACACCGTGCTCCATCCACTGCGTGGATCCATCTTCATCGCCCACGGCATGACGGGCTGGCCCGTGAGCCGCGCCCAAAGAGCACGCGCACCCCACACCAGCGCCAACAGCATCGCGGCGGCAAGCACGCTCAGAAACACCACCACACCGCCAACGATGACGATGAGGCGCAAAACAATTCGGACGATGCCGGACAACAGATCGTTCAAAGCAGTCTTTCCTTTCTAACCCTGGGGCTCGCACCCGTTCGTTCCCATATTACCGGTGCGAGCCACTCATTGCAGCATCAAGCCCTTCGCGGGCTCTGCCGAATTCAAATACCCCTGGGTCCTTCACAGGATCCACGGAAACCGGAATCACGCTCTTGGGCGGATATTTGCCCTCCAGCAACAGCTTGGACAACGGATTCTCGATACGTTGCTGGATCGCGCGCTTGAGCGGGCGAGCACCAAACACCGGATCGAAACCCACCTTGGCCAATTCTTCCATCGCAGCAGGCGAAACCTCAAGATGCAGGTCCATCTTCTCGAGACGCGCCTCGAGCAGCTTGAGCTGGATGCGCGCAATCGATTCGATATTCCTGGCGTCAAGCGCGTGGAACACGACGGTTTCGTCGATGCGATTGAGGAATTCGGGTCGGAAATTGTTTTTAAGTTCCCCCAGACCGCTTCCTTGATGTCTTCCGAACTCTGGCCGACCATGCTCTGGATGAGATGCGAGCCGATATTGCTCGTCATGACGATCACCGTGTTCTTGAAATCCACGGTACGGCCCTGGCCGTCGGTCAGGCGACCATCGTCGAGCACCTGCAGCAGCACGTTGAACACGTCGGGGTGCGCTTTCTCGACCTCATCGAGCAGCACCACGCTGTAAGGCTTGCGGCGAACCGCCTCGGTCAGATAGCCGCCTTCCTCGTAGCCTACGTAGCCCGGAGGCGCGCCGATCAGCCGAGCCACGGAATGCTTTTCCATGAACTCGCTCATGTCGATGCGGATCAGGTGGTCCTGGCTGTCGAACAGGAAACCGGCGAGCGCCTTGCACAGCTCGGTCTTGCCGACGCCGGTCGGGCCGAGGAACAGAAAGCTGCCCAGCGGCCGGTTGGGGTCCGAAAGACCCGAACGCGAGCGGCGAATGGCGTTCGCCACGGCCGAGATCGCCTCATCCTGACCGACCACGCGCTCATGCAGCTTGGCCTCCATGTGCAGCAGCTTGTCCTTCTCGCCCTGCATCATCTTGGAGACCGGGATGCCGGTCGCGCGGCTCACCACCTCGGCGATTTCCTCGGCGCCCACCTGGGTGCGCAGCAAACGGTTCTTCTTGCCTGCAACGCCTTCGGCCTGCGCCTCGTTGTTCTCGGCGGCCTTGAGTTCGCGCTCAAGTTCGGGCAGCTTGCCGTATTGCAGTTCGGCCACCTTGTTGAAGTCGCCCTTGCGCTTGAACTCGTCGATCTGGATGCGAATGGTGTCGAGTTCCTTGCGGATCTGCTCCGAGCCTTGCGCTGCGGCCTTTTCGGCCTTCCACACTTCCTCGAGATCGGCGTATTCGCGTTCGAGCATGCCGAGATCGCTCTCGATCAGCGTGAGTCGCCGTTGCGAAGCCTCGTCCTTTTCCTTCTTCATCGCCTCGCGCTCGATCTTCAACTGGATCATGCGGCGTTCGAGCTTGTCCATTTCCTCGGGCTTGGAGTCGATCTCGATCTTCACCTTGGCTGCCGCCTCGTCGATCAGATCGATCGCCTTGTCGGGCAGGAAACGGTCGGTGATGTAGCGATGGCTCAGCTCGGCAGCGGCGACGATGGCCGGGTCGGTGATGTCCACGCCGTGGTGCGCCTCGTAGCGCACCTGGAGGCCGCGCAAGATCGCAATCGTGTCTTCGACCGATGGCTCTTCCACAAGCACCTTCTGGAAGCGCCGCTCAAGCGCCGCATCCTTCTCGATGTACTTGCGGTATTCATCGAGCGTGGTCGCGCCGATGCAATGCAGCTCGCCGCGCGCGAGTGCGGGCTTGAGCATGTTGCCCGCGTCCATCGCGCCCTCGGCCTTGCCGGCGCCCACCATGGTGTGGATTTCGTCGATGAAGAGAATGATGCGGCCTTCCTGCTTGGCCACGTCGTTGAGCACGGCCTTCAGGCGCTCCTCGAACTCGCCGCGATATTTGGCACCGGCCAGCAGGCCCGCCATGTCGAGCACCAGCACGCTCTTGTCCTTGAGCGACTCGGGCACCTCACCAGCCACGATGCGCTGCGCAAGACCTTCCACAATGGCGGTCTTGCCCACACCGGGCTCGCCGATGAGCACCGGATTGTTCTTGCTGCGGCGTTGCAGCACCTGGATCGCGCGGCGGATTTCATCGTCGCGCCCGATCACCGGATCGAGCTTGCCGCTGCGGGCGCGCTCGGTCAGGTCGAGCGTGTATTTCTTGAGCGCCTCGCGCTGGCTCTCGCCTTCTGCACTGTCCATCGTCTGTCCTCCGCGTACGGCGTCAATGGCCGCTTCCACACTTTTACGGGTCAATCCATTTTGCTTGGCCAGCTCGGAAGCCTTGGAGCCGCTGTCGGCGAGCGCCAGCAAAAACAGCTCGCTCGCGATGAACTGGTCACCGCGCTTGATGGCTTCCTTTTCCGTTGCCTGCAACAGCTTGTTGAGATCGGGGCCGATCTGCACTTGCTGATCCTGGCCCTGCACCTGCGGGAGCTGCTTGACGGCGTTTTCGGCGGCCGTGGTGAGCGCGGCCACATTCACGCCAGCGCGTTGCAGCAGCGACCTTGGGCCGTCGGGCTGGCGCAGCATCGCGACCAGCAGATGCAGCGGGTCGATGTAGGGGTTGTCGTTGCCCAGCGCCAGTGATTGTGCGTCTGCGAGGGCTTCCTGAAATTTGGTGGTCAGTTTGTCAATTCGCATGGTGTTTTATGTGTGCTGCTCCGAAAAGGAGCGATTGCGGAATATCTGATATCCAGGAGGGGGATTTTCAAGAGCTTTTGCGTGCAATTGTCTCAATTTCGCCCACAAACACCTCCAGCCCGCCCGGAAGCGGCATGAAGTCCCCGCGAGTCATGCAGGATTTTTGCGCGACCGCCGCGCGTGCAGCGTAGGAGCAATCCGCTTGTGCCGTTCACCGGAGGCTGCAATCCACCGCGCGCAACCGGCTCAGGCAGCAGCAGGCGGATGCGACCAGCGCGCGAGGGCCTGTTCATCGCTCACGCGCGCATCGACCCAGCGCGCGCCTTGCAGTGTCTGCTCCTTCTTCCAGAACGGCGCGAGCGATTTCAGATAGTCCATGATGTATTCACAGCCTTGAAACGACATGCCGCGATGCGCCGACGTGACCGCCACCAGCACGATCTGATCCATCGGCGCGAGCAGGCCCACGCGGTGAATCACGCGCACCCCATGCAAGCCAAAGCGCTCGACCGCCTGATCGATGATGGTCTCGATCGATTTTTCAGTCATGCCCGGATAGTGCTCAAGCTCCATGCTCGCCACCGGGTCGCCCTCATTGCGATCACGCACGGTCCCGACAAACGTGCAGACCGCGCCCACGCGAGCGTCACCGGCGCGCAGCGTGGCGACCTCTGCCGAAAGATCGAAATCCTCGGTCTGAACCGAGACACGGGGCGCGCGATGGGTCGAGTCAGTCATGCGTTCATTGTCGCAGTTGTGCGCTGGCGGCCGCCAGCCATGACCCCGCCCCGCGCTAACCTGAACACTCGCGTTAGCATCGGTGATTCATTCGAATTGCAAGCCATGGCCACTCACACCATCAACACCGACGAGTACATGCTCTACCCGTCGCCGCAGAACCAGCACCGCGTGGTGTTCGAGCATCAGGCGTTCGTCCCTTATCCCTACGCGCTGATTCACCTGCCGGATTTCAAGTTCGTGGGCCGGGTGTCGCTGTTTGCCGCGCACCGCCGCGCGGACAACAAGATGGGGCAACTCGTGAGCTGCGAGTTGCCCGAGGATCTCGCGCGCTTCGAGCGTCTGTTCCGACCCGACTGAGCAAGGCACGCAGCATGGACGAAACCTCGCAGATCCAGCCCCGCCGAGTTTCGTGGAGATCCACGCCAGCAAAAACGGCAAGCTGCTGCTGCCCAAGATCGAGCTGGTTGAACGCTACGAGTTGTGCGAAGACCTGGCGAGCCACCTGATCGAGCAGGCCCAGTTGCTCTATCACGGCGGCAATGCGTCCGAGGAAGGCGTGTTGCTGGGCATGCACGCAGGGCTTGCGGCCGAGGGCTCCGTGGTCAGTCCCAACGAAGCGCGCTGGATCACCATGCGCATGGCCGAACTGCTCAACTGGCATGCCCCGCAACTTCCAGACAACACTTCACACGACGGTTGAGCGCCTCTGCCTTTTGCTTGCTACACTCGCCGCCATGCCTTCCCGCTTTGCCGCCGACCCTGTTCCCAGCGCCCACGCCTTGTGCGTGATGCGCAGTGCCGACATGGCCTCTGCCAGCAAAGCCAAAAAACCCAAGCTCGTCTGACCGGAGCCGAGGTTCCGTCCAGATGAGCGACGGAACCGGCCAGGCAGCCTCTCTTTCTTCTTCTTTTCTCTCTCCCCTGTTTTCGTACTGACCGGCATCTCGCCGGCAGCTGCCAGGCCCCACCGTCATGCATTTGGCCGGTGGCAAGGGGGCGCGCCGTTTTCGTCGCTCCCCCGACCCGGTCTTTCAATCCACTTCTGAAAGATCCAGCCATGCCTTCATCCCATCAAAGCCAGCCATCAACGACCGACTTCTCGGGTCTGTGGATACCACTGGTCACTCCATTTCGCGACGACGCCGTGGACCACGACGCCCTGCACGCGCTCGCGGTGCGCATGCGGCAGGCGGGTATCGCGGGCTTTTGCGCGTGCGGCTCGACCGGTGAAGCCGCCGCGCTTTCCCACGACGAAGAGGACGCCGTGCTCAGCACCATTCTCGATGCGGCGGGCGGCTTGCCGGTGATGATGGGTGCGGCCGATTGCCATCTCGGCCGCATGCTCGAACGCGTGCAGCAACTCAATTCGCGGGCACTCGCCGCGCTGCTGGTGCCCGCGCCCACCTATATTCGCCCGTCGCAGGAGGGGCTGATGCACTGGTTCACCCGCATCGCGGACGCGAGCGCCCACCCCATCGTCATCTACGACATTCCCTACCGCACCGGGGCGACGCTCGAACTCGCGACACTGCGCGCGCTCGCGCGCCACCCGAACATCGTTGCGATCAAGGATTGTGGCGGCGACGCGGCCAAGACGCAGAGGCTGATCGACGAAGGCGCATTGCAGGTGCTGGCCGGTGAAGACGTGCAGATCTTCACGAGCCTTGCGCTCGGTGCGCGGGGTGCCATCGCGGCCAGCGCCCATGCGCACACGGATCATTTTGTTGCGCTGCTGCGGTTGCTCTCCACCGGCCAGCTCGGCGCCGCCCGCGCGCTCTGGGCCCCGCTCCAGCAGCACATCCGCGCGAGCTTCGCCGAACCCAATCCCGCGCCGATCAAGGGCTGGCTTGCGCGTCAGGGATGGATGACCGCCGAGCTGCGCGCACCGATGACACCGGCATCCAGCGCGGTCGTCGATCAGCTTTGTGCGATCCAGTTGCCTCAACGACCGCGCGATGCGCAAGGGCACGAAAGCGACTGAATCAGCTGGGGGCGCGCAGCCTCAGCAGCATGCGCTGCACCTGGCCATGCGTCCAGGCTCCACCGCGCGCGGCGGGAATGCCGCGTTCGTTGAGCACCTCGGCCATCCTGCGATGCGTGAGCCCTTCGGCCATCAGTTCGGCAAACACGGCCCGATGCTGAACGGCGAACGCGTCCGCATCGGCCTTGCGCTTTTCGACCGTCGCGCGAATGTTGTCGGCGCCCGCGGTGCCCAGCTTCACGCCGCGTGCCTTGGCTTCGGACAGTGCCTTGCGCGTGCGCGAACTGATGGTTTCGTCAGCGGCGTCGGACATCTCAGCCGCCCGTGACCGGAGGAAAGAATGCGACTTCATCACCGCTGTGGATCACCGCGTCGGCCTTGCACATCACCTGGTTGAGCGCCGTGCGCACCGCCCGGCCCGAAGCCAGTGCGGCGGCGGCGGACTCGCCTCGCGTGCGGATCAGTTCCTCGCGCAACGCGCCCACGGTCGCCGCTCCGGTTTCGATGCGCTCGCTGCCGGTGCCCATGGCCTCACGGATCGATGCAAAGTAGAGGACGCTGATCTGATGGCGCACGGTGGTTTCCTGGTTCATTGCAGTAGCTCCGAAAACGGGATGTAGCGAACCGCGTCGCCCTTTTTTATCATCGTCATCGCAGGATTGTCGACCAGTCCGTCACCCCAAACGGCGGAGGTGAGCACGCCCGAACTCTGGTTGCGAAACAGCTCAAGCGTGCCCTGCGGTGTCTGGCGCACGCGCAGGAATTCACGGCGTGCATCGGGCTTGTTGATCTCGAATCCGGCAGTCGCGTTGAGCGCACGCGGCGCCACATCCTGCACACCCTGAAGGCGCAGGATGAAAGGCCGCACCAGCATCAGAAACGTCGTGAAACTGGACACCGGATTGCCCGGCAGGCCCATGAAATATGCGCTACCGCGACCATCGCCGCCGCGATGCACCTTGCCGAAAGCGAAAGGCTTGCCCGGCTTCATCGCAATCTTCCAGAGACCGAGTTCACCGAGTTGCTCGACGGCGGGCCGCACATGGTCTTCTTCGCCCACCGACACACCGGCGCTCGAAAGAATCAGATCGCTGTTCGCGGCAGCCTCGCTCATGACCCGCAGCGTGGCGTCGCGGTCGTCCGGAACAATGCCGCAATCGTGCACCTCGCAGCCTAGCCGCACGAGCAAGGCGCGCAGGAAGAACCGGTTGCTGTTGTAGATCGATCCCGGCGGCATGTCCGCAGGTGCGACGTCGCCCGGCATGACCAGTTCATCGCCCGTGGAAAACAAGGCCACGCGCGGGCGACGAGCCACCTGCAAGCGACCGAGACCAATGCTCGCGGCCAGGCCCAACGCGGCCGGAGTCAGGCGCGTGCCCGCCGCAAGAATCGTCGCGCCGCGCGCGATGTCCTCGCCCGCGCGGCGCACCCATTGCGCAGGCCTTGGCACCACGTTGATGCGCACAGCGCCGCCATCCACCGTTTCGGTGTCTTCCTGCATCACGATGGCGTCAGCGCCCTCGGGCACGGGCGCGCCGGTGAAAATGCGCGCGGCCGTTTGTGCCGCCAGCGCGGTGCCGACCTGACCCGCCGCAATGCGCTGGCTCACGGGCAGCACGACGCCCGCTTGCTGCACATCGGCACCACGCACGGCATATCCATCCATCGCGGAATTGTCGAGCGGCGGCACCTGCAGATCGGACACCGCATCCGCCCAAAGCACGCGGCCATCGGCGTCGAACGTGTCCACCGTGTCGGGTGCGTCCAGCCGCGTGGCCACGGGCAGCACGGCGGCCAGGGCATCGTCGAGTGACATGAGATTCGGCGGGGTGTGCGGCTTCAACGTGAAGACTCCTTGCTGTGTCGTTGTTGTTGCTGTGTGCTGCGATCCGGATGACCGGCGTAGGCGAAACGTCCGGCATGGGCCTGCATCCAGTCAACGATTGTGGCCGGATCGTTGAGATCGAGCATCGTCAGCGGGCCGTTCAGGCGCAGACGATCCGCATCGTCGGTGGCAACGGCGACGACCGCCGCGTCTTCCAGGCAACGCAGGGTGCGCGGCTTTTCATGGGCCTGTGGCTCCCGCCAGATCTCGATCTTGGGCAGATCGCTGGTTTTGAATCCCTCGACGATCGCCCAGTCCACCGATGGATCCAGCTCGGCGAGCATGTCGTGCACCGACAACTCGGGGCATGCCTGCTCGAATTCGCGCATCAGGGCCAGTCGCTGATCGGACACCACGAGCACCTCGAACGCGCCCGCCTGACGATGCCGCCAACTGTCCTTGCCCGGCAGATCCACGTCGAACCCGTGATGCGCGTGCTTGACCACCGAGACGCGCTCGCCGCGTTCGCGCAGCAGGCGAATCACCTGCTCGAGCACGGTGGTTTTGCCAGCGCCTGAATAGCCTGCGAAACCAATGGCCTTCATATTCCCACCCGTTCCATCTGACCAAAAAACAACCGGCGCATACCGCGAGGCATACGCCGGTTCGATTGTGACTGCAAAAAAATCACTGAGGTATGAAGCGGTGTATCAGCGGCAATGCTGCGCGATGAAATCCTTGACCTTCTGTACGTCCGCAGCCATCACAACCACCCGCTTGGGCAGCGCCTCGATGCCGTCAAACTTCGCAGGCCGATCGGGTTCACGGCCCAGCGCTTCCTCGATGGTGGCGGCAAACTTGATCGGCAGTGCGGTTTCGAGAACGATCATCGGCACACCGGGCGCGAGGTTCTCACGCGCAACCTTCACGCCGTCGGCGGTGTGGGTGTCGATCATGTCGCCGAAGCGCTCGTAGCTGTCCTTGATGGTGGCGACACGGTCCGCGTGCGTGCTCTTGCCGCTCACGAAACCATACTTGCCCGCTGCGTCCTTGAAGGCCGGATCGGCGCTCAGGTCGAACTGGCCTTGCTTGCCAATGCCTTCGCCAAACAACTGGGCCAGCCGCGCGGCGTCGCGCCCCACCAGATCGAACACGAAGCGCTCGAAATTGCTGGCCTTTGAAATGTCCATCGACGGGCTCGACGTCTCGTACGTGTGGGCCGCGCCGCGCACCTTGTAGACACCCGTGCGGAAGAACTCGTCAAGCACGTCGTTCTCGTTGGTGGCCACCACCAGCCGGGAAATCGGCAGACCCATCTGGCGTGCGACATGGCCCGCGCAGATGTTGCCGAAGTTGCCGCTAGGCACGGTGAAGCTCACCTTCTCGGCATTGCTCTTCGTCGCCTGCAGATAGCCCGCAAAGTAGTACACGACCTGCGCGAGCAGCCGTGCCCAGTTGATCGAATTGACGGTGCCGATCTTGTAACGCGCCTTGAACGCGTGATCGTTCGAGACGGCCTTGACGATGTCCTGGCAATCATCGAACACGCCCTCGATGGCAATGTTGTGAATGTTCTCGTCCTGCAGGCTGAACATCTGCGCCTGCTGAAACGGGCTCATGCGGCCCTCAGGGCTCGTCATGAAGACGCGCACGCCGTGCTTGCCGCGCATCGCGTATTCGGCCGCGCTGCCGGTGTCGCCGCTGGTTGCGCCGAGGATGTTGAGTTCTTCGCCACGGCGCGCGAGTTCGTACTCGAACAGATTGCCCAGCAACTGCATCGCCATGTCCTTGAATGCGAGCGTCGGACCGTTGGACAGCGCCTCGATCAACAGACCGTCTTCACCGAGCTTGCGTACCGGCACGATGGCGTCGGTGCCGAAGATGTCCCGGGTATAGGTCTTCGCGCACAGCGCCTTCAGGTCTGCGGCAGGAATATCGTCGATGTAGAGCGAGAGGATTTCGTAGGCCAGCGCGGCGTAACCCTGCCTGGCGTAGACCTCGCGCAGTTGCGTGAGCCTCGCATCATCGACTTGCGGATAGCTCTCGGGCAGATACAGGCCGCCATCGGGAGCGAGGCCCGCGAGCAGGATGTCGCAAAAACGCTTGCGATCAGCGTGACCACGGGTCGAGAGATACAACATGACAGCAGTGCCTCAGTTCAGTTCTTCCTTGCGGATGCGGTTGATCGGGGCCAGCACGGTCGGCAGGCCCTGAATCTCGGCGAGCGCGCGGTCCATGTCGCCTTCACGCGTGTCATGCGTGAGGATGATGAGGTCGGTCTGCGTGGAGCCTTCGCCGCCCACTTCGTCGGCCTCGCGCTGCAGCACGGCGTCGATGCTGATGCCTGCGTTCGCGAGGATACCGGTGATCTTGGCGAGCACACCGGCCTCATCGGAGACGCGAATGCGCAGGTAGTAGCTGGTGACGACGTCGGCCATCGGCAGCACCGGCAGCTCGCCACCGGCAGCCACGAGCGAGCTCGACTGGAAGGCCAGAGGCGGCACGCGGTGCGCCGGATCGGCTTCGTGCAGACGCGCGATGTCGACCAGATCGGAGATCACGGCAGAGGCCGTCGGCTCCGAGCCCGCGCCCTTGCCGTAGTACAGCGTGGTGCCGACCGCATCGCCATTCACGACGACGGCGTTCATCGCGCCCTCCACATTGGCGATCAGGCGCTTGGCCGGCACGAGCGACGGATGCACGCGCAGCTCGATGCCCTTGTCGGTGCGCTTGGTGATGCCCAGCAGCTTGATGCGGTAGCCCAGTTGCTCGGCATATTTGATGTCGGCAGCCGCCAGCTTGGTGATGCCTTCCACGTATGCCTTGTCGAACTGCACGGGAATGCCGAACGCAATCGCGCTCATCAGCGTGGCCTTGTGCGCGGCGTCCACGCCTTCGATGTCGAAGGTCGGGTCGGCTTCGGCGTAGCCCAGGCGCTGGGCCTCCTTGAGTACCACGTCGAAATCGAGCCCCTTGTCACGCATCTCGGACAGGATGAAATTGGTCGTGCCGTTGATGATGCCCGCCACCCACTGGATCTGGTTGGCGGTCAGGCCTTCGCGCAATGCCTTGATGATCGGAATGCCACCGGCCACGGCCGCTTCGTAGGCCACGATCACGCCCTTCTCGGCAGCGGCCTTGAAGATCTCCGTGCCGTGCACCGCGAGTAGCGCCTTGTTGGCAGTGACCACGTGCTTGCCTGCGGCGATGGCTTCGAGCACCAGCGCCTTGGCGATGCCGTAGCCCCCGATCAACTCGACCACGACGTCGATGTCGGGATTGGCGAGCACTTCGCGTGCATCGCCGACCACCTTGACCTCATTGCCCACGAGGGACTTGGCGCGCGCCGTATCCAGATCGGCGACCATGGCAATCTCAATGCCACGACCCGCGCGGCGGCGGATCTCATCCTGATTGCGTGCCAGCACATTGAAAGTGCCGCTGCCCACGGTGCCAATGCCCAGAAGGCCTACCTGGATCGGTTTCATATACGAGAGTTTTCAGTCGGTCAAAAAACGGCGCGCTTCGCCCCGTGGGGCACGCGCAGGAGAAAAAGAACGGGAGGCAATGCGGATCAGGCCGCATGCTCCCTGGAAGCCTTCGGCTTCTTGGCATCGGTTGCGGTCTCGCCGGTGTTCGCGGCGCTCACGTTGCGCGGCTTGTCCGTGCCGTGGCGCTGACGGTATTTTTGCAAAAACTTGGCAAGACGCGCGATGGCCTCGCGCAGGTCGGCCTCGTGCGGCAGGAACACGATGCGGAAGTGATCGGGCCTGGGCCAGTTGAAACCCGTGCCCTGCACCAGCATGACCTTGGTTTCCTGCAATACCTCGAGAAAGAATTCCTGATCGTCCTCGATCGGATAGACCTCGGGGTCAAGGCGCGGAAACATGTAGAGCGCGCCCTGCGGCTTCACGCACGAGACGCCGGGAATCGCGTTGATCAGCTCCCACGCCATGTCGCGTTGCTTGCGCAGGCGACCGCCTTCGCAGATCAGGTCGTTGATGCTCTGGTAGCCGCCGAGCGCGGTTTGCACGGCCCATTGGCCGGGCACGTTCGCGCACAGGCGCATGTTGGAGAGCATGTTCAGGCCCTCGATGTAGTCCTTGGCGGCCTTCTTGTCGCCCGAGACCACCATCCAGCCGGCGCGGTAGCCGCAACTGCGATAGGCCTTGGAGAGCGAGTTGAAGGTCAGCGTGAGAACGTCCTGTGACAGGCTGGCAAGCGGCGTGTGCGTGGCATCGTCGTACAGCACCTTGTCATAGACCTCGTCGGCAAAGATCACGAGGCCGTGCTCGCGTGCCAGCGCCACGATCTCTTCGAGCAGTTCCCGGCTGTAGAGCGCGCCGGTGGGGTTGTTGGGGTTGATGACCACAATGCCCTTGGTGTGGGGCGTGATCTTCTTGCGGATGTCCGCCATGTTGGGCATCCAGCCGCGCTCCTCATCGCACATGTAGTGCACGGGCGTGCCGCCGGACAGGCTGGTGGCCGCAGTCCACAGCGGATAGTCGGGCGCCGGCAGCAGCAGTTCGTCGCCGTTGTCGAGCAGCGCGTTGGTGGCCAGGCTGATCAACTCGGACGCGCCATTGCCCAGATAGATGTCATCGAGCGTCACACCGGCAATGCCCTGCTTCTGGGTTTCGTGCATGACCGCCTTGCGCGCGGCAAAAATGCCCTTGCTGTCGGAATAGCCAGCCGAAGTCGGCAAATTGCGGATCATGTCCTGCTGGATTTCCTCGGGCGCATCGAAACCGAACACCGCCAGATTGCCGATGTTGAGTTTGATGATCTTCTGGCCGTCTTCCTCCATTTTCTTCGCCGCGTCCATGATCGGCCCGCGGATGTCATAGCAGACGTTGGCTAACTTGGCAGATTTGAGGACGGGTTTCATGGCTTGAAATAAAGGCTGTAAATGCATCAGGACGGGGAAACATCCTGACGAAACCTATAATTTAAGCACAGTTCCCCCTGTACCACGCCGCATATCCCGTTTGTGTCGCCCATCCATGGCGCATCCGTCGCGGCAACCTGATCGTGAGTGTCCCCATGAAACTGCATGCCGACCGCTTTGACGTCCAGACCATCAGCGGCTACGGCCCGGGCTGGATTGCCATCGACAAGGAAGAATTCACCCACAGCCTGATCGTGGGTTCACGCGGCGAGCGCATCGAGTGGAATTGCGCGAGCTTCGAAGACCTCACGGCCGCGCATTTCGCGCAGCTTGCCAACCTCGACGCCGAAGTGGTGATTTTTGGCAGCGGCAAAAAAAATCGCTTTCCACCCGCAGCATGGCTCGCGCCACTGATGGAAAAACGGATCGGACTCGAATCGATGAGCACCCAGGCCGCGTGCCGCACCTACAACATTCTCGCGGGCGAAGGCCGCAACGTCGTGGCCGCGTTGCTGCTGGAAAAAGATGAATAGGGAACGGGTATCGCCGGGAAATGGCGATAGCTGGCAAAAATGAGGGAATCAGGGTAAAATCATGGGTTGTCGTCGGGGGACTTTCCCACAAAAGCAATAAACACCAAATGCTCCCGACTTTTCAACGACTACATTGAGAGATTGAGTGCCATGGCGATCGTTGTCAACAAACCCCTTCCTGAATTTGAAGCCAACGCGACTGGCGGAGTCAAGGTATCCAACGCCTCGCATCTGGGTCAAATTCTGGTTCTGTATTTTTATCCCAAGGACAATACGCCCGGTTGTACCACGGAAGCAATGCAATTCCGCGATAAGTACAAAGAATTTGTGAAGGCCGGTGCCGCAGTGTTCGGCGTGTCGCGCGACAACATGAAGTCTCACGACGACTTCAAGGAAAAGCTGGAACTGCCGTTCGAGCTGATCGCAGATACCGAAGAGAAGATGTGCCACATGTTTGGCGTGGTCAAGAACAAGATCATGTACGGCAAGAAGGTCAAGGGCATCGAGCGCTCGACCTTCCTCGTCGGCCCCGACGGCCTGCTGATGCAGGAGTGGCGCGGCCTGAAGGTTCCCGGCCATGTGGACGATGTGCTCAAGGCCGTCAAGACCATCAAGGTGCAGGACAAGAAAGCGGCCTGAAAACCCGCCTCTGTGTCAAAGCATCACAGCGAGTGTGCATAATGGATCAATGCCTTTGATTTTCAGCAACGCGCACTCCAGATTCGAAAGCCGCCCGGGTTTCCAGGCGGCTTTTTGCTTTTGAAGTTTCCTGAGTTCCCTCTGAGTTCCCTTACTGAATTCCTCTAGCTAGCGAGGCTTTTTGCACCATGCCCCTGCCACCCGCACCGACCAAGCGCGCCGCGCTGCTCTCCCCGGAAGCCTTCCGCCAAGGCGCCTCGAGCGCGCATGATTCAGATTCCACCGCAGACTCCGTTGTTGCCGAGCGTTCCGACGCACCGGAAGTGACCCGATCCAACGCAGCTTTGGCGACAGCATCCGGCAAACGCCAGAAAACCGCCCGCGCCGCCACCACGACGAAGTCCCCTGCTGGTGCCACTGCCAGGACGCAGACGCCCCCACCACGGCAAGGACCGCGCCTGCACGCGAGACCACAGTGAGCGCTCCGGTTGCCGCCCGCGCACGGGAAGTGCCTGCCTCAGTGGCCAGAGTCGGCACCGCGAACAAGGGCAAGACACGCCAGGCGCGCAGCAATGGCCCCAAGAAGCTGTTCGTGCTCGACACGAATGTGCTGCTGCACGATCCGACCAGCCTGTTCCGCTTCGAGGAACACGACATCTTCCTGCCGATGATCGTGCTCGAAGAGCTCGATGGCCACAAAAAGGGCATGACGGAGGTGGCGCGCAACGGCCGCCAGGTCAGCCGCACACTCGATGCGTTGGCCGCGGCTGATGGCGAGGACATCGCGCTCGGTCTGCAACTGAACGCCACAGGCCAGAAGGCGGCCAACGGCAAGCTGTATTTCCAGACCTCGCCGCTCGATTACACGCTGCCCTCGAGCCTGCCGCAGGGCAAGGCGGACAACCAGATTCTGGGTGTGGTCGCGGCGCTGCGTCAGCAGTTCGCTCCGCGCGACGTGGTGCTGGTGTCCAAGGACATCAACATGCGCGTGAAGGCGCGTGCGCTGGGCCTGGATGCCGAGGACTACCAGAACGACAAGACCCTGGAGGACGGCGATCTGCTGTACTCCGGCGTGTTGGCGCTGCCAACCGACTTCTGGGCCAAGGCCGGCAAGAACGTCGAAAGCTGGCAAAGCGGTGCACACAACTTCTACCGCGTGACGAGCCCGCTGGTCTCGCAGATGATGATCAACCAGTTCGTGTTCTTCGAGGCGCCGGGCGAGCCGAGCCTCTACGCGCGGGTTACGGAAATCCGGGAGAAGACCGCGGTTTTGCAGACGCTCAAGGACTACGGCTCACAGAAGAACGCCGTCTGGGGCGTGAACACGCGCAATCGCGAGCAGAACTTCGCGATGAACCTGCTCATGGATCCGGAAGTCGACTTTGTCACGCTCACCGGCACCGCCGGTACCGGCAAGACGCTGATGGCGCTGGCCGCCGGTCTCACGCAGGTGCTTGACGAGCGCCGCTATACCGAAATCATCATGACGCGCGCCACAGTGAGCGTTGGTGAAGACATCGGTTTCCTGCCCGGCACCGAGGAGGAAAAGATGGGTCCGTGGATGGGCGCGCTTGATGACAACCTCGAGTTTCTTGCCAAGGGCGATGGCGGCAATCCCGGCGAATGGGGTCGCGCCGCCACCAATGAGCTGATCCGCAGCCGCATCAAGATCAAGAGCATGAACTTCATGCGCGGTCGCACCTTCCTCAACAAGTACGTGATCATCGATGAGGCCCAGAACCTGACGCCCAAGCAGATGAAGACGCTGATCACCCGCGCCGGGCCGGGCACCAAGATCATCTGCATGGGCAATCTTGCGCAGATCGACACGCCCTACCTCACCGAAGGCTCATCGGGCCTGACCTATGCGGTCGACAGGTTCAAGGGCTGGCCCATAGCGGTCACATCACGCTGGCTCGCGGTGAGCGCTCGCGCCTGGCCGATTTCGCGAGCGAGGTGCTGTAAGACATGGCGATTCCGTGGCTTACCGCGCTCAAGCTCGTTCCATGGGGCGACGTGATCGACGCCGCACCGCAGGTCATCAAGGCGGCCAAGGGACTGGTCAAGAAGAAGGATGCGCAACAGGCCGAGGCCGCCGCCGAAGCGGCCTCGACCGCGGGGCGACTGCCTGCGTCCTCTTCTTCTTCCGAACTCGCCCTGCAGCAAGTGAAGGCGCTCGAGACGCGCGTGCATCTGATGGAGCAATCGCAGCGCCAATCGCTTGAGATCATCGAGAAACTGGCCGAGCAGAATGCCCAGCTGGTGACGACCGTGGACGCGCTTCGCGTAGGCGCCCAACGGCTTGTCTGGGCATGTTCGGCGCTCGGCGCGGCCCTTGTGGGCGTGGTCATCTATCTGGTCGTCAACGCCTCACGTACCTGAGCCGCAGAGCCCACCGAGGCTGCAGCGCCCAAGTGGGCGCCGCAGCCTTTTTCTTTGGCGCTGACGCGCGAACACGGGCTGGTTTCATTACGAAATACAATCAAACACCAAGGGTAAACCCTCGTAGCAATTGAAGCTCAATAAGCCACATTGCATGCTTCAAAAACGCAATTCGCACCTGAATCGAGCGTGCAGCGCGTTAGAAACGCAATAAACAACTACGTAAATCGAGGAACCTGCATGCAGTTTCAATGGAATGATCCCACCGCCATCATGTTCGTCATCTACCTGGTGGCGATGCTCGGCATCGGCTGGCTGGGCTATCTGGGCACCAAGAATCTGTCCGACTACATCCTCGGTGGCCGCAGCCTGGGCAGCTTCGTGACCGCATTGTCGGCGGGTGCATCCGACATGAGCGGCTGGTTGCTCATGGGACTGCCCGGTGCGATCTACCTCACCGGGCTGTCCGAATCGTGGATCGCCATCGGCCTGATCATCGGGGCTTACCTCAACTGGCGCTTCGTCGCCGCGCGCCTGCGCCTGTATACCGAGCGCGCAGGCAACGCGCTCACGCTGCCCGACTACCTCGCCAACCGTTTCGAGGATCGCAGCAACGTGCTGCGCATCGTCACGGCGCTCGTGATCCTGGTGTTCTTCACGCTCTACTGCGCGTCCGGCGTGGTCGCCGGTGCCCGGTTGTTCGAGAACATGTTCGGCATGCCCTATGCCACCGCGCTCTGGGTTGGCGCACTGTGCACCATTGCCTATGTGTTCATCGGCGGCTTTCTCGCCGTGAGCTGGACAGACACGATCCAGGCATCCCTGATGATCACCGCGCTGATTCTCGCTCCGGTGATTGCTTGGTTTGCGGTGCAGGGGCAATTGCAGCCAGGCCAGGACTGGAGCGCCATCGTCCCGCCCGAAAAATTCGACATGTTCCGCAACGCCAGCTTCGTCGGCATCGTCTCGCTGCTGGCATGGGGGCTTGGCTACTTTGGCCAGCCTCACATCCTCGTGCGCTTCATGGCCGCCTCTTCGGTGCAGACCATTCCTTCGGCGCGCCGCATCAGCATGGCGTGGATGATTCTGTGCCTCGCCGGTGCAGTGGCAGTCGGCTTCGTCGGCATTCCTTATTTCGCGAGCCACCCCGAAGGTGCCGCGGCCGTGAACGCCAATGCAGAGACCGTGTTCATGGAAATCTCCAAGCAACTGTTCAACCCCTGGATTGCCGGTGCCTTGCTGGCCGCGATTCTGGCCGCCGTGATGAGCACGCTCTCATGCCAGTTGCTGGTGTGCTCGAGCGCGCTCACGGAGGACATCTACCGCACCTTCCTGCGCAAGAACGCCAGCGAGAAGGAGCTGGTCTGGGTCGGCCGCACGATGGTGCTGCTGATTGCCCTGATTGCCATCGCGATTGCCAGCAACCCCGAATCGAAGGTGCTGGGCATGGTGAGCTACGCGTGGGCCGGTTTTGGCGCGGCGTTCGGTCCGGTGATCATTCTCTCGCTCTTCTGGAACCGCATGACGCGTGGCGGTGCGCTCGCGGGCATCATCGTCGGCGCCGTTACCGTGCTGGTGTGGAAGCACTTCGGCTGGCTGGGTCTGTATGAGATCGTCCCGGGCTTCGTGTTCGCGTGGATCGCCGTGCTGCTTGTGAGCAGGATGAGCGCCGAGCCATCGGCGGAAATGCGGGCGGCACACGAGGCCGCCGAGCGCGAGTTCAAGCAGATTGGCGCGCAGTAGGAGCGGGCAGGAAGGCGTGGAGGGCTGCGTCCATCGCCCTCGCGCGAGCGAACCAGCCACCCGACGTCATGTGGCGGCGGGACGATTCGCTCCGCTCAGTAGTCGTCCCCGGCGCCCATCGCCAGATTCTCGAATCGCGTCTGGTTCTTCTGGAAGAACAGCTTCACCGTCCCTGTCGGTCCGTTACGCTGCTTGCCGATGATCACCTCGGCAATGTTCGGCTCCTTGGAATCCTTGTTGTAGTAGTCGTCGCGGTAGATGAACATGATGATGTCCGCGTCCTGCTCGATGGCTCCGGATTCGCGCAGGTCCGACATCATGGGCCGCTTGTCGGTGCGCTGCTCCACCGAGCGATTGAGCTGCGAGAGCGCGATCACCGGACATTGCAGCTCCTTGGCCAGCATCTTCAGGCCGCGCGAGATTTCGCCCAGCTCAGTCGCGCGATTGTCCGAACTGCTGGCGCCCGAGCCGCTCATCAGTTGCAGGTAGTCGACCACGATCAGGCCGAGCTTGCCGCACTGGCGCGCGAGACGTCGCGCGTTGGCGCGCAGCTCGATCGGCGTCAGGCCCGGTGTTTCGTCGATATGCAGCGACACGGTACGCAGTCGCTCGATGGCCTCGGTCAGGCGCGGCCATTCCTCGTCGTTGAGCTTGCCGGTGCGCAAATTGCCCTGGTTCACGCGGCCAATCGAACCGACGATACGCACGGCCAGCTGGGCCGCGCCCATTTCCATCGAGAAGATGGCCACCGGCAGACCTTCATTGAGCGCCACGTGTTCGGCGATATTCACCGCGAACGAGGTCTTGCCCATCGACGGACGCGCTGCGAGCACCACCATGTCGCCGGCCTGCAGGCCGCTGGTCATGCGATCCAGATCGGCAAACCCCGTGGGAATGCCGGTCACGTCCATCGGGTTGTCGGCCTTCTCCTGAATGTCGTCAAGCAGATCGACCACCAGCGTGCCTAGCGACTGAAAGCCCTGCTTCATCTTCGAGCCCTCTTCGCCAATCGCGAAGATCTTCTGCTCGGCCTCTTCCAGGATGTTCTTGACCGGCTTGCCCATCGGATTGAAGGCATTGGTCGATATCTCGTCGCTGGCGGTCACCAGCTTGCGCAGGATCGAACGCTCACGCACGATCTCCGCATAGCGACGGATGTTGCTCGCGCTCGGCACATATTGCGCGAGCGTGTTCAGGTACATCAGTCCGCCGATTTCCTCGGACTTGCCCAGACTCTGCAACTGCTCGTACACGGTGATCACGTCGGCCGGCTTGCTCCCGTTGACCAGCGTGGCGATGGCCGAAAAGATCAGGCGGTGCTCGTTGCGGTAGAAGTCGCTGTCCACGAGCAAATCACCCACCCGATCCCACGCCATGTTGTCCAGCAACAGACCGCCCAGCACGCTTGACTCGGCCTCCACCGAATGCGGCGGAATACGCAGGCGAGCCACCTCGCGATCCACCGGCTGCGCAGAGTCGTGGACAGGGAAATCAGGCGCTTGAGCGGACATCGGGATCACTACACTTTCAGAAATCGAACAGGCGATGCTAGTGGTTCAGGCGCGGCTTGTCACGGGAAAAGCCTTGGGCGAGATGTGCGGCGACTTGCCCTGTCTCGCAAGCGTACGCCGGAGCGAGCTTCTGAAGCGAAGCGAGCACCCCACCACCCAGCCCCAATGCCAAGACGGCCCCTCAGGCTAGGCGTGTGGCCGCAGACAGTACCGTGGTACGGCAAGGCCTCCGTGGTACGGCAAGGCCTCACAACAACGCATGAGGGCCGTATTGGCACCCCCAAACGACCCACCATCGAAGCCGAAAGGCTTCGCCAAAACCCGAGAAAAACACAAAAGCCGCCCGGAGGCGGCTTTGAATCAATCCAACGGCAAGGTTGAATTAAGCGTGTTCGCCGTAGACGGACACGGTCACGTCCACAACCACATCGGTGTGCAGCGCAACGTTCACGGTATTGTCACCCACCATCTTGATCGGACCATTGGGCATGCGAACTTGCGACTTGGCAACTTCAAAACCCATGCGGCCGAGTTCTTCGGCGATGTCGTGATTGGTCACGGAACCGAACAGACGACCGTCAACGCCGGACTTCTGTGTCAGCTTCACGGTCTGGCCGTTGAGCTTTTCGCCGGAAGCCTGAGCGGCGGCCAGCTTTTCGGCCGCAGCCTTTTCGAGTTCGACGCGCTTGGCTTCGAATTCAGCCTTGTTGGCTTCGGTGGCGCGACGAGCGCGGCCCGAAGGAATCAGGAAGTTGCGCGCGTAGCCGTCTTTGACCTTGACGATTTCGCCGAGGTTACCGAGGTTCACAACCTTGTCGAGCAAAATAACTTGCATTGTCGTGCTCCTTAGATCTTGTGCTGATCGGTGTAGGGCAACATGGCCAGGAAGCGGGCACGCTTGATGGCAGTGTTGAGCTGACGCTGATAAATGGCACGGGTGCCAGTCAGGCGTGCAGGGATGATCTTGCCGTTTTCGGCGATGAAGTCACGCAGGGTGTCGACATCCTTGTAGTCGATTTCTTCGACGCCGGCGACGGTGAAGCGGCAGAAGCGCTTGCGCTTGAACAGCAGCGACTGGGTGTTGCGCTTAGGACGCTTGTCCTTGTTGAATTTCTTGAACGTGGCCATTGGTGAGCCTCTTGAAAATTAATCCTGTTGAATATCCTGGATGTGAAAAACGACGCCTTTGCCATTGCGCGGTGATGCGAGAAAGCCCTGGAAATTCCAGTTGCTTCCCAGCGCCTGACGTGCAAGCCGCTCCGCGAGCGCCCCGAACGCCACCGCCTTGATGACGAGTTTGACTTGCCGTTGTACTCCGGCTTCCTGTTGCTGAGACTCGTGTTCGAGCTTCAGGTCAAGAGCGGGCAATCCGGCGGGCGTGTAGCGCAGCGCTTGAAGCTCCGCAATACAGGCCGTCATGGCTATCTGGTTTTTCACTCCCCCTGGCTGTCTGAAGAACGTTGTGGTCGGTCAGTCGATTTACTGACGCTCGTTCGTAGCCACGACTTCGGCCTGAGTGGCCTTGCGCGCTTCTTCACGTTCCACGGTCTTCATCATCGAGGAAGCGCCGGTGTCGGCCTTCTTCTTCTGGACGGTCAGGTGACGCAGAACGGCGTCGTTGAACTTGAACGCGTGTTCCAGTTCAGCCATCACGGCCTGGTCAGCCTCGATGTTCAGGCACAGGTAGTGAGCCTTGGCAAGCTTGTTGATCAGGTATGCCAGTTGGCGGCGGCCCCAGTCTTCCACGCGATGAACCTGACCACCGCCCTGGGTGATCATGCTCTTGTAGCGCTCGAACATTGCGGGAACCTGCTCGCTTTGATCCGGGTGGATCAACAGGATGATTTCGTAGTGACGCATGCAAACTCCTTTTGGATTGCTTGTTGCAACCACCCGCAGCGTCTGTTGTAGCGGTGTGGCAAGGGAACTCAGCATTATAGCGAGATTCCAGATACTTGACCAGCCTCATCCACCGCCCGATCTAGAATGACCCCGGCGTGGCCCGTCCTCCGCCCGGAATAGGTAAACAAAATCAACCTGATAGCCTGTGGGCTTGAAATCGGCGCTCGCGTCCTCATCTGCGCCTCATCGATTCCATTTCACGACAAAAGACATGTCCGATCCAAAGTACAACCCATTTGCTGAACCTGTCGATCCCATGATGTCCCCCGAGGAAATAGAGGCCGCTCAGGCCGCCAACGAAGCCGACCAGTTCGGCGCGCTTCAGGCCGAAGTGGCTGAACTCAAGGCCAAAAATGCCGAGTTGGCCGACCAGTACCTGCGCGCCAAGGCCGATACCGAGAACATGCGTCGCCGCTCCGAAGAGGAAGTCGCGAAGGCACGCAAATTCGGCATCGAGAGTTTTGCAGAAAGCCTGCTGCCCGTGGCCGACAGCCTGGACGCCGCCCTGGCCATCGAAAACGCCACCGCCGAGCAACTGCGCGAGGGCTCGGACGCCACGCTGCGGCAGCTCAATTCGGCGCTCGAACGCAACAAGGTCATGGTCATCAATCCGCCCGCCGGTACCCGGTTCGACCCGCACCAGCACCAGGGCATCAGCATGGTTCCTTCCGATCAGGAGCCCAACACCATCGTGAGCGTGTTGCAAAAGGGCTACCTGATCGCCGATCGCGTGATGCGCCCCGCTCTGGTGACCGTGGCGGCGCCCCAATAATCGACCGCTATTAAATAAAGAGCAACTCAATAATTTTTAGCTTCGGTCACTTGAAGGTGATCAACTTATCCACAAGTAACTGGTCATCCAAACCAAACACACCAACTTTTCAAAATACGGAGAAACAAAATGGGAAAAATCATCGGCATTGACCTCGGCACGACCAACAGCTGTGTTGCCATCATGGAAGGCAACAACACCCGAGTCATCGAAAATTCTGAAGGCGCGCGCACCACGCCTTCGATCATTGCTTACCTCGAAGACGGTGAGATTCTGGTCGGCGCCTCGGCAAAACGCCAGGCCGTCACCAACCCCAAGAACACGCTGTACGCGATCAAGCGCCTGATCGGTCGCAAGTTCGACGAGAAGGAAGTGCAGAAGGACATCGACCTGATGCCCTTCAAGATCATCAAGGCCGACAACGGTGACGCCTGGGTGCAGGTGCGCGATCAGAAGCTGGCTCCTCCGCAGATCAGCGCCGAAGTGCTGCGCAAGATGAAGAAAACCGCCGAAGACTTCCTCGGCGAGCCCGTGACCGAGGCCGTGATCACGGTTCCTGCGTACTTCAACGATGCTCAGCGTCAGGCCACCAAGGACGCCGGCCGCATTGCCGGTCTGGACGTCAAGCGCATCATCAACGAGCCTACCGCTGCCGCTCTGGCCTTCGGTCTTGACAAGCAGGACAAGGCCGACCGCAAGATCGCCGTGTATGACCTGGGTGGCGGTACGTTCGACGTGTCGATCATCGAGATCGCCGACGTGGACGGTGAAAAGCAGTTCGAAGTGCTCTCGACCAATGGCGACACCTTCCTCGGTGGCGAGGATTTCGACCAGCGCATCATCAACTACATCATCGACGAGTTCAAGAAGGATCAGGGCGTGGACCTGTCCAAGGACGTGCTGGCCCTGCAGCGCCTGAAGGAAGCCGCAGAAAAGGCCAAGATCGAACTCTCGAACTCCGCTCAGACCGACATCAACCTGCCCTACATCACGGCAGACGCGTCCGGCCCGAAGCACCTGAACATCAAGCTGACCCGCGCCAAGCTGGAAAGCCTGGTCGACGACCTGATCGAGCGCACCATCGCTCCTTGCCGCACCGCGATCAAGGATGCCGGCATCAGCGTGTCCGACATCAACGACGTGATTCTGGTCGGCGGCATGTCCCGCATGCCCAAGGTGCAGGAGAAGGTCAAGGAATTCTTCGGCAAGGACCCGCGCAAGGACGTGAACCCTGACGAAGCCGTGGCCGTGGGTGCCGCGATTCAGGGTCAGGTGCTGTCGGGCGACCGCAAGGACGTGCTGCTGCTGGACGTGACTCCGCTGTCTCTGGGTATTGAAACCCTGGGTGGCGTGATGACCAAGATGATCGCCAAGAACACGACGATCCCGACCAAGTTCGCCCAGACCTTCTCGACCGCTGAAGACAACCAGCCGGCCGTGACGATCAAGGTGTTCCAGGGTGAGCGTGAAATCGCCAGCGCCAACAAGGCTCTGGGTGAATTCAATCTTGAGGGCATTCCACCAGCCACCCGTGGCACGCCGCAGATCGAAGTGAGCTTTGACATCGACGCCAACGGTATCCTGCACGTGGGTGCCAAGGACAAGGCCACGGGCAAGGAAAACAAGATCACCATCAAGGCCAACTCGGGCATCTCCGAGGAGGAAATCCAGAAGATGGTGAAGGACGCCGAGCTCAACGCCGCGGACGACAAGAAGAAGCTGGAACTGGTCCAGGCACGCAATCAGGGTGAGGCCGCAGTGCACACCGTGACCAAGAGCCTGTCCGAGCACGGCGACAAGCTGGAAGCCGGTGAGAAGGAAAAGATCGAAGCTGCGGTCAAGGCCCTGGAAGAAGCCCTCAAGGGTGAAGACAAGGCCGACATCGATGCCAAGACCACGGCCCTGATGGAAGCCAGCCAGAAGCTCGGCGAGAAGCTGTACGCCGATCAGGCCGGTGCGGCAGATGCGGCAGCCGCAGGTGGTGCCGGTGCTGGTGCCGCCCAGGGCAGCGCCCCGGCCGATGACAACGTCGTCGATGCCGAGGTCAAGGAAGTCAAGAAAGACTGAGCCGCGCGAGCGTGCTAGTTCCCGCCGCGCTCGGTTCTCTCACGGAGCCGACGCGGCGTTTGTGTTCCCACCGGCCCCTGAGCTGGAGACGAAATGTCCAAACGAGATTTTTATGAAGTTCTCGGCGTTCCCAAGAATGCTTCCGAGGACGAGATCAAGAAGGCCTATCGCAAGTTGGCGATGAAGTACCACCCCGACCGCAATCAGGGTGATGCCGCCAAGGGCGCTGAAGACAAGTTCAAGGAGGCCAAGGAAGCCTACGAGATCCTCTGCGACAGCAGCAGGCGCGCCGCCTATGACCAGTACGGCCATGCGGGCGTGGATCCGAACATGCGCGGTGGCGCCGAGGGCTTTGGCGGCTTTGCCGAGGCCTTTGGCGACATCTTCGGCGACATGTTCGGCGGAGCGGCTGGCGCACGCGGGCGCGGGGGTCGGCAGGTCTATCGCGGCAACGATCTGTCGTACGCGATGGAAGTCACGCTCGAAGAAGCGGCCAACGGCAAGGACGCGCAGATCCGCATTCCCTCGTGGGATGACTGCGAAACCTGCCACGGCAGCGGCGCCAAGCCCGGCACGCAGCCCAAGACCTGCGGCACCTGCCAGGGCTCGGGCGTGGTGCAGATGCGCCAGGGCTTCTTTGCCGTGCAGCAGTCATGTCCACATTGCCGTGGCACAGGCAAGATCATTCCGGAGCCCTGCACGACCTGCCATGGCCAGGGCAAGATCAAGTCGCAGAAGACGCTGGAAGTGAAGATTCCCGCCGGGATCGACGACGGCATGCGCATCCGCTCGACCGGCAACGGCGAGCCAGGCTCCAATGGCGGGCCACCTGGCGACCTGTACATCGAGATCCGCGTGAAGAAACACGAGATCTTCGAGCGCGACGGCGACGATCTGCATTGCGAGGTGCCGGTGAGCTTTGCGACTGCGGCGCTCGGCGGAGAAATCGAAGTGCCAACGCTCGCAGGCAAGGCCGCCATCGACATTCCCGAAGGCACACAGGCCGGCAAGCAGTTCCGGCTGCGCGGCAAGGGCATCAAGGGCGTGCGCGCCAGCTATCCGGGCGACCTGTATTGCCACGTCGTCGTGGAAACGCCGGTCAAGCTCACCGAATTCCAGCGCAAGCTGCTCAAGGAATTCGACGAGTCGCTCAAGAAGGGGGCAGCAAGCATTCGCCGTCCACCGAAACCTGGACAGACAAGCTGAAAAACCTGTTTAGCTGATTCAGATTATTGTTTGTTGATTTAATAAGGGCCGGGATTCTGTTCACCACAGATTCCGGCCCTTTGTGCGTGAGGGTTATGACGGAAGTCCGCACGGGCTTGCCGTAAGGTGCGGCCCAGTTTCAACGACACGATATCGGTAACCCCATGCCTCCTGCCATGCCCATGCGCGAATTCACATTGCGCGGAGTGCTTCTTGGCGCACTCATCACACTCGCCTTCACCGCAGCAAACGTCTATCTGGGCCTCAAGGTCGGTTTGACTTTCGCATCCGCCATCCCTGCCGCCGTGATCTCGATGGCCCTGCTCTACAAGTTCAAGGATTCCAACATCCTTGAAAACAACCTCGTGCAGACCCAGGCCTCGGCCGCAGGCACGCTTTCCAGCGTGATCTTCGTGATTCCCGGATTGGTGATGATGGGCCTGTGGAGCGGGTTTCCGTTCTGGCAGACGGCGCTGATCTGCGCGGCCGGCGGGACGCTGGGCGTGCTCTACACGATTCCACTGCGCCGCGTGATGGTGGTGCAGTCCGAGTTGCCCTACCCGAAGGCGTCGCTGCCGCCGAGGTATTGCGGGTCGGCGATGCCCAGCGCCATGCCGACACCCGGGCAGCGCCAAGCGCTCGGGCGGCCTGCGCGAACTGGGCTGGGGCTCGGGCATGGCCGCAGTCTTCGGCTTGTTCAGCGGGGGATTCCGGCTGCTCGGCGACGCGGTGAATTTCTGGATTCCCGCGGGCTCGGTGGCATTTCGCATCTCCGCCGGATTCTCACCGGCACTGCTCGCAGCCGGATACCTGATGGGCCTTTCGGCGGGCATCGCGGTGTTCGTGGGTGTCGTGTTGTGCTGGTTCGTCATCGTGCCCTGGCTCGCATCGGGAGCCACGCTGGCCGCCGGTCAGACACTCGCAGCGCTGTCAACCCAACTCTGGAGCGAAAAGGCCAAGTTCGTCGGAGCGGGCCTGATTGCCGTCTCCGCCTCTGGGCGCTCATCACGCTGGCTGGCCCGATTCTGGCAGCCATCCGCGCGCAACCCGCAGGGCGGTCGCTCACCCAAGCCGAAGGCAAGCGCGACGAAACCGATCTCGACATGCCGCGCAGCTGGATGCTGATGATCGGCCTCGCGGCGCTCGCCGTGCTGTTCCTCGTGGTCAACTACTTCATCGGCGCGCACATGCCCGAGCTGGCTGCGGGCCACCGCTACCTGCTGTCGGCCCTGTGCGTGGTGTTTGCCGCCATTTTCGGATTTCTCGTCGCCGCTGCGTGCGGGTACATGGCCGGGCTGGTGGGCTCGTCGGCAAGCCCGATCTCGGGCATCGGCATCATCGCGACCGTGCTCATGGGCCTGTCCATCCTCGGACTGAGCGCGGTGATCCCGTCGTTTCATGCAAGCCTCTCTGGCAATCTGGGCGTGGTGCTGGTGCTGTTCATGGTGTCGGTGATTCTTGCCATGGCGGCGATCTCCAACGACAACCTGCAGGATCTGAAAACCGGCTATCTCGTCGGTGCCACGCCATGGCGTCAGCAGGTGGTGCTGATCATCGGCTGTGCGGTTGGCGCGCTCGTGATTCCGCCGGTGCTGGACCTGCTCTACAACGCCTACGGATTCGCGGGCGCGATGCCGCGCGCGGACATGGACCCCAAGCTCGCGCTGGAAGCACCGCAGGCCAATCTGATGAAGCAGATCGCCTCGGGCATCTTCAGCGGCTCGCTCGACTGGAGCATGCTGGGTCTCGGCGTGGTGATCGGCATGATCGTGATTGCCATCGACTGGACCCTGCGCAAGAAGACGACTGGCGCCAGCATGCCGCCGCTGGCGGTGGGCCTTGGCATCTATCTGCCGCCAACCATCGGCATGACGCTGACCTTCGGCGCCTTGCTCGGACTGGTGGTGCAGCGCGCGATTCGCAAATACGCAACCGGGCGCGGCAGCGACTGGGCCCGCGCCGCAGAGGAACGCGGCCTGCTGCTGGCCTCGGGTTTGATCGTCGGAGAAAGCCTCATGGGCCTCGTCATCGCCGGTGTGATCGGCTTCAGCGGAAAGAATGCGCCACTCGCCTTGGTCGGTGAGAGTTTCACGGTCGGCCCATGGCTGGGCCTGTTCTACTTCATCGCGCTTGGAATCGTCTTCTATCGCCGCGTCGTGAAAAAATGATTTGGTGAAACGTCCCTGAGCTTTTTGCGGCGCGCTGATGGCGCGCCGCTTTCCTGCTTGTCGGCGTAGCGCCTTTCGCGCGGGTGCACAGCCTGCCATCGTCAAATCAGCGGTCACCCATCACCATTCAGCGTTTACTCATCGCGAATGGCGATGCCAAAGTCAAATTTCCGCCATAAAATGTGGGCAGCATTCTGATTTCACGATCACTACCCACGCAATGAAAAGCTCCGAGCGCAGTTTCGCGCGCCGTATCGACCTCACCTCGCTGCAACTGTTCGTCGCAGTCTGCGAGCTGGGCAGCATCGGGCGCGCGGCGGAGCGTGAATTCATTGCGGCATCGGCCGTCAGCAAGCGCCTGTCCGATCTGGAAACGGCGGTGGACACCGCCCTGCTCTATCGCCACAGCCGTGGCGTCACGCTGACCCCGGCGGGCGAGAGCCTGCTGCATCACGCGCGTACCGTGCTGTTTGGCCTCGAGCGCATGCAGGGTGAGCTTTCCGAATATGCCGACGGCGTGCGCGGACATGTGCGCATGCACGCCAACATCTCGGCCATCGTCCAGTTTCTTCCCGAGGACCTCGGCGCATTTGCGAGCGAGCACAGTCAGGTCAAGATCGATCTGCAGGAACACCTGAGCCAGGACGTGATGAACGCGGTGCGCGATGGCGCGACCGATCTGGGGGTGTGCCACACCGGCACCGCCGATGATCCCGAGGGCCTGCAAAGCCGCGCCTACCGTAACGACCGGCTGGTCGTGGTGATGCCGCAGAGCCATGCGCTGGCGCAGCGCGAATCCATCACCTTCGCCGAGGTGATGGAATGGGACCTCGTCGGCCTCCAGGCGGGCAGCAGCATCTCCCTCGCAATGCGCCAGGCCGCCGGCCAGACCGCCAAGCCGCTGCGCCAGCGCATGCAGGTCACGAGCCTGGATGCCATGTGCCGCATGATCGACAACGGCCTCGGCATCGGGCTGATTCCGGATCGCGCATTTGCGCTGATGCATGGCATGGGCCATCTCGCCGCCGTGCATCTGGACGAGCCCTGGGCCGAGCGCGAACTCAGCGTCGTCGCCAGAGATTTCGACGCCCTGCCCGTCACCGCGCGACTGCTCGTCGAACATCTGACCCGGCATGGCACGCCGCATACCGCAAGCCATGCGCTGGCAGCCTGACACGAAAGATGTCGGCACAATAGACCGAACCCCACCATCAGACCCTAGGAAAGAAAAGAGCACATCATGGGACGCACCCTCTACGACAAAGTCTTCGACGAACATGTGGTTCACACCGAAGAAGACGGCACCGCAGTTCTCTACATCGACCGCCATCTGGTGCATGAAGTGACCAGCCCGCAGGCGTTCGAGGGCCTTCGCGACGCGGGCCGCAAGGTCTGGCGCGTGAGTTCCATCGTAGCAACCGCCGACCACAACACGCCGACGACCGATTGGGATCAGGGCTATGACGGCATCACCGACCCGATCAGCAAGGAACAGATCACCACGCTCGACAAGAACATTGCCGAAGTGGGCGCGGCCGCGTTCTTCCCGTTCCTGTCTAGGCGTCAGGGCATCGTGCATGTGATCGGCCCGGAAAATGGTGCCACGCTTCCCGGCATGACCGTGGTCTGCGGCGACAGCCACACCTCGACGCACGGCGCCTTCGGTGCGTTGGCGCACGGCATCGGCACCTCGGAGGTCGAACACGTGATGGCCACGCAGACGCTGCTCGCCAAGAAGGCCAAGAACCTGCTGGTCAAGGTCAACGGCAAGGTCGCGCCTGGCGTGACGGCCAAGGACATCGTGCTGGCCATCATCGGCAAGATCGGTACGGCGGGCGGCACGGGCTACACCATCGAATTCGCGGGCGAGGCGATCCGCGACCTGAGCATGGAAGGTCGCATGACGGTCTGCAACATGGCCATCGAAGCGGGCGCGCGCGCCGGCATGGTCGCCGTGGACGACAAGACGATTGCCTATGTGAAAGGCCGTCCGCTTTCGCCAACCGGCGTTGAATGGACTCAGGCCGAGGCGTATTGGCGCACGCTGCATTCCGACGCGGATGCAAAGTTCGATCAGGTCGTGGAGCTCGACGCCGCCGGCATCGTGCCGCAGGTCACCTGGGGCACGTCGCCCGAGATGGTGCTCGGCGTGGACGCCAGCGTGCCGGATCCCGAGAAGGAAAAGGATGCCAGCAAGCGCGGTGCCATCGAGCGTGCACTGACCTACATGAACCTTGAGCCCGGCAAGCCGCTCAACGACGTTTTCGTCGACAAGGTCTTCATCGGTTCATGCACCAACAGCCGCATCGAGGACATGCGCGAAGCCGCCGCGGTGGTCAAGAAGCTCGGCCAGAAGGTCGCCAGGAACATCAAGCTCGCGATGGTCGTCCCGGGCTCCGGTCTCGTGAAGGAACAGGCGGAGCGCGAAGGACTCGACAAGATCTTCGTGGCCGCCGGTTTCGAGTGGCGCGAACCCGGATGCTCGATGTGTCTTGCGATGAACGCCGACCGCCTCGAGCCCGGCGAGCGCTGCGCATCCACCAGCAACCGCAACTTCGAGGGCCGTCAGGGCGCCGGTGGTCGCACGCACCTGGTGAGTCCGGCGATGGCAGCAGCCGCAGCCATCCACGGACATTTCGTGGATGTGAGAAAGTTCGCCTGAGTGTCCGTCAACCCATCAACCTAAAAACCAGGGAAATCATCATGACCAAGTTCGCCATTGCCATCGCTCTGATCAGCACCTTCGTTCTCTCCGGTTGCAACACCGTCAAGGGCGTCGGCCAGGACGTGCAACGCGCTGGCGGCGCACTCGAGCGCGCGGCCGACAAGTAAGAACCAAACGGTAATCCAAAAATGCAAAAATTCACCGTGCACAAGGGCCTCGTGGCCCCGATGGATCGCGAGAACGTCGATACCGATGCGATCATTCCCAAGCAGTTTCTCAAGTCGATCAAGAAGACCGGCTTTGGCGTGAACCTGTTCGACGAATGGCGCTACCTCGACCACGGCGAGCCCGGCCAGGACCCGGCAAGCCGCAAGCCGAACCCGGATTTCGTGCTGAACAAGCCGCGCTATCAAGGCGCATCCATCCTGCTCGCACGCAAGAACTTCGGCTGCGGCTCAAGCCGCGAGCATGCGCCGTGGGCGCTCGACCAGTATGGTTTCCGCGCCATTCTCGCGCCGAGCTTTGCCGACATCTTCTTCAACAACAGCTTCAAGAACGGCCTGCTGCCCATCGTGCTGCCAGAGTCCGTGATCGAGCAGTTGTTCAACGAGGTGCAAGCGTTCCCGGGCTACGAACTCACCGTCGATCTGGAACGACAGGTCGTCGTGCGTCCGCAGGGCGAGGAGATTGCGTTCGACGTGATTCCATTCCGCAAATACTGCCTGCTCAACGGTTTTGACGACATCGGCCTCACACTGCGCCACGCCGACAAGATCAAGACCTTCGAAGCGGCCCGCCTCGCCTCCAAGCCCTGGCTCGCACACACGATGCCGGCCAACGCCTGACTTTGCGCCCTTTCGCGCGCAGGTGCGAGGGACGTAGAGATTCAAACATTCCACTTCAATCTCATTCATCATGAAAATCGCAGTTTTGCCCGGAGACGGCATCGGCACTGAAATCGTCGCGGAAGCCGTCAAGGTGCTGGACGCACTCGACCTCGATCTGGAGATGGAATCGGCACTGGTCGGCGGCGCGGCATTCGATGCGCACGGTCACCCGTTGCCCGAGTCCACGCTCAAGCTCGCCAAGGAGGCCGATGCCATCCTGTTCGGAGCCGTGGGCGACTGGAAGTACGACAAGCTCGATCGTCCGCTGCGCCCGAGCAAGCCATTCTGGGCCTGCGCAAGAGCCTCGGCCTGTTTGCCAATTTCCGTCCGGCGATCTGCTATGAGCAGCTCGTGGGCGCGTCCAGCCTCAAGCCCGAACTCGTGGCGGGTCTGGACATCCTCATCATCCGCGAACTGACCGGCGACATCTATTTCGGCCAGCCGCGTGGCCGACGCACCGCCGCCGATGGGCATTTCCCCGGCGCAGAAGAAGCCTTCGACACGATGCGCTATTCCAGGCCCGAAATCGAGCGTATCGCCCGAGTGGCTTTCGAAGCGGCGCGCAAGCGCAACAAGAAGGTGACGAGCGTCGACAAGGCCAACGTGCTGGAGACGTTCCAGTTCTGGAAGGACGTGGTCATCGAGGTGCACAAGGACTATCCGGACATCGAGCTGCAGCACATGTATGTCGACAACGCCGCCATGCAACTGGTGAAGGCCCCGAAGTCGTTCGACGTGATCGTCACCGGCAACATGTTCGGCGACATTCTGTCCGACGAAGCCTCGATGCTGACCGGCTCCATCGGCATGCTGCCATCGGCCAGCCTGAACGACAGGAAGCAGGGCCTCTACGAACCCAGCCACGGCAGCGCGCCGGACATCGCGGGCAAGGGCATTGCCAACCCGCTCGCGACGATTCTGTCGGCCGCGATGATGCTGCGCTTCTCGTTGAACCAGGAGGCCGCCGCCGACCGCATCGAGGTCGCCGTTCAGAAGGTGCTCGCCCAAGGACTGCGCACGCCGGACATCTTCAGCGAAGGCACGACCAAGGTCAGCACCCAGGACATGGGTGATGCCGTGGTGAAGGCGCTCGACTGATCGAGCCGATTCGCAACGCAAAGGCCACCCCAGGCCGCTCCGGTGCGGCGCGCTCTGCAGAAAGCAAAAAAGACAGCCTGCCGACTGTCTTTTTTGCTGTGTTCACCGATCCGCTACACAATGCGCGGACCGTGCTCAGCCTCAGCTATTGTCTTTCACTGTCTTGGTCGCACCGTTGGTCTTGACGGACTCGATTCCAGCATCGCGTGACTGGGCAGAGGCATACATCTGGCTCGAGCCGATGACCTGGTGATTGGCCGCCTTCAGGTTGAAGAACCACTTGCCGTTCGTGGATTCTTTGCGCTCGTAGCGCTCCTCCTGCGCAGCGTTTTTCTGCACCGATTCGATACCGTTCTCTGCCGATGATTTGGTCTTGTAGAGTTCGCTCGTGAGAATGGTCTCGGCGTTGCCGGCCTTGAGGACGAAGCGGAATTGACCGTCGCTGCTTTTGCTGAGTTCAAACCAACCTGCCATGGACTGCTCCTGATAAAGAGGGGGATGAATATTCGACCGCGCGATTTTGGTGAATGGAAGTTGTTTGACGACCATCGAAAACCGAGCAAATCGTAGCAAAAGCATATTCCGAATGAACAAACTAATTGCAAAGAATGTTGTTCAACAAAAACAACCGGTTTTCGGCGGCTCCGCTACAATCAGCGCCTATGTTTGCCGCACGCCCGTTCGCCCTGAACACTGCACCAGTCGCCCCGACTGGTTTGGCTGCGCGCGCATCCATCTCCAAAATTACGACGATTAAGGGCTGACCCAGCCTGGTTCGTCGTGCGCCCTTCCTGGCCAGACGAGCCGGGCGAGCAGTCCTGAATGGCACTGTTTCTTATCTTGAAAGGGCGTTGAAAATGAGCAAGCTGGTAGGTTTGGTAGGCTGGCGCGGCATGGTCGGCTCGGTTCTGATGGACCGCATGCAACAGGAAAAGGATTTCGACCTGATCGAGCCCCTGTTCTTCTCCACATCCAACGCGGGCGGCAAGGCCCCGGCGATGGCCAGGAACGAAACCACGCTGCAGGACGCGTTCAACATCGACGCGCTCAAGCGCTGCGACATCATCGTCACCGCCCAGGGTGGCGACTATACGAGCGAAGTGTTCCCCAAGCTGCGTGCCGCTGGCTGGAACGGCCACTGGATCGACGCGGCTTCCACGCTGCGTATGAAAGACGATGCCGTCATCGTGCTCGATCCGGTGAACATGCCGGTGATCAAGAATGCGCTCAGCCAAGGCGGCAAGAACTGGATTGGCGGCAATTGCACGGTCTCGTGCATGCTGATGGGCGTGGGCGCGCTGTACAAGGCCGGTCTGGTTGAGTGGATGAGCACCCAGACCTATCAGGCGGCGTCCGGTGGCGGCGCACAACACATGCGCGAGCTGCTCACGCAGTACGGCATCCTGAATGCCGAAGTGAAGGCGTTGCTGGACGATCCCAAGAGCGCGATCCTCGAAATCGACCGCATGGTGGTGGCAAAGCAACGTGCACTGTCGGCGGACGAAACCGCCAACTTCCTCGTGCCGCTCGGCGGCAGCCTGATCCCGTGGATCGACAAGGATCTGGGCAATGGCATGTCCAAGGAAGAATGGAAGGGCATGGCCGAAACCAACAAGATCATGGGTGTGGGCGAAGGCTTCGGCTCTCCCGCGATTCCAGTGGATGGTTTCTGTGTGCGCGTGGGCGCCATGCGCTGCCACAGCCAGGCGCTGACCTTCAAGCTCAAGAAGGACGTGCCCGTCGCCGACATCGAAGCGATGATGGCCGCAGACAACGAGTGGGTGAAGGTCGTGCCGAACAACAAGGAAGCCACCCTCAAGGACCTGACTCCCGTGGCCGTGACGGGCACCATGACCATTCCCGTGGGCCGCGTGCGCAAGCTGGCGATGGGTCCCGAGTATGTGGGCGCGTTCACCATCGGCGACCAACTGCTGTGGGGCGCGGCCGAGCCGCTGCGCCGCATGCTGCGCATCCTGCTCGACGCCTGAGTTTGTTCCGGCAATCACCCGCCGATGGCCGATCGGTGATCGGCGGGGTGTGGATACAATTTGCGACGCCGCGTTGTCGGTTACCAACATGTGAAATAGCGCTTTCCTACCAAACACCGCGGAGTCGTTGTTGGAGCGTCGCTTCAGCTTGTCAGTGCAAAACATTGATGCTATGGTGCTTTTACATATTTTCACGACCCGTAGTGAATGACGCCAAAAGAAAATCCAATGCGTCATCCAAAAGCCCAATAAATCATTAATAAGTTGCACACATGCATCGCTGGAAATTTTCTGTTTTGGCGGCGGCTGCCATCGTCTCTACCGGCCTGTTCACGGCTGATGTCCATGCGTTGGCACTGGGCCAGATCCATGTGCGGTCCGCTCTGGGGAGCCATTGCGAGCGGACATCGACCTGCCGCAGGTTTCTGCGGCAGAGGCCGAGTCGCTGAAGGCATCGACCGCTACGGCCGACGTCTATCGCGCCCAGGGCCTGGACTACACGCCGTCGGTCAACGACATCCGCGTACAGTTCCAGCGCCGCCCGGATGGCACGGGCGTGCTGCGCCTGAGCAGCTCCAAGGCCATCAACGATCCTTTCATCGATCTGGTGATCGACGCGACCTGGGCCTCGGGCCACATCGTGCGCAGCTACACCATGCTGCTCGACCCGCCTGAAATGCGTCGTCAGGCAGAACCGCAAACCACCGCACCGCAAATCAGCTCGCCTGATTCGCGCTTCTCGGAACCGGCCGCGCCATCGGTGTCCGCGCCGGCTCCCGCGCCACGCAACCTGCCGCAGACCCAGGAACGTCGCCAAGCGCCAACACAGCGCATGGCACCCGCTCCGGCCCGATGGCCGACGCAGGCAGTGGCGAGGAAGTGCGCGTGCGTTCGGGCGAAACCGCTGGCCGCATCGCCGGTGCTCACCGTCCGGCAGGCGTGTCGCTCGACCAGATGCTGGTCGCCATGATGCGCGCCAACCCCAACGCCTTCATCAACGGCAACGTCAACCGCCTGCGCGCGGGCACGGTATTGAACATCCCGACCGAGTCTCAGGCCCAGGCCGTGACGCCCGGCGAAGCGCGCAAGATCATTGCCGCCCAAAGCCGCAACTTCAACGAGTTCCGCCGCCGCCTTGCCACCGCCGCCCCGTCGGCGGATGTGGGCACGCCGCAACGCGCCGCCACGGGCTCCGTGCAGTCGCAGGTGGATGATCAAAAGGCTGCCTCCACTTCGTCCGACAAGCTCACGCTGTCCAAGGGCGGCATCCAGTCCGCCAAGAAGGATGAAAAGCTCGCTCAGGATCGCCAGTCGAACCAGAACGCTGAGCGCATGGCCGAGCTGTCCAAGAACATCTCTGATCTGAACAAGGTCGGCGCTGCAGCCGGTTCGCCCGCTCCTGCCGCATCTTCCGCAGCCAGCAAGCCCGCTGACCTGCCAGCCGTCGCCACCGTGCCGGCAACGGCTCCAGGCACTTCGGCAACTCCTGCCGCGTCGGTCGCATCGAGCGCTGCCGCCACCAGCGCAGCAGTCGCCGCGTCTGCTGCAACCGACGCCGCCTCTGCGGCCGTTGCGGCCGCAAGCGCGGCTACCGACGCCGCGAGCGATGCAGCGTCGGCCGCATCGGCAGCTGCGTCCGCTGCCTCCGCCCCGGTCAAGAAGCCGCGCGTCGTGGCGCCTCCTCCACCTCCGCCAGAGCCAACCTTCTTCGAGTCGATGACCGAAGACCCGCTGGTTCTGGGTGGCCTTGGCATTGCGCTGCTCGCACTGCTGGGTCTCGGTGGCTACAAGCTCGCACAACGCCGCAAGGCCGCGTCGCTTTCGGCTTCCGACAGCTCGATGATGGACAGCAATCTGGCACCCGACTCGTTCTTCGGAGCGAGCGGTGGCCAGCGTGTGGACACCGCCAACAGCGGCCTGTCCACCGGCTCGTCGTCGCTCGCCTACTCGCCCAGCCAGCTCGATGCCGGTGAAGTCGATCCAGTGGCCGAAGCCGACGTGTATCTGGCCTATGGCCGCGACTTGCAGGCCGAAGAAATCCTGCGCGAAGCCGCCCGCACCAATCCCGAGCGCACGTCCATCCACGTGAAGCTCGCGGAAATCTACGCCAAGCGCCAGGACCGCAAGGCGCTGGAAGCACAGGCACGTGAACTGTTCACGCTGACCCAGGGCCAGGGCGTGGACTGGGCACGCGTGGCCGAACTCGGTCGCACGCAGGATCCGGAGAATCCGTTCTATCAGCAGTCCGTCGCCCGCGCGGCTGGCTCGGTTGCCGCCGCTGGCGTTGCCGCAGCTGCGGTTGCGCCAAGACCCGAACATCTGGATCTCGATGCGCCCAGCACGCTGCCGGTGCAGTTCCACACGCCGACACCGGCTCCCGTGCCCCCGGCAGCTCTCGGTGATCTGGATCTCGATCTGGACATCGGATCGTCCGCACCAGGCCCCGCTCCGCAGAATCACCAGTGGACACCTCCGATCACAGCCACGGCGCCCGATACCTCTGCCGCCAAGCTGCCGGATTTTGAACTGCCGTCGCTGTCGCTGGATACGCCTGCACCAGCGCCCGCTCCCGGCACGAGGCCCGCAAGCGCAGCAAGTGGTCTCGACTTCCAGCTGGATGACCTGGCCTTCAACAAGCCTGCCGCCGGTGCCGCAACGCCAGCCGCCGCAGCCGCATCCAATCACATCGAAACGACGGCTCGCCAACCGCTGGAATTCGACCTGGGCGGCCTGTCGCTCGACCTGAATCAGCCAGCCACCGGCGGCACGGTGCATCCAACGACCGCTCCGGCTCCGCTGTCTGCTGGCTTGGCCGTATCGATGCCCGAAGGCCCGCTGCACACCAAGCTGGCGCTCGCCGAAGAATTCAACGCCATCGGGGACAGCGAAGGTGCGCGCACCCTCGTCGAGGAAGTGATTGCCGAGTCCTCCGGCGAACTCAAGCTGCGCGCCCAGCAACTGCTCTCCCGACTGGGCTGAACTTGAGTCCTGCGCCAGTGCACGCGTCCTGTGCGATCCTCACGCTCCCGGAATGGAGAAAACACCGATGAGGATTGCACTGGGTGTCAGCTACAACGGTCAGGCCTACAGCGGCTGGCAAAGCCAGCTCTCCGGCAACACCGTACAAGATCATCTCGAAGCGGCCCTGGGCCGCTTTGCTACTCATGAGATCTCCACGATCTGCGCGGGCCGCACCGACGCGGGCGTGCACGGCATCATGCAGGTCGTGCATTTCAATACCGAACTACAACGCGCGCCGTTTTCCTGGGTGCGCGGCACCAACACCTTTCTGCCGCCCGGCATTGCCGTGCAATGGGCGCAACCCGTGCCCGACGAATTCCACTCGCGCGGGAGCGCCGTGGCACGCCGCTATGCCTACGTGTTGCTACAGTCGCCCGTGCGTCCCAGCGTCGATGCTGGCCGCGTGGGCTGGGTGTTCCATGCGCTTGATGGCGATGCGATGCGCCGCGCCGCGTCCTATCTGCTGGGCGAGCATGACTTCACCTCCTTCCGCGCTTCGGCCTGCCAGGCCAAGTCGCCCGTGAAGACCATGCATCGCATCGACATCTCACGACGCGGCCCTGAAGGCGCCGCCATCGAGGATGAGCGCAACCGCCCTCACCATTTCACGCCCTGCTACTGGCGATTCGAGTTCGAGGCCAACGCTTTTTTGCACCACATGATCCGCAACCTCATGGGTTGCCTGATTACGGTCGGCCAGGGTATCCAATCGCCTGAGTGGATGCAGGAAGTGCTGACCGCGCGCTCGCGCGATGCCGCAGCGCCCACGTTCTCGCCAGACGGGCTTTATTTCCTTGGCCCGGTCTACGATGAAAAATGGGGACTTCCTGCGCGCACTGCTGCGTATGATTGGCTCCCCTGAGTTCGACTACCCCTGCGCGCACTGAAACGGGCGCGACCACCAATCCCATGGACGACCCACTCATCGAGGGCCTGAGCCCCCGCGTATCCCCCATTCACCCGACCCAACGCACGCGCATCAAGATCTGCGGACTGACCCGCGAGCAGGATGTGGATGTCGCGGTGGCCGCCGGGCCGACGCCGTTGGCTTTGTGATGTACGCCGCGAGCCCGCGCGCCGTCACGCCCGAACGCGCTGCCGAACTGGCCCGCCGCCTGCCGCCCTTCGTCACGCCGGTGCTGCTGTTCGTGAATGCGCCGGCTGATGAGGTCATCGCAGCCAGCGCCAAGGTGCCGGGCTCCATCCTCCAGTTCCATGGCGACGAGACGCCCGAAGCGTGCTGGCTTGCGAGTGGAAAAGGCCAACGACCTTACCTGGCCGCGGCACGAATTCCACTCGGGGATGGTGCGGCTTCCTTCAACCTCGTAAAATACGCGCTGGATCACTCTAGAGCCCAGGCCATCCTGCTCGACGCCCATGTCGAGGGATTCGGCGGTGGCGGGAAAACATTCAATTGGTCACTTCTTCCAACAAGCGTAGCCTCTCACCTCGTTTTGTCTGGTGGACTCACGCCTGCAAACGTGACCGATGGCATCTTGCAGCTACGCCCGCGTTGTCTGACGCTGGCCGTTGACGTGAGCTCCGGCGTCGAAGCCGATGCACCCGGGGGAGGAACCCTCAAAGGCATCAAGGACGCCGACAAGATCCACCGCTTCATCGCGGCCGCGAGGGCCGCAGATGCAGCAACTGCAAGAATTTTCTGACCATGTCCCAATATCAATTCCCTGACGCAATGGGCCATTTCGGCCCGTATGGCGGCACCTTCGCCAGCGAGACGCTGACCCACGCCATCAACGAGCTGCGCGAGGCCTATGCCAAATACCAGCACGATTCGGAGTTCCTCAAGGAATTCCGCTACGAGCTGGCGCATTTCGTGGGCCGCCCCTCCCCGGTCTACCACGCCGCGCGCACCAGCGAGGAGATGGGCGGCGCGCAGATCTACCTCAAGCGCGAAGACCTGAACCACACCGGCGCGCACAAGATCAACAACGTGATCGGCCAGGCCATGCTCGCCAGGCGCATGGGCAAGCCGCGCATCATTGCCGAGACCGGCGCCGGTCAGCACGGCGTGGCCACGGCCACGATCTGCGCTCGCTACGGTCTCGAATGCGTGGTCTACATGGGTGCCGAGGACGTCAAGCGCCAAAGCCCCAACGTCTTTCGCATGAAGCTGCTGGGCGCGACGGTCATTCCCGTCGAATCGGGCAGCAGGACGCTCAAGGACGCGCTCAACGAAGCGATGCGCGACTGGGTGGCCAACGTGGACAACACCTTCTACATCATCGGCACCGTCGCAGGGCCGCACCCCTATCCGATGATGGTGCGCGACTTCCAGAGCGTGATCGGCAACGAATGCCTGACGCAGATGCCCGAGATGCTCAAGGAGCAGAAGATCGCGGCCGAGCAGCCCGATGCGGTGGTCGCCTGCGTCGGCGGCGGCAGCAACGCCATGGGCATTTTCTACCCCTACATCCCGCATGAAAAAACCCGCCTGATCGGCGTCGAGGCGGCAGGCGAAGGTCTCGACAGTGGCAAGCACTCGGCGTCGCTGCAACGAGGCTCCTCGGGCGTGCTGCATGGCAACCGCACCTTCATCCTGCAGGACGAGAACGGCCAGATCACCGAGACGCACAGCATCAGCGCGGGCCTCGACTATCCCGGCGTCGGTCCCGAGCATGCCTGGCTTCAGGAGCTCAAGCGCGCGCAATATGTCGGCATCACCGACAAGGAGGCGCTCGATGCGTTCCACTATCTGTGCCGCACCGAAGGCATCATTCCCGCGCTCGAGTCGAGCCACGCATTTGCGTATGCGATGAAGCTCGCAAAAGAAATGCGCCGGGACCAGTCGATTCTCGTCTGCCTTTCGGGCCGTGGCGACAAGGACATTGGCACCGTGGCAGACCTCAGTGGCAGCGACTATTACGACCGCCCAAGCATGCGCGGTCACACAGTCAAGGGAGGCCCCGCAGCATGAGCGCCAGCAATCGAAAAGGCCGAATCACCGAAACCTTCGACAAGCTCCTGTCCGAAGGCCGCTCGGCACTTATTCCATACGTCACCGCAGGCTACCCGTTCGCGGCGATCACGCCCTCGCTGATGCATGGCATGGTCGAGGCTGGTGCCGACGTGATCGAGCTCGGTGTGCCGTTTTCCGATCCCATGGCCGACGGCCCGGTGATCCAGAAGGCCGGTGACCGCGCGATCGCCAATGGCGTGAATCTCAAGCAGGTGCTCGCCTATGTGCACGAGTTCCGCCAGAGGAACCAGACCACGCCCGTGGTACTGATGGGCTACGCCAATCCCGTGGAGCGCTACGACCAGAGCCACGGCGCGGACGCCTTCGTCAACGACGCGGCCGAGGCCGGTGTCGACGGCGTGCTGATCGTCGACTGCCCGCCCGAGGAAGCCACGGGATTCGCCGCCAAACTGCGCGCGAAGAACATGGACCTGATCTTCCTGCTAGCGCCCACGAGCACACCCGAACGCATGCGCCAGGTCGCGGAAGTCGCGAGCGGCTATGTCTACTACGTATCGCTCAAGGGCGTGACCGGCTCCGGCGCGCTTGATACCGGTGCGGTCGAGGCCATGCTGCCCAAAATCCGCGAACACGTGAAGATTCCCGTGGGCGTGGGCTTTGGCATCCGTGACGCGCAGACGGCGGCGACCATCGCGCAGTTCTCCGATGCGGTCATCATCGGCACCAAGATCATCCAGTTGCTCGAAGATCAGCCGCACGAGAAGATCATTCCCCTGACCGTCGATTTCCTGCGTGGTGTGCGCAAGGCAATGGACGCATAATCGCGCAGTCGCGCCCGTTGCGTTTCGCACCCCACGAAACGCAACGCGGCGCTTGCGAATTGGAAAGGAACCTATGTCCTGGCTCGAAAAACTGCTGCCCTCCAAGATCCAGCAGACCGACCCCGCTGAACGTCGCCAGATGCCCGAAGGCCTCTGGATCAAGTGCCCAAGCTGCGAATCCGTGCTCTACAAAGCCGATCTGGAACACAACCAGATGGTCTGCCCGACCTGCGGCCATCACCATCGCATCGGTGCGCGAGCGCGCCTCGATGCGTTTCTCGACCCCGAAGGTCGTTATGAACTCGGCCAGGAAGTGCTTCCGGTCGATCCACTCAAATTCAAGGACAGCCGCAAGTACCCCGAGCGCCTCAAGGAAGCCCTTGAGCACACCGGAGAGACCGATGCGCTCGTCGTCATGGGCGGCTCCGTCAAGAGCATCAATCTGGTTGCGGCCTGCTTCGAGTTCGAATTCATGGGCGGCTCCATGGGCTCAGTCGTAGGCGAGCGCTTCGTGCGCGGCGTCGAGACCGCCATCGAGCAGAAGGTGCCCTTCATCTGCTTCACCGCCACCGGCGGCGCGCGCATGCAGGAAGGCCTGCTCTCGCTGATGCAGATGGCCAAGACCAATGCGGCGCTCACACGTCTTGCCAAAAAGGGCCTGCCCTACATCAGCGTGCTGACCGACCCAACCATGGGCGGCGTCTCCGCAGGCTTCGCCTTCGTGGGCGACATCGTGATCGCCGAGCCCAAGGCGCTGATCGGCTTCGCCGGGCCGCGCGTGATCGAATCCACCGTGCGCGTGAAGCTGCCCGAGGGCTTTCAGCGTGCCGAATTCCTGCAGACCAAGGGAGCGGTCGACTTCATCTGCGACCGCCGCGAACTGCGCCAGACCATCGCCCAATCGCTCGCGATGCTACAGCGACTGCCGGTCGACGCCGTATCCTGATCCACACGCACGGTCCCATCGGAAAACCGCCAGGCTTCATACCAAGCTGGCGGTTTTTTGTTGGCAACGCAATGGCTTCGAGGAAAGCCGTTCAGAACAGCGCGAGACTCAAAACCGCAACGCGCAGATGGTTCAGCACGATCAACAGCACCTGCAGAATCACGATCACCACCAGCGGCGAAAAATCGATTCCGCCCATGAGCGGCACATAGCGACGCACTGGCCGCAGCAGCGGCTCGCACAGGCGCTCCATCACAACGCTGATGGGTGAATGCGCCTGCACCCACGACAGAACCGTGTTGACGATCAGAAGCATCATCATCCCGGAGAGCGCGACACGGGCCATGCCGAAGAGCGACTCCAGCGGCGCATAGACGATCACCGAATGCAGGTTCGACAGCAGCGTGAGGATCGCGTATTCGACGAGTTGCGCGAGATAGGCACCGATCAGGCACGACAGATCCCAACGCCCCGCCGACGGCACGATCTTGCGCAGCGGCATCACCAGCCAGTCCGTGAGGGCAAACACCAGTCGCCCCATCGGATTGGCAAACGGAATGCGCTGCATCTGCATGTACAGCCGCAGCAGGCAGGCCCCGGTGATGAGCCCGCTGACGATATCCAGCAGCAGTGAAACAATATCTAGAAGCATGGTGTCCCAAAACAAATCAGCACGTGCACCCCAAATGGACATGCACAACGTGGGATGATAACGATGCCCATCGCAACGAACGCGCCATGCCCCAACAACTGACCCTGTCTTCCCTGCCCCTGTTTCCTCTCGGCACGGTACTGTTTCCCGATGGGGAACTGGCCCTGCGTGTGTTCGAGGTGCGCTATCTCGACATGGTGCGAAAGTGCCATCAGGCGGGCGCGCCATTCGGCGTGGTGGCACTTGAAAGCGGCGCCGAAGTTCGCAAGGCCGGAGCGGCACCGGAGCAGCTCCATCGCATCGGCACACTCGCCACCATCGAAGAACTGAATTCGCCGCAAGCGGGTTTGCTGACCTTGCGCTGCAAGGGCAGCGACCGCTTTCAGATCACCAGCCAACGCCTGCTGGGCCACGGCCTCTGGATCGCGGACGTCAGCATCATCCCAGCCGACCAGAGCGTCGCCATTCCCGCAGAACTGCAGGCCTGCGCCGACCTGCTCGCCAACGCACTGCAGTCACTGCGCGAGCGCTCCGGCGAGGCGGGCTCACCCATTCACATCACGCCGACCGCCGCGCAGTTGAATGACTGCGCCTGGGTCTCCAATCGCTGGTGCGAGCTGCTACCGATTCCGCTTGAACTCAAGCAGCGGCTGATGTCCCTCGACAACCCGCTCGCGCGCCTGGAACTGGTGAGCGACGTGCTGGAGAAAACCGGCATCGCGCGCTTATAGATCCATCGCGAAGGCATGTCGACCCGTCTGCCACCCAAGTGCATAAGCCAAAAGTGATCGGGCCCGCAGGCATTCGGCCACGGTACCAATGAGCACCATCAGCATCCGCGAGCGACTGTCACTCTGCAACTGCACGACCCAAAATGGCTTATGGCAAGCGACAACCCTAGACACGCCGATTTGTTCTTTGTAAGCAGCGCTCACTACATCACCCGCGCGAACGTATTGCCTTTGCAGCGATCAGCTTGCGGCGTTGGCTTCGTCGCTATCCATATCGAAACTGGACACCGGGTGTATTTCAAAGACGCGCCGACTCTACCTCCATTCTTGGTCACCGGAAGCGCGCCCTGCTTTTAAGTGCTGGAGGGCAGTTCGAAACCGGAGCGATTTCGTTTGCAACTTCGCCTACATTCGCCAGATTTGAGTCACGTCAATCGACGCCGCGTCTTGCCTTTATCCTCTTCCGATAGCCTGCTCGGACAAGGAAACTGAACCGCAAATGCGACAAACTGTTGCAGCCAGGCAACCATTTTGGACCTCGTGGACGTCGGCCTGAGGTGTCAGATATTTTCACTGTGAGGGAGCGATTCAGCGGAAACTATCGTTAACGCAGATTCATACAATTAACCGCATTACTCGTTGGAAAATCTGAGCAAGTTGTCGGCGAATTGCACGCTGATCTCGTTACTTTTCGGCGGAGCTACAGATTTCCAACGATTGTCGTTGTGGGGCTCGCCCATGTCTTACTATCGCTGTACAGCTTGTTGCTAATCAGCGATGATAGGATCGTTCTTCCTATTTTCGATACAAATCAATTGCATTCATGGCTGCTGTCGATACCGCCCCCAAAAGCGTGACTCCCATCGTTCTGCCAGGGTTGGCGCGGACGTTGATGTCCGCTGGCAAGCTCGAGCAGAAGGCTGCCGAGGATATCGTCAGGAAGGCTCAAGGCGCGAAGTCGGCATTCATCGCCGAGCTGATTGGCTCGGGCATCATCACGTCGGCCGAACTGGCACACACCGTCTCGAGCGTGTTCGGCGCACCGCTGGTCGATGTGGACGCGCTCGACACCTTGCGCATGCCGCAGGATGCGCTGGACAGCAAGATCTGTCTGAAGCACCGGGTCGCGGTGCTGAACAAGCGCGGCAACCGTCTGGTCATTGCGACTGCCGATCCCACCGATCATGAAGCGGCGGAACAGATCAAGTTCACCACCCAGATGGGCGTCGACTGGATCATTGCCGAGTACGACAAGCTGGGCAAGTTCGTCGAAAAGGTCACCAAGGGAGCAGCGGAAGCGCTGGACAGCATTGTCTCGGGTGGAGACTTCGAATTCGGCGACGTTCCCATCGAAGAAGCCGATGATGCTCAGGACGTGGGGCAGAACGACGTCGAAGACGCCCCCATCGTCAAGTTCCTGCAGAAGATGCTTATCGACGCGTTCAACATGCGCGCCTCCGATTTGCATTTCGAACCCTATGAGCACACCTATCGCGTGCGCTTTCGCGTGGACGGCGAGTTGCGTGAAATCTCCAGCCCGCCACCGGCGATCAAGGAAAAGCTCGCCTCGCGCATCAAGGTGATTTCGCGCCTCGACATTTCCGAGAAGCGCGTGCCGCAAGACGGCCGCATGAAGCTCAAGGTCGGCGCTGATCGTGTCATCGATTTTCGTGTGAGCACCTTGCCGACCCTGTTTGGCGAGAAGATCGTGATCCGTATTCTGGATCCGAGCAGCGCCAAGCTGGGCATTGAAGCCCTTGGTTATGAACCCGAGGAGAAGGCGCGTCTGCTGACGGCTATTGGCCGTCCCTACGGGATGATTTTGGTTACCGGCCCCACGGGCTCCGGCAAGACCGTGTCGCTCTATACCTGCCTGAACCTGCTGAACAAGCCGGGCGTGAATATTTCAACGGCGGAAGACCCGTCCGAAATCAACTTGCCGGGCGTCAATCAGGTCAATGTGAATGAGAAGGCGGGGCTGAATTTCGCCGTCGCGCTCAAAGCGTTTCTGCGCCAGGATCCGGACATCATCATGGTCGGCGAAATCCGGGATCTGGAAACCGCCGACATCGCCATCAAGGCCGCTCAAACCGGTCACTTGGTGCTATCGACCCTGCACACCAACGACGCTCCCACCACGTTGACGCGCATGCGCAACATGGGAATTGCGCCGTTCAATATTGCCTCGAGCGTGATCCTGATCACGGCACAGCGTCTGGCCCGCCGCCTCTGCCCGAATTGCAAGGAGCCGGCCGACATTCCTCACGAAGCGCTTGTGGATGCAGGCTATAGTGAGGAAGATATCGATGGCTCGTGGGTCACCTACAAGCCGGTCGGCTGCAGCGCCTGCAACAACGGCTACAAGGGACGCGTCGGCATCTACGAGGTGATGCCGATTTCCGAAGAAATGCAACGCATCATCCTGCGGGACGGCAGCGCGCTGGAAATCGCCAAGCAGGCACGCCTCGAGGGGTGCGGTCACTGCGTACGTCGGGCTTGTACAAGGCGCGCACTGGCATGACGTCACTTGAAGAAGTGCTGGCCTGCACCAATGAATAACAAATCGAGGAAAGCTTCGACAGGATATGGCAACTGCAGCATCAAGAGGTGTCAAGGACGTCGTCTTTGAGTGGGAAGGCAAGGACCGTGGGGGCAAGGTCGTGCGCGGCGAAATTCGCGCGGCGGGCGAAAACCAGGTCAAGGCCACGCTGCGCCGCCAGGGGTGCTTGCCACCAAGATCAAGAAGCGCCGCATGCGCTCGGGCAAGAAGATCAAGCCCAAGGACATCGCGCTGTTCACGCGCCAGATGGCGACCATGATGAAGGCCGGTGTGCCTCTGCTGCAGGCGTTCGACATCGTCGGTCGCGGCAATACCAACCCAAGCGTGTCCAAGCTGCTCAACGATATCCGCGGCGACGTGGAAACCGGTACCTCGCTGAACGGGGCGTTCCGCAAGTTTCCGACGTACTTCGACAGCCTCTACTGCAATTTGGTGGAAGCCGGCGAACAGGCCGGTATCCTCGAAGCCCTGCTGGATCGTCTCGCGACCTATATGGAAAAGACCGAAGCGATCAAGTCCAAGATCCGCTCGGCCCTGATGTATCCCACTGCGGTGGTCGTTGTGGCTTTTGTTGTTGTGACGGTCATCATGATCTTTGTGATCCCGGCGTTCAAGGATGTGTTCACCTCGTTCGGCGCAGATCTGCCCGCTCCCACCCTGTTCGTGATGGCAGTCAGCGAATTCTTCGTCGCCTATTGGTGGCTGATCTTCGGCATCATCGGCGGAGGGGTCTACTTTTTCTTGCAGGCATGGAAACGCAGCGAGAAGATGCAGCGGTTCATGGACCGGGCCCTTTTGAAGATGCCGATTTTCGGTGATCTCATCAACAAGTCCTGTATTGCGCGCTGGACGCGTACGCTTTCGACCATGTTCGCGGCAGGTGTGCCATTGGTGGAGGCGCTGGACTCCGTGGGCGGTGCTTCGGGTAACTCCCTTTATGCCGATGCCACTTCAAAGATCCAGCAGGAAGTCTCCACCGGCACCAGTCTGACCAATGCGATGACGAATGCCAATGTGTTTCCGTCGATGGTCATTCAGATGGTTGCGATCGGTGAAGAGTCTGGCTCCATTGATCACATGCTGGGCAAGTCCGCCGATTTCTACGAAGCGGAAGTCGACGAAATGGTGGCCGGCCTGTCCAGCCTGATGGAGCCGATCATTATCGTTTTCCTTGGTACTCTGATCGGCGGTATCGTGGTGTCGATGTACCTGCCCATCTTCAAGCTCGGCCAGGTGGTTTGATGTTTGGTGTGGATTGGATGGATGCCATCGCCATTGGCATCCTTGGATTGTTGATCGGCAGTTTCCTGAACGTGGTGATCCACCGGGTGCCGTTGATGATGGAGCGCGACTGGCTCGGCGACGTCCTGAATTTCATCAAAGAAAAAGATTACAGGTTGATCGACGCCAACAACCAGCCGGTGGTTGCGAGCGAGGAGAAATTCAATCTCATGACGCCCGCCTCGCGTTGTCCGCACTGCGGGCATGCGATCCGCTGGTACGAAAACATTCCCGTCGTGAGCTATATCGCGCTCGGAGGAAAATGCTCAGGCTGCAAGGCGCGCATCAGTCCGCGCTATCCCTTGGTCGAGCTGGTCACGGGCACGTTCTTCTATCTGTGCGCCAGCAAGTGGGGCTGGTCGATGACCACGCTGATGTGGTGCGGTTTCTCCGCCGCCGTCATCGCGCTCGCCATGATCGACTGGGACACCACGCTTTTGCCCGACAGCATCACGCTGCCGCTAGTCTGGGCGGGCCTGATCGGCTCGGCGATGCAGTGGCTGCCCGTGCCGCTTTTTGATTCCGTGGCGGGCGCCGCAGCCGGATATCTGTCGCTCTGGCTGGTGTACTGGGCGTTCAAGCTGGTGACTGGCAAAGAAGGCATGGGTATGGTGACTTCAAGCTCTTTGCGGCATTTGGTGCGTGGTTCGGCTGGACGGCGCTGGTGCCCATCATTCTCATGGCTTCGGTGATCGGCGCAATCATCGGGATTGGCCTGAAGTTGACCAACGGATTGCGTGACGGAAAATACATACCATTCGGACCATTTCTCGCATTGGGAGGCCTCACGGCCATGATCATTGGTCCGCAACGCATGCTGCAAAGCGTATTTTCGGCTCTCGGCATTTAACGCTGAAACAACCATGGCGCGGTTGAACAGAAAGAGCTTCTACGTCGGACTCACTGGTGGAATCGGCAGCGGCAAAAGCACCGTTGGCGGCATGCTGCGCGACCATGGCGCGGCACTCATCGATGCCGATCAGATAGCGCGGTCCGTCACTGTTGCGGGCGGTGCTGCGATCCCCGCGATTCGGAACGAGTTCGGTGCCGAGTTTTTCGATGCCACCGGTGCACTGGATCGTGCCCGCATGCGAGATCTGGTATTTGCCGACGCCAGCGCCAAAGATCGGCTCGAGGCCATTGTTCACCCACTCGTCGGACAGGCAACCTGGGCTGCGGCCAAAGCGGCCGAGGGCCGTGACCATGGCGTCATCGTGTTCGATATTCCGCTGCTTGTCGAATCACGCCGCTGGTCATCGCAGCTCGACGCGGTGGTCGTGGTGGACTGCACTCACGAAACCCAGATTGCCCGCGTGCAGCGGAGGAACGGGCTCGCGCGCGAAGCGGTCGAAGCCATCATCGCCGCGCAAGCCAGCAGGCAGCAGCGTCGGGCCGCTGCGGATTGGGTGATTTTTAACGATGGGTTGTCTTTGTTAGATCTGCAAACAAAAGCTCGCATGATCGCCTTGCGGTTCGGGCTATGATGTGCGCCAACGTGCTGACACAAATCAACCCACCAGCACCACCTGAGCCCGGGAAGCCCGCAGCGTGATTCTCTACGAATACCCCTTCAACGAACGCCTGAGAACCTACTTACGGTTGGAGCAGTTGTTTCGCCGTCTTGGCGAGTTGATTCCGCGCGCGCATGCCATGGACCATCACTTCGCGCTGGTCACGATTTTCGAGATCATGGATGTGGCCGCGCGTGTTGACCTGAAGACCGACGTGCTCAAGGATCTGGACAAACAGAAGCTGGTGCTCGACTCCTACCGCGGCAACCCTTCGATATCCGAGCGTGTGCTCGACGGCTTCGTCTCGCAGCTTAATACCTGCTTCAGCGAGCTGAACGCGCAGAGCGGCAAGACCGGACAGACCCTCACCGACAACGAGTGGCTCATGAGCATCCGCAGTCGCGTGGGCATTCCAGGCGGCACCTGCAGTTTCGATCTTCCCGCCTACCATGCATGGCGCAGTCTCTCGCCCGAAAAGCGCCAGCGCGACCTTCAGGATTGGTCGCACACGCTGGCACCGCTGGCCGAGTCGGTTTTTCTGCTGCTGCGCCTGATGCGTGATTCCGGCATGCCTCAAAAGGTGGTGACGACGCGTGGCCAGTTCCAGCAGACCTTGCCGCATGGCCGCACTTTCAATCTGCTGCGCATGCGCATCGACCCCGCATTCAAGCTGATTCCCGAGATCAGCGGAAACCGGCTGCTGGTGTCGGTGCGACTGATGCAGCAGGAAGAGAGTGGCAAGTTGTTGCCATCCACCGAAGATGCCAATTTCGAGCTGACCCTCTGCTCCTGACTCACTGAACACTCGACCGACCGCGCAGACCGACAGCATGAGCGAGAAAGATTCCGCATCGGGCACCACCGCCCCCAAATATGTGAAATGCCCCACCTGCGGCGGCCCGAGCCTGTACGCGGCGTCCAACCGCTTTCGCCCGTTTTGCAGCGAGCGCTGCAAGATGATCGACCTGGGCGCATGGGGCAATGAAGATTTCAGAATGCCTGCCGAAGCGCCGCCAGAGGACAACCTCTACGGCGACCCCAAGCTCGAGCCTTGAGCAACCCGGCGTCTACAGGTTGCGTCTATCTGTGGCTCAGCCAATCAGCGACGGATCGAACGGCACCCCACGCTCCTCGGCAAACCATTGAAGCACCGGAACGGCGCCGGGCAGAATCGGCTCGACGGTCGGCGGCCAATCCTGCCAGGCCATGTTCTGGCCCTCGCGCATCTCGAATGCACCCTGCCATTCAAACACCTTGCACCAGTGCAGCCGCACCAGGGCGTGCGGGTAGTCGTGCTCGGTTATCTTCCACACACTGGCCGCACCAATGACGATGCCGAGCTCTTCCTGCAGCTCGCGGCGCAGCGCCTGTTCCACCGTCTCACCCGCTTCGAGCTTTCCTCCCGGAAACTCCCAGTAGCCCGCATACGGCTTGCCCTCGGGACGCGAGGTCAAGAGCATCGCGCCATCGCGCTTGAGCAGAATGCCGACCGCCACTTCCGTATGCTTGCGCGGCACCGCGTTGTCTGACGCATCAGCCATGGGCGTTCTGCCCTGCAAAGTCGCGTGCGAACTGCGAAGCCACGCGGCCACTGCGCGAGCCTCGCTCAAGCGCCCACACCAGTGCCTGTGGACGCGCTGCGGCCATCGCCTCTTCGGGCACGCCAAGTGATCGCAGCCATTGCGCGACGATGACCAGATACTCTTCCTGACTGAACGGATAGAAGCTCACCCAGAGACCGAATCGCTCGGACAGCGAAATTTTTTCCTCGACGACTTCGCCGGGATGTATCTCGCCATCGTCGGTGTGCGTATAGCCGAGGTTCTCCTTCATGTATTCGGGCAGAAGATGGCGGCGGTTGCTGGTTGCATAGATCAGCACGTTGGGCGTTGACGCCGCCACAGACCCATCCAGAATCGACTTGAGCGCCTTGTAGCTCGCCTCGCCGTCCTCGAAGCTCAGGTCGTCGCAGAAGACAATAAATTTTTCGGGGCGACTCGACACCACTTCCACGATGTCCGGCAGATCGGTGAGATCGGCCTTGTCGACCTCGATCAGCCGCAGTCCCTGCGAAGAATAGGCGTTCAGGCAGGCCTTGATCAGCGAGGATTTGCCGGTGCCGCGCGCGCCGGTCAGCAACACGTTGTTGGCAGGCTTTCCATCCACGAACTGCTGTGTGTTGCGTTCGATCTTTTCCTTTTGCCCGTCGATTTCCTTCAGGTCGCTCAGGCTCTGCAGCGAGAGATGGCGCACGGGCTCCAGCACGCCATGACCGTTGCTGCGCTTGCGGTAGCGAAACGCCACCGAGGCACCCCAATCCGGCGCGGAAAGTGGCTTGGGCAGCACGGATTCAATGCGATCAATCAGTTGTTCCGCTCGTTGCAGCAAGCGCTCAAAGGCTTCGTTCATGTCTCGTCCATCGATCTGTCTTTGAGTGCGACTCACGAGCGGTAGTCGGCATTGATGGTCACGTATTCGTGGCTCAGGTCACAGGTCCACACGGTGTCGCTCGCGGTGCCGCGCCCCAGGCTCACGCGCACCGTGATCTCGCTTTGCTTCATCACGCGCTGTCCGTCTTCCTCACGGTATTCGGGATTGCGACCGCCCTGCTTTGCCACGTGCACTTCATCCAGATAGAGGTCGATGCCGCCTTGTTCGAGGTCCTCGATACCCGCATAGCCCACGGCCGCGAGAATGCGACCCAGATTCGGATCGCTTGCAAAGAACGCGGTCTTAACCAGTGGCGAATGCGCGATGGCATAAGCCACCTGACGGCATTCCTCACCCGTCTTGCCGCCATCGACGCGAATGGTAATGAACTTGGTTGCCCCCTCGCCGTCGCGCACGATGGCCTGTGACAGCTTCTGCGCCACGTCGAGCAGCGCCGCCTTGAGCAGCTTGCCGTCGGCGCTGTCCATGGACGTGATCTCGGCGTTTCCGGCCTTGCCGGTCGCCATCAGCACGAACGAATCATTGGTCGATGTGTCGCCGTCAATGGTCACACGGTTGAACGACTGGTCGGCCAGATCGCGCACCAGGTCCTTGAGCAGAGCGGGCGCGATGTCGGCATCGGTGGCGACAAAGCTCAACATGGTCGCCATGTTCGGACGAATCATGCCCGCGCCCTTGGAGATACCAGTGACAGAAACCGTCTTGCCTGAAATCTGCACCTGCGTGCTGAAGGCCTTGGGGATCGTGTCCGTGGTCATGATGCCGCTCGCCGCATTTCCCCAGTTGTCGGGTGTAGCGGCGGCGATGGCCGCAGGCAGGCCCGCAACGATGCGCTCCACGGGCAGCGGCTCCATGATCACGCCCGTCGAGAACGGCAGAATCTGGGTGGCCTTGATGCCGAGTTCCCTGGCAAGCCCATCGCAGGTCGCGTTGGCGCGCGCAAGGCCGTCGGAACCCGTGCCGGCATTGGCGTTTCCGGTGTTGATCACCATGGCGCGAATGTCCGAGCCATTGGCCAGGTGCTCGCGGCAAATCTGCACCGGAGCCGCGCAGAAGCGATTTTTCGTGAACACCCCGGCAACCTTCGTGCCCTCGTCGAGCAGGAAGACCGTGAGGTCCTTGCGATTGGCCTTGCGCACGCCCGCTTCGGTCACCCCGATGCACACGCCGGCGATCGGGTGCAGAGCGGCTGGATCAGGAGCGGAAAGGTTCACTGGCATACAACGGTGTCCTTGAAAATTGAAATCAATCGGTGGAATCTGCGGAAGCGGCAAGCGCGTCGCGAAACCATGATCCTACAAGCAAAAACACGGGCGTGAAGCCCGTGTTGGTGATCGCAGAGTGGGCTAAGGCCGATGGTACTTGCTCACGCCAGTTTGCCGTGGCACTGCTTGTACTTCTTGCCGCTGCCGCAGGGGCAAGGGTCGTTGCGACCGATGCGCAGGCCCTCGTATTCGGCCGGCAGCGGTTGCGACTCGGGACCATCACCGGGATCGCCGAGATCGGTACCGCCGTGGTAGATCGCGCCTTCCAGCCGATCACCCTGGTGGTTGATGGCCTGAGAAACCTCGTCGAGCTCGTCGTTGGAGGGAATGCGCACCGTCATGAGCGTGCGTGTCACGCCGTTCTTGACCGAGTCGATCAACTGACGGAACAGTTCGAACGCCTCACGCTTGTATTCCTGCTTGGGCTGCTTTTGTGCATAGCCGCGCAGGTGGATGCCCTTGCGCAGATAGTCGAGCGCCGAGAGGTGATCGCGCCAGTTGGAATCGAAACTCTCGAGCAGCACGGCGCGCTCGAAATTGTTGAACTGTTCCTTGCCGACCAGTGCCACCTTGGCTTCGAACTGGTCGCGAGCCGCGGACACCACCTTGTCGAGGATTTCGTCGTCGGTCATGCTCTCGGAGCCCTGCACAGCCTGCTGCAATGGCAGCTCGATATGCCAGTCGGCAGCGAGCGCTTTTTCGAGGCCGGGCAGGTCCCACTGCTCTTCCACCGATTCGGCGGGCACGTACTGATGCACGACGTCGGCAAACACGTCATCACGCATGGCGGCGATCAGGCCGCTCAGGTCCTCGGCGTCGATGATCTCGTTGCGTTGCTGGTAGATCACCTTGCGCTGGTCGTTGGAGACGTCGTCGTACTCAAGCAGTTGCTTGCGGATGTCGAAGTTGCGAGCCTCGACCTTGCGCTGCGCGGATTCGATGCTGCGCGTGACGATGCCGGCCTCGATCGCTTCGCCATCGGGCATCTTCAGGCGATCCATGATGGCCTTGACGCGGTCGCCCGCGAAGATGCGCATCAGTTGGTCATCCAGGCTCAGGTAGAAGCGTGAAGAGCCCGGGTCACCCTGACGACCGGAGCGGCCACGCAACTGGTTGTCGATGCGGCGCGATTCGTGACGCTCGGTCGCGATGATGCGCAAGCCGCCCAAGGCCGCGACCTTGTCGTGATCGACCTTCCACTCTTCACGCAATTGCTGTACGCGTGCCGCACGTGCGGCCTCGTCCAGCGATTCATCGGCTTCGACGGCAGCAATCGATTTTTCAATATTGCCGCCCAACACGATGTCGGTACCACGACCGGCCATGTTGGTGGCAATCGTGATCATGCCGGGACGACCGGCCTGCGCCACGATGTCGGCTTCGCGGGCATGCTGCTTGGCGTTCAACACCTGGTGCGGCAGGTTCTCGCGATTGAGCAGTTCGTCGATGATTTCGGAGTTCTCGATGGAGGTCGTGCCCACGAGGACCGGCTGACCACGACCGTAGCATTCGCGGATGTCCGTGATCGCCGCTTCGTATTTTTCTCGCGTCGTCTTGTACACGCGGTCGAGCTGGTCATCACGCTTGCTCGGACGATTAGGTGGCATCACCACGGTCTCAAGACCGTAGATTTCCTGGAATTCGTAGGCTTCGGTGTCGGCCGTACCGGTCATGCCCGAGAGCTTGTTGTACAGGCGGAAGTAGTTCTGGAATGTGATGGAAGCCAGCGTCTGGTTCTCGGCCTGAATCTCCACGCCTTCCTTGGCTTCCACGGCCTGGTGCAGGCCATCGCTCCAGCGACGGCCCGACATCAGGCGGCCCGTGAATTCATCGACGATCACGATTTCGCCGTTCTGCACGACGTAGTGCTGGTCACGGTGATAGAGGTGATGGGCACGCAGCGCCGAGTACAGGTGGTGCACCAGCGCGATGTTCGACGGATCGTAGAGCGATGCGCCTTCCGCGATCAACCCGGCCTGCGCGAGCAAGTGTTCTGCATGCTCATGGCCCTGCTCGGTCAAGAAGACCTGCTGCGACTTTTCATCCAGCGTGAAGTCGCCCGGCTTGGTCACGCCCTCGCCCGTGCGCGGGTCGGCCTCGCCTTCCTGGCGGGTGAGCGTGGGGACGATCTTGTCCATCTCCACGTACATGGCGGTATGGTCTTCGGCCTGGCCGCTGATGATCAGCGGCGTGCGCGCTTCATCGATCAGGATCGAGTCCACTTCGTCGACGATGGCGTAGTTCAGGCCGCGCTGCACGCGCGAAGCACCTTCGTAGACCATGTTGTCGCGCAGGTAGTCGAAGCCGTATTCGTTGTTCGTACCGTAGGTGATGTCGGAGCCATAGGCCGACTGCTTTTCCTCACGCGGCATCTGCGGCAGATTGATGCCGACCGTCAGGCCCAGGAACTGGTAGAGGCGTCCCATCCAAGTGGCATCGCGATTGGCCAGGTAATCGTTGACCGTCACCACGTGCACGCCCTTGCCGGACAGCGCATTCAGATAGACCGGCAGCGTCGCCGTCAGCGTCTTGCCTTCACCGGTGCGCATTTCGGCGATCTTGCCGTCATGCAGCGCCATGCCGCCGAGCAACTGCACGTCGAAGTGACGCATCTTCATGACTCGCTTGGAGCCCTCGCGAACCACGGCAAACGCCTCGGGCAACAGATCGTCGAGCGACTCGCCCTTGGCGACCCGGTCCTTGAATTCCTGTGTCTTGCCACGCAACTCGTCATCACTCAGCTTCTCGAATTGAGGCTCCAGAGAATTGATGCGTGCAACGGTCTTGCGATAAGTTTTAAGCAGCCGGTCATTGCGGCTGCCAAATAATTTGGTGAGAAAGTTGGTGGCCATGCAAACAGGACCGTCTGACCCGCACAACGCGCGCCAGACGACCGTAATCCCTAAGACTAATTGGTATCAGATGGGGCCGGTTCCGGAAATTGCAACAGTTGCTTGCCCTGTTACCTCGCCTCCGGACACGGGGGCTCGGTCGCAGATTCTACCCGCGCGCAGTGGATCACCCTTGAAAACACCGACCACCCTGACAAGGAAGTGTGTTTGAGCGCGTTCAGCGACGTGCGCGAACCACGCTCGCAAGCGAAATCGCCAAAAAAGTGAAGGAATTCGCGGCTCGCATCGGCGAGGAGCGCTGCACAATAACGGGCCGAATCCCGATCAGACTCCAGCCCCATCACAACCCACGACATGCATCGACGCCACGAAGCCATCCCGCTCCTGCAGGCAGCACAGAAATCGCCTGCGCTGGCACACCTGGCGCAGTTGACGCGCGATTCCAGCGCCCGTCTCGCGGCCATACAGCCGCTGATTCCACCCGGCATGCGCGCAACGATTCAGGCCGGACCGATAGAAGGTTCGACCTGGTGCCTGCTCGTCAAGGGAAACGCTGCCGCATCCAAGCTCCGACAACTGCTGCCATCGTTCGAGGCGCATTTGCGAACCAAGGGATGGGACGTGCAGCTCATCCGCATCAAGATTCAGGCCAGAGCCGATATCTGAATCGGTGTCCAAATGCTTATTGCTCAGCAAACGGAAAATCACCGACGCAGAACGAAAAAACCCCATGCGTGGGCATGAGGGTTTATCGTACTGGTGCCGGTTGTCGGATTCGAACTGACGACCTACCGCTTACAAGGCGGGTGCTCTACCAACTGAGCTAAACCGGCGAAGCTCTTATTCTAGCCTTGACTTTCGGGCGTTTTGCGAAAAACCCGAAAACTTTTGCGCACCGATTGTTTATTTCACCAGCTTGAGTGACGGGCGTGCGCCGCCACCACCCGCAGGCGGCTTGGGTGGTGGGCTGTCTTCATCGAAATCCTCGTTGTTCCCCTGCGCACCACCCACCGGGACGAGTTGTGGAACCGGACGTTCGGTGGTTGCGTCCGTGGGTGCGGAAGCGCTTGCCAAGCCATCCATCTGCGACGGCAGCCGATCCTGGGACACCGAGCCATCGAGATTGTCGACCGGAGGCGGGAACGCCATGCCCTGGCCATTCTCACGCGCATAGACCGCAATCACCCGGCCCACGGGCACCATGATCTCGCGTGCCACGCCGCCAAAGCGAGCCTTGAACTCGATGAAGTCATTGCCGAGTTGCAGACTGCTGGTTGCGTCGTAGCTCGCGTTCAACACGATCTCGCCATCCTTGACGAATTCACGCGGCACCTGAACGGAATCATTCACGCTCACCACGATGTAGGGCGTGAATCCGTTGTCGATGCACCATTCGTGAATCGCGCGGATCAGATAAGGCCTGGTGGACGAAATTTCCGGGGCGTTGATCATGGTGTGCAGACGTTTGTTCGCAATGTCTTCGGTAAAAACCGATTACTTGCGCATCACCTTTTCGGACGGTGTCAGCGCTTCGATGTAGGCGGGGCGCGAGAAGATGCGCTCGGCATACTTCAGCAGCGGTGCCGCGTTCTTGCTGAGCTCGATACCGTAGTAGTCGAGACGCCAGAGCAGAGGCGCAATGGCCACGTCGAGCATCGAGAAGTTTTCGCCCAGCATGTACTTGTTCTTGAGGAACACGGGCGCGAGTTGGGTGAGGCGATCACGAATGTGTGAGCGGGCCTTTTCCAGCGCCTTGTCGTTGCCCTTGGAGGCACGCGACTCGAGCGTGTTCACGTGAACGAACAGTTCCTTTTCGAAATTGAGCAGGAATAGACGCACACGCGCGCGATCCACGGGATCACCAGGCATCAGTTGGGGGTGAGGGAAACGCTCATCAATGTACTCGTTGATGATGTTGGACTCATACAGAATCAGGTCACGTTCGACCAGAATCGGCACCTGCCCATACGGGTTCATGACATTGATGTCTTCGGGCTTGTTGTAGAGATCCACATCGCGGATTTCGAAGTCCATGCCTTTTTCGAAAAGGACGAATCGGCAGCGGTGTGAAAAAGGACAGGTCGTACCCGAGTAAAGCACCATCATGGTGAGCGGCTCCTAAAAAGTCAAAAAGAGTGGACGCTTTCGCGGCCACTCTGGACCGGCCAGACGCACGCCTGACCGGTATTCATTGTATGGATTGGCGGTTACTTGACGTCTTTCCAGTAGGCTGCATTGAGCCTCCACGTAAAGAACGTCAGCACTCCCAGGAAGAACAGAACCCAGACGCCCACGCGGATGCGCGTATTTTGCGCTGGTTCGCCCATCCATTGCAGGTAATTCACGAGATCACCTACGGTCTCATCGTATTTCAGGGGCGACATGGTACCAGCGCTCACCTGCTGCCAGCCCTTGAATACCTGAGTTTTATGTCCGTGGCTCTCGATTTCCTCGAAAACCGGTCTGCGATCACCCTGCAACTGCCACATCGGATGCGGCATGCCGACGTTCGGGAACGCAAGGTTGTTCCAACCCGTCGCCTTGGTGTCATCACGGTAGAAGGTGCGCAGGAAGGTGTAGAGATAGTCCGCGCCCGTGCCGTTGTGGCCCGCACGCGAGCGCGCGATCACGGTCAGATCCGGGGGATTGGCTCCGAACCAGTCCTTGGCCTGCTTGGGATCGATGGCTGCCTTCATGGTGTCGCCGATTTTCTCGGTCGTGAACATGAGGTTGTCCTTGATCTGCTGCTCGGTCAGGCCGATGTCCTTCAGGCGGTTGATGCGCATGAAAGCCGCCGAGTGACAGTTCAGGCAGTAGTTCACGAAGATCTTTGCGCCGTTCTGCAGCGACGCGGTGTCGCTGGTGTTGCCCGGCGCCTTGTCCCAGGCAATTCCACCCTCTGCCGCCTGAGCACCCGTGGCGATTGCGAGGGTCGCGACCAGGGTCAAGATAACTTTTTTCATCATGGTTTTGGACTCCTGCTCAATGCGCTGCAAAGGTGACGCGATCCGGCACCGGTTTGGGCTCGCCCAAACGTGACCACCAGGGCATCAACAGGAAGAAACCGAAGTAGAACAGGGTACCCACCTGCGAAACGCGTTCACCGATAGGCGATGGCGGCTGTACGCCGAGATAACCGAGGATCAGGAACCAGACCACAAAGAGGGCATACAGCCACTTGTGCCAGCCCGGACGATAACGAATCGAACGAGCCGGGCTCTGATCCAGCCATGGCAGGAAGAACAGGATGATCACGGCACCACCCATCACCACCACACCCCAGAACTTCGCATCGATGGAGAGCATCAGCGCAATGGCGACCACCGCGGCCACAACCACCGCGCCCTTGAAGATGCTTGGCAGCTTCGACTTGAAGACTCCGAAGCCCGCGCCCAGCACCACGCACCCGATCAACGCATACATCATTTCGCTCGTGATGGCACGCAGCATCGAGTAGAACGGCGTGAAATACCAGACCGGAGCAATGTGGTTCGGCGTCTTCAGCGGATCTGCCGGAATGAAGTTGTTGTACTCGAGGAAGTAGCCACCGAACTCCGGCGCGAAGAACACGACCGCCGAGAACAGGAGCAGGAAGACACAGACACCGAAGATGTCGTGCACGGTGTAGTAGGGATGGAAAGGAATGCCGTCGAGCGGATGGCCCTTGTCATCGACCGGCTTGCCCGGACCCTTGATTTCGATGCCGTCGGGGTTGTTCGAGCCCACGTCATGCAGTGCGAGCAGGTGGGCAACCACCAGACCCAGCAGCACCAGCGGCACGGCAATCACGTGGAAGCTGAAGAAGCGGTTCAACGTTGCGTCACCAACCACATAGTCGCCACGGATCAGCAACGCCAGATCGGGGCCGACGAACGGAATGGCGGCAAACAGGTTCACGATCACCTGCGCGCCCCAGTACGACATCTGTCCCATGGCAGCAGATAGCCCATGAACGCTTCGGCCATCAGCGCGAGGAAGATCGCGCAGCCGAAGATCCAGACCAGCTCGCGCGGCTTGCGGTACGAGCCGTACAGCAGGCCACGGAACATGTGCAGATAGACGACGATGAAGAACGCCGATGCGCCCGTCGAGTGCATGTAGCGGATCAGCCAGCCACCCGGCACATCGCGCATGATGTATTCGACCGACTCGAACGCCTTGGCGGCGTCGGGCTTGTAGTGCATCACGAGGAAGATGCCCGTGACGATCTGGATCACCAGCACCAGCAGCGCCAGCGAGCCGAAGATGTACCAGAAGTTGAAGTTCTTCGGAGCGTAGTACTCCGACATGTGAACCCGGTAGGCATCGAATGCCGTGGGGAAGCGGTTTTCCAGCCAGGTCGTCGCCTTTTCGGTGGCGGACGCGTTGGGGGAAACTTCCTTGAATTCGCGGTAGGCAGCCATTTTTGGTTTCTCCCTCAAGCCTTCTTGTCGTCGCCGATGAGCAATCGGGTGTCGGACAGGTACATGTGAGGCGGAACCTCAAGGTTGTCCGGAGCCGGCTTGTTCTTGAACACCCGGCCTGCCAGGTCGAATGTGGAGCCGTGGCAGGGGCAGAGGAAGCCGCCCTTCCAGTCTTCCGGCAGCGAAGGCTGGGGACCGGCCTGGAACCTGTCCACGGGCGAGCAGCCGAGGTGCGTGCAGATACCCACGACCACGAGGACCTCCGGCTTGATCGAGCGAGCCTCGTTGCGCGCGTAGGGCGGCGTGAACTCGTCGGGCTTGCGTTGCGATTGGGGATCGGCCAGTTGTCCGTCCAGCGAGGGCAGTTCGGCGATCTGCGCCTTGGTGCGCTTGACGATCCAGACCGGCTTGCCGCGCCATTCCACCGTCAGCTTCTCCCCTTCCTGCAGAGATGAAATGTCCACCTCAACCGGCGCGCCGGCGGCCTTGGCCTTTTCGGACGGCTGAAACGAGCTGACAAATGGTACGGCAACTCCAACGCCGCCCACCGCACCAGCACAGCCAGACGCAATCAGCCACGTCCGTTTGCTGGAATCGATCCGGGATTCACTCATGGGGGTCCTCGATGTGCATCGCTAATATGGTTAACAATAAATTGTAGCGGAGTGAAAATGGTTATTGCACCATAGCAATCACCCTTAAGCTACGTAATACTTCGGTGTTTTCATCTATATCAAAGGATTTCTCAATGAGTTTTATGAAAGAATTCCGCGAGTTCGCGGTCAAGGGCAACGTAGTTGATTTGGCAGTCGGTGTGATCATCGGCGCCGCATTCGGCAAGATCGTTGACTCCATCGTGAACGATCTGATCATGCCGATTGTGGGCTTGATCTTCGGCAAGCTGGACTTCTCGAATCTATTCGTTGCACTGGGCACCGTCCCAGAGGGAACACCCCATACCCTGGAAGCGATCCGCAAGGCAGGCGTTCCTGTTTTCGCATACGGAAATTTCATCACCGTGGCAGTGAACTTCATCATCCTGGCGTTCATCATCTTCCTGATGGTCAAGCAGATCAACCGTCTCAAGCGCGAGGCTCCGGCCGAGGCCGCTGCACCCGAAGCGACGCCGGAAGACGTGATTCTGTTGCGCGAAATTCGCGACAGCCTCAAGCGCTGAATTGATTTTTTTACAACACTCGCAACAAAAATGCCGCCCTTTTGGGCGGCATTTTTGTTGGGGAACGTCGTCATATATCGCCAGTAACGAATATTCAGTCGTTCCAGGCCGCCAATTGTTTGGCCATGCGGATCGAAGCCACGAGGCTGGAAGCATCCGCGCTGGCGCTGCCGGCGATATCAAACGCAGTCCCGTGGTCGGGGCTGGTGCGCACGAGGGGCAATCCCAGCGTCACGTTCACGCCGGATTCCACGCCCAGATACTTGACAGGTATCAGTCCCTGATCGTGGTACATCGCGACTACGGCATCGAACTCGCCGGGCTTTTCAGTCGTGTTGCGCGCGCGCATGAAGACGGTGTCGGGCGCAAACGGACCGGCCGCGGCGATACCCTCGGCGCGCGCCGCGGTGATCGCCGGGGAGATGATTTCAAGCTCTTCGACACCAAACAGGCCGCCCTCACCAGCGTGCGGGTTGAGCCCGGCCACTGCGATCCGAGGCGCGCGACCCAGTGTTCTGACCAACGCACCGTGTGTGATGCGCAACGTCTGCAACACGTTTTCGAAAGTGACTGCTTCAATTGCATCGCGCAGTGACATGTGGATGCTCACCAGCACGGTGCGCAGTTCGTCGTTGGCGAGCATCATGCGCACGGGCATGTCGACAATCTGCATGCCGCGCGATTGCGCCGCTTCGGCCTGCAGCAGTTCGGTATGTCCGGGAAAGCTCACGCCTGCGAGCGCCAGCGCTTCCTTGTGAAGCGGAGCGGTCACCATGGCCGCCACCTCGCCACGCAACGCGGCACGCGCCGCCCAGATCACGGATCGCGCCGCCGACAGGCCGCCTTCGCGAGTGATCTGGCCGAACGGAACCAGCGCGGGCATGTCCGGAAGCTGCAGGACCGGGATGCAGCGTGGCGACGCATTCAGCGCCTCGGCCACGTCATTGATCTGCGCCACGGGCAACGGCAAGTCGCCAGCCACGCTCACGCACTGCGCGGCGCGGCGCATGGTGGCGACATCGCCCACCACGCAACAGCCACGCGTGACATCGGGCGAGTCGCGAAAGGCCTTGGCGATGATCTCCGGGCCGATGCCGGCCGGGTCACCCTGGGTGATGGCCAAAGGCTTGCGCGATAGGCTTTCTGAATTGGCTGACATGGTGTGCCGCAGCATCAGGCCGGGTTGTCGATTTCGACGAACACATGCTCAAGGCCGAGTTGCGCCGCCACATGACCGGCAGCAGCCGGCGCCCCGTAGCGCTCCGTCGCGTGATGGCCCGCTGCGAGGAAGGCCACGCCGGTTTCACGCGCGAGATGCGCCTGGGGCTCGGAAATCTCTCCCGTGATGAAGGCATCGGCACCGGCCGCAATCGCGGACTCGAAATAGCCTTGCGCGCCCCCGTGCACCAGGCCACCCGGCGGATTTCGCGGCCATTGCCGGGATCCGCCAGCGTCACGGCGCGGCCCAATTGGGCCTGTACATGCTGGGCCAGCTCGGTGGCATTGGCAAAATCGGCCGGACCCGCAAAGCCCAGATCCTGTTCGCCAAATCGCTGATCGGCCACGATGCCCAGAACCCGGCCAAGCTGGGCGTTGTTGCCGAATTGGGGATGGGCATCCAGCGGCAGGTGATACGCGAACAGATTGATGTCGTGCGCGAGCAGCAACTGGATGCGCTGCTTCATCCATCCGGTGATGCGCCCGTCCATGCCGCGCCAGAAAAGGCCGTGGTGCACGAAAATGGCGTCGGCCTTGTGCGCGATTGCGGCCTCGATGAGTGCGCGGCTCGCGGTGACGCCGCTCACGATGCGCGAAATGCTGTCCTTGCCTTCCACCTGCAGGCCGTTGGGCCCGTAGTCCTTGAAGCGTTCGGGCTGCAAGAGTTCATCAAAAGTAGTCAGCAGGTTTTGCCTTGAGGTGCTCATGCCCCGGATTGTCCCAGATGATCCCGATGCCGGAATCGGCCGAAACAACCATTGCCAGCAAATGGTTGAATGGGTGGACTTCGCAGCGGCACTTCGTGGATCGTTCCCATCCGCGCGACAATGCGTTCTTTTGCACGTAGAGAATCACCCAACATGAAGCGCTTCTGGCTGCTTTTCTCCCAGGCCGTCACGGTCCTGCTCGCCGCGTATTTTGTCGTGGCCACCTTGCAGCCGAGCTGGCTGCAGCGCGGTGCGTCGCGCAGTGTGGCGGGCATCAACCTGATCGAGGCACCGCCGGCTCCAAGGGCCGAACCGGCACCCGGGAGTCTCAGTGGCGCGGCGCGCAAGGCGTCGCCCGCCGTGGTCAGCATCAACACCAGCAAGGCCGCCCGTGCCTCGCGCGGCAATGATCCGTGGTTCGAGTTCTTTTTCGGCGACCAGGGCAACCAGGCACAGGTGGGTCTTGGCAGCGGCGTGATCGTGAGCCCGGATGGTTTCATCCTCACCAACAACCACGTCGTCGAAGGCGCGGATGAAATCGAGGTCACGCTGACCGATGCGCGCCACGCCAAGGCCAAGGTGATCGGCACCGACCCCGACACCGATCTGGCGATTCTCAAGATCGACCTCGACAAGCTGCCCGTGATCGTGCTCGGCGACTCCGACCAACTCTTCGTGGGCGACCGCGTGCTCGCCATCGGCAACCCGTTTGGCGTCGGCCAGACCGTGACCAGCGGCATCGTCTCGGCGCTGGGTCGCAGCCAGTTGGGCATCAACACGTTCGAGAACTTCATCCAGACCGACGCCGCGATCAACCCCGGAAATTCGGGCGGCGCGCTGGTCGACGTGAACGGCAACCTCATGGGCATCAATACCGCCATCTACTCGCGCTCTGGCGGCAGCATGGGCATCGGCTTCGCGATTCCGGTGTCCACGGCACGCCTGGTGCTCGACGGCATCGTCAAGGATGGGCAGGTCACGCGCGGCTGGATTGGCGCCGAACCCAATGAGCTTTCGCCGGAACTTGCCGAAACCTTCGGCGTGAAGGCATCGAAAGGCGTGATCGTCACCGGCGTGCTTCAGGGCGGTCCGGCAGCTCAGGCGGGCCTGCGTCCGGGCGACGTGATCACCAAGGTGGGCGACAAGAGCATCACCAATGTCTCGGAACTGCTCTCTACCGTGGCGGCACTCAAGCCAGGCGTCGAGACCCCATTTGCGCTTCTGCGCGGCGACGCGACCACCGAGATCGCCATCACGCCCGGCACCCGCCCGGCTCCACAAAAACGCTTGCCGCAGCAGCGCTGATCGCTGCGTAGCCGAGCCAAAAACAAAGGGCAGTCCCGTCAAGGACTGCCCTTTTGTTTGATAGGTTCGGCAGCGCCCTCGATCAAGAGGAACTCTTCTCCGACTCCGCCTGCTCTTGCTCGGATTTCTGGGCATTCTTCTGGAACCAGCCCGCCGCAATGATGCCGATCTCGTAGAGCAGCACCATCGGCACGGCAAGCGATATCTGCGAGAGCACGTCGGGCGGCGTCACCACGGCAGCGATCACAAAGGCCAGCACGATGAAATAGCCGCGAAACGCCTTGAGCTTGTCGATTTCGACGATGCCAAGGCGCACCAGCAGGATCACCACGATCGGCACCTGGAACGCGAGGCCAAATGCGATGTAGAGCGAGAGAATCGCCTCGACATAGGACGAGATGTCAGGCGTTGCCGCTACGCTCGCAGGCGTGAAATTCTGGATGAAACCGAACATGCGCTCGAGCACGAACAACTGCACGAAGGCGATGCCCGAGTACGCGAGCGCGCTGCCGAAGAAGATCAGCGGAAGCGCAAATTTCTTTTCGTGGGAATACAGGCCCGGCGCGACGAACGCCCAGAGCTGGTACATGATCCACGGCAGCGCGAACAGGACGGCGGCCATCGCAAGCACCTTGAGTGGCACGATGAACGGCGAGAACACACCCACGGCAATGAGCTTGGCGCCCGGTGGCATGTGGTGCTTGATGGGCGTGGCGATGAAATCGATCAGACCGTCCGGCCCCGGCCAGATGGCCAGCAGGATCAGGGCGACGATGATGCCGTAGATGCTGTAGAGCAGGCGGTCGCGCAACTCGACAAGGTGCTGCACGAAGGGCTGCTCAGTGCCTGCCAGTTCGTCGTCTTTGGATGGTGGGTGGTCTGCCATGGTGAAAACAAAGACGCGAACCTGAACGCTTCATCGTCAACGCAGGTTCGCGCACTGATAAAAAAGAGGGCCGAAACCGGAGGATTGCTTGACCGCAACCGGGGTTGCCTCAGGCACTGGCCGAAATCGACCTTGCGGCATGGCGTTCAGATCGGCTTTTTGGGACGGAAGCGCGCCACGCGCGCGGCACCCGATTGTGCCTTGGTCCGCACGCCTGAGCGCGATTTGTACCATTGGGGCACAGCGCCTCGCTTGACGCGCCAGTTCTTGCGCGGATGATTGTAGGCTGGCGTGACAGAGCTGTAGGAGGACGACGAAACATCACCATCCCAGTTCGACTCCGACGACGAGGAGGAGAAGGAGGTCGAGCCGGTGATCGAACCCGTGGTTTCGTTCCAGTCCTTTTCGAAGTCGCGCGCGCTGGTCTGCACGGATTGCTCGACATCGCGTGCCGCGCTCTCCACGTTGTCCTTCATCTTGCGCAACTCGTCCAGCTCCATCGAGCGATTGACCTCGGCCTTCACGTCATTCACATAGCGCTGCGCCTTGCCCAGCAACGTACCCACGGTACGCGCCACTTTCGGCAATTTCTCGGGACCGATGACGACCAGCGCCACCACTCCGATCAGCGCCATCTTTGAAAGGCCAATATCAAACATTCAGCTATCCGGGTATCCGGGTATCCGGTGGTCGTGCGTCGCAGATCAGCTCTTGTGCTTGGCTTCCACGTCGATGGTCGACTTGTCGGCGGCGGCGGCGTTGGTGACTTGGCCGGTGGCAGCAGCGGCATCGGCGTCAGTGGCCTGACCGTCCTTCATGCCATCCTTGAAGCCCTTGACCGCGCCGCCCAGATCGGAGCCCATGTTCTTGAGCTTCTTGGTGCCAAAAACCATCACCACGATCAGCAGCACGATCAGCCAGTGCCAAATAGAAAACGAACCCATGTTGATTCTCCTAACGAATAGCGACCATTCTAGACGCCGTACGTGTCAAGACGGTCATTAACCAGTAACTTTCCCCGGCGGGGACATGGCATTTGCAAGCGCTCAGCCCTTTTTCCAGGGGCGCGGACCGGCGATCACGTGCATGTGCAGGTGGTGCACCTCCTGGCCGCCTTCGTCGCCCGTGTTCACCACGATGCGAAATCCGCCTTCCGGATAGGGATTCGCGCCCTGCTCCTGCGCGAGCTTCGGAGCCAGCGTCATCATGCGGCCCAGCAGCGGTGCGTCTTCCGCCGTGACGTGCGCCATCGACGGAATGTGCTTCTTCGGAATCATCAGAAAATGCACCGGTGCCCATGGATTGATGTCGTGGAACGCGAAGATGTCGTCGTCCTCGTAGACCTTCCTGGAAGGAATCTTGCCTTCGATGATCTTGCAAAAAATACAGTCGGGGTCGTGCATGGCTGGCTGGTCTGTTTCAAGAAACGATGGGGGTCGTGGACAGCGACCGGCTTTTGCTGGCGTTCACGCAGGCTGCGGCTGTCCGTTCGTTCGTTCACATATTCTCGGCGAGTTTGAGCGTGGGCTTGAGGCCGATGTCCGCAAAGTGCTTTTTCAGCCATTCCTCGCCCGAGGCGCGGCCGAGTGCGAACAACTGCCGAATGAATGACATGTCGGTGCGCATCTTGCTCGCCGCGCCCATCGGTGCGAGCACCGAGCCGCCGTCGATGCGGTGCATCAGCACATTCTTGTAGCGCCGACTATCCAGTTTGCCTTCGGCAAGCAGGCGGCGCACGAATTCAATCGCGCGCAATTCGGCCAGCAGTCCGGCGTTGAAGGTCACTTCGTTCACGCGCTCCATGATTTCCTGCGCGTCGTCGGGCAGGCGATCATGGTCGATCGGATTGATCTGCACGAGCAGGATGTCGCTTGCATCGGTACGGTAGATCAGCGGATAGATCGCCGGATTACCGGAGTACCCGCCATCCCAGTAATGCTCGCCATCGATCTCCACGGCCTTGAACAGCATCGGCAGGCAGGCCGACGCCATCACGGCATCGGCGCTCAGCCGTTTGCCCGTGAAGATCTCGCCGCGCCCGGTGCGCACATTGGTCGCACAGACGAACACCTGCTTGGCATTCGTCGCGCCGATGCGCTCGAAATCCACTTCCTTTTCAAGCAGCTTGCGCAGCGGATTGATGCCAAGCGGATTCATCTGGTAGGGCGACAGCCACTGCGAGAGCATGTTCATGAACGCACCGGCAGCAGGCATGGGCACGCCCCACAGCATCGTCGATCCCATGGTGCCGACGCCCTCCCACAGCCGCGTGAGGGATTCGCGCGCCTTCTGGGCTCCGGCCAGTTGCTTCTCGTGTGGATCCTTGTATTCGTGCGCCGCCATCGCGAACCCATGGGCCAGCGCCACGGCGTTCATCGCGCCCGCGCTGGTGCCGCTCACGCCCTCGATACGCACACGACCGTCTTCAAGCAACGCGTCGAGCACGCCCCAGGTATAGGCACCGTGCGAGCCGCCGCCCTGCAACGCCAGATTCAGCGTCTTTTCCCGGCGCTCTTCAGGCATCGATCGGGCGTCCGTTGCTCATCGCGAGCATGCCGCGAACGATGCGGTACAGGAACCACAGCGAAATCAGTCCCCAGGCAATCCAGCCCGGCACGAGAAACAGCAGCCAGAGCGGCGCCGTCACCACGTAGAGCACACCGGCCCAGATCACGGATCTGATGCGCCAGGAAAAATGGCTGGCCTGCCACGTGCCTTCGGCATCTCCGCGCTTCACGAGGTCGATGACCAGCGCGATCAGCAGCAAGGCGACGCTCGCCTGTGCACTGGGAATGACGGCGGCGACCGCCACGATCAGATGCAGGATGTAGCTGACCCAGCCGATCGCCTTGAGACTGTTCGCTCGCTGGTCGGGCTCGATGTCGACAATGTCGTTGTTGCGGTTGTTCAAGTGGAACCTCCTTCTTCCTTGGCACGTTGTTCGGCCTTGCGCAGCGCCTTTTCCTCAAGGCCACTCAGGCCCTCGCGGCGCGCAAGTTCGCTGACGACATCGGCTGGCGTGAGTCCGTAATGGGACAGCGCCACCATCGAGTGAAACCACAGGTCGGCGACCTCGTAGATCAGTTTGGATTTGTCCGCGCCGTGATCCACATCCTTGGCGGCCATCACCACCTCGGTCGCCTCCTCGCCGATCTTCTTCAGAAACGAGTCCGGGCCCCTGGCGAGCAGGCGCGCCACGTAGCTCTTGTCCACATCGCCGCCCTTGCGACTTTCGATCACATCGGCCAGCCGCGCCAGCACATCGACGGAATTCACCTCTGCGTCACTCATGATGTCATTCAGCATTTCTTATTTATAGATGGATTCGGGATCTTTCAAGACCGGATCGATAGGTATCCACTCGCCATCTTGAAGGCGACTATAGAAGCAGCTATGACGTCCCGTGTGACAGGCAATGCCGGGTTCGTGGCCGGTCTGCGTCACCTTGAGCAGCACCACGTCATTGTCGCAGTCGATGCGAACCTCGTGCACCGTCTGCACATGGCCGGACTCCTCGCCCTTGAACCATAGCTTGCCGCGCGAGCGGCTGAAGTACACGGCGCGACCCAGCTCGGCGGTTTTGGCCAGCGCCTCGCGATTGGCCCATGCGAACATCAGCACGTCGCCCGTGGCGGCTTCCTGCGCGATCACGGGCACGAGGCCCTGCGCATCCCATTTCACTTGATCTAACCAGTTCATCCCCGCATTGTCTGCGATTCGCAAAATGGGCTGGCAGGTTGTGGATTTGCGCAGCGCGTCCCCGGACTTCCATCCTCACTTGCGAGCACGCAGGACTCGGGCCGCACGCATGCCCATCAGCATGAGCAGCAGTGTCAGCAACCCGAGCGCCAAGCGCGAATCGACGGGAACCGGCGTCACGCCGCCCGGTTGCGGCGGAACCACGTCGGCGATCACGTCACTGTCGACCGACGTGCAGGGCGCGTCGGCCCTGCAAACACCGCCGGTGACGATGGCCGTGTTCACCGCATTGGTACCTACCGCGCCGCTGACCCGCGCGTTCACGAGATAGGTGACGTTGCCGCCCGCCGCAATCGTGATGCCCGAGCAAGTGAGGCCCGAGCACGTGCCGAGTGCAGACCCGGCGCTGGCGGCGCCCGGGACAATCGCCAGATCGGACAGTCCGCTGCCCACCACATCGGTCCAGCTCACACCTGTCGCCTCGGTCGTTCCGGGATTGGAAATGGTGACGGTATAGGTCGTCGTACCGCCGACAAGCAGCGAGTTCACGTTGTTGGTCTTGCTCACCGCCGGATTCGCAAGCGCCGCCACCGTCGTGGTCAGGCTCGCGCAGTGACCGTCGCCCGCCGCGCAATTGCCGGGAACCGGAGCCGCACCCGCGTTGTACGGATCACCGCCGCCGCCTACCGCCGCCGCATTGGTCACTTGTGGAACTGCCGTGCCGCCAATCGTGACTGGCAACACGATGCTCGACGATGCGCCGGCTCCGAGGATGGCCTCGCCGGTGCAGGTGACGGTTTGACCGCTCACCGTGCAATTGAAGTCGCCGTAGGTTCCAGCGGTTGCCGTGACGCCTGCGGGCATTTGATCGACCACTGTGATGCGCCCCGCGCTCGCAACCGTTCCCCTGTTGGTCACTTGCAGCGTGTAGCTCGCGTTGGCCTGCTCGACCATCCAAGGGCCGTTGCTGGTCTTTGTGATGCTCAGGTTGGGTACGCCAGGCAAGGCGTTGCACGCATCGTCGGTCGCAACCGCGCTGCCCGCAATGCTGGCTTCATTGAACGCGCCGTTTCCTGGCGTCGCATTGCAAACGAGTGCGGTCGCGCTGGCGTTGATGGCGAACGTGATTGTCACCACGTACCTGTGCGTGACCCCCGCCGGTAATGCCACGCTGGCGGCGCTGATGGGCGCGGCCACGTTGTTCGTCGGCGCCGGTGCCAAAGCCGCATTCACCGAGCCGATATCGGTCGTCACGGTCCAGCCGTTCAGCACCACGCCCACGGTCGGGAAGCCCGGCTTGTCGGACAAGGTGTATTCACCCGAGAAGCCGCCGTTGTTGCTCACGCTCACCTCATAGGTCGCCGTGAATTGTCCGGTGGCCGTCGCGGCAGCAATGACGGGATTGTTCTTGGCGACCTGAATGCTTGCCGGAGTGTTCACGCGCGTATCGCGGGTGGCGCAATGACCGGGCGCCGCCGCATCCAGCGCCGTGCAGGTGCTTGCCGGTGCCGGCGTGCTGTTGCCATTGAACGGATCACCGCCGCCTCCCACCGAGGCGTTGTTGGTCACCGTCGCGCCTGTGCCGCCCGCGATGGCCGATGCCGTCACGTTCACGGGCAGGCCGATCACGCTGGTGCCCGCCGCCGCAATGCTGACTGCGCTCGTGCAGGTGATGTCCTGCGCGGCGTAGGTGCAGCTCCAGTCGCCACTCGTGAGCGTGCCGCTCCAGTTCGGCGTGATGCCCCGGGCAGGGTGTCAAGCACCGTGACGCTGCCCGTCGTGGCCGCCGTCGTGCTCGCATTCGTCACCGTCAGTTGGTAGGCTGCATTGCCCTGCCCCACCACCCACGGGCCGTTGTCTGCCTTGGCAAGCTGCAGGCTTGGCGCGTTCACATTCGTGGTCAGGCTGGCCTTGCAGTTGTCCGTTGCCGGGCAGGTCGGATCACCGCCCCGAGTGCGGTCGCGGTATTGGTCACGCTCGGCGCAGCCGATGCGATGGGCGTGACTGGAATGACGAAGCTCGCTTCGCTGCCCGCTGCGGGGCTGGCGGTGAGGCTTTGCGTGATCGTGCAGCTCACCTGCTGGCCTTGCGCCGTGCAGCCCGCCGGCAGCGTGCCGAGCATGAGGCTGGCGGGCATCACGTCAGTGATCGTGATGGCGCCGCTGGTGGCTGCCGTGCCGGTGTTGGTCACGCTCAGTGTGTAGCTGGCCGGTACACCCACCGAGAACGTCGGCGTGCTCGCTGCCTTGCTCAGCACGAGCCTGGGTGCGTTCACTGCCGTGGTGTTCGTGGGTGCGCAGCGCGCTGGCAGGCTCGCGGCCTGTGTGCCGTTTGCGCACAGCGGATCACCGCCGCCCGTGGCCGTCGCCTGGTTTGTCACCGAGATGCCGTTCACCGTGTTTTGCGGAGTCACCGTGATGTTGAGCGCAACGCTCGCGTTGACCGCCAGGCTGGCGACCGTGCACACCAGCGTCTGGCTGCCCGCCGGGGTGTTCGTGCAGCCCGCGGGAAGCGCTGCGGTGTCAATCGTGAGGCCTGCGGGCACCGTGTCCGTCACCGTTGTCGCCGCGGTCGTTGCCGCCGTTCCCGTGTTCCTGAGCACCAGTTGGTACTGCGCAGCCTGCCCCACGGTGAAGGTCGCCACCGACGCGTTCTTGGTCAGTGTGAGTTGCGGCGCGGTCACCGGGTTGTCGGTGGTGCCGCTGCAGTGCGCTGCGGCCGGGCAGCTTGCATCACCCGTGTCGGCGTTGGCCTTGGCCACGTTCTGCAATGCCTGATTGTTGGCGCTCGCACTGGGTGTCACCGGAATCGTGAAGCTCACCGAGGAGCCAGTGGACAAGCCCGACGGCACGCTGCAGGTGAGGGTCTGGGCGCTTGCGCTGCATGACGCGGGCAGCGTGCCGATCACCAGGCCCGCTGGTATCACGTCGGTGATCGTGCCTGCAAGCGTTGCAGCCTGCCCGTTGTTGGTGGCCGTGATCACGTAGCTCGTGGGCTGGCCCACAACGAAGCTGCCATTGAGCGACTTGGTCACATCAAGGTACGGAGCGTTCACGTTGGTCACCAGTTCGCTCTGGCATGTGGCCGCCGTGCAGGCCGTGCCGCCGCCGCTCACGCTTGCCGTGTTCGTCACGGGTGATGCCGTGCCGTTGGCGATGCTCACCGGTGCGTTGATCACGGGCGCGTTCGAGCCCGGCAGCAGAACGACGCTGTTCGTGCAGCTGAGCTGCAATGCCGTGCTGGCCGAGCAGTCCCAGCCGTTCACGTTGTTCGTGAGCGCCGGAGTGATCGTGATGCCGGTGGGCATCGTGTCCGTCACCGTGATCTGTCCGCTCGTGCTGCTCGTGCCGTTGTTGCGCACCGAGAGCGAGTAAATGCCCGTCTGACCGACTGCGAATGCGGAAGGTGTCGCCACCTTGGTGATGGCAAGGCCTGGCGTGCCGCCGTTGGTGTTGGTGACCGTCGCCGTCCTCGCGCAGGGCGCCGTGGTGCAGCTCACGCCAGCCGGCGGCGTGACGGTGGCCGTGTTCACGATGTCGCCCGTGGCAGCGAGTTGCGCCTTGCCCGTGATGCTGATCGTGATCGAGCTGCCGCTGGCAAGGCTTGCGCCCGGCAAGGACACAGTGTTCGTCGTGCCACCGGTAGTGCCGCACGTCGCGCCAGCGCTCGCCGCACAGCTCCAGCTTGTCACCGCCACCGAGGCGGGCACCGTATCTGCCACGCTCACGCCCGTCACGTCGCTCGGGCCCGCATTGCTCACCACGAGCGTGTAGTTCAGGTCCTGGCCCGGCACATAGCCGCTCGCCGGGCTCGCCGTCTTGGTGATGCTCAGGTCTGCCTTCTTGCTTACCGTGGTCGTGTCGTTGGCGCAGTGGCTGTCCGAACAGCTACCGGGCACCGGAGGATTGCCGCCGTTATAGGGATCGCCACCACCGCCGACCGACGCAGCATTGGTGATCGTGGGAGCGGCTGTATCGGCGACCGCGACCGGCAACGTGATGGCTACACTACCGCCGCTCGCGACCAGCGCGGCACTGCTGGTGCAAGTGACGGTCTGACCCGAGACGCCGCATGCCCAGCCACTGTAAGTGCCTGCCGTGGCCGTGATGCCTGCGGGCAGATTGTCGATCACCGTGATCGCGCCGGACGTCGCTGCATTGCCGCTGTTGGTCACGGTCAGCGTGTAGTTCGCGTTGGCTTGTCCGACCAGCCATGGGCCATTGCTGCTCTTGGCAATACCCAGGTTGGGCAGGCCCGGCAATGGGCCGCAGTTCGCGGCTGGTGCGACGCCTGCAATGCGGGCCGCGTTGTAAGCGCCATTGCCCGCGCTGCCCGTGCACGCCAATGCTGTCACGCCGGAACTCGTCACGAACGTGATCGCAACAGTGTAGGTGTGCGTCGTGCCTGCTGCAATCGATGTATTGGTGGCGCTGACCTGATTGGCTGAGCCGTTGGCGGGTATTGCCGGCAAAGCGGGATTCACTACGCCATTGGTCGTGATGCTCCAGCCATTGAGCGACACGCCTGCCGGGAAGCCGGGGTGTCTTCGAGCGTGTATGCGCCCGCAACGCCGCCATTGTTGGTGACGGTGATGGTATACGTCGCCGTGTATTGGCCGAGCCCTCCCGCCGCCGCAATCGCTGGGGCGCTCTTGGCAAGCATCATCGCTGCCGGTGCATTCACTGCGGTGGGTTTGCTTGCGCAATGACCGGGTGCTGCCGCATCCAGCGCCGTGCAGGTGCTTGCCGGTGCTGGCGTGCTGTTGCCATTGAACGGATCACCGCCGCCTCCCACCGAGGCGTTGTTGGTCACCGTCGCGCCTGTGCCGCCCGCGATGGCCGATGCCGTCACGTTCACGGGCAGGCCGATCACGCTGGTGCCCGCCGCCGCAATGCTGACTGCGCTCGTGCAGGTGATGTCCTGCGCGGCGTAGGTGCAGCTCCAGTCGCCACTCGTGAGCGTGCCGCTCCAGTTCGGCGTGATGCCCCGGGCAGGGTGTCAAGCACCGTGACGCTGCCCGTCGTGGCCGCCGTCGTGCTCGCATTCGTCACCGTCAGTTGGTAGGCTGCATTGCCCTGCCCCACCACCCACGGGCCGTTGTCTGCCTTGGCAAGCTGCAGGCTTGGCGCGTTCACATTCGTGGTCAGGCTGGCCTTGCAGTTGTCCGTTGCCGGGCAGGTCGGATCACCGCCCCGAGTGCGGTCGCGGTATTGGTCACGCTCGGCGCAGCCGATGCGATGGGCGTGACTGGAATGACGAAGCTCGCTTCGCTGCCCGCTGCGGGGCTGGCGGTGAGGCTTTGCGTGATCGTGCAGCTCACCTGCTGGCCTTGCGCCGTGCAGCCCGCCGGCAGCGTGCCGAGCATGAGGCTGGCGGGCATCACGTCAGTGATCGTGATGGCGCCGCTGGTGGCTGCCGTGCCGGTGTTGGTCACGCTCAGTGTGTAGCTGGCCGGTACACCCACCGAGAACGTCGGCGTGCTCGCTGCCTTGCTCAGCACGAGCCTGGGTGCGTTCACTGCCGTGGTGTTCGTGGGTGCGCAGCGCGCTGGCAGGCTCGCGGCCTGTGTGCCGTTTGCGCACAGCGGATCACCGCCGCCCGTGGCCGTCGCCTGGTTCGTCACCGAGATGCCGTTCACCGTGTTTTGCGGAGTCACCGTGATGTTGAGCGCAACGCTCGCGTTGACCGCCAGGCTGGCGACCGTGCACACCAGCGTCTGGCTGCCCGCCGGGGTGTTCGTGCAGCCCGCAGGAAGCGCTGCGGTGTCAATCGTGAGGCCTGCGGGCACCGTGTCCGTCACCGTTGTCGCCGCCGTCGTTGCCGCCGTTCCCGTGTTCCTGAGCACCAGTTGGTACTGCGCAGCCTGCCCCACGGTGAAGGTCGCCACCGACGCGTTCTTGGTCAGTGTGAGTTGCGGTGCGGTCACCGAGTTGTCGGTGGTGCCGCTGCAGTGCGCTGCGGCCGGGCAGCTTGCATCACCCGTGTCGGCGTTGGCCTTGGCCACGTTCTGCAATGCCTGGTTGTTGGCGCTCGCACTGGGTGTCACCGGAATCGTGAAGCTCACCGAGGAGCCAGTGGACAAGCCCGACGGCACGCTGCAGGTGAGGGTCTGGGCGCTTGCGCTGCATGACGCGGGCAGCGTGCCGATCACCAGGCCCGCTGGTATCACGTCGGTGATCGTGCCTGCAAGCGTTGCAGCCTGCCCGTTGTTGGTGGCCGTGATCACGTAGCTCGTGGGCTGGCCCACAACGAAGCTGCCATTGAGCGACTTGGTCACATCAAGGTGCGGGGCGTTCACGTTGGTCACCAGTTCGCTCTGGCATGTGGCCGCCGTGCAGGCCGTGCCGCCGCCGCTCACGCTTGCCGTGTTCGTCACGGGTGATGCCGTGCCGTTGGCGATGCTCACCGGTGCGTTGATCACGGGCGCGTTCGAGCCCGGCAGCAGAACGACGCTGTTCGTGCAACTGAGCTGCGATGCCGTGCTGGCCGAGCAGTCCCAGCCGTTCACGTTGTTCGTGAGCGCCGGAGTGATCGTGATGCCGGTGGGCATCGCGTCCGTCACCGTGATCTGTCCGCTCGTGCTGCTCGTGCCGTTGTTGCGCACCGAGAGCGAGTAAATGCCCGTCTGACCGACTGCGAATGCGGAAGGTGTCGCCACCTTGGTGATGGCAAGGCCTGGCGTGCCGCCGTTGGTGTTGGTGACCGTCGCCGTCCTCACGCAGGGCGCCGTGGTGCAGCTCACGCCAGCCGGCGGCGTGACGGTGGCCGTGTTCACGATGTCGCCCGTGGCAGCGAGTTGCGCCTTGCCCGTGATGCTGATCGTGATCGAGCTGCCGCTGGCAAGGCTTGCGCCCGGCAACGACACAGTGTTCGTCGTGCCACCGGCCGTGCCGCACGTCGCGCCAGCGCTCGCCGTACAACTCCAGCTTGTCACCGCCACCGAGGCGGGCACCGTATCTGCCACGCTCACGCCCGTCACGTCGCTCGGGCCCGCGTTGCTCACCACGAGCGTGTAGTTCAGATCCTGGCCCGGCACGTAGCTGCTCGCCGGGCTCGCCGTCTTGGTGATGCTCAGGTCTGCCTTCTGGACAACCGTCGTGACGGGTGTCGAAGGATCACAGGTTTCGTTGGAATTGGCCGCCGTGCAACTGGGATCTCCACCACCACCGATGTTCGCCTTGTTGAGCCCTCCCGCTGCTACGGCCGAAGCAGCCACCGCAACCGGAATGGTGACCGTGTAGGTGCCATTGGCCAAACCCGAATTCAACTGGCAGTTCGGCCCCAAGGCGCTTCCGGAACTGGCGGTGCAGCCGCTGAGCGTGGCTCCGTTGTTCACCGTGGGAACTCCGGCCAGGGTGATTCCAGTGGGCAGGGTGTCCGCCACGGAAATGGTTGCGGTCGTGGGACCACTGCTCACGGTGATTGCAATCTTGTAATTCTGACCTGCCGCGCCGACCAGCAACGGAGTTGCCGATGCAGTCTTGGTGGCCGTGATGCCGGGCTGCTGAATCGTGGTGACCACGCTCGCGCTGTTGTTGGCCGGGACGCTGTCGTTGATGCCGTCAGGCGCAACAGCGGTCGCGGTATTGGTGATCGATGCTCCGTTGGTCGAGGCCGTCGCCTGAACGATGACCGTGCAGGATGCGTCCTTGGCCATCGAGGCAAGGGTGCCTGTGAGGTTGTTGCCATCCAGCGTGACGCTCGTGGCACTGCAACCGGTGACGGTCCCGGCCGGGGTCACCGAGACAATGGTTGGCGACGTGAAATTGCTGGGGATTTGATCGCTCAGCTTGGCATTGCTGACGACGCTCGGGCCTGCGTTGGTCAGTTTCAAACGGAACTGCACCAATGCCCCGTTGGATGCAACGAGGGTTCCCGTTTGGTACGCGGCTGCGGTGGAAAGCTTCTGCTCTTTGGTGATCTGCAGGTCCGCATTCAACGGCACGCTGTCGGTGGCGCAGCCCACAAAGGGCACGCCATTGGCGGTACACGTCTGCGCCGTGACGTCCGTGGGAAAAGTGCTGTTTTGCGGATCGGTGGACGAAGACGCAGTACCTACCTGCGCCGCATTGGTCAGCGAATTGGTGGCACCGGTTGCCACCGTCGCATTGAAGGTGATGACGGCGTTCGCATTTGCAGCTAGGACCCCGCCCGTGTTATTGCAGGTCAGTACGTTGGCGGCAACGCTGCAACTGAATATGCCTTGCGTTGCCGGGTTCACGACGGGTGCGCTGAAACCCGCCGGCAGAACGTCAACAACGCGGATCGTGTTCACAGCCGCCGCGTTACCGCCGGTATTGCTCACCGTGAGCGTGAACGCGACCGTATCACCAGGGCCTCGGGATTGCGGATTTGCGTGGGTTTTCGCAAGCCGTATCTGCGCTGCGTTCTGCGCAGTGTTCATGTCGATGGCGCAGCCCGCAGGAACGTTGTTGTTGGTGCACAGCGCGACAGAGCCAGCGTCTGGCGTCGTCAACGGCAGATTGGGATCACCTCCGCCGCCAATGCGCGCCTTGTTGGTGTATTGCTCGGCACTCGTCAAGGCTCCGGCATTCGCCAACAGACTGAACTGACTGGAGGCACCGCCGGGAATCGACACATTCGAGGTACAGGTCACCTCGGTGCCGGAGGCCCGAACGCAGGTCCAATCCGCAGCGTTGGCACCCGATTTGACGAGTGTTACCGGCCAGTTCATCGGCGCGGGCAGGACGTCCCGGAACTGGATGCTCCCGATCGATGCCGCATCTCCCGAATTGGTGACGGTGAAGGCGTAGGTGGTCGTGCCGTTGATGTTCACGTTGAACTGACCATCGTCCTTGGTGAGCGACAACGCCACGCGCTTCACGATATTCGTGTCTGCCGCACACCCCGTCGCCAGATCCGACGCTGCGGCCGAGCACAGTGACGCCGTCGCCTCGGTCGGAGCCAATGGCTTGCTGGGATCGCCACCGCCGCCGATTTGCGCGCGATTGGTCACCGCGCTGGGCGCTGTGGAGTCCACTGTGAGTGGAATACCGATGACCGCGTTTGCACCAGCGGCAAGCGAAGTCGATGTAACACACGAAATGCTGCGGGAATTGGCCGCGAGCGTGCAGGCGAATCCGCCGGAATTGAACGGTGAATTACCGGCAAAGCTGAGCCCCGTTGGCAGGACATCCACCACCGTGATCAAACCGGTCGTCGGCGCACTTCCGAGATTCGCAACCGTCAGCGCATAGGTCGAGCCACCGCCCGCGATGACGGTCGTGGTGCCATCGGACTTCGTCAGCGAAAGCAGCGACGATTGCACCGAGTCGATGTCCAGCGCGCAGCCCACCGGAACATCATTCGCCGTGCACGCCTGAGTGGTTGCCGAAGTGGGTGCCGTTGGCTTGTTCGCATCACCGCCGCCGCCGATTCGGGCCTTGTTGGTAACCGCCGCCGCAGCCCCGCGTTGACCGCGGCAGAAAAGGCGAAGGTGCTGGTGCCGTTGTTGCCCGGAATCGGCGTCGCACTGGTGCAGGTCAGGACGTTGCTCGCTGCCGAGCAGGACCAGAAAGTGCCCTGTGGACCCGACAAGGGAACGATGCCGTTGTTCACGCTCAGGCCTGCGGGCAACACATCCACAACGGTGATCACGCCGGTGCTGGCAACCGAACCTCTGTTGGTGGCCGTCACCGAATACGTCGCATTGCCACCGTTTTGCAATACCGAAACATTGTCGGTTTTCGACAGGCGCAGATCGGTCGTGCATGCCGCGCCCGGCAAAGTACCCGGGGGAGTCGAGGTCTGGAAACTCGCGAGCCCGCCGCTGTTGCCGCTTGCGCCATAGTTGTCCGATGCGCCATTGGTCGTGCGCCCCGGTGTTCCGCCCTGAACGGTGGGTGTCACCACAAAGGCTGCCGGTGAATAGGCAATGAATCCGCCGCCACCACCGCCGCCCGGCCCATGGCGATTGGCAACGCCAGCGCCGCCCGAACCCCACGCATTTCCACCGTCGCCGCCGCTCACGTCAATGGTCGCCGCGCCGCCCGCAATGGAGTAGATGACCACGGAGCCACCGGCGCCGCCGCCGCCTGCCGCATCCGAACCCACGTTGTAGCCACTCGCGCCGCGCGCATCTATCACACCGGAGCCGGTCACCAGGTTGGCGCGGATGATCACGATGCCGCCTCCGGCCGCGCCGGAAGAACAAAGTGCCGCCGCGGAGCAACCCATTCCGTTGTTCGCGTAGGCCAATGGGTCGCTGGTCAAATTATTGGTGCCGCCCGCACCCCCGCCGCCGCCGAGGAAGATTCGATTGAAGGTCAGATCGCCCGAATATCCCGCGCCACCACGGCCCCCGCTATCGACCAGCGGGTAGTACCAAGGCCGCCCGCCGACGCCGCCCGCGGCGTAGTTCCCGCCGCCACCACCGCCAGCGTTGTATTGATTGATGCCGCTCGTGGGGCCACCGTCGCTGCCGCCGCCGCCCGCGTTGGCTGGAGCGCCCCGGGCCCTCGAGCCATTGGGATAACCTTCTACCGCGCTGTCCACCGTCGTCAGGTTGGTCGCGTTAGCGGCATTGGTCGTTTTGAAGCCCCAGCTGTCTTTCCTGGCGACGACTCGCGGCGTTCCGGCAATGCCTTCGCCCTTGCCCCCGTCGGCCTGAGAGGGCGACGATATGGCCCAGTCAGCGGCCGAGCCGCCCGACGTGGCGCCTATGCCTGCCGCGCCTCGAAACCCTTTGCCAGCCGCAAAAATGGCGCGATTGCTCACACCCTCGGCGGTTCCATTGCCCAGAGTCAGCGTGTCACGCACATCGAGGACGACCACACCACCGGTCGCCCCATTCCATGCGGGCGCGACGATTCCATTTGCCGTCAACGAGGTGTATTGCGGCACGCGAATCACCTGGAAGGTCTTCTTTCCGGAAGTCGCCGTTGCCGCCACGTTTCTATAAGTGTTGGTCAACTGGGGCGCAAAGGTCACGTTGCTGCCAGCCACTGCGGTCACCGTGACGAACTCATAGACGCCGGAATTTCCTATGGAGGTCGATCCCTGTCCCGATCCCGTGCCATCGCCATAGGCATTCGAATTGTTGGAGTTGATGCTGGCGTCCTGCATCTGGATGATCAGAAGCAGATCACCCGCGACGATGGACTTGCCTGCACCATCGCTTGCGCGCGTACCCAGGGTCAGCGAGTTGGCTCCCGCCGCCACCTGAGGCGCTGACACCGGGAAGTAGTCATTGACGGCACCGCCTGCTGTTTGCGGCCCGTCCTGCCGGGCGCTGCGCAGACCTGAGCCCCAACCGAAACCGGTAGTAGCAACACTGCCAGCGCAAGCGCAAGACGGCCAAGCCATGCACGACAAACTGCCAACGGATTCATTTGTTCCCGGGCTGATGTCGAATCACTCACAAGCACACGCGATTCATTCGCTGCCTCGTGCCCACGCCCACCAAGAACCAATTTCAAAGACATCGACGATTTCTCCAGCACATAACTGCACTGGCTTTACAGCTACGCCAAGTGCGCGCTCACATTTCGCCGTTGAAACGGGTTGCCCAACAAATCCACCTATGGGCAATGAGTAGCGAATACTGTGCGACTAAGCGCACTTTATAGCATTTACTCACAATCACGCTTCAATTAATATCTTTGAACAATGCTTGGAATCCACTGCCAGTACAGCGCCTGACGCGTGACGGCGTTGTCTGGTCGCCACGCAAAACGCCCCTGACATCTGTGCAATGCCAGGGGCGTTTTGTTTGAATTCGCTCAATACACGCTATGCCGTCACCAGCGAACAGGAATTCCCCGCTCGCGCATGCGCTCCTTGGCTTGACCGACCGTGTATTCGCCAAAGTGAAAGATGCTCGCGGCCAGGACGGCGTCGGCGCCGCCTTGCTGGACTCCGTCTGCCAGATGGTCGATGTTGCCAACGCCTCCGGAAGCGATCACCGGAACGCTGACCGCATCGGCAATCGCGCGCGTGAGCGCGAGGTCGAAGCCTGACTTGGTGCCGTCGCGATCCATGCTGGTCAGCAGGATCTCTCCTGCGCCGCGCTGCGCCATTTCGCTCGCCCATTTCACGGCGTCAAGGCCGGTGTTCTTGCGGCCACCGTGACTGTAGACGTCCCAGCCTTCGCCGCGCTCGTTCACGTCCTGACCCTGGCGACGCTTGGCGTCAATCGCGACGACGATGCACTGCGCGCCGTATTTGTCACTCGCCGCGTTGATCACGTCGGGATCAGCAATCGCGGCAGAGTTGAAGCTCGTCTTGTCGGCGCCCGCGTTGAGCAGGCGGCGCACGTCGGCGACGGTGCGCACGCCGCCGCCCACGGTCAGTGGAATGAACACCTGGCTGGCGACGGCTTCGATGATCGGCAGGATCAGGTCACGGCCATCGCTCGTTGCGGTGATGTCGAGAAACGTGAGTTCGTCAGCACCCTGCGCGTTGTAGCGCGCGGCGATTTCCACCGGGTCGCCAGCGTCGCGCAATTCCACGAAGTTGACGCCCTTGACCACGCGGCCACCGGTCACGTCGAGGCAGGGAATGATGCGTTTTGCAAGCACAGTGAAATCTCCGAATCAGACTGAATGAAAATTCAAAACAAGCCGAGCATATTCCAACAGACAAGCTCGGCGTTCGCTGGGCGCGACGGCCATCAGCTTTCAGACAACCGCTGCCAACCCGACCAGCGTTCACCCGGTTTCAGCGTTACGGCCTGATCCACGCAGGCGGCCTCCACACACAGCATCGTGCGGTAGCCGTCGGTGGGCATGTCCTGCAATTGCGCGCACAGCTCGGCACCGGGATTCCAGACCACCACGTTGCCCCAGTTTGGGCTGTGTTCCACGATGAGTGACGGCCTGCCCTGTTGATCCCGCAATTGCATGGGTCGCGTTGCCGAGGCAAACACGCTGTCGTATTCGCCGTCGAAACCGATCTCGCCCTGCTGCACGTCACGCAGATCGCGCACCGCATCCCAGCGCGCAAGACCGTCGAGCCCTTCGAGGCGCAAGTGGCCGATATCGCTCACCCGCAGATAGCTGTGCAACGCCCCGTGAAGCTCCAGGCATCGACGCCGCTGTTGAACAGATCGAGCGTCATGCACAGACTGCCGGGCGCGAGTTGCACGATGAGCCGCGCCTCGAAGCCGTGCGGCCACCAGTCGCGCGTCCGTGCATCGTCCTGCAGCAGGAAGATGGCTTCGGCGTCGCCCGCAGTCTGCGCGGTGGACTCCAGGCGCCACGGCAGGTTGCGCGCAAAGCCGTGCTTGGCAAGCGGGCCGCGCTGGTTGAACTGCGGAAAGCAGATCGGCACACCGCCGCGTATCGCCGCCTTGCCATCCCGGACGGCGCGCGGACTCAGAAACAAATGCTCGCCAGCACTCGACGTGCTCCAGGAAAGCACCTGCGCGCCATGCAGTGCGATGACCACCGTGTCGCCGTTGGCAAGCGACAACCGCACGACCGGCTGTTGGTCCAATGTCTCGTTGCGCACCCGATCCGCGCCGACCGCCTGCGTCCCGCTCATTGCACGCGGCGCGCTTCGCCGTTCTGCCAGCGCCAGACATCGGCGCACATCTGCTCGACATTGCGCGCGGCTGTCCAGCCGAGCTTTTTCCTCGCGGTCTCGGGGTCGGCCCAGTAAGCGGCCACGTCCCCCGGGCGGCGATCCACGATGCGATACGGCACGGACACGCCACTCGCGCTCTCGAAGGCCTTGACCATCTGCAGCACCGACACGGGCTCGCCCGTGCCGAGGTTCAGCGTGAGCACACCGGGATGTTTTTCGAGATAGCGCAGCGCGGCCACATGGCCGTCTGCCAGATCGCTCACATGGATGTAGTCGCGCACGCCGGTGCCATCCGTGGTGGGATAGTCGCCACCGAAAATGCTGAGTTCCTTGCGCCCGCCCGCCGCGACCTGGGCCACGAAGGGCATCAGGTTGTTGGGGATGTCCTGTGGGTCTTCGCCGATCAGCCCGCTCGCATGCGCACCCACCGGGTTGAAATAACGCAACCGCGCCAGACGCCACTGGCCAGGCTCGGAACGGTCGAGGTCCGCCATGATCTGCTCGGACATCAGCTTGCTGTGACCATAGGGATTGGTCGGGCCGGTGGGCGCGCTTTCACGGATCGGCGATTCGGGTGCATCGCCGTAGACCGTGGCCGACGACGAGAACACCATGGTGCGCACGCCCACCTCACGCATCGCGGCGAGCAGCGTGGCGGTGCCTGCAACGTTGGTGTCGTAGTACCTGAGCGGCTCGCGCACCGATTCACCCACGGCCTTCAGACCCGCAAAATGGATCACCGCCGTGACGCCGTGTTCACGCAGCACGCGCGCAACCAGCGCCCGATCACGCACATCGCCTTTGACGAAGACGGGCTCTGCGCCCGTGATGCGCGCAAGCCGCTCCAGCACCGAGGGCTTGCTGTTGCAGAAATTGTCGAGGATCACATGGGGCAACCCTTGCGCGGACAGCGCCGCGCAGGTGTGCGAACCGATGAAGCCGGCTCCGCCAGTGACGAGAATCATCAGGCCGCGAGCTCGTCGGCGCGATCTTGGGCGGCCGCAAAATCGAGGTCACCGCTGTAGATCGCGCGGCCACAGATCACGCCTTCGACGCCTTCACTCTCGACTTCGCAAAGCTTCTCGATGTCCGACATGCCGGCCAGACCACCCGATGCGATCACGGGAATGGACAGCGCCTGAGCCAGCTTCACGGTGGCATCGATGTTGATGCCCGAGAGCATGCCGTCGCGGCCGATGTCGGTATAGATCACGGATTCGACGCCCCAGTCCTCGTACTTCTTCGCCAGATCGACCACCTCGTGGCCGGTGAGCTTGCTCCAGCCGTCGGTCGCGACCTTGCCGTCCTTGGCATCGAGGCCGACGATGATGTGGCCGCCAAAGGCGCTGCAGGCGTCTTTCAGAAAGCCGGGGTTCTTGACCGCCGCCGTGCCGATGATGACGTAGCGCATGCCCGCGTCGATGAAGGTTTCAATCGTGTCCAGATCGCGAATGCCGCCGCCGAGCTGCACCGGGATCTCGCTGCCCACTTCGTTGAGGATGGCCTTGATGGCGATCATGTTCTTGGGCTGCCCCGCGAACGCGCCGTTCAGGTCGACCAGATGCAGACGGCGTGCGCCCGCATCCAGCCACCGACGCGCAATCGCGGCGGGGTCGTCACCAAAAATGGTGGATTGATCCATGTCGCCTTGCTTGAGGCGCACGCAATGGCCGTCTTTGAGGTCGATGGCGGGGATGAGCAGCATGATCGTAAGCGGGAGAGGGGCGAGTCAAAAAGGTGGTCGACCCAACCAAGGTTGGAAAATCAGGGCTTCCAGTTCAGGAAGTTGCGGAACAACGCCAAACCATGTTCGGAGCTTTTTTCCGGGTGGAACTGCGTCGCGAAAATATTATCGCGCGCGATGGCCGAAGCAAAATGCCCACCATAGTCGGCCTCGCCCGCCACATGCTCTGCGCTGTCGGGTCGGGCGTAAAAACTGTGCACGAAATAATAGAAGCTGTCGTCGGGAATACCGCTCCATAGCGGGTGTACCGAGCCCGCATGACGCGACTGGCGCACCTGATTCCAGCCCATCTGCGGCACCTTGAAGCGGCTGCCATCGGCCTGCGTGCGACCTGCGAGCTCGAACTTGACCACTTTCCCGGGGATGACGCCAAGGCCGGGCGTGTCGCCCTCGGTGCTGTGATCAAGCAGCATCTGCATGCCCACGCACACGCCGAAAAGCGGCTTGTTCGCGGCGGCTTCGAGCACGCTTTCCTGCAGTCCGGAATCGCGCAGCTCGCGCATGCAGTCGCGCATCGCGCCCTGTCCCGGCAGCACGACGCGCTCGGCCGCACGAACTTCCTCGGGCGCGAGGTCACCACCACGCTCCAGCCACTGTCGGCAGCCACCGCAAGCACGGCCTGCGACACCGAGCGCAGATTGCCCATGCCGTAGTCCACGACCGCGACCCTTTTTGATTCACTGCTCATAGCTGCGTGTGCCAATGCCTGTTGTCGCCGAAGGAAAGAAAAATCGCCTGTTCTACCGCTCAAAGCGAGCCCTTGGTGGACGGGATCACGCCCGCCGAGCGCGGATCGCGCTCAAGCGCATCGCGCAGCGCGCGCGCAAAGGCCTTGAACACGGTCTCGCACTGGTGGTGCGCGTTGATGCCCTTGAGATTGTCGATATGCAGCGTGACACCGGCGTGGTTCACGAAACCCTGAAAGAACTCGTAGGTGAGCTGGGTATCGAAGCCGCCAATGCTGGCCGCCGTGAACGGAATGTGCAGATGCAGGCCCGGACGGCCGGAGAAATCCACCACCACGCGCGAGAGCGCCTCATCGAGCGGAATATAGGCGTGGCCGTAGCGGCGAATGCCTTTCTTGTCACCTACCGCGCGCGCAAACGCCTGGCCGATGGTGATGCCCACATCTTCCACCGTGTGGTGACCGTCGATGTGCAGGTCGCCATCGCAGTCGATCTGCAGGTCGATCAGGCCATGGCGCGCAATCTGCTCCAGCATGTGGTCGAAGAAGCCGATGCCGGTGGCAATGCGCGATGCGCCGCTGCCGTCCAGATTCAAACGCACCTTGATGCGCGTTTCCGCCGTGTTGCGGGACACTTCGGCGACGCGGTCGGCATTGGCATCGACCGCCGGGGTGGAGGGTACAAGTGATGATGTCATAGGGAAGCCTGAAGCGCCGCAAGCATTCTGGCGTTGTCGGCAGCATTTCCGACCGTCAGACGCAGGCAGTTGGCCAGCAATGGGTGCATTGTAGAAACGTTTTTGATCAGCACCTTCAGGGCCTTCATGCCCTCATAGGTTCTGGCGGCATCCGCCACGCGGATGAGCACCATGTTGGCCTCGCTGTTCCAGACCTTCTGCACGCCTGCCATCTGCTGCAGATCGGCAATCAACCGCGCGCGTTCGGTGCGTATTTCAAGGGCCTGCGCGGCGAACACCCCGGCGTGTTCCAGCGCGAAGATCGCGGCCTCGCAGTTCAGCACGCTCACGTTGTAGGGCGGGCGCACCTTGTCGATCTCGTTCACGATCGCCTGCGGGCCGATCAGGTAGCCCAGACGCACGCCCGCCAGACCGAACTTGCTGAGCGTGCGCATCAGCAGCACGTGGCCGTTGCGCCCGGGCTCGGCCTGCATGCGGCTGAGCCAGCTGCGGCTCGCGAATGGCTGGTAGGCCTCGTCCATTACCACGAAGCCGCCCTGCTCGCCGACCGCGTCAACGATGGACTGCACCGACGCTTCGCTCCACAGCGTGGCCGTCGGGTTGTTCGGGTAGGCGATGTAGGTGATCGCAGGCCTGTGCTCGGCAATCGCGGCCAGCATCGCAGGCACGTCGATTTCAAAATCGGCGTCGAGCGACACGTTCACAAAGTCGAGGCCCTGCAACTGCGCGCTCATCGGGTACATCACGAACCCCGGCATCGGCGCGAGCAGCTTGGCGCGGTCACCATCGAACGGCTGGGCGCAAGCCAGCGCCAGCAGGCTGATGATTTCGTCAGAGCCATTGCCGAGCAGAATCGCGCTGCCTTCGGGCGCGCCCGCATATGCGGCGAGCGCCGCCTTGAGGTCGTTCTGACGCTCGCCCGGATAGCGGTTGATCTCCAGTGCAGCAAGGCGCTTGCCCAGCTCCACCTGCAACTGCGCAGGCAGGCTGAAGGGGTTCTCCATCGCGTCCATCTTCAGGTATCCCGCCGATCCCTGAACCTTGTAAGCGTGCATGGCGCGCACGTCGGGGCGGATGCGATCAAGGGCTCTGGATTGGGAAGCGGACAGGGTGGTCATGATGGGAAAAACTTCGTCTGGATCGTCGTCTTGAAGGCGAAATGGAGATAGGGATGCGGGGGTCGCTCAGCCCGCCGCCGCATGCAGCGGATGCACCACGGTAACGCCGCCAAACTGCGCGCCGTGCGGCAAATGCAGCGACAGCATCTGATCGCAGCCACTGTGTTGCGCACAGGCCACCGCGAGGCAATCGCCGAACGCGAGCTGATGGCGCGCCTGCACGGCCCAGGCGGTCTCGAGCGTGGCGGCATCGGTTTTCCAGGGATTCCAGGTCTGATAGCGACGAATCGCAGCACGCGCATCGCCCTGCGACAACGGCACGGGCGCGCCCGTGACCTGGTCGTAGAACTCGCACAGCGCCTGACTGCCGGTGCGGCCGCTGCGGGCCTTCCACAGCGCATCAAGCCATTGGAGCGTCGCGGCATGAAGTTCGGCCTGACCCACGTCTTCCGCCGCAATCAGCACCGAGGTATCGACAAACACGGGACTCATCGTGCGACATCCTCGCCGGTCGTGCGCGCCACACGCAGCTTGCGCCCAGCGGGCGCGGAACCGGATTGCGGCGACGACACCGCGTGCCAACTGCGTTCATCGGTGCGCCATGCGAGATAGGCCCGCTCGTATGCATCCTCGCGCCGCTGCATCTCCGCCATGAAATCGCCCACCATGCGAGACACACTGGTGCCGCGCCTCGCGGCCTCGATGCGCGCCCATTCGAGCACGTCGTCTTCGACGGTGATGGTGAGATTTTTCACAGACTCGAGTTTACACGAAATTCGTGCAACACGAATTTCGTGTTCCTATTGCGTCAACGCACTACGGAATTTCCAGGCCCGGCAATTTCACCTTGCCCAGCCCCATCCAGTTGCCATATCTGTCGCGAGTGCGCACAACGTAACTCATGCGATCAAAGGGATCCCACACAAACGATCCGCGCCCTACATAAACGGCACCGGTACTGGGTATCGGAACCTGTCGCCAGAAGCATTGGGCCGCTGGCAGCCCGGTCAAGCCATCCGTATGCCCATTGCACACCAGCGAGCCGTCGGCATTGGCGACGCTGTTGAAATCCGGTGCAACCAACCGCTCAAGAACCGTATCGTATTTAGGCGGGCTCTCCTCGCTCTGCCGTGGGAGGTAGAACTCCCGAGCACACGCTCAAGATGGCTTGCTGCGCTTTGCCATGCCATGCGGCGAATGGTTTTCGGGGCCTCGCCCGGAAATTCGATGATGCCGGTACTGAGTATTCTTGAGCCCCGGTTGTAGTCGTACGGAAAACTGATCTTCACCACTCCGGCATTCGCGCTCTCATACGCGGAGCGGCCTGGCCCACCAAAATAACGGCCCCCTTGATATTCGATCAAATTCGCCGTGGTCTGAGTCACGTTCCCCTGATCAAACTTGGCGACGAATACACCCGACGCCGTGTGAAACGTGGCCGAGCCGTCCTTGCGGAAATTCGCGATCTGCGCAAACAGCACCGTGTCCTGCACGTCGAGCGAAATGCCGCGACCGGGCCGTCCGTCATCTTCAGACTCGACGATCCATGTGCCATTGACGGGCTGGACCGAGTTACCGGGAACGTGTGTAAAACCTTCTGGATGCTTGGGAGCCGGCGTACCCGTTGCGATACAGACCGAATCCTCGCCAACGAATTCGGGCACATAGCCCTGCCTTGTGGAGGGGTCACCTCCGCAGTCGTTCCCAGCACCTTGCGCTCCGAGATTCACTCCCATCAACTCGAAGGACTGCGCAGGTGCCTGATCCGTGACGACAGTCCCAACGACATCGCGGCCGAGTATTCGAAATCTTGCCTTGCGAATGGGCACGTCCAGATCCTGCCCACTGGTGCCCTGCACCCTTTCCCCGGTGGGGAAAGTCGTGCGCTCACAGTCATAGACTTGCGTGGCCTCGGCCAAAGAGCAGCGCATTTTCATGTACGGAGTCTCGTAACCATAATATGGAGGCGAAGTAGGTACACGCTTCTGATCCGCCAGGTGCAAGCCGAATACGCCCTGGCCTTCAGGAATGAGCGACACATTCCACAGATTGCGCGCGCCCGTAGCGTCCTTTCCCACCCAACGCATGATGCGGAATGGATCCCAGCCATCCACAAGCGGAGGCTGCATCAGATTTCGGTACAGCGGATCGCCCTGAACCAGCAACATGCGCGTGATGACTTTCGGCGATTCACCGGGAAGCTGAATCGTGCCGCTCAATCCATCGTTGAAGGTCACCACAACATCTCCCGCCGAGCCATCCTCGCTGGCAGCCGCATCGCCGCTGCCGAAATGCCGGCCTCCGCGATACTTCATCAGCGGCGCGGAAACGCTGTTGCCCGTCATCTGCCCCATGGCCGTGTGAAAGATGGCCGAACCATCCTTCGCGTAGTTGAACACCTGCATGAAGAAGGTATTGCCCTGCACGTCAATGGCAACACCCCTGCCCGGCTGGCCGTCCACCTCTTCGGAGATGACCCAGGTACCCGCCTGCGGCGTGAATTCGCGGGCGGCGAACGCGGGTTGCACCGCGGCGCTGACCAGGATGAGACTGGCTGCGATGTCGATGGGACGCAAACGTCTGGCCATTGTTTCGTTCCTTGTTACGAGGGTTTGAATGCCTGATGCAGTCACGGCCGCCAATTTCTATCACATTTCGCACAAAACTATGCGAGGTGATGATCTCTTAACAGGCGATACACCCAGAACGACGGATCGTTGTTGTTTACTCTGCTCTCGAACTCGACGGGCGAGAGGCCGGTCACTCGCTTCACGGAGCGACCGAGGTGCGACTGATGCTCGATCTACTTCGACAGCCGCATTTCCGCCGCCCGCGCGTGGCCCTGCAAGCCCTCGCCGTAAGCCAGTTCCGCCGCGATCTTGCCGAGTACCTGCGCACCGGCTTCGCTCACCTCGATGATGCTGGAGCGCTTCTGGAAGTCGTACACGCCGAGCGGCGATGAGAAGCGCGCCGTGCCACTTGTGGGCAGCACGTGGTTCGGACCGGCGCAGTAGTCGCCCAGGCTTTCGCTGGTGTAGGCACCGAGAAAAATCGCGCCGGCGTGCTTGAGCAGCGGCTCCCACTTGTGCGGCTCGCGGCTCGATACTTCGAGGTGTTCGGGCGCGATGCGGTTGCTGATCGCGCAGGCCTCGTGCATGTCGCGCGTGAGGATCAATGCGCCACGGCCATTCAGGCTCCTGGCGATGATGTCCCGGCGCGGCATCTCGGGAAGCAAGCGGTCGATCTCGCGTTGCACGGCGTCGATGTAGGCCGCGTCCGGGCTCAGCAGAATCGATTGCGCAAGTTCGTCGTGCTCGGCCTGGCTGAACAAATCCATCGCAACCCATTCGGGCGGTGTCGTGCCGTCGGCGAGCACCAGAATCTCCGAGGGCCCGGCGATCATGTCGATGCCCACCATGCCGAACACGCGCTTCTTGGCGCTGGCCACATAGGCGTTGCCGGGGCCTGTTATCTTGTCCACCTTGGGAATGGTCGCCGTGCCGTAGGCGAGCGCGGCCACCGCCTGCGCGCCGCCAACGGTGAACGCGCGATGCACGCCCGCCACATGGGCCGCAGCCAGCACCAGCGCGTTCTTTTCGCCGCGCGGCGTGGGCACGACCATGATGATGTCCTCGACACCCGCAACCTGCGCGGGGATGGCGTTCATCAGCACGCTTGATGGGTAAGCCGCCTTGCCACCGGGCACGTAGATGCCGACGCGGTCGAGCGGCGTCACCTTCTGGCCGAGCAGCGTGCCGTCCTCGTCGCGGTAGCTCCAGCTTTCGCCGTTGGCCTTCTTCTGCGCCTCGTGGTAGCTGCGAACGCGCCTTGCCGCGGCCTCGAGCGCGTGCTTTTGCGCATCGTTCAGACCTTCGAACGCGGCCTTGAGTTCATCCTTGCGGAGTTCGAGCGCCGACACGCTTTGCGCATCCAGACCATCAAAGCGGGCCGTGTATTCGAGCACGGCTGCATCGCCGCGCTGCTGCACATCGGCGAGGATGTCGGCCACGCGTTGCTCGATCTGCGCGTCGGTGTCAGCCGACCAGTGCAGCCGCGCAGCGAAGTCGGCTTCGAAGGTCTTCGAAGCAGTGGACAGACGCAGTGGAGCAGCTTGCAAAGTCATGGTGGCTCGGCTTTCGGGCAAGAAAAAAGAGTGTGATCAGTCCTGGCGAATCGCGGAGGCGAACGCGTCGATGATGTGGCGCAGCGGCGCCTGCTTGAGCTTGAGCGCGGCCTGGTTAACGACGAGGTGTGAACTGATGTCCATGATGCGTTCGACCTCGACCAGGTGATTCGCCTTGAGCGTATTGCCGGTGGAGACCAGATCGACGATCGCGTCGGCCATGCCGGTGAGCGGCGCAAGCTCCATGCTGCCGTAGAGCTTGATCAGGTCGACGTGCACGCCCTTGGACGCAAAGAAGTCGCGCGCGATGAGCGTGTACTTGGTCGCCACCTTCAGGCGCGAGCCCTGCGTGACGGCGTGGGCGTAGTCGAAATCGCTGCGCACGGCGACGCTCACGCGGCACTTGGCGATGTTGAGATCGAGCGGCCTGAAAAGTCCCTGTCCGCCATGCTCGATCAACGTGTCCTTGCCGGTCACGCCGAGATCGGCACCACCGTATTGCACATAGGTGGGAACGTCGGTGGCGCGCACCATCACCACGCGCACGCTTGGCTGATTCGTGGGCAGAATCAGCTTGCGTGAGGTTTCCGGATCTTCCAGCACCTCGATGCCGGCAGCGGCCAGCAGCGGCATGGTTTCATCAAAAATGCGGCCCTTGGAGAGCGCCAGAGTAATCATCGTCATTGAATTCTTTCCACGTCGGCTCCGAGGTCGCGGAGTCCGTCTTCCATGCAATCGTAGCCGCGCACTGCGAGGCCACCGCGAATCAATCGCAGGATCGAAAGATTTTCTCAGGCCTGCGCGTCACCCTGCACCGCCCATTCGGCGGGCGTGAAGGTCTTCATCGACAGCGCGTGCACTTCGTCGGTCTTCATGCGGTCACCAAGCGTCGCGTAGACACGCTGGTGGCGCTGGATCAGGCGCTTGCCGTCAAATTCGGCGGACACGATGGTTGCGTACCAATGGCGACCATCGCCCTCGAGGGTGATGTGCTCGCAAGGCAGGCCGGCGCTGATGAGGTCCTTGAGTTGGTCTGCTGTCATGGTGGGATGGGAAGGTGATGAAAATGAATGCCGCTGCGGCCATGCCGGGCCGCAGCGAATCGGCGAATCAATGGCGGATCTTGTAGCCGATGCGCAGCAGGTGGATGGCCAGCGCGCTGATCAGCAGCCATGCAGATCCGACGATGGCCAGACTCGTCCACGGCGACACGTCGCTCTGTCCGAAGAAGCCGTAGCGAAACCCGTCGATCATGTAGAAGAACGGGTTCAGGTGGCTCACGCCCTGCCAGAAGCCCGGCAGCGAATGGATCGAGTAGAACACGCCGGAAAGAAAGGTCAGCGGCATGATCAGAAAGTTCTGGAACGCAGCCATCTGGTCGAACTTGTCCGCCCACAGGCCTGCGATCAGGCCGAGCGTGCCCATGAGGGCAGCGCCCAGCAGTGCAAAGACGATGATCCACAGCGGTGCAGAAAAATCGGGCACCGAAAAGAACAGCGTGATGGCGAAAACGCCGACACCGACCAGCAAACCACGCAGCACGGCCGCACCGACGTAGGCGCTGAACCAGGCCCAGTGCGACAGCGGCGTGAGCAGCACAAACACCAGCGAACCCATGATCTTGCTCTGCACCAGGCTCGACGAGCTGTTGGCGAAGGCGTTCTGCAGGATGCTCATCATCACGAGGCCCGGAATGATGAACGCGGTATAGCTGATGCGGTCATAGACCATCACGCGACCTTCGAGCACGTGGCCGAAGACCAGCAGATAGAGCACGGCGGTGAGCACCGGCGCGCCGACGGTCTGAAAGGCGACTTTCCAGAAACGCAGCACTTCCTTCTTGAGCAGGGTTTTCCAGCCGTTCATGCCCCACCTCCCTGCTGCTCGTTCATCACATGGATGAAGACGTCTTCAAGATCGGCGCGGCGGATTTCCACATCCTCGGGCATCACGCCGCCCTCGCGCAACGCCGCGAGCAATTGCTCGACATCGCCCGCATCCTGCGCGGGGATCTGCACGATGCGACCGGTGACCCGGGCGCGCACTTCAACGGCGGCGGGCAGCGCTCCGTCGGTCTTGAATTGCAGCACATTGGAGGTCGCGGTCTTGAGCAGATCGGACATGCTGGAGAGCTTGACGACGTTGCCATGCTTGAGCATCGCCACGCGATTGCACAGCGCCTCGGCCTCTTCCAGATAATGCGTCGTCAGCAGGACCGTGTGGCCCTCGCGGTTCAGGCGGGCGACGAAATGCCAGAGGGTCTGGCGCAACTCCACGTCAACGCCCGCGGTCGGCTCATCCAGCACGATGATCGGCGGCTTGTGCACCAGCGCCTGTGCGACCAGCACACGGCGCTTCATGCCACCCGAAAGCTGGCGCATGTTGCTGCTGGCCTTGTCGGCAAGCCCGAGACTCTCGAGCAACTCGTCGATCCAGGCATCGTTGTTCTTGACGCCGAAGTAGCCGGACTGAATGCGCAGCGTCTCGCGCACATTGAAAAACGGATCGAACACCAGTTCCTGCGGCACCACGCCAAGGCTGCGGCGCGCTGCGGCAAAGTCGCCCTGCACGTCGTGGCCGAGCACCTTGACGGAGCCTCCGGTCGCCTTGGCGAGCCCAGCGAGAATGCTGATGAGCGTGGTCTTGCCCGCGCCGTTGGGGCCGAGCAACCCGAAGAATTCGCCTTCACCGATGTCCAGGCTGACGTCGTTCAGCGCCTGGAATGGGCCCTTGGGGTTTGGAAGGTCTTGGAGACGGACTGAAAGGATACGGCTGGCATGTAGCCTACGATTCTAATTCGGGAGGGCAGATCGCTGCCGGGCAAGGTCTTGAAGCGCTCCTCGCGAATCGCCGGGGTGCCGCAGCAGGCGCGACGACCACCCCGCCGCGCTCATTCCGAAGCCAGCAGTTCCTGCACGCCGTACAGGCCCGCCAGACTGGCAAGGGATGCAGGCAGTGCCTTGACGGCAAAGGTCTTGCCGAATTCGAGCGCGGTGCGGCGGCATTCGAGCAGCACCGCAAGCGCGGAAGAATCAAACACCTTGAGCGCACCGGCATCGACCACCAGATGCTGTTCCTTGTGCGCCTTCATGGCATGCATCAGCATGCGCAGACTGGCCGTCGCCTGGGCGTTGGTCAGTTCGGGCGGAAGCACCAGCATGCTCGGAGCGGTGGCAGCATTCATGGTGATCGGCTTCCTGCGGTCTGCTTCTTACTTGGTGTTGCCCGCAGCGTTGGCCTTGTTGCGGGCCACGAGCGATTCGATCAGGCCGTCAATGCCCTTGGCGTTGACTTCCTGGCCGAACTGCGTGCGGTAGGTGTCCACGATCCAGACGCCGAGCACGTTCAGGTTGTAGATCTTCCAGCCGCTGCCGTCCTTCTCGAGCCGGTAGTCGACCTGCACGGGATCGCCCTTGCCGCGCACTTCGGTGCGCACCAGCACGTCCTTGTCGCCAGCGGCGGCGCGCATCGGCTTGACGTCCACGGTCTGGTTGGTCACCTGGCTCAGGGCACCCGAGTAGGTGCGCACCAACAGGACCTTGAACTCATCCTGCAGACGCTTTTGCTGCTCGGGCGTGGCCTTGCGCCAGCCCGGGCCAACGGCGGCGGCGGTCATGCGGCGGAAATTCACATGCGGCATCAGCAGGCGATCCACGAGCACCATGATCTTGTCCACGTCGCCCGACTTGATCGAGGCGTCGTTGCGAATGGTCTCGAGCACCTCGTTGGACAGGCGCTTGATCATCGCATCAGGTGCCTCCTCGGCGGCCATCGAGGCCACCGGCAACGACATCAGGACCAGCGATGCCACGGCGGCGGCGGATTGGGAAAAAAGACGTCGATTCATCATCTTGGAGGTTCCTTGTGAATTCACATACAGGCTTGAATGTATGTGATTGGCAACATGCGCGTTATTGTCAGCACGCCGCCCGTGTTTCTTGCGTCCCGGACGTACCGGTTTGAAAGCAATTGCAACCCGCGCCGCAATCGCTCCGATGTTGATCCGGGCAAGTGATCAATAGTCGTCGGACAGCTTGCCCGCATCCTCATTCTCTACCTGCCCCTTCTTGGGCGCGATGCGCTGGCTGCGCACCTGCAGGTAGACGTCACGCGTGAACGAATAGGGATCGAGCGCGGCAGCATCCAGCACCTCGCCCGCATTCAGCAGCGATTCGCGCTTTTCCACATAGCGCAGGCCGTACAGTGAATTGCGCACCGGAATGTCGTTGATGTGGCCGACCAGATCGCCAGCATACCAATCCACAGGCAGCGCCGCGGTATCGCGAATCGTCGAGGGGCCCAAGAACGGCAACACCAGATACGGACCAGTCTGCACGCCCCAGTGGCCCAGCGTCAGGCCAAAGTCCTGCTTGTGGCGCTGCACACGCATTTCGCTCGCTATGTCGAGCAGCCCGCCGAGGCCGAACACGGTGTTGACGTTGAAGCGCACCATGCTGTCGAGCGCATCGGCGCCGCGACCTTGCAGCAGGTTGTTCACGAACGACCACGCATCGCCGAGATTGGCGAAGAAGTTGCTCACGCCCGTGCGCACCGGCTTGGGAGTGACTTGCTGATAGGCCGTCGCCACGGGCTTGAGCACCGCGCGGTCCAGCCCGTCGTTGAACGAGTAGATGTTGCGGTTGAAGGACTCATACGGATCGTCAGGATGCGGCTGGCCCGAGATACGGGTGGAGCTTGCGCAACCGGCGAGCAGCGCCATCGCAAGCGCAGCCATGCCGATGCTCAGCAGGCGTTTCGAATGGGTGGTTTTTGAATTAGTCATTTTTTACCGCCAGACCCGCTGGTGCTTCCACCTTCTTCGGCCTTGTTGTAGAGAAATTGTCCAATCAGGTTTTCCAGCACCACAGCAGACTGCGTCGCCGTGATTGTGTCACCTTCCGCCAGATTGGCATCGTCGGCTCCCGCCTCTATTCCGATGTATTGGTCACCCAGGAGGCCGCTCGTGAGAATCTTCAACGAGCTGTCCTTGGGAAACTTGTACTGCTTGTCCAGCTCCAGATGCACATTGGCCTGGAAGGTCTGGTCGTTGAAGGAAATACCCTTGACGCGCCCCACCACCACACCGGCGCTGCGCACTGCGGCCTGGGGCTTCAGGCCACCGATGTTGTCGAAACGTGCGGTCACGGCATAGCCCGGCTTCCAGTTCAGGCTCAGCAGGTTGGCGGATTGCAGGGCAAGGAACACGAGTGCGGCCGCGCCCAACAGCACGAACAGGCCGACCCAGACATCATTCTTGGATTGCTGCATGGTTTGCTACTTTCTCAAATACTGAACATCAGCGCGGTGAGCAGGAAGTCCAGCCCCAGCACCGAAAGCGACGCGATCACCACCGTGCGCGTCGTGGCGCGCGAAACGCCCTCTGGCGTGGGCTTGGCCACGTAGCCTTGCAGCACCGCCACGAAGGTCACGGCAACGCCGAAGACGAAGCTTTTGACCACGCCGTTGCCCACGTCCTTCCAGACATCGACGCTGCTTTGCATCGCGCCCCAGAACGCACCGGAATCCACGCCGAGCATGATCACGCCGACGACCCACCCGCCGATCACGCCGACGGCGTTGAACACCGCCGCGAGCAGCGGCATGGCAATCACGCCGCCCCAGAAGCGCGGCACGAGAATGCGGCGCACGGGATCGACCGCCATCATTTCCATGGCCGAGAGTTGCTCGCCCGCGCGCATCAACCCGATCTCGGCCGTGAGCGATGTTCCCGCGCGCCCCGCGAACAACAGCGCCGTCACCACCGGGCCCAGCTCGCGCACCAGCCCGAGCGTGACCACCAGACCGAGCGCATTGGTCGAGCCATACAGTTGCAGGATGTTGTAGCCCTGCAGCGCCAGCACGAAACCGACGAACAAGCCCGACATGGCGATGATCGACAGCGAGTAGTTGCCCAGAAAATGCACCTGGTCGCGCACCAGACCGGGCCGCCTGAAGACCTCGCCGCCAAGCTGCAACATGCGCCAGAACAGACGCGCACCCTGGCCGAGATCGACCAGCTTGCTGCGGACAGCAAAACCTATGTCGGAAGGACGCCACCAGCTCATGACCTGCCTCCCGATACGCCGCCCACCGGACCGAAATCATCTGCCACGGCAGGCCCCGGATAGTGAAACGGCACCGGCCCCGTCGGCAGCGCATTGACGAACTGGTGCACCAGCGGATCGCTGCTGTTGCGTACCTCGTCGGGCGTGCCCTGCGCGGCAATGGTGCCCGCGCCCAGAATGATCACGTGATCGGCCAGACGGAAGGTTTCCTCAAGATCGTGCGACACGATGATCGTCGTGAGGCCCATGGAATCATTGAGCTGGCGGATCAGTTGCGCGGCCGTTCCCAGCGAGATCGGATCGAGACCGGCAAACGGCTCGTCGTACATGATGAGTTCGGGATCCAGCGCAATCGCACGCGCCAGCGCCACGCGCCGCGCCATGCCGCCGGAAATCTCGCTCGGCATGAGGTCACGCGCCCCGCGCAGGCCCACGGCGTTGAGCTTCATGAGCACGATGTCGCGGATCAGTTCCTCGGAGAGATCGGTGTGCTCGCGCAGCGGAAACGCCACGTTCTCGAACACGCTCATGTCCGTGAACAACGCGCCGAACTGGAACAGCATGCCCATGCGGCGGCGAGCGGCGTACAGCGCCTTCATGTCCATCGCGCCGACGTTCTTGCCGTCGAACAACACCTCGCCACCCTGCGCCATCTGCTGGCCGCCAATCAAGCGCAGCACGGTGGTCTTGCCGCCGCCCGACGCACCCATCAGCGCAGTCACCTTGCCGCGCGGCACGCTCAGGCTGACGTCGCTCAGGATCGCACGTTCGCCGTATCCAAAATGGACGTTGCGGAACTCGACGAGCGGATCGGTGACGAGGGAAGCGGTTTCAGGCATGGATAAAAGCAATCGAGTGCCCGCACCGAACAGTGACGAGCAACCCCGCATCATAGGGGGAAAGGCCTTCGCCCTTGCGACACACGGGCATGAACGAACTGTTTCCCAAACGGCGCTTGACTATACTTGTGCGTTCTGTACCAAGCAGGCGGCAGCGCGCGGCCTGCAAGTTGCATGGACTCTTCCTGAAGTGAGTCCCCGCATTTCCGGACACGTGCAGCACTGCAACAGACTGCAGCAATCGCTTTTTTCATTGCGCCGTGATGTCGCAATGCAACATTTTCCGAGGCCATCTTCCCGCATTGTGGAAGGGATGGCCGTTTTATCGCCTCCACTTGTAAGGAAAGGGCCCCGAGTTCAATGAAGAACCACGTCCAGAACGCCATCCTCCCCGCAATCAACTCCCCGGCCGCACGCAAGGCGAGCGGTCTGCATCTGATTGGAGACCTGTACGGCTGTCTTTGCGACTCTCGCCTGATGCTGGATGCCGAATTTCTGGAGTCCTTCTGCAAGGAACGCGTTGCCTCGGCTGCTCTCACATCGGTGGGCAGCCTCTTTCACAGTTTTGGCGAAGGCGGCGGCGTGACCGGCGTGGTGGTGCTGGCCGAATCGCATCTGTCCATCCACACCTGGCCCGAGTCGGGCTATGTCACGCTGGACGTCTACGTCTGCAACCACACGAGCAACAACCGTCCGAAGGCGCAACAGCTGTTCGACGACCTGATGGCTGCCTTCAATCCGAACGACCCGCACCTGCACAGCGTCGAGCGCGCCTGACATGGGAGCGTTTGAACTGAAGCAGGCCGCGACACAGTCCTATGCGGCCGAGCGCCTGAACCCGGACTTCGGCTTCTACCTGAAGAACAGCCGCCTGCTCGTGAGTCGGCAGTCGGCGTGGCAGCACATCGAGATCTTCGAGAACGAGCAGTTTGGCCGCGTCATGCGCATCGACGACTGTTTCATGACCTCGGAGCGCGACGAATTCTTTTACCACGAGCCCATGGTGCACCTGCCGGCGATTGCGCACCAAGGGGTGCGCCGCGCGCTCGTGGTGGGCGGCGGCGATGGCGGCGCGGTGGAGGAACTGTTGAAGCTGCCGGACATCGAGCGCGTCGTGCTTGCCGAACTGGATGCCGAAGTTCTCTGCGTCGCGCGCGAGTGGCTTGCGCAAATCCATCGGGGCGCGCTCGACGATCCACGGGTGGAAATCCGCATCGGCGACGCGCGCGATTTCATCGGGCAGACGGATGAATCATTCGACCAGATCGTGCTCGATCTCACCGATCCGTTCGGCCCCGCGACCGATCTCTACACGGTCGAGTTCTATGAGGCCTGCCGCCGCGCGCTCGCGCCCGAAGGCGTGATGTCGCTGCATCTCGGCTCGCCGATCCATCTGCCGCAAAGCCTCAAGCGCATCGCGGCATCGGTGCGACAGGTGTTTCCGGTGTTTCGTCCGTATCTGCAATACGTGCCGCTCTATGGCACGCTGTGGTGCATGGCGATGGCATCGGAATCCACCGATCCGGCGCACGTCAGCATAGAGGAAGTGGATGCGCGCATCGCATCGCGCGGCATCGGGTCGCTGCAGCTCTACAACGGCGCCGTGCACCATGCGCTGCTGGCCCAGCCGAACTTCGTGCGCGAGTTGCTGGCCGAGCCCGCGATGCCGCTGCGGCGTGGCGAGACGCTCGGCGAGGTGCGCAATCCCGCGGATCTGCCGACCGTCGTGATCCAGTCGGCATAGCCCGGGACGCTGCGTTTACAGCATGTGGTGAAGAAAGGCCTTGGCGCGCTCGTGGCGCGGATCGGCAAAGAACTCCTGCGCGGGGCGTGATTCGATCAGTTCGCCCTGGTCCATGAACACCACGGTGTTTGCCACTTCACGCGCAAAGCCCATTTCGTGCGTGACGACCAGCATCGTCATGCGCTCGTCGGCCAGCTCGCGCATGGTGCGCAGCACTTCGCCCGTCAACTCGGGATCGAGCGCCGACGTCGGCTCGTCAAACAGCATGATGTCGGGCTCCATCGCCAGCGCGCGCGCAATCGCCACGCGCTGCTTCTGCCCGCCCGACAGGCGCGACGGATAGTTGTCGCGCTTGGCCGAGAGGCCCACCTTGGCGAGCAGCCTTTCGGTGCGCGCAATCGCCTCGGCGCGCGAGATCTTCTGCACGATCATCGGCGCTTCGATGATGTTCTCAAGCACGGTCAGATGCGGAAACAGATTGAAGTGCTGGAACACCATGCCCATCTTGCGGCAGATGGCGCGCACCTCACCCTCGGGCGCATAGCTGCGCTTGCCGCTGGCGTCGGTGGTCACCAGTGTCTTGCCCTCGACCTCGATCGTGCCGCTGTCGATGGTCTCCAGATGATTGAGGCAGCGCAGAAACGTGCTCTTGCCCGAACCCGAGGGGCCGATCACGGCGACCACCTCGCCCTTGGCAAGTTCGAGCGACACGCCGCGCAGCACCTGGGTCGCGCCGAACGCCTTCGTGATGTCGCGCGCGTCGATCATCGCCGTGCGGGGCGTGTTCGCGTTCGCGTCATTCGTCATATTTGGCATAGCGTTTTTCCAGGCGCTGGAAGCCCCATGTGAGCACCAGCGTCATGATCAGGTAGAAGGCCGCGGCCACGATGAATGGTGTGGTCGTGAAGTCGCGCTGCACGAATCCGCGCGCGGCGCGCAGCAGGTCATTGAGTGCGAGCACGTAGATCAGCGAGGTGTCCTTGACGAGCGTGATCGTCTCGTTGCTCATCGGCGGCAGAATGCTGCGCACCATCTGCGGCAGCACGATGCGGCGCATGGTCTGCGGATAGCTCATGCCGAGCACCTTCGCGGCCTCGTATTGACCGCGATCGACCGACAGAATGCCCGCGCGGAAAATCTCCGCGAAATAGGCCGCGTAGTTCAGCGCAAAGGCCACCACGGCGGCCGGAAAGTCCGGCAGGCGCACGCCGATCACCGGAACGAACGGCAGCGCGAAATAGATGAACAGCATCTGCAGCATCAGCGGCGTGCCGCGCATGAGCCAGATGTAGCCGTTGACAAGCGCCGAGAGCGGCTTGAAGTGCGACACGCGCGCGAGCGCCAGCACCAGTCCGAGCGGAACGGCCAGCAACAGCGTGATTGCGAACAGCTTCAGCGTGACGGTTGCGCCCTGCGCAAGTGGTCCGAGAAGGGAGAGAACGTAGTCCATACGGAAAGCTTGAGAGCCCCGAAGACGCCGGGACGATGGGCCCCGAAACGCCTGCGACGCGCGCTGCGCATCGTTTTGTGCAAGAACACCGCAGTGGCCCACCGGGCCGCTGCGGCGTCACGAAGAAGGCTCAGCGAAAGGCTGGCCGATGGCTGGTCGATTACTTGACGATGTCCTTGCCGAACCACTTGGTCGCGATCTTGGCCGCGGTGCCGTCGGCCTTCATGTCGGTCATGGCCTTGTTGAGTTTTTCGAGCAGGGCCGTGTCGTCCTTGCGAACGCCGACGCCATAGTCTTCGGTGCCGAAGTTCTCGTCGAGAACGCGGTACTCATCAGGCTTCTTGGCGACGTAGTAGCGGCCCACGACTTCATCCACCACCACGGCTTCCAGGCGGCCAGCGGACAAGTCCATCAGCGCGGTCACGTTGTCGCCGAAGGTCTTGAATTCCTTGAACGACTTGAACACCGCGTCGTCCTTCTTCACGGCGTCCACGGCAGACGAGCCTTCCTGAGCGCCCACGACCTTGCCGGACATGTCGGCCTTGTTGTTGATTGCCGACTTGGCGGCCACCACGATGATCTGGTGGTTTTCCATGTAGGGAGCGGTGAAGCCGATCTTTTCCTTGCGCTCGTCGGTGATGGTCAGGCCGTTCCACAGCGCATCGACGCGCTTGCCCGAGAGCTCGGCTTCCTTGGCGCTCCAGTCGATGGGCTTGAACTCGGCCTCTACGCCCATGCGCTTGGCGGCTTCGCGAGCCATGTCGATATCGAAGCCGACGATCTCGTTCTTCTCGTCGCGAAAGCCCATTGGGGGGAAATTGTCATCGAGTCCCACTACGATCTTGGTGACCGCCGCCGGAGTCGGCGCAGGTGCGGCCGAGGGCGCAGGAGTTTCGTTTTTGCTGCATCCAACCAGAGCGGCACCCAAAGCGAGAAGCGCGACAGCGGCAATCTTTTTCATGGTCTTGATGAAAAGTTAAAAGAAAAAAAGAGAAGACCCGGCCCGCAGGCAATTGCCCGCCTTCATGGAACCCGGTCACAAGAAAATAACCCTCTATTTTCGCCCAGCTTGAGCACAAGAGTCATGAGTCGCACCAATTGCACGGGCCATTTATTACAAGGCCGAAGCCCACCGTCTGAAACAACCCATGAATAGGTGATTTTCTGCTACCTAAAAAATAGCAATCACAAGAATACATCAACCCGCTCAGGCCCTGACCGCGCGCAACATCCTTGGTTGCGGACCGGCAATGCGCCAAACCCGGCTCAGTCGTCAGACAATATTCCGATCTCATCTTTCAGCCATTCAACCGGTACTTTTCATGCGTCACATACTCTCCGCCGTCGCCCTGTCCGCACTCACCTTTGTCAGCACCTTGAGCCATGCCGAAGTCAAGGTGCAGGACGCCTGGGTTCGTGCCACGGTCGCCCAGCAGAAATCCACAGGTGCCTTCATGCGCATCACCAGCACCGAGCCCACCACGCTGGTCGGTGTGCGCACCAGCGCCGCGCCCGTGTCCGAAGTGCACGAGATGAAGATGGAAGACAACGTGATGAAGATGCGCAAGGTCGATCCGGGCATCGCGATCAAGGCCGGTGAAGCACTCGAACTCAAGCCCGGTGGCTATCACGTGATGCTGATGGACCTGTCCAAGGCAATGGCCGCGGGCAGCCAGGTGCCGCTGACTCTGGTCTTCAAGGATGCTGCCGGAAAGGAAAGCACGGTTGATGTCAACGCCGAAGTGCGCGCGCTGAACGCCAACGCCCCGGCAGCCATGGATCACGGCAAGCACAAGCACTGACCGCCCAACGGCTGGTTTCGCGGCGCCAAGCTCGCCGCATGCCTGATAATCCGCCGTCAGCATCCATTCAATCTGATGCATTGATTGAAAGATGCCGACGGCGTTTCTTTTGAAGCGCCGCTCACCGCCCTTTTCTTTTCCATATACAACTACAACAAGAATTCATGCCCTCTGGTCAAGCCGACAAACAATGGAACTCTCCGCGCTGGGCGCTCGCCGTGCTGCTGGCGCTGCTCGGCATGCTCGGGCCGTTTTCCATCGACACCTACCTGCCCGCATTTCCCGCGATTGCGAGCGCGCTGCAGGCGACGCCCGTGCAAATGCAGCAGACGCTGTCGGCCTACCTGTTTGCGTTCGCGTTCATGACGCTGTTCCACGGATCGCTGTCCGACAGTTTCGGACGCAGACCCGTGGTGCTCTGGGGCATCGTGGTCTACACGCTCGCGTCTGCGGGCTGCGCGCTGTCGCAATCCATCGGTCAGCTCGTGCTCTTTCGCGCCATGCAGGGGCTGTCGGCAGGCGCGGGCATCGTCGTTTCGCGCGCCGTGATCCGCGACATGTTTCCGCCCGCAGAGGCCCAGCGTGTGATGAGCCAGGTGACCATCTTCTTCGGTGTGGCGCCCGCCGTTGCGCCCATCGTCGGGGGATTCTTTTCGGTCTATCTGGGCTGGGCCAGCGTGTTCTGGTTTCTCACCGGCGTCGGCATCGTTCTGTGGATCGCCAACTACCGTCTGCTGCCCGAGACACTGCCCCGTAAGGACCGCCAGCCATTCGACGCGGCGAATCTGATGCGTGGCTACTGGCAGCTCGGTACCAGCCCGCGCTTTCTGCTGCTGGCGCTCGCAAGCGGCGTGCCGTTCAACGGCATGTTCCTCTATGTGCTTTCCGCGCCCGCATTCCTCGGCGACCTGCTGCACCTTGGGCCTACCGAATTCTTCTGGTTCTTCGTGCTGACCATCAGCGGCATCATGGGCGGCGCGTGGGTCAGTGGCCGCCTCGCCGGGAAGATTCCGCCCAAGCGCCAGATCCGCCACGGCTTCGTGATCATGCTCACCGTCGCTTTGCTCAACCTGGCGCTCAACCTGTTCCTCAAGCCCCATCCGGCCTGGGCGATGCTGCCGATTGCGGTCTTCGCATTCGGCTGGGCCTTGATGGTGCCCGTGGTCACGCTGTTGGTACTCGATCTTTATCCGCAGCGGCGCGGCATGGCATCGTCGATGCAGGCATTTATCGGTTCCACCGCCAACGGCCTCGTTGCCGGGGTGCTGGCTCCGCTCGTGATGCATTCGGCAATCGGCCTCGCGGCCACCTCTCTCGCGCTGATGTGCGTGGGGCTGTTCGCGTGGATTTACCTGCATCACCGCTGGCCGGACATTGGCCGCGTGTCGCACAGCCAATGAGCATGAGCGGGCAATAAACGGAACGGCTGGCAACGGCGCACGCCGCTTGCTCAGGGTCCATTTGACCGAACAAAAAAAGGCCGGGGTGGTCAATCCACCCCGGCCTTCTTACCGTCTCAATTCAACGAATCTCAACGAGGCGTGCGCGTACGCGGTGCGTAAGGCTTGGCACCTGCACCCGACTTGGTGTGTGCATGCGATGGCTTGCGATCACCAAAGCCACCTTCGCGGCGCTCGGCACCGAAGCCAGCCGGCTTGCGAGCACCAAAACCTTCACCTTCGCGACGGGCGCCGCCGCCGAACGAGGCGGAGCGGTCGCCACCGCGATCACCGCCACCGAACGAAGAAGAACGCTGCTCGCCGCGTGGAGCGCCGCCACCGAAGCCACCGCGCGGTGCGCCGCCATCACGGCCGCCAAAGCCGCCTTCACGACGCTCGGCACCAAAGCTGCGCTCACCACCACGGTCACCGCCGAAGCGGCCGCCGCGATCACCACCGAAATTGCGATCACCACCACGGTCGTTGCGGTCGCCAAAGCTGCGCTCAGCACCGCGATCACCGAAGGGGCGCTGCTGGTCACGCTGGCCACCGAAGGAGCGCTGTTCGCCGCCACGGTCACCACCACCAAAGCCGCCGAAGCCTTGCTTGCGGCCATAGCCGTCGGAATCACGGCCACCACCAAAACCGCCGCGTCCACCGCCGCCATGGCGCTTGCCGCCATTGCCGCCGGCACCACCACGGCCGCCGCGACCGAAGTCGGGCTGCGGTGCGCGCTGCTGGGGCTCCATGCCAGGAATCACTTCAGGCTTGAAGCGTTGCTTGGTATAGGCCTCGATGTCGAACACACGACGGCGATCACGGAACTCTGCAAAGGTCACGGCCAGACCCTGACGGCCAGCGCGACCGGTACGGCCGATGCGGTGGGTGTAGTCCTCCGCCTTCATCGGCAAACCGAAGTTGAACACGTGCGTGATCGTGGGAACGTCGATGCCGCGTGCTGCCACATCGGTCGCCACCAGAATCTGCACCTGGCCGTTGCGCAGCGCCATCAATCGACGGTTGCGCAGGCCCTGGCTCAGAGCGCCGTGCAGTGCCACGGCAGAGAAACCATCTTGCTGCAGATCGTTGGCGAGGCCATCGCATTCGATCTGCGTGCTCGCGAACACCACCGCCTGGTTGATCGACGTGTCGCGCAGCCAGTGGTCGAGCAGCTTGCGCTTGTGCTGGGCGTTGTCGGCCCAAAACAGCGTCTGCGTGATGTTGGCGTGCTGCTCTTGTGGCGAGTCGATCTGGATCTTCTTCACCGAAGCGCCGTTGTCGTGCATCACGCGCATGGCGAGTTGCTGGATGCGCGGCGCGAACGTGGCGCTGAACATCATGGTCTGGCGGCGCTGGCTGGTCATCTGGTTGATTTCGGCGAGATCGTCCGAGAAGCCCAGGTCGAGCATGCGGTCGGCTTCGTCAACCACGAGGAACTGCACCTGGTCGAGCTTGATCTGCATCGAGCGTTGCAGGTCGAGCAGCCGGCCCGGCGTGGCCACCACGAGGTTGGCGTTCTGCAGCTTGGCGATCTGCAGCTGGTAAGGCATGCCGCCCACCACGTTGGCGATGCGCAGGCCCTTGCAATGACGCACCAGCTCGATGGCGTCATGCGCCACTTGCTGGGCCAGTTCGCGCGTCGGGCACAGGATCAGGGCACCGGGAACGGCTGCCTTGAAATGACGCGGATTGGTCGGGTCCTTGCGGCGATTGCGCTTTGGAGCGGGTTCGCCCTTGGCTGCGGCTTCGGCGCACAGGCGCTCGTATTCCGCGCGTTCAAGCGCCACTTGCTCATCTTGCTGCTTGAGCAGCGTGTGCAGCACGGGCAGCAGGAAGGCGGCGGTCTTGCCGCTGCCGGTCTGGCTGGAAACCATCAGGTCGATGAAACGATCGCTGTCGCCATCGGCTTCCATCGCGTAGGGAATGGTCTGTTCCTGAACCGGCGTGGGCTTGGTGTAGCCAAGGTCCACCACGGCCTGCACCAGCTCGGGCGCAAGGCCCAGCTCGGCAAACAGGTTCGGGCCTTTTTCGACTTCAGGAGTCGTGGTAGAGACGTCGACGTTGTCGTCGGCGGATTCGTTTGTGGCTTCGGAAGCGAAAACAAAGTTTTCTTCAGGCAAAGCGGAGTCTGCAGGCGCGAAATCGCCCTGCGAATGCAAAGAGTCAGTCATGTATATATGCAGCCGCAGGCGTTACCTGCGGAGGCTTCATCAAACGGTTAAAAAAACATCAACCATTCAACAAATCCTGCGCCAGCGTGAATGCTGGGCTGGTGGGTGTTCTTCAGTGGCGAATCCGCTGTACGTCCATGCTGGACCGTTCATCGCGTACGCCGTGAACCCGGAGTGAAGGGGAGATGTACAAAAGCGCATGAACGAAACTGTAAGCCCCAGTCTTCTTGATGACCGGTCAAGCGCTGAATTCATGCGAGTCTGCAATTATGGCATGCATCGGGTTTTCCCGCAAGTGACAACACACATACGGTGCGCACAAAGCATGAAACCGCCCTCCCCGCTACCTGCCACAGCCACCTGCCTGTTGGCGCGTCGCAACAAGGCCAGCAGCGCGCCGAAAGTTCAGAGCGACAAAAACGTGGAACGGTAGTGCGCGAGTTCCTCGATGGATTCCATCACATCGGCAAGCGCCGTGTGCTTTTGCGCCTTCTTGAACGAGCTGTAGGCCTCGGGCTTCCAGCGCTTGGCCAATTCCTTCAAGGTGCTCACGTCGAGGTTGCGGTAGTGGAAATACGCCTCGAGCCGGGGCATGTACTTCACGAGGAAACGCCGATCCTGTCCGATGGTGTTACCGCACATCGGCGTGGAGGTCTTGGGCACATATTGCTTGATGAATTCGAGCAGTTGCTCCTCGGCCTGCTCCTCGGTCAGCGTCGAGGCCTTGACCTTGTCGATCAGTCCGCTGCGGCCATGCGTGCCCTTGTTCCAGGCATCCATGCCGTCAAGCAATTCATCCGGCTGGTGAATCACCAGCACCGGGCCTTCGATGCGCGGCTCGAGGTTCGGGCCGGTGACGATGACCGCGATCTCCAGAAGGCGGTCGGTTTCGGGGTTCAGGCCGGTCATTTCGCAATCGAGCCAGACCAGATTCTGGTCGTTCTTCTTGAGCTCGGGAACAGTCGGGGTAACGGTTTCAGACATGCGGGGGATTGTCGCCGATCACCTACACTTGCGCTGTCCACCTTCTGAAATTTCCGCCCTGCCCAACGTGTCCCCTTCTCTGCTCTGGACCTCGCTGTTCGCCTTTTTCCTGCTCGCCGGTCTCGCGCTGCGCCTGTGGCTTGCCTCGCGCCAGATGCGCCATGTGGCGCGGCATCGCGATCAGGTGCCGACCGATTTCGCGGGGAGCATTGCGCTTGCGGCACACCAGCGCGCTGCCGACTACACCATCGCCAAGGGCCGCTTCGGCCTGATCGAAATGGCGCTCGGCGCGGCCGTGGTGCTGGGCTGGACCTTGCTCGGCGGGCTGGACGCACTCAACCAGTGGTTGATCACGATGATGGGTGGCGGCCTGTGGCAGCAGTTGGCCCTGCTTGCCTGTTTTGTGCTGATCAGCGGCGCGATCGATCTGCCGGTCTCGTACTACCAGACCTTCGTGATCGAGCAGCGCTTTGGTTTCAATCAGACGACTGTCAAGCTGTGGCTCAGCGATCTGCTGAAGTCCGCACTGCTGGGCGCCGTGATCGGCCTGCCGCTGGCCGCGCTGATCCTGTGGCTCATGGGCGCCGCCGGAAGCTACTGGTGGCTCTGGGCCTGGGCGGTCTGGATGGCGTTCAACCTGCTGCTGATGGTGGTCTATCCGCTGTTCATCGCGCCGATCTTCAACAAGTTCAAGCCGCTCGATGACGTGTCGCTCAATGCCCGCGTCACCGCGCTGATGCAGCGCTGCGGCTTCACATCCAAGGGTCTGTTCGTGATGGACGGCAGCCGCCGCAGCGCGCATGCCAACGCGTATTTCACGGGCTTTGGCGCGGGCAAGCGCGTGGTCTTCTACGACACGCTGCTCAAGCAACTCACGACGGAAGAAGTCGAAGCGGTGCTGGCGCATGAGCTGGGCCACTTCAAGCACAGGCACATCACGCGCCGCATCGTCGGCATGTTCGCGATGAGCCTCGCGGGACTCGCCCTGCTGGGCTGGATTTCGACCAAGGGCTGGTTCTACACCGGGCTCGGCGTGATGCCCAATTTCAATCTGCCGGGCGTGGATGGCTCCGCGCCGAACGACGCGCTCGCGCTGCTGCTTTTCATGCTGGCCGTGCCGGTGTTCACGGTGTTCCTGTCGCCACTTTTTGCACAGCTCTCGCGCAAGCACGAATTCGAGGCCGATGCCTATGCCGTGGCGCAGACGCGCGGCGCCGATCTCGCCTCCGCGCTGCTCAAACTGCATGAGGACAACGCCTCCACACTGACGCCCGATCCGGTCTACGTGAAGTTCTACTATTCCCATCCGCCCGCCACCGAACGGCTGGCACGCATTCCCCACGCCTCTGGAGTCGCGGCATGACCTCTGCATTGAAAATCAAGGACTGGTCTCAGGAAAAGCGCCGCGCACTGAGCGCCGTCGAGCTCGTCACCAAGCTGGTCGACCTGCCGGGCTGGCGTCTCGATGGCGACGGCGAAAACGTCGCCATCGAGAAGACGTTCGAGTTCGCCAACTATTTCGAAACCATGGCCTTCGTGAACGCGGTCGCCCTGATTGCGCACCAGCAGGATCACCACCCCGACATGTCGGTGCACTACAACCGCTGTGTGGTGCGCTGGAACACGCACGATGTCGGTGGTGTTTCCACCACCGATCTCGACTGCGCGGCGCGCGTCGATGCGCTGCTCGCCCAGCCATGAGCACTCGCTCGGAACTGAACCAGGGCCTGGTGGTCGGCAGCCACGGTCGGCATTGCGTGGTGGAAACGCCCGATGGCGAGCGTCGCATCTGCCATCCGCGCGGCAAGAAGAGCCAGGCCGTCGTCGGTGACCACGTGCTGTGGCTGCCTGCCCTGCCCGGCCAGGGTGACGAGGGCACGATAGAGAAGGTGCAGACGCGCCGCAACCTGTTCTATCGCCAGGACGAGATCCGCACCAAGTCGTTTGCCGCGAACCTCGATCAGGTGCTGATCCTGCTCGCGGCCGAGCCGGTGTTTTCCGAGAGCCAACTGGTGCGCGCGCTGATCGCCGCCGAGGCAGAACACATCAAGCCCATCATTGCGCTCAACAAGAGCGATCTGGTCGAGCCCTTTGCGCGCGCCTGGGAGCGGCTCTGGCCGTATCGGCACATGGGCGGCGAGAGCAACACCGAGCACCACTATCGCGTGCTGCCGATGTCGCTCACCGAATCCGGCAGCGTCGATCATCAGGCGCTGATGCCGATACTCGCGGGCAAGACCACGCTGGTGCTGGGCCCCTCGGGCGTCGGCAAGAGCACGCTGGTGAATCTGCTGGTGCCCGGCGCCTACGCGCAGACCGGCGAAATCTCCCAGGCACTGAATTCGGGCAAGCACACGACCACGACCACCACGCTCTACTGGATCGACAAGGAGCGCACGACGGCGCTGATCGATTCACCGGGCTTTCAGGAATTCGGCCTGCGCCACCTCGCTCCGACCGACCTCGCGCGCTGCATGCCCGACATCGCGGCGCACGCGGGCAACTGCAGGTTCTACAACTGCACCCATCTGCACGAGCCCGGTTGCGGCGTGCGCGAACGCGTGCTCGATGCCGGGGAAGACCAGAAGCAGGCCGATGCGATCAGCGCCAACCGCTATCGCATCTATGGAGAACTCTTCGAGGAATTGAGCGCGCCCCCCAAATACTGAGGTGCGGCCATCCGCCCGGAAACGGGTGGCGCCAGCGCTCAGCCCAGCAAACGCGCAAACGACAGCAGCGCCAGCAGCAGCATCCAGACGACCACCGAGCGCCAGACCAGTCCGACCACGCTGCGCAGATGCGCCACCTCGGGCTCGCGGCCCGGCGTGCTCGCGCTGTCGCCGAGATGGGGGTCGGTCTCCCAGCCTTGCGTGGTCGCTCCCATTTCCGACTTCAGGCGCAACGCCTCACCGCCAAGGCGCACGTTGATGGCACCGGCGGTGGCGGCAAGAATCACGCCGTCGTTGTCGTTGGGAAAGCGCTGGGCGTGAAAGCGCCAGCCGTCGATGGCTTCCTCAAAGCTGCCGACCACGGCAAAGCTCAGCGCGGTCAGGCGCGCTGGCAGCCAGTCGATGACCATCCACGCTTTGGCGGCCACGTCCTGAAGCGGTGCGCTTGCGGGGTGCGCGACCAGCGTGCGGCTGCGGGGAGACCAATAGCGCGCGACGAACTCCGCCATACGGTAGAGCACGGCGCCAGTCGGCCCGAGCCCCAGGGCCGCGAGCACGGAGTACCAGGCCAGCACGCCAAACACATGGCGGTGCGCGGCGATCACGCAATACTCGATGACATGGCGCACGACTTCGCTGCGCGGCAGTTCGCCCACTTCGAGCTGTTTCCATTCGGCCAGGCGGGCGCGCGCACGGTCCGCATCGCCTTCTTCGAGCGCATCGCGAATGCCCGTGAAGTGGTAGCTGAATTGACGGAAGCCGAGCGTGAAATACAGCACCGCCACGTTCCACAGCAAGGCGAACGGCCAGCCGAGCCAGTGCACCAGCGCCCAATGCACGCCGAGCGCAACCGCAGACGGCACCAGCACGGCAACACCCCAGGCCACCCAGGCGTGCACCACGGTTCCAGTATCGAAATTGCGACCGACGGAAAGTGCCCAGGCGCGCGGTCCCGCGTGAATCGGATCACTGCGCGACAGCGGCCTTGCCTGCTCGATGAGCAATGCAAACAGGATGGCGAAAAAACTCATGCCCGTCATCATACTGGCGCAGGTAGCCGCAGAGGCTTTCAGCGGCATGCGCAGAAAAAAATTCCGCGCGCGCAAGCCTTGTCATCACGAGATCATGAAACGATAGAAATTGCGCAGAATGCCTGCGGTCGCGCCCCAGATGTGGCGCTGCCTGTCGCCATCCTGGAATGGCATCGCCCACCAATCACGGCGCAGCCCCTCCCATTCGAGATGGCGGCGTTGATGGTGGTTCGGATCGAGCAGAAAGCGAAGCGGCACTTCGAACACGTCCGCCACCTCGTCCGCGTTGGGCCGCAACTCGAACCCGGGATGCACGAGCGCGACCACGGGAGTGATGTTGAACGCGGTCACCGTCATGTAGTTGTTGAGCTGACCCAATACCTCGATGAACCGCGCGTCGATGCCGACTTCTTCGCGCGTCTCGCGCAGCGCGGTGCCGCTCGGACCACCATCGCCCGGATCGGCACGGCCGCCGGGAAACGCGATCTGACCGGAGTGATTGGTGAGCTTGACCGTGCGCTCGGTTAGCAGCATCGTGAGTTCATCGCGCATCACAATGGGCAGGAGCACCGAGGCATCGGCGGGCTCACGATTCAGGCCAGGCGCGCGATCACGCAGCACGTCGGGCGTCCAGGGCGGCGGATGGGCAAAGCGCTGGCGCAATGCGTCGGGCGTCATTGCGCTGTCGGGCACGGCCGGCAAATGCGAGTCCACACCGTCCAGCGGGGCAAGGCGTGGATCGAAGTTCGGCACCGTCGCAAGCGAAAGCACTGCGGGAACGGCGGTGGGGGGAGAGGCAGTCACAAACTCAATATCCAGCAACGATCAGGCATAGCCAGCGCCGCAAACAGGCACAAAAAAAGCCGCTACAGGCTGAATGCACTGTAGCGGCTTTTCGCGAGACTCGCAGAAGCGGCGTTGATTTACGCTGCTTCGACAACCGTCTTGCGGGCAGGCAGCTTTTCCTTGATACGCGCCGACTTGCCGCTGCGCTCGCGCAGGTAGTACAGCTTGGCACGACGCACGTCACCACGGCGCTTCACTTCGATACCGGCGATCAGGGGGAGTAAGTCTGGAACGTACGCTCCACACCTTCGCCGCTCGAGATCTTGCGCACTGTGAAGCCGCTGTTCAGGCCGCGATTGCGCTTGGCGATCACAACGCCTTCGTATGCCTGCACACGCTTGCGTGTACCTTCCACCACGTTCACGCTCACGATGACGGTGTCACCAGGCGCGAAAGCGGGGATGGTCTTGTTCAAGCGAGCGATTTCTTCCTGCTCGAGAGTCTGAATCAGATTCATGATTTCTTCCAAACGATCATTGTCCGCGCCAAAATTGGCTTGATGCCCGGATTGGCATCTTGTGGCTCAAAGCGGGTGTGCAAAGCAAGGTTTGCGCACCTTTCAGGCTTGAAGAGCGGCCGGCCAGAGGATCGAAAAGCCTTTGATTATAACAACTTGGGCAATTTCGCCAAGAGCATTTCATCCGCCTGGGTCAGCGCGCCATGGCGGCGGGCCGCTTCGAGCAGTTCCGGGCGGTGCTGCGCGGTCAGCGCAAGCCGCTGATCGCGACGCCAGCGCTCGATCTGCGCGTGGTGGCCCGACAGCAGCGCCGCAGGTACGCGCTCGCCTTGCCACTCCTCGGGCCGCGTGTAGTGCGGATTGTCCAGAAGCCCGTCGAGCGCCGGGTTGAAGCTGTCGAGCTGATGGCTTCCATCGTCGTGTAGCACGCCGGGTTGCAGGCGCGCAACAGCGTCGATCAGCGCCATTGCAGGGATCTCGCCGCCCGAGAGCACGAAGTCGCCGAGGCTGATCTGCACGTCCACGAACCTGTCGATGAAGCGCTGGTCCACGCCCTCGTAACGGCCACACAGCAGCACCGCACCCGCGCTGGCCGACCATTGCTCGACGGCTGAATGCGTGAGCGCCTGCCCGATGGGTGAAAACAACACCAGCGGCACCTGCGCGTCGGAATTCTCGGCGCGATCCTGGCGAATCGCCCCGAGGCAGCGCGACAGCGGCTCGGCCATCATCACCATGCCGGGCCCACCGCCGAACGGGCGATCATCGACGCGCCGGTAATTGCCCTCGGCATGGTCGCGCGGATTCCACAGCCGCACCTCGACGAGCCCGCTCTGATAGGCACGCCGGGTCACACCGCTTTCGAGAAACGCTGCAAACAACTCGGGAAACAGCGTGATGATGTCAAAGCGCATGATGGGATGGGAACGAGATGCCCTGAAGCGATCAATAGTCCGGCTGCCAATCGACAGTGATCAAACGTGCCTCTGTATCGACCTTGTCCACGAATGCCGCGACAAACGGAATCATGCGCTCGAGCGCCTTGCCGTCCACCTCCTGCGACAGCACCAGCGTCGTCTGCGGACCGGTGGCCATGAGATCCTTCACGGTGCCCAGGCTCACGCCCTCGCGGTTCACCACCTCAAGGCCGATCAGGTCAACCCAGTAATACTCGTCCTCGGCGGCCTTCGGAAAATCGGCACGCGAAATGAAAATCCGCGCGCCGCGCAAAGCCTCGGCGCCATTGCGATCCGGAATCTCCCCGGCCGTCGCGACAACCGAATCCGAATGCACGCGCGCCTGCTTCACCGAAAGCAGCACCGTTCCCGAAAAAAAGCTCTTCGCGCCCTTCTCGGATGGCAACAAATACCAGTTCCCACCCCGCAACAGCGCCTCGGGATCGGCGCTGTAGGGCACGATCTTGAACCAGCCCTTGACGCCCCAAGCCTCGCCAATGCGCCCCACTTCGATGGCATCGGACGGAAGAACAGCGGACTGCAAAACGGGAAGTTCGGCGGGCATAAGGAAAAATAAAGTCAGAGATGGAAAACAAGGCCAGCAAAGCCTCTGAGGCCGGAGTGGGCAATCAAAACCATGGTGTACGCCAACCCCACAGCCACAACGGAAATACAACCCCTCAGGCGGCTAGGCGTCGAAGCCGCAGACAGTACATGTGTACGGCAAGGCTTCGCAACAACGCATGAGGGGTTGTATTGCCGCCCCAAACCAGCCCACCATCGAAACCAAAGGCTTCGTTAAAAAAGAACAATAAAAAAGCGGACTTCACCGGCAACACCGATGAAACCCGCTTTTTGGAAGCATGAAAGCTTAGGCAGCAGCCTTCGCGCCTTGCTTGATCAAGCGATCAACGGTAGGCGAAGCCTGCGCACCAACGCTCTTCCAGTAGGTCAGACGATCTTGCGCAATGCGCAGACCCTCTTCGCCTTCCTTGGCGGACGGGTTGTAGAAACCCAGACGCTCGATGAAGCGACCATCGCGACGAATGCGCTTGTCAGCCACGACGATGTTGAAGAACGGACGATGCTTGGAACCGCCGCGCGAGAGTCGAATAACGACCATAATGAATCCTTCGGGTGGAAAAGCAGTTACCACCAATGATGTTTTTGGCAACTGCCAAGGTTTTTCCTGCTGCGTTTGAGACACGCGACATGGCCACCCGGCCAGCGACACGCAGCAAAGTCCGCAATTATAGCCAGTTCCTGGGAAAAGATGCTCACCATTCGCGCCAGTCGGGAAAATGATGTTCCGGCGATCACCGAAATCTACCGCCATCACGTGCTGCACGGCACCGGAACCTTCGAAACCGAGCCCCGACCGCGAGCGACATGGCTCAGCGCCGTGCCGATGTGCTCACCAGGAACCTGCCCTACCTGGTGGCCGAGGATGCGAATGGCGAGATTCTCGGCTTCGCGTACTGCAACTGGTTCAAACCGCGTCCGGCCTACCGTTTTTCTGCCGAAGATTCGATTTATGTGGCCGAGTCGGCGCGTGGTCGGGGTGTGGGGCGTCAACTGCTGGACGCCCTGAGCATCGCCGCCGAACAGGCGGGCGTGCGCCGTCTGCTGGCGGTGATCGGCGACTCGGCCAATGCGGGTTCGATTGGCGTGCACACGGCCGCAGGTTTTGCACACGCAGGCGTGCTGCGATCCACCGGCTGGAAGTTCGGCAAATGGCTTGACGTCGTGCTCATGGACAAGGCGCTCGGAGCCGGAGACACGACCGCGCCCGAGTGACGTGAACCAAAGAAAACAAGCGCCGGAACAGCCCCTCTGCACGACATGACCCTCACGACTTCTAACGCCACCAAGAACAAGACCGTCGCCGCATGGCTGGCATTTGTGGGCGGGCCGCTGGGCCTGCATCGCTTCTATCTCTACGGCTGGTTCGACACGCTGGGGTGGTTGCTGCCCATTCCCACGGCGCTGGGCGTGTACGGCATCCAGCGCGTGATGGAGTACGGACAGGACGATCAATTCAGCTGGATTCTCGTGCCCCTGCTCGGCTTCACATTTGCCGGATGTGCGCTGCGGGCGATCCTCTACGGGCTGATGACGCCTGAAAAATGGAATGCGCGCTTCAATCCCCAGTCACCACTCGATGCGCCTGCCGGCCAGACCCGCTGGGCCACGATTTTTGCGATTGGTCTGGCGCTGATGATCGGCACGGCGGTGCTGATGGCAAGCATCGCGTTCAGCTTTCAACGCTACTTTGAATACCAGATCGAGGAAGCGCGCAAGATTTCGCAGTGATTGCGCCACAAAGTCAAAAAGCGCCAGACCTTGTCGGTACTGGCGCTTTTTTTTACGTTGTTTTTTCCGTCGATTTCGTCGATCAGACAAACAACTGCAGGCTGATCCAGTAGGCAATCGCGGCCACGAAGGCGCTGGCCGGAATTGTCAGAATCCAGGCCCAGACGATGTTGCCCGCCACGCCCCAGCGCACGGCGCTGGCACGCTGGGTCGAACCCACGCCCACGATGGCTCCGGTGATTGTGTGCGTGGTGGAGACCGGAACACCCAGCCCGGTCGCGATGAATAGCGTCAGCGCACCGCCGGTTTCTGCGCAGAACCCGCCGACCGGCTTGAGCTTGGTGATCTTCTGACCCATGGTCTTGACGATGCGCCAGCCGCCGAACATGGTGCCCATGCCGATGGCCACGTAGCAACTGACAATCGCCCAGAGCGGCGGCGATGCATCGCTTGCCGATGTGTAGCCGGTCGCGATCAGCATCATCCAGATGATGCCGATGGTTTTCTGCGCGTCGTTGCCGCCGTGACCCAGGCTGTAGGCGCCCGCCGAGACGAGCTGCAAACGGCGGAACCACTTGTCCACCTTGCTGGGCCGGGCGCGGCGGAAGGTCCACGCCACGATCACCATCATCAGGGAGCCGAGCACAAAGCCGAGCAGTGGCGAGATGAAGATGAACGCCACGGTCTTGAGGATGCCGCCCGCGATCAGCGCGCCCGCGCCGGACTTGGCGATCACCGAACCGACGATGCCGCCGATCAGCGCGTGCGAGGAGCTGCTCGGGATGCCGTAGTACCAGGTGATCACGTTCCAGGTGATCGCGCCGACCAGCGCACCAAACACCACGTGCGTGTCCACGACGCCCGGCTGGACGATGCCCTTGCCGACGGTGGCTGCCACGCTCAGGTGGAAGATGAAGATCGCGACGCAGTTGAAGAACGCCGCAAAAACGACGGCCTGGGTCGGTTTGAGCACGCCCGTGGAGACCACGGTCGCGATGGAGTTGGCCGCGTCATGAAATCCATTCATGAAGTCGAACAACAGGGCCAGCGCGACCAGGAGGATCACGACCCAAAGGGCTGCTTGTACTGTTTCCATACTGAGATGAGGCGGTTGGCCGATTCCGGTCAGCTCGGGCGAAATGCGCCGAGACTGCGAAGCAGCTTCAGGAGTTTTCGAGGATCACGCCCTCGATGAGATTGGCGACGTCCTCGCACTTGTCGGTGATGGTCTCGAGCAGTTCGTAGATCGCCTTGAGCTTGATGACTTCGCGCACATCGGGCTCTTCGCGGAACAGTTTGCTCATGGCGCTGCGCATCACGCGGTCGGCATCGCTTTCGAGGCGGTCGATTTCCTCGCAGGTCTTGAGCGCGGCCTCGGCAATCGCGGGATCGGCAATGCGCGAAAGCAGCTTGACCGCCTCCTGCACGCGCTCGCAGCACTTGACGCTGATGTCGGTCAAGCGGCTGATTTCATCCGTCATGTGGTGGATGTCGTACAGCGCCATGGTCTCGGCGGAGTCCTGGATCAGGTCGGCCACGTCGTCCATGGTGTTGATCAGCGAGTGGATTTGTTCGCGGTCGATCGGCGTGATGAAGGTCTTGTGCAGCGTGCGGTTGACCTCATGCGTCACGCGGTCGGCGGCGCGCTCGGCGTTGTCCACGTCCTGGTTGTATTTGTCCCGCAGATGCGGATCCCCGTAGTGGGCGACCAACTGCGAGAACGCACGTGCCGCCTCGACAATGCGCTCCGCATGCTGGTTGAACATCTCGAAAAAATTGCCCTCCTGGGGCAACAGCTTTCCAAACAACATGCAAACTCCTGACGCGGCCTTCTAGTCACCTGTCGTTACAATTTGACAGTCAGGTGACATATTCGTGAAAGCTCGGAGTTTAACCGGGTCGGGACGGGGTCCCTGTTGCCAATTTCCAAATAGCTGCGCCCGTCAGGCGCTGCGGAAGATGAAATACACCGCGCCGACCATGCACAGACCGGCCCAGAGATAGTCGAGCTTGAGTGGCTCGCCCATGTAGAACACGGCAAACGGCACGAACACGGTGAGCGTGATGACTTCCTGCAGAATCTTGAGCTGGCCCAGCGACATCATGCTCGCGCCGATGCGGTTGGCAGGCACCTGCAGCAGGTACTCGAACAACGCAATGCCCCAACTGATCAGCGCCGCGATGTACCAGGGCGAGGTGCTCAGATTCTTCAGGTGCCCGTACCAGGCAAAGGTCATGAACACATTGCTGGCGAGCAGCAGCAAAATGGTTTGCAGCGGGATGGGCAGGGATTGCAGGAATTGCATGAGCGAACGAAGCCGTGATCGGGTGACGCAGCAATGTAGCGCAAGCGCCAACGGATGCCGGGGCAGCCGCTGGCGCATCGGGCTGTGAGAATTCAGCGCATCGGCCGGCCGTGGCTCACTCGCCCAGATAGGCGGCGCGCACGCGCGGATCGTGCAGCAGGGTTTCGCCCGGGCCCGTCATGGTGATGATGCCCGACTCCATCACATAGCCGCGATTGGCCATTTGCAGCGCGCGGCTGGCGTTTTGCTCGACCAGCAAGATCGTCACGCCGAGCTTGTACACGTCACCCACGACCTCGAAGATCTTGTCGACCATGATGGGCGAGAGGCCCATCGAGGGCTCGTCGAGCAGCAGCACCTTGGGGCGGCTCATGAGCGCGCGGCCCATGGCGAGCATCTGCTGCTCGCCGCCCGACATCGTGCCGGCCAACTGGTCCTTGCGCTCTCGCAGGCGCGGGAAGATGTTGAACATGCGCTCGATGTCATCCTTGATGCCTGCCTGGTCGTCACGCGTGTAGGCGCCCATCTGCAGGTTCTCGGTGATGGTCATGCGCGCGAACACGCCCCGGCCCTCGGGCACCATCACGAGACCTTCGCGCACCAGATCCCACGCGCCCTTGCCCTTGATGCTCCTGCCGAGGTATTCGATGTCGCCATCGTTCATCGGCAGCAGGCCGGTGATGGCCTTCATCGTCGTGGTCTTGCCCGCGCCGTTGGAGCCGATGAGCGAGACCAGTTCGCCCTCGTGCACCTCCATGTCGACGCCCTTCACGGCCTGAATACCACCGTAGGCAACGCGCAGGCCGCTCACTTTCAACAGAATTTCGGCCATGCTCAATGTCCTCCGGTGCCCAGGTAGGCCTCAATCACTTTTTCATTCTTCTGCACTTCGGCTGGCGTGCCCTCGGCGATCTGCTTGCCGTAGTCGAGCACCGTCACCCGGTCGCACAGGCCCATCACCAGCTTCACGTCGTGCTCGATCAGCAGGATCGTGCGGTTGTCGTTGCGAATGCGGTCGATGAGTTCACGCAACTGCACCTTCTCGGTGGCGTTCATACCGGCGGCCGGTTCGTCGAGCGCGATGAGCTGCGGATCGGTGGCCAGCGCGCGGGCGATCTCGAGGCGGCGCTGGTCGCCATACGACAGCGTGCGCGCCTTGAAGTCGGCGTACTTGCCGATGCCGACGTAGTCGAGCAGTTCCTGCGCGCGCGCGCGGATTTCCGCCTCCTCACGCTTGAAGCCGGGCGTGCGCAGCACGGCGCCGACCAGCCCGGAGTGCGTGCGCGTGTGCCGTCCGACCATAACGTTCTCGAGTGCCGTCATTTCAGCAAACAGCCGGATGTTCTGGAAGGTGCGCGAAATGCCCGCCTTGGCCACCAGGTGCACGGCCGTGGGTTCATAGGGTGTGCCTGCGAGCACGAAGCTGCCCGCATCGGGCGTGTACAGCCCGGTGATCACGTTGAAGAACGTCGTCTTGCCCGCGCCGTTGGGGCCGATCAGGCCGTAGATCTGCCCGCGATGGATGGTGATGCCTACTTCCGAAAGTGCCTGCAGTCCGCCAAATCGCTTGGACACACCGGCCACCTTGAGCACCACATCTGATGATGTTTCTGCCATATCGTTGTTGCTCTGTTGATTCTTTGAAGTTTCGTAGCCTTGCCGGATGGCGCTCAGGTCTTCTGCGGAAGACTCTTGCCATGCTCCGGAGAAGGCCACAGACCGCGCGGACGCAGCAGCATGATGATGATCATCGCCAGAGCAATCAGCAACTGGCGCAGGATGGAGGCGTCCAGGCGCCCGCCGGTCAAGTCCTGCAGCGGACCCGCGACATAGCGCAGCACCTCGGGCAATGCCGACAGCAGCACCGCACCCAGAATCACGCCGGGGATGTGGCCGATGCCGCCGAGCACCACCATCGCGACGATCATCACCGACTCCATCAGGCTGAAGGACTCGGGTGACACGAAACCCTGGAAGGCGGCAAACATCGCCCCCGACACGCCACCGAACGAGGCGCCCATGCCGAACGCCAGCAGCTTCATGTTGCGGGTGTTGATGCCCATGGCCTTGGCGGCGATCTCGTCTTCACGAATCGCCATCCACGCGCGCCCGATGCGCGAATCCTGCAGGCGGTAGCACACCACGATGGTGATCAGCACCAGCGCGAGGAACAGGTAGTAGTACAGCGTGACCGAGCTGATGTCGTAGCCGAAGATCTCCTGCCGCTTGCCGAGATTCAGCCCGAAGATCTTCACCGAGTCGATCTCGCCAAGCCCCTTGGGACCATTGGTGACGTTCACCGGGTGATCGAGGTTGTTCAGGAAGATGCGGATGATTTCACCAAAGCCCAGCGTGACGATGGCCAGATAGTCGCCGCGCAGCTTGAGCACCGGTATGCCCAGCAGCACGCCCGTACAGGCCGCGAGTAGCAGCGCGAGCGGAATCACCATCCACAGCGACAGATGAAGGCCGTTCGGAAACTGCGCGGCAAACCACGCGAAGTTCTCGCTCAGGTGCGGCGACGCCAGCAGGCCGAACATGTAGGCACCGACGGCGTAGAAGGCCACATAGCCCAGATCCAGCAGACCGGCGTAGCCCACCACGATGTTGAGGCCGAGCGCCAGCATCACGTAGAGCAGCGCGAGATCGGCGATCCGCACCCAGGCGTTGCCGAAGTATTGCAGGATGAGGGGCAGCACCAGCAGCGCGATGCCGCCGAGTACCCAGTTGATGGTCTTGTTGTTTTTGCTCATGTTCGTGCTCCTCCTGTCAGGCGCGATCCGCCACGCGTTCACCCAGCAATCCCGAAGGACGCAACGTGAGCACGATGATCAACACGATGAACGCGAAGATGTCGGCGTAATTGCTGCCCAGCAGCCCACCCGTCAACTTGCCCAGATAACCCGACCCAATGGCCTCGATCAGCCCGAGCAGCAGGCCACCGACCACCGCACCCGCAAGATTGCCGATGCCGCCGAACACCGCCGCCGTGAACGCCTTGAGGCCGGGCAGAAAGCCCATCGCGTGCTGCGCCGTGCCGTAGTTGGATGCGTACATGATGCCGGCAATCGCCGCCAGAATCGCGCCGATGATGAATGTCGCCGAGATGACCATGTCGGGTTTCACACCCATGAGCGCCGCCACCTTCGGGTTCTCCGCCGTGGCGCGCATGGCGCGACCGAGCTTGGTGTAGTTGACCAGATAGACCATGGCCGCCAGCGCCACCACGGTGGTCGCCAGAATCAGGATCTGCGTGGGCGTGATCACCGCACCGCCCAGGTGATACGGCTCCGACGACAGCAGCGTTGGATAAGGTTTGTAGTTCGGCTTCCAGATGATCATCGCGATCGTCTGCAGCAGGATGGACATGCCGATCGCCGTGATCAGCGGAGCCAGGCGCGGACTGTTGCGCAGCGGCTTGTAGGCAATCTTTTCAATGGTGAAATTGAGGGCCGCCGCGACAATGCAGGCGATGATCGTGGCGATCAGGAGAATGACCCAACCCGGGGCTCCCGGCATCGCCTCCTGCATCATGCCGATGCAGCTCCAACTGGTGAGCGCTCCGATCATGAGCACTTCGCCGTGAGCGAAATTGATCAATTGAATAATGCCGTACACCATCGTGTAGCCAAGGGCTATGAGGGCGTACATGCTGCCGAGAACCAGACCGTTGATGATCTGCTGCAGCAAAATGTCCATAAAGAAAATCCTTCGCGTTGATGGGCGCGCGCCACACTCACTGAAAACCAGCCGAAACACGGCCACATGCCCACAAGCGTGTAGCAAAAAACCCGCCAGTTTTCCTACCTGTGCGGGTTCACGTGAAGAATGACAACCAGCGAATGTAACCGGCCCTGCCACTTCTGCGGCGATCTTGTTGCCGCGCCCATGGTTCGTTAGCCAATGGATTTCATTATCCCGACAAGCGCAATCAATGGCACATAGGGAACACGCGAATTGCGCAATGCCGTGCACCAAAATGGAATGTGCGTGAAACGGCGTTTCAGATCTTGTTTTGCCCCTCGGCATTGAGCGCCCGAAGCTCGTCGAGCTTCTGGCCGATCTTGATTTCCAGCCCGCGCGGCACCGGGCTATAAAAGCCCGGTGGCTCCATGCCGTCCGGCAGATAGTTCTCGCCCGCGGCGAAACCGCCCTCCTCGTCATGCGCGTAGCGGTAGTTCTTGCCGTAGTCGAGCTCCTTCATGAGCTTGGTCGGTGCGTTGCGCAAATGCATGGGCACGGGCCGCGTGCCGTCCTGCTTCACGAAGGCGCGCGCGGCGTTGTAGGCCTTGTAGACGGCATTGGACTTGGGCGCCATCGCGAGATAGACCACGCACTCGGCCAGCGCCAGCTCGCCCTCAGGCGAGCCGAGGCGTTCATAGACCTCGGTCGCATCCAGCGCCAGACGCAGCGCGCGCGGGTCGGCCAGGCCGATGTCCTCACTCGCCATGCGCACCAGCCGACGCGCCATGTAGCGTGGGTCCGCGCCGCCGTCGAGCATGCGCACCAGCCAGTAAAGCGCCGCATCGGGATCGGAGCCACGCACCGACTTGTGCAGTGCGCTGATGGTGTCGTAGAACTGCTCGCCGCCCTTGTCGTAGCGGCGCATGCGCTCGCCCAGCACCTTGAGCAGCCATTCATCGGTGATCGACTCGATTCCGGCTTGTTTTGCCGTCACCGAAAGCGTCTCCAGCGTGTTGAGCAGACGCCGGGCGTCGCCATCGGCATAGGAGATCAACCGGTCCAGAGCCGTCTCTTCAATAGGAGGGATTGCATCGAGTGCCTGCGCCTTGGTGACGATCTGCCCGAGGTCCTCGGCCGTGAGCGGCTGCAGCACATAGACCGCAGCGCGCGAGAGCAACGCGGAGTTGACCTCGAACGAGGGATTCTCGGTCGTCGCGCCGACAAAGGTGAACAGTCCACTTTCCACGTGCGGCAGAAACGCGTCCTGCTGGCTCTTGTTGAAGCGATGCACCTCATCGACGAACACGATGGTGCGCTGCTGCATCAGCCCATCGCGCGCGGACTGGGCCTGCTCGACGGCCTCGCGGATGTCCTTGACGCCGCCGAGCACGGCGCTGATCGAGATGAACTGCGCATCGAACGACTGGGCCATCAACCGGGCGATGGTGGTCTTGCCCACGCCCGGCGGGCCCCAAAGAATGCAACTATGAGGCTGCCCCGATTCGAACGCCAGCCGCAGCGGCATGCCCGGCCCGAGCACATGCTGCTGGCCGATCACCTCGCCCAGACTGTGAGGGCGCAGGCGCTCGGCGAGAGGCTGGTGGGCGGAGGGCTGGCTCACGGGTGGTTCAGAGAGTGCGGCTCTGGGCGCTGGTCACTGCTTGACCACATCCGCATTGGCAGGTGGCTTGAACTGGAATGCGGTTGGCGCAAGCGGCGTGTTCACCTGCATGTTGGTGAACGTGAGCACCGAGCGCTGTCCGAAATTGTCGAGGATATCCAGCGTGGCCAGCGTCTCGCCTGCAAAACCGACGCGCACGCTCTTGATCTGGCCTTCCTTGGCCTTGGGTTCGGCGACCACCCATTGAAGGCCATCCTGATCGGGCGCCGACGACAGATTGAAATCGGCCTTGAGCGCCGAAAGATCAGGCGCGCTCGCGAGCAGGGCTGCGGGCGTGCTGCCCAGCGCCTGCGATTGCGCGCGCTGGGTGACCTGATTGAGATCTATGTCATGCAGCCACAGGGTCTTGCCGTCGGCCACGATGGTCTGCTCGAACGGACGCCGGTAGTCGAAGCGGAAGCGCCCCGGGCGCTGGAATTCGAAATTGCCGGTCGAGGTCTTGACCTTGGGCTGCTGCCCATCCTTGGAAGGTGCCGTGACGGTCTGCGTGAAATCAGCGCGACCGCTTTTTGCGCCCTTCATGAAGCCTTCAAGGCTCTGCATGCCGTCGGCACTCGCAACCTGCGCGCAGGCGGCCAGCACCATGGTCGTGATCAAACGCTTGGTCGTCATCATCTTCATCGTCATCGAATGGAACTCCTTCAAACGCCGCAGGCGCGATCTCTCTTGGAGCGCGAAACGCGCCACAGGTTCACTCGCCGCCGCCAGCGCCGCGCGCGGGCACCAGCACTTCGCGCTGTCCGCTGGCGGTGAGTGCGCTCACCAGACCGGCATTTTCCATGTCTTCGAGCAGGCGGGCCGAGCGGTTGTAGCCAATGCGGAGCTTGCGCTGCACATAGGAAATGCTGGCCTTGCGGTCTTTCAGCACGATCTCGACCGCTTGGTCGTACATCGGATCCTTCTCGCCACCGCCCTCGCCGGCTTCGCCGCCAAAGCCGCTGTCGTCGCCGTCGGTCGTGCCGCCTTCGAGCACGCCTTCGATGTAGTCAGGCTCGCCCTGTGCCTTGAGGTAGCTGACCACGCGGTGCACTTCCTCGTCGGACACGAACGCACCGTGAACACGGATCGGCAGGCCCGTGCCGCTGGCCATGTAGAGCATGTCACCCATGCCGAGCAGCGCTTCCGCGCCCATCTGGTCAAGGATGGTGCGGCTGTCGATCTTGCTGCTGACCTGAAAGGCGATGCGCGTCGGAATATTGGCCTTGATCAGGCCGGTGATCACGTCCACGCTGGGGCGCTGGGTCGCCAGAATCAGGTGAATGCCGGCCGCGCGCGCCTTCTGGGCGAGTCGCGCGATCAACTCTTCGATCTTCTTGCCGACCACCATCATCAGGTCGGCCAGTTCGTCGATCACCACCACGATGTGCGGCAGGCGCTGCAGCGGTTCGGGCTCTTCGGGCGTCAGGCTGAACGGGTTGGGAATCGATTCCTCGCGCGACTTGGCGTCGTCGATCTTGACGTTGTAGCCCGCGAGATTGCGAACGCCCATCTTGCTCATGAGCTTGTAGCGACGCTCCATCTCGGCCACGCACCAGTTCAGGCCGTGGGCGGCCTGGCGCATGTCGGTCACCACGGGGCACAACAGGTGCGGAATGCCTTCGTAGACCGACATTTCGAGCATCTTCGGGTCGATCATCATCAGGCGCACGTCGCGCGCCTCGGCCTTGTACAGCAGTGACAGGATCATCGCGTTGATACCCACCGATTTGCCGGAACCGGTGGTACCGGCAACGAGCACGTGGGGCATCTTGGCCAGATCGGCCACGACCGGATTGCCGACGATGTCCTTGCCCAGACCCATGGTCAGCATGCTCTTGGCATCGTGATAGACCTGCGAGCCGAGAATCTCGGACAGCTTGATCGACTGGCGCTTGGCGTTCGGCAGTTCGAGCGCCATGAAATTCTTGCCGGGAATCGTCTCGATCACGCGGATCGACACCAGCGACAGCGAACGCGCCAGATCCTTGGCGAGATTGACAACCTGCGAGCCCTTCACACCGGTGGCGGGCTCGATCTCGTAACGCGTGATCACCGGACCGGGCGCAGCGGCCACCACGGCCACGTCCACGCCAAAGTCCTTGAGCTTTTTCTCGATCAGGCGGCTGGTCATCTCCAGCGTCTCGGGCGAGACCGTTTCCTGTCGCGCCTGCGCCGCATCCAGCAGATCGACCTGCGGCAGCTTGCTGTCGGGAAGCTCGGAGAACAGCGGCTTCTGGCGCTCCTTGACGACGCGCGTGCTCTGCGGCGCGTCGGTCAGCACCGGCTCGATGATCTTCACCGGCTGCGGATGGTTTTCCTCGCTCTCGGTGCGCTCCTCGAGCACCACTTCCGCGCGCTCGCGGGCCGCGCGCTTGCCTTCGGCCTCGTCCTTGGCCTTCTCGCGCTTGGCGCGACCGCCCTGTACCAGGCCATCGATGCTGCCGCCGATGCGCTCGGCCAGATGGCCCAGGAAAATCCGAACACCATCGCCGCGCCGAGCACCACGAGAATCACGCAGATCAGGCCGGAGCCCGCGTCTCCCAGCCAGTTGAGCGCGAACTGGCCCATGGTGTAGCCGAGCATGCCGCCGGCCTGCCCGGGCAGAAAGGTGTCGTAGCGGTACAGGCGGGTCCATTCCAGTGCGGTGCTCGACAGCAGCAGGATCAACAGCCCCATCCAGAACATCGAGCGGCGCGCCCATGGCCCACGGGCGACTGCACCTGCTCGCCGCCACGCATCCAGTAAGCCAGCGACGACAGCCAGGCCTTCACGCCAGCGGCAATGCACCACCAGACCGAAAAGCCCAGCGCGTAATAGCTGCCATCGGCAATCCAGGCCCGAGCCGCCCCAACCAGTTGCGCACCTGCAGGCCATCCCCGCGCCCGATGTGGACCAGGCCGTATCGTGTCCGTTGTAGCTCACGAGCGCCAGCAACCAGAACACCAGCACCAGCAAGCCGATCAGCAGACCAATTTCATGGCTGAACCGCGCAGCCCAGGATCGCGGTGCCGATTTGCCGCCAGCAGAAGCATTCAAGGTATTGAGGGAATAGGTCATAAGAAACTGAAAGGCTAGGGCCTGTTCACACAACGCATGGAGATCGCACCGCCCAGGACTGCACAGTCCGTCGGGCACCCCGTGGCTTGCGTGAACACGCTCTAGCTTACCGTAAAGGCCAACGCGCGCATTCGAGCCGATGAGGCGGTCGCGACAACCACTGCACTGCTCTGGACTCGCAATCCTACTGTTTTTTCATACAGCGCGCATCACCCGGCCTGCGGAACTTTCCGCAATCCTTGCATTGTCGCTTTTTCCAACACAGATCAAGGAGTTGCGCGGACTTCTTAAATGTCACCGGATGTGCCCTGAACCCACGATGAAATTGATCTTCGCTATCAAATTGATCAAAAACCTTTGCAGGCTCTGTGAATGAAGCCTCCCTACAATAGAACCACGCAGACTGCCGGGGCTCGGAGCCATCGGTCGTCCGCCGGGCGTTCACCGCCTGCTTCAAATACCATCGTGCCGGAATCGATTTGGGAGCCAGATATCGATTGCGGCATGCAACCTGAGTGGCATCCATGTCGACACCAACACACGCTAAAGTCCTGATCCTCGGTTCCGGCCCTGCCGGTTATACCGCTGCCATCTACGCAGCGCGCGCCAATCTGAAGCCCCTGCTTGTCACCGGCATGGCCCAGGGCGGTCAATTGATGACTACCACCGAGGTCGACAACTGGCCCGCCGACGTGATGGGCGTGCAAGGCCCTGAACTGATGCAGCGCTTTCTGGAGCACGCCGAGCGCTTTCAGACCAGCATCGTCTTCGACCACATCCACAAGGTCGATTTCAGCAAGCGCCCGTTCACCCTCGTTGGTGACACCCATACCTACACCTGCGACTCGCTGATCCTCGCCACCGGCGCATCGGCCAAGTACCTGGGCCTGCCCTCGGAAGAAGCCTTCATGGGCAAGGGCGTGTCCGCCTGCGCCACCTGCGACGGTTTCTTCTACCGCGAACAACCCGTCTGCGTGATCGGCGGCGGCAACACGGCCGTGGAAGAAGCGTTGTACCTGAGCAACATTGCCAGCAAGGTGACCCTGGTCCACCGCCGCGACAAGTTCAAGGCCGAGCCCATCCTCGTCGACAAGCTCATGGACAGGGTCAAGGAAGGCAAGATCGAACTCAAGACCCATTTCACGCTGGACGAGGTGCTGGGCGACAAGACCGGTGTGACCGGCATCCGCATCAAGAGCACCCAGACCGGCAACACGGAAGACATCCAGTTGCAGGGTTGCTTCATCGCCATCGGCCACTCGCCGAACACCGAAATCTTCAAGGGCCAGCTCGACATGGACGAAACTGGTTACCTGATCACGCAGGGCGGGCTCAAGGGGTTCGCGACCCAGACCAGCGTGCATGGCGTTTTTGCTGCGGGTGACGTGCAGGATCATGTGTATCGCCAGGCGATCACGAGCGCCGGAACCGGCTGCATGGCTGCGCTCGATGCGCAGCGATTTTTGGAGCAGGAAGAGTAGGTAGCTGTTGGCGCTTGAGCGCTGCCCTCTGCCGCAGGCGGGAGAGGGAGGGAGAAAGCCAGCACGAGCGCAGCGAAGTGCCGAACACGCCTCCCCGTATTCCACTGACTTGCGGCGGTTGTCCGAGCAAAGCGCGCCAGCGCGTAGCGAGTTCTGCCGCAGGTATTCAAAGCGCTTTTTGGGTGACTTTTTGGGCAAGACCAAAAAGTTACTGCGCCGCCGGGCGCACTCCCGGCCCCGGGAAGAAAACCATCGGCAGCAGAATTCAGGCTATAATCCTTGGCTTTGCTGAATATTCGACCGCATCACGCGGCCCGAGGACGGCAAACAAGGGTTACCGCCACCCATTCCAAACTGGCGAGGTGAGGTTGCCAGCACATCAGGTGCAGGCAACCGTGAAACTTATAGGTGTTGTCCTCATGGCACGCGTATGTGAAGTAACGGGCAAGAAGCCCATGGTGGGAAACAACGTTTCCCACGCCAACAACAAGACCAAGCGTCGTTTCCTCCCCAACCTGCAATACCGCCGTTTTTGGGTCGAGACCGAAAACCGTTGGGTGCGCCTGCGCGTCTCCAGCGCTGCTCTGCGCCTGATCGACAAGAACGGTATTGACTCCGTGCTCGCAGACATGCGCGCTCGTGGCCAAGCTTAATTCCCTAACCTAAAGGAGAAAAAATCATGGCTTCTAAAGGCGGACGCGAAAAGATCAAGCTGGAATCCACTGCGGGTACCGGCCACTTCTACACCACCACGAAGAACAAGAAGACAATGCCTGAAAAGATGTTGATCAGCAAGTTCGACCCCAAGGCTCGCAAGCACGTCGAGTACAAGGAAATCAAGCTGAAGTGATCATTTTCATTTCGGCCTGACCACAGGAAACCGCCCGCAGCATCAGAGGCTCAGGCGGTTTTTTTATGGCCGATCGATCGGGTTGCCCATATGACAACGCCGACATTGCCGAACTTCTAAAATGCTCGGTGACGCCTTCATGGAAGGCGTCCACGTTCTCAGGGCGGGGTGAAATTCCCCACCGGCGGTATCCGGTGCGATGGTTCTATGGGGCCATCAAGACATCGGCAGCCCGCGAGCGCCACAGTGGCACTTGCAGCAATGCAAGGGTCCGGTGGGTCAGCAGATCTGGTGAGATGCCAGAGCCGACGGTCACAGTCCGGATGAAAGAGAAACGTGAGGTCATATGCACTCGCGCTCGGGTGGGCTCGTCGTCCTGTGGACGGCGCCGCCGCCACGCATTGCGAGGGCATGTGGTTTCGCGCGCCCTGATTCATTCAACGCTTTGAACTGTAAAGAAGTCGAGAAAAGCAAATGAATCAGACTGATGTTCAACATCTCCCCCAGGCTGCCAGCACGCCGGCAGTACCTTCCCACACCCGCATCGCCGTCATCAGTGCCAACTGGCATGACGACATCGTGCATCAGGCACGCGATTCGGCGATCAAGCGACTCGTGGAGCTGGGCGCCACCGCCTCACACATCGAGACGTTCGAATTGCCCGGTGCGTTCGAGATTCCGCTGCTGGCCAAGAAGCTCGCGGATTCTGGACAGTTCGACGCGGTGATCGCCTGCGCGCTGATCGTCAACGGCGGCATCTACCGCCATGAGTTCGTGACCACGGCCGTGATCGATGGCCTCATGCGCGTCCAGCTCGACTCCGGCGTGCCGGTGTTCTCGGTGGCGCTCACGCCGCTCAACTTCCACGATCACGACGAGCACCGCGACTACTTCTTCCATCACTTCGTCAAAAAGGGCGAAGAAGCCGCGAACGCGTGCGCCCGCACGCTCGCCCAGCACGCGGCGGTCAACGAGAAGCTGCTTGTTGCAACTGCTGCCGCGGCAAGCGTCTGAGTTCCTGCGCGCGAACCAGCCCCGTGGGTGGGGCTTGGTTGCCGGCCGTTCCGTCTCTACGCGTGCGCGGCGCGCAGCCGCCTCGAAAAGTCCTGCAGCGTCTTGATGCCGCTGGCCTCGGCACGCTGGCACCAGGCCTGCAGATCGGCCGTGAGCTGTTCGCGCGACTGCGAGGTGTTCATCCACAACTGGCGCAGTTCCTCACGCATCGTGATCATCTTGTCGAGCACCGGATGTTCGGCGCGCGCCACCGCCAGCTTGCCGTGCCAGCGGGCTGGCACCTTGTCGCTGTCGCGGTGCAGCCAGCGCTTGGCAGCGCGCATGGCGCTCACATCGGCCTTGCGTGCCTTGAGTGATTCCAGTTCCTCGCGGCAGGCCCGGCGCACGCCGCGCGCATAGCGGGCCATGACCTCGTAGCGGTGGGCGATCACGGCCTCGAGCGTCTTCTCGTCGGCCACCGGCTTGACCTCGCCGAGCTGTAGCTTCGGCGGAACCTTCTTCACCTTGGCCCAGCCGATCTTCTGCATCGCGCTGATGTACAACCAGCCGATGTCGAACTCGTACTTCTTCACCGAAAACTTGGCCGAAGTCGGATAGGTGTGATGGTTGTTGTGCAGTTCTTCGCCGCCGATCACGATGCCCCAGGGCACGAGATTGGTCGATGCGTCCGCCGCCTCGAAATTGCGGTAGCCCCAGAAGTGCCCCACGCCGTTCACGACGCCTGCGGCCCAGAACGGAATCCACAGCATCTGCACGGCCCAGACCGTGAGGCCGATGCCGCCGAACAGCATTACGTTGAGGATCAGCATCAGGCCCACGCCCTGCCAGGCAAAGCGTGAATAAACATTGCGCTCGACCCAGTCATCGGGCGTGCCATGACCGAATTTTTTGAGCGTCTCGGCGTTTTTTGCCTCGGCGCGGTACAGCTCGGCGCCTCGCCACATGACGGTGTTCAGGCCACGCGTCTGCGGGCTGTGCGGATCGTCCTCGGTCTCGCACCTGGCGTGGTGCTTGCGGTGGATCGACACCCATTCCTTTGTCTGCATGCCCGTGCCCAGCCACAGCCAGAAGCGGAAGAAATGCGAGGGAACAGCGCCCAGATCGAGCGAACGATGCGCCTGCGAGCGATGCAGAAAAATCGTCACCGCCGCAATCGTGATGTGCGTGGTAGCAAGCGTGTAGAGAGCGATCTGCCACCAGGACAGGTCCCATGCACCATGGGCCAGCCAGTCGATGACAGCGTTCAGCACAGGCCAGTCGGGTAACAACATAGATAGTCAGCCCTGAAAAATCCGTCAAACCGAAAAATCGCGGCACCGTTCCGTCGCGCATGGGACGCGCAGGCTCCATCGGCAACCTGCCCGCCCCTCATAGACGCCGATAACCGCTGAGGGTTCCTCAAACGGCGCAACTTTGCGGCAGATTTACCTTGGTGCCAACGGGCGCGGGCGGTACTTCCTACTTGCGCGTCCAGACGGCGGCGAAAAAACCATCCGTCTGGTGCGTGTGCGGCCAAAGCCTTAGGTAGCGTGTGTGGCTTTCGCCGCCGCTGCAAAGCGTGTCGGCGGACGCCACCTTGAGCTGCGTGAGCAATTCGCCCGCGTCCTGCACCACGAAGTCGGGATGCGCGGCAGTGAACGCTTCGGCAATCGCCTCGTTTTCCTGTGGAAGCAGGCTGCAGGTCGCATAGATCAGCCGACCGCCGGACTTGAGCAGCCGCGCCGCGCTCGTGAGAATCGCGGTCTGTTTTTGCGCGAGTTCCACCAGCGCTTCGGGCGACTGACGCCATTTGAGATCGGGATTGCGGCGCACGGTGCCCAGTCCCGAGCATGGCGCATCGACCAGCACGCGGTCGATCTTGCCCGCGAGCCGCTTGATGCGTTCATCGCGCTCATGCGCCAGCGCCGCCGGATGCACGTTCGAGAGGCCCGAACGCGCCAGACGTGGCTTGAGCGCTTCCAGGCGATGGGCGGACACGTCAAACGCATAAAGGCGCCCCGTGCTGCGCATCGACGCGCCAATCGCAAGCGTCTTGCCGCCCGCTCCGGCGCAAAAATCAACCACCATCTCGCCGCGCTTGGCATCGAGCAGCAGCGCGAGCAGTTGCGAGCCCTCGTCCTGCACCTCGATCGCGCCGCGCGTGAACGCATCGAGCTTGCTGAGTGGCGGCTTGCCGTCGATACGCAGACCGAGCGGCGAGTACGGCGTGGCCACTGCCTTGATGCCGGACTTGGCGAGCTCCTTCTGCACCGGGTCGCGCTTGTCCTTGAGTGCATTCACACGCAGATCGAGCGGTGCGGGCTGCGCCATGCTGTCAGCAAGCGCCCAAAAACCTTCTTCGCTCAACTGTGCCTTCAGGGGCTCTACCAGCCATTCCGGCAGATTGTGGCGATGGTGCGCCATCAACTCCTCTGGCTTGATGCTGTCGCAGTCATCGAGCCACTTGATTTCCTGGTCGGAGAGCGCGCTTTTCAAATAATCGTGCGCGCCGTGAAAGCCGAGGATCGCGAGGCGGCGCTCGCGCGGGCCGCTGCCGGAGCGCGCCAACTGCTCGAACAGCAGCTTCTTGCGCAGCACGGCGTAGGTGGTTTCGGCCAACGTCGCGCGCTCGCGCGGGCCGAGGTTGCGGTGATCGCGAAAAAAACGGGAGACCACGGCATCGGCCGGGTGTTCAAAAGTGAGAACCTGCCTGATCAGCTCGGCGCAGGCATCCAGAAGGGCTTTGGGGTGCATCCCGTGATTGTCCCATCTTGCGCAAATCCCTTGGGATCCCCTGCACGAATCGACCGGCGCATTGTGAGCGCGGATCGTCTTTTTGCCATCAGCCGCGCACGAACACCGGCTCACCGGCGAACAAGGCCCACTGCTCCTTGCTGCCTGCCACCTCGGTCGGCACCACGATCATCATGCCCGGCAGCCCGATGCGTTGCTCAAGCTCCGCGCACCACTGGCGCTGAACGGCATCCTCGTTGCGAGTCAGGGTCACCAGCACGACGTAGACCTTGCGATCCGGCAGGCTGGCAAGCCTGCGTCGAACGACCCAGCCTTGCCGCACCGGCAGCATGCGCTGCATTTCCGCCTGCAGCTCGGCCAGCTCAAACGCCGTGAGGTCATGGCGCATCGCCGAATCCATCAGGCCGCTGCGGTTCAGTTCCTGCACCACCTCGGCCTCGGTGTTCTCGCCCTCGCGGCGCCGCTCGCGCCAGAGTTTCAGCGCCTGCTCCTGAAATTCGCGGCCTTCGCGCGGCGTATCCAGTTCACCGACCGCCATGCGAGCCGCCCAAAGGCGGTGCGTTGGATGGTTGCTCCAGAGACGGTCCAAGTACTGAATCGCGCGCTCCGGATCGCTCTGCATGAGACATTGCACCATGCCGATGAGCGCATCGGCATTCACCGGATCGCGATCAAGCGCCTGCTGGTAGAGCCCGTTCGCCGCACTGGAGGCGGGATTCAGGCGGCGGATCAGATCGGCCGCCTCGACCTGCTCGGCCACGCTGCGGCTCGGGCCGCCGGATTGCAGCTCCATCACGCGGGCACGCGCACGTTGAAGGCGCGCGTGGTGGCGTTTCCATTCGTCGGCGTTCTCCTTGCACCAGGCGCGGTCGAAATGATCGACCCAATGCGCCGCCGCCTTGCCGAGCAGCGACAGCGCGCCCTGCTGGGACCATTGCTGCGGCAGGCTGGCCCGGTCGCCGCCGAGCGCCTTGACACGCTCGCGCAGAACCGGATGCGTATCGTCCACGCTCGAGAGTTGCTGCATCGCCCTGCGCAGGGTTTCCTTGGCGAATACGGGTTCCGGTGCCTCAACGAGGATGCGCTGCATCGCCCGAAACGGTCCGAGCGGCAGCGGCTCGCGCGCCGCCTGCGCCCAGTGCAGCTCCCAGAATCGTGTATTCAGCCAGGCGCTCTTGATCTGCGTTTCCACCAGCGATGCGCCCGCCTCCTCGCGCCCCAGCAGCTTCGCAGCGATGCGGTCGGCCTCGTATTCGTCCTGCCTGGCCATCGCAAACGTGCGTGCGACAAACCGCGGCGAATACCAGCGCAGAAACGCCTGCGTGGTCACGGCGAACGGGCTCGCCGAGTCTTCCATGCTGTCGTAGAGACGACTCCAGCTCATGCGCGTGCGGTACACCCAGGAACTGAGCTTGCCATGGTCGCCGCGCAGGTGACCGTATTCATGCGCCAGCACGGCGAGCATGCGGCGCTTGTCCAGCGCCATCAGTATCGGCAGGCCGATGATCAACTCATTGCGCGCCCCGCCGAACACGCCCAGCGTGGCACCTGCCGCACGCTGGCGTTGAATTCGTCATTGAGATACACCTCGTGAATCGGTGGGCCCTTGATCTTGTGCTGAATCCGCTCAAGCGCCTTGAACAGCTCGGGCGCTTCGTCACGCGAGATGCGCTCGCCCTCGGGCGGCTCGATCCTTACCCACAGCGCCTGCAGGCTGACCCAGAGCAGGCCGAAACCGGTCAGCGTCATCATCACCCAGGCAAAGCGAAAGCGGCCGCTGATCAATTGCGGCAGACAAAAGGCGAGAATGCCGATGGCGAGCGCGGCGCAGCCCACCACCCACAGATAGCCCAGCGCGGCAAACCAGACGACCCGGCGACGGTAGGCGCGGCTATCCTCGGCGCACTGCTGTTCGCTGCGGCGCGCCAGATGCACAAAATCGGCGTATTCCATCTCCCGCAATCTCCTCTTTTAATGCGTATTCTTTTTGCATGGTAACCATGTCTTCAGACCATCTTCCCCATTGATCGTGACCTCGCCCGGCCTGTACCGCCACTACAAGGGAAATCTCTACGAGGTGCTTGACACCGTGCGCCACAGCGAAACGCTGGAGCCGATGACGCTCTACCGCGCGCTTTACGGCGAGCGTGGGCTCTGGGTGCGCCCCGCCGCCATGTTCGGCGAGAGCGTCGTCATCGACGGCATCGCCCAGCCGCGGTTTCGCAGACTACCGCAAAGCGAGCAAAAGAGCCACGAGGACGCGACCCGCTGACTTCAGCGGCGGACCAGCCCCAGCACGGCACGCGGATAGATCACATGCTCCTGCGTGAGCACGCGAGCCGCCAGCGTGGCGGCGGTGTCGCCCGGCAGCACGGGCACCACGGCCTGCTCGAGAATCGGGCCGACATCGAGTTCTGCGGTCACGCGATGCACCGTGCAGCCGGCGAACTTGCAGCCCTCGTCGATGGCGCGCTGGTGCGTATGCAAACCGGGAAACGCGGGCAGCAGCGATGGATGAATGTTCACCATGCGTCCCTCGAAGTGCTGCACGAACCCCGGCGTGAGGATGCGCATGAACCCCGCGAGCACGATCAGCGCCGGATCGTGGCGGTCGATGACCTTCGCAAGCTCCGCGTCGAATTCCTCGCGCGAGGCAAACTGCTTGTGATCGAGCACCTCGGTGGCAATGCCGTTGTCTTTCGCGAAACCCAGACCACCGGCGCTGGCTTTGTTGCTCACGACCGCCGCAACCCGTGCACCATGGCGGCCAATCCAGTCCTGCTGCTGGGATGCACGCACAATGGCAGCCATGTTGGAGCCACCGCCCGAGATGAGGATCACGATGTTTTTCATGGGCGGCGATTGTCTCACCGAAGCCATCGGGCTTCGCGGCAATCGGGATTTTTGAATTGACCACCACGAGACGCACCATGCCCTTCGATCCCCAATCCGCCCCGCTCTCCGCCGACGAGGCCCGCGTGCTTGCCACGCTGGTCGAGAAGTCGCGCACCGTACCGGACAGCTACCCGCTCACGCTCAACTCGCTGGCCTCGGGCTGCAATCAGAAGACCAGTCGCGAGCCGGTCATGCAGCTCAGCGACGGTCAGATCCAGGAAGCGCTCGACGATCTGCGCCGCCGTTCGCTGGTCACCGAAATCGGCGGCGCGCGCACCTCGCGCTGGGAACACAATTTTCCGCGCGGCGTGGGCGTGCCCGATCAGTCGGCCGCGCTGTTGTGCCTGCTGATGTTGCGGGGCCCGCAGACGGCGGGCGAACTGCGCATCAATTCCGAGCGCTGGCACCGATTCGCGGACATCTCCTCGGTCGAGGCGTTTCTCGATGAGCTGCAATCGCGTAGCGAAGAAAAGGGCGGGCCGCTGGTCATTTTGCTGCCACGCGCGCACGGCGCTCGCGAGCCGCGCTGGGCGCATCTGCTGTGCGGCCCGGTGGATGCAAGCGCACTTGCTGCCGCGAGCGCATCGGCGTCCACCACGACCGCAGCGCAGGCAGACCCGGCCCTGTCCGAGCGCGTCACGGCGCTCGAAGGCGAAGTGGCCGCGCTGCGCGTGGCGCTCGCGCAGGTTTGCGAGCAGCTCGGTATCGACATCGAATCGAAGCCTGCAGAGAATTGAATCGTCATTGTCCCGGCCAGGACAGTCGTCAAAAGCACGTGCGTGCTACAAAGCCGCTGGAACACGGGAGCCCTTTCCCCCGATTGAAGGAGACACAAAATGGATTTGGCGTTCACGCCCGAAGAGCTGGCGTTTCGCGACGAGGTTCGCGAGTGGGTAGCGGCCCATCTGCCCAAGACGATTTCCGACAAGGTCCACAGCGCCCAGCGCCTGACCCGCGACGACATGCAGGGCTGGGCGAAGACGCTGGGCAAGAAAGGCTGGCTCGGCTATGGCTGGCCGGAGCAGTTTGGCGGCCCGGGCTGGAACGCCATTCAGAGGCATTTGTTCGAAGAGGAATGCGCGATGGCCGGTGCGCCGCGCATCGTTCCCTTCGGCCCGGTGATGGTCGCGCCGGTGATCATGGCCTTTGGCTCGCCCGAGCAGCAAAAGCGCTTTCTGCCCGGCATCGCGAGCGGTGAGGTCTGGTGGAGCCAGGGCTACAGCGAGCCGGGTTCGGGCTCGGATCTCGCGAGCGTGAAAACCCGTGCCGAGCGCGTGGGTGACAAATACATCGTCAACGGCCAGAAGACCTGGACCACGCTCGGCCAGTACGGCGACTGGATGTTCAACCTCGTGCGCACCAGCACCGAAGGCAAGCCGCAGACCGGCATCAGCTTTTTGCTGCTCGACATGAAGTCGCCCGGCGTGACCGTGCGACCGATCAAGCTGCTGGACGGCGAATGCGAGGTCAATGAGGTGTTCTTCGACAACGTCGAAGTCCCTGCCGACCAGCTCATCGGCGAAGAGAACAAGGGCTGGACCTATGCCAAATACCTGCTCGCCACGAACGCACCAACATCGCCGACGTCAACCGCGCCAAGCGCGAACTCGAGCGCGTCAAGCGCCTCGCGCAGCAAAACGGCGTGTGGAACGACATGCGCTTTCGCGACCAGATCGCGTTGCTGGAAGTGGACGTCGTCGCGCTCGAGATGATGGTGCTGCGCGTGCTGTCCGCAGAGACTTCGGGCAAGAAGTCGCTTGACGTGGCGGGCCTGCTCAAGATTCGCGGCAGCGAAATCCAGCAGCGCTACACCGAACTCATGATGCTCGCCGCAGGCCCGTTCAGCCTGCCCTTCATCGAAGAAGCCATGGATGCGGGCTGGAACGGCAGCTTTCCCGGCGGCAATGTGCTCAATGCACCGCTTGCTGCCAACTATTTCAACATGCGCAAGACGACCATCTACGGCGGCTCCAACGAGGTGCAGCGCAACATCGTGGCGCAGACGGTGCTCGGCTGAAAAAAGGGAGACAACCACATGGATTTCGATTTCACAGAAGACCAGCAATCGCTGCGCGACGCGGTCGCCCGCTGGGTGGACAAGGGCTACAGCTTCGAGCGCCGCCGCGCCATCGTGAATGCGGGCGGCTTTGATCGCACCGCCTACGGCGAACTCGCCGAACTCGGCCTCACTGCGCTGACCGTGCCCGAGGACGACGGTGGCATGGGTCTCGGTGCCGTGGACGCCATGATCGTCATGGAGGAACTGGGCCGAGGCATCGTGCTAGAGCCGCTCACCCAGACGCTCGTGGTCAGCAACGTGCTCAGGCAGTTCGCCCCCGAAGCCGTCAGGCAGCAATGGCTGCCGCGCATGGCGAGCGGCGAGGCCCTCGTGGTGCTGGCGCAGCAGGAAGTGCCATCACGCTATCGTCCCGACCTGTGCGAGGCCACGGCCGCCAAGGCAGACAACGCCTACACCGTCAACGCCACCAAGAACGTCGTGCCGGCTGGCGACAAGGCCGACGCGTGGCTCGTGTCCGCGAGGCTCGACGGCGTCGTCGCGCTGTTTCTGGTCGAGCGCAACGCCCAGGGTGCGAGCAGCAACGGGTATCTGACACAGGACGGAAGCCGCGCGGCCGATGTCTTCTTGCAGCATACGCCCGCCACGCTGGTCACCACCGAAGGCATTGCCGCGCTGGAACTCGCCATGGACACCGGCATCGCCGCCAGCAGCGCCTACGCCGTCGGCGCGATGGAAAAAACGCTGGCGGTCACGGCCGAGTACATGAATCAGCGCAAGCAGTTCGGCGTGGCAATCGCCACCTTCCAAGCCCTGCGCCACCGCATTGCCGATATGAAGATGCAGCTCGAACTCGCGCGTTCGATGAGCTATTTCGCCAGCCTCAAGCTCGGCGAAGAACCCGGGGCCCGCCGCCGTGCGCTCTCGCAGGCCAAGGTTCAGCTCGGACAGTCGATGCGCTTTGTCGGCCAGCAGGCGGTGCAACTGCATGGTGGCATCGGCGTGACGGACGAATACATCGTGAGCCACTACTTCAAGACGCTGACGCAACTGGAGATGAGCTTTGGTGACACGCTGTATCACCTGGGACAGGTCTCCGACCGCATGAAGGAGACGGCCGGCGTGTTCGGCTGACACGTGGGGCCGCATGGCGAACCCGGAAGCCTTGCCCGCAAGTCGCGCGCAAGGCTTTTTTCATTCTGATGCACTCGCTGCGCCCACCTATGCCCTGACCCATCGCAATCATCGTTCGATATACGATAATGAAGGGTTAAGCATCCTCAAGTGCCGGACGACCGGCCCCGCCGCCCTGTGGGCGACCTTTTGCCCGCTGAGCCAGCGTTGATCTGGCCATATGAAGTTTTATGAGCGCTACTGCCACATCCTACGATCCCATTCGCACGCTGCTGGAAACCGCAACCCAGCAGATTGAACGGAACGAGCTGCGCGAAGCTGCGCTGACGTTGAACGAGTGCCAGCGCCTCTGGCCCAACGATGCCCGCGTGTTCATGCTCGCAGGCCTGATGGCCGAGCGTTCGGGCAATATCCCGGCCGCCTTCGACGCGCTGCGCCGCTGCGTGGCCGCCGATCCGAACTGGACCCCTGGCGAACTGCAACTGGCGCTGCTGTATTCGCGCCGTGGCATGTACGACAAGGCCATCAAGCATGCCGAACGGCTGGCCAGACGCGAGCCCAACAATGCGCTGGTGCTCGCGCATCTGGTGGATTTCGCGCACGAGGCAGGCAATACGGAACTGGCGATTCGCGAGCTGCGTCGTGGCCTCGAATACATGCCGCGCGACGCGCAACTGCGCCGCGTGCTCGCCAACGATCTGCAAGTCACCGGCCAGCGCGCCGAGGCCGTGGAGGTCTGGGGCAGTCTGATCGCCGACAATCCCAAGGACGAGATGGCGCTGCTTGGCCGTGCCACCACGCTCATCGAAGCGGGCAAGCCGTCGGCTGCCACGAGCGACACCACCAAGCTGCTCGAGCTTTCGCCCGGCAATTCGATCTACGCATACTTCAACGCCATTGCCCATGGCCTGACGCCCGATCACCAGCCGCCCGAACTCAACCGCATGCTGTTCGACACCCTGGCCAGCAGCTACGACCAGCGCGTGGTGCGCGGTTTGCACTACCAGTTGCCCAAGATCGTTGCCGAGAAGATCGTCGCGCGCTTTCCGACCAAGTCGCTGAGCATTCTCGATCTCGGATGCGGCACGGGCCTGCTCGGCGCATGTCTGGGCCGCATCGACGGCTTCCTGATCGGCGTGGACATCTCCACCAAGATGATCGAGCAGGCCGCGCGCCATGAGGTCTACGACCGCTTTCACACGGTCAACATGCTCGACGCGCTGCGCGAGACCCCCGGCGAGATCTACGAAGTCATCACGGCACTCGATGTGTTCATCTACACGGGCGACCTGAAGGCCACCGTGCCCGATGCGCACCGCATCCTGCTGCCCGCAGGCGACCTGTACTTTTCGTGCGAGACAGCGCCCGAAGACGGCCCCGACTTCGTGCTGCAATCGACGGGCCGCTATGCCCACAAGCGCAGCTACGTGCAGGCGCTGTGCAAGCAGGTCGGCTTTGAAGACGTGCAGATCGAAGACATGGTGCTGCGCAACGAAGGCGACGAGCCGGTCAACGGCTTCCTCGTGACGGCCCGCAAGGCCGCCTGATCGGCACACTGCCGCTCAAGGCAAATAATGGCAACGGCGCGTGTGACCCACGCGCCGTTTTTTCCTTGTGCGGGCAGGCGCGTACCGCATCACACGCCCAGCAATTGCGCCAGACGCTCGGGCTGGGCGCGCAACTCCGCCGAATCGCTTGTCAGCACGAGGCGCCCTTTTTCCATCACCACCGCGCGGTCGGTATGCGCAAGCACCTTGCGGTAGTCGCGATCCACGATCAGCGTGGAGATGCCGGTGCTTCGGATTTCCGCGATCACGCGCCAGATGTCGGCGACGACCAGCGGTGCGAGGCCTTCCGTGGCCTCGTCCAGAATCATCAGTCGCGGGTTGGTCATGAGCGCACGGCCAATCGACACCATCTGCTGCTCGCCGCCGGAGAGCTGGTTGCCGCCGTTGTTCCAGCGCTCCTTCAAGCGTGGAAAGATATCGAGCACGCGTTCATAGGTCCAGCGCCGCTCGCCATCGAGCCCGCGCGCGCGCTCATCACCAGGTTCTCCTTCACCGTGAGATTCGGGAACACGCCGCGTCCCTCGGGCACGTAGCCTATGCCCAGGCGCGCCATGCGTTCGGGCGGCGCGCCCGTCACGTTCCGGCCATCGCAGAACACCGACCCCGCGCGCGGCGTCACATAGCCCATGAGCGTGCGGATCAGCGTGCTCTTTCCCATGCCGTTGCGCCCAAGCAGCCCCACAGCCTGGCCGCGCGGAAGTCGCAGGCTCACCCCGTGCAGGATGTGGCTGTCGCCGTAATAGGTGTGCAGTTCTTCGATCTGGAACATGCCGTTCTCTGGAGCAGCAGGCTCCGCATCGGCCAAGGCTCCAGCCATGCGTTCAGCCATGTGCTTGCTCCTCTCCGAGATAGGCGGTGCGCACGACGGGATCGATGCGGATTTCGTCGGGCGTACCGCTTGCCACCACGCTGCCGTTGACCATCACCGTGATGCGGTCCGCGATGCGAAAGACCGCGTCCATGTCGTGCTCAACCAGCAACACGGCGTGGCCGGCCTTCAACTCCTGCAGCAGTCCGAGCATGCGTTCGGTTTCTTCCGCGCCCATGCCGGCCAGCGGCTCGTCGAGCAGCAGCACCTGCGGCCCGGTCGCCAGACACATCGCCACTTCCAGTTGCCGCTTTGCGCCGTGACTCAGGCTGCCCGCCTGCGCGTTCAGGTGCGGCGTGAGCCCGGCACGCGCGAGCGCCGCATGGGCGCGCTCGTTGCTCAACGTGCAATTGCGCGATGCCTGCCAGAAGTACCAGGGCCGGGGATGGGCCTGGGCCTGGGCGGTGAGGCGGCAGTTTTCGAGCACGCTGAACTCCGGAAAAATCGTCGTGCGCTGGTAGCTGCGGCCAATGCCTGCGCGAGCCCTTCGCGGCTGCGGCATCTGCGTGACGTCGATGCCATCGAGCGCAATCGTTCCGCTGCTCGCGGCGATCTCTCCCGAGAGCATGTTGATGAGCGTGGACTTGCCCGCGCCATTGGTGCCGATCACCGCATGGACCTCGCCCACCTTGAGTTCCAGATCCACGTTGTTGACCGCGATGAGGCCGCCGAACCGGCGCGTGAGTCCACGCACGCAAAGCTTGGCTCCGGTATTGGCCTCAGCCATGATCGGCTCCTTGTGCCGGGCGGGCGCGCGGCGTCTTTTTGCGCAGCAACTGGTCACCGAGGCCCATCACACCCCTGGGCAGCAACGCGACCAGCACGATGATCGACATGCCCAACGTGATCTGCCAGTGGTCGGCGAGATTGCCCACGATGGCATGCGTGCTCAGCAACTCCTTGAGCAGCACAAAGGTCACGGTGCCGATCACCGCGCCGCGCAGCGAACCGATGCCCCCAGGATCACCATCAGCAGCACCTCGCCCGAGTGATGCCAGGCGAGCAATTCGGGATTGACCACACCGTCGCGCGCCGCCAGCAGAAAGCCCGCAACGCCTGCGAGCATGCCGGCGATCACGAACGCCGCGAGCTTGTACCAGTAAGTCGCAAAACCGGCCGCGCGCATGCGCTGCTCGTTGACGCGGATGCCCGCAAGCGCCGCACCGAAACGCGATCGCGCGAGCATGGCCAGCAGCAGATACACCAGCACCAGCGCGCCAGCACCACGTAGTACTGCGTCGTGCTGTTTTCCATGTCGAGCGGCCCGACCGCAGGGCGCACCATCAGATAGATGCCATCACTGCCGCCTCCGACCGCCGTGTCGTGAAAGACAAAATAGGCGAGTTGCGCAAACGCCAGCGTCACCATGATGAAGTAGATGCCCCTGGTACGCAGGCTGAACGCCCCGATGAACAGCGCACACAGCCCGCTCGCAGCCATCGCCGCGATCCACAGCACCACGAAGTTGCCGCCTTCCTGGGGCGACGCGAGCACCGTTGCGTAGGCGCCGATGCCGAGAAACGCGGCATGGCCGAGGCTCACGAGCCCCGTGCCCCAACGAGCAATTGCAGGCTGAGCGCGAAGATCGAGAGAATCATGATCTTCACGACCAGATCGAGCAGATACGCAGACCACGCGGGAGCGAGCAGCGCCAGCGCCATCGCGCAGGTCAGGGGCAGCGCGGCCCGTGCCCAATCACCGGTCTGCGCGGGTTGGCCGGGCAGGCTTCTGGACGTGACCAGCGGCGCTTCGGCATACGCCTCGGCCTTGTCCAGTGCGGGTGTGGAACTCTTGCTAAAAGACATGGCTCAGCTCCTCCTGCCCATCAGGCCCTCGGGCCGCCACACCAGAATGATGGCCATGAGCAGATAGATGCTCATGCCGCTGAGTTCCTGGAAGAACACCTTGCCGAAGGTGTCGACAAAGCCCACGAGCAGGGATGCGACCAGCGCACCGGTGATCGAACCGATGCCGCCGATCACCACCACGACGAAGCAGATGATCAGCACGCCAGAACCCATGTTCGGATAGACCGACGCCATGGGCGCGGAGATCATTCCGGCCAGCGCCGCGAGTGCGACTCCCAGAGCGAACACGATGCGGTACAGCCGCTTGATGTCGATGCCCAGGCCGCGCACCATGTCGCGATTGCTGGCACCGGCCCGCACCATCATGCCGAGCCGCGTGCGATGGACCATCCAGTACATCGCAAACGCCACGAACAGACAGGTCATGGCCGCAAACACCCGATACCACGGATAGCTCATCATGCCGAGCAGCGAAAAGCTGCCTGCAAGCCATCCGGGCGGCTCAACGCCGTGCACGTCGTTGCCGGCCAGAATCGCGCGCAGTTCCTCGAACACGAGGATCAGCCCGAACGTCATCAGCACCTGCTGCAAGTGGTCGCGCTCATACAGGAAACTGAAGAACGCCCACTCGAGCAAATATCCAAGCACCACCGCGAGCAGCACGCCGACCAGCAGCATGGTGATGAAGTGCTGGCCCAGGTACGGCGCGAGCGCAAACGCCATGTAGGCGCCGATCATGTAGAAGCTGCCGTGCGCCAGGTTGATCACGCCCATGATCCCGAAGATCAGCGTGAGCCCCGAAGACAGCAGGAACAGCAGCAGCCCGTACTGAACCGAGTTCAGGCACTGCACCAGAAAAGTCGCAAGATCCACGGCAGCCCAAGTCAGTTGTCGTGTCGATGAAAAGGTGGGAAGTTGGACGGGCGAAGCGAGAGCGATGCCGGTCAGAGCTTGCAGCCGCGCGCCGGGTCGGCGAGCGCCTTGACCGCCACGCCGAGCTTCCTGTTTTCCTTGCCTTCGACCTTGCGCAGATAGATGTCCTGGACCGGGTTGTGTGCCTTGCTCAGCGTGAAGTCGCCACGCGGACTGGCAATCGTGGCCTTTTCCACTGCCGAGCGAAACACGTCCTTCTTGCTCACGTCTCCGCCTGCGGCCTTCAGGCCCACGGCCAGCATCTGCGCAGCGTCGTAGCCCTGGACTGCGTACACGTCAGGGGCAAGCTTGTAGGCTTTGGCGTAGTTGGTGCGAAAGCTCTTGTCACGCTCACTGCCAAGTTCATCGGCATAGTGCAGCGTGGTCAGCATGCCCTGCGCGGAATCGCCCTGGGCTTCGAGCGTGCCATCGGTGAGGAAGCCCGGGCCGTAGAGCGGAATGGTTTTGGAAAGCCCCGCCGCGTGATAATCCTTCACGAATTTCACCGCGCCCGCACCCGCAAAGAACGCATACACCGCATCAGGCTTGGCCGCCGCAATCTCGGTCAGCAGCGCCTGGAACTCCACGTTCGGGAACGGCAGTGTGAGTTGCTTGTTCACCTTGCCGCCGTTCTTCTCGAAGCCTTCCTTGAAGCCGTTCACCGATTCTTCGCCAGCCGCGTATTTCCAGGTGATCGTCATCGCATTCTTCTTGCCCTCCTGCTTGCCGGCGACCACACCCATCGGATAGGCGGTCTGCCAATTGCTGAAGGATGAACGGAAGATGGTTGGCCCGCACATCGGCCCGGTGACCGCGTCCGCACCAGCGTTCGGCACGATGAGAATCGTGTTGCTTTCCTTGGCCGCGCGCGCCATCGCCATCGCCACGCCCGAATGCACGGTGCCCACGATCACATCCACCTTGTCGCGCTTGATCAGACGGTTCACGTTGTCGGTCGCCTTGGCGGGATCGGATTCATCGTCCACCTTGAAATATTCGATCTCGCGCCCGCCGAGCTTGCCGCCCTGCTCGCCCACATACATGCGAAAGCCGTTTTCGATGGCAACGCCGAGCGCTGCGTAGGTGCCGCTCGCGGGCAGCATGAAGCCGACCTTGATCTTCTCGCCAGACTGCGCCCAGACCGCGCCGGTCAATGCCGAGAGCGCAAGGAGTGCGACGGCGTTGCGTGGCCTGCAGGTGCGGCGCTGCGGCGGTACTCCGTTCGCGCTGATGGGGGTGTGGTGGGTCATTGTTGTCTCCGTTTTCTCTGATGAAGTTCGGTACGCCGATGATGACTTCTGTCGGTCGATTTCGGTGTGGGGATTGCCCGCAGTCGGGCCAGGCAGGGAACGCGAAGCCTTTCGCACTGCCTTTCAGGGTGGTCTGCCTGCTGGCATGGCTGCGATCATTCATCGCACCGGATCGCGCAGACGAAAGCGCTGGATCTTGCCTGTCGCAGTCTTGGGCAGATCGTTCACGAACTCCACGAAGCGCGGGTACTTGTAGGGCGCAAGCCGCTCCTTGACGAACGCCTTGAGTTCCTGCTCGTCCACCGACTGGCCGGGCTTGCAGACCACGAACGACTTGGGCTTGAGCAACCCATCCTGATCCATCTTGCCGACCACCGCCACTTCGAGCACCGCCGGATGCTGCATCAGCGTGGCCTCGACCTCGAAGGGCGAGACATAGATGCCGCTGACCTTGAGCATGTCGTCGCTGCGGCCCGCGTAGGTGTAGTAACCGTCGGCGTCGCAACTGTATTTGTCGCCGCTTTTGAGCCACTCGCCGCGAAAGGTGTCGCGCGACTTCGTGCGGTTGTTCCAATACATGAGCGCGGTGCTCGGCCCCTTGATGTACAGCTCACCGATCTCGCCCACGCCCACCGGGCGGCCGTCCTCGCCGCGCAGCTCGATCTCGTAGCCGGGAACCGGCTTGCCGGTCGAGCCGTAGCGGATGTCGTCCGGACGGTTGGACAGGAAGATGTGCAGCATCTCGGTGGAGCCGAGTCCATCCACGATGTCGGCACCAAAATGCGCCTTGAAGCGCTGGGCGATTTCAGCGGGTAGCGCCTCGCCCGCAGACGAACACATGCGAAGGCTGACCTGCTCGCGCCCGGGCAGCGCCGCGTTCGCGAGCATGCCCGCAAAGCCGGTGGGCGCGCCGAAGAACACCGTCGGCTGGTGCTCGATCCAGCGCGCAAACGTGGCGTCGGGAGTCGGTCGCCCGGCCATCAGCACGACGGTTGCCCCGACGCTCAGGGGGAAGCTCAACGCATTGCCGAGCCCATAGGCGAAGAACAGTTTGGCGGCGGAAAAACAGATGTCGCGCTCCTGCAGATTCAGAATCGCCTTGCCGTAGAGTTCCGCCGTCCAGTACGGGTTGGCCTGCGTGTGCACCGTGCCCTTGGGCTTGCCGGTCGAGCCCGACGAGTACAGCCAGAACCCGGGATCGTCGCCCATGGTGCGCGCAGGCTTGTCGAGCATGGCATGCGCGCCCATCCATGCTTCGAATGGCTGCGCACCCTGCGGCAAGGTCCCGGCCTCTTCCGGATACGCGACCCACAGTTGCCGGGCCTCGTGGTCGGCGCGTTGCATCGCCTCGACCAGCACCGGCAGCATCGCGCCGTTGGTGATGATGGCCTGTGCGCGGCTGTTCTCGAGCATGTACGCGTAGTCATCGGCCGTGAGCAGGGTGTTCACCGCCACCGGCACCACGCCGGCATACATGGCACCGAGAAAACTGATCACCCATTCGCGCATGTCCTGCATGGCGAGCAGCACACGCTCCTCACGGTGAATGCCGTTCGCGATCAACGCGCTGGCGAGACGGCGCGCCTGTTGCTCCAGTTCGCCATAGGTGAGCGTGCCGCGATCATCGATGTAGGCGAGCTTGTCGGCGCGCTCGCGATTGAGCGCAAACAGATGCTCGGCAAAGTTGAAAGGCAGGTCGAAATTCATCGTGCTGAACTCCTTGTTCAATGAGGCGTTCTGCACCCTCAATACATGCATTATTGTGCACACAACACTAAGTTAATCACGTTATAATCCAGTGTCAAGCACTATATTGCATGACTCGTACAAACCCTTGGAAGCGACGTCACCGGGTTTGCCTCGCGAGGCCATGGAAGGTCGATCAAGCCAGTGTTTATGATTCATGCCTTCTTTCAGGAAGTCTTATGGAGCAATTACAAGCCGAGCGCACTGCCGGTGATGAGGGGCCCGACGGTGCAGGCGACGGCGCACAGCAACGCGATCAGGTGTTGCACGCGCTCGGTGAACGCGTGCGCGAGTTGCGCGCGCGGCGGGGCCTCACGCGCCGTGGGCTTGCTTCGAGCGCCGAGGTTTCGGAACGCCATCTCGCCAACCTCGAGTACGGCACCGGCAACGTGTCGATCCTGGTGCTGCACCAGATCGCGCAGTCGCTGCAATGCTCGATGGCCGAGTTGCTCGGTGACGTGACCACGTCCAGCGCCGAATGGTTGCTGATTCGCGAGCTGCTCGAAGGCCGGAGCGAAAACGAACTGCGCCGCGTGCGCGTGGCTGCGGGGGAACTGCTCGGCACGGCCCCGAGCGGCGACCTTCACCGGCATTCGCGCATCGCGCTGATCGGGTTGCGCGGCGCGGGCAAGTCCACGCTTTCACGCATGCTGGCGGACGATAGGGGCGTGCCGTTCATCGAACTCAACAACGAGATCGAAACACTGGCCGGATGCAGCGTGCGCGAGATCTACGACCTCTACGGCGTGAGCGGTTACCGTCGCTACGAACGCCGCGCGCTCGAGGAAACCGTGCAGATCTATGCCGACGTCGTCATCGCCACGCCGGGCGGCATCGTCTCGGACCCCGCCACCTTCAACGAACTGCTCTCGCACTGCACCACCGTGTGGGTGCAGGCGCAGCCCGAAGAACACATGAGCCGCGTGATCGCGCAGGGAGACACCCGCCCGATGGCCGCCAATCCCGAGGCCATGGATGACCTGCGGCGAATTCTGGATGGCAGGCGCGAGTTCTATTCCAAGGCCGATCATGTGCTTGATACCAGCGGCAAGACACTCGAGCAGAGCTTCGCCCAACTGAAGTCGCTGGTCGCGGCCTGACTCGCTCCACCGCCGCGCGGCAGCGGCCCCTCCACGGCCTCCTGCTCCACCTGGAGCCCGTGGCGGATCGATTCCCCGAAACAGGCGAGCTTGACCTACAAACACGCGCTCGCACGCCCCTAGAGTGGAACGACCACGAACGGGGCGCGGGTGCCACCGAACCTGCACTGCACCGTCGCCCGATCTCCGAATACCACAGACAACACAGGAGCACGAGGTCATGCGCGACGTCCGCCAGCCACCGGTGTCTTCACCTCCGTCAGCCGCCAGCGCGCCGCTTCAGGATGAAGCCAGTCCCCATCAACGCTCCCGCGACTTGTCCCGGCGCGGCTTTCTTCAGGGCGTCACGATTGCCGGAGTCAGCGTGTTCGTTGCGCCGCTGGCAAGCAAGGCCTATGCCGCGCTGTTCGAGCAGCGCATCATCACGCCGGTGACGCGCGCGGACGGCACGCAGGCACCGCTGTTCCGCATGGACGGCTATGCCAAGGTGACCGGTGAAAAGGTGTTTGCGCGCGACATCCGCGCGCGCGACATGCCGCACTGGCCGCAGACACAGTCGCATGCCTTCATCGTGCGCGCCACGCTCGCCGACCGTCTGTTCGAGGGCATCGATCTCTCGTCGCTCGACGCCGATCTCAAACCCGACAAGGTGGTCACCGCCGAGGATCTCGCGCGCGACGGCGTGGCGTTCCCCGCGTTCTACGGCGATGACGTGCTGCTACCCAAGGGCAAGACGCCCGCGTATCTCGGCCACGCCGTGGCAATCCTCATCTATCACGACTTCGCGCGATTCCATTTCGCGAAGGAGCGCCTGCTGGCGACACCGAACGTCGTGCGCTATGGCAACGTGACCGGCCCGCTCGAGCGTGAACCCTGGGGCGTGTTCCGCTACGTGCGCATGGGCGGCGCGACACCGTTCGACGACGACAGCTATTCCAGCCTCAAGGACAACACGCTGTTTCCCAAGGAGCGCAAGCCGCTGGTCTGGCCGAAGATCAGCGAGGCCGATCTGGTCACCGCCAACGGCCTGCGCACTGCCGAGCAGATCGCCGCCGAACTGGCGACGCCGCCCGCCGACTGGCTCGTTATGAAGCGTCACTACGCCACGCAGTCCATCGACACCGCAGCGCTCGAACCCGACAACGCCAACTGCTGGTACGACCCCGAATCGCAAAGCCTGCACATGGTGATCGCATCACAGTCGCCGCAGGAGGTTGCCCAGAGCACGGCCGACATGATCAAGGCCAGCAAGTTTCCGATCAAGAATCTGTTCGTGCACCCCTGCTACACCGTGGGCTACGGCTCCAAGGATCATGCGCCGATGCCGTTCATCGGCGCGATGTGCGCGCTGTACGCGGACGGCAAGCCGGTGCGCATCGCCAACAATCGATTCGAGCAGTTCCAGACATCGCTGAAGCGCCACGCGTTCGAAATCGACTACACCATCGCGATCAACCGCCAGACCGGCCTGCTGCAATCCTTCTACGCCAACATGACCTGCGACGGCGGCGGGCGCGCCAACTTCTCGCCGTCGGTCGCGCTGGTGGCGGCCACTGCTGCGCAGTCGATCTACTACTTTCCGAAGAACGATCTCACGTCCACCGCGCTCGCATCGCGCGCACTTGACGCGGGCTCGGCGCGCGGCTACGGCACGCTGCAAAGCATGGTGGCGACCGAACTCATGATGGACGAGATCGCGCAGGAGTTGAAGCTCGATCCCATCGAACTGCGGCTTCGCAACCTGCTGCCCACCGGCGGCAAGAACACGCAGGGCGCGATTGCCGCAGGAGCGATCCGCACGCGCGAGGTGATCGAGCGCGCGCGCAAGCACCCGATCTGGACCGAGCGCGCCAAGCGCAAGGCGGCCTACGAAGCGGCACATCCGGGCGAGCGCTACGGCGTGGGCTTCGCGTGCGTGCAAAAGGATTTCGGCACGGGCGGCGAGGCCAACTTCTCGCGCGTCGAAGTCACGCCCGAAGGCCGTGTGATCCTCTATGTCTCGGGCACCGAAATGGGCACCGGCATGAGTACCTCGCAGGCGCAGGTCTGCGTGCAATGGTTTGGCAAGGCGGCCGACGAACTGCACACCGCGCGCGTCGATTGGCCCGAACTGCCGCTCAAGGCCGAGGGTGACAACTTCACCATGTCGCAGGCCGACCAGGACCGCCTCATGGCCAAGCCGTTGTGGACGCCGGCATTCGTCTCGCCGAGCAGCGCCAGCAACTCTGCCTACTTCTTCAGCCACACCACGGGCGAGACCGCGCGCGTGGTGTTCGAGCATGGACTCTGGCCCGCCGCCGTCGCCATCTGGAGCAAGGGTTTCGGCGGCGGTCAAATGGCACCTTATTCCGTGCGCCGCGAGGACGCGCGCTGGGTCCGGGGCATGCTCACCGCGAATGGCATGGAGCCACTGTCTTTGCAGGCCGTGGCGAAAATGGCGCATGCCATGAAGCTCGTGACCGGCGCGGTCGGCCACGCCTTCAACCGCTGGCAATGGGCCGAGGCCGATTTCGAGATCGCTGGCAAAAAGCAGCGCCGCCCCTCGACGCGCTGGCCGTGCGCCAGGGCAAGGGCGACGTCGCCGCGACCGTGCCGGTTGCCTCCGACGTTTCGGCCGCGCCCGTCGCCTCGGACGCCACGGCCAAGGCAGATGCCACCGGCGTTGCGGACACCGCCGCCGCCGCGCCCGGCACGGGTGCGGCCATGCCCGCCGAGGATGCGATGCATCCTGCAACCCCGGGCGACTACCAGATGATTGCGCGCGGCAACCTGTTCTATCCGCCCACGCAACGCGGCAACGCCGGTGTCACCTACTACAGCGCCAACGGCTCGCTCGCGGAAATCGCCGTGCACACGGGCACGGGCGAAGTGCGCATGCTGAGCCACCACCACATCATGGAGTGCGGCAAGCCCATCGTCACGGAACTGGTAAAGAGCCAGCTCGAAGGCGGCATCGCCATGGGTATCGGTCACGCGCTCTACGAAACCATGCCTCTGTATGAAGGCGGCCCGGGCGATGGCGACTGGAACTTTCACCGCTACCATCTGCCGCGCGCGCACGAGGTTGCCGTGTGGAACCAGACCGCCGAACTGCTGGCCCCGCTGTCGGACACCGACCCGCCCAAGGGCATCGCCGAAGTGGTGATGATTCCCATCGTTGCCGCCATCGTCACGGGCGTGCACCAGGCCATCGGCAAGCGCTTCTACGATCTGCCTCTCACCCCGAAGAAAATCAAGGAGGCGCTGTCATCATGAGCCCCACCACCCGCCCCTGAAGCTCACGATCAACGGCGAGGCCGTCGGGCCGGTTGACGTGCCCGAGGGCCTGCCGATGATTGCCTTCCTGCACGAATACCAGAACCTCACCGGCTCGCGCCTGGGCTGCGGCATCGGTGAATGCCGAGCCTGCGTGGTGCTCGTGGACGACGCATCGGGCAGCAAGGAAATGCGTACCTGCATCACCGGTGCGCACTATTTCGACGGCAAATCGGTGCGCACCATCGAAGGCATCGCGCGCGCCGCGAACGCCAAGGGTGCGGCGGCGGCCGGCACGGCTGCGCCAGCACCTGCGGGCGCGCCGCGCAAGGTGATACCTCTCGCGCCCGTGCAGCAGAAATATCTGGAGCACTTCAGTTTCCAGTGCGGCTATTGCACGCCGGGATTCGTCATCGGCGCGACCGCCCTGCTCGAGCGACTTGCCAGGAATCCCATTGCCAGCGCCGATGTCGAGAAGACCATCAGCGACGCGCTCGGCACGCACTTGTGTCGCTGCACGGGCTATGTGCGCTACTTCTCGGCGGTCAAGGATGTCATCCTCAACACGCCCGGCTACACCACGAAAGGATGAGCGCCATGAACCCGCCAAGCGCTGCACCTGTATCTCCTCCGCCCACGCCGCGCAGACGTCGGCACGGCTGGCGCAACTTGTTGCTGCTGGTCCTGCTGCTGTTGGTCGTGCTGGCGATTGCCGCCGTCTGGGGCAACCGCCACACCGTTCCCGACCGCGAACCGCAAACCGCCCAGCGCACGCCGCAGCAAATCAAGCAGGGCGAATACCTCGCGCGCATGGGCGACTGCATGGCCTGCCACACCGCAGCCAACGGTCAGAGTTTTGCGGGCGGCGTGCCGCTCGATACCGGCTTTGGCACGGTGTATGGCACCAACATCACGGCCGATCCGGATCGCGGCATTGGCCGCTGGACGAGCGAAGAGTTCTACAGGGCCGTCACCAACGGCACGGCACCGGGCGGACGGCAGCTCTACCCGGCCATGCCCTACGCCTCCTACCATCTGATGAAGCGCGAAGACGCCGACCTGATCTATGGCTATCTGTTCAGCCAGCCCAGGGCGGCGACGGAAAACCGCAAGCCCGAGATGCCATTCCCATTCAACCTGCGCGTGCTGATGCTCGGCTGGAAGTTGCTGTTCCTGCGCAGCGACGAACTGCCCGTCGCATCCCAGGGACAAAGCCCGAATGGATTCGCGGTCGCTATCTTGGCAACGTGATGGGCCATTGCGCCGAGTGCCACACGCCGCGCAACGCGCTCGGGCGATGGACAAGTCGAAATGGCTGACCGGCGCAACCTTGGGACTTTTCACCGCGCCGGACATCACCGCCGCGCAGTTGGCCGAACGCGGATGGAGCGCGGCGAACCTGCAACAGTTTCTGCGCAGCGGCTATTCGCCCTCGGGCACGGCGTTCGACGAAATGCATCCGGTCATTGCCAACAGCACGCAGTATCTGAGCGATGCCGACGCCAAGGCCATGGTGAGCTTCCTGCTCGGCGACAGCCCGCCAGCGCCCAAGCCAGTCGCCGCCGCTGCACCCGACACCGGCACCCGACTCGCGGCCGGCCAGAGCCACTACATGGCGTTGTGCGCCAGTTGCCATGGATCGCAGGGACTGGGTCGTCAACTGACCATGCCGCCGCTACAGGGCAACAGCACCGTGCGCCAGGCCGATGGACGCAATCTGGTGCTGTCGATCCTCATCGGCCTGCCCAAGCGCACGGCGGCAGAGTCCGGCCCCACGCTGCTGCCGGGCATGCCCGGGTTCGCCAACGAGCTCGATGATCAGGCCGTTGCTGATCTCGCCAACTATGTGCGCGCGCAAATGGGCGGAACCAATGCCGACATCACAACTGCACGGGCCGCGGAACTGCGCGCCGCAGCACAGAAGGCAAGGCACCCGATTGCGCCCTGATCGCAGTTGACCGGCGCGTGTTGATCGCGCGTCGACATTCCCAAGAGCCGCTCAAAAAGCCGACCGCTCGATCCATTCGAGCAGGTCGGTTTTTCTTTGTCCCGTCGAAACACGGCGGCGGCACCATGCCCTAGGTATTTACCCGATTTTCCGTGAAATATGCAAAATAATGCACATGAATGCGATGCGAAAATTCCATAACATGCATAATAATGCTCATATTCAATACACAGCGTGCATCATCCTTCATCCAGCGAGGCCGCCCCATGACTCAGCAACCCATCGTTGACTACCGCACCGAACCCGCCCGATACCGCCACTGGTCCTTCGAGGTCGAAGGCCACACCGCTCGCATGAAGCTCGACATCGCGGAAGACGGCGGCATTCGTCCCGGCTACAAGCTCAAGCTCAACAGCTACGACCTGGGTGTGGACGTCGAACTGCACGACGCGCTCAACCGCATCCGCTTCGAGCATCCCGAAGTGCGCACGGTGATCGTCACCAGCGGCAAGGAGCGCATCTTCTGCTCGGGCGCAAACATCTTCATGCTGGGCGTTTCGTCGCATGCATGGAAGGTGAACTTCTGCAAGTTCACCAACGAGACCCGCAATGGCATGGAAGACAGCTCGCGGCACAACGGCATCAAGTTCGTCGCGGCGGTGAACGGGGCGTGTGCTGGTGGCGGCTATGAACTCGCGCTTGCCTGCGATGACATCGTGCTGATCGACGACCGCTCCTCGTCGGTCTCGCTCCCCGAAGTGCCGCTGCTCGGCGTGCTGCCCGGCACCGGCGGCCTGACGCGCGTGACCGACAAGCGTCACGTGCGCAACGATCTGGCCGACATCTTCTGCACCAGCGTCGAAGGCGTGCGCGGGCAACGCGCGCTGGACTGGCGGCTGGTGGACGCCATTGCCAAGCCCGCGCAGTTTGCCGACACCGTGAAGCAGCGCGCCGACAGGCTCGCAGAAACAAGCCAGCGCCCCACCAAGGCGCAAGGCATCCAGCTCACGCGCGTCGAGCGCGAGCAGGACGCAGACAGCCTGCGCTATCGCCACGTGGATGTCGAGATCGATCGCGACAAGCGCACCGCCAGCATCACCGTGAAGGCGCCACAGGGCGAACAGCCGCAGGGCATCGAGGCCATCGAACGGGCCGGCGCTGCATGGTGGCCGCTCGCCATGGGCCGCGAGTTGGACGACGCCATCTTGCACCTGCGCACCAACGAACTGGACATCGGCACCTGGTTGCTCAAAACCGAAGGTGATGCGGCCGCCGTGCTCGCAGCCGATGCCAGCCTGCTTGCGCATCGGGACCACTGGCTTGTGGCCGAGACCATCGGACTGCTGCGCCGCACGTTCGCGCGCATCGACGTGTCCTCGCGCTCGCTGTTCGCGCTGGTCGAGCCGGGTTCCTGCTTCGTCGGCATGCTCGCCGAATTCGCATTTGCGGCGGACCGCGCCTACATGCTGGTGCTGCCGGACGAGAGCGACCGCGAACCCAGGATGCAGCTCGACGAATTCAACTTCGGCCTGCTGCCGCTGGTCAACGGCCAAAGTCGCCTGCAACGCCGCTTCTACGAAGAGGCCGCGCCGCTCGAAGCCATGCGTTTGGCAAGCGGCAAGCCGTTGTCGGGCGATGAGGCCGCAGCGCTCGGCCTCGTGACCGCGGCACTTGACGACATCGACTGGGAAGACGAAATCCGCATCGCCATCGAAGAACGCGCGGCCATGTCTTCCGATGCGCTCACCGGTCTTGAAGCCAATCTGCGTTTCAACGGCAAGGAAAACATGCTCACGCGCATCTTCGGGCGCCTCTCGGCATGGCAGAACTGGATTTTCATCCGCCCCAACGCCGTCGGCGAAAAGGGCGCACTCAAGCTCTACGGCTCGGGCAGAAGGCCGGGTTCGATTTCAACCGCGTCTGACTCGCAGCAATCCATCCATTTTTCAAGGAGGCAAGAGAGATGAGCACGATCGACTACAACGTCAAGATCCCCAACAACGTGGACCTGAGCGGCGACCGCACCCTGCAGCGTGCACTCGAGAGCTGGCAGCCGAATTTCATCCGCTGGTGGGACGACGTGGGCCCGAGGGCTCGACCCACTACGACGTCTACCTGCGCACCGCCGTCAGCGTCGATCCCCAGGGCTGGGCGCAGTTCGGCTACGTGAAGATGCGCGACTACCGCTGGGGCGTGTTCCTCAACCCGGCGGAGCAGGATCGCAGCATCCATTTTGGCGATCACAAGGGCGAGCGCGCATGGCAGGAAGTGCCCGGAGAACACCGCGCCAACCTGCGGCGCATCATCGTCACGCAGGGCGACACCGAGCCCGCATCGGTGGAGCAGCAACGCCATCTCGGCCTGACGGCCCCGTCGCTCTACGACCTGCGCAACCTGTTTCAGGTGAACGTCGAGGAAGGCCGCCACCTGTGGGCCATGGTCTACCTGCTGCACAAGTACTTCGGGCGCGATGGCCGCGAAGAGGCCGAGGCGCTGCTCGAACGCCAATCGGGCGACGAAAACAACCCACGCATTCTGGGCGCTTTCAACGAGAAGACGCCCGACTGGCTGGCGTTCTTCATGTTCACCTATTTCACCGACCGTGACGGGAAATTCCAGCTCGCCGCGCTGGCCGAGAGCGCCTTCGATCCGCTGGCACGCACGACCAGGTTCATGCTGACCGAAGAAGCGCACCACATGTTCGTCGGCGAGTCCGGGGTCTCGCGCGTGCTGCAACGCACCTGCCAGGTGATGAACGAACTCAGGACCGATGAGGTGAACAAGCTGCGGGCGGCCGGCGTGATCGATCTGCCCACGATCCAGCGCTACCTCAACTTCCACTACAGCGTGACCATCGACCTGTTCGGCGCCGACCAGTCGAGCAACGCCGCCACGTTCTACAGCTCGGGCCTCAAGGGGCGCTATGAAGAGGGCAAGCGCACGGACGATCACGCATTGCACGACCAGACCTACCAGGTGCTCGAAGTCGTCGACGGCAAGCTCCAGCAGAAGGAGGTTGCGATGCTCAATGCGCTCAACGAGGTGCTGCGCGACGACTACATCAAGGACTCGAACGCGGGCGTCGCGCGCTGGAACAAGGTCATGGAAAAGGCCGGCATCGACTTTCGCCTGATCGTTCCGCACAAGGCGTTCAATCGCCAGATCGGCGCACTCGCGGGTGTGCTCATCAGCCCAGATGGCCGTCCCGTGACACAGCAGGAATGGGCGTCACGCAGGAACGAATGGCTGCCCACCGACGACGACCGTGTGTTCGTCGCATCGCTGATGAAGCAATGCCTTGAGCCCGGCAAGTTCGCCGGCTGGATTGCGCCACCGGTCATGGGCATCAACCGGCAACCGGTCGATTTTGACTACGTGAAGTTCAACTGACCGGCCACGAATGCACGAGCGCGGCGCTCCAGCCGCCGCAAGGAGACGAGCAAGATGACAAGCACCACGCTGATCGCCAACGGCATCCTGAACCAGCATCTGATCGATCCCGAAATCTGCATTCGCTGCAACACCTGCGAGGCCACCTGCCCCATCGATGCCATCACGCATGACGACACCAACTACGTGGTCATGGCCGACAAGTGCAATGGCTGCATGGACTGCATCTCGCCCTGCCCCACGGGAGCCATCGACAACTGGCGCAAGATGCCCGCAACAGAACCCTACACGCTCGCCCAGCAATACGGCTGGGAGGTGCTGCCCGATGAGCTTTCCGCGGACCAGCTTGCACAGGCCGCGCAGCAGGGCGATGCGGGGACCGGGCATGCCGAGGAGGAAGAAGACCTGAGCCAGGCCAAGGCCGTGATTGCGGCGGCGGTGGTGAGCAGCGCCGCCAGCGCCGACGAAGTGTTCCGCGCTGCGGCCTATGGCGCAAGCGTTCCGCCGTGGTCCGCGGCGCACGCCTACACCAACCTGCATGGCCCGAAAAACCCCGTCACGGCGACCGTGGCCGGCAATCTCAATTGCACCGAAGCGGGCTTTGACAACGAGACGCACCATATCGTGCTCGACTTCGGTGCCATGCCCTTCCCGGTGCTGGAAGGCCAGTCCATCGGGGTCATCGCGCCGGGTGTCGATGCGAGCGGCAGGCCGCACATGGCGCGCCAATACTCCGTCGCCAGCGCGCGCAACGGCGAACGTCCCGGCTACAACAATCTCGCGCTGACCGTGAAGCGCGTCACCCAGGATCACGACGGCAAGCCGGTGCGCGGCGTGGCCAGCAACTACCTGTGCGATCTGCGGGTGGGCGACACGGTGCAGGTGATCGGCCCGTTCGGGCATTCGTTCCTGATGCCCAACCATCCGCGCTCGCACATCGTGATGATCTGCACCGGCACCGGCAGTGCTCCGATGCGCGCGATGACCGAGTGGCGTCGCCGCTTGCGCAAGAGCGGCAAGTTTGACGGTGGCAAGCTGATGTTGTTCTTTGGCGCACGCACCCCGCAGGAGCTGCCTTACTTCGGCCCGCTACAGAACCTGCCCAAGGATTTCATCGACAACAATTTCGCGTTCTCGCGCGTGGCGGGACAACCCAGACGCTATGTGCAGGACGTGATCCGCGAGCGCGCGACCGATCTCGTCGAGCTGCTGCGCGACGAGCACACGCACATCTATGTCTGCGGCCTCAAGAGCATGGAGGAAGGCGTGGTGCTGGCGCTGCGCGACGTGATGGTTCAGGCCGGCATGGATTGGGAGAGCAGCGCGGCACGCTTTAAGCAGCAGGGCCGCCTGCATCTCGAAACCTACTGAGGCGCGCTGTGTCCTAATTGACCAGCAGGCGCGACGACTTCGGCACGTGCGCCATCAGAAATTCCATCTGGTCCGCGAGAATCCGGCGATTGCGCAGGATGAAGTCTTCCCAGAGGCTTGGCACATAGGGCGTATAGAGCAACGGCATGTGCGCCTGCTCGGGCGTGCGCGGGCCCTTGCGGTGGTTGCAGGGGCGGCAGGCGGTGACCACGTTCATCCAGTGGTCCTGGCCATTGCGTGCAAACGGCACAATGTGCTCGCGCGTCAGCACGTCTTCGTGGAAATGTCCGCCGCAGTAGGCGCAGACGTTGCGGTCGCGAAGGAACAGCTTGCTGTTGGAGAGCGTGGGCTTGAGATCGAACGGGTCGATGGCCGGAACGCCCTTGGTGCCGATGATGCTGCTGACGGTGATCTGCGACTGCTCGCCCGTGACCGCATTGTGGCCGCCGCGAAACAGTGCCACCTGCGCGCCGAGTTCCCAGCGCACTTCACCGGCCGCGTAGTGGGTCACCGCCTGTTCGAGCGACACCCACGATTGCGGCAAACCCTGGGCCGAGAGCTTCAACACCTTCACCACACGCCTCCTGTACCGTTGAAAAACAAGATTCGGAACGCAGATAACAAGTGCCGGACCGGCCAGGGATCGCGGGCTTGGACGATCGATTCGCGCGGAAGATCCCTTGGCGGCAGCCGACTGACACACAATATACTCTTTTCGTGACGAAATGGCGTCTTTTGGCCTCTGCGTGGTCACCAAACGCTATCAAAAGAAAAGTGAAACGATGAAAATCTTCCGAGGCCTGCATCACCCTGGTGTTGCCGACGCGTGTGCCCTGACCATCGGCAATTTCGATGGCGTGCATCGCGGGCACCAGGCCATGCTGGCTCTGCTCAACAACGAGGCCCGCCAGCGCGGCGTGGTCAGTTGCGTGCTCACGTTCGAGCCCCATCCGCGCGACTATTTCGCGGGTCGGCTGAACAAGCCCGAGCTAGCGCCCGCGCGCATCGGCACCTTGCGCGACAAGCTCTGCGAGCTGGCCGAATGCGGGGTGCAGCAGACCATCGTGCTGCCGTTCAACGAGCGGCTGGCGAGCCAGTCGCCGACGGCGTTCATCGAAGACGTCATCCAGAAAGGTCTGGGTGCGCGCTACGTGCTGGTGGGCGACGATTTCCGCTTCGGCGCAAAGCGCGCGGGCGACTACGCGATGCTTGACGCCGCCGGTCGCGAACGCGGCTTCGACGTCGCTCGCATGAACAGCTATGAGGTGCACGGGCTGCGCGTGTCGAGTTCGGCCGTGCGCGACGCGCTCGCCAAGGCCGATCTGGTCGAGGCTGCACGCCTGCTCGGTCGTCCCTATTCCATCTCGGGCCATGTGGTGCATGGGCGCAAGCTCGGTCGTCAACTGGGCACATCTGCCGCCATCGGCCCCGATCAGGACGGATTTCGCACGCTCAACCTGCGTTTCAAGCACTGGAAACCCGCGGCCAGCGGCATTTTTGCCGTCGCGGTCCATGGTCTCGCGGACCATTCGTTGCCCGGCGTGGCCAACCTTGGCGTGCGTCCATCGGTCGATCCCGATGACGTGAACGGCGGACGCGTGCTTCTGGAGACGCATTGCCTCGAATGGCCCGCCCATCTCGGGCCGAAGGGGCATACGGTAAAATCGTCCGTGTGGAACTCCTGCACAAACTGCACGACGAGCTGAAGTACGACAGCCTCGCCGCCCTGACCGCTGGCATCGCCAAGGATTGCGATGATGCGCGCGCGTTCTTTGCGGCTTCCACGCATGCCGAAACCCGGCGTCAGACCACACGCGACCGAATTTGACGCTCACGCCGTCACCGTCCCGCCGTATCCTCGTATTCCAGGCTCCGTTCCCGCCACGGAGCCTGCATGCTTTCTTGAAGATTCCAGCCCATGTCCGATAAACAGCAAGCCACGACCGCGTCCGACAAAACGGACTACCGCAAGACCCTGAACCTGCCCGATACCCCCTTCCCGATGCGCGGCGATCTGCCCAAGCGCGAGCCGGGCTGGGTCAAGCAATGGCAGGACGAAGGTGTCTACAAGAAACTGCGCGATGCCCGTTGCGGCGCGCCCAAGTTCATCCTGCACGACGGCCCGCCATATGCCAACGGCCAGCTTCACATCGGCCACGCGGTCAACAAGATCCTGAAGGACATGATCACCAAGAGCCGCCAGCTCGAAGGCTTTGACGCGCTCTACGTGCCGGGCTGGGATTGCCACGGCCTGCCCATCGAGAACGCCATCGAGAAGCTGCACGGGCGCAATCTGCCGCGCGACGAGATGCAGGCCAAAAGCCGCGCCTTCGCGACCGAGCAGATCGCTCAGCAGATGGTCGATTTCGAGCGCCTCGGCGTGATCGGCGACTGGGAAAATCCATACAAGACCATGAACTACGCGAACGAGGCGGGCGAGCTGCGCGCCTTGAAACGCGTGATGGAGCGCGGTTTCGTCTACCGTGGTCTCAAGCCCGTGTACTGGTGCTTTGACTGCGGCTCGTCACTAGCCGAGTTCGAGATCGAATACCAGGACAAGAAGAGCAACACGCTCGACGTGATGTTCAAGGCGCACGACCCGGCGCGCCTGGCCGCCGCATTCGGCCTGCCCGCGCTCAACAAGGATGCGTTCATCGTCATCTGGACCACCACCGCGTGGACCATCCCCGCCAATCAGGCGCTGAACCTGAACCCCGAGCTGAACTACGCGCTGGTCGATACCGAGCGCGGTCTGCTGATCGTCGCCGAGACGCTGGTCGAGGACACCATGAAGCGCTGGGGCCTCGACGGCAAGGTGCTCGCGTTGGCGCAGGGCAGCAAGCTCGATGCGCTGGAGTTCGAGCATCCGCTCTACGACGTCGATGCGGGCTACAAGCGCCTGTCGCCGGTGTATCTGGCCGACTACGCGACGGCCACCGATGGCACGGGTATTGTTCACTCCGCGCCCGCCTATGGTCTCGACGACTTCAACTCCTGCATCGCGCATGGCATGAAGCTCGACGAGATCCTCAATCCCGTGCAGGGCAACGGCACCTACGCGGCGGACTTCCCGCTGTTCGGCGGCCTGCATATCTGGAAGGCCGTGCCGGTGATTCTCGAGGCGCTGGACAAGGCCGGCCGACTGCTGAACACCACGGTCATCACCCACAGCTATCCGCATTGCTGGCGCCACAAGACGCCGGTGATCTACCGCGCCGCAGCGCAGTGGTTCATCCGCATGGATGAAGGCGAAGGCGTGTTCACCAAAGTCGGCGACAAGCCCGAGAAAACGCTGCGCCAGATCGCGCTCGAAGCCATCGACCACACCGGTTTCTACCCGGAAAACGGCCGCACGCGATTGCGCGACATGATCGCCCATCGTCCCGACTGGTGCATCTCGCGCCAGCGTAGCTGGGGCGTGCCGATCCCGTTCTTCCTGCACAAGGATTCGGGCGAACTGCATCCGCGCACCATGGAAATCCTCGACCAGGCCGTCGGCATCGTCGAGCAAGGCGGCATCGAGGCCTGGAGCCGCGTGACGGCCGAGGAAATCCTCGGCGAAAAGGAAGCCGCCGAATACACCAAGAGCACCGACATCCTCGAAGTCTGGTTCGATTCCGGCTCGACCTTCTGGCATGTGATGCGCGGCACGCACCACACCATGCACCACGACGTGGGGCCAGAGGCCGATCTGTACCTCGAAGGCCACGACCAGCATCGCGGCTGGTTCCATTCGTCGCTGCTGCTCGCCTCCGCCATCTATGGCCGCGCGCCGTACAAGGGCCTGCTCACGCACGGCTTCACCGTGGACGGCCAGGGCAAGAAGATGAGCAAGTCGCTCGGCAACACAGTTTCGCCGCAGGAAGTGAGCGGCAAGCTCGGCGCGGAAATCATCCGCCTGTGGTGCGCTTCGACCGATTATTCGGGCGACCTCGCCATCGACGACAAGATCCTCGCCCGCGTGGTCGATTCGTATCGCCGCATCCGCAACACGCTGCGTTTCCTGCTGGCCAACGTGAGCGACTTCGATGCCGCCACGCATGCCGTGCCATTCGACGACCTGCTCGAGATCGACCGCTACGCGCTGACCCGCGCGGCCGCGCTGCAGCAGGAAATCCTCGCGCACTACAAGGTGTACGAATTCCACCCGGTGGTCGCCAAGGTGCAGTTGTACTGTTCGGAAGACCTCGGAGGTTTTTACCTCGACGTGCTCAAGGACCGCCTCTACACCACGGCCGAGAACAGCCACGCGCGCCGCAGCGCGCAGACCGCGCTGCACCAGATCACGCATGCGATGCTGCGCTGGATGGCGCCGTTCCTGTCGTTCACCGCCGAAGAGGCGTGGAAGCTGTTCGGCAGTTCCGAGACCATCTTCCTCGAAACCTACGGCACCATCCCCGCGGGCGACGAGGCGATGAGCGCGAAGTGGGAGCGCATCCGCGCCATCCGCGACGTGGTGAACAAGGAAATCGAGACCGTGCGCGCAAGCGGCGCGTTGGGCTCGTCACTGCAGGCCGAGATCGTGCTCACGGCCGCTGCTGAAGACCACGCGTTGCTGGCTTCGCTCGGCGCCGATCTCAAGTTTGCGCTGATCGTCTCCAAGGTCGAACTCAAGGCAGGCGATGCGCTCGGCGTCCGGGTGAGGCCCTCGCCCGACACCAAGTGTGATCGCTGCTGGCACTACCAGAGCGACGTGGGCAGCAACAGCGAACACCCAACGCTGTGCGGCCGTTGCGTGAGCAACCTCTACGGCGCCGGTGAAAACCGGGCGTTCGTCTGAACATGGCGCGCGGCTCCAGCTCCGGCAACAAAGCAAGCATCTGGCCCTGGCTCGCTTGGGCCGTGGTGATCTTTCTTGCAGACCAGTTCACGAAGGTGTTGATCCTCGGCTACTACAAGCTGGGCGACGCCACCTACATCACGAGCTTTTTCAACATCGTTCGTGCACACAACACCGGCGCCGCCTTCAGCTTCCTCGCGAACGCGGGCGGCTGGCAGCGCTGGGTGTTCACCGGCATCGGCCTTGCGGCGGCCATCTTCATCATCTGGCAGTTGCGCGCGCATCCGGGCCAGAAGCTGTTCGCGTTCTCGCTGTCCAGCATTCTCGGCGGCGCGATCGGCAACGTGGTGGATCGCCTGCAACACGGCTACGTGGTGGATTTTCTCGATTTCCATCTGGGTGGCCGGCACTTCCCTGCATTCAATATTGCGGACAGCGCGATCACCATCGGTGCGATCTGCCTGATTCTCGATGAACTGCTCAGAGTGAAGCGAAGCAAGTAGCGCACAACGCGTCATCAGCTTTTCCAAGGATCCAGGGCGACGGTGTGATTTCACCGTCGCCCTTTTTCATGACGCTTACGTGGTGCTGCACTCACTGCTTCGGGCAGCGCGCACCGGAGCACATGGCGGGTTAAGACTGGCGATGTCATTTGAATTGCCGGTACACGCCGGGCATGGTCACACAATGCCGTCGCTCGCTGACCGGGCGATGTGCAGGCAGGTTCCTGGCAACTGCCGTCTCTGCGAAATAGAAAAACCCCCGCACCTTTCGATGCGGGGGTTTTTATTCCGGTGTTGCGTTGCGGTGTGATTGACTGATTGATTTATTGCGTAATCAACAACCTGCATCCACCACCATCCGTCACTACTCTTCCACGAAGGCTTCCTCGCGCTTCTTGCTCACTGCGGGCAGCAGCACGATGATCAGCAGCAGCAGCGCGGCCGCCAGCAGACCGGCGGAGATCGGACGCGTGACGAACACGCTCCAGTCACCACGCGAGAGCAGCAGCGCACGGCGCAGGTTTTCTTCCATCATCGGGCCCAGGATGAAGCCCAGCAGCAGCGGTGCGGGCTCCACACCGAGCTTGTAGAACATGTAGCCGATGAAACCAAAGATACCCACAAGCCACACGTCGAACGTGTTGTTGTTGGTGGAGTACACGCCAATCGCGCAGAACAGCACGATGGACGGGAACAGCCAGCGGTAAGGCACGGTCAGCAGTTTGATCCACATGCCGATCAGCGGCAGATTCAGAATGACCAGCATGGCGTTACCGATCCACATCGAAGCGATCAGACCCCAGAAGAGTTCCGGGTTGCTCGTCATCACCTGTGGACCAGGCTGGATGTTGTGGATCGTCATCGCACCCACCATCAGCGCCATCACGGCGTTCGGTGGAATACCGAGCGTCAGCAGCGGAATGAACGAGGTCTGCGAACCGGCGTTGTTGGCGGACTCGGGAGCGGCTACGCCACGGATATTGCCCTGGCCGAACGGCACTTCACCGGGCTTGAGCTTGGTCTTCTTCTCGATGGTGTAAGCAGCGAACGCGGACAGCAGCGCGCCGCCACCGGGCAGGATACCGAGCGCGGAACCCAGAGCCGTACCACGGATCATCGCAGGCAGCATGCGCTTGAAGTCTTCCTTCGTCGGGAACAGGCCTTGCACCTTGGCGGTGAACACTTCGCGCTCATCGTCGGATTTCGACAGGTTGGCAATGATTTCGCCGTAGCCGAACACACCCATGGCGATCACGACGAAGTTGATGCCGTCGGTCAGTTCAGGAATGTCGAACGAGTAGCGGGCCACACCCGAGTTCACGTCGGTACCCACCAGCCCGAGGAGCAGGCCCAGCACGATCATGCCAACGGCCTTGAGCAGCGAACCCGAAGCCAGCACCACGGCACCGATCAGGCCCAGCACCATCAGCGAGAAGTATTCGGCAGGGCCGAACTTGAACGCCACTTCGGTCAGCGGAGGCGCGAAGGCAGCCAGAATCAGCGTACCCACGCAACCCGCGAAGAACGAACCGATACCGGCAGCAGCCAGCGCCGGTCCTGCGCGTCCCTTGCGAGCCATCTGGTAGCCGTCGATCACGGTCACCACCGAAGACGATTCGCCTGGCAGATTCACCAGAATGGCGGTGGTCGAACCACCGTATTGCGCGCCGTAATAAATACCGGCCAACATGATCAGCGCGGCCACGGGGGCAGCGCGTAGGTTGCGGGCAGCAGCATCGCGATGGTGGCCACAGGGCCCACGCCAGGCAACACGCCGATCAGGGTACCCAGCAGACAGCCGACAAAGCAGTAAATCAGGTTCTGAAACGTGAAGGCTACGCCAAAGCCCATCGACAAGTGTTCAATAAGTTCCATGGTCCAGTCTCTCCAATCAACCTGCGATGAAGCTAGGCCACACGGGGAATTGCAGGTTCAGCGCCCACACGAAAGCCGCATAGCTGCCAGCGGCGAGCACAGTGGCAAGAAGGAACACTTCCTTGAAGCTGAAGGTGCTTCCCGCCAGACTGGCCATGAACGTCAGGCCGTAGATCGCGATGATCAGACCCATCGCAGGAATGCCGAGCGATGGCAAGCCAGCGAGCAGCAGACCAAAGATCAGGTTGGCACCGATGATGAAGAACATCTGCTTCCATGCCCACTTGCCGATCGGATCGCCACCTTCGGTCTCGACCACGGTGGCCTTGAACATGATGATCGCGCCAATGACGGCAAGAATGATGCCCAGCAACAGCGGAAAGTAGCCCGGGCCCATGCGCGCACCAGAACCCACGGTGTAGGTCGTGGCGCCCCAGGCGAAACCACCCCCGATCAGCAGGAACATCAGACCGGCAAAGAAATCTTTCTGACTCTTTATTTTCACAAACAAGTCTCCCAAGAAAAGGATAACGACCGCCGGATTGTCAGGCGCACGTCCATCGAAAGCGATGTGGATTCCACCTACCGGCGGGTACAAGTTTTCCCTAAGAGACAAGGGGGTTGGGGACGTGGTGGCAGCACGTTTTTCTGCTGGTGTAAACCCGCATGGCTTGCTGTGCACGGCGCTATGGGAAGCTGGGTTTTGCTGGCCGGGTCTCGCCCCGGCGGGCGAATTACTTTCTTTTGTCAAAAAAGAAAGTAATCAAAGAAAGTTGAGCCCGCTGCCCACGACCCCTCGCGTTGCGAGGGGCGACCTGGGGCGAGACGGTCATGCGGTGCGCTGTGCAACTCACTGCGCGCCAAGGCGCTCCGTTCGAACAAGCACAGCGAGTCAGTTGTTGAAGCTGTTGCGTCACTTGACGCAACAGCCACCGCACAACCGCCTCGCCCCAGGCGTGGTCAGAGGGCGGGAGTCGGCACGTCGCTGCGCTCGTGCAATAGCGGGCGCATACGCCTCCACGCAACTCAACCCCGGCACGAGCGAAGCAAAGTGCCGAGCGCACCTCTTTCCAGCTGACTTGCGGCGGTTGTCCGAGCGAAGTGACGAAGGAACGAAGCGAGTTCTGCCGCAGGTATTCAAAGCGCTTTTTGGTGCCTTTTTGGCAAGACAAAAAGGTACTGCGCCGCCGGGCGCAATCCCGGCCAGCTCCCTCAAAACCCGCCAACACACAAAGAAAATGCCACGCACCAAAGGAACAAAAAAATTCAGCTCTCCAACGGCGGCGTAGCCGCGATCACCTCATCCATCGTAGTCACCCCTCAGCCGCCCGCATGGCCCCGCCAGCCGCAAAGGCCGCATCCCATCCTTGACCCCTTGCCGCCGAATGTTGTCCATCGAAGGCGATTGATTCACGAGGTTGCGCATGTCCTCGCTCACGGTGAGCAATTCATACAGCCCCATGCGGCCACGGAAGCCGGTCATGCGGCATTCAAGACAGCCCACCGGTTGATAGGCCCGGTACTCGCCATTGAATTTCCACGGTCTGATGACCTCGGCCAGCGCCTCGGGCGATGCGGTTTCGTCGGGCTTCTTGCAGACCTTGCAGAGCGTGCGCACCAGGCGCTGCGCGAGCACGCCGAGCAAGGTGGCGTTGATCAGATATGGCGCGACGCCCAGCTCCATCAAGCGTGAAATCGCGCTCGGAGCGTCGTTGGTGTGCAGCGTCGAGAACACCAGGTGGCCCGTGAGCGCCGCCTGCACCGCCATGTCTGCGGTTTCGAGATCGCGGATTTCGCCGACCATGATGATGTCGGGGTCCTGACGCATCAGCGCACGCAGGCCTTCGGCAAAATTGAAGTCGAGCTGCGACTGCACCTGCGTCTGGTTGAACGAGGCCTCGATCATTTCGATCGGGTCCTCGACGGTGCTGACGTTCACCTCTTCGGTCGCAATCCGCTTGAGCGTCGAATACAGCGTCGTCGTCTTGCCCGAACCGGTCGGCCCGGTCACCAGAATGATGCCGTGCGGGCGCCGCACCAGCGTCTCCCAGCGCACGGCGTCGTGCGGCGGAAAGCCCAGGGCACTCAGATCCTTGACGGTGTTGTCGGGGTCAAAGATACGCATCACCATCTTCTCGCCGAACGCGGTCGGCAAGGTAGACAAACGCATTTCGACTTCGTCGCCGCCGGGATTGCGGGTCTTGATGCGGCCGTCCTGCGGGCGGCGCTTTTCGACCACGTCCATGCGCCCGAGCAGCTTCACGCGCGCGACCATGGCGTTGAGCACGCTCATCGGCATCTGATAGACCACGTGCAGCACACCGTCGATGCGAAAGCGGATCACGCCCTGCTCGCGGCGCGGCTCCAGGTGTATGTCGCTCGCGCGCTGGTCGAACGCGTATTGCCAGAGCCAATCCACCACGCGCACCACGCCCTGATCGTTGGCATCGAGCTGCTTGTTGGCCTTGCCCAGTTCCACGAGTTGCTCGAAGCTGCTGCCCACGGAGCTGCCACCCGACTTCTGCGCCTGCCAGACGGATTTGGCGAGCGCAAAGAACTCGGCGGTATAGCGCTTGATGTCCTCGGGATTGGCCATCACGCGCGTCACGGTGCGCCGTGACTGGCGTTCGACCTCGCCCACCCAGTCGGTCACGAAAGGCTCGGCCGTGGCAACCACGATTTCCTTGGGCGACGCCTGCACCGGCAATATCTTGTGGCGCTCGGCGTAGCTCGCGCTCATGGCCTCGGACACGCGACCCACATCGACCTTGAGCGGATCGATGCGCAGATAGGCCAGGCCGCTGTGCTGCGCCACGTATTCGGTCAGCATGTAGGTGTCGAGCGGCTTGCCGTCGACGGCGCGCACCATGCCCACGCTCGCCAGGCGCACCAGCGGATGCTGCACGCTTTCAGCGCGCGAGCAGCGCTCGATGGTGCGATCCGCCACCTCGGCATCGATCACGCCTTCACTGCGCAGCCACTCCACGACCGTGCGCCAGTCCAGCGGTCCATGATGCGCGCGCCGACGCGCGGGTTGCGGCGGGGAAGATGTCGAAGAAGAAGTGGCGCGTGACGTGCTCATGATGCGTTGGTTCCCTTCGTTATTTTTTGTCATGTGGCCGAGCGTTCGGTCTTGACCGGCTTGAACACCCGCAGCCACTTGGGCGCGGGCAGGTCCCAGCGGGTCTTCACGTCCTCGGCGCGCGCCATCAGGTCGGCACGCGTCGGGCGCGTGGGAGTGCGCTGCGCGAGCACAATGGTATTGCCCTCGCGCGTGGGTTTGAAGGCCCAGAGCGCATCGTCTCCAAATGCCTCGGCAAGCTTGGCCACGCTGCTTTCGTAGCTCGATGAACGGCCGAACAGATTCACGGTGAGCACGCCATCATCGCTCAGCAGCGCGCGGCAATCCTTATAGAACTCGGCACTGTCGAGCACCGGCGCGGCTGCATCATGGTCATACAGATCAACGGCCAGCGCATCGATCATGCCCAGCCATTTCTCGTCGCGGATTTCCACGGCGGCATCGCCGAGCACGACTTCGAGCTTCGGACCATCGGGCGGCAGCTTGAACCACGAACGGCAGACGCTGATGACCTGCGGGTTGAGTTCGATGACCGTGGATTTCATGCGCAGCTTCTTCACGCAGAACTTGGTGATCGCGCCCGCGCCCAGGCCCAGTTGCATGGCGTGGCGGCGGACACGCGTTCCGGTTCGATGAACAGCAGCCAGGCCATCATGCGCTGCACGTATTCCAGTTCGATCTCGAACGGCGCCGCCATCTTCATCGAGCCCTGAATCCAGGGCGTGCCCAGATGCAGATAGCGCACGTCACCGTCATCGGAGATGCTCACTTCGGGCAGTTCCAGCGCAGCGGCCTGTTGTTTCTTTCGGGTAGTCAACTCTTCACACCAATCCGTAGGGTGCCAGCGCATCGCGCCAGGCATTCAGTTTTTTGTCGAAGCTCCACGACGCGTTGGCGGGACTTGTGGACGGCAAACGCAGCGATTCGATTCTGTCATTGTCGTGTAAAGCCATGCTGCCGCGCACCGCCTTTGCGTGCCGGAAGCTCTCGCCTCCATTGTGGGCGATGGCGGCGAGTCGCGGGAGCTGTTTTTGCAACGCAGCAAAATCGTTCACACGCGCGTTGCAGATGTTGGAATCAAGACTGCCCTCGCGTTCGCAGGCCGCATACACGTCCCAGATGCCGAGTCCGCGCTCGAGCAGCCATTGGCAGCGCGCCGCGTAGTCCTCGCGCGAAGGCAGGGCCTGTGCCGGCCAGAGGGCCGCGAGAATCTTCCAGAAATGGTTCTGCGGGTGTCCGTAGTACTGGGATGCGCGCAGCGACGCCACGCCCGGAAAACTGCCAAGCACCAGCACGCGGGTCTGCGCGCCGACGATGGGCGGCAGGCCGATCAACGGGGATTCTTCGGCCATGCTTCGGTTCCCTGGGCAACGAACGGAGCGAGCTTTGGCAGCGCCGCGACCGCATTGGCAACGCTGACACGCGCCAGTTCGCGCGCATCCAGTCCGCGAAGTCCCGCGAGGACCTCGGCGATCCGTGGCAGTTCGGCGGGCGTGTTGCGCGCCTGCGGCACGCCGGCTTCGCGCTGCTGCGCGGTCACGTAGAGCCAGTGCGGCGGGATGTCGGGTGAGTCGGTTTCGAGCACCAGCGCCTCCACGGGCAATTGCTCGGCAAGCCGCCGCAATTGCAGCGCCCGCTCGAACGTCAGTGCGCCGCCGAAGCCGAGCTTGAAACCCATGTCGATGAAGACCCTGGCCTGCTGAAGGCTGCCGTTGAAGGCGTGGGCGATACCGCCGACCACAGGCAATTCACGCAGATGCTTGAGCAACCGGTCCGCCGAGCGCCGCACGTGCACGATCACCGGCAACCCGAAACGCCGCGCCAGTTGCAACTGCTCGCGGTAGAAATGCTCCTGCCGCCCGGAGTCGAGCCCGGGCACGAAATAGTCGAGTCCGATCTCGCCGACGGCCACCAGACGCGGATCGCCCTGCCCCTCGGCCAGCGCGCGCCCAAGTTCCGCGATATCGGCTTCGCGCGCATCGGGCGTGAACAGCGGATGAATGCCAAGCGCGTAGCTGTCGCCCCAGCGGTGCGCGAGGTCGCGGCACACGCTCCAGTTGCTGCGTTCAACCGCCGGAATCACGCAATGCGCCACGCCCGCGCGCCGTGCGTCCTCGCGCATCGCATCGGCATGGGCCTGGCCGCCGTGCGCGACGAACTCGTCGAGATGGCAATGGGTGTCCACCCAATACGGACGGGAAAAATCAAAAGCAGGCTGCATATTGGCGATGATGCCGCAGAACCCGTCCGCAGATCGCCGAAACCGCCGATGTGAGGGCTGGAAACATTGGTCAATTCCCTGTAAGACGAAATCCAATTCGCTGTGCAGCACGCGACAATCCGTGCTACTGTGATTCCGACTTCGTTGACAAATCCGCCACAACCGCTTTGATTGAAGGAAGAGCGCCCCGCGCGACATGCGCATCGGGACGCCGCCGCCGAAGGTGAAGCATGCCCCGGATCGCCCGTTACAGCCGTTCACGTCGCGACCCTGTCCTCTCCGCCGGGGACACGCCGCCGCAGAGCGCCGAAAGCGTGACGGATAAGGCGCACGCGACTTCCTCCGAGGCCGCAGACGCGCCAGCGCCCGCTGCGGGTCGCGTGCCACGACACATCTGGCCGCTGTTGATATTCGTGCTGGCGCTGAACGCGGGCGTTCTCGGCTACTGGGGGCATGAGCAGAAAAATCGCGCGCCGCAGCAACTCACGCAAAAGGACATCGACGCAGCCGTGCTGCACACGCTCGCGACGCAGACCCTGCCGTCGCCCACCGCGCGTGCGGCCGCGAAGATTGCGCCCTCGGTCGTGCATGTCGTGGGATACACGCGCACCAAACGCGGCACCGAGGTCGAGCGCGGCGAAGGCACGGGGGTGGTCGTGATCGACACCGGAATCATCCTCACCAATCTGCACGTGGTCAACGGCTCGCGCCGCATCGAGGTGCAGTTCGCGGACGGCTCCACGTCCAATGCGGTGGTGGTCAACGTGCAGGTCGAAAACGATCTTGCGGTGCTCAAGGCCAGCGAGCCGCCCGACGACCTGCAGGCCGCGGCGATGCGCTCCACCGAGGGGCTGAATGCGGGCGATCAGGTCGTGGCCGTGGGCTTTCCGTTCGGTATCGGGCCGTCGGTTTCGGCGGGCGTCATTTCGGGTTTCAAACGCGAATTCCAGTCACCCGAGGGCAAGCAGGTGCTGCGCAATCTGATCCAGTTCGATGCGCCCGCCAATCCCGGCAATTCCGGCGGGCCGCTGGTCACCATGGATGGCGAGGTCATAGGCATCGTCACCGCCATTCTGAATCCGACCGCATCGCGAACCTCGCTTGGCATCGGCTTTGCCGTGCCCATCGAAAACGCGGCCAAGGCCATCGGATCACCGCCTTTCTGACTTGGCGACCCGTCACCACCGCGCGCAAAAAAGAGGACGCACATGATCGAGTACACCGGCAGCCCCCAGTCCCAGCCCACCGCCGTGCTGATGGAGCAGATCCTCTATGAAATCAAGCGTGTGGTCGTCGGGCAGGATCGCTTTCTCGAACGCGTGATGGTCGCCATCCTCGCGCAGGGCCATCTGCTGGTCGAAGGCGTTCCGGGTCTCGCCAAGACGCTGACCGTGAAGACGCTGGCGGGCACCATCAATGGACACTTCCGGCGCATCCAGTTCACGCCCGACCTCGTGCCCGCCGACCTGATCGGCACGCGCATGTACAACCAGCGCACGGGCGAATTCAGCACCACGCTCGGGCCGGTTTTCACGAACCTGTTGCTGGCCGACGAAATCAACCGCGCGCCCGCCAAGGTGCAAAGCGCGCTGCTCGAGGTGATGCAGGAACGCCAGGTGACGATTGCGGGCGAGACGCACCGCGTGGCCGAACCGTTTCTCGTGCTCGCAACACAGAACCCCATTGAAACCGAGGGCACTTACGCGCTGCCCGAGGCGCAGGTGGACCGCTTCATGATGAAGGTGCTGATCGGCTATCCGACCGAAGACGAAGAGTTCGTGATCGCAGAGCGCGCGCTGGCCCCCGCCGTGGCGGTGCAGGCGGTTGCCAGCACCGCGCAACTCGCCGAGCTGCAGCGCGTCACGCGCGAGGTCTACGTCGATCCGTCGTTGCTCCAATACGCGGTGCGCATGGTTGCGGCGACGCGCAATCCCGGTGTCTACGGCCTCAAGGACCTCTCCGGTGCCATTGCCTGTGGTGCCAGCCCGCGCGCGACGATTGCGCTGGCCGAGGGCGCGCAGGCGCTTGCACTGATGCGCGGGCGCAGCTACGTGCTGCTTGAAGACATCAAGGAACTCGCCCATGACGTGCTGCGCCACCGCATCACGCTGTCATATGAAGCCATGGCCGACGCGCAGCAGGTGGATTCGCTGATCGACCAGATCATGGTGCGTCTGCCCGCGCCCGCGCGTTCGGCCGACATCACCGGCAAGGAGGCCCGCCGTGCCTGAAACAACAAGCGGCGCCCTCATCACCGCGCCCGCCATCACGCAGACCGCCGAGCGGCTGCTGCAACGGCTGGAATGGCGCGTGCTCAGGCGGCTCGATGGTTTGCTGCAGGGCGACTATCGCACCCTGATGCGCGGCGCGGGAATCGATCTGGCCGACCTGCGCGAATACCAGACGCATGATGATGTGCGCCACATCGACTGGAACGTGACCGCGCGCCTTTCCACGCCGCACGTGCGGGTGTTCACGGAAGACCGCGAACTGACCGCGTGGTTTCTGCTCGATCTGAGCCCGTCGGTCGATTTTGGTCCGCCCGGCCACAGCAAGCGCGATCAGCTCACGGGCTTCGTGGGCGTGCTGGCGCGGCTGTTCACGCGCCGCGGCAATCGTGTGGGTGCCGTGCTGCATGCCGGTGCGGGGCGCGACAGGACCCTGCCCGCGCGCAGCAGCCGCGCCCATGTGCTGCAACTGCTTCACCTGCTGATGGGCAACAACGCAGCGCGGCAAAGGCCTGCTGAAAAAACGGCTCAGGGCACGACGCAGTTGCACCATTTGCTGGAGTCCGCGCAGGGATTGCTGCGGCGTCGCTCCACGGTATTTCTGGTCTCTGATTTCATGAGCGATCCGGGCTGGGAAAGGCCGCTCGCGCAACTCGCGCAGCGCCACGACGTGGTCGCCGTGCGCCTGCTCGATCCGCTCGAACTGGCGCTGCCCGACATCGGTCTCGTCTGGATGCGCGACCCCGAAACCGGCGAGCGCCTGCACGTGGACACGCGCAGCAGCGGCTTTCGCAAACGCTACGCGCGCCTTGCGGCTGAGCGCGAGGAGCAGTTGCGCGCCAACCTCGCGCGGGCCGGAGTCGACACGCTGGAACTGGCGACCGATGATGATCTGCTGGACAGCATGATGCGCTTTCTCGCGCTGCGCGGATTGCGTTCCGCGCAGCCCGCACGACTCGCGAATTCGCGGCACTGATTGCATTGCAGCCAAGAAAGAAAGGAGCACAGGCAACATGGCATTTCTCTGGCCCGGCATGCTCTGGCTGCTGCTGCTCCTGCCGCTGTTGGTGCTCGTCTACTGGCTGGCCCAGCGGCGGCGGCGCACCACCGCGCTCGACTACCCGGCACTGTCGCTGGTGCGCGAAGCCATGGGCGTCGGCCAGCGCATGCGCCGCCACATTCCACCGCTGCTGTGTTTCATCGGCCTGGCGGCGCTGCTGCTGGCGGCCGCGCGGCCGCTGGCCAAGCTCAGCCTGCCTTCGGACAAGCAGACCATCGTGCTCGCGATGGATGTCTCGGGCAGCATGCGCGCCACCGACGTCGAGCCCAATCGCCTCGTCGCCGCCCAGAACGCGGCCAAGGCCTTCATCGCCGCGCTGCCGCGCAACGTGCGCGTTTCGGTCGTGGCGTTTGCAGGCACGGCGCAGATCGCGCAGTTGCCGACACAGAATCACGAGGACCTGAACGCCGCCATCGATTCATTCCAGTTGCAGCGCGGCACCGCCACCGGCAACGGCATCCTGATGGCGCTGGCGGCGATCTTCCCCGGCAGCGGCATCGATCTCGCGGCGCTGTCCGGTCGCGATGGCATGCACACGCGCAGCATCGACGAGGCCATGAACAACGATGCGCGCCGCGCACCGCCCGCACCGGTCGAACCCGGCTCGTTCAACTCCGCCGCCATCGTCATGCTCTCGGATGGTCAGCGCAACACCGGCGTCGATCCGATGCTCGCCGCGCAATGGGCCGCAGACCGCGGCGTGCGCGTCTATACCGTGGGCGTTGGCACACCCGAAGGCACGGTGATCGAGTTCGAGGGCTGGTCGATGCGCGTGCGGCTGGACGAGGAAACGCTCAAGACCGTTGCCAAGGTCACCAAGGCCGAATACTTCCATGCGGCCACCGCGCAGGACCTGCTCAAGGTCTATGAGACCCTGCACTCGCGGCTCACGCTGGAAAAGCGCGAGACCGAAATCGCCTCGCTGCTGTCGCTGGCAGGCGCGCTGTTCATCATTCTCGCCGCGACGCTTTCGCTGTGGTGGTACGGGCGGGTCATGTAGGGCCTGAGCGCCGAATTCGCTGCGCTCAAAGTATCATCATCCGGCAGGAGTTCGCCTGGCGCCGCTCCGTGCCCTCTTCCTGGCCACCACAACACCCCTAAAAAGGCAAGCGCATGCTGACTCGCCGCTCCATCGTCCAATGTGCCGCCGGCACCGCCACCAGTGCCTTGCTTCCCGCCGCAATGGCCGAGCGAGCGCGCACCACGGCACGTGCCGCAGACTACTGGTATCCCGACGAGGCCCTGCCGCATGAGCGGACCTTCATGCAGTGGCCCAACAGCCGCCGGGTTCACAGCGATGCGGCCTTTCTCGCGGATCTTCAGCAGACCATTGCCGACATCGCCAATGCGATTGCCGAATTCGAGCCGGTCGTCATGCTGGCCGGTGCCGAACACCGACGCCGTATCGAGAAGCTGGTGTCTCGCAAGGTGAACGTGTGGGACGTTGCCACCGACGACCTGTGGTGCCGTGATTCCGGCCCGTCGTTTGTCGTGAATGGAAAGGGCGGGCTCGCCGTGACCCAGTTCAACTTCAATGGCTGGGGCAACAAGCAGGTGCACGCCAACGATGGCAAGGTGGCGGCGAAGGTCGCGAGCCGGCTGGGAATTCCGGTTTTCAATGCGGGGCTGGTCGGCGAGGCCGGAGGTGTGGAGACCGACGGTCACGGCACGCTCATCGCGCACGAAAGCAGCTTCATCAACCCGAACAGAAATCGTGGCAGCAAGGCGGATGTGGAGTCGAAACTGCTGCAGACCATGGGCGCTCGAAAAGTCATCTGGGCACCGGGCATCAAGGGCGCCGACATCACCGACTACCACATTGATGCGCTGGCCCGTTTCGTGAAGCCCGGCAAGGTGCTGATCCAGATGGGCAGCGAGATCGACCCCGACGATCCGTGGTCGGTCTCGGCCTTCGAGACGCGCGACATTCTCGCGAATGCGACCGATGCCAAGGGCCGCAAGCTGGAACTGTTCGTGCTACCCGAGCCCAAGGCGCCGCGCGTGGAAACGCCGGATTTCGTCGCCTCGTATGTCAATTACTACGTGTGCAACGGCGCGGTGATCGCCGCCGAATTCGGCGACAAGGCCGCGGACCGGCAGGCCAAACGCATGCTGGCCGATCTGTATCCGGGGCGCGAAATCGTCATGTTGAACGTCGACGATCTCGGCAGCATCGGCGGCGGCATCCATTGCGCAACCCACGAGCAGCCGAGAGTTTGAACGAACGCCGCGCCGCACGGCTCAGAGGTTTCCGGCAACGAGGCGCAGCACCCGGTCGCAGCGCGCCGCCAGCGACTCATCGTGGGTCACCATCACGAATGCGGTTCCGCGCTCGCGCGCCAACTGCATCATCAGCGCAAACACCGCATCCGCCGTCGTGCGATCCAGATTGCCCGTGGGCTCGTCGGCCAGCACGCAGGCCGGCGCGGTGACCAGCGCGCGCGCAATCGCGACACGCTGACGCTCGCCGCCCGAGAGCTCGGCGGGACGGTGGTGCACGCGTTGCGCAAGTCCTACGGAGTTCAGCATCGCATCGGCGCTCGCGAGGCAGCGCTCCATGTCCCAGCGACGAATGCGCAGCGGCATGGCCACGTTGTCACGCGCGCTGAATTCGGGCAACAGGTGGTGGAACTGGTAGATGAAACCCAGATGCTCGTTGCGCAGACGGCCCTGCTTTTCGGCGGACAGCCGCCCCAGGTCCTGCCCCATGAGTTCAACGCTGCCCGTGGTCGGCGAATCAAGGCCGCCCAATAGGTGCAGCAAGGTGCTCTTGCCGGAACCCGACGAGCCGACGATGGCCAGCGTCTCGCCCGCATAGACCTCGAGATCGACGCCGTGCAGCACGGTCACGTCGAGCCGCCCCTCTTCGAATCGCTTGGTCAGCCCGCGCGCGCGCAGCACCACTTTTGCGTGCCTGGTTTCGTTACTCACATCACTCATAGCGCAGCGCCTCGGCAGGGTTCACACGGCTGGCGCGCCAGCTCGGATACAGGGTGGCAACAAAGGCCAGGATCAACGAGATGACGGCAATCGGCATGATGTCGCTGTACTGCGGCTCGCTCGGCATGCTGCTGATCAGGTAGATGTCCTTGGGCAGAAACGTGGTGTGCAGCACCTTCTCGATGGCCGGCACGATGACGTCGATGTTGAATGCGATCACCAGCCCGAGCACCAGCCCCGCGAGCGTGCCGATCACGCCGACCATCGCACCCTGCACGACGAAGATGCCCATGATGCTTTTCGGGCTCGCGCCGAGCGTGCGCAAGATCGCGATGTCGGCGCGCTTGTCGGTCACCGTCATCACCAGCGTGGACACGAGATTGAACGCGGCCACCGCGACGATCAGCGTCAGGATGATGAACATCATTCGCTTTTCGACCTGCACCGCCGCGAACCAGGTCTTGTTCTGCTGCGTCCAGTCACGGATCAGCAGATTGCCGGACAGCGAGTGCACCAGTTGCAGCGCCACCTCGGGTGCCTCGTGCAGGTCGCGCAGTTTCAGGCGAATGCCGGTCGGGCCTTCGAGGCGAAAGAATTTCTCGGCATCGACGTGGTGCATCAGCACCAGCGTCGAGTCATATTCGTAGTGGCCGGAGTTGAACGTGCCCGCCACCTTCATCTGCTTGAGTCGCGGCACCACACCCGCTGGCGTGATCTGTCCCGAAGGCGCGATCACCGTCACCAGATCGCCGGGAAGCACGCCCATCTGCTGAGCCAGCTCGCTGCCCAGCACCACGTTGAACTCGCCCGGCACCAGCACCTTCAGGCCCGCGACGTTTTTGGCGGCCAGATCGGTGACCTCGCCTTCAAGCGCAGGATCGATGCCGCGCACCAGCGCACCCTTCATGTCTTCGCCGCGTCCCAGCAGCGCCTGCGCCGCGACGAACGGTGCCGCGCCGACCACGTTGGGGTTCTGGCGCGCTTCGCGCAAGGTGAGCGGCATGTCCGGCAGCGCGGCACCGCGCGGCGCAAAGATTTCGATGTGCGAGACCACGCTCAACATGCGATCGCGCACTTCTTTCTGAAAGCCGTTCATCACGCTCAGCACAATGATGAGCGCCGCCACCCCGAGCGCGATTCCGAGCATCGACACGCCCGAGATGAAGGAGATGAAGCCATTGCGGCGCGTGGCCCGGCCAGCCCGGGTGTATCGCCAGCCCAGGGCCAGTTCGTAAGGGATTTGCATGGTGTTTCTGATCGTGACGCAGACCGGCTCCTCCCGTGGAATACACGAAATCCGGCCCGCTTGAGCGTATGGATTGTGTCATCCCGGACAATAGCCCCTATGTCGGACGTCCCCCATTTACTTATTCCCTTCGCGGCGAGCCCTTCGGCAGGCTGCCAGCAGGTGCTCAAGGAACTGCCGCTGCCGCATCTGGATCGCCTGCTGTCGCGCCTGACGCTCACCGCCACCGACAGCGGCGAGGAAACCGATTTTTCCCCGCCCCATGAAAGAGCCCTGGCGCGCGCCGTGGGCCTGCCCGACGCGAAGAACGGCGTGACTCCCTGGGCCGCATGGCAGCATGGCCGCAGCGGGCCGCACGATGATTCGTCCAGAGCCTGGGCCTACATCACGCCCTGCCAATGGCATGTCAGCACCGACCATGTGACGATGCTCGACCCGGCCGATCTGCAGCTCACGCCGACCGCATCCCATGCGCTGCTCGAGATTCTCGCGCCGTGGTTTGCCGATGACGGCATCGAGCTGACCTACGACGAGCCCACGCGCTGGATCGCGTCGGGTGAGATATTCGAGGGCGTGGCCGCTGCATCGCTTGACCGGGTGATCCAGCGCGACGTGCGCGCCTTTATGCCGCTCGCCGAAAACGCCGCGCACACGCGCCGCATCCACCGGCTGCAAAGCGAGATGCAGATGCTGCTCTACACCCACCCGCTCAACGACGCGCGCGCCGAGCAGGGGCTTCCCCGATCAACACCTTTTGGGTGCACGGTGCCGGTCGCCTGGGCCAGCCGCTGGGCGCGGCTGTCGTCCCGCTGACGCCCCGGGGCCTGCGCGACGCGGCCCTGCGCGAGGACTGGCAGCGATGGGTCGCGCAATGGCGCGAACTCGACGCGGGTGCGGTGGCCGACATCGAACGCCAGGTCGCTGCCGGCGGCAAGGCGCGGCTCACGCTGTGCGGCGAGTGCAATGCCTTGCAGTACGACGTGCAGGAGCGCAGCTTCGGCCAGAAGCTCAAGGGAATTTTCGCGAAGCCGCCGCGCTTTCAGGATTTGCAGAACCAACTATGAAAATCATCGCCAGAGACATCCCGCCGCGCGCCGTGTGGGCGCTGGAACAGGCGGGCGTGCATCCGCTGCTGGCAAGGCTCTACGCCGCGCGCGGCGTGTCCACCAAGGACGAACTCGACGATGCGCTGGCGCGGCTGCTGCCGCCCTCGGGCCTGCGCGGTGTGCGCGAGGCGGCCGTGCTGCTCGCCGACGCCATCGCCGCAGACCGGCGCATGATCATCGTGGCTGACTACGACTGCGATGGCGCGACCGCGTGCGCGGTCGGTGTGCGTGGTCTGCGTCTGCTCGGCGCCAGGCACGTGGACTATCTGGTGCCTGATCGCGTGGTCGATGGATACGGCCTCACACCGCCGATCTCGCGCCGCGTGCACGAACGCCAGGCCGATCTGCTGATCACGGTGGACAACGGCATCGCCAGCGTCGAGGGCGTGGCGACCGCCAAGGCCCTCGGGCTCTCGGTGCTGGTCACCGACCACCACCTGCCCGGCCCGCAACTGCCCGACGCGGACGCCATCGTCAATCCCAACCATCCGGAATGTGGCTTCGAGAGCAAGTGCACCGCTGGCGTCGGCGTGATGTTCTATGTGCTGATGGCGCTGCGCACCGAGCTGCGCGAACGCGGTGTGTTCGACAAGGCCACGCAGCCGCGTCTGGAGTCGCTGCTGCCCCTGGTGGCGCTGGGCACCGTCGCCGACGTGGTCAAGCTCGACAGCAACAACCGCCGCCTCGTCGCGCAGGGCTTGAAGCGCATCCGTTCGGGGCAGATGCCGGCGGGCGTGGCCGCGCTGTTCAAGGTCACGGGCCGCAAGCCCGAGGAAGCCACCACCTTCGATTTCGGCTTCGGGCTCGGCCCGCGCATCAATGCGGCGGGACGTCTTGCCGACATGACGCTCGGCATCGAATGCCTGCTCACCGACGATCCGCAGCGCGCCGCCGATCTGGCGGGCCAGCTCGATGCGATCAACCGCGAACGCCGCGAACTCGAAGGCGGCATGCGCGAACAGGCCATGCTCATGGCCGAGACGCTGTTCGATGAAGGCGAGGAGCCGCCACCGGCCATCAGCGTGTTCGACCCCGATTTCCATGAGGGCGTGGTGGGCATCGTCGCCTCGCGCCTCAAGGACAAGCTGCATCGCCCGACCTTCGTGTTCGCGGCCAGTAGCGCGCCCGGCAAGGAGCATGAACTCAAGGGCTCGGGCCGCAGCATTCCCGGATTCCATCTGCGCGATGCGCTCGATCTGGTGGCCAAGCGGCATCCCGGCGTGCTGCTCAAGTTCGGCGGTCACGCCATGGCCGCAGGCTGCACCGTGGCCGAGGAATTCTTCGACGAATTCGAGACCGGTTTTGCGCAGGTCGCGCAGGAGTGGCTCGATGCCGCCACGCTCACGCGCAAGCTCGAAACCGACGGCCCGCTCGCGCCCGAATACTGCCGCGCGGAACTCGTCGACGTGCTGCACCGCGAGGTCTGGGCCAGGGCTTTGCGCCGCCGACCTTCAGCGAAGAGGTGGTGATCGTGAGCCAGCGCCTGGTCGGCGAAGCGAAGAACCACCTGTCGATCAAGCTGCTGCACCAGGGGCAACCGGTCGATGCCATCTGGTTCGGCCACACCGACCCGCTGCCCGCGCGCGCCATGCTGGCATTCCGGCTCGACGTGAATGAGTGGCGCGGCGAGCGCAAGGTGCAGTTTCTCGTCGAGGGTTGGGCCGAGCAGGGTTCGCCCTGAGACGCTGGCCGTCGGCACCGCAGGGCCGACAACGTCTGCTTGCAAAAATAACCTCTCAATCTCCGGCCTTGGAACGGCGCGGCAGTGCATATCGGACGCGTCACCCATAAAATGGGACACGTGTCCGATCCCATTCAACCATCCCAACTCAACGCCGATCTGCACTGTCATTCCGTGGTGTCCGATGGCACCCTGACTCCCGAAGCGCTCGCCGAACGGGCGAGCGGCAACGGCGTGCAGCTCTGGTCGCTTACCGACCACGACGAAGTCGGCGGGCAGCAGCGTGCGCGCGCCGCAGCGCATGCGCAGGGCATGGACTACCTCACCGGCACCGAGATCTCGGTCACCTTTGCCGACAACACCGTGCACATCGTGGGTCTGGGTTTCGATGCGGACGATGAGCAGCTAAAACACGGTCTCGCGCTCACCCGTGGCGGTCGCGGCGCGCGGGCGCAGGAAATCTCACGGCAGCTCGAAGAAGTGGGCATTCACGGCGCGTATCAAGGCGCGCTCAAGTACGTCGGCAATCCCGAACTGATTTCGCGCACGCACTTCGCGCGCTATCTGGTCGAGATCGGCGCGTGCCGGGACACCTCCGAAGTGTTTCGCCGTTTTCTCACCGAAGGCCATCCGGGCTTTGTGCCGCACCGTTGGGCGTCGCTGGCCAACGCCGTGCGCTGGATCCGCGAGGCCGGCGGCATGGCGGTGATCGCGCATCCCGCGCGCTACCGTTTCACGGCCAACGAAGAATTCGCGCTGTTTTCCGAATTCAAGAAGCATGGCGGTGGGGCGTGGAAGTGGTCACCGGCAGCCACACGCCGTCGGAGTACCGGACCTATACCGACATGGCGCTCGAATTTGGCCTGGCCGCGTCGCGCGGCAGCGACTTTCACAGCCCCGATGAATCGCACACCGATCTGGGCACGCTGCCGCCGCTTCCGGCAGCACTCACACCGGTCTGGTCGGTGATCGAAGACCGCATCCAGCGCCGCGCCGCCTGATCCGCGCGATCCCTCGCCACCCCACCACAAAGACACAGAAACCGACTCTTCCATGGCGCAGTATTTCGAGATTCACCCGGACAATCCGCAGCCACGCCTGCTCAAGCAGGCCGTCGCGATCCTGCAGGGCGGCGGCGTGATGGCCATTCCCACGGATTCGAGCTACGCGCTCGTCTGCCAGCTCGACGACAGCAAGGCGGTCGAGCGGCTGCGCCGCATTCGCCAGATCGACGAAAAGCACCATCTCGCGCTGCTCTGCCGCGACCTCTCGGAACTCGCAAGCTATGCGCGCGTGGACAACCGCCAGTACCGCCTGCTCAAGCAGGCCACGCCCGGGCCCTACACCTTCATCCTCGACGCCACCAAGGAAGTGCCGCGCCGCGTGAGCCATCCGCAACGCAAGACCATCGGCCTGCGCGTTCCGGATCGCAAGGGCACGCAGTTGCTGCTGGAGATGATGGGCGCGCCGCTGCTCGCATCCACCTTCATTCCGCCGGGCGAGACCGAACCCCTGAATGATCCCGAGGAAATTCGCGAGCGCTTCGAGAAACTGCTGGACGGTGTGGTCGATGCCGGTCCCTGCCCGCTGCAACCCACGACGGTGGTCGATCTCACGCCCATGGAAAACGGCAACGAAGCCATCGTCGTGCGTGAAGGGCGCGGCCCGCTGTCGGTTCTGGGTTTGTAGCGCGCAGCACCGCCCTCGGGCCCGGGTCTGACACAATGTCGCTGTGGACGCATCCAATCTCATCCAAACCATTCTGATCTATGCCCTGCCGGTGCTTTTCGCCATCACGGTGCATGAAGCCGCGCACGGTTATGTTGCCAGGCACTTTGGCGACAACACCGCGCTGATGCAGGGACGCATCACCCTCAACCCGCTCAAGCACATCGATCCGATCGGCACCATCCTGATGCCGATGCTGCTGTATGTCGCCACTTCGGGGCCTTTTTGTTCGGCTACGCCAAGCCCGTGCCGGTGAACTTCGCCAACCTGCGCAATCCCAAGCGCGACATGATCTGGGTGGCGCTCGCGGGCCGCTGACCAATTTCATCATGGCGATTCTCTGGGCTCTGGTACTCATCCTGCTGATGGGTTTCGAGGTCGACGAACGCTTCTTCCTGTCCATGGCCAAGGCCGGTGTGATGGTGAATCTGGTGATGTGGGCGTTCAACCTGTTTCCGCTGCCGCCGCTTGACGGAGGCCGCGTGCTCGTCGGCCTGCTGCCCTGGAAGCAGGCGCAGTGGGTGGCGCGCATCGAGCCCTATGGCTTCTTCATCGTCATGGGTCTCGTCGTCATGGGCATGGTCAGTTCGCTGTGGCTGCGACCGCTGATGTCGGTCGGATACAGCATCATCAACGTGCTGATGACGCCGTTGCGCGCCCTGTTCCTGGGCTGAGGTTTCAGTTTCCGGTTTCGCGCGAGTCCGTTCAGAATTTTCGATATTTCATTCCGTCACCTCCATGTCCGCTATTCGCTTTCTCTCCGGCATCACTCCTTCCGGCACTCCGCATCTTGGCAACTACGCCGGCATGATCCGCCCCGCCATTCGCGCGAGCAGGACCGCCGGAGTCGAGAGCTTCTACTTTCTCGCCGACTACCATGCACTCATCAAGGCGCACGACCCGGAACGCGTGCACCGCTCGACCCTTGAGATCGCCGCAAGCTGGCTGGCCGCCGGACTCGACCCCGAACACGTGACGTTCTACCGGCAGTCCGCCGTGCCCGAAGTGACCGAGCTGACCTGGCTGCTCACCTGCGTGACCGGCAAGGGCGTGCTCAATCGTGCACACGCCTACAAGGCATCGCAGGACAAGAACGTGGAAGCCGGTCGCGACATCGACGACGGCGTGACCGCAGGCCTGTTCATGTATCCCGTGCTGATGGCGGCCGACATTCTGATCTTCAACGCCAACAAGGTGCCCGTGGGTCGCGACCAGATCCAGCACATCGAGATGACGCGCGACATCGCGTCGAGCTTCAACCATCTCTACGGCGACCACTTCACGCTGCCCGACGCGGTCATCGAGGAGAGCGTTGCGACCATCGCCGGCCTCGACGGTCGCAAGATGAGCAAGAGCTACGACAACACGATCCCGCTGTTCACGCCGCGCGATCAGCTCAGAAAACTCGTGGGCAGCATCGTGACCGACTCGCGCGCCCCCGGCGAACCCAAGGAGGTCGAAGGCTCCGCGCTGTTTCAGCTCTATCAGGCATTTGCCACGCCCGAGCAGACCGAGGCCATGCGCAAGTCGTTCGCCGCAGGCATTTCCTGGGGCGAAGCCAAGGAGTCGCTGTTCGAGTGCATCGACGCCGAAGTCTCGCCGATGCGCGCGCGCTACGACGATCTGATGGCGCACCCCGAGAAGGTGGAAGCCGCGCTCGAGATCGGCGAGCGGCGCGCACGCGAGAAGGCGCACGCGTTCGTGCAGACGCTGCGCGGCGCCGTGGGCCTGCGCAGTCTGCGCGAGCCGCAGGGCCACAAGAAGGTGGCCAAGGACACCAGGGCCGCGCTGCCGAGCTTCAAGCAATATCGCGAGGCCGACGGCAGGTTCTATTTCAAGCTGGTCGCCGCCGACGGTACCTTGCTGCTGCAGAGCACCGGGTTCACGGCACCCAAGGAAGCCGGCCAGGTCATCGGCCAATTGCAAAAGGATGCCGATGCGCTCAGCGCTCTGGCCGCGCATCTGACGCCAGTGGAGGGCGTGGTCTCAGCCGACGTGCAAGCCGCGCTTGACGCATTGCGCAACGCTGCCTGATCAACTACCGGCAATAAGTAGCAAGCGATTCAGGAACGCTTGCGAATCCGCACGAAGTGCTCTTGAAAGACTTGCATCGGCGGGAACTAAGCGGAAAGACAACCAACGTACATCAATTACGATTCATGGTTGCGACAGTTCCAGTTAACAAGTGTTAATTGGGGACCATGGATGTGCATCGTCGCAGTCTGGTTTCTATACTCCGTTGAACTTTTTTTCCCAATGCATTCCCTGCAAGGATTTCCATGCGTATTGTGGCTCTGGATGATGACGCACTGCAGCTCGAGCTGTTCAAGCGTGCCATAACCGACATGGGCACTCGTGCCACACGTATCAAACCGGCACCGCCCTCATGAAGGACATGCGGCGCGATACCTTTGACCTGCTGCTTGTCGACTGGCACCTGCCCGACACCTCGGGTCCCGAAGTGGTGCGCTGGGTGCGCAAGCATGTCGGCCTGGATCTGCCGATCCTGTTCGTGACCAGTCGCCAGGAAGAGCGCGACATTGTCGAAGGACTTGACTGCGGCGCGGACGACTTCATGGTCAAGCCGGAGCGCGTGGGCGAACTCACGGCACGCGTTGGTGCCCTGCTGCGCCGCGCCTATCCCGCCGCCGTCAACGAAGTGCTGGAATTTGGCCGCTACCGTTTTCTGCCCGAGACCCGCACCCTTGAAATGGACGGCAAGCCCGTCGAACTCAAGAACCGCGAATACGATCTGGCGCTATTCCTGTTCCAGAACATGGGCCGCTTGTTGTCACGCGACCATTTGCGCGAAATCATCTGGGGCAGACCAGCGACGTGATTTCACGTTCGCTCGATACGCACATTTCCCGCCTTCGCAGTCAGCTCGACTTGAGGCCTGACAATGGTTTTATCGTGACAGCCGTATACGGCATGGGTTATCGTTTCGAAGCCGTCAAGCCTAAAAGTGATGACACTTTGATTTCTACGTAATCCAGAGCTCATTTCCGCCACGGATCCATACGCTCTGTAGGATAGGGTCACCAGCGCAAGCCAAAGAGTGGAGGCTGGAACAATGACAATTGTCCGGGAGGAAGTACTGTGATTCATTTTCTGAGTCGTTCGCCGCCAAATTTGTGGGTCGTCAGGGCTGTGGCAATCATTGTCACGGCCCTTCCCGTGTTGGCACTCGCCAGTCCCGAAGGACATTTCGAGCACCGCATCCGGCAAGGCGATACGCTCGAGCGGCTGGCGACCGAGTACTACGGTGACTACAAGCTCTGGCCCGAACTCCAACAATACAACCAGGTAGTCGATCCCAGACGCCTTCGCCCGGGCGCGGTTCTTCGCATTCCTGTCAGGCTCCTGTCGCTGCAAACTGCGGAAGTGAGCTTCGTCGAGGGACAGGCCAGCGTCGCAACCAAACCCGGTGCGGAACACACCGAGTTGAAGCCAGGGCAAAAGCTCACCGAAGGCGCGGAGATCAAGGTCGCGCCCGACTCGTTCGTCACGGTCAAGCTCGCCGATGGCAGCTTGATCCGGATCCAGGCGAATTCCGATGTGCGCCTCAAACAGTTGCGCCGCACGGGCCGCGCCGGCAGCTTGCAATCGGTACTGGAGATGCACAAGGGCGCCGTGAACGCCACGGTCGGCACCGAGCCCGATCCCTCGCGCAAGTTCGAGGTGCGCACGCCGCGCGCAACGACCAGCGTGCGCGGCACGACCTTCGACGTCTCGCTCACCGAGGGCGGCGACGCGCTGTCCACGGTCACGCATGGCAAGGTGTCGGTGCAGGGCGGCAGCGACCGGAAAAATGTGGCCAGGCTCACCGAGGGCCAGGGCATCGCGGTCAGCGGCGAAGGCCAGTTGGGGCAGACGCGCAACCTGCTGTCGCCGCCTGACCTCTCCAGGATTCCGGAGACGATGGAGGACTCCAACTTCCTGAGCTTCCAGATCGAGCCCGTGCAGCAGGCAAGCGCCTATCAGGTGCAGGTGGCGCGCGACGAATCGATGAACGAAGTCCTGCGCAGTGGCACCTTCCCGTCCGGGCAGGTACGGTTGAAGATCGTGGACGACGGCAGCTACTACGTCGTCGCGCGTGCCATGGACGCGCAGCAGTTGCCCGGCATGCCCGCCAAGCGCAAGCTCAGGGTCAAGACGCAGCCGCCGCCGCCGCTCTACCAGCAGCCGGCCCCGGGCGGCACGACCTCGCGCACGTCGGGCATGCTCAAGTGCACTCCTGTCAGCGGCGTGCAAAAGTACCGTATCCAGGTCGCCGACAGCGCAGCCGGATTTGATGCACCACTGTTGCTCGACCTGAACGACAGCGAAGATTGCAGCGCGCAACTCGCCAGCCTGCCGGTCGGCAGCTACCAGTGGCGCGCCGCCAGCATCCGCCAGTTATCCAACGGCTCGCCCGATCAGGGACCGTTCTCGCAGCCTCAGGCCTTCAAGCTGGCGAATGATCCGTCGGCACCCGACCTGTCCGCAATGGACAGCGCCGAGGATCTGCCCGGCCTGCACCTGCGCTGGCCCGGCGAGGCCGGTCAGATCTACCGGCTTCAGGTTTCGGCCACCGAAGATTTCGCCACCCTGCTCGCGGACGAGACGCTCGACACGCCGGTGTGGAACGCCTCGGGCATCAGGCCAGGCAACTACTATGTGCGCATCAGGACGCACGACAACTCCACCGGGCTGGACAGCCCCTTTTCCACGGCCCGCCAGGTGCGCGCAGCGGCGGAAATCCAGAGCGGTTTCGGCCTGCCACTGACCTCGTCCGATGGTGAACCGCTCACCCGCAAGTGACGCATTGGCGTCTGTGAACGCATGAGCCTCGTGCGCGCCACAGGCCGGGCGCAACTCCAGCGCCGGGAGTGGTCATTGCTTGCCGTGGTGCTGCTCAGCCTGGTCACCTGGCTATGCGTGACCGGTGCGCTTGAACGGGTCGACCATCTGATTCACGATGCCGGTGGCCGTCTGCATGCGCCAGAGCCCAATCGCGACATCGTCATCGTCGCCATCGACGACCGAAGCATCGAAACCATCGGCCGCTGGCCATGGCGGCGCGCGCTGCACGCGCAGCTTCTGGAGCAGATCACCGCCCAATCTCCCCGTGCCGTCGGTCTCGACGTGCTGTTCAGCGAACCCGATGCCGACTATCCCGGCGACGACCTGATCCTGTCGCAGGCCATTGCGCGCAACGGCAGCGTGGTGCTTCCCGTGATCCGCAGCACCGACGATACGGTCGCCGCCATCGACGCGCCATTGCCGGTGATCCGCGAAGGTGCCGCGCAACTCGGACACGTGCATGTGCAGGTGGATTCCGATGGCGTTGCACGGCGCCTCTACCTGTTCGAGGGGCCTGAAAACGCATTGCGCCCGCACTTCAGCCTTGCCATGGAGTGCGCCGCGCGGGCGCGCGGCTACCCCGGCTGCTACGGCGCGAACGTGCCTGCCGCAGGCGAGGCATGGAAGCGTGACAAGCTGCGCGTGATTCCGTTCGCCAAGGGCTCCTCGTCCGGCCCCACGTTCACGACCTATTCGTACATCGACGTGCTCATGAAACGCACGCCCCCCGATGCGTTTCGCGGCAAGTACGTGCTGGTGGGCGCCACGGCCACGGGGCTGGGCGACATGTTCGCCGCGCCGGTGGGTCCCGAAGCAGACCGCATTCCCGGCGTCGAACTCGTGGCACATGTGCTCAACGCGCGCATGAACGGCATTCGCATCATGCCGGCGCCGCTGTCCTGGAATCTGGTGTTCAACCTGCTTCCGGTAGCCGCCGCGCTGATGGCGGTACTGCTGCTCGGCCCGTTTGCGGCGCTGGTTGCCTGCGCGCTCATGTTTCTGTTCATGCTGCTGGTCGGGGCCGTGACCACGCTCGCCACCGGCTGGCAGTTTTCGCCCGCCTCGGGAATGATGGGCGTGCTGCTCAGCTATCCGCTGTGGAGCTGGCGGCGACTCTCGGCCGCCGCCATGTTCCTGAGCCAGGAAATGCACGACCTGATGCAGGACGGCGTGAAGCTGCCCGCGCCCGTGATCACGCGCGCCAACCGCATACTGCCCAGCGATTTTCTGGAGCGGCGCATCCACGCGGTCGAGCAGGCCACGCAGCAATTGCGCGAACTGCACCACTTCGTGAGCGACAGCCTGCGCCAACTGCCCTCGCCCACTTTCGTCTGCGACAGCCTGGGCGTCATCACGCTCGCCAACGCCGCAGCCATGCGCATGGTGGACGACATCACGATCGATCCCGTGGGTCACGCGCTTGCCGAACTGCTGTCCGACGTGGTGCACGCCGAATCGGGCATCCCGCTGCTCTCGCTCAATCCGCTCAAATGGACCGAAATCCCGAGCCAGCAGGAATGCCGCGACGACAAAGGCCGCTACTTCCTGCTGCTGTGCAAGCCGTTCGCGGCCAGCACCAATGCCGGGTGGCTCGTCACACTCGTCGATCTGACCGACATGCGCCGCGCGCAAAAGCAGCGCGACGAGGCGCTGAACTTCATCTCGCACGACATACGCTCGCCCGTGGCGTCCATCATCACGTTGATGGAGATGCACCGCGAGTATCCCGATCAGGTGCCGTTCGCCGAGCTGCTCCCGCGCATCGAACGCTATGCGCAGTCCTCGTTGTCGATGGCCGAGGGCTTTGTGCGCCTCGCGAGTGCGCAGTCGCAGAGCTACACGCTCACGACCTTCGATCTGGCGGCACTGCTCGAAGAATGCGTGGACGACGCCTGGGCCGGTGCGCGCGAAAAGCTTGTGCAGGTGCGTCTCGAGCACCGGCCCGACACCGCTGCCTGCTGGGGCGACCGCAGCATGATCGGCCGCGCCATCGGCAACGTGATGAGCAACGCGCTCAAGTTCAGCCCGCCGCAGTCCACGGTGCATTGCAACCTGTTCAACGACGGCACCGACTGGGTGATCTGCATACGCGACGAAGGCCCGGGCATTCCCGCCGAAAAGCGCACCTCGCTGTTCGAGCCGTTCCGCCGACTGCATGAAAACAGTCACCCAGGCATCCAGGGCATCGGTCTCGGCCTCGCGCTGGTGAACACGGTGATCCAGCGCCACGGCGGGCGGATCGACGTGGTGAGCGAGCCTGGTGCGGGAACCGAGTTCCGCCTGCATGTGCCGACCGCGATGCCCGATGCGCCCTGAGCTTGCATGACGCCAACGAAAAAGCCCCAGAACATCCCTGTCCTGGGGCTTGACGTTTGGTGCGGCTGGCAGGAATCGAACCCACGACCCCTTGGTTCGTAGCCAAGTACTCTATCCAGCTGAGCTACAGCCGCTTGCTGAGCGTCGAATTATAGCGGGGTTTTTTCGACCCAAGGCAAATTCGCCGGGATTTTCAAAAAACTTCCCCGCCGCCCTTCGCTGGGCACCGATGCGCACGACCGCTTCAAGGTGCAAATCCGCTTGCCCGCCACCCCGGATTTCGACCATGATGCAAAAAACAAGCAAGCAACGATGACGGATTCGAGAACACCTGCACATGCGGCGACGCCATCGGGCGCGATGTGGGAGCAATTGTTCCATCGCAGTGCCAAGCCCGGCCTGAGCCTGCAAGGCCAGATTCGCGAGATGATCGTGAGCGCCATTCTCACGGGCGTGCTGACTCCCGGCGACCCCGTGCCGTCGAGCCGCGAACTGGCCCGCCATCTGAGCGTGGGGCGCATCACCGTGGTGCTGGCCTATCAGCAGCTCACCGAGGAAGCGTTTCTGCTGAGCCGCCAACGCAAGGGGCATTTCATTCATCCCGACGTGCTGCAGGGACGCTCGCTCAAGGCCGCGACGCAGTCCGCCGCGCCCGCAGGCGACGAGCCCGCCATCCACCCCGCCGACTGGAACCAGCGCCTGTGGCTGCGCCCGAGTCAGCAACGCAGCATCGTCAAGGAGCAGCACTGGCAGGACTATCCCTATCCGTTTCTCTACGGCCAGTTCGACAAGGACCTCTTTCCGATGGCCGCTTGGCGCGAATGCTGCATCAAGGCGCTCAGCGTGCTCGACATCCAGCAATGGGCGCCCGACTACATCACGCGCGACGACGACAGCCTGATCCACGAGATCCAGACCAAGGTGCTGCCGCGCCGCGGCGTATGGGCCTCGCCCGAGGAAATCATCATCACCGTCGGCGCGCAGCACGCGCTCTACATGGTCGGCGATCTGCTGCTGCGCGACGATTCGCACGTCGGCATGGAAGACCCGGGCTACCCCGATGCGCGCAACGTCTTCTCCAGCCGCACCTCGCAACTGAAGTTCATGCAGGTCGACGGCGACGGACTGCCGCTGTCGGGCGATCTGCGGGATCTGGACTATCTCTACGTCACGCCCAGCCACCAATGCCCGACCGGCGTGACCATGCCGCTTGAGCGCCGCCACGCGCTGCTCAACATGGCGCATGAGGAAGACATCATCCTCATCGAGGATGACTACGAGAGCGAAAGCAGTTTCGACGAGCAGCCGGTTCCCGCGCTCAAGAGCCTGGATCGCAGCAACCGGGTGATCTATGTGGGCAGTCTCTCCAAGAGTCTCGCACCGGGGCTGCGCATCGGCTACATCGTCGCCGCGCCCGAGCTGGTGCTGGAGCTGCGCGCGCTGCGCAGGCTGATGATTCGCCACCCCACCACGTTCGTGCAACGCACCCTGTCCATGTTCCTTTCGCTCGGGCACTACGAAGCGCAACTGCGCCGTCTCGCGCAGGCACAAAAGGACCGGCACACGGCGCTGATCGCCGCCATGAACGATTACCTGCCCGAATGCCGCATCACGCCGGTGCGCGGCGGCGGCTCCTGCTGGGTGCAATTGCCCGACCACGTGTCGGCCCTCGCGCTCGCTCGCAGCGCGGCCGGGCACGGCGTGCTGATCGAGCCGGGCGACGTCTTCTTCAAGTCTTCCGTCGCACCGGGCAACTTCGTTCGACTTGGCTACCAGTCCATCCCGACGCACAGGATTTCCGACGGCATACGGGCGCTTGCAGAGGCCATGCGCGAGGTCTGAACACCACGGATTGCCGACTCAACCCGCCTTGGCGAGCGCCGGGCGGTTCTTGCGGAAAGCGTTCTTCACGGCGATCCTGCCGTCCTTGAAGGTGAAGACATCGACCATGCGAGCCTCCACGCGCGAGCCGTCGGCGGCCGTGCCTTTGAAGGTGCTCTCGGAGACGCCGCGATCACCATGCACCCAATGGTCGCCATCGACCCAGGCCGCATCGGGGAACGCACCCCACGCGGCCATGAAGCCTTCGCGTACCTGATCGCGACCCACAAAGCTCTTGCCCAGCGCGTCCGGTCCGGCGACGGCATGGAACACGCAGTCGTCGGACATGAAGCCCATCAGCGCGTCGATGTCGTGATCGTTCCAAGCCTGCGCAAAGCGTGCCAGAAACTGCGCATCGGGCTGGTTGGCGTTGCTGCTCATGGGATCTCCTTGTCCTTCAAAAAATGGGCCGCGGCCCGGAGCGGGCACACGGCAAAACGAAACGATGGATGGCATGTTGGGCACGCCGGCGGCGCTTTCGTAGAACCACGGCCCACCTATCGTTAAGTCCAGCGGCTCGATGGCGAAAAAATTCGCAGGTCTGGACCTATGAATACCTCCACGCTGGCGCTAACCGCCCGCCAGATGGCTCGATATGCTGACCATCGCAGCCATCGGATGCCTGTACGACGCGCGCTGGCTTCCCGGTTTTCACGACATTTGAACGATGACGCCGCCCGCATTCAGCGACTGCGGCGCGCAAGGAGACGACCCATGAAGGCAGAGGACGTGCGCGAGAGCTACATGCGCCCCTACGATCCGCAATACGACCCGCTGGTCATGGCCACGCCCGGCCAGGGCACGGGTTACGCGCCGACGTACTGGGTGGCAACCGCGGGCGTGCCGCCGCAAGATGATGGTCCGATTCACGGCGACGTCGAGGCCGATGTGGTGATCGTGGGCTCGGGCTTCACAGGTCTCAGCACCGCGCTTTTTCTGGCACGCGAGCATGGCATCAAGGCCATCGTGCTCGAAGCGAACCAGAGTGCCTGGGGCTGCACCAGCCGCAACGGCGGTCAGGGCCAGAATGCCAGCGGACGCCTGTACCGCTCGGGCTGGATCGAGCGCTGGGGCAAGGAGACCGCGCTCAGGCTCGACGCCGAAATCCGCAAAGGTTTCCAGACCTTCAAGGACCTCGTCGCCGAATTTCCCGAGTGCGAACCACAGCCCGGCGGACATCTCTACATCGCCCATCGCGAAAAGAAGATGGAGTTTCTCCGCAACGAGACCCGGCTCATGCGCGAGGTGTTCGGCTACGACGCAAAAATGCTCAGCAAGGAAGAAGTGCAGCACGACTGGGTCAACGATGCCGACAGCTTCGGTGCCATGCACGAGCCCGACGGCATTGGCGTGCATCCGCTCAAGCTCGCGTTTGCCTACATGCGCAAGGCACGCTCGCTCGGCGTCAAGGTCCATCCCGCGAGCCCCGTGCTCGACGTGGAGACGCGGGCGGCATTCACTACCTGCGCACACCCGGCGGCATCGTCAAGGCGAGGTCCGTGGGCTTTGCTACCGGTGGCTATACCAGCAACAAGCTGCACTCGAGCCTGCGCAACAAGATCATGCCGATCCTCTCGAACTCGCTGGTCACGCGAGCGCTCACGCCCGAAGAGCTGGCGGCCACCAACTTCAAGACCACGCAGGTGATCACCGATACGCGCACGCTGCGCTTTTACTACCGGCGCCTGCCCGACAACCGCGTGCAGATCGGCAGCCGCAGTTCCATCACGGGCGCGGATGCTCCCAACCCCGTGCACATGGCCAAACTGGTCGACGGGCTGCATCACAAGTTCCCGGCGCTCAAGGGCATACAGATCGACTACTCGTGGTGGGGCTGGGTCGATGTGAGCCACGACATGATGCCGCGCATCACGCAACCCGATCCCGCGCAGGCCATCTACTACGCCGTTGGCTATGGCGGCAATGGCGTGTCGTTCTCCGCGCACGCCGGCCGCCGCATGGCGCAACGCATCGCGGGCCAGCATCTGAAGGTGTTCGACCTGCCGATCTACAACTCGCCGCTCGAGTACCCGAACGTCTTCAACGCGGTGCGCGCGGAAGCGTTTGCACCGTTTCGACGCGTGGGCCAGCGCTTCCTCTACCACTGGTATCACCGACAGGACGAACAGGGCTGATCGTGAATCGCACGGCGCCAGGCAATCCCCGTGCGTTGAGTGAACACCAGGCTCCAATCAGTGAAATCACCTACTTCGGTTCACGCGGGCGTCAAGCGCTCTTATTGCGGATGCAGCAAAAGGCCGCAAGGTCACTGTTGGCAAAGACCGGCGCCATTCAAATGCATAGCGCCAGCGGCTAGGCATGCAGACAGCCGTTCGGCGATCCGCCTTCGCGTGCTCGACTGGACCTAACGATAGAGGACAACTGGCCCTACATCCTTGAAGGTGTTGCTCACTACATTCAAGTTTGAAAGCTCGGCAGATCTTGTGGGCGGACTTTCGGTTCCAACGTATTGGTTTCAAAACAATGGAGACAAGCAAAATGACAATGCAAAAAAGATGGGTTCTGAAGGTCGGCATCGCAGCAGCGGCGCTCGCGCTTGCAGGCGTGCCCGGGCTCGCCGGCGCGCAGCAGAAGACCGTGACCTTCGCCAACCAGGACATGCTGGTGCCGCTGCGCCTGATCATGGAGTCCGGCGAGGTCGAGAAAGAAACCGGCTACAAGATCAACTGGCGCATGTTCTCGGGCGGTGGCGACGTGATTCGCGCGATGGCGTCGGGCGACGTGCAGATGGGCGAGCTGGGTTCGAGCCCGCTGACCGCCGCCGCGAGCCAGGGGCAGGACATCAAGCTGTTCTGGATTTCAGCGGACATTGCCAGCGCCGAAGCATTGGTGGCGCGCGATGGCAGCGGGATCACCAACTTCAAGGGCATGGAGGGCAAGCGCATCGGCGTGCCCTTCGTCTCCACCGCGCACTACCAGTTGATCGCCGCGCTCGGCAAGGAAGGCGTGGACGCGCGCAAGGTCAACATCATGAACATGCGTCCACCGGAAATCGCTGCCGCGTGGGAGCGCGGTGACATCGACGGCACCTTCGTCTGGGACCCGGTGCTCGCCAAGGTCAAGCAAAAGGGCAAGGTGCTGGCCACGTCGGGCTCGATTGCGCAGATGGGCTTTCCGACGTTTGAGGGCGTGGTCGTCACCACCAAGTTCGCACAGGAGAATCCGGAGTTCATGGTCGCCTTCGTGAAGGCGCTGAACCGCGCAAGCACGCAGGTGCGAGACAACCTGGCCAAGTGGAATCCCGACTCCGCCGAGGTGAAGGCCATCGCCAAATGGTGCAAGGCCGACCCGAAGGACGTTCCTGCGGCCATGGCGCTCTACAAGTTCCCGAGCGCCGATGAGCAACTCACCGCGCAGTGGCTCGGGGGCGGCGCGGCCAAGGCCATGTCCAACACCGCGACCTTTCTGAAGTCCCAGGGCCGCATCCAGGAAGTCAAACCCGACTACTCGGCGTTCGTCACCGACGCCTATGTGAAGAAGGCGCTGGGCAAGTAGCTGCCCGTCTCGCGCAGGCTGTCGCCCGAATGTGCTGATCCGTGACGGCGACGGCTCTCGATTTCTTCACATCGTCTCAAGGAGAGCTTCTGTCATGCCTACCCTGGAAATATGCGAGCTGACCGTCAACTACGAGGTCAAGGGCGGACACCTGCAAGCCCTGGCTCCGGTCAATCTGACCATGAATGACGGCGATTTCGTCGTCGCGCTCGGCGCATCGGGCTGCGGCAAGACCACGCTGCTCAACTGCATGGCTGGATTCCTGGCTCCATCGAGCGGCGAAATTCTGCTCGACGGCAAGCCCATCGACGGCCCTGGCGCCAATCAGGGCGTGGTGTTTCAAAAGCATGCGCTCATGCCCTGGCTGAACGTGGTGGACAACGTCGCGCTCGGCCTGCGCATGCGCGGCGTCGACCACAGGACGCGCATGCAGATCGCCGAGGAAAAACTCGGCCTGGTGGGGCTTCAGAACTACACCCAGCGCGCGGTGTATGAGCTCTCGGGCGGCATGCAGCAGCGCGTGGGGATTGCACGCGCGCTCGCCAACGACCCCGCGTTGTTGCTCATGGACGAGCCCATGGGTGCGCTCGATGCGTTCACGCGCGAACAGGTGCAGGAGATTCTGCTCAAGGTCTGGAAGGCCACCCACAAGATGGTGTTCTTCATCACCCACTCGGTCGAAGAGGCGCTGTTTCTTGCCAGCCGCCTGATCGTGATGAGCCCGAGCCCGGGCCGCATCTCGCACGTCTATGAAGACATGCCCTTCTGTCACGAATTCCTGCGTACCGGCGATGCCCGCACGGTCAAGTCGCGTCCCGATTTCATCAAATTGCGCGAAGAGGTGCTGAGCCTGATTCACCACCGGGAGCCTGCCCATGTCTGAAGTTGCCACGCTGGACCAGATTCCTCAAGCCAGCACCCACAAGGCCGTGCGCGTGAGCCCGCAGCAGACGCCACCATCGCAACCCAAGGGGCCCGTCAAAACCAGCCGTTTCAAGACGCCCGGCGAAGGCTCGAGCGTCGGCATCAGCATCGTGACCGTGGCCGTGCTGTTGTCGCTGTGGTTTGCGGCGACCAATCTGGGCTGGGTCAAACCGCTGTTCCTGCCAAGCCCGCAGGCGGTGTTCCAGCAGTTCTACGAATACCTGACCGGGCAGGCCAACGACAAGCCGCTGTGGCAGCATTTCTCCGCAAGCCTGCTGCGCGTGACCGTGGCCTTCTGGCTCGCCTTCATCGTGGCCGTGCCGCTCGGCATCGCCATGGGCATGTCGCGCATTGCGCGCGGCGTCTTCGATCCGCCGATCGAGTTCTATCGTCCGTTGCCACCGCTGGCCTATCTGCCGCTGATCATCATCTGGTTCGGCATCGATGAGACGCCCAAGATTCTGCTGATCTTCCTGAGCTGCTTTGCACCGCTCGCGCTCGCCGCGCGCTCTGGCATGCGAAGCGCCGCGCAGGAGCAGATCAATGCGGCCTACTCCATGGGCGCGAGTTACTGGCAGGTGATCCGCTACGTGATCATTCCCGCCGCGCTGCCGGACATTCTGGTGGGCATGCGCATCGCCATCGGCTTCGGCTGGACAACGCTGGTCGCCGCGGAAATGGTGGCCGCAAATGTCGGCCTCGGCCAGATGGTGCTGAATGCATCGAACTTTCTGCGCACCGACATCGTGATCATGGGCATCATCGTGATCGGTGTGGTGGCTTATGTTTTCGACTTGTTCATGCGGTGGGTGGAGAAGCGGCTGGTCCCGTGGAAGGGACGTATGTGACCAGAAAATGATGGGGTGGTAAGCAAGGGCGGCTGCAGTTTTAGCCGCCCTTTTCTCTATCCGGCGATGTCAGGCGTTGCTGTGCTCGGCGGCGTTGGCAGCCGCTTCGTTGATCGCCTTGACGCGGCTTGGAACCAGCTCCCCTGCGGATTCGAGGATCGGATAGGCAATCGAGCAGATCAACGAGTTGATGCGCTTGAGGTCGCTGATCAGATCGATGTGCAACGAACTGGTCTCGATGCTGTACACGGTGTTGTCCGACAGGCGCGCCAAGTGGGTCGTGGAGTAGGTCCGCTCGAGGTCGCGAAAGCGCACCTTCTCTTCCAGCAGGCGCTTGGCGTCGCGCACGTTGCCGTTCAGGAACACGCTCATGCCAAGCCGCAGGTTGCGGACCAGGCGGCCATGCAGCTCGGCGATCTCGGCCATACCGGCATCGGAGAATTTGCGGCCCTTCTTGATCTTCTTGTCCTCGATGTCGATGATCACGCGCTCGATGACGTCGCCGATCTGCTCCATGTTGATCGTGAAGCTGATGATGTCCGCCCAGCGTCGGCTCTCGTCTTCACCCAGCGCCTCGCGCGAAATCTTGGTGAGGTAGTACTTGATGGCCGAGTAAAGCTGGTCCACCTCGTCATCCATCTTGCGGATGCGCTCGGCCTGCAATTGGTCGTTCTTCTCGATCACGTCGAGCATGCCCGTGAGCATGGTCTCCACCACGTCGGCCTGATAGAGCGCCTCGCGCGCCGCGCAGGAAATGGCGAGCGACGGCGTCGAGAGCGCAGAGGGATCGAGATGCTGCGGCCGCCGCGGCTTGTTGTCCACCGGCTTGGGCATCAGCCGGGTCATCAGCTCGGCGACCCATTGCGTGAAGCCGATGAATCCCACGCTGATGATGATGTTGTAGGCCAGATGAAACAGCACCACGCTCTGTCCGACGTTGGGCAGCAGCGGTTGCACATACCTCATCCAGGCGCCGATGAAGGGCGTCATGATGATCACGCCCAACACCTTGAACACCATGTTGCCCACGGTGACCTGCCGCACCTCGACGGACGACTTGGCCGTGGTCATCACGGCCAACAGGCCGCTGCCCAGATTCGCGCCCAGCACCAGACCCAGCGCCACATCCACCGGCACCACGTTCGACGCCGCCATGGCCGAGATCAGCAGCACGATGGCCAGGCTGGAATAGGCCACGACCGCGAGCACGCAGCCCATCACCAGCTCCATGAAAATGTCGCTGCTGATGGAGCTGAGCATCGCCTTGATCACCGGCGACGCGAGCATCGGCTCGCTGGCCTGCACCACCATGTCGAGCGCGAGCAGCATCAGCCCGAGCCCGATCAGCACGCGCCCGACGCGGCCTGCAGTGCTCGCCTGGCGCGTCACGAACAGGATCACGCCCACCAGAATGAATACCGGCGAGAGCCACGAAAGGTCGGTCGAGAACAGCACCGACATCAGCGCCGTTCCGACGTCCGCGCCGCGCATCACGGCCAGCGCTGCCGGCAGCGCGATCAGGCCCTGGCCGACGAAGGACGAGGTCATCAGCGAAGTCGCGGTGCTCGACTGCACCAACGCCGTGACACCCATGCCGGACAGCGCCGCCGTGAAGCGGTTGCCCATGCTGCGCGCCAGAAGCGACCGGAGGTTAGCGCCAAAAACGCGCAGCACGCCGGTCCGCACCAGGTGGCTTCCCCACACCAGTAGCGCGATGGCGGCTAAAAGATTCAACAAATGCTTCACTGTCTTTCGAGTCTACAACCATGTGACAGTTGTGTGTCCTTTGCGGATTTTTGTTCGCAATGCACGTGAAATCGCGCCAGGATGCGGTTCAGTCGATCAGCTTGCCACCGTCGTGAAACGGAAACGGTCCCTCGAAAGCGCCACTGGCCGCGAGATGCGAAACCAGCCGCCCGCCCTTGGGCAGCGCATGCAGCGCATAGGCTGGCGGCTCGTACGTCCACGCGGAAGCGGCGTCCGGGTCGAGATCGAGGCACACCTGGTGCGCGGGCGATGGCACGGTCGATGCAATCGTTCCGCCGAAGCGCACCTGGATGCTGCGGTGGAGGTGACCGCAGATCACGCGTTCCACGTTGAGATGGCGCGCGACGATGGCCTCGAGTTCCGCCGCACCGCTGAGCAGGCCGATCTTGTCCATGTGGCCGATCAGCGTGCGAAACGGCGGGTGGTGCATGGCGATAACCACCGGCTTGTGGCGCTGCCGTTCAAGCTCGGCCGCAAGCCATTCAAGACGTCGCGCGCACAGCGTGCCGTGGCTTTCACCGGGCGTGACGGTGTCGAGCGTGACGAGTTGCAGATCGCCGATCGGCACGCTGTATTGCACGAACTCGCCATTGCCCAGATACGCATGCGCGGGGAAGCTCGCGCGCAGTTGCTGCCGTTCATCGTGGTTGCCGGGCAGCAGATACAGCGCGACATCAGCCAGCGGCGCGAGCAGCGATTGCAGGTGCTCGTACTCGGCCGCGCGCCCGAAATCGGTGAGGTCGCCGGTGATGACGATCGCATCGGGCCGCTGCGGCTGGCGCAGGATCGTCTGCACGGCCTGCGCGAGATACGGCGCGGTGTTGATGCGGCCGTAGGCTAGGCGGCCCGGCTCGCGGATGTGCGGGTCCGAGAGCTGCAGCAGCAGGGTCATGTCGCGTTTGTGATCGTTCATCGGGTATCGGTCTCCAGCATGGGCATCAGATGTTCGGGCGCGATGCGGATGCCCACCACCTCGCCCTCGCGCGCCGCATGGTCGCGTTCCACGTCGGCCAACAGTGTGCCCTGTCCCGCGACGTCCAGCGTGAGTTGCACGCGGTCGCCGAGGAAATTGCGCCGCTGCACCTCGGCGCGGCCCCAGCCGGACTGAGGATTGCCGATCTCGATGTCTTCGGGCCTGACCAGCACCGAAGATGCCATGGTCGGCCCCTGCATGCTCACGCCCCCGAGATCGAGCATGCCGTTGGCCGATGTCGCCAATCGGTTCACGCGCCCCAGAAACGAAGCGACGAACGGATGAGCGGGCGTGCGATACAGCGTCTCGCCATCGCCCACCTGCACGATGCGCCCTGCCTGCATGACGGCGAGACGGTCGGCAATCGCCAGCGCCTCCTGCTGGTCATGCGTGACGTGCACGGCGGTGATGTGCAGGCGGCGCAGCAGATCGGCAAGCTCATCACGCAGCGATTCCTTGAGCTTGGCATCGAGTGCGGTCAGCGGCTCGTCCAGCAACAGCACGCGCGGCCTGGCCGCCACGGCACGCGCAAGGGCCACGCGCTGGCGCTGTCCGCCCGAGAGTTCGGCGGGGCGCTTTTTCTCCAACCCGTTGAGGCGCACCAGATCGACCAGTTCGCCGACGATGCGCTGGCGCTCGGCTTCGGGCGTGCCGCGAATCCTGAGCCCGTAGCCGATATTGGCCTGCACCGACATCTGCGGGAACAGCGCGTAGTGTTGAAACACCATGCCGACGTTGCGTTGCTCGATGGGAACCTGGGTCACGTCGGTGCTGCCGAAGCGGATGCGGCTGCCGACGTCGGGCGCCTCGAGCCCCGCGATCAGGCGCAGCAGCGTTGTCTTGCCGCAACCCGAGGGCCCCAGCAGCGCGAGCACCTCGCCGGGCTCGACCACCAGATCGGTGGGCAGCAGCCCGCGCGTGCCGTCGGCATAAGTCTTCGCGCAGTTGGCGATGTCGATGCGCGTGCGTTCAATTTCCATGATGTTTTCCGATCAGCGTGCCGATGGCCTGAAGCGCCCACAGCACGGGCAAAATCACCAACAGAAAGACCAGCGTGTAGGCGGAGCCAACCTCGATGCGCATCGACGCGTAGCTGTCGGCGAGACCTACGGGCAACGTGCGCGTGAGCGGCGTGTGCAGCATCCACGTGAGGTTGAATTCACCCACGGAGAGCGTGAACACCATCAGGCTACCGGCGATGATGGCCGGCAGCACGGCCGGCACCAGCACGCCGAGAAAGCGCTGCGCAAAGCTCGCGCCGAGCGAACGCGCGGCCTCTTCGAGCGCCAGCAGTTCATGCTTTTGCAGCGCAGACGATACGGTGCGCACCATGAAGGGCAGCGTGAATACCATGTGACCGACCAGAATGAACGCAAAGCTCTGGCGAAAACCCTGGAGCGTTCCATACGCAAGAATCAGCGCGAGTGCACTCGCAAGTCCCGGCACGGCCACCGGCAGCGTGAGCAACTCCTCGAACCCTCGCGCCCATCGTGATCGGCTGCGTGCCAGCATGTAAGCACAGGGTACGCCGATCAGCAGGTTGCCGATCACGCAGATCGCGGCAATCGCGAGCGACCACGCGACGGTATTACCGTAGGTATCCCAGACTTCGAGCAGCCAGCGCGTGGTGAAACCGCTTTTGATTCCGGCACTGTAGTTGTTGACCAGACCTGCCATGACGGAGAGCGCTATCGGCGCGATCATGAACACTGCCACGAGCGCCGTCAGCAGCATCAGCGAGAGCGGTGCCTGCCGGGCGTTTCGCAATGTCTGCATCTTCTGCATATGCCGCCTTTCTTTCGTGTTCAGATCGCCGCGCTGCCGGACGCGCGTCGCGACAGCCACAGCACCGCCCAGGTGATCACACCGAGCGCAATCGAGAGACTGGCCGCGAGCGAAAAATTGGCGTAGTTGGTGAACTCGTTGTAGATGGTGATCGGCAGCACCTCGAACTTGGCAGACAAGGTGAACGCCGTGCCGAACGCGCCCATGGCGGTCGCGAACACGATGGCACCGCAGGCGAGCGTGGTCGGTGCGAGCTCGGGAATCCACACGTCGCGCGCGACGCGCCAGCGCGATGCTCCCATCGACCGCGCGGCCTCTTCGAGCTGCGCGTCCATCGCTTCTGCGGCTGCGGTGTAGGTTGCAATCGCGCGCGGCAACGAGAAATACAGGTAGGCGAGAAACAGCCCGAGCAGTCCATAGGCGAACGTGACCCGTCCCCATCCAAGCGAGTTGCTGATGTCGGCGAGCACGCCCTGCCGACCACCGAGCAGAATCATGAAGAAGCCAATGATCACGCCCGGAAACGAAAGCGGCAGCGTGAGCAGAGACAGCAGCAACTGCCTCCCGTGAAAGCGCTGGCGCGCGAGCGTGATTCCCACGAGCGCGCCGATCAACAAGGTGGCGAAGGTCACCGCGAGCGACAGGCCCAGCGTCTGCAACAGGCTTTGCAGATAGCGCGGATTGGTGAGCACCACGAAGTAGGTCGCCCAGCCATCCCTGGCCGGAAGCGCCAGCAGCCTGGCAACCGGCAACAGCCAGAACGCGGCGAAGAACGCCGCCGCCGGTGCCGCGCAGGCCAGCAGCAGCGGGCGCGAGGGTCCGAATCCTGACCGCATGGGTTCACTCCATCCGTCGTTTGAACGTTCGCCGGTCTTGCTATTGCGCTTCCTTCAGATAGCGATCCGAAAAGTTCTTCTGCGCTGCGGCCATCTTGTCGTAATCCACGGTCTTGGCGCGTGCGTATTCGCTCGCTGGCAGGAAGCGCGACTGCACGTCCTTGGGCATGGCAATGTTGCGCACCGGACGCAGATAGGCGTTCGCCCAGATGGTCTGCCCTTCGTCGGAGAGCACGAAATCCAGCACTTTCTTGCCGTCCGCTGCGTGCGGCGCCTTGTTCACGAGACTCATGACATACGGCACTATCACGCTGCCCTCGGCGGGAATCACGAATTGCACATTGGCCTTGTCCTTGTATTTGGCGCGGTAAGCGTTGAAATCGTAGTCCAGCAGGATGGCGATTTCGCCGGAAAGAACACGCGCATAGGCAGTCTGCTTGGGAACGATGGGGTCGTTCTTCTTGAGCTGCTTGAAGTAGTCGATGGCCGGTCCGAAATTGTCGAGCGTGCCGCCGCGAGCCTGATTCACGGCGACAGCGCCCACATAGCCCACGAAGGCCGATGCGGGGTCGAGATAGCCGATGAGACCCTTGTATTCCGGCTTGAGCAGATCGGCCCATGACTTCGGCACGGGCTTTCCGCCCAGCGCGTCCACGTTCACCATGAAACCCATCGTTCCCGAGTGGATGGCGAACCAGTTGCCCGCCGGATCCTTGAGCCCATCGGGGATCTCGTTCCACAGCACAGGCTTGTAGGGCTGCACCACGCCTTCCTTGATCGCCTGGTAGGCGAAGGTCACGCCCACATAGGTCACATCGGCCACCGGGCTGGCCTTTTCGGCGACCAACTGCGCCAGCGACTGGCCGGAGTTCTTGTTGTCGGGTGGAACGGTTACGCCGGTTTTTGCCTTGATGGCCTTGATCTGCGTTCCCCAGTCGGCCCATTCGGTCGGACAGTTGTAGCAAATGGCGGTTTGCGCGAAGACGCTGGTCGCGGCCAGGCCGAGAGTGAACGCTGCGGCGCGCGCAAAGGTTTGAAGTCGCGATTTCATCGAAGGCTCCTTAAACGTCTGGTAAGAGGTGATGGATGGGTTGAAAGGGACGTGCGCGGCGCTGGCGCGCACGATTCGCCCGCGCGAAAGTGGTGTGCGAGCTTGATGCTGGCGGGCGCTGCGGGCGGCTTACCCGCGGCAATCGCCTGCACCAGCAGCTCCACGCTGTGCCTACCGATGTCCGCGTTGGGCTGGGCAATCGTGCCAAGCATGGGAGTGAGGTCTTCACCGAGCGCAATGCCGTCGAAGCCCGTGATGCTGATCTGATGGGGAACCGACAAACCCGCAAGGTGTGCAGCGCGCAGGCAGCGAATCGCAATCAGATCGTTGGAGCACACCAGCGCGGTCGGGCGCAGCCGCGCATCGACAAGCTGCGTGACGACCTCCTGCACTGCGGTTTCGACGAACGGCACCTCGATGAGCGGCAGCTCCGCAAGCCCCGCCCGCTTCATGCCGTTGCGGTAGCCGCGATACCGCTGCCTGGCGCGATCCGAGGCCTTGAGCATGCCGCTGACCATCGCGATGCGCTCATGCCCGAGCGCCGTGAGATGGGCGATCAATTCGCGAACCGCCTTTTCATTGTTCACGCCGACACAGGGGTGCCTTGCGTGCTGGTTGTAGGCGAGCACATAAGGCAGACGCACGGCGATCAGGCGTTGCAGCGCGCTCGATCTACCGGGGTTGGAAACCACGAGAATGATGCCGTCCACGTTCGCCGCCAGCAGGCGTTTCACGGCCTGATCTTCGCGCTCCACCTGGTACTCGGTCGTGAACGGCTGGATCGAATAACCCGCAGCGGCGGACGTTGCCGCAATGCCTTCGAGACATTCGGCGAACACCGGGTTGAGCAGCGTCGGCAGCACCACGCCGATCACGCAACTGCGCTGCGTGCGCAACGTGCGCGCGCTGGCGTTCGGCGTGTAACCCAGCTCGGCGGCAACCTGCCGAACGCGCTCGCGTGTCTCGGGCGTGACCTTGTCCAATGCGTTCAAGGCGCGTGACACGGTGGCAATCGAAACGCCAGCAGCCTTGGCAACGTCCTGTATGCGCATGGTGCGATGCTCTTTCGTGATCGTTCGGTTTTCTGTAAACGATTACATTGGATCAGCGCAGTATGACGAACACGTGTCAGAAGCGGGCAAGGGATTACCCGCTGAGCCACCGCGCAGTTGTGACGGTGTGAAAGAGGGGGATGGCAACCGGGACCAATGCGCGGAAAATGAGGTCGCATCCGGTGCATCGCACTTTTTTGGGAGACACGAATGATCAGCAAGAACACTGTCTGTCTTTGGTACGAAAAGAACGCGGTGGAAGCCGCGGAGTTCTACACGCGCACTTTCCCGGACAGCAAGATGGGCGCGGTGCACCACGCACCCAGCGACTACCCCGACGGCAAGCAGGGCGATCCGCTGCTGGTGGAGTTCACCGTGGCAGGCATTCCGTGTGTCGGACTCAACGGCGGCCCGTATTTCAAACACAACGAGTCGTTCTCGTTCCAGATCGCCACCGAAGATCAGGAAGAGACTGATCGCCTGTGGAACGCCATTGTCGGCAACGGCGGCGAAGAGGGCGATTGCGGCTGGTGCCGCGACCGCTGGGGTGTCTCGTGGCAGATCACTCCGCGCATGCTGCTCGCCTCGTTCACCGATCCGGATCGCGCGGCAGGCAAACGCATGTTCGACGCGATGATGACGATGAAGAAGCTCGATATCGCGACGCTGGAAAAAGCAAGAAGAGGCTGACGACGGCGCCGGGCAGATGCGAGACAAGCGCCGCGTCGAGACTTCAGTCGATGCGCGCGCCCGAGTCCTTCACCACCTTCTTCCAGTATGCGAGTTCGCCGGGCAGCGATGCCTTGAAACTTTGCGGATCGGACTGAACGGTTTCCGCGCCAAGGCCCTTGAGCCGATCCTGCATGGCCGGCGTGGCAAGCACCTTGACGACCGCATCGTGCACCTTGTTGACGATGGACGCGGGCGTGCCTGCCGGGGCAAACAGGCCGTACCAGGAGGTCACCGCCAGCTCTTTGCCGAGCGGCGTGATTTCGGGTGCGAGCGAGGTGGGCTTGTCGGAAGCGACACCCAGCACGCGCAGCTTGCCGCTGGTGACGAAAGGCATCACGCCGGGAAAGCTGCCGAAGGTCATCGGCAACTGTCCGGCCACCACATCGGTGGCAGCGGCCGCAGCGCCCTTGTAGGGCACGTGCAGCAACTCGATCTGCTTTTGCGTCTTGAGCATCTCGCCGAGCAGATGATTGAGCGTGCCATTGCCCGCAGACGCGAACTCGACCTTGCCCGGATTCGCCTTCGCATAGGCGACCAGTTCGTCCAGATTCTTCGCGGGAAACTTGGGATTCACCACCAGCAGATACGGCGCGACGGCCAGTTGCATGACGGGGGTGAAGTCCTTGACCGGATCGAACGGAATCGATGCATACAACGCGGGATTGATGATGTACGCGCTTTGTGCGGTCACGAGCCAGGTGTTGCCGTCTGGCGCGCTGCGCGCGACCTGGCTGGTACCAAGATTGCCGTTGGCACCGGGTCGGTTTTCCACGATCACCGGCTGGCCGAGCGTGTTCTCGAGACCTTGCGCCACGGCACGAGCGATCACGTCATTGGCACCGCCAGGAGCCTGAGGCACGACGAAGGTAATGGGCTTGGTGGGCCAGTGGCCCGTCTGCGCCAGCGCCTGCGACATGCTGCTCAAGGTGGTCGCCGCAAGCATGCCGCAAGACACCAAGGCAAACGCTCGGCGTGAAAAATGGATGGGGGTGGTGGCGGCGGCTGGAGCAGTCTTCTTCATCTCGAATCCTCTGGTCTTCTGCGAAATGGGAACCGGGAGAATAGCCCACTCTGGGTCGCTGTTCAAAGTACGGGAGCAGATGCCAGCAGCCTGGCGACGAGCGCATCCACCGCACTCTCCGCATGCCCAAGCGATGCGCTCTGCCGCTCGCCGCCATATTCGTCGTACTCCGCCGCGATGCTGTGGAAATCCGTGACTCCGATGTAGGCGAACGCGGTGCGCACCGACGGCTCCACATGGTTCATGTGCGCGATGCGGCCACCCGCGTGGTAACCGAAGTCGCCACGCGAGGACAGCAACACGAGGCGCTTGCCACTGCCCGCCAGCAGCGGCCAGTATGGATCGCCCTCGCGATTGCGATCAAAGCCGAAGGTGCGTCCGACGCGAACGATGTTGTCGATCCACGCCTTGAACTGCGCAGGTGGCCCGAAGTTGTACATCGGCACGCCCGCGACAATCACGTCCGCGGCAAGCAACTCGTCAACCAGTTCGTCGCTGGCCCGCAGTTGCTCTCGCATCCACTCCTCGCGCGCTGCCTCGGGCGTGAACGCGGCATGGATCCAGCGTGCGCAGACGGGCTGCGGCGGCTGCGTCCCGACATCACGCCGGATGACGCGGGCGCCAGGCTGCGCGGCAATCCATGCATTGACAAAACGTTGGGTGAGGCGTCGGGTGTGCGATCCGTGCTCGCTCAGCAGTGAGTTGTCTTTGCGGGCACTGGAGTCGATATGAAGCAGGGTGTTGGTCATTGAGATTCCCGGTTGAAATTTGAGAGGCATGGTCCATGGATGATTCATGTTGATCCATGAAGCCCGCTTTGACAAACGAGAATTCGCCACTCTATAGTTGATTCCATTTCATCCATAGGGACCGACGATGCCACTTCCCTCCCTCTCCGCGTTGCGCGCGTTCGAGGCCGCAGCAAGGCTCAAGAGTTTCAAGCTCGCCGCCGACGAGCTGTCTGTCACGCCCACAGCGATCAGCCACCGGATTCGTGTGCTGGAGGAGTCGCTGCAGCGCCCGCTCTTCATCCGCAAGGTGCGCGCGGTGGAACTCACGCCGCAGGCCGAGGAACTTCATTTGGCGGTGCGGAGCGGCTTCGATGCCATCAACCGCGCCGTGGAGCGCTTTCGCAAGCCCCAGCGAGCCTGCGTGACGGTTTCCACCACACCGGCGTTTGCCAGCAAATGGCTGGTGCCACGCATTGCGCAGTTTCAGGCCCTGCATCCGGACATCGATCTGCATCTGCAGGCGACGAACGACCCGGTGAATCTGGAGGCCGGATCCGTCGATCTCGCGGTGAGATACGGATTGGGCAAATACAAGGGACTTGAAGTGAGCGCCCTGCTGGCCGACGAATTCGTGCCCGTAGCCAGCCCCGCGATGGCCCGGGGCAAACGCGGCAAGCCCGAGCTATGGCCGATGATCCACTTCGAATGGCAACGCGAGATGCCCGTCGATCTGACGTGGAAGGCCTGGGCCCGCGCCGCGCGATTGAATTCCGCAAGGCTTCAGGCAGGCATCCGCTTTTCGGAAGAAAGCCACGCGATACAGGCCGCCGTTGCCGGACAGGGAATGGCGCTGCTCAGTCGTGTACTGGTTCAGCAGGAGCTCGATCTGGGTCTGCTCAAGCAGATGCCTGGGCCGGTGCTTCAGGCAATGAGCTACTCACTGGTTCGATCAAGACAGGTGGCCGAGAGAGAGGAGGTCAAGCGGGTGAGCGAATGGCTGCTGGCGTGCGCGCGTTCCGTCTCATCCCGCTAAGGCCTGTGCGCAATCAGCGATCCATGTCCTCGCGCGACCTGGGCGGCTCCTTTGCGTTCCTGCGGCTCTTGCCTGCGCGACCGGCCTTGCTCCATTCGTAGTCCTGGCCATCGGGCGTCCTGCCCTCCTCCACCGCGCTCACGCCCATGGGCCCGACCATCTCGCGCATTTCGGACGAGATGGTGACGTGGGCGTTGTGAGCATCGGCGCGCAGCAACTGGCACTGCTTCAACGCCTCACTCATCTGCTTGTCGCTGAAGTGCAGGCATTCGGGCTGCCATGCGGGTGCCGCGCCTTCCGGGCTCTGGTTGCGCAGGTAGAAGACGACGATGCTCATGGACGATCACTGCTGCTGGAATGAGGCAATGGTATGCGCGAAAGTCGGCCACCGGATCAACCGGCAGAAAAATAGCGGAGCGTCTTCCAGGCTCAACTCGCCAGCACCGCCAGCGCGCACGAGGCAATCCGCGCATCGACCGAGTCCGAGCGGCTGGTGAGGATGATCGGCACGCGCATGCCGAGCACCAGACCCGCGCACTCGGCGTCGGCCATGTAGACGAGTTGTTTGTAGATCATGTTGCCGGCTTCGAGGCTGGGCACGAGCAGCACATCGGGGTGTCCCGCAACTTCCGAGTGAATGCCCTTGTTCTGCGCGGAGCGCAGCGAGATCGCGTTGTCGTAGGCGAGCGGGCCGTCGACGATGCCGCCGGTGATCTGTCCGCGATCGGCCATTTTGGAGAGGGCTGCGGCATCGACGGTGCCTGGGATCGCGGGGTTCACCGTCTCCACCGCCGAGAGGATGGCGACGCGCGGTGTTTCGATGCCGATGGCCTTGGCCAGTTCAATGGCGTTCTGGGCGATGTCGCGCTTGACCATCAGGTCGGGGAAGATGTTGACGACGCAATCGGTCATGAGCAGCGGCCGCTCCATGCCGGGCAGGTCCATCACGAACACGTGACTGGCGCGCCTGCTGCCGCGCAGGCCGGCTTCCCTGGCGACGGCCGCGCCAAGCAATTCATCGCTGTGCAGACTGCCCTTCATGAGCGCCTTGGCCGTGCCGTTGCCACACAATGCTGCGGCCTGCGCGGCGGCGGCACGTGGATCATCGGCAGTGGCGTGGATTGCGGTCTGGCTCAGGTCGAGCCGGGCCTCTTTCGCGGCGGCTTCGATGCGCTCCTTCGGGCCGACGAGCAAGGGCACGATCAGCCCGGCCTGCGCCGCCTGCATGGCCGCGTGGAGCGATCCCGCATCGCACGGGTAGGCCACGGCCACCGGAATGGCGCCCTTGGCGCGCGCGCTTGCAATCAGGCGGTCCAGGTGTGGGCGCGGCTTGGCGGGGGCGTCGGGCGTGAGGATGGAAGCCATGGTGGGAGTCTCCAGTCCGGGATTTTTTGCGGGCGTTGTCGTTGAGCGAGGTTTCTAGCGGGTGTCGGTTTTTTGTGCTGCTGTCACCCTCACCCGGCCCTCTCCCGCAGGCGGGAGAGGGAGAGGGAGAGAAAGCCTCACCCAAGCTCTTTTTCACTGGTGCGAAAGGTCGCGGTATCGGGTTCAGACATAGTCCTTGTACTTTTCGAGCAGGCGCACGGGCTTGCTGAGTGCGTCGCGGCGGAACGGGTCGCCGAGTTCGCGGGTGCACATGATTTCGATGACGCAGGTCTTGCCTTCCTTCATCTGCATGTCGATGGCCTTCCTGAGCGCCGGCCCCACGTCCTCGAGCCTGTCGACCACGATGCCCTCTGCGCCCATGGCCTTGGCGATGTCGGCAAAGCTTTCGCTTTCCAGCTCGCCTGCCACAAAGCGGCGGTTGTAGAAATCGACCTGATTCTTCTTTTCCGCGCCCCACTGGCGGTTGTGGAACACCACCGCCGTCACGGGAATGTCGTGGCGCACGGCGGTCAGGACTTCCATCATCGACATGCCCCAGGCACCGTCACCGGCATAGGCCACGGCCGGACGATCCATGGCCGCGCACTTGGCGCCGATGATGGTGGGCAGCGCATAGCCACAGTTGCCGAACGACATCGGCGCGAAGAACGAGCGTGGCTCGTCAAAGCGCAGGTAGCTGTTGGCGACCGAGTTGATGTTGCCGATGTCGGTAGAGACCATCACGCGCGGCGGCATGGCCTTTTCGAGTTCGCGCAGCACCTGGCGTGGATGCAGGTACTCACCGCCGGTCGGTGGCGTTTCCTGCTTCGCCTCTTCGATCATGTCGAGGCTGTAGGCATCGCGCTCGTGGGTCCACTCGTCGAGTTCCTTTTCCCACGCGGCCTTCTCGGCCTCTACGGTTTCCGCGCATGCCGCCTTGGTGGCGTCGCACGCCAGCTTCACATCGGCGAGGCGCTTGACCAGCTCTGCGGCCACGGCCTTGGCGTCACCGTTGATCCCGACCGAGATCTTCTTCACGAGACCCAGATTGGTGTGATCGGCCTCGACCTGAATGATCCTGGCGGTCTTCGGCCAGTAGTCCATGCCATGCTGGGGCAGCGTGCCGAACGGACCCATGCGCGAACCAAGCGCGATCACCACGTCCGCCTGCGCAATCAGCTTCATCGCAGCCTTGGAGCCCTGATAACCGAGCGGGCCGACCCACAGGGGGTGCTTGGCGGGAAACGCGTCATTGCGCAGATAGCCGGTCGCCACGGGCGCGCCCAGCCGTTCCGCAAGCGCCTGCGTTTCGGGTACGGCATCCCCCATCACCACGCCGCCGCCCGCCAGGATCACCGGGAACTTCGCGGTCTTGAGCAGCTCGACGGCTTCGTTCAACGTCTTCTCGCCGCCGTGGCCGCGATCAACGCGCATGGGCTTTGGAATCTCGCACTCGATCTCGCCGTAGAAATAGTCACGCGGAATGTTCAGTTGCGTCGGGCCCATCTCGGACATCGCGCGGTCGAAGCAGCGACCCGTGAATTCGGCCATGCGCCTGGGGTTGCACACATGGCCCTGGTATTTGGTGAACTCCTGGAACATCGGCAATTGGTTGGCCTCCTGAAAACCGCCGAGACCCATGCCCATCGTGCCGGTTTCGGGCGTCACGATCACGACCGGGCTGTGCGCCCAGTAGGCAGCGGCGATGCCGGTCACGCAGTTGGAGATGCCGGGGCCGTTCTGGCCGATCACCAGACCGTGACGACCCGAGACACGCGCATAGCCATCGGCCATATGGGCCGCGCCCTGCTCGTGCACCACGGGAATCAGGCGGATGCCTGCGGGCGCAAAGATGTCCATCGCGTCCATGAAGGCCGAACCCATGATCCCGAACATTTCGGTCACGCCGTTGGCAACGCAGGTTTCCACAAAGGCCTCGGAAGGAGTCATCCTGGTGACGCCCTCGACCACCTTACGATTGTCGGCTTTAGCTTTGGTCATCTTTGTCTCCTGGTGGAAGATGCAAAAACGGAACTAAATGTTCCACAAAAAGAAATTGCAGGCGCAAGTCTAAGAGATATTCGCGTAAAAACACAATAAATTTCTTTTTTTGGAATAAATTGACTCAAAAAATGGAATTCAATATGATCGATGGCGTTATGAAGAGCACCGACATCAGCACGACCAAATTGGATGGAGACACACCCAATCTGCGTCTGTTTGCGCTTTTGGAGGTCATCGCGCAAAAGGACGCGCCTTTCACGCTGCAATCCATCGTCGAGGAAACGGGGCTCCCCAAGCCCTCGATGCACCGCATGCTCACGCAGCTCGAGACCGCGGGCATCCTGCAGCGCGAGGGCAATGGCCGCCACTACGCCACGGGCCGCCGACTGATGCGTCTGGCCGAAAACGTATTGCTCAACAGCACCACGCATGGCGCGCGCCATGCGGTGCTCAGCAAGCTCGTGAGCGATCTGGGCGAGAGCTGCAACATCACGGCGTTTTCGGGCGGCGAGGTGCTGTATCTGGATCGCGTGGAAACGCCTGCGCCGCTGCGCTTTTATCTGCATCCCGGCTCGCGTGTGCCGGCGCACTGCTCGGCCACGGGCAAGCTGTTCCTGAGCCAGATGGCACCCGCGCAACGCCGCAGGCTGCTGTCGGCCGCGCCGCTGCCGGGCTTCACCAGCAACTCGCTCACCACGTTTGAGGCGGTCGATGCCGAACTCGACAAGGTGCGCGAACAGGGCTTTGCGGTCGACAACGAGGAATTCCTGCCGGGCCTGCTGTGTCTCGGCGTGCTCGTGCCTTCACGCAGCGGCAGCTCCAACATGGGGCTTGCGGTGCAGGCACCGATCATGCGGTTTCCGAAAGAGAAGGCGCTGTCCCATCTTCCCAGGTTGCAGGCCGCAGCGGAGGCAATCGCCCGCATCAACGACGATGTTCCGAGCGGAGCCGATGATGACTGACCTGACCCTGTTGCAGCCCACCGCCACGATCAGCGTGCGCGAGATGTTCGGTATCGATTCCGACATGCGCGTGCCCGCATTCGCACAAGCCTGCGAACATGTGCCCAGGGTCGATACGGCCTACCGCTTCAACCGCCAGGTCACGCTGGCGATTCTTGCGGGTTTTGCGCACAACCGCCGCGTGGTGATCCAGGGGCTGCACGGCACGGGCAAATCCACGCACATCGAACAGGTGGCCGCACGCCTGAACTGGCCTTGCGTGCGCGTGAATCTCGACGGTCACATCAGCCGCCTCGATCTCGTCGGCAAGGACGTGATCGCACTGCAAGACGGCAAACAGGTCACTCAGTTTCAGGAAGGCATCCTGCCGTGGTCGCTGCAGCGCCCCGTCGCCATCGTGTTCGATGAATACGATGCCGGACGACCCGACGTGATGTTCGTGATCCAGCGTGTGCTGGAGCGCGAAGGCAGCTTCACGCTGCTCGACCAGAAGCGCGTGATCCAGCCGCACGAATACTTCCGCCTGTTCGCCACGATGAACACGCTGGGGCAAGGCAATCTCTCGGGCCTGTATCACGGCACGCAGATACTCAATCACGCGCAGCTCGACCGCTGGAACCTGGTCACCACGCTGGACTATCTGGCGCCCGATGAGGAAGCGGCCATCGTGCTGGCGCGCGTGCCCGCGATGGACACGCCACAGGGCCGCCCACAGATCGACGCGATGGTGGCGCTGGCCAATCTCACGCGCAAGGGCTTTGCGGTGGGCGATCTGTCGCTGCTGATGTCGCCGCGCACCGTGATCACCTGGGCCGAGAACACACAGATCTTTCACGACCTCAAGCTCGCGTTCGAGCTTTCATTCTTCAACAAGTGCGAGCCTGCAGAGCGCATCATCGTCGCCGAATACTTTCAGCGCTGCTTCGCGCAGGAACTGAACGCGCAAGCCGACGCTGCGCCGCCGCACGTGCATGTCGGCTGAAACCGCCACGCGCAACCCGCAGACCGCGCCCACGCTCGCGCAAATGGAGGCCTGGGGCGGCGCGCTGCTGCGCGCCATCACGGGCGACGCGTCGCTGCAATGGAGCGGCCAGACGCTGTACGCAGGCACCACGCCGCAAGCCCTGTCTGCCGCACACCATCTTGACGTTCCCGCGACCATGGCCGACCAGCGCGGCATGCTCGACAGCGTGGGCCTGCGATTGCGACTGAGCGATGCGGTGCTGCACCGCGCGCATCTGCCCACCGATCCCGTCGAGCGCATGGTGTTCGAGCTGCTCGAGCAGTTGCGCATCGAAAGTCAGGTTCCGGCCACCTGGCCCGGCGCGCGCGAAAACATGCGCCAGCGCTTCGTGCACTGGGCGCAGGCGTTCATGGATTCCGGACTGATCGAAACCGACCTGGGGATTCTGCTGTTCGCCGTGGCGCTGATCGCGTGGAGCCGACTCACCGATCAGGAGATGCCTGAACGCATGTCCGACACCATCGAGTCCACACGCATGGCGATGTCGCCGCAACTCGGTCGTCACTGGCTCGATCTGCGCCGCATGCGCGGCGATCAGTCCGCATTCAGGGTGCCTGCGCTGGCCGTGGCGCGCTGGGTTGGCGATGCAGTGCGCGCCGCGCAAGAAGATGCGCCGCGCGGCAGCGGCAGCCCCAAGCGCCGCAGCCAGTTTGCGCTGCCACTGCACTTTGAAGCCGCCCCTCTGGACGAACTGCCACGGGCGCAAACCGGAGACAGCCGCGCGTGGGCAAGCGCCTCCCGGACCTACCGGGTGTTCTCGCGCCAGTACGACCGCGAGGAAGCCGCGTCCGCGCTGATCCGCCGCCCGCAACTGCTCGAATTCCGCGAGCAGATGGACGACGAGATCGCGCGCTCGGGCCTGCATGTGGGCCGCATCGCGCGCTATTTTCAACAGCGGCTCGCAACGCGCCAGCGCGACGGCTGGAATTTCGGCCTCGAAGACGGGCATCTCGACGGCGCACGGCTTGCGCAACTGGTAAGCGATCCCGACACGCGTGAAATCTTCAAGGACGAGGCGCAGCGCCCGATCAACGAGACGGCCGTGAGCTTTCTGCTCGACTGCTCGGGATCGATGAAGAACCACGCCCGGGCGATGTCGATCCTTGTTGACGTGCTTGCACGTGCGCTCGAGATCGCGGGAGCGCGCGCCGAGGTGCTGGGTTTTTCCACCGGCGCATGGAACGGTGGCCGCGCGCGCCGCGACTGGCAGAAGGCCGGGCAACCCGAGGCGCCGGGGCGCCTGAACGAGCGGCTGCATATCGTCTTCAAGGAGGCGGGCAGGCGTTGGCAGCATGGCCGCCATGGCATCGCCGCGCTGCGCAAGCCCGACCTGTTTCGCGAAGGCATCGACGGCGAAGGTGTCGAATGGGCCTGCCAGCGTCTGCGCGCGCAAACGGCCAGGCGGCGCATCCTGATGGTGATCTCGGATGGTTGCCCGATGGACACCGCCACGCACCAGTGCAACGACGAGCACTATCTCGATCAGCATCTCAGGCAGGTGCTCGCCGCGTGCGAACGCGCAGGCGACGTGAAGGTCTGCGCACTCGGTGTGGGGCTCGATCTCGGCGTGTTCTACCGGAAGCGGCTCGCCGTCGATCTACAGCACGGCATTGACGACGCGCTGTTGTTTGCCGTGGCGGAACTGCTGTGCAGGCCTTGAGGGCTTGCGTCAGGCCTTCGCGCCCGGCACCCCGGGCTGCACTGGCTCTGGCTCCGGGCGGCGCGCATAACGCTGCGCAAGCACCGCGCAAACCATCAACTGCAACTGGTGGAAGATCATCAGCGGCAGCACGATCAGCCCCGCTTCGGCGGATGGGAAGATTACCTTCGCCATCGGCACGCCACTCACGAGGCTCTTCTTGGAGCCGCAGAACACGATGGTGATTTCGTCTTCCTTGTTGAAACCCAGCTTGCGTGCGAGGAAGGTCGTGAGCGTCAGCACGATGGCCAGGATGATGGCGCACACCAGCAGCAGACCGAGCAAGGCCTCAAGCGGCAACTGTCGCCAGATGCCGGCCACCACGGCCGCGCTGAAAGCGGTGAACACCACCAGCAGGATCGAGCCCTGATCCACGACCTTGAGCATCCTGGCGTTCTTCTTCACGAAATCGCCAATCAAAGGTCGCAGCAGATGGCCCACCACGAAGGGCAGCAACAGTTGCAGCATGATCTTGCCAATGCTGTCGAGCGCGTTGTGCTGCGCGTCCCCCGCCTGCGGCAGCACGAGCTTGACCAGCAGCGGTGTGACGACGATCCCCAGCAGCGTGGAGGCCGAGGCGCTACAGATCGCAGCCGGCATGTTGCCGCGCGCCATGGCCGTGAAGGCGATGGCCGACTGCACGGTGGCCGGAAGCACGCACAGATACAGCACGCCGGCATAGAGCTGCGGCGTGACCAGTGGCTCGAGCACCGGCCGCAGCACCACGCCGATGATCGGGAACACGACGAAGGTCACGGCGAACACCAGCAGGTGCAGCCGCCAATGCCCAATGCCCGCGAAAATGGCCTCGCGCGAGAGCTTCGCGCCGTGCAGGAAGAACAACAGCGCGACCGCCGCCGTGGTCAGGTTTTCAAAGAAATGCGCCGCCGCACCCGAGACCGGGACGAAGCTCGCGAGCGCCACCGTGGCGATCAGCATCAGCGTGAAGTTGTCGGGAAGAAAGCGGGAGCGAGCCATGGCGTGATCCGTTGCCACAAGGGCCTGTTACGAATGAATGATTGGCTGTGGATTGGACGCCAGCAGTCATGCAAAGTAAAATCGATTTATTTGATAATTTCATGAATCTGAATCATGAATGTGACCCTGCGACAGCTACAGGTGTTTCTCTCCCTCGCAGAAACCCGCAACTTCAGCCGCACGGGCGGTCTCATCGGCTTGACCCAACCGGCGGTCAGCCGCAGCATCACCGAACTTGAAGCGCAGTTGGGCCTGCAACTGGTCAACCGCACCACCAGAGAAGTCGAATTGACCGACGCGGGCCGCAGCCTGGCCGCGCGTCTGCCGCGCGTGCTCGACGATCTCGACGCCACCCTGCTCGACGTTGCGGGCATGGCGACCGCGCGCCGTGGCCGCGTGCGCGTGGCGAGCAGCCCCACGCTGTCGGCCAATCTCATGCCCGAGTGCATTGCGCTGTGCCACACGCTGCATCCGGGCATGGAACTGATGCTGCTTGATCGCGTGCAGAACGCAACGCTGGCCAGCGTGCTCTCGGGCGAGGTGGACTTTGGTGTGGTGATCGATCCCGAAGAGCGCGACGCGCTGACCTGCGAGACCATTCTGAGCGAACCGTTTCTGCTCGCCTGCCCGCCCGACCATCGACTCGCGACCAAGGCCGCGGTGAAGTGGACCGATCTGAGCGGAGAGTCCCTCGTGCTGCTCGACCACGCATCGGGCAGCCGCCGCCTGATCGACGACGTGCTTGCGCGGCTGGATGTTCAATGCACCGTCGCGCAGGAGGTGGGTCACAGCACCACGATTTTCCGCATGATAGAGGCCGGACTTGGCGTAGCGGTGATTCCCCGCATGGCGCTGCCGCCACAGGGTCTCGCCGGGCTTTGCGTGCGCCCGCTCACGCCGCGCATGAACCGGCAGGTGATGCTGGTGCAGCGGCGCAATCGCGCCCTGTCGCCACTCGCGCAAACGGCCTGGCAACTGGTGCGCGAGCAGGCGGCAAAAATCGGTGATGAACGCTCCGCGCCGAAAAAAACTTCAAGGAAAAGAACGGCTGCTCACCAGCCGAAATAGGCGGCCAGCAGCAGCGCCGCCTCGGGCGTGAATGCAGCGTTGGCGAGACCGTCGCGCACCTTGTCCACGGTCCAGAGTTCGAAGCGCTCGACCTCGCCGTCCTGATTTTCGGGCGTGATATTTTCGGGAATGGTCGCGCCGAACCAGTCGATGCGCTCACGCATATAGCCTGCGTTGTCTTCCTCTTCCGCGGGTTGCGCGAAATCGACGTGACCACCATGGCGCAGATCCTGAAGATCGGCAATGCGCAGGCCGGCCTCTTCCCAGGTCTCGCGTGCCAGCGCCTGTTCCAGCGAATCGTCGGCCGAAACCATGCCGCCCATCAGCGTGTCCCACATGCCCGGATGATTGGCCTTGTCGAACGCCCGCTGCTGCACCCACATGCGGCCATCGGGCGACGCGCCGATCAGATGCACAGCGCGCGTTGCAATCGCCAGCGGCCGCACGAGACCGCGCTCGATCGTGCCGATGCGTTGGCCCTGTTCATTGCACACCGCGAGTTGTTCATCGCGCCACGGGCCGCTGAGTCCGGCCTCGCGCATCGCCCGCGCGAGCGCATTCATCGCGGCGGTGGCGCCGTTCGCGCCCCCATCCGCACCGGCGGCCGCGCTTTGCAGTTGCCACGCACCCTCATCGAAGAACAGGCGATGACCACCGGGCAGAGACCCGGCGACACGCTCGATCACCTGCGTCTCGACCGAGCCAATGTCCTCGCCATCCACCACAAAGGGCATGCGCAGCCTGAGCGTCGGGCGCTTCGCATGCGCGCGCGCAGCGGCCAGCCAGGCTGGCGCTGGGGTCAGGTCCGCAGATGCCATGATGCGGCCATCAATCGAGCGTGAGGATCGTCGAGCCGGTGGTCTTGCGAGCCTCCAGGTCGCGGTGCGCCTGCTGCACGTCCTTGAGCGGATAACGCTGCTCGATGTGGATCTTCACCTTGCCGCTGGCGACGACATCGAACAGATCATCGGCCATGGCCTGCGTGACCTCACGCGAGGTGATGTGCGAGAACAGCGTCTGGCGCGTGAGATACAGCGAGCCCTTGCCGAGCACGGCCGGTGCAAACGGCGGCACGGGTCCCGACGCGTTGCCGAAGCTCGCCATCAGGCCGAACGGGCGCAGGGATTCGAGCGACTTGTCCCAGGTGTCCTTGCCCACGGAGTCATAGACCACCTTCACGCCCTTGCCGTCGGTGATTTCCTTCACGCGCGCGGCGAAGTCTTCGGTGTTGTAGTTGATCGCATGCACCGCACCGTTGGCGAGCGCGAGCTGGCACTTGGCGTCCGAGCCTGCCGTGCCGATCAGTTGCAGGCCCAGGGCCTTGGCCCATTGGCAGGTGATCAGGCCCACGCCACCGGCGGCCGCGTGGAACAGCACGAAGTCGCCCTTTTCGAGTCCCTCGACGGGGCGCGTCTTCTTGAGCAGATATTGCGCCGTCAATCCCTTGAGCATCATGGCCGCGCCGGTCTCGAAGCTGATCACATCGGGCAGCTTGCAGACGTTCATCGCGGGCATGACACGCTCTTCGCAGTAGCTGCCCGGAGGCTGGCTCGCATAGGCCGCGCGGTCGCCGACCTTGAGGTGCGAGACGCCCTCGCCCACGGCCTCGACGATGCCCGAGGCTTCCATGCCGATGCTGGCCGGCGTCTTGAGCGGATACAGGCCGGTGCGGTGATACACGTCGATGTAGTTCAGACCGACGGCCTTGTGACGGATGCGGATCTCGCCGGGTCCCGGCTCACCCACCTGAACGTTGACGATCTGCAGCTCTTCGGGCCACCATGTTGGCGAATCTGTACGGCGAGGCTCATGGCCGGATCTCCTTGTTCGTTGTATCCAGGGATGCGATAAAAGTCGAATGCACATCCTGCCATGAATCGAGCAACCTCGCGCGCTGCGGTCCTCCCGCGCCGTGGAATGCAGACGGTGCGTCGCATCCCTACAATCGCCGACTCATGTCTCAAAAACTCTCCCGGAGCACCATGGTGCTGCTGACGATTGCGCCGCTCATGTGGGCGGGCAATGCGGTCACAGGCAAACTGGTTCACGACCTCATCTCGCCGGCCGCACTGAATTTCGTCCGCTGGGCGCTTGCGTTTCTCCTGCTGCTGCCCTTTGCCTGGCGTGCGCTGCGCCCGTCGAGTCCGCTCTGGCCGCACTGGAGGCGCTACAGCCTGCTGGGCTTGCTTGGCGTGGGCTGCTACAACGTGCTTCAGTATCTGGCGCTCGGCACCTCGACACCACTCAACGTCACGCTGGTCGGCGCCAGCACGCCGGTGTGCATGCTGATCATCGGTGCCCTGTTCTTTGGCGTGCCGGCCCGCCGCGAGCAGATCGTGGGTGCGGTGCTCTCCATCATCGGCGTGGTGCTCGTGCTGTGCCGCGGCAGCCTCACGCAACTGTTCTCGCTGCATCTGGTGATCGGCGATCTGTACATGGTGTTCGCGGTGATTTCCTGGTCGCTCTACAGCTGGCTGCTGGTTCGCACGCGCGAGCCCGAAGGCATCCGCAGCGACTGGTCGGCATTCCTGATTGCACAGATGATTTTCGGGCTCGGCTGGTCGAGCGCTTTCGCGGGCGTGGAGTGGGCCATCGGCGCGCACGAGATTCTCTGGAGCTGGAAACTTGCGGGCGCGATTGCCTTCATCTGCATCGGCCCGGCCATCATTGCCTACCGTTGCTGGAGCCTTGGCGTGCAGCAGGCGGGGCCGGTGGTGGCGGGCTTCTTCATCAATCTCACGCCGTTGTTCGCGGCCGTGCTTTCGCTTGCTTTGCTGGGCGAGGCGCCGCATCTCTATCACGCCGCCGCGTTCGTGCTCATCGTCGCCGGAATCGTGATCTCTTCACGACGTTGACACGCAAACGTCACAATTTCGTCAAAACGCTGTCATCCACTCTTTCTAGCATCCACGCCAGAGAGAGCGAGGGACGCGTCAACGCTACCCAGCCAACTTCAGAGCCATCCCTCGCTTCTCGTTTCAAGCTGCGCGCGCTCCATCATCCATGGCGGCGTCGCGCAAGAGTTTCATTACCCCCAACGAAAAGCACGATGTCTCAATCCTCCATGCTCTCCCGTCGCAAGACCCTGCAAATGTTCGCCGGCATTCCCCTGCTGCCGCTCGGCGCAGGCGCGTCCTCGCTCCTGCTGTCCGCATGCGGTGGCGGTGGCGGTGGCGACGGCACAGGTGTCGCGGTCAAGTCGGTGAGCTTCACCAGCATGGCGGCTCCCACGCTCGCCACACCCGCAGCGATGGCGACCACCACGGTCGGCTCCACGATGAAGGTGACCTTCGAGGACACCACGTCGCAGAACTACACCCTCGCCTACCAGCCATTCTTCATCACCGGCGACATGGTCTCCGACGGCAAGGGCGGCAAGATCCTCGCTGGCGGCTACGTGGACATCAACAACAAGCCCATCACCGACGCCACCGTGCCCGGCAGCGAGCGCCAGTTCTTCTCGGACTCGCCCGATGGCACGTCGCTGCTGACCGTGCCCGACGCCAAGGTCGACGGCGTGAAGGGCAAGCCCGTGTTTGCCGTGGTGCAATTCGAATACACCACCTGGGCGCAGGATGGCAAGTCCGACATGTATGGCAAGCTGCCCTCGCCCATCGCCGTGCTCACGCTCGACCAGGACCAGGCGACCGGCAAGCTCAGCCTGGTCAAGTACCACAACGTCGACACTTCCAAGGTGCACGGCCTGTGGATCACCTGCGGCGCGAGCCTCTCGCCATGGGGCACGCACCTTTCGAGCGAAGAGTACGAGCCCGATGCATTCAGCATCGACAAGAACACCATGTTCAAGGCCTACTCCAAGAATCTGTATGGCAACGAAAGCGCGGCCAACCCATACAACTACGGCCACATGCCCGAGGTCTACGTCAACAAGGACGGCACCGCCTCCATCAAGAAGCACTTCTGCATGGGCCGCATCTCGCACGAGCTCGTGCAGGTCATGCCCGACAAGCGCACCGCGCTGATGGGTGACGACGCCACGAACAGCGCCTACTTCGTGTTCGTCGCGGACAAGGAAACCGACCTGTCGTCCGGCACGCTGTATGCCGCCAAGGTCGGCGCGGGTTTCTCGATCAGCCCCTCGGCAACCTCGGGCGCGCCGCTCACTTGGATCAAGCTCGGCTCCGCGACAAGCGCGGAAATCGAAAAGCTGGCCGCAACCCTCAAGCCCACCGACATCATGACCGTGGCGAGCAAGGATCCGGGCGACACCAGCTTCACCAAGATCGTTGCCAACGGCAAGACCGAGTGGATCAAAATCAATCCCGGCATGGACAAGGCCGCCGCCTTCCTCGAAACCCACCGCTACGCCGCATTCAAGGGCGCGAGCATGGGCTTCACCAAGATGGAAGGCACGACCGTCAACGCCAAGGACAAAGTCGCCTACTCCGCGCTGCAGAACTGCCAGTCGTCGATGGTTGCGGGCAACGCCGCCAACGTGCCGGGCAATGGCGTGTCGATTCCCAAGGCGCTGAACGCCGGTGCCGTGATGGCGCTGAACCTGCGCGGTAACCAGAAGGACACCTCCGGCGCTGCGATCAACAGCGAATGGATGCCCGTGGACACCAAGGCCCTGCTGGCCGGTGAAGACATCACCGCCGACGCACTCGGCAACACCGGCAACCCCAACAAGATCTGCAACCCCGACAACCTCAAGTTCTCGGAAAAGATGCGCACGCTGTTCATCGGTGAAGACTCGAGCCAGCACGTGAACAACTTCCTGTGGGCCTACAACATCGACACCAAGGCGCTCTCGCGCATCATGTCGATCCCCGCAGGCGGCGAATCCACCGGCCTGCATGCCGTGGACGAAATCAACGGCTGGACCTACATCATGAGCAACTTCCAGCACGCTGGTGACTGGGGTGGCATCCACAACGTGGTGAAGGAAACCCTGGATCCGCTGATCAAGGCCAACTACAAGAACAAGGCCGGCGCCGCTGTCGGTTACCTCACGGGCACGCCCAAGCAACTGTCGCTGCGCAGCAGCTGATCAAGGCTTGCAGGTGAAAAGAAGAGGCATGCGTGCCTCTTTTTTTTATGGGTCGGCTCACTCCACGATCGTGAGCTTGGCCACCGACAGCGCGAGCCACTTCGTGCCATGCCTCGAAAAGCTCACCTGCGCGCGCGCATCGTCGCCCGTGCCCTCAATGGCGAGTACCTTGCCTTCGCCGAACTTGTTGTGGAAGACCGGCGTGCCAGCCTTGAGTCCATGCGACGACTCGGCCTTTTGCACCGGCACGGGCGGGCTCGCGAAGACCTCCGATTTGAAGCCTGCGCCCGGCGAGCCCCCCTGCCGTAGCGATTGGAATAGGACGCGCCGCCGCCGCCGCCGTCCGGCCGGTAGGTGCCGAACGCCGACTGTTTGGGCGTCAGCCATTTGAGCGCGCCCTCGGGCAGCTCATCGAAGAAGCGGCTCTTGATGTGGTAGCGCGTCTGGCCGTGCAGCATGCGTGTCTGCGAGTGGCTCAGGTACAGGCGTTTGCGCGCACGTGTGATCGCCACATACATGAGGCGGCGTTCTTCTTCGAGCCCATCGCGGTCGCTCATCGAGTTTTCGTGCGGAAACAAGCCTTCTTCCAGGCCACCGATGAACACGCCATCGAACTCCAGCCCTTGCTCGCATGCACGGTCATGAGCTGCACCGCGTCCTGCCCCGCCTGCGCCTGATTGTCACCAGCCTCAAGCGCCGCGTGCGTCAGAAATGCGGCCAGCGGCGAGAGGGTTTCGCCGGTATCGGCATCGAGCACGCCGTTCAGCGGTGCGTCCAGAATCGGCTGATCCGGATCGAGGCCCTGGCTTGCCGGGCTCTGTGTGAGCGGCTGGCCCTGCTCGTCGAGCGGCAGCGCGACGGCATCGCGGCCAAACCCTTCCTGCGTGACGAAGCTCTCCGCCGCATTGATCAGCTCGTCGAGATTCTCGATGCGATCCGCGCCTTCCTTTTCATTGCGGTAGTGCTCGATCAGACCGCTCGATTCGAGCATCTGGCTGATGATGCCGCGCAGGTTCTGGCCCTGTGTCTGTTCGCGCAACACGTCGAGCATCGCGACGAAAGCGCCGAGGTTTGCGCCGGCCTTGCCGGGCACGGCGCTCACCGCATCATGCAGCGAGCAACCCGCATTGCGCGCCGCATCCTGCAACGATTCGATGCTGCGCGCACCGATGCCGCGCGGCGGGAAATTCACCACGCGGATGAAGCTCGTGTCGTCGTTCGGATTTTCCAGCAGGCGCAAATACGCGAGCGCGTGCTTGATTTCCGCACGCTCAAAGAATCGCAGGCCGCCATACACGCGGTATGGCACGGCGGAATTGAAAAGCGCCGACTCGATCACCCGGCTTTGAGCATTGCTGCGATACAGGATCGCGATCTCGCGGCGCTCGAAACCATCGTTGCGCACCAGTTGCCTGATCTCGTCGACCATCCACTGCGCTTCGTCGAGATCACTCGGTGCCTCATACACCCGTACCGGCTCTCCCGGCCCTGACTGGTGCGCAGATTCTTGCCGAGACGGCGACTGTTGTGCGAAATGAGTTCATTCGCGGAGTCGAGAATATTGCTGTAGGAGCGGTAGTTCTGCTCGAGCTTGATCTGGTGCTTGACGTCGAACTCCCGCACGAAGTCGGCCATGTTGCCCACGCGCGCGCCGCGAAACGCGTAGATGCTCTGGTCATCGTCTCCCACGGCCAGCACGCTGCCACGCGTGACGAGCCGGTCGTTCGCCACGTCGCCCGCCAGCTGCTTGAGCCATGCATACTGCAACCGGTTGGTGTCCTGGAACTCGTCCACCAGAATGTGCTGAAAGCGCCGCTGGTAGTGCTCGCGCACCGGGTCGTTGTCGCGCAGCAGTTCAAACGAGCGCAGCATCAACTCGCCGAAATCCACCACGCCCTCACGCTGGCACTGGTCCTCGTAGAGCTGGTAGATCTCGACCTTCTTGCGACTGTCGGCATCGTGCGTGGGCACATCGCCGGGACGCATGCCCTCTTCCTTGCAATTGGCGATGAAGTAGACCAGTTGCTTGGGAGGAAACCGCTCCTCGTCCACGTTGAACTGCTTGCACAGACGCTTGATGGCCGAGAGCTGATCCTGCGTGTCCAGAATCTGAAAGGACTGCGGCAGGCCTGCGAGCTTGTGGTGCGCGCGCAGCAGCCGGTTGCACAGGCCGTGAAAGGTGCCGATCCACATGCCGCGTACGTTCACCGGCAGCATCGCGGACAGGCGCGCAATCATTTCCTTCGCGGCCTTGTTGGTGAAGGTCACGGCCAGAATGCCCCCTGGCGTCGCGTAGCCGTTCTGCAGCAGCCAGGCAATGCGCGTGGTGAGCACGCGGGTCTTGCCCGAGCCCGCCCCGGCAAGAATCAGCGCATGGCCTGCGGGCAGCGTGACCGCTGCGAGCTGCTCGTCGTTGAGCCCCTGTAACAGCGGGGAAGCGTTGCGATTCGTCCCCGCCGTGGGGCCCTCGGGCAGGCCCGGAGGCGGCGCGGAAAAAAGGTCTTGTGGAAGCATGCCCCATTGTAGGAAGACCGGCGCGCCGCTTGCGCGCGGAACCGGTCTTCCTGCCGCGAATAGCCATACGGAAATGTGCGGCATTCCACCGGTTTTCAAATCCATCTAGAATCAATCACCGGGCCCAAGATTTCTTGGCCCGGTTTTTTGTGCCCGGACGAAAGTCGCGTGCGTCACAGATACCGGTTGCCAGACCAAGCGCCCTTTTCTGCAATGAAACGCTAGGAGCTTGGACTCATGGAAATCTTTGACTACGACAACATCCTGCTGCTGCCACGCAAGTGCCGCGTGGAAAGCCGCTCGGAATGCGACACCAGCGTGGAACTCGGTGGCCGCTGCTTCCGCATTCCCGCCGTGCCTGCCAACATGAAAACGGTGGTGGATGAAAACATCTGCACCTGGCTCGCGCAGAACGGTTACTTCTACGTGATGCACCGCTTCGATCTGGACAATGTCCAGTTCGTCAAGGACATGCACGCCAAGGGCACATTCGCCTCGATCTCGCTGGGCGTGAAACAGCCCGACTACGATACCGTGGACCGCTTCGTCGCCGAGGGCCTGTGCCCCGAATACATCACCATCGACATCGCCCACGGCCATGCCGACAGCGTGAAGAACATGATCGGCTACCTGAAGGAAAAACTGCCCAAGGCCTTCGTGATTGCCGGCAACGTGGGCACCCCGAGGCCGTGATCGATCTCGAGAACTGGGGCGCCGACGCGACCAAGGTCGGCATCGGCCCCGGCAAGGTCTGCATCACCAAGCTCAAGACCGGCTTCGGCACCGGTGGCTGGCAGCTCTCCGCGCTCAAGTGGTGCGCGCGCGTGGCGACCAAGCCCATCATCGCCGACGGCGGCATCCGCAGCCACGGCGACATCGCCAAGAGCATCCGCTTCGGCGCCAGCATGGTGATGATCGGCTCGCTGTTCGCGGGCCATGAGGAATCACCGGGCAAGACCGTGGAAGAGGACGGCCAGCGCTTCAAGGAATACTACGGCTCGGCTTCGGACTTCAACAAGGGCGAGTACAAGCACGTCGAAGGCAAGCGCATCCTCGAGCCGGTCAAGGGCCGACTCGCCGACACGCTGATCGAGATGGAGCAGGACATCCAGTCATCCATCAGCTACGCCGGAGGCAAGCGCCTCATGGACATCCGCAAGGTGAACTACGTGATCCTCGGCGGCGACAATGCGGGCGAGCATCTGCTGATGTGAACGCCGGGTCGAAAATTCGGGCCGAACGCACAGGTTTTCCGGGAGGCTCGAAATTTTGATGCATAATTGCCGTTTCAGCGATGCACACTGGTGAATCGCTTGAGGGCTCTTAGCTCAGTTGGTAGAGCAGCGGACTCTTAATCCGTTGGTCGAGTGTTCGAATCACTCAGGGCCCACCAGATACGCAAACCCGCTACGGCTTTTGGTCGTGGCGGGTTTTTCGTTGGGGCTCGTTGAATCCGTTCCCTGCGTGAAAATTCTGGAGCTTCTGCGAAACAACAGCTTTTTCGGTATATAATCGCAGACTTGCCACTTGTTCAGCATCTCTTGCCCACAAGCAGCGCAAAGGGCTCTTAGCTCAGTTGGTAGAGCAGCGGACTCTTAATCCGTTGGTCGAGTGTTCGAATCACTCAGGGCCCACCAAATATGCAAACCCGCTACGATCTTCGGTTGTAGCGGGTTTCGCTTTTTCGCGTGAGCGTTCACTGTGCCGACAGGGCTCGCCCCGGCCACATTGTCGGCAAACCCCAAAAAAACGCCCGCGCCTTTCAAGGCAGCGGGCGTTTTATCTGGGCCTGAGTGATCAGCGCGGCAGGTCGCTCGAACCCATCAGGAATTCATCGACTGCGCGCGCGGCCTGGCGGCCTTCGCGGATGGCCCAGACGACGAGCGACTGGCCACGGCGCATGTCACCGGCGGCGAACACCTTGTCCACACTGGTGGCGTAGCCGCCCATGAAATCAGTGCTGGCGCGGGCGTTGCCGCGGCCGTCTTTTTCCACGTCGAAGGCTTCGAGGACGGCGGCGACGGGGCTCACGAAACCCATGGCCAGCAGTACCAGATCGGCCTTGAGGATTTGCTCGGTGCCGGGCACTTCGGTCATCTTGCCGTCCTTCATTTCGATGCGCACGGTCTTGAGCGCGGTGACCTTGCCCTTCTCGCCGATGAATTCCTTGGTGGCAATCGCGAATTCGCGCTCGCAGCCCTCTTCATGGCTTGAAGAGGTGCGCAGCTTGTAGGGCCAGTAGGGCCACACGAGGGGCTTGTTTTCCTGCTCGGGGGCATGGGCATGAGCTCGAACTGGGTGACGCTCGCCGCGCCGTGGCGGTTTGACGTACCCACGCAATCGGAGCCGGTGTCGCCGCCGCCGATCACGATGACGTGCTTGCCGTCAGCGCGGATCTGGCCCTTGAGCTTGTCGCCCGCGTTGATCTTGTTTTGCTGCGGCAGGAATTCCATCGCGAAATGGATGCCGTCGAGATCGCGGCCCGGCACCGGCAGATCGCGTGACTGCTCTGCGCCGCCGGTGAGCAGCACGGCGTCGAATTCCTTTTTCAGCGCCTCGGGCGTGACGGTTTCCTTGGCCCAGTTGGTGACCTTGGAGTCCTTGCCCAGACCGTCCTTGGCTGCACCCACGAACACGCCGGTGCGGATTTTCACGCCTTCGGCTGCAAGCTGTTCGGCACGGCGGTCGATGTGCGTCTTCTCCATCTTGAAGTCGGGAATGCCATAGCGCAGCAGGCCGCCGATGCGGTCGTTCTTTTCGAACAGCGTCACGTCATGGCCGACGCGCGCGAGCTGCTGCGCCGCCGCCATGCCGGCGGGACCGGCACCGATCACGGCGACCTTCTTGCCGGTCTTGCGACTGGCCGGCTGCGGCTTGACCCAGCCTTCTTCCCAGGCCCGGTCGATGATCGCGTGCTCGATCGACTTGATGCCGACGGGATCGTCGTTGATGTTCAGCGTGCAGGCCGCCTCGCAGGGCGCGGGGCAGATGCGGCCGGTGAATTCCGGAAAGTTGTTGGTGCTGTGCAGCACCGTGATCGCGCTCTTCCAGTCCTGGTGATAGACGAGATCGTTGAAGTCCGGAATGATGTTGTTGACCGGGCAGCCGCTGTTGCAGAACGGCGTGCCGCAGTCCATGCAGCGCGCGCCCTGGATGCGTGCCTGTTCGTCATCGAGGGCGATGACGAATTCCTTGTAGTTCTTCAGGCGCTGGTCGACGGGCTCGTAGCCTTCGTCGATGCGCTCATATTCCATGAAGCCTGTGGTCTTTCCCATGATCGTGGTGTCCTTGAATTTATGAATCTCGGTTGCTTGAAGTGGCCGGCCGCATCGCCTTATTTGGCGGGAGCGGTCTCCTTCTTGGTCTTGGTCGCAACGGGAGGTGTTGCGGGGTCTTCAAGCACCATGCGTTCATAAATTTCCGACAGCGCGCGCTTGTATTCGGTCGGGAAGACCTTCACAAACTTGCTGCGCGATGCGGCCCAGTTGTCCAGCAGGTCGCGGGCGCGGCGGCTGCCGGTCCAGCGTGCATGGTCTTCGAGCAGCTTCTTGAGCTGCGCCTCGTCGGTCTGGTCGCGGTGCCAGATGCCGCGTGCCACGGTCGAGTTCTGCTCTTCGGCAGGCAGGATGCGTTCGAGCGCAACCATCGACATGTTGCAGCGCGAGTCGAACTGGCCGTCCTCGTCGAACACGTAGGCCACGCCGCCGCTCATGCCGGCCGCGAAGTTGCGCCCGGTCTTGCCGAGCACGACCACGGTACCGCCGGTCATGTATTCGCAGCCATGATCGCCCACGCCTTCGACGACTGCCGTGGCACCCGACAGGCGCACCGCGAAACGCTCGCCGGCCACGCCCGCGAAGAATGCCTCGCCGCGCGTCGCGCCGAACATCACGGTGTTGCCGACGATGGTGTTGGCGGTCGACGCGCCACGGAATTCATGGCTCGGGCGCACGACGATGCGGCCACCCGACAGCCCCTTGCCGGTGTAATCGTTGGCCTCGCCGGAGACGTTCAGTGTGATGCCCTTGCACAGGAATGCGCCGAACGATTGACCGCCCGTGCCTTCGAAGTGCACACGGATCGTGTCGTCGGGCAGACCTTCGGGGTGCACCCTGGTGACCGCGCCCGAGAGCATTGCGCCGACCGAGCGATTCACATTGCGCGCCACTTCCATGATGCGCACGCTCTCGCCGTTCTGGATGGCAGGCTGGCAGCGCTCGATGAGCTTCATGTCCAGCGCCTGATCGAGCTTGTGGTCCTGCTTCTCGACATGGAAACGTGCCACTTCTGCCGGCACCGGGGCCAGCGCGAACAGGCGCGAAAAATCGAGGCCCTGGGCCTTCCAGTGCTCCACGCCCTTGCGGGTGTCAAGCAGGTCGGCACGGCCGATCAGTTCGTCGAACTTGCGCAGGCCGAGCTGCGCCATGATCTGGCGAACTTCTTCGGCGATGAAGAAGAAATAGTTGACGACGTGTTCGGGCTTGCCGCTGAACTTCTTGCGCAGCGTCGGGTCTTGCGTGGCAACGCCGACGGGGCAGGTGTTCAGATGACACTTGCGCATCATGATGCAGCCTTCGACCACCAGCGGAGCGGTGGCGAAACCGAATTCGTCGGCGCCCAGCAAGGCACCGATGACCACGTCACGGCCGGTCTTCATCTGGCCATCGGCCTGCACGCGGATGCGGCCGCGCAGGCGGTTGAGCACCAGCGTTTGCTGGGTTTCGGCGAGACCGATTTCCCACGGCGAACCGGCGTGCTTGATCGACGACCACGGCGACGCGCCCGTGCCGCCGTCGTGACCGGCGATCACCACATGGTCGCTCTTGCACTTCGCAACGCCTGCGGCAATCGTGCCCACGCCGACTTCAGACACCAGCTTCACCGAGATGTCGGCGTGCGGAGCCACATTCTTCAGATCGTGGATCAACTGCGCGAGGTCTTCGATCGAATAAATGTCGTGATGCGGCGGTGGCGAAATCAGGCCGACGCCCGGCACCGAGTAGCGCTGCATGCCGATGTATTCGGTGACCTTGCCGCCCGGCAGTTGGCCGCCTTCGCCGGGCTTCGCGCCCTGTGCCATCTTGATCTGAATTTGATCGGACGAGACCAGATATTCCGCCGTCACGCCGAAGCGACCGGATGCCACCTGCTTGATCCTGGAGCGCAGCGAATCGCCATCGAGGAGTTCGATGTTGGCCTCGACCTGTGTCTCGCCGATCACCGAAGCCAGCGTCTCGCCCTTCTTGATCGGAATGCCCTTGAGTTCGTTGCGATAGCGCTTGGGATCCTCGCCGCCCTCGCCCGTGTTGCTCTTGCCGCCGATGCGGTTCATCGCCACGGCGAGCGTGGCGTGAGCTTCGGTGGAAATCGAGCCGAGCGACATCGCGCCGGTGGCAAAACGCTTGACGATCTCGGATGCGGGCTCGACCTCCTCCACGGCGATGGCTCTCGCCGGATCGACCTTGAATTCAAACAGCCCGCGCAGCGTCATGTGGCGCTTGCTCTGGTCGTTGATGATCTGCGCGTATTCCTTGTAGGTACTCCAGTTGTTGGCCCGTGTGGAATGCTGGAGCTTGGCGATGGCATCGGGCGACCACATGTGCTCCTCGCCACGCGTGCGCCATGCGTACTCGCCGCCCGCGTCGAGCATGGTTTCGAGCACCGGATCGTCGCTGAATGCGGCAACGTGGTTGCGGATGGCTTCCTCGGCCACTTCAAACACGCCGATGCCCTCCACGCGGCTGGCGGTGCCGGTGAAGTACTTGTCGACGGTCTCGCTGTTCAGGCCCACCACCTCGAACAACTGCGCACCGCAGTAGCTCATGTAGGTGCTCACGCCCATCTTGGACATGATCTTGGAGAGCCCCTTGCCCACCGCCTTCACGTAGTTGTAGATCGCCTTGTCGGCCGACATCTCGCCCGTCATGTCCTTGTGCAAATCGGCCAGCGTTTCGAGCGCGAGGTAGGGATGCACGGCTTCCGCACCGTAGCCCGCGAGCACGCCGAAATGATGGACTTCGCGCGCCGAACCGGTCTCCACGACGAGACCGGCCGTGGTGCGCAGGCCTTCGCTGACCAGGTGCTGGTGGATCGCGGACAGCGCGAGCAACGCAGGAATCGCCACTTGCGTGGAGCTGATGTTGCGGTCGCTGATGATCAGGATGTTCGCGCCGCCCTTGATCTCGTCCACCGCCTGCGCGCACAGCGAGGCGAGCTTGGCTTCCACGCCTTCCTTGCCCCAGGTGAGCGGGTAGGTGATGTCGATGGTCGCGCTCTTGAACTTGCCGTGCGTGTATTTTTCGATCTCGCGCAGCTTGGCCATGCCCTTGAAGTCGAGGATCGGCTGATGCAGTTCGAGACGCATCGGCGGGTTCACCTGGTTGATGTCCAGGAGGTTGGGCTTGGGGCCGACAAACGACACCAGGGACATCACGATGGCTTCACGAATCGGATCGATCGGCGGGTTCGTCACCTGCGCGAACATCTGGCGGAAGTAGTTGTACAGCGGCTTGTTCTTGTCGGACAGCACGGCCAACGGGCTGTCGTTGCCCATGGAGCCGATACCCTCCTCGCCGTTCTTGGCCATGGGGCGAGCAAGAACTTGATGTCTTCCTGCGTGAAGCCGAAAGCCTGCTGGCGCTCCAGCAGCGGCAGCGCGGACACGGGCTGCTGCACATCGGCAGGCACATTCACCTCGTCGAGCTTGATGCGCAGGTTCTCGATCCACTGCTTGTAGGGCTTGGTGTTGACGACGTTGGCCTTGAGCTCGTCGTCTTCGATCAGACGGCCCTGCTCCAGATCGATCAACAGCATCTTGCCCGGTTGCAGACGCCACTTGCGGATGATCTTGCTGTCGGGCACGGGCAGGACGCCGGCTTCGGAGGCGAGGATCACGAGATCGTCATCGGTCACGACATAGCGCGATGGGCGCAGGCCGTTGCGGTCCAGCGTGGCGCCAATCTGGCGGCCATCGGTGAACACGATGGAGGCCGGTCCGTCCCATGGTTCGATCATCGCGGCGTGGTATTCGTAGAACGCGCGACGACGCTCGTCCATGGATTCGTGCTGCTCCCACGGCTCGGGGATCATCATCATCACGGCCTGGCTGATCGGGTAGCCGGCCATGGTCAGCAGTTCGAGGCAGTTGTCGAACGTGGCGGTATCGGACTGGCCCGCAAAGCTGATCGGATAGAGCTTCTGCAGATCGTCGGCCAGCACCGGCGACGCCATCACACCTTCACGCGCCAGCATCCAGTTGTAGTTGCCGCGCACGGTGTTGATTTCGCCGTTGTGCGCCACGTAGCGGTACGGGTGCGCGAGCGGCCACTCGGGGAAGGTGTTGGTCGAGAAACGCTGATGCACCAGACCGATGGCCGACACGCAGCGCTCGTCGGCGAGATCCTTGTAGTACACGCCCACCTGATCGGCCAGCAGCAGGCCCTTGTAGACCACGGTGCGGCTGCTCATGCTCGGCACATAGTATTCCTTGCTGTGCTTGAGCTTGAGGTTCTGGATGGCGGCCGAAGCGGTCTTGCGGATCACGTACAGCTTGCGCTCGAGCGCGTCCTGCACGATGACGTCGGCGCCGCGGCCAATGAAGACCTGGCGCAGGATGGGTTCCTTTTCGCGCACCGTGGGCGACATCGGCATGTCGCGGTTCACCGGCACGTCGCGCCAGCCGAGCAGCACCTGGCCTTCGGCCTTGATCGCGCGTTCCATCTCCTGCTGGCAGGCCAGACGCGAGGCATGCTCCTTGGGCAGGAAAATCATGCCGACGCCGTATTCACCAAGCGGAGGAAGCTCCACGCCCTGCTTGGCCATCTCTTCGCGATAGAGCTGGTCGGGAATCTGGATCAGAATGCCCGCGCCGTCGCCCATGAGCTTGTCCGCGCCTACGGCACCACGGTGATCGAGATTTTCCAGAATCTTGAGCGCGCCGGTCACGATGTCGTGACGCTTCACACCCTTGATGTGGGCGACGAAGCCCAGGCCGCACGCGTCGTGCTCGTTGGACTTCGAATACAAACCGTGTTCTTGCAAGTGCTGGATTTCTGCTGCCGTAGTCATGGCGCTCTTCCTCAATTTATCGCGGGGATAGCAAGAATAGTGCAACGCAACATCAAGACGCAAGTGTTTTAATTAGGGTCAGAACATGATTTAAAAATTCACATTCTTCGCTATGGATATTTGGGGACATATCAATTTTTATAGCAAACACCTCCGTGAATTCGGCAGGGGCCGCGTTTTATACGCGCCGATCCTGGTCGCTGGGTGGCCTTCCAGCGCGCGACTTCACCACGCGGCGCGCTGTGGACTGTTGCAACGATGCCAGAAAATCCGCATCGCCAAGCGCCCAGCCATTGAGGGCACTGTCGGTGATCGCCCGCTGTTCCGTCGCCGATACGCCTTCGCGTACCAGCGCGGCATAGGCCTCGTCGCGTGCAAACGGGGTATTGCCCAGATCCCAGTACAGGGGATGCGGTGTGATCAGCCGATCCGAGCGCAGTCCGATGTAGTGCCCGTGGCTTGACCAGCGAAATTCCGCTGGGTCGCTGCACAGCCCGTTGCGCACGGGGTTCAGATCGAGATACGCCATGCATGGCAGCAGATGGCGCTCGGCCTGGATCAGGGTATTGCGATAGCGTCCCTCCCACAGCGTGCCCGAGCGGCCATGGCGCTGGTTGAAATAACGCACGTAGCGCCGCCCCACCGCCTGCATCAGCAGCGTGAGTCCACGCTCGACCTGCGGCGTGGCGAGCAGGTGCAGGTGGTTGTCCATGAGCACGTAGGCGTGCACGGCGACCTGCTGCTCGCGCGCGTACTGGCACAGCAGCCCCCACATCACCTCGCGATCGGCCGCGTCTAGGAAAATCGGCTGACGATTATTGCCCCGCTGGATCACGTGGTGCGGATAGCCGGGAAGGGTCAGGCGAGGTAGGCGGGCCATGGAGAGCGAAGCAGCGGACGTGGGCAGGGGGAAACAGCGTCCGATGATAGGCCAAGGCTGGGGCCTCGCTCAGTCCAGCAGGTCGGAATAGTCTCCGCGCTCGAAGCCTTGCGTCGCCTTCCAGGGCTCCGCCAGCGGCAGCGGCAGTTTCGCGGCGGTGACCACGATGCGCTCCAGCCCATGTGCGTCGCTGCGCTCGATGCGGCGCGCAAACTGGTTGGCGACGTCCCAGTCGATCAGCGTCGTGTGCTCGCCCACCACGCTGCGGTAGCGCTGCACGCCGCCCCTTGCGCTGCCCACCCGCTCCATCTTCCTGAGGCTCGCGGGCGGCACCATCCAGTATGCGTTCTCGAACGAGCCGCCCCACCCCACGTTACCGTGATGCGCTTCATCCACGCTGATCACCCGGCGCAGCTTGGCAAGCACCACCTCCACCTGGACCTTGCCATCGTCGCCGCGCTTGACGGACAGCGGCGCGGCGCGTGCATCGTCATGCGCATGACCGGCATGCGGGCCATGCGCGGGCTCATGGCCATGCTCGAGGCTCTCGCGCAGCGCCTCGGGGAAGACACGCTCGATCCACACCTGGCCTGTGCGGCGGTAGACGCGATTGGAATAAATGCTGCTGCGCCTGACGCCGTCGTTGCCCGTGCTCGCGGCTTCGTAGGTGATGCGCAGATCCAGCTCCGGCGTGGTGGTGATCGCCTGACTGGTGATCGCGACGAAATCCAGCCCCGATGCGGAAACGGTTTGCGCGCACACGGTCGCGCCGGAACCGGCCGCGATGCACACGACGAGCACGGCGCGTGAGACCACGCGGCGGCGCCGTGAAAAGGTATTCAGAAATTTCATCGATTCAAACTCATGCGGGAACCGGTGCCGTTTCGGAATTCAACGGCAGCGGTTCGTTCCAGAGATGCGGCCAGGGTTGCCCGGCCCCAGGCCGAGGTCACAGTCCAGCGGCTTCCTTGACCTTGTTGAACACCTTGGTGTTGTCCATCGTGCCTTTGAAGATCTTCGCGCCCGCGCCGCCCGCAAACAGCATCACGTCGCCACCACCATGCGTCTCGGCGCCCGGAGTGCCGAGGTTCACGCCCACTTCCTGCAGATAGTTGTCGTCGGTCGTGTCGATATTGCTGACGTCGTCGCGCGATGCGCCGCGTGCCGGGGCGATCCACGGTTTGTTGCCGTCTTCCGGGTTGACCTTGCTCGATGCCGACTCGTTGGGACGGCCACCATTGCCGAACACCAGCGTGGTGTAGGGCTTGCCATCCTGCGCCTTGACGACCTCGCCGCTCTGGTAGTCCTTGACCTTGCCGAGAATCGGATTGCCGATCTTCGAGTAGCCGTTGAATACCATGTTGTGGTCATGATCGGCGGTCACCACGATCAAGGTGTTTTTGAGGCCAGGGTCCTTCTTTTCCATGTAGGCCATCGCAGTCTCTACGGCGCTGTCGAGTGCCAGTGTGTCCTCGAGCGCGCGCTTGGCGTTCGTGCCATGCAGCGCGTGATCGATGCGGCCACCTTCGACCATCAGGAAGAAGCCCTTGCTGTTGCGCGTGAGCACGTCGAGCGCCTTGCTGGTCATGTCCGCGAGGCTGGGCTCGTCGAGCCGCTGCTTCACGCGATCAAGCTCGTAGGCCATTTCGCTTTGGGTGAACAGGCCGAGCAGCTTTCCGGTCGAGGTGGCGTTGAGCGACGCCAGCTCGCTGCCCCGGCTCACATAGGTGTAGCCCTTGGCCTTCATCAGATCGACCAGATTGGCGTCGTCCGTGCGCTTGCTGGCCGGATTCACCGACTTGGGTAGATAGTTGCGCTGGCCGCCACCCATGAGCACGTCGATGCCATCACCAAGACGCGCGTTGTACTTTGGGTGCCCCGGCACGGACTGCTCCGCAATCGTGTTGTAGCCGTTGCGATTGCAGATGTGCGCATAGGTCGCGGCCGGCGTGGCGTGGCCCACGCGCGTGGTGGACACTGCCCCGACCGCGCGCCCTTGTGCCTTCGCGAGTTCAAGCAGCGTCACGGCTGGCTGGCCGTTGCTGGCCTGGCATGTCGAATCTTCGCCGTTGATGTACTGCTTGCCGTCGGATGCATAGGCCACGGTCTCGGCCGACATGGAGATGACTTCGTTGTTCATCTTCACGCCCGTCATGTAGGCGGCCATCGAGGGTGCGCTGTCGGTGGTCTGACCATCGCGCGAGAACGTCTTCACGCGCGCCGCATGCGACAGCGACTGCATGACCAGCGCGGCGCGTTCGCTGCTTGCAAGCGAACCGGGCTTTTGCGCGAGTTGCTTTTCGCCCTTGTAGATGCGGGCGGCCGTCACCGTGACGGGGCCCATACCGTCGCCCAGAAAGAAGATCACGTTCTTCGCCTCGCCAGCGGCCTGCGCGCCGAGCGGCAGCGTGCCTGCGAGAGTCAGCGCAACGAACGATTTGCGGAAAGATATCGGGTGCATGTTGAATTCCTTGAGTGTCTTGTGAATGCCAGATCGGTCATGTGCGCATCAAAGACTGATGCTCTTCTTGATCAGCTTGAACACGTCGGTGTTTTCGATCACCCCGGAGAACGAATCGGCACCCATGCCCTGCGCGCCGAGAAACACATCCGCGCCGCCGTGGGTTTCGGTGGCCAGCGGGACGACGGCCTCCTGTAGATAGTCACGGCTCTCAAGCGCTGCCTCGTTGATCACGCCGCGCGCAGCGGGCCGGTTGGGGCCGTTGCCGAAACCAAGAATCGTGTAGGGATTGCCATCAACGTCGGTGGACGCCTTGCCATTCACGTAATTCTTCACGAGGCCGAGAATGCCGGGCTTGCCCGCTTCGGTCTTGCCCGTGCGCTGGGCATAGCCGTTCAGGTGCAGCGTGTGATCGTGGTCCGCCGTGACGACCACGAGTGTGTTTTTGAGGCCCGGATCGGCCTTCTCCATTTTCACCAGTGCGGTTTTCAGGGCGTCGTCGAACGCCACCGTATCCTGAAGCGCGCGCCGGGCGTTGGTGGCATGCAGGGCATGATCGATACGGCCGCCCTCGACCATCAGGAAAAAGCCTTTGTTTCGGCCGAGCAGCGCATCGATGGCCTTGCCGGTCATCTCGGCGAGGCTCGGTTCCTTGCTCGCGTCACGGTCCAGGTCATAGGCCATGTGATCCTTGGAAAAGAGACCGGCGATCTTGACCTTGCCATCCACGGGGAGCTTGTCGAACTCCGCCTTGTTGGCCGCGAGGCTGTATTTCTGCGTCTTGAGTTCGCTGAGCAGATTGCGTCCGTCGTTGCGCTTGCCGCCTTCAGCCTTGGGCGTGAAATAGCTGGTGCCACCACCAAAGATCACATCCACGCCATCGCCCAACGCCGCGTTATAACCCTTGCCACCGGGCACGAGCGCGGCCGCAATGGTGTTTTCGGCATCACGATGGCAGACGTGCGAATAGGTCGCCGCCGGGGTGGCGTGCGTGATGCGCGTGCTGGTGACGACACCGGTTGCGTACCCGGCGGCCTTCATCTGCTCGAGCAGCGTCGCGACGTTCTTGCCGTTGGTCTGCGGGCAGGTGCTGTCGAAGTTGCTGTGATAGGGCTTGCCGCCCGCATCCGTGGCCTTGGTATCGGGCGACATGGAGATGACCTCGTTGTTCATCTTCACGCCCGTCATGTAGGCCGCCATCGATGGCGCGCTGTCCGTGACCTGCGCGTCGTTGGAGAAGGTGTGCACGAAGGCAGTCTCGGGCAACCGGTCCATGGCAAGCTCGCCATCCTCGCCCACGCTGTAGATGCGCGCGGCGGTTATCGTGGTGATGCCCATGCCATCGCCCAGAAAAAACAGCACGTTCTTCTTGCCAGACGACGTCGTCACCAGATGATCGCCGCCGCCACAGGCGCTCAACAACAGTGCTGCACCGACGACGGCGCTGCACAAAAGCTTTCGGTTCATGTGAATTCCCTCCTGAATGGAAGCAGCGAATCACGGCATGAAAGCGCACGGGTACGCACAGGCGGATCGCTGCACAAAGTCACACAAATTTAGTCAGCCAGAATGACGGCCCAATGACATTCTCGCGGTCGGCGAATGCCTTTGATGCAGCGCAAATCAGCGCATGGGGCCCGCGTTCATCAAGCTCATAACGGTTGTTCGTCAGTGCGCTGCCGGATCCGGGTCGGCGGCAGGCAGTTGCGGAAAGCGATGGGCGAGCGACTGCTCCAGGCCGAATTCCGCCAGAATCGCGCGCAATCGCTCCGCAGCGCTGCGCTTTTTCTGGCCGGTGTAGCGCGCAAGAATCAGCTCGTTCTTCATGCTGTGTTCCCAGCCCACCAGTTCGGTCACGGTGACCTGGTAGCCGCTCGCTTCCAGATAGAGGCAACGCAGCACATTGGTGATCTGGCTACCCAATTCGCGTGTGTGAATCGGATGGCGCCAGAGTTCGGCAAGCGGCGTGCGCGAGAGCTGTAGCGCCTTGCCCTGGCGCAGACAGGTAGCGACTTCGGCCTGGCAGCAGGGCACGAGCACCATCGCGCGAGCCTTCTTCTCGAGCCCGAAAGCGATGGCATCATCGGTTGCGGTGTCGCAGGCATGCAGCGCAGTAATCATGTCGATACGCTCGGGCAGCTCCTGAGACTGCGTGGATGCGGCAACCGAGAGATTGAAAAATTTCATGCGATCGAAGGCCAGTTGCGCGGCCAAATCGCGCGAGCGCTCGACCAGTTCGCCGCGCCATTCGATGCCAAAGATCTCGCCGCGTCCGAGTTGCTTGAAGAACAGGTCGTAGAGGATGAATCCCAGATAGGACTTTCCGGCACCATGGTCCGCGAGTGTGGGCGCGTGATCGTTGGCGGCGAGTTCGGTCAGCACCGGTTCGATGAATTGGTAGAGGTGGTAGACCTGCTTGAGTTTGCGGCGCGAGTCCTGATTCAGTTGCCCCTCGCGGGTGAGAATGTGCAGCTCCTTGAGAAGCTCGACCGACTGGCCGGGCCGCAGCTCGGCCAACACGGCCGCCTTGGCCGCGTCGGCCTTGGAGGCATGCTGCTTCTGCAACCCGGGCCTGCGCTGTTGCTGCTGCTGCTCTTTTTGCCTGGAGGAAGACATGTCTTTCACGCCTTCGCCTGCTGCGACTGCGGCGCTCGCGCATGCGGACATGCATGCGCACCCACGTCGAGCGCATCCCAGCCGGATTTCCCCAGTGCTTCCAGTACCTCGATGTTGCGCTCGAAAATCTCCCCGGCTTCGGGAAACGCCTCGACCGCCTTGTCGATACTTTCCTCGCGCAGCAGATGCAGCGTCGGATAAGGTGTGCGATTGGTGCAATTGCCCACGTCATCCACGTCGGTACCGTCGAACTGAAACTGCGGATGAAAGGACGCCACCTGAAGAATGCCGCCGAGGTCCAGCGCCTCGACCATGTCGTCGGCCAGTTCCAAGAAGTCGTTAAAATCCAGAAAGTCCGCCAGGCAATCAGGGGCCATCAGCAGCGTCGTGTCGCGCTTCTCGGCAGAGATTTCCGCGAGCGCCTCCAGTTCGCGATGCAGATCGTCGGCCAGTTCCCGCGCGTCCGTGGCGTGGCTCACCACATAGTGAATCTGGCCCTTAACGTGCACCCCTTTGGCAAACGGACACAGGTTCAGTCCGATCACCGCTTTTTCGAGCCATTGAATGGTGTCGGCAATCACCTGCTCGTCGCGCGCGGCGATGGTGGAATCTGTGGAGGAAGCGGAAGTTTGCTCTTCGGACATGGACGTATTTCGTGGGAACCCTGCTGGGCCTGCATTTTAGGCGCTCGTCTTTTTTCTCACCCGCGCACGGGCCATGCACCTGCCGCGGCTCAGTCGTTCAAGAGCCGCGTGCCCGTCAGGCGTTCATGTTCGCGCGCGGCGTAGCGATCCGTCATGCCCGCAATGAAATCGGCCACCACGCGTGCGCGCTTCATCGCCTCGCCCGAAGCCATTGCAGCGGCGGCCTGCGCAGGCGGCATTTCCGTGGGTGATTCAAAATAAATGGAGAACAATTCCTTCACCACGCGTTGTGCAAGCGCCATCGTTCCCACCACCTGGGGATGGCGATACAGCTCGCGAAACAGGAATTGCTTGAGCGCCGTCGATTCGGCGCGCATCGCGTCGGAAAAGCACACCAGCGCGGGCAGGCGCCGCACATCGTCGACGCTTTGCGGCGCATGTTCCGCAATCGCTTTTGACGTCGCGCGGATCACGTCGTAGACCTGATCGCTGAGCATGCGCCGGATGGTTTCATTGAGCAGCCGTCGCTGGCCCGACTCCGGCGGCAAATGGGGATAGGCCTCCAGAGTCTGCCGACGATACCGCTCGAACAGCGGCACCGAGCACAGCTGCTCCATGCTGATCAGGCCCGAACGAACACCGTCATCCACATCGTGCGCGTTGTAGGCGATCTCATCGGCCAGGTTGCATAACTGCGCCTCCAGGCTGGGTTGCCAGCCATGCAGAAAACGCTCGCCGACACCTCCGGACTCGCGCTGTTCGATGAGTTGCGCATTGCGCCGCGAACAATGCTTGAGGATGCCCTCGCGCGTCTCGAACGTGAGATTGATTCCGTCGTAGTCGGGATACCGCTCTTCAAGCACGTCCACCACACGCAGACTCTGCAGGTTGTGCTCAAAGCCGCCGTAGTCGTTCATGCATTCATTGAGCGCGTCCTGCCCGGCGTGTCCAAACGGCGTGTGCCCCAGATCGTGCGCAAGGCAGATGGCTTCGACCAAATCCTCGTTCAGCCGCAGCGAGCGGGCAATCGAGCGTCCCAGTTGCGCCACCTCCAGCGAATGCGTGAGTCGCGTGCGGAACAGATCGCCCTCGTGATTGAGAAACACCTGCGTCTTGTAGACCAGCCGACGAAACGCCGTGGAATGCACGATGCGATCACGATCACGTTGGAACTCGGACCGCGTCGGCGCAGGTGGCTGCGCAAAGCGGCGTCCGCGACTTTGATTGGAATGACACGCGTAGGGGGCGAGAACCGCATTGAACTCTTGCAATCCAGGCTCCTCGCGTTCGCTGTCAGTCATCTCCACAGCAGGCATCGATCACTTCACGCACCAGCGCGTCGGGCGCTGGCCGCATGATGGCCTTGCCTGGCCCGTCGATCAGCACAAAGCGGATCTCGCCCGCCTCCGACTTCTTGTCGATCCGCATCAGTTGCAGATAGCGTCCCGCGTTATCACTCGCATCAATGCGTGGGCCGCGCACTGGCAGTCCTGCGCGCGCAATCAAGTCGCGCAACCGCTGCACGAAGGCCGCATCGACAAGTCCCAGTCGCTGCGACAGTTCGGCCGCCATGACCATGCCTGCCGCAACGCCCTCGCCGTGCAGCCACGCACCATATCCCATGCCCGCTTCAATCGCATGACCAAAGGTATGCCCGAAATTAAGAATCGCGCGCAGGCCGGCCTCACGCTCGTCCTGCCCCACCACCCAGGCCTTGATTTCGCAACTGCGCTTGACCGCATGGGCCAACGCCGCACGATCACGGCGGAGCAAGGCTTCCATGTTGTCTTCGAGCCATCCCATGAACTCCATGTCCGAGATCGGGCCGTATTTGATGACTTCGGCAATCCCCGCAGCGAGTTCACGCGGCGGCAAGGTATCGAGCGTGTCCAGATCACACACCACCAACCGCGGTTGGTAGAACGCACCGATCATGTTCTTGCCAAGCGGATGATTGATGGCCGTCTTGCCACCGACGGACGAGTCCACCTGCGCGAGCAAGGTGGTGGGCACCTGCACGAACGGAACGCCGCGCATGTAACTGGCCGCGGCAAACCCGGTCATGTCACCAATCACGCCCCGCCAAGCGCGAAAAGCACGGCTTTGCGGTCGGCCCCGTTTTCAAGAAGTGCGTCAAAGATTTTCTGAAGTGTCTGCCAGGTCTTGAACTCCTCGCCGTCGGGAGGATGACCGCATGCACGGTTTGATAGAACGACGAAAGAGATTCGACAGTCCTGTCGAGGTACAACGGAGCAACCGTTTCATTCGTGACGACAAACGCCGCCGTAGCCGTTGGCAGGCCTGCATTTCGGCCCAACGCATCCAGCAAATGATCGCTAATTTGAATTTGATAGCTGCGGTCACCGAGGGATATGTCGACCTCTGAACCATGACCGGATGCGGGATCGTGGTGTTGCGCGTTGGGAATGAGCATGGCCGAAGTGTAAGCCACATCAAACGGCTCGCCATTCAGGCGACATGCATACGCACAAGACACCCGCGCCACAAACAACAAGGCCCAAGAGAGACTCTTGGGGCCTTGTTTATTTTTCATTCAGATTTCATCGCGAATGACGAGAAATCCGAAAAGAGCTGCACTGCGATCAACGTCCAATCGTCACTGGATCCGTGCCTTCCGGAGTCTCCGGAACGATGGCTGGGCAATCCCTCACGGTGACCGTCACCCTGCGCGAGCTCACCAGGTTACCCCGGGTAGCCGTCACAACGTAGCCGTATGGAGCGCATGCCACACCAGGATCCTTCGCTGTTGGCGAAGCAGGTGTGCCAGCCAGCACGCCCGTGTTGCCGGAAGTCCCCATCGTCAGCCAATTGCTGGGCTGAACACTCCACACGATGGGCGCCGTCGAATCACCACCCGTGGCGGAAAACGCGTAGATGTACGGCAGTCCGCTGGTAGCGCTTGGCAACGCGCACGAAGCGCCGGATTCGATGCTGCAACCGCTCAGCGTGATATTGAGCGGAGTGAAGGTTGGCGAACCACCCACCGTCATCGTCACATTCTGCGATACCGTTTTGCCCAACGAATCAGTGACCCGCAAGCTGAAGTTGTACGAGCCGGTAACGTTGGCTGAAGGCACACCGGTGATCAAGCCCGCGCTATTCAATGTCAGGCCCGGGGGCAGAGCACCCGTCACTGACCACGTGTAAGGAGCATTGCCGCCGGTCGCTTCCAATACAAGGCTATAAGGAGCGGCCAAGGTAGCGTCGGGGATTGTGGTCGTCGCAATGGTCAAAGGCATACTCGACGCAATTTGCTCCACCGCATTCACCACCAGCAGCGAAGAAACCGGATCCTGAATGCCGTTGGCGATATTGTTGTCGCTGCGATCGGTCACAAACTCGAGCAGAATCGGACCCGCTTCCGCTCCACTGCGAAGCGCAAAGGTCCCAATGCCACCCGAGGTCGCCATCTGGACCACGCCTCCCACCTGACTACCCCAGGCGAGCTTTGCGCCCGACGCAGCAGCCGTTGTGGGGCGAATGCTCACCTGCAAATTCGCGGCACTCGGATTGGCGATGGCCTGATTGGCATCGTCAAACACGTTGGCCTGCACGGCAACACTGGTCGGCAAATTGATCACGTTGGTGCTGGTTCCGAGCGTTGTATCGGCTTGCGCGCGCCCCGTGATCCATGCAGCCTTGCCAGTCGCCGCGCCAACGGTGATGCTCACGTCACTGGAATAGGACTTGCCATCACGCGGATCAACGACCGTGCAACGGATTTGGGCCGTGCCCACCTTTTCCCCAGCGTGGAAGTGGAAGGATGCGGAGCCTGAATTTGAGTCAAGAGTGATGGAACGATACGCTGTTGGCGTCTTAATCCCGTTAACATCCGTTTCATGCTCGGACTTGCCGTCCAGATAATACAAAGCTCCGGAATCCAGTCCTTGTACCAAATTACAGGAAAACGCCCCGATTTTGTCCGGAACGACCATGCCGCCCGTTTTCGCGCTCACATAGAGAGTGGTCGTATAGTTGGCGTAAGCCCCTATTCCGGCGCCATTCTGCCCAGGATTTATGTTCAGCGGCAGCGACGACTTCTCGGTCCTCAACTCGATACTGTATTGCTGCGCGGACGTACCGCCGCTTCCACCACCACCGCCGCAGGCAGCAAGTGTCGCGATCGCGAGAAGCGACGACAGCCTCAAAATATTTTTCATCTCATTCACCTTACAAATTAGCGGACTGGTCCACGATCGGAAATCACCTTTGGCGTAATGAACACCAACATCTCATTCTTGGTAGATTCGCGCGTGCGGTTCTTGAACAGATTACCCAGCACTGGCACGTCCCCCAGTAACGGCACCTTGTTCTCCTGATTCGTCTCTTCCATCGTGAAGATACCGCCAATCACCACAGTGCCGCCATTTTCTACAAGTACTTGAGTCCTCACGTGCTTGGTATCGATGGCCACGCCCTGCGTTGTCGTTTCACCGCGGCTGTCCTTATTGACGTCCAGATCCAGAATGATGTTGCCTTCCGGAGTGATTTGCGGTGTAACTTCCAGTTTCAACACGGCCTTCTTGAAAGAGATCGTTGTCGCTCCGTTAGGGGCTGTTACGGTATAGGGATATTCGGTACCTTGCTCAATCAACGCCTTGGTCTGGTCTGCGGTGATCAAACGAGGGCTAGATACGATCTTGCCCTGACCATCCGCTTCCATTGCTGAGAGCTCCAGAGTTAGGAATCGATTGGCTGCGGAATTGAAAATCGACAAGGCGAAATTACCAAATGGATTGGCAATAGTCGCCAACGACGCAGGTAAATTAACGAAATTGCTGTTCTGATAAGCAGATCCGTTCAAACCTGCCGCAGCATTTGCATTATTAGCACTCGTGCCAAGCGCCAAGCGGTTTCCGCCACCGATACCATAGCCGCCGTCACCACCTCTGGACGCCCTCAAATCGCCCCCACCCAACCTGACCCCAAGCGAGCGTCCGAAGGTGTCACGGGCTTCAACAATGCGCGCCTCGATCAGCACCTGACGCACCGGCACATCCAGATTCAACAGCAATTGCCGTACTTCCTCCAGCTTGCTAGGTGTGTCGGTCACAAACAATTGGTTGGTGCGTGGTTCCGCAATCGCGCTACCGCGAGCGGTCAAGAAGCGCGTGGCTACTCCGCCTGTACCAGAGCCACCACCCGAACTGGTAGTGGTCAGTTGTGTCATCATTTCGGCCGCCTTGGCGTAATTCAGTTGATAAGCCTGAGTCCGCAAGGGTTCCAATCGCTCGATCGCCTGCGCTGCCTCGAAGTCCTTTTTGGTCCGATCATCAATCTCATCCTTGGGAGCGATCCACAACACGGTTCCCGACTTGCGCATGCCAAGCCCCTTGGCGTCCATGATGATCTGGAGTGCCTGGTCCCATGGCACGTCCTTCAACCGCAAGGTGAGTGAGCCCGTTACCGTATCCGACGTGACGATATTGAAGTTCGTGAAATCGGCAATCACCTGCAGCAGCGAGCGCACTTCGATATTTTGAAAATTCAGCGACAGCTTCTCACCCGTGTAGCCCGGGCCTTGGGACAGCTTGTTGAGATCCACCTTCTTCTGGCGAATCTCGATCACGAACTGGTTGTCGCTCTGATAGGCGCTGTGTGTCCATTCACCGGCCGAGTCGATCACCATCTTGACACGCTCGCCATCCTGAGTGCTGCTGATCGTCTGCACGGGCGTTCCGAAATCAGAAACGTCGAGACGACGGCGCAGGCCTTCGGGCAGCGAGGAGCGCATGAACTCGACAATCAGCGACTTGTTCTGCTGCTTGATGTCCACGCCGACCTGGCTATTGGTCAAGCTGACAACGACACGACCTGCGCCATCACTGCCGCGGCGAAAATCCACATCCTTCAAGGGTGAGGTATCCCGGTTATGGTCTTCCGCAAACTTGGTAGCCACGGGCATGGGAACGGACGCGTTTCCACCGACCGCGCCCATGATCACCAGCAGGCTGTTGCCCTGGATCTCCGCCGAGTACGTCGTGGACTGCTTCAAGTTGATCACGACGCGCGAGCGCGATGCACCCTGCGCGATATTGGCCGACTTGAGGTTGCCCTGATTGATGTCGATGGAATTCTTGCCCGTGCCGTTCGATACGCCAGGGAAATCCAGCGCGATGCGCGCGGGAGACTGGACCACGAAGCCGGCGGGCACTTCGGTCAACGGCTCGGAGAGGTCGATCCGCACCACTTCCGCGCCGCTTTGCGTGAATCCCGAGATCGACTGGATCACGCCTCCCGCCTGCGCGAGCGTCGAGCCAGCCATCGCAAACAGCGCAAAACCCGCAGTCCAAAGTCTTTCGCGAAGTTTCATTTTTCTGGTCATCATTTCTTTCCCTCTGGACCTTCCTGCAGGTCAAGCGTTGCCTGACGTTCGATCCAATCGCCCGTCGTGTCCTGAACAATTTCTCTCAGCTGGACATTCGTCTCGGAAATCTTGGTCACCAACCCATAGTTCTGGCCAAGATGGTTGCCAACCCGCACCTGATAGATCAGCTTGTCGACTCTGATCAGGGCAATCGGCACCCCGTTCTTGTTCATGCTGCCGACCATGTGGATGGCATCCAGCGGATGGGCCTCCAACGGCTCCTTGCGACGCGCAAGCTCAGGCGTGATCAATCCCGAGTTGACGGACGAGGTGTTCGAATCGCGTTTCAGCGCCTGGGTCAGGCGCATGGCCTCGAACGGGTCTTGCGCACTGTCGATGTTGTAGGCCGCTGGAATGAATTGCTTGGGCTCCTCGATGGGAGTGATCTTCGGCTTGATGGTGGCACGCTGGTGTGCCATCCACGAACGCAATTCACTGTCCTCATCCGACGAACAACCTGACAGCAACGCCAGTCCCACCATCAGCAAGGCAAAAGGTATGCGCTGCTTCATTTCTTCTTCCTCGCGGCATCGGCGGCCTTTTTCTGTTCGGCGATTTCTTCCTGATCCAGATAACGGAAAGTCTTCGCCGTCGCATCCATGGCCAGCGCGCTGCTACCATCCTTGGCATTGATGGGTGCAATCGAAAGATTGTTCAGCGTCACGATGCGCGAGAGATTGGCAATGTCAGAGGCAAACGAACCGATGTCGGGATACTTTCCGGTGACACGCACGGTGATCGGCAACTCCGCGTAGTAGTCTTTGGCAACCACCTGACCTGGCCTGAACGTTTCGAACTGGAGACTGCGACCGAGACCCGCCTGGTTGATGTCGGAGAGCAAGGCCGACATTTCCGCCTTGCTAGGCAATTGCTTTTCCAACTGCGTCACGTATTGCTGAACCTGCTCGCGCTGCTTCTTCAAAGCCTCAAGGCTCACCGCCTTGGTCAGCTTCTTTGTGTAGTCTTCGCGTAGGGTGACTTCCTTGGCCTCTTCCGCCTTGAGCTGGTCTTCATAGTCGGTCAGCCAGAAATACCAGGCACCGCCCACCACCAGCGCAGTGATGAAGGCACACAGCAAAATCTTCGGAACGATGGGCCAAAGCGACGGATCCTTGGGATCCAGATTGGTGAACTGGCGCCGCAGGTTTTCCTGAGCCTGCGCGACGTCCATTTTCGGGGCGCGTTTACTTGCCATTCGCGGCCCCCTTCTTGATCTGTGCGGTTCCAGCCTTGTCCTGGGACTCGGCGTCCTTCTTGAGGTCGGAACTACGCATCAACTGGAATCGCATCTTGAACGACGCCACGCGGCGCACGTCCTTGGGCGAAAGCGTTGCGTTGGCTGCCACGATTTCGAGCAACTCCGGCTTGGCAAACCATGGAGTATTGCCAGACAGATTGCGCAGCAACTCGGACACGCGCTCATTGGACTGCGCCATGCCTTGCAGTTCCACCACTTGATTGGTCTGCTTCATACCCGTGACGTAGATTCCATCCGGCAGTTGCGCCGCCAGTTCCTTGAGCAGGTAAACGGGCAAATTGCGGTCGGCCTGGAGATCTTCCACGGCCTTCTGACGCGCGCGCAGAGCGGCAATCTCGTCCTCGATGGAAGCGATTTCCTTGATCTGGTCTTCCAGCGTCTTGATCTCGCGCTGCAGGAAGGCATTGCGCTCCTGCTGGCTTTCGATTCTGTTTTGGTACCACATGTACACCGCGCCGGCGATCAGCGCACCCAGCACGGCGGCCATGACCATGGTGACCTGGAACGCCTCTTTCCTGCGCTTCCTGGCGGCTTCCCGGTGGGGAAGCAAATTAATCAATATCACTGCAGAAACCTCCGCATCGCCAGCCCACATGATGTGAGGTAGGTCGGCGCCTCTCGTACCATTTTCTTGAGTCGTACGGAGCCGGCAATCTCCATGCCGTCAAATGGATTGACGATAGAACATGCAAAGCCCGTGCTCTTTGTCACCGCTTCCGTCAACCCGGCCAACGGAGCAGAGCCGCCCGCAAGCATGATGTGGTCGACGCGGTTGTAGGGTGTGCTGGTGAAGAAGAACTGCAACGCGCGGGCCACTTCCTGCGCCAGACTTTCCACGAACGGGCGTTGCACGGCCGAGTTGTAGTCTTCGGGCAGATCGCCGCTGCGCTTTTTGGATTCGGCCTCTTCCTGCGAAAAACCGTATTGACGCACGATCAACTGAGTCAGTTGCGAGCCGCCAAACGCCTGGTCACGGTCATACAGCACTTCATCGTTGCGCAGCACCTGCATGCTGGTAGTCATGGCACCGATTTCAAACAGCGCGACCACGGCATCCTTGCCCTTGTTCGGAAGTGCTTCGACGAGCCGATTGGCGGCCATGCGCGCAGCATTGGATTCGATATCGACGACAACCGCCTTCAAGCCGGCCGCTTCGGCCAGGCCCTGGCGATCCTGCACCTTCTCCTTACGCGATGCTGCGATCAATACATCCACGTCATCCGGAGCCGACTTGTTCGGACCCACCACGCAAAAGTCGAGACTCACTTCATCGAGCGAAAACGGAATGTATTGATTGGCCTCGGACTCGACCTGAACTTCCATCTCCTGCTCGCTCATCCCGCCAGGCAAGGTGATACGCTTGGTAATGACGGCCGAAGAAGGCAGCGCCAGTGCCACATTCCTGGTCCTGGTTCCGCTTTTTTTCACGAGACGCTTGATGGCTTCCGCAACTTCTTCGAATTTTTCAATGTTTCCATCGACGATCCAGCCGCGCTCCAACTGCTCCATGGCGCAGCGCTCGAGTACATAGGAACCTGCCTTGTCGCGACCCAGTTCCACCAGCTTCACGCTGGACGAGCTGATGTCGACCCCGACCAATGGGGCAGACTGCTTACCAAATAGTGACCCCATCGATATCAAGAGCGCCTCCCAATTTTCACGCTGATAGAGCGCAACAAAACTTAACACTTCACATGAATGCTATCAGTAAGGTTGTTATCCAGCAAAGAATTTTGGGCACTTCATACCCATACGCCGTTGTCAAAAGCAGACGTTCCCTAGCGAGAGCACACGCTTTCACTGACGTACATTCCCGGGTGTAAAACCAACAACTTGATCAAAACATGATGAAACGCGAAGCAACAAGACAGTTTTTATAATGTTGCCCTAGCCTTTGGACCCCTATGCCCCGTACAGAAACATCTCCGCCCTCCCCTTCAACGTCTCCGAAGCCCCGCCGCTCTGCGCTGTCGTGGATCGCGAGGGGCCTCGCCTGGATCCTGGGCGTTGTCGTGGCGTGCGTGGTTGCCGGCGTCATCGTGGTGGCCATCGGCCTGGCCATGGCCTACCCCAACCTGCCGGACATCTCGCAGCTCGCCGACTATCGGCCCAAATTGCCTTTGAGAGTCTACTCACAGGAGGGCGCCCTGCTTGGCGAATTCGGGGAAGAACGTCGAAATCTGACCCCAATCAACGAAATCCCCGAGGTGATGAAAAACGCCGTTCTGGCCATCGAGGATGCCCGGTTCTTCCAGCACGGCGGCGTGGACTACAAGGGCATGGTCAGAGCGGCGCTCGCCAACCTCGGCAAGGTCAAGAGTCAGGGTGCCTCGACGATTACCATGCAGGTTGCAAGAAATGTTTACCTTTCATCGGAGAAAACATTTACGCGCAAGATCTATGAGATTTTGTTGACATTCAAGTTGGAGCATTTACTCACCAAGAATCAGATTCTCGAGATCTACATGAATCAGATTTACCTGGGTAATCGCGCCTACGGATTTTCGGCAGCCAGCGAAGCCTATTTTGGCAAACCACTCAAATCCATCACCATTGCGGAAGCGGCCATGCTCGCAGGCCTTCCCAAGGCCCCTTCCGCCTACAACCCGATAGCCAACCCCAAACGTGCGCGCGCGCGCCAGCTCTACATCATCGAGCGCATGCAGGAGACCGGCTACATCACCGCAGAGCAGGCGGCCGAGGCGAAGAAGGAAGATCTGAAGCTGCGCTCGGGCACCGACGACACCCGTGTCCACGCGGAGTATGTGGCGGAGATGGTGCGCCAGATGATTTTTGCGCAGTACGGCAACGAGGCCTATACGCGCGGCCTGAACGTCTACACGACGCTCAACGCGGGCGACCAGGAGACCGCATATCTGGCGCTGCGCAAAGGCATCATGGACTACGAGCGCCGCCAGCACTACCGCGGCCCCGAGCGCTTCGTGGACCTGCCCAAGGACCCCGGCGAGGCCGAGGAAGCGCTTGACGATGCGCTCGCCAATCACCCTGACAACGGCAACGTGCTTGCTGCCGTCGTGCTCGAGGCTTCCGCCAGGAAAGTGGTGGTCGCGCGCGCCAACGGCGAGCCGATCACCATCACGGGCGACGGCCTCAAGCCGGTGCAGTCCGGCCTGAGCGACAAGGCCCCACCCAACGTCAAGCTGCGCCGCGGCGCAATAGTGCGCATCGTGCAAATGCCCAAGCAGGGCTGGGAAATCACCCAACTGCCCGAGGTCGAGGGCGCGTTCGTGTCGGCCGACCCGCGTACCGGGGAGATCAAGGCGCTCGTGGGCGGATTCGATTTCGACAAGAACAAGTTCAATCACGTCACGCAGGCATGGCGCCAGCCGGGCTCGAGCTTCAAGCCCTTCATCTATTCCGGCGCACTGGAAAAGGGCTTCTCGCCCTCGACCGTGATCAACGATGCGCCCCTGTTCTTCAACGCGGGCGTCACCGGTGGACAGCCGTGGGAGCCCAAAAACTACGACGGTCGCTATGACGGACCAATGACGATGCGCACTGGCCTCGCGCGATCAAAGAACGTGGTGTCGATTCGGATTCTTCAAGCCGCGGGAACCAAGTTCACCCAGAACTGGGTGACCCGTTTCGGATTCGACGCCGACAAGCATCCCGCCTACCTCACGATGGCGCTCGGTGCGGGCTCCGTGACTCCGATGCAGATGGTGACGGCCTATTCGGTCTTCGCCAACGGCGGGTACCGCGTGAACCCTTATCTGATCGCCCGGGTGACGGATCATCGTGGGCACGTGATCTCCGAGGTGCCGCCGCCTTCGCTTGCCAACATGGATCGCGTGATCGATGCGCGCAACGCCTTCGTGACCAACAGCCTCTTGCAGGAAGTGGCACGCTCGGGTACCGCCGCCAAGGCGCAGGCAACACTCAAGCGACCCGACATCTACGGCAAGACCGGCACGACCAACGACGCCTTCGATGCGTGGTTTGCCGGTTTCCAGCCCACCGTGGTGGCGATCACCTGGATCGGCTACGACACGCCGCGCAATCTGGGAAGCCGTGAAACCGGAGGCGGACTGAGCCTGCCGATCTGGATCAGCTACATGGAACGCGCGCTCAAGGGCGTTCCGGTCGCCGAGCCTACCGTCCCGCCCGGCGTCGTGAATGTCGGTGGCGAATGGATGTACGAGGAATATGCCCGCAGCGGCGGGGTCGCCAACGTGGGCCTGGAAGCCGGCGCGCCCCCGCCAACGGAGCCGCACCGACCGCGCCCCCGCCAACGGAGGAGCGCAACAAGATTCTTGATTTGTTCAGAAACTGATCGATCCCGCCAGGCAAAGGCAGCGCCCTCCCACGGGTCGCTGCCTTTTTGCAATCAGGCTTGAAACGTCAACGCGCGCCCCGATTGGGCGCTCGCGTCACGGCTCAATTCGGCAAAAAATTCGGCTCCGGTTTTGGTGTCGAGCCAGGCGCTGCCGTCAAACTTGTAGTGGTAGCCGCCGCTTTGCGCGGCCATCCAGACTTCGTGCAGGGGTTTCTGCAGATTCACCACGATCTGGCTGCGATTGGCGAACGTGATGGTCACCATGCCGCCGGACCGTTGGCTGTCCAGATCCGCATCGGTGGTTTCGTTGATTTGGTCGCAGCGCTCCTCGATGGCCAGCAGCAGCGTTTCGGAGCGATCCATGAATTCGATGTCAGTCATTACAATTCGATGATGTTGAAGTCTTGCCAAATTCTATTCAGGTCGATTGTCCTCGGTGCGATTGCGGTAGTCCTCTGGGGCTGCGGGCAGCGTGGTCCGCTGTACCTTCCGACCGATGCCGCCGCAGCCAACCGCGCGACGCTCCCGCAAACGCTGGACCCGACCCGCAGATCCCGTACGGATACGGAGACTCCCGACTCAGCGCCGCTGACGACTGAGCAAACACCGGCGAACCCTGCATCCAACACACAACGCTGAGTTACGTTGATTTCGATCAGTACAAAAGTTTGACTTTAAACATAAATTGTTACTTTCGATACGAAGTAGCAAAATGTCATTAAAACCGGTCGAACTCTACCGAGACCTGCGTCACGTCTGTCTGATGTTCTCTGACCTCATCGAGGAGGATGGTGCCGCGGTTCAGGCGAACCAATTCCTGATCGTCGACGGCGACACCGGCGCCATCATCGATCCAGGCGGCAATCTGGCCTTCAACGAGCTGTTCATGGGCATGATCAAGTATTTCGCGCCCCATCGGCTGTCGTACCTGATCGCCTCCCACGCCGATCCGGACATCATCGCCTCGCTTGATCGCTGGATGACCAGCACCAAGGCACAGCTCGTCATTTCGTGCATCTGGGAGCGGTTCGCACCGCACTTCACCAAGGTCGGCAAGACTGAAAACCGCGTGATCGGCGTGCCTGACCAAGGCGCGCATCTGCCACTTGGGAACACGGAATTGTTGATGCTTCCGGCGCATTTCATGCACGCCGAAGGCAATTTCCATTTCTACGACCCGATCAGCAGGATCCTCTTCAGCGGCGACCTCGGGTATCGATGATGTCGGGCGACGAAGCGCGCAATCCCATCACCGATCTGGCGCCACACCTGCCGCGCATGGAGGGCTTTCACCGCCGCTACATGGTCTCCAACAAAATTCTGCGATTGTGGACCCGCATGGCGCGCCAGCTCGACGTCTCCATGATCGTCCCGCAGCACGGCGCGCCCATCATGGGCAAGCAAGCCATTCACGATTTCTACAACTGGCTCGACGGGCTGGACTGCGGCATCGACCTATTCGACGAACGCAACTACCAAATTCCGACAGGTACGATGAATCCGGCCACACGCGCGTACATCCCCGCGGCTTGAACACCCAAACTGCCCTACTCCGCTTTCATGCGGCCTTGGGTTTGCGCGCCTCGTTCCACTTGCGTCCCACGCGCGCCAGAAGCAGGAAGGCGATGATCAACGCATAGACCAGCACTTCGTTGAAATCATTCTTGCCTGCGCGCATCCAGAAAAAATGCAGCAGCGCCAGACCGGCAATCAGGTAGACGGCGCGATGCAGCATTTGCCAGCGCCGCGCACCCATGGCCTTGATGGCGCGTTTGGGCGAGGTCGCGGCCAGAGCGGCCAACAACACGAACGCGAGAAATCCCACCAGGATAAAGGGCCGCTTGGCAATGTCTCGCACCAGTTCTGCTGGATCGAATCCCATGTCCAGCCACGCGTAGCAAAGCAGATGCAATGCCGCGTAGAAGAACACGAAGAGCCCCAGCATGCGCCGAAATCTCGCCAGGGACGGCAGGTGCAGCCATTGCCGCAGCGGCGTGACGGCAAGCACCACGCACAGCATTCGCAACGTCCAGTCTCCCGTAGAACGGATCAGCGCTTCCGCCGGATTCGCGCCGAGCAAATCCTGAAACGCCGCATAGATCAGCCATGCCAGCGGAGCCAGACACAGCGCAAACACCATGGGCTTGGCGGCCGCGTGGCGCAGGAGATTTTCAACGCGATTGCCGCGCCGGTGCTGTTGCGCCTGGACTGCCACGGTCAGTAGAACTTCTTGAGATCCATGCCCGCGTAAAGCTGGCCGACCTGCGCCTCATAGCCGTTGAAGATCAGCGTCTTGCGCTTCTTGGCGAACAATCCGTCCTCACCAATGCGCCGCTCCGTGGCCTGACTCCAGCGCGGATGATCGACCTCGGGGTTCACGTTGGAATAGAAACCGTATTCGTTCTTGGCCGACTTGTTCCAGGCAGTGCCCGGCTCCTTGTCGGTGAGCACGATCTTCACAATGCTTTTGGCGCTCTTGAAGCCATATTTCCATGGCACGACAAGGCGCACCGGCGCACCATTCTGGTTGGGGAGCACTTCTCCGTACATGCCAAAAGACAGCAGCGTCAGAGGATGCATGGCCTCGTCAAGCCGCAGTCCCTCGGTGTACGGCCAATCGAGCACGCGCGAGCCGACAAAAGGCATGGTCGCCTTGTCGGCCAGCGTGACGAACTCCACGTATTTGGCCGATGGCGAGGGCTCGACGGCTTTGAGCAGTTCGGCAAGCGAGTAGCCAATCCACGGGATCACCATCGACCAGCCTTCGACGCAGCGCAGTCGGTACACGCGTTCTTCCTGCGGGCTGAGTTTGAGCAACTCTTCGATATCGAAGGTTCTGGGCTTTGCGACCAGCCCGGTCACTTCCACCTTCCACGGCCTGGTGCGCAGCGTGCCCGCGTTGCGCGCGGGATCGGCCTTGTCCGTGCCGAATTCGTAGAAGTTGTTGTAGGTGGTCGCATCCTTGTAGGCGGTGATTTTCTCCATCGTGACCGCGCCCGCGACCTTCGACCGCACCGCAGGCAAGGCAGTGAGCTTTCCCGCAGGGGTGTATCCCGACGATTGCGCAAGCGCGTCGAGGGACATGCTCAGCGCACCCACCGCCACACCCTGCAACAAAAAACGCCGCCGCTGTTCATAGACAGCACGCGGCGTGATTTCGGATGAATCAGGATAGGTGTAGCCGTTGTCTTTTGACCGAATCAACATGTTGAATGCTCCCGTGCAGGTAGCGCAAGGCTACACCATGAACATCTCTGGTTGAGTCAGCCAATGGCATCAAAGTTCACCGTAGCTGTGCAATCCGCTCAAAAACATGTTGACTCCGAGGAACGCAAACGTGGTGACCGCGAGACCCACCAGCGCCCACCAGGCCGACATCGTTCCGCGCAGCCCCTTCATCAGGCGCATGTGCAACCAGGCTGCATAGTTCAGCCAGACGATCAGTGCCCAGGTTTCCTTCGGGTCCCAGCTCCAGTAGCCGCCCCAGGCTTCGGCGGCCCACAGGGCGCCCAGCACTGTGGCAATCGTGAAAAAGGCAAAGCCGACGGCAATGGCCTTGTACATGACGTCGTCCAGCACCTCAAGCGCTGGCAGACGCGAGGCGATCCTGCGGCGTGCGAGCAAGATGCCTGCAACGATCAGCGCCGAAATGCCGAAATAAATCATCCAGTACGAGCTGCCGGATTGCTGCGTCTGGCGAAAGGCAAGCGGCTCGAAGCACAGCGCCACGCCAAGCAGCCACAGCGGCGCGAGCTTGTACCACTTGGTCTCGCTCGCCTGCTGCTTGATGAGGTAGGCAAAGGCCACCATCGCGGACAGCGCGAACGTGCCGTAGCCCACAAAATTGGCGGGCACGTGCAGCTTCATCCACCAACTCTTGAGCGCCGGCACCAGCGGCTGGATCTGGTGCGCATCGCGCACGACCGTGTACCACAGCAAAAAGCCGACCGCCGCGCTCACCACCAGCATGACGAAACCGCCGAGCGCACGCGTGTTGTACTGCTCCTCGAAATACAGGTAGAACAGCGCCGTCATCCAGCAGAACAACACGAAGACTTCATACAGATTGCTGACGGGAATATGGCCGATGTCGGGGCCAATCTGGTAGCTCTCGTACCAACGCACCATGGTGCCGATCAGCGCCATGGTCACCGCGGCCCAGGCGATGCGCGAGCCGAGTGTCATCAGCGTCCGGCCTTCGCCCTTGACGAACATGCCGAGCCAGTAGAACACCGTGCTGATGAAGCACAGCATGCTCATCCAGAGAATCGCCGACTGACTGGAGATGAAGTATTTCAGCAGAAATACCGTATCGGCCCGCGCCAGATCGCCGCCGCCGTCGCCCTGATAGAGACCGATCGCACCGAGCGCCACTGCCGCCACCACCAGCATCAGCGTGGCCAGAGGTCGCCAGAACCAGCCCAGCCAGATTGCACTCGGAATAGCAGCGACGAGAATGCCTTTTTCGTACATGTCCATCGCATGGCCGTAGCGTTGCAGCGCGAACAGGCCGCCCGCAATCACCAGGACGGCGAACAGCCAGTCAAACCAGTTGCGGCGAGAAAAATACCCTTCGTTCAGGGTCATCGTGGTTGTGGCGGTGTTCATGCTGCATTGCCTCCGGGCTCATGTGGGGTGCCCAATAATTTTCCGCTCAATTGTTCGAACTCCTTGTCGCCGTCCAGCGTCTTGCGGTTGGTCGACAGCGCCATCATGGCCCTGGAGCCCTGGCCCCCGTCCTGCTCCGAAGGGATGAACCAGATCCAGATTCTGCGCTCACGGATGTACAACATCGCAAAAACACCCAGAATCAGCAGGGCGCATCCCAGATAGACGATGTTTCTGCCGGGCGCGCGTGCCACCTGAAACACGCTGGCCTGAACCTGCTCGAAATTCTTGAGCTCGAAAAATACCGGCGCGGGATAGAGCTGCACATCGCTCAGGGAAAGCACCGCCTGCGTCATGAAGGCCTGCGTCTTTTCGTCCGGCTGCATCGCGGGCAAGGCGGCTTTTTCGCGCGACAGCTGCGCCAGCTCGAACAATACACCGTTGAGAATGCGCACCAGAACCTCGCCCGCGCGGGCGCGCTCGGCCTCGGGCACATTGGCCTCGATGAAATCGGAAATCGCCTGCAGACCGACCAGCTTCTGCCCGTCGCGGCTGTCACCCTCGGCGAACAGCGTGAGTGCGCGCAGCGCCGACTGGTGCAGTTGGCTGGACAACTCGGGCCGCTTGTCGTCGAGCGCCATGCGCGTGTAGCGCTGCACCGCCTGTTCGCGCAACTCGGGACTGCCTAGCGCCTCGCGCAACCGCAGGAAGCCATCAATGCCGCCCTCGACATCCACCGGCACACGCAGATAACGGAACGGCTCGGCGGGCGTTTCGCGCACGCCCAGCAGATAGACCGGCTGACCGTCACCCGTGTCCACGGGCAGCATGTAGTTCACGAATTCGCGCGCCTGGCCCGATGCATCACGCAGCTTGTAGGAGATGCTCGGGCCAACGTTGCGCAGATCACGCTTGGTGTTGCTCTTGTTGCCCGCACCGAGACGTGACTCGATCGATTGCTTGAGATCGACCTTGCGCACGTCGATTTCGGAGCTGGCCGCGCCGCTCAGATTCTCCACGTTGAGCACGCGCAGTGCCGTGAATTCCAGCGTTGCCGCCTGTCCGCCAATGTCGCTTGCGGGCAGCTTGAGTGCGCCGCCGATTTCACCTTCGACCATGAACGGTTGGATGCCCGGCTGGAATGAGCGCGCCTGCAATTGCACCTTGGAGCCGCCATCGTCAAAACTCGACTGGTAGATCTCGATGCCCTTGTAGCTCGCGGGATGGTTCACCTCCACGCGCGCTTCCTTCTTTTCGCCGGTTTCCTTGTCGTGAATGACGATGTCGCTGGCGAACAGCTTGGGCATACCGGTCGAGTAATAGTCGACGATGAATTTCTTGAGCTCGATGGCAAACGGCAGTTCCTGCAGCAAAACGCCATCGGACTGGTTGAGAATCGCCGTGCTCGACTGCGTGCCCTCTGCCACAAGCAGGTTGCCGCGGAACGTCGGATTGCGATCAGACAGCCGGTGCTCCGGCGCGACCTCTGAGATCAGACCACCGCCTGCATAGGGCGACTTGCCACCGAGCAGCATTTGCGCGCGCACGACCAGATCGCCGTCGAACAGGCCACCGAGGCAGATCAGCACAATCGACGAGTGGGCCGCAATGTAGCCAATCTTGTGGGCCGATCCGGCCTTCGCGGCGAGCATCCAGCCCGTGCCCGGGCCGACTTGCGTGTCGCGTTGCTGGAGCTTGACCTTCCAGCCACCGGAGACCAACATCTTCCCGAGCCGCTGCGCCTCGTCGTGCGGCGCTCCCGCAAGCTGCGCCTGAGCCTTGTGATGAAACGCATTCAGGCTTTTTTCGCGGATGTTTTCCTTGTAGTTGCGGACGTCGGCCAGATATTTGGGTGCGTGCCTCGCAACGCACAGCGACGTGCTCACCACCAGAAACGCCAGAATCAGCAGGAACCACCAGGCGCTGTAAACCGAATTGAGCTTGAGCGACAGGAAAAGGTCTGCCCAGAATGGTCCGAACTGGTTCACGTAATTCACCGCCGGCTCGTGCTGCTTGAGCACCGTGCCGATCACCGAGGCGATGCAGATCACCGTCAACAGCGAGATGGCGAATCGCATCGACGCCAGCAGTTCGGTCAGGGAGCGCCAGTTCGGTGCGCTGGGCGACGCGTTGGAGGCGTCTGGTGTGGCGTCGGACATGAAAGGTTGGGCGAAAAAGGAAAAGGCGGGCCATCCCTCGCGATGTGCCCGCCCTTTTGGGTGTGATTATCGGCGGTTGGTTCCGTCAATGTGCCTTGCGGAACCGCTGCTTGCCTTGAACTACTTTAACGCAATCCGGCGATGTAATCCGAAACGGCCCGGATCTCGCGGTCGTTCATCTTGGAGACTTCCTGCGTCATGATCATGTTGTTGCCACGCTTGCCATCGCGGAAATCGGTGAGCTGCTTGACGGTGTAATCCGCATGCTGGCCGCCGAGGCGTGGGTACTGCGCCGGAATGCCGGCACCGTTGGGGCTGTGGCAGCCCGCGCAGGCCGCAATATTGCGATCCTGGATGCCGCCGCGGTAGATTCTCTCGCCAAGCGCGACCAGTTCCTTGTCCTTGGAGAAACCGCTCTTGGCTTTTTTGGAGGCGAGCCACCATGACACATTGCGCATGTCGTCATCAGACAACGTGGCGGCCATGCCCTTCATCACGGGATCGTTGCGCTTGCCGGACTTGAACTCCTGCAACTGCTTGACCAGATATTCAGGATGCTGCTGCGCCAGAACGGGATTGGCCGCGATGGCCGAATTGCCATCGGCTGCATGACAGGCCACGCAAATGGCATAACTTGCCTCGCCTTTGGCAAGGTCGGGCTTTGGTGCTTTTGATTCACCTGCGGCAAACGACGGAACAGCAACTGCGGAAACCGTGACAGCCATCAGCAAAGAGGCAAGCAACTTCATATCGAGGGTTCTTTTCTTATGAGTGCAAAACTCTGGCATTCTACAATGAGGGGCTTTTGGCGCCATCCCTTGGAAACCCGATATATGTCAATAAACCCGCAAGTGTCAGAGACTGATGCAGCCAATACAGTACCCGACGCAAAGACGGCAATGGGATGGATGCATACAGCGCGCTTTTTCACCACGGCCGCACAACTCGACCAGTTGCCCGTGGTGACGGTCCCCGAGATCGCGTTCGTGGGCCGCTCCAACGCGGGCAAATCCACCTGCATCAACACCCTCACGCAGCAAAAGCAGCTGGCGTTCGCGTCGAAGAAACCCGGTCGCACGCAGCACATCAACCTGTTCTCACTGGGTCGGCAAGGCGTGACCGACGCGATTCTGGCCGACCTGCCGGGCTATGGCTATGCGGCGGTTTCGCGTTCGGACAAGCAGCGCTGGCAGCGTGTCATGCTCAATTATCTGGTGAGCCGCCCAAGCCTCACGGCGATCGTGCTGCTGTGCGATCCGCGCCTCGGGCTGACCGAGCTTGACGAGGCGCTGCTCGAAGCCGTCCGTCCACGCGTCGAGGCGGGCATGAAGTTTCTCGTGATACTGACCAAGGCCGACAAGCTCACGCGCAGCGAGCAGGCCAAGGTGCTGTCGATCACCAAACTCAATGCCGGTGGCGGCGAGGTGCGATTGTTCTCGGCGCTCAAGAAACAGGGCGTGGACGATGTCGCCAGGCTGCTGTGGCAGTGGGCGCACCCTCCCGAGAGCGAGAAGCTGCGCGCCGCTTCGACATCATCCCAGGACGGCGGCGATGACGCCCAACCGGATGCCGAAGACGAGGCTTCGTCCGAAGACTGAACGCCGGGCACTCGGGCACTCAGCGCCTGGCGTACAGAGACGGCTCGCCTTCGGGCCGGGTCTTGAAGCGCTTGTGTACCCAGTAGTACTGCGCTGGCATTTTCCGGATCGCCGCTTCGAGTTCGCGGTTCATGCGTGCGGTGTCCGCCACATGGTCGTCCGTCGGAAAATTTTCCCAGGCGGGGGTGAGATGGGCCACGTAGCCATCGGGCGTCATCTCGTTGTAGAGCGCCACCACCTTGGCCTTTCCCAAACGTGCAAAACGGGATAGCGACGGAATCGTGGCCGTTTCCTGCACCGCAAAGAACGGCACGAAGACCGAATCGTTCCTGCCATAGTCCATGTCGGGCAAAAGATACAAGAGCCCGCCCTTACGCACGCAGGACACGATGGGTTTGACGCCGTCGGCGCGATTGAGCATGCGCACGTTTCCGAAACGCTGCCTTCCCGCCATGAACCAAGCATCGAGCACGGGATCGGGATTGGTGGCAAAGATGGACGTGAACTCGCGCGTGGTATTCAGCGGAAGTGCCAGACCGCCTGCGTCCATGCTGTAGAAATGCGGCGCGAACACGATGGTCGGCGTGTCTCCCGCGAGTTCGTGAACCGCTCCTTCGAGTTTCACGCGGCTGCGAACCGTCGCTTCCGAGCCGAACCACAGCCAACTGCGATCCAGAAACGTCTGGCAGAAGACCTCGAAAGTCCGACGGGCCAAGGCCTTGCGCTGCGGCTCGGGCATCTCGGGAAAACACAATTCCAGATTGCGTAGCGCAATCCTGCGACGCTGCCTGGCCAGCACAAAAAGTACGCGCCCGACGAATTTCCCCAGCCCCCGCAGCACCGGAAGCGGCAACCCAGCCAGCACATGCATCAGGCCTACGCCCAGTTTGCTCCAGCTCATTTCTGCACGTCCTCGACGGAGGGCGACATCTGAGGGTCCACGCGCGGCTGCTTGTAGCGGCCATAACCCCAAAGGTATTGCTCTGGACATTGACGAATGGTTCGCTCCATGGCGGCGTTGATCTCTTGCACGGCGGCTTCCAGCGTGGGCGACAGTGGCGTCGCCAACTCCTCTACGTAAAGCCGATAGCCGCGCCCCCAGGACATTCGCTCGCAACGCGCCACGATGATGGCCGCGCCGGTCTGCAGCGCAAGACGCGCGGCCAGTGTCATGGTGTAGGCATCGCGTCCAAAGAACGGAGACCAGATGCCAAGGCCCTGAGGGGGTACCTGATCGGGCAACAGCCCCACCGCCGAGCCCTTGCGCAAGGCCTTGATCATCTGGCGCACGCCAGCGAGCGTCGTCGGCACTGCCTGAACCCCGCCGCGATTGCGCGCGGTTTCGAGAATCTGCGCCAGCCATGCCTGCCGGGCCGGTCGATACAGCACCGTAATGGCTCCATACTGCGCCGACCAGCGCTGGGCCGCGACCTGCACCGACAGCTCGAAGCAGCCAATGTGTGGCGTGAGAAACAAAATGCCTTTCTTCTGCGCAAAGGCGCTCTCGATGCAGTCGACACCCTCGATCGTGCAGCGCGGCAGGCTCCGGCCCAACCAGATGCGGGGCATCTCGAACACCATTCGCCCTGCGTGACCGACGGCCTTGCGCACCTGTGCGAACGAAAAACCGGCCTGTTTCGCGTTGTCCACAAAGCGGCGGCGATAGGTGGGAGACAACCCAAAGGTCACCCAGCCCATGCCGGCCCCGACGAAGTGCAACAGGCCTATTGGCAACACGGACAAGAGTCGAAAGAAGGAAAGCATTTATACTATTGAATGTCGCTGAGTTAATGAGCAACTTGCAGAGCGACGTAAAACAAATCTGCTAAAGCGTTCGCCAAAGCTCCTATGGCTTGGGCAACGCCCCAAAAGCTGGAACTAGGAGTTTATTCAATGGCGAGCGACTTTCTCTTCACATCGGAATCGGTATCCGAAGGCCACCCCGACAAGGTAGCCGATCAGATCTCCGATGCAATTCTTGACGCTATTTTCGCGCAAGACCCCCATAGCCGCGTGGCTGCCGAGACACTGACCAACACCGGTCTGGTGGTATTGGCCGGTGAAATCACCACCGGTGCCAACGTGGACTACATCCAGGTGGCCCGCGACACGATCAAGCGCATCGGCTACGACAACACCGAATACGGCATCGACTACAAGGGCTGCGCCGTGATGGTGGCCTATGACAAGCAAAGCCAGGACATCGCCCAGGGCGTGGACAGGGCGAGCGATGACGAACTCAACATCGGTGCTGGCGACCAGGGCCTGATGTTCGGCTACGCGTGCGATGAAACGCCCGAGCTGATGCCCGCGCCGATCTACTATGCGCACCGCCTCGTCGAACGTCAGGCGCAGCTGCGCAAGGACGGCCGGCTGCCGTTCCTGCGCCCCGACGCCAAGAGCCAGGTCACGATGCGCTATGTCGATGGCAAGCCCCACAGCATCGACACCGTGGTCTTGTCGACGCAGCACAGCCCCGACCAGTCCGAGTCGGCATCCAGGATGAAGGCCAGCTTCAACGAAGCCATCATCGAGGAAATCATCAAGCCGGTGCTGCCCAAGGAATGGCTGCTGGACACCAAGTACCTGATCAATCCGACCGGCCGTTTCGTCGTCGGTGGCCCTCAGGGCGACTGCGGCCTGACCGGTCGCAAGATCATCGTGGACACCTACGGCGGTGCCTGCCCGCATGGCGGCGGCGCGTTCTCCGGCAAGGATCCGACGAAGGTGGACCGCTCCGCAGCCTACGCTGCACGCTACGTCGCCAAGAACGTGGTGGCCGCCGGTCTCGCACGCCAGTGCCAGGTGCAGGTGGCCTACGCGATCGGCGTCGCACGTCCGATGAACATCACGGTGTACACCGAAGGCACGGGCGTGATTCCCGATTCGGAAATCGCCAAGCTGGTTGCTGCCCAGTTCGACCTGCGTCCGCGCGGCATCATTGAAATGCTCGACCTGCGCCGTCCGATCTACGAAAAGACCGCCGCCTACGGCCACTTTGGCCGCGAAGAGCCGGAATTCACCTGGGAGCGCACCGACAAGGTAGCCGCATTGCGCGCTGCAGCCGGTTTGAAATAACGCCTGCCGAGAGTCCCCCTCAAAGGGATTCCCAGTCCTGAAAACAAAGCCGGAGGGCTCCACGCAACGGAGTCCTCCGGCTTTTGTGCATCTGCAAGGCGTTGACTGTGCTGTCAAAAACCGCCTACGTGCGCTGTCTGCTTGCACCCACTCGCATCCCGCGTGCACGTTCCTATGCTGGAGCCATCCGAGTGGATTCAAATTTCAGGAGATCATTCATGCTCAAGTGGGCCATCATTTTTGCCGTCGTCTCTCTCATCGCGGGTGTTTTCGGTTTCACCGGCGTCGCGGCAGGAGCGGCAAGCATCGCCAAGGTGCTGTTCTTCATCTTCCTGGTCATTGCCGTCATTTTCATCGTGCTCGCGGTTCTGGGAATCGGCGCCGTTGGATAGAAGTAGTAGAAATGACCAGAGCAGAAAGCCCGCGCACAGCGGGCTTTTTGTTTGCAGCCCCTTTTGCGCCGCACCAGAATGGCCGTTCGGGCCTGGATTCCATTTCGGATACGGACAAACACCGCAATTTGTGAGCGAGTATTTACATTCGTTGAAACGCCTTGAATAAAACCTACACTCAACGACGCGCGCTCCGAAATTCATCACCCATCCCGGAACAACATTTTCTCTTCCGATGAAAAACGGATGTTTCGGGACCGATGAATTGACGCTCGATCCGTTGCGGTGCCGACGGGCATCGGATTTCGATTGACGCGACCCAGGCGCGATTTCTTTATTCATGTTCTCGGGAGATATGGATATGCAGCAGGGTCAAACCGAAAGAAACTGGGCAAGTCTGCTCGGATGGATCATTCTCGCGGCAATCGGTGCCGGAGCGCTCGGCGTGGTGGCGCTGCGACGCGGCGAAGCCATCAACGCCATGTGGATCGTGGCGGCTGCGGTCTGCATTTATCTGGTGGCGTATCGCTTCTACAGCCGCTTCATTGCGGACAAAGTCATGCAGCTCGATCCCCGCCGCGCCACGCCGGCCGTGCTGCACAACGACGGACTCGACTATGTGCCCACGAACAAACACATCCTGTTCGGGCATCACTTTGCGGCCATCGCCGGTGCGGGGCCGTTGGTAGGACCGGTGCTCGCCGCGCAGATGGGCTATCTGCCCGGAACGCTCTGGCTGATTGCCGGGGTGGTATTTGCCGGAGCGGTGCAGGATTTCATGATTCTGTTCATCTCGTCGCGACGCAATGGACGTTCGCTCGGTGAGCTGGTTCGCGAGGAGATGGGACAGGTGCCGGGCACCATCGCGCTGTTCGGCGCCTATCTCATCATGATCATCATTCTCGCGGTGCTCGCGCTCATCGTGGTGAAGGCGCTCGCGGAAAGCCCCTGGGGCATGTTCACCGTGATGGCGACCATTCCCATCGCGCTGTTCATGGGTGTGTACATGCGCTACATCCGCCCCGGTCACATCGGCGAGATTTCGGTGATCGGGCTGGTGCTGCTCATGCTGTCCATCTGGGGCGGCGGCAAGGTCGCTGCCGATCCGGTCTGGGGCCCCGCGTTCACCTTCACCGGCATGCAGATCACGTGGATGCTGATTGCCTACGGCGCGATTGCGTCGGTGTTGCCGGTGTGGCTGTTGCTCGCGCCGCGCGACTATCTTTCCACCTTTCTCAAGATCGGCACCATCGTCGGTCTCGCGCTCGGCATCCTGTTCGTTGCGCCGCATCTGAAGATGCCCGCGCTCACCCAGTTCACCGACGGCACCGGCCCGGTCTGGAAGGGCACGCTGTTCCCGTTCCTGTTCATCACCATCGCTTGCGGAGCGGTCTCGGGCTTTCATGCGCTGATCTCCTCGGGCACCACGCCCAAGCTGCTGGACAGCGAACCCAACGCGCGCTACATCGGCTACGGCGGCATGCTGATGGAATCGTTCGTCGCCATCATGGCGATGGTCGCCGCCTGCGTGATCGAACCCGGCATCTATTTCGCGATGAACAGTCCACCGGCGCTCGTGGGCACCGACGTGCAGAGCGTTGCGGCCGCGGTCAGTCAGTGGGGCTTTGCCATCACGCCGGAGCAGCTCACGCAGGTGGCGGAGGACGTGGGCGAGCACACCATCCTTGCACGGGCGGGCGGCGCGCCAACGCTGGCGGTCGGCATCGCCTACATCCTGCATCAGCTGCTGCCGGGCGAGAACACCATGGCGTTCTGGTACCACTTCGCGATTCTGTTCGAGGCGCTGTTCATCCTGACCGCTGTCGATGCCGGCACCCGCGCGGGCCGCTTCATGCTGCAGGACCTGCTCGGCAATTTCGTCCCCGCGCTCAAGCGCACCGACTCATGGGGCGCCAACATCATCGCGACGGGCGGCTGCGTCGCGATGTGGGGTTGGCTGCTGTATCAGGGCGTGATCGACCCACTCGGCGGGGTGAACACGCTGTGGCCGCTGTTCGGAATCTCCAACCAGATGCTCGCCGCCATCGCGCTGATGCTGGCCACCGTCGTGCTGGTGAAGATGAAGCGCCAGCGCTATGTCTGGGTGACGATCCTGCCCGCCGCCTGGCTGGTGCTGTGCACGACGGCGGCCAGCCTGATCAAGCTGTTCGACCCCAATCCGGCGGTTGGCTTCACCAGCCTCGGCAAGAAATACAGCGACGCGGTGGCAAGCGGCCAGTTGATCGCACCTGCCAAGACCATGGAACAGATGCAGGCCATTGCCTTCAACGCCTACACCAATGCCACGCTCACGGCCGTCTTTCTGCTGGTGGTGTTCAGCGTGCTCTTCTACTCGGTCAAGATATCGCTCAAGTCGCTGAAATCGCCCGAACGCACAGACCGCGAAACGCCGTTCGAACCCGTACCCAACGCCGCAGCCGCATGAGCGGACTTGCCATTCACGAGGAGGTCATCAACATGTTCGATCTTGAAAAACTCAAGCAGACCGGGAGCTATCTCGGCCGCGCCGCACGCATGATGGTGGGCATGCCGGACTACGGAACCTATGTGCGGCACATGCAGGAGAACCACCCCGACAAGCCCTTCATGAGCTACGAAGAATTCTTCAGGAACCGCATCGACGCGCGCTACGGCGGTGGCTCGGCAAGCCCGGTGCGCTGCTGCTGAAGCGACGTCGAAACGCATCACCCGAAAGGCACGCCCCGGCGTGCCTTTGTTTTGCGTGCCGCAGCGTGACTACACACGACGATAGCCAGACACCTCGCCTGGTTTTATAAGTTGTACAATGCAACTAAATCAGCTACACTGACCTCATCAAGCCACTTGTGAAGGACTTCCCTCCATGCCGCAGACCACCCGCAGTCCCGTCAGCACACAGCTTCTGATCATCGATCCGCAGAACGATTTCTGCGACCTGCCCGACGACAGGTGTCCGCTCGATGCGCGCACCGGTCAGCGCGTCGCTCCCGCATTGCCCGTGAAGGGAGCGCACGCCGACATGCAGCGCCTGGCACGCTTCATCGGCAAGCACTGCGCGCGGATCGATGGCATCACCGTCACGCTGGACTCACACCAGCGCTACGACGTCGCCCACCCAAGTTTCTGGCAGAGGCGGGATGGATCCGAAGTACCGCCCTTCACGCCGATTCTCGCGAAGGAGGTGCGCGACGGCAGCTATGCTCCGCGCGATCCGCGAGCGCTGCAACGCGTGCTGGCCTACATGGACGCGCTTGAAACCCAGGGCCGCTATGTACTCATGGTCTGGCCCGTGCACTGTGTGATCGGCAGTTGGGGCCACGGCGTGCATGCCGACGTGCTCGCCGCCTGTGATGAATGGCAGGTCACGCAGCGTCAGGCCGTTCGCAACGTCTTCAAGGGCATGAGCCCGTGGACCGAGCACTACAGCGCGATCAAGGCTGAAGTGCCCGACAGGGACGATCCCGAGACCGATGTGAACGAACGCCTGCTGCGCGACCTCGCGAAGGCCGACCGCCTCGTGGTTGGCGGAGAGGCCAGCAGCCACTGCGTGCGCGCGACGGTCGAAGACATCGTTCACTTCCTGCCGAAGCTGTCGCCGGACTGGACGCCGCAGCGCCTCGTGCTGCTGAGCGACTGCATGAGTCCCGTGCAAGGATTCGAGCGCGAGCATGCGGCGTTTCTCGATTCCATGCACACTCGGGGAGTGCAGTTGGCACAATCGTCCGAGCTGCCCTTCTGACTTTTTCATCGGCGTTCAATCAGCAAACACACCATGCGAAGCCTAGACAAGCCCGTCATCTCCAGCCTGCTGGACACCGACCTCTACAAGTTCACCATGTGGCAGGCGCTGCTGCACCGCCACCCGCAGACCCAGGCCGAGTACCGCTTCGTGTGTCGCAATCGCCCGGGTTATCCGCTCACCGAATTGCTCGATGAGGTGAACGCCGAACTCGATGCACTGTGCAGCCTGCGCTTCACCAAGGACGAGCTTGACTACGTCGGCTCGCTGCGGTTCATGAAGAGCGACTTCATCGACTTTCTGCGCATCTTCCAGTTCCAGCGCAATTTCATCCACGCGTGGGCGCAGGGCGAGACGCTCAACATCGTCGCCACCGGGCCTCAGGTGCATGTGATGGCGTTCGAGATCTTCGTGCTCGCCATCGTCAACGAGTTGTATTTCCGCCGTTTCGACAAGGAGGCTGCGCTCGCCGAGGGCCGCACGCGACTCGCCGCGAAGATCACCCATGTCCAGGCTCTTGCCCGCGAGGCCAAGCCGCTGCGCCATCCGTTCGAGCTGTTCGATTTCGGTGTGCGCCGCCGCTTCAGTGGCGAGTGGCAGCGCGAGGTGGTTACCGCCTTCGCGGAGCAGACCCCGCAATGGTTCAAGGGTACGAGCAACGTGCTGCTCGCGCGCGACCTGAATCTCGTGCCCATCGGCACCATGGCCCACGAATATCTGCAGACCTATCAGGCGCTCGGCGTGCGCCTGCGCGACTTCCAGAAATACGCGCTCGAGGACTGGGTGCAGGAGTATCGCGGCGACCTCGGCATCGCGCTCACCGACACCGTCGGCATGGATGCATTTCTTGCCGACTTCGATCTGTACTTTGCCAAGCTCTTCGACGGCCTGCGCCACGATTCGGGCGATCCGTATGCGTGGGGCGAGAAGGCGCTTGCGCACTACCGCCGTCTGCGCATCGACGCGAACACCAAGCGCTTCGTGTTCTCCGACGGCCTGAACGTGGACAGCGCGCTCGCGCTTTATCAGCACTTCGGAGATCGCGTGCAGCTTGGCTTCGGCATCGGCACGCAGCTCACCAACGACATGGGACTTGAGCAGCTCAACATCGTCATGAAGATCGTGTATGCCAACGGCCAGCCCGTGGCCAAGCTCTCCGACAGTCCCGGCAAGACCATGTGCGATGACGAAACCTTCCTCGCCTATCTGCGGCAGGTGTTCAACGTCGCCGAATCTCAACCCCAAGGCATGGAGAAATAAAGCATGCTCCGCATCACCCTCGCGCAGTTGAATTTCACTGTCGGCGACATCGAAGGCAACGCCGAGCGCATGATCGCCGCAGCGCACAAGGCGGCGCTCGACAACGCGCACATGATCGTGTTCTCCGAGCTTGCGCTGTGCGCCTACTACCCCGGCGACATGCTGGACGACAAGCACTTTCTCACGCGCATCGAAGAAGGCCTGGGCACGCTCAAGCGCGCGTCCGCCACGCTGCCCGATCTGTACTGGGTGATCGGCACGCCAACGCCGCGCAAAGGCCCCGGCAAGCATCTGCACAACAGCCTGATCGTGCTGCACAACGGCGAAGTGCGCCTGCAGTACGACAAGCAACTGCTGCCGACCTACAACATCTTCGACGAACGCCGCCACTTCGAACCCGGGCCCGACGTCGCCAAGGTGCTGCGCATCGGCCAGACCCAGGTGGGTTTTTTGATCTGCGAAGACAGCTGGAACGACGAGGGCGGCGACTACACCACCAACCCGTTCATGCGCATGGCCGACGCCGCACCCGAGATCGTGGTGAGCATCAACGCCAGCCCGAGCAACGTCGGCAAGCGCGAGCAGCGCCACCAGGTATTCAGCGACGCGGCGCGACGCCACAATCTCACCGTCCTGTACGTGAACCAGATCGGGGGCCACGACCAGATCGTCTATGACGGCGCGTCGTTTGCCGTCGAGCCCGAACGCGGCGTGGTTTTCGAGGCCGACCGGTTCGTGGAAGACCTGCGCACGCTGCAGCTTGGCGACGATGGGCACTTCAGTCTGCGCAATGGCGAGGCGCTGTCGTCCGTGCCCAAGGAGGGCCTGCCCACGATGAGCTTCTATCGCGAGCAGATCCTGCTCGGGCTGCGCGACTATGCGCGGCGCTGCGGCTTCAGCAAAGTAGTGGTGGGCAGTTCGGGCGGCATCGACAGCGCGCTCACGCTCGCGCTCGCGGCGCAGGCGCTGGGCCCGAGAATGTGATTGCGGTGACCATGCCGTCGCACTTCTCGAGCAGCGGCTCGGTCGAAGACTCCAAGGCGCTGTGCAATAACCTGGGCATCAAGCTGTTCACGCATCCCATCGCCGATCTCGTGCACCAGTATGCGCGCCAGTTTCTCGACGCGTTCTCGCAGCCGCTCGCGGGTCTGCCGCTCGAAAACCTGCAGGCGCGCATACGCGGCACGATTCTGATGGAGTACTCCAACGCGTTCGGCAACCTGTTGCTCACGACGGGCAACAAGTCGGAACTCTCGGTCGGCTACTGCACGCTGTATGGAGACACCAACGGCGGACTCGGGCTGATCGGCGACCTCTACAAAACCGAGGTGTTCGCGCTGTCCCAGCACATCAACGAACACGCCGGCCGCGAATTGATTCCGCAGGCCATCATCGTCAAGGAGCCGTCCGCCGAACTCGCACCCGACCAGCGCGATGCCGACAGCCTGCCGCCCTATCCCGTGCTCGATGAAATCCTCAAGCTCCTGATCGAAGGCGAAGGTCTGTCCGTCGGTGAATACGACAGCGCGCGCCGGTTCACGCAACGCCTGCAAGCCAGCGAGAAGGGGCGCGAGCTGATCCAGCGTGTGCGCCTGATGGTGGCGCGCAGCGAATACAAGCGGCGACAGGCGCCACCGATCATCCGCGTGCGCGCCAAGGCATTCGGCTCCGGCCGGCAGATGCCGATTGCGGCGCGATACGTTTGAGCAGCGAATACCGTCCATAGCGCGTTCACAGATTCCAACCGGCGGACCGACGCCGATCATTTTTCAGTCCATGTACGACACCGCCATCCTCATCGGCCGCTTCGAGCCGGTACACACCGGGCACCTCGCGCTGCTCAGCCACGCGCTTGAAAAGGCCGACAGGGTCATCATCATCGTCGGCTCGGCGTTCCAAGCACGCTCACCCAAGAACCCGTTCACCTGGAGCGAGCGCGCGCAAATGCTGCTCGGCAGCCTGAGCGACGCCGACCGCACGCGCGTCGACGTCGTGCCCGTGCGTGACTACTACGACGAAGCGCGCTGGGTGCGCGCCGTGCAGCAGGCCGTCGGCGAGCGCTCCAGGCCCGGTGCGCGCATCGGGCTGGTCGGCCACTTCAAGGACGCGAGCAGCAGCTATCTCAGCTCGTTCCCGGGCTGGGAACTGATTCCTATGGCACGCCAGGGCGACATCGACGCGACCATGATCCGCAACGCCTACTTCGGAGCCACGGCGCGAACGATCCCCATTGCGCTCTCGCCCTTTCACGACGTACTGCCCAAATCGACCCGCACGCTGCTGGAGCGATTTGCCACGCAGCCAGAATTTGGCGAGCTGCAAAACGAATGGCGCATGCTGCGCGGCTACCGCGAGGCCTGGGCAAACGCGCCCTACCCACCGGTGTTCGTGACGGTGGACGCACTGCTGCGCTGCCAAAACCGGATCCTGCTGATCCGCCGCGCCCAACCTCCCGGGCGCGGCCTGCTCGCCCTGCCCGGCGGCTTCATCGAACCACGCGAAACCATCTGGCAATCGTGCCTGCGCGAGCTGGTGGAGGAAACCCATTGCGATGTTCCAGCGGCGCTGCTTGAAAAAGCACTCAGGGAAGTCCGCGTATTCGACCACCCCGACCGCAGCCTGCGCGGGCGCACGATCACGCATGTGCACTATTTCGATCTGGAAGATGCGTCGCTGCCAAACGTGCGGGCCGACGACGATGCAGCGCAGGTGCTGTGGATGCCGGTCGAGTCGATACCGTCGAATGAAGCGTCATTCTTCGAGGACCATTTTCAGATCCTGAACCATTTTTTAAGCTCGGACATCGAGACGAAGTAGCGATTGCAGGCCGCTATGATGGGCGGCCCTCATGAACGTAGTCCATAGAACATCACAGCAATGAAGCTGTTCTTTCCTCGCCCGGTCTGGATGCGGGCGTTGTTGATCGCGCTGATCTTTACCAGTTGCGCCATCGGCGTGCGCTTGTTCTGGGGTTATCCACGTTGCCAGAACGACGAATTGAATTGGGTGCAGATCGCTCGCGGACTGGATGACGGCGTGGACTGGCCGGTGTCCGGCCCATCCTTCATGTACGTGGTGCGCGAACTCCGGGTGCTCACCGAGATGCGCTACACCGAACTGATTTCCAGCCTCGGTGTCTTCAGCGTCTTCGTGGGCACGCTTCTGATCATTCTGGGATATTCGCGGCTTCGCATCACGCGTCCCGGCATCACGCTCGTGGCGCTGGCGATGTCGAGCTATTTCTGGGTGCCGCTGCTGGAGGCCAGGCCACAGCAATGGGGACAGATTCAGGTCTTCATCGGAGCCATTGCCGCATGGCTTTGGCTGCATCGGCGCGGCGGCTGGATTTTTTTCCCGGTGCTGGTGCTGGCCTCGGTCTCGCACATCCTGAGTCACGCGATCCTGGTATTTCTCTGCGCCGCACTCGCACTCGCCGACTACTTTGAGAATCGACCGCTGACCCGGCGGCACGCAATCATCATCGCCGTCGCTTTCGCGAGTCTCGTGGTCTACGTGCTTCCCGCCGGGCCATATCAGACCATGCTGCGGGATATCGAACAAAACCACCTGCGTCGCCTGCTGGGCACGGCACCCTACCTGGGCGCCGCAGCGCTGGCCGTGGTCTTTGCCATCATGGCGCTGAAACCCGCACTGCATTGGCGCACCGATTGGTCGCGCAACACGGTGGAATATGCGCTGACACACCAACGCCTGATTTGTTCCCTGGTGTTCGCCGCTTTCTTCATCGCCATGGCCACGCAGGCCGCCGTCCTGCCACCCGCGTCGTGGCTGCCTTATGGCGGATCGGTCTGGACATTCGTGATTTTCCAGACCGGCAATCTGGCCTTTGCGCTGCTGTTCATTTGCGGATTGTTCACGTTTCTGCGCGCCATCTCCGAACACGCGGTCGATGCATCGCTGGCCCGCATGCTCATCTGGTCGCTGCTCGCGTTTGCCGTTCTGGGATTGATCACCCTGGTCGCATCGTTCTGGATGCACGACACCAACTGGGTGCTGCGCCTCATCAACTACAGCATCCTGTTCGCGGCACCGATTGCCGCCATGGGTTTGGAAGCATCGGTTTGCTGAAGAGACACCCACTGCTCTTCGTGCTGGTGATTCCGCTGTTTGTTGTAAGCATCTGTCAGGCCGTGCGCCCCGACGGTTATCTCGGCTGTTGAGCAAATTCCCGATGGCCTATCGGCTCGATTACAGACCGATACAAGCCTTCGATATCCCTCCCGTGGTTTGATAGACTCGCTGACCGCCGTTCTCCGTCCATCATTTCCACTCCCAATGGCAAAAATCTCCAAGACTTCCGTCATTTTTGCAATCCTGTTGATTGCTGCCATTTTGTGCGTCTATGTTCCCGGCCTGAACAACCAGCTGATCTTCGACGATCTGCGACTCGCGGAGGGCGAGTTCTTTGGGCGATACGGCAGCCTGCTGCAGTTCAAGCAGCGCATGCTGTCCTATGGCAGTTTCGTCTGGGTGCAAAAGCTGTTCGGCGATGGCTGGTGGAAGCAGCATCTGTTCAACGTGTTCCTGCACGTGTTGACGGTGGGCGCACTCTACGCACTGTTCAAATCGCTGCTGCAACGCACGCAATTCCCGCATGACATCGAAAGCCAGGAGCATTTCCAGGCCTCGCGCATGGCGGCGCTGCGCGTCGGCCTGATCGTCTTCGCACTCAATCCGGTCGCGGTCTACGTGGTCGGTTATCTGATCCAGCGTTCGATCCTCATGGCCACGCTGTTTGCGGTGCTCGCTTGCTTTGCCTATGTGCGTGGCCTAGAAACCGGCCGCATCGGCTGGTTCGTCGGCGGCGCGTTGGCCTATGTGGCCGCCGCGCTCTCGAAGGAGCAGGCCGCGCTGACCGTCGCCATGGCCGTGCCGCTGTACATCTACGTGCGCCGCCCTCGTGGAAAAAAATTCTCGTCGTCTCGGGCGCGACCGCTGTCGTACTCGTGCTCGCCGTCGGCGCCGTGCTGAGCATCTACGGCAACCTGATCGGCAACCTGATCGACAACCAGTCGGTTGCCTACGTGAAGCAACTCGAAGTCATCAGCCCCGGAATCGCGAGCAAGGTCTACGGACTCAGCATCCTGAATCAGGCCGCGCTGTTCTTCGTCTACGGCTTTCTATGGGTGATTCCGTACGTTGGCGCGATGTCGATCGACATGCGCCCGGCCTTCCCGTGTCCTACGGCTCGGCACTGCATTTGGTCGGCGCGATGGCCTATGTCGCGCTGCTCGTCGCCTCGATCTGGGCAGTGCTGCGCAAGGACGGCGTGCTGCGTTTTGCGGCGCTGTGCCTGCTGTTCCCGCTGCTCTGGTTCTTCACCGAATTCGCGGTCGTCTGGGTGCAGGATCCTCTGGTGCTCTATCGCAGCTACCTGTGGGCAGTCGGTATTCCCGGCCTGGTCGCCATCGTGCTCACCGGCTTCAAGCCGCGCACCATCTATATCGTCGGAGTGTTTCTGGCGCTGATCTTCGGCGCACTGGCCGTCGAGCGCGTGCTGTCGATGCGTGACGCCGAAACCGTCTGGGAAGACGCCGCGAGCAAGGTCGATCTGAAAGCCCCGCCAACGCACTCGGCCGCTATCGCCCTTACCTGAACCTCGGCACCGAGCGCATGGAACGCGGCCGCTACGTGCAGGCCGAGCGTGATTTCATCACCGCCGATTCGCTCAACGACCTGAACGGCAATGCGCGCTTCAGCATCGGCGTCTCGCAGCTTCAGCAGAAGAAATACCCGGACGCCGTGCGTTCGTTCAAGGCGGCAGAAGACAAGGGCTATGCGGGCCAGACGCTCTGGTACCAGCGCGGCGAAGCCTACGCGGGCCTTGGTCATCCCAAGGAAGCATTCGACGCCTTCACCGCCGCCCTGCAGGCCGGTGGCCCGGACGTCAACGACAGCGAGGGCGCAAGGCAGCTCACCGAGCAAACCCACCTGCGCCGCGCCGAGATGGGCATGACCACCCAGAAGTACGACGAGGCCGTGAAGGACTACGAGGCGGCGCTGAAGACGTCCCCCAACAGCTCGCGCGCGGCGGTCGGCCTCGCGATGGCCCTCACCGGCAAGGGCGAAGCGCCCAAGGCCAAGGAACAGATGGACGCCCTGATCGCCCGTACTCCGAGCGGTCCGGCCTTCTACGCGCGCGCCATGTCGCAATACGCGATGAAGAACACCGCCGCCGCGCTCAAGGATCTCGACGAAGCCACAAAGGCCGACCCCGGGAACGCCCAGCGCTACGCCATGGCTAAGGCCCAGTTGAGCAGCGAAACTCCCGCCACCCCCACCAAGCCCTGACTCGCGCACGCATCGATTCGACAGACACCACCATGGCACTGCGCGTTCTTCACATCGGCAAGTTCTACCCACCGTACCGCGGCGGCATGGAGGTATTTCTCGCCGATCTGCTCACCGAACAACGCAAGCAGGGCATCGACGCACATGCGCTGGTCCATGGCGATCCCGAGCCGGATGATCCGCCTTGGGTGCAGCGGGTGCCGGTGCAGTTCAGCTTGGTCTATGCGCCCATGGCCGCTGGCTTTCGCGGTGCCATGGCCAGGGCCATCGAGAGAATCCGCCCGGATGTATTGCACCTGCACCTGCCGAACAATTCGGCGTTGTGGGCTTTGACACTGCCTGGCGCACGCACCATTCCATGGGTCATCCATTGGCAGTCCGATATCGTCTTCTCCGATATCAAATGGTCGGTAGCGCTGGCCTATATGGTCTACAAGCCCTTTGAGCAGGCCCTGCTGGAGCGCAGCGCGCAGATCATCGCCACGTCACCCGCGTATCTCGAAGCCAGCAAGGCACTGCGTAGCTGGCATGACAAGACCAACATCATTCCACTGGGAATCAACGTCGAGGCCACTCCCGCCCCGGTCGAATTGCCGCCCGAACTGCAATGGCGGCCTGAAACGCAACTCAAGCTGCTGTCGATTGGGCGACTCACGTATTACAAGGGTTTCGAAACGCTGATCGAGGCGGTCAACTCCATGCCGGGCGTCGAACTCCTGATCGTTGGCGAAGGTGAGTTGCGCCCGGACCTCGAGGCCGTGATCAACGAGACAAAACGTCCAGGCCAGCCCCCCGCGCCCGTCTGCTGGGCGAATTGGATGACGCGCAAAAACACACGCTCCTTGCGCAGTGCGACGTGTTTTGCCTGGCCTCGCGCGAGCGTACCGAAGCCTTTGGTATTGTGGTGCTGGAAGCCATGATGCATGGTCGTCCCTGCGTCGTGACCGATCTTCCCGGCTCCGGCATGCCCTGGATTGTTGCGCAGGCGCGCAGCGGTTTGCGCGTGCCCTATGAGGACGTGCACGCATGGCGCAGCTACATCGCGCGCATGCAGCACGACCCCGAGCTGCGCAGGAGGACCGGCGAGGCCGGCATACAGGCCATCAGGCGCATGTTCAGCATCGGCCCCTGCGAGCGCGAGATCAATCGATATTACCGTGGACTCGCCCCGGAATCCGCACCATCCGCCGCCCACAGCGGTCTGATGGTGGTGGTCAGCGCACGCAATCAGGAAGACCACATCGCCCATATCATCCGGCGCGCCATGCAATTGGCACCCGGTGCCAAGGTTGTGGTGGTGGACAATCGCAGCACCGATGCAACCGGCCATCTCGCAGAAGTGAACAACGCCGTGGTGCTGCGTCCCCTGCTGGCAATGACGACTTGGGGCACCCTCCAGACCGGCTTGCGCTATGCGAAGGCACATGGATACGAAACGGTGGTCACCATCGATGCCGACAGCTACTACGAGGTGGAAGAGTTACCTGCGCTGCTGCAGGCGGTAAAGCTCAATCCAACGGCCGATCTCTCGGTAGCGTTCTTCGCTTCTCAACACAGTGTCGTGCGCCGCATGGCCTGGCAGTGGTACCGTCTGCTCACCGGATTCGATCTTCAGGATTTCGTATCTGGCTTTCGCGTGTATCGCCGCAAGGCCATCGATGTTGCGATTTCTTCGGAAGCAACTTTGCTCGACTACCAGGACGTCGGTGCGTTCCTGCTCATGCGGAGTTACGGCCTCAGAATCAGCGAAGTACCGCTGCAGATGCATACGGCCAAGCAAGACAGTTCCGGCATCTTCCGGTCGTGGGCGAAGGCGATTCGCTATTTCGCGATTTCGACATTGATGGCGCTTGCACACGGGCGCAAGCGCGCCGCAACGACTATTCAATAGCCGGGCAACCCGTCCCGCGTCAAACTCGAGTAGATATCGCTGGTGCTTCTCGCGCATTGCATCCACGTGAATGCACGTGATCGTTCTACCCCGGCCACGGACGCGAGCGAGCGCCACTGGTCATTCTGTAGCGCATCCAGAAGCGCCACCGAAATTGCTCGCTCATCTTCCGGTTCCACCTTCCATCCCACATCCCCAACGACTTCGGGCAGCGAAGACGTATTCGACGCGAGCACCGGCGTTCCCGATGCCATGGCCTCGAGTGGCGGCAATCCAAAGCCCTCATACAAAGAAGGAAAGCAAAAAAGCCGCGCACCGGAGTACAAAAACGGCAGGTCTTCCTGGGGTATGAAATCCAGATATCTGAGCCATCCGGCGCTCGCCCCACGTGTCATCAACTCATGTATCTCCTGCGCCTGCCAACCACGCGATCCAGCCAGCACCAGGGGAACATGCATTCGCAGCGATTCCGGCAGTTCAGCGTAGGCGCGAATCAACCGCGCGAGATTCTTGCGCGGCTCGATCGTTCCCACATAGAGTGAATAGGCTCCGTGCACCAACCCATGACGCTGCAAGACCGGTTGCGTCTCGGTGGAACTGCGTGGATGAAAGGATGCATCAACCCCTAAAGGCACCGTGCGTATACGGTCTTCGGGCCACCCAAAATGCTCGATCACCTCTCGCCGCACCGACTCCGCGTCGGTAATCAGAAAGTCCGCGCGAGCCACCGACTTGGGTAGATCCCGCTTCAACAGCTCCACGCGCGCCGCTGGATGGAACTGCGGACAAACAATATGCGAAAGGTCGTGGATCGTTGCGACCGATTTACCAGGAAACGGCGGCAGGAAGTAGTTGGGGGAATGAAACAGCGTATGCCGCTCCTGCTTCATACGCCATTGTGACCATATCGGCATGAGCGCGGAGTACGCGCGTACCGCCAATTTGTTACCTGCAAGCACGCGCCGCAATGTCGGCTTATTGAGTTCCTGCGTGCTGACCGTCTTGGCTCTTGCCTGTACCGCATCACCAGTGACCCATTGGCCCAGCGAATAGAAACGCAAGGATTCCACGGCTTCACACTGAGGCAGCAACGTCGCAAGTTCATACGCGTAGCGCCCGATGCCAGTCAACGGGGCATGAATTGCATCCGCACCAAGAATCACATGGGCCACGTCATGCTGCCTCGGTTCCGGTTGACAGCATCCACTCCAGCGTTTCGTACAACGGCCTCGGCGACCATGAGCCCACCAGCGTGTTCAACTTCGACGCGTCACCGCATAGGCTCTGCACTTCATTCGCGCGCACAAACGCCGGATTGGTAACCGCATTCATCGAGTGACCAGTTATCTTTTCCGCCATCGCGAGCACTTCGCGCAGGGATACCAACCGGCCAGAGCACACATTGACGACTTCGCCTTTCGCAAGATCGGACTCGAGCAACCGACGGTACGCCGAAACCACATCCCGCACATCGGAGAAATCGCGTGAGACGTCCATGTTTCCAAGCTCGATGAGATTCGCCTTGCGTTGGAAGTGACTTACGATTTTCGGAAGCAAAAAACTCCCGGATTGTCCAACTCCGGTGTAGTTGAACGGGCGAGCCAGCGTGATCGGTAGCTTGTCATACCAAAGCCGCGCCATGTATTCCATGGACAGCTTGCTCACGGCGTAGTCGTTCGCCGGATTGGGCACCGTAGTCTCGTCAAGCGCACCGCCAGTGGTATTCCCGTAAATGTTCGCGCTGCTCGCGAGCAAGACTCGCTCCGGCGCACGGGCAAGCCCTGCCAACGCGGCCAAGAGATTGCGTGTTCCCACCAAATTCACATCGTAAAAAGCCTTGGCATCACTATGAGCGACAAATGCAATCGCCGCGAGATGCACGACCGCTTGGGGTTGCACCTCGCCAACCCAATCGTTCAATGCAGAGATATCAAGCAAATCCACAGCGCGACAGCGCGGTTGGTGATTCTCGGCCTGCGAACCCAGTCCCCAGATTTCCCAACCGTGCCGCTCCAATTCACGCGTCAGGTAGTGACCCGTAAAACCATTGATACCAGTAATCAGCGCGCGCTTCACTTCACTGCGCCTCAGAACGAAAATCCGCGCTCATTACGGCGAATATCGGCCTCCACCATCATCTGGCACAACTGCTCCAGCGTGGTCGTGGGCTTCCACCCAAGTTCGCGATGGGCTTTCTCGGGATTGCCAATCAACAATTCGACTTCCGCTGGACGATAGAACTTGGGATTAACTCGCACCAAGGTCTTGCCAGACTCAACGTCAATTCCGACCTCGGATTCAGCCGCGCCCTGCCATTTCAGATCGAATCCTGCAGCCTTCGCAGCCATCGATACAAAGTCACGAACCGTCTCGGTACGGTTGGTAGCCAACACGTAGGTATCCGGCTTCTCGGCCTGCAAAATGCGCCACATGCCTTCCACATAGTCCTTGGCGTAACCCCAATCGCGCTTCGCATCCATGTTGCCAAGCTCCAGCACTTCCAATTTTCCGAGCTTGATCTTGGCAAGGCTGTCGGTGATCTTGCGCGTCACAAACTCGCGACCGCGCAACGGACTCTCGTGATTGAACAAGATGCCACTCGAACCAAAAATGCCATAACTCTCACGATAGTTCACCGTCATCCAGTGGGCATAGAGCTTGGCCACACCATAAGGGCTGCGCGGGTAAAACGGCGTAGATTCCCTTTGAGGAATCTCCTGCACTTTGCCAAACATCTCGGATGTGCTGGCTTGATAGAAGCGAATCTTTGGATTGACGATGCGGATGGCTTCAAGCAAATTGACCGCACCAAGTCCGGTGATCTCAGCGGTCGTCACCGGCTGCTCGAAGGACACGCCGACAAAGCTCTGCGCGGCAAGATTGTAGACCTCACTGGCTTCGGTTGTCTGCAGCAAACGAATGCTCGCGGAGAGATCAGTCAGGTCGTATTCCACCAAATGAAGATTGGGGTGACTCTGGATACCCAATTCATCGATTCGCCAGAAATTGACAGAGCTGGTGCGACGGTAGGTGCCGAATACGGTGTAACCTTTCCCAAGAAGCAATTCGGCGAGATAAGCGCCATCCTGGCCTGTTATACCGGTAATGATAGCTGTCGTCATAATTTTAAAGTAGCTAGTTAAAGATTAAAATGATCATGACCACTGCATATTCCGGGCCAGATCGTAGTCATATATCAAAATTATATAACCATTAGAAGATAAGGTCCGCTGCGGGCGTCCAAATTGGTTTTCGATCACTTGTGCCAAAGTAGTCTCTTCAGCATTGGTCAAAAGTAAAAAGGATTGAACCGATTCGTCCTTGTACCAGTCGCGGCTTACCATTACCGGATAAGGATGAAGCGCATCGACCGCCACGTTAAGCGGGCGGACCTTGACAGTCTCGGATGTCAGGACAGTGAGCGAAGACGCGTTCCAGTAAGTTGAATATCCTTTTGCAATATTCAAGGCTTGAATATCCCGGGCGACGCGTATTAAATTTGTTTCCGCTCTATAGTTAGCCGATTGCACTTGATATCGTATATGTGAAAGCCAGCAGATTGAGACCAACACCATTACAGTAACGACAATATGATAGCTGCATTTTACAGAAATCCAGTTCTGAATGCAAATGGCCGAAACAAAAAATAGAATGGTTATAGGGGTCGTGAAATAACGAGTCGTCCACTCATTGACCGCGAGCGGAACAAAAAATACATATAACACAAGAACTGGTACAAACGCTGCCAAAAATGCAGCAGCCATTGCTCGGTAAAAATCAAAATGCCCGGTATCCCGACTACCAGCACAAAGCCACCACACAATCGCTGCCGCAGAAAATAAGACAACAAAGGCTGCGCACATGGCTAGATAAAACCCAGATAAAACTGTGCCACCAAAGGCGAGAGCATCCACACCAAGATAGTTCATCCAGCCGTTGAGAAGAATTGCCAAATTCGAAAATATTTGATTCGGACCCGCCAATTGCAAAGCGGAGGCATGATCCACGGTATCCCACCATCCCAATCTTCTTGAAATATAGTAGATCGCTGCCGCAATTAACCAACCAGAAGTTATGGGACAAATACGCCAAACAATTGGCTTCAAACTCACAACAGAAATTCGTTCTGGAAAATGAAACACCGAAACAAAAGCCAGCGCTGGCAAGACATACATAAGCATCGCGCGCCCGGGGTTGCTCAAACTAACGCACGCCGACATGAGCGCAACCAGAATTTGCGCACCGAAACCAGGTCGCGAAAAACGATGGTTTGCAAAAACAGAAATCGTGAGAAAAAAAGCAGTAATCCACCAAAAATATGTTGTCTGCAAGAGCACCATCTGTGTGTACTTAAAAGACACCCCACTGGCAAAAATCGCCATCGGTAAAAAATATGACTGACGCGCGTAGGTTCGTAATGCGTAGTGAATTGAAAATAAAAAAACAGCTGTCAATAATATACTGACAAAGGCATGCATTTCAAAATTATTTGGAAAGAAATTCAGCAATGCCGCAATAATCAATGTTCCAGATGGCAACATCAAATCGCCATTTGCGGTAATCCAGTTTCGAGGGAAGACGCTACCATGCTGATAGATCTCACGCCCCAACATATTAAGAACAGCTTCGTCGGATGTGAAGTTTTGCGTAGACTCGATCGCCAAATATTTCAGAAACAAAACCGCCAGAAATAACAGGCAACTGAAACCAAAGTATTTGAATGCCAACGGTAAAAATTCACTAGGTAAGGACTTGGAACTCATTTGTATATTAATCGCTCTTTAATGCCAAATAGTACTGAGCCCCAAGAGGGAGCCAGCCGATAAACCGCTCGAGCGGCGCCAGTACTTTGAGCGGACCTGGGAAAAATAGCGTATATTTTGAAGCTCGCTTATTAAATCCAGCTGCCTTCGCGAGTTTCAAAAAATTTGCTTGCCCAATCATTACGGCATCTTGATCAAATATACAGCGCCTGAAAACCATCCGGGTCAGTGGATTGACAGGATTATGTTCGAATATCACAAGGCAGCCGTCAGGATTCAACTGATCCTTAAGCCGACCCAACCATAAAATATGATCTTGCGGATCAATGTGGTGAAATACATTCGATGTAAAAATCAAATCATATTTACGATTTGCTATCTCATTCCACTCCGCACTAAAACTTGCTTGAGGAAGTCTTTCGCGAGCAATAGCTAACGACTCTTCTGAAACATCAAATCCAAAAATTTGAGACCCTGCGAAATCACGTACCAAATATTGCGAGCACTGCCCGACGCCGCAACCAAAATCGAGAATGCATTTTGGTTTGTTCCCTGCCAGCTGTCTCGCCAACTTTACCTTATAGGTGGAGAAATACTCGATTGTTCTCAATCCTGCGGGAATGGAGTTTTTTAAATCCTCTGAATAAGAATCGGCATATTTATCAAATTCCATTTGAGATCTCCTTTTCAGACTTCTGAAAACCTGCAATCTCCCGAATTACATACTGGGGTTTTTTGTTGGAATTAAGATAGAGTCGGCCGATATATTCTCCAATCAAACCCAGAAAAAGCATTTGCACCCCAGATACCGCCAAAATTATAGCCACAATCGACGTCCAGCCTGGCTGCACATTCGGATTCACTATTTTTTCAAAAACCACGTAAACGACCAATAAGAAACTAATAACACCAAATGCGACACCTACAAATATCGCAAGCCGCAACGGTGCGACAGAAAATCCGGTCGCCATTTTCATAAGCAGGGAAACAGATCGCGCCAGGTTATAATTACCTTTACCCGAATAGCGCTCATGATGGACGGCATCAATCACCTGAATACGATTGGTGCTACGTAAAATCAGCCCATCAATATATGGATAAGGGCCTTCATACTGGGCAATAGCATCGCGAATATGTTTGCGAAATGCCTTGAAAGAAGACAAATATAGATCTTTTGGCTTGCTGACCAAATAGCTAGCCAACAAATTATTAAAATTGCTCCCTACTATTTTCCAACCTTCATGTTGACGTTTCTCAAAACGTACAAAACATACATCAGCTTTTTCAAGCGATTGAATCAATTTCCCAATATACGCCGGTGAATGCTGTAAATCGTCATCCATCAAAACCACAAAATCTCCGGTAGCAACACGCAACCCGGCCATTATTGCGTTGTGTTGACCAAAATTCTTTGCAAGATTCAACGCTTTCAAATTGTCATGCTGAAACGTCAATGCTCTCAGGGTTTCCCAACTCTTGTCTGGACTTGCATCGTTTAACAAAATCAATTCTGAATCGTTCCTCAAACCGAGTTTTTCGAGTTCCGAATTCAACTGACGTAGCAACTCAGGTAAAATTTCCGCGCTTCTGTAAACAGGAATGACTATGGAGCATTTCATAATTAATACTGGTTGTATTTATGATTTAAAACATGTCATGACAATCCCAGTATATGGAATTCGCAAGGGGCTTTCGTCGACTAGGATATTTGGCGACGAAAAATATTGTTCCGCTAATTTGAGATATTCATTATCCGTACGTACAGCCTGTCCGCGATCTTTACTCACGACGTACTTCGCAAAACTGGACTGATCTCTCGTGTAAACCGGATCGAGTGTAAGAAGCATCCCGCCACTGGTCAATGCACCTCGCGCAGTCTCGAAAAGCTCTGATGAAATACCGTCGTCCAAATGATGAAGAATACCAATGGCCAGCACTATGTCGAACTGCGCGTGTCCAGCAATGGAATTTTTATTTACATCTTCGCAAATAAATTCCGCGTTTCTATTCACAAATCGTTTTCTCGCCGATTCGATATACTCACTATTGCGATCAAATCCGAAATATAGAGCTTGTCTTGGAAGATATTCTAATATCTCCCCCGTTCCGCATCCTATATCCAATATACGTGTGGTGCCACTACATAAAGGCTTAACGTGTTGCTCTATAACACGCTTTCGCCAGTCATAGGCTCCAACTGCGCGTTGAAAAAAATCATAGAACGTGGACACAGCCAAGACATGGCGTAGTCCACTTCGTATTTCCGATTTTTGCTGCTCTGGTTGCATATCGTTTTCAACTAGTGGTCTGGAAAATATAAAAGCGCATCATCAAATACATGGCAATGACATAACACGCAATAGCCAACATCTGGGCGAGCAGGTCATGTACCAAGCCCTTTGATATAACCAGCACAGCTAAATTTAATGAATACGCAATCGCAAAGCATATGCCATACCGAAATACTTGCTTTTTTGTGTCGGTTTTCTTTTTGAACACAAAATATTTTGAGAGAGTGAAACTTGATACCATGCCCACACCAAAACCCACTATATTGCTCACAATGGGATCTACTTTCATGGCGGTCAAAATAGCAATAGCTCCAATCCCGATAACCGCATTCACCATTCCCGCGCTTATATAGCGAACAAGATATCCCTTCTCTCCGTTCTGTTTGTGTTGACCTGTCATGCTTATCTCAAATAATATTTGCGTAAAACACCCTCTAGATAGCTCTCTGAAAAATGCAGCCCAATTTCTTTATAAATCTCTTCCACGGCGCCGATGGGAATATCATAAAAACTCCCTCCCTCAACTAATTCTATTTTCGCCCTCTTTCCCTTTATTCGTTCCAGCGTCGAGACAATTTCCAAGACCCGTTCACGGCGCAAATTGCAGATATTTACCGTGAGATTTTCGACAGAACTATTATCAAGGAGATGATTCACTGCACGCGCTACATCTTCTACATCGATAATATTTCGTTCCGCATTCCTTGAAATTTTTATAAGAGAATCTGCATCAATACACGAATTCAGGTAATTCAACAGAGTAGTGTTATTTTGGCTATACCCAGCAAGTTGAGGCAAACGGAAAACGTGAGAGTATCTACGCTTGCAAATCAATGCTTCCATATTGAGCTTATGACTAACATAGGCTGAATCTTTCAATGTTGAGTCATAAATACTGCATGTACTGAAATAGGCTAAATGGCAATCAGCGCTCAAAGACTCAATAACATCCTGGAGCAATGTGCGCTCTCGGGCAAACTCATTTTCTTCATTGCATTTTGAATTAGCCACACCCGATGCAAATATGCATACATTACCCATTTCATTCGCATATTTCCCAAAGGCTTTAGCAACCAACCCGGTTCCAACAATCATCATGATATGTCTTCTATCTTTTATGTCGTGGTGCCGCGCCGTTCAAACAGAATACCCCGAACGAATTGAAGAAACGCCGCATCTAAACCGATCTTCCCTTTATCGAGCTGGCCATAATCCAATAAGTCCATGTACTTTACGACCAATCCCTCGCCTTTCATTCTTGAAATCTCGTCAGCTGTCCCATCAACCGCTTGGCCAACATAAAAATCACCAATGGCAAAAGTCACAACCTCATCTTGCAACGGTACATACTGCATATTCAAAACGTCTAGCACAAAGCGCCTTGCATAACGAAATCCATCGTCCTTGAAGCACACCGGTTCAAGTCGTGCACCTGCATTTGGATATTCAACCGACGCAAGCAATGATTTCAGCTGCTCTCGTACAGATGGAAAATTAGTTACATCGTCCAAAATTTCTGTCACATCAATTAAAATTTGCAACTGTAGCAAAGGAGGTTCTATTGAATGAGCAATTGATGCTGCTGCAACTTTTGTTTTTGCGCCAGTGGCGTTAACCTCTGCTACTGCCTTCAGCAGTTGATCAGTTCCCAAGTTCTGCTGAGAATAAAAATGTTCAATCGCTACATAATATTCCGTGGCGCATTTTTTCGGGGAGTGAAGAGTGCAAACAAGATCTTTAGCCTGCAATCCCAGCGCGCGTCGTGCATCAGCATCGTACCGATAATTCAATATGAGACCAGAAAGTTGGGAAATCTCGAAATCATCATCGATCATGGACACCGCGTGCAAAGGAAGATCGGCCATACTTCCATGGCGGTTGACGATTGTGGCCAATCCGTAGTTCAAACAGTCGAGAACAGCCGCCGACGTTTCCCCCCTTGACTGGGTGCGGAGTTGAATGCCTAAATCCGCAATTGCCAAGTAGTCGTGAAATAGATCGTTGCTTGTCCAGCCAGTAATAAGGATTCGATCTTTCGCTGCGCTATTCTTAATCTTGTAAACAAGTTTTTTTGAATACTCGCTATTATCAGCGGCGCCCACAAAAATTAGTACGCAATCTTCATCCTTGGCAAGATCCGACTCGAGCCACGCATCTACAATCTTCTCGCTCAATTTCGTCGAGGCGACGAACCCAAAACTGCAGACGATAAATTGATTATCACTAAGCCCGAGCTCAGTTCTAATCGCGGTTCTTTTCTTCTCGTCCGGAATACGCGCAGGCGAGCGCAGCAACGGAACTACAGCCCACTCATTACTAGCGGAACTACCGTACCATGCATTGGCCAGCTCGCAAGAATGTCGGGAGTGTGTAATAACGCCGTAGGCTGACTCAAGGACTGAAAAGTTACACGGATATTTGGTAACCACATTCGACCAATCTATACTCGGACTGTGGCGTTCAATTATTGCGGCATATCCATGACTGTTATATAATGCCATATCCCATGCTATAGGTATTTGCCCCGAGCGGGATAAATATGATATTATTCCGGATAAATAGAAATCATGAAGTACAATAACTCCGGGAACATCCGCAATAAGGTCAAACATGTGCTGGTGGAAGTGCGAATTTCCAAAGTGATACAGCACCCTGTCGTATTGATCTGCGTGCTCTCTAAGCCATTCTGCATTGCGGATTTTACAATTAGCGTCAACCCAATTTGACGAAACCATTTCCTGACATACGACCACATCTATGTCGTAATACTCAGACAGCACCGGTAGCAAATCTGCGCTGTAGTCGGCGATGCCGCTACGCTCGGGAGGCAACGGAGACACATAGGCAAGTGTTAGGCGTCGATGGTATTTGCTCTTTTTTGATTCATTTTCCGCAATCTGGCGTGAGGAAAATTTTTCCGTAATAGCATTGAGTGCAGATATCGCCGTCGCATCCCAACTAAATTTTTTGGAATGAGCTAGGCCATGACCTTCGAGTTCTGCCCGAAACGCGGAATCATCTAAAACCTGAGCCATTTTTTCGGCAATGGCCCCATGATCATGCGGATCAAAAAGTGCGTCTTCTCGGCCAATTACTTCGGGTATGCTAGAACAGTTTGAGCCAATTACAGCTCTACCACATGCCATGGCTTCAAGAGCAGGCAACCCAAAGCCTTCGTGCCACGAAGGAAATATGAAAAGTTCGCACAAATTATATAGAGCCAGCAGTTCCTCATCTGGCACAAAACCCGTGAAAACTACATCGCTTTGATTCATTCCACAGCTGACAACTAAGTCCGTCAATCTTTTTTTTGTTTCATCCGAGATCGAACACACGATCGCTAACTGTAAATATACATATCCACGCCCCTTTAGGAGTGCAAAGGAATGAATTAGTCCTTCTATGTTTTTTCGATAATCAATTCCCCCTGTGTAGAGAACGAAAGGCTTTGATAAGCCAAATTGACTCTTAAGAGCAAGTTGATCATCGTGATCAATCGATATTGGTTTATATTTCGGATCGATAGCCGCAGAAATATTTACAACATTACTAGCGTTTGTTCCCAAATAATGTATGCTTTCCTCGCGTGAAGAATTAGAAATAGCAAGTTGTAGATCTGCACGGGTCAGATGCGTAAGCTTTTCGCGATACCAGTTCGATACTATTTCATTTTTTAAATAAATATCGGGATAAATATTCGGAATTAAATCATACAGTATGCTGACGACAAAAGATTTTCTATCAAATAGTTTGATGCTTGTGACGCTCTCATCGCCCGGGCCTTCAAATAGGCTAGAAATCAGAATGACGTCAGGTTTAAGGTTGGCAAGAAACGCCTCGCGCAACAACTCGGAGACTTGTCTCGCCCAAGCGTTTGCCGGCTCAAAATAATTTACAGATATGACAGGGTACCAAACCCTAATATTTTCATCTGGTAAAAATTTTTTGAATCTATCGCGTATAGTTGAAACGGAGTCTCGGAATGCCGCGCTCAATGCAATGATAATCTCATGCTCACCTTTGTTCCTCGCGATTCCTTCAGCCAATGCCATTGAATAGCGACCGATACCACGGTTTGCATTACTCGCCTGCGCAGCTTGGAGATCAATTACGATTCGCACTATCGCTCTCCAGCCTTTTCTCGATCAAACGCGAGAGTTTTACATGAATTCGCGCTGCGCGAGCGCTTATTGATAAATCAGATTCACTAATGGAAATTATCGAGTTTGAATTCAAGATATTTTCGCCATATGCGATGCTGCGTAAATGCTGATGTAAGTAAGGAAACTTTTTGATGTGAGTATTTAAATAAACACTTAAGGCTTCATTTCTGAGAACCCTCGACATCGCCGAGTGAATGGGAATTTTGAACAAATTTATTGACGAAAAGACGAATCTATTTGCAAATCTGCGCGGTAATTTTGTGATGGCTAAGACGTGGGTCGAAAGTCCTCTCAGTGGTGACGTCAGACGCCATGACAGACTTTTTTGGATTGCTTTATAGTTTGCACTCAATTCACCATATGCATGTACCAAGTCCATGAAATCAGATTTCTGGCTTTTGTATTCACCCGTCAATCTACTAAGCTTTTCATTAGCAAAATCAATTTTATCGATCAATCTAGAATTCATATTCTTGAGATTAGAAATCGTATTTTTCGCTTCGTCGATAGAGAGCTTCAGTGATTCAACCGTAGAATTAGACTTAATCAGCTTTTGCTGGACAACCTTGTTAAACGGATGCGTTGCCTTGCCACTAAAAGCGAAATTATCAAATACATTTGGGGGTCTATCAAACGCCTTAAATAGCTCAGGATGGGATTCATGGACATAAAATCTGTTCAATCCGTCGAAATAAGCGAGTCGATAGCCTTTGGCGAAAACAATGCGCTCCCACACCTGATGATTTGATATTTGAGTTCCAGGTCGAGTACTTTCCACAACCACAACCCATGGTCTTTTTTGAGACTGAGACCAACTTTCCAGCACGGATGCCTCTAATCCTCAACGTCGATTTTTAGCCAGTGGATTTCTTGCCAGCCATACTTCTCTAATAATAAATCGAGAGTTATTGATTTAACCAGCAATGGTGTCGCAGCCAATCCTTTATCTACGTATTCTTTCGCCAAATCAGCGCTACCAGTAGAAAGTCCCGTATTGGCAATTTCGTAGAAGGTTAAAAGGTCTTTCTCGCTTGCAATAGCAACTTGCTCTAGAATATCATGCGGTCTGGTTTCACGAAATAGCTGAGCATATCGCGGCGACGGCTCGACACTTACCCAAGCCATCCATGTTCTTGGAATGCCATACTCACCGAATCGACACATGGATCTTGGGCCCCGATATCGATATAGAAACCATTTTTGACGGTTTTCAGCGCCCGCCAAAGCATTACATCTTCGAAATTTTGGGCGTATGAAACAAACATCACGTTTTACTTATTTCAATAATTGGATCTATCCATGCACAGCCTGCGAAAGGCGCCTTATTGACATTGATGACTTCAAATAGCAATGCCAAATCTCTCCATTCATAGTTATTCAAAAGATGTGTCTCTGCACTGCACAAGGCTGTTTGTACTGAATAACTCCCCGGACCTAAATTAGCGGCAAAAGATATTCGATAGAATACTTTAATGCCGCCAACTACGTCGTGAATAACTTGTTTTTTTAAATCTGTATTTGTTCCAAAAATGACCTGCCCCAGTCGATCTTTTATTCCATAACCCAGAACCAGCCGCGAGATCGGATTTAATATGGCAACACGTATGCAAAGGGTGACCTCTTGTCCAACATCCAGACATTCGATGCGATCTCCTTGTGTGTCTTCGAGATAGATCTCCTCGACAATTGCTTCGCCCGTTCCAGAAATAATCTGAACCTTTCCGCTTTCAAGAGTGTTTGTAGTTATTGTAGAATTCTCGCGCTCAGCAATTTTTGCGTTATAGTAATCCATTACCTCTTCAGGATTTCCATCTCTTATAATTTTGCCGTTTTCAAGCAGGATTGCTCGGTCACATAGATTTTGAATGGCGGAACGATCATGAGATACAATTAATAAGCTGGTTCCCTGCTCTCTGAATTCTCTTATCTTATTAAAGCTCTTGTGCTGAAAGTACGCATCTCCGACAGATAGTGCCTCATCAACAATTAGCAAGTCCGGTCGAACTGCGGTGGCCACACTAAATGCAAGACGCATTTGCATACCACTTGAATAGAGCCGTACTGGGCGATCTATATATGGGCCAATCTCGGCAAAGGCTTCAATTTGCGGCATACGCTCATCAATTTCGTGAGACGCGATTCCCAATAGTTGTCCTGCCATCAAGACGTTCTGCCGCCCCGTAAAATCAGGGTGAAACCCATTCCCAATTCTAACAATGCAGCAACCCGACCGCTTGTACGCACATTTCCGGCGGTAGGGTGGGTGGTTCCTGTTATTATTTTCAATAGCGTGCTCTTGCCCGCACCATTCACCCCAATAATTCCGACAGCCTCTCCAGGTCCGACGTTGAAATCTATGTCTTTTAAGACCCATGTTTTTTCGTGATTTGGTTTTCGTGCAAACCACTCCCGTACTCTAGCCCACTTGCTAGGGTACCGCTTGTAGGCTTTACTCACATGGCTAACGCTTAGGCTGTTCATCACAATTCATCCACCAATTCACCCACTCGTGCGGAAAAGAACCAAGCCGCCAGCGTCAGCAATATCAAGGTCGCTATTGTCAAAGGAATAAGTGGTTTCAACGACACAAAACTATGCATCAGAAATATTTGCTGAAACCCCTGCATTAAGGGCACCATAGGATTGAACCCCATGAAAATTCGGACTTTTTCAGTCAATGCGCCAAATGTATACACAATAGGCGTGAGCCAAAACCAAAATTGGAGTATTACACCCGTCAATTGTCCAACGTCGCGAAAAAATACGTTCAACGTACCAAGAAGCACTCCTAGCCCAACTGCAAATCCTGTCAATATTATAAGTAGTGGGATTATTGACAGCAATGACCATCCAGGCCAGTATCCAATAATGGCCAAAAACGCTAAATATATTGCCATCACAATCCCAAAATTAAGAAATGCCGATGTCACTACAATCGCGGGAAGGCAAATTCTCGGAAAATTTGATTTTTTTATCAAATTCCCGTTATCAACAAAGACCCCGTTCAACCGGGAAACGATATCGGCAAACAGATTCCATGTAATCACACCTGCGCATAGATATATTGGAAACGCAAAAGGAGTTTTTTCATATCCGGGTAACGTAGGGCGCATCAACTGCCCCATCACCAAGGTATAAATCAGAATCATGGCGAGTGGGTTCGCCACTGACCAAAATGCCCCCAACAGCGATTCACGGTACTTACCATGAAACTCGCGCATCACGCTACTCCACACAAATCCGCGATAAGCCCAGAGGGCGCGAAACATAACTAAACCAGGCATCTAGCTTCCTTAGGATCCCGTTGTTTCTGCAACACGGCCGTAGGTATCTTCAAAACGAACAATATCGTCCTCGCCCAGATAACTCCCCGATTGCACCTCCACAATCTCAAGCGGCATCTTCCCGGGGTTACGCAAGCGATGCATGTGCCCCAAGGGGATGAAAGTAGATTCGTTCTCGCCCAACAACTGAAGCTTGTCGCCATTCGTGACTTCTGCCGTTCCGCGAACCACCACCCAGTGCTCCGCCCTGTGATGATGCATTTGCAGGCTCAAGCTTGCGCCGGGATTCACCACAATGCGTTTGACTTGGAAACGGTCTCCGTAGTCGATGCTGTCGTACCAACCCCAAGGGCGATGCACCTTGCGATGGGAATGTGCCAGGTCCTTGCCGTGTTTTTGCAGGTGGGCGACGATTTGCTTGACCTCCTGCGTGCGGCGCAGGTCGGCAACGAGGATGGCATCGGGCGTTTCGACCACGGCAATGTGGTCGAGCCCTACACCGGCGACGAGGCGGCTGCTCGAGAGAAACAGGGAGTTTGTGCATCCGTGCTGTACCGCGTTGCCGATGATCGCGTTGCCGTCCCTGTCGTGATCACGAACGCTCCACAACGCGTCCCACGCTCCGACATCGGACCAGCCTGCCTTGAGCGGAATGACGCGCGCCGAGATGCCGAGCTCGGGCGCCTTGGATAAACGCTCCATGACCGCGTAGTCGATGGAATCTGACGGGCTCTGCTGGAACGCGTTCGCCTCGGGACGCACGAAATCCGCATCACGCTGGGCATTGGTCATGGACTGCTCGCACGCGGCCAGGATGTCCGGGCGGAACTGCTTCATGGCCTTCAGCCAGACACTTGAGCGTACGACGAACAGGCCGCTGTTCCAAAGGTAGTTGCCGGCTGCCAGATAGGCTTTCGCATGGTCCAGATCGGGCTTTTCGACAAAGCTCTGAACCTCAAAGGTTCCGTTGTCTTCATCCGTGCCGTGCTGAATATAGCCATAGCCGGTTTCCGGGCGGTCGGCGACGATGCCGAAAGTGACCAAGTGGCCAGCGCTCGCTACGCGGAACGCGCTTTGCACGGCACTGTGGAATGCAGGCTTGTCCGCGATCACGTGGTCTGCAGGCATGGCCAGCATCACGGGATCCTGGCCGTCGGCTTGAGCCTGTAAGGCTGCGATGGTTAGAGCCGGAGCCGTATTGCGACCGCTGGGCTCAAGCAAAATGCGTGCGTTGTCGATGTTCGATTGCTGCAACTGGGTGGCGACGAGAAACCGATGCTCGAAGTTGCACACCAGCAAGGGCGCCGCCAGTTCCACCTCGGAGGAGATGCCAACGAGCCGCGTTGCGGTGTCCTGCAGCATGCTCGCCGTGCCAGCAAGCGCATGAAATTGTTTGGGATAGGTTTCGCGCGACAACGGCCACAGACGCGTGCCCGAACCGCCGCAGAGAATGACGGGAAGTAACTGATCAGTCATGGTAGGAGAAGGTTGCCGCAGTTGCCGTGGGAGAACGCGGAAGGCTTTCCATGTCCGCTTCCAACATGGCAAGGCGTTGATTCAGTCGGCGCACATCGCGCTCTATGCGGGTGTTCACCATGTCTGCGTGCAGCGCCTTGACGAACAGGACAATGCATGCGAAGAGCAAAAGCAGCGCTGGCGGGTACGAGATCCCTACCGAGTAAGCGATGCGATCCACCAGACCCGGCCAGGCACCCAATAGCGCTGCCACTGCTGCCACGGCCACCCAGAAGAGGCCGTGCATCAGATAGAGATGATCGCGGCGAATCAGATACAAGATCAGAATCGCCAACCCCACGCCGAGAAGCATGGTGGTGGTTTGCAAGGACGCCATATCAGCCTGTGATTTCAGCAGGAGCGCGGCAGTGCGTACGACCAACAGACGGTCGTTCCGTTGCCATGCGCTCGAAATTCAACTGCGACACGGCCGACGCCACGTTTCCCACTTACCCTATTGGAACCGATTCCTTATCGGGGCAAAGCCGTCAATTGTAGGCGGAACGCCGAGCAGGCGAATCCCTTTGTGATTCAATAGCTTATACCTATTGAATGCTGTGATTTTCTGCGTTTTTCTTGATTTGTGTAAAACTTCGGTGACGCGCGCCAGAATTAACTTCCAGAGGCACGTCAGCACAGGGCATTCATGCAAGCCCGGAGATGGATTTCAACTAATTACGTTTTTAACCAAAACATACCATAGCTATTTATATGGGTAAAAAGGTATGTCTCGACCGTAGTGAATAGCGTTTGTCAGGACTTCATGGTGCTTTGGCTTTCTTCGGACGAACGGCCAGTCGTTGGAAGCCCGAGAAAACCTCAAGCGCAAATGCTCAACCGCGAGTGCCCCACTCCACCGCCTTTGTCTACGCGGATCTGGGTGGCGATGCGGTCTTTGAGTCCTTCGACGTGGCTGATGATGCCGACCATTTTTCCCGATGCGTTCAAGGTGTCGAGCGCGTCGAGCGCGACGTCGAGGGTTTCGGCGTCCAGCGTGCCGAAGCCTTCGTCCAGAAACAGGGAATCGATTGACGTCTTGTGACTGACCAGATCAGAGAGCGCCAGCGCGAGAGCAAGGCTGACCAGAAAGCTCTCGCCGCCGAGAGCGTGCGCGTGTCGCGTGTCGCGTCGGCTTGCCATTGGTCGACGATTTCGAGTTCCAGTTCGCCCGATGATTTGCGACGCAGCACATAGCGGCCATGCAGTCGTTCGAGCTGGCGATTGGCAAGCTGGAGCAAGTGGTCCAGCGTCAGCCCTTGCGCGAATTTGCGGAATTTGTCGCCCTTGGACGAGCCGACCAAGGCATCCAGATGCTGCCAGATGTCGGATTCGCTGGCCTGCCTGGTGATCTGCGCGAGCAGTTGTTGCTGACTGGCTCGCAAGGCGGCGTCGCGTTCGAGCGTCGCGAGTTTGCCGCCCAGTTGCTGGTTGAGCTGCGTTGATTCGGCTTCGAGTCGCTCGATGCCTTGCTCCAGTTCGGCGCGACTGGCCTCGCTCGCGTTGCGTGATCGCAGTTCGCTGAGTCGGGTCTGCTGGCTCCGCAGCAACTCGCTGGCGATCTGGCGCTCCTGCTCGCGCTGCTGTTTGCGAAGCTGCATCTGGTCGCGCTCTGCGGGCGTCAGGAGCGCATGCAGAAACGCGTCCTCGCTCGCAAACGGGCTGCCCTCCAGAGCGCTCTGCCAGCGTTGTACGGCTGTGCCCTGTGCCTCTCGGTGATGTGCCAGTGTTTCCCGCAGCACGCGCAAGCTGCCTGCGAGCGCATCCACAGTGCGATTGATGGCCGCAACGCGCGAGCCGCAGTCACTCAGTGCACGTAATGCATCTACACCGTCCAATGGCTCCATCACCTCGTCGCTGGCGAATGCCGCAGCGCGCTCGCGCCATTGCGCAAGCTGCGCGTCGGTGTGCTCACACGCGGCACGCTGGCGTTCGAGTTCCATGCCGATGGCCTGCATGCGTTCCTGCGTTTGTTGCCAGACACTGCGGTCGTCTTCGCGCGCTCGCAGCCAGTCCTGGGCGTTGGCCGGCAGGGCCGGGAGTTCCGCAAATCCGGCGCGATGCAGGACTTCAAGCAGCCGCGCCTGCTGCGCGTCCAGGTTCACGCGCTGCTGCGTGAGCAAGGCTTGCGTGTCCTGCTGTTTCTGCGCAAGCGATTCGACCTGCTGCTGAATGCGCAAAGCGTCTTCGCTGGCCGAGTGCAGGGCATGGAACAGCTCCGCCTGGCGCTTGCTCGCCGCTTGCATTTGCTGATCCAGCGCTTCCGCGGATTGCAGTTGTTCGTTCAGCTCAGCCGCATGTTGTCGGGACGACGCCAGCGTCTGTGACAGGCGGTCGGCCAGTTCCCAATCCTTGGCTTGCAATGAGTCGCCGTGCTGCGACTGGGCCAACCGCGCGCGCAATTCATCCCACGCGATTTGATTCGTCCGCCCCTCCTCGACGAGCTGCTGCTCGCGGGCTTGCAAGTGCTGCATCTGGGTTTGCGCCGCCACGAGCGCCGACTCGCCTTGGCGCAAAGTCTTCTCGCCTTGCTGCTGGGCCAGCGTCAAACGATCCAGTTCGGCGCGCGTGGCCGAACTGTCCAGCCGCGTGTAGCGCTCGATGGCGGGATGTTCCTTGGCACCACACAGTGGGCAGGCTTCGCCCGGTTGCAGGTTGGTGCGATGCTCGGAGAGACTGCGAATGACCTGCTCTTGCTCGAGCATGCGCTGCTTGTCGGCGACGCGTTCGTTCATGACTTGCTGCGCCGCCAGAAGCTCGATTTGCGAAGACTGCTGGGTCTGCGCCTTTTCCGCCGCCTGTACGCGCTGATCGCGCACCTCGAAATACTGCGCCTTCATTGCGCGCTGCCGCCGCGCATTCTCGTCGAGCCGCTCGGTGAGGGCGAAATTCTTCTGCGCAAGCTGAGCCTGCTCACGCAGCGCAGACAACGTGTGAACGCCCGCCAATTGCTGCTGCTGGCGCTGAAGAAGCGCCTGCAATTGTCCCTCGCCCTCGGCATGCGCCTTGGCAACTTCTCCGCTTTTCGCGGACTGCTCAGACAGCCGGGTTCGGGCCTCGTTTAGCTTGCTGCTCGTCGCGGCGAGCGTTTCTTCGTTCGCGCGAATGTCCGCCTGTGCCTTGGCCTGCTGCGCGAACTGCTCGCGCCACACGCCCAGGTGCTCGGCCAATTGCGCATGGTGCGCGTGCTCGCCAGACCACACACCCAGCGCTGCTTGTTCGCTTTCAAGGCGGTGCAATTGTTGGGTGGATTGCGCGTGCAGTTGTTGGGCCAGCGCCAACGCCAACGCATGCTCGCGCGTTTGCGCAGCACTTTGTTCGTCGAGTTCGCGCTGCCGAGCTGCCAACTGGCTCGCGGCGTTCTCTGTTGCCGCATGTGCCGATTGCATTGCGAGGTGAATCGGTTGCAGTGCATGCGCCGGTTCGCTCGCGGCCAGTTTTTCCAGTTCTGGCGCGGCGTGTGTTATCGCAGCTTCGGCCTGGTCAAGCCGCTGCTGCGCGCCCTGCAGATTCTTTTCACCGTCGGCCACGGCATTGCGCCACTGCAACTGTTCGCGCAATGCGCTCGTCTGTGCCGCGAGCCCCGACCGTTGCGTCTGGATCGTGCTGACCTCGTTCTGGATCACGCTGCGTTGCTCGTCGGCGAGCAACTCCATGCCGTCGGCACGCGACTGCATGAGCTTGAGCTTTTCCCGTTCCTCGCGCGCACGTTCAAAGACTCTTTGCGAAATCTCGCCGTAGATTTCCGTGCCGGTCAGCTCTTCGAGCAATTCCGCGCGGTCGTTGGCGTTGGCGTTCAGAAAGGCAGCGAAGCCGCCCTGCGCAAGCAGCATGGAGCGCGTGAAGCGCGGAAAATCGAGGCGCGTGATCTCGGTGATCTGCTTGAGCTTCTCGCTCACATGGCGCGTGATGACCGTGCCGTCGCCCTTCGCCAGCTCGACCTGCGGCGACTGCAACGCGCCGTCCACGCGGTCGCGCGCGCGCCGCTGGCTCCACGATGCACGGTAGACCTCGCCACGCACCTCGAATTCCAGATGCGCGCTGCATTCCGCAGTATGCCGCGTCATGATGTCGTTGACCGCCTTGGATTGCGTGCCAAGGCGGGGCGTCTCGTGATAAAGCGCGAGGCAGATCGCGTCCAGGAGAGTCGACTTGCCCGCGCCGGTGGGGCCGGTGATGGCAAACAGTCCGCTTTCCGAAAGCGGTGGCGCGGTGAAATCAATGCTCCATTCGCCCTTGAGCGAGTTGAGATTCTTGAGTTGCAGGCGGCGGATTTTCATGCAACGCCCTCGTCCTGGCTCTCGCCATCCCTCACGGTGCGAACGACCTCCAGATAGCGCTGCGTGATCGCGCCGCGCAATCCGCCGTCCATGCCGGTCTCCAGGCTCAGCCGACGCTCGAACACGTCGTGAGGGTCGAGTTCGTCAAGCGTCACGCCGCTGCTGTCGAAAAGCTGCGCCATGGCCGGTCCGCGTTCGCGACGGATGCGCAGCACTTCAAGCGGCAATCCATCGACCAGCTTCTGAATGCGCGCGGGCAGATCGGCCAGATAGTCGTCGGTGGTGACGGTGATCTCCAGCCAGACACTCTGCCCTTCGCCTGCCTGCTCGGCGATGCGCGGCAGCGCTTGCGTGATGTGACCCAGATCGCCGCGCAGGCTCGCCATCGGCTGAAAAATCGGCACCGGCAATTCGGTCACCGAGCGCAGGCCGGTGGCGTCGAGCTCCACAAGCAGCATCTGCTTTTGCTGGCCCATTCGTCGAAGCTCAGCGTGATCGGCGAGCCCGAATAGCGAATATGCTCCTGACCACCCACTTTCTGCGGCTTGTGGATGTGGCCAAGCGCGAGATAGTCCACGGGAGGAAATGCGGCCGTGGGGAACGCTTCCAGCGTGCCTACGTAGATCTCGCGCACGGACTCGCTGCTGCTCGCCCCACGGTCGTGAGATGGCCGGTGGCGATGATCGGCAGCCGTTCACCGGTCTGCTGCTCGATCCGGTCGCGCTCGGCACACGCGGCCTGATACACGTGGTCGTAGTACTGCCTGATGGCCTCGAGCAGTTGCTGCTGGCGATCCTGCGCACTCTGGCCGAATTCGGAGGTGACCACGTCGCGGGGCCGGATGAACGGGATTGCACACACGATGCAGCCGGGCTGAAGTGGGTCATGCTTTTCAGTGGCCCGGCGCGGCAACACGCGCACATGCGACGCGGGCGCGCTCGCAGCGGGATACACATGGGTGGACAGGCGCGCCAGCAGCCCGCTGCTCTCGCGCAGCGTGGCGACCGAGTCGTGATTGCCGCCGAGCAGCAGCAGCGCCACGCCCGCCTCGTGCAGACGCACGACGAGGTCGCCGTACATCTCGCGCGCATAGCTGGGCGGCGTGCCGGTGTCGAACACGTCGCCGGCAATCAGCACGGCGTCCACGGCGTGAACCTGCACCTGCTCGAGCAGCCACGCAATCAGCGCCTGATGCTCTGCCTGCCGGGACTTGCCCATGAAGTTCTGGCCCAGATGCCAGTCGGAAGTATGAAGAATTCGCATTGCTCGTGAAATCGGCTCGCAACGTGTCCGAATCTGTCGACGGGAGGTTGATCTGCCGCCATTGTCTCGCGGCCCAAACATCCTTTTCTTCGCCCATCCGGAATGACCCATCTCTTGAAATTCCAGAGAATTGCCTTATTATTAGCACTCGATGCCCGCGAGTGCCAAAAGGCACGCTCAGGCACCAAGTTGTAATGTGGACCCGGGACAATCCGGATCGGCGTTCTTCTTGCTCATCTTTCTCATCAATCCATTCAGTTGATACATCAGGAGTTGATATGAACCTGCGTCCCCTGCACGATCGCGTGATCGTCAAGCGCCTCGAAAACGAAACCAAGACAGCTTCGGGCATCGTGATCCCCGACAGCGCCGCCGAGAAGCCTGATCAAGGCGAAATCGTGGCCGTCGGCCCGGCAAGCGTGACGACAAGGGCGCTCTGATCGCCCTGAACGTGAAGGTCGGTGACCGTGTCCTGTTCGGCAAGTACTCGGGCCAGACCGTCAAGGTCGACGGCGACGAACTGCTGGTGATGAAGGAAGACGACCTGTTCGCGGTCGTAGAGAAGTAATAGTTACAGGAAATAGCGACAGGGGTCCGCGCTGCGGGCCAAGCCCCTGCGCTTTTTCTTTCTCTCTTCATCGCATTTTTCAAGTATCCCATTCTTCTTTAGGAGCCAAAAATGGCAGCAAAAGACGTAGTTTTCGGCGGCGAAGCACGCGCCCGCATGGTTGAAGGCGTGAACATTCTCGCCAACGCAGTCAAGGTCACTCTGGGCCCAAGGGTCGCAACGTGGTTCTCGAGCGTTCGTTCGGCGCTCCTACCGTGACCAAGGACGGTGTGTCCGTGGCCAAGGAAATCGAACTCAAGGACAAGCTGCAGAACATGGGCGCGCAGCTCGTGAAGGAAGTGGCCTCCAAGACCAACGACATCGCCGGTGACGGCACCACGACCGCTACCGTGCTGGCCCAGGCCATCGTGCGCGAAGGCTCCAAGTACGTGGCCGCCGGTCTGAACCCGATGGATCTGAAGCGCGGCATCGACAAGGCTGTTGCAGCCCTGGTCGAGCAGCTCAAGAGCCAATCCAAGGCCACGACGACTTCCAAGGAAATCGCTCAAGTGGGTTCCATCTCGGCCAACTCCGATGAGTCCGTGGGCAAGATCATTGCCGACGCGATGGACAAGGTCGGCAAGGAAGGCGTGATCACCGTGGAAGACGGCAAGAGCCTGGACAACGAACTCGACGTCGTTGAAGGCATGCAGTTCGACCGTGGCTACCTGTCGCCCTACTTCATCAACAATCCCGAAAAGCAGGCCGCGATTCTGGACAACCCGTTCGTGCTGCTGTTCGACAAAAAGATCAGCAACATCCGTGACCTGCTGCCTACGCTCGAGCAAGTGGCAAAGGCTGGCCGTCCGCTGCTGATCATCGCTGAAGAAGTCGAAGGCGAAGCGCTGGCGACTCTGGTGGTCAACACCATCCGTGGCATCCTGAAGGTCGTGGCCGTCAAGGCTCCCGGCTTCGGCGACCGTCGCAAGGCCATGCTGGAAGACATCGCCATCCTCACGGGCGGCAAGGTCATCGCCGAAGAAGTCGGCATGTCGCTCGAAAAGGTCACGCTGGCCGATCTGGGCCAGGCCAAGACCATCGAAGTGGGCAAGGAAAACACCATCATCATCGACGGCGCTGGCGCTGGCGCTGACATCGAAGCCCGCGTGAAGCAGATCCGCGTGCAGATCGAGGAAGCGACTTCCGACTACGACCGTGAAAAGCTGCAAGAGCGCGTGGCCAAGCTGGCCGGCGGCGTGGCAGTGATCAAGGTGGGCGCTGCCACCGAAGTCGAAATGAAGGAAAAGAAGGCCCGCGTGGAAGACGCGCTGCACGCTACCCGCGCTGCCGTCGAAGAAGGCATCGTGGCCGGTGGCGGTGTTGCGTTCCTGCGCGCCAAGCAATCCATTGGTGACCTCAAGGGCGACAACCCCGAGCAAGACGCCGGTATCAAGCTGGTGCTCAAGGCCATCGAATCGCCACTGCGCGAAATCGTTGCCAATGCCGGTGGCGAGCCTTCCGTCGTGGTGAACACCGTGCTGAATGGCAAGGGCAACTACGGCTACAACGCCGCCAACGACACCTACGGCGACATGCTCGAAATGGGTATCCTGGATCCAACCAAGGTGACGCGCACTGCCCTGCAGAACGCCGCTTCCGTGGCCTCGCTGCTGCTGACGACCGAAGCCATGGTGGCTGAGGCTCCGAAGGATGATGCGGCCGGCGGCGGCATGCCAGACATGGGTGGCATGGGCGGTATGGGCGGCATGGGCATGTAATGCCCCGGCAGCCGGCGATTGGTGGGTAGAGGCTCCAGTCGCCCACAAGATTTGTTCTTGTAAAAACCCCGCAGGTTTTTGGACCTGCGGGGTTTTGTTTTTGCTTTCTTACGAAGCCTTGCAGGCACGCTCCGGCTCTCGGATGCGGTGAGCCGCGCCCTTCTCTTTTTCAGTTCGCGTAGGCTTCGAGGGGCTTGTCGTTGGGGTCTTGCATCAGCTTTTTCAACGTGTCGCTCATCGGCAGGTTGAGCGGCTTGTTGGCGGGCGGGATGGGTTGCATGAACCACTTGTCGTAGACCTTGGCGACCTCGCCGGATTTCATCATGTCGATGAGTGCGCCATCGACCGCGCGCTTGAATGTCGGGTCGTCCTTGCGGAACAGCAGCGCAATGGGCTCGGAGCCCAGCACTTCGCCGACGATCTTGTAGCCGTCGGGGTTCTTGCTGCTGGCGATGACGCCCGCGAGCAGGTTGTCGTCGAGCACGAAGGCGTCGGCGCGGCCCGATTCGAGCATCAGGAAACTTTCGAAGTGATCCTTGCCGAGCGAGGTGGGCAGGTTGACGTTGTTTTCCTTGCCGAACTTGCGCAGCAGTTGCACGGCGGTGGTGCCGGCCGATGCGGCGATGTTCTTGTTGTCGAGCTGCTTGAGCGAGGTGATGCCCGAATCGGCACGCACCGCCATGCGCACCTGGCTCACGTAGGTGGTGACGGCAAATGAAACCTGACGCTGGCGCGCGAGGTTGTTGGTGGTGGGGCCGCAGCCCATGTCGACCGTGCCATTTTCAACCAGCGGCATGGTGTTCTGCGCCGTGAGCGCCATGTATTCGATCTTCGCCTTCGGGGCAATGCGCGCCACCACCTTCTCACACAGCTCGACGTGGTAGCCCGCGTATTTGCGATCTGCGCCAATCGCATAGGCCATCGGGGCCGAGCTTTCGCGCACGCCGAGCACGATCTTTCCGCTGCTCTGGATCTTGTCGAAGGTGCTTCCGCCTTGTGCCTGAGGCGCGGCGGGCGGCGTGGTCTGCGCGTGCGCGCCGGTGGCCAGCATGCCTGCCAGCGCGATGCTGGTCCAAACGAGCTTCATGAGGTCTCCTTGTTGTTGGTGTGAAGCGCAAGCCTTCTCGACCCCATGGATCGTGATCGATCATCGGGGCGCGGGCTTGCGCCACCACTATCGTTCAGAAGCGCCTTGCAACCCAATAGAGGTTTGCACCAAGGAAGCGCATTTTCGTGGCCCGATGCAATCGCCGCGTTCAGTCGCGCTGCTTGGTGCCGTGAGCCTGCAGGTGATGCAGCAGACCTGCCGTGGAGGGATCAAGCCTGTCGCCGTGGCCGTCGGCCAACAGCGGCTCAAGTTCTCTGGCAAGCACCTTGCCCAGCTCCACACCCCACTGATCAAAGCTGTCGATCCCCCAGATCGCACCGCTGGTAAACACGCGGTGTTCGTACAGCGCAATCAACGCGCCGAATGCCGCCGGATCGAGGCGGTCCAGCACGAGGAATGTGCTCGGCCGGTTGCCGCTGAAATAGCTGTGGCCGCGGCTTTCGGGACGCCCGACCATCAAGGCCTGGGCCTGCGCCAGCGCGTTCGCGAGCAGGCGCGGATGGTGATCGGGTAGATCGTGGCCCCTTCACGCAGAGCGATGAACTCCACGGGCACGATGTCCGGCCCCTGGTGAATCATCTGGAAAAAAGCGTGCTGCCCGTTGGTGCCCGGCTCACCCCAGATCACTGGCGACGTGGCATAGGGCAGCGGCTCGCCCCTGGCGTCGACGCCCTTGCCGTTGCTCTCCATCTCCAGTTGCTGGAGATAGGCCGGAAGGCGGCGCAGGCCGTGGCTGTAGGGCGCAATGTTGCGGCTCGTGAAACCATGAAAATTGCGATACCAGACGTCGAGCAGGCCCAGCCGCACGGGCAGGTTTTCTTCGAGTGGCGCGGTGCGGAAATGCTCATCCATCAAATGCGCGCCATGCAGCATCGCGCGGAAGTTCTTCTCGCCAATGGCAATCGCGATTGGCAAGCCAATCGCGGACCACATCGAATAGCGGCCACCGACCCAGTCCCAGAACCCGAGCGTGGTGTCGATGCCGAATTCCGAGGCCGCCTCCAGATGGGTCGTGAGCGCGATGAAATGCCGACTCAGCGACAGCCGTGCATCGCGTTGCAGCGATCCGCCATTTGCGAGAAACCAGCGGCGCGCGGCGTGCGCGTTGAGCATGGTCTCTGCCGTCGTGAAGGTCTTGGACGCAATCAGGAACAAGGTGCTTTCCGGCCTGATCCGGCGAAGCACGTTGCCAAGCTCCATGCCGTCCACGTTGGAGATGAAGTGCAGGGTCTTGCCGGCGTGTGCGAAATCTTCGAGCGCCTTCACCGTCATCGCGGGGCCGAGATCCGAGCCTCCGATGCCGATGTTGACGATGTCGGTGATCGCATCGTCGGCGCGCACGCGCTCGGCGATCCGGAGCATCGCATCCAGGTTCTCGTGCACCTCGGCGAGGCTTTCGGCGACGAAGGCATTCGCCGTCGTCGCGTTCGCCGGACTGCGCAGCAGCCAGTGCATCACGGCCCGGTTTTCGGTGTTGTTGATCGGCTCGCCCGCAAACATCGCGTTGCGATAGGCCTCGACACCGCTCTCGCGCGCCAGTTGCGTGAGCAGCTCGCGGGTCTCCGCCCCGATCAGGTTCTTCGACAGATCGGCGAACACCAGCGGCGCATGCTGACTGAAGCGCGCAAACCGGTCCGGATCGTTATCGAACGCGCTGCGAACGTCGAAGCCGCGACCGGCACTCTCGAAATGGCGCTTGAGCAACTGCCACGCGGCCGTCCGGTCACAGCGGGTGCGCGGGTCATTCATCATGCAGAGGCCAGCATCATCTGTTCAAGTTTTGCCGCATCTGCGGCGAAGGCGCGAATGCCTTCGGCCAGCTTTTCGGTCGCCATCGCGTCGGCGTTGAGCGCATAACGAAAGCCCGCCTCGTCGTAGCTCACCGCAGTCAGTTCCAACTCGCTTGCGGCCTGCGGATCAAGCGCACGGGTGACGGGCTCGTTGCTCTCGGCGAGTTTGGCGAGCAGCTCGGGGGCGATGGTCAGCAGGTCCGATCCCGCAAGCGCAATGATCTGGCCCACGTTGCGAAAGCTCGCGCCCATCACCTCGGTCCTGATGCCGAAATGCTTGTAGTGGTTGTAGATCGCGCGCACGGACTGCACGCCCGGATCGTTGGCCCGGCCATCTCGGCCTCGTTCCACTGGGCACCGGCCTGCTTCTTGTACCAGTCATAGATGCGGCCGACGAATGGCGAGATGAGCTGCACCTTGGCCTGACCGCAGGCCACCGCCTGCGCGAATGAAAACAGCAGCGTGAGATTGGTGTGAATACCGCGCGCCTCCAACTGCCTGGCCGCCTGGATGCCCTCCCAGGTGGAAGCAATCTTGATCAGCACGCGGTCGATGTGCACGCCCTCGGCCTGGTACAGCTCGATGATGCGCTCCGCGCGCGCCACCGTGGCCTCGGTGTCGAACGACAAACGGGCATCGACCTCGGTGGAGACGCGGCCGGGAATGATCGACAGGATTTCGCAGCCGAAGCGCACGATCAGGCGATCCATGATTTCTTCGATCTCCCGGCCCTTGAAACGCGTGACGCAGTCCTGCATCAGCGGCGCATATTCGGGCTTCTGGACGGCCTTGAGGATCAACGAGGGGTTGGTCGTCGCATCCTGCGGCTGGAACGCGCTCAGTTGGTGGAAATCGCCGGTGTCGGCAACGACCGTGGTGAACTGTTTGAGAGCTTCTAGTTGATTCATGGCGATTTCCCCATCAATGACATCCGGATTCCTCTTTCGGACGACCGACGAGGCGTGACAACCCAAGAGTGTATTCGCAGCAATGCCATTGGTTAAACCCGTATTGTCTGCGGATGAAACTCGGTAACATCGATACTAGGGCCTGTTTACACAACCCTCGGGGTCGCGCAAGCCCGAAGGGTTGCGCAGTCTTGGGCGGTCTGCGGCGTTGGGTGAACAGGCCCTCGCCTTCAAGTTACAACTACACAGGTATTTCTGCGCCATGAGTTTCGATCTGGTTTTGTTTGGCGGCACCGGCGACCTGGCCTGGCGCAAGCTGCTGCCCGCACTCTTTCAGGCCTGGCGACACGGATCGTTGCCACCGGACGGCCGCATTCTGGGCGTGGCGCGCGATGATCTGAGCGACGAGGCGTATCGCGCACTCATTGCCAGCCGCCTCGATGCCGTCGAATCCGACAAGCGCCCCAAGAGCGAGGAATTCGAGAAATTTGCGGCCCTGCTGCAATATGTGCGCGTCGATCTGTCCGCGCCCAAGGACTACGAACGCCTCGCCCAGGTATTGCGCGAGCGCGCCGCCGATACCGTGGTGCTGTATCTCGCCACCGCTCCCAATCTCTTCACCACGGCCTGCGAACAACTGGGTTCCGTGGGACTGAACACGCCCAACACGCGCATCGTGCTGGAAAAACCGCTGGGCCATGATCTCGCGTCCAATCGCGCCATCAACGCCGCCGTGCGCAAGGTGTTCGACGAGTGGCAGATCTTCCGCATCGATCACTATCTCGGCAAGCCGTCGGTGCAGAACCTGCTCGCGCTGCGATTCGGCAACGCGCTGTTCGAGCCCCTGTGGCGCCGCGAGACCGTTGCCAGCGTGGAAATCACCATGGCCGAGAAGATCGGCGTTGAAAAGCGCGGCGCGTTCTACGAGGGCACCGGCGCGCTGCGCGACATGGTGCAGAACCATGCGCTACAACTGCTGTGCGCCATCGCCATGGAGCCGCCCATCAACGCGCACGCCGACGCAATCCGTGACGAGAAGCTCAAGGTGCTGCGCTCGCTCGCGCCATGGACCGCAGCCACGCTTTCACGCGACGTGGTGCGTGGTCAATACACCGCAGGCACCCTGAGCGGAGACCGCGTTCCCGGCTATCTGAACGAGCCCGGCGTGGCGCCCGACAGCCGCACCGAAACCTTCGTCGCCCTGCGCACCGAGATCGCCAACTGGCGCTGGGCAGGCGTGCCGTTTTATATCCGCACCGGCAAGCGCCTGGCCGCGCACGAGGCGCACATTGCCGTCAATTTCCGGCCCGCGCCGCATCCCATCTACCGCACGCCGCTTGGCATGGCCAATCGCCTGGTGATCCACCTTCAGCCGCGCGACGGACTGGCGCTGCATCTGTTTTCTTCGGGCAATGACAAGCGCGGACTGAAGATTTCCGATGCGCAGTCGCTCGCGCCGGTGCAGCTCGATCTGGATTTCGACAAGCGCTTTGGCAGCGAACGCGTGGGCGCCTACGAACGGCTGCTGCTCGACGTGATCGCGGGCCGCCTGAACCTCTTCGTGCGCGCCGACGAACAGGAGGCCGCATGGCGCTGGGTCGAGCCCATCATGCAGTCGTGGCGGAACTCCGACGACAGCCCACGCCCCTATGCTGCGGGCACCTGGGGCCCGAGCGCCGCGAGCGCGCTGGTTGCGCGTGACGGCAATACGTGGATGGAAGAATGTTAGACCGGATCACCGCTTCTCTGCCCTCTCTCGCCCCGGCTGAGCAGCGCGTTGCGCAACTGGTGCTCGATGATCCCGCGCGTTCTCGCATCTGCCGGTGCGCGAACTGGCCCAGCGCGCCAGCGTGAGCAAACCCACGGTGGTGCGCTTTTGCCGCAGCATGGGCTATGACGGTCTTGCCGATTTCAAGCTCAAGCTCGCGGGCAGTGTGAGCGAGGGCGTGCCCTTTATCCACCGCAGCGTGGACGCGGACGACAAGACCGGCGACGTGCTCGTGAAGGTCGTGGACAACGCGGTCGCGGCATTCCTGCAATACCGCAACGCGGCGAGCACCACCGCGCTGGAGCGCGCGGCCAGGGCCATCGCCTCGACCTGGCAGACCGGCAAGCGCATCGAGTTCTACGGCGCAGGCAATTCGGGCATCGTCGCGCAGGATGGCCAGCACAAATTCTTTCGTCTCGGCATCACCAGCATCAGTGCCAGCGACGGGCACATGCAGGTGATGAGCGCCACCCTGCTCGGCAAGGGCGATTGCGCGGTCATCATCAGCAATTCGGGTCGCACGCGCGACCTGATGGACGCCGCCGACATCGCGCGCAAGAACGGCGCGACCACCATTGCGATCACGGCGAGTGGCTCGCCCCTCGCGCACACCTGTGAAATCCACCTGGCCGCCGATCACCCGAGGGCTACGACCGCTACAGCCCGATGGTCTCGCGCCTCCTGCATCTGCTGATCATTGACGTGCTCGCCACGGCCGTGGCATTGCAGATCGGCGAGCCGCTGCAGCCGGTGCTGCAGCAGATGAAGAACAATCTGCGGGCCAAGCGCTACACCTGATTGTCGGGTAGCCGCCGCTTCAAACGAAGGGACTCAGGCGGCGCGCCCGTAAGTGCCCGTGAAGCTGAACTTGGCGAGCGTATTGGCGTTCACCATGAAGCCTGCCAGCGCACAGCTCGCATCGTCGGGAATATCGAGCGTGCCGACCGACAGCGCATGCAGCGTGAAGACATAGCGATGCGGCTTGTCGCCGGGCGGCGGGCAGAAGCCGCCAAATTCAAACAGGCCGTAGTCGTTGCGCACATGCCGCGCGCCCTCGGGCAATTGCGCGCCACCCCTGGCTCCGGCATTGGCCGCGAGCTGAGCGACATCCGCAGGAATGTCCACCACAAACCAGTGCCACCAGCCCGACCCCGTGGGCGCGTCGGGATCGTAGACCGTCAGGGCAAAACTTTTCGTGCCTACCGGAGCGTCGCTCCAGTCCAGCACCGGCGACTGGTTCTGGCCGTTGCAGCCAAAGCCATTGAATTCGAAACGTGGATCGACGCTCGCGTTGTTGGCGATGTCGGGACTCGTCAAAGTGAATTGCTTGCTCATATCACCTGCATCCTTTCAGACATGAATGAACCGGACGAAAAATACCGTATTGCGCAAGCATAGCGCGACAAGGCCCCGACACCGCCATGCGAAGCCGGGGCCTGTAGGCCAAAGCGGGAATGGCTGCAAGCCCCGGCGCACTCACCGCACTTTTTACTTCTTCACGTCAACGAACGTCTTGGTGCTATATAGCTCGGTCGGCAGACGTTGCAGCAGTGGCAGCTTGGTTGCCGCGTCACGCGCCTGCTTCTCGATATAGGTGAAGAATACGTCAGCGTCGAGCACGCCGATGTCCAGGCGCCGTGCAGCGGGCACGGCCGCGAGCGTCTTGTAGCCGTCGCCGCCCGTGGCGTTGAAACTCAGCACGAACAGGCGATAGCTCCGCTCGGATGCCAGCGGCTCCCACAGACCGCTGGTGCGGTTGCGCACCTCGATGCCGGAGACGCGCTGCCCCGTCGCCATGCCCGCGTTCACGTCGAAGCGCAGACCGCCGGTGTAGGGATAAGGTCCAGTGGAGCCGCCCTTGCCGTAGACCGCTTCCAGGCCATCTTCGAGCATCGCCTTCACTTCGGCACCGGTGATGTCCAGCCGGAACAGCATGTTGCCGAACGGCAGGACCTGAATCACCTGCGCCGCAGTCACGTTGCCCGTGAGCGGAATGCGCACGCCGCCACCGCTTTGCAGCGAGATGTCGGCACCGCCGTACTGCGCATTGGCTACTTCAAGATAGGCCTGTGCGACGAGTTGCTGAATGTCACCGCCACGCGCGCTCACGCTGCCTTCGGCGTTGCAGGCGGCGCTGGAGCGCCCGTAGTCGGCTGAGCCTTCACCACCGGGAACGCGGCGCGAGCACAGTTCCTTGGGCGCGGTCGCCGACAGCGTCTGGTTGAACGCGGCGATGCGCTCCTTGAATGGCTTGAGCACCTGATCGGCCGCCGCAGCAGGCGCCGTGGTGCGCAGGAATCCGGCGTTCTTCACGCTGGCCTCGATGGCCTTTGCCTGATCGGCGGTGGGCTCCTTGCCGCCCACGGTGAAGTTGTTGCCAATGAGCACGTGCGGCGTTCCGGTGCACTGCTTGACGTCGCCATTCGCATCGAACGACACCTTCAGTTCGCCGACGACCTGCGCGTACTCCCACGCCTGCACGATGCAGACCGGCTTGCCGTCCTTGTTGGTCACGCGCGTGGGATAGGCACCCGAGGGCGTGCCCACGCCGAGCGTCTTGAGCGCGTCGGGCCGAGCAGCGTGTGCGAGTCACCGCCGACGATCACGTCCACGCCGCTGAGTTTGGCGGCGACCTGCTTGTCGTATTCATAGCCGATATGGCTCATCACGATGATCTTGTTGATGCCTTGCTTGCGCAGCACATCGATCTCGCGTTGCGCGGCCGTGGCCTCGTCCTCGAACATCGTCTCGGGTCGGGGCTTGACGACGCCTTGGTCTTCTGCGCGATGGTCAGGCCCACGATGCCGATCTTCTGGCCTCCGCGCTCAAGCACCTTCGACGGCGAGACCAGCCCCGGCGCCTTGGATGCGTTCAAGGCGGAGGACGGACCGAACTTCACATTCGCGCTGAGCACCGGCGTCTTGCATGCGCCCTTGTGCAGCCGGTCGATGAAGCCCTTGAGACCGGTGTCGCCCTTGTCGAATTCGTGATTGCCGAGCGTGAAGGCGTCAAAGCACACGGTATTCATCATCGCGGCATCGGCCTCACCATCGGCTCCGGCGCGATTGAAGTACAACGTGCCGGTGAGCGCGTCACCCGCGTGCAGCTTGAGCACGTTCTTCGAGGATTTCTCCAGCGCCTGGATCGCGGCGGTCACGCGCGGGAAACCGCCCGCCTCGACCGCAACGGCCACCGGCGCCGCACCGCCCGCATTCAGTTGCAGCGTCCTGGATTTCGAATCGAGCGTGGAGTGATGGTCGTTGATGTGAAGGATGCTGAGCTCAAGCGGCTCGTTGCTGGAAGCATCCGGCCCATCGCCGCCACCGCCGCATCCGGCCAGCAGCCCGATCAACACGGCGCTTGCGACTCCTTTCGGCAACTTGCGCATTGCGCGATTGCCCGACCATCCCGAATATGCTGACATGCTCTCTCCACAGTTGTCTGGAAAGATTGCATCCTCAGAAGACGGCATGACAGGCCTGTGACCCAAGACTAAGCCCCTGCGCCGTCCCCGGAAATCCGGAAGTCTTCGCTACCGGCCTTGTGTGCAGAGATTCAGTCCAGGGCAACCGGAACGACGGTCTCTGGGAGGCCGATGCGGCCTTCCTCGATGGCGTGGCATGCGACCTTCGTGCCGCCATCGTCAAGCAGTTGCGGGCGCTCCACGCGGCAACGTTCGTTGGCGTGCGGACAACGCGGATTGAACGCGCAGCCCGTCGGCGGGTTGAGTGGATTGGGCACCTCGCCGCGAACCGGTGTACGGGCATGGCCGGTATCGTGCATCTTCGGAATCGCATCGAGCAGCATGCGCGTGTAGGGGTGGCGGGGCCGCACAAACAGCTCGTGCTTGTCGGCGATTTCCACCAGCCGCCCGAGGTACATCACGCCCACCTGATCGCTCACGTGGCGCACCACCGCCAGGTTGTGGCTGATGAAAAGATAAGTCAGGTGGCGCTCGCGCTGCAGGTCCTTCATGATGTTGAGGACCTGTGCCTGCACGGACACATCGAGCGCCGACGTCGGCTCATCGCACACCAGAAATTCCGGCTCGGTGGCCAGTGCGCGCGCAATCGAAATGCGCTGCCGCTGGCCTCCTGAAAACTGGTGTGGATACTTGTCCATGCAATCGAAGGTCAGACCCACCGATTGCAGCAATTCACCCACGCGCTGCGTGAGCGCATCATCGTCGCTGAGTAACCCATGCTCGATCAACGGCTCGGCAATGATGTCGCGCACCAGCCAGCGCGGATTGAGGCTCGCATACGGGTCCTGGAAGATCATCTGGATGCGACGGCGCATCTCGCGCATGGATCGCCCGGCAAATGCCGCATGCGCGTCCTGCCCATCAAAGGTGAAACTGCCACGCGTGGGCTCGTACAGCCCCACGAGCAGACGCGCCACGGTGCTCTTGCCGCAGCCGGATTCACCGACCAGCGCAAGCGTCTTGCCTTTCTGGATTTCGAAGCTGACGCCATCGACGGCATGCAGCAGCGCACGCGGCTTGCGTTCCAGCACACGGTTGAGCCAGGGAGCGGACACGTCAAAGGTCTTGGCCAGATCTTCTGCGCGCACCAACGGTGCGGAGGACGAACGGGTGTGGATGTCGGCTGCGCTCATGCAATGGCTCCTGCGGCGACAGCCGCGTCTTCGCGCAACCAGCAGGCGGCCTGCGTGGCGCCCGCGGGAAGCAGATCGGGCCGCTCGACGCGGCAGCGGTCAAACGCGTACTGGCAGCGCGGATTGAAGGCGCAACCCTTGGGAATGGCGTTCAGGCGAGGCATCGCGCCATCGATCTGATTGAGACGTTCGCGTTCCTCCTGCATGTCGGGAATCGACGCCATGAGACCCGCGGTGTAGGGATGCGCCGGATGATTGATGACCTCGTGCACCGGTCCGATTTCCGCGATCCGGCCGGCATACATCACGGCCACACGGTCACAGGTTTCGGCGATCACGCCCATGTCGTGCGTGATCAGCATGACGGCCGCGCCGCGCGACCGGCAGATGTTCTTGAGCAGCGTGATGATCTGCGCCTGAATCGATACGTCGAGCGCGGTCGTGGGCTCGTCGGCCACGATCAGCTCGGGCTCGGCGGCGAGCGCCAGCGCAATCACGACGCGCTGGCGCATGCCGCCCGAGAACTGGTGCGGATAGTGATCGATGCGCTGCTCCGCCGCCGGAATGCCGGTGTCCTTGAGCAGGCTGATGGCCCTGTCGCGCGCCTGCGCGGCGTTCAGGGGAAGATGCGTGGTGATGGTCTCGATCAACTGCCTGCCGACGGTGTACAGCGGATTGAGCGAGGTGAGCGGATCCTGGAAGATCGCGCCAATGCGGCGGCCACGAATGTGGCGCATCTTCTGGTTGGGCAGGTTGTCGATGCGCTCGCCGTTGAGCAGAATCTGGCCCGAGGCGATCCGCCCGGGTGGCTCGAGCAGACCGATGATGGACGCGCCGGTCAGCGATTTGCCCGCGCCGGACTCGCCCACAACGCCGAGAATTTCTCCGGGGGCAATCGAGAAGGAAACATCGTCGAGTGCACGCAAAGTGCCTTTGCGGCCCGGAAATTCGACGACGAGATTTTGGACATCAAGCAGGGACATGGCTTTTCACCTCAACGAAGACGCGGGTTGAGGGCATCACGCAGCCAGTCGCCCAGCAGGTTCACCGACAGTGCGATCAACACCAGCATGGCACCGGGAAAAACGGTGATCCACCATTCGCCGGAAAACAGGTAGTCGTTGCCGACGCGGATCAGCGTGCCGAGCGACGGCGACGTGGGTGGAGCGCCGACGCCGAGAAACGACAGCGTGGCTTCGGTGATGATCGCCGTGGCTACCTGTATGGTGGCGAGCACCATGACCGGGCCGAGCACATTGGGCAGCACGTGTCGGCGCATGATGCGCAGCGGCGGCACGCCCGTGACGCGCGCGGCCTGCACGTATTCCTTGCCGTATTCGACCATGGTGCTGGCGCGCACTGTGCGCGCATATTGCACCCAGCCATTGCTGCCCGCAAACGCAATCGCCAGCACCAGCACAGCGAATGCGACGCCCTCGGCGGCATTGGGATAGACGGCGCGCGCCACGCCCGCAATCAGCAGCGCCACGAGAATCGCGGGGAACGAGGACACCACATCGCAGGCGCGCATCAACAGCGCGTCGATCCAGCCGCGCTTGGCCCCGGAGACCAGGCCGAGCGACACGCCGATCACGATCGACAGCGCCACCGAGACCAGCCCCACAATCAGCGAGATGCGTGCGCCATAGATCAGCGCGGAAAGAATATCGCGTCCCTGGTCGTCGGTGCCGAGCGGATATTTCCACGTGCCGCTCTCGCTCCATGCGGGCGGCAGCCGCGCGTCGGACAGCTCGAGCGTGGTGAGATCGAACGGATTGTGCGGCGCCACCCAGCCCGCAAAGATCGAGCAGAACACGCAGATGAATGCGATCACCGCGGCACCGATTGCGACCGGGGACGAGCGGAAACTGTGGGCGACATCGCTGTCCCACCAGTGAGCTAGGGTTTGTTGAATCGACATGGCTTTGGGGCTCTCTGTTGGTCGTCACGTCACTGCGCTGCGGCGAGCGGCATGCCTTGTTCGATCAGTCCCGCGTGCAGGGCAGCACCGAGCGGCAGGATGTCGTCGTTGAAGTCGTAGCGGCTGTTGTGCAGCGTGCTGTTGCCCGCGCCCATGCCCTGGCCGATGCGCAGGTACGCGCCGGGCTTGTTCTGCAGCATGAACGAAAAATCCTCGGCACCCATGCTCGGTTCGAGGTCACGCTCGACGTTCCCGGCGCCGACGATGGACGCGGCCACATCACCGGCAAAGCGGGCCTCGCTCTCGGTGTTGATGGTGGCCGGGTAAATGCGTTCGTAGCGCACGTTCACGCTCGCACCAAAGCCCATCGCAACGCCGTTGCAGACTTCCTGGATACGGCGCTCCACCATCTCCTGCACGGCGGGATCGAACGAGCGCACCGTGCCCACCAGCGTGGCGCTTCCCGGAAGCACGCTGAATGCACCAAGGTCGCCCGCCTGCACCGCGCACAGGCTTACCACCGCACCATCGAGCGGGCGCACATTGCGCGAGACAATGCCCTGCACCGCCGTGATGATGTGACCCGCGACGAGCACCACGTCCACAGTCTGGTAGGGATGCGCCCCGTGGCCGCCACGGCCGGTGATCTCGATGGTGATGCGGTCGGCGGCCGCCATCATCGCGCCGTCGTTGAGGCCGACGGTACCTGGCTTCATCTGCGGCCAGTTGTGCATCGCGAACACGGTCTGGATCGGGAAGCGCTCGAACAATCCGTCCTCGATCATCACGCGCGCGCCGCCGTGGCCTTCCTCGGCCGGTTGAAAGATCAGCGCCGCAGTGCCATCGAATTGCCGCGTGCTCGCAAGATAGCGTGCAGCCCCGAGCAGCATGGTCACGTGACCATCATGCCCGCAGCCGTGCATCAGGCCGGGCTTGCTGGACTTCCAGGTGAACTCGTTGTTCTCCTGCATCGGCAGCGCATCCATGTCGGCCCGCAGGCCGATCATGCTGCCGCTCGCGCGGGTCTGTCCGTGGATCAGCGCCACCATGCCGGTCTTGCCGATGTGCTCGTGCAATTCATCGACACCGCACAGCCTGAGCGCCTGCGCAATGCGTGCGCTGGTGTACTGTTCCTCGAAACCCAGTTCCGGATGCGCATGCAGGTCGCGCCGGAATGCGGTGAGCTCGGGATGAAATTTGGTGATGTGCGCAAACGCACGACCACCGGCCTTGAAACGCGCCGCCTGCATCTCAGTGCCCTCCCGCCTTGCCACCCACGCGCAGACGCGGGTCGACGGCGAAATAGAGCAGGTCCACCACCAGATTGATGATCACGAAAATCAGCGCGATCAGACACAGATAGGCCGCCATCACCGGAATGTCGGCGAACGTCACCGCCTGGATGAACAGCAGTCCCATGCCGGGCCACTGGAACACGGTCTCGGTAATGATCGCGAACGCAATCAGGCCGCCAAGTTGCAGACCCGTGATGGTCATCACCGGCACCAGCGTGTTCTTGAGCGCATGACCAAAATAGATTGCGCGATCCGTCAGACCCCGCGCCCGCGCGAATTTGATGTAGTCGGTGCGCAGTACTTCGAGCATCTCGGCGCGCACGAGGCGCATGATCAGCGTGAGCTGAAAGATCGCCAGAGTGATCGCAGGCAAGGTGATGTGATGCCAGCCTTTTGCCGTGAGCAGTCCGGTGCTCCACCAGCCAAGCTGCACCACATCCCCCGCCCGAAGCTCGGAAACCAGCCCAGCGTGACCGAGAACACCAGGATCAGCAGGATGCCGATCAGAAAGGTCGGCAGCGAGACCCCGAGCAGCGAGATCGTCATGAAGACCTGGCTCAGAAACGTGCCGCGTCGCAGTGCCGCGTAGACGCCCATGGGCACACCGACGACGAGCGCGATGACGGCGGCCACCATCGCCAGCTCCAGCGTCGCGGGAAAGCGCTCGCCAATCAGTTTCGAGACCTTGGCACCCTGACGCAGGCTCAGGCCGAAGTCGCCCTGAGCCGCATTGAGCAGAAAATGCCAGAACTGCACAAAAAAGGGTTGGTCGAGCCCCAAAGCAGCGCGCAGTTCCTGAATCTGCTGAGGCGTTGCATCCTGTCCGAGCATGGTGACGACCGGGTCACCGACGAACTGAAACAGGACGAACGAGATGAAGGCAACCGTCACCATCACGATCACGGCTTGAAGGAGTCGGCGCAGTATGAAGGCAAGCATGTATTCGAGTTCGAGTCGCTTTGAATCTCTGACGTGGATGAAAGGTGCAAATCTAGCTGCTCATGAGCAAAAAGCATGCTCGGGAAAACCACCAAGCGCTCCATCGATTGGAAAAGAAGCCGAAATCTTGCATTTCAGACAGAGGGGCGCGATGCAGCAGCGCTCCCCGGCATAGCTGCGCGTTCACCGGATTGTCAGTACCCAATGCCCCGTCGCGCTTCGGGCCTCACGCAAGAAAAACCCCCCCAAAAAAAAACCGCCACTCCGAAGAGCAGCGGTTTTTCACCTCTAACCGAAGCTGGCAGATGCCAGCCAGTAATTAGAAGGAGTGGCGAACGCCAACTTGCACGCCGGTCTGTGCCTTGCCAGCGCCAGGACCTTCGGTGTTCAGGTTCTTGGAAGCCAGACCCAGGTTCGAGCCGTCCTTGTTCTTCAGGTACGACACGTTGCCGTACACAGCAGTGCGCTTGGACAGGTTGTACACATAACCCAGGCTCAGCTGGTGTGCCTTGCCGTCGTCGAAAGCCTTCTGATCGTACAGAGCGTACTGGATCTTGACTTCGCCAGCGCCCACTGGAGCGGAAGCACCCAGCATGTAGGCGTTAACCTTCTGGTTAGGAGCGCCGTCGATCTTGTCGCGAGTCTGTTGAACGATACCGTTCAGCTTCACAACGTTCAGGTTGTACGAAGCGCCGATAGTCAGGGCGTTGCGATCGCGGTTAGCGGCAACGGTGTCACGGTCGTCGTACGACACAGCAACGCTCAGAGGGCCGTTGTCATATGCAACGTAACCACCCATGTAGCGACCAGCGTGGCCCGAGGTTTGCTCGTCGAAGCCGTAACCGATGGCGCCGTTGAAGCCACCCATGTTAGGCGTGTAGTACGAGATCATGTTGCTGGAACGGATGCCGTTTGCATCGCCAGCAGTGCCGTACCAGTTGGACCAGCCACCGAATTGGCCGATACCAGTCTGGTTGAACAGATCGTAGGAGCTGGTCTTGGTGTAGCCAGGGGTCAGGTCACGGCCCAGACGCACTTCACCGAAGCCGCCAGACAGGCTGACAGTCGAACGACGACGGAAGTTGAAACCAGCAGCATTGCCATCATCAGCGAACAGTTCGCCTTCCAGCCAGAAACCAGCCTTCAGACCACCGCCCAGATCTTCCACGCCGCGGAAGCCGATGCGGCTGGTGTAATTGCCGCTGGTGTACAGACCGTACTTGCTGTCGCCAGCTGCGTTGGCCTTGTTCACATAGCCGATACCAGTGTCGACGATACCGAACAGGGTCACGGAAGATTGAGCCATCGCAGCGCCGGAGGAAGCCAGCACAGCCAGGGCAATCAGTGATTTTTTCATTGCGAGTTACTCCAAGGTTAAACAGAGGGCCCTGGATCAAGGGGACTAGAGGCACATACTTTTGTGCAGCCCGCCGGTTCCCCCGGGCCAACCTCCTGGTGGGGAAGTTAGTTCTATTGCAACAGAGCCAGCGATGTTTCGCAAAGGAATTCCCTCACAAAGTGCATAAATGCCGCAATTCCGTTGCAGCACTGCAACACCCAGGAATGCATGCGAGAACACTCAAATCGCAGTCCGTCAACCCGTGAACATGGCTATTTTTGTCAACAAACGACACGCAATCCGATCCTGCCGACAATAGAACGCAATGGATCATATTCTCAGAACGGCAGACGCCGCACTCCGCACGCTTTTTGCATCACCCCAGGCGCATGAGCCCTCGCCCGCCCAGGGCGGGACGAGCCCAGGTTGAGCCGCGAGGAGCGCAACCTGTCAGGCGCGCTGATGCGTGTAAACCACGTTGGCGAGGTGTGCGCCCAGGCGCTCTATCTGGCGCAGGCCACGGTGACCCGTGATCCGCAACTGCGCGAAAGCCTGCTCACATCCGCTCGCGAGGAACTCGACCATCTGGCCTGGACGCGGGATCGCCTGGACGCGCTGGGCAGCCGCCCCAGCCTGCTGAATCCACTGTGGTTCGCTGGAGCGTTCGCGATCGGGCTGGCTGCCGCCAAGGTGAGCGACAAGGTCAGTCTGGGGTTTGTGGTGGAAACGGAACGCCAGGTGTCCGAGCACCTGCAGGGCCATCTGGGTAGCCTGCCCGAGGCCGATCTGCCATCGCGCGAAGTAGTTGCGCGCATGCAACAGGACGAGGAGCGCCACGCGGCCCAAGCGCTGGCTGCGGGGCGGCGGAACTGCCTGCACCCGCGCGTCTGCTGATGAAGGTGGCCGCCAAGGTGATGACGACCACGGCTCACTTCATATAAAAAAGCACGAATAGCGCGCCAAGTCTCAACCCTCGACGATCTCGAAGCCGGTGGTGATTTCCGCGGTCTTGCCCAGCATGATGCTGGCCGAGCAGTATTTGTCGTGGCTCATGGCGATTGCGCGCTCGACTGCCGTAGCCGGAATGCCCTTGCCCGTGACGGTGAACTGCATGTGGATCCGGGTGAAGACCTTGGGATCCGTCTCGGCGCGTTCGGAGGTGAGCTTGACGCTGCACCCGCTCACCTCATGGCGACCCCGCTTGAGGATCAGCACCACGTCGTAGGCCGTACACCCGCCGGTGCCGGCCAGTACGGTTTCCATCGGGCGTGGAGCCAGGTTCTGGCCGCCGTTCTGCGGATTGTTGGCGTCGGGCGCGCCGTCCATGGTCAGGACGTGGCCGCTACCGGTCTCCGCCACAAAGCCCATCGCCGAGCGCGTGCCCGAGTTTCCGGTCCAGCTGACTGTGCATTCCATCGTTTTTCCTCCAGAAAATGACTCTTTAGCGCAACACCACATCGCGTAATGAAAATTTCACGCTGATTTTGCTGCATCGCAGCAACTTTTGGGAGTAGAATTCAATTCAAGCGCTGACCCAAGGTTGGCGCACCCATTGTCTCCTCCATCTCCTCAAAGGATGGATTTGGCCCCAAGCTTCACGGCTAGGGGCCATTTTTTTGCCCTGTTGAACATCGATTGTCCGCGCCGAGCCTGCGCAGCGGCCAGCTTGTTTCTATGATGGCGGCCCATGCACTGCCATCGATCAGTGCCTTCCGGATCGCCAGATGCCCAACCCACAACAGACACTCAGCCCGTTCGACTACCTCAAGAAGATCCTGACCGCCCGCGTCTACGACGTGGCCGTCGAGTCCGATCTGCAGGTCGCGAAGGCCCTCAGCCGTCGCCTGCACAACAAGGTGTTGCTCAAGCGCGAAGACCAGCAACCGGTGTTCAGCTTCAAGCTGCGCGGCGCCTACAACAAGATGGCGCAACTCACGCAGGAGCAACTGGCGCGCGGCGTGATCTGCGCCTCGGCCGGCAACCATGCGCAGGGCGTTGCCATGAGCGCATCCAGGCTTGGCACGCGCGCCGTGATCGTGATGCCCACCACGACACCGCAACTCAAGATCGACGCGGTCAAAACGCTCGGCGGAGAAGTCGTGCTGAGCGGCGAAAGCTACAGCGATGCCTATGAACATGCGGCGCGTCTGCAGCAGGAACAGGGCCTGACCTTCGTCCATCCGTTCGACGATCCCGACGTGATCGCCGGGCAGGGCACGATCGCCATGGAGGTGCTGCGTCAGTTGCAGTCGCTCGGCAGCAACCGGCTCGACGCGGTGTTCGTCGCCATCGGCGGCGGTGGCCTGATCTCGGGCGTGGCCAACTACATCAAGGCCGTGCGCCCCGACATCAAGGTGATCGGCGTGCAGATGAACGACTCCGATGCCATGGTGCAATCGGTGGCACGGCATGAACGCGTGACGCTGCCCGACGTGGGCCTGTTCTCCGACGGCACGGCCGTGAAGCTGGTGGGCGAGGAGACGTTCCGCGTGGCCAGCAATCTGGTCGATGAGTACCTGCTGGTGGACACCGACGCCGTGTGCGCCGCCATCAAGGACATCTTTGTCGACACACGCTCGATCGTCGAGCCGGCCGGCGCGCTGTCCGTGGCGGCCATCAAGCAATACGTGGCGAAAAACAAGACCCGGGGCGAAACCTACGCGGCGATCCTGTGCGGCGCGAACATGAATTTCGACCGCCTGCGCTTTGTTGCCGAGCGCGCCGAGGTCGGCGAGGAACGCGAGGCGCTGTTCGCCGTGACGATTCCCGAGGAGCGCGGCAGCTTCCGGCGCTTCTGCGAAGTGGTCGGCGCTCTGCCCGGCAGCTCGCGCAACGTGACCGAGTTCAACTACCGCATCAGCAATGCGCGGCGCGCCCATGTGTTCGTCGGCCTGACCACGAATGGGCCCGGCGAATCGGAAAAGATCGCCAGGAACTTCCGCAAACAGGGGTTCGACTCGCTCGATCTCACGCACGACGAGCTTGCCAAGGAGCATCTGCGCCATCTCGTTGGCGGCAACTCGTCACTCGCGCAGGACGAACGCCTGATGCGCTTTACCTTCCCCGAGCGTCCGGGCGCTTTGCTCAAGTTCCTGAGCCTGATGCAGCCGCACTGGAACATCAGCCTGTTCCACTATCGCAATCAGGGCGCGGACTATGGCCGCATCCTGGTCGGCATGCAGGTGCCGCCCGAGGACGCGGCGGAGTTCGACCAGTTTCTTGCGACGCTGGGTTATCCGTATGTCGAGGAGACGCTCAACCCCGCCTACCGCCTGTTCCTTCAGGCCAACGGCGACGACTAACCGGCACGCAGTGCACGCCGTCTCGATATGCAAGCGATTCGCCACTATCTGCTGGCTGTCCAGTTCTTCACGCGCATCCCCGTGAACGGCCGGTTGGCGGACTGGGTTGGCTACAGCCCGGCCATGCTGCGCGCAAGCGCCGCGCATTTTCCGGGCGTGGGCTGGCTGGTTGGAGCGATTGCGGTCGTCGGTTTCGGCGCGGCCAGCGCTTTGCTCGGCCAGGGGCAGGTCTTCACTCCCTTGGTCGCCGCCGTGCTCAGCACCATCGTCACGGTGCTGGTCACCGGTGGGTTCCATGAGGATGGGCTGGCCGACGTGGCCGATGGTCTCGGGGGAGCGTACCAGCGCGACCGCGCACTCGAGATCATGAAGGACTCGCGCGTCGGCGCATTCGGCGCGATGGCGCTGGTGCTGGCGTTTTCGGCAAAGTTTGCGCTGCTAGCGCAGCTTGGCGGTCAACACCTTGGCGTGGCGCTGTGGTCGCTGTTTTGCGGCCATGTGATGTCGCGCTTCTGGCCGCTGCTGGCCGTGCGCATGCTGCCGCACGTGGGCGACACCGCAACCTCCAAAAGCAAGCCCCTCGCCGACCAGATCACCCTGGGGCCCTGCTCACGGCCGGGCTGTGGTGCGCGGTTCCCGTATTGTTTTTCACGCTGGCTCTCGGATGGCAAGCGGTGGCTATGGCGATTCTGTGCAGCGCGCTGGGCGCGGGCTGGATGCTCTGGCGATTCCACCGGCGATTGCAGGGCTTCACGGGCGACTGCCTCGGCTCGATCCAGCAGGTGAGCGAAATCGCTTTCTATCTGGGCGTTGCCATTGCCGCTGGACGGCACGGGGTTTCGCCGATTCTTCCCTGGCTCGCGCCGTGAACGGCATCGCCCGTCGCCTGTGGCTGGTACGGCATGCACGGCCACTGGTGGCAGAAGGCACTTGCTACGGCCAGTCTGAGATTGCCGCCGACGCCGACCACACCCGCGCCAGCGCGCACCAACTGCACGCGGCCCTGCCTGTCGGCAGCGCTGCGTTCCACAGTTCGCCGCTCGGGCGTTGCCGGCAACTGGCGCACGAACTGGCGAAGCTCAGACCCGACGATCCGCCGCCAACCATCGACGCACGACTCGCTGAGATGCATTTTGGTGCCTGGGAGGGCCGCCGCTGGACAGCATTGCACGCGCCGAACTCGATGCGTGGACCGCAGACTTCACCAGCTATTGCCCGGGCTATGGCGAATCACTCGGTGCCATGCTCAAGCGGGTGAATCAGGCGTTGAATGAGGCGCGCGAGCAGCGCAATGACGTGGTCTGGATCACGCACGCGGGCGTGATCCGCTGCGTGCGGTGGTTGATCGAACATGGCGAGCGGCTACCGCAGGCCAGCGAATGGACGATGCCGGCATGCGGGTTCGGCGAATGGTTTTCGCTGCCCCTTGACCCTCCTTGATGCCTGCTTGATTGCAAGCACTCATTGCCCTTGCGCCGGGTGTGTGGCGGTGGGCATTGGCGAGATGCCCGGCGTCGTGCCCTGCGGCATCATCGGAGACTGCACACCGGTCACAGGAACCACGGCGGGCGGGGCAACGGCTGGCACGGAGGGCGGGGAAAACGCGGAAGGCGCGCTCGACACCACTTTGAGCGGCATTTGCAGCGTCATCGACACCGGGCCGTCGGTCGCGGCACCGAGGCGCGCCTCGCGCTTGTTGACCGATTGCAGCACCAGTCCGTCGGCCACCTGTGCGCCAATGCGAAAAGGCTTGGCGGGCTTGCCATCCACCTCGATCAGCGCAGCACCACGGCCACTGCGGGTACCGGCGAGCACCCCGACCAGCGTATAGCGCGTCGGCTCCACCGGCGCTGCCTTGGCGACCACCTCCGTGCCACCCAGCAGGCGCACAAGCGCGGGCACGTCCACCACGGTTGGCACGGACGGAAGCGCGGGCGCTCCCTGCCCCAATGGCGAGGCCGAGAGCCTCAAGCCCCAGAAGACCACGCAGGCAATCGCGAGGAACCACAAAACAAAGGTTCCGGCACTGACCTTCCAACGGCTATATGTGTTTGTCACCATCGCGCGATTATGATTGACCGGATCACCACATTCCAAGTCGATTCGACGACATGCTCCAAACTGCTCACGCCCTCGCCCGTTCCTCCCGCCGCCGACTCCAGCGCGGTTTCACCCTGATCGAGCTGATGGTGGTGCTGGTCATCATCGGCGTGCTCGCCGCGCTGATCGTGCCCAACGTGCTGGACCGCGCCGACGACGCGCGCAGCACCGCCGCGCGCACCGACATCACCAACCTGATGCAGGCGCTCAAGATGTACCGCCTCGACAACCAGCGCTACCCTACCGCCGAGCAGGGGCTTCAGGCGTTGATCGCCAAGCCCGGCAGCGGCCCGGTGCCGACCAACTGGCGCCCGTACCTGGAAAAGCTGCCCAACGACCCCTGGGGCCGCCCCTACCAGTTCCTGAGCCCCGGCGTGAAGGGCGAAGTGGACGTGATGTCCTTTGGTGCCGACGGTCAATCCGGCGGCGAGGGCAAGAACGCAGACATCGGTAGCTGGCAGTAAGCCCCATCCTGGCCGCGTTTCGTGCAGTCTTTTCTTCCCGGTTCTCCACCAGCTCTGTCGATGGCGCGCGCAAACCGGGGTTTCACGCTGCTCGAGTTGCTCGTGGTGCTGTCCATCGTCGCACTGGCGACCGTGGGCGTGAGCTTTGCCATCCGCGACAGCGGCGCGACCGAGTTGCAGCGCGAAGGCGAACGGCTGGCCGTGCTGCTGGAGACGGCCCGCGCGCAATCACGGGCGTCGGGAACCGCCGTGCGCTGGCGCGCCACCGAGCAGGGGTTTGTGTTCGAAGGCCTGCCCCATTTGAAACTGCCCGAGCGCTGGCTGCTGAACGGCACGCGCACCAATGGCCCGGCGCAACTGTGGCTCGGGCCCGAGCCCATCATCAGCGCGCAGCAGGTATGGCTGGTCAACGAGTCCTATCCTGATCGCACCATCCGCATCGGCACGGACGGCGTTCGCGCATTCACGGCGGAGGCCATGCAATGAGTGCGCGTCGCCCGCTGCAAACCGGATTCACGCTCGTGGAGGTGCTGGTTGCGCTCGCCATCGTGGCTATCGCACTCATGGCCGGATCGCAGGCCACGTCCGCGCTGGTGACCAATGCCACGCGCCAGAGCGACGTGATGCTTGGCCATATCTGTGCGCAGAACGAACTCGTCAAGGCCCGCCTGATGCGCGAGCTGCCTTCCTATGGTGATCAGCAAAGCCAGTGCGAGCAGGCCGGACGCAGCTACCAGGTGGTGACCACGGTATCGCCACTGCCCAACCCGCAGTTCCGGCGCATCGATGCGCAGGTGTTCGACGCGCGCTATCCGGTGATCCGCGTGTCCACCATCGTCGGAAGGTACTGAACGGCGATGCGCACGACTCTCCACCTCCCTCGCGTCGCTCGCACGCGTGGCTTCACGCTGATCGAACTGCTGGTTGCGATCACCATCATGTCGCTGATTGCGCTGCTGAGCTGGCGCGGTATCGACGGCATGGTGCGCTCGCAGCAGATCACGCGCGAACGCTCGGACCAGTTGGTCGTGATCCAGAACGCACTCGCGCAATGGCAGGCCGACCTCGATTCCATTCAAGCCGTGGACAGCACACAGCCCATCAGTTGGGACGGCCAGGTGCTGCGCATTACGCGCCGCGTGGCGCAGCAGCCCGATCAGGGCGTGGTCGTGGTGGCCTGGGCGCGGCGCACCGCCTCGAATGGCGGGCAGCAATGGCTGCGCTGGCAATCGCCGCCCGTGAACACCCGCGCCGCTTGGAACACCGCGTGGCAGACCGCCGCGCAATGGGCGCGCACGCCTTCGAGCAGCGAGGCGCAGCGCGAGACCCAGCTCTTCCCGCTGGCGGACTGGCAGCTCTACTATTTCGTTGGCGGCGCGTGGGCAAATGCGCAGTCGAGCACCGGTGGCTCGTTCGCCGAGCAGACGCTCGACGGCCTGAGCGCCGCCGCCGCTGCGGTACCGGAAGGCGTGCGGCTGCAGATCACCCTGCCCGAGGGCGGCGCGATCACGGGCGCGATCACGCAGGACTGGGTCAACCCCGCGCTCGGCGGCAACAAGTCATGATGGCGAAGCACGCGTCCCGCCCCCCACGCATTCGACTGCATGAGCGCGGTGCCGCGCTGCTGGCGGCCATGCTCACGGTGGCGTTGGTGGCGACCTTTGCGGCATCGGCGATGTGGCAGCAATGGCGTGCCATCGAGGTCGAATCCGCAGAGCGCGCGCGCATTCAGTCAGCGTGGATTCTGGTCGGTGCGCTCGACTGGTCGCGCCTGATCCTGCGCGAGGATTCGCTGGCGCGCGGCGACGGCACCGACAACCTGACCGAACCCTGGTCGATTCCGCTAGAGGAGGCGCGGCTGTCGAGCTTTCTCTCCGCGCAGAACAACGTCTCGCAGATCGAAGACGCCAGCGCGCAGACCGACAACGCCTTTCTCTCGGGCCGCGTGACCGATCTGCAATCGCGCATGAATCTCGCCAATCTGGTGAGCAGCAAGACGATCAACGAGGCAGCGCTCAACCAGTTCACCCAGTTGTTCAACTATCTCGGCCTGCCTCCGAGCGAACTCACGCTGATCACCAACCACATGCTTGAGGCGAGCACGCCGACGAGCGACGGCGCACAACGTGCTCCGATTCCGCTGATGCCGCAGACCGTGAGCCAACTGAGCTGGTGGGGGTGTCGCAGAACACCATCGCCAAGATCGCGCCGCATGTCACCATCCTGCCCGCGGTCACCAAGCTCAACATCAATACGGCGTCGGCCGAAGTGATCTGGGCGAGCGGCAGCGGCCTCGACATGTCGGAGGCGCAGCGCATCGTCCAGTCACGTTCCAACCAGTATTTCAAGTCGGTCAGCGATGCGGCCAAACTGCTGAGCAAGCCGGAGGCACTGCCCGCCGGGCTCTTTGAGGTGTATTCCGAGTATTTCGAGGTGCGTGGACGCATGCGCATCGACCAGACCATCGTCGAGGAACGTTCGCTGGTGCACAAACAACGCGGCAAGGTGCGCACGCTCTGGCGTGAGCGCGGCGGGTTTCTGCGCACCGAGTCTGCCGACGCGATGAGGCCATCTTGAGCATCGGGTACAAACGATGTCAGCCACCGTCACGCGCCACGCCTAAAATGGCGCGCGAACACCAGTCATGAGCACCCTCATTCTTTATCTGCCTCCGGGCACGCCCGAGCCGACCACCGAATTCAGCTACACGCTGACCGCCGACGGCCATACCGCAACCCGCCAAGCCAGTGCCAGCGCCACGCGGCTGCCCGATCCGGGCCGCACGGGCGAGGTCGTGGCCGTTGTGCCCGCGCGCGCACTTTCGTGGCAGCGCGTAACCCTTCCGCAGGGCTCGACCGCTTCCGCCCTGCGCCTGCGCTCGGTGCTTGAGGGACTGCTCGAAGAGCAACTGCTGGACGAGCCCACGCAGTTGCATTTCGCGCTCGAACCCGACGCGCAGATCGGCTCTCCCGCATGGGTTGCCGTGTGTGACCGCAACTGGCTGCGCGCCAACCTGCAACTGCTGGAGTCGGTGGGCCGCAGCGTGGGCCGCATCGTCCCCGAATTCGCACCCGGCGCGTCCGAATCACGCGCGCTGTACGCGCTCGGGTTCCAGAGGACGCGCAGCTCGTGATCACCTCGCCGAGCCCCGAACAGGCGGTCAACGTGCTGCCGCTGAATGCCGCCACGCTGGCACTTGGACTGCAAGACACCGACCCCGATCAACCCACGCGTGTGAACGCCGAACCGGCTCTCGCCGCAATGGTCGAGAAGCTGGCCCACCGCCCGGTCGAGTTGTCCACCAGCGGCCAGCGCTCGCTGTCGGCGGCTCGCGGCAACTGGAACCTCGCGCAGCTCGAGTTTTCCAGCACGGGCCGCACGCGTGCGCTGCGCAGCCTGAGCGGCGGCTTCAACGCATTCCTGCGTGCCCCGCAGTGGCGCGCGGCGCGCTGGGCGCTCGGATTGGCCATCGTCGCGCAGATCATCGGACTGAACGTGGCGGCCTACAAGGAGCGCCAATCCCTTGCGGCCAAGACCACCGGCGTTCGCGGCGCGTTGCAGCAGACTTTCCCGAACGTCAAGGTGGTCGTCGATGCGCCCGTGCAGATGGAGCGCGAGGTCGCCCAGTTGCGCCAGGCCGCTGGAAGCCTTTCACACCGTGATCTGGAGCCGATGCTGGCGGCCATGGGCACGGCCCTGCCGACGGGACAGATCCCTTCGCTGGTCGAATATGCGGACTCGGAACTGCACCTGACGGGAATCACCCTGAGCAACGAGGAACTGACCCAAGTGAACCAGCGCCTACAGGCCAATGGATTCACGGCCCGATCACAGGGCCAGCAACTCTGGATACGTGCGGCGGAGGTGCGGCCATGAAAAAGCAGCAAGCCAAGGGTTCGAGCAACAGGCTCGCCGCAGTCGATGTGTTGCGCGCGCGCTGGAAAACGCTGGCAGCCCGCGAGCAGACGCTGGTGCTGATCGCCGCCAGCGTGGTGGGCCTCGCCGTGCTTTGGTGGCTGCTGCTCTCACCCGCAATCAAGACCCTGCGCAACGCGCCAGCGGAGCATGCACAGCTCGATCGCCAGTTGCAGCACATGCGCAGCCTGCAGCAGGAAGCGCTGGAACTGCAGAAGGCTCCACGCGTCCAGGGCGATGATGCGACACGCGCGCTGCAAAGCTCACTCACGCAGGCCATGGGCGCGACCGCGCAGGTGACCTTCGTGGGCGACCGCGCCACCGTCACGCTTAAGGCCGCACCGGCGGCCGCGCTCGGCCAGTGGCTCGCGCAGGTGCGCGGCACGGCACGCGCGATTCCGATCCAGGCCAAGCTGGTTCGTACCAATGGCGCGGGCAAAACCGGCAGCAATGCATCGACCACGCTGCCCGCATTCTGGGACGGCACGCTGGTGCTCTCGATGCCGGTGGCGAACTGATGATCATGATGACGATGACCAACCACGGGCAGCGCTGAATCCATGGCTCGCAAGCAACGCACCACCCACCGTCCGGCATCCGCCGTGCGCTCACCGCGCGGCTGGGCCTTGCTTGGCGGATTGCTCGGCGGCCTGACCGTGTTCACGCTGACGGCGCCCGCGACGTGGCTGGCCTCGGGCGTCAACGGCGCCACCAACGGTCAGGTGCAACTGCAGCAGGCGCGCGGCACGCTCTGGAATGGCTCGGCGCAACTGGTGCTCACCGGCGGTGCGGGCAGCTCCGATCAGGTCGCGCTGCCCGGTCGCCTGAACTGGCAACTGCGCCCGGCCTTCGTCGGAGCCAACGTCGAGCTGAATGCCGATTGCTGCACCACGACGCCGGTGAAATTGCATGCGGCGCTTCAGTGGAACGGCATGCAGCTAAAGGTTGCCAACAGCCAGAGCCAGTGGCCCAGCGCGGTGCTGAGCGGGCTGGGAACGCCGTGGAATACCATTCAACCGCAGGGACGGCTGTCGCTACAGACAACCGACCTGCAGATCACCTGGAACGCCGGACGCATGGCAATGCAGGGCGACCTGCAACTCGATGCGCTGGACGTATCCTCCAAGCTCTCCACCCTGAATCCGATGGGCAGCTACCGCGTCAGCGTGCGCGGCGGCGACAGTCCAACGCTTGCCCTGTCGACACTGAGCGGCGCGCTGCTGCTCAATGGCTCGGGACAATGGGTGGGCCAGCGCCTGCGCTTTACCGGCGAGGCCCGGGCCGCGCCGGGGCGCGAAGCGGCGCTCGCCAATCTCTTGAATATCATTGGGCGGCGCACCGGCGACCGTTCCATTCTCACCGTGGGTTGAACCGACCATGACTCTCTTGCCTTCTTACCGCCTGCGGACTGCCTTGCACTCCATCGCTGCCAGCACTCTGGTGCTGTGCGCCAGCGTTCCCCTGCAAGCCATCGCCGCGCCGCAAGGCAGCGTCCAATCCAACGAACCGGTCACGCTGAACTTCGCCAACGCGGACATCGAAGCCGTGGCCCGCACCATCGCAACCATCACCGGACGCAACGTGGTGGTCGATCCGCGTGTGAAGGGTCAGCTCACGCTGGTGACCGACAAGCCCGTCGCACCAAGTGCCGCATTCCAGCAGTTTCTCTCGGCGCTGCGCCTGCAAGGCTTCACCATCGTCGAATCCGCCGGGCTCTACAAGGTCGTTCCCGAGGCCGACGCCAAGCTGCAATCGGGCGGCGTGACCGTCACGCAAGGCAGCTCGGGCACCGCACCCGGCGGTGGCCAGATCGCCACACAGATCTTCAAGCTCAATTTCGAGAACGCCAACAACCTGGTGCCGGTGCTGCGCCCACTGATCAGCCCCAACAACACCATCAACGTGAACCCCGGCAACAACTCGCTGGTGATCACCGACTACGGCGACAACCTGCAGCGCATCGCGCGCATCATCGCCGCGATGGACGTCTCCAACGCAAGCGATGTGGAAGTGATTCCACTGCAAAACGCCATCGCCTCCGACCTCGCACCGCTGGTCCAGCGGCTGGTTGACGGCTCCGGCAGCGCCACCACCGCCACCGGCACACCCACCCCGGCGGCCACGGGCCAGACCGACAGCGCCTATCGCACGACGCTGCTCGCCGAGCCTCGCAGCAACGCGCTGATCGTGCGCGCGGCCAATCCGGCGCGGCTGGCGCTGGTGCGCTCGCTCGTTGCCAAGCTCGATCAGGCACCGGTCGTGGGCAGTGCCGCTTCCACCGGCAACATCCACGTCGTCTATCTGAAGAACGCCGATGCGGTGAAACTCGCCGCGACCCTGCGCGCCGCCATCTCCAACGGCTCCGTTGGCGGCGGTGGCAGTGGCAGCAACAGCGGCTCGGGCCTGCCTTTCAGCGGCAGCGGCGGCGGCATGTCGGGTGGCATGACCAACACCAGCAGCACCAGCCCCACGCAGAACTCGGGGCTCGGCGGCAATGCCTCGGGTGGCGGACTCGGCGCGGGCTCGATGTCCGGCATCGGCAATTCACAGAACAACGCGAACCAGGGCTCGACCGGCGGACAGATCCAGGCCGACCCATCGACCAACTCGCTGATCATCTCCGCGCCCGAGCCGCAATATCGTCAGATCCGCGCGGTGATCGACAAGCTCGATGGCCGCCGCGCGCAGGTACTGATCGAAAGCCTGATCGTCGAAGTTTCCGCCAACAAGGTGGCCGAATTCGGCATCCAGTGGCAGGGCATCATTGGCAAGTACGGCAGCACGCTGGGCCTGCTCGGCGTGAATTCGAGCCAGACCGGCACCAACATTCTCGATCTGGCGCTCGCTGCGGCCAGTGGCAACGTCAGCAGCATCGGCTCGGCGCTCGGGAACAACAAGCCCAATGGCGGCACCATCGCGGTAGCGCCGCGCATCAATGGCAACTACTACCTCGGCGCGCTCGCGAACTTCCTGGAAAACACGGGCGATGCCAACGTGCTGTCGACGCCGAATCTGCTCACGCTCGACAACGAGGAAGCGCAGATCATCATTGGCGAGAACGTGCCTTTCGTGACCGGCTCATACGCCAACTCGACCGGAAGCGCCACCGTGAATCCGTTCACCACCGTGGAGCGCAAGGACGTGGGCCTGATGCTGCGCGTGCGCCCGCAGATCAGCGAAAACGGTACCGTGAAGCTCACGCTGTACCAGGAAATCTCCAAGGTCAACAACGGAACGGTCACCAACGCCAACGGCCCGACCACCAGCAAGCGCGCGATCGAATCGTCGGTGCTGGTGCAGGACGGCAACGTCATCGTGATCGGCGGCCTGCTCGAGGATGCCTACCAGCTCGGCCAGGACAAGGTTCCGCTGATGGGCGATCTGCCCTTGGTCGGTGGCCTGTTCCGCAACGAATCGCGCTCGCGCAGAAAGACCAATCTGATGGTGTTCCTGCGCCCCGTTGTGATCCGTGACGATGCCACCAGCGACGCACTGGTTCAGGACCGCTACGACGCCATTCGCGCGCTGCAGATGAACACCCAGCCCGCCGACAGCGTGATGATGCGCTCGGTCAACAACGCGCCCATCCTGCCGCCACTGAGCACCCAGACCAGCCCCTCGCAAAGCGGCCGTGCATCCAGCAAACCGGTTCCCGCGCCGATGCTGCCGATGAACACCGAGCCACCGAGGCAGGCACGTCCGGGCCAGAGCGACTGGTCGGTGCAGGACCCGAATTTCAAGCCCCAATGAGCCGCGACAGCCGCCGCCACGCCCGACCGATTCACTGACTGATTGACTCACTGCCAGACCGCCCATGCGTCACCCCCTGCCATATACCTTCGCACGCTCGAACCAGTTGCTGCTCGAGGACGATGGCCATCAACTGGTGCTGTGGCACGGCATGGCGCCCGACATGGGCGCGATGTCCGAAGTGCTGCGCAAGCACGCCGTGCAGCAGCTCATGCCGCTGGACAATGCGGCGCTGGCGCAGCGCATCAGCGCCGCCTATTCGCAGTCGGATTCCAGCGCCGCGATGGTGGTCAGCGAGGTCGAATCCGATGCCGATCTCTCGCGCATGATGCAGGAGCTGCCGGCGGTCGAGGACTTGCTCGAATCGGCCGGTGATGCGCCCATCATCCGCATGCTCAATGCGCTGCTCACGCAGTCCGTGCGCGATGGCGCGAGCGACATCCACATCGAGCCCTACGAGCGCCATTCGAGCGTGCGGTTCCGCGTGGACGGCACGCTGCGCGAGGTCGTTCAGCCCAACCGCGCGCTGCACGCCGCGCTGATCTCGCGCCTGAAGATCATGGCCGATCTCGACATCTCGGAAAAACGCCTGCCGCAGGATGGCCGCATCTCGCTGCGCCTTGGCACGCGCGCCATCGACGTGCGCGTCTCCACCCTGCCCAACGCCCATGGCGAGCGCGCCGTGCTGCGTCTGCTCGACAAGAGCGAAAACAAGCTCAGCCTCGAATCGGTCGGCATGCAGGGCCAGATGCTCACGCAATTCGAACGCCTGATTTCGCAGCCGCACGGCATCATCCTCGTGACGGGCCCGACCGGTTCGGGCAAGACCACCACGCTGTATGCGGCGCTCGCGCGCCTCGATGCGACGAGCAGCAACATCATGACGGTGGAAGACCCCATCGAATACGAGCTGCACGGCGTCGGTCAAACGCAGATCAACAGCAAGATCGACCTCACCTTTGCCAAGGCGCTGCGCGCCATCCTGCGGCAAGACCCGGACGTGATCATGATCGGCGAAATCCGCGATTTCGAAACGGCGCAGATCGCCATCCAGGCCTCGCTCACCGGGCATCTGGTGCTCGCCACGCTGCACACCAACGATTCGACCAGCGCCATCACGCGCCTGACCGACATGGGGGTGGAGCCGTTTCTGCTCTCGAGTTCGCTGCTCGGCGTGCTCGCACAGCGGCTGGTCCGCAAGCTCGACGCCAACGAGCCATCGGGCTACCGCGGGCGCACGGGGATATTCGAGCTGCTGGAAGTGGACGACAACATCCGCGCGCAAATCCACGCGCAGGTCAGCGAATCGGCGATCCGCGATCAGGCGCTCGCCAACGGCATGTCGCTCATGCGCACCGACGGAGATCGCCTCGTGGCCGCTGGCATCACCAGCGCCGAAGAAGTGCTGCGCGTCACGCGCGACTGAACGGTCGCGAGGACGCTTCAGCTACGCGTATTCTGTGCGACCTTCCGGGCCGTGGCTGAACCCGATGCCGCGCTGCGCACCAGCCCGCGCTTGAGTTCCTTGAGCAGCAACACGATCTGGCGCGAAGCATGTTCACACTGGCGGAAGGTGCGTTCGGCGTCCCCCATTTCACCCTGTTCGATCAAGGTGATCAGCTCGGCCGCCTTCAAATGAAAGTAGCGGTTGCGCAGCAGCAGCATGTCGTAGGTCGGCAGATGTCCCAGCGCCTTGCGGCCCGCGTCATGCAACCAGGCGCCCAGCTCGGAACTGCGGTCGTCGCAGATCACTTCCGGGCGCAACTGCTCATCGACCTGGCCTTCAAACGCGTGCCACAGCCATGGCAGCCAGCGTTCGTGGCTCACGATCAGCGCCTCGATGTCGAACTCTACGGAGAGGCGACTGACCTCATCGCCAAACGCCATCAGCTCGCTGGCCAGCAAGGAGGGCACGGTCGACCAATCCTCCGGCCTTTGCGCTGCGGCGCGACGCCTGGATGTCGATGAGTCCGTCGTCGAAAACAACCGTTTGATGATGCTCATACCCTGCTCTCCCTCTCCACGTCGGATTCCATGGCATAGCAGTCGACACGTTCCGGTATCCATCGCCTCAAGTGAGCCATGTTAATTAACAATTGCATTATTTTTGGTAATTGATTATACCTATTAAAAAGGCGATTTATTTCTGCTACCACCAACATGAAACGATTGTTGTGAAAGCCGGGTAGTCTAGAAAGTTAACCATTGTTTGCATATACCTCGTTCTAGGTATACGAAGCTGATTTCGCGTCCTTTTGACAGTTATTCACAATTAGCCGGGCTCAATCCCTTTTGGCAGCGCGATCTTTTTGGTTCTCTCAGAATCAGGGCATGAGTTCACAATTTCGCCCCGCCCTCTCGATGCTCGATCTGGTTGCCGTTCGCCAAGGCGGTACCGTGGCCGACGCGCTGTCCATTGCCGTTCGCACGGCCCAACGCGCGGAGCAGTTAGGCTTCAAGCGCTACTGGCTCGCCGAGCATCACAACATGCCGGGCATTGCCAGTTCCTCCACCGCCGTGCTGATCGGACACATCGCCGGCCAGACCAACAGCATGCGCATCGGCTCGGGCGGCATCATGCTTCCCAACCATGCGCCTCTGGTGGTGGCCGAGGCGTTCGGCACGCTCGGCGAACTCTATCCCGGGCGCATCGATCTGGGTCTGGGCCGCGCGCCCGGCACGGATGGCCCGACCATGCGCGCGCTGCGCCGCGACCGCGTCGAGACCGAGGAGGATTTCCCGCGCGACGTCACCGAGCTTCAACACCTGCTCGGCCCCGCGCAACCCGGCCAGCGCATCACCGCCGTTCCCGGTGCCGGAACCAATGTGCCGATCTGGCTGCTGGGATCGAGCATGTTCTCGGCGCAACTGGCCGCTGAAAAAGGCCTGCCCTATGCGTTCGCCTCGCACTTCGCGCCACGCTTTCTGATGCCCGCCATCGAGATCTACCGCGCGAACTTCAAACCCTCCGCAACCCTGGCAAAGCCCTATGTGATCATCGGCGTGCCGATGATTGCGGCACCCACCGACGACGAAGCGCAATATCTGGCGAGCAGCACGTTCCAGCGCGTGCTGAGCATTCTCACCAACCAGCGCGGACTGCTTCAGCCGCCGATTCAGGACTACATGCAGCAGCTCGGCCCGCGCGAGCGCGAGGCGATTGCCGACTTCCTCGCCATCGGCGTGATTGGCGGTCCGGAGACGGTGAAGGCGGGTTTCGCCAGGCTGGCCGAAGTGACCGAGGCCGACGAATTCATGCTGGTGAGCGATGTCTACGATCCGGCGCTGCGCTTGCGTTCGCTGGAGATCGCCGCAGCCGTCATGCGCGATTGACGCTCGCGGGCGCCGCTGCGTCACGGCAACCGGCTACCATCAGGGCATTGGCGCCGTGCCACATGGTTTGTTTTGAACCAGCACGGCGCGGCTCCCATCCTGAAATCACCGCATGCCCGCCTTTTCCTTTGAAGCACTGGACGCCGCAGGCCAGACCCGCAAAGGCACGATCGACGCCGACAGTCCCAAGGCCGCCCGCAGCCTGCTGCGCGCGCAGGCGCTCGTGCCGCTGGCCGTCGATGCGCTGGCCTCGAACACGCCCGCCGGGCAAGCACCTTCGTTCGGCCAGCGCCTGCTCACAAGGCCGGTATTCAATTCCACCCAGCTCGCGATCTGGACGCGCCAGCTCGCCGGGCTCGTGGTCTCTGGCCTGCCGCTCGAGCGCGCGCTCAGTGCGTTGAGCGAGGAAGCCGACACCGAACGCCAGCACCACCTGGTCGCTGCATTGCGCTCGGAAGTCAATTCCGGCTCGACCTTTGCCAAGGCGCTCTCTCAGCACCCACGCGAGTTTTCCGACATCTACTGCGCGGTGATCGGCGCTGGCGAACAAAGCGGCCATCTCGGCGAGGTGCTGGACAAGCTGGCCGACGATCTCGAACAGCGTCAGGCCCTGCGCGCCAAACTCATCGGCGCATCGCTCTATCCGGCCATCGTCACGCTGGTGGCCATCGTCATCGTGCTGTTTCTCGTCGGATACGTGGTCCCGCAGGTCGCCAACGTGTTTGCCGGAAGCAAGCGCGCGCTGCCAATGCTCACCGTCGCCATGCTCACCATCAGCGATCTGGTGCGCAACTACGGATGGCTGATGCTGGGCGGGGTCGTGCTGTTTGCGGTCTTCATGCGCACCGCCTTGTCGCGCCCCGGATTTCGCGCCATGTTCGATGCTTGGTGGCTCAATCTACCCATCATCGGCAGACTCGCGCGCGGCTACAACGCCGCGCGGTTTACGGGCACGCTGGCCATGCTCGCGGGCGCGGGCGTGCCGATTCTGAAGGCACTGCAGGCCGCCGCCGAGACACTCAACAACCGCGCCATGCGTGCCGATGCGCTCGATGCACTGGTACTGGTGCGCGAGGGCGCACCGCTCGCCTCGGCCATCTCGCAGAAGAAACGCTTTCCGGGGCTGGTGTCGATGTTTGCGCGCCTTGGCGAGCAGACCGGCCAGTTGCCGCTGATGCTGCAGCGCGCCGCCAACCAGCTATCCACCGAAGTGCAGCGCCGCGCCATGCAACTGGCGACGATTCTGGAGCCGCTGCTGATCGTCGGCATGGGCATGATCGTGATGCTGATCGTGCTGGCCGTGCTCATGCCGATCATCCAGTTGAACCAGTTCGTGAAGTGACCAAAGGGAAGACACAGCCAAGCCATGCCCATCACGCTCGATGATCAGTTGGTGGTCGCGATTTCGTCTCGCGCGTTGTTCGACTTCGAAGAAGAAAACCGATTGTTCGACGCCGAGAACCCGCAGGCTTACATGCAACTGCAATTGCAGCGGCTCGACACGCCCGCGCGCCCCGGCGTGGCGTTTTCGCTGGTCAAGAAGCTGTTGGCTTTCAACACCGAGGGCGTGCAGCGCGTCGAAGTCGTGATGCTCTCGCGCAATGATCCGGTCAGCGGCATGCGCATTTTCCGATCCACGCAGGCCGCGAACATCCCGCTGCAACGCGGCGTGTTCACGCAGGGCGGCGCGCCGTTCAAATACCTGCGCCCGCTCGGCGCACACCTGTTCCTTTCGGCCAACGCACAGGACGTCACGCAGGCCCTGCGCCTTGGCCATCCCGCTGCACACGTGTTCACCGACTCGGTGCGCGCAAGCGACTCGCATCCGCACGAGGTGCGCATTGCATTCGACGGCGATGCCGTTCTGTTCTCCGACGAGGCCGAGCAGGTCTACCAGCGTGACGGCCTCGAAGCCTTTCAGCGCCATGAACTGGACAAGGCCACCCAGCCGCTGCCCGGCGGCCCATTCAAACCACTGCTCGCGGCGCTGCACCGCCTTCAACAGGCAAGCAGCCAGGGCATGCGCATCCGCACCGCACTGGTGACGGCGCGCAGCGTTCCGGCCCACGAGCGCGCGATCCGCACCTTAATGGAATGGAACATCGCAGTCGATGAGGCCATGTTCCTCGGCGGTCTTGAAAAAGGCCCCTTCCTGCGCGAATTCGAACCCGACTTCTTCTTCGACGACCAACCCGGCCACGTCCAGTCCGCCGCCCGCCATGTCCCCGCGGGCCACGTAAGCAGCGGAATCGCGAATCCTTGAAGCGGGGCTCCTCTCCTCGGTTCTTTCGAAGCACTGCGGAAGCCACTTTGGGAAAACAACCAACGACCATTCGCCGAAAATCATATTGGACGAACGGTTATCAGCGGAGCACCCCTATGCAGAAATGGATTTCGATAGCAATAGATCCAGATATTTGATGGGCACATGCATGCAGAAAGATGATGTTGTCGCGACTCGTTACGAGCGATGCACCAAGAAGGAACTGGACGCGCTTCAATGAAAATCGAGGCGAAGCATTTTCAACACATCTTGGCCTGAGTCGGCTGTTCAGCGAATCTGAAGAATCGCTCAGCAAATTGCATCAATGCGGCTCTCTGCGTACCTAGACTTGTTTTCATCAAGTCATTGGGTCCGAGTTGCTCAGAATGCCAAACCGCTTCGCTTCAAATCGCTTCACGCACGTACGAAAGCAATTGCTGCGCTACCGGAGACAGTGCGCGTCCACGAACGTTAATGATGCTGATGTCTCTGATCAGTCCGTCATCCGTCAAATTGATAATCTTCAACGGAAACTGCGCAGCGGTTTCTGCGGCGATCTTGGGGGCTATTCCGATCCCCAATCCCTCGGCCGCCATCGCTATCAGCGTTTGCATCTGCTGCACCTCGTATTGCACGTTCAGCCTGACTCCCGCTGTTCTTGCGGCCGCATCTACCGACTTTCTTACCGCTGCAAAACTCGACAACATGACACACGGAACTCCCGCGAGGTCGGCGAGCGACAGTCGATTCAATTTGGCGAGCGGATGGGTTCGCGGGACCAGCGCGCACAAAGGATCGTGCAGCAGCGTCGTGAATTCAAAGTCGGTCGCGTTGCTGGTTGCGGGCCCGATCCCGAAATCCACTTCTCCGGCCTGAATCAGCTTGAGGATGTCCTCCAGCCCGACTTCCCGCAGCCGGACGGTCACTCGCGGATAGGCCTTGCCAAATCGCGCCAGCACGTTCGGCAACAGGGTACAGGCCACGGTCGGCGACGAAGCGAGAGAAATCAGTCCCTGCCGCAAGACGGCGGCGTCGCGCAATTCCAGCAGCCCGTGATCGAGATCCGTCAACGCCTGACGGGTCTTTTCCAGCAAATATGCGCCTTCAAGAGTCAATTCCACCGAGCGTGTGGTCCGCCTCAGCAGCGTCAGGCCAGTTTGATCCTCCAGTTGCTTGACCTGCATGCTCACCGCAGATGGCGTGCGATTCGATGACTCCGCCGCCTTTCGAAAACTTTTGAGTTCCGCGACCAGCATGAAGGTCTGCAACAGCTTGAGGTTGACGTTTGCGGACATGGCAACAGACATCTTATGTGACAGCTTTCAACACAAAAGGAGACATATGAAAAATCGCCGTGCCCTTCTGGCTTGCGCAGCACTGCTGGCGGTCACGCCTGCAATGCGCGTCGTTGCGCAGAGCAGCTATCCGACCAAGCCCATCAGGCTCATCGTCCCGTTTCCACCGGGGCAGTCTAGCGACATTCTTGGCCGCGTGATCGCAGAAGAACTGCATGCGACGCTTGGGCAACCCGTCGTCGTAGACAACAAGGCGGGCAGCGGCGGTGCCATCGGCATGGAGATCGCGGCGCGCTCTGAGCCCGACGGCTACACACTGCTTACCGCCAGCAGTGGCCCCATGGCCATCAATCCCAGCCTCTACCCCAACCTTCCGTATGACCCCATCAAAAGCTTTGCGCCCATCATGAATGTCGCCGCGATACCGCAGGTTCTGGTGGTGTCCGCAGAGTCTTCATGGACCGACGTAAAGCAGTTTGTTGCGGCCGCCAAAGCATCGCCAGGCAAACTCACGTTTGGCTCGGCCGGAGCCGGATCGACCCAGCACCTCACGATGGAAATGCTCCGCTCGCGTCTAGGTCTGGAGATGCTGCACTCGCCATACAAGGGCGCTCCCCAGCCATCAACGATTTGATGGGTGGTCACATTCAGGTGCTGTTCGATTCGCTTCCTTCCGTACTCAGTTTCATCAAATCAGGGAAGCTGCGCGCCATTGCGGTTTCCTCTGCCGAGCGCTCACCGTTCCTGCCCGACGTCCCGACGATTTCGGAAACGGTGTCTCCCAATTTCAAGACCATGGCCTGGATCGGCATTGCTGCACCTGCGGGGACGCCAGCGCCCATCGTCCAAAAAATCAACGCTGGACTCTCGAAAGCCATGGCGACTCAAAAAGTGAAGGATCGGCTGAACTCCCTCGCATTCAGCCCCGTCGGAGACACGCCGGAGCAATTCAGCCAATACATCAAATCGGAGGTCGGGAGTTGGGCCAAGGTCGTCAAGGACTCCGGCACAAAGCTCGACTGATTCACCATCCATCACAAAGGGATTTGAATGACTGCAACCACCGGTTCGCCGCGAAACAAGAGACTCCAGCGATCAGAACTCGCTGTGCCCGCCACGTCGCCGCGATTCTTCGAGAAGGCCGTACAAAGTGCGGCCGATGTCATCTTTCTGGATCTGGAGGACGCTGTCGCCGACAGGATGAAGGACGGCGCGCGGGCCCAGGCCATCGATGCGATCAACAACCTGGACTGGGGAAATAAAAGCATTGCGGTTCGTGTCAACGGACTCGATACCCCGTGGGCGCTCAAAGACATCGTCGACGTGGCCCGCATGTGCCCGCGACTGGACATGATCTTGCTGCCCAAGGCCGGCTCGGCATTCGACGTACAGTTCGCTGCGCACCTGCTCACTTTGGTCGAGCGCGAAGAAAAAAGAGACAAGCAGATCGGTATCGAGGTGCTGATCGAAACCTCTCTTGGTGTCGCCAATGCCGAAGAAATCGCCGCCTCGTCCCCGCGCCTTGAAGCAATGATCTTTGGCGTTGGGGACTACACGGTGGACATGCGAACGTTCGACACCGTTTTCGGCAGTCCGTCCCAGCGCTATTCGATGCTGACATCACCCAATGGCGACGGAGTTCGCGAGACGCACTGGAACGATCAATGGCACTTCGCGATGGCGCGCATCGCGAATGCCTGCAGAGCCAACGGAGTTCGTGCCATCGACGGACCCTTTGCCGACTTTGGTGACACCGACGGATACATCGCATCCGCGCAACGTGCAGCCGCACTGGGCTTTGAGGGAAAGTGGGCCATACATCCGTCGCAAGTGGATCTCGCCAATACCGTATTCACACCGACCCAGACACAAAAGGATTGGGCAGCCCGAACCTTGAAGGTGCTGGACGAAGCGGCTGAACGCGGTGACGGGCGGTGGGTGACAAAGGCGTGCTGGTCGATCTGGCCCACGCCAAGTTGGCAAGATCCATTCAGAGTCGGCTGGATCACATTGCCTCGGCCTCCACAAAGCGTTGACACCAGCTTGTTATGGCAGAGCTCACTCAAACACAGAATTCCGCGTTGCACGGCGTGCGCGTACTGGATATTGCAACCTTTCTGGCTGCTCCATTCTGCGGAACCATCATGGCCGACTTCGGGGCGGAGGTCATCAAGATCGAACAGCCCGACGGAGGTGATCCGCTGCGCCGCTTTGGCACACCTGCAGTGGACGACGACACTTTTGTGTGGCTCAGCGAGGCACGCAACAAACGCTGCATCACGCTCGATCTGCGCACCGAACGAGGCAAGGCCGTTTTTTTGAAACTGGTCGAAGTATCGGATGTCGTTCTGGAGAATTTTCGCCCCGGGACTCTGGAACGCTGGGGACTGGGATTCGATGCACTGAAGGCGGTCAATTCGCGCATCGTGCTACTGCGCGTGAGCGCCTACGGTCAAACAGGGCCGTACAGGGAAAAACCCGGATTTGCACGGGTTGCACACGGCTTTTCTGGTCTGGCAAATCTCGCGGGCACCGAGGATGGTCCACCGGTGGTGCCGGGATCTACCTCACTTGCCGACTACGCGGCAGGCATGTGGGGTGCCATTGGCGTACTGATGGCGTTGCGAGTTGCCGAAAAATCGGGCGTCGGGCAGGTCGTGGACATCTCGCTGTATGAAGCGATCTTCAGACTGCTCGACGAAATTGCGCCGGTCTACGCTCGCCTAGGTGAGGTCCGCAAGCGCATGGGGCCCGATGTATCGCACGTGGTACCGCATGGTCATTGGCAGACGGCCGATGGCAAGTGGGTCGCGCTGGCGTGCTCCAGTGACAAGATTTTCGAGCGCCTCGCTGTTGCCATGGACCGGGCCGACCTCGTGGCTCCAGGCACCTACGACACCAATGCTCGCCGATTGAAGGGTCGCGGTGTCATCAACGGTGCCATCGCCGAATGGATGGGGGCATGGAACAACAGGAGGCCATCCAACGATGCGATGACGCCGGCGTTCCCTGCGGACCCATCATGGCGATCGACGACATCTTCAACGATCCCCAATATCGGGCTCGCGGGAATCTGCTGGAAGTTCAGGACGAGCGCGCCGGCGATGTCGTCGTGCCAGGATCGATTCCGCTGCTCACGGAAACGCCGGCCGTTTTTCATCATCTTGGTCGAGCCTTGGGCGCTGACACGGACTCGGTACTTACCGCCCTTCTGGGTCTCGGCCCTGACGAGATTCGGGCCTTGCGCTCAGGCAACGCTATCTGATCGACCCGGGCCTCTGTGCACGCCGCGCAGCAGAGAACGCCTACAGAAACCGGCTCAGCAGTTTGCGCGAGTGCTTGTCCAGCGCGTTTGAATCGCGCACGCGAAACTGGAGGCCGTCGCTTGCGGTGATCAGCAGATGCGTGCGGCCTTCGAGTTTGCGGATGTCTTCTTCCGCCTTGAGCACCAGATCGAACGGGCCACGGTCGGTTTCCACGGTCCAGGTGCTGGGTGTCGCGAACGTCGATACGTTGAGAATCCGCTGAATGGTCGGCACGAATTCGCGGGCCGCGAGTTCGTCTTCGATGAGCTGGCGCTGGTCGGCCGACAACTGATCGATGTGATCGATCCAGATGAGTTCGTGGCCGTCGGTGCCGAACAGCGAGAGGCCCTCGTTGGGCGCGCTGATCGGGTAGGCACGCACCGGCAGCACGCCCACATGCTCGACGCCATCGGACGCGCGGCGCAGCGTGAGGCGACCGTGGGCGTTGCGCGAGAGTTCGAAGGCGAGGTTCGCCGGGGTCTGGCTTTGCAATGACATGTTGTCTGCGCTCTTTCTGTCTTTCTTGAGTCTCTAGCTGGCTGCTCAGATTTGCACGGAGGACCGGTTCTCATGCACCGGCTTGGCGATGGCCGTGGCATCGACGCGCGACGCGGCGTCGATGACGACGCCAGCGGCTTCGGCATCTTCCTCGGCGCGGCGCGCCTGTGCCATGTAGAGACGCCAGTACGCGCCCTCCTTCGCCATCAGTTCGTCGTGCGGGCCAACCTCGACGATCTCGCCGCGGTCCATGACGACGAGGCGGTCGGCCTTGCGCAGCGTGGACAGGCGGTGGGCGATGGCAATGGTGGTGCGGCCCTGCACGAGGTTGTCGAGCGCCTTCTGGATTTCCTTCTCGGTTTCCGTATCCACGGCCGACGTCGCTTCGTCGAGGATCAGGATGCGCGGGTCGATCAGCAACGCGCGCGCAATCGAGATGCGCTGGCGCTCGCCACCCGAGAGGCCCTGTCCGCGCTCGCCCACGAGCGAGTCATAGCCATGAGGCAGGCGCAGGATGAACTCATGCGCATGGGCCGCACGGGCAGCGGCGACGATTTCCTCGCGCGTGGCGTCCGGCTTGCCGTAGGCGATGTTCTCGGAGATCGTGCCGAAGAACAGGAATGGCTCCTGCAGCACCAGACCGATGTTGCGACGGAAGTCCGAGACCGCGATACGGCGCAGGTCCACGCCGTCGAGCTGGATCGAACCCTCGCTCACGTCATAGAAGCGGCAGATCAGATTGACCAGCGTGCTCTTGCCCGAGCCGCTGTGACCGACGAGGCCGATCATCTCGCCGGGCTTGATCTGCAGGTCCAGATGCTTGATGACCGAGCGGCTGCCGTAGCGAAAGCTCACGTCTTCCATGGTGAGCGAGCCCTTGACGTTCTTGAGCGGCACGGGGTTCTGCGGATCGGGCACATTGCTCACGTGATCGAGAATATCGAAGATGCGCTTGGCACCTGCGGCGGCCTTCTGCGTGACCGACACGATGCGGCTCATCGAATCCAGACGGCTGTAGAAACGGCCGATGTAGGCGATGAACGCGGTCAGCACACCAACCGTGATGCTGCCCTTGGAGACCAGCCAGATGCCGAATCCCCAGACGATGAGCAGACCCACTTCGGTCAGAAATGTCACGGTGGGCGTGAACAGCGACCAGGTCTTGTTGACCCGGTCGTTGGCCTGCAGATTCGCGAGATTGGCGTCGGCAAAGCGGTCGGATTCGCGCTGCTCCTGAGCAAAGGCCTTGACCACACGGATGCCGGGAATGGTGTCGGCCAGCACGTTGGTGACCTCGGACCAGACGCGGTCGATCTTCTCGAAGCCGGTGCGAAGGCGCTCGCGCACCATGTGGATCATCCAGGCGATGAATGGCAGCGGCACCAGCGTGACCAGCGCCAGCCACGGGTTGATCAAGAAGAGAATCGCCGCCGTCATCAGCATCATCAGCACGTCGGTGGCGAAATCGAGCGCATTGAGCGACAGGAACAGGTTGATGCGGTCGGTCTCCGCGCCGATGCGGGCCATCAGATCGCCGGTGCGCTTGCTGCCGTAGTAGTCAAGCGAGAGCTTGAGCAGGTGGTCATAGGTCGAGGTGCGCAGGCCCGAACCGATGCGCTCGGACACCTTGGCCAGCACGAAGGTGCGCGCCCAGCCCAGAATCCACGCCACGACCGCCGAGGCGAGCAACCCGCCGAGATAGAGCGTGACCAGACTCGGATCGATCTTCTCGCCGTTCTGAAACGGGATCAGGATCTTGTCCATGATCGGAATGGTCAGATACGGCGCGACGAGCTGGGCCCCGGTCGCCGCCAGCGTCAGCAGGAAGCCGAGCAGCAGTTGATTTTTGTAAGGTTTTGCAAATCTCCAGAGCCTGAGCAGCACCCAGGTCGAGGTCTGCGGCGCCTGTTGGCGCGCACAGGCGGGACACTCTTCGCTGTCGGGCGGCAGCGGCGTGTGGCAGGTGGGGCAGAGCGTTTCGTCCTCGTCTAATTCGGCCGGAACGGGGGCGCCGTTGCCCGGAGCCTGCAAACGGCGCTCGATCTTGTCGAATTTCTGCATCAGCACCAGCGCCTCTGGATGCTGGGCCAGCGTGAAGCGCCACAGTTCATGGCGACGATGGTCGTCGTGCAATTCCAGCGTGCCCACACCACCATGATCGAGCAGGCGCAGCGACATGCCGGGCTCGATCATCCAGTCCCGAATTGTGCCTTCCGCATTGCGAAAAACCAGACGCTGCGCCGTCAAGGCCAGCAGTCCCTTTTCGAAGCGCAGATCGGGGGTCAGGTCAACCTCGAGCGACGCCAGCACGTTTTCATCAGTACCGAGTTTTGCTCGCAATTGCTGGCCGGCGACGGAGTTCATGGCGCCGGCAGCGTCCACAGGATGGCGGTGATTTTGCATTTGGTTTATTTTTCGGCCCTAGGCACTTTCAAGACACTGATAGTGCCCATATCTGAATTGTCCATGACATCAGGGGCGGCAAGGCGATATCTTCTGTCAACGCGCGTGCCCCGTCTCAGGCTGACATCCCGTCACTCAAGTCGCAATTAACGCGCACAATGCATCCGTTGTGGTCATTTGGTCATCGACAATCCGGTTTCCAATTTGGCGTTTCAAGAATTCACTAGTTGCAATCCATGGCGACATTCAACGATATTCAACTCTTGCGCACCACCTATCTGCGCGGCCCCAGCGTCTGGACCTATCGCCCCGTACTCGAGGTATGGCTGGATCTGGGAGAGTTGGAGGACTACCCGTCCAACAAAATCCCCGGACTCAACGAGCGGCTCACGGCCTGGTTGCCCGATCTGATCGAGCACCACTGCGGCGTGGGCGAGCGCGGCGGCTTTCTGCTGCGCCTGAAGGAAGGCACCTGGATGGGCCATGTGCTCGAGCATGTGGTGATCGAGCTGCTCAACCTCGCCGGCATGCCCGCGGAATTTGGCCAGACGCGCGAGATTTCCCAGCGCGGCGTCTACCGCATGGTGTTCCGCTGCCCGAGGAAACCGTCGCCCGCACGGCGCTCGCCTACGGCCACAAGCTGTTGATGGCGGCGATCAACGATCAGCCCTTCGATCTGAAGCCCGCGATCCAGGCGATCAAGACCGAGATCAACGACCGCTACCTTGGCCCGAGCACCGGCAGCATCGTCGATGCGGCGGGTGATCGCCGCATTCCGCATATCCGCCTGAACGACGGCAATCTGGTGCAGTTGGGCTACGGCGCTGCCCAGCGCCGCATCTGGACCGCCGAGAGCGACCAGACCAGTGCCATCGCCGAAGGCATTGCGCAGGACAAGGACTTCACCAAGCGCCTGCTCGCGGCCTGCGGCGTGCCCGTGCCCGAAGGCCAGATCGTCCATTCACCCGAAGAGGCCTGGGAGGTCGCGCAGGACATCGGTTTCCCCGTGACCGTGAAACCGTCCGACGGCAATCACGCGCGTGGCGTCACGCTGGACCTGCACGCCGAAGACGACATCAAGGCCGCGTTCGCGCTGGCCCAGCCCGAAGGCTCGGATGTGATCGTCGAGAAGTTCATCGATGGCATCGAGCATCGCCTGCTGATCGTCGGCGGCAAGCTGGTCGCGGCCTGCCGTGGCGAAACGGTGAGTGTCGCCGGTAACGGCAAGTCGACGCTCGCCGAGTTGGTCGCCGTGGTCAACCAGGACCCGCGCCGTGGGCCCGAGCAGGAATACCCGCTCGACTGGATCAATCTGGATGCCGGGGCCGTCAAGCTCGAACTCAAGCGCCAGAACGTCACGCCCACGTCCGTGCCTGCGCCGGGCGAGTCGATCCTGCTACAGCGCAACGGCAACATGGCCATCGACTGCACGGACGAAGTGCACCCGGACGTCGCCTACTACGCCACGCTTGCGGCGAAGATCGTCGGCCTCGACATCGCCGGCATGGACATGATCCTGCAGGACGTTTCCAAGCCGATGAAGGGCCAGGGCGCGATCCTCGAAGTGAATGCCGGCCCGGGCCTGCTCATGCATCTGAAGCCCACCAGCGGCGCGCCTCGCCCCGTGGGTCAGGCCATCGTCGAACACCTGTTTCCCACCACCGAGGACGGCACTGGTGCGGGCCGCATCCCCGTGGTCGGCATTGTGGGCACGCGTGAAAACGCATTCGTTGCGCGACTCGTCGGCTGGCTGCTGCAGCTCTCGGGCAAGCACACGGGCGTGGCCAGCGAACAGGGCATGTTCCTGAACAATCGCCAGACGCAGAAGACCAACACCGCCAACTGGGCCGGCGCACATCGCCTGCTCACCAACCGGCTGGCTCAGGCCGCCGTGATCGAGACCACCGCTCGTTCGATCCTCGAAGAAGGCCTGGCCTACGACCGCTGCCTGGTCGGTGTGGTCACGGACATGGACGGGTTCGAAACCCTCAAGGACCACGACGTGCACGAGCAGGGACAGATGACCCGCGTGATGCGCACGCAGATCGACGTGGTGCTGGATGAGGGCGCCGGCGTGCTCAATGCCGACATCGAACAGGTGGCCGATCTGGCCCGTCTGTGCGACGGCGAAGTGCTGTTCTACTCCATGAACGCCGACAACGAACACATCGCCAAACACCGCGCCGAGAACGCCGAGGGCCGCGCCGTGTTCGTGCGCGCCAATCAGGTGGTACTGGCCACGGGCGCACAGGAGCGCGTCCTGGGCACGCTGGACGCGCTGTCCCTGCCCGGCGCGCGCAAGCCCGACACCCCGGCGCTGCTGGCCGCCATTGCCACCGCGTGGTCGATGGACATCGCGCCGGACCTGATCGGCGCAGGCATCAAAACCTTCGAGTACAACGAGATCTGAGACCGATTCCGCCCAGGGACTGGTTCCCGGCGGCGGCGCCCCAAAAGAAAGAACAAAACATGCAAGTTACCCGCGTACGAGCCCTGCGTGGCCCGAATCTCTGGACCCGCAGCACGGCCATCGAGGCCGTCGTGCATTGCGACTCCAATGAATGCGTGTACTCCGACATCGCCGGTTTTGAAGACCGCCTGCGTGCGCGCTTTCCGAAGATCGGAATACTCCAGCCTCATGGCGCCGATCAGCGCCTGTCGATTGCTCATGTGCTGGAGCTGGCAGGACTGTCGCTCCAGGCCCAGGCCGGTTGCCCCGTGACGTTCAGCCGCACGCACTCCACCATGGAGCCGGGTACCTATCAGGTCGTCGTCGAATACACCGAAGAAGCCGTGGGCCGCAAGGCCATGGAGTACGCCGAGGCGCTGATCCGCGCCGCGCTCGACGACACGCCGTTCGACGCCGACAAGGCGATTGCCGACCTGCGCGAAATCGACGAGGACGAGCGCATCGGCCCCTCGACCGGCTCCATCGTGGATGCGGCGGTCGCGCGCGGCATTCCGTTTCGCCGACTGACCTCGGGCTCGCTGGTGCTGCTCGGCTGGGGCTCCAAGGCGCGGCGCATCCAGGCCGCCGAACTCGATCAGACCAGCGCCGTGGCCGAGTCCATTGCGCAGGACAAGGACCTCACCAAACGGCTGCTGCACGCGGCTGGCGTGCCCGTGCCGCTCGGCCGTCCGGTCAAGGACGTCGAGGACGCGTGGACCGTGGCCCAGGAAGTCGGCCTGCCCGTGGTCGTGAAGCCGCAGGACGGCAACCAGGGCAAGGGCGTGGTCGTGAACATCACCACGCGCGAAGGTCTGGAGGCCGCATTCAAGGTGGCCGAGGAATTCGGCGACGACGTGATGGTCGAACGCTTTCTGCCGGGCCACGACTTCCGCCTGCTGGTGGTCGGCGGCCAGCTCGTTGCGGCCGCGCGCCGCGAGCCGCCGCAGGTGCTCGGCGACGGCCAGCACAACATCCGCGAACTCGTCGAGATCGTGAACCGCGACCCGCGCCGGGGCTCGGGTCATGGCACGGCTCTCACCAAGATTCGCCTTGACGACATCGCCATCGCGCGCATCGCCACCGAAGGCCTGACGCCCGAGTCCGTGCCCGCGCAGGGCCAGCGCGTCGTGCTGCGCAACAACGCCAACCTGTCCACCGGCGGCAGCGCCACCGACGTGACCGACGACGTGCATCCCGAAGTGGCAGCGCGCGCCATCGAGGCCGCGCAGACCATCGGCCTGCACATCTGCGGTGTGGACGTGGTCTGCGAAACCATGCTCAAGCCGCTCGAAGAACAGAACGGCGGCATCGTCGAAGTGAACGCCGCCCCGGGCCTTCGCATGCACCTCGCGCCCTCGTTCGGCAAGCCGCGCAACGTCGGCGTGCCGATGGTCGATGAGTTGTTCGCACCGGGTCAGGACGGCCGCATTCCGCTGGTCGCGGTCACCGGCACCAACGGCAAGACCACCACCACCCGCGTGATTGCGCATCTGTTCACATCGCACGGTTGGCGCACCGCCATGACCAACACCGACGGCGTGTACGTCAACGGTCGCCAGATCGACAGCGGAGACTGCTCCGGCCCGCGCAGCGCGCGCAATGCGCTGGCCCATCCCGAAACCGATGCGGCGGTGCTCGAGTGCGCGCGCGGCGGCATTCTGCGTGAGGGCCTCGGCTTCGACCGCTGCCAGGTCGCCGTCGTCACCAACGTGGGCGAAGGCGATCACCTCGGCTTGAATTTCATCACCACCGTGGAAGACGTGGCCGTGCTCAAGCGCGTGATCGTGCAGAACGTGGCTCCTTCGGGATACGGGGTGCTGAACGCCGCCGATCCGCTGGTCGCCGCGATGGCTGCGGTCTGCCCCGGCAAGGTCATCTTCTTCGCGGCCGACCGCCACCACCCCGTCATGGCCACGCATCGCGCGCAGGGCAACCGTGTGGTGTACGTGGACGGCGACAACATCGTGGCCGCCGAAGGTTCATGGCGCGAGAGCATTCCGATGCGCGAGATTCCGATCACGCGCGGCGGCCTGATCACCTTCCAGGTCGAGAACGTGATGGCCTCCATTGGTGCCGCGTGGGCCTGCGGCTTGCCATGGCAGACGATCCGCCGCGGCCTCGCGGGCTTCATGAGCGACAGCGACAACGCACCCGCGCGCTTCAACGTGATGGAGTACAAGGGCGCCACCGTGATCGCCGACTACGGCCACAACCCCGATGCCATCCGCGCGCTCTCGCAGGCCGTTCAGGCCATGCCTGCCAAGCGCCGCAGCGTGGTGATCTCGGGTGCCGGAGACCGTCGCGATCAGGACATCGTCGAGCAGACACGCATCCTCGGCCAGTACTTCGACGACGTGATCCTGTATCAGGATGCCTGCCAGCGCGGTCGTGAAGACGGCGAGGTACTGGCGCTGCTCAAGCAGGGTCTCGAAGGCGCACCACGCACCACCTACAGCACCGAAATCCATGGCGAATTCATCGCCATCGATCACGCGCTCGAGCGGCTGCAACCGGGCGATCTGAGCCTCGTGCTCGTGGATCAGGTGGAAGAAGCGCTTGAACATCTGAACAAGCGCGTCTCCGAAGCCAAATGAGCGCGCAACAGGGAAACCGACACACCATCATGCACGCCTCCATCCGCAGGTCCCTGCTGTCGGCCATTGTGCTGGCATCGCTGTCGTTTGCAGCCTGCGCCGCCGATGGCGAAAAGATCGGAACCGTGGACACCGCCTTCAAGCTGCTCGGACGCGACCACGACATCATCGTCGAGGCGTATGACGACCCGGCCGTGCAGGGTGTGAGTTGCTATGTCTCGCGTGCCCGCATCGGCGGCGTCAAGGGTTCGCTCGGTCTCGCGGAAGATCGCGCCGAAGCGTCGATCTCGTGCCATCAGGTGGGTGCCATCAGCTTTCCTCAGCCCATCCGGCAAAAGGAAGAAGTCTTCAGCGAGCGCATCTCGATTCTCTTCAAGCGCCTGAACGTGGTGCGCATGGTGGACCCCAAGCGCAACACGCTCGTGTACCTGACCTACTCCGACAAGCTCATCGACGGTTCGCCGCAGAACTCGGTGTCTGCCGTGCCGGTGGCGCATTCCACGCCGATCCCGGTGAAGAAATAAGCGGCTGCGCGTTCAGCGCCCGCCGAACTGGTCCTTGAGCCCGACCCAGCATTCCGCGTAGTCCCGATCCAGCTCGGGGCTGTCGAGCGCCGCCTGCGTGGGAATGAAGCGGTAACGGCTCTCGAACATGAAGGCCAGCGTGTGATCGAGCTTCTGCGGCGCGAGTGCCGCATGGGACGCCTTGTCGAAGGCCTCTTCATCGGGTCCATGCGGCACCATGAGATTGTGCAGGCTCGCGCCGCCGGGCTTGAAACCGCCGGGCTTGGCGTCGTATTCGCCGTAGACCAGTCCCATGAATTCGCTCATCACGTTGCGGTGGTACCAGGGTGGGCGGAAGGTGTCTTCCATCACCAGCCAGCGCGGCGGAAAGATCACGAAGTCGCAGTTGGCCGTGCCGGGCGTGTCGCTCGGCGAGGTCAGCACGGTGAAGATCGACGGGTCAGGGTGATCGAAGCTGATCGAGCCTATCGTCATGAAGTTTGCCGTGTCGTATTTGAGCGGCGCGAGGTTGCCATGCCACGCGACCACGTTGAACGGTGAACTCTTCGCAGGGGCGCTCCAGAGACGCCCGCCGAATTTTTTCACAAGCTCGTAGCCACCTGCCGATTCGTGTTCGAACGCGGCGACGGGTGCCATGAAATCCCGTGCATTGGCCAGCCCGTTCGAGCCAATCGGCCCCAGCTCCGGCAGACGGAACTGCGCCCCGTAGTTCTCGCAGATGTAGCCGCGCGAAACGCCGTCGGGCAGCGCCACCTTGAACGCCACGCCACGCGGCACCAGAATGATCTCGCCGGGACTCACATCGAGCACGCCCATCTCGGTGGTGACGACGATGCGCCCCTGCTGCGGCACGATCAGCATCTCGCCATCGGCATTGATGAGCGCGCGTCGCTCCATGCAGCGCCCCGCCACATACATGTGAACGCCGACGCCGATCTGCGCGTCCGCATCGCCATTGGCCATCATGGTGCGCACGCCGTCGATGAAGTCGATGTCCGCCACCTCGGCCGGGATCGCCGCAGGGTGCCAGCGCATCGGCTCGGGCGGCACGGCAATGTCGCGGTCGCCACCGGTCTGCCAGTGCGGCTGCGCGTACGGCGCATACCGCCCCGCCACCACCGACGGCTGACGGCGGTACAGCCAACTGCGCCGGTTGTCGCGACGCGGCGCAGTGAATGCCGTGCCCGAAAGCTGCTCGGCATACAGCTCAAGCGGCGCGCGCTGCGGGCTGTTGCGCCCGCCCGGCAACGCTCCCTCGACTGCTTCGCTGGCGTACTCGTTGCCGAAGCCGCTTTGGTAGGCAAGGGGGCGATTCGCCGTGATGCGTGAAGAGTCCATGGCGCTGTCTCCGTGCTTGAAACTCAAACCTGCCCGGCCAGCTTGCGCAGCGCCTGCTCAAACACCTCCACGGGCTGTCCGCCCTGAATCAGATGGCGGTCGTTGATGATCACGGCGGGCACCGAGTTGATGCCGTGCTGGTGATAGAACGCCTCGCGCTCGCGCACCTCGCGGGCGTACTCGTCGGATTCGAGAATCTCCTTCGCGCGCGCCTCGTCCAGCCCTTGCTCGCGCACGATGCGCAGCAGCACGGCGTGATCGCTTGGGTTCTCTCCTTCGGTGAAATAGGCGCTGAACAGCGCGTGCTTGAGCGCACGCTGCTGCTCGCTCGAACCTTGTTCGTCAATCCAGTGCAGCAGCCGATGCGCATCGAAGGTGTTGTAGACGCGGCGGCGCTTGTCCATGTTGAACGTGAAGCCCAGGTCCGCCCCACGGTCGGTGATGGCGCGCTGGTTCTGGCGCATCTGCTCGGCCGGAGCGCCATACTTGCGCTGCAGGTGTTCGATCACGTCCTCGCCTTCGGGAACCATGTCGGCATTGAGCTCGAACGGCTGAAAATGCATGTCGAGCCGCACCTGGTCCTTGACGCGCTCGGCCGCCTGTTCGAGCGCATGCAGGCCGATGGCACACCACGGGCAGGAAACGTCGGAGACGAAATCGATCTTCAGGGTCTTGGGCGCAGTCATCGCATGGCTCCAGTCATCGGGTTGAATCTGTCCGCATCGTAGTCCTGACGCGAAGCCCAAGCCTCAGCAGGGTTGAATTTCGAGCCGGTTGCGCAACTCGGTCTTGAGCACCTTTCCGTAGCTGTTCTTGGGCAGGGCATCGACAAAGCGATATGCCTTGGGTCGCTTGAAGCGCGCGATATGGTCGAGGCACAGCGTGTGGAGTTCGTCGTCGCCGGGCCGGGCGCCATCGCGCGCCACGAGAAACGCGATCACGACCTCGCCCCAGTCCGCATCGCGCTGGCCCACCACCGCCACTTCGCTGATCTGCGGGTGCAGCAGCAGCACCTCCTCCACTTCGCGCGGATAGATGTTGGAGCCGCCGGAGATGATCACGTCCTTGGAGCGGTCACGCAGCGTGAGAAAGCCGTCCGCATCGAGGCTGCCGATGTCGCCCGTGTGCAGCCAGCCATCGCGCAACGCGGCCTGCGTGGCCGATTCGTTGCCCCAGTAACCGGCCATCACCGGATCACCACGCACGACGACTTCGCCAAGCTCGCCGGTGGGCACCGCCACGTCATTCGCGCCGGCCACGCGCACTTCGACATTCGCGTGCGCGCGGCCCACCGAAGCGATGCGCTCGGACCAGCGCGGGTGCGCGGAGTCGGCAATCTGCGCGCGTGACAATGCCGTGATCGTCATCGGGCACTCGCCCTGTCCGTAGATCTGCACGAACTTCTGGCCCATGGTGTCGAGCGCGCGGCGCAGGTCCTCCACGTACATGGGTCCACCGCCGTAGACAATCGTCTTGAAGCCGCCCACATCGGCCTGCACCTGACGCACATGATCGACAAGGCGGTGCACCATGGTGGGCGCGGCAAACAGGCTGAGATGCCCGATGCTGGCCGCCAGTCCGACGAGTTCCGCCGGATCGAATCCGCCCGACACCGGCACCACATGCCTCGCGCCGCGCAGCATGTGTGCATAGTTGTAGAGACCCGCGCCGTGCGACATGGGCGCCGCGTAGACCATCGCGTCATGCGCCTGCACGTCGTCCACGTCGGTGAAATACGCCATGGTGGCAGCGAGCAGGTTGCGGTGCGTCTGCATCACGCCCTTGGGCCGACCGGTCGTGCCCGAGGTATAGAACAGCGATGCCGTTTCGTCGGCGTTCTTTTCCTGCATGGCGAGGCGTTCGCCCGCGCTCCTCCAGGCCTGCCATGAAGCAGTACCGAACACGAGCAGATCATCTTCGTGCGCACCGGCCTCGATTGCCGCCGACTGCAACTGGGCCGAGACGCAAACGACGCGCGCGCCGGAGTTCTCGAGAACGTAGGCAAGCTCCTTGCTGTGCAATTTGTAGTTCACGGGAACCGAGATTGCACCCGCCCAATGGATCGCATGCAGGGCCTCCAGATATTGCGTGCAGTTGGCGGAAAAAATGGCCACGCGGTCGCCCGGGCCCACCTTGCAGCGCTCCCGCAGGTGCCGGGCGAGCCGCGCCACGCGGTCTTCGAGCGTGCGGTAGTCGCATACCAGCTCTGCGCCGCAAAACACGGCAGGACGTTCACCATGCGCGAGTGCTGCTCGATGAAGCAACTGCGAAATGTTCATCGCGTGCGCTCCAGGACGCTCACATAGTTGGCGACGGCCGAGCCGCCCATGTTGAAGACGGCGCCCAGTTTGGGATCGCGCACCTGGATGTCGCCGGCCTCGCCGGTCAGTTGCATCGCCGACAGCACATGCATCGACACGCCGGTCGCGCCGATCGGATGGCCCTTGGCCTTGAGGCCCCGGACGCATTCACCGGCAGGCGTCCGTCCCGCATCACCGTGCCGTCTTCGATCACGCGGTGGCCCTGGCCCGTCTCCGCGAGACCCATGGCCTCGTAAGTCAGCAGCTCCGCAATCGTGAAGCAGTCATGGACCTCGGCAAACGACAGATCATTCACCACACAGCCCGCCTGTTGCAGCGACTGCTGCCACGCACGGCGCGGGCCTTCGAACTGCACCACGTCGCGCCCCTTCATCGGCAGATAGTCGTTGACCTGTGCGCGCGAGCGAAAACTCACGGCGCGCTCGAAGTCCGCGATGGCTTCGTCACTGGCCAGAATCAGCGCGGCGGCGCCGTCGGAGACCAGCGAGCAATCCGTCTTGCGCAATGGCGCGGCGATCATCGGATTCTTTTCCGAGACGGTGTTGCAGAACTCGAAACCCAGATCACGCCGCATGTGCGCCCATGGGTTGAGCGTGCCGTTGGCGTGGTTCTTCGCGGCGATGCGCGCAAGCGTCGCCGCGTGGTCGCCGTAGCGCGCAAAGTAGTCCTGCGCGATGCTGCCGAAGATGCCGGGAAAGCCTCCGTCGCCCGGCTGCACTTCGCCCGAATAACCGCAGTCGCCGAGAATGCGCGTGACTTCCGCGCCGCTCACTGCCGTCATTTTCTCGGCACCGATCACGAGCGCGATGCGCGCACGTCCGGACTCGATTGCGTCGCACGCCGCATAGACGGCGGCGGACCCCGAGGCGCAGGCGTTTTCAAGGCGCGTGGCAGGCTTCCAGCGCAATGCCGGATCTGCCTGCAACGCAAGTGACGACGCGAAAATGTCGGGCGCAAATCCGCCGTTGAGGTTGCCCAGCCAGACCCCATCCACGGCGCTGCCGTCGATGCCCGCGTGTTGCAGGGCCCCGGTTGCCGACTTGGTGATCAACTCCTGCAGCGACAAGCCATCCAGCTTGCCAAATGGTAGATGCGCCCAGCCCACGATCGATACACCCATGATGATCTCCTTGAATTGCGTTGCGTTGGTGGTTCAATGGGTGCATGGTACGAAGCACCGCGCGCCCCGTACAGTCGCGCAACTACCCTAGGGTTAACACCAGCCATGACCGCCAGCCTCTTCGACGACGACCCGCATCAGCGAGCACCGCTCTGGCTGGGCGAGGAGGCGGTTTTGCTGAAAGGCCTGGCACTGGCGGATGCCGATGCGATGATGCGGGACATCGAAACCATCACGCAATGCGCGCCCTTCCGGCACATGGTCACGCCGGGTGGCCGCGCCATGTCGGTGGCGACCAGCAGTTGTGGTGATCTGGGCTGGGTCAGCGATCTGCGCGGCTATCGCTACGCCCCCACCGACCCGGAATCGGGCCAACCGTGGCCCGCCATTCCGGAGCGCTGGCTGCGGCTCGCCATGCGCGCCAGAGAGCTTGCCGGTTTTGCGTCGGCTGGCGACCCCGATGCCTGCCTGATCAATCGCTACGCTCCGGGGGCGCGGCTGTCGCTTCATCAGGATCGCGACGAACGCGATTTCGGCGCACCCATCGTCTCGGTTTCCCTGGGCCTGCCGGCTGTTTTTCTGTGGGGCGGTGACAAGCGCTCCGATCCCTATCGCACAATTCCTCTCGAACATGGAGACGTGCTGATTTGGGGCGGCGTGGATCGTCTGCGCTTTCACGGCGTGCGACCCGTGGCCCAGGGCGGATCGCAGCAAGCGCCGGGCTTTCGCTACAACATCACCATGCGCAAGGCGGCATGACGACTCGAAAAGCCCTGATGTCTCCCCATTTCAGGTAGGGCTATGGAGGCCAGGGGTTATGGTTGAGCAATATGCGCTAGGATTTTGAGCCGGGATCAACCCATAGCACGCGGCCTGTGGTCACGTGGCGTGGGAATCTTCCAATGGCACGATGACCATTGAAGTCTGCATTCATCTTTTTTCATTATTTGCACAAGGAGTGGCGTGCGCGTTCTATACGTTGAAGACAATCAACAGCTCAGAGAGTCCATCACCATGCTGCTGCAGAGCGAAGGGCGGCTTGTGTCCGCGTGCGTCAACGCCGAGGACGCACTCGCCCTTGATGCCAGCGAGCCCTTCGATCTGGTGATCACCGATGTCACGCTGCCGGGCATGTCGGGGCTGGAGTTCAGTGCGCGCCTGCTGAGCGCCGATGCGGCACGCCAGATCATCGTTTGCAGCGGCTACCAACTGGATCGGGAAATCGGCGAACTCGGCGGCCGCAATGTCCGCACGCTCGTCAAGCCGTTCGGCATCGACGAGCTGGAATCGGTGCTGGATCGGGTTGAGGCATCGCTTTCCAGCGAACGTTGAGCGCTCCTGCGGTGGCAGGAGCGACACACGGGCACCACGCAGCTCCAGTCACCGCTCCCGCAAGGCCTCGCGTCCCTTGTTGAACGGCTTGATCAAATATTGCATGACCGTCTTGCTGCCGGTAAGAATTTCCACCGACGCAATCATCCCCGGACTGATCGGGAATACCTTGTCATCCCGTTTGAGGTGATCCGCCTCGGTGCGCAGAAACACGCGGTAGTAGTACTGGTCGCGCTTCACGTCATCCTGGATGGTGTCCGGCGAAATCGTCACCACCTTGGCGGGCAGGCCGCCGTAGATCGCGTAGTCGTATGCCGTGACCTTTACCGTTGCCGACTGTCCCGGGCGGATGAAGGCCACGTCGCGCGGCGATATGCGCGCCTCGATCAGCAGCTTCTCGTCGAGCGGAACAATCTCCATGAGCTTGCCATTCGGGGGAATCACGCCGCCGACCGTCGTGATCGCGATGTCCTTGACCACGCCGCGCACGGGCGATGTGAAGGTCAGGCGGGTCAGCGCGTCTGCACGCCCGCGCGTCACCTGCCGCAGCGATTCGATTTCCGCATTGGCCTTGGCCAGTTCCTCCCGCGCCTTCACCAGGTATTGGCTGCGCGCTTCGGCAATGCGCGTCACCAGATCGTTGGCCTGGCGTTTGAGGCGCAGAACTTCCACATCACTCGCCGCGCCGCGCTGCACCAGCGGTTCGGTCAGCGACAATTCCTTGCGCACCAGCATCAGAGCCTCCTGAAGGCCCGAGACAGTGCCCGCGAGTGCATCGCGCCGCGAACTGTAGAGCGCGGTTTCGGTTCGCACCAGATCGGCATCGCTGCGAACATCGTCGGGAAACTTGAGCGGTGTGTCGTTCACCTCGGCGTAGAGACGCGCCGAGGTCGCCTGCGCCGCGCGCATGCGCACGAGGCTTTCCTGCACGGTGGCCTCGCTTCGGGTGCGATCGAGTTGGGCCAGCACGTCGCCGGCGTTCACGATGTCGCCCTCCTTCACCTTGAGTTCCACGAGAATCCCGCCTTCGAGCGACTGGATGATCTGTTCGCGTGAAGACGGGACCACCTTGCCGACGCCAGTGGACACTTCGGAGAGTTCGAAGAGCGTCGCCCACGCTCCGAATGCCAGCAGAAGCAACGCGACGATCCACACGATCAGGAACGGGAATGGCAGGCCCACACCCTTGCCCGGCGAGTTCACGGGCAACGGCTTGGGCTTGGGCATTCGGGAGCCACCCGTGGCGCGCCTGGCGCCGCCGACGCTCACCTGCTGGACATTCAGCACCGGCTTTGGCAAGGCCGTGGGCGCCATGGAAGTTTCTGCCGCCTGCCCGGCCACCGGCACCTGCGTGTCGCCAAGCGCCGGATCGGTACGTTCGTTCGCATTCACCGCGTCATGCCTTGCCATTTGCCAGTTCCCCCAGTACGTGCTTCTTCGGGCCGTCCATCACCACGCGGCCGTTGTCGAGAACGATGATGCGATCCACCCACTGCAACACCTGCATGCGGTGCGTCGCCACGATCAGCGTGCGCGGCGCAAGCCAGGGCGTGAGCGTGTCGATGACCTGATGCTCGGTCACCTCGTCGAAATGCGCGGTCGGCTCGTCGAGCAGCAGCACCGACGGCTGACGCACGATGGTGCGCGCGAGCAGCAGGGCCTGACGCTGGCCCCGGAGAGGCCCAGCCCGCCTTCGTGGATCTGCTCGTCAAGCCCTTCCGCACGCCCCTGAACCAGCGCCAGACCACCCGACATGCGCAGTGCCTCGATCAACTCGCCGTCGCTAGCCATGGGCCGACCCAGCATCAGGTTCTCGCGGATCGTGCCGTAGAAAAGATTGGCGTTCTGCGCCAGCAGGCCAACGTCGCGGCGAACGTCCTGTGGGTCGATCAATGACAGATCCCGACCGTCGAGGCTCACCGTGCCAGCGTTGGGTTTGTACATGCCGGCGAGGAGTTGCAGCAGCGTGGATTTTCCGGCACCCATGCGGCCCAGCACCGCGATCTTCTCGCCGGGCTTGATGCGCAGGCTGGGCAACTCGAGCGCGGCGCGCATGGCTTCCTCGGAGTACTGAAAGCGCACGCCCATCGTGCGATATGCGCCCTGCACAAACGGCACGTGCACGCGGCGGCTGTCCTCAGGCACATCGACCGGGCGTTCCATGAGCTTGTTCAGCCCGTCGCGCGCCACCTTGGCCTGCTGCCAGCGCGCCAGCAGGCTGGCGATCTGAGCCATCGGCGAGATCATGCGCGAGGACAGGATCGAACTGCCAACCAGCGCGCCCGTCGTCATCTCGCCCTTCATCACGAGATAGCAACCCACGAGAAGCACCACGGCATACACGACGCCCTGGATTTCCTGGGTCCAGGTCATGAGCATGTTAGTCAAAAAGCGCTGGCGCATGCCGATGTCGGCGGACACCATGTTCACGTGGTTCCAGCGATTCTGGAATCGCGGCTCCGCGCGCAGCGTCTTGATGTCGTCGATGCCCTGCACCGCCTCCACCAGCATCGCGTTGCGCAGCGCGGATTCGCGCATGCCGGCGTTCGCAAGTCTGGCCAGTGGTCGCTGCGCGAGCAGCCCGGGCAAAAGCAATAGCGGCAGTGCGGCCAGCGGAATCCAGACGAGTGAGCCGCCGATCAGCCAGAGCACTCCAAGAAACAAGAAGAAGAATGGGAGATCGGCAGCCGCGCCGATGGTCGTCGATGTGAACAGTTCACGCACCTGATCGATCTCCCGGACCTGCGCAATGAAGCTGCCCGTGGATTTTGGCCTCGCGTCATAGCGCAGCCGCAGCGCCCGACCGAAGACCACGTCGGAAATCTGCAGATCGGCGCGCTTGCCAAGGACGTCGATGATGTAGGTACGGCACAGTCGCATGACGAACTCAAACGCGATGGCCAGCATCACGCCGCCGAACAGCACCCACAGCGTGGACTCCGATTGCGAGGGCACGACGCGGTCGTACACCTGCATCGAGAACATCATTCCCGACAGCGCGAGCAGGTTGGCAACGAGCGAGGCAAGCACCACCTCGCCATAGCGATGCCAGTCCTTGAGCGCTACCCGCCAGAACCAGCTTGGTTTCCACGGCTTGATGTACTCGTCAACCCGTGCGTCGGGCACTTCGGCAAGCGGGCGCAGCATGGCCGCGCGCACCACCAGCTTCTTGAGCTCAGCGCCATCCATCGCAGTTTGCGCGCCGTGCTCTCCGCTGAACGCAATGCCTACCTGGTTCTGGGCATCGACCGTGCTGATCACACCCACCCGGCCATCGACAAACTCCACGACGACCGGCAGTCGCCACGCATCGAGCAGCGATGGGTCAAAGCCGGACAGCCGAAGACGCAACCCCATCTGGCGGGCCATGATTTCGAGCAGCGTGTCGAGCGGCGTGCCACGCTCCCACGCGAGCGCGGCACGGGCGTTCTCGGCCGAAGCCCCGATGCCGTAGTGGCGGCCGACCGTCAGCATGGCGTCAAGCCACGCAGCGTACTGTTGAGGTAAATCCATCTGTGATCAACTCCTGGGGCGTTCGCCGAGCGCGCTGCGCACCATGTGGTCTTGTAGAAATGCACCGGCGACAGGTCGTGCATGGTCATCGGCTGCAAACTCACGGAAGCAACTCCATGCCCTGCACGATCTTGTTGTTCAGGCCAAAGAATTCACGCAACCGCCCCGTGGCGGAGACATACTCGAGCCGGTATTGCCAGAGGTCGTGAAGCAGCGCCTGCTCGTCGGCCTCGGCCTGATGGATTTCCTGCTCCGCGTTGAGCAGATCGAGGATGGAGCGCGTGCCCAACTGGTATTGCTCGCGATACAGGTCGCGCACCGAAAGAATGCTTTGCCTTCGGTACTCCACATCGGCAAGCCGCGCCTGCGCGCCCACCGCCAACTCACGCCACGCACGTGATTGATCGCCAGCCTGCAAGAGAACGGTCTCGATGCGCTCGCGCGTGGCCGCTTCTTCGGCAGCAGCAGCCTTGATCTGGGCGTCGTTCGCGCCGCCTTGGTACAACGGCACCGAGAAATTCAACTGCAGCGAATGGTGCACGCCATGGCGCTCATTGGTGCTGGGATTGACCCCCTTCACCGCCTTGTTTCCCGTGGCGTCGAGCGTGATGGTCGGCAGCTTGGCGGCGCGCGTCGCCGCCAACTGCGCCTTCGCAGCCTGGCGCTCGGCCTGCACGATGATGACGTCCGGAAGGAGCTGGAACTCGGGAGTGGCGCTCGCCCACAGGGTCTCGTGCTCAAGTCCTGGAAGCACCTCCACCTGGCGCGTTCCCACCTCTCCCACAAACGTTCGCAGCCTTTGCCGCCACTGCGCCAGTTCGGAGGACATCTGGCCGAGATAGGCCCGAGCGCCCTGCGAGCGCGCCCGCGCCTGAATCGGATCGGCCTTGGTGCTAAGGCCGGCGTTGGCGCGGAGTTCGGCAAGTTCAAGCACCTTTTCCACCGCGCTGACCTGCCCCTGCGCGATGTCGGTCAACGCCTGGTAACGATGCACCATCAAAGCCGCCTCCGCAGTGCCACGCGAAATCACATCGATCTGTTTGAGCACCACCGCCTGTTGACGCCTCACCAATGCCTGACTGCGCCCGACCTGGCTGTCGACCTTGCCAAAGTCGTAGAGCATCTGCGAGGCGGACACCGAGGCAATAAGGCTGCTCGCACCGAGACTGCTGGAGTTGCTCGTGCCTGTGCCCATGCCGACGCGCACCTGAGGGTAGTAGCCGGCCTTGGCGTAGTCCACGCCCGCCGCATGTTGCGCCAGCGTGGAAACCGCATCGGTTATGGAGGGGTGTTGCTGCACCGCCAGTTGCACGGCACGCGCCATGGAAAGCACACCAGCGGGAGCGCCGTCCTTGGCCAGAACGCGCGGCGCAGGCGCATCCACCTCGGACGCGAGGCGAGACGGAGCCAACCGTTTGTTCTCGGCCGTGACGGGTGAACTCGATGCCGGAACGCCGCCTTCGCTCTCGGGTGCGTTGGTCATGCGGCCGATGGCACCTGGCGGTGTCGTCTGTCCAGCCGCTTGTTGCTGCGCCTGAGCCAAACCCTGAGTCACCACGAACAATATGCCAACCGCCTTACTCCAACGCGACGGACGACACCGCGCATTCATATTTTCCAATTTGATTTCCCTAACCTCAAAAAACTCGCTCCAAAGACCGCCTGCTGCCATTGCGGATCGAGGCGGGTTGCATGGCGCACGCGGCTGTGATCGCCATGGCTACTGCAAGGATTTGCTATCCAAGAGACCGCACGATTTCGTGCAGGACTGGCTTTGTTTGAATTCCCGGAAGACCTCTGGGATCTGGAGAGAAGCAACTGGGTCGCTTTCAAAAGCACCAACAAGTCATGGGTGGGAAGCCGTCACCTGCGCGGTTTCTACGGAATCCAGTGACCCAATGAAAACGGATTACCGCAGGAAGAATTCAGAACTGCCGAGAACCCGCCGTCATTGAATTCACTCAAACACGCACCGTTACTCGCACAGCAAATCGGCATAGACAAAACGCACCTTCCGCCAAATCGCAGAAGGTGCGTTGAAATGAACCAGGGCCTGTTCTCCCAACGCGCGGGAATCGCGTTGTGCAGTCTTGGGACGGGATGGGATGCAAGGCGCGGGCTCGAAGCAAGGTAGGTACCTTGCGAGAGACTGCAACGCCGCAGACCGCCCAAGACTGCGCAGCCCTCCGGGCTTGCGCGACCCCGTGGGTTGGGTGAACAGACTCTAATGATTTAGGAGTATGAAAAGTTGGGTCTTGCGCTGACGCAAGACCCAACCCTTTATTCATCAGACCAGAGAAATCTGATGGTTCGCGAGCAAGGTTGCGAGATCGGTATGCACACCCGTCAACGTGACGAGAGCGGTCGGAGAGAACGCATCGCCCGCGCCATCCCGGTCGATGCTCACGACGGTGTTGCCACCGGAATGCGTGACCGAAAGGTACTGGGCAATGTTGTCTCCCGCATTGATGCTCGCCTCGCCGTTGACGTACTGTGCGGCAAACTTGCCATTCACGGTGGGCGTGTAGCCGACCAGCAGGTCACTCACGTCGATGCGGTCAGCCATCGACGACGCCTCCCAGTCGCCAACCCTGAAGCCGTTCACCGTGTCGCTGCCGTTGCCGCCGGTCCCGTCGCTGGCCGACAGCAACTTGAACATCAGAGTGCTGCGACTGTCAGGATGAACTTGGAAGACTTCGTTGCCCACATGACTGACCAGTTGATCGTTCGCCGCATTGCCACCGACATCAGGCGAGGTCGCAGGCCGCGTTGCAATATGCGAATCAGGCTCCATGTTCGCGCCATCGGCATGCCGCTCGGGGCTCGGGATCGCCGTTGCACTGTCACGCGCATTTCCAGGAGCGACGGACGTGACGTCGTCCACCGCGCCCATCCATTTCAGCGGCGCAGCCAGTTCCGTGCCAGTTCGCGCAGCGCTCGTCAGATGCTGCGGATCTTCAACACCGACAACCTCCGCTTGTGACAGCGGATCAACCAATGGCATTGCCAAAGCTGTCAAGCCAGGTTGAACGCCGTATGTGTAGTTAGGGACACCCCACCATGCCCCATTCCCTGCGGCATCAGCAACCAGTACAGCAAATTCATATCGGTGACTCGTATTTGCGATGAAAGCACTCGCTGGAATCGTAATGCTCCAGTCTCCGTTGCCATGGTTGTCCTTGCTTTCGTAGGTCACACCATTCATAACGACCCTGATTGCATACACAAATCCCCCTGCAGGAACACCTGTTATCCGGGTGTCTATGGTGATATTTCCAGTCGCTTCGTAGGCGTGGATATAGTTATCGCTCGTAACCATGGGTGTCGTGTAGAGAACACTCGTGACGTCAAGGGGTATGGTATCCAGAGTGTATAGATATGGGCTACTTGTTTCACTCGTAATACCGAATGAGTTCACGGCAACAGCCGTCAACGAATGGTTGCCCTCCCCCACTATTGCGGTCGCTACCTGGTAGCTCCAGACACCATCGGCGCCGGCCACCGCACTGCCGATCAGCTTGCCATTGTCATATATCCGCACGGTATCGCCTGCGCCCGCATGACCGGAGATGTATGGTTTGGCGTCATTGGTGATCCCACCGTTGGGAATGATGCCTTGCAGTATTCCCACATCGTCATATATGAAGTCGATATGCGGCGCATCGGGCACCGGTATTATCAGGAGACTGATCGGGTAAAGATTCGAGGCTGCACTTTCCTGCCCCGCTCCATCTGTCGCCGTCGCAGTGAAATTGTGAATACTTTCGACGCCGGCTATCGTCATGAATGGGCCAACCGTCAGGCTCCATGTACCGTCGCTGTTGGTGATCGTCGTTGTTCCCACCTTCGTTCCGTTGTCGTAGATCGAAATGACAGTGCCGGGTGTCCCCGTCCCGCTCAGAGTCGGCGTGGTGTCGTCGGTCTTGGCTCCAGGTTGGACAATGCCCTGAACAGCTCCCACGTCATCCATCACCTTCACGATGATGGGTGCTGCCGGGACGGCGAGCAAATCGAAATGGATCGGTGTACCAAGCGGTCCCAGGTTGCCAGCCGCATCCACCGGCTGTGCTTGCCAACTGTGTGGCCCAACTGACAATGGCAGGCTCGGCTCAAAGCTCCAAGTGCCGTCGGCACGCACATCGGCCACTCCGATCATCACTCCGTTGTCGAACACTCGCACGGTCGAGACGTCTGAAGGGTCTGCCTTTCCGCTGAAGGTGGGCTTGCCGTCATCAGTCTGTCCTCCGGTCTTGATCTCGCCCGTCACAGCGCCGTAGTCATCCCACAGCAGCACGCCGCTCAAGCTATTTCCAGCCGGGGCGTCGGTGTCGACCGCATAGCCTTGATTGGTCGTCTTGTCGGCCGGGTTGCCCGCCGCATCGGTCAGTGTGGCGGTGACTTGCAGCGTGCGGTCAGCATCGGCCACAAGCTCCGAGCCCTGCACCTGCACGCTCCAGCCCGTGCCGTTCAACGTGGCCGTGTAGTGGTTGCCGTTCAGGCTCACCACCACCGTGGTGCTTGCAGCGTCCGCCGGAACACCCGTGATCGTGCCCGTCAAGGTGACCATGCCCTGCGCCTCGACCGCGTTCACCACCCCGTCCGCCGTCACCGGGTCCACGTGGATGACCACGTTGCTCATGTCCGGTGCCGTGGTGTCCAGCTGCACGCTGAAGGGCGCGCTTGCTGCGCTCTCGTTGCCTGCCGCATCCACCGTGGTGGCTGTGAAGACGTGTTCGCCATCCGAGGTGAGCTGGTGTGCCTCGTCCAGTGTGTACGACCAGGTGCCGTCGGGGCGCACGTTCGTCTTGCCCACAAGCAGGCCGTCCACATAGATGTTCACCCGCTCGCCTGCCGTGCCCGTGCCGATCAGCGTCGGCGTCGTGTCGTCCGTGACATCCCCGCTCGCTAGGTTGCCCTGCCTGTCGCCCACGTCATCAATGCCCTTGCCGATGACGGGGGCCGGCGAGGCGGTCGTGTCCACCGTGACCGTATAGTCCTGCGTCACCGTGTGGTTGGCCGCGTTCGTTGCCTGCACGCTATAGGTGTGCTGGCCGTCGCTCTGGTCTGCGAGCGTGATGCTCCAGTGGCCTGCCGCGTCCGCCGTGGTCGTGCCCACCAGGGTTGCGCCGTCATAGATCGCAACGCTGGCGCCCGCCGTCGCCGTGCCCACGAACGTGGGGGTGGCGTCGTTGGTGAGTCCTCCATCGGCAATCAGCTCCAGCGCCGCCTGCGCGTTGTCCTCCACGCGGGTGATCGTGAGCTCCAGTGCGCTCGTGTCCACCGTGAAGTCCAGCGGCGCACTCGCGTTGCTGGTGTTGCCCGCCGCGTCGGTCGCGGTCGTGGTGATGCTGTGCGCTCCCTCGCCCAGGCCCGTGGCCGGGGTGAAGCTCCAGGTGCCGCCCGGCTGCACCGTCGTCTCACCGATCTTCACGCCGTTGTCCAGGATCGTGATGGTCTCGCCCGCCGTGCCACTGCCGCTCAGCGTGGGGGTGGCATCGTCGGTGGTGTCGCCCTGCGTGATCGCAATGACCGCACCGCCTGCGTTGTTCACGTTGTCCGTGGCATGCACGGTTTCAGGTGCGTCAGGTGCCACGGTGTCCACGGTGAGCGGGTAGCCGCCCGTGTGCGCGCTCTCCACGCCCGCCGCATTGGTGGTGGTCGCCGTGAGGACGTGATCGCCATCACCCAGCGCGCTCAACTCCACGCTCCATTTACCGTCGGGCTGCACCGTGGTGCTGCCCACTTCCCTCGCGCCGTCGTAGATGGTCACGATGGTGCCGGGCGTGCCGCTGCCGCTGACCACCGGGGTGGCATCATCGGTCACTCCGTCCTTGGGGATCGCACCCGTGATCGTGCCTTCGTTGTCCTGCACGCCCGTGATGGCCGGCGCAGCAGGCGCCACTCCATCGAACATGAAGCCGATCTCACCCGTCTCCGAGCCAATGTTGCCAGCCGCATCCACCGGCCGCAGCGTGAAGATGTGGTCCCGGCCACTGATCGCGTTGTCCGGCGACACGCTGAACGTGCCGTCCGGGTTCACGACAGCCGTGCCGATCACCACGCCGTGGTCCAGCAACTCCACCTTCGTCACGCCTTCGGCAGCGATGCCGGTGTAGGTGGGCGTGGCATCGTCCGTCGTGCTGCCCCATCCAATCGGGCCAGTGACCGCCCCTTCGTCGTCCATCAGCGAAAGGTTTGTGAGGCAGCCGTCTGCCGGTGCCGCAGCAGCCACCGTATAGCCTTGATTGGTCGTCTTGTCAGCCGGGTTGCCCGCTGCATCGGTCAGTGTGGCGGTGACTTGCAGCGTGCGGTCAGCATCGGCCACAAGCTCCGAGCCCTGCACCTGCACGCTCCAGCCCGTGCCGTTCAACGTGGCCGTGTAGTGGTTGCCGTTCAGGCTCACCACCACCGTGGTGCTTGCAGCGTCCGCCGGGACACCCGTGATCGTGCCCGTCAAGGTGACCATGCCCTGCGCTTCGACCGCGTTCACCACCCCGTCGGCCGTCACCGGGTCTACGTGGATGACCACGTTGCTCATGTCCGGTGCCGTGGTGTCCAGCTGCACGCTGAAGGGCGCGCTTGCTGCGCTCTCGTTGCCTGCCGCATCCACCGTGGTGGCTGTGAAGATGTGTTCGCCATCCGAGGTGAGCTGGTGCGTCTCGTCCAGTGTGTACGACCAGGTGCCGTCGGCGCGCACGTTCGTCTTTCCCACAAGCAGGCCGTCCACATAGATGTTCACCCGCTCGCCTGCCGTGCCCGTGCCGATCAGCGTCGGCGTCGTGTCGTCCGTGACATCCCCGCTCGCCAGGTTGCCCTGCCTGTCGCCCACGTCATCAATGCCCTTGCCGATGACGGGGGCCGGCGAGGCGGTCGTGTCCACCGTGACCGTGTAGTCCTGCGTCACCGTGTGGTTGGCCGCGTTCGTTGCCTGCACGCTATAGGTGTGCTGGCCGTCGGTCTGGTCTGCGAGCGTGATGCTCCAGTGGCCTGCCGCGTCCGCCGTGGTCGTGCCCACCAGGGTTGCGCCGTCATAGATCGCAACGCTGGCGCCCGCCGTCGCCGTGCCCACGAACGTGGGGGTGGCGTCGTTGGTGAGTCCTCCATCGGCGATCAGCTCCAGCGCCGCCTGCGCGTTGTCCTCCACGCGGGTGATCGTGAGCTCCAGTGCGCTCGTGTCCACCGTGAAGTCCAGCGGCGCACTCGCGTTGCTGGTGTTGCCCGCCGCGTCGGTGGCGGTCGTGGTGATGCTGTGCGCTCCCTCGCCCAGGCCCGTGGCCGGGGTGAAGCTCCAGGTGCCGTCCGGCTGCACCGTCGTCTCACCGATCTTCACGCCGTTGTCCAGGATCGTGATGGTCTCGCCCGCCGTGCCGCTGCCGCTCAGCGTGGGGGTGGCATCGTCGGTGGTGTCGCCCTGCGTGATCGCAATGACCGCACCGCCTGCGTTATTCACGTTGTCCGTGGCATGCACGGTTTCAGGTGCGTCAGGTGCCACGGTATCCACCGTGAGCGGGTAGCCGCCCGTGTGCGCGCTCTCCACGCCCGCCGCATTGGTGGTGGTCGCCGTGAGGACGTGATCGCCATCACCAAGCGCGCTCACCTCCACGCTCCATTTACCGTCGGGCTGCACCGTGGTGCTGCCCACTTCCCTCGCGCCGTCGTAGATGGTCACGATGGTGCCGGGCGTGCCGCTGCCGCTGACCACCGGGGTGGCATCATCGGTCACTCCGTCCTTGGGGATCGCACCCGTGATCGTGCCTTCGTTGTCCTGCACGCCCGTGATGGCCGGCGCAGCAGGCGCCACTCCATCGAACATGAAGCCGATCTCACCCGTCTCCGAGCCGATGTTGCCAGCCGCATCCACCGGCCGCAGCGTGAAGATGTGATCCCGGCCACTGATCGCGTTGTCCGGCGACACGCTGAACGTGCCATCCGGGTTCACGACAGCCGTGCCGATCACCACGCCGTGGTCCAGCAACTCCACCTTCGTCACGCCTTCGGCAGCGATGCCGGTGTAGGTGGGCGTGGCATCGTCCGTCGTGCTGCCCCATCCAATCGGGCCAGTGACCGCCCCTTCGTTGTCCATCAGAGCAAGGCTTGTGAGGCTGCCTGCAGGTGGCGGCTCTGTGTCGAATGCTTGCTCAGCATTGGCCGCCGCAGTGGGGTTGCCCGCAAGATCATGAGCCGCTGCTGCGGCAACGCTGATCGAAATGATGCCCGTTGCGCCGACCGGTGGCGTCACCTGCAGCGTGTAGACAGTTGGAGACACTTGGGTGAACTGTCCGGCGATGCCGCCTTGAATCGCGATATCGCTCGCATCGAATCCCTCCACCGCCTCGCTGAACGTAAAAGTGAAGGTGACAACGCCATCCTTGCCGACAATGCCAGCGACGTCGTCGGTAATCAAGAGCGTGGGTGCCAAGGCATCGACGATAGTCGTTGCTTCGCCACTGGTGTTGCCCGCTGAATCAGTTGCAGTCGCGGTAATGACGTTGCCGTCATTCAGGTTGCCCGGATTTGGGACCTCAAAGCTGCCATCTGCTCCAGCAGTGACCGTGGCGGTTGTTTCGTCGGGGAACGTCACCGTCACCGTTGAACCAGGTTCCGCGTGGCCAGTGATGGGATTGGTCGCACCCACAGGATCAATGGTCGGAATGGTCGGAGCGAGCGCATCGACGATTGCGGACCCTTCGCCGCTGGTGTTGCCCGCAGCATCGGTTGCGGTGACGGTGATGACGTCTCCATCATTGAGACTACCCGGGTTCGCCACTTGGAAGCTGCCGTCTGTTCCTGCAGTGACCGTAGCCGTAGTTTCATCGGGGAAGGTCACCAACACCGTCGAGCCAGGTTCTGCATGACCGGTGATCGGGTTAGACGCTCCGACAGGATCAATGGTCGGGACGTTCGGAGCGAGCGCATCGACGATGGCCGACCCTTCGCCGCTGGTGTTGCCTGCAGTATCGGTTGCAGTGACGGTAATGACGTCTTCGTTATTGAGGTTACCCGGGTTCGCCACTTGGAAGCTGCCGTCTGTTCCTGCAGTGACCGTAGCCGTAGTTGCATCGGGGAAAGTCACCAGCACTGTCGAGCCAGGTTCTGCATGACCGGTGATCGGATTGGTCGCTCCGACGGGATCAATGGTCGGAATAGTGGGCGCGATTGCATCGACGGTAGCTGTTGCTTCGCCACTCGTGTTACCTGCGGCATCGGTTGCGGTTGCAGTGATGAGGTCACCGTCGTTGAGATTGCCCGGATTCGGTACTTCAAAACTACCGTCTGTTCCTGCGGTGACTGCTGCCGTTGTGCCATCAGGGAAAGTCACCGTCACCATCGAGCCCGGTTCGGCGTGACCGGTGATTGGATTGGTCGCACCCACAGGGTCAATGGTCGGAATGTTCGGAGCAAGCGCGTCGACGATGGCAGTCCCTTCGCCGCTCGTGTTACCTGCAGCATCAGTGGCAGTTGCCGTGACTATGTCGCCGTCGTTAAGGTTGCCCGGGTTTGAAACCTCGAAGCTTCCGTCTGACCCTGCAGTGACCATGGCTGTTGTTTCATCGGGAAAGGTCACGGTGACCTTTGAGCCAGGCTCGGCATGGCCTGTGATCGGATTGGTCGCTCCGACGGGGTCAATGGTCGGAATAGTGGGCGCAATTGCATCGACGTTGACCGTCGCTTCACCACTGGTGTTACCTGCAGGATCAGTGGCGGTGGCTGTGATCACGTCGCCATCGTTGAGGTTGCCCGGGTTTGGAACCTCGAAGCTGCCGTCAGTGCCCGCGGTGACCGTAGCTGTTGTTTCGTCCGGGAAGGTCACAGTGACCGTTGAGCCAGGCTCGGCATGGCCCGTGATCGGATCCGTTGCACCGACAGGATCAATGGTTGGAACACTGGGCGCAATTGCATCGACCGTAGCCATCGCTTCGCCACTGGTATTACCTGCGGGATCCGTTGCGGTCGCCGTGATGATGTCGCCATCGTTGAGATTGCCAGGATTCGGCAATTCAAAACTGCCGTCCGCTCCCGCAACTACCGTTGTGGTCGTTTCATCGGCAAACGTCACCGTCACTGTTGAGCCAGGTTCTGCATGGCCTGTGATGGGATTGGTGGGACCGACAGGATCAATGGTCGGAACACTGGGCGCGACTGCATCAACGATGGCAGTCCCTTCGCCGCTCGTGTTACCTGCAGCATCGGTAGCGGTTGCCGTGATCACGTCGCCGTCGTTAAGGTTGCCCGGATTTGGGACCTCGAAGCTGCCGTCTGGTCCTGCAGTGACCGCAGTGATTGTTTCATCCGGGAAGGTCACGGTCACGGTTGAGCCAGGTTCGGCATGGCCTGTGATCGGATCGGTTGCCCCGACAGGATCAATCGTCGGAATGTCCGGAGCGAGCGCATCGACGACGGCAGTCCCTTCGCCGCTCGTGTTACCTGCGGCATCGGTTGCAGTTGCCGTGATCACGTCGCCGTCGTTAAGGTTGCCCGGATTTGGGACCTCGAAGCTGCCGTCTGGTCCTGCAGTAACCGTAGTAATTGTTTCATCCGGGAAGGTCACGGTCACGGATGAGCCAGGCTCGGCATGGCCTGTGATCGGATCGGTTGCGCCGACAGGATCAATGGTTGGAACAGTGGGCGCGATTGCATCGACGGTAGCCGTCACCTCGTCACTGGTATTGCCTGCGGGATCCGTTGCGGTGGCCGTGATGATGTCGCCATCGCTAAGATTACCCGGATTCGGCAATTCAAAACTGCCGTCCGCTCCCGCGACTACCGTCGTGGTTGTTTCATCGGGAAACGTCACCGTCACTGTTGAGCCAGGTTCTGCATGGCCAGTGATCGGATCGGTAGCTCCGACAGGATCAATGGTCGGAACGCTGGGCGCGACTGCGTCGACGATGGCTGTCCCTTCGCCGCTCGTGTTACCTGCAGCATCAGTTGCAGTTGCCGTGAGTATGTCGCCGTCGTTGAGGTTGCCCGGGTTTGGAACCTCGAAGCTGCCGTCATTGCCCGCTGTGACCGTAGCTGTTGTTTCGTCCGGGAAGGTCACTGTGACCGTTGAGCCAGGCTCGGCATGGCCCGTGATCGGATCCGTTGCACCGACAGGATCAATGGTTGGAACACTGGGCGCAATTGCATCGACGGTAGCCGTCGCTTCGCCACTGGTGTTGCCCGCGGGATCAGTGGCGGTGGCTGTGATCACGTCGCCATCGTTGAGGTTGCCCGGGTTTGGAACCTCGAAACTGCCGTCAGTGCCCGCTGTGACCGTAGCTGTTGTTTCGTCCGGGAAGGTCACTGTGACCGTTGAGCCAGGTTCAGCATGGCCCGTGATCGGATCGGTTGCGCCGACAGGATCAATGGTCGGAATAGTGGGCGCGACTGCATCGACGATGGCTGTCCCTTCACCACTGGTGTTACCTGCAGCATCAGTTGCAGTTGCCGTGATGATGTCGCCATCGTTAAGGTTGCCCGGATTTGGAACCTCGAAGCTGCCGTCTGATCCTGCAGTGACCGTAGTGATTGTTTCATCCGGGAAGGTCACGGTCACGGTTGAGCCAGGCTCGGCATGGCCTGTGATCGGATCAGTTGCCCCCACAGGATCAATGGTCGGAACAGCGGGCGCGATTGCGTCGACGGTAGCCGTCGCTTCGCCGCTGGTATTGCCTGCGGGATCTGTTGCCGTTGCCGTGATGATGTCGCCATCGTTCAGGTTGCCGGGATTTGGCACTTCAAAACGGCCATCCGTTCCCGCGGTGACTGTCGCCGTTGTTTCATTGGGAAATGTCACCGTCACTGTCGATCCAGGCTCGGCGTGACCTGTAATCGGATCAGTCGCACCCACAGGGTCTATCGTTGGAATGTTTGGAGCGAGTGCGTCGACGATGACGATCGCTTCACCGCTGGTGTTGCCTGCGGGATCGGTTGCGGTCGCTGTGACGATGTCGCCATCACTGAGATTGCCCGGATTCGGGACTGCGAAACTCCCGTCTGTACCCGCGGTAACCGTCGACGTTGTTTCATCGGGAAAGGTCACGGTCACCGTCGAGCCAGGTTCTGCGTAGCCCGTGATCGGGCCAGTTGCACCGACAGGATCAATGACGGGAACAGCGGGAGCGACTGCATCCACGGTAGCGATCGCTTCCCCGCTTGTGTTGCCTGCCGCATCGGTTGCGGTGGCGGTGATGATGTCACCATCCTTGAGGTTACCGGGATTGGGTACCTCGAAACTGCCGTCAGCGCCCGCAATGACGGTAGTGATTGTTTCATCCGGAAAGGTCACGGTCACCGTTGAACCGGGCTCTGCGTGACCCGTGATCGGATCAGTCGCACCCACGGGCTCTATCGTCGGAATATCAGGAGCGAGCGCATCGACGATGGCGATTGCCTCACCGCTGGTGTTGCCTGCAGCGTCGGTTGCGGTCACGGTGATCTTGTCCCCATCGGCCAGATCACCGGGGTTGGGGACGCTGAAGCTGCCACTGGGGTCGGCGGTCACGGTGTCCTTGGAGCCATCCGGATAAGTCACGGTCACGGTCGAACCGGGTTCTGCATGGCCGGTGATGGGGTGGGTCGCGTTCACAGGATCGATGTCTGGCACGCTAGGCGGTGTCGTGTCTACGGGCTGCACATCCACCTCTACCGTAGTTTCGCCGCTGGTGTTGCCAGCAGGATCGGTGGCGGTCACCGTGATCTTGTCGCCATCCTCGAGCCCGCCGGGGTTCGGTATGACGAAACTGCCGTCCGGACCTGCCACCGCGGTGTCTTTCGAGCCGTCGGGAAAAATCACGGTCACGGTCGATCCAGGCTCAGCGCTGCCGGTAATCGGCTCGTTCGGATCGACCGGATTCACGCTGGGAAGGTCCGGCGCAACGGCATCCACGATGACCGTCGCTTCACCGCTGATGTTGCCTGCGGGATCGGTAGCCGTGACGGTGATCTTGTCTTCGTGGTTGAGATCACCGGGGTTGGGTACCGTGAAGCTACCATCAGGTTTCGCCACGGTAGTCCCAGTTGAGCCGTCGGGATAGGTCACCGTCACCGTGGAGCCGGGCTCGGCATGTCCGGTGATGGGATCATTGGCATTCACCGGATCGACCGTTGGCACCGCCGGAGCGGCGGCATCCACCGTGGCGATTGTGCCGGCGCTGACGTTACCCGCCTGATCGATTGCAACCGCTGTAATCGTGTCTCCATCCGCGAGACCGGGATTCGCCACGGAAAAGCTGCCATCTGCACCGGCTACCGTGGTGGCAGTACTTCCATCGGGAAACGTCACCGACACCGTCGCTCCGGGCTCGGCATGGCCGGTGATCGCATCGTGACCGTTGACCAGATCCAGGATCGGCGCGGCAGGTGCCACCGCATCCACTGTCACTACCGTCGGCTCACTGATGCCCCGCTCGGGTCGGCGGCAGTCACCGACACCTTGTCACCATCGTGCAATCCGGGATTGGGCACCTTGAACTTGCCGTCGGCCCCAACTACAGCGCTAGCCGTTGTTCCATCTGGAAAGGTCACGGTCACCGTCGAGCCCGGCACGGCCATGCCGGTGATCGCGTCGGTTCCGTTCACCGGATGAACGTTCGGAGGAGGTGGTTTGACCGTTGGCCCATCAGAGCCGCCAGAGCCGCCGGAGCCCGAGGCCGCAGCAGCCAGACCGCCCACGCCCCCACCCAAGCCCAGCACCAGCGGGAGCATGCCGTTGTCACCCTCCGTCAACAAGGACTCTATGGAATGGAGGTTGGAGTAGCTATACGCCACAGGACCTTCGCCAGATGCGAAATCCACGAGCCATAGACCTTCCTGATCGTCGTTGAGCACCAGGTTGCTCGCATCGCCTCCGAGTTGGGCGAAGAAATCTTGAACCGTGATGACCTCCCCGCTTTGCAGCTTGAGTATCAGATCATTGCCGACGCGAATCATTTCCTCGACATCCTCGCGCGTGACCCCGACCTGAACGACCGACGCATCGGACAAACGAAACTCCGCTGGCATATCGGATTTGGAAACGGCTGTCTTTTTGGAAACGACGACGATTTTCACATTAGCTACTAAAGAAGACATAGATATACTCAATTTAGGAAATTTAAATAGACGTGCTTATTTGCCGAAAATTCGGCGTAGCAAAAACGATTGGGTGAATCAAACTGCGAACTCCGGCCTGTGCCAAGCCTCCCCGCTCGCTTAAAGAGGAAATTCGATCAACTCAACTGGGATTAATTTCAAACATTCCATACCGCGAATGCAGGAACGTACACAGATTAACCAGACCCATTCCTGAACGACTGACAAATCTCAAGCCTTGGAGTAACCAAAGGAATGGCTAAGAATCATTGACATATTTCCGAATCAGTTAACATTGGTTAACAAACAATTTGCCTTGGACTAAGACTGGCGACACGAATGATTATCGCTAGTGCTCGCCAAGGTGAAATCGATCACCAATTGATTCTCCAACCAAGAGCAGCAATGCAAACAAGAAAATCAATCGCTCTCCGAAAAATATTTTCACCGTCAGATAATTAACTGTTTGTAGTCGGGTCTGGTCAAATTCTTTCGACCACATTAACAACCGGCATTCGATTGATATGGCATTTATAGCAGATATATGCCCAACCGATAATTCAAAATATTCCAACTGCATGAAAAGCAGAAACTATGAAATATCGAACGCTGCCGCTACAAAGCGGACGGCACGAATTATAGTGCTGGGTCTGCAGATTGAATTTCAGAAACGAATTTCCACAATCGTCACCAGAGTATCGCCATAAGAACTGGTTACGCGAAGTTATGGAATTTTTAATATAAATCAACTCACCTCAAAATCGAACTGAATTATTTGATTGCATTTGTCGCGTAATGCAAAGGGATATACCCAATCGCGGGTTCTTGCCTGTCACCGCGAATTCAGGCAACCAAGGTAGTTGCTGCAATATGCAATTTCGAGCGGGATGTTGATGCGCCAGCAGGCTCGGTGGTTCCGCCGTGGCCTCGGCGCCCGCATCTCGCTCAATGAGCCCCTCGTGTGATCGTGTCGATGCTTGAATTCAGACGCGCTCGTCGATGTGCGAGAACAAAGCATCAATGTCGCCCAAGGCGGTTTGGCCGCCAAACAAATGCGGCGCCGTGGAGACGCCGCACAAACCAGGCCCTTTGGTCTGGCAATTGGAAAGAGGTACGTGGCGAGCGTGTCTGCCCTCTCCCCCTCACTCCACCGTCACACTCTTCGCCAGATTGCGCGGCTTGTCCACGTCTGTGCCGCGCGCTACGGCGGTGTGATAGGCGAGCAATTGCAGCGGCACTACGTGCAGGATCGGGCTCAAGGCGCCGTAGTGTTCGGGCATGCGGATCACGTGCATGCCTTCTTCGCTTTCGATATGTGAGTCGCCGTCGGCCAGCACGTAAAGCACGCCGCCGCGCGCACGGACTTCCTGCATGTTGCTCTTGAGTTTTTCGAGCAGTTCATCGTGCGGCGCGACCGTCACCACCGGCATGCTGTTGGTGACCAGCGCCAGCGGGCCGTGCTTGAGTTCGCCTGCGGGATAGGCTTCGGCGTGGATGTAGCTGATTTCCTTGAGCTTGAGCGCGCCTTCGAGGGCGATCGGATAGTGCATGCCGCGGCCTAGGAACAACGCGTTTTCCTTGGTCGCGAAATCTTCGGCCCAACTGATGATCTGGGGCTCGAGCGCCAGCACCGATTGCAATGCCACCGGCAGGTGACGCATCGAAGCAAGGTACTGCGCCTCACGCTCCTGGGCAGGCGATCCTTGGACTGGGCGAGTGCGAGTGTCAGCAGGAACAATCCCAGTAATTGGGTGGTGAACGCCTTGGTGGAGGCCACGCCGATCTCCACGCCGGCGCGCGTGATGTAGGCCAGTTCGCATTCGCGCACCATGGCGCTGGTGGCGACGTTGCAGACGGTGAGCGTGTGCGTCATGCCAAGGCTCTGCGCGTGGCGCAGCGCGGCAAGCGTGTCTGCGGTTTCGCCGGACTGGCTGATCGTCACGACCAGCGTTCGAGGATTGGGAACGCTCGTGCGGTAGCGGTATTCGCTGGCCACTTCGACATTGCAAGGGATGCCCGCGATGGCCTCGATCCAGTACTTGGCGGTGCAGCCGCTGTAGTAGCTGGTGCCGCACGCGAGAATCAGCACGCTGTCGATTTCCTTGAACACGCGCCATGCGGCGGTCTCGGTATTTCCGTCGGCGTCGACTCCGTCAAACAACTCGGGAACAATGCCTTGCAGACCCTCGAGTGTGTCGGCCACGGCGCGTGGCTGCTCGAAGATTTCCTTTTGCATGTAGTGGCGATACGGCCCCAGTTCGGCGGCGCCGCTGTGGGCGCGCACGGTGCGCACCGGGCGCTGCGGGTCGTCCATGCGTTGGCCGTCGCGGTTGACGATCCAGTATCGGCCCGGCTGCAGATCGACCAGATCGCCCTCCTGCAAATAGACGATCTGGTCGGTCACACCCGCCAATGCCATCGCATCGCTTGCCAGAAAGTTCTCGCCCTGACCCACACCCAGAACCAGTGGTGAACCGGCACGCGCGCCGACGACACGATGCGGTTCGTCCTTGTGCATCACGGCGATGGCGAACGCGCCATGCAATTGCACGATGGCGGACTTCACCGCCTCGAACAGGTCGCCGTCGTAGAGACTGTCGACGAGGTGCGCGATGACTTCGGTATCCGTCTGGCTGGAGAACACATAGCCGCGCGATTGCAGTGAGGCACGCAGCTCCTGGTAGTTCTCGATGATGCCGTTGTGCACCAGCGCGACACGCCCGGCGCGCTCGGTCTCGCCGGGTGCGGCGTCCGGGCCGTGGCTGAAATGCGGATGCGCGTTGTGCACGGCCGGCGCGCCATGGGTGGCCCAGCGTGTGTGCGCGATGCCGGTCGCGCCTTCGAGATGTTCGGCCTCGACCTGGGCCTGCAATTCGGACACCCGCGCCGTGCTGCGCGCCCGGTGCAGGCCGCCGGTGGGTGGATTGCCGAGACTCGCCTCGTGCACGGCCACGCCGCAGGAGTCATAGCCGCGATATTCGAGGCGCTGAAGGCCCTGCACGAGGATGGGAACAATATTGCGCTGGGAAACCGCGCCAACGATGCCGCACATAGACTGAACTCCTTATCGCCAGACGCCGAGCGCCCTGCGTTGTTGTTTGGTGGGTGACCGCAAGGATCACGAGTGAACCGCATGGTACGCAGGCTCCTTTGAAATTTCTCATTCAATTTTTTTGATTTTTGGAATAATATTTCGCAACAATATTTCAATGAAATATTCATTCAAAAATCAGTCAATTTATGGAATTTTCAGAAACCATCGACACCATCGATGCGATTGACCGGCAGGTGCTCGACCAGCTTCAGCGCGATGCATCGATCAGCAATCAGGCGCTCGCCGAGCTGGTTCATGTATCCCCGCCCACCTGTCTGCGGCGCGTGCGACGCCTGCATGAACTTGGGCTGATCGAAAAACAGGTGGCGCTGCTGCAACCGGACAGGCTCGCGCAGTTGCAGGGCCACGGGCTCACGGTGATTGTCGAGATCACCCTCGACAGGCAGGGGGCGGAATTCCAGGCCGCTTTTGAAACCCGCATTGCGGCCGATCCGCAGGTGCAGCAATGCTGGCGCGTCTCGCCCGGGCCGGATTTCATCCTCGTGGTGCACGCACACGACATGCCGGGCTATCAGGCTCTCACTCAGCGCTTGTTCACGCAGGATGCCAATGTGCGCAACGTGAAGGCGTTCTTTGCGACACGCCGCGCCAAGTTCGACACCCGCGTTCCGCTGGCCTGATGGGTTGAACTATTGAAGCTGCGCCCCCATTTATGATCGCATTGCCCATGCATCCAACCACGTTCGCAAACGACCACGGCCGTCGTTGCGGTGTTGACCTACGATGCGACATGAGCAGTCCCCCTTAGAGTATTTCGCAATGCCGAACGCCGCTTGAGTGCTTCGGCTCAGGAGCTTGTTGCATGGAGTTCAAGGACTATTACAAAATTCTGGGCGTCGAAAAAAGCGCCTCGGCGGATGAAATCAAGAAGGCTTATCGCAAGCTGGCCCGCAAATTCCATCCCGACGTCAGCAAGGAAAAGGATGCCGCCGCACGCATGGCCGAGGTCAACGAGGCCAACACCGTGTTGTCCGACCCGGAAAAGCGTGCCGCGTATGACAACCTCGGCAAGGAAAGTGCCTACCGGGCCGGTCAGGACTTCCGCCCACCGCCGAATTGGGATGCCGGATTCGAGTTCAGCGATCGCGGCGACGGCCCCGGCATGGACAACGCCGACTTCAGCGACTTCTTTGAGCAGATGTTCGGTCAGGCAGCGCGAGCCCAGCGCGGCGGTGCGGGCGGAGCCTCGCGCTCTGGCGGCTTTCGCGGCGGACCACCGCCATCGCAGCGCGGCGAGGATCATCACGCGAAGATCGAACTCGACCTGCTCGACGCATACACCGGTGCCGAGCGCATGCTCACGCTGCGCGGAGCGAAGTTCGACGAAAACGGGCAACTCGTCAACCAGGAACGCCAGTTGCAGGTCACGATTCCGAAGGGCGTGCGCGAAGGCCAGTTGATTCGCCTGGCCGGCCAGGGCAGCCCCGGATATGGTGGCGCGTCCAATGGCGACCTGTTTCTCGAGGTCCAGTTCAAGCCCGATCCACGCTGGCGCGCGCAGGACCGCGACGTCTACCAGTCGGTGAATGTGTCGCCATGGGAGGCCGAACTGGGTGGCCCCATTGAAGTCACCACGCCCTCGGGCGCCACGGTCGAGGTCAATGTTCCAGCCCATTGGAAGAGCGGCCGCAAGCTGCGCCTGAAAGAGCGCGGCATTCCCGCAGCAACGCCGGGTGATCTGTATCTGGAACTGCATCTGGTGCTGCCCCCCGCCAACACCGACGAGCAACGCGCGGCGTACACCGCGATGTCCAAGGCATTTGCGCAGTTCAATCCGCGCAGCGGCCAGTGAGCAGGAGTTTCGCAATGTCCCCCCAACACACCACCACCCGCGCCTTGGCCGAACTGCTCGATGACGACAGCCTGAGCCTTGAAGATCTCGCCCGCGCCTGCGCCATGGCCCCGATTGGGTCACCACGCGCGTCTCGGAAGGTTTGCTGCACGGCGACCAGACCGCCGGAACATGGCGCTTCACCAGCACCACGGTCATCCGCGCACGGCGCATGGCGCGACTTGAATCAACCTTCGAGGCCGACCCGCAACTGGCGGCGCTGACCACAGACCTGATGGAGGAAGTCACCGAACTCAGGCGACAAATGCAGCAACTGCAAGCCACATTGCAGCGGCCATAAAAACCGGCACGAGGGCAGCGAAATGCTGCCATCCTCTTCCCGACTGACTTGCGGCGGTTGACCGAATGACGCTGCGCAGCAGCGCAATGGGTTCTGCCGCAGGTATCCAAAGCGCATTTTTGACAAAGCCGCGACGGCATCAAAAATCCACCGCCACCCTCCGCTCAGCGCAAGAAACTAATTCCTGGAAGGCCGCTTCCAGTCGGCAATGCTGACCTGCTTCCCCCGCGCCACGGTCAGGGCTCCCGGCGCCGCATTCTTGGTCACGGTGGAACCGCCTCCCACTGTCCCGCCCGCGCCAATGACCACGGGCGCCACCAGCACGCAGTTGCTGCCGATGTGTACGTCGGCCTCGATCACCGTGCGATGCTTGTTTGCGCCATCGTAGTTCGCGGTGATGCTGCCCGCGCCGAAGTTCACGCGCTCGCCTACCGTCGCGTCGCCCAGATAGGCCAGATGATTGGCCTTGGCTCCATCGGCGAGCGTCGAATTCTTCACCTCGACAAAGTTGCCGATGTGCACCTCGCGCCCGAGTTGCGCGCCGGGGCGCAAACGTGCAAACGGGCCGATCAGCGCAGCCTCGCCCACCGTGACGCCCGCCTTCTCGCCGTCGATGTGCGTGAAGGGATGGATCACCGCGCCCGCCGCGATCTTCGCGTTGCTGATGTGGCAATAGGCACCGATGCGCGCGCCTTCTCCAAGCTCCACCTCTCCGGTGAAGATACAGCCCACGTCGATCTCGACATCGGTGCCGCAGACCAGGCTGGCGAGCGTGCCGCGCGCATCGTCGCGCAGATCGAAGCGCGCGGGATCGGCCAGGCGCACGCCTTGCTCCATCAGGGCTGTTGCTTGCCGCTGCTGGTGCGCGCGTTCGAGCTCGGCCAGTTGCAACGGGCTGTTCACCCCCGCGACCTGGAGGGGATCGTCGATGCAGTGTCCAACCACCGCCACGCCGTCGGCCGCGGCCATCGCCACCACGTCGGTCAGGTAGTACTCCTTTTGCGCATTGTTGTTGTCTAGCCGCGCGAGCCACTGTTTGAGGTGCTTGACGGGCGCGGCCATGATGCCGCTGTAGACCTCGTTGATGGCGCGCTGCGCGTCGCTCGCGTCCTTGTGCTCGACGATGCGCTGCACCGTGTCGCGCTCATCGCGCACGATACGGCCATAGCCCGCAGGGTCCGGCAAACGCACCGTGAGCAGCGCGAGCTTGTCACCGCCCGATGCCTGCACCAGATCGGCCACCGTCTTCGCAAGCGTGAGCGGGACATCACCCGAGAGCACCACGACCACGCCATCGTCGTCCGGCAGCTTGGGCACGGCCTGCTGAACCGCGTGACCGGTGCCGAGCTGTGGCTCCTGGCGCACGAACTGCAGATCGAGCCTGGTGGACGCGGGCAGCTTGAAAGCGGCACATGCGGCTTCCACCTCATCGGCACCATGCCCCGTCACGGCCACCACGCGCCGCGGAGCAAGCCATTGCGCCTGAGCCACCACATGCTGCAGCAGCGGCCTGCCCGCCAGTCGCTGCAAAACCTTGGGAGTGCGGCTTTTCATGCGCGTGCCCTTGCCCGCTGCCATGATGATGATGTCGAGTTGTGCTGCCATGTGTGACGTATGCGGGCCGACGATTGCGCGCGGACCACCGCTTGGAGGTAGTGAAAACAAGCGCCGATTATCCGGGCTGCGCAGGGTTCAACGCGTCCGGGCCCGTTTCATTGCGTAAGCCGGAAAATCCACCCGTCACTTCCACTGGTAGCGCACCGCGTGTGCTGCCGCGGGCTCCATGACCCAATGCTCTCGCGGACCGAGGTGCAGCGTCTGCCCGGCTACGAGAATCAAATCCTCCGGTGGAAACGCCGTGCTGCTAGAGCCGGTGCGGGTCACCCAGGCGCTGCCGCTGCCATCGAGCAGTCGCAACTGCATCGGGCGACGGCCGCGCAGGCTGACGGCCTGGCCCGCACGCAAGGTGTTCATTTCGAAGAAATTTTCACGCCGGGCGCCCCGGCATTGTTGCAAATGAGGAACATGAATCGCGGTCATGACGGGCTCCTTTCAAGCGCTGCAAGTCGTTGGATGTAGCCCCATTTGACTGCGGGAGCATTCCATCGTCCAATGAAATGCAACCCGCAGATAGATGCGCAATCCGCATCAATTCAATCAACCTCCCGACCATGCCCGCCCCCGCCAGCAAACCCTCCGCCTCCACCCAGCCCTCGCTGCCGCCGACACCCCCGCCGACCGCGCACCTGCGAACACGGCCGGTGTCGGTAGGCAACTGGCGCGCCTTTCTGGCGGTGGCGCGGCATCTGAACTTTCGGGCTGCGGCCGACGAGCTGGCGCTTACGCAATCGGCGGTGAGCCGCCAGATTCAGTCGCTGGAGGAGGAGGTTGGCGTGCCGCTGTTCTTGCGTCACACGCGCGCCGTCGAACTGACCACGGCGGGCGGCCAGCTTTTTCAGACGCTCACGCCTGCCCTCGAACGCCTTGACGCTGCCGTGCGCATGGTGCGCCAGTCGGCTGGACGAAAAAACGTGGCGATCACGACCTGGGCGAGCTTTGCGTCGATGTGGCTGATTCCCCGGCTCGAAGACTTCCAGCGCAGCTATCCCGATATCGACATCCGCATCGACGCGAGCGACAACACGCTCGACCTGGACACCTCGGACGTCGATCTCGCACTGCGCTCGAACGTGATCGGCGCGCAGTCCGCCGGAGCGCAGCGCCTGTTCGGCGAACAGCTATGCGTGGTCGCGAGCCCGTGGCTTCTCAAGAGCAAGCCGCCGATCAAAACCCCCGCCGACGTGGCCACCTTCACGTTGATCGAGGCGGGCGACGCGCATCGCCTGCCTTACTTTGAATGGATCACCTGGCGGCGCTGGTTCGAGGTCTACGGCGTTTCACGCCTGCAGCCCGCACGCTGGCTGTATTTCAACTATGCGCAGCAAATCGTTCAGTCCACGCTCGCCGGTCAGGGGCTGGCGCTTGCGCGCATGCCGCTCGTGGCCGACGCGCTCGCGGCTGGCGATCTGGTCGAGGTGCTGCCCGGGCACCGGCTCGAGTCACCGCTCGTCTACTGGCTGGTGATCGGCCCGCGCAGCACCCATCGACCGGAGGTGCAGGCGTTCTGCGCCTGGCTGCGATTGCAGGCCAAGGCCACCCGGCTGGCGATGGGCGAGGTGCCGGACAGCGACCTCGTGGATGACATGTCCTAGCCGGGGAAAGCGCCCTGGCCGGGACGGAATCGGTCAACTCAGTGTCACGCGCGCGAACTTGCGCTTGCCGACCTGAAGCACGAACGTGCCCGCGTCGATCTTCAAGCCCTTGTCGCTGACCACCGCACCGTCGATGCGCACGCCCCCGCCGTCGATCAGGCGGTTGGCTTCGCTGCTCGATGGCGCCAGATGGGCCTGCTTGAGCAGCGCACCGATTCCCAGCGGCGCGCCCGAGAGCTGAACCTGTGGTATCTCATCGGGGATGCCGCCCCTGGAACGGTTGATGAAATCCTGCTCTGCCGCATGCGCCGCCGCAGCACTGTGAAAGCGCGCGGTGATCTCCTTGGCGAGCAGCACCTTGGCGTCCTTGGGATTGCGTCCGCCTTCGATCTCGAGCTTGAGCGCCGCGATCTCCGGCAGGCTCATGAACGACAGCAGCGTGAACCAGTCCCACATCAGCGTGTCCGAGATCGACAGCACCTTGGCGAACATGGTGTTGGCGTCCTCGGTGATACCGATGTAGTTGTTCCTGGACTTGGACATCTTGTGCTCGCCATCCAGCCCCACAAGCAGCGGCATGGTAAGTACACACTGCGGCTCCTGACCGTATTCCGCCTGAAGATGACGCCCCATGAGCAGGTTGAATTTCTGGTCGGTGCCACCCAGTTCCAGATCCGACTGGAGCGCGACCGAGTCGTATCCCTGCAGCAGCGGGTAGAGAAATTCATGCAGGCTGATCGAGCTGCCTTCGGTGAAGCGCTGGTGAAAATCGTTGCGCTCCATCATGCGGGCAACGGTGTACTTGGCCGAGAGCTCGATCATGCCGCGCGCGCCGAGCTTGTCGCACCATTCGCTGTTGTAGCGCAGTTCGGTCCGGGACGGATCGAGCACCTTGTACGCCTGATCACGGTAGGTTTCGGCGTTGACCTTGATCTGCTCCGCAGTCAGCGGCGGGCGCGTGCTGTTGCGCCCGGACGGGTCGCCGATCAGCGTCGTGAAGTCGCCGATCAGAAAGATCACCGTGTGGCCGAGATCCTGCAACTGGCGCATCTTGTTCAGAACAACCGTGTGGCCGATATGGATATCCGGTGCCGTGGGATCCAGCCCCAGCTTGATGCGCAGCGGCACGCCCGTCGCCTCGGAACGTGCCAGTTTCTGAACCCAATCCTCTCTGGGAAGAAGTTCATCGACGCCGCGCAGCGTGGTTTCAAGCGCTTGTCCGACACCATCGGTGACAGGATATGTTTTAGGAACTGGATGATTCATAAGGGTTTTTATACTATCTGGGCGGCCCTGGTCGTTATACTTCCGGGCTTCGATGCGGTAAAGGATTCTAGTAGGCTCGTCTTCAGGCGTGTGCCCTCTCCCTGCCACCGCGCACCAGAATACTGCGGTATCTGATCTCACTCCCTCCTGATAGTCAGTCGGCGTGAGTCTGGATATGCGCCACGCTCAGGGGTACGAGTTTTGAAGCATGGTTTCACCAGCGCGTATACGGCCATGGCCGATCGCCTTGTTCTGATAGCCCGGAATAATCCAAAGCGCATCGCGGCAGCCGTGGCTGTCGTTCTTCTGACCGGTGGCGGTGGTGCGTTCGCCGTGGCGAACCTGGGACCGGACGTAGCCGATCTGCCGGTTCGCACCGTCACCCACTCCGTTGCCTCGCTCGCCGACGAGCAACCCCTGTCCGCACTCGTGGACATTCCCAGCTACTCGCTTTACCGCTCCGACACCTCGCGCAGCAACGACAGCGCCGAAAGCCTGCTCCAGCGCATGGGCGTGGCCGATCCCGCAGCCGCAGCATTCCTGCGATCCAATGAACTCGTGCGCCAGAACCTGACCGGACGCGCCGGCCGTTCGGTGACCGCCGAAACCACCGACGACCACCGCCTCACGCTGCTGACCGCCCGCTGGGCACCCGACGAAAGCGGCACCTTCAAGCGCCTCGTGGTCAAAAAGGGCAGCGACGGCAAATTCACGGCCGAAATCGAATCCGCGCCACTGACCGTGGCCAGCCGTTTTGCGGGCGGCATCATCCGCAACTCGCTGTTCGCCGCGACCGATGCGTCGAACATTCCGGACTCCGTGGCCGTGCAACTGGCCGACGTGTTCGCCAACAACATCGATTTTCATCGCGCACTGCGCAAGGACGACCGTTTTGCGGTCGTCTATGAAACGCTGGAAGCCGACGGCGAGCCGCTGCGCGCCGGTCGTGTGCTGAGCGCTGAATTCCACAACAACGGCAAGACCTTCGACGCCGTCTGGTTCCAGGAGCCCGGCCGCGCCAAGGGCGCGTACTACACACTCAATGGCGACAGCATGCAGCGCGCCTTCCTGACCTCGCCCGTCGAGTTCACCCGCATCAGCAGCGCGTTCTCGATGCGCATGCACCCGATCCTCAAGGACTGGCGCGCCCACAACGGCACTGACCTGGCCGCCCCCACGGGCACGACCGTGCGCACCGTGAGCGACGGCGTGGTCTCGTTTGCCGGTGTGCAGAACGGGTATGGCAACGTCATCTACATCCAGCACTCGGGCAAGCAGGAAACGGTCTACGCCCACCTGAGTTCCATCGACGTCAAGAAGGGCCAGTCGGTCGAGCAGGGTCAAAAAATCGGCGCTGTGGGCTCCACCGGCTGGGCCACCGGCCCGCACCTGCACTACGAACTGCGTGTCGACGGCGAGCAACGCGACCCGATGGCCAACGCCTTGGCAAGCGACGCTTCCCGTCCCATCTCCAAGCCAGCCCGTGAATCATTCGACCGGCTCGCGGACAATATGCGCATTCAGTTGTCGTCTGCCGCCATGGCGATGACCACACGTCCGGAATAACGGCAGCAACGTTTCGTTTCGAGCACCCGGGGCCGCCGCCGATCGCACTGCATGACGACAGCCCCCGGCAACCCCGACGCCCCATTGTTCATCGGCCTCATGTCCGGCACCTCGCTCGACGGCGTGGATGGCGTTCTCGTCGCGTTCTCGCCAGAAGGCAAGGCGGAGCTCAGGCAGCACGCAAGCAGCCCATTCACCGACGATCTGCGTGCCGAGTTGCTCGCGCTCAACACCTCCGGCACCGACGAACTGCACCGCAGCGCGCTCGCGGCCAACGGTCTGGTCCGCACCTATGCCCGTATCGTGCAGGAACTGCTTGCACAAGCGGGCGTTGCGCCCTCCGATGTCGCCGCGATGGGCGCCCACGGCCAGACCGTGCGCCATCGCCCTCGTGAATTCGACGGTACGGGCTACACCCTTCAACTCAACAACCCGGCGCTGCTCGCCGAACTCACGGGCATCACGGTGGTCGCCGATTTCCGCACGCGCGATGTTGCCGCGGGCGGCCAGGGGGCGCCGCTGGTTCCCGCGTTTCATGCAGGTGTTTTCGGGCGATCCGGCGAAACGGTTGCCGTGCTGAACCTCGGCGGCATTGCCAACCTGAGCATCCTGCGCGCCGATGGCGGCGTGCTCGGTTTCGACTGCGGCCCGGCCAACGCGCTGATGGATTTCTGGTGTCACGAGCACACCGGCCAGTGGTTTGACGCGAGGGGCGACTGGGCGGCGCAAGGAAGGGTCGTGCAACCACTGCTCGGCGCACTTCTCGAAGATCCGTACTTCAGGCTTGAGCCGCCCAAAAGCACCGGGCGGGACCTGTTCCACCCCGAATGGCTGCGCACCCGTCTTGCCACGCACGGCGGGCTGGACGCATCCGACGTGCAGGCCACGCTCGCCGAACTGACCGCAATCTCCTGCGCCGACGATCTCAAGCGCCACGCGCCCGACGCGCGCGAACTCATCGTGTGCGGCGGCGGCGCGCTCAACGACCATCTCATGCGCCGCCTGCAAGCCCATTTGCCCGGTGTGACGGTGCAATCCTCGCTCGCGCACGGCATCGATCCGCAACAGGTGGAGGCCGCCGCTTTCGCGTGGCTCGCGCGCCAGTGCCTGCTCGGGCTGCCGGGCAATCTGGCATCGGTGACCGGTGCGCGCGGCGCGCGGGTTCTCGGCGCAATCCATCCCGTCTGAGCGGCTTCGCAACACCTGTGCGCAAAAAAACCGCCTCGAAAGGCGGTTTTTCGTTGAGGAGGACTGCTTCTTTCCGAACTACACCGAGAAGCTCGAACCGCAGCCGCAGGTGGTCGTCGCATTCGGGTTCTTGATCACGAACTGCGCGCCTTGCAAGTCTTCCTTGTAGTCGATTTCCGCACCCAGCAGATACTGGTAGCTCATCGCGTCGATCAACAAAGACACGCCATTCTTGGTCATTGTCGTATCGTCTTCGTTGGTGATTTCATCAAACGTGAAACCATACTGAAAGCCCGAGCAACCGCCACCTTGGACGAAGACACGGAGCTTCAGGTCCGGATTGCCCTCTTCCGCGATCAGGTCAGCCACCTTGGCAGCGGCGCTGTCGGTGAAGACGATGGGCTCGGGCATCATTTCGGACGTCGTGGTAATGTTTTCTGCAACTGCGCTCATGGAATGAGACTCCTGTTTGGAGATATATGTGCACGATGCTACTTCAATGGGCGAGTAAATGCATCGGAATTGAGATTAGACGGCAAAGCCGTTGTGGACATTGAAAACAACCGCAGCGCAGAGCGCCGCAGGCCGACGCCTCCGCAAAGTGCAGCGAGCCTCTTGAATCCACAGCCACGCCGGGCCCTCAAACACCCGATCGAGAACGAAACAAAAAACCGCCCGAAGGCGGTTCCTTGTGAAGCAGTCGTTGGAATGAACCCAACAACATCCAAACGATCAACGCTTGGAGAACTGCTTGGCGCGGCGTGCAGAGTGCAAGCCGACCTTCTTGCGCTCGACCTCACGCGCATCGCGAGTCACAAAGCCGGCTTGGCTCAGGACAGGCTTCAGCGAAGCGTCATAGTCGATCAAGGCGCGGGTGATGCCGTGGCGGGTTGCACCGGCCTGGCCGGATTCACCACCGCCGTGTACGTTCACCTGGATGTCGAAAGTCTCGACATTGTCGGTGAGCGCCAGCGGTTGCTTGGCAATCATGATGGAGGTCTGACGGCCGAAGAACTGCTGAATGTCTTTGCCATTCACAGTGATCTTGCCGGAACCCTTCTTGAGAAACACGCGGGCGACGCTGGATTTGCGACGACCGGTGCCATTGTTCCATTCACCAATCATTCAAGGCTCCTTAGATTTCCAGCGCTTTGGGCTGCTGCGCAGTGTGCGGATGTTCTTGGCCGCCGTACACCTTGAGCTTCTTGATCATGGCATAGCCGAGGGGACCCTTGGGCAGCATGCCCTTGACGGCCTTCTCGAGCGCACGGCCAGGATGCTTGGCTTGCATGTCGCGGAAGTTGGTGGCTGTGATGCCGCCGGGGAAGCCAGAGTGACGGTAGTACACCTTGTCGAGCGACTTGGTGCCGGTCACCTTGATCTTGGAGGCGTTGATGATGACGATGAAGTCACCGGTATCAACGTGAGGCGTGTAAATGGCCTTGTGTTTGCCGCGCAGACGGAGGGCAACTTCGCTGGCTACCCGTCCGAGCACCTTATCGGTGGCGTCAATCACAAACCACTCGTGCACGACCTCAGCGGGCTTTGCGCTGAAAGTAGTAGTCATGAGTTTCTCTTTTCAATCAAGAAGAGGAGGTTTGTCGGTCCTTTTCCACGGTCGGTGCAACTCTGTTGGAAGCCTCTTAGGTGGTATTTGCTCCAAAAACCCGGCAAAACCAAGGTATCAGGAGCACTTTGCCGCGGGACCCATAAATCGCTGCAAAGCCAAGCATTATACAAAATTCCGCAGGCCAAGGTGCGGGCGCCAGAAACGCAGGTCGCAAATACAACGCAAACGCGGTCGGCTACTGCGTGTACATCTGGCGCTCGCGGCGCTCTTCGTCGCGCTTGCGCTTGCTTTCGACGCAGACGGGGTGGCTTTCCATGCCGGGCTGCTGGCACTGGTTGTGCACGCACATCGGTCTGCCAATGAAGCTCACATTGGCACAGGCCTCTTCCGGGCTGGCGCGCCTGGCGGGCTTGGGCTGCGCCGCCACGGGCGCGGACTGCTGTGCCGGTGCCAACGCGGGCTGCGCGGGCTCCTGCGTCACGGGCGCTTCCATGGGCTTGCGAACGGGAGCAACGCGCGGTCTGGCTTCCTTGGCCGCCACGACAGCCGCCGCTGGCGGCGCGGTGGCGGCAACGGCAGTAGTAGATGCAACACTTGCAGCTTCCGCGGAAGATGGTGCCACCGGCAATGCGGAAGAAGAAGCAATGGCGGCGGCTTGCGATGCGGCATGAGCAGCGGCAGCGCTCGCCGCCGTGGCAGAACGCGGCTCCGCCAGTTCCGTGATGATTTCGTCGTCGGGTGTGGGCACATGGGCCGGAGCAATGGCCACGGTGGCCTGCGCCGCAGGCGAGCGAGTCGATACATACCAGGCGGCGGCGCCTGCGACCAGCATCATCAGCGCCGCAGATACCAGCAACGTGCGACGCGCGCCCCGGCGGTGTCCGATTGACGGAGGTTTGCCTTTGGCGACGGGCGACGATGCCTTGCCGCTACCGGGTGCGCTCCGCCCGCTCTTGCTGCGTGACGACCGCTTCACCCCGCTACCCAACGCCGCGTCGGCTTCGTCGGCGTCCTCGGCATCGTGATCGACGAATCGCGTAGGCTCGAACGGCTCGGCCAGGGAGTCCTCGAAATCCCCGGGCAGGCGGACCAGGGTGTCCTGAAATTCCGCCACCGCCACAGCTGCCTTCTTGTTTCGGGCCTTGTCCTTTTCGTCTTTTTTATTCGTTGTTTCTTCGGCCGAGCCCGGAAGGTGCAATACCGTCACCAGATGGTCGGTATTGCGGCGTTCCGGCACCGGCTCGGGCACGCTGACCGGGTCGGCAGCGACTGCCCCGGACTCATCGACCAGGCCCGCCAGAATCGAGGTGCCATTGCCACTGCCTTTGCGCGCCTGCGGGTCGAGCCAGTTGTCGCCCAGATCGGCGCGGAAATCGAACTTGTCGAGATGCGCCGGAGCGCTCGTCAGCCCCATCTGTTCGAGAAAGGCTTCCACCGTCCAGTGCCGGTCGCGCGGCTGCAGCGACAGCGCCTTGGTGATTGTCTCGACAAAGGGCGTGGAATATTCAATTCCGAACTGCTTGCGCACCGTGCGCGCAACGCGGGAAAACGGCACCATGCGATCACGGATCGAACGCAGTGTGGAGGGCAGCGGCACGTCGTTGCAGATCACGCCATAGATCACGGCCGCCAGCGAATAGATATCGCTCCACGGCCCGGGCTTGAGGTCGCTTTGCGCGTCGGCATATTGCTCGATTGGCGCGTAGTTCACCTTGAGCACGGCAGTGTGCTTGCGCTCGCGGTCTTCGATGGCGAAGCGCGCTGCACCCAGATCCAGCAGTACCGGCGGGCCGTTGTCCTGCAAAAAGATGTTGTCGGGCGAGATATCGCGATGCAGCGTCTTGCCGTTGTGCAGCACGGAGAGCGCGCTGCAGACCGACCAGATCACCTTGCGCAGCCAATCCTCGGTGGGCGGTGTACGCATGTGGGTGCGCGCCTGCTTGAGCGTCATACCCGTGTACAACGGCATCACCATGTAGGCGGTCTGATTCGCTTCCCAGAAACGGAACACCTTGACCAGCGAAGGATGGTCAAACTGCGCGAGCAGCCGCGCTTCCTCGACGAACGACGCGAGACCGGCCTGGAACGACGACGCATCCGAGGACGACCGCACCCAGAGCGTGCGTCCGTTGGCGCGCGCGGCCAGCGACGTCGGCATGTATTCCTTGACCGCCACGAATCTCAGCAGCGAGTGGTCGAATGCCTGATAGACCATCCCGAAACCGCCGACTCCGAGCAATCCCAGAATCTCGAACTCGCCAAGTCGCGCGCCCACAGGCAGCGCGTCCACATGGTCGACGGTGCGGGGAAGACGGGAGCCGGGAATATCGGACATGGGAAATCAGAAAATGCAACGCATTGTCAGGAACACTCAAAAAATCTAAGGTTAGAGCAATAACACCGGCTCTGCCGATACGACTCGCACTCAATGCGTATTTTCGTATGGGCCGAAGCAATTCAGAACCGCGTAAAAACCATGCTTCGTGGCGGTAACCCTACATTTTGCAACGAACTTGCCGATTTGCCTATTTCAACGGCTTTTCGTGACACTGGGCTTGCACCGGGTCCCGGCGACGTAAACTCCGGCGATGTTCAGTTATCGCCACGCCTTTCACGCGGGAAACCATGCCGATGTGCTCAAGCACACCGTGCTGATCAGCATCCTGCAATACCTCACGCAAAAAGACACGGCCCTGACCGTGCTCGACACCCATGCCGGTGCCGGTCTGTATCGACTGGACAGTGAATTCTCCGAGACCAGCGGCGAGGCGGTCGATGGCGTGCAGCGATTGTTCGATGCCAAGGATCTGGCGCCAGCGTTGCAGGAATACGTCGATCTGATCCAGTCTTTCAATTCCGGGAGTTCGCACAAGGTCTATCCCGGCTCGCCCTTCATCGCCCAGCATGTGATGCAGGGACGCGACCGCGACCGCCTCAAGCTGTTCGAGCTGCACCCCACCGACACGCGCACGCTCAAGGCCAACATCGCGCAGCTCGATGCCGGGCGCCAGATCGCGGTGTTGCAGGAAGACGGCTTCGAGGCCCTGAAGAAGTTTCTGCCGCCGCCCTCCAAGCGGGCCCTGGTGCTGTGCGACCCGAGCTACGAACTCAAGAGCGACTACGCTCGCATGCTCGACATGGTGGATGACTCGCTCAAGCGTTTTCCCACGGGTGTCTACGCCGTGTGGTATCCGATCATTCCGCGCCCCGAAGCGCATGATCTGCCACGCCGTTTGAAGACCATGGCCGTCAAGGCCGGGAAGTCCTGGCTGCACGCCAGCCTCACGGTCAAGTCCAGCAAGCTGAGCGGCCCGGCGATGGGCGAAAAGCGTCCGGGACTGCCTGCAAGCGGCATGTTCGTGATCAATCCGCCCTTCACCCTCAAGGGCGACATGCAAAAGGCACTGCCGCAAATGGCGGAGTTGCTGGCGCAGGACCGCAACGCGACGCATGCCCTTGAATCAGGCGGCGGCTGAGTCCAGTCCACAATCGATCAACGCTTTTTGGCCTTGCGCGTCGTGGTCGCCTGAGATTTCTGCGCGCGCGCCGACGGTTTGCGTTCGGAGCGCGCTGGCTGCGTGGCGCTGACTTCGGCGAGCGGCACGCGTGAGGAAACCGGTTTGTTTGAAGTGCTGCCGTCGGCACTCGCGGTCAGCAAATCGTCCGGGCAGGAGTCGCTGCCCTTGTGCAGCTTCCACAGCTCGACCTGCTTGAGTCCAAGGCCTTGAATGCCCAGTTCCTGCGCGGCTGCCTGGCTCAAATCGATCACGCGACCGTGAGCAAATGGTCCGCGATCGTTGATGCGCACAAACACCGTCTTGCCCGTGGAAATATTGCGAACGCAGACCTTGGAGCCAAACGGTAGCGTGCGATGAGCGGCGGTCATTTCGCCCCGGTTGTAGCGCTCGCCATTGGCCGTCAGCCGTCCGTGAAACTGCCCGCCGTACCAGGATGCGAGGCCCTTGCCGATCATGACTCCGGGCACCGAGGTTTCCACGTCGTCGTCACCTTCATCGTCTCCGTCGTCACTATCGCGCTGCTGTTTCGCCGCAGTGCGGTCGATGGGTGCCCGCAGGCCCGCGCCGTAGGCCGTCACACCTTGGCCACTCTCGGGCTCCCCCGGATAGGGAGTCACGCTGCCCTTGTTGACCTCGACCGCCGCAGGTGGGCCGCTCCAGCTACGCTCATACCAGTTCGGCCCCAGCCTTAGCGAGGTGATTGGCGTCAGCTCGGACGTCGTTGCGGTAGCGGAGGGGTGAACGAGCGCGTCAACGGTGGAACTCGCGTCCTCCGCCGTGGGCTGCGCCGCGCAGCCGATCAGCAATGCGCCCAACAGAAAGCAACCGCCCAGCCTGCCGGGGCGACGCTCCGATATGATTTTTGTGGCTGCAATCTGCAACGAAAGTCTTCTTTTCCAGGCGACGATATTCATTCACATCGCCCGGAAAATAATAGGAATGGGTATGGCTTGACGGGCGTCCTTGCCCGCAAGCATACGATGACTCTCCGCGCCTGGCTCAAGGTAATGTGCATTCCAGAATCGAGCCTCCCGATCCGCCCGAAGTTCCTCGCGCGCATTTTTCCCTGTGAGAAAAAAGGCAAACCGCACCGATCATTGTGCTGCTTCGGTTACGGCTTGAGGCGGCTCTTGCCACTCGTTTGCAGGCCTTGCAATGCGTGAATGACGAAAGGAAATGTCACTCACAGAGTCGGCCTAACCGCGGCCTGTTCGAATCCCGACGCGTTCGCAGATTTCCAGCGTCGGCGCGCTCTGGTTCATGGTGTAGAAATGGATGCCCGGGACGCCCGCCCTGATCAACTGCTCGCAGAGGTTGGCGACCACGTCGAGCCCGAACGCGCGAATGCTCTGCACGTCGTCGCCATAGCCTTGCAGGCGCAGACGAATCCAGCGCGGAATCTCGGCACCGCATGCGTCGGAAAAACGCATGAGCTGCGAGGCCCGATGATCGGCATGATGCCCGGCACGACGGGTATGTCGACGCCGAGTTTGCGCGTGTCGTCCACAAACCGGAAGTAGGCATCGGCGTTGAAAAAATACTGCGTGATCGCCGAATTCGCTCCCGCCTGCACCTTGGTCACATAAGCCTTCAGATCGGCGTCGGCAGAGCGCGCCTGCGGATGCACCTCGGGATAGGCCGCGACCTCGATGTGAAAGTCGTCACCCGTTTCTTTGCGGATGAAGGCCACCAGATCACTCGCAAAATGGAATTCACCGCCAATGCCATAGCCGCTCGGCAAATCGCCGCGCAGCGCCACCAGGCGGCGCACGCCCATGGCCTTGAGCAACGCAAGCTGCTCGCGCACGCTGTCGTGCGTCGCGCCGATGCAGGAAAAATGCGATGCCGCATCGACACCCTCGGACAGGATTTCCCGCACGGCATTGAACGTGCCTTCCTGCGTCGAGCCACCCGCGCCATAGGTCACCGAGCAGAATTCGGGCTTGCGTTCGTAGAGTTGCGCGCGCACGGCGCGCAGCTTCTGCGCACCTTCTGGCGTCTTGGGCGGAAAGAATTCAAAGCTGACAGGAAACTTGTCGGCGTTCTCGCTCATGGTCATTGCCCTTACTTCGCTTTCTTCTTCGCAAAAACAAAAAATTCGTGATTGCCGTCGCCGCCATCGATGGGCGAATCCAGCCACTGAAGAACCTCAAGCCCCACGTCCTTGCAACAGTCGCGAATGCGCTGCTCGACCTCGGCATACAGCGCCTTGTCGCGCACGATGCCGCCCTTGCCGACCTGGCCCGGCTGCAACTCGAACTGCGGCTTGACCAGCATGAGCAGCCGCGCATCGGCGTGCATCAGCGGCACCAGCGCCGGAAGAATCAACGTGAGCGAAATGAACGACACGTCGCCGGTGATGAAATCGAACACCGGCGTGATGTCCACGTCCTGCGTGCCCTCGCGGCGCCTGTGCTGCACCGGCATTGAACCATCGACCTTCGCCCTGGCGCGTGCGGCACGCTCGGCCTTGAAGTCCTCGACCTCCTGCTCCTTCGCGTCGTCGCTGTCGTCGTAGTCCTCATCGACCATGCCGCCATTGCGCATCCACGCATAGGGTGCGGTCGGCTGGGTTTCGTTGTCTTCGGCTTCCTCGACGATCTCGCTGAGGGCAGCCTCGCACGCATCACGCAAGGACTCCGCCGTCATTGAACGTGCGTTCAACCCTTCCACGCAGACCACCCGCGGATCGCTGCGCAAGCGCTCGTGCAACTGCGCATTGCCGACATCGACACCGATCACCTGCGCCGCGCCCTGCTGCAGCAGGCAGTCGGTAAACCCGCCCGTGCTCTGCCCCACATCGAGACAACGCAGCCCGCTCACCTTGAAGCCCGTAACGGCAAGCGCGCCTTCCAGCTTGAGACCGCCACGCGAGATGTACCTGGCCTCTGCCGCGTCGAGCAGCTCCACCTCGGCCATCTCCGGAATATCGTCACCATTCTTGGCAACCTTCTGCCACGGCAGCCCCGGCGCGAGACGCCATTGCACGCCCGCGCCAATCAGGCGCTGAGCCTGCGAACGCGTGGCGGCGTGGCCCTTGTCAACCAAATAAACGTCTGCGCGCATGGCGCCTCCCAACAAAACAGTGTCGCTGACCTGGAAAACGGTGTGCGTGTCGCGCACTGGCTTCCGTCTTCGTTCCCTCTCCCCATGTCTGGTGGAGAGGGAGATCAGACCCCGATCCGTGCTTAGTAGCGGTAGGTATCCGGCTTGTAGGGTCCGTTCTTGTCCACGCCGATGTATGTCGCTTGCGAATCCGTCAGTTCGGTCAGTACCGCGCCCACCTTCTTCAGGTGCAGGCGCGCCACCTTCTCGTCGAGAATCTTCGGCAGCACATACACCTTGCCGACTTCATACGCATCAGGCTTGGTGAACAGCTCGATCTGCGCAATCGTCTGATTCGCGAACGAGGACGACATCACAAAGCTCGGGTGACCCGTGGCACAGCCCAGGTTCACCAGACGGCCCTTGGCCAGCAGCGTGATCTTCTTGCCGTCGGGGAACGTGATCTGGTCGACCTGCGGCTTGACTTCTTCCCACTGGTACTTTTCGATCGAAGCGACATCGATTTCGTTGTCGAAGTGACCGATGTTGCAGACGATGGCCTGGTCCTTCATGGCCGCCATGTGCTCGTGGCGGATGATGTCCTTGTTGCCGGTGGTCGTCACGAAGATGTCGGCCTTGTCGGCAGCGTATTCCATGGTCACGACGCGGTAGCCTTCCATGGCGGCCTGCAACGCGTTGATCGGATCGATCTCGGTCACCCACACCTGCGCCGACAGCGCACGCAGCGCCTGCGCCGAGCCCTTGCCCACGTCGCCATAACCGGCCACGCAGGCCACCTTGCCGGCGATCATCACGTCGGTCGCGCGCTTGATGCCATCCACCAGCGATTCACGGCAGCCGTAGAGATTGTCGAACTTGGACTTGGTCACCGAGTCGTTCACGTTGATCGCACGGAACAGCAACGTGCCCTTGGCGGACATCTCGTTCAGACGATGCACACCCGTCGTGGTCTCTTCCGTCACGCCCATGATTTGCGCGCCCTTGCGGCTGTACCAGGTGGCGTCCTGAGCGAGTTTGGCCTTGATGGCTGCGAACACGATGCGCTCTTCTTCGCTGGTCGGGTTGGCGAGCACGGACTGGTCCTTCTCGGCCTTCTTGCCCAGATGCATGAGCATCGTGGCATCACCGCCATCGTCCAGAATCATGTTCGGGCCTTCACCGTCGGTGTTGGCGGGGCCGAATTCGAAGATGCTGTGGGTGTAGTCCCAGTAGTCTTCCAGAGATTCGCCCTTGATCGCAAACACCGGCGTGCCGGTTGCTGCAATGGCGGCGGCCGCGTGATCCTGCGTGGAAAAAATGTTGCACGACGCCCAGCGCACATCGGCACCCAGCGCCTTCAGCGTTTCGATCAGCACGGCCGTCTGAATGGTCATGTGCAGCGAGCCGGTGATGCGCGCGCCCTTGAGCGGTTGCGACTTGGCGAACTCCTCGCGAATCGCCATCAGACCGGGCATTTCGGTCTCGGCAATCTTGATTTCCTTGCGGCCCCAATCGGCCAGCGAAATGTCCGCAATCGCGCGGTCTTGGGTCTTGGTGTCCATGGTTTGCTTTCTCCACTCGAGAATTTCAAAAACCACGTTCTGGGGGAGCAATCAACAAAAAATGGGGAATTGCATCTCACCGCACAGAAAGCGTGGGCGAGCGTCGTTGCCAATGTGTTGATCCGAGCCTCACGCCTGACTGGCGCTGCAACGCTCCTCGGAAAACGCGGATTATAGCGGTTCACCGCGATCTGCGGAGGCGTCTGGCGACGGATCGATGCCGCGAGCAGTGTTCGTTGTCCGTCACGATGAATACGCCACGAAGCGCTCACTGTACTGGCAGAATCAACCAACAAAACAAACAAGCGACGCGTGCTTGCCCGCAACCCCCTCCGAACCAATAGCCCGGCCGGATGACCCAAGCAGCTCTCACATCTCCATCGAATGACGCTGGTCGCCAACGCTGGCGCATCCATGAGCGCAGCCTGCCGATCTTCTGGCTGCTGCTCAGCGCGCTGTATCTGGGATGGCTTGCGGTTTTCTGGCCTGGCGTTCTCGGCGAGGACAGCGCCGCCGTTCTGATGGAAGTCGACACAGAGGGTCGATCTTCATCCGGCAAAACAGCGTTCTGGTACTACTTTCTGAAGGCCACTTACGGAACCACGCATCGCGTTGAAGTGCCCATCGCCCTCCTGATGCTGCTCTGCGCATTTCTCTTCGCAAGAATGCTGTCTTGGTATTGGGACGCGCAGCGTCGCCGACTGCTCTGCGTCTTTTTGCTGGTTTTCATCTGCGCGGCGCCGCATATGGTGTATTTCATCGGTACGCTGTATCCGGACGCGATCTTTGCAGTCTCCAGCACGGCGTTGCTGTTTGAAATCTGGATCGTCTGCAACACGAGAAGGGCCGGTTGGCTGTCCTGCGGCGTCTTCTTTACCGCCTTGCCTTTCGCGGTCTTTGCGAGACCCAACGGCATACTCTTCCTGCTGCCCGCCGTGATCGCCCTCGCCTTCGTTCAAGGCAAGGGACGCCATGTGTTGGCCGCAATCATCGGCTTGTGGTGCATCGTGATATTCGGCAGCACGCGTATTCACACATCCCAGTCACAAAGCGCGGTGCATTCGCTGGTGCTGTTCGAGACTGTGAAACTCATGCAGCCGCGTGCGATGAACGAATTCTGGGCGCAGATGCCGGACATGAACGACCCCTGGGTCCTTAGAAAACCCAAGCTGTCGCCACGCACGCTGGAAATTCTCGAAGGATATCGCCCCAGGGAATTGCTGCGCGCCTACTCCGATCCTGTCTACTGGGACATGCTGGTGTTCCACCCGTCGGGCCCGCAACTGCTCGGCCTGCCCGCGCCGCAAACCGAGGAGCTCACGCACGAATTCCTGCGCTACAACCTCTGGCACAACCTCCCCGACATCGCCGCCAGCCGCGTGAATGTTTTTCTGGCCGCCGCGTTGGCGCAGGGAGGGTTTCCTGCGCTGGACTACGCGCCTTATGTGCTGAATCGCGTCCGCACCAATTCAACTTTCCGACGCTTCGGGCTGAACGAGCTAGAACAGGTTTTGCGCAAGATCCATCGCAGCAGCCATGAATGGCGCTGGCTGTTTTGGACGCCATGGCTGGGTATCGGTCTGCTGATTGGGGCATTCAGAAAATCAGCGAATCGCAAAGATGTGCCTGCGCTTTTGATCTGCGTTTGCGCTCTGCTCCAATTGACAGGAATCTACCTCTTTGCATCGGCTGCCGAATATCGCTATCTACTGCCGCTTTTTACGTTGCCGCTGACTTTGATTCCCGTGTTGATCCAGTTCGGAGACCGAAAATCTCGAATAACACCGCGCCAGACCGGGAATCCGCTGGCAAACGAGTAGTGAATCATCCGTTCGATGCCCGCGCGCCTCTGTAAAATGCGGGAACTGGCCGAGGTTTCTTCACACGGACCCGCGCTTTCTCGACAGATTTCCCTGGATCTCCCTTGACATACGCCCCCGAAACCCGGCGCCGCCGCACCTTTGCCATCATTTCCCACCCTGACGCCGGCAAGACCACGCTGACGGAAAAACTGCTGCTGTTTTCGGGCGCGATCCAGATCGCGGGCGCCGTGAAGGGCCGAAAGGCCAGTCGCCATGCCACATCCGACTGGATGGAAATCGAAAAGCAGCGCGGTATCTCGGTGGCGTCGTCGGTGATGCAGATGAGCTACCGCGATCACGTGATCAACCTGCTCGACACTCCCGGCCACAAAGACTTTTCGGAAGACACTTATCGCGTGCTTACCGCTGTTGACTCCGCGCTGATGGTGATCGACGCGGCCAACGGTGTGGAGGCCCAGACCCGCCGCCTGATCGAAGTCTGCCGCCAGCGCGACACGCCCATCATCACTTTCGTTAACAAGATGGACCGGGAAGTGCGCGACCCGCTCGACATTCTTGATGAAGTGGAGCGCGAGCTCGGCATGCCATGCTGTCCCATCACCTGGCCGGTCGGCCAGGGCAAGAGCTTCGGCGGCATCATCAATCTGCGCACGCGGAGCATGACGGTGTTTGACGCTGGCAACGAACGTCGCCCGCAGGACTTCGAGACCATTCCACTCAGCGACGCTGACAAACTGCGCGCGCGCTTCGGCCAGGCATTTGACGATGCGCTCGAGAGCATGGAACTCGCCGTCGGCGCATCTGCCGAATGGGATCACGAGGCCTTTCTCGCGGGCAAGCTCACGCCCGTGTTCTTCGGCTCCGGTGTGAACAATTTCGGCGTGATGGAAGTACTCGACGCAGTGGTCGACATGTCTCCGCCGCCCGGCCCGCGCAAAAGCACGCTCGTCGTCAACAAGCAGCCGGTGGAAAAAACCATTGAACCGGAAGACGATGGCTTCTCCGGCGTGGTCTTCAAGGTGCAGGCCAATATGGACGCCAACCACCGCGACCGCATTGCCTTCGTGCGCGTGGCTTCGGGCCGCTACACCCACGGCATGAAAATGAAGGTGCAACGCACCGGAAAAGAACTGCGGCCCACATCGGTCGTCACCTTCATGAGCCAGCGCCGTGAAGCGGTGGAAGAGGCCTACGCGGGCGACATCATCGGCTTCACGATCCACGGCGGTGTGCAGCTAGGCGACACCATCACCGATGGCCCGAATCTGCAATTCACGGGCCTGCCATTTTTCGCACCGGAAATGTTCATGACCGTGGTGCTGAAAAACCCGCTACGCACCAAGCAACTCCAGCAAGGCCTCATGCAGCTCGGCGAAGAAGGCGCGATCCAGGTCTTCAAACCCGAAGCTGGCGGCAACATGCTGCTGGGCGCCGTCGGCCAACTGCAGTTTGAAGTCGTGCAACATCGTTTGAACACCGAGTACGACTGCGACATTCGATTGGAAGGCTGCCAGTACACCGGCGCGCGCTGGATCACAGCCGATACGCCAGCAGAGTTACGCGAGTTTGAAAACGCCTATCCCCTGCGCATGGCTACGGATGCAGCAAACACGCTGGCTTATCTGTGCACCAGCCCCTATGACGTGCGTCTGGCGCAGGAGCGGTTTCCGAAGATTCACTTCCATCCGCTGCGGGAGCATGCGGGGTTGGCGTTGCAGGCGTCATAAATTATTTTATAGATGATTACATGTTTTGGATTTTCCACTCACCTTGAGATTCAACTTTCACAAGAAATGGATAAACTCACGACTCCGGCTGACATCAATTGCCACCAAAAGTGTCGTAGCTTTATATTATAAATAATGCTCAAAAACATACAAACATTACGATTTTTGGCTGCACTCTGGGTCGTTTTTCATCATATGACCCCCCCTATTGTTCCGTTCAACTTTGCAATATTACCAAAAGCTGTTTCTCTTTTGGGATTTGCTGGCGTTGATATTTTTTTCGTGATTAGTGGAATAATCATGGCAGAAACAACGCGTGGAGCAACTCCAGGCTGGAAGACAGCGAAATATTTTATATTACAGCGCTTTGGCCGAATCTACATTGGTTGGTGGCCCTTTTTTATAATTTACTTTATCATTTTCACGCGACTAAATTCCATCAATCCCCAGATCAGCGTTTTAGGCTCAATATTCCTTTGGCCTCAAGATCTAACAAAATATCTTTTAGCAATTACATGGACGTTGAGTTTTGAACTCTATTTTTATTTGATGATTGCATTGATTATTTTATGGAATCGAGTACATGCCACAAAAATATTAATGACCGTTGGCGTCGCGGTCATTATTTTAAACATCTTCTATTATGTAAATGGCATGTACCTTCCGCAAAATGAATCAATCGCAAAAAAATACTTGATCATCCCTTTCTATACTTCGCCACTGATTATAGAATTCATTTGCGGCTTTTTCGTCGCAGATATAATGCACAAGAAAGCCAAAATTAACCCTATACCTTGGGCGCTGGCTGCGCTTATCTCTGTCGTACTTGCATATTTCTATCAAATGCATGGAAAGCTAAATCAAAGCGGAATGGCCGGGTTTTTTCATGTCATCGAACGTGTGATTTTCTTTGGAACATTTGCTGTTTGCTTATGCATATGTGCACTGGGTCTTGAAAAGCGGCATGTGTCACCGTTCAAAGCACTTCAAAGAATGGGCGACGCCTCATATAGCATCTATTTATCGCATATTTTTTTTATTGCACTCGCAAGTTTCAGTTATTTTAAGCTCCAAGGAAAGATTCAACTGAATGGGAATCTATGGTGGTTGTTTACTGTCATGGCAATATTATTTTATTCTTGGTTTCATTTTTTGAAAATAGAAAAACCTTTGCATGAAAAATTAAAGGCGTTTATATTCCGCCACGTAACGAAGTAGGCGTCACATATTTCCATTGGCAACGCGCAGTAAATATGCGGTGCAGTCATAATTTTTCTGAATCGATTTGAATATCGAACTATGAACTTATTAATTACATCGATCACGATTCTTTGCGTTGTAGGAATTTCTGTCGGGCAAATGCTTTTCAAAAAAGCGGCATCTGGCATTCCAACCGATTTTGTGTGGCGAGACTGGATTCTAAATCCTTGGTTGATTACTGCTTTGGTGTTATATGGTATAACAACACTGGTTTGGATTTGGGTGCTGAGATATGCTCCCTTGCATTTAGCATACCCATTCATGGGCCTTGCTTTCCTTATAGTACCCTGTCTTGGTTGGCTTTTTTTAGGTGAATCTGTTCAAATGCCCACTGTCATTGGCGGTATTTTTATACTACTGGGAATTGGGATTGCTTCAAGGGCGACTTAGTAACCGCGTACTAATGAAAATCTCCGTTGCCATTCCCTGTTACAAAGTCACTCACCATGTGATGGGTGTCATCGCCGCTATTGGATCTGATGTCGAAATCATCTATGCCGTTGATGACGCGTGTCCAGACAATTCAGGCAAGTTCATTGAGGAGCACAACAGGGATCCGCGTGTGCGCGTGCTGTATTGCCCAGAGAACCGCGGCGTCGGAGGCGCAATTGTCATGGCTTACAGGGCTGCAATAGCGGACGGGATGGATATTGTCGTGAAGATAGATGGAGATGGTCAGATGAACCCCGCACTACTGCCGCTGTTCGTACGACCACTCTTACGTCATCAGGCGGACTACACCAAGGGCAACCGCTTCTTTCGCCCAGAGTCCGTGCAAGGTATGCCTCCAGTGCGTCTGTTTGGCAATGCGGTGTTGTCGTTCCTTACCAAGCTGAGTTGCGGCTATTGGAACTGCATGGACCCGACGAACGGCTACACGGCAGTGCGCACTAACGTTCTGGAAGAGCTTCCGCTCGACAGATTAGAGCGTCGTTATTTTTTTGAAACGGACATGTTGTTTCGCCTGAACACTATTCGCGCGGTCGTAAAGGATGTGCCGATGGATTCGGTGTACGCGGACGAAGAATCCAATCTCAAGATAGGGAAAGTCCTGCCCGAGTTCCTAAGGAAGCATATCTCGCGACTGGGCCGCAGGTATGTCTACAACTATCTAGTGCGCGACTTCAATGTCGGCACGATATACAGCCTTGCTGGAGCTTTGCTGGTATTCGGCGGTGGACTGTTCGGGCTGGGCCATTGGATATCGGGCAATCTACACAACCAGACCGCATCAAGCGGGACCGTGATGCTCGCGGCGCTGCCGATCATTATCGGCATCCAGTGCCTGATCGCATTCATGCATTATGACGTGAGCAATGTGCCTACGGAGCCGCTCAGCGTGTCATTGGACGATATCAAAACACCCATCCGTCCTCCAAATACGGATACCGACATCTGAGTCGCGTCGCATTCTGTCAAGCGTATGCCACCGAATTTTCGTCGCATTCACAAGGCTATTGTCTTTGTCATGCTTCTCGTGACATCGCATTTGGTCACTGCTCAGAGCGCCTCTACGACTCAGGCCCGCCGCCTTCCGTTGATCATTGCGCCCAATCTTGTCGGTGAATTCATCTGCCCCAAATCGGCTGCAGACAGCAGTGGTGTCACGACGCAAGCACAGGCAGTGGATTTCTGCGCCAAACATGGTGAAACTGGCGCTATAGCCGTCAACACGTTGCTCGATCGATTGGAACCAGGCGGCCCCAAGGGCGACGTGCAGGTGGGCTACACGCTCACATTGCAATTGCTCGGTCTCTACAGGAAAAGTGGCACGGGCTGGCAGATCGATGAAAGCCATGTGGATGCCTCGCTGCAACTCATCCGTGAGATCAGGCGGCCCGTGGTGATCTACCTGGCTGCGGACCACTTCGACACGGTCGGGCCGCTCGCCGAGGAACTCGCGAAAGATCCGCGCAACCTGATGGCGTTGAGCGATGGCACGCCACCCCAACTGGGTTATTTCGGCTACACCATCCTGCCGTACACACTGTCGACCGACCCGACGATTCCGGTGAACATGTATCGCTACGCGGCGCTGGAATATATCGCTGGCAAGCTGCGGACGCTGCCGAGGGAGGCGCAGGAGCGCATCGTCGCCGTCAACCTTGTGGGTGAACTGCACCACATGTTTCCCGATTTCGAGAACGGCATGGGTCTGAAGCAGGAGATGCGGGTCACGGACTACAGCCCCGTTTCGGTAGCCGGATTCAGGCAATGGCTGAAAACCAAATATACGAGCGTGCAGACGCTTGCCCAACGCACCGGATTGCAATACGCAAGTTTCGATGAGGTACCCGCACCCGCCAAGGACATTCGCAAAGACAAGCTGCAAAGCTTTGGCGAACATTACGACGCGTATGCGAACGGCATTCTGCCCATCGGTGGCTGGTTGTGGGATCCCGCAGGTGCCGTCAAACGCCTCGATCTGTATGTCGATGGTAAGCAGGCCGGCACAGTCAGCCAGCAGTTGAACCGGCTCGACGTCTATCGCGCCGTCGAAGAAATCACCTCGCCCAATACCGGTTATCGCATCGACTACGACTACAGCGGACTCAGACCCGGAAAGCATCTGGCGCAGATCGTCGCGGTGTCTGGCAACGGCAGCAAGTCGCTGCTTGGTGAACGTGAATTCGTGGTGGTGCCGCGCAATCAATCGGCCACTGGCACGCGCACTCCTTCCGGTTTGAAGAGCTTGCCCTCTTCGGAAAAGGTGGTTTCCGGCATCCGCACCTATATGGACACGCCCAAGCCGCTGCAGGATCTGTACTTTAATCCGCTCGCACGGGACTGGAATACCTACCGCGCCGCGCAGGTATATGCGTTCCTCCAGGATTTCCATGCGCGCGCGTTGAAGGCGGGCATTCCGGCAGACAAGCTGTATTCGCACCAGATCGTGCCCAACGTGAATTCCTCCTGGAATCACGAGCTGTTCGCTGCCAACACCACGCTCTTTGGCAATACGCCGTGGAAGCAAGGACTCAACATGTACGGCGGCTCCACCAACAGTCCATGGATGCAGTTCTTCATTGCCGCGCGCAAAATCGCCGACTATGGCGTGCCCGAATTCAACCCCCAGCAATGGAAGCTCGATGGCGTGCACCTGGCTGCCATGCAGACGCAGATGGACGCAGGCGCGCGCTTCATTGCTCCATACTACTTTTCGGTGATTCCGCAGCGTTTCAAGGCTGCCACCGAGCACGGCGTGAATCGCATGGAACTCGGGCCCGACAACTCCAAGGACGGATCCGACAAGTTCTACAACGCCATCATCGAATTCGCGAAACGCTGAGAACTGCGCGCCGCATACATTGCCCGACATGCTCCCCCTTTCTCTCTGGCCCCTCACCGACCGCGCAAGGCTGCACGGCATCTTCACCGACATCGACGACACGCTCACCACCGATGGCGCCATCACGCAGGATGCGCTGGATTCGCTCGCGGCCTTGAAAATCGCGGGGCTGCACGTCATCCCCATCACGGGTCGCCCGATCGGCTGGAGCGAGCCATTCGCCGCACAATGGCCGGTTGATGCCATCGTGGCCGAAAACGGATCCGTGGCTTTTCGCCATGAGGGCGATTCGCGTCTGCAAAGAAAAATCTACCAGCAGCAGGACGACTCCATACGCCAGCGCAACTACGCGCGCATGCAGGAGGTTGCTCAGCAGATCGTGCTCGAGGTGTCGGGCGCGACGCTCGCGACAGACTCCGCGGGCCGCGAGACCGACATTGCGATTGACCACAGCGAGTTCACTCACCTGCCACAAAAAAGCATTGACCAGGCCGTTGCAATCATGCGCGCGGCGGGCATGAACGCCACCGTGAGCAGCATCCATATCAACGGCTGGTTTGGGGATCACAACAAGCTCGAAGGCGCGCGCTGGATAGTGCGCGAACTGTTCGGGCGCGACCTGGATGCCGAGCTCGACTGTTGGGCCTACGTGGGCGATTCAACCAATGATCAGTTGATGTTCGCGACGTTCAGGAACAGCATTGGCGTGGCGAACATCGCGCGCTTCGTTCCGCAGCTCAAGGAGCTTCCGAAGTACGTCACGCAGGGTGAGCGTGGTGCGGGATTTGCGGAAGTGGCGAGGGCGCTGCTGAATCGCTGAACACTCTTTCAGCCATCCAGACAAGAAAAGGCGCCAGAGGCGCCTTTCTTTGTTTCAACTGCACGAACGGGCGAGGTTGCCCGTCGCCCGCCCTCGGGGCGTGTCCTGTCAGTGCTGCAGGATCTTGTTGAGGAAGTCCTTGGTACGCGGCTGGCGTGCGTCCGGGTTGCCGAAGAATTCGTCGCGCGAGCAGTCTTCGAGGATCTTGCCGCCGACATCCATGAAGATCACGCGGCTCGACACCTTGCGGGCGAAGCCCATTTCGTGGGTCACGCACATCATGGTCATGCCTTCGTTGGCGAGGCCGATCATCACATCCAGCACTTCGCCGACCATTTCGGGGTCGAGCGCGGAGGTCGGTTCGTCGAACAGCATCACGATCGGGTCCATCGACAGCGCACGGGCAATCGCCACGCGCTGCTGCTGCCCACCGGAGAGCTGACCAGGGAACTTGTCCTTGTGTGCCGACAGGCCCACGCGGTCAAGCATCTTCAGGCCGCGCTTCTTCGCGTCGTCCGTGCTGCGGCCCAGCACCTTGATCTGGGCGATCGTGAGGTTTTCGGTCACCGAGAGGTGCGGGAACAGTTCGAAGTGCTGGAACACCATGCCGACACGGCTGCGCAGCTTGGGCAGATTGGTCTTGGGATCATGCACGGCCACGCCGTCCACGAAGATCTGACCCTTCTGGAATGGCTCGAGCGCGTTGATGGTCTTGATGAGCGTGGATTTGCCGGAGCCCGAAGGGCCGCACACGACCACCACTTCGCCCTTCTGGATATTGGTGGAGCAATCGGTCAGCACCTGAAAGTTGCCGTACCACTTGGAAACGTTTTTGAGTTCAATCATTTTTGAATTCCTCGGATGGGAGCGGCTTGGTCAGCGGATGATGGCGATCTTCTTGTGCAGGCGCTTGACGAACCACGAGAGCGCGTAGCAGAGCACAAAGTAGGTCACCGCAGCCATGAGATACGACTCCACCGGGCGGCCATAGTTCTTGCCCGCAATATCGAAGCCTTTGAGCATGTCGTAGGCGCCGATGGCGTAGACCAGCGAGGTGTCCTGGAACAGGATGATGGTCTGCGTGAGCAATACCGGCAGCATGTTGCGAAACGCCTGAGGCAGCACGACAAGGCGCATGTTCTGGCCGTAGGTCATGCCGACAGCCTGGCCGGCGAACACCTGACCACGCGGAATGGACTGAATGCCCGCACGCATGATTTCGCTGAAGTAGGCGGCCTCGAACGCGATGAAGGTGACGATGGCCGAAGTCTCCGCGCCGATGGGCTTGCCGATGATCATCGGCATCAGCAAGAAGAACCACAGAATCATCATCACCAGCGGAATCGAACGCATGCCGTTGACATAAATGGTGGCCGGAATGTCGAGCCATTTCTTGCCGGACAGGCGCATGAGCGCGAGCAGTGTGCCGAAGACGATGCCGCCGATGGTGGCAATCACCGTGAGCATCACGCTGTACTTGAGACCCTTCCAGACATAGTTGGAGAAAACGTCCCAGGAAAAGAATGACCAGTCGAGAGCGAGATTCATATCAGTGACCTCCTCCGCTGGCGGCAATCATGCCGGGTACACGCGAGCGCTTTTCAATGAACGTCATGATGCGGTTGACCATGAAGGCCGAGAACACATAGAGCGCCGTGACTGCCAGATAGACTTCCACGCCGCGCGCGGTTTCTTCCTGCGCCTGCATGGCAAACATGGTGAGCTCGGCGACCGACACCGCGAACGCCACCGACGAGTTCTTGAACACGTTCATGGTCTCGCTGGTGAGCGGGGGAATGATGATGCGAAACGCCATCGGCAGCAGCACATAGCGATAGGTCTGGAACGTGGTGAAGCCCACCGCCATGCCCGCATAGCGCTGGCCGCGCGGCAGTGCCTGGATACCCGAGCGCACCTGCTCGGCGATACGCGCCGAAGTGAACAGGCCGATGGCAAATACCACGAGCACGAAACCATCGACGCGCTTGAGCGCCGGAAAGATCGCCGGAATCACGTGATACCAGACGAACACCTGCACCAGCAGGGGAATGTTTCGGAACAGCTCGACCCATGCATTGCCGAGCCGCACGATCCAGGGCCGATCCGGCAACGTACGCAAGGTACCAATGATGGATCCGAGCACCAGCGCAATCAGCAACGAGAGCAGCGACACGGAAACGGTCCAGCCCCACGCAGACAACATCCAATCGAGATAAGTGATGTCGCCGTTTTTTCCAAAACAGCTTTGCCCGACCTCTTGGGTAATGGTGTCTTGACAGAACACCTGCCAATCCCAACTCATACGAGCACCTCTTCATTCTTCAAACATGGAACCGTGAAGATCACGCTGATTTCCCATGGCGCACGATAGTACATAACGATTTGCAGCCAACACGATTCAAACAAAAAGCGCCCCTTCACCACGTGTCGAAGGGGCGCGACCTATGCTTCGGAATTACTCGGGAAGCTTGTATTCTTCCATCGGCTTGTCGTTAGGAGCGTCCCACGCAGCCTTGGTGGCGGCCGACAGCGGCAGGCCGATCTTCACGTTGTTCGGAGGAATCGGCTGCATGAACCACTTGTCGTACAGCTTGGCCAGCGAACCGTCCTTGATCTGACGAGCGATGGAGTCGTCCACGGCCTTCTTGAAGGCTGCGTCATCCTTGCGCATCATGCAGGCGATCGGCTCGACCGACAGCACTTCGCCAACGATCTTGTAATCGGTGGGTGCCTTGGACTTGGAGATGTTGGCAGCCAGAATCGAGCCGTCCATGATGAACGCGTCGGCACGGCCGGTCTCCAGCATCAGGAAGGAGTCGGCGTGGTCCTTGCCCATAACTTCCTTGAAGCTCAGGCCATCGGCGCGCTTGTTCTTGCGCAGCGTCTGCACCGAAGTGGTACCGGTGGTCGTTACCAGCGTCTTGCCGTTCAGGTCCTTGATGCCGGTGATGCCGGAGTTGGCCTTCACCGCAATGCGCACTTCTTCCACGTAGGTGGTGTACGCGAACGCAGCGTCCTTCTGGCGACCCAGGTTGTTGGTGGTCGAACCGCACTCGATGTCCACGGTGCCGTTCTGCACCAGAGGAATCCGGTTCTGCGACGTCACGGGCTGGTACTTGATGTCCATCTTCGCCAGACCCAGCTGCTTCTGGACGTCCTTGAGAATGTTCTCACCCATCTCGGTGTGAAAACCCACGTACTTGCCATTGCCCAATGTGTAGCCGAGGCCAGAAGACTCGCGAACCCCGAAGGTCACGGTGCCTGAAGACTTGATCTTTGCCAGTGTGTCATTGGCCTGGGCGAATGCCGTGCCCGCAGCCAACACAGAAATAGCAGCGACCATCAAATGCTTCTTCATAGAATCTCCTTGCGTGTGAAGCGAAAATTGAATTGTAGTGATCTGAGCCTTGATTTTGATCATTGCAAAATGATCGATGATCCGCTCACCGTTTGTCACCTACCCACAATTGTGTATTGTGCGGAATTCTCGCCTCAGTTGGGGACCTCGCTTGTAGGGTATTTCCAGAAGTCCTTCAACAAATAGCTGATCGGCAGGTTCAGCGGCCGATTGGTCGGAGGGATCGCCTGGTTGAACCATTTGTCATACAGGGCATAGATCTCGCGGCTGGAAATCAAGCGGCGCATCTCGTCATCCACCAATTTTTTGAACTCGGCGTCGTCCTTGCGCAGCATGATCGCGAGCGGCTCCGAGGTGATGAATCGGCCCACCACTTTCACGGACTGAGGGTTCTTGCTGTTCGCGACCAGGCCGTACAGCAGCACATCGTCCATTACAAATGCGTCCGCCTCGCCCTTCACAACCATCGCCATCGCGGCGTCGTGATCCGGGGCTTCCAGAATATTCATCTGCAGATTGAGAGCGCGGTTCGCCTGCTGCAGCGCCGCCAGTGGCGTCGTGCCCTTGGTCGAAACCACCTTCTTCTTCTCGAGCTCGTCGATACGTTCGATTTTGCTGGCGGCGGGCACCAGCATGCGCGCACCCGTGATGTAGTGCGGGATGGTGAAGGCCACATCCTTGCGGCGCTCTGCGTTGTTGGTGGTGGAGCCGCACTCCAGATCCGCCTTGCCGGACTTGATCACTTCCACGCGATTGGCGGGGGCACGACCATGAACTGCACCGGCATGTTCTTCGCGCCGGTCTTCGCACGCACGACTTCGGCGATGCGCAGGCACAGATCCATGGCATAGCCGACAGGTTTGCCGGCGTTCATGTACGAAAAAGGGATTGACGCCTCGCGGTGTGCAATGACGAAGGGCCCGCCCTTGGTCACGCGCTCCAACACACCCTCCGCACTGGCCGTCAACGCGAAAACGCTCAGGCCCAGGCACGTCAATGCCTTCCGATTCAGGACTCTCATGGGATCACCGTACTCCTTGGTCTACTCTGGAGCCAGAACCGTGCCAATGGGTTGGTCTGGCGCGCAACCACCCTCGCTACGCCTGCGAGCCTTGAAGCCCGTTGTTCTCAAATTTCAGCGGATGTATCGATCGGATGCTGTGAGTACCAATGCTAATTGCTACAGCAAATCATGCCAAAAAAACATAATCAACTATCGTCAATCGAGCACGTTAGCTTCCGCCTTTTGACCTTGAAGATAACTCCACAGTGACTGGGCAAGCGAGTTGACGGGTTCCTTGCCGCTCGGTTTTTCGCGGTAGGCGCGCACTTCCATCACCATGCTGAATTCGCTGGAACCCGGCGGCGCAGCACTGACCAGCTTGTGCGCGCGCAGTTCTTTCTTCACGGCGCTATGCGGCAAAAACGCCACGCCGTGGCCCTCCATGGCCATGGCCTTGAGACCTTCGGCCATGTCGGTTTCATACACACGATCCAGATGGATGGTGGTGGCCGCCTCCTTGAGGATCAAATCGGTCACGCGACTCATGTAGGCACCCGGGGCATAGGCCAGATAGGGAAGCGGCTGCCCGGGCTTGCCCGGAAGGCAGTAAACGGGCAAGCCATCGGCATCGGGTTTCACATAGGGCGCCAGCGTCTCCTGACCGAGGCTGACCATCTCGTAGCGGTCGGCGTCGAGCTGAATCGGTTGCGAAGGATGGAAGTAGGCGATCATCAGATCGCAGCCGCCTTCAATCAGACGCACCACGGCATCATGCACATTGAGCGCCAGCAGCCGCGTCTTCAGAGGTCCGAACTCGCCCCTGAGCATGGTGAGCCAGGCCGGAAAGAAGGTGAACGCCAGCGTGTGCGGCACGGCGAACACGATCATGTCGTTGCCGGTACTGGTGTGGGCACGCAACATGGCGCGGGTGTTTTGCAGCGCCTGCAGCATCTCCAGCGCCTGGTCGTAGAGGGTCTTGCCGGCAGGGGTGAGACGTGTCGGATAGGAGCTGCGGTCCACGAGATCCATCCCCGCCCAGGCTTCGAGCGCCTGGATCCGGCGTGAAAAAGCAGGTTGCGTCACATGGCGCAATTGCGCGGAGCGACTGAAGCTGCGGGTTTCTGCGAGGCTGACGAAGTCCTCAAGCCACTTGGTTTCCATGGCGAGCATTATCCGCGCGCGGCCCGCACTCCATGCACGCGCCTGGACGGCGTGCAGAAATCTTCGACGCCGCCGCACCACAATGGCGCGCTCCAATGGGCGACGTTTTCTTGCCCACTCGGGAACACCCCGACATAGCCCCGAATACTTCGGGGCAAAATGCCCCGGTCACACGTTTGATGCAGCCCTTTGCACATGCCACCGAAAGGCTTGGATTCAGGGCATCCCTGCTGCGTGCAGTCTGCATTCCGTTTCCTGCCGAATTCCCGCCCCTGCCTTTTCAGATGTCCTCCAACTTGCCCGCCGGACCGGATCACCAAGCCGCCCCGCAAACTCCGCCTCCCTCGCAACCGACCTCCGACGAACCCCGATCATTGTGCATCGAAGACTGGCTTACCGTCATCGTCATGGCGGCGCTAGCGCTGATCACCTTTGCCAACGTCATCGTGCGGTACTTCACCAGTTCATCGTTCGCATGGACCGAGGAGATATCGGTGTTTCTGATGATCGTGCTCGCGCTCGTTGCCGGTTCCGCTGCCGTGGCGCGTGATCGACACATCCGCATCGAATTCTTCAGCGAGTCAGGCTCCGCCCACCGTCGTCGCAGGCTCGCGCAACTGGGTGCCGTGATGGTCGCGCTGTTGTTCACGCTGATCGCCGTGCTCAGCATCCGTACGCTGTGGGACGACTACCGGTTTGAGGAAACCTCGCCGGGCATCGGCGTTCCGGTGTGGTGGTACACCATGTGGCTGCCGATTCTCTCGATTGCGATTGCGCTGCGCGCGGTCGGACTCTTTGTGCGCCGCTCGCGCCAGTCCGATGCCGAATACCTGATCGATGCCACCGTGACCGACGCGCCCATGGCCGGAGACAAGCAGCCATGATCGCCACCCTGCTGTTTGTTGCCTTCATCGTGCTGATGTTGGTGGGCGTGCCGATTGGTGCCGCGCTGGGTCTGGCCGGTGCGGCCGCGATTGCGCTGGCGAACCAGGACACGCAATGGTTCGGCCTGATGGCCGTGCCGCAGAATTTCTACGCGGGTCTGGGCAAGTACCCGCTGCTGGCGATTCCGATGTTCGTGCTGGTCGGATCGATCTTTGATCGCTCGGGCGTGGCGCTGCGGCTGGTGAATTTCGCGGTCGCCATCGTCGGGCGCGGCCCGGGCATGTTGCCGCTGGTAGCGATTGCCGTGGCGATGTTTCTGGGCGGCATTTCCGGCTCCGGTCCCGCGAATGCGGCGGCGGTTGGCGCGGTGATGATCGCAGCGATGAATCGCGCGGGTTATCCCAACAGCTTCTCGGCTTCAGTCGTCGGCGCGGCGGCTGCGACCGACATTTTGATTCCGCCCTCGGTGGCATTCATCATCTATTCGGTGCTCGTGCCCGGCGCCTCCGTGCCCGCGCTGTTCGCCGCAGGCATGGTGCCCGGCGTGCTTGCCGGTCTGGCGCTGATCGTGCCGGCCGTGTGGATGGCGCGCAAACACAAGATGGGCCATCTCGAATCGTCGATGCCGCGCCCGCCTTTCTGGAAGAGCCTGCGCGAGGCCTCCTGGGGTCTGGCCGCGCCGGTGGTGATTCTGGGCGGCATGCGCGCCGGCTGGTTCACGCCAACCGAGGCGGCGGTGGTGGCCGTGTTCTACGGGCTGTTCGTCGGGATGGTGGTCTATCGCACGATCAAGGTGCGCGACCTGTTCATCATTCTGCGCGAAGCGGGTGAACTCTCTGCCGTGATCCTGCTGGTCGTCTCGCTCGCCGGCATTTTCGCGTTTTCGCTCTCGACGCTCGGCGTGATCGACCCGGTGGCCAATGCCATCGTGAACTCGGGCCTCGGCGAATACGGCGTGCTGGCGCTGCTGATCCTGTTGCTCATCACGGTGGGCATGTTCCTGGACGGCGTGTCGATTTTCCTGATCTTTGTGCCGCTGCTGCTGCCGGTGATGAATCACTACCGATGGGACCCGGTGTGGTTCGGCGTGATCCTCACGCTCAAGGTGGCGCTCGGCCAGTTCACCCCACCGCTTGCCGTGAACCTGATGGTGTCCTGCCGCATCGCGAATGTGCGCATGGAATCCACGGTGCGCTGGGTCGGCCCGATGCTGCTCGCCATGTTCATCGTGATGATCGCGGTGATCGCCTTCCCGCAACTCGCGCTGTGGCTGCCCAGATATCTCGGCTACTGATTCGATTTCATTTCCGCAATTTCAACGAGGAGACACCCCATGAAGCTTCGCACTTTCCTGACCGCCACGGCCGCCGCAGCAGCAGCGCTTGCACTGTCGCCATCGGTGGCGCTCGCTCAGCAGAACTACAAGAGCGAATACCGTCTGTCGCTGGTGCTGGGCCCGCCGTCGCCGTGGGGCATGGCCGGTCAGATCTGGGCCGATCTGGTGAAGGAACGCACCAAGGGCCGCATCAACATCAAGCTGTACCCCGGCGTGTCGCTGATCCAGGGCGACCAGACGCGCGAATTCAGCGCGCTGCGCCAGGGCGTGATCGACATGTCGGTGGGCTCGACCATCAACTGGTCGCCGCAGGTGAAGTCGCTGAACCTGTTCTCGCTGCCGTTCCTGATGCCGGACTACGCCGCCGTCGATGCGCTCACGCAGGGCGAGGTCGGCAAGGAAGTATTCAAGACGCTCGAGAAATCCGGCGTCGTGCCGCTGGCCTGGGGCGAAAACGGCTACCGCGAACTGACCAATTCCAAGCATGCGATCAGCAAGCCCGAAGACCTCAAGGGCATGAAGATCCGCGTCGTCGGCTCGCCGATCTTCGCCGACATGTTCACCGCCATGGGTGCGAATCCCACACAGATGAGCTGGGCCGACGCACAGCCGGCGCTCTCCAGCGGCGCGGTCGATGGTCAGGAGAACCCGCTCTTCATGTTCACGATCCTGAAGCTGCACACCGTCGGCCAGAAGCATGTAACCACCTGGGGCTACATGGCCGACCCGCTGGTGTTCGTGGTCAACAAGGACATCTGGGCAAGCTGGACCAAGGCCGATCAGGACATCGTGCGCCAGGCGGCCATCGACGCGGGCAAGCAGGAAATCGGCATCGCCCGCAAGGGCCTGGTCGAGCCCGGCAAGCCGCTGCTGAAGGACATCGCGGGCATGGGTGTGACGGTCACGCAGCTCACACCCGAGCAGCGCGAAGCCTTCGTCAGGGTGACCCGCCCCGTCTACGACAAGTGGAAGCCGACCATCGGCACCGATCTGGTCAACATGGCTGAAAAGGCCATCGCGGCGCGTCCCAAGCAATAAATGGGGGAGACGTCCTCGCCTCGAATCGGTCGCCGCTGGTGAAGTCATGACAGATCTGCTTTCCCTCTTCAGGACCATGGTGCGCATCCGTGCGTTCGAGGACGCCGCCGAGGCCGCGAGCCAGGGCGGCGTCACGTGGGGCGGCGCCGCGACGGACAAGGTTTCCGAAGTGCGCGTGAAGGGCCCGCTGCATCTGTCCACCGGACAGGAGGCCGTGGCGGCGGGCGTGTGCGCGCACCTCAATGCCGAGGACCTGCTGACCTCCACGCATCGCGGCCACGGCCACACGCTGGCCAAGGGCGCAGACGCGACGAAGATGATGTGCGAACTGTTCGGGCGCGCCAGCGGCTACAACGGCGGCAAGGGCGGCTCCATGCACATCGCCGATTTTTCCGTGGGCATGCTCGGCGCCAACGGTGTGGTGACGGCCGGACTGCCGATTGCCGTCGGCGCGGCGCATGCGTTGAAGATCCGCAAGACGGATGCCATCGCCGTGAGTTTCTTCGGCGACGGAGCGATCAACCGGGGGCCGTTTCTCGAAGCACTCAACTGGGCGCAGGTCTACCGCCTGCCCGTGCTTTTCGTGTGCGAGGACAACCAGATTTCAGCCACCACCCGCTCCGCGCCCATGACCGCCGGAAGCAGCGCCGCAAGCGCGCGCGCCGAGTCCATGGGCATTGCCGCAACGCGCGTGGACGGGAATTCGGTGGAGGCCGTGAGCGCCGCTGCCGCGCAGCTGATCGCGCAAATTCGTGCGGGCTCCGGCCCGAAGCTGCTGCACGCCATCACGTACCGCCAGAAGGGCCATGTGTCGGTCGATCCCGCAACCTATCGCGATCCGGCCGAGGTTGCGAATGCGCTTCTGGACGATCCCATCGGGCGCGCACGCACGCTGCTCAGGCAACGCGGCCTGGCCGACGAGGCCGCAAACGTCGAGGCCGAAGCCAGAGCGGAGATCGCCGCCGCGTTGCTTGTTGCCAGCAGCGCTGAAGTGCCCGACGGGCAGGCCGCATACACCGACATCATGACAACCGGCGACGGAACGTGGACATGATGAGCCATCCTGCAGCTATCGCGACCGCGTCCACGACGATGACCTATGCGCAGGCCGCCGCCAGCGCGCTCACCGAGGCGATGCGCGCCGACCCGACCGTGATCGCCATCGGCGAGGATCTCGGACGCGGCGGCGTGTTCGGTCAATACCGCACGGTCGAGGGGAAGAATCTCGTCGAGGTGTTTGGCACGGAACGCGTGATCGACACGCCGATCTCGGAGGCCACCATCATGGGCGCGGGCGTCGGCATGGCGCTTGCCGGGCTGCGTCCCGTCGTCGAGATGCGCGTTGCGGATTTCGCGCTGTGCGCCATCGACGAGTTGGTCAATCAGGCCGCGAAGAACCGCTACATGTTCGGCGGACAGGGCCGCGTGCCCCTGGTCGCACGCCTGCCCATCGGCATCTGGACCGCATCGGCGGCGCAGCACTCGCAATCGTTCGAAGCCTGGTTTGCGCACGTGCCAGGGCTTGTGGTCGCGACACCCTCCACGCCTCAGGACAACTACAGCCTGCTGCACGCGGCGCTGGCATCGGGCGATCCCGTGGTCTACATGGAGCACAAGGAACTGTGGTGCATGCAGGGCGAGGTGACACCAGAACGCATCGAGCTGGGCCGCGCACGCATTGCATTTTCGGGCAGTGCAAACCGTAACGATCTGACCGTCGTTTCCTGGTCCAGGCAATTGCATGCCTGCGTGGATGCCGCAAGGCAGTTGGCCGAACGCGGAGTGCATGCCGAGGTCATCGACCTGCGCACCATCTGGCCCTGGGATCGCGATGCGGTGCTTGCGAGCGCAAGCGGCACGCGGCGTCTGCTCGTCGTGCATGAGGCCGTGCAGGCAGCGGGCTTTGGCGCGGAAGTGGCCGCCACCGTGGCCGAGCACACCGATGCGCGCGTGGCGCGCTTGGGCGCTCCACGCATCCCGGTCGGCTACGCCAGCTCGCTGGAGGCCGAATCGCGCATCAGCGCCGCGCAGGTGGTCGCGGCTGCCGAGCGCCTCCTCACACGCTGAGCGCCGCGACCTCGCCGGAATCATTCATGCCGGATTCGGTCGCACCGCCGCGTTGTTGCTCCTGCGCGTCGCGCTGCAGCGCCCACATGTGCGCGTAGCGACCGCCACTGGACAGCAATTGCGCGTGCGTGCCGCGCTCGAGAATGTGCCCGGCTTCCATCACGATGATCTCGTGCGCATCGACCACGGTGGAGAGGCGGTGCGCGATCACCAGGGCGGTCTTGTTCTGGGCCGCGCTGCGCAATTCGCTTTGAATGGCGCGCTCGTTGGCCGAATCGAGCGCCGAGGTCGCCTCGTCGAAAATCAGGATCGGCGGATTCTTGAGCAGCGTGCGCGCAATCGCCACGCGCTGCTTCTCGCCGCCCGAGAGCTTGAGGCCGCGCTCGCCCACCATGGTTTCGTAACCCTTGGGCGTGGACACGATGAAATCGTGAATGCGCGCCGCCCTGGCTGCGGTTTCGACCTCTGCCTGTGTCGCACCTGCACGTCCGTAGGCGATGTTGTAGGCAATGGTGTCGTTGAACAGCACGGTGTCCTGCGGCACGATGCCGATGGCCTGCCGCACGCTCGCCTGCGTGACATCACGGATGTCCTGCCCCGCAATCGTGACGCGACCACCCTGCACGTCGTAGAAGCGGAACAACAGCCGCGCCAGCGTGGACTTGCCCGAACCCGAAGGCCCCACCACGGCAACCGTCTTGCCGGCGGGAATCTCGAAGCTCACGCCATGCAGGATGGGGCGCTCTGCCTCGTAGGCGAACTGCACGTTCTCGAAGCGCACGGTGGGCGAGCCCTCGACCACCAACGCGGGCGCGCCGGGTTTGTCGGCCACCTCGCGCTCACGGTCCATGAGCGTGAACATGCGGTCCAGATCGGTCAGGCTCTGTTTGATCTCGCGGTAGATGGCACCCAGGAAATTCAGTGGAATGTACAACTGGATCATGAACGCATTGATCATCACCAGATCACCGAGCGACAGGCGACCGTCCACCACCCCCTGCGTGGCGCGCCACAGCATGGAGACCAGCGCGACCGCGATGATCACCTGCTGGCCCGAATTGAGCAGGCTCAGGGATCGCTGGCTCTTGAGGCGCGCGCTGCGCAGCTTTTCCAGGCTTTCGTCGTAGCGGCTGGCCTCGAAGCCCTCGTTGTTGAAGTATTTGACCGTCTCGTAGTTCAGCAGCGAATCGATGGCCTTGGTGTGCGCGGACGAATCGGCCATGTTGGCCTCGCGGCGAAAGCGCGTGCGCCACTCGGTCATCGAGACGGTGAAGGTGATGTAGAGCACCAGCGCCGTGACCGTGATCCAGAAGAACCAGGCGTCGAACTTCACCGCCAGAATGCCGAGCACCAGCGCCACTTCGACAAACGTGGGGAAGATGCTGTAGAGCGAGTACGAGATCAGCGACTCGACGCCCTTGACGCCGCGCTCGATGTCGCGCGTCATGCCGCCGGTCTGGCGTTCGAGGTGAAAGCGCAGGCTCAACCCGTGCAGATGCTCGAACGTGGTGAGCGCGATGCTGCGCGCGGCGCCCTGCGTGGCCTTGGCAAAAACCAGTTCGCGCAGTTCCGTGAACAGCGAGGTGGACAGCCGCAGCAGCCCATATGCGAGCAGCAGCCCCACCGGCACGACGAGGATCGCGGCAGGATCGCCGGGCTTGATCGACAGCGCGTCGACCAGATGCTTGAGCAGGATCGGCACACCCACGTTGGCCAGCTTGGCCGCCAGCACGAACAGCAACGCCGCGAGCACACGCCATTTGTAGCGCATCAGATAGGGCACAAGGCGACCCAGCGTCTCCCAGTCGGAGGAAGTGCGGGGAATGGTTGGGGTATCGGGAGAATCGGAAGATGAGCCGCGGCCGCGCATAAGGTGTCGTGAGGTCCGTTATCTGTTGTTCTGAGCAGGTGGACCGTGGCGGCGCACCTTGCCGGTCGATTGTGCGCCCAAGTGCAAAGACCTGTCGCCCGGCGATGACTGCGTCCGGACAAGGGCCGAATCGCCGAATTGCGGCCCTTGCGTTCGATCTACTCGATAATCAGGGTTTACCCTGCATATGCTTTTGCCGTTTGCGGCAACAGTGTCGAACCGATTTCATGAGCACAACGACCATGACCGATCCCGAAACCCTGCGCATCATCGCGCCCCGACTACCTGACGACAAGGAACTGGTTCTGCGCGTCATCCCCATGCCCGCCGACACCAACGGCAACGGCGACATCTTCGGCGGCTGGGTCATGGCCCAGGTCGACCTTGCCGGTTCGGTGCTGCCCGCTCGCTTGGCGCAAGGCCGCGTGGCAACGGTCGCGGTGAAGGAATTCACCTTCAAGCAACCGGTGCGTGTGGGCGACATCCTGTCGTTCTTCGCGCGCATCAGTCGCGTGGGCAACACCTCGATCACCGTGGACGTGGAAGTGTTCGCCGAACGCATGACGCTGCAAGGCCAGCACATCAAGGTCACCGAGGCCACACTGACCTACGTCGCCATCGACGATCAAGGTCATTCACGCGTGATCCCGAAGAAGGCCTGAGCGATCGCACGGGCCGCGCCGCCAGCAGACCTGCCAGACAGACAAAAAAGGCGATGCATTCAATATGCATCGCCTTTTGTCTTGGAGTATCTTGCGCGTCGCGCTAAGGATGAGGATCGCTCGATCAGGAAACCGTGGATGCCGAGGCGCTCGTGCTGCCGGAGGTCGATGTCGACGAGGCCGCTGCGTTGCCGCGCGATGCAGCATTGCTGCCGATGCCCGCTTCGATCTCGCCGGAGAGTTGGCCGCCCTCTTCGATCACCACCTTGCCATAACGGATCTTGCCGCTGACCTTGCCGGTGCTGTAGATCACGAGTTTGTCGCGAACGGTGAGCGTACCGTCGAATTCGCCATGGATCTCGGCGATGTCGATTTCGGCAGAGCCACGGAAAGCGCCCTGTTCCGTGATCTGGATAACGCGCGAATCCATCGTCGCTTCGACCGTGCCTTCGACCACCAAGGTGTCGCAATCGGTGATCTCGACACCCTTGAGCTTGATGTTCGGGCCGACGGTCAGCTTGCTGCCGGCAGACTCGCTGGCAGGGCTCGCTGCAGACTTGCTCGTGACCGAGCCCAGTCCCGCCGATGACGACGAGGACGGTGTCGTCGCCGAACTGCCGCCAGACAGCGATGAACCGCTTCCCAATACCGAGCCCGGCTGACGAGGTTGCAGGGTATCGGAATCACGCTTGCCGAAAAATGGGTTTTGAACTGCCATCAATACTCCTTGAAATAACACTTGCTCGAGAATCCGCCGAGGATCTGTTCCTTGGATACCTTACGCCACATGCGCGCCCATCGTCAAACAAGCCCCGATTGTCCACTCGGGCTCGCGGTGCGAGCCTGCGCGGAAAATCTGGAATGCTGTGCAGCCGATCAACTCCATGTACGTTGATGTGTGATTGCCGCACTGTTTGTCAGCCAGCGACTATCACGCGTACCCATTGGCAAAGAATCGTAATGAGTAATCAGGACGCCAACCGTCTGGTTACGCAAGAAGCGTAACCAAATGGCTCGCACGATGCATGTACTTGCAGTGCTTGCTTCGGTAAACAGAGCAAGGCGTCGCCAACACCACCGAATGGGCCTGGGTGACCCGTCAAATTAGCTATCGGGTTCACACGCGTGGCTCCAGCCAATGACCCGCATGCTGCCAGCCTTTTCGCCCTCGATCTCCAACTCGAGGCAGGCCTTATCTTTCTTGTATTTCAGAAGGCATACGGGGCGGTCGACCGCGCACTGGTCGATTTCTTTGAACCCCTGTTGGTATATGCGTTTTTGCAGTCCCCACATGGGTGATTCGCGGGAGTGTTTCGAAGGATTGGGAAGCCAGCCCTGCCTCAAAACAACGGCACGGGCCTTGGAGATTCTCATGCCTTGCTTGAGGCCGACATCATCCTGAGCATTGGAAACACTGCCGAATGCCAGTGTGCCAAAGAGCCAAATGAACGAAATTAACCGTTTCATTTGACGGGCGCTCTCTTGTCGTCCCTGACGTGCCACGCTCGACGCTCGCTGTCTATCCCAAGGCTCGCATGGTCTCTTACAGTCGGCTGAAATCGGGAGCGCGCTTTTCCAGAAAGGCCGTGAAGGCTTCCTTGGCAGCCGGCTCGCCAAGCATGCGGCCAAAGCTGGTGGCCTCTTCGTCGATGCGTGCCAATAGTTCATCGGCATTGCTTTTCTTGAGCAGGCGCTTGGTCTCGATCAGCGATGCCAGCGACTTCGCCGCGAGCTTTCTGGCCTGCATCTGGGCGACCATGTTGCATTCCGTCGGCGGCACGACGCGGTTGACGAGGCCCACTTCAAGCGCCGCTTCGGCCATGAACGGTTCGCCCAGCAGCAGCGCTTCCGCCGCGCGGTGATAGCCGAGCATCTGCGGCACGAGCAGGCTCGAACCGGCCTCGGGACACAGCCCCAGATTCACGAACGGCATGGAGAACGCCGCGTTGTCGCCCGCATAGACCAGATCGCAGTGGAACAGCATCGTGGTGCCGACACCCACGGCAGGTCCGCAGACGGCCGCCAGCAGGGGTTTGGGGAAGGTGGCAATCTGGCGCAGAAAACGAAACACCGGCGCGTCGCGGCCCGCTGGCGGGTTCTTCAGAAAATCCCCGATGTCGTTGCCCGCGCTGAAGACTGCCACGTCGCCCTGGAACACCACGACGCGCACCGCTGCATCCCTGGCCGCCGTTTCCAGCGCATCCGCCAGTTGCGCGTACATCGTTGCGGTGAGCGAGTTCTTCTTGCTCACGCGGTTGAACGTGATGGTCGTGACACCTTGCTCCTGGTGCACCAGAATGTCCTGCTCGGGCGTGCTCATGTGTGTGACTCCTGATCAATGGATGTGCGGACAGGAAGGTCCGCGCACGGCACATTTTTGTGTGCTGCGCGCAAACGTCATTCCTTGTAGTAGACGATTTGGTTGCTGGTGGCCAGCATCAGGCCTTCGGCGCTCCACAATTGTGCCGTCTGATCACAGAAGCCATTGCGAAATTCCTGCCCTTGGCCTGCGCAAAGAGGAAGCCGCTGCCGACCGTCGCAAGCTGCTCGCGATTCGCATGGAAATACGTGGTGATCGACACCGTTCCCGCAGGCACCTGGCGCGCACGGCGCAGCCACAGGCGTGGGTAGAACACGTCGGACAAGGCGGCAAGCGCCTGAAAATCCAGCGGACGCTCGGGCGCATCACGCACCCATAGCTGCGAGAGGCTGCTGTCGCCGCTGTCGTCCCACACGGCGGGCAGATTGCCGGACACGGGACGCATCTCGTATGAACTCAGCCATTGCGAGCGAAAAGCCGGCTCAGCGCGCTCGAAGTGCCCCGGGCTCTCTACCTGCGGCATCGGCGTGTCGGTCACGCCCCATGTGGCGCGGCGCACCGCAGTCACTGCGGTCGCCGTCGTGGCGATGAGCATCTGTCCGTCGGGGCCCGGCTGCTCCAGCGTGATGATCCAGTGCTGGGTCGAGCGATTGGTGCGCACCGGAGTGGCCTTCACGGTGAACGCGCCTTCCGTCACCGCGCCCGCGAAATTCACGGTCAGCGACAGCGGATCGCCGAGCAGTTGCGGATGCGCCAGCACCGCCTGCAGCAAGGTCGCCGCCGTGATGCCGCCGAAAGGCCCCACCATGTTCCAGTAGGCGTGGGTGGTGCGGCCGGTGAAGATGCCGGGCTCGCGGGCCTCCAGCAGCAAAGCATCGTCCAGAGGATGAATCGTGGCTTGGTTTGTCATGGTGGGAGTGTGCCGTTTTTTCCTGACTCACACCCGCTCGAAGATACCTGCAGCGCCCTGCCCCATGCCCACGCACATCGTGACCATGCCGTACTTGAGCTTCTTGCGTTGCAGCGCGTGCACCACGGTGGCCGAACGAATGGCGCCGGTCGCGCCGAGCGGGTGACCCAGAGCGATTGCGCCGCCCATCGGGTTCACCTTGGACATGTCGAGTCCGAGCGTGTTGATCACCGCAAGCGACTGCGCGGCGAATGCCTCGTTGAGCTCGATCCAGTCCATGTCGTCCTGATGAAGTCCGGCGTAGCGCAGTGCGGCGGGTATTGCCTCGATCGGGCCGATGCCCATGATTTCCGGCGGCACGCCCTTGCTCGCATAGCTCACGAATCGCGCGAGCGGCGTGAGCCCGAAGCGCTTGATGGCCGCTTCGCTGGCGAGAATCAACGCACCGGCGCCATCGCTGGTCTGCGAGCTATTGCCTGCGGTGACCGAGCCGCGCGCGGCGAAAACCGTGCGCAGTTTGGCCAGTCCTTCCAGCGAGGTATCGGGACGAGGACCTTCGTCGAGATTCACGGTGCGCGTGCTCTGCACGGTCTCGCCTTTGGCGAGATTCAAACCGCGATCCGCCACTTCGATGGGCATAATCTCGCTCGCGAATTCACCGGCCTGCTGCGCCGCAATCGCGCGGCGGTGTGATTCGAGCGCGAACGCATCCTGCGCCTCGCGCGTCACCTTCCACTGCTGCGCCACCTTCTCCGCCGTGAGACCCATGCCGTAGGCAATGCCCACATCCCCATCACGCTCGAAGATCGACGGAGAAAGCGACGGCGCGTTGCCCATCATCGGCACCATGCTCATGCTCTCCACGCCAGCCGCGATCATCACATCGGCCTCGCCCACACGAATACGGTCGGCAGCCATGGCCACCGCCGACAGGCCCGAGGCGCAGAAACGGTTCACCGTGATGCCGCCGACGCTGGTCGGCAAACCCGCCAGAACCGCACCGATACGGGCCACGTTCAGCCCCTGCTGCGCTTCCGGAATCGCGCAGCCGCAGATGATGTCTTCGATCGCCTTGGGATCGAGGCTCGGCACCTGCGCAAGCGCGGCCTTCAAGGTCGTCGCGAGCAGATCATCCGGACGGTAGTTGCGAAAAAAGCCCTTGTGCGAACGCCCGATCGGCGTGCGCGTAGCGGCAACGATGTAGGCGTCTTGCTGTTGTTTCATGACCAGATTCCTTGTCTGACTATTCTGTTGCTCGTCCATCTCAACGAGCGTCAATGAGGGCTGAATTGCTCCCTCGCCCGCTTGCGGGAGAGGGTTGGGGTGAGGGTGACGTCGGCTCTCGCAAGGCATGCAGGATCACCTCCAGCACACCCTCCAAATTGCCGATGACTTCGTGATTCCAGAAGCGCAATACTTGCCAGCCTGCGCTCTTCAAAAACAGCGTACGGTGCTCGTCGTAAACGATGGCGCTGCCGTGAGCATGCTGACCACCATCCAGTTCAATGGCCAGACGCTTGGGCACACACGCGAAGTCCACGAAGTAGCTACCCACCGGGTGCTGGCGACGAAACTTCACCCCGTCGATTTGCCTGGACCGAAGTTTCTGCCAAAGCATGTGTTCGGCATCGGTCGAATTCTGCCGAAGCGCGCGGGCGCGCGGCACCCTCACCCCATCCCTCTCCCGCTCGCGGGAGAGGGGGTTTTCCGGGCGGTGCTGGATGTCGCGCGCTTCGGCAAGCATGATCAGTTCCTCACAGGCTTGCCGGTATTCAGCATGCCGAGAATGCGCTCATGCGTCTTCGGGTGCGCGATCAGATGCGTGAACGCCTTGCGCTCGAGCTTCATGAGGTATTGCTCGTCGACGAGCGTGCCCGCGTCCACATCGCCGCCGCAGACGATCTCTGCGATCAGGGTGGCGATGTGTTGGTCGAACTCGCTGATGAAGCCGCCGTCGCGCATGTTCACGAGCGATCCGCGAATCGTGGCGATGCCGCTGCGGCCCGCGACCGGGAACGTGCGGGCAAGCGGCGCACGCCAGCCCGAGTCCGCCATCGCCTTGGCTTCGTTAATCGCCACGTGCAGCAACTCGTCCTTGTGCGCGACGATGATGTCGCTGTCCAGCAAATACCCGAGTTTGCGGGACTCGATGGCGCTGGTGCCGACCTTGGCCATGGCCGCAGCGGTGAAGCCTTCGGTGAGAAACGGCAGCAGGTCCTTGCCGGTGCTCGTCGCCGCATTCTCGGCCGCGCGGCGGGCAATATAGGTCAGGCCACCCGCGCCCGGAACCAGACCGACGCCGACCTCCACGAGGCCGATGTAGCTCTCCATGTGCGCCACGCGGCGCGCGGAGTACACCGCCAGCTCGCAGCCACCGCCAAGCGCCATGCCATGTATCGCAGCCACCACCGGCACCTGCGCGTATCGCATGCGCAGCATCATGTTCTGCAGCTCCTGCTCGATGCTTTCGATTGCATCCGCTCCGCCGACTACGAACGCGGGCATGGTTGCTTCCAGATCGGCACCCACGCTGAATGGCGCGTCGCCTGACCAGATCACCATACCCTTGAAATCGCTTTCGGCCACGTCAACGGCTTCCATCAGCCCTTCCATGACCTCGGGACTGATGGCGTGCATCTTGTTCTTGATGCTGGCGATCAACACCTCACCATCGAGTGTCCAGGTGCGCAGCGCCCGGCTTTCGGCAATCGTGGTGCCGGCGGTCTGCCAATCGGGGAGATTGGTTTCGCCGAGCAACTTTTCGGGAAAAATCTGGCGCTCGTAGACCGGCAGTTCACGGCGGGGAATGAACTTGCCCTGCGATGCGCTCCACGAGCCCTGCGCGGTGTGCACGCCACCGGCGTCGGCCACCGGCCTTCGAACACCCACTGGGGCAATGGCGCATTGGCAAGTGCCTTGCCCGCGTCGATGTCTTCCTGAACCATCTTCGCCACTTCAAGCCAGCCGGCTTCCTGCCACAGCTCGAACGGGCCTTGCTTCACGCCGAAACCCCAGCGCATGGCCTGATCGATATCGCGCGCAGTGTCGGCGATGTGCTCAAGATGAACCGCAGCGTAGTGAAAACTGTCGCGCAGGATCGCCCACAGGAACTGGCCTTGCGCGCCTTCGGCACCGCGCAGCAGCTTCAGGCGCTCGCCTGCGGGCTTCTTGAGCATGCGTCCGTAGACCTCGTCGCTCTTTTGACCCGCTGGAATGTATTCCTCGCTGTCCATCTCGAACTGCAGGATGTCGCTACCCACTTTCTTGAAGAACCCGGCCTTGGTTTTCTGACCGAGGTTGCCCAGGTCGAGCAGTTTCTGCAACACGGCGGGTGTGCCGAAATTACCGTAGAACGGATCGGTTTCAAGGCTCAGGTTGTCCTGCAGCGTCTTGATGACATGGGTCATCGTATCGAGCCCCACCACGTCGGCCGTGCGGAACGTGCCGCTCGATGCGCGCCCGAGTTTCTTGCCGGTGAGATCGTCGACCACGTCGTAGGTCAGGCCAAAGTTCTCTGCCTGCTTCATCGTCGAGAGCATTCCCGCGATGCCGATGCGGTTGGCGATGAAGTTGGGCGTATCGTGCGCTCGCACCACGCCTTTGCCGAGCGTCGTCGTCACGAAGGTTTCGAGCTGATCGAGCACCTCGGGATTGGTCGTTGGCGTGTTGATCAGTTCCACCAGTTGCATGTAGCGCGGTGGATTGAAGAAGTGGATGCCGCAAAAGCGCGGCTTGATCGCATCGGGCAGCGCTTCAGAGAGCTTGGTGATCGACAGGCCCGAGGTGTTCGACGCTACCAGCGCATGCTTGGCAACGAACGGTGCGATCTTGTGATACAGGTCGAGCTTCCAGTCCATGCGCTCGGCAATGGCTTCGATGATCAGGTCGCAGCCCTTGAGCAGCTTCATGTGCTCCTCATAATTCGCGGGCTGGATCAGATCGGCATCCTCGGCGACGCCGATCGGCGAGGGCTTGAGCTTCTTGAGATTGGCAATCGCCTTCTCCGCAATCGCGCTCTTGGCACCTTCCTTCGCAGGCAGGTCGAACAGGATCACGGGCACCTTCACATTGACGAGATGGGCCGCAATCTGCGCCCCCATCACGCCCGCGCCGAGCACGGCGACTTTTTTCACCTGGAATCTGGACATAGGGTTGGTTTTCCTTTGAATTTTTTCTTCGGCCATGCATACGATGGCTGCGGAGCAGGTCAGGACAGCAGACGCACCCAAGGGGCGTCAATTCACACGCTGCCAGGTTTGCGTGCGCCAGAACGGCCCCAGAAATCCGCGCACCTCCAGCCTGGCGCCACCGTCGGTGGGCGTGAGGCTTGCGCGGTATTCCTTGCCGTTCTCGGGATCGATGATCTTGCCGCCGGACCACACATCCTTGTCGGCTTCCTTCTTGCCGCCGCGGATGATGTCGAGCCCGACCATCGGCTTGTCCTTGCGGTCGCCGGTGCACTCATGGCACACGGCGGCAGGATCGGCGCCTTTCTTTAGCACTTTCTCGATGCGCCCCACAAGAGCGCCCGCGTCTTCGGTGATGCGGACCTCGGCCTTGGCCTCTCCGGTCTTGTCATCGACGTTGCGCCAGAGACCCACGGGTGACATTTGCGCAAACGCGGGTGCGGCAAGCGCCATGCCCAGCACGGCTGCAAACAACTTCTTCATACGGCCTCCTTCGAAAAAAGTGCTCGAGATTTCAGCCTGGCCAACAATCAGGCCAGTGCTGCGTCGGTATCCATCAGCGACTTCGATCCGGCACGCGCGCTGCGCATCAGCGACGCGGTTTCGGGGAACAGCTTGGCGAAGTAGAAACGCGCCGTCTGCAGCTTGCCCTGATAGAACGGATCGGTGTTGCCGCTGCCGATTTCGCGCAGCGCAACCTGTGCCATGCGAGCGAAGAAATAGCCGAACACGAGGTGTCCCGCCACGCGCAGGTAGTCCACCGACGCCGCGCCCACTTCGTCGGGATTCTGCATGCCCTTGAAGCCGATCTCGGTGGTGAACTTGGTCATCTGGTCGCCCAGCATCGCCAGTGGATTGATGAACTCGGCCATCTTTTCGTTCACGCCTTCTTCTTCCACCAGTTGGCCGATCAGCTTGCCAAACTTCTTGAGCGAGGCGCCCTGGTTCGACAGAATCTTGCGGCCCAGCAGATCGAGCGCCTGGATGCCGTTCGTGCCTTCGTAGATCATGTTGATGCGCGCATCGCGCACAAACTGCTCCATGCCCCATTCCTTGATATAGCCATGGCCGCCAAAGACCTGCTGGCCGAGCATGGTGGCCGTCCAGCCGTTGTCGGTGACAAAGGCCTTCACGATGGGAGTGAGCAGCGCGACGAGATCGGCGCTGTCCGCGCGCACCTTTTCGTCGGCATGATGGAGTTCCTTGTCGATCAGGAACGCGCTGTAGGTGATGAGCGCCCGCCCCCTTCGGCATATGCCTTGGCGGTGAGCAGCATGCGGCGCACGTCGGGGTGCACGATGATGGGATCGGCCGGCTTGTCCTTGGCCTTGATGCCCGAGAGGCTGCGCATCTGCAGACGGTCCTTGGCGTAGCTGAGCGCGTTCTGATAAGCCACTTCGGTCAGGCCGAGCGACTGATTGCCCACGCCCAGACGCGCCGCATTCATCATCACGAACATCGCCTGCAGGCCCTTGTTGGGCTCGCCCACCAACGTGCCGATGGCGCCGTCGATGTTGATCTGCGCGGTGGCGTTGCCGTGAATGCCCATCTTGTGCTCGAGCGCACCGCAGAAGATCGGATTGCGCTCGCCGATCGAACCATCGGCATTCACATGGAACTTGGGCACGACGAACAGGCTGATGCCCTTGGAGCCCACGGGCGCATCGGGCAGTCGCGCGAGCACCAGGTGCAAAATGTTTTCGGTGAAGTCATGCTCACCCGCGCTGATGAAAATCTTGTTGCCGGTGATCTTGTAGGTGCCATCCGCCTGCGGCTCGGCCTTGGTGCGCAGCAGACCCAAATCGGTGCCGCAGTGCGGCTCGGTCAGGCACATCGTGCCGGTCCACTCGCCACTCGTGAGCTTGGGCAGATAGGTCTTCTTCTGCTCGTCCGTGCCATAGGCATGCAGCGCCTCGTACGCGCCGTGCGAGAGGCCGGGATACATGGTCCAGGCCTGATTCGCGCTGTTGAGCATTTCATAGAGCGCAGAATTCACCACGAACGGCAGGCCCTGGCCACCGTAGTCGGGGTCGCAGGAGAGCGCCGGCCAGCCGCCTTCGATGAACTGCCTGTAGGCGTCCTTGAAGCCCTTGGGCGTGGTCACTTCACGTGTCGTCTTGTCGAGCGTGCAGCCCTCGTCATCACCGCTGATGTTGAGCGGAAAGGTCACGTTGGCGGCAAACTTGCCGGCCTCTTCGAGCACCGCATTGATGGTGTCGGCGTCGACCTCGGCATACGACTTCATCTGCTGGTAGTCGTCGGTGATCTTAAAGACTTCATGCATGAGGAACTGCATGTCGCGGAGCGGCGGCGTGTATGTGGGCATGTGGACTCCAGAAAATGGGGTGAGAGTGTTATGGGGAAATCGGAAAGAGGCAGGTGTCTGCTGAAGATCGAAAGTCGTTGCTCAGGCCGTCATCACGTTGCCGCGAGCGCGGCGGCGCCGTAGCGCTGAAGAATGCTGTTGAAGCCCCCGACCGCGCGCTGGATCGAGCCGGGAGTGCGCAGGAAGCGGGCCTCGTAGTGCAGCGCCAGAATCAGGCCGTGGATTTCAAACAGCATCTGATTGGCATCCACATCGGCCTTGATCTGACCGCATTCGATGCATTGCTCGATGGCCCGCTTCATCGCGGCGTGCCAGGTGAGCACCGAATTCGCGAGCGCGTCGCGCACGGGCCCCGTGCGGTCATCGAACTCAATCGCGCCGCTGATGTAGATGCAGCCGGAATCCAGTTCGATCGACGTGCGCTTCATCCAGTTGTCGAACATCGCGCGCAGCCGATCAATGCCGCGCGGTGCGGTCATCGCGGGATAAAAGACCTCTTGCTCGAAACGCGTGTGGTATTCCCGAATCACGGAAATCTGCAACTCTTCGCGCGAGCCAAAATGGGCGAACACACCGGACTTGCTCATGCCCGTCACGTCGGCGAGCGCGCCAATCGACAGCCCTTCCAGACCAATGTGCGTAGCCAGCCCCAGCGCTGCCTCGATGATGACGGACTTGGTCTGCTGCCCCTTGTGCAACACCCGGCCCTCCCGACTAGCGGAAACGCGCGCGGTCTTGCGAGTGGATGTGGTTGCGGTCATGCGGATCAATAAAACGAACGATCGTGCTATTTTGCACAAAAGTCGATCACAACACCAGCGTTTGACCTTATCTTCTTGTAATTGCAGGGAAAACCCTTGAGAGGCCATTTCCCAAGTGAAATGGAATCGCGCCGCAATCTTTGGCCCTCAAAGACCTGTCTGCGCTCTCATCGAGCTGAAACGGCAGCGTGTACGCGTTTTGCCGCTTCAGGTGCGATCATTTGCTTGGCTGGGTTCTTCTCGCAGACATTGAAGGTCACTCCATCATGGTTTGCGAAAAGTCGCAACTTCGGTAGGGACTGTGCAAGGGATGCACAAAAAAAACAAAGGCCGACGACGGTCGGCCTTAGATGGTTGAACTGTCCTAGTCATGCCAGGGCGGTCTATTTTTTGATTGGAATGGGGCAACAAGTCCCTGTCTCGGCGCAAGTGGGCGAAACGATGATCAATACAGAATCGTACACTTTGTGCGTTGGGCCATATGCCTCGCGGTTACCAAGGCCTGTATCGACAGTGACTGGAAGATTGTTCGTATTCAGCGGATCAAGTAAGCGCTTGATTGCATTCACTCGCTCCTTTGACAGCGTTTCGGAACGAAGGTCTTTGCGAAAGTAGATCGCGCTGATATCAATCTCAGATAGCGGTCTTACGTCGCGGCTCCACACAAACCATTCAGCAAACTTCCGCTCCTCCCCTGCACTCAAAGCAGCGCTACGAGACTCGAAGACAACGGTATGTTCCAAGCCTCCAAGGGAGCAGGCAATGGGGCGCAAGGGCGTAACAAAAAAGATTACCGCCAATAAAGCAGCACATCTCCTTGAGCCAAATGTCCTCATGGTCTTTCACCTCTGCCGTTGTCTTTGCCATGGCCGGTTGTCCCGTCGCCGCGTCCTCGCACTGATACGCATCGCTTCGGCGCATCACATCAGATTCATCAGAGACGGCCCGTCTTCGAGGTGAGGCGCTCAACCGACTCTGCGCTCAAAAATACAGGCCTTGGGCCTCCAATATTCAACTGCCCAACTTCTTGGGATCAGTTCAATGGGCGGATTTTTATTCTCGGTGCCGTCCTGATCAACGCATGGCTTCGAGCAGGTTTTGGACGTCGGCGGCGGGTGTGCTCTTGAAGCCCGAGCGGACGTAGCGCAGCAGGCGTCCGCGCAGCAGATCTCCGAGCAAGGCCGCGCGGCGCTGGGCTTCGGCGGTTGGGGCGGCGGCGCTCGCGGCGTCCGCGCCACCGCGCAGGCATTGGCGCAGCGAGGCCTCGATCTTGTCGAAGAACAGGTTCATGCGCTGCTGCAAGCGTTCGTTTTCAAACACCAGGGCATCGCCCACCATGACCTTGACCATGCCCGGGTTGCGCTCGGCGAATTGCAACACCATGGTCACGATGCGCATGGCCTGATCCGTGCCGTTGACCGGCGTTTCGCCTTCCCCGTGCGGCTCGGTGATGCGATTGATCAACGTGAACACGCTGCTTTCGATGAACTCGATCAAGCCCTCGAACATCTGCGCCTTGCTGGCGAAATGGCGATAGAGCGCGGCCTCGCTCACCTCAAGGCGCGCGGCCAGCGCGGCGGTGGTGATGCGTTCCGCGCCCGGCTGCTGCAGCATGGTGGCGAGCGCCTGAAGGATTTGCACCCTTCGCTCGCCCGGCCGCGGACGCTTGCGCGCTGCCACTGGCACCGCAGGGTTCGAGATTCCGGATTCTTCTACTGAGGACATAGGATTGCATTCGCAACAGTTGTAAGCAGAATTTTCGCACACTCGCCCGTCTCATAGCATTCGTAGGCGCTGATACATTGCAAGTTCCTGCAATTGCCGAACCAGTTTCAGTAGATTCCAAAAACGCCAAGACCCTTGCGCAAAGCCGCATGCAGCCTACCTGCCGACCGAAAAATGCGGTCCGGCAGGTGATTTGTAAAGACCGAAATGAATCAGTAGCTTCGGATCATGGTGCCGTACGCCTGATCGGTCAGGATTTCCAGCAGCATGGCATGAGGCACCCGGCCATCGACGATGTGTACGGCGTTCACGCCGCTCTTGGCCGCATCGATGGCGCCCGCGAGCTTGGGCAGCATGCCACCGGAAATCGTGCCGTCCTCGATCAGGTCATCGATCTCACGTGAGGTCAGCTCGGTCAAAAGCTTGCCGGCTTTGTCGAGCACGCCCGGAATGTTGGTCAGCAGCACCAGCTTTTCGGCCTGCAACACCGAGGCCAGCTTGCTGGCCACCACGTCGGCGTTGATGTTGTAGCTCTCGTTTTCCTCGCCGAAGCCAATCGGGCTGATCACCGGGATGAATGCATCGTCCTGCAGCGCCTTCACCACGCTCGGGTCGATGGCGACGATGTCGCCGACCTGACCCACGTCGTGTTCGAGGTTGGGATCCTTGTTGTCGAGCAACTTGAGCTTTTTGGCACGGATCAAGCCGCCGTCGCGGCCCGTCAGGCCCACGGCCTTGCCGCCCGCCTGGTTGATCAGGCCGACGATGTCCTGCTGCACTTCACCGGCGAGCACCCACTCGACCACTTCCATGGTTTCGGAGTCGGTGACGCGCATGCCCTGGATGAACTCGCCCTTCTTGCCCAGGCGCTTGAGAGCGGTCTCGATCTGCGGGCCGCCGCCGTGCACCACGACCGGGTTCATGCCGACGAGTTTGAGCAGTACCACGTCTTCCGCAAAGTCGGCCTGCAGTTCCGGATCGGTCATCGCGTTGCCGCCGTACTTGATCACCATGGTCTTGCCATGGAACTTGCGGATGTAGGGCAGCGCCTGTGCCAGGATTTCTGCCTTGTCGCGCGGGCAATCGAGGAAAGATCGTTCATGGGTTGAAGGCCTTCCGAAAATGGAATGAGGTCAGGGAATGGAATAACCTGAAATTGTGCCGCAAACACAGAGGAGCCGAAGCAAGGCCGCCAGAATCGCGCGCTGGCGTCCAGCAGCAGCAATCAATGCTTGAGCCAGTTCGGCACCTTGAAGCGCACGATGCACAGATAGGCCACCACATAGCTCACCACGAACAGTCCGCAGAACGCCATCAGCACCCAGGTCTTGTTCCAGAACAGGATGGCAGGCACGACGGTCAGCATCGTGAAGGCCCACAGATAGGGCGATGTGCGGTTGTTGCGCATCAACATGCGGCGTGATTCGTCATCGTGGAACACGCCGATCACGATGCGGCGATAGATGAGTTGGTGAAAGTGCAGCGCATCCGCCATGCCGGGCGACACCCCGCGCACCAGCTTGCGGTAGATCGAGAACAGCGTCTCCCAGATCGGGTAGATCAGCAGCAGCACCGGGAACCAGGGTGACACCTCCGGGTTGCGTTGCACCAGCGCAATGCTGACCATGGCGATCACCACACCCCAGATGTAGGCCCCGCCATCGCCCGCGAACAGCATGCCGCGCGGGTAGTTCCAGATCAGGAAGCCGCCGGTCACGGCCGACAGGCAAATGATGAGTGAGCCGAGCGCACGGTCGTTGACCTGCAGGCAGACGTGGGCGAGCGCAAGGCTGATGACCAGCGCCACCATCCCCGCCAGGCCGTTGTAGCCGTCAATGATGTTGAATGCATGCGGCAGGCCAGCAATGGCCAGCAAGACGATGCCCATGCCGATCCACGGTGCCTGCACCAGCAGCGCGTCCAGCCAGGGCGCGCCGAGGCGAGGGATCGTCATGCCCAGCAGCGAGATTGCGAGCACGCCAGACAGAAGCGTGAGACCGAGGCGGTAGCGCACCGTCATGCGCTGCGTCATGTCTTCGATGATGCCGCCGAGCGCCGCCGGAAGCAGCGCCACCATCCACCAGTACGCCCAGTTGCCGAGCCTGAGCGAGCCCGGATCACCTGCGTGGGTGGTCAGTATCACGCCCGACCCCCAACTGACGAACAGTCCGGTCAGCAGCGCGATACCGCCCATGCGCGGCACCTCGCCCGTGTGAAAGCGTTGCGGTTTGAACTCGTCGTAATGCGGCGTCCGGCGTCCACGCAACGCACGGATGATCAGCGCGGCCGTCATGCCCGCCACCAGAAAAGCGATCAGCGACAACCAGATCATGTGCGTCCTGCTGTCACCGGTGTCACCTGGGCATTGGCGCGAGGCGGCGCGCCCGTCGGTAGACCGACGAACTCCACAAACGGAGCAGACTGCTCACGTGCCAGATCAAATGAGAAAGTGATCGCCCACTCGCACGTTGGGCTGCATGAATGACGCGTACAGGAGCACGAACGATCGACAAACCGGCAAGGCGAATACGCAGACTCAGATCGACATCCTCACAGTACATGAAATAACGCTCGTCAAAACCCCGAACCTGCCTCCACACGGCGGCTGGCAAAACCAGACAGGCGGCGTTGACCCAATCCAGCCGTTTTTCGGCGTGACCGAGCGCGCGGCGTTGCCAAAGCGCAACAGGTGTAGGTAACGCACGTTCGCTGTCCTGCACCTGGCCGGCCTCATCGACCTGCACCGGATAGGCGCAACCCACGCCCGATTGCGCCGCGCAACCCACCAAGTCTGCAAACGGATCTGCGATCAAACGGATGTCCGGATTGAGCACGCAGACAAATTCTTCGACCGCATCTGCGAGTGCCCGATTGTGGTTTTCGCCGAATCCCAAGGGATGGTCGTTGCGGCGCACCTGAAACTCGAATGGCCACGCGGACAAAGGATCTGCGGGCCATTGCAACTCCTCCGCGGGCTTGTTCAGCGTGATGACCACCCGATGAACGGAACCGGCACTGAATCGCCTCAAATCCTCCAACAGTTCTGTAACGGCTGTACCGTGTCCGTGGCTGACAATCGACACGACCAGACGCTTTGGAGTTGTTATCTCGGAATCCATTGGCGTGTATTGTCCTCGTTACAGACCCTGGCCGTGTCATTAATTGATTCCCGCCAAGCGTTGAGCCTTGGTCATAATTCGGGGATGACACAGAATATTGAGGATTTGCACGTTTACCTGCGCAAAATCCGCCCCGGCGAACGCACATCGCTTTCCGTAATCGCAAGTTTAGTCCACGAAGGTGCCACGGTGCTCGATCTGGGCTGCGGCAGCGGTGCGCTGGGACAGTACCTCCATGAAACTCTCGGTTGCACAAGTGACGGCCTGACATGGAGTGACGCCGAGGCGGAGCACGCGCGTCCGCACTACCGTCAAGTGGAAGTTGCCGACCTCGAAAATTGCAATTTACTTACATTATTTTCAAATAGACACTACGACTACATTGTCTGTGCCGACGTGCTCGAGCACCTGCGCCAGCCCGAGCGGATTCTTCAAGCCTGCAGGCAACTCCTCAAGCCCGGGGCCAATTGCTGGTGTCGGTGCCCAACGCTGGCTACGCGGGGCTGGTCGCAGAATTGCTGCAAGGCGAATTCCGTTATCGCGATGAAGGGTTGCTTGACCGCACCCATCTGCGCTTCTTCACGCGCCGGTCTCTGGCACGCTTTCTGGGCGAGAACGCCTGGCGCATCGACGTGCTGGATACGGTCCGGCGCGAGTTGCCCGATTCCGAGTTCAAGACCCGCTTCGATGACCTGCCTCCCGCTGTCGCGCGCTTTCTGCTGAACACGCCCGACGCGCTCGCCTACCAGTTCATCGGCGCCGCGCACCCCGAAACCGCACCCGTCAGTGACAATCCCGATCAGGCCGAGGACAGCGAACCTGCGCATGCTTTGTTCACCTCGCAGGTGTTCGCGGATCTCGGCGACGGGTTTGCGGAAGACGCCAAGATCAGCGCGACCGGCATCATGGGTCAGGATCGACAATCGGTGAAGTTCGACATCCCGGTGGCCACCTCGCCCCTGCGTCGGCTGCGCATTGACCCTGCCGACCGACCCGGGTTCCTGTACCTCTACGCGATCGTGCTTCGCAACGCCAGGGCGATGTGCTCTGGAGCTGGTCGCCAGAGCACGCCGACAGCCTGCATCTCAGCACCACGCCGCAGCATCAGATCGCCTGGCAGCCACCCGCGCCCAGGGTCTCGTCGGCGATGGTGCTGCTGCTCACGGGTGATGATCCCTGGTTCGAGCTGCCGCTGATTCCTGAAGAACTTGCCAACGATATCGATCAGACGCTGTCGCTTGAACTCGAGGTCGGCTGGCCCATGTCGGCCGACTATCTGGCGATGGCCCATCAGGTGCAGCCGCTGCACGCACACATCGATCAGTTGAACACCGAGGTCAATGACCTCAACGGCTGCGTCGTCGATCTGAATGGCCAGATCAACACTCTCAATGGCCAGATCAACACCCTCAATGACGAAACGACCAGCCTCTCGCACTCACTCGCGGCCAGTGAATACCAGCGTCGCAGCTTCCAGGATGAGTCTGCGCAATTCCAGCGCAACGCCACCCGGCTCGAGCACGAGTTGGTCAAGGTGCAGGGTGAGTTCAAGGATCTCGCCTCGCATCTGAAGAACATCGAGAACTCGACGGTGTTCAAGGCGACGCGTCCGCTGGTCAACGCCAAGATCGCGCTTGATCGTCTGCGCGGCAGAATGCCAAAGCACGAAAAGCTGAAAGCCAGTGCATTCGCGCCGATCACCCGGCCCGCCACTCCGGTCGCGCCGTCCACGCATCCGGTCGACGTGATCGTGCCGGTCTACCGCGGGTTGGCGGATACCCAGCTTTGCGTGGAATCGGTGCTCGCGGCCCCGGTACAGGTGCCCTACCGCCTGGTCATCATCAACGATTGCAGCCCCGAGCCCGAAGTGACGCAGTGGCTGCGCGAGCGTGCTGCGGGCGAGCCGCGCATCCTGCTGCTGGAGAACGCGGAAAACCTCGGCTTTGTCGGCACGGTCAATCGCGGCATGGCGCTGTCGGACGCCAACGACGTGCTGCTGCTCAACAGCGATACCGAAGTCGCCAACAACTGGCTCGACCGCATTCGCGCGGCCGCGTATGGCGACAGAAAGATCGCTTCGGTCACGCCGTTCTCGACCAATGCGACGATCTGCAGCTATCCGCGCTTTTGTGAAGACAACCCGCTGCCCCCTGGATACGACACGGCGCGCATGGACGCGCTGTGCGCGAAAACCAACCCCGGCGCCGTCATCGACGTGCCCACCGGGTGGGTTTCTGCATGTACATCCGCCGCGACAGCCTGAAGGACGTCGGCCTTTTCGACGTGGAGAACTTCGGCAAGGGTTACGGCGAAGAAAACGACTTCTGCCAGCGCGCCGAAGATGCGGGCTGGCGCAATCTGCATCTGCTCGACACCTTCGTCTTGCATACGGGTGGCGTGAGCTTTGGTGACAGCAAGAGCCCGCGAGAGCGCGCGGCAATGGAAAAGCTCGCGCGCCTGCATCCGAACTACGCGCACGATGTGCACCGGTTCGTACAGGCCGATCCGGCGCGCCCGTATCGCCTGGCACTCGACCTGGCCCGCATCCGCGACGCTGGTCTTCCGGTCATCCTGACCGTGCTGCATGATCGCGCGGGCGGCACGGTGCGGCACGTGCGCGAGCTTGCAGAGCATCTCTCGGACAAGGCCGTGTTCCTGATCCTCACGCCCTATGCGAACAAATGCGTTGCGCTGCGCATGGCGGGCGAGAACGAGGGTTTCGAGCTCACGTTCAAGATCGCCGAGCAGTTCGAGGATCTGCTCAACGTGCTGCGCCAGTTGCATGTGTCACACGTGCACTATCACCACCTGCTCGGTCACGACAAACATGTGCGCGACATTCCCGCGCTGCTCAATGTCAGCTACGACTTCACCGCGCACGACTTCTATAGCTACTGCACCTACATCACCATCACGGGTGAGGAAAACCGCTACCAGGGAGAGATCTCGCCCGGCCAATGCAAGTGCTGCACGCCCGACATGCCCGCGCCTCTGGAAGGCAACGTGGCGCGCTGGCGTGGTGCCAATGCACGCTTCCTGAGCGCCGCGCGCACCGTTCTCACGCCAAGCCGCGACACGGCCAGACGCATCATCGGTTTCGCGCCCGCCGCCAACGTGCATGCCGTCCAGCACACCGATATCGACACCAGCGTGCCCCTGCCCGATCCGTCGCCGCAGCCGATCAAGGACGACCGGCCGCTGCGCATCGTCGTGCTCGGAGCACTCAGCGCGATCAAGGGTGCCGACGTACTGGAAACCGTCGCAATCGAAGCCGCACGTCAGGACGCCCCGGTCGAGTTCCACTTGCTCGGCTACGGATACCGCCACCTGCTGAGCCAGCCCAAGGCCGCGCTCAGCGTGCACGGAGCCTACAAGGAAGAGGACCTGCCGCGCCTGCTCGCGTGGCTCAAGCCCGATCTGATCTGGTTTCCGGCGCAGTGGCCCGAGACCTACAGCTACACGCTGAGCGCCGCGCTGCAGGCCGGGTTGCCCGTGGTCGTGCCCGACATCGGGCCTTTGCGGAACGCGTGGTCAATCGCCCATGGACCTGGGTTCACGACTGGGATCGCGACGCCAGGCAATGGATCAACTTCTTCAAACAGGTGCGCGAAGAGAACTTCGTTCCGGCCATTGCACCGGTTCTCGATCTGGCACAGCCCGACGCGGCCAATGCGGTCGAAACGCCCGACGCCGAGCGCTGGACCTATCAGAACGACTACTTCAGCAACATGTCCGCACCGTCGGAACCGACCGAAGACGGCACGCCGCTCGAGCGTGACTACGTATTGCAGTTCGTGCCCGAGCGCGCATACAGCGGCGCGACGAAGGCGGGCATTCTCGGCATGCTGGTCTACCTGCGCTCGCTCCCGGTGTTGAGCGGCGTGGCGCGCAAGATACCGCCACAGTTTCAGCGCCAGGTGAAGACTTGGTTGAACGGCTGAGCGCCTACGCTGCCATCAAGAGATCAAAACGGGCTCCTTCGAGAGCCCGTTTTCTTGCAGTCGCACGCATCACGTGCCGCCAGCGCGCACGCGAAACAGCGTCCAGTTTGCGCCATCGGTCTGCACCAGTTCCAGATGCGCATTGCCCTTGAGCAGAGCCGCGTCCTGCAGGTTGGCGAGCACGAAGTTCGCGTGCAGCTTCCGGAAATCGAAGCGCTCCGGCTGCACGCTCAGCGTCACGGCATCCATGCGTGGACTGCTGATCTGGAAATCCCCGGGCGCCATCAGTTCGGAAGCCAGTTTGATCTGCATGAACTGGTAGCGGTTGTAGACCGCCTCCAGCTTGCCCTCGGGGTCGAGGTCTCGCCAAAACCTGAGTGGCGGATCGTAGAAGAAACCATTCACCACGCCCACACCTGAAATCGGCAGCGCGCTCACCCACAGGTCTTCGTTCACCACTGCAACGCGTGCGGGAGCATCGGCTTGCGTGCGCAGCGCGGACCGCAGTTCGGCCACCAACTGCACGTGCTGCGGCGCCTGCTGCAAGGGGTTGAACGGAAGACTGACCGACAGGGTCCACACGGTACAGATCGCCACCGCGCTCCACACCTGCCCGCGCACCAGAAGATAGGCAAGCCACGCCGCACCTGCGAGCACCAGCACCAGTACGGCGGGTTCAGCCAGTCCTGCATCGGCACCGGCATCATCGTGAGCCAGTGCCAGTGGAACCACGCAAAACCGATGGCGCAAGCCGCGCCAAGCCATTGCAAGGCCGTCGTGCGCGCGCGCGAAGCATCCGCCCATTGCCGCATCAACGGGGCGTCCCTGAGCAGCGAGCCCAACAGAAACGCCTGAGCAAGCACCAGCACCACATCAAGCCGAAACGCGGGCACCTTGCCCCACAGCGTCGCGCGCGCCCACCACGCCGGAATGCCGATGAACATGTGCGTGAGCACGAACGCGACGAACAACCAGAGCACGATTACCAGCGCATCGATGGAGCGCCTGATCACCGCCCGCAGGACGGTCGCCACCGCGAGCGGAATCAACAGGTAAAGACTTCCGGCCGCATCACTCGGAATCGACCACTGCGAGCTTTCGTACAGGGTCACGAGGTTGGCCAGGCCCTTGGACAGATGCCAGGGCTCGACATAGCCGCCAAGCTCCATCGAGCGCTGCCCCGGATACACCGTCGCTCCCAGCGCGCGGATGGCGTCCTCGGCGTCGTGCCACCACGCGGCCAGCAACACGCCACCCAGCAGCACGGCGCACACTGCGCCGAGCAATTGCGCCCCGCCCGCATTCACACGCGAACGCACCTGCCACAGTTGCGCGAGCGTGAGCAGCACCATCAGATAGGCCAGCGGAATCTGCCAACCCGGATAAAGCACCAGCACGAACCCAGCTGCAGACCACCCCAGCACCGCACCCCAGATCATTGCACTCGTCGCGCGTTCGGCAAGAAACATCCGCACGGCAGCGAGCGCCGCGAGCAATGGAAAGAAGCTCGCATACGCGGGCCAGCCCGACCAGCCGACCGAGTAGGCCGATCCAGGCACCAGCACCGCCAGCACGGCCGCCTTGCGCCAATCCAACGCGAACCAGCCGCGCAGAACCGCCCACAGAGCGAGAAAACAGGCAAAGAACGGAAACCACCAATGCCAGGCCAGGCCGCGCTTCAGATCCAGCACCAGAAACCCCCAGCTCGCGGGCTTGGCGATGGCCTCCAGTCCTCGCGTGGGCGCACCGCTCATGCCGACCACGTTCATGTTCTGACCGTAGACGCCGTGCAACGGATTGACCGATGCGAATCGTTCCGGCTCCACGGCCTGGCTCATGGCCAGAGGAGTGACGATCAGCCATTCGTCGCGCCGCACCTCCTGCGCTTTTCCAAGAAAAGGCGCGCCATCGTGTTCGAGCAATTTCGCGTGATCGAGCAACAGCGACAGCGACGATCCACTCCATCCGCCAGCCACCAACAAGGCAAACGACATCGCCACTGCCGCCATGAACCCCGGCGCGCCTCGCGCGCTTTCGCGCCGTGAAAACGCAACGCCCAGATAGACGAGCGGAAGCAACGCGGCCAATGCCAATGTCAGCCTGGCCCTTGTGGAAGATTTGCGTGGGCCCTGCGGAATCTGGATCTGCCGCACCTGCTCGCTGAGTTGCAGATCGAACTGGCCGCCATCTCCGTTCGTGACCTGCACGCGCAGCGGCAGCATGGTCGAGGAAAGATCCTGCGGCAGGCGCACCGGCAATTGAAAACCGCTGCTGAGCCACAAGGCCTGTTTTGACGATTCGACCACGTCGGGGCGATTCGTGAGAAAACCGAGTCGGCCACGATAGATCGACTGCTCACCAAGCCAGATTTCCACCAACGTGACATAGACGCTTGGGTTGTAGGCTGCGGCCCATCCCTGCAAGGTCAGCACACCATCACGAACCTCGGCCTTGTCGACAAAGCCCTTGCCTGCCGCGCGTACTTCCGGTGCAGCGGGTGTGAGGCCGGCGCTCGCGACATCGATCTCTGAGCGCGTATCCCGCGCGTGAGAAGGCGCGGACAGCAAGGCGACAAGACAAAGAATGAATACAGAGAGCACCGTCACCCACGCGCTGCGCGGCTGTGCGGTGAATGACAGATGACTGCTACGCGGCATGGTGTGCGCGGCTCGCGCACGATACGCCAGCCCCTGATCCTCCTGTGCCGCGCAAGTTATCACAGTTTGCGTCGGCGATTGACCCCACGGCGACGGCCTATTTGTAGCCCGGCATCACCTGATAGCGCAATTGCTGCATCAGCCTGCGACGCAGCATCTGCATGCCGCTGAGCTGCGGCTGGCGGAACACACCCACGGTGTCGCCCCAGGCCGCGCTGTCCTCGCTTGCATGCGGCTCCCAATCGGTGCTGACGTGCAACAGTTCAAGCGACGCGTATTTGGCAAGCGCACGGTATGCGTCCGGATAAAAACGCCAGCAGTCCTGTGGATAACGATGCTCGGGCCCGCGCGAGGGAGCGAGCAGGAAGATGTGACCACCCGGCTTGAGCACGCGCACCATCTCGAGCCACGAGCACCAGAAATACTCCACATGCTCGAACGCCTGCCCCGAGACGATCACGTCGACAGAAAAGCTGTCGAACGGCAGCCGATACGGCGATTCAAGCACCACATCGACATTGGGACCCGCCGCCAGATCGACACCGGTGTATTGCCAGGCCGGGTGCACAAAGAACTGCTTGTAGCTGCCATTGACGTCGTAGCTTCCGATGTCGATGATCTTGAGCGACTTGGTGGTACTGCCCGAGAGAAACTGATGAACCAGCCCTTGCACATGGGCCAGTGAACTCGTATGCATTGCGTGTCCTTATTCTGGTTTTTCCACCACCCAGGCATCCTGGTGGTGCCAGAAATGCTGGGGCGCAAACTTCAGGATTCGCGCACCCGGCAGATGTTCGGCGATGCGATTTTCCACGTACTGCTGCGACGTGAATGCCGTGCCGTATTCCGCGCCTTCAATGGCATTGGATTCACTCGATGCGGTGAAGAAGAAACCCTCGGCATCGAGCGGAACGTTGGTGCGCCGCACGGCTTCCGCACCGTGCGTCGTGAATACCAGCACGCCACCCGGAGCGACCATGTCATAAATCCGCCTGAGCCAGCGCGACCAGGTCGATGCCGGCAGATGGCTGAACAGCGAAAGCACGAACACCGCGTCGTGCTGACGACTCCACTGCACATGCTCGGGCACGGCGGCGGAGACGAAACCATTCACGTTGAACGCCGCGCGCGCAAACGACACCGAATCGGCCACCACGTCGGAGACTACGACGCGATCCGCGCCGAGCGCCTTCACCAGATGACGCGTGAAGCGGCCATGGCCGCTCGCGAATTCCAGAAAACTGCGCGTGCGCAGCAGCGGATGGTTGACCTCTTCGAGCAACAGTACCAGCTCGGACATGGTGCGCCAGCCGTCGGCCAGATAGTCGCGGATCGGATTGAGGCTCGAAGGATGGTCTGCGAAGAACTTGTAGATGTCGTCCGCCTCGGAAATCTCGCAGGGGCAGCCCATCCACTGCCCGTAGGAGAGCAGCGGAAATTTCGCCTCGATGAGGTTGTGTGCGGCAAGCCGCGTAGCCGCGACGTCGCGCGCGGCGGTCAGCAATTCGCCGGCCGCGTTCATGTCTCCACGGGCGATCAGTGCCTGCGCGCTTTCAATCGGGCTTTGCGCGGCCTGTGTGTTTTCTGAAGAAGACATCATCAATCTCAAAATTCGGTTGTACCAGTCAGGACCGGCGATCAGATCCACTCGTGCGGAAGACGAACCAGGCCCGGCATGAGCGTTGGCGAAACAAAACGGAAGTGCTGGTAGTGCAGCCACGCATCGTAAAGCACCAGGCCGCTTTCATCGAACAGGTAGGCGCTCACCACATATTCGCCGCTGTGCAGCGGCAGATTGGGAAAGCGCAGTACGCACTCCCAAGTGCCATCCGGCATGCGCCGCGGATGCGCGCCTTCTTCATGGGTCGCGAGCGACGTGATGCCCGTGCCCTGCGATTGCTCGATCATGAAACCCAGATTGGGCCGCTCATCACCGCGCCCTCGCACGTGAAAGGTGACCACAAGATCCACACTTTCGAGCAGCGGCGGCTTGCCGTCGGCCAGATCGGCAATCGTTGCCGACAGCAGACTGGCCCCGAGGCCATCAGGATCGGGCTGCATGCGCGTGCCGGTTGCGGACTGCGTGGCGGGCAGGTCATCGCCGAGAGCATTGAGCGTCACGTCCGATGGAAGGTCTGCCTCGCCCAGCTCCGATGGCGCAACTGGAACAACGGCATCGGCGCGCAAGCGGCTGTGCATCTCGTAGGAGCCCATGACCGCCTCGGTCGGCCCCATCTCCATGATCTGCCCGGCCTTCAGCCAGATCGCCTGATCGCACAGATGACGGATGTGATACGAGCTGTGCGAGCAGAACAGAATCGTGCAGCCCGCATCGCGGAACTCCATGATGCGCGCCACGCATTTTTTCTGGAAATGCTGGTCGCCCACGGCCAGCGCCTCGTCGATGATCAGCACATCCGGCGGCACGGCGGTGATCAGTGCAAAGGCAAGACGCACCGTCATCCCGGAGGAATAGGTCTTGACGGCGCGATCCATGGCCTCGCCAAGCTCGGAGAACGCGATGATTCCCGGCTCGAGCTTCGCCATTTCTTCGTGGCTGATGCCGATCAGGCTACCGGCAAAATACAGGTTGTCGCGCCCGCTGAACTCGGGATGGAAACCCGCTCCGAGCTCTAGGATCGCGGTGACGCGCCCCACCCGCTCGACCGTACCCGAACTGGGCTGCATCGTGCCCGCCAGCAGCTTGAGCAACGAGCTTTTGCCCGCGCCGTTGTCACCCACCACGCCAACGCACTGGCCTCGTTTGAGTTCAAACGAAATGTCCTTGAGCGCCCAGTGACTGCGGTGCCGCACCTTGTTGCTGAACAGCGCCTTGAAACGCTCGCGCGGAGAATCGTAGAGCTTGTATTCCTTGCTCACATGGCTCACGCGCAGCACCGCATCGTCGCCACTGGCAAGCGCGCCGGTTGGTGGGGAAGCCTTCACGACGTTCATAGCCAATCTACCAACTGATCATGGCTGCGGCGCACGGCCACGGACAAGAGCGCTGCGGCGCCCGCAATCCACAGAGCCAGGGCGATCCATACGCTCCACGCAGGCCATGCCCCCTGCAGCAAAATCGTCTGCCAGCCGGAAACCACCGGCGTCATCGGATTGATCCACAACACCCAACGCCAGGCAGCGGGAAACATCGTCATGGGAAACAACACGGGCGACACAAAAATCCCGATCTGCAACGCGAATCCCACGATCTGTACCGTGTCGCGCAATGCCGCCGCCATGATGGCAAACAAATAGGCCAACAGAAAACTCATCACCACCTGCAGCAATAGCAGGGGATCACCGCGATCACCGGCAGGGCGAAATGATGGACCGGCGCATATGCCAGTGTGAGCAGCAACAGCATCGGCCCGAATACCACGGTGCTGGCCAAGACGGTGCGCGCAGGAAAAATGATCGGCGGAAGCGCATTCTTCTGCAGCAGCCCACCCGCATCGAGCAGGCTTGACGTACCGCGCCCGAAGGCATCGCAGAACGCCATCCACGCCAGCGACCCGACGATCAGATAAGTGCCGACGCGTGAGGTCGGAGCATGTTCGCCAAGGCGCATGGCGAACACCACGTCGAACACCAGATAGTAAGCCGCCACGGTGAGCAGCGGCTGGATGTACGCCCAGAGCACCCCCATTGCCGAACCCTGATAGCGCGCGACGACCTCTCGCCGCGTGAGGACAGCGACAAGGCTTCGCAAGCGCCAGAGCTGCGCGAGTTCAGTGAAAAAAGTGCCCATGCAAACGAAACACCGCCGGGAAGAACAAATGGGAGTAGGACACTCAAACGCGGCAACGCGAGAGACTCACCACAGGTGCAAGTCTTCTCGCGTCTAAAACCAATTTTCGAATACTGGTTGTGGGTTCGGAACGATCAATCACGCAGCGGCAACCAGACATCCATGGTACCAGCGATCACGCCAAGGGCGGCCGTGCATGACACGTTGCCTTCCGAACTCACGGGCATCCGTGGATGGTTTGTGATTTACTTTTTCGCTGGTGCCGCTGCAGCTGCAGCAGGCTTGCTTGCAGCCATCGCCTTGAGAGCGTCTTCGTGAACCGTGGCGTCCTTGATGAGGGCCTTGTTCTTTTCCACGCGCTTGTCGGAGAGCAGTTTGGTTGTTGAATCCGCCTTCAAACGATCTGCAACGTCCTCATAGGGAACCACACGAGCTGGTCGCTGTTCCACATACTGAATGATGTGATAACCAAACTGCGTCTTCACAACATCGCTCAACGGTTTTTCCTTGGAGAGTCCACCGATGGCGCGTTCGAATTCGGGAACATACCGACCATCAGGCGCGAAGCCGAGATCGCCGCCATTGGGGCCATTGGTCTTGTCTTCCGAGTTTTCCTTGGCGAGCTTTTGAAAGTCCGCGCCAGCCTTCAATTCTGCCAACAGTTTCTCGGCCTTGGCCTTGGACGCCGGCTTGTCACCTTCGATCAGGATGTGACGAACGTGGGTTTCCGGTGGAGCTTCAAAGGCCTTGGGGTTGGAGCGATAGAAGTCGCGTGCATAACTGTCTATGGCCTTGGCGTCAGGCATGTGCGACGCATCAATTTGCTCCAGACGTGCCGTCGAAAGAACGCGCTCCTTGGCCAGTTGCAACTGCGCCTTCATCTGAGGTGTTGCCGCCAGGCCGTTCTTTTCTGCCTCTTGGGCCAACAGACGACGAGCTGCCAAGGTGCTGGCAATCTGTTTCAGAACGGCCGGATTTTCCAATGTTCGTTCACGCGTGGGCGCGGGTGCATTTTGCAGCTCCGCACGAATATCCTGGTCGGTGATGTTGATGCCGCCGACCTCCATCACCACGGCCGGTTGTGCGGCCAACGCACCAGTTACCAAAAAAAGCCCGAAGGCGGCAGCACCAAATTTACGAGACGTTCTCATGACGGTTTAAAAAATCCTGGGTCACAGAAGCAGACTAGCTTATAAGTCCGCAAACGCAATACCTTCGCGCACGTGGGAGCCACCGCAAAGTGAGGGAGTGCCTAGGACGCAAGTTCCTAGATCGCCATCGGCGAGCACGAGTCGGAGATATCACACGGACATTTCACTAAGGAAATGCAAAAAATTAGAGATAAAAAAAGGCGGGGAAGTTCCCCGCCTTTTTATTCACGCATCGCTGCGTACACATCCCAAGAATTAGGGAGTGACACGAACGAAACGGTGACCCCAGTTCACACCGAAGTTACCGGCAGTGCCGGAAGCCACGGATGGGTTGTAAGCGCTAACAAACGCTTGACCCAGGATTGGCAGACCAGCAACGCGTGCGCCGGGGGTGTTCAGCTGAGCCCAGCCATTTGCATAGCCAGTGTCCATGTCCTTCAGAGACACGGAAGCGGCCAGAACGGCGGATTGAGCAGCACCAGCGTTGTTGAAGCTCAACACCGAGGTCTCACCGCAGAACAGCGTAGGCGCTGTTGGGGTACCGGGAGAGATCACCACGTCATCAGGCGATGCTGGCGAGTTCTCTTCGCGATCCCAGACCGTGTAGGTCACATTGCGCACGCAGACTGCGTCACCGTTCATTACCGTGTTGGCAGAAGTGAAGTGCTTGTTCACGGTCGTGTTGTACACGGCGGTAGGCTTGGTTGCCGAGTAATCCACAGCCACTGCATAGCGACGTGTAGGCATCGAGAACACCCAGTCGGTCTCAGCCTTGATGGTAGGCTCAGTCCAGAACTCGTTGATCACAGCACGTGTCGTGATGGCATCGGCCAACTTGATGGCTTGATCAGCAGGCCAGTTGGTGGATTCTGCCGTGTACACGGTGTACGGTGTAGACATGTCGGGCAAGTCATACATCGCAGCTGCGTAAGCAGGTGTCGTTGGCGAAGCAGCGGAACCCACGAACAGCGGATCGGACGAGAACGTTCCTGGATTTGTAACCGGCTCAGAAACCTGCGGGAAGTACACGATGTTACCGGAAGCCAGTGCTGACGGATTGACGGCACTGTTCACCGCTTCGATAGCCGTAGCTGCACCGCTCCATGACAGTGCCTTAGGCACGTTCATGATGGTCCAGTTAGCAGCCAGACCCGTGGTCGGGTTGGTCATACCGATGGCTGGATTCTTGTAAGCGGCTTCGTTGGCCAGATCCTTGTTGATCGCGCTCCAAGCCAGGTTGGTGCCGTCGTCCGCGCACTTGGCAACGCTGTTTGCGTGCTTGATCAGCGGGTACAGACCGGTCGTCGACTTAGGAATGTCGGCCATGTTGAAGATTTCAACGTAACCTTCACGCGTGTTATTGGCCTTCTCTTCCGCAGTCACATTCGGGTTCAGACGCGATGTGATGAACGGAGTGTCGTTGATCTTGGCCTTGGAAGGCTTCGTGCAAGTGTTGTCTTCGGTCTTCAGGTAAGACAGGCCATCCTTGTTCTTGCTGATGTTGGCAGTCCACACGTCACCAGGCGACAGGAAGACTTGGAAGTCAAACACGTCGTCGGAATTGCGGGCGCCACGGAAACGAACCTTCACAGCCTTGCCGTTCACGGTGTCGGTGTTGATCAGCGACAGCAGGTTGGCATTGCCATCTTGCGTGCTGAAGTAAGGCACCAGCAGCATGTGGCCGGTACCAGTGTTGCCGAACTGCAGGTCGTTAGCAGTTGCAGTACCACCGATAGTACCGATGGCGTGCGCGCTACCAGCAAAGCCCACCACTGCGGTGGCGATGCTCAGAGCGAGAACATTCTTCTTCATAGAAACTCCAGTTGAAAAGTTGTTTGGCGCAACTAAGGTAGAGGTTGATTACGCCTTTTAATCCTAGCATAGCGGGCAGGCAATTTGCCTAGAGAATTCACCCCGCTGCCGCAGATATGTTGGTTGAGTGCAACATTTACAGGTACTCGATACTCGTTTCCTCCATCAGTCACGCCATTTCAACCTGCAATAGGACAACAGACGCGGACTCAAATTTTTTCGAATATCCACCATTGCCCGTCCTCCAAAAGCCATGTTTCGTCAATGTAGGTGACGATTTGTTTCGGAAAATTCTGCCGAAACATTATGGCAGCCGTGGCAGCCAGACGAATCTGCGCATCGCACTTGTCCTTCGTCGGACATGTGACCTTGACCACATCACCCTCCAGTACACGCACATCCTTGCCACGCTGCTCCTTGTATTTCTCAGGAGTGACCGAAGCACGAAATGATGGCGTATTGTATTGATATGCCGCATTCTGGTCACCTTTTATCAGCGCCGCCCAACGCGCGTTTGCGCGCGCCTTGACCGCATCTTCGGGGCTACCACCGCCCATGCTGGCGCAGCCCGCCAACACTGCCAGTGCGACGCCAGAAACCGCAATTTTGAAGGTTGCCATAGGGCGAATTCCAACGCCTTTCAGACCACGGGGAACATCAATCTTCGTCATGCTTTTTTACTCCTGGATACAGATTTTAATAGCGAGTTAAACGCTGGACTACTGGGGTGTGGGCGCTGCGAGCGGCGGCGCCGTTCTTGGCGCAGCTCGTTCGCGGTTGTAATTGTCCACTTCTCTCAGCCCTTCAATCGATCACGCAGGTCGTCGGAAACCTCCCTGATATCGATGTCGGTGCGTACGACTCTGGGCGAGAGAACCACCAAAAGTTCCGTCCGGTCATTTGTACTCCCTTGGGTTCCGAACAGGCCGCCCAGCAGGGGAATCTGCGAAAGCACGGGAACACCCTTCTTCGATTTCGATTCGGTGTCCTTGATCAAGCCTCCCATGACGATGGATTCCCCGGACCGCACCGCCACCTTGCTGCTGACCTGGCGTTGCATGAATGACGGGGTGTCGGAGCTTTTATCCAGAATGTCTGTCAACATTTGGTCTACCTGCATGGTCACCAGATTTCCCGCGTTGACCGAGGGAGTCACGACCAGATTGACACCTGTATCCTTGTATTGGATCGAATTCGTGACCGTACTATTCGTTCCGTTTGGAATGATGGTGGTAGCCGTGTTCACAGCCCGCTGCTCGCCCACCGCGATAGTAGCTGTGTGGTTGTCGAGCACCATCAGATTAGGACTGGACACGACCTTCAGATGCGTCTTTTCCGCCAGCGCGGTCAACGTAGCCTGAACTCGACCATAGGGATTGAGGCTTTGGTAGGTGAAGCCGCCCGCAGCATTGACCGAGCCGCCCACAGTACCTCTGCCAGTGCGATTATTGGGTACTGAGCCCGGCTTGTTTCCATCCGTGAAATACCACTGCAATCCATATTCCAAATCATCGCCGAGCGTGACCTCGATGATGCTCGCTTCGATCAGCACCTGGGTCGGCGGAATATCCAGCCGTTTGAGGGTGGCCTCAATCTTTTCGTACTCCGCGCGGGTCGACCAGATCAGTACCGAATTGTTCAGCGCGTCAGCCACGACTCGAATCGAACCGAAGTTGGCAGCCATCGAGATCGAGGGACGATTGGCGTTGTTCGCCGTGTTTCGCGTATTGAGGTTGGACAAACCTCCGGAGCTGAAGCCCGATCCCATGTTTTGACCGAACATGCCCGCGCCGCCGCCGTAGCCGACCCCTCCGCCATAACCTCCATATCCGCCACCATAGCCGCCTCCGCCGCCATAGGCGTTGTTGACACCGCCCAGATTGGCGTTGAAGGCATTGTTGCTGTTGCCGTAAGGATTGTTGACACCGGCGGTACCAGCGACCGCTCCGCCCATCCCCGGAGCCACACCGGTGGCGCCGGTCGCGCCGCCGCTCTGGAACGGGTTGTTCTGCATACCACCAAACACCCCACTGAGCACCGACGCCAGATGCTGGGCGTTGCCGTTTTGCACTTGGTAAATGAACAACTGCGGCTCTGCCCCGTTGTCGCTTGGCTTGTCGAGCTTTTCGATCCAGCGGCGGGCTTCTTCAAGGTAAGCGGCACGCGGCGTCACGACCAGAATGCTGTTGATGCGCGCGATGGGCAACACACGAATCGCGCCATAGAGCGGAAAATTCTCGCTGAGCGCCACGGCGGGGGTGTTTGCGGCCGCGGCACCTCCGGCTGGAGTGCCCTGGGATTGGCCTGCCGGTCGCGCCGCTGCGGGAGCGCCGCCCGCCGGGGCACCGCCCGAGGCACCGCTGTTCAGCAGTTGCAGGGCGGATTCGACTTCCTTCACGGACGCGTATTTGAGCGGGAAGACGCCGACCGACATGCCCTTGAGCATGTTCACGTCGAAGGTCTTGACCATGTCCATCCAGCCTTCCGCCTGGTTACGCGTGCCCACCATGACCAGCATGTTGCGCAGCGTGTCCACGCGCACGATGGCTTCGCCCTGCACCATCGGCTTGAGGATCGCGGCCATTTCGGTGGCGCCGATGAACTCCAGCGGAATGATGACCACGCCGTAGCCGGGCGGCAGCGAGCCCTTGGTGCCCGCAACGCGAATGTTGGAGACCACGCCCTTGAGCGAGTCGAGCTTGCCCACGTGGTAGACGCCGCGCGAATCACGACCCATGGCGAGGCCATTGACCTGCAAGGCGCTTTCCAGCAGCGAGAGCGCGTCATCGGGCGAGATCGGGCCACGGGTGGCCAGTGTCACGCTGCCGGTGATCGGCTGATGCAGGATGTAGTCGACCTTGAGAACCTCGCGCATGAAGACCGTGACCACGTCCTGGATCGGCGCGTCTTCGAATTTGTAGCCGCTTGGCGAGCCTTCCACGGGCACGTAGGCCGGTGGCATGTTGATCAGCTTGTCGTCTCCACGCAGGATGCGCGGCTCGAAGTCGGGCTGGGGCGGCTTCTTGGGATCATCGCTGGTCGCCGCCGTGGCGGGCACGGCAACGGCAGCCTTTGCTGCGGCAGGGTCAACAACGGTCTGGGCATGCAAGCTCCCCCACAGAGCCAGCAGCAGGCCCGTAGTAATCAGTTGACGCGGTTTCATTGAATTCTTCTTCACTCTATTCATTGGGTAACTGGGCGTGCTCCGGCTCTGGCACGGATTTCGTTTCGTCGGCGCAGGCGCTCCCGCTGAGCTTCTTCCATGGCGGCACGCCGCTCTTCTGCGGAAGCATCGACAGGGATGTTTCCGGAATTCTGCGGTGCCTGACCATCAGGCGCTCCACCGGCGACCACCGGCTTTGGCACGGGCGCGGGCTTGGCCGTCAGAAGCGGCAGCTTCTTCGTTTCACCATTGCTCTCGAAGATCGCATCGCGATCATCGATGGACTTGAAGGTCCAGGCGCCGAGCTTGTCGTTGATGGCCACCATGCGCACCTTGCCCTCGACTTTCGCGAGCATGCCCGAGGGCGAGTCGCCCCCGCCATAAAGGCCGAAGACGTGAATGCCCGCAAACGGATCGGGCGGTGGCGCCTTCTTTTCCTCTTCCTTGGGCGGTGGCGGTGGTGGTGGACGGCGGCTTGGCGAGAACAGCGGACGCTCCAGCGTCTCGACAAACAGCCCCACGTCCACCTTGGAGGCAGAACTGGGCAGTGGATCTGCAAACTGCAGGTCCGGCATGACCGCCTGCGGCGGCGTCCAGACCACGTTGCGCAGAGAACCATCGGGCTTGAGCCACATCGCTGCCAGCCCCAGTGTGAGCAGCAGGATCAGGATACCGAGAATGCGTGTTGCGGACAGTGTCATGCAGGTTTGCGGTGCAACACCGAGAGTTTGAGGTCGGCGCCAAGGCGCTGCGGCTTGTCAGCGCGCTGCAGGCCGACGACCTGGATATTGATGCCATCCACCAGGATCACCGGAGTGAGGCTGGGCAGTACCGCGAGCGCCGCCTGCAGATGAATTAGCTCGCCTTCGGCGCGAACGGACAGCGAAATGCGCTCGAAACCCTGCTCCGTCTTGGTCGGCAGCACCTGGCTGCTCACCACCGTCAAACCGGCCGTGCTAAGCACCGAGCGCACGCGCTGCTGCGCGTCATTGCCGGCCTGGGTGGCGTCCATTTCGCTCGGGTAGATGAACAGCGACATGCGATCACCGAGCAGCTTGGCCTTTTCATCCATTTTCCCGGCACTTGCCTGCAGGCCGAGCAGGCGTGCAAATCGCGGCTCAAGGCGGTTGATCTGATCCTCACCTTCCGCATATTTGTTGGACACAAAGATGCCGAGCGCGAACAGCGGTATCAGGCACACGACCACTGTGAGCGCCATGAGAATCCAGTCGCGACGAGAGAGCTGGTTCATCATTAGCCTCCAATCGTTTCTGCGGAGGATGGCGCACCCGTCCTGGCGGGAGCGGGCGCTGGCGCGGGAGCGGCTGCCGGTGCCGGAGCAACAGCGGGCGCCGGAGTTGGTGGAGCCGCCGCCGGAGCAGCAGCAGCAGGCGTCGTCACCGCAGCGGCCGGTGCAGCGCTTGCCGGTGCCTGTGCGCTCGACGCGGCATTGGCCGGAGCCAGTGCCGCGGCCGTGGCAGCATCTGCCAGAGAAACGCCAAAACCATCCGTCAACTGAAATTCAATCTGGAATGTTTCCTTGACCATTCCAGGCTGGCGCACGGCCGGAGACGGTGCACGCACTTCCTTGATTTCGGGCATCGATCCGAGCTTTTGCATGAGCGAGGCGGAATCACTCGCCTGTCCACCAATCATCACCTTGCGGCCCTCGATCTGCAGGCGTTGCAAAACGGTGTCGTCGGGCAGCGCCTTGGTGAGCGCCTGGACAACCTGCAAGGTGTCCAGGCGATGGCCGATGATGTCGGCCAGCGCCTTCACCTGATCTTCGATCTTGACCAGGCCCTCCCGCTTGCCGACTTGCGGCCCTGCGGCTTTGTCGAGCGCTGCGTAGGCTACGTTGGCTTGCATGGCGCGGGCCCGCATTTGCAGATAGGGAGTGATCGCCATGGCTACGCACAGCGCCAGGGCGAGGCCGGACAAAATCCCAACCGTCGTCCAGTAACGCTTGCCACTGCGGGCGCGCCGCGCCTCGCCGAAACCCGGCATGGGCATCGCCGCGTCGGTGCGCTGCGGCAGGAGCGCCCACACTTCGGGCTCGCTGCCCGTTGCGACGCCCGCCTGGGTCGAAAGATATTGCTCGACACGCGAACGCGATGCCAGCGCCATTTCCACGTTGACCACGCCTGCCGCATTGGCAGCGCCGTCGGGATCGATGGCGTAGCCCCACACCAACGCGGAGGAAGCGAACGGGTTGCTGTTGGCCGCCTCCAGGGCAAGCGCCTGCACCATCTTGTCCGAATCCAGCAACGGCATCGTGAGGCGCTTGCGCAGCAGCAGATTCTCGGGCAGCAATACGGCCGCAAAGTCCGATGCGTTCTGCGCGGACTCGGCTGCCGACGCACGGGTCTTGCGACGGAACCCGCGCGTGCGGGCGTCCGGCTCCCAGATCGAGCCCCCTTGCGCATCGGCACCCGCCACACGGATCTCCACGCGCGGAGCCAGCCAGGCCCACGCAGGCGTGCGCACCAACTTGGCCCATGGGCTGCGCAAGTCGTGCCATAAATTCCGCAGGTCGAGACCAAAGAGCCTCAGATCGTCACTGGCAATGGGCATGCTTCAAGTAAAGTTTCATGAATTCGGCGAGGGAGCCTGCTCCACGCGGGAATCGGCATAAAAAACCCGCCATGGTAACCCGTCAGGCGAGCTGTTAGTGATCAGGTAGCGACGAACCACCGTGATCGCCCCTCCATCGGGAAGCGGGACGCGGGCGCTCATTTCCACGGACTTGGTAGACGTGGGCCCGGCCAACCAGGCGCCATTCATGCCGCTGGTATCCGCGCCGACATTATCCCCAGATCGCGCCTGCACGAAGCTGGCAACCGCCCCCGCATTACCCCCTGCAACAATATTGAGCACATTGGGAGGAGCGGCCTGCACATTGACCTGGCCGCTGCCGCCCGAATCCGTCGTCACGAGCGGCGCAATGCGCGCGTAGACCGCATAGTCCATTCCGGGCAGGCGCATGAGATCCTCGGGCGCTTCGAAACTGATCGGCCTTCCGGAAGGACCGGGCGTGGTGCGTATCGCGAGGATGGCATTGGCGAGATTGCCAGCGCTGCCATCGTCCATGCCACCACCAATCTTGAACAGCGCCTGCAGCAGTTCAACCGGCGCACGGTTGATATTGATGTAGCCATTCATCGGAGTCATCCGCACCATCACGTCCCGCCCTGCATAGGGAACCGGCGCTTCTATCAGTTTTTCCGGGCGTTTACCGCTCGCCACCATCGACTGCAACGCGACCTGCATCGCTCCTTCGGCGACCGCCTTGGCTTCGACGGTCTGGCGCGCGAACGAAGCGACCTTGAGCTCGGACTTCACCGTCAGCATGATTCCCGTCACCAGCACGCTGAGCGACGCCACCAGCCACAGCACGGCGATCAGCGCAAAGCCGCCATGATCGCGCACCTGCCGAACTGCGGCATGCGGGCTGGAACGCCGGGCTTGGGAATTGCGGGCGACTGCGATCATGATCCGCCAATCACTTCGTCATCACCATCCGCGCCACCGGGGAGTGAACCGGGCAGCGGCCACAAGGGCACGACCCATTGCAATGGCGCTCTCGCCTCACGCTGAATATCGATGGAAATGCGTGCGGGCAGATAGCCGGGATGCGCCCAGGTGCCCTCCCACTCGGTATTCGCGTCCATGTTCAGCGGCCGGTCGTTTTCGTACTGGAAAGAGGCGGCGGCTACGCCCTGCATCAGCACCTGAGAGGAAGCCGCGCCCCAGTCGGGGAAGTTCGCCTGATCGTCCCAGGGAAGGTACCGCAACACCAGTGCGTTCGAGCCTTCGACCGGCTCGACGCCGAGATGGAAGAAACTGCGTCCGCCAGCGCCATAGCGCGCAGGCAGCACACCCACCCACGAAACCTGATCGGGCCCACCCAAAAACAGCGGCGGGGGACGTCCACTGCTGGGCGCTGAGCCCAGTTGCGGCAGGGGCGCGTTGATGCCAGCGCCGACCACGGGACGCGCCGACGGCCGGCCCAGCGTGGATCGCACAAAGCGTTCGGCAAGCCGTTCCTCGTCCTGCATGGCGAGGTGCGCATCGACGCGGTCGCTGCTCTGCCCCGCGCTACGCATGCCCGACACCAGCGCAAGCATGATGGTGGACAGCAGCACCATGACCACCAGCATTTCGACGAGCGTGAAACCCCGCGGTTCGCGTGCGCACGGCCTTGTCGCCGGCTGTTGTCTTGTCGGAGCCGTCATATCCCCGGCCTCCGGGGGCCACGTTCGGGACGCAGCGTCCTGAGGATCATTTCCCTGGGCTCGCCCCGGTCCATCCAGCGAACGGATACGACCAGCTCGTGCAGCTTGGGCGCCTGGGGTGCGGAGTTGCCCGAATCGTAGGGCTGGGTCTGCAACGACCAGGCGATGTCGCCCACCGCTCCCGACTCGTTGAGCCCCGCGGTCGGCACCGCGTCCACGCGGCTGATCGTGGATTCGGCAATCGAAGTCGCCTGCTGGCGTAAATCGAGATCGCCCACCGTGCGCACGCTGCTGCCGGTGGCCCGGTAGAGAACGCCCAGCGAGATCGCCATGATCGCGAACGCGACCAGCAACTCCAGCAGCGAAAAGCCGCGAACACGCCGCCGTGACGGCACCCGGCCACGCACGGCCGCCCTGGGTGCGAACCTGAACCTGTTCATTTCTGCACCGGCTCCTGTTCGACGCGGCCCGAGAACCAGTCGACGCGCAGGCGCACGCCATCCCCTGAGCTGCGCAGAACGTCGACGCTGCCACCGCTGGCACCGCCCGAGGAGAGGAAGCGGATCGCAAAATGTGCGCCCTTGGCCTCGCTGTCCGCCACGATGGCTCGCATGTCGATGCTCTCGGGAATCGCGCGCTGCTTTGCGCCTTCGATGCCGTATTGCCGGTGTTCGAGATCGACGGCAAACACGCTGTCGCGTCCGGTCAGAGTGGCCATCTGGCGCGCCGCGCGCATCTCGGAGACCACGCCGCGCACCGCATCGCGATATTCCATCGACGTCTTCATCTTGTCATAGGCCGAGGGCGCGATCGACATGACCAGAGCCAGGATGGCGAACACCACCATCAGCTCGATCAATGTGAATCCGCGCTCCCGTGCCACAACAAGACGATGCCTTTGAAAGAAAAACGAAATTATTTGGTGTTGCGCACGTCGGCGTTTTCACCCTCGCCACCCGGAGCACCGTCGGCACCGAGCGAGAGAATTTCCAGACCGCCGTTCGGGCCGGGATTGGCATAACGGAAAGGATGGCCCCACGCGTCCGCAGGAACGTCATCGCCCTTGAGGTACGGGCCGGCCCAGCCGCTTGCGTTGCCGGGGCGCTTCATCAGCGCGCCCAAACCTTCGTCATTGGTCGGATAGCGGCCCACGTCGAGCTTGTAGATTTCGAGCGCCTTGTCGATGTCGGAGATCTGCACCGCCGTCGTCTTGGACTTGGCACCGCCCAACTGGTTGAGCACCTTGGGGCCGACCAGACCGGCCAGCATGGTCAGAATTGCCAGCACGACCAGCAATTCAATCAAAGTGAAGCCCGCCTGGGCCTTTTTCTTGCGAGGGTTGTTCATGGTTTGCGTCATATAAAACAAAACAGTTAAATCAGGCAGCGAGATCGTTGACGGACAGAATGCCCATGAGGATCGACACGATGATCGCCGCTATCAGGATACCGAGCACGAGGATCAGCACCGGCTCCACCAAGGTCAAGGTCCGTTTGATACCCACCTCCACCTCACGGTTCAAAATATTCGCCAGTTCGAGCGTCATCGGGCCAATGCGGCCCGTTTCCTCTCCAACGCGCAACAGATTGATGGCGAGCGGCTCGAAGATGGCTGTTCCGATGGCCGCATCTGCCACCTTGCTACCCTCCTTGACCTTGGGAGCCATGGTCTCCAGAGGTTTGCGCAGCAGGAGGTTGGTCACGGTCTGGGTGGAAATATGCAACGCCGTCAGCAGCGGAACGCCATTGCCGAGCAGCGTGCCGAGCGAGCGCGAAAACAGCGTCATCTCGTATTTCTTGGACAGCGTGCCGACCAGCGGCATGCGCAGGATCACCGACTGCCACCACTGGCGTCCGCCCGGCGTCCTGAGCCATTTGAGCAGCAGCCAGATCACCAGCGCCGCCACGATCACGATCACCAGACCGTAGTGCTGGAAGACCTTGCCGATGTTCATCACCACGCGCGTCGGCACGGGCAGCGCGTCGCCCATGTCGTTGAACAGCTTTTCAAACTGCGGCACGACGAAACCCAGCATCGCGATCAGCGACAGCACCGCCACGCCCAGCAGGATCGCCGGATAAATCGCGGCTGAAATCACGCTCTCGCGCAGCGAGCGGATGCGCTCCATGTGCTCGACCAGACGTGCCATCACCGACGCCATCTGGCCGCTGATCTCGCCCGAGCGGATCATGTTCACGTAGAAATCGCTGAAAAGCTGCGGATGATTGGCAAGCGCCTTGGATAGCGGTGTGCCGCTCTTGACCTTGTCCAGAATGTCGATGAGCAGCGCGGTCACCGTGGGCTTGTAACTCATGTCGATCAGCACACGCAACGCGTTGTCCAGCGCCAGTCCGGCCTTGAGCATGATGGCCAGTTCGGAGGTCAGCGAGAGCACATCGGCCGCATTGACCTTGGCCTTGGGGTTGCCTTTTTTCTTTGCGGGATTGAGCGCAGTGCCGACGGCACCGGCCTTGCCCGCTGCGGATGCACCCGAAGCGCCGGCCTCGCGCACGTCAAGCGGCGTCAACCCCTGATCACGCAGACGCTTGAGCACCTGCGCGGCGCTCGTGGCGTTGAGACTGCCCTTGGTAACCTTGCCGTTCGCGGCGGCCGCGCTCCAGTCGAAATCAGGCATCGTTCTGATCCTGCGTCACGCGGGCCAGCTCATCCAGGCTCGTCGCACCCGCCAACACCTTGCGCAGGCCGTCCTCGTGCAGGCTGAGCATGCCGTCGCGCGCTGCGATGGTGTTGATTTCCACGGCGTCCTTGCCCTGAAGAATCGCCGTGCGAATCTTTTCGTCGAGTGACAGCAATTCGTGAATACCGGTACGGCCACGAAAGCCCGTCTGGCGGCATTGTTTGCAGCCGACGGGTTTGTAGACCGGCGTGCCCAGTTCGCAAAAGCGCGACAGGCCCGAGGTCTTCCATTCGGTCTCCGACGGGATATGTGGCGCCTTGCATTCGTTGCACAGCGTACGCACGAGGCGCTGGGCCAGAATGCCGTTCACTGACGACGTAATCAGATAGCCTTCGACGCCCATGTCCTTCAAGCGGATGATGGCGCCGGCCGCCGTGTTCGTGTGCAGCGTGGACAACACCAGGTGACCGGTCAGCGCAGACTGCACGGCGATCTGCGCCGTTTCGCCATCGCGCATTTCGCCGATCATGATGATGTCCGGGTCTTGTCGCAGAATCGAGCGCAGCGCGTTCGCGAAGGTCAGATTGATCTGCGAGTGCACCTGGATCTGGTTGATTCCCTCAAGCTGGTATTCGACCGGATCCTCGACCGTGATGATCTTCTGCGTCTCGGAATCGAGCTTGGCGAGCGCCGCGTACAGCGTGGTCGTCTTGCCCGAACCGGTCGGCCCGGTGACCAACAAAATGCCGTGCGGCTTGGCGAGCAGGCCGTTGAACTTTTCAAGCGTATCGGTGGCAAAGCCCATGTCCACCAGGCTGAAGCGCACGCTTGCACGGTCCAGCACGCGCATCACGATGCTTTCGCCATGCACGGTCGGAACCGTGGAGACACGCAAATCTAGCTCGCGCCCCTTCACGCGGGTCTTGATGCGCCCGTCCTGCGGCAGGCGACGCTCGGCGATATCGAGGTGCGCGAGCAGCTTGACGCGCGAGCCCACGGCCGCGCTGTGCTTGGGCGGAACGATTTCCGAGGAATGAATCACGCCATCGACGCGGTAACGCACATGCATGCCATCGTCGAACGGCTCAAGGTGGATGTCCGATGCGCGCATGTCGATCACGCGACCAACAATCGCATTGACCAATCGAATGACCGGCGCCTCGCTCGCGAGGTCTTTCAGGTGCTCGACGAAATCGCCCGAGTCGCCATCGAGGCCTTCCATGCCTTCGCCATCGACTTCCTGCGCCGGTTGCGCGAGCGCGCGCTCGATGTCGGACACGTTGGCGACGAATGGCCGCACCTCGAGCCCCGAAACCATGCGCAACGCCCTGAGCACGAAATCGTCCTGCGGCACGGCCATGGCCACATCGAGACGGTCATCCTCGACGCGCAGCGGATAGACGTTGTGGCTGACCAGAAAATCCGGCAGCAGCCCCTCGACCTCGGGCATGAGCGTGGGGAACTCCTCGGCGGTCACGAAGGGCACGTTCAGCTGCCTGGAGAGTGCCTGGCTGATGTCCAGTTCGGAGACCACGCCGAGTTGCACCAGCACCTTGCCCAGCATGCCACCCATTTCCTGTTGCGCATTGAGGGCACGCTCCAGATCGCGGTGATTGATCTTACCTGCCTGCAACAGCATCTCGCCCAGACGCAAGCGTCCGGCCGCTGGCGGATCTACGAGGACGGGTTCAAGGGGCTCTGCTAGTTGTGTCATCATCAAATAAGAGTTCTCACCTGCGCGGGAATGCATGGTTCATGCCGCACGGTCGTGGCAATCCAACCCTCCATCATACCGATCACGCCTTTCAATGGCTGGCGACAAGCACAGATAAGAAATACATGCGATCAGCACTGTCACATATCGGAAGAATTAGTGGAAATATAGGAGCAAGCGCCGTTGTCGCACTGGCGATACTGGCGGGCAATGCCCACGCCCAGATCGCCGCCGACGGACTGATGCCGCGCGCACCGTTGCTGATCACGCCGATGGTTTCGGGCATCCTGCTGTGCAACGAGGGCAACCAGAGGACGGAGCTCACGACGCTCGAACAGATCGAGGAATGGTGCGAAAAGAACCACCAGACCCGCGATCTCGCGGCCAAGGCGGCGCTGGACGAACTGGAGCCCAACGGCCCGGCCGGCAAGGTCCAATTGGGCTACACCTTGCTGGTTCCCTTGCTGGAACTGTATGAGAAGCAAGGCAACGACTGGCGGATCAGCCCTGCCAGGGCGAAAAAATACCTCAACGTCATCTCGGTCATCGACCGCCCCGTTGTCGTCTACCTGATGGGGGATCACTACGACAGCAGTTCCGCCCTCTCCCAGGAACTGGCCCGTGATCCGCAGAACCTGCTGGCCTATGCGAGCGGCCCGGTGCCCGTCACCCGCTACATCGGGCACGGAATCATTCCATTCACGTTGCGCACCGACGAAAACATTCCGGTCAATCGCTACCGCTTCCAGGCGCTGCGCTACATGACCCAGCAGCTACGCGCGCTCGATGCGCCGACGCGCTCGCGGATCGCTGCCGTCACGCTGGCCGGGGAAATTCACCACATGTATCCCGACTTCGAGAACGGTGTGGGCGAATTCGACCACATCAAGGTGACCGACTACCGCCCCGAATCGCAGCAGGAATTCCGCGCCTGGCTCAAGGACAAATACGGCACGGTGGAACGCCTGAATCGCAAGCTCGGCTTCCGGTATGCAGCTATGGCCGATATCGAAGCGCCGTCGCTCGACATCCGCACACAGCCCCTCAAGACCTTTGCCCAGCATTACGACGCCTACGCTGCGGGCACGCTGCCGATGTCTGGCTGGCTCTGGGATCCCGAGAAGAAGATCGACCAGATCACTCTGCATGTGGACGGCAAGTTTCACGCCGCCGTCGCCGTGGGTCTCGGACGCATGGACGTCTATCGCGCCAAGCCCGAGGTAACCACTCCCAACACCGGCTTTCGCGGCCTGATCGATTTCAGCGCCATGGCACCCGGCAAGCACGTTGCGCAGATGGTCGCAAGCTCGAAGGGCAAGCGGTTTCTGCTCGGCGAGCGTGAGTTCGTGGTCGTGCCGCCGGATCAGTCATCCACCAGCGCCATCCCGCAGCCGCAACGCCTGAAGGGTTTGCCAGAAGCGGGCGAACTCGCGTCCGTGCAGCTTTGGCTCGATCGGCCCAAGCCGCTGCAGGATGTTTACTACAACCCGATGGCGCGCGAATGGAACCGGTTTCGCGCGCATCAGGTGAACCAGTTGCTCGACCATTTCTACCGCATCGCACGCGCCGAAGGTCTGCCGGCCGACTTGCTGTATTCACACCAAATCATCCCCGAGACCAATGGTGCCTGGAATCCCGTGCTGTTCGCATCGGACCAGTCGATTTCAAACACCACACCCTGGCGCACAGGCATCAACCAGTACGGCGCGAGTCCCTACGTTTTCGAATATCTGAACGAACGTTTGGTACGCGCCTATGGGGTGCCCGAGTTCAATCCCCTGCAGGGACGCAACCCCGAAGCCGCGCGTGCGGCGCTGGTCAGGCACTACCAGGCCGGCGCAAGGTTCGTGAGCCCGTTTTTCATCTCGGTGGTACCGGCGCGTCTGCGCGCGGCCGATGACAAGCGCCTGTTCGATATCGCGACGGACAATCCGGTCGATGGCAACGACGCGTTTCACGACACCCTGCAATGGTTCGTGCGCAAATAGGCCATGGCGGCCTCTCACGTCTCAGGCAGGCTCAGGCGAACAATTCGGCGTTCTTGAACGCGACTCCCGACTGGTCCTTGGCCGACAGGCTGGGCGTGCCTTCAAAGTGCCAGTCGACGCCGATGTCGGGGTCGTTCCAGACAATGCAGCGCTCGTGTTCGGGTGCGTAATAGTCGGTGGTCTTGTAGAGAAAATCCGCCGTCTCGCTGAGCACCACAAAGCCGTGCGCGAATCCCGGCGGCACCCATAGCTGGTGCTGGTTTTCCTCGCTCAGTTCCGTGCCGACCCATTGGCCCAGCGTGGGTGAGTTCCGGCGAAGATCCACGGCCACGTCGAAGACGGAACCGCGCACCACGCGCACCAGCTTGCCCTGTGGCTGCTGAATCTGGTAGTGCAGCCCCGCAGCACGCCCTTGCTGCTGCGACTGTGGTTGTCCTGCACGAAGGGGTGGTTGGTCCCGGTGGCTTCGTTGAACGCCCTCTGGTTGAAACTCTCGAAGAAAAAGCCGCGCGCATCTCCGAACACCTTGGGTTCGATCAGCACGACGTCGGGAATGGTCAGGCGGGTTGCTTTCATGCTCGTTCAATACACCTTGTCGCGCAGAACGCGCATCAGATACTGACCATAACCACTTTTGGTCAGCGGCTTGGCGAGACGTTCCAGTTGCGCCGCGTCGATCCATTGGTGACGCCATGCGATCTCTTCCGGACACGCGATCTTCAGACCCTGACGGTGCTCGAGCGTGGAAATGAACTGCCCGGCTTCGAGCAGGCTTTCGTGCGTGCCGGTGTCGAGCCACGCATAGCCACGGCCCATGATTTCGACGTTCAACTCGCCCTTGTCGAGGTACAGGCGATTCAGATCGGTGATTTCAAGTTCGCCGCGAGCGGAGGGCTTCAGGCCCTTGGCCATCTCCACGACCTGCTCATCGTAGAAGTACAGTCCCGTGACCGCATAGTTGGACTTCGGCTCGGCCGGCTTTTCTTCGAGCGACAACACCTTGCCTGCCCCGTCGAACTCGGCCACGCCATAGCGCTCGGGATCGTGCACGTGGTAGGCGAACACGCTCGCGCCCGACGTGCGATTGCGCGCGCTGCCCAGCAGCTCATGGAAGTCGTGTCCATAGAAGATGTTGTCGCCGAGCACCAGCGCGCTCGGGCTGCCATCCAGAAATTTCTCGCCGATCACGAAGGCCTGCGCCAGACCGTCGGGACTGGGTTGCACTTCGTAGCTCAGGCGAATGCCCCATTGGCTGCCGTCGCCCAGCAGTTGCTCGAAGCGCGGCGTGTCCTGCGGCGTGCTGATGATCAGGATGTCGCGAATGCCCGCGAGCAACAGCGTGCTCAGCGGGTAATAGATCATGGGCTTGTCGTAGACCGGCAGCAGTTGCTTGCTGATCGCCAATGTCGCTGGATGCAGGCGCGTGCCGGATCCACCCGCGAGAATGATGCCCTTGCGCTGAATGGTGCTGTTCGTGTTCATGATGATTCTTGTCGGATGGTGGTCACAGGATTTCCGTGAGCATGCGCTCGACGCCCTGTTGCCAATGCGGCAGCGTGAGGCCAAAGGTGGACTGCAACCGGCTTGTGTCGAGGCGCGAGTTGTGGGGCCGTTGGGCCGGCGTCGGGAAGGCCGACGTCGGAACCGGCGCGATCTCCGTCGCCTTGATCTGCAGAGCGGGCTGAATTTTCTGCGCGCGCTCGATCACGAATTTCGCGTAGTCGAACCAGGTGGTGACGCCGCCCGCGACACAGTGGTACAGGCCTGCCTCCTCGGGCCTGCGCTGCAAATGGCGAATGGCATGCGCCGTCACATCGGCCAGCAGATCGGCTCCCGTGGGTGCGCCGAACTGGTCGTCGATGACGGTCAGGCGTTCACGCTCCTGAGCAAGGCGCAGCATGGTTTTTGCGAAGTTGCCACCGCGCGCCGCATAGACCCAACTGGTGCGCAGGATCAGGTGCCGGGCACCGCTGGCACGGATAAGCTCCTCGCCTTCGCGCTTGGTGCTGCCATATACGGACAGCGGACCGGCCACATCGGTTTCGACCCATGGGCGTTCGCCCGAGCCGTCAAACACATAGTCCGTGCTGTAGTGGACCAGCCAGGCGCCCAGGCGCGCCGCCTCTTCGGCTATCAAACCCGGCGTCGTGGCGTTGAGCTTGCGCGCCAGTTCGGGCTCGCTCTCGGCCTTGTCGACCGCGGTATGCGCTGCGGCATTGACGATCACATCAGGCGAGAGCGTACGCACGGCAGCAGCGACGCCCTCGGGGTTTGAAAAATCACCGCAATGGTCGGTACTGTCGAAGTCCAGTGCAGTGACCTGCCCCAAGACGCTCAGGCTGCGCTGCAACTCCCAGCCGACCTGACCGCCCTTGCCCAGCAGAAGAATCTTCATGCGCTGGCCTTGTTCTCTTGGCTGTATTGCTGCGATATCCAGTCGCGGTAGGAGCCGGTCTGCACGCCAGCCACCCAATCGGCGTTGTCCAGATACCACTCCACGGTCTTGCGGATACCGGTCTCGAAGGTCTCGGCGGGCTTCCAGCCGAGTTCGCGCTCGAGCTTGCGCGCGTCGATCGCATAGCGGCGGTCATGGCCCGGACGGTCGGTCACATAGGTGATCTGCTCGCGGTAGCTCTTGCCGTCGGCACGCGGACGCAATTCGTCAAGCAGACCGCAGACCAGGTTCACGATCTCGATGTTCGGTTTCTCGTTCCAGCCGCCGACGTTGTAGGTCTCGCCGAGCTTGCCGCCTTCGAGTACGCGCCGGATCGCGCTGCAATGGTCTCGCACGTACAGCCAATCGCGGATCTGCATGCCGTCACCATAGACCGGCAATGGCTTGCCAGCCAGCGCATTCACGATCATCAGCGGAATCAGCTTTTCGGGAAAATGGTAGGGGCCGTAGTTGTTGCTGCAGTTGGTGGTGAGCACCGGCAGTCCATAGGTGTGATGCCAGGCGCGCACCAGATGGTCGCTGGCCGCCTTGCTCGCCGAATACGGGCTGTTGGGCTCGTAGTTGTGTTCTTCGGTGAACGCCGGATCGGTTGGCTTGAGCGAACCGTAGACTTCGTCGGTGGACACGTGCAGAAAGCGAAATGCCTGCCTGTCCGCATCCGCAAGCCCGGCCCAGTAGTGGCGCGCGGCCTCCAGCAGACGAAAGGTGCCGACGACGTTGGTCTCGATGAAGTCTTCGGGTCCATGGATCGAGCGATCCACATGCGACTCAGCCGCGAAATTCACGATGGCGCGCGGCTGATGCTCCTTGAGCAGGCGCTCGATCAGCGCGCTGTCGCCGATGTCGCCCTGGACAAATTGGTGGCGCGCATCCCCCTGAAGCGTCCGCAGATTCTGCAGATTGCCGGCATAGGTGAGCTTGTCGACGTTGACCACTGGCTCGTTGTGAGTGGCCAGCCAGTCCAGCACGAAGTTGGCGCCAATGAAGCCTGCGCCGCCAGTGACCAGAATCATGGTTGTGTGTCCGAAAGGGAAAATTGACAAAACCCTTAATTATCCCATCACTCACACGGCACCCTTCCGGTAACGAAAAGTCATAGACTTCAAGGCTTTGAACCGATCAAAGTCATTAGGGTCTGTTCAATATCGACCGTAAAGGATCACCATGAGCGATCAAAAGCCATCCGGCGGATACAAGGGCCCGGGAGCGATTCCGGAACAACTGCAACAGCTCCCGCACCTCGCCAGGGAGTCGGCGGAACAGATCTGGCAGGCCGGTCTCGGCGCATTTTCCAAGGCGCAGAAGGAAGGCGGCAAGGTCTTCAACGGGCTGGTGCAGGATGGAATGGCGCTGCAAAAGCAGGCACAGGCGCTGGCGCAGGAACAGTTGCAGGCCGCCGGCGCGCGATTCGAAGACCTGACGAGCAGGATGGGCTCGCGCGCGAGCGAACCGCTCGACAAGCTCGAGTCGCTTTTCGAGCAGCGCGTGGCCAAGGCGCTCGAGCGGCTGGGAATTCCCAGCGCCGAGGAACTGCAGGCCCTCAAGGCACAGGTTGAATCCCTGACCGAGGAACTCAAGCAAAGCCGCGCACGCGAGTCCAAAGGACAAGGCCCGACGACCCATCCCGGCGACAACGGCGGCCGCTGAATTCCTCGAAACGAAAATCCTACCCCGCGCCGACTCCGCCCGGTCTCATCGATTACCCAGTGTCCATAGCCGCATTGGCGAGTTAGAGTCATCACTCAACAAGCCATTGCAGTGAAAAAAGACAAGACGGCAAGGAGACGGGCATGGCGACCAGGAAGGCACCGCGCCGCACCGCCGAGCGCATTCTCGAGAGCAGCCTCGCGCTGTTCAACCGCTTTGGTGAGCCCAATGTTTCCACCAATGCGATCTCGGCAGAACTGCGCATCAGCCCGGGCAATCTGCACTATCACTTTCCCGCCAAGGACGATCTGATCAATGCGCTGTTCGGTCAGTACGAAGCGGCGCTGCATCCCGTTCTGCGTGCGGCCGACGGCGTCACGAATGTCGAGGACGCCTGGTTCTTCGTGCATTCGGTGCTTGAGGCGAACTGGCAATACCGTTTTATCTACCGCAACCTCAACGAGCTGTTGTCTCGCAATCTGCGTCTCGAAGCGAGCATGCGCCAGACGCTCGACGATCTCACCCGAAGCCTGCACCAGTTGCTCGTCACCATGCAGCAGCACCATTCCGTGATCGCGCCGCCGCTGGGCTGGGCAACCGTCTCCCGCAGCATGGTGCTGTTGCTGGTCTTCTGGCTGAGTTATGAATACGTGCTCGATCCACGGCACGCGCTCGAAGACGAAAATGCGCAGACCGCCGCCATGCGCAGCGCAGCGCATGTGCTGAGCCTGCTCGCGCCCTACGCCGCGCCCGATCAGCGGGCGCATTTGCAGCGCCTGATCGACACCTACGCCGAGCTAGCCAGAGACGAAGCCGCCGTGGCCTGAAAGTCCGTGCGTCAGATCGTCACGGTGCGACCGACACCCGGCGTGCGGCAATTTCGAGCAGCCCGTCGAATATCAGCGGTTCGACGAGCTCGAACGGTCGCGTCATGCTCGGGGCCATCTTCCAGCCCGCGCCGCCGGTCATCAGGCATGCGGGTTCCATGTCGCAATGCTCCCTCAGGTGCTGGTACATGCGCTCGACCGCGCCGGCAATCGCATAGGTGCCGCCGCTCGTGAGCGCATCGCTGGTGTTCGACGGGAACGGGCGCACCTCGCCCGTTGGCACATGCAGTCCGGCGGTGCCGGTTTCGAGCGCGCGCAGCATGATGCCGTGCCCCGGAAGAATCAGGCCGCCGAGAAACCTGCCGTCGGTGTCGATGGCCTCGACGGTCACCGCCGTGCCGACCATCACCAGCACCAGCGGCCGCGCCGGGCCCTGCGCGAGCAAGCGATGGCGCGCGCCGATCATCGCGACCCAGCGGTCTGCGCCCAGACGCGAAGGATGGTCATAGCCGTTCGAGAGCCCAGCCTCGTGCTGCGACGGCACGACCCATTGCGGGGCCACGTCCCAGATTTCCATCTGCTCGGCCACGCGCCGCTTGACCGCATCGCCCGCAACCACGCAGCCCAGCATGTGTTCGGGAGCGGGGAGCCTCGCCCAGGGCCCTTCGGCGAGGCGATCAATGTGGTCCAGAAATTCCGCGCCGTGCGCCAGCAGTTGCGCGCCGGGCTGGGGGCATCGAACAACGCCCATTTGAGACGGGTGTTGCCCACGTCGATGGCCAGGAATGTCATGCGAGCGATTATCGTGAGTTTTCGAGAGTTAACACTTGATAGTCAAAACTGAGGTGCAGAATGTGCCTCTTGCCAAGCGCGCCGCGCAAACGGAAGGGTAAATCTCTTACATGCATCGTCATGGGAACCCCTTACAGTGGCAAGTCGCTAAATTCCGCAACCTTAGGAGATCAAAGCATGGGATTGTTTAGTTTCATCAAAGAAGCCGGTGAAAAGCTCTTCGGCGGCTCGTCCGCACAAGCAGCCGCTCCATCCGAAGATCTGAACGCCAAGGCCGCATCCGCGATTGCCACTTACATTGGCGCGCAGAACCTCGGTGTCTCCGACGTGAACGTGAAGTTCGACGGCGCATCCGGTGCCGTGACCGTGACGGGCGTTGCGCCCACGCAGTCCGCCAAGGAAAAGGTCACCCTGTGCTGCGGCAACGTAGCCAGCGTGCAGTCCGTGGACAACCAGATGAGCGTGACCAATCCGGAACCCGAAGCCCAGTACCACGATGTGGTGCGCGGCGACACGCTGTCCGCCATCTCCAAGAAGTACTACGGCGACGCCAACAAGTACAACGTCATTTTCGAAGCGAACAAGCCCATGCTGTCTGATCCGAACAAGATCTACCCGGGCCAGAAGCTGCGCATTCCTGCACAGTAATTCGCCAGCGATGTGCCGATGACCGCGCGACGCAATCGCGCGTGATCGGCCATTCGACAAAAAGCCAAACCGCTTCGGCTGTCTGGCTTTTTCTTTGTTTTTAGCTGGCGTTCACTGCCTCCACGGCAAACCGCGAAAACGCCAGCCGCCCAGGCGATTGCGTTGCCCGCTGGCATCCACGTCGCCCTCGAAACCTTCAAGTATGTTGTAGGCCTCGATTCCGAGTTCCGTCGCACGTTTGGCGGCCGCCACCGAGCGCACGCCGCTGCGGCACAGCAGCACCACCTTCTTGCCGCCCTCGGGCACGGCAGCGCGCAACTGTTCATCGAACGCCGCGTTCATTGCCATGCCGGGCCACTGCTTCCAGGCCACGGCGACTGCACCGGGCACGGTGCCGACCCATTCACGTTCGGCGTCGGTGCGCACATCGATCAAAACCGCCTGCCCGTCCTGGACCCAGCGCCAGGCCAGTTGCGGACTCACGTCGCCCGCATAGCCGTCAGCGGGCCGGGGTTGATCCAATGATCCGGGGGCGGATGACGTAGAAGATGAGGATGAGGATTGCGGCGTGGTAGTCATGCGCTCGATTCTGGCAGATGCCCACACAGGGCCGCGCGCCGCAAGACATCACTCCCACGAGGGCGTTGCCTGTTCCTTGAGGCTGCGGCGCAGCGCCTTGTACTCGGGCATCACCGAGCCCACCGTGTCCCAGAAACGCGGCGAATGATCCATCACCCGCAGGTGTGAAAGCTCGTGCACCACCACGTAGTCGATCACCGAGGGCCGGAAATGCAGCAACCGCCAATTCAGGCAAATCGAGCCATCCGAACGCGCACTGCCCCAGCGGGTCTGCGCGCTCGACAGCCGAAGCCGCGTCCAGCGCACGCCGAGCTGCGGCGCAAAGTGATCGAGCCGCGCGACGAAATGGGCACGCGCCTGCCTGAGCAGCCACGCCTGCACCGCGTCGCGCACCTTGGAGGCGTCGGCCGCATGCGGCAAGGCGATGTGCAGTTCGCGCGGCTCACCGGGCAGCGCGGAATCGAGCAATGCGCCGCCGCGCCCCGCAAAACGGTGCTCCGCATCGAGAACGATTCTGAGCGGCTCGCCGAGAAACGGGAACACCGCGCCGTTCTTCCATTCAATGCGCGCATCCTCGCGCTTTTGCTGGCGCAGTTGCGCATCGCCGAGCTTGCGCAGAATCCAGCCGGATTTTTCCTTGAGCGCCTCGTCAATGGCCGACAGCGTCACCCACGACGGCGCGCGCACGGACAGGCCGTCCGCATCCACGACAAAACCGATGCTGCGACGTCGCACCCGTTGCAGTGCATAGGCCACGCGCGCGTGCCCCAGAAGCACCTCGCGATTGGCGCGGGGATGGCTGAACGACGCCGGTTGGAGCACGCGGTCTAGCGGCTCGGCGGGCGCAGGTTCGCGGTGATCGCCGGAGGTCGCCGGTGCCGGCTCTGTTTCCCGGAGGGCCGGCGCAAACTCGGCCCACAGATCCTGCGACTCGTCCGAGGCGGGCTTCAGGCGCCTACTGCGTCCATCACTGCTCCTGCGTGGCGCGACGACAGGGCTGGGCGTCTCCTGCCGGACGGTCGCCGGTTTGGCGTCGCCCGAGATGCCAAACAATTCGAGCGCCATCTGAATCAAGCCCTGCCCCACTTTTTTTGTTACTTTCCGGGAGGATAGGCCTCGGGTCGAGGCGCCGCATCTCCGCTTCGATCCAGTCCTGGGCCTTCTGCATGAGTTCGTCCTGCGTCAGGCCCTCGGATGAAATCTGCGGACCAATGGAGACATCGACGACGCCGGGCCGCTTGGTGAACGGCTTCCTTGGCCACACCCGCGCCGAGGTCACGGCAATCGGCACCACGGGAACGCCCGCGCTCAATGCAAGGCGTGCGCCGCCGCTCTTGTATTGCCCCACCTCACCGCGCGCAATGCGCGTGCCTTCGGGGAACATGATCACCCAGGTGCCCTGAGCCAGCAGCTTGCGGCCCTGCTGCAGCAGCTTGGCGAATGCGCGGCTGCCCTGGCTGCGGTCGATGTGAACCATGTCGAGGCTGCCGATCGACCAGCCAAAGAACGGAATCTTCAGCAGTTCCTTCTTGAACACATAGGCGAGTTGGCGCGGCATGATCGCCGGCATCAGAAAGGTCTCGTAGGTGGACTGATGCTTGCACAGCAACACCACGCCCTGCTTCGGATCGACGGGCAGATTTTCCATGCCCGTGACGCGATTCGAGATACCGAGCAGCGGACGCGCGCTGTTGACCGAGAGCGCCAGCCAGGCACGCGCAATCGCGTAGACGGTCTGTTGCTTCGCTCCCGAAAAGCGCGCGATCAGGACGGCCAGCGTGTAGGGAATGACGGTGACACTCATCCACAGCAGATGAAGAACGGAACGGATGAAAGCCATATTTTTGAATCAGTTTCCTAAAGGGGTGCCGCCGCCAGAACGCATCGTCGCAAGCGCATGGAACCGGCGTCGCCCACTCAATGCAGGGGCACCTTGGCGGCCTGCGCCGCCGCGATGAAGTCTACAAATGCGCCCAGATCGGCATGCACATGCGTGCCCTTGGGCCACGGTTCGGGCAGATCGTCTGCGGGATTTATCTCGGTCGCCGCGCCGGTGCAGATCAAATGCAATTGCGGCAGGCCGATGGCCGCAGCGGCCTGCAGATGCAGCAGGCTGCTGCCCACGGCCAGCATCTCGCCGCGTTCGACGCCGTAACGGTCACGAATCTGCTCCATCAATCCCGGCGCAGGCTTGCGGCAACTACAGTGCTCGGCCTCGCTGTGCGGGCAGAAGAACACCGCGTCGATCTTTCCGCCTACCGCCGACACCTGCTTGAGCAGGCGCGCGTGAATGGCATTGAGCGCATGCACGTCAAACACCCCACGCCCGAGCCCCGGCTGGTTGGTGGCGATCACCACGTGCCAGCCGGCGCGCGACAGTTGCGCAACCGCCTCGAGCGCACCGGGAATCGGAATCCATTCATCGGGCGTGGAGATGTACTCGTTGCCCAGGACATTGAGTGTGCCGTCGCGGTCGAAGATGGCGATTTTCATGACTCGATTATGAAAGCAATCTGGCGGAAGCCCGCACTGCATTGTCCATGGATCCTCGGGCGCTCATCGGTCAGGGGACTCTATGCGAGACGCGACAGGTCGGCCACGCGGTTCATCGCCACATGCAGCGATTGCAGCAGGCCCTGACGATTCAGGCGCAGCGCCTCCTCGTCGGCGTTGACCATCACGTCGTCGAAGAAGGTGTCGACCGGTGCGCGCAATGCGGCCAGCGTTTGCAGGCTGCCGGTGTAGTCGCCTTCGGCAAATCGGGCATCGGCCTCGGGGACGGTCTGCTGCATCGCGGCGTAGAGCGCCTGCTCGGCTGGTTCCCGAAGCATCGCGGGATTCACATGCGGATCGACCTGACCGGCCTTCTTGAGGATATTGCCGATGCGCTTGTTCGCGGCAGCCAGCGCCGGTGCCTCGGGCAATTCGGCAAACGCGCGCACCGCTTGCAGCGCCTTGGGAATCTCGCCCCATGGCACGTTGGCGGCGATCACCGCATCGGCCTCCTGAGCGCTGTAGCCCTGCTCGCGGAGATAGCCCGCCAGGCGCTCGTGGATGAATTCCAGCAACTGCGCATTGCTCTTTTGGGCATCGGGCAGCAACGCACCGAAGGCCTTCGCCGCGGCGTCCAGAATGCGCGTCAGATCAAGCGGCAATTCCTTGTCGATCAGCATGCGGATCACGCCGAGCGCGTGACGGCGCAGCGCAAACGGATCGCGGTCACCGGTCGGCAGATTGCCGATGCCGAACATGCCCACCAGCGTCTCGAGCTTGTCGGCCAGTGCCACCACCACGCCCACGTTCTCGCGCGGCAGTTCGTCGCCCGCGAAACGCGGCTTGTAGTGGTCTTCGATGGCGTGCGCCACCTGCACCGACAGTCCGTCATTGGCAGCGTAGTAGCCGCCCATGATGCCCTGCAGCTCGGGGAACTCGCCGACCATGTCGGTGACCAGATCGGTCTTGGCCAGCATCGCGGCGGTGTCGACGCTCTCCAGCAGATATTCTTCGGCGATTTCGCCTTCGACGCTGCCCAGTTGCTCGGGATGCGCCTTGGCGATGGCGTCGAACAGATCGTGCGCAATCGCCTTGGCAATGGCGCGCACCCGCTGCATGCGTTCGCCCTGGGTGCCGAGCTTGTTGTGATACACGACCTTCGAGAGCGCATCGACGCGCGAGAGCAGCGTCTTCTTGCGGTCCTGGTCGAAGAAGAATTTCGCATCCGCCAGGCGCGGACGCACCACGCGCTCGTTGCCGCCCGTGACCGCGCTGGCATCCGATGGGCTGATATTGCTGACGACCAGGAATTGGTGGGTCAACCTGCCTTCGGCCGACAGCAGCGGGAAGTACTTCTGGTTGGCCTTCATCGTGAGAATCAGGCATTCCTGCGGCACGTCGAGAAATTCCTTCTCGAACTCGCAGACCAGCACGTTCGGGCGTTCGACCAGTGCGGTCACTTCGTCGAGCAGTGCCTCGTCTTCGATGGCGCGAACGCCACCGCCCACGCGTTCGGCAGCGGCCTTCAGTTGCCGTGCGATTTCATCGCGGCGCTCGGGGAAACTGGCGATCACGGCGCCCTGCTCGCGCAGTTGCGCGGCATAGGTATCGGCGCTCGTGATGCCGATGGGATCGACGCTCGCTTCGAACCGATGGCCGTGCGTGATGTTGCCGGCCTTGAGGCCCAGCGCACTCACTGACAGCAGAACCTCGGTGCCATGCAGCACGACGAGACCGTGCGCCGGGCGCACGAAGTTCACACTGCTCCAGCCGTCCTGCAACTGGTAGCGCATGACCTTGGGAATCGGCAGCCTGGCGATGGCTTCATCGAGCGCGTTCTGCACGCCTTCGGTGAGTTGCGCGCCCTTGGCGGTGCTGTGGTAGTAGAGGATGTCGGCCTTGCCGTCGTTGACGCGCTCAAGCGTCGCCACGGCGGATTCTTCGGCACCGAGAGCGTTGAGCTTCTTCACCAGTGCGGGCGATGCCTTGCCTTCGGCGTCGAGCCCCACGCTCACGGGCATGAGCTTTTGCGACACCGCCTTGTCGGCGGCTTGCGGCAGCACTTCGGTGATGTGCGCGGCCAGGCGGCGCGGTGAAGCATAGGCCGTGATGCGCGAGCCGGGCGAGGTCAGCCCCTGGGCCTTGAGCTGCTCGAACAGCACGACCGCGAACGCATCACCCAGTTTCTGGAGCACCTTGGGAGGCAGCTCTTCGACAAACAGTTCAACAAGAAGATTCGGTGTTGTCATGATGGATTTCCCTGCTGCGGCGCCTTATGCGCCCTTCTTGTTATGGCTGCTGCCGCCGCTGCTTTGTTGCTGCTGCTCGGCCTTGGCCAGATCGGCGAGCACTTCGTCGGCCCAAGCCCTCGGAGCCATTGGGAAGCCCAGCCGCGCGCGGCTGTCGAGATAGGCCTTGGCCACGGCGCGCGCCAGATTGCGGATGCGGCCGATGTAGGCCGCGCGTTCGGTCACCGAGATCGCGCCGCGCGCGTCGAGCAGATTGAAGGTGTGAGCGGCCTTGAGCACCTGCTCGTAGGCCGGCAGCGCGAGCTGCGCCTCCATCAGGTGCTGCGCCTGTTTTTCATGCGCGCCGAAGGCGGTGAACAGAAACTCCGCATCCGAATGCTCGAAGTTGTATGCCGACTGTTCCACCTCGTTCTGATGGAACACGTCGCCGTAGCTCAGCCTGCGGCCATTGCCGTCGTCGGTCCAGACGAGGTCGTACATGTTTTCCACGCCCTGCAGATACATCGCGAGGCGTTCGAGCCCATAGGTGATCTCGCCGGTCGCGGGCTTGCAGTCGATGCCGCCCACTTGCTGGAAATAGGTGAACTGCGTCACTTCCATGCCGTTGAGCCAGACTTCCCAACCAAGGCCCCATGCGCCGAGCGTTGGATTCTCCCAGTCGTCCTCGACAAAGCGGATGTCGTTCTTCTTCAGGTCGAAGCCGAGTGCCTCGAGCGAACCGAGATACAGCTCCAGAATGTTGTCCGGCGCGGGTTTCAGAACCACCTGGTACTGGTAGTAGTGCTGGCCGCGATTCGGATTCTCGCCATAACGACCATCCTTGGGACGGCGGCTGGGCTGCACGTAAGCGGCCTTCCACGGCTCGGGGCCGATGGCGCGCAGGAACGTGGCGGTGTGCGAAGTACCGGCACCCACTTCCATATCGTAGGGCTGCAAGAGCGCACAGCCCTGATCGGCCCAGTACGACTGCAATTTCAGAATGATTTGTTGGAAGGTCAGCATGTCGGTTCTGGCTAATTCGGTGAACGCGTTTTCTCGCGTGAACCGGCGATTTTAGTTGGCGCAAACAAAACGGGGGCCGAAGCCCCCGGATACTCGGTACCGACGCGGTTGGTTACTTGCCGTCCCAACTGCGCAGAACCAGCGACGCATTGGTGCCGCCAAAGCCGAAGCTGTTGGAGAGCACGTGGCGCAATTGCGCATCGCGCGACTCGGTCACGAGGGGCAGATCGCCGACGGCCGGATCGGGATTCTCCACGTTCGCGGAACCCGCAATAAAGCCCTTGTTCAGCATGATCAGGCAGTAGATTGCTTCCTGCACGCCGGTTGCGCCCTGCGAATGCCCGGTGAGGGACTTGGTGGACGAAAACGGCGGCACTTTGTCGCCGAACACCTTGCGCATCGCATGCAATTCCGGCACATCGCCGACGGGCGTGGAGGTGCCGTGCGTGTTGATGTAGTCGATGGGGCCATCCAGGTCACCGATGGCCTGTTCCATGCACGCCACGGCGCCGACGCCGGAAGGCGCGACCATGTCCTCGCCATCCGAGGAGATGCCGAAGCCGACGATTTCCGCGAGGATGTTCGCGCCACGTGCCTGGGCATGCTCAAGGCTTTCGAGTACCAGCGCGCCGCCGCCGCCCGCGATCACGAAACCGTCACGGTCGGCATCGTAGGGACGCGAAGCCTTCTCGGGATCGTCATTGCGCTTGGAGGACATCGCGCCCATGCCGTCAAACAGCAACGCAAGCCCCCAGGACAGTTCCTCGCCACCTCCGGCGAACATCACGTCCTGCATGCCCCAGGCGATCTGCTGGGCCGCCGCGCCAATGCAATGCGCCGAAGTGCTACAGGCGGAGGTGATCGAGTAGTTGATGCCCTTGATCTTGAAGTAGGTCGCCAGATTGGCCGACACCGTCGAGCCCATGCAGCGCGTGACCTGGTACGGTCCCACGCGGCGAATGCCCTTGGTGCGCAGCGTATCGGCCGCCTCGATCTGGTTGGCCGGCGAGCCGCCGCCCGAGCCCATGATCAGGCCGGTGCGCAGGTTGGAGATTTGCTCGGGTTGCAGGCCCGCCTGTGCAATCGCGTCGGACAGCGCCACGAACGCATAGGCGGCGGCGCCACCCATGAACCGCAGTTGCCGACGATCGATGCGCTCTTCCAGGTTGATTTGCGGAATGCCTGCGACCTGGCTGCGAAGACCCATCTCGGTGAACTCCGGCATGGCCTTGATACCCGAGCGACCCTCGCGCAGCGAAGCCTCCACCGTTTCAAGATCGTTGCCGATGCACGAGACGATACCCGCGCCCGTGATCACCACCCGCTTTTTCATGCTGCTGCCCCTTGGCCATTGCCTTCGCGCATGAAAAGGCCCACGCGCAGGTCATTGGCCGCATAGATTTCCTTGCCGTCGGCGAGCAGACGCGCATCGCCGATGGCCATATTGAGCTTGCGTTTGATGACACGCTTGATGTCAATTTCGTAAGTAACCAGTTTCACGTCGGGTCCGACCTCGCCCGTGAACTTGACCTCGCCCGCGCCGAGCGCGCGACCACGCCCCGGCAATTGCAGCCACGTCAGGTAGAAGCCGATGAGCTGCCACATGGCATCAAGGCCAAGGCAACCGGGCATCACCGGGTCGCCGCGGAAATGGCAGTCGAAGAACCACAGATCGGGCTTGATGTCGAGTTCGGCCACGATCTTTCCCAGCCCATGCGCACCGCCATCACTGTCGATGTGCGTGATGCGATCAAACATCAGCATGGGTGGCAGGGGCAGGCGCCCGCTGTCCGGGGTGAACAACCGGCCCTCACCGGAGGCGATCAGTTGCTCGTAGGAAAAGGAATCAGCCATTGTCAGTCATTCTCCAGACGGTCATGCGCCGTCATCGTGGGATCGCTGGAATTCAATCCAGACATGAACATTCTTGCAAAAAGGGCATCATTATCAAGGCTTGCAGTCGCCCGATTGCAACAAACGGCCAAGAAATTGATACAAAACCTCGAAGCGCTGGCCCATTATCGCCAATGCTCCTGCGCGCCGGCCCGGCGCCCGCGCAACGCGAGCAGCACCGCCCGAGCAGCCCCAGCCCCAGAACGGCCACAGCCCGAGACGCCCAACCCACCATGCAAACGGCGTGACCGCGCCGCTCACTCCGCGCACCTGCGTCAGCAGCACGCCGCGTTGGGTGTTTTCCAGGCGATCCGTGACCTGCCCACGGTGATCGATCACCGCGGTTGCTCCGGTATTCGTAGCGCGCACCATCGGACGCTCGAACTCCAACGAGCGCATGCGGCTGATCGCAAGATGCTGGTCAATCGCAACGGAATTGCCAAACCAGCCGATGTTGCTCAGGTTCACCATGAAGGTCGGCGCCTGGGTCGCATCGACAAACCGCGCGCCGAGTTCCTCGCCGAACAAATCCTCATAACAGATGTTGGGCGCAATGCGCTCGCCCTTCCAGACGAACGATGGCTGGCCGATATGGCCGCGATTGAAATCGCCCAGCGGGATGTTCATCATCTCGGTGAACCAGCGGAAGAACGGCGGAATGAATTCACCGAACGGCACCAGATGGTGCTTGTCATATTGGTAGGGCTGCTGCATGCCGGGCGCAAAACCATAGACCGAATTCGTGTAGCCCTCGGTGAAATTGCCAAGCGGAATGCCGACCAGCAACGCCTGCTCGCCACCGGGCTGGGAATAGCGCGCGGATATGGCTTCCAAGTAGCCGGGCGGCAATTGCTGGGGCAGCAGCGGAATCGCGGTTTCCGGCGCGACCACCAGTTGCGCCCGAGCCTCGTTCAGGCGACCCGCGTACCACTCAAGCGCCAGCGGGATGCCGCTGCCGGGCTGGAATTTCTCGTCCTGCGGTATCTGGCCCTGCATCAGCGCGAGCGACATCGGCGCGGAGAGGTGACTGGCTTCGAGCGTCTTCAATCCGGTCTGCCGCTGCGAGGCCACGCCGCCCAGCACCATGAGCACGCCCGCGACCGCAATCCACCATTTCTGGTTGTGCGAATCCTCGGTGCGCCACATCGCGGCCGATGCCGCAAGAAAGGCCGCAGCAAAACAGATGCCGTACACGCCGACGTAACGTGCGAGCGCCGCAAGCGGCCCGTCGACGTGCGCGTATCCGATGGCACCCCACGGAAAACCGGTCCACCATTGGCCGCGCGCCAGCTCCGCCAGCAGCCACAGGGCAGCAAACAATACCGCAGCCCGGAGTCGGCTATGCGGCAGGCGCTTTCGGAACCACCACACGGCAATCGCGTAGTAGCTGCCGAGAAACGCGGCCAGCCCCACCACGGCCAACACCGCCAGCGGCGCGGCAAGCCCGCCGTAGGTATGCATGGAGATATACAGCCACCAGAAGGTGCCGCACAGCCAGGCGGTAGCGAAAACCCAGGCCATGAAACCCGCGCGGCGCGGCGTCGCGACCCTCAGGATCGCGTGGACAAAAACCGCCAGCGACGCCAGTTGCAGCCACCACAGCGGCTGCCCGCCCCAGGGCCAGGCCAGAGAAAGCGCCTGCGCCACTCCGGCGAGCGCCACCAGCGGCCAAAGCCACCAGGGGCCGCGAACGCCCGTAGCGCGCGGGGCGGCGGGATCATCGTGCACCATGTGCGTTTGCTGCATCGTCGGTCAGCTTGCCATTCAGGAGTTTTCCCCGGCCGCGCCCTCGGGAGCGGGCGAGACCTTGAACCAGCGCACCGCTCCGCCCTTGCCGTGCAGCACGATGAAGCGCAGCCCGCCGATGTCGAAATGCTCGCCCTTGCGCGGCACGCGGCCGAGTTCGTGGGTGATCAGGCCGCCGATGGTGTCGAACGACTCATCGAGATCGGAACTCTCGAGCGTGACGCCGAACGCCTCGGCCACGCGCTCGACGGGCGTGTCGCCGCTGACACGATAGGTCTGGTCCGCGAGGCCGAAGATGTCGCCCTCTTCCTCGGGAAGATCGAATTCGTCCTCGATCTCGCCGACGATTTCCTCGATCACGTCCTCGAACGTGACCAGTCCGGCTGTGCGGCCAAACTCGTCGATCACGAGCGCCATGTGGCTGCGCGAGCTGCGGAATTCGGTCGAAAGATCGTTCAGGCTCTTGCTCTCCGGCACGAACAGCGCCGGGCGCACCATGGTGCGGATGTTGAGGCTCGGCGAGCGCGAGAGCTTGAGCAGGTCCTTGGCGAGCAGCACGCCGATGATGTTGTCGCGCTCACCCTGATAGACCGGAAACCGCGAATGCGCCGTGCGGATCACCTGCAGGATCAGGTCGTCGATCGGCTCGTCGATGTTCAGCAGATCCATGCGCTTGGCGGGCACCATCACGTCGCTGGCGGTCAACTCCGCCATGCGCAGCACGCGTTCCAGAAGCACCCGGGTGTCCGCATTGATGACGTCGTCATGCTCGGCCTCGGCCATTGCGGCCACCAGTTCTTCGGTGGAATTGGGCCCCGGGTTGATGAATTCGATGACGCGTTGCAGGAGCGTGCGTTTGTCTTCCTTGTCGGAATGACGCGCGGGATGCGGATCTGACACAGTCTTGATGCAGGACGTGCGGTGGTGAAGGGGACTCAAGAATAACGGATTGTGGCCGAACCCGCGTCGGACTTCGCGCCGCCGATTGCCGCGCTATTCACTCGGCCGATTGATGACGGCCGTCACGCACGCCCTGGCGGATTTCCTGCAGGCCGCCAAGCATGTTCCAGAATTGTTGAGCCTGCTTCTTGAACTGGTAGTCGAGTTCGCCAAACTGCACGGCCACCATCTTGCTCATGCGCGTGTCGAAACTCGCGGGCGGCAGTTGCAGATAGGCCTCGGATTCCGATCCATCGCGGTGCACGGTCGCGCCAGCGTTGCGGGCGATCTTGAGCATCGCGGTGTTTTCGGAGAGCGCGTGGATGAACATCATCTTCACGTCGCGGCTGCGCGCCAGCATCATGGCGCGATCGAACAACTGCGCGCCATAGCCGCGACCACGGGCCTTGGAGAGCACGGAGACGCCGAACTCGGCGCAGCTCTTGAATTCCTCATGTTCCGCATAGGCCACATGGGCCATGGCGATGAGTTCAAGGCGTCGGTTGAACACGCCAATGACCTCATCGCGGTCGAAATCGATGTGATCGACGTAGCGGCGCACCTGCGCATCGCTGGCGGGGTAGCCAAAGCGCAGATAGCGATCCTCTGGACTCAGACTCAGCAAATGCGTAGCAATGCGCTCGCGGTGTTGGGCAGCCAGCGAACGAATGGGCACTGGAGCAGAAACCATTTTTGAAACACCTCGTTGTGTCGACTCGGGTTGATCCACCTTGGAGCCAACGCCCCAGATGCGTCGGCCCATGTCCCAGGAAGTGAGAAGCCAGTCTTTCGTCAATAGCATGATGCAGCCATTCTAGGGTTTTCCCTAGGAATTCGCATCGATTTTGCTGCATTGCAATATAAAAACTGGGGATGTTTCCGTTTCGAGTCGCCGGATGCGCGAAAAATCCAGAAACCAGGCCGTTTGATTGCTATGAACTCAGAAGCAAATCAAACCGGCACCGCCGTTGTGGCCTTGACACGGTCGAGCACGAAACTGGTCTTGCAGTCCTGCACGCTCGGATGCTTGAGCAGCGTCTCCATGATGAAGCGGCTGTAGTGCGCCATGTCGGCCACCACGACGCGCAGCAGATAGTCCATCTCGCCGGTCAGCGCCGAGCACTCCACCACCTCGGGCCAGGACTGCACGCTGGCGCGAAACAGGTCCATGGGATTGCGCTTGTGAATCTCGGTGTTCTTTTCAAGCCGCACATTGATGTAGGCGGTCAGCCCGAGCCCGACCGCCTCGGGTTTGACCAGCGCGACATAGCGCTCGATGATGCCCGCGTCTTCGAGCCGCTTGGCGCGGCGAAGCACGGCGCTGGGCGAGAGGCCGACGCGCTCGCCGATCACGTCATAGGTTTCGCGCCCATTGGCCTGCAGGCTGCGCAGGATCGCGCGATCCAGTTTGTCCAGCGACACCGCCGAAGAATCACCCAGTGGGGAAGAAGTGCTCATGGAAACGATTTTCCGCCACTTCGGCGCCCTGGTTAATCCGAGACTTCCCTAGCGCATGAATATTGCATTTCATTTGCCAATTCATCATAAATAGTGCGTTCCATGCGATTATCCCGGATGAAATAGGCGAAAAAAAGCCAGCATAGCCAATTACATTCAATGTTTGACGGAGCAGCGCTGCGACGGCGCGACACAAACACCGCTTGTTCAAGCAACGGAGACACATCATGAACGCCCCATCACCTCACGACCCGAAGAATCCGCCTGGGAAAATCCCATGGGCACCGACGGTTTCGAATTCATCGAATACGCCGCCCCGATCCCGTCGCGATGGGGAAGTCGTTCGAATCCATGGGATTCAAGCCCGTCGCCCGCCACCGCCACAAGAACGTGCTGCTGTACCGTCAGGGCGAAATCAACTTCATCATCAACGCCGAGCCCGACAGCTTCGCCCAGCGCTTTGCCCGCCTGCATGGGCCGAGCGTCTGCGCCATCGCGTTCCGCGTGCACGATGCCAAGGCCGCCTACGAACGCGCGCTCAATCTCGGCGCATGGGGCTATGCCGGTACCGCCGAGCCGGGACAATTGAACATTCCCGCGATCAAGGGCGTGGGCGACAGCCTGATCTATTTTGTGGACCGCTGGCGCGGCAAGAACGGCGCGCGCCCGGGCGACATCGGCAACATCGGCTTCTTCGACGTGGACTTCGTGCCGCTGCCCGGCATCAGCACCGAGGAAATGCTCTGCCCCAAGGGCGCGGGACTCACCTATGTGGACCACCTCACGCACAACGTGCACCGGGGCCGCATGGTCGAATGGGCCGATTTCTACGAGCGTTTGTTCAACTTCCGCGAAATCCGCTACTTCGACATCGAGGGCCAGGTCACGGGCGTCAAGAGCAAGGCCATGACCAGCCCCTGCGGCAAGATCCGCATTCCGATCAACGAGGAAGGCAAGGAAAAGCCGGGGCAGATTCAGGAATACCTGGACATGTACAAGGGCGAGGGTATCCAGCACATCGCCATGGGCTCGTACGACCTCTACGCCACGGTGGATCAGTTGCGTGCCAACGGCGTGCGGCTGCTCGACACCATCGATACCTACTACGAGCTGATCGACAAGCGCATCCCGGAGCATGGCGAAAGCGTCGCTGAGCTGCAAAAGCGCAAGATTCTGATCGACGGGAAAAAGGATGCCATCCTGCTGCAGATCTTCAGCGAGAACCAGCTTGGCCCGATCTTCTTCGAGTTCATCGAGCGCAAGGGCGACGACGGCTTCGGCAACGGCAATTTCAAGGCGCTGTTTGAAAGCATCGAGCTCGACCAGATGCGCCGCGGCGTGCTCTGATTCGATCCAACCGACGCCTCAGGAGGCAAGCCATGGGACAGGCACCGGTCACCTACGGCCAGTCCACGCGCCCGCCGCGCGGCGACTACGGCCGCGCGCGGGAGGATTTCACCTGCGCACAGAACTTCGATGCGTACACGGAAGCGGATCACGATACCTATCACCGCCTCTACGAACGCCAGTCGGCCCTGCTTCCAGGTCTGGCGAGCCAGGCCTTCATCGACGTGTTGCCAAGGCTCGGGCCAAGGAGCGCATTCCGCGCTTTGACGACATCAACGAATCACTGCACAAGGCCACGCGCTGGGAGATCGTCGCGGTACCGGGGCTGATTCCCGAACGCGCCTTTTTCTCGCTGCTCGCCAATCGCCGGTTTCCGGTGACGGACTGGATTCGCAAGCCCGAGGAATTCGAATACATCGTCGAGCCCGACGTGTTCCACGACCTCTTCGGCCATGTGCCGCTGTTGTTCAATCCGGTGATCGCCGACTACATCCAGCGCTACGGCCAGGGCGGTCTCAAGGCAGAGGAACTCGGCGCGGGCGAGATGCTTGCGCGGCTCTACTGGTACACCATCGAATTCGGCCTGATCCGCGAGCCGGAGGGGCTGCGGGCCTATGGCGCGGGCATTCTGAGCTCCAGCGGCGAACTCAAGCACAGCGTGCAAAGCCCCGAGCCGCAACGTCTGCCGCTGGAACTCGCGCGCACCATGCGCACGCGCTACAAGATCGACACCTACCAGCAGACGTATTTCGTGATCGACAGCTTCGAGCAGCTGTTCGAATTGACGGCGCCCGATTTCACCCATCTCTACGACCAGCTGCGCGCCCTGCCCGAATTCGGTGCCGACAGCAAGCCGCTTGCGGCGCGCACGGCCTGATCAGCGCGCGACGAGCGAACGCACCAGCGCCCACAGTGGCGGGGCCGCCAGCATCTGCACATGGGCGTAGCCAGCCAGCAGGTGATGGTCGGTGTTCGCCAGTTGCGAGGTCGATTCGGGAAACACCACGTTGTCGCAGTCGGAGTAGACGCAGTGCCAGCGCACGCGCGAAAACGCGCTGCCGGGTTGCGATTCGTCCCTGCGCAGTTGGGCGAGCCATGCGCTGTCCGGTCGCATCTGCCGCACATTGGCCCCCGTCACGCACAGCGCGAGCGGCGACCCCTGGTGCGGGCTGCCGATGGTGACCGCTGCCAACGGCACCAGCTCACTGCCTGTGGACTGCGCGCGCAACCAGTCACGCAGCACCAGCCCGCCCATGCTGTGACCCACGAGCAGCGGAGCGAGCCCGGTGGCGGCATGCAGTCGCCTGACCGCAGAGTCGAGCGCGGGCCGGGCCGTCTCGATGGTGTGCAGCAGCATCGGCAAGCTCACCGCCACGTAGGGAATGTTTTCCTTGCGCAATTGCTCCATGAGCTGCGTCCAGACCGCGCGATTGCACATCCAGCCATGGACCAGCACCACGCCGCGTCGCCCACCGGAATCTTCGGGCAGGTGATCCGGAACGGCCCATTCGCGCCATGGAATCTGCCACGCGAACTGTCTCGCCGATTCCCGGGTTTCGGCGTTCCAGGCCCTGAACACCGAAGCGCGCGCGGCACGCGGCAGTCCGCCGTGCCACTTGAATGCCTGCATCACCAGAAACTGCAATCCCAGCCAGAACCGTCCGAACAGCATGAACAGCAGCACGCCGAATCCCGCGAGCCACGGCGAGCGCGGCCATGCCCATGCGATCCAGGCCATCAGGCACAAGACATTGAAAAAACCGACAGCGCGCAGCCACCATGCGACCATGGACCCATCCCTTGTTGAACCGGTAAGCGATCAAAGCGAAGCCGAACAAATACCTGCGACGCACTGTTCCACATTGCCCCGCGCCATTGTGCATGCGCTTGTGCGTGAAGGCGTGTCGCACGGGCACAATGTTGGCCGAGCCACACCCATAACGAGACACCAGCCCATGACCCGCACCCAGCCCGCACTTCCCGCCGACATCACCGTTCTGGAGCGCGGCTGGCTGTCCGCCAACAACGTGCTGTTTCAGGGAAGCGAAGGCAGCGCGCTGGTGGACAGCGGCTATTTCACCCACGCCAGCCAGACCGTGGAACTGGTCGCCGCGTCGCTTGCAGGAGGTGCGCTCGATCTGCTGATCAACACCCATCTGCACAGCGATCATTGCGGTGGCAATGCGGCATTGCAGACGTTCTGGCCCCAGGCCGAAACGCGCGTTCCTCCGGGCCATTTGGAACAGGTCCGGCATTGGGATCCGGTGGCCCTGGGCTACGAACCCACCGGCCAATACTGCCCGCCGTTTCGCGCCGATTCTGCGCTGCGCCCGGGCGACGAGATCCGGCTCGGCGACGGCCTCTGGCAAATCCACGCCGCTCCCGGGCACGACGCGCACGCGGTCATTCTGTTCGAGCCCGACGCGCGGCTGCTGATCTCGGGTGATGCACTCTGGGAAAACGGCTTTGGCGTGGTGTTTCCCGAACTTGAAGGCGAGGAAGGCTTTGCCGATGTGGGTGCGACGCTCGATCTCATCGAACGCCTTGCGCCCGAAATCGTCATTCCCGGCCACGGCGCCGTGTTCTCCGACGTGCCCCGGTCGCTCGATACCGCCCGCCGACGCCTCGCGGGCTTCGTGGCCGATCCGCACAAGCACGCGCGCCATGCCGCCAAGGTGCTGCTCAAGTACAAGCTGCTCGAATGGCAGAGCGTGCCGATGCCAGACGCGCTGTGCTGGCTTCACGGCACGGCCTATTTCCGCCTGCTGCACGCGCGCTATTTCGCCGCGACGCCGATGCAGGACTGGGCCGGGGACCTGGTGCGCGACCTGGTCGCGAGCGGCGCTGCGGCGGTTCAGGAAGACCTGCTGATCAACGCCTGAGGCAAACGCGGGTGCCAGACAAGTCGATGACATTGATTCATGGATGACCATGATGGATCAAGGAAATTTGTTGGTATGACGCAACAAATGCCCCATCTCCCACACTGAATTTGCTGGAAATTCCATCTCAGATCAAAGCAATTACGCGAACGAGATTGATTCTCAATAATAATCGCGTCCAGTTTTATCAGAGGGTATTTTCATGCAATCCAAGCGCTCCAACGTGAAGAAGCCACGCAGCCTGCGTCTGGCCGAAAGCGTCACCGCCGTTGCCGTCCTGCTTCCGCTCGGCGCACTGGCCCAGACTCCGACAGCACCCGAGGCGACTGCCGCCACCACCGCCGAAGCCCTGCCTACCGTGACGGTGAAGGAGCAGGCTATCGATCCGAATCCGAATGCCGAAGTCGGCGCGCCCTACAAGGCCAAGACGTCTGCCGACACGCGGCACACACGTCCGCTCGCCGAGACGCCGCAAACCATTTCGGTGATCACCAAATCGGCCATCGACGATTCCGGCATGACCGACCTCAAGCAGATTCTCGCCGCCCAACCCGGCATCACGCTCGGCACCGGCGAAAACGGTAATGCCTTCGGTGATCGCTACATCATCCGTGGCCAGGAAGCGCGCTCCGACGTGTTCGTGGACGGTCTTCGTGACCCCGGCATGACCACGCGCGAGAGCTTCGCCGCCGAACAGGTGGAAATAACCAAGGGCCCGAACTCCACGTTCGCGGGCCGCGGTTCCGCCGGTGGCGCGGTGAACATGATCACCAAGCAGGCCACGCTCGACTACGACTTCACACGCTTTTCCGGCTCGGTCGGCACCGACAGCCACTATCGCCTGACGATGGACGCCAACAAGGCCATCAACGACACCTTCGCGCTGCGCGTGAATGCGCTCGTGGGAAGCGAAGACGTGCCCGACCGCGGCCCGTCCGAGCGCAAGCGCAAGGGTCTGGCGCTCTCGGGCATCTGGGAAGTGAATCCCGACCTGAACGTGACCGTGGACTACTACGGCTTTCGCGGCAAGGACAACCAGCCCGACCTCGGCGGCTACCTCGTCGGCACGGCGCCCGCGCGCTACCCGGCCCGCAATGTTCCGGTGTACGCACAGTCCAACGACTTCCTGAAGTCGGACGTGGACACGCTGACGGCGCGCGTCAACTACCGCATCGCACCCGACCTCAAGCTCAACAGCCTGACGCGCTATGGTACGGCGAGCAATAGCTACGCCACCACAGGCGCATCGAGCCGCACCGCTTTCAATCCTGACGGCAGCACCTACGCCACTGCGGGCCTGGACAACGGCCACACAGGTTGGCAGGAGGTGCACTACTTCGCGCACCAGACCAATCTGCGTTGGGACACCAAGATCGCCGGCATGAAGCACGAATTCATTACTGGCTTCGAATACACCGACCACATGGTCAAGTCCGGTAACTACGCCATCAGCAATTCCGGCTCTTACAACTGCCGCACCAGTGCGACGGCCACGGCCAACAATGGCTGGTGCTTCACCAATGCCTCTGGCGCGAGCTTTGGCGACCCGACCACGATGGCCGGTCGCAGCTACACACGTCGTGGCCAGTCTGCCGACTGGCAGGTGCGCACCTACGCGCTGTCGCTCATGGACACCGTAGATCTAACCGACAAGTGGACTGTGTTTGGCGGCGTTCGCGCTGACCACTACAAGCTCAGCTACCTTACTCGTAACAACACCACAGGCGTGCAGACAGGTGACTACGGTTTCAGTGACACACTGTTCAACGGCCATCTGGGTGTTAGCTACAAGATCAACCCGCAGGGCATGGTTTACGCTGGCTACGGCACTTCGCAGGACATCAACGGCGGCGAACCCGACGCTGGCACCAACAGCGGCTACGGTGGTCTCGTGATTTACAACGGCAGCGCCGCTGGCGCCAAGCCCGAGCGTTCGCAGAACTTCGAACTCGGTACCAAATGGAATCTGCTGGATGACAAACTGTTGGCTACCGCCGCAGTGTTTCAAACCACCAAGACCGATGTCATGGAGGGGGCGAACTACGATACACAAGGCACCTTCAACACAGGAAAGAATCGCGTTCGTGGTGTCGAATTCGGCCTCGCTGGCAACGTTACCAAGGAATTTCAAGTTCAGGCAGGTGTGGCCATTATGAAATCCAAGGTTTTGCGCTCGGCAAATGCTTCCAACGTCGGCCATCCTCTCTCAAACTTCGCCGATCGTGCGTTCTCGTTGCAGGGCAAATATCAAATCACCAAGGACTTCTCGCTGGGTGCTGTGGCACGCCACGAAAGCAGTCGCTGCGGCGGACAGCCTGACACAGGGGCGGGTTACACCACCACCGGCACTTGCTCGCAGCCCGTGCCGGCGTTCACCGTCTACGACGCGTTCGCGTCCTACCGCATCAACAAGCACGCCGACCTGCGCCTGAATGTCTTGAACCTGACGAACAAGGACTACTACACCGCCGTGTACCGTTCCGGCTCGTTCCTGTACAAGGGCGACGCGCGCGCCGTGCGCCTGACCTTGAACCTCGATCTGTAATTCAGGCAGCCCGGTTCAGTTCGCCGCAGACTACGGAGCCGCACCGGGTGCGCTCCGGGTTTGCTTCACAATCCGTGAAAAAATCCATGCCGGCGCCTGTCCGGCATTTCCGCTTGTATCGGCCATCGACCCTGACCTCATGCCATGCTGATCACCATCGACAACGTTCTCACCAAAGAGCAGGTCCGCCAGTTCCGCGAACGCCTCGATGCGGCCCCCTGGAGCGATGGCGCCGCCACCGCCGGGACGCTCGCCAGAAGCGTCAAGCGCAATCAGCAGATCGACGATGCAAGCGAGCTGTGCGTGGCACTTGGCAACCAGATCCTGCGCGCGCTCTCGCAGATGCCGCGCTTCATTTCCGCCGCGCTGCCGCGCACCATCTATCCGCCCAAGTTCAACCGCTACAGCGGCGGCGGCACCTATGGCGCGCATGTGGACAGCGCGCTGATGTTCCTGCCCGGCGCGCAGCAGCAGAAACAACAGATGCGCACCGATCTTTCGGCCACGCTGTTCCTCGCCGAGCCCGATGAGTACGAAGGCGGCGTGCTCGAGGTCGAGGGCCCATTCGGCGTGCAGGAAGTCAAGCTCGATGCGGGCGACATGGTGCTCTATCCGTCGAGCAGCCTGCACCGCGTCACCCCCGTCACGAGCGGCGCGCGCGTGGCCTCGTTCTTCTGGATCGAGAGCCTGGTGCCCGACGAGGGCGAGCGCACGCTGCTGTTCGATCTGGACCAGTCCGTGCAGCAGCTCACGCCATCCATGCCACCTGATGATCCGCGACTCGTACAGCTCACCGGGGTCTATCACAACCTGTTGCGACGCTGGGCCAGGACTTGATCTACGCTCGCATGCTTTTGAATCCGACCGAAGGAATCTCCCTATGAAAAATCTCCGTACCACTCTCTGCATCGCCGCACTCACGCTGTGCGCGAACACGGCCTTTGCACACGGCAACGTGCAGTGCAAGGAATACCCCAAGGCCGAATGGCGTCCACATACCGAGCTGCAGGAAAAGCTCGTGAAGGATGGCTGGACCGTGCGCCGCATGGAAAAGACCGACACCTGCTACGAGGTCTATGGCAAGGACCCCAAGGGCAAGCGCGTCGAGGCCTTCTTCGATCCCAAGACCTTTGAACGCGTCGAAGAGTAAACCGCTTGCACGCTGATCACGCCGCCGCCGCACCGCAGCGGGTGCGCGTCTGGGACTGGCTCGTGCGCCTGTTGCATTGGGGGCTGGTGGTCTGCATCGCGCTGTCCTGGTGGAGCCGCCATGACCTCGGCCCGCTGCACGAGCGCACGGGTTATGTCGTCATCGGCATTCTCGTGGCGCGCGTGGTGTGGGGCTTTGTCGGCAGCCGCTATGCGCGATTTGCGCAGTTCGTGAAGGCGTCGGGCCCGACCATCGCCTATGCGCGCGCGGTCATCGCCAGAAAGGCGCCACGCCACATCGGCCACAACCCGCTCGGCGGCTGGATGGTCGTCGCTCTGCTCGCCTGTCTCGGCTTGCTGACCTTCACCGGCTGGCTCTACACCACGGACATGTTCTGGGTTATGGCTGGCTCGCCAATCTGCACAAGTACACGGCGTGGGTGCTGCTCGGACTGATTGCGCTGCACATCGGCGGCATGCTCTGGACCTGCTGGGAACATCGCGAAAACCTCGTGCGAGCGATGTTCACCGGAAACAAGGCCACGGCGTCGGGCGACGACGTGGAGTGATAGTAGATTCACCCCCTGAGGCGCTTCGCGCCTTCCCCCTCTCTATGCTGCGCTGCGCGCAGCGGAGGGGACGCCGCCAGCGCGGCGGGGCGGCCCTTGCGCGGCGGCTCTCGCATGAGGCCGCTTTTGCATTTGGTCTGCAAGGGATTCCTGAGGCGCTTCGCGCCTTCCCCCTCTCTATGCCGCGCTGCGCACAGCGGAGGGGGACGCCGCCAGCGCGGCGGGGCGGCCCTTGCGCGGCGGCCCTCGCATGAGGCCGCTTTTGCACTGGCCTGTACGGCGTCCTTGAAGCCGCTTCACGCCTGGCGCTCGCTCGCTCAAGCTTGCCTTGTGGTCAAGGAAGGTCCTTGTTGGGCTCGGGCTCGCTCGCCAGGCGCGGGCCGATCATGCCGAGTCGTGACTTGATCGACTGCGGTTGGCCGGTCAGGATGGCCGCGTAGTTGGTCGTGTTCGCGAGCACGTTCTTCACGTAGGTCCGGGTCTCGAGGAACGGCACGTTCTCGGCCCAGATCGCGGCGTCGATCACCGGGCCGTTGCGCCAGCTGCGTGGGCGGCCCGGGCCGGCGTTGTAACCGGCGGCGGCAAGCGCCATCGAGTTGTCGAAATCGTCGAGTGCCAGCTTCAAATAGGCCGTGCCGATGGTGATGTTGGTCTCGCGGTCGTAGATCATCTCGGGCGTGAAATTCGTCATGCCGATCTTGCGCGCGGTCCAGCGGGCCGTGGCCGGCATCACCTGCATGAGCCCTGACGCGCCCACATGCGAGCGCGCATCCATGATGAAGCGGCTCTCCTGGCGGATCAGACCATAGACATAGGCAGGATCGAGACCGATGCTCTTCGAATGTTCCACCACCGAACCGCGAAACGGCATCGGGAAGCGCTGCGACACGTCGATGAACGACTTGGTGCGCTCGCTGGTGTTGATGCAGCGGTCCCAGACCTCCTGCTTGCACGCCAGATCGGCAGCGGCCAGCAACTCGCGGTCGTTCATGCCGCCGGGCGTGTGCAGATTCGTCGCGTAGTTCCACTCGCGCACACCTTCGCTGCGCAGGCCGAGCAGGATTGCGTAGAGCCCGCGGTTGAGCCCGGGATTCGCCCGCGCGCCCGCGATTTCTTCGGGTGTCAGCGCCTGTGGCGGCGGCGGCGGAGTGACCTTCAGGCCGAGTTCCTCACGCGCCAGTTGCTCATAAAAGCTGCTGGTTCCGGAAATCGTTTCAAACAGGCGTTTGGCATTCGCCTTGTCCTCGTCGCCCGGCCGGTTGGACAGGTAGGCCCGGCCGCGCCAGTACACCCAGGTGGGATCGGTGCGACCGGCAGCGCTCATCGCGTCGATGCTGCGCGCGGCCACCTTCCATTGACCGGCACGCATCGCGGCGCGCGTGCGCCAGCCCAGCATGTCGTCGTTCAGATCGGCGTCGCGGCTCACGTTGTTGAAGTATCCGAGCGCATCGGGCGACAACGCGATTGCAGCCTGCTTGCCGATCAGCCCCCAGAGCCAGTTACGCTCCTCGGCCGAGAGCTGCACGCCCCATTTGCTGTCGAGCAGACCTGCGGCCTGCGCTGGATCGCTCACCGCCAGCCGGATCAGCGCAAGCACGATGAATTCCTGCTTCATCTTGCCGCGCGCCGTGGCTCGGCCCGTGAGATATTTGGTCGGGGAATCGATGGCCTCGCGCAGGCTTCCCGAAGCGTCGGGCGCGACGATCTGCACCGCCTTCTGCACCGCGCGCAGGCGGTTGGCCTCGGCAGCCAGGCGCGCCTTCTTCCACACGTCGACGGCCTTGATCTTCTGGTTGGCATACAGCTCGGCAGCCGCATACGCGCAGCCGTCATCGAGTTCGCGCTGGCCGTACCAGTTGCGCAGAATCAGCTCCGCGCCTTCTTCGGTCGCCTTGCCCAGCATCTGATCGACGTTGAGCGCGTAGCACTGCACTTCCTTGTCGTCACGCATGCGGAATTTGGAATGCACGTCCATGAAACGTTCCCAGTCGCGCCGCTGCCCGAGCAACAACAGCCAATCGTTGCGCAGTCGGTCTTCCTGATACGTGCCGGCATAACGTTGCAAAAATGCATCGACTTCGGGCTGGCTGGCCTCTTCGAGCCGCGCCTTCAATTCCCAGTACGCGGCCCACGGCTCGAGCACGTGGCCACGGGCGCCAGGCAACAGCGTGGTGAGTTTTTGCTTGTCTTTCTGCCTGAATGCTTTTTGCATTTCCAGCAGCACATCATCGCCTCGGGTCTGAGCCGAAACGGAGGGAAGCGCACCTGCCAGACTAGCCCGAGCAGGAACGGTGTCAGAATCTTGAGCCATTGCATTGTGGGATTATGTGATGGACAAAGCAGCCCTGCGCCGCGCACTGGTAGAACAACGCCTGAATTTGCCTGATCGACTGGAACGTGCCGACATGTTGCAGCGTGTCATGCGCATCTGGCTCGTCGATCGTCCCGATCTCGTGATCGGTGCTTACTGGCCAATCAAGGGCGAGTTCGATCCGCTCCCCGCGCTGCACCGCTGGAAGGAAGACGGCGAGTTGCTCGACGAACCCCAGCGCCGCCGCATCGGCCTGCCCGTGGTCAACCGCGAGCACAAAACCCTCACCTTCCACGCCTGGTATCCCGGCTGCCCGATGGAGGAGGATGCCTACGGTATTCCCAAGCCCAAGGACACCGAACTGATCGTGCCCTCGCTGCTGTTCGTTCCCTGCGTGGGCTATGGCGCGGGCGGTTATCGCCTCGGCTACGGCGGCGGCTTCTACGACCGCACACTGGCTGCTCTGGAGCCGCGCCCATTCACCGTCGGGCTTGGCTACACCCATGGCTACGTCGATGAATTCGAGCCCGAGGCGCACGACCAACCGCTCGATGCGATCCTCAACGACAACGGCGTCGTCTGGCCGGTGGGTTGAGGATTCGCCCTTCCCGGGCGCCAGACTTTTCAATACATTTGTTGACGACTTTTACCCATTGCGCAATCACACCATCCCGCCGCGCCACTGCGCCCAGCCACGCGCGCGCAGTTCGCAGGCCGGACAGTTGCCACAGCCATATCCCCAATCGTGCAATTGATCGCGCACACCCTGATAGCAGGTGTGCGTGTCGCGGCGGATCAGCTCGACGAGCCGGTCGCCGCCCAATTCATGGGCGAGCTGCCAAGTCTGCGCCTTGCTCAGCCACATCAGCGGCGTCTCGATGAGCAGGCGCCGCTCAAGCCCCAGGCTGAGCGCGAGCTGCATGGCCTTCATCGTGTCGTCGCGGCAATCGGGGTAGCCGGAAAAATCGGTTTCGCACACACCGGTCACGATCACCGAAATGCCGCGCCGGTACGCGAGCGCACCCGCAAGCGTCAGAAACAGCAGATTGCGTCCTGGCACAAAGGTGTTCGGCAGCCCATCGGCCTGCATCGCAAAGGCCACGTCATCGGTGAGCGACGATCCACCGATCTGCGCCAGCACGTCGAGCGACAGCACGTGGTCTTCGCCCAGCCTGTCGCGCCATTCGGGAAATGCCTCGGTCAGCGCCTCGCGTGCGCTCGGACGTATCTCCATTTCCACGCTGTGGCGCTGGCCGTAGTCGAAACCGAGCGTCTCCACATGCTCGTAGCGCGTGAGTGCCTGGGCGAGGCAGGTGGTGGAATCCTGACCGCCGGAAAATAGAACCAGGGCGCGCGAGTGGTGACCCGTGCCCGCCGAAGAGATGGAAAGCGATGACATGGGCGGGGATTAAACCACCGCCAAGCACGACATCGCGAGCCAGGCCTACACTGCCCACCCCATCAACGGCAAGGTGATCGCCATGCTCCAGCTTCATTTCGGCAACAAGAACTACTCCTCCTGGTCGATGCGCCCATGGGTGCTGCTCAAGCAGGCCGGCATTCCGTTCGAGGAAGTGCTGGTGCGCTTCGACAGCTTTGCCGCAGGTTCCAAGTTCAAGACACAGCTCGCCACGGTCTCACCCACGGGCAAGGTGCCGGTGCTGGTGGACGGCGATCTTGTGGTCTGGGACACGCTCGCCATCGCGGAATACCTGGCCGAAAAATTCCCCGAAAAACACCTGTGGCCGCAGGACGCCAAGGCCCGCGCCATTGCGCGCAGCGTCTGCGCCGAAATGCACAGCAGCTTCACCGCCCTTCGCAGCCATTGCACGATGAACATCGAAGCGCGCCTGCCCGACGTCGGCGCGCTGGCCTGGCGCGACAAGCCCGAGCTACGGGCCGATGTGCAGCGCATCATCGAGATATGGAGCGGCCTGCTCGAAACCCACAAGGGTCCGATGCTGTTTGGCGAATTCAGCATCGCCGATGCGTACTACGCACCCGTATGCTCACGCATCGCCACCTACGCGCTGCCCGTGCCCGAGTCCATCAAGGCCTACATCGACCGCGTGATGGCATTGCCCGGCGTCGCCGCCTGGGTCAAGGATGCGCAGGCCGAGCAGGATTTCGTTCCGTTCGAGGAGCCCTACCGCCTGCGACGCTAGGGCCTGTTCACTCAACGCGATCCCCGTGCACCTGAAATCGGCTTCATTGACCCCAACTGTCCGTGCATGCCAAGAACCCTACTCACACCCGAACAACGCATCGAGTTGGATGCCGTGATGCGCAAGCGCCACGGCAATGCGGCGCTAGCTCGCCGGGCGCGCTGCGTCGTCCTTTGGAGCGATGGTGAGCGCCGGGTCGACATCCGCAACAAGCTCGCCTGCAACGACGCGTTTATCACCAAGTGGACTACAGCGTTCGAGGCGCAGGGCCTGGCCGGACTGGTGTCCGTGCATCCCGGTCGCGCGCCAAGGGTGCCCGTGGCCAAACTCGATGCCCGGGTTCTGAATCGAACGCTCAAGCACCTGCCCAAGGACGGCTCCACGCACTGGAGCAGCCGCAAGCTGGCCGATGAACTGGGGGATGTGTCGTTCTCCACCATCCAGCGTATCTGGCGCAAGCATGGCATTCGCCCCCATCGGCTGGACACGCACATGGTCTCCAACGACCCGGACTTTGAGGTCAAGGCGGCCGACGTGATCGGGCTGTACCTCGAGCCGCCTGCGCATGCGGTCGTGTTCTGCGTGGACGAGAAGACTGCGATCCAGGCACTGGACCGCAAGGATCGGATGCTGCCGCTATCGCCCGGGCGCGCCCAAAGCCACGGCTTCGAGTACAAGCGCAACGGCACGCTGAGCCTGTTCGCCGCACTGAATACCGGCACCGGCGAAGTACTGGGCAAGACGGCCACGCGCCACACCAGCGAGCAGTTCGTGAGCTTTCTGCAAGAAGTCGTCGCCAGCCAACCCAGGCGCCGCGAGATTCACGTCATCTGCGACAACGTCAGCAGTCACAAAACGCCGCTCGTGCAGGCGTTCCTGGCCAGGCACCGTCGCGTGCACATGCACTACACCCCGACGTACTCGTCGTGGCTGAACCAGGTGGAAAACTGGTTTGCCCGCATCCAGCGCGACGTCATTGCTCGCGGGGTCTTCACGTCAGTCAAAGACCTGGACAAGAAGCTCATGCGATACATCCGCCAATACAACAAAGATCCAAAACCGATGAAGTGGATCTACGCTGATCCTACTCGACGCATCACATCCGATTCTTCGGATTCAGTGGACTAGGTGTGAACAGTCAAGAGGTTATTTGCAGATTTGAGCCTGGCCATCGGAGCGATGTGGCCGATGCCGCTGTGCGGCCTGTGCCAGTTGTAATGATGCTGCCAGCTCGCCAGGGCATTGGTCCGCTCGGCTGAATTCTGGTACGTCCACCCATACGCCCACTCGCGCAGCACCGACTGGATGAACCTCTCGGCCTTGCCATTGGTCTGTGGCCGGTACGGCCTGGTGAACTTGTGCTGCACGCCCAAGGCCTTGCAGGCAGCAGCAAACTCCTTGGACCGGAACGCCGCACCGTTATCAGTCAGCAAGCGTTTGACGCGCACGCCCAGCCCCTCGTAGTACGCCAGCGCGTTGTGCAGGAACGCGACGGCCTCGTGCTTCTTCTCGTCGGGATGCATGGCGGTGAAGGCAATGCGTGCATGGTCGTCAATGGCCACGAACAACGTCTCCCAGCCTGCACCATTGACCGAGTCGCGCCGGTTGCCAGTTACTCGATGGCTGGGTCTGACGATACGCCCGAGCTTCTTGGTGTCGATGTGCAGCATGTCGCCGGGAGCTTCGTGCTCGTAGCGAATCACCGGCTCAGCAGGCTGCAGGTCGCTGAGGCGAGAAAGGCCCGCGCGGCCAGTACACGGATGACGGTGGATGCAGAGACGCCTGCATAGCGGGCAATGCGCGACTGAAGCATCCGGCGACGGCGCAACTCGACGATGAGCAGGGCCTTGGACTCGTCAATGGCGCGGGGCGAGCGAGCTGGCCTGGAGGACGCATCGGCAAGAGCAGCTTCGCCGCCGCTCAGATACCGACCCAGCCACTTCCTGGCCGTCTGCGCTGTGACGCCTTGGTCAAGGCCGGCCTGAGCGGCGTTCAGACCATCAACGGTCATTTGTTTAACCATCTCAAGTCGGCGGGCAAAGGTAAGTCGGGCATGCTTATGGGTGTTCATCCGGTTGGGTGTCCTGAGTAGGTTGGGTGTTTGGCGACCTCCAGTCTCTCAAACCCAACCCGGATGAACACCGGATATAACCTATTGAATCTTCACACCTAGAACTGCCGTTCAGTTGGCAATTCCATGGCATGTCAGCTTCTTTGACCATCACGGATCTTTTCGCGTTCTACGCCATGCTTCTAAATGATCGTCGCCGCCTCACTATATGAAAACTGCTCGCGGAGCCTGACGCCTCGCTTTTAGTTTATCTAATACCGTACACTCGCAAATTTTTACCATTAGAAACAAAATTTATAAAATTGCTAGAATCTACAAATTCATATTTGCTTGATAGGTATGCCTAGCTGCCATCTTGATCTCACCGGAAACTATATCGAGGAATGCCCATAGGTGGACTTAGGTGCACCAGACGGAGGAAGAGATGCTACAACCATGACAGTTTCAGAGCTCATCGAGCATTGGAGATTCAGGAGTCACCGCGTGCAGCTCGCACACTACGAGTGTGCTCGCAGGTTTGAACGATTTCACCTATGGCTTGGATTGCCAGCTATTGCACTTGGCACGATTGTCGGGACAGCGGTTTTTGCTTCTTTAGAAAAGTCCGCAGACGTCCGACTTCAAATTGGCGTAGGGTTACTCAGCGTGGTGGCCGCGGTCCTAACGGGTCTACAGACATTTCTAAGATATGCGGAGCTGGCCGAGAAACATCGCCTTGCGGGTGCGCGTTTCGCCAACCTAAAGCATCGAATTGAATTGCTGACAACGCTCCAAGCAGAGACGGAGATACGTTCACAATTAGTGGCAATCGAAGACACATGGGCGAAGCTCCGTGAGGAAAGCCCATCACTATCATCTGGTGTCTGGCGACATATAGAGCAACAAGTCCAGTTTGGGCAACCACTCTATGGATTTGGTGAGCAAACGCCATAGTCCATGGTATTGATGTCAACGCGCAGCCCAAAATGAGGTGCTGCGCACTGCGGAATCCGAGGAGGCCTTGCGCGCGCAGCGGGCCTATGTCGAGCGACTTCCGCTAGGTGGAAGGAGGGGTGTTTTGTGCCGCTTCCAGTGCTTCGGCAAAAGCCGCGACCACTCTTCTCCATTTAGCGGAACTTGATGCAAGGCGTTCTAGGCGTAGCGCCAAATGCTGAGATTCCTCCGCACTAGAAATCCGCTCTTCTTCGATTCTTAAGTATTTACATAAAATTTGCACATTTTTCGATCCTCCCTTGAACAAGCCTCGCTCAATTCGCGATATCTGGGAATGGCTGACGCTCGTTCGCCCTGCCAACTCTAACAGTGTCAATCCGAGCTTTTTACGCGCGAGTCGAATCCGAACGCCAAGCGCCACTGCTTCCTCTGGGTCTCTGTAGCTCGTTGCCATTTCCGAGTATTATGTGCAAAATTTTTGCAAATTCCTATGACTGTCTATGTTGATGACTCCCGCTTGTCCTGGCGAGGCCGCAGTTGGTGCCATCTGGTAGCCGATTCCATTGCCGAGCTACATGCCTTCGCCGCCCAACTTGGTCTCCGCCAAGAGTGGTTTCAGTACCGCACGATGTATCCTCACTACGACGTGACCATGCGCGTGCAACGGCGAGCGCTTGCGCTGGGCGCTCAGGTGGGCGATAAAAAGACAATCGTTGCCTGTGCCAAAAGGCTCCGAACAGAACTGAGCAGGCAAAATTTCCACACCGGTGCGCCGCCCGATCCTCCACAGGGTGCGCTTACCTGTAAAGAAGTGACGTCAGCCGACGAACCTTTACAGCAATCTCTATTTGGTGCCTGAGCCCGAACCCATGACGACCTCGAAGCCCGCCCAGAGAAATGTCCGTAAGCCTTCCGGAGCGGTGAATGTCGAGCTCCTACCGTCTCATAGTCTCACCGTCACTGCCTACTACAAGCAGGCGTCCCGGACAGATCGATTTAAAACTAGTGAACACCAGGATCACTACCGAGAACTCGGCTTTGGTTTCTTCGGTGAGGTCGGTGGGCTGCTTTCCGCCTTAAAAAAGAGCAAGCGAGATCAGCTCACGCCACCACAAGCCCAGGTTGTTGGTGAGGAGTTGGGTGACGCTCTTTGGTATCTCGTGAATATGGCGGCCTTATCGGGCATCGATGTAGAAGAATTCGCCAAGGCGAGTGTGCAGTTTCTACGCCAATACTTCGATGAGCAACCAAGGGTAGCACCTTCTATAGTGACCTTCAAATCCTTGGATGGCATCACTGCGCAGCACCACTTGCAGCTTTCACGTCATGGCGACTCGCCCTCAGAATGTTGGCAAAGGATAGCGGCGAAATCGTTGTCCGAGATCTGCGAGACATATTGGCAAATAGGGGAGGTGATCGTGGTCAGACATTCGGACGCCTACTCGGAGGGCTCGCGCTTGTGAGCGCGAGGCATGGGCTTCGGGTAGAGCTCATAGCCCAAGAAAATTTGAAAAAGATCGCTGACCGGTGGCCAGGTGACAACCCAAGACATGTATCTCTTCAAATGTATGGTGAGTCTCATGAGCAACTTCCATCGAAAATGGAAGTACTGTTCACTCAGCGCAAGGTGGGCAGCCGAATCGTCGTCGTGCAGCAGATGAATGGGGTTAACATCGGCGATCCCTTGACGGATAACAGCCATCGACCAGATGGGTATCGTTTTCACGATGTCTTTCACTTAGCCTATGCTGTGCACTTGGGATGGTCCCCGGTGATTCGAGCACTATTGAAGGTGAAGCGAAAATCTGATCCTCGGATTGACGAGAACGAAGACGGCGCTCGTGCCATCATCATTGAAGAAGGCATTGCTACGTGGATCTTCAATCACTCTGCGCGCCAGTCACCAAAACACTACGCCGCCGTCGTCGAAGGGCGACTTGACTATGCGTTGCTGAAGACGGTTCGCGGGATGGTTTCGGGATTTGAAGTGGCCGACCTTCCTCTGTGGCAATGGGAACGAGCCATCTTGGAAGGCTTCCGTGTTTTCCGACTTCTGCTCGAGAACAAGGGCGGGACCGTGGAGGCCGATCTCCGCAAGCGCACGTTGACTTACAAGCCGCTAGCGGCGATAGCACCATGACACCCACAACCTTTGTACGCGCCCTGGCCGTGGTCCACCTTCCAAATGTGTTCAATCCATACGCAGACACATGTGACGTCTACGACCAAGATAATGCACCGGCCGTGCGTCGCCGAAACCTGCGGACACTTCTCACGGCTGCTGAGCGCTTGGGCATTGACACCATTTGGATGGGGCGAGACCTGGGCTATCGGGGTGGGCGTCGAACGGGTTTGGCTCTAACAGACGAGCGACATCTTCCTGCGATGAGCCATATCTATCCGGGAACTCAGTCGTCGCGTACGACGGTCGGTCCGGAAGTGGCAGAGCGAACCGCAGCTGAGATCTGGGCTGTTCTATCCCTGCTGGACAAGCCGCCACTGCTGTGGAACGTCTTCCCACTCCACCCGCATGAGGCAGGTGACCCATTCACCAATCGCAAATTCACCAGCAAGGAGCTCCGCGAGGTGGACGAGCTGAACGCATCTCTGATTCGCTGGCTAGGCATCCGCCGCATCGTGTCGATTGGTCAAGACGCAGCGTCGTATGCAGCAAAGTTCGGGGTAGAGGTGCAGAGTGTCCGTCATCCCAGCTATGGCGGGGTCAGAGAGTTCCGTGAAGGGATCAGCCGCCTCCACGGAATTGATGTGCGCAAACGCGCGCCCTCAATCCGTCAAGGCGCTCTCTTCTAAGGTACCGCCGCAGCTTTGACTGCTTCCAGCACCTGCTTCGCAGCGGGCATAGACTGGCGCCAGCTTTTCAGGTCCAGTGCCGCTTGTGTCGAAATACAGGTAAGAGAGCCGACTTTCAGATTGCTCTCATTGGCCACGAACTGAAGCAGTTGTGACAATCCGATCAAGTTGCCGAGTCCCCGCTGGCAGTAGTAGTGGTAACGATAGATAGCAGTGAGATCGACTTGATCCCGATTAGTTAGCTTGAAACTCAGATGGCTCAAACAGGGCATATTGCGCACTAGCTTGCCGTCAAGCTTTACATCGAACGTCGGAACTTCCCAGCCGAAAGCATCAGCGGGATCAAGATCCACCGAGGGCTCGACCACGCCCAACTCATAGACCGCTTGGTATGGATGACCGCCGGTTGTGGCTCTCGTCAACTTATCAATGACCTGCTCAATGGGGATGACCCACTTTGTTGGATCCTTCGCTCGGCGCCTCATGATCCGGAGCGCGTACGTGCCCCACGTATTGTCTTTCTGGGCCTTGGCCATTTTCTCTATGAAGGCATCATAGAGTGCCGGGCGGCCATGGCGGCGATACATCGATTGTGGAAAGATGGTTGCCGCAACCGTATTGATGCTGAGATCAGGTTGGCGAGCATCCTGTGAACGCACGCGCAGTGCATCATCTACGACTGCAATGACATTGCGATCAGCAGCCGTGATGCGTGTAGGGTCTGTGATCTCCAGAACCAGATTCCGCCCTTCACGGCCGTTACCTTCGAGAAAATTCAAGGCGTCGACCCAAACTGGAACGATGCGGTCACCAGGAAGAAGCTTGGCCATCGCTATACCTTAAATGCCGTTACGGCATGAGATTGAACATAGGAATGGGGTAGCCAAGCTTTGCCTTGCTCGCCCCAGTCCTCACCCCAAGTGTTCCGAATACGGAAGTGGAGCTCGCCAGTCCCGCTGTGCTTCCCGAGCCCTGTTGCAACCACGGCGTGGTACATGTTAGTGCTTAGAAGCATGTGGGAAAACTCAATCATTCCCTGCGTAGGCTTTAGAAACGTGTCTGTGAGCTTGAGAATCAAGCCCACGGGTTTCCCTTGCCGCAGTTCGTCCTCAATCTGCTGAGGCGCTGTAGAAATCAACTGCACCGTGGCGGCGTAGAGCTTCTCTGAAGCCGCGAGCTGCGGCAAGTCAGGCGGCGCCTCAAGCGGTTCGTGCACGAGATACGGGCAGGCCATGTCGGCGGGTTGGCCATGCTGGGCGAGCGCCTCGGACAAATGCATCATCTGCAAACCGCCCCCGGCTTTCCATGTCGCAGATCTCCTTGCTGCCGCACGATAGATGTACTCGGCACTTAGCACTGAGTCTGTGCCGCTCAGGTTGCGGTTGAGTTCAGATGCTGTAAAAGCAAGGCAAGTAGGACGGTTTCCCTGAGGCCGCGGAGGCCCCCAATTTGCCGACAGGTCAATGCTAGAAACTATAGTCATTGCGCCTTTGCCTCTTGAACCAAGCGTTGGCGCGTCGAGGCACTGAGCCCCTTCTCAACTGCTTCCAACCGGGTGCGAAGTGCGAACGCAGAACTGCCCGACTCTGAATGCCGACTGGTCCCGCTCCAAGGCTGCACTTCGTCAAAGACCAACTGCACCGGCGCAGTAGCACCATCCCGTGGAAGTTCCAGCGAGTAATTCATCGGTGAGGAACTCCCTACCGGGAGATCCTGAGATGCCGCAACGGGCAACTGATTGCGACTGTCGATGAGAAGGGGCTTGAGTACATAGCCCTCTGCTTGTGCCTCCGTAACAGACCAAAGATAGCCGCCTGTCACATGGCTGGGTAGTTCCATAATGATGTGGTCATCTGCGCGGGGCTCGAGTATCGATTCCTTGTCGTTCGGACCGATCCGCCAAACATCCTTGCTGCCTTCGAATGTTGTGCCTTGGGGAGTTAGCGCTCGTTTGATGCTCGCGGGCGGAATGCGTGCCAACGACTTGGCCATTCCCCGTCGAGTTTGCCCAAACGAACCAGTGACCACACCATTGCGGTATAGCTGAGGCCGAGGCGCAGTGACAGCTGATATATCGTCGCAGGGTCTCGGACCGACTCCCAATTCCAGCGTTGTGCCTTGAGCACCTTGACGACCAGGGCTAATGGTGCCATCAAGGAGTAAGCGAACTGGTCCGCTTCGAGCTCAACTTCATTTGCGTCAGACCCATAGTCGAGCTGTTCGTCAGTGTTGGTCCCATGACCAAGAAAAAAATGGCCTAGCTCGTGGGCACAGGTCATGTGGAACATGCCCGCCGGCCGAAGGTAGTTGAGCAGGATGCCGACGCTGTCCTCCCGCAGAAACGCTCCCAGGAGCTTGTCCAGAGGCCGGACCATGACATCTATGCCCTCATCCTCTGCAATTGCGATCGGATCAATTCGGGTGTAGCCATCGGCCAGGCGAGCGCGCGTGTGCGGACTCGCCAACACTTCGGCGGCAAGTCGTGCAACTTTGAGAGCGGTCCCGCGCGCGATCATTTTGGTTTCCTTGTCGTAGCTTTCTTGCCGGTCCCGCTGGCCCGGAGGAACTCGGCGAAGCGAGCCACTTCGTCGAGATCCTTCTCCGACAAGTCCCTGAAGGTTCGTGCATAGAACGCAACTTTCTCGGATACCTCCTTGGTCTCACCAGACAAAAAGTAATTCACAGGGCGACCGTAGAGCTTAGCCAACCGGTCTAGTTCGACGGCTTCAACCTTCCGGTTTCCGGACTCGATATTTGTGACGGCCGGACGTGAAATACCGAGAGTTATCGCGACATCGTCCTGTGAAAGACCGAGATATTCCCTGGCTTCTTTCAGGCGTACTGCCATTGCTTCGCGTTGCTTGGTCGCGTCTGCGCCGGCAGTCATTTGGCTTGCCCCACAACATACCTCAGCACACGCTTGGTGAGGTCTTCGATGAACTGTCCTTTGCTGTCGTATCCACCCCGGCGTATCACGCTCCCCTCCGGAAGCTCCATCCCGACAATTTTTTCCAATTCGATAAGTGCATCTACAGCTGTCAGAGAGTCGAGAGGATCTATCAATCCGTCAACAGACTCTGATGCCCCGTCAACGGCAAGAGAGTGACCGTCCCAGAACTGTCGTAGACACGCCTCGATGGCTGATTTGAGTTGATCTACGTCCATGTGAGCTCCTTGTCTGAATATCAAACGCATTCTGTACGAATATCTTACATCACTCTTGTTCGGAGATCAAGGGGTTCGACAAACCATCCTGAGTGACAGCACTGGCCATAGCTGCCCTATGCACGAACAGGCATAAGCCGAGCGGGCTGCCGAGTTTGCGATTCCTGCCCACGTACTGAAAAAGCAGGATGCATCCGACCGATGAGCGTGCCGTTGACTATTTAGCGGGTCGTTGCGACATGGAATTGCCTTTCATGGGTACGTCACAACCGATTGAACGCACCCTTCCTTAGCATTTCAGCTTCTTTGGCAACCACCATGGATTTTTTCAAGTTCTACGCCATGCTTCTAGATGAACGTCGCCATCTCACTGAATCGCCCCGGGTTTCGAGGAGGCTGGTTGGTTTAAGTAGTCGTCCCTGAAATATTCATTTCACGCGCCCCTACCTCTGCCCAAGATTTGCCAGCGCTCGCAGCCCATGACTCGCAGCCAGCCCGAACTGGCTCGCTCAAGTCCGTCAAGGGTTGTTCTTACAACGCGACGCTGCGCCACTGACGCCAGCGTGCACACGGCGTGCAGCCACAAAAAAATCGCCCACAAAAAGGCAATCCCCTTCCTCGCGATCATGCGCAGCAGCCACCTGAGGTTGTAGTAGCCCGCTGCGCACAGCACCGCATGCACGCTGTCGCCCTGCTCGCCCTTGAGAGGGCAGCGGTTCATGCGGTGGTCGGCCTTGAGGTGGCCGATGATCGGCTCGATGGCCTGGCGGCGCTTGAGTTGTTGCCGCTCCTGTGCGCTGAGCCGTTTGCTCTTGCCCCGGTGCACGATGCGCACATCCGGGTTGTCCGCATCCACACCCCGGTAGCCCAGATCGACAACCACCCTCGTGGGCCGGGCCTGACAGTCCTGCATCAGGATGCGGCACTGCTCCAGTTGTTCGCTCAGCGTGTGTCCGTCATACGGATTGCCCGCAAACGCCCGGGCACCCACGATCAGGTTGCCCCTGAGCGTGCTGGCGATGCCCACCTTCACGCCAAACTCGTAGGGCTGTCTGGCCTTGCCCTTGCTGATGCAGCTGACCGCCGGCGCATGCCATGCGTAGAGCTTGGGCTGCCCCTCAACGGGTTTGCGCTGGCGGCTTTGGGTGGCGATGCGAGCGGCTTTGTCCAGGGTCTCTTGCAATGCCTGGCGCACCGCGTGACCAAGGGCGCTGGCCTTGCGCCCGATCTCTCGCACCAGCCTGCCCACGATGGTGCGCTGGCGCTTGATGGCCCGGCGCATGCGCTTGAACTGGCGGGCATCCGATTCATTGAACACGTGCTTGAGGTACAGCAGCGAGATCATGATGCGCAGCGGCACGCGCGGCCGCCCCGCATGGCTCGCGCGAGCAGCACGCTGCACCTGTTCGCCGAAAAGATCCAAATCGGGCAGAGCCGCACCTGTGCGCGCTTTGCGAGAAAAGACCTGGGCGACCTGCGCCTCGATCTCCTGCCAGGGCACGCGCGAGGCCAGCACCGCCAGCGGGTGACGCACATCGATCATGTGATCTGCTCCGTTTTGAAGGACTTGATGACGCCGCGCATTACCTCTCTGGCTTCGAGGAGTGCCCAGCTTCTACGGGGAATATGATCATACGAGACCTGACATTGAAAATGCGGATTGATCCATGACCCAATCCGCATTGGCAGCCTGTCACTCACATCGCGCAGAGAATCCCTTGGTCCTGAGCGTAAGATCCGGCACCCCACAAGCAATACACTCGACGCATGCAAATCTTTATGGTCGGCGGCGCGGTTCGTGACCGCCTGATGGGCAATGCCGTGAATGATCGCGACTGGGTCGTGGTTGGTGCCCTGCCCGACGAAATGACCCGGCTCGGCTACATGGCCGTGGGGCGGGATTTTCCTGTGTTCCTGCACCCCGAGACGCATGAGGAATATGCGCTTGCGCGCACCGAACGCAAGAGCGGGCGCGGCTATCGCGGCTTCGTGGTGCAGACCTCACCCGACGTGACGCTGGAAGAAGACCTCTCGCGGCGCGATCTCACCGTGAATGCAATGGCGGCGCCCGCCGATTGGGATGGGTCGCCGCTGACCGTCGTCGATCCGCACGACGGTCAGCGCGATCTGCACGACAAGGTGCTGCGCCACGTCACCGCTGCCTTTCGCGAAGACCCGGTGCGCATCCTCCGGATTGCGCGTTTTGCCGCACGGTTTGCGGACTTCAGCGTGGCCCCCGAAACCATGGCGCTGATGCGTGCGATGGTGGATGAGGGCGAGGTCGATCATCTGGTCGCCGAACGCGTCTGGCAGGAGCTATCGCGTGGGCTCATGGAGCAGCGTCCGTCGCGCATGTTCGAGGTGCTGCGCGAATGTGGGGCGCTCGCGCGCCTGCTGCCGGAACTCGACCGGCTGTGGGGCGTGCCGCAGCGCGCCGAATACCACCCGAGGTCGATACCGGCGTGCACGTGATGATGGTGGTCGATATGTCGGCGCGCCTGGCTGCGCATCTCGACGTGCGCTTTGCGTGCCTGGTGCACGATCTTGGCAAGGGCACGACGCCCGCCGACATCCTGCCGCGCCATCATGCGCACGAGGAGCGCAGCGTCGATCTGGTGAACGCCGTTTGCGACCGCTGGCGTGTGCCCAATGACCTGCATGAGCTGGCCGTGCTGGTCGCGCGCGAGCACGGCAATATCCATCGCAGCAAGGAGCTGCAGGCGGCCGCGCTGCTGCGCCTGTTCGAGCGCTGTGATGCGATCCGCAAACCCCGGCGATTTGCCGACGCGCTGTTTGCCTGTGAATGCGATGCGCGTGGCCGCTTGGGCTTTGAAGATCGACCCTATCCGCAACGCGCACGACTGTGGGACGCGTTGCAATCGGTGCTCGCCGTGAACACCGGACCGATTGCCGGTGCCGCCGCGAAGAAGGGGCTCAAGGGCGAGGCCATAGGCGCAGCCGTCGCCGATGCGCGCCGCGAGGCGCTGCGCAGGTGGCTGTCCGGGGAGCCGCCAGGGTTATCGGCCGACGCGCAAAATCCGGCGACATGAGCAGCGACTCCGCGACAACCCCACCGGTCCTCATCATCAGAACCACCCAGGCGCTGCGCGATCTGGCCGCGTGCGGGACTGTTTCTTCATCTTCCGATGAGGCATGCAATTGCCGACTTGCGCGTTACAAAGGCTGGGACAGCATCACCGAGATGCTCTGGCCGGCTGCGCAGATGCGGCAGGTGGCAGACCTGCGCGAACCCGGCGTGGACGAGCCGACGTTCGAGGAATTTCATCCCGCGCGCACGCGCTACGAAAGCCCCGATGCGCCGATTGCGCTGGCCTACTTTCCCGTGAATCGCGCGACCGTGTGGCGATGCCGGCGCTGTGGATTGCAGGTGATGCGTTATACCGAGTTTGGTGGGTATTACGTGGATCACCGGGTGCGCGTGCTGGATGTCGCGCTGGTGATGGATGCTCCCTCACCGTCGCCCTCTTCTTCTTGAGTTTTTACCAGGGCCTGTTCACACAACCCACGGGGTCGCGCAAGCCAGATCGGGTCGCGCGTGCCCTTGGTGTCTTCAGATGATCGACTGGATCCAGCGGGTGATTTCGGCTGCGGGCAACGCGCCCGAGATTCGGCCCAGCTCCTTGCCTTCCTTGAAGACCGCCATCGTGGGGATGCTGCGGATGTTGTAGGGGGCTGCGGCCTGAGGATGGGCCTCGGTGTCGAGCTTCGCGAGCTGTGCCTGTGTCTTGAGCGTGTTCGCGGCCTGCTCAAAGGCCGGGGCCATCATGCGGCAGGGGCCGCACCACGGGGCCCAGAAATCGACGACCACGGGGAACTGGCTGCGGCCTATGTGTTTTGCGAAACTGGTGTCGTCAAGCACCACGGGATGGCCGGTCACCAGCGGCTGATGGCAGTTGCCGCAGTTGGCTTCGCCGCCGAGCTGGTCGGCTGCGATGCGGTTGGTGGTGTGGCAGTGCGGGCAGACGATGTGCAGTTTGTTGTCGGACATGGAAGAACTCTTTTCTCGTGGGGCTGCGTGGACATGCGGCCAAGCGTGCCGCATTGATGCGAAGCAGGTGAGGACAGGCGCACACAATTCAAGCGTCTTACAGGCCAGCGGCATCAGGACCTACATTCCCCGGCACGCGCGACTTGCTATGGTGAAAGGAATGCACGGGCTTCCCAGGCTGACACTCAGCCATGCACTCTTCCTGGATTTTGACGGTACGCTGGTAGACATCGCATCTCAGCCGGACGCCGTGCGGGTGCAGGAAGGCACGGTGCAAGCGCTTGCAGTGCTGAACCAGTCGCTGCAGGGTGCGCTGGCCATCGTCACCGGTCGCACGCTTGCCGACATCGACTACTACCTCGCGCCGCTGAAACTCACGGTGGCGAGCGAACACGGCGCGCACCTGCGCCTTGCGGGCGAAGCGGCATCATCCACGCCCGAGGCAAGCGTCGCGCTGGACGCTGCGGCGCAGCGGCTCGCGCATGCGCTGCTCGAGTACCCCGATCTTTTGCTGGAGACCAAGACATCGGGGCTCGCGCTGCACTACCGCAATGCGCCCCTGCTTGAACCGGTATGCAGCGCGTTGATGAGCGAATTGGCCCGCGAGCTGCCCGGCATGGAGTTGCTGCGCGGCAAATGCGTGCTGGAACTCAAGCCCGCCGGCAAGGACAAGGGCCGCGCGGTGCTCGAACTGATGCGGCTGCCGACGTTTGCCGGGCGCACGCCGATCTTCGTCGGCGACGACATCACCGACGAAGCCGCCTTCACCGCCGTGCAGCAATCGAGAGGCATCGGCGTGAAGATCGGCGCTGGCGAAAGCCATGCGCTCGAGCGCTGCGAATCGCCAGCGCAAGTGTGTGAATGGCTGCGCATCTCTTCAGGAGCAATCACCAGATGACCGATTCCAGCACCGCGCGCTTTGGCGCATCGGCCCCGCCTTCGCTGCATCTTGGCGTGATCGGCAACTGCTCGATCAGCGCACTCGTGGACACGCAGGGTGACATCGTGTGGAGCTGTTTTCCGCGCTTTGACGGCGATCCGGTTTTCAACGCGCTGCTACAACCGGGCGAGGCGGGAAGCCGCTTCGCGATCGAGCTTGAAGACCTCGCGAGCACGCAGCAATGGTATGAACCGAAGACTGCGGTGCTGCGCACCCTGCTCACCGACCGCAGCGGCAACAGCCTGGAGATCACCGATTTCGCGCCACGCTTTCATTCGCGCTCGCGCTTTTTCCGACCCGTGATGCTGGTGCGCAGAATCAGGCCACTGCAAGGCGCACCACGCATTCGCGTGCGCCTGAAACTGCGATTCGACTGGGGCAAGACCGAACCGGCCATCACGCGCGGCAGCAACCATGTGCGCTATGTCGGACCGCAATGGGCGCTGCGCCTGAACACCGATGCTCCGGTGTCGTATGTGCTTGAGGAGCAGCCATTCCTGCTGACGCGAGAGCTGCACTTCATGCTCGGCGCGGACGAGTCGCTAGCCACCGGCATTGCCGATACCGTGCGCCAGTTCGAGCACGAAACCATCGCCTACTGGCGCAAGTGGAGCCAGAGCCTGTCGATTCCGCTGGAGTGGCAGGACGCGGTGATCCGTGCGGCCATCACGCTCAAGCTGTCGCTGTATGAAGAGACCGGTGCCATCGTCGCGGCCATGACCACCAGCATTCCCGAATCGCCCCACAGCGGGCGCAACTGGGACTACCGCTACTGCTGGCTGCGTGACGCGTTCTTCGTGGTGCGCGCGCTCAACAGCCTGTCGGAGACCGGCACGATGGAGGACTACCTGCGCTGGCTGTCCAACATCGTCGTCGAGGCCAACACCGGCCACATCCAGCCGCTCTACGGCATCGGTCTTGAAAACCAGTTGCCCGAAATCGTCATGGATCACATCGACGGGTATCGCGGCATGGGCCCGGTGCGCGTGGGCAATCAGGCGGCCGAACATTTCCAGCACGACGTCTACGGCAACATCGTGCTCGGTGCCGCGCAGGCGTTTCACGACCGGCGCCTGCTGCATCCGGCGGGCGATGCGGAGTTCCAGTACCTCGAACGCATCGGCGAGCAGGCAATACGCGTGTACGGCCAGCCCGACGCCGGCATGTGGGAGCTGCGCACCCGCGCGCGCATACACACCTCCTCCGCGCTGATGAGCTGGGCCGCGTGCGACCGGCTGGCCAAGATTGCCGTGCACCTGGGGCAGCCCGAACGCGCGCACTACTGGAGCGGCCACGCGGCGCGCATGCGCGAGGAAATCCTCACGCGTTCGTGGAGCGAAACGCGCCAAGCCTTCGCCGAGAGTTTCGAGGGCAGCGAACTCGATGCGAGCGTGCTGCTGATGAGCGAGGTCGGACTGATCGACGCACGCGATCCGCGTTTCGTGAGCACCGTGGACGCGCTCGAGAAAAACCTCTGCGATGGCCCGTTCATGCGCCGCTACGAGGCTGCGGATGATTTCGGCAAACCCGAGACCTCGTTCAACATCTGCACGTTCTGGCGTATCGATGCGCTCGCGCGCATCGGCCGCAAGGAGCAGGCACGCGAAATCTTCGAAGCCATGCTGGCCGCCCGCAATCCGCTCGGCCTGTTGTCCGAAGACACGCATTCGACAACCCGCGAGATGTGGGGCAACTTTCCTCAGACCTATTCGATGGTGGGCGTGATCAACGCGGCCATCGCCCTATCCCGACCGTGGAGCAGCGTGATCTGATGAGCCGCCTCGTCGTCGTATCCAACCGCCTAGCCGATCCGCGCAAACCCGCGGCGGGAGGGCTGGCCGTGGCCCTGGGCGAATCGCTTCAGGAGAGCGGCGGCCTCTGGTTCGGCTGGAGCGGCAATGTGATCGACGAAGCGCCCACGGGCGGCGGCGAGGTGCACACGCGCAGCTCCGGCAATGTCACGCTCGCCACCATCGATCTGGGGCGGGACGACTACGAGACCTACTACGAGGGCTATTCCAACAGCGTGCTGTGGCCGGTGTTCCACTACCGGCTCGATCTTGCGGATTTCAACACCCGCTATCTCGCCGGTTATCGGCGCGTGAACGCACTGTTCGCGCGCCAGCTCCGCCCGATGCTGCGTGACGACGACATCATCTGGGTGCACGACTACCACCTGATTCCGCTCGCGGCCGAGTTGCGGGCGCTTGGATGCCGGCAGCGCATCGGCTTCTTCCTGCACGTGCCGCTGCCGCCCTCGCTGATTCTTGCGGCGATTCCGCAGCACGAGTGGCTGATGCGTTCGCTGTTCGCCTACGACCTCGTCGGCCTGCAAAGCGAAGCCGATGTGAATCACTGCATGCGCTACATGACGACCGAAACCGGGGCCACGTTGCAGCCCGATCAGCGGGTTTCGGTGGCGGGCGCGAGCGTGCAGATCATGGCGTTTCCGATCGGCATCGACGTGGAGGAGTTCCGGCAACTGGGCCGCTCGAGCGAAGCCCAGAATACCTACGAGCGCCTTCGCAGCGAATACTCACGCCGACAGTTGCTGCTGGGTATCGACCGGCTCGACTATTCCAAGGGCATACCGCAGCGCGTGCGCGCGTTTCGCGAACTGCTCGAGCGCTATCCCGACAACGTCAGGAGCGCGACGCTGCTGATGATTGCATCGCCGAGCCGCGACGCGGTGAACGCCTATGCCGATCTGCGCCAGGAACTCGAAGGACTGTGCGGCGCCATCAACGGCGATTTCGGTGACATCGAATGGATGCCGGTGCGCTACATCCACCGCACCGTGGCGCGCAAGCGCGTGCCGGGCCTGTGCCGTGCGTCGCGCGTGGCGCTGGTCACGCCGCTGCGTGACGGCATGAATCTGGTCGCAAAGGAGTACGTGGTCGCGCAGGACCCCGATGATCCCGGCGTGCTCGTGCTTTCGCGTTTTGCGGGTGCGGCCGAGCAGCTCAGGGACGCGCTGCTCGTCAATCCCTACGACACCCAGGGCATGGCGGAGGGGATTCAGATCGCGCTGCACATGCCGCTCGAAGAACGTCGGCGCAGACACCGCGCCCTGCTCGAAAACGTGGAACGCTTTGACATCCACTGGTGGCGTGAATCGTTTCTGCGCGCGCTTCAGCGGTCGTCGCAAACAAGCGCCAGCGCCGCATAGTCGCCGACCTTGTCGGCGAGTCCCGCAGCACGCAATTCCAGCCCATGGGTGAGCGCCGGAAAATAGCGGTGTAGCTCGCGCTCCAGGCGCGGCAGCAGCATCGTCGAATGATTGAGAAACACCGAGCCACCGAGGCTGATGCGCTGAAGATCGAGCGTGGCGGTGAGGTTGTAGAGCAGCCTTCCCATGATCTCGCACAGCCGCTGGACGGCGGCGTCGGCTTGCGCATCGCCGCCCGCCGCCGCAGCCATCAGGCTCGCGGCATCCCGGCCGATGCGATGCTCGAGCGAGCCGCCCGCAATCATCGATTCCACGTCGCCGCGATTGCCGCAGCCGCAGACCGCTGCCGGATCGCCATCGACCACGAAACTGTGGCCCGCATGTCCCGCGTTGCCGTTCTTGCCGCGCAGCACCCGTCCATCGACGCACAGCCCGACGCCGACACCCGTGCTCCAGGTGACGTAGGCGCAGTTATCCGAGCCCTTGAGCGCACCCCAGCGGCGCTCCGCCACAAGTGCGGCGACCGCATCATTGGCGATGCGCACCCGGCCCAACGCGGCGCGCAGCGGCGCTTCGAGCGGGATATGCGTCCATGCATTGCCGATGCCGCGCGGCGAACCGGCCAGGCCGCCGCAGATGTTGGGATTCGCGACTTCGATGCCATCGTCGATCAGCACAAACGGGCCGCAACTCGACACGCCGGTCGCAACCAGCGACGAGCGCTCGATGCCGACGCGGGCGCAGGCGGTGTCGATCAGCGCCAGCACCTGACGCGCAAGCGCGTCCACCTCGCCGGTCTTCACCGTGGGTTCGACCACGCGCACGGCCATCGGCGCGGGCAGGTCTCCCGACGACGCATCATCCACCAGACTCACGGCCACCTTGGTGCCGCCGATATCCACGCAGGCTTTCATGCCAATCCTCAGAATCTCTCGATTTCCACCGATCTTGCCGCATGCACGCGGCGCTGGCTGTAGGACTCGGAGGGCAATTGCCGCGCCTGCTTCGGAGCACTCATCAGAGCAACACGCCGGGCTTCTCGCCGTGCTCGTACACCACGTGCGCACGTCCGACGATCAGGGGATCGAGCTTGCCCACCTGTTCGAGGTCGCGGCTCGCGTACGAGAGCTTGTGCAGCACGTAGCGCAGCGCATTGAGCCGTGCGCGCTTCTTGCAGTTGCTCTTGATGACCGTCCACGGCGAATCGGCGGTATCGGTCTCGAAAAACATGGCTTCCTTTGCGCGCGTGTAGTCGTCCCATTTGTCGAGCGAGGCCATGTCGATGGGACTGAGTTTCCATTGCTTGAGCGGGTGCGCCTTGCGCTCCTTGAAACGGCGACGCTGCTCCTCGCGGCTGACGCTGAACCAGAACTTGATGAGAAAGACGCCGCTGCGCACCAGATGGCGTTCGAATTCCGGCACCTGGCGCATGAACTCGGCGTATTCCTCGGGTGTGCAAAAGCCCATCACCCGCTCGACGCCCGCGCGGTTGTACCAACTGCGGTCCAGCAGCACGATTTCGCCGCGCGTCGGAAGGTGCTGCACATAGCGCTGAAAGTACCATTGCCCCTGCTCGGTCGGCGTCGGCTTTTCGAGCGCCACCACGCGTGCGCCGCGCGGATTCAGGTGTTCCATGAACCGCTTGATGGTGCCGCCCTTGCCCGCCGCATCGCGCCCCTCGAAGAGGATGACCACGCGCTGCCCGGTCTCCCTCACCCATGCCTGCAGCTTGAGCAGTTCCACCTGCAGCCGGAATTTCTCGCGCTCATAGACCGAACGGCGCATGAGATTCAGGTAGGGATAGGCACCCTCGCGCCAGCCGGGCGCAAGCTCTTCATCGGGGTTGCCCTTGGGCGTGCCGTTCTTTTCTTCGCGGGTCCACAGCGCCTGGCGCAGCGCGCGGCGATCATCCTCTGAAGCTCCGTCGAGCAGCGCGCGCAAGGCGCTCGCGCGTTCGCCCGCTGCGCCGCCCGCGTCGATCAACCCACGCGCCACCTCGGTGAATTCCGTCTGCCGCGCGCTGCCCGCTTCGCGCGCCACATGGCGTGCCAGCGCTTGCGGCTCGAGCGATGGCGGCACGTCTCCAAGCGCTGCGGCCCGCACGGGCCTTTCCCCGGTCGCGCGGCGAGCGGTAGCCTGGACGGTTTTCTGGGTGACCCGTGGGGTTCTCGTCATCGTCGAATCCTCGTGGAAGTGGAAGTGCAAAGCCTTTGACTTTGCTACCGCCTCCACGAGGCCCGCTTGAGCCAACGCAACGCCGCAAGGGCGGCACGCACGGCCCCGCGCGAACACGTTCAGGCGATCACATCCAGCGCGATCATCAGATGTAGCGCGCGAGAAGACTCAGCAATCCGCTCAGCACCAGCGTGCTCGCAAGCGGTATGAACCAGTCGCGCCCAAACAGGCGAAAGCGGAAATCGCCCGGCAGTCGCCCCAGCCCGAGCTTGCGCAGCCCCGGCATGAGTCCGTTGAGCAGCACCAGCGCGAGAAACACGACGATTACCCAGCGGATCATCTTCAGGCCTCTTTCTTCATCACAGCCGGTGCGTGCGGTCACCGTGAGAGAAGCCCATCGCCAGCCAGCCCTCGCCGGTGCCGAGCATCAGCACCTTGAACAGCTCGCCCATCTCGTGCTCCATCACGAGCTTGGCGGCCTGCGAGCGCTGTCGTTGCTCGCGCTTTTCCATCTCCCTGGCGATGCCGCAGTTGAGCAGAAAATGCGCCTGGTTCGTGTAGCCCAGCACCTGCAGGCCCGCGTCCTGCGCAGCCAGCGCCATGCCCGTGAAGTTGACGTGCGCGGTGATGTCCTTGAGGCCGACATCGACCAGCGGATCGAAATCCACCTGATGCGCGCGGTGGCACACCAGCGTGCCCATGTGGCGCTGCGGATGAAAGAACTCGGCCTCGGGAAAACCGTAGTCGATGAAGATCGCCGCGCCACGCTGGAGCCGGTCCGCAATCGTCCGGATGAACGCCTCACCCTGTGGCTGCAATTCCGTCAGGTAGTCCTGCGGGCCAGGCACGTCGACCGGTGGGCGCAGATCGGTGGGCCGGTCCTCCCAGGCAAAGCTGCCGTCCGCCGCCAGCGCCACGCCGCGCTCGTGCCACACGCCGTCCTGCTCGCCGCCCTTGCGGAACACGAGTTGAACCGGCATCGCGTCGAGCACCTCGTTGCCCACGATCACGCCCTCGATAGACTCCGGCAGTTGATCGACCCACGCCACCTGATCGCCGAACGCGCCAAGCGTCTGCTGCTGGCGCGCCCGCAAGCTGCCCGACAGATCGACGATGGTGTAGCGCCGCACGCGGCTGCCGAGCGCCTCCAGCAATTGTTTGGCCAGCGCGCCGGTGCCCGCGCCGAACTCCCAGACCTCATGCGTGCCCGAGCTGTCCAGCGCCTCGCGCACCTGCTGGGCCAGCGCCCAGCCGAAGAGCGGCGAGAGTTCGGGCGCCGTCACGAAGTCGCTGCCCGACTGCGGCATCGTGCCGAATTTGGCCGTGCCATTGGCGTAGTAGCCGAGCCCGGGCGTATACAGCGCCAGTTCCATGAAGCGGTCAAACGGCAGCCAGCCATCCGCCGCGCGAATGGCCTGTTCGATGTGCTGCTTGAGCGCCGTCGTTAAACTGGCGGAATCTATTGATGATGAGTTCACACCCCCGATTGTCCCCAATGCCTCATTCCACGAGATCACCCCGGCCTCGCACCGTGCTCGTCACCGGCGCGGCCAAGCGCCTGGGGCGTGAGATTGCGCTTGCGCTGGCGGCCTCGGGCTGGCAGGTCGCCGTGCACTACCGCTCGTCCGAGAGCGACGCCATCGCCACCGAGGCAGAATGCGCGGCGCTGTCCGGCCACAGCGCCCGTTTTGCCGCGAATTTCGAGGACGAAGCCGAAGTGCGCGCCCTGCTGCCCCGCGTGATCGCGCATTTTGGCGATGTGGATGCGGTGGTCAACAGCGCATCGCTGTTTGAGCACGACAACGTGCAGACCTTCGGCTACGCACGGCTCGATCAGCACCTGCGCAGCAACACCGGCGCGCCCATCGTGCTGGCGCAAAGCCTGCACGCGCACCTGCGGGCACGCGCAGACGGCGGCGAGCCCGACGTCCAGGGCGTCATCGTGAATCTGCTCGACCAGAAGCTCTGGAACCAGAACCCCGATTTTCTGAGCTACACGCTCTCCAAGGCCGCGCTCGAAGCCGCCGGCACCATGCTCGCCCTTGCGCTGGCACCGCTCGTGCGCGTGGTCGGCGTGGCGCCCGGCCTCACGATAACGAGCCACATGCTCGAAGGCGAGAAATTCGAGCAACTGCACCGCCTGAGCCCGCTCGGCCGTTCCTCCACGCCCGCCGACGTGGCCGCGACGGTGCAGTTCGCGCTGACCAACCGCTCGATCACCGGCACCACGCTGCTCGTGGATGGCGGTCAGCACCTGATGCGCTTCGAGCGCGATTTTTCGCTCATGTGAGCACGGCCGCGCCGCTCCCCCTTTTGCCCTCCGGAACCTCCTCACCATGCACAACGCCGCTGGTACCCAGATACTGACTTTGACGGGTTTGCGCTTCGACGCCAACCTCGGAATCCTCGCTCATGAGAAAATCGCACCCCAGCCGATCCAGGTGGATGCCGAGCTGAATCTGGGCACCCAGGCCCTCACCCCGCGCGACGACGACATCCTGCATGTGCTGGACTACCGCAAGGTACGCCAGATCATCATCGACGAGTGCCGCAGCGATCACGTGAACCTGCTGGAAAGCCTGATCGGCAAGCTCGCCCAACGCCTGATGCAACTGCCCGGCGTGCTGGGCGTGCGCGTCAAGATCGCGAAACTTGAAATTTTTGACGACTGCGAAGTAGCCATTCGCGTCGAGACCGGACAGTGGTGACCCCATGAACGCTATTACTGACAACCCGTGGATTGCCGAAGAGGCCGCAGCCGAGGCGCAAGCCGAAAGCCAGGCAGGCAGGATCAAGATCGAGCGCGAGCAGATCAAGCTCGAAAAACGCCTGTGCCGCGAGGTCGGCCGTGCCATCACCGACTTCAACATGATCGAGGAAGGCGACAAGGTCATGGTCTGCATGTCCGGCGGCAAGGACAGTTACACGCTGCTCGACATCCTGCGCAAGCTGCAAAAGCGCGCGCCGGTGAAGTTCGATCTCGTGGCCGTCAACCTCGACCAGAAGCAGCCCGGCTTTCCCGATCACATCCTGCCCGACTACTTCAAGAGCATCGGCGTCGACTACCACATCGAAACCCAGGACACCTACAGCGTCGTCAAGCGCGTGATCCCCGAGGGCAAGACCACCTGCGGCCTGTGCTCACGCCTGCGTCGGGCGATTCTGTACTCGGTGGCCGACAAGCTCGGCTGCACCAAGGTGGCGCTCGGCCACCACCGCGACGACATCGTGCAGACGCTGATGCTCAACATGTTCTACGGTGGCCGCATGAAGGGCATGCCGCCCAAGCTCGTCTCGGACGACGGCAAGCATGTGGTGATCCGCCCGATGGCCTACGTGCCCGAGAAGGACACCATCCGCTGGGCGCAATACCAGCAGTTCCCGATCATCCCGTGCAACCTCTGCGGCAGCCAGGACGGCCTGCAACGTGTGGCCGTGGGCGAGATGCTGCGCGAGTGGGACAAGAAATTCCCGGGCCGCATCGAGAGCATGTTCCGGGCAATGGGCAACATCGTGACCACGCACATGATGGACCCCGAACTGCACGACTTCAAGAACGCCAGGGCCACCGGCATTGCCGATCCCGACGGCGACATGGCGTTCGACCCTGAGGAAATGCCGGTTGCGCCCGCATTTGCGGGCGGTGTCCAGGTCGTGCAGCTTTCCTGAGAACTTGACAGGCTTTTGGGAATCCAACAGTCTATGCCGGGTTGAGATGGGTTCCTGATTGAAACCGTCTCGAATTGGACTGTCTGGATCACTGTCATGACCTATTTGCTGCGGCGCGTTCGCCTTTCGTTCTTTTTCGGCCTGTTCACGGCCCTGCTGCTGGTCGGCTGCTCCACCACGAGGCAGGTCGAGAGCAATGTGAACAGCTACTCCACTCTCTCGGCACTGCCCAGCCCGCCCACCTATCGGCTCGAGCGCCTGCCCTCGCAGGCCGCCAATGCGGTGCGCTTTGACGCCATCGAATCGCAGGCTCAGCAGGCGCTCGCCAACTTCGGGCTACAGCGCGACGACAGCAACGCCACTCTGGTGCTGCAACTCGGCGCCGAGGCCGGTTTCGTGCCGAATCCGTACTGGGGCCCGGCCTATGGCTACCCCTACTGGGGAGGCGCTCCGTTCTATGGCCGCATGGGCTTTGGTTTCGGACGCGGCGGCGGTTGGGGAGTCGGCATGGGCGGCGCGTGGATGATGGACACGCCGACGCCGCTCTACCACCGCAAGGTCAGCCTGATCCTGCGCGACGCCAGCACGCAGAAAATCGTGTATGAAACGTCCGCCGTGTATGAAGATGTCTGGACCGACGACCCCGCCATCTACGGCGTGCTGTTCAACCAGGCACTGGCGGGCTTCCCGACGCCGCCGCAAGGCACACGCGTGTTGAGAACCCTGGTGGACAAGCAGACCACCCGACCCGTGCCCGCAGCAGGCTCGGTGTCGACTTCGGCACCAGCGCCAGCACCGGCGCCTGCCGCGCGCTGACCGCTCTGGCGGCAAGCAGCAAGCGAACATTCCGCAACATCTTGACCAACATCAATTTGCAAAGTTCAACATTTGCGCGCATTTCATCGTGCTAAGGTCAATGCAATATGACCGGCGATCCAGCTGGCAAGGGCTTGACGCCCACTTCAACCATTGACCACCGCTCCAACCGTTTCTCAAAGGACCTTCGGATGAAGAAGAAGAACCACATCGCATCTTCCGCACTGCTTTGCGCCCTGCTCGTCGGCGCGGCCTTCAACGCGCACGCGGCCGGTTACGGCGATGCGCTCAAGGGCGCGATGGGCAGCGCGGGCGATTCGGCGGCGCTTTCTTCGCTCGGACTGTCAGGCTCCGGCACGGCAACCAACGCGGCAGGCGTGATCACCTACTGCATGAAGAACAACTACCTGAACGCGGACAAGGCGGCGGCCGTCAAGGACCAACTGCTCGGGAAAATCGGCCTCGGCCCAAAGGAAGAACCCAAGGACGAAGGCTATCTGAGCGGCCTCTCCGGCATGGTGACCGGCAAGGACGGCAAGACCTTCAGCCTCGACAAGGTCAAGGGCAGCATCAAGGAAAAAGCCTGCGACTTCGTGCTCGACAACGCCAAGTCGCTGCTTTGATTCTTTTGCATGTGCCAGGAGCCGATGCAGTCCCACCCGACCGCATCGGCTTTTTTTGATTCGCGCGGCGCTACGGTGCCACCGGCAAGTCACCCTTTCTTGTTTTCTGCGCCAGCCCCTACGACAACCGTTTCCCATCCGCATGCACGCCACCCGCATCATCGCCATTCGCCACGGAGAAACCGCCTGGAATGTGGACACCCGTATTCAGGGCCATCTCGACATTCCGCTCAACGACATGGGTGAATGGCAGGCGCAGCAAGCCGCCAACGCGCTCGCCCATGAAAGCGTCGATGCCGTCTACAGCAGCGATCTGCTGCGTGCCTTTGCCACGGCGCAGGCGATTGCCCAACGCACGGGCGCACCGCTGATCGCGAACGAGCAACTGCGCGAGCGCAGCTTCGGCGATTTTCAGGGACGCACCTTCGCCCAGATCGAAGCCGAATCGCCCGAAGACGCGCTGCGCTGGCGCAAACGCGATCCCGAGTTCAGCCCCGCGGGCGGCGGAGAGTCGCTCAGCATGCTGCGCGAGCGCATCGACAAAACCGTCAACGAGCTGGCAAGCCGGCACCCCGATGAACAGATCGTGCTCGTCGCGCACGGCGGCGTGATGGACGTGCTGTACCGGCTCGCCACCAAGCTCGACCTGCGCGCGCCGCGCACCTGGGAGCTGACCAACGCAGCCATCAACCGCCTGCTCTGGACCCCCGACAGCGGCCTCACGCTCGTGGGCTGGGCCGACACCGGACATCTGAATCAGCAAAGCCGCGATGAAATCCATTCCTGAGTACCTGCAGCAACTGCAAGGCAAATCGGTAGACCAGATCGAGACGCCGGCCCTCGTCATCGACCTTGACGCCATGGATCGCAACATCCAGCGCATGGCCGAATTCACGCGCAAGCACCGCGTGCGCTGGCGTCCACACGCCAAGCTGCACAAGAGCGCCGACATTGCGCTGCTGCTGGAGCAGGCCGGTGCCATCGGCCACTGCGTGCAAAAGCTCTCCGAGGCCGAAGTGCTGGCCTCGCTCGGCGTGAACAACCTCTACATCAGCAACGAGATCATCGCGCCGTCCAAGCTGCGCCGCGTGGCCCAGCTTGCACAGCAACTCAACGCGCGCGGCGGCAGACTCGCCATCGCGGTCGATTCGGAAATCGGCGTCGAGCTGCTGGCGCGTTCGCTTCGCGACCTGGCGGGCAACGACATCATCGACGTGTTCGTGGACATCGACGTCGGCCATGGACGCTGCGGCGTAGCGCCCGGCGAGCCCGCGGTGGCGCTGGCCCAGGCCATCACGGAACACGCGTCATTGCGCTTTGCGGGCCTGCATGCATATCACGGCCGCGCTCAGCACTTTCGCAGCATCGCGGAGCGGCGTCAGGCGATTGCACAGGTCATCGAGGCGGTCGAGCGCACACGCAGGCTGATCGTCCAATCGGGCCTGCAAGTGCATCTCGTCACCGGCTCGGGCACCGGCACGCTGATCCACGAGGCCGCAAGCGGCGTCTACGGCGAGCTACAGGCGGGTTCGTTTTTATTCATGGACGCGGACTACGCGCAGAACGAACGCGACCCGGCGCAACCCGCATTCGAACACGCCCTGTTCATCAAGGCACAGGTGATCTCGGCCGATGACCGGCACGCCGTCTGCGACGCGGGCCACAAGAGCCACGCCATCGACTCGGGGCTGCCCACGGTTCATGCGACCGATGATTCAACGCAACTGACATTCGCCAACGGCGGCGACGAACACGGCCTGCTCCACCCCGACAACCCCGACCACTGGGTGCCCGCGCTCGGCAGCACCGTCTGGCTGATCCCGGACACTGCGACCCCACGGTCAACCTGCACGACTACATGATCGGCGTGCGCGGCGGACTCAAACACGGATTCGTGGAAAGTCTGGTTCGTGTGGATGCGCGGGGCGCGTTGCGCTAGTCTTACTGCGTCATAAAAATCAAGGCTTTGACCGGTACCACCAGTGAGTATCAAAGCGCTGGTCCTGTCCTTGCCGCAGCAGGCGTTTGAGACGATCACTTGGCGTGAGGGCACCAACGTGTCATTGACGGACGATTCGCCTTACGCATGCGCCATGCCGGTAGCTGACTGTCTGTAAGGTTGTCATCGTTATGAAATGTCTCGTCGTAATCGCTCATCCTGTTACTGACAGTTTGTGTCATAGCTTGGCTCAGTTTGCCATTGCTGCTTTGAATGCCAAAGGTCATGAAGTGATTGTCGAGGATCTCTACGAGTCCCGTTTTTCACCGGCACTGACTACCAAAGAACGGCAAAGCTACTACAGTCCTGAGTTCGATGCTACTGCAACCCAAGGGCAGATTGATCGCTTGCTATCTGCTGAAATGCTGGTACTAATTTTTCCCACTTGGTGGTTTGGCTTTCCAGCAATGCTCAAGGGGTGGTTTGATCGCGTCTGGGCTCCCGGAGTTGCATATGACCATGCCACCGACCTAGGGCCAATCAAGCCTCGACTCCAGAACCTGCGGCATGCTTTGGCAATCACATCGCTGGGCTCGCCATGGTGGGTGGACCGTCTGTTGCTTTGGCAACCGGTTAGACGAGTATTGAAAACCGCACTATTGGGGACTTGCGCCCCCAATGCCGTTTTAGTATGTTATCGCTCTATAAAGCTGAATCGGTCACGCAGAGCCGAGTGCAATCATATTGCAATCGTATTCAGCGCACACTTTCCACATGGCCACGCAAGTAGTCGATATGCGAATGACATGCGAACTAAATAAAAACCAGCCTAAAGCCTGTTCACACAACGCACGGGAATCAGGTTGCGCGACCCCGTGGGTTGCATGAACAGCCCCAATTGAACTGACCTCAAGAAGTTGGACAGTTGAAATTTAGAGGCTCAAGGTCTGAGTTCGGTACTGCACCAGACTCAGACCTTTTAGTTTGAGCTTCAGCCGATGTGCTGGAACACCGCGAGTCCAAGTTGAGCCAATTACGCAGGCCGACTGGTCTTGATCCCCTGCGTTGCCGCCCATGCGCCGATGTCGTCGCGCCGGATCGCGGCCGCCATGAGCTGCGGAAAGGCGTCCGGCGTGCAGGCGAACGAGGGCACGCCGAGCGCGGCGAGTTTGCTGGCGAGTTGCGCGTCGTAGGCTGACGCGCCTTCGTCGCTGAGCGCGAGCAGTGTGATGAACTGCACGCCCGATTCCACGAGTTCGTGGGCGCGGCGCAAAAGCCCTGCTTCCACGCCGCCTTCGTAGAGGTCGGAGATCAGCACCAGAATCGTGTTGCGCGGCTCACGGATCAGGCTCTGGCAATAGCCGACCGCGCCATTGATGTCGGTGCCGCCGCCAAGCTGCACGCCGAACAGCACCTCGACCGGATCGTCGAGCTTTTCCGTCATGTCGACCACCGCCGTGTCGAACACCACCATCTTGGTCGCCACTGCGGGCAGGCTGGCCATCACCGCGCCGAAGATGCTGGAATAGACGACCGAGTTCGCCATCGAGCCACTCTGGTCGATGCACAGCACCACCTCGCGCTGCGGCTTGCGTGACTTGCGACCGTAGCCGATCAGCGTCTCGGGCACGATGGTGCGGTATTCGGGTTGCCAGTGGCGCAGGTTCGCGCGGATCGTGCGGTGCCAGTCGATCTCGGAATGGCGTGGACGGCGGTTGCGCTGGCTGCGGTCGAGCGCGCCACTGACCGCGCTGCGCATCGGCTCTTCGAGTTTTCGCATGAGTTCATCCACGACCTTCTGCACCACCGCACGAGCGGTGGCCTTGGTGCTTTGGGGAATCACGCTCGAGAGCGAAATCAGGTCCGCCACCAGGTGGACGTCGGCCTGCACGCTCTCGAGCATTTCGGGCTGGAGCATGAGCTGGCGAAGATTCAGCCGCTCCATCGCATCGCGCTGCATGACCTGCACGACCGAACTCGGGAAATACCGGCGGATGTCACCGAGCCAGCGCGAGACGTTGGGCGAGGAATTGCCGAGTCCGCCGCGACGCGGGCCGTCCTCGCGCTGTGGCTGCTCGTAGAGCGCGGCCAACGCCTGATCGACATCGCGAATGCCGCCCGCAAGCGCGCCGCAACTTGCGTCGGCAGGCTCTCCGAGCACCAGACGCCAGCGCTGCAAACGGTCTGTGGGCGGCAGGTCTTCGAGTCTGGTGAGCGGCTCTGCGCTCGCGTCGGACTGATCGGTCTTTTTTGTGCGTGCCATGGGGTCACGTTCCTTTCATTCAGCGCTCGGAGGCCACGCCCCAGAGCGTGCGCAGCGTCGGCAGCACCAGTGAGGCGCGTTTGGCGTCGAGCGCGGTGGCGCCGCCAGTGCCTGCGCCGGTGGGACCGACGACCGCCGCCGCGCCAGCGCCGCTGGACTGGCCACGCACCGCGCGCGAGCCCAGTTGCTGGCGTTCGGCGCGGCTGAAGTCCGCAAAGCTGCGGCGAACCAGCGGCAGCACCTGCAGGAACTGCGCCTCGCCCAACTGCGCGAGCCACGCATCGACCGCGCCCCAGATCGCATCGTCGTGCAGCAGCACCAGCGCCTGGCGGTTGAGAAAACCCTCTAGCCACGCGGCCGCATCGACCGGAGCAACGCCGAGCGACAGGTTGTGCGCGAACTGCTGGCCGATGCGCTGCTCGTCCCAGATCTTCGCGTCGAGCAGCAGGCGCGTCGCCATGCCACGCAGCAGCGCGGCGCAGGTATCGGCCTCGGCCATCACCTGCAGGGCGCGTTGCCAGGCCTCGGTGGTTTCCGCAAAGTCGCGCAGGCCGATGGCATCGTCGGCCAGCAGCGCCAGCTTCTGCACGCCTCGGGCCGCCTCTTCGTCCAGCGACAGGCAGGCATTCGGCAGGCCAATCGCCGCGCGCAGCACCAGTTGGTCGATCACGCCGGCCAGCAGCGTGCTGTCGGTCTGCCGCACGCTGCCGTAGCGGTAGACGTTGGCGAGCGCGGGCAACGCGCGCAGCAGTTGTTGCACATCGCCGGTGATCGCGGCGCGTGCCGAGACCTCGTTCATGAGCCGTTCGACCAACGGCGGCAATTGCGCGAGCAGCGCATCGTCGATGGCCTCGGCGATTTCGGGCAATGTGGTCTGCGGTGTGAGCGACTGCAGCACGCGCGTGGCCGCCGCCGTCTCCACCGTCGATCCGAAACGGCTTGACTCGATCAGCCTGACCACGAGTTCCGGCTGCCATTGCAGATCCCAGCTCTCGCGGAAGGTGCCGCGGTTACGCTGTTGGTCGGCAGCGCGCGTGCCCCAGTGAATGCCGAGCAGGCGCAGCCGATGCAGCAGGTGGCTGCGTGCGAGATCGGTGTCCTTGCGCAGGTCGAGCGCGACGATCTTCGATGCCGCCTCGGGCTTCAGGCGCAGGGTCTTCTGCTGCTGCTCCAGATCGCGCTGCAGGGGCACCAGCGGCACGTCGGGCGGGACGCTGCCCAGCACGTCGCCGATCACCAGCGCGTCCTGGATCAACCGGAGCGGCGCGGACTCGCCCATGCAGATGACGGTGCGCACCGCCTCGTGCAGTTCGGGCAGTCCCGGTTCGGTCTGCGCGCGCAGCGCCGCAAGACCTTCGGCCAGTCGCGTGGCCTCGATGATGTGGGCGCTCGAGCAATCGAGATCATGGCTGCGCAGCAGCTGCGCCACGCGCGCAAGCCAGGCCGCCGCGCGGCTCGGCCGGATGAAGCGCGGGCCCGGTTCGGTGTCCGTTGGGTCGGCCAGCGCGTTCGTGCGCCACAAGTGCGCATACCAGCCGGGGGAGTCCACACCCGCGCCGTAGCCGCTGGCGCTTGCGAGATTGCGATGCGTCCAGGGCGCCCACGTGGCCTGCACCTTGAGCCTGGGAAGTCCCTTGAGCGTGGCCGCATCGGCCTTCGCCGTCGTGGCTGCCTGTAGCGCGGGCACATGCCAAGCGCCGCAGATCACCGCGATGCGCTGGAATCCGGCCCTCGCGGCTTCGCGCATCGTCTGGCGCATCGTGGCCTCGCGGCGCTCCTCGCGCAGCGCGTATCTTTCACCGCGCAGGCCGTTGGGAAGTTCCTCGCGCAAGGCCGTCATCGCCATGCCCACGGCCTCGAACACCGCACTGTCGCCGCCGCGCTCCTCCACCAGCCGGTTCCACCATGTTTCGCCGTCGGCAAAGCCCGCCGCCTCGGCCAGCGCATCGAGCGGATCACGCGCGTAGCGCTGATCGGGGTGCGGCGCTCCGGACCCGGCCAGGACGGCTTCATCGCCCTCGGCCACATCTTCCGGCGGCGCTGCCGTTTCGTTTTTTTCCGGCTCGGCCAGCTCGGCTTCGCGCGAGGCTTGCGCCTCCTTGTCGAGCGCCATTTCGGTGGCCTGCGGCAGGTCCATGAAGCGCACCGGTAGCCCGCGCTGCACGGCCCAGCGCATCGCAACCCATTCGGGCGAGAACTCGGCGAGCGGGAAGAACGAGGCGCGACTCGGCTCGTCCTGGCTGTAGACCAGCATCGCGACCGGCGGCTGCAATTGCTGCTCGGCGACCGCGGGCAGCAGCGTCTCGCATTCGGCTGGGCCTTCGATCAGCAGCGCGTCGGGTTGCAGCGCCTCCAGCGCCCCGAGCAGGCTGCGCGCGCTGCCGGGCCCGTGGTGGCGAATGCCAAAGAAATGAAACGGCAAACTGGATTCGGCCATGCGTCAACTCATGTGTGAAGAACCATCGGGACGGGAAAAGGCGGGCTCAGATCTGCTCGCGGCAGGCGCGATACAGGTCCTTCCATTCCGCGCGCTCCTTCACCACGGTCTCGAGATACTCCTTCCACACCACAGTGTCCTGCACCGGGTCCTTGACCACCGCGCCGAGCAGCCCCGAAGCCACGTCGCCCGCACGCATCACGCCATCGCCAAAGTGCCCGGCCAGCGCCATGCCGCTGTTGATCACCGAGATTGCTTCCGCCGTGGAAAGTGTGGACGTGGGCGACTTAACGCGCACGCTCTTGCCGTCCTCGGTCTGGCCGCTACGCAGCTCGCGGAAGATCTGCACCACGCGCCTGATTTCCTCCAGCGCCGGTGGCTCGGCGGGCAGCGCGAGCGCGCGGCCCATCTCGCCCACGCGTTTCATCACGATCTGCACCTCCTCTGCCTCGCTCGCGGGCACCGGCAACACCACCGTGTTGAAGCGGCGCTTGAGCGCGCTGGACAACTCGTTCACGCCCTTGTCGCGATTGTTCGCGGTGGCGATCACCGAGAAGCCCTGGACCGCCTGCACCTCGCTTTCAAGCTCCGGCACGGGCAGCGTCTTTTCCGACAGCACGGTGATCAGCGTGTCCTGCACGTCGGCGGGAATGCGCGTGAGTTCCTCGATGCGAGCGATCTGGCCGCGCTTCATCGCATTGACCATGGGGCTCGGAATCAGCGCCTTTTCCGAGGGGCCGTGCGCGAGCAACTGCGCGTAGTTCCAGCCGTATCGCAACTGCTCCTCGCTCGTTCCTGCCGTGCCCTGCACCAGCAGCGTGGAGTCACCGCTCACCGCCGCCGCGAGATGCTCCGACACCCATGATTTGGCCGTACCCGGCACGCCATAGAGCAGCAGCGCGCGGTCGGTGGCGAGCGTCGCCACCGCGATCTCCATCAGCCGTGCATTGCCGATGTACTTCGGTGAAATCTCGACGCCGTTTTGCAGCGTTCCACCCATCAGGTATTGCAGCACGGCCCAGGGCGAGAGTTTCCAGTTGGGCGGACGCGCGCGGTCATCGACCTGCGACAGCGCGTCCAGCTCGTGCGCGAATTGTTGCTCTGCATGTTGGCGAAGAACCTGGCTCATGGTGTGAAGCTCTCTGTGGGCAAATGGATGGATGGAAGAAAGGATGGATGGACTACGTTGAAATTGCGCAAAGCGTCTGGCGTATGCCCGCAATCGTGCGCACGCGCTGCCAGACTTGGTCATAGCTTTGGGCCTGTGCCTGCGCATCGGCCGCGTTCACCGCGCTGCTCGCCTTGTCGATGATGGCCAGCAATCCGGGCAGGCTTTGCGGAGCCAGCCACAGCGCGGCGCTGACCAGGGCCTGCGAGAGCGTATGGCGAACGCTCCAGTCCCGATTTGTGGCCGTCTGGTCGTGGGTCTGCGCGATGGCGACCACGAGCGCATCGGACAGCGTGCGGTGCAGATGATCGGCTGGCCGCATCAGCTCGCCCATGCGCACCAGCAGCTCGAACACGAGCTTCGGCGCGGCCTCCAGGCGCTGTTGCCAGTAGGCCTCGCGCTCGGTCTGCGTCATCGCGTTCAGCAGCACGTTGAGGCTTTCGCGCGCGTGCGGGTTTCCCTGCATCGAGGTCAGCAACTGCAGCCAGTCGCGACCCGGCGCGCGCGCGGCGGCTTCGAGCAAGCCGTCCCGGATCGGGCGCTGCCACTCGGTCTTGCCGGTCCATGCAAAAAGCGCCTCGGGCGTCATGTCGAGATGACGGGTCCACCAGTCAGGCGGGGTCATGCGCGTGAGCTGGTACAGCCACCACGCCCGCTCGCCGCCCTTGAAGAAACCATGGGGCTTGATGGCGATGCCATCGCGCGGCCAGTCGGCGTTTTCCTTCTCGGGCGGTTCGATGGTCCAGCCAGCCTTCTCTCCGTCGCGCCTGAGCAGTGGCTCGACCCAGGCGATCACGCGTTGCGCATGCGCGCTTTCGGGCAAGGCCGAGAGTTGCTCTGCCGCCAGTTGTCGCACCTCGCCGCTGCGGTCGGTGAGCAGTCGCTCGAGCAGCGCCTCGTCGTCCATCGACAGGCGTTCATTCAGCACTTCGAGCATCGCCAGACGCTCCTTCGCGCCAAGCTCCTTGAGCGCGGCTTCGAAGCGTTCGCGCGCTGCCGCCGGACTCCGCGCGCGCTCGTTGCGCAGCACGGCCAGGCGCTGCTCGAACGCACCTTCGAGCCAGAGCTTCTCGGGATCGGCCTGCTGGTCCGCGCCCGCCGCATATTTCCACGCGGGATTCTGCTCAGCGAGCCACAGGCCGCGTGCCCCAGCACCGCCAGCAGGTCTTCGCGCAGCGCGGTGCTGCGCGCGCCCGCATCGAGCGCCGCAGGCAACAGCGTGAACGGCAGCCGCAGGCCCGCACGCGCAAGCAGATTCCAGCTCTGACAGATCAGGTCTGCGGAGCCCTCGCGCAGCGCCGCACTCAGGGCTTCGATCACGCTGGCGTCGGTGGGCGCGGCGAGCGCGTCATCGGGCGCGACCGATAGATCCGGCGCCGTGCCGCATGCGGCTGGCAGATGGCCCGCGCGCCCAAGCAATCCCGCCGCACCCGCAGCGCGCAGCAGTTGCACACTCGCGCGATGCGCACCCTTGGGTGCCGGTGCGGCCTCGTTCGCATCGCGCAGCAGCGCCAGCAAGGCATCGGGCCATTGCGGATCAAAGGCCTCCAGCCGCTGCGTGCCCACCAGCGCCTGTTGCATCAGGGCCTGTTCGTCGAGCCGCATTTCCTCACTCATTGCACCTCTCCCGGCAAGGACCAGAGCAGTGACGCAGCGTCCCCTGCCGCAACCGCATTCCACACGCCAAGCAGGCGCCAGCGCTCGTCACTCCATTCGCCCATCGCCAGCACCGGCCGCCCACCACTCGCCGCGAGCAACGCCCAGCCCTCGGCTTCCGGCAGATCGAGCCGCAACATGCGCCGCACCACGCCCTCCGTGGTCGTCGCGATCCAGTGCCTGCCCTCCACGCGGTGAATGCTCACATCTCGCAGCATCAGTGGCTGGAGACTCTGAAACGGATTGCCGGCCAGCCGCTCGGCCAGATCGCGCCAGCTCTGCGCGGCTTCGCCGTGGGCCAGCAGGCTTTCGGCACGCGCATGACCGGCGTCGAGCAATTGGCTGTCATCGGCGGCCATCGCGCGCAACGGCGCGCCTCCCGGATAGAAATGCAGGCTCGCGGCGTAGCTGCGGCCTGCGATCCAGGCGCGCTCGTAGCCACGCCCGCCGTGGGCATAGTCCTGCAACAGCGCAAAGCGCTGCGTCTGCTCGCCCCAGAGCCACATGCGGCGCTCCACGAGCCGCCCCTGGCCCTCGATCTGGCTGCCGCCCAGCACCAGCCAGCGGTCGGTGACGGCAGGTGTCGCGGCCAGTAGCTCCGCCTTGTCCTGATTCCAGCCGATCGCGCTCATCAGGTCATCGAGCATCGCAGGCGGCAGTTGATCGCGCCGTGCCGCGGCATCAAGCAGCAATTGCCATTGCCCGAGATGCGCGAGAACCAGCGCGGGCCAATCGTCGCGCGGACCGGCGACGTCGAGCAATTGCATGACGCGCGCCGCCATGCCCGGAGCCTGCGCGTCCACCAATCGTGCCGCAAGGTTCTGCCAGGTCTGGCGGGTGGCCTGCTCGCCAAGGTTCAGCGTGGCGAGGCCCTGACGCAGCATGTCCTGCATCCACAGCGACAGTTCCGCAAGACCTCCGTCCACGCGGCTCCAGCGCTTAGCCTGGCGCTTGGCGGCCCCTTCGGGATCGGGCAGAGTTGTGGCTACTGCGGCGGCCTTGGCTTCCTTCTTGTCCGCGCGGTCACGTCGCGAATGAAGCCACTCGCTGACCCACTCGGGCCGTGTGTCGGACGTGGCGACCTTCCCCGCCGTGCGCAGCAGCAACAGGGCCAGCCCGTGCTTGCACGGAAACTTGCGGCTCGGGCAACTGCATTTGAACGACGGACCGCTCAGGTCCACCTGCGTTTGATAGGGCTTGCTGCCGCTGCCCTGGCATTCGCCCCAGACCGCCGAGTCGTCGCAGCCGAGCGTCGGCCATTGGGCGGGAGACTTCAGACCTTGCGCGGCCTTGGTTGAGGAAGCATCCGGGGAAAGCCCCAAAACTTCGGCTTCACTGGTGAGCACGTACGACCTTCTCCGTTCCCTGACGGTGGTTGTTGGCAATGACTTATGGGGGATTTATACCAAAGCCTCGATGACATTCATGGGTGGACGTTTGCCCTGCTGCGCATGCGGGATTCAGGGTAGACGCCAGTGTCGCGCCGAATCGGGCCATCGACAATCACGCCCATGCTCTCTCCCAGTCAGGTCATCGTTCTCGCCACACCGGTGTTTTTCGCGCTGATTGCCGTCGAATGGATCATCAGCGCACGCCGCAAGGTCCATCCCTATCGGCTCGCGGACGCGCTGAGCTCGATGAGTCTTGGCCTCATGAGCCAGACCAGCGCGGTGTTCACCAAGCTGCTCACGGTGGGCATCTACACGGCGGTGTTCGAGCATGTTGCGCTGGTGCGCGCCGACGCGTTCTGGACGAGCATTCCCGGCTGGCTGATTGCGTTGCTGTTCTACGATTTTCTCTACTACTGGAACCACCGCCTTGGCCACGAGGTCGGCGTGCTGTGGGCGGCGCATGTGGTGCATCACCAGAGCCAGCAATACAACCTCTCCACCGCGCTGCGGCAGCCGGGCAGCTACGCGCTGCTGTCGTGGCTGTTCTATCTGCCGATGGCGCTCGCGGGCGTGCCGCCGCTGGTGTTCGTGGTCGTCGGGCTCATCGATCTGCTCTACCAGTTCTGGGTGCATACGGAACAGGTGCGACGTCTCGGCTGGTTCGACCGCTGGTTCTGCGCGCCCAGCAATCACCGCGTGCACCATGCGGTCAACGATCCATATCTCGACCGGAACTATGGCGGCATCCTGATCATCTGGGATCGCATGTTCGGCACGTTCAAGGAAGAGGACGACCGCGAACCCTGTGTCTACGGCACGCGCGGCCTGCTCAAAAGCTGGGACCCGCTGTGGGCCAATGCCTCGATCTACAGCCAGCTTGCACACGACAGTTGGCACACGCGCGGCGTCGCCGACAAGCTGCGCGTGTGGCTCAAGCCGCCGGGCTGGCGGCCCGCCGACGTGGCGGCACGCTTTCCCAAACCGGCGTTCGTGCTCGACGAGCATCGCGTACTGTTCGAGCCCGCGCTCTCGCGCGGCGTGACGTGGTTTGCCTGTATCCAATTCGCTGCGCTGATTGCGGGTGCGGCGCTGTTTTTGTGGAATGCCGATCGAGCGCCGCTTGCACACAACCTGGTCTGGTTCGCTGCGCTCACGACCGGTCAATGGGTGCTCGGCGCATGTCTGCAGGGCCGCATCGGCGTGTGGCTGGCGCTGATGATCGATTGCGCGGCACTCGCCACCGCCACCGGCGCGCTCGGCCTCAGCGACTGGCACATGGTCTTCAAGCCCGCCGTCATGCTGCTCGCCTGTGCGCAGGTATTGAGCGCACAGCGTGCCGCGCCCTTGGACGGCGCGGGCCACGCGCGGCCCTACTCGCTGCGCTGGCTGCTGGTGGCGCTGCAATGGTCACTCGTCGGTGACGTGTGCCTGATGTTCGCCTCGCCCGCGATGTTCCTGCCCGGGCTCGTGAGTTTTCTGCTCGCGCACATCGCCTACATCGTCGTGTTGAAGCGCGGCATGCGGTGGTTTGCCGACCGGCGCGCATTGGTTGTCACGCTCGCGCTGGGCGTGGGCATGTATGGGTTTCTGTGGCATGGCGGGCTGCCTGCGGAGTTGCGCATTCCGGTTGCGGTCTACGTCGGTGTGATCGCGCTGATGGCCGCACAGGCCTGGGGGCGCTCGCGAGAGATGCAATCACCCGGTGCGCTGCGCGTGGCAGTCGGCGCGAGCTTCTTCATGGCAAGCGACACGATCCTCGCCATCGACCGATTCGTGCAGCCGGTGCCGCATGCCTTGTTCTGGGTTCTGGCAAGCTACTTCGCCGCACAGACGCTGATCGTGCATGGACTCACGGCCCACAGGAGCCCTTAAAAACCCACTGCCGCAGAGGCTCTAAGGGTTGACCCCGATACCCCTCGCGGCCGATAATGCGGGCTTCGCAATTACAGGAGTCCCCACGTGGACAGTGCCAGTTCAACCAGTGATTTATCGCTCGCCGCAATGGCAGCGTTGCTGGCCGACTGACAGACTCCCCGCTTGAACGGGAGCCGTCAATCGGCACCAGAACCGTTCAATGCATTGCGGCGCTCGGCGTTCATCGCGCAGGCTTTCCATATCGTCATTTCGACGCGCTGTTTCGCGCATGCGCGTCGTGGCCGATCCATGGTTTTCGTTTGCGCATCGTTCACTGCGATGCACCGGATTGCCCTTGGGCAGCGGCGCATCGATTGACCCGTGCCGTCTGACGTGGCTGTTTCTTACCTTACCGAAGGAGAACGCCATGAAGACCTTTTTCATCCGCTCTATCCGGCAAAGCCGCGACCGCATCGCGACCGCCATGGCCGATGCCGGCGCAACCCGCGCCGCATCCAACGTCGCGTCGCATGAGCCTTCGCAGGCACCGCTTGAGCAACAGGTGATGGCGCTGGACACGCTCACCACCTGGCCCACGCACCGCATCCGCAGCTTTCTGTCGATGCAGTCGCGCCGCGTGCGCTGATTTTTCACCTCGATAGACAAGGAGCCCTCCATGGATCCCGACCCTGGCCCGCCAGCGCTGCCCGCACCTCGGGCAGCGCTTCGATTCCTTCTTTGAAATTTTCCGGTCAGGCCGACCGGTTGCGCGCGCACTCACCTTCCTTGCGGAGCTAGTGCGAAGCTCCTTTCGGCCTGGCCCCAAGGAGCACCCATGCAACACCTGAACCAAGGCCTCGTTCACACCGCCCGCGAAGCACGCATCGGACAGATGCGCCACAGCGCACTGCTCGCCACCATCAAGCACGACCGCGCCGATCTGCTGAGCCAACTTCTCAATCACCTGGGCAACCGGCACTTTGCCCGGACGCTCGCCGACCTGAGCGCCGCCGAACAGGTGCGCGCCCTCAGGCTGCTCAACGCCAAGAAGCGCGCGTCGCTGTACCGCGAACTCTCGCAGCCGCAGCGCGATCTCTGGCATGCAGTGCTCAAGCGCGAAGCCAGGCGCTCGTTGATCCGCCGACTGACGAGCTGGCTGCGGCCCGCACGACTCAAGGCCACGCGCCCATGAACACGAAGAGCGTGCCATGCAGATTCTCAGCAACCTCTTCCGCGCGTTCCTGCGCCGCCGCCGCGTGGGCGGCCTCTTCACACGCCGCGCCATTCCCACCGGCGATGGTGCGACCCAGACTCGCGCCGCACCGCCCGAGCTGACCCGCGACCTGCTGCGCGCATCGCATGGCGATGCCGCCAACGCAATCGCATCGCTGCAATCAAGCGAGGATGGTCTCACCACCGAACAGGCACAGGCTGTGCTCGCGCGGGTCGGTCCCAACGAGGTCGAGCATGAACAGCCGCTGTCGCCGCTGCAGCATCTGTGGCAGTGCTACAAGAACCCGTTCAACCTGCTGCTCACGCTCCTGGCCGTGGTCTCCTACGCCACCGAGGACGTGCAGGCCACAATCGTGATCGGCAGCATGGTGGCGCTCTCCACGCTGCTGCGCTTCGTGCAGGAGGGCCGCTCCAGCCGCGCCGCCGCGCGTCTTCAGGCGCTCGTGAGCAACCGGGCCACGGTGCTGCGCAAACAAGCGCATGCAGCGCCATCGATACGCAACGCCGACCCGGTGGCGAGCGGCTTCGGCGCACACGCCGTGCAGCAGGAGCTGCCGCTGCGCGAACTGGTGCCCGGCGATCTCGTCGCGCTGTCCGCAGGTGACATGATTCCCGCCGATTGCCGCGTGCTCAGCGCCAAGGACCTGTTCGTGAGCCAGGCCGCGATGACGGGCGAATCGCTGCCCGTCGAAAAGCAGCCGCAGGCGAGCGCCGCGATTGCCGATGCGGGCACGCTGCTCGATGCGGGCAATCTGCTCTTCATGGGCACGAATGTGGTCTCGGGCTCGGCGCTTGCGCTCGTGCTGGCAACCGGCAATCGCACCTATTTCGGCACCATCGCCACGCGCGTGACCGGTACCGACCGCGCACCCACGGCGTTCGAGAACGGTGTGAACAGCGTGAGCTGGCTGCTCATCCGCTTTGCGGCAATCATGGTGCCTATCGTGCTGTTCATCAACGGCTACACCAAGGGCGACTGGACCGAGGCGTTCCTGTTCGCACTCTCCGTGGCCGTGGGTCTCACGCCCGAGATGCTGCCGATGATCGTGACCTCCACGCTCGCCAAGGGAGCGGTATCGCTGTCGCGCCAGAAAGTGGTGGTCAAGCGCCTCGACGCGATCCAGAATTTCGGCGCGATGGACGTGCTGTGCACCGACAAGACCGGCACGCTCACGCAGGACCGGATCGCACTGGAACGCCACACCGATGTCATGGGCCGCGACAGCGACGATGTGTTGCAGTTCGCCTACCTCAACAGCTTTCATCAGACGGGTCTGAAGAATCTGCTCGACCGCGCGGTGCTGGAACATGTGGAACTGCACACGGCCCTGCGCGTGTCGGAGGACTACCGCAAGGTCGACGAGATTCCCTTCGACTTCCAGCGCCGCCGCATGTCGGTGGTGGTGGCCGAGCGCAATCACCATCACGAATTGATCTGCAAGGGCGCGCTCGAGGAAATCCTGGAGTGCTGCACCCACATGCGCGATGGCAATCAAGTACTGCCGCTCACATCCGAGCGCAGGCAGCAGGTGCTCGCCGTGACCGAGCGGCTCAACGCCGAGGGCCTGCGCGTCGTGGCCGTGGCGATGAAGGAAGTGCCCCCGACAGGACGAGCTACACCATCGCCGACGAATCGGCGCTCACGCTGATCGGCTACGTGGCCTTCCTCGATCCGCCCAAGGAATCCGCCGCCGCCGCGATTGCCGCATTGCACGAACATGGTGTGGCCGTGAAGGTGCTCACGGGCGACAGCGAACTCGTGGCGCGCAAGGTCTGCCGCGACGTGGGCCTGTCCGTGCAGACGGTGCTGCTCGGAAGCGACATCGAGGCCATGGACGAGGCTGCGCTGCGCAGCGCCGTGGAGCGCCACGCGCTGTTCGCCAAGCTCGCGCCGCTGCACAAGGAACGCATCGTGCGCGCGCTGCGCATGAACGGGCACATCACCGGCTTCATGGGCGACGGCATCAACGATGCACCCGCGCTGCGCGCCGCCGATATCGGCATCAGCGTGGACAGCGCGGTGGACATTGCGCGCGAAGCCGCCGACATCATCCTGCTCGAAAAAAGCCTGATGGTGCTGGAGCAAGGCGTGATCGAGGGCCGCCGCACGTTCAGCAACATGCTCAAGTACATCCGCATGACCGCGAGTTCCAACTTCGGCAACGTGTTCTCGGTGTTGATCGCCTCGGCGTTCATCCCGTTCCTGCCGATGTTGCCGATGCAGTTGCTCATGCAGAACCTGCTGTACGACATCTCGCAGATCGCGATTCCGTTCGACCACGTGGACGAGGAACTCGTGAAGAAGCCGCTGCGCTGGAACCCCGCCGATCTGGGCCGGTTCATGCTGTTCTTCGGCCCGATCAGCTCGGTGTTCGACGTGCTCACCTTCGTGCTGATGTGGTTCGTCTTCCAAGCCAACGCGCCCGAGCACCAGACGCTGTTCCAGTCCGGCTGGTTCGTCGTCGGACTGCTCACGCAGACGCTGATCGTGCACATGATCCGCACACCGAAGCTGCCGTTCCTTCAGAGCCGAGCCTCGCGGCCATTGATGCTGATGACCGTTGCCGTGATGGCGGTCGGCATCTTCCTGCCGATGGGGCCGCTGGCCGGCCACTTCAAGATGCAGGCGCTGCCGGCCAGCTACTTCCCATGGATGTTCGTCATATTGCTCTGCTACGCTGTGATGACAACGCTGCTCAAGCGGGTCTACATCAGGCGCTACGGCTGGCAGTGAAAAGAATCACAAAGACCACAGTTCTGCAGAAAGACCGGTTGCATGCAGGCCCTACACAACCTCAACACGGTGGCGGCGCTCAACACGCTCGTCAGTCTTTTCTTCGCCTTCGTCTTCGGCAGCGTGATCGGGCTGGAGCGCCAGATTCGCCAGCGCACGGCGGGGCTGCGCACCAACACGCTCGTGGCCGTGGGCGCGGCGGTGTTCGTGGATCTGGCGCTGCGCCTCAACGGCACCGAGGGCGCGACGCGCGTGATCGCCTATGTGGTCTCGGGCGTGGGCTTCCTGGGCGCGGGATCGATCATGAAGGAAGGCGCGAACGTCACCGGGCTGAACACCGCGGCCACGCTCTGGGGCTCGGCCGCCGTGGGCGCATGCTGCGGTTCGAGCATGATTGTCGAGGGCGGCATGGCGACGGTGTTCGTGCTCGCGTCGAACACGCTGCTGCGACCGGTGGTCAACACCATCAACCGCCGCCCGGTCGACGAGGAAGCGGGCGAGGCCATGTACTACGTCTACGCCATCTGCAACAGTGGCGTGCAGGCCGCCGTGCGCGAGAAGATGCTGTCGCTGCTCGAGGCCGCGAACTATCCGGCGCGCTCGGTCGAAAAACACCCCTTTGGCCCGCAGGACACGGAAATCGAAATCGTGCTGCACGCCACCTCGGTGGATGCGGCCGAGCTCGATCAGGTGGTCCAGCAGATCGGGCAGTTGCCCGGCGTGATGCAGGCGTTCTGGAACCCGAGCACGTCCGAATAGGGGGCGATCAGAACAGGCCGCCGGCCGCGCTCGGTGGCGTCACGCCCAGATGCCTGAACGCGGCGAGCGTCGCCACACGCCCGCGCGGCGTGCGCTGCAGGTATCCCTGCTGAATCAGATACGGCTCGATCACGTCTTCGATCGTGCCGCTTTCCTCGCCAATGCTCGCCGCAATATTGTCGAGCCCGACCGGACCGCCATCGAAGCGGTGGATCACGGCTTCAAGCAGCTTTCTGTCCATCACGTCAAAGCCCTGCGGATCGACGTCGAGCATGGTCAGCGCGCGCTGGGCAATGTCGAGCGTGATGTGCCCGTCGCCCTTCACGTCGGCATAGTCGCGCACGCGGCGCAGCAGGCGGTTGGCGATGCGCGGCGTGCCACGCGAGCGACGCGCGATCTCGAAGCCGCCCTCCTCGTCGATGGGCGCGCCGAGCAGCCCCGCGCTGCGGCGAACGATCAGCGCCAGTTCGTCGGGCGTGTAGAACTCGAGCCGCGCGACGATGCCGAAGCGGTCGCGCAGCGGATTGGTCAGCATGCCCGCGCGCGTCGTGGCGCCGACCAGCGTGAACGGTTGCAGGTCGAGCTTGATCGAGCGCGCCGCAGGTCCTTCGCCGATCATGATGTCGATCTGGTAGTCCTCCAGCGCCGGGTAGAGGATTTCTTCGACCACGGGCGAGAGCCGGTGGATCTCGTCGATGAACAGCACGTCGTTGCGTTCGAGGTTGGTCAGCAGCGCGGCGAGGTCCTTGGGCTTTTCGAGCACCGGCCCCGAGGTCTGGCGCAGGTTCACGCCCAACTCGGTCGCGATGATGTGGCTGAGCGTGGTCTTGCCCAGACCCGGCGGGCCGAACAGCAGCACGTGGTCGAGCGCTTCGGAACGCTTGCGGGCCGCGCCGATGAAGATTTCGAGCTGCTCGCGCGCCTTGGCCTGGCCGACGTATTCCTGCAGCATCTTGGGCCGCAGCGCGCGCTCGAGCGCGTCTTCCTGGGGCGATGCGGGCGCGGCGGAAACCACGCGCGGCTGTTGCGGAGCGGGAGCGAAATCGTCGGTGTGAATGGTCATGCGTGCGCTGGAAGATCGATGGTGTCGGGACGCCGCAGAATCCGGCTGCTGGTCATTATCCCTTGATGCCCTTTTCCGCGAGCCTTCGCGCATAGGCCGCGAGGATCAGGCGCTCGGAATGCACCAGATAGTCGTTGAGCGCCTGCGCCGCCTCGGCCGGTTTGCCCGACTCGAACAGAGCCAGAATCTGCAGGTTCATGTCGACGTAGGGCGCATGCAGAAACTGCGGGTCCTGCATCAGGCCGAACGCCACGCGCAGTTCGGCAAGCAGGTGCGAGAACATCACGTTGAGCCGTTCGCTGTCGGCCAGCTCGACCACGGCCTTGTGAAACGACATGTTGGCCGTGCCCACGCCCAGCCAGTCACCGCCTTCGCGAAACGCGACCGCGTTGCTGACCGCTTCGCGCATGCGCGCAAGTGCCGGGTGCATCGGGTAGCCCTGGGCGAGCGCCTGGCATTCGATCATGCGGCGCACGCGGTAGATGTCGATGATGGCCGCGATGCTGGGTACGACCACCGACACGCCCTTGTTCGGCTCGTGCGACAGCAGCCCTTCCTTGGTCAGCACGCGAAACGCCTCGCGCACGGTGCTGCGCGAGATGTCCAGGCTCTCGCACAGCGCCGCCTCGGACAGCCGCTGCCCAGGCACCCATTCGCCGAGGATGAGCTTGTCGCGCAGGCGCTCGACGATGCGGTCCGTGAGGTTCTGGGTTTCGGTAGTGCTTGACATGGCGGACGGGCTCATCGTTTCTCTGATCGCGATCCGCGCAAGTTTAGGCCAATGCGGAAGACAGGCGCAGCGAACGCTGACGGGTTCGTAGCGCCCTTGTGACCCGACGGTTACCCGACTGGGGTTTGCACCTATGCGGATTCGCCCATTGTGTTAAGACAATATGACATTGTCAGACAATCAAATTGATTTTGTACAGCACATAACTCATTTTGAAAATCCATAACACCACTTTCATCAGATAAACCCGTCGCAACCATTCACAGGAAACAACATGCTCACGGACGTCAACCTCTGGCCACTGATTGGTGTGGCCATCATCATTGCGGGCTTCGTGCTGCGCTTCAACCCGATGCTGGTGGTGATCGTCACCGCCATCGGCACGGCGCTGGCGGCCGGCTTTCCGATTGACAAGGTGCTGGCCACCATCGGCACGGGATTCGTGAAGACGCGCAACCTGCCGCTGATCATCCTGCTGCCGCTTGCCGTGATCGGCCTGCTCGAACGCCATGGCCTGCGCCAGCACGCGCAGCGCTGGATCAGCAGCATCAAGTCGGCCACCGCTGGTCGCCTGTTCATCGTCTATCTGGCCGCTCGCCAGCTCACCGCCGCCGTGGGCCTGACCAGTCTCGGTGGTCATCCGCAGATGGTGCGACCACTGCTTGCTCCAATGGCCGAAGGTGCCACCGAAAACCGCTACGGCAAGCTGCCGCCCAAGGTGCGCGACAAGCTGCGCGCGTTCTCTGCCGCGACCGACAACGTCGGTCTGTTCTTCGGTGAGGACATCTTCGTGGCGTTCGGCGCCATCGTGCTGATGACCACCTTCCTGCGCGAGGCCGGCATCAACGTCGAGCCGATCCACGTGGCGCTCTGGGGCATTCCGACGGCGATCTGCTCGTTCGTGATCCATGCCACGCGCCTGTACCGCCTCGACAAGTCGCTGGCGAAGGAAATTGCCGCCGAGCGGGCCTCGGCAGGCAGCGCCGAGACCACGGAAAACAACGACTACAAGGCGGCCTGATCATGACGCTCACGATTCAACACCTGTATTACCTGATCGGCTTCATCCTCGCCGTCACCGCCTATCTCACGGTGCGCGACACGACCAATCCGCGCCGCTTCTCAAGCGCCCTGTTCTGGGCGATCTACGCCGTCGTGTTCCTGGCGGGCGATGTGATCGCACCGATGTGGATCGGCGTGATGGCGGTCGTCATGGCGCTGATCGCCGGGTTCGGCGGCGTGGCCGGTGGCAAGCACCAGCCGCGCACCGACGCGCAGTATCTGGAGAGCGCCAAGCGCCTTGGCAACAAGCTGTTCGTGCCCGCGCTCACGATTCCGCTGGTCACCATGGTCGGCACGCTGTCGGCCAAGTACCTGGTGTTCGGCGGCACACCGCTGCTCGATCCCAAAAACACCACGCTGGTGAGCCTGGGCGTGGGCTGCGTGCTGGCGCTGATCCTCGCCTGCCATCTGACGCGCGAGACCCCGGTGCAGGGCATGCGCGAGTCGTGGCGACTGACCGATGCGCTCGGCTGGGCGCTGGTGCTGCCGCAGATGCTGGGCATGCTCGGCCTCGTGTTCTCGGACGCGGGCGTGGGCAGGGCCGTGGCCTATGTGACCACCACCTACATCAACATGGACATCAAGTTCATCGCCGTCGCGGTGTATGTGATCGGCATGGCGCTGTTCACCGTCATCATGGGCAATGGCTTCGCCGCGTTTCCGGTGATGACGGGCGGCGTGGGCGTGCCGGTGCTGGTCAACCACTTCGGCGGCAATCCGGCCGTGATGGCCGCCGTGGGCATGCTCTCGGGCTATTGCGGGACCCTGATGACGCCGATGGCCGCCAATTTCAATCTCGTGCCCGCAGCGCTCCTGGAGATCGACAAGAATGCGGTGATCAAGGCGCAGATTCCGACGGCCCTATTGCTTCTCACCGCAAACGTGTTCATCCTGTACTTCCTGATGTTCCGCTGACCGGCGTTTAGCCAACAACAAACAAAGGACACAAGCATGCCCGCACCGAAAACCGCTCCCACGATCCTGCTGACCGGCTTCGAGCCGTTTGAAGACGATCCGGTCAATCCCGCGTGGGAGATTGCGCGCGCGCTCGATGGCGAAGTGATCGCTGGAGCCACGGTGCACGGCGTCGAACTGCCCTGCGTGTTCGGCGATTCGATCACGGCGCTCGACGCAGCCATCGAACACCTCAAGCCGGTGCTGGTCGTGGCGCTCGGCTTTGCCGGCAACCGCTGCGAGATCACGCCCGAGCGCGTCGCCATCAACCTCGACGACGCGCGCATTGCCGACAACGCGGGCAGGCAACCCGTGGACACGCAGGTGGTGGAAGGCGGCCCGTCCGCGTATTTCACGACGCTGCCGATCAAGGCGATGACGCAGGCCATGCTCGACGAGGGCGTGGCGGCGTCGGTCTCCAACACTGCGGGCACCTTTGTGTGCAACCACATCTTCTATGCCGTGATGCACAGTCTCGCCCAGCACTCGGCCGCGCCCGGCGCACGAGGCGGCTTCATCCACATTCCGCCGCTGCCCGAGATGAAGACGCGCGGCGCCCAGCAGACCCGCAACGGCATGGACCTTGCCACGCAGGTCAGGGGCATCCGCGCCGCGCTGCATGCGGCGATGACCGTGACGCAGGATCTGCGCGTGACGGCCGGCCAGATTTCCTGAGTCGCGCCGAAAACCAGCACCAAGGAGCAACACCATGATGAAGATGGACCTCAACAGCGACCTCGGCGAGAGCTTCGGCGCCTGGACCATGGGCGACGATGCCGCGATGCTCGACATCGTGAGCAGCGCCAACGTGGCCTGCGGATTTCATGCTGGCGATCCGGCTGGCATCCTCAAGACGCTGAAGGCCGCGAAGGAGCGCAACGTCGCCGTCGGCGCGCACGTGTCGTATCCCGACCTCGTCGGCTTTGGCCGCCGCAATATGGACATCGGCAGCGCCGATCTGATCGCCAGCGTGATCTACCAGATCGGTGCGCTGCAAGGCCTCGCGCAGGCGGCGGGCACCCGCGTCTCGTACGTGAAGCCACACGGCGCGCTCTACAACAAGATTGCCCAGGACAGGCGCCAGGCGGACGACGTGATCAAGGCGCTGCTTGCAATCGACAAGTCGCTCGTGCTGGTCGTATTGGCCGGCGCTCCGCTGATCGAGTGGGCGCGCGACGCGGGCCTCAGCGTGGTGGCCGAGGCGTTTGCCGACCGCGCCTACACGCCGGCGGGCGAACTGGTCTCGCGCACGCTTGCGGGCGCGGTGCTGCATGACGAGAACGCAATCACCGAGCGCATGTTGCGACTGGTGCGCGAGGGCGCGCTGGAGGCCATCGACGGCAGCACCGTGCGCATCGAGGCCGAATCGATCTGCGTGCATGGCGACAGCCCCGGCGCGGTGTCGATTGCACGCAATCTGCGCGAGCGATTCGAGCGCGAGAACATCCGGATCGCCTCGTTCGCGGGCTGAGGCAATCGATGAAAGTGCCCAAGAACACGATGCGCTTCCTGCCCGTGAACAGCCGCGCGCTGCTGGTGGAGCTGGCCGACCTCGACGACACGCTGGCGCTGCTGGCGTCGCTGCAGAAGACGCCCGTGCACGGCGTGGAGGAACTGGTCCCTGCGGCGCAGACCATCCTCGTGCAGTTCCGCCCCTCGGCCACGACCGCGCCGCAGATCGTGCGCGAGATCGCATCGCGCCGACTCGATGCGCGCGCCGGGCGCAGCGACGTGCTGGTCGAAATTCCGGTGCACTACAACGGCGAGGATCTGACCGATGTCGCGCAGATGCTCGGCATCAGCGCGGACGAAGTCATCCGCCGCCACACGCAAGGCGAATACACCGTGGCCTTCACGGGCTTCGCGCCGGGCTTTGGTTATCTGGTCGGCGGCGATCCGATCTTCAACGTGCCGCGCCGCAGCTCGCCGCGCACGCGCGTGCCTGCGGGCTCGGTGGCGCTTGCCGGCCATTTCAGCGCGGTCTACCCGCAGGCCAGCCCCGGCGGCTGGCAATTGATCGGCGTGACCGAAACGCCGATGTGGGACCTGTCTCGCGAATTGCCCGCACTGCTGCAACCCGGCTATCGCGTGAAGTTCGTGGATGCGGCGACCCTGCCCCAGGCAGCGGCTACAGCCGCTGAAGCGCCAGCGCCTGAAACCAAGCAACAGGACCCCTCTCGCACGAGCGCCCTGCTCGTGCGCGCCACCGGCCTGCTCAGCGTGTTTCAGGACCGGGGCCGCCATGGACAGGCGGGGCAAGGCGTATCGGCTGCGGGTGCGGTCGATCAGGCCGCGCTCAAGACCGCCAATCGACTCGTCGGCAATGCAAGCGACGTAGCGGCGCTCGAGACCGTGGGCGGTGGCCTGCAACTCAAGAGCCGCGGCGACACGGTCGTCGCCGTCACGGGTGCCGACGCCGTGCTCAGCATCACGACCGCCGCAGGCCAGCGCTGGAACGCGGCACGCTACGCGCCGTTTGCGCTGGCCGATGGGGACACGCTCGCCATCGGCCAGCCCGTCGCCGGTGCGCGCTGCTACGTGGCCGTGCGCGGTGGCTTCGACGTGACGCCGGTGCTGGGAAGCTGCTCCACCGACACGCTCGCCCATGTGGGACCCGAGGCGCTCAAGGTGGGAGACGTGTTGTCCGTTCTGCCCGCGCCGCGCCATGCCATCGTGGGCGAGGCCGCACTCGCGCCCGACGATCTGCCCACGCTGCACGACGACGTCGTGCTCGACATCGAATTCGGCCCGCGCACCGACTGGTTCACGCCCGACGCCGTGGAGTTGCTGTGCACGCAGCGCTGGCAGGTCACGCCGCAATCCAACCGCGTGGGCCTGCGCATTCTGGGCGACGTGCCGCTGTCGCGCACCGTCACTGCGGAGCTGCCGAGCGAGGGCACGCCGCTGGGTGCGCTACAGGTCCCCGCCAACGGCCAGCCCGTGCTGTTTCTTGCCGACCATCCGCTGACCGGCGGCTATCCGGTGATTGCCTGCATCGCGCCACACCATCTCGACCGCGCGGGGCAGATTCCCGTGGGCGCGTGGCTGCGCTTCAACCCGATTCGCCAGTTCAGCGAGATCGCACCCGCTGAATCCGCCTCCCTTTCCGACGAAGAAGAAACGCCATGAAAAAAGTCCTGATTGCCAACCGTGGCGAGATCGCCGTGCGCGTCGCGCGCGCCTGCGCCGACTACGGCGTGAAATCCGTCGCCCTCTATGCCGACTCCGACATCGACGCGCAACACGTGCGCATGGCCGACGAGGCCTTTGGCCTTCAGGGCGAGCGTCCGGCAGACAGTTATCTCAACATCGCGAAGATCATCGACATCGCGAAGCGAAGCGGCGCCGATGCCGTGCATCCGGGCTACGGCTTTCTCTCCGAGAGCGAGTCCTTTGCGCAAGCCGTGCTCGACGCAGGCCTCGTCTGGATCGGCCCGAGGCCCGAGACCATCGCCCTGCTCGGCGACAAGGTGAGCGCGCGCAAGGTGGCGCTCGATGTGGGCGCGCCCCTGGTGGCGGGCACCCAGGATCCGGTGAAGGATGCGGGCGAGGTGCTGGCTTTCGCCGAGCAGCACGGCCTGCCGATCATCATCAAGGCGGCATTCGGCGGCGGCGGTCGCGGCATGAAGATTGCGTGGCGCATGGACGAGGTCGAAGAGCTGTTCGCGTCCGCCACGCGCGAGGCCATCACCGCCTTCGGTCGCGGCGAATGCTTCGTCGAGCAGTTCCTCGACAAGCCGCGCCACATCGAGGCTCAGGTCATCGCCGACACGCACGGCAACGTGGTGGTACTCGGCACGCGCGACTGCTCGCTGCAGCGCCGCAATCAAAAGCTGGTCGAGGAAGCGCCCGCGCCGTTCATCACCGATGAGCAGCGCGAGCGCATCCACCAGTCCGCGCGCGACATCTGCGCCAAGGCGGGCTACGTGAGCGCGGGCACGGTCGAGTACCTGCTGAGCCAGAGCGGCGCGATCTCGTTTCTCGAAGTCAACACGCGGCTCCAGGTCGAGCATCCGGTGACGGAGCAGACCACCGGTGTCGATCTCGTGGTCGAGCAACTGCGCGTGGCCGATGGCCTGCCGCTGTCGATCACCGCAACGCCAGAGTCCGAGGGCCATGCGATCGAATTCCGCATCAACGCCGAGGACGTGGGTCGCGGCTTCCTGCCCACACCCGGCCGGATCACGCGTTTCGACGCACCGGGCGGCCCGGGCGTTCGCGTCGATTCTGGCGTGCAGGCGGGATCGGTGGTCTCGGGCTCGTTCGATTCGATGATGGCCAAGCTCATCGTCACCGGTGCCACGCGCGAACAGGCGCTGGTGCGCGCGCGCCGCGCGCTGAAGGAATTCCACATCGAGGGCGTGGCGTCGGTCCTGCCGTTTCACCGCGCGGTGCTCGAACAGGCAGATTTCGATGGCGCTCAGGGTTTCAAGGTTCACACGCGCTGGATCGAGACCGAGTTCAACGAACCGCTCGCCGCCGCCGTGCGCGCCGAGCCGCTTGCCGACCTGTCGCTGACCCGCACGGCCATCGAGATCGATGGCAGGCGCGTGTCGCTCGGCCTGCCCGCTGCGCTGCTCGGCACGCTGTCGGCAGCGCCCGGCGCGGCGAACGCGGCATCCACCCATGCGGCTGCGGCCACCGATCCCGACGTCGTCGAATCGCCCATCGCGGGCAACCTGCATGCCTGGAAGGTGCAGGACGGGGACGCGGTCAAGGAGGGCGACGTGATTGCCGTGATGGAGGCGATGAAGATGGAAATGCAGGTCACCGCGCACAAGAGCGGAAAGATTGCATTGCTGGCCCAACCCGGCACCGCGCAGACGCTCGGCGCAGCGCTCGCACGCATCGCATGACGGCGTGAAGGCGGCGGCAGGAGACGGCCCCGCGCCTCGCATCCTCGCCTCACATTCTCTTTTTTCAACCACCACTATTTCAACGAGACATATGAACAAGACACCGATGAAGAGACGCTCCCTGCTGGCGATGGCCGCCGCGACCGCCGCCGTGCTGATGGCTCCCACGGCACACGCGCAGGCGAACTACCCCGACAAGCCGATCCGCCTGATCATTCCGTTTGCGGCGGGCGGCTCGGTCGACATGGTCGGCCGCATCATCAGCGAGATACTGACCAAGCAACTCAACGCCACCGTCATCGTCGAGAACGTTCCCGGCGCAGCGGGCGTGGTGGGCGCGCAAAAGGTGGTCAGTTCCAAGCCCGACGGCTATACGCTGATGGCCGGGTCGAGCAACGAAATGGCTGGCACGAAGTTCGTGAACGCCGCGCAGAAATACGACCCCGCCGTCGATCTGACGCCGATCGGCCTTGCGGCCATCGCTCCGAACATCTGGGTGGCGGGCGCGAACATGAAGGTCAAGAACGTCGAGGAATTCGTCGCGCTCGCCAAGGCCAATCCCGGCAAGTACAGCTACGGCAGCCCCGGCATCGGCTCCACGCCGCACTTTTCGGGCGAGCTGATCAAGAAGATCGCGGGCGTGGAAGTCGCGCACATTCCCTACAAGGGCTCGGCCGCAATGGTCAGCGATCTCGCGGGCGGGACGCTGGACTTCGGCGTGATCTCGCAATCGCTGGCCGCACCATTCATCAAGGATGGTCGCATGACCGCGCTGGGCGTCACCACGGCCCACCGCATCGCATCGATGAAGGACGTGCCCGCGCTTGGCGAAAGCCCTTCGCTCAAGGGCTATGCGCTCAACGGCTGGTTCGCATTCGCCGGACCCAAGGGCCTGCCGCCGGAGATCGTGAGCAAGCTCCAAGGCGCGCTCAAGGCCGGTCTGGCCGACCCCGCGATCCGCGAACGCCTGGACGCCGCCGGTGCACCCGCTGCCAAGGGCGATGAAGATCTCGCCAGGATCATCCGCACCGACATGGCCAAGTACGCCGACCTGGTGAAGTTCGCCAAGATCACGCCCGAATAAGCGCCCCCGTTGGCTAAGGCCTGTTGCGGCACGCGCCGCAGCAGGTTTTTTTTCATCTGCCGTTGCACGCCCGGCACTGGATGCAAACACAGCCGCCCCAAGCCCCACCGCAATGCCGGGGTTGCGCGCATTCGTTACCATTGCATCCCTCACGGGCGCGCGCGGGACACAGCGAATTACCGGTTCCACGAAGCCGCGCCGCGAGAACTCCGATCCATTTCGGCCCTTGCCCGTACGCCCGATACGTCGCAAGAGCCCTGCACCGGGAGAGGCCACCCGGAAAACCAAGCCATGACCCAGAACACTCCACCCTCTTTCTTCAGCCGCATCGCGATTGCGATCGGCAGTTTTTTTGCCATCCTCGGCAATGCGCGTCTGGCGGACGACGTCTCGCGTCTGCGCGGCGGCGAGGCGCTCGCGGCCGATGTGCCAGCCCCCGAACCCCGCGAAGTGCGCATCGAGGTTCCCGTGGAGAAGATCGTCGAGACGCGTGTGGAAGTGCCCGTGGAAAAAATCATCGAGCGCAGCGTGCAGATCCGCGTGCCGACCGACACCGCCGCACTGCAAGTGCTTGGCCTGATGCAGCGCGAGGCGCGCTTCGTGGATTTCATCCAGGAGGACGTCGCGAGCTATACCGATGCCGAAATCGGCGCCGCCGCGCGCGTGGTGCACGAGGGCTGCCGCAAGGTGCTCAAGGAGCATTTCAGGCTCGTGCCGGTGCGCGATGAAGCCGAGGGCGCGCGCATCACCGTGGCCCCCGGATTCGACACCACGGCCATTCGGCTGACCGGCAACGTGGTCGGCCAGGCACCGTTCACCGGCACGCTCACGCACCGTGGCTGGAAGGTCTCGCAGATGCAGTTGCCGCTGCTTACCGACGAGAAGGCCGCCGAGATCGTGGCCCAGGCAGAAGTGGAACTGTAGATTCATGGATTCATCTTCCAACTCCAACGCGCGCTTCTGCATCGGCATCGACCTCGGCACGACGCATTGCGCCCTGTCCTATGTGGACAGGCACGCCAGCGACGGCGAACGCATCGAGCAGCAGGTTCTGGACATTCCGCAACTCACGGCTCCAGCCAGCGTGGAAGGCCGATCGCTGCTGCCCTCGTTTCTCTACCTGCCGCACGAGAATGAACTGAGCGCCGCCGACATGGCACTGCCGGGTGCGGACGAGCAGCGCTTCATCGTCGGTGAATTCGCACGCACGCGCGGCGCAAACACGCCGATTCGCATGGTCAGCAGCGCCAAGAGCTGGCTGTGCCACCCGGGGGTGGATCGCCGCGCAGCGATTTTGCCGGCCGATGCGCCGCCGGAAGTCGAACGCGTATCGCCGCTCGAAGCCACCACACGCTATCTCCAGCATCTGCGCTGGGCATGGAACAACGCGCATCCCGACGCACCGTTCGACGAGCAGGACATTACCGTCACGATCCCCGCGTCGTTCGATCCGGCGGCGCGCGAGCTGACGGCCGAGGCCTGCCGCAAGGCCGGATTCAGAAATCTCACGCTGCTCGAAGAACCACAGGCCGCGCTCTATAGCTGGATCGAGCAAAGTGGCGGACAGTGGCGCAAGCAGGTCCGCAACGGCGACATCATTCTGGTGGTGGACGTGGGCGGCGGCACCACCGATCTGTCGCTGATCGCGGTGCTGGAGAGCGCCGGCAATCTGGAACTGCAACGCGTGGCCGTGGGCGAACACATTTTGCTGGGCGGCGACAACATGGATCTGGCGCTGGCCTACGGTCTGGCGCGCAAGCTCGCAGCCGAGGGCAAACAGCTCGACGCATGGCAGACGCGTGCGCTCGCGCATGGTTGCCGCGCGGCCAAGGAACAACTGCTCGCCGACGCCAGCCTGCAAAGCGTTCCCGTGGTGGTGCCGAGTCGCGGCAGCAAGCTGATCGGCGGCAGCATCCGCACCGAACTCACGCGCACCGAAGTGCTGCAGACGCTGGTGGAGGGCTTCTTCCCGCAGGTGGCCGCAGGCGACAGGCCGCAGACGCGCGCGCGTGCGGGCCTCACGCAGTTGGGACTGCCGTATGCGCAGGATGCAGCGGTCACGCGCCATCTCGCGGCCTTTCTTTCGCGCCAGGCCGGAGCGACGCAGCAGATCGAGGGCTTGCAGGGCACGCAACCCGCAGGTGCGGCGTTCCTGCATCCGAGCGCGATCCTGTTCAACGGCGGCGTGCTCAAATCCGCACAGATCGAACAGCGCATCGTCGATGTCATCAACGGCTGGCTGGCCGCCGACAACGCCCCTGCGCTGCGCGTGCTCGACGGCGCCAACCTCGATCTCGCGGTGGCGCGCGGCGCGGCGTATTACGGCCATGTGCGCACGGGGCGCGGCGTGCGCATTCGCGGCGGCACGGCGCAGTCCTACTACGTCGGAGTGGAGTCGAACATGCCGGCGATCCCGGGCATGGAGCCACCGATTTCGGCGCTGTGCCTGGCGCCGTTCGGCATGGAAGAAGGCAGTGAGGTGCGGCTCGATGCGCAGGAGTTCGGCCTGGTGGTGGGCGAGCCCGTGCGCCTGCGTTTCTTCGGATCGTCGGTGCGCCGCAGCGACGCCGTGGGCGCGATGCTGGACTTCTGGGGACCCGACGAACTGGTCGAACTGCAGGAGATCGAAGCCACGCTGCCCGCCGAAGGTCGCAACCCGGGCGAGGTCGTTCCGGTCACCCTGCTCGCACGCGTGACCGACATCGGCACGCTGGAACTCAACGCCATGCCCGTGGGGGCAACGAGCGCTGGAAAGTGGAGTTCGACGTGCGCGCCGAAACCGCCGCCGAGGCCCAACCATGAACGCGCCACAAACCATGCAAAAAACCCTGCTCGACAGCCTCGTCTATCTGGACAAGGACTTCGCGGCGGATCGCTACGAGGTCTGGTCCGGCGAGAGCGCACACACCCGCATCACCCGGCTTCAGGGCCGCAAAGCCGGGGCCAGCGTGCTGCCGTTTTCCGCCGAGGTCAGCGCGCAGGAAACGCGCGCCTATCCGGTCTCGACGCTGCACATGCTCGCGGCGCTGTGGCCGGAGCTGGCCGAGCAGCCTGCGGTCAACGTGAGCGAATATGCCGAGCGCTCGGCGTCCGAATTCGGCTGGGTGCAGGGCACGCTCTCGACCTTTCAGGTACGCAGCAAGACGCAGCGCGATGGGCAGGACGTCGTGACCGCGCAGTCGAGCCACTTTCAACTGCGCGGGCTCGAACATGGCCGCTACATCGATCTGATCACCACGCCCGACTATTTCGCATCGGGCTTCAACGCGCTGCTGCCGCTACAGATGACGCTGCTGGCCAAGTTCGCCTTGCCGGTGTGCATGTACATGCGACTGCTGCCCGCTCGCGATCACGCGGAAAATTGGATTGCCGTGCCGCTCGTGATCGTCGAATCACGACCTGCGCTCCTGCGCGACATCGCGGCGCTGTTCTGATGACCGCCCAGGCCGCAGCCCGCTTTGTCGTCGGCATCGATCTGGGGACCAGCAACACCGTCGCGGCCTTCGTTTCGCTTGAAAGCCCGTCGGCAGAAATCGCCTTGCTGCCGATTCCACAGCTCAGCGCCGCCGACGAGATCGGCGCGCAGCCGCTGCTGCCCTCGGTGCGCTATCACGGCGCGGTGGGCGAGATCGGCGAGGCCACCTGGCAAAGGCCCTGGCCTGCACTCGGATCGGACGCGGCCCAGCCGGCCATCATCGGTCGCTGGGCGCGCGATCTGGGCACGGCCGTGCCATCGCGTCTCGTGGCCAGCGCCAAGAGCTGGCTGTCGCACAACGGGGTTGATCGGCACGCAGCGATCCTGCCATGGGGCGCGCCCGACGAGGTGCACAAGATATCGCCGGTGGCCGCCTCGGCAAGCTATCTCGCGCATGTGAAGGCCGCGTGGGACGTCGCGCATGCGCCACAAGCGCCGCTTGAGCGGCAGATCGTCGTGCTGACCGTGCCGGCCTCGTTCGACGAGGGCGCGCGCGCGTTGACGCTGGAGGCGGCGCGGCTTGCCGGTCTGCCGCAGGTGCATCTGCTCGAAGAGCCCAAGGCCGCATTTCATGACTGGCTGGTATTGCAAGGCACGCGGCTCGCGCAGCAGCTCAGCGACAGCCGCCTCGTGCTGGTGGTGGACGTGGGCGGCGGAACGACCGATCTCACGCTGATCCGCGTCGAGCAGGCGGTTGCACCCGACGTGTTGCCCACGCTCTCGCGCATTGCCGTGGGCGAGCATCTGATGCTTGGCGGCGACAACATGGATCTCGCGCTCGCGCACCGCCTCGAGCCACAGTTTCTCAACGCGGGCGAGCAACGCCTGTCCGCCGCGCGCTTCGCTCAATTGGTGCAGCGCTGTCGCATCGCCAAGATCGGGTTGCTGGCGCAGGACGCGCCGGATTCGCTATCGGTCACGCTGCTCGGCGGCGGCTCGCGCCTGATGGCACAGACCCGCTCGGTGGTGCTCACGCGCTCGGACGTCCAGTCGTGGATCGTCGAAGGCTTTCTGCCGCTCGCGACGCTCGGCGACACGCCCACAAAACGCCAGGGAGCGCTGCGCGGCTTTGGCCTGCCCTATCCAGCGGACGCCGCGATCTCACGGCATCTCGCGCAGTTTCTGTCGCAACACGCCGCCGGGGAATTGCCCGACACGGTGTTGCTCAACGGCGGCGTCTTCCACGCCCATGCTCTGGCCGAGCGGCTTACGCAGCAGCTCGGCCAATGGCGCGAGCAGCCGGTTCGCGTGCTGCACAACCCGCATCCGGACTGGTCCGTGGCACGCGGTGCGGCGGCCTATGGCCTGACACTTGCCGAAGCAGAACAGGCGGTGCGTGCTCTCCGCCAGCCGCCCCACATCGCTGGTGCGCTGCCCCGCATCGGTGGCGGCGCGGCGCGCAGCTACTGGCTCGCGCTGCGCGGCAAACCGGGCGCGAAGCCACAACTGATGTGCCTGCTGCCACGCGGCACGCAGGAGGGCACGCGCATCACGCTCACGGGCAGACGCTTCGCGCTGCGGCTGGGCCAGGCCGTGCGCTTCGAGCTGCTCGCGAACAGCCATGGCGACCAGCCATTTCAGGCCGGCCAACTCATCGCACAGCAAGGTGAAGGCTGGGTGCAACTGCCACCGCTCGCGACGGTGCTGCAATCGTCCGATGCCTCGTCCACGCGCAGCTCCATCGAGGTGCAACTCCAGGCCGTGATGACCGAGGTCGGCACGCTCGAAGTGCGCTGCCTCGCCGTGGACGATCCCGATCAGCAGCAGTGGCTGCTGCCGTTTGATCTGCGTGCCGGGACACAGGGCGATGCCGATGCTGGCGACGGGGATCGCGAGCACGCCCGCGAGACGGCGGCCATCGGACAGATCGAGCGCATCTTCGGCAATCAGGCGCAGGAGGTCACGGCCAGGGAGGTGCGGCAATTGCGCCAGTCACTGGAAAGGATTCTGGGTCCGCGCGAGGGCTGGGAAATCCGCCTGCTGCGCACGCTGTTTGACGCGCTGCTTGAGCGCAGCAAGCGCAGGCGCCGCACGGCCGAGCATGAACGCGTGTGGCTCAATCTCGCGGGCTGGTGCCTGCGCCCGGGCGTTGGCGCCGATCTCGATGAGTGGCGCATTGCGCAGATTTGGCAATTGCACGATCACGGTCTGGCGCACGCGCGCGAGCCAGCCAACTGGACCGAATGGTGGGTTTTCTGGCGCCGCGTCGCGGCGGGTCTGAACGAGGCGCAGCAGATGCAGGTGCTCGAAGAGGTCGCAGGCCAGATGCAAAAGGCCGTGCAACAGACCACGCAGCGCGGCGGCGGTAAGTCCACGCATGGCAGTTATGAAGACATGCTGCGTCTCTTTGCGGCGATGGAAGCCGTGCCCTGGCAGCACCGTCAGGAGATGGGGCAGTGGATGCTTGAGCGGCTCAAGCGCCCCGAGGAAACGCCACAGACCTGGTGGGCCATCGGCCGCATCGCCGCACGCCAGCCGCTGGCGGCCAATGCCCACCTCACCATGCCGCCCGGTCCCGCCACGGAATTTCTCAACGCCACGCTTGCGCAGGATTGGCGCAAGAACGAAACCGCGATGTTCGCGGCCGTGCAGATCACCCGCATGACCGGCGACCGCGCGCGCGACATCAACGACGCGCAGCGCGCCGAGGTACTCGCAAAGCTCAAAACCTCAGGCGCGCCCGCTCGCTGGATCGCGTTAGTGCAGAGCGTGCAGGAAATGGACGCCGACGACCGCAAGCGCAGCTTTGGCGACAGCCTGCCGCCGGGGCTGCGCCTGCTCGGCTGAATCAGCGGCAGTCAGCCAAGCCTTACGGATTGAGCCACTGCTTAAGCTTGGCCTTGTACGGCGTGTCGAAGCGGCCATACCAGTCCTTGCCATTCAGGTTCGAACAGTTGGCCAGGCCGCCGTACAACGTGCCGGTCACATAACGTGTGGAGCCGATGGTGTAGAGCAGGGACGATCCGCTGCTGCCTCCCTCGGTCGTGCCCTGCGTCCAGTTCACGGAATAGAAACCAGCCGAGGAATCGGTGGCATCGGCGCATATTCCATTCGCGCAATTCCCAAACCCCTTGATCGTGCCGATGCTGAGCTTCTGCATGTCACCGTTGGGGTGGTGGACTCCCGCAATGCCCGCGCCGCCGGGAACCGCGTTGCCAAAATAGCTGCCCGCGTACACCACTCCTGCTGGGGCTTCTCATTGAGCTGCAGGAAGGAGGTGTCCGTGCTGGCGGTGGCATAGAGCAGTGTCGCGCCCTTGGTCAGTTGCCGAACGCCCGACGATGACGTACCCGAATTGCACGCCGTCGAGGTGTAAAACCAGGCCGTAACCAGCGTGGACGCTGCGGCCTGCGTGGAAATGCAGTGATTGGCGGTCAGGAAATACGGCGTTCCACTGGACTTCGCATCGTTGATCAGCGTGCCTGTGCAGTAGTACCCTTTCCGGTCGCTCACGTATTCCATGCTCGCAACGGCCCGGCCCTGGTTCAGATAGTCCGGCTGGCACATCACGTCGATATTGCAACTGCCCGACGATGCTTTTTCGGCGACGGCCTGCTGCAATTGATCGGCGCTGTAGACATTGTGCGAAAGATGCGGCACCGCGATCTGCACCTGCGAGGCGTCGGCATTGGCTCCGATCTCGACCTCCAGAATCGTAGCGGAACTACCGAAAGAGGGACTCCAGTAGGTGCGTGCTTCGGTTTCGTCGGAGCCGCTGCGCAGCAGCTGATCCGCCTGCGCCTGCAGTTCCGCCGCACTCATTTGCACGGCATCGCCTCCGGGCGTGCCGTAGAAGCGGAGCACGGCATCGCGGGGCAGCTTCTGCACCAGCACGCCGAGCCGCACGCCCTGCGCGCTCGGTGATTCGAATTCAATGGCTGCCACGCGAGAACCGTCGGACAAGGACTTCCATTTCAGCAACGCCGAAGTGGCGGGCACCGAGGCCGTGGCGGCCACGTCGCGCCCCACACCGATCTGCATCGGCGTGCCGGGCGGCGCATCCACCGCCGCAGCGAGCGTGCTCCGCTTGAGCGCCGCCGCCGGTGACGCGAGCGAGACCCTGGCAATTCCCGCCTCCGATGCCAGACCGCGCACGGTGTTTTCGGGCTGGGCTGAAACTGCGGCGCTCTTGGCAACCACCGTGTCGTAAGGCTCGATCCGTTCGGCCAGATTCGGCTGAGACGGCGTTGTCGTACCCCCGCCCGTGCCGGGCGTCGTGCCGCCGCTGCCACCGTCGTTGCCATTGCTGTTACTGCTGCTGCCGCTTCCGCCGCCGCAGCCTGCAACGACCAGCGCCACACTGCCAACTAACCACCATGCCTTGGACTGTTTGCTCATTACCTGCTCCTCTTGATTCGCTCGAAATTCAAGCAAATCATAGGACAGAAAATCGCGAACCCATGCGGCGCATCAGTATCAAATGTTCAACGAAGTCTTCGCTCCGAGTGTTCGCTCGTGCTTCTTTTTGCCTGTCTATCTATTTGGCCAACGCCTTGAGCGCCATCTTGATGCCGTCGCTCACACCAATGGCGGCGGGCAATGCCTTGAGCGCGAGCGCGGCTTCCTTGTCGTTGTAGCCCAGCGCCAGCAGCGCCTGGAGAATGTCGGCCTGCGCATCGTTCACGGCGTGAGCCTTGACGCCGCCGATGTCGGCACCGAGCTTGCCCTTGAGTTCCAGCAGCAGCCGCTCGGCGGTCTTCTTGCCGATACCGGGCACCTTCACGAGTCGCCCCGCCTCCTGCAGCGACACCGCCTGCGCGAGATCCGCGACGCCCATGCCCGAGAGAATCGACAGCGCGGTGCGCGGGCCGACCCCCGAGATCTTGATCAGCTCGCGAAACGTCTGGCGCTCCTGCGTCGATCCAAAGCCGTAGAGCAACTGCGCATCCTCGCGCACGATGAACTGGGTGAGCAGCGCCACGCGCTCGCCCACTGCGGGCAGGTTGTAGAAGGTGCTCATGGGCACCTGCACCTCGTAGCCCACGCCGTTGCAGTCCAAGAGAACCTCGGGAGGATTTTTCTCCAGCAGCGTGCCGGTCAATTTGCCGATCATGAATTGAGTTCCTTCGCCGCCCAAACGCAGCATGACAGTCGAAATTATCGACGCGATCGAGGCGCGTGCGGACGCCACACAAACGCGCAGAGTGGTCGCGCGTAGGCGCGTGATTCATCAATCATCGATCACAACTCCATAGAACCCACTAACGATGAAATAATTCTTCGATCTGGAGCCAATATTTGGGAGTTTCGATGCTTGTTGATGGTATTCGTGTGATCGCCCCTGGCCGCTATCCGGAGGACGAATGGAGCGAGGCAGAGGTATTGGGTGGATTCATCTGGTTATGGAATCAACACGCCTACTATCGACAGGGCTCGGTGGAGTCTGCGGTTGAGGTACTGATGCCCATCATCAACTCTCGCAATTTCTGCTTTTTTGTCAGAAATCAGCAGCCCCTGGGCTATGTGAACTGGGCATATTTGAGTGAGCAGGACGAGCAGGCGTATGCGCACAAGGCAAAGCCCTACACCTATTTCACCGACCGCCAGTACGACGCCGGTACTCCGGTGCGGTTGTGGATGCTGTCGTGGTTCTTCCCTGTGGGAGGCAGTCAGATCGCAAAACGCCTTTTGAGACGCCATGTGCTCAAGAACGAGCGGGTTCATTTTCTGTACCACAAGTCGGCCCCCGGAACGGTGACGACCAAGTTCTTCACAGGATTGAGTGGAGACGCTTGAGAGACACCTGCGCGGCCTAAGGGCCTGAAGCGTGGGGATCACGAAAAAAGCCACGCTGGTGTTCGACGCCAGCGTGGCTTTGAGTTTGCGCGCGATGCGGTTACTTCCCGGTTCGTCGTTCGCTTCGCTGGCGCCGGAACGCGGCCAGGCCGATCAGCGCAGCCAGGCCACCCAGAGCCAATGGTGAGTCGACCGGAACCGCCGCGACCGTGCCCGGATCCTTCTTGTTCAGCTTGTTGGTGATCGTCGCCGTGGCGGTCTGGCCTTCGGCAATCGTGCCAGGCTGAACGTAGGTAGGCGTTGCCCATTCCATGCCCGTGGGCGCTGTCGGCAGGGTTTCGGTAACGGTGCACGCGCTGCCCGCCTGGACGGTGATCGGCGCAGCGACGCCTTGGTTGGCGCTCACCGCGAGGCTGCCGTTCGTGTTGAATACAGGATTGGTGCACGACACGCTGAAATCGATGCTACCGCTGTATGCGGGCGCGTCCGCATCCACCTGCACCGTCTTCGTCACTTGAAGCTGGCCGGTCTTGATTCCATCCTTGAGCAAGGTGTTGACGATGGCCAGCGACTGCGCGCCACCGGACGGCATGGGCGCACCTGCCGGAGGAAGCGTGGCCGCGCCCCAGTGGTAGCCCCCGGGCGACGCGGGCAGCGCGCCCTCGGTCACGGAGCAAATGCTGCCCGAAGCCACGGTGATGGGAGCGGCACTTCCCAGATTGCCGGTGACCGTGATCGTGCCAGCCTGGCTGAAGCTGGGCGTGGTGCAGTTGAGCGTGAATGGAATGTTGCCGCTGAAGGCCGGCGCATCGGCTGGTGCATCCACACGCTTGGTCACCGTCACGGTGCCAGTGGCGGCCTGCGATTGCAGGTACCAGTCGTTGCCGACCTTCGCCAGCTTGTATGCATAGCTACCCTGGGTGACCGTCCCGCCGTCGAGCGTGAAGACCGCGTTGGAGTTGCCCGTCACCTGCACCACCAGAATGCCCTTGCCGTCGCCGGTCGTCGTGGTGTCGGCGCCGGGACATGCCGGATCGGCGAATGGCGTCACCTTGAGCACGGTAGTGCCGCTCGTATCGCCGTTCACCACCAGCCTGTCGGAGGCCGCGCCGCTGCCCGCCAGGCAGGTGTCGACGGCGAGCGCCGCACCGTTGCTGCCGCTGTAGCTCGGACGCATGGTCAGCACGTCGTCAGGGGCACCATCCACCAGATTGGTGGTGGACGCGTCCGAGGTCACGGGGCCGTTCATCACGAACGCCGCCGCGCCTGGCTTGAAGGCGTTGAGCGTGGAGGCCGCTTTCATGTCGACGCTGGTGTAGCTGGCGGTTTTGTCGCCGTTGCTCTTCTCGACCAGATTCCACGTCGAGGCGTTGTTCAGATCGATGTCCAGCGTTGATGTGGCATAGGCCTTGTTGGTCAGCCCTGTCGCGATGCTCTTGTTGTCCAGAGTGAACTGCACCGAACTTGCCGTCGTCGCCGCGCGGTACTTGATGATGTCGATCAGATAGCCGTTGCTCGCAGCGGTGAGGTTGGAGGCGCGGTCGAAAAGGATCTGCACACCCTGTTGCCCACTATCCACCAGCACGAGCGGTGCCGTGGTCGACTGGGTCTTGACCGTGGCCTTTGCAAACAGCGCCTGAATATTGGTTGAATCCGTATTGCTGCCCCAGTCGTCGATGCCTATCGCCAGCGCCGACCGGCTAGCGTTGATCTCCGCAGAACTGTTGGCACCATTTGCCAGCAATTGCGAGCCGCTGACCGCCATCTTGATCGCCGGGCTCATATAGGGCTGGCTCCCACCAAGAGTCGCACCCATGTCGATCGTCAGCGCGCCGCTGGACACCACCAGTCCCTTGCCGCTACCGATGGCCCGGGTCTTGCCGATTTTGATGGCGCTGCTGTCAGCGACCGCGCCGCTCTGCACCAGCGTGATATTGCTGTCATTGAGCACGGCCTGCGAAACCGCCTCGCCACTCGCACCTGAAGCGGATCCCGACACATAGATGCCTTCGATGCGGGATCCGGTCATCGTCATATTGAGCGTGCCCTTGACCTCGATCTTGCCCGAACTGCCGTTGCCCGCGTCCTGATTTGCACCCTGAATGGCTCGCAGGCCCGAGTTCAGAATCGGAAGGACCTTCCCCCGGACGAGTTCTGGTTCAGCGTCAGGTTGTCCAGGGTGACCGTCGTGAACGTTCCATTGAGAGCGGTGTTACCCGTGCCGCCTTCGCCCGAGATCACGGCCGATCCGGCGAGAATCCCATAGATGGCTGCGCCCCCGTACTATTGCCGCCGCCGTAGGTCATGACCGCCTTGATGTTGGCGTCGGCCGTGGTGATGTTCACGCCGCTGTGGCTGCCGATAGACGTCGTGTTGTCCGTAGTGGATGTGTCGAACGTGAGATTTCCCGTCTGGATGGAGGCCGCTGGCCCGAGCGCATACTGATTGCCGATGCCGCCATAGCCGCCGTTGACATAGGCTTTCACGTTGGCGTTGCCGACCGTCAGTGGCCCTCGCAGATTGGAGCGCGTGAGCACGTAAAAGCCGGCCGTGGGGCTTTGCACCAGTTGCCCACTGGTCGCCGGGATGACCGTGCAGCCAGCCGACGGCTGCGGGCCGTCGCCCGCCATATACGAGCCATCCGCCGCTTGCGGGCAATTCTGTGCAGAGGCGCCGAACACGGCACCCACCAGCACGGCGCCCACCACCGTTTGCTTACCGGCGCGTCGGGTGATTTCCGAGCACGCCACCCAGGCCCCAGCGCCGCGTTCCACTTGCTGGTATAGGTCTTGTTCATGCGTTATCCTTGATAGGTCATCTGCCGGGAGATCCTCTGCGCGGCTTGACCGACAGGCGGTCAGTGCGGGTCGCACGCGCGGTTCACTCAACTCCCCGCATATGTAAATTGATCCACGATGGATGATCGTTTAATTCTATGCGAGCTAATTACGTCTCGCTATCGCATTTGACTCATTGACAGTATGTGAACATGATTTAGCTCAAATGGATTGACCGATGGCATCAGGCCCGTCTGTGTTTTTCAGTTCAAGGATGACCGGAGCAACGTCGGTGCTCTCGAAGCACTCGAATCAAAACTGCCTATCATGTGACCCATTGCCGCAATTGGCGGTGCCCTTCAGAGAATTGCCGCGTGATCCTGCGACACACATTCACTCCTCTCAACAACACCCGGTTGGGCCACCTTTGCGGCCCGGCGGACGTGCATCTGCGGACCATTGAAAATGCGCTCGCCGTCAAGATCGCGCATCGGCACGAACAGTTCAAGGTCGACGGTCCCAAGGCCAAGGTCACGCAGGCGATGGAACTGCTGCAGGCTCTCTACGAGATGGCCGAGCGACCGATCAAGGAAGAAAAGCTGCAGCTCATGCTCGCCGGCGACAGCAAGATGCTTGAGCACGACGCCGAAGGCGCGATCACGTTGAACACGCGCCGCGCCGACCTGCGCGCGCGCACACCGACACAGACCACCTATCTCGAAAACATCGCATCACACGACATCACTTTCGGCATCGGCCCGGCGGGCACCGGCAAGACCTATCTTGCGGTCGCATGCGCGGTCGATGCGCTCGAGCGCAGCAACGTGCAGCGGATTGTGCTCACGCGTCCGGCGGTCGAAGCGGGTGAGCGTCTGGGCTTTCTGCCCGGCGATCTCACGCAGAAGGTCGACCCCTACCTGCGCCCGTTGTATGACGCGCTCTACGACCTGATGGGCTTTGACAAGGTGCAGAAGGCCTTCGAGCGCAACCAGCTCGAGATCGCGCCGCTGGCCTTCATGCGCGGGCGCACGTTGAACAATGCGTTCGTGATACTCGACGAAGCACAGAACACCACGCCCGAACAGATGAAGATGTTCCTCACGCGCATCGGCTTTGGCGCCAAGGCCGTCGTGACCGGCGACGTGAGCCAGATCGACCTGCCCAAGGGTTCGCTCAGCGGTCTGATCGATGCCGAGCGCGTGCTCAAGCGGGTCAAGGGCATTGCGATCTCGCGTTTTACGACCGCCGACGTGGTGCGTCATCCGCTGGTCGCGCGCATCGTCGATGCATACGATGCCCAGAGCAAGACCCGAAGCCCTCGGGCTTGAAAAGCAGGTCACGCCGGTCATGCCGCCTCTGAACCAACTCTCGCTGTCGCTGCAGTTCGCGAAATTCGACGGCGCCGCCGAGCACCGCGCCGTGCTCTCGCGCAGCAAGGTCACGCGCTGGATTCGCCATGCGCTGGCCGTCGATGCCGAAATCACGGTGCGCATCGTCGGTGCCGAAGAAGGTCGGCAGCTCAACCGTGAATTCCGCAAGAAGGACTATGCGACCAACGTGCTGACCTTCGACTATCAGCAGGAGCCCGAGGTGATGGCCGATCTCGTGCTGTGCGCGCCCGTGGTCGAGCGCGAGGCCCGCGAGCAGAACAAGTCGCTACAGGAGCACTATGCGCATCTGCTGGTGCATGGCACGCTGCACGCGCAAGGCTGGGACCATGAGACCAGCACCGAGGACGCCGAGGAAATGGAAGCCTACGAAACCGCGATCATGCAGGAGCTTGGCTTCGAAGATCCGTATTCACGCTAGCACCGGCATGGAAATGATTTCTCTCACTCATTGGGGACTGCTTCTGGCGGCCGCCTTTGTTGCCGGTGCGCTGAATTCGGTTGCCGGAGGCGGCAGTTTCCTAACCTTGCCCGCGCTGGTTTTTACCGGCGTTCCACCCGTGATCGCCAATGCCACGGGCACCGTCGCATTGCTGCCGGGGTACGTCGCGGGCGCATGGGGATTTCGCGAGGACATGGCACCACCGCCCGGTCTCACGATGCGCACGGTGGTCATCACCGCGCTGGTCGGCGGCATGCTCGGAGCCGCGCTGCTGCTGGTCACGCCCGACGCGGTGTTCCGCAAGGTCGTGCCATGGCTGCTGCTCGCGGCCACCGCGATGTTCGCCTTCGGCCCGCAAATCCGCGCCTGGGCCGCGAAGGAGTCGCACCCGGATCAACCGGCATCGCCCGTCAAGGGAATGCTCGGCATGCTCGCGGTGGCCATCTATGGCGGTTATTTCAACGGCGGCCTGGGCATTCTGTTGCTGGCCCTGTTCGGGCTGCTCGGGCAGACACAGCTCAATGCCATGAACGGCATGAAGAATCTGGTCTCGGCGCTGCTGACGGCAATTGCCGTGGCAATCTATGCGATTGGCGGCGTGGTGCAGTGGAAGCAGGCACTGGTGATGATGCTGGCCGCCACGCTCGGCGGGTATATCGGGGCGCGGGTGGCGCGGAAGTTGCCAGCGGCGGGGGTGCGGTGGGGATTGTGGCTACGGGTTTGGTGATGGCAGGGGTGTTCTTTTGGAGGGGCTGATCGCTCCCTCATCCTCCTCTACCCCTTGATTTGATGGTCTTCTATTGGCCGGTGCTGGCGATTCTGTTGTGGGAGCCGGGACTGCCCCGGCGGGGCAATCACTTTTTGCTGGCGCGCAAAAAGTATTCAAAAAAGCGCTTTGAAGGCACGCGGTGGAATGCGGGGAAGTGGGTTCTGCACTTCGCGTTGCTCGTGCCTTGACTTGGCACGGACTGCGCCTGTTTCATTTTTTCTTGTCGTCGGTCGTCGCTTGTACGCACTCCTTGACCGTGTCGATCAATGCGGTCAGCAGCACGCGGTCATCGTTTTTGCGCCAGGCCATGATCGCGGGGGTGAGCATTTTCACGCCTCTGAGGGGCAGGAAACGCACGCCGTTGATGCCCGCCCTGGCCATGCAGGCGGGCACGAGTGCGACGCCGCAGCCGGTCGATACCAGGGCCACCACGGTGAGCCACTGGCGTGCGGCGTGGCTGGTGCGGGGGTGGATTCCGGCCTGGTGCATGCAGGCGATCACGTTGTCGTAGTTCGCCGGTGACACGTCGCGAGCGAACATCACGAAGTCTTCGCGGGCGATCTGGGTGAGGTCGATGTCCTTGTTTTCCGCGAGCGGGTGGTTCTGCGGCAGGCATGCGACCAGCACTTCGGATTCGAGGGTCACCAGCGCCAGGTCTTCGGGTGGAAAGCCGATGTTGAGAAAGCCCACGTCGATGTCGCCCGAGGCGAGCGCGCGCAGTTGTTCGCCGGTGGACATCTCGTGCATGCACAGCTCGACATGGGGCCTGCGCGCCTCGAAGGCCTTGCAGTATTGCGGCACGTTGCGATAGACCATCGATCCCGTGATCCCCACGTCGAGCCGTCCCTCCGTGCCCTGCGCGACGCTGCGCACCACGTCGGCGGCGCGCTGAAGTTGAGCGACGACCTTGCGCGCCTCGAGCAGAAACGCCTCGCCCGCAGGCGTCAGGCTCACGTGCTTGGCGTCGCGTTTGACGAGCAGCACACCGAGGTCTTGCTCCAGCGTCTTGAGTGCGGTGGAGAGCGGGGGTTGCGTGATGCACAGGCGCTGCGCCGCGCGACCGAAATGGCGTTCTTCGGCGAGCACGATGAAATAGCGGAGCAGATGGGTTTTCATGAACGCGATATCTTGCATCCATCCGCCGGTCTTGCGTGCGTCGAGCCAACTGGCGTTTTCCCGGACGTTCAACTGGACTCCCTCTTTCTCTCTCTCGCTGCCGGATATTTCTTCAATACGACTTGGGAAGGCCCAGCACCTTCTCCGCAATGAAGTTCATGATCAGTTGCGGGCTGACGGGCGCAAGGCGCGGAATCCAGGATTCGCGCATGTAGCGCTCGACGTGGTATTCCTTGGCGTAACCCATGCCGCCGTGGGTGAAAATCGCCGTCTCGCAGGCCTTCGCGCAGGCCTCGGCACCAAGGTATTTGGCGGCATTGGCCTCGGCGCCGCACGGCAGATGACGGTCGTACAGGAAGGCCGCTTTCTGCACCATGAGATGCGCCGATTCGAGCTGCATCCACGATTGCGCGAGCGGATGCTGAATGCCCTGATTCTGGCCAATGGGCCGGTCGAAAACCACGCGCTCATTGGCATAGCGCGTCGCCTTGGCGAGCGCCGCGCGGCCCAGGCCCACGGCTTCGGCGGCGATCAGGATGCGCTCGGGATTGAGGCCGTGCAGGATGTACGAGAAGCCCTTGTTTTCCTCGCCGATGCGGTCCTCGACCGGAATGCGCAGGCCATCGATGAACACCTGATTGGAGTCCACGCATTTGCGCCCGAGCTTGTCGATCTCGCGAATCTCCATGGTGCTGCGATCCACGTCGGTATAGAACAGGCTCAGCCCCTCGGTCCCCTTGCACTCCTCGACCGGCTTGGTGCGCGCGAGCAGCAGAATCTTGTTGGCGACCTGCGCCGTGGAAATCCACACCTTCTGTCCATGCACGACGTAGTGATCGCCCTTGCGTTCGGCGCGCGTCTTGAGCTTCAGCGTGTTGAGTCCGGCGTTCGGCTCCGTCACGCCGAAGCAGGCCTTGTCGCGCCCGGCGATCAGCGGCGGCAGCCAGCGCCGCTTCTGCTCATCGGTGCCGAACACCACCACCGGATGCAGGCCAAAGATGTTCATGTGTACCGCCGACGCTCCCGACAGACCGGCTCCGGTCGCGGCGATGGTGTGCATCATCAATGCCGCCTCGCTGATGCCAAGACCCGCGCCACCGAACTCTTCGGGCATGGCGATGCCCAGCCAGCCCGCGTCGGCGAGCGCTTGGTGGAAATCGTCGGGAAAGCCGCCTTCGCGGTCCTTTCGCAGCCAGTAGTCGTCGTCAAACGGGGCGCAGACGCGCTCGATGGCGTCGCGGATCTGTTCCTGTTGCTCGTTCAGGAGGAAGTCCATGGCTGTCTCTCTTTGCTGCGGTTGCTGTCTCGGTCGATCGGTTTCTTCGTCACTCGGGTCGCCGAACGCGTGCCGGGTTTTCGCCGTAGGGCGGGCTGTAGATGACCAGTAGCCGAACCGGCGTGTCGCTGGTCACGCGAAAAATGTGCATGCTGTCTTCGGGGAAGAAACAGGTGTCGCCGGGCTGCATGGTGAAGGTCTCGCCCTCCACCTGCACCTCGGCCGTGCCCTCCAGCAGATAGCAGGCCTGCTCCATGCCGGGATGCGCATGCGGCAGCGCGCCGCCGCCCTTCTCGAGCGTGCCGAGCAGCAGCTCCATGTGTCTCGCGCCGACGTTGGCGGCGCTGACCAGACGGCGGTTGACCGTGCCGTGATGGTTGGCGGGGCTGTAGCCTTCGACGTCCTGTTCGCGGATCAGATATTTGCTGGTGCTTGTCATGAGGCTTCCTTGGCGTCTGGTTGTGGCTGCTGGGCCTGCATGCAGGCCTTGCTGCCGAGCATGGCATCGAGCATCGCGTCATCGATGCCAATCGAGCGCAGCACGGATTCCGTGTGTTCGCCCAATTGCGGCGCGTGCGCCACGCTGCTTGAAGGCGGCGTGGCGCTCCATTGCGTGGGATTGCCGGTGGTGCGCAGTGGCCCTTCCGTGGGATGCTGCACCGCGCGCACAAAGCCCGTGGCCTGCAGATGCGGATCGCTGAGCAGGTCTTCGGGCGAGGACATCGGCATATTGGGGATGTCGGCCGCGTCCAGCAGCACGCGCCATTCGGCGCTGGTGCGCTCGCGCATCAACCGGGCGACCTCGGCGTAGACGGCGTCGATGTTCGCCGCACGTTGCGTGTGCGTGGCGAACATCGCGTCCTGCATGCGCTCGCTCTGGCCGATGGCGGCAAAGAAGTTGTGCCAGTGCTTGTCGTTGTAGATCAGCACGCAGAGATGGCCATCGCGGGTGCGATACGGCTTGCGGTGCGCCGTGAGCAGGCGGCTATAGCCCGGCCCGCCGAGCTGCGGCTCGAAGCTCAACCCCGCCATGTGGTCGCCGAGGATGAATTGCGTCATCGCCTCGAACATCGGCACGACGACGGATTGCCCACGGCCCGACTTCTCGCGCGCATAGAGCGCCGCCGTGACCGCATACACCGCATGCAGGCCGGTCACGCGGTCGGCCAGCGTCATAGGCATGTAGGCAGGCTCGCCGCCGCTGTACTGCTGAGACAGCCATGGCACGCCGGTCGCGCCCTGGATCAGGTCGTCGTACGCGGGCTTGGCCGCGTAGGGCCCGTGCTGGTCGAAACCACAGCAACTGACGAGGATGAGCCGCGGATTGCGCGCCGCAAGCAGTTCGTAGCTCAGGCCGAGACGCTCCATGGCCTGAGGCCGCACATTGCTGATGAGCACGTCGGTGTCGTCGACCAGCGCCAGCAGCGCCTCGCGCGCAGACTCCTGCTTGAGATCGAGCACGATGGAGCGCTTGCCCTGGTTGGCCTGCAGAAAGATATGGCCCATGCCGGGATTGCGCATCGGCCCCACATGACGCATATTGTCGCCCTGCGGGGACTCGACCTTGATCACATCCGCGCCGAGCGCGGCCATGATCTGCGTGGCGAACGGCCCGAGGATCACCGAGGTCATGTCGAGAATCTTCACCCCGGCGAGCGGCCCCTGCGCCTGTCCTGCATGCTTGCTCATGTCGCTCACCTCAGAGGTTCTCGTTGGTTCGTTCATTCCTGCACGATGCCGGCCTGCTTGATCAGCTTGCCCAGTAGGCGAGTTGCTCGTTCACATAAGTGGCGAACTCGGCAGGCGTCCTGGTCGGCCAGACTTCAAAGCCCACGCCCGCCAGTTGTTCGCGCACGGCCTTGTCCTCAAGGATCACCTGCAGCTCGGAATTGATGCGCTCGACGACCTCCCTGGGCGTGTTGGCGGGCGCGAAGATGCCGTTCCACGAGGTCAGGTCAAAGCCCGGAATCGTCTTGCCGATCGGCGGCACGTTGGGCAGCAGGTTCGAGCCCTTGGCCGCGGTCACGCCGAGCGCGCGCACGCGTTCGCCCTTGAGCATGCTCCAGCTCGACCCCAGATCGGCGACGTAGACCTGAATCTGGTCGCCCATCAGATCGGTGAGTGCCTGCGGACTGGACTTGTAGGGCACCTTGGTGATGTCGAGCTTGGCGTTGTATTTGATCGTCTCGGCCGCCACTTCCGACGTGCTGTTCGGCGTGCCATACGAGAGCTTGTCGGGATGGGCCTTGGCGTAGTCGATCAGCTCCTGCACGTTCTTCACCGGCAGCTTGGGGTTGACCACCAGCGCGAACGGCAGCTCGCCTACACGCGTGATCGGCGTGAAGTCCTTCACCGGGTCGTACTTGAGGCTCTTGAACAGCCACGGGTTGGCCGAATGCGAGGTGTTCGTGGTCATGAACAGCGTGTAGCCATCGGGCTTGGCCTTGGCCGCAAACTGCGCACCGATCTGTGCGCTAGCGCCCGCACGGTTGTCCACGATGACCGATTGCTTGAGGCGCTCGCCGAGCTTGAGCGCCACCACACGCGCCACGGCGTCGGTGCCGCTGCCCGCGGCAAAGGGCACGACCAGCGTGATCGGCCCGGCGGTGGGAAAGGCGGTCTGGGCCTGCGCCCAGGGCAGGCTCGCGGCGAGAGCGGCCACGGTGGCCGCCTTCAAAAAGGTGGAACGCTTGATGATGAACATGCTGGTGTCTCCTTGTATCCAACGCCGTGGGATGTGTTGTTCGGCGATGGATCCATGGTGCGCAGTTCAAGTATTCGCGTCCAATTCCTTTTGGCTGGCCAACGATTCGTTTTGCGGATGCTTACTACTGAAACGCCACTTCCGCGAAGCTGCGCAGCTTGCGGCTGTGCAGGCGCTGGGTGCCGCCTTCGCGCAGGATGTCGATTGCGCGCATGCCGATGCGCAGATGCTGATCGACCCGCTCACGGTAGAAATGATTGGCCATGCCGGGTAGCTTGATCTCCCCATGCAGCGGCTTGTCGGATACGCACAGCAGGGTTCCGTAGGGCACGCGAAAGCGAAAGCCGTTGGCGGCGATGGTCGCGCTTTCCATGTCGAGCGCGACCGCGCGGCTCTGGCTGAAGCGCCGCTGCGGCATGTTGTCGGGCAGCAGCTCCCAGTTGCGGTTGTCGGTGCTCGCGACCGTGCCGGTGCGCATGATGCGCTTGAGCTGGTCCTCGGGCACCTGAGCCACGTCGGCCACGGCCTGCTGCAGCGCAAGCTGGATTTCGGCGAGCGCCGGAATCGGCACCCACAGCGGCAGATCCTCGTCGAGCACGTGGTCCTCGCGCACATAGGCATGCGCGAGCACGTAATCGCCCAACTGCTGGCTGTTGCGCAGCCCCGCGCAGTGGCCGAGCATCATCCACGCGTGGGGCCTCAGCACGGCGATGTGGTCGGTGATGGTCTTGGCGTTCGCGGGACCGACGCCGATGTTGACCATCGTGATTCCGCTGCCGTCCGCGCGCACGAGGTGGTAGGCGGGCATCTGCGGCAGACGCGGCGGTGCCACGCCGAGTTCGTCACCGGGCTTCGCGTGCAGGCCCTTGCGTCGCTTGACCACGTTGCCGGGCTCGATGAACGCGATGTATTCGCTGTCCTCCCTGGCCATCTCCGAGTGACCGAGACGCAGGAACTCGTCGATGTAGAACTGGTAATTGGTGAACAGCACGAAGTTCTGGAACCACTCGGGCTGTGTGCCGGTGTAGTGGCGCAGGCGGTGCAGCGAATAGTCCACGCGCGGCGCGGTGAACAACGACAGCGGCTGCGCTTCACCGGGCCGGGGCTCCCAGGTGCCGTTGGCGATGCCGTCATCCATCGACGAGAGATCGGGCAGGTCGAACACGTCGCGCATCAGCGTGCGACGTTCCTGGGTGAGCGAGCCTTCGATGTGATCGTTCTCGGCGAACGAAAAATGGATCGGGATCGGCTGTGTGCTCACGCCGACCTCAAGCTCCACGTCATGGCTCGCGCGCAACAGGCGGAACTGCTCAAGGTAGTAGTTGGCGAACAGATCGGGACGCGTCAACGTGGTTTCATATCGCCCAGGCCCTTCGACAAAGCCGTAGGCAAACGCCGAGGGCTTGCGCGAGACCGTCGAGGTCTGCATGCGCACGAACGGGTAGTAAGCGCGCACATGCTCCGTCGGCGTCTCCCCGGCCACGAAGCGCTGCATCGCATCGCGCAGGAGATTGATCTGCTGTTGATAAATGCGTTGCACCTGCGCCAGCGCATCGGCCGGGTCGGTATGCAGCGTCGGTTCTGTGATCAATGGAATGGATGACATGGGCCTATTGTCCACAGCTTGGTGACATTTGCCTGGAGCAGTTGCCAAAGACATGCACGCAGCGGTCTCGTCAGCCACCGCGCGCGCGTGGCGATGCGCGTGGCGATAATGGCGGGCATGCGCCGCACACACGACCTCAGCCCCACGCCGCTCGCCACGGTTCCTGCATGGATGACGCCAGCCACGCTGCTGCGTGTTTCCGTCGCCGTGGCGGTGCTCACCATCGTGCTGAAGACGCTTGCGTGGTGGGTGACGGGCTCGGTCGGCATGCTGTCCGATGCGCTTGAATCCTTCGTCAATCTCGCGGGTGCCGTGTTCGCCCTCGCGATGGTGACGATTGCGCGTCGGCCAGCGGACGAAGACCATCCCTACGGTCACCACAAGGCCGAGTTCTTTTCGTCGGGTTTCGAAGGCATCTTGATCATCGGCGCGGCCATTGCAATCGTCTGGGCCGCCGTCTCGCGCCTGCTGACGCCGCAGCCCGTGGAGCAGGTCGGCTGGGGATCGGCGCTGCTGATCCTGAGCAGCGCCTGCAACGGCGTGCTCGCGTGGTACATGCTGCGCGCGGCGCGGGTGCACCACTCCAAGGCGCTCGAAGGCGACGCGCGGCATTTGTTCACCGATGTGTGGACGTCGGCGGGTGTGTTGATCGGGCTCGTCGCCGCAATGCTGACGGGCTGGCACTGGATCGATCCGCTGGTCGCGATCCTGGTGGCGCTCAACATCCTGCGGGAAGGCGGCTCGATGCTCTGGGAGTCTTCGCAGGGCCTGATGGACGAGGCCCTGCCGCACGACCAACTGCAAAGCCTCGAACAGGTGCTCGCGCAGCACAGCGTTGCCAGCGATGGCGCGGTGCGTTTCGACAGCCTGATCTCCCGCCGCGCGGGCAGCCGCAACTTTCTGGATGTCCACATGCACGTGCCCGCCGAATGGACGCTGGGCCGCGCCGCGAGACTGCGCACCGATGTGGAAACGGCGCTGATGCAGGCCGTTCCGAATCTGCGCGCGATCATTGAAATCCTGCCGCTCGGGCAAGACACGGTGTTCGAGACCGTGGCATCGCAGGCCGCAGCGGGCGAAGCACCACAAGGACAGTGAATTGATCACCGTATTGCAACGTGTGCGCGAGGCGCGCGTGGAAGTGGCTGATGAAGTCGTTGGCCAGATCGGCCAGGGCCTGCTGGTGCTGCTGTGCGCCGAGCAGGGCGACAACGACAGGCTCGCCGACAGGTTGCTCGCGAAGATTCTGAAACTGCGCATCTTCAGCGATGAAGCCGGCAAGATGAACCGCAGCGTGCAGGACGTCGGCGGCGGTCTGTTGGTGGTGAGCCAGTTCACGCTGGCCGCCGATACCCGTGGTGGCAACCGGCCCAGCTTCACGGCCGCCGCAGCGCCCGACGAGGGCCGTCGCCTCTACGAATATTTCGTCGCCGAGGCACGCGCCGCGCATCCACTCGTGGAGACCGGCCGATTTGCGGCGGACATGCAGGTGCATCTCGTCAACGACGGGCCGGTCACGATTCCCATGACGATGCGCGAAGGCTGACCGCGCATTCAGCGCGCCGCGCGAATCAGATCCACGGCCTTCTCGGCAATCATGATCACCGGCGCGTTGGTGTTGCCGCTCACGATGCGCGGCATGATCGATGCATCCACCACGCGCAGCCCCTGAATGCCGTGCACGCGCAATTGCGCATCGACCACATCCATCGGCCCCGAGCCCATGCGGCACGAACCCACCGGGTGGTAGATGGTGTCCGCGTAGTCGCGTATGTATGCGGCGATCTGCTCGTCGGTCTGCGCGTTCGCGGAATATGCCAGTTCCGTGCCGCCGAGTTGGGTAAGCGCCGGTTGAGCAAGGATCTGGCGCATGGTCTTCACCGCGCCGATCATCTTCTGCAGATCGTCCGGGTCGGCGAAAAATGCCGGATCGATCTGCGGCGCTGCAAGCGCATCGGCACTCGCGAGCGTGATCCGGCCACGGCTTTTGGGCTGCAACAGACAGACGTGACACGAGTAGCCATGGCCCCACACCGTCTTGCGTCCGTGATCGACGAGCTTGCCGATGACGAAGTGCAGTTGCAGATCGGGCACGGCTTGCGCGGCGCTGCTCTTGAGAAAGCCGCCGGCCTCCGCGAAGTTGGTCGTCAGCATGCCGGTTCGCCGTGATTTCCATTCGAAGATTCCGTTCAGCAGACGCATCGCGCCCTTGAGCGAGAGGCCGAAGGAGTCGTTGAGACCCGGGCCATCAACCACGGTCACGACGTCGGGATGATCGTGCAGATGTTCGCCGACACCCGAAAGATCGTGCACCACGTCGATACCGAGACGCTGCAAATGCGCGCCGTTGCCAATACCCGAGAGCATCAGCACCTGCGGCGACAGCAGCGCGCCCGCGCTGAGCAGCACCTCGTGCGTGGCGCGTTCCGAATGCAGGGCGCCGCCCTTGAAATACTCCACACCCACGGCGCGCCGATCTTCCAGAAGAATCCGCGTGACCTGCGCGCCGGTCACCACCTGCAAATTGGGTCGCGACAGATGCGGCGTGAGATAGGCCTTGGCGGCGCTGAATCGCTCGCCGTTTCTGTGCGTGACCTGGTAGAGCCCACGCCTTCGAGCGAGGGGCCGTTGAAATCATGGTTGTGCGCATGACCGGCCTGCACGCCCGCCTGCACGAATGCATGGCTCAGCGGATTCGGACTGCGCAGATCGGCCACGTTGAGCGGCCCGCCCGAGCCGTGCAGCGCGTCGCCGCCGCGTTCATTGTTCTCGGCGCGGATGAAGTACGGCAGCACGTCGCTCCAGGCCCACCCGGCGTTGCCCTGTTCGGCCCAATGGTCGTAGTCGCTTGCATGTCCGCGCGTATAGATCATCGCGTTGACCGAGCTTGAACCGCCGAGCGTCTTGCCGCGCGGCTGGTAGCCACGGCGCCCGCCCAGGCCCGGTTGCGGCGTGGTCGAAAGCTTCCAGTTGTTCGAACTCGTCTTCGCCATCGCCGCGAGTCCGGCGGGCAATGAATCAGCATGCTGCTGTCCGGCCCTCCGGCCTCGATGAGGCAAACGCGCACTTGCGGGTCTTCGCTCAGGCGTCCTGCAAGCACGCATCCCGCCGATCCACCCCCCACCACGATGTAGTCGAACATGTGACACCTGTATTCGCTTTCGAGAACGTCGCCGCCAGATTTGCCGATACGATGTATGGCGCGTTGCACCATTAGGTGCCTGCTCACCCAACGCACGGGGATCGCGTTAGGTGAGCAGGCACCAAGCAACCCAGACGTATTCCCATTCCTATCCACAAGGCAGACTTTATATGACGATTTCCACGGTAGGCATCATCGGCGCGGGCACGATGGGCAACGGTATTGCACAAGCTTGCGCGGTCTCAGGCATCAATGTCGTGATGGTGGACATTTCCGACGCCGCAGTGCAAAAGGGCATCGCCACGGTGACGGGTAGCCTCGATCGTCTGATCAAGAAGGAAAAGATTGCAGAAGCGGACAAAGCCGCCGCGCTTGCGCGCATCAAGGGTTCTACCAGCTACGACGATCTCAAGGCAGCGCAGATCGTGATCGAGGCCGCCACCGAGAACTTCGACCTCAAGGTCAAGATCCTCCAGCAGGTCGATGCGCTGCTCGCACCCGACGTGATTCTGGCGTCGAACACCTCGTCGATCTCGATCACCAAGCTGGCCGCCGTCACCAGCCGCGCCGACCGATTCATCGGCATGCATTTCTTCAACCCCGTGCCGATGATGGCGCTGGTGGAAATCATCCGTGGCCTGCAGACCTCCGACGACACGCACGCCGCCGTGAAGACCCTGTCCGAGCGGCTCGGCAAGAGCCCGATCACCGTGAAGAATGCGCCGGGCTTCGTGGTCAACCGCATTCTGGTGCCGATGATCAACGAAGCCTTCTTCGTGCTCGCAGAAGGCTCCGCCACTGCCGAGGACATCGATGCCGGCATGAAGCTCGGCTGCAATCAACCCATCGGCCCGCTGGCGCTGGCCGACATGATCGGCCTCGACGTGTGCCTGGCCGTGATGGACGTGTACCTCGACGAGTTCGGCGACAGCAAGTACCGCCCCTGCCCGTTGCTCAAGGAAATGGTCGCTGCCGGTCGCCTCGGTCGAAAGACCGGCCAGGGCGTGTACAAGTACTGATCATTGCAAGAGAAGAGGCGTAGCATCTGCACGAGTTCGCCACCTTTGTGGATGGTCGGCTCTCTGAACCAAAGCAGCATGAAATACGCCCTTCTCGCCGATCTGCACTCCAATCTTCAGGCGCTGGACGCCTGCCTGGAACACGCGCGCGCGCAGAATGCGCAGCAGTTCGCATTCATCGGCGATCTGGTCGGCTATGGCGGCAATCCTGCCGAAGTGGTTGATCGCGTGATGGCGCTGGTTTCGTGCGGCGCGCCGTGCGTGCGCGGCAACCATGAATACATGGCGCTGAATCCGCCCGACGTCATCCGTCAGGTGCAGGACGAAGGTGCGGCGTGGACACACGCGCAGTTGCAGCCGCTGCATCGCAGCTTTCTGGAAAATCTGCCGCTGACCACGAGGCTAGGGCAGGATGTGCTGCTGGTTCACGCGAGCGCCGATTCGCCCGACAAGTGGCACTACGTGAGCGACAACGCCGCAGCCGAGCGCTGCATGCGCGCAGCCGCCGCGCAGGACGAGGCCATCCGCTATGTGTTCGTGGGGCATGTGCACGCGCAGTCGCTCTACTTCCTCACGCCGACCGCCAAGCTGATGCGCTTCACGCCCGAGCCCGGCGTGCCGATTCCCGTGCCGCCGCACCGGCAATGGCTCGCCGTGGTGGGCTCGTGCGGCCAGCCGCGTGATCGCGATCCTCGCGCCATGTACGCCATCTACGACAGCGACGCGGCCACCATCACCTTTCACCGCGTGGTCTACGACCATCTGGCGGCAGCGATGGCCGTGCGAAAGACGCACGCGTTGCCACACCATTTCGCCGACCGGCTCGAATGGGGGCTATAAAGGTAGCTCAAGCGCAAATGCACGGAGGCGCGGACTTCGCACCTGCATACAGAACGCCCCGGCTTGCGACTGACTGATGATTGATTGACTGACCCGCTCGCTCCTTCACTCCCTTCCTCGATCAGAAGACATGAAATTGCTGACACCGGGAACCGAGATCGATGGATTCATCGTTCATGACTGCGTGCATGCCGGAGGCATGGCGCACATCTATCACGTGACCTACGCGCAGATTGCCCGCGATCCGGGCTTTGCGCTGGTGATGAAGATTCCGCGCATGACGCCCGGCGATGGTGCCGAGAACATCGTGAGCTTCGAGGTCGAACTGCAGATTCACCCGACCCTCTCGGGCCCGCATGTGCCGCGCTTCGTGGCCGCTGGCGATCTGCTGCGACTGCCGTACATCGTGATGGAATACCTCCCGGGCTCGACACTCCAGCACTGGATCGACGCGCATCCGCGCGGCAACATCGGCGAGATCGCGTTGATCGGCAACGCAGTGGCGGTGGCCGTGCACAGCCTGCACCAGCAGAACGTCTGCCATCTCGACCTCAAACCCGCGAACGTGCTGCTCAGGGAAGATGGCGTCGCCGCGTTGCTGGACTTCGGACTATCCTGCCACGCGCACTACCCCGACCTGCTCGCCGAGGAAATGCGCAGCGCCGTGGGATCGCCCGCATGGATTGCTCCCGAGCAGATCGTGGGCGTGCGCGGCGACCTGCGCAGCGACATCTTCGCCATCGGCGTGCTGCTCTATGAAATGGTGACTGGCGAACTGCCGTTCGGCGCGCCGACCACGCAGGGCGGTCTGCGTCAGCGCCTGTGGATGACGCCCACGCCGCCGCGCCGCCTGCGCGCCGACGTGCCGGGCTGGTTGCAGGAAATCATCCTGCGCTGCCTCGAACCCGAAGCCGCTCGCCGCTATCCCTCGGCCGCGCATCTGGCATTCGATCTCGCGCATCCCGACCATGTGCCCATCACCGATCGCGGCACGCGCGAGAGCGCACCCGGCGCGCGCGCGCAGTTCAAGCGATGGATCAAGGCGGCCGGCATGCACTACCAGCCCAGTCCGCTGCCCAAGGAGCAGTTGCAGGAAGTGCCGATCGTCATGGTGGCCGTGCCGCACAGGGACGTGAGCGACGCCACCATGTATTCGCTGCGGCAGGCGGTCAACCGCTCGCTCGGCATCCGGCCCGGCGCGCGGCTGGCATGCGTGTCGGTGATCTCGCCGTCGGCGAGCAATACCAGCCAGCACGAGCGCAGCGAAACCACCTTGCACCGCACGCATCTCGCGCGGCTCAAGCAATGGACGGCGACGCTCGATCTTGCGGGCCACAGCGCGAGCTGCCACGTGCTCGAATCGGGTGACGTCGCGCAGGCACTGGTGCGCTACGCACGCGGCAATCAGGTCACGATGATCATCATCGGCGCCGCCACTCATGGCCTGCAGATGCAGCGCTTTGTGGACACCGTGCCGATCCGCGTCGCCCGCGACGCGCCCTGCACCGTGATTCTCGTGAAGCAGCAACTGCCATTTCACGCGCTGGCCTGAACGGGCCGCCCTGCTTCGCTCACACGCGGGGCATTCGGGCGTTCCCGGGCGTTGCGCGCTGCGACAATGGCGGCATGCACAACGATGACGACGACTCCACTTCACAGGCAACGGGCGCAGCGGCGCACGCCTATTCCGCGCTCACGCCCGATCTGGTGCTCGATGCGCTGGCCGAACTGGGCATGAACGGCGATGGTCGGCTGATGGCGCTGGGCTCCTATGAAAATCGCGTCTACCAGGTCACTCTCGAAGACGGTGCGCGAGTCGTGGCAAAGTTCTACCGCCCGGGGCGCTGGAGCGATGACCAGATCCTCGAAGAGCACGCGTTCGCGCTTGAACTCGCCGCCGCCGAAGTGCCGATGGTTGCGCCGCTTCAGGTGCATGGCAGGACGCTGCATCATCACGCGGGTTTTTCGTTTTCGGTCAGCCCGTGGCGCGGCGGACGCACGCCAGAGCTCGACGATTTCGAAACCCTGGAATGGATCGGCCGCTTTCTCGCGCGCATCCACACCGTGGGCGCCGAGCGGCCATTCGTGCTGCGCCCGATGCTTGACGTGCAGACCTTCGGCATCGACAGCCGCGACTGGCTGCTGGCGCACCAAAGCATCCCGCTCGATCAGGAATCAGGCTGGCGCAAGGCCTGCGACGAGGCGCTGGCAATCATCACCGACAAGATGAACGCGCGTCACTCCTTCACGCAACTGCGTCTGCACGGAGATTGCCACCCGGGCAATGTGTTGTGGACACCGGTCGATGACAACGGCCACGGCGGACCGCACTTTGTCGACCTCGACGACGCGCGCATGGGCCCGAGCGTGCAGGACCTGTGGATGCTGATGTCGGGCGAACGCGCGCAGCGCAGCATGCAACTGTCCACGCTGCTCGAAGGCTATGAGCAGTTCCGCGACTTCGACCGCCGCGAACTCGCACTCATCGAGCCGCTGCGCACGCTGCGCCTGATCCACTACAGCGCGTGGCTCGCGCGGCGCTATGCCGATCCGATCTTTCCGATCAATTTCCCGTGGTTCGGTTCAAGCGACTACTGGCGCGGCCAGACCGACATGCTCGTCGAGCAGATCGAGGCGATGCAGGAGCCGTCACTGCTGGTCTGAGCGACTCAATCAATCAATCAATCAATCAATCAATCAATCAATCAATCAACCCGTCACTGTGCGCCTGCCGCGGTCAACAGTTCCGCGATTGCCCGCTGGTTGCGCTTTCGTGCGTGGGCCAGCGGCGTGACGCCGTCCTTGTCGGCCAGATTCACATCGGCACCGGCGGCGATCACGTCGCGCACGATCTGCTGATGGGGCGCGCCGCCGTCGCTCAGCACGATGGCTTCCAAGAGACAGGTCCAGCCAAGATCATTGACGTGGTTGAGGTTCACGCCCGCGTCGATCAGCGCCTTGGCAACGGCCACGTGACCGCGTTCGCACGCGGGAATGAGCCCGGTGCCGCCGTAGCGGTTGGTGCTTTGGAGATCGGCACCGCGCGACAGCGTCATGCGCAGGATTTCGAGATGGCCGCGCGCCGAGGCCAGCAGGTACGCGCTGTCCTTCTGCGCATTCTGGAGGTTCACGTCCGCGCCCTGCAGGATCAGCGAGCGCGCCACCTCGATGTGATTGCCCGCCGTCGCCAGCAGGAGCGGCGTGTTGCCTTGCTCATCGCGCGCGTTGACGGGCGCATCCCTGGCAAGCAGTTTGCGCACCGCCAGTTCGTCGCCGGCCTGCGAGAACTTCAGCAACTGCTCGCCGAGCGCCTTGCCATGCACCGCCTGGCGGCGTGCGGATTCCGTCGTGGTCGCGGCAATCTGGCGGTAGGTCTCGGCATTGGCTTTGTGCACGGCTTCCCTCGCAGGTGATTGCGCGAAGCTGGCCGCGCTCAGCGCCACCAGCCCCGCACACAGAAGGTTGAAACGCAGCGAGACCGACACGGGGGTTTTCACTGGCCGCATTATTTTTTGCGTGCCGGTGTTCTGGCCTTCATCGACTGCTTCCAGCCATTGACGATCACGTCGCCAAAGAACTTGCGATCCAGCAGCAGCCACACCAGCACCGGCGCGAGCGTGGGCAGCACCAGCACGCCGACCTGATAACCGAACACGATGGACTCGACCTGCCAGGGATCCACACGCAAGGTCCGGATGTCGAGCTTTGCCGCCACTAGCACCTGCATGAGCAGGTACATCACCAGACTGAAGCTCTGGATCGGCAGCAGGATCAGATATCCGGCAACCGCCTTCTGGATTCGCCCCGGCGCGCGATTGGCGGCATAGGCAGCGAGAATCAGCGCCAGAAAGATCGGCAAGCCGAAGGCATAACGGCCCGGGTCGGCATCCACCACCACATCGGCGATCCGGCCCCCGGCACTCGGGACCGACACGCCGACGCTGGTCTGCACCTCGATCAAGCCGGGCTGTTTATGGATCTCGCGCACCCACATCGGCGCGACCTCTTCGAGGGCGACGTGCGAGAGAAACGCAATCGGATATGAAACCCAGGGTGTGACCTTGGTCCAGATCAGCGTCAACACGATGATGCCCGCGAACGCAAACGCGGCGAATCGCGGCACCACCTTGCTTTTTTTTGCGGCCTCATCGCCGCCCGCCTCCGCTTCTGTGGTCGCAATGGAAGAAGTGGTTGGTTCGGTCATCTCGGTTTCCTCCCTCTGCTCATGCGCCAGCGCGTTCACACCGAAGGCCTTGGCCGTGCGTGCGGTGACAGGTCCAGCGAATGGCTCACCGAGCCCTCGCCCGAGCCCATACGCGGCGCGCTGGCTGCAACCGGCGGGGCAGGAGGCTCATCAGATGGCGGCGGCTCATTGGCGGCCCGCTCCTTGGAGCCCGCACGCACCCACAACAGCCAGACGATCAACACGTCGAGCATGATCAGCCCCTGCCAGAGGAACTCGTGCGCAAAGTTGAACACCGACATATTCCATTGGCCAAGATAGAACAGGCTGATGACGCGCACCACGTTCAGTGCCTGGATCGCGAAGAACCCGGCAACGAAGCCGATGAGCTTGTGACGCCAGCTTGACGGAAATGCAATGATGGCCGCAAACAGCACAATGCAGGCCTCGATGCCGTTGCAACCCGCCTCGATCGAGACGCCGAAGCCGGTCGCGTTGTTCCAAAGCACCTTGCCCTGCGCGGTCGCGGTTTCGTCGAACCAGACCACCAGCGTGGAACAGATTCTGGCGAGCAGGGCGGTCCACGGCAGGACGATGTGCTGCTGCACCCAGTTGAGCATGTTCAGGCCGAACAGCGTCAACTGGATCGTGAGGAACAGAAGAAAAAAACGCAACATGGTGATCGAAGGGTCACAAATCGGGCCGACAAGGAAAAATGCCGCGCAACGCCAAGAATCCTCCGCACGAATGGCTGGTCAAGCGTCGATCCGATTTGCGCAGAGGTTCCCTAGGTTACACGGCATTTTCGCTCAAACCAACAGTTCAGCCGATCTCGGCAGCCTGTTCAGGGTTTTGCGCGGTGGCCTCGCAACAGGTGACGACCTTCGATCAAACGAGCAGCGCGTTCACGCGTTTGACATAAGCGGCCGGATCTTCCGGCATGCCGCCCTCGGCGAGCAGTGCCTGATCGAACAGAATGTGCGCGAGATCGTCGAAGTGCACCGAACCCTCGAGCTTCTTCACCAGCGGGTGTTCCGGATTCACTTCCAGCACCGGCCTGGATTGCGGAATCGGCTGGCCGGCCTGCTTGAGCATGCGCGCAAGTTGGGCACTCATGCCGCCGTCCTGCACCACGATGCAGGCCGGGGAATCGACCAGACGCGTGGTGACGCGCACGTCTTCCACTTCGTTGTTCAGCGCCTGCTTGAGCCTGGCCAGCGTCGGCTTGAAGGTCTCGGCAGCCTCTTCAGCGGCCTTCTTCTCGGCCTCGTCCTGCAACTTGCCGAGATCGACCGCCCCCTTGGCCACCGATTGCAGCGGCGTGCCATCGAATTCGGTCAGATAGTTCAACGCCCACTCGTCCACGCGATCCGTCATCAATAGGACTTCGATGCCCTTCTTCTTGAACACTTCGAGCTGCGGGCTGTTCCTGGCCGCGGCCAGCGTGTCGGCGGTGATGTAGTAGATCGCCTCCTGGCCTTCCTTCATCCGCGACTTGTAGTCGGCGAACGAGACCGTCAGGCCGTCGCTCGTCGACGATGCAAAGCGCAGCAGCTTGGCAATGCGCTCGCTGTTGCCGAAGTCCTCACCCAGGCCTTCCTTGAGCACCGCGCCGAACTCGCTGTAGAACTGCGTGTATTTGCCTTCCTTGGCCTTGTCGTCCTCGCTGACCACGTCCACCACATCGCCTTCGGTCACCGCTGCCGCGTCGTGCCTGTCATGCTTGGCCAGGTCTTCGAGCATCGACAGCACACGGCGCGTGTTGCCGTCGCGAATCAGGCGCACATCGCGGCTTTCCTGTAGCAGTTCGCGGCTCACGTTGAGCGGCAGATCGGCGGAGTCGATCACGCCCTTCACGAAACGCAGATAGGTGGGCATCAGCGCCTCGGCGTCGTCCATGATGAACACGCGCTTGACGTAGAGCTTGATGCCTGCCTTCTTGTCCCGGTTCCACAGGTCCATGGGCGCGTGCGCCGGGATGTACAACAGCTGCGTGTACTCGGTATTGCCCTCGACCCGGTTGTGGCTCCAGGTGAGCGGTGCCTCGCTGTCGTGGCTGATGTTCTTGTAGAACTCGATGTACTGCTCGGGCGTGATGTCCTTCTTCGGGCGTGTCCACAGCGCGCTCGCCTGATTGACGGTTTCCCACTCGCCGGTCTTCACCATGTCGCCGGGCTGATCGTTCTCGCCCTCTTTCCACTCCTCCTTCTCCATGAGGATTGGCAGGCTGATGTGGTCGGAATACTTGTTGATGAGCTGCTTGAGTTTCCAGGCATTGAGGAACTCTTCGGCATCTTCGCGCAGATGCAGCGTGATGCTGGTACCGCGCTCGGCGCGCTCGATCTGCTCGACCTCGAAGTCGCCCGAACCGCCGCTCACCCAGCGCACTCCCTCGCTCGCGGACAGACCCGCGCGGCGCGACTCGACGGTGATCCTGTCGGCCACGATGAAGCCCGAATAAAAGCCCACGCCGAACTGACCGATGAGCTGCGAATCGGCCTTCTGATCGCCCGAGAGCTTGCTCATGAAGTCCTTGGTGCCGCTCTTGGCGATGGTGCCTAGGTTGTCGATGGCTTCCTGCTCGCTCATGCCGATGCCGGTGTCGGCAATCGTCAGGGTCCGAGCCTTCTTGTCGAAGGAAACGCGCACTTCAAGCTGGGGCTGCCCCTCATACAGCTCAGGCTTGTTCAAGGCCTCGAAGCGCAGCTTGTCGCACGCGTCGGAGGCGTTGGAAATCAGCTCGCGCAGAAAGATTTCCTTGTTGGAGTACAGCGAATGCGTGACCAGATGCAGCAGTTGTGCCACCTCGGCCTGAAAGGAATGAGTGTGTTTGGTGTTCATGAATGAATGAATGCGAAAAAGTCTCTTCCCGATGCCCGCGGCAGCGCGTGGACATCTCCGTGTGACGCATCGGCGAGCGACAAAGCGGCGCTGCGCGCCGCGCTCCAGCCCCTCCGAGCTTGCGGGCAGATGGGGGTGAATACGGTGAGTTCAAGACGCCCGTGCGCGCATCACCCAGGTCCCAGGCCCGCGCACGCAAGCAAGCAATATCTACTACAACCAATCACTCACATGACAAGTTGCTGAAATTTCTTTTCCGAATTGCTTCAAATGTAACTATATGCTTCTATTTCACACAATTTTCATCACGAATGTAGCAGCAACTTTGCTGATTTGTATCAAATTATTTTTCATTTGAAATATTCTGGAAAATTAACAAACTCGACTTGAAAAAAATGCATTATGAAAAAATATCATTTAAAAACATAGATATTTCGCTATTGTTTTCGATCTAAGAAAATTAGCTTGCTAATAAATATCACTTTTTGTATCAAAAGTGACGTAACGTCATGTCATCCATTTGGCTTACATTCACGTTCGATTTGCATCTGACGATCCAGCTAGTTTTGGCAATAGCGTTTTACTAATCGAGTGCTTGGCGAGACGAGCGAGAGAAGGCAGATCCTGTGGACCGCGCAGCAATGCCGATCTGCGCAATGAAAGGAGAACGACCCGACCTTCAGCGGAGCAATCCGTTGTCAGTCAGCGTTGTCCGGACATCGCGAGAGGACCGCAGCAGTGGCCTTTTTGCAAGTCACCCAGTTCCCCAGTAGCGCGACTTCCTTGCGCGAACGAAGGGATGATTTTTTTCTGTGGAGTTTTTTATGTCTTTCAAGAAATCCGCCGTCATCGGCGCAACGCTTCTGGCTTCCATCTTCGCCTCGTCGGCAGTACATGCCGCCACGACCACATCCAAGTTCGACGTGACTCTGACGGTGCTGCCCAAGTGCGTGATCACCAACAGCAGCATTGCAGACATCAACCTGGGCACGGTCGATACGGGCGCCACCAATCTGATCGGCAACACCACGTTCACGATGCAGTGCACGAAGAAGACCGCCTACTCCATCTCCCTGACTCCCGGTGCGGTCGGTGCGGGTGCCAACAACACCGGCACGCTCAAGGGCGCTGCCGATGCAACCCAGACCGTCGCTTACGGACTCTTTTCGGACGCCGCTGCGGTCGTGCCTTGGGGCAAGACGAGTTTCGTGACAGGCACATCGAGCGCAACATCTTCTGCCGGCGTTGATTTCAAGGTCTACGCCAAGGTAGCGTCCGTTCCCGACGTCCCACAGGACAAATACACGGACAACGTCACGATCACCGTGACCTACTGATCCAGCAGATCAGATTTCTCCGCCCCATCGTCGAGCGTTCACATGTTCAGTCTGCGTTTGTTTCCGGTTTCCCGACTCTTGATTGCCACATGTGCGCTCGGCGGTTTGTTGATGGCGTCCACCGTACGGGCGGGTGGGTTGGAGGTCTCGCCCACCACGCTGCAGATCACCTCGCAGCAGTCCGCCGACGGCATCACCCTCAGCAACGTCGGCGCGACCGCTTTGCATGCTCAAGTGCGCGTGTTTGCGTGGTCGCAGCAGGACAATGAAGATCTGCTCACGCCAAGCAACGCGCTGATCGTCAGCCCTCCGATGCTGCAGATCGCTCCGGGAAGCAGCCAGTTGCTGCGCGTGATCCGCAGCTCGGGCGCGCCAGCGCCCGGCACCGAGCAGACCTACCGTCTGATCATCGATGAAATTCCTGCCACGGTGACTCCGACTGATGCGGCTGGCAGCGCTCCGCCCAAGGGGCTTTCGAATTCGCTGAATTTCTACATGCGTTATTCCCTGCCGGTATTTCTCGGCGACACCAACGATGCGCCCAAGACGCAGCTCACATGGCGCGTCGACAAGGCCCCCAGGGAATGGACGCTCACCGTGACCAACAATGGGCCTACCGCGCACAGGTGGCCGATCTCCAGGCCGTGAGAGCAGATGACAGCAAGCAAGTGCTGATGCCCGGCATGCTGGGTTATGTGTTGTCCGGACAGACACGCCGCTGGAGCTTTCCCGCGCCCGCCAATGCAGCAGGCCTGGGACGTTTCGAAGCCATGATCAATCGCGACGTGCAGCCGCTCGATGTTGTCTCGACACCCTGACACCAGATGGGTGCGATGGGCGGCATGCACTCTCCTGACGGCCAGCGTCACCTCGGCGCTGCAGGCTCAGACCGCCTCGCCCCTGCGTGCCTCTGATCTGCCTCCGATCACGGCGCCCGCCCCGCAAGCGCCGCTGGCGACAGAATCCCGCTGTATCTGTCTACCCATCTGAACACGCGCGATCAAGGGATGACGCCCGCGCAATTGCGCAACGGCTCGGTCTGGATGCTGCGCGAGACGCTGACCGCCATGGGCGTCAAGCGCGAGGCCCTGCCCACAGGTTCGGGCAGCGACGCCGACTGGGTGCTGCTCAATGCCATCCCCGCTGCCGTCGTCGACTTCAACGCCGGGCGGCAGACGCTGGTGCTCACGCTGCCGTTCGAGGCGCTCAACTGGACCAGCACCGACATCAACACCGATCGGCGCACCACGCCCGTGCCGACCTCGTCGTCAGGCATGCTGGTGAACTACGACCTCTACGGCTGGGCCGGTGACCAGAGCCGCTCATTGAATGCCTCCACCGAGTTTCGTGCGTTTCGCGAGAATTCGGTGATCAGCAACACGATGCTGTCACGATATCAGGACCACTCGAACCCGTCAGGTTCGGCGATGGCGCCGTCGAGCTTCAGGAACGTGCGCCTGGACACCACCTACAGCCGCTCCTGGCAGGACGATCTGTTGACGCTGCGCATCGGTGACACGCTGACCGGCGCGCTGCCGTGGAGCCGCGCGACGCGCATCGGCGGCATTCAGCTCGCGCGCAACTTTGGCTTGCAGCCTTATGCATCGACCGCGCCGCTTCCCGCGCTCATGGGCACGAGCGCCATGCCGTCCGACGTGGCGCTGTACATCAACGGTCTCCAGCAATACCAGGGCAAGGTTCCGGCAGGTCCGTTTTCGCTGAACGCCATTCCGGGCATGACCGGCAGCGGCAACGCCCAGGTGGTTCTCACCGACGCGCTGGGCCGGGCCACCACGCTGCAGTTCAGTTTCTATCAAGCCAATCAGTTGCTCAAAAAGGGACTGAGCGACTGGTCCGCAGAATTGGGCTGGGTTCGCAAGGACTACGGCAATTCATCGTTCAACTATGGCTCCGATCCCATGACCAGCGGTACCTGGCGCTATGGCGTGACGGACGGTCTCACGCTGCAAAGCCATGCGGAAGTCACTCCCAAGCTGGTCAATGCCGGTGGCGGAGCTTCATGGCTGGTTGGCGACCTTGGCGTGATCAGCGCCGCCGCAGCGGGCAGCCGCCTTGAGGGGCAAAGCGGATCGCTCGCAAGGCTTGACTACAACTGGAGCAACCAGCGCTTCAACGTCAATGTCTCGGGCACGCGCGCGAGCGAACAGTATCGTGATGCGGCATCGCTTTATGAGGACACTCGCCTCGCGAGTTCGGGCAACGCCTTTGTGGGCTACAGCCACCCCAGCTGGGGCAGCCTGAATCTGGGCATGGTTTATCTGCGCAACCACGGTGACACGGAGGCGCAGCGCTACGCAACGGGAAGCTGGAGCCGCTCGATGGGCTCGCGCGCCTACGTGAGCGTGAACCTCAACCACAACCTCGATGACAGCAAGAAAAGCAACGTACAGCTTTTGTTCAACTGGTATCTGGACGGACGTTTGAACCTGGGCAGCACGCTTTCGCACCAGGACGGCAAGACGCAGTTGGCTGCGACCGCACATCAGCGCGCACCCAGCGAAGGCGGCTGGGGCTGGCGAACCGGCGCACAGGCGGGCAACGGCGGCTCCGGTTTCGCCCAGGTGGACTACGTGGGCCGCAGCTTCGAAGCGAATGCTGCGGTATCTCGCACCAGCGGCAACACATCGGGTGCGCTCGGCGCCTCGGGCGCGCTGGTCCTGATGGATGGTCATACCTTCGCCAGCCGCAGGATCTTCGATGGCTTCGCCGTGGTCAGCACCAATGGTGTGCCCGGGGTTCCGGTCAAACGGGAGAACATCGTCGTCGGAGAAACCAACGACAAGGGTGTGATGCTGGTGCCTCAGCTCGGCGCGTATCGCGACAACAAGATTTCGATTGACGCCATGAGCCTGCCCGCCCGGATGCGCGTGCCCGACGTGAATCGAATGGTGGCACCGACCGACCGATCCGGCGTGCTGGTCAAGTTCGATCTGAGCATCGCGCGCTCGGCGACCGTGGTGCTGCACGGCAGCGACCGTCGGCCTCTACCGATCGGCAGCATCGTCATCGCCACCAATGCGCAGTCGAAATCGACGGACAATGCAGACAGACAGAACAGTGTCGTCGGTTACGACGGCGCAACCTTCTTTGATGCGCTGCAGGAGCGTAACCGCTTGACGGCCTATCTGCCCAACGGCTCCAGTTGCACGGCAAATCTGGATTGGCCCGGGGCCAAACCCACGGAAGTGCCGACCATCGGGCCGCTCGTGTGCCGACCATGAGAGATGAATCCATGCCACGAATGATTTTCAACAACCCCCTCTGCAAGGCGCTGTCGGCAACGCTGCTGGGTCTACTGAGTACGCTGTTCGTTGCGGGGTCTGCCACGGCCGCCGTGAAATGCACCGCCGATGCGGGCGACCTGTCGTTCGGATCGATCATTCCATGGCAAGGGGAGCGAGCATCAACGGCAGCATTGCGGTGAAGTGCTCAAGCGAGTGGACGGATTTTTGGTCAAACAGGAATGTGGCGGTCTGCCTTTCCATCGGCACCGGATCGGCGAGTGCCAGTTGGGAGCCGCGGCAGATGGCGCTCAATGGCACGCGCGGCGCCGCGTCCCTGAACTTCCAGATCCTCAACTCAGACAACGTGTTCTTCGGCTCGGCCTACAAGCCACGACCCGTGGTCATCAGCAGTCTACAGGTGCCCGGGCGCGGAGGTACCAGCCAGACGGTGACCATTCCGATGCGCGGCCTCATTTCTTCGACTCAAATGCCGGCCACCATGGCACCGGGCACTTATCGAAGCAGCTTTGGCGGGAGCAATACCTTGCTCGCGGTGTCGAGTCCCACCATCGGGACCCCGGCGGATTGCTCCACGACAACGAACGTGGACGCGACATTTCCATTCGAGGTCTCCGCCGAGGTGCCGAACTTCTGCGCGATCTCCACCGTCAGCGACATGCAGTTCGCAGATGTCGCGGGTATTGGCGACACCTCGCGCAACGCCGTGGCCAACATCGCCGTGCAGTGCACCTACACGACGCCGTACAAGATCAATCTGACACCGTCCAATGCCAGCACCAACGGCCAGGGCCGGATGGCGCTTCAGTCGGGCGGGACGGACTCGGTTCCATATTCGCTGTTTCAGAACGCGGCACGCACCGTGGCCTGGGGCAACCAGAGCAGCAGCAACTATTCCGGCACCGGCAGCGGCCTGGTTCAGAACGTCCCGGTCTATGGCCTTGTGCCCGCGAATCTCGACGCGACACCAGGTAACTACCGCGACAGCGTGCAGGTGACCGTGACGTACTGAACGGCCCTAGCGTTCGACGCTCCGCCCGAACACTCATTCAAATCGCTCACCCGCCCCAGATACCGCCACTGCCCGACCGGCAGATTGCCGAGCGCGACCTTGCCGATGCGGATGCGCTTCAGGCCCACGACCTTGAGGCCGACCTGTTCGCACATGCGGCGGATCTGGCGCTTCTTGCCTTCGACGAGCACGAAGCGCAATTGCTCGGGTTCTGCCATTCGACCCTGGCGGGCTTGAGCTTCTGGCCGTCAAGCGACAGGCCGTGGTTGAGCAGCGCGAGCTTGTCCTCGGGAACACCGAGCGCACGTCCTTGTCACGGTCCTCGTAGATCACGCGCACCAAATATTCCTTGTCGACCGACGAATCCTCGCCGATGAGCTGGCGCGCGACGCGGCCATCCTGCGTGAGCACGAGCAGCCCGACCGAGTCGATATCGAGACGACCGCACGGCGCAATACCGCGCAGTTGCGTGGGCGTGAAACGATTGCGACTGGGATCGTCGCGCCAGTGGGTGCGCGGATTGATCAGCGCCACGGCGGGCGTGTGGCCATCTTCGGCCTGACCGCTCACATAACCCATGGGCTTGTGCAACAGGATGGTGACCTGCTGCTCCTGCCTACCTTGGGCCTGCCGATCGACGTCGATGCGGTCCTCGGGGCCGACCTGCTGGCCCATCTCGGCCACCTGACCGTTCACGCGCACCCAGCCATTGGCAATCCAGTCGTCGGCCTCGCGGCGCGAGCACATGCCCTGATCGGCCATGCGCTTGTTCAGGCGCATCGTGTCGCCGGGTTCCTTGCGAATCACCGGCGGCGGCTGTCGCACGGCGGACGCTCCACTGGCCGGTGCGGTCCAGGTATTGCCGCGCGGCTTGGGTTCGTACGCGGGTTTGCCGCCGACACTCGATGGCTTGGCACGCGCGGCGCTGCCCGCAGGCGGCGTCGGCGCGGGCGCATCCTTGGCTGCGGGAGATCGCTTGAGTGCCAGCCGGGGACGCTCAGACGAAGGAGCAGCGCCGCGCCTGGCGTCCGCTGCCGGTGTGGACGGCGATGAGGATGTTGGTGATGATGGCTTTTCGGGCATGGTGCGTATTGTCGCAAGCCTCGGCCCGGCCGCCGACAAACGGGACTTGCGCGTTGGTGTTCAGGCGATCTGGATGGAAGTGCCTGAGGTATCGACCCCGTCGTCGCCCAGAACCGCCGACTGCGCGCCGCGCTTGGTGCGCCGACCACCGACGCCGCTTGCCGCAGGGTCCTGCGTGAACATGCCGGTGCGCAGCGCCTGCAAATCGAGCACGCGCACGCCGCCATATTCGACGCTGATCGCGCGCTGCTCCTCGAGCACCGCCAGCGCCTCGTTCACGCGCTGGCGCGACAGGCCCACGATATAGGCCAGCTCCTGCTGCGTGATGCGCAGAATCTCGCCGACGGCCGGATACAGCACCGGATTGAACAGGGCCGCCAAGCTGCGCGCCACGCGCACGTCGGGATTGCCCATGCGGTCGATCTCGCGCGCGGCGATGAACTGTCCAAGTCGCTCGTTGAGCTGGTTCATCACGAAGCGGTTGAAGCCAATCGAATGATCAAGCAGCCAATGGAAGGTGTCGATCGGCAACCCGGCCACCAGGCTTTTGCGCAGCGCCTGGATGTTGTAGCGATACGGTTCGCGCTTCATCGCCGTGCCCTCGCCAAACCAGCCGCCGGGCGGCACGCCGGTAAAGGTCATGGTGAGACCATCGGCATTGTCGGCACTCATCTTGAGCAGACCTTCGACCAGACCGAACCAGTAGGTCACGGGATGGCCGATGCGACAGACATAGTCGCCGCGCAGCGCATCGCCCACGAGCAGCGAGGCGATGGCGCGCTCGCGTTCATGCGAATTGAGAAGGCGCAGCCACGGGATTCCATCGAGCTCCTGCGCGGATGGAAGGCGACGACGTTGATGCAACGAGAGTTCCTGACTCATAGCGCGAGAGCATCGCTCAGGATGACCGCTTGTAGGAAGGAGGGATAACCCGATCGCGTTGCAAGCGTGCCGCGCCCGCACTCGCACCCACGCTCATCAACTCACGGCAGCGCGTACCGGTATCCGCGAAACGCCCAGATGGTGCGCGCGTTCTCGATGCGCTCAAGCACCAGGCCCGGCCCTGCGGATTCACCTTCATGCAACACCTGCCCGTTGACGATCACCATGCGGTACTTGGGATTGGACGAGTAGGTGATGCCTGCGAGTTGCAGGCTGGGCAATTGCTCGCGCACGGCGGCGGGCAGATTGGCCACGGTGTATATCGGCGCCGCTGGTGCGCCCGACTGCGCGGGCGCTGCCGGTGCGGACGCTGGAGCCGACGCGGGCACGGCAGGGGGCGCCGAGGCTGGTGTGGACCGGGCTTCGCGCTTCGCAGCGGCCGGTGCCGACGCGGCAGGTTTCGGCGCGGCGGGTGGCGGGGGAGGTGGCGTCACATCGATTTCGAGCGGAGCCGGGGCCTCGGCGACTGCCGCCGCCGCAGGCTTGGGCGCGGGTTCCGGCGCAGCTTCGGCGGCGGCGGACGAAGCCACTGGCGCTGCAGGTGCGGGCGCGGTTGGTTGCGCCACGATCACGGGGGTTCGCACATCCGGGTTGCGCGGCGCAAACTGCAGCCACGCCAGCGCCAATGCGGCCGCAGCGGCCAGTCCGGCAATCAGCCATGCGCCGCGCGGGCCACCGCCGCTGTGATTGTTGCGAGCGGGCGTCTTGCCCGAGGGGGCCGTGGACACCACCGGCGTGTGCAGACCGGGCACGTTACCCCTGCCGCGTTCTGCTTGGGCGCGCCTAAGCGCATCGAGGATATAGGACATGGGTAACTCAAGCTCCAGTACGCAGACGCGGTTCCGCCACTCCGGCGGCGCGATTCAACAACATCAGGGTCAGCGGGCCGGCCTGGCCATCGGGCGTGATGCCCTGCGCCAGTTGGAATTGCCGGATGCGCTCGCGCCGCACCGCCGTCGGTCTGCCCGACGTGGGCTTGGCCTTGGCGCCCGGCCAGTTCGACAACTGCTCGTCGAGCCACTCCTGTGCCTCGGGCTGGGTGGCGGGGTCGGCACCTTCGGCGAGCACCTTGGGCGCGCGCCACAGCGTCGTGATTTCACCATGCCACAGCGATGCCAGTTCGCTCACCGGAATCATCGTCTGCGAGCCGTTGGCGCCCTCTAGCCACGCGTCCTCTTCATTGAGCGCCACGAGCACCGCGTTCACCCTGGTGGCTTGGCCGTTGCGGTTGTTCGAGACCAGCGTGAGCAGCACCGGCCGGTTGAGCTGGCGCACGAGCGCGAGACCGGCCTTGCGATTGCGATAACACTGCACGCCGCCGCGCGCGAGCGCGGGACAGGGATCGGCGCTCTTGCCGTGAGCTTGAGGTTCCAGTGGGACGCCAGCACCTTCCATGCGGCAAAACCGTCGTCGCCGGTCTGCGCGCCAGAAACTGGTCAAGACTCATCTGCGAGGCTGCGGGCGAAACAGCCGCCGATGAGGCGCTGTCCGAAGCGGTCTCGGCGGCCACGGGCTGAGACGCAACGGAAGAAGCCTCCGCAATCGCAGCGGAAGCCGCGACCACGGGCTCACTCGCAACGCTTGCAGGCGCGGCAGCAGCCGCAGCGCCCGATGGCAACCCGGATGCCGAAGACTTCGCCGCCGCAGCGCTGTCACGCGCGGGCTCTCCACGCAAGGCCCAGCCCGCGCCTCCTGCCACCAGCGCGAGCGCCAGCGCGCTCACGGGCCACCACATGCGGCTCGACGAAGTGGCGCGTTGGTCCGCATTTGCATGCGTGGCCGCCCTGCTCTTTTTTGCGTCGAAGACCTCTCGCGCGGCCTGTTTGACGACTGCCTCGGAGACCTCGCGCGAGCCCGCCGAATATGCGCCAAGCAGCGACCGATCACACAGCAGATTGATGCGCCTTGGCACGCCGCCCGTCAGCGCATGCACGCGTTGCAAGGCCTTGGAGCCGAAGGGCGACGGGCCCTTCAAACCCGCAACGCTCAGGCGGTGCGCGACATACTGGCGCGTCTCATCAAGGCTCAGCGCATCAAGGTGATAACGCGCAATCACGCGCTGCGCGAGTTGCTCCATCGACGGCTCGGCCACCATGGCGCGCAGCTCGGGCTGGCCGATCAGGATGATCTGCAGGAGTTTGCGCTCGCTGGTTTCGAGGTTGGTCAACAGACGCAGTTGTTCGAGCACGTCGGGCGCGAGATTCTGCGCCTCGTCGATGATCAGCACGTTGTTGCGACCGCGTGCATAGGAGTCGAGCAGGAACGCATTCAGCGGATCGATGCAGTCCTTGACGGTCTCCGAGCCCGGCACCGCCGGAGCGTGCGCGACCCCGAATTCGTCGCAGATTGATCGCAACAGCTCCAGCACCGTGAGTTTGGGATTGAAGATGTAGGCCACGTTGCAGTGCGCCGGGATCTGCTCCAGAAAACAGCGGCAGACCGTGGTCTTGCCGGTACCGATTTCCCCGTCAGCAGCACGAAGCCGCCACCCGCGTCCAGCCCGTAGAGCAGGTGTGCGAGCGCTTCGCGATGGCGGTCGCTCATGAACAGGTAACGCGGATCCGGTGCGATGGAAAAAGGCTGGTGTTCCAGCCCGAAAAACGAGGCGTACATGGTGTCGAGGATAACGCCTGAGTGAATCAACCCCGTGACGGCGCAAACGAGGCTGGCATGCGCGCGGGAATAAACAGATAAAAGCGTCCGAACATCATCGAAAACCCTTGAAAGCACCGGGATGTCCGGGTTTTGTCACCCACTTCACCACAGCAGGGTTAGACCCGTGAGGACTAACCCGCAAATTGTCAGCGCAAAGACATATAGGCGTCAAAGTTCTTTCTACCATCTGCAACATCTTGATGTACACGTCCGTTGCTTTTTGCAATGGGCTCATCGGTTCACCCACTGGATAGGTACAGGAATGAAGACGACGTTCCCCCATTTGCTGCTGCGACACGCCGCCGAGAGACCGGATGCAGCAGCCTTGCGCGAGAAAGAGTATGGCATCTGGCAGACCTGGAGCTGGCGCAGGGCCGCGACCGAGGTACGCCAGATGGCCTGTGGCCTGCTCGCTCTGGGATTTGAACGAGGATTGAATCTTGCGTTCGTGAGTGACAACCGGCCTCACGTCTATCTGGGCTTCGTTGCGGTGCAGAGCATTGGCGGTGTGCCGATTCCGTTGTATCAGGACGCCGTGGCTTCGGAAATGAACTTTGTGATGCGGGACGCCGAAATCGCCTTCGCGTTCGCAGAAAATCAGGAGCAGGTGGACAAGTTACTCGAGGTTCGCGAGACCGTTCCCTCGATTCGTCACATCATCTATGACGACCCGCGCGGCCTGCGTAAGTACGATGCTCCCGGACTCATCAGCACCGAAGACCTCATGAAACAAGGTGCGGAGTGGGATCGGGCGAACCCCGGCGCATGGGAAAGAATGGTGGAAAGTGTCGAGCCGCATGACGTCTCGGTCATTCTCTACACCTCGGGCACCACCGGCACGCCCAAGGGCGTTTGCCAGACGCACAGCAGCTTCGCCGGCTCTGCCCAGGGCGCCATCGAAGTGGACAAGCTGAACCCGTCCGACAACGTGATCTCCTATTTGCCGCCAGCGTGGGTCGGTGACCATCTTTTCTCGTTCGCGCAATGGCTGTCGGCAGGGTTCACGATCAACTGCCCCGAATCGGCGAGCACGGTCAACATCGATCTGCGGGAAGTCGGGCCTACTTACTACTTTGCGCCTCCACGTATTTTTGAAGGCATGCTCACCTCGGTGTCGATCCGCATGGAAGATGCCGCAAAGCCCAAGCGCTGGCTGTTCGAGAAATGCATGGATCTGGCGCGCCGCGTCGGCTCCGACATTCTCGACGGCAAGTCAGTGAGCGCTATGGATCGCTTCAAGTACAAGCTCGGAGATGTCTTCATCTACGGCCCGCTGCGCAACGTGATGGGCCTGTCGCGCATTCGGGTGGCGTACACCGCCGGCGCGGCGATTGGCCCGGACCTGTTCCGCTTCTTTCGCTCCATCGGCATCAACCTCAAGCAGCTCTACGGTCAGACCGAAACCTGCGCCTACGTCTGCATCCAGCGCGACCGTGCGGTCAAGCTCAACAGCGTGGGCCGCGCGGCGCCCGGCATTGAACTCAAGATCGCGGACAACGGCGAGGTGCTGGTCAAGGGCGTTTCGGTGCTCAAGGAATACTACAAGCGTCCCGACGCGACTGCCGAGGTGATCGACGCCAACGGCTACTTCCATACGGGCGACGCGGGTGTGCTCGATGCCGATGGCGACCTGCGCATCATCGATCGCGCGAAGGACGTCGGCAAGATGAACAGCGGCGCGATGTTTGCGCCCAACTACATCGAGAACAAGCTCAAGTTCTTCCCGCACATCAAGGAAGCCGTGTGCTTTGGCAACCAGCGTGACAAGGTCTGCGCGTTCATCAATATCGACTACGAGGCAGTAGGCAACTGGGCCGAACGCCAGAACCTGCCCTACGGTGGCTATGTGGACCTCGCCACCAAGCAGATGGTCATTGCCTTGATCGGCGATTGCATTGCGCAGGTCAACAAGGATCTGGCCGCCGAGCCCGGAATGGCCGACACGCAGGTGGCGCGTTTCCTCGTGCTGCACAAGGAACTCGACCCGGACGACGATGAACTGACGCGCACCCGCAAGGTGCGACGCAACTTCATCGCGGACAAATATGGTGTGCTCGTCGATGCGCTTTATGGCGGCAAAACCGAGCAATTCATTGAAACCCAGGTGAAGTTCGAGGACGGTCGCAAGGGCAGCGTGAGTGCCACGCTGGCGATTGCCGACGCCAAACGCCACCCAGCGGTCGCCTGAGACGCAAGCGAGGCAAGCACCCATCATGAGCAACGACAAGAAGATCGGCGATGTCATTCTGGACATCAACAACATCAGCCTCAGATTCGGCGGCGTGAAGGCGCTCACCGACATCTCGTTCAACGTGAAGGAGCACGAGATCCGCTCCATCATCGGCCCGAACGGCGCAGGCAAGAGCTCCATGCTCAACTGCATCAACGGCGTGTACACGCCCAGCGAAGGATCGATCACCTTTCGCGGCAAGACCTTTGATCACATGAACAGCCGCCAGGTGGCGGAAATGGGCGTGGCGCGCACGTTCCAGAACCTCGCGCTGTTCAAGGGCATGAGCGTGATCGACAACATCATGACCGGCCGCAACCTCCAGATCAGAAGCAACATCCTGCTGCAGGCATTGCGCATTGGCCCCGCCGAGCGCGAAGAGGTCCGGCACCGCGAGTTCGTGGAACACATCATCGACTTCCTCGAGATCCAGGCGTTCCGCAAGACGCCCGTGGGCCAGTTGCCCTACGGCCTGCAAAAGCGCGTCGATCTTGGGCGCGCGCTGGCCATGGAGCCCCAGGTGCTGCTGCTCGACGAGCCGATGGCCGGCATGAACGTCGAAGAAAAGCAGGACATGTGCCGCTTCATCCTCGACGTGAATGACGAATTCGGCACCACCATCGTGCTCATCGAACACGACATGGGCGTGGTCATGGACATCTCGGACCGCGTGGTCGTGCTCGACTACGGCAAGAAGATCGGCGACGGCGCACCCGACGAAGTACGCAACAACGAAGACGTGATCCGGGCCTACCTCGGCACGAGTCATTGAAGGAGCACGAGCATGGGATTTTTTCTCGAAACCTTGTTCGGCGGCCTGATGGTCGGAACGCTCTACGCGCTGATCGCCATCGGCTTCGTGCTGATCTTCAAGGCATCCGGCGTTTTCAACTTCGCGCAGGGCGCGATGGTGCTGTTCTCGGCGTTGGCCATGGCCCGCTTCTCGGAATGGATACCGCAGTGGCTCGGCATGGCGCCGGGGCTCGTCGGCAACCTGCTCGCCATCGTGGTCACGCTCGTCATCATGGTGATCGTCGCCTATCTGATCGAACGCTTTGCGCTGAGCCGCCTCGTGAATCAGGAGCCCATCGCCCTGTTGATGGCGACGCTCGGCATTGCGTACTTCCTCGATGGCTTGGGCCCGCTGATCTTCGGCAGCCAAGTCTACAAGATCGACGTCGGCATGCCCAAGGATCCGACGTTCATTCTCGATGGCATTTTCCCGGGCGGCGTCATGATCAGCATGGAGGATCTGTATGCGGCCTGCATTGCAGCGGTGCTGGTGATCTGCCTGAGCATCTTCTTCCAGAAAACCAAGACGGGCCGCGCACTGCGCGCAGTGGCCGATGACCACCAGGCTGCGCAGTCCATCGGTATTCCGCTGTCGCGCATCTGGGTGATCGTCTGGTCGGTCGCGGGCGGCGTGGCGCTGGTCGTGGGCATCATCTGGGGATCGAAACTGGGTGTGCAGTATTCGCTGTCGCTGGTGGCACTGAAGGCGCTGCCAGTGGTGATCCTGGGCGGCCTGACATCGCTGCCGGGTGCCATCATCGGCGGCCTGATCATCGGCGTGGGCGAGAAGCTCTCCGAGGTGTATCTGGGTCCGCTCGTGGGTGGCGGCATCGAAACCTGGTTCGCCTACGGACTTGCCCTGTGCTTTCTGCTGGTGCGGCCTCAGGGGCTGTTCGGCGACAAGATCATTGACCGCGTGTAAGAGGGAAAACAGACCATGTTTTATCGTGAAAGCGGTCAGTTCAAGACCACCTACAAGGCCGATCAGCAAATCTTCGCCGTGGCGCAGGATCGCTACGCCATCCTGCTGGTACTGGCGATTGCATTTCTGGTGATCCCGTTTGTCGCCAGCGACTACACTTTCCAGGCCATCCTGATTCCGTTCGTGATCATGTCGCTCGGGGCCATCGGTCTCAATATCCTGGTGGGCTACTGCGGGCAAATTTCGCTGGGCACGGCGGCCTTCATGGCCGTGGGCGCTTACGCGGCATACAACTTCCAGTCGCGCTTTGAAGGCATGCCACTGCCGATTTCGCTGCTCGGCGGCGGCCTCGTGGCGATGGTGTTCGGCGTGATCTTCGGTCTGCCCAGCCTGCGCATTCGCGGTCTCTATCTGGCGGTTGCCACGCTCGCGGCGCAGTTCTTCGTGGACTGGCTCACGACCCGCGCCGCATGGGTCACCAACAATTCCTCCTCGGGCTCGGTGAGCGCCGGAACACTGTCGATTGCGGGATGGAAGATCGACACTCCGATGGAGAAATATCTGCTGTGCCTGATCATCCTGTGCCTGCTCGGCCTCGCGGCTAAGAACCTCGTGCGCAGCGCGATTGGCCGCGAATGGATGGCCATGCGCGACATGGACGTCGCGGCCTCGGTGATCGGCATTCGCCCGGTGTATGCCAAGCTGTCCGCGTTCGCGGTCAGTTCATTCATCGTCGGCATCGCCGGCGCGCTCTGGGGCTTCGTGCACCTGGGTGCCTGGGAGCCCGCGGCATTCAGCCTGGACCGCTCGTTCCAGTTGCTTTTCATGGTGATCATCGGTGGCCTGGGCTCGATCGTCGGTGGCATCTTTGGTGCCGGATTCTTCATCCTGCTGCCGCTCGTGCTCAATCAGATTCCGCACTGGCTGGGCCTGCCGCTGTCCACCGCGACGGCAACCTATCTGGAGCACATGATTTTTGGTGCATTGATCGTGTTTTTCCTGATTGTCGAACCGCACGGTCTTGCCAAGCTGTGGGCGACGGCACGTCAGAAATTGCGCGTCTGGCCGTTCCCTCACTGATCACTGCGCCGTTGATTTTTCGTTTTTCCGTGACTCATCGAAGACACCACGAAAGAGTGTCAGCAAACCCCGGGATTCGTCCCACCACCGTTAGGAGACTTCAAACATGATGTTGAGAAAAGTTGCGATCGCTGCTTCCACCGTTGCGGCAGCAATGGGCGCCATGTTGGCAACACCTGCTGTACACGCACAGGAGCAATTTGTGCCACTGCTGGTGTACCGCACCGGCCAGTTCGCGCCTCTGGGAATCCCATGGGGCGATGGCAAGCAGGACTACCTGAAGCTCGTGAATGCGCGCGGCGGCATCAACGGCGTGAAGATCAAGTTCGAGGAATGCGAAACCGCTTACGACACAGCCAAAGGTGTTGAGTGCTATGAACGCCTGAAGGGCAAGGACGGCGGCTCATCGGGCTTTGACACCCAATCGACCGGTATCACGTTCGCGGTGACCGACAAGGCGCCCGGCGACAAGATGCCCGTGATCACGCCCGGCTACGGCCTCTCGCAAGCGGTGGACGGCAAGGTGTTCGAGTGGAACTTCCCGCTGCTCGGCACGTACTGGACCGCCGCCGACTCGATGATCCAGGACATTCTGAAGAAGGAAAAGGGCAGCCTCAAGGGCAAGAAGATCGCGCTCGTCTATCACGACTCGCCGTACGGCAAAGAGCCCATTCCGCTGCTGCAAAAGCGTGCCGCGAAAGATGGCTTCGAGCTGACACTGCTGCCGGTTACCGCGCCTGGCGTGGAGCAGAAATCGACATGGCTGCAGATCCGCCAGCAACGCCCCGACTACGTTTTGCTGTGGTCTGCGGGCGTGATGACGCCAACCGCCGTGCGTGAAGCGCAGGCCACGGGCTACCCACGCGAGAAGATGTACGCCGTGTGGTGGGGTGGTTCGGACCATGACGTGAAGGACATCGGCGCGGGTGCCAAGGGCTACAACACCGTGACGATCCACAACACTGCGGACCGTGACAAGGTGCTCGATGAAATCAAGACCCAAGTCTACGACAAGGGACAGGGAACGGCCAAGAGCGCCAGCGAAATCGGTCAGCTCGCCTACAACCGCGGCGTGATGATCGCCATGCTGCAGGTGGAAGCCATCCGTGCCGCACAGGAAAAATACGGCAAGGGCAAGGTGGTGACGTCCGAGCAAGTGCGCTGGGGTCTGGAAAACCTGAACCTCACGCAAGAGCGTCTGAACGAGCTTGGCTTCGGCAAGATGCTGCGCCCCTTCAAGACCAGCTGTGACAACCACATCGGCGCCGACTGGGCACGCATCGCCACCTGGGACGGCTCCAAGTTCGTGGTCGGCTCCGACTGGTATCAGGCGGACAAGTCCATGGTCGATCCGCTCGTGAAGGAATACGCGGACAAGTACGCCAAGGAAAAGAACGTCAAGACGCGTTCCTGCAGCTAATGCTGTGACCCTAGCGCCCGTTGCGCGTCGGCATCTGACGCGCAACGGGCGTATCGCAACCTCGATATCCGACCCATCACCACATCAAGAGGACATTGCATGAGCGATACCTTAACAACCCAACCGCACTCTACGGCTGCCGCGCCGCTGGTGGAAGTCAACGGTATCGAGGTGATCTACAACCACGTGATCCTCGTGCTCAAAGGCGTTTCGCTGTCGGTGCCGCAGGGACGCATCGTGGCCCTGCTCGGCGGTAACGGCGCCGGCAAGACGACGACGCTGCGCGCGATCTCGAACCTGCTCAAGGGCGAGCGCGGCGAAGTCACCAAGGGTGGCATCACGCTCGAAGGCCAGCGCATCGAAAACCTCTCGCCCGCCGAACTCGTCAAGCGCGGCGTGGTGCAGGTGATGGAAGGCCGTCATTGCTTTGCCCACCTGACGATTGAAGAAAACCTGCTCACCGGCAGCTACACGCGATCGGATCGCGGGGAAATCGCTGCCAATCTCGAGAAGGTCTACAACTATTTTCCGCGTCTCAAGACACGTCGTACTTCGCAGGCGGCCTACACCTCGGGCGGCGAGCAGCAGATGTGCGCGATCGGACGTGCCTTGATGAGCAACCCGCGCATGGTGCTCCTGGACGAGCCGTCGATGGGTCTCGCGCCGCAGATCGTTGACGAGGTATTCCACATCGTCAAGGACCTGAACACCAAGGAAGGCACGACCTTCCTGCTGGCCGAGCAGAACACCAACATGGCGCTCAAATACGCCGACTACGGCTACATCATGGAAAGTGGCCGCATCGTGATGGATGGCGAAGCGCAGTCCTTGGCCAACAACGAGGACGTCAAGGAGTTCTACCTCGGCGTGGGCGGCGGCGAGCGCAAGAGCTTCAAGGACGTGAAGAGCTACAAGCGCCGCAAGCGCTGGCTGGCTTAAGTCCGGCCCATCGCTCACCCACCGGTTTTTCATTTTTCGGCCACCTCCCGAAAACCCCCACTTAACTCGGGCGGCTCCATGCGGCCCGAGTGCCCCAGGAAATTGTCATGACGTCCTTCTACGATGCACTGGAAACCCGCGACCCGAAGGATCGCGAGGCTGCGTTGATGGCCGCACTGCCTGCGCAGGTCGCGAACGCGCAAAACAAATCCAAGGCGTTTGCGGACATTCTCGCGGGCGTCGATGCCGCATCGGTGACCAGCCGCGAGGCGCTCGCCAGACTGCCCGTCACGCGCAAATATGAGCTGCTCGAACGCCAGCAGAAGGAGCGCGCAAACGACCCTCTCGGCGGCTTCAGCACGCTGGCTTTCGGCGCGGCAATGCCGCGCATCTTCGCGAGCCCCGGCCCCATCTACGAACCCGAGGGCACGAAGAAGGACTACTGGCGCATGGCACGTGCCCTGCATGCCGCTGGGTTTCGCAGCGGCGAGCTGGTCCACAACAGCTTCAGCTACCACTTCGTGCCCGCGGGCTCGATGATGGAAACCGGCGCGCATGCGCTCGGCTGCACGGTTTTCCCCGGGGGCACGGGCCAGACCGAGCAGCAGGTGCAGGCCATGGCGGAACTCAGGCCCGCGGGCTACATCGGCACACCCAGCTTTCTCAAGATCATTCTGGAGAAGGCCGCAGAACAGGGCGTAAAGCTCGGCAGCGTGACCAAGGCCCTGCTGTCTGGCGAGGCGTTTCCGCCGTCGCTGCGTGACTGGATGGCCGAGCGCGGCGTCGCCGGTTACCAGTGCTATGCGACGGCCGATCTGGGCCTGATCGCCTACGAAACCGAAGCCCGCGAAGGTCTGGTGCTCGACGAGAGCGTGATCGTCGAAATCGTGCGCCCGGGCACCGGCGATCCCGTCGCGGAAGGCGAAGTCGGCGAACTGGTGATCACCACGCTGAACGCCGACTATCCCCTGATCCGCTTTGGCACGGGCGATCTCTCGGCGGTTCTGCCGGGTCACTGCCCGACGGGACGCACCAATACCCGCATCAAGGGCTGGATGGGTCGCGCCGATCAAACGACGAAGGTGCGCGGCATGTTCGTGCATCCGGGTCAGGTGGCGACGGTCACCCGGCGTTTTCCGCAGATCGCCAAGGCGCGCCTGGTGGTCAGCGGCGAGATGGCGAATGACCAGATGACGCTGAGGGTCGAGACCAGCGAAACCGCCGCAGGCTTTGCCGCACAGGTGGCGGAAGCGCTGCGCGATGTGACCAAGCTGCGCGGCGAGATCGAAATGGTCGCGCCCGGCACCCTGCCCAACGACGGCAAGGTGATCGAGGACGCACGCAGCTATCAATGAATGGCCGTCTGCTATTTGGGCAACCACCTAGCACAGCCATCTTTCACGAAATTGACGTCCAGAGCCGCAAACACCACTCTGAATGTCAATTTGCCGCATCAATGGGTAGCGATCAAGAGAATAGGTGCTCACTTCTCAGTGGTTTCCTTGATGCAACCTACGGCAATCTTTTTTACCATTGCGCCCTCTGTCACCAGGACCCTGTATGAAGAAGACATTCAAGTTCGCAGTCGCCGCCGTCGCGGTGTTCGCCGCATTCGGCGCATCCGCCCAGACCTTCCCTGAGAAGGGCAAGACCATCACCATCGTGGTTCCGTTCACCGCCGGTGGCCCCACCGACCGCGTGGCGCGCGATCTGGCCGAAGCCCTGCGCAAGCCGCTGGGTGGCGCCACCATCGTGATCGACAACACCGCAGGTGCGGGCAGCTCCATCGGCATGGCCAAGGTGGCACGCGCCAATCCGGACGGCTACACACTGCTGCTGAACCACATCGGCATGGCGACCGTGCCCGGCCTGTATCGCAAGCTGCCCTTCAATGTGGAGAAGGACTTCGAGTACATGGGCATCATCAACGACGTGCCCATGACGCTGGTCGGCAAGCCCACGCTGACTGCCAACAACTACAAGGAACTGAGCGCCTGGATCACCGCCAACAAGGGCAAGATCAACCTGGCCAATGCTGGCATCGGGTCCGCATCTCACCTGTGCGGCCTGCTGTTCCAGAGCCAGTTGAAGACCGAGATGACGCCCGTGCCGTACAAGGGCGCCGCACCCGCGATTGCCGACCTGATGGGCAATCAGGTCGATCTGCTGTGTGACCAGACCACTAACACGACGCAGCAGATCGAAGGCAAGAAGGTCAAGGCCTACGCCGTGACCACGCCCAAGCGCCTGAGCACGCCCGCGCTCAAGGATCTGCCGACGTTGCAGGAAGAAGGCCTGAAGGGCTTTGAAGTGACGATCTGGCACGGCCTGTACGCGCCCAAGGGCACGCCTGCCGCCGTGATCAAGACCGTGAACGACGCGCTCAAGGTGGCTTTGAAGGATCCGACTTTCGTGAAGAACGAAGAGGCTCTCGGTGCCGTGATCGCCAATGACGACCGCCTGACACCCGAAGGCCACAAGAAATTCGTGATCAGCGAAATCAACAAGTGGGGCCCGATCATCAAGGCCGCGGGCGCTTACGCGGACTGATCCGGCTGCGCCGTACCGGGATCGCCGAGCCTGGTGTCGGTTATCCCGGTGACGATTCCAAAAAAGGTGGCCTCTTTCGAGGCCACCTTTTTTGCTGCCCGGCTGTCGAAAACTTACCAGATTACGTCGTTGTTCTCGGCCGCGCTGCGGCGCAGCATGTCGATGAACGGGATTGCGCGCTGGCGCAGTTCCACGAGTTCACCTTCGGAGACGTTCTGATCGTCCTCGGCGGCATTGTCGGATTCGGAAATCTTGTCCTTGTCGGCACGGCCCAGATTCTCTTCGGCCACTACGGCCTTTTCGAGCGCGGCAATGGCACCGGGAATCTGCGCGACGGTCACGATGCCGTGGTGTTCATTGGGGTCCTTGCCGATGATCGTGAGGATCTGGCGAGCATTGGGCTCGAGCATGATGACGTCGGCCGTCGAGCGGGATTTGAATTTGTAGAGCATGTCAATTTCGCTTTGCGTTGTTCATTCAGTAGGTGGATGACGATGATCGCGGACCTCATGCGACGGGCACGCCCGGCGCCTGCGCCAAGGGTGCCGGCTCCGGTGACGCATACATGTAGTCACGGGTGAAAGGATAAACCGATTGAGCACCGGGCATCGCACCCGTCTGTAGGTCGCCATCGGGTCGTGCCGCCAGCAACTGGTGCAAGGAGATCCAGCCGCGCTCGAATCCGATGGCGCAGCCCGCGAGATAGAGGCGATAGGCGCGCAGTGCCTTGCCGCCTTGCTCGTCGCCGTGCTGACGGTTGAGAATGCGCGCCGCCTCGCCCAATTGCGACTCGAGCGCGTCCGACCAGCTCCACAGCGTCTTCGCGTAATGCGGGCGCAGGTTTTCGGTGTCCACCATTTCGAGCCCGCCCAGCGCCAGATCGCGCTGCACCGTGCTCACATGCATCAGTTCACCGCCCGGAAAGATGTAGCGCTCGATGAAATCGCCCATGCCGGCGCCCAACTGCGGATTGTCCACGCCGCCGGACGTGATGCCGTGGTTCATCAGCAGGCCGCCGGGCGCAAGCAGTTCGCGCACCGTCCTGAAATAGGCCACCATCTGCGCGCGGCCCACGTGTTCGAACATTCCCACCGAAGCGATCTTGTCGAACGGCCCTCGCTCCTGAGTTCGCGATAGTCGACGAGCTTCACGCGCACCCGGCTGCCCAGGCCGCGCTGCTCTATGAGTCGCTGCACATGGGCGAACTGGTTCCTGGACAGCGTGATGCCGGTCGCATCCACGCCGTAGTTCTCGGCGGCCCACAGCAGCAGTGCGCCCCAGCCCGCGCCGACGTCGAGAAAGCGCTCTCCCACATGCAGATGGAGCTTGCGGCAGATGTGATCGAGCTTGGCCTCCTGGGCTTGCGCCAGCGAGAGGCCAGGCGTGCGGAAATAGGCGCACGAATACACGCGGCGCGGATCGAGCCACAGCGCATAGAAGTCGTCGGAAAGGTCGTAGTGGAACTGGATGTTGCGCGCGTCATGCGACAGCGTGTGCACCGCCATCGAGCGCGTGCGCATGATGACGCGGTGCCACCAGTTGCGGCCATCGGCGTCCTTGGGGTCGAGCTTGAGCAGGGACGCAGCCGCCGCCATCAACTGCCGCATGCTGCCATCGATGGCGACGCGGCCCTCGACAATCGCGGCGCCGACATTGCCGATTTCACCCATCGCAAACGCCACCATGGACAAGCGATCCTTGAAGCCGAGCCGGACTTCGGGATCCTTGGCTCCAAGGCGTTTGCCATCTGGCAGTTGTACCTGAATGCTGACTGGTGACGCTGCAAGGCTGAGCTCGAGCGACTTCATCAAGTCTTTCACACCGGCCCCCGACAGAATATTTAACAATCTCGATTTTTCGTGCCAGAGTGCACGATAGTCAATGGATCGTGTCCTACAGGATTGCTGGCACCATTCCGATGCCGTCGTTCACGCGCTCGTCACGGCGAGACAGTGACGCTTTGCAGCGAAAACGCCGAACCCCCAAGTGAAATCGCCGCTCAAATAGCCGACTTTTGATCCAAGTTGCCACAAATATGGCCTAATAGCGGGTTTAGTGGATTTTTTCTCTAGGAGCCAATCATGGGCAACAAGATCGTTACCGAAGCAGACCGCAAGCGCACTCCCCGTCCAACTCCCATGCCCGGCATGCCGGTCGCCACTGGCGGCCGTGGCCAGCGCGTGAGCCTGGAGCGTGGTGTGTCCACCCGCAGCAAGAAGAACCCTGGCAAGCGTCCGCACCAAGGTTGATCCGCTAGGAATCCGTTTCTTTCTGCGCATTCGCCATGTGCGCGCCGTTCAGCCACTGAACCGCTGCACATCGCGAATGGCGCGCGCCCTTGGCCTTTAGCCTCGCGAAAAATCAACTGGGCTGCGGCACCGTGAACTGCTCGCGCGCCTGCGTCGCCGCCTTGCGGACGTGACACCCCTCGATATGGTCGTTGACCAGACCCATGGCCTGCATGAAGGCATACATCGTGGTCGGTCCGACAAAGCTGAATCCCCGCTTCTTGAGATCCTTGGACAGCGCCTGTGACGCCGCCGTCGCCGTGAGTGCGCGCGCCGCCTCGTAGGTATGAATCTCGGGCCGATCCTGTTGCGCAAGCGGCGCATAGCCCCACACATACGCGCCGAGCGAGCCGAATTCACGGCGCAGCTCGATCACCCGTTTGGCATTGTTGATGGTTGACTCGATCTTGCCGCGATGACGCACGATGCTCGCGTCGGCCAGCAGGCGGGCGATGTCCTTCTCGCAAAAGCGCGAAAGCTCCTCGGCCTCGAAGTGGGCAAAACCCGCGCGAAAGGACTCGCGCTTCTTCAGGATGGTGATCCAGCTCAGCCCCGCCTGGAACCCTTCGAGGCAGAGCTTCTCGAACAGGCGGCGCTCGTCATCGACGGGAAAGCCCCATTCGTGATCGTGATAATGCTTGTAGAGCGGCGAAGCCTCGCACCAGAAGCAGCGCTGATGGCCGCTGTCGTCGGTAAAGAGTCCCGCCACGCTGTCGGTTGATTGCTGCTTGTTTTCGGCCATGCGAATATTGTGCCGCGAAACCCGAAAATACTGTACGTCCATCCATGAAAAAAGCCCTCCGCCTTGCATCGTCCGTGCTCACCGTGCTGGCATTGGGCGCATGTGCGTCGTCGGGGGACAGCATCATCGGCTACTACTGGCAGTCGTTTCGGGGCCACATGGATCTCATGGGGTCGGCCCGGCCGCTCAACGATTGGATCAACGACACGAGCCAGAAACCGGCCCTGCGCGAACGGCTGGAACTGGCCCTGCGCGCGCGGCAGTTCGCCATCGACGAACTCGGCCTGCCCGACAACGCGAGCTACCGCCGCTATGCGCAACTGGGCCGCAGCGCCGCCGTCTGGAACGTGGTCGGCGCGCCGCCTTACTCGCTCAAGCTGCACACCTGGTGTTTTCCGGTTACGGGATGCATCGGCTATCGCGGCTATTTCGCCGAGGCCGACGCCAAGGCCGAGGCCGAGCGACTCGCGCAATCGGGGCTTGAGGTCAGCGTCTATCCGGTGCCGGCGTATTCCACGCTCGGCTATTCCAACTGGCTGGGCGGCGACCCGCTGCTCAACACCTTTGTCGGCTGGCCCGAGGGTGATTTTGTTCGACTGCTGTTTCACGAACTCGCGCACCAGGTGGTCTATGCATCGGGCGACACGGCGTTCAACGAATCCTATGCCACTGCGGTCGAGCGTCTGGGCGTCGATCAATGGCTCCGCGAACATTCCACCGACAAGGCACGGGCCGAATTCGCAACCAGCGAAAAACGCCGCGCGCAGTTTCGCGCGCTGACGCGTGACGCGCGTGCACAGCTATCGCGAATCTACACGGCGGGCGACACTGAGACTGCGGCAGGTCGCGCTGAACTGCACGCGCAAAAGCAAGGCGCCATGCAAGCCTTCCGCGAAGCCTACGCGCGGCAGCGCGAACGCTGGATCAACGAAGACGGGGTGCGGCCCGAGCAGCTTGCGAACCTCGACCGCTGGGTCATGGACGCGAACAACGCGAGCTTCGGCGCGCAGGGTGCCTATGACGATCTGGTGCCCGCGTTCATCGCCCTGTTTGAACAGCAGGGACGCAACTGGCAGCGGTTTCACGCGGCGGTGCAGGCCCTGGCCGACGAGCCGCAGGACGCGCGTCTCGCGCAGCTCAGGGCGCTGGTGCCAACGACGCATATCGGCTCGATTGCGCAGCCGCCTGCCGCGGACCGCTGATGCCAGCGGCTCGTGGGTGCTAGCCGCGCAGGGATTCGATCAGGTCGATGTATTGCTGCTTGGCGTCGTCAGTGCTCGTGTCCTTGAGCTTCTCCCATGCGTCCCACTTCGCACGACCGACGATGTCGGAGAAGCTGGGCTTCTTTTCCTCGTTGTCACCCACCGTGGCCTGCTTGTAGAGCGCGTAGATCTTGAGCAGCGTCGGATTGTCGGGACGCTCGCTGAGCAGCTTGGAATTGGCGACGGCGGTTTCAAAAGTGGCGTTCAGATCGGACATCGTTATCTCCTTGAAATGACTATGGACTGCGCGCCAGTGTAGCCAAAAATCCAAAGATTGCGAACGGTCGTGCTATTTTTCTTCGGCACCCACGCGCCGCCGCCTTTCATTCGCCGCACAGCCCGTCCACGGCCTGGAACATTGCCTGCCGGGATTGACTGATCACCATGCCCTTCCAGGTCTCGGACTCGTCGTAGAAGGCGTTGCGCATCTGCGCGCGAATTTGCACGGCGAGCATCTCGTCGGCGTCGGGGTGCAGGCTCAGCCATTGATCGGCGCGCAGCGCCTGCAGCACCTGGACGGCGGCAATCGTGCCGAATTCCAACGTCAGGCCGGTGAATTCCGCCTGCGGGCATTCTTCGTGAATGCAGCCATACATCTGGCCCGTCAGTTCCGAGGAAGCGGACGCGCCATCGCCCGCCACCGTGACCGGCGTGGCCCCGCCACCATCCCACCAGCGCACGGCGCGCTGCCGGTCTTCGGCCTGGTTGCGGCCCGCGTAGATGCGCTCGCCATGGCCATAAGGCCCCAGCCCGGTGTGCAGATCGAGCCAGGCGATCCGCCTGGCGCTCCGGCCATGGGTCTGCAATATCGCACGCAGGGTCCGGTGGCTCCAGGTTGGCGCGTTGCCGCCGTAGAACAGCCCGTCCGCATGCTGGTATTGACCGCGACTGATGACGGCCTGCAGGGCCGCCTCGCCGCGCGTCGCCACCAGTCGGCCCAGCGCCATCTCGTTTTGCAGCGACGGTGGCCATTGCGCGGGCAGCAGGATTGGATGCAGCTCGTCGTATTCCGGGTTGGCGGGCAGCGGCCTCGTGAAGTCGATGAAGTTGCGGTTGAGATCCACGTTGTCTTCGGTGACCCGGCGCCGGAAGGAAAAACCGTGCGGATTGAGCGCGTGCACATACAGCACCGCCACGCCGTTCGCGCGCGCCTTTTCGCGCCACTCGTCGTCGTACAGCGCGAACACCTGCACGCCGCTGCCGCACAGGCCCTCGACGCCGTGACAGCCGCTGCTCACGATCAGCAAACGCTCGGCGTCGGGCTCTCCGTCCAGCGCCACGTCAACCGCCAGTTCCTCGCCTTCGAGTCCAGGAAGCGGATGCCGGTGCTGCATGAGCGCGATTCCCGCCGTTGCCAGGCCCGCGATGAAGCGGGCACGCGCCAACGCGTAGCAGTCGGCAAATGCAGAGGAGATGGCGATCATGGCGTGTCCTGCGGTTTCAAGAATCGCCGACATGTTCACGCGCATGCGTGAAAACCGCATGGCAGTATGCGAAAAAGGGGATTGCGAGGGCCAGTCGCCCTCACCCTCGCGCCGAATCACTTCACTGTGGGATCAGCCAGCCACTGTTGCGCGAGTTCGACCCAGTAGGTCGCGCCCAGGGGAATCAGATCGTCGTTGAAGTCATAGCTCGGGTTGTGCAGCGTGCACGGTCCTTCGCCGTGGCCCATCTCGCGGTGCGCACCGTCGCCATTGGCGATGAAGCAGTAGGCACCGGGCTTTTCCATGAGCATGAACGAGAAGTCTTCTGCGCCCATGGTGGGTTCCTGATCGAGCACCTGGGCATCGCCGACGATGCCGCGCATCACCTTGCGCGCGAACTCGGCCTCGGCGGGCGAGTTGATCGTGGGCGGATAGTTGCGGTTGAGCTCGAAGTCGCAGGTCGCCTCGAAGGCCGAGCAGATATGCTCAGCCACCTCGCGCATGCGGCGCTCGAGCAGATCGAGGGTGTCGATGCTGAAGGTGCGCACCGTGCCCTGCATCTCGCAGGAATCGGGCACCACATTGTTGGCCTCGCCCGCATGGATCATCGTGACGGAGATGACGCCCGCCTCGATGGGCTTCTTGTTGCGGCTGATGATGTTCTGGAAGGCCTGCACCATCTGCGCGGCAATCGGCACGGGGTCGATGCCCATGTGCGGCATGGCGGCGTGGCTGCCCTTGCCGTGAATCGTGATCGTGAAGTCGTTGCTCGATGCCATGACCGGACCGGGGCTCACCGCGAAGCAGCCAGCCGCCATGCCAGGCCAGTTGTGCATGCCGAACACGGCCTGCATCGGGAATTTCTCGAACAGCCCATCCTTGATCATCTCGCGCGCGCCACCGCCGCCCTCTTCCGCAGGCTGGAAGATCAGGTACACGGTGCCGTCGAAATGACGATGCTGGGAGAAATACTGCGCCGCCGCGAGCAACATGGCCGTGTGACCGTCGTGGCCGCAGGCATGCATCTTCCCGGAGTGCTTGCTCGCGTGTTCGAAGGTGTTGAACTCCTGCATCGGCAGCGCGTCGATATCGGCGCGCAGGCCGATGGCGCGTCCGCAGGCACCGCCATCGCGGCCCTGAACAATGCCGACCACACCGGTCTTGCCCATGCCGCGATCAATGGGAATGCCCCACTCCGTGAGCTTGGCCGCCACCAGATCGGCGGTGCGCACCTCTTCAAAACACAGTTCCGGATGAGCGTGGATGTCGCGGCGCACGGCCGCGATGGACGCCGCTTGGGCGACGATGGAATCAATGACTTTCATTTGCTGGCTTTCTTGAGGCCTGGCCCTCGAAGCTGCCCCGGCGCGGCGCGCGCTTGATTTTTCGCGCCGCCCGAAGGACAAAGGTTCAGGCGCTGGTCGAATCGGCAGTCTAGCCCGGCAGCACGCAGCGCGCTACCGGGTTCCTACCGTCCCAACCAGGCGATAGCCGCCCGACAGGATGTTCCTGTTACGTTACACGCGCACCTTGCCGTCGCCGGTCAGCATCGACAGCTCGACAAACCGCGACTTGGCCGTCTGCGCCTGGAACGCCACCGGGAATCCGGCGACCTGCTGGCCATTGAGCGCGTCAAGCGCCGTCACGAGCGATTCCCGCGTGAGCTTGGTGCCCGACGCGGCGCGGCGCAGACCCTCCGACAGCACGCGAGCGGCCAGGAAACCCTCCATGCTCGAATAGTTGGGCGCCATGTTTTTTCCGCTCTTGGCAAGCACGGCGAGGAACTCGCGCGTCACCGGGTGCGTGGTCTTGAAAGGCGATGGCACGACCTGGGTCACCACCACGCCTTCGGCCTCCTTGCCGAGCGCGGACTGCAGCGCAGCCGTGCCGACGAACGAGACGTTGTAGAACTGGCCGCCATAACCCGCAGCGCGCGCCTCGCGCACGAAACCGGCGCTTGCGGCATAGGTCGTGATCTGCACGATCACGTCGGGCTTTTCGGCGACGAGCTTCTGCACGGCTTCCTTCACGTTGGAGGAATTGCGCTCGACCGTTGCAGCCGCCACCGGCGTCAGGCCTTCTGGTGCCAGCGCGGCGGTCACGCCCTCCAGACCCGACTGACCGTAGGCGTCATTCTGGTAGAACACTGCAATCTTCTTGAGCCCCAGTCCAGTGAGCTGTCGCACCATGAGCGCCGTCTCATCCGCATAGGACGCGCGCACGTTGAACACCAGTTGGCGCAGCGCCGGCTGGCGCAGGGCCTGCGCGCCCGTGAGCGGCGCAAACAAGGGAATGCGTGCCTGCTGGATCAGCGGCAACGCCGCCACGCTCGTGGGTGTACCCAGATAGCCGAACAGCGCGAACACGTCGTCGGCAATGAAGCGCTTGGTGTTGGCCACGCAGCGCTCGGGCTCGTAACCGTCGTCGAGCACGCGAATGCGCACTTCGCGCCCGTTGACGCCGCCGCGCGAATTCAGGTCGTCGAAAAACAGCTGTGCGCCGTGGTGGTATTGCACGCCGAGTTCGGCGGACAGGCCGGAGAGCGCGCACGACTGCCCCAGCACGATGGGATTCGATTCCTGCGCGCGCGCCGCGGGCAGGAATCCCGCCGCCGCGGACGCCGCCAGGGTCGCAACAAACTGCCTGCGGCCACCATGAACCGCATCACTCATCGGCTTCCCGAAGCCCTCTTTTCGCTGTGAAACATCATCATCCTCTGCATGAAACCAAGATCGACCTGACAACGCCGCAGGCCCTTTTCAGGGTCGGCGCCACGGGTTCCTCATCACCGGACAATCGCTGCGTTGCGGGCCGTTTCGCGGGCTCGAAGGAGCGCCAGCTTCACGCGCACCCCGCAACGCGCTAGAGTGGCCCGTACGGCAAAACCCATCGGCGGCGAATACCAGCTTGCATATGTCAACAAACGTATTGATAGTTAACAATAACTGAAATTTCGCGTGTTTTTGCTAAAACTAGTAAGTATTTACCCACTAATTTTTGCGACAAGTTGAAACACATGCAGCACTTTCACAACATTGTCATCACGACGAAAGGGGCGTGCCCCCACGACTGCCCGGACACCTGCGCGCTGGTCACCACCGTCATTGACGGCGTCGCCACCAAGGTGAGCGGCAATCCGGACCACCCGTTCACCGGTGGCGTGCTGTGTGCCAAGGTGAGCAAGTACACGGAACGCACCTATCACGCCGAACGCGTGCTGCAACCGCTCAAACGAAGCGGCCCCAAGGGCAGCGGCCAGTTCACACCGGTTTCATGGGACGAAGCACTGAGCGACATCGCCAGCCGCCTGCACGCCATCGCCGCTCGAAACCCGGAGGCCGTGCTGCCCTACAGCTATGCCGGCACCATGGGCATGGTGCAGGGCGAGAGCATGGATCGCCGCTTCTTTCACCAATTGGGCGCTTCGCTGCTGGACCGCACGATCTGCTCGACCGCCGGGGGCGAGGCGCTCCTGCACACCTATGGCGGCAAGCTCGGCATGCGCGTGCAGTTCTACGCCGAGAGCCGGTTGATCCTGATCTGGGGCAGCAACAGCATCGGCAGCAACCTGCATTTCTGGCGTTTCGCACAGGAGGCCAAGCGCAACGGAGCCCGCCTGATCTGCATCGACCCACGCCGGAGCGAGACCGCCGACAAATGCCACGAGCATCTGCAACTGCTGCCCGGCACCGATGCGGCGCTGGCGCTCGCGCTGATGCACGAACTCATCGTGAACGACTGGCTCGACCACGACTACATCGCGCGCCACACGCTGGGCTGGGACGAACTCAGGGAACGCGCCCTGCAATGGCCGCCCGAACGCGCGGCCGAGGTCTGCGGCCTGCCCGTTGCACAAATCCGGCAGCTCGCGCGCGACTACGGCACCACCCCCAAGGCCGCGATCCGGGTGAACTATGGCGTGCAGCGCACGCGCGGCGGCGGCAACGCCATTCGCGCGATTGCCTGCCTGCCCGCACTGACCGGTGCGTGGCGCGACCGCGCGGGCGGATTGCTGCTGTCGTCGTCAAGCATCTACCCGTTCAAGCGCGCCGCATTGCAACGCCCGGACCTGCTGGTCCAGCGCCGCCCGCGCACCATCAACATGAGCGCGATTGGCGATGCCCTGCTGCACGCGGGTGATGCGCAATTCGGCCCGCGGGTCGAGGCCCTGGTCGTCTACAACAGCAACCCGGTGGCCGTCGCGCCCGACTCGGTCAAGGTTGCACAAGGCTTTGCGCGCGAAGACCTGTTCACCGTGGTGCTCGAACATTTCATGACCGACACGGCAGACCAAGCCGACTACGTGCTGCCCGCAACCACCCAGCTTGAGCACTGGGACATCCACGGCAGCTACGGCCACAGTGACGTGCTGCTCAACCGCCCCGCCATCGCACCCGAAGGCCAGGCGCGCAGCAATGCGCAGATCTTCCGCGACCTGGCCGCGCACATGGCAAGACTCGATCCAGCATTCGCCGCGCCGCATTTTCAGGATGACGATGAGGCGCTGTGCCGCACCGCGATCGCAGGCACGAACGTCGACCTCGACAGCCTGATGCGCGATGGATTCGCGAGCCTCGTCGTCCCCGACGCACCGTTCGCCGATGGCGGATTTCAAACCCCGTCGGGCAAATGCGAATTCGTCAGCGAAAACCTCGCGCGGCTCGGTGTCAACGCCCTGCCCGATCACGTTCCCAACTACGAATTGCCGGGAAGCGACCCGCGCTATCCACTCGCGATGATTTCCCCGCCTGCGCGCAATTTCTTGAACTCAACTTTTGTGAACGTCAAAAGCCTGCGCAACAGCGAGGGACGCCCGCTGCTCGAGATGCATCCCGACGACGCGGCATCGCGCGCCATCGCCGATGGCGACCGGATCCGCGTGCACAACGCGCGCGGCGAGCATGTCTGCCACGCGTCCATCAATGGCCGCGCACGTCAGGGCGTGGTGGTGGGTCTCGGCATCTGGTGGCGCAAGAACGGCGAGAACGGAACCAACGTGAACGAACTCACGCACCAGCAGCTCACCGACATCGGACGCGGTCCCTGCTTCTATGACTGCGTCGTGCAGGTCGAGAAGTGCGCGGCCTGAGGTGGGCTTAGGGCCTGCTCACACAATCCACGGGGTCGCGCAAGCCCGAAGGGTTGTGCAGCGTTGGGTGAACAGGCCCTAGTCCAGCTTCACGCCGGTCGCCTTGATGATCGGCCCCCAGCGTTTGGCCTCCGCGCGCGCCATGGCGTGGAACTGCTCGGGCGTACCGGCGAGTGACTCCATGCCGAAGTCCTGCATGCGCTTGACGACGTCGGGCGCGGCCAGAGCCTTGTTGAGTTCGGCATTGAGGCGCGCCGTGATGTCGGCAGGCAGCCCCGCAGGCGCGAGCAGGCCCTGGAATGCGTAGACCTCGGTGTCCTTCACACCCGCTTCCGCGAGCGTGGGCACGTCGGGCAGCAGCGGCGCGCGCCTGGCCGAACCAATGGCAAGCGCCTTGACCTTGCCCGACTGGATGACCGACAGTCCCGCTGCCAGATCGAGAAACATGCACGGCACCTGTCCGCCCATCACATCCTGCACCGCAGGCGCAGCGCCGCGATACGGAATATGCGTGAGAAAGGTCTTTGTACGGAACTTGAACATTTCCATCGCCAGGTGGTGCGGCGATCCATTGCCCGGAGACGCGTAGTTCACCTGGCCGGGATGGGCTCGCACGTAGGCGAGAAAGTCCTTGAAGGTCAGGCCTTCCTTGAAGTTCGGGTTCACCACCAGCACCAGCGGAAAACGCGTGAGCCCGCCGACGTAGGTGAAGTCCTTTTCGGGATGGAACGGCAGCTTGGTGAACAGGTATTCGTTGTAGGCGAGCACGGCGTTGTCAGCCGAAAGCACGGTGTAGCCATCGGGTTTGGCGGTCGCCACGATCTGCGCGCCGATATTGGTCGACGCGCCGGGCCGGTTGTCCACCACGATCTGTTGTCCAAGCGACGGACGCATCGCTTCGGCCACGGTGCGCGCCAGCACATCGGTGCCGCCGCCTGCGGGATAGGGAACGACCCAGCGGATCGGCTGATGCGGGTACGCCGACTGCGCATGCACCCAGGGCGTGACCGCTGATGCACCGGCCAGGGCGATGGTGCGCTGTAGCAGGTTTCTGCGCTGCATGGATGAGTCTCCTTGTGATGAATGAGTTCTGGTTTTTCGCAATGCTCAGACCGCTGCCGGATCGGCAATCGCCTGCTCGATGGCGCCGAAGATGCTCTGCCCCGCCTTGTTCTTCATCTCGATGCGGATGGTGTCGCCGAACTTCATGAATTCGGTCTTGGGCTGGCCGTCCTGAATGGTTTCGATGCAGCGCTTTTCGGCGATGCAGGAATAGCCCTTGGACCAGTCCTTGTTGCTCACCGTGCCGCTGCCGACAATGGTTCCGGCGCGCACGTTGCGGGTCTTGCAGATGTGCGCGATCAACTGGCCGAAATGAAAGGTCATCTCCGGCCCGGCATCGCACATGCCCACGCGGCGGCCATTCCAGGTCGATTGCAGCGTGAGATTCACGCGGCCCTTGTCCCAGGCATCGCCCAGTTCATCGAGCGTGATCGCCACCGGACTGAACGCGGTCGCCGGCTTGCTCTGGAAGAAGCCAAAGCCTTTCGCCAGTTCGGCGGGAATGAGATTGCGCAGGCTCACGTCGTTGGCAATCATCATCAGACGAATGCCATCGAGCGCCTGCTCGGGCGTGGTGCCCATCTTCACGTCGCCCGTGATCACGGCGATCTCGGCCTCGAAATCAATGCCCATGGCCTCGCTCGGCACGACGACGTCGTCGCACGGGCCGATGAAATCATCGCTGCCGCCCTGGTACATCAGCGGATCGACGTAGAAACTCTCGGGCACCTCGGCGTTGCGCGCCTTGCGCACCAGCTCGACGTGATTGATGTAGGCCGACCCATCCGCCCACTGATAGGCGCGCGGCAGCGGCGCCATGCACTGTGCAGGGTCAAACGGAAACGCGTGGCGACCGCGTCCGGCGTTGAGCTGCACGGAAAGATCCTGTAGTTGCGGCGAGATGAAATTCCAGTCATCGAGCACCTGCTGCATGCGGTCGGCAATGCCCGTCGCGTAGTGCGCCGTGCTCAGATCACGCGAGACCACGACGAGTTGTCCGTCACGGGAACCGTCTTTGTAAGTGGCTAGTTTCATGGCGGCAAATCTCCTGAGCTTGCTTGGCTGACGCGTCGCTTCTTTCATCATGCACGAGCATGAATTACGATACGTGGAATTGATTCAACAAAAAATAATTTCAAAATTCTAGTTCAGATGCAAAAGGAACGTGCCGGCATTCAATCCGTGGAAGTGGGTTTTGCGCTGCTCGACGCGCTGACACGCTCAAACGGGCCTTTGATGCTCAAGGATCTGGCCGCCGCCGCGGGCATGAGCGCGGCCAAGGCGCACCGCTACTTGGTGAGCTACCAACGGCTGGCGCTGGTCGTGCAGGATCCGCGCAGCAGCCGCTACGACCTGGGGCCTGCCGCGCTCAAGCTCGGCCTGGCCTCGTTGTCGCGACTCGACGCGGTCCGGCTGGCGCGCGAACGCGTGCCGCAGTTGCTCGACCAGATCGGCCACACCATGGCGCTTGCCGTCTGGGGCAATCGCGGTGCGACGCTGGTGCATTGGGAAGAGTCGCCGCAGCAGGCGATCACCGCGAATCTGCGCCTCGGGGACGTGATGCCGCTGTTGTCCTCGGCAACCGGCCGCTGCTTCGGCGCCTGTCTGCCGCGCGACAAGACCGCAGCGCTCATTGCAGAGGAACTGCAACTTGCCCAGCGCCACAAGCGCGCCGACATGCCGCTCACTCCAAAGGCCGTGGACGCCATGTTCGGCGAGGTGCGCGAGCATGGCTGCGCACGCGTGGTGAACACGCTGCTACCGGGCATCGCCGCGTTCTGCGCGCCGGTGTTCGACTCCGACGGTCATCTGGTGCTGGGCATGCTCACGCTCGGCTCGGTAGCGACGTTCGACGTCGAATGGGATGGCGCCATTGCCACGCCGTTGCGCGCGGCGGCGGCGCAATTGTCCAGTGATCTGGGTTGGGTCGGCCCGCCCTTGTCGAACACTTAGGGATCCGTTGCCGCTTCTGCGCGAAAATGGCGCAAGACCCATGCCTCGTCGCGCGCTTTTGCTGATCACCATCGCCGTTCTCGCCCTGCACTGGCTGGTGCTGGGGGCATGCCCATGGGCGGCACGGATGAGGGCAGCGCCGAGCGCATCGCATTTCACACGCGCATGGTGACGCCGCCGCCGCCAGCGCCCGAACCGGTTTCCGAGCCCGAGGCAGCGCCCGCTGCGGCGAAACCCGCGCAACCGGCCGCGCCCAAACCAAGGCCACGACCGAGGCCAGCAGTGCCCCGCAAAGCGCCGCCCCCGGACGCCGAGGAGACACCTGAGCCGATTCACGAAGCGCAGGAAGCACCCGACAACGCCCCGCAGATAGAACCACCCGAGCCACCAACCACCCGCCAGGAGGCCGCCAGCGCGCCTGAGCGCATCGCCCCGGAACCGATGCCGTCGGCCTCCGATGCTTCGCCCGCCGTGCCAGCGCCCGCCGCTGCTTCCGCCGCGTCGGCGCCCGCGAGCCCGGACGATGAATTGAGCGCCGGCGTCGACATCCGCCCACCCGGTGCCGCAGGCGCCCATGCCAGCACGGAGCCGCCTCCGATCAGGCTGCCCGCCTCGGTCACGCTCCACTACGCGGTGCATGGTGAGGTCAAGAAAATGGCCTACAACGTCAGCGGCCAGTTGCAGTGGAAAAACGAAGGCAGCCGCTACGAAGCAAGCCAGGAAGTCAGCGCGTTTTTGCTCGGCACGCGCAGTCAGAAGAGCACTGGCGCGATCACGCCCAACGGGCTTGCGCCGATTCGATTCGGGGACAAGGGCAGAAAGGAAGTCGCAGCGCATTTCGACTTCGACCAGCGCGTGGTCACCTACAGCGCCAACACCCCCCGAGCGCCATCAGCGCCGGAGCGCAGGATCGTGTGAGCGTGCTCATCCAGCTCGGCGCGATGATGGCGGCTGCTCCCGACCGCTACCCGCCCGGCACGCAGATCACGTTCACCACCGTGGGTCCGCGCAACGCTGATCGCTGGACGTTCACCGTCGGCGAACGCGAGACGCTGGAACTTCCCGCCGGCCCGACGCCCGCCATCCGCCTGCAGAAACTGCCCCGGCATGATCGCGATCTGCGTGCGGATCTGTGGCTCGGCATTGATCGTCAGTATCTGCCGGTGCGCCTGCGACTCACGCAATCGAATGGGGATTTTGCCGAGCTGGCCTTGAAATGACGCCGCGCGAAGCATTCAGCGCGAAGCCGGTCCTGGTTGACAGGATCACGGATAACAACGTATTTTAAATACGCACTTGGGTCGATTGATTTTCGCGGTAGAGGCGATATTTCAGAGGCGGGAATCGATGCATCGATAGGGAGTCGGCAGAATATTCAATTCAAGGCCGAGTCCAACGTATACTGCGAGTGTGCTGATTCGGCATTTTCTTCACACAAACCGGAAAATCGATTTCCAGCCGAATCACGTTGACGGTTTTCATGCGAGCTCCTGTTGATTTCCGCGTTGCATTTGTCACTACGGCGACAAATCAACGCGGTTTCTTTTTGGGCGATGGATTCACCGGGCCCTGCATGGTCAATCTTCCACTATCTCAGAAAATAACCTCGCATAAATAAAAAATTGTTTTTTTCGCGAGATTTGCACAACTTCCGGATGACACGTCAAAAGCATGGAATACTGGTTGACAGATGGATACCAGCTTGCCATCTCGCAAGGCCGGATCGGGACAAGATCACTCCCGCCCTCGCACCCTTGAAATGGCGACTCAGGTACCCATCTATTTCTGCAGTGAAAAGAGGAACTTGACCATGCACATGCTCTACGACTCAGATTCTTTTGTGGTCGTCCACATGCAGCCTGACGCCGACCTGAATGGCTCAGAAAAACCTGCTGCCGTCCAGCCCACGGTTCCTCAACTGCCGCGCCACGGCTTCGAGATCGTGGACAAGCGATCCGGCAAAGAGGTCTATCTCGATGGCTCCTGGGCAGAAATGTTCCAGTTGCAGATTCTCGAATGGCAGCGCAACACACCCACGCAGGAAGAAGTCGAAGACACGCTCGATGGCTATGTGGGCCTCGCGCAAAATCCGGTGCTGGTGCACTGAGTTTCAACGCCAGCGATATTTCTTGCTGACCACCCCATCGGCCGCGCCGTTTGCACTCAGCGTGCAAGCGGCGTTTTTTCTTGTGCCTCGGCGGCCCTGGGACCATAGAGGCGGCGATACAGCGGTGCCACCAGCAGCAGCACGGCGATAAGCCGACACACCTGGAATGCCGTCACCACCGGCACGCCAAGTTGCAACACCTTGGCCGTGATGGCCATCTCGGCAATACCGCCCGGTGATGTGCTGAGCACGAGCGTGACCCAGTGCTGCCCGGTCAGCCACGACAGGCCGACCGCAAACAGCGCGCACAACGCCATGAGTGCGAACGTGCCGACCGCGACCATGCCCATCCAGCGCGGCGCGGTGCGCAGAAATTCACGACTGAAGCGCACGCCAAGGCTCACGCCTATAAATAGCTGTGCAGCGTTCACCATGATCTGTGGAATCGCCGACAGCGTGTGACCAGTGACCGTGATCAACAGCGTCACCAGCAGCGCGCCGAGAAACCACGGATTTGCGCGGCCCAGCCTGCGCATGACGAGCGCTCCGGCTCCCGTCGCCGTCATCAGGATGATGAGCCCCGTGGCATCAACCACGCGCGTTGCGGGTGGCAGATGGTCTATGCCTTGCAGCCCACTCCACTGCAACGCGAACGGTATCGTGATGGTGACGATGAGCAAGCGCAGGCTATGCGCCGCAGCAACGAGGTCGGTGCGCGCACCTTCGCGCTCGGCCAGCAGCGTCATCTCGGATGCGCCGCCGATGGCACCGGCGAAGTAGCAGGTGGCGCGCGCCGGTCGCGCGGCGAGCAGGGGCATGCGCGGTGCGGTCATGCGATACAGCCAGGCACCGAATCCCCAGCCCAGCAACAGCGCCCAGACGATGGCGAGTGCAATCGCCCACCAGAGGCCGCTCACCAGCCGCGCAACTTCAGGGGTGAAATAAAGACCGAGCGCCGTGGCAATCGTCCACTGTCCGGCGTTGCGGCAGGCCGTGGCACTCCGGGTTGCCGCGCCCATCATCGAGAGCAGCGCCGTGACGAGCAGCGGGCCGATCATCCACGGCAGCGGCGTATGCAGCGCGACGCAGAGTTCGGCGGCAAGCCATGCCGCGAGGAGCGTGAGACAGACGCGCAGAAAATACGTGAGATGCGGGGGCATGGACGAGCGCAGCGGCAAACTTCAGGGTATGGCGAACAACGTGGCGTCACCGCATAGAACAGGCTGCGCGGCATTTGCTTGACACCATTGTGCGTCAATCACCATGCGCCGCATCCCGGTTCACGAGCCGCCTGCGCAGCGCAGCTTCAGCCCCGTCTGCGCGCGGCCATTTCCCGCCCCATGGCTTGTTGCTCGCGCTCGTCCACCACGGCGCGCGCCTGCGGATAGGCGATTTCATCTTCGAGTTGCATGTGGCGCGCGTAACGCTGTTCGAACACGTCGAAGCTGGCCTCCTGCCCGGGCGTGAAACCGCTTTGCGAACCATCGGCCAGAGCGAGCAGCGCTTCGCGCACCACCGGGTTCCAGAACTGGTGCATCTCTTCGTGGTCCTGCTCGAGTTGCCGCACCAGCGACTGGATGCGCGCGTCCCCCGCACAGCGCATCTTGAGCGCGGGAAAGATATGCAACTCTTCATCCTCATGATGCAGCGGCGCGGCCACGTCGAAATAGCGCAGCACATCGCGTGCCGCCTGCCGCGCGGAATCGTCGCAACCTTTCTCGCCCAGATAGCGGCGCAGATCGGCCAGCAGTTTCAGCGAAAGCCGCACGCGGTCGTGACAGGCATCGAGCATCTCGAACGGTTGGTCAAAGCCGACGCCGGGCGAGCGCACGCCGGGCAGCGAGATTCTGTTGTTCACGCGAATCCTCCATCGAAAACACAGGACGGCGGCAGGCCGTGCGATCCCACTGCACCAGCGCCCACCCGACGCCCGAGGCGATCAGCCCCGTCATCGCGAGAAAGAAGCTCAGGCGATGCGGGGCCTGTGCGAGCAAGCGTGCACCTCAGTGCGGTTCGGGCATGGCCATGGGTGATTTCCGGACGGCTATCGCGGCGTGACCGTGCGCGCCGGAATCAGCCGCAGGAGCCGAGCGCGCCGCACTGTGTGCAGTAGTCGCAGCCGTCCTTGCGGATTACCGCATGCGCGCCGCATTCCTGGCATTTCTTGCCGGCCATGGCCGGTGGATTGCTGCCGATGGCGATATCGGTATTGACCGACAGCATCGGTTCGCCGAGCGGCAGCACCTGCTGCTGGGGAGCGGCGCGTTGCGCGAGGATGTTCTGCACGGCGTAGGCAATCGCGGCCACCTCCGATTCGTGCCACATCGGCACGCGCGTGCCGTCGTCCTTGGTGTGGAACCCCAGGCGCACCGGGCCGCGATCCCACGCCACCTTACGCATGTCGCTGAGCGCGCGTTCGAGAAAACCGCCACGAGCGGCGAGCGACAATAGGCGCATGCTCGACGTGATCCACTGCTGCGATTCACCGCTCTGGCCCACGGGCATGAAGAACTCGATGGCGCGATCCACCGTGCCGCCATGGCCATCCGGCACCGGCAGGAACGAGACGATCAGGTACAGCGCCTTGTGGCCTTCCTGCGTCCAGTATTCGAGCTTCTCGGCGACCGCCGACAGACCGCCCTTGGGACGGCTCTCGATCATCACGCGCATCGGATCGACCGCAGGCGCCGACACGAGCGCGGCAGGCGCTGCCGCCTCTTGCTTCTTGGGAGCCGGCGTGACTTCGAGCACCGCGCCCAGGATGCTGTTCGGGCGATAGGTCGCGAGGCCCTTGAGGCCCGAATGCCAGGCCTGTAGATACAGGTTCTTGAAGTCGTCGTAGGGGTAGTCTTCGGGCACGTTGACCGTCTTGGAAATCGCCGTGTCGACGAACGGCTGCACGGCCTCCATCATCGCCACGTGATCGCCCGCCGCCATTTCCATGGCGTTGACGAAATAGTCGGGCAACTGGTTCACGTCACCGCCCAGGGTCTTGTACAGGCGCCATGCGTAGTCCTCGACCACGTACTCGCTCTTGCTGCCGTCGGCCTCGCGCTTGCGGCGGGTGTAGGTCCACGAGAACGGCGGCTCGATGCCGTTCGATGCGTTGTCGGCGAACGCGAGACTCACGGTGCCGGTCGGCGCAATCGACAGCAAGTGGCTGTTGCGGATGCCGTGCTTGCGGATCTGCTTCTTGATGTCCTCAGGCAGTCGGCTCGCAAACGTGCCTTCCTGCAGATAGCCATCGGCCTTGAATTTAGGGAAGGCGCCCTTTTCCCTGGCAAGCTCCACCGAAGCGGAATACGCGGCGTTGCGCATGTGCTCGGCGATCTTCACCGCCATGTCGCGGCCTTCCTTGCGGTCGTAGCGCAGCTTGAGCATTGCGAGCGTGTTGCCCATGCCGGTGAAACCCACGCCGATGCGGCGCTTGGCGGCCGATTCGGCCTGCTGCTGGGGCAGCGGCCAGAAGGTCACGTCGAGCACGTTGTCGAGCGCGCGCACCTGGGTGGCGACCGACTTCTCGAACAGCTCGAAGTCGAATTGCGCATCGCCCTGAATGCCGAACGGATTGCGCACGAAGCGCGTCAGGATGATCGGGCCCAGATCGCAGCAGCCATACGGCGGCAGCGGCTGCTCGCCGCACGGGTTGGTCGCCTGGATGTGCTCGGCGTAATGCAGGTTGTTGTCGGTGTTGATCTGGTCCAGGAACAGGATGCCGGGCTCGGCAAAGTCGTAGGCCGACTTCATGATCGTGTTCCACAACTCGCGCGCGGGCAGCGTGCGGTAGACCCACTTGCCGTCGGCACGCTGGCGCGCGCCCTCCTTTTGCAGCTCGACACCCGGCATGGCTTCGTGGACCAGTTCCCATGGACCATCGGCCTCGACGGCGTCCATAAAATCGTCGGGCACGCCGACCGAGACGTTGAAGTTGTTCCAGCGGCCCGGCGTGCGCTTGGCCGTGATGAAGTCGAGCACGTCGGGATGATCGATGCGCAGCACGCCCATCTGCGCGCCGCGACGTGCGCCCGCGCTCTCGACGGTGGAGCACGATTGGTCGAACACGTTGATGTAGCTGCACGGACCCGAGGCCATCGAGGCCGTGCCCTTGACCAGCGCGCCGCGCGGACGGATGCGCGAGAAGTCGTAGCCCACGCCGCCGCCTCGGCGCATGGTCTCGGCGGCTTCGCGAAGCGCCTCGTAGATGCCGGGGAAGCCCGCGTCGTCCACGCCCTGGATGCAGTCGCCCACGGGCTGCACGAAGCAGTTGATCAGCGTGGCCTGAATGTCGGTACCTGCGGCGCTCATGATGCGGCCCGCGCCGATGGCACCGAGGCGCAGGTTGTCCATGAACCGGGCTTCGAGCGACTCACGCAGGTCTTCACGCTCCACCGATGCCAGTGCACGCGCCACGCGGCGATACAGCTCCTCCACATCCTTCTCGTCGTTCTTGAAATATTTCTCGCGCAGGACGTCGAGGCTGATGGGTTGCATGGCAAGGGTAGGCGTCAGATCGGCTGATTCGCGTTTCATGAAAAGTGTCACTCCACAGATGGAACGTTGGATTGGATGGAATGGAATGGGAATTCGGGAGGGTCGCAGGAGGGAGCTGAATCCGGTGTTCCGGAAGCCTCGCGCGCCAGACCATCTTTCTACACCTTCCACAGAAAAAGTGTCTGCATTCTGGTCAAGATTTCAGAAATGCACGCTTTGATTTCGATAGCAGCAATTTATGCTGACATGCCAAAATCCTTGAGAATCAGCCCCCATTCCGGCCCCGTTTATGGACACAAATTCGCTTGAAAATGCCCGCCCGCAAGCGTGCGCGGCACAGGACTTTGTGAGGTTATTATTTGACAATGGCTTCCATCCTCCAACGCACGCCAAAGGCTTCCAAAGGGATCGCCGCGCTGGTCTGCGCCCTGCTGCTTGCCGGTTGCGCCACGGCGCCGCACCAGCCATCGCCCCGCGTGCCCGAACTGCGCCTTTTTGACAGCCCCAGCGCAGAGGTTCGCTGGCGCGAGCAACTCGCGCACCTTAAGTCGGCCGACGTGCTGATGCTTGGCGAACAGCATGATGCGGCGGAGCACCACGAGTGGGAAGCGCAGACGGTGCGCGAGCTGGCTGCTCGCGGTCGATTGGCGGCGGTCGTGCTGGAGATGGCCGACGCTGGCACGAGCACGCGCGGGCTCGCAGCCACGGCCAGCGAAACACAGGTACGGGAATTGCTGAGCTGGAATGACGAGGGCTGGCCCTGGAAATCCTACGGCCCGGTCGTCATGGCTGCCGTGCGCGCCGACGTCCCGGTGATCGGCGGGAATCTGCCGCTGGGCAAGATGCGCGCCACGATGCAGGAGACGCGCTTTGACACGCATTTGAATGCAGAAGCCATGCAGATCCAGATGGATGCCATCAAGATCGGGCATTGCGATCTGTTACCCGAGTCCCGGCTGTTGCCCATGGCCCGTATTCAGCTCGCGCGCGACGAGAGCATGGCGAACGCGGTGCAATCGGCGGTCAAGCCGGGCAAGACCGTGCTGTTGATTGCCGGACATGGCCATGTACGCCGCAGCGTCGGCGTGGCCCAATGGCTTGCGCCCAGTCTGACGGTGCGCGCGGCCATCGCGCAGACCGGTGAAGTGAATGACGCTCTCAAAAATGAAGCGGATATGTTCATCATCACGCCTGCCGTGCCGCCCAAGGACCACTGCGCGGAGTTACGCCAGCACTTCAAGCGCTGAGGGTCCCTGCCGCCGCCGCCCGACATCGCAACGCAGGTACCGGCCTGCTGCGACAATCGGAGCATATGACCCGAATTCTTCTTACATCCTGACCCTTTCCTGTCCGGACCGCGTCGGTCTGGTCCATGCGGTTTCCGGCTTTCTCGCCGAACGCAACGGCAACATCGAAGAAGCAGCCCAGTACAACGACAAGGCCACCGGTCTTTTCTTCATGCGCGTGCAATTTGCGTGCGAAAGCATCGAACTGGCGACGTTAAAGGACGATCTGTCGGCATTTGCCGAGAAATACGACATCCGCTGGAGCCTGCACGCGACCATCGCCGCGATGAAAACCGTCTTGATGGTCAGCAGGGAAGGCCATTGCCTGAACGATTTGCTGTTCCGCTGGAAGTCCGGTCTGCTGCCGATCGACATCCGAGCGATCATCAGCAATCACCGCGACTTCTACCAACTGGCCGCGAGCTACAACATCCCGTTCCACCACATCCCGGTCAGCGCGGCCACCAAGGCGCAGGCCGAGGCCAGGCAGTTCGAGATCATCGAGGCCGAGGGCGCGGAACTCGTGGTGCTTGCGCGCTACATGCAGGTGCTTTCGGACGACCTGTGCCGCAAGCTCGCGGGTCGCGCGATCAACATCCACCACAGTTTCCTGCCGAGTTTCAAGGGCGCCAAGCCCTACTACCAGGCACATGACCGAGGCGTGAAGCTGATCGGCGCGACCGCACACTATGTGACCGCCGACCTCGACGAGGGGCCGATCATCGAGCAGGACGTGGCCCGTGCCAGCCATTCCGATACCGTCGAAGACCTCACCGCGCGGGGCCGCGACACCGAAAGCCAGGTGCTCGCCCGCGCGGTCAAATGGCACAGCGAGCACCGCGTGCTGATGAACGGGCACAAGACCGTGATCTTCAAGTAAGCTGCGTGCGCGGCACCCCGCTTTCTTCGACGGAACGACCAGGAACATGAGCAGCGCCACTCCCCCTTGCCACTGAGCGGCGACCCGGCCGCGCTGCGCCGGATTCCGCCGATACAGTGCCTGCTCACCTTCGAGGCGCTCGCGCGGCTGCGCAGCGTCACGCTTTCCGCCGACGAACTGTGCGTCACGCCGAGCGCCGTGAGCCATCGCGTCAAGCAGCTCGAACAGATTCTCGGTGTGCGCTTGTTTGGTCGCGCGGATTTCTCGCTCACCACCGATGGCAGCGCCTATCTGGCCCACGTGCGCGAAGGCCTTGGGGCGCTGCAAAGGTTTCCCGGCGCCGCCAGCGCACCGGGCAAGCGCCGCCTCAAACTGGCCGTCACACCGACGTTTGCCCGCGCCATCCTGATTCCACGCCTGCGCCAGTTCACCGAGGCGTATCCGGAAATCGATCTGGCGCTGCAGGTCTCGATCCCGCTGCTCGACGTCGTGGCCGAAGACGCCGATCTCGTGGTGCGCTTCGGCCCTGGTCACTATGCCGACATGGAGCATGTGGAACTGGCCCGCGACATCGTCACGCCACTCGCCTCGCCCGCCTTCGTGCGCGAGCATGGGCCGTTCGAGCGCCCCGAAGACCTCGAAGGCATTCCGCTGCTCCGCAGCCCGCTCGAGCCCTGGCGAAGCTGGTTCGACGTCTGTGGCCTCCACTGGCCCGCGCCCAGCGAAGGCTCGCAGTTCAACGACATCGGCCTGATGTGCGACGCGGCATCGGCCGGCATGGGCGTGGCACTGGTGCGCCTGAAGCTGGGCCGCCCGTGGCTCGAACAGGGCACGCTGGTGCGCCTGTTCGACAACATCGTCGCGCCCAGCCCGCACGCTCACTATCTGTGCTGGCGCACCGGGACGATGGATCGCTGGGAATGCTCGGCGTTTGCCGACTGGCTCAGGAAGACGCTGGCCTGAACGTCGACGCCGAGGCCGCTTCAAGTTCACACAGGCATGCAAATTTGTTCACGCCGCGCGCGCGGTGCATGAACTACATTCAGGGCATGAGCACAGCCCCATCGTCCACCGATCAGAAGCCGCCATCGCCGAGCGAACGCGCCGTGCGCCAGAAGGAAATCGTCGCGGCCCTGGGCAGGTACCTGCCCGCGCACGCATTGCTCTGGAATGCTGAAGACACCACGCCCTACGAGTGCGACGGCCTGACGGCCTACCGCCAGCGCCCGCTCGTCGTGGCCCTGCCCGAAACCGAAGAACAGGTGCAGGCCGTGCTGCGCGTCTGTCACGGGCTTGAAGTACCCGGTCTGTGGCCTCCACTGGCCCGCGCCCAGCGAAGGCTCGCAGTTCAACGACATCGGCCTGATGTGCGACGCGGCCTCGGCCGGCATGGGCGTGGCACTGGTGCGCCTGAAGCTGGGCCGCCCGTGGCTTGAACAGGGCACGCTGGTGCGCCTGTTCGACAACATCGTCGCGCCCAGCCCGCACGCGCACTATCTGTGCTGGCGCACCGGGACGATGGATCGCTGGGAATGCTCGGCGTTTGCCGACTGGCTCAGGAAGACGCTGGCCTGAACGTCGACGCCGAGGCCGCTTCAAGTTCACACAGGCATGCAAATTTGTTCACGCCGCGCGCGCGGTGCATGAACTACATTCAGGGCATGAGCACAGCCCCATCGTCCACCGATCAGAAGCCGCCATCGCCGAGCGAACGTGCCGCGCGCCAGAAGGAAATCGTCGCGGCCCTGGGCAGGCACCTGCCCGCGCACGCATTGCTCTGGAATGCTGAAGACACCACGCCCTACGAGTGCGACGGCCTGACGGCCTACCGCCAGCGTCCGCTCGTGGTGGCCCTGCCCGAAACCGAAGAACAGGTGCAGGCCGTGCTGCGCGTCTGTCACGGGCTTGAAGTACCCGTCGTCGCGCGGGGCGCGGGCACGGGCCTGTCGGGCGGAGCGATGCCGCACGCGCTGGGCGTGACGCTGTCGCTCGCCAAGTTCAACCGGATTCTTGAAGTCGACCCCGTCGGCCGCACGGCGCGCGTGCAATGCGGCGTGCGCAATCTGGCGATCAGCGAGGCCGCCGCGCCGCACAACCTGTACTACGCGCCCGACCCGAGCAGCCAGATCGCCTGCACCATCGGCGGCAACGTGGCCGAGAATTCCGGCGGCGTGCACTGCCTGAAATACGGCCTCACCGTGCACAACGTGCTGCGCGTGCGGGGCTTCACGATTGAAGGCGACCCGATCACGTTAGGCAGCGAGGCGCTTGACGTGCCGGGCTACGACCTGCTGGCCGCGATGATCGGCAGCGAAGGCATGCTGGCCGTGGCACTCGAGGTCACGGTCAAGCTCATCCCAAGCCGCAGCTCGCGCGCTGCATCATGGCGAGCTTCGACGATGTGCGCAAAGCCGGTGACGCGGTGGCCGCAGTGATCGCCGCGGGCATCATTCCAGCGGGTCTGGAAATGATGGACAAGCCGATGACCGCCGCCGTCGAAGACTTCGTGCGCGCCGACTACGACCTGACCGCCGAAGCCATCCTGCTGTGCGAGAGCGACGGCACGCCCGAAGAAGTCGAAGAGGAAATCGGCCGCATGAGCGAGGTGTTGCGCCACGCCGGCGCCACCGCCATCACCGTGAGCAACAACGAGGAGGAGCGCCTGCGCTTCTGGAGCGGCCGCAAGAACGCCTTTCCCGCCAGTGGCCGCATCAGCCCGACTACATGTGCATGGACTCGACCATCCCGCGCAAGCGCCTGGCCGACATCCTGCTCGCCATCCAGGAGATGGAGAAGAAATACCGCCTGCGCTGCGCCAATGTGTTCCACGCGGGCGACGGCAACCTGCACCCGCTGATCCTGTTCGATGCGAACGATCCTGACGAGCTGCATCGCTGCGAACTGTTCGGAGCCGACATCCTCGAAACCAGCGTCGCCATGGGCGGCACGGTGACCGGCGAACATGGCGTCGGCGTGGAAAAGCTCAACAGCATGTGCACCCAGTTCACGACCGAGGAAAACCAGCAGATGTTCGCCCTCAAGGCCGCGTTCGACCCCAAGGGTCTGCTCAACCCCGGCAAGGTGATCCCGACGCTCAACCGATGCGCGGAGTACGGCAAGATGCTGGTGCGCGGCGGACAGATCAGGCATCCGGAACTGGAGCGTTTTTGAGCGCGCCATAGCGCGACTTCCTACGCGCGGGTTCTGCGGGCTCAAAATGGCACGGCGGCGGACGACGCACACCTGCCGTGGCCTACAAGCGAACGGGTCGCCGGTGTTCAAGAATGGCGGCTTTCCGGCTGAAAAGTAAAAGGAATCGCCATGTTACGAGCTGTTTGCCTCTTTCCGTTGAGCGCAGTGCTCTGCCCCGTCTCCCTCTGCGCGGCGCAGGCGCAGAGCGGCATTCCGCCGATGGTGAAAACCGAGGGCTCCGTGCAATATGCATGCGGCGGCATCGGCTCCGACGAGTCCACCGCGATGCGCGGGGCGATGAAGGAATATCCGCTGTCGCTGCTGTTCTCGCAAAAAAGCGGCGAGTATCTCGCCAGCGTTGATGTCGAGATCACCGGCAAGGGCGGCAGCGACAACACCGATGCACGCTTCAAGGCGCAGGGGCCGGTGTGCCTGCTCAAGCTCCCCGCAGGGCAATACACCGTCAAGGCGACCGCTCCGGAGAAGGAAAGCCAGAGCCGCAACGTGACGGTCGGCAACGAGGGCAAGACGCTGGACTTCCGCTATTGAGTTGAGCCGCGAGCCGCCAGCGCGGCGACAATAGCGGCATCATGGCCAACAACGATTCCTCCATCCCATCCTCCGCATCCGGCAGCAGCAGCGACGGCAACGGCACGACCCGGGCGACTACCAGTCCCATCTGCAGGCGGGCAACGCGCTTGTCGCTCAGGCACAGACCGTCGCGACCGCCGACTTCAAACAGGCCCGCGCTCTGTGGCAGGAAGCGGGCAAGCAATACTATCTGGCCCACAAGGCCGACCGCGACGAGCCCGAGGCCGCGTTTAAGCTCGCACAGGCCTGGATGGCCGAGGCGCACGCGCTGCAAAAGGAAGGCTCGGACAACGCCAGAATCATGTGGGAAAACGCCGCAGCGCAGGCCGAACTGGCCTTCGATCTGACGCCTGAGAATGGCCGTCTGGCGATGGCGGTCGCCACCTGCTATCACTACTCGGGACACCCCGAAGAGGCAGAGGCCTGGCAGCAACTGGCCAGGCATTTGCTCGACGGTGACGCCAAGCTCGAAGGGCATGGCGAGAACAATGTGCAGTCCACGGGCGATCCTGAAGCGACGGACTGAAGTCCCGTTGCCCGTCGTCTCACTGCCGCGTGAGCATGGCCCAGATGATCGTGGCGTGCGAGATCACGAACAGCACCAGACCGATCAGGCCGCCCACGATCGTGCCGTTGATGCGGATGTATTGCAGGTCGCTGCCGATGTGTTGCTCGATCAGTTCGGCCATCTCCAGCGCATCCCAGCGCTCGACGGTCGCGCGGATGTGCTCGGCGACCGATTGCGCCACATCGGGTGCCCATTGCGCGGCCCAGAGTTCGAGCCGCACGTTGAGCCGGTGGCGCAGCGCCGCATCGCCCACGAGTGACATGCCCAGCCACTTGCCCATCTGCGAAACGTTGCGCGCAATCGCGGAATCCTCGTCCTGCAAATCGCTGCGCAGCCTGCCGCGCAGGTCGGCCCAGATTTCGTGCACGTAGGAGCCAAGCGCCTCGTCATTCTGCAGATAGATGCGGATTTGCTCGCCGCGCTGCTCCCAGTCCGGATCCTCCTGCATGCGCTCGATCAGGCGCTTTATGCCCAGATCGAGGGCGTCGCGCAACTGGTGGTTGGGGTCCTTGGCGACCTCGACCAGCAACGTCTCCACGGCATGCGAGATCGCCGAAGCACCCTTGCCGCTGAGCCAATCCGTCGGCAGCACCTTCTGCTTGAGCGGATGCTCGCGTTTGATCCAGTTGACCAGCGTCTGCGCGATGAAGCTGCGCGTGTCGGGCGTCTGCAGCAAGGTATTCAGCCGCACCAGCAGATCGTCGAGCAGCACCTGGTGGCGGCGTTCATGGGTGAACGCACCCAGCGCTGCGGCCATGGTGCGCGAGATGTCGAGCTGCCCGATCAGCGCCTTGGCCGCGCGGTTCAGCAATTCCTGGATCTTGTCGTCTTCCACGGTGTCGAGCGCCGTCGCCAGCAAGCGCGATACCTGCTTGCCGAGCAGACCGGCGTTGGCGGGCGAGGTCAGCCACTGCGCGAGCATGTCCGCCGGGTCATGCCTGCGGATCATCGTCACGAGCGACGGCGCATCGAGAAAGCGGTCGCGCACGAAGGCCGACAGGTTGTCGCCGATGCGGTCCTTGTTGCGCGCGATGATGTTGGTGTGCCGCGAGAGATACGGCAGCGGAATGCGCTTGAACAGCGCCGAGACGGCAAACCAGTCGGCGAGCGCACCGACCATGGCGGCCTCGGACATGGCGCGGATGCATTCGACCCAGAGATTCTGCGGAAACGCATAGGTCAACGCGAACACCACGACCACGGCAACGAACAGGCCCGTGGCCTGCGCCTTGGCACGTGACAAATGCGCCGCACGGGCTGCCGTGGCGGCGCTGACACCCGGCGAATCCAGATCCTCCAGCGGAAGCATTTGCATACGCACAAGCATAGCCCGACAGGCGCGTGAAATCATGCCTCACGCTGTAGGAGATGAACGCGTACGCCCGTCTGCGGGGCGACCGACTACTGCCGCTGCCCGCGCTACAGCTATTTGCCGTTGATCGCCAGCAGTTCGACTTCAAAGTTCAGCGTGGCGTTCGGCGGAATCAGGCCGCCGCCCGCGCCGCGCGCGCCGTAGGCGATGCTGGCCGGACAGGTGAGCTTGGCCTTGCCGCCGACCTTCATCTTCTGCACGCCTTCGGTCCAGCACGGGATCACGCCGTTGAGCGGAAAGTCGATGGACTGGCCGCGCTTGATGGAGCTGTCGAACTCCTTGCCGGATTCCGGGAACCAGCCGCGGTAGTGGACGCGGACCGTGTCCGTGGACTTGGGGGTGGGGCCGGAGCCTTCCTTGAGGCTTTCGTAGATGAGGCCGGAGGTGGTGGTGACGGGGTCGGCGGCTTGGGCTGCTGTGGCCGCAGCGAGGGCCAGGGTGGCTGTGGTTGCCAGGCGGAGGATGTTTTTCATCGGGTTTTTGGTGGAGGTGGTTTGGTTGATAGCGGAGGCCGGGACTGCCCCGGCGGGGCAATCACTTTTTGCTTGCGCGCAAAAAGTAATCAAAAACGCGCTTGGAAGTCACGCGGCGGAACTCACTTCGCTACTTCGTAGCTCCGTTCGGACAACCGCCGCGAGTCAGTGGAATGCGCAGAGGTGGGTTCGGCACTTTGCTTCGCTCGTGCCGCTCGTGGCGAGGGTGGGTGACGGTGCAGCAATCACCCTTTGCCAGCCGCAATCCCCATCGCATCCAGAGCCTTCGAAAGATAACCCACCGTGCGATCCACGTTGTGCCATTTTTCGAGGCCGAACAAGCCGATGCGGAAGGTCTTGAAGTCCGGGCCTTCGTCGCATTGCAGCGGCACGCCGGATGCGGCCTGGACTCCGACGGCGACGAAGGCCTTGCCGGACTGGATGTCGGGGTTGGTGGTGTAGCTCACCACCACGCCGGGGCCTTGAAGCCCTCGGCCGCCACGCTGGGGAAACCGCGCGATTCGAGCAGTTTTCGCACCTTGGCACCGAGTTCGATCTGTTCGTCGCGCACCTTGGCGAAGCCGTAGTCGCGGGTTTCGAGCATCACGTCGCGCAACTGCACGAGCGCGTCGGTCGGCATGGTCGTGTGATAGGCGTGCTGGCCTTTTTCGTAGCCCTCGGCGATGGTCATCCACTTCTTCAGGTCGCACGAGAAGCTGGAGCTTTGCGTGGGCTCGATGGCCTGGCGCGCGCGCTCGGAGAGCATCACCATCGCGCAGCAGGGCGTGCTGCTCCAGCCTTTTTGCGGCGCGCTGATGAGTATGTCAACACCGGTCTTCTGCATGTCCACCCAGATCGCGCCGGAGGCCACGCAGTCGAGCACCATGAGCGCGCCGACGTCGTGCGCGGCGTCGGCGATGGTCTTGATGTATTCATCGGGCAGCATGATGCCGCTGGCGGTCTCGACGTGCGGAGCGAAGACGACCCGGGGCTGCTCGATGCGGATGGTTTCGGCCACGTCGGCGGCCAGCGCTGGCGCCCAGGGGTCCTGCGGGCCCTCGCCCTGCTTGCGGGCCTTGCAGACGATGGAGCCGCCACCCAGGGCGCCTTCATCGAAAATCTGCGTCCAGCGGTAGCTGAACCAGCCATTGCGCACGATCAGCACCTTCTCGCGGTTGGCGAACTGGCGCGCGACGGCCTCCATGCCGAAGGTGCCGCTGCCCGGGATGAGCACGGCGGTGTGGGCGTTGTAGACCTGCTTGAGGGTGCCGAGAATGTCCTGCACCACGCCAACAAACTTCCTGGACATGTGGTTGAGCGCGCGGTCGGTGTAGACCACCGAAAACTCCATCAGACCATCGGGATCCACATCGGGCAGCAATCCGGGCATCGGTATATCTCCAGTTATGGGCTCGCGGTCAGCATTCACACAAAGCGTCCGCCGCGAGCCCGTTCAGCCAAGAAACACGGGTATGTTCTACGGTTATCTTTTCGATAGAAATACAGCTTAGCACGCACATCCGCGCGTCATCGCGCGGCGGTCTGGCGCCTGCCGAAGATGCCGCTGCCCACACGCACCAGCGTGCTGCCGGCAGCCACGGCGGCGGCCAGATCGTCGGTCATGCCCATGGAGAGCGTGTCGAAGCCGTCGAGGCCCGGAATCCGCTGCGCCGCCATCTCGTCGAACAATTGCCTTGCGCGCCGATGCACCGCAAGCTGGGCATCAAAACCGTCGGCTGGCTCGGGAATGCACATGAGCCCGCGCACCACGATGCGCGGCAGCGCCGCGGCGGCCCGCGCCAGTTCGGCGGCCTCTTGCGGCGCGACGCCGGACTTGTTTGCGCCGCCGTCGATGTTCACCTGAATGCAGACCATGAGCGGCGGCAGGCTTTCGGGCCGCTGCTCGGACAGGCGCTGGGCGATCTTCAGGCGATCGACCGTGTGCGCCCAGTCGAAATGCTCGGCCACGAGGCGCGTCTTGTTGCTCTGGATCGGTCCGATGCAATGCCATTCGAGCCGCTCGGGCAGGCCGAATCCCGCCACCTCGGTCATCTTCTCGACCGCCTCCTGAATGTAGTTCTCGCCAAAGCGGCGCTGCCCCGCCTCGGCCGCCTCGCGCACGGCGGCAGCGGCAAAGGTCTTGGAGACCGCCAGCAGGCCCACGTCTGCCACCGGACGCCCGGCCCGTTCACAGGCGTTTGCGATCTGCTCGCGCACGCGATGGAGATTGTTGGAAATCGTCGTCATAATGTTCGTTCAAGAGTCAGTTTCGGTCGATCCGACTAGCGGTTCAAGTCAAACAAACGTAACCTGTCGATCTGTTTGGAAACAAGACTCCAAGCGTATCAAACGATCTGAGGGATCCCGTGGATATCACCCAACTGCTGGCATTCAGCGTCAAGAACAAAGCATCCGACCTGCACCTCTCGGCAGGTCTGCCGCCCATGATCCGTGTGCACGGCGACGTGCGCCGCATCAACGTGGACGCGCTCGACCACAAGACCGTGCACGGCATGGTCTACGACATCATGAGCGATGCCCAGCGCAAGACCTACGAGGAATTCCTCGAGGTCGATTTCTCGTTCGAGATCGAAGGCCTGGCGCGTTTCCGGGTGAACGCCTTCAACCAGAACCGCGGCGCCGCGGCGGTGTTCCGGACGATTCCGAGCAAGATCCTGACGCTGGAGCAGCTCAATGCGCCCAAGATCTTTGCCGATCTGTCGCTGAAGCCACGCGGCCTCGTGCTGGTGACCGGCCCCACCGGCTCGGGCAAGTCCACCACGCTCGCCGCGATGGTCAACTTCCTGAACGAAACCGAATACGGCCACATCCTCACGGTGGAAGACCCGATCGAATTCGTGCACGAATCCAAGAAATGTCTGGTCAACCAGCGCGAAGTCGGCCCGATGACGCTGTCCTTCGCGGCCGCGCTGAAATCCGCCCTGCGTGAAGACCCGGACGCGATTCTGGTCGGCGAAATGCGCGATCTGGAAACCATTCGCCTCGCGATGACCGCCGCCGAAACCGGCCACCTGGTGTTCGGCACGCTGCACACATCGAGCGCCGCCAAGACCATCGACCGGATCATCGACGTGTTCCCCGCCGAAGAAAAGGAAATGGTCCGCGCGATGCTCTCCGAGTCGCTGCAGGCCGTGATCTCGCAGACGCTGTGCAAGACCAAGGACGGCCAGGGCCGCGTGGCGGCGCACGAAATCATGCTGGGTACCAGCGCGATCCGCAACCTGATCCGCGAGGCCAAGGTCGCGCAGATGTATTCCACCATCCAGACCAGCAACAACGTGGGCATGCAGACGCTGGATCAGAACTTGACCGATCTGGTGCGCCGCAACATCATCAGCCCAGCCGAAGCCCGCAGCAAGGCCAAGATTCCGGAAAATTTCCCCGGATGATGCGCTAGTACCAACTCCACACCGGCACAGGCAATGCGCGCCGGTACAGGAAGACCCCGATGAAAGGCATCTTCGACCTGCTCAAACCCAAGAGCCCCAAGGAGGGCAGGGAGATTGCCGAGTCGACTCTTTTCACGACCGCGTTTTCCATGGGCAAGAGTGCGGGCAAATCCGCCGCTCCCTGGGAGGCACGCGCCGTCGAGGTGGTGGCCCAGCGCGTTCCCAAGAGCCGCGGCGGCAAGCTGCTGGAGTCGGTCTGGGAAAAAGACCAGTACATGTCGCACCTGAGCAAGGACGCGCTGGAGCGCATGCAGCGCTTTTTCGCGTTCGCGTCGGTGCCGCCGGGCCGCGACCTGATCCGCCAGGACGAATACGGCACGTTCATGGTCGTGCTGCTCACGGGCAGCATCGGCGTGGATCGGCGCCAGCCCTGGGGCGAGCACCTGCGGCTGGCCGAGACCCGGCCCGGCGACATCCTGGGCGAAATGTCGCTGCTGGACAGCGGCATCCGCTTTTCCACCTGCACGACGCTCACCGACTGCGAGATCGCCGTGCTCAGCGCCGACGCCATCGACGAGATGATGGCCCAGGACGCGCCGCTCGCCGCCGCGCTGATTGCATTGCTGGCGCGCAAATTGTCGCTGCGCCTGCGCGTGGTCAGCTCGCGCCTCAGCGACAATCCGAATGGATGAAACTTGAACGGCTGGCCATCTTCGATAGCCAGCCGCTCTACCCTGCAACCACCCACAAACACCGTTAGCGACCCGCCCTCGGGCCTACCGGGAGACCAAGAGGATTCAAATGGAACGCGATCAGGCCAGTAAATTCATCAACGATCTGCTTCGTCTGATGGTCAGCCGCGGTGGCAGTGACCTGTTCATCACCGCCGAATTCCCGCCCGCCATCAAGGTGGACGGCAAGGTCACCAAGGTGTCGCCACAGCCACTCACGCCCGCGCACACGCTGATCCTCGCCCGCTCGATCATGAGCGACAAGCAGATTGCGGATTTCGAGCGCACCAAGGAGTGCAACTTCGCGATCTCGCCCGCGGGCATCGGCCGCTTCCGTGTGAACGCCTTCGTGCAACAGGGCCGCGTCGGTCTGGTGCTGCGTACGATTCCGCTCACGCTGCCGACGATTGACGGTCTCGGCGTGCCGCAGATCCTCAAGGAAGTCACGATGTCCAAGCGCGGGCTGTGCATTCTGGTGGGCGCGACCGGCTCGGGCAAATCAACGACGCTGGCCGCCATGCTCGACTGGCGCAACGAGAACTCGTTCGGCCACATCATCACGGTTGAAGACCCGGTGGAATTCGTGCATCCGCACAAGAACTGCGTGGTCACGCAGCGCGAGGTGGGACTGGATACCGACAGTTGGGAAGCGGCGCTCAAGAACACGCTGCGCCAGGCGCCCGACGTCATCCTGATGGGCGAAATCCGTGATCGCGAAACCATGGAACACGCCGTGGCCTTTGCCGAAACCGGTCACCTGTGCCTCGCCACGCTGCACGCCAACAGCGCCAACCAGGCGCTGGATCGCATCATCAACTTCTTCCCCGAAGAACGCCGCGCGCAACTGCTGATGGACCTGTCGCTGAACCTGCGCGCGCTGGTCTCGCAGCGCCTGATTCCCAAGCAAGACACCAAGGGCCGCGCCGCGGCCGTGGAGATCATGTTGAACTCGCCGCTGATCGCCGATCTGATCTTCAAGGGCGAGGTCGCCGAGATCAAGGAGATCATGAAGAAGAGCCGCAATCTCGGCATGCAGACCTTCGATCAGGCGCTGTTCGACCTGTTCGAGGCCAACATGATCACCTACGAAGACGCGCTCAGGAATGCTGACTCGGTCAACGACCTGCGCCTGCAGATCAAGCTGAGCAGCCAGCGCGCCAAGACCACGGACCTGTCGGCGGGCACCGAACACTTCGCCATCGTTTGAGCGCCAGGAACACGCATCGGAGAATTTCTGAATGAGCAGTATTAGCAGCAGCATCAATCCACGTCCCTACGAATCCACGCCCGCACGCAAGGTCGCCTTTCTGGGCCTCGGCGTCATGGGCTATCCGATGGCAGGCCACCTTGCCAAGGCCGGACATCAGGTATCGGTGTTCAACCGTACGGCGGCCAAGGCCCAGGCCTGGACTGCGGAATTCGGTGGCAGCTTCGGCGCGACGCCGAACGAGGCGGTCAAGGATGCCGACATCGTGTTCTGCTGCGTCGGCAATGACGACGATCTGCGCTCGGTCGTGCTCGGTGCCGACGGCGCTTTTGCCGGGATGAAAAACGGCGCGATCTTCGCGGATCACACCACCGCTTCGGCACAGGTCGCGCGCGAGCTGCACGCACTGGCAGCGAAGCAGGGCCTTGCATTCATCGACGCGCCGGTCTCGGGCGGTCAGGCCGGTGCGCAGAACGGCATGCTCACGGTGATGTGCGGCGGCGATCAGGCCGCGTTCGACGCCGTGACACCGATCGCCATGGCGTTCTCGCGTGCGTTCACGCGCATCGGCGAGAGCGGCGCGGGCCAGCTCGCGAAGATGGTCAACCAGATCTGCATCGCGGGGCTGGTACAAGGCTTGTCCGAAGCCATCGCATTCGGCCAGCAGGCCGAACTCGACATGAATACCGTGCTCGACGTCATCAGCAAGGGCGCGGCGCAGAGCTGGCAGATGGAAAATCGCGGCAAGACCATGGTGGCGGGCAAGTTCGACTTCGGCTTCGCGGTGGACTGGATGCGCAAGGATCTGGGTCTGGTGCTGGACGAAGCCAAGCGCAACGGCGCGCGCGTGCCGGTCACGGCGCTGGTCGATCAGTTCTATGGCGACGTGCAGCAGGCGGGCGGCAGCCGCTTCGATACCTCGAGCCTGATCACGCGACTGCGCAAACCCGGCAAATAACCCTCACCGAACGAACAAAAAAACCGGCCCGAACATTTCGTTCGGCCCGGTTTTTCTTTATGGGCTTTCGTTCAACGCACGGGTGCCGTCTGCACGGGCGGCAGGGGAGTGCCCTGAATCTCCGAGCGAGATGGCAGCGCCGGTGGCGGCGCCGACTCCGCTGAAGGCGCGGGAGCCAGTGCTGCCGGCGCAGGCGTCGCGGCAGGGGCTGTCGACGTTCCCGCATCCTGCACCGCAGGCGCCGACTGCTGCTTGCTGTAGTTGGCCAGTTCCTCTTCAGGAACCACCTCGAACACGCGCACCACCTTGCGCACGTTGTCCACGCCGCGCGCGATTTCCGCCGCGCGCTTGGCTTCACGCGGGGTGACGCGGCCCATCAGATAGACCACGTCGCGCTCGGTCACGACCTTGAAGACGTTGGCCGACAGGTCCTTGGCATCGAGCAGGCTGGCCTTGACCTTGCCGGTGATCAGCGTGTCGCGCGAGCGCTGGGAAAAGCCCGAGTTCGCCATCACGCCGAGTTCGTTGACCACCGATTTCACGTTCTCGACGGCGGCGGCCTCCTTCTCGGCCTTCTGGCTTTCCTCGACGGTGGGCACTTCGCCGGTGAGCAGCACCTGGCGGTTGTAGCTCGTGACGTTGAAATGGCCGCGACCGTTCATCGAGTCCTTGAGGCGACCGGAGACCTTGTTCTCGATGGCTTCGTCCTCGACCTGGGTGCCGGTGGTGCGGCGATCCGTGGCCATGAGCGTGCCCATCACCGCGCCACCACCGAGCACCACGGGGCGCAGGCCGTGGTCAGTCCGGCGGCGAGCAACGTTGCGGCCAGCACGGTGCACGTGGTACGGGCATGAGGGAATTTCATCAAAGCATCTCCTGTTCACCAAGTAACTGTGTATCCACACCGTCGCACAGACAGTGCAGTATGAGCAAGTGCACCTCGCGCACGCGGGCGGCGCGCTCGTGCGGCACGCAGATCTGCACGTCGGTCTCGCGCATCACGCCGCCCATTGCGCCGGAATCCCGCGCGCATAGCGCAATCACCGACATGTCGCGCTCGTGGGCGGCGAGCACGGCTTCGAGCAGCGCCGGCTCGTCGCCATTGACGCACAGCACCAGCAGCACGTCTCCGGCCGCGCCCAGCGCGCGCACCTGCCGCGCAAACGCGCCGACTTCAAACGACTGCCCGAGGCTTCCGGACCATCCGGCGTCGGCCGACAGGGCAATCGCCGCCAGTTCCGGGCGCTCGCGCTCGAAGCCTGCCACGCACATCATCGCGAACTGCAGCGCCTGGGCAGACGAGAGGCCCGCGCCGCATGCCAGCACCTTGGAGCCATTGGTCACACAGGCGAGCAAGGACTGAACCGCCGAGTCGATGGGGTCGCTCAGGGCCTGCGCCGCCTGGTACTTGACGTCGGCGCTGTCGATGAAATGTTGTTGGATTCGTTGCTCAAGCATGGACTGCCGATGATACTTTGCCCGGTGAGATGCCGAGTGACTGATTTGCAGGGATCCGTATCAGCCCGGGCCGAATCCGCCTCATTCATTCGTGCATTCAATCCCCCGCGTCGAACGCGCCTTTGAGCCAGACCAGTTGCGGGTCGAGCAGCACCACATCGAAGCGGCACGGCGGATGCGCGGGCAGCGACGACAGGAAATGGCGCGCGGCAAGAACGATGCGACGGCGCTTGACTCCGCCAATGCTCGCGCCCGCGCCGCCATAGTCCACCGATCCCCGGCTGCGCACCTCGACAAAGACCAGCGTGCCGCTCGGCTCGCGCATGATCAGGTCGATTTCACCGCCGCCTCGCCCGGGGGTTCGATAATTGCGGCTGACGAGTTTCAGTCCGGCTCTGCGCAGATGTGCGAGCGCCTGATCCTCGGCCCGCATGCCCGGGCACGCGTGGTTCGGTCGGCGACCGTCGCCTCGGCCGAGGTCTGCGCCACGCGCCCCTTCATTCTTTTCAGGAAATCCCATGAGCACATCTTTTGCCTCTGCCCTGAACGCTGCACGCGATGCAGCCGGTGCTCAGCATTATCCGCAGGGTGCCCTGTACGTGGTGGCGACCCCGATCGGCAATCTCTCGGATATCACGCTGCGCGCGCTGCATGTGCTGCAGATCGCCGACACCATCGCCTGCGAGGACACGCGCCACACGCAGCAGATGCTGCGCGCCTACGGGCTCGACAAGTCTGGCGGCCAGTTGCTCGCCGTGCATCAGCACAACGAGGCCGAACGCGCAACGCAGGTGATCGATCTGCTGCGCCAGGGCAAACGGGTCGCGTATGTGAGTGATGCGGGCACACCCGGCGTGAGCGACCCGGGCGCGCGGCTTTGCGCCGCCGTGCAGGCAGCGGGTCTGCGCTCGATCCCGCTGCCGGGCGCGAGCAGCGTGACCACGGCCATCAGCGTGGCAGGCATTGTTTCGCCCGATGCGCAGGGTTTCCTGTTCGCCGGATTTCTGCCCACCAAGGCGAGCGAACGTGCTTCGGTGATCGACACGCTGGCGCTCGAGCCGCGTGCCGTCGTGCTGCTCGAAGCGCCGCACCGCATCGAAGAAGTCGCCAGGGCGCTCGCCGTGCTGGGCGAGCGGCCGGTGACGCTGGCGCGGGAAATCAGCAAGCAGTTCGAGCAGATCACCACGCACCCGGCGAGCGCCCTGCACGCCTGGCTCAAGTCGGACAGCCAGCACAGCCGTGGTGAATTCGTCGTCGTGATACATCCCGCCGCGCCACAGGCCGACGCGGACGATCCCAAGGAACGCCAGATTCTGCAATGGTTGCTGGCCGAACTGCCGATGAAGACCGCCGTGCGCCTGACCGCGCAGATCACCGGCGGCGCACGCAACCGCATCTACGACATGGCGCTGGCCCTGAAGGACGCTCCGCACGAATCCGGCGCAGGCGACGAAGCCTGAAGGCCAGGGCATCAGCCCCCACGCGCTTCAAGGCGGGTCTTCCACGACGAAAGGCCGACGCATCACGAGCGATTGCTCCGTGGAGCGCAGTTCGGCGTCAAGCGCATCACGTTCGTCTTCGAGCGCATCCAGACGTTCGAGCAGCGCGCATACGCGCTTGCCGTCCGTGCCGCGCATGAGCGCCGCATCGATGTCCAGCTTGAGCGCCGAATGGGCGACGACGATTTCTGCGCAGCGCGACGCCTGCGGTTGTCCGAGCACCGCGGACGCGACCGCCGTGCCGGCAACGCCGTGCGGCTCGTGCTCGCATTGATCGGCGATGCGTTGATAGGCAACTCGCAGCGCCTCCAAATCCTTGGAGGCTCGGGCGATGTCCTCAAGCATCCGGTGAAGCTTGACCAGATGAGACTTGGCGATTTTTTCAGGGAACATAACGGGCACTCCTCAAGTATCAACGATGTGGCGCTGCAACGAGCCCCTTCCAGACTGAAATTCAACACGACGCCCGCACAAGAAATGGCATTAGGTATGTAGTGTGCGAGTAACGTGATAAAAATCAACAACGGCCCATCAAACGTCGCAGGTATGAGGTTACAAAATGCAGTGATCGCACACCTACTGATCGATGTCGAAACCGCTTTCGCAGTGATGGTGTTAAGAGAAAAGACAAGGAGACTGGTGAGTGATCGAGCTTTATCACAGCGTCAGTGCGCGTTCGTTCCGCGTCCTGTGGCTACTGGAGGAATTGGGTCTGCCGTACCGATTGAAGATGCTGCCCTTTCCACCGCGTGCGATGGCGCGCAGCTTTCTCGAACTCAATCCGCTGGGCACCGTGCCGCTGCTGATCGACGGGGAACAACGGCTTACGGAGTCGAGCGCGATCTGCCAGTTTCTGTGCGACTTCGTGCCCGGCACAAGTTTGAAGGTAGCGCCCGGCGACGCCGCGTATGCGGCTTATCTGAACTGGTTGTTCATGTCCGATGCAACGCTCACCTTTCCGCTGACGCTGGTGTTGCGCTACACGCATTTCGAACCGCCTGAACGCCGCCAACCACAGGTCGCCCAGGACTACGCGCGCTGGTTTCTCGGTCGTCTACGGGCCGTCGAGAGCGCCACGTCGCAACACGAATACCTGTGCGCCGAGCGCTTCACCGCCGCCGACATCGCGGTGAGCTACGCGCTCATGCTCTCGGAATTTCTCGACATGTCCTCGCAATGGGGACCAGCCACGCAGGCTTACTGGCAGCGGCTGCGCGCGCGACCGGCGTTTGTACGGAGTCTGGCGATCGAGCGGCAGGCCGCCATCGAGCAAGGCGTTGATCCGACGCCCTCCCCGCTGCTGCGGCCCTGAACGACAACAACGGCGACAACGAACTGCGGAGCCACCCCATGATCACCGTGACCGACGACACCACGATTGGCGAGGCCTTGCAGGCCGCCGTCGAACGCTATGCGGACAACAGCCTGCTGGCCGTTCCGGCGAATCCCCAGCGCGGCTATGCGCAGCAGGGCGTGGAGATCAGCTACCGCGATGCGGGCCGGCAGATCGCCGAACTCGCGCGCGTCTATGCCGACGCGGGTTACGGACTGGGCCACCGCGTTGCGCTGCTGCTGGAAAGCCGCCCCGAACACATGCTGCACAAGCTCGCGCTCAACACGCTGGGCATCTGCTGCGTGCCGATCAATCCCGATTACCGTCGACGCGAATTGAATTACCTGATCGATCATTCCAAGGCCGATCTCGTCGTCTGCCTGGCATCGCGGCTCGCATCGATCCGCGAGTCGCTCGAAGACACCGCGCACCAACCCGCCGTGGTGGCGCTCGACGAACAGCGCGCCGCAGGCTCGCTGACATCGTTGCCGAAGGCCGCGCGTGCGGCGCAGGCCGGCGCGGTGAACGCCGACACGCCCGCGAGCATTCTCTACACCTCCGGCACCACCGGTCAGCCCAAGGGCTGCGTGCTCTCACATGCCTACGAACTCGCGGCGGGCAAGTGGTATGCAAGCCAGCCCGGCTTCGTGTCGATTCAGGAAGGGCGCGAGCGGCTCTTCAACCCGCTGCCGCTGTTCCATGTGAATGCGTCGATCCTGTCGTTCTACTGCATGCTGCTCTCGGGTGGCTGTCAGGTGCAGACCGACCGCTTTCAGCCATCGCGCTGGTGGGAAGAGGTCGCAAGCAGTCGCGCGACCATCGTGCACTACCTCGGCGTGATCATTCCGCTGTTGCTCAAGCAGCCCGCGTCGCCGTGGGAGACGCAGCACGTCGTGCGCTTTGGCTACGGCGCGGGCGTCGAGCCGCAACTGCATGCGGTATTCGAGCAGCGCTTCGGCTTTCCGTTGATCGAACTGTGGGGCATGACGGAAGTGGTGCGCACGATCTCCGACTACACCAGTGATCGTCAGGTCGGCACACGTTCGTTTGGCCGCGGCATGCCCGGGCTCGAAGTCCGGGTGGCCGACGAATATGGCGAGTCGGTTCCGTCCGGCACACCCGGCGAGATGCTGGTGCGCTACTCGGCCGAGACGCCGCGCAAGCACTTCTTCAGCGAATACCTCGACGATCCCGTCGCCACCGAGAAGGCTTGGAGTGGCGGCTGGTTTCACACCGGCGACGTGGTGGTGCAGGACCCGGACGGCCTGCTGCACTTCATGGACCGGCGCAAGAACATCATCCGCCGCTCGGGCGAAAACATCGCGGCGGCCGAGGTCGAGGCCATCCTGCTCACCCATCCCAAGGTACAGGGCGTGGCCGTGATGGCGGCGCCCGACGCGATCCGCGAGGAAGAGGTGCTGGCCAGCATCGTGCTCGTGCCCGGCGTGCCCGCCGACGACGCCATCTGCAGCGAACTGTTCGATTTCTGCCAGAAGGAAATGGCGTACTACAAGGTCCCGGGCTGGTGGTGGTTCACCGACGAGATCCCGACCACCGGCACGCAGAAAATCCAGAAGCACCGGATTCTCGCGGCGGGCCAGGAGCCGACCGCGCTGGCAGGCATCCGCGATCTGCGGACGAGAAAAAAGCGCGGATGAGGGGCCTTCCTGCGCGGCGCAAGCCACCGGTCGATCCATGCACGGATTGCCTGCCCGTCAGGCGGCGGAGCGGCGGATCATGTCCGCGCCCTTCTCCCCGATCATCATGGTCGCCGCGCAGGTGTTCGCGGAGGTGATTTCAGGCATGACGGAGGCGTCGATCACGCGCAGATTCGGCACGCCATGCACGCGCAATTGCGCATCGACCACGGCCTGCGCGTCGCTCTGCGGCCCCATGCGCGCCGTGCCGTTGACGTGGTACGAAGAGACGCCATAGCGGTAGATGAAATCGAGAATCTCGTCGTCCGACTGCACCTGCGGCCCGGGCATTACCTCGGCCACGCGGTAATGCTCCAGCGCCTTCGTGTGCAGCAGCGAGCGCGCAATGCGCACGCCGCGAATCAGTGTCTGGCGGTCGCCCTCGTCGGCCAGATAGTTCGGCTGCACCACCGGCGCGTCGCCGGGATCGGCCGATGCAAGCTGCACCGTGCCTTCGCTTTTCGGGCGATGCTGCCATACGCCACAGGTCATGCCCGGAAAGACATCGAGCTGGCCCACATAGCCCTCGCGGTAACTGGCGGGCGAGAACACACCCTGCAGATCGGGCCGCGCGAGCCCCGCCTCGGACTGCCAGAACCAGTGCACGACCGACGGGCTCAGCGCCAGGATATTCGGCTTGCCGCGCAGCCAATCCAGCGCCTGCCCCCACAGACGCGGCACGCGTGCGAGTTCGTTGATCGTGACGGCGTTGCGTACCGTGGCAACCAGGCGAATCGAGAAATGGTCTTTCAAATGCTGGCCGACGCCCGGCAGATGCGCCTGCGTTGCAATGCCCAGCGCGCGCAACTTTTCACCATCGCCGATGCCGGAGAGTTGCAGCAGCTTTGGCGTATTGAGCGCGCCCGCAGCGACGATCACCTCGCGCCGTGCGCGCACCACGCGCCGGGCACCGCCCTGTGCGTAGGCCACGCCGCTGGCCCTGCCCTGCTCGATCAGCACGCGCTCGGCAACGGCATGGGTCACCACCTTGAGGTTGCTGCGACCCATTGCCGGTCGCAGGAAGGTGGCGGCGGTGCTCATGCGCCAGCCGTTGTGGATGGTGCGCTGAAAATATCCTGCACCTTGCTGGAAGGCACCGTTGTAGTCCGGATTGCGCGGCATGCCGAGTTCGCCCGCGCCTTGCAGGAAGGCCTCGCACACCGGGTGTGGCCAATGCGGCAGCGTGACCTTCAGTGGCCCGTCATGGCCGCGCAGCGCGGGGTCGCCGCCATCGACAAAGGTCTCGCTGCGCCGAAAGTACGGCAGCACCTCGTCAAACGACCAGCCGGGATTGCCGCGCGCGGCCCAGCCATCGAAATCCTCGCGCTGCCCACGGTTGTAGACCAGTCCGTTGATCGACGTGGAGCCGCCAAGCGTCTTGCCTTGCGGCAGCGGAATGCGCCTGCCGCCGGTGCGTGCCGTGGGCTCGGAACTGAACTGCCAGGCGACCGCCGGATTGAAGATCACCTTGATGAAGCCCGCAGGCAGTTTGAGATACGGACGGTGATCGGGCGGCCCGGCTTCGAGCACGCAGACGCTCACGTGCGCATCTTCGCTGAGCCTTGCGGCAACGATGGCACCCGCCGCCCCACTGCCGACGATCACGTAGTCAAAAAACGTGTCATCGGCGGGCGTGCTCATGCATGCGCTCCGAGATAGGCCGCACGCACCTTGGGATCGCGCCGCAGCTCGGCCGCACTGCCTTCGAGCGTGAAGCGGCCAGTCTCCAGCACATAGGCGCGGTCGGCCACGGCCAGCGCCTGATTCGCCATCTGCTCGACCAGCAGGATGGTCACGCCCTGCGCCTTGAGTTGCCGCACGATGGCAAAGATCTCCTTGACGATCAATGGCGCAAGGCCCAGCGAAGGCTCGTCGAGCAGCAACAGCCGGGGCCGCGACATGAGCGCGCGGGCAATGGCCAGCATCTGCTGCTCGCCGCCGGACATCGTGCCCGCCATCTGCTCGCGGCGCTCGCGCAATCGCGGGAAGGCGTCGAACTGCCGCTCGACGTCGGCGGCAATCGCGGCGGCGCCGTCCTTGCGGTGGTATGCGCCGAGAATCAGGTTGTCGTGCACGGTCTGGTCGGCAAACACCTGCCGGCCCTCGGGCGACTGCGCGATGCCGAGCGGCACCCGCAGATGGCCGGCCATGCGCGTGATGTCCTGTCCCTGGAACTGAATGCTGCCGGCGGCGGCTGGCTCAAGACCCGAGATCGCCTTCATGAGCGTGCTCTTGCCCGCGCCATTGCCACCGATGATGGTGACCACCTCGCCCGCATCCACATGCAGCGAAACGCCCTTGAGCGCCTGCACCGCGCCGTAATGCACCTGTAGAGAATCCACGCGCAGCAATGCGGTCTGTTCAGGCATGCTGGCCTCCGGTCATGTCGTCGTCGAGCGCGTCCTGTTCGTCCTCGGTGCCCAGATAGGCGGCGATCACACGCGGATTGTTCTGCACCTCGGAAGGCGTGCCTTCGGCGATCTTCTGGCCGTAGTCGAGCACGATCACGTGGTCCGACACGGCCATCACCAGATCCATGTGATGCTCGATCAGCAGCACCGTGATGCCCAGATCGCGGATGCGCGCGATCACCTGGATCAGCTCCTGCGTCTCCTGCGGGTTGAGGCCCGCCGCGGGCTCGTCGAGCAGCAGCAGGCGCGGATGCGTGGCGAGCGCGCGTGCCAGTTCGAGGCGGCGCTGCAGCCCGTAGGGCAGGCTGCCGGCGATGTCGAGCGCCTTGTCGCGCAGGTGCAGGCGTTCGAGGATCTGCAACGCTTCGTCGCGAGCGGCAAGCTCCGCCTTGCGCGCCTTCCCCACGCCGATCAGGCTCGCGAAAAACCCCGCAGGGATGTGCGAGTGCAGGCCGACCTTCACGTTGTCAAGCACCGTCATGTCGCTGAACAGGCGCAGATTCTGGAAGGTGCGCCCGAGCCCCAGGCGCGCAATCCTGTTGGGCGACACACCGACGATGTTCTGACCGGCCAGCAGAATCGTTCCGCGTTCCGGCGTGACGATGCCCGAGAGGATGTTGAGCAGCGTGGTCTTGCCCGCGCCGTTCGGGCCGATCAGCGAATGCACATGGCCGGGCTTGATGCTGATATCGACGTTGTTGGTCGGCACCACGCCGCCGTAGGCCTTGTACAGCCCCTTGCCGTCGAGCAGCACCGGCGACGCCTCGCCGCTGGTCGCGGCGCGCTTCAACTGCCATGCGGGAAGCGCATCGGGCAGCGCCTCTTTGGGCACAAGGCCCGGCGCGAACTTGCGCGCCAGCGTGCGCACGAAGCCCGCGAGCCCGTTGGGCATGGCGTACAGCGCGAACAGCAGCAAGGCGCCGTAGGTGAAATGCTGCACGTCGGGCCAGCGCGAGAGCAGCGAATCCAGCAGTGTGAGCACCACCGCGCCGAGCAGCGGCCCGTAGACCGAGTTGCCACCGAACAGCACGATCAGCAGAAAGAAGATCGACAGATTGAAGGTGATGAAATCGGAATTGATGTACTGGTTCTGCTGCGCAATCAGCGCACCGGCAATCCCGCAGGTGAAGGCGCTGATCACGAAGGCCAGCACCTTGAATTTGTAGACGCTGACGCCCACGCTCTCGGCCGCGACCTCCGCCGTGTTCACCGCCAGGAACGCGCGGCCAAAGCGCCCTGCGAGCAGGTAGCGAAACATCACGTGCAGCAGCACGCAGAGGATCAACACGAACCAGACCCATTGCCTGGTGCCGAACATCTGGCCTCCGAAATTCAACGGGATCACGCCATAGATGCCCTGCTGGCCCGCAAACAGATCCTGCCACTCCGAGACGATCTTCTCCACGACGATGCCAAAGCCGATGGTCACCATCGCCAGCGCCGGCCCTTTCACGCGCAGCGCGGGCAACGCGATCACCACGCCGAACAGTCCCGCGAGCACACCGGCCATCGCGAAGGCAAGCCACGGATTCCAGCCCCAGCGCGCGGTAAGTAGCGCCACGGCGTAGGCGCCCACGGCGAACAGCCCCGCATGGCCGAGCGACTTCTGCCCGGTGTAGTTCACCAGCACATTCAGGCCCGCCGCAGCGATGTAATTCACGCCGATGAGAAACACGATGCGCAGATAGAAATCGTTGCTGGTCACGAGCGGCACGGCGGCCACCAGCGCCACCACCACCAGCAGCCACAGGTAATGCTTGAGCTCGCCCTTCATCATCAGACTTTCTCCACGATCTTCTGGCCCATGAGGCCCTGTGGTCTGACGACGAGCACCACGATGATGAGCACGAAGATGCTGATCTCGCGCAGCTCGGCCTGCCAGAGCCCGACGAGCGCCTCGATCAGCCCGAGCAGAAAGCCCCCGAGCATGCAGCCGCGCGGACTCGTGAGGCCACCGAGGATCGCCGAGGAAAACGCCTTGAGCGCAAGCGTCATGCCCATGAACACCGAGGCCGTGGTGATCGGCGCAATCAGCAGTCCCGCAAGGCCCGCGAGGCTCGAACTGATGACGAAGGCCAGCACCACGATGGCCCCCACATTGATGCCCATGAGCGTTGCGGCGCTGCCGCTCTGCGCGACGGCTCGCACCGCCTTGCCGATGCGCGTGCGCCGCATCACGTAGTCGAGACTGAGCAGCACGATGACGCTGCACACCAGCACCAGCACCTCCTGCGGCAACACACCGGCGCCGCCGATGCGAATCACATCGCTGCCGAGTGGCGACGGCATCACCATCGGCGACGGCCCCCAGATCGCGAGCGCGGTGTTCTGGATGATGATGCCGAAGCCGATGGTGCTCATCACCCAGGCCATGCCGCCGCGCCCCACGAAGGGCCGCACCGCCGTGTAATACAGCACCACGCCCAAGAGACCCAGCACGGCCATGGTGGCGATCAGGCTGAGCACATAGCGCACCAGGGAGACGTCGGCCGGCACCAGCGTGTCGGTGATGTTCTTGCCCGCGAGCAACAGCAGCACGGACACCGCCACGAACGCGCCCGCGACCAGAAACTCGCCCTGACCGAAGTTCAGCGTCTTCGTGGTGTTGAAGGTGATGTTGAAACCCACCGCGACCAGCGCGTAGATGCTGCCCAGTGCGAGCCCGCTAAAGACGGCCTGCAGAATCGAATCGAACATAGTCGCTGCCCCACGTGCAACAAACCTGCAAAAGGACAAGGCCTGCCGACCTGTGGTCGGGGCAGGCCTTGCTGCTTCAATATTTCACCGGATCACTTCTTCAGATCGGCGGGCTTGAGAGACTTGTAGACATCGTCCTCGAAGCGCACGACCTCACTGCCCTTCCAGCGCGCGAGATAGAAATCGCTCACGCTCAGACCTTCATGGTTGGTCTTGGAAAACGGCTTGTCGTAGGTCTTGATCACGCCCTCGGTCTTGTTCAGGCTCTCGAGCGCCGCGGCGACCTTATCGCCATCGGTGCTGTTGGCCTGCTTCATCGCGGCGGCCAGCAGCATCACCGAGTCATAGGCCTGGGCGGAGCAGGGAAAAGTGGTCAGCGTGGGGAAGTTCACGCGCACGCGCTGGCCGAGCGCCTTGGTCCTGGCCGAAGTGTCCTCGGTGGTGGACGCCGCCATGATCAGGTGTTCGGCGAGCTTGGTGCCCGCCATCTTGGGCAGCAGCGAACTCAGGTTGCCCCAGGTGCCAAGCGTGATCGGCATGTAGTTGACCTTCTCCATGCTGCGCAGCACCTGCGCGGCGCCGTCCGCAATGCCGTAGATGATCACCGTGTCGGCACCCGCAGCCTTGATCTTGTTGAGCTGCGAGGTCATGTCGGTGTCCTTGGGACCGTACTTTTCCACCGCCACGGGCTTCACGCCATGCAGCGCGAGGATCTCGGTCGCATCCTTGATGCCGCCCTGGCCGTAACCAGTGGAGTCGGCCAGAATCGCGATCTTCTTGTCCTTGGAGGCCTTCACCGCATAGGCGCCGAGCAGCGAGACCTGCTCGCGATCCACCATGGAGATGCGGTACAGGTAGTTCTGCGGCTCCTTGGCGTAGCGCGTGGTGATTTCGGTCGCCGTACCAATCGGCACGACCACCGGAATCTTTTTCTGCTGGGGAATGTGCAGCCAGGCGAGCGCGTTGCCCGAATTGGCCGGACCGACGATGCCGCTGACCTTCTCGCTGTCGATCAACTCCTGCACCGTCTGGATCGCCTTGGGCGGCGTACCCTGATCGTCGCGCACCACGCCGACGACCTTGCGGCCCATGATGCCGCCTGCCTTGTTGATGTCCTCGATTGCGGCCTCGAAGCCCCAGCGACCGGCAATGCCGAGTTCGGCCACACCGCTGGCCGACTGGTCGGCGGTGTAGCCGATCTTGATGTCCTGCGCCTGCGCGCCCGCCACGGCCCAGGTTCCGAGGGCGCCCACCACCCAGTGGCAAATCGCTTTCTTCATGCTCGCGTCTCCTATCGTGTTGATTTTCACAGCCCTATCCAGACACGGCGGCGCTCCACACGAGTGGGGCCCCCATCACCAGAATCAATGTAGCGGCTATCAACAGGAACGCATCCCGGGTTTATCCCGAAGCCATCGAGCACGTTGGAAATCTGCCAAGGACGTCATGCATAGGCAAGCCCGGTGGCGACGCCGCCGAACAGGTCGCCCTCGACCTGCGGTGTATCGGGAAACGCGGTGCGCAGCACGTCACGCAGCGCGGTGAGCGCGGAGGATCCGCCGGTCAGGTAAATGGCTCCAGGCGCGCCAACTCCGGCAGTGCGCACGCAGTTCTGCGCGCAACTGACCACCTGGCCGAGCAGGCCGTGCAGCCGCGTCTGCAGATCCTCGGGCGAAATCTGCGCGCCGAGATCGCGTTCGAGCCAGTTCAGGTCGATGGGCGTGGCCAGATGCGCGCTGGACGCGCCGATCTTCGCCTGCTCCACGGCGTCCGCGAGCCGGTGACCTTCGCGTTCTTCGAGCACCTGCATGAGGCGTTGGTGCAGACGCGGATCGGCGTAGTTGGTGCGCAGATCGCGCGCCGCCGCAATCGCCTTGGGCGCATACAGCCACTGAATCAAATGCCAGGTCGAGAGATCAAAGAACACGCTGCTCGGCACCTCTCGGCCACCCGGGCCGATATGGCGGTAGCCGAGCAGGGGCATGACCTGCTCGACGTTGAGCCGGTGATCGAAATCCGTGCCGCCGATGTGCACGCCACCGGTCGCGAGAATGTCGCTGCTGCGATTGTGCTTGCCTGCGTGGCCGGGCCCAAGCCGCACCACCGTGAAGTCGGACGTGCCGCCACCGACGTCGACCACCAGCGCGATGGTTTCTTCGCTCAGGCGCTGCTCGTAGTCCAGTGCCGCCGCAATCGGTTCGAGCTGAAAGCTCACCTCGCCCAGGCCCGCATCGCGCGCCGCAGCGGCGAGCGCGTTCTGCGCCTCGCGATCACGTTCCGGGTGCTCGTCGACAAAGTGCACCGGACGTCCGAGCACCACGCGTTCGGGCAATCGGCCATTGAGGGCGAGCTGCGCCTTTTTCGCAACGTGGCGCAGAAACAGCGAGATGATGTCCTGATAACTCACGAGCCTGTCGTGAACCAGGGTCTTCTCCTGCAGCAGCGCGCTGCCCAGCAGGCTCTTGAGCGATCGCATCAGGCGGCCCGGCTCGCCCTCCAGATACTGCCGCATGGCATCGCGCCCGAAGTGCGTGCGATGCTCCTCGGTGTTGATGAAGAGCGCTGTCGGCATGCCGGTGAACCCGCCTTCGAGCGCCAGCAGACGCGACGGTTCGCCGGGCGCGCGCCAGGCGGCAGCGGAGTTGGAAGTTCCGAAGTCAATGCCGAGCGTGCCGGCTGCGGTGGGAGAAGAATCTGTCATGGCGCTGGCGAAAGAATCTGTCATGGCGCGTTCGCAGCGACCGCATTTGCCTGCGGCCCGCGAGACCACCTCGTTCACGACACTACTAGGGCCTGTTCACACAACGCACGGGATCGCGTTGTGCAGTCTTGGGATGGGATGCAAGGCGCAGGCTCGAAGCAAGGTAGGTACCTTGCGAGAGACTGCAACGCCGCAGACCGCCCAAGACTGCGCAACCCTTCGGGCAAGCCAGGCAGGGCCGCCCCTGCGGCGTTGCATTCCTTGCGCGGGTGCCTACCCGCGCGGCGTCACGCGCCTAGCATGGGCGGTCCTGTCTGGCTTGCGCGACCCCGTGGGTTGTGTGAACAGGCCCTAGATGTTCAAAATGAAAAAGCCCGCTTGGTTAAAAGCGGGCTTTTCGATTTGGTTGCGCGAGAAGGATTTGAACCTCCGACCTTTGGGTTATGAGCCCAACGAGCTACCAGACTGCTCCATCGCGCGGTAAGCTGAAATTATAACCTATTTTCGAGGTTCAATTTGAATTAAGCGGCAGATTCGTTATTTTCTGCGACTTCCGGGGCGCGGTCGACCAACTCGACATAAGCCATCGGTGCATTGTCACCCACTCGGTAACCCATCTTCAGGATACGTGTGTAGCCGCCTGGACGCGCGTTGAAACGCGGGCCGAGGTCGTTGAACAGCTTGGTCACGCTGTCACGGTCGCGCAGGCGGTCAAACGCCAGACGACGGTTGGCAACGGTGTCGACCTTGGCCAGAGTGATCATGGGCTCGATCACGCGGCGCAGTTCCTTTGCCTTGGGAACGGTAGTCTTGATGGCCTCGTGCTCGATGAGCGAGTTCATCATGTTCTTCAGCATCGCGAGGCGGTGCGAGCTGGTGCGATTCAATTTGCGAAGGCCGAGACCGTGGCGCATGGGAATTTCCTTTTTTAAATTTAAAGCGGCTAGCCGGATCAGGTACTAGCCGCTGCGCGGTACGCGTATTTTGCGAGGCTCTCTAAAGCAATGCCCGAGAGAGCCCGCGATTATAGCGTTGAAGATCAACGCTTGTCGAGACCCGCCGGTGGCCAGTTCTCGAGTTTCATGCCGAGCGTGAGGCCACGCGAGGCAAGAACTTCCTTGATTTCATTGAGCGACTTGCGACCCAGATTCGGCGTCTTGAGCAACTCATTCTCGGTGCGCTGGATCAGATCACCGATGTAGTAGATGTTCTCTGCCTTGAGGCAGTTGGCCGAACGCACGGTGAGTTCCAGCTCGTCCACGGGACGCAGCAGGATCGGATCGAACGTCGCGTTGTTGCGCGAGCCGGACGGCGCATCGAATGCCGCCAGTTCGCCGCCTTCGAGCTGAGCGAACACCGCGAGCTGTTCCACCAGGATCTTGGCGGAGGCGCGCACTGCGTCTTCAGCGGTGATGGCACCGTTGGTTTCGATCTCGACGACCAGCTTGTCCAGGTCGGTACGTTGCTCCACACGAGCGCTTTCCACGGTGTAGCTCACGCGCTTGACCGGTGAGAACGATGCGTCCAGAACGATGCGGCCAATCGACTTGGTCGACTCGTCAGCATAGCGGCGCAGGTTGCCGGGCACATAGCCACGACCCTTTTCGACCTTGATCTGCATGTCCAGCTTGCCGCCGGCAGACAGATGGGCGATCACGTGATCCGGATTGACGATCTCGACGTCATGCGGAGTCTGGATGTCCTGTGCGGTGACAACGCCTTCGCCGTCCTTGCGCAGGCTCAGCGTCACTTCGTCACGGTTGTGCAGCTTGAAGACCACACCCTTCAGGTTCAGAAGAATGTTGACTACGTCTTCCTGAACGCCATCAATGGACGAGTACTCGTGGAGCACGCCGGCGATGGTCACTTCGGTGGCGGCATAACCCACCATGGAGGACAGCAGCACGCGACGGATGGCATTGCCCAATGTATGGCCATAACCCCGCTCGAACGGCTCCAACTCGACCTTGGCACGATTGTGACCAAGCTGCTCAACGTTAATTGCCTTGGGCTTCAGCAAATTGGTTTGCATGCGAACTTCCTCTTAATACCCCCAGCTCGTTACACCGGTAAGGCTAGTGAAGCGCCTAAACCGCGATGCCTCGCGGTTCAGGAACAGTTTCTCGATAACTTCAGCCTGGCAGCGAATTAGCGCGAATACAACTCAACGATCAGCGATTCGTTGATGTCGGCTGCGAATTCGTCACGGTCAGGAGACTTCTTGAAGGTGCCTTCGACCTTGTCTGCGTTCACCTCGACCCAAGCAGGCATGCCCACTTGTTGAGCCAGTTGCAGGGCTTCGACGATACGAGCCTGCTTCTTGGACTTCTCACGCACGGCAACCACATCACCAGCCTTCACGAGGTAGGAAGCGATGTTCACGGATTGACCGTTCACGGTGATGGCCTTGTGCGACACCAGTTGACGTGCTTCAGCACGTGTGGAGCCGAAGCCCATGCGGTACACGACGTTGTCCAGACGCGATTCGAGCACGGACAGCAGGTTGGCGCCGGTGTTGCCCTTCTTGCTGTCGGCCATCTCGAAATAGCGGCGGAATTGCTTCTCCAGCACGCCATACATGCGCTTTACTTTTTGCTTTTCGCGCAGTTGCAGGCCGTAGTCGGAGGTACGAGCACCCGAAGTGCGACCGTGCTGGCCGGGCTTGGTGTCGAACTTGGATTTGTCCGCAATCGAGCGACGGGCGCTCTTCAGGAACAGGTCGGTGCCTTCACGGCGGGAGAGTTTGGCCTTGGGCCGAGGTAACGTGCCACTTGAGCTTCCTTGTTTTCATCTGCCGTGCTGTTTGACCAGTACGGGAGCCACCATCGCTGAAAGCAACGGTGGCGGTGGGCTTATGAATCGATTAGATACGACGACGCTTCTGAGGGCGGCAGCCGTTGTGGGGAACCGGGGTCACATCGGAGATCGAGGTGATGCGGATGCCCAGCGCGCCCAGAGCGCGCACCGACGATTCGCGACCTGGGCCAGGCCCTTGATCTCGACGTCGACATTCTTGATACCTTGTTCCATGGCGGCGCGGCCAGCCACTTCCGAAGCTACCTGAGCAGCAAACGGAGTCGACTTGCGCGAACCCTTGAAACCCTGGCCGCCGGACGAAGCCCACGAGAGGGCATTGCCTTGGCGATCAGTGATGGTGATGATCGTGTTGTTGAACGATGCGTGCACGTGTGCGATGCCGTCAGAAACGTTCTTGCGAACCTTCTTGCGAACACGCTGGGCAGCATTGTTTGCGGGAGATTTAGCCATGGTGCTCTACCTATCTCTTTACTTCTTGAGTGCCGCTGCGCCCTTGCGCGGACCCTTGCGAGTGCGTGCATTGGTGCGCGTACGCTGGCCACGCATAGGCAGGCCTCGGCGATGGCGGAAGCCGCGATAGCAACCAATGTCCATCAAACGCTTGATGTTCATGGTGGTTTCGCGACGCAGGTCACCTTCGATGGTGAACTGGGCGATTTGATCGCGGATCTTTTCGAGATCTGCGTCAGTGAAGTCTTTGACCTTCTTGGCGAAGGCGATTCCGCATGCTTCGCAGATCTTGCGAGCGCGAGTGCGACCGATGCCATAGATGGCGGTCAGGCCAATCTCGGCATGCTGATGCGGAGGAATATTGATACCAGCGATACGTGCCATTTGCGTCCTCTAATGTCTCAATCAGCCTTGGCGCTGCTTGTGGCGTGCATCTGTACAGATGACACGCACAACGCCCTTGCGTCGGATGATCTTGCAGTTGCGGCAAATCTTCTTGACCGAAGCCGAAACTCTCATTGCGTTCTCCTAAATTTCCAATCGTCCCGGCTGCGAGCAGCGGAACACAAAGTCTCATACAAAATTTTGTGCCCGCGATAGATCGAAGGGCATCAATTTGCCGTTGCTTTCAGGCGAACCCAGCATTATGCCGCATTCGCCCAAAACCTGCTTGCCTCAGTCTCAGATCGTTGTTTTGAAGTTCGCCTTCTTCAACAACGACTCGTACTGCTGCGACATCATGTAGTTCTGAACCTGGGCCATGAAGTCCATGGTCACGACCACGATGATCATGAGGGAGGTGCCGCCAAAATAGAACGGCACGTTGTACTTCAGGATCAGGAACTCCGGCAACAGGCAGACGAATGTGATGTACACAGCGCCCACGAGTGTCAGTCGCACCAGGATCTTGTCGATGTAGCGTGCGGTGTTCTCGCCGGGACGGATACCCGGAATGAACGCACCACTCTTCTTCAAGTTGTCTGCTGTCTCGCGGCTGTTGAAAACCAGGGCCGTGTAGAAGAAGCAGAAGAAAATGATTGCAGCAGCGTAGAGCAACACGTAGATCGGCTGACCCGGGGTGAGAGCACCCGCGATGTCCTTCAACCAGCGCATGGACTCACCGGCACTGAACCAGTTCACCACAGTAGCAGGCAACAAGATGATGGACGAAGCAAAGATCGGGGGATCACGCCGGCCATGTTGAGCTTCAAAGGCAGATGGGAAGATTGACCCCCATAGACCTTGTTGCCCACCTGACGCCGCGCGTAGTTCACCAGGATCTTGCGTTGGCCGCGCTCGACGAACACCACGAAGTAGGTCACCAGCGCAATGATCACGATGATCAGGATTGCAGCCAGCGGGCCCATGGCGCCTGTGCGTACGAGTTCGAACATGCCACCGATCGCACTGGGCAGACCAGCCGCGATACCACCGAAGATCAGGATGGAAATACCATTGCCCAATCCGCGCTCGGTGATCTGCTCGCCCAGCCACATGAGGAACATGGTGCCAGCGGTGAGGCTGACAACGGCCGTCATGCGGAAGCCGAACCCGGGGTTCAGCACCAGACCAGCGGAGCTCTCCAGAGCGACGGCAATACCCAGCGACTGGAACAGCGCCAGACCCAGCGTCCCGTAACGGGTGTACTGCGTGATCTTGCGACGACCGGCTTCGCCTTCCTTCTTCAACTGCTCAAATGTCGGGACCACGTAGGTCATGAGCTGCATGATGATCGATGCCGAGATGTACGGCATGATCCCCAGTGCGAACACCGTGAAGCGCGAGAGCGCTCCACCCGAGAACATGTTGAACAGGTTCAGAATGCCACCTTGTTGGCCACTGAACAGCTGCTGCAGCTGAGCGGGGTCGATGCCCGGCACGGGGATATGCGCCCCGATGCGGTATACGACCAACGCCAGCAACAAAAACATCAGCCGACGACGCAGGTCGCCGAACTTGCCCGTTTTCGCAATTTGCGCTGCGTTAGTAGCCACGGATGCCTTTCTAGTTACCAGATCAGGCGATGGAGCCGCCGGCTGCTTCGATCGCAGCCTTTGCACCCGCAGTCGCGCCAATGCCGTTGAGCTTCACAGCCGTGGCGATTTCGCCCGACTTGATCACCTTCACGAACTTGACCAGTTGACCCACGAGGCCTGCATTCTTCAATGCAGCGACATCCACTTCGGCCAGGCCGAGTGCGGACAGTGCAGTCAGAGTCACTTCGCCGTTGAACTTCAACGACTGCGACTTGAAACCGCGCTTGGGCAGACGACGTTGCAGAGGCATCTGACCGCCTTCGAAGCCTACCTTGTGGTAGCCACCCGAACGCGACTTCTGACCCTTGTGACCACGACCGGCGGTCTTACCCAGACCCGAACCGATACCGCGGCCCACGCGACGCTTGGCGTGCTTTGCACCGTCTGCAGGCTTGATGCTATTGAGTTCCATCATCAATCCTTTCAGAGGACTTTGACCAGATAGCTGATCTTGTTGATCATGCCGCGCACTTCGGGCGTGTCCTTGAGTTCGCTGGTGCTGTTGAGCTTGCGAAGACCCAGGCCACGCACGGTGGCGCGGTGCGATTCCTTGGTGCCGATAGGGCTGCGCACCAGTTGAATCTTGACTGTTTGTTGCGTTGTCATTGCGTGCCTCTCAATCAGGCGGCGTACAGGTCTTCAACGCTCTTGCCGCGCTTGGCTGCCACTTCTGCGGGAGTAGTGGAATTTGCCAGTGCGTCAAACGTTGCACGAACCATGTTGTAAGGGTTGGACGAGCCGTGGCTCTTCGCAACGATGTCGGTGATACCCATCACCTCGAACACTGCGCGCATCGGGCCGCCAGCGATGATGCCGGTACCCTTAGGGGCCGGAGCAACCATCACGAATGCAGCGCCATGGTGACCGTTCACGGTGTGGTGCAGGGTGCCGTCCTTCAACGAAACCTTCACCATGTTGCGACGGGCTTCTTCCATGGCCTTCTGCACAGCAGCAGGCACTTCCTTGGACTTGCCCTTGCCCATGCCAACGCGGCCATCACCGTCGCCAACCACGGTCAGTGCAGCGAAGCCGAGAATACGACCACCCTTCACAACCTTGGTGACGCGGTTCACCGCGATCATTTTTTCGCGCAGACCGTCGTCACGACCTTCGTCTTGCACCTTGGGGAAAACTTTGCCATTTTTATCCGCTCCGCTTAGAACTGCAGACCCGCTTCGCGGGCAGCTTCAGCCAAAGCCTTCACGCGGCCGTGGTATGCGAAACCAGCGCGATCGAAAGCCACTTTTTCAACGCCGGCAGCCTTTGCCTTCTCAGCGATGAGCTTGCCGATGGCCTGTGCAGCCGAGACGTTGCCGCCCTTGCCTGCACCGCCCAGCGACTTGCGCACGTCGGCTTCCGCAGTGGAGGCCGTAGCCAGCACCTTGGCGCCATCGCCGGAAATCAGCGTCGCGTAGATATGGAGGTTCGTACGATTCACTGTCAGACGGGCAATGCCTTGTTGGGCAATACGGATGCGGGTCTGACGAGCACGACGAAGACGCTGCTCTTTCTTTGTCAACATTTTGCAGCTCCTTACTTCTTCTTGGTCTCTTTGATGACGACCTTTTCATCCGAATAACGGATGCCCTTGCCCTTGTATGGCTCGGGAGGACGCACAGCGCGGATTTCTGCAGCCAACTGGCCAACGCGTTGACGATCAGCACCCTTGAGGATGATTTCCGTCGGCGTGGGAGTCGCCACAGTGATGCCAGCGGGCATCTCGAAGTTCACAGGGTGCGAATAGCCCACTGCCAGGTTCAGCTTGGAACCCGATGCAGCAGCCTTGAAGCCCACGCCGATCAGCGTCAGCTTCTTTTCGAAACCCTTGCTCACGCCCACAACCATGTTGTTCACCAGCTGACGCATGGTGCCGCTCATGGCGTTGGCTTCGCGGGACTCATTGGCAGGGGCAAATGTGAACTTGCCGTCTTCCAGAGACACCTTCACCAGAGCGTTGGAGTTCAGGGACAAAGTGCCGCCTGTACCCTTCACGCTGATCTGGTCGTCTTTCATGGACACGTCCACGCCTTGCGGGACGGTTACCGGGGATTTGCCTACACGGGACATTTCAGTTTCTCCTCAATGCCACGTTAAGCGACGTAGCAAAGCACTTCGCCACCCACACCGGTAGCGCGTGCCTTGCGGTCGGTCATCACACCCTTGGGTGTGGTGACGATTGCCACGCCCAGACCGTTCTGCACGGTAGGGATGGAATCACGACCCTTGTAGACACGCAGGCCGGGGCGGCTCACGCGCTCGATACGCTCGATCACTGGGCGACCGGCGTAGTACTTCAATGTGATTTGGAGTTCGGACTTGCCGTCTTCCGACTTGACCTGGAAGCCGTCAATGTAACCCTCGTCCTTCAGCACTTGGGCAATGGCTACCTTCACCTTGGAAGATGGCACCGAAACCGATGCCTTGGAAACCATTTGCGCATTGCGAATGCGGGTCAGCAAGTCAGCGATGGGATCACTCATGCTCATGTTGTATCTCTCCTGCCTGCTTACCAGCTGGCCTTGGTGACACCGGGGATGTCGCCAGCAAAAGCCAGTTCACGGATCTTTGCGCGACCCAGACCAAACTGGCGGAACGTGCCACGTGGGCGGCCAGTGATTTCGCAGCGGTTGCGCTGACGGGTCGGGTTGGCGTTGCGGGGGAGCTTTTGCAGACCCAGGCGGGCTGCTTCACGCTCTTCATCGCTACGCTTCGCGTCGTTGGCGATTGCCTTCAGTTCTGCGTACTTCGCAGCGTACTTGGCGGCCAGTTTTTCGCGCTTCAGTTCGCGCTGGATCAAAGCTACTTTAGCCATCGCTGCCTCAGTTCTTGAAGGGGAAACGGAAGCCTTGGAGAAGAGCCTTGGCTTCTTCGTCGTTCTTGGCTGTCGTTGTGATGCTGATATTGAGACCACGCAGTGCGTCGACCTTGTCGTACTCAATTTCAGGGAAGATGATCTGTTCTTTGACGCCGATGTTGTAGTTGCCACGGCCGTCGAAAGCGCGACCGGAGATACCACGGAAGTCACGAACGCGCGGCAGGGCCACGGTCACGAAACGGTCCAGGAACTCATACATCTGAACGCCACGCAGCGTCACCATGCAGCCAATGGCCTGACCTTCGCGGATCTTGAAACCGGCGATCGGGCGCTTGGACTTGGTGACCACAGGCTTCTGGCCAGCGATCTTCGTGAGGTCGGCCACAGCGTGGTCCATGACCTTCTTGTCAGCTACGGCCTCGCTCACACCCATGTTCAGGGTGATCTTGGTGAGACGCGGAACTTGCATGGGAGACTTGTAGCCGAACTTTTCTGTGAGTTCAGCAACAATCTTTTCGCGATAGTATTTTTGCAGACGTGCCATGTTGACTCCTTAGGCTGCCTTGATTTCGGCGCCGTTGGACTTGAACACGCGAATGCGCGAACCGTCAGCCTGCACCTTGATGCCCACGCGGTCAGCCTTGCCCGAGGTGGCGTTGAAGATTGCCACGTTGGACTGGTGGATCGGCATGGCCTTTTCCACGATACCGCCAGTCGTACCCTTCATCGGGTTCGGCTTGACGTGCTTCTTGACTAGGTTGATGCCTTCCACGACAACGTGGGAGTCATCCTTGCGCAGCGCAACCGTGCCGCGCTTGCCCTTATCGCGCCCTGTGAGCACGATGACTTCATCGCCCTTGCGAATCTTGTTCATAAGTCGTGTCCTTAGAGAACTTCAGGTGCCAGCGACACGATCTTCATGAACTTTTCAGTCCGAAGTTCACGCGTCACGGGGCCGAAGATGCGGGTGCCGATTGGCTCCAGCTTGGCGTTCAGCAACACTGCTGCGTTGCCGTCGAACTTGACAAGCGAACCATCGCCACGGCGGATGCCCTTGGCTGTACGAACCACCACTGCGCTGTACACGTCGCCTTTTTTGACGCGGCCACGCGGTGCTGCTTCCTTGATGGTCACCTTGATGATGTCACCGACGCTTGCATAGCGACGCTTGGAGCCGCCGAGCACCTTGATGCACAGGACGGACTTCGCGCCGGTATTGTCGGCGACGTCTAACCGAGTTTCTGTCTGGATCATTTCAATATTCCCAACTTGCACCGGAATCACCCTCACGAAATGAGAGCAAACCAGTCAGTCTTGGGCCCGTCGTCAGAGCTGCAAACCATTCACAGCTCATCCGCTGGGCAGAAAAGTTTTCGCATAAATTAATGCGAAGCCTTGTATTCTCGCAAAGAAATATCCTGCCGTCAAGCGGCTGGATGTACTTCGCAGGTGTTGCATCCCTGAAAAAGAGGCTCAGGGCTGCGGAACCGTTGCGTATTGTTGCGCAATTGCCGAAAAAACGTCCAATTGCGGATCTATTCCCAGCTCCTCGCCAAGGATTTCGGCCACGCGCGGCGCCACGGCTGCCGCCTGACGCGCATCGAGAAACAGCATCCGCACGCGGCGCGCCAGCACGTCTTCCACCGTACGGGCGTATTCGCAGCGGGCGGCAAACCGCACCATCGCCTCGGTGAAGCCCGGAGCCAGTTCGACCCCGGCGCCCTCCAGCGATTGCACGAAACCCGCCTCGCTGCCATAGGAATGCAGGCCCTGCGGATCGTTCATGCCCTCGCGCATCGGGCCCGTCGTCGCGCCCACCACTGGAAGACGGACCGTGACGCCGCCGGCACGCCTGGGCAGGAGCCTCGCGTCCATGCAGTGCTCGAGCACGTCTTCGGCCATCGAGCGATAGGTGGTCCACTTGCCGCCCGTGACCGTCACCAGCCCGCTGGCACTGACCAGCACCGTGTGTTCGCGGCTGATCTTCTTGGTGTTGCCCGCGTCGTCGTCCTGATGCTTGACCAGCGGGCGCAGCCCCGCCCAGATGCTGCGCACGTCCGATATGCGGGGCGCGCGGCGCAGGTATCGCGCCGCTTCCCTCAGAATGAAGGCGACCTCTTTTTTCATGGCCTCGGGCTCGTAGTCAAGCTGGTTCTTCGGGCTGTCCGTCGTGCCCAGAATCACCTTTCCCAGCCACGGCACGGCAAACAGCACGCGGCCATCGGTGGTCTTGGGCACCATCAGTGCGTGATCGGAGGGCAGAAACTCGCGATCCACCACGATGTGCACGCCCTGGCTCGGCGCGACCATGGGCTTGACCGGCTTGCCGACGGCCTCACCATCCTTTTCGCGCAGCGCATCGACCCATACGCCGGCCGCGTTCACCACGCAGCGCGCCTTGATCTCGAAACGCGCCCCGGCTTCCTTGTCCACGCAGACGAGCCCGTTGACCTTGCCATCGGCATAGGTGAGCCCGGTCACCTCGCAATAGTTCACGAGCAGCGCGCCCTTGAGCGCCGCCGTGCGGGCCAGCGCAAGCGCTAGGCGCGCGTCGTCGAACTGGCCATCCCAATACTTGACGCCGCCCTTGAGCCCGTCGCTCGCCACCGTGGGCAGGCAGCGGATGGTGTCCATGCGCCCGAGAAATTCGGTCGCGCCAAGCCCTGCGGCACCCGCGAGCGCGTCGTACATCTTGAGCCCCGCGCCGTAGAACGGCGTCTCCCACAGCTTGTAGGATGGCATCACAAAGGCCAGCGGTCGCGCCAGATGCGGCGCATTCCTGAGCAGCGTGGTGCGCTCATGCAGTGCCTCGCGCACCAGCGAGATATTGCCCTGGGCCAGATAGCGCACGCCGCCATGCACCAGCTTGGTCGCACGCGAGGATGTGCCCTTGGCGAAGTCGTGCGATTCGAGCAGCACCACCTTGAAGCCGCGCGCAGCGGCATCGAGCGCCGTGCCCAGCCCCGTCGCGCCACCGCCGACGATGGCAAGGTCGTATTCGACCGGCTCGGCCAGTTGCTTCAGCAGTTCTGAGCGTACGGTCTGGAGCGGAGCTTGGTTCGTGTGGATGCCGTTCATGGTGTGAAATCGCTGAAGGGTTGGCTGGCGTATCAATCGCTGTTTGTGCGATTTTTTTCTATTATGTTCCTTTTTTTTCGTTTTCGACGGACAATGTTTTCAAACCAAGCGCCTTGGCGTTCCTGCCAGGCCCGACCGAGCGCCCGACCCAAACCTCATCACCGCCATGATTGCCAATCCCCGCCTTGACCTGCTCGTCGACGAAGTGCGTCGCCAGGGCTCCGCCTCGGTGGAGGCGCTCGCGGACAAGCTCGGCGTGACGTTGCAGACGGTGCGGCGCGACGTCAAGCAGCTTGCCCAGCAAGGCGTTCTGTCGCGCTATCACGGCGGCGTGCGCATGCCCGCCTCCACCACCGAGAACATCGGCTACGTTCAGCGCCAGTTGCTCAACGAGGCCGCCAAGCGCTCCATCGCCCGCCAGGTGGCCAGCGCGATTCCCGATGGCTGTTCGCTGATCCTGAACATCGGCACCACCACCGAGGCCATCGCGCGCGCGCTCATGCAGCATCAAGGGCTGCGCGTGATCACCAACAGCCTGAACGTGGCCGCGATCCTGGCCGACAACCCGGAATGCGAGGTCATCGTCGCGGGCGGCGTGGTTCGCTCGCGCGATCACGGCATCGTCGGCGAGACGGCGGTCGATTTCATCCGCCAGTTCCGCGTCGATATCGGCGTGATCGGCATCTCGGGCATCGAGCAGGATGGTTCGTTGCGCGACTTCGATCTGCGCGAGGTGAAGGTCGCGCAGTCCATCATTGCGCAGTCGCGCGAGGTCTGGCTGGCCGCCGATGCGAGCAAGTTCGACCGGCCCGCGATGATCGAGCTGGCCCGGCTCGGCCAGATCGACGTGCTCTATACCGATGTCGAACCGCCCGCGCCCTATGCCGCGCTGCTCGAAGAAGCCGGCGTGCGATGCGTGATTGCCTCCCGAACCCCATAACCTCAGCCGAAAAACCATGACCTCGTACCTTCTCGCTCTTGACCAGGGCACCTCCAGCTCGCGCAGCATCGTGTTCGACGCGAAGGGCCAGATCGTCGCGCTCGCGCAGCACGAGTTGCCGCAGATCTATCCGCGTCCGGGCTGGGTCGAGCACAGCCCTGCGCAGATCTGGAACACCCAGCTCGCCACCGCGCAGGAGGCCCTCAAGAAGGCGGGCATCAACGCAAGCCAGATCCGCTCCATCGGCATCACCAACCAGCGCGAGACCACGGTGCTGTGGAACCGCAAGACCGGCGCGCCGGTCCACAACGCCATCGTCTGGCAGGACCGCCGCGCCGAGCCGATCTGCGCCGAGCTGCGCGAGCGCGGCTTGGCCGAGACCATCCAGACCAAGACCGGTTTGCTGATCGACGCCTACTTCTCGGGCACCAAGCTGCAATGGCTGCTCGACAACGTGCCCGGCGCGCGCGCGCAGGCCGAGCGCGGCGAACTGGCGTTCGGCACCGTGGATTCTTGGCTGATCTGGCAGCTCACGCAGGGCCGACGCCACCTCACCGATGTGAGCAATGCGTCGCGCACCATGCTCTTCAATGTGCATACCAACACATGGGACGACGAACTGCTCGCAGCCCTGAACATCCCGCGCTCGCTGATGCCCGAGGTGCTGCCGTCGAGTGCGGATTTCGGCGCGACGGCAGAGGCACTGCTCGGCAGCAGCATCGCCATCGGCGGCGTCGCGGGCGACCAGCAAAGCGCGCTGTTCGGCCAGGCCTGTTTCAGCGCCGGCATGGCCAAGAACACCTATGGCACGGGTTGCTTCCTGTTGATGCACACCGGCCACCACTTCCAGGCCTCGCACAACGGTCTGCTCACCACCAGCGCGGCGCAGACGCACACGCGCGCCGAATTTGCGATGGAGGGCAGCGTGTTCGTCGGCGGTGCGGTCGTGCAATGGTTGCGCGATGGCTTGCGCGCCATCGAAAACAGCGGCGAGGTGCAATCGCTCGCCGAAAACGTTCCCGACTCGGGCGGCGTGATGCTGGTGCCAGCGTTCACCGGCCTCGGCGCGCCCTACTGGAAACCCGACGCGCGCGGCACGATCACCGGTCTGACACGCGGCACGACCATCGCGCACATCGCACGCGCCGCACTCGAGTCGATTGCCTACCAAAGCGCCGCGCTGCTGCAGGCGATGAGCCGCGACGCCGTGGCCGCCGGTGGCGCGCCCGTCACCGAACTGCGTGTGGACGGCGGTGCCAGCGTGAACAATCTGCTGATGCAGTTCCAGGCCGATCTGCTCGGGATTCCCGTGGTGCGTCCGGCGTGTGTGGAAACCACCGCGCTCGGCGCGGCCTATCTCGCGGGACTGTCTTCGGGCCTGTACCAAAGCACGAAGGAACTGTCGGCGCTCTGGAAGGCCGAACGCCGCTTCATGCCGACCATGCAACGCGGCCGCGCCGCCGAACTCATGCAGCAGTGGGAGCATGCGGTGCGCCAGACCACTGCGGCCTAAGCCGATCAGGCCTGCATAAAAAAGAACTGGCGCCTCAAGGGCGCCAGTTCTTTGGGGGAGTTACTCGTTGTCGTCGGCTAGCAGCGCCTTGTAGATCACGGCACCGATGATTGCGCCCACGATGGGCATCACCCAGAAGAACCAGAGCTGCGAGATCGCAATCGAAGGGCCGAACACGGCCACGCCGGTGCTACGAGCCGGGTTCACCGAGGTGTTGGTGACCGGAATCGAGATCAGGTGAATCAGCGTGAGGCACAGGCCAATCGCCAGGCCGCCGAAGCCGCCTGCGGCACGCTTGGCGGTGGCACCCAGAATCACGATCACGAAGATCGCGGTCAGCACGACCTCAGCAACCAGCGCCGCCATCATCGAATAGCCGCCTGGCGAATGCTCGCCAAAGCCGTTGGTGGCAAAACCGCCGATGTCCGCGCCCGGCTTGCCCGTGGCGATCACATAGAGTACGGCACCGGCGACGATGGCTCCAAGCACCTGCGCAATGATGTAGCCCGGCAATTCGGACGCCTTGAAGCGGCCACCCACCGCCAGCCCGACCGACACCGCCGGGTTGAAATGACCGCCCGAGATCGGGCCGAGCGCATAGGCGCCGGTCAGCACCGTCAGGCCGAAGGCGAAGGAAACGCCGAGCAGGCCGATGCCCACATTGGGGAATCCCGCAGCCAGCACGGCACTGCCGCAACCGCCGAAGGTCAGCCAGAACGTGCCGATAAATTCAGCGGCCCACTTTTTGATGTTGGATGTCATATCCATTCCTTTTGATCAAATGACTCTTTGTTGCACTGCGCCTATGCAATTGCTGCGCCTGTACAGGCACCGCAATTGCCGCAGTCAATCCGGGCAAAATGCTACCGAGTCCTTGTGACGCGCAGTGGCAAACAATGTGAACAATTCATCGGACGGTGCGCAAAATGCGTTGCCAAATGGAACAAACAGCGGAACCTCCCCCAAAGACCGGAAAGTCATGAGCGCGCGGCCTTCCCGTGCGCGCCGACTTGCAGGCCTGTGCTGGCTGCTCGTGGCAGCGCACTGGCTCACGGCCTGCAGCGTCGCAACGACCGCGCCACCACACCTCTTCACGCACTGCAATGCAGCGGCCGGTGCGCCGCAGTTCCGGTTGCTCGGCGAGGTGCGTTGGGATGTGGATGCGCAATACGGCGGCGTGCCCGTCGGCGGGCTTTCCTCCATCGACTGGGACGCCGCGCGTGGGCAGTTCGTGATGGTCAGCGATGACCGATCGGTCCACGGACCGGCGCGCTTTTATTCCGCGCGCATGCGCTACGACGCAAGCGGACTGCACGAGGTGTGGCTGACCGGCATGCACGGCCTGCGCGGACCCGATCAGCAGACCTACGCAAACGCGCGACAAGCGCGCCCGCATGTGCCCGTGCCCGACGCCGAAGCGCTGCGCATCGTCCCCGGCACTGATCGCATGCTGTGGACCAGCGAAGGAGATTTTGCGCGCGGCTTCGGCCCGGAACTCAACGAGATTGGCAGCGATGGTCGCTGGATCGGCGAATGGCCTTTGCCCTCGATGCTGCGGCCGCCCGCCAATCCCATCGAAGCAGCGAACACCGGACCGCGCAACGCCTTCACGCTCGAAGGCATGAGCTTCAGCCCCGACGGGCGCACGCTCTGGCTGTCGATGGAAGGCGCGCTCAGGCAGGACGGCGCCATGCCCTCGCCCGGCCACTCAGGCGCGCCGGTACGCATCACCGCACTGGACGCGAAGACGAGTCCGCACGCGCCGATCCGGCAGATCGCCTATCAGCCCGACGCGCTCGCCGACGACATCGCCCTGCTCCCGCAGCGGGCGATCAACGGCGTGAGCGACATACTCGCGGACGGCCCGGATCACCTGCTGGTGCTCGAACGCTCGTTCTCCCTCGGGCAGGGTTGGGGCGCGAGGCTTTATCGCATCGACATCCGCCCCGGTGCGGCGACCGACGTGCTGCCCATGCAGGCTCTGGTCCCGGGCCAGTATCGCTCCGCTGACAAGACGCTGGTACTGGATTTCGCGCGGCTCGGCCTGCGCAGCCTGGACAACCTCGAGGGCATGAGCTGGGGCCCGCCCCTGCCGGGCGGCGAACGTGTCCTCGTGCTGGTGAGCGACAACAATTTCAATCCGGCCGAAGTCACGCAATTCATTGCGCTTGCCGAGCAGACCGTCTGTACCGCCGACTGATTCACGCTGAAATCAGATCGATCCATGAGTGCGTCGGGCGTATAGTCCCGATGCACTCCGCGTTCCGTTCCAGACACATCCAAAGCAGACTCCATGACCCCATCCAGCTCCTTCCCCACCATGGCCTTCATCGGCGGCGGCAACATGGCCAGCGCCATCATCGGCGGCCTGATCGCCAAGGGCATGCCGGCATCGCAAATCCTGGTGGTCGAGCCTTGGGAAGAAGCGCGCGCCAGTCTTCGGAAAAACTTCGGCATCGTCGCGTTGCCCGAGGCCAGCGCCGCCCTTGCCAGCGCAGGGCTCGCGGTCTGGGCCGTCAAACCGCAAACCTTCAAGGACGCCGCCGCAGCCAGCGCCGAATTCACGCGCCACGCCGTGCACCTGAGCATCGCCGCTGGCATTACCAGCGACAGCATCGCCGCGTGGCTCGCCACCGACCGCATCGTGCGCGCCATGCCCAACACGCCCGCGCTGGTCGGCAAGGGCATCACGGGTCTGTTCGCCCGCGCAGCCGTGACCACCAATGAGAAGTTGCTGATCGAACAGGTCATCAGCACCACCGGCCAATTCGTCTGGGTGAAGGACGAGAGCAACCTCGACGCGGTCACCGCGATTTCCGGCTCGGGTCCTGCCTATGTGTTCCTGTTCCTCGAAGCCATGACCCAGGCCGGCAAGGACATGGGGCTGCCGCCGGAGCAGGCCTACCAACTCGCCGTCGCCACCTTCCAGGGCGGCTCGGAACTCGCCGCGCGCTCCAGCGAATCCCCCGACGTCCTGCGCCAGCGCGTGACCAGCAAGGGCGGCACCACGCACGCCGCCATCGTTCACATGCAGGAGCACAAGGTGCTCGAGCATTTCATCGACGCCATGCGTGCAGCGGAAAAACGCGCGCAGGAATTGGCGGTTGAGTTCGGGAAATAAGCCGCAGCCTCAGGCAGCCCCCCAGATCGCCGAGCGCATCGAAATCGCGGCCATCTGGAAATCGCTGTTGAAGAAACGCGGCGTCTCGCCCTCATGCACCGCGCCAGCGGCGTGCAGCAGCGGCAGATAGTGATCGAAGGTCGGGTGGGCACGCTGCGCCACCTGGCCAAGCTCCTGAAAGCGCGTGAGCGCCTTGAGGTCGCCCGCTTCGATGCGCGAGGCGACATGCTCATCGAACTCGCTGGCCCAGTCGTACGCCTGGTTGGGCGCTGCGTCGGGCTTGAGCGCGCGCAGGTTGTGCACGATGTTGCCGCTCGCGACGACGAGCACGCCCTGATCGCGCAAGGCGCGCAACTGCTCGCCCAGCGCGAAATGTTCTTCGGGCGGACGGCTGTAGACCAGGCTCAGTTGCATCACCGGAATGTCGGCGTTCGGGAACATCGGCTTGAGCGCGCTCCAGGTGCCGTGATCAAGACCCCATTCGGTCTCGTCCACCAGCACGGGACGATTCGTTTGCGGCGAATCGAGGCGCAATGCCAGCTCGCTCGCGACCTCGGGGAAACCGGGAGCAGGATATTGCTGCGCGAACAATTCCTCGGGAAATCCGCCAAAGTCATGGATGGTGCGCGGCTTTGGCATGCCGGTCAGCGCCCATTCATTGCGCGTGAGCCAGTGCGCCGAGATGCACAGAACAAGCTGCGGCTTGCCATGCTGCGCGAGCAGCGACTGGCCCAGCGTCTGCCAGCTTTGCCTGTATTCGTTGTCCTCGATCGCGTTCATGGGACTGCCATGGCCGACGAACAGCACGGGCATGCGCGGCGATGGCTTGAGCGAGGCCAGCCCCGCTGCTGCGGCCAATTGATCGGGAGAATGGAACGAGTGAGTTGTGGACATGATTCTCTCCAGTTGGGGTCACTTCAGCGCAATGCAAATCCAAGCACCACCCCGGCGAAAATCGCGACGCCCATGTAGTGGCTCTTGCTGAATGCGGTGAAGCAGCCTTCGCGTGTGCGGTGGCGGATCAGCGTGTAGTGCCAGACCATCTGCGCCGCAGCCACGGCCATGCCCAGCCAGAACGGCCAGCCCAGCCGGTGCGGTGCAATCGCCACGGCGGTGAGGCACCAGCACAACGCGAAAAACAGCATGATGCCGGCCACGTCGAAACGACCGAGCGTGATGGCCGAGGTCTTCATGCCGATCTTGAGGTCGTCGTCGCGATCAACCATCGCATATTCGGTGTCGTAGGCCAGCACCATGAACATGTTGGCGGTCCAAAGCAGCCACGCGGTGCGTGGCACCTCGCCGACCACCGCCGCGAACGCGATGACGACGCCAAAATTGAAGGCAATGCCCAGAAAAGCCTGAGGCATCGCGAAGAATCGCTTGGTGAACGGATAGAGGATCGTGAACAGCACGGCCGGAACGGACCACGCCACCGCTTCCCAGCGCGTGGTCAGCACCAGTCCGAGCGAGATCAGCGCGAGCACTGCGCCGAGCATCGCGGCCTCGAAAACGGAGACCTGCCCGCTGGTGATCGGGCGGGCCTGGGTGCGCTTCACATGCTTGTCGAAATCGCGGTCGGCAATGTCATTGATGCAGCAACCGGCGCTGCGCATGAGCACCGTGCCAAGCACGAACACGATCAGCAGATGCCATCCCGGAAAACCATCCCCAGCGACCCAGAGCGCGACCAGCGTCGGCCAGACCAGCACCAGCCAACCCGCGGGCCGGTTGAAGCGGACCAGATCCAGATACAGGGACAGGCGTGAGCGAGGAGCGACGGCAGACATTCGGTGTCAAAGAGATGAGTTGAAGCGACAGCGGCAAACCCGGGACACGAATCCGTTTGCAGGCTTGGCCCAGCGTTTATACGCGATGGACTCCGCCTGTGTGCGTGGGCGGCAGGTCTCCCCATGCGGCAGTCAGAATGCCTGGACGACGAACGGCCTCGACCGCAAAAGCAGAAAGGGCGCCGACCTTTCGGTCAGCGCCCTTTTATCTCGCTGCGGTGGTTTGCCATGCTCAGGACAGGCGGGTCACTCCGGGCAGCTCGCAGGCGAAGACCGCGTTGCGCAACGCGGCAATCGCTTCGTAACGTGTGAAGCTGCGGCGCCATGCCAGCACCACACGGCGCATTGGCGGGCCGCTGCCGTCTTCTTCCTTGATGGGGAGGTAGCGGATGTGCGCATCGTCGCTCTTGCGGCGGCGCGAAGTGGTGATCAGCGCATCGCGCGGCACCGACAGGCGCGGCACCAGGGTCATGCCCATTCCGGCGGAGACCATGTGCTTGATGGTTTCGAGCGACGAGCCTTCGAACGTGCGGCGAATCCCTTCCGAATTGCTCGCATAGCGCGCGAACTCGGGACAGACTTCGAGAACGTGATCGCGGAAGCAATGGCCCGCGCCCAGCAGCAGCATGGTTTCGTTCTTGAGCTCGGCGGCCGAGACATAGGGCTTTTCCGCAAGCGGGTGGCTGGCGGGAAGCGCGGCCATGAAAGGCTCGTCATACAGCGGCGCAAGCGCCAGGCCGGTATCGGGGAAAGGCTCGGCCATGATGGCGCAGTCGATCTCACCGGTGCGCAGCATTTCCAGCAGCTTGGCGGTGAAGTTTTCCTGCAGCATGAGCGGCATCTGGGGCGTGCGTGCGATCGCGTGGCGCACCAGTTCGGGCAGAAGATAGGGGCCGACGGTATAGATCACGCCCAGCGTGAGCGCACCTGCGAGCGGATCCTTGCCGCGCTTGGCGATTTCCTTGATCGCTGCAGCCTGTTCAAGCACGCTTTGCGCCTGGCGGACGATCTGTTCACCCAAAGGCGTGACAGACACATCACCGGCACTGCGCTCGAACAGCTTGATTTCCAGTTCGTCTTCCAGTTTTTTGACGGCGACAGACAAGGTCGGCTGCGAGACGTAGCACGCGTCGGCAGCGCGACCAAAGTGCTTCTCCCGGGCTACTGCGACGATATATTTGAGTTCTGTGAGGGTCATGTGATTTCCTGCAAGGCCTTACAACATTTTGCACTGTGGCGTTGCCGACGGTATCGTGTGCATGCATTCCATGCAAACCGCAAAAACAATTGAGTGAGCACTAACAATTGAAATCCACGGGCTTTTGCATCTATCAGCACAGAAACAGCGCGCAACGCAGGCTATATAAAAAGACTCGCGTCCCTTCCGAAAAATATCAACTTCATACAAGCACCTGAAATCCAAAACATCTGACTTGCAGACGGACTACGCTTTCAAAAAATCAGATTTGCTACCCAGCCAGCGCGCCACATGGCGCTCCGACAACGCCGGATACTCATCCAGCATTTTTGGAGCAGCATTGCGAGCCCAACTCAGCAACTCACAATCGATAGACAAATCTGCAAATCGTAACAAAGTGTCACCAGATTGGCGCGCACCCAACAGTTCCCCCGGGCCCCGAATCTCCAGATCTCGCCGTGCTATCTCGAAACCATCGTTGGTTTCGACCATTGCCTTGAGCCTTTCGCGGGCAGCGTTCGCCAAACGTCCGCTTTCACCTGTTGAATAAAGTAACACACATGCCGAGGCGGCGGCTCCTCTTCCGACGCGACCTCTGAGTTGATGCAATTGGGACAGGCCAAAACGCTCCGCATGCTCGATCACCATCAATGACGCATTGGGCACGTCAACCCCGACTTCGATGACCGTCGTGCTGACAAGTACGCTGATGGTACCGCTCTTGAAACCTTCCATTACATATTTCTTTTCAACCGCCGCCATACGCGAATGCAATAGCCCCACCGACACTCCCGGCAGCGCCTCACTGAGTTCCAGGTGCGTGGCGGTGGCATTCGACAGGTCGAGCGCCTCGCTTTCCTCGATCAGCGGGCAAACCCAGTACACCTGACGACCGTCGGCTACCTGCGCTGCGATGCGCTCGATCACCTGATCCTTGCGGCTGTCGGAGATCACCTTGGTCACGATCGGCGTGCGCCCCGGCGGAAGCTCGTCGATCGTGGAAACATCGAGATCAGCAAAGTAGCTCATCGCCAGCGTCCTAGGAATGGGAGTTGCACTCATCATGAGCATGTGTGGTTCCATCCCCTGTGCCTGAAGCTTTTGCCGAAGCGCCAGGCGCTGGGCCACGCCGAAGCGATGTTGCTCGTCGATGACCGCAAGCGCCAGGTTGCTGAATTTCACCTGCTCTTGAATTACTGCATGTGTACCAACAACCAGTGCCGCCTCGCCACTCTCAACCATTGCGAGCATTTGCGTGCGCTCTTTTTTCTTCTGCCCTCCGGCAAGCCACGCGACGCGCTTGCCGCGCGCCGCGAGAATCGGCTCGATCCAGCCAATCAGCTTGGAAAAATGCTGTTCGGCGAGGATTTCCGTGGGCGCCATCAAAGCACATTGCCAGCCCGCATCCATGCAGATCGCGGCTGCCATGGCCGCAACCACAGTCTTTCCCGAGCCGACATCGCCCTGGAGCAGCCGGTGCATCGGCGTCGATCGCGCAAGGTCGGCAAAAATTTCTGCGCAGACGCGGCGCTGCGCGGCGGTCAGGTGAAACGGCAAAACGGCCTGAAGCTGCTCATGCAACGCACTCGAGTCCTGCGCAGGCTTGAGTGATGGGGCGCGCAAACGTGCGCGCTCTCTTTTTGCGGTGAGCTGTGAAAGTTGCTGTGCAAGCAACTCTTCGGCCTTCAGGCGCTGCCATGCGGGGTGCGTGTGATCCTCGAGCGTCGCCAGCGCCACGTCCGGCGTCGGGTGATGCAGGAAGAACAGCGAGTCCTGGAGGCTCCAAAGCGGCTCCAGCCTCTTGGCCCCCGCAGTGCTACGGGAGCCGGTGGCAGGGCCTGCCCGATGGTCTCGGAAAGATCGGCCCGGCGCAGCCCGCCCGCGACCGCGCGGCGCAGATAGGCCTGGGGCAATTGCGCGACCGTCGGATAGACCGGCGTGAGCGCGGCTGGCAGCTCGCCGTCGGCCTTCTTGAACACCGGATGCAGCATCTGACGCCCCAGAAGCCGCCCTTGACCTCACCGCGCGCGCGAATGCGTTCGCCAACCGCCATGGTCTTCTGATGGGATGGATAAAAGCTGAAGAACCGCAGCTCACACTCGCCACTGCCGTCGTCAAGACGCACGACCAGTTGACGGCGCGGACGCATCTGCACCTCGCTGGAAATCACCGCGCCTTCGATCTGCGCCGTCTCGCCATCGCGCGCATTGCGGATCGGTGTGATGCGTGTCTCGTCCTCATAGCGGTGCGGCAGATGCAGCGCCAGATCAATGTCGCGCACCAACCCGAGCTTGTGCAGCGCCTTTTGCGGCGCGCTCAGCGCAGCCTTTTTTCCGTCCGGCGGGGGAGACGCGCGTGCGGAATCGGATGAGGACGAGGAAGAGGAAGCCGGCATCTCGGCGAGCGCTGCGAATGGGACGGATGAAGGGACCGACGGGCCGAAAGGCTATCACGTCTGAGGCGTGATCTTCATGATACGGCGCGCGGTATGCGGCCAACGGCGAAACAACTGCGCGGCAAATGCGGAAAAGCCGGTGAATTCCGCCTGGTCTTAGAATTCGCGGCTTGAAAGTATCTCGCGCGGCCCGGGTCGCGCGGGTCAGAAAGTCGCAGCCAGTTTCCTTTTTTGGAGTCGTTCAGGCCTGTCAAGCCCCGCTCTTGCGAGTTGAACGCTTCCCTGCCATCCATGTCACAACCTTCGTCCGCAGCACCCCGTCGCGAATTCAGCTTGAGCGACTTCGATTTCGAACTCCCCGAATCCCTGATCGCGCAGCACCCGGTCGCCGTGCGCAGTGCCTCGCGCCTTCTCGATGGCCGCAACGCCACGCCCGTGGACCGCATCTTCAACGGACTGCCCGAGCTGCTGCAGGCCGGCGATCTGCTGGTCTTCAACGACACCCGCGTGCTCAAGGCCCGGCTGTTCGGCGAGAAGCAAAGCGGCGGCAAGCTGGAAATACTGGTGGAGCGCGTGCTGCAAGGCAACGAAGTCGTGGCCCACATGCGCGTGAGCAAGAAACCGCTGGTCGGCGGTCGCATGCATCTGTGCGGCGGTCTTGGCGGCGGCGGCTTCGACGCCATACTGCTCGGTCGCTGGCCCGATGAAAACGGCCCGTTGTTCCATGTGGCCTTTCACGGACCGAACGGCGAGACTCCCTACGAACTGATGGAAAGGCACGGTCACCTGCCGCTGCCGCCCTACATCGAACGCCAGCAGAACGGCGACACCGACCCCGACGAAGAGGAAGACAGCGAGCGTTACCAGACGGTCTTTGCTGCCAACCCCGGCGCGGTAGCGGCTCCGACCGCCGCCCTGCACTTTGACGATTCGGTGCTGCAACGCCTTCAGGAACGCGGTGTGGAACGCGCAAGCGTCACGCTTCACGTGGGCGCCGGCACCTTCCAGCCCGTCAAGACGGAAAGCCTCGCCGAGCACGTCATGCACAGCGAGTGGTATCACATACCGCTTGCCACACTCGCGGCGCTGGAGCGCTGCCGACAGCGCGGTGGCCGCATCGTCGCCGTCGGCACGACGACCGTGCGCACGCTCGAATCCTGGGCCCGCTCCGGCAACACCACGGGCGACACCAACATCTTCATCACGCCAGGCTACGAATACCGGATGGTGGACCTGCTGATCACCAATTTCCACCTGCCCAAGAGCACGCTGATGATGCTGGTGAGCGCGTTCGCCGGCTACGAGCACATCATGTCGCTCTACCAGCATGCGATCCGCCAGCAGTACCGATTCTTCAGCTACGGTGACTCGATGCTGCTGGCGCGCAAGCGCGATTGACGACGTTCGTGGGCTGTTCACCGGGCCCTAACGTTGCGCGGCGATGGGCTCCAGACCCGTGGCCTCGATGGTCTTGCGCGCGGCGGGCGATGTGTAGAACCTGAGCAGCGACTCCAGGCCCTTCGCATTGGTCGAGGTTGTGGCCACGCCTGCCGAGAAGATCGTGTACTGCTGGACCGATTCGGGAATCTTGCCCACGAACGAGGTGCCTTCTATCGGCAGCAATTCGCTGACCTGCTGCAGCCCGATCTCGGCCTCGCCACGCGCGACGATGGTGCCGACGCGTTCGGTCAGGATCTTGCGGCTCTTGGGCATGACCTGATCGTGGATGCCGAGCTTTCTGAGCATCGCCGATTCGTAGTACGTGCCGCTCGCACTTGCGGAATACGCAATGCTTTTCGCGTTGAGCAGCACCTGCCTGAATTTTTCCTCGCTGCTGATGTCGGGCACCGGCGCGCCCTTCTTCACCGACAGGCCAATCGCCGAGCGCACCAGATCGACCTGCGATCCCGGGCGCACATAGGTTTGCTCCACCAGTTTGTCGAGCGCCGGACGCGCCAGAATCACCACGTCCGCGACCTCGCCCTTTTCAAGCCGGTTGGGAATCGACGTGGGCGATGCGCCCATCGAGGAGCCGAGCGCCGTCTCGACGCGGGTGCCCGTGGCCTGGGTGAATTCCGGCGCAAGGCGCTGATGCGCCTCTGCAAAACCGCCGGAGGTCATCACGCGGACCGCCTCAGCAGCGCCGCCATCGGTGACCGGCGAGGTCGGCGTTTGCGCGCAACCCGCCGCCAGCAACGCGGCGGCCAGCAGCCACGCGCGGCGGCCAAGTGTGAATTGCGTAGTGATTGACACGGCTTGGGGCATTGTTTTGGTCTCCTGGAATGTGCCTGCATTCGGGCAGGTGATTTGAGTATGCGCGCGCCTGTGCCTGCGCCAAACTGCCAGTGTGAAAGCAGTTGTCAGTCGGCGCGGCGCGCGTCCAGCGCAAATGCGATTGCATTTTTATAATCGACCGCAAGCCTATGGCCCTGGTCCCCGCCGTTGATACACACCCTTTTGTCGCTACCCCTGGGTGGCATTCATTTGTGCCCAAGTCCACCGACAGCGAATCGTCGCCCGTTTCAGCGTACCGCGTTGCCCCTCGGCGCTCACCGGAATCGTTCTCACGATTGCCGCCACGGCGGCGTTTTCGGTGCTCGACGCAGGCTCGAAATACGTCGGCTCGCTCGTGCCCATCTTCATGGCGCTGTGGCTGCGCTACAGCCTGCAAAGCATCTTCACGATCGGTTTTGCCACGAGCCGCTGGGGCACCGCCATCTTTCGCACCAGGCACTGGCGCTTTCAACTCGCGCGCGGGATGTTGTTCTGTCTGAGCAATGCCTGCGCGATGATGAGTCTGCGCTATCTGCCGCTGGCCGAATTCACCGCCATCATCGCGATGACGCCGATTGCGATGACGCTGGTCGCGGCGCTGTGGCTCAAGCAACCGGTGAGCCGGCTGCGCTGGCTGCTGGTGTTCGTGGGCTTTGCGGGCACTCTGGTGATCATTCGGCCCGGTGGCGAGGGCTTCTCGTTCGGCGCACTGTTCTGGCCTCTGCTGCAATTGCTCGCCAACACCACCTACCAGATCGTGAGCAGCGAAATGGCCGGCCGCGAACGCCCCGAGACCACGCAGATCTATACCAGCCTGCTCGCGTTTTCACTGACCACGCTGCTCCTGCCGTGGACCTGGAGCGCGAGCATGACGCCCGCGCTGTGGCTCGGAACGCTTGCGATGGGGCTGGGCAGCGCGGTGGGCCATCTGCTGCTGCTCAAGGCGTATGAATACGCGCGCCCCGCTACGATCACGCCATTTCTCTACAGCCAGATTCCGTTTGCGCTGTGCGCGGGCTGGTTCATGTACGGCCACATTCCCGATCAATGGGCCGTGGCCGGCATGGTGACGATTGCGGTGGGCGGCATGCTCAGCGTCTGGCTCTCGGTGCGTGAGTCACGCTGAGCGGCGAAGCGCCCTGCTTGTCAAGCGGACGGCGAGAGCTTGCGCATCTTGAACGCGGCCCAGATCTGCAATGCGCCATAAAACAGCGCACCAACGGCGATCCAGATCGCGCCGACGAACACGCCCGCAAGCGGCGCCATCACGAGCATCACGCCGAGGATGATGCCGAGCAGACCGCTGAGAATCAGCATCCATTCGTTGTCGATTTCCTTGCGCACGCGTATCGCCCAGATGATGCGCATGACGCCCGAGACCACGAACCAGATACCCATCACCGCCGCGATGCTCGTTGCCATCGACAACGGGTTCATCAACGCCAGCACACCGAAGATGATGGAGATGACCGCATAGAGAATCATCCAGCCGCGATTGACGCCCGCGTTCTTGCCGAACGCGCCGATCAGGCCCGTGATGCCTTCGGCCAGCGCGAGCAGACCGATGGCCCAGGTAAGGCCAGCGCCCGCAGCGAGCGGATTGATCACGCCCATGATGCCGAACAGCACCGAGAAGATGCCAAACAGCAGGACTACCCACCAGCTGCGACCCACGGTGTCGCGCAGAAAGTTCGAGCCCATGGGGCTGCGTGGATCGGGTTGCGTTGACATATCGTGCCTTCCAGTTTCAGGAGATGAATCTGCTTTGATTATGAAAGCTCATGCGCCGCAGGTCTATCGGCCAAGACCTACGAAACACCGGGCCCGCAGCGGCCTCAGAAGCCCACGGCCATGCCATCCTTGCGCGGATCGGAGCCCGCGACATAGCAATCGCCATCCCGCAGGATCAACTGCGCACCACCGAACGCGAACACACCGTTTCCTTCTTCCACGGTAATCTCGTGGCCACGCGCGCGCAGCTCGGCAAGCACATGGGTGTCGAATGCGGGCTCGACGGCGACCTGCTTGCCACCGGTGACGCGCCAGCGCGGCGCATCGGCCGCGGCCTGCGGGTTCTGGCCATAGCGCAGCACGCGAAGCGCCATCTGCAGATGGCCTTGCGACTGCATCGGCCCACCCATCACGCCAAATGCCATCTGCGGCGTGCCGTCGGCATGCATGGCGAACGCGGGAATGATGGTGTGCGAGGGACGCTTGTTCGGCCCCACTTCATTGGCGTGACCAGTTTGCGTGGTGAAGCCGCAGCCGCGGTTCTGCAGGCTGATGCCCGTGCCCGGCACGACCACGCCGGAGCCGAAGCCCATGTAGTTGGACTGGATGAACGAGACCATCATGCCGCTTTCGTCCGCGGCTGCGAGGTAGACCGTGCCGCCGCGCCGGGGCGCGCCGTAGTCCGGGTCACCGGCCTGCTTCAGATCGATGAGGCTGGCGCGTTCACGCAGATAGCCGCGATCGAGCAGTTCCTCCTGCGGCTTCACGCGCATGTAGTCCATGTCGGCGTTGTATTCGTGCAGATCGGCCAGCGCGAGCTTCATCGCCTCGATCTGTAGATGCACCGTGTCCGCGCTGTCCAGCGGCTGAGCGCCGATGCCCAGCTCGTCGAGCATGCCGAGCGCCATCAGCGCAGCGATGCCCTGACCATTCGGCGGAATTTCATGGATCACCGAATCGCCAAACTTCTGCGACACCGTGCCCACCCAATCGGCCTTGTGCGCGGCCAGATCATCGACGGTCATCACGCCGCCGTTGGCTTGAGAGTGCGCGGCCATTTTCTCGGCCAATTCGCCGCGATAGAACGCCTCGCCCCTGGTGCGCGCGATCAACTCGAGTGTGCGCGCATGCGCCTCGCTCTTGAAAATTTCTCCGGCGCGCAGGGCGTGCCCATTGGGCATGAAGCACTCGGCAAAGCCGGGCTCTGCACCGAGCTTTTGCGCGGCCAGTTCCCACAGCGTGGCGATCACGGGCGAGACCGGAAAGCCGTTGCGCGCATAGTCGATTGCCGGTTGCGCCACCTGCTCAAGAGGCAGCTTGCCGAAGCGGCGCGAGAGTTCCACCCACGCGGACACCGCGCCCGGCACCGTCACCGCGTTCCAGCCCTTTTCGGGAATGCCGCCAAACCGCCTGAAATACTCGGGCGTCCATGCTGCGGGCGAGCGGCCCGAGGCGTTCAGGCCATGCAGCTCCTTGCCGTCCCACAGGATTGCGAATCCGTCACTGCCAATGCCGCAGCCCGAAGGCTCGACAACGGTCAGCGTCATCGCCGCGGCGATGGCGGCATCCACCGCATTGCCGCCCGCGAGCAGCATGCGCAGACCGGCCTGCGCGGCCAGCGGCTGCGAGGTGCTGACCACGTTGCGGCTCAGCACCGAGGAACGATGCGAGGCATAGGGCAGCGCCCAGTCCTTGATGGTGGTAGTCATGTCGTTTGCCTCCTCAGTCGAGCGTGATGTTGTTGTCCTTGATGATCCTGGCCCAGCGTGCGCCATCGGCCTTCACCATCGCCTGGAACTGCGCAGGTGTGCCGGCCTTCGCAGGTTCCGCGCCGAGCTTGGCGAGCGCACTTGCCACCTCGGGGTTCTGCACAGCCTTGTTGAAGGCCGCATTCACCTTGGCGACCAGTTCCGGCTTCATGCCCGCAGGGCCGTAGACGCCGAACCAGGTCACCGATGAATAACCCGGCAGACCGGATTCGGCAATCGTCGGCAAATCGGGCGCGAGCGCGCTGCGCTGCAGGCTGGTGACGGCCAGCGCCTTGAGGCGACCACTGGCCACGTGCGGCATGCCCGTGGGAATCGAATCGAACAGCAGATGCACCTGCCCGGCCGCGAGATCGGTGATCGATTGGGCCGTGCCCTTGTACGGCACGTGCGTGAGCTTCACGCCTGCGCGCGCCGCGAATTCGAGCGCGTTCAGATGCACGATGGTGCCGTTGCCGCTGCTCGCATAGTTGAGCCTGCCCGGATTGGCCTTGGCATAGGCAATCAGCTCCTGCACGTTCTTGACGGGCAGCGATGGCGTCACCAGCAGCACGCTCGCGGCGTCGGCCATGTGCGCAATCGGTGTGAAATCCTGATCGACCTTGTACGACAGACGCGGCATGAGGTGCGGCGAGATCGCATGCGTGCTGCTCGTCGTGAACAGCAGCGTATAGCCATCGGGCGCCGCCTTGACCGCTTCCGCCGCGCCAATCGTGCCGCCTGCGCCGGGCTTGTTGTCGACGACGAACTGCTGGCCGAGTTCCTGCGACACGCGCTGAGCGATCACGCGCGAAATCAGGTCGGTGGCACCGCTTGCGGGAAAGGGAACCACCAGGCGCACCGGCTTGTTCGGCCACGCATCAGTCGCGGCATCCGCATGGGCCAGCGTGCCGGTGCACAGGCCCGCGAGCAGCAACGCGCCGATCACGGCCCTGCGCCCCGGAAGCAGCGCAAGCGCGCTTCGATCATGATTCCTGGCAGCGTCAATCTGGTTCATGGTTGCCCTCGCGTCGATGGGGAAAAGAAAGAGACAAGAAGGTCTATCTTATGCAGCGCGTGTGCCCACGACCATCAGAAATTCAGCAAACGACCTTTACCCGATTGGCAATGCTTCACAATGGCCCTGACCAAACCGGCAACGCAACACTTCCAACCGCGAGACTCGCATGACGGTCGCCAATCAACTGCAGGACACCGCGCTGCGCTACTTTCTCGAAGTGGTCCAGTGCGGCTCGGTCAGCCTCGCGTCGCAGCGGCTGCACGTGGCCATGTCGGCCATCAGCCGCCAGATCGCGAGTCTTGAGGCGCAACTCGGCGCGCCGCTGTTCGAGCGCCATGCGCGCGGCATGGTGCCGACGGCCGCCGGAGAAATTCTCGCGCAACATGCGCGGCGCATCAGCCTCGAAGCCACGCAGGCCGTGGAAGCGATTCAGGCACTCGCCACGCTCGGCGCCGGCGGTGTGCGTATCGCCACCTCCGATGCGTTCGCGAATGAACTCGTGCCGAGCGTGTGCGCGCAGTTTCAGCAGGACTACCCCGGCGTGCGCTTCGAGGTGCTGATGTGCCCGACCGCGCAGGTCTCGGGCAGGCTGCTGTCGGGCGATGCCGACATCGGGTTGTGCTTCAGCCTCGCACCGGTCAAGGACATCCACGTGGTGCATCGTCAGAACGCACCGGTCGTCGCGATTCTTCCGCCGGATCATCCGCTCGCGCGCAGACGCCGGGTCTCGCTGGCCGAACTCACGCGCTATCCGCTCGCGTTGCCACCCGCAGAAACAGCCGTGCGCCAGGTCGTGGACATGGCCTGCGCGCGGCAGGAACTGGCGCTTGATCCGGTGCTCGTCAGCAACCACGCGCAGACGCTGCTCAAGTACGTGCAATACAGCGGCGGCGTCAGTGTGTCGAGCGAAGTCAGCGTGCGCCATCTGGTCGCGAGCGGTGAACTGATCGCCAGGCCGATCTCGGACGCGGGCATGGACCTGCGTGACATCGAGGTGCAAACGCTGGCAGGGCGCACGTTGCAACCTGCTGCAAAGGCCTGGCTGGAGCTACTGGTTCAGCGGCTTGAACATGGCGATTGACGCTCGCAGGCCATCGCGCGCGTTCAGCTCCACCAGAACCGCAGCATGTGAAAGAAGATCGGAGCGGAAAAGCAGATCGAGTCGATGCGGTCGAGCATGCCGCCATGGCCCTGAATCAGCTGGCCCCAGTCCTTCACGCCGCGATCACGCTTGATGGCCGACATCACCAGCCCGCCGAAGAATCCGAACAGGCAGGCAACGAAGCCGATGATCGCCGCCTGCCAATGCGTGAATGGCGTCATCCATGAGAGCAGCACGCCCAGACCAGACGCGAGCACGATGCCGCCGATCAGCCCTTCCACGGTCTTGGAAGGCGAGAGCACCGGCGCGATCCTGTGCCGACCAAACAGCTTGCCGCAGACGTACTGGAGCACGTCGGACGCCTGCACCACAAAGATCAGCCACATCGCAGGCCAGATCCTGTCGCCTTGAAAACCTGCGAGGTTGAGTGTGACCAGTGCGGGCACATACGAGATGCAATACACCGAGACCATCAGCCCCCACTGGATCTTGGCGCTGCGTTCGAGAAAATGCTTGGTGTCCTCCTGCTTCAACCCCGCAATCGGAAGCAGCAGGAAGACGTAGAGCGGAATGAAGATCGAGTACATGCCGTACCAGTCCGAATAGATCAGGAAATACTGGTACGGAATCACGAAATAGAACGCGATCAACAGCGAGAAATAGTCGCCGCGCCGCGTGGGCAGCAGGCTGATGAACTCGCGCAGCGCAAACAGCGAAATGAACGCGAACAGCACGATGAACGCACCCTTGCCGAGCACGATGGCCACGCCGATCAGGCTCATCATCACCCACCAGGCATTGATGCGCGAATTCAGGTTGACGATCACGGGCGACGGCATCGGGCCGCTTCGGCGCTTGAGCACCCAGCCGACGGTGGAGGCAAACACCAGGATCGCCGCGAGAATGCCGAACAGCAGATAGGTCTGCGATGCGTAGGCCGGGGTCATTCCTGCACCTCCTTGAGCTTGAGCAGTTCGGTCGCCGCGTATTGCAGATACTCCGCTTTGGGACAGCCCTCCTTGCGTTCGAGCGGCGCACCGAAGGTCACCGTCGAGAGCAGGGGAACCGGAATCAGCGCGCCCTTGGGCATGACGCGCCGCAGGTTGGAGATCCACACCGGCACCAGCTCGACGTCGGGAAACGCCTCCTTCAGATAGAACAGGCCGCTCTTGAACTCAAGCAGGTCCACATCGTCCTCAAGATTGCGCGTGCCTTCGGGAAAGAAGATGATCGAAAAGCCATTGGTGAGCGCATCTTTCACGGGTTGCAACGGATCGGACTGCCCCTCGCGATTGCGGTTGATCGTGACGCCGTTGAAGGTGTCCTGAATGAGAAAGCGTCGCACGCCATCCTTGAGCCAGTAATCGGACGCCGCAATGGGCCGCGTGTTCTGGCGCATGAAGCGCGGCAACGATGCCCACAACAAAATGAAGTCGATGTGGCTGTTGTGGTTCGCAAAATAGATGCGCTGCGCGGTCGATGGTTTGCTGCCCCACCAGATGCTGCGCGCGCCCGTCAGCAAGCGCGCGCTGCTGCGCGTGAGAAACGCGACGCCACGGCCCAGCCAGCGCAGGATGACATTGTTACTCGCACTCATCGGAAACATCCATTCAACAAGACTCGCATCATCTTCAGCGGCAATTCAAAGTGGCCTCATTGTGCACAGCAGCAACGCGGCCATCATGACGCCATACTGCGCCACGAGCAGCGCCACCTGACACTTGAACAGCCGCAGACAGCCGCGAAACCGCAGTTGCCAGTCACGCCCCAGCTTGGCCTCTGGCATCAAGCCGAAATGCAGCAGGCTTTGGTCGAGCGCCTGCAACGCGCCGCGCTCGCTCGTGCCCGAATCGATCATGCGCGCCAGTTGCGCGAGCAGATCGGCGTCGAACATCACGCGGATCGCCACGTAGTGCTGTGCCGCCATCAGCAACAACGAGAGCACGACCAGCACGTAGCAAACCTTGGATTCACCACTTCCAAGCAACCACGCCAGCAGTGTGAACGCAAACGCCAGATAGGCTGATTTCAAGACCGAATCCGCGTGCCGCAGCAGGCGCGAGAGCACATGGAGATGCATGGCCGTCGTCGTCATCGCGAAACCTCCCTTGTCGGCGCCTGCATGAGCCGCAACTGCGCGATCTGTTCGGGCCGCAAAACCACCCACGGCCTCGCCGCGCGAACGATCTGCATGGCGGCTTCGGGCGATTCGGCAGCGCCGCGATGCAGCAACCATCCACACAGCACCGCAGCGCTGCGCGAGTAGCCGAGCGCACAGAAAACCAGCACGTTTTTTGAACCGGTCGACCAGAGCATGGCGTCCAGCCGCCGCGCCGCCACACGAAGTTGTTTCACCTGCAACGGCACCAGATCGAGCGAAAGATACCGCGCATAGAATTGCGTACCCAATAAAAGCGGCAATTCCGCAGCGCAATCAAACATCGCGTCATAAGCGGCAACGTCGCCCGCCGACGGAATGCGGCCAAGCCACAGCGTGACGCCATCGACGGTGATGACTCTCGAGTCCTGCGCATGGGTGCGCGTCCATATGCGACTGTTGAGCCAGGCACCCGCAAAATAGGGCGCAAACAGGATGCGGCTCGCGACCGACACCGCTCCGTCTTCCGGGCGCTTCTGAAAGAAATGCGGGCGCACCAACCCGTAGGCCAGCGCAACCCACACCAGGCTCACGGCGGGATAGAACAGCCACAGCCATGCGCCACCGCCCGCCCAAGCGAATGCAACCAGCAGCAGCGCGCCCAGCAGATAAACGCCTGCGATTTGCATGTGTCTGCGGGTTCGCGCCTGCTCACCATCGCCTTGAAATGGCGACTTTGCGCGTAAGGGAAACAGCCACATGCACAGCGCGCCCACGAGCAGGCCGGTGGGAAGATCGATGAAGTGGTGTTGCCATGTGGTGAGCACCGACACGCCGATCAACAGACACCAGACATGCACCAGCCAGACCCATCCCGCGCTCACGTGCCGACGGTAGAAATCCCAGAGGATGATCAGCAAAACGATATGCAGCGAAGGTGCCTGGTTGAACGGTTTGTCAAAGCCCATGAGCACGTCGAACCACAGGCCGAAGAAACCGTCGAGTGGTGGCCGCTCAAAGCTGAACTTCAACGGAATCAGCACGAAGCAGGTGATCGAGATGAGCTGCGCCGCGAACAGCCGCAGCGCCTGCTGGCGCAGCTCGAAACGGTTCCAGCACAGCAACAGCGAGAGCCCGTAGAACAGGTCGATGGACCAGTAGGGAACAATCGTCCACGGCCAGAGCGGGATCTGCTTTTCCCACTCAAAGACGATGCTGGGCACATCGCTCAGGCCCGATGCGTGTTGATTCGCAAACCCGTAGGTGAGAAAAAAGAACGGCGCCAGGCACAGCAGATACAGCACGCCGCGCTTCCACGTTCCGGGCTCGCGCTTCAGGAGCTCGTTGTCGCCCGGCATCAGAGTTTCTGCGCCACGGCCACGGTGAAGATGCCGAACTCGTCGATGCATTGATCGACCTTGCGAAACCCCGCCTGTTCCACGAGCGCATCCATCTCGGCCTGTGAGCGCATGCGCATCACCCAGGCATCGCCCTGGCGGTGCGAGGTCAGCGCACGCGCAATGAACTCCTGCTGGGGATGCCAGATCTGGCAGGTGTAGACCAGATAGCCGCCCTGCTCCACCGCCTGCTGCAAGCCAGCAAGCGAGCGGCGCAGCAGATCGTTGTCGTTGAACAGCTCATACAGCCCCGACACCACGGCCAAATTCACGCGCGGCTCGATGGCTGCCAGCGACGCGGTGTCGAACGCATCGCCATGCACGAATTGCGCGATGTCGGAGAGTCCACGCTCCGCGATGAGCTTCTGACCTGCCGACACGTTGATGTCGCTGTAGTCGCGCAGCAGCACCGATGCGGGCCGCTGCGCGAACGCGGCGACCGCGTCGAGGATGTAGCGCCCATGGCCCGAGGCGATGTCGAGCATGCGCACCGGGCGCCTGGCCTCGCTCAGCTTGCGCGCGTACTTGCGCAGCAGCAGCTCGATGTGCGTCTTGCGCACGCGAATGCCGCGCCAGCCAATCGCCTGGAGGTATTGCCTGTCGATCAGATTGCCGACGACACCCTGGCTCTCGGGCCGATTGCGGTAGACAAAATCGAGCGTGCTGCCCGAGTCATACCCCGTGTCCTCGCCGATCTTGAGGCCCGTCGAAAACCGGCTGCCGAATTTGAGGTTGGCCTTGGCCATCTTACAGTAGCGATCACGCAGCGAGCCTGCGGGCAGCGGCGTGCTCAATTCTTCCGCGAGCGCGCAACCCAATCCGATCTTGTCGGCATCGAGGACATCGGGGCCTGATACGCCTCGTTGAAGCACCGGGTGACGAAGCGGCGGATCTTGCGCACGGCGATCATGCGATCCTTCTCACCGAGCGTGTCGTGATAGAAGCCGGGCAGCGTGTGAAACTCCTTGAGCGGATGCGGAAGCCGCTGGTAGAACGCGAACTGCGGCTTTCTTTGCACCACGAAATCAGCGCCCGAAGAAAGCACCTGCGTAGGCACGTGGATGCTCTCGGAATTGCCGACGATGCGGTCAGACGCTTCATACAGACCCAGCAGCATGCGCACCGAAATCGCGCGCGCGATCTGCGGGTCGCTGTCGTAGGCGGCGGCACGCTGCTTGTCATGCGTGAGCATGCCGGACTTTACATAACTCGTGATGAAGAAATTGCCGCGCAGCTTGTGCAACAGCGTGAGCCCGGGTCGTGCAAACGGTACATAGAGCTTGATGTCGAAGGCTGGCGAGGCCAGGCACAGCGCTCTGAGCCTCGGCGCGTAGTCATGCACCCAGGTGGCCGCGAGCACCGCGCCCACGCTCTGCGCGACGATGGCCATGTTCTCGGGCGCGATACCGAATGCGTCATGCAGATGGCGTGTGAAATACTCAATGTCCTGCACGCACGCGGAAAACGAAGGCGCATCGCCACGCTCGCCCGGAGACTGGCCATGGCCGCGCGCATCCCACGCGAAAAAATCAAATTCCGGCAGATCGAGTTCATCGACCAGATGCGCCATGCGCCCCGAATGTTCGTGGCCGCGATGGAACAGCAGAATCGCCTTTTTTCCGGCCTGCGGAGTGCTGGCATGCCAGTGCTGGAAAAACAGCTCCGTGCCATCGTGGCTGACAAACCGATGCTGACTATTGACTCTCATGCACCCTCCGGTGTGAATATTGTTGTGACCGGTTGACCGGTCGCCCACCGACTTAACGCGCCGCACCGACTCCATTCCTGACACGGTGGGCGATGGTCCAGAGCAACAGCACGCAGATGATCGCCAGCAGAACGCGACAGGCAAGATGAAGCACCTGAGGCGATGCGCCGAGTACCGGCCCCACCACCAGCAGCACGGCGATCACGCCGAACGCGAACGCCCGGTCGCTCTTGCCCATGGGACCGTCATAGCGTCGCGCGGCCCCGACGAGCGGTGCCATCACGCCCGCGTATTCACTCAGCCCCGCCAAAAATACTGCACTGAACAACAGCCACGGATCGACCGCAACAAAGGCCACGAGGCACGCGTAAAGCGCGGTATCGGACACCACATCGCACAGTTCGTTGTAATAAGCGCCGAGCGTGCTCTGCTGACCGAACTCGCGCGCGAGCATGCCATCGACGGCGTTGAATGCCATGCGCACCAGCATCCACGCGGGAAACAGCAGCAGCCATGCAGAAGCGACTCCGTCGCCATGAACAACGTAGAGAAAGCCCGCAAGAATCACCGACGCGAACATCGCCGTCAGCGTGACCTGATTGGCCGTGACGCCCGCCCGATGGAGGGTGTTCACCAGCGGTCTCAGCAGGTTTTGAAAAGCGGGTTTCAGTTGATAGATCGATGGCATGTGCAATGCGGCGAATGACCCGCTTCGCGGGACCGTTCGGCGCATTCTACGCATGGGGTTCGTCAGAAACCGTGCTGCTCGCGGAACTCGCGCGCCTTGCCGAAATGTCCGTTACCGATGAACGGCACGGGCGGGCGCAGCGCCGACAACGGGGACGGGTGATTGCTCATCAGCACCAGATGCCCACGATCCTGCGGAATGAATGCGCGTTTGGATTGCGCATGGCTGCCCCACAGCATGAAGACCACGGGCTTGTCGCCCTGCGCGACGTGGCGGATCACCGCGTCCGTCAGCTGCTCCCAGCCCTTGCCGGAGTGGCTCGCCGCCTGGCCTTCTTCCACCGTGAGACAGGTGTTGAGCAGCAGCACGCCGTGCGTCGCCCACTTCACCAGACTTCCACCCGGCTCGGGAAACGATGGAAACGGCACGCCCAGGTCGCGCTGCATTTCCTTGAATATGTTCTGCAGCGACGGCGGCATACGCACACCCGGCGCGACTGAAAACGCAAGGCCTTCCGCCTGTCCGCGACCGTGGTACGGGTCCTGACCCAGAATCACCACACGCACGTCTTCGGGTGGCGTGAGTTCGAGCGCTCGCAGTGGCAAGGGCGGAAAAATCACCGCGCCCGCGTCGATCCTCGATTGCAGGAAGGCGATCAGCGACTCGCCCTTGGCACTTGTGAAGAACTCATTCACCAAGGCTTGCCAGCCTGGCGCGACGGGCCAGTCTGCGGGCCGGGCGGACATCAGTTGCGCGCTCATGATGGGATGCAATCGTCGCTGGACTATGCAAACAATTTCGCCAGCGCCTCGCCGGGTTCATCGGCGCGCATGAACGCCTCGCCCACCAGGAATGCATGGATGCCCGCATCGCGCATGGTCTTCACGTCGTCTGCGGTGAGGATGCCCGATTCGGTGACCAGCAACCTGTCGTCAGGAACGCGCTTTTGCAGATCGAGCGTGGTCTGCAGGCTCACCTCAAAGGTGCGCAGATTGCGGTTGTTGATGCCGAGCAGCGGCGTCTTGAGCTTCAGCGCGCGGTCGAGTTCCTCGCCGTCGTGCACCTCGACCAGCACCGCCATGTCGAGGCTGCGCGCGATGTTTTCCATCTCTGTCATCTGCGCATCGTCGAGGCACGCGGCGATCAGCAGCACGGCGTCTGCGCCCATCGCGCGCGACTCATATATCTGGTAGGGATCGACCATGAAGTCCTTGCGCAGCACCGGCAGCATGCAACTCGCGCGCGCTTGCTTGAGGAAGTCGGGCTCGCCTTGAAAGAACTGGCGATCGGTCAACACCGACAGGCATGCCGCACTCACCTTGCCGTCGCCTTCGGCGTAGCTTTGCGCGATGTCGGCGGGAATGAACTCCTCGCGGATCACGCCCTTGCTCGGGCTGGCCTTTTTTACCTCGGCGATCACGGCGGCCTGGTTCTTCGCGATCCTGGCCCTGAGCGCGCCAACGAAATCGCGCGTCAGCACGCGGCTCTCGGCGTCGCGTCGCATGTCCTCGAAGGACATGCGCTTCTTGGCTGCGGCGACTTCCTCGACTTTGACTTCGCAGATTTTTTTCAGGATATCGGACATGTTTTCTTTCTTGACTCCGTTGCGACCCGATCAGGCCGCGAATTTCTGCGTGAAGGCCACCAGCTCATCGAGCTTCTTGAGCGCTGAACCGCTATCGAGCGCGACCTGCGCCTGCTTGAGGCCGTCTTCAATCGACCCAGCCACGTTGGCCGCATACAGCGCCGCGCCGGCATTCAGGCAGACGATGTCGCGCGCCGGGCCGGTATCTCCCTTGAGCACGCCCATCAGCATGGCGCGCGACTCCTCGGGCGTTTCCACGCGAAACGCGCGGGTGCCAGCCATGCGCAGCCCGAAGTCTTCGGGATGCACCTCATATTCGCGCACGACGCCGTCCTTGAGTTCACCCACCAGCGTGCCCGCGCCGAGACTGATCTCGTCCAGCCCGTCGCGGCCATAGACCACGAGCGCGTGTTCCGCGCCGAGACGCTGCAACGCGCGCACCTGAATGCCGACGAGGTCTTCGTGGAACACGCCCATCAGGATGTTGGGCGCGCTTGCGGGATTGGTGAGCGGCCCCAGGATGTTGAAGAGCGTGCGCACGCCGAGCTCCTTGCGCACCGGCGCAACGTTCTTCATCGCGGGATGGTGGTTGGGCGCGAACATGAATCCAATGCCCACTTCGTCAATGCTTTGCGCGATCTGGCCGGACTGGAGGTTGATGTTCACGCCCAGCGCTTCCATGACGTCAGCGCTGCCTGACTTGCTGCTCACGCTGCGCCCGCCATGCTTGCTGACCTTGCCTCCAGCAGCGGCAATCACGAAAGTGGAGCAGGTGGAAATGTTGAAGGTGTTCGCGCCGTCGCCCCCGGTGCCGACGATATCGACCAGATGCTTCTTGCTCGCCACGTTGACCTTGTTGGAGAACTCGCGCATCACCTCGGCGGCGGCCGAGATCTCGCCGATGGTTTCCTTCTTCACGCGCAGGCCGGTGATGATGGATGCCGTCATCACGGGCGACATCTCGCCGCGCATGATCATGCGCATCAGGTGCAGCATTTCGTCGTGGAAGATTTCGCGATGTTCGATGGTGCGCTGTAGCGCTTCCTGAGGTGTGATGGTCATGTCGTCTGCTTCGTTATGGGCCGGTCATCGTTGCTCAAGAAAATTGCGCAGCATCGCGTGGCCGTGTTCGGTCAGGATGCTCTCCGGATGGAACTGCACGCCTTCGACCGCGAGCGTCTTGTGACGCACGCCCTGAATCTCTCCGTCCTCGCTCGTCGCGGTGACTTCGAGCACGTCGGGACAGGTGTTGCGGTCGATGACCAGCGAGTGATAACGGTTGACCGTGAACTCCTTGGGCAGATCGGTGAACACGCCCTGCTGGTCCGTCGAGATCACGCTGGTCTTGCCATGCATCTGCTGCACGGCGCGGATGATGTCGCCGCCAAATGCCGCGCCGATGGCCTGATGTCCCAGACACACGCCGAGCACCGGCAGCTTGCCCGCGAAGTGTTTGATGGTTTCGACCGAAATGCCCGCCTCGTTGGGCGAACAGGGACCGGGCGAGATCACGATGCGCGCGATGCCTTCGCGTTCGACGAGCGCCTTCACTTCATCGAGCGTGGCTTCATCGTTGCGCACCACGTGCACGTCGGCGCCCAGCTCCGAGAGGTACTGCACGATGTTGTAGGTGAAGCTGTCGTAGTTGTCCACCATCAGGAGTCTCATTATCATAAGTCCTTGATTTTATTTGATTTTTTCATTACAAACGACCGCCATTACACACTTCATTACACACATCGGCGGTCGATTGCGTTGGGACAGAGCACAAACAAGTGCTGGCACCAGGCGGCAACAAGGCTTGGGGGCAGTCGCGAAGCACGCCAACGCACTATGCTGAGGGCGCGCATGCCCCAACCTTGTTGGGCCGAGCGCAGCGACAAGACGAGCGCACTCTCACCTCGCGACGAGGCAGCGTGCGAAACATCAGTTCGACGATGAAGCTGGGGAGCTATGGGCATCGGGCAATCTCCTTATGTTTGGAGCCGCCGTGCCGGGGAAGCCTTCTTGAAACCTTGCCTGCCGGTACGACGGCAAGGTGCGGTCAAGACCGCGACGACATGCCGCTTCCTATTGGAAGCGCCACCACAGAGCGATGTTGGTCGAAGCGGTACGGGTCATGGACAGACCAAAGCATTGAATTAAAAAAGCTGGAACCTAGTTCGAGCGCACCCGAACGAGTCCCAACATGAACGCACGGGATTTTATCACGAACAAACTACGCAAAGTCCACTTCCGAGGCAATGACGAGATCACCTCGGCTCGACACCCAGCGCCCAGGGAATTCACAGCAACTCCCGCACCAACCCATCAGCCCCAATCGATATCGGAAGCCTTGGTCGGACCGCCAAGCCAACACGCAAGGATCGTGACCTAGTTGAAATGGCTCGTGCGGCGCTGCCGGTCATCTCAGCACTCAATTAGGTAGAGGTGGGGAGCAAGTGGGCCAGCCACTCCACATTGACCGCTCTCCTTGTAGGCAGTCCATCAACCGCCTGCAGAGTGCCAAGTCTGCGGTGAACCGCATTGTGTGATGCTATCTCGCTATATCAGCATCCCAGCCAGATATGACATCACCGGATTTGCTCTCTTAATCCTACGCTCTGAGCAATAGATGCCGCTGCTTGTTACTTTGGAAACTGCTGGGATATCAGACCATATCGAATCGGTCTTGATGGGCTTTGCGCCACCCATGACGCTGGTACCGTGAGCGCCAATATCGAGCTTGCGTCCTTATCGCTCGATGGGCCGGCAACCAATCGATTCTTGCACACCGAGCAAGACGAAGCCACCTGCGGCGGATGCCAATCATCTCACTCGCCTACGTTCAGGGCATCGTCCCTGGCGTCCGTCGCGGGCATAACGACACTACAGCCTCTGGCAGGGCAAGAAAGGAGCCGGTGATGTAGCGCTTCCGAAAGGAGACGAAGACATGTACAAGGACATTCCAACATCAAAGGTGTTCTATCGTCCCATCGAAGCGGCCATCCGATGGGCCGGGTTGCTGCGGTACCTGCCGATGATCCTGGCCACCATCGCATCACCGCGTTTCCTGCCGCCATCGCTGAACTGCCCGCGGTGGAATGAGTGCCGGCTGTACTCAGAGCGCATCTACGACGGCATCCTCAACGGAGAGCTGCCCTACGGCCAGAACGGGATCACGCTCAATGACCCGAAGATACTGCAGGCGCCAGACTTGACCGTTCGCCATGTCGATCTGAAACGCTGGATGCACACCCACTATCCCGAGCACCGCCCACGGTTCCTGTTCAGCCGTGGCGAACGCATGGCGCATCCTTTCATCTCCTTAGAAACAGGACAGGCGATCCTGGTTGAGCGGTTGGCCCTTCAGGCCGCACTGGAGCATGCCCGGCGCCAGATGCGGGAACTGCAGGAGCAGCACGACAGCTTGCTCAAGCAGTCCACCGTGCTGCTGGCGTCCAAGCAATGCGAGATCAGCGAGCGCGCAGAGACGACGTATCTCAACATCATCGGCGGGATGCTGACGCTGATGCTGGGCCAGTCCCCTTCGGGCGTGCCTTACTCCAGCTTCAAAACGCAGGAGGCTCTTGTCTCGGCATTGGTCGCGCACTACGGCGGCACCATGGGCATCACGGAGCGAACCTTGAACGGCAAGTTCGCCAACGCCAGGAAGTACGTCCGTAGTGCAAGTGAATGAGGTTTTCCAGCTTGTATGTGCAATCGCGGAGATTGCATTTGCAATGTCTTTCCGTAGCCATGTCTATTGAATAGAGGTCACGCCAACAAACGCCACCGAGCGTTCAGGAGTGACCGCCATGTCGCAGACACCTGTACTCCCGCCGAACGAGCGCCGCATCCTGCGCCTCGATGAAGTCGAAGCCAAGTCCGGCTTCAAACGCGCCCACATTTACAACCTGATGAAGAAGCGCCAGTTTCCCCAGGCGCTGCGCCTGGGCGTGCGCGCCGTCGGCTGGGATTCGATCGAAATCGACCAGTGGATCGCCGAGCGCCTCAACCACCGGACCTGACCCGTTCTCCCGCGGACTTCCCATTCCAACACGGAGAGCGCCATGCAGGTCTTATCCATCATTTCAACGAAGGGCGGCGTCGGCAAGACCACGACGGCCGCCAACCTGGGCGGGCTCGCCGCCGACGCGGGGCTGCGCGTGCTGCTGCTCGATCTCGACGTCCAGCCCACCTTGTCCTCCTACTACGAGTTGGCGCACCGCGCGCCCGGCGGCATCTACGAGCTGTTGGCCTTCAACGAGCGCGACTTCGGTCGGCTCGTGTCCCGCACGATGATCGCGGGCCTGCACCTGGTGCTCTCCAATGACCACCGGGGCGAGCTGAACACCTTGCTGCTGCACGCGCCGGACGGGCGCCTGCGACTGCGCCATCTGCTGCCGGCGCTGGCGTCGCTTTACGACCTGGTGCTGATCGACACCCAGGGTGCGCGATCGGTGCTGTTGGAGATGGCAGTGCTTGCCTCCGACGTAGCGTTGTCGCCCGTGACCCCGGAAATCCTCGCGGCCCGCGAGCTGCGGCGCGGCACCATGCAGTTGCTCGAAGACATTGCGCCGTACCGGCACCTGGGCATCGAGCCGCCGCCGCTGCATCTGCTCATCAACCGCGTCCATCCGGTGTCCGCCAATGCACGGCTGATCCAGCAGGCCCTGCGCGACCTGTTCCAGGACCATGCCGGTATCCGCGTGCTCGCCACCGACGTGCCAGCCATCGAAGCCTATCCCCGCGCCGCGACGCGCGGCCTGCCGGTGCATCGGGTCGAGCACCGCCAGCCGGCCGGCAGAGTCGCCCCTGCCGCGCTCGACACGATGCGCGCGCTCGCCAGCGAGTTGTTCCCGCAATGGCAGGACCGACTGGCTCAAGTATCCGGCCGCCCGCAGCGACCTCTTGATCCTGGGAGGCCCCATGGCGAACGCACATGAACTGGCCCGCGGCCACAAGCGGCTGCGCGCGCTGATCGAGTTTGCGGTGGGCGAAGGCTGGCACGTCAAGCGCACGCCCGGAGGACACCTGAAGTTCACCAAGGCCGGCTGCGCGGCGATCTACACCAGCTCGACCGCGAGCGACCACCGGGCCGAATTGAACGCCCGTGCGCAGATCCGCCGCGCCGAGCGAGAGGCCCGCATGGCGCTGGCCGGCGGTCGCGGGGACTGCGAGGGGTGCGGCCATGGCTGACATGACCTCTCAGGACATGGCCGGCAAGCTGCTCGCCGCCGGGTTCGAGCGCGTTGGCCCCTCGGCCACGGCCCTGAGCGACCCGATCGCGGACACGCCGATGGTCGTGACGCTGGACCAGTTGCGTCCCTACGACCACGACCCGCGCAAGAAGCGTAACCCCGCTTACGAGGAGATCAAGGCATCGATCCGCGAGCGTGGCCTGGATGCGGCGCCGGCCATCACTCGGCGTCCAGGCGAGGACCACTACATCATCCGCAACGGCGGCAACACGCGGCTGGCGATCCTGCGTGAACTGTGGTCGGAGACCAAGGACGAACGCTTTTTCCGCATATCGTGCCTGTTCCGCCCGTGGCCCGAGCGCGGCGAGATCGTCGCGCTGACCGGGCATCTCGCGGAAAACGAACTGCGCGGCGGTCTCACCTTCATCGAGCGAGCCCTGGGCGTGGAGAAGGCGCGCGAGTTCTACGAGCTGGAAAGCGGCATCCCGCTGAGCCAGTCCGAACTGGCCCGCCGCCTGGCCGCCGACGGATACCCCGTGCAGCAGTCGCACATCAGCCGGATGGCCGACGCTGTGCGCTACCTGCTGCCGGCGATCCCGACCGTGCTCTATGCCGGACTGGGGCGCCACCAGGTCGAACGGCTGTCGGTCATGCGCAAGGCCAGCGAGCGCACCTGGGAGCACTACGCCAAGGGCCGCTCTCTGGCTCAGGACTTCGACGACTTCTTCCAGGAAGTGCTTTCGCAGTTTGATGTTCAGGCCGACGAATTCTCCGCGCAGCGCGTGCAGGACGAGCTGATCGGGCAGATGGCCGAACTGCTGGGCATCGACTACGACGTACTCGCCCTGGACATGACCGAATCCGAGAGCCGCCAACGCGCCTTGGTCAGCGACCCGACGCCGCCCTCGAAGCCGCCCGCCTTGCCTGATCCGGGGGCCGTCGCGCGTCCACCAGCCGTAACCGCGCCGCCCGCCGCGATGCCTGCACCGCCTGCAGACCCGCCAGCGGCTGCCCCCTCGATGCGCGAGAGCGACGCGGATGCCAACCAGGCGGGCATGGCCAGCCCCACGGCGGCTAGCGATCTACTTGCCGAGCACATCGTCTCGCCGGCGCCGACGACCGAACGGCTTCAGTCCATCCAGCGCATGCTCGCCGATCAGTTGGGTGATGCGCTGCCGCCCGATTTTTCGGCGAGCGTCCTGCAGTCCATCCCGGTGCAGGCCGGTGGGCTCTATCCGATCTCCGATGTCTGGTACATCGATCCCGGCCTGGACACGCCGGACCGCTTGCGCATCCACATCGCGCAGTTCGCCCGCGAGATCGCGCACGAGGCAGAGCTGGACGAGTGCATCGAAGACCGCCCGACGGCATCGGCTTCGCATGCCATGCCCACACCCAGGCCCCAGCGCCGCGTGGCCTTGCCGTCCTCGCGCTGCTGGCCTGCCTGGCCGGTCAGCAGCCCGCCGACGTCGGCCTGGACGATGGGCAGATCGTCATCGACTTACCGGGGTTGCTTCACGGCGAGGGCCAAAGTGGCAGCACCGGAGCCCGTCGATTGAGCGACACCGCGCTGGTCAAGCTGTTCCGGCTGCTGCGGCTGGCCCGGCGCCTGCGCGACCTGGAAGCCGACGCCGCGGGTTCTGGAACCTGAGCAAGGGAGGCCAGCATGTCCGCACCACACCCACTCAACCAGGCCGTCATCGCGCAGGCCCTCTACGACCTGCGCAATGGGCAACTGCGCCGCTGCAAGCTGATGGGGTTTGGCGAGGAAGACCTGGACGCCCTCAAGCATCCTGCGCTGATCAGCGTGCTGGCCAACGCCAACGTCTCCTGGTGCTCGGTGACCGTCAACCGCGAAGTGCTTCGGCGGCTGCTCAAGCAGGCGCAGGACGTGGAGAAGGAAATCGCCACGGTCGATCGCATGTTGCGCCTGGGTGCCAGCACGGAAATGGTGAGCCGCTTCTACGGCTTGACCCACCAGGAGGTCGCCTTGCGCCGGGAAGTGCTTGGCCTGCCCAAGCGCAAGGGGCGCCACCCCGTCCTGGACGAGACCCAGGACACCGAACTGTGGCGGCGCTGGAAAGCCATCACCAGCACCAGAAACGTCGATCTGGAGGACGAGACCTCGATTCTCGATGCGGCCATGGACCTGGCCGAGGCATGTCACTGCCGCTCTCGGTGGTCTGGGCCGCGATCAGGAACTGGGTCGATCAGGGATTGGGCTAGGCCATGGCCGTGGACGACACCGCCCCACGAGCCCCGCGTCAAGGCCCCATCGCACTCGCCGACCTGTTCGACGCTGCGCTGAAGGACCTCGCGCCCAAGCCCAGCTCTGGCGCTCCCGCGCCCCTGCCTGCTCCGACGCCCACGCCTCCTACGTCCGGCGATGCTTTCCTGTTCAGTGGCAATCGGCATGAGACGGTGCCGCGGCGGCTGTTCCTCGACCGTCGCCTGACGCCGCTGGAGCGAAACGCCTGGCAGGTGTTCCGCCTGCTGCTCAACGATGACGGCGTGACGGCATTCCCGACGTATGAGCAGCTTCGGCCCTTGCTCGCATCCATGCCCTGCGCGGGCCAAGCCTCCCACGAAACCGTGGCACGGGCGCTGACGCTGCTGCGTCTGACACGATGGCTGAGCCTCGTGCGACGACGGCGCGACCCCAAGACCGGCCGCATCCTCGGCAACCTCTACGTCCTGCACGACGAACCCTTGACGCCGTTCGAGGCGATGCAACTCGACGCCGACTACCTCGCGCTGGTCAGCCAGTCCCTGGGCCATTCGGCCAAGGCCGTCCAGATGGTCGGCTTGAACACGCTCAGGGAGATCGCAGAAGACCCGCTGCTGTCCGGCCGCACGCTGCCGTCGCGGCTGCAGATCCTGGCCGAACGCCTCGCCAGCCAGGACATCCTGACCACCGGAAGTTATCCACAGGAGGATGCCGTCCACGATTCCGAAGAAGGGGCTTCGAGCCTTCTTCGGAATGCTGATGACCCGTCTTCGGATTCCGAAGCAGGGCTGAAACCCGCGCCAGACGGCGCTCTTCGGAATCCGAAGCAGGCCCGTACAGTACGTAGTAGTTGTATTAATGAAGTACGTACTACCGCGCAGGCGCGCGCGCTGGGCGATCTGCAATGGCCCAAGCGCTTCACGGAACTGAAGGCGGAACAGCAGACAGGTGCCAGGGTGGCATTGCAGCAGGTCGATGCCTCGCTGAGACAGGCCGTGCTGGACGAATGGGCCACACGATGTAGCAGCCATGGCATCCGCAATCCTGCGGGGTATCTGTTCGGCATCATCCAGCGCGCCATCCACGGTGAGTTCAACGCCTGGGCCAAGCAAGACGCGCCATCAGCATCCACTCCGCCAAATAAGCGGCCACCACCCGCACCGCCACCCCAGCCGCCCAGCAAGCCGGTGCCGCCGGAAGTCGCCAAGCAGCACATCGAGCGGCTGCGCAATCTGCTCGCCAGCAAGTGATCCGGTCAGGCGGCGAAGTGGATGCTGATGGCCGCCAGTGGAGCTATCCCCTGGGGATAGTTCAGCGGTTGGACACGACGCCGACCAGGTCCAGGTCCAGGTCCAGGTCCGGCATCGGGCATCGGCCGCGGCATCGGCGTTGTCCGCTCTGGTCGCGGCGCACAGGCTTCCTTGGCGCTCCATGGAGCTATCCCCTGGGGATAGCTCGCGCGGAATGTAGCCGCAATGCCTTGAACCGGGGCCTTGCGGGTTTCGGTTTGTTGACTGACTGCCTTCCGCTTCCTGCCGAAGCTGGCCGCTCCTTTTCCCACAACGAGCGGACACCATGGCAACCAACAACGAACCTTTGCAACTCAACCTCGGCTCCCTGCGCAGCGCAATGTCGCTGACGCTGCACACCCACCACGCCTCGCGCATCTGGCATGGCCGCGCCGCCGCCGAGGGGCGACCGGGCATCGTCGGCCTGAACGGCTACATCGCCGTCATGAACAAAATGAAGCGCGGCTCGGAGCAGGACGACCCGTACAGCGACTGGTGGATGCTGCGCATCGAGGACAAGCTCGACCAGACCAAGACCACGCTGCAGACGCTGCGCGAACAGGTGGACCAGGCCCTGGCCGGCGTGCCCGCCGCGTTGACCCTGGGCGAGAACCTCAACGTGCAGCCCGTCAAGCTGCCGCTGTTCGTCAATGCGCAGTTGGGCTTTGCCGCTGTCTATCTCCTGGCCGACTACGACGACATCGCGCGCAAGCTGATCCTCGCCCACCACACCGCGCTGATCGACCGCAGCACCTTAGAGCGCTGGCTCAACGAGGGCGCGCACGCGCTGCGCAGCCTGTTCTCGCTGGCCCAGCAGTATCGCTATTCGGGCTGCACCCGCGACGATTTCGCGGCGAAGAATGCCGCAGCGCGGGCCGCGCTGGAGAAGTTCGGCGAGTTGCCGCAGGACGTGCTCGAAGGCACGCGCCGCTCGAAGTTTGCGCCACCCATCGTGCGCCGTGGTCTGCAACAGCGCGGTGAGAGTCCTGCCGCAGCCGCTACCAGCGTCGATGGTGATGCGGCCGCTGCTGCCGACCCATCCGAAAACGCAGCCACTGCCGGCGAGGACGAATCCGCATGAGCGATCTGAACCAGCCGACCCGCTACTTCCGGGGCCTGCAACAGGGAGCCTTCATGCGCCTGGAACACGCGGCCTCTCTAAAAGGCCTTTTAAAGCCTTTTAAAGGTAAAGGGGACTTGGAGGCCTGGGCCAGCCAGTGCTTCGCCATGCGCGACGAGTTGATCGGCCTGGCGCAGCGACAAGTGCTGCAACAGGCCAGTGGGCATCCCTTCCACCTGCTGCCCGTGGAACTGGCCCAGCAGACCACTGGCGCGGGAACGACGTTCCTGCGCTGGCGCAGGCACGACCGCTCGGCCATGGGCGTGGCCCTGTGGCAGGAGCTGATGGCGAGCACCAGCACGCCGGTCAACCTGCTGGCCGACCTGCACGCGATCGAGCTGCAGCGCATCACGCTGAACATGCAGATCAGCCTGTTGCACACCCTGGGCAGGCAGGCACAGGAGTGCGCCAGCAAGGCCGCCGAGGCGGAAGACGCCTACCTGCGCCGGCTCACGTCCTTTCCCGCCGCAATGCGCGATCGGTGATTGCGCCGGGCATCCCAGCACGCGCCCGGCGCCGACCAGGTGCGGGTATTTCAACCACCACGGAGATCACACCATGAGCACGCATTTTTCTGGCGAAGGCAACATCGGCTCGCTCCCCGAGTACCGGGAGTTCCCCAACGGCAACGACGAACCACGCCGGCTGCTCCGGCTGAACGTGTATTTCGACAACCCTGTCCCCACCAAGGGCGGTGACTTCGAGGACCGTGGCGGCTTCTGGGCGCCGGTGGAAATCTGGCACCGCGAAGCCGGTCACTGGAAGGACCTCTACCAGAAGGGCATGCGCGTGCTGGTCGTCGGCCGCATGGAGCGCGAACCCTGGACGGACAACGAGGATCAGCCGCGCGAGACCTGGCAGGTCAACGCGCGCAGCGTCGGCATCCTGCCGTTCCGCATCGAATCCGTGGCCCTCAGCCCCAAATCGCAGGAGCCCGCGCAGGAAGCGCCGCCGAAGCCCCAGACCGCCGAGGAACCGGCTGCGCCGAAGGAGACCAAGCGCAGGAAGTGACCCGGCATGGGGCGGCAGCGGTTCTGCGCCGCCCCCATGTCCTCGCCAGCTATCCCCAGGGGATAGCTCCACCGGCGTCCACCGACTTCCACGCGCTCCCGAACATCGCGGCTCCCGGCCCGCACACCACCGGCTGTACACCACCCCCACCGCAGCCATCCCATCTCGTGAAAGCGGTCGCCGCCGCATGCAGCTTGTTTGCTGCTGCCCCAACAGGCGCTCGGCATCCTCGATCCCAGCAACTCCATGAACAACGGGAAGCGGATGGACGGACATGCGGCTGTTTCTGTGCGAGAAGCCCTCCCAGGGCAAAGACATCGGCCGGATTCTCGGCGCCACGCAGCGCGGTGAAGGCTGCCTCAACGGCTCCGGCGTCACGGTCACCTGGTGCGTCGGCCATCTCGTCGAAGCGGCAGCACCCGAGGTCTATGACGCGGCGCTCAAGCGCTGGTCGTTGGAGCAGTTGCCCATCATCCCTCAGCAGTGGCGGGTCGAGGTCAAACCGCAGACCGCCACGCAATTCAAGGTCGTCAAAACGCTTCTGGCGAAGGCGACCCATCTCGTCATTGCCACCGATGCCGACCGCGAGGGTGAACTGATCGCCCGCGAGATCATCGACCTGTGCGGATACCGCGGCCCCATAGCACGCCTGTGGCTGTCGGCGCTCAACGATGCGTCCATCCGCACCGCGCTCGCCAAGCTGCGGCCCTCGGCCGAGACGCTGCCGATGTATTACTCGGCGCTGGCGCGCTCGCGCGCCGACTGGCTTGTGGGCATGAACCTCAGCCGGCTGTTCACCGTGCTCGGGCGGCAGGCCGGCTACGACGGCGTGCTGTCGGTCGGGCGTGTACAGACCCCGACGCTCAAACTCGTGGTGGACCGCGACCGAGAGATCGCGGCCTTCGAGTCCGTGCCCTACTGGGCCATCGACGTGTCCCTGTCCGCAGGCGGTCAGACGTTCACCGCGCAGTGGGTGGCACCCGATGCCAGCACCGACGACGCCGGCCGCTGCCTGCAGCAGCCCGTCGCACAGCAAGCCGCGCAGCAGATCCGCGCCGCGGGCAGTGCCCAGGTGGTGTCGGTCGAGACCGAGCGCGTGCGCGAAGGCCCGCCGCTGCTGTTCGACCTGGGCACCCTGCAGGAGGTGTGCTCCAAGCAGCTTGGGCTGGACGTGCAGGAGACGCTGGAGATCGCTCAGGCCCTGTACGAGACGCACAAGGCCACGACGTACCCGCGCTCGGATTCCGGCTACCTGCCCGAAAGCATGTTCGCCGAGGTGCCTACGGTCCTCGACAGCCTGCTCAAGACCGATCCCTCGCTGCGCCCGATCATGGAGCAGCTCGACCGCTCCGTGCGTTCGCGCGCCTGGAACGACGGCAAGGTGACGGCGCACCACGGCATCATCCCGACGCTCGAACCCGCGAATCTCTCCGCCATGAGCGAGAAGGAACGGGCGGTGTACCGGCTGATCCGGGCACATTACCTGGCCCAGTTCCTCCCGCACCACGAGTTCGACCGCACCGTGGCCGATCTCTCCTGCGGCCAGCAGAAGCTGGTGGCCACGGGCAAGCAGGTCGTCGCCAAGGGATGGCGCCTGGTGCTGGCCGAACCGCAAGCGGACGAGGACGGCGATGGTGCCGCGCGCAGCCAAGTGCTGCCTGCGCTGCGTGACGGGATGGCATGCCAGATCGCCGGGGCCGACATCAAGGCCCTCAAGACGATGCAGCCTAAGCCCTATACCCAGGGCGAACTGATCAAGGCGATGAAGGGCGTTGCGCGTTTCGTGACCGACCCGCGCCTGAAGCAGAAGCTCAAGGACACGACGGGCATCGGCACCGAGGCGACGCGGGCCAACATCATCAGCGGGCTGATCGCCCGCGGCTATATCGTGAAGAAGGGTCGCTCCATCCGCGCATCGGATGCGGCGTTCACGCTGATCGACGCCGTGCCCGCGGCGATTGCCGACCCCGGCACCACCGCCGTCTGGGAACAGGCGCTGGACATGATCGAGGGCGGACAACTCACCCTGGATGTGTTCATCGGCAAGCAGGCCGCCTGGATTTCGCAGTTGATCGCGCAGCACAGCAGCACCTCGCTGTCCATCAAGGTTCCTCAAGGACCGGCTTGTCCGCAGTGTGGCGCGCCCACGCGCCAACGCACCGGCAAGAGCGGCCCGTTCTGGTCGTGCAGTCGCTATCCCGACTGCAAAGGCACGCTGCCGGTCGAAACCGGCACGTCCAGGCGTGGTGCCTCGCGTCCACGCCGTACCAGTGGCGGCGGCCGCAAAGGCGCCTGACCGCCCCGATTCCCCGTGAGCCATGCCCGCCATCGGCGGCGTGGCCCGTGTTCCGCATGCCCTGCGGGACGCCCAGCGCGCAACGCCTTCTTGTCCGTGTGCGCGTCCCGTTCAGCCGCCCCCGGCCGCGGGACCTGAAGGTAGCTTCTCCGCGAACCGCACCCCGCGCGTTCTCCCCGTCCGCATCTCTTCCGCACGCTGCGAAGGGTCCCCCGATGGCTTGCCTGTGCGAGCCACCCGGAGACCCTTCGTGGTCAGCGGTATTCGGTGCCGGTGCCCGCCGGCGCAAAAACGGGCTCCCTTTGTGCGCGGATGTGCGCCAGACGATGCCGGCCCCAGCCACGACATGGGCCGGGTGTGATTGCTGGATGAGCAGACGGTTCTAGCGACGACCGGGCCTGCCAATCAGCCCACGGGTGGTTCTTCTTTCCTCCCGAGCCGAAGACCCCTGGGGCCTTCGGCGCCTTTCTCCTGCCTTTCAACTCCCCGGCCAGGGCGATGGCCCTGCGCCATACGAACAGGAGACCGACATGCACCCGAAACTTTGCGCACCGCCGCGCAACACGCCGCTGCTCTACGGCAGCGTCTGCAGCGGCATCGAGGCCGTGAGCCTCGCTTGGCAACCGCTCGGCCTCGAAGCCGCGTGGTTCGCCGAGATCGAGCCGTTCCCGAGCGCCGTGCTCGCCCACCGTTACCCCCGCGTGCCCAACCTGGGCGACATGACCACGATCGCCCGCCAGGTCCGCGCCGGCACCGTGCCCGCGCCAGACCTCCTGGTCGGCGGCACGCCGTGCCAGTCGTTCAGCGTGGCCGGCGCCCGCCGTGGCCTGGCTGACCCGCGCGGCGCCCTGACCCTTGCCTATGTGGAGCTTGCAAATGCCATCGACCAAACCCGCCGCCAAGACCGCCGCCCGCCGGCAACGCTCGTCTGGGAAAACGTCCCCGGCGTCCTCAGCGACCGCAGCAACGCCTTCGGACACTTCCTGGGAGCACTGGCCGGCGAAAGCCGTGCGCTCGAACCGCCAGGGCAAAAATGGGCGCACGCAGGTTGTGTGTCTGGACCCCGGCGCCGCATCGCCTGGCGCTTGCTCGATGCTCAATATTTCGGCGTCGCCCAACGGCGCCGTCGCGTGTTTCTTGTGGCAAGTGGTGGAGGTGGCGTCGATCCCGCCGAGGTACTTTTTGAGCGCCCAGGCCTGCGCGGGGATTCTTCGCCGGGCTTCGCGCCGTGGCAAGACGCTGCCGGCGCTGCTGGATCGGGCGCTGCGGCAGCAGGCGGGTACTCGGGATATGCAGGACTGAAGCAGCCCTACGGCAAGGCCACGGTGACGTTCGGATTCGGCGGGGGCAACACCGCAGGACCCATCGACGTCGCGGCCTGCTGACCGCGGCGCCCGGCCCGAAGAACGACTTCGAGGTCGAGACCTTCGTGGCGCAGTCCATCGCGGGCAGCATCAGCCACACGCTCAGCACCGCCAACGGCGGCAAGGGCTGCAGCGAGGACGGCACCGGCAAGGGTGTGCCGATCATTGCCTTCACCGCACAGGGCTGCGGGCGGATGCGACGACGAACCATGCACCGACGCTGCGTGCCGGCGGACATCGCCTCAGCCACGCGAACGCCGGCGTGGTGCCGGCCATCGCGTTCGCGCAGAACTCGCGCGGCGAGCTGCGGCTGGAATCCGGCCACGGCCAGCTTGCCGGGACGCTCTCCACGGGTGGCGGCAAGCCGGGCCAAGGCCGGCCGATGGTGATCGGCGTGGCGCTGCGCGGTCGCACCGAAGGCCTGGCCGCTGAACTGGGCGATGGCGTCTCGACCGCGCTGCGCACCAGCGGCGGCGGTGCCGACAAGCCCCATGTGCTGGCACCGGACTTCGAGGCACATTTCCGCTACGACTGGAATAACCCCGGTCCGGGCGACTGGTCGCAGTGGCGGGTGCGTCGGCTGATGCCGGTCGAATGCGAGCGGCTTCAAGGCATGCCCGACGACTACACGCTGGTCCCGTACCGCGGTAAGCCCGCCGCCGACGCGCCGCGCTACAAGGCGATCGGCAACTCCATGGCCGTGCCGTGCGTCGCGTGGCTGGGCCAGCGGCTGGTGCAATGCCTGCACAAGACGGGATCGAGCGCTACGGATTGATGCACGACGCGGCCGGCGGGCCGCGCGATCCTTCCTCCTGCATTGCCGACGCATCGGCAACAGCCAGCAGCCAGGGTGTCAAGGCTGCCGTGGGTTCCTCCCACGCCACCCGCCAGTTCGCCCCGGCATCTCACCGGCGAACGCTGCCCACCGGGCATCGATGCCACCTTCCTCCAACCCACGGGATGTATGCCGCGTCCCGTCAGGGGCGTGTCGTCAACCCGGTCGATATCAGGACTTTCCATGGACACCATCACCCGACAAGACCGCATCACGCTCAAGAACCTCAAGGTCGCGGATTTCGCGAGCGAGGAAACGCTGTGCTTCACCGCCACCGTCATGTTCGACGGCAGGCCCATCGCCGAAGCCCGCAATGACGGACACGGCGGCTCGACGTTCGTGCGCGCGTTGCAAGGCCAGGCCGCGCTGCTGGCCCAAGCCGAGGAATTTGCCAAGAGCCTGCCGCCGGCATCGCTCGACGTCGAACGCGAGGACGACGAGCCACTTCTCATCGACATGACGCTCGACTTCCTCGTGGACCAGTTGGCCGATGCCATGCACGCAGAGCGCAAGCTGCGCACCGCGTTCAACCGCGACATCGGCAACAAGGTGCTGTTCATCAAGGACGGCCGGCTGCTGTTCCTCAAGGGCATCAAGCTCAAGGCCATTGCCGACCGCGCGGCATATTTCGCAAAGCTGCGCAGCCGACAGGACCAGCCCATCGTCATCCTGGCCGAGCTGCCAGCGGACGAGGCATTCGCCATCTGGAAGCAGCATGTCCTGGGCGACAAGCCCCGCTGATCCAGCCTCACCGCACCGTCATGACCGCCCCGCACTCGTTGCGGGGCTTTTCTTTGTCCCTGCGCACATCAATCGGGGCTGGACCAGATGCCGATTTCCAACTGACGTGGCGCGGCACCCTCACGAAGCTGCTCGCATGTTCGCTGATTCGTCAGCACATGCCAGCAGCCAGGGTTTCAGGCTGCCGCGGGGTTCTCTCCGCCCAACCCACCAGTCCGCATCGCATCCATTGCGCGGACGCGCGTTCCCAAGACGCTGATGCTTTTTTTCAACCGCGTGCGGGAGCTGCCATCCCGTGAGGGACAGGGCCCCGCTTTTCCAAGGAGCCCATCCATGTCCCAGCAAGCCTCTTTCGGCCGATTCGGTCAATTGGCCTTGACCTACTGCGGCAAGTTCCTGCCGCTCGAAGTCCTGCACAGCGCCGCCGGCCACTACATCGGCACGCGCGATACCGAAGGTCCCGTCTCGCGGGAATCTCGTGAGTACTTCCGCAGCCATGCCGCGGCTCAACGTGCCCTCGAAAGAGGCGGCTGGTCCCAGCTCGCCATTCCCTGATCCAACTGGAGGAATCACGTCATGAACCAGCTACTGCCGCAGGAAGTCGTCGATCAGATCGTTCGGGAAGAACGGCATTTCAGCGCCGCGCCCCAAGCCTTTTTCGAGGCATGGAAGCGTGGTGTCGAGATCGCCGGCCCGCAATGGTTTGGCGATGGCACCCGTGAAGGTCTGAACCAGGCCAAGAGCAAGTGGGATCTGCGTCCCGACATGCTGCGCCTCAACGATGCCCTCGGCGTCCTGAGCAGCGGGGAACGCATGTTCCTGTCCGCGATGGTCAGCTTCTACAACGCGCGCGAGGGCGGTGCCATGCTCAAGCGCTGCCACTTCAACGGGTTGTCGGACTTCGACGGCCTCGATCTGCCTCGTCGCCAGGTGATCGCCGACCTGCTGCTGAACTACAGCGGTTGGTGAGCCGGTCCCTGGCACATCTTCATCACTGCGTTCACGCGACCCCATGAGGGACATGCGCCTCGTCCGAGGCCATGTCCCTCGCATTTTCTCCCCGCCCAGTGCCATCCGGCATCAGGCGGTTACTCTGCGGATGCCATCGTCCGCAAGGGCTGGCTCCGTTCATTCATCGAAAGGAGCCTTCATGGCCAACAACTACTACGAAGCCACCGGCGCTCTCGTGCTCGACCGAGTGACGCCCGTCATCCAGGCGCTGTTCGGCACCTTCGCGCTGGACGAGAGCCACCCCGGCAACGGGCAGGCCTACATCGCCCAGATCGCCGAGACCACCAATCCGCAATGGCCGGACGTGCTCGATGGCCTGGAAGACTTTGCCACGCAACTCGGCATTCCGATGCCGGACGACGAAGGGTTGTCGATCCCGCCGCTGCTCGAATTGCTCGCCGTGCACTTCGGTGCTGATGAGGACGACGAGCTGGCGAACTTGATCGAGCGTCATTCGTTCGAGGGCACCGCCGATCTCGATGCGTTGTTTCTGATCGCCCCCGGTTCGATGACGGCCACAACCTGACCGCCATCCAGTTTGAGGGATGCTGGTATTGCAGCAAGCCGCGGCTGTTCGAGTTCGGCGGCAACGGCTGCTACCTGAGCCGCGCGGTTCGCGTCATCAGCTCCTCCTCCCAGGCCCTCCAGCTCGGCGACCAATTGCGCAAGGCCATTGTGGCCGCCGACATCGAAGAGGCTTCGGCCCTGCTCGCGCTGAAGACCATCAATCTGCTGGCGGGCGTCAGCGACGAGCCATTCCGCATGAATTTGCGCCGGCGCGTCGCCGAGCGATTGGCCCAAACGCCAACGATCAGCATCACCTGACGCTGTTTCCTTTCTTTCCACCCACCGGGGTCAATTCCCGGTGGCGGGATTGGCTCCATCATTATTCTGTTGGAGAAATCCCATGTCCCAGAATCCCAATCCCTTTCTACGCGGCTACTGGAATCTGAAAATCGTCCGCACGCTGTCCATCAGCCACGAGGACGGAAGCCCGCATGTCTGGCGAAACATCCACCCGAGCCAGCAGCACCTCTGCGACGCGGCGCTGGTTTCTTCTCCCTGCATCGTCACCAGCGACTTCGCGGTGGTCAGGACTGGCACCGAACCTGTCGGCGCCGCACTGATCGCCGAATGCGACGCGGCTGAAGGGGTCAGCGGCGAAGGCGTGGTGGGTGCCGTGGTGTACGCGATCCACGGCGACGACTTCGACGGCCGCCCCGTCCACATTGGCGACACCTATTCGGCCGAGGCCGCACGGGAAGTCGTGCAGCGGTTGAGCTTCGAGACCGGCTACTACAGCCGGTGCTGGGAAATCAGCAGCGCGCACATCAGCCACGAAACCGGCCAGTACCTGGCCAACCTGGCTGACCTCGCGACGGCGGAAGCCTTTTTGTTCGTTGCGTTCCGGGTTCCCTACAGCCCGGCGATCGGCGTCAAGCTGATTTCCACGCCCTGGACGGACCAGCACCTGCAGGACGTCGAGGAGATCTCCGCCGAGCAGCTTCGGCAGGAGCACTGCAGCAAGGGCATGCCGGACGACCTGGCACAGATCCTTGCACTGGCCGGCCAGGCCGACGTGCGCATCCTCATCCTCGATGCCGACGCACCCGTGTTGCTGGGCCTCCCGCTGGCCGGCGAATAGCTGCCACACACATCCCCGGCCTTCCTTGTCCTCACCGCATGCCGGCCCGTCTCCCGCCAGGGAGCCGGGCCGGCGCACTTTCACAGGAGCGATCCCATGTTCCCCGACCTCATCACACCCGCATCCGACTTCGAGCACCAGCTTGGAGCCTGCGTCAACGCCATGAGCCAGGACGATGCCATCGGCCAGATCCTGGTATTCGAGCGCATGCGTGGCGCCCTGCACATGCGCCATATCGCCAGCGCCGACCTAATGAACACCGACATTGACGACTACGACATGGTCGTCTTCGACGGTGGCAATACCAGCGGCGATGCATGGAAACATGTCTTCTTCCCGCGTCAGCGCGAGCACTACTTCGTGTACGAAGCCTGACCCAACCAGCCCCTTCCGAGGGGCTGTTTCTTGCCCGCGGCGCCGGAAAGCGGGCGCGGCTCGGTGCGCTTTCCTGCGGGCAGGTCGCCCATTCCGGAAGGCATCCTTGCTTCCATGTTCGTCGGCGTTGCCGGCACATGCCCAGGCAGTCGAGACCTTCGAGGCTGCAAGCGCGGGAAACCGTGCTGGTCGTTTCTTCCTACGGACCTACCGCGTCCATCCACGCCACCCACAAGGGACCTCTCCCTTGCGGGCGGGAATCCCTTGTTTTTCCTCAAGGAGTTTCCCCATGGACCGTTCCCTCATCAAATCCATGATGCCTTCGCTGGTCGCAGCCCATGTGCCCCGCAACGTGCGATCGTTCAAGTACCACGTGTTCGATGATCAGCCGCTGTCCTCAATGCTGGGCTTTGCCATCGACCCCCAACCCTTCGACGGCAAGGTGGTCGCCGCGACCGACGATGCCATCGTCGTCAAGCTCAAGCCTTCCGAGTTCGCGGTGCTCGATCCCAGCCTGGTGACCACGGTTCCTGCCGAGGGCGCCAAGGTGCATGTCCAACCCTATGCCCGTCGTCGATTCGACGGACTGCGCGCGGACACGCCGGAGGTCATCACCGAGAAGACTTCGGATGGCACGCCGTACACCATCACGAGGCACATCCTCGGCTCGGCGCCGGCCAAGCTGCCCATTCCCACGCCGCAGTGCATGGAGTTGGGCCAGCTCATCGAGCAGTTGGAAGAGATGCCGGCCCCCGATCGCTTCCGGCGCATCACCCACATGCTGGTGGATGCCGGTGCCCGCGACTTCACCTGGGTCGATCCCATGCCCTCCAAGATCATCGAGACCCCGCCGGCGATCAGCTTCACGGTCTCGACCGCGAAGTTCGAGGGCCGGGTGACGATCCTCTACGACCGCGGCGGAGACACCTACGTGGTGGAACTGCACCGTCAGAACGGTGAATCGGTCGAACTGGTCGATCGGCACGACGAGGTGTATTTCGACATGCTCGGCGAAGTGCTGGAGCGGCTCATCGACGACGGGCGCTGGCGCCAGATCGACGTGAGCATCCTCGACGCGAAGGCGGCCCGTAAGCGCCAAGCCGTCCCGGCATGACGCCCCTCGGCTGACCCGAGGCACCCGCCACGGCGTTCCAGCCATTCCTGCCGCGTGCCCTACAGGCCCTTCATCCCATCGGGTGGAGGGCCTTTCTCTTTTTTTACACAGGAGATTTCATCCATGTCACTGCGATTCAAAGGCGCCGACCTGCGCCCGTGCTGACCGAAGCCATCGCCAATCAGTGCCGCATCGTCCTGGTCAAGGACCAGGGCGTGTACTTCCTCGCCGAGCGTGGGGAGCGTCGCCCGGATGGACGCCAGCAACTGCTCGCCTACGCCGTCGGCTGCAACCCGGACACCGACCCGTTCGATGACTGGTGGCACCTCGCCGGCCGCGAGCTGGGCGGCGACGATTTTGCGGAGTATTTCGACCCGAAGGACGGCCTGTTCACGCGCCTCCTGCACTCGGCGGACGATCTCGTGCTGTCCGCCACCGCCACGCACCTGTCCTTGGCCGTGGTGCCTCCCGCCTGAAGCGGCAACCGCCGCGCAGCCCTCGCAGCCCCGCACCGGGGCTTTCTTTTGTTCGCACCACGGCCATCGCCGCGCATGCGCGTTCGTCTCCAGCCGCCAAGGCACGCCCCGCGGGCCACAGCGCCGGCATGCCACCGGAGACGACCGCATGAACACATCATCGACCTCGCCGAGGCTGCACCTGCTGCCGGTGTCGCTGCGCACGGCCAACGTCTTCGTGCCGGCACACCATCACCGTCCGGTCCAGGCTGCGAAGTTCGCCCTGGCCGTCACGCTGGTCGACAGCGACCTGATCCGCGGCGTGGCCATCGTCGGCCGGCCGGTCGCGCGTCAGCTGGACGCTGGAAGTCACACGGCTGTGCACCGACGGCGCACCCAACGCCTGCAGCAAGCTCTACGGCGCGGCCTGGAAGGTGGCAAGGGCGCTGGGCTACATCCGCCTGATCACCTACACCTTGTCCGACAAAGGTGGCGCCAGCCTGCGCGCCGCCGGCTGGCGGCTGGTCGGCGCGCGCGGCGGCGGCGCCTGGAGCCGTCCCGGCCGGCCGCGCGCCGATACCCCGAGCACCTGCGCGGCCCAAGTGCCCGTGGCAGGCGCCCGGCGGCGAGGACAAAGGGAAGCGCCCGGATGCCGATTGATTGCTGCCGCGCACGCAAGGCCCGGCCATGCTGACCCCATGCCTGCTGACGTTGTCAGCGACATGCCAGGCGACCATCGGTCTTCGAGGTTGCGGCGCAGTTCCCACTGCGTGACCGAGCCAGCTCGCACCGCATCCATCCGCGAGCGGCCACCAGCCTCTGGTGGCGGATGCTTTCGCCTTATCAACCCACCGCGGGGTTACGCACCTTCCCCGCATGCGTGGGCCGGTGTGTCTCCGCTTCATCCCAATGGAGATTCACCATGAACACCACGTCCAACGAGAAATCGTATTTCGACCTCCACACCTCGGGCATCGGCTACGTCCAGCGTGTCCGTGAAGTGCCCGTCCGGGGCGGCCGCCGTGCGCAGCCGTTCCTGGCTTGCACCATCGCCGCGCTGGTCGGTCCCGCCAGGGACCCCAGCTACCGCTACTTCGACGTCAAGGTCTCGGGTGCCGAGGCCAAGAAGCTCGTTCAGCGCTACATCGGCGTTGACGATCCCAAGCAGCGCCCGCTGGTGCGCTTCCGCCTCGGCGACCTCTGGGGCGATGCGTACATCCGTGACAAAGGCGAGCACGCCGGCAAGCCGGCCGCCAGCCTCAAGGCGCGACTGCTCAAGGCCGAGCTGATCGACCGGGCCGAACTGGCTTCAACCAAGCAGCACGAGTTGATCACCCGTGGCATCGGCTACCTCAGCCGCCCGAAGGACGTCAGTCCCCCGGACGGTGATGCGTTCCTCGCATGCACGGTCGCCGCACTGACCGGGCCTGTCGGTGAGCCGGAATATCGGTACTTCGACACCATCGTCGCCACCCCGAGGCCGAGCACCTGGTTCGCCGGTGCGTCCAGGCCATCGAAGGGGACCGCAAGGTGCTGATCGGCTTCAGGTTGAACGACATGAAGGTCGATCCGTACATCCGCACCAAGGGCGAGCGCGCCGGGGAACCGGGAGCGAGCCTGGAATCGACGCTGATCCACATCAGTTTGATCAAGATCGACGGCACCCAGGTTTATCCGACGAGCCAGGCGCAAGCCGAGGCGTCGCCGGCCCAGGACGCGCCCGCGCCCGAAGCCGAGGACGCCGCCGACCCCGCTGCCGGGCAGCCTGACGAGCCCGCCGAGCGCGAGCCGGAAGGTGAAGTCGAAGAGCAGGAGCCGGCATTGGCTGCTTCGTTCTGATCCGGCATGGCCCTCACGGGCCTTGCCGTTCCTCCCATTCACAAGGAGAACCATCATGGCAGTCACATCGGCGCCCGTGAAATCGGTCGCGCCCATCGTTGTCCCGGGCCAGCTCACGCTGCGCACCATCCGCGGTCGCAACGGCCCGTTCACGGTCGGCCGCCTCACCACGCACCTCGGTGTGTTCGAGGTCAAGGACCCGGAGCTGGAACAGTACCCCGAAGGCAAGTACGACGGGGAATTCATCATCCGCTACATCTTCCCGAAGTCCTACCCGGTCGGCGGCGGCATGCGGTTCGAGATCCGCGCCAGCCTGGACGGGATGACGCTCTCGGGCATCGACAAACTGAGCCGGGACGAAGCTCGCAGCTTCGCCGTCCCGGACGTCGATCCGCTCGATGAAGAGCTGGGCACACAGCCTGCGGCAACGCCGGCCAAACCCACCAAGGCATCCAGGCCCGCCAAACCTGCCCTGTGCAGGCCTCGGCAGACCCGTTGGTCGATACCACGCCGTTCGGTGTGGATGCGCCGCCGCCCGCTGCGACCGCTGCCTCCGGCAGCACCGAAGATGGCAACGCCGCGCTGTTCGGCATCCTGTGGCCGCTGGGCGAGTCCGTGAAGCTGGACTCGACCATCGACCGCCGCACCCTGCGCGCGCAGATCGCCCGTCTGGGCGAGCTGGGCTACGCGCTGGACTTCAAGACGCAGGAGTGGAGCCGCCAGGCCGAACTGCAATCTGCGTGATCGCGAACGCCGCATCCGCGGTGTTCTTCATCCAACCGCCGGGGTTCCTTCCCCATGCGGGGGAGGCCCCGGCACCTTTCTGGAGGTCTCCATCATGTCCACCATCGCTTGCGATACACCTCGTTCTGCGCTGGATGAATCCGCGTGGCGGGCTCTCTGCGAGACGGCAGCCGCACAAGCCACCAAGGGTTGCGAACTGTCTCACGACTACTACGTAGAACGCTTCAGTTCGGCGATCGACGCGCAAGTTGGTCGATTGCCCGAAGAGCAGCGCGCACAGGCCCTGCAGATCGCACAGGAATGGGACTACGCCACACCGGCCGAAAGGCAGGAAACCCAGGACTGGAACGCTGAACACGGCTATTGCTCGCACGGAATCGAGCTGGGTTATTGCCCGGCTGGTTGCGATTCGGACTACTGAGGTCCGACACACGTCATCGCCGCTTGCGCGGCTTTTCACCACCCGTCGGGGTTCTCCCCCTATGGGGGCCTCCGACTCAACTTTCCCAGGAGGCCTCTCATGGGCTGGTATTTCTCCCATCAATCGCGGTCTGAACTGATCGCAGAACTGATCGCACCGCAGGAGACCGAGCGCATCAGCGCGAAGGTCATCGCTCGCGCATTACGCGGCAACGTGCTGTGGTCCGTGGTCGAAATGATCGCCAAGGTCGAGGGTGTGCATTGTAATCTCGCGCCGGGCCAGTCCCTGCGCTACATCCGCTGCGATCTGCTTGAGCGCAGCGGCAACCAGTGGGGCTACAAGCCGCTGGAAGAGTCCATGCACCCGTACTACTACTCGTGCCCGCTGTCCTATCTGGACCTCGCACCGGAGCAGTCCGCCGAATGGCGTGCAGGCGTTCGCGCCTACCACGCACGGCGGCGCACACCCACGGCTGTCACGGCTCCCGCCGCGATGCTGATGGTCTGAACCAGGAGGAACCGACATGGACCCCATCCTGGCTGCGCTCTCACCCTCGCTACTGGCACTCGTTGAAGGAAGTTTGTCCAACAACGAAGTGTCCTCCGGCGAGGAGATGCTGGAGTACTTCATCAGCAACGGCCTCACCGAGGAACAGGCACGGCAGGCGCTGACCTACCGCGAACAGTACCTCAACAACCTCTACCTGGACGGCTTCACGCCGATCACCTCGGCAGACGAAGCGCTTCACTTCAACCCGCACACCCGGCAGTTCGAGCCGGACTGAGCGGTTTTCTTCCACCCCCTGGGGCAGTACATGCCCGAGGGGCGGTGCTGCTCCCGTTCATCCGAGGACACCACCATGCCCGCCAACACTTCTTCCTCCACGCTGTACCGTATCGACGAATGCCCGGACGTGATGGCCGACGCTTGCGTCGGCGATGACCAGGGCAACCTAATCTTCCTGTCCATCTGGGCGCGCGACACCGCCGTCCAGCAGTTCCTTGCTCGCCTGACCCTCGGGCGCGACGAGCAGGGACTGGAGCAGTTCCACGTCATCACCGATCAGGGCGGCAGCGTCCCGGTGTTCATCGGCAACGTCGATCGCCTGGAAAAGCGCATCACGCGCGCCTACCGGCGAACGCTGTTTGGTTCGCTGTCCAACGTGTGGCTGTTCGACCGGCGCTGCGTCAGGCCCGACAAGGCCAACGCCAGCGCACTGGCATTGCTGCCACAGGGCAGCGCCCACCGGCTTGACCGCCTGTGGATGCTGGTGCGGGACACCTGCCCGTTGCCGCTGCTCGACCACTGGCGCGAGACCGTGCTGGAACTGCTGCAAACGCGCGAAATGCTGGCCCGCCTTCCGTTCGCCCTCGGGCAGCTGGAAGGCCATCGGCTTGCCATCGACGTGCCGGCGTTGACCCTGGCGCTGGGTTCCCTGATCCGCAGTGACGTGCTCACCGCCTATCCCTATCCGGCCAAGATCTGGACGCCGGTAGCGGTAGCGGTTTGACCCACCCGCGGAGGCATGCCTTGGCGTGCTTCCGTCATTCATCCCCGCCAACCAGGAGACTTCCATGGCCCTCATGTTCCCGCGGCTCGCCCGCAATTTCGTGAAAAACGGGTACTTCCCGACCGACGAACCCACGCTTGAAAGAGCCCTCAATGCACTGATGTCCAGTGCGCCTGAATCCAATGGGCCGATGTGCATCCTTGATCCCTGCGCCGGCGAAGGCGTGGCGATCGCCGAAGCCGCCCACGCCCTCGGGCGCGAGCAGGCCAAGGCGTTCGCTGTCGAGTTCGATGTGGAACGGGCACGCCATGCCCGTGGACTGGTCGATCACTGCCTGCACGCGGACCTGATGGACACGATGATCTCCAAGCAGTCGTTCGGGCTGCTCTGGCTCAACCCGCCGTATGGCGACCTGTCCAAGGACGTCAACGGCAACATCGGCTACCAGGGCCAGGGCCGTGCCCGCCTCGAAAAGCTGTTCTATCAGCGCACCCTGCCGTTGCTGCAATACGGCGGCGTGCTGGTCTTCATCGTTCCCGGTTACGTGCTCGACGCGGACCTGGTCGGCTGGCTGACGCGCCACTACACCGATCTGCGCATCTACCGAGCGGTGGAAACGCAGTTCAAGCAAGTGGTGATCTTCGGTCGGAGGGTGCGCCAGCGCGACCAGGCTGTGGATTCGGTCAAAGCCACGCGCGCGCTGCTGTTGCAGATCGGGCAAGGCGACGCTGAAGCCGAGGAACTGCCGAGCGATTGGCCGTTCCTGCCGTACATCGTCCCCGCCAGTCCGGCCGAGCCGGAGCATTTTTTCCGCGTGACGATGGAGCCCGAGCAGTTCGCCGACGAGGTCGGCCGGCTGCAAGGCCTCTGGCCGTCGCTGGACACGCACCTGGGGGCCGCGCAGCAGTCGTTGCGTCCACCGGCGCGGGCCTTGTCCCACTGGCATCTCGCCTTGGCCTTGGCCGCGGGCGCGATCTCGGGGGTTGTGCGTTCCAAGACCGGGCGCCTGCTCGTCGTCAAAGGGACACCCACAAGGAGAAATCCCTGCAGAAGGAGTTCACCGAGCGCGACGACGGCTCCATCGCCGAGACCCGCATCCTTACCGACCGGTTCGTTCCCGTCATCCGCGCATGGGACATGACGCCTGACTCCGTGACACGGGGCGAGGTGTTGACCATCCGTTGATTGCGTTTCTTCCGCCGACGGTTCGCCGTCGCCTTCTTCCACCCACAGGGTCCAGCCGCCCGATGGGGTGCCGTGGCCCTTCCATCTCAAGGAGCCTTCCATGGCAGCCCAAGTACTTTCTATCAACCAGACATCGAGCCTGCGTTTCACGCCCGGCCAGGTGGTCATGACCTGCGGGGTTGACGCCCTGGTCGAACAGGGTCTGCTCAACCCGATTCCGTTCCTGCGCCGCCACCTCAGCGGCGACTGGGGCGACCTCGACGACAGTGACAAGCGGCAGAACGATGCCGCGCTGAAGTCCGGCGAGGATCGTCTGTTTTCTTCCTACAAGGTCACACTCGGCCTGAAGCTTTGGATCATCACCGAATGGGATCGCAGCGTCACCACGCTGCTGCTGCCCAGCGAGTACTGATCCACACCACGCACGACGGCCATTTGCCGCCGCGTGTCATTCCTTTCTCCCACCACGGGGCATGTCATCGCCCCTCTGGGGGTGGTGCATGTCCCACTACTTTGGAGCATCACCATGTCCCTCGATCTCGATACCACCGCCGCCGATACCACGCCCGTACAGGGCGAGCTGCTCGACGCGGAATCTTCCCCTCTGACCCTGAGCCTTCAGGATTTCGTCGGCGAGTTCGGCGACGAATTGCTCGATTCGCTGAACCGCGCCAACCCGCCGGTCTATACCGGCCAGCCCCAGGCGCACCGGCAACTCATCGTCGCCAGCCTCAAGCGCAAGCTGTTCCAGGCCCAGGCCGAAGTTGTTCATGCCGCCGCCGAGCTGCTGGTCGATCAAGGCGAACGCGCTGCGATCGTCAATGGCGAAATGGGTTGCGGCAAGACGACCGTCGGCATCGCCACGGCTGCCGTGCTCAACGCCGAAGGCTACCGCCGCACCCTGGTGCTTTCGCCACCCCACCTGGTCTACAAATGGCGGCGCGAGATCCAGGAGACGGTGGCGGGCGCCAAGGTCTGGGTCCTCAACGGCCCGGACACCTTGGTCAAGCTCATCAAGCTGCGCGAGCAGTTGGGTGTGCAGCCCACGGGCCAGGAGTTCTTTGTCCTGGGCCGCGTGCGGATGCGGATGGGGTTCCATTGGAAGCCTGTCTTCACCACGCGGCGCACCCGCCACGGCGACGTGGCAGCGTGCCCAGACTGCGGCACGGTCATCACCGACCTCGACGGCGAACCGGTCAACCCGGTCGCGCTCGAAGCCGAGGAGTCACGCAGGAAGTGCAGCCATTGCGCCGCACCCCTGTGGACGCTGATCCGCCCGCGTAGTCTGTCCGGCAGTGACCAGTCTTCGGTCGTCCTCAAAGCCTTGAAGCGCATCCCGACCATCGGGGAAGTCACAGCGCAGAAGCTGATGCAGAAGTTCGGTGACGGCTTCCTGGCCTCGATGCTGGGCGACAACATCCATGAGTTCATCAACCTCATGGACAGTAACGGCGAACTGGTGTTTTCCGACCGTCAGGCCACGCGCATGGAACGTGCGATGGCCAACATGGAGTTCGGCTTTGGCGAGGGCGGCTACCAACCCTCGGAATTCATCAAGAGATACCTGCCGCAAGGCACGTTCGACCTGCTTATCGCCGACGAGGCGCACGAGTACAAGAACGGTGGCAGTGCCCAGGGCCAGGCCATGGGCGTGCTGGCGGCGAAGGCTCGCAAGACCTTGCTGCTGACCGGCACGCTGATGGGCGGCTACGGCGATGATCTGTTCTACCTGCTGTTCCGGGCACTGCCTGGACGGATGATCGAAGACGGCTACCGCCCGACCACGAGCGGCAGTATGACCTCGGCGGCGATGGCGTTCATGCGTGATCACGGTGTCCTGAAGGACATCTATTCCGAGAGCACCGGCCCGGCGCACAAGACGGCCAAGGGCACCAAAGTATCGGTGCGCACGGTCAAGGCTCCGGGCTTTGGCCCCAAGGGTGTCCTGCGCTGCATCCTGCCGTTCACGATCTTCCTCAAGCTCAAGGACATCGGTGGCAACGTCCTGCCGCCGTATGACGAAGAGTTCCGCGAAGTCGCGATGGACACGGCGCAAGCCGCGGCCTACCGCGATCTGGCGGGTCGGCTGACCGCGGAGCTGAAACAGGCTCTGGCGCGACGCGACACGACGCTGCTGGGCGTGGTCCTCAACGTGCTGCTGGCCTGGCCGGATTGCTGCTTCCGGTCGGAGACCGTGGTGCATCCGCGCACGCGCAACACCTTGGCGTTCGTCCCGGCTCAGTTCAATGAGTTCGAGATCAGCCCCAAGGAGCGTGAACTGATCGACATCTGCAAGGCAGAGAAGGCACAGGGGCGCAAGGTCCTGGCCTACACGGTCTATACCGGCACGCGCGACACCACGTCGCGCCTGAAGGTACTGCTGGAGCAGGAAGGTTTTCGGGTGGCGGTGCTGCGCGCAAGCGTGGATGCCAGCCGCCGCGAGGACTGGATTGCCGAGCAACTGGACCGTGGCATCGACGTGCTCATCACCAATCCCGAGTTGGTCAAGACGGGACTGGATCTGTTGGAGTTCCCGACGATTGTGTTCATGCAAAGTGGCTACAACGTGTACTCGCTCCAACAGGCGGCACGCCGCTCCTGGCGCATCGGGCAGAAACAGCCGGTGCGCGTGATCTATCTCGGCTACGCGGCTACTTCGCAGATGACCTGCCTGGAGCTGATGGCCAAGAAGATCATGGTCTCGCAGTCCACCTCGGGCGACGTGCCCGAATCCGGGCTCGATGTCCTGAACCAGGACGGTGATTCCGTCGAGGTCGCACTGGCCCGGCAATTGGTCACCGCCTGATCCCCACGCCATCGCCGGCCTAGCGCCGCCGGCTTTCTGTTCTTCCCACCTTGCAGCCCCGTCCGCGTTCTTCGTGGGCGGGCTGCGGCTTTTCGGATGGGCATTTACTTTTAATTCGATAAATGTTGTATTATAGAATCATGAATGAAGATCAAGCTGTTTCCGCCCTCGGTGCCTTGGCCCACACCCAGCGTCTGCGCGTCTTCCGCGCCCTGGTCGTCGTCGGCCCGAGGGGTTGACGCCCAGCGTACTGGCCGACCAGCTCGACGTCGCCCGCAACTCCCTGTCCTTCCATCTAAAGGAATTGGCTCACGCCGGCCTCGTCACCGTCGAGCAGCAAGGGCGCCACCTGATCTACCGCGCCGACTTCGCGCAGATGAACAGCCTGCTCGGCTACATGACCGAACACTGCTGCCAGGGCGGTGCATGCGAAGTCACTGAATCTCCTTCCACCTGTCCCTCCTGCTGAAAGCACGCCATGACCACAGAGGCCACATACAACGCACTGTTCATCTGCACGGGCAATTCCGCCCGCTCCATCCTCGCTGAAGGCATCCTCAACGAGCTGGGCCAGGGGCGCTTTCGGGTCTACTCGGCAGGCAGCCATCCCAAGGGGAAGTCCACCCACTGGCGCTCGCCACGCTGGAGCGGCTGCATATGCCGGCGACCGGTTATCGCAGCAAGAGCTGGGATGAGTTTGTGGCGCCAGGCGCGCCAGTATTCGATTTCATTTTCACCGTCTGCGACAACGCCGCTGGCGAAGTCTGCCCGCTTTGGCCGGGCCAGCCGGTGTCGGCGCATTGGGGCGTGCCCGATCCGGCAGCCGTCGAAGGCACAGAAGAACAACGGCTCAAGGCGTTCAAGGATGCCGCGCTGACCTTGCGCCGCCGCATCGAGCTGTTTCTCTCGCTGCCACTGCAACGCCTGGACGCCATGTCGCTGCAACGCGAGTTGCGAAACATCGGCCAAGAGTGAACCGTGAAGGGCTTTCTGGAACGCTCGGGCCAAGAGGCGCTGCCCCTGGTTCTGGTCGATGGCGAGGTGGCCTTGGCCGGCCGCTATCCCAAGCGCAGCGAATTGACCCGCTGGGCTGGCATCAAGGCACCCGAAGCCGCCCAGCCCAAGGCGCTTGCTGCTCTGGCCCTGATAGCCGCTGCTGCTGAACAAGGGGATTACATGCACTTTCTGACCGAACCGCCCCGGTTTCTTTTCTTCACTGGCAAAGGGGGCGTCGGCAAGACCTCCATCGCCTGCGCAACGGCCGTGCAACTGGCGGCCCAGGGCAAGCGCGTGCTGCTCGTCAGCACCGACCCGGCTTCCAACGTGGGGCAGGTGTTCGGCGAGACGATTGGCAACCGCATCACGGCGATTCCTGCCGTACCGAACCTGTGGGCGCTGGAAATTGACCCGCAGGCTGCGGCACAGGCCTACCGTGAACGGATCGCCGGGCCGGTGCGGGGCGTGCTGCCCGACGACGTGGTGCGCGGCATCGAAGAATCCCTGTCGGGCGCCTGCACCACGGAAATCGCCGCCTTCGACGAGTTCACGGCGCTGCTGACCGATGCGGCGTTGACGCAGGACTACGAACACATCATTTTCGACACGGCGCCTACCGGCCACACCATCCGCCTGCTGCAACTGCCGGGCACATGGAGCGGCTTTCTCGAAGCGGACAAGGGCGATGCGTCGTGCCTTGGCCCTTTGGCGGGGCTGGAAAAGCAGCGCAGCCAGTACAAGGCTGCGGTAGAGGCGTTGGCCGATCCCTTGCGCACCCGCCTGGTGCTGGTGGCCCGTGCGCAGCGCCCCACACTGCGCGAGGCGGCACGCACCCATGAAGAGCTGGCCGCCATCGGCTTGTCGCAGCAACACCTAGTCATCAACGGCGTCTTCCCCGCCGGCGAGGCTGAAAACGATGCCCTGGCCACCGCCATCTACAAAAGAGAGCAGGCCACACTTGTCGCCATTCCGCAGGCGCTCCAGGCGTTGCCTCGGGATCAGATCGCGCTCAAGCCGTTCAACCTCGTGGGCCTCGATGCCCTGCGCCACCTGCTGGTTGATACCGACGCCACGCATGGCGCCGATGCCATTGAGCTGCCTACCCGGATCAATGCGCCAGACTTGTCCACCCTGGTCGATGAGATCGCCGTCGATGGACACGGGCTGGTCATGGTGATGGGCAAGGGCGGCGTGGGCAAGACCACGCTGGCTGCCGCCATCGCTGTAGAGTTGGCCAGCCGGGGGCTGCCCGTCCACCTGACCACCTCCGACCCGGCCGCGCATCTGGCCGATACGCTGGAAGGCTCCCTTCCCAATCTGGCACTCAGCCGCATCGACCCGCAGGAGGCCACGGCGCACTATCGCCAGCATGTGATGGACACCAAGGGCGCGCAGCTCGATGCCGAAGGCCGCGCGCTGCTGGAAGAAGACCTGCGCTCGCCCTGCACCGAGGAAATCGCGGTGTTCCAGGCGTTCTCCCGCGCCATCCGCGAAGGGGCAGGAAGTTCGTGGTGATGGACACCGCGCCCACCGGTCACACCTTGCTGCTGCTCGACGCCACCGGCGCCTACCACCGCGACATCGCCCGGCAGATGGGTGAGACGGGCGTTCACTTCACGACGCCGATGATGCAGTTGCAAGACCCGAAGCAGACCAAGGTGCTCATCGTCATCCTGGCCGAAACCACGCCCGTGCTGGAAGCTGCCAACCTGCAAGACGACCTGCGCCGCGCGGGTATCGAGCCTTGGGCCTGGGTCGTCAACAACAGTGTGGCAGCCGCGCACCCACATTCCCCGCTGCTGCGCCAGCGCGCGCGCAACGAGCTGCAGGAAATCGACGCCGTGTCCACGCGGCATGCCCGACGCCATGCCGTCGTGCCTCTTCTGACCGAGGAGCCGGTGGGGGTGGAGCGTCTGCGGGCTTTGGCGAACTGGAAAACCTCATGAATCTAGATAGCCCCCAAAACGGACATTCGATGCCGAATCCTCCCTCACGCTTGTCCTTCCTGGATCGCTACCTCACCGTCTGGATTTTCGCCGCGATGGCGCTCGGCGTCGCCCTGGGCACGCTCTTCGACGGTTTGCCCGATACGCTGAATGCGCTCTCGATCGGCACGACCAACGTCCCGATCGCCATCGGCCTGATCTTGATGATGTACCCGCCGCTGGCCAAGGTGCGCTACGAGACGCTGCACGAGGTCTTCGCCGACCGGCGCGTGCTGCTGCTATCGCTGGTGCAGAACTGGATCATCGGGCCGGTGCTGATGTTCGTGCTGGCGGTGATTTTCCTGCGAGACCAGCCGGAATACATGACCGGCCTGATCCTGATCGGACTGGCGCGCTGTATCGCCATGGTGCTGGTGTGGAACCAGTTGGCGCGTGGCGACAACCAGTATGTCGCGGGGCTGGTCGCCTTCAATTCGATCTTCCAGATCCTGTTCTTCTCGACCTACGCCTGGTTCTTCCTGTCGGTGCTACCACCACTGTTCGGCCTGCAAGGCAGCGTCATCGACGTCGGCTTCTGGACGATCACCGAGGCAGTGCTGATCTACCTGGGCATTCCGTTCCTGGCCGGCTTCCTTACCCGGCGCACGCTGATTCGGCGCAAGGGCGAGGACTGGTACGAGCGTGCCTTCCTGCCGCGGATCAGTCCCATCACGCTGGCGGCGCTGCTGTTCACCATCGTGGCCATGTTCAGCCTCAAGGGTGCCGACGTGGTGCGCCTGCCGCTGGACGCGCTGAAGATCGCCGTGCCGCTGGCGCTCTACTTCGTGATCCAGTTCCTCATCAGTTTCTTCATGGGCCGGCTGATCCAGGCCGACTATCCGCGCACCACCGCCATCGCCTTCACCGCCGCAGGCAACAACTTCGAGCTGGCCATCGCCGTGGCCATCGCGTCGTTCGGCCTGGCCTCGCCGGTCGCCTTCGCCACGGTGATCGGGCCGCTGGTGGAAGTGCCGGTGCTCATCGGGCTGGTACATGTCGCCTTGTGGCTGGGCCGCCGGTGGCGGTTCACAGGAACCCGCATGTATTCCGCCAACCCTACGAATCCCACGAACCCCTGAACCGAGGCAATGTCATGAGCCCTATCACCATCTATCACAACCCCGCCTGCGGGACGTCGCGCAACGTACTCGCCTTGATCCGCAACAGCGGCGAGGAGCCGACGGTCATCGAGTACCTGAAGACGCCACCCGACCGAGAGACGCTAATAGCACTGATCGCTGCGATGGGCGTACCAGTACGCTCTGTGCTGCGCGAGAAAGGCACGCCCTACGCCGAACTCGGCCTGGATGATCCTTCGTTGCGCGACGAGCAGTTGATCGGCTTCATGCTCCATCATCCCATCCTCATCAACCGGCCCATCGTGGTCACGCCGCTGGGCACGCGCCTGTGCCGACCTTCGGAAACGGTGCTGGACATCCTGCCGCAACCCCAGCGCGGCGCGTTCAACAAGGAAGACGGCGAAGCCGTGGTGAATGCGGAAGGCCACCGTGTCTGAATCCAGAATCGACCTGCCCAATCTCGACACCGCGCTGTTCCAGCAACCCGATGCCCAGCGGCTGCTGGCGCCCGAACGTGCCACGCACGCGCCCCGCTTCCTGCTGCTTTACGGCTCGCTGCGCGAACGCTCGTTCAGCCGTCTGGCGGCCGAAGAAGCGGCGCGCATCCTGCGTGCGCTCGGCGGTGAGACACGGATGTTCAACCCCTCGGGCCTGCCGCTGGTGGACGATGCGCCTCACGATCACCCGAAGGTCAGGGAACTGCACGAGCTGGTGCAATGGGCCGAAAGCATGGTATGGAGTTCGCCCGAGCGCCACGGCGCCATGACCGGCTTGATGAAGACCCAGATCGACTGGATTCCACTGTCGGTCGGCGCGGTGCGTCCGACTCAGGGCAAGACGCTGGCGGTGATGCAGGTGTCGGGGGCTCGCAGTCCTTCAACGCCGTCAACCAGATGCGCGTGTTGGGCCGCTGGATGCGGATGCTGACCGTCCCCAACCAGTCTTCGGTCGCCAAGGCGTACCAGGAGTTCGATGAAGCAGGACGCATGAAGCCCTCGGCCTATTACGACCGTATCGTGGATGTGATGGAAGAGTTGATGAAGTTCACGCTGCTCACGCGCGATGCGGCGCCGTACCTGGTGGACCGCTACAGCGAGCGCAAGGAAAATGCCGAAGCCTTGAGCCGGCGCGTCAATCAAGCGGCGATCTGAGAACCGTCAGCGTAGTAAAAAGAGGGCCGAAGGCCCCAGGCTCACCTTCGCTCAGGTGTGCAAGGTAGAGATCAAAGCGCTCGGCTGCATTCATCGATTCTCCTGCACGAAGTCGAGAAGATCGAACTATGAAACTTATGACACAGTAAGATTACGGCAGATGCCGGAAATACGCCTCGCGCACAATCTCGCCCGCCCGATCCACGTCGAAGGCCGGCAGACCAGGCCGCAGCAGCGTGTCCATATCGCGGCGAAAGCCTGCCTTGCCCAGGCGCACGTCGAGGTGCGCGTTGGCCTCTTGCGCACTGAAGTGGGTGCCTTCCTGCTCCAGATACCAGACGAAGGCCTGCATCGTCTTAGCGCCATCGACCGCATACGGTGTGCTGCCGGCTTCGCCGAGTTGCCAGGCATGCACCAGGTCGAACAGGTCGCGGCCTTGCTCACGCTGCATCAGGGCGCGCGTCTTGGTCCCCAGCATCTCGTTGATGTCGTAAGAGCGCGCCGTGGCCTGCATGCGGTCGCCGTCTTCGTCGAGCACGTCCAGCGCCACATCGACCAGGGGATAGAGCGAGGCGCTTTCGTTGAGGTTGACTTCGACCTTGATGGTTTCCTCGCGCTGCAGGCCCAGTGGGATGAACTTGTAGGCGGTGCGCAGGATTTTCGAGGGCCGCAGCACGTTGCGGATCGCGAGCCACGCATCGGCAATCAGCGAATCGCTGGGCAGCCCCAGCACGGGCGTCAGCACCCGGCGCAGGTGGCCGTCCAGCGTGTCGGTGTCCATCGACTTGACCAGCACCAGGTCGATGTCCTCCGAATACCTCGCCGCCGGCGCCAGATGCGCCTTGTGCAGTACCGTGCCGCCGCGCATCGCCAGGTGTTCGCGTAGCACCTCGTCGCCGAAGATCGCCGCCACGCCGCGCGACAGCCGCAGGTCCTGCTCGATCTGGCTGCGTTTGGGCCAGGGCGCATGGGCCTGCCATGCCGTCAGGTGGGTTTGCTGCATCATGTGTTGGCTCCTTGCTGGGGCGGAACCCAGACCTTGAAATCCGCGTTAGTGTTGTCGGCGCGTTCGCCACGCTGGGGCAGCGCGCCTTCGAGCGCGATCAGCCGCATCGGCCTGTCCCGCAGCCAATTCGACAGCGGCGCCAGCAGGCTGGCCTGTTCGTCGAGCGCCAACAGCGCGCCGAGCCTTTGTGCCACCGGCACGCTCTGCATGGCGTCCAGCGCCTGAGTCAGACCTTCTTGCTCGCAATGGGGCCAGAGCGCGCTCAGAACTTCCCGCACCCGGCTCATGCCGCCAAGCGTGCTGTCGCGTTGGATCAGGTCCAGCACGGTCAGCTCGGGCGTACTGACCCTGAAGCGGCCATCGGCGCTGTCGTGCCATCGGGTCGGCATCGCTTCGATGCGTGCGCAGGTGTGAAAGACGAGTTCATGTCGACCGACGGTGATCGGACGGCGCTTGGTTTCCACCATCACCTGCGTGACCATGACGGCATACGGGGAGGCGCCGTAGGCCTCGGCTGCACTGAGCAGTCCGACGTAATACGGCGTTTTCAGGGTCTTGCGCAGGTAGGCGTCGAGCCATGTCTCCAGGGGTGGGCTTCCGGTCGCCGCGTACTGCAACGGTACGATCAGCCAATGATCCGAACCGCGGGACAGGCGCACCAATCGCCCAGCCCGCTGCTGGCGATACAGCGCCTTGCGCAGTGCCTCGGGGCTGGCATCGGCCAACCTGGCGCGCAGGTCGCCAGTGCGGATGTTTAGCTTGCCCATGCGCTCGCAGGCGTCCAGGACATCCGAAAGATGTTGGGGCATGGTCAGGACGATAGATTGCAATTAATTCGCGCAATGTACCATTTATTGTCCTATAACGCGAAATATTTTCATAACTATGCGCGGATAAGCACTACCCAGCCTCGCTAAAAGCGGGCAGCCCCCAGTTCTCATTCCTGGCTGACCGCACAGCACTGCGCAGCCAAGGTATCGGCATCGCAACAGAAGAGTCGATGCCATGCTCGCAATCCATGTATCCCGGCGTCTGGTCGGTGCCGGCCTGCTGGCCGCAGCCCTGGCCAGCGGCTGCGCGACCACCACCGCGCCGCTCACGCCCGACGCCATCGAGGCAGCCGCGCCCGTACTCGAGCCTGAGGCGCCCCAATTCATTCCGGTCGTCCGCTATGGCCGCTACACCCTCGTCGAGCTGGCACCGATGGCGGCACAGCGCGACCTGCTGTTGCAGACCGTCGATGTCTCCATGCCGGAGGACGCCCGCACCACGGTCGGTGACGGGCTGCGGCATGTGCTCAAACGCAGCGGCTACCAGCTTTGCGAGACGACGCATGCCGTGATCGAGTTGTACGCGCTGCCGCTGCCGGCCGCGCACCTGCATCTGGGCCCCATGAGCCTGCGCGATGCACTGCTGATCCTGGCCGGGCCGGCCTGGGAACTGCACGCGGATGACCGCACGCGCCAAGTCTGCTTCGAGGGGGGCGCAGGCGACGCCAGGGTCGCACCAGGTGCCGAACCGTTTGCCGCCGAGACGGTGCAGAGCTTCCCTCTCGCGGGAGGCCAGCCATGAACACCGCCCCACAATCTTCCCGGCGCACGACTGCCGCCGTGGTCGTGCAAAGCCTGCTCTGGCTTTGGCTGGCCTGCCTCAGCGTTTTCGTGTTCCTGGGCTTTCAGGCGATGAACGACCTGGCCGACCGGGAGCGGGTCGATTCGGATCTGCAGCGCCTCGAAGCGCAGGTGGCCGGTCTGACCGAGAGCATGCAGCAGCGGCCAGCGGCCGCGACGGCGGCAGGACTGCAAGACACCCGCCAGGCTCTGGAAGACCGCATGGCGCAGGTCGAGCAGACCCTGAGCGGCCACGCCGCCACGGACGATCTTCAGGCGCTGCGCGCGGAGGTCGAGCAGATCAAGGCGCGTCAGGCGACAGCCCGTGCCGCTACGCCTGCGCAGTCGCGATCGCCAAGCAGGCCCGCCGCTTCCAAACCCGAGCCGCTCCCGCTGCCGTTCCGCGTGGTAGGCGCCGAACTGCGCGCCGGCCAGCGCAGCGTGTCCGTTGCGCCAGCGACCGGCGCTTTCACCGCCGACCAGCTTCAGGTGCTGCTGCCGGGCGATACCGTCGGCCCCTGGCGCGTGCAGGCCATCGAGGGGAACACCGCCGTGTTCCGGGCCGGCGAGCAGATCCGCCGCTTAGCGATTCCCTGAGGAGGCCATGCGATGAAACGCCACCCCATCCTCATCGTGTCGCTGCTCGCGGCGCTTCACCTGCCGGCGGCTGCACAGCAGACGCGCCAGCAAGCTTCCAACATCCAGCCGCCTCGCACCAGCCAGACCCAGATCGAGCACAGCCGCGATGGAAGGCTGGCGAAGGAATGGGGCCTGCGCGACGACGAGTTCGCCCGCTACCGCGAACTGATGGAGGGGCCGCTCGGCATCTATTCGCCCAACCTGGACCCGCTTTCCGCGCTGGGCGTCGAGGCCCGCTCGGATGAAGAGCGGCGGCGCTACGCGCAATTGCAGGTGCAGGCCGAAGCGCGCCGCGTCGAGAAGCTGCTCGCGTACCAGCGCGCCTATGACGAGGCCTGGCTGCGCCTGAACCCCGGTATGCAGCGCGTGAACCTGCCTGACGACAAGCCCGGCGCAGGCGCCGTGCGCGGCAGTGGCCGCACAGCCGTTTTCGTCAAAGACGGCTGCGCGCCTTGCGGGCAGCTCGTGCAGCGCCTGCAAACCTCGGGTGCCGAGCTCGACTTGTACATGGTCGGCAGCCGCCAGGACGATGCGCGCATCCGCGACTGGGCCAAACGTGCGCAGATCGACCCGGCACGGGTGCGCAGCGGCAGCATCACGCTCAACCACGACGGCGGCCGTTGGCTGTCGCTGGGCCTGCCTGGCGACCTGCCGGCGGTCGTGCGTGAGGTGAACGGCCAATGGCAGCGTCAGCCCTGATCGTTGTGTCTGTCTCGTGGAGACTGCGCGCGCTGCTGCTCATGATCGGCCTGTACGTCGGCGCCGTCCATGCCCAGGAGATTCCGCCGCCGGCCTACCAGCTCGCCGCACAGCGCGCCGGCATCCCTTCAACCGTGCTCTACGCCGTGGCCCTGCAGGAGAGCGGGATTCGGCGCAGCGGCCGCGTCGTCCCATGGCCGTGGTCCATCAACGTCGCCGGCGAGTCGCGCCGCTTCGCCACCCGGGCCGAAGCCTGCACCGGCCTGCAGCAGGCGATGCGCTCCATCCCGCACACACGCATCGACGCAGGCCTGGGGCAGATCAACCTCGGTTACCAGAAGCACCGTTTCACCAGCCCGTGCGAGTTGCTCGACCCGTACCGCAACCTCGCCATCGCCGCCGACATCCTCCGCGAACAGCACACGCCCGGCGAGGACTGGCTGCAGGCGATCGGCCGCTACCACCGCCCGCAGGGGGCGAGCCCGCCGCGCGGTATCGGCACAGCGTATCCCGGCACCTCGCCCGCGTGCAGGGCACGCGCCCAGCCGTCACGGCGCTTGCCCAGCGCCAGGAGACTTCACGATGAAGAATTCCCATCCAGCCAATCTCACGTTGAGGGGCCTGCTCATGCTGCTGGCGGCTCTGCCGTTGGTCACGAACGCCGCCGAGCCGCTGATCGTGGTGGAAGACCGTGGCGGCACCTCGGCGCTGCCGTACTACGATGCGCTTAACCTTCAACCGCGCGGCAACAGCGCGGCACGGCCTCCCATCCCGACGCCCAAGATTCCCGCAACACCTGCTGACGAGGCTGCGATGCTGCCGGTGCGCAGTGCCAAGCTCACGCCCGGCACGGTGTCGCGGCGGGTCATCGAGGCACCGGGCCTGCGGCCTTTTGTGGTCGTTGGCGACGACGAGGTTTCCCAGGCCTGGTTGCACCGTCATGCGGCTTCGCTGCGCGGGCGTGGCGCGGTCGGCCTGGTGGTCAACGTCGAGACGGCGCAGGCCCTGGCGCGCCTGCGTGCGCTAGCGCCCGGCGTGCCACTGGCACCCGCGACCGGCGACGACCTGGCCGAGCGCCTGGGCCTACGTCACTACCCGGTGCTGATCACGGCGACCGGCATCGAGCAATGAAGCCATGTCGGGGAAACAACCGGTTGAGGTTCTGCTACGCCCCGCGGTGGAGCTATACACCGTGGCGGCATGTGCGGGCGCCGCGTTTCTGTCCCTGGTGGCCCCGTGGTCGCTCGCGTTGAGTCCGGCGATGGGCGTCGGCAGCGCCTTGGCGTTCAGTGCCTACGGCGCGATCCGCTACCGCGATGCCCGCGTGATCCTGCGCTACCGGCGCAACATCCGCCGCCTGCCACGTTACGTGATGACCAGCCGCGACGTGCCGGTCAGCCAGCAGCGCCTGTTTATCGGGCGCGGCTTCTTGTGGGAGCAGAAGCACACCCATAGGTTGACGCAGACTTATCGGCCCGAATTCCGGCGCTACGTCGAGCCGACGCCGGCCTATCGGCTCGCGCGGCGCCTGGAAGAGCGGCTGGAGTTCGCGCCGTTTCCGCTTTCGCACCTACCGAAGCTCACGGGCTGGGATCTGGCTTTCAATCCCGTGCGTCCCTTGCCGCCCGTGGGCGGGCTGCCGCGGCTGCACGGCATCGAGCCCGAGGAAGTGGACGTCGGCCTGCCCCTGGGCGAGCGCGTCGGGCATTCGCTGGTGCTGGGCACGACGCGGGTGGGTAAGACCCGCTTGGCCGAGCTCTTCATCACCCAGGACATTCGCCGCAGGAACGCCGCAGGCGAACACGAGGTCGTGATCGTCTTCGATCCCAAGGGCGATGCCGACCTGCTCAAGCGCATGTACGTGGAGGCCAAGCGTGCAGGCCGCGAGAGCGAGTTCTACATCTTCCATCTGGGGTGGCCGGAGATTTCTGCCCGCTACAACGCCGTGGGGCGCTTTGGTCGGATCAGCGAGGTTGCCACCCGTATCGCGGGCCAGCTTTCCGGCGAAGGCAACAGCGCGGCCTTCCGCGAGTTCGCCTGGCGCTTCGTGAACATCATCGCGCGCGCCCTGGTGGAACTGGGACAGCGGCCGGACTACATGCTGATCCAGCGCCACGTCATCAACATCGATGCGCTGTTTATCGAGTATGCGCAGCACTACTTCGCGAAGACCGAGCCCAAGGCCTGGGAGGTCATCGTCCAGCTCGAGGCGCGCATCAACGACAAGAACATCCCGCGCAACATGATCGGGCGCGAGAAGCGCGTGGTGGCACTGGAGCAGTACCTCTCCCAGGCGCGCAACTACGACCCGGTGCTGGACGGCCTGCGCTCGGCCGTCCGGTACGACAAGACCTACTTCGACAAGATCGTCGCATCGTTGCTGCCGCTGCTGGAAAAACTCACCAGCGGCAAGATCGCGCAACTCCTGGCGCCGAACTATTCCGACCTGGCCGACCCCCGCCCGATCTTCGATTGGATGCAGGTGATCAGAAAGCGCGCCGTGGTCTATGTGGGGCTGGATGCGCTGTCTGACGCCGAGGTCTCCGCAGCAGTCGGGAACTCCATGTTCTCCGATCTGGTGTCGGTCGCAGGGCACATCTACAAGCACGGGATCGACGACGGTCTGCCAAACGTGTCGACATCGGCATCCGCGGACGCCCGGGTGCCGATCAACGTTCATGCGGATGAATTCAACGAACTCATGGGCGACGAGTTCATCCCGATGATCAATAAAGGCGGCGGCGCCGGCATCCAGGTCACCGCCTACACGCAGACGCTTTCCGACATCGAAGCTCGCATCGGCAATCGCGCGAAGGCCGGTCAGGTGATCGGCAACTTCAACAACCTGTTCATGCTCCGAGTCCGGGAGACGGCCACCGCCGAGCTGCTGACCCGGCAACTGCCCAAGGTCGAGGTCTATACCACCACCATCGTTTCTGGGGCGACCGACAGCTCGGACATCCGTGGCGCAACAGACTTCACATCAAACACCCAGGACCGCATCAGCATGTCCAGCGTACCGATGATCGAGCCACCGCACATCGTCGGCCTGCCCAAGGGACAGTGTTTTGCGCTCCTGCAGGGCGGGCAGCTCTGGAAGATCAGGATGCCGCTGCCCGCGCCCGATCCAGATGAAGTGATGCCGCGGGACTTGCAGCAACTCGCCGGCTACATGCGCCAGAGCTACACCGATGCGACCCAATGGTGGGTGTTCACCAGTTCCCCTGCGTTGCAGGATGCGGCTTTGCCCGACGATCTGCTTGATGGAGTAGCCACTGGCGAGCCTGCCACCGCCTCCCGCGCGGGTGACACGGCCGGTAACGAGGCTGCACCATGAGTGATGCCGCCGCCACCGCACAGCGGGAACAGAACGAGCGCCAGGGCCTGATCATTGGTGCCATCACATTGCCGTTCCGGCTGCTCGGGGTGTTGATCGGCTCGCTGCTGTTCTCGATCGTGGTGGAGTGCGTGGGCATGCACCTGTTCTGGAAGGATCAGGGCTGGCGGCACTCCCAGCAAATGCTGCAGTACGAGTTGGGGCACCTGTCCAACCACTTCACGCGCAGCGTCGTGGTCCAGGAGCCGGGGCGCACGGCGCACGAGCTGGTGGATACCGGGTACGAATGGGTGTTCGTGCGCTCGGGATTGCTGGAGCGGATGAGCCAGACCGCCGAACGCGCTCGCGCGCCCAGTCAAGGGCCCACACGGAACTTCCGGTACTTCATCAGTCAAGTCTATGTCTGGACCGAGAGCTATCTGATCGCCGCGGCCTTCACGACACTGACCTTCCTCGTGCGGCTGCTGGTGCTGGCTCTCACGCTGCCGCTGATCTTCACGGCGGCCTTTGTCGGTTTGATCGATGGCCTGGTGCGGCGTGACGTGCGCCGCTTCGGCGCGGGCCGGGAATCCGGCTTCATCTACCACCGCGCGAAAGCGAGCTTGATGCCGCTGGCCGTGCTGCCTTGGGTCACATACCTGGCGCTGCCAATCTCGGTGCATCCGCTGGTGATTCTGTTGCCCAGCGCAGCGTTGCTGGGGCTGGCGGTGAGCCTGACGGCGGGGAGCTTCAAGAAGTACCTGTGAGATTGGTATCCGAGGTCTGTTCGAGAGCGGTAGGGGACGCGTTGAGTGCCTCACCCAAATGCAGTCGCAACAACTTTGTAAGTCGCGGGCGCGCATTTTCGGACACTATCTGCTGGGCAGCTTCCAAAAATGGGGGCACTCCTGTGGAAAAGGTGCCTCTTTCCCCGCTTCCGAGCAAAGGATTCTTGATCTCTTTTCGATAGAAGTGGACGAACGTGCCGAAGTTCTTTCTCGTCAGCGCAAGAATTGTGTCGTACGCTTCTTTGACACTTGCTTCATTGATGGTGTCTGTATCACTGGGGTCCCAGCCTCCTGTCGCCACTTGTAGGACAGCATCAAGGAGAGAGGATCTGGCCGAAAGCCGGCGATTACCTTCCATGAGGGCTTCTTTGATAACTGTGTGAAAGTCGTCCAGTGGCATCAGTTGGCTGAGCCAACGACTTGGTGAACCGCTCCAACGCTCTGTGTTTGGAGAGAATAAACTCGTAAAACCTACAAATAACTCGTAAAAATTTTAATGAGCGTTAGAATATAGTCGTAAATAAGGCTCCAGCATCCATGCGGGTTTGAATCGCCCCGGATTCCCTAGACACTGTTGAGCCGTTGGGAATGCCGTCTTTCGAACTCTACCGGAGAGATATCTCCGGCGGTGCCATGACGCCTTTTCGGGTTGTAAAACATCTCGATGTAGTTGAAGACATCAGCCCTGGCCTCATCGCGCGTCGAGTAAATCTGGCGACGAATACGCTCGCGCTTGAGCAACTGGAAGAAGCTCTCAGCCACCGCGTTATCGTGACAATTGCCGCGACGACTCATGCTGGAGACAAGGTTGTGATCACGCAGAAAGTCCTGCCAGTCATGGCCAGTAAACTGACTGCCCTGATCCGAATGCACCATGACAGGCAGCTTGGGCCTGCGACGCCACAAGGCCATCAACAGTGCATCGAGCACCAAGCCAGTATTGATGCGGCTGCCCATAGACCAGCCAACAACCTGACGTGAGAACAGGTCAACCACCACCGCCAGATACAACCAACCTTCATGGGTGCGGATGTATGTGATGTCAGTCACCCAAGCTTGGTTGGGCTCGGCGGCTGCGAAGCGGCGCTGCAGGTGATTGGGAGCGACGATGGCAGGTTTGCCCCCGCGCATGCCCGCACGGCGTTTGTAGCCCGTCTGTGAACGCAGCCCCTCGATTTTGAGCAGTCGCGCCACGCGATGCTTGCCACAGCGCTCGCCCAAATCACGCATGTCCATGGTCAGCTTGCGATAGCCATAGACGCCGCCACTCTCGAGCCAGGCGTGCTTGAGAAGGCCGAGCAGACGTTGATCGTCCTTTGCACGAAGACTCATTGGCTCCACCTTCCAGGCGTAGTAGCCGCTGGGGTGTACGGCCATGGCCTTGCACAGTCGGCGAATGCTGTACTCGCCTTCATGGCGCTTGATGAATGCGTACTTCACCCGGACTGCTTGGCAAAGTACGCTGCGGCCTTTTTTAGGATGTCGCGCTCCTCGGTGACACGTTTGAGCTCGGCCTTCAGTCGTCGCAATTCCTCGGTTTGCGACACCTGTGCCTGCCGATCATGGGCAGGCGTTCGTTGAGCCTTGATCCATTGATAAAGGCTGTGCTGACTCACCCCCAGCCGAGCAGAAACATCGGCCACCTTATGGCCGCGCTCAGTGATCTGCTTGACCGCTTCGGTCTTGAATTCTTGGGGATATCTTTGCTTACTCATGGCACCTCCTATTGGGCCTTAGATTTGAGGCTCAGAGGTGTCTAGAAAACCCGGGGCGATTCAATGGTGACCGCCTGATGTTCCGCAGAGCAGTGAGCAACCTGCTGTCCAACGCCTTGCGCCATGCGTCGGATGCAGGCGAAGTCACGATCAGCATCTCAATCACAGTGCACGCCACCTCCGTATCGGTGGAAAACACGGGCCAGGACATCGACCCAAGAATCCTGCCCCGTCTGTTTGATCGCTTCTACCGTGCCGACCCCTCGCGCGCCCATACGGACACAGACGGTAGCGGCTTGGGGTTGGCAATCACCCGCGCCATTGTGCACGCGCATGGCGGGGGCGTCGAGGCAGCATCTTCTCGTGGACGAACACGTTTCACATTGATGTTCCCCATGGGGACATGAAACCGTGTCCTTACTTGTCCAATCTTCTCATTTTGCACTATGGGCGACTGCTACCGAATAGCGAAAAATTGCAGACTGTGGTTGAGTCAACGGGATTTCTCTCCTAACGTAGCCTCGTGTTGACTAAACACACTTCGGGTGAGTAAGTGGGCTTAGCCACGGTACATTTCAAGACGGGATTTTCGTTGTTCTGGGCTTTCGTTCAGAAATTCGTCCGTTACTTGCTTGCGCGTCTTGTTCGATGCGTGCGATGTGTCTTTAACGGGGTAGTTTTGGCTGCGGAACGTTTCCGTACCACCGTTCTTCACGAATTCAACTGCTTCGGCCTGAACTTGTGCGCGCGTCTTGTCGCTCTTGAAGTGTTCAGGATAGACAACGTATCCCTTCTCCGTATTTGTCGAATGAATGTAGCTGTTTGCGAAAGCGCTGTTCATTGTTGTCAGCGACAGCGCCGCGAAAGCCATGGACAACAGGATGGAAGTGCGAGTCTTTTGCATGATTCATGTGCCTTTCAGTTGGTTTGAAATCACCTCGATGCGGTTGCTTTCGAGATGGGTCTATTGTTGAAAAGTCACGGTGACGAAAGCCACACAGGAAGATGACATTCATGCAATGCAGTTCGCAATGAGGGCGAGAAGAAAAAAGCCATGACTTGTGAGGTCATGGCTTTGGGGAGGCATCGTCAGGCTACTGATGCTTCATTCGGAAGTTCCTCTTCCGAGGGGTCATTTCGATGGATCAATCGATACAGCAACGGAAGCACCAGCAGAGTTAGTACGGTAGACGAAAGAATCCCACCGATCACGACGGTGGCCAACGGTCGTTGGACTTCGGCACCGGTTCCAGTGGCGATGGCCATTGGCACGAAGCCCAAGGACGCTACCAACGCTGTCATCAACACTGGGCGCAGGCGCGAGAGCGCACCCGTGTGCACGGCATCGGGCACGGCCATTCCCGTTTCGCGCAATGCTCGAATGGATGAAATCATTACCAGACCATTGAGTACCGCGACGCCCGACAGCGCAATGAATCCAATGGCTGCTGAGATCGATAACGGAATGTCTCGCAGCCACAGTGCCAGAATACCGCCGGTGAGGGCGAACGGAATTCCTGTGAACACGATCAGTCCGTCGCGCACATTGCCAAACATTGCGAAGAGCAACATGAAGACCAACAGCAATGCGACAGGAACCACAATCTGCAATCGTTGTTGTGCTGACTGCATGTTCTCGAAAGTGCCACCCCATCGAGTCCAATACCCACTGGGCATTTGAATGGAATCCAGATCACGTTGGGCCTGCTCCACAAACGAGCCAATATCGCGGCCTCGAACGTTGGCGCTGACAACAATTCGCCGCTTTCCATCTTCTCGGCTTACCTGATTCGGGCCTGGTGATAGCTCGAACGAGGCAACTGAAGAGAGTGGCACAAACCCTTGTCTGCTTCCGCCCTGTTGAGGCAATCCAATGGGAAGACGCTCAAGTGAAGCAAGGTCATTGCGCACCGCTTCTGGCAGACGCACTTGAATGTCAAAGCGTCGATCTCCTACAAAGACAGTCCCTGCTTCCTGGCCTCCGATTGCGGTTGCAATAGTCTGCTGCACGTCACCCATGTTGAGACCGTAGCGGGAGGCCTTCTCGCGGTCGACTTGCACGGTAAGCATGGGCAGACCGGTGGTCTGCTCCACTTTGACCTCTGAAGAGCCAGGAACCTTCTGCAGCATTGTCGCGATGGATTGCGCTGTACGCTCCAGTACCTGCATGTCGTCACCAAACACCTTCACGGCCACATCGCTGCGGACACCAGAAATCAGTTCATTGAATCGCAACTGAATTGGCTGAGAGAACTCGTAGTTGCTTCCTGGAATGCTGTCGGCAACCTCTTGTACTGCCGCCAACAAGTCCTCGCGACTGCGACTGGGATCAGGCCACTTTTCGCGTGGCTTGAGCATGATGTAGCCATCGGAAATGTTTGGAGGCATTGGGTCGGATGCGATTTCCGCTGTACCGGTTCGCGCAAATACTCGCTCGACCTCCGGAAACTTTTCCTTGATGGTGCTCTCCAGTCGCATCTGCATCTCGAGCGATTGGGTCAGGCTAGTACCGGGAACACGTAGAGCCTGAATCGCGAAGTCGCCTTCATTGAGATTGGGTGCGAACTCGCTTCCCATACGAGATGCCAGCAGCAGACTGAGCACCACTGCAATAATTGATGTCGCAATCACAACCACGGGCATACGCATCACGTTCGAGAGCAAAGGCTCGTAGGCCTTCCGCGCCCACGTCATCAGGCGGTTTTCCTTCTCGGCAACGCGCTTGCCGATGAACAACGCAATAGCTGCAGGAATGAAGGTGATGGACAGAATCATCGCACCAGCAAGAGCCAACACGACGGTGAGCGCCATCGGGTGGAACATCTTGCCCTCGACTCCCGTCAGTGCAAAGATGGGCAGATAGACGACCATGATGATGAGTTGCCCGAACAGCAATGGCCTGCGCGATTCCTTGGCTGCTGCAAACACCTCATGAAAGCGTTCACTGCGCGTGAGCAAGCGGCCCTTGAGCTCCTGAGCATGTGCCAGACGACGGACGCAGTTCTCCACAATGACCACCGCACCGTCGATGATGATGCCGAAGTCAAGGGCTCCAAGACTCATGAGATTTGCACTGATCTTGTACTGCACCATGCCAGTGAAGGTGAACAGCATCGATAAGGGAATGATGAGTGCGGTGATCAGAGCAGCGCGGATGTTGCCAAGAAACAAGAATAGAACCACGACAACAAGCGCCGCGCCTTCCACCAGGTTTTTCTTCACAGTCGCAATAGCCTTTTCCACAAGCGTGGTGCGGTCGTAGACCGTCACGATCTTCACCCCTTCAGGGATGTTCTTGCGGATGGAGTCCATGCGCTCGTCGACCGCTTTGGAAACTTTGCGACTGTTTTCACCAATCAGCATGAAGACGGTTCCCAGAACCACTTCGCGACCGTTGTCTGTGGCCGCGCCCGTGCGAAGTTCACGTCCCAGCTCCACATTTGCGAGGTCACGAATGCGAACGGGTTGGCCTTGGGCGGTCCCAACAATCACCTCTTTGAGGTCGTCAATGCCATTCACCTGGCCCGGAGCGCGAATGAGGTATTGCTCGCCTTCGCGTTCAATATATCCAGCACCAACATTGGTGTTGTTGTTCTGCAGCGCAGTAACCAGCTTGTCCATCGAAATGCCGTAGGACGCGAGCTTGTCCAGGCTTGGCGCAATGAGGTATTCCTTCGAGAAGCCACCAATCGAATTGATTTCTGTGACCCCAGGCACATTGCGCAACTGTGGCTTGATAACCCAATCCTGGATCTCACGCAAATCCATCGGCGTGTACGGTGTGCCGTCCTCTTTTTTGGCTCCTTCTTCTGCCTCAACAGTCCAGAGGTAGATTTCACCCAAGCCCGTAGAAATCGGCCCCATGTTCGGAGAAATTCCCGTGGGCAGCTTCTCCCGCGCTTCCTGAATGCGTTCGTTGACGAGCTGACGGGCAAAGTAAACGTCGGTCCCGTCTTTGAAGATGACAGTGACCTGGGACAGACCGTAGCGGGACATAGAGCGGGTCTGCTCCAAATTCGGAAGACCCGCCATTACGGTTTCAATGGGATAGGTGATGCGCTGCTCGGTCTCAAGGGGCGAGTAGCCAGGAGCCTGCGTGTTGATTTGCACCTGAACATTGGTGATATCCGGTACGGCATCGATAGAAAGACGCTGATAACTGAACACGCCAAGGGCGGCCATGGCAAAAGCTGCCACGAGTACAAGCCAGCGTTGCTCGATGGCAAAGCGGATGATTCGCTCAAACATGTGAACTCCAGATCAGTGCGCGTGCTCGGCAGATGCCTTGCCTTGCTCGGCCTTCAACATGAAGGAGCCATCTTTGACATAGTCCTGTCCGGGCTTCAGACCAGAAGTGACTTCGGTGGTTTTACCGTCCGATCGACCCAACTGCACGACTTGAGCCTTGTAACCACCTTCAACCGGAACAAACACTACGCTCTCCTTGCCGTCTGGTCGTTGGATGGCTTTTGTTTCGACTGCAATAGGTACCTGCGACTCTTCGGCCAATACCTTCACTTCTACGAACAGACCAGGTCTCCACACTCCCTGTGGATTGGCGAGCGCCACACGAGCGGGAGCTGTCCGTGTCTGCTCACCAATCAGAGTGCCTACATAAGCAATCTTGCCTTCTGCGGACGAGTCAAAGGCTGTGGCACGCACAGTGACCGGTGAGCCGATGCGGACGTAAGGCAACTGCGGTGCAGATACATTCATCTCTGCCCAAACTGCACTCAAGTCAGACACCGTGAACGAGGCCGTGCTTTCAGATACGGATTCGCCTACAGTCAAATGTTTTTCGACAACGATACCTGCCACGGGCGAGCGCAGTTCATATCGACTTGCTCCGCCAGAGCCCGCCCCAATGGCCGAGAGCTTCTGAGAAGCGTTGGCTACGGCAATTTCCGCTTCTTGCAACGCTTGACGAGCCTGCAAATAGTCTTGCTCTGCAGAAATTTTCTCTTCCCAGAGCTGCTTTTCTCGCTGATAAGAATTCTTTGCCAGTGCCAGACGTTTCTGCGCTGTTTGCAATTCACTGCGTTGATCCGAAACGGACGGACTTTGAATCACAGCCAAAAGCTGGCCTTTTGCCACTTGCTCGCCCAACCGGGCATGAACCGATGCGACTACACCCGACACACGTGGAACAACGTGGGCCGTACGGTCTTCGTCAAACCGAATCTCTCCTGGAAGGACCACCTCTCTCCGAACAGACGCGACGCCCGCTTTGGAGAGCGTCACTCCTACCATCTTTGATTGAGCGTCACTTAGCTTGATGAGTCCTTCTTCTTCATGCCCTTCCTTGGGCTGTTTCTGCGTGTTGGTCACGGCTTCAGCCTTCTTGCCCTGTTCGTCGTGGTGCTCCTTGTCGGCATGCCCATCAGATTCCTTATGCGCATCCTTCTTCACACCTTCTTCGTCATGATGTTCTCCATCCTTGTGTGATTGCGCGTCGGCATGGCTTGTTGCGGTCGGAGTTTGAGCCGAGGTAGAAGTGGTGGCGGAAGGACGAAGAATGAGCGCCCCCCAACCATTCCACAAGCCAAAATCACTGCAACAGCTATCCAGTGTTTGCGAGCGGAGAGAGATGATTCGAATTGAGTTTTGTCTGACATGTTCAAATTCCATTGGTGGCAGGGTTCGCAAATGAGACCCCAGGAGTCGATCGATTTCCGCACGAGCTGTATGCGATGCCATGAGTTGATCAAGTAGCTGGCGTTGGCCTTCAAACAGCGTGCGTTGAGCATCAAGGACATCCAAGAAACTGAATTTCCCTAGCGAGAAGCCGCGCACGGCAACTTCATAGGCCGATTGAGAAGTGGGAATGACTTGGCTCTTCAGCAGTGAAACCTGTTGGTTGCTGCTGAGCAATTTTTGACGTGCGGCGAACACTTGTGACTGAATCAGAAGCCTTTGCTCTTGCAGCTTCTGTTCGGCTTGGTCAACCCGCTTTATCGCTTGCAACTGGTTGCCTGCATTGCGATCGAAAAGTGGTAAGGGGATGCTCACCCCGAAAACGATCTGGTTGCGTCCGACTTCGCTGGCGCGCTTGACCCCCAGGCTCACAGTGGGATCCTGTACTCTCTTGGCACGCTCCAATTCCGAAATCGCTCTGCTTTGGTCGACAACGCGTCGGGCCAAAACAATGGATGGCGACTCTTCTATCGATGTCTCGATTTGGTCGGCTGTGGGAGCTTCCGCCATTGCGGAGAAGTCTCCTACGGCCTCTCCAATCTCTGAAGCGTTGCCTCCCAAAGAGACGCAAGATTTTGCTGCGTAACCACAATCGACGACTTCGACTGCTGCAGCTCCAAGTCTGCATTGGCTTGAGCGACTTGAGCGCGACTGGCTTCGAGTGGGGGAACCTTACCCGCTTGAACACGCTTTTGGGCGGCATCAGTCGCCAGACTAGCCAGTTCATAGGTCTTCAAGGCAAACTGAACTCTCTGCTGGGCAAGCAGAAGTTCATTGAAGTAGCTCACAAGCTGAAACCTCAACATTGCCTGAGTCTCGAATACAGTGGCGTTGGCAGATGCCTTCTCGCTCTCTGCAATCCGCATTCGCGCCTCTCGTTTGCCTCCCAATTCGATGAGCTGATTCATTTGCATCGTAGTGGTACGAGAACTGGAGCGCGTATCTTCCTGGCTGAAAGACAGTTCGGGATTTGGACGAACTTTGCTTTGCAGTATTGCCCCTCAGTTGAAGCAACGCCATATCTGGCTGCCTGCAAACCGGGGTTGGCCGCCAACGCCTTGTCCCACGCCATCGACAATGTCGTAGATGCGCTCGATTGCAACGCTGGTGCCTTCTTGGAAACAACGACCTCCGGCGTTGCAATTGCATCGGTTTGCGCGCGAGCGGAAAATGAACACGCAAGCAACATTCCAAAGAGTAGGAAATTGGCTTTCCGATACGACGAACGTGCCCCGGTGGGACCACGCGATGGGGTAGGCATGAGTGCTTCTCCTGATTTCCTGGTTTGGTGCACAACCTCCAGCCCGCTTTTAAAACTGCGAGATGTCCAGACGAAGCAAACAACAACTGCACAGGTAACTGCGCAAGAGGAGCGCAACCTGCACATGTGTTGACCTTCGCAAGGAATGGCTCAATGTGCGATTGCACAAACTTTAGAAATTGGCAATGAACACAATGCCAACTGGAAGATTACAAATTTGTAATCTTCCAATTTCATGCAAATCCGAGAAAATGCAATGCATGAGACTGCTGCTAATTGAAGATGAAGCCAAATTAGGCGAGTACCTCCGAAAAGGACTTGCAGAGGAAGGCTATACCGTCGACGTTGCAACCAATGGCATTGACGGACTGCATTTGGCGATGGAGTTGGAATATGACCTCATCGTGCTTGATGGCATGTTGCCTGGAATTGACGGTTTTGCCGTGCTTGCAGCGTTGCGGCAGTCAAAGGTCGTTCCCGTTTTGATGCTCACTGCACGATCAGATGTTGAAGATCGCGTGCGCGGACTGCAGAGCGGTGCGGATGACTACATGATCAAGCCATTTGCATTCTCTGAACTCGTTGCTCGTATACAAGTGTTGATGCGAAGAGCGCAGACACATCAGGCATCGCCAGAACCCACGTTGCTCAAAATATCGGACTTGGAGGTCGATCTGGTACGCCGCAAGGCGGTGCGAGGCGGTGTTCGTTTGGATTTGACGGCCAAGGAGTTCAATCTGTTGGCACTGCTTTTACGTCGGCAAGGTGAGGTGCTATCTCGGACAGAGCTGGCTTCTCAAGTTTGGGACATGAACTTCGACAGTGAAACGAATGTGGTTGAAGTGGCTGTAAGACGATTGCGCATGAAAGTGGACCAACCATTTGACTTCCCGCTGATTCACACAGTGCGCGGAATGGGCTATGTGCTGGAGAGTCGAGCACAACCATGAGTCTCCCTAAGGACGTTCCGCATCTTGGACGACGGCTCTCCCGTTGGATGGCGTTGCTATCACTGCTTGGGTTAGGCGCTGTAGGAACGGTGGTGTATCTTGTTTTTGACACCACGCTCTCGGCCAGACAACGTGAAATGCTGGACCAGAAGCAGCAGGCGTTGGTTCACGTCCTGGCTGATGACAACGTGGAACACAAAGACAAGTCCTTGGATCACATGTTGACGGACTTTTTGGCAGGGCATTCAGATTACGCCATCAGAATTGTCGATGCAAGTGGTGCCAATCTGTTTGACAGTCGCATCCCCGGTCTGAGCCGTGAACACACGCTGGAGCGTACTTTCCCCGTGAAAATCGCTTCGCTCAAATCTGACCATATGCACGACGCAGTAGCAACATTGGTCATGGATCGACGCCCCGATGATGTTTTGCTGAGAGCACTGGGGTGGACGTTGTTTATTTCAATGATTGCAGGCTCAACGCTTCTGTCATTTTTCGGTGGGCTGCTGGTTCGGGGAAGTTTGCGTCCCATCCAATCATTGGTCACACAAATCAGTGAGCTGTCGGCCAAAGATTTTGAGCGCCGTCTCGATGGCAGTGGTCTGCCTCAAGAATTACTGCCAATCGTCACGCAATTCAATGCATTGCTCGATCGGCTGGCAGATGCGTACAGACAGTTGGAATCATTCAACGCAGATGTCGCGCATGAATTGAACACGCCACTTGCAACTTTGATTTCAAGCTCGGAAGTGGTGCTGCGAAAGCCACGTCCCGTTGAAGAAATGCGCGAGGTGCTGGAGTCCAATCTCGAAGACTTACGTCGCATTGCTGGAATTGTGGGTGACATGCTGTTCCTCTCTCGCGCCGATAGAGGCGTAGGAGCAAGAGAAACAAAAATGTGTAGCCTCGCTACGGTAGCGAATGAAGTCGTTGAGTTCTATGAGGCAGTTGCTTTGGATGCTGATTTGACGATTGAAGTTCGTGGAGATGCGCAAGCTCAAATTGATGCGCCATTGATACGTCGGGCCGTGTCAAATCTCCTCAGTAACGCGACTCGTTATGCAACAGGCGGCTCTAACGTTGTCATTCAAATTGCCGAGAGTTCTCGAAATGCGCACACCGAAGCGATCCTATCGGTGACGAATGTAGGCGTTGACATCGAGCAGCATCATTTGCGGCATCTCTTCGACCGGTTTTATCGTGCTGACTCCTCTCGGCACAACGTAGACCGAAATCACGGGCTGGGTTTAGCCATCGTGAAAGGCATTGCAAAGATGCATGGCGGAACCGTTTTTGCCCAATCTGAGGGCGGAACCACTACATTCGGTTTGATTCTGCCCCAAGTGTCGCCCGATGAACCATCGGCCACCTGATCGCACTCATTAGCTCATCGTCGAGCCCTATGATCGTGGACTGATCATGTATTGAGCTGAGCTGCCCCGAGTTTGCCATATCGGAAGTTTGCCAGCGCGCCATCTGCATCGCAGATGCTCAGATTCGTAGTGAAATTTTTTTCTAGTCAAAGTTCCATTTCAGCCGATGTCCAAAGATGACAAAAATATCATTTTTGTGCCGAGATTCTGTCGGGATTGAGTCAATACGATAGGCCCTGGACAGTAACTCGAAAGAGTTGCTGAAGTTCAACCAAACCTACATCCGACACGCCGTGTCGCGCAGGGTACTGAAACTAGGAGCGCGTCGATGAGTTTTTTCAAAAAAATGTTGAGCGGTGGTCATCATGGTGGTCATAACTCTGGCCATGGTTCCCATTCATACGGGAACGACTACCGAAACGACGATTCGGTGATGCGTCGCAGCGCTGGCATCTCTTGCAAAAACTGTGGTGCCTCAGTTCAGCAAGGCGCTCGGTTTTGTCAGCAATGTGGAACTTCAGTGGTCCCGACCGTATGCGCTCAGTGTCAAACACCGTTGCAGCCAGGAGCAAAATTTTGCAACCAATGTGGCACCGCATCCAAGTAACCGGCAATGCGTGCATCGACTCCCAGCGAAATGCAATTTCGGGGACGTTGATTCCAAAATTGCTTTGAGAAAGCGATGTCTCGTGGCACTGTGAACATCGGCCACCCCATGGATTCGTTGGAATTTGCGAATCCATGGGGTGGCCGATGTTCGCGTTTTGATCAATTTTCGCGTTAAAAAGCTTGATGACCAATGTCTCCATCGCCTGTGTCGAGAGTAATTTCATCTCGCAACAATTGGCAATCGATGATCATTCAATGCATGCTTTCGAGTACCTGGATTGCATCGAGGTCCATGTGATGTCGCCCATTCAGACGGTGTCTTGAGGTTGTCCTGGCACCTCTCCAACCATCTATTGAGGTCGAAAAGCGGAGCGGATTTCATTGCACAAATGTCATCTTCCAGTGTGCGATTTGTTAGGGTGATTTTTTAACAATGGATTCATCTCGAAAGCACCTGCATCGAGCTGATTTAAACCACCATTGAAAGGAAACTCACCATGCGAACAATCCGCACCTCCAAATTCGTCGCTTTGGCACTGGCCGCCACATCCTTCGTCGCCGCAGGTGGCGCTTTGGCCAATGGCTACGTGCATCCGGAAAACTCGGAGAAGGGCTACAAAGTAGTGCCGGAACATTTCAAAAGTGATAAGAGCCGCTAACACGACCTGAATTGCAGCTCGAATCGCCAGTAGAATTCGCGCCTTCATGGCCCGTCGTCCCGTAAGCAAAGAGCTGTGGCAGAAGCTGCAGCCATTGATCCCACCATTCATCCCGTCCAGCAAGGGAGGTCCTCGCACTCGCGCCGTCAGCGACAAGGCCGCCTTCGAAGGAATCATTTTTGTTCTGAGATCAGGCATCCCTTGGGAGGACCTGCCTCAGTCTATGGGCTACGGCAGCGGCATGACGTGCTGGAGACGTTTGCGTGAGTGGCAAGCAGCCGGTGTGTGGCAGCAATTGCATCTGGCAATGCTGGAGCATCTGCGCGAATACGATCAGATCGATTGGGGCCGGGCGAGCATTGATGGCTCATCGGTTCCAAGCCCCCGGGGGGCCGGAAACAGGCCCCAACCCCACAGATAGAGGCAAACTCGGCTCCAAAAGACATATCGTCGTAGATGCTCGAGGTGTGCCCCTTGTGGTCTTGGTAAGTGGAGCGAATCGGCATGACTCGATGCTCTTCGAGAAGTGTCTGGATGCACTGCCAGCCGTCAAAGGACTGAGCGGCAGACCGCGTCGGCGACCTGGCAAACTGCATGCAGACAAGGGGTACGACTACCAACGATGCAGGGACTATCTGAAGCGGCGGGGCATCACCAGTCGCATTGCGCGAAAAGGCATTGAAAGCAGCAAGCGGCTGGGCAAACACCGCTGGGTCGTGGAACGCACGCATGGCTGGTTTGCGGGCTTTGGCAAACTGCGAATCCGATTCGAGCGTCAACTGGCCACGCATCAAGCGCTCTTGTCTTTGGCTGCTGCGATCATCTGCTCATGGTTTGTGGATTGGTTGTGTTAGATGGTATGGAAGCCTCCCTCCCGAGAGGCTTGTGCTTTGCGCCAATCAGGGCCAGTGTGTGAAGTCTTACTGCACAGGAGACTGTCATGGACCATACAGTTATTGCGGTTGACACCGCCAAGAAGGTATTCCAGTTGCACTGGGTGGATCACAGCACCGGTAGCATCGAACGGCTGCAGCTCAAGCGAACGCGTATGCTCGAGTGGTTTACTCTCCGCGAGCCATCACTCGTAGTGATGGAGGCCTGCGGCGGCGCGCATGAGTGGGCTCGCGCTCTGGCGCAACTCGGGCACGAAGTGCGTCTGATCTCCCCGCGCAAGGTCCGTCCGTTCGTTCAGCGCAACAAGACCGATGCCGCGGATGCACAGGCGATCTGGACGGCGTGCCAGCAACCGGGCATGCGCTTTGTACCAGTGAAGACTCAAGCGCAGCAGGTTGTGTTGTCGCTGCATCGGATTCGGGCGCAGCTCATGAAGAGCCGAATCATGCAAACCAACGAACTACGAGGCATTCTCTATGAGTTCGGCCTTGTGCTGCCAGAAGGCCATCGCGCGCTGCTCAAAGCAATGCCAGATGCGCTTGTTGATGCAGCCCAGCGCCTGCCAGCGATCTTGATGGAGAGTCTGAACGAGCAAATGCGCCGCATTGCCCAACTGAGCCAGGATATCGATCAGATCGAACACAGGCTTGCCCAGCAACTGCGTGAGTCCCCGAATTGCCAGAGCGTTGCTCAGATACCCGGCATTGGCCTGCTTACCGCAACCGCAGTTGTTGCCAGCATGGGTAGTCCAGATGCGTTCAAGGATGCCAGAGAATTCTCTGCGTGGATCGGATTGGTGCCACGCCAAAGCGGCACGGGCGGTCGAGTTCGGCAAATGGGCATCAGCAAACGTGGGGACGCATATCTGCGAACGCTGCTAATGCATGCGGCAAGATCTGTTGTGCTCAGAAGCCACGAAGCATCCACCTGGCCGTGGCTGCAAACGTTGCTCAAGCGTAGGCCCTACAACGTAGTGGTTGCGGCTGTTGCCAACAAGCTGGCCAGGACCATCTGGGCCGTGCTTGCCAAGGGACAGGCGTGGAACGCGCAAGCTTGGCAGGGCGCGCACTGAAAAGCACGAAGAATTGATTATGAATCTGACGTTTTTGAAGGAGAGCAAGCGACCCCAAATGTGTGATGGGCCAGACAGGTCGGACCGAGATGAGGACACTCCGATTAGAGCCAAGAGCATCTAGCTCGAGTGTTAGATGGGAGCCTCATCAGCGAATGCCATCAGGGCCAGCAGGCAACCAGCCTGCACAACAGGCCGGATATAAGACTGCAGCCCTGCCTCCTGATTCTTCACGCACAAAGGTTACTTGTAATCCGGGAGGCTTCCATATAAGCGGCTCTAAGTCTCGCGCGCAAGTTCAAGCCGAGGCAGCTGATTTTGTGAAGAAGGGTGGAATGGATTCATTCAAGAGCAATAACTATTCTCCCGCAGAGTCATCTGGTGCATCGTCGAAAACTCGGGAACAGGTGCAGAACGAGTATCTCAACGAAACACCTGAACAGCGCAAGGACCGTATGGAGCTGTATCGCGGTCGGATGTTCTGATCACCGTGGTCTCGTGCATTTGCTGAGCAGAGGGAATCTTCTGAAGCATCGGCAAGCGTTTAAACCTCGTGGGAAGCGTCGAGCATGACGCTTCCCGTCGACATCGAGCACACGTTGCGTCATCTCAGCCACTTTTGTGGTGCTCACTCTGAACTTCATGACCACGAATGTTTTGCAAAGTCTGTTTGCGCTCAGTGGCAAGCCAACGGCGCTTCATATCGGAGTTGGAGTTTGGTTGGCAACCGTATGCAATCTGCCATTGTGGATCGCGCTCGGAAAAATCGTCGATACATCAAGCCTCGGTGGAACTGCATTCATTTTTGCGTTTTGCGTTGCGATTGCCGCAGCCAACACAGCCTTGCTTAGCCTTTTCGCATTCGGTCCGTGGCGTAGATTGGTGCTCTCTGCGTTCATTGTGATCGCAGCATTGTCAAGCCATTTCATGCTGACGTACGGCGTTGTCATTGACACAGGAATGGCAACCAATACGATCCAAACCGACATCAAAGAAGTTCAAGATCTTCTGAATCTGAGATTGTTCGTTACCGTGCTTTTGTTGGCTGGCCCACCGCTGTGGTGGATCTGGCGGACGAAGACCTCGAGCCGAAAATTTGGGCAAGTTCTAGTCTGGCATATCGGAACAGTGATTGGCTCAATGATGCTTGTTGTATCGATCACCTTCATGGCATTTCAGCCGTTGGCATCTACCATGCGGGATCACACCAAAATTCGATATCTGATCAATCCGTTTAACTCGTTGTACGCGTTCGGAAAATCGATAAAGGGTTCGCAGAGTCTCAGCGCTTCAGAGTTGTTACCAGTGGGACAAGACGCTCGAGTATCAGTGGCAGATCAGCGCAATGAAGATCCTGTATTGTTTCTCATCGTGGGAGAGACGGCGCGAGCAGCGAGCTTTCCAGCCTACGGCTACGAAAGGCCCACAACGCCCCGATTGTCGGGAAGAGATGACATCTTCTACGCCGCAAACGCGTGGTCATGCGGAACTAGTACCGCTGAATCGTTGCCATGCATGTTTTCACCTCTAGGCAGAACTGAGTTCTTGTCCAGAAGTCAGGATACCGAGAACTTGCTTGAGGTTTTGCAGCGTGCAGGCCTTGCCGTGCTTTGGTTGGACAACCAGTCAGGATGCAAAGGTATTTGCAAAAGAGTCCCAACCGCCGTACCGAGCGCCTCGCCTGAGCATTCCAGTTGTGCTCAATTGGAGACATGCCAAGACACGATCATGCTTTCGGGAATCGCTGAGAGAATCAAGTCACTGCCAGCAGAATCGAGGAAGCGTGGAACTGTCGTTGTGCTCCACCAAATGGGTAGTCACGGCCCTGCCTACTACCGGCGGTCAAGTCCCGAGCGCAAGGTGTTTATGCCTGAATGCACAAGCTCGGCACTTCAATCTTGCAAACAGGGTGAAGTCAAAAATGCATACGACAACAGCATTGTTGAGACTGACTATTTTCTCTCGCAATCAATCCAGTGGTTGTCTGACAATTCAGGCTCAAGTGCCACTGCAATGTTGTACGTCTCCGACCACGGAGAATCACTTGGTGAAGGCAATTTGTACTTGCATGGGTTGCCGTACGCGCTTGCGCCTGATGAGCAAAAGAAAATTCCGTGGATATTCTGGATGTCTGCCCCCATGACTACTCAACTTGGCATATCGCCAAAGTGCCTCCAAAAGGAAATGAAAGAGAAGAGCATTAGCCATGACAACTACTTTCATACAGTTCTCGGCGTCATGGGTGTTCAGACCAGCATCTACAACCCAACTTTTGATGTATTGAGTAGTTGTCGACGTTGAGATCAATACGTCATTTCTTGTCCAAATCCAGCCCTTGTTCTCTCGATTTCGAGAAAGCGATTCAGAGACTCAAGGATCAATCCGACCTATCCAGGTAAAACCATGTCAACAAAAACAAGCCTCGATATCCCTGTTCTCTTGCCGCAAGGTATCGAAATTCAAGATGTTCTCGTCAAGCGATTGCTTGAGGAATTATCCGGAAAAGAGGGCGTCAATAGTGCTCACGTGAAGCCTGGCGTGGGAGGGCAAGCACCTCAGCTGTGCATCCACTTTGACCCTGAGGTTCAAAGTCTTGCACGCATCCGTGAAATTGCTCAAGCCGCTGGTATTTATGTCACTGAAAGGTTTGGACATCAGCTATGGCAAACGGACGGCATTAACAATGCTCGCCGGGCGCGAACAGTTGCAGACTCACTGCTCCTGCTCCAGGGCGTGATTGATGCGGACGCAAACGTCAATGGATTAGTGCATGTTGACTTTGACCGACAGCTGACGAACGAGTCCACCATCCTCAATGCATTGTCAGGTATGGGCGTCGTTGTGGAGAAGCGCAATCAAGCGGACGCTGAACATGGTCAACCGGGGCACAAACATCAGGGCGATGAAAGCGGTGACCATAAGCACGAGCATGGAGGATTTTTCGGGGCCAACACCGAGATGATTTTTGCCTTGATCTGCGGCGCGCTTCTGCTGATCGGGGTGATGCTCCCAAAGCTGATGCAAGGTGTTCCTGGTTGGCTCCCACTTGCGTGCTTTGTATTTGCCTATTTCTTTGGCGGGTTCTACACACTGCGAGAGGCGATCGACAACATCAAGCTCAAGCGCTTCGAAATCGACACCTTGATGCTAGTTGCCGCTGCAGGAGCAGCTGCACTGGGCTCATGGGCTGAAGGCGCGTTACTGCTGTTCCTCTTCAGCTTGGGACATGCGCTTGAACACTTTGCAATGGGCAGAGCCAAGCGTGCGATTGAAGCGCTTGCTGAGCTAGCACCCGACAGAGCGACTGTTCGGAGAGACGGAAGCACTTTTGACGTTGCCGTAGAAGACTTACTAGTCGGTGATGTGGTCATTGTTCGACCCAACGAACGGCTTCCAGCGGACGGGTTCATCGTCAAAGGAAGCTCGGCAATCAATCAAGCGCCCGTCACCGGGGAAAGTATTCCTGTAGACAAGCGCCCCGTCGAAAACCTCGGGCTTGCCCGATCCAAACCGGACAGCATTGACTCTGCATCCAGAGTCTTTACCGGGACAATCAACGGCGCTGGGGGCATCGAAATTGAAGTCACCCGCAAGTCCTCCGATTCGGCACTTGCTCGTGTCGTCAAAATGGTCAGCGAAGCGGAGACACGGAAGTCCCCAACTCAGCGATTCACGGACAAGTTCGAACGCATTTTTGTTCCTGCGGTTTTGGCCCTTGCCTTTCTGTTGCTCTTTGCGTGGGTAGTAGTGGACGAGCCATTTCGAGATAGCTTCTATCGCGCCATGGCGGTCCTTGTTGCCGCGAGTCCATGTGCGCTGGCCATCGCCACGCCTAGTGCGGTTCTTTCCGGAATTGGACGTGCTGCGCGAGCGGGCGTGCTTATCAAGGGAGGTGCTCCGCTGGAAGAGTTGGGCTCGCTCAACGCCATGGCCTTTGACAAAACAGGCACGCTGACTGAAGGTCGACCACGCATCACAGATGTTGTTCCAACCGATGGCACTACGGAGAAAGAGCTACTGACAGCGGCTGTGGCAGTTGAATCGCTCAGCGATCATCCACTTGCGTCAGCCATCGCTCGCGACGGATTGGAACGCCTTGGCGGAACTGCCCCGGTTGCCGCAGAAGGGCTGAGCAACCTGATCGGTCGCGGTGTCACCGCAACGCTGAATGGCGAGACTGTATGGATCGGGAAGGCAGAAATGTTTGGGGTGGACGGTATTCCCGAATTGGGTGCCGAAGTTCGTGAAAGCATTGCCAAGTTACGCGACGTTGGTCGTACTACGATGGTTGTGCGTAAAGGGGCACGCGACTTGGGAGCCATCGGTTTGTTGGATACCCCTAGAGAAGGGGCAAAGGAGGCCTTGCAACAACTTCGTGATTTAGGTATCAGCCGGATGATCATGATTTCAGGGATCATGAAAAGGTTGCGAACGCGATCGCACAACAAGTCGGTATTGACGAGGCATGGGGCGATCTGATGCCTGAGGACAAGGTTGACGCCATTCAAAAATTGCGTGAAAAGACAAAAGTGGCGATGGTGGGTGATGGCGTCAACGATGCGCCCGCGATGGCCAACTCAACAGTTGGTATCGCCATGGGTGCTGCGGGATCTGACGTTGCACTAGAAACCGCAGACGTGGCACTTATGGCCGATGATCTGAAGCAACTTCCATTCGCGGTGGGACTCAGTCGTCATACTCGATCAATCATTCGTCAGAACGTTTTCGTGAGTCTTGGCATTGTGGCTGTGCTGGTTCCAGCCACGATCATGGGCATGAGCATGGGTGCGGCAGTTGCGGTTCATGAAGGTTCGACAATTTTGGTCGTCTTCAACGCGCTCAGACTGTTGGCTTATCGTAGTCGCGCCGCATGAGTTCGCAGCTTACGTAGGTTCAGCGTGGTTAGGCCGATGACGCTTGAAAACGTTTTCGCGACTATTGTCGAAGCTGAAGCGCGAATTGGCAGAGCGAACGCAACGAACTCGCGTTGAAAAATAGCGGCCTCGGTGCACGCCTTGTGGTCGCTTGGTAGCAATGGCGGAACCATTCGCGACTTTCCAAAAAAGCCTTTGGCCCACATGCACATCGACGACGTCTAGTGGTAGCGGGAACACAAGATTTCTGGAGAGTCGCGCTGAAAATGTTGGAGTTTTTGATGGCATGATCATTCGTTTCTCGCAATGACTCGGGGTGAAAAAGTCTTCGATTCTTTCTATCGTGCCTGTTTGGCGATGCGACGAAACAAGCGTATTACGATGTTGCATGAACCGACATGGATGCTTACCCATCAACGTGTTCAGTGTTCTCTTGTAGTAAATCTGAAGTCGCCACTTTATTAAACGCTTCATGCACAGGGGCTGCGATGTGGTCGGCATGTTCCCGGGGCGTTGAGTGAACGCGATGAAATCGTTCGTTCAAATCGTCAAGGACGCCGTAGCGGGGAGATGCTTGCTGACTTGTGATCAAGGCTTCGCGCCGCAAGTTCAACCGCCCTCCCTGATCGTTTCACAGCAGCGTGTGCGCGTGTCGTGTAGAGGCCAAACCCGGGCCAAAGCACCCAGTAGAACAACGTGATCAGTCCGACTCCAATAAGTTTGACGAACCATGATGCTACAGAGGTCACAACGAGCCCGGTCAGCAGCGCCCATTGCCAGAGCACGATGACGAGTGCTAGGTACGCAAGGACAGGCATCCAGCGACAACGTCGCACCTGAACCGTGCCTGAACCGCCCCGGGATTCGTGGAGGCTGTTTGGTTTAAGTCAGGCCGCCATCGTGGTGGCCTGACAGGCGAGTTGCCGCCAGTAGTTTGCCTCAGCTTCTGCAGGCGGGATGTACCCGATGGGCTCCAGCAGACGGTGGTGGTTGAACCAGGCCACCCATTCAAGCGTCGCCAATTCAACGGACTCCTTGGTTTTCCACGGTGCCCGGCGGTGAATCAGCTCAGCCTTGTACAGGCCATTGATCGTCTCGGCCAGGGCGTTGTCATAGGAGTCGCCCTTGCTGCCCACAGACGGCTCAATACCCGCTTCTGCCAGCCGCTCGGTGTACCGAATGCTCACGTACTGAGAGCCGCGATCCGAGTGACATACCAGACTCCCATCGCGTTCAGGCTGCCGGGCATACAGGGCCTGCTCCAGTGCATCGAGCACGAAGTCCGTTCGCATCGAACTGCTCACACGCCAGCCCACGATGCGACGAGCAAACACGTCGATGACGAAGGCCACATAGAGCCATCCCTGCCAGGTCGACACGTATGTGAAGTCCGAGACCCATAGTTGATTCGGGCGCTCGGCACGAAACTGCCGGTTGACGAGGTCCAGCGGGCAAGCAGCCTTGGCGTCACTGATAGTGGTGCGCACGACCTTGCCGCGCATTACGCCACGCAGTCCCATGCGGCGCATCAGGCGCTCGACCGTACATCTCGCCACGACCGTGCCCTCGCGTGCCAACTGCCGCCAGACCTTGTCGGCGCCGTAGACCTGCATGTTGGCCTGCCAGACGCGCTGTATCTCCGGCACGAGGACATCATCGCGGCGCGCTCTGGCGCAGCGTTTGTGCGGCTCGCGCAGCAGCGCCGCGTGTCTTCGATACCCCGACGGGGCGATCTGCAATACCTTGCAGACCGGCTCGACCCCGAAAGTGTTGCGGTGCTTGTCGATGAAGTCCCTCAGGACTTGAGTCGGCGGTCGAGCTCCGCCTGGGCGAAAAACGCGCTGGCCAGCTTCAGAATCTCGTTGGCCCGGCGCAGTTCCTTGACCTCGCGCTCCAGGTCCTTCACACGCTGTGCCTCGCTGGTAGTGACGCCTTCGCGCACACCCTTATCGACTTCGACACGCTTTACCCATTCATGCAGCGTCTGCGGCACGCAGCCAATCTTGGGGGCGATAGATTCAATGGCTGCCCACAGCGATGGGTACTCCCCCCGGTGCTCCTGCACCATCCTCACAGCCCGCTCACGGACTTCGGGCGAGAACTTGTTCGACTTCTTCATAGCTCAATCCTCTCAGAGAAAAGAGCCTCCTCAAAAGCCGGGGCGGTTCAGGTGGTTTCCCTGCTCATGATTGGTTTGCGTTTCTAAGGTTGCCGGTGATGCGTAACTTGGAGAGGATACGCTGAGCGAGATTTTCAGCCCCAAACCCTCATCAATCCGGTCACTCGCGAATTCCCATTGTTTGCGACCTGAAGTCGCCTGGATCTCCACCATCGCGTCATTGCTGATCACACAGGAATGGTGCGATGGTCGCTTCAACCCGGCTGCGCGTCGCGCATCGCGGCGTGCCTCTGCTTCTCGTGACGGTCCTCCTGATGGGCCTGTCGCCGATAGCCCGCGCCGAGAACCCGGCGCAACGGCAAGAACTTGCCACCGCGCTGCGTCAACTTGATGCGCTGGAGCGCACCGTCGCGTACAGCGCCGCCCATACCCCCGTCGCTCCGGGCGAGCGCTACCACTTCGACTACCCACGGATTCTGGCCGACCTGGCGCGCATGCGCGCCGGCATCCAAGCCTACCTTACGCCATCGCGCGCCCAGCCGCGCGCCCCCTCCGAACTGGCAGGTGACTACCGCACCGAGCGGGCCACGCCTGCATCGCAGACACCCGCGCCGGAGGGCCAGCCATGAATGGCGCCCAGCTTTCGGCTTTCCAGGCCAACAGCGGCATCGCGCCTGCCGCGATGGCAACCGTGCTGGTCGGCGCCGTCTTCGCCGTGTTGCTGGTGTGGGGCGTGTGGGCTATCCGAACGGCCTACGTAGGGTGGTCGGAAAGCCGCCTCAACCAACGCCAGTTCCTGGGCGTGTGCATCCGCTTCGTCGCGATGTACGTCGTACTGACTTTCTTCCTCCTCTCCTGAAAGGACTGACCATGCAAAGCCGCATCCTCACCTCCCGTCTCGCCCAGCGCGCTGCCGTGGCCCTCGCCGGCGCGCTGCCCGCGCTGTCGTTCGCACATGGACTGCCGCAACTGGAGAACCCCACGCGGGGCACCGGCAGCGGCATCATGCAAACCATCCGCAATTACGGCTACGACATCATCATGCTCGTGGCCTTGCTGGTGGTGGCCTCGATGTTCATTGGCGTGTGCTACCACGCCTACGGAACCTACGCGGAAATCCACACTGGCCGCAAGACCTGGGGCCAGTTCGGACTCACCGTCGCCATCGGTGCCGTCCTGCTCGTGATCGGCATCTGGCTGCTCACCGAAGCCACCGGCATCCTGTAAGCGGGTGCAGGCCATGTCCGAGCACCAGCACATCCGTGCTGACGGAACACTCACGTTCCTTCCGCACCGGCTCAACCGCCACCCGGTGGTCGTGCGCGGCCTCACGGCGGACGAGCTGTGGGTCTGCTGCGGCCTGTCCGGCGCCGCCGGCCTGCTGATCGGCGCGCCTCTGTCCTGGGTGTTCCGTACGATCGCGCTGGCGCCCACCTTCGTCGTCCTGGGCGTGGCCCTGGGCGTCTTTGTGGGCGGCGGCATCCTGCGTCGGCTCAAGCGCGGCCGGCCCGATACCTGGCTGTACCGACAGTTGCAGTGGCGCATCGCCACGCGGCATCCGCTGGTGGCCGGTTGGGTGGGCGGCCATGTACTGATCTCGCGCTCGGGCTTCTGGTCCACCCGCAGATTCCTGCAAAGGAGCGCGCGATGAGTCGTTTCAAGAACGAGGTCACCCACCTGCAGGCGCACATCAAGACGCTGCGCCTGGGCGTTGGCGCGCTGATCGTCGTCGCACTGGTGATGGGCGGCGGCTGGTGGAGCGCACCGCGCGACCTGACCATCCATGTGCCGCCAGACCTGCGCTCGGGAAGCACCCGCAAGTGGTGGGAGGTGCCGCCCGAGTCGGTGTATGCCTTCACGTTCTATGTGTTCCAGCAGCTCAACCGCTGGCCGACCAATGGCGAGGAAGACTACCCGCGCAACCTGCATGCACTGTCTCCGTACCTCACGCCCGCATGCCATGCATTCCTGCGCGCCGACTACGACTACCGGCGCAGCACCGGCGAGCTGCGGCAGCGCGTGCGCGGCATCTACGAAATCCCCGGCCGCGGCTACGGCGAAGACCCCACTGCGCGCGTGCGCGTGGTCTCCGACCGCGACTGGGTGGTGACGCTGGACATCAGCGCCGACGAGTACCACGGCGCTGAACAGGTCAAGCGCGCCCTGGTCCGCTACCCCATCAAGGTGACGCGGGTAGATATCGATCCAGCGCGCAACCCGTTCGGCCTGGCCCTCGACTGCTACGACGGCACGCCGCAGCGCATCAGCGCGCCGGAGCCGACGCGCTCGGCGCCCACCCAAGGCGGCCTGGCGCCGCCGCCTCAAGGAGAAACCCCATGAAGTACCCCGTACTTGCCTGGCTGGGGCTGCTGGCCGTGGCCACGGCCCCATTGCCCAGGCCGTGGAGATCCTGCGCTGGGAACGCATGCCGCTGGCCGTGCCCTTGCGGGTGGGTCAGGAGCGTATCGTGTTCATCGACAGGAACGTGCGCGTGGGCGTACCGGCGGGTGTTGGCGAGCGGCTGCGCGTGCAAAGCGCAGGCGGTGCGGTGTACCTGCGTGCGAACGAGCCGATCGAGCCCACGCGGTTGCAACTGCAGGACGCTGACACGGGCGTCTTGATCCTGCTGGACATAGCCGCCGAGCCGGCCAAGGACGGCGAGCCGGCGCTGGAGCCGGTGCGCATCGTCGAAAGCAGTACCACCCCTGCGCGTTACGGCGACCAGCGGGCCGATGCCGACGAGGCCTCGGCACTCGCCAAGGGCCAGGCGGCCGCGCGATCAACCCATCGCGAAACGCCAATCCCCGTGGTGCTGACGCGCTTCGCCGCGCAGAACCTGTACGCGCCACTGCGCACCGTCGAACCGCTGCCAGGCGTCATGCGGGTCAACCTGCGCCGCGACCTGGAAGTCGGCACGCTGCTGTCGACGCTGCCGGTACGCGCCACCGCGCTCGCCTCCTGGCGCCTGGAAGACCAGTGGGTGACGGCCGTGCGCCTCAGCAATTACGGCGCGGGATGGATCACGCTCGACCCGCGGGTGCTGCAAGGCGACTTTTTGACGGCAACCTTCCAACATGAGGTGCTCGGCCCGCGCGGCACACCCGAGGACACCACCGCTCTGTACCTGGTGACGCGCGGCCGTGGCCTCGCACCATCGCTGCTGCCGGCCATTCACCGCTTCGACCCGGCTGCGCACCTGCGGCAACCCGAGGTCAGCGACGACAAGGAGGCCCATCATGCGCAGTAACGGCCTGCTCAAGTGGCTGATGATCCCGGTGGCCCTCCTGGTGCTGTTCGTCGGCATCCGGCTGTTCTCGGGAAGCGGTACCCCGGCACCGTCCCAAGCCGAAAGCGGTAGCCAGCTCACGTCCGAGGAGATGAAGGCGCTGGGCATCGAGGGCGATACCCCGCGCGACACGGTGGCGACGCTCGTGGCGCAGGTGAAGCAACTGCGCACCGAGCTTCAGGCTGCACTCTCTGACAACAAGGCCCAGCGCTCCGAGAACCAGCGCCTGCGCCAGCGCGAGAACTCGATCGACCAGCGCATCAGTTCCGCGCTGGAGTCCGAACGCTCCGACCTGCGGCGCGACCAGCAACAGGCTACCAGCGAACGCCAGCAGACCGAGGGATTGCTCGCGGACCTCCAACGTCGGCTCGACAGCATCGGCGGACGCGGCGGCGGCCACGCCGATCTGCCGGTGGCCTGGGACTGCGCGACGGCGATGAGGCCGGGATGGAAGATGGTGTGCGGTGGGTGGAACCTCAGGATGCGAAGCAGACCGATGGCCGTAGCAACACGAGCGGCAAGGCCAGCGGCGGCATGAGCTTCCCGACGAGCTTCGGCCCGGCGCAGCGCACGCTGGAAACCACTGCGGAAACCGTGGCGAATGCGGGCGCCCGCGCCGCCGGGGTCAAAAGTGCCAGGCCCGTCTATACGGTGCCGACGAATTCAACCCTCATGGGGTCGGTGGCGATGACCGCGCTGATTGGCCGCGTGCCGATCGACGGCACGGTGAACGATCCCTATCCGTTCAAGGTACTCGTCGGCCCCGACAACCTGACGGCCAACGGCATCGACATCCCCGACGTCGCGGGTGCCGTGTTCAGCGGCACGGCCTCTGGTGACTGGACGCTCTCGTGCGTGCGTGGTCAGGTGCGCAGCATCACCTTCGTCTTTCACGACGGGACCATCCGCACGATCCCGAGGACCGCGAAGGCAACCAGCAGAACAACCAGCAGCGCGACGGCCTTGGCTGGATCAGCGATCCGCATGGCATTCCTTGCGTCAGCGGGGAACGGCGCAGCAACGCCCAGCAGTACCTCGGCTCGCAGGCCCTGATCACCGCGGCGGGCGCGGCGTGGCCTCGCTCATCGAATCCGACAGCGGCAGGGCCTCCTATGTCGGCGCCGATGGCTCGATTGGCAGCGTCGGCATCAGCGGACAGGAAGCGGTCGGCCGGATTCTCGCGGGCGGGGTCCAGGAGATGTCGAGCTGGGTCAACAAGCTGTATGGCCAGGCCTTTGCCGCCGTCTATGTGCAGCCCGGCGCCAAGGTCGCCGTCCACCTCGAAAAACCCCTTGCCATCGACTTCGACCCCGAAGGCCGCCGCGTCGATCACCGTGCAGGAGAAGCCCATGCGCTCGAACTTGATTAACTTGGCCAAGGGCCTCGCACTGGCCGTTGCCGTGGCCGCACTCAGCGCCTGCGCCACCAGCAAGGAGGAACTGCTGACCCACGGCGACCGCACGATGATGGACATCTGGCAGCAGGAAACCGGCGACGGCTCGGGTGGCGGTGCAGGCCAGGTCGCGCGCCGCCAACTGCTCGATGCACGCCAGAGCCTGCGCCGGCCGTTGACCGACGCGGATGTGCTGGCCGCGCCCGCCGAACAGATGCGCTACACGCGCACGGCCCGCAATGAGATCTATCGCCAGTTCCAGCGACTGCCCAATCCTGACCTTGTGATGTACGTGTACCCACACCTGGCCGGCACGGACCCTGTCCCTGTGCCGGGCTACACGACGGTCTTCCCGCTGTACCAGCGCATCCAGTACGCCATGCCGGGCGAGCGCGTGGAGGACTACTGATGCGGTGGAAATTTTCCTGGCCGAAGCTGGCCGTCGCCGCACCGGGCGAATCCGAAGGCAACGACCAGCCGGACCACTGGCAGCGCCACGTCGAGACCCTGCGCCAGGCCAGCATCCCCGAACCCGGCGCGGCGGTCCAGGGCCGCAGGCCGGCGACCGTGGCCGACGAACAGGCGCTGTACGACGTGGCGCCGTCGTTCGTGGAACTGCTGCCCTGGGTGGAGTTCCTGCCCAAGTCGAAGTCCATGCTGCTGGAGGATGGACAGTCCGTGGCCGCGTTCTTCGAGCTGGTGCCTCTGGGCACCGAAGGTCGGGAACCCGGATGGCTCGCGCATGCCCGTGACGCCTTGGAGAACGCGCTGCAGGACAGCTTCGATGAGTTGGACGAGAACCCCTGGGTGCTGCAGCTCTACGCCCAGGACGAGCCCAGCTTCGACCAGTACATGCAGACCTTGCGCAACTACGTGCAACCGCGCGCCCGCGGCACGGATTTCACGGAGTTCTACCTGCGTTTCTTCGGCCACCACCTGCGCGCAGTGGCCAAGCCCGGCGGGCTGTTCGAGGACACGGTGGTCACGCGACTGCGCTGGCGCGGCCAGACACGGCGAGTTCGGATGGTGGTCTATCGCCGCTCCACCGGGCAAGCCACACGCCGCGGGCAAACGCCCGAGCAATTGCTGGGCATCGTCTGCGACCGCCTGTGCGGCGGGCTCGCCAACGCCGGCATCCAGGCCCGGCGCCTGGGTGCGGCAGATGTTCACGACTGGCTCTTGCGCTGGTTCAACCCCAATCCCGCGCTGCTCGGCCCGGGGGCGAGGACCGGGAGCGCTTCTATGCGCTCGCGCGTTACCCCGAGGAGAGCGAGGACGGCGAGATCGAACTGGCAAGCGGGCGGGATTTCAGCCAGCGGCTGTTCTTCGGACCGCCGCGCTCCGATGTCGCGCAAGGGACCTGGTATTTCGACGGAATGCCGCACCGCGTCCTGATCACCGACCGACTGCGCATGCCACCCGGCACCGGGCATCTGACGGGCGAGACCCGCAAGGGCGATGCGATCAACACGCTGTTCGACCAGATGCCAGAGGACACGTTGATGTGCCTGACGATGGTCGCCACGCCCCAGGACGTCCTCGAATCGGATTTGAACCACCTGGCGAGAAAGGCCGTGGGCGAAACCCTGGCGTCCGAGCAGACGCTCAAGGACGTGCACGAGGCCCGCTCGCTGATCGGCAGCGCGCACAAGCTCTACCGCGGCACCCTGGCGTTCTACCTGCGCGGACGCGACGAGGCCGAGCTGGACCGACGCGGCCTGGATCTGGCGAACGTGATGCTCAACGCCGGTTTGCAGCCGGTGCGTGAGGACGACGAAGTGGCGCCGCTGAACAGCTATCTGCGCTGGCTGCCATGCTGCTACAACCCCAGCCAGGATCGCAAGAAGTGGTACACGCAACTGATGTTCGCGCAGCACGCGGCGAATCTCTCACCGGTGTGGGGGCGCAGCCAGGGCACCGGGCATCCCGGCGTCACGATGTTCAACCGTGGGGGCGGCCCGATCACCTTCGATCCGCTCAACCGGCTGGACCGGCAGATGAACGCCCACCTGTTCCTGTTCGGTCCGACGGGCTCGGGCAAGTCCGCGACGCTCAACAACCTGCTGAACCAGGTCACGGCGGTCTACCGGCCGCGCCTGTTCATCGTGGAGGCTGGCAACAGCTTCGGGTTGTTCGCCGAATTCGCGCGCAAGCTCGGCCTGACGGTCCACCGCGTCAAGTTGGCGCCGGGCGTGGGTGTGAGCCTGGCGCCCTTTGCCGACGCGCGCCGGCTCATCGAGACCCCGAGCGCCGTGCAGACGCTCGATGCCGATGCGCTGGACGAGGATCAGCCACCGGACGCCACGGCGACCGAGGTGGACGAGCAGCGTGACGTGCTCGGCGAGTTGGAGATCACGGCGCGCCTGATGATCACCGGCGGCGAGGACAAGGAAGAAGCCCGGATGACGCGGGCGGACCGTTCGCTGATCCGCCAATGCATCCTTGATGCGGCCGAGCGCTGCCACGGCGAGAAGCGCACCGTGCTCACGCGCGACGTGCGCGACGCGCTGCGCGAACGGGCCAGCGACACCACGCTCCCCGAGATGCGGCGCGTGCGCCTGCTGGAAATGGCGGACGCCATGGACATGTTCTGCCAGGGCACCGATGGCGAAATGTTCGACCGGGCCGGCACCCCTTGGCCCGAGGCCGACATCACGCTGGTTGATCTCGCGACGTATGCCCGTGAGGGCTACAACGCACAGCTTTCCATCGCCTACATCAGCCTCATCAGCACGGTCAACAACATCGCCGAGCGCGACCAGTACCTCGGGCGGCCGATCATCAACGTCACCGATGAAGGGCACATCATCACGAAGAATCCACTGCTCGCACCCTACGTGGTGAAGATCACGAAGATGTGGCGCAAGCTGGGTGCGTGGTTCTGGCTCGCGACGCAGAACATCGACGATCTGCCGCGGGCCGCGGAGCCGATGCTCAACATGATCGAGTGGTGGATCTGCCTGTCGATGCCCCGGACGAGGTGGAGAAGATCGCGCGTTTCCGCGAACTCTCGCCCGCACAGAAAGCGCTGATGCTGTCGGCGCGCAAAGAGGCGGGGAAATTCACCGAGGGTGTGATCCTGTCCAAGAGCATGGAAGTGCTGTTCCGAGCCGTTCCGCCGAGTCTGTATCTCGCGCTCGCACAAACCGAACCCGAGGAGAAAGCCGAGCGCTACCAGATCATGCAGCAGTACGGGATCAGCGAGTTGGAGGCCGCCTTCAAAGTGGCCGAGAAGATCGACCAGGCGCGCGGCATCGAGTCGCCGGCTCTGAACTTGCCACAGTGATCACAGGAGAGTGCCATGGCTCCAAAACGTCCCTCCATTCCAATCCAGGTGCAAGCTTTCCGCCGTCGCCCGCGCCGGTGGCCTCGCTGGCACTGGGCCGTGGCTGCTGGGCTGGTCGGGGTGCCGTTGATCTGGTTCATGTTCAGGTCGCCAGGCGAGCCTGCGCCGCAACCGGCCGCCCCGGTCAGCGCCGCGAGTATCGAGCAGTTGACCGGGCCTCTTTGGCGCTTAGGCAGTCCCGAGGCGCGTTTCAGCATCATCTTCTATGCCGATCTGGAGTGCCCGTACTGCAAGAGCTACTCACCGCAGCTGCGGCAGTGGATCGATACACACCAGGACGTGAGCCTGCAGTGGCATCACCTGCCGCTGTCCATCCACGAGCCCGCCGCAAGCCAGGAGGCACGCCTGGTCGAATGCGCCGGCCAGGCGGGAGGACACGAGGCGTTCTGGGCGGCGGTCCAATGGGTCTATGCCCACACGCGCAGCGACGGCCAGGGCGTGCCGAACCTGGAGGCATTTCCCGGCATGTCCAAGGCTCTGAAGACGTGCATGAGCGGCGAAGAGTCCGCGCGCATCGTGCAGGCACAGGCTGGCGAAGCCACCGCGTCGGGCATCACGGCGACGCCTTCGCTGCGGCTGGTCGACCGCACGAGCGGCAGGAGCCTCGTGCTGCCTGGCCCAGTGCCCGGCGATTCACTGCTGTCGGCGATCGACATGCTCGCCACCAATGACCCGGCCGAAGCCAAGGCCACGGTCTCCCCTGACACGCCCGCCAGCGCAGAGGACGACACGCCGCGATAGCCAACCTGTCGAAAGTCTATCCAGGATGGTTACCTGCGGCAGGTGCAGCGTCGGCGATGTTCACTCTGCAATCTGCCTGCGGGCTTCGCGCACGCCCATCTGAAGCACTTCGCGCACGCGCACGAGTTGCGCCTCGCGGGGCGTGACCTGGCCGGTTTCCCATTTGTAGACGCTCAGTGGCGACACACCGAGCAGCCGGGCCATCTCTTTCTGGGTCATGTGAAACGCCTGCCGCTTGGCGACCAGCGCCTCATGGCTGAAGACGAATGCGCGGCCTCTTCGTTTGGCAGGCGCCTGCGCCCCGTAGACGAATCCGCGGACGGCTCCCGGGGCTGCTGGCGCTCAGCCGTTGCCAGGGCTTTTTCCAATGCCTTGGCCAGGCTGCGCACCTGCCCTGCCAGATCTTTGACGTCGCGCTTGAGTGTCGCGATCTCTGAGCGCTGGCTCGTTGCCGTCTTGCGCAGGGAGGCCATCTCCTCCTTGTTCTCTTTGCGTGCAATGCGCGCAACTTCCGACCGGAACGATTCAGAAAACGCAGTCATGGTTTATGGCCCGTCGCTGTTGGACTTGTTGTGGATCACTCAGAAAATCCAACGCCGCCGAGCCTTGCGAACGACGGCGCCTTCCCGGAAAGGCGAGCCGGCTTACTTGCCGGCCTTCTCGGCCTTGCGCTTGGCGGCCTTGGGATCGACCACGGCTTTGAACTTGGCGCCCGCAACGAACTTCGGCACGGTCGCGGCCGGGATCTTCAGGGCTGCGCCGGTGGCGGGGTTCTTGCCCATGCGCGCGGCACGCTTGGCCGCCTTGAAGGTGCCGAAGCCCACGAGTTGAACGGCATCGCCTTTCTTCACGGCCGTCTGGACGGTGTCGATCAAGGTGTCGAGGACGGCGTTGGCGGCAGCTTTGGACAGGTCGTTCTTGGCAGCGAGGATTTCAACGAGTTGGGTGCGATTCATAGGGACGGGTATGGGTGAAGGTTGCGATCCATGGTTTATAGCCGATACCCAGTTGGGTCGATCCAAACCAACTTACATCAGATTCCTGGCGACGAGCCATCGCGTCACCAGGAAATAGGGGCGCGCCACGCTGCGCATTGTTCGTGGCCTGCGACGGCGCTTTGGTTTGGACTATCGGGGTCCTCCCTCTTCTTTGGCGCCACCTCATGTTCCATCCCACGCCCTCCCATCCACGCTTGTGCCGGTTTGCATGGGCTCTCATGGCAGTCCTCGTGTGCTCGGGTACTTCCTCGGCCCAAGAAGTCTGGGTCATCACCGAGTCCGGACAACCGCTGCACGGCGCGCACTCTCCCACGCGCGTGATCGAACTGGATGCTGCGCAACGCATCGAGGCGGAACTCACAACAGGCTTGCCCAGCGATCCACGGCAGGCCGAACCGATCGTGCGGCGACGCCTCAAGGAAGGCGGGCCGGCATTGCAACACCGCATGCAGACCGCCTACCAAGGCATCACCGATGCCTGGAGCTTGGGCATCACAACGCTTCCGGCGGTCGTGGTGGACCAACGCTACGTGGTCTATGGCGAGGCCAACCTGGACCAGGCGCTGGCTCGCATCGCCCGATATCGCAAGGAGCGGCCGTGATCCCCCGCCCATTCGACCTGCTGCGCCGCCTGCGCGTCGCCGTGGCCTCGCTGCTGCTGGTCAGCGCCACCGGCAGCCACGCCTTGAACACGGCCACCATCGTCTCATCGGTCCTGTCGCCGGACTGCCTGGAATACCGCGTGGTGGGGATCTGCTACTGGCTCTACTGCACCTGGACCGGCTGCACGGTGCGCACGTCCGTCAAGGTGCGCCACTACGTGCCCGATGCGGTCGTCTCCAGCTACAGCAACACCGGCGAGAACCCTGGGTCGAAGTCCGCGCCATGAGCGCGCCCAACCCCTCGGCCCAGGCCGGCGGCGACGGCACCACCAACGAAGATCACGAGAACAACCTCGCGAAATTTAAGAACGCTGACGTCATCGGCCATCCCGGCGTCGAGGTGTTCAACCAGTTCGCCTCGTCCTCGGGCTACTTCTGCCAGGGCGCCGGGACGGCGTTCATGCCATATCTGCTCAGTACCTTGGACACCTTGGCCTGGCGCTACAACGTGCCCGAGATGGCCTATCCGGAAGCGCTGATCCCGGGCATGCGCGAGGTCGGCGCGCGCTCGACGATGAACCTCTGGGGCAATGTCTATCCGCGCGGCGGCTTCCTGCACCAGACCGACGACCACAAGGCCGGCGCCGTGGTGGCCCAGCGGGCCGGCGATGTCGTCACGCGCCGCGGGCAGTTGCACGTCTATCAGCCGCTGCTGGCCAATGCACGCGATGGCTACTGGCCTGCCGGCGCACTGGTCGAGGGCGATGCCTCGACCGGCAAATGGCAGGAACTCGCGCCCGTCCTGTCCTCGTCCTGCACGGTTTTCCCGCACAGCGGTTTCCTAACGCAAGCCCAGCAAAGCGATTACGCCTGGGCGCTGTGGCGGCCCTATGCCTGCTGCGAACGCCGTGGACAGGTGTTCCTTGGCAGCGTCGATTTCAATTGAGGGTATGGCGATGAAGCGTCCTGAACTGACGAACCTCTCCACCAAGGCGTACCGCCTGCTGCGGCCGACAGTACTCGTCGGCGCGCTCGTCCTGGGCTGCGGCCTGGCGTGGGCACAGACGGGATTCCAGACCAGCGGCCCCGTGATCGGCGATGAAGTCATGTACTCGATCGGCGGCGGCAGTGCGGTGTCCATGGGCCGCGCGGCCGGCATGCGTTCGATTGGGGTCGGCGTGGGTTGGAACAGCAACCTGATCTGCGGCGATATGAGCATCACAACGACGCTCAAGAACCAGCTCAACGGCATCACGAATGGCTTTCAGCAGATCATGAGCAACGTGATCCAGAGCGCCACCAGCGCGGTGGCGTCTCTGCCGGCCCTCATCATTCAGCGCGCAGATCCCGGCCTCTACAACCTGCTCACCAATGGCGTGCTGCAGGCGCGCCTGGACTTCGACCGCTCGAAGCTGACGTGCCGCGCCATGGCCGAGAAGATGGCCGACACGGCGGGAGGCCAGCTCGGATGGAGCCAGCTTGCCGAGGGCATGGCGCTGCGCCAGGCGGTGTCGAGCACGGATGCCGTTTCGGCGATCGAGCAAGCGGAGACCAACCGCGGCAACGACGGTGTGCCCTGGGTGGGCGGCAGCAACGCCGGTGGTAGGGGCCAGTCGGCTATCAAGGTGGTCGGTGACGTCACTCGGGCGGGCTACAACTTGGTCAACGGCCGCGGCGTGACCGACACGTCGTCCATCGCCCAGGCCAGTTGCGCGAGCCTGTCCTGCCAGACCTGGACGTCGCCACAGCAGGCGGTCGCATGGGCCACGCGGGTACTGGGGGAGAAGGAGCAACGCACGTGCGATTCCTGCACCAAGACCGAGACGGTGCCCGGCGTCGGGCTGACACCGCTGATCCAGGAGGAGTACGAGACCAAGCTGGAAGCCCTGCAAGAGCTGATTTCCGGGACGCGCCACACGACGTTCGAGAACCTGCGCGGGGCTGGCAGCACGTCGCTTCCCATCACGCGGGGCGTGATCGAAGCCTTGCGCGACGAGCCTGACCAGGACCTGCTGGCGCGGCGCCTCGCGTCCGAGGTGGCGCTTTCGTCGGTGCTGGAAAAAGCCCTGCTGCTCCAGCGGACCCTGCTGACGGGCAAGAAGGAGCCCAACGTGGCGGCCAACCAGTTGGCGGTCGATGCCGTGAACCACGAGAGCGACACGCTCGACCGCGAGATCCGCAACCTGAAGACGGAATTGGAGCTGCGCCGCGAGCTGACGAACAACTCGCCGATGGCGATCATCCAGCGCCACGGCACGCGTGCAGCTGGCTCGCGCGGCATCTACGAGGGCGATCCGGTGCCCGATCGCCTCGATCGATTGCAGAAGGGCAACCCGGGAGGCCGGCCATGAACGCGGCCTGGCTGCGGCCTCGCTGGCTGTTCAGCCGGCGCGTGGCAAAGGCGCTGCTGTGGACGGTGCTGATCGTCGCCTCTGCCGTGGCGGCCAACATCGCCGGCATCTACTTGGTCGGCGGTGTCGCCGGCTGGGAGCGGTGGCTCGCGGCCGCCGCGGGCTACTTCCTGGTGTGGCGGCTTGGCCTGTATGGGGCGACGGCCTACGGTTGGGTCTGGATGCGCCGCCGACTGTTGGCGCGCGAGGACCAAAACGGGGCAGATAGGCAGGCGCGGCGCCGCCTGGTGCGCAGTGAGATCGCGGGCGTTGTCGCTCTCGTGGCGCTGGAAGCCAGCCTTTTGATTCAAGCCGGTTGAGGGGAGGTTCGGGCCATGACGCTTTTCACGACCGACTACCTGGAGTACTACCTGACGCTGGTGTCCTGGATCGTCCACAACGGGATCTGGGCGGTTCTGGTGGCCAGCGGCGTGTTCGCCCTCCCCTTCGTGGCCATCATCATCCAGGAGTGGCTGAAGGCCCGCGCCGAAGGGGCCGACGAAGGCAACAAGGGCGTGCTCTCGGCCGCGCGCATCGAGAACCGGGTGTTCGTCGCCATCGTGGTCGTGATGTTCGCCGGCATCCCGTTCATCGACGTGGATCTCAACACCATCCAGTACGACAACTCGCGCTCGGCCCAGTGCCAGGTCAGCGTGCCGCAGCCCACCGATACCGGCTGGTCGCAGTCCTTTAGCACCATAAACAACCAGAGTGCCAAGGTGCCGGTCTGGTGGGCCTTCATGCACACGCTCTCGCGTGCCGTCACGGGCGCTTCCGTAGCGGCGATCCCCTGCGGCACCGATCTGCGGCAGATGCGCATGGAGATCGACGCCACGCGCATCGACGATCCGGTCCTGGCCCAGGCGGTGGCGGACTTCACACACAACTGCTACGGACCGGCCCGCGCCAAGCTGTTCATGCAGCGCCCCGACCTCGATGAAGCCCAGATGCACGATGTCACCTGGATTGGCTCACGCTTTTTCATAGACACGGCCGGCTACTACGACAGCTATCGCTCCAGCACCCCGCGCGACGACTGGCCCTACGACAGCGACCGCGACGCCGGACTGGCGCAGGTGTCCAGCGGCGGCGGCTATCCGACCTGCCGGCAATGGTGGGCCGATGGCGGCAGCGGCCTGCGGACGCGGCTGCTGGGCCAGGTGGACCCGAACCTGCTCACGCGACTGGCCGGCTGGGCTGGGTTCCTGAGCCGCGCCGAGGTGGACGATTCGGTGATCCGCACGATTGCGTCGCCGCGGCAGCAGAAGCTCAACAGGGGTTCCGTCTATACCGACTACGGCGGCCAGATCGACAAGACCTTGCCGAACATCATCACACGCGCAGCGGGCGACGTCGGCATGACGATGGGTGCGACGGGGGTTTTTCCGGCGATGGATGTGGTGCGCCAGGCCCTGCCCATGGTGCTCGCGTTACTCAAGATGGCCTTGGTGATCTGCATCCCGTTGGTGCTGCTCATTGGGACCTACGACCTGAAGACGGTTGTGACCGTGAGCGTCGTGCAATTCGCTTTGTTCTTCGTGGACTTCTGGTTCCAGTTGGCCCGCTGGATCGACAGTACGATCCTTGATGCGCTCTACGGATGGGGCTGGGGCTGGAACCGGCCGCACAGCAATTTCGATCCGGTGATGGGGCTGAACAATGCCTTCGGCGATATGCTGCTGAACTTCGTCATGGCGACGATGTTCCTGGTCCTTCCCGGATTCTGGCTGGCGAGCCTCGCCTGGGTTGGGATTCGAGCTGGACATGCCATCCAAGGACTTTCAGATGGCAGCAAGAGCGCCGGCCAAGCGGGTGGCAAGGGTGCTGGGGCGCTCACCGGGGGCAAGCTGAAATAGCGTGGACACGGTCAATCGTCTGTGTACAACTCGTGCGAAATGTCGTTGTACAGATTGGGATCGTAGCCCGGCGTTTTCCGCAGTTCGGTGAGGTCAGTGAAAGGCCACTCTTCTTCATCAGAGGGAGTGGTAGCAGCAGCCCATCCCGCCATTGCCAAGCCCAGCAACACGACCGCGAACCAGAACGCCACATAGAACAGCAATCCCAGTACAGCCAGCTTGACCACCCACAGCAGCGCGGCGGCGCCAGCCACCGGCATCCCCTTGGATGCCAGCCAGCTCGACACCCGCCGCTCACCACGCGCATAGGCGCGCCATCCACGGCCAAAGCTGCGGCCGAGGCGTTCTGCGGTACTGATGCGGGTAGTCGTGTTCATGGTCGTCACCTGCTACATGTGAGATCGCTACTCCAGTTTGCTCCAATCCTGCTTGCTTGCCAGTACCAATGCGTCCCAGTCGTCTGGCGGGTTTCCGCGCCCGAGCATCTTCTCGAACACTGCATACGGGTCTGACTTGCTACCCGATGACCGCAGCGTCTGCTCGTCGTTGACCCAGGCGTACACGATGACCTTCGCCTTCGAGTCGTACCGGAAAAACAGCCGGTACCGTCTTCCGAGCTTGGCCCGCCGCCAGTGGCGATAAGCCGGCCCCATGGTATTGCCCTGGCGGTATTCGTCGCGCGCCGGATCGCCCGGCACCACGTCTTGCATCAACTGGACCAAGGCCCGGAAGAACTTAACGTTGGCGTTGGATCCGAAGCCCTCCGGGTCGTTCTCTTGCGCACGCAGCACGGCCGCGCGCAGTTTCATCAACTGCTCGATCAGGTTGTCGTGGAACAGCAGCGTCCAGCCATGCTGTTGCATCAGATTTCCACGTCCTCATCGAAATCGTCACCCAGGTTCACCTTGTGGCCCGCATGCTCCAGCATCGTACGAGCCAGATCCTCCGGCAGACCGCGAATGTTCCGGCCAGCCTCCATATCGCGCGCCAGCAGGGTCAGGAACGCGGCAATGGCGGGGTCTTCATGCTCGGCATCAGCACGGGTCACGACCACTTCGCCGTCACGCAGGTTGAACGCGACTTTGCCGCCGGTATCCACCCCCAGCGCCTGCCGGATGGACTTGGGCAACGTGATCTGGCCTTTGGAGGTCAGCGTGGCAATTTCATGAATGGCAGGCATGGCGGTTCTCCTGATCGCAATGCCCGCATGGTAAGGAAAATTCCTTACCATGTCAATATAGGGCCTCATGGCGTCCTTCCGAATCCAACAAGCAATCCATCGTAGGACGGTAACAGCGAGCCTTCCCACACCAATCCGGCCCCGCCACACCCGCATTGGCAGTGGACGATCAATGCCCCATCGCCCTATACCCAAAGGCCGAAGGCTGCTAAAGGCCAAAGGGCCGAAAGGGGAAGGGAATGGGGTGCAAGGGGAAAGGCTCTACCCAAAAAGGCTAAAAGGCCACCCGGTCGGCCCATCACCAGGACATCCGCATGCTCTCCCTGTTCCAGCGAAAACGGCCTGTGATCTTGGCCACTGCGGTGCCTACACCCGCCGCCGATCTCCCCAAAGGGCTACTGCGGCCCGAGTCGGCCGCATCGCTGCTCACGACGTCGCGCAGGCGGAAACTTCTGGAGCACATCTGGCAGCGCACGTCGCTATCGCGCAAGCAGTTCGCCACCCTCTATCGCGCGCCACTGGAGCGCTATGCCGAGCTGGTTCAACAGTTCCCTGCCTCCGAAAGCCACCACCACGCCTACGCCGGCGGCATGCTCGACCACGGCCTGGAAATCGTCGCCTACAGCTTGAAACTGCGGCAGTCCCATCTGCTGCCGATTGGCGCCAGTCCCGAAGACCAGGCGGCGCAGTCTGAAGCCTGGACTGCCGCGGTCGCCTATGCCGCGCTGCTGCACGACATCGGCAAGATCGCCGTCGATCTGCACGTCGAACTGGCCGACGGCTCGCTGTGGCACCCCTGGCACGGCCCGCTGCACCAGCCATACCGCTTCCGCTACCGCGACGATCGGGAATATCGGCTTCACAGCGCCGCGACCGGTTTGCTCTACCGCCAACTCCTCGACCGTGATGCCCTGGACTGGCTCAGTGGCTATCCCGACCTGTGGGGACCGCTGCTCTACGTCCTGGCCGGCCAGTACGAGCACGCCGGCGTGCTGGGCGAACTTGTCGTGCAGGCCGACCGGGCTTCGGTGGCCCAGGAACTGGGCGGCGATCCGGCCCGCGCCATGGCTGCGCCCAAGCACGCGCTGCAGCGCAAGCTGCTCGACGGGTTGCGCTACCTGCTCAAGGAACAGTTGAAACTGAACCAGCCGGAAGCCTCCGATGGCTGGCTCACCGAGGATGGTTTGTGGCTGGTGAGCAAGACGGTCTCGGACAAACTGCGCGCGCATCTCCTGTCTCAGGGCATCGACGGCATTCCAGCGAACAACACCGCGGTGTTCAACGTCCTGCAGGATCACGGCATGTTGCAGCCGACGTCCGACGGCAAGGCGGTCTGGCGCGCGACCGTGACCAGCACGACTGGCTGGTCCCACTCGTTCACCTTGTTGCGTCTAACGCCCACGCTGATCTGGGAGCCGCGTGAGCGGCCGGCACCGTTCCCCGGCACGGTGGCGATCGACGTGGCGCCCACGGACAAAGAGGCTGACGTGTTCACCACCATTTCGACGGCCGGCCCGCTGGCCGCCCCGGAAGGCCAAGAAGATCCACCAGGGGAAGGAGGTCGTTCATCTTCAGCTCCTTCGTCCAAGTTCCAAACCTTGCCGGACGTGATGGAAGACATGCTTTCGATGGTGGGTATCGGCGACTTACCCGCGATCGGGCAGGACGCGGCAGTGCTCTCAGAGCAGGTGCCTGCCGCACGTCCCGAAATACCAACCTTGCCCGCGTCACTGCCGTCGTCGCCTGCGCCAGCGCCCTCGATAGCGCATCCATCCGGGGAGCACTTCATGGCGTGGCTGAAACAGGGCATCTTGTCCCGCCGACTCATCATCAACGACGCAAAAGCGCTCGTGCATACGGTGAGCGGCACGACCTACCTGGTCAGTCCCGGGGTCTTCCAGCGCTATGCGCAAGAGCACCCGCAAGTCGGCGCGCAGGCTAAGCAGGAGAGCCAGCAAGACTGGCAGTGGATACAAAAGCGCTTCGAGAGGCTGCAACTGCATCGCAAGCAGCCGAACGGCCTGAATATCTGGACCTGTAAAGTCACCGGGCCTAGAAAGTCCCGTCACCTGCACGGATACCTTTTGGAAGATTCAAGCCTGCTTTTCTTAGAAACGCCGCCGAATAATCCCTACTTATCCCTGTTGTGTGAGACCACAGGAAGCGGACTTCATGAAAGCAATGAGGGTCAACATTGAAGTCCCCTCAAATACCTGAGCCACTCAGAAGTAGAGATTGGGGAACAGTTTGACACGGTACTCGACCGGTGGGATTCGGCCGAGGGCTTCATGGGGTCGATGGTGGTTGTATCGCTGTAGCCAGTCGGCCGTCATGTCACGCACCTCCTGCAGTGAATCGAAGACGTAGCGGCGAAAGCTGTCAGCGCCCTTCGAAATCGGCAGGAGCGGACAGTCCTTAATGTAGCGGATACTCACCCTCCTCTTATGGAGACCAACTGCTGGCTCCGACGTTGGCTCAGCAAGCGATCCCATCGAAAGGTCACCAGCGGCATTCTCCAAATCAGTCTTTCTGGCTCCTGAGTTATGTGTCGATCACACCCGATACGCGCCTCATATTCCTTGACTTGTATCCGACTATGGAGTTTTCATAGGAATTTGTCCGCTTACGGCGACATCCCGTTTTCCTTGGTGCATGGTGGCCGAAAGCAAGCAGATCGCGCCAAGGGATATTGCAACGTCAGCCAAATTGAAAGCGGGCCAATGCGCTCCGTGCCAATGGAAATCGAGGAAATCGACTACAGCCCCTCGCAACAGGCGGTCAACTGCGTTACCCAGCGCGCCACCTAAGATCAGGCTATAACCCACGCCTTCCCATTTAGATACTCCTTGACGCAATAGGCGGATCAGCCAGATTGAGACTCCCAGCGCAAGCGCGGCAAAACCGAAACGCGCCCAGCTACCAGCACCAGCCAGCAGGCTGAATGCGGCGCCGTTGTTCTTCAAGTGGACGAGATTGAAGAAAGGGGTTACAGCGACTTGATCGCCATAGCCGAAAAAAAGCGAGACGGCGGCCTTTGCGACCTGATCGCCAAATAGCACTGCGGCAGCCAAGCCGTACCAGATTCCGATTGCCCGCAGCCTCGTCAGCCTCCAGGCACTCGCCAGCATCGTCAACAGCGAACCAGCAAGCGCAAGGCTGCCGGAGGCGATGCCCCAGCCGGCCAGCACGTCGGCGGGAAAGTGCATGCCCGCAGCAATGCGCGACCAGCCGACCAGAACGACATAAGCAACTAACGCCAATCGGTGGCGTACACCTGTCAGCGGCCACAACGCCCCGGCAACAAGTGCGGCGTAAGTGGAATGACCGCTCGGCAGGCTATAGTGCTCCTCCACTGTGCCAAGCACGTGATTCAAATGGCCAAATACCGCTGCCGGTCGCGGAAAATCGAGCCAAAATTTCAAGATGGAGGCTATTGCAATCGCGATGCCGAAGCCGATCACGAATTGAAGAAGCTGCCGCCGAATTGCCAAGGCGTGATCGGCTGCTGCCGTTGATCTTGACCATGCCCACAGTCCGAGCATCACTAGGGGCGCAGTCCAGTAGTTGCCCAGGACGTTGCTGAAGATCCAGGCCAGCGGTATCAAAATCGGCGGCGTGGCCTCGTTGACGAACTGAAACAGGGCGCCATTCAATCCGCCCCAATCGTAGAGAACGGCCTCCCAACTCATCGGCGCAACAGCCTCAACCCGTTGCCGACCACCAGCAGACTGGCCCCCATGTCGGCAAACACCGCCATCCACATCGTGGCTTGCCCGGTGAAAGTCAGGATCAGGAACACCGCCTTGATCCCCAGCGCGAGGGCGATGTTCTGCTTCAAGATGCTGGCTGTTGCACGGGACAGCCGCACAAACGTTGGCAGCTTGCGTAGGTCGTCATCCATCAGCGCAACGTCGGCGGTTTCGATGGCGGTATCGGTTCCCGCCGCCCCCATTGCAAAGCCGATGTCCGCACGCGCGAGCGCCGGCGCATCGTTGATGCCGTCACCCACCATGCCGGTTTTCCCGTCTGCCGACAGTTGCTCCACCTCGCGCAGCTTGTCTTCGGGCAGCAGGTTGCCCCGGCTGCGGTCAATGCCGACCTGGCTGGCGATGGCGGTGGCGGTGTGCGGGTTATCACCGGTCAGCATGATGGCTTTGATCCCCAGGCTGTGCAGTTCGGCAATGGCTTGGCGGCTGCTGTCCTTCACGGTGTCAGCCACTGCGAACAGAGCCCGCACCCCATCCTGACCGATTAGCGCCACCACGGTCTTGCCTTCGGCTTCAAGCGCGGACACCCGCAATTCCAGCGCAGGCGAACACATGTCCAGTTCCTCGACCAGGCGGTGGTTGCCTAGGTGATAGATCTGCCCGTCGATGCGGCCACGAACCCCGCGCCCAGGCAGCGCCGCGAAATCGGCTACATCGCGCGGCGTCAATCCATCGTTGACTGCGGCACGTGCCACCGCTAGGGACACCGGGTGATCTGAACGGGCGGCGAGGCTGGCGGCCAGCAATCTGGACGCATCAGGATCAGCGTTGCTCCATGCCGCGAAATCAGTCTGCGCTGGCTTGCCGTGCGTGATGGTGCCAGTTTTGTCCAAGGCCAGCCATTTGAGCTTGTGTCCCTCTTCCAGATAGACACCACCCTTGATCAGGATGCCGCGCCGTGCGGCAGCGGCCAGACCGCTGACAATGCTCACCGGCGTGGAGATCACCAAAGCACACGGACAGGCGATGACCAGCAGAACCAGCGCCTTGTAGATCCAGTCCAGCCACGGCCCGCCGAACACCAGCGGAGGCACAAGCGCTACGGCGAGGGCCACCGCAAATACGATAGGCGTGTACAGCCGCGCAAACTGATCGACGAAGCGTTGCGTCGGTGCGCGGCTTCCCTGAGCCGCTTCAACGGCGTGGATGATGCGAGCCAATGTCGATGCGCTGGCTGCGGCGGTGACGCGGAATTCGAACGAACCCTCCCCATTGATCGTGCCTGCGAACACGGAATCGCCTTCAGCCTTGTCAACCGGAAGGCTCTCTCCAGTGATCGGTGCCTGATTGACGGTGGAGCGGCCCTCAACGACCAGGCCATCGAGGGCAATGCGCTCACCAGGTTTAACGCGCACACGGCTGCCCACGGGTACAGCCTTGGCGTCCACCGCAGCCCAACCGCCGTCCGCTTGTTGAACCAATGCTGTATCCGGCGCGAGATCCATCAAACCACGGATGGCGTTGCGAGCCCGATCCAGGGACTTGGCCTCGATCACTTCGGCCAGTGCAAACAGCACCATCACCATGGCCGCCTCAGGCCAATGGCCTATGAGCATAGCGCCGGTGACCGCAATGGACATCAACGCATTCATGTTCAGGTTGCGGTTCCTGAGCGCAATCCAGCCCTTCTTATACGTAGTGAGGCCGCCAGTGAGGATGGCCACCAAGGCCAGCGCGACCACAGCCCAGTGGTTGCCGCCGTTGAGCCAGTACACGACCTCGGCCAGCGTTGCGGCTACGCCTGACACCACAAGCGGCCACCAGTTTGTGCGCGCAGGCGCTTGTGCCTCGGCCGCCGAAGGGGCTGAGGCCGTGCGTATCTCGGCATCGAAGCCGAGTGATTTCAGGGCCGCAAGCACATGGGGGAGTGCGTCGGGTGTGTGCCCGACTTGCAGGCTTCGCTGGACGAGGTTGAACTCAAGATTCGCAACGCCTGGCACGCCGGCGAGCTTGCCGCGAATCAATGCCTCCTCGGTGGGGCAGTCCATTTGCTGGATGGACAACACGGTACTTTGCTGCGCTGCCTTCTCGTCCATCCGAACCGCTCGCATGCCGATGGCCGATAGCGCCTCTTCGATGGGGCGGAGCGAGGCGGGCTGATAGCTAATGCCCAGCGTTCTCTGCACCAGATTGAATTCGAGGCCGCCCACGCCCGGCACTTTCCCGAGCTTGTCGCGAATCAGCGCTTCCTCGGTCGGGCAATCCATGTTCTCGATGCGGTAGCGCACCTGTCGCAACGCTGCATCGACCGTGTTCGGTTTCGGGCTGGGCATCGCAACGGCAGAGCAGCCACATCCCTTGGAACCACATTCACTCATGGCAACTCCTCTTGTGTAAATCTGAGGTTGATGATTTAACACTCTATAGTTACTATAGAGTCAAGTCATTTATCCCAATCCGCACCATGAACCTCCAGATCGGAGAACTTGCCAAGCGCGCTGCCTGTCCGGTGGTGACGATCCGCTACTACGAGCGAGAGGGGCTGCTGCCGCAGGCTCGCCGCAGCCAGGGGAACTTCCGCTTGTACGGAGAGGCGCATGTGGAACGCTTGCAGTTCATACTTCGCTGCCGCTCGCTCGACATGCCATTGAGCGACGTGCGGACTTTGTTGAGCTACCGGGACCGACCTGCGCAGGATTGCGGTGAGGTCAACCTGCTTCTGGATGAGCGCATCCGGGAGGTGAAATCACGGATCGATGCGCTGCGCGAACTGGAACACCAGTTGGCCGACTTGCGCGATGCGTGCTCCGGCGCCAGACCTGTCGAAGCGTGCGGAATTCTGCAAGGACTATCGGGATGCGCGTGTGATGCGCGGGGAGCCATCGCTCCCGTCGAGTGACAAATGGGTGGGCTGATCAAGCCATGACAGACCCCCTCCAGCCCCTGATGCTCTTCCGGTTGTGGTGCCGCGCATAGATAATGAATTATAATCATTCGCATTTATAAGCGAATTCTCCGCCGGTAAGGCCCCATGCAAGCCCTGCGCATACTCTTAGCCGTTCTGTTCTCTTGGCTCGTGGCCGTCTCCGGCGCGCATGCTGATCCCTTGGCTACGCAAGACAAGGCCAAGCAAACCTGGCAATTGCTGGACTACCTTGCGGTCGATTACGGCGGCGCTGTGCGGGATGGCAAGGTTCAAAGTGCCAGCGAATATGAAGAAATGAAGGAGTTTGCTGCGACGGCAGTGCAGCAACTTGCTGCACTGCCGAGCACGCCGGCACTCCCTGAACTGAAACGCCAAGCCACGGCACTTAGCGAACTCATCGCAGCCAAGGCCGACGCGAAGGCCGTGGCCGACAGTGCCCATTCACTGGCGGCGGCGCTGGTCAAGGCGTACCCGTTCCCGCTTTCGCCCTCCACGCCGCCGGATCTCGCGCGCGCCAAGGTGCTTTTTGAAGCCAACTGCGCGGCATGCCACGGGGCGACTGGCCGGGGCGATGGCCCGCTCGGCGCAAAGCTGACCCCACCGCCGATCGCATTCACCGATCGCGACCGGGCACGCTCGCGCAGCGTGCTCGCGCTCTATCAGGTCATCTCTCAAGGCGTTGCTGGCACGTCGATGCCCAGTTTCGCCACGCTCTCCGACGAAGATCGGTGGGCGTTGGCATTTTTCGCCGGAACGCTGTCGCACGACGACGCCATGCGCGCGCGCGGTGAACAATCCTGGGGCCGAGATGCCACCGCCAAAGCCGTCTTTCCCGACTTGGCGGCCGCTGCCACATTGACCGAGGCCGCCTTGTCCGAACGGATGCCGCCAGACACGGCACGCGATCTGACCGCCTACGTCCGCAGCCATCCAGAAGTGACCATCACCGCCAACGGCACGGGCGGGGTGGGCTTGGCCCGCGCACGGCTTCAGGAGAGCCTTGCCGCAGCGCGCGCAGGCGACCAGGCCAACGCGACGCGCTTGGCTTTGTCCGCCTATCTGGATGGCTTTGAGCCACTGGAGCCGGCATTGCGCGCACGCAACCAGGCGCTGCTCACCGAAGTGGAAAATTCCATGCTGGCCTACCGCGGCGCACTTGCCAGCGGCAAGCTGGAGCAAGCGGACGCTACAGCGCAGAAGCTGGACTACCTTTTTGCCCAAGTCGATACCGAATTGGGGCGAATAAAGCCGAGCCGCTGACCACCTTCATTGCCTCGATCACCATCTTGCTGCGCGAAGGCGTGGAAGCGCTGTTGATCGTCGTCGGCATGCTCGCTTTCCTGAAGAAGGCCGAACGGCGCGATGTTCTGGCCTACGTCCACGGCGGTTGGATCGTGGCGCTCGCCTGCGGCGGCTTGACTTGGGCCGTGGCAACCTACTTCGTTAGCATCAGCGGTGCCAGCCGGGAGGTGACCGAAGGGGTGTCGTCGCTCTTTGCGGCCATTGTTCTGTTGAGTGTCGGCCTCTGGATGCACCAGAAGAGCACCGCCGGCAAATGGCAGGCATATCTGAAGGAAAAACTCTCCGCAGCCATGACGCGCCGCTCGGCATGGGCATTATTCGCGCTGTCGTTCATCGCCGTCTACCGCGAGGTTTTCGAGACGGTGCTCTTCTACTCGGCCTTGGCCGGTGACGGCAACAACGGTGCATTGCTCGGTGGACTGCTGAGCGGGATGGCCGCCCTCGCCATCCTCGCATGGCTCATGCTGCGCACCAGCGCCCGCATGCCGATTGGCAAGTTCTTCAGCCTCAGCTCGATTCTGGTGGCTGTCCTCGCTGTAGTGCTTGCGGGCAAGGGAGTTGCGGGTCTTCAAGAAGCCGGTTGGCTGAGCGCCAGCCCGATCCATTGGCCACGCATCGAAGTGCTTGGGATTTATCCGTCGGCAGAGACCACCTTAGCGCAAGCCGTGATCCTCATCATTGCATTGGTCGGTTTTGCGCTGAATGCCCAGACTGCTCGCCGGTCGCAGGCGGCGTGATGTTCGGTGCTCCTGAATCGTTGGGCTCGAAACCATCGCACTGATTACCCCAAGGATGCTCTCCGCGTTGACGTCCACTTCCCATGATGCAATTCCGTCGCGTGCCAGCTGGCACGCCAAACAGCGTGACCCATTACCTAGTCCGCCCTGAACAATTCCGTTTTCAGGCAGCCGCAGTTGTTGGCATGCGAAGTTGGCGGGCAAGGGCGTCCAGGCGATGTTTGCTGTCCGTGGTCACCACGAACTTCCGTAAGCGTCGCCTCAACACCCTCTTGACGAGGATGACAGCGGATAGTCAAACGTCCAGGACGTGGCGCAGCAGGGCGAAGCCGACGCGCCAATGGGAGCCATCGCCGGGGTCGATGGTGGCGGTGCGGCTGTTGATGCGCACGATGATGCCCACCACGGTCTGCAGGTACTTGTCCTCAAAGGCCACCTTTTCGCCACAGCGGAAGTCGTTGCGTGTCGGTCGCGTTGGGGCGGGCGGCTCTGGCTCCACCGCTTGAGGAGGTGCCGCAGGATCGGGCGGAGGCGGTTCGATTGCGGCGTAGGGCAGCTTCCACTCCTTGCGCTCTCGCAAGTCCTGCAAGGTGACCTGGGCCTCGCGCATGGCCACGACCTTGCCTTCACGCAGGCTGCCATCGCGCCAGTCCACAAAGCGCACCGTCTGGCCCAGGTGCATGTCCTTGCGCACGGCAATGATGCGCCGCGGATCGGCCAGCAGCCGCTCGATCAGCGTGCTCAGCTGGAACAGCTCCAGGCTGCTGGCGCTCTGCAGGGCGTCCAGCACCCGAGGGTCGATGCCGGGTGCACTCATGCTGCCCGGCGCTGCTGTGTTGGGCTGACCCCTGTGTGCATCAGGTTCCAGGGCAACAGCTCATCGATGCGGTTGATGGGGTGCTGGGCAATGCGGCCGAGCACCTCACGCAGGTAGGCCTCGGGGTCCAGCCCATTGAGCTTGGCGGTCTGCACCAGGCTGTAGATTGCGGCCGCGCGCTCGCCGCCCGCGTCCGAGCCCATGAACAGGTAGTTGCCCCGCCCCAAGGCCACCCCACGCAGCGCCCGCTCGGCGGCGTTGTTGTCCATCTCGATACGGCCGTCATCGCAATAGCGCGTCAGGGCCTGCCAGCGCGCAAGGCTGTAGCCGATGGCCTGTGCCAATTCCGATTTGGCCGACACCCGCCCCAGCAGTTGGCTCAGCCAGGCGTGCATCTCCTGCAGCAGCGGGCCAGCCCGCGCCTGGCGTTGGGCCTGCCGAACATCGGGAGCTTGTCCCCGAATGTCGCGTTCGATCGCATACAGCTCGGCGATGCGTCCGAGCGCCTGTGCGGCGATGGAAGTCTCGTCTTTGCCGCTGCTGAGGTACAGATCCCACCAAGGTCGGCGCGCGTGCGCCCAGCAAGCGGCCTCGGTGATCTGGCCTGATCCGTAGAGCTTGCCCCAGCCGCCATAGGCGTCTGCCTGCAGGATGCCCCGGTATTGCCGCAGGTGCCGCTGTGGGTGTTCACCCTTGCGGTCCGGCGTGTACTGGTACCAGGCTGCAGGAGGCTCGCTGGAGCCGATCGGGCGGTCGTCTCTGACGTACACCCACAAGCGTCCGGTCTTGGTCTTGCCCCGCCCGGGCTGCAGCACCGGGACGGGGGTGTCGTCGGCGTGGATCTTGGCCGCCGCCAAGGTGTAGCGCCCCAGCGCCGCCACCAGCGGGTCCAGCAACTGATCGGCCTGATCGACCCAGCCGGCCAGCGTGGAGCGGTCCAGCTCAACGCCGCTGCGGGCGTAGATGCCGCTTTGGCGGTACAAGGGCAAGTGGTCGCAATACTTGGAGACCAGCACATGGGCCAGCAGGCCGGCGCCGGCCACACCACGCGCAATCGGGCGGCCCGGTGCGCTGGCCTGGAAGATCGTCTGGCAGCCCACGCAAACCAGCTTGGGCCGCACATGCCGGATCACCTTGAAGTGCGCCGGCACGTACTCCAGCTGCTCGGAGACGTCTTGCCCGATCTTGCGCAACCGGGCACCGCAGGCCGTGCAGCCGCAGGGTTGGCCCGTACCGTCGTGATGGCTGTTGCTGAGCTGGGGCAGGTGTTCCTGGACGTCGCGCGGCAGATGCGCCGGCAGACGGCGGTCGATCTGCGCGTCATTGGCGGGGGCCGGCACCGGGACACCCTTGGCACGCATGCTCAATGCGGCTTGGTCGCCATCGATCAAAGGTATCTGTGCCGCCCACTGTTCACTGGAGGTGCCGAATTCGGAACGAACCCGGCGCAGCAGTTGCAACTTGAGCTTGTCGACCATCAGCTTGAGCAGTGCCACCTCGCTATCGCGCGCCTTGATGAGGCGCAGCAATTCTTCGTAGCTCGCAGGTGATGGGGTGGGCGTCGACACGGCCTGGAGTGTGCCTCACCCCCAGTCCGGCTCCATCGGGAATGACCCGCAACGCCAGCTCTACGCGGCCAGCTCCGGCCGATGCGTGCGCGCTGGCATGCGCCAATCGATGCCTTCGAGCAGCATCGACAACTGTGCCGGTGTCAGCGATACGCCACCGCCCGAGGCTTGGGGCCAGACGAAGCGCCCGCGTTCGAGTCGCTTGCTGAGCAACAGCAGGCCCTGGCCATCGAACCACAGCACCTTGAGGATGTCGCCGCGCCGGCCGCGGAAGACGAAGACGTGGCCACTGAACGGGTTCTCGCTCAGCGCGGTCTGCACCATCGCGGCCAGACCATCGAAGCCCTTGCGCATGTCGGTGTGTCCGGCCACGATCCACACCCTCGTGTTCGCTGGCAGGCCGATCATGCGCGCAGCGCGGCCAGCACCGTCGTCAGTTGCGCGGCATCGACCTGACCACTCAGGCGGATGACGGCGCCACACAGTTCGATCTCCACCGTCCCCGTGGACGGTTGGGCAAGGGTGGTCGCCACCACATCGGCACAGGGCTGCTGTGCGAGCACAGTCACGGGTAACAGCGTCGGGGTGCCCGATTGCCAATGACCCAGCTTCATCCAGTGACGCAGCAGATTGGCATTGACGCCGTTGCGCAGCGCCAGACCCGCGACCGATGCGCCCGGTCTGCTGGCCTGTTCGACCAGCCAAGCCTTGAAGGTTGAGAAATAGATGTGCTTGCCGTTGCGAAGGGTGCGCTCAACCTTCGGGCCGCTCCACTCAGGGGTATGTCCACTGTCTTGCATATGGACGCATGCTGACCTGCTCCCCTCGGCCCGGCAACAAGGGCCTTGAGGCCACGCTTACGAACTTCCTGCGCCCCTTGGCCCGGATACCGTGGCGCTGCATCAACTGCCGAACCCGCTCCTTGCCCACCCGATGGCCTCGCGACAGCAGTTCCTTGCGCATGCGCGGCCAGCCGTATTCGCCACGCAACTGCGCGTGGATGGCCCGGATGTGCGCCAGCACTGCCTCATCGCCAAGACTGCGCCTGGGGCCTTGTCCAGGCCCGCGCCCAGATGCTTGCCAGCTGAAGTACCCGCTGGGGCTGACCTCCAGAACCTCGCACATCAGCGTGATCGGCCAACGTCTCTTCATCGACCTGATCCAGGCGTACCTTGCAACACGTCCTGTGCAAAGTACGCCGCGGCTTTTTTTGCGATGTCGCGCTCCATCTTTACCCGTGCCAGTTCCGCTCGCAGCCGAGCGATCTCCCCCTGCTCGGGGGTCACCATCGCCACGGGTTTACCTTCTGCGGACATCCCCAACTGGCCTTTGGCATCGGCCCTGACCCAGTTCGTCAGACTGGCCTTGGGCATCCTCAGCGTCTTGGCCACCACCGACGCTGCCCGTCCACCCTTCACCTGCCTGACGGCCTCCTGCTTGAACTCCAGGGTGTACTTCCCTCTGCTTTTCACTTCATTCATCTCATGCTCCATACCGGCATTCTCCGGGTTGAGCTATGAACTCCGAAATTCGGGGCAACCTCAGTATCCCATTCCACGCACGGTGTGAATGAGCTTCGGATTGAACGCATCGTCTATCTTCGCGCGGAGACGGCGGATGGCTACATCGATGACGTTGCTATCGCTGTCGAAATTCATGTCCCATACCTGCGACGCGATCAGAGAACGTGGAAGGACCTCCCCCTGGCGACGGGCCAGGAGCTCAAGCAACGCGAACTCCTTGCTGGTGAGATTGATGCGTTGGCCAGCGCGCGTTGCGCGCCGGCGCGCCAAGTCCAGCACCAAATCGGCAACCTGGATGCGATCAGGCTGGCTCGGAGCGCTTCCGCGTCGCAGCAGCGTCCGCACCCGCGCCAGCAACTCAGAGAACGCGAATGGCTTGACGAGGTAGTCGTCCGCTCCCAGTTCCAATCCCTTGACACGGTCGTCTACACCGCCACGCGCCGTCAGAAAGAGCACAGGGACCTGTTTACCGGCATCTCGAAGGGCACGCACGATGCGCCAGCCATCGACATCCGGCAGCATGACATCCAAGACCACCAGATCGTATGTCTCGCCCATGGCCAGGTGGTGTCCGTCCAATCCGTTGCGCGCCAGATCCACGACGAATCCCGCCTCCATGAGACCTTGGCGGACGTAATCCGCCGTCTTGTTCTCGTCTTCAACGACCAGCAGTTTCATCGCATGTCCCATGAAATCGCTACGGCGCGGAAAAATAGCCGCTCACGATGTACGCATTCATCCACTTTCAATCAGCAATTTACTGGTTGCCAGCTTCCACGAACATTACATGAATGTAATTCAGGGGTCATTCGATGGAAAGCGCCCAACCCATAGCATGACCTGCATTGCGTCGAACTGTGCCGCTCAGGATGGGGTGGCGTTTAGAACGACTTCCGAGTCATCTATGGAGGATTTCAGGCCATGCCGCCTCGTTCACCCTTTTTTATCGTGCCCACACAGGGCCTTTCTCGTCGGCGTTTCGTCCAAGGGTTAGCCGCCGGCGGCGTTCTCGCTGGGCTGTCCACGCCGGCGTTCAAGGCATTTGCCCAGCAAGGCTCCGCGACGCGCGGTGCCGCCCCTGTGCTGAAGGGCACCGAGTTCGACTTGGTGATCGCCGAATCGCCCGTGAACTTCACGGGCAAGCCAGGCGTGGCTACGACCATCAACGGCTCGCTGCCGGCACCGACATTGCGTTGGCGCGAGGGTGACACCGTCACAATCCGTGTAACCAACAAGCTGCGTGAAGCCACATCCATTCACTGGCACGGGATCATCCTGCCGTATCAGATGGATGGCGTGCCGGGCATCAGCTTCAATGGCATCGCTCCCGGCGAGACCTTCACGTACCGCTTCAAGGTTCAGCAGAGCGGCTCCTACTGGTACCACTCGCACTCCGGCTTCCAGGAACTCACGGGCATGTACGGGGCGATCATCATCGACCCCGCTGGCGCCGAGACCATCCACGCCGACCGTGACCACGTGCTGCTGTTCTCGGATTGGACCGACGAAGACCCGATGCGGGTGTTCACCAAGCTCAAGTCCCAAAGCGACTATTACAACTACAACCAACCTACCGTCTTCGACTTCTTCCGGGACGCCTCGCGCGAAGGCACGGCCGCTGCGATCGACAAGCGCAAGATGTGGAACGAGATGCGGATGAATCCGACGGATCTCGCAGATCTGTCTGCCGCCACGCTGACCTATCTGGCCAACGGCGTCACCCCCGCCGGCAATTGGACGGCGCTGTTCCGACCGGGTGAGCGCGTGCGGCTGCGCATGGTCAACGGTGCGGGCAACACCTTCTACGACGTACGCATTCCAGGACTGAAACTCACGGTGGTGCACGTCGATGGTGTTGACGTGGAGCCGGTGACCGTCGATGAGTTCCGATTCGGTCCTGGCGAAACCGTCGACGTGATCGTCCAGCCACGGGATGACGCTTACACGATCTTCGCCCAGGCGATGGACCGGACAGGCTACGCGCGTGCCACGCTGGCCGTGCGTGAAGGTCTTCAAGCTCCCGTGCCTGCCCTCGATCCGGTCGAATGGCTGACCATGAACGACATGATGGGCGGCATGATGGGGGCATGGACCATGGCGGGTCCGGCCAGGCCATGGAGATGACCGGGATGACCGGGATGACGGGCATGACGGGCATGACGGGCATGACGGGCATGACGGGCATGACGGGCATGACGGGCATGACTGGGATGACCGGGATGGGCTCGGGTTCGATGTCCGGGATGGATCATGGGGCGATGGCAGGCATGAATCACGGCGCCATGAACCACGGTGGCATGGCGATGGATCACAGCCAACACGCCGCGGCGGCGGGGGGACTGGCCGTGCCCAGCACTACTGCTCGCCACGCTCGCACCGAGTATGGTGCCAGCACGGACATGCGCGTTGACATGGCGCGCACCAACCTCGATGATCCCGGCATCGGACTGCGCAACAACGGTCGGCGCGTGTTGACCCTCGCGGATCTGCATACCCCGTCGGGGCCGCTGGACAAGAGAGGCCCCGGCCGGGAGGTCGAACTGCACCTCACGGGCAACATGGAACGCTACGCATGGTCCCTGGACGGGCTGGAGTTCGGAAAGTCCACGCCGGTGCACTTCAAACACGGCGAGCGGCTGCGGGTCATTCTGCACAACGACACCATGATGACCCATCCCATGCACCTGCACGGCATGTGGAGCGAGCTGGAAAGCCCCGACGGTCGCTTCCTTGCGCGCCGCCACACCCTGCCGGTGCAGCCGGCACAACGCATCAGCTTCCTGGTGACAGCCGACGCGCTCGGCCGCTGGGCGTGGCACTGCCACCTGATGTTCCACATGGATGCCGGCATGTTCCGCGAAGTCGTGGTGTCTTGAACCCAGCGCACAAGGAAGACCAAGAATGTCCAAAGCACTCCCCACTCGCGCACTGGCCACGACGCTTCTGGCCCTGGTAAGCGTCGCCGCCCAGGCACAAGCACAGAACGACCATGCAGCGCACGGCCAGGCCGACGCTCAAACGGCCGCGCCATCCACTCAGACCGTGGCTCCTGCCGCCGACCCGCACGCGGGTCACGCGACGTCGGCGAGCGGCTCGACCGCGGCCCCGGCCATGGATCACGGCAACATGCAGATGCAGGGCGGGTCGGCGCCTCCTGACGCCCGCGATCCGCATGGCTACTCCAATGGCCTGACATTGGGATCGGGCGACTACGCCGTACCCGGTGTGCCGCGGCTGATGCTGGCCGACGAACACAGGTTCTTTTCGTTGCGCGGCGAAACTCTGGAACGCCGCTTCACGCGCAAAGGAGACGACTCCACGGCCTACGACCTCCAGGCGTGGTATGGGACGACCTACAACAAGGCCGTCGTGAAGGCCGAAGGCGATATCGCCAAAGGAAAGCTCGAAGAATCGCGTACCGAGCTTCTCTGGGGCACGCCGTCGCACCGTACTGGGACACCCAGCTCGGCGTTCGGGTGGATAACGGGGAAGGCCCGAGCCGTCAATGGTTGGCTTTCGGCATCCAGGGCCTCGCCCCTACTGGTTCGAGCTGGAGGCGACGGGCTACGTGGGAAGTGGTGGACGTACGGCGCTGCGTGTCGAAGGCAGCTACGAGCTGCTGCTGACCCAGCGACTGATTCTGGAGCCTCGCGCCGAGTTGCAGTTTTATGGCAAGGACGACCCTGAACGCGGTATCGGCAAGGGCCTGGCCGAAGCGTCTGCTGGCTTGCGCCTGCGCTATGAATTCAGTCGCCAGTTCGCCCCCTATATCGGCGTGGAACGGGCGGGCAGCTTCGGACGCACCGCGGACTATGTGCGTGCCGAAGGCGGCCGTGCGCAGCAGACGCGCTGGGTGGCTGGCGTGCGATTCTGGTTCTAGAACCTAGCGGGTTTGAGGCGGGTCAGTTTTGCGTGGAAATTAACAATCGAGGAGATGTCGCCCACCGAGCTGACGCTGGCGCACGAGGCCGTGCCGGCCCTCCAATGGCCGGCCATGACCATGGGCTTCAAGCTGAGCAGCCCGCAGCTCGCCGCGGGTCTTTCGGTTCGGCAGCAGGTGCGATTCACCTTCTCCCAGCAAGGTGAGGACTACGTGATCACCGCCATCGAAAAGGTGCAGCCATGATCGCCAACGCTCACAAGAAGCTGGAGGCTTGGCAGCACGCGCACCCGGATCAACGACTGCAGGGCAAGGAGCGATGGGACGTGATCACACAGGCCGCGGAGGAAGTCGGCCGTGCCACCTGTGCCGACGCTGTCGCCACGCTGCATCGCCGTGGAGATCCGCCGTGGCAGCACCACGGTGCAGGCCGAGCTACCGCTGGACGCGCGCAGCGCCGCCTGGCTGCGCGAGGTTCTGGGTTGATCCGCGTCGACGCCGTCTGGCTGGCCGTGCAACCGCTGGACATGCGCCTGGGCACCGAAGCCGCACTGGCCCGCGTGGTCGGCATCTTCGGTGCCGCACACCCGCACCATGCCTACCTGTTCACCAACCGGCGCGCCAACCGCCTGAAGTGCTTGGTGCACGACGGCATCGGCGTGTGGCTTGCGGCCAGGCGACTCAACGCCAGCAAGTTCGTGTGGCCGCTGGACGGCGCCAGCACGCAAAACCTGACGCGCGTGCAACTTGACGCGCTCGTGCTGGGCCTGCCGTGGCAGCACCTGGGCGAGGCCGGCATCATCCGCACGATCTGAAGCACGCTGCACGGCTCGGACAATTGCCGGATATGCCGATGCGCTGAGGTCGTCGACGTGGCACGATGCCCGTCCATGATCAGCGCAGAGCAACTGGACGCCTTGGATCCGCAGACGCGGCAGGCCGTGCAGTCGCTGCTCGCCCAGGTGCAGCAGCGTGACCAGGAGATCGCCTTCAAGCAAGCGATCATCGACAAGCTCACGCACGAGATGGCGATCCTCAAGCGCATGAAGTTCGCCGCCACCAGCGAGCGCTTCGCCAGCACCCTCTCGCCCGAGCAGCGCAGCCTGCTGGAGGAGACGCTGGACACCGACATCCATGAGCTCGACGCCGAGCTGCAGCGCCATCGCAAGAAGGCCGACAACAAGGACGAGGACGAGAAGAAGGCGCCCAAGCGCACCCAGTTACCCGCCGACCTGCCGCGCCGCGACGTGCCCCATGAGCCGACCGATACGAGCTGCGGCTGCGGCCAGGACATGCAACGCATCGGGGAGGACGTGGCCGAAAAGCTCGACTACCAGCCCGGCGTGTTCACGGTCGAACGCCACGTGCGCGGCAAGTGGGTTTGCAAGTGCTGCGAGCGCATCGTGCAGGCACCGGTGCCGGCACACGTGATCGACAAGGGCATCCCGACGACCGGCCTGCTGGCCCATGTGCTGGTGGCCAAGTTCATGGATCACTTGCCCCTGTACCGGCAGGAGGCCGTGTTCGCGCGGGCCGGCCACGTGATCGCCCGCTCGACGCTGGCCGAGTGGGTGGGTGCCTGTGGCGCGCAGCTGCAGCCCCTGGTGCAGGCTCTGGCCGACGAACTGCGGCGCCACCTGGTGCTGCACGCCGACGAGACGCCGGTGGCCATGCTCAAGCCGGGCAACGGCAAGACCCACAAAGCCTACATCTGGTCGTACTGCACACCGAGCACCAATCCCGTCAAGGCGGTGGTGTTCGAGTTCAGCGAGACCCGCAGCGGTGAGAACGTGCGCGACTTCCTGCGGCTGGACACGCCCTGCGCATGGCGGGGCACGCTGGTGACTGACGGCTTCAGTGGCTACTCGGCCTGTGTCGACAAAGTCGTGACCTCGGCCCAATGCATGGCTCACAGCCGACGCAAGTTCCACGAACTGTGGGCCAACCATGGCAGCAAGGTCGGCGAGCAGGCGCTGCGCTTCTACCAGGCCCTGTTCCGCATCGAGCGCCAGGCCGAACAGCTCGCCAGTGAGGAGCGACAGCGGCTCCGGCAGCGCAAGTCACACCGGGTGCTCGCCGTGTTCCACCGATGGCTGCTCGCAAAGCGGCAGCCGGTGCCGCCCGGCTCCGCGACCATCAAGGCGATCGACTACAGCCTGAAACGCTGGAAGGAGCTCACGCACTTCGTCAGCGACGGCGACGTGCCGATCTCGAACAACTGGGTCGAGAACCAGATCCGCCCAATTGCCGTTGGAAGATCGAATTGGTTGTTCGCCGGCAGCCTGCGGGCAGGCAAACGGGCCGCGGCCATCATGAGCCTGCTGCACTCGGCCCGCATCAACGGGCACGACCCCTACGCCTACTTCAAGGACGTGCTGGATCGCCTGCCGACGCACCCGGCCAGCCGGATCGACGAGCTGCTGCCGCATCGCTGGTCACCGAGCTGAAGCCTCTTCGCCGTTGGACGCCAATTCCCATCCCCGGTGTCAGGGGCTGGGAATCTACACCGTGCCCCGGCCTACAACCGTCAAGATGTGTTCGGCGGACGCATACTCTACGGCGGCGTGCGTGCGCGCTTCACCGGCCTCGAAGCCAACGGCAATCTGCGTCTACAAGGGCCGGACGGGTTATCGCGGACTTCCGACGGCTCGACGCTGGATCTGGCATGGCGGACTGACGTTGTACGGGCCACAAACCTAGATACCGGCGAGCCGCTACCACGCATCGCTCCGCTGCGCATTGGCGCGACCCTGGTCTACGGTAACGGGCCGTGGAACGCGCGGCTTGGCTTCGACTACAACGCAGCGCAACGCCGAGTGCCGGCCAACACGCGCGAGACCGAGGCCTACACGCTGTGGAACGCCGCGATCACCTACGGCATGAAGGCACAGCGGGCGCGGCTGACCTGGTACGCGCGCATAGACAACTTGACCAACAAGCTCGCCTACAGCCCTACCTCGATCCTGACCACGACGGTGTATCCGAACGCACCGCTGCCGGGACGCACGCTCAGGATCGGCGTAAGGGCGACCTTCTGATCCGGTTGTAGTGGAGCCCTCCGATCTATGCCGGGCTCCCAAACGAGAACCCTGGTCTGCTCCTTACTCTGCAATCCAAATACCATCAGCTATCGCAAACGACTGGTTGGCGGCGATTGAACCGGAGGCGGGCCAACAAGTGCGGCGATGATGGGGCAAGGGGACGCTTGCCCCATCTCCTCGCACTGCAAGAGCATGTCCCGTAGAGCACCTTGCATGCGTTCGAGATCGCCGAGCTTCTCATCGATCTGGTCAAGGCGCCGCCGTGTCACCGTCTGAATGGCTCGGCGATTCCGCCCATCCTCCAGGTCCAAGAGCGATTTCACCTCGTCCAGCGAGAACCCAAGGCTTTGCGCGCGCTTGATGAAACCTATCCGCTGGATCATCGAAGCGGGGTAGCGCCGGAAGCTGCCGGCGGCCTTCGGGATCGGCAACAGGCCGCGTCCCTGGTAGTAGCGGATTGTCTCCACGCCGACACCAGCGACCTTCGCCAGCCTGCCGACAGTCATCCAATCACCCGGACCTTCTTTCATTGAGGGATCCACTGTCTTATTCATGACCGACAAAGAATAACGCAGCACTGCGTAGTTGACCCCTGCCTCCATTTGATCCAAATCAATTTCCCGCAGCTCAGTTGGGAATAGGATCACAGGTGTCAATGGGTCAATAGGCCGCACATGCGCACACTTCTCAACCACCGCAGGATTCGCGCCATCGCGTGGATGGTGCTCGGGGTATGGCTGTTTGCGCTCGGGGCCGGGGTGGCCAATGCCTGCCTTCTGGAGTCTCCGCAGCAACATCGGCATGCTGTCGGATATGAGCATGTTCCATCGTCCGGGCATGGAAATCATGAAGGCCTCCATGGTGAGCACGAAGAAGGTTCGCACGACCCGTCGAAGGCCCCGTGCCTGAAGCTCTGCGGCGACGTCAACCAGTCCGCCATTCAGAAAGCACCAACCTTCGCGTTCGACCTCGTCGGTTTGGCGCCTCCCGCCTATGGAGACCAGCTGCTGGCTCCGACGTTGGCTCTGCGAGCCATCCCATCGAGGGGTCACCAGCGACCACCTCCCAAGCGGCCGTCGTGGCTGCTGTTCGAGCGTCTCGCGCTGTAGCGCCTCCTTTGAGTTGCCGTGTCGGTCACACCCGGCGCACAACTCATAAGCCTTGACTCTGTACCCGACTACGGAGTTTTCATAGGGCTTTGTCCGCTTGCGGCGACATCGGTTTCGCCCCAATGGCAGGCACCCGCGGCTAAAGGAGAGAGAAATGAAATTCACGCATTCGATCGCGGCCATCGTTGGCGCCGCACTGGTCACCTTGTCTGCGTTCGCGCAGGACAACCATCAGGCCCATCACCCCGCAGGTGCGAGTCCGACCGCGGCCGAGACGCCAAGGGCGCCGACCACCGAGGGCATGGATGCGCAACTGAAGTCGATGCAGGCCATGCACGAACGGATGGTGGCTGCGAAGACGCCTGCGCAGCGCAAGGCGCTCATGGCCGAACACATGCAGGCCATGCGGGCTGGCATGGCGATGATGGGCGCAATGAAGGATGGAGCCGAGTCGGCGCCGACAGCTGAGCGGCAGCAAATGCTCGAAATGCGCATGGACATGTGCCAATCCATGATGCAGATGATGATGGACCGGATGCCTGAGCCGGCGAAGTGAGGAGGACGACCATGACAACTTCTCACCGCACCAGTCCGAGGTTTTCGCGCTCGCGATGGTTCCTGGGCTTTCTGATCTTCCTGGCCGTGAGCCTCTACATGCTGCTGACGGAACACCGCGGGCACTACCTGGCCGCGCTGCCACTGGTCCTCCTGGCGACTTGCGTCATCGCTCATGTGCTGATGCATCGCCATGCCGTACCAGGCGACGGTAGCAAGGCGAATCCACCGTACCCGGGAGAGCGCAAATGAACCACGATGCGCCCGCTTATGGGCTTTGGCTGCTCGTCCTCGTGAACTCGGCGGTCTTCATCATGTTCGCCTTCAGCTTCTTCAAACCGCAGACCTCGCGCGACTGGAGAACCTTCGGGACATTCGCAGCGTTCATTGTTGCCTTGTTCGTCGAGATGTACGGCTTTCCGCTGACGCTGTACGTGCTGTCCGGCTGGCTTCAGACCAAGTATCCCAGTCTGGACTTGCTGTCGCACAACAGCGGCCATCTCTGGTCGACCCTGCTGGGCGAGAGCGGCGACCCTCACTTCAGCCCGCTTCATATCGCAAGCTACATCTTCATCGGGGCGGCTTCTGGCTTCTGTCGAGCGCCTGGACGGTGCTCTACCACGCGCAACGGCACGCCCAACTTGCCGTGAGCGGCCCATACGCCAGGATTCGGCACCCGCAGTATGTGGCCTTCGTGGCGATCCTTTTCGGCTTTCTGCTGCAGTGGCCGACGCTGTTGACGCTGCTGATGTTCCCCTTCCTCGTCGTGATGTATTCGAGGCTGGCTGTCAACGAGGAGAAGGACATGCGCAAGCAGTTCGGCGCCGAGTTCGACGCCTATGCCGCGCGCACGCCGCGCTTCCTTCCCTCCCTCTCGGACACGCGCCAGCGAGGCTGACATGAAGAAGACCCGCTGGCGTCAGCGCATCAATCGACCGTACCTGGCTGCAGCCTACGGACAAGGCGATGGCTGCGGCTCCCGCTCGGATGCGGACATGAGCGCCGCGCCCCGCCGGGCGTCGACACACGCAATGCTGATCGCCTGCGACCAGACCTAACGGAGAACCCATGGCAAAGAACAAGAAGGGCGCCAAAGGCGCCAAGCACAAGGCCGATGTGGACGGCACCGGCACTGCCCACGGCTCAGCGCGCGACGAGACAGCGACACGCTCGATCGGCCGCGAGGACTACGAAGCACAGTTGCACATGCTGCAGATCGAACTGGTGAAACTGCAGCGGCATTTCATCAAATGCAACGACCGTATCCTGATCCTCTTGGAGGGAAGGGACGGCGCAGGCAAGGACGGCAGCATCAAGCGGTTGGTCGAACACCTGAGTCCTCGGGAAACACGGGTCGTCGCGCTAGGAAAGCCCTCCGACCGGGATCGCACGGGCTGGTACTTCCAGCGCTACGTCCCGCACCTGCCGGTTGGCGAAGAGCTCGTGGTGTTCAACCGCAGTTGGTACAACCGTGCGGGCGTGGAACCGGTGATGGGCTTCTGTACCGCCGAGGAGCACGAGGAATTCATGAACTCAGTGCCCAAGTTCGAGGAGATGCTGGTCAACTCCGGCATCAAGCTGCTGAAGTACTACCTCGACATCGGCAAGAAGGAGCAGAGCCGCCGGCTCGGGGAACGCCGCCGTGATCCCCTCAAACAGTGGAAGTCGAGCCCGGTGGATGCCGTCGCGCTGAAGCACTGGGACGGCTATACACGGGCGCGCGACGAGATGTTCATGCGCACCCATACGGCCGCAGCGCCCTGGTCTGTCGTGCACGGCGACAACAAACGGTTGGCGAGGCTCAACCTGATCAGAGACATCCTCTCCCGGCTGCACTACGCCGGCAAGAAGCACAAGGTCATCGCTCCCGACCGGGAGATCGTCTTCGAGTTCTCGCAGGACTGCCTGGACTCGGGCCGACTCGCTCGTTGAGACCACGTACACAGCGAACAGGAAGAACATCCATGAAGTCGATCAACGTTGAAGTCGGAGGGCTCGTATCGAGCCTGAGCGCGGAGGGAGTACGCCGCAAGCTGCTGCAGCTTCCCGGCGTCCATCATGCAGATGTCAACTATGTTGCGGGAAGCGCAACGGTCCATCTCGATGAGGGACAACTCAGTGTCGAGGATCTGCGCCAGCGCATCGCCGAATGCGGCTATCACTGCCGTGGCGAGCAGACGCCCAAGCACGTGTGCGCGCCCGCCGCTGGCGTCTCTGCCGACCCCAGCCATGCGGTGCACGGCCATCACGGCGCACCCGCACGTCAGGCGCAAGAGATGGGGCATGAGGGGCACCACGCGCATGCCCCCGCCACGGCCGCACGCGCGAAGGCTGCGGCCACGACGCCCGCCGCCCATGCTGCGCACCAGGCCCACGCAGGCGACCCTGCGATGGCCGACATGATGCACGACATGGGCCACGGGTCGGGCTCGATGCAGGACATGGCCCGGGACATGCGCAATCGCTTCTTCGTGGCCCTGGTCTTCGCCATTCCCGTGTTCTTCTATTCCCCGATGGGGAAGATGTTCGGCGACTTCCAGACGCCGTTCGGGCTGGACGACAAGCTCTTTCTTTTCTTCCTCGCAAGTGCCGCGATCATCTATCCAGGTTGGCCTTTCTACGTGGCGGCGTGGCGCGCGCTGCGCAACGGCGTCGCCAACATGGCCACGTTGGTCGTGCTGTCGGTGGGCACCGGCTACCTGTTCAGCATCGGCGCGACCTTCTTCTACGAGGGTGAGGTGTTCTATGAAGCGGCATCGGTGCTGCTGGTCTTCATCCTGCTGGGGCACTGGCTGGAGATGCGCGCCCGCGCGGGCGCATCCGACGCGATTCGCGCGTTGATGGATCTCGCCCCACCCATGGCCACGGTCGTGCGCAACGGGGTGGAGACCAAGGTACCGACCGCCGAGGTTGCAGCCGGGGAACTGGTCGTGATCAAGCCCGGCGACAAGATCCCGGTGGATGGCGAGATCGTCGAGGGCGCGTCGCAAGTGGACGAGTCGATGCTGACGGGCGAGTCCATGCCGGTCAAGAAGGGCGTGGGCAGCACCGTCGTAGGCGCCAGCATCAACAAGAGCGGGAGCTTTCGCTACAAGGCCACGAAGGTCGGCGCGGACACGGCCTTGGCGCAGATCGTCAAGCTGGTCCAGGAGGCCCAGAACTCGAAGGCCCCCGGCCAGCTGCTGGCCGACCAGGCATCCCAGTGGCTGGTGCTGGCGGCGATCGTGATTGGCCTGCTGACCTTCAGCGTCTGGTACTGGGTGATGGGACAGACATTGCTGTTCGCACTCACCTTGACCATCACCGTGTTCGTGATCGCCTGCCCTGACGCGCTGGGGCTGGCCACCCCGATGGCCATAATGGTCGGGACCGGGCTGGGCGCAATGAACGGCATTCTCTTCAAGAATGCGGCCGCATTGGAGAACGCCACCAAGTTGACGGTCGTGGTGTTCGACAAGACCGGCACCTTGACACTGGGGCAGCCCGATGTCGTCGAGATGGTGGCCGCGCCCGGTGTCGAGGAGACGCGGCTTCTGGCGACGGCCGCCGCGGTGGAGAAGTTCTCCGAGCACCCCTCGCGCTCGCAGTGCTCAAGCGTGCAGGAGACATGCCGACGGAGGTCACCGAGAACTTCACCAACATCGATGGGCAAGGCGCACGGGCCACTATCGGGGGCGAGACGGTGCTCCTGGGCAACCGGCTGCTGATGCAGTCGGAACAGGTGGATCTGGCCCCCTTGCCAGCGAGGCGGCGCGGCTGCAAGGCGGGGGGCGCACTGTGGTCCACGTCGCGCGCGGTGGCCGGCTGATCGGCCTCATCGCGATCGCCGATGCCGTGCGGCCGACCTCGCGCGAGACGATCGCCAAGCTGCAGGCACGCGGCGTGAAGGTCGCGATGCTGACCGGGGACAACCAGGCGACCGCCGAGCGCATCGGCAAGGAACTGGGTATCGACATCGTGCTTGCGGATGTGTTGCCCGGGCAGAAGGCTTCCAAGATCAAGGAACTGCAGCAGCAGGGTCACAAGGTCGGCATGGTCGGCGACGGCATCAACGACGCTCCGGCGCTGACGCAGGCCGACGTGGGCTTTGCGATTGGCGCGGGACGGACGTTGCGATGGAAAGCGCCCAGGTGGTGTTGATGAAGAGTGACCCCTACGACGTGGTCGGGGCCATCGAACTGTCCCGGGCGACGCTGCGCAAGATGCACCAGAACCTCTGGTGGGCCGTGGCCTACAACGTGATCGCCTTCCCGCTGGCGGCCGGGGTGCTGTATCCGTTCACCTTGTCGCCCGAGGTCGCCGCATTGTCCATGTCGGGCAGTTCCGCGATCGTCGCGATCAATGCGCTGATGCTCAAGCGCACGCGCCTGCCGGGGATCAAGCGCGTGACGTCGCGTGCCAGTGTCCCAGCGGCCGCGTCAGCCTGAGCGGCGGGCCACCATGGTAGAGAGCCGCGCCATGCGATCACCGCGCGAATCCGGGCCCACCCGCCAGCAAGACCTCGGCGTCGCGCAGCTGGGTTGGCTCGCTGCGGCCGTATTCGTCGTCTCGGCCGGATATGGAGCACTGATGCCCTTGATCCCCGACTGGCTGCGGCCCTTGATGGGCGACGCGGATCCTGCGGCGCTTGCGCGCCATGTCGGCTACCTCAGCGGCATCTACACGGCGGGCATCCTGCTGGGTGCGCCCCTGTGGGGCATGCTGGCGGACAGGCTGGGGCGTGCCCGCGTGTTGCTGGTGGGCCTGATCGGCTACGTGGCCAGCCTGCTCCCGCTGCTGCGCCCCGAGTCCCTGGGCGTGGTCGGCATCTATGCGCTGCGCGGCGCGACGGGCTTTTTTGTGGCCGCGGTCGTGCCGGTGGTGCCGGCGCTCGTCGCGCAGTACACCCCAGAATCGATTCGCGCCAGGCGCTTTGCATGGCTGGGTGCGATGTCGCTGCTCGGGTTCCTGTTCGGCCCCGGCCTGAACGCCGCTGCAGAACGGCTTGTCGGCCTGGGCTTCTTGAACGTGCTGGTACAGGGCTCATCGACCACGCTCGTGATCGCACTCTCGGCCGCGCTCGGCGCGCTGATGATGCTGGGCCTGGCCGCAACGCTTCCCGCACCTTCCTCCCTTGGAGAGGCGGACGCAGCCGATCACGACGGAGCACCCCGGAGCCGCTCCCTGGCGCTCTGGATTCTCAACGGTGTGGTCATGTTCGTGCTTGCCGGCTTTGAACTCGGCATCGTGCTGCAGGGCCAGCGCCACCCCGATCTCTCCTCCCGAGAGGTGTCGTTGATGTTCGCCGAGTGCAGTCTGGTGATGCTGGGCGTCAACGCGGTGCTGTTCTTCACCGGCCTGCTGGAGCGCGCCGACCCACGCCGCGTACTGGCCTGCGGCATGGTCCTGGGCATCGCCGGGCTCCTGATGCTGGCCCGGCATGGCAGCGAGATGTGGCTGTACGTCGGCGTGAGTTTCACGGCTGCGGGCACGGGTCTCGTGCTCCCCACCCTGGCCTACCTCGCTGCCGGCACCTCGGCGCGGCGGCTCGGTATCGCGATGGGAGGGCTCGCCGCGGCAGCCGGCCTCGGACAAACACTGGGATCGGCCGCCACCGGATGGCTATTCGGCGCTGTGATGCAGAGCACCTTTGCGTGGCTGTCGATTCCACTGGCCGCCACCCTCGCGCTGCTGCTCATTCCGCGGCATTGGTGGCCAGCCAACCCCGTCCTGGTGAGCGCTTCACCGTCCCGCACTTTTCTCACTTCCACGGAAACCGAACCATGAGACTGATCCTGATGTCCCTGCTCGCAGCGCTTGCCCTGTCGCTGAGCGGATGCGGCTACAACGACTTCCAGCGGCTGGACGAGCAGACCAAGTCCGCCTGGTCCGAGGTGCTGAACCAGTACCAGCGGCGCGCCGACCTGATCCCCAACATCGTCGCGACCGTCAAGGGCGAGACCAACTTCGAGCAGGAGACGCTGACCCGGGTGGTCGAGGCCCGCGCGAAGGCGACCTCGATCCAGGCCACGCCGGAACTCGTCAACAACCCCGAGGCGTTCCAGAAGTTCCAGGCGGCACAGGGCGAACTGTCCGGCGCGCTGAGCCGGCTGCTGGTGGTGAGCGAGAACTACCCGCAACTCAAGGCGAACCAGGCTTTTCAAGACCTGCGTGCCCAACTTGAGGGCACGGAGAACCGCATCACCGTGGCGCGTGGGCGCTACGTGAAGGCGGTGCAGGATTACAACGTGCTCACGCGCAGCTTCCCGACCAACATCACGGCCAAGCTGTTCAGCTACGACGTCAAGCCCAATTTCTCGGTCGCCGACGAGAAGGCCATGGCGGCGCCGCCACAGGTCGATTTCGGCGCCTCGGCGCCGGCGGCGCGCCCCTGACATGAGAACGCCCAGAACAGCGGTGCTCTCTCCGGCGGCCCCTCTTCGGCTGGCCCCCGCTCTGGCCTGGCTGCTGCTGAGCCTGTTCCTTTCGGTCGCGTCCGCGCAGGAGTTGGTCGCCGTTCCCCCGCTGCAGGCGCGCGTCACCGATCTCACGGGAACGCTCGCCGCCGATCGTGTCGCCGCGCTGGATGCGCAGCTTCGGGCCTTCGAGCAACGCAAGGGCGTGCAGATCGCCGTGCTGATGGTCCGCTCGACGCGGCCCGAACCCGTCGAGCAGTACGCCCTGCGGGTGGTAGAGCAATGGAAGCTCGGCCGTCGCAAGGTGGACGACGGCGCGTTGCTCCTGGTGGCCAAGGACGACCGCACCGTGCGCATCGAAGTCGGATACGGCATCGAGGGTGCGCTGAGCGACGTGGTATCGCGGCGAATCATCGACGAGGTGATCACGCCGCGCCTGCGCCAGGGCGATTTCGACGGCGGCATCGCCGCAGGCGCCGAACAGATCATGCGGGTGATCGATGGCGAGGCCCTGCCTGCGGCGGACCCACGGCGGCAGGGGCAGACCAACGACATCGGGCAGGCTTGGCCCTTCCTGTTCGTCGCGGCCCTGATGCTGGGCGGAGTGCTACGCAACGCCCTCGGCCGCCTTCCAGGCTCCCTGGTCACGGCTGGCGTGCTGGGTGCCGCTGCGTGGCTGTTGGTGGGCACCTTCGCGGTGGCCGCGGTGGCTGGACTGGCGGGATTCCTCGTCACGCTGCTGGGCATCGGCATGGGTGGCCACGGCGGCATGCACGGGCGCCACCGGGGAGGCGGCTGGCCGGGCGGAGGATTGGGCGGTGGTGGCGGTGGATTCCGCGGCGGCGGCGGCGGCTTCGGTGGCGGCGGCGCGTCAGGACGGTGGTGAGATGAACATGCAACGACTTCTTCGCCACCTTGCGACCACGGATCGCGCAGTCCGCCGCGCCTTCCCCCGTGCGCGCTGGATGCGATCGAGCAGGCCATCCGCACGGGAGAGTTCCAGCATGGGGCCAGCTGCGCTTCGTGGTCGAGGGTGCGCTGGACGGATCGCCACTGTGGCGCAACCAATCGCCGGGCGAGCGGGCGCTGGACCTGTTCGCACGCCTGGGTGTGTGGGATACGGCGCGCAACAGCGGCGTCCTGATCTACGTGCTGCTGGCCGACCGGGCCGTGGAGATCGTGGCCGATCGCGGCATCCATGCCTGTTGCGGTGCCGAAAGGTGGTCGGCTGTGTGCCAGCGCATGGAAGCCCAGTTTGCGCAGGGACGCTTCGAGGCCGGAGCCCTGGAAGGCATCGTGGCCGTCAGCCACCTGCTGGCGCAGCATTTTCCGCGGGGCGCGGACCACGGCAACGAGTTGCCGGATCGGCCGGTCCTTCTTTGAACGACAACATCCTTGGAGACCTACCATGCAACTTCAGTTTCTGGGTGCCACCGGCACCGTGACCGGTTCCAAATACCTGCTGCGCCATGGCGACGCGACCATTCTGGTGGACTGCGGCCTGTTCCAGGGATTCAAGCAGCTGCGCCTGCGCAACTGGGAGCCGCTGCCGGTCGCGCCCAAGACCGTCGACGCGGTCGTGCTCACCCACGCCCACATCGACCACAGCGGCTACCTGCCACTGCTGGCGCGACAAGGCTTTCGCGGCCGGGTTTACTGCACGTCCGCGACGCACGAGCTGTGCAAGATCCTGCTCACCGACAGCGGCCATCTGCAGGAGGAAGAGGCGAAGTTCGCCAACCGGCACGGTTTCTCCAAACACCAGCCCGCGCTGCCGCTGTACACCCGTGAGGACGCCGAGCGCTGCCTGAAGCTGTTCGCGCCACGTCCGTTCTCTCAGGACTTCGAGGCGCTGCCCGGACTCACCGCGCGGTTGACGCCTTCCGGGCACATGCTCGGCTCGGCCTTCGTGCACCTCAACGATGGCCGGCGATCCGTGCTCTTCTCCGGCGACATCGGCCGGCCTAACGACCCGGTGCTGCGCCCGCCGGTGCAGGTCCCCGGCGCCGACTACCTGCTGGTGGAATCCACCTACGGCAACCGCAAGCATGAAGCGTCCGACGCACTGGCGCAGCTGGAGACTGTCATCAACAAGACGGCCGCCCGTGGAGGGGTCGTGGTCATCCCAGCGTTCGCTGTCGGCCGAGCGCAGAGCCTGATGTACGGCATCTACCAACTCAAGAAGCAAGGGCGCATCCACCAGCACCTGCCCGTGTACCTGGACAGCCCGATGGCCATCGATGCCACACGGCTGTACCACGCCCATCGCGACGAGCACCGGCTCTCGCCCGAGGAATGCGAGGGCATGTGCCATGCCGCGAAGATCGTCAACAAGGTCGAGGAGTCCAAGGCGCTCAGCGCCGGTCGTGGACCGATGGTCATCATCTCCGCCAGTGGCATGGCCACGGGAGGCCGCGTGGTGCACCACCTCAAGTCATTCGCGCCCGACCATCGCAACACCATCCTGTTCGCCGGCTACCAGGCGGGCGGCACCCGTGGCGCCGCGATCGTGCACGGCGCGTCCACCGTCCGCATCCATGGCCAGGACGTGCCGATCGGCGCCGAGGTGGCCTCGCTCGACAACCTTTCCGCCCACGCCGATGCCGACGAGATCCTCGCGTGGATGCGCGGCTTCACGCAAACACCGCGCCGAACCTTCGTGACCCACGGCGAGCCGGAGGCGGCCGATGCGCTGCGCGCGCGGATCGACCATGAACTGGGCTGGTCGGTTGCCGTGCCCGAGTACCTGCAGACGGTGGATCTGGTATGACGGCGCACCTGCACGAGACCGGCACCGGCACCGGCACCGGAGAGGATGGCGTGAACACGCTGCAGGCGTGGCGCACCGGCATCGACACCCATCAGGAGCCGGTGGTCTACATGCGGCGCGACTGCCCTGTCTGCCGGTCGGAGGGTTTCACGACCCAGGCGCGCGTGCAGCTGACGGCCGGCCGCCGCAGCATCGTGGCGACGCTCAGCGTCGTCGATGGGGATTGGCTGGCCGAGAACGTCGCTGGCCTGTCCGAATCGGCATGGGCGTCGCTGGGGGCGCAGCCGGGCCAGCTGGTCACGGTGACCCATGCACCGCCGCTGGATTCGCTCAGCCATGTCCGGGCCAAGGTCTACGGCAATGCCCTGGGCGATGCCGAGTTCAGCGCCATCATCTCCGACGTCGCGGCGGGCCACTACTCGGACCTGCATCTGGCCACCTTCATCACCGCCTGCGCCGGCGATCGCCTGGACCTCGCGGAGACCGTCTCGCTCACGAAAGCCATGATTGGCGTCGGTGACCGCATCGATTGGGGGCGCCCGCTGGTGGTGGACAAGCATTGCGTCGGCGGCCTGCCCGGCAACCGCACGACCCTGCTCGTGGTGCCCATCGTGGCCGCCTGCGGCCTCACGATGCCCAAGACGTCCTCGCGCGCCATCACTTCGCCGGCCGGGACGGCCGACACGATGGAGGTGCTGGCGCCGGTGAACCTGGATGTGCCGAGCATGCGGCGCGTGGTCGAACGCACGGGCGGCTGCATCGTCTGGGGCGGCTCGGTACGGCTCAGCCCCGCCGACGACATCCTCATCCGCGTCGAGCGGCCGCTGGACCTGGACAGCGAGGGCCAGCTCGTCGCCTCGGTCCTGTCCAAGAAGGCCGCCGCGGGCTCGACCCATGTGCTGATCGACCTGCCCGTGGGTGCCACCGCCAAAGTGCGCAGCGCGCAGGCCGCGGCGGCGCTCGGTCGGCGCCTGCAGGAGGTGGGCAGCGCCATCGGCCTGCACGTGGCCTTGCGCGTCACCGATGGTGAGCAGCCGGTCGGCCGCGGGATCGGCCCGGCACTGGAGGCCCGCGACGTGCTGGCCGTCCTGCAAGGGACGCCCGAGGCCCCGGCCGACCTGCGGGAGCGAGCGTTGCGGCTGGCGGCGGACATCCTCGAAATGGGCGGTGCAGCGCCCGCCGGCGGCGGCCTGACGCTCGCCACGCAGGTGCTGGCCGACGGCCGCGCCTGGGCCACGTTCCAGGCGATCTGCGCTGAGCAGGGCGGCCTGCGCAGCATCCCGGTGGCAACGCATCGGCACACCGTCGCATCGCCGTCCACGGGACGGGTCTCCCGAATCGACAACCGGCTGCTCGCGCGGGCGGCCAAGCTCGCCGGAGCACCGACCGCCGCTGCCGCCGGCATCGACGTGCATGCGCGCCTGGGCGACCAGGTCGAAGCGGGACAGCCGCTCTTCACGCTGCACGCCCAGGCGCCGGGCGAGCTGGCCTATGCGCTGCAGTTCGTCCGCTCGCGCCCACCGATCTTCCAGATTTCGGAGAACCTATGAAACCTCTCGTTTTTCACCTGCCGGGCGACGAAGACTTCGCCGATGGACTGATCCGGGCGTTGGGCGCGCAGCGGGCTGCCCTGCAACTGCACCGGTTCCCGGACGGCGAGTCGCTGGTGCGGCTGGACGCCGACGTCACCGGCCGCACCGTCGTGATCGTGGCCAGCCTGGCACAGCCGGACGCCAAGGCGCTGCCCTTGTTGTTCGCCGCGGACGCAGCGCGCGACCTCGGCGCCACCCGCGTATTGCTGGCTGCGCCGTACCTGGCGTACCTGCGTCAGGACCGGCGCTTCAACACGGGCGAAGCCATCACGTCCCGCACGTTCGCTGCGCTGGTGTCGACGGTGTTCGACGGTATCGTCACCGTCGATCCCCATCTGCACCGCTACCGCTCGCTCGGCGAGGTCTACCGGGTGCCGACCCGTGTGGTCCAGTCCGCGCCCGCCATCGCGGCCTGGGTCGCAGCCCATGTGGACCGTCCCGTGTTGATCGGACCCGATGCGGAAAGCGAGCAATGGGTCCAGGAAGTCGCGCGCTTGGCTGGCGCGCCGTTCACGGTGTTGCAGAAGATCCGCCGGGGCGACAAGGACGTGGAGGTCAGCCTTCCCGACACCGCGGCCCTGGCAGACCGCCAGCCCGTGCTCATCGATGACATCGTGTCCAGCGCGCGCACGATGATCCAGGCAATCGCCAGTGTGCGCAGCGTGGGATTGCCGCCACCGGTGTGCATCGGGGTGCACGCCCTGTTCGCCGCCGACGCGTACCACGCACTTCTTGCGGCAGGGCCCCAGCGGGTGGTGACCTGCGACACCGTGCCGCATGTCTCCAACGGCATCAGCGTGGTGGCACCGCTGGCGACAGCGGTGCAGGAACTGATGGAAGCCGGCGCGCCATGAGCCGCTGCGCCGCGCTCGCCATGACGCTCACGATCGAGGGGAGATGACTGCCCATGTGCTTTTCCGCACCCGCCAGTTTCACGGCCGCAGCGGTTCTGCTGGGCCTGGGGACCGTCACCATGCGCCGGGCCCGCTCACGGCGCGAACTGCCGTATGCCGCCATCCCGCTGCTGTTCGGGGTCCAGCAACTGCTCGAAGGCATGCTGTGGCTGACGTTCCCCGACCGCGCGCCCTTGCTGAACGTGGCGCTGACGCATCTCTACTCGTTCTTCTCGCACGTCCTGTGGCCGATCTACGTCCCGCTGGCTGCGCTGGCGCTGGAGAGCGTCCGTTGGCGCCGTCGGGTTCTGGTGGCCATTGCAGTCGCGGGCGCGCTCGTCGGTCTGTACCTGCTGGCGATGCTGGTGAAGCTGCCCATCACGGCCCGCGTGGTCGGCCAGCACATCCTCTACGACTCTCCGCACTTCTACGTGATGACCACGATGGCCCTGTATCTGATCGGCACCTGCGCAAGCCTGATGGTTTCTAGCCACCGGCGCGTGGCGGCTTTTGGGGTGGCCGCCTTTGTCTCCGCAATCGCCGCCTACATGTTCTATGCAACCTGGTTCATCTCGGTGTGGTGCTTCTTTGCCGCTGTGCTCAGCTTCATCGTGCTGTGGCAGTTCCGTGAGCCCGAGCGAGGCTGGCCGTGCCATGACGAATCCTCCGGCCAGATTCAAGCCCGCACTGGCCTACGCGGACTGCGGCCGCACGCAGGGCCCGATGCGCCGCGCGGCGTTCTTCACGGTTCAGTTGCTCGACGGATTCGAGACCATGCGCGATGCGGTCGCCGGCCGGCTGCCGACGGTATTCGCGCAAGCGGAACTCGCGCAAGGCACCAAGACCGGGCACTTCATCGCCGCGTTCTGCATCCTGTCCCTGCACCGGGTAATCGAGGAGGGCTCATGACCGCACAAAACCGTCTGTCCGTTCTGTTCTCCGACATCGCACCGGCGGACCAGGCCGCGCTGCAGCAACGGCTTCCGACCCACTGGCACGCGCACTTCGTCCAGAACGAACGCCTGGTGGTATCCGATGTCGGCGATGAAGACACCGAGGTGCTGTGCGTCTTCGTGCGCACGCGCGTTGACGAATCGGTGCTCCGGTTGCTGCCGCGCGTGCGGCTCGTGGCAACGCGCTCCGCGGGCTTCGATCACATCGACCTGCAGGCTTGCCGCCGACGCGGCATTGCCGTGTGCCACGTGCCGGACTATGGGTCCGCCAGCGTCGCCGAACATGCCTTCGCGCTGCTGCTGGGCGTGGCTCGCCATCTGACACAAGCCCACGAGCGGGCGCGCCAAGGTTCTTTCGCTTACCGCGGCCTCACCGGCTTCGAGCTGGAAGGAAAGACGCTGGGCATCGTCGGGCTGGGCCGGATCGGGCGCCACGTGGCCCGTATCGCCCTGGGCTTCGGCATGGAAGTTCTCGCGTACGACCCGGCCCTCGCCCATCGCTCGACATCACGGCAGCACCCATCGCCGGCGTCCGCGTGGTGACGTGGGAGCAGATCCTGCAAAGCAGCGATGTTCTGAGCCTTCATGTTCCGGCCACGCAGGCCACGCACCACCTTCTCGATGGCCAGGCCTTCGCGCGCATGAAACCGGGCATGGTACTGATCAACACGGCACGGGGTGCGCTCATCGACGAGGCCGCCCTGCTGCACGCACTGGAGGCAGGTACCGTCGCCGCAGCAGGTCTGGACGTGCTGGAACAGGAAGGGGATCTGTCTCCCGAAGTGCCCACGGGCTGCGGCGGACTGGGTTGCGATACCGGCTGGTCGGCATCCAGCCCACTGCTGACGCATCCGCGTGTGCTCGTGACACCGCATGTCGGGTTCAATACGTCGGAGGCGATCGCGCGCATCCTCGACGAGACCATCTCGAACATCGCAGCCTGGCATGCGGGCCGCCTGCGCAACAGGTTGGATGAGCCATGACGCGACCGAACCGCCCCGTTTCCACCGTGCGTCTTGCGGGCCGCCCAACGCAACGCTCGGCGCTGCGCCGGGCCACGCAGATCGCTATGGCCCTGAGCGGGTTCCTGCTCTGGGTGGCCTGGCACCGGGGCCTGATGCGCTGCGATACCCACCGGGCGGCCGACCGCTTCGCCGAAGTGCTGCAGCGATTGGGCACGACCTTCGTGAAGCTGGGCCAGCATCTCAGCCTGCGGGCCGACATTCTGGCGCCCGATGCGCAAGAGGCTCTGGCCAGCCTGCAGGCCAATGTGGCGCCGTTTCCTCCCGAGCAGGCGGTCCAGGAGGTCGAGGCGGCGCTCGGCCGCCCATGGCAGCAGGTCTTCGCACGCTTCGACATGCACGCGCTCGCCGCGGCCTCGATCGCCCAGATTCATCGTGCAGCCCTGTCGGACGGGACGGAAGTGGTGGTGAAGATCCGCCGCCCTGGCGCGGCCGAGCAGGCCGAGACCGACATGCGCATCCTGCGCCGCATCGTCCTGGTCATGCAGGGGCTCGTGCCCTCGCTGCGTCGCTGGGGCTGGCAGCCATCGTGGACGAGGTTGCGGCCAACTTCCGCTACGAGATGGATTTGTCGCGCGAGGCAGCTTCCGTGCGACGTTTCGCCGACGCCTGGCGCAGCTCTGCCGACATCGTGATCCCCGACGTGGTGGACGGCCTGTGCACGCCGACCGTCATGGTCCAGCAGTTCAGCCACGGAGCTCACCTGCACGGTCTGCCTTCGCCCACCGCGGTGGCGGCCGCGGGCAAACTCGTGGACAGCTACGTCGCCCAGATCTTCCGCGATGGCTTCTTCCACGGCGACCCCCATCCCGGCAACGTCTTCGTGATGGACGATGGCCGCATCTGCCTGCACGACTTCGGCATCGTGGGCCGGGTCGACGGCAACATGCGGCGGGCGCTGGTGGCGTTCGCCCTGGCCTTCGTCGAGCAGGATGCCGAATGGGTGGTCGATGCCTGGCTCGACCTGGGCCTGCTCGGCGACGGCACCGATCGGGCCGTGTTCGTGCCTGTCGTGCGTGCCCTGGTCGCAGACTGCGCACAGAGGCCGCTGAAGGACTGGTCGCTCTCAGGTGCTCTCGCGCAGCTCGTGGCGGCGGGCCGGACCCAGGAAGTCCGGCTGCCCAGGGACCTCCTCGTGCTCACGCGTACCCTGTTGTTGCTCGAAGGGACGGTGCGCCTGCTGGCACCCGAGTTTTCCATCATCGAAGCCATCTCTCGCCACACGACCACGGGCGTCTTCGACGAGCCCAAGTCTGCGGCATCGCAGCGTCTGCCCTATGAACTGGGGAACGCGGCCCACGCCCTGCCCTCCCTGCTGGCGCGGCGTCTGCACAGCGTCTTGCGGCAGGGTGACCTGCTGCAACTGTCGATCAAGCCGGATGCCAGGATGCTGAGCGGGATCGACCGCCTCGGCCGTCGCGTCGCGCTGGCGCTCGTGACGCTCGGCCTGTACATCGCATCGAGCTTGTTGATGCAGCACGGCGTGGGCCCGCGCTGGGGCGACATGCCGGTACTCGCGCTGCTGGGCTATGCGCTGGCGATCCGGTTCACGTTTTCCATCGCGCGCAGCCGCGGCTGAGGCGCCTCATCAAGCAAGGAGTCAGGCATGAACAAGGTCAGAGTGGCGGTGAACGGATACGGTGTGATCGGCAAGCGGGTGGCGGATGCGGTCGCACTCCAGGAGGACATGGCGCTGGCCGGCGTCGCGGACGTGGTGCACGACTATCGCCTTCAGGTGGCCGCGCAGCGCGCTTTTCCGATTTACGCGGCGACCGCTGAAGCCGCACAATCGATGCGTGCTGCGGGGCTTCCTGTCGCGGGCGATCTGGCCGACCTGCTCGCCAACGCGGACGTCGTGGTCGATTGCACACCCAAGAAAGTCGCCGCGGTCAACAAGAGGGCGTACGACGCTGCCGGTGTGAAGTCCATCTTCCATGGCGGCGAGTCCCACGCGTTGACCGGTCATTCGTTCGTCGCGCAGGAGAACTACGCAACCGCGATCGGCCGCACCTCCACCCGGGTGGTGTCCTGCAACACGACGTCGATCGTGCGCACCCTGGGGGCGCTTCGGACAGCGGGCCTGCTCAAGCGAGCCCGCGGGACGCTGATCCGCCGGGCTTCCGACCCGTGGGAGGCGCATGCGGAGGGCATCATCAACACGCTCGTGCCGGAGAAGACGATCCCCAGCCATCAGGGACCGGACGCGCGCACTGTGATCCCGGACCTGGACGTCGTCAAGATCGCGGTCAAGGCGCCGCACAACAGCAGCCACCTGCACACCTGGTGGGTCGAACTGACGAGGCCGGCCACGCGCGACGAGGTGCTGGCGGCCTTTCGCGCGGCACCACGGATCGCGTTCGTGCGATCCTCGGATGGTCTCGTGGCCCTCAACAGCACGGTGGAACTGATGGCCGATCTCGGCCGCCCGCGCGGCGACCTGTGGGAGGTCGCCTTGTGGGAGGACGTCCTTTCGGTCGATGGCGATCAGGTGTACTACACCTACCAGGTCTTCAACCAGGCGATCGTGATTCCCGAAACCATCGATGCGATTCGTGCGTTGAGCGGCATCGAGGCCGATCCGTCAGCGTCAATCGCTCGGACGGATGCCGCACTCGGCTTGCGGCACGACTTCATCCACGACCGCGACTAGGCGTCGATTCACGCTTGGGCGGTACATTCTGCCGCTGGTGCCGCTGGTGCCGCTGGTGCCTCGACGACCGTGCATCACAGCAGGTGCGATATCTCGTTCAACGGCTTTAGGCCTGAGCCGAATCTGCCGATCGCATCGCGATGCGCGCCAAGCTCGCTGTAGGGGAGGTAGCGAATTCCCAGCTCCGCCACCCGCGTGAATGCCGGCCGACGCAACTGGCTGCGGACATCCTCGCGGCGAGCGTCCGGCGCCACCAGGAACATCGAGACGCCCGCTCCCAGTTCCGTTCCCAAGGCCAGGTCGAGCATGCGCACGATGCCGGAATAGATCGAGGTCGAGTGCTCGACCTCGAAGGCAGCGGCGACCTTCGAGCCGTCGGCCTCCACCCAAATGACGTCGATCAGGCGAACAGAGTCCAGACCGGCCCGGGCCTGCGCGGGGAGCTGCGTCAGACAGCCGTCTCCAAGGCGACCTCCCTGATAACTGCGCCCCTGATCGTTGGACGCAATCCAGACACCGTAGCCGAGCGACTTGCCCAGGTCGCGCAGCCATCCCTGAATTTCGGTGTGGGTCGCGTCGCTCTCGCGCTCCGCGGCCCAGCGTTTGTGGGCCGCGGCCGATTCCTCGCGCACCTTTTCGAGATCGGCCTCCCAGCCCTGGAGGGCGGCCGCATCGTCATCGCGCGGTGGCGCCGCGTACCGGCCCGAGCCGATGTCGAACAGCAGCCCAGCCAGTGCCCCCATGTCGTTCGACAACGCGTTGCGGTGCTGGGCATTGAGGCGAAGGCCGCCTTCGCGCATCGAGAGGTAGTGCTCCCACTTGCCGAGCTTGACGCTGCTGCCCGTGACCGCGTTGTAGCCCTTCACGATCGCGGTGTTGAACGGCATCACGATCGTGGGGTGAACGAAGTACAGGAGATTCGCCACGGCGGGCCCAGACCCTTGATCTGACGAGCGTCGATCCGCCGTATTGCTTCGATCACTTCCTCTGCGCTGTTGCAGCAGTCGCAGGTGTGCAACAACCGGGCAAAGGCCTGTTGGTTGGTCGCGTTCTCGTAGATGTCGGGAATGCGCAGCTTGGGCTTCCACAGGAATGCATGGTCTGCCCCTTGAAGATCTGGCGCTGCTCGGCCACCGAGCCGACCACCGTTTCGAGCGAGGAACCGCGGAATGCGCTACCGAAGGTGCCCGCATCGATGTCCTTGACCACCTGCGCCAGGCCGCGGCGAATCGAGCGGAAGTTCTTCAGCCGTTCTTCCCAAAGGAACCAGGTGTTGTAGGTGCTCAGCGGATCGGCTTTCCAGTGACCGATGAGAGTTTCAAGCGCGTGGGACATGGTCTCGATAAATGGGCGGGCACAGGGTTCCAATTGGACCACGGCCTCGTACCGATCGGCGCCGGAAACGACGTTATTCTTGTCCCTATGGGGAGAACAGGGGAATCATGCCGAGACCATCACCGCCCGCGGGTCGCCGTGGCCTCCCACCGCGGCCAACTCCTCGGCGGTCAATATGCTCGCGGGATCGACGCCGAGCGCCTGCGCTGCCTCGGTCGCGACGTGCGCCCACGTGCAGCGGTTCGCGAACAGCATGCCGGCAACGTCGAGCGTCCCACCGCGCGCCTGGTAGCCCAGTGCACGGGTCTGCCGAGGCCCTGTATCGATGCGGCGCAACAGGCCCAGCGTCGGCTCCGGCCGCATGTGCGAGACGATGACGCGCACCGCAGCGGTGTCCGGGAACAGCGAGCGCAATGCCGCGTCGCCCGCCACGAAAGCCCGCTCGCGCTCGTCGCGTGGCAGCCGGAAGCGGCCCGGCTCGATGACGCAGGTGACTGCCGTCCGATGCCCGGCGTCGTCCAGCCGCCGCGCCGCGAGCAGCGCCTGCTGTAGCTGGTACGCACCGATGGCGACCAGCAAGACATCGGGTGCGTCGCAGGGCTTCACCACGCAGGCACCCTGATCGACCAAGCGTTCGGCCTGCTCGGCACTCAACTGGCTGGCGACGGCCCGCTTGGGAACGACCAGCGTCCAGAACTGGCCATGCGAGGCGTAGGCCGCGCGCAGCGCCGCAACGGCACTGTTGGCATCGACCGGGAACAACACGCGCGAGGTGTCGGACATTTCGCCCAACAGCGCTTCGGCCAGCGTCGGATCCTGGTGCGACTGCTCGTTCTTGCCGTTCTCCCAGGTGTGGGACGTCGCAACCGTGACCACCGACAGCCATCCGGGTGGTGTGCCTGCCTGCGCCTGATGTCGCGCGAACAGGATTTCCTGGCGCAGCGCGCCCAGCATCTTGACGGCAAATGCCTCGTAAGAGACGACCAAGTTGATGCCGCCCTTGTTGCCCAGCGCCGCGCTGACCACCGCTTCTTCGTTGAGCGCCGTGATCACGGCGCCATCGACGGCCTCCGCCAAGCCCGGTTCGGGCGTGAAGACGCGGTGTTTGAGCAGGTCCAATGTCTGGCCCATGCGGTTGCTGCGCAGCTCGTCCGGATTGCCCACCCGCGGACGCAGCTGTGGGTTGGCTTGGACGAGGGCCGCGAAGGCTCCGTCGAGTGCCGCCATTGGCGAGACCTCGCCCTGGCCCGCAACATGCCACTGCGGAACCGGAAGTCTGGGGGCCGCCACCTGGCGGTGCGCCAGGGCATGGTCCCGCTCCAGGGGACGATGCTGCACTTCGTGTCGGCACAGTAGTGCCACCGCTTCGTCGAGTTCGTGCGACGGCACGAAGAGAGCGCGAGCACCCTCGTTGAATTGCTGAAGCGCTATCTGGTCGACCCGGGGTTCCCCTCCAGCGGCAGGTTGTGCGCGGCATTGGTTCCAGCACCGGGGAAGCCGAATCCCTTGGGCGCTTCGGCGATGGTGTAGTGGAGGGGTACCGGGTACTGAACGGTGCCCTGCGAAACTCCAGCCGCGCAGGCCGACAACCGCTCCTCCATCGCGTGAACGGCCCAGGCGAACGCGGCGGGGTCGGTGCCGTCGATCTCCATCGGGTCGAAGCCGTTCAGCCGCAGATGCTGGTGGAACCATTCTCGGCCCCCTGCTGCTGCATGGTGCTGCGCTGTTCGATGCGGCGACCGTTGAGGATCATGAACGGAGCGACGAAGCCGCTGTCTTCTGCCCGCCACCAGCGCGGCGCCCAGTCACTGCCACGCTGCTCCTCGAAAGCGCCGTCGCTGAGGAACACCACCAGCCGCTCGCCGGGCAAGGGCATGTGCACGTACTGCAGTTCGGCAAAGCCGAGATAGCCGCCCTCGGACAGACCGCCTGCCGTATTCGGGCCGACGTGGCTGCCCAGCGGCGAGGCGGGACGCCCCTGTGCGTCGATCGCGTAGCTATAGAAATCCCGGGCAAAGCGCGTGAGGCCGCTTTCGCTGCGGTCGTATCTCTCGGCGTGGCGCGGCGTCATGTTGCCCACCAGAAGGTTGCAGGCATCGATGCCCGCGACGCAATGGCCCTGGCCCATCAACCAGCCACGCGTCAACCCACTGAGCGCGTTCGCGGCCAGGTAGCCGACATAGGCCGGCACGATGTTCAGCGACCCACCGGTATGCCCCTCCGGCGTCTCCTTGAAATCCTCGGCTCTCATCCCCCGGCCATCGGGATAGACCCGGTCGGCATAGGTCATGTGAACCGTCAACCACATGCCTGCCACGGCCAGGCGGTCCGCCGCCCACAGCGTGCGATACACCGCGGTTGTGTCGCTCGCCTTGCCTTCGGCAACCAGCACCTGTGCGAGATCGTGGACTCGCAGTTGCGTGAGATCGTTGTGGGTGATGGGCCGTGGCCGCGCGCCCAGCGGGCGAACTCGGGATCAGACTCGCGGAACACGCGGACGCGCTCGGCGACCCAGGGAAGCTCGTGGTTCATGTGGAAAGTCCTTGAGAGCCAGCACGCAGGTAAGCGCGACGGCGAGATTGGGAAGGCTGGCGTCTGCGATCGTCTTTCGCGCGCCAGCGGCACGGCCATCTAGCGTTCATGGCTGGTGTTCTCCATAAAGATCAGAGCGGGTCAAGGGCACGGGCCAGCTTCCGCCGTCGCGTTTGGACGCGACGATCTGGTAGATCCCAGTTCCCCCGGCCTCGAATTCCAGTGCACACGCCGCCATGTACAAGCGCCAGATGCGGAAGGTCACCTCATCGACCTCCCGCAAGGCCTCCTCCCGGCGCGCTTCGAGCCGCTGGACCCAATGACGCAAGGTCAGCGCGTAGTGGGGTCGAAGACCTTCGACGTCATGGATCTCGAAGCCGGAGCGCTCCATCCCTAGCTGGATATTGCTGACGCAGTCCAATTCGCCGTCGGGAAGACGTAGCGGTTGATGAACTCGGTCGCGACGGTTCGGTTCCAGCCCTCCTCGTCATGGGTGATCCCGTGGTTGAGGAAGAGTCCTCCTGGCCGCAAAACCCGCTGGACCACGGCGTAGTAGGCCGCTAGGTTCGCGAGTCCCACGTGCTCGAACATGCCAATGCTTGACACCTTGTCGAAAACGGCCGTGCCTTCGAGGTCACGGTAGTCGCGCAGTTCAACGGTGACGAGATCCTGCAGGCCCTCCGAGCGGATGCGCTCGCGCGCGTATTCGAGTTGCTGTTGGCTGAGCGTGATGCCGTGCGCACGGACGCCATGTTCTCTTGCCGCCCAGCATACGAGCGCGCCCCAGCCGCAGCCGATGTCGAGCAGGCGTTCGCCTCGCTGCAGACGCAGCTTGCGGCAGATGTGCTCCAGCTTGTTGCACTGAGCCTGGTCCAGCGTGTCATCCGTCGCCTTGAAATAGCCACATGAGTAGACCCTCTCGGCATCGAGCCAGAGGCCATAAAACGCGTTGGACACATCGTAGTGAAAGGAGATCGCGGCCTGATCGGTTTGACGCGAATGGCGATGGGAGAAGCGACGTGCGACGCGCGAGGCCAGACTCCGCGAGGGCTTCAACCCGTCCTGGTCGGACACGCGCAGCAGCAGTGCGTCGCGCAACAGGGCCAGTTTGTCGCGCCAAGAGAGCGAAAACTTCTCGAAATGCGCCTTGAGCCCGAGCGCGGTGTACAGGTCTCCCTCAATGTCGATGGTGCCGCGGAAATAGGCTTCCGCCAGCAGCAGCGGATCCGGGCGCAGGACCAAGCGACGCAGCAGACCCGGGTCACGGATGATCAGGGTGTATTCCGGGTGCGATTCGAGCTCGTGCAAGAGCATATCGCCCAGACGCAACGCCGGCGGGCGCTCGATGCCGGCCAGCAGCCGGCGCAAGATCCGTAGCGCGGCGGCATATCCGTCGGGCGATACGGTTCGATCCCGTGTCGTGTGGTGGCTCATCGGGGGCGCCTCGCTCGCTCGTGTGCAGCGGATGCTGCGAAGTGGATAGACGACTCACACTTGGCGCTGGCATGATCGGCACGACCACAACCGCTGCACCGCATGTACGTAGAGCGTCGTGATGCCGGGGAATGTCGACGATGATCAGAGCGATTCATGCGCGGACACGACGGGACTTCGCGCGCACCGAATTGCGCTGAACGTCCGCATCCGCTCCTTCGATCAAGCCGCAGACGGAATGGCCATCCGGGACGCCGTCCGGCAGCCGCTTCCAGTCGCGCTCTGCCTGCTGCATGCGGCGATGCAAATCCGTCGCCTCCTTCAGCCGCCGGGCCTGCTCGTCAAGCCGTTCGCTCAGCAGCGCCCGCGCGCGCGGACAAGGCGATGCACCGCGCTGGCTCATCTCGACAAACTCTGCAGCGTCCTTGAGCGTGAAGCCGAGGGCCAATGCATTGCGTATGAAACGCACCCGGGCGACGCTTCGATCCGAGAATGCGCGGTAGCCGTTCGTGCCCCGGCCATCGGGCACCACTAGCCCCACCCGAAGGTAGTGACGCAACGTGTCCGGTGTGACGCCTGCCGCCTTGGCGCATTCAATGAGTTGCATCACCATCCTCCAGCAAGGTTGTCTTGAATCCCTTCACTTTCGAGCGAGTTTGAACCCAGGTGCTGCACATGGGTCAAGGGCCCGGTGTCTGAACCGCTCCGTTTCTTCCTTCAACGTGCGGTTGGATGGGCAACTGGACCATCTTCGGCGCGAGCATCAACGGGCGTGGCTCCCGGCCCGGAGGAAGACTTATCGTGGTCTTGTCCCAGTTCATTGCCTATACCAAACCACTTGCCTGGTCATTCAGCGCTCGGAACGTCTCACGCGCGATCGCTAACTGGGCGACTTCAGTGTTGGGCGAGTAGGCGCGATTGCGCTCTTCGTCTAGTTCCAGGCCGATGAACTCCAGGCCATCAACGATGCGCCGACGCAACGCGGCCGAATTTTCTCCAGCTCCGCCAGTGAAGGCCACAGCATCGCAACCGCCCATCGCGGCGGCGTAGGCGCCGATGTACTTGCGCACGCGGTACGCGTGAACCTGCATTGCCAGTTGGGCGGCTGCGACTCCTTCTCCCGCGCGCTTCTCCACAATCCGCAGGTCCGAACTCTCACCCGACAATCCTTTGAGTCCACTGTCGCTGTAAAGCGCCGCCTCGATCTGCGCCAACGTCAAACCCAGTGCGCGTGCGACGAAGCCGGGTACGCCAGGGTCGAGGTCTCCACAGCGCGTGCCCATCACAAGACCTTCAAGCGCGGTCATTCCCATCGATGTATCGACCGACCTTCCGCGATCGATCGCGCAGACGCTGGCGCCGCTTCCAATGTGGCAGCTCACGATACGAAGTTCTGACGGCGGCCGTTTCAGCTCGGTGCTGACGGCGGCCAGTACACCCTGGTGGGACAGGCCATGGAAGCCGTATCTCCGTACCCCTGCCGCGCGCCACGATAGCGGAACAGCATAGGAATGGGCGTATTCGGGCATGTCGTCATGGAAAGCGGTGTCGAAGACCGCGACGTGGCGCACGCCGGGCCAACGCTCACGGGTCAGGCGTATGCCGGCCAATGCGGCAGGATTGTGATGCGGCGCCAGAGCCGAAGCCCTGCCGATCTCGCGTTCGACTTCTTCATCCACGAGCACCGCGTTGCTCAACAGTGGGCCGCCGTGTGCGACGCGGTGACCAATGCCATCGAGCGTTGTGACACCCGCCCTGTGCAAGTGCCGCTCGATCTCCTCGAAGGTCGCAGCATCCACCGCAGGATGATCAATCGCCGAGTCGATCAATGGCAAGGTACGAGCCGACTCGAAAACTCCGAACTTCAGGGTCGCACTGCCGGCATTGATGGCGAGGACGCGCATGTCGGAGCTCCGTCAGCGCCGGTCAGTGCCGACGTCGCCGCCATTGGCAACGTTCATCAGATCGAATTGCCAAGTTTCGCTCGGCGCTAGCAGCACGCGAGGCCGCCGATCAGGCCCATGCTTCCGATGCTGTAGCGCCGTTGCTGGCGTGGTGATACGGGAGAATCCAACTTTGATCCGTGCCTGGACGACGCTGAAAAGCGGAATCGGCCGTGGCAGGCGCATCGCCTCCGACAAGGAGCGTGCTGCTTGCGACCCGTGAGCGTCTCTTTTTGCAGCCACAGTGGAGGGTCGTTCAGTTGGCATAGGCCTGCTCGAACACAAGCTCAGCCCACAGGTCCCGGCTCTTGCGCCATGATTCCATGGCCTGCCCAATCGCGTCTGCACCAGTTCGCTCAAGCTGATACCAAGGATTTTCGACCCGATGGGGATCCTGCGCACTCCACTGCTCAAGCCATCGTTGCACCCATGGCAGCAGCGCCAGGGCCGGGGTCACCTGCTCGGACCAGACCTTTCGACTGACGCGCATGGGGTGCAGCGCGCGAAGTTCACGAGCCGAGTCGGGGGTGACGGCGAAGCGGACCCACGGCGACACCCACTGCGAATAGAAGCGCTCGGTGATCTCCGAAAGTGCTTCGACCTTGTCGAACCCCGCCGGGTTGGCGTCGTAAGGCAGGTCTTCCAGCCGCCGCGGCTGGAACTGCGCAGCGGCGGCCGACTCCGAAGAGGCGCTGTCCTCCAGAACCATCTCGTAGAGTCCAGGCTTGAGTGCCTGGATCGATTCGGCATGATGAAAGATGGCGCGGTGCTCGCGTCGCGCCACCCCGCGGAGACGAAGATGCCAAGGTGGCCAACATGTTGGTGCAGCAGGTACACCACGCGCTGGCCCGCCGCCACCAGGTCTGCGGTCGTCGGATATACCGCTTTGAGCCAGCCGAGCGCCTGGTGGGGCGGTGTGATGTTGTCGCCGTTGGAGCAAAAGACTACCAGCGGTGCGCCAATGCGGCTGAGATCCGCGCGGCAGTGGCCATCGACCACGACCTCGCCGCTCTCCAGGTGATTGCCTACGAAAAGATCGCCTGCGATCGACAACATTTCCTCGCGTGCAAGCTGGTAGAAGCCATTCCACCAACGCTCGAACTCCAGGAAGCGATCGCGCTCAGTCTCCGGCTGCGCGAAGAGCGTGTCGTATTTCTTGAACACGCCCTCGGGCCGCAACGCCTCGAAGTTCTGGACCAGCCAGGCACCGTCGAATCGCCCGGCGCCGAGGTCCGACGCCCAGTGCGCCGGCCAGATGCCGCCCGTGAACCCACCGAGCAGCCGCATGGGGTTGATGCCTCTCTCGCCTGCCCAGTACGACAGCGGCGAGCCATTGAGCACTGCCAAGGCGGCACGGTGCTCGCAGTGCGACAGCGCCAGCGTGATCGCCCAACCGCCTTGGCAGTTGCCGTAGACGATCGGGGCCTTGCCTCGGTGGCGCTTGGCCACTATGTCGATGAATGTGGCCAGGGTCTGGACGACTGCGCCCATGGTCTGGCCCTCGACGGGCTCCGGATCGAACACTACGAAGTACACGGGATGGCCTTCGAGCAGTGCCATGCCAACTTCAGAATCGCGTTTGAAGCCGCCAATGCCAGGGCCGTGGCCGGCGCGTGGATCGACCACCAGCACCGGCGCGGCGCCTTTGCGCACATGCTTCTCCAAGGCGTCGGTGCCACAGCGAGTGACACGCAGGAGCCGGTAGTTGCTCGCTGGCTGCAAGTCGTGGCCGTCGGCCACCTGCTCTGACTCGAAGTGGAGAAGCGGCGGCATACCCGCCGCTTCGTGTTCGGTCATGTTGTTAGCGCGCTGCCTCAGCGCTTCGCCTGACGCGACGGTCCGCCACAGCATGTCGCCCCAGTAGGCGGCAAAGAGCGCAAGCGGTGCGGCGGCCATACCCTGGGAGTTCGTGCGGGTGTCCATGGCGTCGATCAGCGACAGCAGCAGCCGCCATGCCCTTCGAACGGGCAGCGGCCGGCGCATGGGAGGCACCTGCACCCTCCGCGATGCCCGGCGAGGAATCAGCGGATGCCTCGTAGCCCGCGGCAGATAAGGCCACGATCAGCTCAGGCGTCTTCTGGGCCGTCTGTTCGCCGGTGACACTCGCTGTGCCGCGAGCGAGATCGACATGCACGTCTTGCACACCAGCTACGCGCTTGAGCGCCTTGCTGACCGAGTTCGCGCAGGAGGCGCAAGTCATGCCGGCAACCTTGAGTTCGATGGTTTCCATGATGATGCTCCGGTGGTTTCAGTGGTGGTGCCCGGACTGGCCGTCGGATTTCGGGTGGCTCCGGTCGTCTGATTGGAGCGCAGGCGAACCCTCTTCATCGCCCCGAGGCGGCTGATCTTGATGGTCATGACCGCCATGTGCGCCGTGACTGCCATGGCCGAAGATGTGCATCAACGGACAGGCGAGGATGAAGAGGAAGGGAAGCAGTTGCAGAAGATGGGCGTTGTGGCGGTAGAACATCCAGGCAACGGCGGCGGCGAGGCCGAGCCACAGCAGCCACTGGTTGATGCGAGACCAGTTCGGGCTGTTTCGACCGTTCTGCTTCGGGTCGTATGGCAGGGTCATGACGGTGCTCCTTGGTGAGGATGGGATCTGATGGTTCGTGGAATCTCCCGTGGTCGTGCACGGGTTGCCGTCTTGAGGCCGGGCGCTCGACTGGGGATGTACGGCGACCAGGCCAACAGCTAAACAGCGTTGCGCTCAGCACCGGGGCAGATGCCCCGATCCCTGGCAGCGGGGGCGCAGACGTCGAGAGAATCTGAGTGGCTATAGAGCCAACCGCTGGAGTGCAATCCGCAGCGGGGGGCCTCGGTGCTGCTGAATCGCGTCGCCCAGCCGCACAAATGTGGCTGCGGGCCAGTCAACCAGATCGGGGGACGCGCTTAAGAGGACGGCCGTCGCGAGAGCCTCCGCATTCGGGTCCAGTTTGCCCTTCAACGGCTGGGCGCTCAACGAGACCTTCTCGCAGAAATCAAGGCAGTTCGCTTGCTCACCTGTATCTGCGTCAGAAACAAGAGCTTGGGCATGCGAATGTGACGTGCGGTCGACAGCCGCCGCTTCGTGATGGGGTCAGCTGACCCACGCTGGTCATCCACGATCCGTACGGCGCATGCGTGCGCGATCCCCGTCACGATGCCGAACAACCACACCAGGAGCACCTGGATGGCCCAGCGGCGAAGTTGGCGGCGGTTGCGAAGCATGGTTGATGTAAGGCAAGCGTAGTTTGAGGCTCAGATTAGAACCAGATCCACTCCAGTTCTTTGATGTTAGTCAAACTTCCATTCCGTACCTGACTACGGACTACAGAAATAGTCCGGGCGGGGAAAGCCGAAGTTCGGCGCATGGGGAAGGTTGCATTCCATACGCAGGCCGAGCTTGCGCCACCGGTCTGCCAACGTAGGGACTACCAAGACCTCTGCTCCTGACCCCACCGCACCCGCCCGAAGCGCCCGTCACGCGAGATCGCCTGACGCGGCGATGAGGAAGAAGCGAGTCCAGCGCGTCTGTGACGGCGCCCTCTGTTGCCCCCTCTGCAACATTCGTACGGGCACCACCAACGTGTTTGTCTTCAGGCCCCGCCGAACCTCTCGCCCCAATGACCATCCGAGATGCTCGCGGCGCGCAACGCCGGTGGCCTCACAGCCCGTATGTAGACCTATAAGGCTGCGACACAAGCTCAGCCGAGTGCCGCTGAGTCAGCCGCGATGCCCCTTCTGAAGCAAAGAGTAGAGGCGTGCAACTTCATTGCTGGTGATGGCGATGTTCCGGCCGTCCTTCGCAACCACGGACGTACCGATCTTCTGATATGTCGCGCGGCCAAAACGGTCTTCCTGCGCCATGAGGCCGTCTTTGAAGATGTAGAGCGTTCCTCCATCGGCCAACGGAATCATCTCCTTGGCAGCCTGGACTGCGGCATCACCGGCGAACACCGGTGCGGAAAGCGCGCCCAACAGAGTGGCGAGGACGATATAAGACTTCATGATCAGCGCCTTTGTGAAACGTCGGCAACTTGCGTCGCGTCATCACTTTAGGAGCGTGTCGCTTTCCAAGCGATTGCGCCATGATTACAGTGCGTTAATGCGGCGTTCCCAAAGAGATGAGCTCTGCAAGCAGCGAACACACCGAAACGGCATGCTCCCGCCGAAAGCCCTTGGACCACCGGCTCGTCATAGGACTTCCCGCTTGCAGTAAATGGCCCATTCAAGGCGTGTTCACCGAGCAAGCCGGGCGACGGTGGCACACGCGCCCTGGGCAACTTGCACATCAAGCACCTGATTTCGGCCACGCGGATGGGGTTCTGCATGCGTGCCGCCAACCGAAGTAGTACAGCCCGAGCTGTTCCGTGCCCGAGCGCTCAGAGACATCCACGCGGCTGCACCACCTTGGTCGACGACATCGACTGAAATGCCACGGCCATCAGCTCAAGCTCCACCCGCGCTCTTTCAAACGGGGACACGGGGGTCTACGGTGGGCCTTGCGCCGAAGGAACGGTCGGCCAGACCATAGTAGCCCTCCCAGACGGCTCACGTGAGCGTGCGGGCTCTTGCCCCGCAATCAGTGGCAGGAGCCGCAGCAGCCCCTCGCCTGACAGCGGATGCCGGTGCAGCTGCCGGCGCGTTCACCTGAGCGGGCGAATACCCAGCGTCGGCAATCGCCTTCTGGACGATGCCCGCGTTCGCATCGGTTGCCACGCTCACCAAATGGCGGCCCAGGTCGACCTGGACATCTGCACCTGGGTCGATGGTCTTGACCGCCTTGGTGATGGTGCTGGCGCAATGGCCGCAGGTCATATCGTTCACTTCGAATGCAAGCATTGGTTCTCTCCGTCAGTGGTTAGGTGCTGCTGACTCTAGACCTTGCCATCGTGGCAATGTCAAGTGTCAGTTTCTGGTCTCCCATCGAGGGCCCACTCCAAGCGGAGCAGACGCTGGGCTTCTCATCGAGCATCTCGTAAAGTGAAGCCGCCGCGGCGCTGCGCGGCGGCTTCATCTTGTACGAGGTTGGATGCTCTTCGGCTCTCCGCCGTTCGCCCTAACCGACAATCAGCCTCCACTGTAGAGTTGCATGCGTGCGTTCCGCTCCGCCGGCGTCTCGCTCAGCAGCTCGCGAACCACTTCTTCGCGCGTCTTGCCCGGTCCGGCACTGGGCGCCGGGGATGGGTAGTTGCTTTCGCCGTAAGAGAGGAGCCCTTGCCGTGCCGCACCTTCAGCTTCCGCCTGGACTTGTGCACGGGTTTTATCGCTCTTGAAGTGCTCCGGATGAACGATTACGCCCTTCTCATTGTTGGCGGAATGCTCGTAGGCTGCAGACGCAATCCCCGGCAGTCCCAGAGTAGCCACTGCGGCTAGGGCAGCGATCAGCGAAGTGAGGGATGGGCGACGTTGAGTAGTCATGATGAGGATCCTTGTAGAGTCGATGAACTTGCATCTCCGTACCCTTGTTGGGTCATGAGGAGATGTATTCATCGTAGGGAACCCCACCCAACAGAAGCAGGACAGTACGATGAGATTTCTGTCAGCTTTCCCGCTGCATTGACCATGTCACTGTGGCAAGCTCTAACCTGCACGCATGAGCAAGCAGCAAGCTGCGGTGGCGCAGTTGGAGAACATGCCATGAACTACTATGAATGCCGCACGGAGACCCTCGCGATAAGTCGGGCTGTTCTGAAACTTTACAAGCAAACGCTGCGCCTTGGAATCCGCGACGTGGCGGAACATTTGCTGCAGATATTGGAAGAACTTGCCCGCACCGAGCCAGAATGCAGTACGGCTCGTGATCAGGCCTACTTGGCTATCATTCCTTACATGGTCAGCCAACGTTGAAATTGTGAGCGTGACCTGCTCGGTATGAGCCGGCGAAATCCCAAACAGCGTGCGTCCTTGTGCCGGAACTCGCAGAGCCGATGCGGAATGTCGGCACCCACAAGCAGATCACGGATAATCCAGGGTTGACCCAATCACCCTCCGTCTTAGCGAGATCACGTCTTCATGTCGCGAGCGGAAACCGCAAGATGAAGCAAGTCCGCCCCTGGGAAGACGTTGCCATAACGCTACCGCTGTGGGCCTCGGCAATGGCGCGAGTAATGGCCAGCCCCAAGCCGCTCCCATCGGAGTCCGGATGGGCTCGTGAGGGATCGACACGATAGAAACGATCAAACAGACGGGGCAAGACCTTGGGATCAATGTCTTGCCCCGTGTTCTCCACTGTCACCGAGGTGACGCTCTCCGCATCTGCGATACTGATCGTGATCAGACCAGCATCCGGGGTATAGCGCAAGGCGTTGGATAGCAGGTTGCTCAGTGCACGACGGAACATCAGTCGATCACCATCAATGGTGCCATCACCATCGAGCCTAAGCTGGATATTCTTTTCCTCCGCCACAGCCTCGTAGAAGTCCAGCAACGCCTGAGCTTCCTTTCGTGCAGAGAACCGCTCCTTGTTCGGCAGATCTACGCCACGCTCGGTCTTGGCAAGAAAGAGCATGTCAGACACCATGCGCGCCAAACGCTGAAACTCCTCGGCGTTGGACGCCAGGATGTCCCGATACGTTGCGGCATCACGCTTGGTTGCCAGCACCACCTGTGTCTGGGTCAGGAGATTGCTGATCGGCGTGCGCAGCTCGTGTGCCAGGTCCGATGAGAAATCGGTCAGCCGCTGGAAATCCTCCTGCAGACGGTCCAGCATGCGGTTGAGCTCCTGCGCAAGGTCTGCCATTTCTACCGGCACAGCCCCTACTGGCATACGCTCCGACAGCCGCTGGCTTGAGACCACTGCGGCGCGTGACTTCATCTCGCGCAGCGGTGCCAATCCCTGACGCGCAGCCAGCCAGGACAATAGGCCGCATGCAACGATGGCTGAGGCGACATAGAAGGCCAGGCTGCTACGCAGTCTATTCAGGAACTCGGTGTGGTGTTTGGTATCTGTCGCGATCAATACCTGCAGCGCCGATGCAGAGTAGCCCGAAAGCGATTGGAAGCTCAGCGTGTGAAACTCGGAATCGTGATTGCGCCACACCCCAAAAGTCCCTTTGGTATCGGTATGGATGGCTTTGCTACGCTGGACATCAAGCTCGGAATCTGAGGACTGAAAGACGATCTCCTGATGAGCATCTTTCACCAGGACATAGAGATCATGGTGATATCCCAAGGCATCGCTCAAGCGGGAGTGCGCGTCGCTCGCGGAGCTGGCATTACCCAAAATTTCCTCGATCAACTGTCGCTTTTCCTCTAAAGCGATCTGATCGAGCACGACAAAATGACGCTGAGTCTCTGCTAGGAACAACAATCCTAGCCCGAGCACCACGGCAGCCACCACCACAGTAAAGAAAAGGGTTAAACGGCGGGTCAGCGAAAGCCTGCCCAGGCGCTGTTGTCGCTGCACCTTTATTCCTCCTCCGGTACATCCAGCACGTAGCCCATGCCCCGCACGGTCTGGATGAGCTTGACGGCATGCCCCTCATCTATCTTCACGCGCAAGCGGCGCATCGCCACTTCGATGACATTGGTGTCGCTGTCAAAGTTCATGTCCCAGACCTGCGAGGCGATCAGGGAGCGTGGCAGCACTTCACCGTGCCGGCGCATCAGCAGCTCCAGCAAGCCAAACTCCTTGGCTGTCAAGTCAACACGCTTGCCGTTGCGGGAGACACGGCGACGCAACAGATCCAGCTCCAAATCGGCCACCTTCAGCATGGTGCCCTCGTTGCCGGCATGACCGCGCCGCATAATGATCCGAACCCTGGCCAGCAACTCTGCAAACGAGAAGGGCTTGACAAGGTAATCATCGGCCCCCAGCTCCAGCCCTTTTACCCGATCCTCCACCTGGTCGCGGGCGGTCAGGAACAGGACGGGCATCTCAAGGCCACGGTCGCGCAGGGACTGCAAGACCTGCCAGCCATTCAACCCCGGCAGCATGACGTCCAGGATCACCAGGTCGTACTCACCTTGCAAAGCCAAATGCAGCCCGTCTGCGCCGTTAGGCACAAGGTCTGAAACGTATCCCGCTTCAGTCAATCCCTGCCGGAGGTACTCCCCGTCTTAGGCTCGTCTTCAACAACCAATATCTTCACGTTTGCTCTCCGTTCACAGCATTGAACGAGAGTGTGCCGAACTCAAAGCGCCCTGACATGAAGATAACAACAATGTAATGTCTGGAACATCTGGGTGACAGGGTGCCCTCTCCAGAATCTTCACATCGTGAGATCAAAGATTCTTGCAGAGGAAACCATGGTCACTTCTACTCTTTCGCCGTCTGTCAGGGCGTCCCTGCCCTGGGTTTTGGCGCTGTTCGCGGGAGCGTCTTTCGCGCAAGCCTCAACGCCGGAGGCAGCGTCGCAGCCCCCACTACTGACGACGCTGCAGTACTCATCGCCAATCCAGGCTTACCAAGGCTACGTGGAGCAGCCTGTGCAGTCCTGGCGAACAGCCAATGATCGCGTCGGGCAGATCGGGGGTTGGCGCACCTACGCCAAGGAAGCCAAGACGCAGGCGCCATCGTCGCCAACCCCGGATGCTGCTCCCGTCAGTGATCCGCATTCGAGCCATCACGGTGGAGGCAAGCAATGATGGGATTGGGTACCACTCATGCCAGATTAGCCCTGTCCGGCATTGGCTTCGCCGTTTTGACCGGATGCGCCAGCGTCAGCTTGGATCAGAACATTAGCCGCGTGAACGACGAAGCCAGCGCGTTCACCGAAGGCAAACTCTCGCTCGCACGCAGTCAGGACGACCGCGACCAGCGCGCGCAAGCCGCTCAGGCCCTGCTCGCTCAGCCCGTGGGGCAGAAAGAGGCCGTTCAGTTGGCTTTGGTGAACAGCCCCTCTTTGCAGGCGCTGCTAGCACAGGGTTGGGCGGAGTCGGCCGACGCGGCCCAAGGGGGCCGGATCGCCAACCCGATCTTCAGCTTTGAGCGCATGGTCGCGGGCGACGAACTGGAACTGGGCCGTGCCTTGGCATTCGGCTTGTTGGACGTGCTGACGCTTCCAGCCCGGTACAACGTGGCGACCGGGCGCATCGAGCAGTCGCAGTTGCGCTTGAGCAGCGACGTGGTGGATCAGGTCACCCAGGTACGTCAGGCATGGGTGCGGGCCGTGGCCGCCCAGCAAGCACTCAAGTATGCCAAGCAGGTCTATGAAAGCGCGGAGGCCGGAGCCGAGTTGGCCAAGCGCATGCAAGGCGTTGGCAACTTCAACCGGATCACACGTGCTCGCGAGCAGGCCTTCTACGCTGACGCTGCCACCCGGCTCAGCACCGCAGGGCACCAGGCGACGGCCAGCCGGGAAGAACTCGTGCGCCTGCTTGGGCTCGATGAGGCCCAGGCGCAAGCGCTTCGCCTGCCCGAGCGACTCCCCGACCTTCCCAAAGAGCCGCTGCAGCCGCAGGCTGTTGCCACACAGGCTTCCAGAGCGCGCCTGGACATTCGGCTGGCGCAGGCCTCGTTGGATAGCGCGGCCAAGGCCCAAGGTCTGAACCTGGTGACCAGCTTCACTGACATCGAGTTGGAGGGGCGTCGCAATACCAGCTGGGATCGCGCCGAGGGCACCCGTTCGACCGCGCGTGGTTGGGAAATCGCCGTACGCCTTCCGATCTTCGATTGGGGCGGGATACAGCGCGATGCGATGAACGCACGGACCTTGGCCGCAGCCAACCAGCTCGAAGCCACCGTGCGCGCAGCAGGCTCCAGCCTGCGGGAAAGCTACTCGGCCTACCGCACGGCCTACGACGTGGCCCGCCACCACCGCGACGAGGTGGTGCCGCTGCGCAAGGTGATCTCGGAGGAAAACCAGCTTCGCTACAACGGCATGCTGATCAGCGTTTTCGAGCTGCTGGCCGATGCGCGCGATCAGGTCAGCGCCGTCTCCGCTGCCATCGACGCACAGCAGCAGTTCTGGCTGGCCGACGCCGCCATGCAGGCGTCCGTGATCGGACGCCCACGAGCACCAGCCTGTCCGTCGCATCCAGTGCACCCGGCGGCGGCGACGCCGGCCATTGAAGCAAAGAACATCATCATGACATCCAGACGAGATTTTTTTAAGTTCGCCGGCATCGCAGGTGGCGCTGTTGCGGCGAGCTCGGTCAGCCGCGTGGCGATGGCCGCCCTGCCTGAACCTGTCATCCAGACCAGTGCGAGCACCATGGCACCGCTGGTACCCAACTCAGGCCGGCCCTACAACCCTGTGGTCACGCTCAATGGCTGGACGCTCCCGTGGCGGATGAACCAGGGCGTCAAAGAGTTCCACCTCGTGGCCGAGCCTGTGGTGCGCGAGATGGCGCCCGGCATGAAGGCCCATCTGTGGGCTACAACGGTCAGAGCCCCGGCCCCACGATCGAAGTGGTCGAAGGCGACCGCGTGCGCATCTTCGTCACCAACCGCCTGCCGGAACACACCTCCATCCACTGGCATGGCCAGCGGCTGCCCAACGGCATGGACGGCGTGGCGGGTTTGAACCAGCCCGCCATCCCGGCCGGCAAGACCTTCGTGTACGAGTTCACCGCCAAACGCCCGGGCACCTTCATGTACCACCCGCATGCAGACGAGATGGTGCAGATGGCCATGGGCATGATGGGCTTCTGGGTCACGCACCCGAAGGACAAGCATCCCTTGATCGACGTGGTGCAGAGGGACTTCTGCTTCCTGCTGAGTGCCTACGACATCGAGCCTGGCGCTGCGACGCCCAAGGTTGCCGAGATGACGGACTTCAACCTGTGGACATGGAACAGCCGCGTCTTTCCTGGCATCGATTCCCTGAACGTTCGGCTCAACGACAAGGTGCGCGTTCGCATAGGCAATCTCACGATGACCAATCACCCGATGCACTTGCATGGGCACGAGTTCGTGGTCACCGGCACCGACGGCGGGCCGACACCCAAGAGCACGCGCTGGCATGAAGTGACCGCCGACGTGGCCGTCGGACAGATGCGCCAGATCGAGTTCGTGGCAGACGAGGAAGGCGACTGGGCCTTCCACTGCCACAAGAGCCATCACACGATGAACGCGATGGGCCACGACGTTCCCACGCTCATCGGCGTGGATCACACTGGCCTAGCCCGGAAGGTCAACAAGCTCATCCCAGAATACATGGTCATGGGCGAGCGAGGAATGGCAGACATGGCTGAGATGGAAATGCCCATTCCAGACAACACCGTGCCCATGATGACGGGACAAGGACCGTTCGGTTCGGTGGAGATGGGCGGGATGTTCAGCGTGCTCAAGGTACGCAGGGACCAGCAGCCAGGTGACTACAAGGACCCCGGCTGGTTCAAGCATCCGGCAGGCACGGTCGCCCACGAATACACCGGCCCATTGGCGGAGCCAGCCCGCTTCAGCGCAGAAGGCGGTCAGTCCATGCCGCGCGAGCGCAAGCCCGCGACGCCAACCGAGGTCAAGGTGCGCAAGCCGACGTCACATGGTGCGCACTGATTTCTTCCCTTCGTTTTTAACTGGAGATCATCCATGAAGTTCACGCGATCCACCTTCTACCGCCTGCTGGCTGCCGCCGCGCTGACCGCTTCGGGGGCCGCCATGGCCGCAGGCAACCATGCCGGTGGCCATGGCCACGGTGATGGAGAGGAAACCGCCATCGGAAAGCCCGGTGTCGCCGCCAAGGCCAGCCGCACGATCACCATCGAGATGAGCGACACCATGCGTTTCACCCCCTCGAACATTCAGGTCAAGCAGGGCGAGACCGTTCGCTTCATCGTCAAGAACGCCGGCAAGGTCAAGCATGAACTCAGCTTGGGCACCGAGAAGGAACTGCTTGAGCATCTGGAGCAGATGCGGAAATTCCCGGACATGGAGCACGACGAGCCCGGCAAGGTCACGCTGCAGCCTGGCAAGCAAGGCGAGATCGTCTGGCAGTTCACCAAAGCTGGCGGTGTGAACTTCGCCTGCCTGATTCCCGGCCACTACGAAGCTGGCATGAAGGGCCTCGTTCAGGTCAGCAAGAAGTAGAACCACGCCGCTTCATCAAGGATGCACGGTGACTGTGTCACCTCTCCCACGTCCTGCTGATCCGCAAGGCGGATCAGCAGACATTTTTCAACTCGCGCCCGTGAGGTAGTCATGAACAGCTTCAAGCAATTTCTCTCCGTTTCCGCCGTCGCGCTCGGCATTTTCCTGCCCATGAGCGGGATGGCCCAGACCACATCCGAATCGCCCAAGGCACAGGCCTCTCAACAAGCGTCGCTGACCGACGGTGAGATCAGGAAGGTGGACCTGGACAACGGCAAGGTCACCATCAAGCATGGCGATATCAAGCACCTGGACATGCCGGGAATGACCATGGTTTTCACCGCCAAGGACAAGGGACTGCTTTCCAACCTCAAGCCCGGGACAAGGTGAAATTCATGGTCGTCAACGAAGGCGGAAAAATGGTCGTCACGGATATACGTCCAGCGAACTGAGGCGAACATGCGGAAGGCTGCAATGCGGATGAGGATGGGTCGGCAGTCCGTGTCCGCTTGCCCATTGTTTCCCGGTAGCTGAAAAATCACCATGCATCACGACCACTCCTCCCCCATACCAGCGATCGACGCAGTGGCTTCTGGCGTTCGCGCTACACCCTGGGAATGCTCGTCCTCGGTATCGTTGCCGGGTACTTCCTCTGGACCGAACACCGGGCCCATCTACAGCAGTGGTGGCCCTATGCGCTGCTGTTGGCCTGTCCGCTGATGCACGTATTCATGCACAAGGGCATGGCGGACATGGCAACCAATCCCCTGGGTCCGACGAGGGCAGGCGGTCGAATTCCGACAGGGACTGACCATGGGCCGCGCGGGGTAGGCCTTATGCCTGCGTCTCTTTGACCGCTTCGCCTCTCTTCGGCCGTTCAGCCAGTCCGAACGCGGTTGCACACGCAACTGACATGCTATGCCAGCAGGAAGGGCCCACTGCATTCTCCGGGTCTGCCACAAGTGAGCGTGCCGCGCGCCGCACCTCCGTTCGCATGGGATCGCTTGGCTGCACTTGGGAACCGCCGGCGAACCGCAAAGTCGCATACTGCAACACAGGTACCTGGAGGGAGCGAACCATGAAGCTGAAGCAGTTGGTCTGGATCACGACAGGACTGCTTGCTTTGATCGCCACAGCGGCAGGCAGCTACTTCCATCTTCTCAAGAGTGCTCCGCCAGCGGTTCCGCCCACCCGCAGCCTCCGGCCAGAAGATCCGCAGGTGCTGCGACTCGGCGCCGCGATCTATGCACAGCAATGTGCGGCCTGCCATGGGGTCAAGGGCGAAGGCCAGCCCAACTGGCGTGACCGCGGACCTGATGGTCTCTTGCCAGCGCCGCCCACGACCCCAGCGGCCACACTTGGCATCACCCCGATGAACAGCTGTTCGCCATCACCAAATATGGCTTGGCGAAGTTGATTGAGCAGCCCGACTACCGGACGGCCATGCCGGTCTACGACAAGGTACTGAGCGACGACGAGATCGTGGCCGCGTTGTCATGGATAAAGTCCCAATGGCCTCTTGAAGTTCGGCGCCGTCACGACGTGATCAATTCCCAATACCGCAAGTCGCTGAATCGATAACCAGCACCGCCACCGGATACTGCAATAGGCTAGACGGAATCGCTCGCCAGGATATTGGCTTGACCTTCACACAATGGCAAGGCTAATAATCAAGCCAGAATTTACGAAAGCACGGGTATGAACGACCACACGCATAAGCATACGCACGGCAAAAGGGACGCAGCTTCTTCGGTCGAACGTCCAGTAGCGACCAATGCTGCCGCCGCCATCGATGGCACACCAGGATTGGCTGGTTCCGCAGTTACCTACACCTGCCCGATGCACCCGGAAGTGCGGCAGGACCATCCGGGGCGCTGCCCCAAGTGCCAGATGCACCTGGTCCCTGAAGGGCAAGTTGCGCATGGCGACCACCGCCACCACGACCACCACGCTCACGCTGCTCGTGAGTCGGCTCCTGTGGCGCCTGCCGCCGCACCGCAGGAAGCGCCTGCCGGCACCACCTATACCTGCCCGATGCACCCGGAAGTCCGGCAGGACCATCCGGGCAATTGCCCCAAGTGCGGCATGACACTGGAGCCGATCATTCCGCTGGATGAAGAGGACAACAGCGAGTTGAAGGATTTTCAGCGGCGCTTCTGGTGGACGCTGCCGCTTACTGTGATCGTCACGGTTCTTGCGATGTGGGGCCATCGCCTTGGCTTGTTCAGCATGGCAACGCAGACCTGGGTCGAATTGTTGCTGTCGCTCCCCGTCGTGCTCTGGACCGGATGGCCATTCTTCGTGCGGGGCTGGCAGTCGATCGTCCACCGCAGCCCGAACATGTGGACCTTGATCGGCCTGGGAACGGCCGCGGCATTCGTCTACAGCGTTGTTGCCACGGTGACCCCGGGTGTGTTTCCCGAATCGTTCGTGGCGATGGGTCGCGTCGCCGTGTACTTCGAGGCCGCGGTGGTCATTATTTCGCTGACCATGCTGGGCCAGATCATCGAGCTGAAAGCCCGCTCCCAAACATCGGCCGCGATCAAGTCCCTGCTGGGGTTGGCGCCGAAGACCGCCCGGCGCATCAATGCGGACGGCAGTGAAGAAGATGTGCCTCTCAACCACGTACACGTCGGCGATCTGCTGCGCGTGCGTCCCGGCGAGAAGATTCCGGTCGATGGCACGGTCACCGAAGGCAGCAGCGCGGTCGATGAGTCCATGCTGACCGGTGAACCAGTACCTGTGACCAAGCGGGTTGGCGACAAGCTGATCGGCGCTACCCTCAACACCAACGGTGCGCTGATCATGCAGTCCGAGAAGGTCGGGGCGGCCACCATGCTGTCGCAGATCGTCCAGATGGTCGCGTCTGCCCAGCGCTCCAAGGCCCCCATGCAACGCATGGCCGACGTGGTGGCGGGCAAGTTCGTCATGGTGGTCGTACTGGTCGCCATCGCCACGTTCTTTGTCTGGGGTCTGTTCGGGCCGGAGCCTAGCTGGGTGTTCGGGCTGATCAACGCGGTGGCTGTGCTGATCATTGCCTGCCCGTGCGCGTTGGGCTTGGCCACGCCGATGTCGGTGATGGTCGCCACCGGCCGCGCCGCGACGCAGGGCGTGCTGTTTCGCGATGCCGGTGCGATCGAGAAGATGCGCGAGGTGGACACCCTGATCGTGGACAAGACCGGCACGCTCACGGAAGGCAGACCCGCGTTCGATACAGCCATTGCGGCTCCGGGCTTCACGCCCGATGAAGTGCTGAGGCTGGCAGCCAGTCTGGACCAGGGCAGCGAGCACCCGCTGGCAGACGCGATCGTCAGCGCTGCGCGAGCCAAGGGCTTGCAACTGGCCAAGCCCTCTGATTTCGAGTCGGGCAGCGGCATCGGCGTGCGCGGAACGGTGGAGGGACGGCGCCTGGCATTGGGCAATACGGCACTGATGGAGCAGGAAGGAGTGGCGGTTTCTGCACTGCGTGCCGACGGAGAACGGTTGCGCGGTGAAGGCGCCAGCATCATGCACTTGGCCGTAGACGGCGTGTTCGCGGGCATCCTGGCCGTGACCGACCCCATCAAGGCCAGTACGCCCGATGCCATCCGAACCCTTCACGCCAGCGGTCTGCGCATCGTGATGGCGACTGGAGATGGACTTACCACAGCCAAGGCCGTGGGGCCAAGCTCGGCATCGATGAAGTGCACGGCGAGGTCAAACCCGCTGACAAGCTGGCGCTGGTGGACAAACTGCAAAAGGAAGGTCACGTGGTTGCCATGGCGGGAGACGGCATCAACGATGCGCCGGCCCTGGCCAAGTCCGATGTGGGCGTCGCCATGGGCACGGGCACCGACGTTGCAATGAACAGCGGCCAGATCACCCTCGTGAAGGGTGATCTGCGCGGCATCGCCTCGTCCCGCGAGGTCTCCATCGACACGGTACGCAACATGCGGCAGAACCTGCTGTTCGCCTTTGTCTACAACGGCATCGGTGTACCCATCGCGGCTGGCGTGTTCTATCCGTTCACGGGCTGGCTTCTCTCCCCATTGATCGCGGCGCTGGCGATGAGCCTGAGTTCTGCTTCTGTGATTTTCAATGCGCTTCGGTTGCGCGGCGTGAAGTAGCCCAGGATGATTTGGAGCCGCTATCAAGTCGAACAACTCGAAAATCAAGTCTTTAGATTGATTGACATCAATTCCACAACACAATCACCTGGCTAACATATCCCCATGATCTGCTTTAGACGCATCGTCACGCAATGGGGCCGCTGGATTGCCAGCGGTCTCGTCGTGACCTTGCTCTTTTCGCAGGTCGCATTGGCGATGTATGCCTGCCCCAAACTGGACTCGGACACGCACGTCGCATCAATGCAGATGGCAGGCATCGCCATGGAGGATGCCGCCAGCATGTCCGGTATGCCGGACTGCCACGCCATGCCGGGAACCATGGACGGTGAGGCGCCGCAGTTGTGCCGAGCACATTGCAGCGGCGATGGCAAGCCGGTGCCTTCATTGCAAGGCTTGGACGTCCAGAGTCTCGCTGCCCAGGCGGTCTGGTTCGCGTACATGCTTCCGGCCGTGATCGAATTCCACGCGGCAGCCGGGCAGCACGTCGCCTATGTCCCGCCCGACCATCGAGCGGGCTTTCCGCCGATCTACCTCACGCTCCAAGTCCTGCGGAATTGACACGCCGATCCGTGCTCGCCGCGCACCGATGCGGCAGACCACGTGATTTCGTGAATACCAATTCCGAGGACAACCATGTTTACTCCCTTTTTTGGCGCCCCCGAGGGCGCCCGTCGGCGTACGGCCGAGGCACAACGCCGGCCTCGATGCGATTGCATCGTCTGAAAGCTATCAGCATCGCATTGGCGGGCAGTGCGCTTGTTTCGCCTGTAGCCTACGCCCTCGATTTTGCTGAGGCACGCCTTATCGCGGAGCAGCAGAGCCCGCGCATAAGCGCGCAGCAGTTGCAGGTTAACGTCGCCGAATCCGTGCAGAAGGCAGCAGGCTCGCTGCCCGATCCCAAGCTCTCGCTCGGCATCGAAAACTACCCCATCAGCGGCATGGATCGCTGGAGCATGACGCGCGAATCCATGACGATGCAGCGCCTGGCGCTCATGCAGGAAGTGCCCAACAGGGCCAAGCGCGACGCCCAGGTCGCCAGTGCGCAGGCGCGTGTGGATCGAGAGCGCGCGGCGCTGGTTTTGCAGCGATTGCAGATCCGCCAGGAACTCAGCCTGGCGTGGATCGCCGCGCAGGCGGTGGAGCAACGGGAGATACTGCTGACGGAACTGCTCGCGGAGAACCAGCGCCTGCAAGACAGTCTCCCCGCTCGCGTCGCCGGCGGCACGGCCCAGGCTGGCGACCTGTTGGTCGCGCAACAGGAGGCGCTGACACTCACGGACCGCCGTGACGATCTACAGCGGGACCGGGCCAAGGCCAGGGCCGCATTGCGGCGCTGGGTGGGCTCCAGGGCCGACGAAGCACTGCAAGGCGATCCAGGCCCGCTCACTCGCCCCGTCGCGCAACTGCGCACAGAACTGGCGAATCACGCGGAGCTTGAACTCTATCCGGCGATGCAAAGCATGGCCCGGGCCGAGTCCCGCGAAGCCCAATCAGAGACCCGCGGCGATTGGGCCTGGGAGATTGCCTATAGCCGGCGTGATCGCCGATGGGGCGACATGGTGTCATTCCAGGTGACATTCGATCTGCCATGGCAGAAGGATCGACGCCAAGTGCCCATGATCGAGGCAAAACGGCACGAGTTGGAGCGTCTGGACGCCGAACGCGAAGACGTGGCGCGGCGGCATTTGCAGGAGTTGGACGACAGCGCCGCCGAACTCCAAGCGTTGAACAGCCAGATCGACCGCCTGCAGACCGCCGGCTTGCAGCTGGTACGGAACCGAGCGGCGCTTGCGTTGAGCAACTACCGATCCGCCAAGGGGGACCTGAGCGCTGTGCTCAGTGCACGCGCCCAGGTGCTGGAGACGCGCATGCGTCTGATCGACCTCGGAGCGCAGCGCGACAGCCTCGTCGCCCGACTGAACAGCCTGATCGCGGACTGAGTGGAGACCCTCGCCATGAATACCTCTTCGAGAAACATTCTTGCCGGCTTGACGCTGGTTGCTGCCGGTATTGCCGTTGGATGGGGCGTCCCCAGTGGCGCGCCGGCCACCTCAGCGGCTCCCCCGCTGCCAACATCACCGTTGCAAGCGCTCCGACCGAGCGCAAGGTGCTGTATTGGTACGACCCGATGGTGCCGACCCAGAAGTTCGACAAGCCCGGCAAGTCGCCCTACATGGACATGCCGTTGATGCCGAAGTACGCGGATGAAGACACGCAAGACAGCACGGGCCTCAGCGTGTCGGCGCAAGCGGTGCAAGCCCTGGGGCTGCGTACAGCCGAAGTCCTGCAAGGCAAGATCGGCGCAGATGTGAACGTCGTGGGCACCGTGCTGCTCAACGACCGCGACGTCAGCATCGTGCAGGCGCGGACCGCTGGCTTCGTCGAGCGTGTCTACGCACGGGCTGCGGGCGACGTGATCGCAGCAGGGGCACCGCTGGCTGACCTATTGCTGCCGGAGTGGATCGCCGCACAGCGCGAGTTTCTCTCGGTTCGCGCGATGGGCGACGCACCGTTGACCGCAGCTGCCCGCCAACGGCTGCTGCTGCTCGGCATGCCGCAAGCCCTGATCGCCCAGGTGGAGCGCACAGGCGAGCCCAAGGGCTGTACACGGTCACAACACCTCAAGGCGGCTTGGTGGCCGAACTGATGGTGCGCCAGGGCATGACGGTTTCCGCCGGGGAAAGCCTGGCCAGGGTGAATGGCTTGGCCACGGTGTGGATCGAAGCGGCCGTCCCCGAAGCACAAAGCGGACCATTGCAGGTCGGCCAAACGGCGCAGGTCCGGCTGGCGGCGTTTCCCGGTGAAGTGCTCCAGGCGCGCATCGTGAGCATCCTGCCCGAAGCCAACCGCGACACCCGTACGGTGCGAGTGCGGCTTGAAATGGCCAATCCCGGCCAGCGCCTGAAGGCCGGCATGTCCGGCCAGATCGCGCTCAAAGGCAACGAACAGCCCGCGCTGCTTGTTCCCAGCGAAGCGGTCATCCGCACCGGCAAGCGCGCACTGGCCTATGTGGTCGATGGACCCGGCAAGTTCCATCCCGTGGAGGTCCAGGTGGGCGCGGAGGTAGGCGATCAACTGGTGGTCAACGGCGGGCTCGCGGCGGGACAGCAGGTGGTGGCCTCGGCGCAGTTCCTGATCGATTCGGAAGCCAGCCTGCGGGGCGTGCTGCCTGCAGGTGCCGCGGCGTCCGCACCTGCATCGCCGCACAACGGGCACGGCACATCGTCGCCACCGGCCGCGGCCACCAACGCTTTCGTGGTGCGCGGCGTGATCGAGGAGATGTCGCCCACCGAGCTGACGCTGGCGCACGAGGCCGTGCCAGCCCTCCAATGGCCGGCCATGACCATGGGCTTCAAGCTGAGCAGCCCGCAGCTCGCCGAGGGTCTTTCGGTTCGGCAGCAGGTGCGATTCACCTTCTCCAAGCAAGGTGAGGGCTACGTGATCACCGCCATCGAAAAGGTGCAGCCATGATCGCCAAGCTGATTCGATGGTCGGTGGCCAAGCGCTTCCTGGTGCTGCTGGCCACCGCCATGCTCACGGCATGGGGCGTGTGGGGCGTTCGCAGCACGCCCGTGGATGCGCTGCCGGACTTGTCAGACGTGCAGGTCATCATTCGCACCAACTACCCAGGACAGGCGCCGCAGATCGTCGAGAACCAGGTCACCTACCCGTTGGCCACCACCATGCTGTCGGTGCCAGGGGCCAAGACCGTGCGCGGCTTCTCGTTCTTTGGCGACTCGTTCGTCTATGTCTTGTTCGAGGACGGAACCGACCTGTACTGGGCCCGCTCACGGGTACTGGAATACCTGAACCAGGTCCAGGGCCGATTGCCCGCCACGGCGAAGCCGGCCCTGGGTCCGGACGCCACAGGCGTCGGCTGGATCTTCCAGTACGCGCTCGTGGATCGCACGGGCAAGAACGATCTGGCGCAACTGCGTGCGTTGCAGGACTGGTTCCTGAAGTTCGAACTCAAGAGCCTGCCCAACGTGGCCGAGGTGGCATCGGTGGGGGCATGGTCAAGCAGTACCAGGTCGTGCTCGACCCGATCAAGTTGGCGTCCTATGGCCTCAGTCAGGCTCAAGTCCGCGATGCCCTGATGGGGGCCAACCAGGAGACCGGCGGCTCCGTCCTGGAATTGTCAGGCGCGGAGTACATGGTCCGCGCGAGCGGCTACCTCAAGACCCTGGACGAGTTCCGGGAGATCCCCTTGACGGCACGCGGCGGTGTGCCGGTGCGGCTGGGGGATGTGGCGACGCTCCAGATAGGCCCGGAGATGCGGCGTGGCATTGCCGAACTCGACGGAGAAGGCGAGGTCGCCGGCGGCGTGGTGGTGCTGCGCTCCGGCAAGAATGCCCAGGAGACGATCGCTGCCGTCAAGGCCAAGCTCGCGGAGCTGCAGGGCAGCCTGCCGCCGGGCGTCGAGATCGTCACCACCTACGACCGCAGCGCGCTGATCGAGCGGGCCATTCGCAATCTCACGACCAAGCTGGGCGAAGAGTTTCTGGTGGTGGCGCTGGTCTGCGCACTGTTCCTTTGGCATCTTCGCTCTGCGTTGGTGGCCATCATTTCCCTCCCGCTGGGCGTGATGACGGCATTCCTTGTCATGCGCTACCAGGGCATCAACGCCAACATCATGTCGCTGGGGGGATTGCCATCGCCGTGGGGGCGATGGTGGATGCAGCGGTGGTGATGATCGAGAACGCCCACAAGAAGCTGGAGGCTTGGCAGCACGCGCACCCAGATCAACGGCTGCAGGGCAAGGAACGGTGGGACGTGATCACACAGGCCGCGGAGGAAGTCGGTCCTGCGCTCTTCTTCTCGCTGCTCATCATCACGCTCTCGTTCATCCCGGTCTTCACCCTAGAAGCGCAGGAAGGCCGGCTGTTCGGCCCGCTGGCGTTCACCAAGACCTACGCGATGGCCGCGGCCGCAGGGCTGTCAGTGACGCTGATTCCCGTACTCATGGGCTACTGGATTCGCGGGCGTATCCCGGATGAGCAGAAGAACCCCATCACCCGCATCCTGATCGCGGCCTACCGGCCAGCACTGGAGTGGGTACTGCGCCGGCCCAAGGCGACGCTGCTGATCGCCGTGCTGGCCTTGGCGACCACCGCCTGGCCCTTGGCGCGGCTCGGCGGTGAGTTTCTGCCGAGGTTGGACGAAGGGGACCTGCTCTACATGCCCTCGGCCCTGCCGGGACTCTCGGCGCAGCGCGCCACGGAGTTGCTGCAGCTGAGCAACCGCATGATCAAGACCGTGCCTGAAGTGGACAAGGTGTTCGGCAAGGCAGGACGGGCTGAAACGGCAACCGATCCGGCGCCACTGGAGATGTTCGAGACCACGGTGAAGCTCAAGCCCAGGGAGCAATGGCGTCCAGGCATGACGCCCGAAAAGCTCGTGGAAGAGCTGGACCGTGCCGTGAAGATCCCGGGCCTGTCCAACATCTGGATTCCCCCCATCCGCAATCGCATCGACATGCTGGCCACTGGCATCAAGAGCCCGATCGGGGTGAAGGTGACCGGTAACGACCTGGGCGTCATCGATCGCATCGCTGCAGAGGTCGAGCAGGTCGCCAAGGGCATTCCCGGCGTGACGTCATCCCTCGCGGAGCGCTTGACGGGTGGGCGCTACGTGGATGTTCAGATCGACCGCGTAGCCGCCGGTCGCTACGGCCTGAACATCGCCGATGTCCAGACGGTCATCGCCGGCGCGGTGGGTGGCGAAAACGTCTCGGAAACGGTCGAGGGGCTTGCCCGCTTTCCGATCAATCTGCGCTACGCGCGAGAATGGCGTGATTCACCACAACGGCTGGCAGAACTACCCATCTTCACGCCGATGGGTCAGCAGATCACGTTGGGGACCGTGGCACGCATCGCGATCACCGATGGGCCGCCCATGCTCAAGAGCGAGAACGCACGGCCCTCCGGTTGGGTCTACGTCGATGTGCGCGGCCGTGATCTAGCCTCGGTGGCCAACGAACTGCGCGATGCCATCGGGCAGCAGGTCAAGCTGGAGCCGGGTGTGAGCATCACCTACTCCGGGCAGTTCGAATACATGGAGCGGGCCAATGCACGCCTGAAGGTTGTGGTGCCTGCCACCCTGTTGATCATCTTCGTTCTGTTGTACCTGACCTTCGCGCGTGTGGACGAAGCGGGCTTGATCATGGCGACCTTGCCCTTCGCGCTCACGGGGGGCATCTGGTTCCTGTACCTGCTGAATTACAACCTGTCCATCGCCACCGGCGTGGGATTCATTGCGCTGGCAGGTGTGGCGGCGGAGTTCGGCGTAGTGATGCTCATCTATCTGAAGCAGGCCTTGGCGGAACGTTGCCCGGATGGCCGCAACCCAACGCGAGAAGAACTGCTCGATGCGATCCGGGAAGGGGCGGTGCTGCGCGTGCGCCCAAAAGCGATGACCGTTGCGGTCATCCTGGCGGGCCTGGTACCCATTGTTTGGAGCAGCGGCACGGGCTCTGAAGTCATGAGCCGCATAGCAGCTCCGATGCTCGGCGGGATGGTGACCGCACCGTTGCTGTCGCTGTTCGTGATTCCGGCTGCCTATCTGCTGATGCGTAAGCCGCGCTAACTTGGCCGTCCAGCAGGGCCTCACGACGAGGCCCTGCTGGACGCGAGGGATCAAGCCGCCCGCGCAGAAGCCGGGAGCATTTCTCTCTGGCAAGGACTTCCTATTGCATTGATCCTTACAAGAAAATAATCATCTGCTCATCACTCTGTCAGGGGTGACCTGAACAATGGTTAAGCAATTCATGCATTCAATCTTGGGGCACTGATCCATGGAATTGCGACACCTTCGTTGTTTTGTAGCCCTAGCAGAAGAGTTGCATTTCACCCGAGCGGCGGAGCGCCTGCATATCGAGCAACCCCCGCTGTCCCGAGCCATCAAGGAACTTGAGGATGAGTTAGGAGTGGTGCTCTTCGATCGAAATCGACGTGGAACTCTGCTGACCTCCGCGGGCGTCGCCTTTCTGCAGGACGTTCGCAGATTGTTTACCGTATTGGAACAAGCACGGGAGAACGTCAAAGCGGTAGCAGCGGGCTCACAAGGGAGCCTGCGCATCGCCGTATCCGACGGCGCGATTGATCCTCGGCTGTCGGCGTTCCTGGCCCATTGTCGCGAGGAAGAGCCGGAGATCGAGATTCGCCTGTCCGAAGTGCCCTTGGCCGAGCAAGTGCGAGGACTCCGATCAGGCGACTTCACCATCGGATTTGCGCACGCTGCCGATGTGGGCGAAGGCATCGTGGCCGAAACAATCTGGCAGGATCCATTGGTGGTCGCGATGCCTCCTAGGCACCCGCTGTTGTCGCACAAGAAGATTCCCCTGCACGAACTCGCCTGCCATCCTCTGGTGCTGTGCAACCCACAGGTATGCGAAGGCTACTGCCGTGAACTGGCCCGGCTCTTGCGGCCGCTGGAACGTGAACCCAACGTCGCTGAGCAGGTGTCTTCGCTCGACATGATGCTCACCTTGGTTGGCGCAGGCTATGGTGTCGGCTTCACAACCGCGGCCAGGATCGCAGTCAGCCAGCGTCCTGATGTCGTAATCCGTCCCCTGGCCGTTGATTCGGCGGTGATCACCACCTATCTGCTTCGGCCCGATAGCGACGACTTGCCGGAGGCGCTGGAGCGATTTATCGTGCGCCTGCGCGAGCACTCGGGTGACTGAGGGAATGTGCTGCCCTTCGGAACGCTCGATCTCAGGCCTCGGTTGGATTGCGAAGATTGCTTTCCGTTGCCGCGATCAATTCGGCCGCACTGATCTTGAGCGCCATGGAAATTTTAAGTATGAGGGGGAGCGTGGGTACATGCTCGCCACGCTCGATCTTGCCCATGTGCGAGCGCGAAATGCCTGCCAGGGCTGCGAACTCGTCTTGAGCGATTGCTTGAGCGACACGCGCTGCGCGTACGGCCTGCCCAAACGCCATTGCTGGAGCGGACTCATACGTAGATGTGCCAGCGGGACGACCTGGCTGAATAGTGGGCTTCTGCATCAGCAGAAGCGTCGAATAATCCGCAAAAATTAACCACGTTAAAGTTATAGACGTTAAACTTCACTCTATTAATTCATGTTGGCTGAACCTGATCTGCTTTTTCGCTTTTATAGGCTCACATGCCCACCGTCATCAGCCAACCTCCCCATCTCAGGCTTGCGATAGCGCCAGGCGTAACGTCATCGAGGCTTTCGGACCTGCTTGCGCTCCAACGCGCCGAAGAGCCAGAGGTCACCATAGCGCTCCTTGAGGTCAGAGGTGACGAGATTCTTGCGGGACTGAAGGATGGCCATTACGACGCAGCGATGTCGCTTCAAGGAGCGACCGATTCGGCTCTCCATACACAACCCTTGTGGATCGAGCACATGGCAGTTGCTATGCCGTTGCGATCCTCCTTGATGGATCACGCCAAGCTCGCGATCGCCGATTTGCTGGATCACCCTGTCTTCCGCTGGCAGGCAGAGAGTTGCCCTTTGCTGGATCAGCGGTTGTCTTCACTTCCTGCGGTGAGGCAGCAGAGCACGCAGTACGTGGCTTCCTTCGAGATGCTGGCGCTCAAGGTCGCCGCAGGCTATGGCGTGGGAATCTCTACGCAATCGCGCATCGAGCGCGCTCACGGATGGGGACTCAGTATGCGATCGCTCGCCGACGGCCCCTACGAGGTCGTGACGTACCTCCAGCGGCCCTACGTACAAGCCACTCCGGCGACCGAGCGGTTCGAGCGCAGAGCGCTGCAGGTTGCAGTTACGATCTGATAGTGACAGGCGAGGCGGGCGCGATCAGCACACTGTCCTGAACCGGCTGCGGTACTCGGCCGGCGTGGTGCCCAGGGTCCTGCGGAATGCGCGGTTGAGCGCGTCAGTGGTATTGAAGCCGCAGGTTGTGGCAATCCGTTCAAGCGGTTCGTCGGTGGTTTCCAACCGATTGCGCGCCATCTCCACGCGCACCGATTCAATGTAAGCGGCCGGCGTCATGTTCAATTCCGTCTTGAAGATGCGGGTCAGTTGCCGATCGCTTACATGTGCCTGTTCGGCCAGTTCCGCGATGCTCATGGGCTTACCGATGCAGCGCATGATGTAGTGGCGCAGCGCATCCATGCGCCGGGTCTTGGACGCCGGTTCCAGCGAGGCACTGAATTGGCTTTGCCCACTCGGGCGCTTTAGGAACATCACCAGTTGGCGCGCCACGCGCAGCGCCAACCGCTCGCCGAAGTCATCGGCGACCAAAGCCAACGCCAGGTCCAGACAGGCGGTCAGGCCGGCGCCGGTCCAGACATCACGGTCGCGGATGAAGATCGGGTCGGCATCCACCTTGACCTCCGGGTGCTCGTCAGCGAGTTGTTGCGCGGTGGACCAATGTGTGGTGACACGACGGCCTTCGAGCAGGCCTGTCGCAGCCAGGACATGCGCGCCCACGCACACGGACGCGAGGCGTCGGGTATGGCCTGCAAGCGCCCTCACAGATACCACCACCGAAGGCGCTACGACGGCGCGCACGCGTCGCTGCGCATCGACCTCGACCGCGCCCGGCACCACGAGGGTGTCGATCCTACGGGGGCGAGGTCGGCGAATGTCGTATCGGGCAGTACACGCACACCGGCCGAAGTCATGACGGGCGCAAGCGTCGCAGCCGCCAACACCACCTCGTAGCCCGTCGGCTCGTCCATCTCGCGCTGAAGAAGTGAGAACACCTCGGCCGGACCGGTCACGTCCAGCAGATAGACGTGCTCGAACAGCACCATGACGATGAGGCGCTTGATGTTTGCCATGCTGCAAGCTCCGTGGGTGCCCGCGCACCGCAATGTCTGAATCTACATGTTAGATGACATTGCCGACATTCCGCTGCGCTTCTAGCATGACGAGGCGGTCATTTCTGATGGCCGGATCCTCCATTTCCCATTCAAGGAAGTACAACTATGAACTCCTCGACCACGCTGCGCCAGCTCAACGGACTGGACCCCACACCGGCCACGTTAGACGGTGCCACCTTGATCCTCGTGGACTATCAGAACACCTACACGCGCGGCGTCATGGAACTGGCCGGCTGGCAGCCGGCGCTGGCTTCGGCATCTGAACTGTTGACCCGGGCGCGCGCCGCCGACACCAACATCATCCATGTCGTTCACGACGGTGGAGAGGGCTCGCCCTACGACCTCGCCGCCGAGATCGGTCAGATTCATCCCGCCGTCGCGCCGCTGCCCAACGAGCCCGTGGTCGTCAAGACGGCGCCCAATGCATTCGTCGGCACCGATTTGGGCGAGCGCGTTGAGGCGGCCGGTAACAAACAGGTCATCGTCATGGGATTCATGACCCACATGTGCGTGACGTTCACCGCCGAGGGTGCATTTCTACGCGGCAACCAGCCCACCGTAATGGCCGATGCCTGCGCGACGCGGGCCATCCGCACGGACGTGGTGAATGTGGAAGCCGCGGCCCTGCATGAGGGCGCTTTGGCGACGATCGCCGATCTCTACGCGGTCGTGGTGCGTTCGGGTACGTCGATCCGATAGAGGCCTCGCCCGGCTAACGCGCTGGCGTCACTCGCGCTCGATAACTCGAAGCAAAGCCGTTCGACGCTTCGACATGGGTCCGAAGGCCCTCGTGACATCTTCAACGCTTTTCTCCGACTTCAATGCGTCGAGGATGTCGGCCCAGTCCTGCATGATCACCTTGCGCGATTCCACGAACTTCGTGTGGTCGTATGGAGCGCGCGAGGAGTCCTTGTTCTTCTTCGAGTGTGCGAGTTGGAGATCGACCCGCTTTTCGGGATACCCAAGCAACCCAAGGATCGTCGTGGCGGTCGAACGGAAGCCATGGGACGAAAACCGCCCGCCATAACCCATGCGCTTGAGTGCTTGATTGAGCGTCGTTGCCGACATCACTTGTCCCGGCTTCCTGTAGCTCGGGAACAATACTTTGCCGCCGCCAGTTAGAGCATGTAGCTCCCTAAGAGCGGCCACCGCCTGCCGTGACAGGGGAACCAAATGGGGGCGTCGCATCTTCATACGCTCGGACGGAATCGACCACATGGCGTTGTCCAGGTCGAACTCTTCCCAGGAGGCCTTGCGCAGTTCTACGGTGCGCACGTAGGTCAAGGCCATCAGCTTGAGGGCGAGGACTGTCGTCTGATAACCCCCTTCGTTGTCCACCCGATTGAGAAAGTCCGGGATCTCTGCCCATGTCAAAGGAGGGTTGTGGCGGACCTGAGGGCGCTTGACCAGTCCCTTGAGCAAGGCGGCAGGATCGAATTCGCAGAGACCTTGGGCAGCCGCATAACTGAAGATTTGCCCACACCACTGGCGAATGAGGATCGCCACAGTCTTCGCGCCACGAGCCGCCACATCCTTGATGATGGGGCGCAGATGTGGAGCCCTGATGCTGCTGATCGGCAACTTGCCAATCCGGGGGAAAACATCCTTCTCAAGGTAGCTGGTGACTTGGTTGGTGTAGTACTCGCTCCAGTGAGCATTGCTGACGATCCACTCCCGAGCAACGGTCTCGAACGTGCGTTCGTATGTGTCGGCCTGGAGGGCGATCGCCGCCTTCTTCTCTACGATGGGGTCGAGTCCCTTCTTGACCAACGCCTTTGCCCGGTCCCGTTCCGCACGGGCCGCCTCCAGCGTGATTTTTGGGTATACCCCGATCGAGTACACCTGTTCAGCGCCGCCCAGCCGGTAGCGGTACCACCAGAGCTTGGAGCCGTTAGGCTGAACGCGCAAAAAGAGGCTGCCTCCGTCCCGGAGTTGGTACACCTTGGGCCTGGGCTGCGCCGTTTCCACTTTGCGCGCCGAGAGAAGATTGAGTGCTGTGAGTGCCATGTGTATAACGCCTCCAAATTGGCCCGTTACACACTCCATTACACACATGAGCACTGGATTTGTCCAGCTTTCAGAATCGCTCGATGGACGATCAACCCTTTAAAAACAAGGACTTAGAGTTTCTCCGTGGAGGTTGATGGAAGCCAGTGGACCTCAATCGTAGTTATCCACCATCAGCAGTTTGATTCTGGAAGTCATGATGCGTTGCCTCCCGGTTCGGTGCGCGGCTGCAAGCCGGCGGCGCGCATGCGCGCCAGTTCTTCGTGTTCGTAGTCGATGTAGCAGGCAATCATCGCGCGGTAGATGCGTTCGATGAGATCGGCGTTGCCGCCCTCTTTTTCGGCCTGCGGGCGCACGCGCTCGATGATGGCGTCGATGCGGTCCTGATCGTAGACGAGGTTCTCGTCATTCTTCACCTTGGCGGCCTGGGTCATGTAGCCGCCGCGTTCCACGAGCAGCGGCACGAGGATGTCGTCGAGCGCGTTCACGCCGACGCGCACCTCGTGCATGGTCTCGCAGTTCACCACCTTGTCAATTGCACGGCCCGTCATCACTCAAGTCCTTCTTCGACCAGTTCCGACGCACGCAGCAGCGCGCGCGCCTTGTGCTCGGTTTCCTTCCATTCCAGCTCCGGCACCGAATCGGCCACCACGCCGGCGGCGGCCTGCACGTAGAGCATGCCGTCCTTGACGATGGCGGTGCGGATCGCAATTGCCAGATCCATGTCGCCCGCGTAGCTCAGGTAGCCGCAGGCACCGCCGTAGATTCCGCGCTTGGTCGGTTCGAGCCGGTCGATGACCTCCATCGCATGCACCTTGGGCGCACCGGTCAGCGTGCCTGCGGGGAACGTGGCCTTGAGCACGTCCATATTGGTCATGCCGTCGTTGAGAATGCCCTCGACGTTGCTCACGATGTGCATCACGTGGCTGTAGCGCTCGACCGCAAACGCTTCGGTGACCTTCACGGTGCCGGTCTTGGCGATGCGGCCGATGTCGTTGCGCGCCAGATCGATGAGCATCACGTGCTCGGCGCGCTCCTTGGGATCGTTGATCAGCTCGTGCTCGGTGGCCTTGTCGGCCTCGGGCGTTGCGCCACGCGGCCGCGTTCCGGCAAGCGGCCGGATCGTGACCTTGTGGCCTTCGGGCACGGCCTCGTGGCGCACCAGAATCTCGGGACTCGCGCCCACCACCTGGAATTCGCCGAAGTTGTAGTAGTACATGTAGGGCGACGGATTCAGCGAACGCAGCGCGCGGTACAGGCTGAGCGGGCTTTCCGTGTAGCGCTTGTGGATGCGCTGGCCCACCTGCACCTGCATGAAGTCGCCTGCCGCAATCAGTTCCTTGGCCTCGGCCACGGCCTGCAGGTAGGCGTGCTTGGAGAAGCTGCGCTCGGCAGGGTGGTTCTCGGTGGCGCGCACGACCGGCGCACTCACCGAATACTTCAGCAAATCCTTCAACTCGCGCAGCCGCTTCTTGCCCTTGGCATAGGCCTCGGCCTGGCCGGGGTCGGCGTAGACGATGAGGTAGAGCTTGCCCGAGAGGTTGTCGATGACCGCAACCTCCTCGCATTGCAGCAGCAGAATGTCCGGGCAGCCCAGCGTGTCGGTGGGGCAACTGTTCTCGAGTTTTTTCTCGATGTAGCGCACCGCGTCGTAGCCGAAATAGCCCGCGAGGCCACCGCAAAAACGCGGCAGGCCCGCGCTCAGCGCCACCTTGAAACGCTTCTGATAGTCGGCGATGAAGTCGAGCGGATTGACCTGCGAGGTTTCGACCACCTTGCCGTCGGTGACGACCTCGGTCTTCGCGTCCTTGCCAAATCCGGTCGAGCGCAGCAGAGTGCGCGCGGGCAGGCCGATGAAGCTGTAGCGCCCAAAGCGTTCACCGCCCACCACCGACTCCAGCAGAAAGCTGTGGGTGCCGTCGCCGCGCGCATGCGAGAGCTTCAGATACAGCGAGAGAGGGGTTTCGAGATCCGCAAAGGCTTCCGCGATCAGCGGTATGCGGTTGTAGCCGTCGGCGGCCAGACTTTTGAATTCAAGTTCTGTAATCACAGGTGAGTTCCCAGCTCTGCAACCCATGCCATCCGCACAGTCTCGCTGGCGGTGTCAGGATGGATTGCGGATTCATTCAATTTCGGCTTCCTCGAATCGGAAGCGGCGGGTGCACGCTGGGAGGTGCCCCAGGTGCATTACGACATCAATGACGCAGGCTTACGCCAGGGCCAGGCTCCCCGGTCTCCAAGACCTGCAATCGACGTGCGATGAATGAACATAGATCGTGAGTGTAGCAAGACTGAATGAAGTTTCCGAGGCCATTGCGCGACAACCTGAGGCAATCGCCTGGCAACCACGCGAAAACCCTGTGGTTGGTGAAATCAAACTGCTCCACACTGCGTTCACAAAAAGCACGATCGTTCTTTTATGAGAGACACCACCATGATTTCCACGACCCGCCGCGCGCTGGCCATCGCGCCACTGGCGCTCGCACTCGCCCCGTTCACCCGCGAGGCACGGGCTGCTGATGCCGCGATGGAGGTAGGTGGCGTCAGCTTTGCCGCCACCCAGCAGGTCCAGCAAAGCACGCTGCAGCTCAACGGCGCCGGCGTGCGCTACAAGACTGTCTTCAAGGTCTATGCGGCGGCGCTCTACCTGGAAAAGGCCGCACACACTCCCGCCGAAGTGTTCGCCCAGACGGGCGCCAAACGCATGATCGTTCACATGCTGCGCGAGATCGATTCCGGCGAGCTTGGCAAGCTGTTCTCGCGCGGCATGGAGGACAACATGGACAAGGCCGCGTTCTCCAAGGTGGTCTCGGGTGTGCTGCGCATGAGCCAGATCTTTTCGGATCACAAAAAGCTGCAGGCAGGCGAACAGTTCATGGTGGACTGGATTCCCGGCACCGGCACGGTCATCACCGTGCGTGGACAGCCGCAGGGCGAGGCGTTCAAGCAACCCGAATTCTTTAACGCCCTGATGGGTATCTGGCTAGGGCCAAATCCCGTTGACTGGAAGCTCAAGGAAGGCTTGCTGGGCAAGAAGGACTGAGATACACCCCGCCTATGGCTCAATATCTGTTTTGACGGATCTGTAGCCAAAATGCATCAATCCCCGGGATGGCATGTTTTTCAATTTGCGTATATTGTTAGAAACTATTGCGAAAGTTGAGTATTTTCGACTCCAGTTGCCAACCCGGAAGGATTCATTGATGAGACTCGCCAATGCCAAGGTCGGCGTGCGCCTGGCCTTTGCCTTCAGCCTGATTCTCCTTATCACGCTGGTGATCGCGGGCATCGGCGTCTGGCGTCTGCAGGAACTTGCGGACACCACACGCCAGCTCACGACCATCGACAACGACCGCCTGCGTGCCGCCGTGAAATGGCATAACGCGGTCGAACAGAACTGGCTGCGCACCCAGACCGCCATGCTTGACGCCGATATCGGCAACCTCAGGAGCTGGCGCGAGGAAATCCGCAAGACAGCCGATGTGGTCGATGTTGCGCGCAAGCGCATTACCGATCTGGTGAGCACCAGCGAGGGCATCGGCCTGCTCAAGGAAATCGATGTCGCGCGTGAGGGCTATCGCAAGCTGCGTGAATCGCTGCTCGAGCGCCGCAACCGGGGCGAGGACGTGACGGACGCGCTCGAACGCGATCTCAAGCCGCAGGCCGATGCCTACATTGGCGCAATCGCCCGCATGGAGGAGCGCCAGTCGCTGCTCTACGACCAGACGCGCCACGAGGCCGACGAAAAGGCCGCGCAAGGCCGCGTGATCCTGATCACCGGCGCCGTCATCGCGCTGCTGCTCGGCATCGCGCTGTCCTACCTGCTGACCCGCTCGATCACCGGTCCGCTGCAACTCGCGGCCCGGCGCGCCGGGCAGATCGCCGAGGGCGACCTGACCCAGCCGATCAGCGCCGACGGCAAGGACGAGGCCGCGCAGTTGTTGCAGGCGCTGCAGCACATGCAGGACAGGCTCTCGCAACTGGTCTCGGGCGTGCGCTCCAACGCCGAGAGCGTGGCGATTGCCAGCGCGGAAATCTCGCAGGGCAACAACAATCTGTCTTCGCGCACCGAACAACAGGCCAGCGCGCTTGAGGAAACTGCGGCGTCGATGGAGGAGCTTGGCTCCACCGTGCGCCAGAACGCCGACAACGCGCGCCAGGCCAACCACCTCGCGATGAGCGCCAGCTCGGTCGCCGTACAGGGCGGCAACGTGGTGGCGGAAGTCGTGGACACGATGAAGGGCATCAACGATTCGAGCCGCAAGATCGCCGACATCATCGGCGTGATCGATGGCATCGCGTTCCAGACCAACATCCTCGCGCTCAACGCCGCCGTCGAAGCGGCGCGCGCGGGAGAGCAGGGGCGCGGCTTCGCGGTCGTCGCGGGCGAGGTCCGCAGCCTCGCACAGCGCAGCGCCGAAGCCGCCAAGGAAATCAAGGCGCTCATCAACAACAGCGTCGAGCGCGTCGAGCAGGGCACGCAATTGGTCGACAAGGCGGGCGACACGATGACCGAGATCGTCAACGCGATCCGCCGCGTCACCGACATCATGGGCGAGATCAGTGCCGCGAGCAGCGAACAAAGCGCGGGCGTGAGTCAGGTCGGCGAAGCGATCACGCAGATGGATCACGCCACCCAGCAGAACGCGGCTCTCGTCGAAGAAAGCGCCGCCGCCGCCGACAGCCTCAAGACCCAGGCCGCGCAACTGGTTCAGGCCGTCGCCGTGTTCCGTGTCGCCCAGGAGCACGAACGCGCCCAGGCCCTGCCGCAGCGCAGTTCCATGGCGATCGGTGCAGACGCCCGCCACCCGCCGCTGCGCTCCGCCGCGCCAGGTGCCCTGACCCAACGCAGCAGCGCGACGACCACGCCGGTGTCGCCGGTGATCGCATCGGTGCGGCGTAACAAGGAGCGCAACGTGGCCGCCGACCAGCACGATCAGTGGGAGAGTTTCTGAGCCACGGCGACCCGGCGCCAACGCCTATCAGGCGAGGATTTTTGCGGCAAGAAACAGCCCCAATCCAAACACCAGATGAGTCGCCAGGCTCGTCGCCCGACTCAACCACGGGCGTGATGTCCTGGACGCCGCGACTCCAGCGCCCAGCGCGGGCTGAAGAACCAGCCACGGCAACAAGACCGAGATGGCACCAAACCATAGTGCAGGCACCAGAGTGGGTTCGCGCAACCACTGCGGGCCAGCCGCGCAGGCCAATGCAAAGGCGAACGCGATCCCGGTGAGGTAGTGCATCGCCCAGCCCCATTTTTTCTCGCCCCGGATGGCAGGTGCTTCCTGGATGGATTGATGCCGCCAGATTCCATGGAACCAATGCCCGCCCCAGCGACCCAGCATCGCGTAATCCAGCGTTGGAACGCCCATCAGGCGCAGCCATATCGACCACGCATCCATCACCAGGGTGGCTCCGGCACCCACAACGACCAAGGACCAAATCTCGCCGATCGATTCGCGCACACAAGCCTCGCCTTCATTCGTGAACTACAGTGTGGGTTCGACTATAGAAGTTCAAGTGGACTTGAGCGCAAGAGGTGAGAATGGACATTTCCGAGGTTGCAAAACGATCAGGATTGGCGGCATCAACACTTCGTTTCTACGAAGAAAAAGGCCTGATCCGCTCGATGGGCCGCCAGGCCAGACGACGCATCTTCAGCCCTGAAGTGCTCGATCAGCTAGCCATCATCGCCCTGGGGCGAGCGGCTGGATTTTCATTAAAAGAGATCGGACTCATGCTGGGCGCCAACGGTGAACCGCACATCGACAGGCAGATGTTGCTCACGAAAGCGGCAGAAATTAACCGCATCATCAAACAGATGACGGCCGTCCGCGAGGGCTTGCGCCATGCGGCGAACTGCCCCGAAAAAAGCCATCTGGTTTGCAAGAATTTTCAACGCCTGATGCGCGCTGCCGGTTCAGGCGAAATCCGGCCCTTGGTGCTCGCGGCAAGCAAGCACGGATCCGAGGCCGGATGATGGGCAACTTCACGGCCTGTGCGCTGCTCACGCGCGAGTCAGCCAAGGATGCCGCTGCGTTCAGGAAGCAATACGGCCTGTCCTGCGACGATTGACGCGAATTCCAAGCACCCGCTGCGCCTTCACGCCAGTTCCGTGAGCGAATCCACGAACGCGTCGGCATTCACGCTGCGGATCGGTTCACCGTGGTTGTAGCCGTAGGTCACGAGCACCACGGGACAACCGGCGGCGCGGGCCGCGCTGGCGTCGTTGCTCGAATCACCGACCATCAGCGTCTTCGCGGGCGGCGTGCACAGCGCTTCGCAGGTTTTCACGAGCGGCATCGGATCGGGTTTTTTGCGCTCGAACGCATCGCCGCCGAAGACGTGGCCGAAATAGCCGTGCAGGCCCTTGGCCTTGAGCAGTTCATGCGCGAAGGCCGTGGGCTTGTTGGTCAGGCAGGCCATCGGATAACCGGCCCGGGCGAGTGCGGCGAGTCCATCGGCCACGCCGGGATAGAGCGTGGAATACTGCCCGTTGATGCGTTCGTAATGCCACTGGTAGCGATCCCAGGCCCGGGCATGAGTTGCTGCACCTTCACCGCCACGTCGCCATCGCCGCTCTCGCTCAGCACATGGGTGAGCACTGACTGCAGCAGGTGCTCCGAGCCCTTGCCGACCATGTGTTCGATGTGGCTGGCAGCGATTGCCGGCAGTTTCAGATCGAGCAGCATGCCGTCGATGGCCTTGGCGAAATCCCCGAGCGTGTCGACCATGGTTCCATCGAGATCGACCATCACGGCCACGCAGGAAGCCAGCAGTTGACGGGGAGTGGTGGCGGGAGCCATAAATCAAGACCTTCCAAAAGTTCCGAAGAAAAAAAGCTCGCCGGTCACCGGCTGACTGACGTCAGAAAATCCGCAATTGTCCGTCCAGTCCGACACGCGAACATCAAAGAGCCGTACAAAAATGGGAACTCACAACTCGTAAATTGAACCGAATTGGCGTCCGTGGGTGTTGACGAAGCTTCTCTTCATCGTCCCGGCCAATCCATACATTCTTTCCCAGGAGGTTCCACCATGCGTTTTTCCCTGACTTCTTCGTCGCTTCGTGCCATTCCCGCGGCCCTGTTGCTGTGCCTGGGTGCCGTCGGCGCTCACGCGGCCACACCGGTCGAAGAAGGTTGCTCGTCGGCCAACCCGCAGATCTGCCAGCGCGAAGCCGCAGCGGCGCGCCAGGCGAGCCGTGGCGGCCAGTTGACGGCCCCGGATGCATCGGCACTCGAGCGCAATGCCCTCGCGCGTTGCGCCGCGTTCAAGACCGACGAAGGCCGTGGTGACTGCGAGGCCCGCGTGCGCGCTGCACGCAGCTCCGGCTCGGTGAACGGCGGCGGTCAGTTGCTCGAAGCCACCACGCCCGTGCGTCAGTGATCTTCGGCAGGTGATCGCGGGCTTGTCGGGCAACGACATCCCGGATAACAAAGAGGCGCTTCGGCGCCTCTTTGTCGTTGGTGGGGCTTGCACAAAGCCCGCTCGGGCCGCTCAGCCCGCAAGACTCGCGCGCATCCTGGCGATTTCGGCTGCGTAGTCGCCCTTGCCGAAGATCGCGCTGCCGGCCACGAAGGTGTCGGCGCCCGCGTCGGCCACGCGGCGGATGTTGTCCGCCTTCACGCCGCCATCCACTTCGAGGCGAATGTCCCGGCCCGAGGCGTCGATGCGCTTGCGCGCGTCCTCGATCTTGCGCAATGCGGAATCGATGAAGCTCTGTCCGCCAAAACCGGGGTTCACGCTCATGATCAGGATGAGGTCGATTTCATCGATCATCCAGTCGAGCACTTCGAGCGATGCAGCGGGATTGAATACCAGACCGGCCTTCACGCCCTTGGACTTGATGGCCTGCACGCTGCGATGCACGTGGGCCGATGCGTCGGGGTGAAAGCTGATGTAGTCGGCGCCGGCGTCGGCAAATGCGGCAGCGAGCGCGTCCACGGGCTCGATCATCAGGTGCACGTCCACGGGCACGGCAACACCGGCGGCGGTCTTTGCATGGGGCTTGAGCGCCTGGCAGACCATGGGGCCAAACGTCAGATTGGGCACGTAATGGTTGTCCATCACGTCGAAGTGAATCCAGTCTGCCCCGGCGGCGATCACGTCGCGCACTTCGTCGCCCAGACGGGCGAAGTCGGCAGAGAGAATGGACGGGGCGATGCGAAATGGAGTGGTCATGGTGCGATTTTCGCAGCAACCCGATACCTTTGCAGTTATTTTGCCGTCCCGCGGGGTCGGGTCCGGCATCCCGGTACCATTGCGCCATGCCCAAATACCAATTCGCGGTCGAGGTCTTCCCCGAATACCTGCCAGACCAGTCCGATCCCGAGCGCGAGGTCTTCAGCTTCGCCTACACGATCACCGTGACCAACAACGGTGACGTGCCCGCGCAACTGATTTCGCGGCACTGGATCATCAACGACGCGCGCGGCCACACCGAAGAGGTCAAGGGCCTCGGCGTTGTTGGACAACAGCCTTTGCTGCGTCCGGGCGAGTCGTTCCAGTACACCAGCGGTTGCCGTCTGCGCACGGTCTCCGGCACCATGCACGGCAGCTATTTCTGCGTCGCGGAAGACGGCGAGCAGTTCACCTGTCCCATCAGCCTGTTCGTGCTCGAAGCGCTGGGCGGCGGCAGCCACGACCCTTCCATCCAACACCGGGTGCTCCATTGAAGAAACGCGTAGAGAACGCCAAAACACTTACGCAACTCCTCGCTCCCGTCGATCCCAAAGCCTCGCTTGCACAGCGCAATCTGCAATTGATTGCGCTGCTCGACTGGGTGCGTGGCGACCGGCAATCGGTGGAAGCGGCGACCGCGCGCGTGGCCGAACTGGTATCGCTGGCCGAGCAATCGCCCGTGCTGCGCGAGCGCCTGCAGCGCTGGTGGCAGGCGATCATGCAGTCGGTGGACATCACCATGCTGCTCGCCGATTTCGGCTTTGCGCAGCGCACCTCGATGCTCAGCGAACTGGCCGAGCGTCTGCGCCACAAGGTGCTGCCGAACAACCCCGACACCATCGACGCGTCCGAGCTGTTCATGGCCGCGCTCTACAGCGAATTCGACGCGCTGTGGCTGAACGCGCTGGACGAGGACCTGATCAACCGCCTGAGTCAGGTGTTCACGCCCGAGCAGGGGTCTGGCGAGGCCTCGACCCACTGGCATCACGCGCTGGCAGACGCCATCACCTATTGCGCGGGCAATATTCTGGCGACCGGTTTTGCGCCCGAGCTGCGCCTTCGCATGACCAAGGAAATGCGTGATGCCCAGCCCTTTCACGCGCTGGTGAGCGATGCGGAAAGCCTGCGCGTGGAGGTGCTGCATCCGCTGCGCACCAGCAACCGGCTCGACGCCACCGTGGCGCGTCTGCGCGATCGCCTCGATGCCTGTCGCAACGCCGCGAACACGGTCTACACCCATTTCGAGGACAACGGCATTTCCGTGGGTCTGGTGTTCCGTCTGCGCCAGTTGCGCGCGCGGATCGTGCGCGTGCGCGAGCTGCTCGAATGCCTGCTCTCGCCCAAGCCCGCCGTGGCCGCAGTGCGCCTGATGGCGCGGCTGGTGAGCGTCAGCCGCGAGCGCCGCAGCCTGAAGGCGCTGTTCATGGCCAATTCCTCGCTGCTCGCGGCCAAGGTGGCCGAGCGCAATGCGGAAACCGGCTCGCACTACATCACGCGCACGCCGTCGGAATATTTTTCGATGGTGAAAAAGGCCGCTGGCGGCGGCCTGGTGATGGCGTTCACCACGCTGATCAAGTTCGGCCTCTACTCGTTTGCGTTCTCGGCGTTCTGGGGCGGCTTCTGGGCGGGCGTGAATTACGCGGCCAGCTTCGTTCTGGTGCAGCTCTTTCACTTCACCGTGGCCACCAAGCAGCCGGCGATGACCGCGCCCGCGATGGCCGCGAAGCTCAAGAACATCGAGGACGAAGGCAGCGAACAGGCCTTCGTCGACGAGGTCACGCATCTCGTGCGCTCGCAGGTCGCGGCGATTCTGGGCAACGTGCTGATCGTGTTTCCGGCGGTGCTCGGCATCACGCTGCTGCTGGCCAAGCTGCTGGGTCATTCGGCCATCAGCGAGCACGAGGCCAGGCACGTGATCGACACGCTCAAGCCCTGGGGTGGATCGCTGCTGTTTGCGGCATTCACCGGTGTGCTGCTGTTTGCCTCGAGCATCTTTGCGGGCTGGGTTGAAAACTGGTTCGTGCTCAATCGCCTCGATGCCGCGATCCACTACAACCCGCGCATCACCCGCGCCATCGGCGCGGCGCGGGCCACGCGCATCGCACTCTTTTTGCGCAACAACCTGTCGGGGCTGGCGGCGAACATCTCGCTCGGTTTCATGCTCGGATTGGTGCCGGTGATCGCAGCGTTCTTCGGGCTCGGGCTCGATGTGCGCCACGTCACGCTGTCGACCGGCCAGATGGCGGCGGCGGCATCGGCCCTTGGCCCCGAGGTGATGCACATGGCCGCGTTCTGGTGGTCGATGGCGACGCTGCTGTTCATCGGCGCGCTCAACGTGCTGGTGAGCTTCTATCTCGCGTTCCGTCTCGCACTGATCGCGCAGAACGTGACGGGTGTGGAGCGCTCGCGCATCGCGCGCGCACTGCGTCAACGCATATTCCATTCCCCGCTGAGTTTTTTTGCGCCGTCACGCGCAAACGTCTGATATGGTGTGCGGATTCGCGCCATGAATCTCCGTCCCCGACGAACCGTCCGCGAGTCACGGATTCATGGCGACACACGGCGGTCACCTTCGTGCCTGTAAAGTGGCGAAGGGTTCGCTCACCGTGCTTCGGCACTGACCCATCGGTTCGCTGATCCGATACCGTTTCCTGCACGCGCATGCGCTCCGGGAACGGCGGCAGCCAGCGCGGTCACTCCGTGCTGCATCCCGGCGAACGACAAGAGGACAGCAGACATGAATGAATTGATGGGTTTCTGGGGCAGTGGCTGCGCCCCTCCGCAGGATTGCCGACGGTGCAATGGTCGCTGCTTCTCGCGGCGGCCTCGGTCTGCGGATACCTCGTTTACCGCCACACGGGCCTGCCCAAGGTCGTGGGCTATTCCATCGTCGGCATGGTCGCCGGTCTGCTGGGTTTCAACGGCGCCCTGTGGCCCCTACAGGGCATTGGCCTGTTCATGATGGAACTGGCGATTGCCGTCGTGCTGTTCGATGCCGGGGGCCGCATTCCCTGGCGCTGGTTTCGCCACAACCCGATGGTGCTGGTGCAGAGCATCGCCGAATCGGCGCTCACCTATCTGGCGGTCTACTGGATCATGCTGTGGTTGAACGTGCCGCGAGAGGCCGCAGGCCCGATTGCGCTGGTCGCCATGGCCGCGTCACCGGCCGTGGTCGCGCGCGTCGTGGCCGACACGCGCGCGGCCGGTCCGGTCACGGACCGGGCCATCGTGCTGTCAACGCTCTCCACGCTGTATGCGCTCACCTTCGGCGGCGCGCATGCCGAGATGCTGAGCCGACCGGGCAGCAATTTCTTCGAAGCGATTCCACCGGTGCTGGTGATGTTCGGCGTGTCCATCGTCGTCGGCATGCTGCTGTCGGGCTTTATCCGGCTGGCGCTGCGCTACATGAGCCCGGCCAGCGAAAACACCTCGATTCTCGCGCTCGCGCTCATCGCGGCAAGCACTACCGTGGCCGCGCACCTCGGGGGATCGGCGCCGCTTGCCGCGCTGATCGGCGGCATGCTCATCAAGCAACTGCATCCGCGCCCCTGGGCGCTGCCCCGGCAGTTGGGAACGGCGTCTTCGGTGCTCAACATGCTGATGTTCGTGCTGGTGTCCACGGTGGCGGCGCAGGCGGACTGGACCCTGACGATCGCCAGCACCGTGTTTGCGCTGATCGCCGTGCGCCTGCTCGCCAAGGCGCTGGGCGTGGGCATCGGCAACATCGGCAGCGGCGCAAGCTGGCGGCAGGCGCTGTGGGTGGGTGCGGCGATGATGCCGATGTCGTCGATTGCGCTGTTGATCGCATCGCAGTTCGTGACCGCATCGCCGGCCACCGGCGCGATCATCGCCAGCATCGCGCTGCCCACGATCCTGCTCATGGAGGTGTTCGGAGCCGTGATTGCCACCGTGGCACTGTACCGCGCCGGAGAAACCCACAAGCCCTGGGCGACGCTGCCCTCGAGCCAGTCTGGAGGCGAGTCCCGTGAGTCTTGAAGCCTTTCATCATTCGAAGCCGCTGACGCTGGGCGTCGAGCTCGAACTGCAGCTCGTGAACACCCACGACTACGATCTCGCGCCCTACGCCGAGGACATGCTGCGCCTGATGCACAAGACGCCGCTGCCCGGCAGCGTGGTGCCCGAGATGACGAACTCGATGATCGAGATCTCGACCGACGTCTGCCACTCGTGCAACGAGGTGATCAGCCAGCTCACGCCGATCCGCGACGCGCTCGTCAGGAGTGCCGACAAGCTCAACATCGCCGTGGTGGGTGGCGGCACGCATCCGTTCCAGCAGTGGCACGAGCGGCGCATCTACGACAAGCCGCGCTTTCACGAGCTATCGGCGCTCTACGGCTATCTCACCAAGCAATTCACCATCTTCGGCCAGCACGTGCACATCGGCTGCCCCGACGCGGACGCCGCGCTGCTGATGCTGCACCGCATGTCGCGCTACATCCCGCACTGCATTGCGCTGTCGGCTTCGAGCCCGTATGTGCAGGGACAGGACACGCAGTTCGATTCCGCGCGCCTGAATTCGGTGTTCGCGTTTCCGCTGTCGGGCCGCGCGCCGTGCGTGCTCAAGTGGAGCGAATTCGAGTCCTACTTCGACAAGATGACGCACACCGGCGTGGTCAAGAGCATGAAGGACTTCTACTGGGACATCCGCCCCAAGCCCGAGTACGGCACCATCGAGATCCGCGTGTTCGACACCCCGCTGACCATCGAGCGCGCAGCCGCGCTCGCGGGCTATGTGCAGTCGCTCGGCGCGTGGTTTCTCAACGAGCAGCCCTTCGTCCCCGAGGAAGACGACTACCTCGTCTACACCTACAACCGCTTTCAGGCCTGCCGCTTCGGGCTTGACGCGGTCTATGTCGATCCGCCGTCGGGCACGCACATGCAGTTGCGCGACCACATTTTGCAGACCATGGACAGGATCGCGCCCTATGCCGAGGCCAATGGCGCAACCGGCGCGCTCGAGCTGCTGCGCAAGGACGTGCAGATCGGCCAGAACGACGCGCGCTGGCTGCGTGAACGCCAGCGCGAGGAGCAGATGCTGGCCGAAGTGAGCCGCCAGGCATCGCTCAAGTTCCGTGGCAACTGAGTGTCTTGCATGGGTGAGTTCGATCTGATTGCGCACTATTTCACGCGTCCCGTGCGCCGCGCGGCGCTGGGCGTGGGAGACGATTGCGCGCTGCTGCGCATCGAGCCGGGCATGCAGCTGGCGGTGTCGAGCGACATGCTGGTCGCCGGTCGGCACTTCTTTGACGACGTGAATCCGGTGCATCTGGGCCACAAGTCGCTGGCGGTGAATCTGAGCGATCTGGCGGCCAGCGGCGCCCGGCCGCTCGCATTCACGCTGGCGCTTTCGCTGCCCGCCGTCGATGAGCCGTGGCTCAAGGGATTTGCGCAGGGCCTGCTCGCACTGGCCGACGCGCACGACATCGAACTCGTGGGTGGCGATACCACGCATGGCCCGCTGAACATCTGCATCACCGCATTCGGCGAGGTGCCGCCCGGCAAGGCCCTGCTGCGCAGCGGCGCCTTGCCCGGTGACGACATCTGGGTGAGCGGCACACTCGGCGACGCGCGGCTGGCGCTCGACGCGGCCCTTGGCAAGATCGACCCGCCACTGCCGCCCGAGGTGCTGGATGCGGCGCGCGAGCGGCTCGAATGCCCCACGCCGCGTGTCGCGCTGGGCATGGCGCTGCGCGGTATCGCGAGCAGCGCGCTCGACCTCAGTGACGGCCTGCTCGGCGATCTCACGCACATCCTGGAGCAATCGCAGGTGGGCGCGCAGATCGACGCCGACGCCGCGCTGCAAACCATGGCCGCACGCGCCTTCGCCCCGGCACTGCGGCTTGCAGACACGCAGTGGCTGGAATGCGTGCTCGCGGGCGGCGACGACTACGAACTCGCGTTCACCGCGCCCGCCGCGCTGCGCGTAGCGGTGCAGGACGCCGCATGCTCGGCCAGCACGCGCGTCACGCGCATCGGCAGCATCACCGCAGGGCACGGCATTCGCGTGCTCGACGCCAACGGGCGGGCACTGCCACGCCAACGCTGGGACTCGTTCGACCACTTCGCGTGAGGCCGACGCTGGTAGCATGGCGCTCTCCGGCACCACCGACTTCGAGGTTTCATGCTTATTCCATCGCTCTCGCAGCCCGGCATCGGGCGGACCGTTCATCTGGCAATCGCCGCCGCCCTGGGCACGGCCACCGGGGTGATGCCGCATGCGGCCCTCGCGGCCGACGGCAATTCGAGCATCACGCAGGTCAAGGTCTATCCGGGCAGCGCCACGGTGGAACGCCTCGCGCGGGTTCCCGCCGGTGCACGCAGCATCACCATCCGCTGCCTGTCGCCGCAACTGGACGCGCAGAGTCTTCAGGTGCATGCCGACTCGAGCGTGCGCATCGGCGAGACCAGCATCCGGGTGCAGGAGCGCGATCTGGACAAGGAATGCGCCACGCCGCTCGACGATCAGGTGCGGCAGGCCGAAGACCGCGTCGCCATTGCCAAGGCCGAGACCGACTCGCTCGAACTGGCCACGAGCTATCTCAAGACCGTTGCCACCAAGGCACCTGATGACGTGCACAGCGGCCCCGGAACGCCCGGCTCGGCCTCGATCAACAGCACCACCGACGCGCTGCGCCGCTCGTCGCAGGACGTGCTGCTCAAGCTGCATCAGGCCAGGCGCAAGCAGGAGCTTGCCGATCTCGCGCTCAAGGAACTCATGACCGAGCGCAACCGCACGGCCGGACCGAATGCGCGCGTGTCCACGGTGACCATCACGCTCGCCGCCGAACGCGAAAGCGATCTGCGCCTGTCCTACCAGTTGCGTGGGCCGAGCTGGTCGCCCAGCTACCGCGCGACGCTGGACAGCGCCACCAGCGTCGTGCGTCTCGAACGCATGGCTCTGGTCGCCCAGAACACCGGCGAGGACTGGCGCAACGTGCAGCTCACGCTGTCCACCGGTCAACCGACGCGCGCCACGTCGGGCCGCATGCCCAACGCATGGACGCTCGACATCTACACGCCGCCGCCCGAGACCGATATGCAGCGGCGGGGCATACCCTCGCCCGCGCCCGCGCCCGTGGCCGTTTCCGGCCCGGTGATGATGATCGAGGGCGCGCCCGAAATGCCACGCTTCGACGTGCAGGTCAGCGACAACGCCTACGCCACCGAGTTCAGCGTGCCGCAGCGCATCACGGTGCCCTCGGGCGGGCAGCGTGTCACGCTGTCGCTTGGCACGCAGGACGCGCGCGCGCAACTCGTCTCACGCAGCGCTCCGGCGGTCGAACAGGCCGCCTACCTGGTCGCGCAACTGCCCACGCTGCCCGGTGTCTGGCCAACGGCAAGCGTCGCGCTGTATCGCGACAATGCCTACGTCGGCCAGGGCACGCTCAACAACAACGCCGACGAGCTGTCGCGCACCGGCCTCGCGTTCGGGCGTGACGAGCGCGTCGTCGTCACCGCCGAGCCGCAGCAGCAGAATTCCGGCAGCGCGGGCTTCACCGGCGCCAACGTGGAGCGCAAGGTACAGCACGCGTACCGCGTCGAAAACCGCCACCAGCGACCGGTGGCGCTGCAGGTGCTGGAGTCGGCGCCGGTATCGCGCAACGAGCAGATCGAGGTGAGGTCCCAATATGAGCCCGCGCCCGCCGACAAGGAATGGAACCGCCGCCCCGGATTGATCCTCTGGAGCGAGACCCTTGCTCCCGGCTCCTCGCAGCGATTCGTGGCTACGCATACACTGCGTTACCCCAAGGACGCACGGCTGCAGGAATCGCAGTGATTTTTGCGCCACCGGCACGCCCGTCCCATCCGTTGACCATGCAAGATTTTTCGCACTCACCCGCTCCCGCATCCGAGCCGCAGCCCCAGGCGGCGCGACCGTCGCTTCGGCGCTTCATGTTCGCCAATCCGCTGCATCTGGTGGCGCTCGGCTTTGGCAGCGGGCTCTCGCGCGTCGCCCCCGGTACGGTCGGCACGGCCTGGGGATGGCTGGCATTTCTGATGATGCAGTTGTGGCTCTCGCAGGCGCAGTTGGGCCTCGTGATTGCCGTGTCGCTGGTGCTCGGCTGGATCGCCTGCACCGTCACCGCACGCAACATGGGCGTGATGGATCCCGGCAGCATCGTCTGGGACGAGGTGATCGCGATCTGGATCATCCTGTGGCTTGCCATGCCCATGGGCTTCTGGGGACAGCTCGCCGCGTTCGGCCTGTTCCGTTTTTTCGATGCCGTGAAACCCGGCCCCGTCAAATGGGCCGATCAGCTCTTCAAGGGCTTTGGCTGGCGAGGCGGCTTCGGCATCATGTTTGATGATCTGGTTGCCGCGTTCTGCACGCTGCTGGTGATTGCGCTCTGGAGGTGGATCTGATGCTCGAACAAGACAACCCGCAAGGCGTTTCGCAATCCTCGGCCAGAGAACTGTTCGGCCTGTCGAGTGAACAGCTCGAACCGCATCTGCGCAGGCTGGCCGACACCCTCAAGACGCGCCGGTGGATGCTGACCACCGCCGAAAGCTGCACCGGCGGCATGATCGCCGCGGCCTGCACCGACCTGGCCGGATCGAGTGACTGGTTCGAGCGCGGTTTCGTGAGCTACGGCAACGCCGCCAAGACGGACATGCTGGGCGTGCCCGGCATGCTCATCCTACTGCACGGCGCCGTCAGCGAACCCGTGGTGCGCGCCATGGCGACCGGCGCGGTGCTGCGTTCGCAGGCACAGGTCAGCATCGCGGTCACCGGCGTCGCCGGCCCGGGCGGAGGCACCGAGGCCAAGCCCGTCGGCACCGTGTGGTTTGGCTGGCAGGTGGATGGCGCGCTGCACAGCGAGGTGGTGCACTTCGTGGGTGACCGGGCGACGGTACGCACGGAGACGCTGCGGCACGCCATTGTCCGGCTCAACGAACTGATGGCCTGAGCGAAACGGACGTTCAGAACACCACGCCCGAGACCAGCGCAATGTTGGCGTAGGGCGTGAATTCCCCGGTGCGCACGACCGCGACCGCACGCTGACTCAAGCGCTTGAACTCCTCATGCGACAGGGTCTCGGCCACCGGTAGCCGATCCGCGTTGTCGGCCCACCAGCGCGGCATCTCACCCTGCGCACCCAGCGATTCGCGCGCGATCACGGCGGTCTCCACCTTGAGTTCGGAAAGCACCGCGTCGAGCACCTGCGTGACCGAAGGCACGCCCTTGCACAGTGCCAGATCGATGCGACGGACACCGGGTGGAACCGGCAGGCCGGCGTCACCGATCACCAGCACGTCGCCGTGGCCCATGCCGGCAATCACGCCCGACAACTCTGCGTGAAGCAGCGTCGTGCGCTTCATGGCGTATTTGGGCGCGTTGCGCGGGTGAGTTGCTCGACCTCCTGCGCGGTCGGAATCGACGGCTGGGCCCCGGCCCGCGTCACGCAGATGCTGGCCGCGCGCATCGCCCATTGCGTGGCCGCATCCAGCGTTGCGCCGCCCGCGAGCTGCACGGCAAGCGCGCCGAGAAACGTGTCGCCCGCGGCGGTGCTGTCCACGGCCTGCACCTTGAGCGCCTCGTGCCAGCGCGCGCCGTGCGCATCGCATGCCACGGCACCATTCGCGCCCAGCGTCACGACCACCTGGGCTACGCCGCGCGCGAACAATTGCTGCGCCGCAATGGCCGCCTGCTGCACGTCCTGCACGGCCAGCCCGCTGAGGGCTGCGGCCTCGGTCTCGTTCACCACCAACACGTCGATGCTGCCCCACCATGACGGCGCAATCGCCTGCATCGGCGAGGGATTGAGCGCCACCTTGCAACTCACCTTGCGCGCGATTCGCAGCGCTTTCGCGACCTCGGCAAGCGGTGTCTCGAACTGCAGCACGACGAACCGGGCATCGCGCAGCAGCCGCTCCAGCAAGTCCTCCGCCACGCTCAGCCGCTGGTTGGCACCGGCCAGCACGACAATCTGGTTCTGCCCCGCATCGTCCACCGAAATCACCGCCACGCCGGTCGCCGCGTCACCCGCATGCATGACGTGCGAAACGTCGATGCCGTCCGCGCGCAGCGATGCGAGCAATTGCTCGCCGTAGGCATCATTGCCAACGCAGGACAGCAGGCGCACCTGCGCTCCCTGACGCGCGCAGCTCACCGCCTGATTGCCGCCCTTGCCACCGGGCACGTAGCGCAGGTCGCGGCCGAGCAGGGTCTCGCCGGCCACCGGCATGTGCGGCACGCGCAGCACCATGTCCATGTTCAGGCTGCCCAATACCACGATGCGCGGGCGATCATCCGGAGAATTTGTCGAGGCTGCTGTCATCATCACATCAGGTTTCGAAGACGGTCTGCGGCGTTGCGCGGCTCAGCGCCTTGCCGCTGCTCTCGCGCGTCACCAGCGACGGCGCGAGCAGTTGAATGCATGGATCGTGCGCGCTGCCGCAAGCGCCCCTGTCCGCCGACATCTGCGCGAGCAGTCGCGCCAGCGTCTGCGCGGCCATCGGCACCACGGGCTGCGCGATGCTCGCCAGCGGTGGCTGCGTGTAGCTCGCCAATTCGATGTCGTCATATCCCACCACGGCGATGTCCTCGGGCACGCGCAGGTTCTGCTCATGCACGGCACGCAGCGCGCCGATGGCCATCAGATCATTGCAGGCAAACACCGCGCTCGGCCGGTTCGCAGCGTCGCGCTTCAACAGCGAGAGCATGGCGAGATAGCCGCCGTTGACCGAGAAATCACCGTACACCAGCAGATCGCTCGTCCGGCCCGCATCGCGCAGCGCCTCGCGCCAGCCCTGCACGCGCGACTCGCTCGAATGCAGTTGCTCGGGCCGCCAATGCAGGCAATGCGCCGATGCCCGAGCCGCAGCAGATGCTGCGCCGCGATGCTGCCACCCTTCACATGATCGGTCTGCACGCAGGGCCGATCCAGTCCCGCAATGTCACGGTCGATCAGCACCATCGGCATGTTGCTTTCGGCCAGATGCCTGGACATGCGCTCGTCATCGGTGGTCGATGCCACGATCACGCCGTCCACGCGCTTTTGCGCAAGCACGTCCAGATACACGCGCTGGCGCTCCGCGTTGTCGTCGGTATTGCACAGCAGCAGTGCGTAGCCTGCGGCGAAGCAGGCGTCTTCCACGGCGCGCACCAGTTCCGCAAAGTAGGGATTGGAGTTGTTGGGCACCAGCATGCCGATGGTGTGCGTGGCATTCATCTTGAGGCTGCGGGCCACGGCGCTCGGCACATAGCCGAGCGTGCGCACGGCGTCCATCACGCGCGCCCCGGTGTCAGCGCTCACCGAACGCGTCTTGTTGAGCACGTGCGATACCGTCGTCACCGAAACGCCCGCGAGCCGCGCCACGTCCTTGATGCTGTTCATCGGCCGCCGCTCGCGTCAGGCAATCGCGCGCTTCTGGCGCAGCGTGTCGATGATCACCGCCACCACGATCACGACGCCGGTGATGATGCGCTTTTGCGGCTCGCTGGCACCGACCTGCGCGAGTCCGGCCTCAAGCACCGCGATGATCAGCACGCCAAAGAAGGTGGCGATGACCGAGCCGCGCCCGCCCATCAGGCTGGTGCCGCCGATGACGACCGCCGCAATCACCTGCAGCTCCATGCCGACGCCGGTATTCGGATCGGCGGCCTCGAGCCGCGCGGATTGCATGAGCCCGGCAAGCGCCGCGAGCAGGCCCATGATGGCAAATACCGTGATGCGGATCGGACGCGGGTCGATGCCCGCCAGGCGCATCGCCTCCTCGTTGGTGCCGATGCCGATCACGTAGCGCCCGAACACCGTGCGTGTGAGCACGATGTGGCCGACGATCACGATGATCACCGCAATCAGGAACGCCGACGAGATGCCCTCCATGATCGGCGCGGCAAGGCCCGAGATCGCGTCGCCCACATATTGCGTGCGCGAATCCGTCACCACATAGGCCGCGCCGCGCAGCGCCTCCAGCATGCCCAGCGAAACGATGAAGGTCGGCAGACGCCAGATCACCGATACCGTGCCCGTCACCGCGCCGCACACGAGTCCGGTCAACAGGCCGAGCGCGCCCGCCGCCCACACGTTCATTCCCCAGATCAGGATCGCCTGCGCCGCGACGGCCGCCGACAGCGCCAGCACCGAGCCCACCGACAGGTCGATGCCCGCGATGATGAGCACAAAGGTCATGCCCACGGCCATCACGGCGAGCGCAGGTATTTCGTTGGCGATGGTGACGAAGGTTTCCTTGCTCCAGAAATACTCGCTCAGCGAACTGAACAGCGCGACCATTCCCAGCAGCACCAGCAGCAGGCCCAGATAGGTGCCCCAGGAGCCACGCAGCGCCTGGCTCATGGTGGACGGTGCGGGTTTTTCCCTGACGACGCTGTTCATGGCATGGTTCTTTCTGTTCTCTTTTCTGGAGATCGATGGGGCGCCGCAGCTCAGGCCAGCGCCGCATTCTGCGGTGAGGCGTTGCCGAATGCAGCGGCAAGCAATTGCTTTTCGGTCCACGCGCCGCGCTCGAAAATCGCGACCAGGCTTCCGTTGTGCATCACGCCGATGCGGTCGCACATGGCCATCAGCTCCCGCAGATCGCTGGACACCATGAGCACCGCCTTGTGGGCGGCGACCATCGCGTCCATCTCGTTGTACAGGTCGGCCCGCGCGCCCACGTCCACGCCGCGCGTGGGCTCGTCGAGCAGCAGCACGTCGCAGGACTGGTGCAGCCAGCGTGCGAACACCACCTTCTGCTGATTGCCGCCGCTGAGCGTAGCCACCGGCTGCTCGGCATCGCGCGAGCGAATGCGCAGACGCTGAATCCAGTTGCGCGCCACTTCGGCCTCGCGTCCGGCCTGCAACCATCCGGCGCTCGACACATGCTCGACACCCGCGAGCGTGGTGTTCACGCGGATCGACTGGGGCAGCAGCAGGCCCTGGGACTTGCGATCCTCGGTGACGAGCCCGATGCCCGCATCGATGGCGTGTACCGGGCTGCGCCAATTGGGCGACACGCTCGCGCGCGGCCTGCCCTGCTCATCGAACAGGCTGATGTCGCCGGCCTGCGCGCGGTCCGCACCGAACAGCAAGCGCACCAGTTCGGTCCTGCCCGAGCCGACCAGACCGGCCAGGCCCATGATCTCTCCGGCGTAGAGATCCAGGCTCACGTCGCGCACCACCGTGCCACGGCGCAGGCCGCGCGCCGACATGCGCAAGCCGCCGCGACTGCGCCGCGCCCGGCCCTCGTTGTCCTGCACCACATGGCCGACCATGCGCTCGACCAGCTCATGCTCCTGCACGCCGCGCATGGCACGCACGTCCACCAGGCGGCCATCGCGCAGCACGGCCACACGGTCCGCGATGCGCTGCAATTCTTCCAGCCGGTGCGACACGTAGACGATGGCCACGCCGCGCGCCTTCATCAACGCGATCTGCTCGAACAGGTGCTCGATCTCGGCGGGCGTGAGCATCGCTGTGGGCTCGTCGAGCACCAGCACGCGCGTGCCGTCCTGCAGATTGCGCGCGATCTCCACCATCTGCTGCTGGCCGATTCCCAGCTCGGCGACGGGCGTGTCGGGATCGATGTTGCCCATGCCGATCTTGGCGAGCTGCTGTTTCGCGAGCATGCGGATGCGTTCGTTGTTCAACCAGCCCATCGATTGGGCAGCCGGTCCAGCAGCAGGTTCTCGGCCACGGTGAGCGTGGGAATCAGGCCCAGTTCCTGCATCACCATGCGCAGGCCCTGGGCCTCCGCATCGCGGCGCGAACGCGGCACGAAGGCCACGCCGTCCAGCTCGAGCGCGCCGTCGAAATCCTGCACCAGTCCGCACAGGATCTTCGACAGCGTGCTCTTGCCCGCGCCGTTCTCGCCGGTCAGCGCCATCACTTCACCGGCGCGCAACTCCAGCGTCACGCCCTGCAGCACCACCGTGCCGGCATACGACTTGCCCACGTCGCGCATCACCACGCGCGGCGGTCCTGCGGATGCGGGAGTTTCAGACGATGACGCCATCTTCCTGTCGCTCTTGAACGCTTACTTCGAGTCCTTGGTGACCAGCACCACGTCGGTCTTCACCTCGGCCGGCAGATCGGCCTGCTTCTTGCCTTCGGCAATCGCCTTGAGTGCGATGTCGATGCCGAACACCGCCTGCTTGGCGGCAAACTGATCGGCCGTGGCGAGCACGCGGCCATCCTTGAGCATGGGCTTGAGGGCCGCAATGTTGTCGTAGCCCACCACGTCGACCTTGCCCGTGCGACCGGCGGCCTTCACCGCAGCCACCACGCCGAGCGCCATGCTGTCATTGCCCGCCAGAATGGCCTTCAGATCGGGATGCTCGCGCAGCATGCCGGCGGCGACGGTATTGCCCTTGTCGATTTCCCACTGACCGGATTGCACGCTCACCACGTTGGCGCCCACGGCCTTCATTGCGTCCTGATAACCGAGCGTGCGCTGCTGCCCGTTGAACGACGTGGAGACGCCTTCGACTATGCCCACCTTGTCGCCCGATTTCAGCTTCTTGCCGAGGAAATCGCCCACCTGCTTTGCACCGGCGCGATTGTCCGGCCCCACGAACGGCACCTTGAGATCCTTGCTGGCGAGCGCATCGGCATCAAGCTTGTTGTCGATGTTGATGATCAGCACGCCCTTGTCGGCCGCCGCCTTGAGCGCCGGAACCAGCGCCTTGGAATCGGCCGGCGCGATGACGATGGCATTCACGCGCTGCGCCACCATCTGCTCGACCATCTTGATCTGTGCGGCGGTGTCGGTCTCGTCCTTGATGCCATTGGCCACAAGTGTGAACTTGGCGGCGTTCTGCTTCTGGTGCGCTTTCGCCCGTCCTCCATGGTGCGGAAGAACTCGTTTGCCAGCGACTTCATCACCAGCGCCACCTTCGGCTTGTCCGCAGCGACGGCGTTGTGAGCAAAACCGGCAACCGTAGCCAGGGCCAGAGCGGCAGTCAAAGTGCGACGGGAAAAGTGCATGAGCGTCTCCAGAGGGTGGAAGTGACCGGCGCAAGGCACGCGCTTGCCCGCATTTCGCCGATCCAGTGATTTGAACGAAGAAGCGCGATTTTGCACCCACGCAAACGTTTGCGGCCTGCGGTTTACCCTAGGAATCTTCTCTACCAATGTGAGAAGCGGGCGTTTTTCCCGTGCAGTCAATCGATCGACAGATCCAGCGACTTGACCAGAGCCGCCCAGTGGGGAATCTCGGCGCGCAGTTTTTTGTCGAGTGCTTCCGGAGTGCTTGCGACGACGTCGGCACCGTCCTGATTGATGCGCGCAACCACGGCCGGAGCCGTCGCGGCCTTGCGAATCGCCTCCGAAAGATATTGAACCCGCTCCTTCGGTGTTCCGGCGGGAGCGAAGACGCCATACCAGCCCTCGATGGAAACGTGGCTCACGCCCTGCTGCTCCAGCGAGGGAACGTTCTTGAATGCACCCACCGCATTGGAATGGGTGACCGCCAGCGCCCGCACCTTGCCGGAAGAATAGAGCGACTCCACGGATGGAGGCGAGGTGATCAGCATATCGACCGAGCCACCGAGAAGATCATTCGTCGCGGGACCGGCTCCGCGATACGGCACATGCATCAATGTCACGCCCTTCTTCTGGGCCAGCGTCGCTCCCGCCAGATGGGACAGCGTGCCGTTGCCCGGCGTGGCAAAGCTCACCTTCCCGGGCCGCTCGGCGGCGGCCTTGAGATAGTCGGCCAGTGATTTGTGCGGGCTTTCCGCGCGCACCACGAGCACCAGCGGTGCCGAAGTGATCTGGGAAAGTGCCACGAAATCCTTGAGGGGATCAAAGCCCGGATTCTTGTAGAGCGAGGGATTCACGGCCATCACGCTGTTCTGCGACAGCACGAGCGTGTAGCCGTCGGGCTTGGCGCGCGCGACCGCCGTGGTTCCGAGGTTGCCGCCTGCGCCCGCACGGTTCTCGATGACCACCGCCTGCCCGATCAGCTTGCTCAACTCATTTCCAAGCAGCCGCGCAATGCCGTCATTTCCGCCGCCCGGCGGAAACGGCGACACCAGCGTGACGGATTGCCTGGGGAAGTCCGGCAAGGGCGTCAACGCCTGAGCCAGTGCGGCGGGATGCGCCAACGAGAGCGCGGCCCATCCCGCCACGCCAAGACACCAATTTCTTCGTTTTTCCTGAGATGCGCTCGTCATGCCTGCTCCTTTTTTCTCATGATGGGGTGGATGGTCGTGCCTGCTTGTCCCAGAGGCTGGCAACAAAGCGCTCGCACTGCGCGAGCTGGCTCAGCTCCACGAATTCGTTGGGGCGATGCGCCTGAACGATGCTGCCGGGGCCGCAGATGATGGTCGGTATGCCCGACTGCTGGTAGATGCCGCCTTCGGTCATATAGCTCACGCCAAGACCCGCGCCCGCGCGCCCTCAAGCTCCATCGCGACCCGCGCCAGCTCGGCATTCGCGCTGGGCGACAAGGCCGGGTTGTCGCTGAGTTTTTCAAACCGGAGGCTGGCATCGGGCGCGTTGCGCAACATGCGCGGCAATACGTCACTCGCGCCGAACTGGCTGATTTTTTCAAAGATGCGATCCGGGTCGCTGCGCGGCAGATAGCGATAACCGAACGTGAACTCGCAATCCCTTGGCACGATGTTGCGCGCAAGGCCGCCTTCGATCAGGCTGACCTGCAAGGTATCAAACGGCGTCTCGAAGCTGCTGTCGGGCTCTGGCGACCGCATCATCTGCTCGGACATTTCGTCGATGAAGCCGATCACCCGCGCCGCATGCTGAATGGCGTTGACGCCTTCGTTGGTTCGCGAGGCATGGGCCTCCTTTCCCCGAACGCAACAGCGGTAGTTGCGACTGCCCTTGTGGGCGCGCACGATCTGCATTTCCGTGGGCTCGCCGACGATGCACGCTGAGGGGCGGATTCCGGCCGCCGCCAGATCGGCGAGCAGGGTTCGCACCCCTTTGCAGCCCACCTCTTCGTCGTAGGTGAACGCCAGATGCAAAGGCCGCCGAAGGCGCGATGCATCGATCACACCGACGCTCGACAGAACGCTGGCAATGAAACCCTTCATGTCGCAGGCACCGCGGCCATAGAGCCGGCCATCGACGATCTCCACCTTGAACGGGTCCGTGCGCCAGTCCTGACCATCCACGGGAACCACGTCGGTGTGTCCGGACAGCAGCATGCCGCCCTCGACCTCGGGCCCTATGCTCGCGAACAGATTCGCCTTGCGGCGGGTATCGTCATAACTCAATCGCGTGGCGAAACCATGCTGGATCAAATGGCTTTGCGTCCACTCGATCAGATCCAGGTTCGAATCCCTGCTGACCGTGGGAAATGAAATCAGCCGCCGGAGAATCTCCAGGGTTTCCTGACGTGGCAAAAGCATGCGATGACCCTCCTGCAGGACACGCGGATGGACTCAGAGCGTCAGCTCTTCCCACTCGTGAGCGATAAAGGCGGCGCGCTCGCCGGTGTGAACCACCGGATCACGCCGGAGGCCGATGACGATGGCTTCGCGCGCGAGCTGCACGGTCTCGACGGGATTGCCATAGAGATCCATGGACTGGCCGAGAATCGCGTCGGCGGCGAGGGTCTCGCCCGCCGCTGCCTGCGCAATGAAAAGCCCGCCCCTGGCAAACGTCATCCAGCCACGCTTCGTCACGCGGCGCACGCGGGTCGGAAGCACATCGCCGTCGATCACGGGCAGGATGCCCAGATGCGCCGCGAGGCGCGTGAAGCCCTTGTCAGCCAGTTCGACGTTGTGCGCCTCGTATCGGCTGCCGCCACCGAGTTCCAGCATGAAGGCCGCGACACCGCGCGCGAGGCATTGGTAGTCGAGCGCACCCGCAATGTTTCCGGGCAGCTCCCCGGCCCACCGACATCCATGCGACAGGCCACATTGGGCTCGAACAGACTGATCAGGCGCAGCAGCTCCTGCTCGGGAATGGGGCTCTGCGGATGCACCTTGTACACGGCATAGGCGCGCGAATCGAACAGCGCATTCATGGTGTGCAGGTTGATCAACACGTCGGCGACGCCGTCGATCTCCTGCATCAGCGCATGGGCCAGACGCTCCGAAATCAGGCCACCGGGATTGCCGGGATAGGTCTGGTCCAGGTCGAGTTCGTCGTAGGGGTTGCGCTTGCGGCGCGCGTCGAGCGCATGCGGGTTGCCGGTGGGCGTGACCACGACGTTCCCGCTCATCTGCGCCGGGTCGATTCGGCGCGCGAATCTCAGCGCCGCGATCATCCCGTTGATTTCGTCGCCGTGTACCTGACCGTGAAGCCATAAGGTCTTGCCGGGCCGGGCGCCGCGAATCGCGAGATAGGGCAGGCCCACCGCCATTCCCGACGACATGGAGCCGACGTCGATCATCCCCTCGCGTATTGCCGCTGCTCCTTGGCTGGCAAGAAAGTCCTTGATTTGTCCCATACGTGCCTCGCTACAACGCTCAGTCCAGCTTGAGTCCCATCGACTTGATCAACTGCGACCACTTGGCAGTGTCCGCAGCCACGAATCTGGCAAATGCCGCAGGGTCCATGGGCGGCGGCATTTCCATCATCTGGGCCTTGAATTTTTCCGCAAGGCCCGGGGCTTCCTGCGCCGCCTTGAGCTGGCCGTACAACCAGTTCACCGACTCCGGCGGCGTGCCCGCCGGGGCGAAAAATCCATACCAGTTGAGCGCCTCATAACCGGGAACCCCGGCCTCGGCGACCGACGGCGTCTCGGGGAAAAGTGCCGACCGCTTGGCGCTCGTCACCGCCATCAGCCTGATCTTTCCCGCCTTGATGTTGGAGACGGCGGAAGTGTCGAGAAATGCGAAATCGACACGCCCGCCCATCAGGTCCGTCAGCGCGGGGGTCGAGCCCTTGTAGGGGACATGCTGCGCATCCACCGCCGACATCTGCGCGAACATCGCACCCGCAAGATGCTGGGACGTCCCTGTGCCGCCGGAGGCATAGGTCAGCTTGCCCGGGTGTTCCTTGCCGTATCGGACAAGCTCGGAGACGGTCTGGAACGGAGCGTCCGGACGCGTCACGAGCAACAGCGGAATCTGCACGCCCATGGCGACGGGCATCAGATCCCGGGAAGGGTTGTAGTTCAGCGACTTGTAGGCGCTCGGTGCAATGCTGATGTTGCCCGGGCTTCCCATCACGAACTGATAGCCGTCGGGTTTGGCACGTGCCACGGCCCCACGCCGATGATTCCGCCGGAGCCGGCCTTGTTGTCGATCACGATGTTGGCGCCGCTGCGCTGACTGATCTCATTCGTGTAGAGACGTCCGACCACGTCCACGCCACCACCGGCCGGGAAGGGCACGGTCATCATGATCGGGCGCTCGGGATAGGCCGCCGTCGCGATGGGATGAACCCCCGCAAGCCCCAGCAGGCCCGCGCACAACACGGCGGATTTGAACAATGGCTTCATGCTTGTACTCCCTTTTTTGGATAGCGGATCATTCGTGCGCCCGGACCTTGTCGAGCCCGGCATGGCTGAACGCCTGCGCAAGATCGCGCTTCAGGTCTTCGGGCTCCTCAAGACCGATGTGCAGTCGCACGACCGGCCCGTGCGCCGACCAATCGGTGACGCTGCGTGCCTGTTTCATGTCTGTCGGCGTCACCAGGCTTTCATAGCCACCCCACGATGCGCCGAGCCCGAACAACGCCAGGCTGTCGATGAAACGATCAACCTGTTGCTGCGATGTACCGACCGGGAGTTCCAGCGAGACGAGCCCGTTCGTTCCGTGGCAGTCACGTATCCAGAGATCGTGTCCGGCATGCGAGGGCAGGGCCGGGCAGTAGACCTTGACCACGGCGGGGTGCGTCTCAAGCCAGCGCGCAACATCGAGCGCATGCTGCTCATGGGTCTTCAGGCGTGCGGCGAGACTGCGCACACCGCGAAGCACGAGCCACGCGTCGTCGGGGCTCACCGTCATGCCGAACGCATCGCAGCGTTCCGCGAGCGGCTGCCAGTATTCCTGCCTGGTGGCAACGGTTCCCATCATCACGTCCGAATGACCCGAGAGGTATTTGGTCGCAGCCATCACGGACACGTCGGCACCGAGCGTGAGCGGCCGATACTGCACGCCCGACCCCCAGGTGTTGTCCACCATCACCATCGCGCCCTGCGCATGCGCCATGGCGCACAGCGCCGGGAGATCGCACATCTCGTACACCAACGAGCCGGGGCACTCGGCGTACAGCATGCGCGTATTGGCTCGCATTCCCGCCCGCGCGTCGCTGCCGTCCGCGGCAAAAAAGCTGAACTCGATGCCGTAGGGCCGAAGAAACTGCTCGGTGAGATGGCGCATCGGCTGATAGGCCGAGTCGGTGATCAGCACGTGGTCGCCAGGCTTCAGATAGCTCAGCAGCGCCATGGCAATCGCCGCAAGCCCGGTGGGTAACAGCCGGGTGCGGTAGGCGCCTTCGAGTTCGCTCACGGCATCTTCGAGCGCAAAGCTGGTCGGTGTGCCGCGCGCGCCGTAGCTGAAGATGCGCTCTTCACCCCGACGCGCCCGCATCTCTCGCTGATGCGCCGTGCTGTCGAAGACAACGGTGCTCGCGCGAACAATGGCCGGATTCATGGCCGAGCCACCCACGTAGGCAGGGTTCTTGCCCATGTGCGGCAAGCGCGTCTGCCAGGCGGTATGCGGGCTCTCGTCGAAGTCAGTGCTCATGGTCGTGATCGTGTGGAAGATGAACCTTGCTCGCGCAACGGCGGGATCAGTCGAGCTTTGCGCCGAGAGTTTCACCAGCTCGCCCCAGCGCTTGATATCCAGCGCGAGCTGCTGCGAGAACTCCTGCGGCGTGTTGGCCACGACCTCGCTGCCGCCATCGACCACCAGCTTCGTGACCTCGGGCGTATGCAGCGTGCGGGTGATCGCGTCGTGCAGAAACTTCACACGCTCGGGCGGCGTGCCAGCGGGGGCAAAGAATCCATACCAGTCTTCGTAGGTCGCGTTCGACAGCCCCAGTTCCTCAAGCGTGGGCACCTTGGCGAAGATGCCGACGCGGCGTGGACTCGTCACAGCGAGCGCGCGCAACTGGCCGCTCTGGATCATGCCCGCCGCCGATGCCGTCGAGGTGATCAGCACATCCACCTGCTTGCCGAGCAGATCATTGAGCGCAGGACCCGCGCCCTTGTAGGGAACGTGCGTCATCGGAACGCCCTTCTCCTTGGCGAGCACAGCACCCACGAGATGCGACAGCGTGCCATTGCCCGGAGTGGCAAAGGTGATCTTTCCCGGCTCAGCCTTGGCCTGTGCCGCGAGGTCGGCGAAGGTCTTGAACGGCGAGCTTGCCGCCACCACAATCGCCAGCGGCGCGGCATTCACCTGCGTGATCGGAACGAAGTTCTTGAGCGGATCGAAACCGGGCGCGCTGTAGAGCGCCGGGTTCACCGCCATCAGCGACACCTGCCCCGTCAAAAGCGTGTATCCATCGGCCCTGGATTCGACGACTGCCTTGGCACCGATGTTGCCGCCTGCGCCGCCGCGGTTGTCCACGACGGCCGGTTGGCCGGTGAAGTCCGACAGCTTGGTCGTGACCCAGCGCGTGGTCGCATCATTGCCACCACCGGGCGGGAACGGCGAGATGAAACGCAGCGGCTGCGACGGATAACCGTTGACCTTGGCAAGGGGCTCAGCCAAGGCGGCGGTACCGAGAATGGCACCGATGAGGAAGGCGCTGATCGAACGGATGGCATGCATGGGTTGGTCTCCTGATGTGTCGGTCGCGGGCTGCCCGCGAATGTGTCGTCCGCGCTTCCTATGTCCCGGCGTGCTCCGGCAACCGGAACTCTGCGAGTTCCTGCGCGTCGAGCTGCTGCACCAGCCCGGTCTCCCACGCAAGGTACTGGCGCGCGGCCTCCTTGTTGCCGTCGTGCCGGTCGTGCACGAAGAACAGGTAGTCAACGCAGTCCGCATCGGCGGGCCGGTCGGCGCTTGCGTGTAGCGGCAGTCCGGCCTCCTTCCACGCCTGTATTCCGCCGGTCAGCAGAAGCGGCGCGACGCTCAAATCCTGAGCGTTCCAACGCGCAAGATCCGCCTCGTCCGCCACCAGCACCACGTCGTTCTTCATGCCGTCCAGGTCGCTTGCAAGACGCGGACGGATGGACCAGATCGAACCCGGAATGTGTTCCTTGCGATAGGCCATGCCTGCGCGCAGATCCACCACCGTGACCGTGCCCGCCTGCAGGCGCTGCGCCAGTTCCGGCGCGGAGATGCCTTGCAGCACCGGTGGCGTGGGTGCGGAAATCGGCTTCAACGACAGGCCGCTCGCGACGCCGCCCTTGAGCACGCTGGCGTCATGCCCCATCTGGCGCAACCAGCTTGCGACCACGGCCGCACGGACGTCGTCACCATCAAACAGCACCAGCCTGGCGCGGCGCACACCCACGTACTGGTCCGCCGCCTGCATCAACTGGCCGCCGGGCGTGAGTTGAGCGCCCGGCAGCGTGCCTGCCCGGTATTCCTCCGGAGTGCGCACGTCGCACAGGAACAGCGATCGGTCGCTGTCCTGCGCCCATTGCCCGACCGTGCCCGCATCGACGAAGGGCACCTCGAACCGTTCGGCCAGTGCCTGCGACTGCGCCTTGAGCGACTGGTTTCCCGTGTCCTCGGCGTAGTGGCGCGACTTGCCATGATCGAGTGGAAGATCGACCAGATACCAGCCCTGTGTCCCGTTTTCCAGTGCGTACACGGGGTTGGCAATGCCCAGATTGATCAGCGTCTGCGCACCAAGAATGGAGCGCGTTCGACCCGCGCAATTGATGACGATGGGAGTTTCATCGTCGGGCACGATGTCCTTGATGCGGTAGGCGAGTTCGCCATTCGGGCAGCAGATGGCACCCGGGATGCTCATCTTGTGAAACTCGGAAATCGGGCGACCGTCGAGCACCACGGGAGGACGCTCGCGTATTTGCCACTCGGCCAGCTCGCGCGCGGTCACACGTGGCGTGCCGTAGGCGTGCTCCACCAGTTCGCCGAAGGTCTTGGAGGGCAGGTTCACGCCCGCAAACAGCGCGTAGCCCGCCCGCTTCCACGCGGCCGCGCCGCCGCTCAGTTCAAAGACCTCGGTATAGCCCAGTTCGCGCAGGCGCTCTGCCGCACGTGCGGCAACGCCAGCGGTGCGATCATCGCCACCGTCGTACACCGCCACACGCGTCTGCCTGCGAGGCACCAGCCTGAAGACATCGACTTCGAGCCTGCTGAATGGCAGCGGCGTGGCATGGAACAGGTGCGATTCGCCATACTGACCGTGTTCACGCACGTCGAACAGGGCAATCTCCTCGCCGTCGTGCAGCCAGCTCTTGAGTGTGGATACGTCAATCGATTCAGTCATATTGCAAGGCTCGAAAATTTCGGACAAAGCTCTCCCCGCACCTCGCGCGAGGCGCTGTCGAAGAACGGTATTCACGGAACCGAAGCCGCGTTTCAGCGGCGCGTCTGCACGCCGATCGCCATGGTCTGACAGGTGCCGTTCTGCAGGTCGTAGCTGGTGCGTTCGTTCAGGGTCTCCAGCGCGCGGCCATACATGTGCAGATGGCGGATGACCTGGTTGCCCTGAATTTCCACGGAGTGGATGTCCTCGGGCATCAGCGCGATGCCGGTGCCCGGTTCCACCACCACCAGATCCACCTCCTTGAGAGCTCCCTTGCCGGGCACCGATCCATCGTCGGTGCGCTCATAGACGCGGTTGTGCTCCGAACCCTCAACCGCCGCGATGCAGGCCCAGGTCGTGTGGTTGTGCGGAACGATCTTCTTGCCGGGGCGCATCACGTTGAGATACAGCGCATAGCTCTGGTCCGGATCTTCCGCGATCAGATAGCGCGCCTGATGCTCACCCTCTTCGGGTGCCGCAAACCGCTCCTGTGCCCAGTATTCGGGGTGCGATGCGAGAGAGATCAACTCGGCCAGCACCTTGTCCAGCTTCGGACGCGTCGGCTCGCCGCCAGCAACGGCCTGCTTCATGTGGCCGATGGCCGTTTCGACCGCGCTCTTGCGTTGCTGCTCTGTGTTGCTCACCGCGTGCTCCTTCGTTGTGTTCAATGGAATCAATGTATCAATCACATTTCCCGATAACAATCCTAGCGGTGTTGATGAACACTTAAGTAATATTGATATATGGAGAAAATGCTTGAGCTAGAACTGCTTCGCACACTGGTGACCATCGCCAATCTGCAAAGTTTCGCCGCGACGGCCGTGCAGCTCGGGCGTACGCAGTCGGCTATCACCCAGCAGATGCAGCGACTGGAAGACAGCGTGGGTCATCCGCTGTTCGAGAAGCAGGGACGCCAGAAACGGCTCACGGACCACGGTGAGCGCTTGCTGGTCTATGCGCGCCACATCCTGGCGATCCACGACGAGGCCGTACTCAGCCTGCAGAACCGCCAGATCGAGGGTCTGGTGCGCATCGGCGCGCCGCACGACGTGTCCGACACCATGCTGCCGCCGGTGTTGCAGGAGATCGCGCGCAATTTCCCGAGCATGCAGATGGATGTGCACGTGGGGCGCAGCCCGTTCCTCATGGAATCGCTCAGGCAGGGCGAGCTGGATCTGGTGATCTCCAACCGCGAGGACGATGCATTCGAGGGCTTTGTCCTGCGCTCCACGCCGACCGTGTGGCTCTGCGGGGCGAACTACGTGCACGATCCCGCCAAGACCGTGCCTCTGGTGCTGGCCGACGGACCCAGCATCTTTCGCAAGCTCGCGTGCGAATCACTGGACGCGGCAGGCATCCGCTGGACTCCGCGCCACACCTGCACAAGCCTCGTGGGCATTCTCGCGGCGCTGCGCGCCGGGCTCGGCGTGACGGCGCGGGGCGTCGAGCAACTCGATCCCGGGCTGCGCGTACTCGGTGTGGGCGATGGAATGCCGATGCTTCCGGAACTCGTGTATCGCCTCTACGTTCGCAGCCACGTCATCAACCCGGTGACCCGGCAGGTGTTTGAAAACCTGAAGACACGCATGCGGTTCGCGCCGACATGAGGGTTCGATCACCCGGACGATCCAGCCCCGCGCTTTCGCGCGACCTCCGGCTCAAACCACGGGAATCTCCACCAGCCTACGGTTCGTGATCCTGCGATACAGCATCGGGCCCAGCACCACGGCAGCGGCCAGGCACCACAGCACGACGCAGACCGCGCTTGACCAGAAGATCGACACCGCGCCGTCGCTGATGGACAGTGCGCGGCGCAGGTTCTGCTCCATCATGCTGCCGAGCACCACGCCGAGCACCATCGGTGCCATGGGCACGTTCAGCTTGCGCAGCAGATAGCCGATCACGCCGATGGCCACCACCGACACCAGATCGAAGGTCGTGGCACTGATCGCGTACACGCCGATGAAGCTGATGGTCAGCACGCCGGGCACGAGCAGCCAGCCCGGAATCGACAGCATGGATGCGAACACGCGCACCATCGGAACGTTCATGACGAACAGCATCACGTTGGCGATGAACATCGATGCGATCAGGCCCCAGACCAGCGCGGGCTGCTGGTCGAAGAGCACCGGTCCGGGCGTGATGTTGTAGAGCGTGAGCGCGCCCATCATCACGGCCGTGGTTCCCGAGCCCGGCACGCCAAGCGTGAGCATGGGAATGAACGATCCCGTGGCCGCACTGTTGTTGGCGGCTTCCGGAGCCGTCAGGCCGCGCATGTCGCCGCTGCCGAATTTGGCGTCGGGATCGCGGCCCTCGCTGTAGCGCCTTTCGTTGGCGTAGGCGACCGCAGAGGCAACGCTCGCTCCCGCGCCCGGCAGCACGCCGATCACGAAGCCCAGCAGACCGCCGCGCACGGTGCTGCCACTCGTGAAGCGCAGTTCCCGCAGGTTGAACAGCTTGCGCTTGCTGCGCGGCACTTCGACGCTCTGGCCGGCGAGCTTGTTCTCGAGCAACTGCAGCATCTCGGCGACGGCAAAGAGTCCGATCACCACCACCACGAAATCCAGGCCGTCCGCAAGATGCGGCACGTCGAAGGTGTAGCGGTACACGCCCGAATTGGCATCCACGCCGACGGTCGCAATCCCGAGTCCCATCGCTGCGGCGAGCACGCCCTTCACGGGCTGGTCGCCGAGCAGGCTGGTGAGCGCACAGAACGCGAACACCATCAACACGAAATACTCCGCAGGCCCGAAGGCCAGTGCCCAGCGCGCGAGAAACGGAGCAAAGGCCGCTATGCCGATGATGGCGATCAGCGAGCCGACGAACGAGGACCAGGCAGACAGCGAAAGCGCCACGCTGGCCAGTCCCTGACGCGCGAGCGGATAGCCGTCGATGGTGGTCATCACGGACGCCGCTTCGCCCGGCACGTTGATCAGGATCGAGGTGATGCGCCCACCGTATTCGGCACCCACGTAGACGGCGGCCAGCAGGATCAGCGCCGTGTCCGGCGGCAGGCCCATGGCGAACGCAATCGGCACGAGCATCGCCACGCCGTTGATCGGGCCGAGCCCCGGCAACACGCCGACGACGGTTCCAAAAAAGGAGCCGATCAGCGCCACCAGCAGATTGGTGAGCGAGAACGCCACCCCAAAGCCCAGCGAGAGATTGTCCAAGATGCCGTTCATAGCCAAGCCTCCAGCATGCCGAGCGGCAGCACCACGTCAAGCACCAGATCAAACAACAGATAAAGGCACACGCCCATCACGATTCCGCCGATGGCGCTGCGAATCCATGGGCCGTCAAACAGTCGCCCCACGCAGGCCGTGGCGAGCGCCGTGGCGATGATGAAGCCCAGAAGCTGGAACAGACACGCGTAGCCCACCACGATCAGCACCATGAGCGCGATGCGACTGTTGGCACCCGGCGGGTTGGGCCTGGCCGCATTGCCGCCCTTGACGGCGAGGCGCACGCCGCACAGCGCGATCACTGCCGCGAGCATCATCGGAAAGACGCGCGGCCCCATGGGTTCGTAGGCGAACGGGGTCTCAAGGTCGTGGCCGAACCACACCAAAAAGGCAGACAGCCCGAGCGCCGCGACGCCCAGTGTCCGATCGTTGAATGTCATGATGAACTCCTGTCAAGCGAAGTGTCTGGCACGCTGCCAGCGCACCGCTGCGCTCCGCATGCGAGCCAGCGATGCCGCACCGCGCACGATCAACGCGCGCGACATGGACGGAATGCCGTGAGTGAGGGGAGGAAAGTGAAGAAGAGGAAAAGAGCCGCAGCCTGCGCGTGCCTCGCTACTTCATCAGCCCGAAGGTTCTGGCGAGTTCCGCGTAGGCCTTGGTCTGCTTTTTCACGTAGGCCTCGAGTTCCGCGCCGGTTCTGTTGAACGGGAACAGTCCCATCTGTTGCTGCACCTTGGCGAATTCGGGCGTGGCCATGGTTTTTTCGAATGCCCGCTTCCACCAATCGTAGTCGTCATCGTGCACCTTGGGACCCATGTAGAAGCCGCGAATGACGGGCCATTCGATGTTGAAGCCCTGCTCCGCCGCAGTCGGCACGTGGGCCAGCTTTCCGGGAAGGCGCTCGTTGTGGTAGACCGCGAGCACGCGAATCGGCGCACCGCCATCAAGCATCGTGGCGGCTTCTGCGGCATCGCCCATGAAGGCCTGGATGTGTCCACCGCGCAAGGCCGTCACTGCCTCGCCGCCGCCTTCGAACGCGACGAAACGCATTTTCCTGTGATCGAGCCCTGCGGCCCTCGCGGTGAGTGCGGCCTTCATCCAGTCCTGGCTGCCGATGGAGCCGCCCGCGCCCAGCACCACTTTGGAGGGATCGCTCTTGAAGGCGTTCATCAGGTCCTTCAAATCCTTCATCGGTGAATCATCGCGCACCACGGCAACGCCGTAGTCCGCGCCCACGGCCACAAGCCAGCGCACGTCGTTCACGTCGTACCTGCCGAATTTGCCCTGCGCGAGATTCAGCAGCGAGCCGCTCGAAAAGGCCACCAATGCCCCGCCTTCCGCTGGCCGTTGCGCGACGACGCTGTTGTATGCCACCGCGCCGATGCCACCCGGCATGTAGAGGGTGCGCATGGCGCGCGTCAGTTCGCCGGACTCGCGCAGCGCCGTCTGCGCGAGGCGGCAGGTCAGGTCAAAACCGCCCCCGGGCTGCGCGGGCGCGATGCACTCTGGGCGACGCGGTTCTGCATGCGCTGCCGTGGCAATCAGCAAGACAAAAACGGCCAGTATCGGGCCGACACCAGGAACGGACTTCCATCGACTGAAACGGCAATTGAACATGTGCTGTGTCTCCGGTTGTAGATGTTGAAAGCTGCCGTAAAGCTTAGACAGCGCAGGCTTTCGTCCGGCTTTCAATCAAGGGTTATTCCCAAGCGGATCCTGGGTTCCGGTGAAGCGCAGCCCCGCCTGCAAGCCCATTACCTTGCCGTCCACGCACCGGTTGCGCAGGCTGAGCGTTGCGCCGTGGGTCGCGGCGATGGTCTGCACAATCGCGAGGCCCAGGCCCGCGCCCGGCTGCCGCCTGCCCGCAGCGCCTCGGCGAAAGCGGCTGCCGGCGCGCGCGATATCGTCGTCGCTCATGCCGCCGCCCGAATCCTCCACGAGCACGCTCAACGCACTGTCTTCACTGCGCAACGCAAGCGTCACCTGACCACCGCGAGGCGTGTAGCGGATCGCGTTGTCCAGAAGATTGCTCAGGGCCTCGCGGAGCAGCCATTCGAGGCCCTGCACCCGCGCCTTCGATGCATCACCGCGCGAGCAAAGCTCCACGCCGAGATCGATGTTCCGCGCCCTCGCGAGTGGCCACAGACTCGCGACGACCGCCTGCGCGAGCGCTGCCAGTTCCACCGGCGTCATCTCAGCGCCCTGCCCCGCTTCGCGCGCGCGGGCCAGCGCCAGCATTTGCTGCGTGAGGCGCTCCGCGCGCGTGAGGCTCTCCTGCATCGCGTGCAGCGCGGATCGCATTTCCTCGGGATCGCGCTCGCGCAGCGCGTAGCTCACCTGTGTGCGCAGCACGGCGATGGGCGTGCGCAACTGATGCGATGCATCGTCAAGAAACTGACGCTGCGCGCGCGCCATCTGCGCATGCCGCTCCATCACGTGATTGATGGATCGCACCAGCGGCTTGACTTCGGACGGCAGGCCTTGCACCTCGACGGGGGACAGATCGTCGGGCGCGCGCGCATCGAGCCGTGCACGCAGCCGCACCAACGGCTTGAGCGTCATGACCACGCCGGCCACCAACAGCAGCACGCTCATCGCGACCACCAGAGCATCGCGCTCGATGGCCCGCTGGACCATGTCCGACTCAAGCTCGCTGCGCATGCGCAGGCTCTCGGCCACCTGCACGATGATGCGGCTGTCCGGATTGCTGGCAATGGGCGGCGACGCCTCGCGCATCACGGCCGCAACGCGCACCGGCTCGTCCATGTAGAGCGCGTTGTAGAACCTCGGCTCGTTCAGCCTCAACGGCTCGCGCGGCAGAGGTAGATCGGGATTGCCGATCTCGGCCAGTCCGTCATCGAGTGCCACGCGGAAGTACACCGCGCCATTCACGGTCAACTCGAAAAATTCCAGCAGCAGATAGGGCTGCTCCACCGACAGTCCACCGCTCTCGGTCGAGGTGTTGTAGTTCACCGCGCGCAAGGCACCGGCCATGGCGCGGTCGTGGGCGACGTCAACCTGCGAGCGCATGAAGTGCGTGGACCACAGCAGACTGCCGCCCATGACCAGCAGCAGCGCGGGCACGAGCCACCACAACAGCGCGGCCTTGAGCGAGCGCGGACGCCAGCGGACGAACCGCGTGCAAGACCGCGCCTCATGCGTCATGAAGACCCCGTGTCGCCATCGCGGGCGGGCTGTTCCTCAAGGCAATAGCCAAGCCCGCGCAAGGTGACGATCTGCACGCGCAGGTCCACGAGCTTCTTGCGCAGGCGGTGGATCAGCACCTCGATGGCCTCCGGGTTGACCTCGCTGTCACCGGGAAACACGCGATCCAGTATCTGCTGCTTGGTAACCGGCTCGCCGCTGCGCTGAATCAGCACCCGCAACACCCCATGCTCGCGCGGCGACAGCGCGAGTGGTTCACCGCCGCCGACGTGAAAGCGCTGCGCCGCCAGATCGAGGGTCAACGGCCCGCATGACAGGCGCGGTTTCTCGCGACCACGGCTGCGGCGCACAAGGGCCTGCAAGCGGGCCTCCAGTTCGTCCACCATGAAGGGCTTGGGAAGGAAATCATCGGCGCCGTTCCTGAGCATTGCGACACGTTCGACCAGCGAGTCGCGCGCCGTGAGCACCAGCACCGGCGTGCGGTCGTCGCGCGCGCGCATGCGCTCGAGCACGCCATGGCCACTGATTCCGGGAAGCCCCAGATCGAGCACGACTGCATCGAATTCTTCCTGTCGAAGGCGGGCATCGGCCAGCGCTCCGTCGTCGGCCCACTCCACCACAATGCCCGCCTGCCGCGCCAGCGTGCGCGACAGCCAGTGCGCAAGATCGTGTTCATCCTCGACCAGCAGAATTCGCATGCCATCCCCTCGCCTCCGCGCCCCAACGGGCGTCGGTTTTGTTTGCAGGAGAAGCAGTCTAGTGGTGCGATCAATGCACCCACGCATAGGGCGTGATCGATATCAAGCCTCACCGACGCGTCGGCAAATTCGTCGCCAATCAGGCAGGCAGCATCACGCGCCGTGGCACTTCTTGTACTTCTTGCCGCTGCCGCAAGGGCAGAGATCGTTGCGGCCCGGCTCGTGCGCCTTGCGCACGGTTTCCACGCGCGGACCCAGGCTTTTCCAGACCTGGCGCAGGTCGTAGCACGCCCAGATCGCCTCGCCGACCTGCTCGACACGTTCGCGGCTGGTGCTGGCCGGGCCCTGGTCGTCATAGAGATTGACGGCGGGGACGCCCGCATCGTCTTCGGTGATCGCGACGATTTTTTCCAGCGATTCGTCGATCCATTTCTGGGCCTCCTTGTCGCGCGGCGCGGCCCATTCCTCGAACCAGTTTTCCACGGCAAACATGAAACCCAGCGCCCAGACCTGCGCAAATGACGGGATGTCCTGACCTTCGAGTTCGGCGCGCCCCTCGTCGGGCAGCATCAGGATCGCGCCGCGCATGTCCATGCATTCAGGCTGGAAGGCGTCGTCGGAGTCGAGCGAGTCGGTGTCCATGTCGAGCTGCGTCGCCACTTCGTTCAGCCGCAGCCCGCAGAGTTCGAGGAATCGCGCCTGCTGCGCCTCGTCCTTGAAGATGTCCGATTGCAACGGAAGCGGCTGACCCGGCTGCGCATCGTCGATTTCAATGCCGCTACCCAGCAGCATTGGCAGCCATTCGGTGACGGGGACGGTGCGGCGCGTGCACACGAGCGCGGTCAGAAAACCGTCGCAGAACTCCCACTGCGGCGTTTCCTCGCTGCGCTCGCGCACATCTTCAAGCACCGCATCGAGTTCGTCGAGCGCCTCGCTGCTCAGTGCCTGATGGAGTTCTGACGCGGCGTCTTCGCCCGTAGGTGGCGTCGCGTTGGGGTCGGAGTCTGGTGCGGCCATGGGAAATCTTCGGTGGTGCGATTGATCGAATGGGTGATTGGCGCAGCAGCCCAAAGCCGTGCGCAAACGCCATGAAAACGAGCTTCAATTTTACGTCGCAGCTGCGCGACCACCGCGCGCAAAGACCTGGCCTCACCCGGCATGAAGGGTATTCATGGCGCCGCCGCACAGCCACGGTCAAGCCGCTGCCATACTGTCAGGCTAACAACCGACGCATTTCGCATCATTCTTTTTATTATTGCGACCTGCGTCATATCCCCCGCAACTTACGCGTCTGACCGATGAGCCAAACTCTCGCCCCTCGCCGCCTTCCCGCATGGGTTCCCCTGCGCTATACATCGTTCTGCGTCGCGTTGCTCGGCACGGGGCTGTTCTTCGCCGCCGCGCGTTTCTGGGGCGGGGGTTGGTGGTGGGTCGGTTATGGCGTCTGTCTGGCGCTGTCCGTGCTGGGCGTGTGGGACATGCTTCAGACCCATCACTCCATCCTGCGCAACTACCCGATCATCGGGCACTTCCGTTTCATGCTGGAGTACATCCGCCCGGAAATCCGGCAGTATTTCATCGAGTCCGAACAGGAGGCGCTGCCGTTCTCGCGCGCGCAGCGCTCGCTGGTCTATCAGCGCTCCAAGGGCGAGTCCGACAGCCGCCCGCTCGGAACCCTGCTCAACGTGAGCGCACAGGGCTACGAATGGGTGAACCATTCGATGCAGCCCACCAAGCTCACCTCGCACGACTTCCGCATCTGGATCGGTGGCGACCCGGACCAGCCCGTCGAAGGGGTGTCGCCCTGCACCCAGCCCTACCATGCGAGCATCTTCAACATCTCGGCGATGAGTTTTGGCGCACTGTCGGCCAACGCGATTCTGGCGCTCAACAAGGGCGCGAAAACCGGCGGCTTCGCGCATGACACCGGCGAGGGATCGATCAGCCAGCACCACCGTGTCCACGGCGGCGATCTGATCTGGGAGGTGGCCTCGGGCTACTTCGGCTGCCGCAACGACGACGGCAGCTTCAACGAAGAAAAGTACACCGCCAACGCCACCGACCCGCAGGTCAAGATGATCGAGCTGAAGCTCAGCCAGGGTGCCAAGCCCGGTCATGGCGGCATGCTGCTCGGCCCCAAGGTCACGCCCGAAATTGCCGCCGCGCGCGGCGTTCCGGTCGGCGTGGACTGCATCAGCCCGCCCACGCACAGCGCGTTCAAGACGCCGGTCGAGATGATGCATTTCATCGCCCGCCTGCGCGAAAAATCGGGTGGCAAGCCTACCGGCTTCAAGTTCTGCGTGGGCCATCCCTGGGAATGGTTCGCCATCGTCAAGGCGATGCTCGAGACCAACATCACGCCCGATTTCATCGTCGTCGATGGGGCCGAGGGCGGCACGGGCGCGGCACCGGTCGAATTCGTCGACCATGTCGGCGTGCCGCTGCAGGAAGGCCTGCTGCTGGTGCACAACACGCTGATCGGCGCTGGCCTGCGCCACCGCGTGAAGATCGGCGCGGCAGGAAAGGTGATCACCGCGTTCGACATCGCGCGCATGATGGCTCTGGGTGCCGACTGGTGCAATGCGGGGCGCGGCTTCATGATGGCGCTGGGCTGCATCCAGGCGCAAAACTGCCACACCGGCCACTGCCCCACGGGCGTTGCCACGCAGGATGCGGGTCGTCAGAAGGCTCTGGTCGTGCCCGACAAGGCCACACGCGTCGCCAATTTCCACAACAGCACGCTGCACGCGTTGCTGGAGATGGTGCAGGCAGCGGGCCTGCAACATCCGGGCGAGATCACGGCGCATCACATCGTGCGCCGCATCTCCGACACCGAGGTGCGCCAGCTCGCCAATCTGGTGTTGCGCGTGGAGCCGGGCGCACTGCTCGGCGAACTGGACAAGCAGCACAACGTGTTCAAGCAATACTGGCCCGGCGCAAGCGCCAACACCTTTGCGTTCTCACCGCCGCCGCTCGCACCGAGCGCGCCGGAAAAGGCGAAAAAAGCTGCCAAGGCCGAAGCACTGCCGACATCCTGATACGCTAGGGCCCTCTGCACGAATCGATCAACAAGCCGGTTCGTCCACGAGATCCCCAGGGATAGTTTCGGCGGCCCGACGTCAGCGCCAGCAATGCGGACGCACGGCGGGCCGCCTCGTACTTCAGTATCTTCGCCGTGCCACCGATTCCACCCGCCGCCACCACCCGCCTAACCACGGATTTCGACGCCTTCCTCACGGAACAACTGCGCACGCAGTCCAAGAACATTCAACGCTACGAAACCGGCGGTCAGTGGGTCTGGATCAAGCGCACCGGCCCGCTGGTGCCCGCCTGGCGCTACCGCATCCTGCGCGTACTGCGCGTGCTGATGAACGAGCCGGTGCTGGGGCCGGTCGTGAACCACGGCGGGCGCGAGGCCATCGCCACCGAAGTGCGGCGCCTCAGGGATCTCGCCTCGCGCGGCATTCGCGTGCCGGCGGTACTGGCCGCGCAGGACGATGGTTTTGTGATGAGCCACCTGGGCCTGCCCGGCGAGCAGGTGCACTCGCTGGGCAACGTCATCCGCGCCGCCGTTCCCAAGGGTGCCGAGGCCGTCATGCCGCTTTGGCGGCAGGGCCTCGCGATGATCGACCAGGTCCACCGCTCGGGCACGGTGCTGAGCCAGGCATTCGCACGCAATCTGGTGGTCTGCCCCGACGGCGAGCTTGCCTGTGTCGATTTCGAGGACGATCCGACCGCCGTGCTGCCGCTCCCGGTCTGTCAGGTGCGCGACGCACTGTGCTACGCGCATTCGACCGCCATCTATCTGAGTCATGCGGGCGCGCTCGAACAGGCACGCGCGACCTGGCAGCAATGGATCGCCCAACCCGGACGCAGCCCGGAGTTCCACACCGTGCTGAACAACACACTCGGGCGCATGCGCTGGCTGCGCATGCTTCCCGCCAACCGCAGCCTCGGGCGTGACACGGAGCGCCTGCGGGCGATGTGGGATCTGATGCGCCCCGCTCCGTAGAGAAGCGCGCCATTGCATAAAATTGTGAATAATTGTCAATTATTGAGCATAATTTTATTCACATCAAGCTAATACATGATCCAAATCAATAGCCTGCGTCTAGAGTTGCGCCATCCGGTCTCCCCGCAACTTTGGTTGGGTCAATATGTATTTTTCGCCATCTGGTTCTCGCCTGCTGCATCTTCTTTTCGTTGTCCTGATGCTTGCAGTCTCCGGATTGTTGTCTGCGCAAGCACACGCGCAGGCAGGCCCCAGAATTCTGGTGTTGACGACCGACGAAGGTCAGCCGGGCGATACGAATACATTCGAGCAGGATGGCAAAGACGCCTCGGACAACCTGGCCCGGGCGTTTGGTAACGGAACCGCCTTCATCTCGCCCGCGCCGCAGGTGAAGTATCTGTATGGAGCGCTTTCGATCCGTAGCACGAAGGCGGGCGACGTCATCGCCGCGCGTCCAAATACCGATGACAGCCTCTATCCCAGCACCGCCACCAACACCGTGCGGGTCGTGGATTCCGCAGGCACCGCCGTCGATCCTGCAACGGGACTGACGACCGGTGCCAACGAGAGGGTGGTGTACGTGCCGGACAGTCGGCCAAGACTCGACTCCGCCAACCTCGCCGCGATCTTCAAACCCGATGACGCGGAACGCTACGACCTGGTGGTGATCGGCTCCACCTACCGCAAGGTGACCGACGAGGCGTATCAGACATTGGCGGCGCTCATGCAGAATCCCGCACTCAAGCCCAGGGCCGTTCTGTTCTTTGTCGATTCCTGCTGCGATGGGGTTATTCGAGCGCCTTGAACGTCGCTCGCTTCAGCGCACTGGTACTCAAAAAGGCAACGGCCGGCGTGGCACCGACCATCAATGCGACTGCCGGAACCGCCTTTTTTGGCATGGACACACTGCTCGTGAGCGGTATTTACTCGGGCTCCTTCGAGACACTGCTGCCATCGATTCGCGGCGGATATTTCACGCACATGACGGGAGTTCCCAAGGACAACATCCTTTACGGACCCATACCATCCGCAGCATCGAGTACCGGCAACGCCTATGGCGCATTCTTCCCCGCTGCGCAAGTCTTCAGCCAACCCAACGAGCCCGGTGGAACCTGCCTGTTCTCCGTCATCGACATCTCGCCGTTTGACACCAGCGCGGGGCTTAACAACCCCTATCAATTCAATACCTCGAGCATCGGACACAACCTCGGACAGGCTTTTGTCAATGCGGCGGCGGCGGGAGGCTCGTGTGGCGGCATGGCGTCGATTGCCGCGTCACCGCCAACGCAGTCCGTCACGCTGAATGCGCCAATGGCCACCATCACGCTGACGGTCAAGAATGAAACCCTGCCCGTGCCGAACGGCTCCCCTGCCGGCTCGGGATCGATTTCCGGTGGCCGCGTGGCCGCGACGCTGCCTGCGCATCTGCAATTCGCCGCGAACAACACGATCACGACGACCTGCACGCAAGGCATCGATCCTGGCACGAGCGCGCAGGGAGTGACGACCAATACCACCACCGGTTTTTCCGTCACCGGCATCACCATTCCCAACCTCGGTTCGTGCCAGATCACCTTGCCCGTGACCTGGACCGACACCAGCGTTCCAGCCACCAATGCCTGCATCCAATCCGCGCTCAATACCGCGACGCTGAGCATCACCCCGGGCGCGGCCCAGCAGTTCAGCACCACCCAGGGGCAGACCAACGACATCGCGACCGCGAGCGTGGTCTGCACCGCCCCGAGCTGGAACTGACGGCCATGCCCGTCTCCGGCCCCTATGCCGCTGGCGGCACCGTGACCTACAGCGTCACCGTGAAAAACCTCAGCCAGACCGCCGCCGCACCGGCGAGCGGCGCCTTTCTGAGCGGTCTCGCGCCTGCCGGCGCAACGCTGGTGAGCGTGGTCAACAGCGCCACCAACGCGTCAGTGAACTGCGCCAATCCCGCCAACTGCCCGCTGCCGCAGACGTCCCTGCCGACGATGGCTCGGGTACCAACACGACGAGCTATACGGTTCAATTCATCGCGCCCTTTAGCAGCCCGGCGATGAACTGGACGCCCACGGTTTCGCTGGCCGTGCCGACTTCGGAAGTCACCCTCGCGAACAACTCCGCCGCGCTTGCAGCCGCTGTCCAGAAAACGGTGTCGGTGGCCTCGGTCATCACCACGACCGGTCCGGCAAGCCTCGCGCAATATGTGGGCGATGCAATGAACTTCAATATTGGCGGCTGCATGAACCCTGCGGGCGCAGGCAACAGCCCGCTTGGTTCGCCCACATCCGGACCAGAGATCTCGCAAGTGGGCGATGCAGGTGTCGCCTGCGCCGTCGCGTTCACGAATGCGCCCGATCCCGCCAAACTCCCGGCGGGCTACGTGCTGGCCTCACCCACACCCACGCTGGTAAACACGCCCGACAGCCTGGGTAACGATCACTTCCTCGCGACCTGGAACGCCGTGCCACCGAGTGCCGTCTCGATCACCGGCAGCGTCCAGGGCGCACCCAGCACGTTCCCAGCCGACCTCGTCGGCAAGACCGTGAACTACAGCCTGGACTGCGCACCCGGCGCGGCCATTCCCGCAAGTGGTCAATTGACGATTGACGCAAACGGCCAGTTGACGGCACCATCCACGGTCGTGCCTTCGGGCTCGAATTGCACGGCGATGACCATCGACGGCATCGGCCAGTTGCCCGCCGCGCCGCAGAACTACGAGTGGAAGAGTTCCAGCGCCACGCTGCAAGGCAGCAATGCCTTCGTCGCCACGCTGGTCATGGCACCCAAGCAGCAGGCAGTGACCGTCACCGGCGTCGTGACCGGCGCACCACCCACCTTCCCGGCCGATCTGGTCGGCAAGACGGTTGCGCTCACCATGAACTGCACCCCGGACGCCGCACAGCCCGACACCGTCACCCTGACGATCGACGCGACGGGACACCTGAGCACCCCCACGCAACCCATGGTGAGCGCCACGGCAAGCTGCTCACCCCAACTCGCCGAGTCCACGCCCTCGCTGGCACTGCCGCAGGACTACGAGTGGAAGCCTTCGAGCGTGTCACCCGCAAGCGGCAACAGCAGCTTCGTCATCACCCTGACCATGGCCAAGAAGACCATCACACCAACGCTCGCCACCCCCGTACCCACGCTCGGCGAATGGGCGGTCTACGCACTGAGCGTGCTGATGCTGCTGGCCGCGGCGTGGCAGATGCGCATGCGTGGCCAGCGCGCGCAGCGCCAGCCAACCAAGCGCTGATCACACCAGCGCCCACCATCACTCCACACTCACACGCGCCGCGTCGACAATGGCCTTCCAGTGGGCGGCGTCCTTGTCGAGCACGGCGCGGAATTCCTGTGGGGTGGAGCCGACGGGGATCAGTCCCATGTCGGACAGGCGCTTCGAAATCTCCGGTTGCTTGACGATGGCCGCGAGTTCCGCGCCGAGCTTGTCGACGATGGGCTGTGGTGTGGATGCGGGCAGGAAGAAGCCGAACCAGCCGTTGGCCTCGAAGCCTGAATAGCCCAGCTCGCCGAGCGTCTTCACGTCGGGCAGCGCGGGGTGACGTTGCTGGCCGGTGATTGCAAGAATCGTGACCTTGTCGGACTTGATGTGCGGGTACGCGCCCGTGGCGTCGACGAACGCGCTGGCCAGTTGGCCGCCGAGCATCGCCGCCATTTCCGGGCCCGAGCCCTGATACGGCACGTGCGTGAGATCGATACCGGCCTTCATCTTGAACTGCTCGCCATTGAGATGCGACGAGGTGGCGTTGCCGTACGAGCCGAAGTTGAATTTCGCGGGATCGGCCTTGGCCTCCTTGACGAAATCCGCCAGTGTCTTGATGCCCGAGCTGCGCGGCACCATGATCAGGTCGGCCGACTTCGCGGTCTGCGACACCGGTGTGAGGTCGCTGAGCTTGTAGGGCACGCGCTTGTAGAGCGACGGAATCTGCACCAGCGCCGTGATGCCGAGCAGCACGGTGTAGCCGTCGCCCGGTGCCTTCGCGACCAGATCGTTGCCGAGCATGCCGCTCGCGCCCGGCTTGTTCTCGACGATCACGCCCTGCCCCAGCGCTGGCTGAGTTGCGCGCTCACGAGGCGGCCAATGATGTCGGTGCCGCCGCCCGCCGGGTAGGGCACGATCACGCGAATCGGTCGGCTCGGGTAGTTGTCTGCAAGGGCAGGAATCCATGGTGCTGCGGCCAGCGCTGCGCCTGCGAGGATGTTCCTGAGGGTCTGTCTACGCGTTGACTTCATGATGGCTTGTCTCCTCTGATTTTTTAGACGGTCCATTCGAAAACTCCGGGCCTCCCCGATTACAGCGTGCGCGCGATGATCTCTTTCATGATCTCGTCACTGCCGCCGTAGATGCGACCGATGCGCGCATCGGCCCAGGCGCGGCCGATCTGGTATTCCGCCATGTAGCCGTAGCCGCCGTGCAGTTGCAGGAACTCGTCGAGCAGGCGGTTTTGCAGCGCCGTGGCGTTGAGCTTGACCATCGCCGCGCGGTCCGGTGTGAGCTTGCGCTCCAGATGCAGCGCGATGCAATCGTCGGTGAACACGCGCAGCATCGTGGCCTGCGATTTGGCCTCGGCGAGCTTGAAGCGCGTGTTCTGGAAGTCGAACACCGGATGACCGAAAGCCTTGCGATCACGCGTGTAGTCGATGGTTTTCTGCAGAAAGGTCTCGACCGAAGCGGCGGCGCGCACCGCCACCACCAGCCGCTCCTGCGCAAGCTCGTGCATGAGGTATTTGAAGCCCATGTTCTCCTCGCCGAGCAGGTTGCCCACGGGCACCTTCACATCGTCGAAGAACAGCTCCGATGTGTCCTGCGCCATCAGGCCGATCTTCTCGAGCTTGCGCCCCTTGCTGAAGCCCGGCGTGCCCTCTTCCACGATGATCAGCGAAACGCCCTTGGCGCCCATTTCGGGCGCGGTCTTGGCAACGACGATGACGAGCCCCGAGTTGATGCCGTTGGTGATGAAGGTCTTCGCGCCGTTGATGATGTAGTGCTCGCCCTCGCGGCGCGCCGTCGTGCGCACCGACTTGAGATCGCTGCCCGCGCCGGGCTCGGTCATCGCAATCGCGCCGATCAGTTCGCCGGAGGCCATGCGCGGCAGCCACTGGTCCTTCTGCTCGGTGTTGCCGTAGGCGTTGATGTAGGGCGCGACGATGTCGGAATGCAGCGGAAAGCCGAGCCCGCTTGCGCCGGTGCGCGCAATCTCTTCGAGCAGCACCGCCGCGTGGCCGAAGTCGCCGCCGCCGCCGTAGGGCTCGGGCAGCATGGGGTTGAGCAACCCTTCCTGACCGGCCTTGCGCCAGACCTCCTTGGGCACGATGCCATCACGCTCCCACTGCGCGTGAAACGGCGCGATTTCCTTGTCGAAGAAGCGGCGCGCGGCCTCGCGAAACTGTTCATGGTCTTCGCGGAATACGGAGCGTTCAATCAGATCCTGCATGGTGTGCCTCGATGAAAACAGTGGGAAGAAAGAGACTAAAAAATAAACGGGTTCAGTGCCTGGAAGAAGCCCCGGCCTCGACGCCGCTGGCGAGCGCCGCGCGCACGTCGTATCCGGCATCGGGATCGCCGCGAAAGCGCTCCTTGAGCACGCGCCGCAGCAGCTTGCCGGTCTCCAGACGCGGCAGCCGCGTCTCGAACACCAGGCGTCTCGGCCATTTCACTTTCGACAGATGGGAGGCGGCCTGCGCGGCGATGGCGTGCGCGAGTTCCTCGCTCGGCATCTCGCCGGGCTTGAGCACGACCACGGCGATGGGCTGCTCGCCGAAGTCCTCGTGCGGCACGCCGACGACAGCGACTTCATCGACGGCGGCATGGGCGACGAGCGCATTTTCGATCTCCTGCGGATAGACGTTCACGCCGCCCGAGAGAATCAGGTCCGCGCGCCGGTCGCTCAGGAACAGATAGCCGTCCTCGTCGACATAGCCGATGTCGCCGTAGGTCGCCCAGCCGTGCTCGTTCATGGCCTCGCGCGTCTTGGCAGCGTCGTTGAGATAGCTGAATTCGCCACCTTTTTCAAAATAGATCCGGCCGACTTCGTTCGCGCCGAGTTCCTTGCCGTCGTCGTCCACGATGTGCAGCACGCCCGCAAACGCCCGCCCCACCGAACCGGGCTTGCGCCGCCACTCTGCCGAGTCGATCAGCGTGGTGCCGCAACCCTCGGAGCCCGCGTAGTACTCCATCAGAATGTCGCCCCACCAGTCGAGCATCGCCAGCTTGAGCGGCACCGGGCAAGGCGCGGCCGCGTGGATCGCAACGCGGTGCGTGGACAGGTCAAAGCGCTGCCTGACCGCATCGGGCAGCTTGAGCATGCGGCTCATCATGGTCGGCACCCACTGGCTGTGGGTGACGCCGAATCGCTCGATGCAGGCGAGCGAAAACTCGGCGTTGAACTGCCGCATGATGACGGCGCGGCCACCCGAATCGAGCGCGCGCAGCGTGTAGCGCAGCGGCGCGGCGTGATAAAGCGGCGCGGGCGAGAGATACACCGTTTGCTCGCCAAACTGCATGAGCCGCTGCGTATTCGCAACTTCCGGGTCGGTCTGCTGGCGAAACTGCGCGCCAAACAGCGGCTTTCGCACGCCCTTGGGCCGGCCCGTCGTGCCCGAGGAATACAGCAGATCGCGGCCCAACGCGCGCGTGCTCAGGTCCGTCGCGGGCAGCGAGGCCGCCGCGTCCAGCAGCTCGTCGATGCTGCGCACCCCCGGCGTGTCGCCATCGACGGAAAAGCACGGCAGCCCGAGCGCCTGATGCGCCGCCTCAGCGTTCGCCCAGGTGCTGGACGACACGAACAAGCGCTGCGCACCGCTGTCCTGCACGATGTACTGAACCTCTGCGGGCGTGAGGTGCGTGCTGATCACCGCCGCATACAGGCCCGCCTCGCGCGCGGCGAGCACCAGCTCCACGATCTCGACGCGGTTCTCCAGCAGGATGGCAATCGTGTCCTGCTCCTTCAGGCCCTGCCCGGCCAGCCACTGCGCCAGCCGCAGCGCGCGCTCGGCGATGCGCCTGGCGGTGAATGATTCTCCGGTCTCGGCCTGGATCAGAACCACCTTGTCGGGCTCGCGCTGCGCCCAGCTCAGAAAGTTGTGCATCGAATGTCTCCAAAACTTGGCACCCGCAAGCCATTGCATCACTCGCTGGCGCCTTCACGGGTTCGTCAATTCATAACATCCGGTTCACGAGTCTCGAATTCCGAATGGGAGTGCGCAGTATCCGCGCGCACCGCGCGGTGTTTTCTCGGGTTAATACCCATTCGAATTCGTTTTTCTGAAACCTATCATTAATTTAATGAACCAAACGTCTCATAAATCATGAACCATCCCGTGATCGTCGATGCCATTCGCAGCCCCATGGCCAGGGCCAAGCCAGACGGCGCGCTGGCCGAGGTCCATCCGTGGATCTGCTCTCGCAAGTGCTCGCGCAGTTGATCAGCCGCACCGGCATCGACCCCGGCATGGTCGATGACGTGATCTGCGGCTGCGTGAGCCAGGCCGGTGAGCAGGCGGGCACGCCCGGACGGCTTGCGTGGCTGGCGGCAGGCTTGCCCGTGCACGTGCCCTCCACGACCATCGACCGCAAATGCGGATCGAGCCAGCAGGCCGTGCACTTTGCGGCGCAGGCCATCATGTCGGGCACGCAGGACATCGTGATCGCCTGCGGTGTCGAATCCATGAGCCGCGTGCCCATGGGCAGCTCGCGCATGGGCAAGAACACCACCGGCCAGCGCTTCGACGAACGCTACGCGCCGGGCCTCGTGGGCCAGGGCGTTTCCGCCGATCTCGTGGCCGCAAAATGGGGGCTGACGCGCGACGATCTTGACCGGTACGCAGCGCGCTCGCACCAGCGCGCCCACGCCGCGCAGTCGGGCGGCGGTTTTGCACGCGAGATCGTCGGCATCGATACACCGAATGGTCAGGTGATCGCCGATGAAACCATTCGCGCCGGCACCACGCCCGAAAAGCTCGCGGGCCTCAAGGCGGTGTTCGAGAGCGAGGAGTTGTCGCAGCGCTTTCCGCAGATCCGCTGGAGCACCACGGCAGGCAACGCCTCGCAGATGACCGATGGCGCGAGCGCCATGCTCATCATGAGCGAGCGCCGCGCCGCCCAGCTCGGGCTCAAGCCGCGCGCGCGCTTCGTCGCGTTCGACGTGGTGGGGGACGATCCGCTCTACATGCTGACCGCGCCCATCCCCGCCACCGAACGCGTGCTGGCCAAGGCCGGCATGAAACTCGACGACATCCAGCACTACGAAATCAACGAGGCCTTCGCATCGGTGCCGCTCGCCTGGCAGAAACAACTCAAGGCCGACGGAGAGCGCCTGAATCCGCGCGGCGGCGCGATTGCGCTCGGCCATCCGCTGGGCGCTTCGGGCGTGCGGCTGATGACCACGATGCTGCACGCGCTCGAAGACAGCGGCCAGCGCTATGGCCTGCAATCCATGTGCGAGGCAGGCGGCATGGCGAATGCCACGATCATTGAAATCACGCGCTGAGCGCGGCAATTCGGAGCCTGAAACGCAAGGACGATCAAGATGAAACTTCAAAAGGGAATGACCGCCATCGTGACCGGCGGTGTATCGGGCCTCGGCGAGGCCACCGCGCTGGCTCTGCTGGAGCGCGGGCTGAACGTGGTGGCGGTTGACCTCAACGAGGAACGCGGCGCGGCCATGCAGAAACAGCATGCCGGACCACTGGTCTTCGTGAAGGCCGACGTGGCCGATGGCGAGCAGATGCAGGCAGCGATTGCGGCCGCAGAAGGCTTTGGAGAATTCCGCGCGCTGATCCACTGCGCGGGCGTCGGCGGCCCGGTGCGCCTGGTCGAAAAGGACGGCAGCCCGGGGTCACTCGAAAAGTACAGCAACATCGTGCGCATCAATCTGATCGGCACCTTCAACACGCTGCGTTTGGCGGCGGCCTCGATGGCGAAGAACGCGCCCATCGAGGGCGAGCGCGGGGCCTGCGTGCTCACCGCATCGGTTGCGGGATACGAGGGCCAGATCGGGCAGATTCCCTATGCATCGGCCAAGGCCGGCATCATCGGCATGACCATCGTCGCGGCGCGCGATCTGGCAACCAAGATGATCCGCGTGTGCACGATTGCGCCAGGCCTGTTCGACACGCCGATTCTCGCCAAACTGCCTGAGGAAATCCGCCAGTCGCTGGCCGCGTCGGTGCCGAATCCACCGCGCCTCGGACGGCCCAATGAATACGCGCTGACCGCGCTGCACATCCTCGAAAATCCCATGCTCAATGGCGAGACGATTCGCCTGGATGGCGCGATCCGCATGCAGCCACGCTGAGCAGCATCCATTCCCGATCTTTCAGGAGACTCCCATGGCAGACGCATCCCCATTGCTGGTCGAAATTCGCGGCAACCTGCAGATCATGACGCTCAACCGTCCCGAAGCGAAAAACGCCGTGACGCTGGAGATGGCCGAAGCCATGGTCACCGCGCTCGACGCGTTCGACGCCCATCCCGAATTGAGCGTGGGCATCATCGTCGGCGCGGGCGGCACGTTCTGCGCGGGCATGGACCTCAAGGGCTTCCTGCAAGGCAAGCGTCCGACGATTCCCGGTCGCGGCTTCTGCGGCATCACCATCAAGCCGCCGCGCAAGCCGATCATTGCCGCGGTCGAGGGCTATGCGCTCGCAGGCGGATTTGAAGTGGTGCTGGCGTGCGACCTGATCGTCGCCTCGCGCGAAGCCAAATTCGGCCTGCCCGAAGTGAAGCGCGGCCTCGCGGCGGCGGGCGGTGGCCTGCTGCGCCTGCCCAGGCGCATGCCGTATCACATCGCCATGGAGTGCATTCTCACGGGTGACATGCTGAGCGCCGAGCGCGCCCACCAGAACGGGCTGATCAACCGCCTCGTCGAACCCGGCGCGGCACTCGATGCCGCCATCGAACTCGCCAACGCCGTGGCGGCCAACGGGCCGCTGTCGCTGATCGCGAGCAAGCAGGTTGCGACCGAATCCGTGGACTGGAGCCGGAGCGACATGTTCGAGCGACAGGCCGCCATCACCAACCCGGTGTTCGCCTCGCAGGATGCCCGCGAAGGCGCCTCGGCGTTCGCAGAAAAGCGCAAGCCGGTCTGGAAGGGCGTCTGAAGCGGGCGACCGGCTTCATGCATGCGCGCTGCGATTCATTTTCTTCGGTCACTCACTACAGGCATTGGAGACAGACAGGCATGAGCACCCGCACCGCCACCCCATCATCATCCCGATCATTCACGTCATCGCGACGACGCGGCGCGCTGCTCGCAGCCTGCGCGCTGGCGCTCTCTGCCGTCGCCGCGCACGCCGAGCCCCACTGGCCCACGCGCACCATCACGCTGGTGGTTCCCGGTGCGGCGGGCGGATCGACCGACATACCGGCGCGCCTGCTTGCGCAGAAGCTCGCCGACCGTCTCGGCCAACCCGTCATCGTGGACAACAAACCCGGCGCGGGCGGCTCGCTCGGGCGGGCATCGTGGCGCGCGCCCAGCCCGATGGCTACACCGTGCTCGTCGGCAATTCGGGCTCGAACGCTATCAACTACACGGCGTACAAGAAGCTCTCTTACAAGCCCACGGATTTCATCGCACTCACCGACATGATCTCGTTCGCGAACGTGCTCGTCGTGCCGATCAAGTCGCCCATCAAGAGCCTCAACGAACTCACCGAAGCCGCCCGCAGCGCGCCGGGCAAGCTCGCGTTCTCGTCGGCGGGCGTCGGACAGACCACGCACCTCATGGGCGAACTGTTCAAGCAGCGCACCGGCACCGACGTCGTGCACGTGCCCTACAAGGGCTCGGCACCCGGCACCATGGCCGTCGTGTCGGGCGAGACGCAATTCATGTTCGACAACATGACCGCCTCGCTCGCTCACATCAAGGACGGCAAGCTGCGCCCGCTCGCCGTCACCGGCTCAGTGCGCGAGCCCGAGTTGCCCGACGTGCCGACGATGACCGAACTCGGCATGAAGGACTTCAACAAGGTCGGCTGGATGGGCTTTCTCGTGCCCGCCAAAACGCCGCCCGACGTCGTGAAGAAGCTCAACGACAACCTCACCGCCGTGCTGCACATGCCCGATGTGCAAAAGCGTTTTCGCGAACTCGGTGGTCGTCCCGGCGGCATGCCGCAGGAGCAGTTCAGCAAGATGGTGAATGACGACCAGAAGAGCTGGGGCGAACTGATCACCAGCCAGCGTCTGCAACTCGATTGAATCGGCGTCAGCGCCAGACTTTTCGCGGATCACCCTCGGCCAGCGCAGCCCGTACCTCGGCGGTGTGCGCCCCGGCCGCGCAGGCGTGGGGCGTGTCGTAGGCCCTGCCATCAAAACGCGGCGCGGGCGCCGCCTGCAACACACCGCCCTGCTCGTTGTAGATCCCGCGCGCCCGCATGTGCGGGTGCTGCGAGGCTTCGAGCGGACTGAGCACCGCGCCAAAGCACACATCGGTCGGCTCGAACACCGATTGCCAATGCGCGCGTGGCTGCTCCAGAAAAATCGCCTGCAGGCGCGCGCGGCGCTTCGGCCAGGCCGCGCGGTCGTATTGGGCGCTGGCGAAATCCGGGTCTCCGGTCAGTGACAGGGTGTCGAGCAGCAGCGCATAGAACTGCGGCTCGATCGCGCCGATGGTGATGTGGTGGCCGTCCGCGCAGACATAGGTCTCGTAGAACGGCGAGCTGTCGTACATGCTCTGGCCGCGTTCGTCGGCAACCAGGCCGCGCTCGCGCGCGCTCAGCGCCAGATTGAGCATGTGGGCAGCGCCATCGACGATGGCGGCGTCGACCACCGTCCCCTTGCCAGTTTCACGGGCCTGAATGATGCCCGCGAGCAGCCCCGTCATGAGATAGAGCGCGCCGCCGCCGATGTCGCCCACCATGGCGAACGAGGAGACGGGCCGCGCATCCGCCGGGCTGCAGCCCCAGAGCGCACCGGCAACCGACGCGTAGTTGTTGTCGTGCCCGGCGCGCGGCGCGAGCGGGCCATCCTGGCCCCAGCCGGTCATGCGTGCGTAGACGAGTTTGGGATGGATGGCAAGGCATGTCTCGGGCCCCAGGCCCAGGCGCTCCATCACGCCCGGCCGCATGCCTTCGATGAGCACGTCGGCGCTCTCGACCAACGACAGCACGAGTTGCCTGCCCGCCTCGCTTTTCAAATCTGCAAACACCGAACGTTTGCCGCGATTGATCAACGGGCCCGTGGGGCCGGCGTTCTCTGTTTCGCGCACCACGGAAATCACGTCGGCACCGAGATCGGCCAGATGCATCGCGCAGAACGGACCCGGGCCGAGCCCGCCGATTTCGAGGACGCGAACGCTGTAGAGTACCTTGCTCATGTAGTTTGTCTCCAGAAAGTTATCGTTCAGGACAGGCTGGACGCACCCAGCACGCCCTCGATGGCACGCACCAGCGTGACCAGGCGTGGGCCGGTGTCCGTCTCCAGCTCGCGGCTTTGGGGTTGTAGGTGGGAATGGATGCGGCAAACACCCAGTATTCGCCATCCAGCGGCTGCGACAGCGGCACGGCGATGGATTGAATTTCGCGGTGCAGGTCGCCGTGGCTGCGGCAAAAGCCATGCTCGGCGAGATCGCGGGCCGCATCGGCAAGGCGCTCGCGCAGCTTGGCGGCGCGTTCCGCGTCACGCTCGGTGAGATCGGCCAGATAGGCTTCGCGCTCGGCCTGTGGCAGGCACAGCAGGTAGGCGCGGCCTGTGGCCGTGCGCGAGAGCGACATGCCGACGCCGATTTCCGGCGTGAAGACCTTGTTGTCCATGCCGTTGGCCAGTTCCGCGAGCACCAGCTTGCGGCCCGAGCCGACGCCGATCTGGATCTGCCCGCCGATGTGGTTGGCCAGCTCCATCATCTGCGGCCGCGCAAACTGCCGCATGCGCATGCGCGCGAGCACCGGCGACGACAGATTGAGCAGCGCGATGCCGGGCACGAATTTGGACATGCGCTCCGAATAGCGCAGCAGATCCAGCTCGCACAGGGTCTCGGTCAGGCGAAACAGCGTGGGCTTGGGCAGCCCTGTCAAGTCCATGAGTTCCTTGCCGCTAAGTTCCTGGCGCTTGTTGGAAAAGCAGTTCAGGATGGATACGCCTCTTACCAGCGCGCTGACCAGCTTGCTGTCGGCATCTGAACTCATAAACATCCTTGGAATGGGTTTCACTTGAGACGCGTGTCTCGAATTCCACGATTCTATGCAAAAGATTGCCCGCGCAGGCAAAAGAAAAGCTCCAGCGCGTAAAGCGGTGGAGCCTGACTCTATGGATCCGCTACCGCTCTAGGCGGCAGGGCAAACCTGATTACTGGCTTGCGATTTCCAGACGTGCTTCGCGAGCTTCCTGGATGAATTCGATCAACGATTCGATGACGTAACGCATGGTGGACTTTCCCATGAGATGCCTTGGAGGCAGGCCGCGTGGTGCATCTCGTACCGCGCGGCTGCTAGGGCGAACAAATCAGTGTTAACCCTATGATCGTAAGTATAAACCGATATAGGGTTTACACCGATTCATCCATGGAATACCATCCAAAACCCAGGGTTATCACCTGGAAATAACCCGACTCAGGCCTCTTCCTCGGTCCACTCGACCTGCGCACCCAGGCTGCGCAGGTTCTCGACGAACTGCGGGTGGGCGCGGCGGATCGGGGTCGCGTTGCGGATTTCCGAGCGTCCCTGGATGCTGGCCGCCACCATGAACAGCGCAATCGCCACGCGGATGATGTACGGGCTCTCCACGGTGGCCGGCACGAGCTTGCTGCCGCCGAAGGTGATGATGCGATGCGGGTCGGACGAGAACACGTGCGCCCCGAACTTGGAGAGTTCACCGGTCCAGCCGAGCGCTCCGTCGTAGACCTTGTTCCAGAACATCGCATTGCCCTCGGCCGAGACGCCAAGCGCGATGAAGATCGGCAGCAGATCGACCGGGAAATAGGGCCATGGCGCGGCCTCCACCTTGGTGAGCGTGTTCGAGGTGAATGGCGTCTGCACCTTGAGCGCGCCATCGCGCCAGGCACGCGACCAGCCGTCCTTGTGCTCTACGTGCACGCCGAACTTGGCGAACGTGCGGTCGATCAGCGGAAAGTTGTCGGGCGTGGAGTTCTTCACGACGACATCGCCGCCGGTGATCGCACCCAGCGCGAGGAAGGTGGTGATTTCATGGAAATCCTCGTCGAAACGGAATTCACCGCCGCCGAGCCTGCCGCCACCGATCACCGTGACGCGCGAGGTACCAATGCCCTTGATCTGCGCGCCCAGCATCTGCATGAACTGGCAAAACTCCTGCACATGGGGCTCCGAGGCCGCGTTGTTGAGCGTGGAGGTGCCTTGCGCACTCACGGCGCAGAGCACGAAATTCTCGGTCGTGGTGACCGAGGCGTAGTCCAGCCAGTGCCCGACCGCATGGAGCGGGCCGTCGCGGCTGATCAGCAGCGAGCCGAGCGAGCGCTCGACCTTGCCGCCGAAATTGCGGAACACCTCGACGTGCGGGTCGATCTCGCGCACGCCCAGCGTGCAGCCCTTGACGTTGTCTTCAAGCCGGGCCACGCCAAAACGCGCCAGCAGCGGCGGCACCAGCATGATCGAGGAACGCATCTCCTCGGGCAGATGGTGCTTTGCCGGGTCGAAATGCGTGTTCTTGTGATGCAGCGAGAGCGTGCCGCTGTCGCGGTCCCACTGCACGTCGCTGCCGAGTTCGCGGTAGATATCAAGAATCTTGCGCACGTCGGTGATGTCGGGCACGCCGATGAGCTTGAGCGGCTCGGACGTCAGCAGGGTGGCACACAGGATGGGGAGCACTGCATTCTTGTTCGCGGACGGCGTGATGCGTCCGCGCAGCGGCTTGCCGCCGTGCACGATCAGATTGGACATGGCTGTGGGAACGGGTTTCGAAATGGGAACAAAGACAACAAAACGGGATGGCGATGGATGAATTCGCGATCCCGAACTGTACGCTGTGTCCGACAGCCCTGCCGCCACCCGGCCGATTTGCATGCGCCGGATGGGTCAAAAAATGTGTCTTCAGGCGCTGGAAGACAGCTTCATCAGCACCAGCCCCGAGACGATCAGCACGGCCGCGGCGATCCGCATGACCGTGACCTGTTCGCCGAGCACCACGATGCCGACGACAAACGCGCCGACCGCGCCGATACCCGTCCAGATCGTATAGGCCGTGCCAAGCGGCAACGTGCGCATGGCCACCGCCAGCAGGCCGAAGCTGGCGATCATTGTCGTGATGGTGACGACGCTCGGCCACAGCCGCGTGAAACCATACGACTGCTTCATGGAATACGCCCAGATGATTTCGAGCGCGCCAGCCAAAAGAAGATAAACCCAAGCCATGATGAAACTCCTTGATGAACAGTGAGTGACCGGGTCGTCCCAGAAACATGAATGGATGCAGCACGCTGCACAAGGTCGTCCTTCTGGTGCACCCTGCGCTTCGCGCGGCGGGCTGGCCAGTTCATTCACAGAACCGGGAGCGATGTTATGCGAGCCGGGCATCTTCGGCCCGCATTCGATCAACATCCCGCGACTGCTTGGGTGGTTGCGGCGCAACAATTGCGGAATCTGGGAAACTTCGCCAAGGAACGCCTGAAAAGAGATATTGAACCTTCATAGAAATTTTCAAAGGTATCTCAGTAGAAATACTAGGGTTAGCACACATTGATTTGAAAGAATTGACGCGTATAACCAAGTTGTGACTTAAAAATCACATAAATGATTTAATCCAATTTTTTGCAAAGGATAGTCATGAAATCGACTCAATTTGCTATTGGTGCGGTCTTTTTTTTCGTCAGCGTTCTTTTTTCTTTTGGAAGCATAGCTGCGGATGCTGGTACCCGCGGCTTGCCAGATATTACCCCGAGTACCTCGGGCTCCAGAACCCTTCAAGAGGCGATGGATAAAGCAGGTATAACGAAATATCTCACCCCTGAAAATGGCATCGTCACGGACAGATTAACCCAAACTACCGAATCGATAATAAAAGAATTAGGGGAATATTATGCTGGCACCTGGCTAGAATATGATGAAAACCACAAGGCCTATCAAGTAGTTGCAACAACCAACCCAATAACAAACAGCAGAACCCTTCAAAACAATCCAGAAATTATAGTGGTTCTAGTTAAATACTCCAAAAAACAACTAAGGGATTTGTATCACGATTTATTTTATACCTTCATTATTTATCCAGGGGAGACATAGATATTACATCCGGAAATGTTGATTATATGAAAAACCTGGTGGCTGTACGTGTCAATACTGGAGATATTGACAAGGTATCAAGTGCACTTAGAAAAGCTGGGTACAACATGGACATGATGTACTTTGAAGAAGCATCAAGGCCTGTCCCTGTCCCTGCTACCGCCATTCCTTGATAAATCCGAACTGCTGCTTGATGACCCGAAACGGGTGTTCCACCTTGGCCCGGATGCGCGTTGATCGTCTGTATCTGATCGACAAGGTAATCTTTGCACTGCGGACTTGTCGAGAAATTCGCGCTTGCGAGTTTTCTTGGTCGACAGGTTCAAGCCCAGACTGATTGCTTTATGCGGCGATGATCGCAAAATTGCGCTGAGGGTCACTGCCTTCAACGGGAGTTTTGCAGACTTTTCCTAAGGCACCCGGTTTTCACGCAGAAAGTCCGCGATGATCGCCAGCACCACCTCGGGCGCCTCGCGAAACGGCACGTGACCGAGGCCTTCGAGCAGCACCATGCGCGAGGGCTCTCCGCCACTCAATTGCGAGATGATCTGCGGCTGCACCGCCGAGCCGAATTCATCGCGCTCGCCGTGCAGCGCGAGTGTCGGGCAGCGCAGGCGGGGCAGTTGGTCCTTGATGGACCAGTCCGCGAAATCGGGGTGCAACCAGCTTTCGATCCACGCGTCGAGCACCCACTGGGTCTTGTCGCCGTGATAGCGCGCCAGCCGAGCGAACTGCACCGGGTCGCTGTACACGCCCTGCGCCTCGCGGATGCCGTTCCTGGTGCATTCCTCGACGAACGCCTGTGCGCCGATGGTAATGACTGCGTCACAGTCCGCGCCGGTCGACTCGGCGCAGCACACCGCCATGCCGCCGCCCACACTGTGGCCGAGCGCGATGAAGTGGCTGATGCCCAATTGCTCGCGAATTTGCGGGAAATACCGGCTGGCCTCTTCGACCACGAAATTCAGCGAGGGCTGATCCACGCGCGCATCGGACTGCCCAAAGCCCAGGCGGTCATACGCGATCACCCTGCGGCCCGTGGCCTCGCTCAGTTGCTTCGGGAAGTCGCGCCACAGGCTCACCGCGCCGAGCGAATCGTGGAACATCACGATCGGCGAGCCACCCGAGTGGCCCGCCGGTGTCCAACTGCGCGCGAAGATCCGGCCATGCGGGTGCTGCACCCATAGGTCATCCATCTGCATCGCGGCGATTTCGCCGCCTGCGGGGTTTGCACGCGTATGTTCATGATGCTGCTACTGCTCCGTCCTGCGTTGGCCGCCGCTGTTCAGGCGGCCAGCGAATCCTCGACCACGGCCGCTTCGGCCACCAAATTGCCCACAGTTGCACCGTAGTACTGCGCCACGCGCTTGCGCAGCTTGAGTACCGCCTTGTCCTTGCTCACGAGCACGGCCTGATGGGCGCTTGCGAGATCGAGGAAATGCTGGTCGTCCGGATCGGTGCAGGTGAAACGGATCTTCGCGGCCTCGGGCACATACTCGACGGCGGCATCGAACGCGGCAAGCACGCCCGCCACGGTCTTGCCGTAGTACGCCACGCGCGGCGCGATCTGGCTGTATTCGAGCACGCGTTCAAGCTCGACGCGCTGCGTCTCATCGGCAATCCAGCGCAACCGCCCATCGGCCACCAGCGCGCGGATCGGTGCGACGTGCGGATCGTCAAAGATCAGCATGTCGAGCACGACGTTGGTGTCGAGCACCAGGGCGCGCGGCAATGCGCCCTCGTAGCCCTCATTGCATTGCGGCCAGCGCAGAACGATCTTCACGCCTGCACGCTCCCGCCGTCTTCCTGCCCGGCCCTGCGCGGCTTGACCGCGCCCTTGATCATGTCGAAGCGGAACAGCCGGCATTCGATTGGCCCGTTCCACATCGGCGTGCGGCGCGATTCCTTGAGGCGCATCTTGCCCGGCAACTTCAGGTCGGGCGTGAGCATGAAGGCGCTCCAGCCGCTGTAGTTCTTCTTCCAGTGCGAGGCCAGCTCGCTGAAGAACTCCACGCCGTCTTCGGTCTGTGCGGTCTCGCGGCCCGCGCGCTCGACCATGTCCATGCGTTCCTGCGAATTGCGCCCCGCCGAACCGGCCGCCGCGATGCGCTCGCCATACGGCGGATTGAGCAGCAGGATGCCCGGCCTCTCGCACGGCGGCATGCGCTGCAGCGCGTCGCCGCCACGCAGTTCGATGGTGTCCGCCACGCCCGCGCGCTCGGCATTGTTCTGCGAGAAATCGACCATGCGAAACGAGATGTCGGAGCCGTAGATGCCCACCGGGCTTTCGGGCAGGATCTGCGCCTCGGCCTCGTCGAGCATCGCTTCCCAGACATGCTTCTGGAACGGCACCAGCTTCTCGAATGCAAACCGGCGCAGGATGCCGGCGGGAATGCGGCGCGCGATCTGCGCGGCCTCGATCACCACCGTGCCCGAGCCGCAGCACGGGTCGTACAGCGGCTGCGGATCATCGCCATGCGGGTCCCAGCCGGTCGCGGCAATCATCGCCGCCGCTAGCGTTTCCTTGAGCGGCGCATCGCCCTTGTCCTCGCGCCAGCCGCGCTTGAACAGCGCCTCGCCCGAGGTGTCGATGTAGATCGTCGCCTCGTCGGTCGTCAGGTGCAGGTGCACGCGCACGTCGGGATGGCGCGTCTCCACGCTCGGGCGCTGGTCCTGGTTTTTCGCGCGGAAACGGTCGGCAATCGCATCCTTGACGCGCAACGCGGCAAAGTTCAGGCTGGTCAGCGGACTGTGCTGCGCGGTGGTCTCGATCTTGAACGTCTCGCGTGTGGAAAACCAGATCTCCCAGGCCACCTCGCTGGCCGCGCGATACAGATCGTTCTCGCTGCGGTACAGGGTCTGCGAGAGCTGGATCAGCACGCGCTGCGCGAGACGGCTGTGCAGATTGAGCAGCATCGCGTCGCGCCAGGTGCCGCGCACGTGCACGCCGCCACGGCCCACCATCAGGTCGTGGCCGCTGTAGCCGGTGATGGCATACACCTCATCGGCCAAAAAACCCTCGACGCCAGCGGCGCAGGGCAAAAACAAATGCAAAGGGTTCATATCTGGGTCGCAAGGATACGCGTTTGCGCTTTTCCCAGCGAAATGCGGGACGTAAAAATGCGGGAAAGAAAGTTCGCGCGCCGCTGCACGAATGCCGCCGCCGCGAACGCAGCAGGCCCTTCGCAAATGGGCGTGAAAATGAACAAAATACGGCAAACCGCTAAACTTGGCCCCAATGACGGAAAAGCCGTTGACGTTCCTGCGCGCGGAGCGTCACCAAAACGGCCATCCGATGAACGGCGCGCTATGCCTGCGGGCAGGAGCCGCTTGACACGCAAGCGGTGCTTTTATGGTCTGGAAAATCCTCTTACTCGCCCTCATTCTTGTCTTTCCACTGTGCGGGCTCTATATGCATCTGCGCGGCAAGGTTCGGCACAAGGCGATGCGTCAGTTGTTCGACCATTCGACCTTCACCGCGCCGTTCAACGTATTCATGCTGGCGTTCTCCAGGGTGCCGCGCACGCCGTATCTTCCGGTGAGCACCTTTCCCGAACTCGACCCGCTACAGGCGCACTGGCGCGAGATCCGCGAAGAGGCGGTCAATCTGCAGAAGAACATGCAGATCAAGGCGGCCGCAAACAATGACGACGCGGGCTTCAACTCGTTCTTCAAGACCGGCTGGAAGCGCTTTTATCTGAAGTGGTATGGCGACGCCCATCCTTCCGCAATGGAGCTGTGCCCGGTCACCACCTCGCTGGTGTCGAAGATCCCGACGATCAAGGCCGCGATGTTTGCCGAGCTGCCGCCGGGTGCCAAGCTCAACCTGCACCGCGATCCCTATGCGGGCTCGCTGCGCTACCACCTGGGCCTGCTCGCGCCCAACGACGACGAATGCATGATTTCGGTCGATGGCCAGACCTACAGCTGGCGCGAGGGCGAAGGCGTAATCTTTGACGAGACCTACATGCACTGGGCCGAAAACCGCACCAACGGCAACCGCATCGTGCTGTTCTGCGACGTCGAGCGCCCGATGACCAACGGCTTTGCGCAATGGCTCAATCGCTGGCTCGGCAAGAACGTGGTGGCCGCCGCGAGTTCGCCCAACAATGAGGGCGATCCGCGCGGACTGATCAGCAAGCTGTTCAAGGTTTCGTTCTACGCGGGCAAGTACCGCCGGGCATTCAAGGCCTGGAACAAGACCGCGTACAAGCTCACCAAGTTCGGCCTGATCCTCGCCGCGCTTGCAGGCATCGTCGCGATCTTCGTGAAGCTCTGACGGATCGCGGCTCAGGTCCTGCGATCCGTTTTTTGCCGAGCGGAGCGACGCCCGAGACACGCATGGCCGAGTCCGCCGAGCAGGATCGACAGCAGCACATAGCCCGCGTGCGACAGCGTGGGGATCGCGGTCGGCGCGAGCGCTTTCGTGTCGCCCTGTGTCTGCGCGGTCGCCGCTGGTTTTGGTGGTTCGGTGGCCGCTACGGCTCCGGAAGCCACGCCCGCAGCAGCGCTGCCATCGGCGGGCGCGGCAGGGGGCGGCACGGCATCCACCTGCATCAGCGGATGGGCGCACTGACCCGCCTGCGCGACGATGGACGCGAACGGGCGATTGTCCACGCCGCTGAACCGGATGTTGTCCACGCGCCAGAACTGCGCTGCGTCCGGGTTGGCATTGGCCGTGGAACCGACACGCCAGCCGATGCGCAACAGCTTGCCCGCGTACTCACGCCCGAAGTTCACCGTGACATTGCGCTTCCAGCCGTTGCTGCGTCCCGTGAATGCAGGCTGGTTGCGTAGCGGATTGGCATTGGGCAATGCGCCCTGCCGTGTCCACCAGATCCGTCCGGTATAGGGCACGATCTCGGCAGCGACGCCCACGTCCAGGGAGTGCGGCAGCGACACGATGAGCTGGCCGCCATTGGTTTCGTCGGCGGCAAAGGCGTAGTCCTGATCGAAGCTGAGGATCAGGTCGGTGTCGCTACTCGCCTTGATTTCGGGCGTGTACATGGTGGTCAACAGGGTCTGGTCTGGAACGCTGACCTGATACCAGTGTTCGCCAGCATTGTCCCCTGCGACGGCCCATTGCGAGTTCTCCAGATTCATCGCACCAGGCCAGACGCGGACCGGATCATCCGTGCTGCTCGCACCGGCGATGTCGGCGTTGATCCAGGCGGAGACCGTCTGCCCGCGCGCGCTGGCCAGTTCATTCGCGAGACGGACGTTCACACCGATCTGTGCATTGGCAAACGAGGTCATGCCCGCCAAGGTCATCGGTACGCGCATGGCAAGCGACTTGCCCGGAGCAATTGCATCGGGAAGGTCGAGACTCGCGCCCTTGGGGAAGGCGATCTGCGCTTGGTCGGACTGGAACGCGAGCGAGATTCCGGAAATTTCCGTGTTGCCGCGATTGACCAGATTGAAGGTCAGCATCGCGGTTTCGCCATTGTCCAGAAGGTCGTCGGCATCGCAGCGCATCGCGCCGCCCACCGACGTGGAAACGCGCAGGTCGTCGACCAACAGCAGCGGGCCGGCGTTGTAGCTCTCGACCACGCCTTGCAGATTGATCGACACGCGATCAGGTGCGAGCGCATCGAGCCCCGCGCCACGCTTGGCGAATGCGCCCAGGCAGCTCGCGTAATCCTGCGAATCGCTGGCCGCCATGCTGGCCAGCACCGCGTCGCGGGCCTCGGTGAACGTCGGGTTGACCGGCGTGAGCTTGAGGCTCGTGACGAAGTAGTTCTTCATGCGCTGCTGGGCATCGGCAAACTCGCGTTGATTCAGGATCGACGCATAGCATTCCCACAGCATCGTCGCCCAGACTTCGCCCACGTTGTGAATTTCCGCATTGCCAAAACCCGTGCCCGCCGTGTGCTGGATCAGCGCATGATTCACCGGCACATTGGCTGGCAGTGGCTCGCCATCCTGGATGTGCTTGAAGGTCAGCGGATTCTTCGCCATGTCGGTCGAATACGGATAGCGCCGACTGCCGAAATACGCGGTATTCGATCCGTCCACGGCGGGGTTCACACTGTCTGCATTGGCATATGCGCCCTGCGCGTAGGCACCCTGAAATTGCGCGTTGCCGGGTTTGGCGCGATCCTTGTCGGTGACAGTGACGAGCTGCGCGACGAAGTCCCCCCAGCCCTCGCCCAGCCCCGCGCCGAGACGGGTCGTGAGCCCGTTGGCGTTGCCGATGAGGCGCCGCGTCAGATAGTGGCCCCATTCGTGCGCGACGATGGTGTTGTCAAGCGCCGCGCTGCGTGTCGGGCCACCCTTGTCGAACACGTACATGCGCATATTGGGCGACGCGCCATCGGCGGGCGTGGCCATGCTGGCGTTGTTGCGCACCGAATACGCCAGCGCCCAGGCGTCGATTGGATCGCCCTCGATGCCGCCGCGTCCGAAATTGCGGGCCTGCGCATTGCCGGATGCCTCGTCGAAACCCGCGTCATAGAACCAGTCGTGCAGCCAGTTGACCATGTAGAACAGGTTGGCGACCGAGGTCGATGCCTGGCCCTGATTCCTGACCGCGTCTGCGGAAGGGTCGTAGCCGTAGTCGAACGCATCGGTCGAGCTGCATGCAAAAAAATCGCCATCGACGCTGCGCGAGTTTTCCGGGCACGAAGCGATGTTGGCGAACGGCGCGCCAGCGAAACCATCGGGCTTTTCACGTCCGCCCAGGCCCGCACGTTGTTGCCGTAGGTGAACGAGAGGCGCGGGTGAATGCTGCTGTCCACCCACGGATCGGCCTTGGAAAACGGGGCGCTTGCAAGTCGCAGCCTTGACGGGGAAACCAGCCGCGCCGAATAGCCGTCCGGCGCGGAACCCGGATAGGGGTTGAGATCGAGGCCCTGCGGCCCGGGATAGGGCACGCCGGTCTCGGGATGGGCCCAGACGCCGTAGCCAAAGGCTCTCGGCGCAGCCAACGGGGCCGCCGCCGTCGGTGTTGCGGGCGCAGCCTGATGCGAGGTGAGGTTGTTGCGAAACAGCAGCCTGCCGTCGTCGCTAGCCACGACATACGAATACGCGTTGTGGACACCGGCCTCAAGCACCCGCAGCTCCAGATAGAACCCGGGCACAAGCCCCTGCGGCATGCGAAACCACACGCGGCGATAACGAATCGGCGCTTCGAGCGTCGCGCCCTGGCCGCCGCGCAACGACCCGGGAAGCGAGAGCTGACGGTAACCGTCGGCATCCTTCCTGGATGGCAGTTCGGCATCCACCAGTTGCCGCGCGGCGTCGGCCTGAAAATCAAAGTCGAGCAGTGCCACCTGCGCGGCCAACGCTGGCGTGCGCGCAGCGGCGGCCTTGGTGGTGCCCGCAGTCTTTGCAAGCCCGGTGCTGCCGATGAAGCCGCCCACGTTGAGCGCGACGCCGCGCCTGTCGAGTAGCACCGTCGCCTGCTCGCGAAACACCGGAATGCCGTCGCGCTGATTGGTCAATTGCACGACTCGTCCGCCTTGCGCGAGAGCTTGATCGAGCTTGACCGGTGCGGCATCGACCTCGGCGGCGCTGACTCCGTAGAGTTCGGCCACAGCCTTGAGTTCAGCGCGTGCGGATTGAGCGAGATTCGCGGGTCCCGACTTCTCCTTGCCGGACGCCGGTGCACGCGCCGGATCGAGCCACAGGAAGGTGGCCACGCCCAGCTGTTCGTCATAGGTCAGGCGCTGGACCGAAGCGGGCGCGGCCTTGCGCAGTTTCGCCGCCTTCGCGCGATCCGCCTGCGTGGCAGAAAGCGCGTCAATGTTCGGCAGATCGCGCGCCCAGGCCACGCCAGCAGAGGCCACGCCGAGCCACACGGAGGCGTGAAGACAGTGTCGCAACGTCCTGCGCATGGCACTTTCCCTCGTCTGGATTCAGCGGCCCGACCACCATGGAAGGCGCGGCGCGAATGGGGTGAGCGGGACAAATTCGGTTGATTTGCGGAGAGCACCAGACGGCATCCGGTGCTTGATCACATGCTAGGAACTATCGCGCGCAGACTTGTTTTCATTTGTTCTTCCGCTGTAAGACGGTAGCTCGCGCATGCCCCGGCGAAATGCGAATGCGCGGCCTTCAAGGCCGTTTTCGCGGGTTTCTACCGTGATGCCATCGCGAGCAGGCGCGCGTGGATCGTCGCTGGAATCGGCACGACCGAGCGAAGGGATGGGCTCACGAATGCGATCCCGGTCACATGGCCGATGCAGATCTGCACTTTCGATGCTGAGGGCAAAGTGCTCGGGCAGTCCAAAGTGATGCGGGCCCTTGAGTCCGGGTGTCCGTGGGATCAGACCGCCTTGCGCAGATTGGCCGGAGGAATCTTCAGCGCCTCGCGGTACTTGGCCACGGTGCGACGCGCGCACTCGATGCCCTGCTCGGCGAGCATGTCGGCGATCTTGCTGTCCGAGAGCGGCTTCTTCGGGCTTTCGGAACTCAGCAACTGCTTGATCAACGCCTTCACCGCCGTGCTCGACGCGCTGCCGCCGGTCTCGGTGCCAAGGCCCGAGCCGAAGAAATACTTGAGCTCGAACGTGCCCTGCGGCGTCGACAGGTATTTGGCCGTGGTCACGCGGCTGATGGTGGACTCGTGCAGGCCGAGTTCATCGGCGATGTCGCGCAGCACCAGCGGGCGCATGGCGAGTTCGCCGTGCACGAAGAAGTTCTTCTGGCGCTCGACGATGGCGGTCGAGACGCGCAATATGGTGTCAAAGCGCTGCTGCACGTTCTTGATGAACCAGCGCGCTTCCTGAAGACGCTGCTGCAGCCCCGCGTTGGCCTCGTTGCCGCGCTGGCCACGCAGCGCGTTGGCATAAACGTCGTGCACGCGCAGTCGCGGCATCACGTCGGGATTGAGTTGCACGGTAAAACGCATCTGCGCGCCGCGACCGACGTTCTTGACGATCACGTCGGGCACGATGATCTGGCGCTGCACGTCGGCAAACCGGCGACCGGGACGCGGCTCCAGGCGCGCAATCAGGTTCATCGCGGCGCGTGTGGAATCCTCCCCCGCGCCGCAGGCCTGCATGAGACGCTTGACGTCCTTGCGCGCGAGCAGGTCGAGCGAGTCGCGGCAAATGCGCAACGCGACCGCGATCATGGCCGGATCGCCCTCTTCGTCGAGGTTCATGGCGTGCAATTGCAGCGTCAGGCACTCGCTCAGATTGCGCGCGCCGACACCCGCCGGATCGAGACTCTGCAAAAGACGCAGGCCGACCGTGAAGCGATGCACGAGTTCTTCCAGCTCTTCGGTCGGCGCGTCGTTGCCGGCCAGCGCAATGGCCAGTTCGGCGAGCGACTCTTCGAGATAGCCGTCGTCGTTCAACGACTCGATCAGGAAACGCACCGCCGCGCTGTCGATGTCCGACAAATGCAGCGCCAGCGCCTGGCGGTGCAGGTGGTCGCTCAGGGATTCGTGCGCGCCTGCCAGATCGATGGCATCGGTCTCTTCGTCGCCCGAACCGCTGGTGCTGCTACGCGCGGGAGCGTCACCGCCCCACTCGCCATCGTCGGGGGCCATCTCGACGGTCCCGTCGCCCTCCCAATCGACCTGCTCGGACGATTCCGAAGCGGCGCTGGCAGCATCTGCATCCGGCGCTGCCTGATCTTCGGACGAGGTAGCGGTGCTGGACGCGGAGGCCGCCGGATACAGCGCGCTGTCCGCGTCTGCGGCGTCTTCGCTTACGGGCTGATCCGCACGCTCGATGCCGAATTCTTCGCGCTCCGCGCCTTCGGTCGTGCGCTCCAGGAACGGGTTGTCGTCGAGCATTTGCTCGACTTCCTGTTCGAGTTCGAGCGTGGACAGTTGCAGCAGCTTGATCGATTGCTGCAACTGCGGCGTGAGTGCCAGATGCTGCGAAACGCGCAGCGACAGTCCGGGTTTCATGAGCGCGCCCGGAGGCCCGTGCCGACGTCAACGGCGAGCAGGACCTGCCCACACAACCCACGAGGTCGCGCAAGCCAGGCAGGGGCGCCGATGCAACCGCGCATGGCGCTCACATGCGGAAATGTTCGCCGAGGTAAACCCGGCGCACATCTGCGTTTTCGACGATGTCCGAAGGAGTGCCCTGCGCGAGCACGCTGCCATCGCTGATGATGAAGGCGTGATCGCAAATGCCGAGCGTTTCGCGCACGTTGTGATCGGTGATGAGCACGCCGATGCCGCGCTCCTTGAGAAAGCCGATGATGCGCTGGATTTCGATCACCGCGATCGGATCGATACCGGCAAACGGCTCGTCAAGCAGGATGAAGCGCGGCTGCGTGGCCAGCGCGCGGGCAATTTCCACGCGGCGGCGTTCACCGCCCGAGAGCGCAAGCGCGGGCGATTCGCGCAGATGATCGACGCGCAGTTCCTGAAGCAGCGAGGTCAGGCGCTCCTCGATCACGGCGCGCGAAAGCGCATGGCCGTGCTCGTCCTGCTGCAACTCGAGTACGGCGCGCACGTTTTCCTCGACGTTGAGCTTGCGAAAGATCGACGCTTCCTGCGGCAGATACGACAGCCCGAGCCGCGAGCGGCGGTGGATCGGCAGGTTCTGCACCGATTGCCCGTCGATGTAGATCTCGCCCGCGTCACTACGCACCAGACCGACGATCATGTAGAACGAGGTCGTCTTGCCAGCGCCGTTGGGGCCGAGCAGGCCGACCACCTCGCCCTTGCGCACGGACAGCGAAACGTCCTTGACGACCTTGCGACTGCCGTAGGATTTTTCCAGGTGCAGGGCTTCGAGGCGGCTCTGCGGATCGATCAGGGTGGCGGGTTCAGCCCCGTCCATCGAGGGCTCAAGGCGCTCATTGTTCATCGCGAATTCCTGCAGACTCACTTGCCGCCGCCATTGCTCAGTTCGGGACTGGTGCGCAGTACGGGCGCATCACCCGAGCGCTCGGGCCGGGGCGTCGGTGAGGCCCGTCGGCGGGTTTTTCCTTGGGCGTGAGCGTCATGCGCACGCGGCCCGAAGGCGTGCCAGCGGTGGATGACGGCGTGGAGGTGTTCTTGACGCCATCCACGGTGAACACGTCGGTGAGATTGTTGTAGACGATGAGTGCGCCGTTGACCTGGTCGGTCAGCGTCGTGTCGCGATAGCGGCGCAGCTCGCCACGGCGGATGAACTTGACGATGTCGGCCTTGCCGTCGTATTCGATCACCTCGCCTTCGCCTTCCACGAACTCATGCGGCGCGCCCGGCGCGGAGTCGCGCTTCTGGCGGAAGAAAGCGCGCTTGCCAGCGGGGGCGGTCACCGTGCCGAACTGGAAACCGTCCGGGTCCTGGCGCACCTCAAGCTGCGCGCCGCGCAACACGATGGTGCCCTTGGTCATCACCACATTGCCCGTGAACACGCTGATCTGCTTGAGCTCGTCATGGCGCAGCGCATCGGCTTCGATGTTCATCGGCTTGTCGCGGTCGGCACGCTCCGCATGCACCACGGCCGGGCCAAATGCCAACAGGCAGCTAAAAAAGAGCGGGATAAGTCTGGTTTTCATAGGGCATGAATCTTGCTGGGTCATTGTACTGAACCCACGGCGTGACGACGGCGATAGCAGCAGATATCGCCCAATTGCAGAGGTCAAAACGACGAATGGCAGCACTCAGGCGTCGTTAAAAACAAAAGGCGCGCCACGAATGACGCGCCTTTCAAGAGCCCATCCAGCAAAAACTCAAGCCTTGAGCGTCGCGAGATACTCCACGACCTGCAGCACGCTCTGCATGTTGCCAGCCATCGTGCCGTCGGTGTAGTACTTGCCGCCCACGCCCATCGAAGGCACACCCTCGACCTGGTAAGCCTCTTGCAGTTGCCCCGCCTTGCGCAGCAGATTGGCGGTGTTGAAGGAGTTGTACGCCTCCTTGAACTTCGCCACGTCCACGCCCTGCTGACCGATCCATTCGAAGATCGCCTCGTCCTTGTTGAGCGCCTTGCGCTCCACGTGCACCGCGCGGAACACCGTGGTGTGCAGCTTGGGCAGCAGGTTCATGGCTTCGAGCGCGAAATACAGCTTTTGCTGCGGCACGAACGTGGCATTGAATGCCACGGGCACGCGGCGAATCACCATGTTGGCCGGAGCCGCCTTGGCCCAGGCCTCGAACGTGGGCTCGAACGCGTTGCAGTGCGGGCAGCTATACCAGAAGAACTCGATCACCTCGACCTTGCCGGCTGGAGCATCGGTGGCTGCGGGCTTCTTGAGCTTGATGTAGTCCTTGCCCTCCTTGAAGGCGCGGGCCTGGGCCTGCGCGTGCATGGACGAAAGGGGCAATGTCAGGGCGGAAGCGGCCACCGCCGTGGCGGTGGAGACGGAAAACTCGCGGCGTTTCATGAGATGAACATTCCTCTTCAGTGTTTTTGTAGCAACTCGTGATTGTGAGCGATGTGCGCGAAAAAAGTTCAGCGCTGCACGCGAACCAAGGTGGTGTCGATGCCCGCTCCGTCCAGTTTGCCCTTGAGGGAATCGGCATCGTCGCGCTTGCCGAACGGGCCGACACGCACGCGGAACACCGTGCGACCGCTCTGCTCACGCTCGCTCACGCGCGCCTCCCAGCCGAGCATGGCGAGCTTGGCGCGCTGCGCGTCGGCATTGCTCTGGCTGCTGAACACACCGGCCTGCACGAAATAGTCGAACGGATCGCTGGACGTAGGCGCCGGCGCGGGCGCGGGGGCCGCCGCCGCACGGGCGCGGGCCAGATCGCCAAGCGGATCGCTGCTGGTGGTCGATGGTGCCGCGCGCGCCGTCTGCGTGGCCGACGATGCGCCGGGCTTGGGCGCCGATGCGACCACGGTCGGACTCGACGCCGGAACCGAAGGAGCAGGCGCGGGCGTCACCGACCCCGCCACGGCCGGTGGCGTGGTGGTGGCGTCTCCCGGTGGCTGCGCAGGTGCGGTTCTCGCCGGGTTCTTGCCGTACAACGTGGAATTCGGGTCCCAGTTCTTGTTGCGCTGCGCCTCGGCCTCGTCCTGGTCCGTTCCGCGCGTGGCGTTCTTGTTCAGGAAGGGCACGGGCACCTTGGTCACGTAGACGGCCACGGCCAGCGCCGCCGCCAGACCGACGAGCACGCCCAGGATGAGCCCCAGGACGAGGCCACCACGTTGCTTGTTAACGTTCATAAATCCGCTTGTAGTCACTCTTGTTTACATGCGTTCCGGAGCAGAAACGCCCAGAACGGCCAATCCATTGTGCAACACCTGCGCGGTCGCGGCGACCAGCGCGAGGCGTGCGAGCCTGACCTTCTCATCATCCACAAGGATACGCTCTGCGTCGTAGTACGAGTGGTACGCAGACGCCAGATCGCGCAGGTAAAAGGTAACGTCATGTGGCGCATTGCTGGCGGCTGCGGCGGTGAGCATCTCGGGATACTTGGCGAGCAGCAGCATCAGCGCCTGAGCCTGTGGGCCGTCGAGCGCCGACAGATCCGCGTCCTTGAGCGCGGGAACACCCGCGCCGCCCTGCTCCTGCCAGGTGCGCAGCACCGAGCAAATGCGAGCATGCGCGTACTGCACGTAGTACACCGGGTTGTCGTTGTTCTGCGCCACGGCCAGATCGACGTCGAAGGTGTATTCGGTGTCGGGTTTGCGCGACAGCAGGAAGAAGCGCACGGCGTCCTTGCTGGTCCATTCGATCAGGTCGCGCAACGTCACGTAGGAGCCGGCACGCTTGCTGATCTTCACTTCCTCGCCGTTGCGCACCACGCGCACCATGGTGTGCAGCACGTAGTCGGGATAGCCCTCGGGAATGCCGACGTTCGCGGCCTGCAAGCCGGCGCGCACGCGCGCAATCGTGCCGTGGTGATCCGTGCCCTGGATGTTCACCACCTTGCCGTAGCCGCGCTCGAACTTCTGGATGTGATAGGCCACATCGGGCAGAAAGTAGGTGTAGTTGCCGTCGGACTTGCGCATCACGCGGTCCTTGTCGTCGCCGTAGTCGGTCGACCTGAGCCACAGCGCTCCGTCCTGCTCGTAGGTGTGGCCGCTGTCGATCAGGCGCCTGACGGTTTCTTCGACATGGCCATGGGTGTACAGGCTCGATTCAAGGTAGTACTCATTGAATCGCAGATTGAAGGCCTGGAGGTCCTTGTCCTGCTCGTTGCGCAGATAGGCGACCGCGAAGTTGCGGATGTTCGCGTCATCGTTGACGTCGCCATTCGCGGTGAACTCGCGGTCGTCGGCCTTGACGGTTTCCTTGTGGAGAAACGCCTGGGCGATGTCCGCAATGTAGTCACCGTTGTAGAAACTTTTGGAAAGCGGATTGTCCGGATCGGTGGGCCAGCACTCATCGCCGGGCTTGAAACCCTTGGCACGTAATTGCGTGCTCTTGGTCAGCGTGTCGATCTGCACGCCCGCGTCGTTGTAATAGAACTCGCGGTGCACGTCCCAGCCCTGAGTGGAATACAGGTTGCTGATCGCATCTCCAATGGCGGCCTGACGGCCATGGCCGACGTGCAGCGGGCCGGTCGGATTGGCAGAGACGAACTCGACCAGCACTTTTTCCCCGCGGTCCGGCTGAAAGCCGAACTTCTCGCCCTGCGCAAGCACTTCGCGCACGATTTCCTGCTTGGCGGCGGGCTTGAGGCGGATGTTCAGAAAACCCGGGCCGGCGATTTCGATCGCATCCACCCACTTCTGGAAAGCCGGCGTGGCCTCCAGCGAGGTTTTCAATTGTTCACCAAGCGCTCGCGGATTGGCCTTCAGCGGCTTGGCCAGTTGCATCGCGGCCGTGCAGGCGAAATCGCCATGCGCTGCCACCTTGGGGTTTTCAAAAGCCGCACGCGCACCTGCGCCGGGCGAGAGTTTTTCGAGCTCGGCAGCCAGGGCGGCGAGCAAATCCAGTTTGACGGAGAGCATCCGCCAATTTTACGTGCGCGTGTCATCTGAGCTATGTCAAGTAGCGTTATGCTGACTGACCCGTCCTAATTTCGGGGTTTTTTGTCGTTTTTTGCAGGAGATCAACATGAAGAAACTGCTTTCCACGTTCGCTTCCGTCGGCTTCGCCCTGTCCCTGGGAGTGATCGCCGCCACACCCGCCGCTGCCAAGGAGCCCACCGCCCAGCAGCAAAAGATGGCTACCTGCAACACCGATGCAGGTGCCAAGGATCTCAAGGGGGATGATCGCAAGGCATTCATGAAGTCCTGCCTGTCCAACAAGCCGGCCAAGGCCACGACGCAGCAGGAAAAAATGAAGACCTGCAACGTTGACGCGGGCGCCAAGGAACTCAAGGGCGACGAGCGCAAGGCGTTCATGAAGGAATGCCTGAGCAACAAGCCAGCCTGAGGGTAGCCACCCTCACCCCTGCCCTCTCCCGCAAGCGGGAGAGGGGGCCATGCGCAGAGAGCACCGCGTGACTTCCAAAAAACGCATTTTTGATTCCTTTTTGGCGCAAGCAAAAAGGAATTGCCCCGCCGGGGCAGTCCCGGCTCCGGGGAAAAACGACACAGCAAACGCAAGAAAACTAAGAAGAAACCGCCACCCCGCGAGCCAGGAACACCGCGAGAATCGGAATCAAGGCCAGCAGATGCGCCTCGATCATCACCAGCCGCCGCACGTTGCGGATCTCCACATCGGAGGGCAGCGCACCCGACGACCGCAGATTGCGGCGCCAGCGCATGAAGCGCACCGTCGGCCCGATGGACATCAGCGCAATCACCACGAACAGCGTGACCTTCAGGTGCAAGAGCGGCTGTGACCAATACCAGCCGACGCCCTTCATGCCCCAGTAGGTGCGCGCAACGCCGGTGATCAGCACGACCAGCGCGGAGATCCCGTAGATCATGTCCACGCGCGCAAGCCGCTCGACCACGGCGGCATTCAACCACTCCTTGCGGCACAGGGCGGCCTCGCTCGCGAGAAAGACCGTCATCGTGAGAATCGCCAGAAAATGCGCGTATGCCAGCAGGGCTTCGGTGGTCATGGGTTGTCGTCGGTGAGTGCCGGGGCGTCAGTCTACGTCGTCCGGTTCGAGATCAGAAACATCGGCCTCGGCCACGAGCTTGTGGGTGTCGCCATCGAACATCAGGGCCTTGTCGCCGAGATCCACCATGTAGAAGTGTCCCTTGTCGGTCAGGAAGTGCCACGCCACCGTTTGCTGGCCTTCGTGTTCATGCGACGGATTGCCCGCCGTGATCCGGTCCAGTTCATGGTCCGCTGCCTCGCACAGCGCGTCGATCACGAGCGCATAGCGCGGCATCCCTGCGGCGGCGGCCTCCTCGCGTTCTTCAAGATTGGGGATCAGCCCGGCAATCTCGTCATAACGTGCTTGCAGTTCCTCCTCGTCGAGCGCCTGCAGGTCGGGATGCTGCTTGAGCCAGCGGCTGTTGAATTCCACGAGGTCCTCGCGTTCGTCGAGCGCATAGAACTCGCTGTTGAATTCGTTGAGCGCGTCGCGCTCGGTGTTGTCGCCGAACAGTTCGCTGTCCAGAAACCGGTCGAGCTCTTCCTCGCTCAGGCGCTCGATGATCGCCAGGCTTTTCTCGAACAGCGCGGCATGCCCGATGGCCTGCATGTCGGCGAGGCCCTCCTGCACGTATTCGATGATCTCGGCGTCACAGCCGATGTTGTAGATGAACTGCGCAAAGCCACCGTTCTTCACCTGCGCGAGGTAGTAATCGACGTAGTAGCTCTTGAGCGCCTCGGGCGAAATTTCCTCGTATTCCACCAGCCGCTCGATCAGTTCGTTGACACTTTCGATGTTGGAGTCGATCACGTCATAACTGTCGTCGCTGGCAACGCTTTGCTTCGAGACCAGGATCGCAGGGGAAAGCAACATCGTCGTTGTCGTCGTCATCATCATCACTCCATGCTGGATTGGAAATGGCGCGGTGCACGCACCGGCCCTAGGTCGTCATCGGCGCAGATCCTTGAATTCCTTGCTCACCCAATCGTCCACCAGGGCCTTTTCGTAGCGCAAGGAATCGTCCGCATAGCGGCCTGCCTTGAGCTGCAACGAGGCATCCTGCAAGGTGCGCGAGCCGGACTGCAGCACCTTGCCCCGGGACGAGAGACGCTTGAAGGTGAGCGTGATGCGCGGCGGCACCACGCCCTGAGCGGAACGCGCCTCGCCCGAACTATCCGCCGCCGATGTGACAGGCGCGCGACGGATGTCGGAAATATGGACCTCGGCGCGCTCACCCTCCGGCAGGGCTGCGGCGATACGGTCGGCGATGTGCTCGGACAGCTTCTCCACCCAGGCGCGACGCGCGGCTGAGGATTCACGGCGCTCCGAAGGCGCGGACGTGAAGTGTTCGGGATTGTCGGTCGTGACGCTCACCGTTCCGGGCTGAATCTCGCGCGGCGGTGGCGGCTGGTCCGGGTTTTTTTGCAGCAGCGTGCAACCACCTGCCAACAGCAGCGTCGCACCCATGATCAATGCGCCTGCGGCCCGCCTCAACACGGCCGGCGCGCGCCATGCGCCCGCACCGGGCAATGAACTGGAATCGGCGGAAATCGGCAAACAGAGCATGTCAATCCTTTCGCTGGTCGTTTTCGGCGGCATCAGCCGTGCGGGTCGCGTCGCCAGAACGTCGGCTCCGCGTATTGCTGCTTGAGATATTCGATCCACAGCCGCACCCTGAGCGGCATGTGCTTGCGCTGCGGAAAGACCACGAAGATACCGTTGGGCGGCGCGGCAAAGGCTTCGAGCACGGGCACGAGACGCCCGGCCTCGATCTCGGACTCCACTTCCCAGGTGCTGCGCCAGGCAATGCCCCAGCCCCGAGACACCAGTCATGCAGCACCTGCCCGTCCGAGCAGTCGAGCGGGCCGCCCGGCTTGAAATGCACGACCTCGCCCGAGCCATCTTCGTGCGGAATGCGAAATGCCCAGCCGCGCGTTTGCGAAGCTTCGCTCGACAGCGTCAGGCAGTCGTGCTGCGACAGCTCCGAGGGATGTCCGGGCGTGCCACGTCGGCGCAGGTACTCGGGTGTGGCAACACACAGCCGCCGGTTGTCGGCCACGCGCACGCTCACCAGCGACGAATCGGGCAGGTCGCCCACGCGCACCGCGCAGTCATAGCCTTCGCCGGTCAGATCGACCACGCGGTCGCTCAGGTTCAGCGAGATCGTCACCTCGGGATGCCGTTCGCGATACCGGGGAATCAGCGGTGCCACGTGCCGCCGGCCGAAACCGGCCGGTGCGGTGATGCGCAGATGGCCCGTCGCCTTCACACCGCCCGCGCTCACGCTGGCTTCGACGCTTGCCAGCTCGGAGAGCAGGCGCTGGCAGTCTTCAAGAAACGCGATGCCCTCGTGCGTCAGCGAGAGCCTGCGCGTGGTGCGCATCACCAGCTTCACGCCAAGACGCTCTTCCAGCGCATCGAGCCGCCGGCCCATGATGGCAGGCGCGACACCCTCGACCTTGGCCGCCGCCGTGAGGCTTCCTCGCGTGGCTATGGCAACGAATGATTCGAGCTGTTTGAGACGGTCCATGAAGCGATGATTTCCGGCTGCGGCATTCAGGCTGCAGGCAGCAACGCACAATACGCGCTGGCGCATCGCTTGCTCGCTCACCTGCTTTCCAGCCTATTATCAACGGCTGATCCCCGTTTGAACCAACGCCTGCGCAATCACGATGCCCAGTTCCACTTCCTCCCACAAGAACAGCTCCGCGAAATCATCGCTCGCCGCATCGCAGGCGGAGACTTGGTATGCGCCGGGCCAGTTGGTGCGCCTGTTCGGACAGACTCCGGTGAACCTCGCGTTCTGGGGCTCCGACCAACGACTGCGCATGGCCACACTCGACTGGTGCAACTGGTTCGGACTCGATCCCGCCAAGGTGATCGGCCGAACGCTGCAGGAACTGTTGCCGGCCGACTATCTCGCCGCCTGGCATCCACAATTCGACACTGCGGCACGCGGCGAGACCGCACAGTACACCGACTTGCAGCAGGACAGCCTGGGCTCGCAGCGCTGGCGGCATGTGCATCTGTCGCCGCAGCTGCCGCATTTTTTTTCACCGTCCGAGGCCGATGCGCCCTCCCCGGTGCAGGGCGTGATGATGGTGATGACCGACGCCACGCGCGAGCATCTGCGCGAACAGATGCTAGAGCGCCAGCGCGAGCAGATCCAGCATCTTCAGCAGGCATTGCAGGAGCAGGGCGATGCCAACGCGGAGGTCGACAAGCTGCGCGCGCTGCTCGACTGGCGCACGGCCATGCTCACCGAGCACAACGAAATGCTGCAGCTGCTCTCGCACGAAATCCGCCAGCCGCTGAACAATGCCTCGGCCGCGATGCAGGCGACGATGAAGGCCATCGACGATCTGCATCTCAAGAACACCGACCCCGCGACCAAGGCCCTGACACGCGCCGAACATGTGCTCCAGCAGGTGATCGGCACGCTCGACAACACGCTGGCAGCCGGCACCATTCTCGCGGTCGGCGGCAAGGCCAGTTCGTCGAGCGATACCGATCTGCCGACGCTGATCCAGCTCGTCATGCATGACATCGCGGCCGACCAGCGACCGCGCATCAGCGAGCAGTGGGACACCAACACGCGCACCGTGCAGTTGCATCCGGCGCTGATGCGCCTGACCATCCGCAACCTGCTGAACAATGCGCTGGCCTATGCGCCCGAGGGCACGCGGGTGACGCTGCGCATCTCCGAATCCGACGACCCGCTTGCGCTCATCATCGAAGTGGCCGACAACGGCCCGGGCATCTCCGAGGAACTGCGCCCGCGCCTGTTCGACAAGGGCTCGCGCGGCAGCGGAAACCGCAACCGCGCGGGCGCCGGCCTTGGCCTCTTCATCGTTCGCTCGGTGGTGCAACTTCATCAAGGTACAGTAGAGGCATTGCCCAATGATCCGCAGGGAACGATCATGCGACTGGTCATTCCCCAGGGTCTCGCGGACTGATCCAGGGTTGCCGCCGAGGCGCCTGCCTCCGGCCCGCCGCCATCACCTCCCATCCATCACCGAACGACATGCTGCCCGGAACCCTTGCACTGGTTGACGACGACACCGAATATTGCGAATTCCTCGCACAACACCTGCGCGCGCAAGGCGTCGAAGTGCAGGCCTACAGCGACAGCAGCGACCTGCTCGCGGATCTGGCGCCGTATCGCTTCGACTTCTACGTGCTCGACCTGATGCTTCCGGGCGTGGACGGAGCCGAACTGATCCGCATCCTGCGCAAGCGCACCCAGGCCGGCGTGCTCATCGTCTCGGGCCGCCTTGGCCCCGAGGTGTTTGCCGAAGTGATCAACGCGGGCGCGGACATGTACCTCACCAAGCCGGTCACGTTCGAGCAGGTCGAACTCGCGATCCGCGCGGTACACCGCCGCATCATGACCACGGCCCGGACGGCTACGGCATGGAAACTCGACAAGCGCCGCAGCGTCCTCACCGCTCCCGACGGCCAAACCGTGGAGCTCAGTCCCACCGACCTGATCCTCATGGACTGCTTTCTCAAGGCCGAGGGCGCGACGGTCACCCGCGAACAGATCCGCGAACTGCTGGACGGCACGAGCGCCGCCGAGTCCGACAACAGCCTGCATGCCACGATCTACCGCCTGAGGAGGCGCATCGAACGCGTGACGCCGCTGGCCGTGCCACTTCAGTCGCAGCAGAAAGTCGGCTACCAGTTCCGGGCTCCGCTGATCGCGGGCTGAGGACCTGCGCGCGCCGGAAAAAGAAAAACGGGCTCCAGGGCCCGTTCTTCAATGCATCCGGAAAACAATCCGATTACATGGTCATCTTGGCTTCGACGTCGTTGATCTTGCGACGTGCCAGAGCCAGGTTGGCGCGGCTGCTGTCGAGCACGTAATAGATGAAGATGCCTGCCAGCTTCGACGAAGGGCGAATGATGTGGTATTGCTTGCCCAGGGTGATCAGAATGTCTTCGATCGAATCATTCAGGCCCAGCGCCTTCATTGTCTTCATCTTGGCGCGCACCACTTCGGTGTTGCCGGCGGCTGCCAGTTCCAGATCCACGCCGGTACCGATGCTGCCCAGCATCATGCCGCTGTTGTAGTCCACCACGGCAGCGCACATTGCGCCTTCCATCGACATCAGATCTTGCAGGCTTTCGTTGAGATTTGCCATTTTTCGTACCCCTATCAGTTTCGGTTTTAAAACGGTCGCTGTTGATTAATAGCGCCTTATAGTGATTGTATAGAATCAGTTCTGACTTGTATCAACCAGTCACTTAGATAGGCGATTTCGATTGTCATCTATTGTGAACAAGCGCAATTCATCATTCAGACACGCCTATAGGGCAACCAAACCCGCACCCGCTCCGTCGATTCAATGCACAAAAGTCACAAATAAAACGCGTTTCGCGTAATTGATCGGACAAACAGTTCCCAATACAGTGACACATGACGATGCCCGATGGAATCAGCGGCATCGAAGGCTTCCAGTAATTCAAGGTAGAGGTAGACACCACCATGACCGATCGCATTGCCGTTCACGGCCTTCAAGTTGCTCCCGAGTTGCACAGCTTCATCGAGAAGGAAGTTCTGCCAGGCACCGGCGTTGAGGCCGCTGCATTCTGGAAGGGGTTCGACCTGCTCGTTGGCGACCTCGCACCGAAGAACGCCGCCCTGCTCGCCGAGCGCGACCGTCTGCAGAAGGAACTGGACACCTGGCACAAGGCCAACCCCGGGCCGATCACCAACATGGCCGCCTACCGCGACTTCCTCACGAAGATCGGCTACATGGTCGAGCCGCCCAAGGATGCTCGCGCCACCACCGCCAACGTCGATGCCGAACTGGCCAAAATCGCCGGGCCGCAACTCGTCGTGCCGATTCTCAACGCGCGCTACGCACTGAACGCCGCCAACGCGCGCTGGGGCTCGCTGTATGACGCGCTCTATGGCACCGACGTGATCGGCGAAGAAGGCGGCGCGGAAAAAGGCAAGGGCTACAACCCGGCACGCGGCGCGAAGGTGATCGAATTCGCTCGCAACTTCCTGGACCAGGCCACGGCGCTTGCCAAGGGCTCGCACAAGGACGCCACGGCCTACAAGGTCGCTGATGGCAAGCTCGAGGTCATGCTCAAGGATGGATCGACCACCGGTCTCAAGGATGCGGCGCAGTTCGTCGGCTACCAGGGCGGTGCCGCTGCGCCGTCGTCGGTGCTGCTCAAGAACAACGGCCTGCACATCGACATCCGCATCGATGACACAACACCGATCGGCAAGACGGATGCGGCCGGCGTGTCCGACGTGGTGGTGGAAGCCGCCGTGTCCACGATCCTCGATCTCGAGGATTCCGTGGCCGCCGTCGATGCGAACGACAAGGTGCTCGGCTACCGCAACTGGCTGGGCATTCTGAAGGGCTCGCTGACCGAGTCTTTCGACAAGGGCGGCAAGACCATCACGCGCGGCCTCAATGCCGACCGCGAGTACACCGGCGCGGACGGCAAACCACTCAAGCTGCATGGCCGCTCGCTGATGTTCCTGCGCAACGTGGGTCATTTGATGACCAACCCTGCCATCCTGTGGGGCGCGGACAGCAAGGAAATTCCCGAAGGCATCATGGACGCCGTCGTGACCACCGCCATCGCCATGCACGACCTGAAGGGCAACGGTGCCAACGGCCTGCGCAACAGCCGCACCGGCAGCGTCTACATCGTCAAGCCGAAGATGCATGGCCCGGCCGAGGTCGGCTTTGCCAACGAGCTGTTTGGCCGCGTCGAAAAGCTCCTGGGCCTGCCCGAGAACACCGTCAAGCTCGGCATCATGGACGAGGAACGCCGCACCAGCGTGAATCTGAAGGCGTCGATCGCCGCAGCACCGGCGCGCGTGGCCTTCATCAACACCGGCTTCCTCGACCGCACCGGCGACGAGATGCACACGGCCATGCAAGCGGGCCCGATGGTCCGCAAGGGCGAGATGAAGACCAGCGCCTGGCTGCAGGCCTATGAAAAGAACAACGTGCTCGTCGGCCTCACCATGGGCCTGCGTGGCCGCGCACAGATCGGCAAGGGCATGTGGGCCATGCCCGATCTGATGAAGGCCATGCTCGAACAGAAGATCGCCCACCCAATGCCGGTGCCAACACCGCCTGGGTGCCTTCGCCCACCGGTGCCACGCTGCACGCGCTGCACTACCACCAGGTGAGTGTCGAAGACGTGCAAAAGGAACTCGAGAAGACCAGTGCCGACGCGGAGCGCGACAACATCCTCGCGAACCTGTTGCAGATTCCGGTCGCCCAGGACCCGAAGTGGACCGCCGCCGAAATACAGCAGGAACTCGACAACAACGTGCAGGGCATTCTGGGCTACGTGGTGCGCTGGGTCGATGCGGGCATTGGCTGCTCCAAGGTGCCCGACATCCATGACGTCGGCCTGATGGAAGACCGCGCCACGCTGCGCATCTCGAGCCAGCACATCGCCAACTGGCTGCTGCACGGCATCGTCACCGAGCAGCAAGTGCGCGACACGTTCACCCGCATGGCCAAGGTGGTGGATGGGCAGAACGCGGGCGATGCGTCCTATGTCAGCCTCGAGAAGAATCCGCAGGGTGCCGCGTATCAGGCCGCCCTAGACCTGGTGTTCAAGGGCGTGGATCAGCCTTCGGGCTACACCGAGCCGCTGCTGCACGCATGGCGCCTCAAGGTGAAGGCCAACGCGAAGTAACGCAAGCCTCAAGCCGTCAACATCAGGAAGCCCGCTGTTCGCAGCGGGCTTTTTTCGTTGCGTGTCGCCAAGCCGCACCAGAACGTCGTCATTCGATACAGCCGCGGCGTTTCATTCACGCCCGTGACAGTCCATTGCAAGCAATGTCCCGAAGCCATCCCCCAAAAACAGCATTTCAAAATGTTTCCAAGGCACAAACTACGTAAAAACACTCAGATCGACGTACATCCAAATCTTGACATCGGTCAACCAATCAGTCTCCGATGTGAGTATTCACTACCATCAAAAGTAAAACAGGATTGACCCAGTCGACGATCTCAGAAGCTGACCAAATGTGTCTTATGAAATTACAAAATCAATAAATTGACACATTAACCGCCGTCCTCCCTGTTGCGTAGTCCTGTCATTGATTAACAATACAGACTATTGAACTCATCAGTCCAATAGATTTCAATTAGTGTTTCCATCCGGTCGGGTGTGAATCGAACACCTTCTCCCATGCGCCACCTACGGCATGGCAAGAGGGGTCAGCAGCAGGGAGGGGTTGCCCAACAGCAACCGGAGGCCATGATGAAAATTCTTTCCGTATTCGGTACCCGTCCGGAGGCCATCAAGATGGCTCCGCTCGTGAAAGCGCTTGCCGTCGAGCCCGGCATCGAAAGCCTGGTCTGCGTGACCGGGCAGCATCGCCAGATGCTCGATCAGGTGATGCAGCTCTTTCAGATCAAGGCCGACTTCGATCTCGCGGTGATGCAGCCGAACCAGACGCTCAACGGATTGTTCGCGCGCGCCGTGACGGGGGTGGACGAAGTGTTGGCCAAGGTGCAGCCCGACGTGGTGCTGGTGCACGGCGATACCAGCACGGCCTGTGCCTGTGCGCTGGCCGCGTTTCATCGCCGCGTTGCCGTGGGGCATGTGGAAGCCGGTCTGCGCACGGGCAATCTAAGCATGCCGTTTCCCGAGGAAATGAATCGCCGCGTCGTTGACAGCGTGAGCGAATGGATGTTTGCGCCGACCGTGACGTCCAGGGCCAACCTGCTGCGCGAACACCTGCACGGACGCATTCACGTGACCGGCAACACCGTGATCGATGCGCTCGCCGCCACCAGCGACAGGCTGCAGCGCGACCACGCGCTGTCTGACCAACTCGCCGCCCGTTATCCGTGGATCGACGCGTCGCGCAAGATGGTGCTCGTGACCGGGCATCGTCGTGAAAGCTTTGGCGATGGCTTCCGCTCGATCTGCGCGGCGCTCGCGCAGCTTGCCGAGCGCGAGGACGTGCAGATCGTCTACCCGTGCACCTGAACCCCGCCGTGCGCGAGGTGGTCATGTCCACGCTCGGTGATGCGCCGCGCATCCATCTGATCGAACCGCTCGACTATCTCGATTTCGTCTGGATGATGCAGCGCGCGCACATCATCGTCACCGATTCGGGTGGCGTGCAGGAGGAAGCGCCCTACCTCGGCAAGCCGGTGCTGGTGATGCGCGACGTCACCGAGCGCCCCGAGGCGGTCGCAGCCGGTACGGTCGCCATCGTGGGCACGCGCAGTGAACGCATCATCGACGCGGTATCGCGCCTGCTCGACGACGACGCCTATCACGCGTCATTCTCGCGGCGCATCAACCCCTATGGCGATGGCCATGCATCGGCACGCATCGTCGCCGCGCTGCTGGGGCGCGGCTTTGAGGAGTTTGGCGTGCAGGTCGAGGGCTCGATACCCGCCCCTCGGGTGCGGCTGCGCCAATCATCACCGCCCCGTAAGCGCGAGCGCGAGGCATTTCATGTCTGCACCGAGACTTCTTCAGTCGCGAACCCCCCGGGCCCCTGCATGGCGGCGCATGCCATGGGGATTCGGCGGTATGGCGCTGCTGCTGACCGGCACGCTCGCGCAGGCCAGCACGCTGAGCAATGATCTCCAATTGCTGACCCAGGGCCAGCGCTTCGAGCGTCGCATCTCGCTCGCGACGATGGGCATGCCGGGCAACGCCGTCAACGTGCCTGCGGGATCGCTGCAGGAGTTCTACTTTCCGGCACACCCGTCGCAGCTCTCGCGCTCGCTTCAGGTGGTCGCTCCGGCCAACCAACCGGCACCGGCATTCACGCTCAACGGAGCCGCGCAACCCGTGCAGGCCGCCACACCGGCTCAACCCGACCAGTTGCTGCGCACGTCACTGCCGCTGAACCCGGCCGCCACGGCCACGCGGCTCGGCATGCAGGTGGCGCCGGCTCCGCAGACCGCCTGCGACGCAAGGCCCGCCGGTGCCGTCGCGTTGAAGTCCGCCAGCTATCTTTCGTACTATCCGGTCGCTGCTTCCCTGCCACCCCTCGAGCAAGCATGGAGTGCGCAGGCGGTTGCCGCACTGCCCGAACAACCATTCCTCATGGTGGCCGCGCCGCCATTGAGCGCCGAGGCGTTCGACACCGCATGGCGCGTGGGCGTCGCCATGGCGCGGCTCGGTCGTCCCGCGTCGATTCATACGCTGCCGCGCGTGGGCGACAAGGTCGATACGCGCGCGCTCAGCATTCCACCGTCGCTCGCCGCGCTGCGCGCGTTCGCGGGGCTCAGCGACGCCAAGGAACAGCACACGATCGAAGACCCCGCCGAGATCGGCGCGCTGCTGATGCTCGATGCGGGCAGCACGCTCGCCGACGTGGTGGTGGTCGACAGACAACTGCAAAGCCAGATCGCCCAGGCGCTCGACGCACTGCACAACCAGATCACCGATGCGGACGCGCTCGCCGTGTTTCAGCGCTGGCGCGATCAGAAGATGCCGCTTGCGCGCGAGGCTGCGCTGAGCGCTCCCGTGGCACGCATGGCGTTCGGCGCGCATCCTGCATGGGCGGTGGCCGTGGGCAGCGCGGCACAGGTCGCCGCCATCAGTGACAAGCCCGGCTGGCTGGCGCTGAGCGCCGTTGCCGACGGCGCTGCCCGCCTGCCCGAACAGCAGGCCAACCACCCGATCCTGCGGCCCGACAGCCCCACGTCATCGTCGCAGTTTGCGGTGCAGGCACCGGAGAACTGGAGCGCGAGCTTTGCGCTGCTGCCGCCCACCGGCGCAAGCCACACGCCCACCCATGTCAGCGCGAGTTTTCTGATTCCCGCGCAGACGAAATCACAGTATCCCGTGGGCGCGTTGCGCTGGAACGGCGTTCTGCTGGCTGCGAGCAGACTCAGTGCCGGCAGCGAGCGTGACACGCTGAGTGCCGACATCCCCGTCTATGCGCTCAGCGACATCAATCTGCTGCAGGTGTCGCTTGAGCAGAACGCGCCTGAAGGCGATTGCAAGCAGGCGCTCACCGTACCGACCACGGCGCTGCAACTGGACGTGCGTTTCGACGCTCCGCGCCAGACCGCGCTGCCCCGCAATCCGACGTTCGCAGATCTGATCCCGCATCTCGGGCTGAGCGCCGAACTCGCGGTGCCGAGGGACTATCTGGTGCACGTGCGACCGGGTCTGAGCAATGCGATCCGCATGGCGGTCGCGGCCAATCTGTCGGCCCATTCCGCGCAACTGGTGCTGGTCGAAAAGAACCAGCCCTACACACCCGCACGCACCTTTGTCGCGCTCGACGTGGCCCTGCCGGGCACCAATCGCAGCGTGAACCTGCTCGGCGACCGCGTGGCGTTTCGCGACCGCTCAATCGACGACCTGCCCTGGAAACCCACCACCGACGTCAGCGCCGTGCAAGCAGTGACGGCCGGTCATCAGGCCGGACTGCTGTGGTATCCGATGGGCGAAGCCAGGGCCGCGATCAAGCCCACGGGGCTGCTGGTCAACCACGGGCAACTCGCCCTGCTCGGGCCGAACTCCGAGGTCGCCTGGATCAACGCCTCGGGCTCGGTCGTGCATGCCTCCGACGCCAACACCGCCGGCCCGATGTACGAGTGGCGTTCGTTGTTTTCCTGGGGCGTGCCGGTCACGCTCGGCGCGCTGATCCTGTTCATCTTGCTGCTGGCCGCCGCAACCTTCGCCGCACGCAGGGCGCGCAACAAGACAACACATACGGAGGGCTCGCCATGATGCCGTCGCACTATGTTCCGTACCTGCTTGCGGACTACTACCACTGGCTCGAAATCGCGGGCGTGGTGGTGGCGGTCGTGATCCTGCTCTCGAGCCTCGATGATCTGTTCGTCGATGCCTGGTTCTGGATTCGCAAGGCCTACCGGCGCTTCATCATGCGCCGCTATCCGCCGCTCACCAGTCAGGCGCTTCGCGCCGTGCCCGAACAGCCGCTGGCCATCATGGTTCCGGCCTGGCTCGAATACGACGTCATCGCGCTGATGCTCGAGAGCATGGTGAACACGCTCGAATACAAGAACTACATGATCTTCGTAGGCACCTACCAGAACGATGATCGCACCCGCAACGAGGTCGAGCGCATGCGCCGACGCTACCGCCAACTGATCCGTGTCGAGGTGCCGCACGACGGCCCCACCTGCAAGGCCGATTGCCTGAACTGGATCATCCAGGCCATCTTCCAGCAAAACGAACGCCAGAGCGCCCCGTTCGCGGGTGTCATCCTGCATGACAGCGAAGACCTGCTGCATCCGCTCGAACTCAAGTACTACAACTACCTGCTGCCGCGCGTGGACTTCATCCAGTTGCCGGTGGCCTCCATCGAACGCCACTGGTATGAACTGGTCGCGGGCACCTACATGGACGAATTTGCCGAATGGCATACCAAGGATCTCGTTGTGCGCGAGAGCATGTCTCGCATGGTGCCGTCGGCGGGTGTGGGCACCTGTTTCTCGCGCCGGGCGATGGAGTATCTCGCCAGCCAGACCAACAACCAGCCGTTCAACACCGACACGCTGACCGAAGACTACGACATCGGAGCGCGCCTGTCGCGCATGGGCATGAAGCAGATCTTCGGGCGCTTTCCGGTGGAGCGCACCTCGCGCCGCAAATCCTGGTTCGGACTCGGCCCGCAGAAGGAGGTCACGCAGATGCTGCCGCTCGACATCCGCGAATATTTCCCCAACACCTTCAAGACCGCGTACCGCCAGAAGGCGCGCTGGACGCTGGGCATCGGGCTGCAGGGCTGGACGCAGGTGGGCTGGAAGGGATCGCTCGCCACCAAATACCTGCTGTTCCGTGATCGCAAGGGCCTTGTCACCTCGTTCATCGCCATCGCCGGGTACTTTCTGCTGCTGAACTTTCTGGCCTTCTGGTTCGCCGATCGCATGGGCTGGTGGCAGACCTATTTCCCCTCCGAGTTCTCGCCGCGCGGCTGGGTCGGCACGCTGATCGTGCTCAACGGCATCGCGCTGCTGCTGCGTACCCTGCAACGCGCGATCTTCGTCAACCGGCTCTATGGTTGGGAGCACGCGCTGCTCTCCGCGCCGCGCATGGTGATCGGCAACTTCATCAACGCCATGGCCGCCGCGCGCGCCTGGAAACTGTTCATAGCGCACCTCATCACGGGCAAGCGCCTTGCGTGGGACAAGACCATGCACGACTTCCCGTCCGCCGACCAGCTCGTGCAGCAGCGCCAGAGCCTCGGTGAGTTGCTCATGAGCTGGAAGGTGATCGACGAGGCGCAGCTCGCCATCGCGCTGAACCGCCAGCAGCAGGTGGGATTGAAGCTCGGCGAAATTTTGCTGCAGCACGACTACCTCGACGAAAGCACGCTGGAGGAAGCGATCTCGTACCAGCGCTACGTCGAAGAGGTCTCGCGCCCAGCGCCGCTGATGCCGGAGCCGAGCCAATGAATGCCCGGCTCACCAGCATCGCCGCCGCCACGCTGATCGCGCTTGCGGGCGGCACCGCCGTGGCCGCGCCCGCCGCTGCGCCGGACACAGCACAGGCCGCGCTCAAAGGCCCGGTGTTCAAGCTCGCGAACCAGGCATTCGCCGCCTACAACGCCAAGCGCTATGCGCAGGCGGAGCAGCTCGCGCGCCGTGCCATCGCCATGCGTCCCGACGTGCTGCGTCTGCGCATGCTGCTGATCTACGCGCTGCAAAAGCAGGGCAAGAACGCCGAGGCGCTCGAAGCGGTGAACAATGCCCAAGCGGGCGGACTTCAATCGGACGAACTCACGCAGGCCAAAAGCAATCTGAAAGGCGGCGGCGGCGACGCTGGCGAGACGCAGAGCGCCGCATTCCGCCAAGGCTTTCCGATCGCCACCCAGGCCTTTGCGGATTACAACGCACAGCAATACGAATCGAGCGCCAAGCTCGCCGAACAGGCGCTGCGCATCGATCCCTCGCAGGGCACCTGGGCGCTGCTGTGGATCACCGCGCTCGAGGCGCAGAAGCAGTTGCAAGCCGCCATTGACGCGGCCGACACGGCGATTGCGCTGGGTACGCCCAACAGGCAGGATCTGGTTGCGCGCAAGCAGGCGCTCAGGAAATCGATGTCCGTCGCGCCCGCCGTTTCGGCCTATCAGGCACTGATTGCTTTCGATGGCGCGAAGGCCGTCGGCTTCGCACGTGAAGCCGTCGCGCTGTCGCCGGACACCCAGAGTCATCGACTGCTGCTGATGACCGCATTGCAGCTCAACCGCCAGATCGCCGACGGCGAGACCGCCGCGACCGAGGCCCTTCAGCAGGACGACGAGGACACCACGGCGCTTGTGATGCGCGCCTATTTCCGCCAGTTTCAGGGCAAGACGGCGCTGGCCAACAAGGACTTCGACGAGGCCATTGCGCAGGACTGGCTGGAGGATGAACAGCGCGCCAGCCTGCGCCTGATCGCCGCCGATGCCGCACTCGTTGCTGGCGACTACGAGCGCGCAAAGACGCTGGTCGCGCCGCTTGACGCCAACGACAAGGCGGTTGCCGAGCGCCTGAAAAAGATCGCCAGCCGCGAACCCCCGCCGCAGGAAATCACCGCCGCGAGCTACCCGCCGCCCGCGCAGGATTGCCGCCTCACGCCCTATGGTTCGGTGTGCGATCTCAGGCCCGCAGACGGTGCCAGCACCGCGAGCGCCAAGGCCTATGCCGCGTATGGCAAGCAGGACTATCAGGAGGCCATCATTCAGGCGCAGAAGGCGGTGGAGCAGTCCCCGGACAGCCCCGCCATGCACCGTCTGCTCACCGTCGCGCTGGCCGCTGGCAACACGCAGCAGCAGGAGCAGGCGATGCAGCGCATCGCCACCGAACTCGAGGCCACGCCCGACGACGCCGGTCTGCTCATGCAGCGCGCCTACATCCATCAGCGCAGAAAAGAGCCCGAACTCGCGCTCGAAGATTTCCGCGCCGCGCGCGCCACCGGCAAGGCACCTGCGCTCGCGATCCTCGACGAGGGCTACGCGCTCGCACGCACCGGTCGCAAGGCCGAGGCGGTCGCCACGCTCAAGCAGGCCATCGACCAGAGCGACACCAACGAACTCGAACTTGATCGCGGCCAGCGCTACAACACGCGCGGCGCGATCTCCGGGCTGTCCCGCGAATGGGGTGCATCGGTGTCCACGAGCTATCGCGGCGCGCGGCCCGCCGGTTCGGGGCTGAACGGAACACCGGTCACCACGGGATCGGATTCGGTCTTCGGCATGGCCGACGTCTACTGGCGGCCGCCCGAATTTCTCAACAGCTCCACGCAGGTCTTCGAGGTCTATGGTCGCGTGATGAGCACGCTGCACGGCGGCTCGTCCACCACCGGCGAGCAGACCATCGTCGATCCCTGCACCGGTCGCCCGGCACCCATCAATGCGGCGAGAAACGATGGCGTGTCGGGTCTGCCGACCACCATCGGATCGCTGGGCCTGCGCTTCACTCCATCGACCGACTACGCGCTCACCTTCGGCCTCGAGCGGCGCTTTCTGCTGGGCTCGAATACGCGGTCCGGCTCGATCACGCCCGCGTCTGCCGATCTGCGCTGCCAGCTCAGCGGTCGCGATCCGGCGCAACCGGGCGCGCCCGTCGTCGGCAATGCGCAGTCGATCCTGTTCGACGCCAACGCGAGCAGCGGCGGCTGGCTGGCCTATGCCACCTACGGCTTCTATCACGGCACGGGCCTGCGTTTTGACGTGCCGAGCTGGTTCACCGTGGAAGGCTACGTGCAGGGCGGCTACTACCGCGAAGACCTGTCCGCCGACTTCTGGATGCGCGACCAGAACACCGGCGCGAACGGAGAACGCCAGCGCGGCAAGTATCGCCGCGACCAATGGTTTGCCAATGCCGAAGCACGCGCGGGCCGGAGCTTTCGCATCGACGCAGTGAGCGATCGCCTGATGCTGTTTCCGCACCTCGTGCTGGCCCTGGACTACCAGCGCCAGAACTACCGCGCACACGTTCCCGGATTCGACGAAACCGTGCGCGTGCTCGGCAACGGATCGACCTGGTCGGCGGGCGGAGGCGCTGGCATGAGCGTGCGCTACGCATTCCGCGAGGACCGCTACCACGCGCCGCGCTCCTATGTCGACTGGACAGTGCAGTACCGCACCAACCTGGGCGGCGGCGAGGCCGACCGCGCCAAGGGCTGGTTCATGAGCCTCTCGATGTGGTACTGAGCTCAGCCACCCAACACCCGGAAATGGATCACAGGAATTTCACCCGTTCGAGGAGTCAGAGATGAAAACGTTGCCCCCTACCGAAGCCGCCTTCCCACTGCCATGCACACGGCGCCGTGCGATGCAATGGGCCGGTGCCGCCGTCAGCCTGCTCGCCAGCGCGCGCAGTGGCTGGGCGCAGGACAATGGTTCGTCGCTGGTCATCAAGGGCAAGGACGGCTGGCTGTTCGCGGGCTGGGGCAGCCTGACGCAGGTGGACGCGAGCGGCATCGACCGCAACGTCAAACTGATCGAGCGCGCGCACCAACTGCTCAAGGAAGCGGGCATCGAACTGGTTGTGCTGCTGTTGCCCGACAAGGTGCATTTCTACAGCGACAAGCTGCCCGAGAGCACGACCATCAGCCCCGCGGTGCAGCAGCGCTACGCGCTCATTCTCGACAAGCTGCGGGGCGCCGGCATCGCCAGCTTCGATGATCTGGCCGTCATGAAGAAGGTCAGTGCCAGCGGCGCGAACGTGTTCTATCGCACGGACCAGCACTGGACACTGGAGGCCGCCGATGCCACCGCCCAGGGCACGGCCGATCTGATCCGCAAGGTCAAGCCGGAACTGGCGGGCAACCCAGGCTCGGGCACGCCGCTCGGCGCGCTCACCAAGGAGCGCCGCTATGGCGATCTCGCCGAGCTGTTCCTCTCGCCCGACGAGAAAAAGCAGGTCGGGCGCGAGATCTACACCGTGCGCCGTCAGGCCGAGTGACAAAGCCTGCTCGACGATGCACCGGCGCCGGTACACGTCACCGGCCACAGCATGGTCCAGCCGTATTTCGGCTTTCCCCAAAAGCTCTCCAGCCTGCTCGACCGGCCCGTGTCGCTGAACTGGAAACCCGGCAATATCGGTCCGTGGGTGATGCTGCTCGAATACCTTGAATCGCCCGCGTTCAAACAGCACAAGCCGCAGGTGCTGGTGTGGCAGATGTTCGAGCCGAGCTTCAATCAGGGACCCGACGCCGCAGGCCTGTGGGACAGCGCATCCGTGATGCCCGCGGACACCTGGACGCAGCGCATCACCCGCGCGCTCGGGGGCACGACGTCATGAACCCGCGCGACGCCAAGCCCGCATCCACCGACGCGCCCGCGCCGAGTCATCGCACCAGCGCCATCGTGTGGATGGTGTTGCTGGTCGCGGGACTGGTGGTGGGACTGTGGTCGCTCAGCCATGTGCAACTCCGGCCCGAGAAGACAACGCGCGACGCGTGGCTGAACGGCAGTGCGGAGACGGCCATCAATCAGTCGCTGCGCCTGCCGGGTCAAAGCTGGATCGAGATGGCCAGCGCCGCCGCGCGCTATCGCCTGCTTGGTGATCTGGGAGAGAAGGTGGTGCTCGGCTGCCCGCAGTGGATGTTCTATCACGACGGCCTGCGCGTGCAGCCCGGCGCGGCGTCCGATGTCGTGAGCCAGCGCCTGCAGTTGATTGCGCATTGGCGCAGGCAGTTGCAGTCGCACAAGGTGCAGATGCTGGTGGTCGCCGTGCCCGACAAGGCGCGCGTGGAAAACGAACATCTGTGCGGTCGCACGATGACGGCGTCCCTGCATGCACGCTACGACCAGTTGCGCCGAACTCTGGCCGCAGATGCGATCCCGTTCGTCGATCTACGCAGCGTGCTCGAAGCGCAACCAGAAGACATGTATTTCCGCACCGACGTGCACATGAATCCGGCAGGTGCCAGGCGCGCGGCGCAGGCCGTTGCCGCGGGCGCGCTGGCGCTGCTTGGCGCGCGCGGTGATCAGCGCTTCGACATTTCCGCGCCCACGCCGCCCGAGGCGCGCATGGGCGATCTGCTGGTGCTCTCCGGCCTCAAGGATGCGCCCGAGGGCTGGCGGCCCGAGATCGAGCACGTCGCGGCCCAGACCATCACGCCCGTGCGCAGCGGCGGCCTGCTCGACGATACGCCGCCCGTCGAGGTGTTGCTTGCGGGCAGCTCCAACGGCCTGCGCAGCAACTTCGCCGAATGGCTGGGCCACGATCTGGGGCGCGAGGTGTGGAACCTCAGCATGGATGGTGGCCAGTTCTCCGGTGCGATGCTCAAGGCGTTGGCGCAGGCGGAACGCTGGCCGCAAAGCCTGCGGCTGGTGATCTGGGAGTTCTCCGAAAACACCATGTCACTGCCGCTGACCGAAGACGAGAAGAACACCCTCAGGCAGATCACGGCACCCGTTCTCGCGTCCGCCAACACCGCCCTCCGTTAGCGCACCATGCTGTTCAATTCCTACCTCTTTCTGCTGCTGTTCCTACCCATCGCGCTCATGGGCTACTACGCGGCGGGCCGCATCAGCCTTCGGCTGGCGGCGTTCTGGCTGTGCGTGTCCTCGTTCATCTTCTACGGCTGGTGGAACCCGCAGTTCGTTGCACTGCTTGCGTGCTCGATCCTGTTCAACTACGTCATCGGCCTGCTGATCCTGCACTTTGCGGGTTCACCGCGCAGGCAGTTGCTGGTCACCAGCGTGGGCGTGATCGTCGATCTGGTGGTGCTCTTTCACTACAAGTATTTCGCTGCGCTGTTCAATTTCCTCAGCGACTGGGGCCTTGCGCATGGCGCGATGGACACGCTGATCCTGCCGCTCGGAATCTCTTTCTTCACGTTCACGCAGATCGGATTTCTGCTCGATTGCCGCAGCGGCCTCGTCAAGGAAAAGGGCTTTCTGAGCTATGTGCTGTTCGTGACCTTCTTCCCGCACCTGATCGCTGGCCCGATCCTGCACCACAAGGAGATGATTCCGCAGTTTGCCGATCCGGCCAACTACCGGTTCAAGGCCGAAAACCTGTCGATTGGCGGCGTGCTGTTCGTCATCGGCCTCGCCAAGAAGGTGCTTCTCGCGGACGGCATCGCGCCCTATGCCGATGCGGGATTTGCCTCGCCCGATGATTTGCAGTTCTGGGGTTCATGGGCCACGAGCCTGAGCTATGCACTGCAGATCTACTTCGATTTTTCGGGCTACTCCGACATGGCGCTCGGCCTCGCGAAGATGTTTGGCATCGCGTTTCCGCTCAACTTCAACTCCCCCTACAAGGCCGCGAGCATCGTTGATTTCTGGGCGCGCTGGCACATCACGCTCACGCGCTATCTGACCTCGTATCTGTACTATCCGGTCGCGATGGCAATCTCGCGCGCCCGCGAGAAGCGCGGCATGACGGTGGGCTCGGGCGCAGCCAGATCACCGGGCGGTTTCGCGGCCACCATCATCGTGCCGACGCTGTTCACCATGGGACTCGCAGGCGTCTGGCACGGCGCGGGCATGCAGTACCTGGTGTTCGGCATCTGGCACGGCCTGTGCCTGTCGATCAATCATGGCTGGCGCATCTTCGTCGTCGGCAAGAAGCCCGCAGCGCAGCGTCACACCAGCCTTGCCACGCAGATCGCCTGCGTGCTGATCACCTTCGCCGCCGTGCTCATCGGCCAGGCGTTCTTCCGCGCGGACGGCATGCCCAAGGCCTGGTCACTGATCGAGGGCATGTTTGGAATGCGCGGCTTCGAGAGCCTGGAGTCGCTCTCCTACGCCATCGGTCTGCCGCCGGGCGATGCGTGGCGGCTCCTGATCGGCCACCACATGCAGGGCGTCTACATCGCGTTGCTGCTCTCTATCGCGTGGTTCACGCCGAACGCGCACCAGATTCTGGGCCGCTACTCGCCCGCGCTGTTCAAGACGCTCAAGAACCCCATTGCAGGCCTGAGCTGGCGGCCAAGCATCGGCTGGATGCTCGTGACCCTGCTGCTGCTCGCGCTGTGCGTTGCCAACGTCCACAAGGAAACGCGTTTCCTTTACTTTCAGTTCTGAACCAACCCGTTGTTTGAAATAGGAGATCATCATGAGCATGAACGAAATTGAATCCAGGGCCGCTTCGCTGATCGAGGGGATCATCATGACGCCGGTCGACGCCGACACGCTGCTGATCGATTCGGGCCTCGTCGATTCGCTGTCTGCGGTCGACGTCACGCTCGCCGTCGAGCGCGAATTCGGCGTGAAGATTCCGCCCTCGGAAATCGACGTGCATCTGCAATCGGTGCAGACGCTCGCGCAATACATACAGGCCCGCGCACAGGTGTGACGACGGGTTCGCCGACAAGGGCGACACCAGCGGTTGCCGCCGAGTTGCGGCGCCCCGCGCAAGGAGACTGACATGCGGTTTGACTTCGACCTATTCGAGTTCCTCGAACTCTCCGAGAACCCGCGCGACGCGGCGATTCACGATGCCAGCGGCGAGCTGAGCTGGCAGGCCCTGCGCACGGCCGTGGACGTCTGGATGATCGCCGCCCTCGAAGCCGGCGCGCACGCCGATCTGCCGCTCGTGATCACTGGCCACAAGGAGGCCGACTTCGTCGTCGCGATGCTCGGCTGTCTGCGTCTTGGCGTGCCGTTCGTGCCGATTGACGTGATCAACCCGCAGGCACGTGCGGAGCGCATCACCGAACTGGTGAATGCCTCACTGGTCTACGACACGCAGAAAAAACGCTTTCTGCCCACCGGCCACGAGCCTCTGGAGCTGGAGGAAAAGGGCGTGGCCTACATCATGTTCACGTCGGGCAGCACGGGCGATCCGAAGGGCGTGCAGATCGGACGCGAGAGCATGGGCCTGTTTGCGAGCTGGATCCGCGATTGCCTGAACCTCGGCGAGGCGCCGGTGTTCATGGACCAGATGTTGTTCAGCTTCGATTTCTCGCTGTTCAACTGGGTGGGCGCGCTCGCCTGCGGCGGTGCCGTGGCGCTTTGCGCGCGCGAGACCATCGAGGACGATGCCGCGTTCGCTGCCTATCTGGCCCACACGCGCGTGTCGGTCTGGGCTTCGACGCCCTCGTTCGTGCGCCAGCAGATGCTCGGCGCGAGTTTCAACGCGACGCATCTGCCCGATCTGAAGGCCTTCGTGTTCGGCGCGGAATCGCTCACACCGACCATGGCCGAAGCACTCTGGGAGCGCTTTCCCGAAGTGCGCATCATCAATTCCTACGGCCCGACCGAGGCCACCTGCTCGACCACCTGGGTGGAGATCGATGCGGCCCTGCGCGAGAGCGCGCCGCTGCCGTTTCCGATTGGCCGCGCCAAGCCCTATGCGGACGTGTTCATCGACAACGGCGAGATCTGCATCGCGGGCGATCATGTGATGCGCGGGTATCTGAATCGCCCCGATCTCAACGAAACGCGCATGTTCACGCGCGAGGGAAAACGCGGCTATCGCTCGGGCGACGTCGGCGACATCGACGCGCAAGGCCTGGTCACCTTCCGTGGTCGGCGCGACGATCAGATCAAGATGCACGGCTACCGCATCGAGCTTGCCGAAGTCGATGCCGCGCTCGCGCTCCTGCCGGGCGTGCGCGCCGGTGCGGCCATCGCGCTCAGGCGGCCCGACGGCGTGATCGTGCGCATGATCGGCTTCGTCGAGCCGGATCATGGCGGGCCGGCCGGCCTGCATCCGCCGTACACCGAAATCAAGAACTGGAAGACCATCCTCGCGCAGCGCGTGCCGCCGTACATGGTGCCCTCGGAACTGTTCGTGTGCCACGGCTTACCGATCACGCAGACCGAGAAGGTCGACCGCAAGAAGCTCGAACAGATGTACCGCGAAAGCCGCACCGCCGGGTCTGCGACGCGGCCCGCGCCACTGACAGGACAAGCCGCATGAAACACCTCCCGCCACTCGCACTTTCACTGCTCGCCCTGGCACTCGCATCGAGCGCACATGCCGAAGGCGCGTTCGCACAACTCTACGCCGCAAGACCGCCCGCAGGCTCTTCGTTCGTGCGCGTGCTCAACCCGCATGCCGAGCCCCTGCGGGTGAAGATCGGCAACGGTCCCGAGCAGACGCTCACGGGCAACACGGTCGCGTCGAGCTACGCCATCGTGAAGGGCCAGACCGACTTCACCGTCACGCTCAATGGCCGTGCAGGTCCGCCGATGAAGGTCGCGCCGGACAGCTTCACCTCGCTGCTGCCAACGGCCTCCAACGATCCCGCGCAGCTCAAGGCACTCGACGATTCCGCCGGGGCGACGCAGGACGCGCTGAAGGCCGGACTGCGCTTCTACAACCTGAGCAGCGATTGCACCGCTGGCAAGGTGGGCATCTCGCCAGCGGGCACGCCGCTGTTCGCGCCGGTGGCCTATGGCGCGTCCGCAGCACGCGCCATCAATCCGGTGAAGGCCACGCTCGTGGGAAGTTGCGGTGCGGTCAACACGGCCACGCTTGACCTGCCCGCACTCCAGCCCGGCGAACACTTCAGCATGTTCCTGACGGGCAGCGCCGCGAAACCGGCTCTCAAGGGCCAGCGCAGCGCCACGGACGGATACAAGCCTTGACGCAGAATCCACCCGATACCTCTTTGGGACTCAGCTCAGCCATGCAAGCGTCTCGCCCCGTCTTTCGTGACGACCATGAAATGCTGCGCGCACAGGTGCAGCGTTTCGTGGCGCAGGAAATTCTGCCGTTCTACGCGCAGTGGGAAGACATGGGCGTGACGCCGCGCGAACTGTGGCGCAAGGCCGGTGCGAACGGCCTGCTCAACTGCGCGATTCCCGCACCCTGGGGACATGACGGCGATTTCGGCCATGCGGCTGTGGTGCTCGAAACCATCGCGCGCGCCAACTGTCTGGGCATCGGTTTTTCGATCCACTCGGACATGGTCGCTCCCTACATCCTGCATCTGGGCACGCGCGAGCAAAAGGACCGCTGGCTGCCACGCATGACCTCGGGCGAATGGATTGGCGCCATTGCCATGACGGAGCCCGACGCGGGCAGTGACCTCAAGGCGATCCGCACGCGCGCCCGCCGCGAGCACGACCACTATGTGCTCAGCGGAGTGAAGACCTTCATCACCAATGGTGCGAACGCCGACATCGTGATCGTGCTCGCAAGCACGGCGCCCGAACTTGGCGCGCGCGGGCTCTCGCTGTTCGTGGTGGAACGCGGCATGGCCGGCTTCACCTCGGGCGCGCCGCTTCGCAAGATCGGGCAGCATGCGCAGGACACCAGCGAGCTTTTTTTCAACGACGTGCAACTGCCGCTTGAGAACCGTCTGGGCGCGGAAAACGCGGCATTCGAACACGCCACCGCCGAACTCGCGCAGGAGCGGCTCGCCATTGCGCTGCGCGCCGCCGCGAGTCTCGAAGGCATGATCGACGCCACCGCCGACTACGTGAAACAACGCAAGGCATTTGGCCGCCGCATCGTGGATTTCCAGAACGCGCGCTTCAAGCTCGCCGATGCGATTGCGCAGACCACCATGCTGCGCGTGTTTCTCGACGATTGCCTGGCCAGACACATGCGCCTTGAACTCGACCCGGTCACCGCCGCCATCGCCAAGCTGAACGCCACGGAACTGCAGGGCCGCATCCTCGACGACCTGCTGCAGATGTTCGGTGGTTACGGCTACATGGCCGAATACGGCATCGGCCGCGCGTGGACCGATGCGCGCGCGCTGCGCATCCTCGGCGGCACGAGCGAGATCATGCGCGACATCATCGGCAAGCGCATCTGACCGACGTTTCAGCGCGTCGGTGCCTGCTGTTTGAGTTCCACCGCGCGATCGAGCTTCCAGACGCTGCGCAGCGCAACGCCTTCGGGCGTGTTCTGCGAGGCCCATGGCTCGAGCGCAAACGCGACGACGCGCTGAGCGCCGTAGCCCTGCGCCACCTTCCATTGATCGCGCAGCCGCGTGACAGCCGCCGTGCGCGCCTGGAACTGGCCCCGCATATTGGCGGTGGCCGGCAGGCGCTCGAACAGTTCGACGACCAGATCGAACGGGGCAGCGCGCTTGAGCAGCATTTGATGCAAGGGCTCCAGATTGGCATAGTTGTTCATGCCGTGAACCCCGACACCGTCCTGAATCATCGGACGGACCCGAACCCGGTCGAGCAGATGGCTCCACAGTTGCGCCAGCAGTTCGGGACTCGCCATTTCGCTGTAATACGTGGAGATCGCGGGTTCATGGCCGCTGGTCTCGATCGCCACCTCGGACAACGGCTTGAGCCATTGCGCAAGCAGCTCGCGCCGTTGCGCCGGGCCCCAGTGGTACTGCTCGATCTCGTACGGGATGTACCAGCCCTCGAACGCCGGGTGCTTTTGCCACGTGACCGAGCGCATGTAGTCGATGGAGTTCCTGCCGATGGACTGCATGTAGCCCGACACCTCGTTGATGTCGGATTTGTCGATTTCATCCCACCAGCGCTCGTTGTAGGGCAGGCCGATGTTCACGCCAAGACCGACCTTGCCGGCTTCGTCCAGCAGCGTCTGCAACATGCGGCCACGCGCCTCCCAGGTCCGGGACGCCTCGCCCTCGATGCCCACCCATTGCAGGAACAGCGAATCGCATCCGAGTTCCACCATGCCGGTAAGGACGCTGCGCCAGCGCTCCGGTTTCCAGTCCATATGTTCCTGCCAGGGTTGCAGGAAGGTGCCGCCGACCATCTGCGTGCTCTTGCAACCCGCCAGCGCCAGGGCACCGCCAGCGGCAGTGATGCCTGTCACCCGCAACCAGTCGCGACGCGAAAAATGGCGGCTGGAAATCGATTGAGAAAATATGGACATTGATCCGACTCTATCGAAAATCCCGGGAAAGACCGTATGTGCAGGCAATAGAGCGTAAAACGCTGGTTGCAACTTTCATTGGCCGACATCCTCCGATATGGCGTGCTGCAGATCGGAAAAACCTTGGCAAATTCAAACCATTCTTACCAAAACAAGTGTCAATTGCTCGCCCTGCGCAGCACCAGCACGTCGATGCTCGACGGCACGCCGAGCCGCACCGCAAAGCCCGCCCAGAGACCCGCGCCGTTGCTCACGAAGAGCTTCATGCGATCCACGTCGTACGCGCCGCGTACAAAGCCATTGTTGACCGGCGCGACCAGCCAGCGATCCATGCCGAGCACGTGCCCGCCATGGGTATGGCCCGAAATCTGGAGGCCAACGCCATGCGCCGCGTTTTCATGCGCGAGCTTGGGCTGGTGCGCGAGCAGGAGATGAAAGTCCGCGCCCCTGGCCTGGGCCCTGACGGCCTCGATGTCGGGCGGCAGGCCCTCGGGCATGCCCGGATCGGAGTTCTGTTGCGACAGCCGCCCATAGGCCGGATCACCGATTCCCGAGATCGCAAGCGTGCGGCCCTTGATCGTCACGCGCCGGGTCTGGTTTTCCAGATAGCCGAGGTTCAGCGACCGGTAGACGCGCGCCCAGGCGTTGTAGCCGCTGTAATACTCATGATTGCCCGGTGCCGAGAACACGCCGTATTTCGCGCGCAATTGCGACAGCGGCGCAATATTGCCCGCCTGCGTACCGGCATCGCCATCGACCATGTCACCCGGCAACACCACCAGATCGGGCTTTGCCGCCAGCGTGCGGTTGACGATGCCCTGCACGTAATGCACGTCGTTGATCGGACTCGCATGGATATCCGCGATCACCGCCACCCGCAGGCCGTCGAGTTCGGCGGGCAGGCCGGCAAGCGCTATTTCCTGCTCGCGCACCTCGGGACCTTGAGCGCCTGCGTCACGCCAAAGCCCGTCACCAGCAGCGCCACGGCCACGATCACGGCGGTGAACAGTCGGCGTGAATGCGGGGTGAATACGCCGAGCAGGCCGACCACGTCACGCAGCACGGCCAGCAAAAAGGCCAGCATCAGCGCCGAAAACATCCAGCCCGCCACTACCTGAAGGTGGGCGATCACGAAATAGCTGATCTGGGTGTTGCGCATCACCCAGATCAGCGCCGCTGGCATGGCCCCGAGCAGCGCGGTGATGACAAATGCCAGCCAGAACGCGCCGCGACGCTCGCGCTGGAGCAAAGGCCACCACAGCCACAGGGCGACGGGCAATACGATCAGACTGGCGTAGAAGATCATTCGAGATGCTTTGGTGAATTCGGCACTCCGAGTCGATACACTGTGACCCGAAAGTACCCCATGAGCCCCGTTGAACACGAAGCCTCCGACACCAGCCACTGCCCGCTGTGCGGTCAGGCCAATGAGTGCGCGATTGTCGCAGGCTATCCTCCCGAGAGTTGCTGGTGCATGAAAGAGTCCATATCGCCCGAGGCTCTTGCACGCGTGCCCGACGAGCAACAGGGCAAAAGCTGCATCTGCCCTCAATGCGCAAGGCCAGTGACGACATCGGCCTGAGTCGCGCCTGGCCTGCCTCGCCGTATGGCCCGGCCTGCCCATGTCACTCGCAACCGATATGATTCGGCCTCGTTTTTCACTTCTGCAAAGGATCCAGAAATGCCCACCTACCACGTCGAAATGATGGAAGGCCGCACGGTCGAACAAAAGCGCAAGCTTGCCGAAGAAATCACGCGCGTGAGCGTCGAGGTGCTGGGCGGCTCGCCCGAATCCGTGGACATCCTGATCACCGACGTCAAGCGCGAAAACTGGGCCACCGGCGGCAAGCTCTGGCTCGACCGACAGTGACATGAGAGGTTTCATGCAGGCCACCTTCAGTGGCTCTGCTTCGGTCGGTGCGTTGCGGGAACGCTATGGCGAACGCTACCGCTGGCTTCTGCTGTTGTCGGTGCTCACGGGCACCATCGCCTCGCTGATCCCATCGACCAGCGTGAACGTGGCCATTCCGGCGATGAGCGCCTATTTCGGGCTCGGTCAGGCCCGCGCGCAATGGATCACCTCGGGCTTCATGGTCGCGTCCACCGTGTCGATGCTGACCACGCCCTGGCTGCTCACCCGATTCGGCTACCGCGCAACCTATATGGGCGCGGTGTTGCTGCTCATGATCGGCGCGATCATGGGTGGCGTGGCCGTGCAATTCCCGCTAGTGCTGGCCTCGCGTGTGGCCGAAGGCATGGCGGCCGGCATCATCCAGCCGATTCCCGCGGTCATCATCCTGCATGCCTTCAAGCCACACGAGCAGGGGCGCGCGGGCGGGCTCTTCGGCATGGGCGTGGTGCTCGCGCCTGCGATTGCCCCGGCGCTCGGCGGCGTGCTGACCGATCTGCTCGGCTGGCGCAGCACCTTCTTCATGGTCGTGCCGGTCACGCTGCTCTCGCTGTGGCTCGGACTCAAGTTCGTTCCGCACTCCTCGCCCGGTGGGGCCAGCGTCGGCGAGAACGCTGCGGGGCTCGACTGGATCGGCCTTACCTTCGGCGCGGGCGGCACGCTGTGCCTGCTCAACGGCATGGCGCAACTGCACCAGGAACCACGCGGCCCGGCGCTGGTGCTGCTCGCGCTCGCGGTGCTGATGCTCGTGGCGTTCGTGTTCTGGCAAAAGCGGATGCTCGCGCGTGGACGCAGACCTCTCATGGACCTGCGCCTGTTTCGCTGCCGCCCGTTCGTGATGGGCTGCATCGTCTCGGCCGTCTATGGCACGGCAATGTTCGGCTCGACCTATCTGCTGCCGCTGTTCATGCAGATGGGCATCGGCCTGTCGGCGAGCTACGCCGGGAACCTGCTGCTGCCCGCCGGACTGGTGCTGGCGCTGACGTTTCCCGTCGTCGGGCGTCTGGCCGACAAACAGCCGACGCACTGGCTGGTGAGCATCGGCCTGGGCCTGCTGGCGCTGTCGTTTGCGCTGATGATCTTCGTGGGTTCGGGCACGGCGCTGTGGCTGCTGGCCGCCTTCATCGCCGTGGGACGCATCGGCCTTGGCTTCATCCTGCCGAGTCTGAATCTGGGTGCCATGCGTCCGCTCGACAAATCACTGATCGCGCAGGGCTCGAGCACCATCAGCTTCATCCGCATGCTTGGCGGCGCGGCGGGCGTGGGCCTGTTCGGCATCGTGCTGCAGTGGCGCATGGAGGTGCACGAGGCCGACCCCGCGCTCGGCATCAAGGCCGCACACCTGATCGCGTTTCACGAGTGCTTCGTGCTGTTGACCGCGCTGTGCCTGGTGGCACTTGCAGCCGCCACACGGTTGCGCTCGCCGCATCCACCGCCGGACAAAAGCGAGTGATGGTCCGCGTTTTGTACTATGGCAGCCACCCGTCGGGCAGAATCCCCGTATCCTCCCGAAACGCGAAAGCCTTCAACGCATGTGCCAGCTCTTAGGAATGAACTGCAACACCCCGACTGACGTGCGCTTCAGTTTCTCGGGTTCACCCAGCGCGCGGGCAACACCGGTGATCACACCGATGGCTGGGGCATTGCGTTCTTCGAAGACAAGGGACTGCGCCATTTCGTGGACCACGAACGCGCCATCGATTCGCCGGTCGCCAAGCTGATCCGCGAGTATCCGATCCGCAGCAAGAACGTCATCGCGCACATCCGCAAGGCCACGCAGGGCGTCGTGAGTCTGGAGAACTGCCACCCGTTCGTGCGCGAACTCTGGGGCCACTACTGGGTGTTTGCGCACAACGGCGACCTGAAGGATTTCAGGCCCAATCTGCACAGCCACTTCCAGCCCGTGGGCAGCACCGACAGCGAGCAGGCGTTTTGCTGGATCATGCAGGAACTCTCCAAGTCGCACGCCCGCATGCCGAGCATCGACGAACTCACCATCACGCTGCGCGAACTTTCGCCGCGCATCGCCCGGCACGGCACGTTCAACTTCCTGCTCTCGAACGGCCAGGCGCTGTGGGCCCACGCATCCACTCACCTGTACTACGTCGAGCGCAGGCATCCGTTCGCCCATGCGCAGTTGTGCGACGAAGACCTCAAGGTGAATTTCGCCTCCGAGACCACGCCCGACGACAAGGTTGCCGTCGTCGTGACCGCGCCGCTCACGACGAACGAACAATGGACCGCATTCCAGAGCGGCGAGCTGCGCGTGTTCGTCAACGGCGAGGCGCGCTGAACCGCGCGAGCGTCAGGCCTTGATGCCCGCCGTGGTGCCCACGCCCGCAGCCAGATAACCACCATCCACGGGCAAAAACACGCCGTTCACATACGCCGCACCGTCGCTGCACAGGTAGACGATGGCATTGGCGATCTCGTTCGTCACGCCCATGCGCCTCGCGGGAATCGTGGCCTCGAAGGCGGCGCGTGTCTCGGGCGTGTAGTTCCTCTCGGTCATCGGCGTAAGCACCGGCCCGGGCGCCACCGCGTTGACGGTGATGCCATGGCTGCCAAGCTCCATCGCGAACTGGCGCGTCAGCCCGGTGATCGCCGTCTTCGACGTGCCATAGGCCACGCGCCCCACACCCGCACGCTCCGAGCTGATCGAAGCCAGGTTCACGATGCGACCGAAGCGCTGCGCGATCATCCCGCGCGCCGCACGCTGCGAGCACAGAAACGTCCCGCCCACGTTCACGTCCATCGCCTTGCGGAACATCTCCCAGGAGCACTCCATGACGGCCGCGACCGGCATGATGCCCGCGCTGTTGACCAGCACGTCCGCAGCCTTGCCGAAATGCTGCTCCAGCGCGCCGAAGGCCTCATCCACCGACTGCGGACTGCTCACATCGATGGCGAGCGCCACCGCGCCATCCGGGCGCTGCGCATGGAGCCGCTGCGCCACGGCACGCGCATTGTCGATCTGGATGTCGAGCACCGCGACCCGGTATCCCGCCTGCGCAAGCTGCTCGGCCACCGCAGCGCCAATGCCCGAACCACCGCCCGTGATTGCCGCGACCTTGTCGGTCGGTGGTGTGGTGGGGGTGTGCTGTTGCTGCGCCATGGGCCTGTCTCCTACTTTATTTGTTCGACGATAGCAGAACCCCGACGCCTGCCGCTCAGAGAAAGCCGATCCACCTGCCCGCGAGCAACACCGCGCACCACAGCAGCAACGAAAAAAGGGCGCGCACGCGAACCGCTGGCGCAATGCCGTGACCCGCCACCATCCGCACCCAACCCGCGCTGCGGTGTTGCCAAACCACATTCGTCAGGGCGATCAACAGCAATGCAAGCTTGCAAAGAAAAGCGATGTTGCCCAGGTAGTCATGCGGGCGCACAGAAAACAGCCACACGCCCGTCACCAGCGCGAGCACCAGCCCGCAGCCAGCCGTTCGCGACAGCCTGGCGGCCAGCGCAGGCAGCAACGCCGCGTCGCCCATGCGCCCGAGGATCAGGAAATCCAGCGTGAACACCGCCCCTACCAACAGCGCCAGCCCCAGAATATGCGCCGCATTCACGAAAAGATAGGCCACCCCCGACTGCTGCAGCCAGCGCGCCCCGGGCCATGCGGCGATGAGGTCAAGCGCGAACGCCATTGCCGTCCGAACCCACTCCATCACTCCTTGATGCGCTCGGGATACATGTCGTACCGCTTGCCATCCAGGGTGATGCGCACCGCCTTCATGTGCAGCATCGTGTGATCCTGCGCCCGATTGCCCAGCACCGTGATGCGATCCCCCACCTTGGCCGTCTGCCCCGTGAAGCCCGAGCGCTCGGTCTGCGAAGGATTCCCGAGATCCACCTGCCACGACTGCCCGACCTGATTCCTGACCCGCAATTTCGGATGCGGCGGCGCCATCGAGATCGACTCGATCGAGCCCTCCAGCGTTGTCTGCTCCCCATCCGCCCACGACCAACCGTGATGAGCGAACGCGACCGAATGCCCCGCCAGGGCCAACGCCACCAACGCGAGCCGCCTCGCGACCGTGTTGCTGTGAAGCTTCTGCATAAAGTCTCCTTGCGAGGTCTATCTATTGGCCTCGGGTGAAGCGCATTATTTCTCTGGCTCCGTGTCGAACAGGTTGTGAATTGCAACATGTTCGTCTTGAAGCACCGATGGCGCACTCTGGCGTAGACAACCAGGGGCCGGTCACCGGAACGAATGCCCTGTCAAGCCACCGCGTCGGCTGCCGACATTTCCATACGTCCGGTGACGCCGAGAATGCCACTGAGGACTCGCCCGAGTTCATGAGACGCTGATCTCGCATGCGAAGCACTCAGCTTCGCCGCGACAAAGCCATCAGGTCTTATCAACACCGCGTCACCCTTTTGTACTTCATACAAATTTTCGAACTTTGAATCCATGGCATGGTAAGCGCCCTGCTCTCCCACCGAGATTGCGGCGATTTCAATGTCCAGCATCTCGCTCACCTGCCTGACCGCTTCGCGCCATGGTTCCTGAAGTTCGTGGCCGATCAGCACAAAGCGACGTCCCCACAGATCGATGGTGGAAACGCGCTTTCCAGACGAATCCTCCAGCCATGCATGCGGCGCGCGTACGCCGGGAACGGTGGATTCGACATATTCGACCAGTTCAGGAACCGGGGCCTTCTCGCCATTGGGAACCACCGCCTGAGAATGGTAGACAGTTCCCAGTTGATAACCCGTATGCAGCACCGCGTTGTCGCCATGCGGGGCGGTTCGCTGTTTCAGAAACAGTTCTGCCTCGGCAGAAATCCGCCCCTTGGCGAACAATGCCCCCTCACCCACGCGCGCTGCCTCGGCGATGGCCTGATAGTGCAGAGAATTGTAGGTTGCCGATTTGACGGTGATGCGCGCCTTGGATTTTCGTTCGGTCTCAAACGTGTCCAGTAGCGAGTCGCCCGCCTTGCCTTTGAGAACCAGTGCCAGCTTCCAGGCCAAATTGTTGGCGTCCTGGATACCCGAATTCATGCCGAATCCACCCCAAGGCGAATGCCAATGTGCGGCATCGCCCGCAAACAGTACCCGTTGTTCGCGCCAGTGGCGCAGCAGACCGGTGCTGTAGTCAAAGCGGTAGGTCTGAAAAATCTCGATCGGCAGGTCGGGCATGCCCAACGCGCCTCGTATGCGCTCGAGCAGCACTTCATGCACGGGCGGCGTGTCCTCGTCATGCCGGAAGCTGTATCGCCACAGGCCATTGTCCGGATGCTTGCTGCCGAACCATCCCGCATATCGCGGGTGCAGCACAAATGAGTGAAAGAAGCCATCCTTGCCAAGGGTGTCGTCCAGATCCGCGCGGAACTCCACCAGAACCTGATTGCCGAAGGTTGGCCCATGATCCTGTCCGCGTCCCAGCCGCGAACGCACAAAGCTGTGCGCTCCATCGCACGCCACCACATAGCGCGCGGTGACTTCCTTGATGGTGTGCGACTGCATGTCTTCCACTCTCAGGTGAACCCCTGTGTCGAACTGCTCGATGTCCGTGACCCGTGCGTTGAAGTGCAAGGAGGTGCTGGGTAAGACTCGGCGCGGCGGCAGATGGCAGCCTCGTAGTCTGAGGCGGGAACCTTGCGCGGATAGACTGGGCTGTACTGCGCCCACTTCGCTTCATACTCTTCATGTGTCCCGTCGATGGCCCTTATGGCTGCGACAGGGCCATTGGCGACGTTCACATAGAAGCCCTGGCCATTGGCCGCTTCGGTTTCCCAACCCGCATCCCGAAGCAGATCCCAGACGCCCCATTGACGGAAAAACTCGGCGGTGGAAGCGTGCAGGTACTGACCTTTGGGCAGCGTCGTGGTGCCAGGCCGCTTCTCAAACAAGGCAACGTTCAGGCCTTCGCGCCCGAGAAGAAACGCCGTGACCAGTCCCACGGGACCGCCGCCACACACCACCACGTCAAAATGATCGGCCGCGCGGTGCCTCGAGTGCTGTGTCATGACAAAGCCCTTTCCCCTGCGCTTCGGGCCATGCGTTCAGGGCTCTTGCTCCACTCGGACCACGAGCCCACGTAAAGCAGAGGGCGATGTCCCAGCGCCCGCAGCGTCAACACCGCCAGCGCGGAGAGCACGCCGCCACCGCAATAGACCACGACATCCTTGCCCTCGCGAACGCCCACATCGTCGTACAGCTTTTCGATCTCCGCGACGGTTCGCAGATTGCCGACAGGCGTCCACTGTTCAGAAGCCGGCAGATTGCGGGCACCTGGAATGCTCCCTGCGAGAAACGCGTTCTCATCTCGCGCATCGATCAGCAGGGCGTCGTCTCCCAGGGTCTCCACGTCGGTCACCAACGACTGCGGCAGGCTCCCTGATTGCAGGCGCAACCGCAGAGCTTCATCGTTCGGCTCACGGTACGTTTCGCCCTGCGCTAACGGGCCTCCCTGATGAGCCCATGCCTTGATTCCACCATCCAGTACCCTGACGTTCTCGAGCCCAGCCCAGCGCAGCACCCACCAGGCTCGAGCCGCCAGTGCCATGGACGGACCATAGACCACGATTTCAGTGTCTTCGTTCACGCCCCAGGCCCTGAGCTGGCGCTCAAGCAAAGCGATCTCAGGCAGTGGAAGATTCCCAGACGCTGGCGTGGGCGGTGCGGCAAACACTTCCCGAATCTGGGCGTGCACGGCACCCAGAATATGGGCGTCCCGGTAGTCCTTGAACTCGTCGGCGGGCTCGCCCAGACGAACATCGATGAACAGCCGATTGGAATGGGGGTGGTCGAGCAATTGCTCCGGCTGGACGATGTCATCCGAGAGCGAGGAAAGCTTGTGGTCCATGGCTTGGGGTCCCTTTTCAGAAGGTTCGGCTCCTGCCTCAATCGGCGACGGGCAAATTGCGCTCTTTGATCAATTTTTTCCAGAAACTGGTTTCGGTCCGCAACACATTTGCGAGCGCTGCGGTACTGGTGTCAGGCAATTCCGCGGCCCAGCCCTTGACCGTCTCCTGCGTGCCTGCAGCCTTGGCGATTGCGGTGATCTTTTCCGACAGACTCTTCACGATGGCCGGATCGAGATTCCTCGGCCCGAACACCGCAATCCAGGCACCAATCGCCGGGATATCCTTGAATCCCGATTCATGCAGGGTTGGCACGTTGGTGGCCACCGCGCTGCGCTCTGCGGAACTGACCGCCAGTGCCTCCATGGTTCCAGCCGTGATGTGGGGCCACGCCGTCACCAGCGAAATGATCGCGATGTCGACATCACCTCCCATCACCGCCGCCAACTGTTTGGACCCGGTGTTGTAGGGCACATGCACCATCTGCACGCCCGCGCTGAGATTGATCAGCTCGCCCAGATAGTGCATGCCGGTACCCACTCCGGCAGACGCGAAGTTGATTCGGCTCTGACTGGCCTTGGCCTGCGCCAGCAAATTCTTGAATGTCTTGAACTTCCCGGCCTTGGCAACGATGACGTAGGGCGTGGTCGTGATCTGGGCAATCGGCTGGAGATCACGCAGGCCATCGGCATTCTTGTCGTCGGTCGCCGCACGGATGGTGATCGAGGAGCCGGTCACCAACAGCGTATAGCCGTCCGCAGGCGCTGCCATTACCTGTTTGGCCGCGACTTCACCGCCTGCGCCCGGTTTCGGTTCAACCACGAAGGCCTGTTTGTAGTGCGCCGCCAGTTCCTGCGAAAACAGGCGCGTTGAATTAGCCGGAAAGCCGTCGTTCCACGGCATGACCACCTTGACCGGCTTGTGGGGATAGCCCTGCGCAAATGTCGAAGTGGACCCACAGAGTGCCAAGCCACCCAAGGCCAGTATCAGTCGTCTCGTTTGCGTCATGGGTACGTTCTCCATCTGTCGGCTAAAGGTTTGCTGGATCCATTTGTCATCGGGCAACGCTTCGCATTCAGATGACATGTGTCGCGCGATAAGCGGCGATGTCTTCATCCGATTTGCCCAAGAGTTGCTTGAGCAGCGCTTCTGTGCTGCTGCCCAGCTTCGGCGGTGCGCGCTCGTATTGCACCGGAGTTCCCATCAGCCGAAGCGGACTCGCGATGGTGGAAACCGTGCCACCATCTTCGGTCGGAAGATCCACACGCAAGCCGCGATGAATGACCTGCGGATCCTCAAATACCTGTTCGTAGTTGTTGATCCGGCCACAGGGAACGCCCGAGGCCTCCAGACGCTCGATCCAGTCTGCCGAGGAGCGTGTGAGCATGGTCCTGGCCAGCTCGGGAATCAGTGTTTCTCGGCCTGTGATACGCCCCGTCACCTTGGTCCAGTTCTGGTCTGCGGCAAGGTCCGCGCGACCGATTGCCTCGCAATACTTCTGCCATTGCGCGTCGTTACCTACGGCCACTACCATTTCCCCGTCGGCTGTTGCGAACACCTGGTATGGCACCAAGCTGGCATGTGCGTTGCCATAACGAAACGGTACCTTGTGGCTGGAGAAATACCCGGTCACCTGATTGCCGCCCAATGCCACCAGGCAGTCGAGAAGTGCCATGTCGATGTACTGGCCGCGACCGGATACGCCGCGATGATTGAGGGCCGCCAGGATGGCAATGGACGAGTACATGCCGGTGATCACGTCCGCGATGGCAATCCCAACCTTCTGAGGCCCGCCACCGGGCAGATCGTCGCGTTCGCCGGTAATGCTCATGAGCCCTCCCTGCGCCTGAAACACGAAGTCGTATCCGGGCTTATGGGCGCTCGGCCCGGTCTGTCCATAACCGGTGATGGAGCAGTAGACCAAGCGCGGATTGATTGCGCTGAGGCTGTCGTAGTCCAATCCATAGCGCTTGAGATCGCCAATCTTGTAGTTCTCGACCACCACATCCGAAATCGCCGCAAGCTCGCGGACGATCTGCTGTCCTTCGGCGCTTGACATATCGACCGTGATGGACTTCTTGCCCCGGTTCGCGGCGGCGTAATAGGTCGAGTCGTGCGTGTACTCGCCTTGATCGTCGCGTATCCAGGGCGGTCCCCAGCCGCGTGTGTCATCGCCGACCTTGGGACGTTCCACCTTGATGACCTCGGCACCAAGGTCGGCCAGATTCTGCGTCGCCCATGGTCCCGCCAGCACGCGCGAAAGATCAAGCACGCGGATATGCGACAGCGCGCCCTTGGTCGGTGGGTGGAAGTCATGCCGTCACCTCAATCCAGCTTCACATTGGCCGTGCTGATGACCCGGGACCACTTGTCGATCTCGGCACTCACGAATGCCGAGAATTCGGGCTGGGTCATGCTGCCAGGCTCGGCACCCTGCTCTGCGTACAGCGACTTCATCTTTGGCGTGTTCAGCACGTCGCGCACATCAGCGTTGATCTTGTTGGCCAACTCGGGCCTCATGTGTCCAGGGCCGTAGAGGCCGAACCATGAACTCGCCTCGAAGCCCTTCACGCCCGCTTCATCGAGCGTCGGAACGTCTGGCACGGCGGTGGATCGCTTGAGGGACGTGACGCCGAGCGCCCTGAGTTTTCCGGCCTTCACATGCTGAACCACGCCCGTGATCGAATCGAACATCACCGGTATCGTGCCCCCCAGCAAATCGTTGAGCGCCGGAGCCGCGCCCTTGTACGGCACGTGCACCATCTGCACTCCGGTCATGGTCTTGAACAACTCACCCGACAGATGGTTACCGCCCCCGTTCCCGCCGAGCCGAAACTCAGTTTCCCGGGATTGTCTTTGCCGTATTGAATAAGCTCCTGCACGTTCTTCACGGGCAAGGCCGGATTCAGCAGCAACAGGCTGGGAACTACCGCGACCTGCGCCAAAGGCGTGAAGGCCGTCCTGGTGTCATACCGCAGATTCTTGTAGAGCCCCGGATTGATCACATGATGCGTTGCCGTCAACATCAACGTGTAGCCGTCTGGCGCGGTGCGCGCAAGCTGCTCGGAAAAGATCGTTCCGCTCGCGCCCGCCTTGTTGTCCACGATCACCGGAACCGACCACCTCTGCCCCAGCTCCGAGGCCAGTTGTCGGGCCAGAATGTCGGTTGTTCCTCCAGCCGGGAACGGAACCACGATCTTCACTGCCTGAGTCGGAAAGGCTTGCGCGGACGCAGCGCCCACGGCCAACGAAGCCAGCCATCCCATCGACCATTTAACGAATCCAGATTTCATTCCCATCGCCGAAGTCTCCTATATCTTTAGTCACGTATTTCGTATATCGATATACGGCTTCAGCGCGGGAACTCTGCCATTGCCTCGCCCACGGCAACCACTTCGTCACGCTGATTTCGAACCTCCACGTCAAGACATACCCATCGGCTTTTCGAGGTGGTCTTGATGAGCGTGATCCTCCCCTTGGGGGTAATGGTGTCGCCCGGCTTGACCGGGCTCTTCCAGCGCGTTTCAAGACGACGTTGCACTGCGTTCTGTTCGTATAACCAGTCCGTGAGCATGCGGGTGATCACGCCGAAATTGTTCATGCCGTGCATGATGATTCCGCCGAAATTGGTCTTTCCAAAATCACCCTTCATGTAGTTGTCGTCAAGGTGCAGTGGATTGAAATCCAGAGACGCCTCACAGAAGTCCCGGATGGTTTCGCGTGTCGGAGAGAAGGGGTTACCGACGATTTCGTAGCCAACGCTCAATTTTTCAAAACTCATATCAGATCTCCGATGATGGACTTACTGCGGGCGGATGGTCTGGCCACGGCCAGAGCAAATCACTTCGTGGTTCTGGTTAAAGAACACGTTGTCGTGCACCACGAACAGCCGATCCTTCTTGATAAATTTGTCCAGCGCACACGCTTCCAGCCGGATGACATCGCCGGGCCGCGCGGGCTGGTTGTAGCTCCAGGATTGACCGGCATTGACCGTGCCAGGACTGCGCATCCAGTCATCCGCTGGCGTGCATGCAAACATGAGCAGAATGTGAATGGCAGGCGGTGCGATCAAACCGCCATATGGAGACTTCCGGGCGTATTCCTCGTCGAAATACAAAGGATGCATGTCCCCGACCACACGGCAGTATTTCTGGATGGCTTCCAGGGTCAGCGTGTACGGAATGGTCTTGCGCGGTTCACCTGGAATGATGTCGTCCCAGATTTTGCGAAGGTTCTGGTCTTTCCAGAAGTCGGTCTCGAACGCTGTTTCTTTCATGGCTTCCTGCTCAGTTGAAATTGCGAAGAACATCCTGTAGAATGTCCGCTTAGCGGTCATTTAAGTCCGCTGTACGTTCATTTTTGCAATTTATCAGCCTGAGTCAACAGCGGCGCGGGAAATCCCTTATGGCAACACCAGAGAGCGAATCCTTTGTCAGAACCTTTGCACGCGGCTTGCGCGTCATCGAAGTGATGGGTCAATCCACCAGCCGACAGAACATGGCACAGATCAGCGAGGCGGCACAGTTGCCACGCACCGTGGTGCGGCGCCTGTTGCTCACGCTGATCGATCTGGGATTCGTGGGGACCGACGACAAGGACTATTGGCTCACCCCCAAGGTGCTGCGTCTCGGGATGACGTATCTCTACACATTGCCGTTCTGGCGGCAATCGCAATTGGTTCTGGAGGAACTGGGAACGCGCATCAAGCAATCGTGTGCGGTCTCGGTACTGGATGACGGCGACATCGTTTACATCCAGCGTTTTCACACCAAACGAATCCTCGCGTTCAGCCCCTCGATCGGCAGTCGCCTGCCCGCCTATTCCGTCTCGATGGGACGAGTGCTGCTCAGCGGCTTGCCAGCAGAACAATTCGGCGCCTATCTAGACGCAACGGAACTCACCGCCCTGACACCCCACACAGTCACGGACAAGAAAAAGTTGCAAAAGATCATCACCCATGTGCGGGAACAGGGCTATTCATGGTCCGACGCCGAATACGACGAATCCATCTGCGGCCTGGCAGTTCCGATCCGCGACGCCCAGGGACACATCGTCGCAGCCATCAATGTGAGTTTGATTTCAGGCGAGTTCACAGAGGAACAGGCACGCGCGGAATTCCTGCCCCTGCTGAAGCTTGCGGCTTCGCGGTTGAAGCAGGCAAGGTGAGGGCGATGCGGCGTGAACCTGCGCTTGCCAACAGCTTCCCCGGCAATAGATCCCCAACGGTTACAGAACGGCAGGAGACTGACCAAAAAGAAATCAACAATGCTATTCTAGGGGCTGGCGGGGATCGAAAAAACAACAAAGAACCGCATGGAACTTAGGTTCTAGAAATCACTTTTCAAAAGATGCCAACAAAAGTACCAACAGAATAAAAAGTGACCTTCAATCCCTGTATCCGCCCCTATCAGCGGATCGAACCTTCAGATCGACGTCCTTCGACCGTTTCAGGTCATGATCTTCAGTTCATTCGGATCATACCGACCTACATCTTTGGTAGATGTCTTGCCCCGCAAACCCCCTCAACTTTATCCACCTAGAACCGTCTTGCAGTCTGTTCAACTGGACATCCACTTCCCGAATTCAATTTCTTTCGTCCAAGATCATCTATAGGTGGTCGTTGTAGCCACCTTCCCTTTCCCGTTGTCGATGTCCGGCTTCCTGCCCCCCCAATACGTCGATACGACGGCACCAGAGCGAAACCTGACAGGCCGTTGAACAGCGCCTGTAACTGTACTTATGGCTGGGGAATTTCAGATGAGCGAAGAAGGCGCTGGTGACTTGAGACGGCGCATCACATCGTCATTCAAGTGAGTGATTTCCAGAAGGATCGAGTCTTCAACGTCTTCCTTGGTGCGATCTTTCAGGATGTATTCGATACAGCCAGCATCCCTGTACTTCGTAAAGTCGTGGTTCATGGGATCAGCCCAAGGCAGGCTGACCCATTCGGCTTCGCACATTTCGACCCAATGATCAGCACGTATGCCCTTGGGTACTTCGATCACGCCATGAAGGTGAAATTGCTTCACTGTTTGGTCGTGTCGGCTGACCTTTCCTTCCTTGACTACCAAGTGTTGAAGTTTGGCCCGATTCTTACGGGCTACGGCCTTCGCACCGAGCGCTTTACGGCATAGGCCGTTGTACCACCGCTTATATGTCGCAAGAGCCTGCTGCTCCGTCAAACGCTCAGACTCGTGGTACACCGATGCCCCAGTCAGATCGTCTGGCAGCCACTTGCCCGGCTGACGCTGCCTGAAGTTCAATGTAAAGGCGATGGACTTCATGCCATCAAATGCACCAGCAAACCAGATCTCAAACTCTTTCTTGATTTCACGCTTCATAAATTTCTCCGAAGTTGGCTTTCAGAGATACTTACGAAATCCGCGAATTCATCGAAACCGTGACGGAATTTGGACAGACTGGGGAAGTGTTTGAAGCGGCTGTTCGGCAGTGCCGTAGTGACAAGGCCGTGCTTGTCTTGGCGGAATCAGACCCTCTGTCGCGTCAACTGGGCATGCTGGCGCTGTTAGTACAGCAAAACGTACCGTTGGCCGCTGCTGGTCATTCGGATCTTAACAACGTGCTGGAACCACTGTTCACCGGTACACGGGCTGGTGTCTGCTCCAAGGTCACAAAGCCGAAGGTGAGAAAGAAGTCCCCACGTGACAAAGGTCTTGGCAATCCAGACCTTGCAACCGCTCGGGTCACTTCAGTGACCGTTCGCAAGAAAAACGCCGATGCCTTCGCGTCCAAGTACGTTCATCAGGTTCTGGAATGGCGAGATAGGGGAGACACGTTGGCAAAGATTGCGGCGCGATTAAATGACATGAATTTACCGGGGAGACGGGGCGGAAAATGGCATTCAACGTCTGTACGCAATCTGATAGAGCGTTGTAAGCTTCTAACTTAGCAAAAAGAAGACCCACATGCGGCGTAACTATCAACGACACCAGGGCTACAAGCAGGCTCTAGTAAATCGCCACGATCAAGCAGCTTCTTTTGTCTGAGGAATCCCAACATCAGGAACAATTAGGCTTGGGCTAAAAAACATGACTTCATTACCTACATAGCGCCGTTGGGCCGTATAGTTGAGCCCATATGTCTTTGTATTGACGAGTTGATACATGGCACGTATTTCCTCTGCGTTGTCGTAAGACACAACCCAATGCCGCCTGAAACTTTTGGCCTTAATAGTTTTTGCGATTGCAACATGATCGTCATGTTCATAATAGTTGCGGTACAACCCCTTACCTTTGACGTAATACGGAGGGTCAAGATAAATCAGCGAATCTTCTGGCAAAAACTCTTTACAACGTTTCAGAAGAGCTAGCGAATCCTCTCTGTACACCGTGATGTCCTTCGAACGCTTTGCGATCTCCGCAATTCGGGCGGCAATGACTTCCTTCTTGAAGCGGGCATCTAATTTGTAGACTCCTTCCTGACTCTTCCCCCCAATAACACCCGCCTTCAAGATACCAGAGCGGTTGGTTCTGTTCATAAACAACGTGGCAAACCCTTTCTCAACTAGGCTGGCTTGACAGTCTTCACGGAGTATCGAGCGCCATTTAAACCACTCAGTAATGGTGATGGGAGTTGATGCCAATAACTCTAGCAATTCCTCAGAATGTCGTGTCACAGAAACCCAAAATGCAAATACTGCAGGGTCAGCATCGTTGATATGGATGTGGCTTGCATGACCTTGAAACAGTAGATTGAGTGCTACCCCAGCGCCACCCGCATAAGGCTCAAGGTAGTGCCCCCCACAACACCATTAGCCTCCATCACCCTAGCAATGAATGGTGCAAAAGGCGCTTTACCACCAGGGTAGCGAAGCGGGCTGTAAAGCCTATTTGAGAACATTTGGAACCTTCTTCAAATTGACTGTCAAGGCGCTGAGTTTTGCTTCATCCACTGCATAACCATTTTTCATCACACCGTATATTGCGCCCTTGAACTGATCGAGAAACTGATTGGTCAACACTGGATTCCTTCCGACCCAATGCTTCCAAGCACCGTAGGATTTATTCCCACAATTAAGTATCTTCTGCATTTCTTGGTCTTGGTAAAAGCGCTTAAAAATACTACGCGGCTTCTCTGAGCCCCTATATGCCTTAATCCGCTCATTGAGATCAACGGTCGCACCAATAATATTCATCATGCTAATTGTTTCTCGCGCTACATTTGTGAAGACATCACGAGTGAATTGTAGCTCATTTTCCCAAAACCCATCATCTGCAGGAAGATTGTAAAGATGCTGAAAAATCAACTGATCAGGCGGAAAATTGCCAGGCAAGAGAACGATTGTTTTGTACTTTTCGCCTTTTATTTTTGATCTAGCGTCTGAGTCAAGACAAATTACACTTTTATCCATGAATTCTGGCACTTTTTTATCAATTAGATGAACAAAATTAGTACATCCAAGAGTCACCTCCGACATGGAAATAGTGAATTTTTTTATCGGCTGTCTACTTATCAATGCATCAAAGAAATTCTCTGCTTCTCTATCTTCAAAGTAGACATTCACAGCTGGCAATTGTGCAGTTGATCCTGTGCCGACTGTTCTCGTGTGAATGTCGGCACTAATCTTCGCCCAAGACCAATCCTGCATTACCTGAACATCACCAAATGTGTTGCTCAGATAAACGGTCTTGAACTTTTTGCTGCGCTCATGCTGACTCTGTTCATGGGCATATTCAATCATGACTGGGGAGTGAGATGTCATCACCACCTGCAGTTTCAGATTTCTACATTCACGCTCAAAAATCTTAAGCAAGTTAATCTGAGCGGTTGGAAACAATCCCGCATCGACTTCATCAATTAGTAGCATGCCGCCTTTGTAATCAGCATACTCTGCCTTCAGCTTCTTAAATGAAAGCAGTGCCATTATTATCTGACCCGCATTGTCTTCACCTGCAGAAACCGACTCATGGTTATAGTTATCTCCATGGGCTACGGCGGAGGTGATTGTTCCATGCGTCCCAGTAGCTTGCGTAGAGTTTCTATTGAGCAATTCGTTAGTCAGCGCAATAAACTCCTGCTCATGCGCTTTTAAATACTCAAAATCAATTTCCTTGTAATCACGATCAGCAATTGGGTACAAGCGCTTCAAGCTCAAAAAAATTACAGGATGAGTAAAATTTCGGCTTGTATTCCCTGTTGCTGCGCTATTTTTTCTAACTACAGGTCGAGGCAATATATTTTTGCTAACATCATCAGTTCTAGTCATCAGCTCCAAATTGGCTGTTGCAATTTGGTTGGTATACCCTTCATGAATAAAAATACTAGCCGAAAGCGATCCTGGTACATCGAATTTCTCAGATATTCTAATGTGCTCTTTGTATTGAGACTTGAAGCTCTTGCCGCTAATTTGCTTGAATTCACGCAGGCTTCCGCCGGTGACATAGTCCTTTTCAAAGCTAAAAATTTGCGCCGCGATCCCGAGGATGGATGATTTAGAGGTTCCGTTCTTCCCGCAAATAATAGTAACATAGTCCCCAAACTCAATTTCAACATTCTTCAGTGCTCTGAATTTATCAATTGCTATTTTCTTAAGTTGTGTCGCCGTCATAGCGCAGTCCCTATTTATTGTTAAAGCATTCATTCAAGGATAGATATTACTACTCTTCGATCTCTTACAAAGATACTTGCCCATGTATCATTAGAACAAGCGATTGCCCTTGGACGTTTTGACCCATCCATCATTTTGATGGATTAGGCAGCACAGGGATTCTTTGACGCTATGGACTTCAAATCACGCTCACGCCCTCCGAGAGACTGATATTCAGGCATTGACATCTTAATCAAATTTTTCGAATCCTCGATCAATCGCCCAGCATCATATAAAGCTTTCTGATTCATGACCCCGGTCTTTTTTCCAATAGACTTTTCTCTTTCGATATCGCTTTCCGACATTTCAATAGCCATGCGACTCATAAGAATTGCATTCGCAAGTTCATAAAGCCTTGCTTCGCGCGATTTTTTACATGCATCCAAAGCGGCCTTTCGTTCTTGCTCTGCTGCTCGTTGCACCTGTAGTTTTTGCTGCTGCTCCTCCGCCAGTCTTTTGCGTTCTTGTGCAGCGGTAGCTATTTGATTCTCTCTGGCTTCCCGTTCTGCTTCTTTTTGGGCCTTGCAGTAATCGGAGGTCGATCTTATGCACTCCTCTCCTGGCCCTCCTCGCTTACGTCTTTCATTCTCGGAAATTCTCTGCTTGTAAAGTTCATCAAGTCGTTTCTGCCCAGTGGCTAGGCAAGCTTGGCTATCTGTTCTATTTTTGAATCCAGCACAAAATCTCATGATTTCGCCTTGCTCAGTCATGCCATCAATTCGCTCAAACTGAGCAAATGCAGCAGAAGAAATAGCAAGCAGAACTCCGCACGAGAAATACCTAAAATACCTTTTATCGATCATTTTCCCCTCACCTCAAAAATAGAAAAATTACTCTGAAATTTTTCAAAAATTCTTTTGAATATAGGGCGGATGTGCCAGTGCAAAACACTCATCGTCACCTTGTTCACGGAATCTGAAATTGGCCTCCGACGCGTACTTTGCGGCTTCCGCTTCGCTGGGGAACTTGAAATGGTCTTCCAAACGTTGACCCCAGCCCCTGTCATGTTCGTACACGTCAACGCACCAGCTTTCCGACGAGGGCTTTTTTAGTGACTTGGCTTTCATCTTCGACATCATCTACTCTCCCCTGAAGTTGTTGATTACATCGCCATACCTTGTAGCCAATGAGCGGTATCGCCCTCGGCTCGACTATCCAAGAGAAGCCTACCGTAACTTCTCCTGACACATGGCCTAACAGTCAAAATTATTTGACTTACCCGGCGTCTAGTGCGGATGTTTGGCCTGATGAACCAGCGGTGCAGCATCACGCCAGTTCTGTAGTTCGATGGTATTGAAGACTGTGCAGCGTGGGCCGAGTTTTCGTGCCTTGGGAAAGTCATTTCTATCCTTTGACCACCGCCACAGCGTGCTGACCCCGATACCCAAGAATTCGGCGGCGGCTTTGGGGCGAATGGATGAATTAATTTGATGCATTGATGAGCTCCATATTGAAGTCCGCCATAACTCGTGTTGGGCGGTATGAAGCAATTTCAGCATGCAATTCCTGAATTCGAACTGGCACCATGCTGGCATCGTCATGACGCTGCAGGCGGGGTCATGATGTTGCTGGCAGACTCATCTTGCCATTCGCGGCACCAACGCCGAATGACATCTGGATTTTCCAAGTCTTCGTACTTGGAGAGCATGTCGCGGGCGAAGGCCGTAGCACTTTTATAGTTCTGCGGCGCGGCCTGCCACATCTCCCAGCATTCTTTAACTTGTTGCTTCGCGATGGCTTTCGGATCATTGATCCATCTGGCTTTCGCAGCGGATTTCGCCATGACGCGTCTTGCGTCCTTCAGGATTTCCGCTTCAATCTTGCGTATCCGATCTGTTGTGGCGTTCGGGAGTCGCGCCAGCACCTGCTCTCGCTCGGCGATGCAGACCATTTCCATGGCCTCGGTGACAAGCATGGACGCTTGAAACATGGATTGATCTGTGGATCGTCCATTCTTGCTCCCTTCGGAAAATAAGACATCAACCATGAACACCTTTTCCAGCGCAATCAGGGCGTAGCACTGGGCGTCTGTCGGTTGGCTGTCCTGTGGACTCCGGCGCCGTTGATGAAGAATTGCTTCCAAGATTTCGATGTCTGAAAACTGCTGATCAGGGTATCCATCGGGCAACCGCGTCGGATCGGGCCAGTTTCCCAGTAGCGCCGCCGCATCGTCGACGGTGAAGTTCCATGTACCGTTTTCGTCGCACATGTAGTCAGGAAAGAATTGAAGTTCCCAGCCCCCATCCTGAATCAGACGACGCGCGAATTCACCGCTGAACTCTTCCAACTCTTTGGTATGCAGGCTGGCCTTCAGCGCGTCCATTTCTGTTCGCAGTGTGTTCGTGCTGGCTTGCCATTGATTGAGATTGCAGCCATTCAGAACATGGCTTGCGCGTTGATAGATTGCGCCCGTAAACGGAAACTGCGTGTGCGGGTGCTGACTCATAGGATTGCCATCCAACTTCATCAACGCTGGCCGACTGACTTGAATGGAATCACATCAGCGCCAGCCTTCAATTTGTCCAAGTAGTCCGCCCATGTCCGCATCATTGTTAGGCGTTGATCCATGAACTCGGCCCGGTCATACGCGGCACCTAGCGGGCCAGACTTGCCATGCGCTAGCTGGGCTTCAATAACGTCGGTATGAATTCCTGGCAACCGTTCAATGATCAATGTTCGCGCCATCGCACGGAAACCATGGGCCGTCATTTCTTCACCTGAATAACCAAGACGGCGAAGCGCGGCGTTGATCGTCATGTCGGACATGGGGCGACCTTCTCCCCGCGTGGATGGAAAGACAAATGTTCTATGCCCCGTCAGCGGTTGAATTTCACGTAGTATTTCCAGCGCCTGTGGGGCGAGCGGAACAAAGTGCGGTCTGCCATTCAATTTCTGGGCGACAGTGCGCTTCATGGACGCTGAAGGAATGGTCAGCATTCCAGCGTCAAGGTCGATCCAAGACCATTCCATCTTACGAATGTTGGCTGGGCGCTGGAATAGAAGTGCCGACAGTTGCAACGCCGCCTTGGTGATGGGCTGCCCACTGTAGGTGTCGAAAGCCCGCAGTAGCTCTCCAACCTTCAACGGTTCCAAAACGGCAGGCATGTGTTTCACGACGACCGGTTCCAACGCGCCGCGCAGGTCAGGCATCGGGTTTCGTTCACAACGTCCCGTTTGAATGCCGTAGCGAAATACCTGTCCTGAATTCTGGTTCAGGGTATGGGCAGCATCGCGATTGCCCCGCTGCTCCACCTTCCGAAGCGCGCTCAACATCATCGGCGCAGTGATGTCAGGTAACTGAAACCGACCGACATACGGGAAGATGTCTCTTTCAAGCCCACGCAGCCACTTGGCGGCGTACTTTTCGCTCCAGCCAGACTTTTTGATGCCATGGTATTCCCGCGCCACAGATTCGAACGTGCTTTCACCAGCCACAGCGCGGGCAACCTTTGCCGCATGCTTGACGACACCTGGGTCAAATCCATCAGCAAGCAGAGACCTTGCTTCGTCCCGACGCTTTCTCGCTTGTGCCAGCGTGACTGTGGGATAAACACCAAGGGACAGCGTCTTTTGCTTGCCCCCGAAGCGATAAGCCATCCGCCAATACTTGCCTGCGGCCTTGATGTGAAGGTACAGGCCACCACCATCGCTGTGCTTGTCGCCTGCGGGCTTGCCCGAGTGTTTGGCTTGTCGAATGGCAGTGTCGTTTAGGGCATTGTTGGTATCTAGGGCTGTTGGTACACGAGATACCAACAAAAACACCAAGAAAGTGTTGGTATGTCCATAGACTACCTAACACCACCCGAGACAACAAAAACCCGCAATGCCAGAAAGCATGCGGGTTTCGAGGTGATTGGAGACAACCTAAGATGACTCGTTGGTGCGGCTGGCGGGGATCGAACCCACGACCCTTGGCTTCGGAGGCCAATACTCTATCCACTGAGCTACAGCCGCTTGCTGTGTCTGGCCTGTGCATGCTTTTGGGGCAGACATCGGCAGAAGAAGAAAAAGAAAGACGCGGCGGAAAAGCGCTGTTGGCGTGTTGACCACGACAGATGCGCTATCCGACGGACCGGAGATTATCGCACGGGTCGGCGCATGTTTCTTTCCAAGCCGACAGAGGCTTCATTCTGCGAGGTACTTTTGAAATCCCAAACCCGCTAAATAGACATCCACTGACATACTGCCGGTTTGCACCAGGGGGGAACTTCCTCCACTCAGGACCCAGCCGTGTATGAGCCCGACGAATAACGCATGCAAGCCTTGCGCCGCGATGGGAGCGGGCATGGGAGAGTCACGTTCAGTTGTTCGGCGGCTGCGGCCAAGTCCTGGGTGAACTTGGCGCGCGATACCCTGGCGGCGTCGATGTGGCGCTCGCGCATGTCTTCGAGTTCGCCGACGTATTCCATCTTGAACATCGCGGTGTCGAAGATTTTGCGTCGGCGTTCGTCGAGGGTGACGTTTTCAAAGACGTTGCGGATCGATTCGCGGATGCGCACGAGCGGCGGCATGTCACCGTACAGGTCGTCGCAGAGTTCATCAAATGGCATGCAGACGCGGTTGAGCATGGAACTGAAGAGGTCCACCTTGTCCTTGAAATGCCAGTACACCGCACCACGCGTGGCACCGGCGCGTTGCGCGATGTCGCCGAGTGAGGTGCGGGAAACGCCCTTTTCGAAGAAAACCTCTTCGGCCGCATCCAGAAGTCTGGTGCGGGTTTCGTCTGCTTCTGCCTTGGTTCGCCTAGCCATCTATATGGACCCTTGTGATCTCTGTCCAATACCTGCCGGACGTGGGAGCCGGTGTGAGTGAAAGCAAAGTGCTCTTCCGCTCTTATTATACATTTATGGATGTATGTATAATTGCGGATCAAATTCGTCGGATATGGGCGAGTTGTGTCTGTTTTCAGCCGCGCCTACACACGCGCACAAGAACTGATTGATATCCTTAATAAAAATGTTTACCGGAAGGACTTTCATGCATCCCGTGTATGAAGCAAATCAGGCGGCTGAAGGCCGCTCGTCGCTTATTTTTCGTCGCTCCAAAGCTGCCGCGCTGGTGGTCACCTTGATCGCCACGCTGGGTCTCACTGCCTGCGGCGACAAAAAAGCGGATCAGCAGCAAGCTGCGCAAGGTCAACAAAAGCCTCCGGAAGTGGGTGTAGTCACGGTCGCGGTGCAAAACGTGCCCATCGTCTCCGACCTGCCGGGCCGTCTGGAGCCGTCCCGCATTGCCGAAGTCCGCGCCCGTGCGGCCGGTATCGTGCAAAAGCGTCTGTTCAAGGAAGGCTCGGATGTGAAGGCCGGTCAGGCGCTGTTCCAGATCGACAGCACGCCGTATCGCGCCAACTTGCAGAGCGCGCAGGCGACGCTGGCGCAGGCGGAAGCCAACCTCGCGCAGGCAGCCTCCACCTCGCGCCGCTACAAGCCGCTGGTCGAGGCCAATGCCATCAGCAAGCAGGAATACGACGTGGCCGTGGCCTCCGAAAAAGCTGCTGCGGCGCAGGTTGCCGCAGGCAAGGCTGCCGTGACCAACGCCAACGTGAGCCTGGGCTATGCGAGCGTGACCGCGCCGATTTCCGGGCGCATCGGTCGTGCGCTGGTCACCGAGGGTGCGCTGGTCGGCCAGGGTGATGCGACCAAGCTCGCCGTCATCCAGCAGATCAATCCGATGTACGTGAACATCACGCAGTCGTCTTCCGAGATTCTGCGCATGCGTGAGGCACTGGCGCAGGGCAAGGTGTCCAGCGATGGCCAGGCCGGCGCGCGCGTGTCGGTCTACACGGACGATGGGCGCAAGATGCCGCAGGAAGGCCGACTGCTGTTCACCGACCTGACCGTGGACGAGACCACGGGTCAGGTGCAGGTGCGTGCCGAGATCCCGAATGCCGACGGCATGTTGCTGCCGGGCATGTACGTGCGCGTGCGGCTGGAGCAGGCTCAGATCGACAATGCGGTGGTGCTTCCACAGCAGTCGGTCACGCGCAACGAGAAGGGCAACTTCGTGATGGTCGTGGCCGACGACGGCTCGGTGAGCCCGCGTCCGGTGCAGATCGGCCAGTCGCAGGGTACGAACTGGGTTGTGACCTCGGGTCTCAAGCCCGGCGAAAAGGTGATGGTCGATGGGCTGGTGAAGGTCGGCATGGGTGCCAAGAAGGTGACTCCAGTGCCATGGACCGGCACCTCGCAGCCGAAGCAAGCCCAACAGCCGCAACAGTCCGCAAGCGGCGCTCAGGCTCCTGCATCGGCCGCCTCGGCGCCCGCAGCCGCGGCCTCGCCCGCCAAGTAATCGGAACGACCTCACATGTCGAATTTTTTCATCCACAGACCCATCTTTGCATGGGTGATTGCCATCTTTGTGGTGCTCTTCGGTATTGTGTCGATCACACAGTTGCCGGTGGCACAGTTCCCGTCCGTGGCGCCGCCGACCATCACCGTGACCGCGACCTATCCGGGCGCGACCTCCGAGGCGATGACCGATTCGGTGCTGCAGCTCATCGAACGTGAAATCAACGGCGCCGAAGGTCTCATGTACATGGAGACCAAGGCCCCGCAGGTGGCCAGGGAACGCTGACCATCACCTTCCAGCCGGGCACCAACCCCGAGCTTGCGCAGGTGGACGTGCAAAACCGTCTGGCCCGTGCGCTGCCGCGCCTGCCGTCCGTCGTGCAGGCGCTGGGCGTGCGCGTGGACAAGGCGATGAGCAACTTCCTGATGATTCTGACGTTCCAGTCGACCGACGGCTCCACGTCGCGTGACGATATTGCGGACTACGTGAACCGCAACGTGCTGCCAGAAATCCAGCGCCTGGAAGGCGTCGGCAAGGCACAGCTTTTTGCCGCTGGTCGCGCGATGCGCATCTGGGTCGATCCCGCCAAATTGCAGGGCTATGGCCTGTCGATCGCTTCGGTGAATCAGGCCATCGCAGCGCAGAACCAGCAGATTTCCGGCGGCTCGCTCGGTGATGCGCCCTCGATTCCCGGCACGACCATGAGCGCCACCATCGTGGTGCCCGGCCAGCTCACGACTCCCGAGCAATTCGGCAACGTGGTGTTGCGCTCCAATGCCGACGGCTCCACCGTTCGCATCAAGGACGTGGCCCGTGTCGAACTGGGCGTCGAAACCTATGCGTTCAATTCGCGCCTGGACGGCAAGCCTGCCGTGGCATTGGCGGTTCAGCTCACATCGACGGCCAACGCGATGGCGACCGCCAAGTTCGTCAACCAGAAGATGGCCGAACTCGCGCCCTTCCTGCCTGCCGGTGTGGAGTGGTCTGCGCCATACGACACCTCGAAGTTCGTGAAGATTTCCATCGAGAAGGTGGTGCACACGCTGCTGGAAGCCATCGTGCTGGTGTTCATCGTGATGCTGCTCTTCCTGCAGAACATCCGCTACACGCTGATCCCGACCATCGTGGTGCCGATCGCGCTGCTCGGCACGTTTGCGGTGATGCTGCTGATCGGTCTGACCATCAACATTCTGGCGATGTTCGCCATGGTGCTGGTGATCGGTATCGTCGTGGACGATGCCATCGTGGTGGTGGAGAACGTCGAACGGATCATGTCCGAGGAAGGCATTCCGCCCAAGGAAGCGACGATCAAGGCCATGGGCCAGATCCAGGGCGCGGTCGTCGGTATCACCGTGATTCTGGTGACCGTGTTCATTCCGCTGGCGTTGTTCAGCGGCGCAACCGGCAACATCTACCGCCAGTTCTCGCTGGTGATGGCGATCTCGATCTTCTTCTCGGGCTTCTTCGCGCTCACGCTGACTCCCGCGCTGTGCGCGACCATGCTCAAGCCGATTGCCAAGGGCCATGCCCACGACAAGAAGACCGGCCTGCTCGGCCCGTTCTTCAACTGGTTCAACCGCAACTTCGACAAGGGTGCCAAGCAGTACAACCGCGCGGTCACCGGTGTGGTCAAGCGCTCGCTCCAGTCGATGATCGTGTTCGCGCTGGTGGTCGCCGGTGTGGTGTTCCTGTTCATGCGCATGCCGACCTCGTTCCTGCCCGTGGAAGACCAGGGCTATGTGATCTCGCTGGTGCAACTGCCGCCGGGCGCGACGCAGGAGCGCACCAGCAAGACCATGGCCGAGCTGGAAGACTTCGTGCTCAAGCAGCCTGAAACCGCGCACATCGTGTCGATTCTGGGCTTCAGCTTCGCCGGTTCGGGGCAGAACGTGGGTCTTGCATTCACGATGCTCAAGGACTGGTCAGAGCGCACCGGGCCGGGCCATGATGCCAACTCCTATGCTGGCAAGACCATGGGCGCGATGATGGCCATTCGTGATGGCTTCATCTATACGCTTGTGCCGCCGTCGATTCCCGAACTCGGCAACAGCGATGGTTTCACGTTCCGCCTGCAGGATCGCGGCAACAAGGGCCACGCGGCTTTGGTGGCCGCGCGCAACGAGCTGATCGCCAAGGCCAATCAAAGTGCCATGCTGGCCGGCGTGCGCTTTGACGGTGTGGACGATGCGCCGCAGTGGCAGGTCGACATCAATCGCGACGCCGTGGCTGCACAACGCGTGAGCATGGGCGATCTCGCATCGACGCTGGCAACCGCGCTCGGCTCGTCGAACTCGACCGACTTCCCGAACAAGGGCTACATGCAGCGCGTGACCATCCAGGCCGACGCCGGTCGCCGCATGCAACCCGAAGACGTGATGCGCCTGACGGTGCCCAACGCCGAAGGCAAGCTGGTCGAGTTGTCCACGATGGTCAACGCCAAGTGGATCTCCGGCCCGATGCAGGTGACGCGCTACAACGGCTACCCGGCCATGGCCATCACCGGCAGTGCCAAGCCGCCCTATACCAGCGGCCAGGCGATGGAAGAGATGCAAAAGCTCGCCGCCGACCTACCCGAGGGCTTCGGCTTCGAGTGGACCGGCCAGTCGCTGGACGAACGCAAGGCTGGCTCCTCGGCCATGTACCTGTACGCGTTCTCGATCCTCGCGGTGTTCCTGTGTCTCGCGGCGCTGTACGAGAGCTGGTCGATCCCGCTGTCGGTGATGCTGGTGGTGCCACTGGGCGTGCTCGGTGCGCTGCTCGGCATGCTGTTGCGCGGAATGCCCAACGACATTTACTTCCAGGTGGCGCTGATCACGGTGATCGGTCTGTCGGCGAAGAACGCGATTCTGATCGTGGAATTCGCCAAGGATCTGCACGCCGAAGGCATGAGCGCGTATGACGCCGCGCTCGAAGCGGCCCATCTGCGTTTCCGACCGATTCTGATGACCTCGCTCGCCTTCATTCTGGGCGTGGTGCCGCTCTACATCGCCTCGGGCGCGAGCGCGGCCAGCCAGAAGGCCATCGGCACCGGCGTGTTCTGGGGCATGATCATCGGCACGCCGTTGGCGGTGTTCCTCGTGCCCGTGTTCTTTGTCGTGGTCTTCAAGCTGTTTGGCAAGAAGGAAAAGCAGGATATCGCTCCTCAGGGTGGCGGCCATTCCGGTGTCGCTGCACATGGAGGATCTCACCATGAATAACTACAAACTCGCTCCCACGCTGCTGGTTGCGGCGCTGCTGGCCACCGGCTGCTCGTTCATTCCGCGAATGGACAAGACCGAGCTGCCAGTGTCCGGCCAGTACCCGATTGCCACGGCGGAAACCAACGCGCCTGCTGCCGACATTCCGTGGCAGAACTTCTACACGGACCCGCGCCTGCAACAGATCATCGGCATGACGCTCGAGAACAACCGCGACCTGCAGGTGGCGGTGCTGAACATCGAGCAGGCACGTGCGCAGTACGACATCCAGCGCTCGCAGCTCTACCCCGAGATCGGCGCCAGCGCATCGGCCTCGCGTGCCCGCAGCCCGCTCACGGGCGGCTATGTCAACACCTACACCGTGGGGCTGGGCCTTGCGAGCTGGGAGATCGACTTCTGGGGCCGCATCCGCAGCATGAAGGAACAGGCGCTTGCGCAATACCTCGCCACGGAAGAAGGCCGCAAGGGCACGCAGATTTCGCTGATCGCTGCGGTGGCCAATACCTGGCTCAATTTGCAGGCCGATGAGGAACTGCTCGACATCTCGCGCCGCACCCTGCAAACGCGCGAGGAGTCGATCAAGCTCGCCAAGCTGCGCTTTGATGCGGGCGCGGCCTCCGAACTCGACTTCCGTCAGGCGCAGACCCTGACCGAGACGGCCCGCGCCACGCTCGCCGAGCAGACCCGCAAGCGCGATCTGGACATCAACGCGCTGACCTTGCTGGTCGGCCAGCAGGTGCCGCAGGAGCTGCTCGCCAGCCTCAAGGGCAAGAAGCTGACCGACCTGCCGCCGCTCGCCGACGTGCCTGCGGGCCTGCCGTCCGACCTGCTGCTGCGCCGCCCGGACATCCGCGCCGCAGAGCAGCAGATGATTGCTGCCAACGCCAGCATCGGCGCGGCGCGCGCACTGTTCTTCCCGAACATCTCGCTCACCGCATCGGCAGGCTTTGCCAATACCGAGCTGTCGGACCTGTTCCAGTCGAGTTCAAAGTTCTTCAGCATCGGGCCCTCGCTGTATCTGCCGATCTTCAACGCGGGCCGCAACCAGGCCAACCTCGAAGTCGCGCAGGCCACGAAGAAAATCGCTGCGGCGCAGTACGACAAGTCGATCCAGACCGCATTCCGTGAAGTCTCGGATTCGCTGGTGAGCCGCCGCTCGCTCGTCGATCAACTGGCCGCCCAGCAGGCCCAGGTGGACGCCGTGAGCGCGCAGTTCAAGCTGTCCGACCTGCGCTACCGCAACGGCGTGTCGAGCTATCTGGACCTGCTCGACGCCCAGCGAACCCTGTTCACCGCCGAGCAGGCCGTGGTGCAGGTGCGCCTGGCGCTGATGCAAAATCAGGTCAACCTGTACAAGGTGGTCGGCGGTGGCTGGAGCCCCGAGGACGAACGCGCTGCCGCCAACGCGGTCCCGAATCGCGGTGACCGGGCCAACGCGACGGCGCAGTAGTCGAAAATCGAACCCAATTCGATCCAGGGCACTTCGGTGCCCTTTTTTTTGGTTTATTTATGTTGGTAAATTGACTCAACGCAAGCCAATTCCGCCGCAGACGTCAACCCGGATGAATGCGCGGTGGCCTTTGAAAATCGCGTCGATATAATCGTTGGATAACTTTAGCTTGATACACACCGAGACTGAGGAACCCATGAGCGACACCCACGCAGTAGAAGCGCATACTGGCCCATCAAGAATCCAAAACAACTGCTGGTAACCGTCCTTGCGGCGTTTGTGATCCCGGTGTTCATCATCATCGGCCTCGTCTATTTCGTCACCTCCAAGGACAAACCTGCGGCGGGCAGCGGCAATCCCGAAAAGGCCCTCGCCGAACGCATTCAAAAAATCGGCTCCGTGGAAATCCGCGACGCCAATCGCCCGCTGCGCGCTGGCGATGAAGTCTACAAAGTGCAGTGCGCGGCCTGCCACGCCACCGGTGCCGCCGGTGCCCCAAGTTCGAAGACGCGGCCGCATGGGCTCCGCGCCTGAAACAGGGCTTCGAAGCGCTGGTGCAATCCTCGCTCAAGGGCAAGGGCGCCATGGCACCGCAAGGCGGCGGCGACTTCAACGACATCGAAATCGCGCGCGGTGTCGCCTACATGGCCAACGCCGCTGGCGGCAAGTTCCCGATCCCCGACAAGCCAGCCGAAGGCGCATCCGCTCCCGCATCGGCTGAAGCTCCTGCCGCATCCGCACCGGCAGCTCCTGCTGCCACCGCACCAGCGGCTCCGGAAGCTTCCGCGCCTGCCGCTGCAGCAGTTGCTGCTCCTGCGGCCGCCGCGGTGAGTGCAGATGCTGGCAAGGCGCTGTACGACAAGACTTGCTTCGTCTGTCACGCGGCTGGCGTGGCCGGTGCACCGAAATTCGGCGACAAGAATGCCTGGGCTCCGTTTGTCGCGACGGGCATCGACACCATGGTCAAGGTGGCGATCACGGGCAAGGGCGCAATGCCGCCGAGGGGTGGGTCTACCGCATCGGACGACGAGATTCGCGCTGCGGTGCAGTACATGGTAGATCACGCGAAGTAGTCTTCTCGTTTGCTCTTCTTTTTGAAGAATGGAAAACCGGCCTTTGTGCCGGTTTTCTCTTTTGGGCGTGCGAGAACCTCTGGGTGCGCTTTCCTCTGAGAGGCTGCTGGCCGGGACTCGCCCCGGCGGGCGAATTACTTTCTTTTGTCAAAAAAGAAAGTAATCAAAGAAAGTTGAGCCCGCTGCCCACGACCCCTCGCATTGCGAGGGGCGACCTGGGGCGAGACGGTCGTGCGGTGCGCTGTGCAACTCACTGCGCGCCAAGGCGCTTCGTTCGAACAAGCACAGCGAGTCAGTTCTTGAAGCTGTTGCGTCACTTGACGCAACAGCCACCGCACAACCGCCTCGCTCCAGGCGTGGTCAGAGGGCCGGGATCGGGAGTCGGCACGTCGCTGCGCTCGTGCAATAGCGGGCGCATACGCCTCCACGCAACTCAACCCCGGCACGAGCGCAGCGACGTGCCGAACGCACCTCTTTCCAGCTGACTTGCGGCGGTTGTCCGAGCGAAGTGACGAAGGAACGAAGCGAGTTCTGCCGCAGGTATTCAAAGCGCTTTTTGGTGCCTTTTTGGCAAGACAAAAAGGTACTGCGCCGCCGGGCGCAATCCCGGCCAGCAGCCCTCAAACAAACCACCACAACAAGTCAAAACCAACCGATTCGAACAGAAGAAGAAGAAGAAGAAACAACCCGCTCAAACCCAAACCGCCCAGGCAACTCCCCAAACAACACCTCTTCCACCCCGGCGAGCACCCCCGCCTCCAACGCCGCCGCCCCATCCACCATATCCTGCGAGTGCACCACCCCCAACCCGGCAGGCAAGACCAGATAAAGCCGCCCTTCTTCATCCATCAGCACCGAACGAACCGCCGAGACCTTCTGCGGCAACCCGGTATGCGTGTGGATATGCAGTTGCGGCCCGGCCCCGCCGTCATCGGCGGCGACAAAGCGCAGCCGCCATACCCAGGGTGTGTTTTCCAGATCAACAAACACGCGCTGCGGCCCGTTCTGGAAGAACCAGCGGCCGTCGTCGTCCTCAAGGTAGTTGCGGCCGATGAAATCGATCAGCTTTTCGTGTTCGATCCGGCTGCCGCGCGATTCGGGAAAGGGGCCGAGTGCCTGGGCCCCGGTATCGCGCAGATACCAGTTGCCGCGCGCATCGAGTGCCAGCCAGCCGTGACAGGCGGGCACGTTGGGCCACTTGGCCATTGCTTGCTTGACGATGTCATCCATCGACCCATTGTGCACGGGTCCTTGGATTCTTTTGCGATCTCACTGCGTCCCGCCGGGATACGCCAAGGAAAATCAATGCAGCACATGCGCGCGTGGCGGCGCCGCGCCGCGTTCTCCAGCGGCTGCGGCGCTCGCATGGTGGGCCACGATGCGCCAGCCCTGTGGCTGCTTCAGATAGACATTGGTGGCGTGGACCAGCGCCTCGCGCGGGCCGTCCGGCAGGTTGACGACGACATGCTCGATCACGCTGTGCACCGCGCTGCCGTGCGACTGCATGCGCACCACCTCGCCGGGCTGCACATTGAGGCCGCCGCGCTCGAGCATCGATGCGAACAGCTCACGGATCGCCTGAACACCGACCACCCGCGCGCCACCGCCGGGGTGTACGCAGAAGACATCGTCATCATCGGCCCAGCAGGCCATCAATCGCTCCAGATCGGCGGTGTGCAGCGCTTCATAGAAAGCCGCCTCGACCTCATCCGGACTGCCGGCCAGCAAGGCGGCACGCGTTGTTGCTCGTTTCATGATTCACCCGTAGCACAAGGTTAAATTCTGTTATTTCAGCGGCGCGACGAGTCTCGTGGGATTCTCTGCGCGAATCGGATCGACGCTAGACCAGGCGGCCCGATCCGCGCCAGCAGCTTGCCGATCCATTCGTGCAGAGACTCCCTACGCCTACAACGCGAGCAGGATAATCTATGGAAAATGTGTGACACTGCGCCCGCCGACATCCTCAGGCGGGACGCTGGAGGCGGCAATCAATCAATATAGTAGGCAATTGACGCCAGCGTGTCCCGAACCATTTTCTCTTTCTACCTCATACGCTCATGACCATCAAACGACTCCTTGCATTCATCGCGACCGTAGCGAGCGCGCTCGCCCTGTCTGGTTGCGGCTACAACCAATTCCAGCAGCTCGACGAGCAGAGCAAGGCCGCCTGGAGCGAAGTGCTGAACCAATACCAGCGCCGCGCCGATCTGGTGCCCAACATCGTGGCATCCGTCAAGGGTGAAGCCAACTTCGAGCAGGAAACGCTGACCAAGGTGATCGAGGCACGCTCCAAGGCCACGTCGATCCAGGCCACGCCCGATCTGGTGAACAACCCCGAAGCCTTCAACAAGTTCCAGCAGGCACAGGGCGAATTGTCGAGCGCGCTCACGCGCCTGATGGTGGTCTCCGAGCGGTATCCCGACCTCAAGGCCAATCAGGCATTCCGCGACCTGCGCGTAACGCTCGAAGGCACGGAAAACCGCATCACCGTGGCCCGCAATCGCTACATCCAGACCGTCCAGGAATACAACACGCTCGCCCGCAGCTTCCCCAACAATCTGACGGCCATGGTCATGGGCTACAAGCCCAAGGCCAACTTCACCGTGCAGAACGAGGCCGAGATCAGCAAGCCGCCAACGGTTGACTTCTCCAACACACCTGCTGCGAGCAAGCCCTGATCGATCGATTCATCGATCACTGGATAGATAGATATCAAATAGATGCAGATGCCGACGTTTTTCGCGCGTTTGTTGCAGGCTTGGCTTGCGGCGCTGTTGCTGGGCCTGCCACTCACGGGCGTGCAAGCGCAACAGTTGCTGCCCGTGCCGGCGCTCACCGGCCATGTCATCGATCAGACCGGAACGCTGGATGCCGCAGCCGCGCAGGCGCTTGAAGCGCAGCTCGACGGCATCGAGAAGAAGAATGGCTCGCAGGTCGTCGTGCTCATGGTGCCCTCCACGGCACCCGAGGACATTGCCTCGTACGCCAACCGCGTCGGCAACGCCTGGAAGATCGGGCGCAAGGATGTGGGCGACGGGCTCATCATCCTCGTGTCCAAGAACGACCGGCGCATGCGCATCGAAGTCTCGAAGGCACTCGAAGGCGCGGTGCCCGATCTCGCAGCGGCCCGCATCATCGATGGTGCCATGGCGCCCAAATTCCGCCAGAACGACTATGCGGGCGGACTCAAGGCCGCGGTCGATCAGGTCGGCGCACGCATTGCGGGCGAAGAACTACCGCTGCCCGAGGCGCCGAAACCCCAAGGCCGCAATGAAGCATCGTCCTCCGGCTTCGACTGGCAGGACATGGCGATCTTCCTGTTCTTCGCCGTGATGGTCGCCGGTCCCATCGTGCGCGGCATTTTTGGCCGCCCGATTGGTGGCGTGCTGATGGGCGGCGGCACCGGCTTTCTCGCGTTCATGCTCACCACGAGTATGGGTCTGGCAGCCGGTGCGGGCGTGCTCGCATTGCTCTACACCTGGCTGTTCAGCGGCAAGGGCGGTGGCGGCCCGATCGTGCACGGCGGAGGCTTTCCCGGCGGCTTCGGCGGCGGGGTGGTTTTGGTGGCGGGGCGGCGGCTTCAGCGGTGGCGGCGGGGGATTCAGCTCCGGCGGTGGCGGTGACTTCGGGGCGGCGGCGCTTCCGGAGACTGGTGATCGAGGCTGGCAGCCACATGACAAACAACACCCCCACCACCTCCCACGACAACGCGCAGGATTCATCCCCAATGCATGCCACGCGGCACTCCACCGGTTTTTTTGCACGTCTGGCGCGGCTGGTTCGCCATCGACTCGCCGAGGGCTCACTCTCACGCGTGCTGCCCGATGATGTGAGCGAGCGCCTCGCGCAGCGCGTGACGGCCAGCGAACAACGCCACACCGGGCAGATCCGCATCTGCGTCGAGGGCGGCCTGCCGCTGTCCTATATCTGGCGTTCGGCCGGTGCCCGTGAGCGCGCGGTGACCCAATTCGGCAAGCTGCGTGTCTGGGATACCGAGCACAACAATGGCGTGCTGATCTACCTGCTGGTGGCCGAACACGCGATTGAAATCGTCGCGGATCGCGGCATCGCACGCAACGTCGATCCCAAAGTCTGGCACGCCGTCATCGCCCGCATGCGAGAGCAATTCCGCGAAGGGCACTACGAAGACGGCCTGACCGAGGCGATTGCCAACGTTTCGGCCGCACTGGTTGAACAATATCCCGCCAATCCGGACGCTTTACAGCGGCACGCGAACGAACTGCCGGACACGCCCATCGTGATTCGCACCTGATGGTCTGAACGGTTGAGACTGCGAGCACCCCAAAGGCAAAAAGCCGCTTGATTCCTCAAGCGGCTTTTTTTGCGCGCGCCATCAGGATGACGCATTGCGGTGGCGGGGGGTGGTTCAGCGCTTCTGGCGGAACTTGCGCAGCGCGGCGATCTGTGCGGCCATAACGGCCAGCTCGGACTGGGCGCGGGCCAGATCGACTTCGCTCTTGGCGTTCTTGAGCGCTTCCTCGGCGGCATTGCGGGCTTCCTGAGCCTTCTGATCGTCCAGATCCTTGCCGCGAATCGCGGTGTCGGACAGAACGGTCACGCGGTCGGGTTGCACTTCCAGAATGCCGCCGGCCACGAAGACGAATTCCTCGTCTCCATTCGGCAGTTCGATGCGAACGGAACCGGGCTTGATGCGGGTGATCAGCGGCGTGTGCCTGGGCAGAATGCCCAGTTCGCCGGCTTCACCGGGCAGCGCAACGAAGCGTGCCTCGCCGGAGAAGATCGATTCTTCGGCGCTGACCACATCGACTTGGATGGTGTTCATGTTGGGCTCCTGGAAAAGGGATGGAAAGAGGCTTGTTCGGTGATGGCAGATGGCTGACGGGTCGTGTATCCACCCATCGGCCAGCCTGAGCATCAGCGTTTAGCCAACCTTCTTGGCCTTTTCGAAGGCTTCGTCGATCGAGCCGACCATGTAGAACGCCTGCTCTGGCAGGTGATCGCACTCGCCAGCCACAATCATCTTGAAGCCGCGGATGGTTTCAGCCAGAGGCACGTACTTGCCTGGAGCGCCCGTGAACACTTCAGCGACGTGGAACGGCTGCGACAGGAAACGCTGGATCTTGCGAGCGCGGGACACGAGGAGCTTGTCTTCGGGAGCCAGCTCGTCCATGCCCAGAATCGCGATGATGTCGCGCAGTTCCTTGTAGCGCTGCAGCGTGCCCTGCACCTGGCGGGCCACGGAGTAGTGCTCTTCACCAACGACTTGCGGGTCGAGCTGACGGCTGGTGGAGTCCAGCGGATCGACCGCGGGGTAAATACCCAGCGATGCGATGTCACGCGACAGCACGACAGTGGAATCCAGGTGGGCGAAGGTGGTCGCTGGCGACGGATCGGTCAAGTCATCGGCAGGCACGTAAACGGCCTGGATCGACGTGATCGAGCCCACCTTGGTCGAGGTGATGCGCTCTTGCAGACGGCCCATTTCTTCGGCCAGCGTAGGCTGGTAGCCCACGGCGGAAGGCATGCGGCCCAGCAGCGCGGACACTTCGGTACCGGCCAGTGTGTAGCGATAGATGTTGTCCACGAAGAACAGCACGTCCTTGCCTTCGTCACGGAAGGCTTCGGCCATCGTCAGGCCGGTCAGCGCCACGCGCAGACGGTTTCCTGGCGGCTCGTTCATCTGGCCGTAGACCATGGCCACCTTGGAGTCGTTGAGCGAAGCCTGGTTCACCACGCCTGCGTCGGACATTTCGTGATAGAAGTCGTTGCCCTCACGGGTACGCTCGCCCACACCCGCAAACACCGACAGACCACCGTGGCCCTTGGCGATGTTGTTGATGAGTTCCATCATGTTCACGGTCTTGCCCACGCCCGCGCCACCGAACAGACCCACCTTGCCGCCCTTGGCGAAGGGAGAGATCAGGTCGATCACCTTGATGCCGGTTTCCAGCAATTCCTGCGACGGCGAGAGCTCGTCGTAGGCTGGTGCCTTGCGGTGGATCGGAGCGGTGAGGCTTTGATCCACGGGACCGCGTTCGTCGATCGGGTTACCCAGCACGTCCATGATGCGGCCCAGGGTCGCCTTGCCCACGGGCACGGTGATCGGTTGGCCGGTGTTGTACACCATGATGCCGCGCTTGAGGCCGTCGGACGAACCCAGAGCAATGGTACGCACCACGCCGTCGCCCAGCAGCTGCTGGACTTCAAGCGTCAGTGGCGAACCTTCGAGCTTCAGGGCGTCATACACCTTGGGCATTTGGTCGCGTGGGAACTCGACGTCCACCACAGCGCCAATACATTGAACAATCTTGCCTTGTACTTGAGCCATTTGTTTGCTCCAGAAATTTAAACTGCCGCGGCACCCGCGACGATCTCCGAAAGTTCTTTCGTGATCGCGGCCTGGCGCGTCTTGTTGTAGACCAGCTTCAGTTCGTTGATGACGTTGCCTGCGTTGTCGGTGGCGGCCTTCATGGCCACCATTCGCGCAGACTGCTCCGACGCCATGTTTTCGGCCACCGCCTGATAAATCAGCGACTCCACATAGCGAACGAGCAATTCGTCGATCACGGTCTGAGCATCGGGCTCATAGATGTAGTCCCAGCCATGCTCGGACTTCTCGGCCTGCATCTTCTCGGAGGACAGGGGCAGAAGCTGCTCCACCACCGATTCCTGCTTCATGGTGTTGATGAACTTGGTGTACGAGAGGTACACCGCGTTGATCTTGCCTTCCGTATACGCATCAAGCAGCACCTTGACGGGGCCGATGAGCTTTTCCAGATGCGGCGTATCGCCAAGGCCCGTCGCATGAGAGACCACCTTGGCACCCACACGGTTCAGGAAACCCAGACCCTTGTTGCCGATGGCCACGGCCTGCACGGACACACCCTCACCCTGCAGATCGCGCAGTTTGTTGGTGACGGCACGAAGCACGTTGGTGTTCATGCCGCCGCACAGACCCTTGTCAGTCGTCACCACAATGACGCCGGCCACCTTGGAGTCGTTCACCTTCATGAAGGGATGAACGTACTCCGGGTTGGCCTGACCCAGATGCGCAGCAATGTTGCGCACCTTCTCACTGTATGGACGAGCAGCGCGCATGCGATCCTGAGCCTTGCGCATCTTGGCGGCGGCCACCATTTCCATGGCCTTGGTGATCTTCTTGGTGTTTTCCACCGATTTGATCTTGCCGCGTATTTCCTTACCTGCTGCCATGATGGATGTTCCTCGTCCGGATTAAACGAACGACTTCTTGAACGCAGCGATGGCCTGGGAAAGCTCGGCTTCGTCCTTGCCTTCCTTGTCGAACGCACGGTTCTTGTCCAGACGTTCCACCAGAGCAGCGTGGCTGGTCTTGAGGAACTGATGCATGCCGTGCTCGAAAGGCAGAACCTTCTTCACATCGATGTCGTCCAGGAAGCCCTTGTTGGCGGCGAACAGCGACGCTGCCATCAGGCTGATGGGCAGTGGGCTGTACTGGGGTTGCTTGAGCAGTTCCGTCACGCGGGCACCACGGTCGAGCTGCTTGCGGGTCGCTTCGTCCAGATCGGAAGCGAACTGCGCGAACGCAGCCAGTTCACGGTACTGCGCCAGATCGGTACGGATACCGCCGGACAGGCCCTTGATGATCTTGGTCTGAGCCGACGAGCCCACGCGCGACACCGAGATACCGGCGTTGATGGCGGGACGGATGCCGGCGTTGAACAGGCTGGTTTCCAAGAAGATCTGACCGTCGGTGATCGAAATCACGTTGGTCGGAACGAAGGCAGACACGTCGCCGGCCTGGGTTTCGATGATCGGCAGAGCCGTCAGCGAACCGGTCTGGCCCTTGACTTCGCCCTTGGTGAAGGCTTCCACGTACTCGGCGTTCACGCGAGCGGCGCGCTCGAGCAGACGGCTGTGGAGATAGAACACGTCGCCGGGAAGGCCTCGCGTCCTGGAGGACGGCGCAGCAGCAGCGAAACCTGACGGTATGCAACGGCTTGCTTGGACAGGTCGTCATAGACGATCAGCGCGTCTTCACCGCGGTCGCGGAAGTATTCGCCCATCGTGCAGCCGGAGTAGGCCGACACGTACTGCATCGCAGCGGATTCGGAAGCGGTGGCAGCCACGACGATGGTGTAGTCCATCGCACCGGCCTGCTCGAGAGCACGCACCACGTTCTTGACCGAAGAAGCCTTTTGACCGATGGCCACATAAACGCAAACGACGCCCTGGCCCTTCTGGTTGATGATGGCGTCGATCGCCACGGCGGTCTTGCCGGTCTGACGGTCGCCAATGATCAGCTCGCGCTGGCCACGGCCGATTGGCACCATGGCGTCGATGGCCTTGGTACCCGTCTGCAGAGGCTGGTCAACGGATTGACGCGCGATAACGCCGGGAGCAACCTTTTCGATCACGTCCGTCATCTTGGCATTGATCGGGCCTTTGCCGTCGATGGGCTGACCCAGGGCGTTCACCACGCGGCCAATGAGTTCGGGGCCGACGGGCACTTCCAGAATGCGGCCCGTGCACTTCACGGTGTCGCCCTCGGAGATGTGCTCGTACTCGCCCAGAATCACGGCGCCGACGGAGTCGCGCTCGAGGTTCAGTGCCAGGCCGTAAGACGGCTGGCCATCGGAGCCTGCTGGGAATTCCAGCATTTCGCCCTGCATCACATCGGACAAGCCGTGCACGCGCACGATACCGTCAGTCACGGAAACGACCGTGCCCTGGTTACGGATATCAGCGCCAGCAGCCAGCCCTTCGATGCGGCTCTTAATCAGTTCTGAAATTTCAGCGGGATTGAGTTGCATGACTCTTTCCTTCAATCTTTGGTTAGCCGGGTCCTCGCCGCATCACGCAGTGAGGGCTGCTTTCATTTGTTCCAGGCGGGCCTTGACCGAGGTGTCAAGCACCTCATCACCCACGACAACACGCACGCCACCGATCAGCGACTCATCGGTCTTTTCAGACAGATTGAGCTTGCGGCCGAAGCGCTTTTCGAGCGTGCTGCCGAGATCAGCCAAGGCAGCGGCGTCCATTGGAAACGCGCTGTAGACCAGCGCGTCCGAGGATCCCTTGCTGTTGTTGACCAACGAGCGGAACTGGGCTGCAATTTCTGGCAGCACGGTCACGCGGCCGTTGTCGATCACGGTACGCAGGAAGTTCCTGGCGATTTCCGGCAGGTCGGAACCTGCGACGGAGGTGAACACACCGAACAATTGCTCGGAAGTCACCTTCGGGTTATCGGCCAGCGAGCGCATCTGAGGGTTGGCGGCAATCGCCGCCAGCTTTTCCGCCCAGTCAGCCGCAACGCCCGTATCAGAGCCTGCAATGTTCTTGCAGGCCTTGAACAGCGCTTCGGCGTAAGGGCGGGCAATGGTGGCGAGTTCTGCCATGGTTGCTCCCTTACAGCTCGGTCTTCAGACGGTTCAACAGATCCGCATGAACGCCAGCGTTGACTTCCTTGCGGAGAATCTGCTCGGCTCCCTTGACGGCCAATGCCGCCACCTGCTCACGCAAGGCTTCACGGGCTTGAATCGACTGCTGTTGGGCTTCGGCCTGCGCGGCGGCGACAATCTTGTTGCCTTCTTCCGTAGCGCGTGCTTTTGCCTCTTCAATGATGGCCTGCGCGCGACGCTCGGCATCGGCCAGGCGTGTAGCAGTTTCGTTGCTGGCCGCAGCCAATTCCTTCTTCACGCGCTGGTCGGCAGCGGCGAGTTCGGTTTTGGCCTTGTCGGCAGCAGCGAGACCATCAGCGATTTTCTGGGCTCGTTCATCCAGTGCCTTCGCGATCGGGGGCCACACGAACTTCATCGTGAACAGCGCCAAGATCAGGAAAACAATGGCCTGAACGAACAGGGTCGCATTGATACTCACGGCAACACCTTTCTATCTAGGGCGTTGATCGGAGCTTAGGCCAGAACGAAGGGGTTGGCGAAAGCGAACAGCAGGGCGATGGCAACACCGATCAGGAACGCAGCGTCGATCAGACCGGCCAAGATGAACATCTTGGTTTGCAGTTCGTTGATCAGTTCAGGCTGACGTGCCGACGCTTCCAGGAACTTGCCACCCATCAGTGCGATACCGATCGATGCGCCAATAGCGCCAAGACCCACGATCAGACCACAAGCCAGAGCGACGAGACCGAGAATGTTTTCCATGATGACTCCTAGGGGGAAAGAAAGAAAAGTTAAGAAAGAAAGGAAAAGGAAACGAAAGGATCAGTGATGTTCATGCGCCTGGCCGAGGTAAATCAGCGTCAGCATCATGAAAATGAAGGCCTGCAGGGTGATGATCAGAATGTGGAAGATCGCCCAGATAGAGCCTGCAATGATGTGCCCCAAGGGGAGCAACACACCAGAGAGCGACATAGCGGCTGCGCCACCCATCAGGGCAATCAGCATGAACACCAACTCACCAGCGTACATATTGCCGAACAGTCGCATGCCATGCGACACAGTCTTGGCAACATATTCAATCACCTGCATGAGCAGGTTCACCACGCCGAGGATCACGGCGAAGATCGGATTCTTGCTGGTGCCGAACGGTGCAGTCACCAGTTCGTGAGCCCAGCCGCCGACGCCCTTGATCTTGACGCTGTAGTAGAAGCACAGCAAGAGCACGGCGGTGGACAGACCCAGAGTGGTCGAGAGATCGGCGGTAGGCACGACGCGCAGGTATGCGTGGTGGTCGCCGGTCGCGCCCTGCCAGAGCACAGGCAGCAGGTCAACCGGCAGCAGGTCCATGGCGTTCATCAGGAAGATCCAGACGAACACGGTCAGCGCGAGCGGCGCAATGAACTTGCGCGACTGTGCATTGTGAATATTGGCCTTGGCCTGGTTGTCCACCATCTCGACCATCATTTCCACCGCCGCCTGGAAGCGACCCGGAACGCCGGAGGTGGCCTTGCGCGCGGCAAGCCAGAAGAGGAACAAAAACACCGCGCCGAGGATCACACTGACTGCAACCGAGTCAAGGTTCACCACCGAGAAATCGATGATCGACTTCTGCTTGATGTTCTGAAGATGCTGCAAGTGGTGAACGATGTATTCACTTGCTGTTTGTGCGTTCGCGTCTGCGGCCATCGGACAACTCTTCTCTCAATTAATCAAACAATCAGTTCTTACCTGCCGGATCGCAACAACAGTGCAACCCAGTAAGCCTTCATAGTGACAACCATGCCGATCAGCAAGGCCAGCCAGTTCACGCCCGGAACGATCCGGGGCGCGGCCACCAGCATGGCCACCGTCAGCAAAATCTTGACCAGTTCCCAGCCAAAGAGCCCAACCATGGCACCCCGGCTGAACCGCGCCCGCGAGCCAAACCTCGCGCAAACACCAGCGACGGTATCACCACGGCCAGCGCGCCATATGCCACCGAGTACGCAATATGCGACTTCGAGGACACCAGCCAGGCCAGCAGCACGGCAACCGCCCCACCAGCACCTGCGCCACGACGATCCACCAGATGGAAAACGTCTTGTGCCGCTTGCGCCATTCCCGCGCTTCGTGCGCAGTCAGGGGCTTGAAATCGGAATCTTCAATCTCAGCTTCAGTCCCGGGCGTCATGTCATTCTTCATTCGGCGACGTCCATGTGACAGACTAAAACTTTAACAAAGCTCTTGATTATAAATAGAAACCCGCACCGGTAGACGGCTGGCACCCCGTTTCTTGCATTCTCGAGGCGTCGCCCTGCGTGCTGTCGCCGTCAACCAACGACTGCACCAGATTGTTAAAACAGTGCTTGCCAAAGTCCCAAAACCCTGCTTTGACGTAGGTCATGCAGGGAGCTTGAGATTTTGCACAATGCCCTTACATGATGGTGACACTCCAATCACAAAGCACGAGTAAACCACCATGACCACTGAAACCGTCACCCAAACCCCCGATCCGCGCAAGGAATCCCTGATCGAATACCCGTCCCAGTTCCCCATCAAGGTGATGGGCCTGAACGTCGATGGCTTCGTGAATGCGGTGACCACGGTCGCACGGGAGTTCGACCCCACCTACGACGCCAGCACCGTCGAGCTGCGCAACAGCAAGGGTGACAAGTACATGGGCGTGACGATCACCGTCACCGCCACCAGCCGCGAACAGCTCGACAACCTGTATCGTGCGCTCACCTCGCACCCGATGGTCAAGATTGTGCTGTAAGGCTTCGCGTGACCATGCGGGTTCGTCAACTGGGGCGGGTCGACTATGTCGACACCGCCCTTTCCATGCAGCGCTTCACCGAAAACCGCAGCCCCGAATCAGAAGATGAACTCTGGCTCTGCGAACACGCGCCGGTGTTCACCCAGGGCATCGCGGGCAAGACCGATCACCTGCTCGCCCCAGGCGACATCCAGATCGTCCAGACCAATCGCGGCGGCCAGGTGACTTACCACGGCCCGGCCAACTCGTGGCCTACCCGCTGATCGATCTGCGCCGCACCGGCTATTTCGTCAAGGAATACGTCTACCGGCTCGAGGAAGCGGTGATCCGCACGCTCATGCACTTCGGCGTCACCGGCCACCGTGTTGCCCACGCACCGGGCGTGTACGTGCGCCTCGACGATCCCGCCGGACACTCGATGCTCGCGCAACGACCGCAAAAGGGTCTTGGCAAGGACGATGCGCAGGACTTCACCGGACTGGGGAAAATCGCCGCATTGGGCATCAAGGTCTCGCGGCACTGCACCTACCACGGTGTGGCGCTGAACGTGAACATGGACCTCGAACCCTATAACCGAATCAACCCGTGCGGCTATGCCGGGCTGAGAACGGTCGATCTTTCTACAATGGGCGTCAACATCACCAATGACGAGGCGGCGCAGGTACTCACAGATCAACTGCAGCGCCGCCTGGCACCCTGAACAAGACGAGCAGCCATGAGCACACCCGAAGTCGTACGCGAAGCGCAATCGGCAGAAGCCTACAACCCGCTGGCCAAACAGAAGGCCGCGGCCAAGCTCTCCCGCATCCCCATCAAGGTCGAGCAGGGCGAAATCCTCAAGAAGCCCGAGTGGATCCGCGTGAAAGCCGGCAGCCCCACCACGCGCTTCTACGAAATCAAGGACATCCTGCGCGAGAACAAGCTGCACACTGTCTGCGAAGAAGCCTCGTGCCCCAACATCGGCGAATGCTTCGGCAAGGGCACGGCCACCTTCATGATCATGGGCGACAAGTGCACGCGCCGCTGCCCCTTCTGCGACGTGGGCCATGGCCGCCCCGATCCGCTCGACGTCAACGAGCCGCTCAACCTCGCGAAGACCATCGCGCAGTTGCGTCTCAAGTACGTGGTGATCACCAGCGTCGACCGCGACGACCTGCGCGACGGCGGCTCGGGCCACTTCGTCGAGTGCATCAAGAACATCCGCGAACTCTCGCCGCAGACACAGATCGAAATCCTCGTGCCCGATTTCCGTGGCCGCGACGACCGCGCCCTGGAAATCCTCAAGGCCGCGCCGCCCGACGTGATGAACCACAACCTCGAAACCGCGCCGCGCCTGTACAAGGAAGCGCGTCCCGGTTCGGACTACCAGTTCAGCCTGAACCTGCTCAAGAAGTTCAAGGCGCTGCATCCCCAGGTGCCGACCAAGAGCGGCATCATGGTGGGCCTGGGCGAGACCAACGAGGAAATCCTCCAGGTGATGCGCGACATGCGCGCGCACGACATCGACATGCTCACCATCGGCCAGTACCTCGCGCCCAGCAACAGCCACCTGCCGGTGCGCCGCTACGTGCACCCCGACACCTTCAAGATGTTCGAGCAAGAGGCCTACAAGATGGGCTTCTCGCACGCCGCCGTCGGCGCGATGGTGCGATCAAGCTACCACGCCGACCAGCAGGCGCACGCGGCGGGGGTCTGAGGTCTGGGAGGACTTTTCGTCGGCCCTACCAAGCGCTCGCTCGTCGAATCAAGCGAATCCCTACGTTTTCCGCCCTCAGGCCGCCGCCGCGCACAACGACTGCGGATCGTCACTGTCCAGCACTGTCTGGGCCCATTCTGTGAGTTTGGCGGCGTCGGCACGCAGGATCTCCTGCTTGACGGCGAGGATCTGGGCTGGGTGCATGGAGAAGCAGCGCAGGCCGAGGCCGAGCAGTAGCCGGGTCATGGTGACGTCTCCTGCCGTTTCGCCGCAGACGCTGACTTCCTTGCCGGCCTCGTTGGCGGCTGCAATCACGTCGGCGATCAAGCGCAGCACGGCGGGATGCATGGGGTCGTAGAGGTGTGCGACTGCCTCGTCGGCGCGGTCGATGGCGAGTGTGTATTGCACCAGATCGTTGGTGCCGATCGATACGTAGTCAAGGTGCTTCAGAAAACTGCGCACCATGAGCGCGGCGGCGGGCACTTCGATCATCGCGCCGATCTTGAGCGTGCCGTAGGCCACGCCGCGTGTGTCGAGTTCGGCGCGGGCCAGGTCGAGTTGGGCGAGCGTCTGGCGGATCTCGCCGACGCCCGACAGCATGGGGAACAGCAGGTGCACCGGGCCGTGCCTGGCTGCGCGCAGAATCGCCCGCAGTTGCGTGCGGAACATCGAGGCATCGGCCAGGCTCCAGCGAATCGAGCGCAGGCCGAGCGCGGGGTTGAGCACCGACTGCTCGCGGTGTCCTTTGTCGAGGGGTTTGTCGGCGCCGATGTCGATGGTGCGAATCGTCACCGGTGCGCCCTTCATGCCGTCGAGGGCCTCAAGGTACGAGGCGTATTGTTCGTCCTCGTCGGGCATCTTTCCGGCGCGTCCCATGAACAGGAATTCCGTGCGGAACAGGCCCACGCCCGCCGCACCGCCGCGCATGGCGGCCTCGCAGTCGCCGGGGCGCTCGATGTTGGCAAGCAGCCTGATGGACTGTCCGTCCAGCGTGACCGCCGGCGTATGTCTGAGGCGCGAGAGCCGCTCGCGCTCGAGCGACACCTGGCGCTGGCGAAAACCGTACTCTTCGAGAATGATCGACGACGGGTTGACGATCACCACACCTGCATCACCGTCGATCACCACCCAGTCATCCTGGCGCACGAGCTGGCTGGCGCTGCGTGCGCCGACGACGGCGGGGATGTCCATGCTGCGCGCGACGATGGCGGTGTGCGAGGTCTTGCCGCCGACGTCGGTGACGAAGCCCGCGAATACGCTGTTCTTGAACTGCAGCATGTCCGCCGGAGACAGATCGCTGGCCACGAGCACCAACGGGTCTTCGGCAAAATCTTCGCTCATGCCCGCAAGCACCGGCTGCGCGCGGCGCGGGCTGGACGGCGGCGCCACCGGGCTGGCCACGCCGCGCATATAGCGCAGAATGCGCTCGGCGACCTGTTCGAGGTCGGCCTTGCGTTCGCGCAGGTACTCGTCCTCCATCTCGTCGAACTGGCGTGTGATGAGTTCGAGCTGTGTCGTGAGCGCCCATTCGGCGTTGTACAGACGGTCCGAAATCCAGCGTTTCACGCCGTTTTCCAGCAACTCGTCCTGCAGCAGCATCAGGTGCACGTCCAGCAGTGCGGCGAGTTCGTGCGGGACGTCGGCAGGCATTTCTTCCTGCATGCGCTTGAGCTCGTCGACCACCGTGTCACGCGCACGGCGCGCGCGCTTGATTTCGTCGCCGATCTGATGTGGCTCGATGAAATAGTGCACCACCTCCATGCGACTGGAGACGGCGATCACCGCGCGGCCGATGGCAATTCCAGGAGCCACAGCCAATCCATGTATTGCAAATGTCATGGTCGCCCAGCCTCCGTTTTACATACTCTGCTGCCCCGCATCTCTCGTCACTGGCGGCAGCAGTATCGTCAATCCACTTGAATGAATGAACGAGTGACAAACCAGCGGACTACATGCCGGGCGTCACTCGCCTTCGCCGAACTTTCCGTCGATCAGCGCGATCAGCGCGTCCATCGACTCCGCTTCCTGCTCGCCATCGGTCTCGATTTCGATCTCGGATCCCATGCCTGCGGCGAGCATCATGACGCCCATGATGCTCTTGGCGTTGATGCGGCGTTCACCGCGTGAAATCCAGACGTCGCAAGGGCAACTGCCAGCGAGCTTGGTGAGCTTGGCAGACGCGCGGGCATGCAGCCCCAATTTATTGCTGATGGTGATTTTTTTCTTGATCATTTCTTGAACAACTCAATCGAGCCTGATTCTGAGGCGCGGTCGGCGCAACCTGCATCACGCCTTGCGTGCCGCCCACCATGGCGCGTGACACGAGCGACTCCAGATCTTCCGTGCGATAACACACTGCGCGCAGCAACATCGGCAGATTCACGCCGCACAGCAGGCGCACCCGTTGCCCATCGGTGAGCCGCTGTGCCACATTGCACGGCGTCGCGCCGAAGACGTCGGTGAGTAGCAACACGGGGCCGGGATGCTGATCCAGCATTACCTGCGCGGTCGCCTGAGTCGTCTCGGGGGTCTCGTTCGGCGGCACGTCGAGCGCCAGCACTTCCTCCTCACACTCGGGAAACACATGAAGCGCGCATTCGCGCAGCGCGTGTGCCAAGGGTGCGTGAGCGATGATGAGAATGTGCGTCGTCATGGTGGAAGATGTCTGGCGGACATTATGGCGTGCCGTTGGCCGATTCAGGCAGGTACGCCGAGCGCGCACCTGATCCCTTCATTGCAACGTGATCGACTCCAGAAAGCTGTCGGCCATGGCGTCGTTGCGCTGGTCAGAGTAGACCACAGCGTGCACCAATTGCACGTTGCCTGCGTGCAACCGCGCGAACCACACGGCATCGACCTGGACGCTGCTGCCATCGCTCCTGCGTCCCGTGGTCTGCATGCGGATGGACTGCGGCAGATTCAAACCGCCCTTGCGCGCAAAGCTGCGCTCCTCGGGCGGCGTGCCGGGAGTCTGCGGGGGCAAACGCAACTGGGCACGCACGGCGTCGTGCCAGAGCGCGAGCACGGTGCTGATGCGCGAAGGGTCGCCAAGCTCCATCCACGACATTGCAAACAGCGCGCCCCCGGCTTCGCAGCCGACCATGGACAGTTCGACCTTGTCGCTTCCAAGTTCCACCGTTTTCGTGCCCTGGTCGGGTTTGCAGGGCAGAGACACTGTGAGATGCGCCCGTTCGAGCGGCACGTTGCGCCAGTTGAACGACGGATTGCAGGCCGTCAGCAGCAGCAGCAGCAACCCAGAAATCGCGCCGACGCCCAGCGCACGCAGACTGCGCCACTGAAACGAAGGCGGGGAAACCGCGTGAGCGCCATGTGCTTGCATGCGGCGATTATGCGGTCTGCCTCGTGGAGCCGAACTTTTTGCCCTCGGCGAGGCTCTATCAGCAATCCCTGCCGCTTGCGGCACAATGGGAGTCAATGACCGACGGCGGGCTCCGGCAATCAGCGAGTACCGCGTCTTCGCAGGAACGATGCAATGAAATTCAAAACGTGGCTGGCCGCCGCCGTGGTGGTGGCATTCGCAGGTGCTGGTGCCTGGGTGTTCCTGGGCACGGGTACCTCTGTCGCGCCGGCGTCGAACTTCGTGCTGCTCGATGGCTCGACCAAAACCACCGATCAGATGAAGGGGCGCGTGACGCTCGTGAATTTCTGGGCGACGAGTTGCACCACCTGCGTGGCCGAGATGCCAGAGATCGTCGCGACCTATCAAAAATACAAGGACAAGGGTTTTGACACCGTGGCCGTTGCCATGCAGTACGACCCGCCAGCCTATGTCGTGAACTTTGCCGAATCGCGCAAGCTGCCATTCCAGGTCGCCATCGACAACACGGGAGCCAACGCCAAAGCCTGGGGCGACGTGAAGCTCACGCCCTCCACCTTCATCGTGGACAAGCAGGGGCAGATCGTGAAGTCTTACGTCGGCGCGCCGGACTTTGCCGAATTGCACAAATTGATCGAAAAGCTGCTCGCGGCTTAACACCCGTCACACAACATGAAAAAGAGGCCGATTTCGCCATGGAATCGGCCTCTTGCTCTTTGCGGATGACCGCGTCCTACTTGTTGCGATAAGCGTCGTGGCAGGACTTGCAGGTGTTGGCGGTAGCGCCAAAAGCGGACTTCATGCCTTCGAGTGTTCCGGTCTTGGTGGCGGCGGCCAGCTTGGCCGATTCCGCTACCAGCTTGTCGGCGTGCTCCTTGAATTTTTCGGGCTCAAGCCAGATGTCTTCCTTGGCCTTGTTGGGCGCGCCCTTTTCCGAGCCCGGACCGAAGCCTGCCCATGGCAGCTTGGCCATTGCCGCGACCACGTCGGCGTTCTCCTGAGCGGCCTTGGCATCGAACGGCACCTTGCCCTGCGCCATCGCGCCCAGACGACCGAAATGCTGGCCCATCACAAACAACGCGCTCTGGCGGTATTTGATGGCATCTTCCGCCTTGGCGAACTGGGCCGAAGCCGGGACCGCGAACAGCGTGCAGGCCGAGGCGGCAAGAATCGAGACGCGTGCTTTGTATTTCATGGGCGACCTTTCATTTTGGAGTTGATGAGAGCGCAAACACAATAGTCGGCAACGCCTGAAAACCACGATCCCGCTCATGCGCCATCGCATGGCACATGAGCCCATTGCCTACTATCATCGGCCATTGTGTACGCTTCCTATCGCAAGCGCACGCGAATCGCACGGTTTTTCGACTTCAAACAGGGAACCCACGGCATGCCAAACCAATCCGTCCGCATATGGGATCTACCGACGCGACTGTTTCACTGGGCGCTCGCGCTCTGCGTCGTCGCCTTGGTCGTCAGCGCCAAGATGAATGCCATGGACTGGCATTTTCGGTTCGGCTACAGCGTTCTGGCCCTGCTCGCATTCCGGCTGGTCTGGGGCATCTTTGGCGGATATTGGTCGCGCTTCACCAGCTTTTTGCACACGCCGGGTCAATTTGCGCGCCACATAAGCGGCAAGGAAGATCACTCGACAGGACATTCACCGCTGGGCGCGCTGTCGGTATTTGCGCTGCTGCTGGTGTTGATCCTGCAGGTGGCCAGCGGCCTGATGAGCGACGACGAGATCTCGGTGTCCGGGCCGCTCACGCGTTTCGTGTCGGGCGAATGGGTCAGCACGGCCACCTGGTGGCACGCCAAGATCGGCCAGTATCTGATTTACGTGCTGGTGGGCCTGCATGTGCTGGCCATTGTTCTCTACGCCGTACGCGGCAAGAAGCTGGTCGGCCCGATGATCACCGGGGATAAACAGTTGCCCGCCACCGTGCGCCCCTCGCGCGACAATGCGGGCACTCGCTTCGCGGGGCTGCTCGTGCTGGCCGCTTGCACCGGCCTCGCCTGGTGGGTCTCCACATTAGGGTCATTCTGACGTTGGCCAGCAAACTCCAGCGACTACACTGGGCCATCGTTGTTTTGCGCGCGGACGGCCGACAGCCCGCAGCCGCGCCCCGGATTGCCTGTGGAAGACCACTCACCCTCCATCTCTCTCGCCACTCCCACGCTGCCCCATGAGATGGAAGTGGTGCGCGACATCTTCCGTGAATACGCCGACACGCTGGAGGTCGATCTGTCGTTCCAGGACTTCGAGGAAGAACTGGCGACGCTTCCCGGCGAATACGACGCGCCCCGTGGTCAGATCCTGCTGGCCTACGTCGATGGCAGCCTCGCGGGTTGCTGCGCGCTCAGGCCTCTCGATACCGCCGACTACTCCAACGCCGCAGAAATGAAGCGCCTCTATGTGCGCAAGGCGTTTCGCGGATTCGGGCTGGGGCGGACCCTCGCCGAGGGCATTCTGGATGCCGCGCGGCTGTCGGACTACGCCTGCGTGCTGCTCGATACGCTCGACGGCATGGAGTCCGCGCGTGCGCTCTACGCCGATCTGGGCTTCGAGGAAATTCCGCCCTATTATCACAACCCGGTGTCGGGCTCGCATTACCTCAAGGTCGATCTGCGCTGACGGACTCCGCTGCGCGCCGCGTCCTCAAACGCCGTGCATCAGCCCGCCGTCCACGCGCAGATTCTGGCCGGTGATGTAGCTGGCCGCATCGGACGCGAGAAACGCTATCGTCGCTGCCACTTCTTCGGCCCTGCCATAACGCTGCATCGGCACGGCCGCGCGACGCTCGTCCTTGGCGGGCAGGCTGTCGATCCAGCCTGGCAGGACGTTGTTCATGCGGATGCCGTCCCGGGCGTACTGGTCGCAGAAGATTTTCGTGAAAGCGGCCAGCCCTGAACGCGCCATGGCCGAGGTCGGAAACATTTCCGAGGGCTCGAAGGTCCACGCCGTGGAAATATTCACGATGGAGCCGCCGCCCTGCTGCTGCATGATCGGCGTGACGATGCGCGTGGCACGCACGACGTTGAGGAAATACACCTCAAGGCCCTTGATCCAGTCGGCGTCCGTGATCTCCAGCAAAGGTCCCTTCGGCCCGTGCCCCGCACCGTTCACCAGCACATCGACGCGGCCCCAGCGCGCCATCGTCTGATCGACTAGGCGTTGAATGTCCGCCACGTTCTGATTCGATCCCGTGACGCCAATGCCCCCAGCTCCGTCGCGAGAGCCTCGCCCTTGCCCGATGAGGAAAGAATCGCGATTTCGTAGCCATCGGTGCGCAACTTGCGCGCCGCAGCCGCGCCCATGCCGCTGCCGCCCGCGACGACCACGGCAACCTTTTTCGTCGTCAACTCAGTTGTTTGCTCACTCATTCAGGGCTCCCGAAGAAAACGTCAATATAACGGGCGATTGGGTCCCCGCCAGCAGCAGCGCTTCCGCCACCCGTCAAAAACAAAAGGCCGCGAAACGCGTCGCGGCCTTCTGAGCGGATTCACCGCAGACCCAGGTTCAAGCCTTGGCTTGCTGGAGCAGGGTGTCGGCGTCGCTGACTTCAAACTTGCCGGGGCCTTCGACGTTCAGGCTGACCACCTTGCCGTCCTTGACCAACATCGAATAGCGATTGCTGCGCAGGCCCAAGCCCTTGCCGTTCAGATCCAGCGTCAGGCCTGTCGCCTTGGCAAACGCGGCGTCGCCATCGGCCAGCATGCGCACCTTGCCGTCGGTCTTCTGGTCGCGCGCCCACGCGCCCATCACGAACGCATCGTTCACCGAGAGGCACCAGATTTCATCGACACCTGCGGACTTGAATTCGGCCGCCTTTTCCACGAAACCGGGAACGTGCTTGGCGGAGCAGGTGGGGGTGAAGGCGCCCGGCACGGCAAAGACGGCGATCGTCTTGCCAGCGGCGGCCTTTTGCACATCGACCGCGTTCGGGCCGAGGCTGCAGCCGTTGCCTTCGACTTCGGAATATTCCATCAGCGTGGCTGCGGGAAGGGTGTCACCAACTTTGATCATGGCTTGTGCTCCTGTTGAATGTCGCAAAACCGTTCGGCAACCGGAAGCGCCATGCGCAAACCGCCCAAAAACGCCCGAATGCCGTCCGGAAAAAGAAAAACGACCCACATTGTGGGTCGTTTCTTCGGGCCTTGCAGCCGGGGCAGCCTTTAAGGCTTACACCAGAGCAGCCTTTTGCACCAGGCGGGTAGCAACCCAGTTCTTGGTCTTGGAGAGCGGACGGCTTTCCTCGATCTCGACGGTGTCACCCATCTTGTACTCACCCTTTTCGTCGTGCGCGTGGTACTTGCTCGACTTGATCACGATCTTGTCGTAGATCGGGTGCTTCACGCGGCGCTCTACGAGCACCGTCACTGTCTTCTCACGCTTGTCGCTCACCACCTTGCCAATCAAGGTGCGCTTGAGGGATTTTTTAGCTTCCGTCATGTCGGCTCCTGATTACTTGGCGGCTTGCTTTTCAGCAAGAATGGTCTTCGCACGGGCGATGTCACGGCGCGTGGAACGCAGCGTGGAGGTATTGCCCAGTTGTTGCGTAGCCTTTTGCATGCGCAGACCAAAGTGAGCCTTTTGCAGGGACTTCACTTCGGCTTCGAGGCCGGCTACGTCTTTTTGGCGGAGTTCAGCAGATTTAGTCATTTGTCATATCTCCTGATCAGGCGCCAATTTGACGTGCAACGAACGTGGTGCGCAGCGGCAGCTTGGCGGCGGCCAGGCGGAACGCTTCACGAGCCAGCTCTTCAGGCACGCCCACGATTTCGTAGAGCACCTTGCCGGGCTGGATTTCAGCCACGTAGTACTCCGGATTGCCCTTACCGTTACCCATACGGACTTCGGCTGGCTTCGTGGAGATTGGCTTGTCGGGGAACACACGGATCCAGATACGGCCACCGCGCTTGACGTGGCGAGAGATCGCACGGCGAGCGGCTTCGATCTGGCGGGCCGTCAGACGGCCACGGTCCGTGGACTTCAAACCGAAATCGCCGAAGGCAACAGTGTTGCCGCGTGTGGCGATACCGGTGTTGCGGCCTTTGTGTTCCTTGCGGAACTTACGGCGTGCAGGTTGCAGCATCTTTATTCTCCTTTGCCGTCCGCTGCTGTAGCGGGCGCGTCAGTCTTGCGAACGCGCTTAACGGCGGTTGCGTCGGTGCCACCGGCACCAGCGGGCTTGTCGCTGCCATCGGCAGGAGCGGCATTGGTACCGCCCGCACGACGGGGAGCACCACGGCCTGGGCGGTCACCGTCACGGCGGCCATCACCACGGCCATCGCGACGCGGGCCACGTGGGCGACGCTCGTCGTCAGGACGTGGAGTCTCGACGGCGGGCAGGTCGTTACGACCCAGCGTGTCACCCTTGTAGACCCACACCTTCACGCCGATCACACCGTAGGTGGTCTTGGCTTCGGAGGTGCCGTAGTCGATGTCGGCGCGCAGCGTGTGCAGTGGCACACGGCCTTCGCGGTACCACTCGGTACGTGCGATTTCGATACCGTTCAGACGACCGGCAGACATGATCTTGATGCCCTGTGCACCCAGACGCATGGCGTTCTGCATGGCGCGCTTCATGGCACGACGGAACATGATGCGCTTTTCGAGCTGCTGGGTGATCGAGTCAGCAATCAGCTTGGCATCGATTTCAGGCTTGCGCACTTCTTCGATGTTCACTGCCACTGGCACGCCCAGACGCGTCGCGAGTTCCTTCTTGAGGTTCTCGATGTCTTCGCCCTTCTTGCCGATCACGACGCCCGGACGAGCCGAGTAGATCGTGATGCGTGCGTTCTTGGCAGGACGCTCGATCAGAACGCGCGAAACGGCGGCGTTCTTCAGCTTGGTCTTCAGGTACTCGCGCACCTTGATGTCTTCGGCCAGCATGCCCGCGAAATCGCGGTTGCTGGCGTACCAACGGCTTGCCCAGTTGCGGCTGACAGCCAGACGGAAGCCGGTTGGGTTGATTTTCTGTCCCATTTTCTTCCCTTTGGCTTAGTTACCAACAGTCACGTACACATGGCACGTGGGCTTGCTGATGCGGTTGCCGCGACCCTTGGCGCGAGCCGTGAAGCGCTTGAGAGTGGTGCCTTGCTCAACGTAGATGGTCTTGACGCGGAGTTCGTCAATATCTGCACCGTCGTTGTGCTCAGCGTTGGCGATTGCCGACTCGAGCACCTTCTTGATGATCACAGCAGCTTTTTTCTGCGTGAACTGCAAGGTGTTCAGAGCCTGGTCAACCTTCTTGCCACGGATGAGATCCGCAACCAGGCGACCCTTGTCAACCGACAGACGGACGCCCCGGAGGACTGCACGTGTTTCAGACATGGTCGTTCCTTATTTCTTCTGGACTTTTTTGTCCGCAGGGTGACCCTTGAAGGTGCGCGTCAGGGCGAATTCGCCCAGCTTGTGGCCCACCATCTGGTCGGTAACATAGACCGGCACGTGTTGCTTGCCGTTGTGCACGGCAATGGTCAGGCCGATGAAATCGGGCAGAACCATGGAACGACGCGACCAGGTCTTGACTGGTTTCTTATCCTTGGTGGCGATGGCCTTTTCGACCTTTGCCAGCAAGTGATGGTCAACAAATGGGCCCTTTTTGAGAGAACGTGTCATTTGCTACCCCTTACTTCTTACGACGCGACACGATCATGGTCTGTGTGCGCTTGTTGTTACGGGTACGGTAGCCCTTCGTCAGGTTACCCCATGGGTCCACTGCGTGACGGCCTTCACCGGTACGGCCTTCACCACCACCGTGCGGGTGGTCGATCGGGTTCATTGCGGTACCGCGGACGGTCGGACGGATACCCATCCAACGCTTCACGCCGGCCTTGCCCAGCTGACGCAGGCTGTGTTCTTCGTTGGCGACTTCACCGATCGTGGCGCGGCACTCGATATGAATCTTGCGCACTTCGCCGGAACGCATACGCACTTGAGCGTATGTGCCTTCACGCGCCAGCAGCGTTGCCGAAGCACCTGCGGAACGTGCGATCTGGGCACCTGCACCGGGCTTGAGCTCGATGCAGTGGATGGTCGAACCCACGGGAATGTTGCGGATCGGCAGGGTGTTGCCGACGCGGATCGGGGCTTCCGAACCGGACAGCAGCGTAGCGCCGACTTCCACATTGCGCGGAGCGATGATGTAGCGACGCTCGCCGTCTGCGTAGCACAGCAGTGCGATGTGCGCAGTACGGTTCGGATCGTATTCAACGCGCTCAACCTTGGCGGGGATGCCGTCCTTGTTGCGCTTGAAGTCCACCACGCGGTAGTGGTGCTTGTGGCCACCGCCCTTGTGACGGGTGGTGATGTGACCGTTGTTGTTACGGCCAGCCTTCTGGAATTGCGGCTCCAGCAGAGCTGCGAACGGAGCACCCTTGTGCAGGTGATCACGTGTGACCTTCACCGTGCCGCGTTGGCCCGGTGTGGTTGGTTTCAGCTTGATAACGGCCATGGTTTACGCAGCCTCCCCGGAAAGGTTCAGCTCTTGACCTTCCTTCAGCAGCACGTATGCCTTGCGAACGTTGTCGCGACGGCCCACGGTCTTGCCAAAGCGCTTGGTCTTGCCCTTCGTGTTCACCACAGAAACGCCCTTGACCTCGACCTTGAACATCAGTTCAACGGCAGCCTTGATTTCAGGCTTGGTCGCGTTCTGCAGCACCTTGAATGTCACAGCGTTGGACTTTTCAGCAACCATGGTGGCCTTTTCGGACACGATGGGAGCGACCAACACTTGCATCAGACGACCTTCTTCGAAGGTGCGCTGTGCGGGAGTCGGATTAACGCGGCTCATGCGAACATCTCCTTGAGCTTGTCGAGGGCACCCTTGGTGACGAGCACCTTCTTGTAGTGCACCAGCGACACTGGATCTGCATAACGCGGCTCGACGATGAACACGTTCTTGAGGTTGCGCGAAGCCAGATACAGGTTTTCGTCAACTTCGTCGGCAATCACCATCACCGATTCCAGGTTCATGGCCTTGAACTTGTCGGCCAGCACCTTGGTCTTCGGCGTGTCGAGCTTGAGGGATTCGACCACCGCCAGGCGACCGTCGCGGGCCAGCTGGGACAGGATCGAAGCCATACCGGCGCGGTACATCTTCTTGTTGATCTTCTGCATGAAGTTTTCTTCAGGCAGATTCGGGAATACACGACCACCCCCACGCCACAGAGGCGAGGAAGTCATACCGGCACGTGCGTTGCCAGTACCCTTTTGCTTGAAAGGCTTCTTGGTCGAGTGCTTGACCTGTTCGCGATCCTTCTGGGCGCGAGTGCCTTGACGGCCATTGGCGCGGAAGGCCACAACGATCTGGTGAACCAGGTCTTCGTTGTACTGACGGTCAAACACGGTTTCCGGCACATCGATCTTCGATGCGGCCTGGCCTTGTTCATTCAGGAGTTCGAGCTGCATTAGTTCGCTCCTTTGGAAGCGGCTGCCTTGATGGCGGGACGCACTGTCACGAAGCCACCCTTGGAGCCCGGAACAGCGCCCTTGATCATGAGCAGTTGGCGTGCTTCGTCTACACGAATCACGTCGAGATTTTGGGTGGTGACGGTTTCGTCGCCCATGTGACCAGTCATCCTCTTGCCTGGGAACACGCGGCCTGGATCCTGCGCCATACCGATGGAGCCGGGAACGTTGTGCGAACGGCTGTTACCGTGCGACGCGCGTTGCGAAGACATGTTGTGACGCTTGATCGTGCCGGCGTAGCCCTTACCGATCGAAGTGCCTTGCACGTCGACCTTCTGGCCCACCGTGAACAGCTCTGCCACGGGCAGAACGGCACCTGCGGCGTACTTGCCGGCAGTTTCGGAGGTCACGCGGAATTCACGGGTCACTTCACCGGCTTCCACACCTGCCTTGGCAAGGTGGCCGGCTTGAGGCTTGGTCACACGCGAAGCTTTGCGCGAACCGAATGTCACTTGCAGCGACACATAGCCATCGTTCTCTTGGGTTTTGACCTGGGTCACGCGGTTGTTCGACACATCCACCACCGTGACAGGAATTGCATCCCCGTCATCAGTGAACAGACGCATCATGCCCACCTTGCGGCCCAGCAACCCGAGGGAGTTGCTCAGACTCATTGGTTTTCTCCAGTACTTCCGCCGCTCCGACTTCAATTGGCCAGAACGTTTGCACTTGGTGCCATGCACCGACAAGTGCGCGAAAGAAGGTTAATAAAACTCCGCATTTGTCCCGAATCCACTACCCGCCGAGGGCACCTGCTGAAGGCGCGCCCGGCCCGGCGGCAATTTCAAGACGCAAAAATGCGAAGCTCAAAAGTATAACGCGGACTGCTCTTTCAAGCAAGCCCGCGTTATGCTGGTACGGCGCTCTACCTTCGCCGTACCGTTTGCGCAACAACCTGAACGCTTATTGCAGCTTGATTTCCACGTCGACGCCGGCTGGCAGGTCGAGCTTCATCAGAGCGTCAACCGTCTTGTCGGTCGGATCGACGATGTCCATCAGACGCTGGTGCGTACGGATTTCGAGCTGATCGCGGCTCGTCTTGTTGACGTGCGGCGAACGCAGGATGTCGAAACGCTTCATGCGTGTCGGCAGGGGCACGGGGCCCTTGACGATCGCGCCGGTGCGCTTGGCGGTGTCAACGATCTCGGCTGCCGACTGGTCGATCAGCTTGTAGTCGAACGCCTTCAGGCGGATACGGATCTTTTGCTTGGACATTGTGTATTCCCAGTGTGTTCCAGAAATTACGCAATGATCTTGGCAACCACGCCGGCGCCGACGGTACGGCCACCTTCGCGGATGGCGAAACGCAGACCTTCTTCCATGGCGATCGGAGCGATCAGCTTCACGGTGATGGACACGTTGTCACCAGGCATGACCATTTCCTTGTCTGCGGGCAGCTCGATCGAGCCGGTCACGTCAGTCGTGCGGAAATAGAACTGTGGGCGGTAGTTGTTGAAGAAAGGAGTGTGGCGACCACCTTCATCCTTCGACAGAACATACACCTCAGCGGTGAAGTGCGTGTGCGGCTTGATGGAGCCGGGCTTGCACAGCACCTGGCCACGCTCGACGTCTTCGCGCTTCGTGCCGCGCAGCAGCAGACCCACGTTGTCGCCAGCCTGGCCCTGGTCCAGCAGCTTGCGGAACATTTCCACGCCAGTGACCGTGGTCTTCTGGGTGTCACGAATACCGACGATTTCGATTTCTTCGCCGACCTTGACGATACCGCGCTCGATACGGCCCGTCACCACGGTACCACGACCGGAGATCGAGAACACGTCTTCCACAGGCATCAGGAAGGCACCGTCCACAGCGCGCTCGGGCGTGGGGATGTAGGTGTCCAGCGCTTCGGCCAGCTTCATGATGGCGGGTTCGCCCTTGTCGGACTGATCGCCTTCCAGAGCCAGCTTGGCGGAACCGCGAACGATCGGGGTGTCATCGCCAGGGAATTCGTACTTGTCGAGGAGTTCGCGAACTTCCATTTCGACCAGCTCGAGCAGCTCTTCGTCGTCCACCATGTCGCACTTGTTCAGGAACACGATGATGTAGGGCACGCCCACCTGACGGGCCAGCAGGATGTGCTCGCGGGTCTGGGGCATCGGGCCGTCAGCAGCGGAGCACACCAGAATCGCGCCGTCCATCTGCGCGGCGCCGGTGATCATGTTCTTCACATAGTCAGCGTGGCCGGGGCAGTCAACGTGTGCGTAGTGGCGGTTGGCCGTTTCGTACTCGACGTGAGCGGTGTTGATGGTAATGCCGCGGGCCTTTTCTTCAGGCGCAGCATCGATCTGGTCGTAAGCCTTGGCTTCGCCGCCAAACTTCTTCGACAGAACGGTAGCGATTGCAGCCGTCAGCGTGGTCTTGCCGTGGTCCACGTGACCGATGGTACCGACGTTGACGTGCGGCTTGGTCCGCTCAAACTTTTCTTTTGCCATTTCTTTCTCCAAAAAGAGCAGTGTCTGTGTTCAGGTTTAACGTCTGCCCCCGATTGCTTGATCGTCCCGCACAGAGCAACAGGACGGCACCGGATCGCAGATTGCAAAAATCTTTTGCGATGGTCAGGAATGAATGCCCCGGAACTCCGGAACACCCATCCCTGGATTGCACTCGGGCCAGATTACTTGGCGCGAGCAGCAACGATGGCTTCAGCCACGTTGCGAGGAGCTTCGGCGTATTGCTTGAACTCCATCGTGTACGTAGCGCGGCCCTGCGTTTGCGAACGCAGCGACGTCGCGTAGCCGAACATTTCGGACAGGGGCACTTCTGCCTTGATGGCCTTGCCGCCACCGACCATGTCTTCCATGCCCTGCACCATGCCGCGACGCGACGACAAGTCGCCCATCACGGTACCGGCGTAGTCTTCGGGCGTTTCCACTTCCACGGCCATCATCGGCTCGAGGATCACCGGGCTGGCCTTGCGGGCACCTTCCTTGAAACCGAAGATGGCAGCCATCTTGAACGCCATTTCGTTCGAGTCCACGTCGTGGTACGAACCGAATGTCAGGCGCACCTTGACGTCCACCACCGGGTAGCCAGCGAGCACGCCTTGCGTCAGCGCTTCGATCACGCCCTTCTCGACCGCAGGGATGTATTCGCGAGGAACCACACCGCCCTTGATCTCGTCGACGAACTCAAAGCCCTTGCCGGGTTCCTGAGGCTCGAGCGTCAGCACCACGTGACCGTACTGGCCCTTACCACCGGACTGGCGAACGAACTTGCCGTCCACGTCGGTGACCGTCTTGCGGATGGTCTCGCGGTAGGCGACCTGGGGCTTGCCCACGTTGGCTTCCACGTTGAACTCGCGCTTCATGCGGTCCACGATGATTTCCAGGTGCAGCTCGCCCATACCGGCGATGATGGTCTGACCCGATTCTTCGTCGGTTCGCACGCGGAACGATGGATCTTCTGCCGCCAGACGCGACAGAGCGATACCCATCTTTTCCTGGTCGGCCTTGGACTTGGGTTCCACGGCCTGTGCAATCACCGGCTCAGGGAACACCATGCGCTCGAGCACGATTGGCTGATCGACGTCGCACAGCGTTTCGCCGGTCGTCACGTCCTTCAGGCCCACGCAGGCAGCGATGTCGCCAGCACGAATTTCTTCGACTTCGATACGCTCGTTGGCCATCATTTGCACGATACGGCCGATGCGTTCCTTCTTGCCCTTCACGGCGTTGAACACGGTGTCGCCCTTGGTCAGGACGCCCGAGTAGACGCGCACGAAAGTCAACTGGCCCACGAACGGGTCGGTCATCAGCTTGAACGCCAGCGCCGAGAACTTTTCGCTGTCATCGGCCTTGCGCGAGAGCTTCTTCTCTTCGTCGTCAGGATCGGTGCCGGTCACGTCATCGATGTCCACCGGCGAAGGCAGATAGTCGATCACGGCGTCGAGCATGCGCTGCACGCCCTTGTTCTTGAACGCAGTACCGCACAGCATCGGCTGGATTTCGGTATTGATGGTGCGAGTGCGCAGGCCGTTCTTGATCTCGTCCTCGGAGAGGTCACCCTCTTCCAGGTACTTGTTCATCAGCTCTTCGCTGGCTTCGGCCGCAGCTTCCACCATGTTCTCGCGCCACTTCTTGGCGTCCGCAGCCAATTCGGCCGGGATTTCCTGGTATTCGAACTTCATGCCCTGGGACGCTTCGTCCCAGATGATGGCCTTCATCTTGAGCAGGTCGACCACGCCCGTGAAGTTTTCTTCGGCACCAATCGGAATCACCACGGGCACAGGATTGGCCTTCAGGCGCAGCTTCATCTGGTCGTAGACCTTGAAGAAGTTGGCACCGGTACGGTCCATCTTGTTCACGAACGCAAGGCGCGGGACCTTGTACTTGTTCGCCTGACGCCACACGGTTTCAGACTGCGGCTGCACGCCACCCACGGCGCAATACACCATGCAGGCACCGTCCAGCACGCGCATGGAACGCTCCACTTCGATCGTGAAGTCCACGTGGCCGGGGGTGTCGATGATGTTGAAGCGGTGCTCGGGGTAGGACATGTCCATGCCCTTCCAGAAGCAGGTCACTGCAGCGGAAGTGATGGTGATGCCGCGCTCTTGCTCCTGCTCCATCCAGTCGGTGGTGGCAGCGCCGTCGTGCACTTCACCCAGCTTGTGGGTCACGCCGGTATAGAACAGGATACGCTCGGTGGTAGTGGTCTTGCCGGCGTCGATGTGCGCGGAAATGCCAATATTGCGATAGCGCTCGATGGGGTTTTGCGAGCCATGATGAATCCTTGGGTTAGATCGCTATTTTTTAGGACAGCCTTCGCATATGCGAGCGACCGTCCGGTCTTCAAGGGGCCTCAATCAACACAAGGCCGCAGCATGAACTACACGCTGGCGGCCTTTATCGTGTCCGGAGATGAACCCCTGATGACTTCCGATCAGTAAATTAGAAGCGGAAGTGGCTGAACGCCTTGTTGGCTTCGGCCATGCGGTGCACTTCGTCACGACGCTTCATTGCGCCGCCACGGCCTTCGGTCGCCTCGACCAACTCGTTGGCCAGACGCTGGGCCATGGACTTCTCACCGCGCTTGCGAGCGGCTTCCTTGATCCAGCGCATCGACAGCGCCAGACGACGCACAGGGCGCACTTCCACAGGAACCTGGTAGTTCGCACCGCCCACGCGGCGCGACTTCACTTCGACCATCGGCTTCACGTTGTTGATGGCCGTGACGAACACTTCCAGAGGATCCTTCTCGGGGACTTCTTGGAGATCAGATCGAGAGCACCGTAAATGATGCGCTCGGCAACCGCCTTCTTGCCGCCTTCCATGATCACGTTCATGAATTTGGACAGCTCTACATTGCCGAACTTTGGATCCGGCAGAATTTCACGTTTGGGGACTTCGCGACGACGTGGCATTTTTTCACCTCTATCTTTGCTTCAGTTGGCATCTTTTCAGACACCGCGAGAGCCAAAACGGACTCTCACTTACTCGACCCACACAAAACATTTGCGCTTCGGGTCACTACGCTCTATCTCGCGCCACGCGGGATACAGCACCTACTAACTCGTTCAAAAACCAGGACTCAAAAAGCAAAAATGCTTACTTGGCCTTAGGCTTCTTGGCACCGTACTTGGAACGGGCTTGCTTGCGATCCTTGACGCCTTGCAGGTCAAGCGAACCGCGCACGATGTGGTAACGCACACCTGGCAAGTCCTTCACACGGCCGCCGCGCACCAGCACGACGCTGTGCTCTTGCAGGTTGTGGCCTTCACCGCCGATGTACGAAATGACTTCGAAACCGTTGGTCAGACGAACCTTGGCCACCTTACGCAGAGCGGAGTTTGGCTTCTTTGGCGTCGTGGTGTACACACGGGTGCACACGCCACGGCGCTGTGGGCAGTTTTCCATAGCAGGGCTCTTGGATTTAACAACTTCTACCGTGCGGCCCTGACGCACGAGTTGGTTAATGGTTGGCATTAAATAACGTCCCTAAACGTGAATTTGCTTCTGAAAAGCGAAAACGTGAATCCCTTCGGAATTTCCGAAAAGCCTTCTAATGTATCAGCTTGCGGTTTTTCAAGCAAACGCTGTTGCAAATCTCCACTGAAAGCCGGGGCGCGTGGCCCCTTCCATGGAAAAAGCCCGCCGATGCATGGGCGGGCTTTCAGCGATGGCTGGCGCGGCCAGACTGGCTGCTCAGCTACCGATTTGCAAGCAGGCCATCACTTGATCCACAGGCGGATCGCATCCCATGCGCGACCGAAGATGCCGGCCTGGGGCACGTCTTCAAGCGCTTCGAGCGGTACCGCGCCCACCTGCTGGTCACCGAGCATGACCTTGAGCGTACCGACGTTCTGGCCCTTGGTGAACGGCGCAATCAGCGGATCCTGGCGTTCGATCTGCGTGGTCACCTTGCCGGCGCTGCCCGACGGCACGGTGATCACGATGGCTTCCGGGCGACCAATCTTGAGCTTGTTGGCCGTGCCCTTCCAAACCTCGGGCGTGGCCGCCGGAGCACCGGCGTCGAACAGCTTCACGGCATCGAACGCGGTGTAACCCCAGTTCAGCAGCTTTTGCGACTCGTTGGCACGGGCCGACTCGCTGGTCGTGCCCAGCACGATGGAGATCAAACGGCGCTGGCCGACATTCGGGAAATCGCGCTTGGAGGTCGCCACGAGGCAGTAACCCGCCGCGTTGGTGTGGCCGGTCTTCAGGCCATCGACGGTCGGGTCGCGGAACAGCAGGGAATTGCGGTTGTAGCTGTTGGATTCCGGCGTGCCCGGATAGCGATAGTTCTTGGTCGCGTAGTAGTGCATGTACTCCGGGAAGTCCTTCATCAGGCGCTGCGCGAGCGTGGCCAGATCGCGAGCGGTCGTCAGGTGACCGGTGGCGGTCAGCCCTTCCGGATTCAGGTACTTGGTGTTGGTCAGCCCCAGCGCCTTGGCCTGATCGTTCATGAGGCGCACGAAATTCTCTTCCGAGCCGCCCACGCCTTCGGCCAGCGCCATCGACGCATCGTTGCCCGACTGGATGATCATGCCGCTGATCAGATCATTGACCTTCACCTGCATCTTCGGGTCGATGAACATGCGCGAGCCGGGCATCTTCCACGCCTTGACGCTCACGGGCAGCGTCTGCTCAAGCGAGATTTTCTTGGCGCGCAATGCGTCGAACACCACGTAGGCGGTCATCAGCTTGGTGAGCGAAGCTGGTTCGATCTGCGCATCGACGTCCTTGGAGGCAAGCACCTGGCCTGAGGTCACATCCACCAGCATGTAGTTGCGCGCCGCAATCTCGGGCGGTTGGGGAACCTGGGCCAGCGCCAGCACGGGAACCAACAGGGCAGCGCACGCGAGGTTGCGCATCGTGGACAGAAGAGACTTCATGGAATCAGGCAATCGAAAACAGTTCAAACGAAAATGGAGCACGACCTGCCAGCACAAGGGCAGGTACAGCTCACGACGCGTGGGCGGAACGCAGGTGTCTAGCCACCAGCCCCTTGAGCAGCGGCAATTGTCCGTGAAAGAAATGACCGCCCCGGGAACGACCGTAACCGGGAGTATCTGAGGCCGCGCCCAGTCCATGACCGAGGACAGCGTCACCGTATCGTCCGCCTCGCCATGAACGATCAGCGCGCGCTCGTGAAGTTCCTCCGGAATCGGTGCCACCGTGAAGCGGCTGGCCGCCGTTCCGACCAGGACGATCTGCTCGATGGCACGCGCGGCGGCAAGCCTCGCGATGGCATGGCTCGTGACGAACGCGCCAAACGAAAACCCGGACAGCGCAATCGGCCCCTGCGGCGCGACCTGATCGATCACGGCCAGCAGATCGTCAAGCTCGCCCGCGCCGTTGTCGTGCACGCCCTCGGTCGCACCGACGCCGCGAAAATTGAAGCGCACCGTCGTCCAGCCGCCTTGCACGAAAGCGCGCGCAAGCGTCTGCACGACCTTGTTGTCCATGGTGCCGCCGAACAGCGGATGGGGATGGGCGAGGATGGCGATGCCCCTGGGCGCACCGCTGCCGTCCACGACCGCCTGGTCGCGCTGCGCTTCGATGGAGCCCACGGGGCCGGTCAATGTCAGGCGTTCGGTTTGAGCGTTCACGTCAAGCTACCGTCAGGATGCTGCGCGGGCGATGGGACCGTGCAGCACATGCGAATTGAAAGGATTGGGGATGAGCAAAACCGGCGATCAGCGGCCGATTTCGGGCGGCGTGAGCAGGCGTTCGACCACCTCGCCGTTCTTAAGATGCGATTCGACGATCTCGTCGATGTCGCTTCCGTCGACATAGGTGTACCAGGTGCCCTCGGGGTAGACCACGGCAATCGGGCCACCGGCGCAGCGATCCAGGCATCCCGCCTTGTTCACGCGCACCTTGCCGGGCCGGCCAGGCCTGCGGCCTTGACGGCACGCTTGCAGTGATCGAACGCCTCTTGCGCACCATGGTGCGCGCAACTCGATTCGCCGTTTTGCCGGTCGTTCAGGCAAAAGAAGATGTGGCGCTTGTAGTAGCCGGTCGGGGCATCCGGTGTTTTGGTGCTATCGGTCATGGCCTGATTCTAGGGCCTGTTCACCGGCCCTGGTCCTCACTGCGCCGCGACACGAGCATCACCACATACACCAGTGCAGCGTAAGGCCAGATCCAGCCCAGCCACTGCGCCACGCCGTAGAAACGGATGAACCGCCCCTGCTCCCAGGCCTGCAGGGTCTGCGCAAAATAGGCGCTCGCCGGTGCCTGGTTGAGCAGATTCAGGTGCAGCATCAGCGCGAGCAGCAGCAGCGCCGCGCAGACCCGTCGCGGCACGGCCGTCAGCAGCAGCGCCGCGCTCACTCCGAGGCCCATGCCGACGCGCGTGGGAACGGTTTGCCATTCCCAGGCATGGCTCGGGCCGTAGCTGAGCAGAAACGTCAGCGCCGTGAACGACACACCCACGAGCGCCGTCACCAGGGTGAAGATCGCGCGCCGCGCCATTCCGCGAATGATGCAGTGGCCGAGCAGGCAGGGAATCAGAATGCCCAGCATCACCGCCAGCACTTCCCGACCGGGCGACAGCGGCTCGAGCACGTCATCGGCCACCGGCAGCCAGTCGATGAACGGCGTGTCGGAGAACCACTCGGTGAGCGCCATCTCGAGCCGCTCCCACATCTGCCCGAGGCCGAACGGCACAGATGCAGGAAAGAGCAGCGCAAAAGGCCACATCGCCAGCAACACCAGCGCGCCGCGCGCCTGCCGCACAAACCAGCGCTCGCGAAAGCGGCTCCAGCGCGAAATCGCGCCCAGTTTTTCGAGCAATGCGGCGACCAAAGCGCCCAGCAGGGTGCCCGCGGAATTCAGCACCAGATCCATATTGGAGGGCACGCGGCGCGGCAGGTAGATCTGGATGAACTCCATGCTGAGCGACAGCAGCGTGCCCGCGAGAAACGCCACCGGCACGGCGGCGCGCGACCACCCGGTGCGCAGCAGGGCGAGTGCCAGCAGGAATCCAAGCGGCGCATAGCCCGCCACGTTGGTGTTGACGTCGAACCAGGTCCAATACGGCGGCGGAATCCGGGCGAAAAGAAAAACCCGAGGATCGACGCCCTGCGAGCGCCAGCCGTCAAACGGGAACAGACTTGCGAAGACAATCAGCGCCGCATAGATCAGCGCAAGAGGCCAGGCCGAGGTCTTGTGCATTTCCGGATCGTCCGCCTGCTCCGTCAAAAGGGCTTGAGCACCACCAGCAGCACGGCGCCCATCAGCAGGAACACCGGCACCTCGTTGAACCAGCGGAACCACACGTGCGAGCGCATCGACTGACCCCTCGATATCTTGCGCAGCAACATGGCGCAGGCGTGGTGATAGCCGATCACCAGCAGCACGACGACCAGCTTGGCATGCATCCAGCCCTGCCCGCGCCCGATGCCATAACCGAGCCACAGCCACAGTCCCAGCAACAGTGCGGGCCCGGCAAGCATCGTGGTGAAACGCAGCAACTTGCGCGCCATGAGCAGCAGGCGTTCGCGCTCGGCCAGCGACCCCGGCGTCACCATGGCGAGGTTCACGAAGATGCGTGGCAGATAGAACAGCCCGGCAAACCAACTGACGACAAAAACGATGTGGAAGGCTTTTACCCAGAGCATTGACTCAGTGTAAGCCAGCAGGCGTTTGCATCTGCATACTTTCATATGCAAAAAGCACATCGGGGACACAAACCCACTGCAACGCAGCGGCCAAAGCGTGCCATTCCCGAAAATTAGTGAGCATCAAAGCCAATGTTTTCAATATTTGTGAAAAAAATTTCCGGAAAAATGCAAACGGATACGCAATTCACGTTACCAATAGCTATGATCAACCAAGTCTATCAACCAGAGAGGAAACTCCAATGAAGAAGCAAACACGCCTTTTGACCATGATGGCCCTGGCGAGCGGCCTGGCGCTGACCGGTTGCAAGACCATGGAGTCGGGCAACGTCGGCAGCCTGATGGATACCGGTTCCACGGCCATGAAGGCGATGTCGCTGTCCGACGCGGACATCGTCACGCTGTCCAATGAGTCATGCGAGGCCATGGACGCGCAGAGCAAGATCGCTCCGGCCAGCAGCAAGTACTCGCAGCGCCTGAACAAGGTCGTCTCGTCGATGCCGGGCACGATCAACGGCAAGAAGGCCGTGTACAAGGTCTACCTGACCGAAGACGTGAACGCCTGGGCGATGGCCAACGGTTGCATCCGCGTCTACAGCGGCCTGATGGACCTGATGAATGACGACGAACTGCGCGGCGTGATCGGCCACGAAATCGGCCACGTGGCCCTCGGCCACAGCAAGTCGCGCATGCAGACCGCGTATGCCGCTTCCGCCGTTCGCTCTTTGGCAGCCAACAGCGGCAATGGCGCGCTGGCTTCGCTGTCGCGTTCGCAAGCGGGCGAATTGGGCGAAAAGTTCCTCAACGCGCAGTTCTCGCAGTCGCAGGAATCGAATGCGGACGACTACTCGTTCGACCTGCTGACCGAGAAGAAGATGAAGCGCGAAGGCCTGGTCACCGGCTTCCAGAAGCTCTCCAAACTGAGCGGCGGCAGCGGTGGCAACTCGATGATGAGCTCGCACCCACCATCGGACGCGCGCGCCAAGCGCATGCAGGACCGCATCGACGGAAAGAAATAAGCGACAGCACGGCGGCGCACCAATGCGCCGCTTCTGGAGCACGGCAATGGCTCCCATGGGCGTCCCGGAACACCGGAGACGCCATTTTTTTTGGCCACGTCTTTTTTCACGGCGCAATAGTCTTTATTTCCGGCTTTTGTTCAATGTGGCGCACAATTTCGGGATGCATCTGTCGAATCCCACTCCCTTTCCCATTCACCGCCCGCGCCGTTTGCGCCGCGATGCGTTCACCCGCAATCTGGTGCGCGAGCACTCGCTCACGCCGCATGACCTGATCTATCCGGTGTTCGTGCACGAAGGCACGAACAAGCGCGTCGCCGTGCCGTCGATGCCCGGCGTGGATCGCCTGAGTCTCGATCTGCTGCTGCCCGTGGCCGAGGAATGCGTGAAGCTCGGCATTCCGGTGCTGTCGCTCTTTCCCTCGATCGAGGCGGAACTCAAGACGCCGGACGGCAAGGAAGCGCTGAACCCCGACGGCCTGATCCCGCGCGTGGTGCGCAAGCTCAAGGCGGAATTTCCCGATCTGGGCGTGCTCACCGACGTGGCGCTCGATCCCTACACCAGCCACGGCCAGGACGGCGTGCTCGACGAGACCGGCTACATCGTCAACGACGACACCGTCGAGATCCTCGTCGGCCAGGCACTCGCCCATGCCGAGGCGGGCGTGGACGTCGTCGCGCCGAGCGACATGATGGACGGGCGCATCGGCGCGATCCGCGAGGCCCTTGAGGCCAACGGCCACATCCACACGCGCATCATGGCCTACAGCGCCAAATACGCCAGCGCCTTCTACGGCCCGTTCCGCGACGCGGTGAACACGCGTGGCGCGCTCGGCAAGGCCGACAAGAACGTCTACCAGATGGATCCCGGCAATTCCGACGAGGCGCTGCGCGAAGTGGCGCTCGATCTCGCCGAAGGCGCCGACATGGTGATGGTCAAGCCCGGCATGCCTTATCTCGACATCGTGCGCCGCGTGAAGGACGAGTTCCGCGTGCCCACCTTCGCCTACCAGGTCAGCGGCGAATACGCCATGATCAAGGCCGCATCCGCCAATGGCTGGCTCGACCATGACCAGGTGATGATGGAGGCGCTGCTCGCCTTCAAGCGCGCCGGTGCCGATGGCGTGCTGACCTACTTCGCCATCGACGCCGCGAAACTGATGAAAGCGCGCTGAGCCGCAGACCGGCCGCTGCGGTGTGCGGGGCGGCGGCGGATTCGGACGCGGGTGCAAAATCAAAAAAATTCCATCAACAAAGCGCCGGAGAACACGACGTTGCCTGAAACACCTAACGCGTCCGCCTTCCGCGTTTTCCACGTGCGCCCGGGCGGCCCCGCACACGAACTGTTCGAGTTGCCCACGGCGCCGCCCGATGCGGGCTTTTTCTGGATCGCCTGCACCCGCAATTTTTTGAACGAGCACCTGCAGCACGTGCAGGCGACGCTGCAGGCGGTCACCGGGCAACAGTTGGTCGATCTGCACGTCTCCGACCTGCTCAATGCACAACTGCCCTCGCACTACGACTACACCTCTCAATATGACCTGCTGGTGTTCCGTCGTCTGGCGGCCAACGGCCAGCAATCATCGGACTCGGCGACCGCACCGGCCGATGGCGAACCGCCGCCGCCCGGGCCATTCAAAGGCACGCCCACCCTGCGCCGCATTCGCACGGGCGCGGTGGGTTTTGTCGTCTTTGACCCGTTGCTGTTTTCCGTGCATCCCGACGATTGCACCGTGCGCGAAGCCTATGCGGCACGGCTGCTCGCGCTCAAGACTCCGGTGGCTGGAGGTGTCCCGGGCCAGCCGCCTGCCGCAGAGGCTCCCAACAGCAAGCTTCCGCAGGAAACCAGACAGCGCGATCTGCGCGCCGGCCCCATCACCGCTCCCCGCATGCCGACCAGCCCCGCAGACGTGATGCTGCGGGTGGTGAATCTCATCGTTGACGGCTATCTCGATCTGCGCCGTGAACTGTCGCGCCAGCTCGACCACTGGCAGGTCGAGTTGCTGCGCCCCAAGGCACGCAGCATCAACTGGACGGCGCTGCTCGAATCGCGCCTCGCACTGCACCAGCTCGATGAAATCTGCGAGGACCAGCGCACCGCCGTGCAGGACTGGATCGACGCGCTCGAAGGCTGGCCAACGCCCGACACCTCGGGCGGAGTCCGCGAGAACGAACTGCTCAGGGTGCGCAGCCGCGACGTGCTCGAACACATCGAGCGCGTGGTGCACCACGTGCGTCGTCTCGAACAGAGCGCGGAGACCGCCGTGCAGATGCACTTCTCGCTACAGAGCAACCGCACCAACGACATCATGCGCACGCTCACGGCGCTGACCGCCGTGTTTCTGCCACTGAACCTGATTGCCGGCATTTTCGGCATGAACTTCGAGTTCACGCCGTTCGTGCATCTGAAGGAAGGCTTCTGGTGGGCGCTCTCGGCCATGCTGCTGATCGCGCTGGCCCTGATCCTGCTGTTCTGGCGCAAGCGGTATCTGGCGCGCACCGGCCAAAGCTGACACGATCCCGCAACCGCCCCCAGGGCGGCTGCGCCTTGCGTCCGTCAGTCAAGCCAGGTGTTGGGCAAAGAAGGCCTCCGTGCGCTCGTCGGCCAGTTGAGCCGCAGCCGCGTCGTAGGAGCCACGCTGATCGCAGTTGAAACCATGATCGGCCGCATAGAGAAACACCTGGATTTCGGGATGCGCCTGCTCGAGCGCCTTCACGCTTTCGACCGGGATGTGCGTGTCCCTGTCAGCAAAGTGGGCCATCAGCGGCACCTTGGGCTGGCGCGCGATTTCCGCTGGCGTGGTCATGCCGCCGCCGTAGTACGACACGGCGGCGGAAAGCCCGTTCAACTGGGCCGCAGCGCGCCATGTGAGCAGCCCGCCCCAGCAAAAGCCGAAAAGCCCGACCTTCGTGCCGCCGGACTCCCTGGCGGCATGGTCAATCGCGGCCTGGATGTCGGCCTGCACGCCCGGTGCCGGCAAGGCCTCCACCCCGGCCTTGAGCGCACCGCCGACCTTCATGTCGTCTGGCGTATAGCCCAGGTCCACATCGCCTTGCACGCGCGCGAACGTCGCGGGCGCGACCACCAGATAGCCACGCGCCGCCCAGCGGTCGGCCACCGAGCGGATGTGGGAATTCACGCCGAAGATTTCCTGCAAAACGACGAGCGCACCGCGCGCAGTGCCTTCGGGACGCGCGACATAGGCGGGAAAACGGAAGCCGTCGCTGGAAGTGAGATGGGTGAAATCGCTCATGAACAAGCTCTCCTGGTAAGGGAAAAAACAACCACAATGTGCAGGGCCGCAGCGTGAGTCGGGAAAACCACAACCACGCTCGGTGAATGCGTCAAATCGACAGTTTTGACGACAATCTTGCGCTTGCATATTGGCATAAATGGAGATCACGTTTTGAACAAGGTCGCACTCATCACTGGTGGCAGTCGTGGCATAGGCGCGGCGACGGCATTGCTGGCTGCCAGTCAGGGCTGGACCGTGGCAATCAACTACGTGCGCCACGCCCACGCAGCCGAAGAGGTGGCGCGCGCGGTCCGCAGCACGGGCGGCAAGGCCATCACGATCAAGGCCGACGTCTCGGTGGAGGCCGATGTGGTCACCATGTTCGAGACGCTCGATCATGAAGTCGGCCGCATCACCGCGCTCGTCAACAACGCGGGCGTGGTCGATCAGGCAGCGCGCGTCGACCAAATGCCCGGCGACCGGCTGCGCCGCATGTTCAGCATCAACGTGCTTGGCAGTTTTTATTGCGCGCGCGAGGCCGTGCGCCGCATGAGCACGCGCCATGGCGGCGCGGGCGGCAGCATCGTGAACGTGTCGAGCGCCGCGTCGCGCCTCGGTTCGCCGAACGAATACGTGGACTACGCCGCCGCCAAGGGCGCGATCGACGTGATGACCATCGGGCTTGCCAAGGAAGTCGCGGGCGAAGGCATCCGCGTGAACGCCGTGCGTCCGGGCTTCATCGAAACCGAAATCCACGCCAGCGGAGGACGCCCCAATCGGGTCAGCGAACTCGCGCCCGGCATACCGATGCAGCGCGGCGGCACGGCCGGGGAAGTGGCCGAGAGCATCGTCTGGCTGATGTCGGACGCGTCGCCGTTCACCACCATGTCGTTTCTGGAAATCTCCGGGGGCCGTTGATGGATCTGAAACCGCTCATCTCGCTGCTGGCCATCGTCAATCCGCTGGCAATCGTTCCCTTTTTCATTCATTACACGCAGGGCTTCAGCGACGAGCAAAAGCGGCAGACTGTGCGCACCGCCGCGCTCAGCACGTTCCTGGTGATCTCGGGCTGCGCACTGTTCGGCCTGAAGGTGCTTGATCTCTTCAACATCTCGCTGCAGAGTTTTCAGGTCGGCGGCGGCATGCTGCTGCTGATCAGCGCGATCAACATGCTGAACGCCCGCCCTGCCGAAGACAAGCCGAACAGCGAAACGCTTGAGGCCGGTGCGCAAAAGGTGGCAATGGGCAACAGCATCGCGGTCGTGCCGCTCACCATTCCGCTGCTCACCGGGCCAGCCGCCATGTCCACGGTGGTGATCTACGCGAATCAGGCGCACACCGTCTTGCAGCACCTGGTGCTGATCGGCTACGGGCTGGTGCTGGCCGCCGCGGTGTGGGGCTGTTTCTCGCTCGCCGAGCCGATCTCGCGCGTGCTCGGCAAGACCGGCATCAACGTAATGACGCGGCTGATGGGCCTGATTCTCGCGGCGCTCGCGGTCGAGGTCATGGCCGTGGGTCTGCAGAAACTGTTCCCGATCCTGAGCATGCGCTACCCGCCGCTTTGACACAAGGTTGCCGAACCATGCCCGCCCGACTCCTGCTTGTCGAAGACGATCCCGCGATTGCCCGCACCGTGATCTACACGCTCGAGCGCGAGGGCCTGCACATCAATCACAGCCTGCTACTCGGCGATGCCAGAACGCTGATCGCGGGCACGCGTTTCGACGCGCTGATTCTCGACGTGGGCCTGCCCGATGGCAACGGCCTGGAGCTACTGCGCGAACTGCGCCAGCACGCGCAGCACGCGGCCATGCCGGTGCTCGTGCTGAGCGCGCACGGCGAGGAGATCGACCGGGTGCTGGGTCTCGAACTCGGCGCGGACGACTATGTCGCCAAGCCCTTCAGCCCGCGTGAACTCGCGGCGCGCGTGAAGGGCCTGCTGCGCCGCGCGGTGACGTCGCCGCCCGTTGCCACGGCCACCGTTGCCGACGCGAACCCGTTTCGCGACGATGCGCTGGGCCAGCGCATGCATTTCAACGGCCAGCCGCTCGCTCTCACGCGCCGCGAATACCGGCTGCTCTCCACGCTGCTTGCCGGTGCCGGACGCATCCACTCGCGCGATCATCTGCTCACTGCCGCGTGGGGCGACGACAGCGAAAGCACGGATCGCACCATCGACACGCACATCAAGACGCTGCGTGCCAAGCTGCGCGCCGTGGACGCCAGTTGCGAATACATCAGCACGCATCGCGGCATGGGTTATTCGCTCGAAATTGCCAAAGGCTGACCCGCCATGCGCCTCGGCCTGCGCCTGCTGTTCGCGTTCTTTCTGATCAACGGCATCGCGGCGTTCTTCGTGCTGCGGGTGTTCACCGCCGAAATCAAACCCAGCGTGCGCGAGGTCATGGAAGACATGATGGTGGACACCGCCAACATCCTCGCCGAACTCGCGAGCGAAGAAGTGGCGAGCGGCCGCATGAGCCTTGCCCATCTGCGCTCGCAGGACAGCACCTTCGCGCGCAGCGTCAAGCGCTATGCCACGCGGCCCGTGGATGTGAGCATCTGGGGCCTGTCCAAGCAGTCGCTCGACTACCGCATCTACGTGGTCGACGCGACCGGCCACGTGATCTTTGACAGCGAGGGCCGCGCCGAGGGCATGGACTACTCGCGCTGGCGCGACGTGGCCCTCACGCTGCGGGGCCAGTACGGCGCGCGCGCATCGCGCGACATTGCCGAGGACGACACCAGCGGCGTGATGTACGTGGCCGCGCCGATTCTCTCGCAGGGCAGGATCATCGGCGCACTCACGGTCGCCAAGCCGACGCGCACGGTGCAGCGCTTCATCGAGCGCGCCGAGCGCAAGGTGCTCAACGGCGGCGTGCTGCTGCTCGCGCTCTCGGCACTGGTCGGCATTGCCATCACGCTGTGGATCGTCTGGCACGTGCGTCGGCTGCGCGACTACGCGCTGAGCGTGCAGGCCCCGAGCAACAGCTTCGGCGTGGCACCCGCCGTGCCCGAGGTTCCCGGCGAACTCGGCGATCTCGCGCGCGCCATGGAGCACATGCGCGAGCGCCTCGAAGGCCGCGACTACATCGAGGGCTATGTGCGCGCGCTCACGCATGAGCTCAAGAGCCCGGTGGCCGCGATTCGCGGCGCGGGCGAGCTGCTGCACGACGATCTCCCGCCCGAGGACCGCGCGCAGTTCGCATCCCAGGTGGTTGAGCAGAGCGTGCGCCTGCAACGCCTGATCGACCGGCTTCTGGAACTCAGCAAGCTCGAGCAGCGCCAGCACGCCGAAGCCGCCGCGCCGACTTCGCTGCGCGGCTGTGCCGAGCATGCGGTTGCGCAATGCAGGGCGCGCGCCTCGCAGCGTGGCGTGCAGCTCGCACTACAGGGCGAAGGTGCCGCAGGCCCGTGGGAAGCGGATCTCGTCACGCTCGCCATCGGCAACCTGATCGACAACGCCATCGATTTTTCACCGGAAGGCGGCACCGTGCGCGTCGAGCTCCAGGGCGCGAGCGTGACGGTCAGCGATGAAGGGCCCGGCGTTCCCGAATTTGCGCTGCCACGCCTTGGCGAGCGCTTCTTCACCACGGCACGTCCCGACGGCGCCCGCAGCGGATCGGGCCTGGGCCTGGCCATCGTGCGCCGCGTGCTCGACCTGCACGGCGGCGACTGGCAGATCGGCAACCTGCATCCCGGTTTCAGCATCCGATTGCAGTTCGGAAGGTAGCGCCTCGCGCGAAGGCGCAACACAAAGGTGCTCTTCACCTTCGCTTCACAAACTTCATTCGCGCCTCACTGCGCCGGGAAAGACTGCGCTCCATGAAACACCCTTCCTGGAGCCACACCTTGCGATTTCCACTTCTCTCCAAACTGATGGCGCTGCTGCTCGTCATCGTGCTGCTGATGTTCGGCCTGTCGATGATCGAAGGTGTCGTAAGCGACCGGCAGTTCTACCGCAGCGAGACCGAACGCAGCGTGGTGCAGAGCCTGGCGGGCTCGCAGACGCTGGTCGGCCCGATCATTCACAGTTCCTGCGTGGAGAGCTGGGACGTGGTCAGCGGCTCGGGCAAGGACCGCAGCGTGCGCGAGCAGCGCCGCGAGTTCATGCTCACCGCGCTGCCCGAAAACCTCAGGCTGCGCACCGGCGCGGCCATGGAAGAGCGTGCGCGCGGCCTGCACAAGGTGAATGCGTACACGCTCAAGGCCCAGGTGACGGCAGACTGGCCGAACCTCGCGCAGCTCGAACCCCAGCGCTCGGTGAAGGATTCGCGCATGCAATGCGGCGCGCCGATCCTGATGATGGCCGTGGGCGATGCGCGTGGCATTCGCACGGCGCAGATGGAGCTCGATGGCAAGAGCATCGCGCTCAAGCCCGGCACCTTTCACCCGATCTACACGCGCGGCCTGCATGCTTCGCTACCCGACTCGATGCGCGGCAACAAGGAGCCGCTGAACATCTCGCTCGATCTGGAACTGGTCGGCACGCAGAACGTGTCCATCGTTCCGATCGGCGGCAACAACGACGTGCAGATGCAGAGTAGCTGGCCGCACCCCTCGTTTGCGGGCCGATTTCTTCCTTCGCAGCGGGATGTGAGCGACGCGGGTTTTCAGGCCAGTTGGCGCGTATCGTCGCTGGCCACCACGGCGCAGCAGGACGTGCGATTGGGTCGCCGCGTGTGCGGCATGGGCGCCGACCAGGACGGGGACTACGGCAGCCACTCCGGACAGTCGTATGACGCGGTGCGGGCCGTGGTGACGGCGGCCGCGACCACCACCGCTGCGGCCGTGGAAGATGTGGCGAGCATCCCGACCCAGCCCGCTTCCGGTTGCGCGGACAGCTTCAGCGTGTCCTTCGTCGATCCGGTGAACCCCTATTCCCTGGCCGACCGCGCCACCAAGTACGGCGTGCTGTTCATCGCGCTGACCTTCGTGGCCGTGGGTCTGTTCGAACTCATGAAGAAACTGCGCGTACACCCGGTGCAGTATCTGCTGGTCGGTGCGGCGCTGTGCAGCTTCTTTCTGCTGCTCGTGAGTCTGTCCGAACACCTGTCTTTCGGCCTGTCGTACGCGATTGCATCGAGCGCGTGCGTGCTGCTGCTCGGCTACTACGCGAGCCATATCCTGGGCGGCTTCAGGATGGGCCTGCCGTTCGGTCTCGGCATTGCGCTGCTCTACGGCATGCTGTACGTGCTGCTGCAACTCGAGCAGACCGCGCTGGTCGTCGGGTCGATTGCACTGTTCGCCGTGCTCGGCGTGATCATGGTGCTGACCCGCAAGGTGAACTGGTATGCGCTGAGCACGCGCAACAACCACGGCAGCGCGGCTTCCTCCCACCTGCCCGCTGACGGAGCCGCAGCATGACGATGTCCGGTGCCAACCCCATGTCTGTGCGGCAGCCGAGCGGCCCGTCGCTCTCCCATGCCGAAGTGCAGCGTGTGCAGCGTTATCAGGACCGCCTGAACCGCGCACTCGCCGCGCGGGACCGCCAATCGCTCAGGCGGGCCAAGCAACGCGTGCTGGCCGCTGCCTACGCGCCGAGGCGGCGCATCATGTCCCCGGCCTTTCGCATGGCGCTCAAGCGGTTGTCGTGGCAGATGGCGGCCATGCTGCTCACGCGGGATCGGGCCAGATAGGAGGGCTCAGAGCACGGCACGGGCGCGCGACTTTTCAGGCGCGGCCAGTGCCTCGTCTCCCGACGAACACGCGCCCGCGCAGCCGTGGATCAGATGCTCCGGCAGGCCGTCGGGCGAAGCGACCTCGCCGGTCAACGGGTTGTAGCCCACGCGGCGCAGATGCGTTGCGAGCGCCGAATCCATCATTTGCGTGTGCTGCACCACCCAGATCGCAAGTTCGCGACCCATCTCGCGCAGCACGAACAACTCGCCCTTCTCGGCACGCAACAGCCCGGCGCGCATCACCTGCAGAACCACCCTGTGCTGCAGGCTGTGGCAATTGCCGGACGCAAAGCGGGTCGCCGCCATCCAGCGATCTTCCTGGCCAAAATGATGTTCGGTGTGCATCAGCAAGTCGCCCCAGACGGGAATCAACTCGACGTCCTCGGCAGCATCCACGGCCTGGAGAATTTCTATGCACTCCCGGTGCGTGTCATCCATCAGCGGGAGATTCAGCGCCAGTTCCCCGGACCATCGCAGAGCGCTCATTGGGTACGCCTCCTTGTTATTCAATTCAATTTCTGAAAGAACCATCGCTATCTGCGAGCGATAAGTTTTAGTGCTTCAGAAGGTTAGAAGTGAAAGACTACCGGCACTTTGATGTACCTCAGGCAGCCCAGCGGCATGGGGGCTTTCCCGGCATCGGGTCCGCTCAAATGGCCGGGTAGTCCCCGGTGCCGTCGGGCCAGCGCGTGAGCACGTCGAAACCGCTGTCGGTCACCGCCACCATATGCTCCCATTGCGCGGAAAGCGATTTGTCGTGGGTGATCACGGTCCAGCCATCAGCGAGTTCACGGGTCGTGGCCTTGCCTGCGGTGAGCATGGGCTCGATCGTGAAGATCATTCCCGGCTCCAACAACAGCCCCGCGCCGGGCTGACCGTAGTGCAGCACCTGCGGCTCGTCGTGATAAACCGTGCCAATGCCGTGGCCACAGTAGTCGCGTACCACGCCAAAGCGCTCGCGCTCAGCGATGCTCTGGATCGCATGGCCGACGTCGCCGAGCGTTGCGCCCGGCTTCACGGCGCGAATGCCGGCGAGCAGCGCCTCATAGGTCGTCTCGACCAGACGTCGCGCCTGATTGCCAGGCTCGCCCACGTAGTACATGCGGCTCGTGTCGCCGATCCAGCCGCGCGGCGTGGTCACCGCTACATCGAGGTTGATGATGTCGCCCTCTTTGAGTACCGTGGCCGCCGACGGAATGCCGTGGCAGACGACGTGGTTCACCGAAGTGCACAGCGCCCCGGGAAAGCCGCCGTAGCCGACATTGGTCGGCACGCAGCCCAGCACATCGACGATGTAGTCGTGGCAGAGACGGTCGAGGTGCCCGGTGCTCACGCCGGGTTGCACGTGGGGCGCGAGCATCGCGAGCACCCGCGCGGCAAGCCCGCCGGCCTCGCGCGACAGCGCGATCTCGTCGGCGCTGCGCAGCGGCACGCCGCGTTGCTGTTTTCCGCGACGGCTCATGCAGACGGTCCGAAATTTTTGACGATTCCCATCGGTCGATCATAGTTCGAATACACGAAACGGCTACGCCAGCCGACTCCCCAATGGAGCGCGACCGGCGTAGCCAGATTGCATCGCGAAAGATCAACCGAGCCCGCTACCTGCGGGCGTCGCTCAGAATCCTCGCAAATTACTGTGCGAAAGCGCGCTTCGCGTCGGCAATGCACTTGTCCTTCACGTCGCCGGACATGGCGTCGCAACGCTCGGCAGCCGCCTTGTAGTCGGCCTCACGCTTTTCTTCGGCGGCGTCCTTCTTGGTTTCTGCGACGTGGGCAGCCTTTTCATTGGGCGTCTCGCCCGGCTCGCCCTGAGCGCGTGCCACCTTGGCGTCTTCCTTGGCCTTCACGTGGGCGGCCTTGGCATCCTTCACGCAGACGTCCTTGGCATTGCCGCTCAGGTCGTCACACTTCTCCTTGGCGACTTCGTAGTCGGCATCGGCGCGTGCCTCACGGGCCTTGAAGCTGGCCTTGTTGCTGGGTTTGTACTGGGCTTCGAGATCGGCCTTGGCCACCTTTTGCTTGCCCGAGGCCTGCTTTTCGCACACGTCCTTGGCATTGGCGGACAGGCTTGCGCACTGGGCCTTTTCGGCCTTGTATTCGGCCTTGACACGGTCTTCCGCAGCCTTGTGCTCGGCCTTGGTCATGGCGAAGCCGGTGGTGGCAAAAAGGCCCATGACGGCAGCAGCGATCAGATGACGGGTGGTAGTTTGCATGACGTTCTTCCTTTATGAACCTCGTATATCGAGTGGAAGAAATTCTCGGGCGCAGACGACGCGTTCCAAGTCATCTGGCAAGTCATCCCTTGTAAGCCACCGACGCCCTCGACGCGTAGGCTGAGGCCGCATGACGCAGCCACCATTCCGGTCGCCCATGAAAAACCGCCTTGCGGCGGTCGGTAGGGAGCCGGAGTCAGGACTCGGCGTGGAGATCGGGTGGCGGGGCCACCGTGTAGGGTCGCGAGATTTGTTGATCAATCATTCGCATCCGTGGGCGAAACGCCGTTTGCGTTTCGGACTTCAACAGCAGCAATCGAGCGCCCTCTTGAACCAAAAGTGCGCGACGGCGCGACTCCTCGTCACCCTCTTTGACGGTACCGAGTGTCAACATGGTCCGTTCTTCCTTTAAAAACTATAGCAATCTAGTTGTCGATAGACCAATTGAACCGCGTCCGTCGTGTTCGGTCAAGTGCCGGTGCAGCAAATTCAATGCGAAAGATGCAGACCGCATTCGCGGTTGTCTTCTCCCTTGGTGGGATCGACATAGTCGAAATTGTTCGGCAAGCCATGCTCGACAAGGTATTCATGCAACTGCTTTGAACTCCAGTACAGCAGCGGGGCCACCTTGATCAGGCCATCGGGGTTGATGCTCACCGGCTCCATCTGCGCACGCACGGCGGTATCGGTGGCGCGCAACGCCGTGAACCAGACTTGCGGTCCCGTCTCGCGCAACGCGCGCGCAAAGGGCTCGAGCTTCACTTCCTCGGTGAATGCCTCGTGGCGCGGATCATACAGGCCGGGCATCGGCCCGTCCACGGCCTCGCGGTGCGCGCGGCTGCGGCGCGGCAGGTAGATGCTCAGGTTGAGCCCGAGCTGCCGCGTCACCTCGTCGGCAAACCGGTAGGTGGCGTCGGTGTTGTAGCCGTTGTCCATCCAGATCACGCGCATGTCGGGCTGCGCCTTCGCGCACATGTGCAGGATCACCGCCTCGAACGGGCGGAAGTTGGTCGTGACGATATTGGTCTTTGCGAGACCGACGGCCCAGTTGACCAGCCCCTGCGCGTCACGGCCCAGCGTGGCGTTGATGTGGGCGAGATCGATGTCTTGTGATGATGCACTCATGTGACTTCAGCTTCGGTACTTGTTTGAACGGATTCAGCGGCCGCCTTGCTCGACCCATCGGGCAATGTCTTCGGCCACCTGCGCGGCGGCTTCCGAAAGCGCCTTGGCACCTCCGGCAGCGTTCGGCGATGCCGCAGGGCGCTGTGCGACGAACACACGCTGCGCCACCAGCTCATCGCCTGCCTTGAGCGAGTCGATCAGCGAGGCACGCACGCGCACCAGGCCGATGCTGTCCTGCGGCGAACTGAACACCTGGCTGAACTCCTCGACCTCGGCACGCAGCACGGTCGGCGACTTGCCGCCCTTGATCTGCTGGTCGATGTTGGTGTCGCCGTAGATCACGGCACGCCGCGGACTCAGGCGGTCGCGCACCGCCTGTTGCATCAGCACGGCGGGCGTCTGGCTCCAGCGCGCCAGGGTATAGGGATGGAGCTGCTGCTCGTTCGCATAGGCCAGACGGTAGAAGACCGCCGTGCGGCCATCGGGCAGACCGGTGGATGCGAAATCGGCCAGCGCAATCGGCGCGAGCGGCTGCTGGGCAGCGGTCACATCGGCCGGTCGCTGCACGCCCGGGCCGAAGTCGTACACGTCGGCGCGCTGCGGCGGCTTGGGCAGGATCGAACCGCAACCGGCGAGCAGACCGGCCACGACGAACGCCGCAAGCGAAGCGCGCATGGCTCGCGCACGCGAGGGGCGGAAAAGGGAAGTTAGCGTCGTCAATGTCGTCGTCATGTGCATTTCGCCTCTTTCAACGTTGCGGTGCAGCACCGGCAGGGGCCACGAAGCCGGGCTCGCCGGGTCCGGCCGAGCCTGCGCCATTGCCGTAGATCAGCGACTGCGGGTTGTCGCTGATGTTGTCGGCGGTGCGGCCCAGACGGTGCGCCGCGCGGCCGGTTTCATCGGCGGCGCGGTTCAGGCGCGGCAGGGTCACGCGGCCAAAGCGGTCCGCCGCCGCAGACAGCGACTGGGCGCTGTTGGCGATCTCGCGCACCGGCCCGCCTTCCTCGCTCAGGCCGCGCACGGTCTTGCCGATGTCGCTGGCGGCACTGGCGGCGCTGTTGCCCGCCGCGCGCAACGAAGCCAGCGTCTGCTGCGCGTCCTTGGCAAGCACGGGCATGGTGGCCAGCGCCGGGTCGAGCTTGGTGGCAACCGTGTTGTCGAGGCGCTTGACCAACACGTTCACATTGGTCGCCGCATCACCGAGCTGCACGAGCGCGTTGCTGAAGTTCTTCTGGTTCTCGTCGCCCAGCAGTGTGTTGAGCTTGCGGGTCGCGTCGTTGACCTGCACCATGATGTTGGGAATCTGCTCGGCGATCTGGCTGAACTGCGAGGATTGCAGCGGCAGGCGCGGAATGCCGTCGGCGCCGGGCGGAACGGGTTCGAGCGGCGCGTCGGCATCGTCGAGCTGCACGTGCGCAAGCCCCGTCACGCCTTGATAGCCGAGCGTTGCGAAGGTCGTCTTGCTGATCGGCGCGTTCTCGTTGACCGCGATGCGGATCAGGATATTGCCGGTGGCTTCGGGATCAAAGCCCACCGACTGGACCTTGCCGACCGCCACGCCCTTGTAGCGCACGGCGGCCTGCGGTTGCAGGCCGGTGACGCTTTCCTTGCTCGACAACTCGAAGACCTGATAGTCCGTCTTGTCGCGCGTGAGCCAGAGACCGAGGCCGGCGAGCAATGCCACCACGACGATCACGAAAATGCCCGCAGCGAGGGCGTGTGACTTGTTTTCCATCAGCTTTCCTTGACCGGCGATCCGGCGAATTCAGGGGGCAACGCCGCCATTGCCCTACGGCCGCGATCTCCGAGAAAAAAGTGGTGAATGAAGGGATGATCGAAGCGCACGACCTCGGCCGGCGTGCCGGTGACGATCACGTGCTTGTCTGCCAGCACCGCCACCGTCGTGGACAGCGCAAACAGCGAATCCAGATCGTGCGTGACCATGATGACCGTGAGCCCCAGCGTGGCATGCAGTTCCTTGAGCAGCTCGCAGAACTCGTCCGAGCCGTTCGGATCGAGGCCCGCCGTGGGCTCGTCGAGCAGCAGCAGCGGCGGATCCATGATCAGCGCCCGCGCAAGCGCCACCCGCTTGATCATGCCGCCCGAGAGATCGGCGGGCATGCGTGTGGCCACTTCGGGCTTGAGCCCGGCCATCTGCAGCTTGACGAGTGCGGCGTCGTGGATCACGTCCTTGGGCAGCGTGCCCTGCTCCTGCAACGCAAAGCCGATGTTGTCGATCACATTGAAGGCCGAGAACAGCGCTCCGTGCTGAAACAGCATGCCCACGCGCGTGGTCGCGCCATCGGTGGTGAGCTCGCTGGCCGGACGCCCGAGCACGGTGACCGTGCCCGAGGTCGGCTGGGTGAGCCCCAGAATATGGCGCAGCAGCACGGTCTTGCCCGTACCCGAGCCCCCCACGAGCGAGAGGATTTCGCCCTTGCGCACCGTGAGGTTCAGGTCCTTGTGCACGGTGAAGGCATCCTTGCCCTCGCCGAAGACGGTCGACAGGTCCCGGACCTCGACCACCACCGGCGCGTCTTCGGGAGGCGGCGCCGGCGCCTGCGAGAGCGCGGCAGGCTGCGCGCCGGCGTCCATGTATTGCGTGGTTGACGCGTTCATCGCTCAGAACCCCACATTCTTGAACGCGATGGCGAACAGCGCATCCACGATGATGACCATGGTGATCGCACTCACCACCGAGGCGGTCGTGCCCTCGCCCAGGCTCTGCGTATTCGGCTCCACCGAGAGCCCCAGTGACAGCCGATCAGCGCGATGAATACGCCGAACACCACCGACTTGGCCATCGCCAGCCAGAGGTTGGAGACGTTCACCGCCGACGGCAGTGCCTGCACGAAATACGCGGGCGATATGTTCATCGCCAGATCGGCCGCCACCATGCCACCGGCGAGTGCCGCCAGGGTGGTCCACAGCGCGACCAGCGGCATGGCGATGCCGAGCGCCAGCGCGCGCGGCATGACCAGCCGAAAGCCATGCTGAATGCCCATCACGCTGAGCGCATCAAGTTCTTCCGTCACGCGCATCACGCCAATCTGCGCCGTGATCGCCGAGCCCGAACGGCCGGCCACCAGAATCGCGCCAAGCATAGGCCCGAGTTCGCGGATTAGCGAGATGCCGAGAATGTTGACGATGAAGGTTTCCGCGCCGAACTGCCGAAGCTGCAGCGACATCAGATAGGCCAGCACCACGCCGATCAGAAAACCCACGAGTGCGGTGATCGGCAGCGCCGTCGCGCCCATGCTGTACAGGTGCGCGGAGATGTCGCGCCATGGCCCCTTGCGCGGATTGGCGATGAGTCGGCCCAGGTCGAACACCAATTGCCCGATCAACGACACCAGATGCTTGAAATGCCCGAATGCGCCAAAGAGCAGCGCCCGAGGCTGTCCAACTGCGCATACAGCCAGGGTGGGCCTTGCTTTGGCTCCTCGACCTTGCTGAAGCGCGCAAGCTGGTCGAACACTTCCTGTTGCGCCGGCGTGAGCTGCAACTGCGCTGGCGCACGCTTGCCCCAGTGAGTCCAGAGGATCTGCGCGCCCACATGATCGAGGTGCTCCACGCCCTGCAGATCCCACGCGGCCTCCACGCCCGCACGGTCGAGTTCGGCATCAAGGCGCCTGAACACCTGCCGATCCGCAAAGGCGGCCGACACCCAATCCCCCTGCGCTTTCACGCTGGACGTACTGCCTGCAACGGGTTGGATCGATGGCGGGTTGGTAATTTGCATGACTAGGAATGAACGGGCCTGATGATCCTGCGGATCACGGCCCGGGAGGGGCTGATTTTGCACGTTCGGCAATCTTCGCGCAGCAAGCACCCCAAATCGGCATGGGCTCAGGCCCCATCCAACCCCGGCGCCCATCATTCCACAAAAGCGCAACGCGTCAGCGGGCCGTCCCTGCGCCGTGGTGTCGGACAACTGCCCGTGCGGCTTTCGCGGCCCTTCGGGGAAACACGCCGCCGCAACCTGCCAGCACCTTGGAAAAAACATCACAAACCCGCTAGCAGGCCCTGATTGCAAGCAGCTTACGCCATAAATTCGATAGCAAATCAGCAGTTACCCCTCGACACCCCGTTGCCTTTTTGCACAATGCCTGCACGAGACCCGCCGCCTCTTGCGGCCAAGGCATCCGGCATCCATCGATCGATCCATCCATCCATGAGCGACAACACAGAATTCGACTACATCATCATCGGCGGCGGCACCGCGGGTGCGCTGCTCTGCAACCGGCTGAGCGCCGACAAACAGAACAGCGTGCTGCTCGTCGAAGCGGGGCGGCGTGATGACTACCACTGGATCCACATTCCCGTCGGCTATCTCTACTGCATCGGCAACCCGCGCACCGACTGGCTCTACAACACCGAACCCGATCCCGGCCTGAACGGGCGCACCCTGCGCTATCCGCGCGGCAAGACGCTCGGCGGTTGCTCAAGCATCAACGGCATGATCTACATGCGCGGTCAGGCGCGCGACTACGAACAGTGGGCGCAGATCACCGGCGACGATGAATGGCGCTGGGACAAGGTGCTCGCGGCCTTTCGCCGCCACGAAGACCACTGGCGCCTCGACGATCCCGCCAAGGCCAGCGATGCGTTCAAGCAATTGCACGGCAGCAAGAGTACCGGTGGATCTGGCGAGTGGCGCGTGGAAAAGCAGCGCCTGCGCTGGGACATCCTCGACGCATTTGCTGAGGCAGCCACGCAGGCCGGTGTGCCGGCAACCGACGACTTCAACCGCGGCACGAACGAGGGCGTGGGCTATTTCGAAGTCAATCAGAAAGGCGGCTGGCGCTGGAACACCGCCAAGGCTTTCTTGCGCCCCACCTGCTATGGCCGCCCGAACTTCGAGATGTGGACCAATGCCCAGGCGTCCAGGTTGATCGTCGAGACCCAGCCCGACGGCACGCAGCGCTGCACCGGCGTGGAGGTCTGGACCGGCCAGGAAATGATCACCATGAAGGCGCACAAGGAAGTGATCCTGAGCGCAGGCGCGGTGAATTCGCCGCAATTGCTGCAACTCTCGGGCATCGGCCCGGCGGCCTTGCTTCAAAAACACGGCATCGACGTCGTGCGCGACCTGCCCGGCGTCGGCGCGAATTTGCAGGACCACCTGCAGATTCGCGCGGTCTACAAGGTCAGGAACGTGCCCACGCTCAACGTGCTGGCCAGCAACATGCTGGGCAAGGCGAAGATCGGCCTGGAATACGCGCTCAGGCGCAGCGGCCCGATGAGCATGGCGCCCTCGCAGCTCGGAGCCTTCACGCGCAGCAGCCCCGAGATGGAGCATCCCAACATCGAATATCACGTGCAGCCGCTGTCGCTCGACGCCTTTGGCGAGCCGCTGCACCACTTTCCGGCGTTCACCGCCAGCGTCTGCAACCTGAACCCGACCAGCCGCGGGTCGGTGACCATCAAAAGTGCCGACTTCAGAAAGGCCCGGCCATCGCACCCAATTACCTGTCCACGGATGAAGACCGCAAGGTCGCCGCAGACAGCCTGCGCGTGACGCGCAACATCTGCGCGCAGCCGGCGCTCGCCAAATACGCGCCCGAGGAATGGAAGCCGGGCCCGCAATACCAGAGTGACGAAGACCTGGCACGACTCGCGGGCGACATCGCCACCACCATCTTCCACCCCGTCGGCACCACACGCATGGGCCGCGCCGACGACCCCATGGCGGTGCTCGACTCACAGCTGCGCGTGCGCGGCATCGCCGGCCTGCGCGTGGTGGACGCGGGGGCGATGCCGACCATCACCAGCGGCAACACCAACTCGCCCACCCTGATGATGGCCGAGATGGCGTCACAGTGGATTCGCGGCAAGCGCAGCGCGGTTGAAGCCTAGGGCCTGTTCACCCAACGCCGCAGACCGCCCAAGACTGCGCAACCCTTCGGGCCTGCGCGACCCCGTGGGTTGGGTGAACAGGCCCTATGGCGTGCTCTTGAGTCCCACCGTGACCCCGAGCGAATCGGTGATCCGCTGTACCGTGATGCGATTGGGGATTGAAGATCCATCGATCTTCCCTTGCGGCGTGATCAGCATGCTGTAGCCGTTGGTCACGCCAGCGCCGTAGGGCGGTGTGAAGCGGTAGTCGGCCATATACACCGTGCCGCGTCCGGCGACCGAGAACTGCTCCGTGCACCGGACGCTGCCATGCGGAGTGGTTTCAAACCGGCAATCCATATTTCCGCCCACTGCCGACGCGCCGTTGATCCGCGTGAGATTCCATTTCGACGGCACCGGAGCGCCCGAGGTCGTGTTCAGCAGCACCGACCAGGTTCCGAGCAGGGACACTGGAGACGTGGCACCGGGGCCAATATGCAGCTTCTGCATATCCACCCATTGCTCGCCGGGCAGCCGGATCTGGCCCTTCGTGGTGGAGGTGAAGCGCATCTCCGCAGTACCGTCGCTGCCGGTATAACTGCCCACCAGCGCATTGCTGCCGAAATACCGTCCGCCGCGCACCTTGTTCAAGGCAACGCTGCTTTCCCCATTGGCGATGTGGCCGGAGCCGATATGGAAGGTCGCGTTGCCATCGGCCTGATATCCGTAGAGCTGCAGCACCAGCGTGTCCAGCTGTGTCTCGATCGTCATGCCGCGCCCGGGAGCACCGGTGTTCTCCGCATTGATGATCCACATGCCTGCCTCGGGCCGGAAGAAGCCGATCTCGATCTCGCTGCTCCTTGGTGTGTCCTCGATCGCGGTGAGGGGTGACTTGAACAAGGTTCTCATGCGCGTTGCGATCAGTCGATTTTTTGTGCCGGTCGATGTGGATTTGACGATCGTGCCGTCCCAACGCACACCGGTGCGCCGCATTTCAATGACTGCATTCGCGCCGTTCACCCCGTTCGCACTCTCCCAGATCACCAAACAGCTCGCCAAACCGTTGTCCACGGAACAGCCTTCGAGGCTTGAAGATGTGAACATATAGCCGGTCTCGTCCTGCCCGTGACCAAAACGTTCGAACTCACAGGCTGATTGGTGCCATCCAGCTCGGTGACAAACCAGTCCTCATACGCATCTGCACGCGTGAAACGGCCCGCGGGGATACCGTCAAACGTGAAATGGGAGATCGGCACTGCGCCCTCGTTGGGAAACTGAATGACGCCGGTAGTGGCACTGGTGAACCGAATCCTGACTTCGCCGGCAGAGCCTTCGAGCGCCGCGCTTCGCGCCGGGCCTCCGAGTGAACGACCGCCGCGATACGAGAACAACTGGCCCGTGAAGTCGTTGCCCGACATATTGCCGGCCGTCAAATGAAACGTGGCGTCACCCGACGCCTTGTAGTTGTATACCGTCATGACCAGCACGCCTTCGCGCACTTCAATGCCCATGCCGCGCCCGGCCTGCCCGTTCACCTCGGATGTCACCACCCAATTGCCCGGAACCACCGCAAAACTCGACGCCGCCCACGCCGCGCCGCCGCCGCAAAGATCAGGAACGCCGCGCAGACAAAGGATTGGATTGAACGCTTCATGATGGATGACTCCAGAGTAGAAATCTGAGGCCATCGTAGTCAGCACCACGTGAGCTGAAAATACGCCAAAGGTGCATGGCGTGCAGCGCCCGAACGGTATGCCATATGGTCTATGTAGGGTCTATGGATACCCGGCCAGCGAACACGATCGCACTACGCCTATCCCTATTTAGGGGCGAAAATCACGCAAATCCTGCCGTTTGGCCCCGGATTGCACCAAATAGGGTGGGGAAATCACCAATGCACTATCCATGTGCAACGATTAAAGTCCCCTACTCGAAAGCGCGCCTCGGCTCGCCACGAGGGGACCGAGGAGACGCCACAACTCAAACAACATACTGAACATATTCCGAGCATCCCCATAGATGCCAGTTCATACCAAGCGCCGCTAGTCGGCGCTTTTTTTTGCCCCAACTCCCAGCACGAACAACGCGAAACGCCGAACACACCTCCCCGCATCCCACTGGCTCGCGGTGGTTCTCCGAACGGTGCGCGCAAGCGCAAAGTGAGTTCCGCCGCGTGACTTCAAAGCGCGTTTGGGGTTAGCTTTTGCGCGCCCCGCGCATCTCGATGCGACAATCCCCCACCATGGAATGGATCATCATCTCCCTCGCCTCGATGCTCGGTGGCTTCGTCGACGCCATCGTCGGCGGTGGCGGCCTGATCCTCGTACCCGCGCTGTTCGCCACCTTCCCCAACGCCCGCCCGCTACCTTGCTCGGCACCAACAAGAGCGGCTCGATCTGGGGAACCGCCATCTCCACCTGGCAATACAGCCGCAAGGTGCAGATCCGCTGGAAAGCCATGCTGCCCGCCGCGATTGCCGCGCTGATCGGCTCGTTTCTCGGGGCCTGGGCGGTCACGCTGATCTCCGGGGACTTCCTGCGCAAGCTGCTGCCTTTCATCCTGATCGGCCTGCTGCTGTACACCCTCGCAAAAAAGGACCTGGGTCGCCACCACACGCCGCGCTATGACGACAACCGCGAGGTCGTGATGGCCTGCCTGATCGGGCTGAGCATTGGCGCGTACGACGGCTTTTTCGGCCCGGGCGCCGGCAGCTTCTTCATCTTCCTGTTCGTGCGGCTGCTCGGCTATGACTTTCTGAACGCATCGGCCTCGGCCAAGCTCATGAATCTGGCGAGCAATGCGTCCGCGCTGGTGCTTTTTGCGATCAAGGGACATATCTGGTGGCACTACGCGCTGGTGCTGGCGATCTGCAACGTGATCGGCAGCCTCGCGGGCACGCACCTGGCGCTCAAGCATGGCGCAGGCTTTGTGCGCGGAATCTTCATTCTGGTGGTCGGCGCGCTGATTCTGAAGACCGGCTACGACGCGTTTTTGCGCTAGGCGACTCCGTGGTTTGTGTGAACAGGCCCCAAGAATCCTCGGAAACCGCAATGCCACACACATGGCTTACAGTCAGCGGACTCGACGATTCACAACGGAGTCAGCAGATGCGAGCCATCACATTGATCGGCGCGCCCACCGATGTGGGTGCCAGCGTTCTGGGTGCCAGCATGGGACCCGAGGCCATGCGGATTGCGGGCATTGCGCAGGCTTTGCGCGCGCGCGATCTCAAGGTGCTTGATATTGGCAATCTGGTCGGCCCGGGCAACCCGCAGTCGCCCGCCCATGGCGGTTTTCGCCACCTCGACGAGGTGGTTGCCTGGAACCGGACGCTGTATGCCGCCACGCTCGACACGCTTGCCGCGGGCCGCCTGCCGCTGATGATGGGCGGCGACCATTGCCTTGCCATCGGTTCGATCAGCGCCGTCGCCCAGCATTGCCGCTCACGCCAAAAGCGCCTCAAGGTGCTTTGGTTCGATGCGCACGCCGATTCGAATACGCCCCAGACCAGCCCCAGCGGCAATCTGCATGGCATGCCGGTGGCGTGCCTGCTCGGCCACGGGCCGTCCGCGCTGACGCAACTGACGGACACTTTTCCCGTCCTGCGCGCCGCTCAGATCGCCATGATCGGCATCCGCAGCGTGGACGCGAGCGAAAAACACTTTGTGAACGAGCACCACATCGACGTCTACGACATGCGCACCATCGACGAGATGGGCATGCGCGCCGTCATGCAATCGGTGCTCTCGGACGTGGACGAGAACACCCACCTGCACCTGAGCTTCGACATGGATTTTCTCGATCCCGGCGTTGCGCCCGGCGTGGGCACGCCCGTGCGCGGCGGTCCGACCTACCGCGAAACACAGCTGTGCATGGAGATGCTGGCGGACTCGGGCGCGCTCGCGTCGGTCGATCTGGTGGAGCTCAACCCGGCGCTGGACATCCGCAATCAGACGGCTGAACTCGCCGTGGAGTTGCTCGAAAGCCTGTTCGGGAAGTCAACGCTGATGCGCGAGCCGCGTTAATTAGGGCCAGGCCCTAGGACGCCTCGCGCGCCGTGGAGCCCTTGGGGTTAATCCCCTCAGAATCGGGCAACCATCGGCAACCCCGTTTTTTTATAATGTGGCTGCTCCATGACACCACCCGCTACGAGCGGGGGTTCAGACCGGTTCCGGCTTGTGATCTGCAATGCCGGATTTTTTGTACCTGATGCGATGATCCGCAGGAACGAGAACACACATGAAAAAGAAGTTTTTTGCAACCGTCGCCGCTGCCGTGGCACTGTGCGCTGCCGTTTCGGTGCAGGCCCGTCCGCTGGATGCAATCCAGAAGGCCGGCAGCATCAACATGGCCTCGGAAGGCCAGTACGCGCCGTTCAACTTCTTCAAGGGCAAGCAGCTCACGGGCTATGAAATCGACGTGGCCGAGGCCGTCGCCAAGAAGATGGGCCTCAAGCACGAGTGGAAGACCGTGGGCTTCGACGCACTGCTCACCGGCCTCGCGCAGGATCGCTGGGATCTGGTCATCGCCTCGCACGGCATCACCGAAGAGCGCGCCAAGGCCGTGACCTTCACCCTGCCCCATTACTGCTCGGGCGGCATCATCGTGTCGCTGAATCCCGCGATCAAGTCCGCTGGCGATCTGGCGGGCAAGGTGGTGGCGGTGCAGACCGGCACGAGCTACCTCGAACACGTCAAGCACGTGCCGGGCGTGAAGGAAGTGAAGAACTTCCCGACCGACGAGGCCGCACGCAGCGCCCTGGCTTCCAAGCGCGTGGACGCCTGGGTGACCGACCGCTTCGTCGCCAAGGAAATGCTGGCCAAGGCACCCAAGGCCGGTTTCAAGACGGGCGACATGCTGTTCATCGAGCAGATCGCCGCCGCCGTCTCCAAGGGCAACACGCCGCTGGCCGACGCCTACAACACGGCGCTGAAGGCACTGATTGCAGACGGCACCATCAAGGCCATCTCGCAGAAGTACTTTCAGGAAGACGTGACCTGCAAGTAAGAAGCAAGCGCGCACGCTTTCATCGCTTTCTCTCCAATGAATGACGCCGGGCCCTGATGCCCGGCGAAGTACCTCCTCATGCTTTTAGCCCTCTGGCCCGCACACTGGAGCCGCAACCAACGCAGCAATGCGACACTGGTTGCGGCTTTGCTGTTGATGGTGCTGGTCCTTGCACTGCTGGGCCAGCTTCTTTCGTTCTTTCCCGAACCCATCGGCTCCAACGCCGATCTGTTCAAGGAGGGCGCGCTCACCACCCTGTACCTGACGCTCGTGAGCGGCGTCGTCGGCCTGATTCTGGGCACCAGCGCGGCGCTCGCGCGCACCTCGCGCCATGTCTGGCTGCGCTGGATTGCGGGCATCTACATCTGGGCGATTCGCGGCACGCCGCTGCTCGTGCAGATCCTGTTCGTCTACTTCGCCCTGCCGGTTCTGGTGCCGGGCCTGAATCTGCCGGACTTTGCCGCCGCCGTGGTCGCGCTGGGGCTGAACGTCGGCGCCTACAACTCCGAGGCGATTCGCGCGGGGCTGCTCGCCGTGCCGCGTGGCCAGACCGAAGCCGCGCGCGCACTCGGCCTTCCCAAGAGCCGGGTGTTTTTCGACGTGGTGTTTCCGCAGGCCTTCAAGATTTCGCTGCCGCCTCTGGTGAGCAACTTCGTCGCCTTGCTCAAGGACTCGTCGCTCGCCTACGCCATCGGTGTGGTCGAACTCACCAACGTCGGCAACCGCATTCAGTCCGCCACGTTTCAGCCGGTGGAAACGCTGGTGACCGTGGCCATCACCTACCTGATTCTCACGACACTGGTGACCCAGGTGGCCGCCGCCATCGAGTACCGTTTCGATGTGGAGGGCCGCGTCAAATGAGCGAGCTGAACAAAACTCCGGAGCAGTGCTACATCGTTGCCGACAGGGTCTGCAAATCGTTCGGCACGCATCAGGTGCTCAAGGAGGTCTCGACCTCGTTCAACACCGGCGAAGTCACCGTGATCATCGGCGCTTCGGGCTCGGGCAAGAGCACGCTGCTGCGCGCCATCAATCGGCTGGAACCGCATGACAGCGGCACCATCACCATCGGCGGCGTGCCGGTGACCGACAACGAGGCCACGCTGCAAAAGCAGCGCTGCGAGGTCGGCATGGTGTTCCAGCAGTTCAACCTGTTCGGCAACATGACGGTGTTGGACAACGTCAGCCTCGCGCCGCGCCGCATTCGCGGTCTCTCGCGCGAGCAGGCCAACGCCAGGGCGATGCTGCTGCTCACGCGCGTGGGGCTGCAGGACCATGCGCACAAGTACCCGTGGCAGCTTTCGGGCGGGCAGCAGCAACGTGTGGCGATTGCGCGCGCGCTCGCGATGGAGCCCAAGGTGATGCTGTTCGACGAACCCACGTCGGCGCTCGATCCCGAAATGGTTCAGGAAGTGCTCGACGTGATGCGCGAACTGGCCAACGGCGGCATGACGATGATCATCGTGACCCACGAAATGGGCTTCGCGCGCGAGGTCGCGGATCGCGTGATGTTCTTCGACCAGGGACGCATCGCTGCCGAAGCGCCACCGGCTGAATTTTTTGGCAATCCCGCCAATGAACGCATTCGCGCCTTCATCGGGCGCATGTCGAGCCACTGACGGCCCCGAGGTGGCAGCGCAGCGGGGCTGGCGACGATGATTGCTGGCGGCGGCCGTGGCGATTTTGAACGCTGCGGCAGCCTGCCACACCTACGTGTTTCTTCGAGATTTCCGATTTCCTGTCGATATGCGCTCCGAACGCCGTGGCCTTGTGGCCCTCTTGATCGTCACCATCGTCTGGGGAACCACCTTTCCCGCGATGAAACTCCTGTCCCAGCATCTCGACGCCTTACAGATCATCTGGGCGCGTTTTGCCATCGCGCTGCTGGTGCTGCTGCCCCTGTGGCGCGGCATGCGTGGCAGCGAATGCCGCTGGGGGCTGGCGCTCGGCATGCTGCTGTTCATCGCGTTCTGGCTGCAGATTGAGGGGCTGGCGCGCACCACGAGCAATCGCAACGCGTTCGTCACGGGGCTCAACGTGCTGGTCGTGCCGATACTCGCGATGCTGGTGCTGGGCAGGCGCTACGGGCTCGCGCTCTGGGCCGCCTGCGGCATGGCGCTGCTCGGAATGACGCTGATGTTCCACGAGAACGAGCCGTGGAATCTGGGCGACACGCTCACCCTCGCCAGCACCTTTTTCTATGCGGTCTACATCCTCGCGCTAGAGGAATGCGCGCGTCGCACCGCTGGGCAACCACTGCGCGCCACCCGCATGGCCGCCGCGCAGGCCACGGTGATGTTCGTTGCGGCTAGCGTGCTCGTGGTGATTCGCCATGGCGATATGCAAGGTGCGCTGGGGCCGCTGCTGGACATTCCACCCGCCTCCTGGATCGCGCTGGTCTACCTCGGCGTCTTTGCCAGCGTCCTGGTCGTGACCTTGCAGGCCTGGGGCCAGCAGCGCGTCGATGCCATGCGAAGCGCGATCATCTATGGCCTCGAACCGGTGTTTGCGGCGACGATGGGCTGGTTCCTGATCGGTGAAAGCCTGGGAATCACCGGACTGTTCGGAGCCGCGCTGATCGTCGGTGCGTTGATCGTGAGTCAGTTGCAGCCGCCGAAGGCCGTGCCGCAATGCGGGCAGTCGTAGCGCATCTCAATTCGCCGGAGCGCTGCTCAGGCCCAGATCTTCCGCCGTGCAGCGGTTGGTCTGATCCCACGAAGGCGTGGCCACGAGGTCCTTGGTGCGGCGCACGCAGACGCCAGACAGCACGTCTCCGTAGCTGCCACGCGCCGACAGCACCCCGGCCTCGTTCACACTGAGGTCCGTGAAGCTGTACGGAGTGGGCGTGGACCCGCCGTCGCCGGTGCAGACGCGGTTGCCCTTGGTGACCTGGAAGGTGTTGCCGGTCGCGACGAGCTTGCCCGAGAAGACGCAGTATTCCTTGGATCCGTCGTACTGGAAAACGGCCGAAAAATCATCGTCGATGACCTTTACGTTCATCAGTCCCTTGAGCGTATCGGTGATGCCGTAGCTGCTCTCGAACATCACCGCCTGAAAGCGGTTCCTCAGGCGCGCCCGGGTGTCGTCGAACACGTAACGGGACACGTTCTGCTGCTTCTCGCCGGGCAGGGTGATCGTGCCGCTCGACTCGGTGTTGAAGGTCAGTCGCACCTTGCCGACGTTGCGCGCCAGCTCGCCGTCGCGGCTGCGGCCGCCAATCGCCCGGCCATTCTGGTATTCGAGCAGATCGGCCACGAAGTTCTTGCCGTCGGTGACCTTGCCGGAGGCCTGGTAGAACGTCGCCGTGCCATCTTCACGGTAGCCGAAATAGGACACGACAACCGTCTCGCCGCTCTGGCGATCGATCTGCAGGCCGCGCCCGGTTTGCCGTTTTGCTCGGCGGCGAACGACCACAGGCCCGGCTGGGGCAGGGCCGCCCAAGCCGCTAACGAAAAACTGGCGATGGCTGCAGCCACCAGACTGCGAAAAATCCTGCTCATTGCGTCTCCGTGGGGTGGCAGATTGCTCATAGGTGCAACACCCAGTATATGAAATTGCGCCTGCCGCTCAAGGCGCGGGTGGCTCTTCGGTCGTGATCGAGATGTCTTCGGCCTTGCGCGGCGTGCCCATGGGCGCGGTCGCCTGACCCTTGGAAACGGCCGCGAGATCGGCCTCATTGGGGTACAGGCCCAGAAGCCAGTAGTCGAATACGCGCCGCACGATCGGTCCCGCCGCCGCCGCGCCGAAACCTGCATTTTCCACGATGATGGCCACGGCGATGCGCGGCTCCTCCAAAGGCGCAAAAGCCGAGAACAGCGAATGGTCCCGCTTGTGCTCATCCATCAGGCGGGCGTTGTAGCGCACGTTCTGCCCCAGGCTCACGGCCTGCGCCGTGCCGGTCTTGCCGCCCGAGGTGTACTGCGCGCCCGCAAACAGCCGCGCGCCGGTGCCGCCCTTGTTCACCAGTCCGAGCGATTTGTGGATCACCTCGACGTTCTTGGGCGAGTAGCCGAGCGAGACGCCCGGTGGCTGCTCGATTTCGGTGACCTTGCCTGTCACCGCGTCCTTGGTGGCCTTGGCGATGTGCGGCGTGTAGCGCGTTCCGCCATTGGCCAGCGTGGCCTCGGCGGCGGCGAGCTGCAGCATGGTGAAATTGTTGTAGCCCTGCCCGATGCCCAGCGACACGGTCTCGCCAGAGTACCAGCGCTTCATCTCCGGGCGCTTGTAGGTATTGCGCTTCCATTCGGTGCTGGGCAGCGTGCCGCGCACCTCGCCGTTCAGATCGACGCCGGTGATCTGGCCGAAACCGAGCGGCTTCATGAAGTCGTGGATCATGTCCACGCCCATGTCCACGGCCAGCGAATAGAAGTAGGTATTGCTCGAATGCTGGATGGCGCGGTACATGTCCACGCCGCCGAGGCCGCCCTCGTGGCTGCGGAAGGTGCGGCCACCGTAGTTGAAGAATCCAGGATCGTTGTAGACCTGCGTGGCCGAACGCTTGTTCATTTGCAACGCCGCCAGACCCATGAACGGCTTGTAGGTCGAGCCCGGCGGATACAGGCCGCGCAGCGCGCGGTTGAGCAGTGGCTTGTTGATGGATTCGTTGAGCGCCTGCCAGTTTTCCTGATCGATGCCTTCGACGAAGAGGTTGGGGTCGAACGTGGGCTTGCTCACGAGCGCAAGAATCTCGCCGTTGCGCGGGTCCATCGCAACCAGCGCGCCACGGCGGTCGCCGAACATTTCCTCGACGAGCTTTTGCAGCTTGATGTCCACGGACAGCATCACCGTGTCGCCGGGCGTGGCGGCATAGCTTGCGAGGCGGCGAATGGCATGCCCGCCCGCCGAGGTTTCCAGCCGCTCCACGCCGGTGGTGCCGTGCAGCGTCTTTTCGTAGGACGCCTCGACGCCGAGCTTGCCGATGTAGTCGGTGCCGCGGTAATTGGCCGCGTCGTCCGAATCCTCGATGCGTTCCTTTTCGCGCTGGTTGATGCGGCCGATGTAGCCGATCAGGTGCGCACCGGTTTCACCGAGCGGGTAGCTGCGGAACAGGCGCGCCTTGATGTCCACGCCGGGAAAACGAAAGCGCTGTGCCGCAAAGCGTGCCACCTCTTCATCGGTCAGACGCGTGCGGATCGGTATCGACTCGAAGCTCTTGGAGTCTTCCATCAGCCGCTTGAATTTGCGGCGGTCGCGCGGGCCGATTTCGACGATCTTGCCCAGCTCGTCAATCGTGTCTTCGAGGCTGGCGACCTTGGCGCGCGTGATCTCGAGCGTATAGGCCGAATAGTTCGACGCCAGCAGCACGCCGTTGCGATCCAGAATCAGGCCGCGGTTGGGGACGATGGGAACTACCGCCGTGCGATTGCTCTCGGCCTGCTCGGCCAGATCGTCGTGACGCCCGACCTGCAGCACCACCAGCCGCCAGGCGATGAGCATGAAGGCCAGCAGCACCAGCAGGCCGACGACCAGCACCCGCAACTTGAAGCGGGAGAAGTCTGCCTCCACATTCCGTAGTTCAGTCATGAGCGAGCGAAGTCCATCGAAGCCAGTCCGTTGTGCAGCGCGTGCGTCACAGCGGACGGTTCTCGTCCGGGTCGGGCGGACGCCGCTGCGGCGCGAGCAATATCCAGGAAGCGAGCGGCCACAAAACCGCTTCCAGAGCCGGTGCAATCAGACCTTCGAGGCCGGGCAAAGTTCCCCCGGAAATCAGGCGCAGCGCCAGCTCGATCGCATGCGCCCCGACGAACAGCGGCACCATCTGCAATGCCTGCAGCCACACATTGAACCACAGCATGCGGCGACTCGACATCTGCGCCGCAAACATCAGCAGGCAGTAGACCAGCGCGTGCTGGCCCATGAGCGCCGACTGGCTCACGTCCATGCAGAGGCCCAGCGCGAACGCCACGCTCATGCCGACGCGCTGCGGCTGGTGAATCCCCAGAAGGCGAGCAGCACCATGAGCCAGTCGGGCGTCCACACCACGCGGCCGAGCGGCAGGATGTTCATCGCCAGGCCGACGAGAATGCTGGCCGCGATGAACAGCGGGCTCACCGGAAGCAGCAGTTGCTGGCCCTTGGGCATCATGGCCGTGCTCCTTCGGAACGCCTGCCGGGCAGGTCCCTGGTCTTGGCAGGCTTGTCGGCCTTGCCGGACTTGGGTGCGGGCACTTCGGCCTCGACCTCGGCACGCACGCCGTCGGTGAGGGGCTGCAGCACCGTCACGTATTGCGCACCCGACATCATCGCGAGCGGTTCGCAATAGATGCGCGAAAACGAGGAATCGGCGCGCTTCTCGACCTTGACCACCTTGGCCACCGGCAGCCCCGGCTGGTAGACGCCGTCCATGCCGCTGGTGCTGAGCATGTCGCCCTCCTGCACGTCGGCATTGCTGGGCATGAAGCGCAGTTCCATGCCGCCGCCGTGGATCATCACCGGATCACCATAGGCCACGCCGCGCGCGCCGGTGCGCATGTTGCGAACCGGGATCGCCTGATCGCGGTCGATCAGCAGCGTGACTTCGGAAGACAGCGGGAACACGCGCGTGACCTGCCCGAGCACGCCCGAAGCATCGATCACCGGCGAGCCCGGCAGCACGCCCGCCATCTGGCCCCGGTCGATCACCACGCGGCGGGTATAGGGGTCGGCCGCGTCGTACACCACCTGCGCGGCCATGCCGGGCGCCTTGACGCGGTCGCGCAGTTCCAGTTGCTGGCGCAGTTGGGAGTTCTCCTGGAGCAGCAATTCGACCTGATGGGCCTGCTGCGACATCGCCGCCATGCGCGATTGCGCCACGTCACGGCCCTTTTGCGCCTCTTCCAGCGACTGGAAATAGCCCGCGCCGCCGCGTGCGAACTCCACCGGTTTGAGCATCAGCCACTGGATCGGCATGAGCACCGTTCCAATCGCCTTGCGCACCGGCTCGGTGACATGAAAACGCGCGTCCGCCACCATCAAAAACAGCGCCAAGGCGCTGTAGAGAGTCAGGCGAGCGAGGGCGAGGGGCCATGCTTGAAAAGCGACGGGGCCTTTCGGTCGAGCGTGCCTAGTGGCATGACCTACTCCGTCCGGCGTTCATCCCCCATGCCACGCTTGCCGCTCTTTCTTTCCGTCACTCGTTGGTGAAGATGCCGCCGTGCCGGTCCATGCGCTCGAGCGCAATGCCGCAGCCACGCACCACACAGGTCAACGGCTCCTCGGCGACCAGCACCGGCAGGCCGGTCTCTTCGGCCAGCAGGCGATCCAGGTCGCGCAGCAGCGCGCCGCCGCCGGTCAGCATCATGCCGCGCTCGGCGATGTCGGCACCCAGCTCGGGGGGCGTCTGCTCGAGCGCGTTCTTCACGGCCGAGACGATCTGGTTGAGCGGCTCGGTCAGCGCTTCCAGCACTTCGTTGCTGGAGATCGTGAAGCTGCGCGGCACGCCCTCGGAGAGGTTGCGGCCCTTGACTTCCATTTCCTTGACTTCGGAGCCCGGAAAGGCCGAGCCAATCTGCTTCTTGATCGATTCCGCCGTAGGCTCGCCGATCAGCATGCCGTAGTTGCGGCGGATGTAGTTGATGATGGCTTCGTCGAACTTGTCGCCACCCACGCGCACGGAGCCCTTGTAGACCATGCCGCCGAGCGAGATCACGCCCACTTCGGTCGTGCCGCCGCCGATGTCGACGACCATCGAGCCCGAAGCCTCCGAGACCGGAAGGCCGGCGCCGATGCCGGCCGCCATGGGCTCCTCGATCAGGTCGACGCTGGTGGCACCCGCCGCCTCGGCCGCGTCGCGAATCGCGCGGCGCTCGACCTGGGTCGAGCCGCAAGGCACGCAGATGATGATGCGCGGGCTCGGAGTCAGTACCGAGCGCGGATGCACCATCTTGATGAACTGCTTGATCATGTTCTCGGTGATCACGAAATCCGCAATCACGCCATCCTTCATCGGACGGATGGCCTCGATATTGCCAGGCACCTTGCCGAGCATGGCCTTGGCCTCATGGCCCACGGCCTGGATCACCTTCTTGCCGTGCGGTCCGCCTTCATGGCGGATGGCGACGACGGAGGGTTCGTCGAGCACAATGCCCTTGTCACGGGCGAAGATCAGGGTGTTGGCAGTGCCCAGATCGATGGCGAGGTCGGTGGAGAAGTACCGACGAAAAGCTCCGAACATTCAAGAATCCTCTCAGGCACGGCAGGCACATCGGCATGCCGTCGCCAGGAAATACGGTGTAGATATTGGCCGATTTCGCACAATCACCAACAGTGCGGACGATATAACGGCAAAGATGGAATAATACCGCAACACCTGTGAATAGCCTCTGTCAAAACCGCCCCAAACCGGGCTTTACACACAGTTTCTATGCGCAATTGACGCTCGATGGCCGTCATCAATTGTGTCGCATATAGCCACAGACTATCGCCTCGGAATGCCAATCCCAAAACAGGGAGGCGGCGATCCCTGGAAACGATGGCCAGACTCCCGGTTTCCGTGCGCGCGAAGCGGCCTTGGCAGGGTGGCAGGCGGGTATTCCATGCAAAGGCGGGATAATAGACAGCTTCGCCCAAACACATTCCCGGTCCGACAAATGCCCCTTGGCACTGGATTGCCGGATACCGGGTTGACGACTTCCCTCACGGATTTCTATGGCACTGACACAAGACGACATTGCCCGCATTGCCAATCTGGCGCGGCTGGAACTTAACACAAACGAGAGTGAGCGCATGCTCACAGGCCTGAATCAGTTCTTTGAAGTGGTCGAGCAGATGCGCGCCGTGGACACCACGGGCGTGACACCGCTTTCCCACCCGGTGGCCGCCATCAAGGACATCGAGCTGCGCCTTCGCGAGGACGTCGTGAGCGAGCCCGACAACCGCGAGGCCAACCAGAGGAGCGCCCCGGCAGTGGAAAACGGTATGTTCCTCGTGCCCAGGGTGATCGAGTAAGTTTCGACCATTTTTCCTCGCGGTGGGCAGCGCCTGCCCACCCGCCCGTCATTCAAACGATCGATCGATCGAACGAAGAAATTCGCATGAGCAGTACATCCCATTCCGATCTGCATGATCTGAGCCTCGCGCAACTGGCCGCCAAGCTCAAGGCGCGCGAGGTTTCCTCCGTCGAGGCCGCGCAGCATTTTCTCGCCCGGGCCAAGGCACATGACGATCTGGGCGCGTTCGTTGACATCAACGAGGATGTGACGCTCGCTCAGGCCCGGGCCGCCGACGCCGCACTCGCCGCTGGCAACAGCAACGCGCCGCTGGCAGGCGTACCGATTGCGCACAAGGATTTGTTCGTCACCAAGGACTTCCCGACCACGGCGGCGTCAAAGATGCTCACCGGCTACCAGTCGCCGTTCGACGCGACCATGGTGACCCGGCTCGCCGACGCGGGCTGCGTCACGCTCGGCAAGCTCAACATGGACGAATTCGCGATGGGCTCGGCCAACGAGAACTCGGCCATCGGCAAGGTGCTGAACCCGTGGGACCGGACACGCGTGCCCGGCGGCTCCTCGGGCGGCTCGGCCGCGGCCATCGCGGCGCGCCTGGTACCCGGCGCGACCGGCACCGACACCGGCGGCTCGATTCGCCAGCCCGCATCGTTTTGCGGCATCACCGGCATCAAGCCAACCTATGGCCGCGCCAGCCGCTACGGCATGATCGCGTTCGCTTCGAGCCTCGACCAGGCCGGCCCCATGGCCCGCACCGCCGAAGACTGTGCGCTGATGCTCTCCGCGATGTGCGGCCCCGATCCGGATCGCGACTCCACGAGCCTTGACACGCCCGCCGAGGATTTCACGCTCAGGCTCCATGATTCGCTTGCGGGCCTGCGCATCGGCATTCCCGAGGAATTCTTTGGCGACGGCCTCGCCACCGACGTCCGCGCCGCCATCGACGGCGCGCTGAAGGAGTACGAAAAGCTCGGCGCAAAGCTGGTTCCGATCAGCCTGCCACGCACCGAACTGTCGATCCCGGTGTACTACATCATCGCACCCGCCGAAGCGTCGTCCAACCTCTCGCGCTTTGACGGCGTGAAGTTCGGCCACCGCGCCAAGGAATACACCGACCTGCTCGACATGTACAAGAAGACCCGCGCCGAAGGCTTCGGCGACGAGGTCAAGCGCCGCATCATCATTGGCACCTACGTGCTGAGCCATGGGTACTACGACGCCTACTACCTGCAGGCGCAGAAGATCCGCCGCATGATCGCCGACGATTTTCAGTCCGCGTTCAAGGAATGCGACGTCATCGCCGGCCCCGCAGCGCCCACGGTGGCCTGGGCACTCGGCGGCAAGAGCGACCCGCTCGCCAACTACCTGGCCGACATCTACACACTGCCCGCCTCCCTCGCCGGCTTGCCCGGCATGAGCGTGCCCGCTGGTTTCGGCGAAGGCGGCATGCCGGTCGGCCTGCAACTCATCGGCAACTACTTCGACGAGGCGCGCCTGCTCAATGCGGCGCACCAGTTGCAGAAGGCGACGGATTTTCATCTGCGCCAACCTGCCACGTCGGCCAAGTAATTCAGCGCGAAGGAACACAGGACATGACCGAAAAAACCGTCAAGCTGATCAACGGCTACGAAGTGGTGATTGGCTTTGAAACCCACACCCAGCTCGCCACCCAGAGCAAGATCTTCAGCCGCGCCAGCACCGCGTTCGGCGCACAACCCAATACGCAGGCCTGCGCCGTTGATCTGGCGCTGCCCGGCACGCTGCCGGTGATGAACCAAAAGGCCGTGGAATGCGCGATCAGGCTGGGCCTGGCGCTCGGCTCGCACATCGCGCCCGTGAGCATTTTTGCGCGCAAGAATTATTTCTACCCCGATCTGCCCAAGGGCTACCAGATCAGCCAGTTCGAGATTCCCGTGGTGCAGGGCGGCACGGTGAGCTTCTTCGTCGGCGACGAAAAGAGGACCGTGCGCCTCGTGCGCGCCCACCTCGAAGAGGACGCCGGCAAATCGGTGCACGATGAATTCATCGGCCAATCCGGCATCGACCTGAATCGCGCCGGCACGCCGCTGCTCGAGATCGTGACCGAGCCCGACATGAGCAGCACCGAGGAAGCCGTGGCCTACGCCAAGGAGCTGCACAAGATCGTCACCTGGATCGGCATCTGCGACGGCAACATGCAGGAAGGCTCGTTCCGCTGCGACGCCAACGTGTCCGTGCGCAAGCCGGGCGGGCCACTCGGAACGCGACGCGAGATCAAGAATCTGAACTCGTTCAAGAACATGCAGATCGCCATCGACTACGAGATCCGCTGGCAGATCGAGGAAATCGAAGACGGCCGCAAGATCCAGCAGGCCACCGTGCTGTTCAACCCGGACACCGGCGAAACCCGCGCGATGCGCACCAAGGAAGACTCCGCCGACTACCGCTATTTCCCGACCCCGACCTGCCGCCGCTGCACGTAGCCGCCGAGTGGGTGGAAAAGGTGAAGGGCGAAATGCCCGAGTTGCCCCGCCAGCGCGCGGATCGCTTTGTCGAGCAATACGGCTTGCCCGAATACGACGCCACCACGCTCACGCAAAGCCAGGGCATGGCCGACTATTTCGAGATCGCCGCCAGGACCTGCGAGCAGCCCAAGCTCGCCTCCAACTGGGTGATGGGCGAAATCTCTCGCCGCCTCAATCTCGAAGAAATCGACATTGCACAGGTCAGGGTGCCGGCCGCCCAACTGGGCGCGCTGATCAAACGCATCCAGGACGGCACCATCAGCAACAACGCCGCCAAGCAGGTGTTCGAGGTTCTGTGGACCGGCGAAGGCTCGGACGTCGACGCGGTGATCGAGGCCAAGGGCCTCAAGCAGATGAACGATACCGGCGCACTCGAAACCATCATCGATGAGGTGATTGCGGCAAATCCTGCGAATGTGGAGCAATACAAGGCGGGGAAGGACAAGGCGTTCAACGCGCTTGTGGGGCAGGTGATGAAGGCCTCTCAGGGGAAGGCCAACCCTGGGCAGGTGAATGAGTTGTTGAAGGCCAGGTTGGCCTGATTACCTCTCTTTATTCTTTTATCTTTTATTCTCTCTTCTCTTTTCTTAGCGCTGCTGGCCGGGACTCGCCCGGCGGGCGAATTACTTTCTTTTGTCAAAAAAGAAAGTAATCAAAGAAAGTTGAGCCGCTGTCCACGACCCTCGCGTTGCGAGGGGCGACCTGGGGCGAGACGGTCGTACGGTGCACGGCAAAACTCGCTGCGAGCCTGCGGCTCTCCGCTCAAACAATTACCGTGAGCTAGACATTGAAGCTGTTGCGTCACTTGACGCAACAGCCACCGCACAACCGCCTCGCCCAGGCGTGGTCAGAGGCGGGGGATCGGGAGCCGGCACGTCGCTGCGCTCGTGCAGTAGCGGGCACCAACGCCCAACGCAACTCAACCCAGGCACGAGCGCAGCGACGTGCCGAACGCACCTCTTTCCAGCTGACTTGCGGCGGTTGTTCGAGCGAAGTGACGAAGGAACGAAGCGAGTTTTGCCGCAGGTATTCAAAGCGTTTTTTGGTGCCTTTTTGGCAAGACAAAAAGGTACTGCGCCGCCGGGCGCAATCCCGGCCAGCAGCCTCACCAAACAGTCACCAGAAAATGATACGAGCAAGGGAAAGTGCCGGGCTCATCTCTTCCCAACTGGCTTGCGGCAGTTGTACGAGCGAAGGAACGCAGCAAGTCCTACCGCAGGTATTCAAAACGCTTTTTTTGTGCCTTTTTGGCAAGACAAAAAAGGCAAGAACGCCACCCTGCATAATCAAAAAATGCCCGCCTCAATCCAATACAAAATCTCTGAATCCGACTATCTGGCAGCCGCTCGCCTCTACCGCAAACGCGCCAGCGGATGGGCCCGTGCATTAAAGGGGTTCCTGATCCTCGCTGGCGTTGCAATCACAGCATTCGGCGTCTACAGGCATTTGACGGGAGTGATGGTCGCGGGCCTTGTCTACGCCGCGATGCCCTGGTGGCTTCAGAAACTGATCAACGAGCCGCTGACTCGCCGTCAATATCGCCGGTACCCCGCGATGCAGGAGCAGCAAACGCTCTCGCTCGATGAGGCGGAAACGGGAGTGACCATGCAATCTATGATCGGCGAAACACGTTTGACATGGGAACACCTCATTCGCTGGGCGGAGGATGACGATTTCATTTTGCTCTATGTGCAGCCAAGCATGTACTTCATCGTGCCCAAGCGCGCCGACCCGGGCAATGCGGTGATCGGCCCGCTTCGCGAAGCGTTGCAGCGCCATTTCGGGGATCAAGGAAACAAGGCGCGCACCACCACCATCCATAAAAAATAAACTGATCCACGCCGCTGTTTCGGAACACGCCCTACCACTTCAATCGATTCAATGAATCCAATCAACCCATAGATTGACTGACACAGACCGACTGAACTCAAGATACTGGTGATCTCCGGATTCACCGACCGCCTACACGAAGAATCCTCCGAAGCAAGAATTGATACACAACAACAACGGAGATGAGCGATGAAGCTTCACATGAGTACGTCGTCCCCCACCGGCACCGAAGCCCAGACGCGCAATCGCCGCGCGCTGCTCAAAACCCTGGGCACTGCCGTCGGCTTGACGAGCCCGGCGCTGCGCGCATTCGCCGCCACCCCGCCTGCGCCCAACGAGAAAAAAATCACGCTGCCATTCGCCAATGGCGAGCGCGAACTGTTGGCTTTTCCCGAAAAGCGCCCGCTGATCGTGCTGACCAGCCGTCCGCCGCAGCTCGAAACGCCGTTCGACATATTCAACGCCGGACTGCTCACGCCCAATGATGCGTTCTTCGTGCGCTACCACTGGAGCGGCATTCCCACCGACATCAAGGCGGCGGATTTCCGCGTAAAGATCTCCGGTCTGGTCGATGCGGCGCTCGATCTTTCGCTGGATGATCTGAAAAAGCTCGGCGCGCCGATAAGCCTGGTGGCGGCCCACCAGTGTTCGGGCAACAGCCGGGGCTTCTTCGAGCCACGCGCCAACGGCGGGCAGCTCGGACATGGTGCGATGGGCAACGCCAAATGGACGGGCGTGTCGCTCAAGCGCGTGCTGGAAAAAGCGGGCGTCAAAAAAGGGGCCGTCCAGGTCAGCTTCAACGGCATGGACAAACCGCCAATCGAGGGCGGCCCGGATTTCGTGAAGGCGCTCGACATCGATCACGCGATGGATGGCGAGGTCATGCTCGCGTGGGCGATGAACGACAAGGATTTGCCCATGCTCAATGGCTATCCGCTGCGCCTGATCGTGCCGGGTTACTACGGCACCTACTGGATCAAGCATGTGAACGACATCCAGGTGCTCGACAAGGTATTCGATGGCTTCTGGATGGCGTCGGCCTACCGCATTCCCGCCAACGACTGCGCATGCACGCCCCGGGCAAGGCGCCGACCGAGACGGTGCCGATCAACCGGTTCAACACACGTTCGTTCATCACCAGTCTGCAGGACGGCGCGAAGATCAGGGCGGGCAAGGAAATCGTCTTGCGCGGCATTGCGTTCGACGGGGGTGCGGGCATCGCCGAGGTGTCGGTTTCCAGCGACGGCGGCAAGACCTGGACAAAGGCCAAGCTGGGCAAGGAACTGAGCAAGTATTCGTTCCGCGAATGGAAGGCCGCGTTCAAGCCGGCGAAAAAGGGGGCGTACGAACTCAAGGTGCGTGCCGTGAACCGCGCGGGCCAGGGTCAGCCGATGGAGGCGCTCTGGAATCCGGCTGGCTATATGCGCAACGTGATTGAAACCGTCCGCGTGACCGCGGCCTAGAAAGAAAGAGGGAGGCAAGGCAATACCATGAAAAAGACACACTCGACACGCGTTCGCTCGCTCGCATCGACGGCCCGCACCTGCACCGCGTTGGCGGCGCTGATCTGCGGCGCAGCGCTGCAACAACAGGCGCAGGCTCTCGAAATCGATCTGCCCGGCGAAACGGCCATCTACCGCGAAAGTGACCTGCCGGGCTACAAGCTCACATTGCAAAACTGCCTGATGTGCCATTCGGCCCAGTACGCGCAGTATCAGCCGACCACCTCGCCGCGCAGCTACTGGGAGGCCACGGTAAAAAAGATGAAGAAGCCTTTTGGGGCGACCTTCCCCGACGACGACATTCCTGCCATCGTGGACTACCTGAGCAAAACCTATGGGGCCGAAAGCACCGCGGGTGCAAATGCCGCCGAAGCCGCCAAAAAATAAATTGATCCACCACGCGGCGGCCATACCCTTGTCTTCGGACAACACTATCGATAACCGCAACGGCCACGCTCTGGGCGGTTCCCCTCTGAAAAACAGGTTGCCCGAACACAAAAGCGGGAGGCGCATTTTTCGGGCCGAAAAATGCAGGCTATGGGGCTGCATCAACCGGATGTATCCATAAACCCCTCAGCCTTGCGGGCGTCCGCATCGGACGGGTGTAACCTCGCCTACATTTCGCTTTCAGCCAACATTTGTGCGGAATTTTGAGTGTTCGCATGGCAAAGAGCGCCCGATTTACGTAACAAATTTCACAATCAATTGATTTACGCTATTCAATAGTAGAATTCAAATTACATTCCGCCGCTCTGACACTGCCGCGTCACTTTCTCGTCCGCAGTCTGATATTCGCCCGGCAACAGAAAGTCATCATGGGTCTGCAGCCTAGTCATCTCAAGCAAGTCTCCGGTCTGTCCAAAACCTCCCGAGTGGTGTCACCGTCCACCGCCACCGTGCCTTCTGACGAGGCCGCGACGCACTTGCAACAGGTGATGGATTCCCTGCCCCATCTGGTCTGGATCCGGACCGCCGATGATGGGGACCCGGGTTGGGGCAATGCGGCCTGGCGCGAATTCACCGGCAGGCACTCACATGACTGGCTGGAAGCCTTGCATCCCGACAGCGTCGAGTACATGACTCGGCAGTGGAACGAAACCCTCGAACATCGCACCGGATTTCAGGAAGAGCTGCGCCTTCGGGCGCGCGATGGCTCGTTCCGCTGGTTTCTCGTGGCGGCCATCTTTCATCAAGGCAAGAAGGATGGTCGCGGCGAGTCGGGCACGGGCCGGGGTCACTGGTATCTCGGCGCGATCGACATCCATGAGCGAGTGCTGGCGCGTCAATCGCTGATGCGTAATCTGGGCATGCAGGAAAAGATGCTGGATGCCAGTGTGGACTGCATCAAGATCGTCAACACCGACGGTACGCTGGCCCATATGAATCTCTCGGGCTGCCGGGCGCTCGGCGTGTCGCCCGATTCCGGTTTCGGCATGAAGTGGCTGGAGCTGCTGCCGCCCGAGATCCAGGCTCCCGGCCTGCGCGCTTTCCGCCAGGCGCTGCGCGGCAGCAACGCGCGCTTCGCGGGAAAGAGCATCGCGCCGGGAAAACCGGCGCAGTACTGGGACAACATTCTCACGCCGGTGTTCGATGACAACGGCAAGACCATGAGCATTCTGTGCGTCTCGCGCGACGTGACGCAGCAGCAGCTTACCGAGGAGCGGCTGCGCAAGGCCAACGAGGTCGACGAACTGACCGACCTGCCCAATCGCCGCGCGTTCAACGACGCGCTGCGACCGGCACTGCAGCGGGCGCGCGAGCAGGGCACGGGCGCGCTACTGATGCTGATCGATCTCGATCACTTCCAGCACCTCAACGACACCCTGGGGCACGCTGCGGGCGACCATTTGTTGCAAGTACTGGCGCGGCGCATCCAGGGCTGCCTGCCCGAGGATGCCCTCGTCGCGCGCATTGGCGGCGACGAGTTCGCCATCATCGCGCACGACGTCGGTGACGAAGACGCCCTGCAACGCATTGCCCATCGCGTGATGCTGCAGCTCGATCCGCCGATCAGCTACGCCGGCAAACGCATCAACGGCAGCATGAGCATCGGCTGCGCGCTCTATCCGCGCGACGCGCGCGAGGCGGTGGAGCTGATGAGCAATGCCGACGCGGCGCTCAACGAGATGAAGGTCAATGGCCGGGGTGGCGTGGGCGTGTTCTCGAGGGAAATCATGCGCCCGCTCGAAGACGAGGCCGGCCAGATGGACCAAGCGCGCCGCATCCTGCGCGACGGCACGGTGCGCGCCCATTACCAGCCCAAGGTGCGGCTGATCGACCGCAAGGTCGTGGGCATGGAGGCGCTGCTGCGCTCGCAGGACGCGGAGCACGGCAGTCTGCAGATGCCCGGCAAGGTGCAGGCGGCGTTTCTCAACTATGAACTGGCCACGCGCATCGCCGATGCCCTGCGCGCCAAGGTATTTGCCGACATCGTGACCTGGCAGCGCGCGGGGTTGCAGATCGTGCCGGTGTCCCTGAACGCCGCGCCGGTGGAGTTCATGCGCGACAACTACGCCGAGCGGCTGCTCAAGCATCTGGAGAAGGCTGGCGTGGATCCATCGCTGATCGAACTCGAAGTGACGGAACAGACCTTGCACGAGCGTGGCTCGAAGTACGTCACGCGCGCCCTCGCGCAACTGCGCGCGGCTGGCATCCGCGTGGCGCTCGACGATTTCGGCACGGGCCATTCGTCGCTCACGCGGCTGCGCGACTTTCCGGTGGACTGCCTGAAGATCGACTCCAATCTGGTCGGCAACTTCGGCAGCGACCCGGCCATCACCGCCGTGGTCAACGCCATCGGGCGGATCGGTTCGGATCTTTCGATGGAGCTCGTGGCCGAGGGGATAGAGACGGAAACACAGTGCCAGGCGCTGCTGGCAGCGGGTTTCGGGATCGGGCAGGGCCATCTGTTCAGCAGGGCCGTCCACGCCGAGGCCATCGCCGCGCTGCTTGCATCGGAGCAATCGGCATGGGGACGCGCAGAGCGCGCATCGGCCACCGCCTGATCCACAGCGCCCCGACGCTGAAGCGTGAAAAAAGGTCAGCGGGGAGTGGTTGACGCCGGCTTGTGATCGGAGCCCGCTGCCGAACCGCCCGCCGCCGCCGCACGCTCGATGGCCCACAGCTCCTTCAATTGCGCCAGTTCAGTGTCGAAACGCTGCTGGACCTTGCGCTTCTCTTCCTGTTGCGTCGCAATATAGCGCTGCTGCTCGGCAATGTCTTCCTCGTTGTCCGTGATACGGCGCTGCACCTTGGGTGGTGCCTTCTTGGGGTCGTTCTGGTAGAACTCGAGTTCTGTATTGATCGCCACCCGGTCGGCACGCAACTGCTCGATGCGCTTGTTGGCAATCTGGATCAGGTCATTGAACACCGCCAGCGCCGCCGTACGCTCGCCGTTGTGCGTGGCCTCGTCGGGGTAGCGCGTGATCAGGGCGCGGTCGCGGCGGCGCTGGTCGGCCACGCGGGCCTTCTGCTCCGCGTCGGCACGGCGCTGCGCCTCCTGCGCGGCGCGTTCGTTTTCGGTCAGCGTGGGGCCGAGGCGGCGGCGTTCGGTGCCGGTCTTGTCCAGCACGCGTTGCTCGCGGTCAAGGCATTCGGGAATCGGGCGGTCGGACGTGATGCGTCGGCCATTTTTGTCAACACAGCTGTACACGGCCGCGTTCTGCGCCGCTGCGGGCTGCACGGCAGCCATCAGAGCGATGGCGACCAGAACGCCGGAAACCCATTGACTTGCGACCGCTTTCAATCCATCCCTTTCGTTGCCCCGTACCCGGAGCGATCTACTTTTTCACTCGTCTTCGACACCGTAACGATCACGGTAGGCCACGACGCGCTGATGGTGGGCCTTCATTTCGTCGCCACCACCACTGTGCGCAAGATACTGCAATAAGTCTGCCAACTTTGCGATGGTGCAGACCTGCATGCCCAATTCTCCCCGGACATACTGAACCGCGCTGTGCGCCACGTCACGACCATTCTCGGTGGCTTTTTCCTGGCGGTCCAGCGCAATGGCGATGGCATGTGGCGTCGCGCCAGCAGCCTGAATCAACGCTATCGACTCGCGCGCAGCGGTACCGGCGGACATCACGTCGTCGATGATCAGCACCCGCCCCTTGAGCGGCGCGCCCACCAGCGTGCCGCCCTCGCCGTGGTCCTTGGCTTCCTTGCGGTTGTAAGCGAAAGGCACGTTGCGGCCAAGGCGCGCGAGCTCGACGGCCACCGTGGCCGCGAGCGGAATGCCCTTGTAGGCGGGGCCGAACACCATGTCGAACGCAAGGCCGCTGGCCAGAATGGCTTTTGCATAGAATCCGGCAAGGCGACCCATTTTTGCGCCATCATCAAACAGCCCCGCGTTGAAGAAGTAGGGGCTCATCCGCCCGGCCTTGGTTTTGAATTCTCCAAAGCGCAAAACGCCGGATTCCACTGCGAATTGCACGAAATCCAGCGCCAACTGGGACTGTTCTGCCGCTTTACCGCTCTTGTCGTTCACCATGAATTCTTCCTTGTTCAAACTGACCAGCCTCAACCTCAATGGCATCCGCTCCGCTGCATCCAAAGGGGTGGTCGAATGGCTGGACCAAAGCCGTCCGGATTGTATTTGCGTCCAGGAAATCAAGGCGCAGGCCAGCGATATTGCCGACAAATTCGAGTCGATTGGCGACCTCAAGGGCCACTTTCATTTCGCCGAGAAGAAGGGCTACTCGGGCGTCGGCGTCTACACGCGCCATGAGCCCAGCGACGTGGTGATCGGCTACGGCTCGGGCGAATTCGACGCCGAGGGCCGTTTTGTGGAAACGCGCTTCGACACGCCAAAGCGCAAGTTTTCCATCATCAGCGCCTATTTTCCGAGCGGCTCATCGGGCGATCTGCGGCAGCAGGCGAAATTCCGTTTTCTGGCCGAGTTCCATATGACGCTGATGAAGCTCAAGTCCGAGCGCGATTTCATTCTCTGCGGCGACGTCAACATCGCCCACCAGCAGGCCGACCTGAAAAACTGGCGCAGCAACCAGAAGAACAGCGGCTTTCTGCCCGAAGAACGTGAATGGATGACAAAGTTGTTGCACACATCTGATCCAACCGGCGGTCTGGTGGACGTGTACCGCCTCCTCCAGCCCGACACCACGGACGCCTGCTACACATGGTGGAGCAACCGCGGGCAGGCCTATGCGAACAACGTGGGCTGGCGTCTGGACTACCACCTCGCCACCCCGGCCATCGCCGCGCTCGCGCGAACCGAGGAAATCTACAAGGCGCAGAAGTTCTCGGATCACGCGCCGATCACCGTAGGCTATGACATGAAGCTGTGATGGCGTGAGCGCAGTTCAAGGGTGATAATGGATGCGATTAATTCTCATCCACAAATGACCAGAACTGCCTCCCGCCTCGTCTCGCGCCGCGATCTGCTGGCGCTTGCGTCGGCTTCTTTCCTGATGCCCGGTGCCAGCGCCTCGCCTGACATGAACACCGCCGCATCTCCCGCCGCCGCTGAGCTTCGCAATGCGCCCCCGGTGCGGCTCGCGCACAGCCATCAGCTCGACATGCGGGACCCCGCGAGCGGCCATGTGCGCCGCATCTTCGTGCAGGTGCCGGACACGCCCGCGCCCGCTGGCGGCTATCCGGTGCTGTATTTGCTGGATGCCAACGCGAGTTTCGCCGTGGCCGCGCAGCTCGCGCGCAACGGCGGCAATCGCCCCGCCGCGCTGCGCAAGGACCCGCTGATGGTCGTGGGCATTGGCTATCCCGTCGACGACACCATGGACCAGCAGGCACGCCGGCGCGACTACACGCCACCGCCAGCCACCGAAGCGGGCACCGGAGGTGCGGACGAGTTTCTGGATTTCATCGAAAAGCAGTTGCAACCCGCACTGCGCTCCGCGTGGAGCATCGACCCCGCGCGCCAGACGCTGTTCGGCCATTCGCTTGGCGGCTTGCTCACGGTGCATGCGCTCGTCACCCGCAATCGGCTGTTCACGCGCTATGCGGCGGCCAGCCCGTCGCTGTGGTGGAACGGCGCGCAAGCGCTGCAAACCATCGAGCAATGGATTGCCAACGGCGCGGCTACCGCATCACCCAAGGTGTGGATTCAATTGCGCGTGGGCTCGCGTGAGCGCGCAAGGCGCCACGAAAATGATCCGGCGCGCGCCGCCAGGGCCACGGAGCGCCGCATGAACGAACATGTAGAGGCCTTGGCCGCGCGCCTCTCGGGCTTGAACCGCCCGCAGTTGCAGGTGGACTACAGGGAACTGCCGGGCATCGACCACGGCGGCACGCTGGCACCGGCCCTGATCGAAGCCATCGCCTTGGCTCAGCGCGACGCCATGTAGCGCTGCGCGGCCTCCCAGCCCAGATCGGCCAGCGGACCGGCCTTGCGGCCCGTCTCCACCGCGTCTTCGGCCGCTGCCGTTCCTTCGGCCGCGCGCTGCGCGATGCCGTGCAGGATCGCGGCCATGCGGAACAGGTTGTAGGCGATGTAGAAGTCCCAATGTCCGGCGGCATCGCGGCCCGTGGCTTCGCCGTACCACTGCACGTATTGCGCTTCGCTGGGAATGCCGAGCGCGGCGAGATCGAGCCCGCCGATGCCGCGCCACAGATCGTGCGGAATGCGCCAGCCCATGCACTGGTACGCCAGATCGGCCAGCGGATGACCCAGCGTGGACAGCTCCCAGTCGAGCACGCCGATCACCCGCGCCTCGCTCGGGTGGAAGATCAGGTTGTCGAGCCGGTAGTCACCATGCACCAGCGTGGTCTCGTCGCCTTCGGGCAGATGCGCGGGCAGCCATTCCATGAGCCGGTGCATGGATGCATTCACGGGCAGCGTCGATTCCCTGCACTGGCGCGACCAGCGCGCGATCTGGCGGCTGACGTAGTTGCCTTCCTTGCCGTAGTCACCCAGACCCACGGCCTTGTGGTCCACCGCGTGCAGCGCGGCGATCACGCGGTTCATCTCGCGGTAGAGCGCCGTGCGTTCGGCGTTGGTCATGCCGGGCAGCGCCTGGTCCATGAACACGCGCCCCTCTAAAAACTCCATCACGAAGAACGGCGTGCCGATGAGGCTGGCATCCTCGCAATAGTCGAGCATGCGCGGCACCGGAACGCCGGTGTTCGCCAGCGCCTGCATCACGCGAAATTCGCGGTCGATGGCATGTGCCGACGCGATCAGCGTTCCCGGCGGCTTCTTGCGCAGAACGTAGTGGCGATTCTTGCCCGCATCGATGCGAAACGTGGGATTCGATTGCCCGCCCGCGAGCACGCTCACCTTGACCGGCTCGGCGTCCGCAAGGCCTTTGTCGCGCAGGTAGGTTTCAAGCGCGTCGAGGGCAGTGGAGTGGCGACCGCGTTCATAGGCCGCTCACCAGATGCGCGCCGTCCACGGCCACGGTTGCGCCCGACATCGCAGCGCCCGCGTCGGACGCCAGCAGCAGTAGCGGACCGTCGAGATCGCCAAGCTCACTGAAGCGGCGGCTCGGAATCCGCATGCGCAGCTTCTCCCCCAGCTCGCTCGTGAGGAAGTCGCGGTTCAGGTCGGTGATCACGTAGCCGGGCAGCAGGGCATTCACGCGAATGCCGTAGCGCGCAAGCTCCAGCGCCATGGCCTTGGTCGCCTGGATCACGCCTGCCTTGGAGATCGCATACGGTGCAACGCCGCCGCCCACGCGCTCGCCCAGAATCGAGGCCACGTTCACGATGGCACCGCCCTTCTTCGCGGCCACCATGCGGCGCGCGCCCTCGGTGGCGACGAGCCAGTTGCCCTTGAGGTTGGTGCCGATCACCTGGTCGAAATCGTCCTCGGTCTGATCGAGCAAGGCGCGCGTGACCGTGACACCCGCGTTGTTGATGATCACGTCGGGCACGGCCCATTCGCCGATGGCATCGAAGCCGCTCCTGACGCTTTGCGCGCTGCTCACGTCGAGCGAAAAAGCACGCGCCTGTCCACCGGCGTTCACGATCTCGTCCACCACGGACTGCAACTTGTCGCCGCGCCGCGCCGCCACGGCCACCCTGGCACCGTGGGCCGCGAGCATCTTCGCGAAGTGGGTGCCAAGCCCGCTCGATGCGCCGGTCACGAGCGCGAGTCGGCCCCTGAGACTGAATCTGTCGATGACATTGCTGGTGCTGCTACTCATGCCGATGCCTCCGCCGCCGCATGTGCCTTCTCGGCCATGTGCACCAGCTTGCGCGCCATGCTCCAGCGGTGCACCTCGCTCGGGCCGTCGTAGATGCGGAAGGCGCGCATGTCGCTGAAGATGCGCATCACCGGGGTTTCGCCCGTCACGCCCTGACCGCCCAGCATCTGCACGCTGCGGTCGACCACGCGCCATTCGGCCTCGGAGCAGATCACCTTGGCGCGGCTCGATTCATAGTTGCCCTTCTCGCCCTGATCGAGCAGCCACGCCGTGTGCCAGATGTTCAGGCGCGCGGTGTGCAGGTCCATGTCGTTGTCGGCCAGCATGAAGCCCACGCCTTCGTGCTCGGCCAGCGGCTTGCCGAAGGCCTGGCGCTTGCGCGTGTACTCGAGCGCGGTTTCATGCGCCCGGCGTGCCTGACCAAGCCAGCGCATGCAGTGCGTGAGGCGCGCGGGCGCGAGCCGCACCTGCGCATAGCGAAAGCCCTTGCCGACCTCGCCGAGCACGTCGCTTGCGGGCACGCGCAGATTGGTGAAACGCAGCACGCCATGGCCGCCGGTGAAGCACGAATCCATCGCGTCCATGCTGCGTTCGAGAACGATCTCGGGCCGGTCCATGTCCGAGAGGAACATGGTCGCCGAGCCGTCCTCCATGCGCGCCATGATGATCACGTAGTCCGCGCCTTCCGCGCCGGTGATGAACCATTTCACGCCGTTGATCAGGTAGTCGTCCCCGTCCCTGGTGGCGGTGGTTGCGAGCATCGACGGGTCGGCACCTGCACCGGGCGAAGGCTCGGTCATCGCAAAGCATGAGCGCGTTTTGCCTTCGACCTGCGGACGCAGCCAGCGCTCCTTCTGCGCGTGCGTCGCAACCTCCTCCATCAGGTGGATGTTGCCCTCGTCGGGCGCATGGATGTTCATCGCCGTGGGGCCGAGCCACGAGTAGCCGGCCTCCTCGAAGACCACGGCCTTTTCGATGTGCGTGAGGCCGAGGCCGCCCATGTCCCTGGATGCGTGCGGCGTGAGCAGCCCGGCGGCGCGTGCGCGCTGCACCAGTTCGCGGCGCAATTCCTCGCTCGGTCCGTGCGCGGACTGGCGCGGGTCGCGCTCCATGGGGATCACCTGCTCGGCGATGAAGCGCCGCGTCCTGCCTTGCAGTTCGCGCAACTCGGGGGAAAGCGAAAAGTCCATGGAGTCTCCTGTTGAAACCGGGGTGGCAAAGAATCAATCAACCGGCATCTTGCAACGAATTCGTCGGACCGTGCAGATTGTTGAACAATATTGAAGCACAATTACCTGCGCCTGAGCTATCCTGTTGGCGACATCCGTCGGCGTATTCCGCGCTGACCTCCCTCCACCCACCCTCTTCACGTTCTCATGGCGCGCATCCTGCTGACCGAGCCATCCAGCCCCCATTCCGGCAGCGCGCCCGACGCCTCGCGCAGCGCCTCCGGCACGGTGTTCTACGGCATCATGAATGGTCTCGAAAGCCAGCAATTCGTGCCCGGACAGCGGCTGGTCGAGGTCGATCTGGCCGCGCAATATGGCGTGAGCCGCAATTCCGTGCGCGAGGCATTGCAGCGCCTGGCGGCGGAAGGCGTGGTGGAACTCTCGCGCAACAAGGGCGCGGCGATCCGCTCGCTGAGCCTTGCTCAGACGCTCGAAGTGCTGGACGTTGCAGAGCGCATGACCGGCCTGCTCGCCCTGAGCGCCGCCAAGGGCATCGCCGCAGGTCGGCCACGCAAGGCTATCGAGCAGGCGCTGCGCGAACTCTCCAGGGCCAATGACGCGCACGACGGCGACGCCTTCGCGCGCGCGCGCCGCGGCCTCTACCGTGCGCTGCTCGAGGCCGGGGGCAGCCAGGAATTGCGCCGCTTGTTTCCGTCGATCCAGATGCCCATCGTCTATGCCCAGCACCGCCCCGCCACGTTGCAGAAGGTACGCATGCGCGACTATCTGGCGATGAGTGAATCCATCCTCGCAGGCAATGCGCAGGCCGCCGACAAGGCAGGCATGGCGCACGTGCAGAACGTGCGCGCCGCGATCCTGAGCAAATCCGCGTAGTCCGTCAACGCCGCGCGGCGAGCAGTTCCTTTTTCACCGCATCCTGAAAACGCGGATCCAGCATCGCCGCCACGTTGCAGCGCGACCATGGCGACGGCGCGGCGGGGTCGAGGTGGAACACGCGACCCGGCGCCATCTTCACGCCGTGCGGCAGCAGCGCCTCGGCCCATTGCAGCGAGTCTTCCACGCCTGGAAACCTCACCCACAGATACAGCGTCTGCGCATTGCGCGCGAACACTTCGCAGCCTTGCGCGTCGAGCCATGATTGCGCCTGCTGCGTCGCAGCGCCCAGCTTCTGGCGCAGCTTCACGAGATGGCGTTCGTAGCGCCCCTCGCGCAGCATCACATCGACCATGCGTTCGCAGTATTCCGATCCGCTCACGTGGATCAACGCCTTCAGATCGGCCAGATCATTGGCCAGCGCGGCGCTGCACGCGATATAGCCCACGCGCAGAGCGGCCGAAAACGACTTGGAAAAACTACCGATGTAGAGCGTGCGCTCCAGCTGATCGAGCGTGGACAGCCGCACCGACGAGGGCGGCTTGAAATCGGCGAACGGGTCGTCTTCGACGAACACCAGATTGTGCTTCTCCGCGAGCTGCAGCAGCCGGTACGCCTTGGGTGCGCCGAGGTCCGAGCCGGTCGGGTTGTGCGCCAGCGATTGGGTGAAGAACAGCCGTGGCCGTTCGGTGGTGAGGATGTTCTCCAGCGCGGCGAGATCGGGTCCGTCGGCCTGACGCGGCACGCCGATCACGCGCGCCCCCGCGAGCTTGAGCTTGCCGAACAGCAGGTAGTAGCCCGGCTCGTCGACCAGCACGGTCGCGCCCGGTGGAACGAAATAGCGGATCACCAGATCGAGAGCATCATTCGCGCCCTGCGTGAGAACCAGTTGATGCGGCGTCACCGCGAGCCCCAGCACCCCGAGCTTGCGCACCAGCGAATCGCGCAGCGGCGCGTAGCCAAAGCGATTGCCGTAGCGAAACAACGAACCCAGCCCGGTGCGCACGACCTTCTGGTGGTAGCGATCCATGCGCATGTCGGCCAGCCATTCGATGGGCGGAAAACCGTCGCCCACGGCGGCAACCTCGGGCTGGGTGATGAGCTGCTCGCGCGCCAGCCAGACGGTATCCATGGCGCGCACGAGCTGGCCGCTGTCCTCGTCGGCGGCCCGGGGTTTGCGCACCTGCCCGGCTGAAACATAGAAGCCCGAGCCGCGCCGGGCTCGATGAGCCCGCGCGAGACCAGCAGGTCGAATGCCGATACCACCGTGTTCTTGGCGTAGCGATGCAGTTGCGCCAGCTCGCGCAGCGACGGCAGTTTATCGCCGGGCTGGTACACGCCGTCGGCGATCTGCTGGCCGATGAGGTCGGCCAGTTTTTGCGCAATCGGCGCGGCGCGTCTTGGGGTCTCCGTCATGGGTTCGCGTCTCCCGATTGCTGCACTGCAACGACACTGTTTGCCCAAACTGTACCTTTAATCGACGGTACAGTTTGAATACAGTTTGTCCAACCGTTTGAAATTGCACCGCGTCGGCGCAACCCTCCTTTTCCGTACTGGACTCCGCACATGGCCATCGATTCCCGCCTCCCCAACTTCCGCGCCCTCAACCCCGCCGAGCGTTGGGACTACATCGCCAGGGCCTGCAAGCTGAGTGACGAAGAGCGTGCGCTGATCAGCAGTCCCGGTGCGCTGCCACACGCGCTCGCCGACGGCATGATCGAGAACGTGATCGGCACCTTCGAACTGCCGATCGGCGTGGCCGGCAACTTCCAGATCAACGGCCGCGATGTGCTGGTGCCGCTGGCGGTCGAGGAGCCCTCGATCATCGCCGCCGCATCCTTCATGGCAAAGCTGGCGCGTGACGATGGCGGCTTCCAGACGTCGAGCACCTTGCCGCTGATGCGCGCACAGGTGCAGGTCCTGGGTGTGAACGATCCCTACGGCGCACGCATCGCGCTGTTCAAGGCGCGTGACGAAATCCTCGCGCTCGCCAACAGCCGCGACAAGGTGTTGATCGGGCTGGGTGGCGGCTGCAAGGACATTGAAGTGCACGTGTTCCCAAGCACGCCACGCGGCCCGATGGTGGTGCTGCACCTGATTGTCGACGTGCGCGACGCGATGGGTGCAAACACCGTGAATACCATGGCCGAATCGATCTCACCGCTGATCGAACAGCTCACCGGCGGATCGGTGCGCCTGCGCATCCTCTCGAACCTCGCCGACCTGCGCCTGGCCCGCGCCCGCGTGCGCCTGACGCCCGGGACGCTGACCACCAGGGAGCGCAGCGGCGCCGAGATCATCGAAGGCATTCTGGACGCCTACACCTTCGCCGCCATCGACCCGTACCGCGCCGCAACCCACAACAAAGGCATCATGAACGGCATCGATCCGGTCATCGTCGCCACCGGCAACGACTGGCGCGCGGTCGAAGCCGGAGCGCACGCCTATGCCTGCCGCAATGGCCACTACACCTCGCTCACCACCTGGGAGAAGGACAACAGCGGCGCGCTGGTCGGCACCATCGAGCTGCCGATGCCCGTGGGTCTGGTCGGCGGCGCGACCAAGACCCATCCGCTGGCGCGTCTGGCGCTCAAGATCATGGATGTCAGGTCCGCACAGGAACTCGGTGAAATCGCTGCCGCCGTGGGCCTGGCGCAGAACCTCGGCGCGCTGCGCGCACTGGCCACCGAAGGCATCCAGCGCGGCCACATGGCGCTGCACGCGCGCAACATTGCGCTGGTCGCGGGAGCCGTGGGTGAAGAAGTCGAGCAGGTCGCCAAGCGCCTCGCCGCCGAACACGATGTGCGCACCGACCGCGCGCTCGAAGTGCTCGCCGAGTTGCGCGGCAAGAAGTAAATCGCGGGCCTTCCTTTTCCGCCCAAAAGCCGCGAGCACTGAAGCCCGCGCGCGGCTCGCATCCGCCGCGCGCGCAATGCGGGACAATCACGCCATGACGACCGCCCCAGAAAAGCAAGCGCGCAATCCGCTCCACGGCATCACTCTTGAACGCATGGTGACCGAGCTCGCCGATTTTTTCGGCTGGGCCGAGCTGGGCGAGCGCATTCCGGTGCGCTGCTTCACGCACGACCCGAGCGTGTCGTCGAGCCTCAAGTTTCTGCGCAAGACGCCCTGGGCGCGCGAGAAGGTGGAAGGGCTTTATCTGTTCATGCTGCGTGAGCAGCGGCGCGAGGCCGAGCGCGACGCAGCATCACGTTGATGGTTTTGCAGCGGCAGGCCGCCTGCGCACTCACCAGCAGGAGGCTCCGGTCAGCCGCGATCCACCGCCATCGACATTGCTCTGCGCGCCGGTGTGGGCCAGCACGTAGGTATAGCACTTCAGGTCCTTGGTCTGCGAGCCCTGCGGTACGGCCTTGACGGAATAGCTCTTTGCATCATCGATGAAGTCGACCGACAACTGGTAGTAGCTGCTGCCTCCCGAGCTTTGCACGACGGCGGGCAGCGCTGCGTAGCCAAGCTCCGCAGCCGTCTTGGCGTAGCGGTTGTGGATGCTGTAAAAGCGCTCCTGCCGCCCTGCCACCTCGAGCACGGCGTTCTTGGCGTCGGTGCGGCGCGCGCGCCTCATGTATTCGCTGTAGCTTGGAAACGCCAGCGCGGCGAGGATGGCGATGCAGGCCACGGTGATCATCAATTCGACAAGCGTGAATCCGTTCATCCGTTTCATTTCGCACATGGTCGGGTTCCCGTTCAACGCAATTGAATCCACGTGAGGCGGCCACCGCCCGATATGGACGGCTGGATCCTGGTGAACTTCTGTTCGCCGTCCCGGGCTCCGCTCCATATCACCGGGCCTCCTGGTGTCTCCTGCCGATTCACGCTGCCGACCTGATTGAGCATGAGTGCGGCGAGCGGCGCGCCGGTCGCCGTCGTCCCGTCGGTGATGTAGGGACGATCGAGCGATCCCGTATCGGGGTTGAGCGTCAGGAGAAAGCCCGTCGTCTCTCCGGCCGTGCAGGTGGCGGGGTCGATTGCCGAATTGCCCGGAATGATCGTATTGAGCGTCAACATCCCGTCGTTCAGCGTCGGGTTGTAGATGACCTGTTCATACCACGTGCCTTTGTCGCTGCTCGTTGTCGTACCCGGCAAGGCAATTCGCCAGCCCACATGATTGTTGGCCGTGGATTCGCAACGGTTGCTGCCAACCCAGCAGACGGGGTTGCTGCTGACGGTGCGCCCCTGCGTGGTGTATCCACTGCCGATGACCGTGACGGCGTTGAGCGTTTGCGTCTGCAGCCCCTCGCCCGTGGTGTTGCGCGACGCCGGGAGTGACGCGTAGGCGGTTGTGCTTCTGGCATTCCAGGCTTCGAGATTCCAGTCCCACAGGCCGTAGAGGTACTGGGCTCCCGCAGCGGGAACCGCGCCGCCGCTCGTGGTGGCGGGCAGTAGCAGACCGGTTCCGAAATTGATGATCAATCGCGGTGACGCGATGCCCGGCTGTTTCACGCGGCTCACCGTGGGCTGCGTCGAGATCGGCAGACCGGTCGCCGCAAGCGGCTTGCTGTCTGCCTTCCAGTCTGCCGCATTGCTGCTGCTCAGGTCGAAACGCCAGAGGTTGCCCTTGAGGTCGCCCGCGTACACATAGTCCGTGACCTTGTCGCCATCGAGATCGGCGGACGTGAGTTCGATGATGCCGTTCTTGCCGACTCCGGCAGCCGGTGCTGCCGCGCCCGAATCGAGATAACGGAAGCTGGTCGCGCCCGATGCGGAATCCACCGTCATCACGAAGATTCCAGCCTTGCCGCTCGCGCTGTTGCGGCCATTGCCGAACAGCACGGCCCAATGACCGTTGTGAAGACGCCGCACGATCGGCTTGCCGGAAACACTGCCCAGATGCTTGCCGCACTGGGTATCGCCGATACAGGTGATGGTGCTGGAAGTCCAGTCGCCCACGACGACTGCCTCGGCACTGGCATCACTGCTGGAAAAGGCGGACGGATCGGTGACGTCGAGCACGTAGAACGCGCCCTGCGCGGTGTCGGTCAGATTGCCGATGACGCCGCCCTTGTTGCCGCCATTGCCCAGCCCGCCCGCGAGCCAGGTGTGCCACGCGCCCCGGTAATACAGATCGCCGGTTCCGGGCGAGCCGTCCACATAGGCATTGTGTGCGTACTTCTCGTCGCTGAAATTTGCGGGGTCGGTCACGCTGCTCACACCGAACGAAGCGAGCGCCGCTCCAGGCATGTAGGCGATGAGTTCACGCCCGTCGTTGGCCGAGAGCGGATCGAACTTGCCGCCCCGGTAGGCTCCCGCGCGAAAGCCATGCAGAAAGCCATCGTTGGCGCCGACATACACCACGTTGGTGCGCGATGCCTTGCTCGCCGCGAACGCCGAATAGGACGTATCGCCCTCGGGCATGGCCGCATCGGGATACAACGCATCCACCCACACCTGCCGATACGACTGGTTGGGCGGGCCTACCCACGCGGGATTCGAACTCTGAATGTCGCCCAGTACCCCGGTGCGTTTGCGATAGGTCTGGTGGGTGCTGGTGGCCTGGGTTTCGTAGGTCCGATCTCCAGCGAGATAGTTCAGACGCGAGGCGTCCTGCGCCGCACCGGGCACCACGTTGCTCAGGCTCAGCGCCTTCTGCTGGGCGTCGCCGAGGCGGTCCCAGCGCAAGGGAATTCCGGCCGCGCCATTCCACGTCATGAGGTTGCGCTGCGCGGGGGATTGCGCCGTCACCAAAGCCCCGCCCGTCGAGGCGCAGACACCGCCGGTCAACACGCAACTGGCATTCCAGTTCGCCATCGGTGCCACCGAGACTCGGTCGGTGGCCGGGTTGTAGACCATGTTCTTCGCGATGAACTCTCCCCACCAGTTTTCCGTGTGGAAGTACGAAAAGAAGACCTGATCGCCGGTTTCGAGCTTGGTCGATGGATCGGTATTGGCCGACGAGGTCGTCGTCGACGCGCTCAACTGCTCGGCGCGAAAGCAACTGATCTCATGCACGTTGCTGCCGGTTCCGGTGCTGGCCGCAAAGCCGAAGTAAAACTTGGACGGCAGGGTTTCGTCAGCCGCGAGAATGGATTTGTCGCGCACCACATCCACAAAATTGCCGCCTTTGACGCTGTAGGCAAGACTGATCTCGCCCTTGCGGGAAAGCCGCAGGTCATAGGTGATCGCGTTGGCGTCGGTGCGTCGGGGCGCTGCGATACCCTGCTGGTTCGCGATCTTCGCAGGCACCACCGAGCTTCCGAGCCACCGGTTGTTGGGAACGCTGATGAGCTTGCCACCCGCGCTGACCGTGCCCTTGGTGCACGCATCCTTGAGCGCCGTCCGCTTGGCGGTCGGAGGCATCGCGTTGGGGAAGGCGGGCTTGGTCTGCGCATTGGCATTCAGATAGGTCCAATTGACGTTACCCCGGCCCCGCAACACGACGTTGTTGGGCTTGGGCGCTTCGCCGGTGTTGCCCACCTTGTTGCTCGCATTGAAGTTGCCGAACTCGTCGATTCCAAGCCCGATGAAGCCGCCGACGAGCCCTCCCGGATCGGCGGGAATATTGTCGGCATCGGACGAACACCCGTAGCCGAGCGAAGCGCCCGTGGCCCCGAGTCCGGGCAATTTGGTTGCGCTCAACTCGCCGATCAGTTGCTGTACCTGGTCCCCGTCGATCAGGAAAAAACTCAGTCCGTCCGCGCCGTTGCCATCCTTGGAATATGTGTGCCCGACGTTGTTGACCCAGCCGTTGTAGGCATTGCCGCCGTAGGTATAGCTGGTGAAGGTCACGCGCAGGCCTTCATCGCTGGGCAGCGTCTGTCTGGAGAACACGGCACCGCGTTGGTTGTTGCCGTTGACGCCCTCCATCTGGACATCGCCATTGGTCAGGCGCAGCGCACCACTTCCGACATCGTCGGGCAATCGACCGCCGGGCTTTGCGCCGCCCACGTGCGTCTTGCCGCTGTAGTAGCTCAAACCCACGCATCGGGGAATCAAACCGCTTCCATTGCCTGCGGTCAGGCAGGCGCCATCCACCGCGTACCACTGCGAGGAACTCGCGCCATTGAGCGGATCGTTGATGGTCAGCGCCGCAAACGCAGGCGGCGCGCACACCGCCATCGTGAGCAGCATCGTCGGCGCAGCCCGTCGTTTGCTGCTGCGAACCGGCGTTGGCGGGGGATGTCTTTCTTTTTTTTCTGCGTCATGGCGTTTTCCAGACTGAGGATGGCCCGGGCTCCGGGCTTTAGTTGCTCAGGTCCACGACCCGCGAGCCCGTGAGTGCGAACGTGCTCTGCACGACCGAGACGGTGTCCTCCCGCCCGCCTTTCGCGCTGGCGGTCACCTGATAGATCGGCGACCCGCCCGATGCGCCGCCTACGCCGAGGTAGGCAATGTGCAGGCTCGGCAAGGCCGCATAGTTGATGTCGCCGCTGCTTGAGAGGCCCCTATCCGCATCGACGACGAAGCTGGTGCCCGGCTGGTAGTCGAAGCGCGTGTCCCAAGGCACGCTCGTGGCAGACGCCAGCGCCGCATTGCAGACCTTCAGCGACGACGCGTCCACGATGGTGACGACGCCCGCACAGTTCTGCGGCACGGACGCGTGGCCTTCGCGAAGCCACCATTCGCCGTACTGCAAGGCGCTTTGCGCGGCTTCGTCGGCGCGCTGTTTGTCCAGGGTATTGCCGGCCGCCATTTCCTGCTGACCGAATCCGCGAAACATCGTGATGGCCAGCACACCGATCACGAGCAGCATCATCAGCGTGGTGACCAGCACCGCACCTTCATGCCGCGTGCGCCCGCGCGCAAGGCGCGCCCCAAGGCACCGATGAAGAGGTTTCGCCGCCGGATTTTTCATCATGTGTGATTCATCAATGGAATGATGTGGACCAGTACCGGCAGGCTAGAGGCCGTGCCACCCGACGCCGGGCGCGTCACCGGATCGCGAAACGTCAACCGGGCCCGCACGGCATGCACGCCGGACCACATCGCCGCCGTCGTGAGCGCGCTGGCGGGCAGGTAGGTGTCGGGCTGCCCATCGCCATCGGTGTCAACGCTGTAGCGCAGCTCCATGCGCGCGATGCCGCTGACCAGCACCACCGGTGCTTGTCCATCACCCGACGAACAGGTCAGCTCGCCCTGTGCGTTGACGGTCAGCGTGTTCAGCATCACGCTTTTTGCCGCGCCGGTGTTAACGCCGCCCAGACAATCCACGAGCGCATCATGTGGCTGGGTTTCGAATCGAATGGAGATCGTATCGGACGCCCCCGATGCGCCGTCCGATCCCGTGATGAACTGCCCGGCGGCGAAGCTCCCTGACGAGCCAAACACCGACGCACGCGTCGTGGTGAGCGGATCGACGAAATAACCGGCGCTGCGGATCGCATTGCTCAGACTGTTGATCGCCACGCGGCGCGATTTTTGCAGGTCCGCAAGTCCGCTCTGATTGTTGAAGCTCGTCTTCGCGTTCAGGTACAGGGTCGTCAAACCCGCGAGCATGAACAGGCCGATGGCCAGGCCCACCATCAGTTCGAGCAGGGTCATGCCGGCGCTGTGGTGAAAGCGATTGCGGTATCGGTGGAGTCCGGACAGGTGCATATGCGCGCTCAGATGCTGACGTGGGTGATGAAGCTACGCGGACTGTCGGAAGCCGTGGCCGTTGCGGCACTGGTCGATGGGTCGGCGCTGCCGTTGCCGGAGACATAGCGCTCGTGCCAACGGACGGTGACCGTGCAGCGCGTCAGCCGCTGGGTGGTCTGCGTGCACTGGATCGAGCCGCTCGGATTCGGCAACGCAGCATCGAGTGAGCCGGCCCACTCCACCAGATCGTTGCCGACCAGTTCTTCGGGCGAGCATTGCGGTCTCGCCACCACGCCCGTAGCATCGCAATTCAGCCCATTCGCCACGCCAAGCGATGAACCTGCGTCGATCTTCCCCTGCTTGAGCGTGATGCTGGCGGTTCTGCCTTCACCGTCGCGCCAGTAGGCGGCGTTGCTTTGGATGATCGACGCCAGCGAGGCGGCCTGCAGCGCCGCGACGCTACGCGCATTCGCCGTGCTGCTGCTGGCCATGGCGTGTGCCATCATTTTCAGCGGCCCAAGCATGCCGATGGCCACCACCAACAGCGCGATGCCGGACTCAAGCAGCGTGAAGCCGCCTTCACGACCGCGCGCGGCCATCGCGGCTTTCCCGATCTTTCGCGTGCTCATGCGCATCCCGTTGCTCCTGCCTTGAGAACGGTCTCGCGCCCCGCTCGGTTGATGAGCGCGCAACGCGTTGCGTTGGCGTCGATGGGCGATGTGTGCAACGTGAACGTGACGCTCGCGCTCAGATTGGAGGCCAGCCCCGTGCGCCCCATGGTCAGCGACGAACGTCCGTCACCCGCCTGAAAAGTATCCCCGCCGGTCAAGGCGGGCTGCACGCGAAGAATCGCCTCGCCGCCATCCACCGAGCCGTCCGCATCGTCGTCCGCAAACACGATCCAGCCTTTCGCCCAGTCGGCGCCGCCCGATCCCTGACAAGCCGTTCCCTCGCTCGCGCACAGACTGACGGCAGATCCGCGACGACGCGCTTCGCTGCGTGCATATTCGAGATCGAGACTGAATCGCTTCACCGCAGCCGTTGCGCGATTGACGCGCCAGAGGCTCGCAAAGGAAGGCGCCGCAACGACCAGCAAGATCGCCAATACGCTCAGAGTCACGAGGATTTCGGTCAGCGTAAAACCGATGGCGCGAGACCGGCGCGGCCTTCGAAACATCCCCGATGGCCCTCGCTTGGCGGTGAATATGTCAACGGGAGAGGACAACACGAAAGTGGCTTCAGTGACTGAGAATCAAAAGTGGGCCTCAGACAATACCTGCTGTCACAAAGCAAATTTTGATACTGACGACGCAGCTTTCAGGGTTTGCCAAACGCGCGCACTTCGTTTGAACTACATCAGGGAATTTTTGTATGCAGGTGGTGATGAGCGACGGGTTCTGACTGGATTTGCCAGTGCGCATTCCTGATGTTTTCAAACTCCAGGTCACCCCCCATACTTGAACCGGCCAACAGACCGTCCCGACCACGCGGTGAACACCGCTTTCACATCGTCATCGAGTGGCGCTATCATTTATCTGGCCCTGCTCTGCCAAGCGTTGCCGTATTGGCTCCACGAGCGTTTTTGAATGCAAGTGGTTTCGTCAATTCGGGCCGTGGGGTATCCCCATGGCTGCATCCAAAGTGGATTTCACCGGGCGCGAACCAGCCGCAGATTCGTTCAGCCGTCAGTTCGCGCAAGACCTGCAGGTTGGCAGACCGCAGGGCCTTCTTGTATCGACGTAACACCAGCAACAAGGGAGCAAATCTGAGGGCCAGTACCAATGCTCGACACGTGGCGCTCGCCGTGGCGCATGCGTGGCTTGCCGACAGCGACGCCGATGGTGGCCGACACCAGCGTTCGTTGATTGCCAGAGCGCAAAATTGCCTCGGCCTGGCATCGAGCGACCAGCCCGATTGGCTCGTCACTTGGAGCCTACGCCTGCACCACATGCCTGACCCCATGTGGGCCCGGCTCGATGTTCAGCGCCTCGCATCGGCCTTAGTCGAGCAACAGAGCCTGGGAGCCGCGTGTTATCCGCAATGGCGCGTCATCACGCAGGCTGCCGCCGAAAAAGGGATACCGGACGATGAAGAACCCGACCCGCACGGATTGGGCATTGGGTGGGCAGAGGGCTACGGCGAGGAGGATGACGACACGGAGTCCACCAACGCTGCGCCAAATTTCTCGCAATGGGTGCAGCAGGAGCGCCCAGCGGTCCGTCGCTGGTTGTTGCGTCCCGCTCGCATGCAGATCGCCGCGATGGCTCTGCACGATCTGGGATTGCCGAACTGGGCCGACAGCCAACAGCTTGCACAGGCTCTCGGAATAGGTGTCTCCGATCTCGACTGGCTCGCGAGGCCCGCGTGGCAATTCGCCCCTCGCGACCAGCACGGCAAAAGCCTGGCCGCCAGCCACTATCGCCACAGGCTCACTCCCAAGGCACGCGGAGGTTTGCGATTGCTGGAAGTGCCCAAGCAACAGCTTGCGGCTGTGCAGAAAAAGATTCACGTCCAATTGCTCAGCCGCATCCCCGTGCATGAAGCCGCGCACGGCTTTGTCACGGGCCGCAGCGTGCTGACTCACGCCGCCCTGCACGCCGGACAACCCGTTGTATGCACATTCGATCTGCGTGACTTCTTCCACAGCATCACGGCTGCGCAAATCCGCGCGCTGTGGCGCAGTCTCGGCTATCCCGCAGGGATCGCTGCGCAACTAACGGCCTTGACAACCACCGTCACACCCGCTGGAGTGCGCGAGCGTCTGCTCGAAGATGCAAGCGCAACGCGTTCGCAGATCAAACGCCTCGCAACCCCGCATCTGACGCAGGGCGCTGCATCATCACCCGCGCTTGCCAATCTGTGCGCATTCCATCTCGACATGCGCCTGTCCGCCCTGGCCGAGCGTTTCGACGCACGCTATTCCCGCTATGCAGACGACTTGGTCTTTTCAGGCCCCGATTCGCTGCGCCGCCACTTCGCATCGCTGCGTGGATGGGTGCGCGGCATTGCGCAGGACGAAGGCTTCGCGCTCCACCCGGACAAGACCCGTCGCATGCCCGACCACACGCGCCAACGCATCACCGGCGTGGTCGTCAACGAGAAACCCAATCTTTCGCGCGCAGACTACGACCTGCTGCGCGCGCAACTGTATCGACTGGCTGCGCAGCAAGACCCCGCATCCGATGAATTGCTGGCGACCTTGCGTGGCAGGGTCGCCTGGGCGTGCCAACTCGTCAGTCCTTCGCGGCAGGAGAAACTGAAAACTCTGCTCTCACGCATTCCGCGAGACGATGCTCCACACAAGATGGTGAAACCCATTTTTCAGTGAAAAAATGGCGGGATACCGACCTGTTCAGATCCCCCGAAGTTCATTTGCCGCCACTGCCCCATCGCGCTGCAGCCTGTGGACTTGTCCTGAGCGCTCTGGCGTCCGTGTATCTCTCCATCCGCAATCCTCACGAATCACATAGCCGAATACAGCCAGCGCGAAGTACCGCCGAAAAGCATCATGCCGTCTCCAACACTCGAAGGAACGATATGAATTCGCTCAAAGGAAAAGTCGCACTGGTCACAGGCGGCAGCTCGGGAATAGGCCGCGCGGCGGCGTTGTTGTTCGCGTCCGAAGGCGCCTCGGTCGTCATCGGCGCGCGCAGCGAGCAGCCATTGCGGGAACTCGTTGCCGAGATAGAACATGCGGGTGGCAACGCCGTTCAACTGGCCGGTGACGTCGGCCACGAAGACTATATGCAGCAACTGGCCGCAACCGCCGTGCGCTCGTTCGGACGGCTGGATATCGCGTTCAATAACGCGGGTACGTTAGGCCCCATGGGACCCACCGAGGGAATCTCCCTGAACGAATGGAACGCCGCATTGCAGACCAACCTGACCAGTGCGTTCCTGGCGGCAAAACACCAGGTGCCACAGATGCTCAAGCAACAGCATGGCGGCGCAAGCATCGTATTCACAGGCACCTTCGTAGGCTACACGGTCGGCTTCCCGGGAGTTGCCGCCTACGCCGCGAGCAAGGCGGGCCTCGTCGGATTGGCGCAGGCCCTCGCCGTCGAATACGGCCCTCGCGGAATTCGCGCCAACGTGCTGTTGCCGGGAGGAACCGACACCCCGATGGGCAGACAAATGAGCAACACCCCGGAAGCCCTCGCCGCCGTTGCGAATCTCCACGCGCTCAAGCGATTGGCAACGCCAGAAGAGATTGCGCGGGCGGCTCTGTTTTTGGCAAGCGATGCATCGGCGTTTATGACGGGCGCGGCCATGTTGGTGGATGGAGGGGTGTCGGTGAATCGGGGTTGAGTTGGGCGGATGCCGCCCTTTGCTGCCAGGATGTTCTGGATGGAGGTATGTGGTTGATCGAACAGCTTGCCGATCTGATACGCAATTTGTCGCCAGCCTTCCAGCGCTTGCACATCAATGCCTTCTGCGTTTCTGTGTAGTAGGTCGGTGATCTTTGGTTCACACAACACTCCTTGCACAGAGGTACTCACTGTGTTGCATTGACCGGTTGAATCCGCCGCCAGATGCAGTCATTCAATTGCTGCAAAATTCAGGGCTGACAAGAGCTTTGAGGAAGACTCATCAATGACGAGAGAGCCTGACTATCAAAATCCTGACGTACCTAAATGGGCTTCAGTAGATGCGTATTTTTCTGAAAAATTGGCGCCAGAAGATGAGGCCCTACGTACCGCGTTAGCTGCAAACGCAAATGCTGGTATGCCAACGCATGATGTCTCTGCCGTACAGGGAAAATTCTTGGCACTTCTCGTTAGTCTTAGCCAGGCCAAGCGAGTGCTGGAAATCGGGACATTAGGCGGGTACAGCACGATCTGGATGGCGAGAGCGTTGCCCATCGATGGCGTCATCACCACCATTGAAGTAGACCCGGAACGAGCCAAAGTTGCGGCCCAGAACTGTGCATTCGCAGGATGCGGGAAGAAGGTGGATATTCGTATTGGCGCCGCATCTGAGGTATTGCCTCAACTTCAAGGGCCATACGATTTCATCTTCATTGATGCAGACAAGCCGAACAATCCGAAATATCTGGAATGGGCTTTGAAGCTCGCACGGCCCGGAACAGTCATTGTTGGCGATAACGTGGTTCGAGGAGGCGCCGTGGTGGATACGGATAGTCAAGATGGCAACGTCCGTGGAGTCCGAAAATTCATCGATATGCTTTCTAAAAATCAGCGTCTGGACAGCACTGCATTGCAAACAGTCGGTGAAAAGGGCTGGGATGGTCTGACAATTTCTATTGTCAAGAGTTAGGCTTTCTACCCCGATAGCTCAATCAAGCCGTCCATGACGGCCCTTGGTCGATCACACCAATTCATGGCCGGTGATGCAGATATCCGGCACCGGTTCAGCTTGCCTGCATTTCACTGACCGTTTCTCACCAGAAATGCAGCCGTTGGGGTCGACAACATCGGTACTGAGTAGATTGCTCTTTAGCCGAAAACTGTACTTCGATTTGCAGATGGGGCTGGCAGCAATCGCTGCAACCGAGTCTCTCAACCCCCCAGCCCACCGAACTGAAACCCCGCCCCGAGCATCCCCAGCCTCCATGCGGCAAAATCCTTTTCAAGAACCAATGCATTTCGAATCTTCGTTGTCGCGATTCGGTTCCTGTCGCGACAAAAGCTCCAAGCAGTGATCGTAGGTTCAACACTTCATCGCCCCACATGCTCCACTACCAAACCATTCCCGTCACCGCCTTCCAACAAAACGCTTCCATCGTCTGGTGCGACGCCACCAATGATGCGGCGATCATCGATCCCGGGGGCGATCTGGATGTGTTGATGGGTGAGGTGCGCAGGCTTGGGCTGAATCTGAAAGCCTTGTGGCTGACGCATGCGCATATTGATCATGCGGGGGGTACGGGCGAGTTGGCGCAGAAGTTGGACTTGCCGATCATCGGGCCTGAGGAAGGGGATCAGTTCTGGATCGATGGGCTGCCGCAGCAGAGCCAGATGTTCAACTTTCCGCCCGCGCTTGCGTTCACACCGACGCGTTGGCTACATGACGGGGATACGGTGCAGATCGGCAATGAGACCTTGAATGTGCGGCACTGCCCAGGGCACACGCCCGGGCATGTGGTGTTTCATGCGCCGCAGATCGATCGCGCGTTTGTGGGGGATGTGCTGTTTGCGGGAAGCATCGGGCGCACCGATTTTCCCAAGGGCAACCATCAGCAGTTGATCGACTCGATCACCGGGCGTCTGTGGCCCATGGGGGATCAGACGGTATTCATTCCCGGGCACGGGCCGGAGAGCACGTTCGGACGCGAGCGGCGCACCAATCCCTATGTGGCGAACACCTGAGGCGCGCTAACGCCCGCGTCGTCTTTCTGTCCGTTTCTATTTCTGGTTGCGGCGTGCGGCTTCGTACAGGCCCTGCACGCGGGCGACGTTTTCCTGTAGTTCCTTGATGCGGTGAGGGCCGCTCGGGTGGGTCGACAGAAATTGCAGGCCCTGTTGGCCGGTGGCCTTGCCCATTTTTTCCCAGAGCGTGATCGACGCCTGCGGGTTGTAGCCTGCGCGTGCGGCGAGTTCGAGGCCGACCAGATCGGCGTCGGTTTCGTCCGAGCGGCTGAATTTCAGCGTCAGGAGTTGCGACCCGAGTCCCGCTGCGGCGCGGCCCACGTCGCCCAGGCCCAGCAGAGACGCGCCGAGCGAGATGCCGAGATTGGTGGCCTGCGTCTTGGCGATGCGTGCGCGGGAGTGTTCACGCAGTGCGTGCGCCATTTCATGGCCCATGATCATCGCGATCTCGTCATCGGTGAGCTTGAGCTGGTCGATGATGCCGGTGTAGAACGCGATCTTTCCGCCCGGCATGCAGAAGGCGTTGATCTGTTTGCTGCCGACGAGGTTGACCTCCCAGCGCCAGCCGCGCGCGCGTTCGTTCCATGCGTAGGTATATGGAATGAGTCGCTTGGCGATGTCGCGCAGGCGAATGAGCTGCGGATTGTCGTCACCCGCAAGCGCGCGCTTGGCCTTGGCCTGCGCGAGCAGTTGGTCGTACTGCTGCGTGGCGGATTTTTCGAGCGTTTCGGCAGGCACCAGATTGCGAAGCGAAGAAGCGTTGCCGACATCCACCTGCGCCATGGCCGGTGCCGCGATGGCCGCCGTGGCGGCCATCACAAAGGCGCGTCGTGGATTCCATGGCGTCGTCGTGCCGCACAGGCATGCACCCGTGGTTACCGAGGGAGCTTCGTCGCGGGAGTGGCTGGATTGCTGGGTCATGCACACCAGTTTAATTTAGGGCACGGCGGCTTGCAGGCGCTCGCGCCTTGAAGCCTGGAGTTCGGCGCGCACGACCACCAACAGGCCGACCATGACCAGCGCCAGCCCCACCCAGGATTGCAGCGCCTGATGCTCGCCCACCACCCAGATCGCGAGCACGAACGCCGCGACCGGCTCGATCAGCGAAAGCGTCACGCCCGTGGGTCCGGAAATCCCCCGCAGGCCGCTGGAGAACAGCGCATGCGCAACGCCGGACACCACCACGCCCAGATAGAGCGCCACGAGCAGCGACGAGGCGGTGAAGCGCGGCACGCCGGCCAACGCGAATGCGACCGGAACGGCGAACAGGGCCGCGCCACTGAACACGTAGAAATTCACCAGCGCAGGCGATGCGCGAGCCACAAGGCGCTTGTTGATCAGCGCGTACGCGGCATACGACAGCCCCGCGAGCAGACACAGCAGCAATCCGGGCACCGAAAGCGAGGAAGCCGCGCCCGAGCCCTTGCTGAGGGCCATGGCGACACCGCCCGCGATGCTGACTGCCGTGCCGCACCACCAGAGTGCCGACAGCGGCGTGCGCAGAAAAATCGCCTGCATGAGCCCGGCCCAGATCGGGCTCGATCCAATCGCCACCGCCGTGCCCACGGCCACGCCGGTGAGCTTCACGCCCGCGTAAAAACAGATGCTGTATCCGCCGATGCCGACGGCTGCAAGCGCGACGTGGCGCAGGTCCATTCCCAACTGCGAGGGTGTCGGGAGCAGAGGCCGTCGCGAGCGCAGCGGGCCGCGCTGCGCCAGCACCCAGCACAACGCGGCGTAGAACCCCGCCGACACCACCAGTTGCGCCGCGCCCAGCCAGTAGGGCGACAGGCTGCCGCCACCCAGGCTTTGCGCGGTGCCGGTCGTGCCCCAGAAGACGGCGGCAATGCTGACCAGCGTGATGCCGAGAGCCGGTGAAATGGTGTGAATCTTGGTGTTCGCCATGCCGCGATGATGCGTGCGGGATGGCCGGTGATTTGTAGAGAAACGCTTCTTGTCTTCGACTGTGTTGTCTTTTTTCTTTTATTTTTTTATCAGTCCCTGCGCCGCAGGTCGCGCGCGCCGATCTTGCGGTCGCGCCGCAGCGCAAACGCGAGCGCGCTCGCGCTACGGTAGCCGTAACGCAGCGCCGTGGTCTCGAGCGAGTCGCCGCGCGCAAGGGCCACCTCCGCCGCATCGAGCCTCAGGTCACGCAGCCATTGCTGCGGCGTCTTGGCCGTCAGCTCAAGCCAGCGCAGATGAAAGCGCTGCGCGCTCAAATGCACCAGCGCGGCCATGCGGCGCGTGTTCCAGTTCTCGTGCAGGCTGCGCAAGACCTGTTCGCGCACGTGCTCCAGATCGAGATCGCGGCGCACGAGCACGCGCGGCGCGCCCAGCAGGCCCGAGAGATGATCGCCCGCGTCGCCGCCGGACTGCGGCGTGCGCAGCGCCGCGGGTACGGCAAACCGCCGCAGCTTGTCGACGCCGCTGCGGTCATGCGGCGCGTCGATGACGAGCAGCCTCGCGCCCGGTGACGCGAGAAAGCCGTGTTCTACGCCCGCCGGCACCACCATGCCGCAGGCCGCGTCGACGAATGCGGCGCGCCCGTTGACCTCCAGCTCCATCCGGCCTTCGAGCGCGTACAGGATCTGCGCGTGATCGTGCGCGTGCGCCGCGTGTTCGCCGCTGTAGTGGCGAATCGACGCGACGGGTGCAGTCAGCGCGAACGGAGGTGGGGCGTGGCGGGCCATTGGCAGATGGTAGCGCGGCCTCGGGCATGACATCCGCATAATGACGCCTGCCGCTCCAACCTGGCCTCACATGTCGTCCGAATCCACCGCACAGAACCAAACCACATCCGGGACGCCCAGAAAATCGTGGCGCGACGCCTGGCTTGTCTATCTTCAGCCCGAAAGCCTGCGCATGCTGTCGCTCGGATTTGCAGCGGGGCTGCCGTTGATGCTGGTGCTCGGAACGCTGTCGTTTCGGCTGCGCGAGGCCGGTATTGATCGCGGCACCATCGGGCATCTGAGCTGGGTGGGGCTGGCCTATGGCTTCAAGTGGATCTGGGCGCCCATCGTGGACCGCGTGCCGCTGCCCGGTCTGACGCGCGCCATGGGCCGCCGCCGCAGCTGGCTGCTCATCGCGCAGATCGGCGTGATGTGCGGGCTGGCGGGCATGGCGCTCGCGAATCCGCAGACCGCGCTGCAACCGATGGTGGTGTGGGCGCTGGTGACGGCGTTCGCCTCGGCGACCCAGGACATTGCGCTCGATGCCTACCGCATCGAATGCGCTCCCGCCAAGGAGCAGGCGGCTCTCGCCGCGAGTTACCAGACGGGCTACCGCCTGGCGATGATCTGGTCCGGCGCTGGCGTGCTGTGGCTGGCCGCGCGTGCAGAACTCTCGGGCAGCGCGGGCGGTTATCAGAATGCCGCGTGGCAACTGGCCTATCTGGTGATGGCGGGCTCGATGCTCGTCGGCATTGTCACCGTGCTGATTTCGCCCGAACCCCAACGCGTGGAAATGCCTGCCGCGCGCAGCGCTGGCGAGTGGCTCCAGAGCACGCTGATCGAGCCGTTTGCGGATTTCTTCCGGCGCTACAAATGGCACGCCGCCGTGATTCTTGCGCTGATCGCCGTCTACCGCATCAGCGACGTGGTCATGGGCATCATGGCCAATCCGTTCTACGTGGACACCGGTTTCACCAAGGACGAGGTCGCCACCGTCACCAAGATCTACGGCGTCATCATGACGCTGGTGGGCGCGTTCATCGGCGGCAGCCTGTCGATGCGCTTTGGCGTGATGCGCATCCTGATGCTCGGCGCGATCCTGAGCGCCTTCACCAATCTGCTGTTCGCCTGGCTCGCGGGCTATGGCCACAGCGTGCCCGCGCTGATTGCCGTGGTGTCGGCAGACAACCTGGCCTCGGGCATCGCCTCGGCGGCGTTCGTGGGCTATCTCTCAAGCCTCACCAACATCAGCTACTCGGCATCGCAATATGCGCTGTTCTCGTCGCTCATGCTGCTGCTGCCGAAGTTCATCGCGGGTTTTTCGGGCGACTACGTGAACGCGCATGGCTACGCCAATTTCTTCGCCAGCACGGCGGCGCTGGGGCTGCCGGTGCTGCTGCTGGTCTGGGCTGCGGGCCGGGTCAAGAAAAGCGGAGAGCGCGCAGGCGAGTCTTCCGTTTCCTCTGCCGTTGGATAAACTGCGCGGCGCTTTACCTATCTTTACGGAAACCGTAAAGACGCGCAGCACACCTGGTGCACCATCTCCGTCAGACATTCATACCTGCGCTCATGCGAATGCGTCGGCGGTGTCCGTGCAATCCGCGAATCGAACAATCCAAGCCACATGCCACACAACCTGCTGATGATCGAAGACGACGCCCGACTCGCCCAGATGGTGAGCGAGTATCTGGGGCAGTCCGGCCTGCATGTCACGCACTGCGGAGACGGCACCAGCGGGCTGGCGCGCCTGACCGGACCCGAAGCGGCGGAACTTCCCGATCTGGTGATTCTCGATCTGATGCTGCCCGACATGGACGGGCTTGAAATCTGCCGCCGCATCCGCTCGCTGCCCGCGCCCGCGTCCCAGGTACCGGTGCTGATGCTGACCGCCAAGGGCGATCCGATGGACCGCGTGATCGGTCTTGAAATCGGTGCCGACGACTATCTGCCCAAGCCATTCGAGCCACGCGAGCTGCTGGCCCGCATTCGCGCGATTCTTCGCCGCCGCGAGACCGGCGCGCAACCGGCCACGCAGACGCTGCGTTTCGGCTCGCTGGAGATCGACCGCGATGCGCGCACGGTCACCGTGAACGGCCAGCTCGCCGATCTCACCTCCTACCAGTTCGATCTGCTCGTGACGATTGCCGAACGCGCGGGCCGCGTGCTCACGCGCGACCAGATCATGGAGGCCGTGCGTGGCCGCGAGCTTGAGGCGTTTGACCGGTCCATCGACGTGCACATGGGCCGTATTCGCGCGGCCATCGAGGTCGATCCGAAGAATCCGCGCCGCATTCTCACGGTCCGCGGGGTCGGTTATGTCTTCGCGAAACAGCAGGATTGACGAGATGATGAAACGCCTGCTGCTGCATCGAGACTCGCCGCTTTTCGTTACTTTTTCTGTTCGGTCACGCTCCGGTGTCCGCATCGCAGGATCGTTGTGAGTCCTGATTGACAACCATGTCCCTGATCAGCCCGTTTTCCCGCCGACTCTATCTGCGCATCTGGCTTGCGGTGGTCGGGGCGTGCTGGTCTTTGCATTCGCCATCGGTTTTGCCTGGCGCTGGGCGGCCGAGCACAGCGTGCAGAACATGCAGCCGCCGGCACGCGAGATCGTCATCGTCGGCGCAGATGGCAAGGCGATTCTGGAGGGCCTTGCCACGCGCGAGCGGCGCGAACCCGGCGAGCCCACGGAATACAACATCGAGACGGAATCGGGCGAGAAGCTGCATATGCAGCTCTCGGCCCGCGCTCCGCGCCAACAGGGACGTGATGGCGCGCGCGGCGTCGCCTACTGGCTGCGCCCGCCGTTTGGCTTCTTCTGGGTTCTCGCGGCGGTCGGCATTGCCGTGACCATCGGCGTGTTTCCGATCATCCGCAAGCTGTTGCAGCGCCTTGAAAATCTGCAGCGCAGCGTCAAGCGTTTTGGCGAGGGCGATCTGCGGGTGCGGGTGCGCGCCCAGGGACATGACGAGGTGGCCGATCTGGCGCGGCAATTCAACGCCGCCGCGTCGCGCATCGAGACGCTGGTGCAGTCGCACAAGTCGCTGCTCGCGAACGCGTCACACGAACTCCGCTCACCGCTCACACGCATCCGCATGGGCATGGAGCTGATGCAGGACGGCACGCCCTCGCCCGCCTCGCGCGCAGAAATTCTGCGCAATATTGCGGAGCTGGACCAGTTGGTCGATGAAATCCTGCTCGCCAGCCGACTCGACTCCGGCGCGTCCGAAGTCGGCACCATGGAGACCGTCGATCTGCTTGGCCTGTCTGCCGAGGAGTGCGCGCGGGTCGATGCCGATCTGAGTGCCCGCACCGATGGGCTCAACGTCACCGATCTGGACGTGCAGGGCATTGCCAAGCTGCTGCGGCGCGCGGTGCGCAATCTGCTGGAAAACGCTCGCCGCTACAGCCTGGGCGAGGTCACGCTGGATCTCACGCGCGAGAGCAACGAGGTCGTGATCCGCGTGTGCGATCACGGCCCGGGCGTGCCGCCGGAACAGCGCGAGCGCATCTTCGAGCCGTTCTACCGCCTGCCGGGCGCGAGCGAGCGCTCGGGCGGCGTGGGTCTGGGTCTGGCGCTGGTGCGCTCGATTGCGCAGCGCCACCATGGCAGCGTCAAGTGCGAAGACCGGCTAGACGGCCAATCGGGCGCATGCTTCGTGTTGCGGTTGCCGGTGAGCGGCTAAGAATCGCCTGCACGCCCCGACCAGGAAATCGCGCGGATTTTTCCGCGTCCCTTAGTTCCGGCCCGCCGCCTTCTCCGGCCAGCACCAAAGCGAAATTGCGTAGATCACGGCGCCCGCGACCAGCGCCAGGGATGCGCATTCAAGGGCGCGATCGAATCCCCTGCCATCCGCAGAATGCTGGAGCAGCCATGCCACCAGCGGCGGTCCCGCAATCTGACCGATGCTGTATGTGCCGGTCACCAGCCCGGCAAAACTGTCTGCTGACGCGGGCCATTCGCGGCGCGCCTCCTGCAACGCAAAGAAAGAGATCGCGGTGAAGGGCAGTCCCACAAGCAGGCTGCTGACGAGAAAACCGATGGTGGTGGGCATCCACAGCGTCAGGGCCACGCCCGCAGCCTGGATCAGGTAGGCCACCAACAACAGCCAGCGGCGCGACCAGCGCACCGGCAGGCGCGTGCTGATCAAGGTGCCGACGAGCGCGCCCGCGCCAGCAATCGGCCAGAAGAGATCCGCCCAGCCGGTATTGCCTGGCAGGACGGTGCGCGCAATCACCGGCAGAAAGGTCGCGGTGATGATGTACCCGAAACCCGACAGGCCGTAAGCCAGGGCATGCAACACGCGCGTGGGTACGGGTTGGGCGCGCATGCTCGCGGCCTGCGCCTGCGTGGGTTTTGGTGCGCCCGTGCTCAAAGTCAGGGCCGCCGGGCCGCGTATCACGGGCCAGATGAACACGCACAGCAACGCGGCCAGCACGCTGAATGCCACCCACCCACTGCGTGACTGCCAATGCGCGGCCACCATCACGCTGGTCATCAGACCCGTGATGAGAATGCCCGAGCCAGGACCCCCGAAAACAAGTCCCGCGAGTTCGGGCCGCCCGAGTGCCGAAAGCCGCACCATGCACCACGAGGCCGTGCCGAGAAACGTGATGCCGCTCGCCACGCCCGCTGCAAAACGCAGCAGCGGCCAGGCATCCTGAATCGGAAACGCCATCGCCAACGTGAGGATCACCGTGGCAGACAGGCCCCATTTCGCCAGACGCGCCGGGTGCCATTTCGCGTAGATCGCAGGTGACAGCCACGGAAGCGCCATGCCGATGAGCGCACCGACGAGATAGCCCAGATAGTTGGCGGTGGCGAGCCAGCTTCCCGTGCGAGGTCGATCACTCCGTCGTGCAGCATCATGGGCAGCAGCGGCGTGAACGCGAAACGACCAATCCCCATCGCCACGGCCAGCGACGCCAGCCCCGCCAGCCCGACGATCCATGGTCTGACGGAGCCCGAGGGCGGTTGCTGCGCGGGGGTGGCTGTTTCCGGGGTGGAGGAATAGGTGCTCATGGCGCGTGGATAAATCTTTTTTTTAGATTAATTCATATAAAATAATCTCGCAACAAGATTCTAATCCTGAAGGCTCTTCATGGACCTGTTGTCACTCGACATTTTCCGCACGGTCGCGCAGGAACATAGCGTCACGCGTGCCGCCGAGCGGCTCGGACGCGTGCAGTCCAATGTCACCACGCGCGTACAGCAACTCGAGGAGCAGCTCGGCACCGCGCTGTTTTTCCGCGAAGGCAAGCGCATGCAGCTCACGCCCGCCGGAACCACCTTGCTCGGATACGCCGAGCGCCTGCTGTCGCTCGCAGAAGAGGCGCGCCAGGCGGTCTCGCCCGAACATCCCATGGGACGCCTGCGGCTCGGCGCGATGGAAAGCACGTCGCTCGTGCGCCTGCCCCAGCCGCTCGCGCAATTGCATGCCGACTGGCCCGATCTGCGACTGGAACTGCGCACCTCGCCCTCGCGTCAGTTGATCGAGCAGTTGCTCGCCCACGAAATCGATGCCGCGCTGGTCGCCTGGCCACCGCCCGGCATGGACGCCGACGAGCTGTCCGTGGATTGCACTCCCATCTACGAGGAAGCACTGCTGCTGGCGCTGCCGGCCACGCATCCGCAGGTGGCGTCTGCCCGGGACCTTGAACTGCATACCGTCGCCGCCTTCACCCGCGGCTGCACCTATCGCCAGATCGGCGAAGACTGGATGCGCGCCGGTGGCCGCCAGCAGCCGCAGGTGATCGAGCTGGCCTCCTACCCGGCGATTCTCGCGTGCGTCGCCGCAGGCAGTTGCGCGGGCGTCGTGCCCCAAGCCCTGCTCGACCAGTTGCGCGCGCCGCCCGCACTGCAATGGGTGCCGCTTCAGCCCTGCACCACCATGCTGGTCACCCGCCAAGGCTTTGCGACACCGGCATTCACGGCGCTCAGGAACGCCCTGCTGGCCAGCGCCAACGTCCGTGCCGAGTCCGCCACGGCATCCGTGTCATAACCCCACCTTCAGGAGAGCACCATGTCCGCCGCTTCCATCCCGTCCATGCTCGAGCAACTGGGCATCGAACACCCCATCGTCCAGGGCCCGATGACCGGCTCCGACACGCCCGCACTCGCAGCGGCTGTTTCCGGGGCGGGCGCACTCGGCATGCTCGGCTGCGGCATGCGCTCCCCAGCGCGATGCAGGAGGCCGCAAGCGCCGTGCGCAAGGCCACCGACCGGCCCTTCGGCATGAACCTGTTCGTGCAAAAGACACCGTCGCCCGACGCCGCCACCGTTCAGAAAGCCATCGAGCGCCTCGCGCCGCTGTACGCCGAATTCGGCCTCACGCCGAGCGTGCCGGCGCAGTGGTGCGAAGATTTCAACGCCCAGTTTGAAACCCTGCTCGCGCTGAAGCCCGCCGTTGCGAGCTTCACCTTCGGCATCCTCACGCAGCCCCAGGTGGATCAATTGCACGCCGCCGGTTGCCATGTCATCGGCACCGCCACGACCTTCGCCGAAGCCGAGGCCTGGCAGGCCGTCGGTGCCGACGCCGTCGTCGCCTCGGGCATGGAATCCGGCGGTCATCGCGGAACCTTCCTGGGCGATTTCCAGGCCAGCATGATCGGCACCCTGCCGCTGGTCGCCGAATGCGCCGCACGCCTGCACATACCCGTGATCGCGGCCGGCGGCATCATGAACGGTAGCAGCATCGCCGCCGCACAATCCCTCGGCGCACAGGCCGTGCAGATGGGCACGGCATTCCTCGTCTGCCCCGAATCCGGCATCGGCCCGCCTACCGCGAAGCCATGGCCGCAGCCACGGCCAGCGACACGCGCTGCACCCGCATCTACTCGGGCCGCTACGCACGCGGCATCGTCAACACGATGATGGACAAGCTCGCCGAGTTCGAGCACGACATCCCGAATACCCCGTGCAGAACGCACTCACCGGCCCCTGCGCAAGGCCGCAGCCGCCGCAGGCCGAGCCGACTACCTGTCCCTCTGGGCCGGCCAGGGCATCGCCACCGCCCGAGTCATGCCCGCAGCAGAACTCGTACAAAAACTGGTGAACGAACTCAAAGAAACCGCGCGGCGTTAGTAAACGGCTTGCACGAGCGAAGCAAAGTGCCGATCCCACCTCCCCGGATTCGACTGACTCGCGGGGGTTGTCCGAACGGAGCGCGTCAGCGCAAAGTGAGTTCCACCGCGTGACTTCAAAGCGCGTTTTTGATTACTTTTTGAGCGCAAGCAAAAAGTGATTGCCCCGCCGGGGCAGTCCCGGCCTCCGCAAGCAACGCCCCGACAAGAGCAAACCCGAGCGCCCGAGGCACGAGCGAAGCAAAGTGCCGATCCCACCTCCCCGGATTCCACTGACTCGCGGGGGTTGTCCGAACGGAGCGCGTCAGCGCAGAGTGAGTTCCACCGCGTGACTTCAAAGCGCGTTTTTGATTACTTTTTGAGCGCAAGCAAAAAGTGATTGCCCCGCCGGGGGCAGTCCCGGCCCCGAAATTCAACCCCTCAGCAAAACCCGATGACGCCTCAAAGAAAAGCGCCAAGCCGGGCGCACTCCGACTTCAAGAATTCCACCACTGCGTCTTCTCCCGCGTATGCCTGCGCCTGAACCGCGAATACACGTTGTCATTCGCCTCCAGTTGCAACCGGTCAAACAACTCCATCACCACCACGCCGAGCGGGTGCAGACCGCAAACCGCTTCCAGCCGCCAGCGCATGTTGCGCAGCGTGTCGTCGGTGCCCGGAATGAAACCGGCCACTCCGTCGAACAGACCGACGCGATGCGTCCATAGTTCGTCCAGCGCCGCCTGTTGGTCGGGCGTCTCGCCGTTCACACCGAGGATGAAGCGCTCGGTCTCGCCGAGCTTGACGGAGTTGATCAGTACCGGTCCATTCATCGCGATGGCGCGCAGCAGCGGTTCGTCATCATGGTCGATGAAGCTGTCGCAGGCGGCGATCAGCCAGCGCGTGTCCAGATGCGCCGCGAGAAAATCGCGCTCGGCCATCCACATGCGCTTGAGGCGTTCGTAGTTGGCCTTGACGTCGGCCTCGCGGCGAAGCAGCACGATCAGCATGGCGTGCTGGTACAGCAGCTCGGACTGCCCGACGAATTCGCGCCGCACCTTCGCCAGATGCTCGTCCAGATTCACCGAAGCGCCATGCGCGTACTTCGCCTCTTCCTCGCCCGTGATGATGCTTTCACGCAGATGCGTGAAATCCTGTGCGTCGAGTTGCTGCACGTGCGCATCCGCGCCAAAGCGCCGCCGGTGCCGCGTGAAGGAGAACCATTTTTCGAAAGCAGATTTGCGGCGATGGATCATGGTGACAACGGTTCATTCAGTTCAGGCGATGGGGCTTGTTTGTTCGCTCAACAGCCAAGATAGCGACCGAGGATGCTGTCGCTGCGCACCAGCCGCCGCTGCACGTAGAGATCGAGCCGCTTGCGATCAGGCTTGCGCAGCTTGATCAAGGGCGGCATGGCCTTCGCGACCGGGCGCATCATGAGCTGCACCTTGAGCATGCCACGACTCCAGCGCGAAGCCACGTGGTAATAGAACGGCCCGTCCTCGGCGCGCGCCAGCGCCAGACGGTAGCCGCCGCGCTTGCGCATCACGTACTGGATCGCCAGATGCATGCTCAGATAGTCGGGCGAGAAAATGCGCTGCCGCACCTGGTCGAAAATGCCTTCGGCGCGCAATTGCTCGATGTAGGCCTCGTTGCTTCCCGGGACCACGCGCGTGGTGAATTCCGCTTGCAGATCGACGATGAACGGACTTGCCGGCGGCGCGGCCATGAACCAGTTTTCGACCACGGGATAGGCCGCATCGCTCGTGAATTGCTCGAGATAAAAGCCCACGTAGTCGCTTTGCGTGCGCGCCTGCGTTGCGATCACCCACTCCAGCGAGGTGGTGAGAATCGTGCTGGCGTCGAGCCAGATCCCGCCATGGCGCTTGAGCAGTTCGGCGCGCACCCAGTCGGCACGCTTGGGCGCGGTGCTCTGCTGCAGTTCTGCAGGAATGGCGTCCAGATAGCGCAGCACGCTGCGCTCATCGAGGATGCGAATGTCGAACTCCGGACACATGCGGCGCCAATTGTCGAAGCAGCGCTGAATCAGCTCCGGCTGCGCCGTGCCGCTCCAGAATGCCCAGATGATCCGGGGAATGCGGTTCTGGTTACCCACCGGCGGGGCCGCGTCGTGCGCGGTGGGAATCTCAACGCACTGAAACGGCCGCTCGACAAAGCTGCGCACGGGCTTGTTGCGCAGTTGTTCAAAACCGTAGACGAGCCGCGCGAACATCAGTTCACGACGGTCGCTCGCCGAAATGAGGGGCGTATTGACGACAGACGAATTCACGCTACCTCGCTGGCTTTCAACCACCGTTGAAGTTTGGATTTTCGCAACCACCATCCGCGCACGGCATAAGCCTTGCACAGGGCCTCGGGCGACAGCGGGGAGGAAGCCAGAAAATGCTGCCGGATGCTTTGCAAGGCCTGCGTCTTTTGCGGGTCACCGTCGGCCACCGAATTCATGTAGCGCATCGCGCCAATGAAGTTGCGCGCGCTCTGGTGCGCCAGCGCCAGTCGGACCTTCTCGTTGCCCGCGCAGGCCACACTGGTCTGCAAGGCCGCGCGGAAATCCACGAGCGCATGCGCCTGATCGAGCGCCTTGCCGAGGTTGGGCGTTGCCAGAATGCTGGTGCTGCGCTGGCGATATGCAACCCAGGGTTGATCGGCGTAATAAAAGGTCGAAGCGCGCAGCATCATGAGCGGCATGGTTGCCATGTCTTCAAAATAACGGCCGACCGGAAAGCGCAGATCACTGCCCCACAGCGCGCGTTTCGATATTTTGGACCAGGCATGCAGCTCACCGGGCATGAGCGCAGCGGCCAATACCTCGCAGCGGTCGCTCAACACGCGCCGCGCAGGGCCTGCGAAGCTGCTTCGGTGGCGCTCACCGCGCAGGCGATGTTTCCATTTCGACGTCTCGCGCCAGACCTGAAAGTCGCAGAGCACCACATCGGGCGCATGCGCCGCCGCGATGCTCTCCAACGCGCTTATGCTGCCCGGCAGCAGCTTGTCGTCAGAATCGAGAAACCACAGGTATTCACCGCGCGCAGCTTCAATCATTGAATTGCGCGCCGCGCTCAGGCCCTGGTTGCGCTCGTGCTGCATCAAGGTCAGCCGCCCCGGCCAACGCTGCGCGAGCGTCTGCAAGAGTTCGCCTGAGCCGTCGGTGGCGCAGTCGTTGAGCACCAGTACCTCGACGCCCGCCACATCCTCGATCTGAGCAACCACGGACAGCAGGCATTCCTCCAGAAAGGGCTCGACGTTGTAGACCGGCACCAGCACGCTGAGCCAGGGCGAGGCCGGGGATGAATCGGAATGCTGCCGTGTCGTCATATCCGCGAAAGATCCAGAGGCTCATCACCCGCAATGATTTGCCCGAACAGCGTCTCGTAGCGCGCGATCATGCGTTCAAGCGTGTAGAGCGTGTCGGCATCGGCGCGGCCCTGTGCGGCGAGCCGTTCGCCGTCTTCGGGACGGGTCAGCACGCGCTCCAGCGCGTCGGCGAGCGAGGCGGCGTCTTCGTGCGCGACGAGCAGTCCGTTGCGGTCATGGTCAATGACTTCCTGCACGCCAGGCGCTCGCGTCCCGATGGCCACGCAACCGGCGGCCATGCCTTCGATGAGCGAGAGCGGCATGCCTTCGTAATGCGTGGACAGCACGCAGATCTGGTGCGTCATCAGCAGACCGGGCACGTCCTTGTGATGGCCGAGAAACTCGACCTGATCGGTAAGCCCGAGTTCCGCGCTGAGCTTGTGCGCGGCATTTCTCGCACTGGCCTTGCCTGCGCCCGCGAGCTTCACGCTGGGCCGGTGGCCCCGGCTGCGCAGCAGCGCAATCGCGCGAAGCAGCGTGGTGTGATCCTTCTGCCGCGCAAACCGCGCCGCCATGATGATCCCGGGAATGCGCTCGCGCCAGGAGTGCTGCACCGCCGCGGCGAAGGGCGCGGTGCGGATGCCGTTCGAGATGGCGAGCGTCTTCGCGACCGGCGTGCCCTTGTCGAGCAGTACCTGCTTGACGCCTTCCGAGCACCCCACGATGGCGTCGGTTCGCCGCGAAAGCCACAGCATCTGCCGTGTCCGCGACCAGGTGTAGCGCTCGCGCGAGTTGTGTTCGACGTGCACGAGATGCGGCACCTTCGCAAGCAGCCCCGCATAACGGCCCCAGAGATGCTCGCTGAAGCCATGCGCGACCAGAATGTCGGGCCTGAAGCGCTCGCAGATTTTCACGAGTTGGCGAACGGTGGCGATATGCGCCCAGCCCGCGACCATCTCCACGGGAATGCCTTCGCTCAGGAGCGCATCAACGCGTGCCTGTTCGGTGTGCGGCTTGCGCCGGAGCACCAGCAGCGGCTCGAATGATTGTCCCGCGAGATGTCCGCGAACCAGATCCACGGCCACCTGCGTGGCCCCGGAGAATCCGCCGGTGACGAAATGCAGCACGCGTGGACGCCGCAGCGCGCGATCGGTGGACTCGGTCGGGGTGCTGGCGTGGCTGGGCGTGGACATGGCAACGAGTGTACGGGAAGCATCGCGCAATTTGCGCCGCTCATCGCCGCGAGGTGCGTGTCGTCAACTCTTGGCGGCGGCCGCATCGCACACGGTGCGCTCCAGACCGATCAGCATCGACCAAAGCAGGATGATGCTGAACAGATAGAACATGATGCCGCTGTTGTGGGCAAAGAATACCTGCGTGAGACCGAAGCCGAAATACAGCACCGGCACGCAGACACCGCACATGCGCACAGCCAGCACCATGCGCCTGAGCGGCGGGTTGATGCCCGCATCGAGCAGCCGCATGCGTTCGCGCGTGGGCCAGAACATGCGCAGTGGCAGGATGTAGAACCACATCAGGAGCGCGACGCCCACCAGTCCGGTTTTCACGAACACGTCGAGTATCTCGTTGTGCACGAACTTGTATATGACGATGGCGGGCTGGTACTGGCCCAGTGCGACGCGCCTCGCCTTTTCCTGCGTATAGCCCGCCACGCCCCAGCCGAGCAATGGCTTTTCCTTGCCAGCTTCGAGCGCGAAACGCCAATGTTCGAGGCGCTGCCCCACGGAGGTGTTGGCATTGCGCTGGGTGTCGTAGACCCTGATTTCCGACGCCATCTCGTCCCAGCGCACCGTCAGCATTTCGCGGTTGATCACCGACATCAACCCTGCTGCAACCATCAGCCCCACCACCACACGCCAGAACAGGCGCACGCGATAACGGTAGAGCAGCACCAGCCCGAAGGGCATGGCGACCAGCACCGCCAGCCAACCGCCGCGCGAGGCCGACAGCACCGAGGCATCGAGCCCCGCGACGATGGCAACCGTTGCCAGAACCTTTTCGCTCCAGTTCAACTGCTTGTGGATCGCCGCCAGAAACACGGTCAGCAGCACCGAGAGCAACAAGGCGAGATTGCCGTACTGGATGGCATTGGTTCGCCCGGTCGCGCGCCATTCGCCCAGCACGTGCACCTGCCAGATGGCGATGGCACCTGCGCCGATGCAGCCCGCGATCAAGCCCCAGATGAACGCGCGGGGGCGCGGCGGATACACCGTGGCGTAGAGCAGGCAGGGAATCGCCAGAATGAATTTGGATGGCCGGTCCCACTGGCCTAGGCGCTCGGACGGATCGGCCATCGCAATCCAGATCAGCGCCATCGAGAACAGGCAGACCGCGAACCAGTAAGTGAGTGGTCGCTGCGGCGCAACCGGCCAGCGCTTGAGCGTGAGCAGCGCGCCAATCAGCAGCAGCGCGGCGCCGTAGGAATACCCCGAGGCAAGCCACAGCGCGAGGCCGGGAACCGCAAACGCGGCGGCCGAATTCAACTGAACCGGCCAGGACGTTTCGGCCGGATTTCCGTAAGCAAATTTCAAGATGAGGGACTCGTGTTGAACCGCAGTGATTGCAAATTGCAGTTTGTCCCATGAAAGGTCGCCAGCGCCATGCGGACTAACAAGTACGCCGCGCTACCAATAGCGATTTTTTTCTGCGCACACCCATCACAGGCCGCACAACCTTGAGCAAACCAGACCATCTGGCAATGAATGCAGACGCGGTTTCAGTGACCAGCGCTGACCACTTCGCCAGCCTTCAGGCGATAGACCGTGCCGCAATAAGGGCACTTGCCTTCGCCATGGGCGACGTCGAGATACACCTTGGGGTGCGAATTCCAGAGCTTCATGTCGGCCTTGGGATTGGGGCAGTACACACCGCCCTGGGCGTTCAGATCCTTGGCCAGGAGTTCAACGATAGCTTGGGACATAGCGATCAGACCTTTGTGAGCCAGTGGGCGTATTTCGGATTGCGTCCATTGACGATGTCAAAGAATGCTGTCTGGATTTTCTCGGTCAGCGGGCCTCGGCTGCCGGAGCCGATCTCCACGCGGTCGAGTTCGCGGATCGGCGTGATTTCCGCCGCCGTGCCGCTGAAGAAGGCTTCATCGGCGATGTAGACCTCATCGCGCGTGATGCGCTTTTGCACCACCTCGATGCCCAGGTCCTGGCAGATCGCGAACACGGTGTTGCGCGTGATGCCGTTGAGCGCGCCAGCCGACAGATCTGGGGTGTAGACCACGCCGTTCTTGATGATGAAGACGTTCTCGCCGGAACCCTCGGAGACGAAACCCGAGCTGTCCAGCAGCAGCGCCTCGTCATAACCGTCGTCGATCGCTTCCATGTTGGCAAGGATCGAGTTCGTGTAGTTGCTCGATGCCTTGGCCTGCGTCATCGTGATGTTCACATGGTGACGCGTGAAGCTCGAGGTCTTCACGCGGATGCCGCGCTTCATGCCGTCTTCGCCCAGATACGCGCCCCATGCCCAGGCCGCCACCATCATGTGGATCGTGTTGCCCTTGGGCGATACACCCAGCTTCTCGGAGCCGATCCAGGTCAGAGGACGCAGATAGCACGACTCGAGCTGGTTCTCGCGCACCACGGCCTTTTGCGCCTCGTTCACCTCTTGCTTGGTGAACGGAATCTTCATGCGCAGGATCTTGGCGCTGTTGAAGAGCCGGTCGGTATGGTCGTCGAGCCGGAAGATCGCCGTGCCCTGCTCCGTCTTGTACGCTCGCACGCCTTCGAAAGCGCCGCACCCATAGTGCAGCGAGTGCGTCAGCACGTGGATCTTGGCATCGCGCCAATCCAGCATCTGGCCGTCCATCCAGATCTTGCCGTCACGGTCGGCCATCGAGGGAGCTACCGGGCTCATGAGTGTCCTTTTTTCAATTGCTGTTCATCGCAAAACAGGCGATTTTACGATTGAGTCGGGGAAATAGCATCCGTCGGGCGCTCGGAGGCATGGTCTTCGGGTTGTTGCGGACGGGTCAATTCCCACTTCGTCACTCGGCCATTCACGAATTCGACGTCCACAAACGACCGCGTTCCATCCGTCCAGCGGTAGCGTTCGGGGTCGGTTCCCTCGGGTGTCAACAGCTCCCCGAGCGAGCGCGTCATCGCCACCACGTGCAGCAGATTCACGCCCGGGCGCAGCTTGGCGTTGAGCATGACCGCACTGCCAACATAGCCAATCGGGCTTTTGTTGGCCTTCTGCATCACGTTCATCATGCGTGTGTAATGCAGCAAGCCCCACATCACGACGCCGCCCAGCACCGTGATCGGCCCCTGCCAGCCCCAGGCGTTGTAGGACGCGATGAACAGACAGGCGATACCGATCGGGATGAGATATTTGCGGAAATTCATGGGGCGCATTGTCTTACGACTTGCGCGCGGGGCACTGTGGATGCTGCGTAGGTTTTTTTTGGGGAGGATCGTGACGCCTTGCTCAGAAGCGCAGATCAGCCCCCGGAGCAATCGTCCAAGAGACTTCAACCCAGCCCGCGCACGATACTCATCGCCTCTTCCACCCGCTCCACCGCATGGATTTCGAGGCCTTCGATGGGCTTTTTGGGTGCGTTGGCCTTGGGCACGACCGCGACCGAGAAGCCGAGTTTGGCTGCCTCTTTCAGGCGCTCCTGCCCGCGCGGGGCGGGGCGCACCTCGCCGGCCAGGCCGACTTCACCGAACGCGATGAAACCCTTGGGCAGGGCCTTGCCGCGCAGGCTGGAGGTGATCGACAGCATCACGGCCAGATCGGCAGCGGGCTCGCTGATGCGCACGCCGCCGACCGCGTTGACGAACACGTCCTGATCGGCAGAGGCCACGCCCGCGTGGCGATGCAGCACGGCGAGCAGCATGGCGAGCCGGTCGCGATCAAGGCCCACGGACAGTCTGCGCGGCGCGGGGCCGGCCGAATCGACGAGCGCCTGGATTTCGACCAGCATGGGCCGCGTGCCCTCGAGCGTGACGAGCACGCAGCTTCCGGGCACGGGCTCGCTGTGCTGCGACAGGAAGATCGCGCTCGGGTTGGTCACGCCCTTGAGGCCACGCTCGGTCATCGCGAACACACCGATTTCATTGACCGCGCCAAAGCGGTTCTTGATCGCGCGCACGAGGCGGAAACTCGAATGCGTGTCGCCTTCGAAATACAGCACGGTATCGACCATGTGTTCGAGCACGCGCGGACCGGCGAGCGCGCCCTCCTTGGTGACGTGGCCTACGAGAATCACCGAAATGCCCGTGGACTTGGCGGCCCGCGTGAGATGCGCCGCGCACTCGCGCACCTGGGCGACCGAGCCCGGCGCACTGGTGAGCTGGTCGGAATAAACGGTCTGGATCGAGTCGATCACCACGACGGCGGGCTGGGTGGCCTCCATCGTGGCGAGGATCTTTTCGAGCTGGATCTCGGCCAGCACGTTCACCTGGCTGTGGTCGAGTCCGAGGCGGCGCGAGCGCAGCGCGACCTGCGCGCCGCTTTCCTCGCCGGTCACGTAGAGCGTGGGCATGCCGGTGCGGTGCAGCGCGTCGAGGGCCTGAAGCAGCAAGGTGGACTTGCCGATTCCGGGATCACCGCCGATCAGCACCACGCCGCCCTCGACCATACCGCCGCCGAGCACGCGGTCAAGTTCCTCGATGCCACTGGGCGAGCGAGCCACGTCCTGCGCCTCGATGGCGGCCAGCGGCGTGACCGCCTGGGCCTGTGCCAGCCCGGCGTAACTGGACGCGCTCATGCGGTTCCGGCTGGCGCTGTTGCCCCCTTCCGCGACCGATTCCACCAAGGTGTTCCATGCGCCGCAGGACGGGCATTTGCCAAGCCAGCGCGGACTGGTGCCGCCGCATTCGGAGCAGGTGAAGATTGCCTTGTCTTTGGCCATGGAATGAAAACGAGAAGAGATGAAGGAGAGAGTGACGTGGACTACTGATGAAATATACAGCAGTCCACCGCCTCCGCCACGCGCGGCGAAGTCCCGCGCCGCAGCCACCACAGGCGCCGCGAAAAAGGGCTTTGTGATTCAATGGGCAATCACAGACCCCAACCCATTTTCCGGAGACAAGAAATGACGCAAGAATCGCTCACCCTGTACTACGCCCCCGGCTCCTGCGCGCAAGCCGTGCACATCGCGCTCGAGGAGGCCAATGCCCGCTACGAGGCAAAGCGGCTTGACTTCGCCAGTCAGCAGCAGCGCTCGCCGGAATACCTGGCCATCAATCCCAAGGGTCGCGTGCCTGCGCTGGTCACCCAGGAAGGCGTCCTGACCGAAGCGCCTGCGCTGCTCGCCTACATCGCTCAGCGGTATGCAGATGCAAAGCTCGCGCCCACCGATGCGTTTGGATTTGCGCGCATGCAGGAGTTCAACAACTATCTGGCGTCCACGGTCCACGTCAACCACGCCCATCGCCCGCGCGCGGTACGCTGGGCCGACGAGCCCGAAGCCCAGGCCGCCATGCAGCGCAAGGTGCCGGCCAACATGACCGACAACTTCACCTACATCGAGAAGCAATACCTGAACGGTCCCTGGGTGCTCGGTGATCAGTACAGCGTCTGCGATCCTTACCTCTTCACCGTCGCGGGCTGGCTCAAGAGCGACGGCGTGGACATTGCACAGTTTCCCAAAGTGAATGATCACTTCAAGCGCATGTCCGAACGCGAAGCAGTGAAACGCGCGTTGGCATAAATCGCACTAAGCGCCTCGACTCAGCCGCCCCGACCCAATAGTCCATCGAAGCCGTCAAGGCTTCGTGAACAAAACATACTCCAAAGCACAAAAAAGAAAACCGGGGCCTTTCGACCCCGGTCCTCTGCGCATCACCTCTGCCCGACAATTGCACCGGGCATGCGTAATTTATCACTCAAATGGTTGCGGCCGCTTGGGTTTATCACTTGAAGGCCGAAGGATTGGTAACGATAGCCCCGCCCGCTCCCCGGTAAGTGTGTTCAAAAAAGCCACAATATCCGTATTTTCTGTCAGGGTAAGCGTCCTGCTGAACGGGATGCGCCCCAGGGTGTCCATCAGCCCCGCCGAGATGAATTGTTGCGAGTTCAATGTCCGCGCCACAGCCTCAATGCCTCGGACAGCGAACGCGCCTCGGGCACGAAGTGGTCGATCAGCCCGCCCAGCACCACGGCGCAGACCAGCGCGCCGAGCAGCGGCTTCCAGGTCAGGTGCACGGCGGCGCTGAGCCAGCCCGCGCGTTCTGCGCCCATGAGCGCACGCGCGGTGGCGATGGAAAATGCCAGCTCCACAGCAACGGCCAGCAGCACGTCGGAGCCGAAGTACAGCCACATCAGCGCACCAGCGCCCGAGGCCACAACCACCACCGCCACGAAGATCGCGACAACCGGCACGACAACGATTGCGCCCTCATCCGCAGCACCAACCGCCTCGAGCGCGCCCGAAGCGAGATCGCCGAACATGCTGCCGTCCAAATGGGAGGTCACCGTATCGGCGATATCGACCGCATCGGCAAAGCGTTCGTCGCGGGTGCTGGCCGAGGTTTCATGTCCTTCTTCCCGGCTCTCGCGCAGCAGCACCCAGCGCGACCACTCGTACAACACCAGCAGATAGACCAGATAGCCCGAGCCGAGCGTGACCAAATAACGCAGCGCGAGAGAACCATCTCCGACCAACATCCATTGAAAACGCGAGATTGACCACATGAAGGCCATCATGAAAACGCCGATCACCCAGCCGTGCAGCACGAGCGCATTGCGGCGGCGCAGGCGCTGCCCGAAGTGCTCGCGACGAGGTGCGCGCATGCGGCGCCAGTTGGAGACGCGAGACTTGCTTCGGTCGAATGAGGCCATATGCGGACGGATGCTATCCGATGCGCGTCACTCGACGACAACGAACGGCACGCGCGGCGCGACCGCGCACATCAATTCGTAGCCGATGGTTCCCCCGCGCGCGCGACCTCGTCGATGGGCAGCACGGTGCCGTTGGCCGCCTTGCCCCAGAGCGTGACCTCCGAGCCCATGTGCGCGCCCGCCACGTCCGTGATGTCCACCGTGAGCATGTCCATGCTCACGCGGCCCACGAGCCGCGTGCGCACGCCGTCGACCAGCACCGGCGTGCCGGTTCCGCAATGGCGCGGATAGCCGTCGGCGTAGCCGCAACTGACCACGCCGATCGTCATCGGGCCTTCGGCGGTGAAGGTCGAGCCGTAGCCGATCGTGTCGCCCTTTTGCAGGTGCTGAATGGCGATCAGCCCGCCCGTCAGCGTCATCGTCGGCTGCAATCCCCAGTCGGCGATGGTGCGCTCGGGATAGTCCGGCGCGCTGCCGTAGAGCACGATGCCGGCGCGCACCCAGTCGCCGCGCACCTCGGCCTCGCTGCCGCGCAACAGGGTCGCCGCGCTGTTGCAGATAGTGCGCTCGCCGGGCAGGTCGCCGGTGGTTTCCAGAAATGCCTTGAGTTGATGGTGAATGCCGCGCGGGCCGTCGGCATCGCTGAAATGCGTGATGAAACCGACCTCGTCGACCTGGGGCAGTGCGTTCAGGCGCGCCCAGGCGGCGCGGTATCGCTCGGGGTGAAGCCAAGGCGGTTCATGCCCGAGTTCATCTTGAGGAACACATGGTGCGGCGTCTGGGTCTTGTGCGCGGCCAGCCAGTCGATCTGTTCGTCGCAGTGCACGGCATGCCAGAGGCCGAGACGAGAGCAGATCTCCAGATCGCGGGGCTCGAACGCGCCTTCGAGCAACAGGATCGGGCCGCGCCAACCGAGCTGGCGCACGCGCTCGGCCTCGGCGAAGTCCAGCATCGCCAGGCCATCCGCGGCGCGCAGCGCGTCAAATACGCGTTCAATGCCATGGCCATAGGCATTGGCCTTGACTACCGCCCAGACCTTGGCATCGACCGCCGCCTCACGCGCTCGCGACAAATTATGTTGCACTGCAGCGGTGTGGATGGTCGCTTGGATCGGACGAGGCATGGCGGTGTTTGTACGGAGCGAAAGGTGGTCATTCTGTCATCGCCAGACAGACTCTGCGTGATATAACCGCCCGTCGCACAGCAGAGTGTTCGGATTTTTTTCTGCGCATCAGTTTGACTGATAGTCCAAGCTGGGGCCTGTTTTCACCGAATTTGCAAGATGAGTTTCACTCGACACTGCCCAGGCGCAGCACGCCAGACTTCGCACATGCGCGGTACTATCTTTTCAGCCGCAAAAATCGGCGCTGCCTAAGGCGAACCAGACACACGATGAAGCGCGGTTTCTACACCATCATGTCGGCGCAGTTTTTCAGCTCGCTGGCCGACAATGCCCTGTTCGTGGCCGCTGTGGAGTTGCTGCGCACCAGCGGCGCTCCCGAATGGCAGCGCGCCGCCCTGGTGCCCATGTTCGCGCTGTTCTACGTGGTGCTTGCGCCGTTCGTGGGCGCGTTTGCGGACTCGATGCCCAAGGGCAAGGTCATGTTCATCAGCAACGCGATCAAGGTCGTGGGCTGTCTGATGATGCTGTTCGGTCATCACCCGTTGCTCGCGTATGCGGTCGTCGGGCTCGGCGCGGCCGCTTATTCGCCAGCCAAATACGGCATCCTCACCGAACTGCTGCCCGCATCGCAATTGGTGCGGGCCAACGGCTGGATCGAGGGTCTGACCATCGGTTCGATCATTCTGGGCGTGCTGCTCGGCGGCCAACTGGTCGGCCCGCATCTCTCGGGCATGCTGCTGGATTTTGACCTGCCGGGCGTCGATCTGGGCATCGAACTGCCCGCGCAGGCGGCCATTCTTTCACTCGTGCCGATCTACGCACTCGCGGCGTGGTTCAACCTGCGCATCCCGCGCACCCAGGCGGAGCTGCGCCCCATGCCGGGCAATCCGCTGGAGTTGCTGCCCGACTTCTGGAATTGCAACAACCGCCTGTGGCAGGACAAGCTCGGCCAGATCTCGCTGGCCACGACCACGCTGTTCTGGGGTGTCTCGGGCAACCTGCGCTACATCGTGCTCGCCTGGAGCGCCGCAGCACTGGGCTACAGCACCACGCAGGCCTCGGCCTTGGTGGGCGTCGTGGCCATCGGCACGGCGGCCGGCGCGGTGATCGCGTCGGTGCAGATGAAGCTCGAGGGTGCGACCAAGGTGATCCCGATGGGCATCGCCATGGGGCTGCTGGTGATCCTCATGAACGTCATCGACACGCTGTGGCTGGCGATTCCGTTTCTCATCATTCTGGGCGGGCTCGGCGGCTTTCTGGTCGTGCCGATGAATGCCCTGCTGCAACACCGCGGCGCCAATCTCATGGGCTCGGGCCGCTCGATTGCGGTGCAGAACTTCAACGAACAGGCCTGCATTCTGGCGCTGGGCGCGTTCTACAGCCTGTCCACGAAGTTCGGCCTGTCGGCCTTCGGCGCGATCACCGTGTTCGGCATCGTCGTCGCGGGCACCATGTGGCTGATCGGGCGCTGGCACCGAAACAACCTCAAGAACTACCCCGACGAGGTCAACCGGCTTCTGGACATCGCCAGGCGCGATTGCCACTGACGCGGCAGCCCCCCATGACCAGCCTCTACGACTTCCAGGCCGCGCGCATCGATGGCCGACCGCTGCGCCTGTCGGACTATCGCGGGCAGGTGCTGCTGATCGTCAACACCGCCAGCGCCTGCGGTTTCACGCCGCAATTTGCCGGGCTCGAAGAACTGCATCGCAAATACGCGGCACGCGGACTGGTGGTGCTGGGCTTTCCGTGCAACCAGTTCGGCAAGCAGGAACCGGGGAGCAATATCGAGATCGGCGCATTCTGCGAGAAGAACTACGGCGTCGATTTCATGATGATGGCGAAGATCGACGTGAACGGGCCGGATGCGATTGCGCTCTACGACTGGTTGAAACGCGAAGCACCCGGCGTGCTGGGCACGCAGCGCATCAAGTGGAACTTCACCAAATTCCTCATTGGCCGCGACGGCCGGGTGCTCAAGCGCTTTGCGCCGCGCACCAAGCCTGAGGAACTGATGGGCGACATCGAGGCGGCGCTCGGTTCAGAAGGATCAGCGCGACAGGTCACCCGCGACGCGTGATGGCCGGGGAATCCAGCCCCGCGCCATGCTCCATATCGATGTGGCGCGGGGAGGCGCCGTGACCACCACGGTTGCGCGCCGCGCGCCCGACAGCGACAGCGCGCCAATGCGGACCCATGTGCCTGCGGGCAGTCGCCCGGGCAACCAGGGCGCATCTCCCTCGAACAGGCGCTGACTGGTCGGCACGCCCGACTCCTGCCACTCGATAACCACGCCGCCGCTTTCGCAACGAAGACCTTGGATATCCGCCGCGCACAGCAACTGCGGTTGATCGGTTGAAAGAACGAGCCTGGTGCTGGAAATGTCCATGATGAATCCCCTTGAAACAGGGATACAAGCGTAGGTTTTTCGCGCCCCGAAGGTCAGGCACAGCGCGCGGGCAAGCTGGGCGGCACAGCGCAATCGCACAAGCTCTGTTATCGTTGAAATTCGTGCAATCTGTGTCTGTTCTGCATGCGCGCGCATCCGCAGAATCGACGCTCACCCCGTTGGAGCGTTCTTGCGAATTCGCGGAGCGCGCATGACAAGGCGTCCATGGACCATCTTTTTTCTACCGGCACCGATGTGCTCGATCTGCCTGCGCATGCCACGCCAGCGCCCGAGGACGAGCGGCTGCCCCGGCATCTGTATCAGCGCTGGGCAGATCACTACGCCAACGCCATCCGCGCGAACGTGCTCGGGCCGCATGAACGCATGCCTTCGGTGCGCGAGATTCGCGAGCGTCACGATGTGAGCCATACCACGGCGCTACAGGTGCTGCGCGAGCTTGAGTCGCGCGGACTCATCGAGGCACGCGCACGCGTGGGCTACTTCGTGCGCACGCAGGCCAGCGCCATGCCCGCCGCGCGTGAGCCGCAAAAACTGGTGCCGTTCGATGCCGATTCCGGCTCCTTTCAGCGCATCGGCGAACGCATTGCCACCTATCTCAACAAGGCGCGTCTGGTGGGCGAATTCAAGGTCGATCTGGGCAGCGCGATGCCAGCGCCCGAATTGTTCGACGCCAGCTTTCTGAATCGCCATGCCATCGCGCTCCTGCGCGAACAGCCGGATCTGCTGGTCAGGGCTCCGTCCGCGCCGTTCACGCACCCGGAATTTCAGGCGGCAATGTCACGCTATGCGCTCAGCTTCGGTCTCACGATTGCCCCATCCGGGATCACCGCGACCATGGGCAATTCCGAGGCCATGAACATCTCGCTCGATGCGCTCACCCAGCCCGGGGACGTGGTGGCCATCGAGTCGCCGACGTTCTACGGAATCGTGCAGGCCGTGCAGGCGCGCGGCTTGCGGGCGCTCGAGATTCCGTCGAGCCCGCACACCGGCATGTCGCCGGAGGCGCTGGAACTGGCGCTTCGCAACTATCCCGAACTCAAGGCCGTGGTCGTCGTGCCGCACCTGCAGATGCCGCTGGGCGCGACCATGCCCGACAGCCACAAGGAGCGCATCGTCCAGATGTGCTCGCGCCATGGCGTCGCGTTGATCGAAGACGACATCTACCGCGAGTTCATGGAAGACCCCGGCGTGCACCGGCCGTGCCGCGCCTGGGATAGCGACGGCACGGTGATTTATTGCGCGTCGCTGAGCAAGAGCTTCGCGCCGGGCCTGCGGCTTGGCTGGATGAATGCCGGCCGCTGGCACGAACGCGTGCAGATGGTCAAATTCTCGCGCTCCCGCAACATGCCGATGTGGCCGCAACTGCTGGGCGCGCGCACCATCGGGTCGCCGTTTCATCTACGCCATCTGGCGCGGCTGCGCCAGCACCTGCACCGCCAGCGCGAGCAGGCCGCGCAGGCCGTGGCGAGGCACTTCCCGATCGGTACGCGCATGAGCCTGCCGCGCGGCGGTCTCAGCATCTGGGTCGAATTGCCGCCAGCGGTGAACACCGCCAGACTCTATGACGAAGCGTTGGCGCTCGGCATTCGCATCGCACCGGGCGACATGTTTTCCAGCACCGACGAATACGGCCATTTCTTGCGCTTGTCATGCGGGCTTCCGTTCACGCCTGTGGTGGAAGATGCCTATCGCACGCTGGGCAGGATGATGCACGCGCAACTGGACCACTGAACGGCGACGGCGCAGCCAGCCGATCCAGCAATCCCTCAGGCATCAAAGCCGCAGCGCACGCGGCGCATCAGATCGGCGAGCGTCTTTCCCGACTCCTGCGCATAGGTTTCGTCCAGCAGCTCGCATTGGTCGATCCGGTCGACGCGAAAGGTACGAAAATCCTCGCGCAACTCGCACCACGCGGACAGCGTCCAGACCTTGCCCCAGTACAGACATGCCAGCGGGCGCACGCGTCGTTCGCTGAGCCGGTCTTCGAGGTCGAGATACAGCAACCGCATCACGCGCTGCGAATGCACCGCGTCGCGCAGGGTCTTGAGCGTTTGCTGCGTGCGCTGATCCAGCCCGCTGCCCGGCGCAAACAGCGCCTGCGCCTCGGCCGCCACGCGGGCCGACGACGGCAATACCGAGAGAATCTTGCCGAGCGCGCTCTCCACTTCGCGCGCCAGTGCGCCGTCGATCCACGCCTGCGCCACGCGCGAGGCGATCACCAGAGCGTCGGCCTCGGCCTGCGTGAACATCAGCGGCGGCAGCTCGAAGCCCGAACCCAGCCGATAACCGACGCCCGCCTCGCCTTCAATGGGCACGCCCTGGTGCTGCAGATCGGCCACGTCGCGGTAGACCGTGCGCAGCGACACTTCGAGCCGCTGCGCCAGAAACGCCGCCGTGGACAGACGCCGTCCGCGAATCAGTTGCACCAGCTGGAAGAGTCTGTCGGCACGGCGCATGGGCGCGATGGAATAAAAAGGTAAGAAACAGAAGAACCAAGGCCGCGATCTTACGCGGCCAATCGTTCAACGGTTCTTGGCGTGCAGCCCGATGGTGTTGCCCTCGGTGTCGCGCACATGGGCCATGAAGCCGATGTCCCGGGCAGTTCCACGCATTCGTCGAGCACCTGGCCACCGGCCTTACGTGCACGTTCCATCGCGGCCTCGACGCTGGGCTCGCAATCCAGATAGATGCGCACACCGCCATCGTGCGACGGCGTGAGCTTGCCGCTACCCACCAGGCAGCCACCGGTCGCCGGATCGTCATACGCAAAGATCACCATCGGCGTGCCGCCGCAGTCGTCAAGACGCATCTTGCGCGCCAGCATGGATTCGTAGAACACCTGGGCGCGCGGCAGGTCGGTGCAGGGGATTTCGAACCAGTTGATCACGGAACGGTTTGCAGACATGAAGAAACTCCTGTGGTTGAAAAGTTGAACAGGACTTCATGGTGCGGTCAGCCTGCTGACAACGTACTGTCAGCAGGCTGGTTCGGAGATCTTCAGGCCCCGCGCAAACGCCGGGCGCGTTCGAGCTGCTGCGCCACCTGGCGTGCCTGCATGCCATACATGTCGGCAAAGGCATCGACGTTCGCAGCGCCGCTCATCTCGAACGCGCGCAGCAGCGCTTCGTCCTTGGCGCTGCGCGCGGCCACTTCGGCAAGCGCTTCATCGAGCAGCGCGTTGGTGGCATCGTCGCGTCCGCGCACCAGTTCCAGATAGGCTTCGCGCGACAGGCCCGAGGCCTCGAAGGCGATTTCCATGCGGCGGCGCAGCTTCTGCGTGAGGTCTTCGCCGTCGCGTGGCTTGCGGCGACGGAAGACCTCCACGAGCGCGTGGAACACATGCTCCGGTGCCATCTGCTCGACCACGTTGCCCGCCAGATCGTGGCGCGGCTGTCCCTGCGAAACCGCTTGCAGATAACGCGAGGAACGGGTGTGGATGCCGAGCGCGAGCTTCAGGTCCGCGGCGGCGAAAACCCCGGGCTGTGCGGCTTCCAGATCCTGAAAGATGCCGCGTTTGAGCGGCTTGGGATTCTCGCCAAACAACTGCGGATACAAGGTCTGCAATTGAAGCAGCGCGGGGTTTTGGCGACGCGGCGCGGGGCCTGCCCTCCGGGCGCTGGTTGCTGCTTGGGCCTGGCTGCGCCATTGTCGCCCGAAGGCTGATCACCGCCTTCGCCGCGACCGGCTTGGTTGTGACGCCGACCACCGCGCTTGCGGCGCGGCGCGCCTGTAGCCGGGGATTCGGACGGAGGCGCTTTCTGGGCCTGCGTTGGCAGGGGCGCGCTGTCCGCGCCATCCTTTGGCACCCCGGTGTCGGTTGCGGCGGCCACGGCCTGTCCGGATACGTCGGCGGGGTTCACAGGTTCGGTCACGGGAGAGTTCATTGGCAATTCATGCGCGGCGCACCCGGCCGCGTCTTGGTCTATCAAAACGCGTCATCATGCCATTGTCTGGAATCCCGCGCGTTTTTGAACGCAGCTGGAGACCCTCTGCTCGCCGTCCGGCATTGTTCACTTCCTCATTCTGCCGCGCGCGGCCTCAGCCCAGCGCTTCGTCCAGCGCCTCGATCCAGTGCTTGACCGGCACGCCCGTGCCCGACTGCAAATGGGTGATGCAGCCCACGTTGCTCGACAGGATCAGCGCGGGTTTTTCGTCGCCGCAGGCCTCATCGAGCGCGGCGAGCTTGCGTGCGCGCAACTGCCTGGACAGCTCGGGTTGCAGGATCGAATAGGTTCCGGCGGAGCCGCAGCACAGGTGCGATTCGGTGCGCGAGGTGAGCATCTGAAAACCCAGCTTGGCCAGGTCGCGTTCCACGCCCCCCGCAGTTTCTGTGCGTGCTGCAACGTGCACGGCGGATGGTAGGCGAGCTTGCCCTTGAAATGCACGCGGCCCTGGAGCCTCCCGGCCAGTTCGGGCAGCATCGCGGGCAGCAACTCGCTCAGATCGCGCGCCATGGCGCTGATGCGCCCTGCCTTGTCGGCGTACTGCGCATCGTCCTTCAAGGCGTGCGCGTAGTCCTTGACCATGGCGCTGCACCCCGAGGCGTTCACGACGATGCACTCGACCTGGCCCGACGACACCATCGGCCACCAGGCGTCGATGTTGGCACGCATCTGCGCGCGCCCGCCGTCCTGATCGTTCAGGTGAAACTTCACCGCGCCGCAGCAGCCCGCATTGCCCGCGACGACGGTCTGCACGCCCACGGCATCGAGCACGCGCGCCGTCGCGTAGTTGATGTTGGGAAGCATGGACGGCTGCACGCAGCCCGCCAGCAGCAGCACCTTGCGCGCATGCTCACGCGTCGGCCACGCGCCATGCGCCGTCTTCGGCGGCACCTTGGCCTGAATGCTCTCGGGCAAGAGCCCGCGCACCGCCTGGCCGAGCTTCATCGCCGGTGCGAACAGTGGCGATGGAATGCCTTCCTTCAACGCCCAGCGCTTGAGGCGTTCACCCGCCGGGCGCGGCACTTTTTCATCGACCACCTGCCTGCCGATGTCCAGCAGATGACCGTATTGCACGCCGCTCGGGCAGGTGCTCTCGCAGTTGCGGCAGGTCAGGCAGCGATCCAGATGCACCTGCGTCGCGCGCGTCGGCTCTTTGCCTTCGAGCACCTGCTTGATCAGATAGATGCGCCCGCGCGGGCCGTCCAGCTCATCGCCGAGGGTCTGGTAGGTGGGACAGGTGGCGGTGCAGAAACCGCAATGCACGCACTTGCGCAGAATGGCCTCGGCCTCCTGCCCGTGCGCGGTGTTCTGGTACTCGGGAGCTAGCTGTGTTTGCATGGCTTGCGGGGCTGGTTCAATCGGCGTGGCGGACGGTGGCCTCAGCCGCCCGTGCCCATGCGCAGGGGTTGAAAGATGCCCGACGGATCGAAGGCCTGCCGGAGGCGCTCGGTGATCGCGGCAAGCGCGGGCTGTGCGGATGGCGGGGTCGGCAGGGCTTCACCCTCGTGCGCAGCGCCCTGCGCCGGTGCGGCAAACAGCAGGGCGCTGCCGCCCACCGCTTGCGCCGTCGCCTGCAACGCCGCGCCGCATGCCAGCGGTGCCTGCACCCAGCGCAGCGCCCCCTGCCATTCGACGAGCGCCGGGGCTACGCCCTCTGGCAGCGCCAGCACCGGCGCGGTCTGCGGCACCGACAGCCGCCACAGCGCCAATTCGGGACGCGCGGCGCGATCCGCAAACCACGGCAAGGCGTGATCGCGGCAGGCGTGCCAGTCGGCGGCGACCTGCGCGCTGTCCTGGCGCTCGCCGCCCATGCTGGCGCATGCCGCCTCGACCGCAGCCCTGGCGCCGCGCAGGCGAACATACAACTGGCCCTTGCCACCATCCTCGACCCAGCAGCTCGCATTCACGGGCAGCGGCTGGCCGCCCCATGCATGCAACTGCGCAAGCGCGGCGGCCTGATCGAGTTCGAACTTCAGCGTCGTCTCGGCCACGGGAACGGGCAGCACCTTGAGGCTGACCTCGGTGATCACGCCCAGCGTGCCCCACGACCCCGCCATCACGCGCGAGACGTCGTAACCCGCGACGTTCTTCATCACCTGCCCGCCAAAGCGCAGCAACTCACCCTTGCCGTTGATGATTTCAATGCCAAGCACATAGTCGCGCACCGCGCCGACGCTGGCGCGCGCCGGACCCGACAGCCCCGCTGCCACCATGCCGCCGACCGTGCTGCCTTCGCCAAAACGCGGAGGCTCGAACGGCAGACACTGGCCGCGCGAGGCCAGTTCCGCCTCCAGTTCCGACAGGCGCGTGCCCGCGCGAACGGTTACCACCAGCTCGCTGGGCTCGTAGTCGACCACGCCCAGATGCCTGCGCATGTCCAGACGCTCGGCGCGGCATTTCGCCACGCTGTCTCCGCCGATGAAGTCCTTGGTGCCGCCGCCGCTGACGCGCAAGCCGGTGCCCGCGCGCGCGCTGTCGCGCACGCGTTCGATGATCTGGGAGAGCGCTGCTGATTCCATGCAGGCATGGTAGCGCCCAAGCCCGCTCTGGCGCGATCCGGCGGCGTGATTTTTTTGAAAGACCGGCGTGAGCGTTTTGGTGGCGACGCCGGGCTGCGTGTCAACGATGAACCCGGCGCAGGTCTTCGCGCAGCATGTTGAGGGCCAGATCGAGTTCGCGCATCAGAAAATTCCGCGTCACATGGTGGCGCGTGAGTCCGCGTTGCTGCACGATGTAGATCGGCTGTGCCTGCGCGCCGGACTCGCGCAGCACGTTGAGCGTGATGGCCGTGCTGGAGCGGCCGCGCTCGTCCTTCCAGACACCGAACTGCATCAGCACCGAAGGCGTCTCGCCGCGATCCGCGGAACCGGTCGGCTCGCCTGCAAGCACCTGCACGCCGATGTCGCGCAGATAGAGCGTGGTGCGGCGCGCGACCAACTCGGGCGTGACGCCGGCTGCCGAGGCCGCGTCATCGATCTCGGGTTCGAGCAGCACGACGGCCCGCACGCCGCGCAGGGCCTGCGGGTCGCGATGGGTGATGTCGGAATGGGCGAACACGGACAGCGACGACGCCAGCAGCAGCAAGAACGCCAGCATCGCGCGCAACCATTGGAACGCATGCATAGTCACCTTCCTCTCTCTCGATGATGAGACGAGCCCCATCGCCTGCGACGAAGCCCTCAGGCGGCCAGTTCGCACCACTGCACGCAAAGGCCGCGAACAATCGTGCTGTCGTTTGTAACCGATGCGTGTGAAAGTACCTCGCCCGACCGGGGCATGCGCGCGATTTCTTCGGCTGGACGGCCACCGATCACCGAGGTGACGAACAAACGATTGCCCTCTGCGCCCCCGAAACACGGCATGGTCGGGCACTGCACGGGAACGGGCAACTCGGCCCGCAATTCGCCGCCGGGCGAAAGGCACAGCACGCGCGCGCCCTCGTACATGGCGCACCAGTAGTTGCCCTCGGCATCCATGGCTGCGCCGTCGGGACGACCGCCGTAACCGCCCGCGCCCGGCTTCCAGCCATCGGGTTTGGGCGCGAATTGCCGAAACACGCGTGGCTCGCCGACGGGCTCATGCGCGGCGTTGCAGTCCCAGCTACGAATCAGGTGCGCGGGTGTATCGGCCCAATACAGCGTGCTGCCATCGGGCGACCACGCAAGGCCGTTCGCGGTCGCGACGCCATCAAGCACCCTGCGAACCTGCGGCGCACCGCGCGTGCGCAGATCGACGCAGAACAGCGCGGCAACGGGCTGGCGCGGGCCGCTCGCGGGTTCGTGCATCGTTCCGACCCAGAAGCGCCCCAGTGCATCGCACTTGCCGTCGTTGGCGCGCTGGGTCTGGGGATCGATGGGCAAGGTGGCGACATGGCGCAGTTCGCCGCCCCAGGCGCTCGCATGATGAATCTCGTGCCGCAACGCGATCACGAGGCCGCTCGCCTTGCCATCGATGCGCGCCGGGGCAATGCAGCCGGGTTCGCTGGGCATGGGCCAGCGCTGCGTCTCGCCACCATCGGGACGGCAGCGCAGGAGGGCGCGGCCCGCGATGTCCACCCAGTAGAGGCGGTTTTCCTCGGGGTGCCAGAAAGGCGACTCGCCGAGTTGCGAGGTCGAATGCGGCAGCGACTGCCATGCGCTGGCGGCGTCGGGAGGTATGTGATTCATGGCAGTTCACATTATTCCCGCTCGACGTTTCAATCGAACGTCGCACAGACAAAAGAAGGCCCGCACGCGGCGGGCCAAAGTTCGGCATGGGGCGGCGCCACCACGCCGCCCGCCCGGTTCACGCTGCTCAACGGTGATATGCGGTTTCGCCGTGCGAGGTGATGTCCAGACCTTCGCGCTCGGCCTCTTCGCTGACACGCAGGCCCACGGTCAGATCGGCGATCTTGTAGGCAATGAACGCCACGACGCCGGACCATACAATGGTGAACAGCACGCTCTTGATCTGCACCCACACCTGATGTCCCATCGCGAAGTCGGCAGGCTGCACGCCGCCAAGTGCCGGTGCCGCGAACACGCCCGTCAGGATCGCGCCGACGATGCCGCCCACGCCGTGCACACCGAACGCATCGAACGCGTCATCCACCTTGAGCAGGCGCTTCAATCCGCCCACACCCCACAGACACACGAGGCCGCAGACCAGACCGATCACGATGGCACCCATCGGGCCGACGAAACCAGCGGCGGGCGTGACGCCCACCAGGCCCGCGACCGCACCCGAGGCCGCACCCAGCATCGAGGCCTTGCCCTTGTGCAGCGCCTCGCCAGCGAGCCACGAGAGCGTTGCCGCAGCCGTTGCGAGCACGGTGTTCACAAAGGCCAGCCCCGCGACCGCGTTGGCTGCACCGGCGGAGCCCGCGTTGAATCCGAACCAGCCCACCCACAGCAGCGAAGCGCCCACCATGGTCAGCGTCAGCGAATGCGGCATGAACGCTTCCCTGCCGAAGCCGATGCGCTTGCCCACCATGTAGGCCCCCACGAGGCCCGCGATACCGGCGTTGATGTGCACCACGGTGCCGCCCGCGAAATCGAGTGCGCCGTCCGCCGCGAGCAGGCCACCGCCCCAGACGATATGGGCCATCGGCAGATAGCTGAAGGTGAACCACAGGGTCGAGAAGATCAGCACCGCAGTGAACTTCGTGCGCTCGGCAAACGCGCCGACGATCAGTGCCACGGTGATGGCCGCGAACGTGCCCTGGAACGCAAAGAACACATACTCGGGAATTGTCGTCAGTGCGCCGAACGATTCGAGATTGATGCCCTTCATGAACAGCTTGTCGAAGCCGCCGATGAATTTGCCTTCGCCCGAAAACGCGAGGCTATAGCCGTACACGGCCCACAGCACCGACACCAGCGAGAAGATCACGAACACCTGCACCAGCACCGACAGCATGTTCTTGGAGCGGCCCAGGCCACCGTAGAACAGCGCCAGACCGGGGATGATCATCAGGATCACGAGCAGCGTGGAGGTCAGCATCCAGGCGGTGTCGCCCGAATCGATCTTGGGCACCGGTGCGGCAGCAGCAGGCGCTGCGGTGTCGGCGGCTGCTGGCGCGGCAGGTGCAGCAGCAGGAGCTTCGGGTGTGGCCGTGGCCGCCACCGGTTCGGAGGCCGCAGGCGTCTGGGCCAGTGCAGCGCCGCCACCGGCGAGCAGGCTGAATCCCAGAAGGAATGAAGCAAGCAGTTTTTTCATGGCAGAACGTCTTGATGAGTCGTTGTTCGGGATGAGCGCGTGACGGCTCAGAGCGCCTCGTTGCCGGTCTCGCCGGTGCGGATGCGGATGACCTGCTCGAGCGACGAGACAAAAATCTTGCCGTCACCGATCTTGCCGGTGCGCGCTGCGGCTTCGATGGCCTCGATGGCGCGGTCGACGATGGCGTCATCGAGCGCTGCCTCGATCTTCACCTTGGGCAAGAAATCGACCACGTATTCGGCGCCGCGATACAGCTCCGTATGGCCCTTTTGACGACCGAAGCCTTTCACCTCGGTCACCGTGATGCCCTGCACGCCGATCTCGGAAAGTGCCTCGCGCACTTCGTCGAGCTTGAAGGGTTTGATGATGGCAGTGACCATTTTCATTTGCGGCTCCTCGGAATGTGAAATGGGTAGTTACACCGGTTCAAGCACGGACCGTGCCATGTCATGAAATCCGTGGATTCTTCAGCCACGCGCACCAAAAACGTTGATCGCCCGCAGCGTCCGGCGTCAAGCGGTGGCAATGCGCACCAGATTGGTGCCAAAGTTGGCGGTTTTGCGCACGAGAGCGCGCACCTCGCTGGGGAGAACGGTTTTCATGAGTCTCGCTTTAGTGCAAAGCCGTGCGCTGACCGGCCTGCAGGCCATGCCCGTCACCGTCGAGGTGCATCTGGCCAACGGCCTGCCGAGCTTCACGCTGGTGGGCCTCGCGGACGTCGAGGTCAAGGAAGCGCGCGAACGCGTGCGCTCGGCGCTTCAGAACTCGGGGCTTGAATTCCCGGCCAACAAGAAGATCACGGTGAACCTCGCGCCCGCCGATCTGCCCAAGGATTCGGGGCGCTTTGACCTCCCCATCGCCATGGGCATCCTCGCGGCCAGCGGGCAGGTCGATGGCGCGCGCTTCGCGGGCTACGAGTTCGCCGGAGAGCTGTCGCTGTCGGGCGCGCTGCGGCCGGTGCGCGGCGCACTCGCTACGGGCCTCGCGATTCGCTCGCAGTCCGGACCGGCCACGGCATTGCGGCAGGTGCTGCCGCCCGGCAGCGCCGAAGAGGCGGCGCTGGTGCCCGACGCGCAGATCTACCGCGCGGAACACCTGCTCGACGTGGTGCAGCATTTTCTGCCGGTCAGCGCATCGTCGAGCGACGACGTCGTCACCGGTTTGCAGCGCATGCAGGCACGCGAGATCGCGCCACCGGACAACGGCCCGGACCTTGCCGACGTGAAGGGCCAGAGCGCCGCCAAGCGCGCGATGGAAATCGCTGCGGCCGGCATGCATGGCATGTTGCTCGTCGGCCCGCCGGGATCGGGCAAATCGATGCTGGCTCAGCGCTTTGCAGGATTGCTGCCACCGATGACGCTGGAGCAGGCGCTGGAGAGCGCGGCGATTGCCAGCCTCGCAGGCCGATTCACGCCGCAGCAATGGATGCAGCGGCGCACCAGCCATCCGCACCACACCTGTAGCGCCATCGCTCTGGTAGGTGGCGGATCGCCGCCCGGCCAGGCGAAATCTCGCTGGCACACGAAGGCGTGCTGTTCCTCGACGAGTTCCCGAGTTCGGACGCAGCGCGCTCGAGGCACTGCGCGAGCCGCTGGAGACCGGCACGATCACGATCTCGCGCGCGGCGCAACGCGCGGAGTTTCCCGCGCGTTTCACCCTGATCGCGGCGATGAACCCCTGCCCCTGCGGCTATCTCGGCTCGTTGCAGCGCCTGTGCCGCTGCTCGCCCGAACAGGTTGCGCGTTATCAGGCCAAGCTCAGCGGCCCGCTGCTTGACCGCATCGACCTGCATGTGGAGGTGCCCGCGCTGCCGCCCGAGGAACTGCTCAACGCCCCGCCGGAGAAACCAGCGCCGCCACACGCGAGCGCATCATCGCTGCGGCAGAGCGCGCATGGCAGCGCCAGGGTTGTGCCAACCAGCGATTGCAGGGCCGCGAGATCGACATCCACGTGCGGCTCGACGATGCCGCAGCGCGCTTTCTACAGACCGCAGCCGCGCGGCTGGGCTGGTCGGCGCGCAGCACCCACCGCGCACTCAAGGTGGCGCGCACCATCGCCGATCTCGCGGGCAGTGAATGCATAGGCGCAGGACATGTCGCGGAGGCGATGCAGTACCGGCGCGGACTCACGGGCGGGCGCTGACGAAGCGTTTCACACGCCCAGATACTGCCTGCGCGCCACCGGATCCGAGGCCAGTTCGTGCATCGTCGACTGATGCACGATCTGGCCTTTTTCGAGCACGAACGCACGGTCGGCAACCACCTGTGCAAACGGCAGGTTCTGCTCGCTCAGCAGAATGCCGACGCCCTGGCGCTTGAGTTCGAGAATCGAGCGCGCCATCTGCTCGACGATCAGCGGCGCAACACCTTCCGAAGGCTCATCGAGCAGCACCAGATACGGCTGGCCCATGAGCGTGCGCGCCACGGTCAGCATCTGCTGCTCACCGCCGCTCATCGCGCCGCCGGGGCGGTCTGGCATTTCGCCGAGATTGGGGAAAAGCTGGAATAGCGTCTCGGGCGTCCAGCGCACGAGCGGGGTGCCATCGGGCCACTGGCGCGGTTTCTGGCGGCCGACCTCCAGGTTTTCGAGCACCGTGAGTTCGGTGAAGATGCGCCGGTCCTCGGGCACGAAGCCGAGACCGCGCTGCGCGATCTGGTGCGATGCCTTGCGCGAGATGTCTTCGCCCATGAAACGGATGGCTCCCTCGCGCCGCGGCACGAGCGCGGCAATCGATTCGAGCGTGGTCGATTTTCCGGCGCCGTTGCGCCCCATGAGCGCAACCACCTCGCCGCGCCGCACGTTGAGCGACACGTCGAACAGAATCTGCGCGCCACCATACCAGGCGTTGAGCCCCTGGACGTCGAGCAGTGGAAGGTCTGCGCCTGCGTTCGTCGCCGCGCGGGCGGTCTTCTCGTCACTCATGCATGCTTCTCCAGCACCAGACCGGTTCCGAGGTAGGCCTGCTGCACCCGCTCGTCATCGCGGATCTGCTGCGGCGTGCCTTCGGCCAGCAGCTTGCCACGCACCAGCACCGCCACGCGATCGGCCTGGCCGAACACCACATCCATGCTGTGCTCGGTAAACAGCACACCCATCTGGCGCTCGCGCGCAATGCGGCGGGTCAGCTGCATGAGCGCAACCCGCTCGGCCGGGGCCATGCCGGCGGTGGGTTCGTCCATCAACAGAAGTTTGGGCGCATGGGCGAGGGCCATGGCGAGTTCCACACGCTTGATATCGCCATAGGCCAGCTCGCTGCAGGCGCGCTCGGCCTGCTGCGCCATGCCCACGCCGTCGAGCAGCGCCAGCGCGTCGGCCCTGCGATGCGATGCGGCGCGCGGCCAGAATTGCCAGAGGCGCCGGTCGGCAGACAGCAGCGCCATCTGCACGTTTTCCAGCACGGTGAACGAGGCAAAGGTCTGGGCGATCTGGAACGTGCGCCCCACGCCCTTGCGCCAGACGTGGCGCGGCGCGAGGCCCGCGATGTCCTCGCCGTCGAGCAGCACGCGGCCACTGTCCGGCGCGAGCTGGCCGCCCACCATGTTGAAGGTCGTCGTCTTGCCCGCGCCATTGGGGCCGATCATCGCGAGCAACTCGCCCGCCTGCACGGCGAACGACACGCCCTGCACCGCCTTCACGCCGCCAAAGGACTTGCTCAGTTGTTCGATCTGCAACAGCGCCGGGGCGGTCGTCGTCATGCGCGCGCCCCCGGCTTGCGTGCGGCAACGCGCGCGTACAGCGATTGCGCAAAGCCCGCAATGCCCTGTGGAAACAGCAGCACCAGCACCAGCATGATCACGCCCAGGAGCGCGCGCCAGTACTCGGTGTTGCGCGCCACGGTGTCGTGCAGCCAGGTGAATGCGGCCGCGCCCACCACCGGCCCCGCAAGTGTCTGCACGCCACCCAGCAACACCATCACGAGCCCGTCGACCGACTTGGTGACCGACAGCGCATCGGGCGCGACACTGCCCTTGGAGAACACGAACAGCGCGCCCGAAAGCCCCGCGAACAGGCCGGCAATCACAAAAGCCGTCCACTGCACGCGTCGCACGTCGATGCCGATGGCGTCTGCACGCAATGCCGAATCGCGACCCGCGCGCAGCGCGAATCCGAGCGGCGAAAACAGGATGCGGCGCAGCAGGTAGACCCCGAGCGCGCACACGCCCAGCGCAAGCCAGTAGAACGCCGCGCCGTGCGATGCCCACTCGGGCGGCCAGACCCCGGTGAGCCCGTTGCTGCCGCCGGTGAAGTCATCCCACTGGAACACGATGGCCCAGCTGATCTGCGCGAACGCAAGCGTCAGCATCGTCAGGTACACACCCGACAGACGCACGCAGAACCAGCCATAGAGCAAGGCGCCCGCCGCTGCGACCAGCGGACCGAACACCAGCGCGGCCTCCATCGGCAAATCAAGCCGCCGCACCAGCAAGGCCGCGCCGTAAGCGCCGAGCCCGAAGTAGGCGGCATGACCAAACGAATGCATGCCGCCCGGCCCGAGGATGAAGTGCAGGCTCGCGGCAAACAGCGCGGCAATCGCCATGTCGGTGAGCAGCACCGTCGCGTAGCTCTCCTGGCCGGCAACCAGCGGCAGGCAGCACAGCACCAGCAACAGCGCGATCCACGCCGCCGTGGCCCCCTGCCCCGCGGCATGCAGCGGCGGTTCGTTGCCCGGCGCCTGGCGTGCAAGCGACTGTGGCTTGCCCATCAAACCCCAAGGCCGCCAGATCAGCACGGCGGCCATCACCAGAAACTCCACGACCAGCGTGAGCTTGGAGAACGAAATTTCCACGCCACCAATCTCCTGCAAGCCCAGCCAGATGCACACGGCCTTGAGTTCGGCAATCAGCAAGGCCGCGACAAACGCGCCCGGAATGCTGCCCATGCCGCCGACGACGACAACGACGAACGCCGCGCCGATGGTCAGCATGTCCATCTCGAGACTCGCCGGTTCGCGCGGCAACTGGAGCGCGCCGCCGAGTCCGGCAAGCAGCGTGCCGAGCGCGAACACCGCCGTGAAAAGCCATGCCTGATTCACACCGAGAGCGCCAACCATCGCGCGATCCTGCGTGGCCGCGCGCACCAGCGTGCCAAAGCGCGTGCGGGTGAGCAGCAGATGCAGTGCGAACAGCACGATCGGCCCCACGGCGATCAGCAGCAGGTCATAGCTTGGAAACTGCCGTCCGAGAATCGACACTGACCCCTCGAAGCCCTGGGCGCGCGGGCCGAACAGTTCCTCCGGCCCCAAATCCACAGCGCCGCGTCCTTGATGACCAGAACCAGCGCAAACGTCGCGAGCAACTGGAACAGCTCGGGCGCGCCATAGATGCGGCGCAACAGCAGGATTTCTGTCAGCGCGCCCAGCAATCCGCAGGCCAGCGGCGCGAGCAGCAGCGCGGGCCAGAAGCCGATGTGCGGCGCAAGCACGTCCACGCTCGAATACGCAATGAAGGCCCCCAGCATGAAGAACGAGCCATGCGCAAAATTGATGCACCGCGTGACTCCGAAGATCAGCGACAGCCCCACCGAGACCAGAAACAGCGACGACGCGCTGGCCAGCCCGTTGAGCAGTTGCGCGAGCAGACCGGACACGCTCATGCGGCGAAGTTTCTCTGAGTCATGGGACGGGGCTCTCGTGCGTGGAAGGTTGGCCGTTGGTCGGGTGAGATGGCGATGTTACTTGCCCTTGGAATTTTCTGCGCCCGCATCGAGGTCGGCCTCGGACTCGGCCCCGACTCCGCTCGCCTTGTCGAGCCGTTGCATGTTGTCCAGCAGCTTGAGCAGGTAATGCAGCATATGCGCCATGTCACCCACCGAAAAATCCGCAAGCGCCTGATCGTAGAAGCGCCGGATCAGCTCGGGGGCCTCATCGTGCCACACGCGCGCGCCCTCCCGTGTCATGCGCACCAGCCGTGAGCGGCGATCCGCCGGGTCGGACACCAGCTCGACATGCCCGTCGCGCTCCATGCGGCCCACCAGACCCGAGAGATTCTGGCGGCTGACCATCAGATAGCGCGCCAGTTCGCCCACTCCCACGCCACCGTCCGACTCCGGGCGCGACAGCGCTCCGAGCACCGCCCATTGCTGCGTGGTCAGCCCCAGCGATTCGACGGCTCGACTGCCTGTTTTATGCAACATATTTGCACATTGGTACAAACGGAAAAAAATTCGATTGGCGAGATCATCATGCGATTTCTCCAATTTCTCGGCGTTTTTTTGAGGGTTATCCATGACTCTCAGTTCCATTTCCGCAGTTGCAAAGGAGAATTTTCACCCTTAATATATGACAACATATTTACTTAATCAAGATTCAGCACACCAAGCATCACGGCGAAGGAGATCTCATGCAGGGATTGAAGGACAAGACCATCATAGTGACGGGCGGGGCGGCGGCATCGGCGGCGCGACCTGTCTGCGGCTTGCCGCCGAGGGCGCGCGCGTGGCGGTGCTCGACCGCGATCCCGCTGCCGCAGAGAAGACCGCAGCGCGGATCGCGGAGTCCGGCGGCAGGGCGCTCGCGCTGGCCTGCGACATCACTCAGCGTGCCTCCATCGACGCGGCGCTCGGGCAGATCGCGTCGGACCTCGGCCCGGTGGACATACTCGTCAACAACGCGGGCTGGGACGTGTTCAAACCGTTCACGCAGACCAGCACCGACGAGTGGGAGCGGCTCATCGCCATCAACCTCACCGGCGCGCTGCACATGCATCACGCCGTGCTGCCGGGCATGGTGGAAAGGCGCGGCGGACGCATCGTGAACATCGCCTCCGATGCGGCGCGCGTGGGCTCGTCGGGCGAGGCGGTCTACGCGGCATGCAAGGGCGGACTCGTGTCATTTTCCAAGACCATTGCGCGCGAACATGCGCGCCACGGCATCACGGTGAACGTCGTATGTCCCGGGCCGACGGAAACCGCGCTTTTCGCCGGATTCGCCGACGCGGCCCGAATCCCGAAAAGCTGCGCGAGGCCTTTGTGCGCGCGATTCCGCTGGGTCGCATGGGCCAGCCGCAGGACCTCGCGGGAGCCATCGCCTTCTTTGCCAGCGACGACGCAGGCTTCATCACCGGACAGGTGCTGAGCGTGTCGGGCGGCCTCACGATGAACGGCTGATTTTTCAGGAGAGCTGACATGTCATTTGAAGACATTCTTTATGAAGTGCGCAACGGCGTCGCGTGGATCACCATCAACCGCCCCGAGAAGATGAACGCGTTTCGCGGCACGACCTGCGACGAACTCATCAAGGCGCTGAACAAAGCCGGCTACGACCGGTCGGTCGGCTGCATCGTGCTCGCGGGCGCGGGCGACAAGGCGTTCTGCACCGGCGGCGACCAGTCCGCGCATGATGGCAACTACGACGGTCGCGGCACCATCGGCCTGCCGATGGAGGAGTTGCACACCGCGATTCGCGACGTGCCCAAGCCGGTGATTGCACGCGTGCAGGGTTATGCGATCGGTGGCGGCAATGTGCTGTGCACGATCTGCGATCTCACCATCTGCTCCGAGAAGGCCGTATTCGGTCAAGTCGGCCCGAAGATGGGCTCGGTCGATCCGGGCTATGGCACGGCCTTTCTCGCACGCGTGGTGGGCGAGAAAAAGGCGCGAGAGATCTGGTATCTCAACAAACGCTATTCGGGCCAGGAGGCCGTGGCGATGGGTCTCGCCAACATCTGCGTGCCACCGGAACAGCTCGACGAGACCGTGCAGGAATGGGCCGAAACCATCTGCGAGCGCAGCCCCACGGCCATCGCCATCGCCAAGCGCAGCTTCAACATGGACACCGCGCATCAGGCAGGCATTGCGGGCATGGGCATGTACGCGCTCAAGCTCTACTACGACACCGACGAGTCGCGCGAGGGCGTGGCGGCACTCAAGGAAAAACGCAAGCCGGATTTTCGCAAGTACGCGAAGTAAGCCCCGGCATCCATTCACCGCCAAAGGCCCGCCATGAACCCCTATCTCGACGATGACCTGATGACCCTCGGCGAACACGCCCGGCGATTCGCGCAGGGCCGCGTAGCGCCAGGATTTCAGGAGCGTGATCGCACCCGCGTGCTGGATCGCGAACTGATGCGCGAAATGGGCGAGATGGGTTTCATCGCGCCGGAACTGCCGGAGAAATTCGGCGGACAGGGCATGGGCAGCCTGGCCGCTGGCGTGATTCACGAAGCGATTGCCGCGGCCGATCTGTCGATCAGCTACATCAACCTGCTCGCGTCGTTGAACGGCCAGATCCTGGCCGCGCATGGCGCGCCCGAGGTCGCGCGGCCCTGGCTAGAAAGGCTGGTCCAGGGCGAGGCCTTGCTCGCGATTGCCCTGACCGAGCCACGCGGCGGATCGGACGCCGCCAACCTGCGCCTGCGCGTGGAGCGCGTGGGCGACGAATATGTGATCAATGGCGAGAAGACGTCGATCTCGGCGGCGGATCAGGCCGACGGCGTCATCGTCTTTGGCCGCACGGGCACGGTGCAATCGGGCGCCCACGGAGTCACCGCGCTGTTCGTTCCCACCGACGTGCCGGGACTCACGCGCAGTCGCTTCGATTGCCATGGACAGCGCGCCATCGGGCGCGGATCGCTGTTCTTTGAAAACGTGCGCATTCCCCTGAACCACCGGCTGGGCGAGGAGAACAAGGGCTTCGTGCAGGTCATGCAGGGCTTTGATTTCTCGCGAGCGCTGATCGGCCTGCAAGTGCTAGCCGTGGCGCGCGCCGCGCTCGATGAAAGCTGGGAATATGCCGCCCAGCGCGAGGCGTTCGGTCAGCCGCTGACGGCGTTTCAGGGCGTGAGCCATCCGCTGGCGGACTATGACACCCAGGTCACGGCAGCGCGTCTCATGTGTCTTCAGGCGCTGTGGCTCAAGGATCGCGATCTGCCGCACAGCGCCGAGGCCGCCATGTGCAAGTGGTGGGCACCGAAGCTCGCATACGACGCGATCCATCAATGCCTGCTCACGCACGGTCACGGAGGCTATGACCGGGGAATCATGGAACAGCGGCTGCGCGACGTGCTGGGCTTTCAGATCGGCGACGGCACCGCGCAGATCATGAAGACCATCATCGCGCGCACGCGCGCAGGCCGCGGGGCCGTGCCGGTCTGAGCGATTGCGTTTCCGGTTTTCGCTGCCTCACCCCACATTCACCCTTTCGCCGCTGCCCGGTACCACCACCACGACAATGAGGAGACAAGCCATGGAGTTCGATACCGTCTTGCTGGCCGCGCGCCGCGCACGTATGCTTGATCAGGGGCTCTGGCATCAGAGCACGATCAATGAGGCGCTCGATGCCTGCGTTGCCGAATGTCCCGACAAGCTGGCGCTGGTTGCGCTGCGGCTCGAGACCCAGGAGCGCACACAGTTCAGCTACCGCGAAATGGCGCGCATGGCGGATCGCATCGCCATCGGGCTGTCGCGCCTGGGCGTGCGCAAGGGCGATGTCGTCGCCTGCCAATTGCCCAACTGGTGGCAGTTCACGCTGCTGTACCTGGCGTGCTCGCGCATCGGCGCGGTGATGAATCCGCTCATGCACATCTTTCGCGAACGCGAACTGCGCTTCATGCTGCAGCATGGCGAGGCCAGGGTATTCATCGCGCCCCGGGTCTTCCGTGGGCATGATTTCGAGGCGATGGTCCGGGGCCTGCAAAGCGAGTTGCCGCATCTGGCGCACACCGTGATCATCGGCGCGCAGGGTGCGAACAGCTTCGAGGCCCTGCTCAGCGATCCGCATTGGGAGGAACAGGCAGACGCGCAGGACGTGCTGACCCGCTCTCGTCCCACGCCCGATGACGTTACGCAGCTCATCTACACCTCGGGCACGACCGGCGAGCCCAAGGGCGTGATGCACACCGCCAACACGCTCATGGCCAACATCATTCCCTACGCCCGGCGATTGCATCTCGGCAGCGACGACGTGGTGCTTATGGCTTCTCCCATGGCGCACCAGACCGGCTTCATGTACGGGCTGATGATGCCCATCCTGCTCAAGGCACGCGCCGTGCTCCAGGACGTTTGGGATGCGGCTCAGGCAACGGCGTTGATCCGCGAACAGGGCGTCACGTTCACGATGGCGTCCACGCCCTTTCTCACCGATCTGTCCAACCATGTGGCGGCGGACGGCGGCGGCATTCCCAGTCTGCGCACCTTTCTGAGCGCAGGCGCACCGATTCCCGGCCCTTGGTCGAGAAGGCGCGCAAAGCGCTTGGCGCGAAGATCATCTCGGCCTGGGGGATGACGGAAAACGGCGCGGTCACCACCACCCTGCCCGAAGACGACGACGAGCGCTCGGTGCACACCGACGGCAAGCCCTTGCCAGGCGTGGAAATCAGGATCGCGGACCTCGACGGCACGGCGCTTGCGGCCGGACAGGAAGGCAAGCTGCTGCTGCGTTCGTGCTCCAACTTTGGCGGCTACCTCAAGCGCCCGCATCTCAACGCCACGGATGCCGACGACTGGTTCGATACCGGCGACCTCGCCTACAAGGACGAGCAAGGCTACATTCGCATCACCGGTCGCAGCAAGGACGTCATCATTCGCGGCGGTGAAAACATTCCGGTGGTGGAAATCGAATCGCTGCTCTACCGCCACCCCGACATACAGCACGCGGCCATCGTCGCCTACCCCGACGAGCGGCTGGGCGAACGCGCATGCGCGGTCGTCGTTGTGCGTGCGGGTGCGAAACTCACACTCGATGATCTGCGCGCTTTCCTGCAGAACGAGCGCGTGGCGTTGCAATACATCCCGAAAAACTGCACCTGCTGGAGCAAATGCCCGCGACGCCTTCGGGGAAGATCCAGAAATTCAGGCTGAGGGAGATCGTGGCAGGCGCGCACGCGCATTGATCCGCAAAAAAACGAGGTCCGGAACATGCCAGCGCGCGCCTGGCCATGTCGCTATAAACGCAGCAGCCCACCAAGGACCTCACGTGATACCGACCCACAAAAACACCCACCCGCCCTGCGCCGAGCAGCGGATTTCGCGCTACGACTGGAGTGCGCTGTCCGCGGAACTGGACGAGCAGGGTTGCGCCGTGCTGCAACGGCTTCTGTCCGTCGAGGAGTGCCAAAGCATTGCCGGGATGTACCCGCAAGAGACGCTGTTCCGCAGCCACGTCCGCATGGCGCGGCATGGCTTTGGCAAAGGGGAATACCGCTATTTCCAGTACCCCTTGCCGGGCCTTGTTTCCGCGCTGCGCACGGCGCTCTATCCCCGCCTCGCACAGGTCGCCAACCATTGGAATGTACGCATGGCGCTGCCGACGCGCTACCCCGACAGCCATGCGACCTATCTGGAGATGTGCCACCGCGCAGGGCAGCTACGGCCCACGCCCCTGCTGCTGCAATACCGGGCCGGTGACTACAACTGCCTGCATCAGGATCTCTACGGCGATCTCGCGTTTCCGCTACAGGTCGCGATTCTGCTATCCGATCCGCAAGAGGACTTCACCGGCGGGGAATTCGTGCTGACCGAGCAGCGGCCGCGCATGCAAAGCCGGGTCGAGGTCGTGCCGCTGCAACGCGGCGATGCGGTGGCGTTTGCGGTTCACCAGCGCCCGGTTCAGGGAACCAGAGGCAGCTACCGGGTCAACCTGCGCCACGGCGTGAGCCGCGTTCGATCCGGGATGCGGCACACGCTTGGCATCATCTTTCACGATGCCCAATAAGCCCGGGGCTCGCGCGGCGATTGACGCCAGCACTGGTCTGGCGGAGCGAACTGGTGTCTACTGCGCGGCGGCCGGGCGCAGCTTCTTCACTTCCTCGTCGCTCGGCTGGTAGTCCTTGCCGTCGGCGTAGTGGTAGTTCACCATCACGCCCCTGCCGAGCTTGGCGTCGTAGGCCGTCTTGCCGATATACGCGCCCATCGTGGACTGGTGATCCTGTGCGCGATAGGTGATTCGACCAAACGGCGTGTCGACCTCCAGCCCCTTGAATGCCTCGACCAGCTTGGCCGTGTCGGCGCTGCCATTGGTCTTGCGCAGGCCTGCGGCTATCGACTGGATTGCGTTGTAGCCGACGATGGTGCCAAGGCGCGGGTAATCCTTGTACTTGGCCTGATAGGCTTTAAGGAAGGCCGCGTGCTCGGGCGTGTTGATCGAATACCACGGGTAGCCCGTCACGGTCCAGCCCACGGGGGCTTCTTTCTTGAGCGGATCGAGATACTCGGGCTCGGCGGTCAGCAGCCCCACCACCTCGCGGCCCTTGAACAGGCCGCGCGTGTTGCCTTCGCGCACGAACTTGCCCATATCTGCCGCGAACAGCACGTTGAAGATCGCGTCCGGCCTGGAATCGGCGAGCGCCTGCACCACACTGCCGGCATCGATCTTGCCCAGCGCGGGTGCCTGTTCGGCGACGAATTCGATGTCCGGCTGCTTTTCCTTCATGAGCTTCTTGAAGGTGGCGACCGCGGATTGACCGTATTCGTAATTGGGATAGACGATTGCCCAGCGCTTCTTGTTGAGCTTGACCGCCTCGGGCACGAGCATGGCGACCTGCATATAGGTCGAAGCGCGCAGGCGGTAGGTGTAGGGATTGCCGTCCGCCCAGACGATCTTGTCCGTCAGCGGCTCGGACGCAAGAAAGAAGCGCTGCTTCTGCTTGGCGAAGTCGGTCAGCGCGAGCCCCACGTGCGACAGAAAGCTGCCCGTGAGCACGTCGATCTTCTCGCGGGCGTAAAGCTCCTCGGCGGCGCGCACCGCATCGCCCGGCGTGCCGTTGTCGTCGCGGATCACCAGCTTGAGCTGCTTGCCCGCGATGCCACCGGATTTATTGACTTGCTCTATTGCCAGTTCCATGCCCTTTCTATAGGGCTCGAGAAACGCTGGCTGGGCCTTGTAGCTATTGATTTCGCCGATCTTGATGACCTCGGCGGCGAAAGAATTCGATACCAGAGCGCAGGCAGCCAAAGGCAGAGTCCAGCGCAAGGAAGTCCATTTGTATGCCTGCATCGTTATTCACCTTATCACTAATTCATCTCAAGAGATGGCCTTGAAATGTACCCGGAAGTTGGTATTTACCTGAAAATATCAAACTTTCGTCGCGCTGGATTCACTGTCGGGAGCCAGGCAATGGCTATCAGCGCCTCACCAATCCACTCCCGCGCTCCCAAGCGCCCTTGAAGGCAGGCATTGTTTTTTTCCTGCCTGGTTTGTTTTTAAGTTCAACGAACATGAGTGCATTTCTTGAAGAACGTGTCCTGTCGGTACATCACTGGACCGACCGCCTTTTCTCCTTCACCACCACACGCGACACCTCGCTGCGTTTCTCCAACGGCCATTTCACCATGATCGGCCTGAAGGTGGACGGCAAGAACCTGCTGCGCGCCTATTCCATCGCCAGCCCGAACTATGAGGAGCACCTCGAATTCCTGTCGATCAAGGTGCCCGATGGTCCGCTCACGTCCAAGCTGCAGAACATCAAGGTCGGCGACACCATCATCGTGGGCAAGAAGCCCACGGGCACGCTGCTGATCGACTACCTGCTGCCCGGCAAGAACCTGTATCTGATCGGCACCGGCACCGGCCTCGCGCCCTGGCTGGCCGTTGCGCGCGACCCCGAGACCTACGAACGCTATGAAAAGGTGGTGGTGGTGCACGGTGTGCGTCACAGCAACGAGCTGGCCTACCAGGATCTGTTCGAGACGGAACTGCCCGGGCACGAATTCCTCGGCGAAATCACCAAGGACAAGCTGATCTACTACCCGACCGTCACGCGCGAGCCGTTCCGCAACCATGGCCGCATCTCCACGCAGATCAACGAAGGCAAGTTCCCGCAGAACATCGGCCTGCCCGAGCTGAATCCCGAGACGGACCGGGTGATGCTGTGCGGCAGCCCCGCGATGCTGGCCGAATTGAAGGAACTGCTGGAAAAGCGTGGTTTCAAGGAAGGCAACACGACCACGCCGGGCGACTTCGTGATCGAACGCGCGTTCGTGGAGAAGTAACCAGAAAGAAAGCGGCAGGCTGACCACGGCCAGGCCGCTTCCGGGCCACCGGCCTCGCGTGAAAGCCTAGCGCGCGTTCAGCCTGAGAGTGCTGCCGTTGTGATTCATGAATTCGGGCGCCTGTATGCCCTGGGCCACGTCGGCGGCCTTGGTGCGAATCTGGGCCGTGCCACGGTCAGCAGAACCCGGTTTTTGCGGCGCCGCCGACTGCGCCGTCCCGGCGGTCTGCGCCAAGCCGAAGGCTGGCAGCAGCATCCAGACACCCGCGAGCGTGACCATGCACAGCACCAACGCCACAAGGGCAACCCAGATCCAGCGTGCGGACACACCGCCAGCGTGCGTGGGTGGCGCCACCGGTGCGGTCGAGTTCAAATCCATAGGCAAAAAATCCTCGCTGACGACTGTCTAACCGAGGTCTTTGATAGACAACAGCTAGTCGGCGCAAAGATTAACGGCCATTGATGACACCGGGACACCGATATTTGTAAATAGTGTAAATAATTGCGCGAATCTGCGGCGACCCAAGAGTCACCTGGAAGTTAGGCAAGCCGCGCGCCATTGGGCGGAAGGGGCGCAGTTTTCTGCCGCTTTTCCTCTTCTTCCTGCTCCAGCGCGCGCGCCACGGCGGCCGCGAAAAGCAGCACGGCGGCGGAAAAATACATCCACATCAGCAGCACCACCAGCGAACCGGCCGCGCCATAGGCCGAAACCACCGCCGCCGTCGAAAGATAAAACGCCAACGCCTGCTTTCCGCCCGTGAACAGGATCGCGCCGACAAACGCGCCGATCCACAGAAAGCGCAAACGGGGCGCAGCCGGTCCGCCAATGCGCATCATGCCGACGAACAGCGCCATCGCCACGCCGAAGGCGATCAGCTCGTTGATGAATTGCAGCAACACCCCGAGCCAAATGGCAGCTTTGCGCTGGCCCAGGTCGCGACCACCTTGATCGCGGTGGAGACGACGAGCGAGATCAGCAACAGAAAGCCGATGGCCATGACGTAGGCAAGGCCGCGCAGACGCAGCGAAGCCATGTTCCACCATGCCGGCTTTTCGGTCTTGACCGGCTCGCGTCCGTTGTTCCACAACTGCTGCAACGAGTTCTGCAATTCCACGAACACGCCCGACGCACCCGAAAGCAGCAGCACAAAACCGGCAATCGACGCGAACCAGCCCTCCGCCGGATTGCGCGCGCTCGACAGCGCCATGCGCACCACTTCCGCGCCGCGCTCGCCCACGACACTGCTCACCTGGGCGAGCAGATTGGTCTCCAGATACGACTGATCGATCCACCAGCTGAGCACACCGACCAGCACCAGCAACAGCGGCGCGAGACTCAGCATGCCGTAGAACGACATGGCCGCGCTCATGCGCAAACCCTCGGCATCCAGCCACAGATGCACGGCCCGCACCAGCGGCTCGATCACCGCATAGCCTGCCTTGCCCCAATCGAGGACGCGTTGTTTGAATGAAGAACTCATGCGGGCATTTTGGACGGGGATGCTTGTCCTTACATGTCAGCGCACGCCGACAAGACCGATAAACTCAGGCCATCAGATTCAGACAGGATGACTTTCTCACCATGCGCAAGCGCTGCTCTTTGGTCGGCATGCCCGGCTCCGGAAAATCCACCGTGGGACGTCAGCTTGCGCGCCGCCTCGAGGTGCCGTTCATCGATCTCGACCAGCGCCTTGAAGAAGTGCTCGGTTCATCAATCCGCCAATATTTTGAAGAACAGGGCGAAGAGGCCTTTCGCAAGCGCGAAGCCGACCTGCTCGCCGAACTGACGTCGCGGCCCGGCGACATGATCCTCTCGACCGGCGGCGGTGCCGTGCTGCGCGAGGACAACCGCGCCAATCTGCTTGCCCACGGTGGCAGCGTCATGTACCTGCGCGCCGCACCCGACGAAATTTTCAAGCGCATCCGTCACGACAAGGCTCGCCCGCTGCTGCAGGTGACGAATCCGCTACAGCGCCTGCGCGATCTCCACGCCGAACGCGATCCGCTCTACCGCGCGGCCTCGCACTATGTGATCGAGACCGGTCGCCCCACGGTCAACACGCTGGTCAACATGATCGTGATGCAGCTCGAAATGGTTCCTTAGACCACGGGAACCCGCGGCATTCATCGCGACGGATATTTGTCCTCATAGATCCGGCGTGCCTGAACGGGACTGCCCTGGTCAGGTAGACAAACGAGTGCACAGAGATTTTCGCCAGAATTCAAGGAGAAGACCGTCGAGCAAGTGGCCGACCTGTATTGCTCTCGATTTCGGGTCATGCACTACACGGCCACCATATTATGTTTGGCCCGCCAGGAACGCACATGCGCGCCATATTCGGCCCGCACGCGGGCCAAAGTTGCCTGGTCTTTGACGCTCAGCCCGGCGCGTTCGCGGAACAACCGCGAACGCTCATCGCGCAGGCTAGCGATAAGTTTGGCGTCGGGGTTTTCTTTCCTGGTTTCATCGGCAATCTGTCCGGTGAGGATTGCGCGAAGGTCGGTGATGACCTCACAGGCGCACTCGAAGGCTATCGCCTCGGTCTGTGTCCATTTCTGCATTCTTCGACCCCCTTTACAACTGTTTGCTCCCGCGTACCCTAACTTGCAGTATCAGGGATCGCAACGTATGACCCATTTTGATTTACAAGTTCATCATCATGTCTTGAGGCGAAATCACCATCAAGCTGAAATCGTAGGCCCAAGCGACGACGAAGGCCGCGAAACTAGCTATGCCGAATCCCCAAACCCTCGCTGTCTTTTCGGGAAAGGCATACAGCGAAAACAACCAAGCTCACAGCCCACAGCGTCACGTTGCACGATCAGAATTCAGCCATGCGCGGATAATCCCACGAGCGCGTTCAACGCTTTCGCGTTCGCGATACGGCTTAACAACAGGCACGCGACGATGGCTCCCTGATTTCCCGACGATGAATTTTTCTCCACGCAAACCGACACTCCACCGCCCGACTCAACGCCTGCGCGGCGAGCCGCAGCGCAGCAACAGTGAGCCCGCGCGTTTGCTGTGCTTCAACAAGCCCTATGGCGTGCTCAGCCAGTTCACGCCCGAGGGCCGCTGGCGCGGTCTGAAGGAGTTCATCGACGTGCCGGGCGTGTATGTCGCGGGCAGGCTCGATGCCGACAGCGAAGGACTGCTGCTGCTCACCAACGACGGCTTGCTGCAGGCCCATATCTCGAGCCCGAAGTTCAAGATGGAGAAGACCTATCTGATTCAGGTGGAAGGCATTCCCGAGGAGGCCGCGCTGCAGCGCCTGCGCGAAGGGGTGACACTCAACGACGGCCCGACCCAGCCGGCGAGCGCGCGTCGCATCGACACGCCCGCATGGCTCGAGCCGCGAGATCCGCCGATCCGCGTGCGACAGAACATTCCCGATTGCTGGATCGAACTCATCATCCGCGAAGGCCGCAACCGCCAGGTGCGGCGCATGACGGCGGCCATCGGGCATCCCACATTGCGATTGATTCGCGCGGCCATTGGGCCGTATTCGATCGAGGGGCTCGCCACCGGCGAGTGGAAGGACGTGCCGCCGCAGTCGTGAGTGACCCGTCCTAAATTACGTTGACACTTTAGACGGTTGAACATTCCGGAGTAATTCAGCCATAGACGCCCGGTGCACAGCATCGGGCGTCTGCATTTTCAGCGATGTGTGCAGTCTCTCGCAGTTGTATATCTGCACGGACTCCTTCACCATTCGCCTGGCCTGGGCCAGATCGGCTGGCCTTTGAAGTAGTAACTCACCTTTCAGGATTCCGTTGACCCGCTCGGCCAGTGCATTCTGGTAGCAGTCGTAGCCATCGGTCATCGAGCACGTCACCCCGTGACGCTTGTGCAACTCCTGGTAGTAGTCTGCGCAGTATTGAATGCCTCTGTCCGAATGATGCGTCAGTGGTTGCTGGCTTTGTCGTGCTTTCAATGCGTTCTTGAACGCCTGCGCCACTTCCTGCGTCTGCAGGCTTGCGTGGACATGCCAGCCCACGATCTTGCGTGAGTAGGCGTCTGTGATCAGGCTCAGGTAGACGAACTTTCCCTGCGTGGGCAGGTAGGTGATGTCCGCCACCCAGACTTGCTCGCTTCTTGTGGCCTGCTCCTGCTGTGGCCCGCCCTTGAGCAGGTTCGGGTGGCGCCTGAAGCGATGATGGCTGTGAGTTGTCTTGTGATAGGCCCGCTTTGGCGCAACAAGCATTCTGGCGTTGCGCAGCACATCAAACAGCGCGTCCCGTCCCATCGCTATACCCGCCTTCTGTAGCGGAACCTCCAGCATTTTCTGGAGCTTGCGCGTGCCCACCCGGGGTTGGCGCATGCGCTCGTGTTCAACAAGTTGCACGACCGTCTGGGCCTGGTTCATGCGCGCGGCGTGGCGCTGGCAGCCCTGGTAATGCGCCTGACGGCTCATGCCCATGTGTTGGCAAGCTCTGCTCACACTCAGTCCTTGGACGAGTTTTTCCTGGAGAACTTGCCCAAAGGCTTTTTTACGACACGCACTCCGTAGTCTTTGCGAAGCACATCGATCACTGCTTCAAACAATTGCGCCTTCTGCTGAGAATCCTTGAGCTGTACTTCAAGCTCCTTGATCCGTTGCTCAGGCGTGAGTGGCTGAGGTTCTTTATCTATCCGCATGGCAGCAGATGATGCACCAACACTCCAGCCCAGTCGCCCGTGTTTGCGCAACCACACCAACACGGTCGATCTCCCCTGAATGCCGTATTTGCTTTGCGCTTGTCTGTATGTCAGCTCGCCTTTTTCTACCTGCTCCACCACCGCCAGCTTAAAAGCCAGCGTGTAGTCGCGCTGCGTACGTTTGATCTCTGATTCCATCTCGCTTGCCTTTTTTGCAAGTCCAAGGTGTCAACTTTATTCAGGACGGTCAGAGCCAATATGAAGGTGAAGGCGGCATTCGCTGACAGGTGGAATGCGCAGCAGCTCCCTATGATGCTCTTTTATGCACATGCATTGCGCGTGCTGGCGCGCCGATGCATTTTCATTGCAAGGAGCACGCACGCATGTCCAATTCCCCCAACGCGCAAGCCCGTGAAATCCTGTCCGCAGGCACGGCGGCACCGGATTTTTCCTTGCGCGCAACCCCGATCAATCCCTTGCCTTGAGCGAATTGCGCGGACGCCCGGTGGTGCTGGTGTTCTATCCCGCAGACTGGAGCCCGGTGTGCGGTGACGAGCTGGCGGTTTTCAATCAGGCCATGCCCTGTTGAAGGCGAAGAACGCGCAGGTTGTCGGCATCTCGGTGGACAGCGTGTGGTGCCATCAGGCCTTCATCAAGGATCGCAATCTGCATTTCGATCTGCTCGCCGACTTTGAACCCAAGGGCGAGGTCTCGCGCATCTACGGCGCTTATGACGACAAGGCCGGTTCAAGCAAACGAGCGCTCTACGTGATCGATGCCGATGGAAAGATCGCCTGGAGCTACCTCTCACCCGTGGCCGTGAATCCCGGTGTCGATGGCGTCATCGACGCACTCGACAAGCTCGGCCAGAACTCATAACCCATCCCACCAGAGAGAGCCCGAACATGTCAACACTCCACATGCCCGTCAGCGCTGACGATCACGTCGCCGGCAATCCCAAAGCGCCCATCGTGCTGGTTGAATACGGCGACTACCAGTGTCCCGCATGCGGCGCGGCCTACCCACTGGTCCAGCAGATTCAGCAGAAATTTGGCGACGACGTCTGCCTGGTGTTTCGCAACTTCCCACTTGTCGACATGCACCCGCAGGCGCAGAGCGCAGCCGTGGTGGCTGAGTTCGCCGCCAAGCACGGCAAATTCTGGGAAGCGCATGATGCGCTGTATGAAAATCAGCGTTCGCTCGGTGAAAGTTTCTATGTCGAGTTGGTGAACTCGCTCGGGCTCTCGTCCGACGACCTGAAGCAGGCAATGCAAACCGACGCGTTCGAGCAGCGCATTCGCCGCGACATCGACAGCGGCCTGCGCAGCGGCGTGAATGGGACGCCCACGTTCTACGTGAACGGCGAGCGCTTCGACACACCGGGTGGATTCAATGATCTGCCGCAGGTGCTTGAAGAAATGCTGCGACCGACGCGTTGAAGACGGAAAGCCGCCTGACTCTCTCGCTCAACCGTCAGTTCTTGAGCGACGGATAAAGCCTCTCAAGCGCTTCGTCGAGGCAGCGGCGCAGCAGCGTCTGCACGGCCTGCAGATCGGCCTCTGCGGACGGCGCAGGTAGATCCGCCGCTTTTACGGGACTGATGGTTGCCGCGTCGGTGGGCAACTGCGCCTGAATGCGGCTCCACAGCGCCTCCCAATCCGCCTGGTGATGTTCGATTGCCTGCTGGACGGCTGCGTTCCATTGCTGCGGGGCGGATGGCGCGCTGTAGCGGCCCCTGCCCGGCCGAAGTGCGAGATCACCAGATACTTGAGCAAGGCCTGCGATGCGAGCGCGGTGAGATAGTCGCCCGACAGCCGGAAGCGTTGCGACTCCTGATCGAACATCTTGTTGGCGCCCCACGCCGCGCCCGCAAACGTGACCGCGCCGACCAGCGCGCCGACGAGGGCGCCGGTCCCGAGCGTCATGCCACCGGCCATCAGATCGGCACCGAGTCCTGTAGCGGCGCCCGCCGTGAGCGCGCCCCATAGGCTTGCGGCGCGCGGATCGTTGGGCGTGGTGATCTGCAGATCGCTCTTGAGCTGCTGCTGGATCTGGCTGGCCGCATCGCCATCGAGCTGATGCACCCTCAGCAATTGACGCGTGGCATCTGCATCGGCCTTCTGCAGCGTGGCGAGCAGGCGCTTCATGGCCTCGCGCGTTTCGGGCGGCAGCTCTTCCTGCGATGGCCTGAGCTTCTGCTGGATCTTGCCGAGCGCACGTTCCCAGAACCGGGCCTCGCCCTGATGCAGCATTTCCTGCGCGGTTGCCGAGCGAATCAATTGCTCGGCCAGCGCCCTGAGGCTCGACTCCTCGCTCGCGCGCTGGCGTTCTTCACGCGCTGCCAGCAGGCGTTCGTAGGCGGGCAGCTTCGCGGCGGGCAGCAGCGGAGCGATGCTCTGCAACATGCGCCGCTCATGCCACCAACTGCGCGTGAACGCGTCGAGCACCAACACGTCGTGCACCATGCCGCTGAATGGCTGCACTGCCGCGCGCCAGCGCGCGAGGTCGGCAGCGGTCTGCTCGGGCGTGGTGTCGCTGCCGATCTGGTTGAGCAGGATGATCACCGGCTTGTCCATCCATTGCAGGATGCGCATCTCGGCCTCCCAGTAGCCCGCATCCGCCGGATCTTCCGCAGCGTTCACCAGATACAGCATCACGTCGGCGTGATCGCGCGCCGCGACCAAGGCGCGCTGACTCATGTAGAACGGCTTGTCGCGCCAGCGGTCCCAGATGTTGGAGAGAAACCAGCCGAGCGGATTGCCCTGTTGCCTGAGCCGCTCATACAGCCGCACCGAATCGCCAAAACCCGGTGTATCCCAAAGCCAGAGCTGGTCACCTTGCGCATCGGATTGCAGCAGATAGCGCTGCGACTGGCTGGTGACGTGCGCCGCATCCTGGATCTCGCCCACGTCGTCGGCGAGCAGCGTGCGTGTGAGCGAGGTCTTGCCGATGTTGGTGTGCGAGAGCAGGCACCATTGGATCTGGCGGTCGCTGCTCATGCTCGATGAAGTCGTAGTCGCCGGAGTATCGGAAATGTTTTGGTTGGGCATAAAACGATTGATCGTCTGGAACAACTACAGATTACAACGCATCGTGGAATCGAGAGAGCGAAACCGAACACTGACGCGCATCGTGTGCTTCCTACGGGTGTTCATTTAGGGTTGGCGTTTCCTCTCGATGCCAAGAAATTGCGCCCTGCGTCGATTGGGAGATTCAATCCAAATCTGTATCTTCTGACGATACAATTCATATAGCCAGACCGAGCAATGTTCGATGATCAAGTCATTTCGCCACAAAGGCCTGGAAGCGTTTTTCCTTTATGGAACCAAAGCGGGAATTATCCCCGCTCACGCGCCCAGACTAGCGCGACTGCTTTTCAGACTGGACCTTTCCAAAGTGGCGCAGGACATGAATCTTCCGGGCTGGAATCTGCACCCACTGCGTGGGGATCTGACCGAATTTTGGTCAGTATCGGTAAACGGAAACTGGCGAGTGATTTTCTCTTTCGACGGTGAAGACGCCATTCTTGTCGACTACCTCGACTACCACTGAAGACTGAATAGAGAGTTGAAACCATGACAACCCGCATGTCCCATCCCCCGCATCCCGGCATCACGTTGCGTGACGATGTGCTTCCGGCATTGGAACTGACTGTCTCCGCAGCGGCAGAACAATTGGGCATAGGACGGGTCACGCTCTCGCGGGTGCTGCATGGTCACGCGGCGATCTCGCCCGAAATGGCGCTGCGGCTGGAGGCATGGCTCGGCAAGAACCGGGGAGGAGATGCGAGCGTCTGGCTGTCCCAGCAAGCCGCCTATGACATATGGCAGGCGGCAGAACGGCTGAAGAAATCACTCGCGAGAATTAGGCCAGCGCCCGCACCGACCCCAGAGTGATCGTGGCGTGCCTTCACGGCACCCACACCGCCGAAAGCCCCGCATTGCGCACGAACTCCCCCACAGCTCGCGCCGCTCCTGCACGCGTTTCGGAGCGCCGGTGTTGCGCTCGGCGAAGTCCTGCGTCCACAGCCAGATCGCTGCATGCTGGCCCCAGCGCTCGCGGGCGGCTTGCAGCAGTTCGCCGTGGATTTCCGTTTCGGGTGTGGCGGCCATGTTGATGAGCAGCACGGCGGCGGTGTCCTCGCGCTTGCCCGCAACGGATGACGCGGACGGCAGCGCTGCGCCATAGGCCAGCGCGGGCTCGATCACGAGATGCGCGCCCGCGCCATATTGCGTGGCGATCCAGGATTCGATCACCGCCTTGCGCTCGGCGCTGATGTCAAAGCTGTAGGGCAGCACATGCAGGGTGACGGCAAGCCCGCCGAAGTCGCGTTGCAGGTTCTGAAAATAAGGCTGAGTGAGCGGCAACTGCACATGGCGCGCGAGCCACCAGACGCGCACGCCCTGATACAGCGCGAACAGCAGGCGCGGCGCGACCACCAGCATCCCGAGCAGGGCCGTGTAGGCGATCACCCATTGCTTGCCCCATGAGGCGTTGACGAACATCGACCCACCAGCCGCAGGCGCAATCATCACCGCGTTGTGTGAATTCGCGTGACTGCCCGTGCTGTTGACCCAGCCGCGCAGCGATTCGATTTCGGAGAGCGACCAGGGCGGCACGCCGAACAGCCATTGCACCGGCGCGAAAATGAAATTCAGCAGTTGCTGCACGCTCGTGGCCGAGAGAAACGTGCTCTCCCAGCCCACCTGATACTCGTTGGTGAGTCCCGTCATCCACAGCGACAGGAGCGCGCCCAACGCCATCATCGCCGCGCCCAGATGCAGCCACAGCAGCCACTGTGCGTGGCGCGTCCTGGCGCCGACCTGCCACCAGTTGCGCTCGAAGCTCAGCGCCATCTTGCGCAAGCCGCCACCGGCGGCCGGCAGGCGCGCGCGCAGTTTTCCGCGCCAGCCACCCGTCACGGCGTCGCCGGAAGATGCAGCCGACGACGACGCATTCGCAGCCTGAAGCACCACGGGTGCGCTGCGTCGGGGGCGCAAAACCGAGCGCACCGCGCTCACCAGCATCCACGCATAGACCAGCAGATTCCACAGCACGATGCCCAGCAGCGAAGGCGCGAGCAAGTCCACGCGATGCGGGTTGGTGATGCGATGCATGGCAAAGCCGGTCACCAGCGCGCCCGCGAGCACGGCGAACGGCACCCAGCGCGCCAGGCCGGGCGCGTGTTTCCAGACCTGGCGGATCTCCTCGGGCAACTGGCTCGCGGCAATGATGCGCTGCGCCCGCTGCTCCACGAAGGCCAGGAACTGCTCGCGACTGGCCGAGCCGCCCCTGGTGTTCGGGTTGCCGATGGCATGCAGGGTGTCCTGCGTGATTGCGGCGCAGCGCTCGGCACTGGGCAGTGCCTCGTTGGGGGCGGCGGTTTCGATGGCGTAGGCCAGAAGGATGTCGCGTGCGGAGCTGGAATGCATGGATTGATGTTACCCGCTGGCCCGCCGTCCGGATCAAGGGGCATTCGGCCTACACGCGCGAGCCGGTTGGCACGGGTTTTTACTTATGCGTTTTTATTATTTGTGAATCACATTCTTGATGATTCAGAATTTGCATTGAGCATAGTCAACAACCCACGATGGAACTCCGACAACTCGAAGCCTTTGCCGCGGTCATGTCCACGGGCAGCGTTACCGCAGCCGGTCGGGTGCTGGGCCGCTCGCAACCCGCCGTCACGCGTCTGGTTCAGGAACTCGAAGCCGCCATCGGCTACCCGCTGTTCAGCCGCAACGGCCCGCGCGTCTCGCCCACCGAGCAGGCATTTCTGCTGTTCGAGGATGTCGAGCATGCGCTGCAAAGCCTTCAGCAGATTCGCCGCCGTGCGAAGGAAATCGAACATGGCGTGGCGCGGCCGCTGCACGTGCTCGCGACCTCGGCGCTCGCGGCCGGGCTGATTCCCGCGGCGCTCGCGCTGCTCGAAAAGCGTGGCGACAGTGCTGCCGCAGCGCAGATCCAGTTGCGCAGCGCGTCCCCGAGCGGGTGGCGCAAGGCGTGCTGACGGGCGCAGCGCACATGGGCGTGACCAGTCTTCCGCTCGAGCATCGCGGGTTGCAGGTGCACTGGCTTGCCGAGGCTCCGTGCGTTGCCGTGCTACCCGAGCAGGATCCGCTGGCGCGTGGTTCCACCGTCGCGCTCGCCGACCTCGCGCAGCGGCGCGTCATCACCCTGGCGAATCCCTATCGCCTGCTCGGTCGGCTCGACGAAGCGTTTGCCGCAGCCGGCGGTAAGTCCGGCGTGGGCACGCGCCCGTTCATCAACACCAATTCATCCGTCAATGCCATGGCCGCCGTGCGCGCCGGACTGGGCGTCTCGGTGCTCGAGCCGGTCAGCGCGCTCGGCCTGCCGCTCTCGGGCGTGGTGGTGCGTGCCATCGACACTCATATTCCATTCCTGTTCGGCGTGGTGTCACCGCAGACCGCGCCCATCACTGCCGCGATGCAGGCGCTCATTGGCGCACTGGCCGAGGCCGCGCAGGCCCTGCTGCCGGGCTTTGTGCGCCACGACGCCGCGCGGCATGCCGAATTGCTGCTGCAAAGCGCCGCGCCGCTTGCTGCCCATCACGAACAGGAAGAAGCAGAGATCTCCCATGACTCCACCGACCGCCGCCCCGCCGCACGGACTCGAACAACTCGAAGCGCGCGTTGCCCAGGATCTCGCGTGGCTCGACCTGCCCGCGAAGAACTGGCTGCCGGACACCGAGGTGAACGGCCAGCCGGTGCTGCCCGTTGCCATCATCGGCGCTGGCATGGGCGGTCTCGCGACCTCTGCCGCGCTCCAGTTCCTCGGCGTGCGTGCGCCGATCTTCGACCGCGCGCCTGCGGGCCTTGAAGGCCCATGGGCCACGACCGCGCGCATGGAAACGCTGCGCTCGCCCAAGTCGCTCACCGGTCCCGCGCTCGGCAAACCGTCGCTCACCTTTCGCGCCTGGTTCGAATCGCAATTCGGCACCGATGCCTGGGAACAGCTCGACAAGATTCCGCGCCTGCAATGGATGGACTATCTGCGCTGGTATCGCAAGGTGCTGGCGCTCGAGGTGCACAACCAGCACACGCTGCTGTCGGTGCTGCCGCGCGGTGCCGATGGCGTGGTGCAGCTCGACCTCGAGACGCCGGACGGACCGCGCCGGGTGCTCGCGCGTCACGTGGTGCTGGCCACGGGACGCGATGGCCTGGGCGGCGCCTGGGTTCCGCCCATCGCCGACAATTTGCCACGCCGGGCATGGGCGCATTCGTCCGATGAAATGGACTACGGCATGCTCAAGGGCAAGCGGGTTGGCGTCGTTGGCGCGGGTGCCTCGGCCATGGACAGCGCGGCCACGGCGCTGGAGAGCGGCGCCGCGAGCGTCGATCTGCTGATCCGCCGTAGCGACATTCCGCGCGTCAACAAGGGCAAGGGAGCGGGCAGTCCGGGGCTCACGCACGGTCATCTGAATCTGCCCGACGCGTGGAAGTGGAAGATCCGCCACTACATCAACGTGCAGCAGGTGCCGCCGCCGCGTGGCAGCACCCTGCGCGTATCGCGCCATGAAAATGCGCGCTTCAATCTGGGCACGCAGATTCTCGATCTGCAATGGACGAACGACGAGATCCGCGCGGTCACCAACAAGGGCGTTTTCCGTTTCGACTTCCTGATCTTCTCGACCGGCTTTCGCATCGACTGGAGCCAGCGTCCCGAATTCGCGAAGCTGGCTCCGCACGTGCGCGCATGGAAGGATCGCTTCACGCATCCCGCAGGCGAGGAAGACCAGGAACTGGCCGACTCGCCCGATCTCGGGCCCGCGTTCGAGCTCATGGAAAAAGTCCCCGGCGCATGCCCGGGCCTCTCGCGCGTGCACGTGTTCGCGTATCCCGCCGCGCTCTCGCAGGGCACGATCTCGGGCGACATTCCCGCAGTGAGTGTGGGTGCGCAGCGCATCGCGCAGGGCATCGCGGGAACGCTGTATGCCGAAGACATCGAATGGCACTACGACAATCTCCAGACCTTCGAGGAACCCGAGGTCTTCGGCGATGAGTGGACGCCCGCCGAGCCGCCGCCACAAGAGGCCGCAACATGACCGGCTGGCTCATCCGTCGCCTGACGCAGGCGATTCTCGTGGTGCTGTTGATGACCGTGATCGTCTTCATCGGCCTGCATGCCATCGGCAATCCCGTGGACATCCTGATCGGCCAGGATGTGGACCAGATCGAGCGCGCGCGCATCATCGCCGAACTCGGTCTCGATCAGCCGCTGTGGCGCCAGTATCTCGGCTTTCTGAACGGCGCGTTGCACGGCAATCTGGGCACGAGCTTCGTCTACAACGTACCGGCGATCCAGCTCATTTTGCAGCGCCTTCCCGCCACGCTCGAACTCGCCGTGGCCGCTCTGCTGCTGGCGGTGCTGATCGGCGTGCCGCTGGGCCTGTTCGCGGGGCTGTATCCCGACAACGCGTTCGCCAAGACCATCATGGCGGGCAGCATCGTGGGCTTTTCGCTGCCCACGTTCTGGGTCGGCCTCATGCTCATCATGGCGTTCAGCGTGACGCTGGGCTGGCTGCCAGCCAGCGGGCGCGGCGACACCGTCGAAGTGCTCGGCGCGCAATGGTCGTTCCTGACGGCCAACGGCCTCAAGCACATGCTGCTTCCGGCGATCAACCTGTCGCTGTTCAAGATCTCACTCGTGATCCGCCTCACGCGTGCCGGAGTGCGCGAGGTGCTGCCGCTGGATTTCGTGAAGTTTGCGCGCGCCAAGGGCCTGTCGCCGCTGCGCGTGATCGGCGTGCATGTGTTGCGCAACACCATGATTCCGCTGGTCACCGTGCTGGGTCTTGAGCTGGGCTCGACGATTGCGTTCGCCGTGGTCACCGAAAGCATCTTCTCGTGGCCCGGCGCGGGCAAGCTGATTCTGGACAGCATCAACGCGCTCGACCGGCCCGTGATCGTGTCCTACCTGGTGGTCGTGGTGTGCCTGTTCGTCACGCTCAACCTCATCGTCGACATTCTCTACAAGGTGCTCGATCCGCGTGTGCGCCTGGAGGGAGCAGCATGAGCCAGCGCGTCACCCAGCCATCGTCCGTCACGCCGCCCGCCGTGCCCGCCAGACAGGCATCGCCATGGCGCGAACACCTGCGCGATTTCTTCGAGTCGCGCCTTGCGGTGTTCGGCCTCGTCGTCGCCGTGCTGCTGATCCTCGCCGCGCTGCTTGCGCCGTGGATCACGCCGCAGAATCCCTACGACCTGATGCAGCTCGACGTGATGGATGCGCGCCTCAAGCCCGGCACGATGAACGGGCTCGAAACCTTCCGCTACATGCTCGGCACCGACGGCCAGGGCCGCGACCTGTATTCGGCGATTCTCTACGGCCTGCGCATCAGCCTGATCGTCGGCGTCGGCTCGGCGTTGATCGCGGGCGTCATCGGCACGCTGCTTGGCCTGCTCGCGGCCTACGCGGGCGGCAGGATCGACGCGGTCATCATGCGCCTCGTCGACCTGATCCTGTCGTTTCCGTCGATCCTCGTCGCGATGATGATCCTCGCCTGGCTCGGCAAGGGTGTCGGCAATGTGGTGCTCACGCTGGTGATTCTCGAATGGGCCTACTACGCGCGCACCGCACGCGGCCAGGCGCTTGTCGAGCGCCGCAAGGAATACGTCGAGGCCGCGCAATGCCAGGACATTCCGAACTGGCGCATCATGGTCCGGCACATCCTGCCCAACTGCCTGCCGCCGCTGATCGTCATCGGCACGCTGCAGATCGCGCGCGCCATCACGCTCGAGGCCACGCTGAGCTTTCTGGGTCTCGGCGTGCCGGTCACCGAGCCATCGCTCGGCCTGCTGATCTCCAACGGCTACCAGTACATGCTCTCGGGCGAATACTGGATCAGCTTCTATCCCGGGATTGCGCTGCTCATCACCATCGTCGCGATCAATCTGGTGGGCGACCGCCTGCGCGACGTCCTGAATCCGAGGAACGTGAAATGAACGGCACGACCCCCACTCCCGTGCCGACCCTGGAAGTGCGCCATCTGCGCACCGTGTTCGACACCCGCGCGGGCATGCTCAAGGCCGTGGACGACGTGTCGTTCACCATCGGACGCGGCCGCATTCTGGGGCTCGTCGGCGAATCGGGATCGGGCAAATCCGTGACCGGCTTTTCGATCATGGGTCTGGTCGATCCACCGGGCCGCGTGGCCGGTGGCGAGATTCTGTTTCAGGGACGCGACCTCACGAAGATGTCGCCACGTGAGCTGCGTGCGCTACAGGGCAACCGCATCGCGATGATCTTCCAGGATCCGATGATGACGCTGAACCCCGTGCTGCGCGTCGATACGCAAATGACCGAGGCGGTGCAGGCGCACGCCAGGGTCAGCAAGGACGCCGCGCGCGAACGCTCGCGCGAGACGCTCGCCATGATGGGCATTCCGAGCCCCGATGAGCGCCTGCTGGCCTATCCACACCAGCTCTCGGGCGGCATGCGCCAGCGCGTGGCCATCGCGATTGCGATGCTGCACCGGCCCGACCTGATCATCGCGGACGAGCCCACCACCGCGCTCGACGTGACGATCCAGGCGCAGATCCTGTCCGAAGTGCAGAAGCTCGTGCAGCAGCAGGGAACCTCGCTGATCTGGATTACGCACGACCTGTCGGTGGTGGCCGGGCTCGCGGACGAGATGGCCGTGATGTATGCGGGCCGCATCGTCGAACAAGGCAGCGTGGACGCGGTGCTTGATCATCCGCTGCACCCCTACACCGCCGGTCTGATCGGCAGCCTGCCGAGCAACAACCGGCGCGGACAGCGGCTGCACCAGATTCCCGGCATGACGCCCAATCTGCTGCATCTGCCGGAGGGATGCGCCTTTGCCGCGCGTTGCCCGCGTGTCGGCAGTGCATGCGCGGCGCAGCCCGGGTTGACCGAGCCGCTGCCGGGCAGGCAGGTGCGCTGCTTCTACCCCGCCGTGCAAGGAACCCAGGCATGAAACCGGCGCAAGAGCCATCCTCCGAGCAGCAAACTCCGGCGTTCGCGCCCGTGGTCGAACTCAAGGGCGTCAGCAAACGCTTTGGCGAACACAGTGACGGCATCGTGAGCCGCGCGCTGCAAGGCATCGGCCTTGAAAAGCCGACGCCAATCACGCGCGCGGTGGACAGGGTCGATCTCATCGTGAAGCCCGGCGAAGTCGTCGGTCTCGTGGGTGAATCGGGCTGCGGCAAATCGACGCTGGGCCGCATGGCGGCGGGGCTGCTGCCGCCGTCGGACGGCGAGGTGCTGCTCCATGGCCGCCATTTCGCGGGCATGACGTCAGCGGAAAAACATGCCGCACGTCTTTCCGTGCAGATGATCTTCCAGAACCCGTATGCGAGCCTGAACCCGCGTCTGCGCGTCGACGAGATCGTGGGCGAGGCCGCGCGCATTCACGGCCTCGTGGATCGCGCGGGGTTTGACGACTACGTCTGTGCGCAGCTCGAACGCGCGGGGCTCGACCCCGCGCTGCGCAGCCGTTACCCGCATCAGTTCAGCGGCGGCCAGCGCCAGCGCATCGGCATTGCGCGCGCGCTCGCGGTGCAGCCATCGATGCTGGTGTGCGATGAGGCGGTGGCGGCACTCGACGTGTCGATACAGGCGCAGATCCTCAATCTGTTCATGGATCTGCGCGAGCAGTTGAACCTCACCTACCTGTTCATCAGCCATGACCTCGGCGTGGTCGAACACGTCTCGGACCGCGTGGTGGTGATGTACCTCGGGCGCATCATCGAATCGGCCGCCGTCGAGGAACTGTTCGCACGCCCCAACCATCCGTACACGCAGGCGCTGCTCGCCGAAGTGCCTGACATGAAGGCACGCCACAAGCGCTATTCCGCCATCAAGGGCGAGATTCCGAGCCCACTGAATCCGCCGAGCGGCTGCCATTTTCATCCGCGCTGTCCGCACGCCATGCCGCGCTGCGCCGTCGAGGCCCGCAGCTCAAGGGCATTGCCATCCACCACTTCAGCGCCTGCCATCTCAACGACGTGGCGAGTGCCTGAACCGCACTCAAACCGATCTCATTCGATTCCATTTCAAAAGGAGCCTGCCATGAAACGCATCATTCTCTCCACCCTCGCCTCCGCGCTGCTGTCCGCCGGAATGGCCGCGCAGGCGCAAAACCTCAACATCGCATTTGCCGACCCGCTGTCCTCGCTCGACCCGCAACTCAACAACCATGCGGGGGATCGCTCCGTCGATCTGCACTTCTGGGATCTGCTGGTCCAGAACAACTACAACAAGCTGCAGCCTGGCCTCGCCGAGAGCTGGAAGAACCTCGATCCCAAGACCTGGGAATTCAGGCTTCGCAAGGACGTGAAGTGGCAGGACGGCAAGCCCTTCACCGCCGATGACGTCATCTTCTCGTACCAGCGTGCGCGCGCCGTGCCCGGCAGCGTGGCGACGTTCGCCGGCTATTTGCGCACGGTGGAATCGGTCACCGCGAAGGACCCGCACACCCTCGTCATCAAGACCCACATTCCCAATCCCGATCTGCCGCTGAACCTCGCGTCCGTGCACATCGTGAGCAAGCATGTGGGCGAGAAATCCTCCACCGAGGACTACAACGCAGGCAAGGCCGTCGTCGGCACCGGTCCCTACAAATGGGTGTCGTACACGCCGGGTGACCGTGTCGTGATGGAGCGCAGCAGCAGTTACTGGGGCGACAAGCCGATCTGGGAAAAGGTGAACTACCGCTACATGAACAACGCCGCCGCGCGCACCGCTGCGCTGCTGTCGGGCGACGTGGACGTGATCGACAAGGTCTCGGTCTCGGATCTTGCGCGCCTGAAGAATGCCGCCAACGTGACCGTCTATCCCTACGATGGCCTGCGCGTGATGCTGCTGCAACCCACCTTCAATCCCGCGCAGAACCAGTACATCACGGACAACGCGGGCAAGCCTCTCGCCAAGAACCCGCTGCTGGACCAGCGCGTGCGCGAAGCGCTGAGCCTCGCGATCAATCGCGGCGCAATCACCAGCCGCATCCTGCAGGACGCCGCGACCGAGGCCAACCAGTGGATGCCCAAGGGCACCTTCGGCTACAACCCGGACATCAGGAACATCCCGTTCGACGCGGCCCGAGCCAAGAAGCTGCTGGCCGACGCGGGCTTCCCGGAAGGCTTCAAGCTGACCATGCACGTGCCCAACGACCGCTATCCACAAGGCCCCGAGACCGCGCAGGCGGTCGCCCAGTTCTGGACGCGCATCGGCGTGAAGACGCAGGTCGAGGTCGTGCCGTGGGCCGTGTATTCGGGCCGTGCCAACAAGAACGAATACGCGATGAGCATGCTCGCCTGGGGCAACGGTACGGGCGAGGCGAGCTATGCGCTCGTGAACGTCCTGGCGACCGTGGACGGCAAGAAGGGCCTCGGCGCATCGAACTGGGGACACTATTCCAACCCGGCCGTGGACAAGGCACTGGAGCAGTCCACCGAAGAGTTCGATGCGGCCAAGCGCGAGGCGATTCTGCGGCAGTCGGCCAAGACGGTGTCGGACGACGTGGGCGTGATTCCGCTGTTCCACTACCGCAATGTCTGGGCCGCCAAGAAGGGCCTCAAGGTCACGCCCGTTTCCAGTGACCGCACCACGGCAATGATGGTCACCAAGGTCGCTCCGTAATGAGCCGCCTGCAGGTCGCGGTCACGCCCGCTGACGCCCTGATCGACGAGCCCAGGCGCATCGTCGTCGGTGGCGCGGAACCCGGCTCGGTCATCGGAATCGACACGCAGACCGGGCGCAGCGGCGTGGTGTGGCGCAGCCATGCGCGCTACCGCGCCGATGCGCGTGGCGAGGTCGATCTCGCACGGGCCGAGCCGCTTGAAGGCAGCCGTTATGCGCATGCCGATGGCATGGGCCTGATCTGGTCGCAGTCGCCCGTGGATTCCAGAAGCCGTGAGCTGTTCAACAGCCCGGTGACGGATGCGTTGGTCACCACCATCAGCGCGCATGACGTGAGCGAAGGCAACGGCGACACGCCGCATGTCGAGGCCACACTCATTCAGCGTCTCGTCGCACCGGGCGTGACGCGCCGCGAGGTGCGCGAGGAGGGTCTCGTGGGAACGCTCTATCTGCCTGCGGGCGAGGGGCCGCATCCGGCGGTGATGATTCTCAATGGCTCGGGCGGCGGCATCAACGAGCCGCGCGCCGCGCTCTATGCTTCGCGCGGATTCGCGGCGCTGGCGCTGGCGTATTTCAAGGCCCGGGGCTGTCGGAGTACATCTCCAACACGCCGCTCGAATACTTCCAGAAGGGCCTTCGGTGGATGCGCCGGAATCTGCGTCCGAAGAACGACTTCGTCGCGGTGAGCGGTCAGTCGCGCGGCGGCGAACTCGCGTTGCTGCTCGGCGCCACCTTCCCAAGGGAAGTAAACGCCGTCGTGGCCTACGTGCCCAGCGCGTTCGTGCACAGCGGCCAGAACGCCAGCGACCCCCGCGTCGGTCGCGAAGGCCCGACCTGGCTGCTCGATGGTCAGCCGCTCAGGCATTGGTGGGAGGGCAACCGCACCGCAAGCTGGAAACCGTTCGACGAAGGTCCCGAGCCCCATCGCCATGACCGCGCGATGCGCACCGCGTTGCAGGACCCCGAAACGATTGCGCGCGCCCGCATTCCCGTGGAGAACATCGAAGGCCCCGTGATGCTGTTGTCGGGCACCGACGATGGCTCATGGCCGTCGAGCACCTTCTCGGCCATCGTGCGCGACCGGCTCGCCGAGGTGAGGCATCCGCACGACGTGCAGTGGCTCGACTACGAGGGTGCCGGACACTCGATCCTGTTTCCCTACGTACCCACGACGCAGCATGTCTACGCCCACCCGGTATCGGGCAAGGTGAGCACCAGCGGCGGCAATGACCGCGACAACGCCCGCGCAGACGCCGAATCCTGGCCCGCCGTACTGCGCTTTCTGCGCGGCGCGGTCGAGGCGCATGCGCGCGCCCGCACCTGAGCCATCACAACACACCCGAGCAAGGAGTCATTACATGGCAGACCATCCTTCAACCCACAAGCCGAGCCACGACCTCGTCGATCACATCGTCGGCCTCAGGCCCGGCGGCCGTACCTATGAAGTGCGCCACCAGCGCGAGAAAGTGGTTGCGGCCACGCAGGGCAGCTACGACGCGCTGTTCGATCCGCATCTGCCCGACCTGTCGCTCACCGAGCGACTGCTCGTGGCCTTGCATGCCTGCGTTCTGACACCTGCGCCGGAACTGGCGGCGCACTACCGCGCGCGTCTCGTCACCGATGGTTGCGACGCGGCGTTGATCCAGTTCGCCGAATCCGCTGCGCACGAAACCGCATCGAGCAACGCACGTCTCAATGCCATGTTGACGTTCACGCGCACGCTGATCGAAGACCCGGTCGAAGGTGACAAGGCGGCGCTGCTCGCGCTGCCCGCCGCCGGCATCAGCACACCGGCCGTGGTGGCGCTGTCGCAGTTGATCGCATTCCTGTCGTATCAGGTTCGTCTCGTCGCCGGTCTCAAGGCGATGAAGGCATCCGAAGAAGAGGAGACCCACGCATGAGCACGCCCGCCGCATTCAAGCCCGAACGCATCATTCAATCGCACGGCTTCACCAACGCATCACTCGAATGGGACGCATGGCTCGACGTGGTGGACGTGGACAAGGCCACGCCCGCGCAGATCGCCGTTCTGGAGGAAAGCCACCCGAAGGCCAAGACCAGCGACTACTACCTGCTCCTTGTGCACCAGCCCGAGATCCTGCGCCAGCGCTCGACCGCGTTCAACGCGATCATGTATGCGCCGGGCGGGCTCTCGCGCGCGGAACGCGAGCTGGGCGCGACCGTGGTCTCGCGCATCAACGGCTGCGTGTATTGCGCATCGGTGCATGCGCAGCGCTTCGAGCAGTTGGCCAAGCGTGCCGACGTGATCGGGCAGGTGTTCGATGAACCGCGCGGCGCCGGCACGACGGCTCGCGAGAAGGCCATCGCCGCGTTCTCGGTGAAGATCACCGAATCGCCGTCAGCGCTGAATGCCGCCGACATCGATGCACTGAAAAGCGAAGGCATGAACGAAGCCGAAATTCTCGATCTGCTGCATTCGGATGCAATCTTTGCCTGGGCGAACCGGTTGATGCTGAATCTGGGCGAGCCGGTTTTTCCCGAAGGTTCCTGAGCGCGTCGCAGACCGTCGCTCAACACGGCAGCAGATACTCCGCGCCCCAAACGTCGGCCAAAGCCCGGGCCTTTTGCAGCCGCACCGGCCCCGATTCAAAGTCGAGCACACGAATGAGATCGGCATGCGCGGGGCGCACCGGCAGCTCGCGCGTGCGCGCATCGGTCATCAGCCAGAGCCACGCCTGCATGCCGCGCGCTGCCTGCGCGGCCAGCAGATCGTCCGCGCAGGACAGCGCTTCGGACAGCGGTGTTCCACCACCGCCGCCGATGGGCGCGATCAGCCAGTCATCGCTCCACGCTCCGGCCTTGCAGGGCGCGAGCCGCAATTGCACGCCATCGCCTCCGAGGCTGATCAGCGCCACATGCTCACGGCGTTGGTAGGCCTCGCGGAACAGATCCAGCAGCACGCCCTTGGCGCGCGCGAGCCCGCCGCCCATCACCATCGACGACGAGCAATCGAGCACCACACAGTGCAGACGGCCTGAGACGGGATTCAGGTCACGGAAACGCAGGTGTTCCGCCGTCAACGCCCGCGCGCCACGCGCAGCCAGCGTGCGCGGCCAATCGACGCCGGTGGACGTTCGCGTAGACCGGCCGGGCTCGCAGTGATCATGAAGCGGTGGTTCCGCCCCCTTGGCGTGCGACGCGCGGGCCGACTCGGGCAGTGGCGCGGCGCGGGGGCTCAGGCTTTTTTTGCGAGCGACTCTCCCGGGCGCGGTGGCTCCCTCATCCACCGGGAAGCTGTTTCGCTGCGCGCCACGCCCACGGGCTGCGGCGGCATATGGCCCCAATCGTCCTGCGCCGAAGGCTGGTCGCGCGCGGACGACTCCCGCGCATGCTCCGGCGACGCGGATGACGACGGCGGTGACGCGGACGACACACCACGCGAAGCCGCACCGGCCTTGCGACGATGGACCAGCGCCCACTCCGCCACCGCGTGCACGTGCTCGGGCAGCACCTCGGGCGCATTGCTCCAGGCCGCATAGGCCCGGGCCGCGCGCAGCAGCACGATGTCCCCACGCATGCCGTCTACCTGCGCGGCAACGCACAGCTCGCCTGCCGATTGCAGCACCGCGTCGCTCCACGGCAGTTCGCCTTCGGCCGCAAGACGCCGCCGCGCCTCGCCCAGGCGGTCGGCCAACCGCTGCTGCTCGTCCGCATGTTGCGCACGGAACGCCGCAGGATTTGCGTCGAACGCAAGGCGCGCGCGCACGATGCTCTGGCGCAGCGCGACGTCGCCCACATTCGACAGATGCACGCACAGCCCCATGCGGTCGAGCAGTTGCGGGCGCAACATGCCTTCCTCGGGATTCATCGTGCCGACCAGCACGAAGCGCGCGGCATGACTGTGCGATATGCCGTCGCGCTCGATCACGTTGACGCCGCTGGCGGCGGCATCGAGCAGCACATCGACCAGTGCGTCGGGCAACAGGTTGATCTCATCCACGTAGAGCACGCCGCCGTGCGCGCGCGCCAGCAGACCCGGCGCGAAGCGCAGCTCGCTCATCGAGAGCGCGGCCTGTAGATCGAGCGTGCCGACCACATGCTCCCGCGTTGCGCCAAGCGGCAGGGTCACGAACGGCGCGTCCGGCAGCAGTTCGGCAAGTGCGCGCGCGCCGGTCGATTTCGCGGTGCCGCGCGGCCCCTGAACCAGCACGCCGCCGATGCGCGGGTCTATCGCCGCCAGCAGCAGCGCGGTGCGCAAACCGGCCTGTCCGGCGATGGCCGCAAACGGAAACAACGGTAGCGCGGGCGGCGACTGCGCCATGATCGCGCGGTCTTTCATTTTCTTCATCCTCGTCCTTCCATGCGCTGCTCATGGTCGAGCAGCAGGTCTTCGAGCTTCTCGCGGTAGTCGCTCGGCTCTTCCCACAGGCCGCGTTGCATGGCTTCGAGCAGCCGGTTCGTCATGTCGCGCAGCGCGTCGGGGTTGTGCCGCACCAGAAAATCGTGCACCCGCTCATCGAGCAGATACGCATCCGTCACCATGGCGTAATGGTGATCGGCCACCTGGTGCGTGGTGGCGTCGAATCCAAACAGATAGTCCACGGTCGCCGCCATCTCGAACGCGCCCTTGTAGCCGTGGCGCATGGCTCCGGCAATCCATTTGGGATTGGTCACGCGCGCCCGCACCACGCGCGCGATTTCCTCGCCCAGACTGCGCACCCTGGCCTGCTGCGGGTTGGCGTGGTCGCCGTGGTAGAGCGCGGGCTGCCTGCCCGAGAGATGCGTGGCGGCCGCCGCCATGCCGCCGTGGAACTGGAAATAGTCGCCCGAATCGAGCACGTCATGCTCGCCGCTGTCACGGTTTTGCAGCGCCACGTCGAGCTGGCCGAGACGCCGTGTGAGCGCACCGAGCGCGGGCACGCCATCGGCGTCCTGCCCATAGGCGAACGCGCTCCATTGCAGATAGGCACGCGCCAGATCGTCCTCGCTCTGCCACGCACCGGTCTGGAAAATGCCTTGCAGGCCCGATCCGTAGTGTCCCGCTGGAGCGCCGAAGACGCGCCAGCCTGCCTGCCTGCGCGCTGCCTCCTCGGCCATGCCATCGGCCTGCAATGCGGCGCGCTCCTCGTCGATGCGCGCACGGATCGGGTTTTCCTCTGCGTCCTCGCCGTCGAGTGCGGCAACCGCCTGCACGGCCGCATCGAACATCTGCACGACGTTCGGAAACGCATCGCGAAAGAAGCCCGAGATGCGCAGCGTCACGTCGACACGCGGACGCCCGAGACCCACACGCGGAACGACCTCGAAGTCCACGACACGATGGCTGCCCGCGGCCCATTTCGGACGAACGCCGATCAACGCAAACGCCTGGGCGATGTCGTCGCCACCGGTGCGCATGGTGGCCGTGCCCCACACCGACAGGCCCAGCGTGCGCGGGTATTCGCCGTGCTCCTGCAAATAGCGTTCGAGCACCTTCGCGGCGGCCTGCTGACCTAGCTCCCACGCCGATGGCGTGGGGATGGCGCGGCTGTCGAGTGTGTAGAAATTGCGCCCGGTCGGCAGCACATCGGGACGCCCGCGCGATGGCGAGCCGCTCGGCCCGGCAGGTACGAATCGCCCGTTGAGGCCACGCAGCAGTTGGGTGATTTCCTGCTCGCCGCAGGCATCGAGCGCCGGGGCCAGCGTGTCGTGCAGATGCGCGAGCGCCGCCCGTGTCTGCGGCCATTCTGCGGCGGGCTCGGGCTTGTCGATCAAGCGCGCCGCGAGCAGCTCGATCCGCTCGCGCGTGTCGCCCTCGTGCCGCCAGGGCTCATCGCTCACCTCTTGCAACGCCAGCGGGCGCGCACCGGCCCACGCACGCGCGGGTTCGATGCGAAGCGGATCGAAATCCGCGCCGAGCAGATCGTCGGCAAGCGCCTGCAACATGCCTGGGCGGTCGCCATCGGACGGAAAGCGCGCAAGCGCGAGCAGCGTGTCGCGGCGCTGCGTGCCCTGCGGTGATTGCCCGAACACGTGCAGGCCGTCGCGGATCTGCGTTTCTTTGAGTTCGCAGAGATAGGCGTCGATGCGCGCGAGCAGCGCATCATCATCATCTTCTTCGTCGCTCCCCGCACGCGCCGGATCACGCGGCAGATCCTGGAGCAAATGCTGCTCGCGCACGATGGCGAGAATCTGCCTGCGCAGCCATTCGGCACGACGCTGATCGACCAGCAGCGCGTCGTAGAACTCATCGACCAGCCGCTCCAGATCCTGTAGCGGGCCGTGGTTTTCGGCGCGCGTGAGTGGCGGCATCAGATGGTCGATGATCACCGCCTGGCTGCGCCGCTTGGCCTGCGCACCCTCGCCCGGATCGTTGACGATGAACGGGTACAGATGCGGCAGCGGCCCGAGAATCGCATCGGGCCAGCATTGCGCAGACAACGCGAGGCTCTTGCCCGGCAGCCATTCGAGATTGCCATGCTTGCCCACGTGCACCATTGCATCCGCATGCCAGACATCGCGCAGCCAGAAATAGAACGCGAGATAGCCGTGCGGCGGCACCAGTTCGGCGTCGTGATAGCTCGCATAGTCCTGCGCGCCCATGCCCCTGCCGTCGCCGGTATCGAGCAGCGCACGCGCCGGTTGGATGCCACGAACACCGCGCCCAGGCGCAAGCCCGCAATCATGAAGCGGCCCTCGCGCAACGCGGGATCGTCATGCGGCGTGCCCCAGCGCGCATGGATCGCCTCGGCCATGCCGGGCGCAAGCCGGGCAAGACGCTTCTCGTAGTCCGCCAGCGCATAGCTCTGCAACGCGGGCCGCAGCGGCCAGGCGGCGGGATCGTTGGCAATGCCTTGCAGCAGCGTCTGCATGAGTGCCTCGCCCGATGCGGGCAACGCCCCGACGTCACCGAGCGCATACGCATCGCGCGCCAGTGCTTGCAGGATGGTGACCACCGACTGCGGCGTATCGAGCCCCACGCCGCTGCCGATGCGGCCCTCGCTGCCGGGATAGTTGGCCAGCACCAGCGCGATGCGCTTGTCGGCGTTCGGCGTGCTGCGCAGGCGGCACCAGCGCTCGGCGAGTTCGGCCACGAAGTCGATGCGATCCGGCTCGGGCTGGTAGGCCACCACGTCCGTCTGCGTGATCGGGCAGCGATGCGACAGCCCCTTGAAGCTCACGGCACGCGTGATGATGCGGCCATCCATCTCGGGCAAGACCACCTGCATCGCGATGTCGCGCGGACGCAGGCCCTGGCTGTCGGCGAGCCAGTCATCGCGATTGCCGCCGCTTGCGATCACCTGTAACACGGGTGCATCTGCGGCGAGCGTGGCGTCTTCACCGACTGCCGAAAATGCCGTGGTGTTGAGCACCAGCGCCACGCCATGCTCGCTGCACAGCGTCTGGAAGACGGACAGGCAGAGCCCGTCCTTGAGCGAGTCGAGCGCCACGGGCAGCGGATTCATGCCGCGCGCATGAACTGCCAGCGCCAGCGCATCGAACGCGGCGGTATTACCCGACAGCAGATGCGCGCGGTAGAACGTGATCGCCACGACCGGCGCGCCCTCATGCCATGCGGCGCGCAGATCATCGATCCCCGCGACCGCGTGCGATGCGCACAGCGCCGACGGCACGTGCACGGCGATCTGCGGCAGGGTGCGCGGCGGCGGGGTTCGCTGCCGAGCGCCAGACCATGAAACGCCACGGCGCGCAGGAAACCGCTCGCGTTGTCGGGGCCGCCCGCGCGCAGGTATTGCCACAGCAGACGGCTGACCGGCAACGGCAGCGTGCTGCGCGCGAGCAGTTGCAGGTCTTCCTGCAGATCGCCCGAGAACATCGCAAGCCGCTGGCCGCGCCGCCGCGCCAGTGCCGTGATCTGCTGCACGCCATAGGGCCACGCGGATTCGGAGCCCAGATGATCGACCACCACCACCTTGGCATGCTGCAACACCTCGTCCACATACAGGTCGAGCGACGCGGGCTGGCGCAGATGCAGCAGGTTGGCGAGCCGAATTTCGGGGAAGTCCGGCTGCTGCGCGTGCAGCGATGCCGCGGCCTGCGCGAGCAGCGCGAGCGTGGTGTCCGCCGAACTGAGGATCACCACGTCGGCAGGCGTCTGATCCAGGCGCGTGACGATGCCCTCATCCTCCACAAATCCGCCCGGGCGGGTGCTGAGCAAGTGCATGGCGAGTCCCCGGTCAGGCCGCCACGTGCTTCAACCCTTCGCGCAGCGCCACCGCGTCGAGGCTCTGGCCAATGAACACCAGGCGGGTGGCGCGCGGCTCGTCTTGCCGCCATGCGCGGTCGAACTGCGTGTCGATGCGGCGACCCACGCCCTGCACCAGCCAGCGCATCGGCTTGCCCGGAATATGCGCAAAGCCCTTGACGCGCAGGATGTCGTGCGCGCTCACCAGGTCCTCGATGGCGGCGAGCAAGCGTTCGCGGGAGACGGCAGGCAGCTCGATCACCAGCGAATCGAACGCGTCGTGGTCATGGTCCTCTTCGTGATCGTGATGGCTCAGGCGCGCATCGATGGTGGTCTCGGCGGCCTTCGAGAGCCCGAGCAACACGTCAAACGGAAGCTGCCCGTGCGATGCATGCACGATCTTCACCCCGGCGGGCAATTCCTCGCGCACCAGTGCACGCACCTTTTCAAGCGCTGCGGCATCGACGCAATCGACCTTGTTGAGCACCACCAGATCGGCAGCGCTCAACTGGTCTTCGAACAGCTCGTGCAGCGGCGATTCATGGTCCAGATTCGGATCGGCACGGCGCTGCTCCTCGACCGCCTGCGGATGCGCGGCGAACTGGCCTCTGGCCGTGGCGGGCGTATCGACCACGGTCACGACGGCATCGACGGTGAACACATTGGCGATCTCCGGCCACTGGAACGCCTGCACCAGCGGCTTGGGCAGCGCAAGGCCCGAGGTCTCGATGAGCACCGCATCGATCTGCTCACGGCGCGCCGCGAGTTCCTTCATGACGGGAAAGAACTCCTCCTGCACCGTGCAGCACATGCAGCCATTGGCCAGTTCGTAGAGCGCGCCCTGTACTTCGTTGCCGCTGTCGTCGCAACCGATGCCGCAGCCCTTGAGGATTTCTCCGTCGATGCCGAGTTCGCCGAACTCATTGACGACCACGGCGATGCGGCGTCCGTTCGCGTTGTCCAGAATGTGGCGCAGCAGCGTGGTCTTGCCGCTGCCAAGAAAGCCGGTGACGATGGTGACGGGGATTTTGGCGAGATTCATGCTCACAAGTCCTTTGCGGACCTCGCACACCCGCGAAGTCCATTGGTGGTCTGTTGATTCAGTCAAACAAAACACACCACGGTCCGGGCATGGGGCATGGGCAGAGGCGGGAAAGCGCGCCGTGAGGAACGGGCACCTGACCTGACGCATCGACCGGCCCGAACATGCGCACTCCCGCGGCGTCCGAAGCGATGCGAAGGCCGGTATCCGGGCTTGCGAAACGTCTGCAATGCGCGCTGTGCGATGCACAGCGTGGATGCAGACTCAGTCCAGCGCCTTCCCACGTCGATTGGCATTGCGACGCAGTGACTGCCGATCCTTTTTTGGAAGACCAGCGTGCGGACCTGAGATTTCGCCTACCGTTGCGGGGGCAGCGCAGGAATGGCGGTCTCCATGCTGGAGTGGCCGCGCACCTGCTTCTCGTTGAACCCCTGGTCTGCGGGTGGCCGCTGCTTGCAGCGTCGCAAACCGAAGGGCACCTTCGAATCTGGCGGCTCGACCGAGAGGCCGAACCGCCGCTGGGAATTATCGTTCATCCCCTGCGTGAAATGCGGAAAAGCGCGTCGGCGCCGCCCGGTTATTTCAGGCCGAGTTCCTTGTCATACGCGGCGCGTGCCTGCACGCCGGTGTTGGCGAAGTCGGTGAACACGCCGTCGATGCCAAGGCGGAAATAGGTCAGGAACTCGGCGAGCGGATCACCCTTGTAGATGCCCGCGAGGCGGCCCGGCTCGTTGCGGAACGTGAAGCTGTGCACCACGAGATCCGCCTTGTGCGCCCGCGCGATCAGCCCCGTGTCCTTGAGCGTGTTCACGTCCTTGAGACCTGCGCCTTCCTTGTACGGCACGACGGAATGCGCCAGCACTTCGGGCTTCCACGGGCCGATGCCGTCGGCATAGGTCTTGATTTCCGCGAGTCCGGCGGGCGTGAGCATTTCGGCGAAGGTGCGCGCATCGCCTGCCAGCGTCCAGCTGTAGGGACGGCCGCTGATGAAGGTCCACTCGTCGTTGGTGATGAAGATCATCGAGCCGTCCCTGTAATCGATGTCGTTGCCATCAATCAGCTGGACGCCCTTGGCCTTCATGCCGGCCTTGCGCAGGTATTTGAGACTGGCCGGATCGAAGCTCTGGATGTAGATCGGCGAGCCCTTGGTGTTGAGCTTGTTCTTTTCGAGCAGCGCGAGCGTCGCGTCCTCGAGCGGCGAGCTGCCCGGCTTGCCGCAGCCGTTGGCGATGGCCTGCTGGTTGTTCCAGTACGGATTCTTGGTTTCCGCGTAGACGGCGATGGTGCGCTTTTGCTCCTTGCCCTTGGCAACGGCGATGTCGATCACGTCCTGCGCGCTGATGATGGGCAGCTTGCCGTTGTATTCGGTCGGGCGCTCGCTGCGGTTGTCCAGCGTGGTTCCGGCGATCCAGTCGCGCAGCTCCTGCATCGTGAAGTCGCTGATCGACCAGTCGTTGGTGTGGTCCTCGCCATCCACCACGAGTGCCTTGAGCGGATCGGCCTGATCCGACAGGTATTTGGCCGGGCCGTTCTCGGGCTTGGCCGGGTATTTCACATCGACCAGTACGCCGGGCGTCGTGCGCTTGCGCTGGGCCACCTGGGCGTTGGTCTTGGCGACCTCCTGCACATTGGTGTTGTCACCAAGCCATGCATTGTGGCGCGCCACCAATTGGCAGTCGCGCGTGAGGTGCATGTCCATCTCGATCATGTCCGCGCCCGCGTCGACCGCCTTTTCGTAGGCCATGCGCGTCTGCTCGGGGAAGTAGCCGGAGAGTCCACGGTGCGCGATGATCTGCGGCGGCGAACCGTCGAGCGTCTTGTAGGGCGAGTCGTCGTCGTCGCTGCCGCCGCAGGCGGAGATCATCAGCGTGGCGCACGCAACGGCTGTCAGGGAGAGCAGACGGCTGGATCGATGGAACTTGAACATAGCGTGTTCTGTATGAAAGTTGAAATAGTTCTGCAACGACCGGTTCTCGCGAGACAGTCGGCCTGCCATGTTCGGGTCGCCACATGAAGATTTCGTGACGGCTTTGCGAAGGCGCGGCAGGCAAATGACAACCGGTTCTCACGATTGTCGTCGAACACCGCGCGGACCTTCAACGCATCAGCGGCGCAACCGCTCCATCGAGTTCATCGCGCAGACGCGTGCCCTGCTCGATCTTGGCGACCACCTTGCCCTCGCGGTTGAGCACGATGGCGGTGGGCACGACCTGGATCCTTCCGAAGGTGCCGAAGTCGAACTGGCGCATCTTTTCCCGGCCCGCCGCAGGCGCTGCCCGCATGGCGATCGGCAGGCCGAGCTCGCGGGACTCGTTGATCTTCTTGCCGCGAAACTTGAACGGGTCGTCGAGATCGACGAACAGCACCTGCAGACCCCTGGCCTGGTACTTGTTGAACGCGTCGATGACCGCCGGTCGCCCGTTGGCGACGCAGGGCGCGCACCAGTCCGCGCCAAAGTAGATCACCAGTGGCTTGCCCGCGTACTGGTTCAGATCGACGGGCTGGCCGTTGACCAGCTCGACCTGCTCCATGGCCCGGGCCTGTCCCCCAGTTCGGACTGCCACGCGTGTGCGGCGCTGGACAGGATCCAGCAGATGACGAACACCATCAGGCCCACATAAACAGGGGCCTGACTCCGGCTTTGTCTTCGCATGACTCGCCTCCTCTCGGGATGGGAAACGAGTGTAGGCCCGCGATCATCGAGTCGGCAACCTCTGGAGCCAGGCGTTGCGTTGCTAACGAAAGTTACTACCCTGTTCGGGGTATGTCGGGACGTACAGCGTTGCGGTGCTCAGGCCTCAGAGGCCCAGCTTTTTGGCGACGTAGTCCGCGTCCTTGTCCCCACGGCCCGAGAGGTTCACGAGGATGTTCACGTCCTTCGAAAGCCCGGGGCGATGCGCATCGCCCACGCGACCGCGTGCGAACTCTCGAGCGCCGGAATGATGCCTTCCACGCGCGACAGCGTCATGAAGGCGTCCAGCGTTTCCTGGTCGTCCACGCTCTCGTAGGACACGCGGCCAATGTCCTTCAGATAGCTGTGCTGCGGCCCGACTCCCGGGTAGTCGAGGCCCGATGCAATCGAGTGCACGGCGGCCGGCGTGCCATCGGCGTTCTCCAGCACGTAGCACTTCATGCCATGGATCTCGCCAGGCTTGCCGACCGACAGCGTGGCCGCGTGCTTGCCCGGCTTGTCCACGCCCTCGCCTGCGGGTTCGACGCCGACGAGCCTGACGCCTTCATCGTTCAGGAACGCGGTGAAGATGCCCATCGCATTGGAGCCGCCACCGACGCAGGCGCTCACATACTCGGGCAGCCTGTCGTGCTTCTTCTGAAATTGCTCGCGCGCCTCGCGGCCGACGATGGCCTGGAAATCGCGCACCATCTTCGGAAACGGATGCGGACCGACCACCGAGCCGATGGCGTAGAGCGTGTTGACCGGGTCCTTCAGATACTCCTCGAACGCGCTGTCCACCGCATCCTTCAACGTCGCCTGGCCGCGCGTGACGGCCACCAGATTGCAGCCCAGGATGCGCATCTTGGTGACGTTCGGATGCTCCTTCTCGATGTCGACCTGGCCCATGTGGATCTCGCACGGAATGCCCACCAGCGCGCATGCCGTCGCCAGTGCCACGCCGTGCTGGCCCGCGCCGGTCTCGGCGATCACCTTGGTCTTGCCCATGAACCTCGCGAGCAGCGCTTCGCCAAGGCAGTGGTTGATCTTGTGCGCGCCCGTGTGATTCAGGTCTTCGCGCTTGAGGTGAATCTGCGCGCCGCCGAGCTGTTCCGACAGCCGCCGCGCGTGAAAGATCGGGCTCGGGCGACCGACGTAGTCGGCAAACAGTTGCGCGAGTTCGTCCTGAAAATCCTTACGCTGCACGATCTCGTCATACGCCTTGCCGATGTCGTCCATCGCCTGCTTGAGATGCGGTGGCACCAACTGCCCGCCATAAGCGCCAAAGAAGCCATTGGCATCGGGCATCGCTGCGGCGTCGAGCTTGTTCGTCATGAAGGTCTTCTCCCGGAATATCTGTGGTGAATGGTGGCTTTTGACAACCCGCATTCATACCATATTCGTGGCTCATGCCAGGGGTTGCTCACCGAGGCGATACCCTACCGCGCGAAATCCAGCATGGCGGCGCGCGCGGCTTGTGCCTACACTCGGCGAACGTTGTGCAACGGAGGCGCTATGCCAGCATCCACCACGCATCCACGGGACCTGCCCGGCAACCAGTTTCGCGACTGGACCGGCCATCACCTTCTGGCCACCGATCCGGCGCTACAGGAAGCGATCACACGTGCGCAGGCGGGTTGGGCCATGCCGTGGCTCGATATCTACGCGCAGCAACTGGGCAATGCGCAGAGTTTCGAGCTGGCGGAACTTGCCAACCGGCATGCGCCGCAATTGCACGGCTTCGACACGCGCGGCGAGCGCATCGACAGCGTGGAGTTTCATCCCGCGTGGCATGCGCTGCTCGGCATGTATCGCGAACGCGGGCTGGTGTCGCTGCCGTTTGAAGATCTCCGGCAACAAGGCCGATGGAGCGCATGGGCCGCTGGCTTTTATCTGCACGGTCAGGTCGAGCAGGGCACGCTGTGCCCGCAACCATGACCCAGGCGAGCATTCCACTGTTGCAACGCGAGCCCGCCTTGTGGGAAGCGCTTGGCGACAAGCTGATGAGCCGTTCATACGACGCGCGCGATGCGCCCATCCATGAAAAGACAAGTCTGTGGATCGGCATGGGAATGACCGAAAAGCAAGGCGGATCGGACGTGCGCAGCAATACCACGCTGGCGACGGCGGTCGGCGCGGGCGGACGCGGCGCGGCGTACCGGATCAACGGGCACAAGTGGTTTTATTCCGCGCCGATGAGCGATGCGCATCTGGTCGTTGCGCGGCTCGGCACCGCCGATGGTCCGCTCGGTTGCTTCTTCGTGCCGCGCTGGAGAGACGACGGCACGCGCAATGGCGTCGTGGTGCAGCGCCTCAAGGACAAGGTCGGCAATCGCAGCAATTCGAGCAGCGAGGTGGAATTCGTCGACGCCATCGGCACGCTGATTGGCGAAGAGGGACGCGGGATTCCCACGATCATCGAGATGGCCACCTACACGCGCCTGAACTGCGTGATCGGCAGCGCCGCCATCGTGCGCTCAGCGCTCGTTCAGGCGATTGCCTACACACGCAGGCGCGCGGCCTTCGGCAAGCAGCTTGTGCAACAGCCGCTGATGCGTGCGGTGCTAGCCGATCTGGCTCTGGAGAGCGAGGCGGCGCTCGTGCTTGCGATGCATCTCGCGCAGGCCTATGAAGACGACGCAACGCACGCGAATCCGCTGGCGCGTGCATGGAAGCGCGTGATGACGCCCGCCGCCAAATTCTGGGTCTGCAAGCGCGGCGTGGAAATCACGGGCGAGGCGATGGAAATCCTTGGCGGCAATGGCTACGTGAACGACAGCATCGTCGCGCGCCTGTTCCGCGAGGCGCCGGTGAATTCGATCTGGGAAGGTTCGGGCAACGTGATGTGCCTCGACGTGTTGCGTGCGCTCGCGCGCGAGCGCGATGCGCTGGAGCTGCTACATGCCGACTTCAGCAACGCCGCGCTCGACGAGCCGCGCATCGCCAAGGCCCTGCACGAATTGCAGGCGCTGTTTTCCGCGCCGCCCGATCAGCTTGAGGCAATGGCCCGCCTGCTGGTGCAGCGGCTGGTGCTGGTTGCAAAGGCCTGCCTGCTCAAGCGCCACGCGCCCGAATTCGTAGCCGACGCCTTCATCGCCACGCGGCTCGCGAGTCCCATGGGCTGGGCGGAGTCGTCGGTGCCGTGGACATCCGCGGCATGGACGTGGATGCACTGCTGGAACGCGCGCTGCCCGCGTGATGCGCAGTCACGCAAGCCATGGTTGGCGGCAGTGTCTGTCATGGCAGCGTCCTCGGACTGCGCCACAATCTTGCTCCATCATGCTTCAGTTCCAAGACATCCAGGCAGCCGCGGCCCGCCTTCAAGGGCAGGTGCTCGACACGCCCTGCGTCGAATCGAGAACACTCTCGCAGATCGTCGGCGCGCAGGTGTTTCTCAAGTTCGAGAACCTGCAATTCACCGCCTCGTTCAAGGAGCGCGGCGCCTGCAACAAGCTCAGCCAGCTCTCCGCCGAGGAGCGCGCGCGTGGCGTGGTGGCCATGAGCGCGGGCAACCACGCGCAGGGTGTGGCCTATCACGCGCAGCGCATGGGCATGAAGGCGGTCATCGTGATGCCGCGCTTCACCCCCGGCGTGAAGGTGGAGCGCACGCGCGGCTTTGGTGCCGAGGTGGTGCTGTTCGGTGACGCACTCGAGGAAGCCCGCGCCCACGCCTACCAGTTGGCCGAAGAGCGCGGCCTGACGTTCGTGCATCCCTACGATGATGAACAGATCGCCGCCGGTCAGGGCACGATTGCCCTTGAGATGCTGGCCGAGCAGCCCGATCTCGACACGCTGGTCATCGCCATCGGCGGTGGCGGCCTGCTCGCGGGCATTGCCACGGCGGCCAGGGCGCTCAAGCCGTCCATCGAGATCATCGGCGTGCAGACCGCGCGTTTTCCCGCGATGGTCAATGCCATCAAGGGCACGCACCACGAGCAGGGCAGCTCGACCATCGCCGAGGGCATCGCCGTCGGCCAGCCCGGGCAGATCACGCAGGAAATCATCGCGCGTCTCGTGGACGACCTCGTGCTGGTGCAGGAAGGCGACATCGAGCAGGCCGTGCTGATGCTGCTCGAAATCGAGAAGACACTGGTCGAAGGCGCGGGTGCGGCGGGTCTGGCGGCGCTGCTGCGCTATCCCGAGCGTTTCCGGGACAAGAAGGTGGGACTGGTGCTGAGCGGCGGCAACATCGACCCGCTGCTGCTCGCCGCCATCATCGAGCGCGGCATGGTGCGCTCGGGGCGGCTCGCGCGCATCAAGGTCAGCGCCCGCGACGTGCCCGGCGTGCTCGCGCGCATCACGGCAACGGTCGCGGCGGCCGGCGCAAACATCGATGAAGTGCACCACCAGCGCGCATTCACGCTGCTGGCCGCGCAGAACGTGGAGATCGAACTCGTGCTGCAAACGCGTGGCAGGGACCACGTGCAGCAGGTGCTCGAGCAACTGCGCGCGTCGGGCATGGAGGCAGACCTGATGTGAACCGTCGGGATGCTCAGGGGCAAAACCGGCCCCTGTGCCCGTGTTCGCGTAAACTTGCGGCATATCAAGGCGCAGGGGTCGCATCGATCCGCTGCGCACCACCGTCATATCGCCGAACTGAACGAGGAGACACCGCATGGCCCACGATCATCACGACATTGCCCCCAATCAAGCCGACGTCGAGGCCGCGCACGCCCGCGATGTCACGGAAACCGTGGTGCCGCTCATCCCCGTCGTTCTGCCCGTCGTGGGCGCGGTGATGATGTTCCTGCTGGCATTCATCGCGGTGAGCATGGCCTGATTCCCGGTTTCGGCTCTCGCTACAAGGCCCTGCGACGCAGGGCTTTTTTGTTCCTCGTCAATGCTTGAGATGCTTTGAATCGCATAACCCTATGCGTCGTTTGCATAGTTTTCGGTCGTTTTGACGAGACAAACGCAAGTCCGATTCATAAAATTGACACCCCAATCGGCTTGGCGCGAACGAATAAAAAAGTGCGGGATAGATGAGGTGACTCACGGTTTCCCCGGATCGCGAGTGTCAGCCGAAGGAGCGAGAAGCCGTTTTTTCAAAGGCAGTGCTCAGCAGACAGACGACGGAATTGTGGAACACGCGCCTTGCCCCGACGCTCCTACCCCCGGTCTTTCTCGCTCGCGTTGCCGCTTCCTTTGAAAAAACTGTTTTTTCAACATTAGGAAGCTCCGAGATGAACGCACCCACGATGCACGGCCTGAATATTCAGGCACCCGCATATGTCAAGAATGCCCGGCTGATCGCCTGGGTTGCCGACATGGCGGCCCTTTGCAAGCCCGCCAGGATTCACTGGTGCGACGGTTCGCAACAAGAGTACGACGCGCTCTGCCAGCAACTGGTCGACGCGGGCACGTTCAAGAAGCTCAATCCCGCCAAGCGCCCCGGCAGTTTTCTCGCCTGGTCCGATCCGTCGGACGTGGCCCGTGTGGAAGACCGCACCTATATCTGCTCGGCCAGGAAGGAAGACGCGGGCCCGACCAACAACTGGATGGAACCCGCAGAAATGCGCGCCACGCTGAACCCGCTGTTCGACGGCTGCATGGAAGGCCGCACGATGTACGTCGTGCCGTTCTCGATGGGCCCGCTCGGCTCGCCGATTGCGCACGTCGGCGTGGAGCTGTCCGACAGCGCCTATGTGGCCGTGAACATGAAGATCATGACGCGCATGGGCAAGGCCGTGTACGACGTGATCGGCACCGAAGGCGAGTTCGTGCCCTGCGTGCACACCATCGGTGCGCCGCTCAAAGCGGGCGAGAAGGACACGACGTCCTGGCCCTGCAACAAGACCAAGTACATCGTCCACTATCCCGAAACCCGCGAAATCTGGTCCTACGGTTCGGGCTACGGCGGCAACGCGCTGCTGGGCAAGAAGTGCCTGGCGCTGCGCATCGCGTCCACCATGGGCCGCGAGCAGGGCTGGCTGGCCGAGCACATGCTGATCCTCGGCGTGACCAATCCCGAGGGCAAGAAGTCGCATGTTGCGGCAGCGTTCCCTAGCGCCTGCGGCAAGACCAATTTCTCGATGCTGGTTCCTCCGGCCGCATTCGACGGCTGGAAGGTCACCACCATCGGCGACGACATCGCCTGGATCAAGCCCCAGGCCGACGGCAGCCTGCGCGCCATCAACCCCGAAGCCGGTTACTTCGGCGTGGCTCCGGGCACGAACTACCACACCAACCCGAACTGCATGGCCAGCCTCGACAAGGATGTGATCTTCACGAACGTCGCGCTGACCGATGACGGCGACGTCTGGTGGGAAGGCATGGAAAAGGACCACGACGGCAAGCTGCCCGATCACCTGATCGACTGGCAGGGCAAGGACTGGACACCCCAGATCGCCAAGGAAACCGGTGCCAAGGCAGCGCACCCGAACGCCCGCTTCACCGTGGCCGCGACCAACAACCCCGCGCTCGACGAGGCCTGGGACGATCCCAAGGGCGTGAAAATCGACGCGATCATCTTCGGTGGCCGCCGCTCCACCACCGTGCCGCTCGTGACCGAGGCGCGCAACTGGAACGAAGGCGTCTACATGGCCGCCACCATGGGCTCCGAGACCACCGCCGCCGCGTTCGGCGCGCAGGGCGTGGTGCGCCGCGATCCGTTCGCGATGCTGCCCTTCATCGGCTACAACATGGCCGAATACTTCCAGCACTGGCTGGACATGGGCACCAGGATCGAGAAGATCGGCCAGACCGCACTGCCGCGGATCTACACCACGAACTGGTTCCGCAAGAACGCCGATGGCAAGTTCGTGTGGCCCGGTTATGGCGAGAACATGCGCGTTCTGAAGTGGATGCTGGACCGTCTCGACAACAGGGCCACGGGCCAGCAGACCGCATTTGGCGTGGCTCCCACGTATGCGGAAATCAACTGGTCCGGCGTGGAATTCACTCCCGAGCAGTTCGACAGCGTGACCAGCATCGACAAGGCCGCATGGGCCGAGGAAATGAAGCTGCATGCCGAGCATTTCGAGAAACTGGCCCACAAGCTGCCCGCCGAAATGCTGGAAATCAAGGCCGAACTCGAAAAGCGTCTGGCCGCCTGACGTGCCCAATCCGGCCTGCGTGGCCGGGTTGGTGATGAATAGAACCCCAAAAGGAGTCCTGCATCGGCAGGGCTCCTTTTTTCATTTGCGCTCAGTGAAGGCGTAAAGCATCCTTATGCGGAAGCGGCGTGGGAATGTGTCGCGCTCCTCGCCCGGACGCAAAGGGCGCGTCTACACAATTTCTACAAGCTCCGTTCACTGCCCGACAAGATTGCGCGCAGACACTTGGCAGGTTCAATCTGGAGCCTTTCTCTGTGACCCTCAATACCGCCCAATTGCTGGCCGACGAAGCCAGATACTGCTCGTTTGGCGACACCGTCCACTACGTCAATCCCCCGAAAATCTTCACCAGTTGCGATGGCAGCTACATGTACGACGATGCCGGCACACCGTATCTGGATCTGCAGATGTGGTACTCGGCCGTCAACTTTGGCTACAAGAACAAGCGTCTTGAGGCGAAGATGATCGAGCAACTCAGGGAGCTGCCGCAAGTCGCAAGTCAGTACCTGCATCCCACCAAGATCGAGCTTGCGAAATTCATTGCGCAAGATGCGGAAAAGAAATGGGGTCATCAAGGCCGGGTGCATTTCAACGTCGGCGGTGCGCAGGCAATCGAAGATTCGCTGAAGGTGGTGCGCAACGCCAGCAACGGCAAGAGCCTGATGTTCGCATTTGAAGGCGGATATCACGGACGCACGCTTGGCGCCTCGTCGATCACATCGAGCTACCGCTATCGTCGCCGCTTTGGCCACTTCAGTGATCGCGCGCAATTCATTCCATTCCCGTACCCGTTTCGTCGCCCCAAGGGCATGACGGCAGAAGAATATTCGGAGCAGATCGTGCGCGAGTTTGAGCGCAAGTTCGAGAACGAGTACCACGCCGTCTGGGACCCCAAGACCAACCAGTGCGAATACGCGGCGTTTTACGTGGAGCCGATTCAGGGCACGGGCGGCTACGTGGTGCCGCCGCCGAATTTCTTCAAGGGCTTGAAGAAGGTGCTCGACGATCACGGTGTGCTGATGGTGGTCGATGAAATCCAGATGGGCTTCTGGCGCACGGGCACGCTTTGGTCGGTGGAAAACTTTGGCATCAAGCCCGACGTACTGGTGTTTGCGAAGGCGCTGACCAATGGCCTCAATGCGCTGTCGGGTCTATGGGCGCGCGAGGAACTCATCAATCCGACGATATTCCCGCCGGGCTCCACCCACTCGACTTTCGCCTCGAACCCATTGGGTACCGCGCTGGGTCTCGAAGTGATGAAGATGACGCACGAGGTCGACTTCGGCAAGCAGGTGCGCGAATCCGGTGCCTACTTTCTCGAAGGGCTGAAGGAGCTTCAAAAACGCCACAAGGAGATCGGCGATGTAGACGGCATGGGCCTCGCGCTGCGTGCCGAGATCTGCACGGACGACGGCTTCACGCCCAACAAGGCGCTGCTCGACAAGATGGTGGATATCGGCCTTGAGGGCGGCCTTGAGTACAACGGTCAGAAACGCGGCCTGGTGCTCGACGTGGGCGGCTACTACAAGAACGTGATCACCTTCGCACCGTCGCTGATGATCACGCGCGGCGAGATCGACGAGGCCATGGTGTTGCTCGATCAACTGATTACCAAGGCGAAGAAGTAAGGCTCTTTGTTATTCACCCTTCTCTTTTCTGCCAATCACAGGCGAATAAGGAAAGGGTTGTTGTCCTGCCATTGAGGCCATAGACGAGTTGAATTCAACGCGGTATCGCAACCAGCTAGAGCCTTCGGCGCTGATCCGGCAATTTGCCGCGCATCCGCCCGAAGGCTTTGTCGTGGATGAGCGCTGGCCTGCACCGGCATTCACGGCACCCTTCGATCTGCTGACGACCGCGGATGAGGCACTCAAACGCAAATTGCAAAAACTGCCTTGTGGCCCGTGGCTCGCAAGGCGACTCACGCTTGACACGGACTTCGTCGGTACAACACTGACGGAATACGCGCCCATGCCGCAGGGCATCCCGGCATCCAGGCTCGCGGCGCAACTGCGCGAGCATGCCGGCGGGCGCATGCTCACCATCGTGAAGGATTTGCCGCAGTCTTCACCGCTGCTGGGCGCTGACGACAATGCATTCTCCGATGCGCTGGTTCAGCAGCTCGTTCAAATGGGCTTCATCCTCGTGGAGGGGCAGGCGCTCGCCTACGTGCCCATCGATTTCACGAGCATCGATGAGTATCTTGCGCGACTCTCCAAAGGCCGCCGCCAGAATCTCAAACGCAAGCTCAAGAGCCTGGCGCATTTGCAGATTGCACGCATTGCAACTGGCGAACATTTTGCAAGCGATATGCGTGTGAGCGAGTACTACGCGCTGTTCGATGCCGTTTATGCGCAAAGCGAGATTCACTTCGACAAACTCACACCGGCTTTTTTTGCCGCGATTCTGCGCGATGCGTCGAACGGCGGTATCGTGTTCGAATACCGCAGCGCGGCCGATGGCGCGCTGCTTGGCTGGAACCTTTGTTTCGAGCATCAGGGCCGCCTCATCGACAAATACATCGGCCTTTCGTACCCACGCGCCCGTGAGATGAATCTGTATTTCGTCAGCTGGATGATCAACCTCGAATACGCCATCGAGCGTGGAATCACGCACTACGTCGCAGGCTGGACAGACCCCGAAGTGAAAGCCCAGCTCGGTGCACGATTCACATTCACGCGGCACGCGGTTTTCATCCGCAACCGGCTGCTGCGGGCGCTCGGGCGAAGATTTTCCGGGCGCTTTGAAAGTGACCGTCAGTGGAGCGAGGAACATCTCACATGACACCCCTGGTGCTTGACGTCGATGGCTCCGTGGGCGCGCTCCCCGATGAAATCCGACTGACGCTCAACGACTGGCAGGAAGCCATGCGTTTTGGCTGCACGCTCCGCCGCTATGCGGCGTTTCGCTCGCTGGTCGAAGGACAGATGCCCGCGCGCTACGGCACTGCGTTGATGGGCAGTGGCGATTTTCATCACCTGAGCTGGATGTTGATCGAGCGCTGTATCCAACGCCACGGCTTCAGCGCCAGTCGTCCGCTGCGCGTGGTGGTGCTCGACAACCATCCCGACAACATGCTGTTTCCCTGGGGCATTCACTGTGGCTCATGGGTGCGGCGCGTGGCGATGCATCCGGCGGTATCGCAGGTGCATGTGGCAGGCATTACCTCACAGGACATCAGCGCCCGGCACGCGTGGGAAAACTACGCTGCGCCGCTGCGTGCTGGCAAGCTCACGTACTGGAGCAGCGGTGTCGACACCGCATGGGCGACACGTAAAGGCCTGAGCAGCGCGTTCCGCAATTTCGACAGCTTGAGCGCGCTCGCCCATGGTCTGTCGCAAATGCTCGGGCAGAGCAGGCAACCTACGTATCTCAGCATCGACAAGGACGTTTTTGCACTGGATGTGGTGCAGACCAACTGGGATCAGGGCAGCATGCGCGAGAGCGAGGCGGCGCTGATCATTGAGACGCTTTCCGGCCAGATCGTGGACAGCGACATTACCGGGACATTTCGTCATGGCGCTACGCGACATGGTGGAAGCGTCTGCTCAGTGCCGGGGACGGTCAGGATACGCAGATCGACAGCGCGGCGCTCGCAGCGGCGCAAAGCGGTCAGCATGCATTCAACGTGCGGCTTCTGGACCGCATCGCTCGCTGTCACGTTGCATCAGTAACATCCGCGATATGAGTGATCGCCAGGAGACGCCATGTTCGACACGCTGATCGACTCCATGCTCCGGACCGCCTTCGCGCCGCTGGTGCAGACCGGCCGGCTTGAGGTGGTCACGCCCGCGGGCAGGGTTCTGATCCTCGGAGATGGCGGGGTGCCGCAAGCACGTATCCGTTTTACGGATCGGCGCGCGGTGATCAACCTGCTGCGTGATCCTGATCTGAACTTCGGTGAGATGTTCATGCAGGAGCGGCTGGTGGTGGAGCAAGGTTCAGTCTACGACGTGCTGGAGCTGGTGCTGCGCCACGCCAAGAACGTGCCGGACAACCCGTTCGTGCAAGTGCTGGATGCGATTCGCATGAAGCTGCGACCGTTCCTGCAGAACAACCTGCGCCGCAAATCGCGCGCGAACGTGGCGCATCACTACGATCTGGATGACCGGATGTATGGTCTGTTCCTCGATCAGGATCGTCAGTATTCCTGCGCCTATTTCGAACGCGGCGACGAAGACCTCGAAACCGCGCAACTCGCGAAGAAGCGCCACATTGCCGCCAAGCTGCTGGTGGAGCCCGGTCATCGCGTGCTCGACATCGGCTGCGGTTGGGCGGCATGGCACGTTATCTCGCCGAGATCGGCCAGGCCGGGCATGTGAAGGGAGTGACGCTGTCCACCGAACAGCTTGAGGGAGCGAAGCGGCGCGCGCTGGACACGCCCGTGTCCGGGCGGCTCGAATACGCACTGGAAGACTACCGTGACACACGCGGGCCGTTTGACCGTATCGTTTCCGTCGGCATGTTCGAGCATGTGGGCGCCCAGTTTCATGACGCGTTCTTCAAGCAGTGCTACAACCTGCTCGCCGAAGATGGCGTGATGCTGCTGCACTTCATCGGCAACTTTGAACCACCCGCCTTCAACAACCCTGGATCGAGCGCTACATCTTCCCCGGCGGCCACCTGCCATCGATGTCGGAGTTCACGCCCGCCATGGAACGATCTGGATTGCTGGTCAGCGATGTCGAAGTGCTGCGTCTGCACTACGCGCGCACGCTCAGGCTGTGGCGCGAGCGCTTTCTGGCGCGCCGCGATGACGCCAAGGCCCTGCTGGACGAACGATTTTGCAGGATGTGGGAGTTTTATCTGGCGATGTCCGAAACCGCGTTCCGTTATCAGGACATCGCCGTTTTCCAGGTGCAGCTCGTGCGCAATCAGGCGGCGGTGCCGCTCACACGCGACTACGTGGGACAGCGCCGTGATGCACTCAGGGTGCGTGAGTTGCAGTCTCCGCGATATGCGAACATAGGCGCTCGAACTGCACATCCGTAAGCCATTCGCTGTTGCTGATCGCGACAAGGCGCTGCGCCCAGTCGCGCGCAATCATTACGCTGTCGAGCACCGCGCGTCCGAGAAGCGGTGCATAACGCACGTAGTCGGGCAGGATGTTCACGAACGGCAGCGACAGCCCCAACCCGGAAGACCAATAGGCGCGCATCAATGCATCGCGCGATACGCGGCTCGGCATGCGCAGCAAAATCACCGGCCACGTGCCCTGGGCATTGGGTGCAACATCACGCACGATCTCCACGCCGGAAATTTGAGCGAGTGTCTGGATTCGGTTTTCCGCACGGGCTTGGGCCTGCGCGAGGTGCGAAGTCAAGCGTTTAAGTGCGCGCACGCCCACACGCCTGCGCCACGCGCCGAGCGTGTGCTGGGGAATGAACGCATCAAAATCATCGCCCGCTGCGGTGATCCAATCGTCTGCCGCGAGGTTCTTGCGCAACGGTGCTCCATACGCCCAATCGAGCGTGGCCGGTCGGTACACGGCGGCATAGCCCGCAAGCTCCGCGCTGCGAAGCAGTTCCCAGCCCAGACTGAATCCCACGGTTCGTGAATGCGTTACGCGCAAACGGCTTCGCAACTGCGGATCACGCGCTACCAGCACCCCGCCTTCAAAGGTCGTGAGTCCCTTTCCAACCGCCAGACTGAACAGGCCGATGTCGCCTTGCATGCCCACGGACTCGCCATTCACGCGCGCGCCGAGCGCTTGCGCGGCGTCTTCGATCACGTACGCGCCAACCATGCGCGCGAAGTGCTGTGCGACCCGCACGTCGGCCACGCGGCCACCGAGATGCGTGGGAACAATGGCAAGCGTTTTTTCGCTACACAGACTGCGCAACATCTGCTCGTCCATGTCCAGCGCCTGCGGACTCAGGTCGCACAGGCGCGCTTGCAGTCCGCACTGTGATATCGCCATCGCGACCAGCGGGCAGGTGTATGCGGGCACGATGACTTCGTTGCGCGCGGGTGCCAGCTTCTGCAAGGTGCGCAGTGCCACCACGAGTGCCGAGGTGCCCGAGCATTCGAGTTGCGTGGCTGGCACCTTGAGCCATTGCGCCAGCGCATCTTCCAGATTGGCATCGCCCCAGGGCAGCAAGTCAGAGGCAAGAAGCCGCAATCCGGCGGTGGGAGGAACCTTGATTCGCGCAACTTGCATTCATGCATTGTCCACGATGCGTGCCGCGCTGGCCGTGCCGCTCTGATGCTCGTCGCCCGGCTCATCGGTCTCGCTGAACGCGAGACACACGATGCCGGCAATGATGAACACACAACCCACGATCTGCGGCCAACCGATGTCTTCATTGAACAGGTAGTGCGAGAGCGCGAGCACCGAGATGATCTCCAGATGCGAAGCCGCGAACGCGGGCCCGATGGGCGCGCGCCTGAGCAGACTCATCCACGTGAAGAACGCACCGATGTAGCCCACGAACGCGCCATAGATCCATGGCTCGCCGAACACGCGCATTAGCCATGACGGCGTGAACTCAAGCGGCAGCGCAGCACTGCCCGCTTTCTTGAAGCTGAGCTGCGCCAGCGTGTCAAATGCCATCAGCACCAGAAAGCCGACGATGTAGAAGCGCCTGCTCATCCCTTGAGCCCCACGACCGCTACACCGATCGACACCAGCACGATGCCCGCAACACGCAACGGTGCCAATTTTTCCTTGAAGAAAATGCGACCCGCGATCATGATCGCGACGATGTTGATTGAGCCCAGCAGCACGCCATCCGACAGCGGCACGAGCGACAGAAACGCGAGCCAGAAGATGAATTCGGCCACGTAGCAGCCCATGCCAATCCACAGCCATGGCTTGCCCAGCATGAAGCGCCAGCGCGCCATGCCGTCCAGCTCACCGGGCTGGCTGGCCGCGGCCTTGAACGCCAACTGCCCTCCACTATCCACCAGCACGTTGAGCGCCCACAAGGTGAGAACCAGCGGCGACAGTTCACCGCTCATGCTGCGCTGGCTCCGGCTGTGACCTGGCGGCGCAGACGCGGGCGAGAAACTCGTTGACGCGGGCAATCACCGTGCGGCGCTCGCGGTCGATGGTGATCATGTGATAACAGTTGTCGAGCAGCACCAGCTCGACCTGCGCATTCACCGCACCCCGCGCGATGTCGTGCGCGTTGGAGACCGAGGAGATGTCGTCATGGCTCGCATGTATCACGAGGCATGGCGCGCACAGTTTGTTCAGGTGCGACTGCACATGCGCCGAAAGGCGTCGAAGCTCGATGATCGACCACCAGGGATTTCCGGGCAGGCCCGCTGCCGCACTGTCACCACTGTGCATCTGCTCGACGATGCGCGCCCTCAATGCCTCGTCCTTGATGCCATAGGGGGGCGCCTCCATGAACACGCTCTTGCGGCCAATGCCAAGGCTGCGAAACAGCGGCAGCAGGAATGCGAGTCGGGTATAGCCGGGAATGCTCCATCCGTCGTACCGGAAGGTGGTGGACAACGCGCAGACACCGGCCACTTTGTCCGTGCGTTTTTCTGCAATCGCAAGCGAGAGCAAGGCACCCATCGAAAGACCCCGACCACGACCTGATCGACATGCCCGCTGAAACGATCCAGCCCCGATTCAACGCTGGCAAGCCAGTCCTGCCAGCGTGTGCTCACCAGATCCTCCATCGCACCGCAATGACCTGCAAGCTGCACCGCATATACCGTGAATCCCTGCCTGTTGAGTCCCTTGCCGAGCACGCGCATTTCAGCGGGCGTTCCCGTCAACCCATGCACGAGCAGCACTCCGGTGCGCGCCGCAGGGCCGAAGCCCGGCATCACGAATTCGTTGCGCGTGAGGCATAGCGATTGCAGCGCGGCCTCGGCCTCGCTTTTCCGTACTGCGTGGAATCCGTCTGCGGCGTTCATGCATGGGTCTCCAGTCCGAGCGCGATTTTTTCAAGCAGCGCGGTCGCTTCGGTGAACGTTTCGAACGGCACGTGCGCGATGCCGTGTGCCTCGCAGTGTCCAATGAGCTTGTACTTGGCGAGCACCAGATCGGCCTTGTGCGACACGCAAAAATCCGAGGTGCTGTCGCCCACATACAAGACGCGCAGGGCGTCACCCTGCTGTTCGACAAGACGCTCGCACTTGCAATTGCCGCTCGCGCGCTGGCAGCGGGCGCTGGCCCATGGCGACTCCAGGTGCCAGCGGCGTTCACCCGCGCCCACCAGACGATTGGCGATCACGTCCAGATGGCCGAGGCCGTGGCGCGCGAGCACGTGACGGATGGCGTAGTCGATGCCGTCACTCACCACTTGCACCTTGATGCCGTGTGCGTGCGCCACAGCCACAAAGTCGGCAAAGCCCGGATCGATTTCAATGCCGTCAAGATGCGCGCGCAACTCGTCTTCGCTCATGTCGAGCAGCGCGACCTGGCCCTTCATGCATTCACGCGAACCGATCTCGCCGCGCTCCCACGCGTCTTCCAGTTCCTGCCAGCCCGGCATCCCGAAACGCGTGAGCAGGGTATCGGTCACGTCGAGCAGGCTGATCGTGCCGTCGAAATCGGATTGCACCATCCAGCCGGTATGCGCTGGATACAGGTCGATGCGTTTATTCATGGAAAGTCACTCTCACGTTTTGTCCCACGCGCGCCCTGGTCGGGGCTGCTCAAATGCCAGCACGCATTCGATGATGCGAACCGGTCCTCGCTGGGTGTCATCCTGCAGGTGCGCCGAGCCAAACACCGGGCTGATGCGAACGACCTTTGCGTCCGGCAGCGCGGCCGCGTTGTTGCCGGGGTCGCCGTCGAACACCACGGTCGCGCGCATGCCTTCGCGCACGGCGTTGGCAAAGCTTTCGTTGAGCTCCGCACGCACGATGAGCGGCTTCTGCGGCAACACCGTGATCACTGGCTGGGCGGGGCTCGCCTGGCTGCCCGTATGGGTTCTCACGCGCACCACGGTTCCCGCTTCGGGTGCGCGCAGCTCGAAGCGTTTCTGCGCGGAGCGCAACTGATCGACCTTGGCTTGCGCAACCTTCACCTCTGCGGCCGCGACGTCGGATTCGGATTGCGCGTCGCGCAGTTGCTGTGCCGCGTCATCCACGTTTTGCGCATCGGCAGCGCCTTCGCGCGCGGCGGCCTGCCAGCGGGCAAGCGTGGCCTTCAATTGCGGCAACCGCGCGGCTTTTGCTTTCTCGCGCGCTTGTGCGAGCCTGGACTCGGACTCGGCCACCGACAGATCGGCGCGTGATGCGTCATCGGCCACGCGTAGCAACAGTTGGCCGCGTTGCACGCTCTCGCCTTCTTTCGCCGGCAATTGCAATACCGTGCCGTCAATGCCCGGGCCAGCTCCAGCAAGCCGCCCTCCACGTCGATCTTGCCGCGCGCCACGGCAGCGGGAGCATTTTGTGCCTGCGCTGCCGCAACTGCGGCGTTGGTGGTGGAAGTGGGCACGCCACTTCCGGAAGGCGAACAACCCACGAGCAGTCCGCCGAAGATGAGGGCTGACGCTACCATCAGGCTGAATGCGGATGGGCGCCGTGTCGTTTTCATTGCGTCATTCCTTGGTCTTCGTCTTCGACGGGCGCGGACTGGCGCCAGTCGCTGCGGATAGCGCCGTCTTCCATGCCGAGTACGCGATCCGCGTGGCGCACCAGACGCGGGTCGTGGCTGACGCACAGCACGGTGGTGCCATGCATCCGGGCCGCGCGGTGCAGGATGTCAATCACGCGCTGGCCGCATTCGGCGTCCAGCGCACTGGTGGGTTCGTCGGCAAACAGCAATTGCGGCTGCTTGGCCATCGCGCGCGCAATCGCCACGCGCTGTTTTTCGCCACCGGAGAGTTCCGCAGGCCGCATGTGCGCACGATGCGAGAGCCCGACTTCGTCAAGCGCCTCCTGCGCGCGGCGTTTGGTTTCGGAGCTGCGCATGCCCATGTAGCCCAGCGGCAATTGCACCTGCTCCAGCGCGGTCAGCGCGGGAAACAGGTTGAAGCCCTGGAAAACGAAACCCGTGTTGCGCAGGCGAAAGTGTTCAAGGTCACCAGCGCTCATGCGTTCAAGGTCCTGCCCGAGCGCGTAGGCCTTGCCGCTGTCCGGCGTGAGCAGGCCCGACATCAGCGACAGCAGCGTGCTCTTGCCACAGCCGGAGGGCCCTGAGATCAGCGAGAGTTCGCCCGCATAAAGTTCCACGCTCAGTCCCTGCAACACATGCACGCGCACGAGGCCCGACAGGTAAGACTTCTTCAGCGCCACCGCCTGCAGACTGGGCTGCGCGGTGGGCAGCAACGGCTGGACTGGAGCGGGGTTGTCATCATGTTCATGGCCAACAATCCTGATCAACGCAGCAATGTGGCGGGATCGGCCCGCAGCAAACCGCGCATTGCCCCAATACCCGAGAGCAGCGCGAGCAAGGCGATCAGCGCGGCGCAGCCCAGCAAGGCCTGGCCATTGAGCGCAACAGGCACGCGATACATGCGAGCCACCGCCAGCAATGCCATGCTCGCGATGGCGGCCAGCAGCAGTCCCATTCCACCAATCCACAAAGCCTGCTCGATCACCACGCGACCGAGCGCAGAACGGCTCACCCCCAGCGCATTGAGCACCGCATATTCACGTGCCGAACCCGCCACCACGGTCTTGAGCGACTGGCTGGTCACGACGGCGCCGACCAGACACACGACAATCGCCATGAACAGCACGCCAGCGCCGGCACCGGTGTCGAACATCCAGTAGATCTGCGAACGGCGCGCGAACACCTGCGCGGTCCACACTTCGTGCGGGCCGAAACTCGCGCCGTTGGCTCTCAGTCGAGCCTGAACTGCCTGCACATCGGCGCCGCTGCGCACACGCGCCACGAGATAGGTGCTGCCGCGATTGGCGGGTTGATCGGAAATTTCACGGGCGCTCTCCAGCGACGAAATCACGTTCACCCCGCCCAATCCGCGCAGTCCATCCACCGCCGCCACGATGCGCACCGGGTGGTTGTTGATCCACGCGATGCCGCCTTCGGTGGACGCCAGTGTGGGCAGGTCGGCCCGGTCGACGATCACGCCTCCAGGCTCGCGCAGCAGATTGCGCTGCCAGGGCGCGAGCACGCGGTCGAACATCAGCGCATTCCCTGCGGTGGATATGCCCGAGAGGTAAATCGACACTCCGCCCACCGCCTCGGCGCTGGCGCTGCGCGCGCGCCAGTCGCCATCCACCCATTGGTAGGGCTCGACGACCGGGATGTCGGGATCCATGCGCATGCGCATCTCCACGTCGGGCCGATGTTGCGACCGAAATTCACGCTCTGCGTACCCGGATAGCCCACCCACAGATCGGCGGACGTAGCGCTTACATAAATGGCCGCCGTGCTGAAAATGCCCAGTACCAGCGCAGCCTGCATCACCAGCAACACGCCTGCAAAGCCCACCGCGAACACCGAGGGAACAAAGCGGCGCCATTCATAGGCGAGCGTCTTGCGGGCCAGCGCGATCATTGCGCGGTCTCCGCGTTGGCCTGCGCGGGCAACGGCGCGCCGCCCAGGGCCTTGTACAGCGCGATATACGCAAGTGCCTGCGCACCCTGCGCGATGGCTTGGTCGCTCTGGTTTTGCAGCGCCGCGCGTTGGTCAGCCAGACCGCTGAACTCGCTCGCGAGCCCCAACCGCTGGCGACGCTTGACAACATCGCCGCGCGCGGCCAACTGTTGGGCCATGTCTTCGAGTGCCTCGATGCGCTCATGCTGCGCGGCAATTCCGGCGAGCGCAGTCTCCACATCGGCAATGCCTTCGAGCACACTCTGGCGATAGCCCTTGACGGCAATGTCAAACGCCGCCTCGTCTGCTTCGACCTGCGAGCGACGACGGCCCCAATCGAACAGAGGGATGTCGATCACCGGCCCGATCAGCGGCATCTGATCGGAGGTGGTGCGAAAGTTGCGCGTGAGGTTGTACGAATACAGCAGCGAACCGGAAAGCGCGAAACGCGGATAGAGCGCCGAACGCGACAGCCCCAGCGTGCCGGCGGCGTGCTCCACCGCTGCTTCGGCGGACTCGATGTCGGGACGGGTGCGCAGCAAATCGGCGGGAAGCACCTGGAGCTGGAATGCAAGCGGCTGCGGCATGCGGGCCTGCACGTCCGTTGCAAGCCATCGGCCGTCGGGCTGCGTGCGGCCCAACAAAACGGCCAGTGCATGTGCCGCGCGAGCCTGCGATTCCTTGACGCCGTAGAACTGGGCGCGGCTTTGCCCGAGTTGCAACTGCACCTCCTGCACCGCGTCGTGGCTTCCAAGACGTTGCTGAAGACGCACCTGCGTGAGTTTCAGCGCCCGCTCATCAAGCGCCACGCGCTGCTCCAGCAGCCCCCGCTGGCGCTGGGCCATGCGGATGTCCAGCCAACGATGCACCACATCTGCCACGAGATTGACGCTCGCACCGCGCGCCTGCGCCTGGGCTGTCAACAGTTCGCCATGGGCGACCTGCATCGTGGCCTCGCGCGCACCGAACAGGCCCAGATCCCACGCGACATCGATGCTCGCGTGAAAATACGAGTCCACGGCGGCGATGTCCTGCAATGTGCGCGCGCCGCCGGTCATTTCAGGTTTGTAGGTGGAAGACGCCACGCCCATCAGCGAACGCTGGCGCTTGAGACGCCCGAGCGCCTGCACGAGATCGAGGTTCTGGTTCAGCGCTTCGTTCACCAGCGCGTTGAGTTCGGGATCGTTGAAGCGATGCCACCATTGCTGGAGATCGTCAACGCCGAGTTGGACACCTTGCACGCCGCCGCTGTTGCCGGCCGGCTGAAGCCACTGCGCGGGCGTGGAACGGTCCATCTTCGGCAGTTCCGACGTGGCGCAGCCAGCCAGAAGTGACGAAAGACCGATACACAGGAGGACGCGGGAGGAAGTTACTTTCACACTCATGCGGTTGAAACGCAGACCGCTGAATGACATTCAGTTGCAGCGCGGGGCCGAAGACAATATTTCCTGCTTGCCATTTGACAAGTGCAAACTTGCGCCAGATTGCACGGTTTATGGAGAAAGTATGGAGATGTAAACATGCCCGCCGTGCCTCGATGGGATGCGGGTGCGGCGCGTGCTGGACCGGATTGCCGTGGATAATGTCCCGCACCGTCTGCGGGGCGGCGCAACCCTCTGGTTTGGGCACCCTGCACGTACCGCGAGCCATCCAATGAAATCGAACCACGCCACGGCGGCGACCGCCCCTTTGGTACTTGTCGTAGAGGACGAGCCGGGCATCGCCACCATCCTGAGGGCCTATCTCGAACGCGATGGGCTGCGCACACAGCTCGCGCATGACGGCCCCGAGGCCGTGCAACTGTTTCGTCTGCATCAACCTGACCTGGTGCTGCTGGACATTCACCTGCCCACCATGGATGGCGTCGACGTGCTGCGCTCCATTCGCGATCAGGGGCAGACGCCCGTGATCATGGTGACCGCCCTTGCAGACGACGTCGACAAACTGGTCGCGCTGCGACTTGGCGCCGACGACTATGTCGTGAAACCCTTCAATCCGGCAGAAGTGGTCGCTCGCGTTCGCGCGGTATTGCGCCGCACGAACGCGCGACCGGCTCCGGATGCCGCTCCCATCCGCGTCGGGGCCCTGGAGATCAACTCCGAAGAGCACAGCGCCGTGGTCTACGATGACGCGGGTCACGCGCGGCCACTGCCGTTGACGCTCACCGAGTTCCGGCTGCTGTCGCTGCTCGCATCACAGCCGCGGCGCTGCTTTTCGCGCCTGCATCTCATCGAGAAGTGCCTGCCCGAGAGCGACGCGCTGGAGCGCGTGATCGATTCGCATCTCTCCAAGCTGCGCCGCAAACTTCAGCTCGCTGGCCAGGAAGAACTGATTGAAACCGTGCGCGGAATTGGCTACCGCCTATGGCCCGAGGACTGAACCGCATCTGGGTGCGTTTCGGACTGTGGATTGCGGCCACGGTCCTGAGCACCATTGCGCTGCTGTCCGCCGGAGTGTGGGCTTTTTCCAGTGTCAAGTACTACGATTTTTACTGGAGACTGCCCGACGAAGTGCGCGTGGAGCTGGATGACCTCAATGCCAGGAACCTCGACGAGAGCCCGCGCGCCATGCAGATCTACGCCCAATACTGGCGCGGCGACCTGCTGTTTGGCGAACAGGTGTCGCTGCTCATCGGGCTGATCGTGTGCCTGCCGTTCGGGCTCACCGTCGGGTTCTGGGTATCGCGCTACGTGACCCGGCCGCTGGCGTCGATTGTGGAAGTGGCGGAACGCGTGAAACAGGGCGATTTCTCGGCACGCGCGCTGACCGATGGCACGCGCGGCGAAATGGGCGAGGTGGTGCATACCTTCAACAAAATGATCGACTCGCTGGAGGAACTGGAATCCGAGCGCCGCGCCACCGCGGCGTCCATCTCTCACGAGTTGCGCACGCCCTTGGCAGTGCTCAAGGCGCATCTGCACGCGGTCTGCGACGGCGTGATCGTGGCAGACGAAGCCGCGTTCCAGACGCTGCTGGCACAGACCGAACATCTGGGTCGTCTGGTGGACGATCTGCACACGCTCTCGATGGCCGAGGCAGGACAGATTTCTCTTCAAAAGCAGCGGCTCAGTCTCGGTGATCTGGTGAGCGAAGCCCTTGCCCAGATGCAGCCGCAGCTACAGGCGGCAGCAATGGAAGTGGAACTCAGCTTGCCGCTCGACGAGAGCGAAGGCGATGTGCGCGCCGACCCAGACCGCATGCGCCAAATCATCTTCAATCTGGTGAGCAACGCGGTACGCCACGCATCGAGCGGCCATTGGCTGGGCGTGAGCGTGCGTTCCCTGCACGAACATGCCACCGGCGAGGCCTGGGTGGAACTTGCGATCAGCGATGCGGGGCCCGGCCTGCCCAAGGAAATCATTGCGCATCCGTTTCAGCGTTTTGCGCTGGCGCCTGGCAAGCGGCGACGCGAGGGCTCAGGCCTTGGCCTGTCGATCGTGCGCGCGCTCACGGAATTGCAGGGTGGGACGGTCGCCACCCACCCATCCGATCGTGGCGGCACCTGTTTCATTCTGCGATTCGCCCACGCGTAGACAACAAGCGCCCGTAGGCATCTCCACACTTTGCACACATGGTGCTCTCATAATCGTCAGCGATCCGTTTGAGACACGCGCGGCATGAGTTCCATTTCAGTTTTCTTCGACACCCACTGGAGTCAGGCCATCGACGGTTTGTCGGCCCACGTCGTGGTTCCCGTGGTCAACGCGTTGGGCATCGCACAGGCAGCAGGGGATCCGCGCGAGATCGCGCAGGCGGCGATGATTGCCATGCTGCAACTGTTCCTGATCGCTTGCGTCATGCGGCCGCTCGAGGGCCTGATTCCCGCCGAGCGCTGGGAGCACCGCCACCACACCACGGTGGATCGCAACTTCACGCTGCTGATGCTGCTCGGGCTGTTTCCGCTGTTCAGCTTCATCGTGCTGATGCCATTCGCGCACCTGCTCGGTGGTGGCCCGGCGACCGATGCACCGAGCGGCATCAAGGCGTGGGTGCCGTGGTTTGCCGATCACCCTTACCTGCTGTTTGCCGTTTACTACGTGATCTACGATCTGGTGTACTACTGGATGCATCGGGCGCAGCACCTGATTCCGTGGTGGTGGGCGATGCACAGCATGCATCACAGCCAGCGCCAGATGAGTTGCTGGAGCAACGACCGCAGTAACTATGTGGACGGCATGCTGCAGTCCATCATCCTTGCGAGCGTCGGCCTGGTCATGGGCGTCGAGCCTTCCGAATTTGCGATGCTGGGGCTCCTGAGTGAGCTGGTGCAAAACTTTTCACACGCCAATGTCGCATTGCGCCTTGGGAGGCTGGGCCGCATCGGGGAGCACGTGTTCGTCGGCCCGCGCTTTCACCGCAATCACCACATGCTGCGTGACGCCGAGCGCCCCGAACGACACAACTGCAACTTCGGGCAGGTGCTGCCGTGGTGGGATCAGCTATTTGGCACCGCGCTCTACCACGACGAGCCGCTGCGCCTTACGGGCGTGAGCGACCCCGAAGTGGATGCCGACAACGAACGCGGCGTGATCAGCATGCAGTGGCACAGCACGCGCCGGTTCTGGGGTGCAGTGACCTGCCGCGCCGGTTGGCGGCCAGGGGACGTGTCTTTTGGGCGAGGCTACCGCCCAGTGCATGACCTCGACAAACAGCCCCTGCTCGACCCGGAATCACCACGCTGACTCAATCCAATGGGCCGAAAAAAGAACGCCCGTGAAGACCGGCCTCATTCCAGGCGGCTGTCCTCCTCGACACAGGCGCGCTTGAGCGCCTTGGCGGAGTAGTCGATGGTTTGCTTCATTGCGCCGCCCAGCAGCCTGGCGTCGATGTGCAGCTGAAAATTCGCTCCGGCATTCACCTGATGGGCCTCGGCGGTCAGCATGCTGCCGCATTGCACGGTCCATTCCTTGCGGTTCTTGTTCACCAGTTGGCTCTGGGTGATCCGGCACTGCTTGAACTGCTGCGACAGCAACTGATCGGGATACAGAAATCCGTCCTTGTCCACCTGCTCCTTGACGAAGCAGCGGTTCTTGACGCGCGGCGGCTTGGCCGGCTTGTTGCCGATGGCGGATTTGGTTTCGGTGACTTCAAATGCGCCGGGCCTCGCGGCCTGCGCCGAAGGAGAAAAGCCCGCAAGCGTCAGCGCCGCAAGAAGAAAAAGACCGGAGGCGGAAAAAGATGGAGCACGCATGACAAGGAAAATAGCAGGTTTGGAACAACCCTTGCGTAGGCGATGGGGCTAGGGTTGCAAACAGCCGTAACCGGCCTCGCAAGCTGCGGGCGCGATGTCACAAGGCACTCGCTACACTGAGTGCAGCCGTCGGCGGCCATCCGGTCGCGGGTTATTGTGGGAGTGGGCACATGTCGGTTGTTTCGGTTCGGTATTCTTCTTCGCGCACGCTGGCGGTATCGCTGCTCGCGGCCTTTGTGGCGGTGGGTTGCGCGGGCAGCGGCAGCAATGCATCCGCGCCCGGTTCGGACGCGTCGTCGCCCGCTTCGTCTGCCGCCACGTCGGGCCAGAATGCAGGCAAGGCGGGCACCCCGAACGCCTCGGCTCCCGATGCTGGCGCACGCCGCTCCACCGCCGAGTTGCGGGCCGAGCAGACTCCGGGTTTTGTCCGCATGCAGTTCGATGTGCTGCGACTCACGGCGCTCTACGATGGCCGGGTCGACATCGATGCGAAGCAACTCAAGAACGCGTCGGCGAACTCGATTGCGCAATTGCTGCGTCAGGGCAAGCAGCCGGCCAAGGGCGCTGTTCAGACCTCGGTGAACGCCTTTCTGCTCGACGACGGCAAGGGCAACATCGTGCTCGTCGATACCGGCTCCGCAGATACCATGGGCGAAAACGCCGGGCATCTGCACAAGGCGCTTGCGGCGTCGGGCTATCGCGCCGAGGATGTCACGGCCATTTTGCTGACCCATCTGCACCCCGATCATGCGGGCGGCCTGCTCAAGGACGGCGCACTGGCGTTCCCGAACGCTCAGGTCTATGCCGCCAAACAGGAAGCGGATTTCTGGCTCTCCGAATCCATCGCGCAGGCGGCTCCGGAAGCGAACCGCGTGTATTTCGCCGGTGCGGTCAAGGCCGTTACGCCCTATCAGGCGAGCGGTCGTTTCCACACCTTCACCTCGGGCAAGCTGCCCATCGAGGGTTTCGACGCGGTGGCGCTGCACGGCCACACGCCGGGGCACACCGGGTTCATGGTGAGCTCGGGCAGCGAGAAGCTGCTGCTGTGGGGCGACGTGGTGCACAGCCATACGACGCAATTCGCCAACCCGGCGATTTCGCTCGAATTCGACAACGACCTGCGCATGGCCCGTGCCGCGCGCATCAAGGTGCTGCGTGAGTCGGCGCGAAACGGTCAATGGATTGCCGGTGCGCACATGCCGTTTCCGGGCGTGGGCCGCGTGGTGACCCAGGGTACGGGCTATCGCTGGGTGCCACTCGATTTCGCGCAAGCCATGTCAGCGGCAGAAAAGCGCCAGCCCTGAGACGCCGGGGCGGGGCCAGCGACGCCCTGTCCCCACAATTCCACGGGCTTCTGTATCGCAGCTTGCGCTGGGCTTGTATCGCTTCATAATACTGTATTTATAAACAGTAATACGATGCGATGCAGCTGATCCGCAAACTGTCGATCCTGGCCGACGCCGCCAAATATGACGCGAGTTGCGCGTCCAGTGGCGTGAAGGGCCGCGACTCGCGAGGCGGGCGCGGCATCGGTTCGGCCGAGGGCTCGGGCATCTGCCACAGCTACACGCCGGACGGGCGCTGCGTGTCGCTGCTCAAGATTCTGCTGACCAATTTCTGCGTCTACGACTGCCAGTACTGCATCAACCGCAAAAGCTCGAACGTCCAGCGCGCACGGTTTGCGGTGCAGGAGGTGGTCGATCTCACGCTGGATTTTTACCGCCGCAATCTCATCGAAGGGCTGTTCCTGAGCAGCGGCATCATCCAGTCGGCCGACTACACCATGGAGCAGCTTGTGCAGGTCGCGCGAGACCTGCGTGAGGTGCACGATTTTCGGGGCTACATCCACCTCAAGACGATTCCCGAAGCCTCGTCCGACTTGCTGGCCGAGGCCGGGCGATTTGCCGACCGCCTGAGCATCAACATCGAACTGCCGACCGAGCAGGGACTCGAGGCCTTTGCGCCCGAGAAATCGCTGCCCAGCATTCATCGCTCGATGGACGACGTGGCGCAGCGCGTGAAGGCGCACGACGAGGAGCGCCGCCTGGCCCAGCAGCGGCGCGTTCGCTCGCTGCCGGGCGCGCGGCGCGCTCAGCCACTCGCCGTGCCGGGCTTCGCCCCTGCGGGCCAGAGCACGCAGATGATCGTCGGCGCGGATCGCAGCAGCGACAGCGACATTCTCACCACCAGCTCGGCGCTCTACGGCGGCTATCGCCTGCGCCGGGTCTATTACTCGGCGTACAGCCCGATACCGGACGCGTCGAGCACGCTGCCACCCGTCGCACCACCGATGGTGCGCGAGCACCGGCTGTATCAGGCCGACTGGCTGATGCGCTTCTACGGGTTTGCGGCCACCGAGGTCACCGAGCACCAACCGGACGGCATGCTCGATCTCGAACTCGATCCCAAGCTCGCCTGGGCGCTAGCGCATCGCCACTGGTTTCCGGTGCGCATCGCCACCGCGCCACGCGAAATGCTGCTGCGCATTCCGGGGCTGGGCGTGAAGTCCGTGGACCTGCTGATCGCCGCGCGCCGCGTGCGCCCCCTGCGCACCGACGATCTGCGGCGGCTGCGCGTCTCGCTGCCCAAGGTATTGCCGTTCGTGGAATTGGCCGATCATCATCCGCGCGGGCAACTCGATGATGCCGACCTGCGCGCACGGCTGTTGCAATCGACGCGCATCGGCTCCGTGCAGCAGCGGCACGCGGGGTTTGCATGGCAGGAGCGCGAGCAGCTCGCGCTGTTCTGAGGCACGCCTTGACGGGAGACCGCATGCCGCCATGGATCATCCGTCTGGAGTCCCCCGACGACTGGGGCGGCTTTCGGCTCGCGGCGCGGCATCTGCTCGCGCATCGCGTGCCCGCGCACGCCGTGCGCTGGATCACCGATCAGGGTACGGCGACCGCCGACGGAAATAACGACCTGTTCACCGCGGCTGCGGGTGACGACGCGGCGATTGCGCCGCATGAGGTGGAATTGCGCCTGCTCGAAGCGGGATCATGTCGGGCTACAGATACGCCGCCGATCGCACTGTCGCGCCTAGCGATGCAGACCTGCGCGCAGGCCAGCCTGCACGCCGATCCCGACCGTTTCGAGCTGCTCTACCGCTGGCTCACGCGCGTCAGCGCCGGCACGGTGGATGCGGGCGATCCGCTGGACGGCGACTGGATCCGCATCGCGCGCGCGGCCCGTGCGGTGCAACGCGAGATTCACAAGATGCGCGCCTTCGTGCGCTTCAAACCGCTGACGCGAGCGCAGCTTCTTCCGCCGCTCTACATCGCGTGGTTCGAACCGGCGCACCACGTGGTGCGCGCCAATGCCGACTTTTTCGTGCGGCGTTTCACCGGCATGCACTGGGCGATTCTCACGCCGCAGCTCGGCCTGCGCTGGAATGGCGAAACGCTGGAGGAGGTGAGCGACTGCCGCCCCGATCAGCTTCCCGCCGCCGACGCGGGCGAAGCCCTGTGGCTCACCTACTATCAGAGCACCTTCAACCCGGCCCGGCTCAAGCCCCAGGCCATGCTGCGCGAGATGCCGCGCCGGTACTGGAAGAACCTCCCGGAGGCGCGCCTGATTCCTCAACTCGAGGCATCGGCGCGACAGACCACCGACGAGATGCTGCGCGTGAAGCCCGGGCTTGGAGCCCGCGCAGATCAGTCGTAGCGACGGATGTTGTCCACTGCCACGCCGTTCATCGCGCGGCTCAGGTCGGCGATCATGCGGGCTTCGCGCAGGGCAAGGTTGTAGTGGCTTTCCTCTTCCTTGGCGCGGCGACGTGCGTCGGCCCAGGATTTGCCGATGTTCGCGAAACGTGCGAAGGTGGCGCTCAGGGAAACGGAAGAATTGCTCAAGTTGTTAGCCGCGCGCTGCACGCGCTCCACACCGGCGTGGTGCATGGTGGCGTCGGTACGTACAAAGCTTGTCATGATGTGAACCTATTGGGATGTCCGCGGGAGCAAAATCTCCTGCAGAACCGCTACTTTAGGGTTTACCCTAAATCATTTCAAATTTATATTTTGAATCTCAGTCATTCATTTGAGTGATGATAGTGCGTGACCACTCCTAGCCACTTCAATTTCCGCGCCCTCGATCTGAATCTACTTCGGGTGTTTGACGAGGTGATGGCAGAGCGAAACCTCACGCGCGCGGCAGCGAATCTGTCGATCACCCAGCCTGCCGTCAGCAACGCGTTGCGACGGCTGCGCGAGTTGCTCGGCGACGAGTTGCTGTTGCGCAAAGGCCACGGGGTCGAGCCGACTGCGCACGCCGTGGCCATCTGGCCCGTGGTGCGCCAGTCGCTCGAGATGCTGCAGCAGTCACTGCTGCCGGACAGCTTCAACCCAGCCACCACAAACATCACCTTTGTGCTGGCAATGGCCGATTCGACCGTTGCCACGCTGATTCCCCCGCTGATCGAGATTGTCGAGCGCGAGGCACCGGGGCTTGCGCTGCGCATCATGCCGCTGATCAACCGCGATCCGCGCCATCTGCTGGACGAGGCGGCGGTCGATCTGGCGGTGGGCTATTTCCCGTCCGTGCTGGCCGATCTGACCGCGCAGGCGCAATCGGGCACGCTGCCCGAGTACGAAACCCGCCGTCTCTACGACGGTGAATATGTGGCCGTGATGCGCAAGGGCCATGCGCTGGCCGATCACCCGCTCACGCTGGACGAATATTGCAGCTCGCGCCACCTGCTCGTGAGCTTCTCGGGCCAGGGCTGGGGATTCATCGACGAGGCGCTGGCGCTGCTTGGGCGGCAGCGGCGCATTTCGCTCACCGTCAACCAGTATTCAACGGCGGCCAGAGTGGTGGCCCACTCCGACATGGTCACGGTACTGCCCAGGCACTTCATACCGCTCACCGGCATTGCCGACCAACTGCATCAGCAGCCCCTGCCGCTGGACGTGACGGCGGTGCACGTGGCCGCGCTCTGGCAGCGCCGTGGTCGGCACCAGGCGGCCACGGCCTGGCTGCTGGGCGTGTTCCAGCGGGTCGCGCAAAGCCTCGCCGTCTGAGGACAGCGCGGCCCTGCTCAGTGCGTACGCCAACGCCTCATGTGAGCCATCACCTGCCACTGCGCGAGCCAGAGCGCCAGATAGCCCCAGGTCTCGAACAGTTCTTCGGCAATCGGCGTCGAGGCCGGAACATACGGAAAAGGAAGATGCTGCTTGGTGTGTTCTTCGGCAACGGCGGACATCAGCATCGCGACGACCAACAGCAGCCATCGAAACCAGGGCCACGCGCGTTCCCTGTGCAGGCGCGCGACCACGCGGCTCCAGGCGGAGCTGCGCCACATGGCGGTCAGGCCGATCAGCAGCAGCGCGGCGCAGATCCAGGGCACGGCCGGCCGGTACCAGAGCACGCTGGAGCTGACAATCGGGCCATGGTCGTCAAACCCCCTGGGAGCCAGAAACGCCGCACCCCAGGCCAGTTCGCGCCCCGCCATGACGAGCCACACCAGCGCGGCGGTCCACCATAGCGCGCGCGTTGAAGCCTCGGTCTGCCTCACGGCGGCCCACATTGCCGTCACCGCACCCGCGAACAGCATCAGCGCCTGCGCATTCTCAAGCGGTCCGTTTTCCCAACCCCAGTTCGCCGGTAAAACCGCCGACACTGGCAGGGTGGTCAACAGGCCCAGCAGCACGACGATGTTCCAGAATGTCGTGCCGGAACCCCCGACCCGGGCGCGCGAGGGAGCGTCAGTCACGACTCCTTGATTTTTGGGTGAGGTGCCGATGGACATGCAGTGTCCGAGAGAATATAAAAATTTCACAATTCGGCGATTTTCTCTTATTGGTAACAACAGTTTTCTCTATGCGGCTTCAGCTACTGTCCGACCTGCACCTCGAAACCCATCCGCGATTCGAGCCCACGCCCGCCACTGGCGCCAACGCACTGGTGCTGGCGGGCGATATCGGCTCCTATCAACAGGGCTCGCGCATCGCGGGTGAATATTTCGGGCTCGAACGCTTTTCCCCGCTACCGCAGTTCGCTCACTGGCCCGTGCCCGTGATCTTCGTGCCCGGCAACCATGAGTACGACAACCTGGATTTCGACGAAACGCATGCGCGCCTGCGAGCCACCTGCGATGCGCTCGGCCTGATCTGGCTCGAGCGCGAAACACTGGTGCTCGATGGCGTGCGCTTCATCGGCACCACGCTGTGGAGCGACTTCGATGCGCTGGCCGAGGACGATGCCAAGGTTCATCCCGCCCGTTATCTGCAAAAGCGCGAAAAGGCCTTTCGCGCGGCGAACTTCTACCTGCGAAAGACCGGCGGCACGCGCAATGCCGAGCCTTTTCTGGCCGAGCAGATGCGTGAGCAGTCGCTGGTCTGCCAGGAGTGGCTCGAACATGCGCTGCGCACGCCCCATGCCGACGGTCCCACGGCGGTAATCACTCACTTTGCCCCGAGCCTGCGCAGCGCCGATCCGCGCTATGGCCTCGTGCCTGGAACCGCCGGTTTCTGCAATGCACTCGACCACCTGCTGCCGTATGCCGATCTGTGGATGCACGGTCATCTGCACGCGCCCAGCGACTACGCGGTCACCGCAGCGCGCGAGGACGGCCAAACCCGCACCTGTCGTGTGGTGGCGAATCCGCTCGGATATGCTGTCAAGGGTGAGCAAGAGACCTTCCGGCCCGATTTCTGCGTCGAGATTTGATGCCGCTCAGCCGCTGGCATTTCGCTCATTGAGAACCATCAACCGACAGCCGCATTGACTCATGTCAAGCCACTGATTTTGTCGGCCCGTAATCTGAGAACATTCTCAAGAATGGAGATTCACCATGAAGATCTTGCTCGCAGTCGACGGAAGCGCGTACACCCAGAAGATGCTGGACTATCTGGTCACCCACCAGGCCACCATGGGCGAAGCGGTCGAATACACCGCACTCACGGTCTGCGCCGAAGTGCCGCCGCGCGCGCGCAAGGCCCTTGGCAAGGAAACCGTGGAGCAGTACTACGCCGAAGAGTGCGAAAAGGTGCTGAGCCCGGTGCTGGCATTTCTCTCGCAGCACGGCATCACGGTGGCGTCGCTCGCCAAGGTCGGCCAAGCCGGTGAAACCATTGCGCAGATCGCCGAGGAAGGCAAGTACGATCTCATCATCATGGGCACGCACGGCGCGAATGCATTGAACAGGCTGGTCATGGGATCGGTCAGCACCAAGGTGCTGGCGCAATGCAGCGTGCCGGTCATGCTGATTCGCTGACGACCTGCCACTTCCGGTAACCGGAACCAGGAGCCGCGCTTGCGGCTCTTCTGCTTTCAGCCGCCGTCTTTTTCTGTGCCAGGCGGCGCTTCGCTGTCCCGCGAACGTGCGCTGCGGCGGCTGCCCGCCCTGCGTGACGGATAGGCGCGCTCGGTGACCTGCTCGGCGCTCTCCATCTGGGCGACCTGATCGAGCAGCGTGGACAACGCCTGATTCAACGCGGCGACGGAATCGGCATTCAGCGGCTCCAGCAATCCGACGTTGATGGCGCGCACGCGCGGCCAGATGTCGTCGTGCAGCCGTTGGCCTTGCGGCGTGAGCTGCAATTGCGCCTCACGCCGATTGGTTTCGCGGTTCGTGCGCTGCACCAGACCCTTGTCCATCATCGTCGCGACGGCGCGCGAGATACGCGAACGATCCAGCTCCAGCCGCTCGGCGAGATCGGAGGGGCCGATGCCGGGCTCCCGCATCAGCCACATCAGCATGCCCCATTCGCGGCGCGTGATGCCGTAGTCGCGCTCGCACAGACGCGTGATCAGCCGTCCTGCCGAAGCATGGAGCTTGGAGAGGCGATAGAGAAACAATTGCGAGGGCTGCTGCGGATCGGTCAGGCTCGAGGACGGCAGCGGCGCGGCATCGGATAGGGGTGCGTTTGGCATGCGGGAAAACTCGGGGCTGTTGTATTAGAACAATTGTGCCTGCTGTCTCTAAATTGCGGTCACATTTCGCGCGCGTGCCTTCGCAGCGCGTGCACGCACCGTCCTAGCAGGCCGCATTTGGGGAATCATCTCATGATCAAGCGTCGTCAATTCATCACCCGTTCCGGTTCCGCCACGCTCGCCACGATGGCGGCCTCGGTGGCCGCGCCCGTCGCGCTGTGGAGCGCCGGTCCCGCGCATGCCAACGACCCGTTGCTGCGGCTGATCGTCGGCTATCCGCCGGGCGGTGGCTCGGACCGCGTGGCGCGCATCATCGCCGACAAGATGGGCGCGGCGCTCGGCTCGTCGGTGATCGTCGAGAACCGCGCGGGCGCGGGCGGCCGGGTGGCGGCGCAATACGTCAAGAGCGCGCCCGCCAACCAGCCCATGCTGATGCTTGCCAACCCTGCGGTGATGGTGATCTCGCCGCTGGTGGTGAACGATGTGGGATACGACGCGGACAAGGATTTCGTGCCGGTCAGTGAAGTCAACAACTATCTTTTCGGCGTGGCGGTGTCGAGCGCCGTTCCGGTCAAGGAAATGCAGCACCTGCTGGCCTGGCTCAAGGCCAATCCCAAGCAGGCCAACATGGGCGTTCCGGCCACGGGCAGCCTGCCGCATTTCTTCTCGCTGATGCTCGGCGAAAAGGCCGGCGTGACCGTCGAGGCCGTCGGCTACAAGGGCTCGGCTCCGCTGCTCACCGACCTGATCGGCGGCCAGGTGCCCGTGGCGGTGGACACGCTCGACGTGCTGCTGCCCCAGCACGAGGCCGGCAAGCTACGGCTGCTGGCCATCTCGGGCGAGCAGCGTCACCCCGCCCTGCCGAAGGTGCCCACGCTCAAGGAATCGGGCGTGAATCTGGCCGCCGAAGGCTGGAACATCTTCTTCGCCCGCGCAGCATGCCCGCCGCGCAGGTGCAGCGCTATTCGGACGAGATCCGCAAGATCATGCAGGACCCCGACACCGTGCGCCAGTTCAAGACCAGCAATCTGGACCCCGTGGTGAGCACGACCGCGGAAACGCAAAAGCGTCTCGCCGCGTATCGCAAGCAATGGGAACCCGTCATTCGCGCCTCGGGTTATCGCGCGTGACGATGCGGGCTTCGACGACGGGCGCGCGCCGCCCCAACATGGTCTTCATCGTCGCCGACGATCTGGGCTATGCCGATCTGGGCTGCTACGGCGGGCGCGACGGCACGTTCGGCCCGGTCTCGCCCGAGCTGGACCGGCTTGCCGCGCAGGGACTCAGGCTCACGCAGGGCTATTCCAACTCGCCGGTGTGCTCTCCCACGCGTTTTGCGCTGATGACGGCGCGCTATCAATACCGGCTGCGCGGCGCGGCCGAGGAGCCGATCCGCACCAGCACGCGCGGCAACGACCAGCTCGGTCTGCCGCCCAGCCACCCGACGCTGCCCTCGCTGCTGCGCGACGCGGGATACCGCACGGCGCTCATGGGCAAATGGCACCTTGGTTATCCGCCGCATTTCAGCCCGCTGCGTTCGGGCTACGAGGAATTCTTCGGGCCGATGTCCGGCGGCGTGGACTATTTCACGCATTGCGGCGCCAACGGCCAGCATGACCTGTGGTTCGGCGAGGAAGAAAAATCGCAGCCCGGTTATCTCACCGACCTGATCACCGATGCGTCGGTGGACTTCGTCGACCGCATGGCCGAGGGTGCGCGTGGCGATGCGCCGTTCTTCCTAAGCGTGCACTACACCGCGCCGCACTGGCCCTGGGAGAGCCGGGACGACGAGGCGGTGTCGCGCGAACTGGTCGAAAACCGGCAGGCCCTCTACCACCTGCATGGCGGCAACATCGACACCTACCGCCGCATGATCCACCACATGGACGAAGGCATCGGTCAGATCATGCGCGCGCTGGAGCGCCACGGCCTCGCCGAGGACACGCTGGTGGTCTTCACGAGCGACAACGGCGGTGAACGCTTTTCCGACAACTGGCCTCTGGTGGGCGGGAAGATGGACCTCACCGAAGGCGGTATCCGCGTGCCGTGGATCGCTCATTGGCCGCGTGTGATCGCGGCGGGTGGCGAAAGCCCGCAGCCCTGCATGACCATGGACTGGTCCGCCACCCTGCTGGCCCTCGCAGGCGCGTCGGCGCATCCCGACTACCCGTGGGACGGCCAGTCGCTCGAGCCCCTGCTGCGCGACGCCGCGTTCAGCGCAGAGCGCCCGCAGTTCTGGCGCATGAACCATCGCGGCCAGCGCGCCATGCGGCTCGGTGACTGGAAATATCTGCGCGTGGACGGCATCGACTATCTCTTTCACCTGGCCGCCGACGAGCGCGAGCGTGCGAATCTCGCGAAGGTTTTCCCGGATCGGCTCGGCGCGATGATCACCCAATGGGAAGCGTGGAACGCCAGCATGCCCGCAATCCCGGGCGATGCCACCGTCAGTCTCTGCTTTACCGAAGACGACATGCCGCAGCGCTGACCAGCGTCTTGCTGGCCGCCTCGGTCAGCGCGGCAGACAGGCCGTCCAGCACCTCGGATTCCAGATTCCACGAATGCCAATAAAGCTGGATCGGCAGCTTGTAGCCCGGCGCCAGATCCACCAGCGCGCCCCTGGCAATCAGCGGCGCCGCCATCAGCTCGGGCACGACGCTCACGCCCCAGCCCGCCGCCACGGCGCGCAACTGGCCCTCGGAACTCGGCACGAACACGCTGGCGAGCGACACCCGCTTGAGCCCGAAGCGCCGCGCGACGAACTCGGCCTGCATGTCATCCTTGCGGTTGAAGCAGACGAAGGTCAGGTCGCGAAAATTCAGCGCGGTCAGCCCCGCAGGCAGATGCGTCTGCGCGAAACTCGGCGACGCGACCGCGACGTATTCCATCGCGCCGAGCGGCACGACCTTGCAGCCACGCAGCGGCTGCTTGAGCGTGGTCACGCATCCCAGCACCTGACCGGAGCGCAGCCACTCCTGCGTGAAGTCCTGATCGTCCGTGATGATCTCCAGCGGCAGATTGCGCCGCGCCAGCGGTCCGAGCGCATCGAGCGCCCAGGTGGCGATGCTGTCCGCATTGATGGCGATGGAAATGCGTTCTTCGTCGCGCGCGCCACCCGGTGCCCGGGGGCCAGCTCCTGCAGATCACGCTCCAGATCGGCGCGCAGCAAGCGCATTTGTTTGGTGTGTTTTAACAGCAATTGACCCGCATTTGTGGGGCGAAGCGGGCGCGTTCGCACAATCAGCACCGAACCGACCTGCGCCTCGAGCGCCCTCAGCCGCTGCGACACGGCGGACTGCGTGACGTTCAGGCGTTGCGCGGCGCGCTCGAAACCGCCCTCTTCGACGATCGCCGCAAGGCACTCCAGCGCACCGGGGTCGTAGGTGTTCATCTTGTCGTCCCGCTTTTCTCTTGTCTATTAGTCAAACTGATGTTTTTCGAATAACTTTAATTTCACTTTTCATTTGAGGCAAGCCATCGCACACTGCGCTCCATGAAAACCATCGTCCTTGGCGCCGGCATCATCGGCATCTCTACAGCGTGGCATCTCCTGGAGCGTGGCCACGAAGTCGTTGTGGTCGACCGCCAGCCCGATGCGGCGCTCGAGACCAGTTTCGCCAACGGCGCCCAGATCTCGGTGAGCTATTGCGAGCCCTGGGCCAATCGCGAAGCACCGCTCAAGGCGATCAAGTGGCTGTTCGACAAGGAGGCACCGCTGCTGCTGCGCCCCCAGATCGACCCGCACCAGTGGAGCTGGTTGTTCAGATTCCTCGGCCAGTGCAACGACCGGGCCTTCGAGCGCAACGTGCAACAGATCGTGGCGCTCGGTGCATACAGCCACGCGGCGCTCAAGGAAATGATCGGCAAGACGAACTTCGAGTTCGACCGGCTCGAACGCGGCATTGCCCATTTCTACACCGACCAGAAATCCTTTGACGCGGCAGGCCAGGCGGTTGACGTGATGCGCCGCTACGGCGTGCAGCGCCGCGTGGTCAGCAAGGAAGAACTGCTGAGCATCGAGCCGGCATTCAGGGCCTATGGCGATCACATCACGGGCGGCACGTTCACCAGTTCGGACGAAAGCGGCGACGCACGCGTGTTCACCCAGAAACTCGCCAAGCTCTGCGAGGAACGCGGTGCGCAGTTTTTCTACAGCCACGACATCGTGCGCCTGAACCGGGCCGATAACGCGGTGAAATCCGTGTCGGTCCGCGCCCGCAGCGTTTCCGGCGACACGCCGATGAAGGCCTTCGATCTCCAGGGCGATGCCATCGTCGTGGCCTGCGGCAGCTACACCGCGCCGATGCTGCGCAGCGTCGGTGTCAACGTGCCGATCTATCCGGGCAAGGGTTACAGCGCCACGTTCAACATCCTCAAGCCCGATGAGGCGCCGTCCGTTTCCACCATCGACGATGGCAAGAAAGTGGCGATCAGCCGCCTCGGCAACCAGCTTCGCGTGGCTGGAACCATCGAGCTGGGTGGCTTCGATCACGATCTCGATTCGCCGGTCGCACGCGCGCGTTGCCACATGCTGTCGCGCCGCATCGAAACCATCCTGCCCGGTGTCTGCGACACGCGCACGCCCGAGGAAGGTGGCGACCCGCAATACTGGACCGGCCTGCGCCCCGCCACGCCCACCAATATCCCATTGATCGGCCACACGCCGCTCAAGGGTCTGTGGATCAACGCGGGCACGGCACGCTCGGCTGGACGCACGGCGCGGGTTCGGGCAAGGCCATGGCCGAACTGCTGTGCGGCGAGCGGCCCGCCATGGCATTCCATTTTGCGGGTGACGAGGTGAAGCGGCCCGTCATTCATCGCACGCCGCACGCTGCTGCCTGAGGCTCCCCCACCGCAGCAAGGCCGTCAGCATTCGACGATGTTGACCGCCAGGCCTCCGCGTGAAGTCTCCTTGTACTTCGTCATCATGTCCGCGCCGGTCTCGCGCATCGTCTTGATCACCTGATCGAGGCTCACGTGGTGCGTGCCATCGCCGCGCAGCGCCATGCGCGCCGCGTTGATCGCCTTCACCGCCGCGAGTGCATTGCGTTCGATGCATGGAATCTGCACCAGCCCGCCGACCGGGTCGCAGGTCAGTCCGAGATGATGTTCCATGCCGATCTCGGCGGCGTTCTCGACCTGCTCGGGCGTGCCGCCCAGCACCGCGCACAGGCCCGCCGCAGCCATCGAGCAGGCAACGCCGACCTCGCCCTGGCAGCCCACTTCCGCGCCCGAGATCGAGGCGTTTTCCTTGTAGAGAATCCCGATGGCGCCCGAGGTCAGCAGAAAGTCGATCACGCCGCGCTCGTTCGCGCCCTTGATGAAGCGCGTGTAGTAATGCAGCACGGCGGGAACAATGCCGGCCGCGCCGTTCGTGGGCGCGGTCACGACGCGGCCACCGGCGGCGTTTTCCTCGTTGACCGCGAGCGCGAACAGGTTCACCCAGTCGATCACCTGCAGCGGGTCGTCGCTCACATCGGGCGCGCTGACCAGCGCCTTGTGCAGCGCGGGCGCGCGTCGGCGCACGCGAAATCCGCCGGGCAACTCGCCTGCGGTGCCGCAGCCACGCTCGACGCATGCCTGCATGGCGCGCCAGATCGTGAGCAGGCCGGAATCGATGTCCGCGTCGCTGCGCCAATGCCGCTCGTTCACGCGCATCACCTGTGCTATCGGCCCGCCCTGCGCACGCGCCTGCTCCAGCAACTGCTCGGCGCTGTGAAACGGCAGGGGCAGAACCTCGGTATCGGGCGCAATCGCGGTCTGGCGTTCGGCACCGCTCGCCGCGGCTTCCTCCCCCACGATGAAGCCACCGCCGACCGAGTAGTACACGTGCGTGTCGAGCTGCCTGCCTGCCGCGTCCCAGGCCTCGAAGCGCATGCCGTTGGCATGAAACGGCAGTGTGACCATGGGATCGAGCACCAGATCCACGCCGTCCTTGAACGCAATCTGCGGCCCGTCCGCAAGAGCCAGCCGCTGCTCGCGGCGCACGCTTGCGATGAAGCCATCGATGGCGTCAACGTCCACGGTATCGGGCGCAAAGCCCGCAAGCCCGAGGATCACGGCACGGTCGCTGGCATGCCCTCGCCCGGTGGCTCCGAGCGAGCCATACAGAACGCAGCGCAGCCGCGCGACGCCGTCCAGTTGCGCGTTGCGTGCAAGCCGCTGCACGAACTGCCGCGCGGCGCGCATCGGACCCACCGTGTGCGAGCTCGATGGGCCGATGCCGATTTTGAAGAGGTCGAAAACGCTGACTGCCATGCACAGACTCCTCAGGCAATTGCTTCAACGCCGATTGTGGCCGACCCGAGGCGCTTGCTCACAATAAATCCGACGCAGGGAGTGCAGGTTTCATCAGCGCCGCTCCATCGCCGACACCACACCTGAATGCTCCCACCATGCGGGCAGCAAGGCGCGCACCTGAGCGCGGGAAAACCGGTCGTCCATGAGATGGATGACGCCCTCGTCCTGCGGCGTGCGGATCACGCGCCCTGCCGCCTGCACCACCTTCTGCAGGCCCGGGAACAGATAGGTGTAGTCATACCCCTTGCCAGCGAACAGTTGGTTCATGCGCTCGCTGATCTGCTCATTCACGGGATTGAGCTGCGGCAGCCCGAGCGTGGCGAGAAACGCGCCGATCAGACGCCGCCCCGGCAGGTCGATACCCTCCGCAAACGCGCCGCCCAGCACCGCAAATCCGATCCCCTGGCTGCTCTCGGTGAACTGGCCGAGGAACTCGCGCTGCTGCGCTTCGGCCATGCGACGCGACTGGCGCCACAGCGGGATCTGCGGATGATCGCGACTCAGCGCATCGGCCACCTGCTCCAGGTATTCATAGCTGCTGAAGAACGCCAGATAGTTGCCGCGCCGCGCCGCAAACTGCGCGGCCATCAGCCGCACCACCGGCTCGATGGAAGCCGCGCGGTGCGCATACCGCGTGGAAATGTGGCGCGCGACGTGCACCGCCAGTTGCTCGGCGCGAAACGGCGACCCGACCTCGAGCGTCGCGTGCCGCTCGGGCAGTCCCAGCAGATCGGCATGAAAGGCCATGGGCTGCAAGGTGGCCGAGAACAGCGTGGCCGCATGCACGTCGGCCCAGCGCTCGGCCAGATAGGGCGCGGGCACGATGTTGCGCACGCTGATGTCGGTCTCGCCCGCCTTGGCATGCAGGGCCTTGCTGCGCTGCATGTCGATGAGCGAATGGTCACCGAAATTCTCGAGCAGGCGCAGCACCTGAAGCACTTCCATCTGAAACCCATGCACGTCGGCATCGAGCGTGTCGGGATGGTCCGCGAAATGCTCGCCAATCGACTGCACGCACTGCGTCAGCGCATTGAGCAATGAAGACGGAAAGGCCTCGTGCACCGCGTAGTCACCGACCTGCGCCTTGTTCAGCGCGCTCCATTGCCGCTTGACCGACGCAAGTGCCTTCTTCACACGCGGCGCGGCGTCGGCCGTGGAAGACTGCGCGGCCAGCTTCAGCGCCTCGGGAGACAACGTGGCGCTGAACATGCCGCGTGCGCGATCCATCAGGTTGTGCGCCTCGTCGACCAGCAAGGCCACGCGCCACTCGTTCGCCTGCGTGAGGGCACGCAGCAGGCCGCCAAAATCGAAAAAATAGTTGTAGTCGCCCACCACCACGTCGACCCAGCGCGCCAGCTCCTGCGACAGGTAGTACGGGCAGATTCCGTGCACCAGCGCCACCGAGCGCACGCTCTCCTGATCGAGCAATTGCGACGGCTCGGCGAGCGCATCGGCGCGTGCCTGCGGCAGGCGGTCATAGAAGCCGCTCGCGAGCGGGCAGGCATCGCCATGGCAGGCGCTGCCCGGGTTCTCGCAGGATTTCTCGCGCGCCACCATTTCGAGTACGCGCAACGACGCGCGCCCCTCGTCGCGCAACTCGCGCAGCGCATCCAGCGCGAGCTGCCTTCCCGACGTCTTCGCCGACAGATAGAACAGCTTGTCGATGCGCTGACCCGGCATTGCCTTGAGCGCCGGAAAGATCGTGCCCACCGTCTTGCCGATGCCTGTGGGTGCCTGCGCGAGCAGCACGCGGCCCTTGGTGGTGGCGCGGTACACGGCCTCGGCCAGTTCCCGCTGGCCGGCGCGAAACTGCGGATGCGAAAACGCCAGCGCCTGCAACGCCGCATCGCGCTCCCTGCGATGCGCGGCCTCCAGCAGCGCCCACGCCATGAACAGGCGGCATTGCGCCTCGAAAAAATCCCGCAGATCGACCGCGCTCCAGTGTTCGGTGAACAGCGTCTCGCGCTCGCTGTCGATGTCGAAATACACGAGGGCGATATCGAGCGACTCCAGGCCGCGCGCCTCGCACAGCAGCCAGCCGTAGATGCGCGCCTGCGCCCAGTGCAGCGCACGTTGCGCCGGGGACTGGCGATCGAGCCGGCCCTTGAAGGTCTTGATTTCTTCGAGCCGCCGTGCCTTGGTATCAAAGCCATCGGCGCGGCCGCAGACCTGCAGGTTCTGATAGTGGCTCTTGAGTAGGATCTCGGACTCGTAGCTCGTGCCATCGCGCCTGCCCGTCACCTTGCCGTGCCCGGCAATTCCTTCGAGCGCGGTGGGCGCGGGCGTGAAGCGCAAATCCAGATCGCCCGACTTGGCCGTGAAGGCGCACAGCTCGCGCACCGCAATGCGGTAGTGGTGATCGGGCAGCGGCAGATCAGGCATTGCCGCCACGTGGCTCGTCGCTGCCGAGCTGCACTTGCGCATGCTGCAATTCCTCGTCGAACTGCAGCGGCGTCGCCTTGCACAATGCCATCCACACCGCAAACGGCAGCCTGCAATTCGCATGTCGCGCAGGCCGCAAAAGCTCGAAGCGCGGCGCGTCGTCGACATTGCCGTGCATGACCCAGACGCCATACTCTTCGGGCAATTCCTCGGGTTCGGCGATCCCCGCGGGGAAGACGTAATGGCACTCCTCGCTGAGCCAGTGATAGGCCAGTCGCTTGGCCTGGTGGCGCAGATCGGAGAGCAGATCGGCGCGACTGGCCTTGACCTCGTGCACCAGTGGATGCAGATAGCGCTGCGTCGAGGTATTGCGAATCGAGAACAGATCGGGCCGGGCCACCCGCCAGATGCGCCGCGCGGCGCGCTGCACCTCCGGCGCCAGTTGCGCCTCGTCAGGCCAGAGCATGTCGCCCGGCGCGCTCACCCCGGCGGGTACGGCGGCGGGCTGCACCGGCTCTTCCAGCGCGGCGCGCAGCATGAGTTCGCGCCACACGATGCGCCCCTGCGGCAGCAACTGCTGCTGCGCAAAGCGATGTTCGATCCGGTCATGCAGCGTGATCGAGCGCACGCCTTTTTGCCTGGCATCGGCCAGCAGGGCAATCGCCGTGTCGGTCAGCCGAAGCCGCTCATGGCCCTCGGGAGTCACCTGCAGGCAGGCCAGCCCCGCCGCCAGCAACTCGATTTCGAGCGCGTCCTGACACGGCCAGCCCGCAGAGCGCCAGATCTGCATCAGGCGCGTGCGGTGGTGACGGGAAAGCGGCGGGCAGGGCGAGATCGTTGGCATCGGACACTGATTTTATATACAGCATCGCATTTCTGGCGGACAAAGGAAAAAATCCGCCTCACTGCCAGGCAGTCAGGCGGATTTTCAGCGGCGCTTGAAGTTTGAATTACTTCGTTTCGTTCGCCAGTTGTGCCTTGTTCAGGCTTTCGACGCTGGGAGCCACCAGGCCCTTGGGCGCGATGCCCGTGCCGACGGAATCGGCCGTGGTGAGGCGACGCACATACAGCAGGTCCGTACCTGGCTTGGACAACGTGCCCGCAACACCTTCGCCTTCGTTCACGCTGTAGGTGAAGCGATAGACGCGGATGATCTGGGAGTTGGCATCGCGCTTGATGCACTGCACGTTTCCGGCGTTCTCACCGAAGATGATGTTCTCGCAGCCGAAACGCTTGTCGGACGTGGACATCATGCCCGTGCCGGTACCGGAACCGTCGACCGGTGTATCGAGCTTGTAGAACTCGGTGCTGATGCCGAGATCGCCCACCGCAGTCATGAGCCACTGGCCCTTGAGGCTTTCAGGCTTGGTGTCGTAGGTGAATTGGTAGCGCGAGATTTCCTTCTCGCCTTCGTTCGGGAAAGTCACATAGCCCTTGGTGCCCGATTCGAAACGCAACTTCACCTCACCCGCATCGCCCACTTCCTGCGCATTCTCGGCACCGCCGCCGAAGTAGCGACCACCGCGGTACTGATGCAGCTTGCCGGTGAACTTGTTGTCCTTGATAGCGCCCGAAGCGAGGTAGAACGCCGGTGCGCCGGAAATGTCGTACGCATACATCTGCATCACGAGTGTCGAGCCTTGGACATCCAGCGCCATGCCGCGACCGGGGCCGCCATTGTTTTCACTCGTGATCACCCAGGCACCGGCCTGAGGTGCGAAGGCCTGCGCCACACCGGCACCCAACAATCCGCCAATCAGTAGAAGCTTCTTCAACATTGATTTCTCCAATTCTCAACCACAGAACCTGGTTGGTAAACCTAGGATTATATCAAGGGCTGCTAATAAACCGAACGGGGGGTCGTGTTGCTCGAATAGGCCGGGCGATATTCAGCACGCAAGCCGATAGGCACGCAACTCAAGCCGGTGACACGCACACCCGGAGCACATCGGCTCCGTAGGCCTCGAGTTTCTTGGTCCCCAAACCGGAGATGCCATGAAGGTCTTCGAGCGATGCCGGATTGCGTTCGGCAATCGCCGCCAGCGTGGCGTCGTGAAAGATCACATAGGCCGGAAGATTGTGTTCGCGTGCCACTTCGGCGCGCCAGGCTTTCAGGTTGATGAAGCGAACCTGCCCGTCCTGATCCAGGTTTTCCGCCGCCACCGACAGCTTGACGCCGCTCTTTTTCCGGGTGCGCTTGCCCGCGCCCGCCATGGCTTCGCGCAGTTGCACCGGTTGCTCACCACGCAGCACGGCCCGCGAGCCGCTCGTGAGGCTCAGCGTGTCAAAGCTGTGCCCGCTCTCAAGCATCACCTTTTGCAGGCCCACCGCGCCCGTAGCCAGCAACTGGCGCAGCACGCCCCGCAGTTGCGGTTCGGAGTACTCGGTGCCAAGGCCGAAGGTGGAGAGCTTTTCGTGACCGAACTGGCGTACCTTGTCGGTGTCCTTGCCGCGCACGATGTCCATGATGTGGCCGGTGCCAAAGCTGATGCCGCTGGCCTCATGCACGCGGTAGATCGTCGAGAGCAGCTTGCGCGCAGCATCCGTGCCGTCCCATACCTCGGGCGGATGGAGGCAGTTGTCGCAATTGCCGCAGGGCTCGGAATGCTCGCCGAAATACGCAAGCAGTCGCACGCGGCGGCAATCGGTGGCCTCGGCAAGGCCGAGCAGCGCATCGAGTTTGCCACGCATGATGCGTTTGAATTCCTCGGTCGCCGGGCTTTCATCGATCATGCGGCGCTGGTTCACCACGTCGTTAAGGCCATAGACCATCCACGCGTCCGCAGGCAACCCGTCGCGGCCCGCGCGGCCCGTTTCCTGGTAGTAGCCTTCGATGTTCTTGGGCATGTCCACGTGGGCCACAAAGCGCACATCGGGCTTGTCGATGCCCATGCCGAAGGCGATGGTGGCGGTCATCACGATGCCATCCTCGCGCAAAAAGCGGTCCTGATTCTGCTGGCGCACATCGCTCGACAGTCCCGCGTGATATGGCAGCGCGGTGATACCCGCATGGCTGAGCGCCTGCGCCAACTCCTCCACGCGTTTGCGTGACTGGCAATACACCACGCCCGCATCGCCCGGATGCTCGTTCTGTATGAATTTGAGCAACTGCGTGAGCGGCTCCTTCTTCTCGACGATGGTGTAGCGGATGTTCGGGCGATCAAAGCTGCTGACGAACTGGCGCGCCTCCTGCAACTGGAGCCCATCGACGATATCCACCCGCGTGAGCGCATCGGCCGTCGCCGTCAGCGCAATGCGCGGCACGCCCGGATATCGCTCGTGCAACACCGTCAGCATGCGGTATTCGGGGCGGAAATCATGGCCCCATTGGCTCACGCAGTGCGCCTCGTCGATGGCGAACAATCCCAGTTGCCCGCGCTGGTACAGGCCATCAAGCAAGGAAAGAAAACGATCCGTATTGACCCGCTCGGGCGCGGCATAAAGCAGCGTGATCTCGCCACGCGCCACGCGGTTTTCGACATCCAGTGTGGAGGGCCAGTCGAGCGTGGAATTGAGAAACGCCGCGTCGACCCCGGCTTCGTGCAGCGCGCCGACCTGGTCGTGCATCAGCGCGATCAGTGGCGAGACCACGATCGCCACGCCCTTGCCCGCATCGCGCCGCACGATCGCGGGCACCTGGTAGCACAGCGACTTGCCGCCACCGGTAGGCATGAGCACGAGCGCATCACCCCCAGCGATCACATGCTCGATGATCGCCTCCTGCGAGCCCCGGAACTGCTCGTAGCCGAAGACATCATTGAGAACAAAATGCGCAGGAGACAAACCAGAACTCTCTCTTTTCGATAGCATGCCGCTCCTGTCGATGAAAGGATTGCAGACCGTGATCCTGGGGCGGCCGGTGGCACGGCTGAACGCACATCCGCCCATCACCCCAAACCCTCTATTGTGCTACTGCTCGCGCCGGATCGGGCGCTCGGCTGGATCAAGCCCTGGCAATTCGTGCAGCGCACGAAGGAACGCGAGTATTCCTCGCAAAAACAGGGACTCCGCGTTCCCGCGCCTGCGAAACCTCCCGCTTCCATACAATCACGGCATGACCCTGCCTCACTACACCCGCGCCCAGCAGCTTCCCGAGATTCTGGAGAACCGCATCGCGATTCTCGATGGTGCCATGGGCACGATGATCCAGCGCTTCAAGCTCGGTGAGGCACAGTATCGCGGCGAAGGCTACAACGGCCCCGGCACCGCGGGAGACCGCTTCAAGGACTTTGCACGCGATGTCAAAGGCAACAACGAGTTGCTCTCGATCACCCGCCCCGACGTGATCCGCGACATCCACGAGCGCTACCTGGCCGCAGGTGCCGACCTGATCGAGACCAATACCTTCGGCGCCACCACCATTGCCCAGGAAGACTACGGCATGGCCGAGCTGGCACGCGAGATGAACCTCGCCTCCGCGCAACTGGCCCGCGCAGCCTGCGACAAATATTCGACACCCGACAAGCCACGCTACGTGGCCGGCGCACTGGGCCCCACACCCAAGACCGCCAGCATCAGCCCCGACGTCAACGACCCCGGCGCCCGCAACGTCACGTTCGAGCAACTGCGCAAGGCCTATTTCGAACAGACCATAGCGCTCATCGAGGGCGGCGCAGACGTCATCCTCGTTGAAACCATTTTCGACACCCTGAACGCCAAGGCCGCCCTGTTCGCCGTCGAGGAAGCCTTCGACGCCACCGGCGAAATCCTGCCGATCATGATCAGCGGCACCGTCACCGACGCCTCCGGCCGCATCCTCTCCGGCCAGACCGTGACGGCGTTCTGGCACAGCGTGCGCCACGCCAACCCGCTGTCCATCGGTTTGAACTGCGCACTCGGCGCAACACTGATGCGCCCCTACATCCAGGAACTGAACAAGGCCGCCCCCGACACCTTCATCAGCTGCTACCCCAACGCCGGCCTGCCCAACCCGATGAGCGACACCGGCTTTGACGAAACCCCCGACGTCACCTCCCGCCTCGTCCACGAATTCGCGGCGGAAGGCTTGGTCAACGTCGTCGGCGGCTGCTGCGGTACCACGCCGGATCACATAGCAGCGATTGGAAAAGCTGTGGGGCAGGTGAAGACGCGGCAGGTTTTTTATCCGGCCACGGCGTAGGGCGATAAAAGGACGCGACGCGCATGTGATGTGCGTCGTGGTGGTTTGCTGTTGCAGCGGCGTTGGGAGCCAGCTGTGTTCTGGGCGGGAGCTTGGTCAAGGAGCGCTGTTGCGCGCTATGGCTTGGCGATGAGGCTTGGGGCAGTGCATATATCCCAGTGAACTAAACTACTTCATCGGGATTCCGGGGTCGAGGCCGCGTTCCGGCCAGTGCACGTATCCCAGTGAACTAAACTAATACGAGCAATAACTTCAAAACCCGCCAAGTTCCGGCCAGTGCACATATCCCAGTGAACTAAACTTCGATTGGTGGTTGCAATGATCACCGACGGGTTCCGGCCAGTGCACATATCCCAGTGAACTAAACTACTTTCTGCGCTTTGGCCTTTATCTTGTCTGTTCCGGCCAGTGCACATATCCCAGTGAACTAAACTCCGACAGCGCACGAATCTCGCGCTCCGCTGGTTCCGGCCAGTGCACATATCCCAGTGAACTAAACTCCGACAGCGCACGAATCTCGCGCTCCGCTGGTTCCGGCCAGTGCACATATCCCAGTGAACTAAACTCGTAGAGCGCGGGAGAACAGTTTTGGCCGGGTTCCGGCCAGTGCACATATCCCAGTGAACTAAACTCACGTTCCCCTAGAAAATCACGTTGCGCCGGTTCCGGCCAGTGCACATATCCCAGTGAACTAAACTTACATCCTCGATGGCCATGATCAGACCCTCGTTCCGGCCAGTGCACATATCCCAGTGAACTAAACTTAGCGCGAAGAATACCATCAACAAACAAGGTTCCGGCCAGTGCACATATCCCAGTGAACTAAACTGTTGACCAAGCTAAGGATGTAGCCGCCCATGTTCCGGCCAGTGCACATATCCCAGTGAACTAAACTTTTTGCTCTGCTGCCTTGTGCTGCCCTATGGTTCCGGCCAGTGCACATATCCCCGTGAACTAAACTGCGCTTCTTCGTCTCCTTCGCTTGCACGTTGTTCCGGCCAGTGCACATATCCCAGTGAACTAAACTAGGATCAACAGCAGGGAATCCGCTCACGGGGTTCCGGCCAGTGCACATATCCCAGTGAACTAAACTCGAAATGAACACGCTGCGAGAAGCCTCGGAGTTCCGGCCAGTGCACATATCCCAGTGAACTAAACTACGTCCACGCTAGACTCGATGCTGGCCGCGGTTCCGGCCAGTGCACATATCCCAGTGAACTAAACTCGGCACCACATAGTCGGGCAGCGCTCCCGAGTTCCGGCCAGTGCACATATCCCAGTGAACTAAACTTCAAAGGAAATCGACCGCGACGAACTGATGGTTCCGGCCAGTGCACATATCCCAGTGAACTAAACTGAGCTGCTCGATGGTGGCTGGGCCTGTCTGGTTCCGGCCAGTGCACATATCCCAGTGAACTAAACTTTTTCGCCATTTGCCATTGCTTAGCCTCCGGTTCCGGCCAGTGCACATATCCCAGTGAACTAGACTATATCATTGATCATCACAGATTCGGTGATAGTTCCGGCCAGTGCACATATCCCAGTGAACTAAACTGTGAAGCACGCGCGCCTGTCGTCAGCTTCGGTTCCGGCCAGTGCACATATCCCAGTGAACTAAACTCTCGGCAAGCCGCTGATCGTGGTTGTAGCCGTTCCGGCCAGTGCACATATCCCAGTGAACTAAACTCTCGGCAAGCCGCTGATCGTGGTTGTAGCCGTTCCGGCCAGTGCACATATCCCAGTGAACTAAACTGCGGGCAATCTGTTCCCGATGGCAGACAAGGTTCCGGCCAGTGCACATATCCCAGTGAACTAAACTTTTCGTGCGGATCGCCAGCGCTGCTGACAAGTTCCGGCCAGTGCACATATCCCAGTGAACTAAACTAGGCCGTCTCTCGCGGCCATGGCCGCGATTGTTCCGGCCAGTGCACATATCCCAGTGAACTAAACTGGGACGCACGTAGCATGTGTTGCTCCGGCGGTTCCGGCCAGTGCACATATCCCAGTGAACTAAACTTTTCTTTGGCCGCTTCGCTTTGGGCGGGCTGTTCCGGCCAGTGCACATATCCCAGTGAACTAAACTCTGCGCCGCATCAAGGTAGCAGCCCTCCGAGTTCCGGCCAGTGCACATATCCCAGTGAACTAAACTCACGACATGGAGCGAAGCTGCTGCGTTCGTGTTCCGGCCAGTGCACATATCCCAGTGAACTAAACTACCCCCGCCGTTCACTGTTGCGACGGCTGGGTTCCGGCCAGTGCACATATCCCAGTGAACTAAACTGATCGCAGCAAATTTAAGAAAGCACCCAGAGTTCCGGCCAGTGCACATATCCCAGTGAACTAAACTTGCCGTTGACAAGGTCACCGGCCCATTGAAGTTCCGGCCAGTGCACATATCCCAGTGAACTAAACTGGCTCTATCGTGTGGACACTTGGCGCTACTGTTCCGGCCAGTGCACATATCCCAGTGAACTAAACTTCATTGTTCGCGTGTCCGATGTGAGCGGTTGTTCCGGCCAGTGCACATATCCCAGTGAACTAAACTGGCGAAGATATTGGTGCAACCGTGCGTGGAGTTCCGGCCAGTGCACATATCCCAGTGAACTAAACTGCGAGGCGCTGTCGGCGTTTGCACTGCGGTGTTCCGGCCAGTGCACATATCCCAGTGAACTAAACTGTTGCGAGCAGGTGCATAGTTCCTTTAAGCGTTCCGGCCAGTGCACATATCCCAGTGAACTAAACTTTTGCCGCGATTGCCAAGTCGCACGGCGTCGTTCCGGCCAGTGCACATATCCCAGTGAACTAAACTACCTTTGACGATGACGACGTCGAAGTCCTGGTTCCGGCCAGTGCACATATCCCAGTGAACTAAACTTGAGCCGCAGGCGCAGCGATTGCGCGTTGAGTTCCGGCCAGTGCACATATCCCAGTGAACTAAACTACCAACAGATTTTTGCCGCACCAGCGACAAGTTCCGGCCAGTGCACATATCCCAGTGAACTAAACTAACAACACCGGCGCGCCGAACCACGCCAGAAGTTCCGGCCAGTGCACATATCCCAGTGAACTAAACTAAAGCACGCCAGATTCGGCAAATACGCCCTGTTCCGGCCAGTGCACATATCCCAGTGAACTAAACTCGCGTATTCGCGTAGGGCAGCGGGCAAAGTGTTCCGGCCAGTGCACATATCCCAGTGAACTAAACTCCACCGGCGCGAACTGCGAGATCCACCGGTGTTCCGGCCAGTGCACATATCCCAGTGAACTAAACTGCTCACGGGCGTGTACTCAACGCTCGTGCCGTTCCGGCCAGTGCACATATCCCAGTGAACTAAACTCGTCGGCGGCTTCAACCAGCGGCTGCGCTGGTTCCGGCCAGTGCACATATCCCAGTGAACTAAACTCAAATGGCGCGAGCGCCAACAGGCGCAGCAGTTCCGGCCAGTGCACATATCCCAGTGAACTAAACTTGCGCGTCCATTCTCCGCAGCCTCGGGGGAGTTCCGGCCAGTGCACATATCCCAGTGAACTAAACTGGGTCTAGCGGGCTTGGCATGAAGCCGGGTGTTCCGGCCAGTGCACATATCCCAGTGAACTAAACTTCTGCGCCGTCATGGGCAGACTTCGTGGCAGTTCCGGCCAGTGCACATATCCCAGTGAACTAAACTTGAGGACGCAGTCTGGAAAGCGCGCGGTTTGTTCCGGCCAGTGCACATATCCCAGTGAACTAAACTGGTTTCGACCAAGCTGCGGCGTCTAATCAGGTTCCGGCCAGTGCACATATCCCAGTGAACTAAACTGGCGTATCCGTGGTTAGTGCCAATACTGACGTTCCGGCCAGTGCACATATCCCAGTGAACTAAACTCCCGCGAGGCGTATGAGACAGAACTACGCGCGTTCCGGCCAGTGCACATATCCCAGTGAACTAAACTGGAAGCGAAGTAGATGGAGCGTATTCGGAGGTTCCGGCCAGTGCACATATCCCAGTGAACTAAACTGGGCTACGACACCGTGCCTGCAAGTCAGGAGTTCCGGCCAGTGCACATATCCCAGTGAACTAAACTGCCGCTCAGGCAGTCCAGTCTGACGACCCTGTTCCGGCCAGTGCACATATCCCAGTGAACTAAACTATCGCCCTTGATCAATGGCCACACGTCAGCGTTCCGGCCAGTGCACATATCCCAGTGAACTAAACTGTGTCCGCGATAACCCCTTGATTTTTCAAGGGGTTTTTCGCTTTTGCGCCTGGGGAAATCATGGAAAAAGTTAGAAAAGATCGAACTGATCCGGTGGTTTTTGAGCCGCTTGCTGGCTTTTTCCATGGAAGGTGATGGTGCGTTCGTACTGTTTGTCGGTGAATTGGAGGATATGCACTTTCCCTCCGTTCGGCAATGAGCGCTCCACCGTTTTGCACAAGGTGTCCACCTGGGCCTGGCTGGTGCAAAAGCGAAGATACACGCTGAACTGACTCATCTGAAACCCGATGTCCAGCAATGCATTGCGAAACCCGGTTGCAGCCTTGCGTTCGGCTTTTGTGATCACGGGCAAATCAAACATCACCAGCATCCACATGAGTCGGTACCCTGAAAGCATGATGAATGACTCCGCATAGGGGTTGAGAGCCTTGGCTGCTCAGTCCGGCTCGAAGCTGCCTGCCAGCGACAGCGGCAGTCCCGGCAGTGGCAGATCCAGCTTGTTGCGTTCTCCCAAGAACACCTGCGCGAGAGATGTTGCCAGGCGCTGCATGCAGACCATGACGGGTGTGACGCCTATGTTGGTAGGCAGGTCGTCGTACAGGACTCGAACCAATGCCCTTTTGGTTTCGGGCGTGACGTGAGATTCACCCGTTCTATTCAATTGCCAGACCTTGAGGTCTACCACCGGACGAAATGGCTCCATCAGGTCGTCAACGAGTCGCATGGCGTTTGCGTCGTTGCTGTGATGCAGGCCGATGCTCGGATGTAGACCCGCTGCAACCACCGCACGCGCCGTGGCCGAGCGCAAAACTGTGTAGCCGTAGTTGAGCAATGCATTGAGTCCGCCGCCTTCCTGATCACGGCGGAAGTCCGGGCCGAACAACAGTCCCCAGTAACGGCGTGCGGCCTGCCCCTCAATGTTGTCCGGATCGCCGCTGCGAACCTTGCCAACCAGGGCCGACAGAGGCACCGTCAGAGCGCCTGCGGCCTCCAAGGCGGCGGCTTGTTGCTCTATCTTCGCTTTGACGATCGATGACCAAAGCCGCTTGATCATCGGCTGGCTCGCGGCGATCTGTGCCTCGATCCGCTTGGACTGCACATGGTGTCCGTCGAGCGTGAAAAGCATGCCGACCACATTGTGGTTGGCACCGCACAGCACAAAGGGTGCGCCGCGCTCGGCCAATGCGACCAACATATTGTTGGTGTAAGTGATGCCGTGCGCGTTGGCGATGACAGCGGCAATATCGTCGAGCGGAATCTGCCCGAGTTCCTTGCGCTCGCCTTCCGAGTCGCGCACGACCATGAAGCCGCGATTGACGAACAGATGGCGCCGGTCGTCTGCAATTTCGACTATGCGGCCCACCATGGTTGCTCACTCTTTCCCACCTGAGTCTCGCAATTCGCCGATGGGCGACAGCGTGACACGCCGGGCTCTGGCTTTCTGAAATGAGCCTACCATCTTTGATATGTACGGAAGTTCTCGCGAACGGTTGCGAGCGTCAACGTTGGCTTCATTGAGTGGTGACATGTAGACCTGTCCGGCAGCGGATATCGTAGCGACACGCAATGTGCGTTCTTGGCCCTCGTGCTCCAGGCGCACGCAGTCGCCAATCATCAATCGCAGGGCCAGCGGTCTGCCATTCAGGCCTACATCGGACTGTCGTAGTTTCCGCTGCGCCTCAGCCGCGTTACTTCCTTTGCGCATCCATTCAGCGACGATGGCGTAGGCTTCAAAGGTGGAAATGACTTTGCCCTCCCATTTGCCACTCTCGCCCACCGTGATTTCCACGCAATAGTTGCTCCCTCCCACATAGCCCTTGTACGGAAGTGGAGCGCCCTGCGCATCAACGCCGTGCCGTTGCGGTTGTGACGGCTCTGAAATTCGGACAAGCGTGCTGACTTCGCGACCCGCTGTCCCGTCGGCCTTTTTACGTTGCTTGATCGATCCATCGCGACCAATGCCGTAGCTCGTCTCTTCCATCATCGCGCCTTCATGGCCGTGATCGGGCTTATGGCTGACCCAGATGGCATTCACGGCACGTTCCACATGCTCGCGATAGGTTGGCCAGGGCATTGGCATGTCGTCGACCAGCCGCGTCAAGCCGCCCTCCCGCGCATCAGAACTGGCGCGGGCAAAACGTTGAAGCAGGCCCTGGTCGGTGACGCCGATCACACATGCGTCCACCGCATGATGGCGATGATCGTTGCGGTTCTTTTCACCGTTCAGACCCAGTACGTCGTTCAAACCGAACTTGGCCCGCAGCATGGCCGTCATCTGGCCTGGAATCACACGCGTCGCACTTCCCGGCGCGATCAATCGCAGATACTCTGCCGCAATACGCGAAAGGTAGCGAGTGTCGTTCAGCGCGCGCGCAAGAAAGTCCTTGTCCTCACCCAGCCAGCGTTCGTAGCCATCGGCAGCGAACCGGTAGCGTTTGTACTTGGACATGCGTTCGGCCCGCAGCAATATGCCGTCGTAGCTCCAGCCTTGCGCCTCAAAGTCCTCACGCGCTTGCCAAGGGGTGCGATTGCGCTTGATCCGATTGGCCTCACGCATCACAACGGTACGGTTGTTCAGGCTGTCATCCAGGGTCTTGGAGAACGGCAGAATGTGCTCGATCTCCACGCGCTCACTGAGCAGCAGAGCCGCACTGATCTGTACGCCGCTATAGGGGCAGCACCGGTCGGCTGCGTCGAAGCTCAATTCCTCCCACAGAATCCATTTCTGAATGTCGGCGACGCGTACGCGCTCCTCGCTGATATTGCGCGTCTCGGCAATCATGGTGCGGATGCGCGCATTGCGCTTCTGGTTATCGGCCTGTTTGCGCTGCGTCTCCATCTTTTGCTCACGGCTTTGCTTCAGATCGCGCGCCAATTCGACGACGATTTCACTCGGCCTGCCGTATCGGCGAATCAATGCGTTGACGACGACGCGAACCTGGTTCAATCCGATATGCACCGTCGGATTGGCGATCTTGCCAAAGCGCTTTTCTTCCGTGTGATCGGGCTCGCCACTGCCAAACGCGACGTGGCGCTGCAAGGCGCGACCGTAGTACGGCAGTTGCTTGAACGCGTAGACCGGTTTGATTTCGCCAGAAGACGCAATAATGCGCTCGCCAATTTGCTCCACATCTTCGGAGGCGTACTCAAAATCGAAGCCCAGATCGCTGTGATGTGAAAAACCTGCGGCTCGCACCGCTTTGTCGTAGGTGAGCACTGCTGATTGCAATACGGGAAGAATAGCGCTCAAGGCCTTGCGGCTCAGACTGCCGTAGCCTTCGGGCAGGCTGGTATTGGCGATCGCCGCAGCGCGCATTTCGTCTACGCCTGTGTTCGCTTGCAGCCATGCAATCAGGCGTTCTTCGCTTTCTTCCGTCATCAAGTTGAAAACGATCTCGTCCTGCAACTGCGAATCGAACTGGGCCCACTGCGCACCGAAAAGGTCCTTCTTGCCCAGAATCGCAGTCGTTGCATTGCCTTTGAGTTCCTGGCGCTTCGGGTCTTCGAGGTTGAATTGAGTAGCACCAGACAAATTGAGCGCCTTGCGCATTTGCTCGAACGTGACTTTGGCTTTGGATTCAAGCATCGCCGCAATCTGATCGCGTTGGGCCAAGGTCAGTGATTCTTCATGCAGATCGGGATGCAACACGCGCAGATTGTTCACTTCCTGGTAGATGCGGAACCGCTGCGTGCTGGGCAGTGCAAGCAGTGCACGTTCTTCCTCGGGAATCAGTGTGCAGCGCCCCGGCTTCACCGGCCGCAGGTTGCGTTGGAACAGCAGGGTATCGCGGAGATCGGCCCGTGCGGTTTCGTTGAACTGCGAGGGATTCAACGCCGCCTGCGCGTCCCAGAGCGTGTCGAACTCCTGGGCCACCATCGCGCGCTCGACATACAGGTCATAACGCTTGTCGATGCGCTTCTTCCCTTCCTCGCCCACCATCGGTGTTTCGCGGTATCGCGCGCGCACTCCGTGGCCCTTGACGCCTCCGGAGTTCTCCTGCATTCGCACTTTCCAGTACCACTCGCCAACCGTCCTGCAACCCGTCTCGAGCAACTGCGTACGCATCGTATTGATTGCCTGCTTGAGCGCACCGCTGTCGTTGTCCTTCTTGTCGGTCTTGCGATTGCTCAAAAAGCCACGCCGCTGGTTCAAATGAAACAGCACACGTCCGAACTCGGCAGGGGCCAGTGCTTCATTCAGACCTTTGGCACGCAATTCATAAGGGTTGAGTACTTCCAGCTTTTTCCGCTCGGCAATGTCGGCTGGAAAAAAACCATACTCCACCAATTTGCGCACCATGCGCTCCTTGCGCTTGAGCATTCGGTCACGTCGACGACGCATGGCACGTGCGGCCCGCCGCGTCACCGCGAGGGAACTGCCATCTTTAGGGTTGCGACCGTCGCTGAAAATGCGCACGCCGGCACGTATTAGTGCCGTGGGTTCGGCCTGCTGATTCAAACGGATGGCAGCCCATCCCAACGAAGTCGATCCTAAATCCAGCGCCAAGCGATAGCTCATATTTCCTCCCGTTTAGTTCAATTTGTAACTCAAATCATGAGAAAAAGAAATATTTTTGATGCTAGTCACAATTTCAGGCGGATTCTTGACTTTGGTCTAAAGGCAATGAAGATTCTGGTTTTCCCTATCCAGGGTCTGTTTCACATAACGCAGGGCGATCAGGTTGCGTAAAAGGTCCTGCCTATTCAACCGGATTCAATTTCGGTGATGCTTGATGAGCGAGGAAAAAAGCAGGTACAATTCAGCTCACCAATTCACTGGGATATGTGCTCTGGACGCTAACAAGCATAAAGGTGCACCAAATGGAAAGCCTCGCAATGCGAGGCTTTCGTCTTTTTGGAAATGATCTCTTGGTTCTGCCACCATGTGGTCATTGAGATTGACGCACGTTCGCAGGCATCTGGTTTCTCGCTTCTTGCGCCGGACATTGAGTCTCAATCTCTTACTGATCACCTTTCTCAATACTTCCTTGCGGACGAGGTAAGTGTTCAGCGCAAACATATAGGGCTTGAACTCCACTATGACAGTTTGGAGCCCTACGGGCACCAACGCACCGTTGCAGCAACGCCCGCGCGGCAAGAAAAATGCTCGGTCGATTCAACAACGCCCGCACCTCAAAAGAACGACCGCCATGGCTGACCCGCCATTTCATCACCCCAAATTCGGCGCCAGCACCCTGCGCAGCACTTCCACATCCATGCCACGCCGCTTCGCCATGTCTTCCAACTGATCCTCGCCGATCTGCCCCACGTTGAAATAGGTGGAATCGGGGTGGCCCAGGTAGAAGCCGCTCACGCTGGACGCGGGGAACATCGCCATGCTTTCGGTGAGCTGCATGCCGATGTCGCCCGCGTCCAGCACCTTGAACAGATCGATCTTTGCGGTGTGGTCCGGGCACGCGGGGTAGCCCGGTGCGGGGCGGATGCCTTTGTATTGCTCCTTGATGAGCTCGGCGTTGCTCAGGTTCTCGTCGGCCGCGTAGCCCCACAGGTCCTTGCGGACACGCTGGTGCAGGCATTCTGCAAAGGCTTCGGCGAGGCGGTCGGCCAGCGCCTTGAACATGATGCCGGAGTAGTCGTCGAGCGCGTCCTGGAATTCCTTGTCCTTCCTGTCGGCACCGATGCCGGCGGTCACGGCGAACAGGCCGGCGTAATCCTTGATGCCCGATTCCTTCGTGGCCACGAAATCCGACAGGCAGCGGCTTGGGCGCATCACGCCTTCGATCTCCTGCTTCTCGGTCTGCTGGCGCATGCCGTACCAGGTCATCAGCACCTGGCTGCGCGAGTCGTCGGTGTAGAACTCGATGTCGTCACCGACACGATTCGCGGGGAACAGGCCCATCACGCCGTTGGCCTGCAACCAGCGGCCTTCGACAATTTTCTTGAGCATGGCCTTTGCATCGGCCAACACCTTGCGCGCTTCGGTGCCGACGATCTCGTCGTCGAGGATGGCGGGATAGCCCCCGCAAGATCCCAGGTCTGGAAGTACGGGCCCCAGTCGATGTATCCGGCGATTTCCGCGAGATCGAAATTCTTGAACACGCGGCGGCCCATGGCGCGCGGATGCACCGGCTGAAACCGCGCGAAATCGACGGGCGTGGCATTGGCACGGGCCTTGTCCAGCGTCCACAACGGCACCTTCTTCTTGTTGGCGTGCTGCGTGCGTACCTTGTCGTAGTCGGCCAGCATCTCGGTGACGTATTTCTCCTTGTTCTCGCCAAGCAGGCTCTGGGCCACGCTCACGCTGCGCGAGGCGTCGGGAACATAGACCACGGGGCCTTCGTACTTGGGCGCGATCTTCACCGCGGTGTGCACGCGTGAGCAGGTTGCGCCGCCGATCAGCAGCGGAATCTTCTTGATGCGGAAATAGTCGTCCTTGTCCATCTCGCCCGCCACGTACTGCATCTCTTCGAGGCTCGGCGTGATCAGGCCCGACAGGCCGATGATGTCCGCACGTTCGGCCTTGGCGCGCGCGAGAATTTCGTGGCAGGGCACCATCACGCCCATGTTGATGACTTCGAAGTTATTGCACTGAAGCACCACGGTCACGATGTTCTTGCCGATGTCGTGCACGTCGCCCTTCACCGTGGCGATCACGATCTTGCCCTTGCTCGACACGTCGAGCCCCGCGGCTTCCTGCTGGCGCTTTTCTTCTTCGATGTAGGGCACGAGATGCGCGACGGCCTGCTTCATCACGCGCGCGGACTTCACCACCTGCGGCAGGAACATCTTGCCCGCGCCGAACAGGTCGCCGACGATGTTCATGCCGTCCATCAACGGGCCTTCGATCACGTGCAGCGGACGGCCACCGCCCTTCACGACGATCTGCTGATAGGCCTCTTCCGTGTCATCGACGATGAAGTCCGTGATGCCGTGCACCAGCGCATGCGACAGGCGCTCGCCCACGGTTTTGGGATGATCGGGCGTGCCGCGCCACTCGAGCTTCTTGCTGTCGTCCTTGGCTGCGCCCTTGGCGGTTTCGGCGATTTCTAGCAGGCGCTCGGCCGCATCGGAACGGCGATTCAGGACCACGTCCTCCACGCGCTCGCGCAGCTCGGGCTCGAGGTCGTCATACACGCCCACCATGCCGGCGTTGACGATGCCCATGTCCATGCCGGCCTTGATCGCGTGGTAGAGAAACACGGTGTGGATCGCCTCGCGCACCGGGTCGTTGCCACGGAACGAGAAGCTCACGTTCGAGACACCACCGCTCACCTTGGCGCCCGGCAAATGCTGCTTGATCCACTGCGTGGCCTCGATGAAATCGACGGCGTAGTTGTTGTGTTCCTCGATGCCGGTTGCCACGGCGAAAATGTTCGGATCAAAGATGATGTCTTCGGGCGCGAAGCCCACCTCATCCACCAGCACACGGTAGGCGCGCTCGCAGATTTCCGTCTTGCGCGCGAAGGTATCTGCCTGGCCCTTTTCATCGAATGCCATCACCACCGCCGCCGCGCCGTAACGCTTGACGAGCTTGGCCTGTTGCTTGAACTGCTCGACGCCTTCCTTCATGGAAATCGAATTGACGATGCCCTTGCCCTGGATGCAGCGCAGGCCCGCCTCGATCACCTCCCACTTCGATGAATCGACCATCACCGGAACCTTGGCGATGTCGGGCTCGGAGGCAATCAGGTTCAGAAAACGCACCATCGCGGCCTTGCTGTCGAGCATGGCCTCGTCCATGTTCACATCGATGACCTGGGCGCCGTTCTCTACCTGCTGGCGCGCGACGGCCAGCGCCTCTTCATACTGCTCGTTGAGGATCATGCGCGCGAACGCCTTGGAGCCCGTCACGTTGGTACGCTCGCCCACGTTCACGAACAGCGAACCCTCGCCGATGAAAACCGGCTCAAGGCCCGAAAGGCGCATCGGCTCGACGGCCTCGGCAGCCGGGGAAGGAGAAGTGGGAGTAGCGGACATCAAGCTCACCTGTGCAAAAGCAGCAAACAGAAAATCTGAAAAACAGGTGAGCGCCGTTGTCATCGTGCGGGCCGGAACACTGCCAAAAAGCGTGCTGGCACCCACCCCAAGCCTGACCGGCCACCTGAAATCACGAACCGATTCCTTGCTGGTGGCCTGCTGCAGCGCTCCTTGGGGCGAAGCGCACGATTTTAAGGCAAGGCCGTCAGGCCTGCACGTCGGGCGAAGATGCCCTCGCCACGGGCTGTGCAGGCGGCTGCCCCGCCGTCACGCCGAGCAGTTGCGGCAGCCGCCGCACCGCGTCTCGGTCCTTCTCGCGCTCACCTTCGCTCAGCTCGTTCCAGTGCACCAGCGACGGGTGGGTCTTGCGCTCGTCGTCGCGCTCGGGCCAAAGCGCCAGCCGTTCAAAAAGCGATGCGCGGCCCAGCGTTCGTGCTCGATCATCGCGAGGAATTCAAGCAGCTGGTCATCGATCTTTCTCACATCGCCCTGCACCGCCATGAGTTTGTACGGGATGTGATCGGCCTGCGCGCGGTTCGCATCGCGTGCGTCCTCGCTGAGTTGCGCCCAGTCGTTCTTGTAGGCCTCGCTTTCGGCCATGGTGCCCTGCGTCAGCGCGAGGTAGTCGGCGTGAATGGCGCGTGCGAGCTGGTCCTGCTGCTCGCCGCAGATCATCTCCACGGTGCAGAATTCCGCGAGATTGCCGAACAGCCGCAAACGCGGACGCGTGCCCGCGAGCAATGCCGGAAGGCCGTCGATCTCCGCGCAGCGCGCAAACACCGGAAATTGCGCATTCGGCGCGGCCTGCAGAAGCTCGGCGGCGGCGCTGATGTTGGCCTCGTCGTCGGGCAGCGCGCAGATCACGATGTGCAGTGTGTCGGACGGGCATGCGAAGGCCTCATCCACCAGCGCGCGGTAGTGCGCGTCGGCACCGTGAAAGCGGATGTCCGCGATGCGGTCGGCCATGGGATGGCGCGCGGCCAGCGTCTTGCGCGCCGCGCCAGGATCGCCGCCGACCACCCACACATGCCATTGCACGCCCTCGGGCAAGCCGAGATGAAACACGCGCAGCCCCTGCACCAGAATCGCCTGCGCCTCCTGCCCGAAACCGATCAGATCGACACGCACGCGCCCCGCGCCGTTCATGAGCGCGGGGCAAGCTCCTGCGCAAAGCGGTCGAACAGGCTGCGCGCCACCATTTTGTGCAGGTTGAAGAAGTGCACGCGCACGGGCTGAATTTCCGCCTGCACATGGCTGCGGAACAGGTCCACGAGCTGCGGATTATCGAGATGGACATGGCAGTCGCAGGTCTCGCGGTCGAGGTTCTTTCGCGCGCTCCACAGCTCGCGCACCAGCCCCGCGACCTGAATGCCGGTCTTCTGCTCCTGTGCAAAACAGATCACGCGACGCGCCTTCTGCGCGCCCGCGCTCTTGAGCACGGACGACGTGGTCGCGTCTCCGGAAATCACCAGATGTCCGGCGCGGCGCAGCGCGGCGATGTCGCTGGAATCCGCATTGCGCTCAATGATCACGCCCGTTTCGTGATGCGTCTCGCGCAGGTCTGCGGCTATGCTGCGGCCCTTCCTGCCCGCGCCGACGATGACCGTGGGCCGCTTCTTGAGCATCACGCGCAGTTGCGTGACGTTGTCGCGAAACACGCCGCCCACCAGTTTCATCAGCCCGCGAATGAGCACCAGCGTCACCAGCAGTTTCGCGATGATGAGCTGCCACGGCACGTCGGGGCTCTCCAGAGCGGTGCCCGAAGGGTCCGAGCCCATGACGGTCTTGACGAGGCGAAACAGCCGGTCGGGGAAATAGCGCACCGATCCGATTTCGGGATAGGCGCGCACGAGACCAAACCAGGTAAGCACGATGATGGCCACCACGACGGCGGCCCAGAACAGGCTGGTGAACTTGCGTCCCAATTTCATGTTGTCCGGATTCCTTCTGCTTCGTCGCTCATCGAGCGCTTTCAGGCATGCCCAGATGCTCGCGTGTCTTGGCCAGCCAGTCACGCGTGGCGGTCGCGACGCTGCTGTTCGCGCCGAGACGTGCGGACTCGTTATCGAGCTGCATCTGCGTGGCCGACGCGAGTTGCAGCGACATCGCGCCCAGCTTGCCCTGGCGCGCCAGATACTCGGCGATGCCTGCGCGTGCGAGCGGGTGGTACAGATAAATGGCCGCGAGCGACTGCATCTGCGCCGTGCTCGCAAGCGGCAACTGGCGCGCGATGTCCGCCGCCACGGTGACGCTCGAAGTCGGTGTCAACGTGCGCGTGTACGGGTCGGCGAAGAACCACGATGAATGGGTCTCTGCGCGGTCGAACGACTGTATCGCGCCGGTCTCCATATCGTATTTGCGGCCGTAGAAGCTCTCCAGGTCACTCGCCAGTTGCTCGGGCGGCATGCGCATCGAGCCCGGCACCTGCCAGATCTGCGCCTGTATGGCATCGACGGCGGTGGTCACCGTCACCAGTTGCTGCTCGTTGCTCGACAGCATCAACTCGTTGGGCAGCACACGCGCAAACGGCATCGAGATCAGGTTGCCGTTGTGACTGTCGATCACCTTCACCGACGGCGTGAGCGAACCGGTCACGTTGTCCTGCACGAACAGGCGTTGGCCGTCCTGCGAGAACTCGGTCCACTGCGCGTTGGCGGTGACCGGAATGACCTGTCCCACGGACTGCCCGGACTCCAGATTCCACAGCCGCATCCTGCGCGCGTCTTCCGATACCACCATGGTCTTGCCATCGGGGCTGAAGCGCAGCATCGGCGATGCAATGCTCTGCACGTCCAGCGCCTTCTTCGCGCTCGCGAGGTTCCATACGCTCAGGCGGCCATCCTTGTTGGAGGTGGCCATCCATTGCCCATCGGTGCTGAACCTGCCGAAGCTGGGCTGCTCCTTGTCTTCAAACAGTGGCTTGCGCGTTTCCAGATCGATGACGCGCAAGCCCTTGCCATCGGACAGCGCCATGCGCTTGAAGCTCGGGTCCAGCGCGTAGGGCGGCAGTTCGCCTTCCGTGGGCTTCCACTCCTTGAGGAGCTTGCCGTCGGTGACCTGCCAGATGCCCATGCTGTCGGCGCTCATGCGCCCCGTCATGAGCTTTTCGTCGGCGCTGAATATCGGCAGGGAACGCGTGCTGATTGCGCTGCCGATCTGCTTGCCGGTCTCGGCGTCGTAGAGCCGCGTCGTGTATTTTCCGGACGTGGTCGCCACCACGCCCGAGCGCAGCGTATTGAGACTGGTGATGGTCTCCGGCTCGCGAATGAAATCGGCCTGGGTCTCGCGGGTGGCGATATTCGTGCGCGACACGACGCCCGAATCCTTGCGCACCGCGTAGAGATACTTGCCATTCGGGTCGCTCGCGATGCGCCGCGTGTCGGCCGCGAACGTGAGCTGGTTCACCAGTTGCGGCGTCGGCCCCTGCTGGTAAAGAAAAGCGCGTGCATTGCGCGTCACCACCGAGTGCGCCTGATCGGGCGAGCGCATTTCGCTTGCGTAGTTGTCGGGCAACACGGTCTTGAGCGCGCCGAGCGGCAACTTGTGCGACTCTTCGCGCTCACCGTTGGGCAGGCGGTAGACGTCGGTCGTGGAGTCGCCCATGCCGAGCAGGGTGTTCGCGCCCGGATTGAACGCCACCCATTGGTAGATGCTGCCGCCCGTGGACAGCGGGCGCGGGTCGCCGCCGTCCCATAGCTCGATATTGGAGCCGCGCCAGAACACCAGCTTTTCACCGCCTTCGGCAAAACTCACCTTGGGGCTTGCAAACCCGATCCGCACCGTGCGCGTCTCGACGGCGTCCGGATTGCCCAGCTTCACGATGAGGCATTCGCCCTTCTTGTCCTCGCGCTCCGCGCACAGCGTGGCCGCGGAACCATCGGGCGCGAAATCGAGTTGCACCACCTGCGAGAGGTTGGCAGGCACCGAGGCCTTGGCGCCCGGCTGGCCGGCGCGCACGATCTGCAGATTGGTGCCCAGTTGCCGCAGGCCGAGCCATTTTCCATCGACGCTCACGCCCTGCAGCACCAGTCGCTCGGCGGCCTGGTTGGGCACCATGAATTCATGCTCGCCGGTGGCCATGTCGTAGCGCACGACGCGGAACTTGTCGTCGGTGAAGTAGAGGCGGTTGTCACGGTCGAAATACGGCTTGCCGATGCCCTGCTGCATGTCGAGCTGCTTGAGATCGGCCACCAGCTTGTGAGTGCGCACGTCCCAGATCTGCATGCGCAGCGTGCTGGTGCCGATGCGCGCACGGCCCGCGAGGTAATGCCCGTCGGGGCTGAACGCCAGATCGGCGGGGCTCATGTTCGGCAGCGGCGTCAGGTCTTCCTTGGTCGCCAGCATCGACTCGGCAAATGCGGTTGCGTTGGCATTGCCCTGGCGCACCGACGCGGCGATGTAGGCCGCAGGATCGCCATACTCGTTTTGCGCGAGCCGGTTCAAGCCCGAGGTGTAGAGCGTCAGCGCGAAATTCTGCTGCGCGCGATTCTTCTGCTGCCACGCCATCACGCCCGCAAACGCCGCTGCTACCGCGAGCCCGCCCATGCCGACCGCAACGCCGACGACGATGCGGTGCCTGCGGCGCATGCGCTCGATCTGGTAGGCCTGATCACGCTTGGTCAGATCGGCGAGCGAGACGCCGAGGATCGTCGCGATGATCTTGAGCTTGGCAAGATTCAGTCGCTCCTCGTACTGCTGCACGCGCTGCTTGATCTCGCCAGCGGGCAGCTTCTGCGCCTGCAAATGCTGGCGATAGGCTTCGGATGAGGTGAATCCCTCGTCGCGCGAATGCGGCAGGCGCACATCGGCGGCCAGCGCCTCGTCGGCCTGCGACTCGATGATCTGGCCTTGCTCGTCCACCGCGTGGCGCAACACCGCCGGGAAGCACTGGTCGTCGCTTTGCACTCCGTCATACGCGGGCTCGCCGCGCAGGATCATGGCGATGATCTGTTTGCCCTTGCCGTTGCGCTTGAAGTGGCGCAGCTCTTCCTGAACGTAGTCCGAGCGCGCCGATCGCGGCGAGGCGAGAAACACCAGGAAGTCCGAATGGTCAAGCGCCTCCTTGAGCGATGCGCTCAGATCGGAATTGGCCGACAGCTCCTTCTCGTCCTGGAACACCGGAAAGATCTGGGCGGGGATCGGCTGTCCATGCGCATTCGGCTTGCCGATCAGCTCGGCGGGAATCTGGTACGTCTCGAGGCTGTGGTGCAGCCAGTCAGCCCATTTGCGGCCCTGCTCGCGGTTGTCCGAATGGCTGTAGCTGATGAACGCCCGATATCGCTTTGGCTGCGCGGCTGGCGACTCGTCTGTCGCACCGGAGGTGTCGGGAAGTTCGTTGTCTGTCATGTGAAGCAGTGCCCTCCAGGCTGAAATACCGCCGCGTCCGGGGATCCTCTGCCGCAGCGTGATGGCAGACGGGGGTGTAACACTGCCGGGAAAACCCGCACGGAGCAAATTGTGTGCAGGCGTGAGCGCGAAAGCGGCCCGCGCCTCGTGAAAAGTTACATAACGCAAGCCCGTTCAAGGCCGAGGCCGTATGGCGGCGCGTGGCAAATCGTTGCAGTCTCAAACGCCTGCATACCGCTTTGCAGCGGTGGCCGTATCACCGCGCCTGCGGTCGATCCCGGTCAGCGCACCGGCAGGAACTGCAGGAACGATCCGCCAACCAGCCCCTGGGCGTAACCGATGACCGCGCGGCGGTATTTCTCGGTGGTCACGGCGGCCAGCAGATCAAGCCGCGCAATGATCTTGCCGAACTCGCGCTCGTAGCTCAGGTTGCGTTCGTTGGCGTTGATTTCATCGGCCAGCAGCAGTGGCTTGCCGTTGTCGCCCTTGCGGTGCGCAAGCATCCAGGCGGCAATCTCGATGTTGCGCGCGGCGTTGTAGATGTTCTGGGCGTCCTGGCCGTCGATCAGATAGAACTCGGTCTTGCCGCCATGCGCGGTGATCAGCATGTCGGCCGTGCCGTAGACGAACGCGCCGACACGGTCACCGGTGAATGCGGGGGACAGGGCCAGATCCATGGCCTCGATATCGCGCTTGCCCTTGAGCGGCGGCCAGGCCTGCTCGGTGGCCCGGGCGACTTCTGCCTTGTCCGGCGGGGCCTTCAGCTCGGGATTGCTTTCCGCATTGGCATTGCCGTCACGGCTGCTCGCCAGGGGCGGTGTCTCGACGGCCGCCTTCAACGCCTTGAGCGCATCTTCGCGGCTTGCAAAACCGCCCTTCTTCCATTCGGCGGGATTGCGCCGGTACAGCTTGTCGGCCAGCCTGAGCAATGCGTTGAGGTTGTCGCGCATGCCGACGTTGGCCACCCGGTTCATGTCCGACTGAAGCCACTCGCTGACCGAGGCACCATGCCCTTGACCTCGCCGCGATCCGTCCTGGCGGTACTGCAACCCACCAGCGCCAGCACGGCCACGCCGACGATCACGCCATTGAACATCTGGGCAAAAGGTCGAATGCTGCTCCTCATGGCGGTGCATTCTCCAAGACAAAGGCGGCTTTTCGTTCATCACATGTGCCTGGGGCCATCACTTTTTTGCAAACGAAAGTGACACACCGCAGCACAACCACCGATTGCAAACTCTGTGTTGCCCCCCGAACACCCGTGCGCAGATGCCGCGAGCCGGACTGAAGCGCAGCCTCAGTCCAGACGGATGTTGCGTTCCTTGATGAGCTTGCCGGGCCAGTTCGCGTCGGCTTGGGCCTCAGGCCTTCACAGGCACCATCTGCGCCGATGCCGGCAGCCCGAAGAGCCGGTCGAACGTCCAGTTGAACACATAGGTGTAGCAAAGGAAAAACAGCAGCAGTCCGGCCTCCATCACGGTGGCCTCCCACAGGCCTACGTCGAACCACCAGGCCATCAGCGGGATCAGCACGACGGCGAGACCGCCCTCAAAACCCAGCGCATGGGCAATGCGGCGTGCGATGGAGCGCCCACGCACGGCCTGGCGCGACTCCCATTTTTCGAACAGCGAATTGAAGGTCACGTTCCAGACAATGGCGATGGTCGAGGCCGCGATCGCCATGCCGCCCGAGTGACCGGCACTTTGGCCGATGGCCATGAACATCACGCTGGTGGCGAGAATCGCGATGAGTTCATAAAGGGCCACATAGATCACGCGACGCTTCGGACCCTGCAGGCCTATGGCTTGTGTTGATTGTTGTTGTGAAGTCATAAGGGCGAGTCTATGACGACTCGATTGAAATAAAAAGTCAGATTCTTTCAGTTTTGCTGATAGATTGGTTTGCCATGGCATTCACTTCCGACAATGTTCAGGTCTTTCTCGCCGTTCTCGACAGGGGCTCGTTCTCGGCGGCGGCGCGCTCGCTGTCGCGCGTGCCCTCGGCGGTGAGCATGACCATCGGCCTGCTCGAAGCCGAACTCGATGTGCTGCTCTTTGACCGCTCCACCCGCGAGCCCCGGCCCACGGCGGCGGCGCTGGCGCTGGAGCCCCAGGCGCGGCTTCTGGCGCAGCAACTCGCGGCGCTCAACCGGCAGGCCGAGGCGTTGCAGATGGGTCTGGAGGAGCGCCTGACCTTTGCCATCGCGCCCGAGCTGCTCTCCACCACCTGGGCCGACGCGCTCACGCCGCTGATTGCGGAATTCCCCTCGCTCATCGTCGAAGTGCTGGCCGCGCCGCAAACCGATGCGCTCGAACTGGTGCACAGCGGGCGGGCGCATCTGGCGCTGGTGTTCGAGCGCCCGGCCATCGACGGGCGCGAGGATTTTCAGGAAATGGGGCAGGAAACGCTGGTGGCCGTGATGTCGCCGCAGTTCGCGCCGTGGCTTGAGGCGCTGGCCACGAAGGCGGCTGCGTCAGCCCCGACGCTCACCGTCGCGAGGCTCGCGCGCACGCGGCAGGTGCTGGTGGCCAGTCGCGATCCGCAGCAGACCGACCTGCGCTTCGTGTTCTCGCGCCAGCTCTGGCGCACCGACAGCCATCAGGCTGCGCTGTCGCTGATCAGCGCCGGCCTCGCCTGGGGTTGGCTGCCCAGAAGCCTCGTCGAATCGCACATTCTGGCGGGCCTGCTGATGGAAATTCCGGTGGAAAACCTCAGCAACGGTACTACCCTGTTCGTGGACTGGGTCTGGTCGCGCGAGCGGGCGCTGGGATTGGGCGCGCAGCGCTTCATCGCGCTGATGCAGGCACGGCGCGCGCAGGAACCGCCCACGCACAGGTCGCAATGAACGGGAGCACGAGCAAGGAATGACCAGGACCTGTTCACGCAACGCCGCAAGCAAAGCAAAGCACATCGGCAACGCGCTGCTCGGCCCTGTGCCCGAGTCGCGCGCCCGCACCACCGCCGCTTGTGATGAAGACCAGCGCTCAGAGCTGTAGGCTCGCCCGGCCGATGCCGTCGAATTCGGCCTGCACCAGATCACCTGCGCGCGCCGTCAGCATGCCTACCCAGTTGCCGGTGGTGACCACGGTTCCTGCGGGCACCGTACCGAACCACCGAGTCACATCACGCAACCACTCCACAAGCAGCCATGCGGGATCGCCGAGGCTGTGCGTGCCGGTGAACATCAGGGCATCGGCACCGCCAATGCGAATGCTGCAACGCTGCGCGCCCCAGTCGCGACCGGGTTGATACGCCACCCAATCGCCCAGCACCAGCGCGCCGTGCACGCCCATGTCGGCGAGCTTGAGCAAGGCAGGGACCTCATCCAGCGGCTGTTGCCAGCGTGTGTCCACGATCTCGATGGATACGGTCATCGCATCGATGAACGCATGCGCGGAGTCAGCCGTCAGCGCCGAAGCCTGCGGCTCCGTCACCTCGCTGCCAAGGCGCAATGCGATCTCGGCCTCCACCAGCCGAACGTGAAACGGCCATGCACCGGCATTTGCTGGCGACGCCCACACACCGGCATCGGGAAGCGGCGCATGCGTGATCGCCGAATCCCGGTTCGCGCCGCCGGATTTCCAGTGACGCGGCACGCGATCTGCAAACAGCTTCAACGCGCCGTGGGTCGCGACGGCGCGTTGCACGGCATAGGCATCGTCGGCGGCTTGCAGAGCGTTCAAATGCGCGCCGGCATCGGTCGTCGAGCGTTCAAGACGTGCGTCGCAAAGCGCCTGCGCGACTGCTGCCAACGGCGATTCGTCGTGGTTGGTGCGGATGTTCATGCGGGCATTGTGCGGGAGAGTTCAGCGGGCAGATCGTGCCGATTTCCAATATGGGAAAACCGGGCACTATACTGAAATAAAAAGGAGGCATAAGTGACACACATACTCAGTATTCGAGTTTTGCGATCTGCGGTCATGGCGTCAGTTGCAGCTATAAGCTGTGTCGCTAGCTGGGCCGCGCGTGACTTTACGCCCCAAGCCGGCATTTGGGCCATTAGCGAAGAGCTCGACGGCAAGCCCGGACGGGCATGGCAATTGATGTGCAAGGCAACACACTGTTCATGCAGGTGTTCGGCTACGAAAAGGACGGCGAGGCGACCTTCTACACCGCAACCGGCCAATTGCAAGGCAACACGGTGACCGCGCCGTTGAAACGTTATCAAGGTGGCCGAAGCTTTGGCAGCCCGCCAAAAGACGCGGTTGAAAACGGGTCACCCGGCGATGTGACGCTCAGGTTTACCCATGGACTGGATGGAACGGTCCAATTTCCCGGAGAACCCGAACGGGCCATTTCACGGTTTTCAATGAGAAGTGCTGAATACAAAAGCCGCTATTGGGGCAAGAGGAAAATCCGTAGCTTTCTGGTTGCTCCCGTCGACCCTACCTATCAAACCAATTTTCTTGCGGAGCTCGGCATTTTCGGCCATTCCGGCACCGGAAAAGGCGGTTGGGAAATGTCCCTCTCGCGGCGGGATGGAAGAATCTGGAATCGATTGTCTTGTGAAGAGACCGCAGACTCCGATGAATTTTCGTGCCATAGACTGGCCGACCCTGGAACCAACGAGCTATCGGAAGTCAGTGCAGTGCGTCTGAAAATCGCAAATATCGACGCATACGGCACGATCGATCTCGAGAGCAATGGCGTCGTTCGACGTTTTCCCCTGCAAGGCATTGCATTGGTCGGGGCGAGGAAGCCACGATTACGGGCTGCGGATCTGCCCAAGATGTCTATGTAGCAGATTTGCGAAACTGCGAACGGGTAACAACGCCAAGCAGCGGTACATGGATAGTTGAAGACGAGTTAACCGGCAAACCAGGCCGGGGATTTGCCATTGATGTTCAGAACGGTGTTGCGATGGCTGCCGTCTTCAACTATTTGCCTGACGGCTCTCCTACTTTCCACATGGGAAGCGCGGACTATGAGGGGATTACGGCCCGGTTTGCGCTGAATCGATTTGCCGGAGGGCGCTCGTTCGGAGGACCGTTGACCAGTGGCTCGCTGGTGGACTCGGCTGGAGAAATTTCGTTTCGGTTCTCCAAAAATCAGGAGCCCTATGGATTTGATACCGAACGCTTGTTGGCGATGGTCAAAATTCCCGGTGAGCCTGCCAAACGCATGGTGCGAATGTCTCTTGAAACCGCTGCGCTTTCACCTCAAGGCCTGCTGGGTCAATGGTGGATGACCTTCCTGACAGACTCCAATGGCCGCCGCGAGTCCAAATTGGTGAATTTGACCACCATCGACGGAGAGACGGTTGTCAGTGACGACGGCCTGGTGCGTTGCAACCGGTTGGCTGGTGAATACCCATGGGACATGCATTCACACATCAACTGTTCCTGGGTCCGTGGAACGGAAAAATGGACTGCCCGTTTTTTTCAAGAGTCCAACAATCGAAGCTACGACGCGCTTCAGATGAAGGATCGACATGGCAACTCAATGGGATTGGGCAGCCTGCCTTTGAAATGACCAGGGCGATTGCCACTCCTTCGGGCGATCCAGAATAGACACCCCCTCCTAAACCCCGCACGATGTCCGCTTCACCTTCACAACCAGCCGGAGACCTGCCCATGCCGCTCGATCGACGAAGTTTTCTGCTCCAATCTGGCTCCATCGCGTTGCCGGGTGCGCTATTCAGCGCTACGGCGATAAGCGCTGAAAATGCATGGCCTCAGGCGCGGCCTATTCGGGTGGTGATTCCATATGCTGCGGGCGGTGTTACGGACTCCGTGGGACGCAAGCTCATCGAGCAGATGTCCAAGGTGCTGGGCCAGTCGATGGTGGTGGAAAACAAGGGTGGTGCCGGTGGCACGGTGGGCATGCTGGAAGTGGCGAAGGCCAGGCCCGATGGCTATACGCTGGCGCTCAGTGCCATCAGTCCGCTCACGCTCTCGCCGCATCTGAACAAGCTGGGCTATGACGCGAACAAGGACATCGTGGCCGTGGCGCCGATGATGTATTCGCCGGTGTACGTGCTGGCGACGTCGGCCTTCAACGGATCGACGTGGGAAGACCTGATCGCGCAGGCCAGGGCCAAGCCGGACACGGTGCGTTTCGCGACCTCGGGCATGGGATCGGTGGGGCACATCATGCTCGAGCAGATTCAGGTGCGAACCGGCGCAAGGTTCATCCACGTGCCCTACAAGGGTGTGGGCCAGACCATCACCGATGCCGTGGGCGGGCAGTTCGAGGTCATGACGGGCAACCCGTTCGGCACGATCAACACGCTGATCGAACAGGGCAAGCTGCGCGTGCTGGCAACGACCGGGCCGCAGCGCGCGCCCAATCAACCGGCGGTTGCGACGCTGGCCGAAAAAGGCGTTCCCGAGGCCAATCTCACGTCGCTGTTTGGCTTCATGGCACCGGCCGGTACGCCGTCGCAGATCATCAACCGGCTCAACGAGGTGGTGCAGGAGCAGGTGGCCACGGAGGCCATCCGGGACACGCTGCGCGCCACCGATAACGTGGGCCTGCGCCAGAGCGCGGCAGAGTTTGCGGCGCTACTCAAGCAGGAAAGCCGCAACAACGCCGAGATCATCAAGAAGGCGAACATCACGGCGTAGCCGAATGCAGTCTCGCTGGCGGCGGTCTCCGACAGATGACGACGGCGCGCTCGCGCATACTGTCGGCTTTCCGTTTCGACGACCCCTTTTTTTCTCATCCCCCTCATCATCATCACAACAACAGGAATCGCGATGGCCCAGCAGCAGTCCAGCAACCCGTTCGACATCGAAGACAAAGACACACGCGAGTTGTGGAAGAAGTGGCAGCCCGATACGAAGGGCGACGCCAGGAACGGCAAGGGCAAGTCATCGGGTACTTTTGATCTTGGCGATTTCGACCCCGCGGCGAAACCGTTTTCCAGGGGCGACAAGTCCGACAACAAGCTGTTGATCGAGCAGATTGCCGATCAGCTCGATCTGCAGCAGCAGGTGTTCTATGCGGATCGCCGCTTCAAGCTGCTGGTGATCCTGCAGGGCATGGACACTTCCGGCAAGGACGGCACGGCGCGCGGCGTGTTCGGCGAGATGAGCCCGCTCGGCGTGCGCTCGGTGAGCTGGAAGGCTCCGACCGAACTCGAGCGGGCGCATGACTATCTCTGGCGCATTCACCAACAGGTGCCGGGCGCGGGCGAGATCGTCATCTTCAACCGCAGCCAGTACGAGGACGTGCTGGTGCCGGTGGTGAACCAGTGGATCACGCCGGAGCAGCAACAGCAGCGCTACGACCACATCAATCAGTTCGAGAAGCTGCTCAGCGATACCGGCACGGTGATTCTCAAATTCATGCTGCACATCAGCAAGGAAGAACAGCGCCTGCGCCTTCAGGAGCGCCTCGACGATCCGGCCAAGCACTGGAAATTCGAGATGGGCGACATCGAGGTGCGCAAGCAGTGGGATCAGTACCAGCGCGCCTACGCGCAACTGCTGCCGGCCACGCACACAGCCTGGGCACCGTGGACGATTGTTCCGGCCGACTCGAAGACGCACCGCAACCTGATGATTGCCACGATTACCCGCGCAGTGATGGAAAACCTCAAGCTGAAGTTTCCCGCAGGCGATCCACAATTGGCGAAGTTCAAGGTGGAATAAGAATCTCCGCGTACACCGTGCAGGCGGTCGAAGCGGATCACCAACGGGGTTATGCGTTTCAAGCATAACAACGATACAGAGCGGCCTTGGACAGGATAAATCGGCAGGAATACAGTGCGTTTCGTCGTGACCCATTCAACAATTCACGCAAGGCAAAATCCATGTCCAAAACCAAAGACACTCCCGTTGCTTCCCATCCGCTTCCCTCGTACCTGAATCCCGATCACCTCGGGCCCTGGGGCATCTACCTGCAACAGGTGGATCGCGTCACGCCGTATCTCGGCTCGCTCGCACGCTGGGTCGAGACGCTCAAGCGCCCCAAGCGCATTCTGGTCGTGGACGTGCCCATCGAACTCGACAACGGCACCATCGCCCACTACGAGGGCTACCGCGTGCAGCACAACCTGAGCCGTGGACCGGGCAAGGGCGGCGTGCGTTTTCACCAGGACGTGACGCTGTCGGAAGTGATGGCACTCTCGGCGTGGATGAGCGTCAAGAACGCTGCTGTCAACGTGCCCTACGGCGGTGCCAAGGGCGGTATTCGCGTCGACCCGCGCACGCTCTCCGTGGGTGAACTCGAACGCCTCACACGCCGCTACACCAGCGAAATCGGCATGATGATCGGCCCGTCCAAGGATATCCCGGCGCCCGACGTGAACACCAACGGCCAGATCATGGCCTGGATGATGGACACCTACTCGATGAACACCGGCGCGACATCGACCGGCGTGGTCACCGGCAAGCCGGTCGATCTCGGCGGTTCGCTGGGCCGTGTGGAAGCCACCGGGCGCGGCGTGTACACCGTCGGCGTGGAGGCGGCCAAGCTCTCGGGCCTGAACATTCAGGGCGCAAAGGTCGCCGTGCAGGGTTTTGGTAACGTGGGCGGCACCGCAGGCAAGCTGTTTGCGGAGGCCGGCGCACTCGTCGTGGCCGTGCAGGATCACACCGGCACCATCCACAACGCCAAGGGCATGGACGTGGCGGCGCTGCTCGAACATGTCGCCAAGAAGGGCGGCGTGGGCGGTTTTGCCGGTGCCGAGAAAATGGAGAACGAGGCGTTCTGGAGCGTGAACTGCGACATCCTGATCCCCGCCGCGCTCGAAGGCCAGATCAACAAGGACAACGCGGGCAAGATCAAGGCCAAGATGGTGATCGAAGGCGCCAACGGCCCCACCACGCCCGAGGCCGACGACATCCTGAACGACAAGGGCGTGCTCGTGCTGCCCGACGTGATCGCCAACGCTGGTGGCGTGACGGTCTCGTACTTCGAATGGGTGCAGGATTTCTCGAGCTTCTTCTGGACCGAAGACGAAATCAACGCCCGCCTCGTGCGCATCATGCAGGAAGCCTTCGCAGGCGTCTGGGCCGTGGCGCAGGAGCACAAGGTGACGCTGCGCACCGCCACCTTCATCGTGGCCTGCAAGCGCATCCTGCACGCCCGCGAGATGCGCGGTCTGTATCCTTGATTTGCGGGTTTCAAGCAACCGCATTGTCCAGGGCTTGCCGTACTGGCTAACTCCCGGGCGTCCCGAGACGCTCGGGAGGTGCCGCAAAACCGTGGCACTGAACAGGGCGCAGCTCACTTGACCAGAAGGTGGCGCGCCACCTTCTGGAATGAAGCAATGGCTTCATCGAAATGAGGCTTGAAGCTTCCATACACGAGTGGCAGCAGATTCGTTTCGTATTCGGCGCGGATTTGTCCGTCCGCGCCTGCTTGTGCGAGCGCCTTCTCCAGAACCTTGCCTGGATTTTCGGCAAAGTCCGGCTGCTGCTTGCCGAACTCGGTAACGTCCCCGCGACCAATGGCCCGAACGCCAGCGCACCGACTTCAACAAGCTCTGGCTGGCGTGTGACGATGCAATGCACATCGTAGATATGTCGTACCAGTGCGGTATCCCATGCGCGCTGCGTTTGGCCCGAACGGTGCTGGGCAAACCTCCGCAGAAACGAAAGGATCTTCTCAGCCAATGTCTCGGCCACAGAGAGCGTCAACACCTCAAAGGGGTGCCCTCGGTGCCCGCTAAACGATCAGCCAATGCGAACAGTGGAACGCGCTTGACTGGCAGCGCCGGTGTGCACAGGGTGAGTTCCAGTTGCAGATTCGGTCGCAATCCGTTGCTCACTGGATAGCGACGCTCGTAGGACCATTGCGAGTGCATGTAACGGTACTCGTTGAGCGCCCTCTCTCGATCACGGTCTTCGACCAAGCCGACGTCGGAAAGGGCCTGCACCACCCGTCCCCGAACCTCGTCACCGAGGTAGCGTTGAAGCTTGGTGCGGCTCAGCGCTCGCCCCGCGTCATTCAGCACAACCTTGAGGTCGGCATCCTCAGACATACGCTCAATCAGGCCGTGGGCCTTCGACAAGCTGGTGCCGCCGCAGAACACGAACTCCACGCATTCGAACTGCAAGGCAAACACCGCTCGCAGCGCATCGGTCAGATGCTCGTCCTTCTCAAGGAGCGACATCGTGATGCCGCCGAGGCTTGATTCAGCAACCAGTGCTTCGATCAGTTCGGCCCGTTCGTCTGTAAGCACCCTCACGTGCGCTCGTATTGAACCAGCTTACCGTTGAAGCCCAGCTTTCGCTGGATGCGGCGTTTGCCTGTGTTGATGACAATGCCCGAAGGCACCTGCGTGCTGATCCCAGCGTTGTACTCGCGAGCTTGACGCGACGGCCTGGCCTCGACACCCAACTTCTTCAGGATCTCGGGCGCCAGGATTTCCAGGGGCTTTACGGGTATGGGCTTGCCACTGAGCACGCTCGGCTTTGCCTTTGCATAGACGCCCACCCCCAACTTGACGAGCACGCCTTCGTGCTGGAGTTCCGTCAGTGCCCGGCTAATTTGTGCCGGACTGCCGAGGGATTCGAACTCAGCGCGCAGGAATACATCGGCGTTGCGATTCGCCAGGGAACGCTTGAGTCGGTTCACGATGTACATGGTTGCAGCTCCTGCTTGCTTACCTCAGTATGCCATGACACGTAAGTTATTACAGAAGAAAGATTTTTTCGCTCAAGCCATGCTCATTCTCCTGCCAGAAACCAGAAGGTCGCAAGTCCCTGCGTGCAGCGCGCGAGATCACTGCATCGCAAAAAACTGGCTCGGCGTCTGGCCGAACTGTTTCTTGAACATGGTGGCAAAGGCGCTCGGGCTTTCGTAGCCCAGCGCGAGGGCCACGTCGATCACCTTCTGTCCGCTTGCCAGCAGTTCGAGTGCGCGCAGCAGCCGCGCCTGTTGACGCCACTGGCCGAAGGTCATGCCGGTCTCCCTGGTGAACAGGCGCTGAATGGTCTTCACGTCGATGGCGAGGCGCTCGGCCCAATCGGAGAGTGTGGAGTCGTCGTCGAGCCGACGCTGCAAATGCTCGCAGATTTGCAGTAGCCGCGCGTCGGTGGGCAGATGCAGGTGCAGTGGCAGCACGGGCAGGCCGCGCAATTCGTCGAGCACAAGCCGCATGAGCCGCCCGTCGCGCGTGCCGCTCTGGTAGGGCTGCGCAACCTCCTCCGCAGCGCGGATCAGCTCGCGCAGCAGCGGCGAGATGCCGACGGCTTGCGTCGCATCGAGCAGTTGCGGCCCCGCATCGGTCTGCACCAGCAGGCTGCGCATGTGCACCTCGCCGACACAGCGGATTTCATGCATCACGCCCGACAGCACCCAGATGCCGCGCGTGGGCGGAACAACCCATTGGCCGCCTCCGGTCGTCACCACCATCACGCCGCGCACGGCATAGATGAGCTGGTGCTTGTTGTGTGCGTGCGACGGGATGTACCAGCCTGCGGGGTAGTCGGTGGCGCGGCAACTGACGGGCGCGCTGAGGGCCTCGATCTCCTTGAGGGATTCGGGCAGCGGTTTGGGATGGCGTTGGGGGCTCATGTCCTTTTTGCGAAGCTTATGGGCTGAATGGCGCGAGACAGACGTATCAGTATCCACGAATAATTGGGCTCATGTTCACATCACGCGGTGCCCACAGATTCGTTGGGTAGTCGTTCTACCGTCGGCAAAATCATGACAACAACCACTTCCGAAGCAACGCTGGACACGGGGGCAACAGCCCCTTCGATCACGGCGTCGTCACCTCCCAAAGCCCGGCCCGCCTTCGGCGTGCTCGCATCGATCAGCGGCGCGCACATGGTCAACGACATGATGCAGTCGCTGATTCTTGCGATGTATCCGATTCTCAAGGGCGAGTTCTCGCTGTCGTTCATGCAGATCGGCCTGATCACGCTGACCTACCAGCTCACCGCCTCGCTGCTGCAGCCGCTCGTGGGGCTGTTCACCGACAGGAAGCCGCTGCCGTATTCGCTGCCGTTCGGCATGACGTCCACGCTGATTGGCCTAATCCTGCTCGCGTTCGCGCCGAGCTTTGGCGTGGTGCTGCTCGCTGCTGCATTCGTCGGCGTGGGCTCGTCGATCTTTCATCCCGAGTCGTCGCGCATCGCACGTCTGGCCTCAGGCGGACAGCATGGCCTCGCGCAATCGGTATTCCAGGTCGGCGGCAATGCGGGCACCGCCATTGGCCCGCTGCTGGCGGCGCTGGTGATCGTGCCCTTCGGCCAGCGCAGCGTGGCGTGGTTTGCGCTGGCGGCGCTCGCGGGCATTTTCGTGCTCACCAAGGTCAGCCGCTGGTATGCAACCCACCATGTGGCGCAGGGCGCGCGCAGGCAGGCCCCGCCCGTTGCCCAGCCGTATCCGCGCAAGGTGGTGCTGGGCGCGATTGCGGTGCTGCTGGTGCTGATCTTCTCCAAATACTTCTACATCGCGGGCCTGAGCAGCTTCTACACCTTCTACCTGATCGAGAAGTTCGGCCTGTCGGTGCAAGGCGCGCAGATGCATTTGTTCTATTTTCTGTTTGCGTCGGCCGTGGGCACCGTGCTGGGTGGCCCCATCGGCGACCGTATCGGGCGCAAGCCGGTGATCTGGGCGTCGATCCTCGGCGTGGCACCGTTCGCGCTGATGCTGCCGCACGCCGACCTGTTCTGGACCACCGCATTCACCATCGTCATCGGCCTGGTGCTGTCCTCGGCGTTCTCGGCGATTCTGGTCTACGCTCAGGAACTCATGCCCGGCAAGGTGGGCATGGTCTCGGGTCTGTTCTTCGGATTCGCGTTCGGCATGGGCGGCCTCGGCGCGGCCGTGCTCGGCATCCTGGCCGACCGCACCAGCATCGACTTCGTCTACCACGCCATCGCCTACCTGCCGCTGCTCGGCGTGGTGACGATTCTGCTGCCCCGGAGTGCGGCGAAAAAGTAGCCAGGGCCCGAGGGCCTGTTCATCCAACGCACGGGGATCGAGTCGTGCGGTCCGGGATGGAATGCGATCACGGCGAAATCGGGCGCGTTGTCAGTCATGGCGGTCCTGTGTCGAGATGATCCATTGTGAAAATCATCGCATCGTGCCACCTGAGACAAGGCGTCGCAGCACGCCATCCGTACTTGAAAACAGGCCCCGCCGCACCCATCTACGTCGCTTCGAACGCGTGTGATGCATCGCGCCACGTAGAAAAAGACGAAGGACCGCAACCCATGACCGACACCCAGCAGACCCCGCGCCAGTACCCGCTGCGCGATTTCTTCAAGAATCCCGAGCGCGGCTACTACCGGTTATCCGACGATGGCAAGACGCTGGGCTTCATGCAGCCCACGGGCGAGGCGCGTCGCATGAACCTGTTCGTGCAGCAGCTCGATGGTGAAAAGTTGCTCGGCGAGCCCCGGCAGCTTACGCATGAGACCGAACGCGATCTCGCGGGCTATGTGTTCAAGGGCAACGAGGTGGTTCTGTTTTCCAAGGACTTCGGCGGCGACGAGAATTTCCATGTGCTTGCCGTGAACACGCGCACCGGTGCCGTGCAGGACCTCACGCCGTGGGACAAGGTGCGCGCCAGCATCGAGGACGACATGGAGGACGACGCGGACCACGTGCTCATCGGCCACAATCAGCGCAATGCGGAAGTGTTCGACGTCTATCGCGTGAACATCCACACCGGCGCTGCCGAGCGCGTGGCCGAGAATCCGGGCAACATCGTCGGCTGGCAGACCGATCACCGTGGCAAGCTGCGCGCCGCCGTCGCGAGCGATGGACTGATGAGCGTGGTGCTGTATCGCGACGACGAATCGCAAGCGTTTCGCCCGATCATCGAGACCGATTTTCGCGTGAACGTCGGCCCCGCGTTCTTTGATTTCGACAACCGGAGTCTGTACCTCTACAGCGCGCGCGGGCGCGACAAGCTCGCGTTCGTGCGCGTCGATCCAGCCCGGCCCAACGACGAACAGGTGATCTACGCGCGCGATGAGGTCGATCTCGATGGCGTGGGCTATTCGCACAAGCGCAAAGTGCTGACGGCTGCGAGCTACCAGACCGACCGGCTGCACCTGCATTTCTTCGACGACGAAACGCGCGACATCCACGCAAAGCTGCAAAAGCAATTGCCCGGCTACGAGGTACATCTGCAGGCCAGCAACAAGAACGAAGATGTGTTCGTGGTCGCGGCGGTCAATGATCGCACTCCCGGCAAGCGCTATCTGTACGACGCCCGGCGTGATGCGCTCACGCTGCTCGGTGAGATGAACCCAGCCATCGCCGAAGCCGACATGGCGCCGATGCAGCCCGTCCAATACACCAGCCGCGACGGACTCACGATTCACGGCTATCTCACGCTGCCCAAGGATCGCAAGCCCGGCGAAAAGCTGCCCGTGGTGATCAACCCGCATGGCGGCCCGTGGGCACGCGACAGTTGGGGCTTCAGCCCCGAGGTGCAGTTCCTCGCCAACCGGGGCTATGCGGTGCTGCAAATGAATTTTCGCGGCTCCACGGGCTATGGCCGCGCGTTCTGGGAGGCGAGCTTCGGCCAATGGGGCCTCAGCATGCAGGACGACATCACCGACGGCGTGCAATGGCTCATCGACCAGGGCATTGCCGATCCCGCGCGCATCGCGATCTATGGCGCAAGCTACGGCGGTTACGCGACGCTCGCGGGCGTGACGCTCACGCCCGACCTCTATGCGGCTGCGGTGGACTATGTGGGCGTGTCCAATCTGTTCACTTTTCTCGGCACCATTCCGCCCTACTGGAAGCCCATGCTCGAGAAGATGCAGGCCATGGTGGGCGACCCGGACAAGGACAAGGCGCGGCTCGAAGCTACGTCACCCGCGCTGCTCGCCGACCGCATCACCACGCCGCTCTTCATCGCCCAGGGCGCGCAGGACCCGCGCGTGAACAAGGCAGAGAGCGATCAGGTGGTGGCGGCTTTGAAGGCGCGCGGCGTCGAGGTGGAATACATGGTCAAGGACAACGAGGGCCACGGTTTTCACAACGATGAAAACAAGTTCGAGTTCTACGAGGCGATGGAAAAATTCCTCGCGCAGCATCTGAGGCCCCGAGCCGCGCATGCATGAGAGGGCGTGCGCCGTACTTCATGGACGACAAAGATGCTGTTGACCAATCACGAAGCGGCTCTCCATGAAACCCTGATGCCTTGCGCCCACCGATGACCTACCGTGGCAAGTGTCGTCGGTGCCGCAATGCTGCTGCGTGACGGGCATGTGCAAGACCATGCAAAGGAGACTCCTTCATGACTCGTCAACTCAAGGTCATCGCGCGCCCGCGCCGCCAGATGCTGCTCTGCGCAGCGACGCTCGGCGCATATGCGCTGCTTGCGAGCTTCGCGCCGCGCGTGCATGCCGAGCCTGCGTGGCCGGGCAAGCCGATCCAGCTCGTGATTCCCTATCCACCCGGTGGCAGCGCCGACCTGTTGGCGCGTCCGCTGGCCGTGCAATTGCAGCAGCAACTGGGCCAATCCGTGGTGCTGGAGTACAAGCCCGGCGCGGGTGGAACACTCGCATCGCAATATGTGGCGCGCGCCAGGCCCGATGGCTACACCATCCTCATGGTGCTGGCCGCGCACGCCATCAACGCGAGCCTGTACCCCAAGCTGCCCTACGACACGCGCAAGGACTTTGCGCCCGTGTCGCTGGTCGCGAACCTGCCGATGATTGTTGCCGCCAGCAAGAAGCTACCCGCAAAAAACATCGCCGAACTGATCAGCGCGGCCAAGGCCAGCCCCGGCACGCTCACATTCGGCTCGGCGGGCAACGGCAACACCGGCCACCTCGCCGCAGAACTGTTCGCGAGCGAAGCGGGAGTGCGCATGACGCACGTGCCCTACAAGGGCAGCGCCGGCGTCGTGACTGCGATGCTTGCAAGCGACATCGATCTCACGTTCGACAGCATCTCCACCTCGATGCCCCACATACGCGACGGACGCATGCACGCACTGGCCGTGACGAGCGCCACACGCTCGCCACTCGCCCCCGACGTGCCCACGATCCGCGAGCAGGGCCTGGCACATTTCGATGTGACCGGCTGGTACGCGATCATCGCGCCCGCCGAGACACCCGCCGACCTTCGCCAGAAACTGAGCGACGAGATCGCCCGGGCGCTCAAACAACCGCAGTTGCTGTCTCAACTCTCAGCCAGCGGCTATGAGCCCGTCGGCTCGACACCGCAAGCGCTGCAGGCGCACATCGACCGCGAAATCACGCGCTGGGGACAGGTGGTGAAGGCAACCGGGGCGCGCGTGGACTAGGGCCAATTCACATAGCGTATGGCATGACGCAACCCAGGCAACGCCCCCAATGCCAAGCGCTTTCCTTGTGCGGATAACACGCCGTGCAAGTGAAAGTAGAAAGTGCGAAAGCTGTAAAGCTGCTTTTCGTGATTGAGTGCAGGGCTGCTGATTTCCATGTGCGATTCAAGGCTTCTGTCAGGCCTCTGGTATCGCATGACCCAGATCGCGCAGCACCTTGAACCCAGCGGCGGATGGTGGCACGAAGTTTTTTCTGGTTTTTGTCATCGAGGGGCATGCTCGGTACCAAGTGGAGCAAGGCGGCTGGAAGCACATAGCCGTATTGCAGCAACGCCATGCAGAATTCGCGGTCCTTTTCTCGGCCAGCAGCTGCCTTCGCCAAGAAGAGGTCGAGTACATCCAGGCAGTAGCCGATCCGATCTTTGGTATTGCTGTTTTGGATACGATGCACCCTTTGCAGCCAGTCTTTGGGCAGTGCTGCCGTCTCCGGTCCGACGCCCTGGGCGTAGTAGCCGTAGGTTTGGTGAAACTGTGAACCTTCACCGATGGCGCCATCGATCCTGTCGGCAAGCTCTGGAACCATCAGAGGGTAAATGTCGGCCTCCATGGAGACCGTGAAAACTTCTTCCGGATGAGGCACCGACCCCAGAATGGACTGACTACCGATGACGATGAACTCATACTGGTTCGTGATTTCTGCACTGGCGCGAATGATGTGCTCCAGCTCTTCACGGGTCATAAGTTCTCCTCGGAAGATGGTTTTTGCTCCGTCTTTTCCAATGCATCACTGAGCTCGACGCCATGCTTGAGGGCGCTGACCTGAGCCAGGATGCGCTGGCGAGATTCTTCCGGCAGGATCGTGACCAGCGGAGATGTTTGGCGCAGCTGCTGGCATGTCGTGACTTGCCAAGCACTTTGCGCCACGATCTGGTTTTCAGAATCTCGGTCCATTCACGCCATAACGGGGCCGAGCGAGAGTCGGCTTTGAGCAGCCAGCGCTCGACCGTCTGTTGGGCTTGTTCCAGCAGGTCGGGGCGCGCCTTGACCATGCGCACCGCTTCGTCATGCAGTGCCAGGCTTTGCATATCCTGCAACTGGTGCCTCGTCGTATCTGCCGACACCCGCACCTGAACCACCGGAGCCGGGCGTGCGGAGCGTGCACCTGCGGAACCTGCGGGCGCAAATTGCAAGGTGTCACCAGCCAACAGCGCCAGATCTCCGCTCACCCCCAAGACCGACATCACACGCAAATAGCTGCCAATCGTCGGTGCCGGATCTCCGGTCTCGATGGCGCGCAACGTATTGCGGCTCATGCCAGCGCGCTCCGCCATTTCAACCGTCCCGAGGCCCCGCGACTTACGCAGGCGCCGCAGCCGGTCGCCTAGCTGCAGAAGCAGTTGGCGCTCCAGAAGAGGGCTGATTTCGGTATCGATCATTTGATCAATATTTTAACCAAAATACTCTATTTTGATCAAATTATCGACCAATTTTCATCGTGCAATAGATCATCTGAACTCTTTGATTTGGAAGCTGTTGGTCTCCTGTGAATGCGGGACCGGCGTTGAGGAGAGCAGCCTCTACGAGCGGTTCACCGCGCCACTCATCTCCTTGACCTTGTTGGCCAATGCAAAGATGTCGAACGGCTTGGTCAGCACCTGCATGCCGGGCTCCAGCAGGCCGTTGCCGACGGCGGCGTTTTCGGCGTAGCCGGTGATGAACAGCACCTGCAGATCGGGCCGTGTGACGCGCGCGGCGTCTGCCACCTGGCGGCCGTTGAGTCCGCCGGGCAGGCCCACGTCGGTGACCAGCATGTCGATGATGCCCGGCTGCTGGAGAATGCTCAGGCCGGACGGGCCGTCCTCGGCGGTGAGCACCATGTAGCCGGCTTCCTCGAGTACCTCGGCGATCAGTGCGGGGATCGTGGCTTCGTCCTCGATCACCATGATGCGCTTGCCGTTGCCGTTCTGCACCACCGCCTGGCGTTGCTGTGGCTCGCAGGGATCGGCTTCGCCGCCATGGCGCGGGAAATACAGGCACATCGTCGTGCCCACGCCGATCTCCGAGTACACGCGCACCTGCCCCCCGACTGGCGGACGAATCCATAGACCATCGAAAGCCCGAGCCCCGTGCCCTGCCCCGTGGGCTTGGTCGTGAAGAACGGATCGAAGACGCGGCTGATCATGTCCTGCGGAATTCCGACGCCGGTGTCGGTGACGCTCAGCGACACGTACTGGCCCGGCTCGAGATCGCGCTCGACGGCCGCTCGCGTATCGAGCGCGATGTTCGCGGTCTCGATGGTCAGGTGCCCGCCCAGCGGTGCCATCGCGTCGCGCGCGTTGATGCACAGGTTCAGCAGCGCGTTTTCGACCTGCGAGGCATCGACCTTGGTGGTCCACAGGCCAGCGCCGCTCACCACCTCCAGAACGATGTTCGGCCCGATGGAGCGCTGTATCAGCTCCTGCATGCCGACCACCAGCCGGTTCACGTCGATGGATTTGGGATCGAGCGTCTGCCTGCGCGCAAACGCGAGCAGGCGCTGGGTGAGCGCGGCGGCGCGCTTGATGCCTTCCTGGCTCATGCTCAGGTAACGCTCGGTGTCGTCGTACTGCCCCTTCTTCAAGCGCCGCTGAAGCACTTCGAGGCTCACGCTCATGCCTGCGAGCAGGTTGTTGAAGTCATGCGCGATGCCGCCTGTGAGCTGGCCCACGGCCTCCATCTTCTGCGCCTGGCGCAACGCCTCCTGCGCGCTCAGCAGTTCGCGCGAGCGCTGGAGCACCGCAGCCTCCAGGCCCTCGTTCACTTCGCGCAGGCGCTGTTCGCTGTCACGCAGCGCTGCGGCATTGCGCACGCGCTCGGTGGCCGAACGGGTGCGCTCGGCCACTTCCTGGATGAACAGCAGATCGTCTTCGGGCCAGGCCCGAACCTCGGCATCGTGCACATACAAAAAGGCCACGAGCTTGCCACTCTCCCACACCGGCACGTTGACCAGCGAGCGCACATTGATTTCCTGCGCCGCTTCATGCGCAGCCGCAGTACGCGGGTCCGTGCGGACATCGGGAATCGTCACGATCCGGTTGCGCTTGAGGTCGTCAACCAGCGAGCCGTACTTGCGCATGTGCTTGGCGCCGGACAGCTCGGCCATGCCCGGCGCGGTCCAGTTGCGCGCCAGTTGCACGATCTCCGTCTCCACATCGATGCTGCAAAAACCCACACGGCTGACATTCAGCGTGGTGCCGATGATCTCGGCCGCGCGGTAGCCCACCTCCGACGCCACTGCCAGATCGCGCAGCGAATCGGTGAGCTGCGCCAGTGCATCGCGCCGGATCGCGGCGCGGCGGCTCTGGCTCACGTCGCGCACCACCAGCAGCGAACCAAAGGCCACGCTGTCCGCATCGACCAATTGCGAGCGGGTGATCTCGACATGCATTGAGGTGCCATCGGCAAGCACGTGCGTGCCGGCCACATGCGTGCGCTGCGCGGGCAGGTCGCCGGCGGCGTGCCACTCGACCGCGCCATGCGCCACGTGGTCATCGCCGAACAGCGTTTCGGTGAACAGGCTGGCCTTGCTGCGGCCAAGCGCCTCGCTGGAGCGCAGGCCATAACGCAACTCGGCTGCGGGGTTCAGAAAAATCAGGTGGTCTTCGTTGTCGAACGCGAACACCGAATCCTGCATCTGGCCGAGCACGTCGTGCCGCAGCCGGTTGCCGGTGACGCCGGCGCTCTCGAGCAGGAAGATGTCGTTGTTGACGACCAGCGCGTCCACATCGCCGCCGTAGATGGCCTGCAGCGTCTCTTCCATTTCGCGCAGGCGGATCCGCAGTTCCTCGTTTTCGACGAGAAGCCCCGCGTGATCCGCTGGAGGTGGAGCGGAAGGAATTGCGGTCATGACGCCCCCGTTTCGGCAGGCAGGCCCAGCGCGACACGCAGTCGCTCGGTGTCGGACATGTCGCCGATGAATCGCCGCTGCGGCAATGGCAGCATGCGCACCAGCGTCGGCGAGGCGATGACCTGATCCGCCTTGGCCTGCGCGACGGTGGCGCGAATGTCGAGCACCGACAACTGGTGCCGCTCAGGAAGATGTTTGTTCAGAAACCGCCGCGCATTCACCGTGGCGCGCGCCGAGAGCGGGGAGGCCGTGCTGACGTACAGCCGGTAGACCTGCATCTCGATCTCGCCATCCGCAGGGGCGAACGCATCCAACGGCTCGAGAGCACGCGCTGCGGATGGCGGCATCGGTTTCAGACGACGGGCCTCACGTCGAGACCGACCAGCACCCGTTCCTCGTTGGACAGGTCGCCGATGATCTTGCGCATCGGTTCCGGAAACTTGCGCACCAGCGTCGGCACCGCGAGAATCTGGTCGCCCGCGGCCAGTTGTGGATTCACCAGCAGGTCGATGACCTCGATGCTGTAGCGTCCCGCGAGATGGTCTTCGCAGAGCTTTTTCAAATTGTCGAGCGCGGCCGACGAGCGCGCCGTCTTGCCCGCGATATACAGCCGAAGCTGCCATTCGGGCTTCTTGCCTGCTGCGGCACTGGCGCGCGAGGAGTGGGTTGCCATGTCAGTCAGCCTTTATTGCGCGGTTTGTTGCCGGATGAGCCGCTTCGGGCCGCCGAGATGTTTCGGGCTCGCTTCAAATGGCCTTCGGCCTCGATTTTTTCGCGCTCGATATCGAATGCGACCTGACCGGCGCGCTCCTGCGCTTCCACATTCAGCGCCACGATCTGTGCGTCGAGCGCCTTGCGACGGTTGGCCAGATCGGCCATGCGCCGCGCGTGATCGCGCTCGCGCAGATCGGTCGAGGCCACCACCTGCGCCTCGTGTGCCACGCGGGCCGTGCCGGTAAGCACCTGGTCGCCATACATGTAGACCTCGATGAGGTCCACGCCGCGATCCGAGAACACGAACTCACGCACCTGATTGGAGTGCGCCATGCCGCGCGACTTGAGCACCTGGAGCGTGCGCGTGCGCTCACCGTTGAAGGCCACGTTCTTGAGCCACAGCCAGGTGTCCATGAGCGATGAAACACCGATCTCCGTGCTCTCTTCCGCGCGACCGTCAGACGTGAGACTCGTGAACAGCGCGGTCGTGCCCTGTGTCTTCAGGAAATCGATGAGCCGCATCAGCGTGATCTTCAGGCCCGGGTCGTCGTTGTGGGAGGTGAGATTGCTGATCGGATCGACCGCTACCACGCTGGGCTCGAAATCTCTGACGAGGCTGTACATGTGCACCAGATGCTGCTCTAGGCCGTGCAGCGTGGGCGGGTCGATTCGATCTTCAGCAGGCCCTTGTTCACCCAACGACCCAGATTCAGCCCGATGGATTGCATGTTGCGCAGCAACTGGCTGGCCGACTCTTCGTAGGCAAACAGGATCGCGCGCTCGCCGCGCGCGCACGCTGCATCGACGAACGCCGCCGCGATGCTGCTCTTGCCGGTGCCCGGTGATCCCGAAATCAGCACGCTGCTGCCCTTGAACACGCCTTCACCGCCGAACATTTCGTCGAGCCCCGCGATGCCGGTGGACACGCGCTGGTTCGATGCCTCGTGGTTGAGCGACAGCGAGGTGATGGGCAGCACGGAAATACCGCTCGAACCGATCAGGAACGGATATTCGTTGGTGCCGTGCGCCGAGCCCCGGTACTTCACGACGCGCAGGCGCCGCGTCGAGACCTGATCGACGATGCGGTGATCGAGCAGGATCACGCAGTCCGCCACATACTCCTCGAGCCCATAGCGCGTGAACGAGCTTTCGCCACGTTCGCCGGTGATCACGGCGGTCACACCCTTGTCCTTGAGCCAGCGGAACAGGCGGCGCAGTTCGGCGCGCAGAATGCCGTGGTTGGACACGCCCGCAAACAGCGCCTCGACGGTGTCGAGCACCACGCGCTTGGCCTTGATGCTGTCGATTGCATAACCGAGGCGGATGAACAGGCCTTCGAGGTCGAACGCACCCGTTTCCTCGATCTCGTTGCGTTCCACGCGCACGAAGTCGAGGGCGATTTTCTTTTGCTTCTGCAGCTTTTGGAGATCGAAACCGAGCGACACCATGTTGGCGGCCAGTTCTTCCTCGGTTTCCTCGAACATCATGAAGACGCCGGGCTCGCCGTACTCGCTGGCGCCGCGCACCAGGAACTCTGCGGCCAGCATCGTCTTGCCACAACCGGCGGCACCGCAGACCAGCGTGGGACGGCCTTCGGGAAGACCGCCACCGGTGATTTCATCCAGACCGGTAATGCCGGTCGGACATTTTTGCACTGGCGGAACGGAAGTATCTTGCGCGGGGAACGTGTTTTTCTTTGTTTGGTAGTCATTGAGCCCGGCATGGAATACGCCGCCAATTGAGGACGCCAACTAATTGACAATCACTATTCAATTGTACGTAAGCGCTTATTGCCTACTTGTAGGAGGGCTCTGACAGTTCGGGCGGATCAGACGGCTCAGAACAACAGTGGCTTGACACGCTCGGCGGCGCGCTTCAGCGCCGGAACCACTGCCAGCGCACCCTCGAGTTGCATGCGCGCCGTGGGCGCATGCAGGGCCATCGTCGCGCGACATTCGCCCTTGTCGTCAAGGATCGGCACGGCCATGCCGATCAGTCCCAGCATGAATTCGTTCATCTCGAACGAATGGCCGTCGGCGCGGATCTGCTCGCACGCGGCTTCCAGCTCGTCGCGCCGCGTCAGCGTGTACGGCGTGAGCTTGGCGAAGTTCGCATGTTCGAGCACGGCCGCGCGCTTCTCGGGCGACATCATCGCGATGTACATCTTGCCGCTCGCCGTCGCGTGCAGCGGCACATACGAGCCCGCCTCGAACTGCGTGCGCAGCGGCCAGTGCGTTTCCACGCGGTCCAGGTAGCGCACCTTCAGACCTTCGAGCAGGGTGAGGTTGCAGGTCTCGTCGATTTCCTCGACCAGCTCCGCAAGGATGTGGTGGCGCAGCTCGCGGCGCGGATCGGTCTTGAGCGTGGCAAGCGCCATCTTCAACAGCCGCGGCCCGGGCTGAAAGCTGCGGTCGTTGGCATCACGTGTGAGCCAGTGCTGCGCCTCCAGATTGCTGCACATGCGCGAGGCCGTGGCCTTGGGAAGGTTCAGCGCACCCGCCACGTCCATGAGCCCCGCGCGCCCCGACTGCGCCACGAAATCGAGCACCGAAAGCGCACGCTCGGACACCGAATTCGGCTCGCTCGCAGCATCCGCATCGAGCGGCGCGCCAAGGACTGTTTTGACGGGGCTGGCAGCGGCTGCGACGGATTTTCTGGGCGGCATGGTGAGCGAGGTGAGAAGCGGGAACTTCGGGGTTTCTCCCATTGTACGTGTCGCATATTTGGATAGAGTTTCATCAAAAGGAACATATAGTTCCATTGAATGAAACCATGAAGGAGACAAACTCATGTTTTCCAACGGCTCTGCCCCGTATGACTACATCGTCGTGGGCGCCGGTTCGGCGGGCTGCGTGCTGGCCGCCCGGCTCAGCGAGGATCCGCGCAACCACGTGCTGCTGCTCGAAGCGGGCCCGCCGGATCGCTCGCCATGGATTCACCTGCCCATCGGCTATGGCAAGACGATGTGGAGCCCGGTCTACAACTGGAAGTTCGAGACCGATCCCGACCCGAACATGAACGGCCGACGCATCTACTGGCCACGCGGCAAGACGCTGGGCGGCTCCAGCTCGATCAACGGCCTGATCTACATTCGCGGACAGGCCGAGGACTACGACCACTGGGCGGCGCTTGGCAACGAAGGCTGGTCGTTTGCCGAGGTGCTGCCCTACTTCATCAAGTCCGAGGGCAACGAGCGCGGGGACAGCGCGTTTCACGGCGGCAACGGACCGCTGCAGGTTTCCGACATCGGTGCGCGGCACGAACTGATCGAGGCCTTCATCCACGGTGCCGTCGAGAACGGCGTGCCGCGTACCGAGGACTTCAACGGAGCATCACAGGAAGGCGCGGGCTACTACCAGCTCACCACGCGCAACGGCCTGCGCTGCAGCACCGCCAAGGGCTATCTGAACGACGCGAAGAAGCGCCCGAACCTGCGCATCGAAACCCATGCGCAGGCCACCGCGCTGGTCCTGCGCGGCAAGCGCGTGGTCGGCGTGAACTACGTGCAGCACGGCGCGACGAAAACCGCCTCGGCGGGCTGCGAGGTGCTGCTGTCGGCGGGCGCGATCCAGTCACCGCAGTTGCTGCAACTCTCGGGCATCGGGCCGCGCAGCTTGCTTGAGAGCCTCGATATTCCCGTCGTGCACGATCTGCCCGGTGTGGGCGAAAACCTTCAGGACCACCTGCAGATCCGCCTGAGCTACGAGTGCACCAAGCCGATCACCACCAACGACCAGCTCAACACGCTGTTCGGCCAGGCCAGGCTCGGTTGGGAATGGCTGATTCACCGCTCGGGTCCGCTGGCCGTCGGCATCAATCAGGGCGGCTGCTTCATGCATGCGCTGCGCGATGCCGGAGGCAGGCCGGTCACGACGACGCCCGACATCCAGTTCCACGTCTCCACGCTGTCGGCCGACATGGCGGGCGGCAAGGTGCATCCGTACTCGGGCTTCACGATGTCGGTGTGCCAGTTGCGGCCCGAATCACGCGGCCAGGTGCGCATCCGTTCGCGCGACGCGCTCGATCCGCCATCGATGCAGCCCCACTACCTCTCGACCCCGCTCGACCGCGACACCAACGTCGCGGCCGTGCGCGCCGCGCGCGCCATCGCCGCATCGCGCGCCATGAGCCCGTATGTGAAGCGCGAAGTGAAGCCGGGACCCGAGGCGCAGTCGTACGACGAACTGCTCGAGTTCTGCCGCAACAACGGCGCGACCATTTTTCATCCCAGCGGCACCTGCAGCATGGGACGCGACGCCATGGCCGTGGTCGATTCCCGACTGCGCGTCCACGGTGTAGAGGGCATCCGCGTTGTGGATTGCTCAGTCATGCCCACGCTGGTGTCGGGCAATACGAATGCGCCTGTCGTGATGATGGCCGAGAAGGCGGCCGACACGATCCGCGAAGACGCACGGCAACTCGCTGCGGCCTGAGACACGGCGCGGTTTCGCAACGCAACTCCTGCAAGAAGCAAGCAATACAACAGGACGGCGGTAGACCGCAGGGCCGCGCGTTCGCTCCTCGCCGCAAGCGACGGGCCAGCGCAGAACGCAACGCGTGTCATGTCGCTCCCACCGGAGACAAAAATGGCCATCTCAAACCAAGCTGTCGACCCGAAAGTCATTCGCAAGGTCGTCACGTCCGCCATCGTCGGCGCCACCATCGAGTGGTACGACTTCTTTCTGTACGGCGTGGTCGCCGGCATCGTGTTCAACAAGCTCTATTTTCCGAGCCATGACCCGACGATCTCCACGCTGCTGGCCTACACCACGTTCGCCGTGGGCTTCGTCACGCGGCCGCTCGGCGGCGTGATCTTCGGGCACTTCGGCGACAAGATAGGCCGCAAGGCGATGCTGGTGATGACGCTCATGATCATGGGCGTGGCCACGTTTCTCATCGGTCTCGTGCCGACCTACGCGCAGATCGGCATCGGCGCGCCGATCCTGCTGCTGCTGCTGCGGATCGCGCAGGGCATCGGGCTCGGCGGAGAATGGGGCGGCGCGGTGCTGATGGCCTATGAATACGCGCCCAAGGAACAGCGCGGCTTCTACGCGTCGCTGCCGCAGATCGGGCTGGCGCTCGGGCTGTTCATGGCCTCCGGCGTCGTGGGTCTGCTGTCATGGGCGCTGACCGACGAGCAGTTCATGTCCTGGGGCTGGCGCGTGGCTTTCCTGCTGTCGGGCGTGATGGTCGCCGTGGGCATGTTCATCCGCCTGCATGTGAAGGAGACACCCGAATTCGCCGCGATCAAAGAACGCAATGCCGAGACCGCGATCCCGTTCATGGACATGATCCGCCGCTACCCCGGCAACGTTCTCAAGGGCATGGGCGCGCGCTACATCGACGGCGTGTTCTTCAACGTGTTCGGCGTGTTCTCGATCACCTATCTCACCACCACGGTGAAGATATCGCGATCCGAAGCGCTGATCGGCGTGATGGTCGCTGCCGTCGTGATGTGCTTTGCGATTCCGTTCTTCGGTCGCATGTCCGACAGGATGGGCCGCGCGCGCATGTACATGTGGGGCTCGATCATCACCGGCCTCGTGTCGTTTCCCGCGTTCTGGCTGATGAGCACCAGCAACGGCAACATGATGATGATCTGGCTGGCCACCATCATCCCGTTCGGCATTCTCTACGCCATGGTCTATGCGCCCGAGGCCGCGCTGTTCTGCGATCTGTTCGACGCCAGGGTGCGCTATACCGGCATCTCGTTCGTCTACCAATTCTCGGGCATCTTCGCCTCGGGCATCACGCCGATCATCGCGACCGCGCTGCTCAAGCTCAACGGCGGCCAGCCGTGGCTGATCTGCGCTTACGTGCTGTTTGCGGGCCTGGTGTCGGCCTGGTGCGCCGCGATGATCGGCAGAGACGAAAAACGCGAGCACGCGGCCGAGCAGGTCAAGCTGCGGCCCGCGCGCACCTGATCGACAGCGGCGCTCGACCACAAAAATAAAAAAGCAAACAAACAAAAACCCCGCTGAATTTCTTCAGCGGGGTTTTTAGGCAAGGGGTGCGTCGGAAGGTCCGATCACGCCCTCTTGATGAGTCGCGCCAGGAAGATCAGGATCACGGCGCCGATGAAGGCCACGATGATGCTGCCGATCAGGCCACCGCCCGCGCCCAGTCCGAGCAGACCGAACACCCAGCCGCCGATCACTGCACCGATGATGCCGATGATGATGTTGCCCAGAATGCCGTAACCGCCGCCCTTCATGACCAAACCGGCCAACCAGCCCGCAATGCCCCGACAATGATGAACCAGATGAAAGCTGACATATCGATCTCCTTTTGAAACGCATGCTGCGGCCAAGCACGCGCCGGGCCGATGGCTTCAGGATTGAAACCTGCGGCGAGCATACGGGACGCAATTCGGCACGCAAGTAGGAAAGCGCCGCCATTTTTGGGCGTCGCAGCAAGCCGTTTTCCCCGCAGGCCCGCCTTGCCGCGGGTTACCCCGTTTGCCGGTTTTAAAAAAGCCGTGCTAGGATTTGCCTTTCATGCATCGCACCCAGCAGCTACTCACCACCCTACGACTAAGCCTAGTGCTTGGCCGGGGTCTGCTGCGTGCAAACGCTCCGTTGCCCGAGACTCATCAAGACTGATTCGCCGCCCGAAGAAGTCCGCTGATAAAACCACAGTCTCCTCGCGCAACACCTCAGACATCCCCCTGACCCCGGCCACACACCCGCCTTCGCTGCTACGCACCACGTAGAGCCAAGGGCGGCAGGGGACGTCATCGAAGTTTTAGTTTTCAATCGATTGACCGTGATTCGCGCCTTCTCACGAAGAACACTCGAGGCGCGATTCACCACTGATCTGGAGCCAACCAATGATGCATTCCAACCCTTCGCGCAAGTACCAGCCCTTCGCACCCATCGCCCTGGCAGATCGCACCTGGCCATCCCGGACCATCACCCGTGCGCCGATCTGGCTTTCGACCGATCTGCGCGATGGCAACCAGGCGCTGTTCGAGCCCATGAATGGCGAGCGCAAGATGGAGCTGTACTTGGAGCTCGTGCGCATCGGCTTCAAGCAGATCGAGGTCGGTTTTCCGGCGGCCTCGCAGACCGACTACGACTTCGTGCGCCGACTCATCGACGAGAACCTGATTCCCGACGACGTGACGATCATGGTGATGACGCAGTCGCGCGAGGACCTGATCGATCGCACCGTCGAGGCCGTGCGGGGCGCCCAACGCGCCATCGTCCACATCTACAACGCGGTCGCGCCCGCCTGGCGCAAGATCGTTTTCAACATGGACGTGCCGCAGGTGATGGCACTCGTCGAACACCACGTCTCGCACTTCAGGATGCAGTCGGACAAGCATCCCGAAACCGAATGGATCCTCCAGTACTCGCCCGAGACCTTCAGCAGCGCCGAGCTGGATGTCTCGCTCGCGGCCTGCCAGACCGCCATCAAAGCCTGGGGCGTGAACGCGAATCGCAAGATCATCATCAACCTGCCGACGACGGTGGAAAACGCCACCGCCAACGTGTTTGCAGACCAGATCGAATGGATGCATCGCCACCTCGTTCCGCGCGAGCACATCGTGCTCTCGGTGCATCCGCACAATGATCGCGGCACGGGCGTGGCGGCGGCGGAATTCGCGATGATGGCAGGGGCCGATCGCGTCGAAGGCTGTCTTTTCGGCAACGGCGAGCGCTGCGGCAACGTGGACATCGTGACGCTCGCGCTCAACATGTACACGCAGGGCGTGCATCCGCAACTCGATTTTTCCGACATCACGAGCGTGGCGCGCATCGCCGAGGAATGCACCTCGTTGCCGGTGCATCCGCGCCATCCGTATGCCGGTGATCTGGTGTTCACCGCGTTCTCGGGCTCGCATCAGGACGCGATCAAGAAGGGCTTCGGCGCGCAGGCCGCCGATGCGGTCTGGGAGGTTCCGTATCTGCCGATCGATCCCGCAGACCTTGGCCGCACCTACGACAGCGTGATCCGCGTGAACAGCCAGTCGGGCAAGGGCGGCATCTCGTTTCTCATGGAACGCGAACACGGCGTGGTGATGCCGCGCCGCATGCAGGTCGAATTCAGCAACGTGGTGCAGCGCCAGACCGACACGAGCGAAACCGAAATGACCGGTGATGCGCTCTGGACCTTGTTTGACGCAACCTATCTCACCACACCCCGCACGCCCGAGGCCATCGTCTGCCACGCACATCGCATGACGAACGAAGGCCAGAGCATCGAACTCGACGTGACCGTCAACGGCGTGCGCCAGAAGCTGCAAGGCGAAGGCAATGGCCCGATTGCCGCGACCGTCGATGCCCTGGGCCTGCCCTTGCGCGTGGACCACTACGAAGAGCGTGCCACGGGCAGCGGCGCCAGCGCGCAGGCGCTCGCCATCATCGAAGCGGCGATGGAAGGCGCGGCGGGCTCCACCTTCGGCGCCGGCATGAGCGCCAACATCATGACCGCATCGGTGCAGGCCGTGGTCAGCGTGGCAAACCGGCTGAATGCGCGGCGCGCCGCGCAGGAGGCGACGGCTTCTAACGTCGAGCCGGTCACCGTCTGAGGGCTGCGAGGGGCTGCGGCTGAGGGCCAAGTTCCTTCATGCCGCAAGCGCAGGGCATCGGCTCGGCTGCCATTTGTGCTGCGCAAGCACAAGCGTTGTTCCAAGCGGCCCTCTAGCCCAAAGCAGCCTTGTAGTCGATCATCCAATGCTTTCATCGCACAAACGAAACGAGAGGCGCGAGATGAAGCATTTCCCCAACCATGATGATCGCAGCGTTGCCGTTGGAAAATCCTTCAACGATGTTGCACACCCAAGGCCTGGCGGGCCATGGGTCGCCAGCTGGACGGCAAGCGCCCAGCCGGTCTGGGGCAGCGACTTTCTGTTTCCCACCAACGTTCCGGCGATGTTGCACGAGCAGACGGTGCGCCAGATCGCGCGCATCAGCCTGGGCGGCGAGCGCCTGCGCATCGTGCTCTCCAATGTCCATGGACAGTCGCCGATTCATATCGGGCACGCGACGGTGGCGCGCTCTGCGGAGCTTGACCCCGGCGCGGCGCATTCGGCACCGGATATTCGCACGATCACTTTCGGTGGCGAAAGCTGCGCGTCGATCCTGCCCGGCGCTTCGTTGGTCAGCGATCCCGTCGATATGGAAACCGAGTCGCTATCCCGGCTCACCGTGAGCCTGTATGTGCCCGGGCCTGCACCCCTCACCACGTTTCACTGGGATGGCAGGCAGACCACATGGATCGTGCCGGGCAATCAGACGCATGCCCGCGACCTCGACGTCGCGCCGCCGTCGATGTGCACCACGGCGCGTCCCCTGCTCACCGGCATTCACGTCGAACGCGAGAACGGGCCGAGGGCGCGCAGCGTGGTGGTTATCGGCGACTCGATCACCGATGGCGCGACCGCCAGTCTCGATCAGGACACCCGCTGGCCCGATTTTCTCGCAGCACGGCTTGCGCCCCATGGCGTTGCCGTGGTCAACGCAGGCATCTCGGGTGCGCGTCTGCTGTCGGATGGAATGGGCGTGAATGCGCTCGCTCGCCTCGAACGCGACGTGCTTTCGCAGCCCGGCGTCGAGGCGGTGATCGTGATGCTGGGCATCAACGACATCGCATGGCCCGGCACCGCCTTCGCGCGGCTTGCGGCCCTTCCTTCGCTGGCATCGATGACGGCGGGATTTCGGCAGTTGATTGCGCAATTGCGCGGCCATGGCATACGTGTGTTGGGTGCAACGCTTCTTCCGTTCGCCGGAGCCTTGCCCGATTCACCGCTGGCCGACTATTTTCAGCCCGAAAAGGACGCGCTGCGCCGCCGCGTCAATGACTGGATGCGAAGCAGCGATGCGTTCGATGGCATCGTGGATTTCGATGCCGCGCTGCGCGATCCCGATGATTCCACGCGCCTGATCGCCGCCTACGACAGCGGCGACCATCTGCATCCCGGCGATTCGGGCCTGCGCGCGATGGGCGAGGCGGTGGACCTTGGCCTGCTGCTGCCGGGGCGACTGTCGTTCCCGCCGCCTCATCCTCCGCTCATCAATCCACCCGCGCGCCCGACGCCTTGACGACCGGTGCCCAGTCGCTCACTTCCTTCTTGATGAAATCGCTGTACTGCTGAGGCGTGTTCTTCTCGGCCACGGCACCGAGCTTCAGATAGGCCTCCTTCACCTCGGGCTTGTCGAACGCGGCGTTCACGGCCTTGTTGATCTTTTCGATCACCTCCTTTGGCGTGCCCTTGGGAGCGATCAGGCCGAACCAGGAACTCACGTCGAACGGTGCAACGCCGCTTTCCTCCATGGTCGGAATGTCCGGCGCAGACGGCGAACGGGTCTTGGTGGTCACCGCGAGCGCGCGCAGCTTGCCGCCCTGCACCTGGGGCCAGGCCGAGGGCATGTTGTCGAACATGAATTGCACCTGCCCGCCGATCAGGTCGGTGAGCGCGGGTGCACTGCCCTTGTATGGCACGTGCTGTGTCTTGAGACCGGTACGGACCTTGAACATTTCGCCCGCCATGTGAATCGAGGTGCCGCTGCCCGACGACGCATAGGCCGCCTTGTCGTTGTTGGCGCGCGCCCATTCGATGAGCTCCTTCACGTTCCTGGCCGGCACGTTGTTGTTGACCACGAGTATGTTGGGCACCTTCGCGCCGAGCACGATCGCATCGAAGTCGCGGCTCAGGTCGAACTTGGCAGTCGGATACAGCGTCTGGTTGATGGCGCTGGTCACGGCCACGCACAGCAGCGTGTAGCCGTCGGCGGGCGCGGCCATGACCTGATCGGTGGCGATGTTGCTGCCACCGCCGGGCTTGTTGTCAACGATGAAGGATTGGCCCAGCGCCTGAGTGAGTTCCTTGGCCAGAATGCGCGCGACCACGTCGGTCGTGCCGCCAGCGGAAAAGCCCACGACGATGCGAACCGGCTTGCTGGGATAGTCGGCCGCCGCTTGCGCGAGCGTGCCGGCTCCCAACGCGGCGAGAATGCCGCCCGCCGTGAGGAGCGTGGCCGTGGCGCTGCGGCGGCTCACCGGCCCCGAAAACTCGAATGCATTGCTTGTCTCCTTGTCTGTGGTAGTGACCGTCCGTAGGTCGGCGCTGGGCCGAACGTGCGGTCAACTATAGGTGGAGACAATGCGATTCCGATTTCGGGTTTGCCCCGAACGCGGTCTACTTGACCTTGCCTGCCGAGATGTCCTGAATCATGCGTGCAGTGAGATACAGACGCGGCACGATGGTGCTGATCTGCACGTACTCGGCGTCGTTGGAATGCGCGCCATAGCCCGAGAGGCCGAAGCCCTCGATCACGCCGCCCTTGGCCTTGAGCGCCGCAAACGCCGCGTCCGTGCCGCCGCCGGTTGCCTTGTCCATGACCTTCATCGGCAGTTGCAGTTCCTTGTCGTAGATGCCCTGCGCATGTTTGGAGATGGCGCGGCCCGAATCGTTGGCCTCGAGCGGCGGACGGCGCACCTCGAACGTCAGTTCCACCTTGGAGCCGGGCAGCAGCTTGTTCCTGACCTTCTCGTTCATCGCCTTTTCCAGCGCGGTGAAATCGGCCACCTTGAGTGCGCGTGCATCGGCCTGCGCGCTCGCCTCGGCGGGAATCACATTGCGATTGGAGCCTGCCTTTGCGACGGTCCAATTGAGCTTCAGACCGTCCTCGGGCCTGGACGACAGGTCCTTCATCTGCAGCACCTGGTGCGAGAGTTCGTAGAGCGCGTTCACGCCGTCTTCAGGCTTGGCACCGGCATGCGAGGCCTTGCCCGTAACCTTCAGATAGGCTGCGCCGATGCCGCTGGTCGCCAGGCGCAGGCTGCCATCCGTGCCACCGCCTTCGAACGAGAACACCGCATCCTGCTCGGCGCCGAGGCGCGTGATGGTGTTGCGCGATGCAGGCGAGCTGATTTCCTCATCGCTGTTCATCAGCACGGTGAGCGTGCCGTAGTCCTCGTAGCCGAGCTTCTTGAGCAGCTCGACCGCATGAATGATCAGCGCCACACCCTGCTTGTCGTCAGAAATGCCAAGGCCGTAAGCCTTGTCGCCATCGACGCGGAACGGCTGGTCTTTGAGCATGCCCTTGAGGTACACGGTATCCATATGGGCGATCAGCATGATGCGGCTCTTGCCCTTGCCCTTGAACTCGGCATGCACCATCGGCCCGATCTGCTCGGGCGTATCGTCGAGACGCGTGACGTCGCTCGCGGGCAGTGTTTCCACCTTGCCACCGAGCGCGCGCAGCTTGCCCGCAACGTATTCGGCGATCTGCTTGGTGCCCTCCACATCCTTGCTGCCGGACTCGATGTGCACGAGGTCCTTAAGCGTATCGAGATAGGCTTGCTGCTGCTTTTGCGCAAGCCCATGGATGTCGGCCTGCGGGGCTGCTTGCGCGCCCAGACTGACGGCGGCCAGGGCCAGAGCGGTGAGCGAATGGCAACGGGCCAGGAAGGTGGAGCGGGGTTGCATGTGACGTGTCTCCTTCAACACATGGATGGATTTTTTTGGCGAAACCTGTCGATTCACCTTAAGTGAACACGTTGCACGATAGCAGCAAAGGACGTGTGAAAACAGGCTCGGCAAACAGGGCCATGAACCGCCGACAAAGCGTTCACGGCTGACGTCACGCGCACTTTGTTGAGGGCAATATCGATGCGTCGTCCGGCTACACGTTTCGTGAAAATATGCGTCTTTGGTCCCTGCATCCCCGTTATCTCGACACCAAGGGTCTCGTCGCCCTGTGGCGCGAGGCGCTGCTCGCGCAGGCCGTGCTGCGCGGCGAAACGCGCGGGTATCGCAATCATCCGCAGCTCGAGCGTTTCAGTGCACATGCTGCACCGCTCGATGCCATGTCCACCTACCTGCGGGCCGTGTGGCGCGAGGCCGAGGAGCGCGGATATTCATTCAACGCCTCCAAGATCCACGCGCCATCGGGGCCCGTCACTCCGATGCCGGTGAGCGACGGACAACTGGCCTACGAATGGGAGCACCTGCGCAACAAGCTCGCGCAACGCAGCCCCGCAGTGCTTGAGAAATGGGCGGACGTCCAGGTGCCCGAACTCCATCCCATGTGGGTGCTTGCGCCCGGGCCGATGGCGCGTTGGGAGCGGCCATTGTCACCCTCCTGAGCGCGAAAACCAGCGACAAGAAAAAAGGGCCCGGTGGCTACCGGGCCCTTGCCAGCGACTACAGCCAGCCTCGTTCATTTGCGCGCTTGCGCGTCCTTGAGGTAAGGGCCGTCGAGCAACGGGTTTTTGCCGGTCTGCAAGGCAATCCGATGGGCCTGGTTGGTCAGGGGCATGTAGTCAGGAGCGGCGCGCGCAATCGCTGCGTTGACGGCCGCGCTTATCAGCATGACGAGCGCGCCGCCACCGGAGTTGTTGTTGTTCGGAGAGTAGCTCATGCTCTGCGAGTTCCTCCAGAGTTCCTGACCTGTCTTGCTCACAAGGCGGTAGTCGAAATCCACCGTCACTGTGGTGGAAAACACAACATACTGCGCATCCCAACGGTTGATCGTGACAAACAGCACTGCATCTGCGCCGAACATTTTGGCGATGTTCTCCGGGGGCTCCTGTTGAATGCGTTCAGCTTCGTAAAAGCCCTCTTGTTCCAGCACCATCTTGGTCGTATTCACCGGAAACACGTAGTAGCCTTTTTCGGCAATGGGCACTGGCAGACTGCTGAGCACGTAGTTGGGGGCGTCCACATCCACAGATTGATTGACGACCGGCACCACGACGATCGATCGTGGGGTTGGTGCCTCGTACGCGACAACGTCGCGCTTGGGCGGATTAGTCTTGCAGCCAACGAGCAGCGCGCTGACCGCAATCATCGCGGGCAGAAACCATCGGATATTGCTTGTCTTCATGATGCGGCCTCAGTGTTCTTTTGCCCGGTTCCGCCCGGCTTTTTGTTGCGGTTTTCCAGAGTCTGGATAAGTGCATCCATCAGCGTCTGACTCTCCGGCCACAGTGCGCGCTCCAGGCGATACTGGGCAATCGCCTCGTCATTTCGGCCAGCCTGCAGATAGAGCGATCCAAGTTCCGCGTGCAAGCCCGGTGCCACCTTCTGGCGCGCCGTGCCCATGGCTGCGATGTGCTGCTCAAGTTTGGTTTGCAGCGTCACCACGTTTCCCGGGTTCTTGTAGGCACTGTAGAGGGCGGTGTCGTAGCCACCCCATTGGTACAAGCCCGATTCGCTGGCGCAACCAGTGGCAAGCGCCAGCACTGCGCCCATCGCCGTCCATTTGCAGGTGGCGAAAAAAGTGTGTCGATCCATGATCATTGTCTGGTTCAGCTGGTGAAATGTTTTCAGCGCAGATCGAAGGTCTTGCTGACCCCGTCTCCCACATAGAAGCGCTCGTTGATCAGGGCATTGCCGTTGAAATCGACCACGAGCTGATGCGTTCCAGGCTGAAGGGCCAACGCCGCCTTGCCCACTTCAAATTGCCCTGCCGTCCCCATTGGCAGGCCGTCGATACGCACATTCGCCCCGCTGAGGCTTTCGTGCGCAAGACGAAAGGAGATCTGTGGTCGCAATTCCAGCACCTGTTGCTTCTCGGTTGGCATCTGCACGCAACCCACGAGCGCCCAAGTGCCGAGCAGCGTGCCTGCCATCAAAGCCGCCGTCCGTGTTCGGAGACGCGATCTCGTATTCTTTCCTTGATTCATCACTGACCTCCCTCGAAATACACGACAAGAGCGCTCGCATCACGCTGTCCAAGGTCTCCGGAAACCACGCTTGCCATTGCGCCTTCATTCAATTCGTTGTCGCCAAACAGGCTGTCCACGCGAACCTGCGCCAGCTTCTGCCCGGGCAAGGTGATCAGCGCGCCCGTCTGCGGCGACTTGATCTGCTCGCCCGCGGACTGCACCGCGAGCAGCATTCCAGGTTTCAGTCCCTGACTCTTGCCGCCACTGACAAACAAACGAGAGCCTTCGCGTTTGAGGACGGCCGTTGTCCAGGGGCGGCGATTGAGTTCCACGGACAGTTTGCTGACGGCCTCGGAGACCGCTTGCCGGATGGCGGAGTCGTTGAGTGTTCCGTCATAGTTGGCGCGCGAGCCGAATCCGAAGGTGGAAGACACCTCATTGGTCGCTTCGCCTGCGCCAGACGTCGCGAAGAACACGTGTCCGGTGCGGGTGTCGACCATTCGGATATCCACCTTGGCAAATGCGACCTGCTTCTTGCTCGATGAGGCAAAACCCGAACTGCCAACCGTCTTGCGACCGAACTCGGTGAGTGAGCCGACGATCAGCGCGTCGACACCAATGAGGTTGAGCTTCTGATTGGTGAGTTGACTCTCGGTCACGACCTTGTCGATATCCGGACGCTCGAACACGAGATAAGCGCCCGACTCAGTCAATGCCTTGCTGAATAGATCGGTGACCTGTTTGCCCAACGGATCCCGGATTTGTCACGCAGAAGCGATTGACCGTAGGTGGTTTCGTTGGAAATGCGACCCAGCGCTACCTTGCGTTTGAGCACCGGTGCCGCCGGAGTCTGCTTCAGCACCTGGGCCTGAGCTTCGCGTTGTGTGGCCGCCGTGTGCGCGGAGTCCTTGGTTGCAATCGGTGCTTGCTGAACAGCGCAACCGCCCACCATCAATGTGGCCGCAATGGCCATGCCCACACTACTCCGCCCTCTCTTCATGCGCATATCGTTCCTCCGAGCTCGGTGGCTACAAATAATGCGCTGAATTATTGCAAAGTAAGACTTACAAATACTTTAATCTTTGTTGCCTAAAGTCACATTTATCAAAAGTCGCGCTGTCACCTCCTCCGGGACGCATCAGGCCGTAGCGGGTTTCGCCGTCGCCTTGGCCGCCACGCCCGCGCCCACGAATCCCGCCGACACCACCGACAGCGCCAGAGCCGCTGCGGAGCCGAAGAAGATGCCGGGCACCATGTTCGCGTCGAGCATCGCGCCAAATACCGGGGCCGCGAGGCAGAAGCCCAGGTCCAGTCCCGAGTAGACCGTTCCGTAGACGCGACCCGTGGCACCGGGCGGGGCAGCGCGCTTGATCAGCATGTCGCGCGACGGGCCAGCGATGCCGATGCCCAGGCCGGCGAGCGAAGTCACCACCAGCGCGGCCATGCCCGGCAGCACGCCAAGTCCGACCACGGCGAGCAATATGGCCGCGGCCAGCAGGCACAGCGAGATGATTTTCTCAAGGCGCTGCACGCGTGCCACCAGAAAGCCGCCGATCAGCATGCCGACGGCTCCGCACAGCATGTAGCCGGTCACCACCAGGGCGGTGACGGACAGGGGCGTGCCGTAGAGCTTGTGCAGGGCCGGGCTCGCGAAGCTCTGGATGGCCGACAGCGAGCAGGTGCTCCAGAAGAAGAACGAGAAGCACAGCCATACCGAGGGCAGCTTCAAAAAGGCCATCGGGTGCTCGGGCGCGGCGGGCGTCGCGCCATGCGCCGCTGGCTGGTTGGACCAGGAACCCTGGCGGTCGTCGAGCGCGTCGCGGTTGAGCACCATGATCACCAGCACGACGAAGGCGAGCGCCGCGCCGCTCAGGCAGGCGACACGCCAGGAACCCGTGGCGGTAGCGATGCCAGCCATGAATACCGGCGCCGTTGCCCATCCCAGATTGCCCGAGATGCCATGCACCGAGAAGCCGTGCCCGAGCCGTTTCGCCGATACGCGCTTGTTCAGAATGGTGAAGTCGACGGGGTGGAACGGCGCATTGCCCATGCCTGCCAGCAGCGAGGCGAGAATCAGTGACGCATAGCCACTGGCAGTGCCTGCGACCAGGCCCGCCGCGATGAAGCATGAGAGCGCGAAGAACAGCACCGGACGCGCGCCCACGCGATCGACGAGAAAGCCCGCGAGCATCTGGCCGACGCCCGAGACCACGAAGAACACCGACACCAGAAAGCCGAGCTGCGAGTAGCTGTAGCCGAATTCCGCGATCAGGAACGGAAACAGCGGCGGCAGCAGCATGTGGAAGAAGTGCGAGGAGCCATGCGCGAGGCCGATCAGGCCGATGGTTCGCGCGTCCTGCCGGAAATTGTCCGGCGACGACGGGGAAGCCGGTGATGTTGTCGTGGTCATGCGGTGATGTTAGGCGCAAGCTGCCGCGTCCGATATACGATAGTCTGCCAATTTCTATCGCGAACATGCCAAGCAGTCCACCACCCTCTCCCATAGCCGCACGTCGCGCCGCGCGGCCCGTGGCCCATGTGGAGGCGTTTTTGCCGCCGCCGTTCGTGCCGACGCGTGCGCGCCCGGTGCGCGTTCGCTACCGCAAGCTGCGCGCCGACACCCGGATCCTGCCCCACAGCCACGACTGGGCGCAGGTGGCGCTTTCGGCCTATGGCGTGCTGCGGCTGGATGTTCCCACCGGCACCTACATCGTGCCGCCGCATCGCGCGGTATGGGTGCCACCGGGCGTGGAGCACGCCGTGACCATGGTGGAGGACGCCGATCTGCGCACGCTCTATCTGTACCAGCCCGCAGGCCAGTGCGGGCCCTCGGTTGCGCGGCATGAACGTGCGGTCTGGCAGCAGTGCCGCGTACTCGAGGCCTCGGACCTGCTGCGCGCGCTGGCCCGGGAAATGCCGACCGAGCCCGACGATGGTCCGCCGCCCGATGCCGAAACACTCAGGCGCGAGCGGCACCTGAGCGCGCTGATCCTCGACGAACTGCGCCGCGCCAATCCCGTCAAGCTGGGCGTGGATCTGCCGCATGACAAGCGGCTGCGCACGCTCTGCGAGGCGGTGATCGCTGATCCCACCCTGCACGGCACGCTGGCGGACTGGGCGCGGAACACGGGCGCAAGCCCGCGCACCGTGGCAAGGCTGTTTCGCGACGAGTTGGGCAGCACCTTCACCCAATGGCGTCAGCAGGTGGTGCTGGCCAAGGCACTCTCGCTGGCCGCGACACGCATGCCGATGGCGCGGATCGCAACCGAACTGGGCTACAGCCCGAGCGCCTTCAGCGCGATGGTGCGCAAGTCGGTCGGCGAGTCTCCGGGCGGTTCTTTGGTTCGCTGTGAGCGCGCGCCGCGCGGACATCACAGCGTCTTCGCGAGCGCCTCCATCTGGCTCGCGCAAATGCCCCAACCTTCGTGAAAACCCATGTCCTCGTGCGTCTTGCGGTCCTGCGCATTCCAGTGGCGCGCGATGGCGGTGTAGCGCGTGCCCGAGCCTTCGGGTTCGAAGCTGACGATGGCGGTCATGAACGGCTTTTCGGACGGTATCCAGCCCGCGCGATAGGCGTCGGTGAACACCAGGCGGCGGTTGGGAACGACTTCGAGATACACCCCGTCATTGGGCATTTCCTGGCCCTCGGGGCTGCGCATGACCACGAGGCAGCGGCCGCCCGGGCGCAGATCGACCTCGGCGCGCGCCACGCTCCACGGCGCGGGCACGAACCATTTGACGAGCAATTCGGGCTCGGTCCAGCAGCGAAAGAGTTTGTCCGCAGGCGCGTCGATCAGGCGCGTGAGCACCAGATCGTTGGCGTGCGACGGCTTTTGCTCCGACGCCTCGCCGTCGCTCTTCGGGGTGAGGTGGAATCAGTCATGGCGATGTCTCCTTGTGGTGTGTGGTGCGGCGACGACCCAATCGACCGACGCCGCGCCGTGTCATTTCATGGAATGCACGCCGAAGCAATTGTCCTCGGTGTCCACCAAAAGCGTGCAGAAACCATAAGGCCCGATGGAAAACTTCGGCTTGAGCACCTTGCCCCGGCCGCCTCGACGCGTGACTGTTCCACCGCGCAATCCTCGCTCGTGAAATACACCAGCGTGCCGCCGCCACCCGACGTGACGCCGTCCATTTTCACGAGCATCCCGCAGGCACCCATGGACTCGGGCTTGCCAGGAAAGGACAGCATCTCCATGCCCGGTGCCTGCCCGTCGGGCACCTGCATGGGCTCGAGCTTCTTTTGCAGCACCGCCTCGTAGAAGGTGCGTGCGCGCTGCATGTCCTGCACATAGATTTCAAACCAGATGACGGGGTTCGGTGCGTTCATGTCGATCTCCTTGGGTCATTGCGTCGCCGGTATCAACGGGGCGCTTGCGGGTCGAACACGTTGACCATCCACGGCGTGTTGAAGCGGTCGGTCACCATGCCGAAGCCTGCCGACCAGAAGGTCTTGTCAAACGGCATCGTGACCTTTCCGCCTTCCGCCAACGCGTTGAAGACGCGACGCCCCTCCTCCACGTTGTCCACGGCGATGTTGACGTTGATGCCTTGTGGCGCTTGGTAGCCGCCGCCTGCGCAGCCCTCGGGCATGGTGTCAGAGCCCATGATTTCCTGTTCGCCGAATTTCACGTAGGCATGCATCACGCCGTTTTTCGCGCTCTCGGGCAGGGGCGGCATGCCTTCGGACGCGGGCATGTCGCCAAACCGCATGATCGGGCCCATTTTTCCGCCAAATACCTTGGCATAGAACGTCATGGCTTCCTCGCAGTTGCCATTGAAGGTGAGATAGGGGATGAGTTGCATGGAAATGTCTCCGTGGGTTGGAATCGCGTTGTGGAAAAAAAAGCTTGAAGAACGCTTCAGTGTCGGGCGTCCGGCTTTCAGATTGATGAACGCCGCATGCCTGAGCGACCGTTTAGGTTCGGGCCAGGATCAGGCCACCAGAATGGGCTGGAAGCCTCCGTAGATGAGGCGCTTGCCGTCGAACGGCATGTCCTTGGACATCTCGGGATCGTCCATCACGGCCTTCATGCCGCGCTCGCGCGTCGCCTTGTCCGGCCACACGACCCACGAGAACACGACGACCTCGTCGGGCTCGCGCTTGACGGCCATGGGCATGGAGGTGAGCTTGCCCTCGGGCACGTCATCCGCCCAGCACTCGACGACCGAAAGCGCGCCGTGCTTCTTGAACAATTGCGCCGAGGCGGTCGCCATCGCGAGATAGCGTTCCTTGTCCTGCGTTTTCACGGGGCAGAGAAACCCGTCAACGTAGTTCTGCTGCTTCATGGCTCTGACTCCTTCAATGGTTGGTCAACAAAATAAAAAAGAAAAATCCAGATGGAATTCAGCAAAGAATTCACAAATGTGGACAACGTTCACTTATTTTGCCGATTAAAATGGACACTGTCCACATCCAGTTTGTCCGGTTTGGTAAGGATTTGTGATGACGCCCTTGTTCGGGGCGTCGCCCTGCCACCGGCCCATGCACATGCCAGACAACCCATCCGACCTCGCCATTCGACGCAGCTACCACCATGGCGACCTGCGACAGTCGCTGATCGACGCAGGGCTCACGCTCGCGCGCGAGGGCGGGCCGCAGGCCATCGTGTTGCGCGAGGCCACGCGCCGCGCGGGCGTCGCGCCGAATGCGGCATACCGGCACTTCGCCAATCGGGAAGCGCTGTTCGAAGCCGTGCGCGCCCAGGTGCTGGCCACCATGGCCGGGGCCATTGCGGTGGAGATGCAGCCAGCGCGGCAACTGGGAGATGCGGCCGAGCGCTCCCGTGCCATGCTGGCCGCCGTGGGGCGTTCGTATCTCGCGTTTGCGCAAGCCGAGACGGGCTGGTTTCGCACCGCCTTTGCGCGCAGCGATGAAGGCAATGTGCAACAGGAAGCTGCGGCGCTCGGCCCGTCGGCCGACCCGTTTGAACTGCTGCGCGAATCGCTGGACGCCATGGTGCAGGCCGGAGTGCTGCCCGCAGAGCGCCGCGCCATGGCCGAGTATCTCGCCTGGTCCACGGTGCACGGCATGGCGACACTGATGATCGACGGCCCGCTGCGCCACAGCCCGCCCGGGCTGCGCGCGCAGCTCACGACCCGGCTGCTGCAGATGGTGGAAAAGGGGCTCTGAGGCCGCGCGCTCCGCCGCGCTCGCCACGCGACTACGATGGATGGAGCGCCGGTTGCGCCGCGCTCTTTCTTGGTTCCCCCACAAGGCCCTTGCCACGATGACCACCGAATCCGAACGCTTTCACAGCTACCTGCCGCGCGAGGGCCACGGCCTGCCGCATGATCCATTCAATGCCATCGTCGGGCCACGCCCGATCGGCTGGATTTCCACGCGCAGCGGCGCGGGCGTGCTCAATCTCGCGCCCTACAGCTTTTTCAACGCGTTCAACTACACGCCGCCGATCATCGGATTCGCGAGCATCGGCAGGAAAGACACGCTGGTCAACATCGAGGAAACGGGCGAGTTCGTGTGGAACCTGGCCACGCGGCCACTCGCCGAGGCGATGAATCAGAGCTGCGCCATGGTGCCGCCCGAGGTCAACGAATTCGACCTGGCCGGACTCGCAACGCTCGCATCCCACAAGGTCCAGCCGCCGCGCGTGGCCGACAGTCCGGTCACCATGGAATGCCGATGCACGCAGATCATCCAGCTTCAGGGCGTGGATGGCGAAGCGGTGGCGACCTGGCTGGTGCTCGGTGAAGTGCTGGCCGTGCACATCGACCGCAGCCTGCTCAAGGACGGCGTCTACGACACGGCGGCGGCCCAGCCGATTCTGCGTGGCGGCGGGCCGGCGGACTATTTCGCAATCGACGAGGCCCAGCGCTTTCGCATGTTCCGTCCGCGCTGAGCGGGCGCGTCAGGCCAGGGCCGCAGTTTCTTTGGCGACGCTGTTGCCGTGCATGCGGGCGGCGGCGATCAGGCCGTCGATGCTCCAGCCGCGCCCGAGCAGGATGCGGCGCGTGTTGAGATCCTCGAGCAACGCCTCGTCATCGACCTCTGGGCCAAGGTAGCTCAACGCCTTGTCGCGCAGGTGCACGTAGCCCTGCTCGTAGTCGCATGCGAGGCGATCCCAGAGCGCATGCGCGCCATCGGATTGGCGCGCGCCCGTCATCAGGCACTGGCCACCATCGAGCGCCCAGCGGTAGATGGCGCTCGCCAGCCCGCGCCGCTGATACCCGGGCGAAAATTTGGAATGCGGCGCGCGCAGCAGCCTGTCGGCGCGCCTGTTGATTTCGATGAGGCGGTTGAAGACCGTGTAACCGGCGAGCCGTCCTGCACGGGTGTCTTCGATATAGACATAGCGCTCGCCATCGGCTTCGCGCAGGTGCACGGTGAAACGGGGGTCTTCGAGCAGCGGCAATCGTTCTATGCCGTGCATGGAGTCGCCGGGCGTATGCAGCCGGTCGTGCAGTGACCGCAGTTCGTTTTCGATGGCCTCGGGGCCGGTGTGAACGTCGATACGCAATTCGACGGGTGCGGGCGCCGCCAACGGCGCGAGCACGGCGCTGGCGCGCTGTGCGAGGGAATCTGAAGGACAGGAAAGAAGTCGGGAATCGTCATCGTGATGGCTGCATGCAAATGCGGGCAACCATGACGCCCAGAACGGCGGTAGTGCGAGAAACATGGCGAAGAAGCTCCTTAGAACGGCGGGCATGGTAGGCCACACTGCGCCACTTGTCGCAAGCGCGCGCCCATGTCGCACCCTTTCGGTGCGATATGCATTGCATTCCAGCAGCTGGGCGGCGCGCAAAAAGAAAGCGGCCCGAGAGCCGCTTTCTTTTCCTTTGCATCACCCCGGGGTGACCGTGCAGGGATCAGCGCGACAGCGCGTCCAGTGTTGCCTTGTCGAAACGGCCGGTCGGGCTCAGGCCCTGATCCTTCTGGTAGGCGCGAACCGCGTTCGTGGTCCTCGGACCCATGGAGCCGTCGGGCGTCACGCTGTAGCCCAGTTCCTGCAGTCGCGCCTGCGCTTCACGCGTGGACATCGATGCGCCCGCGCGGGTCTGGGACGGAGCCGCAGCGCCGTCCACGCTCAGGCGACCGCCGCCACCGAGGCCCTGGCCCTGCACGGCTTGCGCCTTGTAGTTGCGCAGCGCCATGACCATCTGGTTGTAGGCGTCCATGAATGCCGCCGTGATGACCTTGCCCTGGGGGTATTCTGGTAGCCGCCCAGGCCGCCCCCTGCGGAGCCGCCGAAGACGCTGCCAAAACCCGCGAAATCGCTCTTGGAGGCGCTGCCTTCCGAAGACGACACCTGCACGCCCGAACGGTTGTCGACCAGGGTCAGCATGGCGCTGGCTTCGCGCGTCTTCATGCTGCCGCCGATGGCCGCAACTGCCGCACCGCGACCGCCACCGATCAGGCCGCCGAGCGCGCCGCCGATGCCGCCCGCGTCGCTGTTGGAGAAAATGATTTCAGGCGACATGGCGTAGTCCGACGCCACCATCTGGCCCTTGCCGAAGTTGCTGCCGCCGCGCATTTCGCCCGAGCCCATGATCTGGCGCTCGCGGTCCATGGCGCGCATGCCGGCCGCGCTGCGTTCCACGACGATGAAGCAATTCGATTGCTGCACCAGCAATCGCAGCAGGTTGGCCGTGGGTGGCAGGCGGTATTCGTTGCGCAGAATGGTGTACCAGCCCGCATCCTGGTTCTCGACCAGCGACACGGTGCCCAGCGGCGAAGCGCAGCGCTCGAGCTGGCTGCTGGCATTGGCGGTGTTCGAACCACCGGCCGCACCGGTCGCCACGGTCTTGGACTCCGAACTGCCCATCTTCATGTTGGTGGTTTCGCAGCCGGTCAGGACAACGGTAGCGCATGCTGCCGCGAGCAGGGTCAAATGGGTTTTGCGCATCACGGACTCCCCTTCCATACGCTTGGTTGAATTTGCATCCGAACGGACTCTATTTCCGCTCAAAAAGACCGCAAATAATACCGCTGCTTGCATTCACATTCGTGAATGATGCATTTTGTTACTTGATTTTGGTCAAGCGGTTTCAATTCGCCGACGCATTTCCGCGCAGCCGCTCGATCAATCCATTGAGCGACTCCATGGAACCGAACTGGATCGCGATCTCGCCCATGTCCTCCATGCGGCCGTGGCGTTTGACACGTTTCTTCACACGGACCTCCACGTCGGCGGTGAGCAGGTCGGAGAGTTCTTCTTCGACGCGTTTCATGTCGCGCGACTTTTCCTTCTTGGGCTTTTGCGGCTGAAGATTGAATTCCGCACCGAGCTTCTTGACCAGCGCCTCGGTCTCGCGCACCGACAGCTTCCTGGCCGCAATCTGGTTGCCTGCCGTGATCTGCGTGGCGCGCTCGAGCGCCAGCAGCGCGCGCGCGTGGCCCATGTCGATGTCGCCCGCCATCAGCATGGTCTGCACGGGATCGGCCAGATTCAGCAGGCGCAGCAGATTCGACGCGGCGCTGCGCGAGCGGCCCACGGCCTGTGCCGCCTGCTCATGGGTGAGCCCGAATTCGCGGATCAGCCGTTGCAGGCCCTGCGCCTCTTCCAGCGGATTCAGATCTTCGCGCTGGATGTTCTCGATCAGCGCCATGGCGGCGGCGGCCTCGTTCGGCACCTCGCGCACCAGCACCGGCACTTCCGTCAGTCCGGCCAACCCGGATGCGCGAAAACGCCGCTCGCCCGCGATGATTTCGTACTTGCCGGCGTTCTCGCCATCGGTAAGCCTGCGCACCAGGATGGGCTGCATGATGCCCTGCTGCTTGATGCTCTCGGCCAGCTCGTAGAGCGCGCCTTCGTCCATGCGTGTGCGCGGCTGGTACATGCCGGGCACAAGCTCGGTCAGCGCCAGCCTGCCCACGCCCTGCTCCGCCGCGGGCGCGCCATCCTTTGCGGCTGCGGCCGGAGCCTTGTCGGCCACCTTGGGGCCGAGCAGCGCTTCGAGTCCACGGCCAAGGCCCTTGGGTTTCTTCGTGACCATGTTGATCAATCCTTCTTCTTCGTTTCGTTCTTCTTCAGCGAATCCAGCATCGCGTGCCCTTCGGGCCAGTCGCCGAGGCCGGATTCGGCATTGATGTGTCCGTGCTCGCCCAGGTCCACAAAACGCGAGCCCCAAGCATCGGCGAGCGCCCTGGCCCGTGTGAACGTGCAGTACGGGTCGTCGCGGCTTGCCACCAGCGTGCCGGGAAATGGCAGGCGGTCCATCTGAACCGGCTGCCATCCATGCAGCGGCCCGGCGAGTTCGGGGCGCTCGACATCGCCGGGTGCCACGAGCAGCGCGGCGCGCACCTTTGCGGTATGGCGCGAATGGGCGGCCCACCACGCGGTCAGTATGCAGCCGAGGCTGTGTGCGACGAGGATCACCGGCTCGGGTGCATCGACGATGGTCTCCTCAAGCCGCGCCGACCAGTCGCCACGCAGCGGGCGCTGCCAGTCGTGCTGCTCCACGCGCCGGTAGCCGTGAAGCGCTTCCCAGCGGCTCTGCCAGTGCTGCTCTCCCGAGCCCTGCCAGCCCGGCAGGACCAATACGTTGGCTGGATTCATTGCAATCACATTTTCTTGATGCGCTTGACCATTTCCTTCGCAAACTCGACGAAGGCCACGCTGCCCTTGGCGCTCGCATCGAACACCACACCCGGCAGACCGTAGCTTGGCGCTTCGGCGAGGCGCACGTTGCGCGGGATCACGGTGTCGAACACCTTGTCGCCGAAGTGATCCTTGAGCTGATCGCTGACCTGGCTTTGCAGCGTGATGCGCGGGTCGTACATGACGCGCAGCAGACCGATGACCTGCAGGTCGGGATTCAGGTTCGCATGCACCTGCTTGATGGTGTTGACCAGATCGGTCAGCCCCTCGAGCGCGAAGTACTCGCACTGCATGGGCACCACCACGCCGTGCGCGCTGCACAGGCCGTTGAGCGTGAGCATGGACAGGCTGGGCGGGCAGTCGATCAGCACGAAGTCGTAGTCCTTCTCGGCCGCCGTCAGCGCCGTCTTCAAGCGCTTCTCGCGTTGCGCAAGCGGCACCAGTTCGACCTCGGCACCCGCGAGTTCACGGTTCGCGCCGAGCACGTGGTAGCCGCACTGCTCGGCCAGCACGGCGGCCTCCTTGACCGAGGCGGATTCGAGCAGCACGTCGTAGACGCTGAGTTCCAGCGCCCGCTTGTCCACGCCCGAGCCCATGGTGGCATTTCCCTGAGGATCGAGATCGACGAGCAACACCCGCTGCCCGATTTTGGCAAGACCCGCTGCGAGGTTCACGGTGGTGGTGGTCTTGCCGACTCCGCCCTTCTGATTGGCAATGCAGAATATCTTGGCCATGCGATCTTTTCGAGTGCTGGTGTTACTTGGAGATGGCCAGCTTGACGCCGAAACCAATGAGGAAAATGCCCGCCGTCTTTTCCAGCAAGCTCACGATCTTGGGATTCGCGCGCATGCGCTCAGCCAGAAAGTGTGTGAGCAAAATCATGATCGTTGCATAGAGCAAGGTCAGGGTTGCGACAGTTGCCGCCATCGCGCCGAACGTGATCAGACCGCGATGTGTCTGCGGGTTCACGAACAACGGAAAGAACGCCATGTAGAAGACGATTGCCTTGGGGTTCAGCAGCGTGATGATCGCACCCTGCCTGAAATAGTGATGCGGCTTGATGTTCACCACCGGAGCATCGCCCGGTTTGGCGCGCAACATGCGCCAGCCGATCCACGCCAGATAGGCGGCGCCCAGCCACTGCACCATGTGAAAGGCAGACGGATACGCCGCCATCAGACCGGCCACGCCGCCCACTGCGGCCCACATCAAGACCTGATCGCCGCAGATCACACCAAGGGTGGAGGCGAAGCCGCCGCGAAAACCACCCTTGCTCGTGGACGTGATCAGGGCAAGATTTCCCGGGCCGGGAATGCACAGGAACACGATGATCGCGGCGACGAACGCGCCGTAGTCGGCAATACCAAACATGGGAAGCTCCTGCGCCGGGCCAAAATGGAACCCCGAGTTTACGCGACCGGCCGCATCCAGACGATGCAACGGTCTGCATCAAGCGCCGGAACCTGCAACTGTTCCACGTGAAACACGTCCACGTCGTGTCCCAGCGCCGCCATTTCCTCATCCGGGCGTTTGCCCTTCATCGCGAACCAGATGCCGTGCTCGGCAAGCGTGTCTCGCGACCAGTGGGTGAAATCAACGAGCGAGGCGAATGCCCGGCAACTCACCACGTCGAATTTCTGCGTCAAGGTTTCCACGCGCGCATGCAGGCCATGCAGGTTGGGAAGTCTCAAGGTTGCCGCCGCCTGGTTGATGAACGCGGCTTTTTTTGCCACCGTGTCCACGCAGCTCACATCAAGCTGCGGACAGCAGATCGCGAACACCACTCCGGGAAGACCACCGCCCGAGCCCACGTCGAGCAGGCGTTCACGCTGGCCATGCGGCAGGCTTGCCAGATATCGCTGCAATGGCTTGACTGCGGCGAGGCTGTCCAGCAGATGGTGCGTGAGCATCTCCTGCGGATCACGCACCGATGTCAGGTTGTAGACCTTGTTCCACTTCTGCAGGACGGCGAGAAACTCCATCAATTGCGTGACCTGTTGCTCGTCCAGCTCCAGCGCCAGTTCCCGCGCGCCATCACGCAGTTGAATCGTCAATGCCTCGCTCATGCCGCCGCGTCCACCGTCTGGGCCGAGAGATTACCGAATTCCTTGAAGCCGCCCTTCTTCAGGTGCACCATCAACAAGGAGATCGCTGCGGGCGTCACGCCCGAGATCCGCGAGGCCTGCCCCAGCGTTTCGGGGCGATGCTTCTGAAGCGTCTGGCGCACTTCGATGGAAAGCGCGGCCACCTGCATGTAGTCAAGTTCATCCGGTAGCCGCATTTTTTCGAAATGCGTGGCACGCTCCACCTCGTCCTTTTGTCGGTCGATATAGCCCGAATACTTCGCAGCGATTTCCACCTGCTCGATCACCGGCACGCTGAGTTCGCCCAAGGTTTCACGTGAGACAGCGTCACTGGCAAACCGGCCACCATCCATGCCGGTCAGTTCCGCATAGCCGACGTTCGGGCGACGCAGCAGATCGAACAGGTTGTATTCATGATCGATGGCCTTGCCGAGAACGCGCTCCGATTCCGTCGCCGGAAGATTGCGTGGATTCACCCAGGTTGATTTCAGGCGCTCTGTTTCACGTGAAACAGCATCGCGTTTGCGGCTGAAGGCGTCCCAGCGCATGTCGTCGACAAGCCCCATCTTGCGCGCCACTTCGGTCAGGCGCATGTCGGCGTTGTCCTCGCGCAGTTGCAGGCGGAACTCTGCGCGGCTGGTGAACATGCGGTAGGGTTCGTTCACGCCCTTGGTGATCAGGTCATCCACCAGCACGCCGAGATAGGCCTCATCGCGTCGTGGCACCCAGGCCTCCTGCTCGCGGCATTGCAGCGCGGCATTGATGCCCGCGAACATGCCCTGCGCCGCCGCTTCCTCGTAGCCGGTCGTGCCGTTGATCTGTCCGGCAAAGAACAGCCCGTTGATCTGACGCGTCTCGAAACTGCTCCTGAGCGAGCGCGGGTCGAAATAGTCGTATTCGATGGCATACCCTGGGCGCAGGATGTGCGCGTTCTCCAGGCCAGCCATGCTGCGCACGAGTTCATATTGCACGTCGAATGGCAGGCTGGTCGAGATGCCGTTCGGGTAATACTCGTGCGTGGTCAGACCTTCGGGTTCCAGAAAGATCTGATGGCTTTCCTTGTCGGCGAAGCGGTTGATCTTGTCTTCCACGCTCGGGCAGTAGCGCGGACCCACGCCCTCGATCTTGCCGGTGAACATCGGGCTGCGGTCAAAGCCGGAGCGGATGATTTCGTGGGTACGCGCATTCGTATGCGTGATCCAGCAAGGCATCTGGCGCGGGTGCATCGCCTGGTTGCCCATGAAGCTGAAAACCGGCACCGAACCCTCGTTCACGCCTCCGGCCATGCCGTCGCCGGGTTGCTCTTCGCAGCGCGAAAAATCGATGCTGCGGCCATCGATGCGCGGAGGCGTGCCGGTCTTCAAACGGCCTTGCGGCAGTTGCAGTTCCTTCAACCGGGCCGAGAGCGACACCGCTGGCGGATCGCCCGCGCGCCCTGCCGCATAGTTGTTGAGTCCCACGTGAATCTTGCCGTCGAGGAAAGTACCTGCGGTCAACACCACGGTGCGACTCCTGAACCTGATTCCGACCTGGGTGACGGCACCGACGACGCGGTCGCCCTCCACCATCAGATCATCGACCGCCTGCTGGAAAAGCCAGAGATTGGGCTGGTTTTCAAGCATCTCGCGGATGGCTGCCTTGTACAGAATGCGGTCGGCCTGAGCGCGCGTGGCCCGAACGGCCGGGCCCTTGGAGCTGTTGAGAATGCGAAACTGGATGCCGCCCCGGTCGGTGGCCAGGGCCATGGCACCGCCCATCGCGTCGACTTCCTTGACCAGATGGCCCTTGCCAATACCGCCAATGCTCGGATTGCAGCTCATCTGCCCGAGCGTCTCGATATTGTGCGTGAGCAGCAAGGTCTTGCAACCCATGCGTGCTGCGGCAAGCGCCGCCTCGGTTCCGGCGTGACCGCCGCCCACTACGATGACATCAAAATTCTGGGGATACAACATGGAGTCTGACTCCGGGGACGCGCGGACCCGCTGGCTACACAAAACGCATACCGGCCGCGCGCAACCGGGAGGCAAAGGCCTCGACCCCCTGCAAAAGGAAGATCGGGCCAATGCAACTGATCTGAAACCGATCCATGTGGGACCGGGAGAACCGGTGATTTTCCCACGCTCCGGCGTTTCTGTCCTGCTTGCCGTCTGGAAGTCACTTCGAGCGATGTCGGCATGCCGCGAGGCGCGTCGCTGTTTCACGTGAAACAGCCCGATCCGCCTCGTGGGCAGTGAGCACCCACCCCTGCATGGCAATGCCAGTCGGTATAGCATGTTGCCCTGTCGTTTCTTTTTCAATGACTGTTGAAGGATACCCATGAAGCTCTACTATTCTCCCGGCGCTTGTTCACTGTCTCCGCATATCGTTCTTGAGGAAGCGGGCCTGAAATTCGAGCCCGTTTTGGCAAGCACCAAATCGCACAAGCTCAAGGACGGCACCGATTACTACAGCATCAACCCGCTCGGCTACGTTCCGCTTCTGGAACTCGACGATGGCAAGCGTCTGCACGAAGGCCCGGCCATTGTTCAATACCTCGCCGACCAGGCTCCCGATTCGAAGCTCGCCCGGCCAATGGCACGTGGGAGCGCTACAAGCTCCAGGAATGGCTGACCTTCATCGGTACGGAAATTCACAAGGGTTTCAGCCCGCTGTTCAATCCGGCCACGACGGATGACGCGAAGGATGGTGCGCGCAAAAGCGTCGCGAATCGTCTGAAGTACGTTGAAAACGAGCTTTCGGGCAAGCAATATCTGATGGGCGACCAGTTCACCGTGGCCGACGCCTATCTGTTCACCGTGACCAACTGGGCCGCGCACACGGGTGTCGATCTCTCGGGCTTCCCGAACCTCGTCAAGTACCGCGAGCGCGTCGGCGCACGTCCTGCGGTGGTCGCAGCCATGACGGCCGAGGGCCTGATCAAGTAACGCGCCCTCGCTCTCCTGAGCCGCACCGGCGTTTCCTGCGTGAGCGGGGGCGCCGGTTTTCCGTTTGGGCTTTCGACGCGGGCACGGCGAGGTGATCTTCACCACGCTCTGCGAACGCGAGGACTGCGTTCCCATCGGTTTTGGCGTCCGCAGGTTGCCGGCCGCCGTTTCACGTGGAACATGAATCCCGGGCCACCGCTTGAACACGCCAAAGGCTTGATTTATCCAAAGGGCTTGTGTGGTCCTACAGCACGGCGGGCCGTGACGGACTAATCTTGAGAGCTTGCATCTCCGGTATTCCGCCGAGAAAGAAAGGCCCATGACTTCCGCGAACTCCACCCTGTTCTCCCCGATAAAGGCAGGTGACCTGCACCTGTCCAACCGCATCGCCATGGCACCGCTCACGCGCAACCGCTCGCCCGATGCGATTCCCAAGGACATCACCGCCACGTACTACGCGCAGCGTGCGAGTGCCGGTCTGCTGATCACCGAGGCCACGGCCATCGACCCGTTCGCGCAGGGCTATTCCGACGTGCCGGGCCTGTACGGCACCGAGCAGCTCGACGGCTGGAAGAAAGTGACGGCCGCCGTGCACGCTCGTGGCGGCAAGATCGTCACGCAGCTCTGGCACGTGGGCCGCGTCTCGCATGTGGATTTGCTGCCGGACGGCGATCCACCGGTCGCGCCTTCGGCGATTCAGGCCAAGACCCGCACCTTCCTGATCGACAAGGCCACGGGCGAGGGCCAGTTCCTGCCGACCTCCAAGCCGCGCGCGCTACAGGCCAAGGAAATTCCGGTCATCGTCCACTCCTTCGTGCAGGCTGCGCGCAGCGCCGTCGAAACCGCAGGCTTTGACGGCGTGGAGATCCATGCGGCCAACGGTTACCTGCTCGACCAGTTTCTGAAGGACGGAGCCAACCACCGTACCGACGACTACGGCGGCTCGATCGAAAACCGCGCCCGCCTGCTGCTCGAAGTCACGCGTGCGCTGGCCGATGCGATTGGCGGTGGCAAGGTCGGCATTCGGCTCTCGCCGGTCACGCCCGCCAACGACATCGTGGACAGCAACCCGCAGCCGCTGTTCGACTACGTCGCCAAACAGCTTGCGCAGCTTGGCCTGGCCTATATCCACGTGATCGAAGGCGCGACCGGTGGCCCGCGCGAGATTGCGGACCGTCCGTTCGACTACGGTCAATTCAAGGACAGCTACCGCCTCAACGGCGGCAAGGGCGCATGGATGGTCAACAACGGCTACGACGCTGCGATGGCCGCGCGCGCCATCGAAAGCGGCCACGCCGACATCGTCGCCTTTGGCAAGCTGTTCATCGCCAACCCCGATCTGGTCGAGCGCCTGCACGACAACGCGCCGCTCAACGCCTGGGACCAGACCACGTTCTACGGCGGCGGCGAAAAGGGCTATACCGACTACCCGAAGCTGGCCTAGGGCCTGTTCACCCAACGCACGGGGATCGCGTTGTGCAGTCTTGGGATGGGATGCAAGGCGCAGGCTCGAAGCAAGGTAGGTACCTTGCGAGAGCCTGCAACGCCGCAGACCGCCCAAGAATGCACAACCCTTCGGGCTTGCGCGACCCCGTGGGTTGTGTGAACACGCCCTAATCACGCAGAGCGCGGTCGGCCTCAGCCGTCCTTGCGCTCCTCGATCTCCTTGCGCGCCATCGTGGTGAACGCGTTGTCGATCTCGTCGGCGCGCAGGGTCGGCTTGCCGGTCTTGCGCAGCGCGTCGATCTGCTCCTGCATGCGCGTCGCCACCTGCATGAGAACGCGGTGCAGCCCGAGCTGCTGACGCCGCGAATGTTCGAGGTGCTCAGACACCGGATGCATCGCCGACTGCACCAGCCCGCCCAGAAGCTGCGCAGCGCGCTCCGAGGCATCCGTGGCGGCAGACCCCTTGCCGTTCTCTGACGCGCGCACCAGCGCCTCTCCAATGCGCCTGAGTGACTCGTCCGAGGCCTGTTGCGCGCCCTGCAATTGCGCGAGCAGCTCGGCCCATTCGCTGGCCGACCGCTGCGCCTGCTTTTCGTTCTGCGAAAGGCTTTGCGCGCTGCCGGACTGCTGGGCGCTTGCGAGATCGCGTGTCGCCGCCACCAGATCAACGAGTTGCGAGGCCACACGCGTGCCCGCATCGGCGCCCGCGCCGCCCATGGACTTCTGGCGCAGGAACCCGGCTTTGATCTCCTCCCAGCGCGCGGCCTCTCCGGGGCTCAGCGCGCCGCGCAGTTCGCGCAGCTTGAGCAGGTTTTCCTCCGCTCCCGTGGTCAGCATCTGCGCCTCGCCCTGATAGTGGTCGTCGAGCATCTGCTGCATCTCGGCATCGTTCATCACCGGCGTGATCTTCTCCGAGAGCTTGTTCATGTTGCGATAGCTGCCCTGCAGCTTGAACGGCGGCTCCTGCCGGTACAGGTCGTCCTGCGCGGCGCTGTGGATGTATTGCTGGTTCACGCGGAAGACCGTCTCGCGCACCTTGAGCATGCGCGCGAGCGTGGCCTCGATCTCGCGCAGTTCGGCCGACGAGTATTCGTGACTCAGCGCGTTGCCCGACACGTCCTTGCCCTGCGCCTTCTCGATCAGCAGATAGAGGTCGTCGAGACTGCGCGTGGCCATCGGCGCGAGCACCGCATTCGAGGTCATGCTGTTCTCGATGTAGCTGAGCTTGAAGACCTCTTCCATGCCGCCGAGCACGTCGCCGAGGTTGTAGATGTCCGCGCGATTGGCGAGCATGTCGGGAATCTTGAAGACCTCGCCCGATTCCGTATACGGATTGCCCGACATGACGATGCAAAAGCGCTTGCCGCGAAGGTCGTGGGTCTTGGTCTGCCCGTTCCAGACGCCCTCGATGCGGCGCGTGCCGTCGGACAGCGAAATGAACTTCTGCAGGAATTCGGGATGCGTGTGCTGAATATCGTCGATGTAGAGCATCACGTTGTTCGCCATCTCGAGCGCGAGATTCAGCTTTTCGAGTTCCTTGGCTGCCGTCGCATCGGGTGCCTGCGCGGGGTCGAGCGAGCGCACCGAATGGCCGAGCGCCGGGCCGTTGATCTTCATGAAGATCAGGCCGAGACGGCTGGCCACGTACTCCATCAGCGTGGTCTTGCCGTAGCCCGGCGGCGAGATCAGCATCAGCAGGCCCATCTGGTCCGTGCGGCGGCTCTCGCCGACCGCGCCGATCTGCTTGGCCAGGTTGTCGCCGATCACCGGCAGGTAGCTCTCGTTGATGAGCTTGTTGCGCACGAACGAGGTCAGTGGCCGGGCCTTGAATTCCTCGACCCGGATGCGCTCGCGGTAGCCCTTGAGCACCTGCTGGCGCAACTGCTGGTAGCGCTCGAACTGCGGCACGAATACGCGGAAATGGTGCGCCGCGCGCATGCCGAGGTCGTCGATCTGTAGCGTCATGCGACCGTTGTCGATGCGCGGATGCTGGCCCAGCAGGCCCTGCACTTCGGTGCGCAGATCGACGTTGCTGACGGCATGCGGCACATGGCTTGCGCAGGTCAGCCACGAAGCCGCCTCGCCGCAATAGGCGAGCAGTGCGGTGCCCTCGGGCGTGCCGAGCGCCTTGCAGGCCGTCTGCAACCAGTGCAGCGCGCTGCGCCAGCGCTCGGAAAGCGGCGCGCCGTGGTGGCGATGCTGTCGATCATCGCCGCGCCAGTAGGCCTGCATCTCGTCCCATTGCGCCGGGTTCTGCGTGTCGCTGCGCAGCACGGTCTGCAACGCAGCCACCGCCGATTGCCCATAGCTCGAAAAGTGAAACCGCAGCGCCTTCTGCGCCAGTTCGGCCTGCAGGTAGTTCGCCGCCGAACGGATCAGGCCGTCGATGTCGCCGTGCGCGGACAGTTCGCTGAAGACTTCGAGCAGGCCGCTGTCGCTCGCAAACGTGTGCAGTTGGGCTCCGATGTCGGCCTGGAGATTCCTGAGTTCGGCATCGCTTGCAAACAGCGTCTGCATCGCGTGCGCATGCTGGGCACGGCGCGGCCATTGGGCAATCGCGCTCGCGAGCTGCGGCTGCTGGATGCGTTCATGTTCGCTCCAGAACAGCACCGCCAGCGCACGCGCGTCGGGGCCGAAGCGCAGCACGCCCGCCGCGTCGCGCAGCGGCAGCAGCGCCTGCAGAATCAGCGCCGCATCATGGTCGTGAATGCCGCGTTCGTAGCCTTCGCGATAGCGTGGCGCGGCAAATTCGCGCACCGCCTGCGTGAGCGCCGCGCCGTCCAGCACCAGTTGCCCGAGGCGCGTTTCGTCCCAGCCATCCGTGCGATTCTGCGCGGCCTGCATGACGTTGAGCGCCAGATATTCCGCACGCGAGAGATCGGGCGACTCGGCCACGGTCGATACATCCCAATACGCCTGCAACGCGGTGAGTTCAGGGTTGTTGACGGCCTCGAAATATTCCGTGCCGACCAGGTGCAGGAACAATTCGCCGTTGCGCGGCAACAGCGTGAGTTCCAGATCCTGATTGCCGACGCTGAAACGGTGACGCCCGAGCTTGATGACGTTGCCGCCACCCTCGAACAAATCGGTGCGATCCTGTAGCGAGCGAAACGCCTGATCGCGCAGCGATTTCACGCGCGTGTCGATGTCGTCGGCCTTCACCGGATCGAACAGCTCGGTGCGCAGACGCTGCGCGAGTTCCTTGAGCTTGGAGATCAGCGGATCGCCCGCGAAGAAGGCATGCAGCGCGTCGCTAGAGGCGAGTTTTTCGGTGCGCTTGGGCAGGCTTTGCACGATGCGCAGCGCCGCGTCGAGCACGCCCTGCGCGCGGCGCTGGCGTGCGTCCTGTAGCGACTGGCGCTGCGACTCGAAGGTCTCGAGCAGTTCCTCGCGCTTGGCGACGATGTCGTTCAGAAACTGTTCGTGCTCGCCGAACTGGCCTTCGATTTCCTCAAGCTGCACGAGCAGCCGCGCGAGCTGCTCGTCGCACTTTTCGGGTGTCTGCGCAAGGCCCAGCGCGTTGACGATGCTCTGCGAGAACAGCGCGAGTTGCGCGGCGAACTGCGCCACGTTTTCCGAACTGCCGAGACTCGTCTGGCGCTGCTGCGCACGCGCACGCACCTGGTTGAGCCGCGAGTAGAGCGTCGAGATGCGGTCCACCACCTGCGTGCGCTGCGTCGCGTCGTCGATCCTGAGGCCGCTCATCAGCTCCGAGAGCATGTCCAGCGCGCTCGAGATGCGGGTCATCTCCGCGAGCGGCTCCTTGATCTGCACCACCGTCGCGGCAGCCTGTGCCTGCTGATCGAGCTGCTGCAATGCATCCACATAGGGCTGAAGCGCCGCATCGGTGGCGATGAACGCGGCCGTGCGCTGCGATACCTCGCCCTGCATCTCGTTGATCGCCGCGACCATCGCATCGATGGCGGCGGTATCGACATAGCGCAGTTCGCGCGTGGACATGAGCTGGCCGCGCAATCGCGCAAGCTCCTCGAGCGCGCCGACGTGCTCGTCCACGGTTTCCCAGTCGCTGGTGCGCACGCGCTTGAGCAGCGCCGCATGCTGCGTGGAAACCTCGCTCATCGCGCGCGAGGAAGCCTGGCGGATGCTCTCGACCTTTTCGTATTCGTCGATCACGGCGTCGCCGGTCGCGACGATACCGTGCAGCACCTCGTTCATGGCCGCAAGCTGCGGCGTGTTGATCCATTGATGGCGCTCGAACAGCACGCGCGTGGTGTCGATCAGGCGTTCGTAGCGCGCGAGCGAGACCTCGGGCGCGGCGATTTCCTTGCGCACGCTGTAGATGTCGGAGATGCCGCTGACCATCTCCGCATTGCCGATGCGGCCCAGAAAGCTGTCCTTCTGCGGCTGGCTCGCGGCGAAATCCTCGGACGCGAATGGCGTGCGCCAGATCTGCATCGGATGCACGCGCGTCGCCTCGTCCCCGTCCGCCGCGAATATCACGATGCGCCCGTCGTCGAGCCTGGCGTAACCGTGACAGACGATGGGCGGCTGTAGCGCGCGCTCGATCAGGTTGTACTTGAACAGCGCCATGCGCCCGCTTTGCGGTTCGTAGAAGATGTAGAGCACATCCTCACCGTTGGGCGAGCGGATGCTGCGGCGAAAGCGCATGCCCTGCATGTTCTGCTCGAACGAGCGGTGCTCGCCGTTCTGCAGCACGTAGCCGCCCGGAAAGATGATGCCGTGGTCGTCCGGCAACTGGATGCAGGCACCCGCAATCGCGTCCATGCGCAGCACCTGGCGCGTGAGCGTGTTGTAGATGAGATAACGCCACTGCTCTTCGCGGTACGGCAGGATCTTCAGCAGCATCATGCTGCCGACCTGCGCGTACTCGAACACCGCATCGTCCAGCGACTGGTTCACCTCGGCCACGGGCTCGCTGTAGATGCCGAGGCCATCGTCGGTGTTGTTCTCGACCTTGACGGTGAGCGTGCCGCCCAGCGTCTCGACGAACACCTTGTCGAGAATGTTGATGTGCGGGAAGCGGCCCTGCACGAGCTGGTCACGTCCCGCGCGGTGCCACTCGAAGTCGAACGGTGACGGCAGCTCGATGTCGCGCTCGCCGCGGTTGTCGATGTATTTGACGGTCTTGCCGTCGGGCGAGATCGACCAGCGGAACACGCGCACGTCGGTGATGCGCTCGCCGATCTGAAAACTCGCCAGCAGCTTGTTGTCGCGCACCGCAAGCTGCATCAGCCGCGTGTTCTTGTAGTAGGCGTAGAGCTCCTGAAAGTCCTGCACGAAGCTCTGGATGCCGAGAAAACTGTCCTTGAGTTCAACCGGCGTGACCTCATAGCCATGCTCGGTTTCTTCAAGCCGGTAGAGCGCGAACACGTCCTCCACGCGCGTGGCCTGCTTGAGGCCCATGAACACGTTGTAGCCAAACAGCAGCAGGTCACCGACCTGCGTGATGTCGCGCCCGACGCAGTTGTTTTCGGTGCGCACGCGCATGCGGCCGATGACTTCCATCTGGCTGCGTCCAAACTCCTCGAGGCGATCCTCGTTGAGCTGGCGCACCAGCGATTCCAGCGTCTCGCCCTGGCTTGCGAGACGCTTGGCCAGCACTTCATACGATCCACCGCTGGCGACGGCCTGATCGACGATGGAGGCGGCTTGCGGTTCGACTGATGGGGTGGTTTCGGACATGGAGATCACGCGCTTTCACATGCTTTGAACAACGGCAGGTTTTGCCCCTCTCCCACGCCTGGAAGAGGGAACAATGCGGACTTCTTGCCCTACTCGGCGCCGGTCTGCGCCGGTGGCAGGCTCTTGCCGCTGTCTGCGCTGCCGCCGTTGAGCAGCGATGCCACGCCGCCCTTGCTGTTCAGGAACTTGCCGAGCAGCTCCTGCACGATGGGACTCTTGCCCGAGACACCCTCGATGGCCTTGCCCACCGAAAGCGCCTTCGCGAAGTTGTCGAAGAACGCGCCCTCGCCGCCCACGATGTCGATGTTCGCCTTGCTGAGCGCCGACGACAGCACCTCGGCCTGTTCCCTGGCGACGCTCTTGTTGGCCTCGATGGCCGCAAGCGCCTGCTCGAAGTTTTTTTCGAGCTGCATGCGGAATTCCTCGTGCGAGCGCGCCTGATCCGACAGACCACCGAGCGCGGTGAATTTCTCGGTCAGACCCTTGGCCTCAGCGAACAGCTTGTCGCGCAGCACGTCGGCCTCGGACTGGCCCACGTCGCGCGTGACCGTCGCCTTGGTCGCTCCCACCTGCGCCTCGCCGCGCGCCTGCGCGAGCAGCCGTTCTTCGAGCACCTTGGCATCGGCCAGGCCCTGCTTCTCGTTGGCATCCGCGGTCGCCTCGATCACGCGTGCATGGGCCAGACCCTTTTCCTGATCGCCCTTGGCTTCGGCAATCAGGCGTTCCGCGATCACCTTGGCCTGCGCCATGCCTTCCTTCTCGATGGCGGCGGCCGTGACCTCGCGCACCCTGGCATCGGCGAGACCCGGCGCGGCGCGTTCCACCTCGATGGCCTCGGCCATCTTCTTCTTGGCCTCGGCGCTCTTGCCGGCGGCTTCGAGTTCGGCCTGCGCGAGCGTCGTGACTTCCACGGCCTTGTGGCGCGATGCGGTCTCGTCGGCCTCGGCCTTCTTGACCTGACGCACCAGGTCTTCCTGCGCCGCCGCTTCAGCGGTCAGCACGGTGACCTGCTTCTTGCGCTCGGCCTCGGAGACCATGCGCACTTCCTTGATGCGCTCCTCTTCCTGCGCCACGGTCTTTTCCACCGCCACGCGCTCGCGGATCACGTTGGCGATGCTGGCCTTCTCGACTTCCACGGCCTTTTCCTTTTCGATGCGCTGCAGCTCCACTTCGCGTTCGCGCGAAACGATTTCGAGCTCCTTCGCACGCGTGACCTTTTCCACTTCGATCACCACCGCGCGCTCGCGGTTCTGCTGCGCCACCGCGACTTCACGCGCGCGATTTTCCTCGCGGATGTCGAGCTGCTCCTGCGTCTGGATGCGGGCCTGCTCGGCCTTCAGGCGCTCTTCTTCCTGCACCTTCTGCGTCTCGGCCTGCTCACGGGCCTGGATCGTCGCGATCTCGCGCTTCTGGCGTGCCTCGGCGTCGGCCTGCTGGCGGGCAAGCGCGAGCATCGCCTCCTTGGTCTCCACGTTCTTCTTGGTGATCGCGAGGTCGGCGTTGCGCTCCAGCTCGTTGGTGACGATGTTCTGGTTGGCCGTCAGCTCGGTGATCTTGCGGATGCCCTCGGCGTCGAGAATATTGTTCGGATCGAGCGACGACTTGGGCGTCTGCTCCAGATAGTCGATCGCCACGTCTTCGAGCACGTAACCGTTGAGGTCGTTGCCGATCACATGGATGATCTGGTCGCGGAAATCCTGGCGGTTCTCGAACAGCTTCACGAACTCGATCTGCTTGCCCACGGTCTTGAGCGCCTCGGAGAATTTCGCGTTGAACAGCTCGTTGACGGCGACCTTGTCGGAGGCGCGGTCCACGCCAATCGACTTGGCGACCTTGAGCACGTCTTCCGAGGTCTCGTTGACGCGCAGGTAAAAGGCCACGGTGATGTCCGCGCGCATGTTGTCCTTGCAGATCAGCCCCTCCTTGCCGCGCCGGTCGATCTCCAGCGTGATCAGCGAGATCTGCATGAACTCCTTCTTGTGGATCACGGGCAGCACCAGGCCGCCGGTGAACTTCACCTTGGGCTGCGAGGTCGTGTCGTTGATGATCAACGCCGTGCCCTGCGGAACCTTGATGTAGAAGGCCTTGACCATGGCGAGCATGGCGAAGATCAGGATGACGATGACGACAACCGCCACGCCGAGAACGATGTACCACTCGGAGAAGTTCAAGCTCATGGGTTCAGTCCCTCAAAAAAGAAAACAGGAGTCGGAAATGGAAAACACGGGGCGGTGGGCCGCGTCAGCGCGGCGGCAGTTCCAGACCGTCGAATTCGGCTTTGCTCACCACGCGCCAGGCGTTGTGATCCTTCATGTGTTCGATGAGCACGATCTGCGTGCCGCGCGGGAATTCGCGATCCGCCGAGCGCATCTGCACGTTGAGGCCACCGCCGCCATCTTCCACGCTGCCATAGCCCTGGGTCGCATTGACCACGGCGCTGCGCACGAGGCCGGTTCGGCCCAGCAGCACCTTGGCCTCTTCGGGTGGCGCAACCATTGCAATCGCCTTGCGCAGCGGCCTGAGCACGATCACCGTGGCGATGAAACCCAGCACCAGTGCAGCGGCAAACAGCGCACTTCCAATCGCGATGTTCAGCAGCGTCCAGCCCTCGGGCATGGGCACGAAATGCGCGAGCGTGTAGCTGATCAGCCAGGAGAGCAGGAACAGCACGGTGAGGATCACCGTGAGCGGAATGCCGCCGAGGCCGACCTTGAGCAGCAGGCCGGCGAGCGCGCCGATGGAGTCTTCCGCGCCATGCGAATGCGCGTGGGCATGTGCATGCGCGTGATGGCTGCCGTCGAACAGCGCCCAGTGATCCATGGAATCGATTTCGACCAGGCCGAAGATCGCGATCACCCAATACAGCAGCATGGAGAGCAGCAGCACTCCGAAAATGAATGTCGGAAAACCCAACGCGTAGTGCAAGAACGCTGCCATCTAGTCCCTCCATCAATGGATGATGTTGTTGGATGCCGCCTTTTCGTGAAGGCGGCGTTTTATCGACCATCGGAGCCCACGGGCGCGGTCGAGCGCCCCGGTGTCTGCCCTTGTCGGGCTTATTTTGCCTGTTGTTGCTGCGCCTTCAGGCGTTCCAGCACCGTTTGCGCACTGCCCTGCTGCGCGGTGATGCCGGCGGCGCGCAATTTGGCGTCAAGCACGTCTTCGCTGCCTTCGCGCGCGAGTTCAGCCGCGCTTTGCAGACGCGCGCCACGCTCGGCCTGTTTTTGCTTGATGCGCTCGAGCGAATCGAGCGCGTTCTGCACCCGCGACTGCGAGCCGGTGTAGCGACCGGCGACCGTGGCCTGGGCGCGCTGCACGCTCTCGGTGGCCTTCACCGTGTCGGCCTGCTGCTTGAGGCGCTTGATGTGGGTCTGCGCGGCATGGATCGCCGCGCGCAGTTCCTCGACGCTCTGCGTGTAGGCGGCGTTCTGCGCCTCCTCCTCGTCGCGCTGCACTTCAAGCAGCGAGATCTTGCCCGCCACTTCGAGCGCCAGCGCCTCGTCGTTGGTCTCCAGCGCCTTGATCGCGTAGCCTTCGTATTCGGCCACCTTCGTGCGCGTGGCCTGCAGCTTGCCGGAGGCGAGCTTCTGCTTGGCCATGATCTCGGCCAGCGCTTCCTTGGACTTGTTCAGATCGTTGTCCGCATCGCGGATTTCCTGATCGAGAATGCGCAGCGCCTGGCTGTCGGTGACAGCCTCGCCCGCTTCGTGTGCAGCACCGCGCAGCGCGGTCACCAGCTTGTTCCATACGGCCATGATGAACTCCTATTGCTGTGGGTTGTAAGGGACGGCTCGCGGCGGCTCAGGCGGACTGCGCCACGCGCGGCAGGTACGAGGCCAGCGCCTCGGTCACCTGGATCACGTTGTCGGCCAGCGTGAGGATCTCGCAGAGGATGTCGTCGCTGCTGGCCGATGAGCGCAGCGCGGCAAACATCACATAGCCTTCGCCGCCCGCGCCCAGCGGCTCGAGTGCGATCGTGGCGAACGGGAACAGCTTCTGCAGGCGCAGGATCTGCTCGTTGAGCCCCGCACGGTCGGCGACGTCGCTTGCGGACCAGAGAAAGGACTCGACCACCAGTTGATCGCCCGAGAGTGCCAGATGCACCGGCAGATCGCCGAAATCCGGCAAGGTGACCAACAGGCTGGCATCGGCGCCTTCGAGCACCTCCACCTGCAGCTTGCTTTCCTTGCCCAGGGCCGAGGCCTTGAGGTCGGCAGCGAGGCTGCGAACATTCCAGTACGAGTGAGAGCCGGTTTCCATGTCATCGTCCTCCTTGTCATGTAACGTCAATGAACCCGCTTGCGCCTTGGGCAGCCGCATCCGCTTTTCCAGCCGTTGCAGCGTCACCCCATGCTCGGGAAGTATCCAGACCTCCTTCTTCACCAGCCCTTGCTCACGCAATCGCTGGCGATGCAGTCTCTGGTAGTGGGCGGATGTTTTTTCTTCCATGTAGACACTTTACATTCATTACATGTGATGTTGACATGTAATTTGTATCGACATGTGAGGTGACATGAATGAATGCCAAAAGGGCTCCCACCGCTGGCAGCGGCAGGAGCCCATGGGCGCGCATGCAGATCGCGGCGATTACTTCTGCTTCGGCTCCCAGCGCTTGAGCAGCAGTGCGTTGGTCATGACGCTCAGCGAACTCAGCGCCATTGCCGCACCGGCCACCACCGGGCTCAGGAAGCCCAGCGCCGCGAGCGGAATGCCGGCAATGTTGTATGCAAACGCCCAGAACAGGTTCTGGCGGATCTTGCGCACCGTGCGGTGCGAGATGTCGAGCGCCGCGGCCACGAGCTTCGGGTCGCCGCGCATCAGCGTGATGCCCGCGGCATGCATGGCCACGTCCGTGCCGTTGCCCATGGCCATGCCGACGTCGGCGGCGGCCAGCGCGGGTGCGTCGTTCACGCCGTCGCCGACCATCGCGACCACGTGACCACCCTGCTGGAGCTGCCGCACCGCCGCGGCCTTGTCGCCCGGCAGCACCTCGGCCATGACCTCACCCGCGTCGGGATCGAGCCCCAGGCGCCGCGCCATCGCATGGGCCGCGCCCTTGTTGTCGCCCGAAATCATCACGCAGCGCACGCCGCTGGCCTTGAGCGCGGCCAGTGCTTCCCTGGCACCGGGCTTGGGCTCGTCGCCGAACGCCAGCAGCGCGACCGCCACAAGCCCGCTGGTGCGCCGTTCGGCGACCGCCGATACCGTGGCACCCTGCTCCTGCAAAATCGCCGCCTGCCGCGCGAGATCGCCCAGCTCGACGCCCAGTTCCTGCATCCAGCGAAGGCTGCCGATCAAATAGCTTCTCCCGGCGACTTCGCCCTCGGTGCCCCGGCCGGGAACGGCGCGCACGCCTTCGGGCTCGGGAATCGCGACGTCACGCTCGCGCGCCGCCGCCAGTACCGCGCGGGCCAGCGGGTGTTCGCTGCCGCTTTGCACGCTCGCCACGGCGGCCAGCGTCCGGGCCTCATCGCTTGCCGGTTCCACGTGAAACGCTATCAATCTTGGTTGGCCCACGGTCAGCGTGCCGGTCTTGTCGAACGCCACGGTATCGACCTTGTGCGCGATCTCCAGGGCCTCGGCGTCCTTGATCAGAATGCCGTTCTTCGCGGCCACGCCCGTGCCCGCCATGATGGCCGCGGGCGTTGCCAGGCCGAGCGCGCAAGGGCAGGCAATCACCAGCACCGCCACGGAGTGGATCAACGATGCCTCGACGCCCGCGCCGGTCCACATCCAGCCTAGAAAGGTCAGCAGCGCAATCACCAGCACCACGGGCACGAAGATCGACGACACCTTGTCCACCATGCGCTGGATCGGTGCCTTGGCGGCCTGCGCGTCTTCGACCAGACGGATGATGCGCGCCAGCACGGTCTCCGAGCCCACGGCCGAAACCTGCATGATGATGCGGCCATCGCCGTTGATCGACCCGCCCGTGAGCGCCGCGCCCGCCTCGCGCACCACCGGCAGCGGCTCGCCGGTCAGCATCGATTCGTCGACCTGCGTGTGGCCTTCAAGCACCTCGCCATCCACGGGAATGCGTTCGCCGGGACGCACGACCAGTCTGTCACCCGCCATGACCTCGGCAATCGGCACGTCGACCTCGCCATCGCGCCCGAGCAAATGCGCCACGTCCGGGCGCAGCGCATGCAGCGCGCGGATCGCCGCCGTCGTCTGCCGCTTGGCGCGCGTTTCCAGCCACTTGCCAAGCAGCACCAGCGTGATCACCACGGCCGACGCCTCGAAGTACAGATGCGGCACATGTCCCGGCTGCGCGGTGAACCAGAGCCACAGGGACAGGCCGAAACCCGCGCTGGTGCCAATCGCCACCAGCAGATCCATATTCCCCGACAGCGCCTTGACCGCGTGCCAGCCCGCCTTGTAGAAACGCGCCCCGAGAATGAACTGAACCGGCGCGGCCAGCAGGAACTGCGCCCACGGCGGCAGCATCCAGTGCTGGCCGAACAGGTCGCCGATCATCGGCAGCACCAGAGGCGCAGACAGGATCAGACCGATGGCCACCGGCATGAAGCCCGCCCACGGCGAGGCCGATTCCTCATCGGCCTCCTGCTCGGCCGCGCTGCGCGGCTCGTAGCCCGCATTGCGCACGGCGCGGCGCACGACCGCATCGATGTCGGTGGCAGAGGCATCGGGCCCGAAGGTCACGTGCGCGCGCTCGGTCGCCAAATTCACGGTGGCATCCTGCACGCCGGGCACCTTGCGCAGGGCACGTTCCACGCGGCCCACGCAGCTCGCGCAGGTCATGCCGCCAATGCCAAGATCAAGCGATTGCAGGTCTGAAGGGGTGATTGCTGTATCGGTCATGGGCTCAAAGTTAAAGCCTCACATCATGTGAAGGTCAAGCGAATGATTGAACAACGCCAAAAAAAAGACTCCTCGCGCTCGACGACGCAACACCGCACACGGGCCAAGGGTACTCTGCAATGTGTTCCGATGACTCACTGGTCACGGCACGGTATCCCCATCAGCGACAAGAATTCTTCCATGCACGCCGCCTTCTTCCGCGCACCCGGACTTCTCCTTGCGAAGCTCGCGGCACAGGCCTGCGTGTTCGCCACTGCGCAAACCGCCACGGCGCAGAACGCTCCCGCGATGCTGCCGGGCATCACCGTGCAGAGCACGCTGGGTGCCAGCCCTCTCGATCAGGCGCCCGCCTCGGTCACCGTGATCGACGGCGAGCGCGCGCGTGATCGCCAGTGGCAGGTGAATCTCTCGGAGGCCCTGCCCGGCGTGCCGGGCCTGCTGCTGCAAAACCGCCAGAACCATGCGCAGGATCTGCAACTGTCGATTCGCGGTCACGGTGCGCGCTCGACCTTCGGCGTGCGCGGCGTGCAGATTTTCGTGGACGGCATTCCCTCGACCATGCCCGACGGCCAGGGCCAGATCGGCCACATCGACCTGTCGTCCGCCGAGCGCATCGAAGTGCTGCGCGGCCCATATTCCGCGCTCTATGGCAATTCCGCAGGCGGCGTGCTCAGCGTCTACACCGAACGTGGTGAAGGCACGCCGCAGCTCCAGAGCCGTTTTGCGCTCGGCAGCGACGGCCAGAAGCGCGTCGGCCTCAAGGCAAGGGCGAGAGCAACGGCGTCGGCTATGTCGTCAGCGCGAGCCGCTACCTTACCGACGGCTGGCGCGCCCAGAGTGCCGCCGACAAGAACCTGTTGAATGCGCGCATCGACACCCAGACCGGCGAGGACGGGCAGCTCACGCTCGTGGCCAGCCACGTGAAGGTCAATGCGCTCGACCCGGGCGGACTCACCCCCGCAGACTGGGCCCTCGACCAGCGCGCCGTGGCACGCAATCCGCTCGACTACAACGCACGCAAGAACACGCGCCAGACCCAGACCAGCCTGACCTACGAGCGCCGCATCGACGGTGCCAACAGCCTGCGCATGATGGTCTATGCGGGCGAGCGCGAGATCGTGCAGTACCAGTCCATCCCGGCCGCCTCGCAGCAGGCCGCCACCAGCGCCGGGGGCGTGATCGACCTGCGGCGCGGCTACGGCGGCATGGATCTGCGCTGGGCACACGGCGCGGGCAGCGCATCGCGCGCGCCGAACCTGGTCGTGGGCCTCGCCGCCAACCTCGTCGAGGAAGACCGCCTCGGCTACAACAATTTCAGCAACGGGCGGCTCGGCGTGCAGGGCGCGCTGCGCCGCAAGGAACGCAACACGCTCACCAACATCGACCCATATGCCCAGCTCTCATGGTCGTTTGCGCCCGACTGGACCGCGCTGGCCGGCCTGCGCTGGAGCAACGTGCAACTGCGCTCACGCGACCGATACATCACCACCGGCAACGGCGACGACAGCGGCCGCACCGGCTTTCACCGCCTGCTGCCCATCGTGTCGCTCCAGCACCGCGTGAGCGACAGCGCGAACCTCTACGCCTCCCTCGGCAGCGGTTTGGAAACGCCCACCTTCAATGAAATCTCCTACCGCCCGGCAGGCGAGCCGGGACTGAACTTCGGTCTGCAACCCGCCACTTCGACGAGCGCTGAAATCGGCTGGAAGCAGCGCTATGCAATGGGCGACGACCTGCGCGGCGAATGGACCGCCGCCGTGTTCCAGACGCGCACGCGCAACGAGATCGTGGTCGCCGACAACACCGGCGGGCGCAGCAGTTTCCAGAACGCGGGCCGCACCGAGCGACGCGGCCTCGAACTCGGCAGCAGCACCTGGCTGTTCAACCGCCTCCAGCTCAACGCCGCATTCACCTGGCTCGACGCCACGCTCAGCCAGGGCTTTTGTGACACGAGGGCAGCGAACTGCGTGCCGCCGGGCAGGCGCATTGTCGGCACGGCGCGCACCCAGGCGTTTCTGGCCCTCGACTGGAAACCCGATGCCCGCTGGCGCGCCGGCATCGACTGGCGACACACCGGCTCCATCGCCGCCAACGACAGCAACAGCGTGCTCGCCTCCGCATACGGCGTGCTCGGTGTGAGCGCTGGCCATACGGCCCGCATCGGCGGCTGGAAAATCGACAGCTTCGCGCGCATCGACAACCTCGCCGATCGGAAATACGTCGGCTCGGTCATCGTTAACGACGGCAATGGCCGCTACTACGAAAGCGCGCCCGGCAGGCAATGGATGGTCGGAATGAGTGCGGCCTACCCGTTCTGACAACCGAAGGCCGCATCGGTCGATGCGAAATGCTTGACTCTGACATCGTGTCAAGGTACATCATGAAGCCATCAACCGGTTTCAACCAAGGAGCATCACCATGAAATACACATTCCAGGTTCAGGGCATGACCTGCGGTCATTGCGAACGCGCCGTGGTTCACGCCGTGCGCGAAGTCGATGCCGACGCCATCGTCCAGGTCGATCTGCCCACCGGCCAGGTCGTGGTGGAAAGCGACAAGTCGCGCGATGCCGTCGCGAACGCGATCACCGAAGAAGGCTACACCGTCGCCGCATGACGAAGCCTGCAACACCCTGGCCGGTAGCCATCGGTGTGGCGGCGCAGCGCGCCGGTGTCTCGGCGCGCATGGTGCGGCACTATGAATCGCTCGGTCTCCTGCCCGAGGTGGCGCGCACCGACAGCGGCTACCGCCAGTACACCGAGGCCGACGTGCACACGCTGCGCTTCATCCGCCGCTCGCGCGATCTCGGTTTTTCGATGGAAGAGATCGCCACGCTGCTCGGGCTGTGGAAGGACCGGGAACGCGCGAGTTCCCAGGTCAAGAAGGTCGCCCAGGCCCACATCGCCAATCTCTCCGAGCGCATCGCCGCGATGCAGACGATCCAGCGCAGCCTGCAATCGCTCGTGAAATGCTGCCACGGCGACGACCGGCCCGATTGCCCGATCCTCGATGATCTCGCCAATACACCGGAACTTGCCGCGAGGCATTGAAGATTCGCGACCCAGGTTCCTTCAAGCGAGCGGCAGCAGCCCCGACTCCACGCCCGGGATCACCGCGCGCAACTGCTCGATGAAGTAGCGCGTGGCTGGCCCGAGCACACGGTCGCGGCGGTGCATCAGGCCGATAACGCGGCGCGCATTCGGCGCAAAGATCGGTCTCGCAACCAGCCCGTCGAGATTCAGCTCGGGCAGCGCGAGACGCGGCAACAGCGCCACGCCAAGGCCATGGCGCGCCATCGATGCGGCAGTGATGATGTGGGTGACGTCGCAACGCGGCGCGACAGGCTCGGCGGAATCGTCATCATGGCTGCCCGCCTGTAGCCCCCGGTCGAACTGTTCGCGCGCATTCGAGCCGCGCGCCAGCAGCACCAGATCGTGCGCCAGCAACTGCTCCCAGCGGATGTTCGCCAAACCCACGAGCGCGTGACCGTGCGGGAAGACGGCATAGTAGCCGTCGGTCAGCAAGGGCTCGAAATGCAGATCCGGCGCGGCCTCGGACAGCGGCCCGATGGCGCATTCCACCTGATTGGTGCGCAGCATCTCCAGCAACTGATCGGTATGCGCCTCGATGACCCGCGACTGCAACGCCGGATGCACGGTGCGCAGCCGCGCCAGCGCATGCGGCACCAGCCCGAACGCGGCGGACGGCAGCGCCGCGACGATCACCGTGCCGCGCCGCGCGGCGGACAGATCGAGCGCGCTGCGATAGGCCTCTTCCACATCGGCGAGCGGCCGCTGTATGCGTTGCAGAAATTCCTCGCCCGCCTGCGTGAGCGCCACGCTGCGCGTCGAGCGCTCGAGCAGCTTGAGGCCCAGCGTGTCCTCGAGGTCCTGGATCTGCGCCGACAGCGACGGCTGCGTCACCCCGAGCGCACCGGCCGCGTGCGTGAACGAGCGGCTTTCCGCGACCAGCAGGAACGCCTTGACGGCCCGATATTTGATATTCATAGCCATGATCGATAAATCATAGACAAATATCGATTTGTGTTGATGAGTTGCAGCGGCTCCAATCGGGGGAAAACAATGAATCGGCTGCGAACGGAAACGGATTTCCGCCCCGCACAGATGCAGGAGACCTTGATGAACCATCGCCACCCCCGCCGTTTTGCCCTGCGCGCGTTGCTCGCCACCATCAGTTGCGCCGCAGCGGTGGTTGCCACACCGACCGCCCTCGCCCAGCAGAACTATCCCACCAAGCCGGTGCGCATGGTCGTGCCCTACCCGCCGGGCGGCGCCACCGACGTGATCGGTCGATTGATTGCCGACAAGCTGGGCGCGCAATGGGGCCAGGCCGTGGTCGTGGACAACCGTGCGGGCGCAGGCACTACCGTGGGCGCTGAGAACGTCGCCAAATCCGCACCCGATGGTTACACGCTCTACGAAACCACGGCCACGCACACCATCAGCGCAAGCCTGTACCCAAAGCTCAGCTACGACCCGATCAAGGACTTCACGCCGATCACGCTCACCGCGACGATTCCGCTGGTGCTGGTGACCACGCCGAAGATTCCCGCGAGGACCGTCGATGAACTGGTGAAATGGATCAAGGCCCAGCCCGGCGGCGCGAGCATGGGCTCGCCGGGCAATGGCAGCGTGCAGCACCTGACCGGCGAATTGTTCAAGACCCGGGTCGGCGTCAACACCGTCCACGTGCCCTACAAGGGTGCCGCACCGATGATCACCGACCTGCTCGGCGGCCAAGTGGACATGGCATTCGCCACGCTCTCCGAGGTGACGAGCTACATCAAGTCCGGCAGGCTGCATGCGATTGCGCTCGCCCACGACAAGCGCATGTCCGCCGTGCCGGACCTGCCCACCTTCGGCGAGCAGGGCATGAAGGGCTTCACCGGCGCGACCTGGTTCGGCACCTTTGCGCCCGCCAGACTGCCGCCCGAACTGCGCGACCGCATCTACAAGGACATTGCGGCCATCGTCGCGACGCCCGAGGTGACGAAAAAGCTCGAAGACATGGGCGCGGAGGTGAACAACCTCGCTCCCGCCGAGTTCTCCAGACTGATCGACGCCGAAGCCAGGCGCTGGGCCGAGGCGGTGAAGCTCTCGGGTGCCAGGATTGAGTGAGCGCGATCCGCGCGTCGCCCAATGGGCCAGCGTGGGCGATTTCGCAGATCGGCAACTTCGGGCCAGCTACCAGGCCCCTGCGCTCTGGACCATGGAAGCAGCGCAGATCGACGCCATCGCGGCAGGCATAGAACTGCTGGTCACCACCGTGCGCGCCGGTTGCAGCGCAGCGACCATCGCGCGCTTTCCCAGGCTGCGCGGCATCTGTAGCTGGGGCGCGGGCTTCGACACCATCGACCTCGCGGCCGCAAGAGCACGCGGCATTCAGGTCAGCAATACCCCGGCCGTGCTCGATGCCTGCGTTGCCGACATGGCGTGGGCGCTGATGCTGGCCACCGCGCGGCGCGTTGCAGAAGGTGATCGCCACGTGCGCGCCGGAGAATGGAAACAGCTCGGCCAATTCCCGCTCGGCCTGCGCGTGTCGGGCAAACGTCTCGGCATCGTCGGCATGGGCCATATCGGTCAGGCGATTGCGCGGCGTGGCCTGGGTTTCGACATGCAGGTGCGCTACACCGCGCGTTCGCCCCGCCCGCAGTTGCCGCACGGGTTCATGCAAAACCTCGTGGAACTGGCCGATTGGGCCGATTTTCTGGTGCTCGCCTGCGTGGGCGGCCCGTCCACACGGCACATCGTGAATGCTCAGGTGCTCGCCGCACTGGGCACCACCGGCATTCTGGTGAACATTGCCCGTGGCTCGGTCGTCGATCAGGAAGCGCTGATCGCCGCCCTGGTCCACAGAAAGATCGCAGGCGCGGGTCTCGACGTGCTCGAGGGCGAACCCGGCGCGCCAAAGATCATGCGCGGCCTGCCCCACGTCGTCTTCACACCGCACATGGCCAGCGCCACCACGGACACGCGCCTCGACATGCAGAAAAGCCTGCTCGCAAACGTGGACGCCTTCCTGCGCACCGGCACGCTGCTCGATCCGGTCTGAGCAGGCCCGGACGGAGTCACCGCCTCAGGAAGCGGCGGCAGGCTTGACGAAGGCCTCGACCTTGCCCTTCAAGGTGATCAGCAGCGGGCGGCCCTTGCGGTCCAGCGTCTTGCCTGCGGGCACCTTGATCCAGCCCTCGCTCACACAGTACTCCTCGACGTCAAAACGCTCCTTGCCATTGAAATGGATGCCGATGTCCTGCTCGAAGAACTCCGGCTTGTGGTGCGGGCTGCGAGGATCTACGGACAGGCGGTCGGGCAATGGGGGCAATGTGGAGTCGGTCACGGCTTCTCTTCCAGAGGATGTTCGAAAAGCCGTCATTGTCCCGCAAACCCCGGAGACTGCGCGAACCCGCAGCAGGACGGTGAGTTGTACAGCGCAGCGGATCCGCTGTGGTCAGCGCCGCCATGCAGCTTGCATTAGCTACATATTTAATAGCATAAAACACAATATCCATCGGAAAAAAGCCCTTCCACTACGCGAATCAACGCAGCTGTGGATAACATGACCAGAGCCTGCCGAATAACTCACCAGTTATACACAGGACGACGCGATGCGATGAACTTGTCCCCATTTCGGGTGCAGCGGCAACCGGGTCGGCTCCACACGCTTCTGAAACCCGCAAGCTGCTGATTCCAAAGCGAAAACACGGCTTGTCCACAAGCCCGGTCATCCCTACTATTACTAACATTCTTAAATAACATCAATAAAGAACAACCACAGAACAACCTCCGGGAAAAACGAAGCACCGTGAAATTGAACGCATGGTTGGACACGAAGCCAGAACCCGAAAAAAGGCAGTTATCCCGCAGAAACTGGAGATTTCCTGTGGATAACCCTGAATAACTCTGGATAACTCGCGGGCGTCGAAAAAAACGCTTTGGCAAAGCCAAAGCGTCTCGTCGGATACGGCAGCGCTTGGGCTTCCAGCGGGCCAAGGCGGCACCAACTCAGCGCAGCATGGCGTAGCCCACGCCGATGGCGGCAATCAGCCCTATGGCGTCTGCAAACAGCGCACAGGCCAGCGCATGGCGCGCGTGCCGCACCCCGACACTGCCGAAGTACACGGCCAGCACATAGAAGGTGGTTTCGGTCGAGCCCTGCACGATGGCCGCAAGCCGTCCGGCAAACGAATCCACGCCATAGGTCTGCAACACGTCGATCATCAACCCACGTGCCCCCGCGCCGGACAGCACCTTCATGAGCCCCACCGGCAGAGCGGGAAGAAAATCCGTATTCCAGCCCACGGCCGACACCATGCTGCCAATGCCCGCCAGCAGCGCGTCCATGCAACCCGCCGCCCGGAACACGCCGATGGCCACGAGAATGGCGATCAGGTAAGGCACGATCTGGATCGCCACGCTAAAGCCTTCCTTCGCGCCGTCGATGAACGCGTCATAGACGTTCACACGCCGCCAGGCGCCCACCAGCACGAACAGCATCACGATGCCCAGAATCACGCCCGCGCCCGTCGCACCGGCAATTTTTGCCGCCTGCTCGGCAGGCAATTGCGCCAGCGCCGCCACCGCCGCCGCGAGCAGGCCGCCCACGACCAGCACCGGCACCAGCAGCTTCGCGCGCCAGATCGGTAATCGCTGACAGACGGCCACGGCCAGCACGCCGGCCAGCAGCGAAATAAAGGTCACGAGCAGCGTCGGCAAAAAGATGTCCGCCGCATTGAAGCTCGAACCCAGCCCCTGCTTGAGCGCCACGCTCTGGCGAATCGCGATCACCGAGGTCGGAATCAGCGTGAGCCCGGCGGTGTTCATCACGACGAACATGATCTGCGCATTGCTCGCGGTGTCTGGCGCCTGCGTGTTGAGCGTCTGCAACTCGCGCATCGCCTTGAGGCCGAGCGGCGTGGCCGCGTTATCGAGCCCGAGCAGGTTGGCCGAGATGTTCATCGTCATCGCGCCCTGCGCCGCGTGCCCGTCCGGCACCCCGGGAAAAGCCGTCTGAGCAGCGGACTCGCGAGGCGCGCCAGAAGCTCGATCATCCCGGCCTTCTCGCCGACACGCATCAGCCCCAGCCACAGGCTCATGATGCCGGCCAGCCCCAGCGAAATTTCAAAGCCCGAACGCGCACCATCGAACATCGCCGTGAGCAATGCCTGAAAAATGCCATCGTCGCCCATGAACCACCGCCAGACGGCGGTGACGAAGGCCGCGGTGAAGAAGCCGATCCAGACCCAGTTGAGTGCCATCCCCGGATGGTAGCGGTTCGAGCGAATGTCGCGGCCGCGCGCCGTGTCGATCGAAAGCCGTGGCAGACTCATGCACCATGACCGACTCCACGCTGCTCGTTGCCGACGATCACCCGCTGTTTCGCGCGGCGCTGATCCAGGTGCTGCACGAACGTTTTCCACAGTTTCGGACGCTCGAGGCCGCCAGCGCACAGACACTCGGAGCTGCGCTCAAGGAACACCCGGAAATCGAACTCGTGCTGCTGGATCTCGCCATGCCGGGCGCGCGCGGCTTTTCATCGCTGCTGCACGTGCGCGGCGAGTACCCGGAAATCCCGGTCGTCGTGATCTCGTCGAACGAACACCCCCGCGTGATCCGCCGCGCGCAGCAGTTCGGCGCAGCAGGCTTTATCCCCAAATCATCCTCCGCCGACGACATGGCCGCAGCGATCCAGAACGTGCTCGACGGCGACCTGTCCTTCCCGCACACCGACGCCGAAACCTCCCAGGCCGACGCCGACCTCGCCGCCCGCCTCGCCCAACTCACACCGCAGCAGTTCCGCGTACTCATGTGCCTGGCCGACGGCCTGCTCAACAAACAAATCGCCCACGAACTCGGCCTCGCAGAAAACACCGTCAAGGTCCACGTCACCGCGATCCTCAAAAAACTCGAATGCTATAGCCGCACGCAGGCGGCGGTGCTGGTGAAGAGTCTGGAGCCGGAGAGTGGGGTTTGAGGGGGATGGTAGAGCTAGTCAGCTATCGTGAAAGAGTGGTGGGTTCGGGTAGAAGCGAGCGTTGAGCGGCGACGCCTCCAATGGCTGTCGAGCTATGCCATTGAGCGTTGACATCATCTAGGTTCGAGTTGAGAATGCGACTGGTCTTAGCCCCCGCTAAGTTTGCCAAGTTAAGCTGGGGCGAGGCGATAAGCTGGTTAGCAAAGATGCGCGAGCTAAACTTTGCCAAAACGTGATGCAGACCACGGCCAGCACCAGCATCCATCACGACGTTTACTTCAGCAGGCTTTGTCGCTTGATAGTTCGTTATTCCCGTTGCCGTCATGGCAACTTCCGCAGCGGATCGCTCTGTTTGTGGACTGACTACCGGGGTGCCATTCAACCAGCTTCATGATAGGCGCAGTCGGTGCGAAAACGCTAACGCAGCCGTTGCCAGTCACCACGAGCCACTCACGTCGACGATTCTGGTACTGCTGCAGCACAGCTTCTTCGTGGCACCAACCGCCCTCCGCAACTTCCAACACTGGATACCCCGGTACGAATCCCTCCGAACTCCAGTACCTCGACAGCTCAAGCTCATCGAGATAGCGGAAAGCAGAAGCGTCTGGAAACCAAACATCCAGTCCAGAGACCACTCCATCAGCACGGGTCTCTCGAACTATACGCACAGTCAGTCCCGCTGATGAAAAGCTTAATCTTTCAATGTTGGACCCCCAATGAACTTCGCGGGCTGTGCCATAGGGTTGAGTTTTAAAGCGCATAGCGTCATGTAAAGTATATGAACCTGCATGCCATTTTTATTCGTTGAATTATCCAAGCTAGGCTACCCCCATACATTGGCCAAATCACCCCAACTGATCAACCAGCAGATCACGCACTTCGCTGATAAGGCGGGTTTCATTACGACGCGAAGGCAGCATCTGAAAGCTCACGGAACCCAGCGCAGGCAGTCGCGCGGCGCGCGCGGGTACGATTTCCACACCCTCGCACAGAGCAGACTCGGGCAGGCATGCATATCCGAGTCCGGCGGCTAGTGCCGACTGCATGCCGGCGACGCCGGAGGCCACGTGAACCACGTCGAACGGCAGCTTGCGCTGTATGAGGCTCTTCTCGGCGAGCAGCCGCAGCGAGCAGCCTTCGGTCAGCGTAACAAGCGCAATAGGCTCGCCACGGGGCGGCAGCATCGCGCGCGCTGCCATCCAGCGCAAGGGCTCGGTTCGCAATAGATGAGCGCGTGCGGTCTTCTTGCCGTCGGCGCGCATGGTGATTGCGATGTCGAGGTTTCCCGCGGCATGCTCCGATTCCACCGTGAGGCTCTTTCCCATGACCACACGCATGCGCACGCCCGGGTGCTGCGCGGCCAATCTTGCAAGCAATTGCGTGCGTTCGTTGGGCCTGAAATAGTCGGTGACGCCAAGCCGCAATTCGCCCGAAAGCGGCACGCCGTGCAGATCCCGCCAGACCTCGTCGCTCAATGCCAGCAACTTGCGCGCATGAGCGAGCAGTATCCGCCCCGCTGGTGTGGGAACGACGCCTGACTTGCTGCGCACCAGCAAAGATTGGCCCGCGCGATCCTCCAGTTTCAATAGCTGCTCGCTCGCCGCCGATTGCGAGAGGAATACTTTCGCCGCACCAGCGGTCACGCTGCCCGCGTCAACCGCATGCACGAAGGTTCGGAGCTGCTCGATATCAAAGGCTTGCATGCATGACCACCTGTGTGGATTGTCAAAAGTGAAGGACGGATTTTCAACGAAAAAGTCAACAAATTATCCACCGGATATTCCGATGGATACCAACCAATAATCCCGTTTTACCGGCACCCAAAGATCGTCCAGAATTCTCATACCGTTTGACAACAACACAGGTGTACACAACATGCCTCATATCCTTTTGCATCACTCCGGCCCCGTGGACGCTGCACTGGCCCGCAGCAGTGTGGACAAGGTCATGGACCTCACTTGCCGCGTGCTTGGAAAAAAACCGGAGGTGATCTCCATACAGGTGTTGTTCACACCCGAAGATCAATGGTTCATCGGCGCAAGCACGCTCGCGGAATCGGGTCGCAGTGCATTTCATCTCGATATCAGTGTGACCGACGAGACCAATACCAAGGCCGAGAAGGCGCAGTTCATTCGCGAGTTGTTCGACGCAATGAAAAGTCTGCGCCCCAATCTGCATGACGTGAGCTATGTCTACGTGATCGACGCACGCGCGGCGGCCTATGGCTACGGCGGCAAGACACAGGAGTACCGGCATCAGCAAGCCGGCGTGTGAACCGGCCCTAATCGCCCTCGGTCTCCCGCAGCCGCAGCATCGTCTGGCTTACGAGCGCACGCAGTGCCGAAGGTCTTACGGGCTTGTAGAGCATCGCCCAGCCGCGCTCTGCGGCGTGGCGGCGCAGGGCGATGTCGCGTTCGGCGGTGACCAGGATCGCCTGCGGCGAATGCTGCCAGAGGGCGGCGAGTTGGCTGTACAGGTCGGGCCGTGGAACGTGCCCATGCGCACGTCGAGCAGCACCAGTTGCGGGGCTTTGTTGCCGCGTTGCGCGAAATCGAGCGCGGCCTGCGGACCGGCTGCGAGCGGGACGTCGCAGCCCCAGCGTTGCAGCAGCGCGCCGGTGGCGGAACAGGTGGGTGCGTCGTCGTCGATGTACCAGACGCGCAGGCCCTTCAAAGGCAGTTCGCCCTGCGCATCCGCTGCTGCGGCCGAAGGTGCGATGCGGGTGGGCGCCATCGGCTGGCTTGCAAGCGGCACCTCGACCCAGAACACGCTGCCCTTGCCCAGTTCTGAACGCAGACCGATCGTGTGGCCCAGCAGCTTGCCCAAGCGTTCGACAATGGCGAGCCCGAGGCCCGCGCCGCGATCCTGGTCGTGGCCTTCGTTCAGGCGGCGGAACTCCTCGAAAATCTCGCGTTGCAGGTCGTCAGGTATGCCCGGGCCCTGGTCGTGAATCTCGATGCGCAGATGGTGTTCGCCCTGTCTGCGGCAGCCAATCAGCACGCGTCCCTTGGGTGTGTAGCGAATCGCGTTGGACAACAGGTTTTGCAGAATGCGCCGCAACAGCGCCTCGTCGCTGTGCACCGCGTAACGCGAGTTCACTGCACTGAGTTTCAGCCCACGGCTTTGCGCGATGATGCCGAAGTTGTGTTGCAGGACCTGGAGCAACGGCCCGAGTGCGAAGTCGCGCATGCGCACGTCGAGCTGGCCCGACTCCATGCGCGAGATGTCGAGCAGGCTGTTGAGAATGCCGTCCTGCGCGGCGAGCGCGCCCTCGATGCTGTCGGCCACCTGGCGGCCCGCATCGTCATGCAGATGGCTGCGCAGCAGCGAGCCGAACATGCGCGCGGCGTTCAGCGGTTGCAACAGGTCGTGCACGGCGGCGGCGACAAAGCGCGTCTTGTAGCGGTTGGCGGATTCCGCCTCGCGCCTGGCCTGATCGAGATCGCGGGTGCGCTCGGCGATGCGCTGCTCCAGCGTGTCGGCCAGCGAACGCAGTTCGCGCGCGGCGTTCTTGTAGCTCGTGATGTCGGCATAGCTCGTCACGAAGCCGCCATCGGGCATGGGGTTGCCGCGAATCTCGAGCACCGTGCCGTCGCTCTTGGCGCTTTCGTGCAGATGCGACGTGCCTTCGCGCAGATGATCGAGGCGGCGTTGGATCGCGTCTTCGCTGGGATTCGGCCCGAGCAGTCCGCGCCTGGCATTGTGGCGAATCAGCGCTTCCACGGGCGCGCCCACGCGCATCAGATCGGGTGGGAACTTGAACAACTGCACGTAGCGCGAATTCCACGCGACGAGTTGCAGGTCCGAGTCGATCACCACCACACCTTGCGGCAGATGCTGCAGGCTGCGCGAAAGCCCGGTATCGGCCTGCTTGGCCGCCTGCAGAATGCCGTCCTGCGCGGTACGCAGCTCCTGTGCATGCTGGTGCAGCACGGTCTCCAGTTCCTGCCGACTTTTCTGGCGAAGACTGGACAGTCGCTGGCGCTGGCGCACGAACAGCACCAGCATGGCGAGCGCGAGCCAGACTCCGGCCGCCGTGATTGCCGCCCAATAGCTGGCGATGGTGCTGGCGCGCGTGTTGTGCAGCAGATGCAGATGCCATGGGGAATCGGGCAGCGGGATCGAGCGCCAGAGTACCGGGCCGTTCAGCAGCGGATCGTTGATCCGGGCCAGAGAGCCGCCGTCCGTGAGCTTTCTTTCGACGTGAAATTCGAGGGCCTGATCGGCTGGTCGGAGTACTGCCGCGTGGCGTTCATGTCCGCGAGATCCTGCGCGGTGAGTGGGGAAAAATGGCGATAGCGCCACTCGTCATGGTTGGCGAGAAACACCACGTTGTGCGCATCGGAGGCCAGCACGATGTCGCGCGTCTGCTGCCATCCGCGTTCCAGCTCGCTCAGCAGAATCTTGATGGCGATGAGCCCGGTCACGCGGCCGCGTTCGTCCTCGATGGCGCGCGACAGAAAATAGCCCGCTTCGCCGGTCGTCATGCCGATGCCGTAGAAGCGGCCACGGCGCTCGGCGAGAGCCTGCGTCACATAGGGACGAAAGCTGTAGTCCTCGCCGACGTTGCTGTGCTCGTCTTTCCAGTTGCTGGCCGCCAACGCGCGGCCTTCCAGGTTGATCAGCGTGAGCGTGGACGAATGGCTCGCGCCGTTGGCCTCCTCGAGCTTGCGATTGAGCGCGTCCACCTCGCTTGCGCCGAGCGGATGCGTGAGTGCATCGCGCAGTTGCGGATCGAGCGCCAGCACCTCCGGCAGAGTGCGGTAGCGGTCGATGCGCTGTGACAGCTCCTGCCCATAGAGCGTGAGCTGGCGCTGCACCAGATCGCTCTCGTTTTGCAGTGAACGGTGCAGCGCGTACTGGCTCGCGAGCAGCATGCATGCGCACATGCCGGCAAGCACGGCCAGAACGGTCCACAGAATTCGACGACGCGAGGAAGGCATGGCTGGAGTGTGCAGGGCTCGGCGATGCCTGCGCGAGGTCCGGGGGCTAAGTAGTTACCCCAATCCCGTGGGCCCGCTCTCCAATGAAGCGCGCATCGCCTAATACCAATGTGTTATCGCCAGCCGATGGCGCTGGTCGTACAACCCGAACCATACGCCAATCTGGAGGCTCCACGCGCGCGCTGCCGCCAGCGCTGCCTGAACGATCCGATGGGCGCAAACCCGTTTCGAGACTTCGGAGAACCCCACATGCAACCCATTCCACAGACCTCCGCACCGCCGGTGCATTTGCCGTTTTATCGGCAGTTGTATTTTCAGGTGATCTTCGCCATCGTCCTTGGCGTGCTGCTGGGTTATTTCGAGCCGCAATACGCGCAGCAGTTCAAGCCGCTTGGTGATGCGTTCGTGAAGCTCGTGAAGATGATCATCGCGCCGGTGATCTTTCTGACCATCGTGACCGGCATTGCGGGCATGACGCAGTTGCGCACGGTGGGCCGCGTTTTCGCGAAGACCATGGTGTATTTCCTGTTCTTCTCCACGCTCGCGCTGATCGTGGGTCTGGTCGTGGCGCACGTGGTCCAGCCCGGCGCGGGCATGCACATCAACGTGGCGGACCTCGATCAGAAGGAAGTGCAGGGCTACGTGAGCAAGTCGCACGAGATGACGCTCACCGGCTTTCTCATGGACATCATCCCCAAGACGCTGGTGAGCCCCTTTGTGGGCGACAACATTCTGCAAGTGTTGTTCGTCGCCGTGCTGTTCGGCATTTCGCTCGCGATGTCTGGCGAGCGCGGCAAGCCTGTGCTGAGTTTCCTCGAGTCGCTGACAACGCCGGTGTTCAAACTGGTTCATATCCTCATGAAGGCCGCGCCCATCGGTGCATTTGGTGCCATCGCCTTCACGATCGGAAAATTTGGTCTGGGATCGCTGGTCAACCTGGCCTGGCTGGTCGGGACGTTCTATCTCACGTCGCTGCTGTTCGTGCTCGTGATCCTCGGCGCCGTGGCGCGCGCCTGTGGCTTCTCGGTGACCAAGCTCGCGCGTTACCTGAAGGCGGAACTGTTGCTCGTTCTGGGCACGTCCTCGTCCGAATCGGCACTGCCCTCGCTCATGGAAAAGATGGAAAAAGCCGGTTGCAGCAAGTCCGTCGTAGGCCTGGTCGTGCCGACCGGCTACTCGTTCAATCTGGACGGCACCAACATCTACATGACACTGGCCGCGCTGTTCATCGCACAGGCGACCGACACCCATCTCACGCTGGGCCATCAGATCATGCTGCTGCTGGTGGCGATGCTCAGTTCCAAGGGCGCGGCGGGCGTCACGGGCGCTGGCTTCATCACGCTGGCCGCAACGCTGGCCGTGGTGCCCGAGGTCCCCGTTGCCGGCATGGCGCTGATTCTCGGCGTGGATCGTTTCATGAGCGAATGCCGTTCGCTCACCAACTTCATGGGCAACGCGGTGGCGACCGTGGTGGTGTCGAAGTGGGAAAATGCGCTGGACTATACGAAGCTCAACGCGGCGCTGAATGGTCAGCAGGTCGATCTGGATGACCTTCCATTGAACGCCAAGCAAGCCTGATCAATGGCTTGAATAATCGCCGCGTTCACGCGGGACGACACCGGAACCCCATGGCACGTTAGACCGGCCATGGGGTTTTTCTTTGCGTCGTTCAGAACGGCGGATCGTCTTCCTCTTCACCGTGGGTGACGACAGCCGCGGACTGGTCCACAGCCGCCGGTTGCCTGTCCGCGTCGGAGCGCGCGGTGGCCGTGGTTGTCGCGCCGCCCAGCTCGGTACGCCCTTCTCCGCCAAGCGCTTCGACCAGATCGGGCAGCAGCTTGCTCAACTCGCCCGTAGCAATCGCCACGTCGGCGTCAAAGCCCGCGTCGTCCTGCTTCTGGCCCTCGAAGACCGTGTCGAGGAACGACACCTTCTTGATCTGCAGACTCTCGGTGAGCACGAACGACACGCGGTCGTCCCAGCTCATCGCGAGCTTGGTGGGCAGCTTGCCCTGGTCGATGTGTTCGCGGATTTCGTCGATGTCGAGCGGATGGCGCGAATAGCGCACCACGGCCTTGGCCTCGTCGGCGCTTTTGAGTTCGCATTCGCGGTCGACGCTGAAACCCACCGGCGGCTCCTGCTCCTTGAGCCAGTGCGCCATGCAGGCCTGGGGCGATTCCTGCGTGTCGAGCAGCGCCACCGCAAAGCCGGGCAGCGCTTCGACCAGCATGGTCACGACCTCGTCGGCCCTGCCCTGGCTGCCCGCATCGAGCACCAGCAGATAGGCCGCTGGATCGATCCAGACCCAGGTCGAGCCCTGCTTGGTGAACGCCATCGGCAGCAGGTCGAGCTTGGCCTCTTCCTTGAGTTCCTTGCTTTCCTTCTTGCCGGGCTTGCGGCCGGTTTCCTGCTCGATGCGCTCGGCCTTTTCCTTGACCTTGCGTGCCAGCACCGAACCGGGCAGCACCTTGGCCTCGCTCATGAGGCGCAGAATCCACTGTCCACCAACCGATTCGACGAGCGGGCCATGCTCCTCGCCACGTGGCGGCACCCAGCCCACGGATCGCTCCTGCGTCGCGCCGCATTCCTCGAACACGGACTTGGCGAGCGCCTCTTCCAACTGCGTCAACTCCGTCTGCCAAGACTCGGCGATGCGATACACGATCATGTTTTTGAACACGATGACTATCCGTCCTTCACTTTGCGAAATACCTGAGATGTGGATTCCCGGGAATCCACTGCATACCTTCATTGTCACGCAAAGCCGGTCCCGGGCCGCCGCTGTGGCGAGGGCCCCGGATTCACGCAGAAATTCGTAGAACTTTACACAGATTGAAATTCAGCACACGCGGGCGATACATGGCGATTCCACACTTCATACCAAGCGCCGGGGTTCTTGTTCTGCCATTTTCACCTGCCCTCCCATCGGGCGGACACCCCCGGCGCCCCGCTCCCGAGGAAAACACGAGAAGTTTTTTCACGATTCACGAAAGGAATCTCATCATGGCTCGCTTCACTACCCGTACCTTTGCCGCAACCGCCCTGGCTACTGCCATGTTTGCAGTTTCAGCCGGCTCCGCGTTCGCGCAGGCCGCAGCACCCGCAGAGGTCGCTCCCGCTGCATCCGCACCGGCTCCTGCTGGCGCCAAGTCTGGCGAGCGCGGACAGCGCATGACGCCCGAGCAGCGTCAGGACCGCATGGCCAAGCGCGCCGATGCCTTCAAGCAGAAACTCAAGATCACTGCTGATCAGGAACCCGCCTGGAACGCGTTCCAGCAATCCATGCAGCCCAACAAGGACCGCGCGGATCAGGCCCGTCTGGACCGCAAGGAAATGGACAAGCTGACGACGCCCGAGCGCATCGACCGCATGCGTGCGATGCACGCCCAGCGTTCCGCCGAGATGGACCGCCGTGGAGAAGCCGTGAAGACCTTCTACGCCACCCTCAAGCCCGAACAGCAAAAGGTGTTCGATGAGGAAAGCAAGCGCATGATGCATCGCTTCGGCCACGGTGGTGAACATGGTCACCACAAGGGCGGCGAACACCGCCGTGGCGGTCACGATGGCAAGCACCATCAGCAGCGCCAGCAGGGCAAGTCGGCCGCTCCGGCCACGCCCGCTGTGCCGACACCGGTTCAGTAAAGACCAGCGAACGGGCGAGCCACCCCGTTCCGGAAAGCCCGCGACCTTGTGTTGCGGGCTTTTTTTGTGGTTGTCCACAGCCGGTTGTGTTGACCGCGCTTTCGTCAGTGCGCGGCCAGCACCTACAGGGGACCGGGTGCTGCTGGCGCTATCGTTATGGGTATAACAAACATTTACCAAAATCGCATCCCCATGTCGCCCGTTGTCCCTCAATCCGCACTTCCACACAACATCGCAACGCAGTCATCCCCGCGCTGCCGAACGCGGAATCGGTTGGTTTTATCCAGTCTGGTGTTGCTCGCCACCTTCGGTGCGAGCGTTGCCGTGGCCCAGACACCCACCGCCGCCACGCAAGCGGATCTGGCCCTCGCCAAGTCGGTCTACGTGCAGGGAAGCTGGGCCGAGCATGGCACCGACGGCGCCACCCTGGGTATGACTCTGCCGTGGCAATGGCGCAGGGACCTCTGGAACGGAGAGGTGCGCGGCCATTGGGACGCCTATGTCACCCGCCTGAGTTTCGACGGAGCGCGCGACTACAACCACACGTGGCTGATCGGCCTCGTGCCGACGCTGCGCTGGCGCCCCGATGCGGGCCGCTCGCCGTGGTTTGTCGAGGCCGGAATTGGCGTGACCTACATGAGCGACCGCTATGTGACGGTGCACAAGGAATTCAGCACCTCGTTCAACTTCGCCTCGCATCTGGGCCTGGGCTACAACTTCGGCGCGCAGCGGGCGCATGAAATGCAGGTGCGCTACGAGCACCTGTCCAACGCCGGTATCGATCACCCCAACCCCGGCGAAAACACGCTGCAGTTGCGCTACGCGTATCACTTCTGAACAGGAAGCGAACGGTTTATCCCCAGCCATGGCGCTCACCTGATCGCCTTGTGGAAAAGCCTGTAGAGAGTTTCGAGGGCAAGTCTGAATTGTCCACAGCTCCGTGAAAAATCGGAAAGTTGTTCCCATTTCCACCGCAGGAAAACGGGACCGGCGGGCACATGGTTCAAAATTTTCCAAGTGCCTGTCGGCATTGGTGCAATGGCAGTTATCCACAATACGGCGGGTGCTTTACTACTAACAACAAAGAGATATAAGACTGTTCATCAATAACATTGGCGCTATCCATGAACACGACAGCTCCCGTCGCACTCGTCACCGGCTCAACGAGCGGAATCGGGGCCGCCATCGCCCGGCGTCTGGCGCGCGATGGCTACTCCGTCGTGCTGCACTCGCGCAGCAGTGTCGAACTCGGGACATCGATGGCCAGGGATCTGCCCGGTGCCAGCTATCTGCAGGCCGATCTCGCGCATGAAGAAGCGCGCGAGCGGCTGGTGCGGCAAGTGTTGCAGGAGCGCGGCCAGCTCGACGTGCTGGTGAATAACGCGGGGATAAGTCAGGTGATCCCGCATGGCGACCTGCTTGCGGCCACGCCCGAGGTCTGGCGGGAACTGCATGAAGTCAACGTCGTCGCTCCGTTCCGCTTGATTGCGCATGCCCAGAAGGCGCTCATCGCGTCCGCAGAACTGCGCGGCAAGCCGGCCTGCGTGGTCAACGTGAGCTCGCACGCGGGCGTGCGCCCCAAGGGCGCATCCATCCCCTACGCTGCCAGCAAGGCGGCCCTCAATCACATGACCCGGCTGCTGGCGCTGAATCTGGCCCCGGCGATTCGCGTCAATGCCGTCGCGCCGGGGCTGGTCGACACGCCCCTCACCCAAGGCTGGACCGCCGCCCAAGCACTGTGGAGCGAAAAATCCCCGATGAGGCGCGCAGCCCAACCCGAAGACATCGCGCAGGTGGTGGCGATGCTGGTGGCGTCGGACTATCTGACCGGCGAAGTGGTGCTATCGGATGGCGGGCTGAATCTGACCTGAGCTGGCGTGCGGCAAACGACAAGGGCTGCGAGTTGTCCACAAGCAGCCCTTCCGTCATCGTTCCGTATGCGCGTGCTTAGTTCGTGGGAATCGCCAGACCCGGCAGACTCACGGTGCCGAGGCCGAGCCAATTGCCGTGGCGGTCGCGGGTGCGCACGAAGAATGAGGGATAGGTCTCGGCAGTGTTTCTGTGAAACGGGTTGACCGTGATTCTGGCGGTGCCCCGCCACCTGTTGGCTTCCACCGGAGGTTCCAGCAAAACGCAAAGCATCGAGTTCGGATCGCGGCGTTGCGGCTCCTGCATGCAGCGGACGGTGCCCTCTGCATTCACGGCATCTCCGCGCACTATCTGTGTCAGCTTCACCCAGCTTGCCAGATGGGGTTCGGCAGCATTCCACTGAACGTAGTATTCGCCGAGAAGATGTTCCATGCCGACGCCTGGCGGTTCGAATTCGAGTCTGCGTATGGTCCTGGCTTCTTCGCCTGGCAAGCTCACACTGCCCGTGGCCATGTCGCTGTAGATATGGGAATAAATGGGAGAAAAAGCAAGTTTGAGCGTTCCCGCAGTCGTTGCTTCATGACCAGACCGGGCCGGACCTCCAAAGTAGCGACCTCCGGCGTATCGAACGATCGGCATCTCCGCGGTCGTCGCACCCGCCGATGAGGACGACGATTTCAGGCTGCCCGATCCCATGTGAAAGGTCGGCTCGCCGTTGGCAAGATAATCCGAGGTCTGGGCGATGATCGTGTTGTCCTGGACATCCAGGAAAACACCTCGGCCCGGTGCGCCGGTATTCTCATCGACGATCATCCAGGCTCCGCTGGCGGGGAGAAGCATGATGTGGGAGTAGCCGTCGCAGTAGCCGGTGATGCATAGGCCGTCCATTGCCATCTCGGGAGCAGCATAGGTGCGTATGCTTCGCTGGTCAGGGTCGTTGCATGGCTCACTGCAACTGGCGCTGCCCAAGCTCCAGCCATTCAGCGTCCAGCGCGCGCCCGGCGCCGACTTTGGCTGAATCACGCCCACAATGTCGCGGCCGAGGGGGCGAAGACGAACACGCTGGATGTCCAGCGCACTCGGCACGGGCGCAGCGCCGTCGTCGAAGTCAGGGGCCGTGCAGTCCAGCGCCTGCGTTGATCGATCCAGTGTGCAGTGCAGAGAATCGTGAGCCGGACCGGTTGAATTCAGTTCTCCAGGCATGGGGCTCGCCGTGAGTGTGAGTGCGCCGCTCTCGTCGAGCCGCAACAGGCCTTCCCAAAGCCTGTGTGAGCCATCGGCCGCCATCGTCACACCCTGAAATCCCCATCGTCGTCTGGTGCCTTTGAGGGGATCGTCCGAAAGCTGTGTCCACCAATACGGAAGCTTCTCGGGCACCAGGAACCGCGCAATCGGCTGCACAGGTTCGCCCGGAAACTGTACGGTGCCATTGAGCCCGTCGGTGAACCTCACCGCGACGTTTCCAGCCGTACCGTTCGACACGGCGTCTTGCGCGGGACCACCGAGATAGCGACCGCCCTTGAAGCGCAGCAGCGGCACGGTCATCGACGCCGCGTCGTCGAGTTGTCCCACGGCAGTATGAAACGTGCCCGCGCCGCTCTGCTCGTAGTTGAACACCTGCAGAAACGCCGTATGGCCCTGCACGTCGAGCGAGAAACCACGCCCCGGCTGGCCATTGTTTTCCGAGGGAATCATCCACAGCCCGGCCTGCGGCGTGAACTCACGAGCGGCCCAGCCGGGGAGCGCGCAAAACAGGGCCATGGCCGGTACAAGGTGGCGCAGAAAGGCTTTTCGCATCGTCATCTTCTCGGTCTCCCATATCGGCATGGCTGCCATCGCTCCGGGTCATTGTGCAGGAACCGGGGAGATGCAGGGTTCTGGAAATTCAGCACCGTGCCAACAGGCGATCACCGTTCTTTTACTTGCCACTCAGCAAGCCCGCGCAGCAGTTTCTCGCACTGCTGCACCGGTAGTGCATGGAGAGAACGCGAGGCTCAGCGCCCTGCCCGCTTCTCGCGCCTTGCCCGCACGGCCTGCGCCAACTGTTCGAGTACCGGCACGGTCTGGTCAAAGCTGATGCAGGCGTCGGTCACCGACACGCCGTGCCGGAGTTCCTGCCCTTCCACGATGTCCTGACGGCCTTCCTCCAGGTGGCTCTCGATCATCAGACCCATGATGCGCGAGTCGCCCTCGGCGACCTGCCTGGCGACGTCTTCGGCGACGACGATCTGGCGTGCGTGCTGCTTGCTGCTGTTGGCGTGCGAGAGGTCGATCATCACCTGCTCGCGCAGTCCCGATTTCTTCAGCAGTTCGCAGGCGGCATTGACGTCTTCGGCGCTGTAGTTGGGCTGCTTGCCACCGCGCAGGATGACGTGGCAGTCCTTGTTGCCGCGTGTCTCGAAGATGGCGCTTTGGCCCATCTTGGTCATACCCATGAAGGCATGGACCGACTCGGCGGCGAGGATGGCGTCCGATGCCACCTTGACGCCGCCGTCCGTGCCGTTCTTGAAACCCACGGGGCATGACAGGCCGCTCGCGAGCTGGCGATGGCTCTGGCTCTCGGTCGTGCGCGCGCCGATTGCGCCCCAGCTCACGAGGTCGCTGATGAATTGCGGCGACAGCAGATCGAGGAATTCGGTTGCCACGGGCAGGCCGAGTTCGAGGATGTCGAGCAGCAGCGCACGGGCCATCTGCACGCCCTCGTTGATGGCAAAGCTGCCGTCCATGTGCGGATCGTTGATGTAGCCCTTCCAGCCGACCGTGGTGCGTGGCTTCTCGAAATACACGCGCATCACGACGATCAACTCACTGGCCAGAGCCTCGGCCTGCGTCTTGAGTTTGCAGGCGTATTCCATGGCCTGGTCGTGGTCGTGGATCGAGCACGGGCCGACCACGACGACAAGGCGGTCGTCCTGGCCATGGAGCACGCGCGAGATCGCGGCGCGGCTGTGCTCGACCACGTCCAGCGCCGAGGGCGGCGTGGGCAGCCATTCCTGTAGCAACGCGGGCGTGACCAGGGGGCGGACCTGCTTGATGCGCACGTCGTCGATGCGCGTGGTGTCCAGCGTGGAAATCTTGGGCTTCGCAGATGCGGAGGACGACGTGGGGATGATGGTCTGAGTCATGGTGCCTCCATTGTCCCGCAATGCGATTACCCGGCTCCGGGCGAGCCTTGGCCGGTCAAAGCAGTGAGCGTCATCGTCACATCGGGTGGCGGCGTTCGTGCCTAGAACCGCCGATAGACCGTCGGCTGCCTGGCCCAGTATTTGGAGCTGAGCGAATCCAGCCGCACCGTGCCCCCGTGGAGGGCGCGTGCACGAAGCGCCCTTCTCCGACGTAGATGCCAGCGTGCGTCGGCGTGCCGCGCCCGAACACCACCAGATCGCCCACGCGCAAGTCGCTTTTGGAGATGGCCTGGCCGAATTCATCGAGTTGCGCCACCGTGCGCGGCGGTGATACGCCCGCGCGGCTGCGGTAGACATAGCCGATGAGGCCGCTGCAATCGAATCCGCTGTCCGGCGTATTGCCGCCATAGCGATACGGCGTGCCGACCAGGCCCATCGCGTGGATCGCGATGTCGTCGGCCTGCTCGGACGAGAGCCGTGAAACGCCCTGCCCGAAGAGCGCGAGGAATGAGGAGTCGGTGTGGAACTGCAACCCGCAATCAGCACGGCGGCAGCCAGCATCAGGCAATGAAGTGCTCGCATGGACTGCAAGGGTAGCAGCAGCGCGCGTTTCGCCCAAACGGTTTTCCCTGCAAGCGGCGCGCGATTGTCCGCCGCCCGCGGCTCATGCTCCCGTCACAGCGTGAAGATCTTGCCGGGATTGAGAATGTTTTTGGGATCGAGCGCCTGCTTGATGGTGCGCATCATGTCCACCGCGCCGGCACCGGTTTCCTCCAGCAGAAAGCCGATCTTGTGGATGCCTATGCCGTGCTCGCCAGTGCAGGTGCCGCCGAGCCGGATCGTGCGTTCGACGAGCCGGTGATTGAGCGCCTCGGCCTTCACGCGTTCTTCGGGAATGCCGGGGTCGATCAGGTAGCCGAAATGGAAATTGCCGTCGCCCACGTGGCCCACGAGAAAATACGGAATGCCGCTGTCGTCCGCTTCCTGCACCGAATCGAGCAGCGCGTCGGCCAGCCGGCTGATCGGCACGCAGGTGTCGGTGCTGATCGCGCGGCAGCCCGGGCGCGATTGCAGGGCGGCGAAATAGGCGTTGTGGCGCGCGGTCCAGAGACGCGTGCGTTCCTCCGGCGTGGTGGCCCATTCGAACGATTGACCGCCCCACTCCTTGGCGAGTTCCTGCACGCTCTCGGCCTGTTCCTGCACGCCAGCGGGCGAGCCGTGGAATTCCATGAGCAGCAAGGGTTCCTCGCGCAGCGTGAGCTTGCTGTGCGCATTCACCATGCGCACCGAATTCGCGTCGATCAGTTCCACGCGCGCAATCGGCACGCCGAGCTGTATGGTCTGGATCACGGTGCGCACGGCCGCTTCGATGCTCGGGAACGAGCAGATCGCGGCGCTCACCGCTTCGGGCAGCGGATACAGGCGCACGGTGATTTCGGTGAAGATGCCCAGCGTGCCTTCGCTGCCCACGAGCAGTCGCGTGAGGTCGTAGCCCGCTGCGCTTTTCCTGGCGCGCGTGCCGGTGCGGATCACCTCGCCGTTGGCGGTGACGACCTGGAGCGCCAGCACGTTCTCGCGCATCGTGCCGTAGCGCACGGCATTGGTGCCGCTGGCGCGCGTCGAGGACATGCCGCCGATGCTCGCGTCCGCGCCCGGATCGATTGGAAAAAACAGTCCCGTGTCCTTGATCGCCTCGTTGAGTTGCTTGCGCGTGATGCCGGGCTGCACGGTGACGGTGAGGTCATCGGCATCGACCGAGAGAATCTTGTTCATGCGGCTCACATCGATGCTGATGCCGCCCTGGATCGCCAGCAGATGCCCTTCGAGCGACGAGCCCGCGCCGTAGGGGATCACGGGGACCTCGTACTCTGATGCGAGCCTGACCGCGTCGGCCACGTCCTCGGTGCTTTCGGCAAACACCACGGCCGACGGAGGAGGCGCCTGGAGCGAGCCTTCGTCGCGACCATGCTGTTCGCGTACCGCCTGGGCCGCAGAGAACTGTGTGCCGAACCGCTGCGCGAGCGCATCCAGAAACGCCTGCGGCACGGGGCGCAGTTGCAGTTTGGGCAGCAGGTGGGAGGCGTCGGTGGGGCGTTCATGCGGTTCTCCGGGACAGGCTGATGGAACGGATGCCCATTCTAGATTTCGCAGGCCGCCACACCCCTGTGGATAACCATGCCGTTGCTTTGGAGGCTTGGAAAAAACAAAAACCCGTTCGCGCCCTGGAGTACAACGCGAACGGGTTTCTACCGTCAGTGCGGAACGAACATCTCTACCTGTGTTCTGCAATGCGGTGTCAGGAACTCTGTGCTGCTGCGCGATCCCGTGAGTCGGCGTCACCGCTGGCTGCTGTCCTTGACGGGTGCTGGTGTGGTGGCTGGCTGCGCCGGTGCGGGCTTTTGCTCGCGGGTGGCGGGGGCTGCGGACGGGCCGATGGTGGTGCCGGATTGTTTGGCTTGGCTGGTCTGGGCAGTGCGGGTATCCCGTGCGGGCGCGGTCTGGGCCTGAACCGCTGCGCCGCCCACCGTGAAGGCCGCGAACAGCATGACACTTCGGGCATCAAACCAGGTGCGTGGCATACGACGTTGCTTCGACTGATTCATGGTCTGGAACTCCAAAAGATGTTGAACACGGCTCTATTGCACCGCAGCACAGGCAAGCGATCCAGCACTTTTGCCCGTTGTTGCTCGCCTCCTCATTTGCCGCCTTGTTGTAAAGCACAATGGAGAACTTGCGTAGCAACTGAGGAGATCACATCCCATGGGTAACCGTTTGACACAGATTGCGACCCGTACCGGCGACGATGGCACTACCGGCCTTGGGGACAACACACGCGTGTCCAAGAACAGTGGTCGTCCGCATGCCATGGGGGACGTCGATGAACTCAATTCGCACATCGGTCTGCTGCTTTGCGAAACACTGCCTGACGAAGTGCGCGAACTGCTCTTCGACGTACAGCACCAGCTCTTCAATCTGGGCGGCGAGCTGTCGATCCCGGGCTTTGAACTGCTCAAGGACGATGGGCTCTTGCAGCTCGACAACGCGCTCGCGCACTACAACGCGCAACTGCCGCGTCTCCAGGAATTCATTCTGCCCGCAGGCACGCGCGCCGCAGCGCAGGCCCATGTGTGCCGCACCGTTGCGCGCCGCGCCGAGCGGGCCGTGGTCGCGCTTCAGGACAGCGAGAGCGTTCGCGCCGCGCCGCGCCAGTATCTGAATCGCCTGTCCGATCTGCTGTTCGTGCTGGCGCGCGTGCTCAATCGCGTCGATGGCGGCGACGATATCTACTGGAAAAGCGAGCGCCTCGCACGCGCGGCCAGCACGCACGAGTGACGCGGGCGTGAAGCGGTAAGACGGCCATGCGCTTGCGGCACATCGAGGTTTTCAACGCCGTCATGCAGACCGGCAGCGTGAGTGCCGCCGCGCGGCTCATCAACGTGACGCAACCGGCGGTGAGCCGCACCCTGCAGCACGCCGAGTTGCAACTGGGCTTTGCGCTGTTCCAGCGCGCGCGCGGGCGTCTCACACCGACCAATGAAGCGCTGGCGCTGTTTCCGCACATCGAAAAACTGTTCGAGCAACTCGACGAGGTGCAGCGGCTTGCCGCCAATCTGCGCCACGGCCAGGTCAATGACCGGCTCAACGTGCTCACGGTGTTTGCGCTGAGCCGCGAAGTGCTGCCACGCGCGGTGGCCGGATTCCGCCAGAAATATCCCGAGGTGCAGGTCAACGTGCAGGCGCTGCACACGCCGCAGGTGGTCACGGCGCTGCTGCTTCAGGAAGGCGACGTGGGCTTCGTGATCAGTTCGGTGCGCCAGCCCGCGCTGGAGCATGAATCGCTGGCCGAGGTCGACATGTTCTGCGCGCTGCCCAGGGGCCTGCTTCCCGCCTCGCGCATGCGGGGCGGCGAAGCACTGGCGCTCGAAGAACTCGCGGGCCTGCCCGTTGTTGCGCTCGATGGCAAGGACCCGCTCGGTATCCGCATCCAGCAGGCTTGCCGCGATCACGGCGTCGGACTCTCGCCGGTGGTGACGGTGCAGACCTATCACGCCGCCTTGTCCATGGCCGAGTACGGCCTGGGCGTGGCCATCGTCGACGGCTGCACCGCCATGTCCGCCGATCTCGACAAGGTGCACGTGGTGCCGCTCAGGCCGCAGATCACCGTGGCGGTGAATGCGCTGCGCCTCGCGCAGCGGCCCGGCTCCGTGCTGGCGCGCGCGATGACGCAGGAAATGCGAAGGGCACTGCGCGAGACACTCGCGGGCGAGACCTCTGCGCGCGCCTCGAAAATTCAGGCCTGATTCATCATCTGCCTGAGCAGTTCCGTCGCTGATCCAAACGCGAGCGTCAGCCCCAACGCGCCGTGGCCCGTCTGCATCCAGAGATTGCGTGGCCCGCCGGGCTGTCTGCCGGTGATCGGCAGCCCCGTGGGCGTGGCGGGGCGCATGCCGGTCCAGGGTCGCAGGTCGCCGTGCTGCGGCAATTGCGGGAACACCTCGCGTGTCGAATCCGCGAGACTGGTGATGCGCCCGGGCTCGATGCCCGTGTCGCGTCCCACGATCTCGACCATGCCCGCGACCCGCACGCGCGCCCCCAGCCGCGCAAAGACCACCTTGCGCGCGGTGTCGGTCACGCTGATGTCGGGCGCGGCATGCGGCGAGGCCCGCAGCGCCTGCGCCGCATCGACGGTGATGCTGTAGCCCTTGAGCGGATATACCGGAATGTGCACGCCCAACCTGCGCGCCTGCTCCGCGCTTTCCCAGCCGGTGGCGAGCACGAAATCGTCGGCGTGGATCTGGTCTCCCGCAGAGGTGCGCAGCGACTGGATGGCCCCGCCGCGCACGTCATAGGTCAACACCTGGGCGCCGTAATGCAGCGCGGCACCGCGCTTGCCGAGCAGAGCGGAAAGCTGCTCGCACAGCATGCGGCAATCGGCCGCGCTTTCGCTGGGCGTGTAGACCGCTCCGGCGATGCGTGTCGAATAGGCGGCCAGCGCCGGCTCCAGCCGCGCGACCTCGGCTGCATTGACGATGCGTTGCGTGGCACCGCCCAGGGTGGCCTGCAACCGCACCTGCCGCGCTGCATCGTCGAGTCCTTGCTGCGTGGCGTAGAGCACCAGCTTGCCGGGTGTGTGGTGATCGCAGTGCAGCGCCTCGCGTTGCAGCGCGGCCTCGAAGGCAACGCGGCTCTGTGCCGCCAGCGTGAGCAGCTTGCGCGTGCTGTTCTGCGAGGTCTGGCGATTGCATGCGCCCAGAAACCTCAACCCCCAGGACCACTGCTGCGGATCGATCTGCGGGCGAAATTGGAGCGGCGAATCTTTTTCGAGCAGCAGCTTGGGCAACATCTTCCAGATGCCTGGATCTGCCAGCGGCTGCACGTATGAATAGCTCAGTTGCGCGCCGTTGCCGCCGCTGGCGCCGGCTGCGGGTTGCGTGGCGCGTTCGATCACGGTGACGCGATGCCCCGCCTGCTGAAGCGCGTAGGCCGTGGCGAGGCCGGTGATGCCTGCGCCGACGATGCAGACGTGCCTTGATTGCTCATTTTTCATTGCGACGGACACTGTAGTGCGGTGCCGTAGCTGCGTCGCATGGTGTTTTGCGTATAGGGTATGCCCTGATGTTATAGGTCCTATCGTTTACCCTTGTGTTGGTCGCGCTACCAGTCCGTGCAATGCCCGTTCAAGCCTCGCAGCCCGCCTTGCCTCGGTGATAACCCTTGGAGTCATAACCCTGCGGCATGGATGGTTCTGCATTTTGCATCGCACAGGTGGCACGGCAGTCCATAAACTGGCCGGTCGTTTCAACATCCACCTCGGGAGTCCGCATGAAATTTAGAACCACACTGCTCTGCGCGTCGCTGGGCCTTGCATGCCTGGCCACGGCGCATGCCGACACCTTATCCAAGGTGCGCGAAAATGGCTACATCACGCTGGCCTATCGCGAGTCGTCCGTGCCGTTCAGCTATCTCGACGCAGGCAAGCGCGTCGGCATGACCGTGGAGATGTCCGAGGCGATTGCCGAAGCCGTGAAAAAGGCCGTAGGCAAGCCGAATCTCGAAGTGAAGTGGCAGGCAGTCACCTCGCAGAACCGCATTCCGCTGCTCTCCAACGGCACCATCGATCTGGAGTGCGGCTCCACCACCAACAACTCGACGCGCGGCAAGGAAGTGGACTTCGCGATCAACCACTTCTACACCGGCACGCGCCTGCTCGTGAAGAAAAGCTCGGGCGTGAAGAACTACGCCGACCTCAAGGGCAAGACCGTCGCCATCACCTCGGGCACCACGAATCTGCAGGTGATGCGCAAGTACAGCGCCGACAAGGGCCTCGATCTCAACATCATCATGCCCAAGGACCACGCCGATGGCTTCCTGCAGGTGCAGCAGGATCGCGCCGTGGCGTTCGGCATGGACGACGTGCTGCTGTTCGGCCTGATGGCGAACGCCAAGAACCCGGGCGACTACGAGGTCGTTGCCGACGCGCTGCAAGTCGAGCCCTATGCCTGCATGGTGCGCAAGAACGATCCCGAGTTCAAGAAGCTCGTGGATGGCGTGATCGGCGGAATGATGAAGTCGGGCGCGTTCACCAAGCTCTACGACAAGTGGTTCCTGCAACCGATTCCACCGACGAACACACCGCTGAACATGACGATGAGCGACGAGCTCAAGAAGAATCTGGCGGAGTTGAGCGACAAGCCGGCGAACTGAGTGACTCTTTCTTTTCCTCCCGGTTGACGCCGGGAGGAGGGCAGCCAAGCCCGCCTTGCCGCGCCCCACGGGTGCGCCAAGGCGGGTTTTGGTTTTACCCTGTACGGGTCTTCCCGAGGTTGGCCGCTGACCCTTTGGCATATGGCGTGATTTGCGAACTTGTTGGCACATCCGGTAGCTAGTCGCGCCACAAAATCACGAATTGTATATTTATTAACATATATTCACATTCGATGATATTTGCCAGCACGCGCTGTCATCGAAGGGACGGATTTCACCATGCAACGCCGCCAATTTGTTTCTCTCGCATCGGGCGTGGCCGCACTGTCGGCCGCTCCGGCTTTCATTAAAACCGCCGCTGCGCAGGACGTTCCGGGGCTGAGCGCCAAGTCGGTGACGATCGGTTGCTCGGCGGCTGTCACCGGTCCGCTGGCGGGATTCGGCAGCGACATTCAGCAGGGCGCCGGAGCCGCGTTTGCGCAACTGAATGCGCAGGGCGGTGTGCATGGCCGGGGTGTCCAATTGCAGCTCCTGGACGACGCCTATGTGCCGGATCGCACCGTGGACAACGTCAAGAAGATGCTCGGTAACGGTTCGGTGCTCGGCCTGTTGTCGTGCGTGGGCACGCCCAACAATACCGCCATCCTGCCGTTGATCGAAGATGCGGGACTGCCGTATGTCGCACCGATCACCGGCGCGTCGTCGCTGCGCAAGGGTTCGCGCAACGTGTTCCACGTGCGCGCGAGCTACACGGACGAGACGCAGCGTCTGGTCAAGCGACTGACGGGCATGGGCCTCAAGAGCATCGGCGTGATCTACCAGGACAACGGCTATGGCCGCGAAGTCAATGCCGATGCGCAGAAGGCGCTGGCCAGTGACAAGATGGAACCGGCCATGGAGGCGGCCATCGCCACCGACGGCTCCAACCTCGACGCCGTGCTCAAGCAGGTGGCCAACGCCCGACCTGCCGCGCTGCTGCTGGCGACGGCCGGCGCGGTGTCGATTGAGCTGGTCAGGGGCCTGAGGAAGCGCGCGCCGGGCGTGTTGATGGCGGGCCTGTCGGTGACCATGCCGGGCAACAGTCTGGCCAAGCTGGGCGACGATGGCAGCGGCCTCGCGTTGACGATGATCGTGCCCGACCCGTACCGCCCACGCCTGCAACTGGTGCGCGACTACCAGAGCGCCATGCGCGCCAAGGGACACAACGAATTCTCGCAAGGCAGTCTCGAAGCCTACGTGAATGCGCGGGTGCTGATCGAAGGCCTTGAGCGCGCGGGCAAGGAGCCCAGCCCGGCCAAGCTGCGCTCGGCGCTCGCGAGCATCCGGCAATGGGATCTGGGCGGATTCATGGTGGACTTCGGCAGCCAGGCGCCGTATGTCGGCTCGCGCTTCATCGACCTCGGCGTGCTCGGCAACGGCGGGCGCTTTCTCGCCTGATACACGGGGCGCGCCGCACTTGAAGAAACGAGAAGGGGCCGAAAGGCCCCTTTTCGCTGCCGGGTGACGGAGGCCCGGTCAGACCTTCATCGTTCCCGTTTTCAGACACCGGTCATGCCACGACAGTGCCTCGCTCAGGATGTGGGGCGTGTGCTGTCCGCCGCTTTGCTGCGCGCGATCGAAATAGTCCTGGAGCATCGGGCGGAAGTCCGGGTGTGCGCATTGGTCGATCACGATCTGCGCGCGCTGGCGTGGTGAGAGGCCGCGCAGGTCGGCCAGTCCCTGCTCGGTGACGATGACCTGCGTGTCGTGCTCCGTGTGATCGACGTGCGAGCACATCGGCACGATGCAACTGATCCCGCCCCCCTTGGCCACCGAGGGCGTGACGAAGAACGACAGAAAACCGTTGCGCGCAAAGTCGCCCGAGCCGCCGATGCCGTTCATCATGCTCGAACCCATCACGTGCGTGGAGTTGATATTGCCGTAGATATCCGCCTCGATCATCGAGTTCATCGCCACGACGCCGAGGCGGCGCACCACTTCCGGGTGGTTGCTGATTTCCTGTGGCCGCAGCACGATGCGGTCGCGGTAGAAATCGATGTTGTCGAGAAAATCGGCGAGCGCCGAGCTACTGAGGGAAATGGCGCTTGCCGATGCCGAACGCATCTTGCCCGAGCGCAGCAAGTCGAGCATGCCGTCCTGCAACACCTCGGTGTAGCCCGTGAGGTTTTCGAACGGCGACTGCTGCAGTCCTGCAAGCACGGCATTGGCGACGTTGCCCACGCCCGACTGCAATGGCAGCAGGTCGTTGGGCAGGCGGCCCTTGCGCACCTCATGGCCGAGAAAGTCGATGATGTGTTCGGCGATGCGCGCGGACACGGCATCCGGCGCGGCAAACGTGGTGTTGCGGTCGGGGCTGTCGGTTTCCACGATGGCGATCACCTTGTCGGGATCGCAGCGCAGCGTGGTCTCGCCGATGCGGTCATTCGGCGCGCTCAGCATGATGGGCTTGCGGTGGGGCGGCAGCGCGGTTCCGTAGTAGATGTCGTGCATGCCGTCCACGGCCATGGGCAGGCGATAGTTCACTTCGAGGATGACCTTGTCGGCCAGGTCAAGCCAGGTCTTGTTGTTGCCCACCGCCATGGTGGGCACGAGCGTGCCGTCGGCATTGATCGCGGTGACCTCGATCACCGCAACGCTGAGCTTGCCCAGAAAACCGAACCACGCGTGCTGCGCAACATGCGACAGGTGCATGTCGGCAAAGTGCATTGCGCCGGAGTTGATCTTGGCGCGGCAGACCGGATCGGACTGAAACGGCAGGCGCATCTCGATGCCGTCGACCTGAGCGAGTGCGCCATCGAGTTCGGGTGCAGTGGACGCGCCCGTCCAGATGCTGATGCGAAACGGATTGCCGGCGGCGTGTTCGGCGGAAATGCGCTGTGCGAGCGCGGCCGGTATCGCCTTGGGATAGCCGGCCCCGGTGAACCCGCTCATGCCGACGTTGGCCCCTGGGTCGATCAACGCGGCGGCCTGCTCGGCCGACATGATTTTCTGGCGCAGACCGGCGTGCAGGATGCGGGAAGAGGGGGTGGTCATGGAAGCGGACTCCGGGCTGAAAAAAACAGCAGGGGCGTGGAATGCGCCCCTGTGACATCTGAAGATCAGCCCCGGATGTTAGCAGCCGGGGAGTGAGCTACCTGGTAAAAACCCGCATCTTACGAACAACTGACAGCTCCCGGTTTCATCGGGCTTCCTTGCGATCGAGCAGGGCGTACAGAATGATCGCCCCAAAGGTCGCGGTACCGATGCCTCCGAGCGCGAACTGGCCGAATTTGAGGGTGAAGTCACCGGTGCCGAGGATCAGCGTGATGGCCGCCACGATCAGGTTCTTGTTCTGTGAGAAGTCGACCCTGTTCTCCACCCAGATCTTGGCTCCGGCAATCGCGATCAGACCAAACACGACGATGGACACGCCTCCCATCACCGGCAGCGGAATGGCCTGGATGAGCGCGCCGAATTTGGGCGAGAAACCGAGCAGCACCGCGATCAGCGCGGCGACCAGGAACACGGCGGTCGAATAGATCTTGGTCGCTGCCATCACGCCGATGTTCTCGGCATAGGTCGTCACGCCCGTGCCGCCCACGCCGCCGCTGACCATGGTCGCAATGCCGTCGCCGATGAAGGCGCGGCCCATGTAGGGGTCGAGGTTTTTGCCGGTCATGGCTGTCACGGCCTTGATGTGGCCCAGGTTCTCGGCCACCAGAATCACCACCACCGGCACGATCAGCAGCATCGCCTGCGCCTCGAACACCGGCGCATGGAAGCTCGGCATGCCGAACCAGGGCGCATTGATCACGCCCGACAGATCGAGCGGCTTGCCCATGCCGAGCCCGTTCGTGAGCACCGCGTACAGCACCGAGGCGATCAGCAGGCCGATCAGGATCAGGAGGCGCTGCATCATGCCGCGCGTGAGCACCGCCACCAGCCCCACGCAAACGAAGGTGAGCGCCTGCATCCAGCTCTCGAAGTTGTTCGACGCCATGTTCTTGACCGGAATTCCCGCGAGATTCAGCCCGATCACCGCCACGATGGCGCCGGTCACCACCGGCGGCATGAAGCGCTCGATCCAGCGGGTGCCGACGCACTGAACGATCACTCCGACGAGCGTATACACCGCCCCGCAGGCAATGATGCCGCCCAGGGCCACACCGATGTTGGCATTCGGCCCCTTGCCGGAATAGGCCGTCGCGGCGATCACCACGCCGATGAATGCGAAGCTCGAACCCAGATAGCTCGGCACCCGCCCGCCCGTGATCAGGAAGAAGATCAGCGTGCCGATGCCGCTCATGAACACCGCCATGTTCGGATCGAACCCCATGAGAATCGGCGCGAGTACCGTCGAGCCGAACATCGCGATCACATGCTGAATGCCCATCAGTCCGGTCTGCGGCCACGGCAGCCGCTCATCCGGCCCGATCACGCCACCCGATTGCAGAACCTGTGGAGACCTTTCGGTCCAGTTGAAGAAACCCATCGCACGCTCCCGCTACCGTTTTTGACAAAGTGAGGCGATGGTAGGGCATAACGCCGCGAGGCAAACGCGCGCGATAGGGAAAATTTCAGGCGCCGCGCAGGCCCTCAGCGCTGCTGCTGCTCAAGCGCCCTCGCGATCCGGTCGCGCTTCACCGTGGTCTTCGGCACCTTGAACGGAAACCACATGCGCACGTCGTCTTCCACGCCGATGCCGTGCATGAAGTTGTAGATCGCTTTCTTCAGGCAGGCTCCGAGCGCGTCGTGATCGACGCCGGTCGGATCGACGAAACCCACGTCGTTGCGCGCGAAGCGGGTGGCTGGCAGTGGCAGCAGTTCGACGCCGTATTCCGCCGGATTCATGCCGACGGGCGAGTGCACGGTGCAGACGAAGCGGTGGAAAAAGCCGCTCTGGATGCAGCCGTTTTCAAAGAGCTGGCGCACGTACTCGAGCGCATCGACCGTGTCCTGCACGGTCTGCGTCGGAAAGCCGTACATCAGGTAGGCGTGCACCAGAATGCCCGCGTCGCTGAAGGCCTTGGTGACGCGCGCGACCTGATCGACCGAGACGCCTTTTTTCATCAGCTCGAGCAACCGGTCGGATGCGACCTCCAGCCCACCCGAGATCGCGATGCAGCCGCTGTCGGCGAGCAGGTTCGCAAGGTCGGGCGTGAAGGTTTTCTCGAAGCGCACATTGCCCCACCACGAGATGTCGGTGTTGCGCTCGATGAGTTCGTGCGCCAGCGCCTTGAGCGCCTTGGGCGGCGCGGCCTCGTCGACGAAGTGAAAGCCGGTCTGGCCGGTTTCGCCGACGATGGCGTCGATGCGGTCGGCCAGCACGCTGGCGCTTGCGCCTTCGTAGCGGCCGATGTAGTCGAGCCCCACGTCGCAGAAACTGCATTTCTTCCAGTAGCAACCGTGCGCAACCGTGAGCTTGTTCCAGCGGCCATCGCTCCACAGGCGGTGCATGGGGTTGAGCATGTCGAGCAGCGACAGGTATTTGTCGAGCGGCAAGCCGTCCCAGGTCGGCGTGCCGATTTCGGCGAACGCGATGTCGGCCTCCATCATGTTGACGTAGCGGACTTCCGCGCTCGCCGCGTCGCGCATGAAGGTGCGCACCAGCCGCGATGCGCCGCGCTCGCCGCGCAGATGTTCGAGCAGCGCGAGCAGCGGGCGCTCGCCCGCATCGAGCGTGACGAAATCGAAGTAGTCGAACACGCGCGGCTCGGCGAGTTCGCGCAGTTCGGTGTTCACGAAACCGCCGCCGAGCACGGTCGTGATGTGCGGATGCCGGGCCTTGATGGTTTGCGCGATGCGAAAGGCCGCATAGACCGAACCGGGAAACGGCACGGACAGCAGCACCACGTCGGGCCGGTGCGTTTGCACGGCGTCGAGCGTGAGCTGCGTGAGCGATTCATCGACCAGCGAAGGCGCAGCGGCCAGCGCCCCGGCCAGCGGGTCAAAGCTCGGCTGGCTTGCCGCGAGCGATTCGGCATAGCGCACGAATTCGAAGCGCTCGTCCACGGCGTCGCGCAACACGTCGGCGAGATCGTTGAGATACAGCGTCGCGAGATGCTTGGCACGATCCGTGAGGCCCAGCGCGCCGAACGCCCAACCGAGCGGATCGCCGCCCTCATCGTCGACATACACGTCGAGCGACGCAAAGCGCGGCCCCTCGGGAAGATAGGTGCGGCCGACGATGCGGTGCGCAAGCGTGGTGTCGCGCCCCTGGAGAAATGCAATCACCGGCGCGATGGTCGCGAGGTAGCGGTCACCATGCTGCGCGAAGAACTGCACGGCGGGGCTTTGCAGCGCGGGCGGCATCTGCGCGATGCGCTCGGCCACCTGTTGCAGTCCCGCTCTGGACAACAGCCGCAGCACCAGCGCCAGCGCCAGATCCTCCTGCACCGCGTCGATTCCGCGCGAGCGCAGGAATCCGGTGAGATAGGCGGTGGACGGGTAGGGCGTGTTCAACTGCGTCATCGGCGGGATGATCGACAGCACACGCTGGGTGGTGGCGGGCATGTGGGCGTTGTCTTCGGATCGTGGAAATCGCAGGGCGGGAGACCGGAATTATCCCCGTTCGGCCCCCGGCGCGCCCTGCAAGGGACTTGCCACGCGGCTCAGTCAGACGCCCCAGCAACGCGAAACGGGCGAGCCCCGGAGGACTCGCCCGCTGATTCATGCAGCTCCTTGAGGCGGAGTGAACCCGCCCTGGAGCTTCGGGGTCGGGTTTACTGCACCGAGACGCCTTGCGAGAGCAGATGTCCGTGCTGGTTGGCGGCGACGGCCTGAGCCTTCACGTCGGCGCGGTCCAGCAGCGATGCGGACTTGATGCTGTTGACGGGTGCGTAGGCATCACCGTGGGCCAGTTGCAGCTTGCCACCCTGGCGAGCCTGCACGAATTCGCTGCCGACCTGCTGGCGCGACAGGCTGCTTTGAGCGCTGGCGATTTCGGCGGCAAAGCCGGCTTCTGCGCTTTGCACTTGGGCTTGGGCGGCGACTGCGCCGAGGCTCATCAGGGCAACTACGGCGGCGGAGCGGATAAGGTTCTTCATGATGTTCATTCCTTTTCTTTGCGATTCAACCTGATGGGTTTTGCTTGGAACTTCGGGGTCCAGGTTGGTGACTCCCTTGTTCGTTCAATGTCTCGCTCGTTGGTGTGTCGAGTCGATGTATGAACTTTATTGGAATCAAGAATCGAAAAAAACTACCTATTTGACAACTGATCGTTTCGGATACCAAAACAATCCGCGGGAACTTTCGCGCACGGCCGATCCGGCGGCCCCTATCGCTGCGTGAAATGCCGGTGGGCGCGCGAGCCGCTTGCCAGGGAAGCGCCGCCGCCCATCGCGAACAGACCGCGCCCGGTGAGCTGTTGCACGATGGCGGCCTTCACGGGCGGCAGAATGTCGGCGCCCTTGAGAACGCATTGGCGCAGCAGGCGTGGCAACGGCCCTGCATGGGTGAACAGGCGCACGACGCTGTTCGTGCCCTGATAGATGGGCCAGGCGTGGCGGTGGTGGCGGTCAGCAAACTGGCGCAGATGCGCGCCGTCGCCCAGATCGGTGCCGAGCTTGCGCGCCTGCTGCAATGCCTCGGTCAGCCCGCGCACGCTTGCCAGACCGAGGTTGTAGCCATGCGCGGTGACGGGATGCATGCCGACGGCGGCGTCGCCCACGAGCGCAAAGCGGCGCCCTGCAAAGCGCTCTGCGTAGACGGCGACCAGCGGATAGGCATGGCGCTCGCCCATGAGCTGCATTTTTCCGAGTCGCCCGTCGAATTGCGATTGCACCTGGGCCGTGAACGCCTCGGGCGACAGGCTCATCAGTTTGTGCGCTTCGGCGCTGTCTGCCGTCACCACGGCGGAGCACAGGTGGGCGCCGGTCTGCGGATCGTTCGGTAGCGGCAAAATGGCCAGCGTGCGCTCGTAGCCAAAACATTCGTGCGCGATGTCATGGTGTGGGGCTTCGTGCTGCATGCGGCAGACGATCACGGTGCGGCCAAAGTCGGTCATCCGCGCGCCCACACCGAGCTGGCGGCGCGTGGCCGAAAACCGGCTGTCGGCGGCCACGACGAGCGCAGCGCGCAATGAGGCGACCGCTTGATCGGAGCACTGGTAGTCGATGGTGGCGCAGTCCTTGGAGGACCTCACGCCCAGCACCCTCGCGCCGTCGAGAATCTGCACGTTCCGGCAGCGTGCGGCCACCGCGTAGGCGGAGCGGCGCAGCGCGTCGTTGGGCACGATCCAGCCGAGATGCTCCTCGCCACTGCCCACGGCATCGAGGCGCATGCCGGCGATGCCGTTCACCGGGCCGTCGTGCACGTGGGCCTCGCGAATGCGGCCGATTTCGTGCGCAGCCAGTTCCGACCAGGAGCCCAGCCTCCTGAGCCATTCGACGCTCGGATGGGTGAGTGCGATTTCGCGGCCGTCCACGGGCGGATTTGCGAGCGTGGCCGCAGCCTGCTGCTCCACGACGATGCTCGTGAAACCCGCCTCGGACAGCGCAATCGACAACGAGAGCCCGGCCGGACCGCCGCCGACGATCAGTACGTCACAATCTGGGGAGCCGGGCAGCGAAGGCGAGGTGGAACCGGTATCGGAGGAGGTCATGGCGGAATGTCTGAAAAGAGGACGCAAAAGCCATTTCATTGTGTGACACATGACAAATCATCCACTTGCCTTGAGTCAAGTGCGATGGACCGCGTACCGATGTTTTCCTACAGGATCCCTACCCGGCGGCGTTTAGAGTAAACGCTCTATTGCTCAAATTTTCAGCACACCTTAAGGATCAATCCATGCTCGTAGATGTATTTCGCCGCCCGGAAGCCGAAGGCAAGTTTTCCCATCTTGCCGTGCCCCACAACGAGCCCATTCCTCAGGAAGTGACGGATTGGGAATGGCACGACGAGGCGCGCGGCATCGACCTCAACGAAGATCTGGAGAGCTGGCCTGAATATGGCATCGAGAAGCCGGGCGAGCAGCTCAGCAAGAAGCGTTACGCGATCACCAGCGTGAAGAAGATGACGACGGAGTGATTGCCGGTGGGCGCGCGTTGATGGGGGCCTGCCCTAGACCGGGCTGTCCGGATTGCTCCGGTCGTCGCGCGGCACGGTGGAAAAACGCAGCGTGTGCCCGGTGAAATGCTCCACGGCGCGCGTGTTGCCGTCTGGCCGCAAGGCCAGCGCGATGCCGACGTGAAACCCCGGGGGTTGTCGCTGAGCGAGAGGCAGCGGATGCCGCGCGGCATCATCAGCCGCGACACGCTCGCCACCAGCCCCACGCCAAGGCCCGAAGCCACGAGGCTCATGATGGTCTGCACCTGCATGGCTTTCTGCGCCACGCGCGGCGCAAAGCCCGAGAACTGGCAGCGCATCATCGCCAGCGCCGCAAGGCCCGGCACCTTGTCGGCGGGATACATGATGAATGGCTCGTTCGCCGCTTCCGATAGCGCAATCGCCTCGCGCTGGGCGAGCGGGCTCTGCTCGGAGACCGCGAGCACGAAATCGTCGCGATCGAGCGGCAGGATTTCGCAGCCGTTGGGATGCAGCACCGGATAGCGCAGCAGGCCTGCGTCGAAGCGCCGCGTGATCAATCCGTCAAGGATTTCCGACGACGTGGCTTCGCTCAATTCCAGCTCGATCTTGGGATAGCGCGCGCGAAACGACGGGATCAGCTCGGGCAGCAGCGCAAACGTGGCGGAACCGATGATGCCCAGCCGCACAAGGCCACCCTCGCCGGTGCGCGCATCGTGCACGGCCTGACGGCACTGTTCCGCGTGTTGCAGCGCCTGGCGCGCATCGGCCAGCATCGCCTGTCCTGCGGGCGTGAGCACCACGCCCATGGTCGTGCGCTCGAACAGCGCGCTGCCCAGTTCTTCCTCGAGCTTGCGGATCGACACCGACAGCGGCGGCTGCGCCATGTGAAGCTGCTCGGCGGCGCGGTGAAAGTTGCCGGTCTCCGCGAGCGTGACGAATTGGCGAAGTTGGCGCAGGTTCATGCATCAATACTAAAACAGTATTGATTTTGAAAAAAGTAATATTAGACAACGCGTGGCGTGGCTCCTAGAGTAGGGCTCCCGTTGAAAAAGTCAGGGCGACGACCCCAGGGGCGCGAGAGCCCATCAAGGAGACAAGACATGCCATTCCGAAACCGCAGGTTTGCCCTGCGCACGCTCACCGCTGCCGGCCTGCTGGCCATTGGCGCCGTCGGTACGCCGCTTCTTGCCCAGACGGACAACGGTTTTCCCTCGAAGACCATCAAGTTCATCGTGCCGTTCGGCCCGGGCAGTGGCACGGACACCTCGGCGCGTTACTTTGCGCGCAAGCTCCAGGATCTCACCGGTCAATCGGTGGTCGTCGAAAACAAGCCCGGCGCGAACGGCTTCATCGCCGTCAAGCAGGTACTTTCCGCGCCTGCTGACGGCTATACGGTCTTCATCGGCTCGAACTCCACGCTCGCGGTGAATGTGGCGTTGTTCAAGCAATTGCCTTACGACCCGGTGGCCGATTTCTCGCCGCTCACCATGATGATGCGCTCGCCCGCCATGCTGGCGGTCACGCCGGACGCCCCGTATCAGGACCTGAAGGGCCTGCTGGCCTATGCCAAGGCCCATCCGGGCAAGGTGAACTTTGGTGCCGGTTCGGCGGGCTACCAGCTCATGGGCGAACTGCTCAACGACGCGGCCAGGGTGCAGACGGTGCACGTGCCGTTCAAGGGCGCGGGCGAAACCATGACGGCCGTGGCCGGCGGCACGGTGGATTTCGCGTTCGCCGAGGTGACCGCTGTTCAGGAACTCGCCAAGGGTGGCCGCGTGAAGGTGTTCGGCGTGGCGAGCGACAAGCGTGTGGGCACGTCGCCCGACGTGCCCACGATTGCCGAGGCGGGCCTGCCGGGCTTTGAAGCCTACACCTGGGTCGGCGCCATGGTGAACCACAAGACGCCCGCCGCCCAGACGCAGAAGCTCGCCGACCTGTTCACGCAGATCTCCAAGATGGACGAGACGCGCGCGTTCTACGAAAAGATCGGCGCCACCCCGATGACCGGCGGCCCGCAGCAGATGCGCGAATTCCAGAAAAAGGAAATCGAACTCTGGAAGCGCATCGTGGTGCAGTCCAAGGTCCCGCTGCAATGACCACGAACCACGGCGCTCTCCGGCACATCAAGGTGCTCGACCTCTCGCGCGTGCTGGCCGGCCCGTGGGCCGCCCAGACGCTCGGCGATCTCGGGGCCGAGATCATCAAGATCGAACGCCCGGAAACCGGCGACGACACGCGCGCCTGGGGCCCGCCATTCGTCGAGGACAAGGCGGGTCATCGCACGCGCGAATCGGCCTACTACATGTGCGCCAACCGCAACAAGCAATCGGTGGCGGTGGACTTCACGCAAGCCGAAGGCCAGGAACTCGTGCGGCGGCTCGCCGCGCAATGCGACGTGCTGGTCGAGAACTTCAAGACCGGCGGGCTGGTGCAATACGGGCTCGACTACGCGAGCCTCGCGAAGATCAATCCGCGCCTTGTGTACTGCTCGGTCACGGGCTTCGGGCAGAGCGGTCCCTATGCGCACCGCGCGGGCTACGATTTCCTGATCCAGGGCATGGGCGGCCTGATGAGCGTCAGCGGCAAGCCCGATGGCGAGCCCGGCGGTGGCCCGGTCAAGGTGGGCGTGGCACTCACCGACATTCTCACGGGGCTGTATGCGAGCACGGCGATCCTCGCCGCGCTGCAGGCCCGCGAGCACACCGGACGCGGCCAGCACATCGACCTCGCGCTGCTCGACGTGCAGGTTGCCTGCCTTGCGAATCAGGCGATGAACTACCTGTACAGCGACAAGGTGCCCGAGCGCATGGGCAACGCGCACCCGAACACCGTGCCGTATCAGGACTTCCCGACCGCGGACGGCTACATGATTCTGGCCATCGGCAATGACGGCCAGTTCGCGCGGTTTGCCCACGCGGCCGGCAAGTCGCAGTGGGCGGGCGACGAGCGCTTCAGCACGAATTCCGCACGCCTTGCCAATCGCGTGGAACTGGTCGCGATGATTCGCGAACTCACGGCCACCCGGACCACGAGGGACTGGGTCGCGCTGCTCGAACAGCATGCCGTGCCCTGCGGCCCGATCAACACGGTACGCGACGTATTCGACGACCCGCAGGTGCGCGCACGCGGCATGCGGCTTGAAATGCAGCACCGCGAAGCCGGGGCGGTGCCGATCGTGGCAAGCCCGATCCGCCTGTCCGACACGCCGGTGGACTACCGCCTCTCGCCGCCCGAACTCGGCCAGCACACCGAGGAAGTGCTCGCGCGGCATCTCGACTTGTCTTCGCAGCAGATTGCGGATCTGAAAGAAAAAGGAGTTCTGGCATGAGCACGCTCGCTTCCCTGAGCCTCACGCGCATTCCCGCCGCCGACGAGGCGCTGCGCGATGAGGTGCGCGCCTTCCTCGCCGAGGCCACCCGCAGGCTGCCCGCGCACATCCGGGCGCGCTCCTGGGGCGGCTACAGCACCGAATTCAGCCGCGAACTTGCCGGGAAAGGCTGGCTCGGCGTGACGCTGCCCAAGGAGTACGGCGGCGGCGGACGCAGCGCGTTCACACGCTATGTGCTCGTGGAGGAGTTCCTGAATTTCGGCGCGCCGGTGGGCTCGCACTGGATCGCCGACCGGCAGAGCGCGCCGCTGATCCTCAAGTACGGCACCGAAGCGCAGAAGCAGTTCTACATTCCCAGGGTCTGCAAGGGCGAGGCGTTCTTCTGCATCGGCATGAGCGAGCCCAATTCCGGTTCGGACCTCGCGAGCGTGCGCACCAAGGCAGTTCCCAACGACGAGGGTTTTGTGCTCAACGGCCAGAAGATCTGGACCACCAACGCGCACCACTGCCAGTACATGATCGCGCTGGTGCGCACCTCGGGCACGAGCGAGGACCGCCACAAGGGGCTGTCGCAGGTGATCGTCGATCTGTCGCTGCCCGGCGTGACCGTGCGGCCGATTCAGGATTTGTCGGGCGACAGCCATTTCTGCGAAGTGTTCTTCGAGAACGTGCAGCTCGGGGCCGATGCGCTCATCGGCGCGGAAGGCCAGGGCTGGGAGCAGGTCACCGCCGAGCTTGCGTTCGAGCGCAGCGGGCCGGAGCGTCTGTTCTCGTCCATCGTGCTGTTCGACCAGTGGCTCGACTACGTGCGCACGCCCAGCGGTCGCACGGCCTCGGCGCAGCAGCTTGCGGGTCGCGTGCTCACCGAGCTTGCGCCGCTGCGCGCGATGTCGGTGTCGGTGCAGGAAAAACTGGTGCGCGGCGAAAGCCCCATCGTCGACGCCGCACTGGTCAAGGAGCTGGGCACGACGCTGGAGCAGTTCATTCCCGCTGCGATTGCGGAGGATCTGTTCTCGCGCGACACGGAAGATGTGCCGGTGGAATTGCTCATGACGCTCAAGTACGTGACCGAGGCATCGCCCTCGTTCTCGCTGCGTGGCGGCACGCGCGATATCTTGCGCGGCATGATCGCGCGCGGTCTGGGTCTGCGTTGATTGGGAGGTTAGGAAATGAGCCACGATAACGATCTGTTTGCCGATGCCGCGCGCGAGGTGCTGGCCGACCAGTGCAGCCCCGAGGTGGTGCGCGCCATCGAGGCGCATGGCAACGCCGCGCCCGAAACGGCGGCGCTCTGGGAACAACTCGAAGCCACGGGTCTCGCCGATGCGATGCTCGCCGAAGAGCAGGGCGGCGCGGGCCTGGGCCTTGGCGCGGTGTTCGGCGTGCTGGAGCAATGCGGCGCGCATGCGCTGCCATTGCCTCTCGCGGACACCATGCTGGTGCGCGCCATGCTCGCGGCGTCGAGCGTGGACAAGCCCGCAGGTCGCATCGTGCTGGCCAGCGGGATGCGTGTGGACTCCGGCATCAGCGCGCCCCTGGTGCGCAATGCCCGCGTTGCGCAATCCGTGCTGCTGCAGGTGGACGGCGAATCGCGTCTGCTGGGCCTCGAAGGCGCGACATTGGGCGATCAGGCACTGGCGCTCGACGCAGCCGTGCAGTGGAGCCACGCGCAATGGCAGTCCGCTCGCGTGGTGCAGGCCGGGGCCGACGTGCGCACGGCGCAGGCCGCGGTGGTCGCCGCACAAATGGCGGGCGCGTTGAAAACCGTGTTCGATCGCACGCTGCAATATGCCAACGAACGTCAGCAGTTTGGCCGCCCCATCGGCAAGTTCCAGGCCATCCAGCACCAATTGGCCGTGATGAGCGAACATGTCTTCGCCTCGCGCATGGCCGCCCAACTGGGCTGCAGCGGCGCGGGCATCGTGCCCGACCGGCTGCGTGTGGCGACAGGCAAGGCGCGCTGCAGCCAGGCGGCGCTTGCGGTGTCGGAGACGGCGCACGCAATCCATGGTGCCATCGGTTTCACGGAAGAATACGACCTGCAACTGTTCACGCGTCGGCTCCATGCGTGGCGGCAGACCGCTGGCAGCGAAGCCTATTGGCACAACGTCGCGGGCGCGGCGCTGCTCGATGCGCAAGGGCTCACGCTCGATGTCATCCGGCGGATCACGGATGTGGAAACGGCTTGAGTGCCATGTCTTTCACCCTCGCCCCCAACGGGAGAGTGCGCAATACCGGATGGCGCGTGTGTAGACGATACCCACAATGAATTTTTCAAGGAGACACTTCCATGGCATTCCTGAATCTTGAACGCGACGGTGCGATTCTTACCGTCACCATGAACCAGCCCGAGACGCGCAATGCGCTCACCGGCAACACCGCGGTTGACGAGTTCGTGCAGCTCTGCGACGACGTGCGCAAGGATGCGAGCGTGAAGGTGATCATCCTGACCGGCGCGGGTCCGATCTTCAGCTCGGGCGGCAACGTCAAGGACATGAAGCGCTTTTTCGACGACGCGCTCACGCCCGACCTGATCCGTGAGGAATATCGCCAGGGCATCCAGCGCATTCCGAATGCGCTGTACCAGCTCGACGTGCCGGTGATCTGCGCGGTCAACGGTCCGGCCATCGGCGCGGGGCTTGACCTGACCTGCATGTGCGACATCCGCATCGCCGCCGACAACGCCACGTTTGCCGAGAGCTTTGTGCGCGTGGGCATCGTGCCGGGCGACGGCGGCGCGTGGCTGCTGCCGCGCGCCGTGGGTTATGCCAAGGCGTCCGAAATGGCGTTCACCGGCGAGGCCATCAGCGCGGCGCAAGCGCTGGCCTGCGGGCTGGTCTCGCGCGTGGTGCCAGCGGACCAGTTGCTCGCCGAAGCCCGCGCGCTCGCCGCGAAAATTGCCGCCAACCCCGGTGCGGTGATGCGCATGACCAAGCGCCTGCTGCGCGAAGGTCAGCTGGCATCGCTGGCGTCGCTGCTCGAGATGTCGGCGGGCTTTCAGGCCGTGGCGCACAAGACCGCCGATCACCGCGAAGCCGTCACGGCCTTTATCGAGAAGCGCGCGCCGAAATTTCAGTAGGGATCAGGCGACGGCGCTTAAAAGATGAGCAGTCGCGCATTGTCCAGTGGGGCAATTCGCGAAGACGTGTCCGAACGCTTCATAATGCAGGCATGACCGATCGTCCAAAACGTTTCTCGATGATCCGCGAGTTTCACCTCGCGGACTGGTTCACGCTGGGCAATGCCGTCTGTGGCGTTGGGGCCCTGTTTTCGGCAATGTCATTTCTCGAAACAGGTGCTGTTCAGCACATCTACTTCGCCTGCGCGCTGGTGTTCGCGGCACTGGTGTTCGACGTGCTCGATGGCCGGATCGCGCGCTGGCGACAGAAGTCCTCCGCGATGGGGCGCGAGCTGGATTCGCTTGCCGACGTGATCTCGTTCGGCGTGGCACCGGCGATCATTGCGTACGCCTGCGGCATGCAGGGGCTGTACGACCGCATCGTGCTGGCGTTTTTCGTGGCCTGTGGCGTGTCGCGTCTGGCGCGCTACAACGTCACAGCTGAAGTCCTGTCCGAGGGTTCGGGCAAGGTCAAATTCTTTGAAGGCACGCCGATCCCGACCTCGTTCGTGCTCGTGCTGGTGCTGGCGGTCGCTGCGTGGATGGGTGCGGTGCGCGATCAATTGTGGTTCGGCAAGGTCATGATCGCGGGCTTCACCGTGCATCCACTGGTGTTGATGTTTGCGCTGTCGGGCTCGTTGATGATCAGCCGCATCAAGATTCCCAAGCTCTGAGCGAACACGCCGCCCATCAAAAATGCCCGCAGACAGTCATCTGCGGGCATTTTGTTTTTCAGGGAACGCGTCGGCGCAAGCTCAGCGCGGCGAAACCGGCCAGCGCAAGCGCGAGCAATGTCCGTGCGATCTCCGAGAGCGTGGGCACACTGGCAGGGTTCGACGGTTCGGTGATCGCCGTGGGTTCGACGAGGAACACCGGATCGACGATGACGCCGTTGACGAGGCGATCCGCATCGCCGTCTGCGCCGTCGGTGAGCGAGAAGCTGCCGCTGGTGCGTGCCCCGTTGAACTGCGCCTTGGCGTCATACCAGTGCGGCGTGGCATTGCCCGCCGTCGGGCCGAACTTCCACAGCGTCGCCGCTGCGGGCGCGGGCTGAGTCCATTGCCAGGTGACGCGCGCCGCAACACTGCTTGAGCCGCCCACGAGCACAAAGCCAAAGCCCGCCTGTTGCACAAACCGGTAGCCATTCGGCAGTGGCGGCATTGAACCGGCGGATACCGGCCCACGGAATTGTCGGCAAATTGCCAGCCATTGCCGGTGACCGTGGCGCTGCCGCCATCGCCGCCTGGCAGTGTGCTGCCGGTAGAGGCAGGCAGTTGAACCGGGAAGCTGCGCTGCACCGGAGCGGCGTCGGGCGAGCCCGCCGTGCCCGCCTGCGTCGCGCGGATCGTGCAGGTGCCGACGGCAAGCAGCGTGATGCTTGCGCCGTTCGCGCCGCTGCTCTGGCAAACGCCCGGCGTGCTGCTTGCGAATTGCACCGGGTTGTTGGACGCATTGCCGGTAGCGGATACGGTGAACGGGGCGCTGCCCAGCGTGCGCGTGGGCAGGTCACCCCACTGGATCGCGGGCGTCGTGGCCCCTGCGCCCGTGCGGAACGCGGTGGGTGCGACCAGGCTGGCAACGCCATCGGCGGAAACAACGATGGCATAGGCCACAAAGGCCGTATCCGCCGCCAGACCCGAGACGCTCAGCCTGCCAGCCTCGCCCGCCGTGAGCGCGATGCCGGCGGTGCTCCACAATGCGGCCTCGCCGGTGGCGCCCTGGCCCGCCTTCACTTGCTCCCAGCTCGGCACGGGCGCATTGGCCGCGAGCACGACGGCGTGAAGCATGCCCGTTTGTGTGCCCTGCGCCGAGAAATCGGCGCCGCTTGGGGTGGTCGCGGTTTGCGCCAGCGTGACCACGGGCAGCGCGGCGATGTTCACGCTGTCGCTGCGGAATTTCTTCCATGCCGCAAAGCCCAGGTCCTTGGCCGCCTTGCCATCGCCGTAGAAGTCGGCATCGCCGCAGTCGCTGACGATGGTGGCCGCGCCGCCTTGCGCAAGCGCCGCGGGCAACGTGCCAATGCCTTCGGCCGAGCATGCAGTGCGGGGCGGTGTGAACGCGGCCACATCGGCAGCGAGTTGGCGCACGTTGAGTGCGAGCAGTCCGTTGCTGCTCACGCGCCCATCCCACGAGAACAGGCGGAAGTCACGGGGCGCGCTGCCGTTGGCTCCATTCGGTGGTCCGGCGATGATCAGGTATTCGCCATTCGCGTTCTTGCGGATCTCGCGAATGCCGCGCCCGCCCAGATCAAGGCGCACCGGTGCGCCGAAAGTCGCACTGTTCTTGCTGCCGCCGCTCGCGCCGGGCAGGGCCGCGTAGTTGGTCACCGGTATGACAAGCGCGTGCGTGCGGTTCGTCGCCTTGTCCGCCTCCACGGCCGACTGGCCCGGCGCACTCACCAGCGGCGCGCGAAAGCCCAGCCAGAGCTGCGCATCGTCCGGGCTCGTCGTGCTTCCTTCGATGGAAAAGCCCGACAGCGTATCGGTCTCCGGTGCCTTGAGCGGGTTGTTGTCGCCGCCATCGGAGCTTGCAACCAGACCCAGATAGTCCGCGCCCAGGCCATGCAGGTTTTTCTGATCCCAGTTGCGCAGGTCTTCGCGCAGCCATTGGTAGTAGCCGCTGACCTTGCCAGTGGCCGCATCGACGGCGAAAAAACGCCAGCGGTCGGGACGCGAGCGGCCGTTCTTGTTGTTGGAGTGCGATCCGGCAAAGTACATGCGGTCGCCCACGATGAAGCTCGACTCCAGATCCACCTCGCCATCGGCCTTGCAATTGGCAAGGCCGCTGAAGCCGCCGTTGCTGCAACTGGCGGTGTTCGACAGACCGAGCGAGCCATCAGGCACAAGCTGGCTCACGGGCAGGCCACCGGTCTGCGGCTGGTAGCCAAAGATCGCGTTGCCGCCCGAAAGCGCATTGCCCGATGCATCCTTGGCGGGGGCTTCGTCGTCGGCCACGAGCATCTCGCCGCTTGGCAGCATGAGAGCCGACGATCCATCGGAGCGGCCCGCGAACCAGCGTGTGCCGGGCGTGGCGGCAGTGTTGGCCGACGCGGCATAGCGAATCGTGCGTGTGATGCTGGCACGGTTCGACGCGGTCAGCGTGACGACAATGTCCGCATATCCCACCTTGGTCGGCGTGATCCGCAGCGTCGCATTGCCGTTGTCGTTTGTGATCTGGATGCCCGCATCCGCCACCACCGCCTGATCGCTGGATGTCGCGGTCACCGTGACCACGCCGTTCGCGGAATCGGTCGCGCTGAAGCGCAGGCCCTGCGTGGCGAGTGCATCGTTGATGTCGCCCACCGTGCCGGAGAGCGCGCTGTTGTCCGGCAACGAGGTCGTCGGCGGAGAGCCCACGACGAAGTCCGCTGACAGTGCACTGGCGCTGCCCCCACGCTGTTGACCGCCCGCACGCGAACCTTTTGCGCGCCACTGGGCAGACCTGTCAGCATGAGATGGGGGGTGGTGGCTACGGCGCTTTGAGTGACCGTGGTGAAGTTGTCCTGCGATACCTCGACGACATAGAACGCCACGGCGGGTCCCGACACCGGAGCCGTCCATTGAAGCGTGGCGTCGTTGCCGCTCTGGGTGGTCAGCCTGACCTGCGTGGGCGCTGTGGGAGGGCTCGCGGGCAAGATGCTTTCCGGCGCTAGGGCGAGCCCATAGAAGGCTTCGCCGACAGGCAGGGTGGCGATCACGTTGGGAGCGCCTTGCAGAATGCCTGTCGCGCCGGATGCGTCAAACCATTGGTACAGCGTGCCTGCGCCATCGCTCGCGAGCAGGAGAGCGTTGCCGTCACCCGTGGCATAGACGGCGAGACCATGCGCGCCCGCGAGCGCGACCGAGCCGCTCGGCGTCCATGTACCGCCGCTGCGTATGTATTTCTGAATCTGGTCCGCATCATTGGCGGCGGCATACAAAGTGTCCGCAGCACCGGAACCCTGGCCCAATCGCGCGAATGCAATACCGCGAAAGTTGTTTACGGGCATGTCTGATAGCTGTGTGATGCTCTGCGTGCCGCTCGTCGGCAGATTGTTGCCCACCTGACTCAGCTTGCCGCCACTGGCGACGGACACCAGAAGCTGGCCGTCGGCAATCGCCAGGCCCTGGGTGTTGCCCGGCAGCAGCGCCGCTGCGTTGCCCGCTCCCTTGAACCAGATCCCGCCGTTTGGCGTGGTGTCCCCCTTGCCGCTGGCCCAGGCGCTGGCGCAATCGTTGCTGATGGCGCTGCGTATCGCGTCCTTGTTGAAGGCGGCGGTGCCTAAACCGAGCAGATCGCCCAGACCCGCGCCGCTGGCATCCACCAACTTCACGGCGCGGTTGGCCTGGCTGGCCGTGGCCTTCTTGGGATCTGCGCTGCCCGCAATCGCCTTGTAGCCGGGAACGGCCAGGCAACGGCCATCGGGCGAACGCGTCAACAGGCCTTCCGAGGTGGTGGAGCTTGCCGCAAGCGACTGGGCGGCATCGGTCGAAGTCAGCGGAATACGCTGCACCAGGCTCCCGTCCACGCGGTATTCCGCAAGGTATACCGACTTCGCGTTGACCTCGCTGCCCACGCGATAGGCGACCACGTTGCCGCTCGCGAACGGGGCGGCCCAGGCGTTCAGCGGGAGGGCGGCGCAGGTGCCCAGCAATAGCAGCGTAGCCGCGGACGTGGCGCGGAGCGCAGAGGGGCGGGGACTTTTCACGATGGTGGAGGCTTGTTGGGCGTTTCGTTGCAAAACGATGCAATTTGCCCGCGCGTCATGACAGTATCGTGACATGGCGCGCGGCGACCCGGTTCCGCCGCCGCGGAAATCGTGATCCTGTCGCGGCGGGGGAAACGTCCTGATGCAGGTGCTCAGGCGGCGCACTGTACACTCGGCGTTTAACAAGTCTGTTGGCGGCCCTTGGGTGGTCGGTAAAGTCCGCAGGCAGGCTTACCTTCCGGTGGCTGCGTTCCCTTGGCCTGTTGGCGGGTCGCGCAGGTGCCGATATCGTGATTCCCACCACTTCAGTTCATGGCCGTTGACACGGCGGGTCAGTCCCGCACCAGTTTTGACCTCAAGAGCGCGCAATTGCCGGTGGTGGCTGTGATGCTCAAGAGCCCCGACATTTCCGTCTTTGCCGCCGATCTGGCGGCGCGTCTGGCCGACGATCCCGATTTTTTCGACAACGATCCGGTGCTCATCGACCTCACCGCCCTGCGCGAGCACGGCGACGAGATCGACTTTGGGGCGCTGATCGCCGAACTGCGCGCGCACCACACGCAGCCGGTGGCCGTGCGCGGCGGCAGCGCCGAACAAATGCAGGCGGCGCATGACGCGGGACTGACCGCTGCGCCCGATGCGCCCGCGCGCGAGAAACCCGCAAAGGCCGCCAAACCCGAGATCCGCGAAGTCATCCGCGAGGTGGAAGTGGTGCGCGAAGTGCCCGTGGAGGTTCCCGGCGACGCCGTGCTGACCATGGTGATCGACAAGCCGCTGCGCTCCGGCCAACAAGTCTATGCACGCGGCGGCGATCTGGTCGTGATGGCCATGGTCAGCTTTGGCGCCGAGGTGATTGCCGATGGCAACATCCACGTCTACGCGCCGATGCGCGGACGCGCCATCGCAGGCGCGCGTGGCAATACCGATGCGCGGATCTTCTGCACCTGTATGGAGGCGCAGCTCGTGTCGATCGCCGGGATGTACCGCGCCATCGAAACCGATCTGGCACCGGATTTGAAGGGCAAGGCCGTACAGGTTCGCCTGGAAGGCGAAAAGCTGCTTATCGAGCCGCTGTGAGAAGGCCCGAGATGTCCGTACCGCGACCACTGACCGATTCTTCTTTTGTATTTTTAAAAAACCGTAGCAAGGACTGTGCATAACATGGCCAAAATCGTCGTCGTGACCTCCGGCAAGGGTGGCGTGGGCAAGACCACCACCAGCGCCGCCTTTGCCTCCGGCCTGGCGCTCGCCGGCCACAAGACCGCCGTGATCGACTTCGACGTCGGTCTGCGCAATCTCGACCTGATCATGGGTTGCGAGCGCCGCGTCGTGTATGACCTGATCAACGTGATCCAGGGCGAGGCCAACCTCAATCAGGCGCTCATCAAGGACAAGCAGTGCGAGAACCTGTTCGTGCTTGCTGCCAGCCAGACGCGTGACAAGGACGCGCTCAACCAGGAAGGCGTTGGCAAGATTCTCAAGGATCTGGCCGACATGGATTTCGAGTACATCGTCTGCGACTCGCCCGCCGGTATCGAAAGCGGCGCGCTCATGGCCATGCACTTTGCCGACGAGGCATTGCTCGTGACCAACCCCGAGGTCTCGTCCGTGCGCGACTCCGACCGCATTCTCGGCATGCTCGGCAGCAAGACCAAGCGCGCCATCGAGGGTCTGGAGCCGGTCAAGGAACACCTGCTGATCACGCGCTACAACCCCAACCGCGTGGAAGATGGCCAGATGCTCAGCCTGGTGGACATCCAGGACATCCTGCGCATTCCGTTGATCGGCGTGATTCCCGAATCCGAAAACGTCCTCCAGGCCTCCAACCAAGGCCTGCCCGCGATTCACCTCAAGGGCACGGACGTCTCCGAGGCCTACAGGGACGTGGTCGCACGCTTTCTCGGCGAGGAAAAGCCGATGCGCTTCACCGATGCGGAGAAGCCCAGCTTCTTCAAGCGCATCTTCGGGAGGTAAGAATGATGTCCCTGCTGTCTTTCCTGCTCGGGGAGAAGAAGAAAACCGCGTCGGTCGCCAAGGAGCGCCTGCAGATCATCCTGGCGCACGAGCGCAGCGGTCGCAATGCCGGCCAGCCCGACTATCTCCCCGCGCTGCAACGCGAACTGGTGGCCGTCATCAGCAAGTACGTGTCGATCAATGCGGACGACATCAAGGTCCATCTCGAACGCCAGGAAAATCTGGAGGTTCTGGAAGTGAAGATCGAACTGCCCGAAGTCGCGACCAAGTGATCGCATCGCGCACGTGGCACTCGTGAAGTAGAAAAAAGGATGTACCGGTTTTTGCAGGTACATCCTTTTTGCTTCGTGGGCGGCGCTTAGCGCGTCTGCTCCACCTTGTCGTCGTCCACGGTCGAAATGCTCAACAGCCTTTCCGTGTAGAAACGTCCTCCGTGATAGACCAGAGGAGAGGTTTCGGCATGGTGCGTGCAGTGCTCGACCTCACCCACGAAGATCACATGATCGCCCTCGGCGTGGCGGCTGCGATTGAAGCACTCGAACGTGGCGGCCACGCCGGAAAGCAAGGGGGCGCCGCTTCGTCCCAATTGGTAGTCCACGCCTGCCCAGCGATCAATGTCGCGGCGCGCGAACTGCTCGGCGAGTGCCTGTTGCTGTGACGTCAGCACGT
>NZ_CP060783.1:2832500-3302500 GCF_014489535.1 Diaphorobacter aerolatus
GGAAACGAAGTGGGAAGGCTAAAACAGTCAGGATGTTGGCTTAGAAGCAGCCATCATTTAAAGAAAGCGTAATAGCTCACTGATCGAGTCGTCCTGCGCGGAAGATGTAACGGGGCTCAAGCCAGTTACCGAAGCTGCGGATGTGCAATTTATTGCACGTGGTAGGAGAGCGTTCTGTAAGCCTGTGAAGGTGTCTGGAGACGGATGCTGGAGGTATCAGAAGTGCGAATGCTGACATGAGTAGCGTTAAAGCGGGTGAAAAGCCCGCTCGCCGTAAGCGCAAGGTTTCCTACGCAACGTTCATCGGCGTAGGGTGAGTCGGCCCTAAGGCGAGGCAGAGATGCGTAGCTGATGGGAAACAGGTCAATATTCCTGTACCGATCAATAGTGCGATGTGGGGACGGAGAAGGTTAGCTCAGCCAACTGTTGGACATGTTGGTTCAAGCCTGTAGTCGTGCCTGGTAGGCAAATCCGCCGGGCTAAGATGAGGGGTGATAACGAGTGTGCTTGCACACGAAGTGAGTGATACCCTGCTTCCAGGAAAAGCCACTAAGCTTCAGCTATTGACGACCGTACCGCAAACCGACACTGGTGCGCGAGATGAGTATTCTAAGGCGCTTGAGAGAACTCAGGAGAAGGAACTCGGCAAATTGATACCGTAACTTCGGGAGAAGGTATGCCCCCGGTATGTGAAGTTGAACAAACGGAGCAGAAAGGGGTTGCAAAAAATCGGTGGCTGCGACTGTTTATTAAAAACACAGCACTCTGCAAACACGAAAGTGGACGTATAGGGTGTGACGCCTGCCCGGTGCTGGAAGATTAAATGATGGGGTGCAAGCTCTTGATTGAAGTCCCAGTAAACGGCGGCCGTAACTATAACGGTCCTAAGGTAGCGAAATTCCTTGTCGGGTAAGTTCCGACCTGCACGAATGGCGTAACGATGGCCACACTGTCTCCTCCTGAGACTCAGCGAAGTTGAAATGTTTGTGATGATGCAATCTCCCGCGGAAAGACGGAAAGACCCCATGAACCTTTACTGTAGCTTTGTATTGGACTTTGAACAGATCTGTGTAGGATAGGTGGGAGGCTTTGAAGTGTGGTCGCTAGATCACATGGAGCCAACGTTGAAATACCACCCTGGTGTGTTTGAGGTTCTAACCTGGATCCATTATCTGGATCGGGGACAGTGCATGGTAGGCAGTTTGACTGGGGCGGTCTCCTCCCAAAGTGTAACGGAGGAGTTCGAAGGTACGCTAGTTACGGTCGGACATCGTGACGATAGTGCAATGGCATAAGCGTGCTTAACTGCGAGACTGACAAGTCGAGCAGATGCGAAAGCAGGACATAGTGATCCGGTGGTTCTGTATGGAAGGGCCATCGCTCAACGGATAAAAGGTACTCTGGGGATAACAGGCTGATACCGCCCAAGAGTTCATATCGACGGCGGTGTTTGGCACCTCGATGTCGGCTCATCTCATCCTGGGGCTGTAGTCGGTCCCAAGGGTATGGCTGTTCGCCATTTAAAGAGGTACGTGAGCTGGGTTTAAAACGTCGTGAGACAGTTTGGTCCCTATCTTCCGTGGGCGCTGCAGATTTGAGGAAGCCTGCTCCTAGTACGAGAGGACCGGAGTGGACACACCTCTGGTGTACCTGTTGTCACGCCAGTGGCATCGCAGGGTAGCTATGTGTGGAAGAGATAACCGCTGAAAGCATCTAAGCGGGAAACTCGTTTCAAGATGAGATCTGCCGGGGCCTCGAGCCCCCTGAAGGGTCGTTGTAGACCACGACGTTGATAGGCTGGGTGTGGAAGAGCAGCAATGCTTTAAGCTAACCAGTACTAATTGCCCGTGCGGCTTGACCCTATAACTTTGATAATGACTTTGAATAGCTCAAGACTTGTAAGTTATGCCAAGACGCAATCAAAACTGATCCCAGACTCTATGAATTCGCAACGCAGTTCCCCCCACAGAACTGCCAAGCACCCCGTTATGCCTGATGACCATAGCAAGTTGGCACCACTCCTTCCCATCCCGAACAGGACAGTGAAACGACTTCGCGCCGATGATAGTGCGGGTTCCCGTGTGAAAGTAGGTCATCGTCAGGCTCTTACAGCCCAAGACGCCCTCCACTCCTCATGAGTCGGAGGGCGTCTTGCTTTGGGGGGACGAAAATCCAGGAGATATCCTCCTGTCGAATCAAAATCTGTCGTGACCAGCGACGATGGCCTGAATCCGCAAATCCGGCCCCACCAGTGCAGCCTGTTGGTACTCGAGTTGCGGCGCGTCTTTCAATTGCGTCAATTCCATCCCTGAAAACGCCGTCTGTGCATTGCCGAGAATGCTGGGAGCCAAGTAGAGCAGGCATTCGTCTATCAGTTGGGCCTGCATCAGCGCGCCATTGAGCGTGCCGCCCGCTTCGACGTGCAATTCGTTGATTTCGCGCTGACCGAGATCCCGGATCACGGCTTGGAGATCGACCTGGCCATTGCTTGCGGGCAGGTGGAAAATTCTGGCGCCACGAGCTTCGAGTGCGGATTGGCGTCTGGCATCCAGTTCAGCGCAGTAGATCAGGACGTCGCGCGGAACATCGAACAGTTTCGCCGTGGGCGGTGTGCGCAACTCGCTGTCGACGATCACCAGCTTCGGTTGTCGTGGGGTATCAACGCCGCGCACGTTGAGCAGGGGATCGTCTCCCAGCACCGTGCCTATGCCGGTGAGAATCGCGCAGGCCTGCGCGCGCCAGCGGTGACCATCGACGCGTGCCGCCTCGCTGGTGATCCATTGGCTCTGGCCGTCGTGCAGCGCGGTTGCGCCATCGAGAGACATGCCGGCCTTGAGGCGCACCCACGGCAGGCCGCGCGACATGCGGCTGAAAAAGCCGATGTTGAGTTCGCGTGACAGCACGCCAGCGGCGGCGTCGATTTCCACCTTCACGCCAGCGGCACGCAGCCGCTCGAAGCCCTGCCCCGCCACGCGGGGATTGGGGTCGGTGATGGCGCCAACGACTTTCCCGATACCGGCGGCGATCAGTGCGTCGCAGCAAGGTCCGGTGCGTCCGTGATGCGAGCAGGGTTCAAGCGTCACATAGGCAGTTGCGCCGCGTACATCCGAGCCGCGTGCCGCTGCGTCGCGCAGCGCCATGACTTCCGCATGCGGGCCTCCGGCCTGCTGGGTGAAGCCGGCGCCGAGTTCCGTGCGGCCATCGACGCTCATGATCACGCAGCCGACACGTGGATTGGGATTGGAGAGAAACAGCGCGTTGCGTGCGAGCGCCAGCGCCTGCTGCATGGGCGATGAGGGATTTGACGCGGCGACTGCGGAATCGGTATTCATGGCAGGGCGATGTTACTTGAGCCTTCATTCAACGTGCCCAACATTCCTTGGCGACATTGCTCACACTGTGGTTCGATGCGCCGCGCGTCCCCGTGTGCGTGAGTGTCAGATCGCCGCAGGGATCTTTCACCATGACGTCGGTGCGCGTGGCGATCACGGTAAAGCCGCTTGCCGTGCTGGCCGTCAGGCTCAACGTGTAGTGCGCAGGCTTGAGCGCTCGCAGCATGGGCTCCAAGGGCTGGCCGGTCGGATATTCGCCATTGGCGGTGTTGGCGCGCTCCATCCATTGCGCCACCTGAAGCAGAGCGGCCCTGGCCTCCGCACGGTGGCCGCGCGCGAGATGCTGGCGGTAGCTGGGCGTGGCCACGGCGGCGAGGATCGCGATAACCGCGAGCACGATCATCATCTCGATCAGCGTGAAGCCGTTGCGGCGAAGGCGAACGGTGGCTTGTTTCATTTGAGGTGTCTCCAGCTTGGGCGCAGAACGCGCGTGGGCAGCGCCTGCAACCTGTCGGTCGTGCCATCCGAGCCTTGGCGCAGTTGAGCGCCGTCGCTGGCGGGCACGCGCAGCTCTTGCCGCGCGGCGGTGGAGCGGGATGCGGGTGCATCATCGGTTGTGACCTGGCCGTCGCCATTGGTGTCCAGAATGCGTGACTTTTGCGCCGCGCCGGTGAGGATGTTGAGCACGGTCCGGTAGGTCTGCCCCGGTCGCGGGTCCTGCTCGCAGGCTTCGATGGGTTGGCCGTCGCCCGCGATCAGGCCGACGGCAGTGGCGGGAACGCGGCTGGTGATTTCAAGCAGGTTGCCGCCGCCATAAAACCCGATGGGATCGAGCACGCGTTCGCGTTCTGCGGGCAGATCGAGGTACCAACCCCTCTTCTCGTTGAGGCCGCAGGGCGAACGCGTGCAATAGTTGAACGGCGCGTTCAGCAGCTGCCAGAATATCCTGCCTGCGCGGGGGTCGCCGGACACGGGCTGGTCCTGCACCCCTTGGGGCATGAGATCGGCCCGCGAGGCGGCGGGCGAGGGGAGTTCGCGGCGCGTGGTGTCGACGAGCGCCTTGCCCTTGTCCTCGCCGCTCTCCTGAATGCGATAGCGCGTGTAGTCCATCACGGCGTAGACAGTCTGCACGGCTGTGTCGCCGCTGTCGGCCTCGGTCAGTTCCTGCCCCGTGCCGAAGGCCACCATCAGACCCCTACCTCGGGATGTACGCGCAATACCGGCGCGACGGTGATCGGCTGCGATTTGCCATTGCGCACAGCGGTGAACAGGGGAGCGCCGCCGAGCGCCACGGCCCAGCGCTGGTCGGAGGCGGCCGCAATGTCGAATTTCCAGAGCCTCCCTTGCAGGTCGCCCGCGTAGACCGCATCCGGAATGCCATCGCTGTTGACGTCGAGAAACTGCGGCGCGGAGAGCCCGTTGGCGACCATGGGCGTCTTGCCAGCAGTCGTTGGGGAGGGCGCGGTCGCCGCAATCTTGATGAGTTCGCGTGCGCCGTCGAGATACTGGATCAGCAGCACCGGCCTGCCATTGGCGCTGCCGTAGCCGTTTCCCAGCACGACGGCCCAGCGCCCATTGTTCAGCCGCGTGATCTGCAAGGCGCGGCGCGCATTGGCCTCGTCCAGCGTGGGCGCGGCGAAGATGTGGCCGACATCGGGATCGCTGCCGTCGGTGCGATCCATGACCACCAGTTCCGACGCGGCGGACTCGGAGAAGCGTTCGGGCGAGGTCGCGTCGAGCACGAAATACCCAGGCCCGCCCGCGCCCATCGCGCCGACGAGAAAGGTTTTCCACTGCGTGCCGATCAACGCGTCGCCGGTGAACGGAGAGCCATCCACGTAGTAGCGATGGCGATAGTCCTGTGCGGCCAGCAGGTGCAAATGCGGGTGTGCGCCCAGCGGCACATAGGCGACAAGCTCGTCACCGGTTCTTGCGCTGAAGCCGTGCAGCATGCCGTCGTTGCCGCCCACGTACAGCACCGGGGGCCTTGAAGCGTGCTGAATCGAAAAGTCACGGTAGCCCTTGTCGGCGTGGCCCGACATCGGCTTGCCCACGTGCCAGATGCGCGAATGCACGATATCGCCCTGACGCGAGCGACGCATGCGGAAGCCGGTCGATGGGTCGTTGGATTCGAGACTGCGGTCACCGCGCAGAAACTGCACCAGGTTCTGCGCGTAGCTCGCAGACGATCCGTGGGACTGTAGTTGCGCTTGCTGCGCGAGGCTTAACGACTGCCAGCGCAATGGGATTCCGCCACCTTGGTCTGTCGCACCGTTGTGCGTGAGAATCACGCGTTGATCGACGCTGGCGAGCGAATCCAGGCTTGCGGCAGTGCTGTGGCGTGGTGGTAATCCCCACTCCGGATTCGGAACGCCTTTTTCGGGGCCCGGCTCCAAAAGGCTGGCGTGGATCTGGCCTGACCAGCCGGAGGCTTCATACGCCGCCACATACGTCGCGTTGCCGCCATTGCTTGCATACCCGCTGATGACCTGACCATCGCTGGGCACGATACGCGCGATGACGCCGCTCATTGCCTGCTTGAGCTGATCGACCGACGGCCCGATCTGGAAATGCTGACCGCGCGAATTCAGCGCCGCGTGTCTCAGGTCCTGTCGCATCGCGTCGATGCTCGCGAACGGGTCCGGCCACGCGAGTGTGCCCACCAGAAGCTGGTCGTAATCCGCATAGGTGTCGGGGGCCGCACTGGCGCCACCAAAATCCACCGTGAAATTCACCATGTGCTGCCAGGTGGCGGGAGAGTTCCTCGGGTTCCAGTAAGGCTTGAGCGTGATGCTGCGCGACGGAGCCGAATGCACTTCGTCTAGGGGTTGGGGATAGACGGCGGGAACACGGTTTTCCAGCGCGGGTTGCAGATCGGTCGCCCAGTACCGCAGTGCCAGCGACGAGGGCGAGAGCGCGTTGCCGCTGTCGCGGTAGATTGCCAGTTGCGGGTTCGACGTGAGGTCGAAAACCGTGCCATCGGGCAGGGGTGAAAGTGCCGGCGTGCCCGACATCGGGGCGGCGTCGCTCGTGTGGCGAACGCGCCGTCGGTCAGGAACAGGTGATAGGCGCGGCGGCAGGACTTGCGTTGGATGCCTGCGGCCTGAGGAGTGCCGGGGAGGTCGTTCCAGGGGCTTTCCGCGTCGGTCTGCATCAGATAGGTTCCCGCGTTCTCCATCAGGCGATTCGCGGCGATGCCGTCGCCGACGCCGAGCGTGTCAAGCCAGTGCCAGAATGCGCCGCGTGTCGATGCCTCGGCGGGGTCTGCCGTGCCGCGAAAGGATGCCATGCGATGGCTTTGCCGATTGTTGAAGCATGCCGACGGCGTTGGCCGTCCTTCGGCGGGCAGTTGGTTGCATCCATGGGTGGCCTGAAAGGCCAGGCGGATCGCGTCATCCGGCAGGACATCGGGTGCGAGCAGTTCACGCAGCAATTGCTTGAGCGCCTGCAGGCGGGTGATGCGTGTGCCGTCCGCGCCGGGAACATCCCTGGTGTCCATGCTGAGCGCGTTGTCCACCGAGACGATCACATTGGGTGCGGGCATGCGAAAGGCAGACTCGGCAGGGAACTGCGCGAAATTCGGCACGGTGGCCATGAGGGGCGCGACCGGCAACGCGCTGAGCAGAGCGAAACTGAGAATCTCGTGAAGGTACGGCATGCAATGTCTCGCCGGGTTCTCATTCCATGGATTGCAAGGACAGCACGGATTGCAGCACCACCTCGGTTCCCTTTTTCCTGCCGCGTGCGTAGATCGTGATCCGGTACAACCAGGGGCGACGCTTGTCCGGGGCATAGGCCGCAAGATGGGGATTCTTTTCATACTCGGAGAGCAGGCCGGTCTCGGTATCTGCAAATGGCAGGATTTCTATCCAATACCAGGCACCTTTCAGGTCCTTGATCTGACGTGCGGTCTCGTTGATGGCCAATATCGGGTTTGCGCCGGAACCGGAGGAAGCGCCCGTGAATTGCCCATACCGGGCACCGACGTCGGAGGAGGTCATCTTCAAAAGCATCGACGGATCGGACCAGAAATCCTGCACGTCAAGCCGCTTTCTGCAGATACCGAATGCGCAGCCTGTCGGCAAGGTGTCCAGATAGGTAATCAATTCCACCATTTCGGCACGATCCGTTGGAAAACGGATGGGCGTTGAAGCGCGGCAGATATTTTTTGCATCACATGGTTTGCCGGATGCTTGCAGACCGCGAATATCGAATTCCGCATCCGTCATGAGAATCTGAGCCGCCTCGAAGGTTCTTTGATAATCGGCCTCGTTGCCGGTCAGGATTTCGTGAAACATTGCGCTGCGGGCTGCCCATATGGCAAACAGGCTGGTCATCAGGACGATGACGAGGACGATATAGAGAGCTACACCATATTCGTCTGACCGCGCGCCGTTGAAGTGGATTTTGGGCATTTCTATTCTCCGGATGAGCGAATGTGGAATAGCTGCCTTGCCACCAGAACCAGCCGACCATGCCTGACTTGCATTTTTCCGTCACATTGCTGGTATTGGTTTTCTACGTCGGGCATCTTGATTCTCGGACTTTCGAGTTCCATGCAGACCTCTACCGCCTGCACATCCCGCCATCGCTGCGGATTGGCATTCACGTCCTTGGGCGAGGAATATTGAAACTGCGGCGTGCCTTCCCGCGCGCTGCTGGAAGTCTTGAGCAGCAGGCGAACCGCGAAATCCTTCACGTTGGCGATGATGGGCTGCGGAGTGCCCGCTACGCCGGTACACATCAGATTGCCATCGCGCAAGAAGAATGCGCTCGAAATAGTGGGTGAAAGTAAGCGGTTGCTTTTGTTTTGGCCCAAACAATCCCGCAGGACTGAATCCCAGGCAGGGCGACTCGAATCCGCGATGAGGGATTCGATAAAATTTTCGTAGTCGATCCGCAAGGCATCGCCCATGGACTTGGATATGGCAGGCGACGAGATTCCGGGAATGAAGGAGTCCACCGATTTCGCCGGTTCACCGGCATTCAGGATCGGCTCGAAAATCACCGGTCTCAGCGCTGCGGTCTCAAGATTGCTTCCGATAAGCGGCTGGAGATTCAGGGCAATGCTTCCGGCCTGCCGAATCTGCTGGCCCATGATGCGCATGGCGACATTGGCGTCCTGTCGCAGATTAGTGGATTCCGCCACCGTGGTCGAAATCGATTGCGAGGTTTGCAGCAAGACCAGAGCCATGGCGATGACCAGCAGACCCAGAGCCAGCCCCACCATTAATTCCACCAGACTCATGCCGCGTTCGGCATTCATGGGCATGATGCCCTCTCAGCCACGCAATGTCCTGGAATACCGATATATTGCAGGTGGCAGACATATTGTTCAGGACAGGTCTGTTGCGAAGCGTCGCTTGCCGATAACTGAAGAAATTGATTCAGCGCCTTGGTTGTTTCGGGCTCCGCGCCTTCGCGCATGTTTTCCTTCCACGCGATCATGACTCCCAATTGCCGGGGCGTGCCTGAGCCGGAATCGGCAGTGCCTTGAAATACGAGCGCGCGTCCATTACCGAGACTGGATTGCGCCCGCTTTTGCCATTCGGAAAATTCGCGCGCTGCCCAATCGTTGGTGTTGCACGGTTGCGTGCAATCTTCGATGCCGGAAATGTCTACAAAGTGGGTGGACAGATAATCACCCATGGGAGGATTGGCGTGGATTCTTTCGCTCAAATCCTCGATCAGCCGAATGGCCTGTGAGCGGCGCATTCCTGCCTGGGCATCGGCGAGCGTGCGCAATTGGATGCTCAGCACGCCAAATACACCAGTCGCCACCACGAGAATGGCGACCAGCGATTCCAGAAGGGTGATTCCACGTTCGGCTCGGCAAGACGGCATGACGGATGTCCTGATGAATCCCGTTCGCCGGTGGCAGGACGGCCCTGCATTAACGCCGTGGGCGGCGCTGCTCGCAATTCGCTTTTGAGGGAGAAGATGAAATTCGCGCGCCTCGGAGCAGGAGTTGTTGATTCAATTCAAAAAATCCAGCGCGCCGTGTGATTACCAAAGGCTTCATGAATGATGAAGGGGCGCTTGCACAGACTGCGATTGTGCTCGGCGGCGGGGCGGGGGAAGATATCCAGCATTTGGAACGCTGTTCCCTACGCCCGAGTGGTCGCAACAAAGATGAGTGAAATACGCCCCCAGATCGATGAAGCCCAGCTCGCGCACCTGCGCACCTGGCTGGGCAAGAGCCAGACCACGACCGACCAGATCACGCAGGCGCCGGTGCGCAGCCTGAGCGCGACACTGGATCGCGATGATGCCGCGCCCGTTGCCGGTACCGATTTGCCGCCGCTTTGGCACTGGCTTTACTTTCTGCCGCACGCGCGCCAGAGCGAAATCGGCGAGGACGGGCATCCCACGCGCGGCGGCTTCCTGCCGCCCGTGGCGCTGCCGCGTCGCATGTGGGCTGGCGGGCGACTGGTGTGGGAAACCGGCAATCCCCTCCAGGTCGGGCAGGAGGTGCAGCGCGTCTCCACGATCCGGTCCGTGAACCACAAGACGGGACGCTCGGGCGAACTGCTGTTCGTGCTCGTGGAGCATCGCTTCTCGAATCCCAACGGCCTTGCGCTGACCGAGGAGCATGACATCGTCTTTCGCGCCGCCGCCGAGCCCGGTGCACCCGATCCCGCGCCGCAGAAGCCGCCGCTAGCTGGCCAGGCCGCATGGTCGCGCCAGATCGTTCCCGATGACGTGCTGCTGTTCCGCTATTCGGCGCTGACCTTCAACGGTCACCGCATCCACTATGACCGCAAATACGTGACCGGCGTGGAAGGCTACCCCGGCCTGATCGTGCATGGGCCGCTGATCGCGACGCTGCTGCTTGATCTGCTGCGGCGCAATCTGCCGGACGCCACGGTGCGCAAGTTCTCGTTCAAGGCCGTGCGGCCAACCTTTGATCTCCACGCCTTCAGCGTGCACGGCAAGCCTTCGGCCGATGGCAAGAGCGTCGAGCTGTGGGCCGAGGACCACGAAGGCTGGCTGACGATGCAGGGCATGGCCGAGCTTGCCTGACACACCTACGTAACCGGGACACACCGCGATGATCGAACAGACGCAATCGAACAATTTTCAGGAAATCCGCGACGCGATTCGCTCGTTGTGCGCGGAATTTCCCGACGAATATTTCCGCAAGGTGGACGAGGCGCGCGGCTATCCCGAGGAGTTCGTGGACGCGCTCACCAAGGCCGGCTGGCTGGCCGCGCTGATTCCCGCCGAATACGGTGGCTCGGGCCTGGGCTTGACCGAGGCATCGGTCATCATGGAAGAGATCAACCGCTCGGGCGGCAATTCCGGCGCCTGCCACGGCCAGATGTACAACATGGGCACGCTGCTGCGCCATGGCTCCGATGCGCAGAAGCAGAAATACCTGCCCAAGATCGCGTCGGGTGAATGGCGTCTGCAGTCGATGGGTGTGACCGAGCCGACCACCGGCACCGACACCACCAAGATCAAGACGACGGCGGTGAAGAAAAAAGACGGTGGCTATGTGATCAACGGGCAGAAGGTCTGGATCAGCCGCATCCAGCACAGCGACTGGATGATCCTGCTGGCGCGCACCACGCCGCTCGCCGACGTCACGAGAAAAAGCGAAGGCATGTCGATCTTCATGGTCGATCTGCGCGAGGCCGAAAAGAGCGGCATGACGGTACGGCCGATCCTCAACATGGTGAATCACGAGACCAACGAGCTGTTCTTCGAGAACCTTGAAATTCCCGAAGAAAACCTGATTGGCGAGGAAGGCAAGGGCTTCAAGTACATCCTCGATGGACTGAACGCCGAACGCACGCTGATCGCGGCCGAGTGCATCGGCGACGGTTACTGGTTCATCGATCGCGTCACGAACTATGTGAAGGATCGCACGGTGTTCGGTCGTCCCATCGGCCAGAACCAGGGCGTGCAGTTTCCGATTGCCGACGCGTTCATGGAGATCGAGGCCGCCAACCTCATGCGCTGGAAGGCCTGTGAGCTGTTCGACAGGCACGAGCCCATGGGCGCTCAGGCCAACATGGCCAAGTATCTGGCGGCCAAGGCGAGCTGGGAGGCAGCCAACGCCTGCCTGCAATTTCATGGGGGCTTCGGCTTCGCGTGCGAATACGACATCGAACGAAAATTCCGCGAAACGCGCCTCTACCAGGTCGCGCCGATCTCCACCAACCTTATCTATTCGTACGTGGCCGAGCACATCCTCGGTCTGCCGCGTTCGTTCTGAGGAGACCGGCCATGCAGTCCGATCAGGCAACGCGCCCGCGCCCCTCGATGGCATCACCGTGGTGTCGCTCGAACACGCCGTGGCAGCGCCGTTCTGCACGCGCCAACTGGCCGATCTCGGCGCACGTGTCATCAAGGTGGAGCGCCCCGGCAGCGGTGATTTCGCGCGTGGGTACGACCAGCGCGTGCTCGGGCAATCGTCGCATTTCACGTGGATCAACCGCAGCAAGGAAAGCCTTGCGCTGGACCTCAAGCAGCCGCTCGCGCGCGACGCGCTGATGCAGCTTTTGGGCACTGCCGACGTGCTGGTGCAGAACCTCGCGCCGGGCGCGGCGGCGCGCATGGGGCTTTCTTACGAGGCGCTGCATGCCGGATTTCCCAGGCTCATCGTCTGCGACATCAGCGGCTACGGAGCAGATGGGCCGTATCGCGACAAGAAGGCCTATGACCTGCTGATTCAGAGCGAGGCCGGCTTCCTGTCGATCACCGGCACGCCGGAATCGCCCAGCAAGGCGGGCATTTCCGTGGCCGACATCGCGGCCGGCATGTACGCCTATACCAATATCCTCTCGGCCCTGCTGCTGCGCGGCAGAACGGGCGAGGGCAGCCATATCGACGTGTCGATGCTTGAGGCGCTGGGCGAGTGGATGGGCTATCCGATGTACTACGCCCACGAAGGCGCGCCGCCGCCGCCGCGCACTGGCGCGTCGCATGCGAGCATCTACCCCTACGGTCCGTTCGTTGCGGGCGATGGCGGCACGGTGATGCTCGGTCTGCAAAACGAGCGCGAGTGGCAGGCGTTCTGCGACAAGGTGCTGCAAAAACCCGAACTGGCGAAGGATCTGCGCTTTGACAGCAACGCGCATCGCAATCAGAACCGCGAGGCCTTGCAGACCGAGATTCTGCGCATCTTCGGCACCCTCACCGCCGAGCAGGTGGTGCAACGGCTCGACGTGGCGGGCATCGCCAATGCGCACGTGAACGACATGGCGGGACTCTGGGCGCATCCGCAACTCGATGCGCGCGGCCGCTGGCGCACGGTGCAGACGCCGCAGGGCGACGTGCCCGCGCTGCTTCCGCCGGGGCTGAACAGCGCGTTCGACTACCGCATGGACGCGGTGCCTTCGGTGGGCGAGCACACGGCCCAGATTCTGGCGTCACTCGGCTGGTCTGCTTCGCAGATCGGCGCACTCCAATCGGGCCACGTCGTCGCCGACTGACGATCGGCGAGCCTGGCTTTTTTTTCAACGCTGAACCACTCACCAGACAAAGCAGCACACTTCGGAGCACAGACCATGAAGCAGGAAGCCGCGGCCAATATCCATCCCCTCGCCGAGTTCGCAGCGGGACTGCGCTTGAGCGACGTTCCCGACGATGTGCAGCGCAAGGCCGAAGACCTGCTGGTCGATTGGTTCGGCTCGGTGCTTGCGGGCCAGAACGCGCGGCCCGTGCAGACCATCACGCGCTTTGCGCTGTCACAGGGCCGAGGCAGGGCGGCGAATGCGAAGTCATCGGCCAGGCGGGCTCCACATCGCCGATGATGGCCGCGATGGCGAACGCCGCCGCCTCGCATGTGGCCGAGCAGGATGATGTGCACAACGGCTCGGTGTTCCATCCGGCAGCGGTGGTGTTTCCGCCCGCGCTCGCCGTGGCGCAGAGTCTCGGTGCGAGCGGCGAGCGCTTTCTGGCTGCGTGCATCGCGGGTTATGAAACAGGCATCCGCGTGGGTGAATTCATGGGGCGCAGCCACTACAAGATCTTCCACACCACCGGCACCGTCGGCACCATCGCTGCCGCCGCTGCCGTGGGCAATCTACTGGAGCTGACGCCGCAGCAGATGCAGCACGCGTTCGGCTCGGCCGGCACGCAGTCGGCGGGCCTGTGGGAGTTTCTGCGCACCGCAGCGGACAGCAAGCAACTGCATACGGCGCATGCCGCTTCGACGGGGCTTGCCGCAGCGTATCTCGCGAAGGACGGCTTCACCGGAGCGCAGGACATCTTCACCGGCGCACAGGGCATGGCCGCCGGCATGTCGACCGATTCGGATCCCTCCCGACTCACCGACCGCCTGGGCACACGCTGGGCCACGCCCGAGACGTCGTTCAAGTGGCACGCGTCGTGCCGTCACACTCACCCGGCGGCGGATGCGTTGTTGCAGGTGTTGCAGCAGCATGGGCTCCAGCTCGCCGACATCGACGCCGTCGTCTGCCATGTACACCAGGGCGCGATTGACGTCCTCGGTCCTGTGGTCTCGCCCGCGACCGTGCACCAGAGCAAGTTTTCGATGGGCACGGTGCTGGCCATCGCGGCGCGGTTCGGTCATGCGGGATTGACCGAGTTCGACGAGCAGTTTCTCGCGCCGGACACCGTGTCGCTGCGCGACCGGATCAGCATGGTGCTCGATGAGGAAGTGGACGCGGCCTATCCGCAGCGCTGGATCGGCAAGGTCACGGTGAAGACCACCGATGGCCGCACGCTGCATGGCCGCGTGGACGAACCCAAGGGCGATCCCGGCAACACGCTGTCGCGCGAGGAAATCACCGACAAGGCATTGCGCCTGGCCGCCTATGGCAGTGGTGATATCCCTGAAGACAGCGTGCGCGCCGCCGTGCAAAGTCTGTGGAGCATTGCCAAGGCCCCGCAGGTAGGTCGTCTGCTGGCCTGAGGCGTGGGCATTCATGCCGAAGATGTTGAGGCAATTGCAGAGACCGAGAAAGACCCAGAGTCGCAGCAGCTACCGCCGAATCGTCCTGCCCAGCATGGCTTCGCGGCGCTGACTGTCCATCCCATCCGTTGATTCGCCAAGGAGACCCCAGCGTGCACCGTTTCATTTCCCTTTCGACCGCCCGGCCGTCCCGGTCAACGCACCAACGGCGCAGCATGTGGCTGTCCGCCACCATGGTTCTCGGCGGCGCAGCCATTCTGGGCAGCGTGGCCGCGCCGGTGAGCGCGGCGGAGTTTCCCGACAAGCCGATCATCCTGGTCGTGCCCTACAGCGCGGGTGGCCCGACGGACGTGGTTGCCCGGCTGCTGGCCGTGCCGATGGGCGCTTCGCTCGGGCAGACCGTGGTGGTGGAAAACACGGTGGGTGCGGGCGGCACCATCGCTCCCGCGCGCGTTGCCCGCGCCAAGCCCGACGGCTACACCATCCTGCTGCACCACATGGGCATGGCAACGGCTCCGGCGCTGTACAAGAAGCTGCCGTATGACCCGCTCAAGGACTTTGAATACGTCGGCCAGGTGCTGGACGTACCGATGACGCTGCTGTCGCGCAAGGAGTTTCCGGCCAATACCTTCCCGGAACTGCTCGACTACGTGAAGAAACATCAGGACAAGGTGACCATGGCGCACGCCGGCATCGGCGCGGTCTCGCAACTGTGCGGCCTGCTGTTCATGAGCCAGATCGGCGTGACCCTGACGACCGTCCCCTACAAGGGCGCGGGTCCGGCGATGAACGATCTTCTGGGCGGGCAGGTCGATCTGCTCTGCGACCAGACCACGCAGACCGTGCCCGTGATCCAGGACGGAAAGCGCGCCAAGGTATTCGGTGTGACCACACCGAAGCGCCTGGCCTCGCTGCCCAATATTCCGACGCTGGATGAGCAGGGGCTCAAGGGCTTTGACGTGAAGGTCTGGCACGGCATGTATGCGGCCAAGGGCACGCCCAAGGAGGTCATCGACAAGCTGAACAAGGCGCTGAATGCGGCGCTGGTCGATGACAACGTGAAGAAGCGGATTGCCGAGCTGAGCTCGGATCTGGTGCCGCCCGAGAAGGCCACGCCCGAGAGCCTGCGCACGCACTTGACCTCCGAAGTGGCGCGTTGGGCAAGGTGATTCGCGCAGCGGGCGTGAGCGCGGAGTGATTTCGCGCAAGCGCTCTTCCAAAATCTAGCGAAGCCGCCGGGCCGAAACCGGCCTTTCGATTCCCATTTCGATCGCTGGTAGTGCCTGAATTTTGTGCAAATGCGCAAAATTCAGGCACTGCTACGCCGTTTACGAAAATTTTTACCTCCCATCCTTGAGCGTTTCGTCGCTCATCGGGCGATGCCGCCCACTTTTCCCCTCGCTGCGCTCTGCTGAGGCCCCGTTTTCGGCCTTCTTCATACTTTTCAGAGGCGAAAAAGCCTGTTTTTAGGTCAAATTGCACAAATTTTGAGCATCACGACGTTTTTGCCTCGACAACTTTTCGCGAGGCAGCAGGCATACAAAAGTTTGTACTAGTACAAACAATACAATGTATGGGATGAATTGGTCAGCACGAAGCATTCAGGGAAGCAATGCCCAGGACATTGCCATCAGCATCGAAAGCGCATTGCGCACCGGAGAACTCCAGCCGGGCGATGCGCTGCCTGCGGTGCGCCACCTCGCCACGCAACTCGGCGTCAATCCCAACACCGTCGCGGCGGCCTATGCGCGGCTGCGTGATGCGGGGCGGTTGATCACATCGGGGCGGCGCGGCACGCGCGTGGCGGGTGAATCGGCGCAGAGTTTGCCCGCTGGGTACGTCGTGCCCCAGGGCTGCGGGATCTCGCGAATGGGCAGCCGGATGCGGCCTTGCTCCCGCAGCTGCGAGCCAGCGCATGGAACAGATTGCTGCAAATGCCGCTGGCCCTGGACACGGCGTCCGGGGAACTGGGTGATGACGAAGACCTGCTTGCGATCAGTCGCGAATGGCTTGTCTCCCAAGGCATTCCGTACGATTGCATCGGGGTGTTTTCCAGCACGCTTGACACCATCGAGCGGGCACTGCGGCAGCACGCTCGCCCCGGTGATCGTGTGGCGATTGAAGATCCGTGCTGGCCGCCTCTGCTTGCGTTGCTGCGCAGCTTGCGCCTGCGTCCCGTGCCTTTGGCAATGGATTCGCAGGGACTGCAATTGCCTTCGTCCCCGGCGCTTCTTTCCAGTTGTGCCGCCGTGGTGCTCACTCCGCGTGCTCACAATCCCACGGGCATGTCCATTCGCCCCGAGCGTTGGCGCGCGCTGCGCAAGCAACTGCGCGCGCTTCCAAATACATTGGTGATCTTCAACGACTACTGGGGACTGCTCGGCAGCACGCCGCTGGTCTGCGCCGATGCGTTGCCTGGCCGTTGGCTTTATGTGATGTCGCTGGGAAAGTCACTGGGCCCCGAGATGCGCGTATGCATCGCAGCGGGACAGCCCGATCTCATTGAAGGCATGCGTGCTCATTTCGCACTCGGCCCGCGCAAGGTCAGTCTTTGGTTGCAACGCCTTGCAGCGCTGCTGTGGCGTCAGGCTGCCAGAGGAAAAGGGCGGGGATCGTTTGTCGGCATGCGAGATGCCTATTCAGCCCGCAGGCAGGCCTTGTTGGCGGAATTGCGCAAGCAGGGAGTCGCGACGGAGCAGGACGATGCTTGTGCGGAAGGCTTGCACCTGTGGATAGGCGTGCCCGACGAACTGGCTGTCGTGCAGGCCATGGCGTCGCGCGGGTGGGCGGTTCAGGCCGGATCGGCCATGGTGCTGAACGCCAGCTCGCCCGCAATCCGTATCAGCATGGGCGCGCTCGACCGGCGCGACATGAAGCGGCTGGCGGCAGATCTGGCCGAAGCGCTCAGCCTCCAAGCGCGGGCGGTTTACTGAAACACGGCTGATTTTCCTGCACCTGACGCACCAGCCACTTGCCCACCGCAGGCCTTGCGCAGCGCTGCAATCCACTGAGCAGTTCATGGCCGGGCTGTGCAATCCCCCAGCGCTCGCGCAAATCGTGCTGGATTCTCGCGAGCAGGAACGCCGCCATCTCCGCATCCGCTAGCGCCCTGTGGGCGCGCCCGGCGCGCGGCAGGCCCAGGTGATCGACGATGTTGCCGAGACTGTGACTGCGGGCCTCCGGATACATGCGGCGGGAGAGGAGCACGGTGCACGCGAATGGATGAGGCGCGGCGACCCCGGCATGCTGCAACTCGGCGCTCCAGAACTTGCTGTCGAACGACGCGTTGTGCGCCACCATGGGCACGTTGCCCACGAATCTTGCAGCCTCGCGCATGACGAACCCGGCATCGGGTGCCTCGGCCACCATGGCATTGGTGATGCCGGTGAGCTGGGTGATGAACGAGGGGATGTAGACGCCGGTGCGCATCAGGCTTTGAAAGCGGTCCACGATCTGGCCGTTCTCCAGCAGCACGATGGCGATCTCGGTCGCGCGTGCGCCCTGCGCGGGCGTCATGCCGGTGGTTTCAAAGTCGATGACGGCGATGAGGTCGTTGGATGGCATGGCGGATGATTCACTGGCTGACGGACTGGCGTCACGCGAGACGCCGCTCCAGCGTGAACGGCGGCAGCCCCTTGAGCAGCAGTTGCCCGTAGCTCGTGCGCACCAGCCGCTTGTCGTAGCAGTAGACATGCGCGCGGTCCTCTTCGGTGCGAATCGCGCGGCCCGCCCATTGGGCCAGGCGGATGGCGGTGGCGGGCACGACGAGTTCGATGAAGGGATCGCGCCCCGAACCGCGCAGCCATTCCGCGCGCGCCTCACCCACCGGGTCGTCGGGCGGCGCGAAGGGCAGCTTGGTGATGAACAGCGATTCGCACAGCGGGCCGGGCAGGTCGAGCCCCTCGCCGAAGGATTGCATGCCGAAGATGATGGACGCGAGGCCCTCGGCCACGCGCTCGCGGTGTCTGGCCAGCAGTTGCTGGCGCGGCAGCGTGTTCTGCACCAGCACGACGTCGCGCATGGCCGTGGGCAGGGCATCGACGGCCTGACGCATCTGATCGCGCGAGGTGAAAAGCACCAGCGCGCCCGCTTCCACCAGCGAGAGATCGGAGAGCAGCGCGTCCACCATTTCTGCGGTGAAGGCCTGCGCGTTCTTCGGATCGGCCTGGGTCTCGGTGGCGATGAAGGTGCCCTGCAGCCCGTAGTCGAAAGGACTCGCCACCTCCAGCGTGGTGACCGCAGCATCACCGTGCAGGCCCGTCTCGCGCAGGAAGAATTCAAACTGGCCGCAGCTCTTGAGCGTGGCCGAGGTGAGTACCGCGCCGCGCACGGCGGACCACAGGTGGTTGCGCAGCGTATTGCCGGGCAGCAGCGGACTGGCATGGGCCTTGACCACGATGTAGTCGCCATCGACCTCGAGCGTGAACCATTTGGCGGCCGGTGCTGCGCCCTCGGGCGTGTCTTCGAGCAGCAGCGACATCGTGGCGTGCACGCTCTCCAGGCGCGGTGCAAGCGCTCCGATCTGCGCATACAGCGTGGACAGGCGGCGGGCCTCGTCGGGCTTGTCCTTGATCTCGCTGCGCAGCGCCTTGGAAATCGCACGCAATGCGGTGAGAAATCCATCAGCATGGTGCGCGACCTGCGACAGCGGCTCGATCAGCGCCTCGGGCAGCACGCCGCCCGGAATGCGCGCGCGCGTGATGTTGTTGTAGGGCGTGGCGTAGCGCGGCGTGGAGCCGAAACGCCCGCTTGCGTTCGCGCCGGCGGATTTGGGTGGATTGAGCGTTTCGCCGTAGATGTCCATCACCAGCCGCGCCACGTCCTGCAACGTGGCCCGAAGGCGCGCGGAGTGATTCGGGATGTCCGCTATCTCCTGCACTTCGAGCAATTGACCGATGCGCAGCGCGCGGCTGGCGAGCTTGTCGATCCAGGTCAGGCGCGAGAGATCGGCCTCGTTGGCGAACTGGCCGAGCGCGGTGGCGGGCAGGTGGTGCGCCTCGTCCACCACGAGCAGGCAGTTGTCGAGTTCGGGCAGCAGGCGCGCGCCGAGCGAGGAGAGCAGCAGATCGTGATTGGCCACGATGACCTGCGCGGCGACCAGTTCCTTGCGGCGCTCGTAGTACGTGCACTGGCTGAACACCGGGCAGTGCTTGCCGGTGCACGAGCTGGCCTCGGCACCCACGGGGCTCCAGACCTCGGCCTCGGGCGGCGTGTCGAGCGTGTCGCGGTCGCCATCCCATGCGCCGCGCGAAAGCGCATCGGCCATGCTGGCATAGAACTTCATGCGCGCCTCGGATTCGGCGCGCGGGCGCTTGGCGCGCGCCGCCGCTTCCTCTTCGGGAAACAGATCGTCGTCGGGCAGTTCGTCCTCGCCCGATGGATCGGCACCGCCCGCGAGCCGCTCCAGCTTGAGTTTGCAGACGTAGCGCCCGCGTCCCTTGGCCAGCGCAAACTTGAAGGGCTTGCTGATGTGCGCGGCGAGCGCGGGCAGATCCTTGGTGACGAGCTGCTCCTGCAGCGCCACCGTGGCCGTGGAGATCAGCACGCGCGTGCCGCGCTCCAGCGCCATCGCAATCGCGGGCACGCTGTAGGCCAGCGACTTGCCGACCCCGGTGCCGGCCTGGATCACCGCAATCGCGCGATCAGGCGGCGGCGCGTCTTCGTCGTCCGCATCGATCTTGCCGAGCTGCGCCTGGCCGAACGCCTTCGCGACCTGCTCGGCCATGAGGCGCTGGCCGGGGCGGCTGCGGAACCCGCTGGTGGCCTGCACCACGGTATCGAACGATTGCAGGGCCTGATCGGCCCATTGCTGTGCGGACATAAAAATTGGAGGTGGACTGGCTGGCGCGGCGGTGCCCGGTTCTGCTCCCTCTGCCGCGTGCCGGAAAGGGCCGACGCAAGGGCAGTGACTTGCCCTGGCTACCACTGTGCATTCATCCAGCAATCTTAGCCGATGCGTGCGGGCCACGTCCGTGTAGGGCTGTGTGCAAAGTGCGCGACCCGGGTTCAGGTTTCGATGGCTGCGTCCGGCGTGGTGCCCGCGCGCCTGTAGCCCATGCGCTCGACGAACGCGCTGGGCCGCTCCGCATGGGCCAGCAGTGTGAGCTGCCGCTTGGCACGGGTGATTGCCACGTAGAGCAGATTGCGTTCCTCGGTCGATGTGCCGTTGCCCGCAGGGAATTCGCCCTGCGTGAGATGCGGCACGAGCACGTGTGCAAACTCCAGGCCCTTGACGCTCACGATGCTCGCGATGTGCAGGCGCTTGCTGTCCTTGAAGTCGCGCTGCTTCTGTTCCAGCTCGTTCAGAAAATGAAAATAGGCAAACGCCGAATCGAACCTGCCTGCCGCGAGTTGCAGGCCCTCGATGTTCGACAGCGCTTCGGAGCGCCGGTCTCTGGACACGTAGACATCGCTGATGATGGCGTGAATGTCGAGCGCCGCGAGAAAGTCACGCAGAAACGTCGGACCGCTCTGCGTGGCGGCAAGCCGCTGTGCGGCGATCAGGCGCTTTTTCAGGTGCGGCTCGGCCGTGCGCAGCACCTGATTGGTGAAGAACGTCGTGAGAAACATGGCGTTGTTGCGCACGGCGCTGATCGCGTCGGCCAGCAACGTGGCCTGGCTCTCGTTCGGTCGATTGGCCACCTCGATCTGCGTGCCGCTGAAGAAATGCAGCGCGGTGAGCACCTGCTCGCGCGTGTCGGCGTGCGTCAGGCTTTGCATGTCGTCGGTTGCAACCGCCATCAGCCCGCGAATGAACAGAATTTCGGGGCGCTTGAGATAGCTCTCGAAGCCGCTCATCGCGAACGCCAGTTCGTTTTCGATCAGCAGATTCTCGATCAGCACCGACTGCACCGGATGCCGCAGCAGAATCGCGAATTCGCTCATGTTGCGGCGCTCACGCTTCCACTGCAGGGCGGCCTCGACCGCCAGCGCCGCGCATTCCTCGGGTGTGGAAAATCGCTGCAACGCGATCTGCGTGTCGTGTCCGGCATGGGAGCTGTAGCGCTTGGCCGCGAGACGTCCGGCCTTGCTCGCGAGGCTCTTGCCAAAGCGGTAGCTGTGCGTGAGCGGATAGCGCTGGATGCTGCGCGCCGTATGTTCCTCGATGGCGCTGCCCATGAATACCGCGTCCGCTCCCGTGGATTCGTGCACCACCTGGTCAACGTCGCCCATGCCGCAGAAGAAACTTTGCGAGGTATTGAGAATTTCGGCCAGCACGCGGAACATGGCGTAGTTCAAGTCGTGCATCTCATCGACCAGCACGATCTGCGCGTCGAATGGCCAGTTGCGCAGGCCCGCCACGGTCTCGCCGTCGTGCAGGTGGCGCGCCAGATCGTAGGTGGCGTCCATCTCGCCGCGAAATCGGGGCGTGTCCGAGTTTTCCTGGCGGCGGATGCGCTCATAAGCCAGATAGACCTTGAGCTGCGTGTAGTCGATGCCGATGCTGCCGGCGTACTCGGGCTCACATGCTGGCCGTCGCGTTCGAGCACGTCGCGCATCGAGCCCTTGAGCCGTGCGTTGATCTTGAGAAACTCCTCGACAAACCAGCTGTCGCCAATCGCGGGCATGTTGAGTTCGTCGCGCCAGCGCTCGTCCTCGTCGTCTTCCACGCGTTGCACTGCGTCCCAGAAGTGCGTGCGCAACTGCTCGTTCTCGTCCACGTACTCGACGCGGTGATCGTCGATGCCCTGAAGAATGGCCTTGCTGAAATCCTCGAAGGTCTGGATGCGCAGTTGCGCGACCACGTTGCGTGCCACGCCGATCTGCGCGAGCGTGCTTTGCAGCGCCACGCACGCGGGTCCGGTGTGCGTGAGCGCGATCAGCCGGTGCACGGGCACGCCGCGCGTGAGGCTCTCCGCCACGCGCAGTGCGAGCGTGGTGGTCTTGGCCGCGCCCGCGTTGGCCTCGACAATGATGGTGCGCTCGTGCGCCACCTGAATCGCGCGCTGCTCTTCGGATGGTGTGATGAGCCGTGGACTGAATCGCGCTGCGGTGCTTGCGGGCTTGTCGGACATGGGATGGAGGAGTCGGATGGAACGGGAACCGTCTGTACGAATCGATCCATTCGTGCAGCGGATCCCCGGTAGTCTTGCACAGTGTGAAGCTCAATCCTCCACATGAACCCGCAGGCGGCGCACGGTGGCCTTGCATTGCGTTTGTACGCGCGACACGGCGCTGTCTGCCATCGCGTCCGCAACCGGCGCGGTCAGCAAGACCAGCGCGGGCGCGGCGCCATCGGCATGCACCCATTTGCGGCGCGCGATGGGCAGCCCGGATTTTTGGAGCGAGCCCACGACGCTGGCCTCGCACAATCCCTTGTCGGCCACGACGTGCAGCATGTGCGCGCTGACCACCTCGCCCGACGCCAGAACACGCGGCGCTTTCGCGTCACGCGCATGCGTTCCCAGAGTCGGAACGCCGGTGCTGGCGCCATTGCCTGCATGCTCCACGGGCAGTCGAGCGAGATCGATGAGATCGGCCACCACGGCCGAAGCCGTAGGCTCGCCGCCCGCGCCCGCGCCGCTATAGAACGCCGGGCCGCAGGCATCGCCATGCACGGCCACACCGTTGCGGGCACCGTCGACCCATGCAAGCGCATTGCTTCGTGCGACCAGCGCGGGATGCACACGCAACTCCAGTGCCTCGCCACGACGGCGCGCGATGGCGAGCAGCTTCACGGCATAGCCCAGCTCGGCGGCTGCCGTGATGTCCGCACGCGTCACGTCGCGGATGCCCTGCACCTGCACCGCTCCGAAATCCACGGGCACGCCGAACGCGTTGGCCGCCAGCAGCGTGAGCTTGTGTGCGGCATCGATGCCATCGACATCGAACGCGGGATCGGCCTCCGCGTAGCCCTGCTTCTGCGCCTCGGCGAGTGCCTCGGCGAAGTCCAGCGAGTCGTCGCGCATGCGGGTCAGGATGTAGTTGCTCGTGCCGTTCAGAATGCCCGCGACCGCGTCGATGCGATTGGCGGCCAGCGCCTCGCGCAGCGTCTTGATGATGGGAATGCTGCCCGCGACGGCGGCCTCATACGCGAGCCGACGGCCATGCGCGGCCGCCGTGGCCGCCAGTGCTTCGCCGTGCACAGCCAGCAGCGCCTTGTTGGCCGTGACGACATGCTTGCCAGCGGCGAGCGCGGCCTGCACCCAGTCGCGCGCGGGCCGGTGCCGCCCGCCACCTCGACCAGCACGTCGATGTCGGGATGCGTGGCAACATGGTGCGGATCGTTGCAAAGCTCCACGTCCAGCAGCGCCGCATCGCCGAGCTTTTCCGCCGCCCGCGCCCGGTCGCGCACGGCCACGGCGACCAGCTTCAGTTCGCGGCCCGCGCGTGCGGCAATCAGCGCCCTGTTGCGGTTGAGCACAGCCCAGGTCCCCATGCCCACGGTTCCGAGTCCAATCATGCCGATGCGCAATGCGCGTGGCGACGCGGCGCGTACGGCAGCATCGAGTGGAACGGGGCGAAGGCGCGGTTCGCTATACATGGTGGTCAACCTCTCCAAAAGCGGCCTGGTCAGGCCAGAAACAAAAAACCCAGCTTGCCAGCTGGGTCGTCCGTTTGGGGAGGCGATGTTTCCAGGTGGCTGCCGGTACAGCCACCCAACACGCGTCAGGTAGCCGTGTTGGAAATCATCGTAATCATTCGAGCACTTTCGGGACGCGCGCATGCGGCGCTCGGGGCGCGACAGGCAGACACGGCGTTGGAGAAAGTGCGGAACATCGGGCCAGTGTACTGCAAAAGGGCGACTTTCGAGCGTTCGGGCACGGACCTTGCAATGTCTGTTCCATTTCCCATGCACATCACCGGCGCGCTTTCCATGAAATCACCGCTGCACTATCTTGCCGCCGCCAGGCGGGCCGAAATCGCCGAGCTGCAGCAGTTGCGCAATGCCTGTTCAATCGTGATTCGCGTGTCGGCGCTGATCCACCAGTTGCAGAAGGAGCGTGGCCTGTCCAGTCTGCTGACGGCCAGCCAAGGGGTGCAGGGAGCCGCCGCGCTGGCCGCGCAGAGACTGGCCGTGGATGCGGGCATCGACGACGTGCGCAACGCACTCGACGTGCAAGACACGCACCCGCACCACACGGCACGCCTGTATCACGCGATCGCCTATCTGTTGCAGGGGCTTCAGGCATTGCCCGCGCTGCGCGCGAGCGTCGATGCGCTGACGCTGACCACGCACGAGAGCACGGCGGCCTTTGTGCGGCTCGTGGGCGGCTGCCTCGCACTGGTGTTCGACGCCGCTGACGGTGCGTGCGACCCGGACGTGTCGCGCCTGCTGGTGGCGATGTTCCATTTCATGCAGGGCAAGGAACTGGCGGGGCAGGAGCGCGCGACGGGTGCGGCGGCGTTCGGCTCGCGTGTGAACGATGTGCAGCGGCAGCGCCAATGGCTCGACCTGATCGAGTCGCAGGAACAGTGCTTTCAGGTGTTCGCGGAATTCTCGCCACCGGCTGTTCGCGAGCGCTGGCAAGCGGTGTCCGCGCAGGGCGCCGACATGGCGACCATCGAGCGACTGCGCCGCGTGGCCTGCACGGCGCTGGCTGGAGACAGTCTCGATGCGGACGCAGGGGAGCGCTGGTTTGCCGCGTGCTCCTCACGGCTTGATGCGATGCACGCGCTCGAAGCATGGATCACCGCAGAACTGGCAAGGCTATGCGCCGACAAGCTGGAGACGGCACACAGCGCCCTGCATGCATTGCAGCAGCCATCGCAGCAGTCGCAGGAATGCCGGCTTGCCGATCACGGCGGAATGGAATTCTTTGCCGTCGATGCGCCCTGCGACCTGCCACCGCGAGGCGCTGCCGCCTATGGTCCGCAAATCGAACGTTCGATTCAAGCGCTGGTGCAGGAGCAGTCCCGGCGATTGCAGCTCATGCAGGCCGAGATCGACAAGACCCGCGCAGCGCTTGCCGAACGCAAGACCATTGAACGCGCCAAGGGCGTGCTCATGCATCTGCGGCAGATCAGCGAGAGCGACGCCCACAAGCTCATGCGCCAGACCGCGATGAACCAGAACCGGCGCTTGCTCGACGTCGCGCAGGCCATGTTGTCGGCGGCCGATCTATTGCCCTAGCCCCCGCGCGGGCAGGCGGCATTCCAGCGCGCACCAAATTGCGTCAGCGCGATGCTGCGATGCACCATGCAAGGGCCCGATGGCGAGCCTGGACCACGCCGACCGGCAGCAGATCCGGGTAGAGAACCATGGCACGGATCGTGCGAGCAGTTCTCCGCAAGTGTCGGCCAAAGGCGGTCGGCGCGCGGCACTCGTGCCAGAGATTTCCGGACAACGGCGTCCCTCCTTTCCCGTCTGCCATGCGCAGGCGAAAAGGCGGACGCCGTTTTGTTTTTCTGCCCCTGTCACCACGAAGTTTCGATGGAGTCCGATCATGAAGAAAAAGAACGTGAATGAACCCGCAGCGGCGTCGCCGCTGGCCGCACCCACGCGCCGCGGCTTTCTGCGCAGCGGCGCGCAGGCCGCGGCGGGCACGGCGCTCTACGCCACCCTGGGCCATCATGGTGTCTGGGCGGCGGGGTCGGACGCTCCCGAGCAAAAGGAGGTGAAGATCGGCTTCATTCCGCTCACCGACTGCGCGAGCGTGGTGATGGCGTCGGTGCTGGGCCTCGATCAGAAATACGGCGTGAAGATCGTTCCCAGCAAGGAGGCCAGTTGGGCCAGCGTGCGCGACAAGCTGGTCAACGGTGATCTGGACATGGCGCATGTGCTGTACGGCCTGATCTATGGCGTGCAACTCGGAGTCGGCAGCGCGCAGAAGGACATGGCCGTGCTGATGAGCCTGAACCGCAACGGCCAGGCGATCACGCTGTCGAAAAAAATGGCAGACAAGGGCGCTGTGGACGCGGCGAGTCTCGCCAAATCGATGGCCGCGGAAAAGCGCGAATACGTGTTTGCGCAGACCTTTCCCACGGGCACGCACGCGATGTGGCTGTACTACTGGATGGCCAGCGCCGGTATCAACCCCTTCAAAGACGCCAAGATCATCACCGTGCCGCCGCCGCAGATGGTGGCCAACATGCGCGTGGGCAACATGGACGGCTATTGCGTGGGCGAGCCCTGGGGTCACCGCGCGATCATGGACTCCATCGGCATCACCGCCGCCACCACGCAGGACATCTGGCGCGACCATCCCGAAAAGGTGCTGGGTTGCAGCGCGGACTTCGTGGCGAAGAATCCCAACACCGCGCGCGCCGTGATCATGGCGGTGATGGAGGCGGGCCGCTGGATCGACGCGAGCATGCAGAACAAGCTCAAGATGGCGGAAACCATCGCCGCCAAGTCGTATGTGAACACCAGCGTCGATGCCATCAATCAGCGCATCCTCGGGCGCTACCAGAACGGGCTCGGCAAGACCTGGGACGATCCCCATCACATGAAGTTCTTTGCCGATGGCGACGCGAACTTTCCCTACCTGTCGGACGGCATGTGGTTTCTCACGCAGCACAAGCGCTGGGGCTGCTCAAGGCGCACCCCGACTATCTGGCCGTGGCCAAAAAAATCAACCGCATCGAGCTGTACACGCAGGCGGCATCGCAGCTCAAGGTGAGCGTTCCAGCGTCAGCCATGCGCAGCAGCAAGCTCATGGATGGCGTGGTCTGGGACGGCAGCGACCCCGCGCGTTATGCCGATGCCTTCAAGGTCCGGGCGTAACCGCTCGACCGGTCCGCCAGCCTCCATCCCTCATCCTCGATCCACCGGAGCATAGAACCATGGTCAGTGCCGTTTTTCACGATCCCACAGGTGCGGTGGCCGATGCGCCAGCGCTGCCCGCAGCGGTGCGTGCGCGCAAGCTGGAGTCCACGCAGATCGCAGCGCCGCGCGTTCCCCTGGGGCAGCGCCTCGGCGCGGGATTCAACCGCGCATTGCCTCCGGTGCTCGGGTTTGCGTTGCTGCTGGTGCTCTGGTCCATCGTGGCGCGAAGCGATGGCATCCCCGGCCCGCTGGCGACCTGGAAGCAGGCGCTCATCGTGTTCGGCGCTCCGTTCTACAGCAACGGGCCCAACGATCAGGGCGTCGGCTGGAACGTGCTGGCGTCGCTCGAGCGCGTGTGCATCGGCTTCGGTCTGGCAGCCCTCGTGGGCATCCCGCTCGGTTTCCTGATCGGGCGATTCGAGTTTCTCTCGCGCATGTTCAATCCGCTGATCAGCCTGCTACGCCCGGTGTCGCCGCTGGCCTGGCTGCCGATTGGCCTGCTGGTCTTCAAGGGCGCGAACCCGGCGGCGATCTGGACCATTTTCATCTGCTCGATCTGGCCGATGGTCATCAACACGGCGGTCGGCGTGCAGCGTGTGCCGCAGGACTACATGAACGTGGCGCGGGTCCTCCATCTCAGCGAGTGGAAGATCATCACCACCATTCTGTTCCCCTCGGTGCTGCCCTACATGCTGACCGGCGTGCGCCTTGCCGTCGGCACGGCGTGGCTGGTGATCGTCGCGGCCGAGATGCTCACGGGCGGCGCGGGCATCGGCTTCTGGGTCTGGGACGAGTGGAACAACCTCAACGTCAAGAACATCATCATCGCGATCTTCGTGATCGGTGTGGTCGGCCTGTTACTGGAGCTGGCCCTCGTGAAGCTGGCCTTTGCATTCACATTCGAGGAGGTGAGGACATGAGCGCGGTTCTGAACACTGAAGGCGTCACGGTTCCGACGCTTGCAAGGTACATCGACGTGCAACACGTGGAGCAGACCTTCAGGACGTCCAAGGGCGTGTTTCCGGCGCTCAAGGACATCAACCTGCGCGTCGTGCGCGGCGAGTTCGTGAGCCTAATCGGGCATTCGGGCTGTGGCAAGTCCACGCTGCTCAATCTGATCGCGGGGCTGACGACGCCGACCAACGGCGTGCTGATGTGCGCGGGCCGCGAGATCAAGGGACCGGGCCCGGAGCGCGCGGTGGTGTTTCAGAACCACTCGCTCCTGCCCTGGCTCACGTGCTGGGACAACGTGCACCTGGCCGTCGAGCGAGTCTTCGGGCGCAGCGTGAGCAAGGCCCAACTGGCCGAGCGCACCGATGCGGCGCTGGCGCTCGTCGGACTCACGCATGCGGCGCACAAGCGCCCCGGCGAGATTTCGGGCGGCATGAAGCAGCGCGTGGGAATCGCGCGTGCGTTGTCGATGGAGCCGCAGGTGCTGCTCATGGACGAGCCCTTCGGCGCACTCGATGCGCTCACGCGCGCCAGGCTCCAGGATGAGCTGCTGGAGATCGTCGCGCGCACCCAGCGCACCGTGGTGATGGTGACGCACGACGTCGATGAAGCGGTGCTGCTGTCCGACCGCATCGTGATGATGACCAACGGGCCTGGCGCAACCATTGGTGAGGTGCTTTCCGTACCGCTGGCGCGACCACGCAACCGGGTGGCGCTTGCGGACGATCCCGCATACCAGCGCTGCCGCAAGGCCGTCATCGACTTTCTGTACACGCGCCAGGGACATGTGGAGAAGCCGCACTGAAGTGGTGCCTCTATCTGGCACGAGGTTTGCGTGATGGAAGTGTGGCCAAAGTGGGTCACGGAGGCATCGGACAAGGTTGTCTGTTGCACGGGACAAAGACGTCTTGGCCGCCCATGAGCATTCGTGGGCGCTGCGGGACGTCTTTTTTGCTTTCAAATGCCCACGGAGCGTGAGATGAAAAAATCCAGACTGGTCATGATCGGCAACGGAATGGCGGGCGTGCGCACGCTCGAAGAACTGCTCGCCATTGCGCCCGATCTCCATGACATCACGGTGTTCGGTGCCGAGCCGCATCCCAACTACAACCGCATCCTGCTCTCGCCCGTGCTCGCCGGTGAGCAGACGCTCGAGGAAATCGTGCTCAACGACTGGTCCTGGTATCAGGACCACGGGATCACGCTGCACGCGGGCTGCACCGTCACCGACGTCGATCGCGCGCGACGCATCGTGCAGGCGGTCGACGCGAATGGCGCTGTGGTCAGCGCGCCGTATGACCGGCTCATCATGGCGACCGGCTCCAACCCGTTCATGCTGCCCATTCCGGGCAATGAGCTGAAGGGCGTGCTCGCATACCGCGACATCGCGGACACGCTCGCGATGATCGACGCGGCGGCGCGCTACAGGCACGCCGTGGTGATCGGCGGTGGCCTGCTCGGGCTCGAAGCGGCCAACGGGCTGATGAAGCGCGGCATGGAGTGCACCGTGGTGCATGTCGGCGACTGGCTCATGGAGCGGCAACTGGACGATACCGCCGGCGATCTGCTCAAGAAATCGCTGATCGAGCGCGGCATGAAATTCCTGTTGCAGGCGCATACGCAGGAGCTGCTCGGCGACGAGCACACGGGCCGCGTGCGTGCCGTGCGCTTCAAGGATGGCAGCGAGGTGCCCGCCGATCTGGTGGTGATGGCGGTCGGCATTCGCCCCAATACCGGGCTCGCGGAACGCATGCATCTGCATGTGAATCGCGGCATCGTGGTGAGCGACACCATGCAGACCGTGACCGACGCGCGCATCTACGCGGTGGGTGAATGCGCGGCGCATCGCGGTGTCGCGTATGGACTGGTCGCTCCGCTGTTCGAGCAGGGAAAGGTGCTTGCCAATCATCTCGCGGAGTTCGGCATCGGGCGCTATCAGGGCTCGCTCACCTCCACCAAGCTCAAGGTGACGGGCATCGACCTGTTCTCTGCGGGCAATTTCCGGGGCGGTGGCGCGACCGAGGAAATCATCATGAGCGACCCGGGCGGCGGCGTCTACAAGAAGCTGGTGCTCGAGGACGACCGGCTCGTAGGGCCTGCCTGTACGGCGATACCGTGGATGGCAGTTGGTACTTCAAGCTGCTGCGCGAAGGGCGCAGCGTGGCCGACATCCGCGATAGGCTGATGTTCGGCGAATCGAATCTCGGAGACGCCGGTCATCAGGGCCAGAACAAGGCCGCGGCCATGGCCGATGGCGACGAAGTCTGCGGCTGCAACGGCGTGAGCAAGGGCAGTATCTGCAAGGCGATCAAGGAGAAAGGGCTGTTCACGCTCGATGAGGTGAAGAAGCACACCAAGGCCAGCGCAAGCTGCGGATCGTGCACGGGGCTTGTGGAGCAGATCCTGATGTTCACCGCAGGGGCGACTATTCGCAGACCCCCAGGCTCAAGCCGTTGTGCGGCTGCACCATGCATGGGCATCAGGCGGTGCGCGATGCGATCCGTGAGCACCGGCTGCTGTGCGTGAACGACACCTTCCGCTTTCTCGAATGGAGCACGCCCGATGGCTGCGCGACCTGTCGTCCGGCCATCAACTACTACCTGATCAGCACCTGGCCCAAGCTCGCGCGCGACGATCCGCAAAGCCGCTTCATCAACGAGCGCAGCCACGCCAACATCCAGAAGGATGGCACCTACAGCGTGGTGCCGCGCATGTGGGGCGGCGAGACCACCGCCGACGAACTGCGCCGCATTGCCGACGTGGTGGACAAGTACGCCATCCCGACGGTCAAGGTCACGGGCGGGCAGCGCATCGACCTGCTGGGCGTGCGCAAGGAAGACCTGCAGGGCGTCTGGAACGACATAGGCATGCCCTGCGGCCATGCCTATGCGAAAGCCCTGCGCACGGTGAAGACCTGCGTGGGCAGCGAATGGTGCCGCATGGGCACGCAGGACAGCACGCAGCTTGGCAAGGATCTGGAACACGCCATGTGGCGCATGTACGCGCCGCACAAGGTGAAGTTTGCCGTCAGCGGCTGCCCGCGCAACTGCGCGGAATCGGGCATCAAGGACGTGGGCATCATCGGCGTCGATTCGGGCTGGGAGATGTACGTGGGCGGCAACGGCGGCATCAAGACCGAGGTCGCGCAGTTCTTCACCAAGCTGAAGACCGCCGAGGAGGTGATGGAGTACACGGGGGCCTTCATGCAACTCTACCGGCTCGAAGGCTGGTATCTGGAGCGCACGGTGCACTATCTCGCGCGCGTCGGGCTTGACTACGTGAAGCGCCGCATCCTCGACGACGAGGCGGGCCGCAAGGCGCTGTGGGCCGATCTCCAGGCGGCGCTCGAAGGCGAGCCCGATCCGTGGTTCGAGACCCGGCGCGCGGCGGTCGACACGCGCCAGTTCATCCCCATCCTAGCGGCGGCAACCGGCGCCGGGACCCACACCACGGAGATCACGGCATGAGCGCGATGAAACACAACGAGTGGGTCGCCGTCTGCGCGGTCGACAACATTCCGGTCCTCGGAGCAAGGCGTGTGGCGCGTGAGCGCGGGCTGGACGTGGCGATCTTCCGCAACTCGGAGAACCGGGTGTTTGCGCTGCTCGACCGCTGTCCGCACAAGGCGGGCCGCTATCGCAGGGCATTGTGTTCGGCGAAAGCGTGGCGTGCCCGCTGCACAACTGGACGATAGCGCTCGATACCGGAATGGCCGCCGCGCCGGACGAGGGAAGCACGCCGTGCTTTCAGGTTCGCGTGTTGGGCGGCATCGTGCATCTGAGCGCGACCGAGCTGGCGGAACATGCGCTGGGTCTCACGCGGCCGCACGCGGGACCTGCCTGCGGCGGCGCCGCGCACGAAGGCAAGGCGCTGCGCGGCGTACCGATTGCGCTTCAACGCGTTTAGGCGCACTCACCACGGCGGGCCGCCATGCAAGAAACCAGATCCACCTGCCCCTATTGCGGCGTTGGTTGCGGAGTCATCATCGAGTCGGTGGGCGATGACATCACAGGCGTGCGCGGCGATCCCGAGCATCCCGCGAACTTCGGCAGGCTATGCACCAAGGGCAGCACACTGCATCTCACGGCCACGCCAACCCTGGCCGCGCAGTCCCGCTTGCTCACGCCGCAATCACGGGCGCAGCGCGATGCGGAGCCCGCACCGATCCACTGGGATTCGGCGATGGCGCTCGCGGCTTCGCGCTTCGGGGACGTCATTGAGCGGCACGGGCGAGACGCCGTGGGTTTCTACCTCAGCGGGCAGTTGCTGACCGAGGACTACTACGTCTTCAACAAGCTCGTCAAAGGACTGATCGGCACCAACAACATCGACACCAACTCGCGCTTGTGCATGAGCAGCGCGGTGGCCGGCTACAAGGCAACGCTGGGAGCCGATGCGCCGCCCACGTGCTATGACGATTTTCAGCATGCGGGGTGCATCTTCATCGCGGGCAGCAACGCGGCGTGGGCGCATCCGGTCGCATTTCGCCGCATCGAGGAGGCGCGCGCTGCCAATCCACGCATGAAGATCATCGTCGTCGATCCGCGCCGCACCGAAACCGCGGCGCTGGCCGATCTGCATTTGCCGCTGCAACCGGGCACGGACGTGATGCTGTTCCACGGGCTGTTGCACATCATGCTGTGGGAAGGATGGGTGGATGCCGCATACATCGATCGCCATACCCGTGGATTCGGCGAACTCAGGGCGCTGGTGCGCGAAGCAACGCCGGAGCGCGTCGCCGCCATCTGCGGCCTGAGCCGGGACGGTCTGCAACGCGCGGCACGCTGGTTTGGGCTCGGCGGCGGGGACGAGCGCGATGTCGGCGCGCGCTCTGCCACGCTGAGCCTCTACTGCCAGGGGCTGAACCAGAGCAGCAGCGGCACGGCCAAGAATGCGGCGCTGATCAACCTGCATCTGGCCACCGGGCAGATCGGTCGCGCGGGCGCAGGGCCGTTTTCGCTGACCGGGCAACCCAACGCCATGGGGGGCGCGAGGTCGGTGGCCTGTCCAATCTGCTGAGCGCGCACCGGGACATGGGCAACCCTGTGCATCGCGCCGAGGTCGCGGCATTGTGGGGCGTGGAGCGTGTGCCGGACAAACCCGGCAAGGCCGCCGTGGAGATGTTCGAGGCCGCTGCCGATGGCGAGATCAAGGCGCTCTGGATCGCGTGCACCAACCCTGCGCAGAGCATGCCCCGGCAGTCGCTCGTGCGTGCGGCGCTGCGCCGAGCGGAATTCGTCGTCGTGCAGGAAGCCTTTGCGCGCACCGCGACTGCGGCGTTTGCCGATCTCCTGCTGCCCGCCACGACCTGGGGCGAGAAACTCGGAACCGTCACCAACAGCGAACGCCGCATCTCGCGCGTGCGCGCCGCCGTTGCGCCCAGAGGCCTGGCGCGGCATGACTGGCAGATCGGCGTGCAGTTTGCGCGGGCGCTGGAGCAACGGCTCGGCGCGGGACAGCCAAGCCTCTTTCCCTACGACACGACCGATGGCCGGGCCGGTGCCGAGGCCATCTGGAACGAACATCGTGAAAGCACGCGCGGTCGCGATCTGGACATCACCGGCCTCAGCTGGTCCGTGCTTGACGAGCGCGGCCCGCAGCAGTGGCCGTATCCAGAGGGCGCGAGCAGCGGCAGGGCGCGCCTCTATGAGGACGGTATCTTCCCGACCGCCGATGGCCGCGCGCGTTTTGCCGCGCAGTCATTCCAGCCACTCGCGGAAGCGCCCGACGCGCGCCATCCGTTCAGCCTGAACACCGGCCGCCTGCGCGATCAGTGGCACGGCATGAGTCGCACGGGGCTGTCGGGCCGGTTGTTCGCGCACGAGCCCGAACCGCAATTGCAGATGCATCCGCAAGACATGCAGCGGCTGCTTTTGCAGGGCGGCGATCTGGTGCATTTGACCAGCAGGCGTGGTGCCATCGTGGTGCCCGTGAGGGCCGATGAACAACTGGCGCGCGATCAGCTTTTTCTCGCAATGCATTGGGGCGGCGAGTCCTTGGGCGGGCGCAGCGCAAAGGGTCAGGCGCTGGCCGGTGTGAACGCGCTCACCAGCGCCGCGCGCTGTCCACAATCACTCCAGCCTGAACTCAAGCACGCGGCGGTGAAGGTGCTCAAGGCACAGATGCCGTGGCGCTGTCTCGGCATGGCCTGGCTACCCGCAGAGGGTGCGTTGCAGACGCGCGATGCGCTGGCCGCATTGATGAGCGAATTCGATTTTGCGAGCTGTGTGCTGTTCAGCAACCCGGTGTCGCTGGCCGATGCGGCCACGGCGCGCACCGGCGTGCAGTTCCGCGCGGCGGCGTATGAGGCACCCGCCGCTGCGGCCTTGCAGCGCGTGACGCAATTGCTCGGGCTCGACGATCCTCGGGCATTGCGCTATGTGGACACGCGACGCCAATGCAGCCGCACGCTGCGGCTGGTTCAGCGCGCGGATCACAGCGTGCTCGACGCCTTTGCGCTGTATGGCGACGCAAGCGCGGGCCCGTGGCTCGGCGAGCTGCTCAAGGGCGAGCTGTCCACGCAGCCCTTCGGACGCATGCTGCTGGCCTCGGGCGCCAAGGCGCCGGGCGCAGGGCGCGCCGCTTCGCCGCAGGTGTGCGCCTGCATGAACGTGAATGCGGACGCCATCACCCAGCACCTGAAGGCGCATCGAGTGCAATCGGAAGACGAGCGCCTGCAAGGACTCAGGACCGCGTTGGGTTGCGGAACCGGTTGCGGTTCATGCATTCCGGCCCTCCGGCAGATGGTCCGCGAGGTCGAATCTCAGCCGCTTCGTGCGGCGGCGTGAGCAGTACGCAAGCAAGCCCATCAACCATCGGGAGATCCGTCATGAATGCATCGCTGCAATCCTCCATGAAATCGTGTGGTCGTTGCTACCTGGTGGGCGCGGGGCCGGGCGATCCGGAGTTGCTCACGATAAAGGCCTGCAACGCACTTCGAAGCGCGACCGTGGTGCTGGTCGATGACCTGGTCTCGCCGGAAATCGTGGCGCTCGCGCCGAGCAATGCGCGCGTCATCCACGTGGGCAAACGCGGCGGGCGCCTGAGCACGCCGCAGGGGTTCATCGAGCGCCTCATGCTGCTCGCGCTGCGCGAGGGCGAGACCGTGGTGCGCTTGAAAGGCGGAGACCCCTTCATCTTCGGCCGTGGTGGCGAAGAAGCGGAGCATCTGCGCGCTGCGGGGGTTCATGTGGAGGTGATCAACGGCATCACCTCGGGACTCGCCGCGCCTGCGTCGCTCGGCATTGCGCTCACGCATCGCGACCACGCGCAGGGAGTGATGCTGATCACCGGCCATGCGCGCAAGGATCGTGCGGCTGTGAACTGGAGCGAAATCGGGCGCGCCGCTGCCCGGTGCCGCACCACGCTGGTGATCTACATGGGCGTGTCTTCGTGTGGCGAGATCGAGGCCGGGCTGCTCGATGGCGGGCTCGACGCGCAGACGCCCGTTGCGCTGATCAGCCATGCGAGTCTCCCGGCGCAGCACTATGTGATCACGCAGTTGTCACGGCTTGGCGCGGCATTGAACGAAGCGGGCCTCGCCAGCCCGTGCATCTTCGTCGTGGGCGATGTGGTGCGCACACGCGACCCTGCGGCGCTGCCGATTGGCGAGGAAGCCGCCGCATTCCTGCGGCAGCATCAACAGACCATCAGTTTGACAGCGTAGCGACCAGCGAGATTTCGGGCACGCTCGCGAGCGCCTTGGACAACGGGCAATTGGCCTTGGCCGCAGCGGCGATGGACTGGAATTTGGCGTCGTCGATGCCGGGCACCTTGGCATTCAGCGTCAGCGCAATGCGGTCGATCTTGAACGCATCGCCGTCTTTCGCAAGGCGCACCTTGGCCGTGGTGTCCACGGTCTCGGTCTTGATGCCCTCAGCATCACACGCGAACGAAAACGCCATGGCAAAACAGGCGGCGTGCGCCGCGCCCAGGATTTCCTCGGGATTCGTCGCCTTGCGGTCGTCGCCGAAGCGGCTGGCAAAACCGTACGGCGCCTTGTTCAGCGCGCCGGTCTCGGTCGAGATTTCTCCCTTGCCTTCCTTGCCCGCGCCTTGCCAATGTACCGAAGCACTTTTTTCTGCTGCCATGTGAACTCCTTCATTTTTACGAAGCCGCCAAGTTAACCCGTGCGCGGCATGACGCAAAGCGAATGGGGCCAAAAACGGGCGATCTCCTACAACAGCGCGATGGCCGTGAAAACGTCGCGTGTAGGACGGCACCTTACCAAACGTTAATGAAAGCGTTATGCACTGGCTTGGATCGGCTCCGTAGCATCGCCGCATGGCCCGAGAGCGAGACGACGTAACCGTAACGCGCGCATGGGCCGCCCAAGGACGAGGTTCATGATGAGTGGTCAACGGATGAGACGAAATGTTCGAGTGACGGCCAAGGCCGCCATGCTCGCGGCGGTATTGGTGGCAACGACGGGATGGTTGGCGGGGTGCGATTCCTCGAAGGCGTCCACGACGGAGTCGGCGCAGCAGGTGCCCGAGAAGAAGCCCGCGCCTGAATCGAAGGACAAGGACGTGGTGCGCCTCCAGCCCGCGTCGGTGAAGATGCTCGACATCGAGACGGTTGCCCAGGCCAATGGCGCGCGCCTTGCGTGGGCGCCCGCGCAGGTCGCCTTCGTCGAGGACAAGACCGCGGCGGTTTCGGTGCCGGTGGCGGCCCGCGTGGTGTCCGTCAATGCGCACGTCGGCGATGTGGTGAAGGCGGGCGACGTGCTTGCCACGCTCGTGAGCCCCGATGCACTGCGCACGCGCCATGAACTCGCAGCGGCCCGAAGCGCGCGCGACGTCGCCGCCGTGGAGGCGCAGCGCCATCAGACCATGGTGGACAAGGGCGTTGGCATCGACGTGGATCTGCGCGCCGCGCAAGCGAAGCTGCGCGAATCGAGTCAGGAACTCTCGCGTGCAGCGGGCACCGTGGCGCTGCTCGGCTCGGGCGACAGCGACCGCATCGTCCTGCGCGCACCGCGTGCCGGTGTGATCGCCGAGCGCAAGGCGCAGGTGGGCGCGTCGATGGACGCGGGCTCCGCGCTGTTCACCATCGGTGACCAGAGCGCGATGAACGTGATTGCACAGGTGTTCGAAAGCGATCTGCAGGGCATCAGGATCGGCAGCCCGGTGCAGGTCGAGGTGCAGCAGTTGGCCAAGCCGCTGGCGGGCAAGGTGCGCTATCTCGGCGCGACGCTCGACAAGGATTCGCGCCGTGCTTCGGTCGTGGTCGATCTGGACGAGCAGAACTCCGCGCTGCGCGCCGGCATGCAGGTGCGCGTCGGCGTGCAGATGTCGTCGACACGCGATCTGATGATTCCCGTGACTGCCGTGCTGATCAAGGATGAAAGCCGCAGCGTGGTGTTCGTGCAGCGCTCGGCCACCGAGTTCGAAGCGCGCACGGTGCAACTCGGCCGACCCGCGCACGGCATGGTGCCGGTGATCGGCGGCCTCCAGCCGGGCGAGAAGATCGTGGTGCGCGGCGGCCTGCTGCTCGACGGCGCGGCCAACCAGTTGCTGTGAACGCAGACTTTCAGGAGCGATAACGGATGCTGCGTTCTTTCATTTCCTTTGTCGTGCACCGCCGCCTGCTGGCGCTGTGTGCCACGGCGCTGATAGCGATCTACGGCGTGTGGTCGTATCTGCATACCGCCATCGAAGCCTACCCCGACGTGACCAACGTGCAGGTCGGCGTGATTGCGCAGGCTCCGGGCCTTGCGCCCGAAGAGGTCGAGCGCCAGATCACGCAGCCGCTGGAGCGCGAGCTCAACGGCACGCCGGGGCTCGTGTCGCTGCGCTCGGAGAGCTACTTCGGGCTGTCGATGATCAACCTCGTCTTCAACGACGACGCGGTGAGCTTCAACGCGCGCGCCGAGGTTTCGCAGCGCCTGCCGCAGGCCGATTTGCCACCGGGCGTGACGCCCGAGATGGCACCCGACTACACGCCGCTTGGCAAGATCTTCTACTACCGCCTGACCAGCGACCGTCACACGCTGTCGCAGTTGCGCACCGAGCAGGAGCGGCATGTGGTGCGCGTGCTCAAGCAGGTGCAGGGCGTGGCCGATGTGGTGAGCATTGGCGGCTTCGTGAAGGAGTTCCACGTCGAGGTCGATCCCGACAAGCTCTACGCATTGGGCATTTCGCTCGATGACGTGAGCGAGGCGCTTGCCAAGTCCAACCGCAACGTCGGTGGTGGCCTGATGCGCCGTGGCGAGCAATCGCTGATCGTGCGCGGCATCGGCCTGCTGCACTCGCCGCAGGAAATCAACGAGGTGGTCGTTGCGATGCGCGGCGGCGCGCCCGTCACCATCGGCGACGTGGCGCGCGTGGTGCAGTCGCACACGCCGCGCCAGGGCTCGGTGGGGCAGGACGAGCACGATGACATCGTGCAGGGCATCGTGCTGCTCAAGCGCGGCGAGAACCCGTCCGTGGTGCTTGACAACATCCACGCCAAGGTGGACGCGCTCAACCAAAAGGGCCTGCCCGAGGGCATGCACATGACCACCAACTACGATCGTTCCGATCTGGTCGGTCACACGCTGGCGACCGTGCAGCACAACCTGCTGTTCGGCGCCACGCTGATCATCGCCGTGCTCTGGCTGTTCCTGCGCAGCATTCGCGGTTCGCTGATCGTGGCGACGGTGATTCCGCTGTCGCTGCTGGTGGCCTTCATCGGCCTGCATCTGCTCGGCATGCCCGCGAACCTGATTTCGATGGGCGCGATCGACTTCGGCATCATGGTCGATGGTGCGGTGGTGCTGGCGGAAAACATCATCCGCAACGCCCGCATGCGAAAGCCGCAGACGGCCAACGACATGCGGCACATCATCATCGACTCGGCCGTGGCCGTTGCCAAGCCGACACTGTTCGCGATGGCCATCGTGATCGCCGCGCTGATCCCGGTGTTCTCGCTGCAGAGTATCGAGGGCCGTATCTTCCGGCCGCTCGCACTGACCTACAGCTTTGCGCTGCTCGGTGCGCTGGTGTTCGCCATGGGGCTCGTGCCCGCGCTGTGCGCGCTGTTTCTCAAGCCCAAGCACGTGATGGTCGATGAGCCCAAGATTTTCGACCGCGCCCACCACGGCTACCAGCACTGGATCGGCAAGGTGCTGACCGCCGGACGCAGCCGGGCCACGGTGGTGATTGCAGCGGTTGCGATCCTGGTGGTGGCAGGCCTGTCGGCGAAGTTCCTTGGCACCGAGTTCCTGCCCGAACTCGATGAGGGCGACGCCTACGTGCTGGTGCAGATGCCCGCCTCGGTCTCGCTCGAAAAAGGCCAGGAAGTGCTGCGCGACGTGCGCCTGCGTCTCAAGGCTTTTCCCGAAGTGATTTCGGTGACGACGGAACAGGGACGCCCCGAATCCGGTACCGACAACGAGACCCTGAACCTGGCGAAGACTCTGGTGCGACTGAAGCCGCACGGCGAGTGGCGCAAGGGGCTGACCAAGCCCGACCTGATCGAGCAGATGCGTGCCACGCTCGGCGAGGTTCCCGGCGTGGCGTTCAACTTCGCGCAGCCGATCCGCGACAGCGTCGAAGAGTCCACGTCGGGCGCGCGCGGCCAGGTGGTGCTCAAGCTCTACGGGACCGACATTCCCACGCTGCGCGCACTGCTCAAACAGACCGTGAGTCTGGTCAAGGACATCGAAGGCGTGGTCGATCTCGATCTGTACCGCGATGCGCCCGCGCCGCAGTTGCATGTGGAGTTCGACCGCGCCGCGCTCGCGCGCCAGGGCATTGCGATGGAGACCGCGCAGAAGACGCTCGAAGTCGCGCTCGCGGGCAATATCTCGACCACCTTGTGGGAAGGCGAATATCCCGTGCCGGTGCGCGTGCGTCTGCCATACGTGGACCGCATGGACGAAGAACGCATCCGCAACATTGCGATTCCGCTGCCCGACGGTGGATCGGTGCCGCTGCATTCGGTGGGCACGGTGGGCATCAAGATCGGCAACTCGTCGATCTTCCGCGAAAGCAATGCACGCTACATGGCGCTCAAGTTCAACGTCGAGGGCCGCGACATCGGCTCGGTGGTGCGCGACACGCTCGCCACGTTCAGCCAGAACGTCAAGCTGCCCGAAGGCTACGAGGCCGTGTGGGGCGGCGAGTGGGAAAACCAGCAACGCGCTGCGGCGCGCCTGAAGGTCGTGGTTCCCCTGTCGCTGCTGATCGTGTTCGCGCTGCTGTTCAGCGCGCTCGGACATGCGCGCAGCGCGGGCGTGATCCTGTTGTGCGCGCCATTCACGATGGTGGGCGGCATCGTCGCGCTGCATCTGGCGCACATCGAGCTGTCGATCAGCGCGGCCATCGGGTTCATCGCGTTGCTCGGGCAGGTGGCGCTTGCCGGTCTGCTGGTGGTGTCGGCGGTGGAGGAGCTGCGCCGCCAGGGCATGCCGATGATGCAGGCGCTGGTGGAAGGGACGGCGGAGCGCATGCGCTCTATCGTGCTCGTGGCGCTGCTCGCGCTGCTCGGGCTGTTGCCGATGGCGCTCTCGACCGGCGTGGGCAGCGAAACGCAGCGCCCGTTTGCCTCGGTGATCGTCGGTGGCATGGTGATCCTGCCGATTGTTGCCCTCGTGCTGCTGCCGGTGCTGTATGCGCTGATGGGCCCAAGAACATGTTGACTCAGGAAGAAATCGATGAAAGCGCGCAAGATGACTAAGTTGGCCAGCGCCCTACTGCTGCTGGCTTGCGGGCTGCCATTGCCGGTGCTGTCTCTCGCGGCCGATGGCGGCGTGCCGGTGGCCTCTGCCGCGCCCGTTGCAGCAGGCCAGGCGGCGACGCCTCAACAGCCGGTGACGTTCGAGGAATACCTGCGGCTGGTGGCGCGCAATCAGCCATCCCTCGCGGCGGATCGCCTCGAAACGGGATTGGCGCGTGCCGACACCCGCAAGGCATCGGCGTTTCCCAATCCCACGGCCAGCGCCTACGGCAAGCCGGGTGAGCACGGCGTCGGCATCGAGCAGCCGATTCCCATTTTCGGCCAGCGCGGTGCGCGCATCGAAAATGCGAAGAAGGGCGAGATCACTGCCGCCGCCCACGTGGACGTTGCCGTGAACAACGCGCTCAACGAGGCGGCCCAGGCATTCAACGAGTTGCTGGTGGCCCAGAAGCGTGTGGAGGTCTGGCAGGACGCGCAGCAATCGCTCGACAAGGCTGCCTACATCGTGCGCGGCCAGATCGACGCCGGTGCGCGCAGCAGATACGACGGCTCGCGCCTGACGCTGCAATTGGCGCAAATGGGCATGCAGTTGGCGAAGGCAAAAGCCGCGCTGCGGGCGGCTTCGACCCGGGCCGCGCAGTTGGCCGCCATCCCCACGTGGAACGCGCGCGCCGAAGGCAGCGTGCAGACGCTGGAGCAGACGCTACCGAGCTTTGATACGCTGTGGAACCAGGCGAGCACGCGCCTGCCCGGATTGCGCTCGGCGCAGGCCGAGCTGGATCAGGCGCGCCACAAGATCGAGCTTGAAAAGCGCAATGCGCTGCCCACGCCCAGCATCGGCGTCACACGCGTGAAGAGCCGCCCCGACGGAAATTACACGCAATGGGGCGTGTCGATGGAGATACCGCTGTTCGACCGCAACCAGGGCGCCATTGATCGCGCAAAGATGGAAGCCGAGCAGGCCGAACTGCGCTTGCAGGCCGCGAACCAGACCGCGCAGTCGGACCTGTATGGCGCCTTGCAGCAGCTTGAACTCAAGCGCGACACGGTGCACGCTTACGAGAAACAGGGCCTTGCGCAGATCGACCCGCTCAAGCAAATGGCCAACGATGCGTATCGACTCGGCCAGGGCGGCATTCTGGAGCTGATCGACGCGCTTACGTCGATTACCGAGCACCGCCTTGAGTATCTGGAACTGGTCAAGGACTATCTCGACGCCGAATGGCAAGTGCGCCTCGCAACCGGCAACGTACCGCTTTCGGACTACTGATCGGCAAAAAATCAACAGGGCCATTCGACGGCCCTTGTTGTTGGAGCCAGGCGCTGCGCATTTATAGTGACGGTACCCGTTTGCCCTGATCCGCTCATGTACCGTTACCTCATCATCGAAGACGACGCGCTCAACGCGGGCTACATCGCGGACGGGCTGCGCCAGCAGGGTGCGCAGGTCAGCGTGTGTTCCGACGGCGTGCAGGGGATTGCGCTGGCCGTTGGCGAGCAATGGGACGTGATCATTTTGGATCGCATGCTGCCCGACGAATTCGACGGCCTGCAGATTTTGCAGACGCTGCGCTCGCTCGGCAAGATGACGCCGGTTCTGGTGCTCAGCGCCTTGTCGGCCACCGACGAGCGCGTGCGCGGCCTCAAGGCCGGGTGCGACGACTACCTGACCAAGCCATTTGCGTTTTCGGAACTGTCCGCGCGCCTCGAGGCGCTGGTGCGGCGCGCGCAGGTGCCTGCGCCGATACGCGAAATGAAGCTCGCCGACCTGCGGATCAACCTCATGACGCGCAGCGCCGACCGCGCCGGCGTGCCGCTCGCGCTGCAACCGCGCGAATTCCGCTTGCTCGCGTTTCTCATGCAGCACGCGCACCAGATCGTCACGCGCACCATGCTGCTCGAATCGGTATGGGACTACCGCTTCGACCCGCAGACCAATGTGATCGACGTGCACATCAGCCGCCTGCGCGCCAAGGTGGACAAGGGCTTCGAGCCCGCGCTGATCCACACCGTGCGCGGCGTGGGCTACAGCCTCACCGACAAGCCGCAGCAGTTGCCCCCAGGCTCCTGAAAGGCCGGTTGCCCGCATGTCTGCCCGCACCAAACCCTGGAGTTCCACTGCGTTTCGCCTGGCGCTGAACTATGGCGGTCTGCTGGTGCTCACCATGTGCATCGTGCTTGCCGTGTTCTATGTGCAGACCGTGGGCGTGCTGCGCGCGCGCGCGGACAGGCAGGCGGAAACCCATCTCAGGCGCCTTGTGGAGCATGCCCAGCAATTCGGGCAGGACGCGCTGGAAAACGAGGTTCGCCAGTTCCTGCAGGATGGGGTGAACACGGACACCGAGATCGTGATCCTGATGGACGAGCGCGGCGTGCCCATCATCGGCAACGCCTCGGCGGTGCCGATTCGTCGCCTCGGAACCATGGGAACCCGCGACCTCAAGGTGCGCCGTGCAGATCACATCGTGCTGGCCCGCGTAGCGGTTGCCGAGCTGCCGAGCGGGCAATTTCTCGCCGTGGGCACCGACATGCAGCAGCAGCGCGACATCGAGGAACTGATCGGCCGCGCAAGCCTGCTGGCCGCGGTGATCGCCTTCGTCATGGCGGTGATCGGCGCGCTGATGTTTCGCCGCGTGGTGGATGATCGCGCGGCGGACATTCGCACCTCCATGGCACGCGTGGCCGCCGGAGACCTGCGCGAGCGCATTCCGGTCACGCGGCGCAACGACGAATTCACGCTGCTCAACCGCGACATCAACGCCATGCTCGACCGGCTCGAACAGCTCATGGAAGGCATCCGCCATGTTTCCAACACCATCGCGCACAACCTGCGCACGCCACTTACGCGCATCACCCTGCAACTGCGCAATGCCCGGCAACTCACGCCAGACGCGCAATCGGCAACGCTGGCGCGGGTGTCGGGCGAGGTGGAGGAACTGGGCATCGTGTTCGACAAGCTGCTGCAGATCGCCGAAGTCGAAAGCGGCACCAGCCGCGCCGATTTCGAACGCGTCGACGTGCAGGCCCTGTTGCTCGACGTGGCCGAGTTCTATGAACCCGTCGTGCAGGAAGGCGGCGGCGAACTGCAACTGCGCGTGCAGGGACACCCACAGGCATTGGGCGACGGCAACCTGATCGCCAGCGCCGTGGCGAATCTGCTCGACAACGCGATCAAATACGGCGGCTCGCTCGAATCGGAGGCTGAGCAGCTGCCGGTGCAGGTGGTGCTGAGCGCAGCCAGCGCGCAGTTCGATGGCGACAGCGGCGCCCTCGGCACCGAAATCCTCGTGCAGGACAACGGCCCCGGCGTGGATCCCGCCTCCATCGAAAAAATGACCACGCGTTTCTTTCGCGCCCGCAAGGATCGCAGCGGCTATGGGCTGGGCCTGGCAAGCGTGCACGCCATCGTGCAACTGCATGGGGGACGACTCGACTTCAGCAATCTTCCGCGCGGCCTGCAGGCACGCATCTGGCTGCCGCAGATGCCGCCGTCGATGGAGAACACCGCGTTGCCGGACGACTGAATCGAATCACTACCGGTAGCGCAGATTCAAAACTTGCGACCGTAAGCGCAGAAACCGGGCTTGGGCCCTTCCCAGGATGCAGCCGACACGTCTGCGGCCGCGTCTCATACACCGTGCAGCGACGCGATTGCTCGTCCAAAAATTGGCAGTCGCCACTCGCCCGCCGCCCCATCGTGAAAATCACGTTCTTGTGGTTGAAATGATCGATCAGCCGCATCTTCAACAGCCGCCTGGCGATCAGCTTCGCATCGACATGCTCCGCCTCGAACGCATCCACGATCCCAAGCCGCACCAGATCCGCCAGCCCCACCTCCAGCGGCATCGTGCAGCAATTGGCAGCGCAGGTATCGCACATGCCGGCACGGTAGCGCGTCCAACTGTCGAGGCGGTTGACGTCTACGATGCTGATGGGGGATTTCATGGTGGGGTGCTGGCGCTGGTGTGAGCGGGGCGGATAGGCGAATGGAGATCGGGAGTGTACTTCTGCGCATGATTGGAAGCCGTCGTTCGAGGCGCCGCTCGTACCCAAAACCAAGGTAGATACCGCCGCGTTGGCGTCGACGCCTTTACGGCATCTTTGCAATGACACGGTCAAGAAAGCTTGGAGGAACGGTGACGTATTGATTGTCACCAGGCCCCAAAGAAATCCAACGCACTTTTTCTCTGGGCAATCCCATGCTTCCACGCTTAACATGGGTGCGGAAACAAAAGATTTTTTAACCAAATCGCCCTTCGAATCCAGAATTTTTACTTCGAACAAGAAGTCGGTGAATTGAGTGGGTTGACGTATCGTATATATTTCTGCCGTGTACAAATCATCATCTGAGTGAATTGTTTTCGTTAGCTTTCCGTTCGAGCTCTCATATATGAGAAATGCATACCAAACGATTAAGGCGGCAGTAGTCAGGGCAAAGATTGGTATGAGAAATTTCTTATTCATAGCTTAACTTTCAATATTTTGTCCTCTTGTTGAATGTTGGTTGGTTCGTGCTCTGTATTCCATGAAGATTCGTTTGGAATTGGTGCGCAAAATGGTTGCGCGTCTGACGAAGGCAAGCGGAAGATACTTGAAGGATATACTCCTCGCTTCTATGAAGACATGGAAGAAACGCTTCTGGCCGACTGACCAGTGCGCCAAGACCTCCCATGACCCTCAGCGACAGACTCAAGAGTTGGGCAAAGCGGATCAAGCGCGATGGCGTGACACTCTGGTTCGCAGGAAAGCATCCCCAAACGCCGTGGTTTGCCAAATCCCTGGCGCTCTTTGTCGTGGCTTATGCGCTCAGTCCCATCGATTTGATACCCGACTTCATCCCGATTCTGGGTCTTGTGGACGACATCCTTTTGCTTCCGGCGCTCATCTGGCTGACGGTCAAGCTCTTGCCAACGTCGGTACTCGCGGACTGTCGTTATCAGGCTGATGCGTGGCTGGCCGCCAAAGGTTCCAAGCCGAGTAGCACCTTGGGAGCCGTCATGATCATCGTGCTTTGGGCAGCGATTGGGATGGCTGCATGGTTCTGGCTGGCTCCCCTGGCGCGTGCATGAAGGAGTGATCCGCTCGCAGCGGCAATTAGCGGTGCGAACCCCTGAGATGAAGGACCCGGAGGTCAGGCAGTGCATACAGGGCTGAGATCGCAGCCATTGAGCTTGGTATGCGATACCCATTTGGGCAGGCCCCAATTGACTTCACGGCACCTCGCTGCCGCCCAACGATTGCAACAACATCGCCGTGCCGGACAGCCGCCTGGCCTGCGACTGGGTGCGTGCCAGTGCGGTCTCGAGTGTTCGGCGTTGGCTGTCGAGCATGCTGAACTGGCTGATGCCGCCCGCCGCGAAATTGTTGCTGGCGATGGAAAGGCTGGTTTGCGCCGCGTTGGCCGCGTCGGCGGTTTGCGCGAGTTCTGCGGCGCTGTTGACGATGGCGGCGAGCGCGTCGGCCACCTGTTGCAGGGCCTCAAGCACGGTCTGCTGGTAGTTGGCGAGCGCCGCTTCCTGCGCGGCCTGTGCGGCGCGTTGGCGGGCGCGTAGTTCACCGCCGTGAAACAGCGGCTGCGTGATGCCGAGGCCGACGTTCCAGATGTTCAGGCCCTTGATGATGTCGGCAATGCGTGTGCGCTGCGAGCCCAATGCGCCGGACAGCGTGAATTGCGGATAGAGATTGGCGGTGGCCACGCCCACATTGGCGCTGGCCTGATGCAGCAGCTCCTGGGCCGCGCGGATGTCGGGGCGTTCGCGGGCCAGGGTGGAGGGCAGCGTCACCGGCACGGTGGTGGCCAGTGTCAGCGAATCCAGCGGGATGTCCGGTAGATCGGCGGCGCTTGCGGGCGCTCGTCCCAACAAGGTGGCGAGCCTGTGTTCGGTCTGCGCGAGTTGCGTGCGCAATGCGGGAATCGCGGCGCGTGTCTGCGCGAGCAAGGTGCGCTGGCCCTGCACGTCCAGTCGCGAGAGGCCGCCCGCTTCGAGCCGTTTTTGTGCGATGGCGAGTTGTTGGCTCTGTGCGTGCGCCAATTGCTCGGACAAGTCGATCTGCGCCCGCAGCGATGCACGATCGATCACCGCTGCAACCACGGCACCGGCCAGTGTGAGGCGTGCGGCGTCAAGTTCAAACCGTTGATGGTCCACTTGCGCGCGCAGTCCTTCAAGCGTGCGCCGATGGGCTCCGAAGAAGTCAAAATCATAGGATACGCTGACCGTGGCGTTGGCCAAGGTGAACGGTCCCGGTGACGGAATTTGCGTGATCCCGAAGGCACCCACGTTCACACGCTGGCGCGTTGCATTGAGCGACGCGTCAACCTGCGGCAACGACGTGGCGCCCGCAGTGGCAGCGTAGTTCTGCTGCGCCTGCGCGAGCGTGGCGCGTGCGCTTGCAATCGTGGGGCTGGCTGCAAGCGCGGTCGCCACCAATTGGTCGAGTGCGTCGTTGTGGAACTGCTTCCACCACTGCGGCGGCGCGTGCTCGGCAGTCGCAAACGTTTGCGCGTGTCCTGCCTGGCCCGTGGTGGATGCGGTGGTCACGGGAAGGCTTTGGCGCGCGTAGCCGGGCGTGTCCGATGTGACGGGCTCGCGGAAATCGGGGCCGCTGCTGCACGCCAAGAGCAGCAGCAGGGGCAGCAGGAGGGCCGGAAGCAATGTCTTGGCTGGCATTTTTTCTCACCTCCCTCAATCGAGCGTGCGCCGGTAAAACCGCAGCGCAACGAACAGCACTACCACCGTGAATACGCCGAGCGGCCATACCGACGGCCACAGTTCGGTCCAGCCATTTCCCTTGAGCAGGATGCCGCGGATCAAGCGGTTGAAATAGGTCAGCGGCAACACGTTGCCAATCGCCTGCGCCCATGGGGGCATGCCCGCGAATGGAAACATGAAACCCGAGAGCAGGATGTTGGGCAGAAAATAAAAGAACGTGAGCTGCATGGCCTGCAACTGGTTCTTGGCGAGTGACGACAGCGTGATGCCCACCGTCAGCGTGGCGGCGATGAACAGCAGCGAGGCCAGATAAGTGGCGAGCAGACTGCCTTCGAGCGGCACGTGGAATACGAGTCGCGCGGCCAGCAGGATGATGGACACCTGAACCAGGCCGATGATCACGTAGGGAAGAATTTTCCCGGTCATCACCTCGATGGGCAGCACGGGCGTGGCGAGCAGGTTTTCCATCGTGCCGCGCTCGCGTTCGCGCGTGACGGCCAGGCCCGTCATCATCACCATCGTCATCGTCAGGATCACGCCCATGAGTCCGGGCACGACGTTGTACTGGCTGATGCCCTCGGGGTTGTAGAGCCGGTGCACCTCGATGTCGAAGGGCGCGGGCTGGGCGTTGAGGTGCGCCAGCGGACCGGTGAGATCTCGCCGGGCGACCTGGGGCGCAAGCGCACTCAGCGCGGCCAGGGCGTTGCCGGTGGCGGTGGGATCGGTGGCGTCGGCCTCCACCAGCAGGGCCGGGCGCTCGCCGCGCAGCAGTTTGCGCGTGAAATCGGACGGTACGTTGAGCACGAACTGCACGCCGCCCTGGGCGAGCGCCTTTCTTGCCGAGGCCTCGTCGCCGAAGGTCTCGACCACGTCGAAATATTCCGAGTTCTTCATCGCCGCCAGCACGCTGCGCACCACCGGTCCCGAGTCGTTCATGATGACGGCCGTGGGCAAGTGCTTGGGGTCGCTGTTGATCGCGAAGCCGAACAGTGCCAACTGCACGAGCGGCATGCCGATGATCATTGCAAAAGTGATGCGGTCGCGGCGCAGTTGCAGAAACTCCTTGAGCACGACGGCCCACCAGCGCGACCACGAAAAGCGGGGGCGGGACGTCATGGCCTGGCTCCGAAGTTGTCGCTCGACTGACTCATCATGTAGATGAATACGTCTTCCAGGCCGGTGTCTACCGGCCCTGCCTGCAGAGACTTGCCCGCATCCACCTGCGCCAGCGCCGCTTCGATGGCGTGGGGATGGCGCGCGCTCACGTGCAGCGTGGAGCCAAAGACCACGGTCTGCGCAATGCCCTCGCACTGGCGCAGTTGTTCGGAAATTTCCGTGAGATGAGCGCCGCGTACCTCCCAGGTGGTCAGGCCCTGCCCAGCGATGATTTCCTGCGCCGTGCCGTGGGCCATGAGCTTGCCATAGGCGATGTAGGCGAGCTTGTGGCAGCGCTCGGCCTCGTCCATGTAGTGCGTGCTGACCAGCACCGAAATGCCTTCGGCTGCAAGGCGGTGCAGCTCGTCCCAGAAGTCGCGCCGCGCCACCGGATCGACCCCGGCCGTGGGCTCATCGAGCAGCAGCAGGCGCGGCTTGTGGAGCATGCACGCGGCGAGCGCGAGGCGCTGCTTCCAGCCGCCTGAGAGCGAGGCCGTGAGCTGGCCGGCGCGGCTTTGCAGTTGCAGCGATTCGAGCGCCTGATCGACCGCGTTGCGGCGGTCCGGCATCTCGAAGATGCGCGCAATGAAATCGAGGTTTTCGCGGATCGTCAGGTCTTCCCAGAAGGAGAAGCGCTGCGTCATGTAGCCCACGTTCCGCTTGATCAGCGCGGCCTCGCGCAGGATGTCATAGCCCAGGCAGGTCCCGCTTCCGGAATCGGGCGTGAGCAGGCCGCACATCATGCGGATCATGGTCGTCTTGCCGCTGCCGTTGGGGCCGAGAAAGCCGAAGATCTCGCCACGCGCGACCTGCAGGCTCACGTCGTTCACGACGTGCTTGTCGCCAAAGCTCTTGTTGAGATTTCGCACGTCGATGGCGTAGCCGCCCGCATCGGCAACCGCATCGGCGTTCATGGTTTCGTCACCTCAACGGGCTGGCCAGGGTGCAGTCTGGCAAGGTCGGCGTCGTCGGGGCGCGCCTCCACCATGAAGACCAGCCTCGAGCGGCTTTCGTTGCTGTAGATGACGGGCGGTGTGTATTCCGCCGTGTTCGAGAGATAGCTGACTCTGGCAGCCATGCCGGAGTCGCAACCGTCACAGCGGACCTTGAGTGTCTGCCCGGGCGCGAACGATGCGAGCGCCGATTGCGGTACGAAAAAACGCAGCTTCACGTTTTGCGGAGGCAGCAGTTGCACCACGGGATTGCCTGCGGCTACCCATTCGCCCGGGCGATACAGCGTATCGGTGACGAGCCCGTTGGCGGGTGCACTCACCTGCGTTTGCGAGAGATTCCACGTCGCCAGCCTGAGCGCAGCGGCTGCCGATTCCACCTGAGCCTTCTGCGATGCGACCTGCTCGTTGCGTGTGGGCATCTGCGCCACGGCCACCTGGTGGCGCAACTCGCTTTCGCGCGCGGCCGTGGCGGCGGCGTTTTCACGCGAATCGTCACGCTGGCCCTGGAAATGCCGCCGCCGCGATACTGGGCTTCGTCGCGCTCGAGTTGCAACGCCGCCTTGCGTGCGTCCGCAGCCGCCTGCGCGAGTTGCGCCTTGATCACCGCAATTTCCGGCAGCCGCTTGCCGGTCTGCATGTCGGCGAGCAAGGCACGCGCCGCATTGAGCTGCTGCTGCGCCTGCGCGAGTGCGGCGGTCTCGCGTTCGGCCTGCACCGCGAACAGCGGCGCGTTCGCCTGCACGGTCTGGCCGCGCTGCACACTCAATTGCTCGAGCCGCCCGGCCTGCGACGCGGCCAGCGACACATATTCGCCCTCCACATAGCCTTGGTAGGTATCGACGGGCGGCTTGTCGCAGGCCGCCACCAATGCGGCGAGCAAGGGGCTCAGGCGGATCAGCAGGGCAACGGGAGAGCGGCGTTCCATCGTGTGTGGCTCCGAATCAATGATCAATCAATCAATCAGTCAGTCGTCAGTCAATCAATCAGGCGTGTGGCCGGGGTTGCAGGCCCCCAGCAGCAGCGCGTGCACATGCCGCTTGAGCGCGACAGCGTCGAGCGTGGCGATTCCCACCTGCCCCTGCCATACGGTGGCGGTGGCAAACGGCAGCATCACGAGGCCGAGAATCGATATGAAAAGCATGCCGGGGTCGACCAGCGCGTTGATCCGTCCGGCGCGCTGCGCCTGCAACAGTGCGTCGCCAAGCTCGCGAATGCGGTCGAACGGAATGCGCGCCTTCATGCGTTGGTGCAGCAGGCCGCTGGTGTTGGCCACCTCTCTGAGCCAGAGCGAAGGCAGCCACGGGGACTGCACGATGACGACGAACATCCGGTCGATCAGGCGTTCGATCAGCGCAATCGGATCATTGGCGTCAGAGTCGCTGTCGTGCCAGACGTATCTAGCGAGTGGTGCGAGCCGCTCGTCGGCCACGGCGTCCAGCAACGACTCGCGATGGGTGAAGTGGTAGTGGACCATCGCCGAGGTGACGCTTGCCGCGGCCGCGATGCGTGCGACGGTCGTGCCGGCAATGCCATGCTCGGCAAACAGACGCACGGTGACGTCAAGCAGTTGCTCGCGCAGGTTGGCATCGGGGGTTGCGGGTCTGCGTCCCACTTGTCGGACGGACTTTTTTGCGGCTGGCATGTCAGCATTCTAATAATTAATTAACGAATCAGTTAATTAGAAATGTAACGCTGCCACGAAAGAAAAAAAAGTCTACTCAAAGAGTCCCCGAAGTGTCCGATGACGCGCCGCTACATCGCCCAGATGCGCGGCGAGCAGGCCTTGATGCCCCATGCCTGAAGCCGCCACAGCGCCCACACGCGCTGCCAGGTTTGCGTGAGCGGTTCGACCACGGGGGCGAGCCCGCGCAGCACCAGCATGTGCGCGTTCGCAGCGGTGACACCGGCGATCACCCCGGGGGCAGATCGCAGAGCAGTGCCTGTGTGGCCTCCAGCAAGCCCTCGCGAAGCGCGCGCGGCATGGGTGTGCCGCTGGCGAGAATCAGGCTGCCGAAGCAGCGCGCGCCCGCAAGCCCGAGCGGACCGTTCATCAGGCGCTGGTCTTGTGCGTCGAGTACGCCGTGTTCGAGAAATCGTCCGGGCCAGACGATGTGTTGCGTGAAGCGGCCGGTGCTGAAGGGCAGGTCCGCATGGGGCAGGCCGAGGGCGGTGATGTCCCAGGTCATCAGGTGCGCATCGGGCGCGAGATCGAGATGCAGTTCGTTCGATGCGTCGCACGCGTCGTAGGCAATGGCCTCGAGTGGCAGCCACTCCAGTCGTGCGCCGGGTGCCACGGCGATGCGCGTGCGTTGCATGGCGTGTGCGCCGTTGCTGCGATAAAAACGCGTGGCGCCCGGCGTGGTGACCAGCGCGTGCGCGCCTTCGTTGACGTGCACGTCGATGTCCAGCACATCACCGCCGACGAGGCCACCGGGCGGATGCACGAGCACGTTGTGGCAGACCCCCGGGCCTTCGGGATACAGCGTGCGCAGCACGCGCAGCGGGCCGTCGTGGCTGAAGTGCAGCGCCGTGGTTTCGCTGCGGCGCGAATAGTCGAGATCGAGTCGAGCGTGCCAGACCATTGCATGCGCGAGCTGCGTGCCGCCGTTCAGATCGCCACCAGTTGGCGCACGCCCTTGGACTGCATCTCGCTGCCCGGGCCGCTCGCGATGACCTCGCCGCGTTCCATGACCACGTAGTGATCGGCCAGTTCCTCGGCGAAATCGTAGTACTGCTCGCAGAGCAGGATCGCCATGTCGCCGCGATTGGCGAGCATGCGGATCACGCGGCCTATGTCCTTGATGATGCTCGGCTGTATGCCTTCGGTGGGCTCGTCGAGGATCAGGATCTGCGGCCTGGGCGCAAGCGCGCGGGCAATCGCCAGCTGCTGCTGCTGGCCGCCCGAGAGATCGCCGCCGCGCCGGTGCAGCATGGTCTTGAGCACCGGGAACAGTTCGAACAGTTCGTTCGGAATCTGCGCGCCGCCGGGTTGGTAGGCCAGGCCCATGCGCAGGTTGTCCTCGACCGACAGGCGCGAGAAAATCTCGCGGCCTTGCGGCACGTAGCCCATGCCGCTGCGCGCGCGGTCATAGGGCGCGCGGCGCGAGATGTCGGCACCCTGCCATTCGATCCGGCCACTCTTGATCGGCACCAGTCCCATCAGGCTCTTGAGCAGCGTGGTCTTGCCGACGCCGTTGCGGCCCAGCAGCACGGTGACCTTGCCTTGCTCGGCCTTGAGGTTCACGTCGCGCAGGATGTGCGAGCCGCCATAGAACTGGTGCAGGTTTTCAATCTTCAACATCGCTCATCACCTTCCCAGATAGACCTCGATCACGCGCTCGTCGGCCTGCACCTGGGCGAGCGTGCCCTCGGCCAGTACCGCGCCATCGCACAGCACCGTCACCTTTTCGGAGATGGTGTCGATGAAAGACATGTCGTGCTCCACCACCATCAGCGAGTGCTTGCCCTTGAGGCTCAGGAACAGCTCGGCGGTGCGCACCGTTTCCTCGTCCGTCATGCCGGCCACGGGTTCGTCGAGCAGCAGCAACCGGGGCTCCTGCACCAGCAGCATGCCGATCTCGAGCCACTGCTTCTGGCCGTGACTCAGCAGGCCGGCCTGACGCGTCACGCTGCCCGCGAGATGGATGGTGTGCAGCACTTCGGCAATGCGATCGCGCTGCGCGCCGGTCAGGCGGAAGTTCAGCGAGCGCGCCACGCCCTTGTGCGTCTTGAGCGCGAGTTCGAGGTTCTCGAAGACCGAGAGCTGCTCGAACACGGTCGGCTTCTGGAACTTGCGGCCAATGCCCATCGCGGCGATCTGCGGTTCGTTGTAGCGCAACAGGTCGATGGTCGAGCCGAAGAACACCGTGCCCTTGTCGGGCCGGGTCTTGCCCGTGATGACGTCCATCATCGTGGTCTTGCCCGCACCGTTCGGGCCGATGATGCAGCGCAGTTCACCGGGGGCGATGTCCAGGTTCAGGCCGTTGATGGCCTTGAAACCGTCGAAGCTCACGTGCACGTCTTCGAGATACAGAATGCGCCCGTGCGTGACATCGACCTCGCCGGGCAGCACGCGCCGCGCGGTGCTGGCAACGCGGTCGCCCGACTCCGTCGCGCCGGATGTGGCCCTTGAATGGTGCGACTGCGTGATGCGCTCGGTACCGGCTTCCATGAGATCGGGGGTCATGCGCGTGCTCCTTCGGCAATGGGACCTGTGGCCGCAGCTTTGGCCGACGTGGTGGTGGCGACGGAGGTCGCCGCCTGCGCCTTGCCACGGCGTGCCGCGCGGTGCTCGCGCCATTGGCGTGACAGGCCCACAATGCCGCCCGGCATGAACAGCGTGACCGCGATGAACAGCAGGCCCAGCACATACAGCCAGTACTCGGGCGCGGCCATGGTCAGCCAGCTCTTGCCACCGTTGACGACGAACGCGCCGATGATCGGGCCGATCAGGCTCGCGCGGCCACCCACGGCGGTCCACACCGCCATCTCGATGGAGTTGCCCACGCTCATCTCGCCGGGATTGATGATGCCCACCTGCGGCACGTAGAGCGCGCCCGCGAGGCCGCACATCATCGCGGAGATCACCCAGATCGTGAGCTTGTAGGAAAGCGGGTTGTAGCCGCAGAACATGGTGCGCGATTCGGCATCGCGCACCGCCTGCAGCACGCGTCCGAACCGGGATTGCACGAGCCAGCGCGCCAGCAGATAGCAGCCGAGCAGCGCCACGCCCGAGAGCGTGAACAGCAGCACGTGCATCCGCGGCGTGTTCAGCGAAAAGCCCAGAATCGACGTGAACCCGGTAAAGCCGTTGTTGCCACCAAAGCCGGTTTCATTGCGAAAGAACAGCAGCATGGCGGCATAGGTGAGCGCCTGCGTGATGATCGAAAAATACACACCCTTGATGCGCGAGCGAAACGCGAAGTAGCCAAACACGCCGGCGAGCAGACCCGGCACCAGCAGCACCAGCACAGCGGTGGCGATGAAGCTGCCCGACAGCGACCAGACCCATGGCAGCTCCTTCCAGTCGAGGAACACCATGAAGGGCGGCAGTGCGCCGGGCCGGAAGCCTCGCGCATCAGGTACATGCCCATCACGTAGCCGCCGAGCGCAAAGAACAGGCCGTGGCCCAGGCTCAGGATGCCGGTGTAGCCCCAGATCAGGTCGATGGCGAGCGCGCAGATCGCATAGCACATGAACTTGCCGAGCAGGCCGATCATGTAGTCCGAGAGATGCAGCGCATGGCCGTCGGGCACCAGGAGGTTCAACGCCGGAGCGATGGCCGCAATGCAGATGAAGGCGATGAGAAACAGGCTCCAGCCGCGCCCCGTGAGCAGCGGTGCGGGCCTGGGCAATTCGAGCGAGTGGTGGATGGTTGTTGGCATGGATTCAGGCCTCCGCGCTGCGGCCCTTCAAGGCAAAGATGCCTTGCGGACGCTTTTGAATGAAGATCACGATGAACAGCAGCACGGCAATCTTGGCAAGCACCGCGCCGGTCCAGCCTTCGAGCAGCTTGGACAGCACGCCGAGGCCGAGCGCCGCATACACCGTTCCGGCGAGTTGGCCGACACCGCCGAGCACCACCACGAGGAACGAATCGACGATGTAGTTCTGCCCCAGATCCGGGCCCACGTTGCCGACCTGGCTCAGCGCGCAGCCTGCAAGACCCGCGATGCCCGAGCCGAGCGCAAATGCATAGGTGTCGGTGCGCGCGGTGTTCACGCCGACACACGAGGCCATCGCGCGGTTCTGCGTGACGCCGCGCACGAACAGGCCGAGACGCGTGCGCGCGATCATGAAGGCCACGCCACCCAGCACGAGGAATGCGAAGATCACGATGCAGATGCGGTTCCACGGCAGCGTGAGGTTGGGCAGCAGCGCAATGCCACCGCTCATCCACGAGGGGTTCTCGACGCCCACGTTCTGCGCGCCGAACACGCTGCGCACGGTCTGTTGCAGCACGAGGCTGATGCCGAACGTGGCGAGCAGTGTCTCGAGCGGCCGCCCATACAGAAAGCGGATCACGCCGCGCTCCAGAATCGCGCCGACCAGCGCCGACGCGAGGAAAGCCACCGGAATCGCTGCCACCAGATACCAGCCGAACGCGGCCTCGGGCAGCCAGCGCTGGAACAGCAGTTGCACCACATACGTGGCATACGCGCCGATCATGATCAGCTCGCCGTGCGCCATGTTGATCACGCCCATCAGGCCATAGGTGATCGCGAGCCCGAGCGCGGCGAGCAACAGCACCGAGCCGAGGCTGACGCCGCTGAAAATCTGCCCGAGGCGCTCGCCCCAGACCAGACTGTCGTCGATCTCGGCGAGCGCGCGCCTGAGGGCCTTTTGCACCGCTGGGTCCTGCTCGTCGGTCAGGCGCTGGTTCAGCAGCAACTGCGTCTCGGGCGTCTTCAGATGCGTGAGCGTGCCGATCGCCTGCATGCGCTGCTGCGGATCGTCGCTCGTCAGCAGGCTTGCGGCCCTGGCGCGTTCGAGCAGCGTCTTCACGCGCGCGTCCTGCTCCTTGTCCAGCGCCCGGTCGATGATCTCCACGCGCGATGCGTCGGGCTCCTCGGCGAGTTGCGCCGCGGCCTTGCGGCGCGCCTCGACGTCGTCGCTGCCGAGCGCCAGCGCGGCCTGCGCCGCGTCGATCACGCCGCGCAGATAGTTGCTGTTGACCACGTCCTCGGCATCGGCGGGAAGCCGGGTCGCCGCGCCTGACGCAGGATCGATGGCCTTGTCACCGCGAACGATGAAGGCCTTGCCGTTGGCGGTCTTCACCTCGTCGTTCGCCAGCGCCGACAGGTATGCGGCGAGTTGTGCATCGGGCGTCTGCACGGACTTGTTGATGGCCTCCACGCGCTGGTCGTTGTCGTCGGCAGCGGCCATCTGGAAGGCCTGATCGGCGCTGAGCGCGTGAGCCCCGAGGCTGGTGAGCAGGGCCACGGAGGCGACGACCGCCGTGGCCAGCAAAGGCGCGAGCTTGCGTCCGGGAAATTGAATGCCGAATGTGCGTGTCATATGTTTACCGTTGCCTGCCCGAATGGCTCCCTCGCCCCCGAAGGGGCAGAGGGCAGGGGTGAGGGGCTGACGCCCGCAACTCACATCGCAGACTTGCCGTCCGGCTCGTCCTTCTTCTTGTCGTTGCCATCGATGAACGGGCTCCATGGCTGGGCCTTGATCGGTCCCTTGGTCTTCCAGACCACGTTGAACTGGCCGTCGGCCTTGATCTCGCCAACCATCACCGGCTTGTGCAGGTGGTGATTCTTCTCGTCCATCTTCACCGTGAAGCCATCGGGCGCGACGAAGGTCTGTCCGGCCATGGCGGCGGTCACCTTGTCGACGTCGGTGCTCTTGGCCTTTTCAACGGCCTGCTTCCACATGTGGATGCCGATCCAGGTGGCTTCCATCGGGTCGTTGGTGAGTGGCTTGTCCTTGTGGCCGGCGATGTTCTTCGCCTTGGCGTAGTCGCCCCACTGCTTGATGAACGCGGTGTTCGTCGGGTTCTTCACGCTCATGAAATAGTTCCATGCGGCGAGGTGACCCACGAGTGGCTTGGTGTCCACGCCGCGCAGCTCTTCCTCGCCCACGCTGAAGGCGACGACGGGCACGTCCTTGGCCTTGAGTCCGGCGTTGCCCAGTTCCTTGTAGAACGGCACGTTGGAATCACCATTGATGGTCGAAATCACGGCGGTCTTGCCGCCAGTGGAGAACTTCTTGATGTCCGAGACGATGGTCTGGTAGTCGCTGTGTCCGAACGGCGTGTAGGTTTCGATGATGTCGGCTTCCTTCACGCCCTTGGACTTCAGGAACGCGCGCAGGATCTTGTTGGTGGTGCGCGGGTACACATAGTCGGTGCCCAGCAGCACGAAGCGCTTGGCACCGCCGCCTTCCTTGCTCATCAGGTATTCGACAGCGGGAATCGCCTGCTGATTGGGCGCGGCGCCGGTGTAGAACACATTTTTCGACAGCTCTTCGCCCTCATACTGCACGGGGTAGAACAGCAGACCATTGTTTTGCTCGAACACCGGCAGCACCGACTTGCGCGACACGCTGGTCCAGCAGCCGAAGACCACGGCCACCTTGTCCTGCGTGATCAGTTGCTTGGCCTTTTCGGCGAACAGCGGCCAGTTCGAGGCCGGATCGACCACCACGGGCTCGAGCTTCTTGCCGAGCACGCCGCCCTTGGCGTTGATGTCGTCGATGGCCATGAGTACCGTGTCCTTGAGCACGGTCTCGGAGATCGCCATGGTGCCCGAGAGGCTGTGCAGCACGCCGACCTTGATGGTGTCCTGTGCATGCACGGCTGTCGTTAGTCCAAGGCCCAGGGCCAGCGAGGCGGCCAGCGTTGTAAGTGTTCCGCGACGGTTCATTGCACGACTCCAATAAGGAAAAGGGAAAAAATGAGAACCGGTCCAGATCGACCGTGCAAGGCACAACGCAATTGCTGTGCCAGGCCGCGTCCTTCACTGGCGCGTCGTGGTGGTACATACCGCTTGCGACCCGGTAGCGCGCATGATTCGCGCTGCGGTCAACCGTTGTGGTGCGCAATCGCCGGACCGGTGCAGGCACACTGCACCATTGCAGCGCGCGGCCTGGCGGTGGCATGCCACCGCAGGTGCAGAGGCCCGCATTTGGTGCCGGGCGCTCACCAAAATGTGGCCTGCTTCTTGCATCGTGGTGCTCAACCCGTTCTCACTCAGTCACTCACCGGACTTCATTCAGGATCGACCGCATATGGAACTCACTCCCCGCGAAAAGGACAAACTGCTGATCTTCACCGCCGCGCTGCTCGCGGAGCGGCGGCGCGCACGCGGGCTCAGGCTCAACTACCCGGAAGCCGTGGCCTTCATCAGCGCTGCCGTGATGGAAGGCGCGCGCGATGGCCGCAGCGTGGCGCAGCTCATGAGCGAAGGCCGCACCATCCTGACGCGCGACGACGTGATGGACGGCATCGCCGAGATGATTCCCGACATCCAGGTCGAGGCCACGTTTCCCGATGGCACCAAGCTGGTTACCGTGCATCAACCGATATCCTAGGAACATCTCCTGAGGCGCTTTCGCGCCTTCCCCCTTCGCTGCGGGCGGCCCTTGCTGGCTGGTTGCTGGTGTGGGCCGCTAACGACTTGAACTTCATTCACCTGATCGATTAGCCATGAAAAAATTTCGTTGTCTTGTTTCAGCGGCTGCGGCCTTCGCTGTGATTCCCTCTACGGTCTTCGCGCATGTGGGTGACCACGGCCACAGTCACAACCTGATCGACAGTTTCACCAGCGCGTTTGCGCATCCCTTCACCGGAGCAGACCATCTCGCAGCGATGGTGGCGGTGGGCATGTGGAGCGCGATTGCGGTGCGTCCCGCATGGCGCGCGCCCGTGGCCTTCGTGGCGTTGTTGATTGCGGGTTGCGTTGCGGGCTTTGCGGGTCTGGCCGTGCCGGGCGTGGAGCCGATGATCGCGGCCTCCGTGCTGGTGCTCGGTCTGCTCGTGGCGGTGCAAAAGCGCCTGCCCTGGGGCGTCGCCGCCGGCATTGCCGGTGTGTTCGCGTTCTTTCACGGGGCGGCGCATGGGGCCGAGCTGTCGGCCGACACCGCAATGATGGCGCTGGCCGCGCTGATCGGCATGGCCGCTGGCTCGGCCACGCTGCATCTCTTCGGCATGGGGCTCGGCCATGCGCTGCTGCAACGCCACGCGTGGATCGCCCGCGTCGGCGGCGCGGCAACGGCACTGCTCGGCGCCGTCATGCTCACCCGTCTGGTCTGAAACCAGGAAAAGGTACGCAATGACACCCGGTGAACTGTTGATCGACGAAGGCACCCGCGAGCTCAACACGGGCCGCGATGCGGTCACGCTGGTCGTGAAAAACGCCAGCGACCGCCCGATCCAGGTCGGCTCGCACTACCACTTTGCCGAGACCAACGCAGGCCTATCCTTCGACCGCGATATCGCCCACGGCATGCGCCTGAACATCGCGAGCGGCATGGCCGTGCGCTTCGAGCCCGGCCAGCAACGCACCGTAGAACTGATCCCCTTCGCAGGCGACCAAAAAATCTACGGCTTCCGCGCCCAGATCATGGGAAAAATCCACCCATGACCACAACAGAAGCGCGCACTCATCTCGCGAAGTCGCGAGATGAACGCCGCACGAGCGAAGCAAAGTGCCGAGCCCACATCTTCCCGACTGACTTGCGGCGGTTGTCCGAGCGCAGTGACGCAGGAACGAAGTCGAGTTCCGCCGCAGGTATTCCAGGCGCATTTTTGATTACTTTTTGGGCGCACCCCAAAAGTGATTGCCCCGCCGGGGCAGTCCCGGCCCCGGACCTCAACGTCCACTCCCAAGCTCGCCATCACCGATCGAACGGATGAATTGAAAAATGGCAAAAATCGACAATCGCGCCTACGCCGAAACCTACGGCCCCACGGTAGGCGACCGAGTCCGCCTGGCCGACACCGACCTCATCATCGAGGTCGAACACGACTACACCCTGCGCGCCGGAACCTACGGCGAAGAAGTGAAATTCGGCGGCGGCAAAACCATCCGCGACGGCATGGCTCAAAGCCAGCGCACGCGCGGCGAAGGCGCGATGGACACGGTCCTCACCAACGCGTTGATCCTCGACCACTGGGGCATCGTCAAGGCCGACATCGGCCTCAAGGATGGCCGCATTGCCAGGATCGGCAAGGCGGGCAATCCCGACACGCAACCGGGTGTGGACATCATCATCGGACCCGGCACGGAGATCATCAGTTGCGAAGGCAGCATCGTCACCGCAGGCGGGATCGATTCGCATATCCACTTCATCGCGCCGCAGCAGATCGAGGAAGCGCTCACCAGTGGCGTCACCACGATGATCGGCGGCGGCACCGGCCCGGCCACGGGCACGTTTGCGACCACCTGCACGCCCGGCCCGTGGAACATGGAGCGCATGCTGCAGGCGGCCGATGCGTTTCCCATGAACATCGGCTTTCTCGGCAAGGGCAATGCCAGTCTGCCCGCGGCCTTGCATGAGCAGATTTCCGCAGGCGCGATTGGCCTCAAGCTGCATGAAGACTGGGGCTCGACACCGGCGGCCATCGACAACTGCCTGAACGTGGCGGAAGACACCGACACGCAGGTCGCGATTCACACCGACACGCTCAATGAAAGCGGCTTTGTGGAAGACACCGTGGCCGCATTCAAGGGCCGCACCATCCACACGTTTCATACCGAAGGCGCGGGGGCGGTCATGCGCCGGACATCCTGAAGGTGGTTGGCGAGGCGAACGTGCTGCCCAGCTCCACCAATCCCACGCGCCCCTATACCGTGAACACGCTCGACGAACATGTGGACATGCTGATGGTCTGCCATCACCTCGACCCGTCGATTGCCGAAGACCTCGCGTTTGCCGAAAGCCGCATCCGCAAGGAGACCATTGCAGCGGAGGACATCCTGCACGACCTTGGCGCGATCAGCATGTTCAGCTCGGACAGTCAGGCCATGGGCCGCGTCGGCGAGGTGGTGCTGCGCACCTGGCAGACGGCGCACAAGATGAAGGTCCAGCGCGGCGCACTGCCCGGAGACAACAGCGCGCGCCATGACAATTTCCGCGTCAAGCGCTATGTCGCCAAGTACACCATCAACCCGGCCATCGCGCACGGCGTGAGCCACGAGGTCGGCAGCCTGGAACCTGGCAAATGGGCCGACATCGTGATCTGGAAGCCCGCGTTCTTCGGCGTCAAGCCATCGCTGATACTCAAGGGCGGCTTCATCGCGATGGCCGCCATGGGGATCCGAACGCATCGATTCCCACGCCCCAGCCGGTGCACTACCGGCCCATGTTCGGCAGCTTCGGCGGGGCCATCGCCAGGACCTCGCTCACCTTTGTCTCGCAGGCGGGACTGGCCGCCGGCATTGGCGAGCGTTTCGGTCTGCGCAAGAGCCTGTCGGTGGTGAGGGGCATTCGCGGCGTGGGCAAGCGCGACATGATCCACAACGACTACGCACCGCGCATGGAGGTGGATGCGCAGACCTATGCGGTGCGTGCCGATGGCATGCTGCTCACCTGCGAGCCTGCGGTCAGTCTCCCGATGGCGCAGCGCTATTTTCTGTTCTGATCGGAGGCCGCCGAATGCTGATGCTGGGCGCTCCTGCTCTCATGCCACACAAGCCAGTCCTGCGCGGCGATGACCGGCGCTCCCTTGAGCGCGGCGGGCATGGCCTCGTAGACCAGCACGCGCAACGTGCGTTCGCTGTCTTCGGCAGCCGGACGATGCGGCAGGAGTGCCACGCGCGCGTCAAGCACGCGCTTGGCGTATTCGCCGATGTCTTGCGGCCAGACGCATTCGATGCGGTCCAGCGCCTGCTCAAGCGCGTCGTCGAGCGGATAGACTTCGGCGAGTACCGGTGCGGTGCCGCTGAGGCTCAGGCCGGGATACCAGCCGAGATCGTGCAGCGTGCCGGTCAGCAGGGTCGTGCCCACGCGCGCTATGCCGCTGCGCAGCCGCGCAATGTCGTTCACGCCGCCCGCACGCAGCGTGCCGTAGACGGCGACATGCGTTGCGCCGCAGGCCTGCCAGGGTGGATTGGTGGTGATGGTGTCGCCCATGGCGCAAATGTAGTTTCTGAACAAAGACCTCGTCGCATGCATGCATGTTGCATGCGCGATGCCAACGTGCGAGGGCAATGCAAGGATGATGACGCAATGATCCAGATGAACAAACTGCTCGCCAAGGGCGCGGGCCTCTCTCAGGTGCTGCTCAAGCGCGCGGCGAGCGTCGAACTCGATTGGGATGTGCGCCAGAAAAGCCGCTTCGCCGCTACCGACAGCACGGGCCGCGAGCTGGCCATCTTCCTGCCGCGCGGGCAGGCCGTGCGCGGCGGCGACGTGCTCGTGGGCGAGGACGGATCGCTCGTGCGCGTGATTGCCGCGCCGCAGAAGGTGCTGCACATCGGCTGGTGCCGACAGCATGGAACGGCCTTCGATCTGACGCGCGCCGCCTACCACCTGGGCAATCGCCACGTGCCCATCGAGTTGCAAGCCGATCATCTCAAGATCGAGCCCGACCACGTGCTGGCAGGGATGCTGCGCAGCATGCACCTGATCGTCACCGAGGCCGAGATGCCGTTCGAGCCCGAGGGCGGCGCATATGGCGGGCATGTGACCCACGATGGACACGGCGGCCATCACGGCCATTCGCATGGCGCTCACGAAGGCCATCATCATCACGATCACTGAACGGCTGCGCCGCAGATGAGCACGCCGATCTCACCCCACAGCCTGCTGCAACTCATGTGGCTCGCTTCGCCCGCGCTTCCGATCGGTGGATTTTCGTACTCCGAGGGGCTGGAATCCGCCATCGACGCGGGATATGTCGATGGCGAAGCCAGTGCGGCGGACTGGCTGGTGGATCAACTGCATCTCACGCAGTCGCGCGGCGACATGGCGGCGCTGGCGCAGGCGATTCCCGCGTGGCAGGCGAGTGACGTGCATCGCGTCGAGGCGCTCAACGATTGGGTGACCACCACGCGCGAGACCAGCGAGCTGCGCCTGCAGAGCGAGCAGATGGGGCAGTCGCTCACGGTCTGGCTGCGCAATCAGCATGCGGATTCGGCGCAGCGCATGGTGCAAATCGAAACGCTGGCGCGGCTTTCGCAACGCACGCCCACCTACCCGATTGCCTTCGCGCTGGCCGCCGCATTCACGTTGGCACCGGTGCGCGAATGCGTGCTGGCCTACGCCTTTGGCTGGGCCGAAAACATGGTGCAGGCCGCCATCAAGGCCGTGCCGCTCGGGCAGAGCGCGGGACAGCGCATCCTGGCGCGGCTGGCCGTTGAGATTCCCCCCGCCGTGGAGCACGCGCTGAGCCTGCCAGACGAGGCGCGCACGGCGTTTTCACCCATGCTGGCGATCCTGTCGTCGCGGCATGAATCGCAGTATTCAAGAATCTTCAGATCATGACCACTTCCACCTCGACCACCCACTCCGCACTCCATCACATTCCCAACCGCACCAAGAAGCTGCCGCCACTGCGCGTGGGCATTGGCGGCCCGGTCGGTTCGGGCAAGACCACGATTCTCGAAATGCTCTGCAAGGCGATGCGCGACCGCTGGGATCTGGTCGCCATCACCAACGACATCTACACCAAGGAAGACCAGCGCCTGCTCACCATCAGCGGCGCATTGCCCGCCGAGCGCATCATGGGCGTGGAGACCGGCGGCTGCCCACACACGGCGATCCGCGAGGATGCGTCGATCAACCTCGAAGCCATAGACCGCATGCTCGGCGAGTTTCCCGATGCCGACATCGTCTTCATCGAGTCGGGCGGCGACAATCTGGCCGCGACCTTCAGCCCGAACTCAGCGATCTCACGATCTACGTGATCGATGTGGCGGCCGGAGAGAAAATCCCGCGCAAGGGTGGCCCGGGCATCACCAAGAGCGACCTTTTCGTGATCAACAAGACCGACCTCGCGCCGCACGTTGGCGCGAACCTCGACATCATGCGCAGCGACACCGAGCGCATGCGCCACACGCCCAAGGGCATGAAGCCATTCGTGATGACGAATCTGAAGACGCTTGACGGGCTCGACGAAGTGGTGGCCTTCATCGAAAAGAAGGGGCTGTTGGTCGCGTGAAAGCTGGCCCTGGGCGTTCAGTAGAATGCCGCGCTAATACCACCAACCGGCGCGGCGATCTTGGACAAAACTTTCATCAAAGGCCTGGTCCTTCTTGAAGCCATGGCCCGCAACGACAAGGGTTCGGGTGTGAGCGAGCTGGCCTCGCAGTTGCTGCTCAACAAGAGCAACGTGCACCGCCTGCTGCAGGCGCTGGTGCACCAGGGTTTTGCGCGCAAGAATGCCGACACCAACCGCTACGAACTCACGATGAAGATGTGGGAGCTGGGCTCGCGCATCGCGGGCAAGCTCGACGTGCGGCTGGAGTCGCTGCCGTTCATGAAACGGCTTGCCGAGGAAACGCGCGAGACCGTGCATCTGTCGATTCTTGATGGTGCCGAGGTTCTCTACATCGAAAAGATCGACAGCCCGCAACCGGTGCGCGCCTACACCTCCGTCGGCGGTCGCGCGCCCGCGCAATGCGTGGCGACCGGCAAGGCCCTGCTCGCATGGGCCGACGAGGACGTGCTGACGCTCGTGAAGAACCGTTTCAAGGCGCACACGCCAAAATCCATCGTGCGTATCGGCGATCTGCGCAAGCAACTCGAAGACATTCGCAGCAAGGGCTTTGCCATCAACGCCGGAGAGTGGCGCGAGCAGGTGGTGGGCGCGGCTGCGCCGATACGGGATGCGTCGGGCCGCGTGGTGGCGGCGCTCGGCATTTCGGGCCCCACCGACCGACTTGACCAGGAGGCGCTGGCCCGCACAGGCGCGCGCCTGATCGAGCAGACGCGGGCGATCTCGCTGCGCCTGGGCTACAGCTAGGGCCTGTTCACCCAATCCACGGGGTCGCGCAAGCCCGAAGGGTTGTGCAGTCTTGGGCGGTCTGCGGCGTTGCAGTCTCTCGCAACGTACCTACCTTGCTTCGAGCCTGCGCCTTGCATCCCATCCCAAGACTGCACAACGCGATCCCCGTGCGTTGGGTGAACAGGCCCTACGGCCTACTGGACGGCTTGCGTGCCCGCTGCGCCCGATTCGGGCACGTACACCATGGAGCCGTCCTTGAGCCGGTAGGCCACGCCCGCCTTCGCGCCCTGGCCCTCGCCGATCTCGCCGCTCGCGCGGTAGTGGTCGAGTTTCTGTCCATCCTTGACGATGATTTCCATGTTGTCCTTGCCGGGGTTGCGAATCACGGTCACCTGCTCGGCCGAGAACGGATTGACGGGACTCTGCGCCACCGCCAGCAGCAGCGCGGCGATGATCACCAGAAACACGTCGATGAGGTTGACGACGGAGAGAATCGGGTCGTCGCCGTCACCCTCATCCATGAGGCGCAGATGCTTCATGCCAGCACCTCGGGCGCAGGCCCCGCAACCGCGTGGTCGCGCACGCCCATGCGCTGTTCGATGGCGGCGAGATCGGCCGCATACCAGCGCTTGCGCACGTTGACCACCGCAAAGCTGATCGCCGCTGCCAGCAGCGCGAGAATGACGGCGGAAAAAGCGACCATCAGGCTGCGCGAGACGTCAGCCAACTGGCCTTCGGCAAGCGCCTTGAGTGCCGGCCCCATGGGGATCATGGTCGCGACGAGTCCGAGCATGGGCGCGACGCGCGTCGCGATGCGGGCCACTTCGAGGCGCTTGACGGCCAGTGTCTCCAGCTCGACCGGTGTGCGGGCAAGCTGTGCCGACATCGCGGCGTGCAGCTCGAACCCGGCGGGACGGCCGCGCCTGCGCTGCATGGCCTGCCAGCCAAACGCGCCCAGCGCATAGAAAGCATGGGCGAAAAGCACGGCAATCGCGATCAGGACGGGGTAGAGAAAGAGCTGGCTGATTTCATACATCGCCACTTCGATGGAGTTGTTCATGTTGCGGTTTCCTTGTTTGGTTGGTGCTGGATAAGGGATGCAAATCGCTGGTGCTGACGCCATGCGCCGACCAGGGCGAGCGCCGTGATGAGCAGCAAAAGCCATGGAGCGTTGCGCGTGTCCGAAGGCGGCTGCCAGGCTTCGACCGGTTGCAGCAGCAGGCCCGACAGCGGCGGTTGCTTGGGCGGCTGTGGTTCCTCACGGGCTTCGGGCTCGGGCGCCATCGCCGTCGCCATTGCCGTCTGTACGGGTGCGACGGTGGCCCTGGGCGCTGCGTGCACAGGGGCACTCATGCCAAAGCCCGCGCCGGGTTGGGCACGCGCCCCCACCATGGCCGCGAATGCCGCGTTGTCGCTGCGAATATCGTGCCTGCGAGCAAGATCCCGCCAGCGTTGCGTGAGTTCGTTGATCGTCGCCGCGTCGGTCTGCCAATAGCCCTGACGTGCGGCTTCGAGCATGCGCTCCATGGTTTGCGCCAACGCGTGCGGGTTGTGCCGCTCGAACCAGGCGCGCAGGCCGAGCTGGTGCTTGTCGCGAACATAGACCTCGGCCATCTCCTGCCACTGGTCGTCACGCACGATCTCGCGGGCCGTGGCGGTCCAGCCCCAGAAATTGTTGGTGGCATCCAGCACCTGCAGCGTGCCTGCGTAGCCTTCCCTCATCAGGCCGCTGATGTAGCCCGGATGAAATTGGCGGGTGGCGAGTTCCTTGGCGAGAAACTGCGACGCGCCTTCGACGCGCCCGGCACCCTGACCGCGCAGATTGCTGATGTAGAGCGCCGGAGCCTTGCCGTCCAGATGCCGCACGGCCAGCGAGATGCCGCCCAGATACTGAAAGGGATCATCCGTGGTGAGCATGCCGTAGAGGTTCGATGAGCGCGACAGCACCGCGCCCTGCGTGCCGCGCAAATGTTCGGCGTAGAGGTTGACGTCCTTGGCTCCGGCAATGCCGGATTCGCCCCAGTGTTGCTCGTCGGGACCGTAGGCGAACTGCATGCGCGAGAGATAGACTGCGGCGAGCTTGCGGTCGCCATCGGCCTTGCCCTTCCACGAGCCGGTGTCCAGCGCCGCGTCGTCGAGACCCGTGCCGTAGCGCCCGCTTTCCGAGGAAAAAATACGCGTGGCCCCGGCCCGCTCGGCAGCCGGGCCCGGAGCGCCGCGCGCGCGAAGCCGCTCGGCAATCGCGCGCGCGTTGGTGGCGATGGGGTTGTCGTCCTCCGCCGCGCGCGATGCGAGCCACACGGCCCGCGCCAGTTGTTTGAGCGTGTTGGGAAAGTGATCGCGGTACAGACCGGTTACCGACAGCACCACGTCCACGCGCGGCCTGCCCAGTGCCTCGCGCGGTAGCAGCCGCACGTCCGTCACGCGACCGCCTTTGTCCCACACCGGCTCCACGCCCATGAGCCACAACGCCTGCGCTTCGAGCTGGCCCTGATGGCGCATGGTCTCGACGGACCACAGGCTGAAGGTCAGCTTGGAGGGCTGGCGGCCATGCAGGCGCAGATGCTCCGCGAGCAGTTGCTCGGCGGACTGCTTTCCGGCCTCCCACGCCTGGCGCGTGGGCACGCGCGAGGGATCGAAGCCATACAGATTGCGACCCGTCGGGTAGGCGTCGGGATTCCTGATCGGGTCTCCGCCGTAGGAGGTGGGGAGATGTCGTCCATCGAGGAACGCGATCAGTGCGGGCGTTTCCCCCTGAGCGCCCAGATCATCGTAGGCCTTGCGAGCACGCGTGATCGCGCTGCGCAATGCGGCGGGCAGACCCTCGGCGCTCTCGCCGAGCACCACGTGGCGCTTCAGCAAGCGATAGGGCGCGGTGTCGGGCAGGCGTGCCCACGGGCCGACCAGGGCTTCGTCCAGATCGTCCTCGGCCACGCCAGCGTGCCGCGCGGCCGCTTGCCAGAATTCGCGGCCGAGCATCAACAGCACCGTGCCAAGGCGATGCAACTCCTCGGGCGCGCGGCCCAGCGTGTGCAGGCCCTGCGGCTGGGCGGTTTCGGCAAGTTCATGCAGTTGTGCATGCAGCGCGTCGACGAACTCCCGCATCGATTCGCGCGCACGCGTCTCGCTCCAGCCCATGTCGGCAAGCAGCCGCTCGCGCCGCGCGGCATCGACCAGATCGATGAAGATGCGCTCCTTGACCGCGCCTTCGTCCTGCGTGAGCCACTGGTGCAGCAGATCGTGGATGCGCGTGAGTGCATCGTGCAGACCGCCGGGTGCGAACGCGGGAGTCTGGTGCGTGATGGTCACGGCGCGCCCACGCCGCTTGGCCTGGATCGCTTCGCCGATGTTGTCGGCAATATAGGGATAGGCCACGGGAAGATCGCCCAGCGCGAGCATCGGCGGGTCATAGACCGAGAGGCCGCGCTCCTTGCCCGGCAGCCATTCCTGTGTGCCGTGCGTGCCATAGTGCACCAGCGCATCGGCGCGCCACTGCTGGCGCGCCCACAGATAGACGGCGAGGTAATGGTGCGACGGCATGGCGGTGTTCGAGTGATACAGCGTCTTTTCACGCGCATCCCATCGCTCGGATCGCGGCGGCTGCGGCAGCACGGCGACGTTGCCGAGCAGCAGCCTTGGAATCACGAAGTAGGGCGTTCCACCTTCACGCACCACCATGGCCGAGCGCTCGGGATCGCCCCATGCGCCGTGCAGCGCATCCTGCGTGGCCTTGGGCAGCGTGGCGAGCCATTCGCGATATTGCGCGACCGGCATGCGATCGGCCAGACCATCGCGCAGCAGCGGCTGCAACTGGTCGGTGCGGTACGCAGGCGCGAGCAGGCGTTGCAGCAGTGCGATGAGCGGCGCCTCTTCGGGGCCTGCGTGGAATAGCCAGCGGCCGACAGGCCGCCCAGCGTGCTTTGCAGGCTGCGCGGAACGTTGAGGAACGAGGCGCTCAGATTCTTTTCGCCGCCGGGGTAGTTCCAGAACATCAGCGCCACACGCTTGTCGGCCCGGGGCTTGCGCTGCAAGGCGACCATGCGCAGCGCCTTGTCGACCACGGCCTGCGTTTGCGCGGCAATCGGCACGACCTGATCGTCACCCTTGCGCGTGGCACCGGCCACCTGGATGTCGGTCACACCCGCGTACTCGGGCTGCGCGAGATAGAACGGAACATCCATGAGCGTCACGCCCTGCGGGCTTGCGGCCCACTGCGCCTCGTCGCCGCGCCGCGAGATCATGGCCTGCAACACGGGAATGCCCAATTGCTCGAATTCGCGGCGTCGGTCTTCGGGGTTGAGCATGATCTGCGTGGTGATCAGCACGTCGGCCAAGGTGTCGCGGCCCGGGCGCAGCAGGCTTGCGAAGCCGCTCGCGTCCATCATCGGCGTGTAGAAAGGCAGGGCAATCGCACCGGCCGCTTCGACGCGGTGGATCAGGTCGTCAATGAAGTCCGTCTGCATGGCCGCGATGTACTGCTGGTGCAGCGCGATGCCGATGATCGGCGCGCGCCGCGACGCACCGGCCCTGGCTTTGCCTTCCCTCGACTCGATGTAGGCACGGGCGTCGGAAAACACCAGCCCCGGTGCCTGCGGATGGTAGAAGGCCGCTTTGGGAAATACGATGGGCCGGGCGATGCCTTCGGTCGGCAGGTTGCGGAAATGCGCCGCGAGCGTGGCGAAGAACCCGGTGAAGTTCTGCCGCCCGCCATTGACGTAATAGTCTTGCAGACGCCCGGCAAGCGGCTCGGGAAACCCACTGGCCGTGGGCTCCCGTCCGTACAGCCAGACGATGGGTTGCTTGAGCTGCGGCAGCGCCCCGGCGAGCCGCTGTTCGACGGCATCGACGAGGTAGCTGTCGATGAACACGGCATCGTGCCCCCGCCATAAACCGGCATCGGTTTTCTCCGGCAACTGATGGAGATAGCGCACCTCCACGCTGATGCCGTGAGAGCGCGCGATGCTTGCGAGCTGGTGGAATTTTCCCGCCGGCACGTTGCCCGTGGCAATGAATAGCAGCGAGCGCTTGCCGTCGGCCGCCTGCGCGAGGCAGCACATCGACAGCATCCAGCAGGCGAGCACCAGTGACTTCAAACGCTTCATGTCAGATGTCCGGCGTGATCAGAAGTCCATGCGGCCCGACACGAAAATGCGCCTGCCCTGTTCCGCATAGCCGAACGCAGCGGATTTCTGCAGCAGCCGCAGGTCGCCAATGTTCTGCAGACCCGCACGCAGATGGAACTTGCGGTCATCGCCCAGATTCCACATGCGGCCCAAGCTCGCATTCCACAGCGTGTAGGCGGGCAGGCGTTCGATGTAGCTCGTTTGCCGGCCCGTGTATTCACCCTCGAGCTGCGCGCTCCACTGATGCACGCGCCACGACACACGCGAGGTGAAGCTGGTGCGCGGCCGGTCGTTGAGCTGCTTGCCGGTGGCCTTGTCGCGCGTGCTCAGGAACTGCGCGTCCGTGCTCCACCGCAGTGCCGGTGTCACATCCCATGCGAAGCCGGTCTCGAGGCCGCGCACACGGGCCTGGTCGACGTTGTCGTAGACATAGGTGCGCCGCATTCCCTCGGCCTTGAGCAGACGGTAGGTGATGAGCTGCTTCACATCCGTGTGGAACAGCGTGGCGTTGAGCTGCAATGCGGAGACCGGCTGCCAGTGCGCACTGAGTTCGAACGATGCCGAGGTCTCGGGCTGGAGGTCGCCATTGCCATGGAAGGTGTGCGGCCCCTCGGCACCGACATAGTTCGGTGAAATCTGCTTGAGGGTCGGGGCCTTGAAGGCGCGTCCGTATCCGCCCTTGATGACCAGATCGGGGTTTGCCTCCCAGGCGAGGTAGGCGCGGGGGCTGGCGTGGGAGCCGAACATCTCGTGATGGTCGGCACGCAGGCCCAGCGTGGCGGTCCAGCGCGCGCCCAGCGCGATTTCGTCCTGCAGGAAGAGCGCCTTGTGCGTTGCATCGTCGCGGCCGCCCTTCAGCCCGGCGTTCACCAGTTCCTCGTCGCGCCATTCGCCGCCCGCAGTGAGCAGGTGCGAGTCCAGCTTCATCGTGGCGTGGCCATCCACGACGGTGTCGCGCAGGTCCTGCGGGCGTGTGGGCGCGATGTTGTTGGTGCGGAAATTGCGCACCTTCATTTCGCTGCGGTAGGCGCGCAGCTGCCCGTTCCAGTTGTCGAATTGCCCGCGCCAGCCGACGTGGCCCTGGCTGCGGTCGATGTCGTAGCGGTTGTGATAAGGAATTCTGCGCATGTTCACCTCGTCGGAAAAGCGCGATTCCTTGCCATCCATGATTCCCGCTTCCACGAGCTGGCCCCGGGCAACATCCCACTCGCCGTTGACACCGAGCGTGCGCGGGCGACGACCTTCGATTTCGCTGAGGCGTCCATCCGTCGGTAGCGCGGCCATGCCGCGATAGCTGCCCTCGGCCTGAATCGAGAGCCGTGCCTTGTCGCCCAGAGGCCCAGCCGCGTAGACCGAGCCGCGTGCTTCGCGCGAGGCACTGTCGGCATCGAGCGGAACCGTGCCGGAAAAGCCCAGCGAGCCGACCCAGTGATCCCTGGGCCTGCGCGTGATCAGATTGATCACGCCGCCCAGAGCTTCCGATCCGTAGAGCGCAGACATCGGGCCACGAATGATCTCCACGCGCTCGATGGCCGACATCGGCAGCCAGCCGTATTGATAGTCCGAGTGCCCGATGACGTCGTCACTGGCGCTGATGCGGCGGCCATCGATCAGCGTGAGCGTGTGCTTGCCCTCCAGGCCGCGCAACGCAATGGTCTTGCGCCCGCCCACCTGCCGCGGGGTGAACGTGATGCCCGGCGCGCCGCGCACGGCGTCAAGCAGATCGGATGCGTTGCGCGCGGCCAGTTCCTCGGCGGTGATGACCGTGACGCTCGCGGGTGCGGTGCGCGTGTCGTGCTCGCTGAGGGTTGCCGTCACCGTCACGGTGGGCAGGGCGTTGGCGACGACCGACTCGCGCTGCGCGTCGGTGCCGGGGGGTGGTGCCTTGTCGCTGGCCTCTTCGGCGTGCGCAGCGCAATGGAGAAAAAACAATGCCGCGACGAACGGCGCGGCAACGAATGACTGACGTGGATGCATTGGAGTCCTTGCATGCAGGTGAAACCGCAATGGCTGGACGCAAAAGGCGTTGGGCTGGGCGGGGATGAAGACGGGATCGCTTCACAGCGATCCCGCAAGCCGTACAGAAATCACGGACCCACACACGACAGGTGTGCAGCGTGAGCGCCAGAGAAGATGGCGTCTACCCGCATCAGCATCCGGTTGGCGCGCAGGCCAGAACGTCACCGTGCTGCGTTGCCCAAATTAAATGCGAGTAATTCTTATTCGCTAATGTCGCGCAGTTTTAAACGAATGACCAATGATTTTTATCAACAAACCTGCGTGACTTCATGGGATGTGCGGCGACAGCACTTGTTGATGGTCAAGGTGTGTGCGCGGCGCGTGCGCTCTCTTCGCGGTACACGCGAATCCGCTCCTTCAAGCCCGGCGCAGAGGCCGACGCCACGAGCGCCGCCATGTCTCCATCGCGGTCGCGATGGCTGCTGCGGGTCAGCTCGCGCAGCAACCGGCGGCCTTCCGGGGGCAGGGACAGTGTGCTCGCGCTGACCTGCGCTATCAGCGCGGGCCATTCGTCCGGCGATTTCGTGCCCTGGACGAAACCGATGCGCTGCGCGTGTTCATCGCCAAAGCTCGCCGTGGTTTCGAGCAGTGAATAGGCGTGGCTTTCTCCGACGAGGCTGGCCAGCCTGCGCGTTCCCAGAGCGAGACCGAATTTCAGGCCCGGCATGCGGAACCTGCTTTGCGGCGCGCACCAGCGATGGCGGCACGCCGCAAACAGATCCACGCCCGCGCCGAAATTGTTGCCATGCGCGAGCGCGAGCGTGGCGAACGGGCCGTAGGCGATTTGCTGGAGCAGGGTCTCGATGCGCACGAATCGCAGCAGCAGATCGCCCTCGCTCTCGGCCTCATATCCGGTGAAATCAAAGCCCGCAGATAGATTCACGCCCGCGCCTTGCAGCACGAGCAGCGGCGCCTGTGCGGCGCTGGCCTCGCTCACGGCGGCGAGCAGCGCCTCGACCAGCGCGGCGGAAAGCGCGTTGCGCTTGTCGGGACGGTTGAGCGTGAGCGTCCAGTGCGATGCATGTCGACCGATCAGCAATACAGCGTTGGAGGAAGCGGCTTCGGTGCTCATTTCGCTGTCACTTCCTGCCCGTCGGCGAACACCTCGCCGTTGTGCTCGCCGAGCGCGGGCGGATTCATGCGAACCGGTTGGCCCTGGCCGTTGATCTTCACGGGCGATACGAAGGTTTTGGTCACGTTGTGGCCGGGCAGCGTGATCTCCTGCACCCAGTCCATGTGCTCGACCTGCGGATCCTCGAGTACCTGAGAGTAACTGTTGATCGGCGCGCTTGGCACGCCCGCGCGCGCAAATTCGGCAAGCCAGTGCGCGCCATCGCGCTGCATGAACGTCATCTCGAGCAGGTCGCGCAGCGCCACCTGGTTCTTCGCGCGCAGCGTCGGCGAGGTGAAGCGTTCATCATCGAGCAACTCGGGCAGGCCGACCACTTCGGTGACCGAGCGCCACAGCGCATTGTTGCCAGCCGCCATCGCGAAGTGGCCGTCGCTACAGCGAAATGCCTGGTACGGCGCATTGCGCGGATGGGCCGACCCGAGCTTGCCGGGGTCGCGGCCACTGCCGAAATATTCCGAGGTCTGCAGCGCCGCAATCGCCAGCGAGGTGCCGAGCATGGGCACGTCGATGTGCGCACCTTCGCCGCTCTGCTGCACATGGCGCAGCGATGCGGCAATCGTGTACGCGGCATAGAGACCCGCCGCGAAATCGCTGAGCGGAACGCCGCATTTGACGGGCGCGCCGTCCGCCTCGCCGGTCACGCTCATGATGCCGCTCATGGCCTGAATCGTGAGATCAAAGCCACCCTCGCTGGCACGCGGACCGGTCTGGCCATAAGCGGAAATCGAGCAGTACAGCAGCCGCCCATTCACCGCCTTGAGTGCGTCGTAGTCGAGGCCCAGGCGCTTCATCACGCCGGGCCGATTGTTCTCGATGAGCACGTCGGCACTCGCCACCAGTTCGCGCAGCCTCGCGACGTCGCCGGGTGACTTGAGGTCGAGCGTGACCGAGCGCTTGTTGCGGTTCAGCGAGGCAAAGTTCTCGCTGAAGCCCTCGGTGATCGGTGGCCAGGTACGCAGCGTGTCGCCGCCCGTGGGGTTCTCCACCTTGATGAGGTCCGCGCCCATGTCGGCCAGCAGCATGCCGCAGAACGGACCGGCCGCGACGTTGCACAGCTCCAGCACGCGGATGCCTTGCAGCGGAAGAATGGTCGGGGTGGACGGCATTGTCATGAATCTCCGGAAGTTGCATCGGTCGGTGGAATGTGCTTTTGGATATGCTGTAATCGTTCCAAATATTGAAACTATGTTTCTATTTTTGTACCGAGAGAAATTCTATGCCCGATTGCGCTGTGGTCAAACAATTGCGTGAGTCTGATCGGAGCCTGGCTCGCAAAGCCAGCGCTTTGGGAAACCGGCATGCGCGCATTCCGCATTGACATGCAGATTTTTTCGCCTCTATAGTCGGCGCGAGGATCGAAGGCCGGAGTGATGTCCGGCCCTGTTTTTCGTCCCGCCATTGCGCGTCGGGCCAGGCATGAGAAGCAAGAGAAGAGAGCAAACGATTTCAGATGAGCACACGGTTTGATCAATTCATTGAAGCCATGTCCCGGCTGACCGAAGAGGCTGCGGGCGACGAGCCGCGCATCCTGCGCGAAGGCAAGCCACTTCTCGGCGAGCTGGTGCGCCATGACGACTGGCTGGACGCGAGCCACGCGTTGCCGCATCCGCAGTTCTATCAACAGTATCTGCTGTACCGCGCGCCGGACAGCCGTTTTTCCGTGGTGAGCTTTGTCTGGGGCCCGGGACAGAAAACGCCGATTCACGATCACACGGTCTGGGGCCTGATCGGCATGCTGCGCAATGCGGAAACATCGCAAGCCTTCGACCGCGACGAGGGCACGGGCACGCTGACCGCTACCGAGCAAGTACGCCTCGAGCCCGGCGACGTCGAATGCGTATCGCCCACGGTGGGCGATATCCACCAGGTGGCGAATGCGTTCGATGATCGTGTGTCGATCAGCATCCATGTATACGGCGCAGACATCGGCCAGGTCCGCCGCCACGTCTTCGATCCTGCCAGTGGCGCGGCCAGGGAGTTTGTTTCGGGGTATGCGAATTAGCTGTCCCTGGAATATTCATTTCAGGCGACGCTAACTTTTCGCCCAAACGCTGCCAGCGCGAACTGGCTCGCTCAAGCCCGGCGAGGGTTGTTCTCACAGCACCCGCAGCACTACCAACGCTAGCGTGCATACGGCGACCTGCGCCTCGATCTCCTGCCACGGCATGCGCGAGGCCAGCACCGCCAGCGGATGGCGCACATCGATCATGTGATCAATGCGCGAGCGGAAGAAATCATCGGTGGCAGGGCAGGCAAACATCACGGCAAAACTCCCAGAGAACTGACGCTATTGGATAGCAAACTGGGAGTTTTGGGGATCGGAAATTGCCCCGAGCGGCTGTGTGCGGGCGGGTTTCTGGGGTTATTCAGGAGCGACTAGTTACATGTGATTTTTTTATAATTCGAGACTAATGCATCAAAATCAGCGTAATTGCCCTTCATTTTTATTGAGCACGCATCATTTAGTTTACATTTGTTATAGTCTTCTGACTGGCGTATTACCTCTCGCTGTATAGAACACACTAATTCTTTATTCCCGTCCGCCAAGGCTCGAATTTTATCCAGCTCATGAATTGTCGCCACTGATTTTGATGCCGCTATTTGATTGGATAAAGTAATTGTGTATTCAACAGTATACTCATTGTTCTTGTATACCCCTAGGCGATATCCGGCAAAAAAAGTCATCAGTATTACAAGAACTAAACCAAGTATTTTTTTCATGAGTTGAATTGCGAATTATTATTTATTTATAGCAAAAAATTTCAAACATAAAATCATTTTCGATGATATTTTTTGCAAAATAAATAAAATCCATAAATACAAGCTGCATAGAAAGATGCATTAATCACGTTGAATAGCATATTATGTCTTTCACTAGATTTTAAAAAATATTGTGCAACGCCAATCATTACAACAATCACGATCATGTGCAATATTGCAATTTGCGCTCTATTTTCTGAATTCAATTTGTCATTTGAAATAAGGATCATTAAAAAACAAAGAGTAGAGAAAATTAGTATATAGTGATTGAAGATATTCGAATAGCATAGATATGATGTTGAAACTATAGCGAGTACCAAAAAAACATATCTTCCATTTTTAATAAATTCACTCAACTCTTGAAATTTCATCATTAATTATCCTCACCTATTTATTCACTATTTAATTACAAGGATTGGATGCTTGTTGGAGATACTGTGGCGGCAGAAGCACCGATTCACCCCAGCGCGGAAGACATTGAGATTGATGAACTCCCACACCACCCACCGCGAGCCGGCCGTCTAGGGGGAGAGAAGCAGACAACGCAACTGCGCTGCAATGGTTTCCTGCACGGGCAAAAGGTCCTCGGGTTCTCCGCGCCTCTTCCATTTTGGCACCGTGACCGGGGGAATGTTGTAGCGCTGGGCAAGTTGTTCAGAAGTGACCGATGAAGCCCTGATCTTTGCTCTCGTTCGAAGGGTGATGCGAGCCTAGACGTGGATTTGGCTCATGCGATGAACTCCCTTTTGAAGGACTCAATGACGCTGCGCATTGCCTCTCTTGCCCGAAAGAAGTGCCCAGCTTCTTTGGGAATATGGTCGCACGAAACGGAACATACTTACTAATCCAGGTAAGAAATCCAGTAACTATCCAGAGCATCCATAAAAACGGAACCGCTTTTTTTAAAAAGCAGGCGAGCAATATTATTTTTCATATCATCAGGTAGATCAAAATAATATTCAAATTTCCAATCCTGAATTATATTTTTCGTGTTCAGATGATTTTCTACGAAAAGATCGGTTAATAAATTATCATTTAAATAGACTTCCTTCAAAAGTGACGGAAATGAGTGTTTATAAACAGGCTCATTTAAAACATCCGGCAACATCCATCCAGATATTTTTAAAGACGAAATATAATCCCAGTTTATATCTTTCCAAAGCTTGGATATCTCATAAAAGCATTTTTTTATATTCAACAGATCCCCTCGTAAAACCTATCAATTTCCAGAGAGCAAAACTCTGGAAATTCAATTGAATCTGAAGAGTTATAATATTTACACAAGCATTGAAATATATCATTCATAGCATTTCACCACAATTTTTTGCGGCATTCCAAACATTTCCTGCTTGCTGCCGATGATTATAATCGCCACCAGCAAAACACTTATTCATCATATTCTCACGTGCTCTGGCGCAAAGCCCAAATTGCGCGACTCGGTCTCCAATTATTGCAGCGGACATGTTTCGGCTGATCGCGTCGCTTGGCGGCGCACTCTTTATTGTGTCCTTTGGCGGTTTCTTTCGTTCAGGGCTCCCGTGATGGCGCCTCCTGCCCCAGGTTTGCTTGCCGGGGCTACAACGGGCAGGCTGTTGCCCGTTGGATCGAACCTCCGGCGGTGCTGGCCTCTTTATCGCAAAAGATTATCTGAAAATAATTCATACCTATAAAATTCATTCCTCTCTCCGAAATAAAAAAATTCTTTTCCGATTCCGTTTGAAAATTTACTATCAAAACTAATTCGTACCAATTTTCGTCCATCTTTTGTAGTTTGATCGAAATTTATATTTTGAATATTAGATTCTTTAAAATCACCAAGTTTTGATTTTATATATTGAAAATCTCTTTCATATTGATCCAATGAGACTGTCATGCCACTATATTTAGTCAGCCATTTGTAATTGGCTTCATAGTTTCCTGAATTATAATTTTCATGAAAAGCGTTCACATGCCTTTTCATATTATTTAAATTATCCTCGTCATTACAAGCGGTTATTGAAATGAGAAGCATTAATGCAATAAAATATTTAAACAATCGCATATTAACAATCCGTATTTTGAGTGCAGTCCAATTTGCTGACGCTGAATCCGTCTCCTTTGGCTACAGCAACGGAAATTGATGTTGAATTAGTAGCCACGTCTGTGGTGCCTTGAACTCCTGCCGAGCCCAAAGCGCCTCCACTAACATATCCGCCCGTTGATCTTGAAACCCCGCTTGAAGGCGCGCTATCTGAACCTCCTACCGCCACCCCTACACCATACATAACACCCAGCCCGAGCAAATCACAAGAAGTTGAATAATTGCAATTTATAATTGAAAGATCTTTTCTCATGCCAAATGCCTTGCCAGTTGAAATTGCTTTTCCATATACACCTTGGGCACCTGCATTTGTTTCCATAAAAATAGAAAAGGGAAGCGCAGGTGATTCTACAACTGGAGGCGGAGGACCCTTCATCGCCTCAGACAATGCCCCTTGATTACCAGGCAGGCTACCATTAAGTATAGGTACAGAACTCCATCCTTGTAAACCTAAGGGGTCGAAAAATTGGGCAGGATTATTAACATATACGAACTGATTCCACCCGCCATGCAGACCAATAGGGTCTTTGTTCGTATAGAAGCCGATTTCAGCTTGATAATAACGGTGCCGGTTGTAATACAGCGCGGTAGCGTCATCCTCATGCTGCCCAGGTAGCCGAATAGGCTGATACAGGCGCTTCGGACTGTATTCGTCTTTCACGTTCCCCCAAGCATCCAGCGTCGCAGCCCACTCCACTTGTCCTTCGCTGCTGAAGAGCGCATTGGGCGTTCCCAGATGGTCGCACAGGTAGTGCCGCACTTCCACGCTTTTGGCATTCTCCTGCCGCTCGCTGCGTGCCGTCTCTTCAAACTCCTGGCGCTGCGCGTTGATGAAGCTTTGCGCGTCAGCGGCCATGCCCAGCCCGACTATGCGCTCGTTGAGGAGCGCGCTGGTCGCATTGATATCCGTGAGCATGGCGCGCAAGGCGTCCCGCGCCATGCCAGCGGGGAGGTGGGCAATCAGTTCGTCGGCCATGCCTTGCGCTGCTCTGGCAGCCCGGCGCAACTGCACCAGCGGTGTAAAGCTGCCCGGCTCGTACACCGTGTGCACGATCTCCGGCTGGCTCTGCCCGTCGATGTCCCGGGCATTGCCATGGTTGAGCCGCTCGGTATGCACCAGCCGGTCCCCGTCCCAGCCAAAGTAATCGGTTGTCCCGCTTTCTTCGCCCGCATCCTTGTGACGTGTGTGACCTGTGTGACCTGTGTTGCCCGCATTGCTGTACTTGGCCAGCCGCCTGCCAAACGCGTCATAGCGGTAGCGCTGGGTGAGCTGTGTGCCTTCTTCCTCTTCACCATCATCTTTTTCGTGAACCACGACTTGCACCAGCTGGTTGCCCTTGTCGTAGGCCAGCTCCATCTGGCCCGTTGCCCAATGTAATATCAAGAATTTATTGAGTAGCTTTCAAATTTTATTGATATAAACCCCTCCACAATATCAAGTGCGAGGGTTTTTTCATTATAAACCTCACCCAATGTTGTTATTTTCACAAAGGAATTTGAAATATTTATATTGACTATATAGTCATTAGGCATCATGCCCTTTGGCGAAATCTCATAGTCCGTCACATTCATAAATTTTACGGCACAATTCTCAATATCTTTTGATTCTCCTGGTATCCAATTTTCTGTTTCGAAAATAGATAAACAATCAAACACAATGGTTATTGTATTTTTCATGGTTTCAAAAATAATTTTCTGAATAGCTCGATCACCCAGATAAATTTTCTGATTTTGATTTAATATCATATTGATTAATCCACTCCATTTCCCATGCAAGCTCTATCCGAAGTTTCCTCATCATGTCCCATCATCGTATTATTCAAAGCACAAAAGCACTGACCAAAGCCACCTTCTTTGCATGACTTTAGGCGTGTCATCTGAAGCAATCCCGTAGCGCATCGAGTACAGCGAACGATTTCAACGCAATGTGAGCCCCTGCACTATTAGCAGGCACTTGTTGACCATTTACATCAAGCGATGCACCTTGACCTTTTCTGCCCGCGCCACTCCCAGGTAGATGAGCATGGCCATGTGGGGTTGGATCGTTTGAGTGACCTTGCGGATTCAGCCTGTATGCATTAGACCCGTTTGAATACAAAGTGTGCGTATCAGGGCTAGATGGATTTGATGGTGGATACGGGATTGTTTTACCACCTACTGGTTCTGCAACGATATTTCCTCGCGAGTCAACAATGAATCGACCGACATTCTGTTTTGTAATAGGATCAGCCACACATACATTCGGGCCCGCCTGTGTTGCGAGCCCATAAGGATCGATCCATTTGAGTGGGTTGCCAGAATAGAGCCAGAGATTTATGCCTCCTGCATTTCCTATTGGGTCATGATTTATATAACCGCCCACCGCAACATCATAATATCGATGCCTGTTGTAATAAAAATTGGTGAGGTCATCCTCATGCTGCCCAGGTAGCCGAATAGGCTGATACAGGCGCTTCGGACTGTATTCGTCTTTCACGTTCCCCAAGCATCCAGCGTCGCAGCCCACTCCACTTGTCCTTCGCTGCTGAAGAGCGCATTGGGCGTTCCCAGATGGTCGCACAGGTAGTGCCGCACTTCCACGCTTTTGGCATTCTCCTGCCGCTCGCTGCGTGCCGTCTCTTCAAACTCCTGGCGCTGCGCGTTGATGAAGCTTTGCGCGTCAGCGGCCATGCCCAGCCCGACTATGCGCTCGTTGAGGAGCGCGCTGGTCGCATTGATATCCGTGAGCATGGCGCGCAAGGCGTCCCGCGCCATGCCAGCGGGGAGGTGGGCAATCAGGTCGTCGGCCATGCCTGGCGCTGCTCTGGCAGCCCGGCGCAACTGCACCAGCGGTGTAAAGCTGCCCGGCTCGTACACCGTGTGCACGATCTCCGGCTGGCTCTGCCCGTTGATGTCCCGGGCATTGCCATGGTTGAGCCGCTCGGTATGCACCAGCCGGTCCCCGTCCCAGCCAAAGTAATCGGTTGTCCCGCTTTCTTCGCCCGCATCCTTGTGGCCCATGTGACCCAAGTTGCTCGCATGGCCTGTGTTGCCCGCATTGCTGTACTTGGCCAGCCGCCTGCCAAACGCGTCATAGCGGTAGCGCTGGGTGAGCTGTGTGCCTTCTTCCTCTTCACCATCATCTTTTTCGTGAACCACGACTTGCACCAGCTGGTTGCCCTTGTCGTAGGCCAGCTCCATCTTGCGGCGCGCTTTTCCTGCCATGCCCTGCACGCTTTCAGTGCGGTTGCCCCGGCTGTCGTAGCGGTAGTGAATCCTGGCGCCTTCGCTGCTCGCATCTTCGCTGTTCTCGTAGTAGCCCACACGGTTGCCGTGCCACTTCGCGGTGGCGGCCCAGTCCTCCAGGTGTCCCCCTTGCTCCGGCTTGCCCTGCAGGGCGTTGTAGTCGCTGCGCGCCATCTGCTCGCGGCTGACCGGCGTTGCCTCGCGGCCCGCTCTTTGCTGCGTCCTTTGGCGGTCTGTTTCGTTCAGCGCTCCCGTGATGACATCGCCCGCCCCGGGGTTGCCTGCCGGCTCTGCAATGGGCAGGCGGTTGCCCGCCGGGTCGAACCTCCAGCGCTGCTGGCCCGCCTGCGGGGTGTCTGCACCTGTGAGGCGGCCTGCCGCGTCGTAGGCAAAGCGGCTCATGCCCGCCGGGCTCTGGATGCCCACCATCTGTCCCAGGCTGTCGTAGTGGTAGTGCCGGGACGCCAGCGCCCGAGCACGGCCTGTGGGGGCCTTGCGGGCTGGGCGAGGCCTGCGCTGTGGACGGGGCTGCCCCCGGCAGGCTGTCCAGCATGTCAGGCAGGCCCGCGCCTTGCGCAAAGCCGCCCACTGCATGGATGTCAGGCGCCCGGCGCTGTCCCAGCCCAGCTGGCGGATCAAAGGCTCGGCCGTGGTGCTCGCCAACTGGCGTCTGACCTCGCGGTGCAGCGCATCTCGCTCCAGGTCCACCAGGCTCTCGCCTTGCCAGGTGATGCCGTGCACGTGGCCCGAACCATAAAGCAGGTAGCCCACCTCGCCCAGACCCTGCAACTGGCTCGCTTGCCGGTTGCCCAGCACATCCAGGCGATGGCTGATGCGGTGTTCGAACTCGATCTCCGGCCCGGCGGCAGGAGGGTCCATCACACCGGCGCCGTTGTGGGTCGTGGCTCTGGAGGGGAGGTGTGTTTGTACAGGCGCTGGATCTCGCCTGTGACCCGGCCCGCCACATCGCGCTCGATGATGGCCTGGCTTTGCAGTTGCGCCCCGGCTTCTGGCGCTTCATGCCAGACGCTTGCTTGCAGCAACTCGCCTGCCTTGCCCCATTGGTAGCGGTGCGTGGTCGCGGGCACGAGCTCGCTTGGCGGCAGATGCCTTGCAATGAGCTGCCCCGTGATGCTCCACTCGTAGTGGCTCGTGTGGCTTGCCAGGCCCTGCTGCGCCTCCCAGCCGTCTGCCGAGTGCGTGAGCTGCCCGGCTGCATCGTAGCGGTAGCTTTGCACCCGGGCATCAAAGCCGGTCTCCCTTGCCAGACGGTCCATCACGTCCCACTCGAAGCGGGTGTGCTCACCGTTCTCGTTGGTCAGCAGCGCAAGGCGTCCGGCCACGTCATAGGCGAAGGCCAGGCTGTGGCCCGCGTGGCTGCGCCGCGTGAGCCGTCCCCACAGGTCGTACTCCATGCTGACCGAGGCCGCCGTCGTGCTGGCGGGCGCTCTGCTGCGGCCCTCTGCGCTGTACCCCTCCACGCTGTACACATCTGCGCTGCGCTTGTCATCCTGCCCCGCGCGCACCTGGCTCACCTGCCCCGGGCGTCGTACTCGTAGTGCTCTGAGCTGCCGTCGGCGTAGTGCACGGCCTGCAACTGGTCCCTGTCGCTGTACTGGTAGCGTACGCGCTCACCCAGCGCGTTCACCACCGCCGTGCTCCTGCCCCAGCGGTCGTACTCGTAGCGGGTGCTCTGCCCGGAGCAATCGGTGTAGCTTGCCACCTGCCCCGCCGCGGTATAGGCAATGTGCTTGTCTCCACCCCTGGCATCGGTGATGCGAACGGGTTTGTCTGCGTTCAGGCGCGTGGCAGGCTCCGCTGCCGCACTGGCAATGTCCGGGTAGTGATAGTGCTCGGCGCTGCCATCTGCCAGGATGATTTGCGTGAGGCGGCCCAGGCGGTCATATCCGTAGCGGATCGTGCGCCCGGCCGCATCGGTGGTGCTTTGCAGCAGCCCACTACCCTCCTCGTAGGTCTGGCTGCTGGTGCTGCCATCGGGCCCCTGGGTGGACAGCAGTTGCCCCAGGGGACTCACCTGCATGCGCACGCTGCGCCCCAGCGGGTCCGTGACGCCCGTGAGGTGCCCGTACTGGTTGTAGCTTCGCCTCACGGTGCTGCCATCGGCGCGCACATGCTCGGTCAGCCGCGACAGGCCCGCTTCGCCCTGGAAGATGTAGGTCTCAACGCGCCCCAGGCTGTCGGTGACGATGCAGGCCCGGCGCGGCTGTCCATCGGCTTCGGGTAGCGCGCGGTAGTCAAAGCGGTAGTCGATGCCCTCCTGGTTGCTTTGCTCTACCGCCTTGCCCCAGGCTCATAGCGGTCGTAGGCGTAGCGGTGCTCGGGCCCGCTTTTTTCCTGATGAAAGACCATCAGGTGGTTGCGCCAGGCAAACCGGCGCACTGTGTCCCCGTGGCGGTTCTTCACGGCAACCAGGTCGCCCTCCGCGCTGTAGGCGTAGCTGACGAGATCGATCGACTGCGCGAGAGCGCCGGTTTGCAGGGGAAGCGCAGGATCGCGCCTGAGCTCAATGCGCATCAGGCGCACGCCGCTGTCCGCCTGCCAGTGAAAGTGACTACCCTCGCGCCCGTAGTGCCGGGCGTCCTGTGCTGCGCTGACCCGGCTGTAGTGCAACTGGTAGTGGCGCCCCACGCCATCGTCGATGCCGGTGATGCGCGATTGCCCCAGCACCTCTGCCCAGTGGTAGCGCTGCGTGCGGCCAAGGCTCTCCAGCTTGCCCAGCAGCACCCAGCCCGCATCGGGCGCAGGCAGCTGCGTGGCCGGGTGCGTCTGCGCAGCCCTGCGCGCAGCCTCCATCGCCTGCCAGTTCGCGGGAGCAAACACCCACAGCGTGTCGCCACCCCCGTTGGCGGCAAAAATGAGATGACTTGCGCAGGCCATCTCGCGACTGATCCACGCAAAGCGGTCTCTCCACCAGGCGGGCGCCTGCTGGTCTGCAAGCGCAGCGGTGCCGACAGCCGAAGCCGCAACCGAAGCCTGCCCGCGTCCTGCCCGCGTCCAGGGCAAACCGCGCCCCGCCAGTGAGCGAGGCCAGCTCCTGCGCCAGGTTGCCCGGGTGCATCCCCGTGCGCAGCAGCCAGATGTCTTCGCTGGGACTGTAGAGCGACTCGCCTGGCGCCAGCGCATCAAACGTGATGGTGCGCCCCTGGCTGTCGTGCAGCAACGTGGCGCCGGCCTGCACCGTCAGGCGCAGCTCCAGCGGCGCGCTCCAGCCGTAACCCAGCACGCCGCAGTACCCCCCTTGCTCTGCGTTCACATAGCTGCTGTACTGGCGCTGCCACACCAGCGGCATGGCCCGGGCAGCGCAAAGTCAAGATCAGACGCCCCGAGAGCACCTTCGCGCCCAGCTGGGGATTGACCGGGCTGCCCTTGGCAACGCCCCCGGACACACCGAGCAGGCCACACCCCCTGGGTTCCTATCAGTACCGTGAGTGAGCCCGTCACAATGCGTGAATACGCAACCTTGTCGTCTATGCGTGCCGCTGGCTTTCCTGTCATGAAGACCTTCCCTCCAATTTTTTTCTGATCGTGCTTTCCAAAAAGCAATACCGGGATGCCCGCCCTAACAGTTGATGCGCACCAAGTCCGACAGGATGCGGATCAGGTCTTTATTCAGGCGGATGCTGCTTGAGCCACAGGTCAGCAGGATTTCTTGCGAGGCCGTGATCTCGATTTTCTTGGCCGTGATCTTCTGCGTCTCCTCCACCGTCACCGTGTCGCTCTTGACGGTGGTGGTGCGGGGGCCATTGACCACCTCGGTCTTGTCCACGCCACTGACCTCAATGCGCTTGCCGCCCACGATCGAGCTGTGCAGCAAGCCCACGTTCTCGGAGTGCACCAGCCCGACGTTGAAGGTGGAGAGCAGCCCCACCTTCTCCATCCGCATCTGGCCTACCGTGATATCCCATTTCTTCTTGATCTCGTCCGTCTCGTTCTTGAGGACCGTCTTCGTGCGGCTCTTCCTGACCGTCACATCCTCGTTGTGATCCACGGTACGCGTGCGGCTCTTGTGCACCGTGAGGGTCTCGTTCTTGTCCACCACTTCCGTGCGGTTGCCGTGAATCGTGATGGTCTCATCCAGATCCACTTCCTCGGTGCGCCACCCGTGCACATTGATCTTCTCGTTACGATCCACGATCTCCGTGCGGTCGCGGTGAATCGTGTTGAACTCATCCCGGTCGATCACCTTGCGCCGGTCGTTGCCCACCCACTTGTCCTCGTCGTGCTCGACCTCGGTGAGCTGGTCCTTCTGCGCATGCAGCCACAGTTGTTCCTCACCCTTCTTGTCCTCAAAGCGCAGCGCGTTGGCATCGCCCGCACCGTTCTTCATGCCCGCGCCGCCCGCACCACCCAGGCTGGAGCGGGTCTTGATGCCCGACTGCGTCTTGTTGGCAGGTAAATCCCACGGCGGCATCTGCATGGCGTTGTAGACCCGGCCCGTGATGATCGGGTAGTCCGGATCACCGTTCAAAAAATCCACGATCACTTCCTGCCCGATGCGCGGGATGTGCATGGAGCCGTAGTTCGCGCCCGCCCAGGTCTGGCTCACGCGAATCCAGCAGCTCGAGTTCTCGTCGTTCTTCCCGTAGCGGTCCCAGTGGAACTGCACCTTCACGCGGCCATACTTATCGGTGTAGATTTCTTCGCCTGCGGGGCCGGTGATGACCGCCGTCTGCGGGCCTGTGGTGTGGGGCTTGGGGGTCGTGCGCTGGCTGCGATATGGAACCGATTTGGGGATGACGCTGAAGCTGATGCGGTACGTGGTCGGGCTGTCGATGCCCGCGCGCTTGGCAGCGCCCGAGCCTCCCGCGCCGTCGCTTCGGCGCACGTTCTCTTCAAAGCGGTAATACGCCGACTCGATCAAATATTCCTTGTTCTGGTCGGCTCTCGGGTATTTGCTGAAGGTGAACAGGTAGCCTGGTGCGATGTTGCGCGCATTGCCTTCGCCCTGGGCGACTTCGCGCTGGGCCTTTTGCTGCTCGATGCGCACGCGTGCGTAGTTCTCGCCGTCGCCCGCATCGGTGTAGCCACCCGGCCAGTCGTAGAGTTCGCGACTGTCCTCGGGGTGGCCTGCGGGCTGCTGCTGGCGCGTCTCGAGCAAGGCCTTGGGTTTTTCGAAGTCGTAGTCATCCGATGCGAAGTGGCCGGAAGCGATATCTTCGGCAAAGCGCCAATCGTCAATGAAGTCGACGCTGTGAATGTTCGCAGCCCGGTTGCCGGGGTAATAGGAAATGGTGGCCGGTCCGTTGGGAAGAGGGCCGTGGCTTCCGATGTCATCCGCCAGCACCAGCTTGTGGCTTCCCATGCTGTGCTCAAAGAAGAAATAGCCGCCCTCGGCTTCAAGCAGGCGCGAGATGAAATTGAAATCAGTCTCGCCGTACTGGACCATATAGTCCCACGCGCGATAGCTGCCGACGAGCCGGTCATCAATGGTGAAACCGTAGGGACCCAGCACTTCCTTGATGATGTCCGGCACCTTCTTGAACTGGAAGATCTTGAAGTCCGAGCGACGTGTGGCATGCCAGAGCCAGGGGCGTAGCAGGGCCTCATATGCAAAATGGTCGCCGTCCTTTCCAATATAGGAAAACTGCGTCACCTGTCCCGAGAGAAATCGCTTGCCACTCCCTGCAGTTTCCGTCGTGAGATCGATCTCGATGCTCATGTCCTTGCCCAGCAAACTCCTGGCGGCAATCGACGAATTCTGGCTGATCAGACGAACCCGGTATTCAAACAATCGCGAGATCTGCTCATTGCCCTCCAATGAGCGGAATTCCAGTTCCTCGCCCAGCGGACTGTGCGCGATGAAGGTGCGATTCGCCATTGATTCCTCCTTTTGTCACTGACTTTTAATTAATTAAGCAAATGATACCCAAAGGGCAAGAAATTTCAATGATCGGTCAGGCGGGCTATCAAGGGGCTGACAAGATTGCGGATGCTCGCAAGACCGTGGCAATGCGCGCAGGCAAAAGCAAGGCTCTGAAATTGCCAGTTTGGGCCGCATTCGATACCTTGAAGACTCGGATTGAAGATTCGGGAAGTAGTGCGTTTCAAATTTTGGGGGATGGATGAGTTCGTCAGACTATCCTCAGCCCTCAATCACCTGCTGAATTTTCGCCTGCGCATCCCGCTCGCTCCAGTCGATTTCTCCAACGTGCCAGAACCGCACCTGTCCCTTGGCGTCGATGACGAAGCTGGTTGGCAGCGCGTAGGCGCTCCATGCCTTCATCTGTGTCTGGCTGCGATCGAGCAGCACTTCGCCGTTGAACGGCACAGCCTTCAGGAATTGCAGAATGCGCGCGGGCATCTCGCCATGGTTGACCGCCAGCACGCGCAGACCTTTGTCGCTGTAGAGATCCATCAGCATGTTGAACGCTGGCATCTCGAGACGACACGGGCCGCAGTACGACGCCCAGAAGTTCAGGATCAGCGGCTTGCCGAGATAGTCCTGCAGCGTGCGCTTGCTGCCTTCCATGGAGGTTGCGAGCAGCGCGGGTGTCGCGCCCTTCTTCCAGGGACGGAGTTTGCCGCCGCTGGCCTCCTGCGCGTCCGTTGGTTGCACGGCGAGTGCCGTGGGCGTTGCGGCACCCAGCCCGAAAGCGTCGCGAGGGCCGCCATGGCGCGCAGGCAGTCGCGTCGATCCATATGCGCTTGCCTCTTCATCGCCGTCAGGCCAGCTTGCGCGAGGTGATGGTGTAGGCGAAATGGGCCGGGTCGAGGCTGTCCAGGCGACCGTTGGCGGTCTCGCCCTGCGGATACATGAAAAAGCCTTCGGTGCGATTGGAGCCCGGCAGGCGCACGTCGGCGCCGGTGTTGTAGGCCATCCAGTTGCCCTCCCAGGCGCCGAACAGCATGGCGCGGGCGGCTCGCACCTTGGGCGCGTCCTTGGGCAGGCCGCCCGGTTGTTCTTCGAGCATGACCTTGGCGACATCGGCCGGATCGACCGGAATCCAGCCGTGACCGTCGGCATAGAACTCCGCGCGGCAGTGCTGGGCCTTGGAGATGTCGCCGCTCTTGCCAAGGCTCTTGAAGCCGCGTGAGGAATCTTCGACGCGCACGCCGTAGACGTCGCGTGCCGGAATCCGCGTGGCGCGGGCCAGCGCGGTGAACAGTCCGTTGAGATCGGCGCACTTGCCCGAGAGGTTGCCCGAGGTGAGCGTGTAGCTCACGTCGCCCGTGCCGCAGCCCGCCGTGGCCGGATTGCGCTTGGCGTTTTCGACGATCCATTCGTAGATCGCACGCGCCTTGGCGACGGTGTCCTTGGGGTGCCCGGCTTCGGCCTGGATTCTGTCGGCCGTTTCCTTGACGATGCCGTCGAGCGGTGCCAGCGATGTCGCCTGCAGATAGGGGCGCAGCGACGTGGCCGAGGTGCTGCCGCCATGTCCGCTGCTGCCCAGATCGACCGCGCGATCACGCGTGGCAACGCGGCTCACGATCTCGACGGACTGCGGCGCGCCCGCATCAGCAAATTTCACGGCCACCATGCGCACGTCGCTGCCGGGCAGGGTGAGCATGCGCGCGCTTTCGGCACCGGGGGCGTTGAAGTTCACGTCGAGCGTGCGCTGATAGTTGTCCAGCGTCGCCAGCGGCACGGGAATCCACAGGCGCGACAGCGCCGTCTGTTCGGCGACGTTCACCTTGGTGACGACTTCGTACTGACGCCAACCCGCGAGCGCATCCGGTGCGGCGAACACGTTCTGAAATCCACCGGCAGTGGCCGCGAGGGTGGACAGGGAAAGGAAGTGACGGCGCTGCATGGCGTTGGGACTTTCGCAAAAAACGGGGACGGTTGATCTCGGTCTCTTGCGAATTTGCCCGGAAAACGCGTGCGCATCGGCGCGACATCGCGAAGTTCCCGGGCGACACTGCAGGACCTGCAAGAGTGGGCAAATCCTATCACTTCCGCGTGCCGCAGGCGTTGTCCCTCGCAATGACGAAAACCGCCGGTCACCTCAGGGATGCGCATCCACCAGGCATTTCGCAAACGCGGCGGCCGCGCGGCTCGGCTCTGGCGACTTGCGCACCAGGCTCACGAAATCGCAATGGTAGTTAAGCAGTTGCGGGTGCACGGCCCGCATCAGCCCCTGCGATTCAAAATGCCCTGCGTAGTGCACCGGCAGAAAACCGAGGTAGCGGCCCGAGAGGATCAACGTGGCAATCGACTCCTGATCAAAGCCGGTCGCGGCACGCGAAAGTCGCGCCTGGTGTGTGAACTCCATGTTGGGGGAGTGATACCCAAGTCCGGCAAAGGCATGGGCGCGAACCGAGTCCCAATCGAGCCCCTCATGGTCGGCATCGAACAGCGAATGCTGCGCACCGCAGTAGAGCTGCATGGTCTCGCCGAACAGCCGGTGGTAGACCAGGCTCTGCGAACTGCGGTGCGTGGGAATGATGCCGATCTGGAAGGTGCCATCCATCACGCCGCGCTCGATCTCGTTGATCGAGCCCACATGCAGTTGCAGATGCACGTCGGGCGCCAGACTGTTGAACGCACCGATGGCCTCGCCAATGCGCGCGGCCGGATTGCTGGCCGTCTTGTCGAACACCGCCACCGCGAGCTGGCCGCCCATGCGCGCGTGGATGTCGTCGATGCCGTCGCGAAAGCCGCGCACGGACGACAGCAGGCGCAGCGTTTCCTCGTAGACGCGCTGGCCCTCGGCGGTCAGCGCAAAACCCGCTCGGCCCCGGCGGCACAGCGTGAGGCCGAGGCGCGTCTCCAGATCCTTCACATGGCGGCTCACGGTGCTGGTGCCGATGTTGAGCTCCAGCTCCGCCGCCGACATGCCGCCGCACTCCACCACCGCCTTGAACACCTGCAAGAGGCGCAGATCCATGTCGCTGAGCTGCCCGAGCACCGCGCGATTGCGGGTCGCGGGTGGGGTCTTTGGGGCTCTCGAAACCGGCGTTTTGACGGGGCGTTTTTTTACTTGCATAAAACCTCAAGTAAACAGTGATATTGCTCTATTTACGGGATTATCCATCGCCTCAACAATGCACTGGCGCCGCACTGCCAAAGTGCGCCGATTTCCCGAACCCATCCACGTCCTGCACGACCCAAGCCGGAGACACTCATGAGCCTCACCACCGTCGCCAATCCCGCCAGCGCCGACAGCGCAGTCCGCACCGATGCCGCGTGGCTCGATGCCCACTGGATGCCGTTCACCGGCAATCGCAACTTCAAGGCCAACCCGCGCATGATCGTCGGCGCCGAAGGGGCCTATCTGCATGACGACAAGGGCCGCAAGATATTCGACGGCCTCTCTGGCCTGTGGTGCACGGGTCTCGGCCACGGTCGCCGCGAGATCGCCGACGCCATCGGCAAGGCAGCGCTGCAACTCGACTACGCGCCAGCATTCCAGTTCGGTCACCCCGCTTCATTCGCGCTCGCCAACAAGATCAAGGAGATCACGCCCCAGGGCCTCGACTACGTGTTCTTCACGGGCTCGGGCTCGGAAGCCGCAGACACCTCGCTCAAGATGGCGCGCGCCTACTGGCGGCTCAAGGGCCAGGGCAGCAAGACCGTGCTGATCGGCCGCGAAAAAGGCTACCACGGCGTGAACTTTGGCGGCATCTCGGTGGGCGGCATCGGTGGCAACCGCAAGATGTACGGCCAAGGCATTGCGGCCGACCACATGCCGCATACCCAGCCACCGGCAGGCACGTTCCAGAAGGGCATGGCCGAGGACGGCGGACGCGCACTGGCCGACAAGCTGCTGGACATCATCGCGCTGCATGACGCCAGCAACGTGGCAGCCGTGATCATCGAGCCGTTTGCGGGCTCCGCCGGGGTGGTGATTCCCCCCAAGGGCTACCTCGAACGCATTCGCGAGATCTGCACGCAGAACCACATTCTGATGATTTTTGACGAGGTCATCACCGGCTTTGGCCGCTGCGGCGCAATGACCGGCGCGCACGCATTCGGCGTGGTGCCCGACATCATGAATTTCGCCAAGCAGGTCACCAACGGCTCGCAGCCCTTGGGCGGCTGCGTCGTGACCAAGGACATCTACGACACATTCATGGCAGCCGGTGGCCCGAGTACATGCTCGAGTTCGCGCATGGCTATACCTACTCCGCGCACCCGATCGCCTGCGCCGCCGGTATCGCCGCGCTCGACCTGCTCGAACAGGAAGACGGCCCGGGCCGCGTGAAGGCGCTGGCACCGTACTTCGAGAATGCCGTGCACGGCCTCAAGGGCACGAAACACGTCGCCGACATCCGCAACTACGGACTGGCCGCTGGCCTCACCATCGAGCACGCACCGGGCGAGCCCGCCAGGCGCCCCTATGAAATCGCCATGAAAATGTGGGAGCTGGGCTTCTACGTGCGCTACGGCGCAGACACCATCCAGTTGGCTCCTCCCTTCATCAGCGAGCGCGCCGAGATCGATCGCCTGATCAACGCACTCGGCGAAACCATCCCGTCGGTGGGCTGAACCACCAACCCGCTACCGCCACCAACCCGGCGGTAGCCGATTGTTGTCAAACCGATCCGGTTTGAATGGATCAGGTATTAAGCAAGGAGCTACGCGATCAGCGCAGCGCCCGATACCACCACCCCAATGACTCCCAACAAATCATGAACTGAAGCCGTGTGGCTTCCAGCGAGGACATAAACCATGAAAAACGACAAGAACGTTACTTCTACCGTGGGCCATCTGATCGATGGCAAGATCATTGCAGACACGGCACGCACACAACCCGTGTTCAACCCCGCCACCGGCCAGTCAAGCATCAACGTCGCCCTCGCAAGCAAGGCCACGGTCGAAGAAGCCATTGCCTCCGCCGAAAAGGCTTTTCCCGCCTGGCGCAACACCCCTCCGCTCAAGCGCGCCCGCGTGATGAGCAAGCTGAAAGTCCTGCTCGAAGAAAACGCCGACCGGATTGCCGAACTCATCACCGCCGAACACGGTAAAGTACTGGCCGACGCGCAGGGCGAATTGCAGCGCGGAATCGAGAACGTCGAATATGCAAGCTATGCGCCGCAACTGCTCAAGGGCGAGCACAGCCGCAACGTCGGACCCGGCATCGACAGCTGGAGCGAGTTCCAGGCCCTGGGCGTCACGGCAGGCATCACGCCGTTCAACTTCCCGGCGATGGTGCCGCTATGGATGTGGCCCATGGCCGTGGCCTGCGGAAACACCTTTGTGCTCAAGCCTTCGGAACGCGATCCGTCGAGCACCATGCTCATCGCACAACTCGCGCTCGAAGCCGGTCTGCCGCCGGGCGTGCTCAACGTGGTCAACGGTGACAAGGTTGCGGTCGACACGCTGCTGCAAGACCCACGCGTGAAGGCCGTGAGCTTCGTGGGCTCCACTCCGATTGCGGAATACATCTATTCCGAAGGCTGCAAGCACGGCAAGCGCGTGCAGGCCCTTGGCGGCGCAAAAAACCACGCCATCGTCATGCCTGACGCCGACATCGACAACGCCGTCACCGCGCTCATGGGCGCGGCCTATGGCAGCTGCGGCGAGCGCTGCATGGCGATCCCGCTGGTCGTGGCCATCGGCGATGAAACCGCAGACAAGGTGATCGACAGCCTCAAGGTCGAAATCCAAAAGATGAAGGTCGGCCCCGGCACCGACAACAGCAACGACATGGGCCCCCTGGTCACCCGACAGCACTTCGAGAAGGTCAAAGGCTATGTGGATGCCGGTGTCGCCGAAGGCGCAAAACTCGTCGTGGACGGACGCGGCGTGAAGGTGGCGGGCCACGAAGACGGCTACTTCCTCGGCGCCTGCCTGTTCGACAACGTCAAGCCCGGCATGAAGATCTATCAGGAAGAAATCTTCGGCCCGGTCCTCGGCGTGGTGCGCGCGAAGAACCTGCAGGAAGCCATGAAGCTCATCGACGACCATGAGTACGGCAACGGCACCTGCATCTTCACCCGCGACGGCGAAGCCGCGCGCTACTTCACCGACCACATCCAGGTCGGCATGGTGGGCGTGAACGTGCCACTTCCCGTGCCCGTGGCTTACCACTCGTTTGGAGGGTGGAAGCGATCACTGTTCGGCGATCTGCACGCCTATGGACCGGATGCTGTGCGCTTTTACACGAAGCGCAAGACGATTACGCAGCGTTGGCCTTCGGCCGGGGTGCGGGAGGGGCTATGTTCAGCTTTCCTAGCAGCAAGTAGTTTTTGTTTATTTGTTGTTGATTGCTGCTGTTTGAATGCTGCTGGCCGGGTCTCGCCCCGGCGGGCGAATTACTTTCTTTTGTCAAAAAAGAAAGTAATCAAAGAAAGTTGAGCCCGCTGTCCACGACCCCTCGCGTTGCGAGGGGCGACCTGGGGCGAGACGGTCGTGCGGTGCACGGCAAAACTCGCTGCGAGCCTGCGGCTCTCCGCTCAAACAATTGCCGTGAGCTAGACATTGAAGCTGTTGCGTCACTTGACGCAACAGCCACCGCACAACCGCCTCGCCCCAGGCGTGGTCAGAGGGCGGGAGTCGGCACTTCGCTGCGCTCGTGCAGTAGCGGGCACCAACGCCTCCACGCAACTCAAACCCGGCACGAGCGCAGCGACGTGCCGAACGCACCTCTTTCCAGCTGACTTGCGGCGGTTGTCCGAGCGAAGTGACGAAGGAACGAAGCGAGTTCTGCCGCAGGTATTCAAAGCGCTTTTTGGTGCCTTTTTGGCAAGACTGACCCGTCCTGAATAAAGTTGACACCTTGGACTTGCAAAAAAGGCAAGCGAGATGGAATCAGAGATCAAACGTACGCAGCGCGACTACACGCTGGCTTTTAAGCTGGCGGTGGTGGAGCAGGTAGAAAAAGGCGAGCTGACATACAGACAAGCGCAAAGCAAATACGGCATTCAGGGGAGATCGACCGTGTTGGTGTGGTTGCGCAAACACGGGCGACTGGGCTGGAGTGTTGGTGCATCATCTGCTGCCATGCGGATAGATAAAGAACCTCAGCCACTCACGCCTGAGCAACGGATCAAGGAGCTTGAAGTACAGCTCAAGGATTCTCAGCAGAAGGCGCAATTGTTTGAAGCAGTGATCGATGTGCTTCGCAAAGACTACGGAGTGCGTGTCGTAAAAAAGCCTTTGGGCAAGTTCTCCAGGAAAAACTCGTCCAAGGACTGAGTGTGAGCAGAGCTTGCCAACACATGGGCATGAGCCGTCAGGCGCATTACCAGGGCTGCCAGCGCCACGCCGCGCGCATGAACCAGGCCCAGACGGTCGTGCAACTTGTTGAACACGAGCGCATGCGCCAACCCCGGGTGGGCACGCGCAAGCTCCAGAAAATGCTGGAGGTTCCGCTACAGAAGGCGGGTATAGCGATGGGACGGGACGCGCTGTTTGATGTGCTGCGCAACGCCAGAATGCTTGTTGCGCCAAAGCGGGCCTATCACAAGACAACTCACAGCCATCATCGCTTCAGGCGCCACCCGAACCTGCTCAAGGCGGGCCACAGCAGGAGCAGGCCACAAGAAGCGAGCAAGTCTGGGTGGCGGACATCACCTACCTGCCCACGCAGGGAAAGTTCGTCTACCTGAGCCTGATCACAGACGCCTACTCACGCAAGATCGTGGGCTGGCATGTCCACGCAAGCCTGCAGACGCAGGAAGTGGCGCAGGCGTTCAAGAACGCATTGAAAGCACGACAAAGCCAGCAACCACTGACGCATCATTCGGACAGAGGCATTCAATACTGCGCAGACTACTACCAGGAGTTGCACAAGCGTCACGGGGTGACGTGCTCGATGACCGATGGCTACGACTGCTACCAGAATGCACTGGCCGAGCGGGTCAACGGAATCCTGAAAGGTGAGTTACTACTTCAAAGGCCAGCCGATCTGGCCCAGGCCAGGCGAATGGTGAAGGAGTCCGTGCAGATATACAACTGCGAGAGACTGCACACATCGCTGAAAATGCAGACGCCCAATGCTGTGCACCGGGCGTCTATGGCCGAATTACTCCGGAATGTTCAACCGTCTAAAGTGTCAACGTAATTTAGGACGGGTCAGACAAAAAGGTACTGCGCCGCCGGGCGCAATCCCGGCCAGCAGCACAAAAACCGTCCCCAAAACAAAAACAGCTCAAGAATATCCACAGCCCCCGGAGGCTCTCGGCATAGTCCGCCCCGAGCAGGAGACGGGCAAGCGGCCTACAATCGGCTCCCCTGTTCATGCTGACGGCTGACACAGATCATTAAATTCCGCCCTCAGCTTTGCCTTCGCTGGAGACTCTTGATGTCCGAGAATACGGCCCCGACCCCTGTTGATAAACGCGCTCAGTTGCGCAAAGCGGCGCTTGAATACCACGAGTTTCCGAAGCCCGGCAAGATCACGATTGCTGCGACCAAGCAGATGATCAACCAGCACGATCTGGCGCTGGCCTATTCGCCCGGCGTGGCGGCCCCCTGCGAAGAGATCGTCAAGGACCCGAACAACGCATTCCGCTACACGGCGCGTGGCAATCTGGTGGGCGTGGTCACCAACGGCACGGCGGTGCTGGGCCTGGGCGACATCGGCGCGCTGGCCGGCAAGCCGGTCATGGAAGGCAAGGCCGTGCTGTTCAAGAAATTCTCCGGCATCGATGTGTTCGACATCGAGATCGACGAGAAGGACCCGGACAAGCTCGTGGAAATCATCGCCGCGCTCGAACCGACGTTCGGCGGCATCAATCTCGAAGACATCAAGGCACCCGACTGCTTCTATGTGGAGCGCAAGCTGCGCGAGCGCATGAAGATTCCGGTCTTCCATGACGACCAGCACGGCACGGCCATCACCGTGGGCGCGGCCATCATCAATGGCCTGAAGGTTGCGGGCAAGGACATCAAGAGCGTCAAGCTCGTGGCCTCGGGCGCAGGTGCTGCGGCGCTCGCGTGCCTGGGTCTGCTGATCAAGCTCGGCATGCCGCGCGAGAACATCTGGGTGACCGACATTGCGGGCGTGGTCTACGAAGGCCGCACCGAGCTGATGGACGAGGACAAGGCGTTCTTCGCGCAGAACACGCCGCTGCGCAAACTTGCGGAGGTGATCGTTGACGCCGACGTGTTCCTCGGTCTCTCGGCGGGCGGCGTGCTCAAGCAGGACATGGTCAGGACGATGGCGGCCAATCCGCTGATCTTCGCGCTGGCCAATCCGAATCCCGAAATCGCGCCCGAGGACGTGAAGGCCGTGCGCGACGACGCGATCATCGCCACGGGCCGCACCGATTATCCGAACCAGGTCAACAACGTCCTGTGCTTCCCCTACATCTTTCGCGGTGCGCTCGATTGCGGTGCGACGACCATCACGACCGAGATGGAAATCGCCGCCGTGCACGCAATCGCCGAGCTGGCGCAGGCCGAGCAAAGCGAGGTGGTCGCCGCCGCCTATGTGGGCGAACAACTGGCATTTGGTCGTGAATACCTGATTCCCAAGCCGTTTGACCCGCGCCTGATGATGAAGATCGCTCCGGCGGTTGCCAAGGCCGCGGCCGACAGCGGCGTGGCCCTGCGCCCGATCGAGGACATGGACGCATACAGCGACCACCTGCAGACATTTGTCTACGCCTCGGGCACGACGATGAAGCCGATCTTCACCGCCGCGCGAGCGGCCGCGAAGAAACGCATTGCCTACGCCGAAGGCGAAGAAGAACGCGTGCTGCGCGCGGCGCAGATCGTGGCCGATGAGAACGTCGCGCGCCCCACGCTGATCGGCCGTCCCGCCATCATTGCCCAGCGCATCGAGAAATTCGGCCTGCGCCTCAAGGAAGGCCAGGACTACGATGTGGTGAACGTCGAGGACGATCACCGCTACCGCGACTTCTGGCAGACCTACCACCGCATGACGGAACGCAAGGGCATCACCGCCCCGGTCGCCAAGATCGAAATGCGACGCCGCCTGACGCTGATTGCTTCCATGTTGCTGCACAAGGGCGAAGTGGACGGAATGATCTGCGGCACCTGGGGCTTTACCGCGCATCACCTCAACTACATCGATCAGGTGATCGGCATGCGCGCGGGCTGCAACACCTATGCCTGCATGAACGGCCTGCTGTTGCCGGATCGCCAGGTGTTCCTGGTGGACACGCACGTCAACTACGACCCGACCGCCGCCCAGCTTGCCGAGATCACCGTGATGGCCGCCGAAGAAATGATGCGTTTTGGCATCAAGCCCAAGGCCGCGTTGTTGTCACATTCCAATTTCGGATCGAGCAACCATCCGAGCGCAGTAAAAATGCGGGAAACGCTGGAAATCCTCAAGATCCAGGCGCCATGGCTGGAGGTCGATGGCGAGATGCACGGCGACGTGGCGCTGGACGCCAAGTCACGCGCGTCCATCATGCCGCACAGCACGCTATCGGGCGACGCAAACCTGTTGGTGATGCCCAACATCGACGCCGCCAATATTTCCTACAACCTGCTCAAGACCGCCGCGGGCGGCGGCATTGCCATCGGCCCCGTACTGCTGGGCGCGGCCGAGCCGGTGCACATCCTCACGGCGAGTGCCACGGTGCGCCGGATCGTGAACATGACGGCCCTGACGGTGGCCGACGCAAACGCCGCGCGCTAGCCACCAGGCTCGCCTTGTCAGAACCTGCTCATACAAGGGACTGCTCAATTTTTGAGCAGTCCCTTGCTTTTTGCGGGTGTTTGAGTCAAACTATTGCCTCGAAATTCCGGGTAAACCCGTAGTTTTCGAAAGGTGTCGTTGATGTTGAAAGCTGTCGCCGTATCGGCGCATGGAACCGGTCTCAGAACTGGTTTGGCAGGTTTGGCGTACGCTTTGTTGATGACGGTGCCCGTCTGGGCTCCGGCCACTTCGCTCGCGCGCCAGAACACCGCTGATCCGGTCTCCATCCCCATTGCAGTTGCCGAATTGCCGCGCGAGGCGCGCAGCACCTATGCATTGATCAAGGATGGCGGTCCGTTTGCGCAGGACAAGGACGGTTCGATTTTTGGTAACTACGAGCGCCAGCTTCCCAGGGCGCGGCGTGGTTACTACCGTGAGTACACCGTCAAAACGCCTGGAGCCCGCAATCGGGGGCTCGGCGCATCGTCTGCGGGGGCCACCCCGGGTTCCCGACGCTTGCTACTACACCAACGATCACTACGCGAGTTTCCGAGAGATCAAGGAATAAAAGTCGACCTGTCGCCAATATGCGCACCCTGTAGGGAACTGACCCTTGGCGAGAGCCGGTTATGGGCCGACAATTCCGCGTTCCCCGAATTGAACCGAAACATTCATCTTTTGTGGATATCCAACAAGAAAGAGCAACGGAGATGGAAATGCCACTTCGTCACGATCAGGACAGTACGCTGCTGCGCGGTGTTCGTCCCAATATCGTCCAGTCCATCCGCGCCTATCGCATCCAGGATCTGCAGACCGCAGCCCAGGCGATGGGCAACCACTTCCTGTACGCCAATCTGGCGCATGCCCAGTCCAAGCAGGACATTCTCGACCTGATCGCCCAGCAGTTCATGTTCCCGGCGCACTTCGGCAAGAATTTCGATGCGCTGTACGACTGCATGACCGATCCGCTGCACAAGTCGGGGCCGCAGCCCGGGTTCATCGTGGTGCTCGAGCAGATACCCACCACGCCGAAGTTCGACAAGGAAGCGCGCGAGCAGCTCCTGGACATCTTCCGCGACGCTGCCGACTACTGGGCCGACCGCAAGGTGGCATTCCGCTGTTTCTATTCTTTTCTGTAGCCCGTTCTGCAACCTCAGGCCAAGTGGAACGGGCCAACGTGGCCGAAGCCGCCGCACCTCGTCGGCGCTCTCCTGCTATTGAAATCGTAGTAGATACATCCAGCGGCGAGAAAATGCCCACCGACAAGATCGTGGACGTTTCGCCGCAGGCCCTGCGCATGAGCAGTCCGTTCAACGCCACCTACTGGCTGGCGGCGGCCTGAAAAGCCCAACGAAAATCGCGTCCATTCATCGCAATCGACGCGATTTTTGTTGCCTGCGACCTCAGCGCCGTCAGGAATGCGGTGCGGGCGGTTTCAACTCGAGCGCCAACCGCACATAGTCCTCCACCGGCACTTCCTCGGCGCGCCGCTGCACATCGAACTCCCCGGTGAATCCGCGCGCCTGAAGCCACGCGCCCAGCGTGTGCCGCAGCTTCTTGCGCCGCTGGGAAAAGGCCACCTGCACCATCTCCTCCATCAGTTTCACGTCCACCGGCGCGGGATTGGCGCGCGGAACCATGCGCACCACGGCGCTGTTCACGCGCGGCGGCGGGTCGAAACTTCCGGGGGCACGAACAGGAAGTTCTCCATCTCGTAGCGCCACTGCAGCATCACCGACAAGCGACCGTAGTCGCCCGACGAGGGCGTACCGACCATGCGGTCGATGACCTCCTTTTGCAGCATGAAGTGCTGATCCTGAATCACATCGACATAGTCGAGCAGGTGAAACAGGATGGGCGTGGAGATGTTGTAGGGAAGATTGCCCACGACACGCACCTTGGGCACCTTCATGTCGGCGGCGAGCTTGCGGAAGTCCACGCGCAGCACGTCGGATTCGACCACGGTGAGCTGTCCGTGCCCGCGCAGGCGCTGCGCCAGATCGCGGTCGAGCTCGATTACGGTGAGGTGCCCGAGGCGCTCCACGAGTGGCTGGGTGAGCGCCGCCAGACCCGGGCCGATTTCCACCATCGGCTCGCCGGCCACGGGCGCGATGCCGCTGACGATGGACTCGATGATGTAGGTATCGCTCAGGAAATGCTGGCCGAAGCGTTTGCGCGGAATGTGCTTGCTCATAATGAAAATTGGCAGCCGGTGCTGCCATTCGAATACGCGATCCTGGGATTGTTCATTGCGGCGGTTCGCGGAATTCCACGTAGGCCCTCGAACGGGCCTCCTGCACCCAGTGCGTGTAGGCTTCTTCGAGCTTCTTCTCGCGCACCACGTCGCGAACCATCTCGCGCTGTTCGCGCTGCGTCAGCTTGACTTCGCGGCGATCGATCAACTGGATCAGGTGCATGCCGAAACGCGAGAGAAACGGCTGGCTCATCTGACCGGGCTGCAGCGATTCGACGACCTGCTCGAACTCCGGCACATAGCGGCCCGAACCCGCCCAGCCCAGATCACCGCCGTTCTGCGCGCTGCCGTCCTGCGAATGTTCGCGGGCCAGCGACTCGAACGTGGCCTGTCCGCTTTCCACGCGGCGGCGGTAGTCCTCAAGACGTTGCGCGGCTTCCTGCTCGGACATCTTGGCGTTCATGCGCAGGAGAATGTGGCGCACGTGCGATTGCACCGCTACGGTCGGCACACCGGTGAGCGAGCGATCCACCACCTTGAGAATGTGGAACCCCGCGGGCGAGCGGATCGGACCCACGACGCTGCCGACCGCAGCCTTCTGCGTGGCGGAGACGAACAGCTCCGGGTAGCGATCCGCAGGACGCAAACCCATCAGCCCGCCCTGCGCGGCATCGGCCGCATTGGACGATGCGCGGGCCACCTCGAAGAAATCCTTGCCGTCGCGAATCTCGCCCGCGAGCTGATCGGCCTTCGCCTTCTGCGCCTGCACCTGATCGGCCGAAGCACCCTCGGGCACGGCGATCAGGATGTGGCCCAGATTGATTTCCGCATTCGCTGCCGCGCTGGCGGAGGCACCGCGCTGGTCGCGCAAATGCTGGTCGATGTCGGCCTCCGAGACCTTGACGCGCGAATCCACTTCGCGCTCGCGAAGGCGTTGCACCAGCATCTGGTTGCGCAACTCGGCACGGAACTGCTCGCGGGTGATGCCGTCCTGCGCGAGGCGGCGATACATGTCTTCCTCGGCGATCTTGTTCTGCTGCGCCACCGACTTCACGGCCTGGGATACCGCGTAGTCGTCCACCTTGAGGCCCATTTCCTTGGCGTTCTGCAGCTGGATCTTCTCCATCACCAGACGCTCGAGCACCTCCTTGGCCAGAACGCGCTCGGGCGGCGGGGTCGCGCCCTGCGCCTGTGCCTGGGCGCGCACGCGCTCCATGCGGATCAGCACGTCGTTGTTGGTGATTGGCTCGGAGTTCACCACCGCGACGATGTAGTCGGCCGAACGCGTCGTGACGCGACCGTTGGTATTGGCCGGTGGCAGCGTCACGCTGGGCGACAGGCGCGGCGCCTGGGGTGTGCCTGCGGGCCGCAAGCCTTGCGCGGACGCGCCCAGAGGCAACAGGGCGGCGGACAAGGCGGCGGCGGATACGAGACCCAAGGTCAGTGCGCGAATTTTCATGACATCTTCAATGGTAAACGGGTGATTTCCACCCCTTGCGGCACGTGGCATTCAATCGCTGATGCGTCGGGCTGCCGCTGCATGGTCAATCGTATTGGCTGAAACGGCTCGGCGACACCGAATCCTGGCGCAGCATCTGGTAGCGCGGCACGTTGCGCTGCAAGCTTTGCAGCGGGTTCGATCCGAGCGACAGGCGCGAAAAACCGAGAAATTCCACCTGGAACATCAGCCGCGTATTGGAACTGCGGATCGAATTCTGCAAGCGCTCGAGCACCACGCGCCCGATCCAGCAGCAGCTCTCGTACTCGAAACCGACGATGGTATCGACGAACTTGCTGTCCTTCATGCTGTAGTTCAGGCGGCCCACGCTGTACCAGCGGCCCGGGCCACCGGGCACGCGCTCGCCCTTGTCACCCCACAGATCGTTGAGCGGCCACTGCCAACCTATGTCGAACTGCTCGCTGGGCTCGGTGATCGAGTCGGTGATCTTCTGCAGCCGGTAGGCCGCGCTGACCGTGTGGTACTTCGAGGGCGAGTAGCGCGCGCCGATGGTGCTGCGCGTGGAGCGCGAGGTCTTGGGGTTGTACTGAACCGTGGTGTCGAGAGACCACTGCGGCGTCCAGTTGATGCCCGCGCCCAGGAGAACATCCGAGAGGCGGTCCCGCACCGGATTGACACCCGGCATGGTGACGTCCTGGTCCGAGAACCGGATGCGCTGCGCCACGCCGAACCGCGCCGCCTCCGCGCCGGTATCGGCGTCGAGCAGGCGCGTGGTCACGCCGAGCGTGAGCAGATTGTTGTCGGCGATACGGTCATTGCCGCCAAACGCGTTTTCCGTATAAATCGACGCAAAGTTGAAGTCGCTCGGCGCGGTGTCGTAGATCGGCAGCATGCTCTGATCACGATACGGCGTATAGGTGTAGAACGCGCGCGGCTCGAGCGTCTGCAGAAAGCTGCGGCCAAAGAAATTGGCGTCGCGCTCGAACACCAGGCCACTGTCCAGGCTGAAGGTCGGCAAGGTGCGCGACATGCTGGTGCTGCCATTGACGAGCTGCGAATCGAATTGGTAGTTCGTGGTGTTGAGCATCACCTTGGGAATCACGAATCCCGCCGGAGCAAGAAACGGTCGGCTCAACTGCGCCATCGCGAACGAGCGCTCCGCATTCGGTTGACGCGTGAAGTTGCGATCCGCGCGGAATTTCGTGTAGTCGGCATCGACGCTGAAGTCGAAGCCGCCCGCCAGATCCTGCGGCGAATAGCGATAGTGCAGTTGCGGCAGGCGGTCATAAGGCGGCATGATCGGCGCCGACACGTCCTGCAGCGTCTGCCATTTGAGCGCACGCAGCGACACCGAATGATCGGCCCTGGTCCACCCAAGCGAGGCATCTGCGGCCAGCAGGCGCTGCGTGAGCTGCGTGCCCAGTCCAGCCGCGCTCGTGCGCTGGGAAAAATCGCGCCAGTAGTCATCGTCGCTGACGCGCTTGACGTCGATGTTCAGCCCGAGCCCGCCGATCGGCGAATCAAGCAGGCCGTTGTGCTTGAGCCCATAGGACCAGCGGTCACGGTCGCGCAACTGGTCTCTGGGCATGTACATCCCGGACGCTTCGCCGCGATAGGTCGGCTCCAGATAGCGGAAGTCGCCCGCGAGCGCCGCCCCACGGCGGGACATCAGTATCGGCGTGATCGTCGCATCGCGATTCGGGGCGATGTTCCAGTAATACGGCTGTTCGTACTCGACGCCGCTGTTGCTGCTCAGACCGATGGTCGGCGGCAGGAAACCGGATTTGCGTTTGTCCGACAGCGGAAACGACAGCCTCGGGACCGGCAGGATCGGAATGCCTTTGAACTCCAGCACGCCGTCTTCGGCGACGCCCACGTCCTCGCCGCGATCCAGGGTGATCTTGCGGGCCCGCAGAATCCAGTCCGGCCGCCAACTGGCTTCGTTGGTGCGCTCGCAGGTCGTGTACGTGCTGTTGTGGACGATGGAGTTGTCGTTGTCGATGAAATCGACACGCGACGCCTCGCCGTGGCCGCCGGTTTCGAGAAACCGGTAGCGCGCGTCGCTGAAGAAACCGGAGAACGCATCGACCTTCAGATCCAGCATCGTGCCCTGGTAGATATTGCCGGCCCGGTTGATGTGCACATTGCCTTCGGCCATCGCGCGGTCTTCGGGCACGTCGTATTCCATGCGATCGGCGCGGATGACGGTGTCGCCCCGGCGCAGCTCCGCATGGCCGTCGATCACGGCCTTGATGTCGGGCTGGCCGGTGACCTGATCGCCCGTGACGAACACCGGCAACTGCGGCCGCACCGCCGTCGGGATGTCTTCCTGCAGCATCGGGGACGCGCGTAGCGTCGGCGCGGGCAGCCCCGAAGTCACGGGCAGCGGATCGGACTCTTCGGTCGGCTGCGTCGTCAGCGTGGTCTGGGCCGTGCTCGCGGGCACCGCGCGCGAAGGTGCAGGAGTTGATGCAGGTGCAGGGGCAGGCACGGGCATGGCGGCTGGTGTGGACACGGTTGCGGCGGCGTCGGGATTTTTCGAATCCGGCGTCGCCACGGCCTGCTCGGCCTTGCGCGCTTCGGGCCTCCTGACGATGGAGGGAGTGGGCTCGGCAGGGAGCGCCTCCGCCGGTTTCGGTGCGGTCGCGGTCGCAGGTGGCGTGTCGAACGCCTCGATCACGACCGAGCCGTCCTTGGCCTTCCACTGCATGGGGTTCAGGTCCTGGGCAAGCAGGTGGCCGGACGCGGCACCGCAGACAGCAGCAGCCACCACGCGGGCGATCAAGCGTCGCTCGAAGCGCTGCAGGCCGGACACGGGCGCGCCCAGATGCACCGCAATGGTGGCATAGCCTGGGGCCAGGAAATCGGGAGTCTTCAGGTCTTCGAGCAAAGCAAGTCAGTCCAAGGTGTCGGAAGCCAGCGGCGCGTGGGAGCACGCACCGGGTCGTCTGCATCCGGCGGGCCGGGTTTGTAGAATCGGATTATCCATGAGCCAACCCAACCACCCCACTCCGGCGGGCACAGAAGCCCTCTCCAAAGCAGTTTCCTGGTCCGATCCGGCACGTGGGAAGCTATTCAATCAATGGCTGGCGGCGCTGGCTCCGGCACATGGCCTGCTCACCGACTCGGTCAGCATCGCCTCCGCAGATGCCAGCTTTCGCCGCTATCTGCGTGTGCAAAGCGCCAGCGGCGCAACATATATCATTATGGACGCTCCTCCGGACAAGGAGGACTGCCATCCGTTCGTGCATGTTCAGAAGCTGCTGCACCAGGCCCGGGTGCTCTCGCCCGAGGTGCTGGCCTGGGACGAGCCTCACGGATTCATGCTGATCACCGATTTCGGCGACCAGACGCTGATCGGCCTGCTCAACCCCGAACAGCCCGCCGCCGCGCACCCGTGGTACCTGAACGCGGTCGACACCCTGATCGACTGGCAGAACGCCTCGCGCCCCGGCCAGCTGCCCGAATACAACGACGCCCTGCTGCGCCGCGAGCTCCATCTCTTTCCCGACTGGTATCTGGGCCGGTATCGCCAAGCCACGCTCAGCGACAAGCAGCAGGCCACGCTCGCCAGGACCTTCGACGCGATCATCGCCAACAATCTGGCGGCACCGAGCGTCTTCGTGCACCGCGACTACATGACGCGCAACCTGATGGTGGCCGAGGACCGCTCGCTCGCGGTGCTGGACTTTCAGGATGCGGTCTACGGCCCCGTGACCTATGACATCGCCAGCCTGCTGCGCGACGCGTTCATCAGTTGGGACGAGGATTTCGTCATCGACATTACCGTCCGTTACTGGGAAAAGGCGCGCCGCGCGGGAATCCTCGGCGCGGGCAGCGCGACCGGCTGGGGCGCCGACTTCGGCGACTTCTACCGTGCAGTAGACTGGATGGCTTTGCAGCGCCATCTCAAGGTAGCCGGTATTTTTGCCCGTCTCACGCTGCGCGACGGCAAGCCGAAGTATCTGGCCGATACGCCACGCTTCATCGCCTACATCCGCCAGACCGCAGGCCGCTACCGCGAGCTCACGCCGCTGCTGCGACTTGTCGACGAGATCGAGGGCTCCGAGCCGGCCTACGGGTTTGCCTACGGCCGCATGTAATCGAGATACCAGAAGTCGCCACTCCGCCCCATGCCGCGTTTCCATTGCTCATTGCCGCTTGCCTCCGGCGCCGACGTCACCTTGCCGCCCATGGCCGCGCGCCATGTTCAGGTGCTGCGTTTGCAACCGGGCGACGAGGTCACGCTGTTCGACGGCCATGGCGGCGAGTACACCGCCACCGTCACCCGCATGGGCCGCAGCGACGTGGCCGTGCAGGTGGGCGCGCACGCCGCCACCGAGCGCGAGGCCCCGGTTGCCGTGCATCTCATCAGCGGCATGCCGGCCAACGAACGCATGGACTGGCTGGTCGAAAAGGCCACCGAGCTGGGCGCGGCCAGCCTCCAGCCGCTGGCCGCAGCGCGCAGCGTGATCAAGCTCTCGGGCGAACGTGCCGACAAGCGCAAGGAACGCTGGCAGGCGATTGCCATCTCCGCGTGCGAGCAGTGCGGGCGCAATCGCGTGCCCGGGGTGCACGCGCCCGTGTCTCTCTCCGAATGGTTGAAAAAGCCACCGGCCGAGGCGCTCGCAGCCGATGCCGTGCGCGTGGTGCTCTCGCTGCGCGAAGGCAATCGCCCGTTGCGTGAACTGGCGGCGGGCGCAAGAAGCGTCTGGATTCTTCATGGCCCCGAGGGGGTCTCACACAGGACGAGGAAGACGCCGCCATCGCCGCCGGCTTCGCTCCGGCAAGTCTTGGCAATCGCGTGCTACGCGCCGAAACCGCCGCCATCGCATCGCTCTCCCAACTGGTTTTTTCCTGATGCGCAGTGATTTTCAAGAACCCTCCGCAGCGACTGCGGAGGCCGATCTCCATGGCGATGCCACTGCCGCCGCCAAGAACCTGAAGAAAAAGAGAAACCAGCCCATGGATGATGCCGCATTGTTGATCGCCGAGCTGCTGGCTCGCCGCTGGTTGCCGCGCAATCACCCGCGTGTGAAACGCGCGCTCGTCGATGCCGAACTGTTCGCCCAGATCGAGCTGCGCCTGGCCCAATCGGGCCTGCGTTTGATGCAAAACATCTACGCCGACCATGTGAGCGTCGCGCTGCTGCCCGCCGCGCAGCACAGCCTGCTCGGCGAGGTGTGCCTGTCCTATGAGCAATCCGTGACCGAACCGCCACCCGGGCCGGATGTGGTGGACAACATGGAGGCCGCCATCGACGACATCGTCATCATCGACGAGCGCGCCACCACGCCACCGAGCCCCGGGAGTTCTGACACACCCTGTTCGATCTTCAGACTCCCGGACATCGACGAACCGTTCGCGCGCAAGAATTCGAGAGCGCGCGGTTCGGCACGGTGACAGGTCTTTACCGCAATCCGAATGCCCGACGGGCTGACCTTGCCGGTACCATCGCCGCCATGAGCACCCAATTCGAAGCCCTCAAAGACACCGACCTCTACCCGACCGCGTTTCGCGTGGAGTCGCCTGCCGAGCTGGGCGAGCGCCAGATCACGCCGCGCAAGCCCTCCTTTTTCGTCACGCGCACCCTGAGCGCAGCCACCGACGCCGAGAATGCCGCGCTCAAGGCAACGGTCGAAGCCGCGACCGACGCGCAGGCAGCTAGCGCAAAACGTCTGCTGGTGCCCGCACAGTTCGGGCTGGTGCCGCATTGGGTGAAGTCCGCGTCCGATGGCCGGTTGCGTGCGACCAAGCTCGTCAACGTCAAATCGGACATGCTGACCACGTCAACGGCGTTTCGCGATGCGTGGCTGGGCAATCAGCGCTGCATCGTGCCGATGATGGCCTTCATCACCAACGACCATCGCGGCGGCAAGCCGCAACCAACCCGCATCGCCCGCGTGGATGGCATGCCCATGGGCGTCGCGGGCGTGTGGGCGCGCTGGCGCGACCCCGAAGAGGGCTCGGAACTGCTGAGTTTCGCGATCATCACGATCAACGCCAACGCGCACGCGCTGATGAACCGCTACCAGCCGCCGGGTGCCGAAAAGAGCATGCCCGCGATCCTCAACGAAGGGCCTATGACGCGTGGCTCAACGCCAGGGCGTCGCAGGCCAAGGAGTTCCTGCGTGCCTATCCCGCGCAGAAACTGCTGGCCAACCCGGTCGAGAAAAAAGGGCGCAAGGACGCACTCGGTCTCGGGATGACGATCCGCCATCCGCGCTGATCAACGCGCCTTATTTTCGGGAAAGCGCTCATCGAGCCAGCCGAACAATTCGGCAAACACCGGCTCGGCATGCAGTTCGTTGAAGATCTCGTGGTAGAGCGCACCGAATTCCCTCACGCGCACGACGTCGGCGGGCGCGCTTGCAGCAAACGCGCGACTGCCTGCGGGTGCGACGAAATGATCCTCGCCAGCCCACATGAGCAGCGTCGGCACGGTCCATCGCGCCGCGGTGCCGACGGTTGCCGGCCCCGCTGTGGCAATGTACCTCGCAAGCCGCGCGCTCACGCGGTTATGCACCTGCGAATCGGTGCGGTAGGCCTCGATCACGGACGGGTCGTGCGAAAGATAGCGCAGCGGCAGGCCGGTCCTGACGCGCAGGTTGGGCGCGACGCGCGGCAGCGTCGCCACGAGCGCCTTCTGCACCGGGCTCAGCCCCGGATCGAGCGCCGGAGACGACAGCACGAGCGCATCGATGCGCGCCCTTTTCTCGGCAACGAAATGCCCGGCGACCAGACCGCCGAAGCTGTGGCCGAGCAACACCAGCGGCAGGTCTTGCGACATGCCGGTGATCGTCAGATTCAACACATGGGCGAGATCGAAGGTGAAACGCTTGTCATGGTCCATCCCGCCGCGCGGGCCGTCGGACTGGCCGTGTCCAAAATGGTCGTAGGCACGCACCGCAAACCCCGCTGCGAGCAGGCGCGACGCAAGCCGCTCGTAACGCCCCGAATGCTCGCCAAGGCCATGCACGATCAGCACCATGCCGCGCGCGGGCGGGGCAGGTTGCCGCCAGTCGCGAATGGCGAGGCGCACACCACCACTGTGTGAAAACCAGACGGACGACGTACAGGACAAGGCGCTTTCAACGTTGGCGGCCATGTACGGCTCCGTTCGGTGATCAGGGGTGATTCATGCGCGGGGCATCGGCGACCGGTCAGGGCCTGGCGGCAGGCATGCTCGCGATCACCTGGGCCACGGCAGCGGTGAGTTTCTTCGCATACGGCACGTGCAGAAATTCGTTGGGCCCGTGCGCATTGCTCTTGGGGCCGAGCACACCGCAGACCATCATCTGCGCGGTCGGAAAGCCCTTGCTGAGCATGTTCATGAGCGGAATCGTGCCGCCTTGGCCGATGTAGCCGCAGTCCGCGCCGAAGTGCGCGCGGCTGGCCGCATTCAGCGCCGTCTCGAACCAGGAGTCGATGCCAGGCGCGTTCCAGCCGCTGGCCGCTCCATCGGGCTTGAAGGTGACCTTGGCCTGGTAGGGCGCGTCGTCCTCGAGCAGCGCCTTGAGTTCACCGAGACAGGCCACGGCATCGACCAGCGGGGGCAGGCGCAGGCTGAGCTTGAATGCGCTGTAGGGACGCAGCACATTGCCCGCATCCTTGAGCGCCGGGAAGCCCTCGGCCCCGGTCACGCTCAAGGTGGGCTCCCAGGTGCGTTTGAGCAGCGCCTGTAGCGGATCGGTCGTGGTCGGCAGCGCGAAGGTGGTCGAGCCACCGCAGTCATAGTGTGCCCACGGGAAGCGCCTGTAGATTTCGTCACCCAGAATCTGCGCCGTGGCGTTGGCCTGCGCGACGCGATCGGCTGGCACCTCGCAATAAAAGCTTTGCGGCAGCAGGCGGCCGGTCTTGCTGTCTTCGAGCCGGTCAAGCACCATGCGCATGATGCGAAACGACGATGGCACCAGCCCCGACGAATCGCCTGAGTGCACGCCTTCGGTGAGGATTTCGACCTTGAGCGTGCCGCTTGCCATGCCGCGCAGGCTGGTCGTGAGCCAGAGCTGGTCGTAGTTGCCCGCGCCCGAGTCGAGGCAGATCACGAGGCCCACGTCACCCAGACGGGTCTTGAGCAAATCAATGTAGGGCAGCAGGTCGACGGAGCCGCTTTCCTCGCAGGTTTCGACGAGCCCCACGATGCGCGGATGCATGACGTTCTGGCGCTTGAGTTCCTGCACGGCGGCGATGCTCGCGTAGATCGCATAGCCATCGTCCGCGCCGCCGCGACCATAGAGCTTGCCGTCTTCGTACTTGGGCGTCCACGGGCCCAGATCGCTGCGCCAGCCTTCAAATTCGGGCTGCTTGTCCAGGTGGCCGTACATCAGCACGGTCTGCGCCGATGCAGCGTTCGATCCGGGCTGCGTGCCTTCCACTTCAAAGAAGATGACCGGCGTGCGCCCCGGCAGGCGCACCACTTCGAGCTTGAGGCCCGGCACCCTTTGCGCCTCGACCCAGGCGGCGGCGTTGCGCACCACCGTGTCGATGAAACCAAGTTGTTCCCAGTCCGGCGCAAAACCCGGCGACTTGGCCGGAATCGCGATGTAGTCGGTGAGCTGGCGGACGATGTCGTCGTCCCACTGCTGGCTGATGTGCGAGAGAGCGTCTGCGGATTGCAGCAGATGTTCGGCGGGTGTGCGTGCATTCATGGCGAAATCCTTTCTTCAACGAAACACGGGCAGGGGCGAAGCCGGATCGGCAGAGCGGTGTCTGTGAAGCTGCCATTGTCCCGCAGAGTGCATCGCCCTGCCAGCAGCGCGCTCGGTGAACAGGGATGAAAGAAAGTGTATCCATGCGCGGCAGGCACTTGACCCTCACATGGTGTGAACGTTCACACTGACTCCATCACTTCAAAGGAGTCACCATGACAACGTTCAAAGTACAAGGCATGACATGCGGCGGCTGCGCAGGCCGTATCGAACGCGCCATCGCAGCGCAGGACCCCGGCGCACGCGTGCAGATCGATCTGCGCGAACGGCTGGTGCAGGTGGACAGTGCCCTGCCCGCAGACGCGCTGACCGACACGCTGAAGGCCGCAGGCTACGACGCACAGGCCGTCGAATCCACCGCCTGAACGATGACCGAACGCGCCGCGCCATGCGGCGCAAACTGATGCGAGGAGACTGAAATGAACCATCCGCCCGATCATCGGCACGACACGGCAGCGCACACCGGCCATGTCCCAGCGGCCTCGGGAGGCGTGACCTACGTCTGCCCGATGCATCCGCAGATCAGACAGGATGCGCCCGGGCGCTGCCCGATCTGCCAGATGCATCTCGTCGCCGAGGACGAGGCTTCAACCACGGCCCATGCCCATCATCCTGTTCCCCAGGATGCGCGCGAACACGCCGCCCCGGCAAGCGGCGCGCACCGTGCCGAGCCGCAGCGCGCCGCTTCGGAGGGCACCGTCTACACCTGCCCGATGCACCCCGAGATCCGGCAGGACCATCCCGGCGACTGCCCGATCTGCGGCATGTCGCTCGAACCCCTGATTCCCCTCGACAGCGAGGACGACCACGAGCTGCGCGATTTCGAGCGGCGCTTCTGGTACACGCTTCCGTTCACGGTCGCCGTATTCGTGCTCGCGATGTTCGGCCACCGGCTTGGCTGGTTCGACATGTCCACGCAGTCATGGATCGAACTCGTGCTGTCGCTGCCGGTGGTGCTGTGGGCCGGGTGGCCGTTTTTCCTGCGCTGCTGGCATTCCATCAAAAATCGCAGCCCGAACATGTGGACGCTCATCGGACTCGGCACTTCGGCGGCATTTCTCTACAGCGTCGTCGCCACCGTCGCGCCAGGCGTGTTTCCCGCATCCTTCGTATCGATGGGCCGCGTGGCCGTGTATTTCGAGGCGGCGGTGGTCATCATTTCGCTGACCATGCTCGGGCAAATTCTCGAACTCAAGGCGCGTTCGCAGACCTCTGAAGCGATCAAGTCGCTGCTGCGCCTTGCACCGAAGACCGCGCGGCGCATCAATGCCGACGGCGGCGAGGAGGACGTCGCGCTCGACCACGTCCACGTCGGTGACCTGCTGCGCGTGCGGCCCGGCGAGAAGGTACCCGTGGACGGCATCGTCACCGAGGGCCAGAGCGCGGTCGATGAATCCATGCTCACGGGCGAACCGGTGCCGGTTACCAAGCGCACGGGCGACAGGCTCATCGGCGCAACGCTCAACACCAGCGGCGCGCTGGTCATGCGCTCCGAGAAGGTCGGGGCGGCCACGATGCTCTCGCAGATCGTGCAGATGGTGGCGACGGCGCAGCGCTCCAGGGCGCCCATGCAGCGCATGGCGGATACGGTGGCCGGCAAGTTCGTGCTCGTGGTCATCGCGGTCGCGATTGCGACGTTCTTCGTCTGGGGCCTGTTCGGTCCCGAGCCCAGTTGGGTGTATGGCCTCATCAACGCGGTCGCGGTGCTGATCATTGCATGCCCGTGCGCACTCGGGCTCGCAACGCCGATGTCGGTGATGGTGGCCACGGGCCGCGCGGCGTCTCAGGGCGTGTTGTTTCGCGACGCCGGCGCAATCGAGCGCATGCGCGAGGTCGACACGCTCATCATCGACAAGACCGGCACGCTGACCGAAGGCCGTCCGGCCTTCGACACCGCGGTCGCCGCGCCGGGCTTCACGCCGGACGAGGTGCTGCGCCTGGCGGCGAGTCTCGATCAGGGCAGCGAGCATCCGCTCGCCGATGCGATTGTGCGGGCCGCACGCGAGAAGGGCTTGCAGCTTGTCCATGCCGAGGATTTCGAATCCGGCAGCGGCATCGGCGTGCGCGGCAGCGTCGACGGCAGGCGGCTCGCGCTCGGCAATACCGCGCTCATGGAGCAGGAAGGCGTCACTGTGACCGCGCCGCTGCAGGCGGATGGCGAACGCCTGCGCGGCGAGGGCGCGAGCATCGTCCATCTCGCGGTGGACGGGCGGCTCGCAGGCATCCTCGCCGTGACCGACCCGATCAAGAAGACCACCCGCGAAGCCATCGAGACGCTCCAGCACAGCGGGCTTCGCATCGTGATGGCGACCGGCGACGGGCTCACGACGGCCAAGGCCGTCGGCGCGAAACTCGGCATCGACGAGGTCTACGGCGAAGTCAAGCCACAAGACAAGCTCGCTCTGGTCGAGCGCCTGCAAAGCGAGGGGCACGTCGTGGCAATGGCGGGCGACGGGATCAACGATGCGCCCGCTCTCGCGCGTGCCGATGTCGGCATCGCCATGGGAACAGGCACGGACGTGGCGATGAACAGCGGCCAGATCACGCTGATCAAGGGCGACCTGCGCGGCATCGCGGTATCGCGCGAGATTTCGACCGATACCGTGAACAACATGCGCCAGAACCTGATGTTCGCGTTTGTCTACAACGGCATCGGCGTACCGATCGCGGCGGGCGTGCTCTACCCATTCACCGGCTGGCTGCTGTCGCCGATGATCGCGGCGCTCGCCATGAGTCTTTCGTCTGCCTCCGTGATCGTCAACGCGCTGCGCCTGCGCATCAAGAAATAGGCGGACGATGGCGCTGCCAGCGCCCCCGCCATGTCTTGGGCGACATCACTCCCGCTCGAGACAGAACACCGCCGTGCTGGCGAGCACATTCGGCAAGGTGCGCACGATGCCGCCGTTTTCGTTGAGCCCGAAGGCGTCTGCCACGTTGAGCCCGCTCTTGCCCGCCAGCACCTCGAAATCCTTGAACGTGCCGACCCGGATGTTGGGCGTGTCGTACCACTGGTAGGGCAGGCGGCTCGTGACCGGCATGCGCCCGCGCAGGATCGACAGGCGGTTGGGCCAGTGCGCGAAATTGGGAAACGCGATCACGCCCTTGCGGCCCACGCGTGCCGTCTCGCGCAGCATGACCTCAGTATTGCGCAGATGCTGCAGCGTGTTGATCTGCAACACCACGTCGAACGAATCGTCCTCGAAGATCGTCAGCCCTCATCGAGATTGAGCTGCACCACGTTCACGCCGCGTTTGACGCAGGCCAGCAGATTGGCGTCGTCGATCTCGACGCCATAGCCCGTGCAGGCGCGCTCGCGCTGCAGATACGACAGCATCGCCCCGTCGCCGCAGCCCAGGTCGAGCACGCGCGCGCCGTCGGGAACCAGCCTGGCAATGGCTTGCATGGTGGCTTTGTCGGTCATGCGGAAAACTCCTTGGCGGCGTTGTCGAAATACGAGGCCATCAACGACATGTAGCGCGGATCGTCGAGCAAGAAGGCGTCGTGTCCATGCGGTGCATCGATTTCCGCATAGCTCACGTCACGCCGGTTGTCGAGCAGTCCCTTGACGATTTCGCGGCTGCGCTTGGGCGAGAAGCGCCAGTCGGTGGTGAAGCTCACCAGCAGGAAGCGGGCCTGCGCTTTGGCGAGCGCCAGCGTGAGATTGCCGCCGTATTGCCTGGCGGGATCGAAGTAGTCGAGCGCGCGTGTGATCAGCAGGTAGGTGTTGGCATCGAAGTAGTCACTGAACTTCTCGCCCTGGTAGCGCAGATAGCTCTCGATCTGGAATTCGATGTCCTGGGTGCTGTACTTCAGATCGAGTCCCTCGCGCAGAACGCGACCGAATTTCTCGTTCATCACGTCGTCGCTCAGATAGGTGATGTGGCCGATCATGCGTGCGATGCGTAGCCCGCGCTTCGGGATGACGCCGTGGGCATAGAAATCGCCGCCATGGAAATCGGGATCCGTGACGATGGCGCGGCGCGCGACCTCATTGAAGGCGATGTTCTCGGCATTGAGATTCGGCGCGCTCGCCACCACCACGGCATGGCGCGCGCGCTCGGGATGCTGCAGCGTCCAGGACAGCGCCTGCATGCCGCCCAGACTGCCGCCGAGCACCACCGACAGTTGGCGGATGCCAAGGCGATCGAGCAGCCGCGCCTGCGCGTTCACCCAGTCTTCGACCGTGACCACGGGAAAGCGCGATCCGTAGACCTCGCCGGTATCGGGGTTGGCATGCATCGGGCCGGTCGAGCCAAAGCACGAGCCGAGATTGTTCACCCCGATCACGAAGAACTTGTGGGTATCCACCGGCTTGCCCGGGCCGATCATGTTGTCCCACCAGCCCTCGCTTTTGGGCTGCCCTTCATAGACGCCCGCCACGTGATGCGAGGCATTGAGCGCATGGCAGACGAGCACGGCGTTGGACCGGTCGGCGTTCAGCGTACCGTAGGTCTCGTAGGCAAGCGTGTAGTCGCGAATCGAGGCCCGCTGGTGAGCGGCAGCGCCTCCTCGAAATGCATGAACTGTGGTGTGGCGATGAAGGACATGAAAAAACCCGGCATCGCTAAAAACGAGGCCGGGTCGATTGCGGGTCGCGATTCGTCGGACGGGTCTTTAGCAGGATTTATAAAGCGCCCGCAAGCTGTAGCAAATCGGCGCGTGAAGCGGTGATTATGCCAAAAGCTGCTTCACCGGTGACCACAATGCGATCAGGCCCAGCACGAGAAAGATCACGGCCGAGATTACATGCACGGTACGGATCGGCACCTTCTTGACGATCCGGTCGCCGAGCCAGACGACCGGCGCATTCGCGAGCATCATGCCCAGCGTCGTGCCGGCCACGACCCAGAAATACGAGCCGACGTACTTGGCGGCCAGCATCACGGTCGCGATCTGCGTCTTGTCGCCCATCTCGGCCAGAAAAAACGCAACCACCGTCGTGCCGAAAACGCCCCACTTGGAGTGGCTGCCGACTTCGTCATCGTCGAGCTTGTCCGGTATCAGCATCCACACCGCCATCGCGATGAACGAGATGCCCAGAATCCACTGCAGCGCGTTCTCGCCGAGATAGGCGGTGATCCAGGCACCGACGGCGCCGGCCAGGGCATGGTTGACGAGGGTGGCCACGAAGATCCCGAGCACGATCGGCAGCGGCTTGCGAAAGCGCGCGGCGAGCACGAGGGAGAGCAACTGGGTTTTGTCCCCATCTCGGCCAAAGCGACGATGGAGGTGGAAAGGAGAAAGGCTTCCATGGCGTGGGTGTATCGGCCGGAGACACCTGTACAAAACACATTGACCACGCACCGGCTCCGGCCCATATGAATATTGGATCGGTACGCAGTCAATGGTCTCGTCCAGCCCGTGATTCACACCGGCCTCATGCACCATAGGCCGTGAGGGCCCAAGTCTGTTGATGCATGCCTTTTTGCGCGCGGCAAAAACGGACTACTCCCCAAAGACAGCCTGTATTGTACCCCGGGGCCGCAACAGGCGGTGGCATGGCTGTTTGGCGATAGGAAAAAACGAATAACTCGGTTTTGGTGCAAAAATTTCGCGCAATTGCGGGTAAATCCTCATCCAAAGTGTTGCAGCCGCGCCAACTCTGCCTTTTTTCTTTGAATCCATGCTTGATAATCGTTTCGGCATTCTGTGTTACAGATTTGCGATTGCGGTGATGGTCGATTTCGCGTCTTTGAAGTCGTTACGGGTTTGTTGGCTGCGTTGGGCTCCATCGCTTATTCAGAAATTTCTTAGAGCCTCGTTTTATGAGCAACAAACTGTACGTGGGCAACCTGCCCTATTCCTTCCGTGATGGCGATCTGGAACAAACCTTTGGCCAATACGGCAACGTGCTGAGCGCCAAGGTGATGATGGAGCGCGACACCGGTCGTTCCAAGGGTTTCGGCTTTGTCGAAATGGGTACCGAGAACGAAGCCCAGGCCGCCATTCAGGGCGCGCATGGTCAAAACTTCGGTGGCCGTGACCTGGTGGTGAACATCGCTCGCCCGATGGAAGCCCGCCCTCCCGCAGCGGCGGCTTCGGTGGCGGTGGTGGTGACCGTGGCGGTTACCGCGGTGGCAACGGCGGCGGCGGTTACGACCGCAACGGCTACTGATTGTCGGCACGCTGGCGGACTGACTACAGTCAACACAAGCACACTATTCGGAATCTGATGTGACACCCCGGAATCTCTGTTTTTCTAGAGGCGGGCTCACATGAACTTGCGTTTTTTTCGAAGTTGTGGCGCATAATGTTTTGGCTGGGGTATTTTTCACGCCAAAGTTGCGGTGGTCCGTCAAATTTGTGCTCTATGCACATGGGTGATTAACCGACTGCGGTTTCGAGTCTCCATCACTTTTTTCTTAGTTCTTGAGGAGTCCCTTGATGGGCAACAAACTGTACGTCGGCAACCTGCCGTACTCGGTGCGCGATAGCGATCTGGAACAGGCCTTTGGTCAGTTCGGCGCCGTGAGCAGCGCCAAAGTCATGATGGAGCGCGACACTGGTCGTTCCAAGGGCTTTGGTTTCGTCGAAATGGCCAGCGACGCTGAAGCGCAAGCAGCCATCAACGGCATGAACGGCCAGCCCATGGGTGGCCGCAGCATCGTCGTGAACGAAGCTCGTCCAATGGAGCCCCGTCCTCCGCGCAGCGGTGGCGGTGGTTTCGGTGGTGGCGGCGGCTACGGCGGCGGTGGTGGTGGTGGCCGCAGCGGTGGCGGCGGCTACGGCGGTGGTGGTGGCGGCGGTGGCCGTGGCGGCGAAGGTGGCTTCCGTAGCCCCTACGGCGCTGGCTCGCGCAACGGCGGCGGCGGTGGTCGCAGCGGTGGCGGCGGCTACGGCGGCGGCAACAACGGTTATTGATTTTTGATTCCGGGCGACCGGAATCAGGCGTCAGCGAAAAAAGGCTCCTCATGGAGCCTTTTTCATGGGCGCTTCTTTATCAACGTCAGGCTTTGGGCGCTGGCGTACCACGGTGCTTGCGTTCGCGTCCATGCAAGGCCTTGTCAAAGGCCCAGTTGGGCAGCAGGCGCAGCAATTTGGCGACCACGCCCATCTGCCACGGGATGACGCGGTAGCTGGTGCGTGCCTCGATGGCATGAAATGCGCGGTTCGCGAAATCGTCCGCCGTGATCAGGAACGGCATCGAATACTGGTTCTCGCGCGTGAGGGGCGTATCCACATAGCCCGGCAGAATCGTCACGACCGACACGCCCTGCGGGCTCAGTTCGCCGCGCAGGCTCTCGCAATAGCTGATGACCGCCGCCTTGCTGGAGCAATACGCGCCATGCCCCGGCAGGCCGCGAATGCCCGCCACGCTCGCGATGCCGACCAGCGCTCCGTCGGCGCGCGCGCACATCAGCTTGATGAACGGCTGGAAGGTCGCGGCCAGGCCGATGTTGTTGATCGCGTAGACGCGTGCCATCTGGTCGATGTCCTCGCGCTCGGAGGTGTCCACGCCCACGCTGATCCCTGCATTGGCGATCACCACGTCGGGCACGCCCTGCCGCTCGATGCACTGCTCGCCCGCGGCGACGATGCTGTCGATGTCGGCCACGTCGGCATGGTAGATCTGGCAGCGGTCTTCGCCCAGCCCTGGGAGAGCGCCCACGCGCGCATGACCTCCGCGCGGCGTGCGACCAGCGCCAACCGGTAGCCAGCCGTGGCAAAGCGCAGGGCCAGCGCTTCGCCGATGCCGCTCGATGCGCCGGTGATGAAAACCAGGGGTGAGGAGTCCATGACGGCGTTCCGTAAGCGGCCATCAAGGCCGGGGGTGCGAGGTGAAATCGTCGAGGTGACGCGACCCGGTTGCATCCGGCCCTTCACGTCGCCGTGCATGCTGAGCACCTGGCTGAAGTTGTCGAAGTCCATGGCATTGCCGGTGAACTGATCCGGCCCGCGCGTGAGCGTCACGGGCAGATGCGACTTCACGCGTTCCTCGTTGGGCCAGACGTGCAGGAATTCGCCGCGGAACTGCATCGGCGGAACCGGCTTGGTGCCGCTCTTGCTGAACTCCTCGCGCGTGACGACCGCATCGCCAAACAGTTGCACCTCGGTGCCGTCGGAATTCGAAAGCGCGCGATTGGCCGTAGCCAGCGTCACGCGGCCATCCGGACTGACGGTGCGCATGTGCGCCTTCTGAATTTCCAGCGTGTCGGTGTCCATGAAGTGCTTCAGCGTCTCGCCCTTGATCTCGCTTTGCAGGCGGCCCGTGGCGTCGAACGACTTGATGGAGAAGTCGCGCATGTAGTAGTCGGGCTCGTGCGACACCGCGCGCTGCTGTGGCTGCTCGACCGGCTTGGGGGCATTGCGCACCAGCCACCAGGTACCGAGCGCCAGCAGGCTCATCAGCAAGATCGGCAGGTAGATGGAGAAGATCTCCCAGACGCGGCGCATGCGCTCGTTGAGGGTCATGCGTACTCCGCCAGCAATTGCGTGTATCTGCCGCTGGCCACCAGCAGCAGGTCGCAGAATTCACGCGCCGCGCCATGGCCTGCGGCGGCCCCGGTGATGTAGTGCGCATTGGCCTTGGCCTCGACCTGCGCGTTCGGCGGCGCGCAGGCGAATGCGGCGCGGCGCATCACGGGCAGATCGGGCCAGTCGTCGCCCATGGCGGCTGCCTGGCTCCAGTCAAGTCCCAGCTCGGCCAGAATCGCTTCGGCTGCCGGACGCTTGTCCTCGGTGCCGAAACGCGCATGCACCACGCCGAGCGCCTTCAGGCGCAAGCGCAATGCCGGTGAATCGCGACCGGTGACTACGGCCGGGGTGATGCCCGCCTTTTGCAGCAGCTTCAGACCGTGGCCGTCGAGCGTGTTGAAGCGCTTGAGGGTTTCGCCGGTCTCCGAGAAATACAGCCCGCCATCGGTGAGCACGCCGTCCACGTCGAAAAAAACCACCCGTACCGGTTGCGCGCGCAGTAGCAGTTCGGGATCGATCCGCAGCGCGGGTTGCAGCGGCTTTGCCGCAGCCTGGGAATTGCTCATCAAATGACCTTTGCGCGCATCAGATCGCCGATATGGACCATGCCGAGCAGTGTGCCCTGTTCGTCAGTGACCAGCACGCTGGTGATGGAATGCTGCTCCATGAGTGCCGCTGCATCGGCCGCGAGCGCCTGTGGACGGATGGTGCGCGGTCGCGTGTGCATCACCTCGCCGGCTTTTGCGCCGAGCAGCTCGCCACCCGATTCGATGCGGCGGCGCAAATCGCCATCGGTGAAGATGCCCAGCAGACGCCCCTCTGCATCGACCACCGTGGACGCGCCCAGAGACTTGGCGCTCATCTCGCGCATCAGTGCGCTGAACGAGGCGTCGAAGGGCACGCGCGGCAGCTCGTCGCCGGTGCGCATGACATCGCGCACCAGCGTGAGCAGCTTGCGGCCCAGCGCCCCGCCGGGGTGCGAGCGCGCGAAGTCTTCCGCACGAAAGCCGCGTGCGTCGAGCAGCGCCACCGCCAGCGCGTCGCCGAGCGCCATCTGCGCGGTGGTGCTGGTGGTCGGCGCGAGGTTCAGCGGGCAGGCCTCGCGCTCCACGCCGCTGTCGAGCACGACGTCGGCATGTTTGGCAAGCGAGGACTCCATGCCACCGGTCATGGCGACCAGCGGAATGCCCTGGCGCTTGAGGACCGGCAGCAGCACGGTCAGTTCATTGGCCTCGCCGCTGTTGGAAATGCCAAGCACCAGATCGCCCTGAGTGACCATGCCGAGATCGCCATGGCTGGCCTCGGCCGGATGCACGAAAAATGCCGGTGTGCCGGTGGATGCCAGCGTCGCCGCGATCTTGCGGCCCACATGGCCGCTCTTGCCCATGCCCATGACCACCACGCGGCCGGGAGTGGCGAGGATGCGCTCAACCGCGTTGACGAAGGATTCCCCTACGCGATCGGACAGGGCCACGAGCGCATGGGCCTCGTCCCGCAACGCCTCCCGGGCCAACTGCAATGCGCGGGCCGGGTCGAACGAAAGGGGCGGAATGGATAAAGAGGAAGACATTCGGGAATTTTATAGGGCGCATCTGCCTTTGGCTCGTTTAGCATCGGACATGTCCTCATTGGCCCTCACCCTGCTCTACCTGCTCGCCGCCGTGCTGGCCGTCGTCGTCTGCCGCACGCTCAAGCAACCACCCATGCTCGGCTACCTGGCGGCCGGAGTGCTGATCGGCCCGCATGCGCTGGCGCTGGCGAGCAATTCCGAGGCGTGCGCCATCTCGGCGAGTTCGGCGTGGTGTTCCTGATGTTCGCCATTGGCCTGGAATTCAGCCTGCCCAAGCTGCGGGCGATGCGCAAATTCGTGTTTGGCCTGGGCCTCATGCAGGTGGTGCTCACCATGCTGCTGTCGTTCATCGGGCTGATGCTGCTCTCGCGTTTCGTGGGCCGCGTCTGGGACATGAGCTGGCAGACCGCCGTGGCGCTGTCGGGCACGCTGGTGATGAGCAGCACCGCCATCGTCGTGAAGATGATGGCCGAGCGCGCCGAGCTGGAGACCGAACATGGCCGCCGCGTGATGGGCATCCTGCTGTTTCAGGATCTGGCCGTGGTGCCGCTGCTGATCCTGATTCCCGCGCTCGGCACCGATCCCGACAAGCTGATCTGGGCGCTGCCGCTCGAAATGCTCAAAGCCGGTGCCCTGATCGCCATCCTGCTCACCGGCGGTCAGCACCTGATGCGCTGGTGGTTCAATCTCGTGGCACGCCGTCACAGCGAAGAGCTGTTCATGCTCAACCTGCTGCTGTTCGCGCTGGGGCTCGCGTGGCTCACCGAACTGGCCGGGTTGTCGCTTGCGCTCGGCGCCTTCATCGCGGGCGTGCTGGTGTCGGAAACCGAATACAAGCACCAGGTGGAAACCGATATCCGCCCGTTTCACGACGTGCTGCTCGGCCTGTTCTTCATCACCATTGGCATGCAGCTCGACTGGCATATTCTCGTGGAGCGCTGGGCGCTGGTGCTGTTGCTGCTGATCGTGCCGATGCTGGTCAAGGGCATCGTGATCTTCGCCATCGCGCGATCCATGAAATCGACGGCCGGCGTGTCGCTGCGCACCGGCATCTATCTGGCGCAGGCCGGGGAATTCGGCTTCGTGCTGCTGTCGCTGAGCACGGCGCAGGGCTGGTGCAACCGGCACTGAAAAACCCGATTCTCGCGGCCATGGTCGTGTCGATGCTGTTCACGCCGCTGCTCATCCAGTACAGCAATCGCATCGTCATGCGGCTCGCCGCAAGCGACTGGTTGCAGCAGTCGCTACAGATGACGCAGATCGCGCGGCAGGCGATCAATACCGATCACCACGTGGTCATCTGCGGCTACGGACGCTCGGGGCAGAACCTTGCACGGCTTCTGACGCTGGAGCACATTCCCTATCTCGCGCTCGACCTCGACCCGGATCGCGTGCGTCAGGCGGCCGCGGGCGGTGAATCCGTGGTCTATGGCGACGCCACACGCCTTCAGGCGCTGATGGCGGCGGGCTGGCGCGGGCGAGCGCCGTGGTGATCACGCATCTGGACACCCACGCCACGCTCAAGACGCTTGCCAACATCAAGAAGCATGCGCCGGGCGTGCCCGTCATCGTGCGCACGGTGGACGATGCCAACCTCGACAAGCTGCAGCTCGCGGGCGCGAGCGAGGTCGTGCCCGAGGCCATCGAAGGCTCGCTGATGCTGGCAAGCCATGCGCTCGCGCTGGTGGGCGTGCCGATGCGCCGCGTGATCCGGCTGGTGCGCGAGCAGCGCGAGGGCCGCTACCAGTTGCTGCGCGACTACTTCCATGGTGCGGACGACGACACGCCTGCGGAACTCGATCAGGAGCGGCTGAAATCATTCACGCTGCCCTCGGGTGCCGCCGCGCTCGGCCGTGCGCTGCATGAACTGGCTCTGGGTTCGCGCGAGGTGCAATTCGTCGCCGTACGGCGCGCCAATGGCTCAGTCAGCGCCGACATGGCCGACCCGTCGCTGCTCGGCGAAGGCGATACACTGGTGCTGCGCGGCCTGCCCAGGGCGCTGGCCCTGACGGAAGACCTGCTGCTGCGCGGCAAGTGAGGGGCACGAGGTTCGCCCGCACCCCTTCCTGTCTTCCTCCCCACTCTTCTCTCTTTTTCTCACGCACGGCCACACCATCATGCAGCAGTCACTGAGCGTCAACGAATACCTGCGCCAGCACATCCGCACCGTGCCCGACTGGCCTGCGCCGGGCGTGCAGTTTCGCGACATCACTCCGCTGCTGCAGGACCCCAAGGTGTTTCGCGTGCTCATCGACGCGTTCGTGCACCGTTACATGGACAAGTCCATGCGCCCCGACATCGTCGCGGGCCTCGATGCGCGCGGCTTCATCATCGGCGCGGTGATCGCGTATGAACTCAATGTCGGCTTCGTGCCGATACGCAAGAAAGGCAAGCTGCCCTTCACGACGGTCGAAGAAACCTACGAACTCGAATACGGCAGCGCCACGGTCGAACTGCACGCCGATGCGGTCCAGCGCGGCGACCGGGTGTTGCTGATCGACGACCTGATCGCCACCGGCGGCACGATGATGGCGGGCAAGAACCTGCTCGAACGGCTCGGGCCACGGTGACCGAGGGCGCCGCCATCGTCGATCTGCCCGAGCTGGGTGGTTCCACGCGCCTGCGCGCATCGGGGCTGAAGATTTTCAACCTGGTGGATTTCGACGGGCACTGAACCCGCGCATTCGCGCGCCGGTTCGCTCTGCCGCGGCTACAGATCGCCGTATTGCGTGGCGCTCAGGTCGGAACTGGCCGAGTCGGCGGGCATCACCGTATCCGCGAAACTCGACGAGCCCGAAGGTTGCAGCAACGGCGAGCGCGTCATCGGGCCGCTGCGCACCGTGGTGCCGGGACGATCCGCTGCGGCATTGGGCCGCGCCGCCCCCCCGCCGCCATGCCGTGGAGCGCGCGCCTGAATGCGGCCACTTCATCGTCCTCGATCGGATCGAAATGACCCGCGCCGGGCGCGCCATTTCGGGCGCTGAGCGATGCTGCGGGCGCTGGCCTGCGGGCGGCCTCAGGAGTTGTGGGAGATACGGGCGCTGCGGCAGTTCTGTCCAGCAGGGGACTTCTGGCGCTCTCCAGCGGCGCACGCAGACTGGCAAGCGGCGTCAGTCCGGAATTGGCGCGCAGCGGCGCTGGCGCCGACGCCCGCGCCTCGTACGAGCCCACCGGCATGATCGGCGCGCGAATCGTGTTGGGCGTGCCCGACGCAGTGGCTGGTCCCGATTCCTTGTCCGTCGCGCGGCGCATGTGCAGGCCCACGGCCGAGTTGTCATGCATGCGCCAGTACACCGCCGTCACGAGAATTTCAAAACGCGTCTTGGCGCTCTGGATGATCAGGCTCTCGATTTCACCCAAGCGAGCCGTGCTGGAGCCATATTCGCGTGCGAGATCGATCATCACGACGAACTGCAGGCCCTGAGGGTCCAACGACAACACCTTGAATTTGTAGCCTGCCGACAACACGCCGGCACGCACCATCGCGTCACGAACCACCATGTACAGGGCTTCGCGGCGCTCCATGCGGACATTCTTGCGCGCGAGCTGCTCGGCCTGGTCTGCGACCTTGGGCGCGCGCGGCTGCGCAGCCGTCGCTGCTGCCGCGGCCGTTGGTGAGGGGTGGGAAGACGGCTTGCGCGTCGGCGCACCCTTGGATGGGCTTCTAGAAAACCAACTGAGAAAAGACATGGCGCACCTGAAAAGAAGCGCAAATTTGAAAAATGCGCAAGTAAGTGTACAGCGCAACCTCGGCGCGTGCTATTCGGGGCGCTAGAAGTTCGCCAGTCTTTTGGAGGGAAGCGCTAGCCCGAAAAATGGGTCAATCAGGTTGACGCCACGCGGCGCTTGCGATTGCCCAGGCGCTTGGATAATACCGCCCCACGGCCATCACCAGATGCAGCGCCACCGCCGGCTGGCGGTTCGACAGCTCGGTAAAGCGCATGGCCGGGAGACTCCACAGCTTGCATGGTGTGCCCGCCTGCACCGTGGCCGAGCGCGGCAGATGCGAAAAGAAGGCGCCTTCTCCCACCACCGATCCCGGGCCGACGATGGCCAGTCGCAGGCGCTGCTTGTCGTCCTCGAAATGCACGCTCAGCGAGCCGCTTTCGAGAAGAAACAGCGTGCGATCGGTCGTTCCCTGCTGGAACAGGACCTGCCCGCAGGCAACGATACCGGCAGGACATAGGAAGACAGCAATTCCCACTGCTCGCTGTTGAGCAGATTGTTCAGGCTGTCTTCCGCCGTGGCGTGACTGATGGCTTGCACCAACCCATGCAGATCTGCCTTGCCATCGCTTCTTGTGACTATCGTATTCATGGCGTGGAAGCTTATGTGAAGATGAAAAGGGAACCAGCATGCGTGCGCGCAAGCCCTCCCGGAATGCTCCGGCGTCGCGCGCGAATGCGTGAGTTAGGAAACGTTTGCCCACAATTTAATCAGTTCCGCGAGATTACTCAAGTCTTGTTTGCGCCGCGCCACTTGCGCAGCCACCCAAGTCCCTGGCTCGTGCCACCCGGCACGGCTCCGCGCACCGGTCGATATTCACAGCCCAGCCAGCCGTCAAAGCCCAGTTGGTCGATCAACTCGAACAGATAGGGATAGTTGACCTCACCCATGTCGGGTTCGTGGCGCTCGGGCACTCCGGCGATCTGCATATGGCCGACCCGCCCGGTCGGCAGAAACCGCCGCAGCTTCGCGGCCAGGTCGCCCTCGGCGATCTGGCAGTGATAGAGATCCATCTGCACCCGGACGTTGGATTCGCCAATCTCGTCGACGAGCGCGTGCGCGGCCTCTTGGCGCGACAGAAAATAGCCCGGCATGTCGCGCGCGTTGATCGGCTCGATCATGATGTCCACGCCCTGTTCGCCCGCGAGCCGCGCCGCATGCCGCAGATTTCCGACGTACGTGCGGTGCGCGTCGGCGCGATCAAGGCCCTCGGGAACCAGCCCCGCCATCACATGCACGCGCGGACAGGCCAGCGCTTGCGCATAGCCGAGCGCGAGCCCGATGCCGTCGCGGAATTCCGTCTCGCGTCCCGGCAGGCAGGCCGTGCCGCGCTCGCCCGCGTCCCAATCGCCCGGCGGCGCGTTGAACAGCACTTGGCTCAGTCGGTGCTGCTGCAGCCGCTGCGCCAGCAATTGCGGCGCAAACGCATAAGGGAACAGAAACTCGACACCCTCAAAACCGTCGGCAGCGGCGGCGCCAAACCGGTCCGGAAACTCCAGCTCGGTGTAGAGCATCGACAGGTTGGCGGCAAAGCGCGGCATGGCGAGTTGTCCTGTTGAGTGTTTTGCCGAAATCAGCGCCGTCACTTGCCGATGCAGAACGACGAGAAGATCACCCCGAGCAGATCGTCCGAGGTGAACTCTCCCGTAATCGTATTGAGCGCGTTCTGCGCAAGGCGCAATTCTTCGGCCAGCAGATCCAGCGCGGGGTGGTCGGAGTGGATCTGCGCGGCGGATTCCATCAGATGCGCATCCACCTCGCGCAGCGCCGCAATGTGGCGCGCGCGTGCTATGTACACGCCCTCGGAGGTCGACTGCCAACCGGCAATTTCGAGCAGCGTGCGGCGCAGCGCCTCCAGGCCATCACCGGTGCGCGCCGACAACTGCACCTGCGCCACGCGCCCCGGCGGCAGATCGACCGTCGCGTTCGATACGCTTTGCGCCGCGTCGGTCTTGTTCCAGACATCGATCACCGGCACCTGTTCGTGTAATTGACCGGCAAGCTCGGACGCGATCTGCGCATCGGCGGCTGCGTAGTCAGGCTCGTTCGCACGCGTCAGGTCGTGCAGGAACAGCACGGCGTCGGCGGCCTTGATCTCATCCCAGGCACGCGCGATGCCGATCTTCTCGACCTCGTCGTCGCTTTCGCGCAGGCCCGCCGTGTCGATCACGTGCAGCGGCACGCCTTCGATCTGAATCGTCTGCTGCACCTTGTCGCGCGTCGTGCCCGCAATCGGCGTGACGATGGCCAGTTCCGCGCCGGCCAGTGCGTTGAGCAGCGAACTCTTGCCCGCGTTCGGCTGCCCGCGATCACCACCTTGATGCCTTCGCGCAGCAGCGCGCCCTGTTGCGCGCGCTGCATCACGGCAGCCAGTTGGGTCTGGAGTCTTTCCAGCTGCCCTGCCGCATCGGCCTTTTTCAGAAAGTCGATTTCCTCTTCCGGAAAATCGAGCGTCGCCTCCACCAGCATGCGCAGATGAATCAACGCGTCGCGCAGCGTGTGAATCTCGTTGGAGAACGCGCCGGACAGAGAGCGTCCCGCGCTGCGCGCCGCCGCCTCGGTGCTGGCATCGATCAGATCGGCAACCGCCTCGGCCTGCGCCAGATCCATCTTGTTGTTGAGGAAGGCCCGTTCGGTGAACTCACCCGGTTCGGCCAGTCGCAAGCGCGGAAGCGCGGTGCGCGCCAATTCAAGGCAGCGCGCCACCAGCAATTGCAGCACGACCGGGCCGCCATGCGCCTGTAGTTCGAGCACGTCCTCGCCCGTGTAGCTGTGTGGCCCGGAAAGAACAGCGCAAGGCCATGATCGATGGCCTGCCCCGCCGCGTCCGCAAACGGCAGATAGTGCGCCTCGCGCGCGCGCGGCTTGCGCCCGAGCAGCAACTCCACAAACGCGCCCATCGACCGGCCCGACACCCGCACAATGCCCACGGCCCCACGTCCGGGAGCGGTGGCGATGGCGACGATGGGATCCAGATGGCGGGCGAACATGAAATGAGTGGCTTTCTCGGGGACGATCAACAAGCCCTGATTATCAGGGCTCAGGCCCCGTCCACGACATCCCGGCATCACGCCCGTGCGTAGGCCCTGCGTGCCAGAGCATTCGCCAGAATCGCCGTGGGATCGATCAATGTCCAGCCGCGTGCAGCAGGCGCCTGAGGCAGGGCGAGCGGGATCTCGGTGCAGGCCATGACCAGCGCGATGTCTCCATGCTGCGCGCGCAATTGCTCGCCGACTTCGGTAAAGCACTGCTGCGCCAATGCCAGATCCCCGGCCTTCACGCCGTCGTAGATGCCCTGCATGAGTCGCTTTCGTGCGGCTTGATCGGGCAGCAGGCACTGGATGCCGAGCGCGTCAAACGCGTGGCCGTACAGGCCCGCTCCATAGGTGCCCTCGGTGGCCAGCAAGGCCACGCGAGCGAGGCCGCGGCGTTCGACGTCGGTGGCCGTTTCGCTCGCGATGTGCAGCAGTTCGACCTCGGGCACGCGCTCCTGAAGGGCCGCGTGCCAGGCGTGCGCGGTGTTGCAGGGAATGGCAATGGCCGTGGCGCCGAGCGATGCGAGTTGCCGAAGTCCTCGCGCCATGGCATCGAGCGGCTGCTCGGCGCTGGCATCGGACAACGCGAGCGTGCGATCCGGCACGGGCAACTGCGCCATCCAGTGCTCGGGATAGGACTGATCGAGCACGGGATGACCATGCTCGCGCAACCAGCTCTCGCACGCCGCCACAAACAGGCGCACAAAATCGACACCGGCGGCCGGGCCCATGCCTGCGAGGATTCCGACGGTTCTGCTCACGGGCTGCGTGACATCGTTCATGGTGCTCGCTATTTCAACATGCTGGACATGGCGGACAGGCAATTGAGCATGCGCACCGCGGATTCGATTTCGGGCGCGGTGAAACGCACCGCGAGACCATCCACGCGTTCAAGCGTCGGCCACTGACAGAACAGATCGGCCAGCATCGGCGACTGAGTGACGAGATCGACCGTGATCGGCCCTTGAATCACGAATGGCGGCAGCTGCGCGCTCGACGCCTGCGCCACGGCACGCGCCACGCCCGCCTTGATCGCGGCGCACGACTGCTCGGGCGACAGGCTGATGCCCGAGGTCAGGCCGGTGGCGCGCTTGGTCTGCACGAATTCCGCGTGCGGAAACAGCCCCCGGTTTTCGCTGATGAACACGTTGTCACCCGAGGCCGCGATCACCGGCACGCCATATGCGCCCGCGAGCGCCCCATAGATGCCCGCCTCGCCGAGTTCCACGCCATTCATGCTGACCCGCGAGAACGCAAAGCTGTTGATGGTGTGCGCCAGAATGCCGCGCCCCTGCGCGCGCGAGTGGTAGCCAATGCAGCACAGGCCATTCAATCCAAGCTCGACGCCCGCGACCATGCCGAGATAGCGCGGCTTGCCCTGGATGGCCTGTGCACGCGCATCGAGCAGGTCGGGCGGCATGTTGCGAAAGCCGCCGTGTGAATCGTTCACATAGACCTCGGTGGCGCCCGCATCGAACGCACCGGCAATCGCCGCGTTGGCTTCGGCGGCCATCAAGCGCCGCGCGCGCTCGTATTCGACGTTTCCGGCGCGCACCTGTTCCTGGTGGTAGACACCGGCGACGCCTTCGATATCAACGGAAATCAGAATCTTCATAGGGCTTGAAAGAAAGGGCTCATGCGCCCAGGGTCGAGAGCACGTCGCGCAGCGACGCACGGTGGTTGCCATCACGCCCAGTGACCGGGCTGGCGTGCCAGAGCGCATGGATGATGGCCTGCTCCACGCTGTCGGCGGTGGCCTGGAAAAACCCGTCGAGCAGGGCCTCGTGCACCATGGCAATGCGCGGCATGGGCGCGTCGGGAAGATGCGGCAAGGTGTAGGCCGTCGAGAACGCGAGCGCGATGTCGCCACTGCCGTGGCCGAACACCGAGCCAGTGCGCGCCAGCCCGCGCCGGCGCGCCACGCGAGTCTATGCAACTGGCGCGCGTCGAGCGGCGCGTCGGTCGCGAGCACCATGATGATCGAGCCCTTTTCCGCGCGCTGCACCGGCGCGTCGCCGGTCGCCAATCTTTGCCCGAGCGGCTCGCCGCCCCACAACAGATTGGCGCGAACGCCGAAGTTGGAAAGCACCAGCGCGCCAACGGTGTAGTTCGTGCCATCGGCCAGCCCCACACGGCGCGATGCCGAGCCGATGCCGCCCTTGTACTGAAAGCTCGACATGCCGCGCCCCGCACCCACCGAGCCCTGCTCCACGACCTCGCCCGCACAGCGCAAGGCCTGTTCATAGTGCTGCGCCGTCACCGCCATGCGCTGGATGTCGTTGAGATAGCCGTCGTTGCATTCGAGCACCAACGGATTCACGGTGGGTAGCGTGCGGCCCGTCTCCGGGTTGTCACGCACGCATTGCGCGATCTGCGCCTGCGCAAGCGCGCCGACGCTGAAGGTGTTGGTCAGCGCAATCGGCGTTTCCAGTTGCCCGAGTTCTTCGAGCTGCATGAGCCCCACGCTCTTGCCAAACCCGTTGATCACCACGACCCCTGCCGGCACCTTGTGGCGAAACGCGTCCTGTGCGTGCGCACGGATCACGGTCACGCCGGTCTGCACGCCATCGTCGGCGAGCGTGACGCTGCCAACGGTGACACCCGCAACGTCCGTGATTGCATCGCGCGCACCCGATGCGAGCTGTCCGATGCGCGGCGGCTGCGTGTGGGAGGTCGTCATGTCTGGCGATCAATCTTGGGATCGAGCGCGTCGCGCAGGCCATCGCCGAGCAGATTGAATGCAAGCACGGTCAGAAAGATCGCAAGGCTCGGGAACAGCGCCACGTGCGGCGCATTCACCATGTCGGCTCGCGCTTCGTTGAGCATCGCGCCCCACTCGGGCGTCGGCGGTTGCGCGCCCATGCCGAGAAAGGACAGGCTGGCCGCCGTGATGATCGAGGTGCCCACGCGCATCGTGAAATACACCACGATGCCCGAGATCGTGCCCGGAAGGATGTGGCGCATGATGATCGTCCAGTCGTTCGCGCCAATGCTTTGCGCGGATTCGATGTAGGTCATGCGCTTGAGCACCAGCGTATTGCCGCGCACCAGTCGCGCAAACGCCGGCACGCTGAACACCGCCACCGCGACGATCACGTTGACCATGCTGCTGCCCAGAATCGCCACCACGCCGAGCGCGAGCAGGATGCCGGGAAACGCGAACAGCACGTCGGAGATGCGCATCACGATGCGATCCCACCAGCCTTCGTAATATCCCGCGAGCAGGCCAAGCGTCGTGCCGACCAGGCAGCCGATGGCCACCGACACCACGCCCGCCGCGAGCGAAATGCGCGTGCCCATGAGAATGCGGCTGAAGATGTCACGGCCCAGCGGATCGACGCCGAACCAGTGCTTCGCCGAAGGACCTTCATTCAGGCTGTCGTAGTCGAAATAATTCTCGGCATCGAACGGCGAGAGATACGGCGCCAGCACCGCAATCACCACCAGCAGCAACACGAAAACGAGCGCCGCCACGGCGACATGCTGCTTCTTGAATTTGCGCCAGAACTCGCGCCACGGCGTGCGCACGCGCGCGTCCTGCGCCGTGGCGACGGTCGCAGCAACGGGCGCCGGAGAGATCGGGGATGTGGTCATTTCGCTTGTGTCCTGCTGCGTTGCTTACTTGTAGCGGATGGTGGGGTTGATGTAGCCGTAGAGCATGTCCACCACCAGATTGATCAGAATGAACTCAAGGGAGAACATCAGCACCAGCGTCTGGATCATTGGGTAGTCGCGCTTGTTGACGGCATCGACCAGCAGACGGCCCACGCCGGGCCAGTTGAATACGGCCTCGACCACGATCGAGCCGCCCAGCAGAAAGCCGAATTGCAGGCCCATCATGGTGATCACGGGAATCATCGCGTTGCGCAGACAGTGCTTGAGAATCACCACGCGCTCGTTCAAGCCCTTGGCACGCGCGGTGCGCACGAAATCCTCGTTGATCACTTCAACGAACGACGCGCGCGTGAAACGCGCCATCACCGCCGCAACCGCCGCGCCCAGCGTGATCGACGGAAGTATGTAGTGTTTCCAGCTATCGGCGCCCACCGTGGGCAGCCAGCCGAGGTTGACCGAAAAAACCTGCATCAGCAACATGCCCAGCGCGAACGCGGGAAACGAAATGCCGGACACCGCAATCGCCATGCCGAGCCGGTCCTGCCACTGGTTGCGATACACCGCCGAGATGATGCCGATCCCCATGCCGAAGATGACCGACCACACCATGCTCGTGATGGTGAGCAACAGCGTCGGCATGAAGCGTTCCGCAATCTCGGCCGATACCGGACGATTGGTGATCATCGAGGTGCCGAAATCGCCTTGCAACATGCGCGTGAAGAAGTGCACGAACTGCGTTGGCAACGGCTGGTCCAGTCCCAGTTCCTTGCGCACGACCTGCACGGTGGCTTCATCGGCCTCCGGGCCCGCAGCCAGCCGCGCGGGATCGCCGGGCAGCATGTGGACGAACAGGAACACCAGCACCGCAACGATCAGCAGTGTGGGCAGCAGGCCGATCAGCCGCTTGAGGAAGTAATTCAGCATGAAAGCGTTGCTGCGCTTGCAGCAGAAAATCTAGAAATCAACCGGAAATCCGCCTCACGCACCATGGTTGACGGCGCGTGAGGCAGGAGGAGGCCTTACTTCACGGAGATCTCATCCGCGTTGATGTTCGCGTCGGGCATCACGTGTACGCCAGACAGACGCTTGGAATGGCCCGAAAGATTCACTTCGGTGACCAGAGGAATGCGCGGCAGATCCTTCATGAGCTGCTCCTGCACCGACTTGTACAGCGCTGCGCGTTCGTTGGAATCGTTGGTGACCAGCGCCTTGGCGATGCCGCTGTCCACCACTTCATTGCTGTAGTACGCCACGTTTTGCAGCTTGGGCGCCCAGGCTTCGGTCGCGAACAGCGGACGCAGCGCCCAATCTGCCTCGCCCGTGGAGGAGGACCAGCCGATGTAGTACATGCGCACGCCCGCAGTCTTCGGATCAGGCCATGCGTCGACCAATTCCGTACGCTGACCGGGCTCGAGAATCTGCACCTTGAGCTTGATGCCGACCTGCGCGAGCTGCTGCTGCACGAACTGCGCGACCTTCACGCTCGTGGTGTTGTTGTAGCCGCTCCAGATCACCGATTCAAAGCCGTTGGGCAGGCCCGCTTCCTTGAGCAGTTCCTTGGCCTTGGCGACGTTGTAGGGAATCGGGTCCATTTTCACGGCGTACTGAATGCCCTGCGGGACGATGCCCTGCGCGGGAACCGCATAGCCACCGAATGCCACCTTGGCGAGCGCCTCCTTGTTGATGGCATAGGCAATCGCCTGACGCACCTTGAGGTTGTCATACGGCTTCTGCAGCATGTTCAGGCTCAAAAAGCGCACGATGATCGACGGCGTGTTCACGACGTTGACCTTGTCGTTCTTCTTCAGGTTGTCGGCCTGTTCGTAGGGCAGCGGGAACGCGAAGTCGGCCTCGCCGGTCTGCAGCATTGCGGCGCGGGTATTGTTTTCGGGAACCGGTTTCCAGATGATCTGCTCGACCTTCGGATAGCCCTTCTTCCAGTAACCGGCAAACTTCTTGCCGATGATGGATTCGGTTTGCTTCCACTCGACGAATTCGAACGGGCCGGTGCCCACCGGGTGGAAGGCGATGTCCTTGCTGCCCCACTTCTTGAGCGCGGTCGGCGAGATCATGGCTGCCGAGGCGTGTGCCAGCGAGTTGATGAACGGACCAAAGGCTTCCTTGAGCGTGATGCGCACGGTGAGCGCGTCAATCGCCTCCACCTTGGAGATGCGATTGAACTGCGTGATGCGCAGCAGCCGGTTGGCCGGATCCATCACGCGTTCGAGATTGGTTTTCACGGCTTCGGCATTGAAGTCGCTGCCATCGTGAAACTTCACACCGCTCCGGAGCTTGAAGGTGTAGACGAGACCGTCCTTGGAAACCTCATGGCTCTCGGCCAGCACGTTCTTGACCTTGAGATCCTTGTCGAACTGGAACAGACCTTCGTAGAACGTCTTCGTCACGGCCGTCGTCATGGTCGTGTTGGTGTTGTAGGGGTCCAGCGTTTCGGGCGGATAGGCGATGGCCAGCACGGGGTTTGTGGGCGCCGCCAGCACCGCGCTGGAAGCTGCAATCGCGGCCAGTGCCAACAGACTCTGTGCAATGCGTTGGGTGGAAACCTTGTGTGTCATGAAAACCTCCGGTGAATAAACAATGAAGTGAAACGCGCGCTGGAACGCGCCGCCGTTCAGGCGATCAGGGGCGGCGCGACAAAATGATCCGGGCCTACCTGCACCATCGCTGGCACCACCGGCTCCTCGCCGACAGCGCGGATCGGGCTGGGAATATCACCCGCTTGCAGTTCGCGCCGGATGAAGCGGCGCGTCGGGTCGGCAATCGGCACAGCGGCCATGAGCTTCTTGGTGTAGTCGTGCTGCGGGTTCTCGAAAATCGCACGGCGCGGGCCGATCTCCACGATGCGGCCAAGGTACATCACGGCGACGCGGTGGCTGACGCGTTCGACCACGGCCATGTCGTGTGAAATGAAGAGAAACGCCACGCCCAGTTCACGTTGCAGATCGAGCATCAGATTGACGATCTGCGCCTGGATCGACACATCGAGCGCGGACACCGATTCATCGGCCACCACCACCTTGGGGTTGAGCGCGAGCGCGCGCGCAATCGCGATACGTTGACGCTGTCCACCTGAAAATTCATGCGGATAGCGCTGCGCGTATTCACGCGGCAGGCCGACTTTTTCCAGCAGCCAGTCGACGCGTTTCTGCGCCTCGTCACGCGTGCCGACCTTGTGCACGAGCAGCGGCTCCATGATCGAGAATCCGACGGTGAGACGCGGGTCGAGCGATGCAAACGGATCCTGGAAAATGAACTGGATGTCGCGGCGCAGGGCCTGCACTTCGCTGCGCGGCAGATCGAGAATATTGCGCCCACCGAACTCGATAGCCCCGCTCTGGCTTTCAACCAGGCGTAGCAATGAACGACCGGTGGTCGACTTGCCGCAACCGGATTCACCGACCAGCGCCAGCGTTTCGCCGGGATAGAGATCAAAGCTCACGTGCTCGACCGCATGCACGCGGCGCGTCACGCGGTTGAGCAGGCCCGAGCGCAAGTCGAAACGCGTGACCAGGTCCTTCACGCGCAGAATCGGCGTTGCGCCTTCGGGGCGCGTGTCGGTGGGCGTCGATTCGACCGATGCGGTGGTTCCATCGGCACGCAGCAGCTCGAAATGCCTGGGTAAATCGGTGCCCTGCATCGCCCCAGCTTGGGAACCGCGGAAAGCAGGGCGCGCGTGTAGCTGTGCTGCGGCGCCGCGAAGATCTGCTCCGACGTGCCTTCTTCCACCTTGTCGCCTCGGTACATCACCAGCACGCGGTCGGCCACCTCGGCCACCACACCCATGTCGTGCGTGATGAAGATGACGCCCATGTGCATTTCTTCCTGCAACTGCCGGATGAGTTGCAGGATCTGCGCCTGAATCGTCACGTCGAGTGCCGTCGTGGGCTCGTCGGCAATCAGCAGTTGCGGCTTGCAGGAGAGCGCCATCGCGATCATCACGCGCTGGCGCATGCCGCCCGAGAGCTGATGCGGAAAGCGGTCGAGCACGTTCCTCGCTTCCGGAATGCGCACCAGCTCCAGCATGCGCAGGGCCTCGGCGCGCGCAGCGGTGCGGTCCTTGCCCTGGTGCACGCGGATGGATTCGGCGATCTGGTCGCCCGCCGTAAACACCGGGTTCAGCGACGTCATCGGCTCCTGAAAGATCATCGCCACGTCCGCGCCGCGCACGCTGCGCATCTGCGCCTGCGAAGCGCTGACGACGTCAATCACCGAGCCACCGCGACGACGCAGCATGGCCGAGCCACTCACGATCTTTCCGCCGCCGTGTTCGACGAGGCGCATCAGCGCCAGCGAGGTCACCGACTTGCCCGAACCCGACTCACCCACGATCGCCAGCGTCTCGCCGCGATCGACATGAAATGAGAGATTGCGCACCGCCTCGACCGTGCGCTCCGAAGTGGCGAAACGGATCGTCATGTCGTTCACTGCAAGCACCTGATGCTCGGGCAGGATCAGCGGCGAACTGGCGGCTGGGGAATGCGTCATGGTCATGCAATGTGTCCGTTGGGAAACCGGTGCGCCGTGCGACTCAGCGGTAGATATGGGTTTCAGGCTCTGCACCCACGCGCGCGACGCCGCGGTACATGCCTTCGGTATTGAAGGGCAGGCAGACATTGCCGAGCCGGTCGACGGCGATCAGTCCGCCGCTGCCGTTGATTGCAGGCAGCGCCTCGTGCACCACCGCGTTTGCGGCCGCGTCGAGCGAGAGGCCACCATGGGCCATGCGCGCGCAGACGTCGAACGCCGCCGCCACGCGGATGAAGCTCTCGCCGTGCCCGGTGCACGACACCGCCGCCGCGCGGTCATCGGCATAGGTGCCCGCACCGATCTGGGGGTGTCTCCCACCCGGCCCGGGCGCTTGTTCGTGAGTCCTCCGGTGGACGTGGCGGCTGCGAGGTGGCCGTGCGCGTCGAGCGCCACCGCGCCGACGGTGCCCATCTTCCGGTTCTCGTGCAGTGGCCGCGCACCCAGCGAGGCAAGCGCCGCCGCGCCATCGTGATCGAGCACCGCACCGGCGCTGCTGGCCCGTGCCGCGAGCCATTGGGCGTGGCGCTGTTCGGTGAAGAAATATTCCGGGCCGACCATCGCGAGGCCCGCCGCGCGTGCCAGTTGCTCGGCTCCGTCGCCAATCATCAGCACATGCTTGCCATCGCGCATCACGGCGCGCGCCGCCTGCACGGGATTGCGCACCCGCATCACGGCCGCCACCGCACCGGCGGCGAGCGTCTCGCCGTCCATCACGGCGGCATCAAGCTCATGCGTTCCGTCCGCCGTGAACACCGCGCCATGACCGGCATTGAACAGCGGGCAATTTTCAAGCTCGGTGACCGCTGCGCAGACCGCCTCCATCGCCGAGCCCCCTGCGCGAGCACGTTCTGGCCGACCATGAGCACGGCCTGCAGCGCCGCGTGATAGGCGCGCTCCTGCCCGGCGCTGATATGGGCGCGGGTCAACGTGCCAGCGCCGCCGTGGATGGCGATCACGGGCACGGCGGCCGGGTGGAGCGGATTCTTGGTGGTGCTCATGGCGTTGTCATTCGGCCGAACGCGACCTGGCGGCGGTGTCGAGCGCCGCGCCGTTGGCGGTTCGGGATGGATGCTTGTGCTCGCCGGCACGCAGATGCAGGCGCGATGACTCGGCACCGTGCAGCCACGGCAGCACGGACTCGGTCATCTGCGCGGCGCTCTGCACGGACTCGTTGGCCTGTAGCGCAACCGCGCTTGCGAGCGCCTCGATCAGGGCCAGGATCGACGCTTCCGAGTTCGCTGCGTAGTAGTTTTCGGTCTGCGCATACAGGCAGCAGTCGGCAAACGCGGCGATGGGCGACTGCGGTCCATCGGTCAGCGCCAGCACCCGCACGCCGCGTTCACGCGCCGTTTGCGCGAGCAGGATGGTGTCGGTGATGTAGCGCGGAAAGCAGATGGCGATCAGCAGATCCGTGGTCTTCATGCGCGGCATGAGACGCGCGCCGTGCGACGATCCCGCGACACTGGTCAGCAGATGCACGTTCTCGCAATGCGACTCCAGATAGCGATGCAGCATGCCGCTGAGCCAGCCGCTGGAGCCAAAGCCCACGACGTAGACGCGTCGCGCACCCAGAATCTCATGCACCGCCGCCTCGCACGACGCGGGCACCAGCATCTCGCGCGTGGCCGCCACGTTGCGCTGGCTCTCCTCGAGCGCGGCCACGAACGCATCGTGCACCGAGCCCGGCTTTTCGAGCCGCGCGCGCATCTTCTCGACCGGAGCGAGCATCGCCTCGAAGCCGCGCACCAGTTCGGCACGCAGCATCGAATAGCCATCGAGGCCGATGGCGCGCGCAAAGCGATTCGCCGTGGCGATGGACACGCCGACCTGATCGGCCAGTTCGTCCACCGGCATCGTCGCGGCCTGCAGCGGATGGGCCAGCACATAGTCGGCCATCTGCTGGTGCGAGCGCGTCAACACCGGACGCGCCCGTGCAATGCGGGCACCGATGGAGATCGTCAGGGCCGGGTCTTCCGTGGTGATGGTCATGCTGGATTGATCGATTTTGATAAAAAAATCTCAATTGCCTATCTTATTGAAATTTTTTAGATCATTCCATAGGTGCAGGGCCTCATTCCTTAAGGGGAAACACCGAATTCGCGCGTTCTCGCCATGCGCGTGAAGACAAAAAAAGCCCGCTTGCGCGGGCTTGGAAATTTCCGTCGATGACGGCGTCTGCCTACTTCATCGTCGTCCAGTTGAACATCGGGCGGTCGTCTGCGCGGTGCTGCGTGGTCACGCCCTTGCGCATCGCCCAGGGGCGGATCTGGTGGTGGACCGGCAGGTAGTAGTACTCGTCCTTGACCAGCTTGAGCGAATCGTTGATCAGCGCGTCGCGCTTGGCGCTGTCCATCTCGACCTTGATCTGGTTGATCATGCCGTCGAGCTTGGCGTCGCTGAAGCGGCCGGCGTTGTAGGTACCAATGCCCTTGCCGTCCTTGGTCGACATGAGGGCGTCGAGCGAGTACAGCGAATCGAACGTGGCGACACCCCAGCCGAACAGATAGGCGCTCACTTCGGAATTCATCACGCGCGTGACGTACTGGGACATCGGCGCGGTCTTGAGATTCGTCTTCACGCCGATGCGGGTCCACATGGCGGTGACGGCCTGGCAGATCGCTTCGTCGTTCACATAGCGATCATTCGGGCATTCGAGATTCAGCGAGAAGCCATTCGGATAGCCCGCATCGGCGAGCAGCTTCTTCGCACCCTCGACGTCGAACTTCGCGGCGCGCGCATCGAGTTCCTTGGTCCAGCCGTGAACCATCGGCGCGACCATGGTGCCCGCATTGACGGACAGGCCGCGCATGGTGCGGTCGTGGATACCGGCGATGTCGATGGCCTGATACAGCGCCTGGCGCACACGCTTGTCCTTGAGCGGATTCTTGCCGGGCGTGCCGGCTCCCGGCAGTTCATCACGGAACTGGTCGAGACCCAGATAGATCGTGCGGTTTTCCGCGCCTTCGATGATCTTGATGTCGGAACTCGACTTCATCCGCGCCAGATCCTGCGGTGGCGGATCGACGACGAAATCGACCTGTCCGGAGATCAGCGCGGCAGAGCGCGTGGCGGCCGACTTGATGGGTGTGAACACCACCTCATCGATGTTGCCCTTGGGCTTGTCCCACCAGTTCGGGTTTTTCTTGAGCGTCAGCTTTACGTCCGGCTGCCAGCTCACGAGCTGGAAAGGCCCGGTGCCATTGGCGTTACGCGAGGCGAAATTTTCTTCCTTGCTCGCATAGTCCTGCGACTTGACGGAATTGTTCTTCTCGGCCCAGGCCTTGTTCATGATGCGGGCCTCGGTCAGGTCACGCAGCAGCGTCGGGTTGGGACCCTTGAGGATCAGGTCGACGGTGAAGTCGTCGATCTTCTTCATCTCCTGAATGCTCGCCACCGAGGCAATCATGTTCGATGGCTTGGTGCCCGCACGCGTCAGCGAGAAGATCACGTCGTCAGCGGTGAACGGCGCACCATCATGGAATTTCACGCCCTTGCGCAGCTCGAAGCGCACCTGGGTGGGGGACATCTGCGTCCACTTGGTGGCCAGCGCCGGAACGGTCTGGTATTTGTCGTCGTAGCGCACCAGGCTTTCGTAGACCTGCTGCATGTAGGAGTGCGTGGTCTGATGGTTCTGCGCCATCGGGTCGGTGGTGAGAACGTCGTTCGCACCGGCGGTGCGCAAGGTGACGGCACTGGCCGTGGCGGCCATGGTGAACAGCATGGCCGCAGCCAATGCGCCGCGCTTGAAACTCGCTCGTGGATTCATATCCCTGACTCCTGACTGAATGGGTTAAGTCATATGTCCATGAACTGGACGATGTACCTCGCTCGCAAAAGTCGTGCCCGCAAAACGATGGAACAAAGAACTAGGGATGCTACCGAAAACGACAACGGCCGCGTAGCGGCCGTTGTGCGATTTAGCTAGGGATAAACGCTCAAAGCAGGCGAGCGTCCACCGTGCCGTGCCGCTATTTGAACTTCGGCAGATTGAATTGCGGCGGAACCCCCATGCGGGTGTTGATGATCCACTGCTGTGCGATGGACAGAATGTTGTTCGTCAGCCAGTACAGCACGAGGCCGGCCGGGAAGAAGAAGAACATCACCGAGAACATCAGCGGCATGATCCACATGAGCTTGGCCTGCATCGGGTCCGGCGGCGCGGGGTTCAGCGCGGTTTGCAGCAGCGACGACAGCGTCATCAGAAGCGGCAGGATGAAGTACGGATCGGGAACCGACAGATCGTGAATCCAGCCGATCCACGGTGCATTGCGGATTTCCACGCTCGATTGCAGCACCCAGTACAGCGCCATGAACACCGGCATCTGGATCAGGATCGGCAGGCAGCCGCCCATCGGATTGACCTTTTCCTCGCGGTAGATGCGCATCATCTCCTGCTGCATCTGCTGCGGCTTGTCCTTGAGGCGCTCGCGCATTTCCTGAATGCGCGGATTGATGGCCTTCATCTTGGCCATCGACGAGTAGGCCTTGGCGTTGAACCAGTAGAACGCAATCTTCAAAAGCAGCACCAGCGCGACAATGGACCAGCCCCAGTTGCCGATGAAGCCGTGCAGCTTGGACAGCAGCCAGTAGAGCGGCTTGGCCAGAATCGTCAACCAGCCATAGTCCTTGACCAGTTCGAGACCCGGCGCTTCGGCCTCAAGCATGGGTTCGATCTGCGGGCCGGCAAAGAGACGCGCGCTCACCGACTTGGTCTGGCCCGGAGCCACCGTGCCGACCGGCGTGATCACGCCTGCGGCGTAGAGGTTGGGGCCGACCTTGTTCACGAAGTTTTCGCGCTGGGTGTCGTCCGGCAACAGCCAAGCGCTGGCGAAGTAGTGCTGCACCATGGCCACGTAGCCGGAGTTGGAGGTCTTCTCCACGCTGACCTTGTTGTTCTCGATGTCCTTGAACGTGACCTTCTGGTACTTCTTCTCGGGTGTGTACACGGCCGGGCCGGTGAACGTCGAGTAGAAAGGCGTCTGGTCGCCGGACTCCGAACCATCACGCACCAACTGCATGTAAAGGCGCGGATTGACGGCGGCGGCGCTGTTGTTGACCACGTCGTGCTGCACGGTCACGTCATAGGCACCGCGCTTGATGGTGTAGGTCTTGACGAGCTTCACACCGCCGACTTCCGCGGACTCAAAGCGCACCTGCACCGAGTCCTGGCCGTCCTTGAGTTCGCGCTCGCCGGGCTGCACGGTCATCGCGGTCTTGTGTGTCGGGAAAGTACCGCCGATCAGGCCGGTCTGTCCGAGATACTTGTGCGTGGCCGAATCGTCGAACAGCACCACGGGCCTGGGCGGCTCGGACTTGTCGAAATACTGGAGCAGCTCGGCGTGCTTGAGCGAGCCGCCTTCGCTGTCGAACGTCAACCGCAGCACGTCGCTGGTGATCACCACGTCCTGGCGCGGCGCCGCCACCGCAGCCGCCGGTGCGGGCGTCGCGCCCGGAACATCGGCAGCGCCGCTGCCCACTGCGGCCGATGCCGTGGGCACGCTGGCGTCGGCCGAAGCAGCCGCGCCTGCGGGCTGCGCGGCCTTTTGCTCGGGCACGGGGAAGAAGGTGGCCTTGTGGCCGTTATGTACTTGCCACTTGTCCCACAGGAGAACCAGCGAGAAGGCAAATATCACCCACAGTATGGTGCGGCGAATATCGTTCATGAAGTCTTCGTTGAAGAGGAATCGGATGAAGAGGAGGAGGCCATGTGCCGAGAAAACAGCCGCGTCGCGCGCGGCGGCTCCTGCGGTACGGGGTCGTGGCCTCCGTCACACCAGGGATGACAGCGCGCCAGCCGGCAGATCGTCAGATAGCTGCCGCCTGCTGCGCCATGTTTTTCGAGAGCCTCGAGAGCATAAACCGAACACGTCGGCTCAAAACGGCAAGCTGAGCCCAACCAAGGGCTAAGCAACAACCGATAGGCACGAACCATCCCCATGAGCGTATTACGCACGATCATGGTCGTGCGTCCTTGCCAGGGGTTTTGTCGCCGGCCTTCGCCTTGGGGGACTGTGGACTCAGGGCGTAGGTGAACAATTGCTCGAGTTCCTTGCGCACCGCCAGCCGCAAGGCGTCGGACGTGGCGCTCGGGAATTGCTTGCGGTCGAATGTCGAACGCAGACGCACCACATGCGCGGCCATCGGCAACTGCTGCTCGAAGGCGGCACCTGCGGCATAGATCTGGCGCTTGATGGCGTTGCGCGTGACGGCGCGGCGGGCCCAGCGTTTGGGCACCATCGCACCGAGCCACGGCTCGCTGACCTCGCCACCTGCAAGCGCGAACAGGGCCTGGGCCACGTGCTGCTCCTGCGGCGCGCGGCCAGACCCATCGCTTTTCTGCTCTGCCGGAACCGGGGCGGAAGCCACCCCATCGGCGCTGGCTGACGCTGTGTCCAAGGCAACGGGCATCAGTCCCAGGCGGTGCAGGGCAAAATGCGGGGTTCTGGAAACAGTTCCACCCGCCATGGCAGCCTGAAACTGCGGGCGGGTTTTCAACCGATGCATAAGCGCCACAAAAACGCCCTGCGCGCAGGAAAGGTGTTGCAACCGGAGCCTGCGGTCATGAGTGACGAGGCCCGCCAGTCAGCAAGACCTTAGACAGCCAGACGCTTGCGGCCCTTGGCGCGGCGAGCGTTGATGACGGCGCGGCCGCCACGGGTCTTCATGCGGACCAGGAAGCCGTGGGTGCGTGCGCGGCGGGTCTTGGATGGCTGGTAAGTGCGTTTCATGATCAAAAATTCCTTGATAGTTCGGTTACAGGCCCGGCTTCGATCGGCCGATCAGCCCGCCAGACGTTCCCGGAAAAACCATCAGGCACCCAAAAGACGGAGAAACGAACAATTGCCCAGCAACTGCTCAATTGCACTCCGCACTCATATGTAGGCGTTCTTTACGCGTACACATGGATGAAAAAGGATGAAAAAATGGCCCACCCGGGCTGGATCACCCTGAACAGGTTCAGGGAAACCCGAGATTATTGCAGGCTTGGAAAATTCTTGCAATCCCCGGGCATCGCCGGTTACACCGACGCTTCGCCGGGCATGCCCGAAAAAGTGCGCGACGATGTGAGGCCGATATTGCGGAAAAATTGTGGATAACTATTCCCGAAGGTACAATGGCAACCCGTCAACGTTCCTCCTATCCACAATTAGAATTCCCCCTGAAATGATCGAGGAACCCTCCAACACCGCCCACGACGAATCCGGCTCGGATGCCGGACAAGGCCTGTGGCAGGCATGCGTGGAGCAGCTCGCGCAGGAGCTGCCCGAGCTGCAGTTCAACACCTGGATCAAACCGCTGGCCGCCAAGGTGGCGCCCGATCTCTCCAAGGTCACGCTGTACGTGGCCAACCGCTTCAAACTCGACTGGATTCGCGCGCAGTACGCAGGGCGTATCGCGGCGATTCTCGAAGGTCTCTATGGCCAGCCGATTCCACTGGAGTTAGCGCTCGCTCAGCGGGAAAGCGTTGTACGCAAATACGTTCCACCTCAGCCCGTGGCTGAAAAGGAAACCGTCACAGCGCCCGAACCCACCTCCGCCGCGCCCGAGGACAATGGCTCCGGGCCGTTCCGCTCGCGCCTCAATCCGGCCCTCACCTTCGACTCGCTGGTCGAGGGTACCGCCAACCGCATGGCACGCTCCGCCGCCATGCACGTGGCCGCGTCTCCCGGCCATCTCTACAACCCGCTGTTCATCTATGGCGGCGTCGGCCTGGGCAAGACCCATCTGGTGCATGCCGTGGGCAACCGGTTGCTGGCCGACAAGCCTGACGCCAAAGTTCTCTACATCCATGCGGAGCAATTCGTGTCGGATGTGGTTAAGGCCTACCAGCGCCGCACCTTCGACGATTTCAAGGCGCGCTACCACTCGCTTGATTTGCTGCTCATCGATGACTTGCAATTCTTTGCGAACAAGGACCGTACGCAGGAAGAATTCTTCAACGCGTTTGAGGCGCTGCTTGCCAAGAAGAGCCACATCGTGATGACGTCGGACACCTACCCCAAGGGTCTGGCCAACATCCACGAGCGCCTGGTCTCGCGCTTCGATTCGGGCCTCACGGTGGCCATCGAGCCGCCCGAACTCGAAATGCGCGTGGCGATCCTGATCAACAAGGCCCGCGTCGAGAACGCCGACATGCCCGAGGAAGTGGCGTTCTTCGTTGCCAAGAACGTGCGCTCCAACGTGCGCGAACTCGAGGGCGCGCTGCGCAAGATCCTCGCCTATTCGCGCTTCAACCAGAAGGAAGTGTCGATCCAGTTGGCGCGCGAGGCGTTGCGCGATCTGCTGAGCATCCAGAATCGCCAGATCTCGGTGGAGAACATCCAGAAGACCGTGGCCGACTACTACAAGATCAAGGTCGCCGACATGTACAGCAAGAAGCGCCCCGCGAGCATCGCCCGCCCGCGCCAGATTGCGATGTACCTGGCCAAGGAACTCACGCAGAAGAGCCTGCCCGAGATCGGCGAGCTGTTCGGCGGGCGTGACCATACGACGGTGCTGCATGCGGTGCGCAAGATTGCGGGTGAGCGTCAACAGCTGACCGAACTCAATCAGCAACTGCATGTCCTAGAGCAGACGCTCAAAGGCTAGTCGTTTCGTGATGATTTGCCATGAATTTTGTTTCAGATCACAGGCAAAATGCCGTGTTGGGCGAAAGGGCCGGGCTCTTGAGAGGGAGCAAGCCCCGACACGCAACCGCCCTCTTTCGTTTTCCGCATTCAAAAACCAACCAAGGTTGAAGACATGATTGTCCTGAAGGCAACACAAGACAAGGTCCTCGCAGTTCTGCAATCGGTGTCCGGCATCGTCGAGCGCCGCCACACCCTGCCCATCCTGGCCAATGTGCTGATCCGCAAGACAGGAAATGCCTTGCAGCTCACCACCAGCGACCTGGAAATCCAGATCCGCACGACCGCCGAGCTGGGCGGCGACACCGGCGAATTCACCACCACCGTGGGTGCGCGCAAGGTGATCGACATCCTCAAGACCATGCCCTCGGACCAGACCGTGAGTCTGGAGACGAGCCAGAACAAGCTGATCCTCAAGGGCGGCAAGAGCCGCTTCACGCTGCAGTCGCTGCCCGCCGAAGACTTTCCGCTGGTGCAGGAAGCCGCCGGTTTCGGCCCGGCATTCAGCGTGCCGCAGAAGGTGCTCAAGAATCTGATGAGCCAGGTGTCGTTCGCCATGGCAGTACAGGACATCCGCTACTATTTGAACGGCATCCTGTTCGTGGCCGAGGGCAACACGCTGAGCCTGGTGGCCACCGATGGTCACCGCCTCGCGTTCTCGAGCGCCACGCTCGACGTCGAAGTGCCCAAGCAGGAAGTGATCCTGCCGCGCAAGACCGTGCTGGAGTTGCAGCGCCTGCTGTCCGACGCCGACGGCGCCATCGAGATGCAGTTCGCCAACAACCAGGCGAAGTTTTCGTTCGGCGGCATGGAGTTCGTGACCAAGCTCGTCGAAGGCAAGTTCCCCGACTACAACCGCGTGATTCCCAAGAATCACAAGAACAGCATCACGCTGGGTCGCGCGCCGCTGCTGTCCAGCCTGCAGCGCACGGCCATCATGACCAGCGACAAGTTCAAGGGCGTTCGCCTGAACCTCGAACCCGGCCTGCTGCGCGTGGCGTCCAACAACGCCGAGCAGGAAGAGGCCGTGGACGAACTCGACATCGACTACGGTGGCGACGCCATCGAGATCGGCTTCAACGTGAGCTATCTGATCGACGCGCTCACCAATATGAGCCAAGACATGGTCAAGGTGGAGCTGTCGGACAACAACAGCTCCGCCCTGCTCACCATCCCGAAAACGACCACTTCAAGTACGTCGTGATGCCCATGCGCATCTGATTGCAGGAACACCCATTGACGCACTGATCATCCGATCAATACCTCAAGGCTGCCATTGCTTGTTTTTTGAGCAATGGCAGCCATTTGATCATTTGATTGACTGAAATATCGACAGATTGTTAATGCCAGTTGCCCTGTTCCACACAGGAAAACGACTGGTTGATCGAGAGAAGAAAGCATTCCTCCATGACCGCAGAGAACACGCAGCCCACCCCCGAAGAGCCGACCGCAAACCAGGGCGGCGCAGCTCCCACGCCTTCCGCATCCGCAAGCGAAGGTTACGGCGAAGGCGCGATCCAGATCCTCGAGGGCCTGGAGGCCGTGCGCAAGCGCCCCGGCATGTACATCGGCGACACCTCCGACGGCACCGGCCTGCACCACCTGGTCTTCGAAGTGGTGGACAACTCCATCGACGAAGCGCTCGCCGGTTTCTGCGACGACATCGTCGTCACCATCCACACCGACAATTCCATCAGCGTGATCGACAACGGTCGTGGCATTCCCACGGGCGTGAAGATGGACGACAAGCACGAGCCCAAGCGCTCGGCCGCCGAAATCGCGCTGACCGAACTGCACGCCGGCGGCAAGTTCAACCAGAACAGCTACAAGGTCTCAGGCGGCCTGCACGGCGTGGGCGTTTCCTGCGTGAACGCGCTGTCCGTGACGCTCAAGCTCGTGGTGCGCCGCGACGGCCAGATCCACCAGATCGACTTCTCGCGCGGCCACGTACAGGACCGCATCATCGAGGTCGTGGGTGGCGTTGAAATCTCGCCAATGAAAATCGTCGGCCCGACGGAAAAGCGCGGCACCGAAGTGCGCTTCCTGCCCGACACCGAGATCTTCAAGGAGAACTACGATTTCCACTACGAAATCCTCGCCAAGCGCCTGCGCGAGTTGTCGTTCCTGAACAATGGCGTGCGCATTCGCCTGGTCGACGAACGCAACGGCAAGGAAGACGATTTCTCGGGCGCTGGCGGCGTCAAGGGCTTCGTCGAATACATCAACGGCACCAAGAAGGTGCTGCATCCCACGGCCTTCCACGCCATCGGCTCGCGCCCCGCAGAAACCTACGGCGGCATTCCCGGCACCGAAATCGGTGTCGAAGTGGCCATGCAGTGGAACGAGAGCTACGGCGAACAGGTTCTGTGCTTCACCAACAACATCCCGCAACGTGACGGCGGCACCCACCTGACGGGCCTGCGCGCCGCGATGACGCGCGTGATCGGCAAATACATCGAGCAGAACGAATTCGCCAAGAAGGCCAAGGTCGAAGTCTCCGGCGACGACATGCGCGAAGGCCTGTGCGCCGTGCTGTCGGTGAAGGTGCCCGAGCCCAAGTTCTCGAGCCAGACCAAGGACAAGCTGGTCAGCTCCGAGGTGCGCGCGCCGGTGGAGGACATCGTCGCCAAGGCGCTCACCGACTACCTCGAAGAAAAACCCAACGACGCCAAGATTCTCTGCGGCAAGATCGTCGAAGCCGCCCGTGCCCGCGAGGCCGCACGCAAGGCCCGCGAAATGACGCGCCGCAAGGGCGTGCTCGACGGCATGGGCCTGCCCGGCAAGCTCGCCGATTGCCAGGAAAAAGATCCGGCGCTCTGCGAAATCTACATCGTCGAGGGCGACTCCGCCGGCGGCTCCGCCAAGCAAGGCCGCGACCGCAAGTTCCAGGCCATCCTGCCGCTGCGCGGCAAGATCCTGAACGTCGAAAAGGCGCGTTATGAAAAGCTCCTGTCCAGCAATGAAATCATCACGCTGATCACCGCGCTCGGCACCGGCATCGGCAAGGCCAGCGCGGAAAGCGGCAAGAGCGCATCGGACGATTTCGACCCGAACAAGCTGCGCTATCACCGCATCATCATCATGACCGACGCCGACGTCGACGGCGCGCACATTCGCACCCTGCTGCTCACCTTCTTTTACCGACAGATGCCCGAGCTGGTCGAACGCGGCCACATCTACATCGCCCAACCGCCGCTCTACAAGGTCAAGAACGGCAAGGAAGAGCTGTACCTGAAAGACGCACTCGCGCTCGACACCTTTTTGCTGCGCGTGGCGCTCAACAACGCCTCCATCAGCACTGGCGGCGCGGACTCACGCGTGCTGCAAGGCGAGGAACTCGCCGACTTCGCGAAGAAACACCAGCACGCCGAACACGTGATCGACCGCCTGTCCAACTTCATGGACGCAGAAGCCCTGCGCGCCATTGCGGACGGCGTCGAAATCAAGCTCGACACCGTGCAGGACGCCGAAGCCAGCGCCGTGCAACTGCAACTCAAGCTGCGCGAACTCAATCTCAACGGCGTGCCCGCCGACGTCGCAGGCGAATTCGATACCCGCACCGACAAACCCATCCTGCGCATCAGCCGCCACCACCACGGCAACGTCAAGAGCAGCATCATCACGCAGGATTTCGTGAACGGCGCCGACTACGCCGCCCTCTCGGAAGAAGCCCACCTCTTCCGCAGCCTGATCGGCGAAGGCGCCAAGGCCACGCGCGGCGAAGGCGAAAAAGCCAAGGAAGAAAAGATCACCGACTTCCGCAGCGCAATGCAATGGCTCATCTCCGAAGCCGAACGCACCACCGCCCGCCAACGCTACAAGGGCCTCGGCGAAATGAACCCCGAACAACTCTGGGAAACCACCATGGACCCCGCCGTCCGCCGCCTGTTGCGCGTACAGATCGACGACGCCATCGAAGCGGACCGGGTGTTCACGATGCTCATGGGCGACGAAGTCGAACCGCGCCGGGATTTCATTGAGACCAATGCGTTGAGGGCGGGGAATATTGATGTTTGAGGTTTGTTTGTCTCTTTCGTTTGACAGTGAACACTGTGCCAAATTGGTGAAAAACTACCGACGCAGCTAGTGAAAAAGCGCCCGGCACAATCCGGGCTCTTTTTCCATTCTCCGCTGCGGTCAACCTATGAAGCTAAGCAGCGTTTGCCTGCCTTTCGGTCATGGCTGCCGACCCTATATCGCGACTAGATGCTCCCAATGATGCGGCATACCACTCATCGCAGACAAAGTTGATGCGGATATCAGCGAATTAACCGAAGAAGTGCTCAGCAAAATTGACCGAATCTTGACGGAGCATGGCAGCGGCAGAGAGTTGATTCTGAATCGTCAGATCTATCTGGCGGACATTCGCTAGTTCGCTGAAATGAATTCAATATGAAACAAATGGCTAGCATCAAGTAATGACCGGCACGCGCCACCGTGGAGGCGCGTCTCGCGAGTCCAGCCAAACCGATCAAAATTTGCATAGTCAGCTGCTGTGGGCGATTGGCGTTGGCGCTCTACAAAGATCGCGTGCCCTACCCCAAGCCGAAGGCAGCAAAGGCCTCAATCACGTGTCCGCACAATTGTGTCACCAAAACCTGATATGGTCTTTTTCTGTGCGGAGAATTTTCATGAATTTATGGCTTGCCGCAGCTTCGCTTGTATCAGCCGTCACCTGTGGACTGCATGTGTTCATGGGCGGTAAGGAGGCCGCTGGACCGCTGCTAAAGTCCTCGGAACTCGATCCGATTGCAAAATTCACCAACTACTACTGCTGGCATCTGGTGACCATTGTGATTGCGGGACTGGCGGTCGCATTTGCGTATTCGTGCTTAGCGGCCAGCGGAAATGATGTCGCCTTGCTTGCCACAGCTTTGGCGGCGCTGTTTGCCGCCTGGAGCGTAGGCATGATTGCCATTTTCCGCCTTCCGCCGCTGCAATTCGCTCAATGGGCATTGTTCCTGCCCATCAGTCTTCTGGGCTTGATCGGCAGCTTGCGGTGATGAATGCCCTCGGCGACGGCTGTCTGATTCAAAAATCAGATCGAACGCAGACTTTAGGTGCCTGACAAAGGAGAGGTTCATGACTCTGTCCAACTGGGGGCAATGCGGCTTGATCATTGGAGCGGCGTCAAGCGCAGCGGCTGCCGTCGCGCATTTGGTATGTATTGGGGTCGGCGCTCCTGCCTATCGCTTGCTCGGTGCAGGCGAGCGCATTGCGCGCAGAGTAGAAGCCGGGGATATCCAGCCCCATTTGCTGACGCTTGCCATCGCGGCGGTTTTGTTTTCCTGGTCGGCCTATGCACTTTCCGGCGCGGGAATCCTGTTTGATTTGCCCTTCACCAGGATCGTCCTCACGCTGATTACAGGCATCTATCTAGCGCGAGCCGTCGCGTTCCCGTTCGTGATCAACAAACATCCCGGCAACTCAATGCGCTTCTGGCTGGTGTCGTCAGCGATTTGCGGATTGATAGGCTTGCTGCACCTGATGGGCGTAGTTGCGTTGTGGCACGAGTAGCAAATAACCCATGCATGAGTGACGGGCCAGCAAATTACAAGTTCACCGATCCGTAAGGGCCAGCTTCAAACCCAGTCCCGCGAATGCCGACGCGAAGCCGTAGCGCAACCAGCGCTGCACTGCGGTGGATTCAATGACGAACTTGCGAAACGAGTGCGCGATGAATCCGTACACGACGAACACTGCAAAGGTCATGAGCATGAACACGCCGCTAAGCATCAACAGATGGGCGAGTGGATGCGGTGATTGAGGTGCAACGAACTGCGGCAGAAACGCCAGAAAGAAGATCGTGAGTTTGGGATTAAGGATGTTCAGCAAAAACGCCTTGGTCACCAGGCCCAACGCGTTGGTTCTGGACATGGCTCCATCCACGGCGAACGCAGACCTGCCACGCCATGTCATGACTGCAACGTACAAAAGATAGGCAACGCCCGCATATTTGAGCACCTGGAATGCAAGCGCGCTGGTGTGCATGACGGCAGCGAGGCCGAGCACGGTGGCCAACAGATGCGGCACGATTCCCAGCGTGCAACCGAGCGCAGCAAAGATACTCGCCTTGCGGCCCTGCGCGAGCCCTGCCGAAACGGTGTAGATCACGCCTGTGCCGGGAATGAGGACGACGATCAGCGAGGTGATGAGAAATTCAAAGGTGATCATGTGTGTACTTCTGTGTAGACATGGGTCGATCTGGAACGATTCCCCGCGAGCACTTTTGCGAAGCCCGCGCACCACGCAGTTGATTTACGTCCGCGCCGACCGATCACCGCCAGCAATTGGTCGCTGTTCCACTTGCACTCTTGGTGCCAGAGGCCGTGAGTTTGTATGTGCCGCACTTGTCTTTTGCTTGAATGCTCTCCGGTTTCGCGGTCAGTGTATAGCCGCCGTCGCCAGCTACTGGCGTTTCAACGGTGAGCGTGTAGTACCCGTTTTCGGATTTGCTCGGTATATTGAGTTTGGGCACTTCGTCTGCATATGAGCCATTCTGGGCACGCCAACGCTCCTGCCGTGCTGCTGCCTCCATGAGCATTTTCTGGCCCTCCACTCTACGAGAGCGCATCACATATTCCTGATACGAGGGAAATGCAATCGCAGCCAGAATGCCGACGACGGCAACTGTGATCATTAATTCGATCAGTGTGAATCCCTGTTCCTTAGCGCGCACTGAGTTCTCCTTGCACCTTGCTTTTCCCACCCGCACGCAGACGACCCCGACGACGCGTCGAAGCCGCTGCCATTGCATACGTTTTTCTGTCACTGCAACTGACGACGCCAGCTTTGGCGGCCACGGTCTAGACCGTCGTTGATGCCCAGGGAATCATTACCGCCTGGAGTAACCGCCTGACCACCGGCTGCCGTCACTTTACCGGGATCAAACTCGGTCCCGTTGACATCCTTGCTGCTGATCTGGTCAGCAGTAGTGAACTTGCCATCGTTGTTCATGTCGAACGCCGTATGGTCGGTCTTGCCGCCGTCGTTAGGATCGATGGCATAGATGGTGCCAGCAATGTCGGCCTTACACGGATCTTCCGAAGTACGCAACGACGTGAAGATCAGGCTTTTGCCGTACAACGTCATGTCATACACCACCTTCTCACCTGCGCGCGGAAGGTTCACAACCCAGCCCCACTTGGAAACATCCGCATCCGTGGTGCCGCTACCGGTTTTGTACCACGTGACCGCGCCGCCTGTGAGCTCGAAATTGGTGGACGGCTTGTTGGGATCGCTATTCGCGATACCGGTGAATGTCTGCGCATGCAGATCGCCGCGATTCTTGCTGGCGGTTGGCAGCGTCGCTGGCGTAGTTGCCCCTTTGGCGCTGTAACGGTCCCATATGCCATAAACGGTTTGTTGCTGCGTGCTTTCCTTGTCGGCATTACTCACAAAGCGACCGGTACCTACTATTACAAGATCACCTGGGCCGGTAGGATGCTTGATCACATAAGGCGCGGCGGTGATCGGCTGGCGCGTGCCGTTGATATCCTTGTCGCGCGCAACAAAGAACAGCTTGGCATTCCAGTCAGTGACGACTCCGCTTTTGAAATCAAAACGCCATACGTTGCCAACCAGATCGCCCGCGTAGGCCATGTCGATCTTTCCATCGCTGTCGTTATCCACGGCGGAAACGCGCGACAGACCATTGCCGAGCGGCAACGACGCGTTCAACTCACCGCCGCCCGGTGTGGTGGTCATGCCGCCGGGCAGATCAAACTTGCGGATCACGCTGCCGTTGGAAATATCCAGAACAAACATGCTGGCGTTGCCGGCAGCGCTGTTCAGTCCCTGATAGCCATTGGGCAGCAAGACCACCCATTTGCCTTGCACAGCACCCACATCGTTCAGTCGAGCAATCGTGGGCTGGGGCATGGAGTAACCCATATCCGAGCTCTGCGCTTCGCCGAACTCCCAAAGCAACTTCGGGCTGCTCGGGTCGGTGATATCAAGTGCGAAGATCTGACGACCGCCCGCTCCCATGCTGCCTACGAGTACCTTGTGCCAATCGCCGCCAAAGTAGACGTCTGTGACCGTCGGCGTGCCGTCAACGAAATAGCGATGCGCCAATCCTGTGGACGTACCGTAATTTGCAGAGGTCAGAACGTTGAGCGAAGCCTTCGTTGAAGAGGGAATGAACGCAAATACTTCGTCGCCCGTGCTGGCGTTGAAGGCGTGCAGCATGCCGTCGTTGGAGCCAACATAAAGCATCTCGGGCTGCGCAGCCTGCGCGGTCACAAAGGCTTGGTATTTCGTGCTGCCTTCGAGCTTGTCTGCTGCGCCTACGCGATAGGTGCCACCGCGAACGCGCACCAGAGAGGCATTCACGATATCACCGAGTATGTTGATTTTACCGGTGTCGATCTTGAAACGCTCGCGCAGCGTCTTATCGTCATTGCCGCGAATGAAATCGATGCGCTGCTGGGCCTTGCCATCCGGCACCAAGGTTGTCGGATTGATGTTGAGAGTCGTGATCCACGACGCATCATTCGCGCGCCCCGAGATATTCAGGTATGTGAACTCCGCCAACTCGGGCGCGCCGCCCGCATTCTTGCTTCCGTAGAAGATCTTGCGAGCGCTTGCTCCCTTGTCTGCCAGTTGCTGGGCCGCACTCCACCGGGTGGTCACGCCGGATGTAGCGAGATCACGCCGAATCACATCGCCGCTCCAGAAGTTGGCTTCAAAGGTGGTGTTATAGATCGATGACCCATTCGAGAGAGTCGATGATGTCTGGCTCACGTTCGCTGCAGTCACCGAAGTCGTGCTCTGCAGGATGCTGTTGAAGGCCTTGGTCATCTGGTCTTTCAAGGTCGTGGCATTCGTAACCAGAAAGTAGTTGTCCGGGTTTCCTACGATCTTGGTGGTATCGCGGTCCGGAATTCCGTACTTGGCTGCGTACCACAGTGGATCCTTGAGGAAACTACCGGAATCTGCGACACCCGGTGTGAACGAGCGAGTCGAACGCAGGCCAAGATTGGTGCACTCGTTTTTATCGTCAGAGGTCAAACCTGAGCGCGCGCAAAAACCTGGGAGCCTGCCCTGCGGAGTGTTGTATTTGTAGAAAGCGGATGCCGTGTCTTTATCACGCACATCAAGGTACATGCCATCGGTGGTGGTGCCGGAAATCACATAACCCATATGCTGACCGATGCCACCGGCTGCGAACTCTGAAACCAGGTCGATCTTTACCGTCGTGTTATCTGGCTGAAGCGCGATTACATAACGTGTGATCGCGTCCATGTCATGGTCAGCACCCTGCTCCACGTCTTCGTAGTTGATACGGAACTCGGCGTAAGGTCGGCCACCGTTGACACTGGTGTCTTTGTCGGAAGCCCCGGTGTTGGCAATTTTATCGACGTAATAATCAACGATCTGATTCGTTGGAGTGAACTTGTCGGGGTCAATGTTGTAGCCAGTCACGGACTTGGCAAACGGTGCGATGGTAATGAACTTGTCGTTGCCGACTGGAAAACGGATTTCCGGCAGCGGAGAGGCAATCGCCACCGAATACGTCATCATTTTGTTTTTGCCCTTGGCATTTCCGAAAACCGCGTTCTTGGCCGCAAAGCGTGCAACCGCTGCAGAGTAGTACGTGCCTTCCTTGCTTGGCTCTTGGGGGACAGGCCTCGCGCCCAAGATAGTTCGGACACTTGTTTGACGGACGGCGCCTGATCTGCATTGGTGCTGGATGACTGGCCGATGAAGAAGTTTTTGCCATTCAAGCCCTCATCTGCGCCGATGCCATTCGCTTCGCTGGAGGCATCGAACCCGCCAAGCGCCGAAAGGTCGTTGGCAGTAGATTCGAATCGGCTGCCAGGAACCTTTCCATCGTAAGACGGATTGATATCGCTGATCACGGTCATCACGGGTTTGGCGCAATGTTCGTAGCCGCCGCCACCATCTGTTTTGCTCTTGTATGGTGACACCCATGCCGGTTTGGACAATTTCAGTGTTGCATCCTTCGTGGAACTGCCAGTACCGTAATCGTAGGCAGCAAATGCACTGTTTGCGCCACCGAAATAGCGCATGGTTTCATACATCATTTCGCTAATGGGATTTCCCCACATAGCGCAGTCGGATGGCTTTGCCAATTGGCTAATGGCCTTGTCCGTAATCCAGCCACAGGTACCCCATGTTGAGCCGTTGTACCCAATGGCTCGTTGATTGTCGATGTTATAGACGACACCCTGTAACGACGTGAACTGACCCGTCTGCGCATTCACTTCGTCAGCGAAGTTACCGACATTGCGGCGCACGATTCCGCCTGCAATGTTTTTCTCATATGAGCCAGTCAACAGCCCAAAATACATCTTTCCGGTTTCCCCGAAATCGTGCAACAGCCCTGTTGGCTTGTACGTCACCTGACCACCGGTATTGGGATAGGCTTTGCAGCTCGCATCGCGCAAAGCGGCGTCGCTGGTTCCACCCGGGCAGACCTCAACACGAACGTTGTAGTCGGCAATGGCATTGGCGGGCTGATCGAATTGCCACGCCAATCCCCAGCCATCACCGCCAGTGGCATCCATATGCCTGAAGGTAATGTCCTGCCACCCGGCTGTACTGAAGTAAACCGATTTGGAATGCGCTTCGAAGGTTGAATCTGCGCGAGCTTGACCGTGTCCACCGTACCAGCTCCAAGAGTTGGAACCGATGGTTACGTCTACTGCATCATCTCCGTCGATACCAAATTTGTAGGTGCCCGCATTGGGGATGAAAATCTGGCCTTTAATGATCGTCATGTAGTTGTCTTGACCGCAACGGCCAGGCACAACAAACGGATTGTTGTCAGTGCCGGTGGCGTCGATGTCGGAGACTGAGCCCGTACCGCAGAGATTGGCTGCCACCGCGTGCGTATTGAACATCGTGTTCATCGCGGTCAATGTGGTGGGTGTACCCACGCTGGCAGGCTTGTTCCATGTGGTAATCGTCAGATTGCGGAAGCTTTCTGAAGGCACGACATCATAGCCTTTGACGGCCGCAGAATACGTGCAATTGGTAGTTGTGGTGACACAATTGTTTTGGCCCGCATTGCCCTGCTGCGACACCCAATCCCAAACCTTATAGCGCGTGTCGTTGAGCACACGGATTTGTGTGAGTTTGTCGGCGGTTTCCCCCTGCGTCGTTAGCGCGAACAAGTGGCGGGTACCAAACACCGGCTGAACCAAAGGTGTGTAGTTCTCGATAAGGTAGACAGCTTTGTCACGAACAGGGTCGTAGGCTTTTCCCGAGGCATGCGCATCTCGGGGCACATATGCCGCCTGCAGCACCGTACGGCCCGCGTTCGACGCATCTCCTTTGGTATCAAGCACCCGCGTGCCACCATAGAGTACACGGCGAATCGCATCCATCCGAGAGGTACCCAGATAGTTCAGAAAATCGCCACTCCATGCATTCGCGCACTGCTTCTTGTTGGTTCCTGTTGCAGCCGACACCGGTTTGAAGATGCCAGCGTTTCCGCTCAGTGTTTCGGACTTGTCATAGTTATAGCAAACGTTGCTATTGAAGTAGCCGTAGTAGTCGATCTTGTCAGGCTTGTATCCTACATCGATCACGCCATCACCGTTCAGATCGGAAGCGTCGTTATATGCCTCGTAGTACAGCTTGTGGTCTCGCCCCATCACCAGCATATTGAGCGGCGCGAGGGCCTGGCTCACGAAAAGCGGGGTTTGCGACAAGGCGGAGTTGGCCTGGCTGTGCACGAGTTGGCTGGCGCCGAGCAGCAGTGCCCCCGACACGATGGCCGTTGCCTGTACGGCATGCACCAGTCTGGCCGATGGACGACGGGTTGAATTTGAGGCGTAGATCATGATCGCTTCCCTCTTCTCTTTATTTGACGAACATGTTGATGCTCGAACGCAGACACAGGCCATCTGGTCCACACTTTTGCGCAGTCGTGAGTTCAGTGGCCTGCGCATTGACTTCGTAATACTCGGTACAACCAACGGTCGCTGCATTGAGCGCTGACGTGGCGCTGCTGCCTTTGGGGCACTCCGTTCCGATCTGGCGTGGATACCAGCGAGCCAAAGGTTTTACGGTCAGCCCGGTCGCCGCGGCACTGACGGTAAAGTCACTCCCCAGCTTCAGTGTGTCGGCCTTGGCTTCCGATACGTAGCAGGGAACAACACCATCCATCACAGAGGTGCTCTTGCACTTTTCGAGCGGAAATGCGTGCGTCAAGATGATGCGCTCACCCTCGCGCAGCGTGCCATCCGCAGCTTCATACATGCGCTGGTTTTCCAGCATGTTGGCGGTGATACGCGATTCCAGCGTGACGCTGCGCATGGCCACAACGGCGAGCAGCAACAGCAACAGGATCATGATCATCGACACCATCAGGGCCGCACCGCGCTGACGTGATGTATTGGAATATCTTTTGTGCATTGGAAAGGTCATGGCATCAAATTCCTCAGCATGAGGGTGCCGGTCGCGAGCTGATAAAGCTGGCCATTGCTGGTATCGCAAGATGCCGCCGTGCCGCCCGCGTCTGTCCAGCGGGTACATATCGACGAGGCCATGCCTTGCGTGAGATTTTTAGCGTTACTCGTCATGAGAATCGCGTAACGCAGTGATCTGATGACCTCATCGGCCACCGGCACGGTGCTCTTGAATTCGTCGACGTTCCGCCCCTTCTCTGGAGCGGCAGAGGTATCGACACCAAATTCGAAATGCACGTCCTTCACGCCGTCGGCCACCACCACGGATTTGTCGCTACTGCCGGCCGTACAAATCAATCCACCGTTGCTCAGCGAATAGCGCTCAATGAACAGGCCCGTGCCGGCGGCAGGGCCACATAGACGTCCGACGCGGCACCTAGCTTGCCATCAACGCCCGCGCAGTCGGTCTCGGACACGTCACGCGCCTGATAGCGGATACACAACGACTTGGCGTCGGGAGCATAAGCGGACTGGCCCCTCGCAAACTGGCAGGCGTTATTGGCATTGGCAGCACCATCGGCCGGAAATGCATCTTCGATGGCCTGCATGGGGTCGCGACGGTAACCAGCCTTGGTCAATTCATTGTCGAGCACGCTCAGCGCATAGCGCGAGTTGTTGAGATTCTCGCTTTGTCCCGCGCGAAAGCGCACTGTGGACAGACCCTGCACATAAATCGTCGTAGCGACGAGCACAATGAAGAGGCCGATGGCGATCGACACCATCAGCTCGATCAGCGTGAGGCCCCGTTCCCGCGAACGCAGGGTTGCGCTTGGCATGCGTTCAGAGACGCGATTGCAGCGTAAGGGTGCAAAATTCATCGTCTAATCCATCTTTCTTCAAACATTCACCCTTTTTGGTAGGCCAGGCTACCGTCACCGATACCAGTCCAGCGGCGTTCGAGGTGACGGAAAAATTCTTCGTCAACGTATCCGTGGTGATTTCGGGCATGAGCTTCATGGCGCGCGTTCCCCAGCAACCGACGCGCTTCGCCGCATCAGCAGTCAGGGGCTGACAATCGCCAGCCGAGACCGACGCCATTGCAGTCCCTTCCGCCTTTTTGTAACCACCGAGTTCGCTCTTGGGCATGCCCTTTTCGTCAAGAATGTTGCTCGCGTCGCTGCGCATGGTTTCCAGCAATTCGGTAGCCACCATTGCTGCCATTTGCCGACGCTCCGTATCGAGCGTGAATTCAACGGACCGCACATGCATGCCAGCCGCGCCGAGCAGTCCGAGAGTTACAACCAGCACGGCAACCAGCACTTCAATGAGGCCTGCACCCGACTGTTTCTTGAGAAAGGAATGACGAACTTTCATGGGACGATCACTCATGAGTAAGAGCAGGTGCTTCCGCTCGGGATGCGCTCCATGCGCACCACGCCCGAGCGTATGACGCTCACGCATTGAATACGGGTAGCCTGTGTTGAGCCGAATGACAGGCCAAAAGGTGGGGTGCCACCGCCGATCAGCTTCGCGGTGCCCATGGGATCGAAGGACACACCCTGATCCGAGTCGCTGCCCGGAGTGACCGTGACCTGAACCGGTAAGGTTGCCTCACGAAGCACCGCATTCCCGAGCTTCACCGACCAAGTCTGCGATGCTGCGGTCAACGTGATTTCCGATCGCTTGTAGATCGCCTCGGAGCGTGCAAACTGCAGCAGGGTCTGCACCTCCGACGCTGCAGTGCTCACCCGGTTGTTGGCGATCGCCGTCGTGAATGAGGGTGCAGCCAACGTCGCGAGGATGGCGACAATCGCCACCACGACCATCAGTTCGATGAGGGTGAAGCCGGTTTGCCGGGATCTGCAACGTATGCGTTCATGAATATGTGTTTGGCAACGAGAGAACTCGAGCGCCAGTTACGAATTTGAGGATTTCTATCGGAATTTGTTACTCGATACTCTAGGTAACAATTCACGAATCGAACATACCGCTCGTCGGACGCTTCAGACCAATTGTCCATATGCAAAGCGAATGAGTATCAGTTGCGGGAAAGGCGCACAACCGCGTCGTCGCCAGGAGAGAACACCTATGTCGGCGAGAGCGCCCGCCGAACCCATTCCGCAGTCACGAACTCTTGCTCAATGCGGCCGCGCTCGCGCGTCTTGAGGCGCTCGAAAAGCGCCTTTTCAGAATCCAGCAAGCTCGCTGGCAAATGGGGGCATGCACGATCTCCGGCACCGCCTGTGGTGCATGGGCATCGAAGGTGAGATCGTCCATCATGATGGCACGCAGCCCGGGAACGCAGGATCGTGCACGGCCCAGCATATATAGGCCCCACGTGTCCAAGTCGCCCCAATAGCTGACCTGCCTGTCTCGCAGCCAAGGGGCCGCGAGCCATTCGAGGTTCAAACCTGCACCAAGAATCGCAATCGTATCTGCCACCTTGGAAGGCAGCATATGTAGCGCCTGTTCGTTCTCGATGACCAGAATATGGGTTGCGGGCAATGCAGTGTGTATGAGGTCGCTCGCTGCGAGGCGCAGGCGGGGGAAAGGCAGCAGCCCCTGCGCGAGCGGCACGACCAGCAACCAATGCTCAGTTGCATGCAACGCACCCAGAAACGCGTGCAGACCCTGGCGCGTGGCCTCGCCGTCGAAGCGTTCGTCGAGCAGCGCCTTGAGCAGCGTTTCGTGGCGCTCAATGAATTTGCTGTCGTTGCCGGCCAGCGCAAGCGCACGCAGCGGTCGCCCTTCGGCGCAACCAGGCGTCAACAGCATGGCAACGCGCGTAGCCAGGATGAGCTCTTGTGGACTTAGCCCCTGTGTGAGTGCCGTGCGCCGTACAACCAGACGGTGCAGGCAGGGGTCGATCTGCGCGAGCGTCTCTCGCAGAAAGGCGTACTGCTTCTGCATCTCGGCGTCCTGCGCAGCGGCGAGCCAGTCCGAGGGTTTGTCGAGTAGCCATTTCACCGGCAAATCGACCGGCGCCGCTCCCGCCCGATATTTGCGTTGTGCCCACTGAACGCGCCCGGGACCGCCTTCGGACACGGCGCGCCAATCGGCGATATGCTGGCGCAAACGTGGCGTCATTCCTGCAAATTCGGCACTGTCGGGGAAGCCGATGGATTGCTCTATGGGCCATTCCTCGCCGCCTTGCAGCAGGCGCCGCTCGCGCAGATCGGCGTTGCGCCACTGGCGAGCCAGTTGCATCGCGATCTGGGCAGGAGACTTCATTCCGATGCGCCTCCGCCGTCCTCCGGAGAAGATGGCAAACGGGACGCGGCACGCACCAGGTCGAGTTCCTCCCAAGAGATAGATGTGAGGCTCGCCTGCTTGCCGCGCCGATGCACGACCACCGCGGAGCGCGAATGGTTGCGCAACAGCCGCATCTCCTTGTTGGGTGTGACGAACAGTGCATGCAAACCGAACTCCCGCAAGGCTTCGATGATGCGTCCAGCCACTGCCTGCGAGCTTTTGGAGAACGCCTCATCGAGCACGATGGTGCCGAACACCGGACGTGTGCGGCCTGCCGGGCACAACGCATAGCTCAGCGAGGCCGTCAGAACATAGCTCGCGATGATTTCCTTTTCCCCGCCACTGCCGCCCTGCGATCCCGTGCGTCGCTCAAGCAATTTTCCGTCTGTGCGCTGGTGTACCAACACGGAAAACTGCAGCCGGTAACGCGCGTCAAGCAAGGCCTGCGCCGCGCGAGTCTTGCGATTGGTAGCGTGGCGACGCAGCAGTTCAACCAATTCGCTTAGCACCTTGTAGTGAGACTCGCCGTTGTCATCACGCAGGCGCACGGATCGCAGTTCGCTCATCAGGCCGTTGAGGATCTTGAGTTCCGGATAGGTCACGTCCTGTGATTCCAACTGCAAATAACGACCTGTCTGAAAATCCACCTTCAACAAGGTCTGATTCAACTCGTCGATCCGATCCCGAATCTCTGTGGTCTGAGCGTTGATGCCGCTCAGCAGGTTGTTCACACCCTCTTCAGAAGACTTGTTCAGATAGGTCTGAAACCGTTGCCGCTTCTCGGCAGGGCTTCTTCTTCCAGCACGCGCAAACGAGAGAGAAATGCCGGCATCGAGTCAAGCTCGGCCATCTCGTCAGCAAGAAACCCGCGATTGGCTTCCTTCGCCACTGCCATTTGCCGGGTGATTTGGTTGGTGATCCGGCTCAGCGACTGACTCTCGGTATCCACCTGGGCTTGCACCTGTCGCAACGCCTGCCGCTCGCGCTCATCGAGACTTTCGCAAGTGAGCGGCAAATAGGCCGCGCTGAAATCTTCTGCCACACTGACGCTCTGCGCCTGCGCTTCGCGCTGTCGCCGTGCATAGCGCATTTGCGTGTCGACGGCGCGCTGAACATCACTTTGAACCACCGCCTCCTCCTTGCGCAAATTCATCAGCGCTTGCCGGTTCGTTGCCGTCAAGGCGCCCGCATGCTCCCAAAGTTGCTTGGCACGCGCAGTGTCGGAATCCGGGCGCAACAACGCATCAAGCCGTTGCTGTTCAAGCGCCAGCGCCTGCCTGGCTCCCTCCGCATCCACCGTTTCAAATTTCAGATCGATAAGTTGCAGGCAAAGCGCACGCAGCGCGACCAGATTGCCTTTGACGGCCTGCGCGTCGGCTTTACGCGACTCGCATGCTGACAATCGCCCCTGTGCATGAAGGCGCTGCTCTCGAAGCATCGACAGCCGGTCGTTATTGTCGAAGCCGGTCATCCAGTCGGCATCAAGACGCTTCTGATCCTGTTTGTCGAAGTAGCGCGCCTTGCCTGACATGCTGCCCTCACGGGTCATCGCATGCGGGGTGCTCTGAAGCTCTTCAATGCTGTCCACGCAGCGCAGATCATGCGCATGAAGCAGTTCGCGTAGCGCACCATCGTAGGCATGCGACTTGATGTTGAGCTTTGCGCAGAAACCGTCAACCCGGAACCGAACCGGAGTGTCAACGGTACGCACCTCCAAAAGCCGAACATGTAGTTGGTTGTGCCGTTGATTCACCCAATGCAATGCGGAGCGCATCGCGTCTGGAGGCACCAGAATACGCAGGCGCTGGCTTCCCAGAGCACGCTCGATGGCACCGCGCCAGTCGTTTTGCTTCTTCTGCACCTCGATCAATTCCGCAACAAACGGCAGTTCCTCAATGGGCCATTCCAGTTGATTGGCAAGATCGGCACGAAACCTCTGAAACTGCGGAGGGATGTTGGAGCCCGGACTCTTCAACGTCTGCTCATGCTCCTGTTGAAGCCTCGTGACATCGCTACGCGCATTGTGTTCTTCGGCGATTGCAGCCTCCAGCAAGGTTTCATGATCCTTGAGTTGCTGCGCCATCTCTTCACCGAGCGCCTCTGCCCTGCGCTGCTGTTCCGCCAATACCTCTGCATTCAAAACATCTGGTGCCACCAGAGAAAGGCTCTGAATGATTCTGCGGTAGTCGCGCTCACGTTGCTCGCGAGTGGCCAGCGTGTTCTTTGCAATGCCAATCAATCGTTCGAGCATCTGTATGTCGCTGCCACCGGTCTTCTGGTAGCTCGCGAAACACAGTTCTTCTTCTTGCCGCGCGCTCTCCACCATGGACTCGGCAGTGGAGATGTGGCCACCCAGTGTGGCAAGGCGCGCCTGCAATTCATCGATACGAATCCCCCAGAGCGCCTGCCCTTGTTCTGCAAACCACGCTGGAAGTGCTTCCTGCTGGTTCTGCATTGCTTGCAGCCGCTCGCCTTGCTCCACGTAACGCCGATCCTGCTCACGCAATGGCAGCAAAGACAGATGCTGATGGCGCGCCGTTTCCAGCTCCGCATGAATGCTCGTCAGTTCGTCGAAGTCTGTCGCAACTTTGAGCGCATCCTCAAAGGCGGACTGATCCTCCAGCACCAGTTCACGAAAGATCTCGTCGATGCTGTTGAGCTGCTTGAGCCCCGCCGCACGATTGAGCAGGGTGAACGCATTGGCGCCCACCTCGAAATGGCTTTGCAGTTTGGCCAAATAGGCTGACTTGGCGGTATGGACGTGCAGACCTTCGGTATTTTTCTCCAGTTTGGACAGCGCTCTCGCTCCGCCACGATGATGCTCCTCCAGCCAGAGATTGAGCGATTGGTGATCGGCGTTGTGCGAGAAGATCCAGCGACGCTGGAGATCCGTCGTCGAAGAGCTGCTGCCCTCAAACCAGAAAAGCGCACCAAGCCAAACCTGTTCGTTGGCATTTTTGACCATGCGCGCAGCGATTCCCGTGACCGTCTTGCCGGTACGGCTGATATGGTCGCTGCTGCCTTCAGTGCCCGGCCCGCTCACACCACGCACATAAGAAACCAGATCGCGGTCGCTCTCATGCCCGCCCGTAGATGCGAGGTTGTATTTGGGATTGGTACACAGCAGTGTCATCAACGCATCGATGACCGTGGTCTTGCCACTGCCTGTGGGGCCGACGATGGCAGTGTTGCGTGCGTCGAGGCTGGCCACGTGCCAGCCCTGGAATGCACCCCAGTTGTAGAGATGCAAATCCTGAAGCAGGTAGCTCGAACGCGCGGTTTCGAACCCATCGGCAGGGAGTTCCAAAAGATTCTGCTCGGCCATCCTCAAACGTCCTCCCGGTCGTCGCCATTTCCGGCGACAGCATCGCCTGCGATCTCGCCGCCTGCAACGCGTTGTAGGTGCAGGAGTAGCGCTTGAAGATTCTCAGGATTAGCCAGATGCACGATCATCGGACGAATCAGCACATAGTCCTGCGCGTCCACTTCCGACACCATGCCGTGCTTGCGCAGGTTGTCGAGCAGTTGCAGGAGCCGTTTGCGATCCTGCGTCTCGCTACCGCTACGGTCCATGAACACATCAAGCTGTGGTTGCAGATCATCCACCGCAATGCGTACGGTGACGCCAAGGCCACCCTCCTGCTCATGCTGAATGAACTCGCGCCGCAGTATCGCGACCAACAATGACTGTTCGAGCGTGAGCCGCTGCCGAAAGACCAGTGGATGCGACCAACCATCTTCATCTTCTTCGGGCACGGCCTCGCCTGCGAGATCATCCGTCAGCACAGTGAGAAACACGAGGCCACGCAGTTCGTCGATCTGGACTTGCAGATCGAATGGTTCCAGCATTGCGCCAATTACTGCGCTCCGGTTCTGCACAGTGGCAAACAGATGTGGCTTGGCACTGCGCTCAAGCGAACCATGTTTGAGCAGTTCCTGCACCGCACGGCGCAGAGCCGGCGCAGTGCGCTCGGCAGTGCTGTCGGAATCGCTGCCTGCCAACTCCACATTTGGTTGAATGTCTGGTGCATCCGAACCCGGCTGGGATTGCGGCTGAGCCAACGATGCGGACGCAGAAGCCCATTGGTCAAACAAGTCCACGTCCGGTTGCTTTTGGTTTGAAGTCATCACAACTCCCAATCCACGCGATCCAATGCCGCGCCATCCATCTGCACGCGCGGCACGGTAAAACACCAGCGCTGCTGCCCGTCCTCGGTCTCGATCTGTTCGCTGTCATCCTGCAACTCGAGCCCCGCCTCTCTTGCCATGCCAAGCCACAACGCCAACGTCTCCAGATCGTGCGCATGGGGTGGCAGTTGTCGCGCCAGCTCGGCGAGTGTCATCGGTTCACCTTTCAAACGCAATTGTTCCAACGTTTTTTCAAGCAGGGCATAGCGATCCAGCCCATCAAAGGCAAGCCAGAAATCGGCGTCCAGCGCTTCCACGCCAACTTGTTGCGATTGCAGCATGAGTTCAGGGCCTCCGCCGTCTTCCAGCGACTTGACGCGCAGGCGCTCGATCAACGGCATGCTGATGCCCAACCCCACGCCTACAGGCGGTAGCGGCGACCAGGAGCGACGCACCGACTGTTGCCGCCAGTCGATACGCGACGCTTGCTGCAAGATGTCGTTCACCAACTGCCCGACGCGATGATTTTCCGCGGCCTGCCCGCTCTTCATGAACTGGCTGACCTCACGCTCGCTGCGCGCGCGTACCGCCTGCACCAGCTTGGACTCCTTGATCAACTGAAGCACCAGCGTGCGCAGGCTGCTGCGTTGGACGTCATCAAGCGCCTGCGCCGTTGCAGGGTGATTCAAGATCTGAATGATGCGAAGGCGCATGGCATTGAGCTCATCCTGATCGCCCAATTGCTGATGGAAGTTGTCGAATACGCGACCCTCCAGCGTGCTCAGCAGATGATCATGCCCGTCGAGCAACTTGTCGACGACTTCACCGCGATGCAACTGTTCACTGATGATGGATTGCCGCAGGTTACGGTCGGCCTCCCGCCAGGAATCCTCCACGCGTTGAAAGTCGGCGCGCAGGCTCGTAGCCAGTACGTAGACTTCGCGAATGCCCTCCACAGCCTGCGCTTCAGAAAACTGAGGCACATGACCTGATCGCACTTCGTCCATCTGACACTGCAATTCATCGAGCTTGCGCTGAATGTGCTCCTCGCGTGCCTGCGGATCGGGGTTGAGTTGGGTGGCGAGGTGGTCGATTTCGCGCTGCACCACCGCCAGACGAGAGGCTGTGGATGTCATCATGCGCCGATCCAGTTGGGCCACGAAACGCAGGGCCATCTTGAATGCATCGGTTTCGAAGAGCTGACCCTGCCGTTCGACCACCAGAGACTTGCGGATCCAGTCCCTCAGATCGGCACGTGCCTGGCGTCCGATATCCGTCTCATCGATCTCGAACTCGGGCTGGCTGGCATGCGCAAGAAGAACACTGCACAACGACTGCACGGCCTCTTCAAAGGGCACGCCAGCGGGACGGTGCTCGAACACCGATTCAAGGCAACTGAGCACCAACGGCGCCCGCCGCGAAGCAAGCAGCATCCAAGCCGGATGCGTGCGCCGCGCAGAGACGTAGTTTTGCGTGCGTTGTTGGCTCACTGTGGACATGAGTAGGCAACCCGGGTTTGAAGACGCCAATGAGCCGTTTTACCACCGCTTGCGCGCCGTCCGTCGTGGCAGCCCCTAAACCGCCCGCTCGAACGGCGAGCGAATATCCGCCAGGAATTTCTGCGTGCGCGGATGCTGGGGGTGGTTGAAAAACTCCTGCGGCGTGGCGCGTTCGAGCACGGCGCCCTGGTCCATGAAGATCACGCGGTCGGCGACTTCGCGGGCGAAGCCCATTTCATGTGTCACGCAGATCATGGTCATGCCGTCCTTGGCAAGATCGCGCATGACTAGCAGCACTTCGCCGACCATCTCGGGGTCGAGGGCGCTCGTGGGTTCGTCGAGCAGCATGATCGGAGGCTTGAGCGTGAGTGCGCGGGCGATCGCGACGCGTTGCTGCTGGCCGCCCGAGAGCTGGCTCGGGATGGCCGTGGCCTTGTGTGCGAGGCCGACGCGTTCGAGCAGTGACATCGCGCGGGTCTTCGCGTCTGCGGCGCTGAGCTTGCCCAGTTGCACCGCGGCGAGCGTGCAGTTCTCGAGCACGGTCAGGTGCGGGAACAGGTTGAATTGCTGGAACACGAAGCCAATGCCCGCACGCAGCAGGTTCACGTCGAGTTTCGGGTCGTGCACGTCCTGGCCGTCGAGCAGAATGTTGCCGCCCTGGATTTCTTCGAGGCGATTGATGGTGCGGATCAGTGTGGACTTGCCCGAGCCCGATGGTCCGCACACCACGACGACCTCGCCGGTGGCGATGGTTTCGTTCACATCCACCAGCGCGTGGTATTCGCCATACCACTTGTTCACGTTTTTCAGCTCGATCATGCTGCTACCTTTGCTTGCGGGCGATTGCCGAGGCCTTTGCGCTCGAGTCGCCGCTCTATCCAGAATGCCAGTCGCGACAGGCCGAAGCACAGCACGAAGTATGTGAGTCCGAGAATGCCGAACACCTGCGCCGGCTTGGTGAAGACGAGGCTGTTGATCTGCGTGGCGATGAAGGTGACTTCGGCCAGACCGATGATGTAGCCAAGCGAGGTCTCCTTGATCGTCGAGATGAACTGGTTGACCAGCGAGGGCAGCGAGTTGCGCAGCGCCTGCGGCAGGATCACCGAGCGCATGGCCTTCATGTATGGCAAGCCCAGCGAGCGCGCGCATTCCATCTGGCCTCGGGGCAGACCGAGTATGCCGGCGCGCACGATTTCCGCGAGATAGGCGGCGTCGAACACCACCAGCGCGATCAGCATGGTCCAGAACTGGTCGGTCTTCACGCCGGTCACGCTGGGCAAAAAGAAGTAGGCCCAGAACACCACCATCAACAGCGGCGTGCCGCGCACGACGTAGACGAAGGCCGTGACCGGCACGCGCAGCCAGCGATACGGCGACACGCGGATCAACCCGAAGACGAGACCGAGCGGCAGCGAAAGCAGCAGGCCCAGGCTCGCCAGAATCAGCGTGAGCGCGAGCCCGCCGAGCGGACCCTTGGGGTATTGCCCGACCAGAAAATAAAGCCAGTATTGTTGAATGAGTTCCAGCATCGGCGTGTTCTCTTTTTTGTAGACGACGACTACATGGTGCGCACCGGATAGCGGTGCTGGAACCACGAGGCAAGGCCGGTGATGACGAGTGACACGCCGAGATAGGCGACGCTGGCAAAGCCGAACGCCTCGAAGCTGCGAAACGACTGGCTCTCGACCTGTCCGGCCTGGTACATCATTTCGGCGGCGCCGATCACCGTGGCAATCGACGTGCCCTTCCACATGTTCAGCGTTTGCGAGATCAGCGGCGGCACGGTCAGGCGAAACGCCTGCGGCAGGATCACGAGGCGCATGGTGCGCATGTAGCCAAGCCCCAGCGCGCGTGCGGCTTCCATCTGCACGGAAGGCACGGCGCGGATGCCGCTGCGGATGTCTTCCGCCATGTAGGCTGCCGTGTAGACGCCGAGCGCGACCACGGCGCAGATGGCTTCGACCGGGCCTTCATAGAGCAGCTCCTTGACCGAAGCGGGCAGCAGCTCGGGCACGCCGAAATACCAGAACAGCATGTGCACGATCAGTGGAATGCTGCGCACCACTTCCACGTACGTCGCGCCAATCCAGCGCAGCGGCTTGTAGGGCGAGAGCCGGAACAGCGCGATCACCAGCCCGAGCGGCAGCGCTATCCAGAAGGCCCAGAAAAGAAATTGCAGCGACATCTTGAGCCCGGCCACGAGCATGTCGTGGTACTGGCCCGAGATCAGCATCTGCGGATCGAAAGTCGTCATAAGTCAGGTCCCGCGTCGGCACGGGCCACACCCGTTGCGGCGCATGAAAGCACAAGGCGCTCTACCGGAGAGCGCCTTGTGCGCGGCAACGAGTCAGGCCCGAAGACCCTCATCGCATCACTCGCTGACCTTGTCGGTCTCGAACTTGAATGTGCGCTTTTCCATCTTCAGGTTGCTCTTCTGGCCAAACCACTGTTCATACAGGGCATCGGCCTTGCCGCTGGCTTCCATCTCGCGCAGCGTGTCGTCCACCACCTTCTTGAAGCCCGCTTCGCCCTTCTTGATGCCAAGCGCCAGCGGCTCGATGCTGATGATGGTGGGCAGCAGTTTGTAGTCCTTGCGCTGGTCACCCAGTTGCACCATGGCGCGCACCAGACTCATCTCGTCGTTCACGAATGCCACTGCCTTGCCCTGCTGCATGGCGACGAGCGCCTGCGGCGAGGTGTCGAACGACACCACCGTCACGGTCGGCACGGCCTTCTTGATGTTCACTTCCATCGAACCGCCCTTGGCCGTGGCCACGCGCTTGCCAGCGAGTTCGGGCACGTCCTTGATCGGGCTGCTGGCCTTGGTCATCACCTTCTGGCCGGTGATGAAGGTGGTCAGCGAAAAGTCGATCTGTGCTTCGCGCTCCTTGTTGTGCGTGAGCGATGCGGCCAGCAGGTCGACGTGGCCCTGCTGCAGCTCGGGGATGCGCGCTGCCAGCGTGATCTGCTTGAACACCGGCTTCACGCCGAGCTTTTGCGCCACGGCGCGGCCCAGATCCACGTCGTAGCCGACCATTTCGCGGGTCTTGGGATCGATGAAGCTGAGCGGCTCGTCCGTACCGAGCACGCCGACGACAAGCTCGCCCTTCTTTTTGATGTCATCGAGTTGATCGGCATGCGCGACGCCGCTGACGAGGGTTGCACCGGCGATGACGGCCGCAGCCAACAGACGAATCTTCATAGTTCTCCACTCCTTGGTTTGAGACCCGCATGCCATCCGGCAAAACGGGCCAAAGCCTGCCCTGAAAAAATGCCGCCATCGGCGTCACCGATGCATCGACGTCCGGGCGGCTTGCACAACCACTTTACCAGCCGCAAGCGGGTAGTTTGCACTCGCAAACCCGATAAGTCCGGCGAGCGGTTCGGCGCGCGACGTTTGATCAGAGGTTTTCAACATGGTTATCACCAGCTTTGTTCACATTCCCCTGACCCTGCGCAAACAGTCGGCGCATGCGACAAGCCATCCATCCATCTGTCGCAAAACCCGCTCCGGAGCGTCAATTCCCACAAAGTTATTCACAGAACGCTAACGCATGCACCCCAGGGCACCAAGCCGAGAAATCACATCAATATTTAACCGCCAAGTCTTTGATAATAAATAATTTAGCCCTCTTTACAACGTGTTGATGGACTGTGCACAAGTAGCGCATTTCTGTGGATGGCATGCCCGGCGCGCTGCACATCGGGCCATCAGTTGTCAACAACGGCCACTAAGCGGCCTCGCCCACCACGGCATCCCAGTGCAGGCCGAATTTGCCCAGGTATTTGCGCAAACGATCAGCATCATTGACCACCGCGCGCTGCTCGCGCGACTTGTCGAACAGTCGGCGACCCGCGTCCGAAAGCGTGCGCGACTGCCGACAGATGCGGATCACCGATTGCAGTTGCAGCCGATCAAAGCAATCCAGCGCCGCCAGTGCCTCGGGCGCAAGCAGCCGCTCCAGGTCGGCGGCTGGCGATGCTTCGCCGAGCGGGTCCGTGTGGTCGTCACCCGCGTGCTGCCACAGCCAGCGCAGTCGCTCGATCTCCGCCTCGACCTGATCGACGGAAATACGCCCGCCTTCTGCCAGCGTGGCAAGGCGCGTGATGCTTGCGGCGAGATCGCGGAAATTGCCCGACCACGGCGCCTCGCCCGATTTCGCAAACCGCAGATAGGCCGCGCGGGCCTCGGCGTTGAAACGCACGGAGCGGCCAATTTCGGCGGATGAGCGCGCCAGCATGTGGTCCATGTTCGGTTCGATGTCCTCGGCACGCTGCGCAAGCCCCGGCAGCGTGTACGACCACAGGTTGATACGCGCAAACAGGTCTTCGCGAAAGCGGCCCCGGCCACATCCACGCGCAGGTCGCGATGGGTGCCTGCCACGAGCTGGAAATCGCTCGACACCTCCTTGTCGCTGCCCATGGGAAAGAAACGTTTTTCCTCCACGGCCTTGAGCAGCATGGCCTGCTCGTCGAGGCCCAGCTCGCCAATCTCGTCAAGAAACAGCACGCCGTGGTGTGCCGCACGCAGCAGGCCAGCACGGTCCGCCGCCGCGCCGGTGAACGCGCCTTTCTTGTGGCCGAACAGCGTGGATGCCGCGCTGTCGCCGCGCAGCGTGGCGCAGTTCACCTCGACGAATTCACCCTCGACCTGATGGCGTGACTTCTTGAGTTCGAACATGCGCCGCGCCAGATGCGACTTGCCCGCGCCCGTTGGCCCGGTAAAAAGAATCGGTGCCTTTGAACGCACCGCCACGCGCTCGACCTCTTCGATCAACCGGTTGAAGCGCGCGTTGCGCGTGGCAATGCCGCTCTTGAGAAAGTCGATGGCCTCTTCCTTGGCCTGATGAAAGCGCTGCGCCAGCACGTCATAGCGCGAAAGATCGAGATCGATGAACGTGAGCTGGCCCGCCGCACCCGGCTCCTGCCTGCGCGGGGCGAGGTCTGCAGCAGCACGCCGGGAATCTGGCGCGACTCCACCATCAGAAACATGCAGATCTGCGCGACGTGCGTGCCGGTGGTGATGTGCACCCAATATTGCTCGCGGTCGGGATCGAACGCATAACCCTTGGCCCAGTCGTAGATGGCCGCATACATCTCGCCAAAATCCCAAGGGTCCCGCACCTCCATCGAAATCAGCCGCACCTCGGTTTCGGGCGACACATTGGCAATGTCCTTGACCAGCAGGTCGGCCAGCGCCTGATACCGCACCGAATACAGCAGATCGAGTCGATCGATCTGCGTGTCCTCGTGCTGCACCAGCGACACCGTGGGCCGCCACTTCGCCCAGCGTCCGGCACCCAGCCCCGAGTCGAGCTGGGTGCCGATGAAACCGATGACGACGTTTTTTCTGGTCATATCCAATTTTCTATATCTCTAGCTCAAATTCTAGCAATTGAAAGACAAAGATTTGGAAAATCCGTTATTCATCAGCAAGGATTTGATATTTTCTTCAACAAAATCAATGTCTTATGACTCATCAGAGGTGTTCATTCAAAAGTTGGCACACCCATTGCAATAAAGAAGGCACAGACGAATTGAATGAACGAACAAACGAATCGACAACCCCCTTAGATGAACCACTAGAAAGAACGAAAGAAAGGAAAGTCATCATGGTCTCGAAGCAACTTTTCCCCACCTACAAGGGCAACGCACTGCCAGCCGCAGATACGCTGAACAACGAAGCCTCGGCGGCTTACGCCTACAGCCCGCGTCATCAGCTCGCCCAGATCGCGGTGACCGGTTGCCTCGGCCAGACTTTCTATGCCAGCGCCCAGGATCAGCTCGATCAAATCGCCAACCTCGTGTTGATGGTGGACAACGAGTTCACCGCGAAGACGGCAGTCTATGCCCGCGAACGCGGTTACATGAAGGACGTGCCTGCCACACTGGCAGCGGCGCTTGCGGTGTGGAACACCGATCTGCTCGCACAGGTTTTTCCGCGAGTGATCGATAACGGCAAGATGCTGCGCAACTTCGTGCAAATCGTGCGAAGCGGTGCGATGGGTCGCAAGTCGCTCGGAACGCGTCCGAAGAAGCTGGTGCAGAACTGGCTGCTGACGGCGTCGGAAAAGCAACTGCTGAACGCATCGATTGGCAACACGCCTTCACTGGCGGACGTCGTGAAGATGGTTCACCCCAAGCCTACCGAGGCGTGGCGTGCAGCGTGGTTCGCCTGGTTGATCGGCAAGCCGTTCAACGAGGCCGACCTGCCGCCCATCACGCAGGCATTCGAGCGCTTCAAGCGCGATAACGCCCAGGGCGTGATCTCGCTCGACGTGCCGGACGTGCCCTTCCAGATGCTGACCGCGCAGACGCTCTACAGCAAGCAGTGGGCCGAGATCGCCAAGAAGGGATCGTGGCAGATGGTGCGACAGAACCTGAACACGTTCGCTCGCAACGATGTGTTCAAGCTGGCCGGAATGACGGATGCGATTGCGCAGAAACTGCGTGACGCCAACGCCATTGCCAAGGCCCGCGTGATGCCGTATCAACTGCTCGCAGCCTTCAAGGCCAGCGACGAGCAGGTGCCCGCCGCCGTGCAAAACGCATTGCAGGACGCGATGGAAATCGCGCTCGCCAATGTGCCGCGCTTCGACGGAAACGTGGTGGTATGCCCCGACGTGTCGGGCTCGATGGGCTCCATCGTGACCGGACATCGCGGTTCCGCCTCGTCCAAGGTGCGATGCATCGACGTGGCGGGTCTGGTGGCAGCCGCCGTGCTGCGCAAGAACAGCAATGCCCGTGTGTTGCCGTTCGAGCAGGAGGTCGTGAAGTTGAAGCTCAACGGACGCGATTCCGTGATGACCAACGCACAGAAGCTCGCCCAGATCGGCGGAGGTGGAACCAACTGCAGCGCGCCTTTGAAGCTACTGGCCGATGAAAAGGCCAAGGTGGATCTGGTGATCATGGTCTCGGATAACGAGTCCTGGATGGATAACCGCCATCGCGGTGCCACGGCAACGATGATGGAGTGGGAACGCATCAAGCAACGCAACCCTGATGCGAAGCTGGTGTGTATCGATATCCAGCCGTACGGAACTTCGCAGGCGATGGATCGAAAAGACATCCTGAATGTCGGCGGATTCAGCGACGCGGTGTTCGACGTGGTTGCCAGCTTTTCACAAGGAAAGCTCGGCGCTGCACACTGGGTGGGCGAGATCGAGAAAATCGTTCTCACTCCCCAGTGAGTTAACTGGAGTGAAAGTGAAATGAAATGAAGCGATCATCTGTCGCTGGCGAATGTTGATGGGACTACATCTTTAACCTGTACATGTCTCATCGCCTCCTCGTCGCCAGCGGCGGATGTTCCAACAAAAAGAAGAATAAGAAGAAAAATGAAGAACGAATGATTTTGAAGGTCTCGTTGCGAATGCAGGTGGAACTACAGCCTGTCACGCTCGTGGTCGCGGGTTCGAATCCCGCCAGCCCCGTAAAAAGGTGCTGTAGCTCAGTCTGGTAGAGCACGACGTTTCACCATCCCTCGTCGCAACGGGACATTCATTTGAAGAAGGATTTGATTTTTATGGGTGTGCGCGAATGCATGCAGGACTACATCTGGATCGCCAGGGGTTCGAATCCCCAGCCGGGCAACCGGTGGCACTACGTCCTGTAAATCCTGGTCGCGTCTTTTTGAATTTGAATTTTTGGTTTTGATTGCTGGTATCGAATGCAGGTGGAACTACATTTAATTTCGCTGTCGCGGGTTCGAGTCCCGTCAGCGTTCGCAAGTCCGCTGTAGCTCAGTTGGTAGAGCCCGAACGCGTTCCATCGATTCCTTGTCGATGCCGTGCAGTCAATACGTTGAACGCGAACGACGAAGATACAAGAGTTTGGTTGTCTCGCTGCGAATGCAGGTGGAATTACAGCTTCAGGTGCTCGGGATGCAGGTTCGATTCCTGCCAACGCAAGTTGTAGCTCAAGGGGATAGAGCACGAAAAATTTCACCCTCCCTTGTCGTGGCAAGTCCGCCAAGCAAAGATAGATAGATAGATAGATAGATAAAAGAAGGAAGCAAAAATGTCTGAAGAACTGAAGAACTACAACGTTGAACAGTCCCCCAACGGCGTGCCGGTAAAGATGTGGACCAAGGGCGTGCCGGTGGAAGACGAAGCCCGCCAACAACTGGCCAATACGGCGCAACTGCCCATCGTGTTCAAGCACATCGCGGCCATGCCCGATGTGCATCTGGGGATCGGCGCGACCATCGGGTCGGTGATTCCCACGATCAAGGCAATCATTCCTGCCGCCGTGGGCGTGGATATCGGTTGCGGAATGATGGCCGCCAAGACCACGCTGCGTGCGCAGGACTTGCCCGATAACCTGAGCGCCCTGCGTTCCGCGATCGAACGCGCGATTCCTCATGGCTTCTCGGGGAGGAATCGCGGACGCGATCCCGGAGCGTGGGACACACCGCCCGACGCGGTGGATCAGGCCTGGGCCGGACTGGTGGATGAATTCAACCAACTGGCCGAGCTGCACCCGCGCCTGAAGAACACCAACAACCACAAGCACCTGGGAACGCTGGGCTCGGGCAATCACTTCGTGGAAGTGTGCATCGATCAGAACGACTTCGTGTGGTTCATGCTGCACTCGGGCTCGCGCGGAGTGGGTAATGCCATCGGGAATCACTTCATTGAACTCGCGAAGAAGGACGCCGAGCGCAACATGCGAAATCTGCCAGACAAGGATCTGGCTTATTTCGAGGAAGGTGCTCAGTACTTCGGCGACTACGTGCGTGGTGTGTCATGGGCGCAGAAGTTCGCGATGAAGAATCGCGAGGTGATGATGACCAATCTGATTGCCGCCGTGCGCAAGGTGATTGCCAAGCCTTTCGAGTCGCATGTGGAAGCGGTGAACTGTCACCACAACTATGTGCAGAAGGAGCGCCACTTCGGTGAAGACGTGTTCGTGACCCGCAAGGGAGCGGTGAGCGCCAGGCGCGGGGAGATGGGAATCATCCCTGGAAGCATGGGTGCGCGCAGCTACATCGTTCGCGGCCTCGGAAATCCCGAGAGCTTCGAGAGCTGCAGCCACGGCGCGGGTCGCGTGATGAGCCGTACCAAGGCCAAGAAGATTTTCACAGTGGCCGATCAGATCAAGGCCACCGAGGGCGTGGAGTGCCGTAAGGATGCCGATGTGATCGACGAAATTCCCATGGCCTATAAGGACATCGATGCGGTAATGGACGCGCAAAAGGACCTGGTGGAAGTCGTGCATACGCTCAAGCAGGTGGTTTGCGTGAAAGGTTAGGGCCTGTTCACCCAACGCACGGGGAGCGCGCTATGCACTTGGGACGGGATGCAAGGCGCAGGCTCGAAACAAGGTATCTGCGTGACGCCGTGGCCTGCTGCAACGGCACGCCAGCGGCCGCGGCGACAACGAGCGACTGAATCGAACAATAAATGAACTGGGAAGAAGAAAATGACCATGATCGAGATCGACGGGTCCGCCGGAGAGGGCGGCGGGCAGATCCTGCGCACCTCGCTGGCGCTGTCGATGCACACCGGCCAGCCCTTTGCGCTGAACAACATCCGCGCCAAGCGAGCCAAGCCTGGGCTGATGCGCCAGCATCTGACCTGCGTGAATGCGGCCGCCCAGATCTCCGATGCGCAGGCCGAAGGTGCCGAACTGAATTCGCAGCATCTGCGGTTCACGCCCGGCGCAGTGAAGACGGGAGACTTTCAGTTCAACATCGGCTCTGCGGGAAGCTGCACGCTGGTGCTGCAGACGATATGGCCGGCGCTGTTGACGATGGCGGGAACGACCCGCGTGGAACTGCGCGGTGGCACGCACAACCATATGGCGCCACCGTTTCATTTTCTCGACCTGGCCTACGCGCCGCTGGTGCGCAGGCTGGGCGTGTCCGCGAGGCTGGTGCTCAAGCGACATGGGTTCTACCCGCAGGGCGGCGGCGAGATTCATGCCGAGTTCGGCGGTGCCGCCGGTCCGTTGACGCCTTTCGATCTGCTGGAGCGCGGTGAACTGCGCGACCAATATGCCGAGTGCCTGATCCCGTCGATTCCACGCTCCGTCGCCCGCCGCGAATTGCGGGCGCTCCAGCAGCGGCTGGGTTGGCAGGACGAGCAACTGCGTGTCGGCACCGCGCGGCAGGACGAAGGCCCGGGCAATGCGCTCATCGCGGTGCTCGCGCATCAGCACGTCTGTGAGGTGTTCACGCGCATCGGCGCAAAGGGCGTGACGTCCGAGCAGGTCGCGGACGGCGTGGCTTCCGAGGTGCGCAAGTACCGGATCAGCACGGCTGCGGTAGGCCCGCATCTGGCCGATCAATGGGCACTCCCACTGGCCATCGCAGTCCATCAAAGCGGCCAGGCGGCAAGCTACACCTGCTCGGCCATCACGCCGCACGCAACGACGAATTTCGAGGTGATTCAGCGGTTTTTGCCGGTGCAGTTCACCAAGGTAGTCTGCGACCACCATGTGAAGGTGAGCGTGGCACCCGCCTGAGAAAGCCAGGAAGGCTGGAACCTTCGTTCGCGAAACGCTTCTGCCTGCCTGGCTTTCCTTGGGCAGCTAGCGTTTCTTATCGCCACTCCAGTCCATAGCTGGCGTTTGTTACGAAATCAGTGATGTCTGAGGTTGATTCACGTAATGGCCGGATGCAAAACAGATCCAACGGAGACGGCAGAGGAAGATTAGGGCTTGCGCCTTGCATCCCATTCCAAGACTGCACAACGCGATCCCCGTGCGTTGTGTGAACAGGCCCCAGGGGTTTGCAAGGCCGTATCTCGCGCTGATCGCGGAGGATGCCGCGAATTAACAATTCAGGAATGATAAATTCAAATTGGTCATTGAATTTTCTCGCTGCGTGTATATGATTGTTCGGATAAATCATGTGCGGTGCATGCACCGCGCATTCACAGGGAGGATCAATGGCAAATCGCACTTTCATCGCCCACAGCCCGCTGGGCGAGGAACTGGAATTCCGTTCATTGGAGGGCAGTGAGCAGATCTCGCGATTGTTTGAATACCGGGTTCGTCTGATCAGCCAGAATTCGTCGATTGCCGCCAGGAGTTTGCTGGGCAGGGACATGTCCATCGAGATCGACCTCACGACGGAAACTACGGGGAGTGACAAGCGGTTTCTCTCCGGGCAGGTAACGCAGTTCTCGTACATAGGGCGCGATGGTGATTTTTACGCATATGAAGGGGTGTTGCGCCCGTGGCTCTGGCATGCGACGCGGCGCTCAGACTTCAAGATCTTCCAGTTCAAGAAGGTGCCGGACATCATCAAGGAAGTGCTTGGCCCCTACGGTTTCACGATTGATGACCGGCTCATCGGCAGCTATCGCGCGTGGGACTATATGGTCCAGTACGGCGAGACCGACTTCAATTTCATCTCGCGCCTGCTTGAAGCCGAGGGCGGCTATTTCTTCTTCGAGCACAGCCAGGGAAGCCACAAGCTGGTGCTGGCGGACGACATCGGAAGCCACGGCCCTCTTCCCAACGGACCGGCCACCATTTCCTATTACCCCGGCAACCGGGCTGCGAACATTCACAGCGTCGACTTCATTGACAATTGGCGCTTTGCCGAAGATATCGCTTCCGGCCACTTCGCGTCGGACGACTACGACTTCGAGAAGCCCAAGGCCTTGCTCGAGACCCGCCAGCAGCAGCCCGCAGGCCACCCCGAAGACAGTCGCGAACTCTACGACTGGCCCGGTGGCTACACCGATGCGGGCGACGGCGAGAACTACGCACGCGTGCGCATCGAGCAGCAAAAGGCCCAGCGCGAAGTCGCCCAGGGCGAAGGCAATGCGCGCAACATCGCACCAGGCTACCTGTTCACCTTCAGCAAATACCCGAGAGCCGACCAGAACAAGGAATATTTGATCGAGTCGGCGTATTACCGCTTTGAAGAGAACGTGCGCCGAAGCGACGGCGCGGGAGGCTCGGGCGCTGCCAAGCGCGCGGGCATCGACAGCCCGACCACGTACCGCATCAGCTTCAGCGTCATCCCCAAATCGGTTCCATATCGCAGCCAGCGCACGACCCCCAAGCCCCACACCACAGGCCCGCAGACGGCGGTCATCACCGGCCCGCAGGCGAAGAAATCTACACCGATAAGTATGGCCGCGTGAAGGTGCAGTTCCACTGGGACCGCTACGGGAAGAACGACGAGAACTCGAGCTGCTGGATTCGCGTGAGCCAGACCTGGGCGGGCGCGAACTACGGCTCCATGCACATCCCGCGCATCGGGCAGGAAGTGATCGTGGATTTTTTGAACGGTGATCCGGACTACCCGATCATCACGGGCCGGGTCTACAACGCCATGCAGATGCCGCCGTGGGATTTACCTGCCAACAAGACGCAGTCGGGCATCAAGACCCGCTCCAGCCTGGGTGGTGCGGGCGGCGCGGGCATGAAGAACGGTGCGGGCGATGCCAACGCGCTGCGCTTTGAGGACAAGAAGGGTGAGGAACAACTGTGGCTGCATGCGCAGAAGGACCAGCTCACCGAGGTCGAGCACGACGAGGACAAGTGGGTGGGCAACGACCGGCGCAAGGTGATCGACCGGGATGAGTTCAACACGATTCACCGCGACCGCACGGAGATCGTGGATCGTAACGAGAAGATCAATGTGCACGGGTGGCGCACCGAGGAAGTGGATCTGGATGAGACCATCACGATTCACGGCAACCGCACGGAAGTGGTGGACAAGAACGAGACCCTCACGGTGCACAAGAGCCGCACGCGTACCGTGGATCACAACGAGGATGTGACGGTCAGGAAGAGCCGCACGAAGACGGTCCTCAAGAACGAGACGGACGAGATCAAGAAGAAATGGGATATCACGGTAGGCCAGATGCGGATGGAGAAGGTGGGGCTGCTCTCCACCTTCAACGTCGGGCTGGTGCACTCCGAGAACGTGGGCTTGCTGCACAGCTCGATCGTGGGCGGCAAGCGCATTGAGGTCAGTGGCGTGGACAAGACCGAGGTGGTCAATGGCCCCGCACCACCACCGTCAAGAGCGACACGGTGACGGTGGAGGAGACGCAGAAGATCACGGCCAAGAAAATCGAGATCACGGCCTCGCAAGAAATCCTGCTGACCTGTGGCTCAAGCAGCATCCGCCTGAATAAAGACCTGATCCGCATCCTGTCGGACTTGGTGCGCATCAACTGTTAGGGGCGGGCATCCCGGTATTGCTTTTTGGAAAGCACGATCAGAAAAAAATTGGAGGGAAGGTCTTCATGACAGGAAAGCCAGCGGCACGCATAGACGACAAGGTTGCGTATTCACGCATTGTGACGGGCTCACTCACGGTACTGATAGGAACCCAGGGGGTGTGGCCTGCTCGGTGTGTCCGGGGGCGTTGCCAAGGGCAGCCCGGTCAATCCCCAGCTGGGCGCGAAGGTGCTCTCGGGGCGTCTGATCTTGACTTTGCGCTGCCCGGGCCATGCCGCTGGTGTGGCAGCGCCAGTACAGCAGCTATGTGAACGCAGAGCAAGGGGGTACTGCGGCGTGCTGGGTTACGGCTGGAGCGCGCCGCTGGAGCTGCGCCTGACGGTGCAGGCCGGCGCCACGTTGCTGCACGACAGCCAGGGGCGCACCATCACGTTTGATGCGCTGGCGCCAGGCGAGTCGCTCTACAGTCCCAGCGAAGACATCTGGCTGCTGCGCACGGGGATGCACCCGGGCAACCTGGCGCAGGAGCTGGCCTCGCTCACTGGCGGGGCGCGGTTTGCCCTGGACGCGGGCAGGACGCGGGGCAGGCTTCGGTTGCGGCTTCGGCTGTCGGCACCGCTGCGCTTGCAGACCAGCAGGCGCCCGCCTGGTGGAGAGACCGCTTTGCGTGGATCAGTCGCGAGATGGCCTGCGCAAGTCATCTCATTTTTGCCGCCAACGGGGGTGGCGACACGCTGTGGGTGTTTGCTCCCGCGAACTGGCAGGCGATGGAGGCTGCGCGCAGGGCTGCGCAGACGCACCCGGCCACGCAGCTGCCTGCGCCCGATGCGGGCTGGGTGCTGCTGGGCAAGCTGGAGAGCCTTGGCCGCACGCAGCGCTACCACTGGGCAGAGGTGCTGGGGCAATCGCGCATCACCGGCATCGACGATGGCGTGGGGCGCCACTACCAGTTGCACTACAGCCGGGTCAGCGCAGCACAGGACGCCCGGCACTACGGGCGCGAGGGTAGTCACTTTCACTGGCAGGCGGACAGCGGCGTGCGCCTGATGCGCATTGAGCTCAGGCGCGATCCTGCGCTTCCCCTGCAAACCGGCGCTCTCGCGCAGTCGATCGATCTCGTCAGCTACGCCTACAGCGCGGAGGGCGACCTGGTTGCCGTGAAGAACCGCCACGGGGACACAGTGCGCCGGTTTGCCTGGCGCAACCACCTGATGGTCTTTCATCAGGAAAAAAGCGGGCCCGAGCACCGCTACGCCTACGACCGCTATGAGCCTGGGGGCAAGGCGGTAGAGCAAAGCAACCAGGAGGGCATCGACTACCGCTTTGACTACCGCGCGCTACCCGAAGCCGATGGACAGCCGCGCCGGGCCTGCATCGTCACCGACAGCCTGGGGCGCGTTGAGACCTACATCTTCCAGGGCGAAGCGGGCCTGTCGCGGCTGACCGAGCATGTGCGCGCCGATGGCAGCACCGTGAGGCGAAGCTACAACCAGTACGGGCACCTCACGGGCGTCACGGACCCGCTGGGGCGCAGCGTGCGCATGCAGGTGAGTCCCCTGGGGCAACTGCTGTCCACCCAGGGGCCCGATGGCAGCACCAGCAGCCAGACCTACGAGGAGGGTAGTGGGCTGCTGCAAAGCACCACCGATGCGGCCGGGCGCACGATCCGCTACGGATATGACCGCCTGGGCCGCCTCACGCAAATCATCCTGGCAGATGGCAGCGCCGAGCACTATCACTACCCGGACATTGCCAGTGCGGCAGCGGAGCCTGCCACGCGCCTGAACGCAGACAAACCCGTTCGCATCACCGATGCCAGGGGTGGAGACAAGCACATTGCCTATACCGCGGCGGGGCAGGTGGCAAGCTACACCGATTGCTCCGGGCAGAGCACCCGCTACGAGTACGACCGCTGGGGCAGGAGCACGGCGGTGGTGAACGCGCTGGGTGAGCGCGTACGCTACCAGTACAGCGACAGGGACCAGTTGCAGGCCGTGCACTACGCCGACGGCAGCTCAGAGCACTACGAGTACGACGCCCGGGGCAGGTGAGCCAGGTGCGCGCGGGCAGGATGACAAGCGCAGCGCAGATGTGTACAGCGTGGAGGGGTACAGCGCAGAGGGCCGCAGCAGAGCGCCCGCCAGCACGACGGCGGCCTCGGTCAGCATGGAGTACGACCTGTGGGGACGGCTCACGCGGCGCAGCCACGCGGGCCACAGCCTGGCCTTCGCCTATGACGTGGCCGGACGCCTTGCGCTGCTGACCAACGAGAACGGTGAGCACACCCGCTTCGAGTGGGACGTGATGGACCGTCTGGCAAGGGAGACCGGCTTTGATGCCCGGGTGCAAAGCTACCGCTACGATGCAGCCGGGCAGCTCACGCACTCGGCAGACGGCTGGGAGGCGCAGCAGGGCCTGGCAAGCCACACGAGCCACTACGAGTGGAGCATCACGGGGCAGCTCATTGCAAGGCATCTGCCGCCAAGCGAGCTCGTGCCCGCGACCACGCACCGCTACCAATGGGGCAAGGCAGGCGAGTTGCTGCAAGCAAGCGTCTGGCATGAAGCGCCAGAAGCCGGGGCGCAACTGCAAAGCCAGGCCATCATCGAGCGCGATGTGGCGGGCCGGGTCACAGGCGAGATCCAGCGCCTGTACAAACACACCTCCCCTCCAGAGCCACGACCCACAACGGCGCCGGTGTGATGGACCCTCCTGCCGCCGGGCCGGAGATCGAGTTCGAACACCGCATCAGCCATCGCCTGGATGTGCTGGGCAACCGGCAAGCGAGCCAGTTGCAGGGTCTGGGCGAGGTGGGCTACCTGCTTTATGGTTCGGGCCACGTGCACGGCATCACCTGGCAAGGCGAGAGCCTGGTGGACCTGGAGCGAGATGCGCTGCACCGCGAGGTCAGACGCCAGTTGGCGAGCACCACGGCCGAGCCTTTGATCCGCCAGCTGGGCTGGGACAGCGCCGGGCGCCTGACATCCATGCAGTGGGGCGGCTTTGCGCAAGGCGCGGGCCTGCCTGACATGCTGGACAGCCTGCCGGGGGCAGCCCCGTCCACAGCGCAGGCCTCGCCCAGCCCGCAAGGCCCCACAGGCCGTGCTCGGGCGCTGGCGTCCCGGCACTACCACTACGACAGCCTGGGACAGATGGTGGGCATCCAGAGCCCGGCGGGCATGAGCCGCTTTGCCTACGACGCGGCAGGCCGCCTCACAGGTGCAGACACCCCGCAGGCGGGCCAGCAGCGCTGGAGGTTCGACCCGGCGGGCAACCGCCTGCCCATTGCAGAGCCGGCAGGCAACCCCGGGGCGGGCGATGTCATCACGGGAGCGCTGAACGAAACAGACCGCCAAAGGACGCAGCAAAGAGCGGGCCGCGAGGCAACGCCGGTCAGCCGCGAGCAGATGGCGCGCAGCGACTACAACGCCCTGCAGGGCAAGCCGGAGCAAGGGGACACCTGGAGGACTGGGCCGCCACCGCGAAGTGGCACGGCAACCGTGTGGGCTACTACGAGAACAGCGAAGATGCGAGCAGCGAAGGCGCCAGGATTCACTACCGCTACGACAGCCGGGGCAACCGCACTGAAAGCGTGCAGGGCATGGCAGGAAAAGCGCGCCGCAAGATGGAGCTGGCCTACGACAAGGGCAACCAGCTGGTGCAAGTCGTGGTTCACGAAAAAGATGGTGAAGGAGAGGACGAAGGCACACAGCTCACCCAGCGCTACCGCTATGACGCGTTTGGCAGGCGGCTGGCCAAGTACAGCAATGCGGGCAACACAGGTCACGCGAGCAACTTGGGTCACATGGGCCACAAGGATGCAGGCGAAGAAAGCGGGACAACCGATTACTTTGGCTGGGACGGGGACCGGCTGGTGCATACCGAGCGGCTCAACCATGGCAATGCCCGGGACATCGACGGGCAGAGCCAGCCGGAGATCGTGCACACGGTGTACGAGCCGGGCAGCTTTACGCCGCTGGTGCAGTTGCGCCGGGCTGCCAGAGCAGATTTGGATATGGCTGAAGAGCTAATTGAGCACATGCAACCGGGTGTTGCGCAAACGGCCCTTCGTGGCATGCTCAGAGATATTGGAGCGATAAATACGAGCATGCAGGGTTTTATCCAAAGACAGCTGATCGAATTTCAGCAAATGGTGCGAACGCAGCGTGCGGAAAGTGCGCAAAGTGTGGAGGTAAGGTATTACTTATGTGACCACTTGGGAACGCCAAACGAACTAGTCAATGAACAAGGATATTGTGAGTGGGCGAGTCTGTTTGACGCGTGGGGAAACGTTCAAAATGAATATAACCCCAAACACCTATATCAACCCATCCGCTTAGCTGGCCAACAAGTCGATGAAATTACTAACTTGCACTATAATAGACACAGATATTACGATAATTTTTGCGGAAATTACATAAACCAGGACCCAATAAATCTATCTGGTGGAATTAATCCATTTAGATATACAGCTAATAATCCAAATTCCGGTATTGATCCCCTAGGTTTGGCATGCGTTGCTTCTGGGAATACTGTGAATTGCAATGTTCCTGGCGGGCCTTCTATTTCATTCCCAAGACCAGACGGATGGCCGGATGCAATCAGTAGTGAAGCGAGTTGGCACTATCACTATTATAACAAGCAAGTTCCATTAAAGGGGGCAAATCCAGACTGCGTTATGAAAGGCATCGTTCAATCACCAACTCCCGGAAAGCCAAATGCTGCAACCCAAGCGGCGCCATGAACAATGCAACTCCAGATTTGGCACAAAGTGTATTCGATGGAGTTGATTATTTAAGTTCCTTTGGAAATGATTCTGGAGGATATAACAATAATCCAGTTAAGTCATTTAGTCTGAATAACGGAACCGTTGTTGTGAATGTCACTCAGCCTGGTCATAAACTTTTCCCGGGGTATGTGGCACGTACGGTGAGTAACGGCGTTGTGAATAATTTTGGAGAAGGCGTTGGTTGGGCGCAAGGGCCAATAGGGCAGAAATCTGGTTTGTCATATTTTATAGACAATGTATGGTATCCACAGACGGAACAAATACTAGGAGATTGCTTGTGCAAATGAATTTAAGAACATTAATCGCAATACTGATTGCCCCGCTATTTCCGGCCATGTTATTGATTTCTCTAAGTCTTATAACAAATGCGTCTCGATCAGGGTTGGGTGTTGGGGTTTTTGCTTCAATATTTTTTGGGTATATAGGTTTTTTTCTTTTTGGAGTTCCCAGTATTTTCATTTTGCAAAAAAATAATCTGCTTACTGTTCTGAATTTGGCCCTTTGTGCATCGATTTTTGGAGTGTTGGTGTATGGTGTTTTTCTTTTTTTATTTTCACTGATGATGGGTGTGAGTGTAAAAATGGAATCTCTAGGAAAGGTATTTGTAGGCGGGGTACTTGGCGCGGGTATCGCATTTTTCTACGGATTAATAGCAGGTGTTAGATTTAAATGAGGAATAGTAGTCGCTGAAATATTCATTTCAGGCGGCCCTACCGCCCCGAAGCGCTGCCAGTGTTGGAAGCCAATGAGTCGCTCCTGAATAATTTCGCCCTCGTGCGCGCAGCAGCTCGGGGATTTTTCGATGCAAAAACTTCCGGTTTGATATTCAATATCACCTGTCTTCTGGTGTTTTGCAGTGATGACGTTTTTTCACGCGCTACGTGCAGCATCCTGTAATTTTTGAAGATAATAAAATATTTATTAAATCTCGTAAGCTTTCCCTAAAATTAGACAACTCATAACTGGAGAATACGGCCTCAAAGAGAAAGCAGAGGCAGCAATGAGAAAGAGCAAGTTCAGCGAGAGCCAAATCGTGGCCATCTTGAAGGAAGGCGAAGCCGGCGCGCCGGTGGCTGAGGTCTGTCGCAAGCACGGTCATGACGCTGATGGCGGCCTGCTACAACCTCAAGCGTCTGGCTTCATTCCTTGAAAACGGGATTGATCCCTTCTTCAAATCGAAGCCCTCAAAGATACAGGCGCATCTGCAGGCTGCATAAGCGCGGGATTTAAGGACTAAAAGGCCTCAAATCGTCCGAAACTGCACTTTTGTCGTCAATTTACGCCTCTGAATCACGCTTTGCGCTACCAACCTCGCGAAATTCGGTGGCTATGAGAGGCACCCATATTGGACAGGGCAAGCAGCGTGATGATCTGAGCCGTGTTTTTAGCCCAAACCCTTGCATCACATCTTGAGGACGTTTTTCAGACTCTCCCCACGAGCCTTGCAATCAACTCATTCGTGCCCGACACATCGAACTTGCGAATCAAGCGCCCGCGATGGGCTTCGACGGTCCGCAAGCTGATGCCCAGATCGGCCGCAATCTGCTTGCTCGATTTGCCCGAGACCAGAAACTGTGCAATCTGCCGCTCGCGTGCCGTCAGGGCCGTGGTCACCGGGCGCTCGGCCGAGATGTCCTCGAACACCCAGACCGAAAGCGCGAAAGGATCCACGCGGTCCGCCGTCCTGCCCGCGACATGGCACCAGAACAGCGAGCCATCGTGCTTGCGCATGATGCGCGAGTCCGCATAGTTGCCTGTCTCGCGCATCAGCGCCAGCGCACGCGAGCCCGTGTCGGTAAATTCGGACGCAGACGGGTAGAGCACCTCCAGCGACCGGCCGAGCAGCGCCTCGGGCGGGTAGCCAAAGATGTCACAAAAGCTCTGGTTGTAGGAACTGATCTGCCGATGCTTTGCGACGAGGAGACCGACCGGAGCGAGGTCGAAGACCAGCAGATGATGATCGATATCGCTATAGGCCATGGCCGGGTTTGGGGCGAGTGCCGGAGTGGAACGTGCGCCCGCATGGTAATGCACGGATGGGAAACGCCCTCAAGCGCGCAGCAATGGGGCGCCGGTCATCGCCTGCAGTTGCTCGAACGTCAGGCCGTCCACCATCGAGCGCAGAACCAGCCCCCGGGGCGTCACGTCGATCACCGCCACATCGGTGTAGATGCGGTCGACAACACCGGCGCCGGTCAGCGGATAGGTGCATTGCTCCACGATCTTGGGCTGGCCGTCCCTGGTGGTGTGCTCCATCACCACGATGACCTGCTTGGCGCCAGCGACCAGATCCATCGCGCCGCCCACGGCGGGGATCGCGTCGAGCGCGCCGGTGTCCCAGTTGGCCAGATCGCCGTTGTGCGCGACCTGGAAGGCACCGAGCACTGACACGTCGATGTGCCCGCCGCGCATCATCGCAAACGACATGCTGTGGTCGCAGATCGATGCTCCTGCAAGCAGCGACACCGGTTCCTTGCTCGCGTTCAGCAGGCTGGGATCGACCAGGCCGTCAGCGGGGCGGGGCCCATGCCAAGGATGCCGTTCTCGCTGTGCAGGATCACGTCACGATCCTTGGGCAGGCATTTGGAGATCAGCGTCGGAATGCCGATGCCAAGATTCACGTAGCTGCCGTCCGGAATGTCGCTGGCGACGCGCGCGGCCATTTCCTCGCGGGTGAGTCGTTTGAAGGCGGTGATCATGGCTGGGAGGCTTTTACTTGAACGACGCGTTGCACGAAGATGCCGGGCACCATCACGTTTTCCGGCACGAAGCCGCCGAGCGCAACGATCTCGTCCACCTGTGCGACGGCAATCCTTGCGGCCATGCACATCACCGGACCGAAGTTGCGCTCGGCGTTGCGGAACATGAGATTGCCCAAGGGTCTGCGCTGCGCGCCTTCACGAACGCGAAGTCGCCACGCAGTGGGTTCTCGAGCACATAGCCCACGCCGTCGATGACCCGCGTTTCCTTGCCCTGCGCCAACGCGGTGCCATAGGACGTCGGTGTGAAGAACGGACCGAGGCCCGAGCCCGCGGCGCGCATGCGCTCGGCCATGGTTCCTTGAGGGACGCATTCGAGTTCGATCCTGCCCGCGCGATACCATTCGGCGAAGGCGTCGGCATTCGGTATTTTGGGGTTGGAATTGCGTGCGAACGAGCACACCATGCGCCGCACGCGGCCTGCCTCGATGAGTTGGCTCAGGCCATATTTCCCATTGCCCGCGTTGTTGTTGACGATGGTGAGTTCGCGAGCACCCTGATCGAGCAGCGCGCACACGAGTTCGGTCGGCACACCCGAAATTCCGAAGCCGCCGATCATGATGACGGCGCCATCCCGCACGTCGCGCACGGCGTGCTGCACCGAATCGACGACTTTGTTCAGCATGCGGACAGCTCCTGGAAACCGGCAGCTCTCACGGCGTTTCCGCCAGGCCCTGGCGCGACAGCGTGCCTGCGTTCGGTCATGGCGTCGCCGCCGCTGGAACTTCGTAGGTGGAGATCGGCCTGCCTTGCGCGACGAGCCGCTCGAGCAACGGAGCGGGTGTCCAGAGCTCACCGTGAATGCGGTGAAATTCGCGGATGCGTTCCAGCACCTTGGGCAGGCCGACGGTGTCCGCATAGAAGAGAGGGCCGCCGCGTCCCGCCGGGAAGCTGTAGCCGTTCACGTAGATCACGTCGATGTCGCTGCCGCGCTGTGCGATGCCGTCCTCCAGAATGCGCGCGGCCTCGTTGACCAGCGCGTACATGGTGCGCTCGACGATTTCCTCGTCGGTGATGGTGCGGCGCTCGATGCCGGACTCGTGCGCGCAGGCCTTGATGATGTCCTCGACCCTGGAATCGGGGATCGGCGCGCGGCTGCCCGCTTCATAGCGGTAGAAGCCTTCGCCGGTCTTCTGACCCAGTCGCCCGGACTCGCACAGTCGATCGGCGATGTGGCAGTAGCGGATGTGCCTGGGGCGTGTCGGCGCGAGACGCTTGCGTGCCGCCCAACTGATGTCGAGTCCGGCCATGTCGCCCATGCGCAAGGGGCCCATCGCCAGACCGAATCGCTCCAGCGCCTGATCCACCTGCTGCGGTGTGGCGCCTTCTTCGAGCAGGAAATGCGCCTCGCGCGTGTACGGGCTGACCATGCGATTGCCGACAAAACCATCGCATACGCCGACCACGGCAGGCACCTTGCCGATCTTTTTGGCGACCTGAAGCACCGTCGCCAGGACATCGGCCGAAGTGGCCTGTCCGCGCACGATCTCCAGCAGTTTCATGACATTCGCGGGACTGAAGAAATGCAGTCCCACCACGTCGTGCGGACGGCGGGTGACGGCGGCGATGTCGTTGATGTCGAGACGCGACGTGTTGGTGGCCAGGATGGCTCCTGGCTTGGCGATGCGGTCGAGTTGCCTGAACAGGTCGTGCTTGACGGCGACGTCTTCGAACGCGGCCTCGATCACGAGATCCACGTCGGCGAGCTGCTGCATGTTGGTCGCGCCGCAAATGCGGTCGACGCGCAGTCTGGCCTCTCCGGCGTCGAGCTTGCCTTTGCTGACGGTGGCCTCGTAGTTGCGCTGAATGGTCGCGAGGCCCTTCTGCAAATTCGTTTCAGCCACCTCCACCAAAGTGACCGGATATCCGGCGTTGGCAAACGCCATGGCGATTCCCGTGCCCATCGTCCCTGCGCCGATCACACCCACCGTCTGCACGTCGCGCAGCGGCGCGTCCTTGGCGTCGCGCGGTGGCTTGGCGGCCTCGCGCTCGGCAAAGAACAGATGACGTATAGCCTTGGACTGCGTGCCGTTGACCAGTTCCAGAAAGCGCGCGCGCTCAAACGCCAAGCCCTCTTCGAGCGTGCTGCGAGTGGCCTCTTCGACGCAGGCGATGCACTGCAGGGGCGCATCCATGCCGCGCGCGGTCTTGCGTGCGTTCTCGCGTGCCTTCTCGAACAGTTCTGCCGCGTTGCCGGGTACCTTGACCGGGAGCTTGCCCGTGGCGCGCAACGCGTGCGCCTTGTCGAGCCGGGTTGCGAATTCGACGGCGTTGCGGATCAGGTCGTCGTCAAACAGCGCGTCGAGCACTCCCGCATCCAGAGCCGCCCGGGCCTTGATGGTCTTGCCCGTGACGATCCAGTCCAGTGCCTTCTCCACGCCGATGAGGCGCGGCAGGCGCTGCGTGCCGCCACCGCCCGGCAGCAGGCCCAGCTTCACCTCGGGCAGCGCGATGCTGGCGTCGGAGAGCGCCACGCGCCAGTGGCATCCGAGTGCGAGTTCGAGCCCGCCGCCAAGCGCCGATCCATGAATGGCCGCGACCACGGGTTTGTCGAGGTTTTCCAGGCGCGTGATGAGTTGCGGCGTCGTTGGCTCCGACGTGCTCCTGGGGTGTTGAATTCGCGGATGTCCGCTCCGCCCGAGAACATGCGACCGTCTCCGGTGACGACGATGGCGTCGATGTCGGGGTCCGCGAGCGCGGCGTCGAGCCCCGCCGTCAGATGCTGGCGCAGCGCAAACGAAATGCCGTTGACAGGCGGGTTCGACCAGCTGATGACCGCCACGCGGCCATGTCGCGCAAACGGGGTGTGCGTGTGATCGGCGGTGCTCATTGCAGCTCCACCAGCGGCTGGCCCTCGGTCACCTCGTCGCCTGCATCGACCAGAAACTTCGCGACCCTGGCCGAGCCCTCGGCCTCGACGGGAATTTCCATTTTCATCGATTCCACGATGAGCAGTGCGTCGCCCGACGCGACGGTGGCTTGCAGCTCGGCGCACAAGGTCACGACGCGACCGGAGAGTGGGGACTTGAGAATGGTTGCCATGGCGGTGTGTTCGGTGAAACGTGGAATGAAGGGATGTGGCCGTCAGGGTCGAAAGCCGAAGCGTGCCTGACCGGCCAAACGCAGAGGGGCCGCGATATGTGCGAATTCGATCAGGGCGGCGCGGGTTTCGGCGGGATCGATGATGTCCTCCACCACAAAGGCTTCCGCGCTGCGATAGGGCGACGTGAGGCCGCGCACGCGCGCTTCGATGCGCTGGCGCGTCGCCTCGGGATCGGCCGATGCTTCGATGTCTGCCTTGTAGGCGACCTCGAGGCCGCCCTCGATCGGCAGCGAGCCCCATTGCGCGGACGGCCATGCGTAGCGGAAGTTGAAACGGTCGGCACTCTGGTGTCCGCCTCCCGCCACGCCGAACGCCTTGCGGATGATGATGGTGCACCATGGCACCGTGCTTTGGGCGATGGCGGTCAGCGCACGCACTCCGGCGCGCATCACGCCTTCCTTTTCTGCTTCGAGGCCGATGCGAAAACCAGGCACATCCACCAGATTCACGACCGGCAGATGAAATTGTTCCGCAAGGTCCACCATGCGCATGTATTTTTCGGCGGTCTGGCGATCCCAGGCGCCGCCATAGTGGTACGGATCGCTCGCGACGACGACCACCGGCCAGCCATCGATGCGCGCCAGTCCGGCAGCGATGGCTTTGCCCAATGGCGGCCGATCTCCATGAATGAGCCGGTGTCCACCAGCGTTTCCACGATGCTGCGGATCTTGTAGACCGAACGTGTGTTCTCGGGAATCGCGTTGCGCAGCGCCTGTTGATTGTCCGACGCGCTGCGACCGGCTTCGGCGCGTGGCGGCAGTTCATGGATCGAGGAGGGCAGGTAGGAGAGAAACCGGCGCGCGCGCGCGAAGGCGTCGATTTCGGACTCGGCTTCGTCGTCCACCACGCCATTGCGTGTATGGATCTGGCTGCCGCCGAGGTCGTTCTTGTCAATGTGCTGGCCCGTGCGCGCGACCACTGGAGGTCCGGCGACGAAGAGTTGCGCGGTGTCGCGAACCATCACCGAATAGTGGCTTGCGGACACCCGCGCCGCGCCGAGTCCCGCGACCGAGCCCAGGCCCAGGCCCACCACCGGCACGGTGGCCAGGTTGCGCGCGATATAAGGCCAAGACTTCAGCTTGGGCAGCAACGTGTGGCCCTTGAGTTCGATGTTCTTGACCGACCCGCCACCACCCGTGCCGTCGACCAGGCGCACCAGCGGAATGCGCAGGTCGTGCGCCATCTGTTCTGCCACGATCATCTTGTCGCCGACCGCCCCGTCGTTGGCGCCCCGCGCACCGTGAAGTCATCGCCCATTACGACGGCGGGCCGCCCCTCGATGCGCGCACGACCCATGAGCAGGTTGGAGGGCGTGAAGTCGGTCAGCGCACCGTTCCCGTCGTAACTGCCGCTTCCGGCAAGCCCACCCACTTCGCGAAACGATCCTTCGTCGACCAGCGCCGCGATGCGTTCGCGTACTGGCAGCTTGCCAGCGTCGCGATGGCGTTTGAGCTTGTCCGGCCCTCCCATGCGCTGCGAGAGTTCGGTTCTGCGTTGGAGTTCGTCGAGTTCTTTTTCCCAGGCCACCTTGTTGCGCTCCATATCTGCCGCTCGCCTCGTCGGCGTGCCTTGTCCATGTCGGTCGGTCCTTGCGCTGCTTCCGGTGCCGCCGCGCCGCCGCTCTCTGTCACTCGCTCAGCGTGATGTTGGCCTTGCGGATGATGTCGGCGTACTGCTTGGTCTCGGCGTCGATCTGCGTCTCGAACTGCTGCGTTGCGAGCATGCGGATGTTGCCCTGCTGCGCGAGCTTTGCCTTGACCTCGGGATCCTGCACGGCCGTGGCAATCAGGTCGGAGAGCGTCTTCACGATGGCCGGGGGCGTCTGCGCCGGAGCGAGTGCGCCCACCCAGAACGAGATGTCGAAGCCGGGATAGCCAGCCTCGGCAATCGTCGGAACGTCGGGCAGCTCGTGCCAGCGCTGCGCCGAGGTGACCGCCATCGCGCGCAACTGGCCCGCCTTGATCTTGGGAACCGACGAGGGGTTGTCGAATGTGGAATCGACTTCCTTGGCAAGCACGGCCACCTGCGCGGGCGCCGTGCCGCGGTACGCGACATGGGTCATCTTCACGCCCGCCATTCCATTGAGCAGTTCATAGCTCAATTGCGTGAGATTGCCGACACCGGCCGAGCCATACGAATAAGCGCCGGGCTTGGCCTTGGCAAGATCCAGCATGGCCTTGAGATTGGGCGCCGTGCCCATGGGCTCGTTCTGCGGGTTCACCGTGAGAATGAACGGCACGGACACGATCAGCGACACCGGAGCGAAATCCTTTTTGACGTCGTATGTGATCTTCTTGTAGAGCGATGGATTGACGGTGATGGTGCTGGAATTGCTGATCAGGATGGTGTAGCCGTCCGGCTGCGCCCGCGCCACTTCGGCGGCGGCCAGCATGCCATTGGCGCCGGTCTTGTTGTCGACCACCACTGGCTGCCCGGTCTTGTTGGTGATGTGCTGCGCGATGATGCGTGCCACGGAATCAATGGAATTGCCCGCGCTGAACCCCACGACAAAACGGATCGACTTGTGGGGGTAGGCCCCTTGGCCCTGCGCCTGGACTGCTCCGGCCGTCATGCACAACGCCGTGGCACAGCCCACGGTCGCTAGAAGAAAGCGTTTGTTGCTGATCACGTGTCTGTCTCCGTGTTGCTGGGAATATTTTAGAGAGTTCTATCTGACGAAATAAAAATTCTCTTTTATAGTTTTCAGGAGTTCGAGGATCAAGTCAATTGGTTGAGATAGGTGTTATCCCTGAATGACACGCATGAAGGCATGCACCAGCAAAAGAAGTTTTATTCTGCTTGGTGGAACCTCGAAACAGGCGCTCCGGTATGGCTGCGATGGCGTCCGGGCGGCGCGAACCAGTCCTCCGTCACAATCGCGTCCTGTTTCCGGTTATCCGGTTTTTCTGCTCACCTTTTTTGCACATGCTCAAGGCCTCCTCTTCCAGTGACCCACGGACCGCAGCGATGGTGGCGTTGCCGCCGTCGACCGCGCATTGCTGATCGCCACCTCTCTTGCCAATGCGGGCGGCGCGCTCACGCTGACCGAGTTGTCGCAGCGCACCGGCATGTACAAGAGCACGCTGTTGCGCCTGTTGTCTTCGTTGCAGAAGGCCGGGTTGGTGGTGCATCGCAATGACAAGCGCTACGCACTGGGGCCACTTGCCTTTGTGTTCGGGCGTTCGTTCGAGCAGACCAATGGTTTGCAGGAGGCCATCTATCCGCAGCTGGCGTGGCTGGTGAATCAGGGCACGGAGAGCGGATCGTTCCATGTGCGGCACGATGACGAGAGTCGGCTGTGCCTGATGCGCATCGACTCCAATCACTCGACGCTGGACCGGATTCGGCCCGGCGATCTGCTGCCGATCCGGCGCGGGGCGGCGGGCAAGGTGCTGACGACGTTTGGCGAGGGGCCCCGGCCGTCGAGCTCGATCCCTCGGGACTGTTGTTCACCTCGTTTGGCGAACGCGATCCGCTGTGCGGCGCGATTGCGGCGCCGGTGTTCGGTCCCTCGGCTTCGCTCGTGGGCGCGATGTCGGTATCCGGGCCGCTGGAGCGTTTTTCCGAATTGGCGGTGTCGCGCATGAAATCGCTGATGCTCAAGGCCGCGCGCGAGGCGACGGAAAACCTCGGCGGCAAGTGGCCGCAGGTTACGGCGGCGTGATCAGGCAACCGCGTGATGATTGATTTCCTTGGAAAGTCTTGAATGCTGCGATAGGCGGGGTCCGCAATCGTTGGTGCCGAAGAGTTTTGTGTTGTCGCTATGATGCGCATGTTCGGCATTGATTCGGACGAATTTCTTGGTCACCACTTCCTTTTCTCTAGAGCGGGAGCGTTTTCATGGCACTGATGGACTTCATCAAAAAACAGTTTATTGACATCATTCAATGGACTGAGGAAGGCGATGGGACTCTGGCCTGGCGCTATCCGATGCGCGACATGGAAATCCAGAACGGCGCGACGCTGGTGGTGCGCGAATCGCAACTGGCGATGTTCGTGAACGAGGGCAAGGTGGCCGACGTATTCATGCCCGGCACCTACAAGCTGACGACGCAGACGCTGCCGGTGCTCACCTATCTGAAGAACTGGGACAAGCTCTTCGAGTCGCCGTTCAAGAGCGATGTGTACTTCTTCTCGACGCGCCAGCAGATCGACCAGAAGTGGGGCACGCCGCAGCCCATCACGATTCGCGACACGGATTTCGGCATGGTGCGCCTGCGCGCCTTCGGCAACTACGCCTACCGCGTGGCCGATCCGAAGCTGTTTCACACCGAGATTTCCGGCACGCGTGAAAACTACACCGTGGATGATCTCGACGGTCAGTTGCGTGGCCTGATCCTGCAGCACATCAGCACCGCGATTGCGGCGAGTGGCGTGCCGTTCCTCGATCTCGCGGCCAACCAGATGATGTTTGCCGATGCGCTGGCGAAGGACCTCACGCCCGCGTTCGAGAAGGTCGGCCTCAAGCTCGAAGGCATGACCGTGCAGAACGTGTCGCTGCCCGAAGAGTTGCAGAAGATTCTCGATCAGAAAATCGGCATGGGCATGGTCGGCAATGACATGGGCAAGTTCATGCAGTACCAGACCGCGCAGTCGATCCCGAAGTTTGCCGAGGGCGCGGGCCAGGGCGGCGGCATTGCCGGTGACGCCATGGGGCTTGGCGCGGGCGTGGCGCTCGGCCAGGTGCTTGCGCAAAACCTTCAGCAGGGCTTGCAGGGAGGCAGCAGCAGCAACAACAACGGCAATCCCGCGTCGCAGCAGCCCGCAGCCGCCGCGACCGCGCCGGCTGCCGCGATGAAACCCGAGGACGTGATGGCCACGCTCGAGAAGCTCGGCGAACTCAAGTCCAAGGGCATTCTCACGCAGGAAGAGTTCGACGCGAAGAAGGTCGAGCTGCTCAAGAAGCTGGTCTGAGTGCATCGACGACGTCGCGTTGTCTTCGTCTATTTCTTCGTCCTGCATCGTCCGCCGCGGTCTCTGGTGAGGAGGGCCGCAGCAGATGCGTATCCACCCACATCAGCAGCAGATGAACTGATTTATGGCCGATAGCGCCACCCAGCGTTCGTACACCGCGCCCTGTCCGGGCTGCGGCGCGCCTGTGGAATTCAAGAGCGCGCAGTCGATCTACGCGGTCTGCCCGTATTGCCAGAGCACCGTGGTGCGTGATGGCGAGGTGCTGAAACGCATCGGCAAGATGGCCGAGGTGTTCGACGACTATTCGCCGCTGCAGCTCGGCGCTTCCGGCGCGATGCCCATTGATGGCAAGGACGTTCCGTTCATGCTCGTTGGGCGCGCCCAATACAGGAGCGAGCAGGGAAGCTGGAACGAATGGAATGCGTTCCTGCCCGACGGCACTCTCGCCACGCTGAGCGAGGACAACGGCAATTTCGTCTTCACGCGCGCCGCCCCATTGGGTCGCGAGGTGCCACCCGCAGACCGCTTTCGCGTGGGCATGACGACGGCGGTCGGCGGCAAGCAGTTCAGTGTCGGCACCAACCTCACCGTATCGCTCGCGGCAGCGCAGGGCGAGTTGCCCAAGCTGCCGAAGCTCGGCGAGCCGTTCACCATCGTCGAACTGCGCAGTGACGACGGCGAGGTGCTGTCGATCGACTACGGCACGACACCGCCGCAGATCCAGCGCGGTTTCGCGGTGCGCCTCGAGGCGCTGAACATGAAGGGCCTGAAGGACGGCGCTGCGGCCAAGGATGAGAAGGCGCGCCAGTTCAACTGCCCCATTGCGGTGCAACGGTGACGGTGGCGCTCGATTCGACCAAGTCCTGCACCTGCCCATCGTGCAAAAGCATCATCGATCTGAGCAACGGCATCGGCGGCGAGATGCGCGCCGCGGCGCAGGATGAACCGGTCGAGCCGATGATTCCGCTTGGCCGCATCGGCGAGTTCGAGGGTGCGAAGTGGCAGGTGGTGGGCTTCCAGCATCGCATGGGCATGGAGCCCGGCGACGACGAGTGGTTCGGCTGGGACGAGTACCTGCTCTACCACCGCAAGCGCGGCTTCATCTTTCTGGTCGACTCCACCGATGGCTGGAGCCTGGTGCGGCCCGCGACGGGTGCCCCAAGTACAACAAGGGCGCTAGCAGCACCAGCTATCTGGGAACGAACTACGCGCTGCAATACAGCTACAACGCCGAGACCAATTACGTGCTCGGCGAGTTCTACTGGCCCGTCGTGCGTGGCCAGAAAACCTTCAACAGCGACTTTGAAAGTTCGAGCGGTAAGGGGATTCTCTCGCGCGAGGAATCCAAAGGCGAAGTCACCTGGTCGCACGGCGAACGCATCGATGCGAGCGTGGTCGCCAATGCGTTCAAGATGACGGACAAGCTGTCGAACTTCAAACGCGAAGACGCCGCGCCGGTGCTGTCCGCCAAGGGCATTGGCTGCGGCACGGTGATCCTGATTCTCGTGGTGATATTCGTGGTGCTGATCATCCTGAGCACCTGTTCGAGCTCATCCGGCGGCAGCGGCTACCGGAGTTCGGGCGGCTCGTATGGCGGCTACTCATCGGGCGGTGGTCACAAGTGACCTGGTTGGATTGAATTCTGGGAGATTTGAAATGAACGCAATGGAATGGTTGAAGCCGGCAGCGCTGATCGGGTCCCTGGTCTACGCGCTGATGGGCGTGGTGATTTTCTGGGTGTGTTTCATCATCGTGGACAAGTTCACGCCGTATGACCTGTGGGCGGAGATTGTCGAGAAGCACAACAAGGCGCTGGCCATGGTGGTAGCCGCCATGTGCCTGGGCATCAGCATCATCGTTGCTGCGGCGATTCATTGATTTTTGTGGCTTGGCATTCGTGGCGGTGATTCTTTCCCGCTCTCCCGCTTGCGGGAGAGGGCCGGGGTGAGGGTAGGCAGCGGCACGGAATCGACACGGCGCCAAAGCCGGTGCTGCGCCCCTTCGCGTACTCTCCCCAAGGGTGATGGAACAAGATAAACGAACTCCGCAAAGAACCCGTTCACGTCCCCGCGCTCGCTTCCTCTCCACCTTGGGGGCGAAGGCGCTAGAGATATATGAATTCCCACAGCGAACCCATTCACCTCTCCGAGCCTGAGGCGCCGGTCGGCAGTGCGCGCCCGATCGACGTGGCGCTGCTCGCGAGCGTGTTCGTCATTGCGGCCTGCGGGCTGTTGTACGAACTGGCGGCGGGTGCGCTCGCGTCGTATGTGCTGGGTGATTCGGTGTTGCAGTTCTCCACGATCATCGGTACCTACCTGTTTGCGATGGGCGTGGGTTCGTGGCTGTCGCGTTATTTCGAGCGGCAGCTGCCCGCGCATTTTCTACGCATCGAGCTGATGGTGGCGCTGGTCGGCGGTTCGCTGCCCGCGATCCTGTTTCTGGCCAATGCCTATGCGCCGGGCGCGTTCAGGGTGTTGCTGTATGGCATGGTGCTGCTGGTGGGCACGCTCGTGGGCCTGGAGATCCCGCTCGTGATGCGGATTCTCAAGCGCAATGTGCAGCTCAAGGATCTGGTCTCGCAGGTGCTGACGTTCGACTATCTGGGCGCGCTTGCGGTGTCTCTGGCGTTTCCGCTGCTGCTCGTGCCGCAGCTCGGACTGGTGCGCACGGGCTGTTGTTCGGGTTCATGAACGCCGTCATCGCGGTGTGGGCGCTGTGGTTGTTTCGCAAGGAATTGCGGCGCTTCAAGTCGCACGCGCTGGCCTGCGCGCTGGTGCTGCTGGCCCTGCTTGCGGGGCTGTTCGGGGCAGAACACATCACACGTTTTGCCGAGGACAAGTTCTATCAGGATCGCATCGTGCTTTCCAGCGCCACGCCTTACCAGCGCATCGTCGTCACGCATGGCAAACCGGGCTATCGTCTGTATCTGAACGGCAACCTGCAGTTTGCCGAGCGCGATGAATACCGTTATCACGAAGCGCTCGTGCATCCCGTGATGGCAGCGCACGGCGCACCAAAACGCGTCGCCGTGCTGGGCGGGGGTGACGGCATGGCGGTGCGCGAGGTGCTGAAATATCCCTCGGTCGAATCGGTCACGCTGGTGGAGCTGGACCCTGCGATGACGGATCTGTTCAGCCAGCATCCGATGCTCACGCAGCTCAATCGCCACGCACTCGAAGACCCACGTGTGAAGGTCATCAACACCGATGCGTTCCAGTGGCTGCAACAGGGCACGGACACCTTCGACGTGATCATCGTGGACTTTCCCGATCCGACCAACTTCGCCATCGGCAAGCTGTTCACCAACAGCTTCTATGCGCTGCTCGATCAGCGGCTTTCGGCGAGTGGCTACGCGGTTATCCAGACCACGTCGCCGCTGATTGCGCGCAAGAGTTTCTGGACCGTGGTGACGACCATCGAATCGGTGGGCCTTGCCGCGAAGCCCTACCACGCCCACGTGCCGAGCTTTGGCGAATGGGGCTTCGTGATCGCAAGCCGCAGGCCGTGGCGCATGCCGGAGCAACTGCCGCAGGGCCTGCGGTTTCTGTCGCGCGATGCCATGAAGCTGATGTTCGACTTTCCGCTCGACATGGCGCGCGTGCCTGCCGAGGTCAACCGATTGTCCAATCAGGTGCTGGTGCACACCTACGAACAGGAGTGGGGCGAGGTGAGTCATTGATGCGTGCCGCAGCGACCACGCATCTCTCCCGCCGCCAGATGCTCAAGGCCGGGGCCGCCATGGCGGGCGCTGCCTGGCTTACGGGGTGCGAGCCCGGCGTGCATGAGCTTCAGGGAGGCTTTGCCGGCATCGACATGGAGAGGGGGCATGCGCTGCGCGAGCGCCTCAAGCGTGGCGATGCTGCGGCGCTGCAACCCACGGTGGAGCATCGCGCGAGAGTGGTGATCGCCGGTGGCGGCATTGCCGGGCTTTCCGCCGCGCGGGCCCTGCGGCTTGCGGGCGTGCACGATTTCGCGCTGTTCGAGATGGAGGACCAGGCGGGCGGCAACAGCCGGGGCACGTCGGTCGCGGGTATCGCCTGCCCGATGGGCGCGCACTACCTTCCGGTTCCCGGTGACGATACGCGCGAGGTGCAGGACTTTCTCGAAGAACTGGGCCTGCGCCAGCGCATCGCCGGGCGCTGGAAGTACGACGAAATGGCGCTGTGCCACAGCCCGCAGGAACGCCTGTTCTTCCACGGCCATTGGCAGGAAGGCCTGTTGCCGATGCAGGGCGTTTCGCAGTCAACGCTGTTGCAATATCGGCGGTTTTCCGCGCTGGTTGCGCAGGCCTCGCGCGAAGCGCCCTTCACCATGCCGGCAATGAAGACGTGGGTACATGGTCGCGCGCTGCCCGCATCGCATCTGGCGCTCGACGCGGTGACGATGCACACGTGGCTTGCGGCGAACGGTCTCGACGATCCGCAACTGCGCTGGTACCTCGACTACTGCTGCCGTGACGACTACGGCGCGGGCCTTTCGCGCGTTTCGGCATGGGCCGCGATTGCCTACTTCGCGAGTCGCCACGGTTTTCACGCGCCCGGCGAAGACGCTGGCGGTGGTGGCGCAGGCGAGAGCGAAGATGCCGACCGTGATGCGGTGCTCACCTGGCGAGAGGGCAATGGCTGGCTCAGCAAGCAACTGGCCGCGCCACTGCTTTCTGCCAACCAGTTGCACGTCGGAGCCAGCGTTCTGCGCATCGAGCAGATGCGTCACGGCGTGCAGGTGGACGTGCACAACGCGGCAGCGGATCGCATCGAACGCTGGACCGCGGAGCGCTGTGTGGTGGCCTTGCCGGTGTTTGTCGCGGCGCGCGTGGTGCAGACGCCGCCCGACTTTCTGACCGAGGCCGCCAAGCGCCTGCAATGGGCTCCATGGCTGGTCGCGAACATCCACATCGACGCACCGCTCGTCGACCGCGAAGGCGCGGCGCCCGCATGGGACAACGTGCTGTTCGGCGATTCCGTCGCCGGTGGGCTCGGCTATGTCGATGCCGGCCATCAGCGGCTCGACCCGCGCCCGGCGCCCACGGTGCTGAGTTACTACCAGGCGCTGGGCGACCTGCCCGATGGGCGCAAGCTGCTGGCCGAGCAACCGTGGCGTTATTGGGCGGACCCGATCCTCGCGTCGCTCTCGGGCGCGCATCCCGACCTGGCGCAGCGCGCGAGGCGCATGCAGATCACGCGCTATGGCCACGCCATGTCGATCCCGGCACCCGGCGATCAGGCGTTCCTCAGCCGCATCGGAACGCAGACGCTGGCGCGCGCGCATCCCATCCTGTCGAACGGCGAACGGGTTCGACCCGCGCCCACGCCCACCGACGGGCGATTGTCGTTTGCGCATGCTGATTGGTCGGGCTACTCGGTGTTCGAGGAAGCGTTCACGCGGGGCTTCTTCGCCGGTGCGTTGGCCGCTGGCTGACGCCAGACGCAATCCAACGCTGAATCATCTGTGGGGCCAAACGCACAAGCCCGGCCGATTCACGGCTCTGTCACACCGCATAGGCATGGTCGTGGGCTTCTGAACCGAGAGGAGCTTTCGTCCATGCCCGTCGTGAAAAACATCGTCGCAGCCTGCATCCTGCTGGCCAGCGCGAGCGTCGCCTTGCAGTCCCAGGCCCAGACATCGCAGCAAGCGTTTCCTGCCACGCTGGCCGGACACGCGGTGCTGCCCGCGCAGTCGTATGTCGCCGCGCCCAAGGATGCGCCTGCCGATCTGCAGACGAGTGGCAAGTTCACGACCCCAAGCGCATGGAACAGATCGGTAGCGTGGAAGGAATGTCCAACGGCCGCCCGACCGGCGTGTCGCTGCCGTTCAAGGGCCAGCCGCTGCAAGGCCATTCGGGTATCAAGCGCATGGCCGATGGCTCGTTCTGGATACTCACCGACAACGGTGCGGGCGCCAAGGCCAACTCGCCCGATTTCATGCTCTATCTGAACCATTACAAGGTGGATTTCAAGAGCGGCAAGTTTGATCGTCTGAAGACCGTGTTCCTGCATGACCCGGATAAGAAGGTGCCGTTTCGCATCGTCCAGGAAGGGACGAAGCAGCGCTATCTGACCGGCGCGGATTTTGATCCCGAGAGCTTTCAGTTCGCCGGTGGCGCGCTGTGGATTGGCGAGGAATTCGGTCCTTATCTGATCAAGGCCGATTTGAACGGCAAGGTGCTCGGTGTGTTCGAGACCAAGGTCGATGACAAGGTCGTGCGCTCGCCCGACGCTCCCGGCGTGGTCGCTCCGGGCGCACCGGACGCGAAGATGGCGGCCTTCCAGGTCAAGCGCTCCAAGGGCTTTGAAGGCATGGCATCGTCGCCCGACGGCAGCAGGCTCTATGCCCTGCTTGAGGGCCCGCTGTGGAGCGACGACGCCAAGGCGTATGAGAATGTGGACGGCAAGCAGTATCTGCGCGTGCTCGAGTTCGATGTGACATCCGGTCAATGGACCGGACGCCACTGGAAATACGTGCTCGAAGCCAACCACCACGCGATTGGTGACTTCAACATGATCGATGAGACCACCGGCCTGATCATCGAACGCGACAACGGCGAGGGAGTGCCCGACAAGGCCTGCCCGCAAGGCGAAAAGCGCAAGGACTGCTTTGACGATCTGCCCAGGTTCAAGCGTGTCTACAAGGTCGAGCTGACGCAGGCGAACGCGGGCGCGGAGCTGCGCAAGATCGGCTATATCGATCTGCTGAACATCCAGGACCCGAACCGGGTTGCGAGGAAGCCATTGAACGACGGCGTGCTCAAGTTCCCTTTCTTCACGATCGAAAATGTGGATGTGGTGGACGCCAATCACATCGTGGTGGGCAACGACAACAACCTGCCTTTCAGCTCCAGCCGCGAACCCAACCGGCAGGATGACAACGAGTTGGTGCTGCTGGAGGTGGGAGAGTTCCTGCGGGCCAGATAAGCGAGCGACGGGCAGGAGATAGAACTCGAAGCCTGCGCCGCAGACACGGCAATGCATCGTGAAACGCGGCGCGGGCAAAGGTAGAGCGCACGCTTGGCCACGCGGATGTTTTCAGCCGCGTGGCTTTTTTACGGGACCAGGCAATGTCCGGCAACGCCGTGTGCATTGCGCATGGGTGGCAAAATCGCGAGATCGGCCCCGCCATTTTCAGCGTTGAAGACATCATGTTCACCGGAATCGTTCAAGCCACGGCGGGTATCGCCGCCATCGAAGACCGCTCGGGTCTGCGCACCTTCACGCTCGAGTTTCCCGCAGGCTTCTGCAAGGATCTGGAGATCGGCGCGAGCGTTTCGACCGATGGCGTGTGCCTGACGGTGACCGAGATCGTTTCACCCACGCGCGCCAATTTCGACGTGATGCTGCAAAGCCTGAACATCACCACGCTCGGCAGCTACGGCGTGGGCGACCGCGTGAACGTCGAGCGCGCGGCCCGGGACGGCGCGGAGATCGGCGGCCATCCGCTATCGGGTCACGTCGATTTTTCCGCGACGCTCGCCGACGTGAAGCATCTGGACAACAACGTCGTGTGGCGCGTGGCGGTGCCGGAGGATTTCCGTCGCTATGTCTTCGCCAAGGGCTACATCGCAATCCATGGAGCCAGCCTGACGGTCGCCGAAGTCAACCGCCAGGAGGGCTGGTTCGAGGTCTGGCTGATTCCCGAGACCCTGCGCGCCACGGTGTTTGCCCACAAGAAGGCCGGTGACCGCCTCAATATCGAGATCGAGCGCAGCACGCAGGTCGTGGTTGATACCGTGCGCGAGACCGTGCAGGAGAGCCTTGGCAGGCTGCAGCCGGTGCTGGAGGCGATCCTCAGGGAAAAGGGGCTCTCGCTGGACGACTTTGTGCAATCGCCGAAGCTTCCCGGCCGAGGGTAGTTCTTTGAGCCTGTCGAGGTGGTCGGCGCGCGCCCTGCGCCTGGAGGATCTGGCAGGATTGGCCGCCGTGCAGCGCGCCTGCTATGGCAGCGAGTTGTTGGAGAGCGCGGACGTTTTTGCAAAACGAATCGCAAGCGACGCCAACTGCTCGTTGGTGCTGGAAGTCGAAGGCCGTGTGTGCGCTTATCTCGCCGCCTATCACAGTCGCGCAAAAAAGGTGACTCCGCTACACGGCGATTTTGACGCCATAAGCGAGCCGGATACGCTGTACCTGCACGACATGGCAGTGCTTTCCGAGTACGCCGGACAGGGCCTCGCACGTGCGTTGTTGAAGCTCATGCGGCAGCGGGCAAGTGAGTCGCGATTGCGATACTCCGGTCTGGTGTCGGTGCAGGGCTCCGAGGCCTATTGGAAGCGGCAAGGCTATGCGCCGTGCGAACTGAAGAATCCAGCGGAACAGCGAAACCTCGCGAGCTATGGTGAAGGCGCCGTGTACATGGTTTGTGAGCTAGGGCCTGTTCACCCATCCCAAGACTGCACAACGCGATCCCCGTGCGTTGGGTGAACAGGCCCTGGACTCTTGAATCCATCGCGGCATATCCCGAAAAAATGGCGATCATGGATCGCCATTTTTCATTTCAGCGACGCACCGCTCACGGCGTCAGCGTGATGCGTTCCCGCGTGACCTTCTCGACCGCATCGCGTGAATAGGTCAGCGGGAAATACTTGCCCGCAGCCCAGGTGCTTGCCAGATCGCGATAGTGCGGACTGGCCTGATTGCCCGATTGGCCGGGCGTGTTGACGGCGCGCGACGCATCCCAGTTTCCGACGTCGACCACCATGCGGAAAGAAGCCCCGACGTGAGCTGGTAGGTCTCGGCGTTGTAGCTCGTCGCCATGGGCGTGGCCCACGAACCGCCCACCGGGCCTGCGCCAACGTTCAGGCGTTGGCGCGTGGTTTCATCGACCGCGCCTGCGAGCGGATGCATGAAGTTGGCCTGATGCAGCGTGCCCCAGCTCCATTTCGACGCGTCCGCCCCTGCTTGCCCTGCAGCCACTGCATGGCCGGAGCAATCGAGGAGAGCAGCAGTTGGTCACGGTCGGTGGGCTCATCCAGCCTTGCGGAGTTTCGAGCACCGTGATCATGCGCGTGGCGCTGGTGTCCTTGGCAAATGCGCGTTCGTTCGCGGCGAGCAGCTTCTCGCTGACGGCACGCTTCAACGTGGCACTGCTCCACACCTCATACAGCGCCGCCGCCGGACTGTCGGGCGACATCGTGCCGTCCCATCGCTTGAGCAGCGCCAGCCCTTCGGCGGTGCGTGCATCGCTGCTCTCGAGTGGCGCGAGCAGCTTGAGCAGGCGCTGGGCGGGCACCGCGACGATGTCCGTCTGCCAGGCCTCGGAGTCGGCCACGCTGAGCTTCCTGCCTTCCTTGGCGGCGCGTTCAAACAGACCGTGCAGACGCTGCGCGCGTGCGGAGTCGCTCCATTCGTAGCCAATGCCCTTTTGATACAGCGGATGGTTGGGTGGAATGTTGTTCTCGTTCGCCGTGACCACGTAGCCGCGCGCGGGATTGAATTCCCATGGCAGTTCGTCGCCGTTGCGATAACCGCTCCACTCGTAGCGACCGTCGCCGGGCACGGGCATCAGGCCATCCCAGTTGGGGCGGATGGGCGTGAGGCCGCCGGGAATCCAGCCGATGTTGCCGCTGTTGTCGGCATAGACCTGATTCTCGCCGGGTGCGCCCCAGCGGTTCATCGCGGCGCGGAACTGATCGAAGTTCTGCGCGCGCATGTAGTCCATCGAACCGAAATACGGTGCCATGCCGTAGTCGAGCCATGCGGCGCGCAGCGCATAGGCGCGGCCCTTGGCGCTCACCAGCACCGGGCCATGGCGGGTGTACCAGTTGTCCACCTTGCGCGGTGCGGTTTCGCCCTTCACGACGATCAGCTCGCTCACACGTGTCATCGGCTCCCAGCGGCCCTGGTATCTGTATTCGCGCTCGTTGCTGCGCATGGTTTCGTACACGTACAGATCTTCCTGATCCATGTAGAAGCGCGTCAGGCCGAACGCAATGCGCCCGTTGTGGCCGATGGAAATGCCCGGCAGGAACGGCTCACCCGCGCCGATCACGTCCATGCCCGGTGCCGAGATGTGGGAGATGTAGCGCAGGCTTGGCGCGCCGTGGGCACGGTGGGGATCGTTGGCGAGGATCGGTCGCCCCGTGGTGGTCATCGATGGTGCGATGGTCCAGTTGTTGCTGCCGTAGGCCGCCATGGTGTCGGCATCGACCGCGTTGAGCGTCGAGCCGGACAGATCGAGCAACTCCTGCGGCGTGGTGTTTGCGGCCAGCACCTTGACGTTGTCCTTGGTGAACTTGGGGCTGGCCGTGGCGAGTGCATAGGCCTGCTTGAGTTCCTTGCCCGGAAGGCCACACACGTTGAGTCCATCGGGTACTTGCGGCTTCACGTCGGGCACGAGTTCGCGGCGCAGCCAGTCCACGCGCGCTCCGTTGCTCTTGCCGTCGCAGAACGCCTGAGCGCGATCAACCTCGCTGGTGAAGTTCAGCGTCAGTCCATGATGGCGAATGCGCACGATGTCTTCGGCCGCCCATTGCGCGGGCTGATAACCGAGCAGCTTGAATTCCTCGGGCAACAGGCTGGCGTCGGCACGCGTCTCGGCAACGAAGGCATTCACCCCGGCGACGAAAGCCTCCGCCACGCGTTTGGAATCCGAGCCGTAGGCCAGCCATTCGCGGTACATGTCGCCGCGAAACAGCACGGCACGCGCCGCCTTGTCGCTGTCCACCCAGGCAGCACCGAAATCGGCCGCCATCTCACCGAGCCCGCGCTTGCGCCACAGATCCATCTGCCACAGACGGTCACGCGCGGCCATGTAGCCCTGTGCGACGAATGCGTCATAGGTGGTGGCCGCATAGATGTGCGGCACGCCCCATTGGTCGATCAGCACTTCGGCGGGCTTTTCCAGCGCGCCGAGCTTGGCCTGCCGGTCGGGCTGCCTGTTGGAAACCGTGCTGCAACCGGCGGCTGTGACCACCGCCGCAAGCAGCAGAACCAGACGCGTTCGGGGAAAGGCGCGGGAGCAGGGTGCGCGGTGGGTTGGCATGTGAAGTCTCCTTGCATGTTGTTGTGAGGCGCATGAAGGAAAGCAGCCCGATTGCGGCCGCGCACCTCATGTCACTTGGTGGACCGCGTCCATGCTCCGATGTGCGACATCACGTAGAAATACGGGTTTGCGCGGCAATTTGTTATCAAGTGTGTGTTTCCATACATGCGATCCGGGCAGGCAAAGCCCGCTTGCCATAATGCGCGCATGCCAAATCGCTGGAAACCCAACGTCACCGCAGCAGCCGTCATAGAGCGCGATGGTCACTTTCTTTTGATCGAAGAAGACACGGCCGATGGCCTGCGTCTGAACAACCCCGCAGGACATCTCGACCCGGGCGAATCGCCCGTGCAGGCCTGCGTGCGTGAAGTGCTGGAGGAGACGGGTTTCGACTTCATTCCCGAGGCCCTGGTCGGCATCTACATGAACCGCTTCGTGCGCACACGCACCGGCGACGACATCACCTACATGCGTTTCGCGTTCAGCGGCAAGGTGGGCGCGCACCATGCCTGGCGATCACTGGACGATGGCATCGTGCGCGCGGTGTGGATGACGCTCGACGAGATCCGGGCCACCGCCACGCGGCACCGCAGCCCGTTCGTGCTGGTTACCATCGAGGACTACCTGCGCGGCCAGCGCTATCCGCTCGAGATGGTGCATACCGATGTGAGCGTGTTTCATTCGCCGTTCAAGATTTCTGCGTAGGCTGGATCGTCAGCAGCCATTGCAGCAGCAATGCATGAACGCTGTCTGGCGCGGCGGGAGCGCGCGCCAGCAGGCAATACCTTGAGCCGTCCTCGACGAAGCCAAGCGGTGCAGTGAGCACGCCGCTTGCAAGATCATCGCGCACCAGCTCCCGCGTGCCGATCGCTACGCCAAGACCGGCGATCGCCGCCTGCAGGCTGAAGTAGAAATGATCGTATTGGTGCGGTCGCGACTGCGTAGGCAGCTTTCTGCCCGTGATGCGCGACCAGGTGCGCCATGCATCGGGCCGGGTGCGTGTGTGCAACAGCGGGGTTCCGGCGCGCAGTTCCTGTCGGGATGTGAACCAGCGTGCAACGAGTTCCGTGCGGCAGACAGGCCCGGTTTCCTCGGCAAACAGCATGTCGGCATGCAGCGCATCACCCCAATCGAAATCGTCGCGACGTATCGCCAGATCGATGCCATCGCCGAACGAGAATGAACCGCCGCCCGCGATCAGATGGATGTGGGCGCGTGGATGCGAGCGTGCCAGTTTGCGTACAAACGCGGGCCAGCGCGGCAGCAGCCAGCGCATGAGCAGCGTGGGCTCGCACGAGAGCGTGAGGCGCAGCTCGTTCGGCGCGCTTTCGCGCAGCCGCATGCAGGCATGACGCATGCGCTCCATGCCCTCGCACACGGCCTGCGCCAGCTCACGTCCGGAATCGGTGAGAAACACGCGCCGATGGCGACGCTCGAACAGCGCGATTCCCAGATCTTCCTCGACGCTGCGCACGGCGCGGCTGATCGCACCATGCGTGAGATGCAGCTCTTCGGCTGCTCGGCCAAAGTGTTCGAGCCGCGCTGCGGCTTCGAAGCAGCGCAGCGCGTTGAGCGATGGCATGCGAGAAGAGGGGGTTCCATCGGTGAGCTGTACTCACCATTTCTGTCAGAAATCATCGTTGGATTCTCCACCCAAAGTTTATTAGCATCCAGCACATGTTTTCAAAGGATGGATGGCGCTCTCATGAACGAATGGCTCACCGTGATCACGATTACCACGCTCGCGGTGATCAGCCCCGGGCCGGACTTCGCGATGGTCTCGCGCAACGCGCTGGTGCTCACTCGTCGCGCGGGCATGCTCACCGCCGTGGGCATCGCGCTCGGGTGTGGGTGCACGTGGGCTACACGTTGCTTGGCGTGGGGTTGCTCATGCGACAGTCGCTCCTGCTGTTCAGTATCGTCAAGCTGCTCGGTGCGCTGTACCTGATCTATCTTGGCGTGCAGATGCTGCGCGCAAGTTCCGGCGACCGCAGTCTGGGCAAGGAATCACTCAAGCCTTCGTGACCTGGCGGCGCTGCGCACAGGTTTTCTCACCAATGCGCTAAACCCAAAACCACGGTGTTCATCGTAAGCCTGTTCATGCAGGTGGTGCAGCCGCAGACTTCGCTCGGCGTGCAACTGGCCTATGGCGGCTTCATCTCGGCAGCGCATCTGGTGTGGTTTGTGTTGGTCGCCTGCTGCTTTTCAGCGCCCTCCGTGCGGGAGCGTATGCTCGCGGCGCGTAAATGGATTGATCGCGTGTTCGGGCGGTGCTGGTCGGGTTGGGTGTGGCGTTGGCCGGGTCTCGCGCCGGGTAGGCAAAAAAAAAGGCCGGCACGCGCGTAAGCGCTGCATCGGTGTTTTCAGGTAGCGGCGACACGGGAGCGCGGTGCGCCTGCGGGCCTGACCGGCGTGGAGGCTTCGGCATGGGCTGCGCCCGGGTGGTGAACGACGCTGTCGCGCGGGAGCTGCGCAGGGAGTCGGCATCCAGAATCAATCGGCCCTGAACGCGCCCCTTCATGCGTTTGACCGAGCGCGTTGCATCCTGCATGTGCTGTTGCATCAGCGCGCGCACGCGTTCGACGTCGCGTGCCCGCGCGGCGGCGACGATGTCGCGGTGGTAGTTGGCGTTTTCCTCGCCAAAGCGGCGGTGTTCTGCCTGCGGCGTGCGGTTGCCGAAGACGATGAGCTGGCGAATCATTTCGTTGATCAGCTCGCAGGTGAAACGCAGAAAAGGATTCGGGTTCGCAGCCGCCAGAATGTCGTGAAAGTTCACGTCTTCGCGGCGCTGCATGATCAGGTTTTGATGGCCGACGACGGATCGCAGCACGAGATGCTGTGTTCAAGCTCCTCGAAATCCTTGTCGGTGAGATGCGGCACGGCGCCCGCAGCCAGTTCGGGCTCGAGCATCAGCCGCACGGCGTAGATGTCGTCGATCGACACCTCCTTGAAGAACAAGTAGTTCTGCATGAACTGCAACGTGCGATCAAGCGGCACTTCAACAATCGTTCCACCGCCCGACGGCCCCGTGGAAATCGTCACCAGACCCTGCACCTCCAGCGACTTGAGCGCCTCGCGAATCGTGCCCTTGCTGACCTCGAACTGAGCCTGCAATTCGCTCTCGCGCGGAAGTCTGTCACCGGGGCTCAGGTTGCGCTCGGTGATCATGCGTTTGATTTCCTGGGCCACGAGATCAGAGCGTTTGAGCTGCTTGATCGCCATCGATGAGGAAGACTTTCTGGTTGCCATTTGGAATCTGTTGATGGCCGCAAAACGGCCTTGAAATCGCGCGTTGCCAAGTGAAAGAAGTATGCACGTCAAACACGCGCCACCACCATCATCTAGGGTTTGTACGCGTCATATTTGTTCTATTTGTCACTATAAATAGGATGCTAGGGATGCGCTGCACGAAAGGCTTGGCACGCTGCCGGTGCGGATCGGGGTGGGATGAGATGCGAGGCGCAGGCCGCCCGAGTTCGCGCCTGCCGGGCATCGATCCGATTCGTGCAGGGCATCCCTGAGAGTGCGCGTGTTTCCGGAGGGGTCTGGCACGCATCCTGCTCCGATAACAAGGCAGGCCATGTTGGCCTCGATTCCACTTTGGAGACTCACGTCATGCAACGTCGCAACTTCCTGCAAATGTCCGCTCTCGGCGCGCTCCCGGCGTCCCTTGGCCTTGCTCACAGCGCATGGGCGCAGGCCAAGGACACCATTCAGTTCGGCTGTCCCGTGCCCATGTCCGGTGCGTTCGCGGCCAATGGCAAATACGCAGACCTGGGCATGAAGCTCGCGATCGAGCAATACGGCAAGGCGCTGAACCGGCCGCTCGGCTACACGCTGCTGGACACCGAGGGCAAGCCAGCCACCGCCATCCGCAAGGTGCAGGACGCATCGCAACAAGGCACGAAATTCTTTGCCGGTGGCATTCTGTCGTCGGAATCGCTGGCCATGGGCAAGGAAGCCGAGAAGGCCGGCGGCATCTTCATCACCACCGCCGGTGCCGATGAAATCACCGGCAAGGATTGCAACAAGGCAACGTTCCGCTGGTCGGTGCCCACCTTTGGCGCCATTGAGCAGACGGTGCGGCCGCTGCTCGATGCCCACCCCAAGGCCAAGCGCGTCTACACCATCACGCCGCAATATGTGTTCGGCGACGGATTGCTCGGCGCGGCCAAGAACATCTTCAAGGAGCGTGGCATCGAGCACGTGGGCAACAGCTATCACTCGCTCACCGAAAAGGAGTTCAGCGGCTACCTGACCAACGCCGTTGCCGCCAAGCCCGATGTGTTGCTGATCCTGAATTTCGGACAGCAATCGTCCGACACGCTGCGCCAGGCCGTGAGCTTCGGGATGAACAAGAACATGACCATCCTGATCGCATGGGCCTCGGGTCTGGAGCAATTCGAATCGCTGGGCGCGGACCTGTGCGACGGCATCTATTTTGGCGCGCAGTACTGGCACACCGTCGATGCGCCGCTGAATCTCGACCTCGTCAAGCGCTGCAACGACAGGTTCAAGCACAACCCCAACTACAGCCTGGCCGGTTCGTACATCTGCACCAAGCTGATGATCGACGCCATCGTCAAGGCCGGCACCGTGGACACCAAGGCCGTGATCGCCGCGATGGAAGGCATGAAATACCAGGGGCTGACCGGCGACGAGGAAATCCGCAAGGCCGACCATCAGGTGCTCAAGAACTACTACCTGCTCAAGGGCAAGGCCAAATCGAAGATGAAGAACAAGGACGACTACGCCGACATCGTCAGCTCCGGAAAGTCGTTCCTCGCGGTCGACCAGACCGGTTGCAAGATGACGTGATCGAAGCCGGGCGGTGCCAAGTTTGCTCATCTGCCTCGGGCGACAGGACGGAAGGGAGGGGAACCCGCTCCCCATCTCCCTCGCCCCCGTGGGGGAGAGGGCCGGGTGAGGGGGCTTTCGTCCAGCGCAATGCGCCGTCAAACGCTGCCGTCACCCTCACCCCAGCCCTCTCCCGCTTGCGGGAGAGGGAGGAAAACCGGCACGCGTTCGCGCTCGTTTCCATGCCCATCCATCGCAACCGCACGGCTTCGCGAGCCAGCACAATGACATGAGCATCTATCTGCTTCAGACGATCAACGGGATCGGCATCGGCATGCTGTACTTTCTGTTGGCGGTGGGCCTGTCCATCGTCTTCGGTCTGCTGCGCTTCGTGAATTTTGCGCATGGAACCTTTTATCTTCTGGGTGCTTATTTCTGCTACCAGATGGCGCAATGGGGAATGAGTTTCTGGCTCTCTCTCGTCGTCGTTCCCGTAGCGGTGGGCGCGATTGGCTGGATCACCGAGAAGCTGATCCTGCGCCACGTGTATTCCAAGCCGCACGAGTTCCACATCCTCATCACCGTGGGCTTCGCGCTTGTCGTTCAGGAAATCGTGATCATGATCTGGGGCCCGCTGGGCGACAGCGTGGCGACACCCGATCTGCTCAACGGCGTGGTGATGTGGGGAAGCTTCATCTACCCCAAATACCGGCTGTTCGTGATTGGTTTCACCGCCGTGCTGGCTGTGATCATCTGGTGGGTTCTCGAAGGCACGCGCCTTGGCAGCATCGTGCGCGCGGGCAGTGAATCCACCGAGATGGTGTCGCTGCTCGGCACCAATATCCTGGCCATCTTCAGTCTGGTGTTCGGCCTTGGCGTGGGGCTCGCGGCGCTGGCCGGGGTGCTCGCTGCGCCGATTCGCGGCGTGAGCCCGTTCATGGGCGTGGAGGCGCTGGGCGTGGCCTTCGTGGTCGTGGTGGTCGGGGTCTCGGCAGCTTCAGCGGCGCGCTGGTCGGAGGGCTGCTGATCGGCGTCGTTCAAAGCCTGATGAGCACCATCTGGCCGCCGGGCGCGAGCCTGATGATCTATGTGGCGATGGCGGCGGTGCTGCTGCTGCGTCCCAACGGCCTGCTGGGTCGCCAAGTCTGATCGAGGAGCGCCACACCATGCAGGCAAAACATTTCGAGTTCCTCATTGCGGTGGTGATCGTGATCGCCATGCCGCTGTTCATGAAGTCGGGCTCCCTCGCGAGCGAGGTGCTGATCTACGCGTTGGCCGCCATGGCCTGCAACCTGCTGCTCGGCTACACCGGGCTGTTGTCGTTCGGGCAGGGCGTGTTCTTTGGTCTTGGCAGCTACACGCTCGGCATCATGCTCACGCGTCTGCCGATTCCCATGCCGCTGGCGCTGCTTGCCGCCGTGGTGATGGGCGGCCTCGGCGCGGCCCTCGTCGGCTGGGTCGCGATTCGCCAGAAAGGCACTTATTTCGTGATGCTTACGCTCGCGTTTGCGCAGATGTTCTATTTCATCGCCTACAGCGCAAGCGATCTTACGGGTGGCGATAACGGCCTGATGGACATTCCGCGCAAGTCGCTGTCCATCGGCGGACAGACGATTCTTCCGCTCGAGACGCCGTGGCAGTACTACGGTTTTGTGGCGGTGTTGTTCCTTGTCGTCTATTGGCTGTTGCGGCGCGTCTGTGATTCGATCTTTGGTCGTACCTTGCTGGCCGTGCGCGACAACGAGGAGCGCGCCGCCGCCGTCGGCTACAACCTGCGCCTTCTGAAACTGCAGGCGTTCGTGATATCGGGCGCCGTGACCGGACTGGCGGGCGCGCTGCACGCGTTGATGACCGGTATCGCGCCGCTGTCCAATGCGGAATACCACACCAGCGAAATGATCCTCGTGATGACCGTGATCGGTGGAACGGGCAATCTGCTCGCATCGCTGCTCGGCGCGGCGTTCTACGTACTGCTTGGCGACTGGCTGTCCACGCTGTGGCCGCGCTGGTTGCTGATCCTCGGGTGGTGCTGATGGTCGTGAGTCTCGGCATGCAGGGCGGCCTGTGGGGACTTTGCCAGCGACTGTGGAATCTGGCGCGCGGGCGCAAATCGAAGGATGCAGATGCTGCGGCGCAGGCCGATGCCAAGGGAGGTCGCGCATGAACACGACGACGGCCGGCAATCCGGTGCTGCTCGAAGCCGTGGGCGTCGAAAAGCGTTATGACAAATTCGTCGCGCTTGGCGGCGTGGACATCCGGGTTCGCGCCAACACGGTGCATTCGGTGATCGGCCCTAACGGCGCCGGAAAGACCACGCTGTTTCACATGCTTACCGGCACCAAGACCGTGAGCGGCGGAAAAATCGTTTTCGACGGACATGACGTAACGCGCGAGCCAGACCATGTACGGGTGCGCCGAGGAATGGCGCGCTCGTTTCAGGTCACCAGCCTGTTTCTCACGCTCCCGGTGCGCGAAAACCTGCGCCTCGCGGCCCAGGGCGTATCGCCAGCGCAGGCGCTCAACTGTTGGCGCGAACCCGTGGGCGACCTCGCCCGCGCCGACACCGTGGGCAGCGTGCTTGCCAAGATCGGAATGGAGCGCTTTGCGGGCACACCGGCAGGAAACCTCTCGCATGGGCAGCAGCGCCGCCTCGAAGTGGGCATGGCGCTCGCGGCGCGTCCCAAGGCCATTTTTCTCGACGAGCCGACGTCGGGCATGGGTATCGATGATCTCGAAGAAATGAAGCACCTGATCCAGAGCCTGAAGGACGATCACACGGTGGTGCTGATCGAGCACAACATGAACATCGTCATGGATATCTCGGACACCATCACCGTGATGCAGCAAGGCCGGGTGCTGGCCGAGGGACTGCCCGACGACATCCGCAACGACGACCGGGTGCGCAAGGCCTATCTGGGCAACATGATCACCGGAGGCAAGGCATGAGCGCGAACGGCACGTCCCTTCTCCAGGTCGAGGGCATTCATGCGCACTACGGCAAGAGCCACGTATTGCAGGGCGTATCGCTGCATGTGAACGATGGCGAACTGGTCACGCTGCTCGGGCGCAACGGCGCGGGCAAGACCACCACGCTCAAATGCATTGCGGGCGCGATGCTGCCCACGCAAGGTCAGATCCGCTTTGCCGGCGCGCTGACCAGCAGGCTCGCAACGCATCAGGTCGCCCAGCGCGGCATCTGTCTCGTACCCGAACACCGGGGCATCTTCAAGCTGTTGACCGTGGAGGAAAACCTCATGCTCGGCCAGCGCAAGAGTTCGCCATGGCAGCTCGGCGATATCTACCGCATATTTCCGCGCCTGAAGGAACGCCGCACCAACGGTGGCGGCCAGCTCTCGGGTGGCGAGCAGCAGATGCTCTCCATCGGCAGGGCGTTGATGAACGCGCCGCGCCTGCTGATGCTCGACGAGCCCGTCGAAGGCCTCGCACCCGTGATCGTCGAGGAGATCGTTGCGCAACTCAAGGTGATCAAGGCCTCGGGCGTTTCCATCGTGCTGGTCGAGCAGAATCTCGAAGTCTGCACCCAGCTTGCGGATCGCCACTACATCGTCGAGCAGGGGCGGTGGTGCACGAGGCGACGAATGCGCAGTTCATCGCGGACGACGCGGTGAAGGATCGGTATCTCGGCGTCGGCATGGCTTGATTGGAGCTGGAGAATTTTGCAATGAGTAGCACCGCAACCCCGAACCAGAAGAATACCAAGAAAAAGTTTCTGATCGCGCGGCTGAACCACGAGACCAATACGTTCTCGCCCGTGCCCACGCCCCTTGAAGCCTTTTCTCCCAGCTTTGACGCGCAGGCATATCACGCCAACAAGGGCATGCGGACCGCGATGGCGGCGTTCATCGATCTGGCCGAGGCAGAAGGCGCAGAACTGGTCACGCCGGTTTCGGCGATGGCCAATCCGAGCGGCCCGGTGCATGCAGATGCATATGACGCACTCACGCGCCGCATCGTCGAAGCCGTGCCCGGCTGCGACGCCATCCTGCTCGACCTGCATGGCGCGATGGTGGCCGAAAACAGCGAGGACGGCGAAGGCGATCTGCTCGAACGCGTGCGCGCTGCGGCAGCGCCCGGTGTGCCGATCGGCGTGGCGCTCGACCTGCACGGCAACGTCACCGACAAGATGGTGCGCAATGCCGATGTGATCGTAGGCTTCAAGACCTACCCGCACATCGACATGTATGAAACGGGCGAGCACACAGGCCGCCTGCTGCTCGGGATGTGGCGCGGCGAGGCGCAATACGAGGTGATCTGGAAGCCCCTGCCGCTGATGAGCCACACGCTGCGCAGCACCACGCTCGACGGTCCGATGAAGGACGCGTGCGAGCGTGCAAAGCAGATGGAAAATCAGGGCCTGCCCGCCGTCACCGTGTTCGGCGGATTCTCGCTTGCCGACATTCCCGCGCCCTGCATGAGCGTGGTCGCCACGATCAAAAAGGGCACCGCTTCGGCGCAGCAGCCCATCATCGATGCATTCGCCAACCACATGATCTGGCAGCGCCGCGCCGAGTACGTGTACGACAGCGAGCCGCTCGAGACATCACTCGCCCGCGCGCGGCAACTCGCGGCCAGTGCCAATGGCAAACCCGTGCTGCTGCTCGATCATGGCGACAACTGCATGTCGGGCGGCACCTGCGACACCATGGACGTGTTGCAGACCGCGCTCACGCTCGGCATGGACGGCATCGCCGTCGGCCCACTCTGCGACCCCGAGGCCGTCGCGCAGATATTCGCCGCAGGCGAAGGCGCAGAAATCGACATCGCGCTCGGCAACAAACGCTCGCTCGCCCATCTGAGCATGCACAAGCAGCCCGCGCAACTGCACGGCGTGGTGCGCAAGCTCAGCGATGGCAGGTATGTCGTCAGCGGCCCGATCTACAACGGCATGGAATGCCATATGGGCCGCACCGCACTGCTCGATATCGGCGGCGCGCAGATCGTCGTGACCGAACAGACCCACGAGCCGTGGGACCTGGGCGTGTTCACTTGCGTGGGCGTGGATGCCACGAAGGCCCGCTACCTGCTGCTCAAGTCGCGCATGTATTGCAGACCGGTGTTCGTCCCACTTTCGGCCGGCCTGGTCGAATGCGACAGCCCGGGCGTGACAACGTCGGACTATTCGCGGTTTGCGTTTGGGAAGGTGAAGAGGCCGGTGTTTCCGTTGGATGAGGATGTGTAGGGGCGGCGGTTTGTGCGCATCAAATGACCCGTCCTAAATTACGTTGACACTTTAGACGGTTGAACATTCCGGAGTAATTCGGCCATAGACGCCCGGTGCACAGCATTGGGCGTCTGCATTTTCAGCGATGTGTGCAGTCTCTCGCAGTTGTATATCTGCACGGACTCCTTCACCATTCGCCTGGCCTGGGCCAGATCGGCTGGCCTTTGAAGTAGTAACTCACCTTTCAGGATTCCGTTGACCCGCTCGGCCAGTGCATTCTGGTAGCAGTCGTAGCCATCGGTCATCGAGCACGTCACCCCGTGACGCTTGTGCAACTCCTGGTAGTAGTCTGCGCAGTATTGAATGCCTCTGTCCGAATGATGCGTCAGTGGTTGCTGGCTTTGTCGTGCTTTCAATGCGTTCTTGAACGCCTGCGCCACTTCCTGCGTCTGCAGGCTTGCGTGGACATGCCAGCCCACGATCTTGCGTGAGTAGGCGTCTGTGATCAGGCTCAGGTAGACGAACTTTCCCTGCGTGGGCAGGTAGGTGATGTCCGCCACCCAGACTTGCTCGCTTCTTGTGGCCTGCTCCTGCTGTGGCCCGCCCTTGAGCAGGTTCGGGTGGCGCCTGAAGCGATGATGGCTGTGAGTTGTCTTGTGATAGGCCCGCTTTGGCGCAACAAGCATTCTGGCGTTGCGCAGCACATCAAACAGCGCGTCCCGTCCCATCGCTATACCCGCCTTCTGTAGCGGAACCTCCAGCATTTTCTGGAGCTTGCGCGTGCCCACCCGGGGTTGGCGCATGCGCTCGTGTTCAACAAGTTGCACGACCGTCTGGGCCTGGTTCATGCGCGCGGCGTGGCGCTGGCAGCCCTGGTAATGCGCCTGACGGCTCATGCCCATGTGTTGGCAAGCTCTGCTCACACTCAGTCCTTGGACGAGTTTTTCCTGGAGAACTTGCCCAAAGGCTTTTTTACGACACGCACTCCGTAGTCTTTGCGAAGCACATCGATCACTGCTTCAAACAATTGCGCCTTCTGCTGAGAATCCTTGAGCTGTACTTCAAGCTCCTTGATCCGTTGCTCAGGCGTGAGTGGCTGAGGTTCTTTATCTATCCGCATGGCAGCAGATGATGCACCAACACTCCAGCCCAGTCGCCCGTGTTTGCGCAACCACACCAACACGGTCGATCTCCCCTGAATGCCGTATTTGCTTTGCGCTTGTCTGTATGTCAGCTCGCCTTTTTCTACCTGCTCCACCACCGCCAGCTTAAAAGCCAGCGTGTAGTCGCGCTGCGTACGTTTGATCTCTGATTCCATCTCGCTTGCCTTTTTTGCAAGTCCAAGGTGTCAACTTTATTCAGGACGGGTCAAAATCGATTGGGGAAGGACTGTGTTGGCGGCTTGCGGCCAGAAGCGGACGGTGGTGGTTAGGAAGGGCTGACGATCAACGATGTTGCTGAGAGGGCTCGGCGTCATCGAGCCAATGGGGCATTTTTTTATTCGTGAGACGGAGCAGCCAAAAGCTGCAAGCCGTTGGCTTGCAGTGCATCAAGAAGGTCGTAGAAGGAAACGTCAACACTCCATCGGCCCATTGCATAGGCGCTCACCTGGTATGGAGCAAAAAGAAATGTGAAGTGATCTACACTGACTGTAAAAGCTGCGAAATTCTCCGCGTTCGGGCCAGCTCCTGACTGAAACCACTTCATCTGATCGTCGTCGGGTTTCTGACCCATTCGAATCCAGCACTCTCGGCAGAGGGCAGCTATGCATAGTTCGCTAATGCGTTTGATAGCTTCTGGACCGTCTTTGAAAAAGTCTTCAAGACTAAGGATGTGCAACTGATCCTGTATGGCGAAATTGAACGTTTCGAAGTGCGAGTTGGGGTGCGCCGCTCCCGCGCTATACCAACCAACTTCATATGTCAGACTCAGAAGTTGAGTAGTGGCGTGGACGACCCCAAAGCCGTCCCATCGGCCATTCATTGCAGAAAATCCGTCAATCTCTGGGTAGATATCAGGTGATTGATCCCAAGGTTTTTGACGGGATTCGATTAGCGTTTTGGCTGCTCGTCCCGCAAAGAAGAATGTGAGCTCTTTTGCAATGTCCGAGAGAGATGCTGACTCAAACCGAGGATATTCAATTTTTATGTCGTGTCCGGGAGCACCTTGCCACTGCTCCTCGAATTTCTCGGTAAACACTCGGAACGGGCCGGCGTCTAAACCTCTGGCTAATTCGATGGACTGCTGCTCGGCAGCGAGCTTCAATGAGGCTTGGACTTGCTCCCAAGCTCCTGCGGTACTCAGGTCAACGTATTGAAGTCGTCCGGCAATGTGACTAGGAACTTCGCATGGCTCAAGGAGCAGCGGAATCACATATATGTCCGTAGGTTGCTTGTATCTGAGACGTTCGATAGCGTCATTGGCCTCGCGTTGCACAAAACCACGTTTGTTGACGCTTTGTTTGCTCAACAAGAGAACAACTACGTTTGCATCGCTGAATGCTCTGTCGATTTCTGCCTCCCAGTTCTGACCGGGAAGCAGGTGTTTTACATCCATCCAAGGACTAGTCCCATCCTGGATAAGAAGGTCGTAGTATTTCAGCGCGAGATCCCGATCCTCTTTCGCATAACTCACGAAAATCTTAAGTGACACAGCAGCTCCTATAGTTTCAAAGACCGTAGCCTGCGCACGAGGCATTGCTCATATCATTGCTCCGTAGATCGTCAGACAACGGTGTTGTGGATTTGCTCTGACCGACTGCTTTGGGTCGGAAGCAGCACTTCAACGATTAGAACTGAAGTTGCCGCCCCGCCAAATGCGCAGGCCGTTTTGTTTCCGGGGCGAGGTAGATCAGCAGTTGCTCATCCAGGCACCATCCCAACACGAATGATGTTACCTGCGCCGCCATTCGCATCACCCCACCGCGTCACTGCGCCGTAATCTTGCGCTCCCGCACAATCGCCCCCACTGGTCGTATTCCTTCTTCATGAAGGTCGCGAACTCGGCGCGGGTGGTGGGTTGGGGGTCGAGGCCGTGTTTGCTCAGCGCGTCCTTTACGCCTGGGTCGTTGAGTACCTTCACGATTTCCTTGTTCCAGCGGTCGAGCATCGGGGCAGGGGTTTTGGACGAGGCCACGAATGCATACCAGTTCAGTGCCTGAAATCCCGGATAGCCGGATTCGGCCACGGTGGGGATGTTGGGCAGGTAGCTGGGGCGCTTGAGGCCGGTGGTCGCGAGCGGGATCAGCTTGCCGGTTTCGATGTGCGGCAGGGCCGTGGGTGGTGCGGCGAAATAGCTGGCGACGCGCTCGCCGAGCAGGTCTTGCAGCGCCGGTGCGCCGCCCTTGTAGGGCACGTGCACCATGTTGACGCCCGCGCGCTGGTTGAACAGCTCGCCCGCGAGGTGCGATGCCGAGCCCGCACCCGTCGATGCGAATTCCACGTTGCTGGTCTTGGCCTTGGCGACGAATTCGGCGAGCGTCTTCACGCCGACGGCCTTGTTCACGACAAGTACGTTCGGGAAATACACGCCGCCCGAGATCGGCGCGAGGTCCTTGAACGGGTCGTAGCTCAGCTTCATGAGGTGCGGCGCAATCGTGAGCGGGCCGACCGAGCCGAACAGCAGCACTGAACCGTCAGAGGCACCCGATGCCACCTGCTGGTGCGCGATGTTGCCGCCCGCGCCACCCCGGTTGTCCACCACGACCGACTGGCCGATGTTTTCGCCGAGCTTCTTGGCGATGAGGCGCGCGGCTGCGTCGGCCGCGCCACCGGCTGCAAAGCCGACGACCAGCGTCACGGGCTTGGTGGGTGGAAAGACGGGATCGGCGGCGTGCGCCGTGCTGACGCCCAGGGCGGCCAGGCTGGCGATGGCCGTGGCGCGAAGGAGTAGGGATCGTTTGTTCATCGTGATTTTTCCTGTGTGTTGAAGTCTGTCAAACCGCAGCAGCTGTGGCACCATGAAACGCTGCTTTTCTTGTCTTGCGATGGCCTTGTCAACGCGCAACGTTGACGAGCGCGGAGTTCGCCGACTACCGCACGAGGCTGTCTAGAAACGTCAATTGAATCAGTCCGCGCCGAGGCCAATCGGATTCGGTTCACGCTTCTCGGTCGTGTGGCGCAGCAGGGCCGCCGTGCGGAAGACGCCGTGTGCAAATTTGCCATAGGGCAGCGTAAGAAACAACGCCATCACCGCGCCGAGGTGTGCGCACAGCAGCAATGCCATGGCTGGCGTGCTGCGGAAAATCCAGAGCGCGAGGCCGGTGAGCGAGACCAGGAACAGTAACGCGATGAAGCCGAGGTCCATGGGCTTTTGCTTCAGGTCTCCGTGTTCCGGATCACGCCTGCGGTTCAGGTGCCACAGGCCGCTGGTGCCGACGAGCAGGCTCACACCGCCCAATGCGCCGAGGATCTTGGGCAGGCTGGGAAGCTCGTATGGCGCGACGATGCCGAACAGGTAGTGATACACCGTGCCGAGCGCGGTTGCCGCAAAACACAGCATGAAACCGTAGAACGTGAAATGGTGCATGCGGCGACGTGCGAGCGTGTAGGCATCGTCTTCGTTCGGGCAACCCTGACCCGCACCGCCGTCGAGGTACTTCATGCGCAGCACGTCGTGCGTGGCTTCCGCCGCAGCGGGGCCGCTCACGTCGGCGCCGCTGGTGGCCGGTTTGATCTGCTTCCAGAACTTGCTTACCGCCATGGATAACGCAAACACCACAAACAGGAAAACCGGCGCGAACATGCCAACCAGCAGGTTGTGCGGGAACAGGTTGTAGAAATTGCCGGCGGTTTGTTCGCTCCACAGGGCACCGAGGCCACCGTGTGCGGCCGCAGCGATGATCAGGAACAGCGCCAGGCCGACGACCAGCGCCAGCGCCAGCGTGAGGCCGTTGTTCTTGTAGAGTTTTCCAAACGAGGGCGGCCACGCGTACTCGGCATAGGTTTGGCCGCGCACCTCGGCCATGGCCCTGGGCACGTTGACTGCGAATTCATGCGGTGGCGCGTACTGGCACGCGTGCAGGCAGGCACCGCAGTTGTGGCACAGATTGGCAAGAAAATTCACGTCGGCCTTCGGAAATTCGAGGCGCCGCGTCATTGCGGGAAACACCGCGCAGAAGCCTTCGCAATAGCGACAGGCGTTGCAGATCTGCATGACGCGCGCAACTTCGTCTTCGGCGGGCGTCATGGGCACGATATGGCCTTGGGCGAGTGCCTTGGCGTCGTCGGTCAGGGCTTGTAGCGTTTGCATGGTGGGGCGGCCTTACTTCTTACTCACACACTCGGATTCATTGGTCACTGACAGCGCCTGCAACCGCAGGCTTGCCCTGTGCGGCCAGCGCCGCGTTGCGTCCCGCGATGCGACCGAAGGCCGTGCCGATGGACATGCCGACACCGGCGGTATAGCCCTTGCCGAGCACGTTGCCAGCCATCATCTCGCCGGCCACGAACAGGTTGCGGCTTGGCTGGTCGTTGAAGCGCACGGCCGATGTGTCGTCCACTTTCAAACCCAGGTAGGTGAATGTCACGCCGGGGCGCAGTGCGTAGCCGTAGAACGGCGCGGTATCGATGGGGCGCGCCCAGTGCGTCTTGGCTGGCGTGATGCCCTGGGTGTGGCAATCGTCGAGCGCGGTGTGATCGAAGTGGCCGACATGGCAGTTGTCGTTGTATTCGGTGAGCGTCTGCATGAAGGTGGCGCGATCCAGCTCCAGCTTGTCGGCCAGTTCTTCGAGCGAGTTCGCCTTCACGCCCGGAAACACCGGCGGCATGAAGCGACCGATGGCCTTGGAGTCAATGATCGAATACGCGATCTGGCCCGGCTGCATCGCCACGAGTCGCCCCAGATCGCATAGCGCTTGGGCCAGAAGTCCTCGCCCTCATCATAGAAGCGCCTGGCCTCGCGGTTGACCACCACGCCGAGCGACACGCAGTCGATGCGCGTGCAGATGCCGCCGTCATACAGCGGCGCGCGCGCATCAATGGCCACCATGTGAGCCTGCGTCGGATCGCCGATGCGGTCGGCGTTCTGCTCGTCGAGCATGTGCCTGAGCAGCACACCCTTGTTGAACGCCGTGCCGCGAATCAGAAAGTTGTCGGACGGAAACTCGCCGCGCTCGTTCTGGCCCCAGGCCTCGCGCAGCCATTCGCGGTTGGACTCGAAGCCACCCGCCGCCAGCACGCAGCTCTTCGCGGTGAAGCGCTTGCCGTTGCTGGTGAGGGCAGCCTTGAACACGCCGTTGTCGATCTCGAGGCGATCCACGGGGGTTTCGTAATGGATCTGTACGCCGAGCCGTTCGGCGCTGCGGAAATACGCATTCACGAGCGCCGTGCCGCCACCCATGAAGAACGCATTGGTGCGCGCCACGTGCAGCGCACCCGAAAGCGGTGGCTGGAAGATCACGCCATGCCTGCGCATCCAGTGACGACAGGTGGACGAGGCGCGGATCACCATGCGCGCGAGGTGTTCGTTGGTGATGCCGCCGGTCACCTTGAGCAGGTCCTGCCAGAACTCCTCTTCCGGGTAGGCATCGGTCAGCACATCCTGCGGCGCGTCGTGCATGCAGCGCAGATTGCGCGTGTGACCAGAGTTGCCGCCGCGCCAGTCGCGCGGCGCAGATTCGAGCAAGGTGACGCGCGCACCGGCCTCGGCCGCCATGAGGGCTGCGCACAGCGCGGCATTGCCGCCGCCGATCACCAGCACGTCGCTGTCGAAGGCTTCGGCGCTCATGATGAAAGCGGGCCGCCAGCGCGGCTGCATGGGGATGAAAGGGCAGTGTGTATCGTGGGCACAGCGGACCTCGTCGTGGGAGTGTGTTTTTGTGATCGCTCGTTCCTGACGCGCCGCGCCGCAACAAAGGCGGCCCTCAGCGCGAGGAACGGGTGGCTGATCCGAATGTAGGGAACCGGGCGCACCGTGACCAGAGGGCTTACGGCAAGGCTACTTCACGGTTTGTGATGGGTTGCGAGCGCCCCCGGCTGCGTTCGGCGCTCGCGGGGGATTTTTCGCTTTCAGCCGAGGCGCTGCTCGTGTGCGACCAGACTGGCCCCAATCCACTTGCCCGACTGCACCAACTGCTTCGCGCAGTCTGCCAGCACCACGCGCGCGGCGAGGGCGGCGGGGGAGAGTTCGTCGTCGGACAGGCTGCACAGTTGCGCGTGGCGGCGCACGCGGTCGTCGTCGATCTCCGTCCATGAGAAGCGCTCCGCCGCATCTTCATACGGATTGACGGCGGACCAGGGCTGGACGGTTGCACCGAGGCCCGCATCCACCGCTTCCATGAGCATGGTGAGCGAATCGATCTCCATTGCAAGCTGCGGCTGGAAACCCGCCTGCGCGCAGGCCGTGACGACCGAGCTGCGCAGGCCGTGCGTGCCGGAGGGCAGGATCAGCGGCTTTTGCTGAAGCTGTTGCAGGCTCATTTTCTCGGCCAGCGGCCACAGCGGATTGCGGCGTGACTGGATCAGGAACAGGCGTTCTTCGAGCAGCGGCGTCACGCTCCAGCGGCGCGCGGTGTTGACGTCGAAGAGGATGGCCAGATCGAGCTGACGCGCATTGAGCAGGCTGGCCATGTGACCCGAGAGCGCCGAGACCATGTGCAGCCGCACGTCGGGGTAGCGCTCGCGCATCGCACGCATGAGCGGCAGGCCGAGCACGGATGCAATCGTGGGCGACAGCCCGACACTCACCGCGCCGGAAAGCCGTGCCTGCTGCGCCGCAAGAATCGCCTGATCGGCATGGCGCAGCGTGAGTTGCGCCTCATGAAAGAACGCAAGTCCGGCCTCGGTGGGCACGGCCCCTTGCTCGTGCGCTGCAGGAGCCGCGTGGAGAGTTCGCCTTCCAGACGACTGATTTGCTGGCTCAGCGCCGACTGCACCATGCCCAGATCGAGCGCGGCCCGCCCCATCGAGCCCAGCTCGACGATGCGGACAAAGTAGCGGAGCTGGCGCAGTTCCATGGGGAGTTTCACACTTTTTCAGGCCGTCAGGGATCAGAACCGATACTGCATCCCGACCCCGAACCCGGTCGCGCGGCTCTTGTTGCCTGGGCCCTGGTAGCCGTCGTCCCAATTCGTCAGATCGAATTCGGCATACAGCTTGGTGCGATACGAGATCTTGTATTCGTAGAACGCGACAAAGCGCCCAAAGCCGTCGTCGGCGTATTGCGAGCGCTCGCGGGCGACCTTGTAGTAGGCCAGCGTCCAATCGGCCTTGGTGGTGGTCGAAAGGGTCGCGCCCAGCGAGTAGACGCGCTGCGTGGTGCTTGCGAAGTCGCCTTGATCGGCCTTGCTGTGGGTTGCCGAGGCCGCAAGGCGCGTGTTGCCCGACTGGTAGGCAAGGCCTGCGGTCCATGCCTTGAGCGCGTGGCCTTCGGCGTCCTTGAACGTCTGGTAGGCGCCCGAGAGCGTAGCGCCCCGGTCTTCGACGCTCATGGCGAGGCCGGTGGAGGACAAGGGCTTGCGGTCACCCGCCTGCTCGCCAAAGCTGTACATGGCGCTCGTGCGGAAACTGGTGCTCTGGCTGGTGAATTTGACCGCGTTGTCCAGCCAGTAGGCGTTGCCGGCAAGGCCGGTGTTGCCGTATTGGCTCGTAAGACCCGGCTGGCTCAGCGCGCCGATGGTGAGGTTGGGGTTCAGATCGGGCAGGCGCTTTTGCAGAGGGTCGATCGACGTGAGCGAGTCTGCCAGCAGCGAGGTCTGGCGGCCTACGGTGAGCAGGCTGCCGGTGCTGTCCCGCAGGCCGATCCAGCTCCCGCGATCAAAGTATTTGCCGCCGTGGGTCTGCGTGCCGGTATCGGCGTTGATGCCCGATTCCAGCTCCCAGATGGTGCTGAGGCCACCGCTGAGCGGCGTGACGCCGCGCACGCCCCAGCGGCTCGTATCGTTGATGCCGCTGGTCACGCCGCTTTGTGAGGTGCCGATGGGCGCATGGTCGGCCGAGAGCCCGGACGAGCGGCGCACGCCGAGGTCCATGACGCCATAGACCGTGAAATCCCGGGCCTGTTGCGCCGCTGCGGGAAGTGCGGAGGTGGCGATGAGCACGGCGCAGAGTGCGCCGAATTCTTTCTTCAAGACTGACTCCGTTGTCGGGAGTGAAGAGTGCTCGGATGGCCTTGTCTTCACGCATTCGAGGGGAAACTGTGGTCGCCTACGGGCCCGTTGGATTGATCGTGCAGGCCATAGACAAGCCGTCAGGATCGCATTCATGGCAGCCGCGATGCGATGACAGGCACTGCAAAAGCAGGGTAGGGAAATCGCACGCAAGCGCTTGTCGGATGGGGGCGAGTTTAACCCTCGCCCTTAACGATGGGCGAATTTGCAATAACGTTGCGATTTGTTTCTTTCCTGTGGGGATCGTGAAGCGCCCGCTCAAGGGATATGCAATGCCGTTGGCAGCACGGCGCGGGCCAAAAAAATACAATATGGCCCCCATGAGCGTTTCTCCTTCATCCTTTTCATCTTCTTCCGCTTCCCGGCATCGTGTCGTCGTCGGCCTGTCGGGCGGCGTGGATTCGGCGGTCACCGCGTATCTGCTGAAAAAGCAGGGCCACGAGGTGGTCGGCATCTTCATGAAGAACTGGGAAGATGACGACGACAGCGAGTTCTGTTCCTCGAATGTCGATTTCGTCGATGCGGCGGCGGTCGCCGACGTCATCGGCATCGAGATCGAGCATGTGAATTTCGCCGCCGAGTACAAGGACCGCGTGTTCGCCGAGTTCCTGCGCGAGTACGAGGCCGGGCGCACGCCGAATCCGGACGTGCTGTGCAACGCCGAGATCAAGTTCAAGGCGTTTCTCGATCACGCCATGCGCCTTGGTGCCGAAAAAATCGCCACGGGCCACTACGCACGCGTGCGCCAGAACGACGAGACGCGGCTGTTCGAGTTGCTCAAGGGGCTCGATCCGTCCAAGGACCAGAGCTATTTTCTGCACCGCCTCAATCAGGCGCAGCTCTCGCGGTCGATGTTCCCCGTCGGTGAGCTGCACAAGACCGAGGTGCGCCGCATTGCCGAAGAAATCGGCCTGCCGAACGCGAAGAAGAAGGACTCGACCGGCATCTGCTTCATCGGTGAGCGGCCTTTCCGCGATTTCCTGAACCGCTACATCAAGCACGAACCCGGCCCGATCATCGATGATCGCGGTCGCAAGCTCGGCAGGCATGTGGGGCTGTCGTTCTACACGCTCGGCCAGCGTCAGGGCCTTGGCATCGGCGGCGTGAAGGACAAGGGTGTACAGCGCGGCGCGGGCGATCACTCGCCATGGTTTGTTGCGCGCAAGGACCTTGAAAAGAACACGCTGCGCGTGGTGCAGGGGCATGACCACCCATGGCTGCTGTCGCACGACTTGCAGGCGCAGGACGCGAGCTGGATTTCGGGCCACCCGCCGGTTCAGGGCAGCTGTGCGGCCAAGTCCCGCTACCGCCAGCAGGACGCGCAATGCAGCGTGGTGCACGCCGACGGGCAGACCTTTCGCCTGCATTTCCCCGAGGCGCAATGGGCCGTCACGCCGGGCCAGTCGGCGGTGCTGTATGACGGCGACGTGTGCCTTGGTGGTGGTGTGATCACCGCGTGAGTGCGGCGCTGGCGTGCACCGGCCCTGATCGCCAGGAGCTGCGGTTCGCGTCATTCATTTGAAATTTTCCGCAGGCAGTTGAAAAGAATTCAGTGCCTGGATCGACTCTGGGCGCGTTGCTTTCGCTCGGATTCGGTATTCGTTCCAATAGACTCGCTCCCGTTTTGCAAAAAGCGGGTTTGCCCGCTCACGCATGTCAAAAAAGTTGCATGAAACTGATCGTTGCCCATCGCTTGGGCGACCGATCCAAGCAAGCAATTCACAACAGTTGGTCTATTCAAAAAAGGGGCGTATCAGATGATTTGGCAGCAGGTTTACGATCCTATTGGCAACATGGTGGTTTCCACCTTGCTCGCAGCAATCCCCGTCGTGGTGATGCTCGCCGCGCTCGGGTTCTTTCACATCAAGGCACATATCGCCGCAGGCATGGGGCTGATCGCGGCGTTGCTCGTCGCGATTTTTGCCTACGGCATGCCCGCCGACATGGCGGGCCGCGCGGCGTTGTTCGGCGGCTTCACCGGTCTGCTGCCGATTGGCTGGATCGTGTTGAACATCATCTTCCTGCACCAGCTCACCGAGCAGAACGGGAGCTTCAAGGTGCTGCAGGATTCGCTCTCGGGCATCACCGAGGACCGCCGCATCCAGTTGTTACTGATCGCGTTCTGCTTCGGTGCCTTCTTTGAAGGCGCGGCGGGCTTCGGCACGCCGGTGGCGGTGACGGCGGCGATCCTGATCGGCCTGGGCTTCTCGCCGCTGGCCGCCTCGGGCCTGTCGCTGATTGCCAATACCGCTCCGGTGGCCTTCGGCGCGCTGGGCACGCCGGTGATCACGCTGGCCAAGGTGCACGGCTACGATCTGATGGAAGTGACCGCGATGATTGGCCGCCAGTTGCCGTTCTTCTCGGTGCTGGTGCCGTTCTGGCTGATCTGGGCGTTTGCCGGTCGCAAGGGCATGATAGAAATCTGGCCGGCGATTCTCGTGGCCGGCCTGAGCTTTGCCATTCCGCAGTTCCTGGTGTCGAACTACATCGGCCCCGAGCTGGTGGACATCATTGCGGCCATCGTCTCGATGGCATGCCTCGTCGGTTTTCTGCGCGTGTGGCAACCCAAGAAGATCTGGACCTCGGCATCGCTGCGCGGCAAGGACGTGAGCGCGTCGGAAGTGAAGCCGCCCCAACCGATCGTCAAGCACAGCCGCGAGGCGCTGATCGCCGCGTGGATGCCCTGGGTGATTCTTTCGATATTCGTGTTCATCTGGGGCCTGCCGTCGGTGAAGGCCTGGCTCAACGGCATCTTCGCACCCGCGTTCCCGATGTCCGGCCTGCACAACCTGATCGAGAAAGTGCCACCGGTGGTGCCGCAGCCGACCAAGGAAGGCGCGGTCTACACGCTGAATCTGCTGTCCGCCACCGGCACCGCGATTCTGCTTTCCGCTGTGATCAGCGGCTTCTTCATGAAGTACAACCCAGTCGCCATCGTGCGCACCTTCCTGAAGACGATCTGGCTGGTGCGCTTCTCGCTCTTGACCATCGTGCTGATGCTGGCGCTGGGCACGCTGACGCGCTACTCGGGCACCGACACGACGCTCGGCCTCGCGTTCGCCAACACCGGCGTGCTGTACCCGTTCTTTGGAACGTTGATGGGCTGGCTGGGTGTTGCGCTCACGGGCTCGGACACCGCATCGAACGTGCTGTTCGGCGGCATGCAGAAGGTGGCGGCGGATCAACTGGGACTGTCACCCAACCTCATGGGCGCCGCCAACAGTTCAGGCGGCGTGATGGGCAAGATGATCGACGCCCAGTCGATCGTGGTGGCCTCCACGGCAACGCGCTGGTTCAATCATGAAGGAGACATCCTGCGTTACGTGTTCTTCCACTCGATTGCGCTGGCTTGCCTGGTCGGCCTGTACGTGACCATGCAGGCTTATGTGTGGCCGTTTACGCTGATGGTCGTGCATTAAGCAAATGCGATCCCGTGCGTTGTGTGAACAGGCCCTAGCCCGCCGCCATCACCTGCTTGAGTTCGTCGCGCAGCACCCATTCCGCCTCCTGGGTGCTGGGATGATCGGGGTAGCGCGACTTCATGCGCATGAACACGCGCAGGGCCTGTTCGGGTTTGTCGGTGCCCAGCTTGAGTGCGCGCACGATGAGTTCCTGCGCGGCGGGCGTGAGCGCATGCGCCGGATGGTGTTTTTCAAAGGTCTGCAGCAACGCCAGGACATGGCGCACCTGCATGCCTTTCCATGCGTATTGCGCGAGGGCGAGGGTGATTTCAGCCGAGTCGAGCTTGAACTGCGGCGCGCGCTTGTAGCAACTGCTCCACACCTCCAGAGCCTCGCTTTCGTGCTTGCGTTGCAGCAGCAACGGAATCAGGCGCTGCGCATGGCGCGTCAATTCATCCGTCTGTTCGGTGAGTTTCAGCACGCGGTGATATCGGCGCTGATCGTCCACGTTGTCCGAGCCGGTACGTTGCCATTCGCGCGCGGTTCCAAGGGCGCCCTGCATGTCGCCGTTCTGTACCAGGTTCGCGACCGCGGCGTCGCGGCGTCGGGCCTCTGCAATGGCCGGGTCTTCGGGCTCGATCTGCGGACCGTCGGGTGCCATCACCGGCTCGATGTCGAGTTCTGAGTGATGCTGGTACATCACGTAGCCGATCATGGCCGCCATGACCCATGAGAAATAGATCACGGCGAATGCGGACAGCGGAATCAGCACGAACTTCGGCACGATGGGCAACAGCAGGCCAATCGCCATGGGGGCGCCCTGCATCAGCAGATACAGGAAAAGACACAGCAACCAATACGATTTGCCGACGCCGGAAATGGTGCCCAGCAGGTTGAACAGATTGATGGCCGCGCGCAGGCTGGCGGTGTTGATCAACACCATCAGCGTTGCAGGAATCGCAAGGGACGAGAGCAGACTGCCGAGCGCTCCCAGGCCCCGCTGGCATGGCTCAGCCATCCGATGACGAGGCCGTGAACGACCAGCACGCCAAAGAATTTCCACGGAAGCGACTTCCAGTCGTCGTCGACCATGTGCGGGCGGTAGTCGGCACTGTCGGTGATGCCGCGTGAAGCAAGTGCCGCCACCTTGAACGCGTAACGGCTGATCGCCAGCATGAGGCCAATGCCGACCACCATGGAAAAGAAGAACCCAAGCGTCAGCAAATAGCTGCACAGCGCCAGAATCGTGGCGTAGATCAGGGGTTCGGTCTGGAACGGGAACAGGAAGAAGCTGTTGAGCCTTTGCCAGAACGGTGGAATGTTCCATCTGGCGGTTTCCTGCGTGTCGTCATCATCATCATCTTCGCGTCTGCGCGATGGCCTCATGGTCTCCTCCCGAGAGTCCCTTATGTCTTCAGAGCGGTAATGTTACGACATGTGATGAGCGACCCCGGGATTTGTTGAAGTCACGCCGCGGGCTGCTGCATGGCGAGCCAGCGCGTGATGGCCTCCTGAGGCGCATCGCGCTGCAACGCGGGCAACCACGCGCGCGCGTCTTCCAGCTTGCCGGTCTTGGCCATGCCGTTGACCAGCATGGTGAGTGTCCCGGCCCACTGCGGATGCGTCGCGGATCCCTCCAGCATCCGGCACAGCTTCTGCGCGTCCGCCAGTTCGCCTTGCCTGACGAAGTTGCGCGCCAGCGCATGCATGGTGCTTTCCGTGATGCGCGGAACGGGCTGCGCGCGCTCGCAGTAGCTGCGCCACGCATGGTGCTGCAACTGGCGTTCGGCGTCGGTATGACCGGGCAGCTTGAAGATCGAGCGCGCAGCGGCATGGAAGTCTTCACTGGCAGGCGCATGACGGGCGCTTTCAAACCACGACCTGAGGATTTTCAGATGGCCAGGCGCAAGTTTCGCCGCGTGCCTCCAGGCCTTGGTGGCCTGATTGAAATCCAGCGCATGGGTATGTTTCTGCGCATGGCGGATGGCCTGATTCACGGCCTCCTGCTGTGCCAGAGCGGCTTTCTTCTTTTCGCCTTCCTCATCGACCGGTGTCTCCACGGCTTTTACGCGCATGTACAACCACATGGTGATCGCGCCAACCAGCAACCCGCCAAAGTGCGCCATATAGGCCACCTCGCGCCCGCCGATGAAGTGCTGGGCCAGCTCGAACGCCATCCAGACCGGAAGCACCACCAGCGCGGGCCACACGGCGTAGTTGAAATAAAACGCCAGCATGTAGAAAAAGCGGATGCGCCGCATGCGGTACATCACCGCATACATGGCCATCAATCCCGCTATCGCGCCGGACGCTCCAAGTCCGAAGCCACCCATGTTGTCGTAGAACAGTCCCGCGAACAGCGACGCGCCGAAACCGCAAAGCAGGTAGAACGCGAGATAGACAAACGGCCCGAGCGCCATCTCGAGCGTGAAGCCGAACAGGAACAGAAACACCATATTGCCGATCAGGTGCGCGGTGCTGCCATGCAGGAACGTGGAAGTCAGCGCCTGAACCGGCTGCAGCCCCGCGCCGGGCTCGTAACTCATGGCCCAGCGCGATGTGAACGGCTTGGGTTCAACGGGTGAAAAAGCCGCACGGGCGGCTTCCCATTGCGCGTACTGGGGACTGTCGCCCGGTAACGCCTTGCCGTCGAGCAGTTGCTGGCGAAAGGTGCGCTCCTGCCACATCAACTCATAGAGCGGGCCGTATTGCTTTTTCTCGTACAGCGCCTTCGCCTGTCGCACCAGCGGTGCCGTGATGCGGCTGCCCTTGCGCTTGCTCTCGCTTTCGAGGTACTGGATGAGCAGTGGCAGCTCGATCACCGGCAAAGCGGTGCGCGCATAGACCTGCGCTGTCCGGGCCACGGTTTTTTCCTCGGATTCCTGCCAGCCCCAAAAAAGGGCCGGTGTCAAGTCTTTTATGCGGCTCACGCAAAACTTGAAACTGTATATGAGACAGCAGGTTAGCTCGTTCTTAGGCTGCTTTGCAGAGGTGCGACTTCGTGGTCTAGGAGCCACATAGGAGCGTCGCAGTGGCAAGCCATGTCGCGTTGCATCGGTATCGAAAACCGATGGACATTGCGAACAGCAGGTTGTCAGCATAGCCCAGTTCTTCACATCCCAGCTTGACCCATGGCTTGACTCCCAAACTCTTTCATAGAATAATTGATGTCATATTTTTTAACTGACATCGTGTTTTATGGCATCAGAAACCATTCCAAGACCGGAGCAAGTTCGTGCCGCGCGCAGCTTGCTCGGCTGGTCGCAGCAAGATCTCGCCGCCAAGGCAGGGGTTGCAATCTCCACGATCGCTGACTTCGAACGCGGGCAGCGCAGTCCTATACCAAACAACGCGCTTGCCATCCGTCAAGCGTTGGAAGCGGCGGGTGTGCTATTTACCGAGACAGGCGTTAGTCATGGCTTTCATTGGACGTTCATGACTGAGCGCGGGACGAGTGGCTTGATCGTCACTTTTACCCCCGAAGCGGCCGGGCCAGTGATCGACTTTGCGTCAATCTTTGGCAAAGTCGAGCCTCCAAAGGTTTCGATCGACACAATCCAGTGCGCAACGCCAGAACTCAGGAACAAGGTCCACGATTACGTCGATCGGCATGCGGCTAAAACGCCACATCTGTTCCGCTTGCGCAAGATGCTCGACGACATGCCTGACGGGGAGTTCTTCCTGCTCCTGCCAACGCCGCCGTCCTCAACGGCTGAGCAATTTCGCTATGAGCAGGTACTGCACCAGCTCAATCATCCGCAAGAGCAACCTCTAGATGAACACTTGCAGGTCTTCGGGCGCTTGCTTGAGAAATATGACTTGTGCATGCCTCGAACCGACAAACATTTCAACATCGGCAATGCCAAGAAGGCAGACAGAACTTGTCGATTTTGTGGCAACTCAAGGAAGACTGGAGCACAATTCAATAAGGAGGCCCATGCCATTCCAGCCGCACTGGGCAACAAGTACCTCAAGCTCGCTGACGAATGTGACGATTGCAATCAGTATTTCGGAGACAAGATCGAGCCCACCCTTGTCGAGCTTCTCAATATCCAGCGGGTGTTTCTCGGCATTGAAGCTCGCGGGTCATTGCCTACTGTTAAATTCCCAGGGGGCAGGCTGTTCCGTGATGGCAACAACGACAAGATGATGGTCGTTGTATCCGAGAAAATCTCTGAGGATGCTTCCGGCGTACTGACTGCGCAACTAGGAACGGGAAAACCCATAGTCCCACAGAGTTTCTACCGCGCTCTGAGCAAGATCGCCCTATCTGTTATTCCAGAACAAGAACTTCCTGCACTGGCGAAAACGATCCGTTGGGTACGCTATGGCGAATCTTCCGAAGCTCCTTTGCCGAAGATAGCCGCTGCAGTGGTAATGCTCCCTCCCGACCCATCGGCCCAGATCACTTTGTACATCCGCAAGGAGCCTCATTCGAAGATGCCCCATGTCTTGTGTGAATTCCGACTGGGGTGCTACATGTACGTCTATGCCCTGCCTTTCTCCGAGAGAGATGATGGAAACCTTTTGGGATTCTTCGAGGAAGAGGAATTCAAGCAAACTTTTCGGCACTACGCATCGGTGCCCTCGTGGAGTCAACAGGACTACAGCGGAAACCAGGAAATCCAGGTGCTCCAAAGTATTAGACTGCAACCGAGCAACGCGCCTATTGATGGGCAACCATCCTGATCGCTGATTGCCTAAGCTGCTCTCGTGTCATTCCCTCACTTTGAGAGCCGCTTGAAGTTTCGATCCCCCGCCATGAACGCCTCCAGCATGTGCGGGATCAGCGTCGTGGCATCAACCGCCTCGCCATACGCCTGCGCATGCAGTGCGGCGTAGCGGTCGAGATCGGCTTTCAAGCTGGCCGGGCAGGCGAAGGTCAGCTTCACGCTCTCGATCTTGGGCAGCGGCCCCAGCCGTAGTTTCCTGGTTGTGCTCATCGTGAAGTCCCCTTGATGAAGAACAGCGGCTGATAGGGCCGCAGCACCAGATCACGGTTCACGATGATGCGCACCGGCAAGCCGGGGCGGCTGGTCAGCGTGGGCTGGATGTTGAGGTTGCGCCGGGTCACTTCCTGGCCGACCTGGTTCACGGTGTCCTGCAGGCTGTCGCGCCCGGCGATGATGACGCGATCACCGTCCTGGCGGTTCTCGGGTGCGGCCAGTTCGGCACCGACGCCCAGCAGCGTGGTCAGCACGGCACCGGCAAAGATCCGATCCCAATGCCAGTCCACATCGTCTTCCAGACCCGCATAACCTGCCGGGTCGGTGCCGATCAGGTTGTCGAGCGTGAGCGAAGACGTATCCGGCAGGATGATGCGGTTCCACACCACCTGCACGCGGCTCTGGCCATAGCTGACCTGGCTGTTGTACTTGCCCAAGATGCGCGAACCCTGCGGGATCAGCAGGAACTTGCCAGTGGCCGTGTCGTAGATCGGTTCCGTCACCGTGGCGATCACATCGCCCGGCAGGTCGGACTTGATGCCCGTGACCAGTGCCCCAGCAATGACCGTTCCAACCATCACTTGATACGGCGAGGTGGGTATTTGCAGGTTGCCGGAGTTACGGGTTTCCGTAGAACCGCCTGTCAGGAACGCCTCTTTCTGGTCTTGCCGGTTCTGCACGGCAGTCGGATCAGCAGGCTGGGCCGCCGTCGAGGCCGGGCCAGCGGCCAGGGGATCGAAAGCGGCATTGGCAGCGAAGCCCGGTGCGGCGGCGACCTGCGACTGCGCCACGGGCGCAGCCTGCGGGGAGCCAGTGCGAAAGAACACCGATGAAGCTGCCGCCGCTTCTTCTTCCTTGCGCAGCGCATCGTTGGGGTCGTAGCCGGGCGCGGCATAGGTGGCGGCGACCGGCTGCTGCGAGTTCACGATGGCTGGCCCCAGGTCGCCAGGCAAAGGAGGCCCCAGTTCCGGCACGTCGGGCGGCAGCGGTGGCAGCTTGGAATAGTCCGTTGGCAGCGCATCCAGTCCCTCCGACTTGGACACGCGATCCACGTTGTACAGCTCGGTGGATTCACCCGCGCCGCGTTGCTGCGGCTGCAGCGACCAGATCAGTGCGCCCATCACGCCAACCGACAAGCAGCCGGCGAGGATCGCCAGCGTGCGCCGGTTCAGGCGCGTGACCGGGCGCGGTTGGGCGCGCAGCGCCACCGCCTCGGGAGCCACCTTGTCCGCCTGAGGCGTGGCAAGGTCGGGAATGTCATCCTGGCTCATACTCAGTTCCTCCCGGCAATGCCATCCGTGCGCTCGATGCGCACCACGTCGCCCTTGTCGGCGCCCAGGCGAAGTTCGGCCGCACCGAACAGGCGATCCACGATGTAGTACGGCGAGCGGAAGCGATAGTTCACCAGTTGCCCATCCCCCTGCGCACCGATGACGAACAGTGGGGGCAGTTCGCCCTGGGCGATGCCTGCCGGGAACTGGATATAGACCTTCTCTCCATCATCGAAGGCGCGCAGCGGCTTCCACGGTGGATTGCTGCCGCTGATTGCATAGCGAAATCGGATGTTCTCCAACGACAGGCCCGCATCGACCGGCGCGGCCGCGTTGGCGGCTTGCGCCTGGCGCTGCAAGGCCAGCATCCGATCCTTGGGATAGTCCCAGGACACCGACGCCATCCATGCCTTGTCGGTCGAGGTCAGTTCCAGCAGGTACGTCCTGCGGCTGGTCGTGATGACCAGATTGGTCTTCAAGCCGGAACGAATAGGCTTGACCAGCACATTGACGCGCAAATCGGCCCCGCTGCCGCTGGAGGTGTCACCCACGATCCAGCGCACCGTGTCGCCCGCAGCGACCGTCACCAGTTCCTCGCCGGGTTGGAGCGCGATCACCGTCACGCGACCCACCGACGCATAGACCTGGTACAGCGCGCCATCGGTGAAGGGCCAGACCTGAATCGCATTGACGTAGCCCTCGCGGGTCGGCGCGATCCGTGCCTCGGCATTGGCGCGGGAGACGCGCACCTTCTCGTCAGCAGGCTCCAGTGCCGCCGGGGCCGCATCCACGTCCGGCAGCGGCTTCAACTGCGCGGGCAATGCCAACGGTTCGGGCACGGCCACCACTTCGATGGGTTTGGGCGGCTCGGGCAATGGCTGCGCTTGCACCGGTTCATCGAGCGAGATCACCGGCGGCGGCTTGCCCTGCGTGGCGCAGCCCGCAAACAGGACAGTCGATGCCAGCAAGATCACCGGCAATGCGGCTTTACGGAAATGTGCATTCATGGTTTGGCTCCTTCAGAAGAATCCAGTTCACGGCTCCACGACAGGCCATTGACGTAGATGCCCAGCGGGTTGCGGCGCAGGCGTTCTTCGGTGCGCGGGGTCTGCTGCACGATGGACACCACCGCCGTCCATCGCTCCAGCCCGGCAGCCGCGCCATTGACGTAGCGGCGTTCCGTCCAGCGCACGTTGAACGACGCCTCACTGGCGCGAACCACACTGGTGATCTGCACCGTCACCGACTCCTTGCCGATACGGGCAAACGGGTCATTCACCCGCGCATAGTCGTTGAGCACCGCCGCGCCCCGATCGGTGGTGTAGTCGTAGGCATCGAGCCAGTTCTGGCGCACGACGATGGGGTCGATGGACAGCGAGCGCACCAGCGTCACGAAGCGCGCGATGTGGTGCGCCGTCTGCGCATCGGTGGGTCGGTACGGCGTGGCCGCTTCGCCCACGGTGCGCACTTGGCCGGACTGATCGACCTCGATGACATAGGGCGTGACGATGGATTGTGCTGAGCGCCACACCAGGCCACCGGCCATCAGCAGCGCGAGCACCAGGCAGCCAAAGGCCATCAGCCGCCAGTTCTTGGCCTGCACGCGGGCCGAGCCGATGCGCTCGTCCCACACCTGGGCAGCGGCTTGATACGGAGTGGCAGGCTGCGGCGTATCGGCATAGCGCACCTGCGGTCGTTTGAATCGCATGGAGTTCTCCTTGAAAGTCAGCTATCGGGTCATTCATCGGGGCGCAGGCTCGGGCCTTGGCCCGAACCGCCGCCGTCGCCACCGCGCAGCGTGTGCGCGGCCGTGGTGGTGGCCTGGGTGAGTTGTTGGCGACGTTGCAGGCGCTTGGCCCAGCCGGGTTGTTCCTGCTTCTGCGCGTTGGCATCGCCAGCGGCGGTTTGCCCGGAACCGGCAGTGCTACCGCCTGCGCCGCCATCGGCGCCAGAGCCTTGCCAGCCTGCTTTGAATGGCGCGGCCGCCTTGGCTGCCGCCGCTTTGATGCCTGCACCAGCGCGCTGACCAGCGGTCTGTGCGCCGCCCTTGGCGACATTGCCCAGCCCTGCCATCGCGCCTTTGGCTCCGCCGCCCGCAGCGGCGGAACCGGCCTGAAAGGCCGACTTCGCGCTGCCAGCCGCCGAGGTTGCGGCCCGCGCGCCAGCCCCGGCGAGCTTGGCGGCAGCCGGTGCCATGCGCGCCCCGGCCATCACCGCACCGCCCACGCCGGTGGCCGCAGCACCTACGGCAACCGCCGCGCCTGCGGCACCAATCGCAGCACCGGCCATCGCGCCTGCGCCAAGCTGCGGTGCGCCGGAGACCAGCCCGGTGGCGATACCCGGCCCGAAGATTCCCAGCGCCAGCAGCGTGAGCGAGGCCAGCATGATGACCACCGCATGGTCGATGGACGGCTCGGCCGGATGTACCTGGAACTCGGCAAACAGGCCCGAGCCAATGCCGACGATAACGGCCAGCACCAGCACCTTGATGCCCGAGGACACTACGTTGCCCAGCACCTTTTCGGCGAGAAAGCTGGTCTTGTTCCACAGCGCGAACGGCACCAGTACGAAGCCCGCGAGCGTGGTCAGCTTGAACTCGATCAAGGTGATGAAAAGCTGGATCGCCAGCACGAAGAAACACAGGATCACCACCGCCCAGGCCAGGAACATGACCACGATGGGCGTCATGTTCACGAACACCTCGGGGAAGCCCGCCATGTCACTGATCTGCTCAAGGATCGGCGCTGCCGCGTCGATGCCGGTCTTGGCCAGGCGTCCCGGTTGCAGGAATTCGCCCATGCTCATCGTCGAGCCGCTGGCCGTCAGGCCCAGGCCCGCGAACGAGCGGAAGACGATGCTGGCCAGCCAGTTGAAGTTATTGATGATGTAGGCGAAGGCACCGACGTACAGCACCTTGCGCAGCAGCTTGGCGATCACTTCATCGCCCTGGCCGGTGGCATGGCTCATCGCCCAGTACAGCCCGGCGATGGTCATGTCGATGACGATCAGCGTGGCGGTGAGGAACGCGACTTCGCCCTGCAGCAGCCCAAAACCCGAGTCGATGTAGCGCGAGAAGGTGTCGAGGAAGCGGTCGATGACCGTCACGTCGTTCATGGCAGCCCCTGTCAGTTGCCGTAGAAATCCACGCGCTGCGGCGTGTATGGCGTGCCATCGCCCAGGAATCGGCGCGTTACTTCACGGCCGCGCTCGACAGCCGCTGCTTGGCGTGCCAGTTCCAGCGCGGCGGCGCGTTCCTGCGTGATCTGGAGCTGCTGCGCCTGGATCGACTGCTTGGCCTGTAAGGCCAGAAGCTGGTTGGTCGCCTGCATGGCTTGCAGCGCGCCGGTTGCTGACTGACTCTGGCTGACCAGATCGGACAGTGCGCTTTCGTCTTGGGCCAGGTTCTGCGACACCTGGGCCTGCATCCGCATCGCGGTATGCAGACCATTCAAGGTGTTCTTCCAGCGCTCCTGCGCGTCGCGTAGCATCTGGTCGCCGCTCACGGTCGCGGCGTACTGCTCCGGGTACAGCCGGGCGAAGGTGGCATCCATGCTCTGCACGTCATAGGCCAGACCGCGCGCCTCGGCGATCAAGCGCTCGGTCGTGGCGAGCGTCGAGCGCAAGCGATTGACGATGTTGAAGTCCAGATTCGCCAGATTACGCGCCTGGTTCATCAGCATCTGGGCTTCGTTCTGAAGCTGGTTGATCTGGTTGTTGATCTGCTCCAGCGTGCGCACGGCGGTCAGCGTGTTCTGCACGAAGTTCGACGGGTCGAACACTGTCAGCGCGGATGCGGGCTGAACGGCCAGCAGCGACACCGACAGCACGGCGGCGAGCGAGGCGGACAGCAAACGGGGCTGGGTCTTCATGGTGAAACCTCCGGTCGTTGAGAAGCGAGGAAGGACGCTGCTGCCGGTGAGGACGGCAGCAGGTCGGCGGCCCAATCGAGGCCGCGATGGCGCAGCCACGCGCCGGCAAATCCCGGTGTGCCGGCGTCCAGCAGCACGCGATCCATGTCGCGTTGGTCTTGCGGGATGGAAGCCCCGGCAAAGGCCAGCGTGGCTGGCCCCAGGTCGAGGTCGAACAGGCGATTGCCCAGGCGCGATTGGTAGTAGTAGTCACGCTTGGGCTGCGCGGTCGCCACGATCTCGATCTGGCGCGCGTTCAGCCCAAAGCCTTCGTAGATCGTGCGAATCTGCGGCTCGGTGGCCTGCGGGTTAGGGAGAAAAATCCGACTGGCGCAGCTTTCGATCACTGCCGGGGCAATGCTCGAATCCTTGATGTCGGCCAGCGACTGGGTGGCAAAGATGACGCTCACGTTCTTCTTTCGCAGCGTCTTCAACCATTGCCGGATGCGGGCGGCAAACACCGGGTCATCGAGGAACAGCCAGGCTTCATCGAGGATCAGCAGCGTGGGTGCGCCGTCGAAGCGTTCATCGAAGCGGGCGAACAGGTAGCCCAGCACGGCCAGCACCGCCGCCTTGCTGTGCATCAGCTCTTCCATCTCGAAGCCCTGCACGCTGCCGGAGCCCAGTCGGTCGGCATCGGCGTCCAGCAGCTTGCCGTGGGCACCACCCAGCACATAGGGTGCGAGCGCCTGGCGCAGTGCGTTTGATTGCAGCAGTACCGACAGGCCCGTCAGCGTGCGTTGCTCCGCTGGCGCACCGGCCAAGCTGCCTAGTGCCGACCAGATCGCAGCCTTCTCGTCCGGGCCAATGACGACACCTTCATGCAACAGGCGGCCTTCCACCCATTCGGCGGCCCAGGTGCGGTAGCCCTCCTGGTCGATGCGGGCCAATGGCTGAAAAGCAATCGCCCCGTCATTGCCGAGGTCGTAATGCTCGCCGCCCAGCCCGAGGATGGTGGCGCGCATCGAGCGGCCCATGTCGAAGGCGAAGATGCGCGAGCCGGGATAGCGGCGAAACTGCATTGCCAGCGTCGCGAGCAACACCGACTTGCCCATGCCGGTCGGCCCGGCCACCAGCGTGTGGCCCACATCGCCGATGTGCGTCACCAGCCGGAACGGCGTCGCGCCATCGGTGCGGGTGACGATCAGCGGCGGGCCATCCAGATGCGCGTTCCTCTCCGGACCGGCCCACACGGCGGACAGTGGCATCATGTGCGCCAGGTTCAGCGTCGAGACGATGGGCTGGCGCACGTTGGCATAGGCGTTGCCAGGGATCGACGACAGCCAGGCATCCACTGCGTTCAAGGTCTCGGGGATGGTGACGAAGCCGCGCCCCTGGATGACGCGCTCCACCATGCGCAGCTTCTCGTCGGCCACAGCGGAATCGGCATCCATGACGGTGACGGTGGCCGTCAGGTAGCCGAAGGCCACCTGATCGCTGCCCAGTTCTTGCAAGGCGGCGTCTGCATCGGCGGCCTTGTTGTTGGCGTCGGTATCGACCAGCGGGCTTTCCTGCTGGAAGATCGTTTCACGCAACAGCGCGACGACATTCTTGCGCTTGGCGAACCACTGGCGACGCAGGCGTCCAAGCTCTTTTTCCGCTTCGGCTTTGTCGAGGCAAAGGAACCGGGTTGCCCAACGATAGCCGAAGCCCAAGCGGTTGAGGTCGTCCAAAATCCCCGGCCAAGTCGAGGTCGGAAAGCCTCGCACCGACACCACGCGCAGGTGCTGATCGCCCAGCATGGGTGCCAGACCACCGACCAGCGCGGAGTCGGCCAGCAATGCGTCGATGTGGAATGGCACCTCGGGTACGCCGACGCGGTAGCGCCGCGTGGACACCGTGGCGTGCAGGTAAGTCAGTGTCTGGCTGTCATCGAGCCAGGCAATCTCCGGCATCACGCCGTCGAGCAGGTCGAACACGCGATCCGTTTCCGCCACGAAGGCTTCCAGCCGACCCTGCCAGTCCACGCCATCGCCCGGCGCATTCTCATAGAGCATCTTGGCGGCACGGGCGCGGGATTCTTCTGGTGGCAGGTAGGCCAGCGTCAGGTGATAGGCGCTCTCGTAGTGGTGGCCGGATTCCTCGAAGGCTGCACGGCGTTCTTCCTCCACCAGCCAGGACAACGGCTCGGGGAAATCGGAACGTGGATAGCCCGCCGCTGCGCAGCGCTCGGCTTCGATGAACAAGGCCCAGCCCGACCCCAGGCGGCGCAGTGCGTTGTTCAAGCGTGCCGACGTGGCGATCAGCTCGCCTTGCGTGGCGCTGTTCAGATCCGGCCCGCGAAAATGTGCCGTGCGCTGGAACGAGCCATCCTTGTTCAAGACGACGCCCGGCCCGATCAGCCCGGCCCAGGGCAGCCAGTCGGCCAGCAGTGCGGGCCGCTGGCGGTATTCGGCAAGGTTCAGCATGTCGGCACTCCCCTATGCGTCCAGCAGCGGCTTGTGCTTGATGTGCCGGGCGAAGACCTGCATGAACTGCGGATCGACGCGCGCGCCCCAGACCGCCAGCGAATGGCCGGCGATCCAGAGCACCACGCCGGGAATCCACAGTTGCAGGCCCAGCCCGACGGCGGCGGCCAGCGTGCCGTTGGCAATCGCCACGGTGCGCGGCGCACCGCCCAGCAGGATCGGCTCGGTCAGCGAGCGATGCAGCGGCACTTCAAAGCCCGGAAGATCGGTGGCCGTGCTCATACGACGGCCCCGCCGGAGAAGCTGAAGAACGACAGGAAGAAGCTCGAAGCCGCGAAGGCGATGGACAGGCCGAAGACGATCTGGATCAGCTTGCGAAAGCCGCCACTGGTATCGCCGAAGGCCAACGCCAGGCCGGTGGCGATGATGATGATCACCGCGACGATGCGGGCTACCGGCCCCTGGATGGATTCGAGAATGGATTGCAGCGGGCCTTCCCACGGCATTGAGGAACCGGCGGCCTGCGCCGTGCCCGCCAGCAACAGCATCAACACCGCGAGCAGCAACCCTTGTCCTGCGGGTCGGGCCAGGCGATGCAAACGCGCCAGCATGGGCAGCGGGGAAAGCGGGTTTACAGAAAGACGGAAAGCATCAACGTGCGTCATGGCAGTTCTCCAGGTTGTTCAGGGATCGAGGAAGGCGTAGCGGCAGCGGCTGTAAGAGGAACCGGCGGCAGCTCGGGAAGCGTCGCTTCCAGCGCATCCGCCAGGCGGTAGCCCGCGCCGTCGAAACCGACGACGCGGGAAATGGTTTCGACGTGGCGCTTGCGGCCGCGGCCTGCGATGTGGATCACGACATTGACCGCCTCGGCGATCAGGGCGCGGGGCGGATTCACCGCCACTTCGAGGATCAGTTGCTCCAGGCGCAGCAGCGCGCCCAACGCGGAGCCGGCATGAATGGTGGCGATGCCGCCGGGGTGGCCGGTGCCCCAGACCTTCACCAGATCCAGCGCTTCGCCGCCGCGCACTTCGCCGACGATCACGCGGTCGGGCCGCAGGCGCATCGTGGCCCGCACCAGCTCGGTCATGGACACGACGCCGGCGCGGGTGCGCAGCGGCACATGGTCGCGGGCCGCGCATTGCAGTTCGATGGTGTCTTCAAGCACCAGCACGCGGTCGCCGGTGGCGGCGATCTCGGCCAGCAAGGCATTGGCCAGCGTGGTCTTGCCGGTGCTGGTGCCTCCGGCGATCAGGATGTTGTGCCGCTCGCGCACGGCATGACGCAGAAACTCGGCCTGCCCAGTGGTCAGGATGCCATCAGCCACATAGCGATCCAGACCGATGATGCTCACGGCACGCTTGCGCAGCGCAAAGGCCGGGCCGGGTGCGGCGGGCGGCAGGATGCCCTCGAAGCGTTCGCCGGTTTCAGGCAGTTCGGCGGTCAAGAGCGGTTGGCCGCGATGCACCTCCGCACCGACATGGGCGGCGACCAGGCGGATGATGCGTTCGCCATCGGCTTCGGGCAGTTCTACGCCGAGCGGCGCACGGCCAGACGACAGCCGATCCACCCACAATGTCCGGTCGGGGTTGAGCATCACTTCCACCACGTCCGGGTCTTCCAGCGCAGCGGCGATCACCGGCCCCATCGCCGTGCGCAGCATCTGGATGCGGCGATCCTGGGACGCCGCAGCGGATGAGCGTGGTTCTGGTGGGATTGGAGGAACGGCACTCATGACGCACGCTCCGCAGTGCGTTCATGGGCGGCGGCCATCGCGGCCGCGTCATCCATGCGCATCTCGAACTCACGATCCTGGGGATGCAGTTCTTCCACCACGTCCCGTACCAGGCTGCGGCCACGCAGCAGGTGGCGGCCTAACTGTTCGACGAACTGCTCGAAGCGCGCCTTGCCCTGCGCGCGAGCCGCATCCTGATGGGCCTCCGGCACCGGCGTGCTGACGGTCAGGTAGTAGCGGACGAATAGCGCCAGCGTCTCGATCTGGATGTTCTGGTCACGCTCCAGGCGCTCGGCCTGCCGCGACAGGCGATCCAGTCGTTTGGCGATGGCGGCCTCACGCTGGTCGCCGGCATCGGGTGACAGCCAGGACGCCAAGGCAGCGGCGACGATGCTGGACTTTGACACGCCTTTCTTCGCGGCCAGCTCGTCCAGACGCTTGGCGTGCTCGTGCTGGATGAACAGGTTCAATCGGTATTGGCTCATAGGTCGATTCCGTCGTTGGGTCGAGAGATGCCAGCCGCGCCGTGCGTTGCAGGGCGGGGTCGAACTGGCCGGGAAGCAGCGGGGCATGTCGTCGTCATCGAGCAGCGCCAAGTCGCTGGGCGTGTAATCGGGTTCGGGGTCGTAGGCGACGGTTTCGGACAGCTCGGGCTGACGGCGGGGCCGCCGTCGTCGGAGCCACCCAGGTCATCGGCAGATGCCGTGGCCTGTGCCGCAGGCACGGCCGGGATCGCCAAACCGCTCCAGTCATCGGGACGTGCAGGCGGCACATCGGCATAGCGGCCTGCCGTTAGCGCAGGCGGCGGCAGTACCCGCTGCTTGAAATTGGCATCAGCGTAGTAGCGCAACTTCTTGGCCTTGATCGGCGCGACGCTGGACACCATCACCACTGATTCGTCTGGCGCAAGCTGCATGACTTCGCCGGGCGTCAGTAGCGGCCGCGCCGTCTCTTGGCGGGACACCATCAGGTGGCCGAGCCACGGCGCAAGTCGATGGCCTGCGTAGTTCCGCTGCGCACGCAGTTCGGTAGCCGTGCCCAGCGTTTCGGAGATCCGTTTCGCCGTGCGTTCGTCATTCGTGGCGAAGGTCACGCGCACATGGCAGTTGTCCAGAATCGAATGGTTCTGCCCATACGCCTTGTCGATCTGGTTGAGCGACTGCGCGATCAGGAAACTGCGGATGCCGTAGCCGGCCATGAAGGCCAGCGCCGTCTCGAAGAAGTCCAGGCGCCCCAGAGCCGAGAACTCGTCGAGCATCAGCAACAGCTTGTGGCGGCGCTCAATGCCGTCGCTGCCATCGAGCGACTCGGTGAGCCGTCGCCCGATCTGGTTGAGGATCAACCGGATCAGCGGCTTGGTGCGGCTGATGTCCGAAGGCGGCACCACCAGATACAACGACACAGGGGATGCAGACGCGATCAGATCGGCGATGCGCCAGTCGCAGCGCGACGTGACTGCGGCCACGGTCGGATCACGGTACAGGCCGAGGAACGACATGGCGGTGCTCAACACGCCGGAACGCTCGTTGTCCGACTTGTTGAGCACTTCGCGGGCGGCGGACGCGACAACGGGATGCGGTACATCTCCAAGATGCCGCGTGGTCATCATCCGATGCAGCGTCAGCTCGAACGGGCAAGCCGGGTCACTGAGGAAGTTCGCCACGCCGCGCAGCGTCTTGTCCTCTCCCGCGTAGAGCACATGCAGGATCGCGCCGACCAGCAGCGCATGACTGGTCTTCTCCCAGTGGTTGCGCTTCTCCAGCGCCCCTTCGGGATCGACCAGGATATCGGCGATGTTCTGCACGTCGCGCACCTCGTGCGCGCCGCGCCTCACTTCCAGCAACGGGTTGTAGGCCGCCGAACTGGCATCGGTCGGGTTGAACAGCAGGCAGTGGCTAAATCGACTGCGCCAGCCAGCGGTGATCTGCCAGTTCTCGCCCTTGATGTCGTGGATGACGGCGGATGCCGGCCAGGACAGCAGCGTCGGCACCACCAGGCCCACACCCTTGCCCGAGCGCGTGGGCGCAAAGGTCAGGACGTGTTCCGGCCCTTCGTGCCGCAGGTAGTGGCCGTCATGCTGGCCGAGAAAGACGCCGGCGGGCTGCGTCAGCCCGGCCTTGCGAATGTCGGCGACATCGGCCCAGCGGGCCGAGCCATAGGTCGTCACTTTGCGCGCCTGGCGCGAGCGCCACACCGACATGGCGATGGCGACCACCACGGCCAGCAGGCCGCTGCTCGCCGCGATCATGCCGCCGGTGTCGAACACCTGCGGCGCGTAGGCGTCGAAGAAGAACCACCACTCGAACAGCTTCCACGGGTAATAGACCGGCGTGCCGTGGAAGTCGAACCAGGGCGCGCCCAGGCGTAGCTGGTAGCCCAAGGCGGCGGCGGTCCATTGCGTGGCACCCCACACACCGGCGATCACGATGCCGAAGACGGCGGCGATCTGCCCGAACAACACGCCCTGAGCTTGCATACCCTGGCCTCCGATTTCTCCTGCGCTGATTCCCCGTGGAAAACGCGGCACAAAGGCGTGCCGCAGGCGTCAGGATCGGTGCCGGTTCAGTGCCGGTCAAAGACCGTTATCGGCAGCAAGGTGATGCAAAAAGCATGGTGTCATGCAGAGGCGAAACCAGTAAAAACGCCGCAGGCGTGAGCGCGCGGCGGCGTGTCGAGAAAGAAAAATCAAGATTCGCGGCAGAAAGCCAACAATCAGAACTTCGGCGGCGTGTAGGGCGTGTTTCCATAGCCAAAGAAGCGCTTGTTCGTCGCCTCGGCCACCCGGTTGCACAGCACGTCTCCCATCGTCGGGCGTTCGGTCTTGCACTGGCGGCGCAGCTCCCTCAGGCGCGCAGGATCTGCGACCAGCTCTTCCACGGTCGGTACATTGGTTGCCTGTTTCGGTGTTTCGGACTGGCCGCAAGCGGACAGCGCGGCGACCAACAGGAATGGGGCGATCTGCTTCATGGTCATGACTCGACTTCCTCTTGGGAATCGGGTTCAAGGGGGGCGTGGCTCTGATGCCGTCCGGCGATTCGATGGCCTGCACACGCTCGATAAAGCGTGACAGCACGTCCGAGGATCCACCTTCCCGGTGCAGCACATAAGTGGTCAGCATGGGTGAGCGACCCGCCAGCGGCCGAGCCACAATCCCAGGCTCACGGCTGCCTGCGATATGCGGCGCTCCGGCTAGGCCCAGCGCAAAGCCCGCCGACACTAACGCCATCATCAAATCGCACGAAGCCACACGTTCGGCAATCAGCGGCTCCATATCTATCCGGCGCAGTACGCGCTCGACTTGGCGAGCATGGCCTTCGCATACGTGCGGATCGCACAACACCAGCGGATAGCGCAGCACTTCTTCCAGCGGGATGCGCTTGTGCTTCAAAAGCGGATGACGTGCAGGAACCGCCACCATCAGCGCATCGCTCCAAACGGCTTCGGCAGTGATGCCTTCTCCAACTTCATCGGACTGGGCAAAGCCCACGTCGTAAAGGTCGTCATGCAGTCCCTTGATCTGCTGCGACAAGGGTACCTCGAACAGGCGAATCTCGACTTCGGGTTCTTCCTGCCGACACAGCGCCAGCAAGGACGGCAGGCGCGAGGGCGTGATGCCGTCGGACAGTGCGATACGCAACTGACCGTGGAAGCCGTTGGTGGCTGCATTCACGCTATCGCGCGCCTGCTGCAAGGCGGTGAAGATGCGCGGCACATGCTCCAGAAACAGCTTGCCCGCCCGTGTCAGCCGCGTGCTGCGGCTGGTACGAATGAACAACTGTTCGCCCAGGCTCTCCTCCAGCTCCTTGATAGTGCGCGACAGCGGTGACTGCTCGATGTGCAGCCTCTCCGCCGCGCGGGCGAAATGTAGTTCTTCGGCGACAGCGAGAAAGCAGCGTAAGTGTCGAATCTCCATTTCGCCTCCTGTTGTCAGTACAAAGGCCGTTTGAGAGTCGCAGCGTTGTAGCCGCTCATCTCACCGAGTTCATCCAGTTCAGGCCTGTCGCCGCTTTTGTGGCGCTGCGCGACTGCCTCGCCCTGCGGTCCGGGCAAGGCGTGTGACCAGCCGCCGGCCAGCGTCTTGTAGACCGCCACCAACGCCGTCGCCCTGCGGGTGGCGCTTTGTGCCAGCAAGTCTTCGGACTCCAAGCGTGAACGTTCGGCCTCCAGCACATCCAAAACATGGATGGCGCCGCCCTCAAATTGCAGGCGAGCCGTCTTGGCTGCCCGGCGGCTGGCCTCGGTCGCCTGTACCAGCATGGCGTACTCGGTCTGCGCGCGCGATAGGCGTACCAGCGCGTTCTCGGTTTCTTCCATGGCGCGCAGCACCGTGCGCTCGTATACCGCCAAGTTTTCGGCAGTGGCTGAATTGGCCGCCGCGATGCGCGACCGCACCCGGCCCACGTCTAGGAAGGAACCACCCACACCGAGCGAGATCATTCGCGTTTCACTATCACGCTCGAACAACGAACCAAAGCCCAACGCCTGCGTGCCGATCAGCCCTCCCAACGTAAAGCGAGGGAACAGGTCTGCCATGGCTACGCCGATACGCGCAGTGGCCGCAGCCAGCCTACGTTCTGCCGCAGCCACATCGGGACGGCGACGCAGTAGATCGCCCGGTGCACCGGCGTTGATCTGGGCGGGCAGCTCAGGCAAGGCTGCGGGGTGATCCAGCACTTCGGCCATCGCCGCAGGCGTGCGGCCAGTGAGCACGGCAATGCGGTGGGCGGCCACAGCAGCCTCAGCTTCAAGCGGCGGAATGCGCGAGCGTGTCAGCGCCAATTGCGTGCGGGCGCGGTCGGCATCGAACGACGTGCCCCGGCCGTTCTCGAACAAGACCTCGATCAGCCGCAGCGTATCGGCTTGGTTGATTTCGTTGTCCCGCGCGACCTGTAATTGCACTTGCAAGCCGCGCAAGCGGAAATAGGCGTCGGTCAACTCGGCCACCATAGCCACTTGTACGCCCGCCAGGTCGGCTGCGCTGGCCTCGGTCTCGGCGCGCTGCGATTCCACGCTGCGCCGCACTCGGCCAAAGAAGTCCAATTCCCAGATCACGGATAGGCCAGCCGAATGCAGATCGTTATCCCGGTCGGAGCGGGACGCATCCGGTGCTTGTGCAGCACTGGCGCGCTGGGTACTGATTTCACCGGACGCGCCCAGCGTCGGATAGTAGTCTTGGCGACGTTCGCGCGACAGTGCGCTGGCTTGCTCGTAGCGCGACAGTGCTATGCGGATGTCGTGATTGGCGTGAAGAGCATTCTCCACCAAAGAGTGCAGCACCGGGTCATCCAGTTCCCGCCAGAATTGCGCATCGGCCTCCGGTACAAGCTGGGACACGGCAACGGGGTCTTGGCGGGCATACGTCACTGCCTGGGGCGCGGCAGGTGCCTTGTAATTCGGCCCTACTGCGCAAGCTGCCAGCGTCAACGCCACCAAAGGGAGCAGTACCAGATGTGGCATCCGACGTAGGCATGGTCGGATGCGGGATGGCGTTTGAAGCATGACGGAATCAGTCCTTGTGGAGTCAGACATGGGTGGCCTCCATGGCGACATTTGCCTGGCGACGTGGCTTGCGCGTCGCGAGCCTGCGTAACGCGACGTAGAAAACAGGAGTCAGGAATAAACCGAACAAGGTCACGCCGAGCATGCCGGCGAACACAGTCACTCCCATAACCTGGCGAATCTCCGCGCCTGCGCCGGAACCGACCATCAGCGGCACCACGCCAGCGATGAAGGCGATGGAAGTCATGATGATCGGGCGCAGACGAAGGCGTGATGCCTCCAGCGCGGCATCGAGGATGCTGTGCCCCTTGCGCTCAAGTTCACGGGCGAACTCCACGATCAGAATGGCATTCTTGGAGGCCAGACCAATCAGCACTATCAAGCCAATCTGCACGAAAATGTTGCTGTCACCACCCGCGAGCCACACGCCCGTCATGGCCGACAACAGGCTCATGGGCACGATCAGGATGACGGCCAGCGGCAACGTCCAGCTTTCGTACAGTGCCGCCAGCACCAGGAAGACCAACAGTACCGCCAGCGGGAACACCACCAGCGCGGTATTGCTTTGCGTGACCTGCTGGTAGCTGAGGTCGGTCCACTCCAGTTGCATGCCTGGCGGCAGCACCTTGTCTGCAATGGATTGCACTTGCTGCAATGCCTGCGATGACGACACCAGACGCGGATCTGACTCACCAATCAGGTCGGCAGATGGATAGCCGTTGAAGCGGATGACGGGATCGGGGCCGAATGTCTTGCGCACGTCCACCATGCTGCCGATGGGCACCATGTCGCCATTGGCGTTGCGGGTGCGCAGTTTGACCACGTCCTCGACAGAACTGCGGAACGGTGCGTCCGCCTGAGCCATCACCCGGAAGGTGCGGCCAAAGCGCGTGAAGTCGTTGACATACGCCGAACCCAGGTACACTTGCAGCGTATCGAAAAGATCGGTCACGGCCACGCCCTGTGCCTTCGCCTTGGTGCGGTCCACTACGGCGTCAAGCTGCGGCACATTGGCCTGATAGGAACTGATCGGATATTGGAATCCCGGTTCTTGCGAGATGGCCGTCGCCAGCTCGGTGGTCGCCGTCTGCAATGCGGCATAGCCCTCACGGTTGCGATCCTGCACGTAAAGAGAGAACCCGGAACCCGCGCCCAGCCCCATGACAGGGGGCGGCATGATGGCAAAGGCCAGACCGTCCTGCTCCTGAGCGAAGCGCTCGTTCAACTGTTCCGCAATCTCGGTTGCAGTGTGCTTGCGCTCATTGATGGGCTTGAGTACGAAATACACTAGGCCGCTATTGGACGTGTTGGTCGACTGCAAGCCGTTCATGCCCGGGAACTGCACGGCGTTGTAGACGCCATCGGTCTTGAGCGCGATGTCGCTCACACGGCGGACCAGCGCTTCCGTGCGCTCCAGGGATGCACCCTCGGGTAGCTGGATGACACCGATGAGATACAGCTTGTCCTGCATGGGGATGAATCCGCCAGGGACGGCCTTGAACACAGCTCCCGTCGCCACCAGTAGCGCGATGTAGACGAGAAACACCGCACCACGCCGCCCGAGGATGCGCGACACGCTGTTTCCATAGCCATCCGCGCTGCGCAGGAAGAAACGGTTGAACGGCCGGAATATCCAGCCCAGACTGCGATCCAGCACCCGCGTGGGCAGGTCTGGCGCGGCACCATGCGGGCGAAGCAGGCGCGCGGCCAGCGCAGGCGACAGCGTCAGCGAGTTGATGGCCGAAATTACCGTGGAGATCGCAATGGTGACGGCGAACTGTTTGTAGAACTGCCCTGTCACGCCGGACAGGAATGCCATAGGCACGAATACCGAGCACAGCACCAGCGAGATGGCGACGATGGGGCCACTGACTTCGCGCATGGCCTGATGGGCCGCAGCCAGCGGCGCCAGCCCTTCGGCGATGTTGCGCTCGACGTTTTCCACCACCACGATCGCGTCGTCCACCACGATCCCGATGGCAAGCACGAGTCCAAAAAGCGTGAGCGTATTGATGGAAAAGCCCAGCATCAGCAGCACGGCGAAGGTGCCTACCACCGACACCGGCACGGCTAGCAGTGGGATGATGGAGGCACGCCAAGTCTGAAGGAACAAGATCACCACCAGCACCACCAGTCCGATGGCTTCCAGCAGAGTGTTGACGACCGCCTTGATCGACTGACGCACGAAGACAGTTGAGTCATACTCCACCGACCATTCCACTCCCTCGGGAAAGCGCTTGGCCAACTCGTCCATCTTCGCGCGGACTTGATCCGAGATTTCGATGGCATTGGCGCCCGGGCTTCAAGGACAGAGATCGCGACAGCAGGCTTGTTGTTGAGCAACGACATCAGCGAGTAGCTGGATGCGTCCATTTCCACGCGCGCCACATCTCGCAGCCGGGTGACCTGACCCTGCGATCCGGTCTTGACGATGACGTCGCCGAACTCTTCTTCCGTCACCAGCCGGCCCTGCGCATTGATGGACAGGAGGAAGTCGCTTCCCGAGGGGTTGGGCGGCGCACCTAGTTGACCGGCCGAGACCTGGACGTTCTGTTCGCGCACGGCTTCGACCACATCGCCGGCGGTCATACCCAGCGCCGCAATTTTGTCGGGGTCCAGCCATAAGCGCATGGCGTAGTCGCCAGAGCCGTAGATCTTGGCATCGCCCACCCCCTGGATGCGTGCCAACTCGTCGCGTACATGGAGCACGGCATAGTTGCGCAGGTACAGCGCGTCATAGCGATCGCCCGGCGAGCGCAACTGCACGACCAGCGTTTCGTTGTGGGACTGTTTGACGGTCACCACACCTTGCTGGCGCACCGCTTCGGGAAGACGCGGCTCTGCCTGGGCGACACGGTTCTGTACCTTGACCTGGGCGTCGTCGGGATCGGTGCCAGGACGGAAGGTGACGGTCAGCACCAACACGCCATCACTACCGGCCACGGACTTCATGTAGAGCATGTTTTCCACGCCGGTGATGGATGCCTCCAGTGGTGCGGCTACCGTGTCGGCGATTTCGCGCGGATTTGCGCCAGGATACGTGGCGCGAACCTGTACGCTGGGTGGCACGACTTCCGGGTACTCGCTGACGGGCAAGAGCGGGATCGCGATCAACCCAACCACGAAAATGATGATGGACAGCACGGCCGCAAAAATCGGCCTGTCCACGAAAAAGCGGGCAAAGTTCATGATGGCTGGCTCTCCGCGCTCATTCGCTCGCCTGGGCGATTTGTCGGCCTGCAGGCGCCATTTCAATGTCCTGGGCCGTCACTGGCATGCCGACAGAAACCTTCTGGATGCCGTTGACGATCACGCGGTCGCCGGGATTTAGACCTTCCTCGACGATGCGCAGGCCTTCGGCCTTGCGTCCCAGCGTGATGTCGCGGCGCTGGGCGGTGTTGTTCTCATCGATCACATACACGTACTTGCGGCTCTGGTCGGTCAGGATGGCCTTGTCGTCGATCAGCATGGCCTCGAAACTGCCGCTACCCGGCAGGCGCACTCGGGCATAGAGGCCCGGCGTAAGCAGGCCGTCGGGATTGACCAGGGTGGCGCGTGCGCGGATGGTGCCGGTGGCCGCATCGACACGGTTGTCCACGAAGTCCACGTTTCCGGCGTGTGGATAGCCGTTCTCGCCGACCAGGCCCACCTGCACCGGGATACTTTCGCTGCGCTGGTCGGGGCGCTCTCCGTTGCGAGCCATGTGGGCGTAGCGCAGATAGGTACGCTCGTCGCTATCAAAATGCACGTGCACCGGGTTCAGCGAGACTACGGTGGTCAGGATGCTGGCCTGGCCGTCAGCACTCACCAAGTTGCCTGCCGTGACCAGTGCACGTCCGGCGCGGCCTGTGATGGGCGAACGTACCTGGGTGAACGACAGATCCAACTTGGCGGTCTCGACTGCGGCTTGGGCGAACTGCACGTTGGCTTGGGCCTGATCGGCGGCGGCGTGGCGCTGCTCCAACTCCTCGGTGGAGGCTGCTTGCAACGAAGCCAGCTTTTGAGCACGGGCCGCTTCGCTACGTGCCAGTGCGGCCTGCGTGCGGGCGCGGGCCAAGTCTGCTTCCGCGCGAGCCAGAGCAGCACGGTAACTGCGAGCGTCAATCTCGAACAGCACGTCGCCACGTTTGACGATCTGGCCCTCTTCGTAATTGACCCTGTCGATGTAGCCACTCACACGTGGCCGCAGCGCAACGCTTTCCACCGCCTCGACGCGGCCATTGAACTCATCCCATAGGACGATCTTGCGCACCGACACAGGTGCCACGCTGACCGTGGGTGGAGGGGCGGCGACCGCGTCGGCGGCGTCGCTATTGCAGCCAGCTAGGGACAGCGCCAGCAAGCTCGCCGCAGCTAACGGCAAGGCGCGGCGCCAGGAAGGCAGGACCGCAAGGTAAGGCAATGTGCTCATTGTTTTCAGTCTCGAAGGGATGGCGAAACCCGGTTGATAAAATTTGACATACGTGACGTATGCCATTTATCATCCACTCATACGCAACGTATGTCAATCATTTACATACACTTCTTATGTGAAAAATCGGAGGACGACCTAATGGCACAAAAGCGTGCAGAGATGATTGAGGAAACGCGGGCCAAGCTCATCAGTGCCGCCCGCGCTGCGTTCGCAACCGTGGGATATGCGGACAGTTCAATGGATGAGCTGACGGCCCAAGCCGGACTGACGCGCGGAGCGCTCTATCACCACTTCGGTGGAAAGAAAGGGCTGCTGGAGGCGGTCATCGCCCAGATTGATGCAGAGATATCTGGCCGACTGGCCGTCATCGTCGAGGAGGCGGAGTCCACCTGGGACGGCTTCGTTCAGGAGTGCATTGGCTACATCAAGATGGCCGTCGAGCCCGAAGTCCAGCGGATCGTCCTGCTGGACGGGCCAGCGGTTCTGGGCGATCCCTCCCAGTGGCTCTGCCAGAACGTGTGCATCGTGAACACGCGCCGCAGCCTCCAGAAGTTGATCGAGGAGGCAGTCATACGCCCCGTCGATCCCCTGGCGACGGCCCGCCTGATAAACGGGGCGCTGCTGGGCGCATCGCTGTGGATCGCCAGCGCAGACGACCCACGCGCCGCTTCCGAAAAAGCCGTGCAGGGATTTCTTGTACTGGTGGCGGGCTTGCGGCGGGACACCTCTCCCGCGCAGCCGTAACAACCCAAAGGTGCCGACCGGCAGGCCGGACTCTTTGACCCAGAAATATAGGAGTAATATTGAATGTCATCTCAACTCCAAGACGCTCTAGGCATGTTCGCCTTTCTCGCTATCGAGCTATCGGTTTTATTCATTGGCATTAGCTTGCTGGTCGGAGTTCTTCAACGTCACATCCCACCATCCAAGGTGGAAGCGTTACTGACTTCCAGTGGGAAGCGAGGCTATTTTCTTGCTGCTGGTTTAGGAGCTATAACGCCCTTCTGTAGTTGCTCGACTATCCCCATGTTGAAAGGGTTGATTCGGGCACGGGCCGGTTTTGGGCCGATGATGGTGTTTCTTTTCTCATCTCCGTTGCTGAATCCTATCGTCGTCGGCCTGCTGGTTGCCACGTTTGGATGGACACTTACTGCTATCTATGTGCTCGCCGCTTTGGTGGTCGCGGTAGGTGCCGGATGGCTGCTTCACACGCTTGGCTTCGAGCGTTATGTGCGCCGGACGGCGACACAAGAGAGCAGTGGATGTAGTTCATCAGCAAGCCCGTGCAGTGCTACATCGACCGCATCGAGTTGCGGCACCAACAGCTGCGACACCACTCCGAAGACGGCTTCTTGCGGGGCTGATAGGAAGACAACAGTCTCTACGTCTAGCGAATGCTGTGACAGTCAACCCACTGTCACGGTTAAGAAAGAAGGGAAGTACAGTGGTGTGTGGCGGGAAGCTTGGTCGGACTTTATCGATGTGTTGCCTTACCTGCTCATCGGTATTGCGATTGGCAGCGTGATCTATGGTTTCATGCCCACTGACTTATTGGAGCAGTATGCAGGCCCAGATAATCCCTTTGCCATTCCAGTTGCCGCTGTCATCGGCGTGCCGTTGTATATTCGCGCTGAAGCCGTCATACCTCTGGCAGCGGCTCTGATGGCCAAAGGCGTGGGTGCCGGGACGGTGCTAGCGTTTATCATCGGCAGTGCCGGAGCCAGCCTGACTGAGCTCATTCTGTTGCGCTCTTTGTTCACGCTGAAGCTTTTAGCGGCGTTTTTAGCAGTCATTTTTGCTATGGCGATGATTGCCGGTTACGCCACCTACCTGTTTTTCTGATCAAGGCGGGAGATGATTAATTCGTTAAGCCTTCCTGGGTACCAGTTGGTGGATTCTGATGAGCAGAATGAAGACATACATTTTCGGCTTGAAGCACCTACACCAGTAGCCTGCGAGGGGTGCGGCGTGCAGGGTGAGTTCGTGCGGTTCGGCAAGCGTGACGTTCCCTATCGTGATCTGCCCATCCACGGCAAGCGGGTCACTCTCTGGGTGGTCCGCCGCCGATACACCTGCCGGGCCTGCAAGACAACATTCAGGCCCCAGCTACCGGAGATGGTGGACGGATTCCGTATGACACTGCGGCTGCATGAGTACGTGGAGAAGGAATCCTTCAACCACCCCTACACCTTTGTGGCGGCACAGACCGGCCTGGACGAGAAGACGGTGCGCGACATCTTCAACGCCCGCGCCGAGTTCCTGGGGCGCTGGCACCGCTTCGAGACGCCCCGCATCCTGGGCATTGACGAGCTATACCTGAACAAGCGCTACCGCTGCATTCTGACCAACATTGAGGAGCGAACCCTGCTCGACCTGCTGGCCACCCGCCGCCAGGACGTGGTGACCAACTACCTGATGAAGCTGAAAGACCGGCAGAAGGTCGAGATCGTCAGCATGGACATGTGGAACCCCTACCGGGCAGCGGTCAAGGCTGTGCTGCCCCAGGCCCGTATCGTGGTCGATAAGTTCCATGTGGTGCGCATGGCCAACGATGCCCTAGAGAGAGTGCGCAAGGGCCTCAGAAAGGAGCCGAAACCGTCCCAGAGCCGGACTCTCAAGGGAGACCGGAAAATCCTGCTGAAACGCGCTCACGAAGTCTCAGACCGGGAGCGCCTCATCATGGAGACCTGGACAGGCGCGTTCCCGCAACTGCTGGCCGCCTACGAGCACAAGGAGCGCTTCTACGGCATCTGGGACGCCACCACACGGCTCCAGGCAGAAGCCGCCCTGGACGAGTGGATAGCCACCATCCCGAAGGGCCAAAAGGAAGTCTGGAGCGATCTGGTCAGGGCAGTGGGAAACTGGCGCGAAGAGACCATGACCTACTTCGAGACGGACATGCCCGTCACCAACGCTTACACGGAGTCCATCAACCGACTGGCCAAGGACAAGAACCGTGAAGGGCGCGGTTACTCCTTCGAGGTGATGCGGGCACGAATGCTCTACACCACGAAGCACAAGAAGAAGGCACCGACTGCGAAGGTCTCTCCTTTCTACAAGAAAACCATCGGTTACGGACTGCCGGACTTCGCAGAGGAACTCAACTACGGAGTCGATCTATCAACCATCTGAGGGTGGTATCAGATTGATGGGGTGAAGGTGCCCCATCAACCATTAAATCCGTATACCCCAACCATTAAATCCGTATACCCGTATTTCTCAATGTCCCGTCTTTTGGCGACGTGGGTCACATCCATGACCTGTGGCCATTCATGGGCTACGTCACGGCACAGACGTCGCGCATCGCGCTCGCAACTGGCAGCGTCATCACCACTCTGCGTCATCCCTTGCTTGTGGCCAAAGCAGCAGCCTCGATCGACCGCTTGTCAAATCAGCGCCTGGTGCTAGGTATCGCCACGGGTGATCGGCCAACAGAGTTCCCGGCCTTCGGTCAGACAATGGATGCGCGAGCCACGTTGTTCCAAGAAGCATTGACTGTGTTGCGTCAAGCCTGGCGTGAGGACTTCCCGGAAATCTCCACGCCCCGAGTGAACTTGTCGGGTGCAGATACGCTGCCGAAACCGGCGTTGAGAGACATTCCCGTGATGGTGACTGGTCATTCACGCCAGTCGGTCGAATGGATTGCCGAGCATGGGGATGGCTGGCTTTACTATCCCCAAAATATCGCGCAGCAAGCCATGACAATCAAGAATTGGCGGTCGCTGACACCAAGATTCAAACCCTTCACGCAATCCTTCTATATTGACCTGTCGGAGAATCCCGATGAACCCCCGTCGCCCATCTTCCTCGGGTTTCGGGCTGGTCACCGATTCTTTACTGACTACTTCAGCCGCTTGCGCGATATTGGGGTTAATCATATTGGCCTCAACCTGAAATACGCGACACGTCCGGCGCATGAGATTGTTCAGGAACTTGGCGAGCATGTCGTACCGCACTTTCCGGCGCACGCTACTGCCCATTTGGAGGAGGCGCAGGATGCTGCACGGTCATAAAATTTTTGCCTGGGATCTCGCTTTTACTTCTTCGGCTGGTACCTATGCCTTCGATGTCCAATGCGAAATGCTGGCTGACATCGGTTATGACGGCCTGACCTATGCCGTCTGGTCAGGGAGCCGATGGGAAACCGCAAAGCGTCTATCCACCGTGAAAGATCGTTTCGGTTTGGAGGTCTTTAGCGTGTATGTGGTGATCGACCTGGATCAGGGCCCACAGCATCCCATCAACGCAGGACTCTTGCGGATGCTTGAGGAGATGGAAGGCGTGAAGGCTGTCAATCTTGGAATCAGGACGGCAGGCCACGGTTCAAATCATCGAAAGGCACCGGACGACAAGGTATTGCAGGACTTCCTTGGTCGGGCACTTGAGATTTGCGCACGGCGCGGAATTGACATCCTGCTGTATTTTCATCTGGGCTTCTGGATGGATCATTACTCCATTGCGGCACAGATCTGCTCGGTCGTGAACCATCCGAATCTCGGCATCGTGTTTCCAAGCTATCACTGGTATGGCTACGAAACCAATGCAGGCAGCCCGACGGAGGGCTATCAGGCAGTAGACCCGACGCCAGCGTTAATGGCGTCAACACCCTTCATGCGGGAATTGACTCTCAGCGGCGCAACCCGCAGCCCACTTGGCTGGAGTCGTATTGCCACTTTCGAGGCGCTCGATGCAGGAGAACTCGACAACTTCGCACTTCTTGGACTTGCCAAGTCGTTCGGTTATACCGGCCCCGTCGGCTATGACGGCACATTGGTCGGGGGGAATCCATACAGCACGCTCAAACGCTCCTATGACGCGATGGACGAGATGTTGGGTTTGCTGACAAAGCACCCTGGTTGGGCCAAGCGTGAAACGCACCCGTAACCTATGATTGAGCACACCTACATGTCCCAACACCCTTTGATTGCTGCCCAATTGAGGCAGGCGATGCGCGGCGTGGCCTCCACGGTGACGCTAATCACGTCGATCGCTCCCGATGGCCACGGACACGTAATGATCGCCAGTTCATTCACATCAGTCTCACTGGAGCCGCCCACGGTTCTAGTGTGCATTGGTCAGCAAACCCGTATCCATGGGCCGCTGCTGGCTGCTCGACGATTCTGCATCAATGTACTCCGCGCAGAACAGGAGGTACTTGCGGTGCACTGCCGTAGCGCCACGGGGACCGACCGTTTCGATCATGAAGCCTGGCGATTTGATGAAGTCAATGGGTTGCCCTATCTGCAAGGGGCGCAGGCTTCGCTGTTCTGTGAGCTGATTGAACACCATGCAGTCGGCACCCACTCGGTAATGCTGGCCAGTGTCGAGCGTGTGCTCACATCTGCATATGCCGATCCACTCGTCTATCTGGATGGCCGCTTCCGGGCCATAGATCCAACCCGTTGAAGATATGCAGCGAAGAATTTCACAACTGCCTCGGCATATCTCTAGACAGCCTGCCGGGTTATGTGGCTGAGACTCTTCGAGCATTAGCCAATGCCCATTCCCCGCTGCCGTCCGATTTCCCACGCCACGCCGCCACCGCTCACCGTCGCGGCAAGTTGCTGCCCCAGTCGCTGTTCAATCACGGGTTTCCACGGCACCAGCGAGAAGCCCAAGCCATCATCGAGCATCGCGTACCGCCCACTGGCGAGCATGACGTTGCGGCGATAGATGCCGGCCACACGCTGGCCGTCTGTCACGGGCCGGTGCTCCAGGCCGGTTTCAGCGGCAATGTCCTTGGCGACCTGTGACAGCTCCCGGCTGCGCAGCGTGTCCAACAGGTTGCGCGCCAGAATCACGCGCTGTCCGCGTCGCTCGGCCAGACCCTGTTCGGCCAGGAAGTCGGCGCGCTGCTGCATCGCCTGTTTGGCCTCTGCACCAAAGCCCAGATCACCCAGGCCCGAGCCGCCAATCAACTGCTGGTCGAGCCAGGTGGCCCCGATGACGCGCACCTGTCGCTCGATGGGCAGGTGCGATTTCAACTCCACGGCCACGCCGCCCAGACGCTGCGCGTCGTAGCGCCGGCCCTGCTCGGGAAGGTCGCCAGGCACCTTCCATAACCCTCGGCCATGCGCTCCACGATGCCGGCCCGGCGCAGGGCTTCCAACCTGCGGACATGAGCTGTCACGACCTCTTGCGGGTCACGGCCGGGGACGGCCGGGCCCTGTGCCACCGCCAGGTGGTGATCGGTGCGGTACAGGCCATCGCTCGCCAGCGCGGCGATGTTCCTGTCGGCCGCGCGCACGTCGGCCGATCCCTTCACCTCCACCACGGCCCCGGCCGGGTAGTTCGCCAGCTCGTCGCGGGTGTTGAGCGCGACGTAATGGGCCTTGCCGTCCACGCCGTCGATGACCAGATAGCCTCGGTCGCGCAGCTCGTCGGCCAGCCCCTTCGCTGCAACGCGCCCGAGGATGGTTCGGCCATCGTCTCCCGGCTCGAACACCGCCAGTTCGCGCGGCTCGCCGCGCATGGCCCGCTGCATGGTGCGGATGATGTCGCCACGTTCGCCAAGGGCGCGCAGGGTCTTTTCCGCATCCGCATGGACGGCCCAGGTGCCGGGCTGCGTATCGTCGGCCAGGCCCAGGCGCTGCAAGCGTTGCAGGCGGCCGATCAGCAGCAGGCGCTGGCGTTGCAGCCGGGGTTCGTTGAAGCGTTCGATCTGCACCCGGCCATCCTCGCCGGCCTCGCGTTGCAGGGTGCGGTCGAGGCTCGTCCAGCGCTCCTGTTCCACCTCGCGCTGCAAGGTCTGCTGGATCTCCAGTTCGGTGCGCGGCCCCAGCCATTCGGTCGCCAGTTCGGCGGCGCGATGGCGGAAGCCGTGGGCGATGTAGTCGCCGGCGATGATGAGGTCTTTGCCGGTGTCGTCACGTCCGAGCACGATCAGGTGGGTGTGCGGGTTATCGGTGTTCCAGTGATCGACCGCCACCCAATCCAGCCGCGTGCCCAGGTCGGCTTCCATGCGGTCCACCAGATGCCGGGTGTAGGTGCGAAGGTCGTCCAGTTCGGCGCCGTCCTCGGGCGAGACGATGAAGCGGAAATGGTGCCGGTCGTCGGCGGCCCGCTCCTTGAAGGCGTCAAGGTCGGCTTCGTCGGTCTGCGGCCCGTAGGCCCGGCCCGGTTCGCCGTCGCGGCCCGCGCCGTCGCGCTCGATGTAGCGCAGGTGCTTGGCGAGCGATTGCGGGCTGGCACGCTGGTGATTGACCAGCAGCGTCTTGATGGTCACGCGCCGCGACATGGGCGTCAGCTTCGCGCCCGCGAAACGCGCCGCCGTGTGGCCGCGCCCCAGGCGTGAACCAGGCCGCTGGCCGGCGCGTGCGCCGCCGCCGGCTGCGGAATGACGCATCGAGGACTTGCCGCCGCTGGCCTTGCCCGCCTGCTTGAGCACCTTGGAAACGAAGCTCTGGCCCTGGCCCTTGCCCCGGTTCTTCGGGCTCTGGGGCGCACGCGGAAATCGTCGTCGCGGCGGTCGGTCATGGCTGCGCTCCTCGCAAGCTACGGCGTGTCCTGTCGTGCAAAGCACGCGGACATGCCTGCATTGGCGCGACCCTCGCGCCCCAAGCGGCACGGCGGCAAAGCCGCTGCGTGCCGCACCACCCCCACGTGCAGACTGGCTTTCGACGCGGCCCGGTGCCGCGTCCTTTTGTCTTGCCTTCCGCCTTTGCCTGTCGCTGGTGCTCCAGGCGTCGGCGGCCCGGCGGTGCTGTGCTGCTTGCAGCCAGCCCGCCGGCGAACGCGCAGAGGGACACGCCGATGGCCGCTAGCCGGGCGCGTTCGAGGCAAGACGCCTGCACACTGGATGGCAGCGCGAAGTGCGGTGCGAATGCACCCGCACTGCACGCGCGACGACATGGCGGCAGCAGCCAGAACGACATGCCCGATGGCACGATGAGATGCACGGCAGCGTGCAGCGAATCGGCCGCCATCATGGGCGTGCCTCCAGCCAGACCCGATGCGCAACGCCGATCACGGTGGATGCGCTGACCGGCCCGAAATAGCGGCTGTCGAACGATGCCGGCTTTGTCACGCTCAACAGGAACAGCTCGCCCGGTTCGAGGTGGCGGCAAAGCTGCAAGGATGGCAGCGACCGGCCCAGCCGGTCGGCAGGCAGCACGGCGGCCGAAGGCACGCCGTCGATGCGTACCTGTCCAGCGACGATGCAAACGTGTTGCGGTGCGACTGCGCCCACACGTTTGAGCAGCGGAACGCGCGTCGGCAGGTAGCCGCGCTGCGCAGCCAGTGCGGCTACCTCGACTGGCAACGGCACGAGCACGATGCTGTCCACGGACAACGGACGTAGCAGCGAAGCAGTGCGCGGGTCGAACGGTTCGATGCGATACCATCCGACCGCCACGCTGTCGGATGGGTTGTACGTCAGGCGCGGCAGCGGTTGCACGAACGCCGCCCAGGCCAGCGCAGCGAGGCCGACTGCGGCGAAGCCCGCCAGCACGATGCGAGCGCGCAGGCGCGAGCGAGGATGCGGCGAGGCGGACGAAGTGGAAACGGTCGTCATGGCAGCGCCTTCCCAGCGAGCCACGCGGAATGCCGCTCGGCGGTGTATTCGGGCAGCGGCAGGCGGGCCTCCAGACGGTTGCCCAGCGTGCGCCAGTACGCGGGCGAGACGGCAGACGCGGCGATGCCCAGCGCCTCGATGCCGTCGATGCGTTCCAACACGGCGCGCACGTTGGCGTCATCCTCGGCGTGCAGCAGCAGACGTGCGCCTGGCCGCACGCCGGGGATGCGCTGCAAGGCATCCAATGGCGTGCCAGCCTGCATCACCATGAGCTGCCAGCGGATCGTGCCGTAGTCGTTGGTCTGCCAGCGGATGCGGCAGAGAACAGCGTTCGGCAGGAACACCGCGCAGCGCCGCCAGCGGTCGAGCTGGAGCGTGCGCGCAGGTTCGCCGAAGCGCAGGTAGAGCTTGAAGCGCGGTTCGATGTAGGCCAGCGATACGCGCGTCAGCGGCACGTTGCCGGCCTGGCGGGCGAGTGTCGAAAGCGAAGTCGCTGGCGTGGTCGATGCAGAAGCCGTGACCGCGTTCGCGGCAGGTGCGATGGATGCGTTCATGGCAGGTTCTCCGTGCGGGTCTCGGGAAACTCCCGTTCCAGCAGGCCGCGGAGCAGTTCGGCCACGGTCACGCCCTGACCGAAGGCGGCGATCTTGATGCGCGCGCGCAGCGCTGGCGTCACGTCGAGGGTCAGGCGTGCGGTGTAGAGGTCGCCCTTATTGAGCGCATCAGCGTCGCCCTGGCGAATCCACGCCTCAGCGTGCGGATTCGCCGGTGGGCGCGCACCGATGCCAATGCGCTTGGCCGTGCGCTTGCTGTTCGGTGGCGACTGTGCGGTCATGTCGGCCACCGCAGCAGTTCATCGACCAGCGCGGCGATCTCGCGGGTGGCGGCGCTGTCGGGCGCCGTCTCGCGGGCGAGTCGACCAGCGGCCACGCTGTCGGCGAAGACGATCCTTTGCCGAACCTCAGCGCGCAGCGCCGGCAACGGCTGTTCGGCCAGCGATTGCCGCGCCTCCCGACCGATCACCGTGGTGCTAACGCGGCGGTTGATGACGAAGGCCGCGCGCAGCGCAGGCCGGAACACCTGCGCCTCACGGATCAGTGCCACCATCTCGGCGCTGGCCCACAAGTCGTAGGGGCTGGGCTGCACCGGAATCAGCACGCGCTCGGCTGCCAGCAGCGCGGAGCGCGCCAAGGCGGCGATGCGCGGCGGCCCGTCGATGATGACGTGATCTGCGCGGCGGGCGAGTTCTGGCGCCTCTTGGTGCAGCGTTTCGCGTGCAAGGCCCACGGCGCTGAACAGCCGTGGCAAGCCTTGCTGGCTTCTGCGCTGCGTCCAGTCCAGCGATGAACCCTGCGGGTCGGCATCCAGCAGGACGACGTGCTGGCCGCGCATCGCCAGTTCGCCGGCGATGTGGGTGGCGAGCGTGGTCTTGCCGACGCCGCCTTTTTGGTTGAGTAACGCGACGATCATGGCGCGGCCCTCCGTGCTGGAAAGCCTTGCTTCGAGTCGCCTGCAAAACCTGATTTCTGGCGGCTTGGATTGCCTGCCGTTTGTGGCCGCGTGGCGGTTGTCCACCGCAGCGGCGCTTCTCTACTAAAAGTTAGAGAATTTAAGTTATGTATGTTAGAGAGCGCGCAAACCCAATGCTGGCGCGGGTTTTCGGCCGATTGGCACGCCTGATAGCACGATAGGGCCACGCCTGATAGCACGATACCCCGCACGCCTGATAGCACGACACTATTCACAGGTTGTCCCGGAGTTATCCCCGTGCCGTGGACGGCACGGGTCGGAAGGTCAATAACTCCGTTCCGTCGTCCGGCATCCGCTCGATGCCCAGGACGTAGCCGGGCAGCGACTGCCGCGCCACCAGCGCGCGCAGGTCGCAGGCGAAGTCGTAAGGTTTGGCGGTACTGCCGGACTTCTGGTGCAGGTAGCGGAAATCGAACTGCCAGCCGTATTCCTGCCTGCCACCGTGCTTGCGTACCAGCCGGTACAGCCATCGCTCGATACCGCCGGTCAGCCGGAAATACGCCGGGTCGATGGTCAGCACCAGGGCGGCATCGAGCACGCCGGCGTAGAACCAGTCCGGCAGGATCAGTTCGATGCCCAATGGCGTGCCGCTGGCGTCGGCCAGTTCCTTCCACTCGTTGATCCACGAGAAGCGGTGCAGCCGCCTTCCCGTGGTCTCGCGGATGGACGTGGCCACCGTGGTCGATTGCAGCCGGTCGAGCGCGGCCTTGAGACGCTGGTAGTCGCGTGAGCCGGTGCCGCGCCCGATGAAGCGCAGGATCTCGTAGGGCGTGGCGTGCATCAGCCGCGATGGCCGCAGGCCCGCGTCCTGCGCCTCCACGATCTGGCTGGCGGCCCAGATCAGGATGTCGGCATCCCAGATCGTGGCGATGCCATGCTCGGTCGTGCCTTCCACGCGGATCGTCACGTTGCCCGCCCGGAAGTCGATGGGCTTGACCCGCTTGGACTTCGCCAGCGAGAAGAACGGATAGGCCATCAAGTCTTGGCTGTCGCGCGGCGCCATGTCGCCCGGCAAGGCGCGAAACAGGTCGAGCTGTTCGCGCTCCTGCACCGACCGCTGCCGGGGCGGCAGCGCGAGACTGGACATGACGGCGGCCACCCGTGAACCTGCGATCAGCGGCGATCACGGTAGTCACCCGCATGGCGCTCGGCGTACTCCGGGTCGGAGGTGGCATCGAAGCTGCGCGCATCGGCCCAGGCATCCAGGTCGGCCACCGCGTACATGACGCGCCGGCCGAACTTGCGGAACTTCGGCCCGCCGCCGATCACGCGCTGTTTCTCCAGCGTGCGGGGCGACAGCCGCAGGTAGTCGGCGGCTTCGTCGTTGGTCAGATAGCGTTGGGGCTGCGCGGGCGCAGCAACAGCAGCGGAAGGAGCGGTTACAGAGGGCCGCAAGGGAGCGGGTCGCATGGGATTTACCTCCATCAAGCCCGGCCACACCACGCGGCCGGATGGAGGCACTTTCGAGAAATTCAGGCTTCCTGCTAAGGGACGAATTGCAGGGAGTGCAAAACGTCCCCCTTGCTACGATGCAACTGGCCCAAGCTGCGCCAGGCTGCGATAGCCGCCGCGCATCAGCGCCTCGCCGCGACGCGCCAGCCGCCGCACGCGGGCACGCAAGGCGCTGTCGGCGTGCCAGTCGGCGGCCACGGCATCCACGCCGAACAACCCTTCGGCCACCTCGCGCAAGGACGCGCCGGCCAGGGTCGCGTCAAGCGCCTGGAGCGTGTGCAGTTCCTGCACCGCCGCGAGCGTGGGCCGGGAACGGGCCATTGCCGCAGGCACGGCATCCGGCAGCGCCGCCAGCTTGTCCAGTTCGGCCACCAGTGCCTGATAACGCGCGCAGGGTGTGGCGCAGGCGCGGGTAGCGTAGAGGTAGGCCATGCCGTCTTCCAGGCCCGGCGCCAGCGCGAGCCGCAGGCAGCAACCGGGCCAGCGCGACACCAGCACCAGGCGTTTGCCGTCGTGGATCAGATGCTTGCGGCCGGGAACACACCAGAACTCGAAGGCATAGGCTTCGGGCGGTGGGTCGGCATCGGGATAAAGCTGCACCACGGCATCGTGGTCGGGAAACCAGGCCGGATGCGCGTCACGTGCGTCTAGGGCGGGATCTTCCAGCAGGCGCAGGCCCCAGCGGTGCGCCGCATCCGGGCGGCGGCGACGGCGCAGCCAGTCTAGCCGGTAGTCGGGATTGCGGCGCAGGTACTCCCAGGCCAAGGCCGGGCCATCAAGATGCAGCGTGTAGAGATACGCAGCGGTCGGATACCAGTGTTCTCGATGTTCGGCACTCGGGCCAGCCATGACGCAACCTCCTGTCAGTCAGCAGGAACGTCGCTGCGGCTCGGCATGCGGGAGCTATCGTTTCAACATCAAAACGTCATCGTTATCGGGTTAAGCTGAAACTACGGGTGTCAAGTCCGATTGGCTCCGGTGCATTGCGAAAATCGTCTGAATGCGACGGCTGTGCCGCCTGGAATCGACGGTCAGCAGCCGATACCGTGCCGCAGCCCGGGCCAAAGACCATGACTGTTTACATCAGAGTTGCACCGCTTCGGTGCAAGAATGCGGATTCAGACCGGGCGGGTCTTGAGTGAGACGGAAATAGTCACAATGCGCTGCGCTTGGCCTCGCTGCGCGGGCCTGCATCAGTCCGGTATCGAACCGTCTTCTTCGGCCAGCCGCACATACTCCGACAGCCGCCGTGTCGGTTGAAAGTAACGATCGCGCATCACGGGCTGCTTGCGCGGCCCGACGATGGACGCCAGATCGGAGAGCTTCACCGTGCCCAGGGCAGGCATCCCGATGCCCAGGTCGATCAGGCCATAGGCCGTATCGCCGTCGGTGGGATCGAGCGAGGCCAGCAGCCAGGTTGCGTGCGCGTCGGGGGTGAACAGCCGCACCACGGGCAGCGGGTCGGTATCCTGCCCGGCGGCGCGGGCCTGGCCGTGGGCCAGCAGCCGCGCCCGGTCGTCCTCGGTGACAAGCGGGGTCACGACCGCGCGCCTTGCACGAATGCACGCAAGCGCTGAAGCGCATTCGTGCTTGCGCCCTGATGCACAAATGCGCAAGCGTACGAATCCGCAGAAGCGTAGAGCCACGCAGGCGCATGTACGGAAGTCAGGAAAGACACGGATCAGGCTCTCCGCTTTTGAAGAAAGCCGCTGATGTGGATTTCTTCAAAGGCACAAAAACAAGTGGGATCGGATGAATGAGTTAAATATAACGTGGTTTTAAATTTTGTACAAACTGAAACTTCTGCATATGCAGAAGCGATCCATCCAGCGTGGCCGACCGACGGGCGCGACAACCTTTGAAGCGGAGCCGGCACAAGCGTTTGGCGCCGCAGTACGCTCTATCAGGACTGCACAGGGTGTTGCGCAAGAAACTTTGGCAAATCGTGCAGGAATCGAGCGCTCACATATGGGGAAGATTGAACGAGGAGAGCATATGCCCACTCTGGCGATTATCTTGAAAATTGCTAGAGCACTGGGATGCAGCGCTTCTGAATTGATGAAGGAAACAGAAAATGGGCTTGAGGCAATCAAGGGAAAATAACCCATTCCAATGCGCTGCTGTTGCAACGATCGAAGGGTCTCTTTGGAGTTGGAGGAAGGTTTTTGCGAAACAAAAATCATTCCCGCCCCACCGCACGCGAATAGCCACTATCAAGAAACCTCGCCTTTTCTGAAATGGGCAGGAGGGAAAAGGTGGTTGGTCGAAAAGCACTCACACCTTCTAAATATAGAGCACGAAAGATATATCGAGCCTTTTGTGGGTAGTGGCGCAGTTTTTTTTAGCCTGCTTCCGCATTCCGCTATTCTTTGCGATAAAAACGAAAAGCTCATAGAAGTTTATGAGGCAATAAAAAGCGACTGGAAGAAAGTTGCAGATTTGCTTCGAGTTCATCACAAAAATCACTCTTCAGAATATTATTATCAAACTCGCCGAAAGCGGTTACGCACGCCAGAAACACGAGCAGCGCAATTTATTTACCTAAACAGAACCTGTTGGAATGGCTTATACCGGGTAAATAAGAAAGGTGAATTCAACGTCCCAATAGGAACGAAGCAGAATGTAGTTCTGTCGACTGATGATTTTGAAAAAATCGCCTTGTGCTTAAAAAATGTAGAGCTTCTCTCTGGCGACTTTGAAATTGCTCTTGAAAAGGCCGGGCAGGGGGATTTTGTTTTTATAGATCCTCCTTATACAGTCAAACATAACTACAACGGCTTTCTAAAGTACAACGAAAGTATATTTTCCTGGGAAGACCAGGTTCGACTTCGTGATGCCGTCGAGCTTGCTGTATCACGAGGGGCAAAAGTGCTTGTGACTAACGCCTGCCATGACAGCATAAAACGCCTATATGAAAACCTAGGCGAGATCTCAACGTTAAATAGAGCCAGCATCATAGCCGGGAAATCTTCCGCTCGGGGCAGGTACGAGGAGGTCGTCATCAAATGCTACTAAAGACCATCGGCCGCCTGCCTCTAATTCAATGCCTGGTGCATTTTCCTCTGAATGCTCATAAAACAGCATTAAAGAAATTCTCTACGCTTTGGATTTTGACCAGCCTTCCTGTCATCGTCGCTGTATTTCTGTCGCCAATACCAGATGGAACCTCGGGTGTGGGAGTAAAGCTTCTGCTGAAGCTAAGAGAGTCCATTACAGTTTCAGAATTATTTGTGTACACCGCCACATTTCTTACGCCTATTTTCTATATGATTTTTGAGAAGTACCAAGAATCATCAGAAACTCAATTTGGCGAAAAAATAGTACAAAGCGTTAGAAGGTTATTCAAGGGCTACGGGTTGCTGGCGTTGATTTCAATCGTCATCATGATCTTGACCGCTATTGCTTTCGGGCAGATTAAGGCAGGGTCGAGTGACTTCCAAAACTCGTTTCTCGGCTACTACCTAAGTAGTTTATCACTGCCAATCTACATCTTTTCTTTATACTGCTGGTATCTCACGCTCCTTGATGGAGCATGGAGAGGTGATTTTGTATCGGAGAATAGAAGCTCTGAAAAAAATATAGTGAACGATTTTTCTGCAAGGCTGCGTGCTCGGGAGTCTGGTGATGAGTAAAGAATTAAAGCTTACAGTCCTGAAAGTCCGCCAGCCAATTGGCGATTTTTATATCGCATCAATAAGGGCACAAGACCTAGTAGATATATCCTTCTCGGATGTAAGGCGGTTAGCCAAAGACCAGCGTGACCTTGAGAAATATCTTGGTATCCAGCGCCCTGTCAGCCCCAAGAGAATTAAAGAAATAAAGCAATATATCGAAGGAGAGGATTCGACATTTCCAACATCAGTTATCCTTGCTGTGGATGAAAAGTGCGCTGAATATGACTCAGATGGGAACGGCATCGGCACACTGGTTCTTAAGGAGTATCAAGCCGATGCCTCTGATGAGGCAGACTCAATACCTTACGCTAGAATTGCAAAAGTTATAGATGGTCAACACCGCATTGCTGCCTTCATGGATGAAAACAATAATTGGTGTTTTGATTACGATGAGCGAGATTTTGATATTAATGTTGCGATATTTATCGGGGCGGATGTCTCCGAGCAGGCAAATATATTTGCAACCGTAAATCTTGCGCAAACAAAAGTTAATAAAAGCCTTGTGTATGACCTGACGGAGCTGGCAAAAACATCAAGTCCTCATAAGACATGCCACAATGTAGCGGTGGCATTGGATAAAGAGCCAAGCAGCCCGCTATATCAAAGGATTAAGCGGCTAGGAACAGCTACGCCAGGTCGAAAAAAAGAGCCCTTGACACAAGCATCCTTTGTTGAATCTTTAGTTAAATTCATTTCACCCAACCCCGTTCAAGATAGAAATGATCTCTTGGCAGGGAAGAAAATAAAGCACGTCGCTGGATCTGATTTGAAAAAATTTCCATTTAGAAATTTATTTATTGATGGAAAAGAGATTGATATTACCGAAATAATTTACAACTACTTTAAGGCAGTTGAGAAAAAATGGCCAGACTCATGGAATGCAACTGATCGCGTGGGCAATCTCCTTCCTCGATCAAACGCCTTTAAAGCCTTCATGATTTATTTGCGAGAAGATGCGTATCCAGAACTTGCGCAAGGAAACTATGGACTGATTCCGTCCGTGAATGAATTTTATAAAAAACTGGATCACATCGAGTTAAAAGACGAAGACTTTACAACCCGAAATTTCGCACCAGGCAGTGGTGGACAAGCCACGTTCTTAAAGATGTTGCGTGGGGAGATATCGCTCGAAGATATGCTAGACGGGTAAGTCCCGAATGTCCTTCCTCGTATCAGAAAACGGGGGCAATAGCCCCCGTGTGTCATAACAAGCCATGCTCTGCAAACGACACCGTGTTTGCACCGGCCACGATGACATGATCCAGCGTGCGAACTTCCACCAGCGTCAGAGCCTCTTTCAGCCGCTGCGTCAACACCCTGTCGGCCTGTGACGGCTCAGGATTCCCGCTCGGATGGTTGTGCGAGAGGATGACCGCCGCCGCATTGAGCCGCAGGGCTTCCTTGACCACTTCACGCGGATACACCGATGCACTGTCGATGGTGCCGTGGAACATCTCCCGGTACTCGATCAGCCGGTGGCGCGTGTCCAGAAACAGCACTGTAAAGACTTCATGCTCGAAGCCTGCCAGCTTGTTGCGCAGGTACTCCTTGACCAGCGCCGGGGAAGTGAACTCAGCACCACGCTGCATTTTCAACTCGATGGCCTGGCGCGCCGCTTCGAGAATTTGATCCACCGATGCCGGCATGTAGCGCCCTTGGGCGTCACGCACCAGCAAAGCGTCATCGAACGAGGAAAAGGACAGTTGCGACATAATCGTGCTCCGGTTGCTCGGGCGGAATTGCCCGGAACCGTTGCCAGCACGGCGCAGCGCAAGCAGTCAGAGATCGAAGACGGCCACTAGGCCGCAAGCGTGCGAGCACGCGCAGTCATTGACGGCGAGAACGCCGTGATACGGTGAAGGGAACAGCAAGACCGCCTACACCCCACTCAGCCACACACCCGCCGTTGGCAAGTGCGCAGCACGCGCAGGCCCGGATCAACGATCCAGGCCGGAGGCGTCAGGGATCAGCGCCGAATGGCTGTGATTCGGCACGAAGCACGGGCGCAGCCCGCGAGCCCGACGGCGGTACGCCGGGACGCACAACTATGGCTTGCCGTCCTTGAAGGACAGCGCTCCGCGAGATTCGAGCAGCCGCCGCGTGTTCTCCAGTTCTTTTTGCAACAACTCGGCATCTGGCAGCACAGTGCGGTAGTTCGCCGCCATCACCTTGGTTGGCAAGCCATCCAGCGCATACCGCGCCAAAGCATGGCCCTTGTCGGCACACAGAATCAGGCCCACCGGCGGGTTCTCGTCCGGGTAGGCCCAATGCTCCTTGGCATAGTTGCAGTACATATGCATCTGCCCCACATCGGCATGGGTCAGGCTGCCCAACTTCAGGTCGATGATGACCAGGCAGCGCAGCTTGCGATGGAAGAACAGCAGATCCACCCGGTACCAGGTCTGGTCGATGCGCAACCGGCGCTGCCGCCCAACGAAGGTGAAGCCTTCGCCCAGCTCCAGCAGAAAGTCTTCCAACCGCTGGATCAAGGCCGCTTCCAGGTCGGATTCCGAGTACTCGTCCTTGAGGTCAAGGAACTCCAGCACATACGGGTCTTTGATGGCGTCATTGGGCGTGACGATATCCTCGGGCTTGGCCGCCGCACCCTTGACCAACATCACGGCCTTGTCTTTGGACAAGGCCGTGCGTTCATAGAACTGGCTGCCTATCTGCCGGTCGAGCTGGCGCACGCTCCAGCCACCGCGCAGTGCTTCGGTCTCGTAGAACCGGCGGGCATGGTCATCCTTGACCGACAGCAGCCGGACATAGGCCGACCACGGCAGGGTAAAGACCTGAGCCAGTTCGGACAGACTCAATTTCCCAGACACTGTCTGGGATTTCTCAGGGGGCGACTCGTTTCCCAATTTCCCAGACAGTGTCTGGGAAATCTCTGGTTGGGGGTACGCGAGGTAGAAACGCCGCATGCTCTCCAGGTTGTTGACGCCGAACCCGCGCCCGAATCGGGCCGTCAGGTCGGCGGACAAGCGTTCCATCAATTGCTCGCCGTAACCAGCCCGCCGCCTGCCTTTCTGCTCGGCCTCGACGATCCGGCGGCCGATTTCCCAATAGCTGGCGGTCATCATTGCATTGACACTGCGCGCCGCCGCCTGGCGCGCCGCATCCAGCAGCTCGACGATGCCGCCGTGGATGCCGGCGTAGCCGGCAGGTAAGGCGGCGGGCTTCCGCGTTGCCACAGGCGTCTTCCTTGTCATGCTGTCGCCTCCATAGAACGGGATGCCCCGGTAATCGCCAGCCGCCGATTCGCCACCAGTTCGGCCGCGTCCCGCACCGGCTTGTCCTCGGTATGAACATAGTGCATGAACATCGCCACGGTCTTGTGACCTGTGAGCTTCATGCCCACCTTGGTCGGAACACCCGAGTTGGCAATGTCGGTCGTCGCCCGGTGGCGGATGCCGTGTGTACCGACATGCGGCACGCCTGCCGCCTTGAGCACGCGCGTCCAGCCGCCGTAGTGCTCGCCGTGGGTCAGGTGCCGGGTCGGGTCGTTCGGCGACGGTAGGACATAGGGGCAGCCTTCCCGGCGCGGTGCCGTCGAAAGCAGCCGATAGGCTTCCTCGCTCATGGGCTTGGAGATGCCACCCGTCTTGCTGTCGGGCCAGACGACGCGGCGCTTTTCCAGATCAACCCATGCCCATTCGAGCGGGCAGATTTCCGAGCGCCGTGCGGCGAACTCGAATTGCAGGCGAATCGCCAGCGGAATGACGTAGTTCTCCAGCCCCTCGGCCTCCAGCTTCTCCAACTGGCGGAAGATCCGCACCAACTCATCGTCCACGATGAGCCGGGTTTCCTTGCCGGGCGGGTACATCGGGACGTGTCGGCACGGATTCGTGCCGTCTGGGCGCAGCCCCCACACTTCGGCCAGGTTGAACATCTTGCGCAAGACGCCGAAGGTGCGGTTGGCTTCGGCCTGCTTGTAGGCCAGCTTCTTCATCAGCGCGGCCACGTCCGGGCGCTTCACGTCCTGCACCTTCATCCGCCCCATGATCGGGATGATGCAACGGTCAATCACGCCCTGATAGCCGCGCTGCGTGCTGGGCTTGTTGCGCTGCTTGGAGTAGTCCTCCATGAAGGTGTGGCAATACTCCTTCATGGTCGGCGCCTTGCGCGCGGCATTCTTGGCCGCGCTGGGGTCGCCGCCCCGGCGAACCTCGGCCAGCCACTCCTGCGCCATCGTGCGCGCCTGATCGACCGTCAGTTCCCCGTACTGGCCCAAGGCGGGCTTGCGGCGCTCGCCGGCGTTCGTGCGGTACTGAAGCATGAAGACCTTGCGCCCTGCCGGGGTGATCTTGCACAGGAAGCCGGGCACCACGGTGTCCCGCAGTTCGATGGCCTTGTCTTGAGGTTGCGTCGCATCGACTGCGGACTTGGTGAGTTTTATTCTTGCCACGATGACTCCTCGGAAAGCCCGGTTTCCAAGAGCCGCATGGGAGCCACGCGAGGGAAGCCGGGTCAAGTTTCGGAAAGCACCGGCATATGTTGAACTCGCCTAAGTAATTGATAAACCTGCTGTATCGAGCCTTGGCGTAGTCCAGCGAATTACGGTACTGGAGTCATCGTGAAACAAAAAATGGCGCAATTCACGAGGATGAGCAATACCGTCATCCACGGCGGTGATCGCCACGAGGGTTTGGTTTCGAGCGGAATGGCGATGAACATCCGCCGATTGTGCAAGAGATTGCACAAAAGTTACATGTCAATTCATCGGCGCGCTTGCATTATCTTGCGCACTCTGGAGAGGGTCGCGAAGTTCGGGTTAAGCGCCGAGCATGCCAGAGATGACCAAACGCGTTGATTGCAACTGTGGAGAGTGGCGACCAGGTGTTTGATGATCAGAACGGAATATCGTCATCCATGTCGTCGAACCCCGAATTCGCGCGCGGTTGTTGCTGCTGCGCGGGGGCCGGTGCCGGGCGAGGTGCGGGAGCCGATGGCGGGCGTTGCGCCGTGGGTGCCGGGGCTGCGCGGCGCTGGGGGGCTGGTGCTGGGGCGGCGTTGTAACCGCCGTCGTTGGCACCACTGTAGCCGCCATCGTCGTAGCCGCCACTGTCGCCACCGCCGCCCGCATTGCCGCCGCCCATGCCCTGACGGCCGCCGAGCATCTGCATCTGGTCGGCACGGATTTCGGTGGTGAAGCGTTCCTGGCCCTGCTGATCGGTCCACTTGCGCGTGCGCAGGCTGCCTTCGACATAGACCTGCGAGCCCTTGCGCAGGTACTGCCCCGCGATTTCGGCCAGGCGGCCATTGAAGGTGACGCGGTGCCACTCGGTGGCCTCACGGTTCTCTCCGGTGTTCTTGTCGCGCCAGCGGTCCGTCGTGGCAATGGTCACGTTGGCCACCTGATCGCCGCTGGGGAAAGTGCGCATTTCGGGGTCGCGGCCCAGATTGCCGACGATGATGACTTTGTTGACGGATGCCATGCTGCTGTTACCTTCACTGAATGTTGAGTTTGCGCGCCAAATGGTGGTGGGAGTAGCGCGCCTGAACGGGAGATTGTGCACCAAACCCGCGTGTTGCTGGCGGTGGCTTTGGCCGCGCATCTCGACAGTTTGGCGGATGGCTTTGCTTTCAGTGCGCGCCCTGCGCGGCAACTTGAGCGGCGTGCGCACGTCCAATGGGGCGCAGCGGCCAGGTCACGACGAGCCACAGCGCGCAGAGCGCTGCGGTCACGCCGAATAAACCCGGTGCGCCGAGCGTCTTGATCAGCAGGCCGCCCAACGCGCCGCCGCGAACAGGCCGAGCGATTGCAGCGTGTTGTAGCTGCCAAGCGCCGCGCCGCGCAACTGGGCGGGGGCCATGCGCGAGACCAGGCTAGGTTGCGAGGCTTCGAGCGCGTTGAAGCCGCAGAAGAAGACAAACAACAGCCCGCCCATCACCACCAGCGAGGGCGTGCTGCCGCTTGCAAACAGCAGGCCGAGCGCGATCTGCACCACCAGCACCAGCGCGATGGCACCGAGCAGCGCGGCACGCAGGCGGCCCTTGCGTTCCATGGAAAACAGCCCGCCCATGGCGACAAAGGACAGCACGACGGCGGGCAGATAGAGCTGCCAGTGTTCGCTCTTGGCCAGGCCGGCCTGGACGATGAGCGCGGGCACCGCCACCCACATCGACATCTGGACCGTGTGCAGCACGAACACGCCGAAATTCAGCCGCAGCAGATCGGGGTGTTTCCAGACGTCGGCGGCGCGGCCGCGCGGAGCATCGGCATGTGGGGCGGATTCGGGCGGCACGACCCAGATCACCACGGCGATGCCGGCGAGCGCCAGCGCGCAGGTGAGGCCGAACAATCCCGAAAGCCCCATGAGCGAGGTCAGCGCCGGAGCGGCGACCAACGCCACCGCGAACATCAGACCGATGCTGCCGCCGACGAGCGCCATCGCCTTGGTGCGCACGCCATCGCGCGTCTGATCGGCGAGCAGCGCCGTCACCGCCGCCGAGACTGCGCCCGCGCCTTGCAGTGCACGGCCCACCAGCAGGCCGGTGAGCGAATCCGCCATCGCCGCGAGCAGGCTGCCCGCCGCAAACACCAGCAGACCGAAGACGATGACGCGTTTGCGTCCGAAGCGGTCGGATGCCATGCCAAGCGGCAGTTGCAGAAATGCCTGCGTGAGGCCATAGATGCCCATCGCCAGACCGACCATCGCCGGATCGCCGCCGCCGGGGTATTTGCGCGCCTCGAGCGCAAACACCGGCAGCACGAGAAACAGGCCCAGCATGCGCAGCGCAAAGATCAGCGCAAGGCCGATGCTGGAGCGGCGCTCCAGCGGCGTCATCTTGGTGGGGCTGGGCGAGGAGGTCGAGGATGGGTCCGACACGGGCGGCTTCAGGCGGGATAGGTTGGATGGATGTTGCCCCGGGGCCCTGGGATGTGCTTCGGGAGCACTGCTGTCGGCAGCGCTGGCTGGAATTCTCCGGTGATTTTGCCATGCCTGTGTGCCGCCGCTGGTCAGGCGCTGTTCGCGGAACTCACGGGGTCGCGCAGGCCGTCGGCGCGCTCGCCTGCGACGGCTACGCCGTGAAGTCAGGGTTTTGTAGGCTTGAACGCAGCTCATGCGTGCAGCGCGGCAGACGCTGTCCTATGATGTCCGGTTGCCCCGAACTGTTCAAGATTCCATGCCCTCCAAGCAAGACAAGCAGACTGCGATGAGCCCTGGTGCCGAGACCGACAAGCCGCGCGGCGTTCGCGATGACGGACGCTACATGGCCGATTCGCTGCGCCAGCGCCGCATCAGCATTCGCGGAGCGCGCACGCACAATCTCAAGAACATCGATCTGGACATCCCGCGCGACCAGCTCGTGGTGATCACGGGGCTGTCGGGTTCGGGCAAGTCGAGCCTCGCATTCGACACGCTGTATGCCGAAGGCCAGCGCCGTTACGTGGAGAGCCTGTCGACCTATGCGCGCCAGTTTCTGGGCAAGCTCGACAAGCCCGACGTCGACCTGATCGAAGGACTGTCGCCCGCCATCAGCATCGAGCAGAAGGCCACCAGCCACAACCCGCGCTCCACGGTCGGTACGGTCACCGAGATTTACGACTACCTGCGCCTGCTCTATGCGCGCGCCGGGACGCCGTATTGCCCCGACCACGGCCTGCCGCTTTCCTCGCAGACCGTGAGCCAGATGGTGGATGCCGTGCTGGCTCTGCCCGAGGACACGCGCATCATGTTGCTGGCGCCCGTCGCGCGGCAGAAAAAGGGTGAGTTCCAGGAGCTGTTCACGCAGATGCAGGCGCTCGGCTATGTGCGCTTTCGCGTCGATGGCAGCGTCTACGAGTTTGAAAATCTTCCGTCGCTCAAGAAAACCGAGAAGCACGACATCGACGTCGTGATCGACCGCCTCAAGGTACGGCCCGACGCCAAGCAACGCCTCGCCGAAAGCATCGAGGCCGTGCTGCGCGTGGGCGCTGCCGAGGGCAATGGCCGCGTGCTCGCGCTCGAGATGGATGGTGACAAGGAGCACTTGTTTTCCAGCAAGTTTGCCTGCCCGATCTGCAGCTATTCGCTGCCCGAGCTGGAGCCGCGCCTGTTTTCGTTCAATTCGCCGACCGGCGCGTGCCCGAGTTGCGATGGCATCGGCCAGCAGGAAGTGTTCGATGCCGAGCGCGTCGTGGCGTTTCCGTCGCTGAGTCTTGCGAGTGGAGCGATCAAGGGTTGGGATCGTCGCAACGGTTACTACTTCGCGATGCTGGAGAGCCTTGGCAGGCACTACGGTTTCGATGTGGAAACGCCGTTCGAGGCGCTGCCGGAACAGGTGCAGCGGGTGATTCTCCATGGCTCGGATACGGAGGAAATCGCCTTCACCTACCTGCTCGACAGCGGCCCGCAAAAGGGCAAGGCGGTGGAGCGCAGGCATCCGTTTGAAGGCATTCTGCCCAATATGGCGCGGCGTTATCGCGAGACCGATTCTTCCGTCGTGCGCGAGGATCTGGCGCGCTATCGCAGCACCCAGGCCTGCCCCGACTGCCACGGCGCGCGTTTGCGACGCGAGGCCCGCTTCGTGCGGGTCGGCGAGGGCGAGCAATCGCTGGCAATCTACGAGATCAGCCATCGCACGCTGGCGGATGCGCTCGCGTGGTTCGAGAACCTTCGGTTGCAAGGCGCCAAGGCCGAGATCGCCGACAAGGTGGTGCGCGAGATCGCCTCGCGGCTTAGCTTTCTCAACGACGTGGGGCTCAACTATCTGAGCCTGGATCGCAGTGCCGAAACGCTCTCGGGCGGCGAGGCGCAGCGCATTCGCCTGGCCAGCCAGATCGGCTCCGGATTGACCGGCGTGATGTATGTGCTCGATGAGCCCAGCATCGGCCTGCACCAGCGCGACAACGACCGGTTGATCGGCACGCTCCAGCATCTGCGCGACATCGGCAACAGCGTGATCGTGGTCGAGCATGACGAAGACATGATTCGCGCCGCAGACCACTGCGTGGACATGGGCCCGGGCGCGGGCGTGCACGGTGGCCGCGTCATGGCGCAGGGCACCTACGACGAGCTGTGCGCGGAGCCGAAGTCGCTGACCGGCCAATACCTCTCGGGCAAGCTCAGCATTCCCGTGCCCAGGCAGCGCACGCCGTGGAACCCGGTGCTCGAATCGGACCTGCCCGCCGCGCCGCAAAAACCGGCGAAGTCGCGCTTTCCCGAAACCCCCGCAAGCCGCCGCCGGGCCGAGCGCATGGAGGTGCATCGCGCCACGCAGGGCGACCTGCAGACCCTGCGCGTGATCGGTGCGACGGGGCACAGCCTCAAGAACGTGACGGCGGAATTTCCGGTCGGCCTGTTCACCTGCGTGACGGGTGTGTCCGGCTCGGGCAAGAGCACGCTCGTGAACGACACGCTGTACACCGCCGTCGCGCGCCAGCTCTACCGCGCGCACGAGGAGCCCGCGCCGCACGAGGCGATCGAGGGCATGGACTATTTCGACAAGTGCATCAACGTCGATCAGTCGCCGATCGGCCGCACGCCGCGCAGCAACCCGGCCACCTACACGGGCCTGTTCACGCCGATCCGTGAACTCATGGCCGAGACCAACACCGCGCGTGAGCGTGGCTACGGTCCGGGCCGCTTCAGCTTCAACGTTGCCGGTGGGCGCTGCGAAGCCTGTCAGGGCGATGGCGTGGTGAAAGTGGAAATGCACTTTCTGCCCGACGTGTATGTGCCCTGCGACGTCTGCCATGGCGAGCGCTACAACCGCGAAACGCTCGAGGTGCAGTGGAAGGGCAGGAACATTGCGCAGATTCTCGAACTCACCGTGGAGGATGCACATGCGTTCTTCAAGGACGTGCCGACCATCGCGCGCAAATTGCAGACCCTGCTCGACGTGGGCCTGTCGTACATCCGTCTCGGCCAAAGCGCAACCACGCTGTCGGGCGGCGAGGCCCAGCGCGTGAAGCTCGCGCAGGAACTGTCCAAGCGCGACACGGGCCGCACGCTGTACATCCTTGACGAGCCGACCACCGGCCTGCATTTTGCGGACATCGATCTGCTGCTCAAGGTGTTGCTGCAACTGCGCGATGCTGGCAACACCATCGTCGTGATCGAGCACAACCTGGACGTCATCAAGACGGCAGACTGGATCATCGACATGGGCCCGGAAGGCGGCGCGGGCGGCGGCATGGTGGTGGCCACCGGAACGCCCGAAGAGGTGGCGAAAAATCCCGCAAGCCATACGGGACAGTACCTGAAGCGGTATCTGACGCGCTGAAATGAGCGGCCCTGTCTGGCTTGCGCGCCCCCGTGGGTTGGGTGAACAGGCCCTGGCTTGAGCGAATGCGGCTGGCGACGTGCGGCGCGCCGGCCCGTTGCCGCCCCTCGTTCGGTCGTTGCAGTGCATAACGGTTATGCGAAGGCGTGGGTTTGGTTGTTGAGCGTCCGCAAGGAAATAAATGCCTTGGTAAAGAGAATGGTTCGCGTCATTTATTGACTCCTTCATCCAACGCAATTCTGGAGACTGCGCTCATGACCGTATATGCCGCACCCGGCGCCGCTGGCGCCAAGATCGCCTACCAATCCCGCTACGACAATTTCATCGGCGGCAAATTCGTGCCGCCCGTGAAGGGTCAGTATTTCGACGTGGTCACGCCGGTCAGCGGCAGGGTCTACACGCAGGCCGCGCGTTCCACCGCGGAGGACATCGAACTGGCGCTCGACGCGGCGCACGCGGCCGCCGAACCATGGGGCAAGACCGACGCCGCCACGCGCGCCAATGTGCTGCTCAAGATTGCCGATCGCATCGAAGCGAATCTGGAACTGCTCGCGTATGCCGAAACCGTCGATAACGGCAAGGCGATCCGCGAGACACTGAATGCCGACATTCCGCTGACCATCGACCACTTCCGCTATTTCGCGGGATGCCTGCGCGCGCAGGAAGGCGCGATCAGCGAGATCGACGAGAACACGGTCGCATATCACCTGCACGAACCGCTCGGCGTGGTCGGTCAGATCATTCCCTGGAATTTTCCGATCCTGATGGCTGCATGGAAGCTGGCTCCTGCGCTCGGCGCAGGCAACGCCGTGGTGCTCAAGCCTGCGGAAAGCACGCCCATCAGCATTCTGATCCTCGCCGAGCTGATTGCCGATTTGCTGCCGCCGGGAGTGCTCAATATTGTCAACGGCTTGGGCCGCGAGGCAGGCATGCCGCTCGCGACCAGCAAGCGCATCGCCAAGATCGCGTTCACCGGTTCAACCAGCACGGGCCGCGTGATCGCGCAGGCGGCGGCGAGCAATCTGATTCCGGCCACGCTCGAACTGGGTGGCAAATCGCCCAATATCTTCTTTGCCGACATCATGGACAAGGACGACGCATTCCTCGACAAGGCGGTCGAAGGACTGGTGCTGTTCGCGTTCAACCAGGGCGAAGTCTGCACCTGCCCGAGCCGTGCGCTGATTCAGGAGAGCGTCTACGACAGGTTCATGGAGCGCGTGCTCCAACGCGTTGCCGCGATCAAGCATGGCAACCCGCTCGATACCGATTCGATGATGGGCGCGCAGGCCAGCAAAGAGCAGCTCACCAAGATCCTGTCCTATCTGGAGATCGGCAAGCAGGAAGGCGCGCAGGTGCTGATCGGCGGCGAACAGGCCAGGCTCGGCGGTGAACTCGACGGTGGCTACTACGTGCAGCCCACGCTGTTCAAGGGCCACAACAAGATGCGCATCTTCCAGGAAGAAATCTTCGGCCCGGTGCTCGCCGTGACGACCTTCAAGGACGAGGCCGAGGCGCTCGCCATCGCCAACGACACGCCTTATGGTCTGGGCGCAGGCGTGTGGAGCCGCAACGGCAATGTGGCGTATCGCATGGGGCGTGCGATCAAGGCGGGGCGTGTGTGGACCAACTGCTATCACGCTTATCCGGCGCATGCCGCGTTTGGCGGGTACAAGGAATCGGGGATTGGGCGGGAAACTCACAAGATGATGTTGAATCATTACCAGCAGACCAAGAATCTGCTGGTGAGTTATGGGGAGAACAGGCTTGGGTTCTTTTGAGCTGCTACTTGTAGGGGGGGGGGCGCTCGTCGGGGCATTGATTCCCGGGCCGGGGGGCGCCCGGCGGCGCAGTTCCTTTTTTGCTTGCGCACAAAAAAGGAACCAAAAATGCGCTTGAAGCACTTCGCGTTGCTCGTGCCGGTGATCTCGCGACTTCGCGAGATCAGGAAATCAGCCTGCGGCGTGCGAAGCGTACTACCGTGACGCCTGCTCGCGCCTGGCGTGTGGAGGGCATGACGAGGACGCAGTCGTCGTAGGGCGTGGTGACGGCTTCGCCGTCGTTGTCGCCGATCACCGTGCCCGCTTTGGCGATGACTTCGAGACCGGTGAAGGCTTCTGTGAAGCTGAAGCGTTCACTCTTTGCGACGACTGGGCCGGTGACTTCCAATGCCCATTGACGCGGTGCGTCGGATTGACGCCAGTTCGCAAGTCTTGCATCGATAGTCGCGCGTGACACGGTCTGCGCGGCTTCGAGAAAGCGTGCGCACATGTCCTGCGCGACGACGCGGCTTTGCGGGTCACCGTGGAAGCCGCATTCGATGAGCAGCGTGCGTGAATCACCGGCCTGATCGTCGGGAAGACCGAAACGGCCATAGTCGCGCATGCGGGTGCCGTCCTTGTGGCCCGCGTCGATGACGATGTGTTCGGGTGAGCGCATCTGCCTCGCGAGTTCGAGGTTGCGGGGCTGCACCCCGGTCAGCGACAGCGGCGCACTGGGTTCGTGCATGGAATGCAGGTCGAGCACCCAGTCCGCCTTCCGGATGAACGGGCGCAGCAGCGCGGCGCGGCGGCGTTCGGCGGTGTCGGCAGCGTCGATGCGGTCGTCGCTCCACTGGCGGTTCAGGTCCTGATCGACGAAGCGCGATGCATCGTGATTTGCGGGATCGAATCTGTCGAATGCGTTGATGTTGCAGAACGCCAGCGTCAGCGTGCCCTGCTCGGGCCTGATGCTCGCGTCGAGCAGGCCCTTGAGCGCCCATGCGCCACACAGCTCATTGCCATGGATGAGGGCACTGATCAGCACATTGCGACCGGGCTTGCCGGAATCGAAATGCCAGACGCCTTCGACGCCGGTATTGCCTGCGCGCCATTGCGAGATGTCGGGGGCGGGGAGCTCAAAGGTCAGGGAACGCATGCTTTCCTCGCTGCTTATTCTTCGATCTTCGCGAATTGCACGATCTTGGTGTATTTGGCAATTTCCGAGTTAAGAAACTTGCCCATGTCCACATCGGGCGACGCAACGCTGGAGCCCGCCGCTGCCATCTTCTTGCGGAAGTCGGGTGATTTCAGCGTCTCGTTCAGCGCGGCCTTCAACTTGGTGGCGATGGGTTGGGGCAGGTTGGCGGGGGCCATGAGCGCGAACCACGAAGTGATGTCGACGTTCTTGAATTGTGGAAACTCCGCGAGCGCGGGAATGTCGGGCGTGGCGGGGGCGCGTTTGGCTTCGGTCGTGCCAAGCGCGATCACCTTGCCGGCCTTGATGTGCGGGAGGCCGCTGGAGAGCACGAACACGCCAAAGTCGATGTTGTTGCCGACGAGGTCGTTGGTCAGCGGTGCGACGCCGCGATACGGGATGTGCGTCATGAACAGGCCACCCTGCTCCTTGGTCATTTCGCCAGCGAGATGCAGCGCCGTGCCTACGCCCGAACTGCCGTAGCTGTACTTGCCGGGATGCTTCTTGACGAGCTGCGTGAACTCGTTGGCGTTTTTCACGCCGGAGTTGATCGACGCCACCAGCACCATGGGCTGCGAGCCGATCAGGCCGATGGGCGTGAACTGATTGATGTTGTACTTGACGCTTTTGGCGACGAGCTTGGCAATCGCGAGCTCGTTGTTTGCACCGACGAGCAGCGTATAGCCGTCGGCCGCGGCGCCTGCCACCTTCTGCGCGCCGATGGTGCCGCCCGCGCCGCCGAGGTTTTCGATCACCACCGGCTGGCCGAGGCGGTTGGAGAGCTCGGCACCCACCAGACGGCCCATCAGGTCGGTGCTGCCTCCGGGCGGGTAACCGACGACGATGGTAATGGGCTTGGTGGGCCATGCGGCCGGGTCTTGCGCCATCGTGGGCAAGGCGGCGACCAGCAGCGAGAGGCCACAGGCCATGGCGACCGCACGTCGGCGAGAAATCAGGGGAGGGTGACGGCGCATGGTGGCTCCGGTTCTTTGTTGTGGATGACGGTGACGGTGAGAGGAGCCTGCTGGCTTCACGCGCGCGCTGCGTTCAGCGTGTCCCGCGTGGCAAGCGCCGCCGTGCGGGCCGCTTGGGCGAAGTCGTCTGCGGAGGATGCGTAGAGGATTGCGCGCGAGGAGTTCACCGCGATCAGCCCCTCCTGCGTGAGTCCCGCGCGCACGGTGGCCACCGCATCGCCGCCCTGTGCGCCTACGCCGGGGATCAGCAGGGGCAGTGTCGGCGCGAGCGCACGCACGCGTTCGATTTCGGCAGGGTAGGTTGCGCCGACGACGAGGCCGAGCTGCCCGTTGGTGTTCCACGGACCTTGCGCGAGTCGCGCAACATGTTCGTAGAGCAGCGGCTGGCCGTCTATGTCGGCCAGGCGCTGCGCCTGCAGATCATTGCCGCCGGGGTTCGAGGTACGGCACAGCAGGAACGCGCCCTTGCCGTGGTATTGCAGATAGGGCTCCACCGAGTCGAACCCCATGAACGGCGAGAGCGTGACCGCGTCGGCTCCGTAGCGCTCGAAGGCTTCCTTGGCGTACTGCTCGGCGGTGGAGCCGATGTCGCCGCGCTTGGCGTCGAGAATCACCGGCACGTGCGGGGCCGAGGCGCGCATGTGTCGCATCAGCCGCTCGAGCTGGTCTTCGGCGCCGTGGGCCGCAAAGTAGGCAATCTGCGGCTTGAAGGAGTTGGCCAGATCGGCGGTCGCATCGACGATGGCAGCGCAGAAATCGTAGATCCTGTGGGCGTCTCCGCGCAGCGCTTGCGGAAAGCGGCTGGGCTCGGGGTCCAGGCCCACGCACAGCAGGGATTGGTTTTGCGTCGTGGCGTCGCGCAGCATTTCGGTGAAGGTCATGGGCGCAATTTTAGTAGTGCGGGCAAGAAATGCCTCGCGCAGGCAGAATCGGGCGCTATGCCTTCGTTTACTAGACGCCAGCTGGTGCTGCTGGTCATGCTCACTGCGATCTGGGGTCTGAACTGGCCCGTGATGAAGCACGGGCTTGCAAACTTTCCACCGCTCACCTTCCGCGCCGCATCGCTGGTGATCTGTCTTGCCGTGGTCGGCCTGGTCATGAAGGTGCAGAAGATCAGTTTTCATGTTCCGCGCGAGTACTGGGGCACGGTGCTCAAGCTGGCCATTCCCAACGTGATCATCTGGCACTGCCTGATGATTCTTGCGATTCCCAATCTCTCGAGCGGCCGCGCGGCGATTCTGGCCTATACGATGCCGATCTTCTCGGCGATCGTGGGCAGTGTGGTCTTCAAGGACCGGCTGGCATCGCGCGCCTGGATCGGCGTGGGTGCGGCGGCCCTCGGCGTGGTGCTGCTGCTGTGGCACGAGGTCGGGGCGCTGGGCAGCAAGCCCTTCGGGATGATGCTGATGCTGACCTCGGCGCTGAGCTGGGCCGTGGGCACGCAGCTATTGCGACGCACCCAGCTTCCGGTGCCGCTTCTGACGCTGTCGTTCTGGATGATCGCGCTCGCCAGTGTCGTGCTGGTGATCGTCGCCGCCGTGTTCGAGCATGAGCGCTGGACGATGCCCGATGGCGCGGCCACGTTCGGCATTCTGTACAACGCAATTCTCGCGCTGGGGTTTGCGCAGATCACCTGGTTCTTTCTGGCGCGCAGCTTGCCGCCCGTGGCATCGACCCTGAGCGTGATGCTGATTCCGGTGATCGGCGTGTTCAGTGGTTCGCTGCTGCTCGGCGAAGTGCTGCACTGGCAGGACTGGACCGCCGTGGGACTGATGATGGTGGCCATCGCTTCGGTCCTCATGCCCGCGCGCAAGACTTGAAAGAGAGAGGGCCTTGAGACACGGAGCGGCGCCCGTTTCGCTTCGATGGCTGCGCAAAAAGAAACCGCCCGAGGGCGGTTTCTTTTTGGCCGTCTGGTGCGAGTATCAACGAACGGTGGAGCCCAGCAGGCGCTTCACGTCGCGATCCATGGGCAGGGCGTAGTCATGTCCACGAATGATGCGGCTGTCGTCGGTGCGCACGAGCTTCAAGCTCACGTAGGTGTAGGCGGCAGCGGGGGAATAGGTGCCCACCAAAACCATCACGGCGTTGTGCTGGCGTGCGATGTCGCGCACTTCACGCGACAGCAGCAGTTCGCCCGCGCCTTCGCGCACGAACAGGTTGCCGCGCAGCTTGATTTCCTTGACATTGAAACCGGCCATCGCCATGTTGGTGGCGTACTGCTCGGACAACGTGCGACCCAGCGGAGCGGAGCGCGTGGTGTCGTTCACGTCCACGATGGTGGCGACAAGCACCGGACCCGGGCCGACGGAGTCGACATCCAGACCCCGAGCAGCTTGGCAACGGCGTCCTTGCTGCTGTTCAGGAAGGCGTTCTCGCCCGCTTCCTTGTAGGTGGGCTCGATGCGCGTAGACACGGGTTCAGGCCGAAACGCCGAGCAACCGGCGAGCACCGAGGCTGCCGCGAGGGTGAGCGCGAATTTGCTGCTGATCGATTTCATCATCATTGACCCACCACCTTCACGTTGACAGGGCGCATGTGGTTCGGCTTGGCGAACAACGGTACGTCGGCATTGGCGAGGTAGTAAACGTCGGTCTTGCGGGCGACGTACTGACCGTTGTGCGTGACCGAGGTGGTCAGGATGACTTCGGTGTTCGAGCCCGAGGGATGGGCCTCTTCGGTGTACACGCCGACGTTGGCGTGGCCCGAGGTCTTGACCACGTGAGCGTGATAAGTCACTTGCAGACGCTGATTGGGATCGGTGTACACCTTGACGCCAGTGTCGGTCAGGCGGGTGATCAGCAGCTCGCGGAAGGCCGCATCGAAGGAGCTCGGGTTGGCGGGCATCGCGACGTACACCGGCGTGTCGGCTGCAAAGCCGGAGCGCAGCAGCATGTCGTGCGTCTGGGACGCGGCATCCTGGGACAGGGCGTCCCAATGACCGGCCGCGCGAACCTTGTTCTGACTGGTCTCGCCGAAATTCTTGGTCAACGGTACCGGCGGTGTGCCGCAACCCGACAGTGCAACCGCCACGCCGGCCACTGCCACTGCAAGGCCGAGCTTCTTGTAAATCGCCATATTTCCCTCCATACCAATAAATGATGGGAGCGAAAACGGCACCCCCAGGATCACTATCGATTCTGGTCAGAGACGTTACAAAAAACAAGAGAAATTATGGATAAGTGCATGGCAATGCAGCATTTCTGTTGTTTTGTACGCAGTTTCTTACATCGACCAGGGCGGGGGCGACCCGTTCACGAAGCCGCGCGCTTTTGCAGAATTTCGAAGGCGGGGAGCGTCTTGCCTTCCAGCACTTCGAGGAACGCGCCGCCGCCGGTAGAGATGTAACCGATATCCTTTTCGATGCCGTACTTGGCGATCGCGGCCAGCGTGTCACCGCCGCCCGCGATGCTGAACGCGCTGGAGTCGGCGATGGCCTGCGCCACGACCTTGGTACCGTTCGCGAACTGGTCGAATTCGAACACGCCGACCGGGCCGTTCCAGACGATGGTGCCGGCAGCCTTGAGCTGGGTGGCCAGTTTGGCGGCGGTTTCCGGGCCGATGTCCAGGATCATGTCGTCGTCGGCCACCTCGGTCGCCTTCTTGACCGTGGCGACTGCGTCCGCAGCAAAATTGCGCGCAACCACCACGTCGGTCGGAATCGGCACCTCCGCGCCGCGCGCCTTCATCGATTCGATCACGGCCTTGGCCTCGCCGACCAGATCGGGCTCGGCCAGCGATTTGCCGATGTTGAGACCAGCCGCCAGCATGAAGGTGTTCGCAATGCCACCGCCCACGATGAGCCCGTCCACGTTGCTCGACAGGCTTTTCAGAATGGTCAGCTTGGTCGAAACCTTGGAGCCGGCCACGATGGCAACCAGTGGGCGCCTGGGATTGGCCAGCGCCTTGGTGATGGCGTCGATCTCGGCGGCCAGCAGCGGCCCTGCACAGGCGATTTTTGCGTATTCGGCGATGCCGTAGGTCGTGCCCTCGGCGCGATGGGCAGTGCCGAAGGCGTCGTTCACATAGATGTCGCAGAGCTTGGCCATCTTCCGGGCCAGTTCGGGGCTGTTCTTTTTCTCACCCTTGTTGAGGCGGCAATTTTCCAGCATCACGAGTTGGCCGGGCTGGACGTCAACGCCATCGACCCAGTCAGCGATGACGGGAATGTCCCGGCCCATGAGTTCGGACATGCGCGCGGCGACGGGGGCGAGCGAATCCTCTGGCTTGAACTCGCCTTCGGTGGGGCGACCCAGATGGCTGGTCACCATGACGGCGGCACCGGCGTCCAGTGCCATTTGAATGCAGGGAATCGAGGCGCGAATGCGCGTATCTTCGGTGATCTTGCCGCTATCGTCTTGTGGGACGTTCAGGTCGGCACGAATGAAAACGCGCTCTCCAGTAGACTTGCCCTGTGCGCAGATGTCGGAAAAACGAAGAATGTGCATGATGATTTCTGGTAAAGGGAACGGCACCGGACCGCAACTCGCCGTCACGGCACAGACATGAATCTGCCACCGATTGTAGGTGTCGCCGGTTCCTGGCGCGCTGGCTTACCAGCCGAGTCCGATATGCAGCGGCAGATAAATGATCATGCCCACGAGGATCGTGCCGAGGATTCCGCGCCTGGTGTAGTAGTAAGTCACGGCGCCCACCAGCGCTGGCAGGCGCGCATCCATCAGCGTGTGAATGAATTTGCCCTGAGTCATGAACAGCTCGGGCACGATCACCGCCCCAGCGCGGCAAGCGGCGCGTACTTCAGACCGCGCCGCAGCCACTCGGGCATGGGGAGGTCCTTGTCTGAAATCATGAAAAACGAGCGCGTGACCAAGGTGATGATCGCGAGGCCCAGTGTCGCGAGAATCATTTCGAGCGCATACCAGATCATGGGCGAGGCCCTCCTGGTTCGTCGGGAGGGCGACCTTCCCGTGGCTCGAGTTCCTCGTCCAGCCTGGCTTCCGCCGTTTGCCGCAGTTTGAAGCGCTTGAACTGCCGGTCAGCCTCTTCGAACATCAGGCCCGCGGCCACGGCCGCGAGCACGGCGACCAGGATATTCATCTTGAGCGGTAGCGCGTACGCGGCCACGGCTGCCGTGCCGGCCACCGCCGTCGCAAGCACGGTGAAGCGGTCGTTGATCATCGACAACAATATCCCGAGCAAGGCGAGCACACCTGCAAACCCCAAACCCACGACAACGGGATCGCATTGGCGAGCAACATGCCGGCAATGGACGGTATCTGCCACATGAGCCAGTTCGTGGATGCCGCCCCGGCGAAATAGGCGATCTGGCCGGGAGCTGGTTTTGCTTCCGGAAAACGCTTCATGAAGCCGACAAATATGACGTCTCCACTGAAATATCCAAGCAGAAGACGTTTGTTTCGTGGGAATTCGTGAAAATAGCTGCGCCACATCTGGCTGAAGATCACGAAACGCAGATTCACGCAGGCGGCAGTAAGCCAGATCACCCAGAGTGGCGCGCCAGCCACCAGCAACGGCAGCACGGCCAGCTGCGCGCTGCCCGCATACACCAGCAGGGACATGAAAATCGCGAGCGGCACGGGTAGCCCGCTTTTGACCATGGCCACACCGGTCACCAGACCTCAGGCAGCAATGCCGATACCGGTGCCGAACATGTCGGTCACGCCCAGTTTGTAATAGGGCTCGCGCATCATCTCCCGCCACCACGCCCATTGCTCCCTGGCAAATTGCCGCAGGCGCACGGCTTGCTCGGATAGGGATAGGCGACTCATGGATGCGGGCGGACGGGTGCGGGCAGTTAGGCAGGTTGTCTATCAGATTGAAAAATATCGCCGACGTTGAGCGGAAAACCGCGCAAAAAGTCCGCAAAAGCGAGCCGTTTTCCGCCCGCACGTTGCAACGTGGTCAGGCGCAGAACGGTGTGGTCGCCACAAGCAACGTCGATGCCGTCGCCGCTGATGTTCAAAATTTGGCCGGGAATTGAATTCTGCACGCTGGCTCGCGATTGCGCTTGCGCTGCGGAATCGGCCGGGAAATCCGGCGCTGGCTCGGCGGCCCAAATCTTCACGGTTTCGCCATGGAGCATCGTGGAAGCGGCAGGGAAGGGATCGAAGGCACGCACGCGCCGCGCGATGACGGGGGCGGCTTCCGTCCAGTCGATGGCGCTTTCGGCCTTTTCGATTTTGTGCGCGTAAGTCACGCCTTCTTCGGGCTGTTGCACGGGCACAAGCTGGCCGCAGGCGGCGATCTCGAGAGCCTCGACGATCAATCGACCGCCTAGCTCGGCGAGCTTGTCGTGCAGCGTGGCCGTGGTGTCGCGCGCGGAGATGGCAAGCGACTCGCCCAGCAGCATGTCGCCGGTATCCAGCCCGGCGTCCATCTGCATGATCGTCACGCCGGTCTGTGCGTCACCGGCCTCGATGGCGCGATGGATCGGTGCCGCGCCGCGCCAGCGCGGCAACAGGCTCGCGTGGATGTTCAGGCAGCCCAGCCGGGGCAGGTCGAGCACCCATTGCGGCAGGATGAGTCCGTAGGCCGCCACGATCATGCAGTCTGCGCCGCTCGCGAGCAGCGCTTCATGGGCGGCTCGGGCGTCCTCGGGATACTTGCCATCCAGACGCAGGCTGCGCGGCTGGCTCACGGGGATGCCTCGCTCCAGCGCAGATTGTTTGACGGGTGAAGCCTGCAGCTTCATGCCGCGACCGGCGGGGCGATCAGGTTGGGTGAGCACCAGCGGAATCTCGAAGCCGGCTGCAATCAACCGCCGAAGCGCTACGGCTGCAAATTCGGGCGTGCCGGCAAAAACGATCTTCATGCTGCTTATCCTGAAAGCTGGGGTCTATGGGCTGTGCCTGCCGTTCCGCGGTGGGCGCGACAGGCTGGCGGCGGCTTCAGAAAGCGCGGAAATCGTCGGCCGTGGGCTCGTCCGTGAACATCACCTTGGCGACGCGGTCATCGAGGCCGATGTGAATGTGGCCGAGGCGGCGCAGATTCATGTCGTCCATGAAGCGGTAAGTCCAGACCTTGCCCCTGAAGCTGGCGACTTCGGTGATTTCATACGGCGGACCGAAGAAGTCGAGTACCTGATGACGCGTCGAGCCCACGGGAAAGCGCGAGAGATGCAGGAAATCCAGCACCTGATTGAACGAGGTCAGGCGCCCGGCGGCGTCGAAATTCGCGTGATACACCTCGCGGCCCATCGGCAGCGTGGAATACAGCCAGCGCTGGCCGCCCTCGGGCAGAGTGCTCACATTGAGCGGCGCGCCCATGTGGGACTGCACCTGCGCCGTGCTTGCTCCAGGTTCCGGTGCGCTGAAATGCGCACAACCGGTAAGCGCCGCGCCCAGTAAGAGTGTCGCGGCGACCGTGCGAAGGCTGACAGGCCAGGATCTGCCTGCCGTGCGCGTCGTCATACGCGCTCCTCGCTCTTCTTCTGCTTGAGCAATTTGGTCTTGATGCGGTTGCGCTTGAGTGGCGAGAGATATTCGACGAACACCTTGCCGATCAGGTGATCGAGCTCGTGCTGCACGCATACCGCGAGCAGGCCATCCGCCTCGATCACGCGCGACTGGCCGTCGCGATCGAGGGCGCGCACATGCACCTGCTCCGAGCGCTCCACGCCGTCGTAGATGCCGGGAACGGACAGGCAGCCCTCGTCGCCGACCAGCTTTTCGTCGCTATACCAGGTGATCTCGGGATTGATCAGCACCATGGGCTGGTCGCGATCCTCCGACACGTCGATCACGACGATGCGTTCGTGGACATCGACCTGCGTGGCGGCGAGGCCGATGCCGTTGGCGTCGTACATGGTCGCGAGCATGTCGTCGAGAATCGTGCGCACGCGTTCGTCCACGACTTCAACAGGCTTGGCAACCTTGTGCAGTCGCGGGTCGGGGTAACAGAGAATGGGAAGAATTGCCATGTGCAACGGATGAATATGTCGGTATTTTCGCCACTTTTGCCGATTCCTGCGGCAGCGGCACGCAATAATCATTGCTCTATCAAGGGCTTGGGCTGAGAATCTGAGATTGTTTGTAACGTTGTGCGTGCAAATGCCAAGAATCTTTTTCTATGGCGCACCAAGGCAATATGGTCGTTGAGAGGGCGAATTTCAATGCGTGAAAAGATGAACAACAAGGCCGGTCCTTCCAAAGCAAGCGTCTCGCGAGTGGCGGCGGCGCTGGCATTGACGGCTGGTTCGATGTTGGCCTCAGGGGCGCATGCACAGCAGTATCCGGTGACACCGAAGCAGCGCGCCACCGCGCAGCAGGTCGCATCGCGCGGCGTGCCGGTGTCCGAGCTCAATGCCAATGCGCCGGAGACCTACGTCGTCAAGCGCGGCGACACGCTCTGGTCGATTTCAGGCATGTATCTCGCAAAGCCCTGGCGCTGGCCGGAATTGTGGGGCATGAACATGGATGCGATCCGCAATCCCCACCTGATCTACCCCGGTCAGACCCTGTATCTGGAGAAGATCAACGGTCTTGCGCGCCTGTCCACCCGCGCGGGTCGCGGAGGCGGTGACTCCGAAACCGTGCGCATCACGCCGCGCACGCGCACCGACAGTGTCTCGGGCACGGCGCTGCCCACCGTGCCGCAGCATCTGATCGAACCGTTTCTCGTCGAGCCCGAAGTGCTGCCCGGAAACGCGCTGGAACTGGCCCCGCGCATCGTGGCGGCCACCGAGACCCGCACCATCCAGAGTGCTGGCGACCGCGTCTATGCGCGCAGCGCCAGCGGCCAGGCGCTGCTGACCGATCCGGGTGAAGATCGCACCTTCCGCATTTTCCGCAACGCCATTCCCATGAGAGACCCCGAAACCGGAGCGATTCTGGGCTACGAGGCGCAATACGTGGGCCGCGCCGAAATGGTTCGTGGCGAGACGCAGGAAGTCACGCCCGACGGCCAGGGTGGCCGCACGGTGGATCCGGTTCCAGCGACGCTCGACATCATCTCCGTCAAGGAAGAAGTGCGTGTGGGTGACCGCCTGTTGCCGCTGGCTCCGCGCAGCTTCATGAACTATGTTCCACGCGCTCCCTACGATGAAGTGGATGCACGCGTTGTTTCGATCTATGGCAGTGCTTCGGTCACCAATGCGGGCCAGAATCAGGTGGTGTCAATCAACCGCGGCGCCAACGATGGACTGGAGCCCGGCATGATTCTTACCGTGCTGACCAAGGGTGATCGCATCCGCGACAAGACCGATAGCAGTCGCACCATGATCAAGCTGCCGAGCGAGGCCAATGGCATGGCAATGGTGTTCCGCACCTTTGACAACGTGTCCTACGCGCTGCTGCTGCAGGTGCGCTATGGCGTGACCGTGGGTGACCGGTTGGTGAATCCGCAATAGCGCGGATATGCCGTGCCGGTGCTCCACCGGCCCGGCTCACGGGAAGAAGGAAATGCCGGATCGTCCTCGCGAGCCGGCATTTTTCATTGGAAGAGGCAAAAGATGATGCGTGATGAATTGACGGCCTGGCTGCGCCTCACGGCGACGCCCGGCGTGGGCAACCTGTCTTCGCGCAGGCTGTTGGCCACTTTCGGCATGCCTCAGGAGATTTTTGCGCAGCCGCTGGTCGCGTTGCAGGCCTGCGTATCGGGCTCGCAGGCGCAGGCCCTGACCGACACGCCGGACAACCTCAACAAAATGGTGGAGCAGACCGTGCAGTGGCTCGACGCTCCGGCGGCCAATCAGAACATGCCCGCCCGCGCGATCTGCACGCTGGGCGACCCGGGCTATCCCGAGCACCTGCTCGCAACCGAAGATCCGCCGCTGCTGCTCTATGTCGAGGGCGCCCGCGCGTTGCTGGAAAACGGGGGATTGGCCGCAGCCAGCAAACATTGCCTCGCCATGGTCGGCAGTCGCAATCCGACGCTTCAAGGACGAGAGAACGCGCGGCAGTTTGCGAGAGCGCTTCGCGAAGCGGGGCTGACCATCGTCTCCGGCCTGGCGCTTGGCATTGACGCGGCAGCCCATGAGGGCGCGCTCGCGGCCGATGCCCGGCCATCGTCGGCCGCGACCATCGCGGTCGTGGGTACGGGGCTTGATCGCGTCTATCCGCGCTCCCATCAGAATCTGGCCACCCGCATCGCGCACAGCGGCATTCTGGTGAGCGAATATCCACTGGGCACACCGCCGCTGGCCGCGAATTTTCCCCGGCGCAATCGCATCATCTCGGGCCTGTCACTCGGCACGCTGGTGGTGGAGGCGGCGCTGGCGTCCGGATCGTTGATCACGGCGCGGCTCGCAAGCGAACAGGGACGCGAGGTTTTTGCGATTCCGGGCTCGATTCACGCGCCTCAGTCGCATGGCTGCCACGCGTTGCTGCGGCAAGGCGCGAAACTGGTGGAGTCGGCGCAGGACGTGCTCGAGGAACTGCTGATGCCGCGCCCGAGCGGCTCGGATATGCCCGTCGATCTGGACCAATATGCCTTGGTGCGCACGGGCACCGAACATCTGTCGTGCGAGCAGCATGATCTGTTGGGCGCTCTCGGATTTGACCCGGTGGGGCTCGACGCGCTCGTTGCCCGTACCGGTTGGGACGCGGCGACGCTGCAGGTGCAGCTTCTGCAACTCGAACTTGATGGCCATGTGGCTCGCATGCCCGGCGGGCTCTACCAAAGGCTGGCGAGCGGATAAGAAAAAAGCCGCCTGGTCGATCAACCGGCGGCTTTCTTCGGGGTAGTCTGGAGCAGCGTGGCGGCTCAGATGTCCAGCATCAGCTTCAGATTCTGCACGGCCGCACCGCTCGCGCCCTTGCCCAGGTTGTCGAGGCGTGCCACCAGCACCGCATGCTTGTAGCTGTCGCTGCCATACACGCGCACCTCGAGCTTGTTGGTGTCCTTGAGTGCCACGGCATCGAGCTTGCCGTCTTCGGTCGCGGGCAATACCTGAACCCAGTGATCGGGCGTGTCGGTCTTCGCGTAGTGGGCGGCCAGTGCGTCGTGGATGTCGGCGACCTTGGGCGCGCCCGGCAGCGTATCGAGATGCAGCGGCAGTTGCACCAGCATGCCCTGAGGGAAGTTGCCCACCGCCGGCACGAAGATCGGGCGGCGCGTGATGCCGGTGTACTTCATGATCTCGGGAATGTGCTTGTGCGACAGGCCGAGCGCATACAGCTCGAACGGCGCGGCGTTGCCAGCCTCATAGGCTTCGATCATCGTGCGGCCGCCGCCCGAATAGCCGCTCACCGAAGGCAGCGTCACCGGATAGTCCGTGGGCAAAAGACCCGCATCGACCAGCGGACGCAGCAGCGCGATGGCCCCGTGGCATAGCAGCCGGGGTTGGCCACGCGCGTGGCCTGGCGCACGGCGTCGAGCTGACCAGCGGCGAGTTCCGGGAATCCGAACACCCAGCCGTCGGACACGCGGTGTGCGGTCGATGCGTCGATGACCTTGATGGTCTTGCCGGTCTCTTTGCTGACGTCGTCGATCAACGCGACCGATTCGCGCGCGGCGTCGTCATGCAGGCACAGCACGACCAGATCCACGCCCGCGATCAGCGCGCGTTTGGCGGCAGGGTCCTTGCGCAGTTCGGGAGCAATGCTCACCAGTTCAACTTGCGGCATGGTCTGTAGGCGCTCGCGGATCTGCAATCCGGTGGTGCCTGCTTCGCCATCGATAAAGACTTTTGCCATGATGATCTCCGAAAGGTGTCCGCCACAAAGCAGACAAGGGATAAGTTATATCCACAATATTGGTGCGCCGCAACATGATACATTTATTAGCTGCCATGCTGATGAAGCCCGCGGCCAGGCACCCTGACTGGAGCGGCTGATTTTGTGGAAGCCCGCATGCTGCTGTCTTGCGCGAAAAACAACACCCGAGGTGAGGTTGACGTGTAAGCCGGTGGTCATACGGAGCGAATTGAATCCCTGATTCGCTTTTCACGGTCCGCTGCTCTGAATGGCGTTCGGGCACCAACCACTTCTCCGAGAGACACCTCATGAAGATTCACGAGTACCAAGGCAAGGAAATCTTGCGTAGTTTCGGTGTGCCCGTTCCGCGCGGCATCCCTGCATTCACCGTTCAGGAAGCTGTTGAAGCAGCACAAAAGCTGGGCGGCCCTGTCTGGGTTGTGAAGGCCCAGATCCACGCGGGTGGCCGCGGCAAGGGCGGCGGCGTGAAGGTTGCCAAGACCATTGATGACGTGAAGGCACGCGCGAGCGACATTCTCGGCATGCAACTGGTCACCCACCAGACCGGCCCGAAGGCCAGAAGGTGCGACGCCTCTATATCGAAGACGGCGCCGACATCCAGAAGGAATACTACCTGTCCGCCGTGACCGACCGCGCGACCCAGAAGGTCGCCTTCATCGCTTCGAGCGAAGGTGGCATGGACATCGAGGAAGTGGCTCACTCCACACCCGAAAAAATCATCACCGTGTTCGTGGACCCGCTGGTCGGCTTCACGCAAGCCAATGGCGAAGAACTCGGCAAGGGCATCGGCATGCCCGCAGATTCGATGGCGCAGTTCATCGACATCTGCCAGAAGCTCTACAAGTGCTACATGGACACCGACGCTTCGCTGGTTGAAATCAATCCGCTGAACCGCGATTCCAAGGGCAACATCATCGCTCTGGACGCCAAGTTCAACTTCGACTCCAACGCGCTGTTCCGTCACCCCGAGATCGTCGCCCTGCGCGATCTGGACGAAGAAGATCCCGCCGAGGTCGAGGCTTCCAAGTTCGACCTGGCCTACATCTCGCTCGACGGCAATATCGGCTGTCTGGTCAACGGTGCCGGCCTGGCCATGGCCACGATGGACACCATCAAGCTGTTCGGCGGCGAACCGGCCAACTTCCTGGACGTGGGCGGCGGCGCCACTCCCGAGAAGGTCACCGAAGCCTTCAAGATCATGCTCAAGAACCCCAAGGTCAAGGGCATCCTGGTCAACATCTTCGGCGGCATCATGAAGTGCGACACCATCGCCACCGGCGTGATCACCGCCTGCAAGGCCGTGAACCTGCAAGTGCCGCTGGTCGTGCGCATGAAGGGCACGAACGAAGAACTGGGCAAGAAGATGCTGGCCGAATCCGGTCTGCCGATCATCTCCGCCGACACGATGGCCGAAGCGGCCACCAAGATCGTCGCTGCCGTCAAGTAAGCCCTGGAGAGAAACACCATGTCTATCTATATCAACAAAGACACACGCGTCATTACCCAAGGCATTACGGGCAAGACCGGCCAGTTCCACACTGAAAAGTGTCAGGAATACGCGAATGGCAAGAACTGCTTCGTCGCCGGCGTGAACCCCAAGAAGGCTGGCGAAAAGATTTTCGACATCCCGATCTTCGGCACCGTCAAGGACGCAGCCAAGGAAACCGGCGCCACCGTTTCGGTGATCTACGTGCCGCCCGCAGGCGCTGCTGCCGCGATCTGGGAAGCCGTGGAAGCCGACCTCGACATGGCGATCTGCATCACCGAAGGCATTCCCGTGCGCGACATGCTGGAAGTGCGCAACAAGATGCGCGCCAAGGAAGCTGCGGGCGGCAAGAAGACGCTGCTCTTGGGCCCGAATTGCCCCGGCCTGATCACGCCCGATGAAATCAAGATCGGCATCATGCCCGGTCACATCCACAAGAAGGGCCGCGTTGGCGTCGTGTCGCGCTCCGGCACGCTGACCTACGAAGCCGTGGCGCAGTTGACCGAACTCGGCATTGGCCAGTCGACCGCCGTCGGTATCGGTGGTGACCCGATCAATGGCCTGAAGCACATCGACGTGATGAAGGCGTTCAACGATGATCCGGAAACCGATGCCGTCATCATGATCGGCGAAATCGGTGGCCCGGATGAGGCCGAAGCCGCTCGCTGGTGCAAGGATCACATGAAGAAGCCAATCGTCGGCTTCATCGCCGGCGTGACAGCGCCTCCGGGCAAGCGCATGGGTCACGCGGGCGCGCTGATCTCGGGCGGCGCGGATACTGCCGATGCCAAGCTGGCCGTGATGGAAGAGTGTGGCTTCACGATCACACGCAATCCGTCGGAAATGGCTCGCCTTCTCAAAGGCCTGCTGAAATAATTCGATAGCAACAAAGCTTTTTCCCAAAACGTTTTGCGGGCGAAAGTTCTTGAATGCTTACGCATTAATACGCATGACGAGGGCCTTGCGCCCTTCTAAACTGCGAACTCCAAAAAGAAAGGCCAGCCTGAATTTCAGGCTGGCCTTTCGACACATAACAGCGGAGTCACCATGGAATTCCTCAGCACCCCTGATTTCTGGATCGGACTGGTCAAGATCATCTGGATCAACATCATTCTGTCCGGTGACAATGCCGTTGTCATTGCACTTGCTGCCCGATCGCTTCCCCCTGAACAGCAAAAAAAGGCCATCATGATTGGCTCGGGCGCCGCCGTGGTGCTGCGGATCGTGCTGACCGTGGTCGCGGCCAAGTTGCTGGAGCTGTCGTTCCTGCAGATCATCGGCGGCTGCCTGTTGCTGTGGATCGGCTATCAACTGCTCACCAGTGACGAGGGCGAGGAGGGCGAAGCCAAGGGCAAGGGCGGCATGATGGCCGCCGTGCGAACCATCCTGATCGCCGACCTCGTGATGAGCCTGGACAACGTGATCGCCGTGGCCGCCACCGCGCAAGGCAACATGGTCCTGCTGATTCTGGGCCTGGCCATCAGCATCCCGCTGGTGATCTTTGGCTCCACGCTGATGATCAAGCTCATGGAGCGTTTTCCGGTCATCGTCGTGCTGGGCGCCGCGCTGATCGGCTGGGTGGGCGGCGAGACCATCGTCAACGACAACATCTTGCACGACTATGCCGTGGCGCATCCGTGGCTGCATTACGTGGCGGCCGCCGCGGGTGCAATTCTTGTCGTGGGGATTGGCAAGTTCGTGCAGTCACGCAACCAGGCCAAGGCACAGCACACCGCGGCTGCCTGATTGGCGAGCAGGACTGAATTTCAAATTCAAAGGCCGAGCCTTCCTTGGAGGGCTCGGCCTTTTTGCCTTGATGGCTCGGCGCAGGATGGATGTATTGCTGCAAGCTATCCAAGGTCACGGCAAACGGCGCTCGCTGTCGGTGCTGTCCCTGAACGACGGGCTCCACCTGAAAATGAGTGCATCTGAGTGTGTATGCGCACACTTTCCGATTGCTCGTCTGTCGGCGTTGACGGTTCCGTGAATGATTTCAGAAGCCGAGTGCTCAATCCCGGGAATAAATGATGATGCCGCGCAGTCTATTGGCGAGATCGCCTGCAAAGGCTTTGTTTCTCGTCATTGCATTGTGAATAAAAACTATCGGTATCGCATTGTTTCGACACGTCAGCTATCATTGCACGCAATTCAAGGAAACCATAAAAAACTCCATAGCACCCGGTTCAGTCGTCGCAGTCAGCGGCGCAGTACGGCCCATGCCGCACACCATCCGGCTGAACATTCGTTCCCACATGATTCACCGGTCCACATCCCAATATGAGTTCGTCGCGTTGACGGATACCGGCCGAGTCCGCTCCAACAACGAAGATGCCATTGGCGTGAACGATGCGACAGGCGTTGCCGTACTGGCCGACGGCATGGGTGGATACAACGCCGGCGAGGTCGCAAGTTCTATGGCCGTCGGCTATGTGGACTCCCACCTCGCGCGCCTGCTGAACGAGTTGGGAAACGATGTCACATCTACCGAGCTGCGCATCGCCATCGAAATGTGCATCAACGGCGCCAATCGCAACATATTGCAGGCCGCCCTGACCAGCCCGAACAAATGGGCATGGGGACGACCCTGGTCCTGGGCCTGTTCCGCAGCGATCGCCTGTTGCTGGCACACGTGGGCGATTCGCGCTGCTATCGCCTTCGCGACGGCGCGCTGGAACAACTCACGCGCGATCACTCGTGGTTGCAGGAGCAGCTCGATGCGGGCCTGATCACGCCCAAGCAGGCTGAAACATCGGAGCATGGCAATCTGGTCACCCGTGCGCTGGGTGTGGAAACCACCGTGCAGATTGACTTCAATGAGTTTCCGCTGGAGGCACAGGACATGTACATTCTGTGCTCGGATGGCCTGACGGACATGATCGGCGACGAGGATCTTGCCGCGCTCGCCAACGCACCCGCACCTCTCACGGAGAAAGCACATCGCATGATCCAATTGGCCAATGCCATGGGAGGGCGTGACAATATCAGCGTGGTTCTGATCCAGGCGGCCGGGGAAAGACAGAAGACCGTCCGGCCCAGCCTGATGTCGCGGCTGCTGCGATCTCATTGAGCCCGATCTTTGCTTATAGATAGATAACAGATAGCGCTTGAACTAGAAGGAAAAGATCATGCCCAAAATGGTCGTATCGGTGGATGGAGTGGTCATCAAGGAAGTGCCCCTGACCAAGGAGCGCACCACGCTGGGCCGTCGCCCATATAACGACGTCGTCATCGACAACCTGGCCGTCAGCGGCGAACACGCGCTCCTGCACATGGCGGGGGACGATGTGGAAATCGAGGATCTCGGCAGCACCAACGGCACGCACGTCAACGGCAAATCCGTCAAGCGCCATAAATTGCGCGGCGGCGACACCATTGAACTCGGTCGCTACAAGATCCGCTTCGTCGACGAGGCCCCGGGCGGCGGCCACGCCGTGGATTTCGAAAAGACCATGCTCTTCAAACCCGGCATGGCCCTGCCCAAGGTTCCCAACTCGCGCCCCGCACCGCTCATGGCGTCCACGCCGCTGCAGGCCGACGTCAAGGTCCTGTCGGGCGCCGCCGCTGGCCGCCAAGTCTCGCTGGTCAAAGTGGTCACCACCATCGGCAAACCCGGCGTGGCAGTCGCCGCCATCACCAAACGCCACCACGGCTTTGTGCTGGCACATGTCGAAGGCGACGAAACCCCCATGCTCAACGGCGAACAGATCAGCAAGGACCCCGTCCCGCTCAAGGACGGCGACCGCATCGAGATCGTCGGCACGACGATGCTGTTCATCCAGCGCTGAGCGATTCGCTGGGGCGGCTATGAGAGTTGAATTTTCAATAACATTTGCCGTGCCGAAAATGTAGCTGTTGACACTTCTGCGCGGACAAAATTGTCATTTGTTACAAGTTCGGATCGCTGGATTTACCTGGAAATGACAATCCAAGGGGAACTGGCAGGTGGATCAAGGTTGGCACGGTCCCTGCTTATAAGATGACAAGACTTGAGGCTCACGGAGTAATCCTCAAGGTCCCTTTCAATTAATTCTTACTCCGGGAGAAATTTCAAATGAAGCGTTCTATCCAAAAGGGTTTCACCCTTATCGAATTGATGATCGTTGTGGCGATTATCGGTATTTTGGCTGCTGTGGCGTTGCCTGCTTACAACGACTACGTTACACGTGCTCAAGTGGCTGAGCCGACGGAGCTGCTTGGTGGCTTGAAGGCGCCGCTTGCCGAGTATGGTGCGAATGAAAATGCTTGGCCTGGACTGGTCCAATCGGATGGAACCAATAGTCAAACAGTCGCCGCAGGGAAAATTGCAGTGAATCTTTCGGGTAAATACTCTACTCTTGATGACAAGGTTACTGGAACGTATCCCGAAGGTTCCGTAACCGGTACACTGCGTGCAAACTCGCGCGCCGCCGGTCAGACAATAATTTTTGCGACAACTAATGGTGGTCAAGAATGGACTTGCACTGGCGGTACTGTAATTGCTAAATTCCGCCCACAGGCTTGCCGCGCTGCAGCCGCTTCGGGAACGTAATATTTACTATTTAGTAAAAAGGGCCTTTTGAACTGCACCCCAAAAGTTGGACACCAGTCCAACCAATGGGGTGTTTTTCATGGCGAAATACGATGAGAGCTTCAAGCTCGAAATAGTGCAGAAGTATCTGGGGGAAAGATTGGCCACAAGGTCTTGGCCAAGCAAGCGGGCTTGGTTACGACGCTCCTGAGCCGATGGATACATAACTACCAAGAGCATGGCATCAAGGGGCTGCGCAAGAAATACAGCCGCTACAGCGCCCAGTTCAAACTGAACGTGTTTGCCCAAGTCAGACGCCGGGGCAGGCGGGGTAGTAGTCCAATGGCGACGCCTATACGATCAGGGCGGTGTGCAAGCACTTCATTCCTGACCCAGAGGGCGCCCTCCCAAGATGCCAACATCCAAACCTACCCCCACCGCGCCAGATCAAGCGCAAGACTGGCACACCGTTGCGTGACTGCGCAAAGAAAACGAGGCATTGCGTGCGGAGGTTGCCTACCTAAAAAACTCGAGGCCTCGGTTCGAGCCAGCCGGCAAGCTGCACCCAAAGGGCGCAAGCCGTCCTCGAGCTAAGGCCTCACCACTCGTTAAGTACGCTGCTGCTGGCAGCGCACCTGTCACGCAGCACGTTTTACTACCAAGCCAAGGCGCTGCAGGCGGGGGACAAGTATGCCCAGCTCAAGGCCTGTATCCGAGCCGTGTACGAACGCCACAAGGGCAGTTACGGCTATCGGCGCATTACGGCAGAGCTGATGCGTAGCGGCCAGCAGGTCAACCAAAAGACGGTGCAGTGCCTTTATGAACGATATGTCGTTGAAGTCGCTCGTGCGTCCTAAAAAATATCGATCCTATCGGGGAGAGGTGAGCACAACGCCCAATCTGCTCAACCGCCAGTTCAAGGCCAAGCGGCCCAATGAGAAACGGGTGACCGATGTGACCGAACTCAACGTAAGGGCGAGAAGCTCTACCCCTCGCTCGTCATGGACCTATTCAATGGAGAAATCGTGGCCTATGAGATGCAGGAGCGCCCGCTCTTCCCGCTGGTGAGCAATATGCTCAAGAAGGCACTGGCAAGGCTTACGGACAAGCAGGCCCTGTGCTGCACTCGAACCGAGACTGGCACTACCACATGCTTGCATATCGGCAGCAGCTAGCCGCAAACGGTGTGACCCAAAGCATGTCCCGCAAGGGAATTGGCTGGACAACGCTGCGATGGAGAGTTTCTTTGGAACACTAAAATCGGAGTTCTTTAAGCTGAACAGGTTTGAGAGCATCGAGCAACTGCGCAAAGAGTTGCACGACTACATTCACTACTACAACCACCACCGACTGAAGTTCAAACTAGAAGGCCTGAGTCCGGTGGAGTACCCGACTCAGGCCTCGGGCCTCTAATATTCAACTGTCAAACTTCTGGGGCAGTTCATTTGGCCCTTTTTATTTAAATGAATTTTTTTAAAAAAAACTTTAGAAGAATCTCAATAATATTTGTTATTGTCATCGCTGCGCTTCTGGTGATGCTTCCAAACTGGAATATCTTCTGGGTTCAAAGCTGGTATGATGCCCAGCGTATAGGTTTATTAATAGCGATACTGTTCGGAGTAAGCTTTGTATGCTTTTGCTCGTATGCTAAATTCGAGCGTATGCTGTATGTTCATAGATCTATTTTTGGGTTGTTTGCAATCCTGTTGTTATTTGGAGTTGTCTCTGCGAATTCAGCAGAGAGGCCGTACTGGGCGTTTTTAGAAATTTCTTTAATTTTGGGGTGCATGGGCTTAATTTGGGCAGTTTTTTTGGCCAGGCCTCTTGTCGGATATGATGTATTTGACGGTATATTTGCACGCATGGTCTTGCTTCTGTCAGTCATTTTGATACTCAAAGCATTAATCATATTAATATTGATGCTTTATTTTAATGATTCTTACATAGAGATTTGGGATCTATTTCATGGTTTTGAGAATGTGAGATTCGCTGGGCAATTTTTTTCGATATCTCTGCCCTTGTTGTATATTATTTTCTTTCTCCGTCAGTAGGGGGAATTGAGAAAAATATCAGCTGGTTTGTCGTAGTCTTTTTATGGGCGCTGACAATCGCTTCAGGCACTCGAGGTACATGGATGGCAATGGCTGTAGTTATGGGCTGTGCTTTTTTTATGGGTGCTATGGGGAGAAAGTGGTTCTTCTTGCAGTTTCTGGGATCCCTATCTGGCATGCTACTGTACAAAGTATTTGTATGGGGAATAAGTTCCATGGGCTTTGAAGTATTGCATTTGGCTGGGGATCGAATTAGTGCGACTATGTCAAGCAGAGGTGTATTATGGGGTCAAGCTATTTTGATGATGCAGAAAAAACCAATTCTAGGTTTTGGCCCTATGCATTTTGCAAATATTCCTAACTCATACGCTGCGCATCCGCACCAGTCACTATTGCAATGGGTTTCGGAGTGGGGGGTGCCGTCTGCAATTTTAATGGCTATGATGGTTATCTTTTCCATATACTCTATGGTTAAGCATTCCAAAATACTTATAAAGGAAAATGATCCCAACGCGCCATTGTATTTTTGCCTAAGCACGGCTTTGTTTTCATCTTTAGTCCAAAGTCAAGTAGATGGTGTTTTTGTAATTCCCTATACTCAATTTTGGATTGTTTTAATATTAGGTTGGCTAATTTCTGTCCATTTTCAAACTGTAGGCGGTAAAAATAATCAATCAAAATATTTCAAGATTCATGTCTTCTGGATCCATGGTATTTTGTTTGCCGTTGTCTTGATGCTATTCTCGGTGTTTATTTATGAGGCGCCTAGGACTTATGCTGGATACAACCTTTTGTTGGAGTCCGGTATGAAAAGATATGAACCGAGATTTTGGCTTCATGGCGTTATTGGCCAAAGTGGGAAGTAGTCGCCGCCGAAATATTTATTTCTAGGCGACTTTATCCCTTCCTGCGGATTCAATCGGTTAAGGAAATTCTGCAAAACTCCCGCTGAAGGCAGTCGCCCTCAGCGCAATTCTGCGATCATCGCCACATGAAGCAAATCAGTCTGGGCTTGAACCTGTCGACCAAGAAGACTCGCAAGCGCGAATTTCTCGAAGAGATGGACAAGGTGGTTCCGTGGGATGTACTTGTGCAAATCGTCGCACCTCACTGCACCAAAGCCAGGACCGGGCGTCCAGCGTTCTCCGTCGAGACGATGCTGCGCATTCACTACCTGCAGCAATGGTTCGGCCTGAGTGATCCGGCCATGGGGAATCCTTGCACGACGTGCCCGTGTACCGCGAGTTTGCCAAGCTTGATTGTGTGCTTGAGCGACTGCCTGACGAGAGCACCATCCTGCGCTTTCGTCATCTCCTGGAGAAGAACAATCTGGCCCCGGACATGTTGCGTGTGGTCAACGCCCTGCTGAGCTACAAGGGCTTGCTGCTCAAGACCGGAACGGCTGTCGATGCCACGCTGATCAACGCACCCAGTTTAACAAAGAATGCCCGCGGTGAACGCGACCCTGAGATGCACCAGACCAAGAAGGGCAATCAGTGGTACTTCGGAATGAAGGCTCACATTGGCGTGGACGCCGATTCGGGGTTGGTGTATGCGGTCATTACGACAGCGGCCAATGTGAATGATGTGACGCAGGCCAATGCCTTGCTGCATGGCGAGGACGTTGAGGCGTATGGTGACTCGGGATACCAGGGCGCTGACAAGCGGCCCGATGCTCGCAGTGATGTGCGCTGGCATGCGGCAATGCGCCCCGGCAAGCGCAAAGCCTTGGACAAGTCGCAGTGCAAAGAACGCCTTGCCGATCAGATACAGACGATCAACGCACGCATCCGCGCCAAGGTGGAACACCCCTTTGGGGTCATCAAGCAGCAGTTCGGATTTGCCAAGGTGCGCTACAAAAGGCTTGGCGAAAAACACAGGACAGATCGTCACGTTGTTTGCGCTTGCCAATCTATGGATGGCTCGCAACAAGCTGCTGGCATTGCAGGCATAAGGGCGTCTGAAAACAGCCTCAGGGTATTTGAGCGGAGTGTTTGAAACGCATTCTGAAACGGCGCTGCATTAGATTACCATCCTTCGGAGCATTCAAATGCGCACCTTGATCGCTTCCCATATCGAAAAATGAGTTTTCCAGACCTTCGTTAATTATGAATGTAAATAGAATCAAATTTTCGGCTAAAGCCTCGGGAGTACACTTTCTGATCAGTTTGTTACAAACTGGTTTGGCAGCTATTTTGGTACATTGTGTTTGGTTTCCGTCGCCATTGGGTAGTTTGCTTGGCGCTCAATATCTTTTTAAGGTATTGATTATTGTTATTTTTATTTCTGGACCATTATTGACGGCTATATTGTCAAATCCTTCAAAAAAAAGAAGAGAGCAATGGTTGGATTGGTTGCTAATAGGAGGGATTCAGAGTTTGGCGCTGTGTTTTGGACTGTATGGCATAGGATTGACCAGGCCAGTCGCAGTGGTGTTCGAGGTTGATCGTTTTGTGGTTGTTTCAATTGGGGATATTTATCAAAGTTCGTCTAGTAAAACGGAAAAATCGTTTGCAAGCAATTCTTGGGCGGGCCCTGTTTGGCTTGGAGTAAGAGAGCCCCGCAGCAGTGATGAGAGGCTCGAAAATATTGAGTTATCGATAAACGGAATTGAGCCTAGCCTTCGACCCGATTGGTGGCAGAATTTGGAAAAAAGCACGACAGCGATGAGGCGGCGAGCTCAATCATTGAAGTACATTGTTCCGACTCTCGATTCGGAATCACAGAATATGATTCGCGAGGCAGTTGCTCAAACGAACACTAAAATTGACGAGTTGAGTTTTTTGCCTTTAGTGAGTAGAAAAAACCTCGATAGCTGGGTTGTATTGATTGACGCGCAAACAAAAATAGTGGGTTATGCACCGATAAGTGGCTTTAGGGATAAATAGTCGTCCCTGAAATATTCATTTCAAGCGACTCTACCCTCGCCCAAGGGTTGCCAGCGCTCGCAGCCCATGACTCGCAGCCAGCCCGAACTGGCTCGCTCAAGTCCGGCGAGGGTTGTTCTCTCAACGCGACGCAGCCCTTCTGACGCCAGCGTGCATACGGCGTGCAGCCACAAAAAAATCGCCCACAAAAAGGCAATCCCTTCCTCGCGATCATGCGCAGCAGCCACCTGAGGTTGTAGCCCGCCGCACACAACACCGCATGCACGCTGTCGCCCTGCTCGCCCTTGAGAGGGCAGCGGTTCATGCGGTGATCAGCCTTGAGGTGCCCGATGATCGGCTCGATGGCCTGGCGGCGCTTGAGTTGTTGCCGCTCCTGTGCGCTGAGCCGTTTGCTCTTTCCCCGGTGCACGATGCGCACATCCGGGTTGTCCGCATCCACACCCGGTAGCCCAGATCGACAACGGCTCTCGTGGGCCGGGCCTGACAGTCCTGCATCAGGATGCGGCACTGCTCCAGTTGTTCGCTCAGCGTGTGTCCGTCATACGGATTGCCCGCAAACGCCCGGGCGCCCACGATCAGGTTGCCCCTGAGCGTGCTGGCGATGCCCACCTTCACGCCAAACTCGTAGGGCTGTCTGGCCTTGCCCTTGCTGATGCAGCTGACCTCCGGGGCATGCCATGCGTAGAGCTTGGGATGCCCCTCAACGGGTTTGCGCTGGCGGCTTTGGGTGGCGATGCGTGCGGCTTTGTCCAGGGTCTCTTGCAATGCCTGGCGCACCGCGTGACCAAGGGCGCTGGCCTTGCGCCCGATCTCGCGCACCAGCCTGCCCACGATGGTGCGCTGGCGCTTGATGGCCCGGCGCATGCGCTTGAACTGGCGGGCATGGGCGTAGCGTCCGGCCTTGCGGCTGAGTTCCTTGCCTTCCTTGGCAAAGGTCTGCTTGAGCTCGATGCCATTGTCCCTGGCGGCCTGCACCAGCCTGGCGCGTGCCGTCTCCAGCAGGCGGCTGTCGATGGGGTGGGCAATCGCCTTGGATTGCACGGTGCTGTCCACGATCACCTGGCTGAGTTGCTGAGGGGAGACCAGCTTGAGCTGCACGGCCACCCGAATCGTCTGCGCCAGCAATTCCTCCACGCCTTCTTCGCCCAGCAGTCGGCGGAATTTGACCAGGGTGGTGGCGTCGCAGGGCGGGCGATCCTCGTAGTAGGCGCAGCCCGAGAAGAACTGCCAGCGCGGCGTGTCCGCCCAGCGGGCCACCACTGCCTCATCCGATTCATTGAACGCGTGCTTGAGGTACAGCAGCGAGATCATGATGCGCAGCGGCACGCGCGGTCGCCCCGCATGGCTCGCGCGAGCAGCACGCTGCACCTGCTCGCCGAAGAGATCCAGATCGGGCAGAGCCGCACCTGTGCGCGCCTTGCGAGAAAAGACCTGGGCGACCTGCGCCTCGATCTCCTGCCAGGGCATGCGCGAGGCCAGCACAGCCAGCGGATGGCGCACATCGATCATGTGATCAATGCGCGAGCGGAAGAAATCATCGGTGGCGGGGCAGGCAAACATCACGGCAAAACTCCCAGAAAACTGGTGCTATTGGATAACAAACTGGGAGTTTTGGGGATCGAGAGTTGCCCCGAGAGGCTGTGTGCTTGCGGGTTCCTGAGGTTATTCAGGTGCGACTAAATAGCGTTAATATATAAATTGTTGAATTTTCCTCCGCGCTTCTCTGTCACTTTTATGCCATCAATTTTCATCTTCTGATCCACCGCCTTACACATATCATAAATAGTCAACAAGGCAATCTGCACCGCAGTCAGCGCCTCCATCTCCACCCCGTCTGCCCACGGTTTCCACTGTTGCGGCGCATTGAACGGATGATTCCGATTCCTTGATTTCAAAATCCACGGCCACCCGAGTCAATGCCAGTGGGTGGCATAGCGGGATCAGATCGCTGGTTTTTTTCGCGGCCATGATGCCTGCGATGCGGGATATTCCCAGGACGTCGCCTTTTTTGGCTGTGCCTGCCTGGATGATTGCCAGTGTGGCCGGCTGCATCTTGATTTCACCGGTGGCCACTGCGACGCGGTGCGTGGCCTGTTTGCTGCCGACATCAACCATGTGCGCCTGGCCGTGTTGGTCAAAGTGCGTGAGGGTCGGTTGAGTCTGTTCGGGCTGGTTGCTGGAAGGGGTGTCATTGCTCATGGGGCAAAATCAGTTAACGTAGGTGGGGACGGTTCACCTTGGATGATCCGAGGAGTGGCGCGTCGGCTTTTTGTTTCTCCCTCGCCTGCGGGTAACGCAATCGGATGCAACCATTGTGGGCTCGGGGCATCATACGATCCTCGATGCGCTGTTGGCGCGGTGGTCTGGGCGTTGTCGGGTCTTTGACGGAGTGCGAACGTTGACTCTCACCAATACTATTTTTTGCCGTCGCGCGGTCCGTGCGTTGGCGGTTTGTCTCGTGGCGGTTTCTGCGCTCGCCGCGAGCGGCGGCGCGGCGTGGGCCGCGGGGCTGCCTTCTCTTGGAGATGGTCAGAATCTGACCACGCCCCAGGAGCGCAAGCTTGGTGACCGCATCATCCGGGAGCTTTACCGCGATCCTGACTATCTCGATGATCCGGTGTTGACCGAGTACGTCAACCAGATTCTGGCATCGCTGATGAAGGCCTCGGAGGAGCGCGGCGAGCTGAGCGAGGAGCTCAAGGAGCGCTATGCCTGGCAGGTGCTGCTGGGACGTGACAAACAGGTGAACGCGTTTGCGCTGCCCGGTGGGTATTTTGGTGTGTATCTCGGGCTGATCTCGATTGTGTCGACGCGCGACGAGCTGGCGTCGGTGATGGCGCATGAGCTGAGCCATGTGACGCAGCGGCATATCGCGCGGCTGATGGCGCAGCAGGAAAAGATGACGCCGCTCATGATCGGCTCGATGCTGCTGGGCGCGTTGGCGGCGAGTCGCAGTCCGGATGCGGCGGCGGCGATGATGATGGGCGGTCAGGCGGCCGTCGTGCAGAACCAGCTCAATTTTTCCCGCGACATGGAGCGCGAGGCGGATCGCATCGGTTTTGGATTGATGAAACCTGCCGGCTTCGCGGAGCAGGGTTTTGTCGGCATGTTCGACAAGCTGCAGCAGGCCAATCGCATCAATGACAACGGCAGTTGGCCCTATCTGCGCAGTCACCCACTGACCACGCAGCGGATTGCCGACATGCACGCACGCATTGGCAAGGAGGGCGGCGCCGAGCCGCCGGCCGCGCTGGATCACGTGATGATGGTGGCGCGCGCGCGGGTGTTGACGCGGCCGGGCGTGGAGGTGCTGCGGCAGTACATCAACGAAACCAGGGATGTAGGGTTTGCCGACAAATCGGTGAATCGCCGGGTCGGTGGTCTGTACGCGGCGGCGTTGAGTGGGGTGCAATTGCAGGACTATGTCCAGGCGCGCGATGCACTTGCCAGGCTCAGGCCGCTGGTGCAAGGAAATCCGGCCGCACAGCGCCAGGCGCAATTGTTGGCGGCGGAAATCGCGATGGCTTCGGGCCAGCCGGAAGACGCCTTGCGTGAATTGAATGCGGATGCGCAGCGCGTCACCACGAATGTCGGCCGCCCGAGTTGCTGGCGCGCACGCAGGTTTTGCTGCAATTGAAGCGCGGCGCGGAGATGACCGGCGCGCTTCAGACCTGGGTGGCGACGCATCCCAAGGATTCGGGCGCATGGCTGGCGCTGTCCCGGGTCTGGAACGAGCAGAACCAGCCATTGCGTGCGATCCGCGCCGAGGCCGAGGCGCAGATGGGGCACTATGACTATGCGGCGGCGCTGGATCGCTTCAAGGCCGGACAGGATCTAGCGCGCAAGGGGGGCGGCGATTTTTACGACGCATCGATCATCGACACGCGTCTGCGCGAGGTGGAGTCACTTCTTAAGGAACAGACCGCCGATCGCAGCCTCAATTAGCATGCCAAGCACCGAATAGATCAGCGAGCCGATCAGCGCAGCCGTAAAACCATGTACCTGGAAGCCGCTGCCAAGCAGCGAACCGGCGGCCCAGAACATCAGCGCGTTGATGACGAAGAGAAACAGACCAAGCGTGATCACTGTGACGGGCAGCGTGAGCAGCACGAGCACCGGTCGCACGATGATGTTGAGCAGGCCGATGACCGCGGCAGCGATCAGGGCGCTGGTGAAGCTGCGCACCTCGACGCCGCTGCTGTAGACATAGGCCACAAAAAGAAGTGCTGCTGCGCTGAGCAGCCATTTGAGCAGGAGTTTCATGGCCTTGGAGAATAGCACCACCGGCTCGTGATGGCCGGTGATGTTTCCGAGACGGATGACCCTGGATGACGCGAAGAAGTGGCGATCACTCCACCGTGACAAACATCATGCACATCAGGCCCGCCAGCGTGCCGGGAAGCGCCCAGGTGCGGCCTGGTTTTTTGACCTTCACCGTTGGGGCTGCGGGCGCTGGTTGTTCGGCAACGGGATTGGGCACGTAGGCCTGTTGATGGGCCGCGCCTTCCTGCTTGGGGCGGCGCGCGTCCAGCAACTGCGCCTTGGCACCGTACTGCTGCTGAAGCTGCTCAAGCAATTCGGGCAGCGGTATTTTGGCGAGCACGGTGCTCACCTGGCCATTGCCGGACTCGAGCCACGGCAGCAGTTGTGCAAACAGCTTGTCGGCCCATTTGGCACGCCAGGATTCGCGCGCGCTATGGCTCACCCACTTGCTGATGCGATGGGTCATGCGCGGCGCGCACGCCACGAGCACCCAGTGCGTGGTCTGAGCGGATTCGCCTTGTTGCAGAGCGGGTTGCATGATTTGCCGCGCGTACTCGGCATCATCGACATACACGATCACGGTGTCCATGAGTTGTCCTTGAAGTGGCTGCGTGGTTGTAAAAAAAGTTGTTGCTGATCCCGAAAGAAACGACGCATCGCATGATGCGAATACAAGGCCGCTTTTGGGAGCAGTTGTGAATGCAATATACAGACGCATTCACCCATGAGGGACTATTTGCACCGCAGATCAGGGGATTGCCGACATGCCGTTCCCCTGCTTGCGCGCAACATGCGCAAACGCGCCGGTCAGTGCGCTGCGGGCGTGACGCCTGCGGCCCTGCGTCTGGCGAGCACGGCCTTGCCGATCAGCAGGACCAGCAGGGCACCGGCAACGCTGGCGGCGTAGCGGATGGTGTCGGTCTGCGGGATCTTGAACATCCACTGCCACTTGTCGGGGTTGGCGAACACGGGGTCGGTCACGAGCATGCCGCCCGCGATCCAGCCCAGCAGCATGCCGCCGGCGGTGATGATCATCGGGAAGCGTTCCATCAGCTTGATGACCAACTGGCTGCCCCAGACGATGATCGGGATCGAGATCAACAGACCCAGCACGACCAACAGGAACGAATGCTCACCGGCGTTCTGCGCGGCGCCAGCAATGGCGATCACGTTGTCCACACTCATCACCAGATCGGCAACGATGATGGTCTTGATGGCGGCCAGCAGCCTGTCGCTTCCGGCGACGTCGCCGTGCCCTTCTTCATCGGGCGCAAGCAGCTTCACGCCGATCCACACCAGGAGGATCGCTCCAACGAACTTCAGGAAAGGTAGATTCAACAGCGTCATCGCGAATGCGATGAGGATCACCCGCAGGATGATGGCGCCGGCCGTGCCCCAGATGATGCCCTTGGCGCGCTGCGCAGGCGGCAGTCTGCGGCAGGCGAGCGCGATCACCACTGCATTGTCGCCACCCAGCAGGATGTCGATGATGATGATCTGACCGAGCGCGACCCAGAATTCGGGCGAAGTCAAAAAGTCCATAAAGTCCTCAACGTCAATGTTCGAAGAGCGATGCGGTCCACCGCATGGTAGGACAAAGCTCCGGCTGATTGGATGCTGAACCGAACGAAGTGAACTTGTCCTACGCTGGGGCGCAATGCCATGGAGCGTAACGGAAAGAGCAGCCTTGATCAGCCCAACATGGGCCATCAAAGGTCTTGCTCAGCCAGGCTATTGACGTTGTATTTGGCCTGTGCCCGGGCTGCCGGAAGCTTGCGCTTCGTATTGACGACAGACCGATAAGCCCGGCGACAGGCGCACAACAAATCAGAATCGATCCCGTTGGTTGGCGTAGTGTCGGGTTGGGAGCTACTCCCCTTCAATCCGATGATTGGAACACAGTCGAAAAGGCACGCGCAAGGGGTGGTAAAAGTATCTTTGTGTTTCCCGGAAAATGAAATCGCCCTGCAACACGCCCACTGTAAGGCTTTGTTGCTATCCATTTTCTCTATCGAAAAGGCGTTGGTGATTTCCCTTGTGGGGGTCGTGGCGCTCGCCGCGACGTATCATCAACGCCCTCCATGCAGAGCACAGCAGCCATCCACATCACCGATATCGAGGCCGCCATCAACCATTGGCGCAGCCGTTCGCCTGTCGATCCGGGGGCATCGCTCGGGTGGAGTTGCTGGCGCTGGCCGAGGTCTACGCGCGCATGGTGTTCCAGCATCTCGATGAGATCGCCGAGAACGCCATGCCGCGTGTGGCCATGTCGGCTTGGCTTGACTGGTATGACACGACCATGGACACGCCCTGCATTGCGATCTGCTCCACAAGCCAGGGCGACGAGACCTGCAAGGGTTGCGGGCGCACTTTTGCCGAGGTGCAGAACTGGCTGGAACTCGACCCCGTGCATAAACGCGCGGTGTGGCGTCGCATCACCAACGAAGGCGTTGCGCTGCGGTTCACCCGCTACAAGGAGCGCGCCGGGGACTAACGCCTGTTTACGCCATTGGCGCAACCGGCTATCGTGGTGCATCATGCTGCGTTTATTGACCGCCCCCGACATCGTTCAGGCTAGGATCTGGTGCGATCTGCTGTGCGAGGCGGGCTTTCCCGCAAGGCTGCTGCGCGAACATTTCGCGTCGGTGCATGGCTTGATGCCACCCACGGAATGCAATCCCGAGATTTGGCTCGAACATGAGGAGCATACCGATGCCGCGCGCCAATTGCTTGAGGAACTGAAACATCTGCCGCAGCGTCGCTGGCAATGCCGTTGCGGTGAAACGGTCGAGGGCGGATTCGAGCAATGCTGGAGTTGCGGCGGTTTCATGCAGCTCGGGCAGGCGTTATAGCGCAGCGGCGCTTCGCCACGCCGCTATTACTTCCAGCGGATCGGCTCGAAATGGACGCTGCCCATCTGGCTGCTCAGCGTGAGACCGCCTTCCTGAATCGTCGCCTGCAATTGCATGCTGCGCTCGGCCAGTTTTGCAAGCTCCTGCGAGGCCTCGGTCGGAATGCGCCAGACCTGCACCTTGTCGAGGCGCGAGAGCTTGTTCTCGATGCCTTTCCACCAGATTTCCGCCGCGTGATTGAACGGGTAGACGATGACGGCATCAGTCTTGCTGCAGGCCTTGGTGATGGGCTTGTCCTCGGGTTGGCCGACTTCGATCCACAAGCGTTTGCGGCCTGTGAAATCGGTGAGCGAGACATCGGGATCTTCCACATCCGACAATCCCGCGCCGAAGGCCAGCGTGCCGTCCCCGTTGCAGACAGCCTGCAATTGGTAGGCGTTAAGCGCGAGCGCCGCAAGCCGGACCATCATGCGTTCGTCGGTTTCGCTGGGATGGCGCGCAAGCGTCAGCGCATGGTCTGCGTAGTAGCTGTTGTCGATGTCGGCGACGGACAGATTGGCTTTGAAGATGGTGGATTTGAGCGCCATGAATGGATACTGTTTCGCGGGACTGTCGGTGTCTAAGTGACCGCTGGTTGGGGGAGTCGCATGCGTTGGGGCTTGAGCGAAAGGGCGGGCTTCTCAATCCAGTGCCACGACAGTGCTGCGAGCGTCAACGTGCTCATCAACGTGATGGCGAGGGCTACTGGAAACCCCAGTTGATTGGCCGAGGCCCACACGACGAGTTGCTGGACGGGAAATGCGTAGATATAGAGGCCATATGAAAAATCGCCAAAGCGTCCTGCACGATGAAGAACCGGCGTACATGCGGTTCCCCAGACGACACCCAGCGCGGCAATCATGAACATCAGCGCCTGGCTCTTGATGACCGACGGACCGAAGAAGTGCAGCACGGTGAAAGCGGCCACTAAAGCGATGGCGCTCAGGACGCGGCGGGAACTCCAAAGATCGCTGAAACAGGCGAGTGTGGAGCCCAAAGCAAACATCAGACTGTATTGCAGTAGCGGTGACCATTCGGGCGATGGCTGTCCGGGGCTGGACTGTAGCGCCAATGAAAGAAAGCGGCCAGCAAGAGAAACGCGAATGGCGCAAACCAGCGCGTGCGGGTCACCTGAAACACTCCCAGCACGGCCAGGCCAAGATAGCAGGTCACTTCCAGCGGAATGGTCCAAATTGGCCCGTTCACTCCATTGGGGAGGGGATTGGTTTCGAAAACGCCCGGAAGCACATATTTGGTTTGCAGCCAGAGGTTGGAGAAATAATCCCAGGTCACGGGGCTGCGCAAATATTGAGCGAGCGGCAAGGTGGTGGCCAAGGGTCCCAGAATCAGGGCGCAACCCAATACGGCAACACACAGGCCCGGCCAGATTCTCAGCACGCGGCGACGGGTAAAACGCAGCACATGAGGATCTGCAAGCCACGATCCGGTCACAAGATACCCGCTGATCGCAAAGAACAACACCACGCCGACCGCCCCGGGCTCATTCCCGTTGAGAATGAGCGGGACTGGGCGCCCCATCACAGAGAACTGGTGACTCCAGATCACCAGTAGTGCGGCGACCAAGCGCAGCGCGTCAAAATTGTTGAAGCGATGATCCAGCGTGGTCGAGCTCATGCGGCAGCGAGCAGCATCAATCAAACGCGCCTGGCCAGTTCCGCTGCCTTGCCGGTGTAGCTGCCCGGCGTCATTGCCAGCAGGCGATCCTTGTCGGGCTGGGGAATGTCGAGCGAGCGGATCAGTGCATGCAGCGCCTCTGCGGTGACGGTCTTGCCGCGCGTGACTTCCTTGAGCTTTTCGTAGGCGCCGGCCACGCCGTAGCGGCGCATGACGGTCTGGATGGGTTCGGCGAGTACTTCCCAACTGCTGTCCAGATCCCTGGCGAGGGCTTCCTCGTTGAGTTCGAGTTTGTTCAATCCGGTCAGCAGCGAGTTGTAGGCGAGCACGGCGTAGCCCAGCGCCACGCCGATGTTGCGCAGCACGGTGCTGTCGGTCAGGTCGCGTTGCCAGCGGCTGATGGGCAGTTTTTCGGACAGATGGCGCAACATGGCGTTGGCCATGCCGAGATTGCCTTCGGCGTTTTCAAAGTCGATGGGGTTGACCTTGTGCGGCATGGTCGAGGAGCCGATTTCACCGGCCTTGAGCTTCTGCTTGAAGTAGCCGAGGCTCACATAACCCCAGATGTCGCGCGAAAGGTCGATCAGGATGGTGTTGGTGCGCGCCACGGCGTCGAACAGTTCCGCCATGTAGTCGTGCGGCTCGATCTGGATCGAATACGGCTGGAACGTGAGGCCGAGGCCTTCGGGCTCATGCGACTCGATCACCTTGCGGCTGAAGGCCTCCCAGTCGAAATCGGGCCAGGCGGAGAGGTGGGCGTTGTAGTTGCCGACGGCACCGTTCATCTTGGCGAGCATGTTCACGGCCGCGATGCGTTCGCTGGCGTTCTGCACGCGCATCACCACGTTGGCGATTTCCTTGCCCACCGTCGTGGGGCTGGCGGTTTGGCCGTGGGTGCGGCTGAGCATCGGCACGTCGGCGAACTGGCGGGCCATGTCGCGCAGCTTGAGCTGGATGCGGTCCAGCGTGGGCAACACGACCTTGTCGCGGCCCGCACGCAGTTGCAGTGCGTGGCTGGTGTTGTTGATGTCTTCGCTGGTGCACGCGAAATGCACGAATTCGGAGGCTTTCTGCAGTTCCGGGCGTGATTCGAATTTCGACTTGATCCAGTACTCCACGGCCTTCACGTCGTGGTTGGTGGTCTTTTCGATCTCCTTGATCGCCGCAGAATCCGCTTCGGAGAAATTCTTCACGAGACCCTGCAGATAGGTGCGGGCTCCAGCCGACAGCGGCTTGAATTCGGCAAACCCGGCATCGGACAAGGCGATGAACCAGGTGATTTCGACCTGAACCCGGCGCTGCATGTAACCATGCTCGCTCATGATGGGGCGCAGATCGGCAAGCTTGGCGGCGTAGCGGCCGTCAAGAGGGGAAAGGGCGGTGATCGTGGACAGGCTCATAGCCCTCTATTGTAGGTCTCGCGCCGGTGACGGCATATCCTGCGGAATTCGCCACGCACCGCTCGATGGTCGATTCGTGCCGGGGAAACCGGCGGCCGCGATGTGTTGTTCTCGCGGCACGCTCGCCTGTCAGCGGCCATGTGGTTTGCACCTACCGTCTGCAACTGATCGAAGCCGTTCACCAACAAGCCCTAGAATCAGAATCCAGAATCAGTACCTAGATTACGGATCTTTTTTGATAGCGAAAGCCTTACCATGAAACTTCTCGGATCCTCGACCAGCCCCTACGTGCGCAAAGTGCGCGTTGTGATGGCTGAGAAGAAGCTGGATTACCGCTTCCAGGAAGAGGCCGTGTGGTCCGAGGAAACGAAGATCGGTGAATCCAACCCGTTGGGCAAGGTGCCGTGCCTCGTGATGGAAGGCGGCGAGGCCGTGTTCGACTCGCGCGTCATCGTGGAATATCTGGATACGCTTTCGCCCGTGGGCAAGCTGATCCCGACATCGGGCCGCGAGCGCGCCGAGGTCAAGACCTGGGAGGCGCTTGCCGATGGCGTGCTCGACGCCGGTGTGCTGGCCCGCTTGGAGGCGACCTGGCCGCACCGCCAGGATTCGGAGCGCTCGCAGGCGTGGATCGACCGGCAAATGAGCAAGATCAGGGCCGGCCTGTCGTCGATGAGTCTGGGGCTGGGCGAGAAGCCCTATTGCAGTGGCATTCACCTGAGCCTGTCGGACATCGCCGTGGGCTGCGCGCTGGGCTGGCTTGCGTTTCGTTTTCCGCAAATCGACTGGCGCGGCCAGCATCCCAACCTCGCGCGCCTGCACGACAAGCTGATGCAGCGCCAGAGCTTCAAGGACACCGAACCCCAATAGCTGGCTGATGAGGGGCACACGCCGTGAGCGTGCAGCCACCTCGAAGCGGATTGCCGCAAAAAGCAAAGAGCGCCATCAAGGCGCTCTTTGCTTTGGGCTGAATAAAAAAAGTCGCGAAGCGTCCCGAAACGAATTAAGAGAGGGAGGGAGGAGAAGCGCCTCAGGATTTCCAGTCAGACGCGATGTCTGAAAGGCTTCGCAACTACAAATAGATTCTGTTAAATATCCAAAGAATTATTTATTTGGATGAACTAGTTTCTCATATAGACCCGGTCCAGGCTCGGGAAGTTCCATCCAAATTTCACTAAAAAATGTAACCACCGTACATGCATTCCACTGAGCCGATGCAGTGCTATCAAAGTGATTCCATTGTGAACCGAATTCAAGGCCTGCCGTGTCAGTCTATGCCGCATCTGTCAGGTCGCAGGCTATGCGAATGACCACAAGATTACACTATCTTCGACGCGATTGACTGAGTAAGAATACTAATCCGTGACTCGGGTTGCACTCGATCAAGTCTGCACCGGGGGCTCCGCTGATTCGGGCGCTGCGGGCTGACGTTTGTTGCGACGCAAGCGGCGCAGACACCACTGCTCGAAGTCGTCGACATAGGTGAACAGCGGCGGAATCACCAGCAGGCTCAGCACGGTGGACGTGATCAGGCCGCCGATCACGGCGGTTGCCATCGGCGAGCGGAAGCTCATGTCCGCGCCACCCAGCGCCAGCGCAATCGGCAGCATGCCAGCGCCCATGGCGAGCGTGGTCATGATGATGGGACGCGCGCGTTTGTGGCAGGCGTCGAGCAGCGCGTCGAGGCGGCTCATGCCCTGATCGCGGCGCGCGACGATGGCGTATTCGACGAGCAGGATCGAATTCTTCGTCGCTATGCCCATCAACATGATCAGGCCGATGAGCGAGGGCATGGAAAAGCTCTTGCCCGCGAGCAGCAGGCCCACGAATGCGCCGCCGAGCGACAGCGGCAGCGCCGCCAGAATCGTCACCGGCTGCAGGAAATCCTTGAACAGCAGCACCAGCACGATGTAGATGCAGACCACGCCGGTGAGCATCGCCAGGCCGAAGCTCGTGAACAGCTCGCCCATCATCTCGGCGTCGCCGATGTCGATCAGGCGCACACTGGCCGGAAGGCCCTGCACCGAGGGCAAATGGCGCACGGCTTCCTGTACCTCGCCGAGGCCGCGCGAGCCGAGTTCGATCTCGAAATTCACGTTGCGCGCGCGGTCGTAGCGGCTGATCACGGCCGGGCCACCCGCCACTTCAAGCGACGCCACTTCGCTCAGCCGCACGGGACCGTGCGCTCCCGGCACCGTGAGGCGCTCAAGCGTGGACAGGTCTTCGCGCGCCGCGTTGTCGAGCCGCACGACGATGGGAATCTGCCGCTGCGCGAGGTTGAGTTTGGGCAGGTACTGGTCGTAGTCGCCGACCGTGGCCACGCGCAGCGTTTCCGCAATCGCGTTGGTGCTCACGCCCAAGTCGGCGGCGCGCGCGAAATCCGGGCGCACGGCAATTTCCGGGCGCACGAGGCTGGCGGACGAGCTCACGCCGCCAATCCCGGCGATGGTGCGCACGTCACGCTCCACGGCCCGCGCTGCGGCGGACAGGGCCTGCGGGTCTTCACTGGCGAGCGCGAGGATGTAGCGGTCGTTCGAGCCACCGAGGCCGATCTTCACGCGCACGCCGGGCAGATCCTGCATGACCTCGCGCAGTTGATTCTCGATGACCTGCTTGCGTGGCCGCTCACCGCGTGGCGAAAGCGACAGCGTGAGCGTGGCCTTGCGGGGATCGGCGTTGGCGTTGCCCACAAACGGATCGGAGCCCGCCGAGCCGCCGCCGATGGTGGCGTAGACACTAGCGACATGTTCGAGCTTCATGGCGCGCGCCGTGGCCTGGCTCACGACCGCGCGCGTTTCGGGCAGCTTGGTGCCGGGCGGAAGTTCGAGCATGACCTGGGTCTGCTGGTTGTCGTCCGCGGGAATGAAGCCCGAGGGCAGCAGCGGAATCAGCGCGATGGAGCCGATGAAGAACAGCAGCGCGGCCAGCAGCGTCAGCACGCGGTGCTTCAGGCACCATGCCGACGCGCGCATGTACGCGGAGAGCCAGCGCGGTTCCTTTTCCTGCGCAAGCAGCGGCTTGAGCATGTAGGCCGCCATCATCGGCGTGAGCAGCCGCGCCACGACCAGCGACGCGAACACCGCGAGCGCCGCCGTCCAGCCGAACTGCTTGAAAAAGCGCCCCGCGATGCCGCTCATGAATGCCGTTGGAAGAAACACCGCAATCAGCGTGAACGTGGTGGCGATCACCGCAAGCCCGATCTCGTCGGCCGCCTCCATCGCCGCCTGGTAGGGCGATTTGCCCATGCGCAGATGGCGCACGATGTTCTCGACCTCGACGATGGCGTCGTCCACGAGAATGCCGACCACCAGCGACAGCGCCAGCAGCGTGATGATGTTGATCGAGAACCCGAGCAGGTACATGCCGATGAAGGCCGGGATCACCGACAGCGGCAGCGCCACGGCCGAGACGATGGTGGCGCGCCAGTCGCGCAGGAACAGCCAGACGACGACCACGGCGAGAATCGCGCCTTCGTAGAGCAGGTGCATGGAACTGTCGTATTCGTCCTGCGCGATGGTGACGAAATCGAACGCGCGCGTGAGCTTGAGATCTGGATGATCGATCAGCAAGCGGTCTAGCACCTTCTGCACGCCCGCCCCGACTTCCACTTCGCTGGCTCCGCGTGCGCGCGAGACCTCGAAGCCGATCACCGGCTTGTCGTCGTAGAACGCGGCGGTGCGCTGCTCGGCGGTGGTGTCGGTCACCGTGGCGATCTGATCGAGGCGAATATGCCGCCCGCCCGGCAGCGCGATGTCGATGGCCGCGATCTCACCGGCGGTCTGCACCGTCGCCAGCGTGCGCAGCGGCTGCTCCTCGCCGCCGAGTTCCGCGCGGCCACCGGCGCTCTCCAGCTGGGTGGCGCGCAACTGGCGTGACACGTCGGCCGCCGTCGCGCCGAGCGCCTGCATGCGCTGCGGATCGAGCGCCACGCGCACCTCGCGCGCCACGCCGCCAACGCGGCTCACGGCGCCCACGCCCGGCACGGCGAGCAGCAGGCGCGTGAGCGTGTCATCGACGAACCAGGACAGTTCCTCGTCATCGAGTTTGGTGGACGACAGCGTGAACGCCAGAATCGCCTGCGACGAAAGTTCGAGCTTGTTGACGATCGGGTCGCGCAGGTCGGCGGGCATGTCGGCGCGCACGCGCGAGACGGCGGAGCGCACGTCATCGACGGCTTCCTGCACCGGTTTTTCAAGGCGGTATTCGGCGGCGATGATCGCCGTGCCATCGGTCAGCGTGGTGGTGATGTGCTTGAGTCCCTGGGTCGTCGCAATCGCGTTCTCGATCTTGCGGGCCACGTCGCTTTCAAGCTGACCGGGCGCGGCTCCCGGCAGCGACGCGGTCACGGTCACCACGGGCAGATCCATGTCCGGAAAGTTCTGCACCTTCATCGCGCGAAACGACAGCAGGCCTGCCAGCGTGAGCAGCACGAAGATCATCGCGGCCGGAATCGGATTGCGTATGGACCAGGCGGAAAGATTCATCGGGGTGTCCTCGCAGAGACCTTATTTGGCGGGCGTGGCGGCGGCCGGAGCCGGGGCCGCGGGCGCTGCGTCGGCCTGCACGCGCACCAGATCGCCGTCGTTGAGGAAGGCACCGCCGCGCGCGACGATGGCGGCATCGGGCTTCAGACCCGAGGTGATTTCCAGCATATCTCCGGTACGCTGGCCGGTCTGCACGCGCACCATGCGCACATGGTTGTCCTTGGTGACTTCGAAGACGTTGCTGAACCCGTCGCGCACGACGATGGCAGATGAAGGCACGGTGATCGCATTGCGCTGGCCGAGCAAGAATTCGCCGCGCGCGAACATGCCCGCGCGAATGCCGGCGTGGGCCGGCAAATCCACGTAGACGATGGCGTTTCGCGTCTGCGCGTCCACGGTCGGCGCGATGGTGCGGACCTTGCCTTCGACCTGCGCGCCGCTGGCGGCGGTGACCCTGGCCGTGGTCCCGACCTTGATGCGCGAGAGTTCGCTGGACGCCACATCGGCACGCCATTCGAGGCGGCCCTTGCGCACCATGCGAAACAGTTCCGTGCCTGCGGCGAGAACCGCACCGACGGTGGCGGTGCGCGCGGAAATCACGCCGCTGTCGGGGCCTGTACCGTCGTGTGTTTCATGCGCAGTTGCTGCGCGTTGAGCATCGCCCTTGCGGCTTCGACGCGCGCCTTGCCGGTCTGGGCGGCGGTGGCGTATTGCTGGATCTGCTGCGCGCTCAACGCGCCGGACTGGCTCAGCGTGCGGGCGCGCTCGGCGTTGGCTAGCGACTCTGCCGCGTTGGCCTGTGCTTCGAGCAGGTTGGCGCGGGCCTGCGCCACGTCGGCCTCTATGGTCTCGCTCGCAAAGGTGGCGAGCACCTGTCCGGCCTTCACACTGTCGCCGACGTTCACGCGCACGTCGGTCAGACGCAGACCGTTGCTTTCCGCGCCGATGCTGGCCTCCTGCCAGGCCGCGATATTGCCGTTGGCGGGCAGGCGGGCCGCGATGTCGGCACCTGCCGGACGCACTACCGTCACGGTGAGCGCGGGGCGTGGCTCGCTCGCGGCCGCTTTCTTGTCGTCGGCGGCGCGGGTGTCGGCAGTGACGAGCAAGGAGCCCGCCGTGCCGAGCACGGTCAGCATCGCCAGCGTGACGAGGGAAGAATGGGCGGTCAGAAAATTCAAGCGCGACATGGCAACAAATCCGGTCAGTGGTTTACGCAATTCGGTGTTCATCCGGCTACCCCACCATCAAGGAGCAGACACGGCAGATGCAGCGCTTGCGGGGGATCTCGCGGTGCCTGGCTGACGGCCTTGCGGATCGACGACGTTGGCGTCCCATCCGCCACCTGCTGCGCGATAGAGCTGGATCCACGCGTTCATGCGTTCCTGCTCCAGCGTCACGAGCGCCAGTTCGGAGGCCAGCGCCGTGCGCCGGGCGTTCTCCAGATCGAGCTGGCTGGCGAGGCCTCCGGTCCACAGCGCCTGCGTGGCTGCTAGCGAGCGCCGGTAGCCATCGGCGGCGTTCTGCGCGTCGGTACGGCGTTCGCTGGTGTTGGCGAGTTGAGTGAGCGCCTGTTCGACCTCGGCAACCGCTTGCCTTACCTGTCCGCGATAGGTGAGCGCGGCGGCCTCGTATCGGGCCTTGGCCGCCGTGACTTCGGCGGCGCGCCGACCACCATCGAACAGCGGCAGCGAAACCGCGAGCGGGCCGATCGACCATACGTTGCTGCTGCCGCTCACGTTGCTGGCGCCCAGGTACATGCGTCCAATCGAGCCGCCGAGCGTGAGCCTTGGGTAGCGATCTGCCTCGGCGCTGCCGACCTCGGCGCTGGCCGCGGCCACTTCGCGCTCCGCGGCATAGACATCGGGGCGCTGCGCCAGCGTCTGCGCGGGGATGCTGTCCACGGTGAACAGGTTTTCGGGCAGGGGCATGGCGGGAGATTGCGCGAGCGCTGCGCGCAGCGCCGGCTCGTCGCGGCCGGTCAGCGCCACCAGCGTCTTGATGCCGATGTCGCATTGCAACTGCTGCTGCGCCGCGCGCACGCGCCCATCGGAAAAACTGGCGGCCGCAAGCGCCGCGTTTGCCGGGGCGGTGAAGCCCGCGCGCTCGCTTTCCCGGGACAGTCGGGCCGTCTGTTCGCGTGATGCCGTGTCGTCGCGCAGCACGCCGACCAGTCTGACGCAATAACGCCAGCCGGTGTATTGCAGCGCCACTTCGGCGGCAACCGACACGCGCGCGTCGTGCCATCTGGCATGCGCGCCCTCGACCCGGCTGCGCGCCGCATCGGATGTGGCGGCGTTCCTGCCGAACAGATCGATTTCCCAGCCCGCCTGCAAACCGATCTGTGCGGTGTTGGCAATGCCCGCGTTCTGCTCGCTGAAGCCGCGGCTGGCGTTTGCCTGTGCGTCCAGCGATGGCAGCAGCGCGGCGCGCGCGGCTGTCTGCGTGGCGCGTGCCTGCTCGAACGTGGAACGCGCCTGTGCCACGCTCGGGCTCAAGAGCTGCGCCTCATGTATGAGTTCGGCCAACAGTGCATCGCCCGCACCGCGCCACCACGATTCAAGTTCGCTCACGCTGCCGCCGTGGGGCAGTGGCGCTTGCCAGTTCATGGGGGCGGACGACGGCACGTGTTCGGGAGGGCGCTGCATGGCGCAGCCCGCCAGAGCGACGGGCAACGAGAGAGACAGGGCCAGATGCTGCAAGCGATTTCGCGGCATGGGTAGGACGTCAGGAAATGCGCCCTCGTGAGGCGACTTCGGGATGAATGGTCTGGCGCGCGCGAGATGGGCCCTCTGGCTCCACCCTTCACGGGGCTATCGGTGAACAGGCCATGTGCGCAAGTTCCGCTGGACCGGCAAGCGTTGCATTAAAGCATGAATGCGTTGATAACCTCTATCAATGCGCGCGCCTGGCATGAGCGGCCCTGTCTGGCTTGCGCGACCCCGCGGGTTGGGTGAACAGGCCCTAGCCAAACACCGCCGTCGAAAGCGCCAGAATCGCCTCGCGCTCGGCGACCAGTTCGTCGTTGAGCACGCGCGTGGGCTGTTCGTTGAGGCGCGCACGGTGCTGCACTTGGCGCAGGGTGCGGTAGGCATTGGCCGCGTTCACGCCGATGCCGGAGGGCAGCAGTCCGGCCGATTCGGCGCGTTGCAGCAGCGCAATGTTGCCGACGTTGTCGCGCAGGCCCGGGTGTGCGTCGGACTGCGACAGCACCAGATACTGCACGGCGAATTCCGCATCCACCATGCCGCCGTGGCTGTGCTTGACGTCGAACTCGCCGTGGGGCACGGAATGCGCGCTGCGCACGCGTTCGCGCATGGTGACGATTTCGTCCTTGAGCGCCACCGGGTCACGTGGCGCGGTGATCACCGCCTCGCGCACGGCGTCGAAGCGCTCGCGCAGATGCAGTCCGCCATGCGGCTCGTCTGCGGCAATCGGTTCGCCCTTGTCGTCGAGCGGCACCAGGTCTTCCGTGCCGAGCACGAAACGCGCGCGCGTCATCGCCTGATGCTCCCAGGTCCACGCGGTGTTGCTGCCGCGCCGGGTCTGGTAGTCGGCATAGGCCTCGAAGCGCGTGACCAGCAGCCCCGAATTGCCATTCGGACGCAGCGCGGTGTCGATCTCGAACAGATCGCCCTCACCGGTTTTCACCGACAGCCAGTTGACCAGTTTGCGCACAAACGCGGCGTAGATCTCGGAGGCGTTTTCGTCGTCGTCATCGAACACGAACACGATGTCCAGATCGCTGCCGTAGCCCAGTTCCTTGCCGCCCAGCTTGCCATAGCCGATGATCGCGAATTGCGGCGTTTCGCGGTGCTTGTTCTTGAGGCGGGCCCAGCACCAGCGGGCCGTCACGCGCAGCACGCAATCGGCAAGCGCCGAGAGATCATCGGCCACCTGTTCGACCGTGATGCGGCGCTCCACGTCGCGTGCCAGCGTGCGGAAGGTTTCGGCATGGTGCGCGCGGCGCAGCAGATTCAGCAGCGTCTCGTCGTCATCCTCGCCGGTCGAACGCAGCGACGCCAGGCGCAGTTCCAGCTCGCGTTCGAAATCGGCGGGCACGAAGCGCTCGGACATCAGCGCATCGCTCGCCAGCTCGTCGATCACGCCCGGGTGCTGCAGCATGTAGCGCGCCGGCCATTTGGCGGACCCCAGCAGATGCAGCAGATGCTCGTGAACCGAAGGACGCTCCAGCAGCAGCGCCAGATAGCTGTCGCGGCGCAGCAGCGGCTCCAGCCAGTCGACCAGGCGCACTGCGGCCTCTTCCGTGGTTGCGCCTTCGGCGACCCAGCGCGCGGTACGCTGCACCAGACGGAAGAGACGCGCCCGCGCCTCGTCGCGCAAACCCTGAACGCGCTGATTGCTGCGCCACTCGGCCACGCGCTCGCGCATCTTGGGCGGCAGTTGCTCGATCAGCGTGTCGAGTTCGGGCGCGGGAGCCGAGCCACCTGCGGAGCGTGGTCCGCCGCAGGTGCCGCCGGCGCATTTCTTGTGCTCGCTCTCGCCGCCCAAAAGCGTGTCGAACTCCTGCGCGACCAGTTCGCGGTGGGTATCCAGTTCCTTGAGAAAGTCGCTGCAGTCCACGCCCATCGTCTGCCCGATCCAGCACAGATCCTCATCCGAGGTCGGAAGCACGTGAGTCTGCTGATCGTCCAGATATTGGATGCGGTGTTCGATCTTGCGCAGAAAGTCGTAGGCCCCCGCGAGCGCGTCGGCCGTCTCCTGGGGCATCAGTCCGGCGCGCGCCAGCCGCTGCAGCGCCTCGAGCGTGGGGCGGCAGCGCAGCTCGGGGAACTGGCCGCCGCGCACCACCTGCAAGAGCTGCACGGTGAATTCGATTTCGCGAATTCCGCCGCGCGAGAGCTTCACGTCGTTGGCGCGCTCGGGTGACCGGCGCTGCGTTTGGCGGCGTGTTCGCGGATCTGGCGGTGCAGCGAGCGCAGTGCGTCGAACACGTTGTAGTCCAGATAGCGGCGGAACACGAACGGCAGCACCACACCGCGCAGCGCCTGCACATTGGGCGTCGAAAGACAGGCGCGCGGCGCGACGATGCGGCTCTTGAGCCAGGCAAAGCGTTCCCACTCGCGGCCATGCACCAGCAGGTATTCCTCGAGCGCGCTCAGCGATACCGCAGACGGGCCGGAGTTGCCGTTGGGCCTGAGCGCCAGATCGACGCGAAACACGAAGCCGTGTTCGGTCGTCTCACCCACGAGACCAAAGATCGCCTTGACGGCGCGCGCAAAGTATTCGTGGTTCGACAGCTTGCCGCGCCCATCGGCCTGGCCTGCGGTCTCGCCATCGTGTTCGTAGACGTAGATAAGGTCGATGTCGCTCGACACGTTGAGTTCGCGCGCACCGAGCTTGCCCATGCCGATCACCCAGAGTTGCACGGGCTCGCCATCGGGCCCAGCGGTGCGCCGTGGCGTGTATCCAGTTCCGCGCGTGCGGCGGTCGAGGCGCGATCCAGCGCCAGTTCGGCCAGGTGCGTGACGGGCAGGCAGATGTCCGCTAGCGGTGCGCGCTGCTCGCAATCGAGCCGGATCAACCGCTCCATCACGATCTGCCGCAGGATGCGCAAGGCCGCGCCGAGATCGTGGCCCTTGCCGATCAGCGCATCGCAGGTGTCGGCCATGGTCTCGCGCGTGGGAACACCGGCGGGCAGCAAGGCCATTTCCGGCTCATAGCGCCGGTGCAGGCGCTGGAAGAATCGGGAATGGTCTGCGAGATGGCCTGGGCCATCGGTGGGGGACAAATCTGATGAGGGCTTCTGCATTTCAGGCTGACGCATGCGCACTGTCACGGCATGAGTTCAACCGGCATTCGCTGCGCGGCTGTACATCACGACACCATGTGCGCAGAACCTCGGGCGATGGGGCGGGTCATAATTCCATACATCCATCAACGTTTCGCCATGACCGAGCAGCCATCCCATCCATCACGTCCGCTGCATTTGCTTGCAGGGTTTGCGCGATGGTCACTGGGGCTGCTGCTCGCTTTCTGGCTGCTGGTCGCGGTGGCCTGGGGCTTGCTGCACGGCTTCATTGTGCCGCGTATCGGAGATTTCCGTCAGCAGGTGCAGACACATGTCGGGAAAGCCTTGGGGGTACCCGTGCGAATCGGTGCCCTGGCCGCGCGCAGCGATGGACTGATACCCACGCTGGAGCTTTCGTCCGTCCAGTTGCTTGACCCCATGGGCCGTGAGGCATTGCGTCTGGCGCAGGTGGTGGTGTCGGTGTCGCCGCGCTCGCTGCTGCGCTGGAGACTCGACCAGATCTATATAGATGCCCCGAACTCGACGTGCGGCGCGACGCTGCCGGACGAATCCACGTCGCGGGTCTGCCGATCGAGGGCGGCGCGAGCAGCGACGACAGTCCGGCACTCGACTGGCTTTTCTCGCAGGGCGAAGTCGCGATCATGCACGGCAAGGTGCGCTGGACCGATGAACTGCGCGAGGCACCGCCACTGGAACTCACCGACGTGAACCTGATCCTGCGCAACGGCACCTGGCGTCACCGCATACGGCTCGACGCGACTCCGCCCGCAGGATGGGGCGAGCGCTTCTCGGTGCGCGCCAGGTTTCGCGAGCCGATCCTGTCCGCAGGCAGGGGCAACTGGAAGAGCTGGAGCGGCCAGATCTATGCCGATCTGCCCAACGGCGACGTATCGCGCCTCAATGAATACGCCGACCTCGGCGCGCTCACCGTGGGCGAGGGCGAGGGCGCGGTGCGTGCCTGGATCGACGTGCGCGGCGGCAAGATCACGGGCGGCCTTGCCGACGTCGCGCTCAAGCAGGTGCGCGCAACGCTGGGCCGCAAGCTCGAGCCGCTGGCGCTGCAATCCGTCAGGGGCCGCGTAGGTGCGCAGCAGTTCGACAACGGCTTCGAGATCGACGTGCAGCACCTGTCGTTCGTGGCCGACGATGGTCTGAGCTGGCCCGACACGACGCTTTATTTCCGCCAGACCGGAGCGCACGCCAGCAATCCCGCCGCCGAGCAGGGCGAACTGCGCGCAAGCCAGCTCGATCTCGCGGTACTCGCGCAGATTGCCGATCGGCTGCCGCTCGGCGACGCGGTGCACGAGCCGCTGCGCAAGCTCGCCCCGCGCGGCGTCGCGCGCAACGTGAAGGCGAACTGGCACGGTCCGCTGAGCGCGCCGCGTCAATATCAGGCCGATGGCCTGATCGAGCAGTTGACCATGGGCAGCAGCGGCAAGGTCGGCGACACCGTGCCAGGGATTCGCAACGCGCGCGTGCAATTCACGCTCACGCAGGCGGGAGGAAACGCCGCGCTCGCGGTCAGCGATGGGGCGCTGACCTTTCCCGGCGTCTTCGAGGAACCGAGCATCCCCATGCAGCAGCTCTCGGCCAACGTGAACTGGCAGATCGATGGCGAGCGCATTGCGGTCGATGTGCAGAACATGAAATTTGCCAACGCCGATGCCGCGGGCGAGGCGCGCATCGCATGGCACACGGCCGATCCACGCAAATCGTCGTCGGGTTCGCGCTTTCCGGGCGTACTCGATCTGTCGGGCTCGGCCTCGCGCGCCGACGGCACGCGCGTGCATCGCTATCTGCCGCTCGGCATTCCCGAGCACACGCGCCATTACGTGCGTGATGGCGTGAACGCTGGTGTGGCGACGGGCGTGCAATTCAAGGTCAAGGGCAATCTGCACGACTTCCCGTTCAGCAAACCGGGGCAGGGCGATTTCCTGATCGCCGCCCAGGTCAGGAACGTGAACTACACCTACGTGCCCGCGTCGCTGCAAGCGGCGGGAGAGCTGCCGTGGCCACAGCTCACCGGCCTGTCGGGCGAGCTGGTGTTCAACCGTTCGAACATGCAGATCAGGAACGCCAACGGTACGCTGGGCGGTCTCGATCAGGTCAAGGTGCGCAACGCCAATGCCGAGATTGCCGATCTCAACCATCCGGTGGTCGGTGTCGATGCGAATGCGGCGGGCCCGCTGGCCGACCTGCTCGAGCTGGTGCGCAAGTCGCACATCACGCAGCTCACCGAACATGCGCTCGATCAGGCCGTGGTCACCGGCAACGCGGAACTCAAGCTGCAGCTCAGCCTGCCGCTCGCTCACATCCAGCAGTCGAAGGTGCAGGGCAATGTGAAGCTCGTCGGCAACGACGTGCAGTTCATGCCCGACATTCCGCAGATCACCGATGCGCGGGGTTCGGTGCAGTTCTCCGAGGGCGGCTTTTCGATTGTCGGCGTACAGGGGCGGGCACTCGGCGGCGACGTGAAGCTCGAAGGCGGCATGGGCGCGCAGCCCGGCGCGACGGCGGGGCAAAAGCCGACGGTGCAGGTGCGCGCCGAGGGCACGGCCACGGCCGACGGGTTGCGCGCGGTCGCGCCCTCGGGGCCGCTCGCGGGCCTCGCGGCACACGCCACGGGAACGACGCCGTATGCGGTCAAGGTCGGCATTCGGCGCGGTGTGCCCGAGGTGCTGGTCAACGCCTCGCTGCAAGGCATGGCAATCGATCTTCCGGCGCCGCTCGGCAAGCCCGCGCAGGGCGAGATGCCGGTGCGCTTCGAAACCCGGCTTACGCCGCAATCGGCCGACGCGGCGACACCTGCGGCACTTCAGGAGCAACTGACGGTGGATGTCGCCCACGTCGGCGCCGTGCACTATGTGCGCCAGCTTGCCGACGCCGGGCAGACCGCCAGGGTGTTGCGCGGCGCGATCGGCGTGGGCCTGCCAGCGGGGCAGGCGCTGCGATTGCCGGAATCCGGCGTCACCGCCGAACTGATGCTGGGCGATGTCGACGCAGGCGCGTGGCATGCGTTGACGGGCGCCGACTCGACCGCGCCGTCGTCCGCTGCCGCACCCGCCGATCCGGCGTTGCAGGGCTATGCGCCATCGCGCATTCTGGTGCGCGCGCGTTCGCTTGCGTTTGGCGGGCGGACGCTGCATCAGCTGGATGCCAACGTGTCGCGGCAGAAGGATTCGTGGCAGATCACCGCCAAGTCCGACGAGCTCAGTGGCCGCATCGAATACCGTCCCGAAAGCGATTCCGTGCCCGCGCCGGGACTGATCTACGCGCGCCTTGATCGCCTGAAACTGACTCCGACGCAGGACGATGGCAGCGTCGCCAACGATCTGCTCGACGATGAGCCGCGCACGCTGCCGGCGCTCGATATCGTGGTGCAGAATTTCGAGATGCATGGGCGCAATCTGGGCCGCATCGAGGCGCTCGCGCGCAACAGCAACACGAGTGATGGTCGGCGCGAATGGCGGCTGGCGCACCTGAACCTGATCACACCCGAGGCCACGTTCACGTCGAGCGGCAACTGGGCACTGGTCAGTGGCGCCGGGGCCGATGCCGAGCGGCGCACGGTGATGAATTTCGAGCTCGATGTGCGTGATTCGGGCGAGTTGCTGGCGCGTTTCAACATGCCCGGCGTGATCAAGCGAGGCCGGGGCAAGATGACCGGGCAGGTCGCGTGGCTGGGAGCACCGCTGTCGCCCGACTATCCGTCGATGACCGGACAGGTAAGCGTGGACATGCAGGCCGGTCAGTTCCTGAAGGCCGACCCCGGCCTTGCCAAGCTGCTCAGCGTGCTCAGTCTGCAATCGATTCCGCGCCGCCTGACGCTTGATTTCCGCGATGTCTTCAGCGAAGGCTTCGCGTTCGATTTCGTGCGCGGTGACGTGAACATCGAGCGCGGTCTGGCCGTCACCAACAACCTGCAGATGAAGGGGCTGAACGCGGCGGTGCTCATGGAAGGCAAGGCCGATCTCGAGCATGAAACGCAGGACCTGCGCGTGGTCGTGGTGCCGGAGATCAACGCCATGACCGCGTCGCTGGTGGCCACCGCGATCAACCCGGTGATCGGACTTGGCAGTTTTCTCGCGCAGGTGTTTCTGCGCGGTCCGTTGATTCAGGCCGCTACGCAGGAGTTCCGCATCGATGGCACCTGGTCCGATCCGCGCGTCGAGAAGGTCGCAAGGCGCAACCGCGCAGCGACTGGCCTCACGGGCCAGGCTGCGGAAGCACGGCCGAAGCAATCAGGAGAAATGCAATGAAGATCGCTGCGATTCAAATGGTCTCCGGCACCGCGCTCGAGGCCAATCTCGCCACCGCACGCAGGCTGCTGCGCGACGCCGCGGCACAGGGCGCGGAGCTGGCCTGCCTGCCCGAATATTTTTGCGTGATGGGCCACAAGGACGCCGACAAGATCAAGCTGCGCGAAGAATCGGGCAAGGGGCCCGTGCAACAGTTCCTCGCCGACACCGCGCGCGAGCTGGGGCTGTGGATCGTCGGCGGAACGCTGCCGATGCGCGCACCGAGCGAAGACCATGTCTACAACAGCACACTCGTGTATTCACCCGGCGGTGAGTGCGTCGCGCGCTACGACAAGATCCATTTGTTCCGCTTCGACGGCGGCAACGAACAGTACGACGAGGCGCGCGTGATCACGCGCGGCGCGCAGCCGGTGCGCTTCACCGTCACGGCGCGCGATGGATCGGCATGGCGCGTGGGGCTGTCGGTCTGCTATGACCTGCGCTTTCCCGAGCTGTACCGCGCGCATGCCAGAGCCGGTGCCGATCTGCTGCTCGTGCCGAGCGCCTTCACCTTCGTCACCGGCAGTGCGCACTGGGAGGTGCTGCTACGCGCGCGTGCCGTGGAGAATCTGTCCTATGTGCTCGCGCCCGCGCAAGGCGGCGTGCATGAGAATGGCCGCCGCACCTGGGGCCACAGCATGCTGGTCGATCCCTGGGCACGGTGGTCGCACAGCACGCGCAGGGCGAGGGCGTGGTGATCGGCGCGCTCGAGCATCGGCTGATGCGCGAGATGCGCGCGCAGCTTCCGGCGCTCGATCACCGGGTCTTGTAGCAAACAGAGGGACGGCGGCGTCGCCTCGGTCAACGAAACCAGGATGGAATGGAACAAGTGATGCAGTCGCCGTCGCAGGCCGAAGCGGCGCAGCCCGACGAGGCGCCGCAGCAATGGCATCTGCAGCGCTGGCACAGCGCATGGCGGCGCTGGTCGCTGTGGTCGCTGCTGGTGGTGCTGGTGGCGAGCATGCTGGTCACGCTCGTGTGGCTGGCCGGTCGCTACGAGGCCAGCCAGGTGCAGTCGCGCGTCGAACGCGATGCGGCCGATGCGGTGGCGGACATACGCACGGCCTTCTCGCACAACGTGCACAGCATGCAGTCACTGTTGGTGGGCGATCCCGATCTGACCAGTTGGGAGAGCCGCGCGAGCGATCTGCTCAATGCGCGGCGCGAACTGGTGCGCCTTGAATGGCGCGACGCCCAGCTCAAGGTGCGCGCGCACGCGGTCTCGCCATTTCGGCCAGCGAACGCGGATCTGGTCGATGGCAGCAGCATGCATTCCGATCTGAACCTCTCGTGCACCAACGCGCGGCGCGTGGGCGGGCCGTCGTATTCGAACAGCTATTTCCAGCCACTGCCCAACGGCATGGGCTCGGAGATGATGGAGCTATGCCTGCCGCTTCTCGATGATGGCCGCGTCATCGGATTCCTGATCGCGACCTATTCGCTGCAGACCGTGCTGGTGGACCTGATCGCGCCGAGCCTGCAGCGCGGCCAGGAGGTCTCGTTCACGGAGGCCGACGGCACGCGGCTGGCCGTGGTCGGCGCGATGCGGCGCGGCACGCGCATGTTCACCGCGCAGCAACTCTTCGACCTGCCCGGAACCACGCTGATTCTGCGTCTCGACAGCTGGCATGCCGCGCCTAGCGTGTTTCCCAACGTGCTCACGGCGCTGGTCACGGCGATGTCGATCGCGCTGGTCTCGGTGCTGATCGTGCTGGTGCGCGACAACCGCCGTCGCCTGCGCGCCGAGCGCGATCTCGGCGAGGCGCTGGCGTTTCGCAAGGCGATGGAGGATTCGCAGGTCACGGGTCTGCGTGCGCGCGATCTCGATGGCCGCATCACCTACGTGAACCCCGCGTTCTGCGAGATGGTGGGGTTCAGCGCCGACGAACTGATCGGTCACACCAACCCGCTTCCGTACTGGCCGCCCGAGCATGCGGGCGAGTACACCGCGCGGCATACCGTGCGCCTGTCGGGCAATCACATACCGCCGCGCGAAGGCTACGAATCGACCTTCATGCGCAAGGACGGAACGCGCTTTCCGGTGATGATCTACGAGGCCCCGCTGATCAACGCGCAGGGCCTGCACACGGGCTGGATGGGCTCGTTTCTCGACGTCAGCGAGCAGCGCCGCGTCGAGGAAATCTCGCGCACTTCGCAGGAGCGCCTGCAGGCCACGGCGCGCCTCGCGACGGTCGGCGAGATGGCGTCGCTGCTGAGCCATGAACTCAACCAGCCGCTGGCCGCCATATCGAGCTATGCGACCGGCTCGCTCAATCTTTTGCAGACCGAGGCACCCGCCGCCATTCCGCCCAGGGAAAATCTGGCCGACGTTCGCGTGGGCATCCAGCGCATCGCCCAGCAGGCCGAACGCGCGGGCAAGGTGATCAAGAGCGTGCATGACTTCGTGCGCCGCCGCGACCAGTCGCGCGAGCCGGTCTCGCCGCAGGATCTGCTCGACGCGGTGCTGCCCATCATCCGTTTGCAGGCGCGCAAGCTGCGCGTGCAGTTGCAGATCACCATCGAGGGAGATCTGCCCGACGTGCTCTGCGACCGCACCATGGTCGAGCAGGTGCTGCTCAATCTGGCGCGCAACGGCATGCAGTCCATGGACGACCCGTCCATCGAGCCGCGCGTGCTGGAAATCCGCGTGCGCACCGCCGCCTCCAATGCGCAGAACAAGTGGCTCGAATTCTCGGTCGGCGACGTGGGCCTGGGCATCAGCGACGACGTGGCCGGGCGCCTGTTCACGCCGTTCTACACCACGCGCGCCGAAGGCATGGGGCTGGGCCTGAGCCTGTGCCGCACGGTCGTCGAGCAACACGGAGGCTATCTGGGCCATGCGGCGCGCCAGCCGCGTGGTACGGTATTCACTTTCACGCTTCCCGCCAATCAACCAGAAGGAAGAAGTCTGACCTGATGGAACCCGTCTCCAACGCCACCGTTTACATCGTCGATGACGACGCCGAAGTGCGCGAGGCCCTCGCCTGGTTGCTGCGCTCGCGCCGCTTGCCCAGCGAGGCTTTTCCGAGCGCCGAGGCCTTCGAGCAGATGCTCGCGGAGCGCTCCATGCAGCGCCAGCCCTGCTGCCTGCTGCTCGACGTGCGCATGCCCGGCATGAGCGGCCTCGCGCTGTTTGATCGCATGATCGAACGCGGCGACATCGCCGCCATGCCGGTGATCTTTCTGACAGGACATGCCGACGTGCCCACGGCGGTTGCCACGGTCAAGCGCGGCGCGTTCGATTTCTGCGAGAAGCCGTTTTCGGACAACCAGCTGGTCAACCGCATTGAAGCGGCGCTTGTGCAATCCGGGGTCTATCTGGAAGCGTCCAAGGCCCGGCACCAGATCAAGGACCGACTCGCCGAACTCACCGACCGCGAGCGTGACGTCATGCGGCTGGTGGTGGAAGGTCTGCCCAACAAGCTGATTGCCGACCAGCTTGACATCAGTGTGCGGACGGTGGAGGTGCACCGGGCGCGGTTGTTCGACAAGATGCAGGTGAAGTCGGCAGTGGAGTTGGCCAATCTGCTCAGGGATGCGGACTGAATTGCCGCCTGCACGCCTTCTTACTCCCTCTCCCGCTTGCGGGAGAGGGTCGGGGTGAGGGTGACTGCGGCTCCGGCACAGAGCCGGTCCGCGCCTGCTCACCTCATCGAATCATCAGCCCTGACGCTGTCCCACGTAAATTTCCACACGGCGATTCTTGGCGCGGCCTTCGCCGGAGTCGTTGGAGGCAATCGGTTCGCGCGAGCCACGGCCTTCGACCTGGATGCGGGAGCCGTTCACGCCGTGGGAGGTGATGTAGTTGCGTGCGCTGGTGGCACGGTCAAGCGACAACGGGTTGTTGATGGCGTCGGAGCCGGTCGAGTCGGTGTGGCCGACGATGCGGACTTCCGTGTTGGGGTTGTTGCGCAGGCCTTCGGCGAATTTGTCGAGGATGGGCTGGAAGTTGGGCTGGATGTCCGAGCGGTTGGTCGCGAACGAGATGTCGCTCGGAATGTCGAGCTTGAGCTGGTTGTCGGGAGTCTGCGTCACGACCACGCCCGTGCCCTGGGTGGCGGCCTGCATTTCCTGCTTCTGGCGTTCCATGTGTTGGGACCAGAGGTAGGTGCCGAGGGCGCCCACGCCCGCGCCGATCACGGCGCCTGTGCCTGCGTGGCCGCCGGTGACGGCACCGACGGCGGCTCCGCCGAGTGCGCCGACGCCGGCGCCAGTGGCGGTGCGGCGCTGTGTGTCGCTCATGTCGGCGCAGCCGGTGGCGAGCATGACGGCGGCGAGACTGCCTACGAGTAGTGTTTTGCGCATGATGGACTCCTGTGGATCAATGCCGTCCCGTGACGCCTGTGGTCTGGCGGGGCAGGCGATCTTCGATGGTAAAAAAGGATGCAATCCAATCGATCCGTTTGGATGAACCCGGACGGGCAGCGTAGCAAGCGCTTGTTACATAGTCTGTAGGACGCTTACTTGCGTGGCCCTGCGCGAAATTCCATGCTGAGGAATGTCATTGCAAAACTGTGTCAAAAGTGACAGGTCGGGTTTTCTGCGGTCCGCCCATCTCAGTTGTCGCTATCCTTGCGCTGCTGTGAATCGCCGGAGCCTGGCGGTTCACCCTTCTTGCGCCCGGAGAACATGGTCCACCAGACAATGGCGACCAGGATGATCAGGGCCAAAAGTGCCTCTATCAAAATCAACACCATGAATTTTCGACTCCTGCGCCTGGTTGCAACGACGCTGATTGTAGGAACGCTCGCGGCCTGCTCGACCAAGCCGACCCAAACCCCTGCTCCCGCACCCGAAACTCCGGTCCCTGTCACGGTGCCCGAGTACCACCCGGTGCCGGGCACGCTGAACCAGTCCAAGAGCCGCTGGGTGCCGGTGGAGTGGAGCGATCTGCCGGGCTTCTCCGACGATTCCTTGTTCGAGGCGTGGAACGCCTGGCTGCGCAGTTGCGAGAAGCCTGCTCCCGCGTTTGCCCCGCTGTGCGCGGACGTGCGCCGGTTGTCGATTGCCAACGGCGAGGAGCAGCGCGCCTGGATGATGGACAAGCTGCGTCCTTACCGCGTGGAAGGCAACGACGGCAAGGTCGATGGCATGCTCACCGGTTACTACGAGCCGTTTCTCGACGCTTCGCGCACACCCGGCAATGGTTTCAACGTGCCGCTGTATGCGCCGCCCGCCGATCTCGGGGTGCGCAAGCCGTGGTTCACGCGCCAGCAGATCGACACGCTGCCCGCCGCGCAGGCCGCGTTGCAGGGCAGGGTGATCGCCTGGGTGCGGGATCCAGTCGAGGCGATGGTGCTGCACATCCAGGGCTCGGGCCGGATTCGCGTACAGGAGGCCGATGGCACCATGCGCGTGACGCGGCTGGCCTTCGCGGGCACGAACGACCAGCCCTACAAGAGCATCGGCAAGTGGTTGCTGGATCAGGGTCTGGTGCGCGATGCGACCTGGCCCGGCATCACCGCCTGGACGCTGCAGAATCCGCAGCGCGTGAACGAGCTGCTGTGGGCCAACCCGCGCTATGTGTTCTTCCGCGAGGAGCAGCTCAGCGCGCTGGACGCAGGGTTTGGGCCACGCGGCGCGCAGGGTGTGCCGCTGACGCCCGGGCGCTCGATTGCGGTTGATCGCGCGAGCATTCCCTACGGCACGCCCGTGTGGCTGGCCTCGAGCGGCCCGACGGTGCAACTGTCGCGCCTGGTTCTGGCGCAGGACACGGGCAGCGCGATTCTCGGTGCGGTGCGCGCCGACTTCTTCACGGGCTGGGGCCACGAGGCAGGTGAAGTGGCGGGGCGCATGAAGCAGAACCTGCGGCTCTGGGCGCTCTGGCCGAGGTGAGTTCCTTGCATCGACTCGACGCTTTTTCTGCTGCCCGGCGCTACTCGATTTCCACGACGTAGCGCGTCACGACCGGCGGATTTTCGCCAACGTGAAACGCCAGCCTGCGATCCCGCAGTGCCATGTCGGCATTGGTGGAGCGGTCAAAGCGCCGCAGATGTTCCACCCACGATTCATCGAGAATGCGCTCCACGTAACGTCGCGGATCGGCGATGTCGTGCTCCAGTTCCCAGCGCAGCGCGCCTTGCTGCAGGCGGGTGCGGCGGCTTTCCTTCATGACGGCGCGAAATTCCTGCGCCCGGGCCGGATCGATGAAGTATTCGATGGTCACCACCAGATGCAGGCCGGCTTGGGGCGTGGTGCTGGCCTTGGGGCGGTTGATCGCGGTGGCGGGACTCAGGTCTTCCTCGCCCGGACGATTGCGCACCACGCGCTGAATCAGCAGCATGATGACCACGCCCGAAAACGCGGCGATCCCGAGGCTCACGTGCACGCTGAACATCGACGCGACCTGTCCCCAGAGCGCCGCGCCCGCAGCCGTGGCGCCCATGATGCACATCTGATAGATCGACATGCCGCGAGCGCGCACCCAGTTGGGCAGCACCAGCTGCGCGGCCACGGTCAGCGAATTGGCGGTCGTGATCCAGGCGGCCCCGCGAGGATCATCGCGGGCACGGCGACATACACGTTGGGTGCCACGGCGATCACGGCCGTTGCAACCGCCTGCGCGGCGGTGCCGTAGCGCACCAGTTCGTCGAGCGTCATCAACTGGCGCAGGCGCGGCAGGAACATGGCCGAGCAGATCGCGCCCGCGCCCATCGAGGCGAGCAGCAGCGTGAAGGTTCCCGCGCCGCCCGATTCGAGATCGCGTGCCACCAAGGGCAGGAGGGCCAGCAGCGCGGTCGCGTGGAAGAAGAAGATCGAGATGCGCCACAGCACTGCGCGCATCGCGGGCGATTCGCGCACGAAGGTCACGCCCACGCGCATGGCGCTGGCCAGGCGTTCGCGGCCCAGCGGATTGGCCGGGTGTACGCGCCGCCAGCGCATGATGGTGAAGCCCGCCACCAGCGACAGCGCGGCATTGAGCACGAACACCCAGGCGCTGCCAGCGCTTGCGATGATCGCTCCGGCGACCAGCGGGCCGATGATGCGCGAGGCATTCATCGCCACGCCGTTGAGCGCCAGCGCCGAGGGCAGTTGCTGGCGGCTGACCAGTTCCGGCACGATGGCGGCAAACACCGGCCAGCGCATTGCCAGGCCGATGCCATTGGCGAAGGTGAGGGCAAGCAGCAGGCTCGCGCTCATGCCGCCGCTCAGGATCACCGCGCACAGCACCATGGCGACGCCCGCGACCCAGAACTGGGTGATCATGAAATATTTGCGCCGATCCAGAATGTCCGCGAGCGCGCCACTGGGCAGTCCGAGCAGGAACACCGGCGCGGTCGAAGCCGTCTGCACCAGTGCCACCATCACGGGCGAACTGGTCAGCGTGGTCATCAGCCAGGCCGTTGCCACGTCGTTCATCCACATGCAGGTATTGGCGACGATCCAGGTGCCCCAGAGCATGCGAAACACCGGCACGGACAGCGGCCCGAATGGCGAGGCCGACGCCCGCTCGGCGGCGCTGCGCTTGAGTTCGGCGGCGGCTGCGGCTTCGGCCTGAGCGGCGCGTTCGCTGTTGACGTTCTGATGACCGGAATCGTCGACCGGCTCCGCATCGCCCGTGAGGCGAGAGTCCTGGTCGGCGGAACCGTCCGTGGCGGGCTGCGGCCCGGTATCGTGAGGTGGCTGTGGCGGCATGTCAATCGATTGTCGCGTTGATATCCGTCAGGGCTTGTCTGACGCCGGCTCATGCCGCCAGCGGGATTGCGGAAATTGGAAACAAGCTGTAGCCGATCATCCCGCCAGGCGGAATATTCAAGCCGTTATTTCACCGTTTTCGGTTGCAGCGCCGTCGTCGCCAGATGCGTGAGCGGCAGAGCGCCGGCCATCTTCACCTCGCCCAGTGAAAAGCTGGTGTGCATGTCTTTCACGTTGGGCAGATTGAGCAGCACGTTGCGCGCGAAATGCGAGAAGCTGTCCAGATCCCGGGCCACCACCTGTAGCTCGAACGTGCCGCTGCCGCTGATGTAGTGGCAGGCGACGACCTCGGGAATCCTGGCAATCGCTTCTTCCATCGCCCGCGTGAGATCGCCGGTGTTGCGCTCGGCATCGAGCCGCACGAAGGCGAGCACGCCGAGCCCGACCTTGTGGCGGTCGATCTCGGCGTGGTAGCCCAGGATGAAGCCGGCTTCCTCAAGCGCGCGCACGCGCCGCCAGCAGGGTGCCGCCGAAAGCCCCACGCGCTGCGCGAGTTCCGCATTGGTCAGGCGTGCGTTGTTTTGCAGTTCCGAAAGGATTGCAAGATCGAATTTGTCCAAAGTTTCCATTTCACTATTGTTTTAGGAAAGATTCTTTCTCGCATTGGGGTAAACACGGCACAAAAAGAAAACACATATCCAGATTGCGCGCATACACTGCGCGGATACGGGCAAGAACCCAGAAGCCCGATAATTGATGCTGCTCAAAAGGCGGCCACCCACAATCACGATGGAGACAAGGCTATGAACGCCCCGCTGCCCGAATCAATTCGCCGCGCGCTGGAGACAGTGTCGCTGGAAGACAAATACACGCTCGACAGTGGCCGGGCGTTCATGAGCGGGGTGCAGGCCCTCGTGCGCCTGCCCATGCTGCAGCGCCAGCGCGATGCGCACAATGGTCTGAACACCGCCGGCTTCATCAGCGGCTATCGCGGCTCGCCGCTCGGCACCTATGACCAGTCGCTGTGGGCCGCCAAGAAGCATCTGGCCGAGAACAACATCGTCTTTCAGCCGGGCGTGAACGAGGAACTGGGCGCGACCGCCGTCTGGGGCACGCAGCAGCTCGACCTCTATCCCGATTCGAAGAAATTCGATGGTGTGTTCGGCATCTGGTATGGCAAGGGTCCGGGCGTGGATCGCTGCTCGGATGTGTTCAAGCACGCCAACATGGCGGGCACGTCCAGGCACGGCGGCGTGATCGCGATTGCGGGTGACGACCACATCAGCAAAAGCTCGACCGCGGCGCACCAGAGCGACCACATCTTCAAGGCCTGCGGTCTGCCGGTGTTCTTTCCGAGCAGCGTGCAGGACATCCTCGACATGGGGCTGCACGCGTTCGCCATGAGCCGTTTCTCGGGCCTGTGGTCGGGCGTGAAGACGATTCAGGAAGTGGTGGAGTCGTCGTCCAGCGTCTCGGTCGATCCGGACCGCGTGAAGATCATCATGCCCGAGGACTTCCCGATGCCGCCCGGTGGCCTGCACATCCGCTGGCCCGATCCTCCGCTCGAGCAGGAAGCGCGCCTCATGGACCACAAGTGGTACGCGGCGCTGGCCTATGTGCGTGCCAACAAGCTCAACTACAACGTCATCGAAGGCCCGAACGACCGCTTTGGCATCATCGCGAGCGGCAAGGCCTTCAACGACACGCGCCAGGCGCTGGCCGATCTGGGTATCGATGACGAGACCTGCCATCAGCTCGGCATCCGCCTGCACAAGGTGAACGTCGTCTGGCCGCTCGAGGCCACGATCACGCGCGACTTCGCGCAAGGCCTGCAGGAAATCCTGGTGGTCGAGGAAAAGCGCCAGGTCATCGAATACCAGGTCAAGGAAGAGCTGTACAACTGGCGCGCCGACGTGCGTCCCAACGTGCTCGGCAAGTTCGACGAGATCGAGGGCGACAACTCCGGCGGCGAATGGAGCATGCCCAACCCGAGCCAGAACTGGCTGCTGCGTCCCAAGGCCGACCTCACCCCCGCGATCATCGCCAAGGCCATTGCCAAGCGCCTGAAGAAGCTCGGCGTGTCGAGCGACATCGCCCGCCGCATGGACGAGCGCATCGCCGTCATCGAGGCCCGCGAACTCGCGCTGACCGAACCCAAGCAGCAGACCGGCGACCGCGTGCCATGGTTCTGCAGCGGCTGCCCGCACAACACCAGCACCCGCGTGCCCGATGGCTCGCGCGCCGTGGCCGGCATCGGCTGTCACTACATGACGACCTGGATGCCGGATCGCAACACCAGCACCTTCACGCAAATGGGCGGCGAGGGTGTGACCTGGGTCGGTCAGGCGCCGTTCACCAAGGAAAACCACGTGTTCGCCAACCTCGGCGACGGCACGTACTTTCACAGCGGGCTGATGGCGATCCGCCAGAGCATCGCCTCGAGCGCGAACATCACCTACAAGATCCTGTACAACGACGCCGTGGCGATGACCGGTGGCCAGCAGGTGGGCGAGCGCCCCGAGGGTCACTCGGTCGCGCAGATCGCGCACAGCCTGCGTGCCGAAGGCATCGTCAAGCTCGTGGTGGTGACGGACGAGCCCGAGAAATACCATGGCCGCACGCAGCAGGCCGAGCCCAATGCGGCGCGCGCCAAACATGCCGAGCTGATCAACGATCTGCCGTCCGGCATCGAGGTGTTCCACCGCGACGAGCTGGACCGCATCCAGCGCGAATTCCGCGAGATCAAGGGCGCAACCGCCATCATCTACGACCAGACCTGCGCGACGGAAAAGCGCCGTCGCCGCAAGCGCGGCAAACTCGCCACGCCCGCCAAGACCGTGATCATCAACGAGCTGGTGTGCGAGGGCTGCGGCGACTGCTCGACCAAGTCGAACTGCCTGTCGGTCGAGCCGGTGGAAACCGAATTCGGCCGCAAGCGCCGCATCAACCAGAACTCCTGCAACAAGGACTATTCCTGCGTGAATGGCTTCTGCCCGAGTTTTGTGACCATCGAGGGCGGCGAGCTCAAGAAGGCGAAAAAGGAAAAGAAGGGCGATCTCACGCAACTGCTGCCGATCCCCGAGCCCGTGCTGCCCGTGGCCGAAAGCGCCTGGGGCATCGTGGTTGCGGGCGTGGGCGGAACGGGCGTGATCACCATCGGCTCGCTGCTCGGCATGGCCGCGCACCTCGAAGGCAAGGGCGTGATCACGCAGGACGCTGCGGGTCTCGCGCAAAAGGGCGGATCGACGTGGAGCCACATCCAGATCGCCAACCGCCCGAAGACATCTTCACCACCAAGGTGGACACGGCCAAGGCCGATCTCGTGATTGGCTGCGACCCGATCGTTGCCGCCACCAAGACCACGCTCGCCGTGATGCAGCCGGGCCGCACCTTCGTGGCGCTGAACAAGCACGGCACGCCCTCGGCGGCGTTCGTGAACGACCCGAACTGGCAGTTCCCCGAAGCGAGCTGCGAAGCCGCCATTGCGGACGCCGTGGGCGCCGACCTGGTCGGCCTGTTCGATGCCGAGCAGGTCGCGGTGCAACTGCTGGGCGACAGCATCTACACCAATCCGTTGATGCTCGGCTACGCATGGCAAAAGGGACGCGTGCCGCTCACGCACGCGTCGCTGATGCGGGCCATCGAACTCAACGGCGTGCAGGTCGAAAACAACAAGGCCGCGTTCGAATGGGGACGTCGCTGCGCATACAAGCTCGCCGAAGTGCAGGCCCTGTTCCAGACCGCGCAGGTGATCGAGTTCGTGAAGAAACCCGGCCTCGCCGAAATGGTGAACAAGCGCGTGGAATTCCTCACCGCGTATCAGAACGCGGCCTATGCAAGGCGTTACAGCGACTTCGTGGAAAAGGTGAAACAGGCCGAAGCCAGGCTCGGCCCGGCCACCAAACTGTCCGAGGCGGTTGCGCGCTATCTGTTCAAGCTGATGGCGTACAAGGACGAATACGAAGTGGCGCGCCTGCACACCGATCGGGCGTTCGTCTCCAGGATCGAGAACATGTTCGAAGGCGACTTCCGCATCGTCCATCACCTCGCACCGCCAACGACCGCGAAGAAGAACGACAAGGGCGAACTCGTCAAGAAGAGCTACGGTCCCTGGATGCGCAAGGCCTTTGGCGTGCTCGCCGGCTTGAAGGGCTTGCGGGGCACGGCCCTCGATCCGTTCGGCAAGACCGAGGAGCGCCGCACCGAACGCGCGCTGATTGAGGAATACCGCGCGAGCGTCGAGGAAATCCTCAAGAGCCTGAACGCCCGCAATCTCCCGCTGGCCATCGAGATCGCCCGCATACCCGAGGAGATTCGCGGCTATGGGCATGTGAAGGAGCGGCATCTGCATGCGGCTCGGGGAAGTGGGAGGGGTTGCTTTCCCAGTGGCGTGGGGTGCCGGTGGAGATCGTCAAGCAGCGGGAGATTGCTTGATCCTCGGCGTGAGTTGTGCCATTTCCTGGGCTGCTGGCCGGGTCTCGCCCCGGCGGGCGAATTACTTTCTTTTTTCAAAAAAGAAAGTAATCAAAGAAAGTTGAGTCCGCTGCCCACGACCCCTCGCATTGCGAGGGGCGACCTGGGGCGAGACGGTCGTGCGGTGCACGGCAAAACTCGCTGCGAGCCTGCGGCTCTCCGCTCAAACAATTGCCGTGAGCTAGACATTGAAGCTGTTGCGTCACTTGACGCAACAGCCACCGCACAACCGCCTCGCCCCAGGCGTGGTCAGAGGGCGGGAGTCGGCACTTCGCTGCGCTCGTGCAGTAGCGGGCACCAACGCCTCCACGCAACTCAAACCCGGCACGAGCGCAGCGACGTGCCGAACGCACCTCTTTCCAGCTGACTTGCGGCGGTTGTCCGAGCGAAGTGACGAAGGAACGAAGCGAGTTCTGCCGCAGGTATTCAAAGCGTTTTTTGGTGCCTTTTTGGCAAGACAAAAAGGTACTGCGCCGCCGGGCGCAATCCCGGCCAGCAGCACAAAACTACTCAAACAAAAGCAAAAAAGATAGCAACCCAACCAAAAACCCATAGAGAGAAAAAGCTTTTAAACCCCCTTTGAGCGTTGCAAAGGGCCTCCAAGCCCTGTCCCCAAACAGGCTTTGCCAAGCCACAACCACCTCGCCCGAATACAATACTCTGTTGCGCTGGCGAAGCCACGCCCCCGTTTCGTTCCCATTCGACCATCCTGCTGATAGAAAGTGGAGTCTTCACGTGTTTATTTCCAATGCCTTTGCCCAGACTGCGCCGGCCGCCGCCGAAGGTGGCCTGATGGGCTCGCTCACCGGCATGCTGCCGCTGGTGCTGATGTTCGTGGTGCTGTACTTCATCATGATCCGGCCCCAGATGAAGCGTCAGAAGGAGCACCGCGCCATGATCGACGCGCTCGCCAAGGGCGATGAAATCGTCACCTCCGGTGGCCTGCTGGGCAAGGTGTCGCGTCTGGGCGAAGGTTTTGTACACCTCGAGATCGCCGATGGCGTCGAAGTGCAGGTGCAGCGCAGCGCCGTGGCGCAGGTGCTGCCCAAGGGAACGCTGAAGTAACAAGCCAGCCACATCAACCGTAGACCGTAGTAGTAGTAATAGTAAACCCCACGGTTTCGGCCAAGTCCGTTGCGGGCATGCATGCGTGCCCGTCGTCGATGGCCCGGTGAAGCAATGAAGCAGGCGGGCCCGCCTCGTGCAGAAGGGGCCTGATGGCTGCTCACCGGACCGTCACTCTCCGTGATAGTGAAGAGCGCGATCATGAACCGATATCCGGTCTGGAAATACGCGATCATGGTGATCGTGTTGCTGTTGGGGGTGCTGTACACCCTGCCGAATTTTTTCGGCGAAGCTCCCGCAGTACAGGTGTCGTCCCTCAAGGCGACCGTGAAGGTGGACAACGCCGTGCGGCAGCGTGTGGAAGACGCGCTGAAGGCCGGTGGCATGCAGCCGGATTCCGTCGTGCAGGAGGGCAATTCGATCTTTGCCCGCTTCGACTCGGTGGACAACCAGGCCAAGGCCAAGACGATCGTCGAGAAGGCGCTGATCCCCGACGCCAACGATCCGACGTTCATCGTGGCGCAGAACATGCTTTCGCGCTCGCCCGCCTGGCTGACCGCGCTGCATGCGCGTCCGATGTATCTGGGTCTCGATCTGCGTGGCGGCGTGCATTTCATGCTGCAGGTGGACATGGGCGCCGCCATCACCAAGAAGGTCGAGTCCTATGCGGGCGACCTGCGCGCTGCACTGCGTGACAAGAAGATCCGCCACGGCGGCGTGAGCCGCAATGGCGACGCGGTCGAAGTCAAGGTGCGCGACGAAGCCACGCTCGCGCAGGTGCGCAATCTGGTCACCGATACCATTCCCGATCTGTCCGCCACCACCAGCTCCGATGGCGAAGGTTTCGTGCTGCGCGCCACCATCAAGCCCGAAGCCATGCGCAAGGTGCAGGAACAGGCGCTCAAGCAGAACATCACCACGCTGCACAACCGTATCAACGAACTTGGCGTGGCCGAGCCGGTGATCCAGCAGCAGGGTCTGGACCGCATCATCGTGCAACTGCCGGGCGTGCAGGACACCGCCAAGGCCAAGGACATTCTGGGCCGCACCGCCACGCTGGAAGTGCGCATGGTGGACGAAAGTGCCGAGGCGCGTTCGGCCGAAATGGGCCAGGGCCCGGTGCCGTTCGGCAGCGAAAAGTACCTGGACCGCAACCAGATTCCGGTGATCGTCAAGAAGCAGGTGATCCTGACCGGCGAGAACCTGAACGACGCGCAGCCCGGCTTCGACGGCCAGACCCAGGAGCCGACCGTCAACCTGACGCTGGACTCCAAGGGCGCAAGCATCTTCAAGCAGATCACTGCTGAAAATGTGGGCAAGCGCATGGCCATCATCCTGTTCGAGAAGGGCAAGGGCGAGGTCGTGACCGCGCCCGTGATCCGCTCCGAAATCGGCGGGGCCGCGTGCAGATTTCCGGTCGCATGACGACGCAGGAAGCCAACGACACCTCGCTGCTGCTGCGCGCCGGCTCGCTCGCCGCGCCGATGGAAATCATCGAGGAATACACCATCGGCCCGAGCCTGGGCGAGGACAACATCCAGCGCGGTATCCACAGCGTGGTGTGGGGCATGGTGGCGATTGCCGTGTTCATGTGTATGTACTACATGCTGTTCGGCGTGTTCTCCACGATCTCGCTCGGCGTGAACGTGCTCCTGCTGCTCGCGATATTGTCGATGCTGCAGGCGACTCTGACGCTGCCGGGCATTGCGGCCATGGCGCTGGCGATCGGTGTGGCGATTGATTCGAACGTGCTGATCAACGAGCGCATCCGAGAGGAACTACGCGCCGGGGTTGCGCCGCAGCAGGCGATCTCCGCCGGATACCAGCACGCCTGGGCGACGATTCTGGACTCCAACGTCACCACGCTGATCGCGGGTCTCGCGCTGCTTGCGTTTGGCTCCGGCCCGGTGCGCGGCTTTGCGGTGGTGCACTGCATCGGCATTCTGACCAGCATGTTCTCGGCGGTGTTCTTCTCGCGTGGTCTGGTGAACCTCTGGTACGGCCGCAAGAAAAAGCTCAAGAGCGTTTCCATCGGTCAGGTCTGGAAGCCGGAAGGCGAGTCGGGCCATCGCTCCGTGGCCTCGGGTCGTGCCGTCGTTGACGGCGATGGCGATCAATAAATAAATAAGAAAGGGGAAGACCATGGAGTTTTTCCGGATCAAAAAAGACATTCCGTTCATGAAATACGCGTTGATCCTCAACGTGATTTCATTCGTCACCTTCGCGCTGGCCGTGTTCTTCCTGGTCACGCGCGGCCTGCATCTGTCGGTGGAGTTCACGGGCGGCACCGTCATGGAGGTCGCCTACAAGCAGACCGCCGACATCGGCAAGGTGCGTGATGCGGTCGCGAGTGCGGGTTTCACGCAGGATGTGACCGTGCAGAATTTCGGCGGCTCGCGTGACGTGATGATCCGCCTGCCGGTGCAAAAGGGCGTGTCCTCCGCTCAGCAGAGCGATCAGGTGATGAGCGCCCTGAAGGCCGCCGATCCCGAAGTGACGCTGCGCCGCACCGAGTTCGTCGGGCCGCAGGTGGGCGAGGAACTGGTCCACGGCGGCCTGATGGCGCTCGGCATGGTGGTGCTGGCATCATCGTCTATCTGGCGTTCCGCTTCGAATGGAAGTTCGGCGTGGCCGCAGTGATCGCCAACTTGCACGATGTGGTGATCATCCTGGGCTTCTTCGCATTTTTCCAGTGGGAGTTCTCGTTGTCGGTGCTGGCCGGGGTGCTCGCGGTGCTGGGCTATTCGGTCAACGAATCGGTGGTGATTTTCGACCGGATTCGCGAGGCGTTCCGCAAGTTCCGCAAGCTCAGCACGCCCGAGGTGATCGACCACGCCATCACCTCGACGATGAGCCGCACCATCATCACGCACGCGTCGACCGAGGCGATGGTGCTGTCGATGTTTTTCTTCGGTGGCCCGAGCTTGCACTACTTTGCGCTGGCACTGACTATTGGTATTCTGTTCGGCATCTATTCCTCCGTGTTCGTTGCGGCCGCCATCGCCATGTGGCTGGGCGTCAAGCGCGAGGATCTGGTGAAGGCGCCGTCGCGCAAGGATCTGGACCCGAACGATCCGAACGCCGGAGCCGCCGTCTAAGAGCAAAAGTCCAACAGTTGGGAGATCCGTGTCGCCGCAGCCTTGAATCTTGATACAGAATCCGGGTTGATGGCGTCTCGGGTCCACCGGCTACTGCGGTGGGGATAGACCCATAGGCCCTCGCCGCACATAATCAATCTCCTATGGAATATCCGCCGTCCTCTCCTACCGACCAGCGTCTGGCCCTGCATGGTCGCCAGCGCTTTGCCGAAGGGGTGGTCGCCGGACTGGCGGCACTGGGCACGAGGCTGCAGGAATTCTTCCTCACGCTTGCCGAGCAGTCGGGCGTGGTTCGCGACATGCAGACCAATCGCGACGCCTGGATGTCCTACAAGGCACACGAGGCCGACTGGCTGCAACGCCTCACCAGGACCTGGAACGAGGCAGGCGCGGCAGGCAGCACCCTGCACCAGGCGGCATCCACGGTATCGCCAGCGCCCAATGAGCTATCGCTCGATGGCGGGTTTGAGCTGCTCAGCGACGACGTGGTCGAAAACAAGATCCTCGCATCGCGGATTGCGCTCACCGTGAGCGAGCAGGCGGGTAGCCACTTCGAGACGGTCAAGGTGCGCACGCAGCGGCTGCAAGGCCGGGAGCTTTCCAGTCGCGACCTGCTGCGGCCCGAGACGGTCTGCCTTGACGTGGTCGACCAGTGGATCGAATCCGGCATGTCGCGCGCCGATCTGCAACTGGTGATCGATCCGCTGCAAACCGAACTCGGCAACCTGCTCGAAAAGGAATACAAGGCGCTCAACAAGCTGTTCGAGGAACGTGGAGTCTCCGCGTCGGCCAGCGATGATCTGCGCTCGCGCGTCAAGCGCACGGCCTCGCACGGCGGTGGCGGTGCTGGCAACAGCATGGCAGGCGCGCTCAACAGTGGCTACGACAGCGGACCGGCGCCGATGGGCCAGAGCAGCGGTTTCGGCGGCATGCCGCTGCACGGCTATCCCACGGGATTTGGCGTGGCCGGTGCGGGCGGCCTGTTTCCCATGCCGCAGGGCGCGGGCTGGGCGAACCCGGGCCAGATGCATCAACCGGGTGCGGCGCATGCAGGACATGGCGGGCACGCCGCCCATCCGCCAGGCTCGCAGTTCTCGTCCCAGCCGATGCCGCAGATGTCGCCGCAACTGGCCGCGCAGATCAACGCCCAGATGGCGATGAACGCGCAGCTCAACGCGCAGATGAGCGCGCAAATGGCGGCTTCGCCGTTTCTTGCGCCGCTGCAACGCGCGCGCCAGAGAGCTGCGGCAGTGATGGTGCAACTGCGCAACCTGCTCACGCAGCCGGCCATGAACTACGACATGGTCAACGCACCACCGGCCTCCGCCGCGCTGGTGCAGGCGATGACCAACTACCACGCCATGTCGCCCGACACCATGCTGTTGACCGTGCCCGGCGGCATGGCAGCGCTGACCAAGCCGCAGGACTACACCCCGCAGGTGGTCAATCAGGTCATCGGCGCGGTCCGCGAGCGCGCCGCCGAGTTCAAGAAGAAAGCCTCGAGCGCCAGCGAAAAAGCCATCATCGAAGTGGTGGCGCTGATGTTCCAGAGCATCCTGAACGAGGACCGCCTGCCGCCCTCGATCCGCGTATGGTTTGCGCGGCTACAGGTGCCGGTGCTGCGCGTGGCGCTGGAAGAGCCCGAGTTCTTCAACAACGTCACGCATCCGGCCCGGCAACTGATTGACCGCATGGGCGCGTGCGTGCTCGGCTTCGACGCGGCCACCATCAACGGCACGGCGCTAGAGGCTGAGGTGCGGCGCGTGGTGCAGGTGATCGAGCAGTATCCCGAGACCGGCAGCCGTGTGTTCCAGCTCGTGTTCGAGGAATTCGAGCGCTTCATCGCCAAGTCGCTCGCCGAGAGCAAGAGCACGCAGAAGATCGTCGGCGTGGCGCAGCAGGTCGAGCAGCGCGAGACGCTCTCGGTGCAGTACACGATCGAGTTGCGCGACATGCTCAAGGACATGCAGGTGCGCGACGAGATTCGCGAGTTCCTGTTCAAGAACTGGGCCGAGGTGCTGGCGGTGTCCGCCGTGCGCAGCGGCCCGCAGCATGACGAGACTGTGGCACTCAAGCGTACGGCCGCCGATCTGGTCTGGGCGGCGAGCGCCAAACCGCATCGCTCCGAGCGCGCGCAGGTGATCCAGAATCTGCCCAATCTGCTGCAGAACCTGCGCCACGGCCTGTCCCTCACGGGCGTGACCGGCGCGCCGCAGGACGCGCTGATCAAGGTGTTGACCGACACGCTGGCCGATGCCTTCCTCTCCAAGACCGCGACGATTCCGCGCGAGTACATCGACGCCATGATCCAGCGTCTGGCGAATCTGGAAGACGTGATCGGCGACACCGACGCGGGCGACTTCGAGCTGTCGTCGGAGAACGTGGAAATGCTGCTCGGCATCGACGCCTCGTCGATTCACGTGATCCCCGACAACGGCTCGCCCGTGCGCGACGAGGTCGTGCGCTGGGCCCAGCAGATGCCGCTGGGCGCGTGGTTCACGCTCGACCACAACGGCTCGTCGGCGCAGGTGCAATATGCCTGGCACAGCCGACGCAAGAAGCTGCATCTGTTTGCCGCCATCGACGGCACGAGCTATCTGATCCAGTTGCGCCGCCTTGGCACCTACCTGCAATCGGGCCTGCTGGTCGCGCAGGAGGAAGAGGCGCTCACCATGCGCGCAACCCGCGATGCGCTGGTCAAGCTGAACGCCAATCCGGAGCGGCTGCTCGGTTGATGGCACTTCATGCGCATGCGGCACGCCGTCCTGGCGCGGGTGCGTGACGACACCCATGAACCAGCCGCCGTTCTTTCCCGTCTCGCTGCGCAAGCTGGCCGTGCTGAGCATCTGCACGATGGGTCTTTATCACCTCTACTGGTTCCATGCCCACTGGCGGCACGTGCGCGTATGGAATGGCGGGTGCGATTTTTCCCCCGCGCGGCGCACGCTGCTGTTCCTGTTCTTTTGCTACCCGCTGTTTCGCCGCGTGCGCACGCTGGAGGCAAAAACCGATGGCGGCTCCCCCTGCAGGCCGGATTGCTCACCGTGGGTTACGTCGCGGTGAACCTGCTGGATGTTCTGCCCCATGTCTGGGCGTTGCTGAGCATCTTCGGCTTTGTCTTTCTGCTGCCGGTGCAGGCGCATGCGAACCGCCTGAACGAAAGGCAACTGGGTTCGGTGCCCTTTGATCGCAACGCATCGCTGAGCGCGTGGAACTGGGTGGTCGTCGTGGTGGGCGCGATGCTGGTGGTGATCAGCGTGTTGGCCGCCGTGAGTGACGCGTCCAAGTAGTATCCAGCCGGCGCGACCGGATCAAGCGACGTCGTCGCCGTCGTCCTTGCCCGCAGTCTTGAGTACCTTGCGCACCAGCTCGCCGCTGAATCCGCGCGATGCCAGAAAGCGCATCTGTTTGGCGCGCTCCTGCGGGGTTTCGGCGGGCGGTCTGCCGCCAAACTTGCTTTTCCATACGGCGGCCGCGCGCTCGAATTCCGTTGCCTGCAATTGCGCCGCCGTGGCCTTGATGAGCGCATCGTCGAGCCCCTTGCTGCGCAGTTCGTGGACCACGCGCTGCGTGCCCATGCGCGCGGCTCGGCGGTGCACGACCGACGCGGCCACGCGCTCCGGATTGATGAATTGCCTGGCTTCGAGATCGTCGAGGATTGCGGCCAGATTCTCGCCTTCCTCGACATGTTGCGCGAGCTTGGTTTCAAGCTCCAGGCGCGAATGTTCGCGCTGCGCGAGCAGCCTCAGCGCGCGGCCTTTGAGCGAGAGTTTGGCGAATCCCATGGTCTTTCCGCATGAGCGAATCTGAAATGCAAAAAGGGGCCGTTCAGCCTGAACGGCTGCACGGCCCATCAAGTCGAAAATGATTCGACAATTGCAAAGAAAACTGTTTCCTGAAACGCGTCGTGGCTCAGGGCCTGATCAGGCCTCGTCGCCGTCTTCCGCCGCGTCCTTGTCGGCGGCGGGGCGGCCGTAACGGCGGTCACGCCGATCGGTGGAATGCCCAGTGATTCGCGCACCTTGTTCTCGATTTCGATGGCCAGATCGCGGTTCTCGCGCAGGAATTCACGTGAGTTGTCTCGGCCCTGGCCGATTTTTTCGCCGTTGTAGGCATACCATGCGCCGCTCTTTTCAACGATGCGCGCATTCACGCCCATGTCGATGATTTCGCCTTCGCGCGAGATGCCTTCGCCGAACAGAATGTCGAACTCGGCGGTCTTGAACGGCGGCGACACCTTGTTCTTGACCACCTTTACGCGGGTCTCGTTGCCGATGGCCTCGTCGCCCTTCTTGATGGTGCCGGTGCGGCGGATGTCGAGGCGCACGGAGGCGTAGAACTTGAGTGCGTTGCCGCCGGTGGTGGTTTCGGGCGAGCCGAACATCACGCCGATCTTCATGCGGATCTGGTTGATGAAGATGACCATGCAGTTGGTCTTCTTGATCGTCGCGGTGAGCTTGCGCAGCGCCTGGCTCATCAGGCGCGCCTGCAGGCCAGGCAGGGCGTCGCCCATCTCGCCTTCGATTTCGGCCTTGGGGGTGAGCGCGGCGACCGAGTCGATCACGATCAGGTCCACCGCGCCGGAGCGCACCAGCGAATCGACGATCTCGAGCGCCTGCTCGCCGGTGTCGGGCTGGCTGATCAGCATCTCGGAGAGATTCACGCCGAGCTTCTGTGCATAGCTGGTATCGAGCGCATGTTCCGCGTCGATGAACGCGCAGGTGCCACCCTGCTTTTGCATCTCGGCAATCACCTGCAGCGTGAGCGTGGTCTTGCCCGAGCTTTCGGGGCCGTAGATCTCGATCACGCGACCGCGCGGCAGGCCACCCACGCCGAGCGCCACGTCGAGGCCGAGCGAGCCCGTGGAAACCACCTGGATGTCGGCAATGGCCTCGCCTTCGCCCAGGCGCATGATCGTGCCCTTGCCGAATTGCTTTTCGATCTGCGCCAGCGCGGCCTGCAAAGCCTTGGCCTTTTCGCTGTTGTCAGCCGTACCTGCGGTGCTCTTCACAGTGGTGTCCATGGTGGGTGTCCTCTTGCTCGTTGCCATTGCGATGTCCGATCTTGATTTGAATAGAACTGTTTTTAAATACAGTCTGTGTGCTTGAACAGTAGTTTAGGCGGGGATACTTTCCTGTCAAAGCAAATTTTGGTCAGTTTGCCTGACAATATGAGACAACGCACCAAGGCCTGAAAATGACCGAACTCCATCCCGCAACGCCCGCGTCCGACGCGTGGCGCGAGACCCATCTGGGCCGCCTTCTGGGTCACGCCATGCGCCGCTTCGATGAGCGCGTCTACCAGCTCATGGCACATGACGTGCAGGTGCCGCTTGCGCTGTCCAATCTCGCGGCGCGCGAGCAGGTGAGTGCCGCGCACATCCACATCACTCGGCATCTGTCGCTCGCCGGTGATCGCTTGACCGATCTCGCGCAATCCGCCGGGATGACCAAGCAGGCCATGGCCAGCCTGGTCGATCAATGTGAGGCCTGGGGCCTCGTGACCAGAGAGCCCGATCCGCACGATGCCCGCGCGCGCATCGTGCGCTTCACAGCGACCGGGCTGGCGTGGCTCAAGGCGTTCGAATCGGCGGTCGCCCAAGCCGAAGCGGAGTTTCGCGAGGCCGTGGGTGCGGAGGTGGCGACCGTGGTCACGCTGGGATTGGAGGCTTATGGCGAATTGGGGTGACGCGCCCAGTGCTCCAACTGGTCCTGCACCGCGGGCCCACAGGTGCGACGGCCGGGGTCATTCGCAGACAGGCGGATGGCTGCTGGCTGTACGTGATTGACCACGCGATGGCCTTCACGTTGCCGGATGCGTGAGCGTGGCCCTGGCGTCCTCGACGTGACGGATGAAATGCGCAAGCTCGGGAACGCGGGCGTTGGCCGTCTTGGCAAGGTCGTCCCAGCGTCGCAAGGCCAGCGCATCGCGCGCGAACGGGCGGGCGGCAAATGCTTGCGCCTGCTCTTCGGTGAACACGCCGCCTTGCAGTCGCAGGCTGCGCACCGAATCGGCGGACAGCGACGCGAGGTAACCGGGCTCGTGCAGGCAGAGATAGCGCTTGGCGTCCACATGCAGGCGAATCGGCGCGAGCGTGGCTTCGCCAACGAGCCCGCGCAGAAAGGGAATGCAGCGGTACTGGTGCACGTCGTCCACGCCGTGCGCGGTGGGTGAGCCCTGCATGTCGTGCAGCAGGTGGCCGAGGTCATGGAGCAGGGCCGCGGCGATGAGGGGGCTTGCGGCGCCGGACTGCTCGGCCAGGTGGGCCGATTGCAGCGCATGTTCGAGCTGGGTGACGGGTTCGCCGTCGTATTGCGCATCGCCTCGGGTTTCGAACAGGTGGACGATGTCTGCGACGGTGAGGCTCATGGGCGGTGTAGTGGTTCGCGTATTGCACGACAGATACCTTTTGCGGACGCGAGCGCGCTCGCGACCCTACAATTTCGGTATTGCCCTGCGGCGCAACTAAATCACTTTCCCGTGACGGGACGGTGACAAATCCGGTGCGTCGATTGAGAGCACGGCCAATCAAGGGCGCTCATTCACGAGCGCGCCACCACCGGAAACATGGAGACGGGTAATGCGCATTCTCATCGCTGAAGATGATCAGGTTCTGGCCGATGGGCTGCTGCGCACGCTGCGGGCGTCGGGTGCGGTGGTGGATCACGTGGCCAATGGGTCCGAGACCGACTCTGCGCTGTTGACCAACAACGAATTCGATCTGCTGATTCTCGATCTCGGCCTGCCCAGGATGCACGGGCTCGAAGTGCTCAAGCGACTGCGCAGTCGCGGCTCGGCCATGCCGGTATTGATCCTCACTGCCGCCGACAGCGTGGAAGAGCGCGTACAGGGCCTCGACTACGGCGCGGACGATTACATGGCCAAGCCGTTTTCCCTTCAGGAACTGGAGGCCCGGGTGCGTGCGCTCACGCGGCGCGGAATGGGCGGCGCGACCAGCGTCATCAAGCATGGCCCGCTGACCTACGACCAGACCGGTCGCGTCGCCACCATCGACGGCAAGATGGTCGAACTGTCGGCGCGTGAACTCGGCTTGCTGGAGGTGCTGCTGCAGCGCGCAGGCCGACTCGTGAGCAAGGATCAACTGGTCGAGCGGCTGTGCGAGTGGGGCGAAGAGGTTAGCAACAACGCCATCGAGGTCTACATCCACCGTCTGCGCAAGAAGATCGAAAAAGGGCCGATCCGCATAGCCACCGTGCGCGGCCTGGGCTACTGCCTCGAAAAAATTCCTGGGTGACTTACTTTTGCCGCGCGAGCTTTGGCGGTGCCGGTGGGAGGATGGTGGTTCCCCGGTGGCCCGCCCGTCAGTGCGCGTCAGCGTCGCGAATGGCTGGTAGGTGATACTGTGATGATTCGTCTTTTTCTTCGTTTGCAGGCCCGGCATTGAAGATTTTTCAGCGCGAGCAGCGTTCCCTGTTTGGTGAGATCCTGGACTGGATGCTCACGCCGCTGCTTGTGCTGTGGCCGGTGAGTCTGGCACTCACCTGGCTGGTGGCGCAGGGCCTTGCGAACAAGCCGTTCGACCGGGCGCTCGAATACAACGCACAGGCGCTCGCGCAGCTCGTTTCGGTCAACAAGGACAAGGTGCAGTTCAATCTGCCGCAACCGGCGAGCGAGATACTGCGCGCCGATGAGTCGGACATCATCTACTACCAGGTGATTGCGCCGGACGGCCGGTTCCTCTCGGGCGAGCGCGACCTGCCCAGGCCGTCGGACGAGGAAAAGCCGTTCTCCGGCGAGGTACGGCTGCGTGATGCGGAGATGCGCGGCGTCGACATCCGCATCGCCTATATCTGGGTGCGCGTGCCATTGCCCGACGCGCCCGCCGCGCTGGTGCAGGTGGCCGAAACACGCTCCAAACGCAGCGTGCTTGCCACGGAAATCATCAAGGGCGTGATGCTGCCGCAATTCGTCATCATGCCGCTCGCGGTCTTGCTGGTGTGGCTGGCGCTTGCGCGCGGCATCAAGCCGCTGCATCTGCTCGAAGAGCGCATTCGCGCGCGCAAGCCGGACGATCTCTCGCCACTCGACCACAAGGCGGTGCCGATGGAGGTGGCGCCGCTGGTGGACTCGGTCAACGATCTGCTGCGCCGCTTGAACGAATCCATCGCCACGCAAAAGCGCTTCCTCGCCGACGCCGCGCACCAGCTCAAGACGCCGCTGGCGGGGCTGCGCATGCAGGCCGATCTCGCGCAGCGCGAGGGCACCAGCACCGAGGAACTCAAACTCTCGCTCAAGCAGATTGGCCGCTCCTCGATACGCGCGACGCATACCGTGAATCAACTGCTGTCGATGGCGCGCGCCGAAGGGGGCAGCACATCGGGCCTGCAACGCCAGCGTGTCGATCTTGCGCGGCTGGTGATCGAGGTCGTGCAGGACAGCGTGCCGCGCGCGCTCGACAAGGGAATCGATCTCGGCTACGAGGGCGCCGAACCCGGCTCGCCCGGCGTCTACGTGGAAGGCAACGCCACGCTGCTCAAGGAACTGGTGCGCAATCTTCTGGACAACGCCATCAACTACACGCCCTCGGCACCCGACAGGCCCGGCATGGTCACCGCGCGCGTGCTGGCCGACACCTTTGGACGCGTGGTCATGGTGCAGGTCGAAGACTCCGGCCCCGGCGTGCCCGAGGCCGAGCGCGAACTCGTGTTCCAGCCGTTCTACCGCGCGCTCGGCACCGAGGCGGACGGCTCCGGCCTGGGCCTGCCCATCGTGCGCGAGATCGCACGTCAGCACGGCGGCGAGGTCAGGCTTGAAGACGCCCGCCCCGGCGCTGCCAGCCCGGGGGCGCGGTTCAGCGTGCAGTTCGTGGCGCTGTCCTGGCACTGACGGCGCGCGATCACCACCTCGCAGGACGTGATCTTCGAGTGGCGGCAGAATCGAGGCATCCCGAAGCCAACGGACCAAGACCTATGACCCGCATCGCGCGCAGCTTTCTTTTTGTTCCCGGCGACCGTCCCGAGCGGTTCGACAAGGCGGCGGCCAGTGGTGCGCACGAGATCATTCTCGATCTCGAGGACGCGGTCGGCATGGAGATGAAGTCCCATGCGCGCGAGCAGGTGCGCGTCTGGCTGGACGGCACGGACAGGGCTGCAATCGTGCGTATCAATGCCTTTGGCACGCCGTGGTTCGATGACGATCTGGCCATGCTCGCGCGCACGCCGAACGCTGCGCTCATGCTGCCCAAGGCCGATGCGCAGTCACTCGCGCAGGTGGTCGCGGGGCTTGCGGGCAGGCGCGTGATTGCGCTGGTCGAGACGGTTGCCGCCTGCCTTGACCTCGCGGCCATCTGCGCAGTTGTGGGGGTTGCGCAACTGTCCTTTGGCAGCGTGGATTTTTCCACCGAAAGCGGCATTGCCGATGAGGATCACGCGCTCGACGCGGTGCGCACGCAGATCGTCCTCGAATCGGTGCGTGCCGGGCTGTTGCCGCCCATCGATGGCGTGAGCGTGAGTGTCCATGATGCGGAGTCGATTGAAAAGGACGCGCGGCGTTCGCGTCAGCTGGGTTTTGGTGCCAAGCTCTGCATTCATCCGGCGCAAGTGGCCGCCGTGAATGCCGCGTTCGCGCCGTCGGCGCAGGAACTCGATTGGGCGCGGCGCGTGCTGGTCGCCATCGATGCAAGCGCCGGGGCTGCGACGACCGTTGACGGCAAGATGATCGACAAGCCGCTCGTGGACCGCGCGCGGCGCATCATCATCAGCGCGGCAGAGACGTGAGCGGCGAGCGACGGAGCAGCAGTGCTTCGGCACGGGCGAGATCCTGCGGTGTGTCGATGTCGGTGATGCAGCCGATGTCGTCGATCTCCAGATCGAGCACCTGTTGCCGCTCGCGCGCTTCGCGCACGATCGATGCCGCGCCCCGGTCGCCCGCGAGCGCCGTCAGTCGCGCGAAGCAGCTTGCGGCGAACGCCACGGGGTGGCCCTGCTGCGCCCGGTAGTGCGGCACCACGACCTCGTGTGATCCCCGCGCAAGCGCCTGTGCCATCAGCGTGAGCGTCTGCGGCAGCAACAGCGGCAGGTCTGCGGGAATGATCAGCCAGCCATTGGCATCGCTCGCGGCCCGAACACCCGCGGCAATCGAGTCGCCCATGCCATCCCCGCCGTCGCCCGGGCGGACCACGTGCAGGCGCAGGCCCGATTGCCGCGCCGCATCCAGCGATCTCTGCAACACGGGGATACCGGCAAGCGGTGCGTCGAGCTTGTGCGTATGCCCACCGGCGGCGCGAAAACGAGCGCCCAGCCCTGCGGCGAGGATGACGAGGGTGGGCAAAGCGGGGTGGCTGGGTTGCATGGCACCCGATTTTTTCACAAATGGTCACCGCGTCCGGTCGTCACTCGGGCGTCTGTTGCTTGACGCGTATCAATATTGGCGGTCATGATGGACGCGCAGCAATGCAGGCAACGGCGCACTTTCACGATCCATTGCGCGCCCTCCCACAAGAAAGATCTCCACGATGACCACCAACGTTTCGATCAATGGCAAGGAGCAGGCCGTACAGGCCGATCCGCAGACACCGCTTCTCTGGGTGCTGCGCGACGAACTCGGCATGACGGGCACGAAGTTCGGTTGCGGCATGGCGCTGTGCGGTGCCTGCACGGTGCATCTCGATGGATCGCCGATACGCTCCTGTGTCACGCCGGTTTCGGCTGCCGCCGGCAAGCAGGTCAACACCATCGAGAACATGGAGGGCGACCGCGTGGGGCGTGCCGTGCAGGCCGCCTGGGTCGAACTCAATGTGGCGCAGTGCGGCTATTGCCAAGCCGGGCAGATCATGTCGGCGGTCGGTCTTCTCAAGACCAACGCGGCGCCGAGCGATGAGGACATCACCAACGCCATGAGCGGCAACCTTTGCCGGTGCGGAACGTATTTCCGCATTCACGCGGCGGTCAGGCATGCGGCCGATTTGCTCAGCAAGGGAGGTCAGTGATGTCGCAGATATTTTCGGATGCACAGCGCGGCGCGCTCAATCGCCGCTCGCTGCTCAAGGCCGGTGCCGTCACGGGCCTGATGCTGGCGGTGAGCATGCAGGGCGTTGTCCACGCGCAGGACGCGGGCAAGAAATACGGTGCCGATTCCATGCCCGGTGGAACGGTCGATGACCCTCTGGTGTTCGTGAAGATCGCCACCGATGGCACGGTCACCATCGTTGCGCATCGCGTGGAAATGGGCACAGGCGTGCGCACCAGTCTGCCGATGGTGGTGGCCGACGAGATGGAGGCCGACTGGGCGCGCGTGAAGGTGGTGCAGGCCGATGGGGACGAGGCGCGCTACGGCAATCAGAACGTCGATGGTTCACGCAGCGTGCGTCACTTCCTCATGCCGATGCGCCGCGTGGGCGCGGCGGCGCGGCAGATGCTCGAAGGCGCTGCCGCCGCGCGCTGGTCGGTGCCGGTGGGCGAGGTCAAGGCGACGCTGCATCAGGTCGTGCACTCGAAGACGGGGCGCAAGCTCGGCTACGGAGAACTTGCAGAGGACGCGGCGAAGCAGCCGGTGCCGCAGGCCGGTCAGCGCAGGCTCAAGAAGGAGTCGGAATTTCGCTACATCGGCAAGGACAAGGTGCGCGCCATCGACCTGGAGGACATCGGTCGCGGTCGCGCCAAATACGGCATCGATCCGCACATGCCCGGCATGGTGTTCGCCGTGGTTGCGCGGCCTGCGGTGCTGGGCTCCGGAGTGAAGAGCGTGAACAGCGACGCCGCGCTCAAGGTGCCCGGAGTGATCAAGGTGATGCAGATTCCCGCGTACACCGGATCGCCGGCGTTTCAGCCGCTCGGCGGCGTGGCGGTGGTGGCAAGCAACACCTGGGCGGCGATGCAGGGGCGCAAGGCGCTCGTGATCGAGTGGAGCGAGAGCGAGCACGCCTCCTACGATTCGGCCGAGTACCGAAAAGCCATGGAGAAGGCCGCGCGCGAACCCGGCAAGGTGGTGCGCAACAACGGCGATGCAGGCGCCGCATGGAGCAAGGCCAGCGACCAGCAGCGCGTGACCGCCGAGTACTACATCCCGCACCACGCACATGCGTCGATGGAGCCGCCATCGGCCACCGTGCTGATCGATGGAGACCGTTGCGACGTCTGGGCGTGCGTGCAGGACCCGCAGAATGCGCGCGATGGCGTGGTCAAGCAGCTCGGTCTTGCCAAGGACAAGGTTGCGGTGCATCCGCAATTGCTTGGCGGAGCGTTCGGGCGCAAGTCCAAGGCCGATTTCGTGACCGAGGCGGCCATCATCGCCAAGGCCATGCCGGGCAAGCCGGTGAAGGTGGTCTGGACGCGCGAAGACGACATCCAGCACGATTTCTATCACGCGGTCTCGCTCGAACACCTCGAGGCCGTGATCGGCAAGGACGGCATGCCCGAGGCATGGCTGCACCGCACCGTCGCACCCACGATCAGCTCGCTGTTCGACTCGTCCGCACAGGGCGAAAGTGCCCCGGAACTTGGCATGGGCGCGGTCAACCTGCCATGGAAGATTCCGAATTTCCGCGTGGAGACCGGCAAGGTGCCGGCGCATACGCGCATCGGCTGGTTCCGCTCGGTCTACAACGTCCCGCACGCGTTTGCGACGCAGTGCTTCATCGCCGAGCTGGCGCATCGCGCGGGCAGGGATCACAAGGAATATGCGCTCCAACTGATCGGCCCTGCGCGCAAGCTCAATCCGCTGAAGGAATTCGAGGACGGCTGGAATTATTCCGAGTCGCCCGAGGTCTATCCGTTGGATACCGGCCGTCTGCGCGAGGTGATCGAGGCCGCGTGCAAAGGCGCGAAGTGGGGTCGCAAGCTGCCCAAGGGACGCGGCCTGGGGCTCGCATTCAGCTACAGCTTTCTGACCTATGCCGCCACCGTGGTCGAGGTGGAGGTGAACGACAAGGGCGAGGTGCGCGTGCTTGCGGCGGACATGGCGCTCGATTGCGGACCTCAGATCACGCCCGAGCGCATCCGCGCGCAGATGGAGGGCTCGGTGATCATGGGCCTCAGCATCGCGCTCAAGAGCGACCTCACGTTCGAGAAGGGCGCGGTGATGCAAAGCAATTTCCACCAGTTCGAGATCGCACGCCACAACGAATCGCCGCCCGTGGTCCGCACGCACCTGATCAACAACCGCCTGCAAACCCCGCCCGGCGGGGTCGGTGAACCGCCGCTGCCGCCGGTTGCGCCAGCGATAGCCAACGCGATCTTCGCTGCGACTGGCAAGCGCATGCGGGATCTGCCGATCAGAACGTTGGCGTAGAGATCCAGCGAGAGTGGCAGCGCCAAAATAACCTTTTGCGACTCAATGCCGTTGAGGCTCAGGCTATGCTGCTCCTCACACGTCGATGAAGCCTTGATGACGATGCGGCCACGCTGGCGGGTTTCGCGACGTGCAGAAACACGACGAAGTGAGACAACAGCCCATGACAGATTCTTCCCGCTCATCAGGCAGCGCCACCCACAGGCGATTCAGCGTTGCGCCCGGCAGCACGCCGCTGGTGCTCGATTCGCCGCACAGCGGCACCGACTATCCCGATGATTTCGGCTCCGTGCTGCCGCGTTCGGTATTGCGGCAGGCCGAGGACACGCATGTCGAAAAGCTCTACGACTTCGCGCCGCTGATGGGTGTGGCGTGGATCGAGGCGCTTTTCCCGCGCATCTATCTCGACGCCAATCGCGACACCACCGAAGTCGATGTCGATTTGTTCGACGGCGAATGGCCGCATGGCGTGACCGAGGACGAGGTCACGCTGCAGAAGGTGCGCCTCGGCAAGGGGCTGATCTGGCGCTATACCGACGATGGACAGGCGATCTACGAGCGCCAGTTGACGGTCGAGGAAGGCCAGCGCCGCATTGCCGAGTGCTGGACGCCCTACCACGCCGCCGTGTCGCAGGCCATCGACGCTGCGCATGCGCGCCACGGCTACAGCATCCACATCAACTGCCATTCGATGCCTTCGGTGGCGGCAAGCCATGCGACGCTGCATCCGGGGCTCGAACATGCGGATTTCGTGGTCGGCGACCGCGATGGCACGACGGCCTCGCCCGCACTGTCGATGATGGTCTGCGACTTTTTGCGATCGCGCGGCCACGACGTGGAATACAACCACCCCTACAAGGGCGTCGAACTCGTGCGGCGCTATGGCAACCCGAAGAGCATCGCCACAGCATCCAGATCGAGATCAACCGCAAGATCTACATGAACGAAGAGACGCTGGAGATCATCCAGCCCGGGTTTGACAAGCTCAAGCAGGATCTGCGTGATCTGGTGGAGTGGCTGCTCAAGACCGATCCGCGCAAGCTGTAGTCGCTCAGGTGCTGGCCACGGTCGTCAATTGCAGCCTTGCAATGGCTTGCCAGCCAGCGCGGTTTTGAAGTCGCGCTGCAGCCGGGCGCGCGTGGCCTCGTCCACCGCTGGCAGGCGCAGCGTGTAGGTGCTCGCCTCCTTGCGCTCGACCACCACCTTGGCGGTGCGCACGCCCTTGCCCGTGAGCTGCGTGAGCATGCGTTGGGCGGCTTCCTCGCTGGAGAAACGGCCCAGCGACAGGCCTGGCTCGAAGGCAGGGCCGGGGCGGTCGTAGTCGATTTGCAGGGTCTTGAGTTCGGCGCGTTTCTTCGCGACAGCCTCGTCGTCCGCCAGTTTGCCGATGTAGACCATCCAGCGACCCGAAACCGACGACGCATCGAGCTTCCAGCTCGAATCGGGCAGCACGCCACGCGCTGCCGAGCGCCACGCCTGCGCCTGCTGTTCGTCAAGCGGACCTGCTTGCAGGCACACGGTGCGCACGTGGGCGCTGCTGGCGGCGGCGGGAGGAATCGGTGGCGTGGCAGGAGCACTGGCGGCAGCCGCCGAGGCCGACGAGGCTGCGCCCGCCGATGGCGTGTTCGACGCGGCGACGGTGGCCGGGGCGGTGGTCGAAGCGGCAGGGACGCGCACGGCGGCGGTCTGCTCGCCTGGCTTGATGGGCGTGACCTGCATCTTCTGCGGCTCGATCTGCTGGTTCAGCCGCTGCGGTTCGACCTGCACGGACGGCCCCCAGCCCATCGAGCGCAGCATGCCCTGAGACCAGGCGTAGTAGCCCGCGTTGGCGAGCAGGAGAACCAGTACGGCGATTCGCAACATGATGTGTGGTGGCCTTCCCTCTGAAGCTTTGTGTTCTTTGCTATTGCTTTGTGAGGGTCGATTTTAGTGTGCGATGCCCGGCAACGCCTGTCCGATCGGGCGCACGCTGATGTCGCCGCTGTTGACCGGCTGCAAGCCCGCGCCGGTTTCGATCAGCAGGGTGCCGTCATCGCTCACCCCGCGCGCGATGCCGCTCGCGCCATTGCTCAGGTGCACGGCGCGACCCGACAGCAGGTCGCGCTGGGCGAAGCGGCTCTTGAACGGTGCGAAGCCCGCGCGTGCGAAGGTTTGCAGGGTCCTGACCAGTGGTGGGACCACGCGCAAGAGGGCTTCAGGTGCCGTCCAGCGGCCATCGATCTCGGCCAGGCACGCGGGCTGTGTGGTCATGCCCTCGCCCGGGCGGGGCAGCACGTTCAGGCCAACGCCGACGATGACGTAGCGCGTGCCGCTCGCGTCTTCCTGCGGCAGTGAGCCCTGGGGCGCGACCAGGCTCGCGGTCTCGACAAGAATGCCGCCGAATTTGCGATCACCTGCCAGCCACAGATCGTTGGGCCATTTGAGGCCGACGCGCGGCACGCCGCTGCCGTCGCGCGGAATTTCGGGCTGTATGCTGTCCGCCACGCTGGTGCCCACGGCCAGCGACAGTCCGGACCATTCCCGGGGGGCGAGCGGCAGGCCGAGCGACATCATGAGCGAGGCCGGGCCGCGCTCCTGCGCGGCATGCGGGCTTTCCTGACTCTGCCACGGGCGACCCAGACGCCCCCGCCCGGCGGTCTGTTCCTCGGTCACGAGCAGAATCGGCTCGCAGCGACCGGCGCGCGCGCGGCGCATGAGTTCGGTATTGGTGGAATCGATGCTTGGTACGATTTCCACGCTGAAGTCCGGCACATCGGCGACGACGGCCTGCCAGACGGCCTCGGCGGGCCAGCGAACCGGCTGTGCGCGGGGCGAACCGCTCACTTTTTCTTGCCCCCGGCCTTGCCTGGCTTCTTGTCCTTGGGCTTGTGCTTTGCTTTGGCCTTGCTCTGGTCCTTGTCCGCCGATTGGTGCGCGTCGGTTTTTTTCTGCTTCGGTTTAGCTATCTTTTTTGAATCTGATTTCTTTGCTTTATCGGCCGATTTCGACTTTTTCTTCTTCCCGGCGGGCTCCATTCCCTTGGGCACCCAGCCGCGTTTCGGGGCCAGCAGCGTGCCCCGGCAGTTTTCGCTGCCACACCAGCAGGGATATTCGGCTTTGAGTTTCGCGGTATAACGCTCCTCGATAATCAGGCCGTAGTCGTAGTTGAGCTCTTCGCCAGCAGGAATGTTTTGCAGGGCGGTGATGAAAATCCGGCCGTCGATCTCATCTGCGTAGCAGTTGGGATCGCAGCTATGGTTGATCCAGCGCGCCGAATTGCCGCCGTGTTTTGCATCGATGACGTGGTCTTCGTCCACATGGAAGTAGAAGGTGTGGTTGGGTTGCCTGGGGTCGTGCGGATGCCGATCCTGCGCCTCCTGCCAGCCGATCACCTCGCCGATGTACTCGATGATGACCTCGCCCTCCGCAATGTCCTGCAACGCGAATACGCCCTTTCCATGCACGCCCGATTGGCGCGTCTGGATGCGGCGACCCGACGGAATCATCGGGATATTGGAGGGTGCGTTGCGAGCCATGGCTGAAAACTCTGTTAGTTTGAATATGTACACATGCGTGCGCGTGCGCGCGTGAAGCCGAATTGTAGAAGCGCCGGAAGGCGAACCCACATCAAATGAATAAAACGCTGGTCATTGCAGAGAAACCGTCGGTTGCACAGGACATCGTGCGGGCGCTTACGCCCGTTGCGGGAAAGTTCGACAAGCACGACGAATATTTTGAGAGCGAGCGCTACGTGGTCACGAGCGCCGTTGGTCACCTCGTGGAGATTCAGGCCCCGAGCAGTTCGACGTCAAGCGCGGCAAATGGAGTTTTGCGCACCTGCCGGTGATTCCGCCGTTCTTCGATCTGAAACCGGTCGACAAGACCAAGACGCGCCTGAACGCGGTGGTCAAGCAGGCCAAGCGCAAGGACGTCACCGAACTCATCAACGCCTGTGACGCGGGCCGCGAAGGGGAACTGATCTTTCGCCTGATCGAGCAATACGCGGGCGGTGCCAAGGGCGCGCTCGGCAAGCCGGTGCAGCGCCTTTGGCTGCAGAGCATGACGCCGCAGGCGATCCGCGACGGCTTCAAGCATCTGCGCAGCGACGCGCAGATGCAGGGCCTGGCCAACGCCGCGCGCAGCCGCTCCGAGGCCGACTGGCTGGTGGGTATCAACGGCACGCGTGCGATGACCGCGTTCAACTCGCGCGATGGCGGCTTCTTCCTGACCACGGTGGGCCGCGTGCAGACGCCGACGCTGTCGCTGGTGGTCGAGCGCGAGGAAAAAATCCGCAAGTTCGTGAGCCGCGACTATTGGGAGGTGCACGCAGGCTTTCATGCCGAGTCGGGCGACTATCTCGGCAAGTGGTTCGATCCCAAGTGGAAGAAATCCGAGGACCCGGAGGCCAGGGCCGACCGCCTCTGGAACCACAGGGACGCCGTCACCATTGCCGACGCCGTGCGCGGCAAGCCCGCCACGGTGACCGAGGAATCCAAGCCGACCACGCAGGCATCGCCGCTGCTGTTTGACCTGACCAGCCTGCAGCGCGAGGCCAACGGCAAATTCGGCTTCTCGGCCAAGACCACGCTCGCGCTCGCGCAAAGCCTGTACGAGCGCCACAAGGCGCTGACCTATCCGCGTACCGATTCGCGCGCGCTGCCCGAGGACTATCTGCCGGTCGCCAGGGAAACCTTCGGCATGCTCGCCACGAGTGGCATGCGCCATCTCGCGCCGTTCGCCAAGCAGGCGCTCGACGACAACTACGTGCGTCCGAGCAAGCGCATTTTCGACAACAGCAAGGTGTCGGATCACTTTGCCATCATCCCGACCACGCAGGCACCCTCTGGTCTCTCGGAAGCCGAACAGAAGCTCTATGACCTCGTGGTGCGCCGTTTCATGGCGGTGTTCTTCCCGAGCGCCGAATACCAGGTCACCACGCGCATCAGCCAGGTCGTGGGCCACAATTTCAAGACCGAGGGCAAGGTGCTGGTCAAGCCCGGTTGGCTGGCGATCTACGGCAAGGAAGCCGCCAATGAGGTCGATGGCGCGAAGGAAGGCGAGAAAGGCCAGCCGCTCGTGCCGGTGAAACCTGGCGAGACGCCGCGCACCGACCACGCCGAGGCCAAGGGCCTCAAGACCAAGCCACCCGCACGCTATTCGGAAGCCACGCTGCTCGGCGCGATGGAGAGCGCGGGCAAGCAGATCGACGACGATGAACTGCGCGAAGCCATGCAGGAAAAGGGGCTGGGCACGCCAGCCACGCGCGCCGCGATCATCGAAGGTCTGATCACCGAAAAATACATGCTGCGCGAAGGCCGCGAGCTGATCCCGACGGCCAAGGCGTTTCAGCTCATGACGCTGCTGCGCGGTCTCGGCGTGGAGGAACTCTCGCGCGCCGATCTGACCGGCGAATGGGAATACAAGCTCTCGCAGATGGAAAAGGGCCAACTCTCGCGCGAAGCCTTCATGCAGCAGATTCAGGCCATGACGGAAAAGCTCGTCAAGAAGGCCAAGGAATACGACCGCGACACGATTCCCGGCGATTACGCCACGCTCACGACGCCATGCCCCAACTGCGGCGGCGTGGTCAAGGAGAACTACCGCCGCTTCGCCTGCACCGGCAAGGCGGGCGATGGTAGCGAAGGCTGTGGCTTCTCGTTCACCAAGTCACCTGCGGGTCGCACGTTCGAGACCCAGGAGGCCGAAACGCTGCTGCGTGATCGCCGCATCGGGCCGCTCGAAGGATTCCGCTCCAAGGCCGGTTGGCCGTTCACCGCTGAAGTCGCCATCGTGCGCGATGAGGACAACAACAACTTCAAGCTCGAGTTCGACTTCGGTGACGACAAGGCCGATGAGGAGTCGGGCGAGCTGGTGGATTTCTCGGGCCAGGAAAGCCTCGGCAACTGCCCCGTCTGTGGAGCGCCCGTGTACGAGCACGGCGCAAACTATGTGTGCAGCAAGTCCGTGCCAACGCAGCAGCAGCCGACGCCAAGCTGCAAGTTCAAGAGCGGCAAGATCATCCTGCAGCAACCGATCGAGCGCGCACAGATGCACAAGCTGCTCGAAACCGGCAAGACCGATCTGCTCGACAAGTTCGTGAGCATGCGCACGCGCCGCGCATTCAAGGCCTTCCTCGTGTGGGATGCCGCCGAAGGCAAGGTGAATTTCGAGTTCGAAAAGCGCGACTCGAAGTTCCCGCCGCGCAAGACCGCAGCCGCATCGGCCAAGACACCGGCAGCCAAAAAGGCCGCCACGGCCGCTGCCAAGAAAGCGCCTGCCGCCAAGAAGGCACCGGCCAAGAAGAAGGCCCCTGCGGTCGGTACGCTCAAGCCCAGCGCAGAACTTGCAGCGGTGATCGGCGAAGGCACGGTTTCGCGCCCCGAAGTGGTCAAGAAAATCTGGGACTACATCAAGGCCCACAACCTGCAGGACCCGGCGGACAAGCGTTCCGTTCTGGCCGACGCCAAGCTGCGCCCGGTGTTCGGCAAGGACAAGGTGACGATGTTCGAGATTGCCGGCATCGTGGGCAAGCATGTGAGCTGAAGGCGCGTCCGACAGCGACGGCCTTGGGCCCCGCATGTTCGCGCGGTGGCATCGATGCCAGGGCCTGTTCACACAACACACGGGGATCGCGTTGTGTGAACAGGCGCTAGTCGTGCGGCGCGTCTTCTCTGGGCAGCGGTTGCACATCCGGCATGCTGCGGCCCATGCGGTCTTCGAGCAGGGCGAACACGCGCAGGCAGGCGCGGATGTCGGCATCGCTCGCGCCCTGGAATAACTGTTCGCGCACGGGCTGGAGGGCGGCCTCGATCTGGGTGGTGAGCGCGTGACCGGCGCGCGTCAGATGCAGCGTCCTGGCGCGACCATCGACGGGATCGTCGCGGCGCTCGATCAAGCCTTCACGCTCCAGATGGTCCAGCGGGCGAGCCAGCGATGGCGCCTTGATGCCCAGAATGTCGGCAACCACGCCCTGTCGCAAACCGTCGCCATAGCGCGCGACCACGAGCAGCGGCCAGGTCGATGCTTCCGACAGGCCCAGATGCGCCATCGCCTTGTTCGCAATCGGCGCATAGCGCGCGTTGCAAAAACCCATGCTGCGCGTGAACCTGAGCAGCGACTCTTCGCGCCCGAGACCGGCGTAAGGGTTGGGTGGTTTTTCTTTCGGTTTCACCATGGCGATTTTGCGGTATTACAGGCGTTGCTCAAAGCATTCGGGGCCTTGACTTACCATGGTCTTCTTTTTCTGCGCCGAATTCAGGGAACCCAGCCATGCGATCCTCCTCCACACGCCTTGCGACCGCCGTCATCGTTCTGGGACTGGCTTCGTTGCTGGCCGCGTGCACGACCCAGCGCACCTCGGCGCAGAGTCCTGGTTCGCAAGCGGGCGATGCCAGCGGGGTCACGGTCTTCGGCACCGTGGACGCCGGAGTGGGTGGCGTCAGGTAGAGAGTGCCGACTTTGACTCGGAATTGCGTATCACCACGTACTGCTTGCGAAACTCCATGCCGGCGTCCGGCCAGGTGCGCGCGTATTCGCGCAGCATCGGCAGGGCGGCCGGAAAATCCTGCCCGTTCACGCGGCAATCGGCATTGCAATGCCCTTCGCCGTCGCGCGTGGCGTAGAGGCGGATCGCCAGAAAACGCTCGCTTCTGAGCAGGGAGTCGAACGCATCAAGGCTGTTGGTGAGCAGGCAACAGGGACAGAACGCATGGTCTTCGGACTCGCTCGACGCATATTCCTGATAGTGCGTCATCGGCCCGAGCAAAACCTGGCGGTCCCGCATGAAGCCGTCGTCACCGAGTTCGTAGCGGAGTTCGAGTACCGAGCAACTGTCGGGCGTTGACCGGCAGGCATCGGTCAGCGTGACGAGATCCATGTCCGCCCACTGCTCGAAGCCATCACGCAGGGCGTCTTCGCGCGTCGTGCCGCTGGCATGCTGATACTCGAAAATCGGATGGGGAAACAGCGTTGCGTGGCTGACCTCGATCACGGTCGACGTGTGCGCTGCGTGCGGCGATTTGGCCTCGGCGGCCATGAGCAGCGGCTCCAGCACCAGTCCGTTTTGCAGCGTGAGCCGTTGCCCATCCTCGGAGGTCATGCAAGACATGTCTCGCGCGTGCAGAACCTCCGTCAGGATTTGCTGAAGAACTTGGGGAGGCAAAGATTCCATGACAGTCACGCAGGATAACGTACCGGATCATCGTAGCGACTCGTTTGCGACAAAACGCGGCCGAATTTGCGTGCAAATGCAACTTCAAATAGGTCAACAGAAGCGTTAGCGATTCCGCTGCACGGACTTTGTCCGTGGGGCGACAAGGACTCAGTCTTTTCTGGCCATCAATGTGCTGATGACCGGGTGGTATTGGTCACCCGCGCCGCTTGCAATCGCTTGATCGAACCATTCATCGACGAGCTTTGCGCCGCGTGCGTCCACGCCTGTTTCATCAGCGAGTTGCAGCGCATAGTGCAAATCTTTTTGCGCATACCTGACCGAAAAGGCACGTTCGGGAAACTCGCCCGGCAGCACGGCCTTCATGCCGTGGTTGCGCAGCGCAAAGCTGTCGGCCGAACCCTGGGTGAGCGTCTCGAACAGCACCTTGGGATCGACCCCTGCGCGCTCCCCGATGTTCTTGGCCTCGCTGATCGCCACGACGTGTTCAAACAGCATCATGTTGTTCAGGATCTTGACCACCTGACCGCAACCGACCGGACCGCAGAGCGCGATGTCGGCGGCGAAGGTGGCGATCAGGGGGCGTACCTGCGCGAACAGCTCCGGCGTGGCTCCCACGAACACCGCCAACGTGCCTGCCTCGGCCGCGGCACGCGTGCGGGCGACGGGCGCATCGACCCAACGCGCCTGCCTGCCTTGAAACTCCCCGGCGAGTTCGCGCGTGGTGTTTACCGACGACGTGCTCAGATCGATCACGATCTGGCCTGCGCGCGCGTTGGCGAGCAGCCCGTTCGCATCGCGGCTCAGGGCCGCCACCACCTCGCCCGAGGGCAGGGAGAGGAACACCACATCGCACTGCTGCATGACTTCGGCGGGCGTCGCTGCGGTCTTCACGCCATCGGCGGCAAGGCGCTGAAGCGGCTCCTTCGACAGGTCGAACGCCATCACGCGCGCACCGGATTTGCGTGCGAGATTGCGGCAGATGGGCTCGCCCATGACGCCAAGTCCGATGAAGCCGATGTGTGTGGGATTGCTCATTTCAAAGTCTCTTCTTTCATTGCGGATCGGGCTGCGGATCAGGCGAGCTGGCCCATGCCGAAGTAGATACCCTTGGGTTGCTGGTACAGACGCATGCCGCCAACGCCCTTTTCGCGACCGATGCCGCTGTCCTTGAAGCCGCCAAACGGCGTAGCGATCGAAAGCTGCTTGTAGGTGTTGATCCAGACCGTGCCCGCCTCGAGCGCGCGCGCCACGCGCCAGGCGCGCTGGTAGTCACGCGTCCAGACACCCGAGGCGAGGCCGAAGCAGGAGTTGTTCGCCTGCGCGATCAGATCGTCCTCATCGTCGAACGCGATCATGCACAGCACCGGGCCAAAGATCTCCTGCTGCGCTATCGCCGCATTGTTGTCTATGCCGCCGATCAGCGTGGGCTGGTAGTACGCGCCGCCTTCGAGTTGTTTGCCATCGGGGCGTGCGCCGCCTGCCAGAATTTGCGCACCGGCGGCGCGCGCCGCGTCCACCATGCCCGCAACCTTGTCACGATGCGCGAGGGTGGCGAGCGGGCCCATTTCGGCACCCGCCGCATCGGGCAGATCGACCTTGAGCGCGCGCGCCACGGCGCTGAGCTTTTTCACCACCTCGTCGTACACGCCGCGCTGCACGAAGGCGCGCGAGCCGGCGACGCAGGACTGGCCGCTGCCCTCGAAAATGCCACCCGCCAGCGCCGCCACGGCAGCGTCCACGGGCGCATCGTCGAACACGATGTGCGGCGACTTTCCGCCCAGCTCCAGCGCCACCGGCATGAGCTTGCGCGCCGCGGTCTCGGCAATGCGGCGGCCGCTTTCCGTGCCTCCGGTGAACGACACCATGCGCACGCGGGGATGCTCGACCAGCGCCGCGCCCACCTGCTGGCCGGTGCCCGGCAGCACGTTGAGGATGCCCGGCGGCAATCCGGCCTGCTGCGCGATCTCGGCCAGCAACAGGCCGGTGGACGGCGTGATTTCCGACGGCTTGAGAATCACCGCGTTACCGGCGGCGAGCGCGGGCGCCAGCTTCTGCGCCTCCATGGTCATCGGCGAATTCCACGGCGTGATCGCGGCGACGACGCCATAGGGTTCATACACCGACATCGAGAGATAGTCGCCGCGCGCCGGAGTCACCTCGGAGCCCGTGGTCTCGCACACCGCCGCGTAGTAGCGAAACGTGGCGGCGGCGCTTTTCACCTGCGTCTGGCATTCGCGCCAGACCTTGCCGTTCTCGATCATCTGCAGCCGCGCCAGTTCCTCGCCGCGCCGCTCCATGCCGTCGGCAATCTTCGAGAGAATCGCTGCCCGCGCGGGCGGCAGCATGTTGCGCCATTTCGGATCGCGCGCCGCCTCATCGGCCACCTTCACCGCCGCATCGGCCGCCTTGGCCCCGGCGGCGGCCACTTCGTAGTTGACCTGGCCCGTGGCCGGGTTCACCGACACGAGCGGCGCCACCCCCACATCGCCATCCACCGCCTGGCCGCCAACCCACATTTTCTTCATGGAACTGCTCATCGCTTGCCTTTTGTTTGGTCTGCCTGTCAGAACTATGGTTCTATTAAAAGTCAGTTTAGGGCAAGCTGGAACTCGATCAAATTAGGGTAATTGCTGATGAATGCGGGCTCCGGCGAAGCAGGGCCCGCTGGGATGTGGGCATCGGCTATTCTTGAACCTCTCGTCCACCCAATCACAACGAAGGAGATGCATCTTGTTCAGTCACATCATGGTCGGTGTTCAGGATCTGGAGCGATCCAGGAAGTTCTACGACGCGCTGCTCGGCACGCTTGGCATTGCACCGGGCGTGGCCAACAGGAACCGGTTTTTCTGGCGCGGCTCGGGCGGGACGTTCGCGATCAGCACACCGATCAATGGCGAGTCCGCCAGTGTCGGCAATGGCAGCACGCTCGGGTTTGCGGCGCTGTCGGAAGAACAGGCCAACGAGGCGCATGCGGTCGGTCTTGCCCATGGTGGCGTGACGGCCGAGGACCCGCCGGGGTATCGCGGCGAAGGGGCGGCGCGGCTGTATCTAGCCTACCTGCGCGATCCTGATGGCAACAAGATCTGCCTGCTGTATCGCCCACCGAAGAACGTCTGATCGCGATGATCCGCGAATGAATACCGCTGCGTGAGCACCGGCAAGCGGCGTGGGCGATACTTCGCCGCGCCGTTTTTTTTCTTTGGCGAGGCGTTTTTTGGGATTTCCCTTTTTTCGGAGAGTGCGTGCAATCAGCAAGCGAGCAGTGGTTTGACGAGTCCTACTACCAGCGGTTTTATTTTGACAAGAAGACCAGCGTGATCGATGTCGAGCATGCGAAGCGCCTGGGTTCCTTCGTCTGCTCCTATCTTGCGTATCTGCGCGTGCCCGTTGCCCGGGTGCTCGATGTCGGCTGCGGCATTGGCCTGTGGCGCGAGGCGGTGAGCGCGCACTTTCCCGGTGCAACCTATCACGGCGTGGAGTTCAGCAGCTATCTCTGTGAACGCTTTGGCTGGGAGCAGGGCTCGGTGGTCGATTACCGCAGCGACGGGGGGCTATTCGACCTGGTGATCTGTCAGGGCGTGCTGCCCTATCTGAGCGCGGCCGATCTCAAGCTGGCGCTGGCCAATCTGGGGCGGCTCACGCGCGGCGGTCTGTACGTCGAGGCCGTGAGCCGCGAAGACTATGAGCGCGGCGTGATCGACGAGGACCTGACCGATCCGCGCCTGTTTCGGCACCGCGCGGCGCTCTATCGGCGTGGCCTGGAGGACGCCGGTTTTCGCGAATTGGGTGGCGGGCTCTGGCTCAGCGAACACAGCGAAGTGCCGATGTTCGAGCTGGAATGCCGTCAGGGCTGACGCCCGGAATCTGTCCGCATGAGCATGAGCATGAATCAGCAGGCATCGGCCCTAAAGAACTCGGAGCGCGAACCACACGCCGTGGCGCGACTGCGCGCGGCGCGTCTGGCCGTCAGCACGCGCCCGTTTCGCGCGCGCGGTGGACCCAAGGGCGAGCGTTGCGCAGGATGCCGCTTGCGGCCTTCGCATTGCACCTGCGACAGCGAGGTGCGCCAGCCGGGCACGCGCGCCGGCATCTGCCTGCTCATGCACGACGCCGAGCCGATCAAGCCTTCCAACACGGGTTGGCTGATTGCCGATGTCGTGCCCGACACGTTTGCGTTCGGTTGGTCGCGCATCGACGCCGATGCCGGACTGCTTGAGCTGCTGCGTGATCCGCGGTGGCAGCCTTTCGTCGTTTTTCCCGCGGAGTACGTGACCGAACCCCGGCGCGTGGTGCACGACGTACAGGCGGGCATGGACTCGTTCGCGGCTTGCGCCGCACCGCATGACAGACGCCCGCTGTTCATCTTGCTCGACGGGACGTGGTCGCAGGCGCGCAAGATGTATCACAAGTGCCCGTACCTCGATGGATTTCCGGTGCTCAGCCTGCAACCGGATCAGGTCTCGGCATATCGTCTGCGCCGCTCGCACCGTGGCGACCATTTCTGTACGAGCGAAGTGGCGGCGCTGTGCCTCGAACTGTCGGGCGACGAGGGCGCCTCGCGGGTGCTGTCGGCGTGGCTGGACGTGTTCTCGCACCACTACGAACAGGCGCGCAACCAGCGCCCACCCTTGCGGGATGGCGTGGAGCATCAACAGTTGCGCGAACTGCTTGCGCGCTGACCTCAGTCGACCGCGAAGCCTGTCTCGGTGAGTTGCAATTCGCCATATGGGCCATCTCGCAGCCAGCCCTTGTCCTTGGCAAATTCAATCGCCTCTTGTTGCTGCACCTGATCGATGTCGTGCCGTGTCAGGTCATGCGTGAGATTGTCGGGACTCATGCCGTCACCGGCGCGCAGTCCCTGCTCGTTGACCATGATGAAGAGAATGCGCTTGGCGACGGTTTCCTGTGGACTGGGAGCATTGGACATGCGGGGGACTCCTAGGGTGGATATGCACCGGTTTTACTTCAGGCCCGCGTGAGCGCTTGTCAGCCAAAAGGCTGACCGTGTCGAGGACATTGTGTGGTCTGCGCCGCCCTGCCGCGCAGCTTGCGTCACAGGTCCACGTTGATCAGCTTCCATCCCATGAGTCCGTCGCGGCGGAAGATGAAGGCACGGGCCGGATCGCTTTTTCTGGATACACGCACCTTGCTGAAGCCCTGATAGTCCACCGAGAAGTTGCGGTCGTTGTTCTGATCGCGGGAGTCTTTGCCGGAGGCGTCGTCGGGCCGGGCTTCGGGTGCGCGCCTTGCCTTATTGGCGGGCGGCAGCCTGGGATCTAACTGGCCCGAGTGCAGCATCGCCATGACGCCTGCGGGCGACACCATGGCCTCCACCGCAGCGCCCACCATCATGCCGCCAATCGCCTGTCCGAGACCGCCGAGCGGGTTGGACGAATCCTGCGCGGGAAGCCTGTCCGCAATCGAGCTCATGAGCTTGCCCTTGATGTTCTCGCGCAGCACCGGATAGTCCACATACTGCGACAGCGCGTCGGCATCCCTGGCATCGAGCGCCTTGCCGATGGAGCGCATCGCGAGGTAGGGCGAGGCGTAGAGCAGCGCGACAAAGACCAGAGCCATTACGGCGACGACCGCGACGATGACGTTGGTGGTTTTCTTCATGGGTGGATCAGGATAGGGAAGGAGTCGCGACAGTTCGCATGCTCGCACAATGCAAAAAGGCGATCCGCCATGAATGCGGTCGCCTTGCAGGATGGGTGCGCGGGCGGTCAGCCGGCCTTCTTCATCCAGTCCGAGAGCTCATCGGCATGTTCCTGTTCCTGCTCCAGGATCTGCTCGATCAGGCGGCGCGTCGTGTGATCCTTGTCGCCGATCAGTTCGATCAGCTGCGTATATGCCTCGATGGCCACGCGCTCGGCGATCAGGTTCGAGCGGATCATTTCGTGCAGTTCGAGCTGCTCGTTGTAGTCCGCATGGCTGCGCTTGGTGAGCGTATCCGGGTTCAGGTCGGGCTCGCCGCCGAGTTGCACGATGCGCTGGCAAATGCGGTCGGCATGGGCCTGTTCTTCATTGGCGTGCACCAGGAATTCTCCGGCGATGGCGGGCGATTCGAGACCCGTGGCCGTGAAATGGTGGCGCTTGTAGCGCAGCACGCAGACCAGTTCGGTCGCCAGCGAGTCGTTGAGCAGGCGGATGATGTCTTCGCGGTAGGGGCCGTCGTTTGCCACGACGGCGCCCTTGTCGAGGCTTTTCTTCGCCGCATCAAGGCGCTTCTGGTCGAGTTGCAATTTTTCCTTCTTGGAAGCTTTGGTCGTGGTCATCGTGGAATTCCTGTGGATGGGGGGTGATGGATGCCTTGGTATTCGCAAGTATCTGCTCCGCGCACGGTCGGCACCTTGGAACCGTAGCCAATCGGCACGGATTTGTCTGTGAGACAAAGCTGACATTCACTAGGAGCGCACGCCTCAAGTGATTTGGAAAATCAATCGCGCAAGCAGGACGGCTCCCTAGAATTTGCGGCTGTTTTGCCGTGAACAGGCCCTGACCATGACCGCGTTTTCCAAGCCCTCCATCTGCCTGAACATGATCGTCAGGAACGAGGCCCATGTGATCGAGCGCTGCCTTGCCAGCGTCAAGCCGTGGATAGACCGCTGGGTGATCGTCGATACCGGCTCCAGCGATGGCACGCAGCAACGGATTCGCGACTTCATGCGGGACGTTCCCGGCGAGTTGCACGAGCGGCCATGGAAAAACTTTGCCCATAACCGCAACGAAGCGCTGCAACTGGCGCGCGCCACGGCCGACTACCTGCTGTTCATCGACGCGGATGAGCAGCTTCAGATGCCCGCGCCGTTCCAGTGGCCGCCGCTTGAGGCCGACGGCTACTTTCTCACCTGCCACATGGCGGGCACCGAATATCAGCGCAATGCCCTGATCGCCACGCGCCGCGACTGGCGCTGGGAAGGCGTGCTGCATGAATTCCTCACCGCACCCGATGCCTCGCCCTGGGAGCGACTGCCGGGGCCGGTGATCGCCGTATCGCACGATGGCGCGCGCGCACGGGATTCAGAGACTTATCTCAGGGACATAGAACTGCTCGAGGCGGCGCTTCAAACCGAGCCGCAGAACGCGCGCTATGTGTTCTATCTGGCGCAGAGCTACCGTGATGCAGGGCGGCCAGAACAGAGCCTTGCGCGATATCGCCAGCGCGCGGCCATGGGTGGCTGGGAAGAAGAACGCTGGTTCGCTCAATTCCAGATCGCGAAGCTGATGGAGCGCACCGGCGCCGCGCCGCAAGCGGTGCGCGAGGCGTATCTGGCGGCCTATGCAGCGCGGCCGCAGCGCGCGGAGCCGCTGTGCGAGCTGGCCCGCTTTTGCCGCGAACGCAAGGAGTTCGCCCTCGCGAGCCTGTTTGCCTTGCAGGCGTCGAAGATGCCGCTTCCGGGCGAAGACCTCCTGTTCGTCGACGCATCGGTATACCGCTGGCGCGCTCTCGACGAACTGGCCGTGAGCGCGTTCTACACTCCGCAGCAGGCGCTGGGGCGCGAGGCGCTCAGGCAATTGTTGGCGCAGCGCCTGTTCCCCGAGAGCGACACAACGCGGATCGAAGCGAATCGCGCGTACTACGGGCTGTAGTAGCGCAGGTGTCTCACTGAACTCGAACGACGGTCATGTAAGCGCCCGCACCGTTCTGCAGAATGGCCGCGGCGATCAGGTCCGCGAGTTCGAGAGCAATGGTGTCACCGGCCGCCAAGGCAATGATCGCCTGCGCCTCGAATGAAGATACCGAAACTCCTGGAGCATCGGTCAGAGGCGCTGCGGGAACGCCGTTGATGCTTACGCGCGCGGACATCAACAACGCGGCGGTGGTGCGAATCTTGTACGAGACCAGATAGCTCCCGGCGGTCGTGGCAGTGAAGACCGTATTCGTGCCGTTGGCGAGGAAATTGGCGGAGTTCAACGTGAAGGGCAGGGGGACCGGTGTTCCGCCGATGACAACGTTGATGATCGCACCGCTGATGTTGCTGGCCGACAGATAGCCTGGCTCAACGCCGGGCCCGGTGCTGCCGGTTGCGCCTATGGCACCTGTCGCGCCGGTCGGACCGGTTGCGCCCGTCACACCCGTCGGACCATTGGCTCCCGCAACCCCCGGAATGCCTTGCGGCCCGATCATGCCGGGCAGGCCTTGCGGTCCCATCGGTCCTGCAATTCCCTGTGCGCCCGTCGGCCCGGTGGGGCCCGGTGTTCCGTTGATGCCAGTCGCACCCGTGGGTCCGGTAGCCCCTGTCGCTCCAGCAGCCCCGGCTGGGCCGGTCGCTCCGGTCGCGCCCAGGGTTCCCGTGAGTGGCGTGGCTCCATCGGGACCGGCACCGGCGTTGGCCGAGCACGGCCCCAATTGGCCACCCGCGTTGAAGCAGGTGAGCGCCTGTTGCGCCATCGAGGCCGGAACCGTGGGAACGAATACGTTGTTGGCAGCGGTGTCATCGACTCTCAGGAAGAGGCTGCTGCCGCCGCTGTCCTGAACCACCACGCGCCCCGCAGCCGGGGGCGCAGAATCACGTCGTCCGCCCGCACCAGCGGCGCAGCGACCAGGATGCCCGCTCCCACGGCGAGCGTGAGAGCACGGTAGAGACGAGTGCGAGCAATGCGGTTTGGTGCGCAGTTCATGGGACAACCCCTTCTTGTGGATTCAGGTTTTGGAAGTGGAGAGATTCGCGAAGTGAAAGACTGTGGTCGCCGCTGCGGCGCGGTCGTCGACTCAGTTTGGACGTTGCCGCCTTCGCCGCAACGAGCCGCCGCACACCCCGGCCAGCAGCGCGGTCAGCAGGCCCAGCCCCGGACCATTGATGGCGGGCACGGGTGTCGGGCGTGAAATCTCCGGATCAGGCGCTCCGCCTGGACAGCCTGCCGGGGGCGTCTTGCCGATCCACACGCCCGGTGCGAGATGCACATTCGCATCCTGTCCGGTGGCGGTGGCTTGCTCCAGCAGGCGGATGCCCGAGCACTGGCCGCCTTCGATGTAGATGTCCTTGGGGCTCCAGTGAGTCTCAGGGCGCCGCTCACGGTCTGGACGGTGTTGGGCGGCAGGACAATGTGAAGCGCCCCGTTCTGTGAGTCGATCGTCAGGTTGGCAAAATCCGTGACGCCGCTCACCTGAACCGTGTCTGACGCGCAGCCTCGTGCGAATTTCACCGTGCTGCTGCCTGCGTTGAAGGTACCCGCGTTGCTCCAGCTACCGTTCACTTCCAGGAGTCCGGAATCTCCGTTGACGACCCCTCCGGCCGTGATCTGGGCATTCCTGGCGAGAACCAGCGAGCCGGTGTTCAGATTCAACTGCCCGCCCACGGAAAGGTTGGTGCAGGCCAGTGATTCAAATCCCGAATTGAGGGTGATTATTCCATTGGTGGGAATAGTCACGTCGGCGCACGCAATGGACTGAACCAACGCCAGCGTGCAGCAGACGGCTATTGGTTTCAACGGGAGATTGACTCGCATAATTCCCTCGCGGTTGTTGCCTTGAGGTGATTAGAGATCAATATCCTTTTTTATGATCGGTGTTAGTTTCGAAATTAAATAAATCGATTCTATTCGATCCATATCAATTCATCGCACAAAATTCACGTGAATGTACAAGCCTTTTGACTGGGTCTTAAGCGACGCCGATTGTTTCATCATGTTGAAACCCACGCCGCGTCGCGCATGATTCCTGATGGGTCAGATATGCTTTTTAGGGTTGAATGGCGGTAATATTTCCTTGGATTACTATTGCTGTTTCAATCCAATTGATTAGTATTTTCTATAATGGTCATATGTAAATGGAGTTGATTAATTGCTCAAATTCGCTCGATTTCATGTAGTCGCACCTGAATAACCTCAGGAACCCGCAAGCACACAGCCTCTCGGGGCAACTCTCGATCCCCAAAACTCCCAGTTTGTTATCCAATAGCACCAGTTTTCTGGGAGTTTTGCCGTGATGTTTGCCTGCCCCGCCACCGATGATTTCTTCCGCTCGCGCATTGATCACATGATCGATGTGCGCCATCCGCTGGCTGTGCTGGCCTCGCGCATGCCCTGGCAGGAGATCGAGGCGCAGGTCGCCCAGGTCTTTTCTCGCAAGGCGCGCACAGGTGCGGCTCTGCCCGATCTGGATCTCTTCGGCGAGCAGGTGCAGCGTGCTGCTCGCGCGAGCCATGCGGGGCGACCGCGCGTGCCGCTGCGCATCATGATCTCGCTGCTGTACCTCAAGCACGCGTTCAATGAATCGGATGAGGCAGTGGTGGCCCGCTGGGCGGACACGCCGCGCTGGCAGTTCTTCTCGGGCTGCGCCTACTACGAGGATCGCCCGCCCTGCGACGCCACCACCCTGGTCAAATTCCGCCGACTGCTGGGCGAAGAAGGCGTGGAGGAATTGCTGGCGCAGACGATTCGGGTGGCCGTGCAGCTCAAGCTGGTCTCCCCTCAGCAACTCAGCCAGGTGATCGTGGACAGCACCGTGCAATCCAAGGCGATTGCCCACCCCATCGACAGCCGCCTGCTGGAGACGGCACGCGCCAGGCTGGTGCAGGCCGCCAGGGACAATGGCATCGAGCTCAAGCAGACCTTTGCCAAGGAAGGCAAGGAACTCAGCCGCAAGGCCGGACGCTACGCCCATGCCCGCCAGTTCAAGCGCATGCGCCGGGCCATCAAGCGCCAGCGCACCATCGTGGGCAGGCTGGTGCGCGAGATCGGGCGCAAGGCCAGCGCCCTTGGTCACGCGGTGCGCCAGGCATTGCAAGAGACCCTGGACAAAGCCGCACGCATCGCCACCCAAAGCCGCCAGCGCAAACCCGTTGAGGGGCATCCCAAGCTCTACGCATGGCATGCCCCGGAGGTCAGCTGCATCAGCAAGGGCAAGGCCAGACAGCCCTACGAGTTTGGCGTGAAGGTGGGCATCGCCAGCACGCTCAGGGGCAACCTGATCGTGGGCGCCCGGGCGTTTGCGGGCAATCCGTATGACGGACACACGCTGAGCGAACAACTGGAGCAGTGCCGCATCCTGATGCAGGACTGTCAGGCCCGGCCCACGAGAGCCGTTGTCGATCTGGGCTACCGGGGTGTGGATGCGGACAACCCGGATGTGCGCATCGTGCACCGGGGAAAGAGCAAACGGCTCAGCGCACAGGAGCGGCAACAACTCAAGCGCCGCCAGGCCATCGAGCCGATCATCGGGCACCTCAAGGCTGATCACCGCATGAACCGCTGCCCTCTCAAGGGCGAGCAGGGCGACAGCGTGCATGCGGTGTTGTGTGCGGCGGGCTACAACCTCAGGTGGCTGCTGCGCATGATCGCGAGGAAGGGGATTGCCTTTTTGTGGGCGATTTTTTTGTGGCTGCACGCCGTATGCACGCTGGCGTCAGAAGGGCTGCGTCGCGTTGAGAGAACAACCCTCGCCGGACTTGAGCGAGCCAGTTCGGGCTGGCTGCGAGTCATGGGCTGCGAGCGCTGGCAACCCTTGGGCGAGGGTAGAGTCGCTTGAAATGAATATTTCAGGGACGACCATGTATTTCTCATCTATTTGTAGGCTCGCAGCGACACATAGAAACGACCGATTGACAAGCGGTTGGTTGATATATGCCGGGCCAATATCAGCGACGCTCCACAAGCGCATCAACCACCATCGCGCCTTCTCCCACGGATCCCACGAGCACGGGATTCAGGTCCAGCGACGAGACCTGATCGCTGGCGGACATCGCGAAATGCCCGATGGCCACGGCAAGTTGTGACAGTGCAGCGATGTCCATGGGCGGCTCGCCGCGCACGCCGTCGAACAGCGGCGCGATTTTCAGGGTGCGTAGTGCGGCCTGCACTTCCTCGGCACTGAACGGCGGCAGCAGCACCACGCAGTCGTCGAGCGCCTCGGTGTACTTGCCGCCATCGCCGACCACGACCACCGGGCCGAACACCGGATCGATCTGCGCGCCGACCATGAATTCATGGCGTCCGCCGTGCATGGCCGCGACGATCACGCCGTCGCGCGTGGCCTGCAATTCGTCCATCCTGTTCCAGAACTGCACGAACAACTGGCTTGCCTGATCGGCCGAGTTCACGTTGAGCGCGACGAGGCCATGTTCGGACTTGTGCGGAATGTCGCGCGAACAGGCCTTCATTACCACGCGCTTGCCGTCGGCGCTGATGCGCCCGTAGGCCGTGCGAGCCTCGTCAGCGGTCTGGCAGAGCTGCATGTCCACGACTGGCACGCCATGCTGCGCCAGAACGGCGAGGCTCTGCGCCTCGTTCAGGAAAGGGTCCGTCCCCTGCGGCAGCGTCACGCGCGTGGGCGCGGGTGCCGCCACGCGCGGGCGGCGCATGAGCGCCGTGTGGTTGGCCAGTTGTGCGAGCACGGCAATCGCTTCGCCCTCGTTGGGAAAGATCGCCATTCCCTGGGCGCGAAACGCCGATGCCACGCTGTCCTGCCAGGCGGCGATGGCGACGGGCTTTCCCGCCGCGGCCTCGAACGCTGCCGCATCGCGCGCGAAACGTTCCACGTCGTAGCCCGCACCGGCGACGGGAATGTTGAGGAAGAAAAGATCGGCGGCGGGATCCTTGGCCACTTCGGGCAGCACGTCGCCAAACAGGCCGCTGTTGGACAGCAGCGCGGCGGTGATGTCGATGGGATTCTGCGTCGTCGCGAAGCCGGGCAGCTTGGCGGCGAGTGCGTCCTGCGTGCCTTGCGCAAGCTCGGCCATGGGCAGTTTTTCATCGTCGGCGGCATCGGCGCCCATCACGCAGCTCGCACCGGAATTGCTGACCACGACGAGGCGCTTGCCGTCCGGACGCCAGCCCTTGAGATAGGCCTGTGCGGCGCGCGCCTGTTCATGCGGATCGCGCACGCGCCAGATGCCGTGGTGGCGAAAGAAGGCGTCCACACTGCGATCTTCGTTGGCCAGCGAGCCGGTGTGCGACGAGGCCGCGCGCTGCCCGCCCGCCGTGCGACCGGCCTTGACAGCGACGATGGGCAGATCGCGCGAGCGAGCGAACGCGGCGGCCTGCGCGAGGATCTCGGGCTTGCTGACGCTCTCCAGATAGAGCAGCATCAGCTTGACGTCGGGATCGTGCGCAACCGCCAGCGCCATCTCGCCGACCGTCACATCGGCCTCGTTGCCGGTGGCGTGGACATGCCGCACGCCGATGCCGCGTCCGCGCAGCAGGCCATAGATCATCGAGCTCATGCCGCCGCTCTGGCTGATCACCGCAACCGGGCCGTCCTCAGGCGGCACTTCGATGAACATGGTCGAAAAACCGGCGATGGCACCGGTGCCGAAATTCGCCAGCCCCTGGGTGTTCGGACCGTAGAGGCGCATTCCGGCGGCGCGGGCCTTGGCGAGCATGTGCTGCTCAACTTCCTTGCCTGCCGCGCCGGTCTCGCCGAAGCCCGAGGCGATGATCACCGCCGACTTCACGCCGCGCGCCGCACACTCCTCGACGGCGGCCACGGTCCTGTCGCCACCGACGACGATCAGGGCCAGATCGGGCACCTCGGGCAGCGCCGAGAGCGATGCATAGGATCGGTGGCCCTGAATTTCCTCACGCCCGGGATTGACCGGGAAAATCTTACCCAGATAGCCCTCGCGCTGCATGTAGTGGATCGGTCGGCCACCGATCTTGTGAATGTTCTCCGATGCGCCAATGATGGCCACCGAGCGTGGATTGAGCGCGGATTCCAATAGGTCCATTTGAGTCTGCCTGGCAAGTGGGTTGATCATTGAATGGCGGCGGCAGTCAATCCACCTTGGCTCCGGACGCCTTGACGACCTTGGCCCATTTATCCACCTCGTCCTGGATGAACTGACCATAGGCAGACGGCGTATTCCACGCGGACGAGAAGCCCTGTGCTTCGAATCGTTGCCTCACTTCGGTGTTTTCCAGCGCCTTCTTGAGTTCGGCGTTCAGCCTGTCGATGATCTCCTTGGGTGTGCCGGCGGGTGCCTGAACGCCGTTCCACGCGATGGCTTCATAGCCGGGCAGGCCCGATTCAGCGACCGTAGGAATGTCCGGAGCGACCGGGGAGCGCTGGCTGCTGGTCACGGCAATCGCCTTGAGCTTGCCACCCTTCACGAACGGCATGGCGGAGAGCATGGTGTCGAACATCAGGTCGGCCTGACCGCTCATCACGTCGGTGAGCGCGGGTGCGCTGCCCTTGTAGGGAATGTGGTTCATCCTGGTGCCGGCCAGGCTGTTGAACAGCTCGGCGGACAGGTGCGTGGACTGTCCGTTGCCCGACGACGCGAAGTTCAGGCCGCCATTCTTCGCCTTGGCGAGCGCGATCAACTCCTTGACGTTGCTGGCCGCAAGCGTCGGCGTGGCGACGATCACGAGCGGGCCGCTGGTGAGTTGCGAGACCGGTGCGAGGTCCTTGGTGATCGAATAGTTGAGCTTGGAAAACAGTGACGGATTGATGGCGTGCGCGGTCGTTGCCACCATCAGGGTATAGCCGTCGGGCGCGCTGCGCGCGACCTGCTCCGCGCCGAGGTTGGCCCCGCGCCGGGCTTGTTGTCGATGACGACGGGCTGGCCCATCTGCTCCTGGAGCTTCTGCGCGACCACGCGCGCGACGATGTCGGTCGGGCCTCCGGGCGGGTAGGGCACGACCAGCCTGATCGCCTTGGTCGGGTAGTCGGCGGCCAGGGCCTGCGTGCCGATCAGCGGTGCGGCGAGGCCGCAGAGGGCGATACATGCCAAGCGCAATGCGGTGTGGCGGCGGGTGGAATGCTTGCGGTTCATGGTGATTGTCTCCTGGGTCTCGTTCTGGGTGGGTGTGAATGAAGCGGTGAATGCCAGCCTCGTGGGCGGTCCTAACTTATGGGCTCGAAGCGCAGCAGCACGCGGCCCTGGTGTTCAAAAAATCCCGCATTCACGCGCTGGCCGATCTGCACGTCGGCATCGGCATGGCCCATGAGCCGCGGGCCTTCGTCCAGCTCCACGATGACCAGCGTGTACGGAGCCAGCGCGCGGAAATCGTCGGATGGCGCACGCGACACCACGGTTTTCGCGCGCACCGTGGCAAGGCCGCTGGCGTCGTGCCAGACAAGCTGCTCCGCACCGCAACGCTGGCAGGCATAGCGCGCGAGCGTCTGCGCGTGAGTGCAGGCGCGGCAACGCTGGTAGCGAATCACATGGGCCAGCAGTCCCTGCGTGAAATGGGCGGACAGCGGCTTGTGGGGCGACGTCGTGGTGGCAGTGGTGTTCGTGATCATGGCGTGCTCATCCTTCCCGCGTGAAAACCAGACTGACGTGCGACGACATCACGCCACCATCGGCATGGATGAAGGCGCGCGAGGGAGTGCTCCGCAACTGGCGATCTCCGGCCTGATCGCTCATCTGCCGCCATGCCTCGACGACATGGGCCATGCCGCCCGCCACGCCGCAATGTCCGTATGACAGAAGGCCGCCGTGCGTGTTCAGCGGCAGCGCGCCGTCCCGCGCAAAGTCTCCGTGCCGCAGCCGCGCGGCGGCACCTGCGCGCGGTGCAAAACCCAGTTCCTCGAGCAGCATGACCAGCGTGATCGTGAACGAGTCGTAGATGCCGAGGTAGTCGAAATCGGTGATCTCCATGCGCGCTTGCGCGAGCGCGAGGGAAGCGGCGTCAGACGCACCGGTGCGCATCACGTCCTCCATCGCGGTGAGATGTTGGTGGCGATGCGCCTGCCCCGCGCCGCGCATGGCGATGGCGGCCTGCGGGTGGGGCTCGGCAGAAACGATCAGCGCCATCGCACCGTCGGAGATCGGACAGCAATCGAGCAGCGACAGCGGCGATGCGATCGACTTGCTGGCCAGCACCTCCGCAGTGGTGATGGGCGTGCGCAGATGGGCGCCCGGATGCGTGATCGCGTTGTCGCGCATCAGCACCGCAAACGCGGCCAGATCGGCGGAATTCACACCGGTGCGTTGCATGTACTCCGACGCCATGAGCGCGTAGTACGCAGGGACCGAGGCACCATTGGGGACTTCGTAGTCCGCGTCGCCGACCTGCGCGAGTGTCTGGATCGAGCTGTCGCGCGACTGGCCCGAGAGGCGGTTTTCACCGGCCACGACCAGCACGTTGCGGCAGCGGCCCGAACGCACCAGCTCGCGCGCCGCCATCAGCATCGCAGCTCCCGTCGCGCCGCCCAACTGCATGCTGTGCGCATAGTCGGGCCGAAGAGCAAAGCGCTCGCAGAACAGTGTGGAAAGCATCAGGTGCGGCAGCGTCGTGGCATAGCCGCACAGCAGGCCATCGATCTGCGCACGTTCGAGCCCCGCGCTGTTCAGCGCACCGCCGGCCGCCTCGGCCATGAGGTCGAGCGCGCTGCGGCCTTCATGTCGGCCAAAGGCGGTCGAGCCGGCTCCGCGCAGGAAGGCCTGGCTTGTGGGATGCATGGGTTGTGTCTCCTTGTTTATGTTGGCGATCTCATCGGTCATCGTTGGTCTTCGCCATCATTTGCTCGCGCTCAGGCGATGCGCGGTGCGACCTTGCGGCCGTGTCGCCTCGGCCCAGCGCACCTGGCACTGCATGGCCTCGTGCATCAGCGACTGGCCCATGCTCGCCTCGCGCGAGAGAATCCGGTCATTGAGCGCGGCGATGCTGATGGCGGCCACGGGCCGCCCCTGAGCGTCGAGAATCGGCACGCCAATGCCGCCCATGCGCTCGACGACCACGTCCAGCAGCACGGCGTAGCCCTTGCTTCGCGCCTCGGCGATGCGCTCGTGCAGCAACGCGGCGGTGATGCGCGGATAACGCTGCAACTGGCCGAGCAGAATGTCGATGGCCGCTTCGCGTTCGGCATCGGGGAGCCAGGCGAGCAGCGCCAGGCTCCCCGCGCCGACGCCGAGCGGCCTGCGGCTGCCCACGCGCAGATAGTTGGCTCGGATCGGGTAGGTGCCTTCTTCGACGTCGATGCACAGCGACTCGATGCCGCTCGGAATCGACACCACGGCGCTGTCCTCGAACTGACCGACCAGGCGCATCAGGCTTGGACGCACGATGGGACGCGGGTCAAAGCGCCGCAGCGCCGCCGCTCCCAGCACCATCAGCTCGGCGCCGAGCGCGAACTGCTTGGTGGTCGCATCGCGCATCACGAAACCGTCGCGCACCATCATGTCCAGCAGGCGCAGCGTCGTGGCCTTGTCCAGATCGGCGGCCACGGCGATGTCCGTGAGCCGGGCATTCGCGCCTTCGGACATCACCCTGAGCACGCGCATGGCGCGTTCGACCGACGACACGCTGTTGCCGGAAGTGCGCGTGACGATGGACTTGCTGCGCGGCGATGAACGATCCGATGCGGCCATGCTTGTTTCTCTGGGTGAAACCTGGATGAGAGGTAACTCTAGAAAAACAGGGCAGATTGGTCAAAAGGAATGAAGAAAGTTTTGAGCACCGAAATTTCGCGGTGACGAAGTGATGACAAATTCGTATACGAAAAATCTATTGACCTAGGGTAAACCCTCAATTTCAAGGAAATGCAAACAAACGCAGATTCACAAGTTTCATTCGGCAACAAATAACGAATTACCGTCATTTGTTGCTATAGATTTCGAAGTGCAAATTTAATTGTCAAAAAGCATCTACTGGTATTGGCGATAGCTAAACAAAAAAATAGCATTCATCTATTCGAGATTAATTTTGTTTAGGAAGTAGCTATGTTGAATTGGGCTCGTCAATTGACTGGTCTGGCAGTGGTCGGCAGCGTGTTCGCAGCGCTCAGCCTGCCCGCCGTCGCACGCACCGAAAGCAGCGCGACCGCAGGAGAAACGAAACAGGCGAGCATCGCGTCGCAGCTCACCGAGAGCGGCGCATATCCCGAAAAGGCGCAGGTAGGCGGGCGCACGGTGCAGCTCAACGGTGCGGGAACCCGCTTCAAGGCGGTGTTTCAGGTCTATCGCGCTGCGCTCTATACCGAGAAGCCGATCCAGCAATACAGTGATCTGGCGGGGAATACCGGAGCCAAGCGCATCCATCTGGTCATGCTGCGCAGCGTCAATGCCGACGAGCTGGGCAACATGTTCCTGCGCGGAATGCAGGAGAACATGGACAAGGGCTCATCCGCGCGCATGATGCCGGCGATGCTGCGCATGTCCGCGCTGTTCAGCGACTACAAGAAGTTGGAAGCAGGCGACTCGATCATCCTCGACTGGGTCCCCGGCAAGGGGACGGTCGTGTCCGTTCGCGGCCTGCCTGCGGCGGAGTCGATGCCCGAGGCGCAGTTCTATCACGCGCTGGCTGGCATCTGGCTCGGCGCTGCGCCGGCCGACTGGAAGCTGCGCGACGCCATGCTCGGCGTGAAGGCCACCACCGATACCGCGAACCGCAATTGATGCCCACGGGTGAGTGACCGCGCCCTGGGCGCGCGCCCACCTGATCCCCGTTCTTTGACACGCCTTGTTCCAAGCCCGAGGAACCTTTTGCCGTGCCGACGCTTCTGACCACCTGAAAATGCGCACATGAGTGGTGCCTTGGAAGCAAAACATGAAGAACATCGGTAATTGCGGACGGCACCTGCCGGCGCGTCGTCTGTGGCTGGGCTCGGCCCTGTCGCTGGCCTTGGTCATGGTCGGCTGCGCGGCCTCTGATCGTGCCATGGCGCAGCCAAGCCACACGATATCTGCGGGCCAGATCCAAGAGGCCGTGGCCCAGAAATTCCCGCGCAAATACTCGTTCAGCGGGCTGATGAATCTTGCATTGAGCGATCCGCAAATTCACCTGCGCCCCGAACGCAATCGGCTCAACACCGTGCTCGCGGTGGTTGCGTCCGGCCCGCTGCTGCAGGCGCGCAACTACCAGGGCGCGCTCGACGTTGATTTTTCGCTGCGCTACGAAGCGTCGGATCGCACCTTGCGTGCCACCGATCTGCAAGTGAATGGCCTGCGCATGGAGGGACTGAACCCTCAGGCCGAGTCGATGCTGCAGCAGTACGGCACCACGCTTGCACAGCGCTCATTGCAGGAAGTAGTGCTGTATCAACTGACCGACAAGGATCTTGCGCTGGTGAACGGATTGGGGCTCGAACCTGGCAAGTTCACCGTGACACCCAAGGGTCTGGTGATCACGCTGCAAAACAAGCCAGTCCCCTGACGCCTGCCTCGTGAAACTGTCCTACGCGGCGGTTCATTCTGCGGTGTTACAAAGGCATGAACCGCCGTGGCCCTCGCGGAATCGGCCGGTGGTTTGAAGCACAAAGAAAAAGGGAAGCACAGTCCATGAGCCCACAGACAAACAACAAGAAGGATTCTTCGCAAACCGCATCGTCAGCCGCTGGTGCGCGCAACCGCCCGCTGGTCGTCGTGATTTCGGGCGCATCGAGCGGCATCGGCCACGCCACCGCCGTGGCATTTGCGGCACGCGGTGCCAGGTTGGTGCTCGCCGCGCGCAGCGCGGACACCTTATCGCACGTCGTCACCGAGTGCCTGGCCGCAGGCGGTTCGGCGCTGGGCATCCCCACCGATGTGACGGACGCCGAAGCGGTGCAGAAGCTCGCCAATCGTGCCGTGAGCCACTTCGGGCGCATCGACGTGTGGGTGAATGCTGCGGGCGTGGGTGCCGTGGGCCGCTTCGATGGCGTACCGCTCGAAGCCAACCGACGCGTGATCGAATCCAATCTCATGGGCCATTTGCACGGCGCACACGTCGCGATGCAGCATTTCCGCGAAACCGGGCGCGGGCTGCTCGTCAACCTCAATTCCATGGGCGGCTGGGTCGGCGCGCCGTTCGAGGCCGCCTACAGCGCGAGCAAGTTCGGCGTGCGCGGTCTTTCGGAGAGCCTGCGCGCCGAGGTCGCCGATCTGCCGAACGTACACATCTGCGACGTCGCCTCCACGCGCGTGGACACTCCGGGGCTGGCCCACGGTGCCAACTACACCGGCCATCGTCTGCGCTCGGTCATGCCAGTGCTCGACCCACGCCGCGTCGCGCAAGCCATCGTTGCGCTCGCCCATTCATCCAATCCGCGTCCCGTCACCTGGCTCGGCGCGGCGGCCTTGCCAAGCCGCGTGGCGAATGCCGTCACGCCCACGCTGTTCGGCCGCGCCAGGCGCTGGCTTGGCGCACGCACCCTGAACCACGGGCAGTCGGCACCGCTGAGCGATGGCAACCTCTATGAGCCGTCGGGCGACGCGGCCATCGACGGCGGCATACGCTCGGCCCGCGCCGAAGCCGCGACGGCCGCCGTGGTGCTCGGCACCATCGGTCTGGCGCTCGGCTGGTGGGTTGGAAGGCGCTCACGCTGACGGTTTGAGCCGAGATACGCATTCGTCTCGAACCGGGTGAGAAGCGTGTTTGGAGTGACTCGCTCTATCCGGTGAAGCTCAGCGCGATTCGAGCCACCTCCTTGGAGACAAAACGGCTTGCTGCATCACACCCATATCGCGATGGGGCCGTTTCATCGCAACGCCCGGTCAGGAGTACTGCAGTCGAATAAATCCCTGATTCAGCTTCGAATCAAAAAATACATACAGCATCCCGCCCATAAATATTCCTTTCAATTCGGGGAATATTTTCTCGAAATACATCCCCGAAAATTGCGCGACGAACTCACTTCGCGAAAAATCGATTCTGTCTTGTAGCCAATTGGGGGATCCTCCCATCTTGTCTTCCAGATCCTCCGAGAACTCATCCTCATCCGTTTCAATGCTGGGGATTTTCTCGATCAACTTCGCAGAAATTTTTGGCAGCTCTTCGCAACTGCGCGGAGTTCCAACCGGGTGATGAATGACGCAACCTGCAGCGCCATGTCTTGCCAATCCGATAGGTATATCAACACTATTTTTCTCAAATGGGCAAAAAACTGACAACAAATGTCCCTCGGGTATTTTCACAGAGGTTTCTGAATTTAATAATTCCGAAGAGATGGAGCCGATGAAAATCATCTTTCGCCCGCCTTCATCTAATGGCCATTGAACAAGTGCGGGTAACAAAGGGTCACCACAGATTCGATTTAACGCCAGTGCATTAGCTGGAGTTTCGTACTTAAAATATACTGGCATATTCGCCTTGAATCACCTGGATGGACCAAATCGCCGCCTTCATCGAGGGATGGTCTGAATCGAGATATCTATTCAGATTGGACTCCGCCAAGCATCGCACTTGGATTTGGAGATCGCGAATGAATATTTCAAGGTGAGCACCTTAATTCATACTTTAGTCTTGCACTCTATTGCTGCAAGAGTGAAGATCTTATAAAAATCCAACGCTCCCACCTCTCCCAGTGATTTCTTAAAGTCATGGGGTCCTATGACTCCGTAAGGCACTCTGACATCTGGTTTGTAGAAAGTCTCCAGCCACATTAAAGCTTTTTTTGATAAATCAATAGGTAATTCTTTGCGAACTAGGTCTTTTATTCTTTCATAAAAATAACCAGTTAGTTCGGAAATACAATTTTCTTCAATCGGCGGTGGTATAACTTTATCCAGATAGCAATAATTGCCAAATTGGCACCTAACTAGAGATGCATTAGAAAAATCAACCAAATCCATTCGATTGGCGACTTCGTGGGGTTCGATTTTCTTATAAATTTCCTTTTGTAGATCTACAACTTCTATTTGATCATGTCCAAAAAAAGAACAATCATTCAACATGCCTGAGAACGATGTTTGACTTATTGGCGATGACCCAAATCTGATGCCGGTCATTTCCCCTTCGAAAGAGCAATTGTTGATCTTTTTCACATTGAATGAAAAGTCATCTCGTGCATTTATTTTTTTAAAATCTACGTTTTTAAATATTGATTTCGTAAAATTAATATTTTTGAAGCTACACCCGTCAAATGTGCACTCCTCAATACTAACCCCATCAAGTCTGATATCGCCTATGAATTTCACATCTACAAACAAGCAATTTCTTAGAGTCCCTTCTTTCAGGTCAAATCCGGTCCAACTCCCCCGGAGAAATCAACATCAAATATATCCGTTTCGTGCGTGCTATTTTCCCATCCGCCGCCCATCACCAATGGTGTTGAGCTTAACGAAATGCCTCTGAAATCAACAAGACCTTGAGTAGTTAGGCCAAATGGTGATTTTTTAAATCCTTCCGTCTTCCGGAAGATTTCATCTGAGTGATTGAAGATTTCCCAGCGTTTTTTTAGGTCATTTTTTCTCATGTCATCGTCTCGACGGGAAACGCTGGACACCCGTTCCTGGCTTCGGTGCAGTGCGGTGCGACGATTTGCACAAGCACCTCCCACGGAACCACCTTGTCCATCTCTTCGAGAAAATCGCGCTTGCGAGTCTCCTTGGTCGACAGGTTCAAGCCCAGACTGATTTGCTTCATTTGGCGATGATCGCAGAATTGTGGTGATGGTGACGGCCTTCAGCGGGAGTTTTGCAGGTTTTCCCTAATAATTTCCATTATCATTGTCTGCTGCGGCAAGCCATGCAGTACCTTGCCTGATGTCAATTTTTGATAATAGCTTTTCGGTCACTTTTTTTGCGTACTGAACGTTAACGCCCGGTCGACAAATGCTGAACCATGCCTCGACATAGTTTTCATCTAGAATGTATTGAGACACCATTCTTTCGAGATCAACCTGTGAAATATTTTCGACTAGCCAAGGGAGTTTTCTGTCGAAAAAATGATCTTCGTAGTTTTGAGAATTATAGTAATTGGCTTCATACAAGCAAGTATTGTTAGCGCCCCTTGATGGAAAAACACCTGTGTAATTTGTGTTGAGCTTATTGTGAAATTTTGCAGGAACCCTATTTTTGTAGGAGTCAAGACTTAACAGAACGTCATCCAATATGCTGCTTTTTTCCGCCGCAGCGCGAAGATCGGCTATTTTTGTTGTAGATAGAGTGTTGATAAGATTAGTCACCGCAGCGGAAATAATTGTCTCATCTCCTGTTGCTATCACATCCTCGGCGGCCAAAAAATCGACGAATTGAATTTCCGATTCTGATATCTCTACACAATAGCCGCGTTCCAAGTAAAGTGCGGCAAAATATGGTGTGCGCTTTGTCTCTGTTGGGTGATTGACTACCCCATAGCTGACAATGTCATGTTCTGCATGGCAAATAGGCACAAAGAAAGGAGGCCATGGATAATAATTATCCAAGTTTAATATCGGTAAAAAAATTTCAGGAAGTGCAATATTGCCTTCTGCCAAATTCTGAATTCCGTCGCTAAATCCTAGTTCTTTCAAGGACTGGACGTATAAATTCAATGATTTTTTTGGGTTCATTTTAAATGGGATGTGCAAGAACGGAAAGATCGATCCTGTGCTGGCTATGTATAGGGCTTTTCCAGATTTGCATGGATTCGATGTGGTGCGCCTATGTGCCTCAGCGTGTCCAAGGCAATGCACCGTGCATCGAGGAACCTCTTAGCCCCTCCGAAGTCTCGATATATCACTTCCTACCCCGTCGGTTTTGTAGGAAATTGAAGTTTTGAGAGGGCTACCATGGTGGGCGCATACGGACCGGCCAATCGCGTCTCTTGCAAGGTATCTTTCAAGTCGCTGAATCGCTGTATGAATGCCATTTTCCAGTTTGATTCAACGTCGCCAATTTTTCTGCAAGTTTGACTCACTTTTTTTAAGCCGCGTACCTTTGCAGAAAAATATCCAGAACAGATCCATTGTTTAGCATCTTTGCAGAATAGTTTTCCAAGTCCTCTGCATCGTCATCATCTGTCACAGTTACAAACAACAAAAAGTCAGTACACCCTCAAAACAGTCGGAATTTTTTAACAACAATAGCGCATTAATCATACTGCTGTGCATTTGTTTTTTAAACTCTTCAAAAACACCTTTTTCCGCAGCCTGAAGGCTTTGCGCTCGTAATTTTTTATTAACACCGTTTAATTTTTCATCTCCTCCAATCTCAAACTTCCATTCACTTGTACTCCACTTGTAGTAAGCCAAATCCATGGGGTCGTTCACGTTTTCAGAGGCTATTTTTTCCTCATACGCTTCAAGAGTATTCGCAGCAGGAATTACGGTAAAACAATCACTGTCTGTATATAATGCAAACGCATAGAATTTTGAATCCTTGTTTTCATTCATTACTTTTGAAAATAGACGTTTCGCAGCCTGAAAAACATCCGTCTCAAATTCATTCCAATCCATATTTAAATCTCCTATATTTCATTTAAGGTGTAAAAACTTCTGCGCCTATTCGCTTTAACTCAGCGATCATAGCAAGCTTTCCGCATTCACTTTTTGGATCTACTCCTTGCGATTCCAATTTTTTATGAGCCTCCTCCAGTTTCTTCGCGACTGCTTCCGCATTTTCAATTGAATGAGCTCGATTGGGTGCCCACATTAAAGCTTCTACGTCATTTACCGGATCAATTCCATATGCGCCCACTACGGATCGACTTCTACCTAAGGCGGCTCTCATTTTTGGAGAACGACTAAAGGCGCCCTTGTAAATAATATGATGCCCATGTGGATCGTCATTTTCCATACCCTTAGGTATTGGTATGCCTGCTTTTAGAAGCAGTTGCCCCAGCAGCCTACCAGACCAAGTGGGTCAATCCAGCCTGTTGGGTTTGTCGGGTAAATATATAGATTTTGCGCACCTAGCAACCCAATTGGATCCTGACTAACAAACCGCCCCACATCAGGATCGTAGTACCTGAACCGGTTGTAATGCAGCCCCGTTTCTTCATCAAAATACTGTCCTTGAAATCTCAGGTTCTGCTCAACGCGCTCATCCAACGGGTCGGCTCGATATTGCACGATTTCAGTGGCCCGTTCCTGCACCACCCGCAGCGTATTTCCCCAAGCCTGATAGGTCGCGCTCCATAGTGCGTTCCCTTGCTCTCCGCTCAATTCTCGTGGTGTTCCGAGATGATCGTTATGGTAGTAACGCACCTTCCAATCTTCGAGCCGCACCACTTTGTCTGCTTGGGGGACTGGCAATCCAGAAGGATCGTGGGCCTCCTTCTCATCATTTGCAGCCATGGCGGCTGGCCGGCTTTGTCCCGTCTGCCCAGCGGTGACGCGAAGCGCGTTTCGCATGTCTTCTTCAAACGCCTGGCGAGTTTGCCGGGGCTGCCAATCCGCTTCGTCGCCTTCGTTGAGTGCACCTGATTGGATTGCACGGAGTTCCGCGGGATTTTCCTGGGCTGATGCCCGATCTTCAACGCACACCTGTGCCAAGGGCGCAAAGCTGTCTGCTTCGTATAGGTACAGAGTCTGCTGCGAGCCTTTTTGCTCTGCCAGCAACCGGTTGCCGTCCCATTCGAATAGCGTGCTTGCGAAAATGCCCTGCTTCTCCAGCCGCCGCCCAAACGCGTCATAGCGGTAGTTCGTCTGCGTCTGCACGGGCTTTCCGGTATGGGCCGCCTTGGTCACTTTGGCACTTTGCAGTTGATGTTCCACGTCCCATTCAAAGCGCATCACCGTGTGCTTGCCGATCTTCTTTTCGATCAGGTTGCCATGAGTGTCGTAGCTGAATCGTTTGTCTTCGAACACCTCAAGCCGGTTGTCCTTGATGAAGCCATTGCTGCCTCCTGCTTCACCTTGCCGACCGCTCACGGGCAGCATGTTGTGTGCGGGGTCAAACGCAAAGCGCTCGTCCAACTGAGGCTGCATTGCGGCCAGGATTCGCCCTATCCTGTCGTATCGGTACTGCGTGGCTCCATTGCGGCTGTCATGGATGGTCTGCAGATTTCCTGCAAGGTCGTACTGGTAGCGGCGACCCAGCACCAGGGCCTCTGCTGGTATGGAGCGTTGTGCACCCGCCTGCGGATCGATCTCATCTCCCAGGGCTTGCCATGCTCCCGGTCGTGCTGCACCCGCGTTCAGCGCATCGCCATCTGATGGCGATGCATGCCATGTGGCCTGTGCAGTGAGGCGGCCCACGGCATCGTAACCGTAGCGACTTTGCAATTGCCCTTGCGTGCGCCGAATCTCCCGGTGCAAACCATCGCGCTCCATATCACTGATGATTCGACCGTCAATATTGATCTGGTGAAGGTGGCCTGATCCGTAATACAACCAGTTGATTCGCCTGCCGTCGGGCAGGGCGGTTTGCGTGCGGTTGCCCAGCGCATCGTATTGGTGCTGCAAACGGTGCGCCAGTCCTTGACCGGTGCGGGCCTCTTCCACGACCTGACTCAGCAAATCGTAGGCCAGCGTCGTGCGACTGCCTCCGTCATTGATCGCCTCCGTCAGGCGGCCCCGCACGTCGTAGGCGTAGCGGGTCACCTTGAATTGCGGTCGCGCTGATCCATTCAGGCTGAGCGTCTTTCCGGCCACTTCCTTCGCCAGAAGACGGCCTGCCGCGTCACGCTGATATCGCGTGTGAATGGCATATCCCGGCGGTGCCATGAGGGGGCCGTCTCGTCAGCAAGGCCCAATCCCCATGGATCGTCCATGGTGGGCGTCGTGCGTTGTGCAGGAACGGACGCATCGCCCGAGCCGCCCACTTGCGCCTCTCGTTCAAGGCGTTTTTCAAGTCGCTGGGCGGCGGTAAGGCAGCCGTTTTCCAATTTGGCGAGAATCAGCCCAGTCCGGTCGTAGCGGTACTGCGTATTGCGTCCGTCGAAACCAGTTTCTTCAGTAAGCCGATCGAGCACGTCATAACTGAAGTCGTAACTCGCATTGTTCTCGTTGTGGAGCGTTAAGAGGCGCAGTGCCTCGTCGTATTCGTATCGTAGTTCACCGCCTTCGGCATTGCGCCTTGCTAGCGGACGGCCATCGGGACTTAAGGTGTACTCGGTGATATTGCCTAGCGGGTCTGCATACGCGATGAGCCTGTCGGCGGCGTCATAAGCAAAACGCTCAACGCCCCCATCTGCATGGGTAACAGCTGCGAGAGTTCCCGTTTCGTTGTAGCTATAGCGCACGGCGTTGCCCAGTGCATCAATCACGCTGGTCAACTGGCCCATACGTCGTAGGTATAGTTCGTGGGCTGGTTCGAGCAGTCCACATACTGAATCAACTGACCCGACTGGTTGTAGCGCAGCAGTTTGGATTTGCCCAGCGCATCCACAACGGTGATCGGCAAGCCACGCTGATCCAGGGCGTAGCGAGTGACATGGCCTAGTGCATCGGTTGCTTTGACGAGGTTGCCCACTTCATCATATTGATATTCGGTTTTCGCTCCATCGGCTAACGTCACCTCTGTAGGCAACCCCAACTTTGAGTCGTATCCAATGCTGATTGTGTTCAGGTCCAACAGTGACGCATTGGGCTCTTGTACGCGAGTCAATCGACCCTTGTCGTCGTATGCGTACCTGGTCGTGCGTCCTGCGGGATCTGTCACACCGATCAGATTTCCAAATCCATCGAGCTTGCGCTCTGTAAAACCTCCCGCGGCATCGGTGGTACCTGTCCACTCCTTGAACTCGTTGAAGTGATACAACTCGACTCGCCCAAGGTTGTCGGTCACTTGCGTGTGGTGCTTGAAATACTCGAACGCAAACGATTCGCCCGTGCTTATTTCTGAACGCAGTACCTTGCCTTTGGGAGAATCGATACTGTAGTGATAACGAGCGGCCACTCCAGGCACGCTGTGCGCAACAAGAATGTGGTTTCGATATTCAAACTGCCGCGCCACTCGCCCCACACGATCCAGCACAGCGACCAAATCGCCCTGATCATCATATTGATAGGCTACCAAAGGCCGGTGTTGAGCCTTGTTGCCTACAAAGTCAACCCAACTGATGGCAGTCAACCTGCGAAGGGGTTTGACGGCACGTTGCGTTGCAACGCCAACGTCATCGAACCGTAGCACCAATGTACGTCCGGCGCTGTCGGTGATATGAGTGGGTTCGCCCAATTCGTTGTGAACAAGGCTTACCGCATTGCCGTTACGGTCCTCCATGGCAGACATCGCAAAACGGCGTAAGGTACGCCTCGGTGCTAACGGCAGTTCCGTGAAAGTCAGTTTGACTTCTGCATTGGTTCCCTCCAGCGTCAGGCGACCGTCATCCAGCATCCGGAGCACGATCTGCTCATATCGATTGAGTTGCGATTGTCCTGGTGTGAGATAAGAAAACTTGATATCGCGACCGAACTCGTCGACAAGGACGAAGATGATGCCTTTTTGCGTGCGCTTCTCCACCACATGTGCACTGAAGGGCACTGACCAACCTTGTCCCAGCCACCCCGCATGCCCGTTGTTGGACACATAGGTTCTTTGCCAGGGCAACGGTAGCGGCGCCGGTAAATTGAAATCCATGTCCTCGCCGCCCGCGAGCACTTTGACGCCGAGGACGGGATTTACCGGCCTCTTTCCCACGACGGGGCACAACGGGCACTGCGGATTGCGTTTGTTTCCCGGCGTTCCCGAATCGTCTGAAGTCGGAGTTCTAGGCTTGCTTGGATGATCATTTCCTCCGACCTCCTTGCGATCCTTCTTGTATTTCTTCATTTTGCGGATCATTTCCGCAAGGCTGTCTCCTTTGGATATGCCCATCTTGGTCATCATTTCCGCGGCCTTGGTTGCTCCTTGCGCTGCCTTTCCGGCTACGGCTCCTCCGGCCATCGTCAGCGCAATCGTTGTCGCAACCTGTCCGAGCAAATAGCCGATCGCCTCGCATCCCTTTCCATCTTTGACCATCTGCTCGAGCTTCTGCGCTACTGAGCACAATGCGTCCTGCAGCATGTCGCCTGCGAACTCCAGCAGGTCGTCCATGGTGATCGAGCCATCCGACAAACCTTTGACCAATTCGGCAACTTGCTTGCCGGCCTCGTAGGCCTGCTGGCCATACTTCTTCAGCTCGCTCGCAGCGCTTTGTATGGAACCTACAGGGTCAGAAAAAAAGCTCGTGATCCCACCCCAGATGCTTCCCAGCATGTCGCCTGCTGCCTTCGCGTCCCCGGAGATGGATCCCCAGGCACCGCCCAACACTTCCTTGCCACATCCTCCAGGGTCCGCCTTCATCTTGTCGACGGTTGAAATGCCGAGCGCTGAAAGATTGGTCTGAAGCTGCTCCCAACAGGCCTTGTCCGCTATGGCAACATCGGGGTTAACATTGGTATAGACCTTCGCTGGCGCGTTTCGCTTATTGATCCAGCCTTTGTGACCATCAAATACCGCGCCGCTGCCACTGATCACCAGAGTGTTCGACCATTCACTTGGCTCGAATTCCTCCATATAGGTGCCGCTCTTGACGCCACCGCCACGCCCCAACTCTCCGCGCACGCTGACGGGAGCACGTGATCGAGCAATAAAATAGTCGTTGCCGCGTCCTTCCGAGTTGGGCGCTGTTTTCACCGACAAATTGAAATAGGCAATCGTCCAATATGGAACCGGGGTTCCTTTATTTGGTTTGGCCGGTGTGTACTTCCAGTCCGGGGCTTTCGCCATCGCGTAGTGCTCGACGCGCTTTTCCGCTTGCTCGGGTTTTCCCATGTCAACGCTCCATCACGCTCAAACTTGCCTGGCTCCATTCGGCGCTCGGCGTGGTCAGAGACCATACGAGTGAAACAACAGCGGTATCCAGATCTATATGCACGGAGGCTAGATCCATGGGAAATGCCAGCACGATGTTGTCATGATCTACCATGAGCGCGGTGGCCTTGTAGTTCGGCAGCTTGAAAGTGCGAACTTTGCCGAATAAACCGGAGATGGCTACCGCCTCGTTGCCCTTGAGAAAACCATCCGCCTGCTGATCGTCCGGCGCGCAGTTGAAATACCGAAGATCAAAATCTTTGGGCAAGTGCGGAAGCACATTTTTTTCCCAATGCGCATCGGTAGTGCCAATGCGTTTCAGTCTCGGTGCCCAATGCCCGGGAATGGGTCCAAATCCGGCGGTTTCGCAGTGCCGGGACCCGGGTAGTTGCGGAAGACGCTCAGTTCGGCTGAGTATCTGGGGTCCAGGATAGATCTCATCCTTGTTGGGTCTGGTCTTTCCGAAATAGCCTCTCCCCACAGGGTTCCATGGCCAACTGTCACGAGGCTTTTCAGGCGGAGTCACGATCTCACCACCATATGCGTATTCATAAAGTAGGCGAACGCTGCTGGCGGGTGAAATATCACTCAGCTCCCAACCTCGGATGGCGCGGTGCTGCCATTGCCGCTCGCCCGTGATCTGGAGCGCTTTGTATAGCGAACCAACCTTGATCTCCGCCAGCCAACGCTCGGCCACGCCCCCATCTGGAGCGTGTGCGTGGCCAGACAGAAGAACATCCGTGCGCTGGCGGTACGGCACGATATCCGAGGCAAGAACCATCCCCGATTTAATTGGCTCGCCCACAAACTCATCGTTCAGCAACATGGGCTGTTGCTCTTCTTGCAAGACCAACCCTTCCCCTACCAGCTCAAAACTGGCTTTCACGGAAAGACAAAAATACTCTCGGGAATCATAGAGTTCTGTATCAAATCCGAACGCGGGGAAATCTGTTTCATTGATCAGGGCGATCGCCATATGTACCCCGACCTTTATTTATTCAGGTGAACGATCTCACCGTCCACGTGAACAACAGTGGAACCGGCGATTTTTATCTTCACGCCTGTCATCGTGATCGTCCCATTCTTGTGCAGCGTGATCGAAGACTGGCCGCACAGCAGGCTCATTTCATCGCCGGCTTGGCTGACCATGGTCGTGCCCGCATCCATGTTCACTGTTTTGCCGGAACTCACCGAATAGGCGGTACCGACAGTTGTGGAAAATTTCACGCCCACATTGTGCATATGGGTGAAGCCCACGTTACTCATCCACGCCGCGCCCACATTCAGGTTGTATGCGGCACCAATGTTGGTCATCTGAGCGATTCCCACACTCTTGATGCTTGTAAGACCGATCGTTTCCATCTTGTTGGAGCCCACGCTCAAATTCTGATTGACCCCAATCTTCACTTTTTCGTTCTTGCCCACCGACTCTGTACGATTGACACCCACAGTAATTTTTTCGTTGAGATCTACGGTTTCGGTACGGTTCTGGTGAATAGTGATCTTCTCGTTTAAGTCAACCGTTTCGGTTCGATTTTGATGAATCGTGATGGTCTCGTTTTGATCAACCGTCTCCGTCCGATTTTGGTGAATCGTTATGGTTTCGTTCTGATCAACCGTCTCTGTCCGGTTCTTGTGGATCACATTGGTTTCGTTACCATCCACCGTTTTCCTGCGGTCATTACCAACCCATTTATCCTCATCATTTTCGACCTCGGTGAGTTGGTCTTTCTGGGCATGCAGCCACAGTTGCTCCGCCCCTTTCTTGTCCTCAAAGCGAATCGCATTGGCATCGCCCGCACCATCCCTCATCCCTGGGCCACCGGCACCTCCCATGCTCGACCGGCTCTTGATGCCTGACTGTGTCTTGTTACCAGGCAATTCCCACGGAGGCATTTGCAGCGCGTTGTAGACCCGCCCGGTAATGATCGGGTAGTCCGGATCACCGTTCAAAAAATCCACGATCACTTCCTGCCCGATGCGCGGGATGTGCATGGAGCCGTAGTTCGCGCCCGCCCACGTTTGAGACACGCGAATCCAGCAGCTCGAGTTCTCGTCCTTCTGCCCATAGCGGTCCCAGTGGAACTGCACCTTCACGCGGCCATACGGGTCGGTGTAGATTTCTTCGCCTGCTGGCCCCGTGACGACGGCTGTCTGCGGCCCCGTGGTGTGGGGCTTGGGAGCCATGCGCTGGCTGCGATACGGAACCGATTTGGGGATGACGCTGAAGCTGATGCGGTACGTGGTCGGGCTGTCGATGCCCGCGCGCTTGGCAGCGCCCGAACCTCCTGCTCCATCGCTTCGGCGCACGTTCTCTTCAAAGCGGTAATACGCCGACTCGATCAGATATTCCTTGTTCTGGTCGGCTCTCGGATATTTGCTGAAGGTGAACAGGTAGCCTGGTGCGATGTTGCGCGCGTTGCCCTCACCCTGCGCGACTTCTCGCTGCGCATTCTGTTGCTCGATACGCACGCGAGCGTAGTTCTCGCCATCGCCCGCATCGGTGTAGCCACCGGGCCAGTCATAGAGTTCGCGACTGTCCTCGGGGTGGCCTGCGGGCTGCTGCTGGCGGGTTTCGAGCAAGGCCTTGGGCTTCTCGAAATCGTAGTCGTTGGCAACGAAGTGACCCGAGGCGATGTCTTCGGCAAAGCGCCAATCGTCGACTACATCGGCGTCGTGAATGTGCGCAGCCCGGTTGCCGGGGTAATAGGAAATGGTGGTCGGTCCGTTGGGAAGAGGGCCGTGGCTTCCGATGTCGTCCGCGAGCACCAGGGTGTGGCTGCCCTGCTGATGCTGGTAGAAGGTGTAAATTCCCTCCTGCTCCATGATGCGCGAGACAAAATTGAAGTCTGTCTCGCCATATTGGACAAGATAAGGCCACTCCCTATAGGTGCCGGTCAGCCTGTCTTCAACGGAGAAGCCGTACTTGCCCAGTACTTCTTTGATGATGTCCGGAGCCTTCTTGAACTGGAATATCTTGAAGTCCGAGCGACGTGTCGCATGCCAGAGCCAGGGGCGCAGCACGGCTTCAAATGCGTTGAAGTCACCATCCTTCCCGATGTAGGAAAACTGGGTCACCTGCCCAGAGAGAAACCGCTTGTCGCTGCCCGCCGACTCGGTCGTGAGATCGATCTCGATGCTCATGTCCTTGCCCAGCAGGCTCTTGGCCGCGATTGCCTGAGACTCACTGATCAGTCGCACCCGGAATTCGAACAATCGCGAGATCTGCTCGCTTCCCTCCAGTGAGCGAAACTCCAATTGACCACCCAGTGAGCTATGAGCGATAAAAGTCCGATTCGCCATTAGATTTACCTCAATATTTTTAAATCCGATTGATTTTAAACATCATAAATCGGGATTCTGTGACAAAAAAAGCGCCAGAATCCGCCAGCAGCAGCACATCTTGATAGGTCCTGCGCTGTATCGTCCAGTTTTTTGTTGCTTATGCCCCAGGCGACTGCCAAGCGTAGCCCTACGATCCAGGCATTGGGCAGTTCGAGGCGTGGCTGCTCGTTTCGACCGTGGCACTTGTCCTATGGTCAATTCAGAAACGAAGCATTAGCATGGATCATCCCGTTTGACTCATTCGGACTCGCTGCGCAAGGCGCATCGGTCCCCAAGGAGCGAACCATGATCGAGCCGCCACAGATCACCGACCTTGCGCTCCATCGCGCGACGGCCATCATCCATGTGCGTTGCACACGCGAAGAAATCCAGCATGTCATGGGCCGTGGCGTTCGTGAGTTGCTTGACGCCGTGCAGGCCCAAGGTGCCAGGCCGATTTCTGCGCTCTACACACACCACCTTTGCCGCCCCACGGATCGTTTTGATTTCGAAATCGGCGTGCCCGTCGATCAGCCGGTCCGTGCCTGCGGGCGCATGCGTCCTGCCGTGTGGCCGGCCATGCATGTGGCGCGCACCGTTCACTGCGGGCGCTATGAGGATTTGCCGCGCTCCTGGGGCAGTTCAAGCGCTGGATCGGGTCGCGGGGTCTGGTGATCTCGTCGGACCTTTGGGAATGCTACGTGAGCGGACCCGAGCGCGGATCGGACGCGCGCAGGTGGCGCACCGAATTGATCCAGCCGCTTCTGGGATCCTCCTCCTTGCCTGCCTGATCGCGCTTCGCGGAGCTTTCACACCTCGGCGACGGCGAACTGCCCCGAGAGAAAGTCCACCACGGCGCGCACTCGCGGAGCCTGCAGGCGACCGTGCGGATAGAGCAGGTAGAAGCGGTCTTCTTCCGTGCGCTCCTGAAAATCCGTCAGCAACGCAACGAGCCTCCCGGCCTCGAGATCGGCGGCGATGTGGAAGTGCGCGAGCCGCACCACACCGAGTCCGAGTAGCGCCAGCGTGCGCAGAAGCTCGCCCTGATTCGAGCCGATGTGATTGGGGATGTCGATGGTCTTGAGACCGCTTTCGTCATGAAAGGTCCAGCGATTCCACTGCGTGCGGATGCTGAAGTTCAGGCAGCGGTGCGCGAGCAGGTCTTCGGGACGCTGCGGTTGTCCGAAACGTTGCAGATAGTCGGGTGCGGCGGCGATCACCCAGGGCCGCAGCATCAAAGGTCGCCCCACCAGTGTGAGTTCGGTGGGACGGCCGCTGTGAATGGCGACGTCAAGGCCCTGCCGCACGAAATCCGCGCGTTCGGTGCCGAGCACGAAATCCAGTCGCAGCCGGGGATGCTTGTCCAGAAGCAGCGGCAGTTTCGGCGCAATCAGGTACTTGGCCGTGGTGAGCGCCGTGTGGATGCGCACCACGCCCGAGATGTCGGCATCGGCCACGTGGATCGCATCCTCGGCGTCCGTCATCGCCTGCACGACCTGTTCGCCGGCGGCACGAAATCGCTCGCCTTCGAGCGTGAGGCGAATGCTGCCCGCGATGCGCTCGAAGAGGCGTGCGGACAACCGTGCCTCAAGTCGCGCAATCAGCTTGCTGACCGCGGACGGCGTGAGTTCCAGTTTGCGTCCGGCAGCAGAAAAGCTGCCTTGCTCCACGACGGCCAGAAACACCGACAGTTCCGCATATTTGTCCATGGTGTGAAGGATAGATGTGAATTGAATTCACAGCCACTGTTCTTGGGTGCGCATTGTTGAACAATGGCGCGCTGTTCAAAATCGACGCACACCTCCATGGAGACAACATCGATGAGTGAATCAACGAACAGCAAGCGGCTGCGTATCGGCTCGGGCGCAGCCTGGTGGGGCGATCGCGTGGAGCCCGCAGGGCTGAATGCGGAAAAGGGCGATCTCGACTATCTGTGTTTCGAGACCATGGCCGAGGCCACCGTGTCGGCCGCGCAGGTGCGGGCGCGGCGCGACCCCTCCTTTCCGGGCTATGACACCTACCTCGATGATCGCATGCGCGCCGTGCTGCCCGGCTGCATACGGCGCGGCACGAAGATCATCTCGAACCAGGGCTGGATCAATCCGCAGGGTGCGGCCAAACGCATCGTGGAGTTGTTGCGCGAGTTGGGCATTGCGGGCGTGAAAGTGGCGGCGGTCAGCGGCAGCCTGATCACCGAGCGCGTGCTGTCGCTCGCGCCGACGATTCTCGAAAACGGCGAGCCCACCGGAACGCTCAAGGACACGCTGATTTCCGCCGAGGCCTACATGGGGCCGAGCCCATCGTGCAGGCCTTGAAAGACGGCGCGCAGATCGTGGTGACGGGACGCGTGGCGGATCCGTCGCTGTTCGTCGCGCCGATGATGTACGAGTTCGGTTGGGATGCGCTCGACCACGAAAAAATCGGTGCCGGCAGCGGCATTGGCCACCTCATGGAATGCGGCGCGCAGATCACCGGAGGCTACTTCTCGGATCCTGGGTTCAAGGACGTGCCCGAGCCCTGGAACTTTGCGTTTCCAATCGCCGAGGTCGAGGCCGATGGCAGCGTTGAAATTTCCAAGGTCGCGGGCTCGGGCGGCGCGATCACGCTGCAGACCGTGAAGGAGCAGATGCTCTATGAAGTGCACGATCCCGCCAACTACATCACGCCCGATGTGGTGGTGGATTTCAGCCAGGCCAGAATCGAGCAGATCGGCCCGGACCGGGTGCGCGTCACGGGCCTGACCGGCAAGCCGCGCACGCCCACGCTCAAGGTCTCGATGGGTTGCACCGAAGGCTTCATCGGCGAAGACATGTTCTTCTACGCAGGCCCGGGTGCGCTGCGCCGCGCGCAACTGGCAAAGAGGATTCTGGAGGAGCGCTTCAAGATCGTGAAGCTCGAGGCCGAGGACGTGCGCGTGGATTTTCTCGGCATCAACGCGATTCACGGCGCTGCGACACCGCTCGATGCACCCGAACCCTACGAAGTGGCGGTGCGGGTCGCCGCACGCACGAAGACGCGCGAAGAAGCGCTGAAAGTGGGCCGTGAGGTCGACGGCATGGCCGTCTCGGGCGTGGGCCACACGGGCAAGCGCGTGCCGCATCAGGATCGCACGCGCGAGGTGATCGGCGTGTGGTCATCGCTCGTCCCGCGCGAGCAGGTGAGTCCGCAGATCGAATTCTTCACGAGCTGAATCACGGAGTATTTGCACATGTCCACGCATCAGAAAGTCCGGCTGGAGCGCCTCGCGCACACACGCTCCGGCGACAAGGGCAACACCTCGAACATTGCCGTGTTCGCCTACGAACCGGCGCTCTACCCACTGCTCAAGGAGCAACTCACCGCAGAGCGCTTCAAGGCCTTTCATCGCACGGCGATCAGGGGGGAGGTGCTGCGCTACGAGGTCGACAATCTTCACGCGCTCAACTTCGTCGCGCATGGCGCGCTGGGCGGTGGCGTCTCGCGCAGCCTGTCGCTCGACAACTACGGCAAGGCGCTGTCCGCCGCGATTCTGGGTTACGAGATCGACGTGCCCGAAGCACTGCTGCCGCTGCTGAAAACGCGCCTGCCCGCGTGAACCTCATCATTCGAACAAGGAGACAAGACATGCTGAACATGCTCAACACCAAGCGGCACCTGCTCTGCCATGCCGCGCTCGCGCTGTGCGCGCTGGCAAGCTCTGCAAGCGTGTCGGCGCAGGCTGCGGTGGCCACCTACCCGAACAAGCCGGTGCGCATCATCGTGCCTTATCCGGCGGGCGGAACCACGGACATCATCGCGCGCATCGCGGCGAACCAGCTCACCGAGCGTTTGAAGCAGTCGTTCATCGTCGAGAACAAGGCCGGGGCAAGCGGCGCAATCGGCGCGCAGGCGGTCGCCCAGGCCGCGCCCGACGGCTACACGCTGGTAATGGCAACGGCCAGTTCGCACGGCATCAACTCGGCGTTGCAGAAGAATCTGCCGTATGACGCGGTAAAGGACTTCGCACCGATCACCGTGGTGGCCAACACGCCCAACATCATCATCGCCAACCCCGCAGTGCCGGTGAAGAATCTGCAGGAGCTGGTGGCGCTCGCCAGAAAGGAACCGGGCCAGATCAACTTCGGTTCCACCAGCGCGGGCGGTTCGCCCCACATGAGCGCGGAACTGCTCAAGATGATGGCCGGTATCGACATGACCCACGTGCCCTACAAGGGCGCGGCTCCGATGCTCACCGACCTGATCGGCGGGCAGGTGCAGATCGGCTTCGATAACCTGCCCTCGACCATCGGCTTCGTGAAGAGCGGCAAGGTGCGCGCGCTCGCGGTTACCACGGCCAGGCGTTGGCCCGGCGCGCCCGACATTCCCACGGTAGCGGAGAGCGGCGTGCCGGGCTATGAGGTTTCGGGCTGGTTTGGATTGCTTGCGCCAGCGGGCACGCCCAAGGATGTCGTGGACAAGATCCAGACCACGATTGCCGAAGCCGTGAAATCACCTGCCGTCGCCAAACAGTTGAATGATCTCGGTGCCGAGCCGGTCGCCAACAAGCCCGAGGCGTTTGCACAGGAGATCAGGGACGACGTCGAAAAATGGCGCAAGGTGGTGAAGACGACGGGCGTGAAGCTCGACTAGGGCCTGTTCACGCAACCTCGCGGGGTAGTGTGAACAGGGCTTACCCTCGCTGCGCATGGCATGAACGGCAATCGTAGAATCTCGCTCATGAACATCACCAAAGACACAGCCGTCACGCTGAACTACAAGATCACCGACCCGGTTACCGGCAAGCCGCTGGATGCGGGCGATGTGGCCTATCTGCATGGCGGATACGAAAACATTTTCCCCAAGGTCGAGGCCGCGCTCGAAGGTCAGGCAACGGGCTTCGCGACCTCGGTCGAACTGGCCGTGGGCGATGCCTTCGGTGAACGCGACGAGAGTCTGGTGCGCGCGATTCCGAAGAGCGAGTTTCCTGCGGGCGTGAAGGTCGGCGGCCAGCTTCAGGGCCCGGGCAGCGATGGCCACATGATGGTTTTCAACGTCATGAAGATCAAGGGTCCTGAAGTGCACCTCGACGGCAACCATCCGCTTGCGGGCAAGGCGCTGAAGTTCAGCGCCAAGGTCACGGAGGTGCGCGCGGCAACGCCCGAGGAAATCGCGCACAAGCACGTGCACGGCGGCCACGGCCATCACCATCACTGATTTTTTGCGCCGGGGCGGCGTGTGCGTCTCAGGCCGGAAGAGTCATCGCTGACGCAGCAGCGCACGGCGCAGGAGCCGGGACGCACGGTCGCGGATCTGAAACGGGCTGTGTCCGGGTAGCGGCTGCTGTTTGGCGCGCTCGCAGGCGATCAGAAAGTCGTCGAGGATTGGCCGCGCATCCAGGATGCTGTCATCGTGCGCGCGAAACTCCGGGTGCCATTGCGTGGCCGCGATGTAGCTGTGACCACGCGTGGGATGGCGGCGGATCGCCTCGGGTACCGCGTCGGGATAGCTCCAGGCCTCAATGTCGAAACCCGGGCAATCTGCTTGATGCCCTGGTGGTGGATGCTGTTGACCTTCACCTGTCCAAGGCCGGGATACATGCGCGCGAGCCGCGTGTTCGGCACGATTTCGACGTCGTGGAAATGCTGGTCATAGGTGACCGGATCGCGATGCAGCTGCGCGCCCGGGTGCTGGGTTTCGATGTCCTGATACAGCGTGCCGCCGAACGCCACGTTGATGAGCTGAAGTCCGCGGCACACGCCGAATATCGGCTTGCCGGCCTGCTCGAATGCCTCGACCAGCGCCAGATCGTAGAGGTCGCGGATACGGTCGCCGAGCCATGCATCCTTGAGCGGCTCCTCGCCGTAGCTGCCGGGCCAGACGTCGGCGCCACCATGCATCACGACGCCATCCAGCCACTCTGCATAGTGGTTGAGCGAGACGTCGCCGAGCGCGGTCTCTCCCGTCGGGCACGGCACCATCACCACCATGGCACCGGCCGACATGATCCAGTGCGCAATCGTCTGCTCGACGTATTGCAGCGTCTTGTTGGTGAACAGGGGCGATAGGGATCGGCATGCGAAAAGCAGGCAGACAGGCCGATTTTCAGGCGATGGGCGGAGCTGGGGCTGGTCATCGTTAACGGTTCTTTCCGACAGTGACTGGGATCAAGTCCACGCCTCTTTGTAACACGCATCCGGCACGACGGACGGCGCGCGCGTTCCATGCGCGGTGGTGCACTGTAGGCGTCCTTTGACAATGGCTGTCGGTAGGGAAAGCGAGAGCCGATCCCCCGTCGATTTGATGGATATCAAGCGCTATGCTGTCCACACTGGCATTATGAAGTTGTCCACACATTCATTAGTTCATGCGTTCATTCCGAATGACCGATCCACCAGTGAATGATCTGGATTGTTTTTTAGATACAGGAGAAGTTGATGCAAGTGCAAGTACATACCAACGACAAGATTCAGGGCGGTGAGTCCCTAGCTCAATGGGTACAGCAAGAAGTGTCCACCAAGCTGTCGCGCTTCAAGGAAAGCGTCACGCGCGTGGAAGTGTTCTTCTCCGATTCCGACGGCGCGGCCAAGGCTGGCGCGCAGGACAAGCGATGCGTGATCGAGGCGCGGCCCGCAGGGCGGCAGCCCGTGGCAGCCAATGCGGAGGCAGCGAAGGTGGCCGATGCGCTGACGGCGGCGCTCGACAAGCTGTTGCGGGGCTGGAGGCCGACCAGGGGCGGATCCGGGACAAGAACAGTCGCGAATCGATTCGCGATGTTGAGCAACCTTGATTCTCTGAATATTTCCTGTTCGGTTGATCGAACGCCCGGGTTTTTTATCCGGGCGTTTTTGTTTTGCGGGGCTCGGTTCCGGGGGCTGAGCGGAGATGGCCGGGATTGCGCCCGGCCACGCTTGCGGTAGAACTCGCTTCGATCAGAATGAACTGCCGGGGGTTTGCAGAAAGGCTTGTTCATCCTTGGTGCTTTCTCGGCCCAGCACGGCGTTGCGGTGGGGGTAGCGGCCGAAGCGCTGGACGATTTCGCGGTGGCGCTCGGCGAAGTCGAGGTTCACGGGATTGCCGAGCGCTGTGAATTGGCGGATGGATTCGTCCTGAACCATCAGTGATTCGCTGTGCATGAGCGGCATGTAGGTGAACGCGCGCTGGGCTTCGGTGAAGTCGCGGTCCAGACCGAGCGCGATGACTTCCTGGCTCAGCACGAGGGCCATGCCGTCCTGCGCAAAGGCTTTGGGCGTGTCGCGCCAGACGTTGCGCGAGAACTGGTCGAGCACGATGATTTCCGCGAGACGGCCCAGAGCATCGCCGCGCCATTTCCAGAGTTCACCGCGTGCGGCGATTTCAAGTACGGCGCCGAAGCGTTTGCGGATGGTGTCGTCGAACGCGGCGTCTTTGGTGAACCATTGCTGCGGTGTCGATTCCTCGAACCAGAAGCGGATCACGGTCTGGGCGGTGGGGTCGTGTGCTGGGGTCATGAGTGTCACTTTAGCGTGTTGAAGACCGGGAAGGCGATTCCTGGATTCTGAGCGATGAATGGGCAAAGAAAAAGGCACCGCGGATGTGAATCCTGCGGTGCCCAAGGTGATGGTCAGTCGTCTCGTTGTTGTGGGGTGTTTCCAGTGGATCGGGTGAGATCCACCTGTCGGCCCATCAGCGGCGCGAACGAAGGTTGCCGTTTTCGTCGGCAATCACGATTTCCACGCGGCGGTTCATGGCGCGACCTTCGGGCGAAGCGTTGTCAGCCACCGGGAAATCCTTGCCGTAACCGCGCACGGTCATGCGGTCGGCGGCCACGCCACGGCTGGCCAGGGCGCTTTGCACGGAGGCGGCACGGCGCTCGGAGAGCGTCTGGTTGGCGGCGGCGGTGCCGACGCTGTCGGTATAGCCTTCGATCAGCAGCTTGCGATTGGGAAACTCGGTCAGGAACTGGGCGAGCTTGTCCAGGCGCGGCGCGGCCTGGGACGTGAGTTCTGCCTTGCCGAACTCGAACAGCACGTCGCCCAGCGTCACGAGCAGACCGCGTTCGGTTTGCTGTGCCTGCAGTTCGTTGAGTCTCGCCTGCAGATCCTTGACCTGCGCCTGCGCGGCCTGCGTTTGCTGGCGTGCGCGGTCAGCGGCGGTGGCGCTCGCGGCCGCAGCGGCGCGTGCCTGATCGGCCTGCTGCTGGGCGCGGGCGGCATCGCCCTGAAGGCGCTGGCGTTCGGCGTTGACACCGGCTTGCTTGATGTCGGCGTCGAGCTGGCGGGTCTGCGCCACGTTCTGGGCGATCTGCGCGCGGCGCACGGCCAGGTTGGACAGATGGGTCGCCTCGGTCGCGTCGGCTTCCTTGGTCCAGGCGGTATCGGCCTGTGCCAGCGTGTCGGTCGCGCTCTTGAGTTCCAGCGGAGCGAGCTGCACCACCTTGGCATCGTTCATGGCGGTGTTGACGGCGGCGCGGGCCTTTTGCAGGGGCTCGAGCGGCGCGTTGCGTGAGGCGCACGCGGCCAGCAGGGAGATGGCGACGACGCTGGTCGTGAGCATGCCGGCACGGCGCAGTGGGCCGCGGATGCTGGTGGTGGGTTGTTGGGTGTGCTGCATGTTGGTTTCCTTGTTCCGATGAGGCTATGCGATGGTGTTGCGAGTTGGGCTCAGCAACGCATCAGCGCACGGGTGCGGGCGTGACCTGATAGCCGCGCTCCACAGCCTGCAGACGGGCCTTGTTCTCGCCGACCTGAGCCTTGGATTCCGCTACACGCGCCTCGGCTTCGGCGGCTTCCGCATAGCGACGCGCATCGGCGTACTTCTTGTCATCCATGGCGCGTTGGGCCTTGGACCACAGGTCGCGGGCGTTCTGAATCTCGACGGGCGCATGGGTCGTCACTTGCGGCGAGTTGGATGCGCGTTCGACCGCGCTTTGAGCGACGGCCATCTCGCCCGTGGGCGCTGGAATCGAAGAGCAGGCAGCCAGTGCGCCGATTGCGAGCACGGCAATCGTGCTGCGAAGATATTTGGATTGCATGAAGAAGTCCTCCTCTTGTGAATTTGTGAGCGGTTCGCGGCGAATTCACTCACTGTGAACTGGGGCGAAACCGCCTGCCTCAATGACCTGCCGCGTTTCGCCGTGGCGTCCATTGTTCATTCGGGGAGCAGGCGTCCTGGTAGTCCCATTGTTGCTATCAATGTCAGAGTAGGGACTTCAATGCTTGAGCTGTTTTCCTACAGTAAATGTCAAATATTTATAACCTCGTCTGCGACCGGTGCACCACACAGCATCCGGGCAAAAGAAAAGCGCCCGCAGGCGCTTGTCTGAGGGCGGGAACGCAGGCTTACTTGCCAGCCATCACGCGAACCATTTCGAGGCACTTGTTGGAGTAGCCCCACTCGTTGTCATACCAGGAGACGACCTTCACGAACGTGCCGTCGAGGGCGATGCCGGCGTCGGCGTCGAAGATCGAGGTGCGGGTGTCGCCACGGAAGTCGGTCGCAACGACCTTGTCTTCGGTATAGCCGAGCACGCCCTTGAGCGCGCCTTCGGACTGGGCCTTCATCTCGGCCTTGATCTCGTCGTAGGTCGCTGCCTTGTCGAGTTCCACGGTCAGGTCGACCACCGACACGTCGGAGGTCGGCACGCGGAAGGACATGCCGGTCAGCTTCTTGTTGAGTTCAGGAATCACCACGCCCACGGCCTTGGCAGCACCCGTGCTCGACGGGATGATGTTTTCCAGAATGCCGCGACCGCCGCGCCAGTCCTTGTTGGAGGGGCCGTCCACGGTCTTCTGCGTGGCCGTGGCGGCGTGCACGGTGGTCATCAGGCCGCGCTTGATGCCCCACTTGTCGTTGAGCACCTTGGCCACGGGGCGAGGCAGTTGGTGGTGCACGAAGCGTTCGAGATGATGGCCTGGCCCGCGTAGGTCTTGTGGTTCACGCCGAAGACGAACATCGGCGTGTCGTCCTTGGAAGGAGCCGACAGCAGCACCTTCTTGGCACCGGCGGCGATGTGCTTTTCCGCGGTGGCCTTGTCGAGGAACAGGCCGGTGGATTCGATCACGATGTCGGCACCGATTTCGTTCCACTTGAGGTTGGCGGGATCGCGTTCCTGAGTGAGGCGGATCTTCTTGCCGTTCACGATCAGCGTGTTGCCTTCGACCTTCACGTCGCCCTGGAAACGGCCGTGGACCGAGTCGTAGCTCAGCATGTAGGCCAGGTAGTCAGGCTCGAGCAGGTCGTTGATGCCGACGACTTCGATGTCGGAAAAATTCTGCACGGCAGAGCGCAGCACATTGCGGCCAATGCGGCCGAAGCCGTTGATACCAATCTTGATCGTCATAGTTTCACCTCAAATGAAAAGTCAATTACCAAACCAGAAAGACAAAGCAACGCCGCGCTGTGCGTTCGCGTCGTGGCGCGGCGTCGTCATGAATCAACGGGCGCGCCGCAGCGCAGCCTGCACGGTGTCGGCCACGTTTTCGGGTGTGAAACCGAAGTGCTTGAACAGCACGCCTGCGGGAGCGGATTCGCCGAAGGTGTCGATGCCGACCACGGCCGCGCAGCCGTATTTCCACCAGCCATCGGTCACGCCCATCTCCACGGCGATGCGCGGCAGGCCGGTTGGCAGAACGAGCTTCTTGTACTTGGCGTCCTCGCGGTCGAAGGTCGTCGTGCTGGGCATGGAGACCACGCGCACGGGAATCTTTCTCTCGGCCAGCAGCTTTTGCGCCGCCACGGCGAGCTGCACTTCCGAGCCGGTGGCGATGATCACCGCCTTGGCCTTCTTGTTCAGACCGACGTCGGCGGGCTCGGACAGCACATAGGCACCGCGCGAGATATCACCCAGGTCCTTCTTGGCGAGATAGGGCAGGTTCTGGCGCGACAGCAGCATGGCGGTCGGCTTGTTGCGGTTGGAGAGCGCGACACTCCAGGCAACCGCCGTCTCGGCGGTGTCCGCAGGACGCCAGACATCGAGGCCGGGAATCAGGCGCAGGCTGGCGGCGTGCTCGATCGACTGGTGCGTCGGGCCGTCTTCGCCAAGGCCGATGGAGTCATGCGTGAACACGTGGATCACGCGCTGCTTCATGAGCGACGCCATGCGGATGGCATTGCGGCTGTAGTCGCTGAACGTGAGGAAGGTGCCGCCGTAGGGATGAAACCGCCGTGCAGCGCGATGCCGTTCATCACCGCGGCCATGCCGAATTCGCGCACGCCGTAGTTGATGTGGCGACCGCCGATCTTGACGGTTTGGTCGCCGAGTGGCATGTCGGCCTGAACCACGTCGCCGTTCTCGTCGAACCGCAGCGCCGGGGTGCTCTTGGTATTGGTGAGATTCGAGCCGGTCAGGTCGGCACTGCCGCCAAGCAGTTCGGGCAATTTGGCGGTGAAGGTTTCCAGCGCCAGTTGGCTGGCCTTGCGGCTCGCCACGGTCTCGGCCTTGGTGTGGGCGGCGATCACCGCATCCACGGCGGTCTGGGCGAAGTGGCGCGGCAGATCGCCCGCCATGCGGCGCGCGAATTCCGAAGCCAGTTCCGGGAACGCTGCGGCGTAGGCGTCAAAACGCTTTTGCCAGGCGGCTTCGGCGGCCTTGCCGGTTTCCTTGGCGTCCCAGTCGCCGTAGACGTCGGCGGGAATTTCAAACGCTCCGGAATTCCAGCCGAGGGCCGCGCGCGTCAGGCCGATTTCTTCGGCGCCGAGCGGCTCGCCGTGGGCCTTGGAGGTGTTGGCGCGGTTGGGCGAACCCTTGCCGATGGCCGTCTTGCAGACGATCATCGTCGGCTTGTCGGTGCTGGTCTTGGCACTTGCGATGGCGGCGTCGATGGCGTCGGCATCGTGTCCGTCGATGGGACCGATCACGTTCCAGCCGCAGGCGCGCATGCGCTCGGGCGTGTTGTCGATGAACCAGGGCGCGACCTGGCCGTCGATGCTGATGCCGTTGTCGTCATACAGCGCGATCAGCTTGTTGAGCTTCCATGCGCCGGCCAGCGAAATCGCTTCCTGGCTGATGCCTTCCATCAGGCAGCCGTCGCCGAGGAACACGTAGGTGTGGTGATCGACCACGGTGTGGCCGTCGCGGTTGAATTCCTTGGCCAGCAGCTTTTCCGCCAGCGCAAAGCCCACGGCGTTGGTGAGGCCCTGGCCGAGCGGACCGGTGGTGGTTTCCACGCCGGGAGTGATGCCGTGCTCTGGGTGGCCGGCCGTCTTGCTGTGCAGTTGGCGGAAGTTGCGCAGTTCCTCGATCGGCAGATCGTAGCCCGAGAGGTGCAGCACCGAATACAGCAGCATCGACGCGTGGCCGTTGGAGAGCACGAAACGGTCGCGATCCGCCCAGTTCGGGTGGGTCGGGTTGTGCTTAAGGTGACGTCCCCACAGGGCCACGGCCATGTCGGCCATACCCATCGGCGCACCGGGGTGGCCGGAATTGGCTTGTTGAACGGCATCCATTGCGAGTGCGCGGATCGCATTCGCCATTTGTTGTGAATTGGCCATGAGAGGCGGGCTCCGGAGGGACAGGGATAGAGAAAACCCCTCATTTTACTAAGTGCTCGCGGTCGGGGCGGCCAAGGGGGTTAGAAACTGGAGAACGAAGCCCCGGCAATCGGCTGGCAATCCACTAAAGTGTGAGTCATGCAGATCGCCTCGAACACTTCGATGTCCACCCCATCCTCCGCCGTTCCCGCTGGCCCGGGCCCCTTGAGCGCCATGTTGCTGGCCGCGGGCAGAGGCGAGCGCATGCGCCCGCTGACCGACACCACACCCAAGCCCCTGCTCAACGTGCATGGCCGCGCCTTGCTCGACTGGCACATTGCTGCACTGCAGCGCGATGGGGTGAATGCGCTGATCGTGAACACCGCCTGGTTGGGCGATCAGATTCCGCAGCACCTCGATGCCTACTGGCCCGCGCTGGCCGATGCGGGGCGGCTGCGCTACTCGCACGAAGGCCGCGATTTTGGCCACGCGCTTGAAACCGCAGGCGGCATAGCGCGCGCATTGCCGATGCTTGGCGAGGCCTTCTGGCTCGCGGCAGGCGACGTGTTCGCGCCGGATTTCGTGTTCGATGCGGGCAGGGCGCGGGCGTTTGCGGCCTCGGACGATCTCGCGCATCTCTGGCTCGTGCCCAATCCCCAGCACAACCCCGGCGGCGATTTCGCATTCGAGGAATCGGCGCCTGCCAGTGGCACGGGCCGCCCACTCAATGTCGGCAAGGATCAGCCCAGCGCCTTCCCGCGCTATACCTACAGCACGATAGCGCTGCTCAAGGCCGGGCTGTTTCGCGCGCCCTGGTGCGACATCGCGCCGGGCAATCCCGACGGCGTCGCCGAGCCGCTGGTCGCGCTGCTGCGCCGCGCCATGGACGCGGGCCGCGTGGGTGCAAGCCTCTATGAAGGCCGCTGGACCGACGTGGGTACGCCCCAGCGGCTCGCGCAACTGAATGCGGAGTGGATGGTGCCGCTGTCGCGTTGCTGACGGGGCGGCGATCAGGCTCGTGGAAAAAATCGGAATCTTGATGGGAATGCAATGGGGCAGCTTTGCGATGTTGCTGGTCGTCGTCGCCTTGGCCTGCGCGTGCCAGAACCTCACGGGCTTCGCGTTTGCGCTGATCTTCGTTGGCCTGGCGGGCGCGCTGCACCTGCTTCCCATTGCGGATGCGGCCAACGTCGCGGGCCTGCTGTCGCTCGTCAACGGCGTGGTGTATCTGCGCAGTCACCCGTTCACGCCGCGCTGGGACCTGCTCAAGCCCATGCTGATCAGCAGCCAGATCGGCGTGCTTGTGGGGCTTGGCTTGCTGCAATTGCTGAGTGGTGATCTGGTCAACGTGCTGCGCATGCTGCTCGGCGTGACCATCATCGCCTGCGCCTTTTTGCTGCTGTCGCAGAAAGGGCGGCGTGAAAAACTCTCCGGTGTACGCGCGATGTATACGGCTGGCGGCTTGTCGGGCTTGCTGGGCGGGTTGTTCTCGACTTCGGGGCCGCCCATCGTCTACCACCTGTACCGCGAACCGCTGCCCGCCGCGCTGATCCGCCAATGCCTGTTGGTGCTGTTTCTCGCCAATACGGTGCTGCGGCTGGGCATTGTGATCGCCATGGGCGAGTTGACCAGATCGTCGATGATCGTCGCCGCGTTCGCTGTGCCGGTGGTCGCTGGCGTCACCTGGCTGCTGGCCAGATATCCGCCGCCGTTGCCCGTGCGCGTGCTGCAATGGCTGGTGTGCACGCTGCTGCTGCTTGCGGGGGTGAGCATGCTGGTGTCGGCGCTCTGAGGTCTTGAATTCGGGCCTGCGTCGGCGCAAACATGAGCGCCGCAGTACGATGCGCGCATGAACTCTGCCTCCGTTTACGCCCAACGACGTGCCCGCCTCGCATCGCAGCTTGGCAAGGGCGGCATCGCCGTCATTCCCACCGCGCCCGAACGCCAGCGCAATCGTGACAACGGCTTTCTGTATCGCCATGACAGCTATTTCTACTATCTGACCGGTTTCACCGAACCGAATGCCTGCCTGGTGCTGGACGCAAGTGGTGCAAGCACGCTGTTCTGTCAGCCCAAGGATCTGGAGCGCGAAATATGGGACGGCTACCGGCTCGGTCCCGAGGCGGCGGTGGCGACGCTCGGCGTGAACGCGGCGCATTCGATCACCGATCTTGGGGCGCGCATTCCGCGCCTGCTCGAAAACACCGACTGCGTCTGGTATCCGTTCGCCACGCATGAGGGCCTGGCCGCGCAGGTCGAGGGCTGGTTGAACAAGGTGCGGGCGCGCGTGCGTTTTGGCGCGATGTGCCCGACCGGGCAGCGCGACCTGTGCGCGCTGCTCGACGACATGCGGCTCGTGAAGGACGCGCACGAAATCGACATCATGCGCCGTGCGGGCATCATCAGCGCGCGGGCCCACGTGCGTGCCATGCAGCGCTCCGCGCAGATGCTGCGGGCGGGCGAGGACGTGCGCGAATACCATCTCGACGCCGAGCTGCTGCACGAATTTCGCCAGAGCGGGGCGCAATACGTCGCCTATGACTCCATCGTCGCCGCCGGCCCCAATGCCTGCGTGCTGCATTACCGTGCCGACAAGGCGCCGGTGCAAGCCGGCGAACTGGTGCTGATCGACGCCGGTTGCGAACTCGACGGCTACGCGAGCGACATCACGCGCACCTTCCCGGCCAACGGAAAATTCACCGGCCCGCAGCGCGCGCTCTACGATCTGGTGCTCGCGAGCCAGGATGCCGCGATTGCCGTGACCCGGGCGGGCAACCGTTTCAACGACCCGCACGATGCAACCGTCGCGGTGCTCGCGCAGGGCATGCTGGACCTGGGCCTGCTCGACAGAAACAAGCACGCGACCGCGCAGGACGTGATCGAATCGCGCGCGTATTTCCAGTTCTACATGCACCGCACCGGCCACTGGCTCGGCATGGACGTGCACGACTGCGGCAGCTACGTCGAGCCCACCGAGATCGGCACCGTGAGCGCGCGCAAGGATCCGTTGTCAGGCGAGGTGATCCAGAACCGCCCGAGCCGCATCTTGCATCCCGGCATGGTCACGACCATCGAGCCCGGCATCTACGTGCGCCCCGCGCCGAATGTGCCCCAGGAGTTTCACCACATCGGCATTCGCATCGAAGACGACGCCGTGGTCACGGAAACCGGCTGCGAGCTGCTCACGCGCGGCGTGCCGGTGAAGGCTGACGAGATCGAGGCGCTGATGCGCGCGTGACGCGTGCTGCGCCCGGTAAATCAGGCGGCGGCTCGCAGCCTTGGCTGAAAGAAATCGATGAAGGCGCGCAGCTTGCGCGGCATCTGGGCCCTGCTCGGGTAGTAGAGGAAGAAGCCCGGAAATGTGGCCCACCACGGCTTGAGCAGCGGCACCAGCGTGCCCCGCTCGAAGTCGTCCTGCACTTCGATCAGAAAGCCAAACCCGATGCCGGCGCCCGCGCGTACCGCGTTGATCAGCACGTGGTTGTCGTTGGCGATCAAATTGCCGTGCACGGCCCACTCGAATATCTGCCTGTCGCGCATGAACTCCCAGCGATAGAGCGCGCCCGTCGTTTGCCGCATCGCCATGCACTGGTGATCGCGCAAGTCTTCGGGCTTGCGCGGTGGCTTGCGTTCCTGCAGATATCGCGGTGCGGCAAAGCAGGCCATCTGTAACTGGCCGCCGAGCGGCAACGCCACGACGTCACGTGCGAGGCTCTCGCCCAGTCGGATGCCCGCATCAAAGCCCCCCTCGACCAGATCGAGCATGCGGTTATCGCAAATCAACTCCAACACCACGTCCGGATAGTGGACCGCGAAGTCAGCCAGATGAGGCACCAGCAACTGGTGCGCCGCGATACTGGAGACATTGAGCCGCAGCACGCCGGTCGGTGCGTCACGCTTTTCGTTCAGGGCCTCCACCGCCGTGCCGAGCTGAGCGAGCGCGGGGGCAACTTCGGCGAGGAAATGTTGCCCCAGTTCGGTCACGCCCACACGGCGCGTGGTGCGGTCGAGCAGGCGCACACCGATGCGACGCTCCAGCGTCCGCACCGTCTGGGACAACGCCGACGGCGACACGCCGAGTTGCGCGGCCGCCTTGGTAAAGCTGCCATATCGGGCCACCTCGGCGAATGCGGAAATGGCGGGGAGAAGTTCGGGCGTCATGGGTTTATTTTGAAGCACTGCTTCATAAAGCATGCGGCATAGAGGGATTTTTCTTTCGCAATGAAGCGTTTACCTTTGGCTCCGGGATCCACCTGTTTTCGATTCTTTCATTCCCACAAAGGAGTTTTCATGTCTTTGAGCGAATATCGCACCCTGGGCCGCAGCGGGCTGCGCGTCAGTCCGCTTGCGCTTGGCACCATGACCTTCGGCACGGATTGGGGCTGGGGCGCCGACGAAGCCGAAGCGCGGCGCATTTTCGATCTTTATGTCGAGCGCGGCGGCAATTTCATCGACACCGCCAATTTCTACACGGGGGAAGCAGCGAGACCCTGCTGGGCCGTTTTGCGGCAGGCCGGCGCGACCAGTTGGTGCTGGCCACCAAGTATTCGCTGAACATGCATCCCGGGGATCCCAATGGCGGCGGTAACCACCGCAAGAGTCTTGTACGCGGTGTGGAAGCCAGCCTGAAACGGCTCGGCACCGACTACATCGATCTGCTGTATCTGCATATCTGGGACGAAACCACGCCAGTTGACGAGGTGATGCGCGGCTTCGACGATCTGGTGCGAGCGGGCAAGATCCTCTACGCCGGTATCTCGGACACACCCGCGTGGCAGGTCGCGCGCATGCAGACGCTCGCCGATTTGCGCGGCTGGGCGCCGCTGGTCGCGCTACAGGTCGAGTACAACCTCGTGCAACGCACCGTGGAGCGCGATCTCGTGCCCATGGCCGATGCGCTTGGCCTGGGTGTCACGGCCTGGTCACCGCTGGGCATGGGCGTGCTCGCGGGCAAATACGACCGCGCGTCCCTGAGCGCGGGTGATCGCGATGCCGTTGGTGTGACCGGCACGCGTCAGCAAGTTGCGTTGACGCACGACATGCTCAGTGATCGCAATCTACAGATCGCCGACCGCGTGCGCGAGATCGCGCAGGGCATCGGGTGCTCCAGTGCGCAGGTTGCGCTCGCCTGGCTGCTGCAGCGTCCCGGATGCGGTGCGATTCCGATCGTCGGCGCCCGCACGTTCGCTCAATTCGAAGACAACCTGGGCGCTCTCGCTCTGCGGCTCGACAACGCCCAACTGCAACAGCTCGATGCCGCGAGCGCCGTGCCTTTGGGATTCCCGCACGACTTCATGCGGCTGGGGTACCGCGCAACAACATCTTTGGCGGAACCTCGGTCAGGGTGTTGCGTTGACGGTCACGCCTCAGGGAATCCTTGTCTCGATCACCGAATCGGGTTCGACCTCCGGCGCATAGGCACGGCTGGCAACGGGCCTGCTGACCGTGGCGAGAAAACTGAAGCGTTCGCCGTGCGGCAGCAGTGCCTGGATGGCGTCGAAGAGCTTGGCAGGCGCGATGCCCTTGCCCATCAGCGGCTGAACCTCGGGGTGGTCCGCGGTCCATTCGCTGCGCGCGAGGGCGCGCGTGGCGACGTCTTCGTCGGTCAGTCGGTCATGGATGAAGACGATGTCGTATTGCACCTGGTCCCATTCGCTTGCCGAGACCGCATGGCTTTTGAGCAGGTGATCCTTGAGCGCGCCATCGAGGGCGTCAAGCAACGAAGTGCGATGCCGCTCATGGCCCATGCGCCATTGCGCTTCATTGAGGACAGGTGCTGGCTTGGCGAGACGCGCCGCGTCCTCGATCACGCGGGCGCGGTACTCGGCGAGGCTCGGCAGCGGATGCGCGAGCTGGAAGTCGGTGCATTCGGCGTAGAAGCGGGTGTTCAGCGCGCGCAGGTTTTTCGGGGTGACTTGGATGACGGGCGTTTGCACCGGTTGATCCCGCAGCCATTCCACGATCTCGCGCGCCGGGGTTCCGAGCCGGAACTGGCGGTAGGACATGTGCGGCGGATAGTTCTCGGGACGGTAGAACGGATTCGTGCCCACGCCCAGGACGCCGCCGTCTTCATGAAAACGGATCACGTCGAGGCAGGTGAACATCTCGCCGCATTCCATGACCAGCGCCAGCGAGCCGTCCTTGTGATGGGTGCCGCTCCAGATGCGCAGTTGCGGCATCTCGGGAACGGAGTAGCGCCCCGACGAACGATAGGACAACATCTTGAGTTCGTCCATGTAGCTGCGCACGAGCGGGTCGCGAAATGCGAGTTTTTCCAGCTCCATGGTGATGCGCGGCTGAATCGGTGCCGGCCCGGCGTTCACCCCCGCCGCCATGGTCATCAGCCCGCCGAGGCGGCGCCTGACGTAGTACCTGAGGCCGTATTTGAACAACAGGGCAAGCACCAGCAGGCACAGCAGTACGGTGACGAGGACGGTCATCATGGTCGATTGCATCTCGCTCCCTTGTGTGGGCCAGAGTAGATTGGCCATATTGGATTTTCGTCATGATAGTTGTTGTGATCCTGTCATGAGACTGGAGATCGCCCGGATCAATGAGGCATATCGACAACGCAAAACTTGCGACACCCGCGCCGCATCGATAGACTTCGTCGCTCGCCCTGGTGCGCAATGCATCAAGCCAGCAAGTTCCGTATTCCTCTCATCCCAAACGTCAAGGAGCAGCACCATGAACAAGACTGCAGAACAACTACAAGACCGCATCGTTTGCCGCATGAACGAGGTGGCCGCGCAGGCCTGAGTTTTCTCTTTTTCTTTTCCCGTCCCGTTTTCAGTACGCACGCTTCTTCCCTTTGCCTGGTCGAGACCAAGGCATCGGATCTCGCCGTGCGCTGATGGATGGAAGAGCCTTCCGGACTGCCCGCCGCCTGCTTTCATCGCAGCGTCGCATGCATTGTTTCGCGCCACGTTGGCACCTTCCCGGTGCGCGCCGCGCGATGGATCATTCCTTTCCGGATTCCAATCGTATGGGCACTATCCCAATTCAAAATCAGCACGGCAATGCGCAGGTTCGCGTGTTTGCCGGTGAGCGTGTGTGGCTTGAAGACGCCGCGCTCGAACAACTTCGCACCACGGCCCGGCTCGCGCACATTCGCGCGGCGGTGGGCCTGCCGGATTTGCATCCCGGTCGCGGTTATCCCGTGGGTGCGGCGTTTTTTTCGGTGGATCATTTCTATCCCGCGCTGGTGGGCGGCGACATCGGCTGCGGCATGGCGCTGTGGCGTACCGATCTGCGGGCGCACTCGGCATCGCCGAGCAAGCTCGAAAAGCAGATCGGCAACATCGACGGTGCGCTGCCGGACGGTCTCATGAGCGATGCGCTCAGTCAGCTCGATGGCATCGCCACCGGGCATCTTCCGGCCACGCGCGAGATGCTGGCGCAGAGCCTTGGCACGATCGGTGGCGGCAATCATTTTGCCGAGCTGCAGGTGGTGGACGAGGTCTATGCGCCGCAAGACCCGCGCGTCGACAAAAAGCGCGTGCATCTGCTGGTGCACAGCGGCTCGCGCGGGCTTGGCGGTGCGATTTTGCGCAAGCATGTCGAGGGACACGGCCACGCGGGCTGATGGCTGGCGCGGACGCGGCGCGCGAATATCTGGCCGAGCATGACGCGGCGCTGGACTTCGCGTGCCTGAACCGTGTCTGGATTGCGCGGCGCATTCTGCAGGCGATTCGCGCCGAGGCGCAGATGCTGCTCGACGTGAGCCACAACCATGTGTTGCCGGCTCAGGTCGATGGCGAGCGCGGCTTTCTGCATCGCAAGGGGCGACACCGGCCGATCAGGGCATGGTGATGATTCCGGGTTCGCGCGGCGACTACAGCTATCTGGTGGAGCCAGTGGCGGATCGGCACGAAGCGCTTGATTCGCTCGCGCATGGCGCGGGACGCAAGTGGGCACGCGGCGATTGTGTGGGCGGCTGGCGCACAAATTCAAATCGGAGGAGTTGCGCCGCACCCGTTTTGGCAGCACCGTGGTCTGCAATGACAAGGAGCTGCTGTACGAGGAGGCACCGCAGGCATACAAGGACGTGGACTCCGTGGTTGCAACGCTCGTCGATGCCGGACTGGTGCGCTTGATCGCGCGCTTCAGGCCGCTGCTGACGTACAAGAAGGGAGTGCTTTCCGCATGCTGCTGAACAACACGACCCTGGTACAGATCACGGCCGCGCAGGGGCCGTCCGAATGCGAACGCGCGGTGGCCGTCACGCTGCGCGCCATGCTGCGCGATGCGTTGCGTGCCGAGGTGCAGTTGCACCCGGTCGAAGAGAACGCCACGGTGGCCGGATTCAAGTCCGTGCTGCTGCAGGTGCAGGGCGCGCATGCGCACGACTGGCTATTGCAATGGGAGGGCACGGTGCAGTGCGTGTTCGCGAGCCCATTTCGGCCCGGACATCGGCGCAAGAACTGGTTTGTCGGAATCCGCCGGTGCGATGTCGCCGAGGACGATCCGGCGCTCGATGATCGCGATCTGCGATTTCAGGCCTGCCGGGCTTCGGGCAAGGGCGGCCAGCACGTGAACACCACCGACTCAGCGGTGCACGCAACGCATCTGCCGAGCGGCATTTCCGTCAAGGTGATGACCGAGCGCAGCCAGCATGCGAACAAGCGGCTGGCGCGCGCGCTGATCGCGATGAAGCTCGCCGAGCTGGCCCAGCAAAACGCCGATCTGGCGCGGCGTGACCGCAACCAGCAGCATGGCTCGCTGGAACGCGGCAATCCGGTGCGGGTGTTACGGGAATGAGGTGAGCGATAGGGTAATGTCGGTTTTTGTACGAAACGGGGCGCATGTGTACCGACCATGTAACCCGTTTTGTGCAAAAATTGAAACTCGATTACACATACCGACGAGAGACTCATGGTCATGCATATCCGCCGCGCCACCAAGATTGTTGCCACGCTGGGCCCCGCCTCGAGCGATCCGGCACTGCTGGAAAAGATGATTGCCTCGGGCCTGAACGTGGTCCGGCTGAACTTCAGCCACGGCAAGGCGCAGGACCATATCGACCGCGCCGAGATGGTGCGGGCCGCCGCGCAGCGCGCGGGCCGCGAGGTGGCGATCATGGCCGACCTGCAGGGCCCGAAGATTCGCGTGGGCAAGTTCGCCGAGGGCAAGGTCATGCTGGAAGACGGCGCGCCGTTCGTGCTGGACGCCTCGCGCGCCGAGCCCGGTGATCTCAACGGCGTGGGGCTCGATTACAAGGAGTTGCCGCGCGACGTGCGCCCGGGCGACACCCTGCTGCTCAACGACGGCCTGATCGTGCTCGAGGTGACGGCCGTGCGCGGCGATGCGGTGCACACCGTGGTGAAGATCGGCGGCGAGTTGTCCAACAACAAGGGCATCAACAAGCAGGGCGGCGGCCTGACCGCGCCCGCGCTGACGGCCAAGGACATGGACGACATCAAGACCGCGATGAGCTTTCAGGCCGACTACGTGGCCGTGAGCTTTCCCAAGAACGCGACCGACATGGAAATGGCGCGCCAGCTCTGTTACGTGGCGGCAGCGGGCACCGGCCACCGTCCGGGATTGATCGCCAAGATCGAGCGCGCCGAAGCGGTGCCGCTGCTCGAAGAGATTCTGCGCGCGTCCGACGGCATCATGGTGGCGCGCGGCGATCTCGCCGTCGAGGTCGGCAACGCCGCCGTGCCCGCGCTGCAAAAGAAGATGATCCGCATGGCGCGCGACATGGACAAGTTCGTGATCACCGCCACGCAGATGATGGAGAGCATGATCACCAATGCCGTGCCCACGCGCGCCGAGGTGAGCGACGTGGCGAACGCGGTGCTCGACGGTACCGACGCGGTGATGCTGAGCGCCGAGACCGCAGCGGGCCGCTATCCGCTTGAGACCGTGCGCGAGATGGCGAAGATCTGCGCGGCGGCCGAGGCCGCGGAAGATCCCGATCGCGATGACGATTTCCACGGCCAGACGTTGGGACGCATCGACCAGTCGATCGCCATGGGCGCGCTGTTCACCGCGCACCATCTGGGCGCGAAGGCCATCGTGGCGATGACGGATTCGGGCTCGACGGCGCTCTGGATGAGCCGCCACCGCATCCACATCCCGATTTACGCGTTGACGCCCAAGGTCGCGACCCAGCGCAAGATGGCCATGTACCGCAACGTGCGCCCGCTGCTCATGGACACCAGCGCGGATCGCGACACGGCGCTCGATCAGGCGGAAAACCACCTCAAGTTGCGCAACATCGTTCAGCAGGGCGATCTCTACGTGATCACCTGCGGCGAACCTATGGGAGCGCCGGGCGGGACGAATATGCTGAAGATCTGCCGCGCCCATTGAACATCGGGCCGCGCCTGAGTAGTTGCCGGGCTGCGGCGGCGATCAGGCAGGCGGCGACGATGCCGGTTGCCGCGCCGCCGATCACGTCCGACGGCGTGTGCACGCCAAGGCACACGCGGCTCCAGGCGATGCCGAATGCGCACAGCCACGCCGTGGCAATCACGGGCAGGCCGCGTGTCATGCGCCTGACATGCGGCGCGAAAAGCAGGCCCTGCGCCAATGCGAAGGCCTGCGTGGCGTGCATGCTCGGAAAGCCCGCGCGTGCGCCGTGCTCCAGCCATTGAATTCCCCAGCCCAGTTGCGCCGGTCGCAGGCTGGGCCAGTGCTGGCGGATGACGTAGGCAATCATCGCGGCGAGCGCAATGCCCGCAATCGTGACCAGCAGATCGCGTCGCACCGGCCGGGTAGCAAATGCGAGTGCGCCGATCATCGTGCCGAACAGGCACGACGGAAGACCGAGCGACAGCCATTTGGCCGCTGCCACCACGAAGGCGGGCGTGCCAGGGTCGGCATTCAGCGACAGAAAGAGCGCATGGTCGAAGGGCAGCATGTCGGGAGCGGCGGGCGGGTTCCGAAAGATGCGGTGCCTGTCAATCTATGCCCCGAACATGAAAGCTGTCTGAATACTTTGTGAAAACGGCATGAAATGCGGCAATTCACCGTAATTCCGGTCCGACGGGTCATGGCGCTAAAATCATGAGTTACCAACCGGTTACCAAGCTGCGCTGACACAGTGCAATACTCGTGCGACCGGTTCAAGTCGATCACAAACTCTTCAACGGAACACCCCATGCCTCTCGTCTCGATGCGCGAATTGCTCGACCATGCTGCTGAAAACGGCTATGGCATCCCGGCTTTCAACGTGAACAACCTCGAACAGGTGCAGGCCGTGATGGCGGCTGCGGACGAAGTGGGCGCACCGGTCATCCTGCAGGCCAGCGCCGGCGCTCGCAAGTACGCGGGCGAATCCTTCATCAAGCACCTGATCCAGGCTGCCGTCGAGGCCTATCCCCATATTCCACTGGTCATGCACCAGGATCACGGCACGTCGCCTGCCATTTGCCAGGGCGCGCTGAACCTCGGTTTTGGCTCGGTGATGATGGACGGCTCGCTGCGTGAAGACGGCAAGACGCCGGCGGACTTCGACTACAACGTCGACGTGACGCGCAAGGTCGTTGACATGGCCCACAAGATCGGTGCCACCGTCGAGGGCGAACTGGGTTGCCTCGGTTCGCTCGAAACCGGCATGGCCGGTGAGGAGGACGGCGTGGGCGCGGAAGGCGTGCTCGACCACTCCGCGCTGCTGACCGATCCCGAGGAAGCCGCTCAGTTCGTCAAGGCCACGCAACTGGACGCGCTGGCCATCGCCATCGGCACCAGCCACGGCGCCTACAAGTTCTCGCGCAAGCCCACGGGCGACATCCTGTCGATCCAGCGCGTCAAGGAAATCCACGCGCGCCTGCCCAACACCCATCTGGTGATGCACGGCTCGTCGTCGGTGCCCCAGGATTTGCTGGCGATCATCAACCAGTTTGGCGGCAAGATGAAGGAAACCTACGGCGTGCCCGTCGCGGAAATCCAGGAAGCCATCAAGTTTGGCGTTCGCAAGATCAACATCGACACCGACATCCGTCTCGCAATGACCGGTGCGGTGCGCAAGTTCCAGGCCGAAAATCCCGACAAGTTCGACATGCGCGAGTGGATGAAGCCCGCGCGCGAAGCGGCCAAGCAGATCTGCAAGCAACGCTATGAGGAATTCGGCTGTTCGGGCCAGGCGGCCAGCATCAAGGGCGTGCCGCTGACCGACATGGCCGCCAAGTACGCCGCCGGTTCGCTCAAGCAAGTGGTGAACTGAGCGGTTTCCATTCGATTGAAAAACACCGAAGCCCGGTGTCTCGCAAGAGGCACCGGGCTTTGTTTTTGCCGGTGGCGCTGGGCCGAAGAGTGAGAGTAAACCCTTGAACTCCGGGCATTTCTCAAGGTTTTTGTAAGCTTTCTTCACACTTGTGAGGCCTGCGCCGATTCGTCCCGCAAAATGCTCTGCGGCACAAATCAAGCGTCGATCCGATTCGTGCACAGGGTTCCCAGATAAAAAAGATTTCAAGACTCCAGGAGAAGCCATGTTGATAGGTGTGCCGACCGAGACGTTGGCTGGGGAAAGCCGGGTTGCGGCAACGCCAGAGACGGTCAAGAAGCTCAAGGCGCAGGGCCACACGGTTCGCGTGCAGAGCGGGGCGGGCCTTGCGGCCAGCGTGACCGACGAGGCATATGCCGCAGCCGGAGCAGACATCGTGGATGTGCAGTCCGCCTGGGCCGCCGATCTGCTTGTCAAGGTGCGTGCGCCGAGCGAGGCGGAAATGCCGCTGCTCAAAGCCGGTACGACGCTCGTGGGCATGCTCAACCCGTTCGATGCCGCCGGTCTGCAGCGCATGGCGGGCGGCCGTGTCACCGCCTATGCGCTCGAAGCCGCGCCGCGCACCACGCGCGCGCAGAGCATGGACGTGCTCTCGTCGCAGGCCAACGTGGCGGGCTACAAGGCGGTGATCATGGCGGCGGATCGCTATCAGCGCTTTTTCCCCATGCTGATGACCGCCGCGGGTACCGTGAAGGCGGCGCGCGTGGTGATTCTGGGCGTCGGTGTGGCGGGTCTGCAGGCGATTGCGACGGCCAAGCGTCTGGGCGCCGTGATCGAGGCGAGCGACGTTCGTCCGAGCGTCAAGGAGCAGGTCGAGTCGCTGGGCGCCAAGTTCATCGACGTGCCATTTGAGACCCAGGAAGAAAAGGAAGCCGCCGAAGGTGTGGGCGGCTATGCGCGCCCCATGCCCGAGAGCTGGCTTGCGCGTCAGCGCGCCGAAGTCGCCAAGCGCGTCGCGCAGGCCGACATCGTGATCACCACCGCGCTGATCCCGGGGCGGGCCGCGCCGGTGCTGGTGACCGAAGAGATGGTCCAATCGATGAAAGCCGGATCGGTGATCATCGATCTGGCGGCGGCTCAGGGCGGCAACTGCCCTCTGACCGAGGCCGACCGGACGGTCGTGAAGCACGGAGTGACCCTCGTGGGGGAGACCAATTTGCCAGCGCTGGTCGCGGCGGATGCGTCGGCACTGTACGCTCGCAACGTTCTGGACTTTCTCAAACTCATCATCGACAAGGACGGCAAGCTGCACATCAACCGCGAGGACGACATCGTGGTCGCCTGTCTGGTGGCGCACGACGGCGCCGTCACTCGCCAATGAAGCGCCCGCCAACCGCCTGATCGAGATAGCAAGGATTTTGGTTTTTCATGTTGAAGAAAAAGAAGATTTCTGTGCGTACGCGCTCTTCCGCGCTGGCGATGGCCGCCGTGGTTGCGGCATCTGCGGCGTTTCTGTCTGCCTGTGCTCCGGTCGAGCCCAATCTGGTGAAGGTTGGCCGCTCCGAGTTGCAGTTGCCGCCGGGCAACTGGGAATACCTGGGGCAGGGTGACGATGCGCTCTTCAACGTGCTGCCCGACGACGTATCGCACGATCTGCCGATGCGCACCCAGGCCGTGGGCCTGCGCGGACCGCAGCACGAAATGCTGGCCGTGATCATCGTGCAGACCAATGCCACGAATGCGCCGCGCGACACCACCTTGTGGAGCCAGACCTGCCCGGATCAAAAGGGCGTGCAGGTCGATGACTTCGCAAAAGGTAGCCCGATTCGCATCGACTGCCTGCGCTTCAAGCGGCGCGCAGACAACGAAGAGTTTCTGACGAAGAACCGTCCCGTGCTGGAGAAGTGGGTCATGCAACACAATGCCATGCCCTCGCGCCGTATTCGCATGTGTCCTACCGGTATGCGACTGCGGAAGGCGGCTATCTGCTGGCCGAAGCACTGGTCGACCAACGCCTGTTGCGGCCAAAAGCCGTGGGCACGGATGAGTTCATGATGGCGGGCCGACCCGCGCAGAGCTGGCTCGGACAATTTGTGCAGGCCGCCAAGAACAGCGTGGCCCTGCTGGATGGAAGATTCGTCGTGCCGCCGTTTCCCGTACCGCTGCCTCAGTAGCCCATTGCCGGGCGCGCGCCAGAACACCAGGAGGGAGCGCAGCCCGGCACAAGGTGAGCAGGAGCACCCGTCATAACACCAAGGAGAACGTTCATGGAGTCCGTTTCCCCAACCCTGATCAATCTGATCATCTTCGTCCTCGCGATCTACGTGGGCTACCACGTCGTCTGGACGGTGACTCCGGCGCTGCATACGCCTCTCATGGCGGTGACCAATGCGATTTCGGCCATCGTGATCGTCGGCGCCATGCTGGCCGCCGCGCTCACCGAAACCACGCTCGGCAAGACCATGGGCGTGCTTGCCGTGGCGCTGGCAGCGGTGAACGTTTTTGGTGGTTTCCTCGTCACGCGGCGCATGCTGGAAATGTTCAGGAAGAAGGAGCGCAAGACGGCTCCTCCCGCCTCCGAGGCCAGGAAGGAGGCGTGAACATGAGCATGAATCTGGTCACGCTGCTGTACCTCATTGCGAGCGTCTGCTTCATCCAGGCCCTGAAGGGCCTGTCGCATCCCACCACCTCGATTCGCGGCAATGTCTTCGGCATGGTCGGCATGGCGATTGCGGTGGTCACCACCGCTGCGCTGATCTACAAGCTCGCGGGCAACCACGCGCAGGGCCTGCTCTGGGTGCTCGGTGGACTCGTCGTCGGTGGCGGCATCGGCGCCACCATGGCCAACCGGGTCGAGATGACCAAGATGCCCGAACTCGTCGCCTTCATGCACAGCATGATCGGCTTGGCGGCGGTATTCATCGCCGTCGCTGCGGCGGTCGAGCCCTGGGCCTTTGGCATCACAGGCCACAACTCGCCGATTCCCCACGGCAACCGCCTCGAACTGGCTTTGGGCGCGGCCATCGGTGCGATCACCTTCAGCGGCTCGGTGATCGCGTTCGGCAAGCTCTCGGGCAAATACAAGTTCCGCCTGTTCCAGGGAGCGCCCGTGCAGTTCAAGGGCCAGCACATCCTGAATCTGGTGCTTGCCCTGGCGCTGGTGTTCTTCATCGTCGGTTTCACGATCAGGGAATCGCGCTTTGACCTGTGGATGCTGATCGCGCTGTCCTTTGTGCTCGGCGTGCTGATCATCATCCCGATCGGTGGCGCGGACATGCCGGTCGTGGTCTCGATGCTCAACAGCTACTCGGGCTGGGCTGCGGCGGGCATCGGTTTCTCGCTCAACAACAGCATGCTGATCATCGCGGGCTCGCTGGTCGGAAGCTCGGGCGCGATCCTCAGCTACATCATGTGCAAGGCGATGAACCGTTCGTTCTTCAACGTGATCCTCGGCGGATTCGGCGGTGACACGGCAGCGGCCACGGGCGGCAAGGCCGAACAGCGTCCCGTGAAGAGCGGCAGCGCCGACGATGCAGCGTTCGTGCTGAGCCAGGCGGAAACCGTCATCATCGTGCCGGGCTACGGCCTGGCCGTGGCACGCGCCCAGCATGCCGTCAAGGAACTCGCGCTCAAGCTCATTGAAAAGGGCGTGAACGTGAAATACGCCATCCACCCGGTGGCGGGCCGCATGCCAGGTCACATGAACGTGCTGCTCGCCGAGGCCGAAGTGCCGTATGACCAGGTGTTCGAGATGGAAGACATCAACGGCGAATTCGGGCAGGCGGACGTAGCCATCATTCTCGGCGCGAACGACGTCGTGAACCCTGCCGCGCACACCAAGGGCAGCCCGATCTATGGCATGCCGATCCTGGAAGCCTACAAGGCCAAGACGATCATCGTGAACAAGCGGTCGATGGCCGCAGGGTATGCGGGCTGGACAACGAACTGTTCTACATGGACAAGACCATGATGGTGTTTGGGGATGCGAAGAAGGTGGTGGAGGATATCGGTAAGGCTATCGAGTAAGTAAGGCTTTACTCCACGGCTTGGTTTGGCTTGATCGTGCCGCGCGGGATTGTTTCTTTGCGCGGCTTTTTTGCGTTTGTGGTGGGTTGGGGTTTCGGGCCGGGATGTGCGCCCGGCGGCGCAGTCACCTTTTGCTTGCGCGCAAAAGGTAACCCAAAACGCGCTTTGAATACCTGCGGCAGAACTCGCTTTGCTACTGCGTAGCGCCGCTCGGACAACCGCCGCAAGTCAGTGGGAATGCGGGAGGTGTGTTCGGCGCATTGCTTCGCTCGCGCCTTTTCATCTCGCGACTTCGCGAGATGGTGGGTGTCTGTGGTGGATTTGAGTTTCTGGCCGGGATGTGCGCCCGGCAGCGCAGTCACCTTTTGCTGCGCGCAAAAGGTAACCCAAGACGCGCTTTGAATACCTGCGGCAGAACTCGCTTTGCTACTGCGTAGCGCCGCTCGGACAACCGCCGCAAGTCAGTGGGAATGCGGGGAGGGGTGTTCGGCGCATTGCTTCGCTCGCGCCTTTTTCATCTCGCGATTTCGCGAGATGGTGGGTGTCTGTGGTGGATTTTAGTTTTCTGGCCGGGATGTGCGCCCGGTGGCGCAGTCTCCTTTTGCTTGCGCGCAAAAGGTAACCCAAGACGCGCTCTGAATACCTGCGGCAGAACTCGCTTTGCTACTGCGTAGCGCCGCTCGGACAACCACCGCAAGTCAGTGGGAATGCGGGGAGGGGTGGTCGGCGCATAGCTACGCTCGCGCCTTTTTTCATCTCGCGACTTCGCGAGATGGTGGCCTGCGGTCTGTGGATTGTTTTTGTTTCGAGTATCTTTGTCGCATGAACTCTGCTGATTTTTCTCCGCGCGTTCGGGCGGTGCTTGTGGGGCGTGTCGAGGCTTTGGGTGCAACGCGCAGCGCGATTCGCAAACTGCCGGTGGCTGATGCTGTCGAGGTTGCCGAGATGGGGCTGGCGGGGACGAGCAGGCCGATCTGCGCATTCATGGCGGCGTCTACAAGGCCGTGCATTGCTATGCGTGGGAGCACTATGCGCGGTGGCGGGAGGCGTTGCCCGGCAATGCGTTGTGGGATGCGCCGGGGGCGTTCGGCGAGAACCTGAGCGTCGAGGGGTTGCGTGAGCAGGATGTGTGCATAGGTGATCGCTGGCAGATCGGGTCTGCACAGTTTCTCGTGAGCCAGGGGCGGCAGCCGTGCTTCAAGCTGAATCTGCGTTTTGGCGTGCGCGACATGTCTGCGCGCGTGCAGGATTCGTTGATGGCGGGATGGTATCTGCAGGTGGTGCAGGCCGGCGCGGTGCGGGCGGGCGATGCGCTTGAGCTGCTTGCGCGGCCGCATCCGGAGTACAGCGTTGCGCGGCTGCTGGAAATGATTCGCGACCGGTTGACCGACGAGACAGCGCTGCGCGAGGTGCTCGAGTTGCCGCTGACGCCAAGCTGGCGCAAGTTGTTCGAGGCGCGCATGAAGACCGCTCGCGTTGAGGACTGGAGTCGGCGCATGCAGGGCGGCGGTCACTGACGGCCACTGCTGCTGCTTCATGCTGCATTCGTTCGTTCATTCACCGGTTTTCACGCACCATCCATGCCCTCAGAAGATGCGAGGCATTCGCATTTTCTGAGGCGTCTGTGATAAAAGTGAACGACCGTGCAGAACGTCGCATTTCTCTAGGGTATTCCAGACTCCGAAATCCAACGGCTCACGGGACAATGCCCGGGATTTAGCCAAATTTCTTTGCATCAGACTTCGAGAAAAGCAGGAGACCCCAGAATGACAGATCGCCCCTGGCTCAGCGCTTATCCGCCGGGCGTGCCATCCGATATCGACCCAACGCAGTACGAGTCGCTGGTCGAACTCATGGAGCAGGCATTTCGTGATTTCGCGGGCCGGTCGGCCTTCAGTTTCATGGGCAAGGATTTCTCCTATGCGCAGACCGATGCGGAGAGTCGCCAGCTTGCTGCCTATCTGCAATCGCTAGGGTTGGTGAAGGGTGATCGCGTGGCGATCATGATGCCCAACGTGCCGCAGTACCCGGTGGCGGTGGCGGCCATTTTGCGGGCGGGGCTGGTGGTGGTGAATGTGAATCCGCTCTACACCCCGCGCGAGCTGGAGCATCAGCTCAAGGACTCGGGCACCAAGGCCATCATCATCGTGGAGAATTTCGCGGCCACCCTGCAATCCTGCATCGCCAACACGCCGGTCAAGCATGTGGTGTTGGCCACCATGGGTGATCGCATGGGATTTCTCAAGGGCACGGTGATCAACTACGTGGTGCGCAACGTGAAGAAGCTCGTGCCGCAGTTCTCGCTGCCGGGCTCCGTGCGCTTCAACGACGCGCTGGCCCGAGGTGCGAAGGCTTCGTTCAGCAAGCCCGCAATCCAGCCCGACGACATTGCGCTGCTGCAATACACCGGCGGCACGACCGGGGTGTCGAAAGGCGCGGTGCTTTTGCATCGGAACATCATCGCCAACGTGTTGCAGTCCGAGGCCTGGAATGCGCCCGTGATGAGCAAGGTGCCGACGGGCGAACAACCCACCAACATCTGCGCGCTGCCGCTCTATCACATCTTCGCCTTCACGGTGAACATGATGCTGTCAATGCGCACTGGCGGAAAAAGCATCCTGATTCCAAATCCACGCGATCTGCCGGGTGTGCTCAAGGAGCTTTCCAGGCAGACCTTCCACAGCTTCCCGGCGGTGAACACGCTGTTCAACGGGCTTGCGAACCACCCCGATTTCGGGACCGTGAACTGGAGGAACCTCAAATGCTCCGTCGGTGGCGGCATGGCGGTGCAGGGCGCGGTCGCCAAGTTGTGGCTCGAGAAGACCGGCTGCCCGATCGTCGAAGGCTACGGCCTGTCGGAAACCAGTCCGTCCGCGAGTTGCAACCCGATCACCTCCAAGGAATTCTCGGGCACCATCGGGGTGCCGATTCCGAGCACCTACATGAAGCTCGTGGACGATCAGGGCCGGGACGTGATCCTGCTGTCTACCCCCGGCGAAATCGTGATCAAGGGCCCGCAGGTCATGGCCGGCTACTGGCAGCGCCCGGACGAAACCGCCAAGGCCATGACCGAGGACGGCTACTTCAAGACCGGTGACATTGGCATCATCGATGATCGCGGCTATTTCAAGATCGTGGATCGCAAGAAGGACATGGTGCTGGTGAGCGGCTTCAATGTGTATCCGAACGAGGTCGAGGACGTGGTGGCGACGCTGCCCGGCGTGCTGGAATGTGCCGTCGTCGGCGTGCCCGACGAAAAGACCGGCGAGGCCGTGAAGCTCGTGATCGTGAAGAAGGACCAGAGCCTGACCGAGGCCCAGGTCAAGGAGTTCTGCCAGAACAACCTGACGGGCTACAAACGCCCGCGCGTCATCGAGTTCCGCGAGAGCCTGCCCAAGACCCCCGTGGGCAAGATCCTGCGCCGTGAGTTGCGGGACGACAAGAAGTAGGACATCCCACCGCCTCGATTTGAAGAAAAAGAAGAAAAACAGCATAAGCCGTGACCATCGCCATCATCAGCGCCCTGCCGCAGGAGCAGGGCAGCCTTGTCCAGGCACTGCAACAGCCCGAAAAGATCGTCGTCACTCGTTCCGGGCGCACATTCTGGCGCGGCGAACTGCACGGGCACGCGGTGGTGCTCGCGTTGTCGGGTATCGGCAAGGTGGCGGCCGCCACGACCGCGACGGTGCTGGCTGAGCGCTTTGGCGTCACGCGCATTTTGTTCACTGGTGTGGCCGGTGGCATTGGTGCCGATGTGCGCGTGGGCGACGTGGTGGTGGCGCGCGAGTATCTGCAGCACGACATGGACGCCTCGCCGATTTTCGAGCGCTGGCTCGTGCCCGGCTATCCGCAGATCCGCATGCCCTGTGATCCGGTGATGACGCAAGCCCTGCTCGCCGCGACCCGCAGGGCGGTGGAGCAAGACAGTCATGAGATCGACTGGGCATCGCTCGGGCTGGAACCCGCTCACATGCCGCGCGTGCACACGGGGTTGATCGTGAGCGGTGACCGGTTTGTGAGCACCGCGCTTGAATCCAACGTGCTGCGGACCTCGCTTGAGTCAGCGGGACATGCCGTGTTGGCGGTGGAAATGGAGGGGCGGCCGTGGCGCAGGTTTGCGCTGACTATGGGATTGCGTTTGCTGCGGTGCGGACGGTGTCTGATCGCGCGGATGACGCGGCGCATCTGGATTTTTTGCAGTTTGTGGAGGTGGTGGCGAGTCGGTATGCGGATCATGTCGTGCATGCGTTCCTGTCTCTTCTTTGATTTTTTTGTTTTGGCTGGTTGGATTGGTTTTGTGCTGCTGGCCGGGATTGCGCCCGGCGGCGCAGTACCTTTTTGTCTTGCCAAAAAGGCACCAAAAAGCGCTTTCAATACCTGCGGCAGAACTCGCTTCGTTCCTTCGTCACTTCGCTCGGACAACCGCCGCAAGTCAGCTGGAAAGAGGTGCGTTCGGCACTTTGCTTCGCTCGTGCCTGGGTTGAGTTGCGTGGAGGCGTATGCGCCCGCTACTGCACGAGCGCAGCGACGTGCCGACTCCCGATCCCTGGCCCTCTGACCACGCCTGGGGCGAGGCGGTCGTGCGGTGGCTGTTGCGTCAAGTGACGCAACAGCTTCAACGTCTAGCTCACGGCAATTGTTTGAGCGGAGAGCCGCAGGCTCGCAGCGAGTTTTGCCGTGCACCGCACGACCGTCTCGCCCCAGGTCGCCCCTCGCAACGCGAGGGGTCGTGGGCAGCGGGCTCAACTTTCTTTGATTACTTTCTTTTTTGACAAAAGAAAGTAATTCGCCTGCCGGGGCGAGACCCGGCCAGCGGCCTCAGGCAGGCAAGTCAGAGGGGATACCGAGAAATACGCTCGGTTCGCCCCAAGTCGCCCTCGCAACGCGAGGGTCGTAGGCAGCGGGCTCAACTTTCTTTGATTATTTTCTTTTTTGAAAAAATAAAGTAATTCGCCCGCCGGGGCGAGTCCCGGCCAGCGGCTCCTACTTCAACCACCCACGCTTACGGAAGTAAAGCATGGGAATCAGCGCGCTACAGATCATCAACCCAATCCCGAAGCCATACCCAAACTCCCACTCCAGCTCAGGCATGAACTTGAAGTTCATCCCGTACACGCTGGCGATCAAGGTGGGTGGCAGCAGGGCCACGCTGGCCACGGAGAAGATCTTGATGATCTTGTTCTGGTTGATGTTGATGAAACCGACGGTCGCGTCCATCAGGAAGTTGATCTTGTCGAACAGGAACGCCGTGTGGCTGTCGAGCGATTCGATGTCGCGCAGAATCTGGCGCGCGTCTTCGAATTGTTCGGCGTTGAGCATCTTGGAGCGCATCATGAAGCTCACCGCGCGGCGCGTGTCGAGCATGTTGCGGCGAATGCGGCCGTTCAGGTCTTCCTGCCGGGCGATGGCGGCCAGGACCTCGCTGGCCTTGGCGTCGGTCACGTCGCCGGAGAGCACCTGGGTGCTGACGAGTTTCAGTTCGTCATAGATGCCTTCGAGCGTGTCGGCGGAGTACTCGGCGTCGGCGTCGTAGAGCTTGAGCAGAACTTCCTTGGCGTCTTCGATCAGTCCCGGCGCGCGGCGCGCGCGCAGGCGCACGAGGCGGAACACCGGTACGTCGTCGTCGTGGATCGAGAACAGCACGCCCTTGCTCTTGAGCGAATCGTTGACGAGGTTCAGGATGAAGGCGACGCGCACGGCACGCGGGTCGTCGTCGATGTCGACCAGAAAGTCGCTGCGGATGTGGAGTTCGCCGTTGTCTTCTTCGTAGAAGCGGGCCGATTCTTCGAGGTCGTCATCGGTCGCGTCCTCGGGGATGGACAGGCCATAGTGCTGCGTGACCCAGCGCTTTTCCTCGACCGTGGGCGATTCCAGGTCCACCCAGATGGGCTGAAAACGCTTGAGTTCTTCCAGCGATTCGATTTCTTCCTGAACCAGGCGACCGTTGGCGAGCGTGAAGATGTTGAGCATTGCTCGGCGTTCCCGAATATGTGTGTGCGAGGGCGAATAGTGGTTCGCCCAGGGGCTGAACGCTACCGACCAGGGTAGGTTTCCACGGAAGCTGTCTCCACAAAATAATCCGCGATTATGGCACCCGCGCGAGCCTGTTCAGGCTTGGGAAGCTTTGCGCACCACGGCAAGTGCGCGGCACAGGTCGGCCCAGGCCGATGCCTTGGCGTCGGGCGCGCGCAGCAGATAGGCCGGGTCGTAACTCACGATGGCCGGCGTGCCGTTGTACAGCGGGTGCTGCGCGGCGCGCAGGCGGCCCAGCGGTTCGCGATTGCCAAGGGTCGCCCGCGCCGCACCCAGACCGAGGATCAGCACCATCGAAGGCTGAAGCTCGTCCAGCACGTGGGCAAGCGCTGCCTTGACGGCGTCGGTGTGGAAGTCCTGCTGTTGCGACTGCGCGCCGCCGGGCGCGGAACGCTCCAGCACGCAGGCAAAGGTGCGCGGATGCAGGTGCAGGCGCATGGCGCGAAGCATGTTGTCGAGCAGTTTGCCGGAGTCGCCGCCGAACGGCTGGTCGGGCGTTGTGGTTTCAAAGACCACCAGCCAGCCCGAGCCCAGCTCTGCGGGTGTGGCCGCGGCGTCGGCATCCGGATAGAGAGGCTGCGGCGCGCGCAGCACCGAGGTGGCGGGTGCGGCGGCGGGCTCATGGTTCGTGGGCGCAAGCACCGGCGCGCTGTCGCGAACGGGGCGCGCCGCTGCGGGTGCGGTCTGGCGTTCGATGGCGGGCGGCGCCATCAGCACCGCGACATCATCATCATCATTTGCCGCATCAGCGGCGGCGCGCGTTGCGGCGCGGGGGGCGCGGCGTCCGCCGTTTTCGCCACGGGTTGCCAGAGCGTGATGCCCATTTCCTGCAGCATGGCACGTTGGCGTGCGTCGAGTTCGAGGCTCATAGTGGGATGCTCATGACGACGGCGTCTTCGCGCTCGCCCATGTCGGCGGGGTAATAGCGCTTGCGTTCACCGACGCGGCGAAAGCCGAATTTTTCATAGATTTCGCGGGCCCGCGTATTGCTCACACGCACTTCGAGCCACAGCCACTGAGCATTCTGAGAGCGCGCCCAAAGCACCAGCGCCTGCAGCAGCAAATGCGCGAAGCCCTTGCGCTGGTGGTCGGGTGCAACGGTGATGTTCAGCAGGTGAACCTCGTCCACGCCCTGCATCGCGACAAAGTAGCCCAGCAGCGCTTCGTCGTTCAGCAGCAACTGCATCTGGTAGCCCGACGCCATCGCGTCGATGAAGTTGCCGCGCGTCCAGGGATGGGAGTAAGCGCTTTCTTCCACCTCCAGCAGTGCCTCCAGGCGCGACAGCGTCAGAAGCTCGAAGTGCAGATCCTCGTCTGCATCCTGGGGCGGGTCTATGGGATGGGCGCTCATGAATTGTTGGAGTGGGAGTGTAGGCCGGAGCGGGCGAGTCCACCAAAGGTCTGCCGCTTCCCCGATCCTCACGAATGTACCAACAGAACGGTCCTCGGCGCGCGTCATTCGCTCGGCTGCGCCAACCGTTTGGCCTGTTCGCGCTCCGCCGTCGTCTGCGCCACCTTGTCGCGGATGTACAGCGGCAGGGCCTCGCTTGCCGCAACCGCCAGACCCTGCGCGAGCAGCCCCGGCGCGAGACGCAGCATGGCCGCGGCCTTGGGCAGCGCCAACACGTGGTTTCCGGCCGGAGCCAGGCGTTCGCCGTACGCCGCACGCGCATTGCCGGCCACGGTGAAGCCCGGCGCGACGATCAGTTGCTCGGCGGCTGAAGGCTGAAGTCACCCAGGCTGCGCCATTGACTGTTGTCTGCATCCCACAGATAGGCACCTGCATAGACCTCGTTCATGCGCGCGTCGAGCACCGCATGCACCTGCGTCGATCCGTGTTCAAAACGCGCGGTCTCGGCGACCGCGAGCAGCGAATCCACCGGCAGCACGGGCACGCCTTTGCCATGGCGCGCGCCAAAGGCCAGGCCCTGGGCCACCGAGCACGCGGTGCGCAGGCCGGTGAACGAGCCAGGACCGCGACCAAAGACGATCAGGTCGAGATCATCGAAGGAAAACTGCGCGCGGGCCATCACATCGCGGATCAGTGGAATCAGCGCGGCGGACGACTGCGCGCCGCCGGGCGCACTGCACTCGAGCACCGCGCCGTCGCCCTTTTGAACGGCAACGGAAAGCGTATCGGTGCTGGTGTCTAGCGCAAGAAGATTCATGGTGCGGGGGAAAACGAGGGCGAGCGAAGCGGCGGGGGAGGGCGTCGTGCACGGGCAAGGCGCTCCAGGAATTATCGCCGTGCGACAATGTCCGTGGGCCTTGCCAGCTTTGTTGGCTGAAAAGCCCGATAAATCATAGACTTGCGGGATGTCATTGAAATTCCCCGTCGTTTCCGTCATCGCCTGCGCCCTGCTGACGGGATGGTGCGCTCTCGCCACGGCCCAGACCGGGCGGGCCGCCGTACCGGCTCCACCACCGGTGGCTTCGCCCCAACAAAACACCATGCTGCCGCCCGCCGTGGAGGCTGCGCTGCAACGCGTCAAGGTGCCGCGCGAGGCGCTCTCGGCCATGGTGGTCGAACTCGATTCCCCGCCAGGGCCACGAAGCTGGCCTACCGCGCCGACGAAGCGGCCAATCCCGCATCGGTGATGAAGCTCGTCACCACCTACGCGGCGCTGGAGCTGCTCGGCCCTGCATTCCAGTGGGAAACGCCGGTGTTCTTCGATGCCCAGCCGCAGGACGGCGCATTGCGCGGCAATGTCTACATTCAGGGCAGCGGCGATCCGCAACTCGTGCTCGAACGCCTGTGGCTGACCATGCGTCGCCTGCGCAGCATGGGGGTGACCGTGATCGTCGGCGACATCGTGCTCGACCGGACGGCGTTTGACATCGGCACGCGCGACGCGGCCAAGTTCGATGGCGAACCCTGGCGCCCGTACAACGTGGCGCCGGATGCGCTGCTCATCAACTTCAAGGCGATGAACATGCGCTTCGTGCCCGACGTGGCGTCTGGCGTGGCGCGCATCACCTACGAGCCGCCGATGGGGGTATGCAACTGCCCGCGACAGTGCCGCTTGCGCCTTCCTCGACGAGCTGTGGCGACTGGCAGGCGGGGCTCAGGGCCGAGTTGGCCGAGGCCGGGCGCATCGGCTTTGCCGGGCAGTTTCCTTCGTCATGCGGCGAACGCGAGTGGAGCATTGCCCCGGCCGACCCCGATGGCTACGCGGCGCGCGCCATCGAGGGCATGTGGCGCGAACTCGGCGGCAAGATCACGGGCACGGTGCGTGATGGCAAGGTGCCCGTGGGCCTCAAGCCCGCGTTCGTGAACAAGTCCCTGTCGCTGGCGGAAGTGATTCGCGACATCAACAAATACAGCAACAACGTGATGACCCAGCAACTGTTCCTCACGCTGGGTCTGCAGTCCACGGGACGCGGCTCGTGGGAGTCGGGTCGGCAGGTCATCGGCAACTGGTGGCGCAGCCGCTGGCCGCAACTCACGCCGCCGGTCTGGGAGAACGGCGCGGGCTTGAGCCGCGAGGAGCGCATCACCGCGCGCTCGCTCGCCGGCATGCTACAGACCGCCTGGGCGTCGCCGCAGATGCCCGAGCTGCTGTCTTCGCTGCCCATCGTTGGTGTGGACGGAACGCTGCGCCGCGTGAACACCTCGGGTGCCAAGGGCATGGCACACCTGAAAACCGGCACCTTGCGCGATGTGACCGCGCTGGCGGGGGTGGTGAACTCCCACTCCGGCAAGCGCTACCTGCTGGTGGGGATGATCAATCATCCACTGGCGCCCAACGCGCGGCCCGCGCTCCACGCACTGGTGGACTGGGCAGCGCAGGATGCGCCGAGCGCAACGCCGAATCTGGCGAGCAACGCGCCCAAGGTCTCGCAGCAACGCTGACGACGTGCCGAAACGCGTGGACAAAAGCAACCATGGCCCCGAAGATTCCGGGGCCATATTTGTAAGCGCGTTCCTATCGTTTTCCCCGAGAATTTTTATTGGAAATGGCCGAATTCCGTTGTCGCAGCGTTGTTTCGACGGGAAGTCAGTGTTTACCCAAATATGAGTACTGGTGAATCATCTTTATCATTTTGAAAAAAACGAACGGTCGTTCGATTCAATGAAGGAGCCTTTTAAATGAAAGCACGCATGCGTATGCACTGGATCGCCGCGGCAGTTGCCGCAGTGGCATTGACAGCCTGTGGCGGTGGAGGCGGAAACACCACGCCGGCGCAGAATGTCACCAAGATTCGGGTGATGGGCGACAGCCTGTCGGACACCGGCACGTTCGGCTTCAAGGCGACCGTGCAGAATGCCGGTAATCCGGATGATGCCAATGGACCATCGTGGCTGTGGGTCGAGCATGTGGCGAAACGCTACGGCGTGCCGCTTTGCTCGCACTACCGCGCCGCAGACGCATCGACTTACACGACCGTCGCAAGCTGCAACAACTTCGCCGTAGCTGGCGGACGCATCAACTACTTCGCCAATCCGAAGGATCCGCACTCGATCACCAAGCAGATGGCCGATGCCGCAGCCACGGCCTACAACGCCGAAGAGCTGGTTCTGATCGACGGCGGCGGCAACGACGCGGGCGACCTGTTCGGTGCCTATCTTGCAGCCTCGACCGATGGCGGCAAGAGCTTCTTTGCGCTGATCGGCACGATGCTGGACGCCCCGACCGTGCAGGCGCTCGCTGCGCAAGGCGCAGCCGGCATGCCCAAGGCGGGCGCTGCCTACATGCAGGCGCTGGCCGGGTACTTCGCGAGGAACATCAAGACCAACGTGCTGGACAAGGGCGCTCCGCGCGTGGCCGTGCTCAACATGCCGGGTGTGACGCTCACTCCGAAGTTCCAGATGGTGCTCAAGCGGATCACCGCCACACAGGGCGCTGCGGCCGCGCAGCAGTTGAACACGCTGTTCGACACCTGGGTGCAGACCTTCAACACGCAACTGGGCACCAGCCTGGGGACCGACTCTCGTCTGGCGCTGGTGGATTTCTATGACTCGTTCAGGGATCAGGCTGCGAATCCCAGCCAATACTCCTATCAGAACGTGACGGATCCGGTCTGCCCGCCGACCGGTCAGGATGCTTCGGGCCTGCCAACCTACACCTTCACGAGCTGCACGGCCCAGGCGCTGTCGGCACGGACGCCGCCCACAGGCGCGAGCGGTGGTGCCAATTGGTGGAGGTCCTATGGTTTTGCCGACAGCTTCCACCCCACGCCTTACGGTCAGCAGTTGATGAGCCAGTTGGCATCGCGTTCGCTCTCGCGTGCGGGCTGGTATTGATCCGAACAGAACATTGCATACAGGAGGCAATATATGAAGGGCTTCTTCAAGACGGGCGCAGCGTTGCTCGTATTGGCCGCCGGCGTTGGCGCGCAGGCACAGGTGGCGGGCACGTTCAGCGCCCGTATCGGCGCCACGCGCATCATGCCGGACGTGACCAGCGGCAATCTCTCGGAACCCAGCTTTCCCGGAACCAAGATCGACGTCAACGATGCGACGCAGCTGTCGGGCGGTGTGAACTACATGCTCACAGACAACATCGCGCTCGATGTGCCGTTGGCGCTGCCGTTCAAGCACAAGTTCTTCGGTGACGGTGCGATTGATGGCGTGGGCCAGCTCGGACAGGTCAAGGTGTTGCCCGCGACGCTGTTCGTGCAGTACCGGTTCCTGGAGGCCAATGCGGCTTTCCGGCCTTACGTCGGTCTCGGCGTGACCTATGCGAAGTTCTTCAAGAACCGCACGACGGCCACGCTGACGGGCCTGACGGGCGGCACGCCCAACAATCCGACCACGGCGAAGATGGACAACAAGTTCGCACTGACGCCGCAGATCGGTTTTGTCTACAACATCAACGAGCGCTGGTTCCTCAACGCGTCGTACTACAAGTCGTTCCTGAAGACCAAGGCGCATCTGTCCACGGGCCAGAGCATCTCGGTGAAACTCAACCCCGACGTCGTTTCCATCGACATTGGCTACAAGTTCTGAAACCGGTCTCCAGGGTGTTCAGCAGCCGACCCCAGGGGTCGGTTTTTTTATGCGCATTTCCAGCGTTCGCCGGGCACCTGCATGAAATGAAACGGGCGGCCACCGGTTTCGCACCAGTGGCCGCCCGCAAATCCGGACTCAGCCGATCAGGGATGGATCAGACCATCACCATTGCCGCGCGACGATGTCGCGCGCAAAGTCGCCCAGACGGCGATTCGCCTCGGGGTCAAGTAGATCTTGTCGGCAAACGCATAGCGGTTGTAGTTCACATCGATCAGCGTGCTGGTGGTGCAGCGTGCCGAATTGACCTCGTTGGTGCCGATGCCGATGCCGTTGCCGGGATCGATCGAATTGCACACGGGCTTCTCGGCGTTGCTGAAACCGTAGCGGTTCGGGTCGCCCTCGAACAGGTTCACCTGATAGGGCACATCCACGTACAACACCTGCTTGCCGCCCATCTCGTTGATGTCGATCTTGATCTTGCTGTTCATTGCAATGCTCACGCGCGAAAGCAGTTGCTCCTTGTCGATGGCCTTGGCCCAGGGCGAGCGGCTCAGGTCATAGGACCCTGTCACGACGATGTGCTTCGCGCCTGCGGCATTCAGGCGCTTGACCTGCGCGGCCATATCCGCGCCCGCCTGTTCGGCGTTCTTCATCAACTGTTCTTCCGTGATGGCTCCGTTGAGGAAGGCCAGCGTGTTGGCGATCACGTCGCTCACGCCTGCGCTGACCACCACCATGTCGTTGTTGTTGAGCTTGCCGCCCGCGAGGAACGCGTCGATCTGCTGGACGACGGTAGGCGTGGCGTTGTTGCCGGTCGCGTCCGGCTTCTGGGAGATGCGGGCGTTGCCGTAGGCGTAATTTGTGCCGCCGCTGGATGACGGTGCAATCTTCACGTCATAGCGACTCGCGAGCTGGACGGTCCAGTTGTTGATGCTGCCGTCGTTGACGCTGTACGTGCTGCCGAGCTGGCCCTGGTCTGCAAGACCGTCGCCAAAGACGATGAAACGCTCAGGGCTGATCGCCGACTCCACGCTGCTGGAGCCGCAAGCGGTGAGCAGGGCTGCCGATGCGCAGGCCGCTGCCACCAAAGTGCGGCGCATCCAATTTGCTGCCATATAAATCTCCAATACGATGAGGTGAGTGTAACTAGTGCCTGTCAATCATGGGCGGAGCATCCGCTACAAACTGTAGGAGCTTCGGTTTCATGCCGCCGCCGCAGCGCGTTGCAGCCGGTCGCGAACGCCTTCCCAGTCCGCCGATTCTGGTGGCCATTCCACCCAGATGAGTTTGACCTTGGCGGTGTCGAAATCACGCAGCGCGGCAAACAGCTCCTTGCCGGCCTCCTGCGCGTCGTCCGGCATGCGGCGCAACACCACGTTCCTGGCGGGCGTGAGCATGCGCGCACGCGTGTAGATCGCAATGTTTGCTGCGTCCATGCCCAGCACTTCAAGCGCGGTCTGGATCTGCTTGGCATTCATCAGCCGCACCGTCGCGCTGGGCGCATAGTGCGCGAGCAGCGTGCCCGATGCGCGGGGCGTGTGTTCGGGCAGTTCCTCGCGTGACAGGGCGCGCATGCCGCAGACGCGCTCGATATCGTCGCGCGTGATGGCACCGGGGCGCAGCAGCACCGGCGCGCCGCGCGTGCAGTCGACGATGGTCGATTCGATGCCGACCTCGCAGGCACCGCCATCGAGCACCAGCAGACCGTCGCCGAACTCCGATGCCACATGCTGCGCCGTCGTCGGGCTCACGCGGCCAAACTTGTTGGCGCTCGGCGCGGCCACCCCCCACACGGGCGATTCGAGCGACTGGCAGGCGAGCAGCAGCGCATGGGCGACGGGATGCGCGGGGCAACGCAGGCCCACACTGTCCTGCCCACCGGTCGAAGCCTTCGCGGCCTGAGGCAGGCGCGGCAGGATCACGGTGAGCGGGCCGGGCCAGAACGCATCGATCAGTTGCTGTGCGAACACCGGCACCTCTCTGGCGTAGCGCTTGATGCTTTCGGCGTCGGCCACATGCACGATCAGCGGATGGTTGGTCGGGCGGCCCTTGGAGGCAAAGATTTGCGCGACCGCCGCGTCGTTGTCGGCGTCGGCTGCGAGGCCATAGACCGTTTCGGTCGGCATGCCCAGCAGCTCGCCGCGCGCGAGCGCCTCGGCTGCGGCCTGGATCGACTTCGGAAGGCTTCCGTCGAGAATCATGATCAGAACGGCTCGATGCCAAGAATCGCGGCGGCCTTGAGCGCCGTCGCGCGCACTGCTTCGGGCGTGGCACCGGTGATGTTCAGATGACCCATCTTGCGCGCTCGCTTGGCGTCGTGCTTGCCGTAGAGATGCAGGGCGCAGCCGGGCAGGGCGAGTACCTGATCCCACGCGGGCGACCTGGCCTCGGACGAGTTCTTGAACCACAGATCGCCCAGCAGGTTCAGCATGATTGACGGGCTGTGCTGGCGCGGCTGCGTGAGCGGCAGATTGGTCATGCAGCGCACCTGCAGCTCGAACTGCGAGACGTCGCACGCGTTCTGGCTGTAGTGTCCGCTGTTGTGCGGGCGTGGCGCGATTTCGTTGACCACCAGCATGCCGTCGGTCAGCACGAAGAATTCCACGCAGAGCACGCCGACGTAGTCGAGGCCGATGGCCACCGACCTGGCGGCGGCAATGGCCTTTTCGACCTGGGTGGCCGGCAGGTTGCCTGCGTAGACTTCGGTGACCGCGAGAATGCCGTCACGGTGCAGATTGCGCTGCACTGGCAGATTCACGATAGTGCCGTCGCGGCCACGCGCGACGATCACCGAGCATTCGAGTGCCAGCGGCAGCATTTTTTCGAGCACGCAGGGAACGCGGCCCAATTGCTCCCATGCGGTGTTCAGCTCTTCGCGCGTGGTCACGCGCACCTGACCCTTGCCGTCGTAGCCCATGCGGGCGGTTTTCACGATGCCAGGCAGCAGCACATCGTTCACGGCGGCAAGCTGCCCGGGCGTTTCGATCACGGCATAGGGCGCACAGGGCACGCTGCACTTCACGAAATGCGCCTTCTCGGCCGCACGGTCCTGCGCAATCGCCACGGCGGAACCGGCGGGAGACACCGGCAGCGACTCGGCCAACCGGTTCAGCGAACCGGCGGGTACGTTCTCGAATTCGGTGGTGACGGCGGCGCAGAGCCGGGCGAGTTCGGCCAGACCTTGCGGGTCTTCATAGCCGCTGCGGATGTGGTGGTGACTGACGAGACCGGCGGGGCTGGTCTCGTCCTTGTCGAGGACGGCGGTGAAATAGCCCATCGCCTGCGCGGTCTGCGCGAACATGCGGCCAAGCTGGCCGCCGCCGAGCACGCCCAGCGTGGCACCGGGAAGAATCACGCGTGTATCGCGGTCCTGCGCGCTCATGCGGAAACCGGAGGCAGGGTCATCGCGCGTGCCGCAAGGGTCTGCTCCGCGCGGAACGTTTCGAGTTTCTTGCGCAGCGCCGGGTCTTCATTGGCGAGCAAGGCCACGGCGAACAGCGCCGCGTTGGCAGCCCCGGCGGTGCCGATGGCGAACGTCGCAACCGGCACACCCTTGGGCATCTGCACGATCGAATGCAGCGAATCCACGCCTTGGAGATGGCGGCTTGCCACCGGCACGCCAAGCACCGGAACCGTGGTCTTTGCCGCGATCATGCCCGGCAAGTGGGCCGCGCCACCCGCACCGGCGATGATGGCCTTGAGGCCGCGATCGGCGGCGGCTTCGGCATAGCGGAACATGTCGTCGGGCATGCGATGGGCCGACACCACCTGCGCCTCATGGGCGATGCCGAATTGTTCGAGGATGGCAACTGCGTGCTGCATGGTGTCCCAGTCGCTGCTGGAGCCCATCACCACGCCGATTTGGATGGATTTCATTTGGTAGGTGCGAGGGGCGGCAAGGGCCTGCCCGCTGGGGTGTAACCCACGATTTTACTTTTTGTCAGACTGCCGCGCCGAACAGGCTCGCGTTTGGGTTCACCCGGCCCAAATACCGATGCGCGGCGCGTGTACTTTGCATGCCCGAAGATGCAGGAGAATGGGGGCTTGCGGATGTCGAGCCGCGGGCGCTCGGGCCGTCGACCGGCTTGTGATTTGCTGTTGCGCCCACATGTATCCGGCTTGTTCCATGTCTCGTTCCTGCGCTGCTGCCAAGACTGCGGCCGGGCTTCACTACCATCACCACCACGCACCGGGTTTTGCCATGATTGATGTCACCGTAGAAAATTTTGAATCCGAAGTCATCGCTGCGTCGATGCAGACTCCCGTGCTCGTGGATTTCTGGGCTCCCTGGTGCGGTCCCTGCAAGACGCTCGGCCCGATTCTGGAGAAGGTCGAGACGGAATATGCGGGTCGCTTCAAGCTCGTGAAGATCGACTCCGACCAGCAGCAGGAATTGGCGGGTGCGTTTGGCATTCGCAGCATTCCCACCTGCATCCTGATGAAGAACGGTCAACCGGTGGACGGATTCATGGGCGCGCAAAGCGAAGGCCAGGTCAAGGAATTCCTCGACAAGCACGTGCCCGCCGCGGAGGAAGTCGCAGCCCAGGAGGATCTCGCCGAGGCGCAGGCCGCGCTTGCCGAGGAAGATCCGGAATCCGCGCTTGAGCGCCTTCAACATGCCGTGGCGACCGATCCGTCCAACGACGACGCACGCTACGACTACGTCAAGCTGCTGCTGCAACAGGGCCGTGAGGACGATGCCAAGGTGGCGTTCGCGCCGGTCATCGCCAAGGCCGGTACGTCGCGCAAGCTGGCGGCCCTGAAGGGCTGGATGGACGCGCTCGACTTCTCGGCGCAAAGCGGCCCGATGGCCGGGTTCGACGCGAAGATCGCCGCCAACAAGCGCGACTTCGAGGCACGTTTCGCCCGTGCCCGCAAGCTGATCGCCGAGCAGAAATGGACCGACGCGATGGACGAGCTGCTCGATATCCTCATGCGCGACAAGAGCTGGAACGAGGACGCGGCGCGCCAGCTCTACATCTCCATTCTCGAGTTGATCGAACCACCCCGGGTCAAGGTGGCGGATGGCCAGATTCCGCCCGAAGATCCTACCGTTGCGACCTATCGCCGTCGCCTCTCAAGCGTCGTGCTCAGTTGAGCCGCTGGCCGTGAATCGCGGAGACCCGTCGCCTGCGCTCTTTGCGCGCCGCGACCTGCTGCGCGGCGCGCTGGCGGTGGCTCCGGCATCCGCGCTCTCGCTGCTCGCGGGCTGCGCGAGCAACCTGCCCAGGCCCGATGCGCGCATCACCGGCAAGGCCTTTACCCGCAACCGCGTCTATGTGCAGCCGGATGCGGTGTTCGAGGCGGTACTGATGGACGTGAGCAACGACAACGGGCCGCCGGTGGCGCTCGCACGCCAGCGTATGGAGCCGGCGGGACAGTCTCCGTTCGAGCTGAACATCCCCTTCGAGTCGGGCCAGTTGCAGCGCGACGGCAAATATCTGGTGCAGGCGCAGGTGACGCTCTACAACCAGCTTTTGTTCTATACGCCGGGCTCGCATCCGGTACTGCCGGAACCGGCCTTCTACCGCACGGACGTCATTCTTGAGCCCTATCCCCGGACGACGGCGACTGCGGCCGCAGGGGTAGCGTTCTCGCAAACCCATTGGCGCCTGGCGAGCGTCGGCGAGTTGCCGGGCATCGCCGTGGCCGCACCCGAAAAGGGTGCCGCGCCTGCATTCATCCAGTTCCACCCCCAACGCGCAAATCTGCCGGCAGGGATGGAACGCGGCGAGTTTTCCGGCTCCGGTGGCTGCAATCGCTTTCTCGGCAGTTATCAGGTCGAAGGGGGAGCGCTGCGACTTGCGCTCAACACCACGTCCATTCGTCTGTGCCTCGAAGGTGGCAAGGATGAACCGGCCTTTCTGAGCGCGCTGCTGGAAGTCAGAACGTTCCTGCAGACCGGACGCGAACTGGTGATGCGCGATCAGGAGGGCAAGCCGATCTTGCGGTTTCACGCCGATGAGGCCGGAGAAGCGGCCTTCGAGCCCTACGAACCGGAGAACTCGCCGCAGTAGCGTTCCAAAGAAAAGCCGCCCTGAACGAATCCGGGCGGCGCTTGATGGCGAGGGCGGTTTTCCGATCAGGCGGTCAGGCGTTCCAGCGCTTCGCGGTACTTGGCAGCGGTTTTCTCGACGACTTCGCGCGGCAGGCGCGGCGCGGGGCGGTCTTGTCCCAGGGCTTGCCATTGATGCGCACGGCTTCGAGCCAGTCGCGCACGAATTGCTTGTCATAGCTTGGCGGATTCGTGCCGTTTTTTAGGGCTTCTTCGTAGCCTTCGACAGGCCAGTAACGCGAGCTGTCGGGTGTGAGCACCTCGTCCATCAGCACCAGTTCGCCTTCGGGCGTGAGGCCGAACTCGAACTTGGTGTCGGCAATGATCATGCCTTTTTCGAGCGCGATGGCGGCGGCCTTCTCGTACAGCGCGATGCTCACGTCGCGGATGCGTGTGGCGAGGTCTTCGCCGACGATCTCCACGGTCTGCTCGAAGGTGATGTTCTCGTCGTGCTCACCGGCAACCGCCTTGGCTGCGGGTGTGTAGATCGAATGGGGCAGCTTGGCGGCGTTGGTCAGGCCTTCGGGCAGGGGCACGCCGCAGACCGAGCGCGATTCCTGGTATTCCTTCCAGCCGCTGCCGGCGAGATAACCGCGCACCACGGCCTCGACCGGGATCGGTTTCAGCCGCTTGACCAGCATCGAGCGGCCCACGACCTGCGGCGCTTCGGCGGGTGTCACGACGCTTTCGGGCGCTTCACCGGTCAGGTGGTTGGGGACGATGCCGTGGAGCTTGTCGAACCAGAACAGCGCCATTTTGGTCAGCAGTTCGCCCTTGCCGGGAATCGGTTCGCCCATGATCACGTCGAATGCGGACAGGCGGTCGGAGGCCACCATCAGGATGCGGTCATCGCCCACTGCATAGTTGTCGCGCACCTTGCCGCGCGCCAGCAGTGGCAGCGAGGTCAGGGCGGAGGTGTGCAGAGCGGAAGAGCTGGGCTGAGTCATTGCGGATATCGGGCAAACACAAAAAGGAAATCCCGCCGGTCAGACACGCTGGGCCAACGTGCTTGTCGAGAGGGACGGGACGTGAGAGATGATTTTACGCTCGCACCGCTCGCACCGCTCGCACCGCTCGAGGCGGGTGGGGCAAAGACTCGCCGTGGGGGACATGGCGTTGCTCGAGCATCTCGGGCAACTTGGCATTGTGACTGTTTTTTTTCAGCTTGGCATCTGTAACAGCTATCCCGGATACCCCTGCTGGTCAGCCGTTGATTTTCCCCATGGCCGGGCGCATAGTGAATCCCACTGAATGCATTCAAGTTCGTTGCCCGACCTCCCGATTGACGGGGTGTTGGGCACTTTCCATCAACTCAGCGTCACAGGAGACGTTTTATGAACTTGACGATTAGCGGACATCACCTCGAAGTGACTCCGGCCTTGAGAGGCTATGTGACCTCCAAGCTCGAGCGCATCACGCGGCACTTCGATCAGGTGGTAGACGTCAAAGTGCTGCTCACTGTCGAAAACCAGAAGGAAAAGGACAAAAGGCAGCGCGCTGAATGCAACGTGAGAGTGAAAGGCAGTGATCTATTCGCGGAAAGTGCACATTTCGACCTCTACGCGGCAGTGGACGAGCTTATCGACAAGCTCGACCGCAAGGTAATGAAATACAAGCAGCGTCTACAAGACCACCAGCCGGCCCTGCGTCGGGCAACGGCGGCATCGGCGGTCGCAGCGGCAGCGGGCTGATGACTGTCTGACAGACGTATCCGGCGCGACTGAGACATAATGCGGTCTTCCCATTCGTCGCGCCTGCAATCTCTTTACAAGATTGGATACGCAACCGCCTTCCAAGGCGGTTTTTTGTTGCTTATAGTAAATCCTTTAAGGGTTTACGCTGGACGCGCATAATTGACATCATGAATCGCCTTGCTTCCATTCTGCCGCCGGCCCAGGTGCTGGTCGGTGTTGACGCCACCAGCAAGAAGCGCGCTTTTGAAGAGGCGGGTTTGCTGTTTGAGAGTCAACACGGTTTGTCCCGTGCGCTAATCACCGACAGTCTCTTCGCTCGCGAGCGCCTCGGCGCCACGGGGCTGGGACATGGCGTCGCGATTCCGCATGGACGCATCAAGGGCCTGAAATCGCCCATGGCCGCGGTGTTTCAGCTCGCCCACCCCATTGGTTTTGACGCCCCGGACGAGCAGCCCGTCTCGCTTCTGATCTTTCTGCTCGTTCCCGAAGCGGCCACGCAGAAGCACCTCGAAATCCTCTCCGAAATCGCCGAACTGCTCAGCGACAGCGCGCTGCGCGAGCGCATCAAGTCGTGCACCGACGCGGCTGCCCTGCACGGCATGATCGCCGACTGGCGTTCCGCGCAAACCGCCTGATCGGTCTTTGCCCCGCTGTTGCGGCGGCTGCTGCTGACGGTCCGGCAAGCGCCTGATCCCCTTCAAATCAGTCAGGAATTTCCGTGAAACCCAATCTCGTCAGTGCCGACGTCCTGTTTGAAGAGTTTCGCAGCTCCCTGAAGCTGGTCTGGGTCGCGGGCCTCGGGGCCTCTGCGCGGCGCTTTGATGAAGAAGCCGTTCTGGCGGCCCGCTCGGGCGCCGATCTGGTTGGGTATCTGAACTACATCCATCCGTTTCGCGCCCAGGTGCTGGGCGAGCGGGAAATCCGCTATCTCACCAACGGCACCGAAGAAGACTGCAAGCGCCGTGTTGCGCGCATCCTGACGCTGGAGCCGCCCGTGCTGATCATGGCGGACGACCAGACCGCGCCCGATGCCCTGATTTCGCTGTGCGAGCGCGCGCAGATTCCGCTGTTTGCCACGCATGAATCGTCAGCCTTCGTGATCGACGTGGTGCGCGCCTATCTCTCCAAGCACTTTGCGACCCGAACCACGCTGCACGGCGTGTTCATGGACATTCTCGGGCTCGGCGTGCTGATCACGGGCGAGTCGGGACTTGGCAAGAGCGAGCTGGGCCTCGAACTGATCTCGCGCGGCAACGGTCTGGTCGCGGACGACGCGGTCGATCTGTATCGCATCAACCAGACCACCATCGAGGGCAAATGCCCGGATCTGCTGCAAAACCTGCTGGAAGTGCGCGGCATCGGCCTGCTCGACATTCGCGCCATCTTTGGCGAGGCGGCGGTGCGCCGCAAGATGCGCCTCAAGCTGATCGTGCATCTGGTGCGCAAGGAAACGCTGGAGCGCGACTACGAGCGCATGCCCTATCAGCCGCTCACGCAGGACGTGCTGGGCGTGCCGGTGCTCAAGGTGGTGATCCAGGTGGTGGCGGGGCGCAACATCGCCGTGCTGGTCGAGGCGGCCGTGCGCAATACCATTCTGCAATTGCGCGGCATCGATACCTATCAGGAGTTCGTCGAGCGCCACCGCCGCGCCATGGCCAGCGGCATTCAACCCTGAGTTTCCTGGCCCTGAAATCAAAAAAAGCGAAGACCTACCGGCTTCGCTTTTGTTTTTGTGCGCGTTCGTCGTCTCAGCGACCGACGCCCTTCTTGGCGCATTCGGCGCACTGGCCGTAGAGCGACATCGAGTGATCCTGGATCACCCAGCCTTTTTGCTTGGCGATCAGGTTCTGGCGCTTTTCGATCTCTGCGTCGTAGAACTCCTCGACCTTGCCGCAACCCGTACAGACGAAGTGGTCATGGTGCTGACCCTCGTTGAGTTCGTAAACCGCCTTGCCGCTTTCGAAGTTGCTGCGCAGCAAAATACCCGCCTGCTCGAACTGGGTAAGCACACGGTAAACGGTTGCAAGGCCGATGTCGGAGCGTTCTTCCAGCAATACGCGGAAAACGTCTTCAGCCGTCATGTGACGCTGCTGCCCTTTCTGGAAGATGTCGAGGATCTTCAGTCGGGGAAGCGTCGCTTTGAGGCCGGTGCTTTTCAGTTCGTCGATATTCGTCATGACAAGGTCTTTCGTTAGCCGAAGGCGCGTTAAGGCCCGGGGAATTCCAGCCGCTACAATGATCCGATCATATCCCTATGGCTTTATCCATGTTTGCTCCCGCCCGTTACGGCGTCCGTTGTGGCGCGATCATTTTGCTCAGTGCCGGGTTGGCCGCCTGCGGTAGCTTTGACAGCGCAAGCCATCGTCTGGCCAGCGCCATCACACCATACAAAATTGATGTTGTGCAAGGAAATTTCATTTCCAAGGAGCAGGTCGATGCGCTCAAGCCCGGGATGGGCCGCCAGCAAGTCAAGGAAATCCTCGGTACGCCTCTGGTGATGCCGCTGTTCCACAATGATCGTTGGGAGTACATCTTCACGCTCAAGCGCCCAGGCGTGGAGCAGCAAACCCGCAAGCTGAGCGTGTTCTTCAAGGACGATGTGCTCGAGCGCTACGAGGGTGACGAGATGCCGACCGAGGCGGAGTTCGTTTCCTCGCTGGCCTCCAAGGTGCCCAAGAGCAAGGTGCCGAACCTCGAAGCCACGGACGACCAGCTCAAACGCCTTCCGGCCAAGCCCGAGCCCACGGCGGCGGAGAACCCCGCCAACCAGCCCCCGCTTGCGCCGCTGCCGTCGAGCTATCCGCCGCTTGAGACGCGAAAGTAATTCCTCTTTAAAAATCGCTCTGCCGTTGCAGGGACCGCGTGCACAGCGTGGGTCATGCGAAAGCCGACAACCGGCGCGCAGAGTACGAACGAATCGATTGCAGAAATGACCGCTCCCACTTCCTCCGCTCCACGCCGTGTTGCCGTGGCAGGTGCCTCGGGCCGCATGGGCCGCATGCTCATCGAAGCCATTCGCCAAAGCAGCGATTGCGTGCTTTCCGGTGCACTGGACGTCGCGAGCAACCCCGGCGTCGGCACCGATGCGACGGCATTCCTGGGACATGCGAGCGGCGTGCAGATCACATCCAACCTGCGTACCGCGCTGGCAAACGCCGACGTGCTGATCGACTTCACCCGTCCCGACGGAACGATGAACCATCTGGCCGCCTGTGAGGATCTGGGCGTACAGATGGTGATCGGCACCACCGGCCTCACGGATGAGCAGAAGGCGCGTCTGGTCGAAGGCAGCAAAAAAATCGGCATCGTGTTTGCGCCCAACATGAGCGTGGGCGTGAATGTCGCGCTCAAGCTGCTCGAGCTGGCTGCCAAGGCGATGAACGACGATGGTTACGACATCGAAATCATCGAGGCGCACCACAAGCACAAGATCGATGCGCCGTCGGGCACGGCGCTCAAGATGGGCGAGGTGATCGCCAAGGCGCAGGACACCCAGTTGGCCGATCGCGCGATCTACGAACGTTACGGCGAGACCGGCGCGCGCAAGCCAGGCAGCATCGGGTTCGCGACGGTTCGCGGCGGCGACATCGTGGGCGACCACACGGTGCTGTTTTGCAGCGAGGGCGAGCGCATCGAGATCGCCCACAAGTCGTCGAGCCGCGCCGGCTACGTGCGCGGCAGCCTGCGTGCCGTGGCCTATCTCGCGGACAAGAAAAACGGCATGTTCGACATGTTCGACGTGCTCGGCCTCAACGACTGACGCACTGCGGCGCGCGCAACATGAACGGACTCACGTGGCTGCGACAGGGAGATGCCGTCACGCAGATCACGGCGGCGTTGCTGCTCGCCATGTCGGTGGCGAGCTGGGTCATCATCGTCTGGAAGGCGTGGCTGATGCGCCGCGCCCATGTGGACGTGCCGCGCAGCACCGCGGCCGTCTGGCAGGCTCCCACGCTGGCGGCTGCCAGCGAGCAGTTGCTGCAATGGGATCGCGAGGCGCTGGTGCGCCCGATGGTGAATGCGGCGCTTGCGGCTTCGGACCATTCCGTCGATACGCTCGCCGGGCAGGGCAACAAGGCCCAGCAGCTCACGCGCGTGCTGCGCAACGCGTTGCATGCGTCGATCTCACGCCTCAAGTTTGGCCAGGTGCTGTTGGCCACGGTGGGCTCCACGGCCCCGTTTGTCGGATTGCTTGGCACGGTCTGGGGCATCTACCATGCGCTCACCGGCATGGCGAGTTCGGGTCAACTGACCATCGAGCGCGTCGCGGGGCCCGTTGGTGAGGCGCTCATCATGACGGCTGCGGGTCTTGCCGTGGCGATTCCCGCCGTGCTGGCCTATAACGTGTATGGGCGCATCCTCGGCAACGTCGAGGCCGATCTGGAAGGCTTTGCGCACGATCTGCGCGAGTTGCTGGCAGGCGGCTCGGCTGGCGCCGCGCAGTCCTTCGAACCCACGGGCCATAGGCCGGAGATCGCGAGATGGCATTCGGACGACTTGAGCGCTCGCAGGAATCCAGGCCGATGAGCGACATCAACGTCACGCCGCTGGTGGACGTGATGCTGGTGCTGGTGGTGATCTTCATCCTCACCGCTCCGTTGCTCGCCAGCGCCATACGGCTGGACCTGCCGCGCGCCGAGGGAGCGCAACCGGGCGCGACCGCCGAAAAGCCCGTGACCGTGAGCATGGATGCGAACGGGAAAATTTACCTGAACGACGAGGCGCTGGAGCCGCAGGCGTTTGGCGATGGCCTGCGACGACTCGCCGCACGCCATGCGGACGCCGAAGTACAGCTGCGGGCCGATACCACCGTGCCCTATGGCCGCGTGGTGGAGCTCATGGGCGAACTCAACAAGGCGGGCCTGCACCGCATTGCCTTCGTGACCGAGCCGGTCCCCAGTAGCGTTCGCTGATACCCTACGTCTAGTTTTGAGACACCGTCGATAGCGACAGCCGCCGTCGCGTCGGCAAACACTACATTCGTTTCGTGTCCACTTTGGAGGGAGATCGCATGGATAGCACCTTGTACCAACTCGCGGCGCAGTCGCCGCGTGATCCACAGGCGCTAGCGCAACTGCACCGGCTCGCTACGGCGCCCGGCGAGCCCCGCATGCTCGCGCGCAATTTGCATTGGGGATTGCTGCTGGTCGCCGCGCTGTTGCTGGCCAGTGGTTTGATCTTCTGGATCGCTGCCAACTGGCAGGAGCAGACGCGCATGTTCAAGCTGATGCTGATCGAAGGCGCGCTGCTCGTGAGCGTGCTGGCATCGATCTTCTGGCGGCGCGGGCGGATTGCGGCACTGCTGTGCGCAACGCTGGCGGTCGGCGGCCTGCTGGCGTTCGTCGGGCAGACCTACCAGACCGGCGCCGATGCATGGCAGTTGTTCGCGACCTGGGCAGCGCTCGCGCTGATCTGGACGCTGCTCGCGCGCAGCGATGTGCTGTGGCTGTTGTGGATCGGCATTGCCGCGACCGCCATCGTCATGTGGTACGGACACCTGGAGCTGTGGGAGATGTTGTTCCGCGGCCCCAGGATGCGGGTGCAGCAGATCGTCTATCTCCTGCTTTGGTTGACGCTCGCGATGGTGCCGTGGCTCGTGTCGCTGGTGCCATGGACGCGCCATCGCGACGGCATGGCATGGTGGTCGCATCGCATGGCGCTGGCATTTGCGTTGGCCGCATGGACGACGATTGCGGTGATCGATCTGTTCACCGAAGAACGCATCGGCCTGGCCTTCCCGGTCAGCGGGCTGCTGATCGGCGCAGCGATGTATCTGTCCTACCAGGGGCCGCTGCGTGACTTTGCGAGCCTGTGTCTGTGCACGCTGGCGGCCAATGTGTGGGTGCTGGCGATGGTGGCACGCGTGGCGTTCGAGGGTTCGGACTCCGGGGGCGGACTGCTGTTGTTCACGCTGGCGGGGCTCGGCTGTCTGGGCGGTACGGTATCGGGGCTGCTGGCGGTGCAGCGCAAGCTGCGTTCGCAGGCAGCCATCAAGGCCCGCGCGAGGGAGGTGCGGCATGAATTTCTTCACCTCAAGACCTTCATGGTGGCCGCGCGCCCAGGCGCACGGTCTGGTGCAAGGCGATGCCCCGGCACCGTTCGCGGATGAAGAGCCGAGCATCTTCGTGATCGCGCTGGCGCTCATCGGCGCGCTGGTGTGCGCGTTGACCGCGGGCGCCTTTCTCGTGACGCTGGTCGATACGGACTTCTGGTTCCGCCACCCGCTTTCCTATGTATTGAGCCTGATGGGACTGGTGGGCTCGGGCGTGCTGCTCACGCGCAATCGCGGCGTTTTCGCGAGCTGTCTTGCGCTCGTGCTCTGGGGCACGTTCTGCGGATTGTTCCTGATCCGTCTGTCGAACGACGTGGGCGGAAATGATCTTGCCATTCTGCTGTACTCCGGCGTGATGGCATTGCTGCAACTGGTCGGCGCATCGCTGGCACATGCGCAGTGGCTCAAGCGCATCATGGGCCTCGTGTTCGGATTGGCGCTCTACGTGTTCCTCGTGCGTTGCACGTCGGAAGTATTGGCGCTCTACGTCTTCGACGTGGCCGGTGTGCTGATGGCGCTGGGCTGGATCGCGTGGCTGTACAGGGAACCGCAGTCGCTGGCACGGGTGCACGCCAAGCCGGCGCTGGCCGGTTGGGCGGCCTTCGTCGACAGCGCCGCTGTGGCGTTGATCTGCATGCTCGTCTTCGGCTTTGCGCGCATGGGCTACGGCCTTGGCATCGGGTATGACACGTTTGCCGCGTTCGACGTGGGTGACACCAAGGAAAGCACCCTGCGTGCGATCCAGTTGGCCGGACGTGCCTGGGCATCGCTGCTGGTACTCGTGGCGACCGGGCTGCTGTATTCACGCTGGAAAAAAACCGCAATGGCCACGGCGCAGACGCTGGTCACCGTGCTTGGCGTGGGCGTGCTGCTCGCCGTAGCCGCGTGGTTCAGTCCGTCGCTGGGCGTGATTTCGCTGCTGGCCGCCGGAGCGCTGATCGGCGGGCGCTGGCGCATCGCCGTGATGTGCGGGCTGGCGGCGCTCTGGGCATTGTCGATGTTCTATTACAGCCTCGCCTGGCCGCTCGCGCAGAAGGGCTGGGTCTGGCGATCATGGGGGCCGCGCTGTTGGTGGGGCTGTATCTTCAGCGTGTCTTGGCGGCGCGCCCAGCGGGCGACGATGGACACCATCACGCGGCCGATGGCTTTTCGCAAATGGCGGCGTGGTCACGCGTTCGCCTTGCGTGCCTGATCGTGGGGGCGTTGCTGGTGTTCGGTCTCGTGAATTGGGACGTGCGCGGCAAGGAGCAGGTGATCACCGCAGGTCAACCGGTGCTGGTGCGGCTCGTTCCCGTGGACCCGCGCTCGCTGATGCAGGGTGACTACATGGCGCTGAATTTCTCGCTGCCGACCGAGGTGCGGAAGGCGCTGGAGGGCACTTTCGCGCCCACGGCCCGCGTGCGCGCCCGTCTCGATGCCAGGGGTGAAGCCACGGTGCTGGGCTTGCTGGGCGAGGGTGCGAGCGCGGGGCCGGGCGAAATCATCCTGCCGCTCAAGCAATTGAAGGGACGCTGGGCGTTGGTGACCGATGCCTATTTCTTCCCGAAGGCACGGGCAAGGTGTTCGAGCGGGCAAAGTTTGGCGACTTCCGCGTGCTGCCCGATGGCCGCGCGCTGCTCGTGGGTCTGGCCGATGCCGAGGGCAAACCGATACCGGTGCCACGCGCGCTCGAGAAAAGCGAGCGGATGGAGCGCGAACTGAGCGAGGCCTCCGAGGCCGTGGATGCCTCGGAGGCTTTTGCGGCGGACGCCGAATCGCCGGCCGATACCGCCATGCCGCAGGCCAGCAGGCCCTGAGCGCGGCGCGCCGGTCTTCAGGCCGACAGCACGCCCACTTCGTTCTGCCTGAGCCCGATCTTCACGTCGTTCCCCGAAGGGTTCTGGAACGCGTGCAGGCCGAACTCGGGCAGGATCGCCATCAGGTGATCGAAGATGTCGCCCTGTATGGATTCGTACTCGGCCCACGCGGTGGTCGCCGTGAACGCGTAGATCTCCAGCGGCGTGCCATTGGTGGTGGGCTCCATCATGCGGGCCATCAGCGTCATGTCCTTGCGCAGGCGCGGGTGGGATTTCAGGTACGCGTTCACATAGGCGCGATAGGTGCCGACGTTGGTGAGCTTGCGCAGGTTCACGACCTCGCCCGCCATGTCCGGTGCCTCGCGCGCGAAATTGCTGTTGAACTCGCCGATCTCCTGCGTCTTGCTCACGAGGTAGGGCTTGAGCAGCGCGATCTGCCCCAGCTCGGTGATTTCGGAGTCGCTCAGAAAGCGCACCGTGGCGTGGTCGATCAGGATGCTGCGCTTGATGCGCCGCCCGCCCGACTCCGACATGCCGCGCCAGTTCTTGAAGCTCTCGCTCATCAGCCGCCAGGTCGGTATGGTGGTGATGGTGTTGTCCCAGTTGCGGATCTTCACCGTGTTGAGCGCCATGTCCACCACGGCGCCATCTGCGCCCATCTGATCCATCTGCAACCAGTCGCCCACGCGCAGCATGTCGTTGCCCGCGAGTTGCACACCGGCGGTGAACGAGAGAATCGTGTCCTTGAACACCAGCATCAGCACTGCCGACATGGCACCCAGCCCCGAGAGCAGGATCAGCGGCGAGCGGTCGATCAGCGCGCCGATCATGATGATGACCACGACCAGCATCGTGACCAGCTTGCCCAGTTGCACGTAGCTCTTGAGCGAGCGCGTGCCGGGAGCCTTCGAGAGCGCCTGCAGGTTGTGGTCCTGCACGGCGTCGAGCACCGCGAGGATGACGCGGCCAATCGCCAGCACTGTGCACGCAACGGCCACGTTGTGGATGATGTTGGCGAGCACGGGCGAGAGGCGCGGCACGGCGAACACGCCCACCTGGAACACCAGCGACGGCACGATCTGCGACAGCCGCGTGAGCACGCGCTTGTCGAGCAGGGTCTGGAGCCAGCCGACTGGAAAACTACCGGCCAGGCGTGGCAGCACGTTCAGCAGAATCAGCCGCGCGATGAATCGCAGCAGGTAGGCGATGACTGCCAGCGCGAAGAGGCCGATGGCGGCCTGCGCCCATGGATCGAGATGGCTGATGGTGTCGTAGTACTCGGAAAGCACGAGTTCACACTCCTTGTCGTGAATGGACGGTGAATGGGAGCCGGTTCTGAACGCGGGCAGAATCGTCGGAGAACAGCGGTCGCCATGGCATGGCATGGCGTTGCGTGAGTGCTCTTGAATCAAGAGCGAAAATTTCAAATCCGGTGTCCAGGGCCTGTGCACGCAATCCGCGGGGATCGCGTGGTGTGAACAGGCGCTGACGTGCCGAAACGAAGCCGCGATTTTCTCATGTGCGCGGCCTGACCTTTGCGGCGGGTCGGGAGATACACGCGCATGCGCGTGCGTGATTGGCGTCGCAAGCCGGGGGATCGGTACAAACGCCTACAATCTTCGACCATTCGGTTCGCGTTGACGCCGTCGGCCTGCAAGGCAGGTTTTCTCGCGCAGGCAGTTGCGGCCGCATTTATTCCCATTTGAGTTCCATGCAAGACAAATACAACCACGCCGAGGTCGAGCGCGCAGCGCAAGGCCACTGGACCGCCAACGACGCCTACCGCGTGACCGAAGACGCTTCCCGGCAGAAGTTCTACGCCTGCTCGATGCTGCCGTACCCAAGCGGCAAGCTGCACATGGGGCATGTGCGCAACTACACGATCAACGACATGCTCACGCGCCAGTTGCGCATGAAGGGCTTCAACGTGCTGATGCCCATGGGCTGGGACGCGTTCGGCCTGCCAGCTGAAAACGCCGCGCTCAAGAACAAGGTGCCACCGGCCCGGTGGACCTACGAAAACATCGCCTACATGAAGAGCCAGATGCAGGCCATGGGTCTGGCGATTGACTGGAGCCGCGAAGTCGCGACCTGCGATCCCGAGTACTACCGATGGAACCAGTGGCTGTTCCTCAAGATGCTGGAAAAAGGCATTGCCTACCGCAAGACCCAGGTCGTGAACTGGGACCCGGTCGATCAGACGGTGCTCGCCAACGAGCAGGTGATCGACGGGCGCGGCTGGCGCACCGGCGCGCTCGTCGAAAAGCGCGAGATCCCGGGCTACTACCTCGCCATCACGCACTACGCGCAGGAACTGCTCGACCACGTGCAGATCGGCAACGACAAGGCGACGCTCACCGGCTGGCCCGACAAGGTGCGCCTGATGCAGGAAAACTGGATCGGCAAGTCCGCAGGCGTGCGCTTCGCGTTCACGCACGACGTCAAGGACGCCGAGGGTCAGTTGATCCAGGACGGCAAGATGCACGTCTTCACCACGCGCGCCGACACCATCATGGGCGTGACCTTCTGCGCCGTGGCACCCGAACATCCACTCGCCACCCACGCGGCCACGCTCCATCCCAAGCTGGCTGCGTTCATCGAGGAATGCAAAAAGGGCGGAACGACCGAGGCCGAGCTTGCCGTCAAGGAAAAGGAAGGACTGCCCACGGGCCTGTTCGTCACGCACCCGATCACCGGCAAACAGGTCGAAGTGTGGGTGGGCAACTACGTGCTCATGAGCTACGGCGACGGCGCCGTGATGGGCGTGCCCGCGCACGACGAGCGCGATTTCGCATTTGCGCTCAAGTACCAGTTGCCGATCCGGCAGGTGGTGAAGGTCGAGGGCGAAACCTACGACGCAACGCAGTGGCACGACTGGTACGGCGACAAGGAACGCGGCATCACCATCCATTCGGGCGAGTTCGATGGCCTGGGCTACAAGGACGCGGTTGCCGCCGTTGCCAGGGTGCTCGAAGCCAAGGGTCTGGGTGAGCTCAAGACCACATGGCGTTTGCGCGACTGGGGCATCAGCCGCCAGCGCTACTGGGGCACACCGATCCCGATCATCCATTGCGAAGACTGCGGCTCGCAGCCCGTGCCCGAGAAGGATCTGCCGGTCGTGCTGCCGCAGGACCTGGTGCCCGATGGCAGCGGCAATCCACTGGTCAGGAGCGAAGCATTTCATGCGGGCGTCGTCTGCCCGTGCTGCGGCAAGAGTGCGCGCCGCGAGACCGACACGATGGACACCTTCGTCGACAGCTCGTGGTACTTCATGCGCTATTGCGATGCGAAGAACAGCGAGAAGATGGTCGCTGGCGGTGCTGATTACTGGATGCCGATGGATCAGTACATCGGCGGCATCGAGCACGCGATTCTTCACCTGCTGTACGCGCGTTTCTGGACCAAGGTGATGCGCGACATGGGCCTCGTGAAGATCGACGAGCCGTTCACCAGACTGCTCACCCAGGGCATGGTGCTGCGCGGCGCGTTCTCGCAGAAGCAGGCCAGCGGTGCCAAGGTGTACTTCTGGGAGAAGGACGTCGACGTCATCAAGAACGAGAACGACGTGGTCATCGGTGGCACGCTCAAGAGCGATGGCTCGGCGCTCGATTACGAGATGACGACCATGTCCAAGTCCAAGAACAACGGCGTGGATCCGCAGGACCTGATCGAGAAATACGGCGCGGATACCGCGCGGCTGTACACCATGTTCACCGCGCCGCCCGAGCTCACGCTGGAATGGAACGAATTCGCCGTCGAAGGCAGCTACCGCTTCCTGCGCCGTGTCTACAACTTCGGCGCAAAACTTTCTGCCACTGAATTCGATGCGGCGCGTGTCCGGGCAACGGCCAGAGGCGGCGTGGCGGGCGTGGCGTTTGGCAAGGAAGCCAAGGCGCTGCGCCTTGAAATCCACACCGTGCTCAAACAGGTGGATTACGACTACCAGCGGATGCAGTACAACACCGTGGTCTCCGGTGCGATGAAGATGATCAACGCGCTCGAAGACTTCAAGGCGCTCGACTCCGAGGGTGGCCGCGAAGCCGTGGTCGAATGCTTCGGCATCCTGATCCGCGCGCTGTATCCCGCGACCCCGCACCTCGGCCATGCGCTGTGGTCGGAACTCGGCTATGCCAAGGCGCAGGGCGAACTGCTCGACGCCGCGTGGCCCGAGGTTGATCCACAGGCACTGGTGCAGGACGAGATCGAACTCATGCTGCAGGTGAACGGCAAGCTGCGCGGCTCGATCCGCGTTGCTGCCGAGGCCGACAAGGCCACCATTGAGGCCACCGCCCTCGCGAACGGGGAATACCAGAAGTTCGCCGAAGGCAAGGCGCCGAAGAAGATCATCATCGTGCCGGGTCGTCTGGTCAACGTTGTGGTTTGATACACCGACCCGAATCGTCACGCAGGAGAATTGCAGCACCATGATGCAAAAACGCACAGTACTCGCCCTGCTCGCCGCAGCTCCGCTCGCGGCCTGCGGTTTTCGCCTGCGCGGCGCGCCAGATTTCAGCTTCAAGTCCATCCATGTGAAGGCGGCGCCGGGCTCGCAGTTGGCCCGGGAACTGGTTCGCACCCTGAAGGGCGCGGGCGGCGACATCGTCGTGATCACCGAGCCCGAGCGCATTTCCGAAGCCGAGGTGGTCTGCAACATCCTCTCGGAAAATCGTGATCGCCTGGTCGTCGGCCTGAACGCCTCCGGTCAGGTGCGCGAACTGCAGTTGCGCCTGCGCATGCATTTTTCGCTGACGGGCAAGGACGGTCAGGAATACGTTCCCAACACCGAGTTGATGCAGCAGCGCGACGTGAGCTACAACGAGTCTATCGCGCTGTCCAAGGAAGGCGAAGAGGCCATGCTGTTCAAGAACATGCAGACCGACCTGGTGCAGCAGCTCATGCGCCGCCTCGCCAAGGTCAAGCTGATCCCGTATCCTGATCGGCGCAGACCGCATGCAAGTGGCACTGAACCAGCTCGCTGGACATCTGCAAAAAGGCGTGAAACCGCTGTACGTGCTGCACGGTGACGAGCCACTGTTGCAGCAGGAAGCCGTGGACGCCATCCGCGCCGTCGCGCGCGAAGTGGGTTACACCGAGCGCAACAGCTTCACCGTGCAGGGCGCGCATTTCGACTGGAGCGGTGTGCTCGCAGCGGGCGGCTCGCTTTCGCTGTTTGCCGACAAGCAGATCATCGAAATCCGCATTCCTTCGGGCAAGCCCGGCAAGGACGGCGGCGCGGCCCTGCAACAGATCGCGCAGGACTCGGCGGGCAACGAAGGCACGCTCACCATCGTGATGCTGCCGCGTCTGGACAAGGCGACGAAGACCGGCGCGTGGTTCAGCGCGCTTGACTCCGCAGGCATCAGCATCCAGATCGATCCGGTTGAACGCGGCGCGCTGCCGCAATGGATTGCGCAGCGCCTGTCGCAACAAGGCCAGCGCGTCGCGCCCGGTGAAGACGGCCAGCGCACGCTCGCCTTCTTCGCCGACCGCGTGGAAGGCAACCTGCTCGCCGCGCATCAGGAAATCCAGAAACTCGCGCTGCTGTACCCGCAGGGCGAACTCTCCCGATCACAGGTCGAACAGGCGGTGCTTAACGTCGCCCGCTACGACGTCTTCAAGCTCTCGGAGGCCGTGCTCAGCGGCAACGTCGCCCGCATGCAGCGCATGATGGACGGCCTTCAGGCAGAGGGCGAGGCCGAGGTGCTCGTGCACTGGGCCTTGGCCGAAGACATCCGCTCGCTCAAGCGCGTGAAGGACGCCATCAATGCAGGCAAACCCATGCCCATGGCCCTGCGCGAAAACCGCATCTGGGGACCGAAGGAACGGCTGTTCGAGCGCGTCCTCCCCAACGTGGGCGACGCCGCGCTCGCGCGCCTGCTGCAATCGGCGCACATCGTGGACGGCATCGTCAAGGGCCTGAAACAACCCGACTGGCCGCAGAACGGGTGGCTGGCGTTGCAGCGGCTCGGGTTGCAGTTGTGCAAGACCTGTGGGGCGCGATAACCGCCTTACTGCTCCGCAATCACATCGACAAACACCAGCGGCTCCGTGCCTGTGGCCGTCAGCCCGTGCGACTCGCCCTTGCGCACGATGGTCACATCGCCGGGCTTCACGGGGACGTCCTTGCCGTCCTTGTCCTTGAAGATGCCGGTGCCCGAGATGATGATGTAGGTGTCTTCGTTGGTGGTGTGCTTGTGGTAGCCGATGGAGTCGCCCGGCTTCAACGTGAGCCAGCTGATTTCCTTGATGGCTTCGTCCTTTTTGGGCATGTCGCGCGTAAACGCGTATTCACCGTTGAGCACGCCCTTGCCGCCTGCGGCCTCCTTCTTTTCGGCCTTGATCATGCTCTCGCGCGGGTAGACCTCGGCGTGGGCAGGGGAAGCTGCCGTAGCGATGGCGACAAGCGCAGCCAGGGCGGCCAGGATCGGGTGTTGGGTGAGGGCAGATGTCGGCATGGTGCGGGAAAACCTTTCGGGGAGCGAGCAAGCGAATGGAACGCGTTGAGTGACGTAGTGGCTGCGGCGGATCGAATGCACGGCAGTCAGCGTCGGTTATCGCAATCTCGCGCAACGATGTCCACGGTGATTTCCCGTGTTGCGGCCTGGCCCCGGTCATCCCTCGCTTTGCAATTGCTGCCCCGCCTTGTCGGCCCAGAGTTGCAGGTTGTCGTGCAGATCCTTGTGGCTGAAGGAGCAGCTTTCCTCGGTGAACAGCGCGCCGGTTTCGAGCCGGTCGAGCAGGCCGAGCAAAACCTCGCCATAGCGCGCGGGCAGGGCGGCGAGCAGCGCTTCCTGGGAGCGGGCGCTGTCGCTGAAGCCGTGTGGGCTCAGGCTGCCGTCCTCCAGTTGCTGGAGAAATTGCCTGAAGCGCTGCAGTTCGTAGCGTGCGGTGTCGGACATGGCTTGGTCTTTGGCGAAAGAAGTGCCAAGCGTAACCCGAACAGGCCCTTGTGCGCGCAGGTCGGCCGGTTTGGGCGAGAATCACGGTATGAACGCGCTCAATCTCGCCGAATACACCCACGCCCTCGGAGTCCAGGCCAAGGTCGCCTCTGCGCTGATGGCGCGTGCCCCGTCTGCTGCCAAGAGCAAGGCCCTGAAGGCCCTGGCCCGTTTGCTGCGTGAAAACATCGACGCGCTGCAAGTGGACAACGCGCGCGACCTGGATCGCGCGCGCGCCGCAGGGCTGCCGGAACCGATGGTTGATCGACTCAAGCTCACGCCCAAGGTGTTGGAAACCTGCGCCGAAGGTTGCGAGCAACTGGCGGTGATGCCCGACATCATCGGCGAGATCATCGGCATGAAGCAGCAGCCCAGCGGCATTCGCGTGGGTCAGATGCGTGTGCCGATCGGCGTGTTCGGCATGATCTATGAAAGCCGCCCGAATGTGACCATCGAGGCGGCCAGCCTGTCGATCAAGAGCGGCAACGCCTGCATCCTGCGCGGTGGTTCGGAAGCCATCGACTCGAACAAGGCGTTGGCGCTGCTGGTCGGCAGAGCGCTGGCCGAGGCCGGTCTACCCGAGCACGGCGTGCAATTGGTGCAGACGACCGATCGCGAGGTGGTGGGCCAGCTCATCACCATGCCTGAGTATGTGGACGTGATCATCCCGCGCGGCGGAAAAGGCCTGATCGAGCGCATCAGCCGCGATGCGCGCGTGCCGGTCATCAAGCATCTGGACGGCAATTGCCACGTCTACGTGGACGATCCGTGCGACATCGCGATGGCGGTGCGGGTCTCGGAAAACGCCAAGACGCAGAAATACAGTCCCTGCAACGCGAGCGAAAGCCTGTTGGTGGCGCGTGGCGTGGCCGACGAGTTCCTGCCGAAGATCGGCGCGCTGTTCGCGGCCAAGGGTGTGGAGATGCGTGGCACACCCGAGGCGCTCGCGATCCTGGAACCCGTGGCCGGAGCCCGGCTGGTCGAGGCCGTGGAGGCCGACTGGAGTGAGGAATATCTCGCGCCCATCATCAGCGTGAAGCTGGTGGACGGCGTGGACGAGGCGATTGCGCACATCAACCGATATTCGAGCCACCATACCGATGCGATCCTCACGACCAACCATCTGCATGCCCAGAAATTCCTGCGCGAAGTGGATTCGGCGAGTGTGATCGTCAACGCCAGCACGCGTTTCGCCGATGGGTTCGAATTCGGCCTCGGTGCCGAAATCGGCATCAGCACCGACAAGTTCCATGCGCGCGGTCCGGTAGGCATCGAGGGGCTTACCTCGCTCAAATACGTGGTGCTTGGCGAAGGCGAAGTACGGAGCTGATCGACGATGCCATGGCGTCGCCGATCTGTTTTTCATTGATGAAGTTGAATTCTTTTTCAGCGATGGCGACCATGCAATCAGCTTGTCTCGTGGCGCGCTGCCGCGCCGCAGCGGCGTTTCAGCGGGAAGGCGTCCGGCACCTCGGGCGGGAGATCCTGACCCATGAAAATCATCATTCTGGGAGCGGGCCGCGTCGGTGCGAGCGTGGCGGACAGCCTGGAGTCCGAGCGCAATGACATCACGGTGATCGACAAAGACCCGGAGCGTCTGCGCGAACTCGAAGCGCGCTACGACCTGCGCGGCGTGGTCGGCAACGGCATCGATCCCAGCGTGCTCGCCGAAGCCGGCGCAAACGACACCGATCTGCTGATCGCGTGCGCTGCGCAGGACGAGACGAATCTTGTCTGCTGCAAGGTGGCGCAGATGATGTTCAACGTGCCCAAGCTCATTGCGCGCGTGCGCTCGTCGGGTCTGGAGACGACCGAGCAGTTGCTCGGCAAGGACGGCTTTGGCGTGGACCGGATCATCTGCCCGGAGGAATCGCTCACGCGCTACATCGGCAAGCTGATCGAATTTCCCGAGGCGATGCAGGTGCGCGAATTCGCAGGCGGGCGGGCATGCCTCGTTTCCGTGCGCGCACGCGGCGCCGCGCCGATGGTGGGCCACCGCATCGGCGCGCTGCGACTCATGGCGCCCGACGTGGCGATGCGCATCGTCGCGATCTACCGGCGCTTTGCGGACGAGCCCGACCGGTTCATTTCGTGCGATGGCTCGACCATGGTGGAGCCGGGCGACGAGGTGTTCGTGCTGTCGGGACGTGATCAGATTCCCGAGGTGCTGGCATCGTTTCATCGCCAGAGCGGCCAGTCCTCGCGGCCGGTGCGTCGCGTGATGATGGCCGGTGGCGGACGCGTCGCGCTGCGGCTTGCCAAGCAGCTCACCAAGCGCGGCAATCTGCAGATCAAGATCATCGACCTCAACAACGAGCGCTGCGTGGACCTGGCCTCGCAACTGCCGAGCGACGTGCTGGTGCTGAACGGCGACGCGACCGACGAGGAACTGCTGAGCAGCGAAAGCATCGAGGACATCGACCTGTTCCTCGCAATCACCAGCGATGACGAGGACAACATCATGGCGAGCCTGCTCGCCAAGCGCATGGGCGCGAGCCGTGTGCTGGCGCTCATCAACCGGCGCAGCTATGCCGACCTGATGCACGGCACGCAGATCGACATCGCGCTGTCACCCGCGCAGGCCATGCTTGGAGAACTGCTGGCCTATGTGCGCCAGGGCGATGTGCAGGCGGTGCACAGCCTGCGCCGTGGCGTGGCGGAGGCGCTGGAGATCGTCGCGCGCGGCGATCGCAAGAGTTCGCGCGTGGTAGGCCGCAAGATCAGCGAGATCCCGCTGCCGCCCGAGGTGAACATGGGGCTGATCGTGCGCGGTCTGCCCGATACGCGCGAGCCCATCGACGGAGAAGCACCGCCGCCGCCAGAGCGGGAACCCGAGGTGATCATTCCGCGCAGCCACACGGTGATCGAGTCGAACGACCACGTGGTGTTCTTCCTGCCGAACAAGCGCCTCGTGAAGGACGTGGAAAAGCTGTTCCGCGTCAGCGCCACCTATTTCTGAAACCCGCGCCGCAGCCGTTGCCACGATGTCCGACCTCTTTCCCGTCCTGCGATTGATGTGCGCATTGCTCGCGATGTTCGCGGGCGCGCTGCTCGTGCCGCTCATCGCGTCCTTCTATGCAGATGATGGGCTGTGGAAATGTTATGTCGCCTCGATTCTGTTCACGCTGCTGGTGTCGGCGATTCTGTGGTTCAGCACACGCAGGTTTCAGCGCGAACTGCTGCCGCGCCACGGGGTGATGCTGGTGTCCATGGTGTGGGTGGTGCTGCCGTTGTTCGCGGCGATTCCGCTGCTGCTCGTCTCCTACGAGATCAACCAGCCGATGTCGTTCACCCACGCCTATTTCGAGGCGGTTTCGGGGCTCACGACGACCGGCAGTTCGGTGCTGTCGAACCTCGACCAATTGCCGCTGTCGCTCAATGTCTGGCGCACCTTCATGCAATGGCTTGGCGGCATGGGAATCCTGATTCTGGCCGTCGCCGTGCTGCCGCTGCTGGGCGTCGGCGCGAGCCAGCTTTTCAAGGCCGAGGCGGCCGGCCCGGTCAAGGACACCAAGCTCACTCCCCGCATGACCGAAACGGCCAAGGGACTGTGGGGCGTGTACGTGCTGTTTTCGCTGTTCTGCGCGCTGGGCTACTGGTGGGCCGGCATGACGCCCGAGGACGCGATCATGCACATGTTCTCGACCGTGAGCCTGGGCGGGCTGTCGCCGCACGACGCGAGCTTTGCTTATTTCAAGTCGCCGTTGATGGAGCTGATTGCGATCTTTTTCATGATGGCTGCAAGCTGCAACTTCGCGCTGTATTTCATCGCGCTGCGCAAGGGCAACTGGCACGGTTTCTGGCGCGACGTGGAAATGCGCGCCACGATGGCGACGCTCGTGGGCGGAGGACTGCTCGTGGCCTTGCTTTTGTGGGCCAAGGACGTCTATGCGCCGCTCGAAGCCCTGCGCATGGGCATGTTCCATGTGGTGTCGGTGGCAACGACGACCGGCTACACGACCACCGACTATCTCGGCTGGCCGGTGTTCGCGCCGGTGTTCATGATCATGCTCTCGGGCGTCGCGACCGGAGCGGGGTCCACGGGCGGCGGCATCAAGATGGCGCGCATGCTGATCCTCGTGAAGCAGGCCAAGCGCGAAATGGCCCGCATCATCCATCCCAGCGCCGTGCAGCCGGTCAAGCTCGGCAATGCGGTGGTGGACAACCGGATGATCTTCTCCGTGCTCGCGTTCATGCTGATGTATGGCGCGACCGTGATCGTGCTGAGCATGGCACTGCTGCTCACCGATCTCGATCCGGTGACGGCCTTCTCCGCGGTGCTGGCCAGCGTGCACTGCGCGGGCTCCGCAATGGGGCGGCTCGGCCCAAGCTCCAGCTACATCATCCTGACCGATTTTCAGCTCTGGGTGTGCACGCTCGGCATGCTGCTCGGGCGTCTGGAGATTCTTTCGTTCATCGCGCTGTTGACGCCGACTTTCTGGCGACGGTAGTGGGGGCGGTGCAACGGACCTTGGCAAGATCCGTTGAGTGGGTCGCCTAGAATGGCTCGCTTACGCGCCGATAGCCTTTTGCAATTTGCGAGGACATTGATGGTTCCCCATCTCATTACCGCCCTGACCGGTCCAATCAACGAACTGGAACAACGCATTCTGGACTCCATGCCAGCGATCGAGCGCTGGTTCCGCCTCGAGTGGATGGAGCACACGCCGCCGTTCTACTCGTCGGTGGACATTCGCAACGCGGGTTTCAAGCTGGCGCCGGTGGATACCAATCTGTTTCCGGGTGGCTGGAACAATCTCACCGAGCAGATGCTCCCGCTGGCCGTGCAGGCCGCGATGGCCGCCATCGAGAAGATCTGCCCCGAAGCGCGCAATTTGCTGATCGTTCCGGAGAACCATTCGCGCAACACCTTCTATCTCGCCAACGTGATGCAGCTTCAGCGCATCTTCAACATGGCGGGCCTGAACGTGCGCATCGGCTCGGTCAGCCCGGAGATCAAGAAGGCCACGACGATCACGCTGCCGCATGGCGAAACGATCACGCTCGAGCCGGTGATCCGCACCAAGCGCCGACTGGGGTTGAAGAATTTCGACCCCTGCACGATTCTGTTGAACAACGACCTGTCCGCAGGCGCGCCCGGCATTCTGGAAGATCTGTACGAGCAATACGTGCTGCCGCCGCTGCACGCGGGCTGGAGCGTGCGCCGCAAGAGCCGCCATTTCCAGAGCTACGAAGAGGTTTCCAAGCGCTTTGGCAAGATGCTGGGCATCGATCCGTGGCTCATCAATCCTTGTTCACGAAGGTGGAAGGGGTCGATTTCAACGAGGGCATCAAGCTCGACGAGCTTCAGGCTTCGGTGGACGCGACGCTCACCAAGGTGCGTCGCAAGTACAAGGAATACGGCATCAACGAAAAGCCGTGGGTCGTGGTCAAGCCCGACAACGGCACCTACGGCATGGGCATCATGACGGTGCACGATGCCAAGGAACTGAACGATCTCCAACGCAAGACGCGCAACAAGATGGCCGTCATCAAGGACGGGCAGGTGGTGCACGACGTGATCGTGCAGGAAGGCGTGCTCACTCGCGAACGCGTGCAGGAAGCCGTGGCCGAACCCGTGGTCTACATGATGGATCGTTACGTCGTCGGTGGCTTCTACCGCATGCACGCCGAGCGTGGAACCGACGAAAACCTGAACGCGCCCGGCGCGAGCTTTGTGCCGCTCGCCTTCGAGCACAGCACGCACCTGCCGCAACCCGGCGCGCGCCCCGGCGCAAGCGCGCCCAACCGGTTTTACATGTACGGCGTGGTCGCGCGTCTGGCGATGCTGGCATCGAGCTACGAGCTGGAGGCCACAGATCCCAATGCCGAGGTGTATGACTGACGGAATCTGCAAAGGCACCGTCAACGATTGCATGTCATATTTCGGCGCTGGCACAAAGTGGGCCGATTGGTGGAGAATACCGCCCCACAGCCGCCGTCGCGTTCTGGGTGTTAAACCTCTGTGCAAAATTCGAAATCTTCCCTCACCACGCTGACTCTGGGCGCGATTGGTGTTGTCTACGGTGACATCGGCACCAGCGTCCTGTACACGCTCAAGGAGGTCTTCGGTTCGGGCTACGTCCCGTTCACGCATGACAACGTCTACGGCATCCTGTCGATCCTGTTCTGGACGCTCACGCTGATCGTTTCGCTGAAGTACGTGGTTCTCGTGCTGCGCGCCGACAACAACGGCGAGGGCGGCCTGATCGCCATGCTCGCGCTGGCCTCTCAGGCGGTGAAGGACAAGCCCAGGCTGCGCTCGGTGCTGATGATGATCGGCATCTTCGGCACCTGCCTGTTCTACGGCGACGGGGTCATCACTCCGGCGATTTCGGTGCTCTCGGCTGTGGAAGGCCTCGAGATCGTGTCGCCGCATTTCGCCAAGGGCGTGGTGCCGCTCACCGTGGTGGTGCTGATTGCCCTGTTCATGCTGCAAAAGCGCGGCACGGCGGGCATAGGCAAGTTCTTCGGCCCCATCATGCTGCTGTGGTTCATCTGCATTGCGGCGCTCGGCATCTGGAACATCTGGCAGCACCCGACGGTGTTGCGCGGCCTGAGCCCGCATTACGCCATCGGCTTCATCGCCGCCAATCCCCTCGTGAGCTTCGTGATCCTGGGCGCGGTCGTGCTGTGCGTGACCGGAGCCGAGGCACTGTATGCGGACATGGGCCACTTTGGGCGCAAGCCGATCCGGCTCGCCTGGTTCAGCATCGCGATGCCGGCTTTGACGCTGTGCTATTTCGGACAGGGCGCGCTGGTGCTCGAAAATCCCGAAGCCATCAAGAACCCGTTCTACATGCTTGCACCGAGTTGGGGCGTGATCCCGCTCGTGGTACTGGCGACGATGGCGACGGTCATCGCTTCGCAGGCATTGATCACCGGCGCGTTCAGCATCACCAAGCAGGTGATCCAGCTCGGATACCTGCCGCGCATCCAGATCGAGCACACCAGCGTGCGCGACATGGGTCAGATCTACATCCCCTTCATCAACTGGAGCCTGTGCGTGGCCATCGCACTGGCGGTGGTGATGTTCCGCTCCAGCAGCAATCTGGCGGCGGCCTATGGCATTGCGGTGACGCTGGACATGACGATCACCTCGGTCCTCACCTTCTTCGTGCTGCGCTACGGCTGGAAGTACCCGCTGTGGGCGGCGCTCACGCCGACGCTGTTTTTCTTCTGCATCGACGTCACGTTCTTTGCCTCGAACATGCTCAAGCTCTTCGAGGGCGGCTGGTTCCCGCTGAGCATCGGTTTCGCGGTGTTCACGGTGATGATGACCTGGAAGCGCGGCCGCGACCTCATCTACGACAAGCTGCATTCGGACGGTATCGATCTGCGTGATTTCCTGCAGATGGTGCTGTTGCAGCAGCCCCGATCACGCGGGTTCCGGGCACGGCGGTATTTCTCACCGCTGATCCCCGGGTCACGCCCACGGCGTTGCTGCACAACCTCAAGCACAACAAGGTGCTGCACGAGCAGAATATCTTTGCCACCATCGTCAATCACGAGGTTCCTTGGATTGGTCTCGACAAGCGCGTGCAGATCGAATCGCTGGGCAGCGACTGCTGGAGCGTGAAGATCAACTACGGTTTCAAGAACGACCCCGACGTGCCCGCCGCGCTTCAGCAACTGCGCGGACGCGGCTGCGAGGTCGAAAGCATGGGCACCAGCTACTTCCTCTCGCGTGACGTGTTCGTGCCCGGCGACAACAACAGCGGCATGGCGCTGTGGCGCCAGAAGCTGTTCGGGCAGATGCACCACAACGCTGCGGGTGTGGCCGACTTCCTGCTGCTACCGAGCAACAGCGTGGTCGAACTGGGCTCTAAGGTGCAAGTCTGACGCTTCGAGCGCGCGCGTGCGTTTCTTTGTATATTGCGTGGGCGTCGTGAACCCGCTTTGAAGCGGAATCGAGAAGACATCGCGTCGCAGTTGCGAAAGACTGATCGATGCGATTTTTCAAGGATTTGACGCTCTCCGCCTTTGTTGCCGGCTTCGTGTCGGTGCTCGTGGGGCTGACCAGCTCGGTCGCCATCGTGTTTCAGGCGGCGCAGGCATTTGGCGCGACGCCGGCAGAAATCGCATCGTGGATGTGGGCGTTGGGCATTGGCATGGGGTTATGCACCCTGGTGCCCTCGCTGATTCTCAGGAAACCGGTGATGGTGGCCTGGTCCACTCCCGGCGCAGCGGTTCTGGCGACGGCGGGAGCGGTTGGCGGCTTCACCATGGGGGACGCCGTGGGCGCGTTCATGGTGAGCGCCGTACTGGTCATTCTCGCGGGCGTCACCGGCTGGTTCGAGCGCGTCATGGACAAGATTCCGCAGGAAATCGCGGCCGCCCTGCTCGCCGGGGTGCTCGCGAAGTTCGGCATGCAGGCATTCAGCGCTGCGCAGACGGCGCCCGCGCTGATCATCGGGATGCTGCTCACCTATCTGCTGACCCGACGCATGCTGCCACGCTACGCCGTGATGCTCACCTTGTTGGTCGGCATCGCGCTCGCGGCCGTGCAGGGCCGGATGAACTGGTCCGCCGTTCAATGGGATCTGGCGGTACCCATTTTCACCATGCCCACGTTTTCGCTCGCGGCCCTCATGAGTCTGGCATTGCCGCTGTTCGTGGTGACGATGGCGTCGCAGAACCTGCCGGGCGTCGCCGTCATCAAGGCCAGCGGCTATGACATGCCGGTCTCGAAGCTGATCAGCATGACGGGCATCGGCACCTTGCTGCTCGCGCCGTTTGGTGGCTATGCGCTGAGTCTCAGCGCGATCACCGCGGCCATGTGCATGGGGCCGGAGGCCCATCCGGATCCGGCCAAGCGCTACACGGCGGCCGCGTCCTGCGGAATCA
>NZ_CP060783.1:3307500-4948189 GCF_014489535.1 Diaphorobacter aerolatus
TTGGGAGACAGAGCACCGGGTGCTAACGTCCGGACTCAAGAGGGAAACAACCCAGACCGCCAGCTAAGGTCCCTAAAATTGGCTAAGTGGGAAACGAAGTGGGAAGGCTAAAACAGTCAGGATGTTGGCTTAGAAGCAGCCATCATTTAAAGAAAGCGTAATAGCTCACTGATCGAGTCGTCCTGCGCGGAAGATGTAACGGGGCTCAAGCCAGTTACCGAAGCTGCGGATGTGCAATTTATTGCACGTGGTAGGAGAGCGTTCTGTAAGCCTGTGAAGGTGTCTGGAGACGGATGCTGGAGGTATCAGAAGTGCGAATGCTGACATGAGTAGCGTTAAAGCGGGTGAAAAGCCCGCTCGCCGTAAGCGCAAGGTTTCCTACGCAACGTTCATCGGCGTAGGGTGAGTCGGCCCTAAGGCGAGGCAGAGATGCGTAGCTGATGGGAAACAGGTCAATATTCCTGTACCGATCAATAGTGCGATGTGGGGACGGAGAAGGTTAGCTCAGCCAACTGTTGGACATGTTGGTTCAAGCCTGTAGTCGTGCCTGGTAGGCAAATCCGCCGGGCTAAGATGAGGGGTGATAACGAGTGTGCTTGCACACGAAGTGAGTGATACCCTGCTTCCAGGAAAAGCCACTAAGCTTCAGCTATTGACGACCGTACCGCAAACCGACACTGGTGCGCGAGATGAGTATTCTAAGGCGCTTGAGAGAACTCAGGAGAAGGAACTCGGCAAATTGATACCGTAACTTCGGGAGAAGGTATGCCCCCGGTATGTGAAGTTGAACAAACGGAGCAGAAAGGGGTTGCAAAAAATCGGTGGCTGCGACTGTTTATTAAAAACACAGCACTCTGCAAACACGAAAGTGGACGTATAGGGTGTGACGCCTGCCCGGTGCTGGAAGATTAAATGATGGGGTGCAAGCTCTTGATTGAAGTCCCAGTAAACGGCGGCCGTAACTATAACGGTCCTAAGGTAGCGAAATTCCTTGTCGGGTAAGTTCCGACCTGCACGAATGGCGTAACGATGGCCACACTGTCTCCTCCTGAGACTCAGCGAAGTTGAAATGTTTGTGATGATGCAATCTCCCCGCGGAAAGACGGAAAGACCCCATGAACCTTTACTGTAGCTTTGTATTGGACTTTGAACAGATCTGTGTAGGATAGGTGGGAGGCTTTGAAGTGTGGTCGCTAGATCACATGGAGCCAACGTTGAAATACCACCCTGGTGTGTTTGAGGTTCTAACCTGGATCCATTATCTGGATCGGGGACAGTGCATGGTAGGCAGTTTGACTGGGGCGGTCTCCTCCCAAAGTGTAACGGAGGAGTTCGAAGGTACGCTAGTTACGGTCGGACATCGTGACGATAGTGCAATGGCATAAGCGTGCTTAACTGCGAGACTGACAAGTCGAGCAGATGCGAAAGCAGGACATAGTGATCCGGTGGTTCTGTATGGAAGGGCCATCGCTCAACGGATAAAAGGTACTCTGGGGATAACAGGCTGATACCGCCCAAGAGTTCATATCGACGGCGGTGTTTGGCACCTCGATGTCGGCTCATCTCATCCTGGGGCTGTAGTCGGTCCCAAGGGTATGGCTGTTCGCCATTTAAAGAGGTACGTGAGCTGGGTTTAAAACGTCGTGAGACAGTTTGGTCCCTATCTTCCGTGGGCGCTGCAGATTTGAGGAAGCCTGCTCCTAGTACGAGAGGACCGGAGTGGACACACCTCTGGTGTACCTGTTGTCACGCCAGTGGCATCGCAGGGTAGCTATGTGTGGAAGAGATAACCGCTGAAAGCATCTAAGCGGGAAACTCGTTTCAAGATGAGATCTGCCGGGGCCTCGAGCCCCCTGAAGGGTCGTTGTAGACCACGACGTTGATAGGCTGGGTGTGGAAGAGCAGCAATGCTTTAAGCTAACCAGTACTAATTGCCCGTGCGGCTTGACCCTATAACTTTGATAATGACTTTGAATAGCTCAAGACTTGTAAGTTATGCCAAGACGCAATCAAAACTGATCCCAGACTCTATGAATTCGCAACGCAGTTCTCCCACAGAACTGCCAAGCACCCCGTTATGCCTGATGACCATAGCAAGTTGGCACCACTCCTTCCCATCCCGAACAGGACAGTGAAACGACTTCGCGCCGATGATAGTGCGGGTTCCCGTGTGAAAGTAGGTCATCGTCAGGCTCTTACAGCCCAAGACGCCCTCCACTCCTCATGAGTCGGAGGGCGTCTTGCTTTGTGCGACGCACCAAATGAAAGCAGTGTGGGTTAGACGCAAGCCGCCTCAAGAGCAACTGGAGCCGGTGATCCAGCGAATGCGCCCGCCCGAGGAAACGCAAACTGCCATTTCCAGGCCTGATGTGCTGCCCAATGGTGATTGCGGTGAAATCACAAAACTAGCGCCGACTCCGTTGATTGCGCCCCAGCGGTTGACGGTCAGGTAGGTGGCATTGCTTGTAAAGCGCACCGAGGTATTCGATGGCGCGGGAAACGTTTGCAGCAACTCGTCTTCGCTGTTCACCGTGTATGCACCATCACCATTCTCGTCGCGAAACACGATCCAGCCGCAACTCCAGTCAGCGGGCGAGGCCGCACAGCTTCTGCCATCTGCGGCGTCGATTTTCTTCAGCTTGATGTCTTCCGAGCGTCGAACGGCGTCGGAGCGGGCGACTTGAAGCGCGCCCCTGAGCTCCATGACGGCCTGGTTGATCCGATACTTCTGGATCAATCTGGAGAAATCGGGCGTTGCCAACGTGACGAGAATCCCCAGCAGCGCGACGACGCAGAGAAGTTCGACAAGCGTGAATCCGACGAGGTTAATGCCCCACGCGGCGGCGTAGCTTTGGAGGAAGCATGCAGGCGATTCGTCGTGACTGACATGGAGTGGAGCTCAAAACCGGAAAACTTCCTTGTACCGGCAAGGAGTTCGCGATGGATTGATCTCGTTGGAACAGGCCCCAAGGGCACGGCGATGAAGAACAAAGTGAGGAGCGGTTCGCCACTTTCTCTACGCGTTTTCCCGGAAGTGGTGATCAACCCGGGCTAGAATGCTGAATGCAGTTGGACTGATTGGAAATTTCCACGGAACGCCAGAAATTTTTGGCAGTTTGTTGGAAGAGGCTAAAAAAGTCGCTATAATTGCAAGTTCTCCGGAGGGGTGCCCGAGTGGCTAAAGGGGGCAGACTGTAAATCTGTTGGCTTACGCCTACACTGGTTCGAATCCAGTCCCCTCCACCAAATTTTGAGAGTCGAGGTCCTCGTTGGGGTGCGACGCTGGTTGAATGACCGGGCGGGAGTAGTTCAATGGTAGAACCTTAGCCTTCCAAGCTAATGACGCGGGTTCGATTCCCGTCTCCCGCTCCATAGGTTGGTTTGGAGAAATGTTGGAGCGCAATGCGCTGTGAAGTTGCCCATGTGGCTCAGTGGTAGAGCACTCCCTTGGTAAGGGAGAGGTCGCGGGTCCGATTCCCGCCATGGGCACCACAAGTTTCAGGTGCATCCGTTCGGGTAGCGCCTTTTATTTTGGGTGTAGTTTTCGGAGTCAAGAAATGGCAAAGGAAAAGTTCGAGCGGACCAAGCCGCACGTCAACGTCGGTACCATCGGTCACGTGGACCACGGCAAGACCACGCTGACGGCTGCAATCGCTACCGTTCTGTCGAAGAAGTTTGGCGGCGAAGCCAAGGCTTACGACCAGATCGATGCTGCGCCTGAAGAAAAGGCCCGCGGCATTACCATCAACACCGCTCACGTCGAGTACGAAACGGCTAACCGCCACTACGCACACGTTGACTGCCCCGGCCACGCTGACTATGTGAAGAACATGATCACCGGCGCCGCACAGATGGACGGCGCGATTCTGGTGTGCTCCGCTGCTGACGGCCCGATGCCCCAGACCCGCGAGCACATCCTGCTGGCCCGTCAGGTGGGCGTGCCCTACATCATCGTGTTCCTGAACAAGTGCGACATGGTGGACGACGAAGAGTTGCTCGAGCTGGTCGAAATGGAAGTTCGCGAGCTCCTCGACAAGTACGAATTCCCTGGCGATGACACCCCGATCGTTCGCGGTTCCGCCAAGCTGGCTCTGGAAGGCGACCAGTCCGACAAGGGCGAGCCCGCCATCATGAAGCTGGCCGAAGCGCTGGACACCTACATCCCCACGCCCGAGCGCGCTGTGGACGGTGCCTTCCTGATGCCTGTGGAAGACGTGTTCTCGATCTCCGGTCGCGGTACCGTGGTGACGGGCCGTATCGAGCGCGGTATCGTCAAGGTCGGCGAAGAAATCGAAATCGTCGGTATCCGTGACACCCAGAAGACCACGGTCACTGGCGTGGAAATGTTCCGCAAGCTGCTGGACCAGGGCCAGGCTGGCGACAACGTGGGTCTGCTGCTGCGCGGCACGAAGCGCGAAGACGTCGAGCGTGGCCAGGTGCTGTGCAAGCCCGGCTCCATCAAGCCGCACACGCACTTCACCGCTGAGGTGTATGTTCTGTCGAAGGACGAAGGCGGTCGCCACACTCCTTTCTTCAACAACTACCGCCCACAGTTCTATTTCCGCACGACTGACGTGACCGGCTCGATCGAGCTGCCCGCAGACAAGGAAATGGTCATGCCTGGTGACAACGTGTCCATCACCGTGAAGCTGATCGCCCCGATCGCCATGGAAGAAGGTCTGCGTTTCGCCATCCGCGAAGGTGGCCGTACCGTCGGCGCCGGCGTGGTTGCCAAGATCATTGCGTAATTCGTAGGATCGAAGGGGTATAGCTCAATTGGCAGAGCGTCGGTCTCCAAAACCGAAGGTTGTAGGTTCGATTCCTACTGCCCCTGCCACCCAAGGGTGGTGAACAAAAGCCCGCCAAGCCCTGGCGGGCTTCGGCGTCTTGTGAGATGCCGGAACAGGAAATGATTGCAGTCACTTATGGCCACTTCTCAGGTTGAAACAGTTAGTACCGGCGCGGACAAGGCGAAGATCGCCCTTGCCGTTGTGCTGGTGCTGGCCTCCATTGCCGGGTTCTACTTGCTTTCGAGGCAAGGCCCGATCGTGCAGTGGGCGGTGCTATTGGCGGGCCTGGTCGCGGCCGTCGTGGTGTTTCTGGTTTCCGAGCCGGGACGCCAGTTCGTGGCTTTCGCGCGTGATGCGTGGAAGGAAGTGCACAAGGTTGTCTGGCCCACGCGCAAGGAAACCCTGCAGATGACGGCCTATGTGTTCGCCTTCGTGGTGATCATGGCGCTGTTTCTGTGGTTCACGGACAAGACGCTGGAATGGCTTCTGTACGATTTGATTCTGGGCTGGAGGAAGTAACTGATGACTGATGACGCCATTGAGAATGCTGGCGCCGCGTCTGCGGTTCCGGCTCCTGTCGCATCTGGCAATCCGGATCTGCGTTGGTATATCGTTCATGCCTATTCGGGCATGGAGAAGGCGGTAGAGCGCAACATCACGGAGCGCATCGCCCGTGCGGGCATGCAGGACAAGTTTGGCCGCATTCTGGTGCCGACCGAAGAAGTGGTCGAAATGAAGAATGGCCAGCGCAAGACGACCGAGCGTCGTCTGTACCCTGGCTATGTGTTCGTCGAAATGGTGATGGAAGACGATACCTGGCATCTGGTCAAGCACACCAGCAAGGTCACGGGTTTCGTGGGAGGTTCGAAGAACCGTCCGGCCCCCATCTCCGACGATGAGGTGCAGAAGATCGTCAGCCAGATGGAAGAGGGTACGGAGAAGCCACGTCACAAGATCGAGTTCACCGTGGGTGAGCTGATCCGAGTGAAGGAAGGCCCGTTCACCGACTTCAACGGTTCCGTGGAAGAAGTGAACTACGAAAAGAATCGTCTGCGCGTGTCGGTGATGATTTTTGGTCGCTCCACACCGGTCGAATTGGAATTCGCTCAGGTCGAAAAGACCTGATCTGCAAAAAGATCAGTGAGTCGGTGCTTTACAGCTCTGTACCGGCAACCACTTTGTATTCGAGCTGCAACCCCGGGGAGCAGGCCTTGAACTTCAAGGTTTGCGTTATGACCCGCAAGGAAAACTAGCCATGGCGAAAAAAATCGTCGGCTTTATCAAGCTGCAAGTTCCAGCTGGTAAGGCAAATCCATCTCCTCCAATCGGTCCGGCGCTGGGTCAGCGCGGTCTGAACATCATGGAATTCTGCAAGGCATTCAATGCGCAGACCCAGGGTGTTGAGCCCGGCCTGCCACTGCCTGTGGTGATCACTGCGTTTGCTGACAAGAGCTTCACGTTCATCATCAAGACGCCTCCAGCCACCGTGCTGATCAAGAAGGCCATCAAGCTGGACAAGGGTTCTTCGAATCCTCTGGCCACCAAGGTCGGCAAGATCACCCGCGCTCAGCTGGAAGAAATCGCCAAGACCAAGCTCAAGGACATGAACGCAGCCGACGTGGACGCTGCCGTGCGTACCCTGGCAGGTTCGGCCCGCTCCATGGGCGTTACTGTGGAAGGACTGTAATCATGGCAAAGTTGACCAAGAAGCAAAAAGCATTGGCCGGCAAGGTCGACAGCAACAAGCTGTACCCATTCGCCGACGCTGTGGCTATCGTGAAGGAAGCCGCTACCGCCAAGTTCGACGAGTCCATCGACGTTGCTGTGCAACTCGGCGTGGATGCCAAGAAGTCGGACCAGGTCGTGCGTGGCGCCGTCGTGCTGCCCCATGGAACTGGCAAGACCACGCGCGTGGCTGTGTTCGCCCAAGGCGCCAAGGCTGATGAAGCCAAGGCTGCCGGTGCCGACATCGTCGGCATGGATGATCTGGCTGCCATGGTCAAGGCTGGCGACATGCCTTTCGACGTGGTGATCGCTGCTCCCGACGCAATGCGTGTCGTGGGTACGCTCGGTCAGATCCTCGGCCCACGTGGCCTGATGCCCAACCCCAAGGTGGGCACCGTGACTCCTGACGTGGCTACTGCCGTCAAGAACGCCAAGGCTGGCCAGATCCAGTTCCGCGTTGACAAGGCCGGCATCATCCACGGCACCATTGGCCGTCGCTCGTTCGAGAACGACAAGCTCCAGGGCAACCTGGCCGCTCTGATCGACGCTCTGAACAAGTCCAAGCCTGCTACGAGCAAGGGCGTTTACCTGCGCAAGGTCGCAGTGTCTTCGACGATGGGCGTTGGCGTCCGCGTTGATACACAGACCATCGCAGCGTAATTGCCTTGAAAAGATCTTGAGGCGCTTGCAAGAGTGCCTCAGTGGTGGGTCGGCGCAGAGATGCGTCGGGTCATCCAAGACCGTTGGTGTGCAGATTCGCTGCACTTAAATCATGTGGATGCCAACGCAGATGGCGATCCCGCTGCAGATGGAACGAGAAATTTTTCCTCAACAGTTGGTCGCTGCAACTTAAGCGCGCACAGAGAGCCTGGCTCGAAGTGCGCAAATGAAGGAGTAGACCTTGAGTCTTAATCGCAGTGAGAAAGAAGCGGTCATCAATGAAGTGACCAGCCTCGCCGCAAAAGCTCAAACGCTGGTGATCGCGGAATACCGTGGCATCACGGTCGCTGACATGACCAAACTGCGCGTTGATGCTCGCAGCAAGGGCGTTTCCCTGAGCGTTCTGAAGAACACTCTGGCACGTCGTGCTGTGGCTGGCAGCCAGTTCGACATCGTCGCCGACCAGATGACCGGTCCTCTGATCTATGGCTTCTCCGAAGACGCTGTGGCCGCCGCCAAGGTGGTGGCCGACTTCGCGAAGACCAACGACAAGTTGGTGATTCGCGGTGGCGCCTTCGCAGGCAAGGCCCTGGACGTGAACGGCGTTAAGGAACTGGCGAACATTCCTACCAAGGAAGTTCTGCTGGCTCAGCTGTGTGGCTTGCTCATGTCGCCTATCTCGCGTACAGCCGTTGTGCTGGGCGCTCTGGCGGCAAAGAAGGGCGAAGGCGAAACTGCAGCTGCTTAAATTTGAAAAGCACGCAGTCGTCCCCATATAAACCAATTGTTAGGAAATCAAAATGGCATTCGATAAAGACGCATTCTTGACCGCGCTGGACAGCATGACGGTCATGGAACTCAATGAGCTGGTTAAGGCCATTGAAGAGAAGTTCGGCGTGTCCGCCGCTGCTATGGCTGCTCCCGCTGCTGGCGGTGCCGGCGGTGGCGCTGCTGCTGTGGAAGAAAAGACTGAATTCAACCTGGTTCTGCTCGAAACAGGTGCCAACAAGGTTGGCGTGATCAAGGCCGTGCGTGAAATCACCGGTCTGGGCCTGAAGGAAGCCAAGGACATGGTCGACGGCGCTCCCAAGACCCTGAAGGAAGCCATGCCAAGGCTGACGCCGAAGCAGCTGCCAAGAAGCTGACCGAAGCTGGTGCCAAGGCTGAACTGAAGTAATTCTTTCAGTTTTGAGGGCTGGAGGTTCCGATGGGGCCTCCAGCCTTTGGCGCTTCTGGCAAACGGCTTTGTCCGCTCGTCGGAACGCAACTTGTCTGGCGACCGCCCGGTCGTTTTGTTGTCAGATCAAGGGCTAATTTGGGGGCAGTGGCGTCCGGTAGATGTGGGCGCGCAGAGAGTAAGTAGAGTGCACCAGAAAGCGGTTTCACTGTAACCGTTTTCTAGTGCCTTCTGATTCATCCGACAGCAGAAGGTGCCTTGGTTCGGGCGATGTGCAATGCATCGCCGTCCGCCATGGTTGGTAGTGGCCAACCGCCAAGCCTACAAGCACGCCTTGTAGGGCAGTCGTCGAAGACCAGTTTCATGTCTTTGCCTGGAGATCTCATGGCCCAAACTTCCACGTACAGCTACACCGAGCGCAAGCGGATTCGCAAGAGCTTCGGCAGCCGTGACAGTGTGCTCAAAGTGCCTTACCTGTTGCAGATGCAGCGCGATGCGTACACCGCATTCCTGCAATCCGGGACAGCCCCGCAAAAGCGCAGCGATGACGGCTTGCAAGCCGCATTCAATGCTGCATTCCCCATCGTTTCGCACAACGGTTTCGTCGAAATGAAGTTTGTCGAGTACAACCTCGCCAAACCCGCATTCGACGTGCGTGAGTGCCAGACCCGTGGTCTGACCTTTGCATCGGCCGTGCGCGCCAAGGTGCAATTGATCATCTACGACCGCGAATCTTCCACGTCCCAGTCCAAGGTGGTCAAGGAAGTGAAGGAGCAGGAAGTCTACATGGGCGAAGTGCCCCTGATGACTGACAAGGGCTCGTTCATCATCAACGGTACCGAGCGCGTGATCGTGTCTCAGCTGCACCGCTCGCCCGGCGTGTTCTTCGAGCACGACAAGGGAAAGACCCACAGCTCGGGCAAGCTGCTGTTCTCGGCACGCATCATTCCCTACCGTGGTTCGTGGCTCGACTTCGAATTCGATCCGAAGGACATCCTGTACTTCCGCGTCGACCGTCGCCGCAAGATGCCCGTGACGATTCTGCTCAAGGCCATCGGCCTGAACCCGGAATCGATCCTCGCGAACTTCTTCGTCAACGACAACTTCCGCCTGATGGACAGCGGCGCGCAGATGGAATTCGTGCCCGATCGCTTCAAGGGCGAGGTCGCACGTTTTGACATCACGGACAAGTCCGGCAAGGTGGTCGTCGCCAAGGACAAGCGCATCACCGCGCGCCACACCCGCGAACTCGAGCAATCGAACACCACCCACGTGAGCGTGCCCGAGGATTTCCTCATCGGCCGCGTGGTGGCCCGCAACATCGTGGACACCGACACCGGTGAAATCATCGCCAAGGCCAACGAAGAGCTGACCGAAGCGCTGCTCAAAAAGCTGCGCTCCGCCGGCGTGCGCGAAATCCAGTGCATCTACACCAACGAGCTGGATCAGGGCGCGTACATGTCGCAGACCCTGCGCATCGACGAAACCGTGGACGAGTTCGCGGCGCGTGTGGCCATCTACCGCATGATGCGTCCCGGCGAGCCACCAACGGAAGACGCCGTGCAGGCACTGTTCCAGCGCCTGTTCTACAACCCGGACACCTACGACCTGTCGCGCGTGGGCCGCATGAAGTTCAACGCCAAGGTCGGACGCGATGGCGCGACCGGCCCGATGGTGCTGGACAACGACGACATCCTGTCGGTGGTGAAGATCCTCGTGGACCTGCGCAACGGCAAGGGCGAAGTCGATGACATCGATCACCTGGGCAATCGCCGCGTGCGCTGCGTGGGCGAGCTGGCCGAAAACCAGTACCGCACCGGTCTGGCACGTATCGAGAAGGCCGTGAAGGAGCGTCTGGGTCAGGCCGAGCAAGAGCCGCTGATGCCGCACGACCTGATCAACTCCAAGCCGATCTCTGCCGCACTGAAGGAATTCTTCGGCGCATCGCAGCTCTCGCAGTTCATGGACCAGACCAACCCTCTGGCCGAGATCACCCACAAGCGCCGCGTATCGGCACTTGGCCCGGGCGGTTTGACGCGCGAGCGTGCCGGCTTCGAAGTGCGTGACGTGCACGTGACCCACTACGGTCGCGTCTGCCCGATCGAAACGCCTGAAGGTCCGAACATCGGTCTGATCAACTCGCTGGCCTTGTACGCCCGCCTGAACGAATACGGTTTCATCGAGACACCGTATCGCCGCGTGGTGGATGGAAAGGTCACGATGGAGATCGACTACCTGTCGGCCATCGAAGAAGGCAAGTACATCATCGCCCAGGCCAATGCGGCGCTCGACGACACTGGCCGCCTGACCGGTGATCTGGTGTCGGCGCGTGAGCAGGGTGAATCCACCCTCGTGTCCGCCGAGCGCGTGCAGTACATGGACGTGTCGCCTGCGCAGATCGTCTCCGTGGCGGCCTCGCTGGTTCCGTTCCTCGAACACGACGATGCGAACCGCGCGCTGATGGGCGCCAACATGTCGCGTCAGGCCGTGCCTGTGCTGCGTCCCGAAAAGCCGATGGTCGGCACGGGCATCGAGCGCGTGGCGGCGGTGGACTCCGGCACCGTGGTGACGGCAACGCGTGGTGGCGTGGTGGACTATGTCGATGCCACCCGCATCGTGGTGCGTGTGAACGACGACGAAGCCGTTGCAGGCGAAGTCGGCGTGGACATCTACAACCTCATCAAGTACCAGCGTTCCAACCAGAACACCAACATCCACCAGCGTCCCATCGTCCAGAAGGGCGACAAGCTGGCCAAGGGTGACGTGGTGGCCGACGGTGCCTCGACCGATCTGGGTGAAATCGCCATCGGCCAGAACATGCTGATCGCGTTCATGCCATGGAACGGCTACAACTACGAAGACTCGGTGATGATCAACGAGCGCATCGTGGCAGAAGACCGCTACACCTCGATCCACATCGAGGAACTGGTGGTGATGGCGCGCGACACCAAGCTCGGTGCCGAGGAAATCACGCGCGACATTCCGAATCTCTCGGAGCAGCAACTGAACCGCCTCGACGAGTCCGGCATCATCTACGTGGGTGCGGAAGTGCAGCCCGGCGACACGCTGGTCGGCAAGGTCACGCCCAAGGGCGAGACCACGCTCACGCCGGAAGAAAAGCTGCTGCGCGCGATCTTCGGCGAGAAGGCTTCGGACGTGAAGGACACCTCGCTGCGTGTGGATCAGGGCTCGCAAGGCACCGTGATCGACGTGCAGGTGTTCACGCGTGAAGGCATCCAGCGCGACAAGCGCGCCCAGCAGATCATCGACGATGAACTCAAGCGCTATCGCCTCGACCTGAACGACCAGCTTCGCATCGTGGAAGCCGACGCGTTCGACCGTATCGAGAAGCTGCTGATCGGCCATGTCGCCAACGGCGGCCCGCAGAAGCTCGCCAAGGGCACGAAGATCGACAAGGCGTATCTCGACGGCGTGGACAAGTTCCACTGGTTCGACATCCGTCCTGCCGAAGACAACGTCGCTTCGCAGCTCGAGTCGATCAAGAACGCGCTGGAGCAGACACGTCACGCCTTCGATCTGGCCTTTGAAGAAAAGCGCAAGAAGCTCACGCAAGGTGATGAGCTGCCCGCTGGCGTGCTGAAGATGGTCAAGGTCTACCTTGCCGTCAAGCGTCGCCTGCAGCCCGGTGACAAGATGGCCGGCCGTCACGGCAACAAGGGCGTGGTCTCCAAGATCACGCCGGTGGAAGACATGCCGTATCTGGCCGACGGAACCACCGCCGACATCGTGCTGAACCCGCTGGGCGTGCCATCGCGCATGAACATCGGTCAGGTGCTCGAAGTCCACCTGGGCTGGGCCGGCAAGGGTCTGGGTCATCGCATCGACGCGATGCTGCGCGATCATGCACGTGCCGAAGAAATTCGCGCGCTGATGGAGCAGATCTACAACTCGAGCGGTCGCAAGGAAGAGCTGTCGCAGTTGACCGACGACGAAGTGATGTCGATGGCGGACAACCTGCGCACCGGCGTGCCTTATGCATCGCCCGTGTTCGATGGCGCCTCGGAAGCCGAGATCAAGGACATGCTCAAGCTGGCCTATCCGGAAGACATCGCCAAGTCCAAGGGCCTGACCGACACACGTACCCAGGCCTACCTGTATGACGGCCGTACCGGCGAGCGCTTCGAGCGCCCGACGACCATCGGCTACATGCATTACCTGAAGCTGCACCATCTGGTCGACGACAAGATGCATGCGCGCTCCACCGGTCCGTACTCGCTCGTGACGCAGCAGCCGCTCGGCGGCAAGGCCCAGTTCGGCGGCCAGCGTTTCGGTGAGATGGAAGTGTGGGCGCTCGAGGCCTACGGCGCCGCCTACGTGCTGCAGGAAATGCTGACGGTGAAGTCCGACGACGTGGTGGGTCGTACCAAGGTGTACGAGAACATCGTCAAGGGCGAACACTCGATCGAAGCCGGCATGCCGGAATCGTTCAATGTGCTGGTCAAGGAAATCCGTTCCTTGGGCCTGGACATCGAACTGGAACGTTCTTAATCATTGAAAAGGGAAAGAGTCCATGAAATCGTTACTCGACCTGTTCAAACAATTCACGCCCGATGAGCATTTCGATGCCATCAAGATCGGCATGGCTTCGCCCGAGAAGATCCGTTCGTGGTCTTTCGGTGAGGTGAAGAAGCCTGAGACGATCAACTACCGCACGTTCAAGCCCGAGCGCGACGGCCTGTTCTGCGCCAAGATCTTCGGCCCGATCAAGGACTACGAATGCCTGTGCGGCAAGTACAAGCGCCTCAAGCACCGCGGTGTGATCTGCGAGAAGTGCGGCGTTGAAGTCACGCAGACCAAGGTTCGCCGCGAGCGCATGGGTCACATCGACCTGGCCGCTCCGTGCGCGCACATCTGGTTCCTGAAGTCGCTGCCGTCGCGTCTGGGCCTGGTGCTCGACATGACGCTGCGCGACATCGAACGCGTGCTGTACTTCGAAGCCTACGTGGTGACCGATCCCGGCATGACTCCGCTGAAGAAATTCGGCATCATGTCCGAGGACGACTACGACGCCAAGCGCAAGGAATACGGCGATGAATTCATCGCCAAGATGGGCGCCGAAGGCATCAAGGACCTGCTCGAAGGCATCGACATCGATCTCGAGATCGAGCGTCTGCGCGGTGACCTGACCGGCTCCGAAGTCAAGGTCAAGAAGAACGCCAAGCGCCTGAAGGTGCTCGAGGCGTTCAAGAAGTCCGGCATCAAGCCCGAATGGATGGTGCTCGAAGTGCTGCCCGTGCTGCCACCGGACCTGCGTCCGCTGGTGCCGCTCGATGGTGGCCGCTTCGCCACGTCCGACCTGAACGACCTGTATCGCCGCGTCATCAACCGCAACTCGCGTCTGCGCCGCCTGCTGGAGCTGAAGGCTCCGGAAATCATTGCGCGCAACGAAAAGCGCATGTTGCAGGAAGCCGTGGATTCGCTGCTGGACAACGGCCGTCGCGGCAAGGCGATGACCGGTGCAAACAAGCGCGCCCTCAAGTCGCTGGCCGACATGATCAAGGGCAAGAGCGGTCGTTTCCGTCAGAACCTGCTGGGCAAGCGCGTGGACTACTCCGGTCGTTCCGTGATTACCGTGGGTCCTTACCTCAAGCTGCACCAGTGCGGTCTGCCCAAGCAGATGGCGCTCGAGCTGTTCAAGCCATTCATCTTCTCGCGCCTCGAAGCGATGGGCATCGCCACGACCATCAAGGCCGCGAAGAAGGAAGTGGAAGCCGGCACGCCCGTCGTGTGGGACATTCTTGAGGAAGTGATCAAGGAACACCCGATCATGCTCAACCGTGCGCCTACGCTGCACCGTCTGGGCATTCAGGCGTTCGAGCCGATCCTCATCGAAGGCAAGGCGATCCAGCTGCACCCACTCGTCTGCGCGGCCTTCAACGCCGACTTTGACGGTGACCAGATGGCCGTTCACGTGCCGCTGTCGGTGGAAGCGCAGCTCGAAGCCCGCACACTGATGCTGGCGTCGAACAACGTGCTGTTCCCGGCGTCGGGCGAGCCTTCGATCGTTCCTTCGCAGGACGTGGTGCTGGGTCTGTACTCGGCCACCCGCGACAAGATCAACGGCAAGGGCGAAGGCATGGTGTTCGCCGACGTGGGCGAAGTGCAGCGCGCACTCGACGCCGACCAGGTCGAACTGGCCTCGCGCATCAGCGTGCGTCTGGTGGAGTGGAACAAGAACAAGGCCACGGGCGAATTCGAGCCCGAGACCAAGCTCGTGGAAACCACCGTGGGCCGTGCGTTGCTGTCCGAAATCCTGCCCAAGGGCCTGGCGTTCGCGAACATCAACAAGGCGCTCAAGAAGAAGGAAATCTCCAAGCTGATCAACACCAGCTTCCGCAAGTGCGGCCTGAAGGAAACCGTCGTGTTCGCAGACAAGCTGCTGCAAAACGGCTTCCGCCTCGCCACGCGTGCCGGTATTTCCATCTGTGTGGACGACATGCTGGTGCCGCCGCAGAAGGCGGAAATCATCGGTCGCGCCGAAAAGGAAGTCAAAGAGATCGAGCAGCAATACGTCTCCGGTCTCGTGACCACGGGCGAGCGCTACAACAAGGTCGTGGACATCTGGGGCAAGGCCGGTGACGAAGTCTCCAAGGTCATGATGGCCCAGTTGGCCAAGCAAAAGACCATCGACCGCCATGGCAACGAAGTCGATCAGGAATCGTTCAACTCGATCTACATGATGGCCGACTCCGGCGCTCGCGGTTCCGCGGCGCAGATTCGCCAGCTTGCAGGCATGCGTGGTCTGATGGCAAAGCCTGACGGCTCGATCATCGAGACACCGATCACCGCGAACTTCCGCGAAGGTCTGAACGTGTTGCAGTACTTCATCTCCACCCACGGTGCCCGCAAGGGTCTGGCGGATACGGCGTTGAAGACGGCCAACTCGGGTTACCTCACGCGTCGTCTGGTCGACGTGACGCAGGATCTCGTGGTGACCGAACTCGATTGCGGCACGCACAACGGCTCCATCATGCGCGCCATCGTCGAAGGCGGTGAAACCATCGAATCGCTGCGTGACCGTATCCTCGGCCGCGTCGCTGCCGAAGACATCACCCATCCCGAGACCCGCGCCGTGCTGGTTCCCGCAGGCACTCTGCTGGAAGAAGACACGATCGAGGAAATCGAAGCCCAGGGTGTGGACGAGGTGAAGGTGCGCACCGCGCTGACCTGCGAAACCCGCTACGGCCTGTGCGCCAAGTGCTACGGTCGCGATCTGGGTCGTGGCGGCCTGATCAACCTCGGCGAAGCCGTGGGTGTGATTGCTGCCCAGTCCATCGGTGAGCCTGGTACCCAGCTGACCATGCGTACGTTCCACATCGGTGGTGCGGCTTCGCGTGCGGCCATCGCTTCGAGCGTGGAAGCCAAGTCGAACGGTTCGATCAGCTTCAACAGCACGATGCGCTATGTGACCAACACCAAGGGTGAGCTGGTCGTGATTTCGCGTTCCGGCGAGATCATCATCAGCGACAACGGTCGCGAGCGTGAGCGTCACAAGGTGCCGTACGGTGCCACGCTGACGATCAAGGCCGATCAGCAGATCAAGGCTGGCGCGATTCTCGCCAACTGGGACCCGCTGACGCGCCCGATCATCACCGAGTACGCTGGTCGCGTGAAGTTCGAGAACGTCGAGGAAGGCCTCACCGTTGCGAAGCAGGTCGACGAAGTGACCGGTCTGTCCACGCTGGTGGTGATCGATCCCAAGCGCCGTGGCTCTGCCAAGGTGGTGCGTCCACAGGTCAAGCTGATCGATGCGAACGGCCAGGAAGTCAAGATTCCCGGCACCGATCACTCGGTGACGATCGGCTTCCAGGTCGGCGCGCTGATTCAGGTGCGCGACGATCAGGACGTGGGCCCCGGCGAGGTGCTGGCCCGTATCCCGGTCGAAGGTCAGAAGACCCGCGACATTACCGGTGGTCTGCCACGTGTGGCCGAACTGTTCGAAGCGCGCTCGCCCAAGGACAAGGGCATGCTGGCCGAAATGACCGGCACGATCTCGTTCGGCAAGGAAACCAAGGGCAAGGTGCGTCTGCAGATCACCGATCCCGAAGGCAAGGTCTGGGACGAGCTGGTTCCGAAGGAAAAGAACGTTCTGGTCCACGAAGGCCAGGTGGTGAACAAGGGCGAGCTGGTGGTCGACGGCCCGGCAGATCCGCAGGACATCCTGCGCCTGCTCGGCATCGAAGAACTGGCGCGCTACATCGTCGACGAAGTGCAGGACGTGTACCGCTTGCAGGGTGTGAAGATCAATGACAAGCACATCGAGGTGATCGTTCGCCAGATGCTGCGTCGCGTCGTGGTCGAGAACACCGGCGAGTCCACCTACATCGCTGGCGAGCAGGTCGAGCGTTCGGAAATTCTCAACACGAACGAAGCCCTGCAAAAGGAAGGCAAGATTCCTGCGACCTACTCCAACATCCTGTTGGGTATCACGAAGGCATCGCTGTCGACCGACTCGTTCATCTCGGCCGCTTCCTTCCAGGAAACGACCCGCGTGCTCACCGAGGCTGCCATCATGGGCAAGCGCGACGAGCTGCGCGGCCTGAAGGAAAACGTCATCGTGGGTCGTCTGATCCCGGCGGGTACGGGTCTGGCATACCACCAGGCGCGCAAGGCCAAGGACGCCATGGACGAGGCCGAGCGCCGCGCCATCGCCGACGCCGAAGCCGAGGAACTGGCGACTGCTGGCGACGCGGATGATTCCGCCGAGCCAACCGCCCAGGACCAGGGCGCCGCTGCTGCGGATTGATGACGCGGCTGCGGCCAGACATGCCGCAGAAATCAACTTCGGTTGATGATGGCTGAACAGACTCCCGCCCCGCTGTGCATTGCATGTACAGACGGTGCGGGAGTTTTCTTTTTGTGAGGTGTCCGGGCGAGTTTGCACGGCCCTGATGCTCTACATTGCAGGCATGCCGCGCGCATTCGAAAAAACATCCCATCAACAACGACCGGAGGATCCCGACGTATGTACCTGACTGGCTGGCTCATCGCCCTGGCCGTGCTGGTGTTCTGGGCGGTCGGCGCGTACAACCGGCTGGTGCGTCTGCGCTCGTCCGCGATCCAGGCCTTTGGCGCGCTCGATGCCGAACTGCTCAGGCGCACCGCGTTGCTCGGCGAATATGACGCAGCCGTCTCGGGCCCGCGCATGCTGCAGGATGCGCAGATGTACGACGCGCTGCGCGCATCGGGCACGCAGTTCGCGGCATCGCTCGCGGTGATGCGCTCAAGGCCGCTGGATGCCAGCGCCGGTGCCGCGTTGGTGGCCGGTCGCAAGGTGCTCGATGCCGCATGGCAGGCGTTGGCGGACGCATCGACTCAGGCCGCGAAAGAAGGCGACGAGGGCGAGAGCGGCGGCAACGCGGTGCTCAATTCGCTCGTCGAACGCAGCGTGTACCAGGGCACGCAGATCGATTTCGCCATCGCGCAATACAACACGGCGGTGGCTCATTACAACAAAGCCGTGACCCAGTTTCCCGCGAACCTGCTGGCCTGGGTGTTCGGCTTCAAGCAGGCACTGATGCTTTGACCGGCATCGTGCCGCCTTGATTGGTTTTTTCGGCTTAGCTTATGGCGACTCAGTCCAGGAAGACTTCATCCTCCACGTCCAACGCGCAGGGCGCGTCCTCGTTCGACCCGCAGGGCGTTGCCTTGTGGAGGCAGCTCGACGCTGCCGCGCAGTGCCTACAGGCCGTGCGCGGCGGGCAGTCGGCCACGGCCGTGCTCGAACAGGTGGACCGCAGCCTGCGCCCCGGCGTGCAGGCGCTGCTGTTCCAGGCGCTGCGCCAATTGGGCCGTGCGCAGGCGTTGCGCAAGGCGCTGGCACCGCGCAATCCGCCCGCGCGCGTGGACAACCTGCTGTGTACCGCGCTCGCGCTGGCCTGGAGCGAGGACGCCGCACCCTATCCGCCTTTCACGCTGGTGAGCCAGGCGGTCGAAGCCGCCAAGCGCAATGCGTCGATGCGCGGTCAGGCGGGCTTCGTCAATGCCTGCCTGCGGCGTTTTCTGCGCGAACGCGATGCCCTGGTGGCCGCGACCGACGACGATCCGGTGGCCCGATGGAATCATCCGTTGTGGTGGATTCGCGCGGTGCAGAAGGACTACCCGGATCACTGGCAACAGATTCTCGAAGCCAACAACGCCCATGCGCCGATGACCTTGCGCGTCAACGCGCTGCGCCGCCCTGCCGACGCCTATCTCGCTCTGCTGGATGAAGCGGGAATGGCGGGCGCGCGGGTTGGCGCGAGCGGCATTGAACTCCGTCAGGCCGTGCCCGTGCAAATGCTGCCTGGTTTTGAATCGGGCGACGTATCCGTGCAGGATGCCGCCGCGCAACTGGCCGCGCCGCTGCTGGTCGACGGGTTGGCGCAGGGCGCGCCGCTACAGATTCTCGACGCCTGCGCCGCCCCTGGTGGCAAGACGGCCCACATTCTTGAGCTTGCGGGCGCGGCGCAGAACTGGCGAGTGACGGCGCTTGAAATGGACGGCGACCGCGCCAGACGCATCGGCGAGACGCTGGAGCGACTGCAACTGAGCGCGCAGGTGCTGGTCACCGATGCCGCACTCGTTGACGCATGGTGGCCGCAGGCCAATGACAGAACCCCGTTCGACGCGATCCTGCTCGATGCGCCATGCAGCGCTGCCGGTATCGTGCGCCGTCATCCCGACGTGCGCTGGTTGCGCCGCGAGAGCGATCTGCCGCAACTCGCGCAATTGCAGGAACGCCTGCTCAGCGCGTTGTGGCCCCTGGTCAAGCCCGGGGAAGGCTGCTTTACTGCACTTGCTCGATCTTCCACGTGGAAGGGCAGAACCAGATCAAAGCGTTTCTCTCGCGCAACACTGATGCGCATTTACTCACCTCCCCGGCCATTTAATGCCCGGGCATTCCGACGGAGATGACAAGCTCCCCCAGAATGCGAAAGGTGATCATGACGGCTTTTACTACGCACTTTTGCAAAAGCTGGCTGCGTGAGTGGAAGGCACGCGGCAGGGTGATGGCGTGGCGGCTTCCAATGGTGCTGTGCATGGGCGTGCTGCTGTGCCTGCTCGCACCGGTGCCCGGTTTCGCGCAGTCGAACCAGTCGCATGCCGAGATCACCGATTTCCGGCTGGTCCAGTCCGCCGACGGTCTGCTGCTCTCGACTACCATGCGGTTCGAGTTGCCCGATCAGGTGCAGGACGCGCTCTACAAGGGCATCGCCATGTATTTCGTGGCGGAAACCCAGATCGTGCGCGAGCGCTGGTACTGGTCCGACAAGGCCGTCGCGCAGGCCACGCGCCACATGCGGCTGAGCTATCAGCCATTGACGCGCCGCTGGCGTCTGAGCCAGTCTTCCGCTCCGTTTGCGGACAGCGGGCTGGGCGTCTCGCTCGGTCAGAATTTCGAGGAGCTGGGAGACGCGCTGGCCGTCATGCAGCGCATCTCGCGCTGGAACGTCGCCAGCACTGACGACATCCAGGACGGCGGGCAGCAGACGCTGCACTTCCAGTTTCGCCTCGACATGTCGCAACTTCCAAGGCCGCTGCAACTGAGCACGGTGGGTCGCTCTGGCTGGAGCCTGCTGCTCTCGCGCAGCGTGCGCCTGACCAGCAGCACGGTGGAGACCGACAAGTGAACACGCCGAGGCTGTCTCCACAAGCGCCAGCGCCTGCGCGCGGGCAGCAGCCCGGTCGCAAACGTACCGTGCGCTGGGCGCTTGGCGTCGGCGCGGCCGTGATGTGCGCGATTGCGCTCGTGTTGCTGTTTCTGCTGACGCAGGCCACCAACAACCGCGATCTGTACGAGCGCAACTTTGCCTGGCTGGTGAGCGTGAACGTGCTGGTCGCGCTTGCGCTGCTGGCCGTGTTGATCTGGGGCGCGCTGCGGCTCGTCATGCGGCTCAAGCGAGGGCGTTTCGGTAGCCGGCTGTTGCTCAAGCTCGCGGGCATCTTCGCCGTCGTCGGGGTGATTCCGGGCCTGCTGATCTACGTGGTGTCCTATCAGTTCGTGTCGCGCTCAATCGAGAGCTGGTTCGACGTGCGCGTCGAGGGCGCATTGGCGTCGGGAGTGAGCCTTGCGCGCGTCACGCTGGACACGATGGGCTCGGACATCGCATCGAAAACGCGCGAATCCAGCACCCAGCTTGCGCACGTGCCCGACGCGGCGGCGGGACTGGTGCTCGACCGCATCAAGGACCAGCTCGGCGCTTCCGACATGGTGCTCTGGAACGCTTCGGGCCAGCCGGTCGCAAGCGCCGGGCAGTCGCGTTTTTCGCTCAACCCTGATCGCCCGACGCAACAGCAACTGCGAACCGTGCGGCAGGATCGCACGACCTACCAGATCGAGGGCCTTGACGACATCGCCAGTGCCAACGTGGAGGACAACGTGCGGGTGAAGGCGCTCGTGCTCGTTAACTCTCCCACGCTTGGGCTGCTGGTCGAGCCGCGTTTTCTGCAGGCCACGGTCTCGCTGCCACCTGCGCTCGTGGCCAACGCCATCGCCGTGCAGGAAGCGAATCGCGAATACCAGGAACGCGCGCTGGCCCGGGGAGGCCTCAGGCGCATGTACATCGGCACGCTCACCTTGAGCCTGTTTCTCGCCGTGTTCGGCGCCGTGCTGCTGGCGGTGCTGCTCGGCAACCAGTTGGTGCGGCCGTTGCTGCTGCTGGCCGACGGTGTTCGCGAAGTGGCCTCGGGCAATCTGAGCCCCAAGGCGGTGATCCAGAGCAGTGACGAGCTTGGCGGCCTCACGCGCTCGTTCGCGACCATGACGCAGCAACTGGCAGACGCGCGCGCTGCCGTGGAGCGCAGCATGGGTGACGTCGATGCCGCGCGCGCCAACCTGCAAACCATTCTGGACAACCTGACCTCGGGCGTCATCGTGCTCGACGCTGCGGGCATCATCATCTCGTCCAACCCCGGCGCCACCCGCATCCTGCGGGCTCCGATGGCGGCGTTCGAAGACAAGCCGCTGGCCGACGTGCCGGGGCTCGCCGAATTCGCTGCCGCAGTGCAAGGCCATTTCGACGAGTTCCAGCGCGAACGCAGCCATCACGGACTCGACCACTGGCAACAACCGTTCGAGCTCGACGCGCCGCCCGCTGGCGTGGTCGGCACGCAGGGCACCAGCCTCGTCGCGCGTGGTGCCGAACTGCCCGAAGGCACGCGCCTGCTCGTGTTCGACGACATCTCCGAAATCGTCTCCGCCCAGCGTGCCCAGGCCTGGGGCGAGGTGGCGCGGCGTCTTGCGCACGAGATCAAGAACCCGCTGACACCGATTCAGCTTTCAGCCGAGCGACTGGCCATGAAGCTCGAAGGCAAGCTGCCAGCGCAGGAAGAGGCGGTGCTCAACAAGTCCGTCAGAACCATCGTCGATCAGGTCGATGCCATGAAGCGGCTCGTCAACGAATTTCGCGATTACGCGCGCCTGCCGACCGCCGACTTGCAGTCGCTGGACCTCAACGCACTCATCGCCGACGTGCTGCATCTCTACGGTTCGGAAAACGCCACGGTGACCGTGGAAGCCGAGCTGGATGGGCGAAATCCCCACATCCGGGGCGATGCGCAACAACTTCGGCAAGTTATTCATAATCTTTTACAAAATGCCCAGGACGCGACTCAACAGGCCGCAGAAACCAGTGCTGTACCAGTGAAACCAGTGCGTATCAGCACGGTCCTGAACAGCGCATCCAATCGTGTGCGTTTGACTGTGTCAGACTCTGGGGCGGGCTTCCCCACGCATATACTGCAACGGGCATTTGAGCCCTACGTTACGACCAAGCCGCGCGGCACGGGATTGGGGCTCGCGGTGGTGAAAAAAATAGCAGATGAACACGGCGCACGTGTCGATTTGGTCAATCGTGTGGAAAACGATGTGGTGAAAGGGGCACAAGTGTCGCTATCATTCCATTTGGACATCGCTTCAGCACTTTAACAACACGCGCATAACGTGCAATAAGGGTGTATCTAAACACATGGCAAACATTCTGGTGGTTGACGACGAACTGGGAATCCGGGACCTGTTGTCTGAAATCCTGAACGACGAGGGTCACAGCGTAGACCTCGCAGAAAACGCCACCCAGGCTCGCAACGCACGTGTGGACAATGTCTACGATCTGGTGCTGCTCGACATCTGGATGCCCGACACCGATGGCGTCTCGCTGCTCAAGGAATGGGCGACCTCCGGCATGCTCAACATGCCCGTCATCATGATGAGCGGCCACGCCACCATCGACACGGCGGTAGAAGCCACCCGCATCGGCGCGTTTTCCTTTCTCGAAAAGCCCATCACCATGCAAAAGCTGCTCAAGGCAGTGGAGCAGGGGCTTGCACGCAACAGCGGCAACAGCGCTGGCAGCAACGGCAACAACAATGCGCAGACACAGGCTGCGGGCGCACCCGGCCAAGGCGCCACCACGCCCGCTGGCAAGCCCATGGCCGCAGGCAACAACGGTGGCTCGACCCACAATGGCACGGCCGGTGCCAGCATGTCGCCAGCCGTCATGGTCGCGGAAGTCGACCAAGGACCGATGTCACATCAGGGCTTCGACCTCGACCGCCCCCTGCGCGAGGCGCGTGACGGCTTTGAAAAAGCCTATTTTGAATTCCACCTCGCCCGCGAAGGCGGCTCCATGACCCGAGTCGCCGAAAAGACCGGCCTCGAACGCACCCATCTTTACCGAAAGCTGCGCCAACTCGGTGTAGACTTGGGCCGCAACAAACGAGGTTGACGAGAATTCAAGAAAGCAGAGACACAGAATTTTTTCGCCAATTTGTCAAAAGAGGCGAAAACTCTGTATATAATTCGAGTCTTCCTAGTGAGGCCCGGTAGCTCAGTTGGTAGAGCAGCGGATTGAAAATCCGCGTGTCCGTGGTTCGATTCCGCGCCAGGCCACCATCGAACAGTTCAGAAGCCCGTTCAAGAAATTGAGCGGGCTTTTGTCGTTTTGAAATGCATCGCCATTGAGGTGACGCGCACTTCGCCCTTGGTGTTTTCTGCCTTCGATCGCTTCAATAATTTTGGAGGGCAGTGTGTTGAGCGCTTTGCAGCATCAAGGAAACTGTCTTTGTTTGCCAAGACGTGTGATATCCATCTTTCTGTTGCTTAGTCACAAAGTCGAGCATTTCTCGTGTTTGGGATAGCGAAATCGAAAGCTCGGTCATATCCGCTTGAATGTGGCCACTTTCTGTTGTGATCGAGAGCAGGCCGCAAACCTGTGGCACTAAGCTGAAGAAGTCGCTGTCGAAACTTTCATGTGTTCTCTCCGCTCCGTGGATTGACGAAACTCCTGATATTTCTTCGATGAAATCAGATGTAGTAGATCGAACTTGATAGTGAATCGACTCGGCTGTACTAGACATCTTCTGGCCTCAAACCTGAGGTCCAGTAGGAGGTGCCATGACAAACAAGCAGCCATACCCTGAAGAATTCAAGATAGAAGCGGTCAAGCAGATCACGCAGCGAGGCCATAGGGCGGCCGATGTATCCGCCCGGATCGGTGTGAGCCAGCACAGCCTCTACAAGTGGATCAAGGTTTACGCCATGCCTGCACATGAACGTCAGGCGCAGACATCCCACACTGAAGAGGTGCGGCGTTTGAAGGCTGAACTCAAGCGTGTGACAGAGGAGAGCGACATCTTAAAAAAAGGCCGCCGCGTACTTTGCCAGGCAGTCCGGGTAAGGTACGCGTTCGTTATGCAGCACGAGCAGGAATATAGCGTGCGACGCATGTGCAAAGTGATGCAGGTCCACCCCAGCGGCTATTAGGCGTGGAAGACGCAGCCGCACAGCCCACGGGAAAAGGACGACCAGCGCCTGCTGGGCCTGCTCAAGCAAGCGTGGCTGGAGAGTGGCGGCGTCTACGGTTATCGCAAGCTGACGCTGGATATGCGCGATCTGGGAGAGCGTTGCGGTAAGCATCGGGTTGCGCGCTTGGCTCAAGGGTGAAGGCCTGCGCTCACAAACGGGCTATGGGCGCAGGCCGGGGATGCCGGGTGGAAAGCCTGCAATGGTCGCGCCTGATCACCTGCAGCGGCAGTTCAATGTGGCCGAACCCAACCAGTCGTGGGTCACCGACATCACCTATATCCGAACCCACGAAGGTTGGCTCTACTTGGCAGTCGTCGTTGACCTGTTCTCCAGGCAAATAGTGGGATGGTCCATGGGCAGTCGCATCGACACCAGCCTGGTCCTTGATGCACCGGAGCGATGCACGAGCCGATGTATTCAATTACATCGAGATGTTCTACAACTCCCAGCACCGACATTCGTCGGCAGCAGGGCGATCTCCTGGGGACCTTGAACAGCGACATTCCCAACGGCTCAAAGGCGTCTAGAAAAGCCGGGGCGATTCAAGTCCAGCTTGCGTGCAAAGTGCGTGGGCCGAAGCCAGCAGTACGTTAGTAGCTTCATCAGGCGCGAGCATGTCGGAACTGACGAACGCTCCATTCACCAATAACGCCAATTGCGCACCCAATTCACGCGGACTCCGCACGTTTAAGCGGCGCGCGATGGCGTCGAGACGCTCGCGCAGCAACTGCATATGTGCGCGCGAAACGTGGCGCGCAGGATGATCTGGATCGGCGAATTCTGCCGCCACGTTAATTTGCGGGCAGCCACGATAGTTGGAACGTGACAGTCGTTCGCCGATCCAGCGCATGTGCGCTTCCAGCTCTGCCATGGGATCGTCCGCATGAGTCTGCGCCACGAAATCCCAGAACGACCAGAAATCCATGTCTTCACGCTGCAGGAAGGCAACGATCAGGTCGTCCTTGGTGGGGAAGTGGCGGTACAGGCTGGTCTTGGCCACCCCTGCTTCCTGTGTGACCAGGTCGACACCGACAGCGCGGACGCCGCGCCGGTAGAACAGATCGGACGCAGTCGCGAGGATGTGCTCACGCAAGTCCGGCGACTTGCCCGGAGGGACGTTGCGATGGGCTACTGTAGAGATTTGGGCAGGCATGGGAAAAATTTTGTGAGAAGCACTTGACACGGTACAGACCTTTCCGTATCTTGTATATGAAACAGACAGGTCTGTATTCATTTTTTGGAGCTTGTGCTTGTGTATATGCTGCCTGCTTCCGTCGCGGTCTATGGGGCCAACGGCCATACCGGGAAATTTGTTCTCGCCGAACTTCACCGACGCACGATCCCTGCTATCGCAGTGACACGTGATGCCTCTCGCCTTCCCTCCGGCGTGCCGGGCCGCGTCGCTTCGGTCGAAGATGCGGCCGCATTGGATCGCGCATTCGCGGGCTGCGGCGTTGTCATAAATTGTGCCGGTCCTTTCTTAGACACATCCATATCGGTAGTGGAAGCCGCGCTCCGTGCGAGGTGCTCCTATTTGGACGTCACCGCTGAGCAAGCCAGTGCGCAGGCGACGTTTGCCAACTACGACCAGCCCGCCCGAGACACTGGTGTTACTGTCATGCCGGCTGCCGGTTTCTACGGTGGACTGGCGGATCTGCTGGCCAGCGTGCTAGTACGCGATGGTGTCGCGGACACGATCACCACAGCCGTCGCGCTCGACCACTGGTGGCCCACAGAAGGTACGCGTCGCACGGGAGACCGCAATCAAGTGCCGCGCATGGTCATAGAGGATGGGCGCACAGCCTCGATGCCATTACCGGCACAAACCCTCAACTGGACGTTTGCTGCCCCTCATGGCGCGCAACCCGTTGTTGAGTTGCCCTTCAGCGAAGTTATCACCATCTCGCGGCATCTATCCGTGCGCAGTCTGCACAGCTATCTCACCGCGAACGCGCGCGAAGACGTTCGTTCTGCTGACACGCCGCCGCCATTCGCCAGCGATGAGCAAGGTCGCTCTGCCCAACAGTTCCTACTAGAAGTCGTGGTCACCGATGCAAGAGGAACGAGGCGAGCAAGTGCCAGCGGCCAAGATATTTACGCTGTATCCGCGCCTATTGTGGTCGAAGCCGCGATGCGGCTGTTGGCGCCAGATTTTAAGAACTACGGCGCACTGGCGTTGGGGCAGGCTTTCGATGCACGACATTTTCTAAATGCCCTCGCCCCAGAACCGCTCACACTGTCAATCGACCATTAATGACCTTTTACTCCGCTACCGCCCATAGAAGGCCCTCCATGCACTTCCAATCGCACGAACGCGCACGGCGCTTATCCAATCTCCATGTTAAGGGTAGACCATTAGTGCTCTACAACGCGTGGGACGCAGGCAGCGCCAAGGCAATCGCCGAAGCCGGTGCACCAGTCATCGCCACCAGTAGTTGGGCCGTCGCCGCGGCCCAAGGTTTCGAAGATGGCGAATCACTACCGTTTGATTTGCTGGAACAAACTGTCGCGCGCATCGTCGCTGTGGTCGACCTCCCGGTGACCGTTGACGTAGAAGGTGGCTACGACGCCGATCCCTCAGCGGGCGCTCAGAATATTTCGCGCCTAGTCGACCTGGGCGTAGCTGGCATTAATTTCGAGGACCGAATCGTTCCCGGCTCGGATCTGCATGACATCAAGGTGCAAAGCACGCGTATCGCAGCGATCCGCCGTATGGCAGAAGCGCGTGGCGTCCAGCTATTCATCAATGCGCGAACCGACGTATTTTTTTACGGAAGTTCGACGCTCAGCGAGAGCCTGAAGCAAGCCCGCGAGCGTGCCCATGCATATATCGATGCCGGGGCTTCCGGCTTATTCGTGCCGGGCCTAGCTGATCTGGAAACCATTGCAGACTTGTGCGCCACCATTGAATTGCCATTAAATGTGATGGTTGCGCCCGGATTGCCTGATCATTCGACGCTGGCAGATGCAGGTGTTTCGCGCATCAGTTATGGCCCGGGGTCGTATTTGAGTGCAATGGCATCGCTGCGCACTTCCGCAGAGCAAACCAAACTCAATTTCTTATCCTAGCTCAATCCTTCGTCGTTCCAACACGCAACATAAAGCTGCACTTGTCTTTGTTGCATAGCGGGCAGCCGAGCTATCAAGTCTCGATTGGTTATAAACCCGCTTCTTGAATAGCTCAGGCTTCTTGGAATACCAATTTTTCATTGCCTGAACAGGAGCCACATGATCGAGCGCGCGTTGAGGTATCTGGTGGTTGTAGGTCTTCACGTAGCTCATCAGCGTTGCCTCCAACTGTGCGGCTGATGCAAAGCGCGTTTGCTTGAGCACCTCGCTGATTCGGCCATTAAACGCTCGACCATGCCGTTGGTCTGCGGGTGGCGTGGTGGACACAGGCGATGCTCGATGTCCAGCGCCAAGCAGCGCACGGCGATCATGTCCTTGTTTACGGCTTCGCGCGCATGCGGATACCGGCGTTGAGGCACTCCTCCACGACGTTGGCGAAACCGCAGTCGCCAACGGGATGCCGATGATGTCGTCAGCGTAGGCAATGCGCATGGGCCTTGTTGCCACAGTGCCCGATGCGCTAACGGGCGGCGCGTGGCAAGCCACGATGCGCAGCCCGCTTTCTGATTACTGCGGCGTTACCCCCACTTTGCGCAGCAGGGCGTTGGTCATTTCCCACTCGACGGCAAGTTCCTTGGCAAAGTCGGCAGGGCCGACGAAGGTGGGCAGTTGTCCGCCAGCGCCGGTCGCGAGAAATTGGGCGAATTCTGGTTTTGAAATGGCCTGTTTCACCACGTCGTTCCAACGATCGACGATCGCTTGCGGCAATTTCTTGGGGCCGATCACGCCGGCCCACCAAGTGGACTCGCTCAGGAACTGATTTTTGTAGCCTTGTTCAACGAAGGTGGGAACCTGCGGCAGAAATTCCGTGCGGCGCGGGCCTAAAGTGGCGAGCGGGTACAGCTGCTTTTTCTGCATGTATTGCGCAATCATCACTGGCGGGCCGACGGAGACTTGGATCACGTCGCCGAGCAGGTCCTGGATGGCGGGGGCAAGGCCCTTGTAGGGCACGTGCACAAATTGCGCGCCAGTCGCCTCCTCCAGAGACGCCATGATCAGGTGGGGCTGGGTGCCCTGTCCGAACGAGGCGTAGGAGATGGATTCAGGTTTGGCCTTGGCCTTGGCGATCAGGTCGCTGAGCGATCTGATTCCCGACTGCGCATTGGCAAAAAGCACTGCGGTTGCGGAGCTGAATTTGCAGATCAGCGACAAGTCCTTGCGTGAATCGTAGCCCGGGTTCTTGAGCAGGGACGCCACGCTGATGAGCGAGTCGCCAATCGCAATACCCATGGTGTAGCCATCTGGCACGGCACGCGCGACTTCCTGTGTGCCGATGGACCCACCGGCTCCCGTCTTGTTGTCGATGAAGACGGGCTGCCCCAACAGTGGCGCAATCGACTCTGCGAGCTTGCGCGCGACGGCGTCCGTCGGGCTACCGGCCGGGAAAGGGTTGATCAGGCGAATGGCGCGTTTGGGATAGTCGTCTGCCCATGCCGATCCGAAGGGCAGCGCGGCCATGCCGGTCAGGCTCGCTCCGATGAAATTTCTGCGGTCCATGCAATACCTCTTGGAAATAAATTCTGCGTTGGTGTTTGATACGCGCGCGGCTCATTCAAAAAAAGCGACGATTCTGTCTGGCAGTGTTGTGCAAGCCTGAGATTTCATTTCTGAGCATTCGCACGCCCCACCAGGAAGGAAATGAAAAAAACAGGCATCCAAGGCAGCACTTCCAGCCACTATCGTTCGCAATTGATGAATCCACCGGCGCGTTGACTAAGCAATGATCAGAAGCCGAGCGTTACGCCAGCCATCAAGCCCGTGACAGCACGGCCCGGTGTCAGCACATTGCCAACCAGGCTGCCACCGTCGGGAAGGCTGAAAGAGGCGTTGGCGCTGTTGTTCATGCGACCGGCGGCAATGTAGTACTTGGTGGTCTCTTCGGCCTGGTAGGTGTAGCCGATACCGTAGAGTTTGGCATCCATGTTGTAGGCGGATTTGTCGTTGAAATCCGTGAAGCTGGCGTGGAAGCGATGCTTGCCGTAAGGAATCATCGCGCTCAGGCTGTAGGCACCCGTCTTGGAGAAGGCCTTGGTGACGTTTTCATAGCCGCCACCCTTGATGCGGCCATCCATGTAGTTGGCAAACAGCTTGACGGGACCGAAGTCATAGGCTCCGCCGAGCTGGAAGCCAGTGCGCTTGGCGAGACCGGTTTCTGCTCCGGCGAACGTGGTGCTGTAGAAATTCCAGGTGGATGCGCCAATCAGCACGGGGCCTTTGAGATAATGCGCTTCAAGGTCAATGCCGCGTCCGGCCTTGTCATTGCTCTTGACCGTGGACCCCGGAGCGATGGGGACGTTGCCGTTGGTGTTGTTGTCCGAGCCCGTGGAGTACAGCAACTGGCCGCTGAAGCCTGCGAGCGAGGGACTGTTGTACACCACCGAGTTATTCACACGCGTAGGCATGCCGTTCGCGCCCATGATCGAGCCGGAATAGCCGTAACCGTTGAAGGCCAACGCGTTGGACATGCCGTTCAGTGCAAACGTACCTGCGTACTGACGGCCCGCGGTCAGGGCACCGAAGGTTTTCGAATTGAGTCCGGCATAGATTTGGCGACCGAACAACTGGCCGCCTGCACTGGTCGCTGCACTCGATGATGCGTAGCCGTTGTTGATGCCTGGAATTACGGACGCAGCGCCGGCGGAACCTGTGCCGTACTGCACGCCGGCTTCGGCAACGGCCACTGCCTTGAGGTCGGGATTGATCGGCTTGTTGACGCTCACGCCGAAACGCGAAGCCAGCCAGCCGCCGGTGCCGATGGACCACTTGTTGCCTTGTCCGCTATCGGTGTTTTGCACGCCGACGTCGGCAATGCCATAGAACGTCACTACTTTTTCGGCAGCGGGAATCGGCGGTTCAACGGAAACCGCTGGCGGCGTGTAGGCCGGCGCACTTTTTTGCGCGGTGATCAGTTGTTGAATCAACTCTTTCTGTTGCGCCAATTCCCTGCGCAATTCTTCAATCTCGGTTTCGGCTGAAGCGGGAAAGGAGGCGGCCAGCGCCAATGTCGTCAAGGCGAGATGGCTGGCGATTTTGTTCTTATTGAAGTGTCTCATGGTAGTTCTCGTTTCTCGAAAAATGGCGTAGGCAGTCCCCGCTGCGCCAATAAGGGCAGTTTGAAAGTTCGAGCGTTTGAAGATTTTCGGCTCGTCTGACGGTACCGCGCTGGTTGGCGCGCCCGATAAGCGTCTTGGTTTTTATTCGCGTGATCTGATAATCATGGTTGTCTCCAATATGTGGTCTGAGTGGACGGCCCATCGTTGTCGTGCAGGTGCGCACCGACTTGGAACCCTCTTCACGAATCGCTTGACGAGCGCGGCCTTGAGCGGTTTGAGGCTTGCATCCGGCCCTGATCCGCACCAGCAGCTTGTCGATCCCTTCGTGCAGAGGACCCCTTGAGCTTCTTTCGGGTTTGGATTTGATAGTGGTTTCAAAAAACCGTCAGTCCCCATCAAGGGGACAACGTCAACAAGCTGACACATTGCCGGTGCAACGCGACCCAATTCGTGCAGTGGGATCGGCGAAACCCCCGTATTTCCCCTGATAACAAACGAATTGACTCGTGCAAAGATCACCTTCAAAATCACAAAACTGAATTTGAATTCATCTTCACATTAAAGGAGACAGCCGAGATGTCGGTACATCAATTACTCGTCGGGGCTGTCCAGAAGCGACCCAACGCAACCGCAGTTCAATTCCAGGGAAAAGCGGCGACCTGGGCGCAGCTTTTGCAGCGCGTCGCCGCGCGCGCCACCCAACTCAAGGTTCTGGGGCTGAAGCCCGGTGACCGGGTTGCCGTCCTGAGCGCCAATGTGCCCGAATGTCTGGAGGCGCACTATGCGGTGCTGTGGGCGGGCATGGTGCTGGTGCCGCTGAACACGCGCCTCAGCGTGGCGGAGCAGGTCTACATCCTCGGTCATTGCGATTGCGTGCATCTGTTCTTCGATGAACGCAATGCCCATCTGGCCGACAAGCTCGCGCAGCAGCTTCGCGCCCTGAGCACGTCGCAGCTCACGCCCCTGAGCCAGTGGGAAGCAGAGGCCGACCCGTTGAAGCACGAAGCGGCGATGCCGTTTCAGCCCAGCGATCATGATGCGACCGCCGCGATCTTCTACACCGGCGGCACGACCGGTCGTCCAAAGGGCGTGGAGCTGACGCATCTGGCGATCCTGATTCAGGCAATGTCGGCCAAGGACCATTACGAACTCGATGAAAACACGGTGTTCCTGCACAACGCGCCGATGTTTCACCTGGCCGATTTCACGGTCTCCATGGGGACGACCGCTGGATTGGGCGCTCACAGTTTCATGCCGGAGTTTTCGCCCGACGCCGTGCTCGATCGCATCGAGGACGAAGGCGCGAGTGTGGTGGTGATGGTGCCGACGATGATTTCGGGCGTGCTTCAGGCAGCGACGTCGCGCCGACACGTGTTTGCTCGCCTCAAGAAGATTCTGTATGGAACCGCCCCGATCCAGGAGCCGCTGTTGCTGCAATTGCTCAGCGATGCGCCGTCCGTGGGGCTGGTGCAGATTTATGGGCAATCCGAGGCGGGTGGCGCATGTACCGCGCTCCTTCCCGACCGGCATGTGCTTCAGGGGCCGCTCGCCGGAAAGATCAAGTCCGCGGGGCGCTGCACGCCCGCCTTCATGCTGCGCATCGTCGATGCCGAGGGCAAGGTGGCACCTACCGGCGAAGTGGGTGAAATCCAGTTGGCGGGCCAGGCATCATGAAGTCTTATTGGCGCGAGCCGATACTGACGGCGCAGGCCATGGATGGTGGCTGGCTGCGCACCGGGGATCTCGGGGCGCTCGACGAGGATGGGTTCGTGACGATCTCGGGCCGGCTCAAGGACATGATCATTACCGGCGGCGAGAACGTGTTTGCCGGTGAAGTGGAGAGCGCGCTGATGTTCCACGAGGCCGTGGAGTCGGCCGCAGTCATCGGCGTTCCCGACGTCAAGTGGGGCGAGTCCGTGCACGCCGTCGTCTGCCTCAAGCCAGGCCGCACCTGTAGCGCCGAGGAACTGATCGCCTTCTGTCGCGAGCGCATTGCGCACTACAAGGCACCCCGCACCGTCACGCTGCGAGAAGTGCCCATGCCGCTGTCCGGGGTGGGCAAGGTCCGCAAGGTCGATCTGCTCATGGAGTGGAAAGAAATCAACGGCTGAAGAAACACAGCAATCGAGCCCGCTTCACTACGGCGGGTCGATACGTATCAATGTACCGGAGTCAATGCGATGGATTCACTTAGCAACCGCAATTTGCCGTTTCAGGAAGAGCACCAGATTTACCAGGACCAGATCGAGCGTTTCGCGCAGCAGGAGTTGCTGCCCAATGACGCGCGCTGGGACGATCAGGGTTATGTGGACCGGGAAGCCTGGCTCAAGGCCGGCGCCAATGGCTTGCTGTGTCCCAGCATGCCGGAGGAATATGGAGGCCCGGGCGGCGACTTCCTGCATTCGGTCCTGATGATGGAAGGTCTTGCGCGCCATGGACTCACCGGTCCGGGCTTCTTCATCCACTCCGAGATGGTCACGCCCTACATCATCAACTTCGGAAGCGATGAGCAAAAGGCGCGGTGGCTTCCCGGCATGGCTACGGGTGAGGTGATCGGTGCCATCGCCATGACCGAGCCCGGCGCGGGCAGTGACCTGCGCAGCATGCGCACCAACGCCACGCGCACGGATGGCGGCTGGCTGCTCAATGGGCAGAAGGTCTTCATCTCCAACGGCCAGACTTCCGATCTGGTGGTGGTCGCTGCCAAGACCGACCTGGCCGACAAGAACAGCATCACGCTGTTTTTGGTCGACACCAAGAGCAAGGGTTTCCAGCGCGGTCGCAATCTGGAGAAGATCGGCATCCACGGTCAGGACACCTCGGAGCTGTTTTTCGAGGACGTGTTCGTGCCCGACGATTCGGTTCTCGGCAAGCCCGGCGAGGGTTTCAAGCAACTGATGCATGGACTCGCGCGCGAGCGGCTGTCGATTGCCATCGGCTGCCAATCCAAGGCGGAGTCAGCGCTTCAGTGGACGATTGACTACGTGGAGCAGCGCGAGATGTTCGGTGCGCGCCTGGCGGACATGCAGAACACGCGCTTTACCCTGGCCGAGATGAAGACCGACGTGGAAGTAGGCCGTGCCTTTGTGGACGACATGCTGCGTCAATACCTCGACGGCAAGCTCGACGCGACGCGCGCATCCATGGGGAAGCTGTGGCTGACCGAGATGCTTGGCCGGGTGGCTGACAAGGGCCTGCAGATGCACGGCGGCTGGGGCTATATGCGCGAGTTTCCGATCTCGCGCGTCTGGGTGGCGGCGCGTATCGAACGCATTCTGGGCGGCAGCAACGAGGTGATGAAGGAAATCATTGGCCGCTCGCTGGTCGGCCGAGGAAAAGCGTAAACAAAGAGACGGGCGCCTCGCGGCGCTCAGATCTCGAGCACTCTTGAAATGATCTGATACAGCTCCTCGGTGGCCTTCTCATCGCTGATGGGTGCGCCGGGGAAGTCCAGCTTCTGGGAGTGCCAGTTGAAGCAGGTGAACTCCATCAAGCCCTGCAGCGCGGTGGCCGAGAGTTCCGGGTCCATTCCGAGACACTTGCCATGGGCCTGCTGCTTCTTGATGCGATGGGCAAAGCGGCGAATTCCGCGCTGACGGATATTGCGCCACACGACCAGCAGGTCGGGATCGGACAGGGCGCTCTCGAGCAGCCCCACCATTTCGGGATGGAAATGCCGGTAGGCGTGCCAGAACGCGTCGATGCCGCTTTTCACGGCTTCGGCAGGGCTGTCGTCGTACTCTTTGGGCGTCGGCGTGACGCGCTTGATGTCCTGGTAGAACGCCTCCACCAAGGCGGAAAAAAGCCCGGTCTTGTCTTCAAAATAACTGTAGAAGACCCCCGCCGACTTGCCCGCCTCGCGCGCGATGTCCACGATGCGGGCATTGGTGTAGCCATCCCGGGCAATCACCACGCGTGCGGCCTCCAGCAAGGCTTGCCGCGTTGCCTCCGACTTTCGGCGCTGTACAGGAATCGTTTGAGAGGCGTCCACGCTGTTTCTGCCGCAGATACTGCCAACAGTTGATTGCATTGAGATCTTTGAATTTATCACAAGGCCAAGGTCGCCGGGGCGCATGCCCCAAGGCACTCGCGCCGCCCCTGCGGGCACGGCGCGAGCCTTGAACGGCGGCGGCCCAGCGCGTGCCGGGCCACTGAGGTTCGACGAACCGGGTCAGGAACCTCGGAGTTCACTGCGGCCGTGATCAAGGACGACCTGATTGCGCGCGGGCACGCTGCATCGAAAGGAAACGAGGTGCTGGTCACGCCAGATGTCCACCTGCAATTCCTCGCCGGGAAACACCGGGCTCGCGAAACGCGCGTCGAACGTGGCCATGCGCGCCGAATCACCTTCGCAGACGGTCTTGACCAGCGCCGCGCAGACCGAGCCGTAGGTGCACAGGCCGTGCAGGATCGGCGCCGGGAATCCGGCCTTCTTCGCGACCTCGGGATCGGCGTGCAGCGGATTGGCATCGTCGTTGAGCCGGTAGAGCAGCGAAGCCTCGGGCCGCGTGGGAACGCGCACGCTCAGATCGGGAGCACGCTGTGGAATCGGGTGAGGCGTGGGCAGTGAGCCCGCCGGCCCACCGATGCCGCCATCCCGACGCGCCAGCAGCACGGTCACCGTGGTGAACACCGGTTCGCCTTCGAGCGTGCGACCGCGCGACTCGAACAGGACGATCGAGCCTTTTTCAGGCCCCTTGTCGATCACCTGGCTCACTCCCGCATCGACCATCAAGGTTCCCTGCGCGGGTATCTCACGGTGCAGCGTCAGGCGCTGTTCCCGTGCAGCAGGCCACGAAAATCGATTCCCGATTCCGGCACAGGCGCACGCATCAGCACCGTGGCCATGGAGGGAATGGTCCGCATCGGGCGGTTTTCGTAGACGAAGGGCAGAACGGACTCGTCGATGCCCTCGGACGCAGTCCCTACGCTCAGCGCGTAGAGAATGCTGTCCTTCTCGGTATAGCGCACCTCTTGATCGGGGCGCTGCAAGTCCATGAGTTGCTGGTAGGTCACTGGCACGTTAATGTCTCCTGAATCGATGCCATGTGCTCAGTCGCGCACCAGCATCTGCACGATGCACACGGAGCCCGAGCCGAGCAAATGGCACATGCCGACCTTGTCACCACCACGCAGACGGCGCACGGTTTCCCAGATCTGAGCCAGCCCGGTCGGGCCGCCCGGATGCCCACCGGCGAGCAGGCCGCCGTGGGTGGAAAACTCCGGCAGGCCAAAGCGTTCGCGCGAGCCGGGACCGAAGGCACCCTGATCGACCAGGGCCTCGGTCTCACCGGGTTTCGAGAAGCCGAGCAGCTCGTAGTAGATGAATTCCTCGACCGCGAAGGCATCATGCACCTGAACCACATCCACGTCCTTGGACGTGAGACCGGCGAGCGCCAGCGCTTTTGCGGCGGTGGTCCGGGACAGCTCCGGCGGGCCGACGATTGCGCCTTCAAGGATCAGTTCGCGCGACCAGCTGTCGCTGCCGTAAGCGCTGGATGCGAGCCGAATGCGTGGATGCGTGTTCCCCTCCGGCCATGCATCGTCGCTGCACAGCACGGCGGCCGCAGCACCTTCGCCCAGGGGGTGCACATCATCGAGGTGAACGGATCGGCGACCATGCGGCTTCCGAGCACGCGGTCAATGGTGACCTCTTCCGGTGCCTGCCGCGCAGCGTAGGGATTGCTGCGCGCATAGTTCCAGTTCTTGGCGGCGATCTTCGCGAGTTGCTCCCGTGTGGTGCCGCGCTCATGCATGCGGCGCTTGGCCCAGAGCGCGAATGACACGACGGGCGGGAAATTGCCTTCGCTGACGATGATTTCTTCCACCGGTACCGCGCGGGCGGGAGAGTCCATGCCGATCACCAGCACGCGTTTGGCATCGCCGCTGAGCACCGCCTGGCGTGCGCTGTGTATCGCCGCAAGCGCCGTGGCGGACGCGTTGGTGACGTGTTCCACCGGCACGCCGGTCAGTCCCAGTTCCTTGGCCACATAGATGCCGCGAGGCGACAGCGGATGCGCTGTGCCGACGACCACGTAGTCAATGTCCGCGTAAGTCAGGCCCGCGTCGTTCAACGCGTTGGTGGCGGCAATGCGTGCCAGTTCCAGCCCTTGCCCGGGCCATGGTTGGCGAAGGGCGCCATGCCGACGCCGGCGATCATGACGTTATTCATGTGCGAACCTCGCTTGTCCTTTTTCATCGACCGTATACGAAACTACCCGCTCACCGATGCGCTCCGTGCCCGGCTCAAGCAGGGTCTGGATGCGTGTGCCACAGTCCAGATCGACCAGTCCATAGGTCTCGTTTTGAAATGTGGTGTAGGAAAACAGCACGCCTTGCGCGGGCACCGTCACCAGTTCGGCTTCGCGCAGCGAGCCATCCGCCACCAGCGGGCGCGGCGGCACGTAGGTCTGTTGCGTCACCGGGTCGCGGGACGCCTTCAATTCGGCAACTTGCATGGAGTCTCTTCCCGTCAGAATTGTTTGATGACTTCGGACATCGGCGAGAACGCACGGTCCTGACCCTTGAACAACTCGGGGCCCGCAGCCTGCAGGTCGTCAAACGTCCAGCGCTTGCTGTTGTTGTTCACGGTCGATCCGATTTGCCATGAGTTGTAGCGGCGTACCACGTCGCCCTCGACGCCGAACACAGCGCCCGACGGGGCAGGGCAGCCACGCATGCCGAGCCACAGCACAAACGGTGCAACGTTGTCGGGATCGAAGTAGTCAAAGCCGTTGGGCATCTTCTTGTTGACCACTTCCACCGCGCCGGGCGAATTCAGCGTCAGGCGTGTGCGCGCGCTCGGGGCAATCGCATAGCTGCGAACGCCGTAACGCTCAAACAGCTCCATGTGGGTGATGTGCGCCAGCATGGCAATGCCGCACTTGGCGGTGGCGTAGTTCGCCTGTCCAGGTTGACCATGCAGACCCGCGATGCTGGTGGTCTGGATCAGGGCGGCATCGACGGGGCTGCCTTGCTCCTTGGCCTTGTCCTTCCAGTACGCCGCAGCATGACGCGAGGTGCAGAAGTGACCACGCAGATGGACTCGTATCACGTCGTCCCACTCCTCGATGCTCATGTTTGCAAACATGCGGTCGCGGAGAATGCCGGCGTTGTTGATGAGCACGTCCATGCTGCCAAAACGCTTTACGGCAGCTTCGACAAGCGCCTGCGCGCCGTCGTAATCGGTGATGTCGTGGGTGTCGGCAATCGCTTCACCGCCAGCGGCAATGATTTCTCGCACCACTTCCTCGGCCGGTGTTTCCCCGGTGGATTCGCCTTGCAGCGTCTTGCCAATGTCGTTGACCACGATCTTGGCGCCCATCAGTGCGGCTTCTTTTGCGTAGGAGGCACCGAGCCCCCGGCCCGCGCCGGTGATCACGAAAACGCGGCCGTCCAGGGGCTTGTTGGATGAATCTGAGGTCGTCATGGATGTCTCCTTTAAAATTGAATTCAAATTCAATTATGTGAAATTGATTTTTACAAGTCAATCCCTTTTGCCCTAAAAAAATTTCGCTGCCACGGGCCGTCCACGGGGCCTCAGAGGCACCGTAAGTGCTGGTGTCCATTGAAATTTTGCGCGTCTTAGGGCAATTGCTCATACCAAGGCCATTGACAACCGCTGGCGACAGACTTATCGTAAATATGAATTTGAATTCAGTTTTCAATATGAATTGTGCGCTGACGCAGTCAGTTGAACGGAGGCCCCATGGAGACAGTCGCCATCAATCGCCCCGCTGGTTTTGCCTCGGTGACCCCACACGCGTCGGCGCATTTCCCCAATCCCGCCGAAGCCCTGCGCTCGCTCGACGTGGTGGAGACGTGCCTTACCGCCATGACGGACCTGCCGCGCAGGGAAATGGAGGTGTGCGCGCGGGTATTGCTGTGTCAGACCGCGCTGGGCATTTCGCTGTCGCTCGAAATCAGCGAGGAGAGCGTCAAGACCTATCGTGCCCGCGCGTACCGGCGGCTGGAGATCGGCGGAATTCGCGAGCTCTGGATGTGGTACCTGAACCTTTGGTACCAGTGGCAGATGGATCTGCGCACCCTGGGCAAGGCCGACCTGAAATTCAGCTCCTGCACGCCCACGCAGTTTTCAACACGCAATTGAGGCCGGCTCCCGCGATGACCGCCGCCTCAATCATCCGCGCGCGGCACGCTTGTGGACGCGCTCTTTTCCTGATCCCACATTTTTGTTCAAGGTAGCTTCCATGCCGACATCTACACTTTCCCGCAACACCACCATCGAGCCCATCGGCGTTCCCGTTCTGGGCCTGCATCACAGCGCATGGCGTTGCCGTGACGCCGAGGAAACCCGCCGCTTCTATGAAGACCTGCTGGAAATGCCGCTGGTGCACATCATTCGCGCCGACGTGGTTCCGAGCACCGGCGAGCATTGCCCCTACGTGCATATCTTCTTTCAGATGAAGGACGGCTCCTGCATTGCCTTCTTTGACCTCGGCGACGACGAGGCCGCAGAGCCATCTCCCAACACACCGGAATGGGTCACGCATCTCGCCTTGAACGTGCCCGAGCGCGCAGACCTCGACCGGGCCAAGGCGCGCCTGGAAGCGGCCGGTGTCGAAGTGCTTGGCGTCACCGACCATCACTTTGTGGAGTCGATCTATTTCTTCGACCCGAATGGCATTCGCCTCGAACTGACCATTCAAACCGCAGGCGAGGAATACATGAGCGAGGCCTACAGCACCGCACGCGAGAAATGCGATGAGTGGACGCTCGAAAAGCAACGCCGCAGGGCTGCGCAGTAAATCAACGCGTCGGCGGCTGCACGCCGAAGGTGTTGCCGGGAGGATCTCTTTCAGGGCCTCAGGTTCGTGCCTTGCAGCACCTTGCCCACGCGGTCGTAGTCGCTGAGCAGTTCCGCGCGCAACATTGCGGAGTCGCGGTGCGTGCCTGGCTCGAAGCCTGCGCCCGCGAGTGTGGACTTGAACTCGGGCGTGTCCATGGCCTGAAGCACCGTCTGGCGGATGGCTTGCTGTTTGTCCGCAGGCAGTGCGCTGTTGGCCCACAGCCCGAGCCAGCCGGTATAGGTGAGTTGCGGAAGGCCTTGTTCCTGGAAAGTCGGAACCTCGGGCAGCAAAGGCGAGCGTTGTGGTGACGTGATCGCAATGGCCTTGATCTTGCCCGAGCGGATGAACGGAAGCGATGTGGCGAGACCGTCGAACATCAGCGGAATATGTCCGCCCATCAGGTCGTTCAGGCCCGCCGTCGAGCCTTTGTAGGCCACGTGCGTGAGCCTGGCTCCGGTGGTCTGGCCCATGATCAGGCCAGCGACGTGCGACATGGTGCCGGGGCTGTAGGACGCATAGCTCAATCCGTCCTTGCTGGCCCGGCTCAACTCGATCACGTCCTTGAGATTCTTGACGGGCAGCTCAGGCGCGGCCACCAGCACGATGCCGCCGCGCGCCAGTTCGGCGAGCGGCACGATGGCCTTGCGCGTGTCGTGGCGCATCTTGACGATGTGTGGAATCTCACTCACAAGCGAACTCACGCCCACGAGCAGGGTGTAGGAATCGACGGGCGCCTGTAGCAGTTCGTTGAGGGCGATGACGCCCGCGCCGCCCGGCTTGGGATCGACGATGAATGCTTGTTTGGTGGATCGTCCGAGCTGGTCGCTCAGCGCACGCGCCACCATGTCGGGCGAGCCGCCTGCGGGCCCGGCGATCACGAGCCGCACCGGCTTGTCGGGCCATGCGCCACCCGTTGCCTTGGTGTCTGCAAGAGACCAGCCCGCGCAGCCGCTGCCAAGCGCCAGCGCTGACGCGGCGCGCAGTACCTCGCGTCGCGTGGACGTGCCGGGAAGAATGCCGCCGTGGTTGTGGAAGGTTTTCATGGCCGTTTGTCTCCTGTGGTGCGCGCTGGTCTGATGAATTCCCGTGGTGGCCGTGCGCTGGATGAACTGTAGAAAATATCGGTAATCTATTTTTCTCTATAAGCGCCACTAATTTCTCTTTGCGCGACATGGGGTATAAACCCTGATTCGAATCAGGGCGAAGTCGCGAAAACTTCTACCGATCTTTTTGTGTTGGTGCGCAATGGATACGTTGGTCAGAACCGTCACGCTGAATGGCTTTTTGAACGTCTGCAACATGCACGGCGTGAATTCGCACGCACTGCTCAAGCAGGTGGGTCTCGACGCCAGCACCTTGGTCGATTCGGAGCGCCACATCTCGGCCGAGACGCTGTGCAAGCTGCTCGATCTGGCGGCAGCGCAATCGCACTGCGCCGCGTTCGGCATCCAGATGGCGCAGCATCGCCAGACGCTGGATTTCGGCATCATGGGCGTGCTCATGCGCCACAAGCCGACGCTGCGCGACATGTGGCTGGCGGCGATCCAGTATCGCAAGCTGCTCAACGACGCGACCGCCATTTCGCTCGAACAGTCCGGCGAACTGAGCATCCTGCGCTTCGAGCTGTTGATCGATTCGCAGATTCCGCAACAGCAGTCCTGCGAACTGGTGGCAGGCGTGATGATGCGCACCTGCCAGGCCGTGTTGGGTGGCGCGTGGTCACCCAGGGAAGTGCGGTTCATGCATGCGGCACCGCAGGAGCAATATCAGCACAAGCAGTTCTTCGGCTGCCCGGTGACCTTCAACAGCGAGTTCAACGGCATCGTGCTGCGGACTCTCGACATGGCCATGCCCAATCCCGCAGCGGACCCCGAACTCGTGCGCTATGCCGAGAGCATCGTCATGCCGATGCGCGCGCTGGGCGACAACGCGCTGCTGCAGGAGGTGCGCAAGAACATCTATCTGCTCATGCCGCTTGAGCAGGCGTGCATCGAGCGCGTGGCGGAGCAGATGCATCTGAGCACGCGCACGCTGCAGCGCCAACTCGACCAGAGCGGCACGAGTTTCTCGGAGGTGCTCGACACCGTGCGCAAGAATCTGGTGCTGCGCTACATGAACAACAGCCGCTATTCGATTGGCCAGGTGGCCTCTCTCACCGGATATTCGCGCCAGGCATCGTTCACCCGCTGGTTTCAGGCGAATTTCGGCACCAGCCCACGTCAATGGCGACAAACGCGGCTGGCGTGAATTCTTGAGTGCCTTCAAGCGCACATCTTCAAATACGTTGCGCATACCGCGACATTCCTCCTGATCTTTGAATATCTCCAGCCCGCCGTGCGCGAAGCTCGGGCTGACTGGTCATCGCGCGCCAGGTTTGTTTCATGTTTGAAAAGATCAAATAAAACAACGGCTTATGTGGGATTCTGCGTTGCTAAGTGTTTACCATAGGTGACGCTAAATGAAAAAATTTTGGCGCGAATAGAGAAATAACGCTTCTGGTGATGAATATAGTTCAATCCAGAGTCTGCCGAATCCAATGCCCGCATATTGAATCTCGATTTCACTCCAATATCGCGTGAAAAATGAGTTGGAAATCCACCTGAAAAGATTTCAGTAAATCGTTTCCAGGCATTTTGGCCATTGGCAGGATTATCCCGTTGAAATCTGAATATTGAATTGATTGGAGTATCCATGGCAAAGATGACCCGTTTCCATGAAATCGGCGGCCCCGAGGTTCTGCGCTACGAGGACGTGACGGTGGGCGATCCGGGTGCGGGTCAGGTCCGGCTGCAGCAAGGCGCCGTGGCGTTGAACTTTGCGGACACGTATTTCCGCACCGGCCTCTATCCGGCACCGCTGCCCTCTGGCATCGGCAGCGACGCCTGCGGCACGGTGACGGCGGTGGGTGCGGGCGTCACGCAGTTCAAGGTGGGCGACCGCGTGACCTATACCGGCGCGCACAACACGCTCGGCGCATACAGCACCGAGCGCCTGATCGATGCTTCGGCGCTGATCCGCCTGCCCGACGAAATCTCGTTTGAAACCGCAGCCGCGATCACCATGCGCGGCCTGACGGCGGCCTATCTGATGCGCCGCATCTACGACTTCAAGGGCGGCGAAACCATTCTGTTGCATGCCGCGGCCGGTGGCGTGGGCCTGCTCGTATCGCAATGGGCGAGGCTCCAGGGGCTGACCGTGATCGGCACGGTGTCGTCCGACGCCAAGGCGGAAGTGGCGAGGGCGCACGGTTGCAACCACACCATCAATTACAGCCATGAAGACGTGGCAGCGCGCGTGCGCGAGATCACGGACGGCGAGGGTGTGAGCGTGGTCTACGACAGCGTGGGCAAGGACACCTTCGAGGGCTCGCTCAACAGCCTCAAGCGCCGTGGGCTGATGATCTGCGTGGGCACGGCCTCGGGAATGATTCCGCCGTTCAATCCGCAAATCCTGGCAATGAAGGGTTCGCTGTTTCTCACGCGCCCCGCGTCGGCGGACTATTTGGCCGACCCGGCGGATCGCGCGCGTCTTGCCGACGAACTGTTCGGGCACGTGGTGGCGGGCCGCATCCGCGTCGACATCTCCCAGCGCTACGAACTGGCCGATGCGGCGCAGGCGCACCGCGATCTGGAGTCGCGAAAGATCATCGGCTCGGCCATCCTGACGGTCTGAAATACAAGCAACCGGAGACAAACCACCATGCAAGTTGAACAATTGACCTGCGCGATCGGCGCCGAACTCACGGGCGTGAGCCTGAGCGATGCGGTGCATGACGATGCGCTGTTCGCCGAAATCCGCAAGGCGCTGCTCAAGCATCGCGTGCTGTTTCTGCGCGATCAAAACATTCCACGCGCCGATCATGTCGCGTTTGCGCGCAGGTTCGGCGAACTGGAGGATCATCCCGTCGTCGGCTCTGATCCCGAGAATCCCGGGCTGCTGCAAATCTACAAGACGCCCGAGAGCCCGCCGGAGCGTTATGAAAACTCGTGGCATTCCGACACCACATGGCGCGAGGTGCCGCAGTTCGGCGCGGTGCTGCGCTGCCTCGAATGCCCGCCCGTCGGTGGCGACACGATGTGGGCCAACATGGTGCTGGCCTACGAGCGCCTGCCGCAGCCGGTGAAGGACGAGATCCAGGACCTGCGCGCACGCCACAGCATCGAGTGCACGTTCGGCGCGGCCATGCCGGCCGAAAAGCGCATGGCGCTCAAGGAGCGCTTTCCCGATCCCGAGCATCCCGTGGTGCGCACCCATGTGGACACGGGCGAGAAGATTCTCTACGTGAACGGTTTCACCACGCATTTCACCAACTACCACACGGCCTCGCGCGTGCGCTTCGGGCAGGACCACAGCCCCGGTTCTGGCGATCTGCTGCGTTACCTGATCAGCCAGGCGCAAATCCCCGAGTACCAGGTGCGCTGGCGCTGGAAGCCCCATAGCATCGCCATCTGGGACAACAGCGCCACGCAGCACTATGCGGTGATGGACTACGGCCCATGCCACCGCAAGATGGAACGCGCGGGCATCATCGGCTCGCGTCCTCACTGAGCGCAACGACGGCAGCCATGATGACAACGACGACCACAGCAACAACGTATTCCGACGACGTGACCTTCGTGCTCGTGCCGGGTCTGCGCGATCATGTGGAGGATCACTGGCAGACCCATCTGCAAAAGCAGCTCAAGCGCGCCGTGACCGTGCCACCGCTGGAACACGACAAGCTCAGCCGCGCGGCACGCGTGGGCGCGCTGGCGAAAACGCTCGCGGATGTGCAGGGTCCGGTGGTGCTGGTGGCGCACAGCGCGGGCGCGATCACCACCGTGCACTGGGCGCAGCAGGCGAGCCGCCCGATACTAGGCGCCTTGCTGGCCACGCCGTCCAATCTGGACGAGCCACTGCCCGAAGGCTATCCCGCACTTTCTCAATTGCAGGCCCATGGCTGGACACCGGTTCCGCGTGCACGCCTGCCGTTTCCCGCCGTGCTGGCAGCGAGCCGCAATGACCCGCTGTCGCGCTTTGAGGCGTCGCAATCCTTCGCGAAGGATTGGGGCGCGCGCCTCGTCGATCTCGGCGAGGTGGGGCATCTCAATCCGGCCTCCGGCTATGGTCGCTGGGATGGCGTGCATGGATTGCTGCAGCCACTGACAGCCGGGCGGGTGAGCGCATGACGATGACGATACCGCCATACGATCCGGGCGCTGCGGCAGCGAACGAGTTGCGCGTTGACTACTTTCTCGACGTGATCTGTCCATGGTGCTGGATCGGCCTTCGCAACCTGCGCAGCGCCTTGCACACCTTGCAGACGCAACAGCCGCAGCTTGACGTGAAACTGCTGTGGCACGCGAGTTCACTGCTGCCGCACATTCCGATGGACGGCGTGCCCTATCAGGCGTTCTACGATGCCCGCCTCGGCAGCCGCGAGGCGGTGCTTGCGCGCCGCGCGCAGGTGCAGGGCCACGCGGACACGGTGGGCATCCGGATCGCGTTCGATGCGATCGAGCGCTTTCCCAATTCGATGCTCGCCTGCGCGCTGGTCAACGCGGCGCAGGAGCAGTTGCATGCCGACGCGATGTTCGCGTTCCTGGAAAGCATCTACGACGCCTACTTCGTGCGCGGGCAGGATCTCGGCGACACCACGGTGCTCACGCAGCTTGCCGATGCACATGGCGTGACCGCGTCGCCCGAGGCCTTGCTGACCACCGGCATGCGCCAGGGCGCGCTGGCACCGGGCGGCGTGCCGCACTATGTGTTCAATCGCCGCATCCAGCGAACCGGAGCAGTGCCCGCGCCCGATTTGCTGGACGCGATGCAGGAAGCGCTGACCCACCGGGCAACAGCATGAAGAAAGCCTTTTCAAAATGACGAACTCCAACGCCTTGATCCTCGAGCCGACCGCGTCGGCCTACGCCTATCCGCTGCTGATCAAGCAGTTGCTGCTCAACGCCATGAGCCTGCACGGCGATCAGGAAATCACCTACCGTGGCGAGATGCGCTACAGGTTCCGCGATTTCCACCAGCGCATCGCGCAACTGGCGAACGCGTTGGGCGCGCTCGACGTGAAGCCCGGCACGACCGTGGCCGTCATGGACTGGGACAGCCATCGCTATCTCGAGTCGTACTTCGGCATCCCGATGATGGGCGCCACGCTGTTCACGGTGAATGTGCGGCTGTCTCCCGCGCAAATCCTCTACACGATGATCGATTCCGACGCCGAGGTGCTGCTCGTGCATACGGACTTCCTGCCCATCGTCGAACAGATCCGCGACCAGTTGCCGGGACTGCGCCACGTGGTGGTGCTGTCGGACGATGGCTCGGTGGCCGCCACCTCGCTTGCCCTTGCGGGCGAGTACGAGGCGCTGGTCACCAAGGCCGCGAGGCAGTACGACTTTGCCGATCTTGATGAGAACACCAAGGCCGTGACCTTCTACACCACCGGCACGACGGGTGACCCGAAGGGCGTGTGCTACAGCCACCGCCATATCGTGCTGCACGCCATGGCAACGGCGCTCAGCGTGTGTTCGCCCGGCGGCACCCAGCGCCTGTCCACCGCCGACGTCTACATGCCGATCACGCCCATGTTCCATGTGCTGGGCTGGGGCTTTCCCTACATCACCATCATGCTGGGCCTGCGCACCGTGCTGCCGGGGCGCTATGTGCCCGAGGTATTGCTCAGGTTGCGCGAGACGGAAAAGGTGACGTTCTCGCACTGCGTGCCGACGATCTTGCAGATGCTGGTGACCGGCGCCGAGAAGACCGGGCAGGACCTCAGCGGCTGGAAGGTCATCATCGGCGGATCGGCGCTGCCGCCGGGGCTTTGCAAGGCAGCGCTCGACAAGGGAATGGATGTGTTCGCGGGCTACGGAATGTCCGAAACCGGCCCCGTGGTGTCGCTTGCGCTCACCCCGACGCGCAGCGCTCCGGCAAGCGCCGAGGAGGATCTCAAGCTGCGCTGCTCCACGGGTCGTCCGTCGCTGATGGTGGACTTCCGCGTGGTGGACGAGGACATGCGGGACGTGCCGCGCGACGGCGTGACGCGCGGCGAGATCGTGTTGCGATCCCCGTCGCTGACACCGCTGTATTTCAAGAAGCCCGAGGCATCGGAGGAGCTCTGGCGCGGCGGCTATCTGCACACGCAGGACATTGCGGTGATGTTTCCGGATGGCGTGGTGCAGATCGTGGATCGACTCAAGGATGTCATCAAGACCGGCGGTGAATGGGTGTCGTCGATCGAGGTCGAAGGGCTCATCACGCAGGTGCCCGGCGTGCATGAAGCCGCCGTGATCGGCGTGCCCGACGAGAAGTGGGGCGAGCGTCCGATGGCCTTCGTGGTGACCTGGGCCGACGTGGAGGCGGCCACGGTGCGCGAGCATCTGCTTGATCACGTGCGGGCCAGGCGGCTGAGCGCCTATGCCGTGCCCGAGATCGAGCGCATTCGCTTCGTGAAGGAAATTCCCAAGACCAGCGTCGGCAAGGTCAACAAGAAACAGCTTCGCGCCGCGCCGCCCGAAGCCGCGTAACTCAAGGGATTCCTGCGAGCGACTCGCGTAGGGCCTGCCGGTGAGCGATCCGGCAGGCTCTTTTTTTGGCCAATTTGGGGCCATGTCATGGGAATCCCCTAGTGGCGCAAATAGAGAAATCAATGGCGTCAAAAGCGGAAATAAAAAAACGCCTCGACATGACACTGCCATTCACGTTGCAACGTCGATAGCCAAAAAATTGGAACAAACGTTGAACGCATTGCGGACGAAAGCAGATCCGCAAGACCCCACGAATGAATTCAGGAGACAACTTGAAAACACAACAACATCACTGGATGGGCCGGTTGGGCGCCTTCGCCTTCGCCTTCGCCCTTGCCGTGGCCGCGTTGCCGGCGGGTGCGCAAAGCCGCGTGACCATCACGGGCTCCATGGACGTTGGCATTCTCAGCATGTCCAACTACAGCAAGGGCATCGGCTACCTGCCGACCACCACCGCATACGAAGGCTCCGACGTGCGTGTGAAGGACGGCGGCCTTGGCTCCAGCAACCTGGGTTTCAAGGGAGTCGAAGACCTTGGTGGCGGCCTCAAGGCCACATTCCACGTGCAGGGCAATCTGAATCTCGCCAATGGAAATGCGGGCGGCCCGAATTCAAGCGCGACGACGTCGCAGTTCAACCAGATGTCGACCGTCGGCCTTGCAGGCGGTTTTGGCGAGATCAAACTGGGTCGCCAGTTCTCTCCCGCGGCTTGGGCGATGATGCATACCGACGTGCGCGGCATGCGCTATTTCGGCTCCGCGCTCACGGCGCTGGTGTCCATGAATGCGGCGAGCAAGTCGTGGATCGGTAATAACTCCAACGTCGCGTTTGGAACCATCTACGACGACAACACCATTGTCTACACCACACCGGTGTGGAACAACCTGAAGCTCGACTTTGCGTACTCGTTCGGCGAAGGCGGTGGCAAGGCCCATTCGCAGCAGGCCGTGACCGCGCTCTACACCAAGGACGGACTCAAGCTCTCTGCCCTGTATTACAACGGATACGGCAACAACTACGGCACGGCGCTGGCGCTCTATACCGCCGCAGCCAAGGGCGACGCGGCGGCGGGCGCGCGGGCAGCGGCAGCGTCAGGTTTCTCGCCCACCGCGAACACCAACCGGCTGTATTCGCTCGGTGCGCTCTACAACTGGGGTGCCTACACGGTGGGCGGGCAGTACTACGCGGCGCGCAACCCATCGCATGCCGTGATGCCCGGCGGGTCCGACAGCCTGGACATGATGAATGTCGGGGTCGGCTGGAAGCCCACGGCGCAGATCAACCTGCTGGCAGGCTACTACTACGTCAAGGACAACAAGAACGCGGGCCACAAGTCAACGCAACTGGTGGTGGGCGCGGAATACATGCTTTCCAAGCGTACCTGGTTGTATCTGCAAGGCGCGCACGTGACCAACAAGGGCGACAACATGGCAATGAGCCCGATGTATGCAACGCCGGTCGCGGCCGACAAGAACGTGCATGCGGTTATGACGGGCGTGCGTCACACGTTCTGACAGCACTTCATCGTGCTGCTTCGCACAATCCGGAAATGAACCATCATGCCGTCAGTGCTGCCTTGATGAGGCAGCCGGGCGAATGGTCTGAATCCCCAACGGGATGGAGCTTTCAATGATTACCACGAGCGCAAACGACGACACGAACGCACGCACGGACTACAGCGTCAGTCGTGCCCGGGCATGGTTTGGTTTTGCAATGATCTTTCTGCTGATGATGTCGGACTACATCGACCGGCAGATCATTGTTTCGCTTTTCCCGCATTTGAAGGAGGAGTGGGGCCTGTCCGATAAGCAGCTCGGGGGACTGGTTTCGGTGATCTCGGTCGTCGTCGCGCTCGGCAGCATTCCCGTGGCCATGCTGGCCGACCGCTTTGGCCGGGTGAAAAGCATTTTCGTGATGGCGTCGATCTGGAGCTGCGCCACCATCGCCTGCATGTTCGCGCGCAGCTATGGACAGTTGTTTGCGGCGCGTGCCGTCGTGGGTCTGGGCGAGACGGGCTATGGCTCGGTCGGCTCGGCGCTCATCAGCGCGCTCTTTCCCAAGCGCCTGCATGCCACGCTGCTGGGCGCGTTCTTCGGCGCAAGTTCGGTGGGGGCGGTGCTTGGCGTAGTGCTCGGCGGCGTGATTGCCGATCATTGGGGATGGCGTGCCGCATTTGGCGCGGTGGGATTCCCGGGAATGATCATGGCGCTGCTGTTTCTGCTGGTGCCGGACTACAAGAATGTGATTGTGAAGATCGCACCCACCGTGGACAGCGGCGGACCCGGGGCGCATCTTTCGCGCATGTTCAAGACGCTGAGCCGTGGCCCGACGATGTGGGTTCTCTGCATTGCAGGCTCGTTCCAGATGATCGTGGTGTCGGCCATGTGGTCGTGGATGCCCAGCTTCTTCAACCGTTACCACGGCATGCCGACGGCCACTGCCGCCAAGTACGCAGCCGTGCTGGTGCTGATGGGTGCGTTCGGCGCGCTGTTCTGGGGCTGGGTCGCAGATCGCGTTGGCCGACAGCGCGGCGCCAACAAGCTGTTGTTGCTCAGCATGACAACGGTGCTCACGGCGTTGCTGTTCATCACCGCCTTCACGGCCCCGATGGGCCAGACCGCCCAATTCATCCTGATCCTGGCCGGTGGGTCGATGATGACCTGCACCGTCGGTGTCTCGGTCAGCGCGATTCTGGACGTGACGCATCCGGGCCTGCGTTCCACCGGCGCCGCCGTGCATGCCTTTGCGATCAACCTGTTCGGCCTGGCCGTGGGGCCATTCCTTGGCGGTGTCATCTCCGACCATTGGGGCTTGCAGACCGCCCTCTCGGTGATTCCGGCGGCGGGCTTTCTGGCATCGATCTTTTACTGGAGGGCGTCGCGCTCCTATGAGGCGGACGCGCGTATGGCGGCGGAACTGGTACGCGGCGCCGAGGTGCAAGCCGCCGCGCAAAGGGATGTCGACCTTGGCAATCTTCCGAAGGCGCAAGCTTGAAGCTTGACTGACTCGTTCAACCGGTTGTGAATGAAAGAAGCGCCGCAGTTTGATCTGCGGCGCTTTTTTTCTGAGGAAGGATGGACTTTGAACCGCGCTACCCTAGCAGCATCGGCGCGCCAATGCCGCTAATGTTTGGACCGTGCGGGCTCCTCAAGCCACCTTGCGCAGAAAGCCTTGCTGGGCGCCGTTGCGATTGGGCGCGAAGCCGTTCTTTTCAAGCGATTCTTCGACCGTGTCGTAGAACACGCCGATCTGACACATTTCGCGGGCCTGCTGCGGTGTGGCGATAGGGCGGCTGCACTCTTTGGAAATCCGCACGAGTTGTTCGATCTGCTCGACCGTGCCCATCTTTTTGGTGCGTGTCTGGTTCCAGAGGTTGTCTTCGGTGCCGCAACGCACATGCAGACCCATGGCGATGCCGATCATGTTGATCGGCAGCACATTGAGCACGGAGGCCTCGACGGTCAGGATCGCGCCATCCGGAACGGCACGCACGAAGTTGGCCAGGCTGTAGATGCTCGGCGCGTCCATGCCGCCGCCGATGGCCACCCAGTTCATCACCAGCGGACCCTTGTAGATGCCGCGTCGCATCAGGCGTTCCACGGATTCGAAGCTGTTGATGTTGTAGCACTGGAACGCGCTCTGGATGCCCGCCGCGGTCAGGCGGCGAATGTGTTCCTCGGCCCAGCCCGGCTGCGCGGGCACGGTCATTTCCTTGTAGGCGTTGAACACGGCAGGATCTTCCATCGACGTGCCCTTGATGTCACGCGCGTCGAACTGCTCGAGGATGTTCATCTGCGAGGTGTTGATCGTCACCGTCACCTGATCGGGCTTGGGATCGAGTTCGGCCAGCATGTGGCGCGTGTCGTCGGACAGCCACTTGGCGGCGGCGCCGTCGGTTTCGGGTGCGAAGCTGATCGAGCCGCCGACCTGAATGATCATCTCGGGAACGCGTGCGCGCACACCGGCGATCAACTCATTGAATTTGGACAGTCGCTTGCTGCCGCGACCGTCGAGTTCGCGCACGTGCAGGTGCAGTACCTGAGCGCCCGCGTTGTAGCAATCCACCGCCTTTTGAATCTGCTCTTCCATCGTTACGGCGATCTCGCCGGGGAAGTCGTCAGGCATCCACGATGGCGCGTAAGGCGCGGCGGTGATGATCAATGGTTGCTGGTTTTCGGGGAACAGGTGGCCGTCGAGGAAGTTCATGGTGTGCCTTTGTTTCAAAGTGGGAGCGCAATGGAAGAGGGCCCCTGGAGCGAAATGTAGGTACGCAGAAGGGAAAACGCTTGACCATTTGGGACACTGATTTATCCTGTCGGGACACCAAGGGAAAACCTCTATGACCGCCCTGATGCGCAGCGCAAGCCTCACTCACTACGCCGATCTCGCGGAGAGCGTGGGCCTTGTGCCGCATGAAATGCTGGCGGCGGTGGGCCTTCCGCGTTCGTGCTTTGACAGCACCGAGCTGCGCATACCGGCGGCGGCGGTGATGCGGCTCATGGAGCTTTCGGCCGAGATGTCGGGCGAAGAATCGTTCGGGCTGCGGCTCTCGGTCACGCGGCGGCTTTCATCCTTCGGGCTGGTCGGCATGCTTGCGCGCGACGAGCCGACCTTGCGGCAGGCGCTTGACACGCTCACGCGTTATCTCTATCTGCACAACGAGAGCCTGACAACGAAAATTCACGAATATGACGGCGTGGCCGTGATAGAGCAGTTGCTGCTGCCTTCCGTAGGTGCTGGCAGGCAATCGGTCGAGCTCGCGTTGGGCGCGCTCTATCACACGCTGTGCCTTGCGCTCGGCAAGGACTGGCAGCCGCGCAGCGTGAGCTTCATGCATCCGGCACCGGCGAGTCTTACCTGGCACCGCAGCATCCTCGGCGGCAATCTGCTGTTTTCGCAGGACTACAACGGCATCGCACTGGCCTCGTCCGACATGGACGCGGCGCTGCACTTTGCCGATCCCGCGATGCGCCAGCAAACGCGTCAACTCGCGCGCGAGGATCTGGCCGCGCACACCCTCAGGTTCCGCGACGAGGTCGAGCAACTCATCATCGCCTTGCTGCCCACCGGCCGTTGCAGCGCAGACCAGGTCGCGGCGCATCTCGGTGTCGACCGTCGCACGGTGCACCGCAGGTTGACGGCGCAGGGCACGACCTTCATCCAACTGCTCAACGAAATCAGGGCCGAGCAGGCACAGCGCCTGATGGGCTACGGTGACCGCACACTGACCGACGTTGCCGCGCAACTCGGGTTCAGCAGTCTGAGCGCGTTTTCGAGATGGCGGCAGGGGCGATGGACCGCCGCCCAGGCCACCCGGAATTCCGCTTCAATTCGCGGATGATGCGGCGTTCGGGCTGGACAAGGCCAATCTGCGCTGAGATTGACAAAGAACGCGTCGAGCGGCAACGCCTTTTGTTCGGCGTTTTCATCCCGGGGAAACGGGCATATAAAATTCCCGCCAGCGCCGCAGGCCCGTTCTCGCGCTCCGCGTGTGCTGACATTGCGTTTTTTTGCCCCTATCTTCAATCCCTGATGACTACATACAAAGAACTTCTGGCCCAGAAAGAGGCACTCGACAAGCAGATTGCCGACGCCATGAAAACCGAATCCAAGTCCGCGCTTGCCACCGTGCATGCGCTGATTGCCGAGTTCGGATTCACGGCCCAACAAGTGTTTCCCTGGAAGCCCGCCGGTGTGAAGGCCCCCGCCAAGTACCGCGATCCCGACAGCGGAGCCACGTGGAGTGGCCGTGGCAAGCCGCCAAAGTGGATTGCGGACAAGGACCGTGGGCAGTTCGAAATCCAGTGATGTGAGTGACGAACGAATCGCAGCCAGGCAGCCGAACGCTGTCTGGCTGCTTTTTTGTATCTGGCCCGCCGTCTGACGCTTGAATGAAGACGTCGTGGGAATGACGTTCATGTCACACGAAACACAGCTATTTCCAATACAGTATTCCAATGGATCAGCAATTCACACGTACGCTCAATCTCGCAGGCGCTTCGAACTTCCGCGACATCGGTGGCTACCAGGGCCAGGACGGGAAACTGGTTCGCTGGCGCCGGCTTTTTCGCTCCGATCATCTGGCGGCGCTGACCGAGCAGGACACGCTCGCGCTTGCGGACATCGGCGTGTCGCGCGCACTCGATTTTCGTGGTGATGCGGAGCGCGCCGCGCTGGCCTACGCGATTCCCAATGTGCGTTATCACGCGCTGTCGATCGAGCCGACGGTGGTGCAGCGCGCCAAGGAGATGGTGCTTGCGGGCGAACAGATGACCGCGCCGATTGCCGTGAGCCTGATGCAGGACACGTACCGCGCCTTCGTATCGCACAACGCACGCCAATATGCCGAGCTGTTCGAGCATCTGCTCGAAGACGACCGACCGCTGGTGTTTCATTGCACGGCGGGCAAGGACCGCACGGGTTTTGCGGCCGCGCTGATCCTGCTGTCGCTCGGTGTGCCGCGCCCGGTGGTCATGGAGGACTACCTGCTCACCAATGCGCTGTACCGCCGACCCGCCAGCTTCAACAACGGCGCGCCGGACGAGGTGCTCAATGTTCTCTGGCGCGTACAGGAAGATTTTCTCGAGGCGGCATTGCAGGCCGTGGATGCGGACCACGGCGGACTCGGGCAGTATCTCGAAAGGCAGTTGGGTGTCGGCGAAAAGGAACGTGCGCGGCTGGCCGAGCTGTACCTGACGGAGCCGGTGCACAAAAAATCATGAGGGCTCTGACCAGAGCCGAATATCCTGTGTGCATCTGAGGCATCCAAGAAAAAACCGGCACGAGGCCGGTTTTCTTTTGGATGCTTGAGCCGAGGTGATCAGGCCGCCGCGTCCTTGAGCTTCTTCAGCGCGCGGGTCTTGATCTTCACGGATGCCGGCTTGGCATCGAACCAGCGCTCTTCACCCGTGAACGGATCCTTGCCGAAACGCTTCTTCTTGGCAGGCACTTGCAGCACGCCGATCTTGAGCAGACCCGGCAGCGTGAATTCGCCAGCGCCCTTCTTGTGCACCGATGCCAGGATCGCGCTTTCGAGCGCAGTGAGCACAGCCTTCACGGCCTTGGGCTCGACCGAGCTGCTGGTGGCGAGGTGAGCGATCAGAGTGGACTTGTTGAACACGTCCTTGATCGGCTTCACGGCAGCCGGTGCAGCAGGAGCTGCCGCAGCCTTCTTTGCCGCAGGTGCAGCCTTCTTCGCTGCCGCTGTCGTCGTCTTCTTTGCTGCAGGTGCAGCCGAAGCCTTTTTCGCCGGAGCCGCCTTCTTCGCGGGCGCGCTCACTTTCTTTGCAGTTGCCATGATGATGTTGATTTGTATGTGTGTTGATTTCGAAATGCCGCCAGCGGTGCTGGTGCCGCATTCTAGGGCGAGATTTCGGGAGCATGCGCGGTGTGCGGGTTCAAATTCGTCCGAAAGCTGCATTCTGTAGCGGTTTTGCGGCGAAACAGCCACTTGAAACCGGCTCGATTCAGGTGAACTGCTGTTGACGTTAAGCTGTGAGGTGCGCGAGTATCTTTGTTCAAACATGTTCACGTTCACGCCAACGCATGGAGACACATCATGAGCGACAGCGACAACACACCCTTTGGTTTTGGGCGCTTTGTGCCAGGGTTCGATTTTCTGCAGAACCTTGCCAAGGGCGCTGCGACGGGCGTTTCATCGATGCCCGGACTGGCGAGCTGGGTAGCGCCCACGGTCAGCGTGGAAGAGCTTGAAAAGCGCATCAACGAATTGAAGTCCGTGCAGTTCTGGCTGGAGCAGAATTCGCGCGCGCTGGCGGCAACCGTGCAAGCGCTCGAAGTGCAGAAGATGACGCTGGCCACGCTGGAAAACATGAACGTGGCGATGGGTGATTTCGCGGGCGCCTTCGGCGCGCAGATGGCGGGCGCAGCGGGCCCGGGCAATGCCTCCAGGAGCACTCAGCCCAAGGCGGCAAAGTCTGCCGAGCCACCGGCGAGACCCGCTGCCGTGCATGAGCAGGAGCCACGGGAAGAGGCTGCGGATACGGGCGCTGATGCAGAGGCCACGTCGGCGATACCCGCAGCCGCGGCCTTCATGCCGGGTGCTGCGGGCATGGTCGATCCGGTGCAATGGTGGAGTTCGCTCACCAACCAGTTTCAACAGATCGCGGCCAATGCGATGCGTGATGTGTCCCAGCATGCGGCAAGCGCTCCCGCGATCAACCCGGCAGCGGGGCAGGCGTTGCGCAGGATGCATTCAAGGCAGCGTCCGACATGGCATCGCAATTTGCCGAGCGCAGCATGAAGGGCGCGCAGGAGATGACGCGTTCCGCAATGGCCGCGACCGCCAAGACGGCTGCCGCCAGGAAACCAGCCGCGAAAAAGGCGGCGCCTGCGAAGCGTGCCTCCGCACCGCCTGCGGCCGCCAAGCGCACCACCAAGCCAAAGACGGGCAGGTGAGAGCAGTCACTGCGTTGGCTTCCGGTCGGCAGTGATGCGCGACGGCAATCGCTGACGGACGATGACGAAGCTGTTTCCCTCCGGTCACGCCACCCATCCGCAATGGCGGATGGCGGCGGCTCTGGTGCTTGCGCAACTGCGCGCCCAGATGGCTTTGCCCGGATACGCACGCGAGCCTTCGCTCGGCCTGCTGTACATCACCGATCACTACGCCAACGACGCTGCACCGTTGCTGGAATTCATGACGCAGCAACTGCCGGACGTGAAGGCCTGGTGCGGAACCGTCGGCATTGGCGTCGCGGCCAGCAACGTCGAGTATTTCGACGAGCCCGCGCTCTCCGTATTGCTGTGCGACGTGCCACCAGCGCAGTGGCGTCTCTTCTCAGGCATCGCACCGCTGCCGCGCGTGGGCCATGGTTTTTTTTCGGCGCAGACGGCGCTCGTGCATGCGAACGAATTCACGCCCGATCTCGGCGACGTTCTTGAGGAGATGGCGCAGCGCACGAACACCGGCCATGTGTTTGGAGGCGTCACGGCAAGCCGTGGGCCCCAGGTGCAGTTTTCGCTCGATCTGCTGCGCCAGCACGCGCGGCCCGGCGATGACGATTCGGGAGTGTTCCAGGGCGGGCTTTCGGGCGTTGCGTTCGGACCGGAGGTGCAATGGATGTCGCGCGTCACGCAGGGCTGCCGGCCGATTGCGCCATGGGGCATGGTGACCGCTGCGCATGACAATCTGGTGCTGGAACTCGATGGCGTGCCGGCGCTCGACGCACTGCTCGAGACCCTGGGCGTCACGCTCGAAGGCGACACCCAGCCTGCGATACGTGCGGTGGGCGAGACCATGGTCGGCCTGCTCGAAGCCGGTTCGCACGAGCCGCACAGCACGGGACACTTTGGTGCCGAAACCCGCGTGCGGCATATCCTGGGACTCGACACCACGCGCCGCGGCGTGGCGCTCGCCGAACCGGTGGAGGTCGGCACGCTGCTCGCGTTCTGCCAGCGCCACGCAGGCAGCGCGCGTGCCGACCTGATGCGCATCTGCGCCGAAATTCGCGAGGAACTGGAGCCCGAGGAAAACGTCCTTCCGGTATCGGGCAGTACCGATCCCGAAAACATCGCCGCATACGAACAGACCACGCTCTCACGGCGCATTCTGGGCGCCATCTATGTGAGCGGATCGGAGCGCAGCGGCGAGTTCTTTGGCGGCAGCAACGCCGAGCTGCAGATCGTTCGACGCGCGCTCGGCGATGTGCCGCTGACGGGTTTCTTTGCGCGCGGAGAAATCGCCGCGCACCGCCTATATGGCTATGCCGGGGTGCTGACGGTTTTTGTCGGCAGCACGCAGTCCGGCGCTGAACCCTGACGATGCTGGCCGTCAGTTGCGATAGGGGTTGTCGGGGCGGCGATCATGGCGATTGGCCACGCCGTCGCCGTCACGATCCCAATTGCCGCGGTTGTAGTGCCAACGGTCCCCGCGTTGCTCCCAGCCCGGCTGGTGGTAGCTGTAGCCGGGACGCACGCGCACCCAGGTTCCGGGCACCCACACGTGACGCTGTCCGCGCCATTCCCAATGGCCCTGCGACCAGACCATGCCGCGACGCGGCGCAGGCACGCGTTCATAGCGCGGAGGCGGAGGGGCACCGTACTGCACCGGCATGAGGGCAGGATACGGGGTGCCGATCTGCACGTTGATCTGCGGGCCTGCATGCGCTGCATTGGCTGCAAATCCGAATGCTGCAGCGGCGATGCTGGCGGCGATGAGCGGTGTGCGAATCATGTGATGCTCCTTCCAAAAAAGTGGCTTGGTTTGTTTGCCACGATGGAGTGAATCATCTAACGCGCTTGTGAAGTTGGGCGCGCTGTAATTTGAGCGTTTGGCAAAGTATTGTGTTCAAGTGTTTCGCTGCGTGGGCCGGGTCTCCTGGATCGTCAACCGGGTGGCATTTATCTGCGATCACATCGCATTGGTGCGCCGCATCTGTCCGAAGACGGCGAACTCCCAACTGCGCATGCCCAGCACCAGCGTGTAGCCTTCCAGTTCACGCGCGGGCAGCTTCTGATCGGCCAGGTGCTGCTGCGAAAAGTCCTGCGCGAGCCGCTGCATGCGCTCGGTGAACGCCGGTGCGACCGCGCGGCTGATCGAGCCATGCACCAGCAGCATGCCTTCGCCGGGACCGTCGAAGCTCCCGGAAAAATAGTCGAGCACCGCATGCTCGCGAAAGAAATCCATCACCGCGCCGTGCGGACGCCAGCGGAAGGTCTTGGCGAGCTTGAGGCGGTAGCGGTTCAGTGGCCGAAGCTCGATGATGCCGATCCGGTCGAGCTGCGCGAGGTATTTGACGCCCTCGGCCTCGGTCAGGCGGTAGGTGCCCACGATCTGCTCCAGCGTCCACTGGCTGAGCACGCAGATCGCCATGAGCAGCAGTTTCTTGTCGGCAACCACGGCACGTTCCTGCTCGGGCGTGAGTTCCTTGAGAAGCGGCTGGTTGTCGGCAACGCGCCGCGCCAGATCGGCAAAATCGATACGCAGCGCACGGCAGATCGCGTCGATGCGCGTCAGCGGCATGTCGCCCCGGGCCAGCATGCGCTTGACGCTGGACTCGGCCATGTCGAGTTCCTTCGCCAGATCGGCATAGGTCATCTGCGCGGATTTGAGCTCTTTCTTCAGAGCGGTGATGAGGTCGGCGGTGGTGCTCATGGGTATCGATTATCTATACCAGCGGTTTCGCGCCTTCGGGCCGGTGCGAAAAAACGCTGCCCTGGCGTGGCTGAGTTTGCAGACTGCGGGCATCGACATTTTTTGGGAGTCTTCTCATGCTGCACGCCACCCGCACTCCGCCGGCCTCAAGGGCGCCCTGGTATTTCGTCATCGGCGGCATCGCCCTCTGGCTGCTTTTGACGCTGTTCGGGCCGATGCTCGCGCAGTCGCCGAGTTATCACGCGTTTGCCGATCAACGCGCCTGGGGCGGATTGCCGCACGCGATGGATGTACTCAGCAATCTGGGCTTTCTCGCGGGCGGTCTCGCAGGCCTTTGGGCGCTGTATCGAACACGCGACGTGCCGGTGGCCCCGACCGCGCGAGCGATGGCGGCGGTATTTTTCGTGGGGCTGATCGGCTGCTTTGCCGGATCGGCCTATTACCACCTGGCCCCGACGACGCGGCGCTGGTCTGGGACCGCCTCGCCATGTGCGTGCCGTTCGCGGGCATTCTGGGGCTGGCGATCCAGCAGACCTGCGACGACCGGGCCGCGTGGCTGGCCGCCGCGGCAATGCTGGTCGGCGGGGTGGTCTCCACGCTGATCTGGCAGCACGGCGGCAACATGTTGCCATGGGCCGTCGCGCAGGGCAGCGGAATGCTGGCGTTGATCGCGCTGGCATGCCTGCCGGGACGCAGCGGCAGCCTGCACGTCTCGCTGGGCATGGTGATTGGCTTCTATGCGTTGGCGAAGGTCTGCGAACTGGCCGATGCGCAGGTGCTCGCATTGAGTTCGGGCCTGATCTCGGGTCACAGCGCCAAGCACCTGCTTGCAGCCGCCGCCGCGTGGCCCCTGCTGCTCGCGCTGGGAAAACTGCGTGTGAACTCCGCCACAGCCATTGCGCGGAACAAGGGCACAATGCCGGCACGCGACACGCTGCGCTGCTGAACAAAAACACTTGGGAAATAACGAGACCATGGACCAATCGCCCGTTGACGACCGCACTGCCAAGGCCCCGGCGCATGAGCAGCATCCCAATCAGTTCGCGCTGCTCAGGCAACGTCGGTTCGCCCCGTTTTTCTGGACGCAGTTCGCGGGTGCGGCCAACGACAATCTCTTCAAGTTCGCATTCACCGTGATGGTGACCTACCAGCTCAGCGTAAGCTGGATGCCGCCGTCTCTGGCCGGACTGCTGATCGGCGCGTTGTTCATCCTGCCGTTTTTGCTGTTCTCGGCGACCGCCGGGCAGATCACCGACAAGCTCGAGAAGACCCGCATCATTCGCTTCGTGAAGGATTTCGAGATCGTCGTGATGCTGATTGCCGCGGCGGGTTTCATCATGGGCAATGCCGCCATTTTGCTGGCCTGTGTGTTCCTCATGGGGCTGCATTCCACGCTGTTTGGCCCGGTCAAGTTTGCCTACCTGCCGCAGGCGCTCAACGAGCGCGAACTCACCGGCGGCAACGGCATGGTCGAGATGGGAACGTTCGTCGCGATTCTGCTGGGCAATGTGGCGGGTGGCCTGCTCGTGGCCATGCCGCAGATCGGACACACCGCCGTCGCGGTGGCCTGCGTGGGCCTGGCGCTGATCGGACGCCTCGTCGCGCAGTGGATTCCCAAGGCTCCGGCGACCGATCCGGGCCTGGTGGTGAACTGGAATCCCATCACCGAAACCTGGCGCAATCTCAAGCTCGCACACGGCAACATCGTGGTGTTCCGTTCGCTGCTCGGCATCAGCTGGATGTGGTTCTTCGGCGCGGTGTTCCTGAGCCAGTTTCCGAGCTTCGCCAAGGAGGTGCTGCACGGCAACGAGCAGGTCGCGTCTCTGCTGCTGGTCGTGTTCTCGATCGGGATCGGCGTCGGTTCGCTGCTGTGTGAAGTGCTGTCGCGCCGTCAGGTGGAAATCGGTCTGGTGCCGCTGGGCGCCATCGGCATGAGCGTGTTTGCCATCGACCTGTACTTTGCGTCGCGCGGATTGCCGGGTCAGGCATCGCCGCTCAGCGCGGCCGAATTCCTCAACGTGCCCGCGCACTGGCGCGTGATGGGCGACCTGCTGCTGCTGAGCCTGTTCGCGGGCCTGTACAGCGTGCCGATGTATGCGCTGATTCAATTGCGCAGCCAGCCCACGCACCGCGCGCGCATCATCGCGGCCAACAATATTCTCAACGCGCTGTTCATGATCGCCAGCTCGGTGATCGCTGGCGCGCTGCTCGCCGCCAAGTTCACCGTGCCGCAGATCTTTCTGTTCACCGGCATTGCCAACGCCATCGTGGCGTTCTACATCTTCATGCTGGTGCCCGAATACCTGCTGCGCTTTTTCGCCTGGGTGCTCTCGCGCATCGTCTATCGCTTCAAGGTGCGCGGCGACGACAATATCCCGACACAAGGGGCTGCGATTCTGGCCTGCAATCACGTGAGCTTTGTGGACGCCGTGCTGCTCATGGCCGCGAGCCCGAGGCCGATCTATTTCATCATGGATCACCGCATCTTCCGCGTACCCGTGCTCGGGTGGATCTTCAAGCTGGCCAAGGCCATTCCCGTGGCTTCCGCAAAGGACGATCCCGCCACCTACGAGGCGGCCTTCGAACATGCCGCGAAGGTGCTGCGCGAGGGCGATCTGCTCGCGATCTTTCCCGAGGGCGGCATCACGCGCGATGGCGAGTTGCAGGAGTTCAGGGGCGGCATCATGAAGATCATCGAGCGCGCGCGGGCGGAAGGCGTGGATGCGCCCGTCGTACCGATGGCGCTGACCAATCTGTGGGGCTCGTTCTTCAGCCGCATCGAGCAAGGCGGCGCGATGGTGCGTCCGTTCCGCCGTGGCGTGCTCAATCGCGTGGGCCTGAACGTCGGCACGCCGATACCCGCATCGCAGGTGCAACCCGCGATGTTGCGCGAACGCGTGGCGGCCCTGCTCAAGGAGTGAGCGCGCGGGAGCGGCGCGCGGCTGGCTTATCGAGGGCGGACTTCGCGGCTTGGTATCGAATGGCGGTACTAATAGTGGACATCGAAACAACTCGGCATCCATTCGACTACTTTTCGGGGCCGAGGCGGCAACATTCGTTCCGTGTTCAACAACGAGCTTGTTTTTCAGCTCCGACTCACATGTCCTCCTCGTCCAACTTCGTCGTCGTTCAACGTGACACGCGCGCCTGGCAACTTCAGGTGTGGGTCTCCTTCGGCATCGCGGTGTTTCTCTGCGCCACGGGCCTCGCCTGGCTGCCAGGCGAGCGGCTGGAGCAGGTCTTCATGGTGATGGGCTACGTGTTCTGTCTGTCCACCACGTTCGTGCTGGCCAAGTTCACACGGGACAGCCAGAACACGCGTACTGCCGGGGCCGACACGCCGATGTGGCGCATGGTGGTCTGGGGCGGCTTCGCAATCGCCATGGGACTGACGAGCTGGGGTCTGCTTGGCATGAACATCAACCCGACCTACAAGGCGTTCATGGCGGTGAGCTGGCTCTACCTGATCACCACCGCCTTCACGCTCGCCAAGATGCTGCGCGACCGCTACGAAGCCGATCTGTCGGAAGCCCGCCTGCAAGGCCGCCGCGAAGCGCAAATGCACGGCCAGAGCGCAGCGGTCACGGATGACGCCGCGGCCAGGTAAGCGCGGCCTTCCGGATATCCACCCCGTTTTTTGAGATGGCGCGAGGCAGTGCATCGCTCGCTGCCAACGCGAAATAAAAGGAAAAAAATCATGCGTTCGATGATTCGCAAGACCTTGGTTCATTCGGCCCTGGTTGCATGCCTGTTGAGCGGCCTGTCCGCTCAGGCCGATGCACAGAGCGACGCGTCCGTAGCCCTGTCGATGCTGCCCATCGCCTCCGTGGTGGTCGGTGCAGGCGCCAGTGGCGCGGCGGCCGGTGCGGCAGTGGCGATTCCCGCTGCGTTGTCGGTCGGCGGCGCGGTGCTGGTGGTGAAGGCCGTGGAGGCCTCGGCCATCGGCACGGTGTATCTGCTGGAACGTGCATCCGACGGTGCGCAGGCCAGCGTCGAGGTGGTTGGCAAGGGCTCGCGTGCCGTGGTGCACGGCGTGGGAACGGCCGTGGAATGCAGCCTCATTACCGGCGGCGTGGTGCTGTCGGTGGCGGGCGCGGTGATCGCCTTTGTGCCCGACGCGATTGGCACGGCGCTGCTGCACAACGAACGCCTCTAGTCGAAAGGCGGCCCCGCATGCGAAGAAATCCACTACCGCCGTTTCGCCACGCCGCCGTGCTGGCGCTCGCGGCCACCGCGCTGACCATGGCCGCTGGCCCGGCCCACGCAGGCCGCTCGTGCGAGCAAAAGCCGCCTACGGTGCAGACCATCCGAAAGGGCATGGAACTGGCCGGGCAAACCGCCAGGGCGCTCGACGCGACCGGCGCGAAGCTCGTCATGCTGGGGCGGGCCGGGCAGGATCTGAGCAAGTACCAGCTGCGCTATTCGCACCTCGGCTGGGCCTACAAGACGCCCGAAGGCCGCTGGCGCGTAGTGCACAAGCTCAACGAATGCGGCACGGCCGTGGCGCACATCTACAGACAGGGCCTGGGTGAATTCTTTCTGGATGATCTGTGGCGCTATGAGGCGGTCTGGGTCGTCCCGAACCCCGAGGTGCAGGAGCGCATGCTGAGCGTGCTGCAGGATCGCCGCAAGATATTGGCGCTGCACCAGCCCCGATACAACATGGTGAGCTATCCGTGGGCCACCAAATACCAGCAGTCCAACCAGTGGGCGCTTGAAGCGCTGGCGATGGCAATGGAGCCCACGGTCACGACGCGCGAGCAGGCGCAGGCCTGGCTCAGGTTCAAGGGCTACGAACCGAGCGCAATGAAGATTGGCGCCATGACCCGCCTGGGAGGCCGGATGACGTCGGCGAACGTGGCCTTCGATGATCATCCGAACGAAAAGCGCTTTGCCGACCGCATTGAAACGGTGACGGTGGATTCGGTGATGCAGTTCGCGCAACGCGCGCAACTCTCGGGCGCGCAGCAGACCTTGCGGATCGACTAAGGCCGCTCAATACACCGCGTGCGCGCTCATCACCACGCGGTTGCGGCCCGTGCCCTTGGCCTGGTAGAGCGCGTGATCGGCTTCGCGCAGCAGTTGCTCGATCATTGCGTGCCTCGGGGGCGCGTCCTGGTGCACGACGCCGATGCTCACGGTGACGTGCAGCGGCACCTCGTCGTTGAACGTGAAGACGTGCCGGCGCGTGGCGTCGCAGAGCCGCTCGGCGACCTCGCGTGCCTCTTCGCGGCTGACGTTGGGCAGCATCAGCGCGAACTCTTCGCCGCCCATGCGACCGAGCAAGTCGGAAGGTCGCAGGTGCAGCATCACGAGGCGGGTGAATTCGCGCAGCAGTTCGTCTCCTGCAGCATGACCGTGGGTGTCGTTCACGCCCTTGAAATTGTCCAGATCGATCATCAGAACGGCGGCTGAATGCTGTTCAAGGCCGAGCGTCTGGAGCCAGTGCGCACATTGTTCGATGAAGGTGTTGCGGCCCAAAACGCCCGTCAGTGCGTCGTGGCGCGCGGCATGGTGCAGCTTGTGCAGGAGTTCGTTGCGTACCGATTGAAAGCTCGCGACCGCCAGCGGGCCGAGCGACAGCAGCGTGATGCCGACACGCAGCGAAATGGCGTCCACCAGATGGTCGGGCGTGTAGGTGATGAGTCCGAGTGTCGCGGTGTAGGACTTGAGCACGCCGACCGCCAGGCACAGCAGCGATACGGAAAACAGCGAGTAGCGCAGGGCGCACCAGATCAGCGCGGGTACTCCGAACACCAGCGAGCCGGGGCCACCGAGTAGCATGGCCACGGTCTCGCAGGCGATGAGCGCGAGCAACGGAGCGAGGTGCACGAGCTTGAAACGCGCGACGCATTCCTGCAGGCTGAACTGGCGGACCTGCCCGAGCGTGGGTGCGCTCAGCACGATGGGCAGAATCAGCATGCTGCACATGAGGGCGCTGCTGAACCACATGAAGAATGCGCTGAACGAAGTGCCGCCGAACAGGAACGAGGTCGCAGGAAATCCCACGATGGATTCGCCCGCCGCCTGCACGATGCAGCCACACAGCAGGAACAGCGCTGAGCGCGTGCCGCGCAGCAGGACGGTGTTGCGGTCAATGCCGTGAAAGAATTGCCATCCTGCAACCACGCCAGCGAGATTGGCGAAGGAAAGCCAGATCGCGGCGGCTGCGCTGTCGCCCATCAGCAGTGAAGAAAACACGAACGCGCAGGCGCTGGCCACCCATGCCTTGGGATCGCGGGCCAGCCCTGGGCGGCGCATGAACAGGCCGAGCATCAACGCATTGGCGGGCCAGAAGGACGCCAGAAACTCCACGGGGCGGCTGAGCGTTCCGGCAATGCAGGCCAGAAAGATCGTCATGCCCAGCGCCGCTGCGGCGAACGAGTCCGACAGCGCCGAAGGCGCTGGTGCGGGCTCGAGAGGGGCACGTTGGAAATCCATGGCAGATGGAAAAGGCGTTTGGTTAAAAAAAGCGGTGCGTCTGGGTGGACGAGATAGGCGGGAAAAATGCCCGACGTTTCGTAAAAATGAAAAACGTTGACGAACGTAGACGTCGCTATCGTTTGAGATTCTGGATAGCTTACAACAGGTTACGTGAATAGAGCATGTCGCAGTTTGGCGACAGTTGAGCCCCCAAAGCGTGAAAAACGCGTTGGAAATACGCAAATGAGCGGCAATGTGTTTTGCGATGACCGCGGGCCGCGAGGGTGAAAATGACCAAGCCACGCGGCGTCTCGATGCGCGCGTGGCCGGTCTCCCAACGGGCTGCAAGTGCCCGGAGCGTCAACGCCCGCGAGCGCTTGCGCGAAAGCGCGCACCCACGGGCGCTCTGGTTTTCAACGCATCAGACGCCGCGTGCGCGGTCTGACTTGAACCTTGCGCGGAACTGCGTGAACGTGCCGGCATCGAGCGCATCGCGCATTTCCTGCATCAGGTTCAGGTAGTAATGCAAATTGTGAATCGTTGTCAACATCGGGCCGAGCATCTCGCCGCAGCGGTCAAGATGATGCAAATACGCACGGGAGAAGCCGTCGCGACCGCCTTCGTCCCAGCTCACGCCGCTGGTGCCCGCGCACGCATGGCAGGTGCAGGTGGTGTCGATGGGCTGATGGTCGACCTTGTGGCGCGCATTGCGCAGCTTGAGATCGCCGTAGCGCGTGAAGATCGTGCCGTTGCGCGCATTGCGCGTGGGCATCACGCAGTCGAACATGTCGACGCCGTCCGCCACGCCCTGCACCAGATCTTCCGGCGTGCCCACGCCCATCAGGTAGCGCGGCTTGTGCGCGGGCAGCAGGTGGGGCGTGTGGGCCATGATGTCCAGCATCTCGTCCTTGGGTTCGCCCACCGAGACACCGCCTACCGCGTAACCCGGGAAGTCCATCTCGACCAGGCCCTCGAGCGATTCCTGGCGCAGATGCTTGAACATGCCGCCCTGCACGATGCCAAACAACGCGTTGGGATTTTCGAGGCACTCGAATTCGTCTTTGGAGCGCCTCGCCCAGCGGCGGCTCATTTCCATGGACTTGCGCGCCTCGGCCTCGGTGGTCTTGTGGCCATTGGTTTCGTAGGGCGTGCATTCGTCGAGCTGCATGACGATGTCGGAATTCAGGATCGTCTGGATCTGCATGCTCACCTCGGGCGACATGAACAGCTTGTCGCCATTCACGGGGCTTTGAAAGTGCACGCCTTGTTCGGTGATCTTGCGCATCGCCCCGAGGCTCCAGACCTGGAAGCCGCCCGAATCGGTGAGGATGGGCTTGTTCCATTTCTCGAAGTCGTGCAGGCCGCCGAAGCTCTTCATGACGTCCAGGCTCGGGCGCATCCAGAGGTGGAAGGTGTTGCCGAGAATGATCTGCGCGCCCATTTCTTCGAGGCTGCGAGGCATCACGCCCTTGACGGTGCCATATGTGCCGACCGGCATGAAGATGGGGGTTTGCACGACGCCATGGTTGAGCGTGAGTGTGGCTCGGCGGGCGTGGCTTTCGGGATCGGTTTTGAGTAGTTCGAACTGCAGCATGATGGCGCGATTGTCCCAGACTGCGGGGCGGAATCTTTCACGGGTGCATTCGGCGCTCTACACTGTTGATAGCAGGGGTAGACAACGAAAGGAACTCACATGGTAAGAATTCTTGTTGCGGTCGATGGATCCGAACTGGCGCTGGATGCCGTGCGCCACTCGCTGATGCTGATCGGCGAAGGCTTGAACGCGGTCGTCGTGCTCGGCCATGTGCAGGAGGAGGCTTCGTTCCTCGAACTGGCCACGCAGGGCGGTGACGCGATTGCAGAGGCGGCCGTGGAGGCGGGCAAGCATCTGACGCGGCCGGCCGAGAAGCTGGTGCGCGCGGCGAACGTTCCGTATGAAACGGAAATCGTGCTCGGCTCGCCCGCCGCGGCGCTGTGCGATCTGGCCGAGGCTCAGGGTTGTGATTTCATCGTGATGGGCGCACGCGGCCTGGGCGCGATGCGCGCTGCGGTGATCGGCTCGGTCTCGCAGGCGGTGGTGCACCAGAGCAATCTGCCGGTGCTGGTCGTCAAGCACATCGAGCCGCTGGAAGATGAAGACCTGGGTGGAGATCAGGACGCCGAAGCGGCCTGAACAGTCTGTTCAGGCTGCCTTGCGCATGCGCTCTTCGTGAAACTCGCGCCTTTGCAACTTGCCATGCGGCAGGCTGCCGATGCGCTGGAAAACGCGACGGCAGTGGATGCGGTTCCACAGGCATTTGTTGAGTTCGTCAACCGGCCAGGGGCCGCTCACCACCACCAGATTGTTGGCCTCGTCCCAATCACCGGCGGCGCGCAGACGGCGGCGGGTGTGAGCCGCCCATGACTGGATGCGCGTGGGAGCGCCATGTTCGTGGATTTCGCCGGTCTGCCGGTTGAACGCCACTGCGACCGTGTCGGTCCGCAGCTTGTAGCGGCGCTCACCGGTGATCTGGCTCGGTGTTTCGCTCAGGTCGTACAGGAAATAGCTGCCCGCTTTGAGCTGGTACTGCAGGTCCATGGCGGATTCCTCGGTCGTTGAAGAAGAAATGGCGACAGGGGCGCGCTGGTTTGGCGCAACGCTGCGGAGACCACCACGGTCTCCCATCTTTCAACAACGCCAAGGCCAGCGCGAGGGTGCTACGTATTGTGTAGCGCCATGGCCCTGCGCGCAAGGCGCTAAGCGGCGATTTTTGTGACGATATGAATATTCCATGGCGCGCCGCCGGATCGGCGCCGCGCCACGGATTGCGTCAGAAATCGAGCAGGCTGAAACCCACCGAGAACACGGTGCGCTTGAAGTTGTAGTCGATCAGGCTGTCGCCATAGCCGCTGAACAGCGTGGCGTGCATGCGCAGATTGCTCTTGCCGCCGAGCCAGCCCTGGCCGAGCGTGTGCATCCATTCGACCTTGCCCGAGCCCTTGCCATGGCCGTTGAGGGAGCCGCGCGCGGTGACGCCCAGCCAGTTCTTCTGGGTGACGTTCCAGCCCAGGCGCAGTTCCCCGCGGCCGATGTAGTTCTGGATGTTCGGATTGTTGTCGTCTTCGGCGCTCTCTTTGATGCGCTTCCAGAGCCGCGCATCGACGGTGAAGCGATTGGGGAGTTCGAAGCCGGTCATCAGGTAGTAACGGTTCCAGCTGCGCGAGAGCGGGTCGCTCTGGCCGTTGGATTGGTGCGCGAGACCGATGCCGGAATAGCGCCAGCGCCAGCCCATGGGCAGTTCCGCCGTGGTTGGATAGACGTACATGATTTCCGGTTCGTGGTCCGTGTTGCGGAACGGGCGCGAGATGCCGGAGTTGAAGAGCTGCCACGACGACTGTTGCGTGTACCCGACCCACAACGAGTCGCGGTATTTGGAATCGCTGCCGGTGAGCAGTCCCGATGCGAGCTTGGTGCGCACCGAGAGTTGCAGGCGCATTTCCTGCTTGTCGTAGATGTGTTCCGTGGTGGCGTTGTTCACCGGATTGCCGGACTGGGGCAGGTTGTTCATGCTGCTGCCGGTCGAGGCCTGAACGGAGACCGGACGGTAGCCGCGAAAGCTGAACGTGCCGCAGTCCGTGCCTTCTTCAAGCTCCCAGAAGCGCGAGACTTCCGAGAACGAATCATCGCGGCAGCCGCCATTGGGCTGGGGTGCATCGGCAACCAGTTCGGCCGGTGGGCGCAGATTGGCCTGCGCACCCGGATTCGTCGCGCCTGCGGGCGATGTCGTCGCTGCCACGGGCACGCTGGAAACATTCGGTCCGATGGACGGTTCGGCAGGCTGCGACCGCGACCATTGATCAAAACAGGCCAGGCGCGCGGCGTCTTCCGTCTGCGCGGTGCACTGGCGCCAAGCCGATTCCGGTTGAACTGGCGAGGGCGACTGCGCTGCTGCCATTGCAGGGAGCGACGCGCACAGCAGCGCGAAGACGGCAGAGCCGATGGGGTTGTAGGAGAGGGTAGTCATGAATGGTGTGTGGTCGCAGGAGCGCGAGCGCATTGTGCCGCAACCGCATGGAGTAGTCAGCGTTTGCCTGCAATCTTGCGCATGGTGAACCTGGCCGTGCTGTCGTCGCTTCCCGCCCATTCGCCGCGCACCTCTCGGGCACAACTGCCTTCGACCACGGTGCCCGCCCAGTTTCCACTGACGCTCTTGCCGTCGCGCGATTCCTCCATGGTGAGTTCGCCCTTGTTCACATCGCCCACGACGATGGAGCGGTAGGCGGCGCGCGTGATGGTTCCCTTGACCGTGCCGGTCCACTCGGGATGCGGGCCTAGCTCGATGATGACCGGCGCGGGCTCGCCATCGAGCTGGACGGTCCAGCGCCCGAGCAACTCGGGTTGCTCCATCTGGGCGGCGGTGGGGCAGGCCGGGCGCGGGCCGAAGTCGCCGGAGGCGCAGGCCGTCAGCAGCATGGTGAGTCCCGCGAGGGCAATTGTCTTGAGAAAGGCTCGTTGCATATCCGGTTCGGTCTTCGTCCTGTGGGGTGTCAGGGTTTGGAGGATGACGATTCGCTCAGCGCCTTGCGGGCGAATTCGTCGCGCAGTGCGCGCAATTTGGCGCGCGGGTCTTCGCGCGCAGTGGCGGAATCCAGGCCCATCTCGGCGATGAAGCGGCTCGGTTGGGTGACCACCATGTCGCGGCCCTTCTTGCGGCGCTTGGTCCAGCTCACCGCGAGCGTGCGCTGAGCGCGCGTGATGCCCACATACATGAGCCGACGCTCTTCCTGCAGGCGCTCGGCGGTCGCCTCGCTGAGCTTGTGCTGCTTGCCGTCATCGTCGTCGAGCTTGAAGGGCAGCATGCCTTCGGTGACGCCTGCGAGAACGACATGTGGCCATTCGAGCCCCTTGGAGGCGTGCAGCGTGGACAGCACGACCATGTCCTGCTCCTGTTCCCGCTCGCTGATGGTGGACAGCAGCGCGATGTTTCTGGCCACTTCGAGCAGGCTTTTGGTTTCGGTCTGCATCGTGGTGCCGGCGGCGTCGTCAATCGTGCCGCCCGCGCGCTGCACCATCCAGTCGCAGAATTCGAGCACGTTGGTCCAGCGCGCAGCCGCGACGCTTTCGCTGTCTTCGCTGTCGTAGAGATGCTGCTCGTAGCCGATTTCCTTGAGCCATTCCATCATGAAGGCGCGCGATGCCTCCGCGCCCAGCGTCTGGCGCGCGCGGTATTCGAGGTCGTTGATGTAGCGGCCAAATTCGAGCACGCTCTCGTGCGCCTTGCGTGGCAGCACGGCCTCGAGCATGTGGTTGAACAGCGCCGCGAACATGCTGAGCTTGTGCTGCGCCGAAAACTCGCCGAGCCTGCCGAGCGTGGTGTGCCCGATGCCGCGCTTGGGCGTGGTGATGGCGCGCAGAAACGCGGGATCGTCGTCGTTGTTGATCCACAAGCGGAACCACGCACACAGGTCCTTGATTTCCGCGCGATCAAAGAAGCTCGTGCCGCCCGAGACCTTGTAGGGAATATTGGCCTTGCGCAGCGCCTTTTCAATCGGCTTGGCCTGATGGTTCGCGCGGTAGAGCACCGCAAAGTCTTTCCACGCGGGCTGCGGGTTGTGCGACGCGCGCAGGCTCTGGATGCGCGCGACCGTGCGTTCGGCCTCGTGCTCCTCGGTGTCGCAGTCGACGATGCGCACCGGCTCGCCCTCGCCGAGTTCCGAGAACAGCGTCTTCGGAAACAGCTTGGGATTGGGCTGAATCACGTTGTTGGCCGCGCGCAGGATCGCCGAGGTCGAGCGGTAGTTCTGCTCGAGCTTGATGAGCCTGAGTTGCGGATAGTCGATCGGCAGCTTCTTGAGGTTGTCGAGCGTCGCGCCGCGCCAGCCATAGATCGACTGGTCGTCGTCGCCCACGGCGGTGAAGTGCGCGCGCTCGCCCACCAGCATCTTCAACAGTTCGTATTGCGTCGCGTTGGTGTCCTGATACTCATCGACCAGCACATGGCCGAGCAGGCGCTGCCACTTTTCACGCACTTCGGGATGCTGTTTCAAAAGGCGCATCGGCATGCCGATCAGGTCGTCGAAATCCACGCTCTGGTAGGCCGCCAGGCGCTCTTCGTAGCGCTGCATGATGAGCGCGATGCTGCGGTCGTTGTCGTCCTTGGCCATGGCCAGCGCCTTGCGCGCATCCCAGCCGTTGTTCTTCCAGCCGCTGATGGTCCATTGCCATTGGCGGGCGGTCGCCGCATCGGTGGTGCCGCCCGCGCAGTCCTTGAGAATGCCCGTGACGTCGTCCTGGTCGAGGATGCTGAACTGCGGCTTGAGCCCGAGCGCGTGGCCGTCCTCGCGCACCATGCGCACGCCCAGCGCGTGGAACGTGCAAACCAGCACCTCTCTGGCCTGTCTGCCGATCAGACCGGACGCACGCTCGCGCATTTCCGCCGCCGCCTTGTTGGTGAAGGTGATGGCCGCAATGCGCTTGGGCGCCAGACCGTTTTCAATCAACTTCGCGATCTTGTGCGTGATCACGCGCGTCTTTCCCGAACCCGCACCGGCGAGCACGAGGCAGGGGCCTTCCGTGTAATGGACGGCTTGGAGCTGAGCCAGATTGAGTCCAGCGGACATGGTGACGAGCGGTGGTGGGGCTTGGGAGGGAATCCGGCAACGGTTCTGCTGCTGGAACCTGTGAAGGGGCGGCAGGCGGAGCGGTGAATCATAGCGACCAGCGCATGTCCTTGTTGACCAGGCTCCGCGCGCCTTGTCAGAACCGGATCACGGGGCCGTGAGGCGGGCAACGCTACGTAATATTTGCAACGCCTGGAGATCCTCTGAGCGGATGGCCGGTCCCCGACACCGCGCGCAGGCTTGCCGGGACGGGCGCCCCGGGCCTCTGGATTGTTTCGGGAACCCTGCAAATTGTCACCGACTCGCCTTTCGTTGCGATATTTTTTGCAACCAGCGGCGAACAATGCACGTGCGTTCATTTGATCCAGATCAAAGTCAAACAGTCAACAAATGTCATTTTTTGCATGAAAAATGCCGAGATGACATTAGTTGAGATTTATTGGAAGCTCTGTATCAATATAATTTTTAGATAACCACGCGATTCCGAGGTGGAAATAACATGAAACATAGTATTGCAGGGTGGCGCCGGATCTTCTGGCGCCGGTGTATCTGGATCGATTCCTCGCGCTTTTCGGGGTGGCTGCTCGCAAGTCACTGATCGAATGGAAGAGGGCATCCACTGGTGAGGCGCAACTGGCGCTTTTGGATGCCTCTTCGGCAGGAGAAGCCGTGCCCGCGACCACGCCGTGCGTGATCTACGTGGGTCAGACGGCGAGCGTTGCTGAAAAGTCGCGCGCCGGTCGCTGGGTGTCGCATCTACCGGCCGAATTCACAGTTTCCGATCTGATCGATGCGCTGGACCGCGCGGCGGTTTTCCTGATGGACTGGACCGCGCGCCAGAAAATGGCGGCGGCCAAGGTGTCTGCCGTCGTTGACTCGGCCGTGCAGGCGGTGTCCAAAACGGGCGAGCAACTCAATGCGGACGATCAATTCCAGCTCACGAGCTGGGTGTCTCTGGACGCGCCTTACAACACCGGGGCCTGCGTTCGCGCCATGGCGCTGTTGACGCGCGCGCCCATCAACATGAACCAGTTGTGCGGACACAGCGGGCTCGATCCCGAGACGGCGCGTGCGCTCATTACCAGCCTCAATCGCCGCGGCGTGCTGCGGCAGACGGTACATGGCAACAACAAGGCCGCGGTGGTCATGTCCAGCAATCCGGTTCAGGAACAGGTCAATCGCGGTCGTCCTGTCCGCGTGGGTTTGATTCAGCGCCTCACGCGCTGGGTCCGTGTGGGAGGTAAGTCTTAAGTGGCGATGGATTCTCTACCCCGGATCGCTCTCGTCGGAGCGATGGGTATCGGCAAGACGACGGCGCTGCGCTCCCTGTGCGGCGACAAGATGATTTCCTCCGACGTGGTGAACCTGGATCGCGCAAGCAACGCCAAGGAGTTCACGACCGTCGGCACCGAGTTCGGTGAGATCGACCTTGGAGACGGCGAGCGCGTGCAGGTGTGCGGTTGCCCCGGCCAGGAGCGGTTTTCCTTTGTGCGTCAGTGGATTCTGTCGGTTTCCATGGGCATATTCGTGATGGTGGACGTCAACCAGCCTGGCGCGGTGCAGGAAGCCTCGCGCCTCCTGCAGGACGTCGCCGCGCTGGAGCAACCGCCCGTGGTGCTGATTCTCAGCGCCCGTCACGCGGCCGCCTCTGCGGTCGATGCGTTTGCCGCGTCGCTCACGCGCGCCGGGCATGGCGTGGTGCCTGTGCTCCAGGCCGATCCGCGCGAACGTAGTCAAATGCTCGATGCCGTCGGTGTGCTGGCCTCGATGCTGTCTTTGCAGGGCGAGGAATGATGAATAGCAAGGTGTCTTCAGTAGTTCCGCCGCTTGTATCGGCCACCGGACGACAGATTCTCGAGCAGGTTTTCACCCCGTTCCCCGAAATTCAGACCGCGTTGCTCTCGACCCCCGATGGTTTCGTGGTTGCATCGCATGGCGTGCTGCCCAACACGGATGGCTCGCAGATGGCTGCCATGGCAGGTTCCATGATGGCCATGGCGCGTGCCGTGGGCGCGGAAATCGGTCACAGCGGAAGCCGTCGACTGACGTTTGAAACAGACGATGGCACAGCCATCTTCCAACACGTCAACGGCGACTTTCCCTGCATTCTGTGCGTGGTTGTCAGGAAGGAAGCCGTTCTCGGACGTGCGCTCTGGGCTGTGGCCGAAGCCAATTCACAGATGTCCGCGCGTTTACGTGTTTGACATGAATCAAAAAGTATGCAAACGTACGTCACTCGAATCATTTGTGAGCATTTCGTTTGAATTTGTGACTGATTGAATGAGTTTGAGCGTCCCGCGCGGGGAATGAGGGCTGGGCTCACCGCGCATGATTCTTTCATTTCCTGCGATATCCACGCATCCAACACCTGAATACCAAAGAGGTAAAACACATGGCAAGCATTCAAGAATCCCTTTCCCAACTGATGGCCATCGACGGCGCAATGTGCGCTGCTGTCGTGGACAGCGGCAGCGGCATGTTGCTGGGCAGCATCGGCTCCGGCGTTGACCTGGAACTGGCGGCTGCGGGCAACACCGAAGTGGTCCGTGCCAAGCTCAAGACGATGAAGTCGCTGAACCTGAATGATCGTATCGACGACATTTTGATCACGCTCGGCAAGGCCTATCACATCATTCGTCCTCTGCAAAAGCACGACGGCCTGTTCGTCTATCTGGTACTGGACAAGGCCAAGGCCAATCTGGCGCTGGCACGCCGCAAGACCCAGGACGTGGAGCAGAACCTGGCCGTCTGATCTGGCGCGATGTCGCCGCCGCCGATGACGATCTCGAATAGGTGATCGATCATGTGCGCCGAGCGCACGAGTCGGCATTTTGTGAACCCGCGCAATGCGGGTTTTCTTTTTTCGTTCGTTCGTTCGCTCCTTCTTGCCTGGAGATTGATTGCGAAGACAATCCACCGCATCGTGCTCTCGGTCTTCTCCATTACCTTTCCGTTCTTCGCCCTGGTGCTGTGCGGCTTTCTGGCCACGCGGACCCAGGTGCTTGCGCTGTCCGCCATCAGCGGACTGAACACCTTCGTGTTGTACTTTGCGCTGCCGTGCATGCTGTACCGCTTTGGCGCGCAGACGCCGATTTCGCAACTGCTCGACCCTGCCGTGGCCGGTGTCTATCTGCTGTGCGCGCTCATCATGGTGGCCGTGACCGTGGCGTTGACGCGGCGCGGCGGACGCATCGGCTGGAATGACGCCGCCTTCGGCGCGCTGGTGACCGCCTTTCCCAATACCGGTTTCATGGGCGTTCCGCTGCTCGTGGCCTTGCTGGGAGAGCAAAGCGCCGGCCCGGTGATCCTGACGATGGCGATCGACATGATCATCACCACGTCGCTGTGCATCGCGATCTCGCGCCTGGACGTGGCGGGCGTGCACGGCGTGTCGACCGCGCTGCGCAACTCGATGCGCGGCATGCTCACCAATCCCATGCCATGGTCGATCGTGCTCGGCGGTGTGGCGTCCGCCTCGGGTTGGACGCTTCCTGCGCCCGTCGACAAGACTTTGGCGATGCTGGCCGCAGCCGCTTCCCCGGTGGCGCTGTTCACCATCGGCGCCGTGCTTGCCCGGTCGCAAATGAACGAGCACGAATATGTGCCGCCCGGCCAGTACGTGCCTCTGGCGCTCGCCAAGCTGCTGATCCATCCACTGCTCGTGTGGTGCGTGGCGAAAGCGGCCATCGCCATGGGAGCCCAGATCTCGCCGTTCACGCTTACCGTACTGGTGCTGTTGGCGGCGCTGCCGAGCGCCAGCAATGTCGCGTTGCTGGTGGAGCGGTTTGGGGCGCATGGGGGAGGATTGCGCGGATTATTCTGGTTTCGACGGGGTTGGCGTTTGTGACGTTTTCTGTTGCGGTGGGGGTGATGGTTTGAGAGAGGGGCTCTTTCTTTTTTTTGGTTGTTTGCTGTGGCGTGTTTTCCCGAGGCCGGGACTGCCCCCGGCGGGGCAATCACTTTTTGGTGCGCCCAAAAAGTAATCAAAAATGCGCTTGGAAGTCACGCGGTGAAACTCATTTCGCGCTGGCGCGCTGCATTCGGACATCACCGCGAGTCAGTGGAATACGGGGAGGTGCGCTCGGCACATCGCTATGCTCGTGCCTACTGCATCTCGCGAAGTCGCGAGATGCTCACGAGCGCAGCGACGTGCCGAATGCTCCTCTTCAAACTGACTTGCGGCGGTTGTCCGAGCGAAGCGCGCAAGCGCGTAGCGAGTTCTGCCGCAGGTATTAAAAGCGCTTTTTGGTGCCTTTTGCGCGCCAGCAAAAGGTACTGCCCCGCCGGGGCAGTACCGGCCCCGGGAAAAACCACCCCAGCAATCGCATAAACAGCCCAACTTCACCCCAGGGAAACGAGGCGGATGAAGGGGGCCAACGCTTCAATACTCCCAGAACATCCGCTGAAGCTGCTTCGTATCCGTCCCTTTGGTCAAAGCCAGCATCGTCAGGATTCGAGCCTTCTCAGGCCGCATGTCATGCGCCACCACCCAGTCGTACTTGTCGTCAGGCTGCTCCGCGTTGCGCAGCACGAAGCCATACGGCACGCGCGAAGAGCGCACGATCAGCACGCCCTTGCCGCGCGCGTCCTGCAGCGGCTTGACCATGCGGTCTGCGACCGAGCCGTTGCCCGTGCCGGCGTGCACGATGGCCTTAGCGCCGGCATCGACCAGCGCGTTGACCGCCGTGGGTTGCACGTTGCCGTAGGCATAGACGATGTCCACCTGCGGCAGCTTGTCGATGCCGTCGATGTCGAATTCGGACTGCGTGGTATGGCGCTTGGCGGGTGCGCGGAACCAGTAGTTCTTGCCTTCAACGACCATGCCGAGCGGGCCCCATTGGCTGGTGAAAGCGCCGGTCTTGATGTTGATGTCCTTGTTCACGTCGCGCGCGGTCTGGATTTCATCATTCATCGTGACGAACACGCCCTTGCCCCGGGAGTCCTTGGCCCCGGCGACGCTCACGGCGTTGATCAGATTCAGCGCACCATCGGCGGACAATGCGGTGCCTGGGCGCATGGAGCCGACGACGACGATGGGCTTGTCGGTCTTGACGGTCAGGCTCAGGAAATAGGCGGTTTCGGCAAGCGTGTCCGTGCCGTGCGTGATGACGATGCCATCCACGTCCGATTGCTTGGCGAGTGCCGACACGCGCTTGGCGAGCGTGAGCAGGTTGTCGTTGGTGAAGCTCTCGGAGGCGATCTGGAAGACCTGTTCGCCCTTGACGTTGGCGACGTTGGCAAGCTCGGGCAATCCGGCCAGCAGTTTGTCGACCGGCACCTTGGCGGCGGTATAGGTAGCGCTGTTCGTGGCCGAGGCACCGGCTCCGGCGATGGTACCGCCGGTTGCCAGCACGACCACATTGGGCTTGGCCGCGGCAGAGGCCTTTGCTGCGGCGGCAGCAGCGGCGGACGATGACGCGTCCTGCGCGAAGCTGATCGTGGGCAGGGCGGTGAAGCCGCTCAGAACGGTGACGGCCAGCGCGGTGGCGGCGACGGATTTGCGAAACGCTTGGATAACAACCATGTTTGCTCCAGATAAAGAAAGAACGGTCGAGGCGCTGATCGATGGAGCGATTGATTGATTGGTCCATTCATTCGTTCATCGAGCGAGCCTTGTGGGCTGCGCGCCGCGAGCATCGCACGATGCGCTACGCGGTGATGTCAACGCATCAGGGCATACCCTGACTGAAGTGGCGTTCGTTGAACGGGCATGCACGAGTTGCCGGGGTGAAGACCCCGTGCGGCGTAGGTGGTGTGGTGGCAAAACGTCATTGCGGCATCTGTGAAATCTATGAAATACATCATTTCATTAGGAGCGCATGGAGGCCGAGTGGGTGATTGTTATTTGCTATCAAATCCATATTGAGTTGTCACACAGCCCTGAGCAGAATGGTGGACATCTTGGTGAAAACGACGAAACGAGAGGGAGCGTCATGGACAAGCTGGTTTATCCACGCGAGAAAACTTTGGGAACGATCACGCTGGTGCTGGGCATCATCGTCTGGATTCTGTTGATTTTGGGCACGCTCGGCGTGGCGTTGATCTACGTGCTGTTTGCCTTCATCGGCTATCTGTTCGCGCAGTCCGCGTTGATCGCCTGGCTGCGCGGCACCGGCGTGCGGCTGTCGGACCAGCAATTGCCGGAGTTGTACAGCCAGTACCTGGGCTGCTGCGAAAAGCTCGGTATCAAGGAGCCGCCCGAGGCTTATCTGCTGCAGGGCGACGGCATGATGAACGCCTTTGCGACCCGCTTTCTCGGCCGCGAATTCGTGATCGTGCTCTCGGATACCGTGGATGCGATGAACGATCTGCCCGACGGCGTGAATTTCTACTTTGGTCATGAACTGGGCCACATCAAGCAGGGGCATCTGACCGGCCACATCTGGCGCGCGCCGGTGCTGTGGCTGCCACTGCTCGGCGCCGCCTATTCGCGCGCCAAGGAGTACACCTGCGACATGCATGGCCGCGCCTGTTGCGCCACTTCCGACGTGGCCGCGCGGGCGTTGATCGTGCTGGCTGCGGGCTCGGACAAGTGGCGTCTGGTGAACCTTGCGGACTATGCACGCCAGACCATGACGAACCGTGGTTTCTTCCCGGACCTGCATGAGCTGATCAGCGGCTATCCATGGCTCACCAAGCGCGTGGCGCGCGTGCTCAACCCGGACATCAAGATGCCGGGTCGCAACCCGTTCTCGTATCTGTTCGCGCTCTTCATTCCCTACGCCGGACGCTTCGGCGGCGGCGCAGGTGGGCTCGTCCTTTTGATGATGATCATCGCGATCATCGGCATGCTTGCGGCGGCTGCACTGCCCGCGTATCAGGAATACCAGGGCCGTGCCGAACTGACCAGCGAATGGGCCAACTCGACCGCCGCCCGCACGGCGCTGGGCGAGTATTACGTCAGCAAGGAAGAAGTCCCTGATTCGCTGGAGGACGCAGGCATCTCCGCCGCGCAGGCAGCGGGCTTTGAATACGACGCAACGCGCATGAGCCTGACCAAGCAGACCAAGCTCGGCAACTTCGTGCTCGTGCCATCCGAACTCGAAGGCAAGGTTCAGTGGCATTGCTACGGCGAGGGCAAAAGAATCCAGAAGGCCCTGCCCGCAGGCTGCAAGGCGGATGAGGAAGAGGCTGATTAGGGCCTGTTCACACAACGCACGGGGATCGCGTTGTGCAGTCTTGCGCAGCGAGTGCGGAGGATTGCTTGCTAAATGGCCTGCGGGTCCACGTCCACGAGCCAGCGAATCACGGCCTTGTGATTCGCGCGCTCGGCATGCAGCACCGATTGCCACGCCGCGAGAAAGTGCTGAAGCGCGCCACGGTGTGCGCTTTCGATGAGCATCTGCGCGCGCTCCACGTTGGCTACGCGCTGCACGGCCATGGGTACGGGCGGGAACAGGAAGACGTGATCGAGACCGGGCAACTGCGCCTCGCGGGCCCGCTCGCTCACGGCGGTCAGAAAGGCCTGCGCGGCTTCCTGCGTCCGGGCGTCGGCGCGCACCAGGGCTTGGTAGGCAAACGGCGGCATGCCGGCGTCGGCGCGTTCCTGTAGTTGCTCGGCTGCGAAACGCGGGTAGTCGTGCCGGCGCAGCGAGGTGTACAGACTGTGCTCGGGATGCCAGGTCTGGATCCACATTTCCGGCGGATTGCCGCCTTGCTCGGCGATGTAGTCGGCATCGCGACCGGCGCGGCCCGCGGCCTGCATGAGCAGCGCGAAGAGGCGTTCGGGTGCACGGAAATCGCTGCTGAACAGGGCTCCGTCGGGCTGCACCGCCGCCACCAGCGTGATGCGCCGAAAATCATGTCCCTTGGCTACCATCTGCGTGCCCACCAGCACATCGATTTCGCCGCTGTGCACGGCGGCGAGCTGTTCCTCGAGCGCGCCCTTGGCTTTGGTGGTGTCGGCATCGATGCGCGCCACGCGTGCGGCTCGCCGCTGCGGTGTGATCACATTGCGCAGCAGCTCGGCCAGTTGCTCTTCGAGTTGCTCGGTGCCGCGTCCCAAGGGCGAGATGTCCACGTTGCCGCAACTCGGGCAGGCATGCGGCACGCGCTGCGTGAAGCCACAGTGGTGGCAGCGCAGCGTGCGGTCGATCTTGTGGAACACCTGGTGCGCGCTGCAATGCGGGCAATCGCTTTTCCAGCCGCAGTCCTTGCAATGCAGTACCGGCGCGAAGCCGCGTCGGTTGAGCAGCACAAGGCATTGTTCGCCGCGCTCGACACGTTCCGTGATCGCCTGCAAAAGTGGCGGCGAAAACACTGCGCCGCGTGGCTGCTGGCCCATGTCGACCAGACGCACGCGGGGCAGCTCCGCAGCGCCGATGCGGCTCGGCATATGCAGGCGCAGATAGCGCCCGCCGTGCGGATCATCGGTGCTTGGCGAACGGCTGGCGTGCCAGCTTTCAAGCGACGGGGTTGCGCTGCCAAGAATCACCTTGGCCTGTTGCTCGCGCCCACGCCACACGGCCAGATCGCGCGCGGAGTAGCGTGCGCCTTCCTGTTGCTTGTAACTTGCGTCATGCTCCTCGTCGACAACGATCAGCGCGAGCTGCGGCATGCTCGCGAACACCGCCATGCGCGTGCCGAGCACGATGCGCGCCTCGCCCGTGTGAGCGGCCAGCCAGCTCTTGAGCCGCTGCGCGGAGGTCATGCCACTGTGCATGGAGACCACGGCCTCGTCACCGTAGACGGGTGCGAAGCGCTCCAGAAAGCGCGCCTCGAGTTGCGGCGTGAGATTGATTTCCGGCACCATGACCAGCACCTGCGCGCGCGGGTCGGCTTCCAGCGCGCGCTGCACGCTGTGCAGATAGACCTCGGTCTTGCCACTGCCGGTTGCGCCGAAGAGCAGAAACGGGCCGTCCTCGGCCTCGATTTGCAGCGTCGCCCGACGTTGCTCGTCAGACAGCGCAACGGGCGCTGGAGTCGGGTGTATCGCGGCGGACGCAACCCCTGCCATGTCCTTCTTTTTCCTGGTCTTGCGCTGGATACGCCGGGCCATTTGTTCGGGCGTCAGATCCCGCAGTTGCGGCGGCAGCGCGGCCAGCGCCACCTCGCCCAACGCGCGCTGGTAATAGCGTGCGGTGAATGCCGTGAGCCGGCGCCAACTGGCGTCGAGTGGTGCCACGCCCTGTAGTACGCCCGCAATGGAGCGCGGCGTCACCCCTTCGGGCAGATCAGGCACGGCGCCGTCGGGCGGGGCGTCCCAAACCACGCCGAGAACCTCGCGCCGACCCAGCGGCACGCGCACCAGGGTTCCAGGTGCAATGGGCGCATCGCTCAGGTACGACAGCGGCTCCGACACGCTGCTGTGCGCAGGAGTGGACACGGCGACCCAGAGCCAGTGGCTGGCGGGCTTCGTGACGGGAGGGAGCGAGGAATCGTTGACTGACGCGGTGCTCATGGGGCCGTGAAGGCAAAACGGGTTGGGAAGTAGGCGTCGGGTGAGCCGCAAATGTGGCGACCGATCATGCGCTTTTTTCAAGCGCCATTCGCAGAAACCACCGAATTTTCCGCATTGAAAGTCAACTCTGTGGATAACTTTGTTAACTTCTGATCAGCGTTTTTCCGTCGAGTGTGTCAAGGCTCCAATCAACAAAACGCAAAATTTCATGGGTCTGTTGGAAATATTCAAAAAAATCAATGATTTATGCCGCGCTACCGTGATCCTGCCGGTGTGAGCCGCAAGCCGCTTCATCCTGCTTCCCGCTCCTTCCAGCATGTGTACAACTGCGTTGTCAAGAGCAATCGACGCGTGAAAATTGTGGTAGATGGGGCAGATGAATCGGGATTTTGCTTGCGGTTTGAGCGCTAAGTGATTGATTTTCAGCGGGAAACGGCCTGAACTTCAAATGTCTGTGGATAACTTTGTTGATATCGTCCCCCAAGCCCTTGCGGCATATGGCGAACATGGCCGATATCCACTTTTCTGAACTACGCATTCACGGCGGTGGAAATCCGTTTTAAATCAATTACTTAAGAAAAATCTGTTATTTTGAACTTGACCCAAGGCAAGTTTGATGTAACAAAACGTCCGAATGATTTCGCTCTACGCAATTTGTGCATAAGTGGCTGACCGGGAGCACCCAAGCCCCCGTCCACCCACGCACATCAGGCTGCCTTTGACTTTGGCACTTGGCGCATGGCGCGAGAGTGGCCATGCACGGTCTCGACCAGGGCGGCCACATGCTCCGGTGGCGTGAACTGGCTGATGCCGTGGCCCAGATTGAAGATGTGCGTAGGGCCGGTCGTGCTCGCGTCGGTGTGCGGAGCACCAAAACTCTCCAGCACGTGTTTCACCTGCACCGCGATTTTCTCGGGCGGCGCAAACAGCACGTTCGGATCGATATTGCCCTGCAGTGCCTTGCCCGGTCCGCCCACCTCGCCGCCGACGATGGCGCGCGCCTTGCCGAGGTTGGTCGTCCAGTCGAGCCCCAGCACTTCGCAGTCCAGCGGCTTCATGTCTTCGATCCAGATGCCGCCGCCCTTGGTGAACACGATGCGCGGGACGTCGGCGCTATCGGCACCTGTGCGCTTTAGCTGCGCCAGCACGCGCCTGGTGTAGGCCAGGCTGAATTCCTGAAACGCGCCATCGGCCAGCACGCCACCCCAACTGTCGAAAATCATCACGGCCTGCGCACCGGCGTCGATCTGGGCGTTCAGATACGCGGCCACGCTGTCGGCATTGACTTCGAGAATGCGGTGCATCAGGTCCGGGCGCGAGTACATCAGGGACTTGACGAGCCGATAGTCGTCGCTGCCCTTGCCCTCGACCATGTAGCAGGCGAGCGTCCAGGGGCTGCCCGAGAAGCCAATCAGCGGCACTCGGCCGTTGAGCGCATGGCGAATGCTCGTGACGGCATCGAACACGTAGCGCAGCTTGTCCATGTCCGGCACGGCGAGCTGGGCCACGGCGGCTTCGTCGCGCACCACCTTGGCAAAGCGCGGGCCTTCGCCCTCGGCAAACGACAGCCCCAGACCCATGGCGTCGGGTACCGTGAGGATGTCGGAAAACAAAATCGCCGCGTCAAGCGCAAACCGCTCCAGAGGCTGGAGAGTGACTTCGGTCGCGTAGTCCACGTTCGTGGCCAGGACCATGAAGCTGCCCGCCTTGGCGCGCGTCGCCTTGTATTCCGGCAGATAGCGGCCAGCCTGACGCATCAGCCACAAGGGTGTGTATTCGGTGGCCTGACGACGGCAGGCACGCAGAAACTGGTCGTTGGAGAGGGTTGGAAAGCTCATCCCGCGATTGTCGCAGGCTGCGACGGCGTCATAGCCGGAATCTCCCGGCGAGATATGGCTTCACGCAATCCCCGTGCGATGCTTGAACAGGCCCCGGTTGATGACAGTCATGTCGGCGGCGCGCTGACAAGCGGCTTATCTCTTTTCCGATGGATGTTGGGTACTCAATTGGGCAAAGTAATCACAACAACTCGTCGAGTTGCCGGGGCGTTGCGGAGTGTCTTCCGCAAATGCGCACCCAAGCTGTGTTTGTCCAACCATTGCGAGGAGATTGACCATGAAGAAAGAACAAGTGACCGGCCGTCTGGAAGAAGCCAAGGGCGCAGTGAAGGAAGTTGTCGGCAAGGCTGTTGGCAACACCAAGATGCAGGTCGAAGGCAATGTCGAGAAGAACGCAGGCAAGGCCGAAGCGGCCGCCGGCGACCTCGCCAACAAGGTCGAGAAGGTCGTGAAGAAGTAACACCAGAGAGATCAACCTCTCTCAGGCTTCAAGCAAAAGGCCAGCGATTGTTCGCTGGCCTTTTGCTTTTCAATGCACGCGCAGGTCGCAAAGGAATGAGTCGAGCCTTAGGCTGCGACCATTCCTCGGCGATTTCCAGGCGGCGAAGTCGAAATCACCACGCGGTCGCGTCCGCTGTGCTTGGCGTCGTACATGGCCGCGTCGGCGGCTGCGACGAAGGACTCCCAGCTCGCGCCCGTGTGTGGCACGCCGACGTGCACCCCCGCGCTCACGGTGATTTTCAATTTGGCACCCGACGCGAGCGTGAGCTGCGTGGTGCGGATCGCGCGGCACACCCGTTGCGCCATGGCGAGCGCTTTCTGTGCATTGGTGTCGGGCAGCACGATGATGAATTCTTCGCCGCCGTAGCGCGCCACAAAGTCGTTGCCACGTGTCTGCCGTTGCAGGATCTGCGCCACCAGTCGGAGCACCTGGTCGCCCGCGAGGTGGCCGTGCTGGTCGTTGAAGCCCTTGAAATGGTCAATGTCCAGCATCATGACGGATAGCGGTTTTCCTGCGCTGGCGGCGGCATCGAGTGCCCGGGTCAGATCGCTCACCAAGGCGGCGCGATTCGGCAGTTGGGTGAGCGGGTCAATTTGAGCTCTATGCCGTTCAAGTGCAACCTGTCGGTCGCGCAGCATGATCAAAAAACCGGTGGAGGTCACCATCAGCTTGAGAAACAACATGAGGCAGACACTCCACATCGCGAGTAGCGCGCCAACCGGGGCTTCGCTCCCGAAGCCCGGTGACGGCCGATGACTGGAGAACGCGAGTGGCAGTATCGAGACGATCTGCACGCAGGCCGCGCCGGTAACCAATGTCCAACCCACGCCAGGCGTATGGAAACGCATGTGTAGCAGGACGATCAAGGTATAGGCGGTCTGCAACACCGTGATGAGGGTCTGCAGGCGGTTGAACGTGCCGAGGTCTTGCGGCACATACATCACGGCGAGTGCGAGCGACCCCAGCAACGGGGCGAAGACGGTGATGCTATCGCGCGTGACGTCCGTGCTTTGCCGAAAGCGTTGCAGGGCCACGGTGAAGGCGGCCATGGCAGCGCTGATGAAGGTCTTGGACGCAACCTGCAGTTCGACCGTGGCGAGCATGCTCTGCAACGCGAAGAAAAGATAGGCAACGCCGAACAGTGCTGCACTTAAAACCGCTTGCGATATGCCCTGACGCCAGTGCTGTCGACCCAGCATCCACATCACCCAGGACACGGTGAACGCTGCAAGCGCGGTCATGCCGAAGGCGGTGAGAAAGTCTGGCTGAAGTGGCTGCATCGAAACAAAATGTTTTTTGAAGTCTACTGTTTATTTTCAGTTGCTGCCTGGGCCCCGACTGGACGGTCTACCGATTCAGCATCGACGCGCGCCCTTGATGCGCAGACCCCAGATCAATCCGGCGATTGCGGCGCTGGCCGAAGCTGCCAGCACACCGAGCTTGGCGGCGTTCAGCAGCGCTGCGTCGGCAAAGGCCAGCGTGCCGATGAAGATCGACATGGTGAAGCCAATGCCCGACAGCAAACCTGCGAGCAGCATGTGCGACCAGCGCATGTGTGGGGGCAATGCGCAGAGCCTGGATTGCACCGCGAGCCAGCTCATCAGCATCACGCCAGCGGGCTTGCCCAGCAGCAGCGCAGCGGCTATGGCAGCAGTCACGACGGCGCTGCTCGCATCGAGAGCGTTTGACGGAGCGGACTGCAAGGTGACGCCGGCGTTGGCCAGTGCGAACAGCGGCATGATGCCGAACGTCACCCAGGGATGCAGCGAGCAGGCCACGCGATCAACCGGCGCTGCGCTTTCACGACCCTGAAGCATTTGCACGGGAGTGACGAGGCCCAGCACCACGCCTGCCAGCGTGGGGTGCGCGCCGGTCTGCCAGATGCCCCACCACAGCACGGCTCCGGGCAGCACATAGAACCACGCGCGGCGTATGCCGAGCGCCTGCATGCAGAACACCCCGAGCAGGCCGAGTGCGGCGATCAGCAGCATGCTCCACTGCAGTCCACCCGAATAGAACAGCGCGATGATCAGCACGGCAATCAGGTCGTCGATGATCGCGAGCGTGAGCAGGAAGACGCGCAGTGCGGGTGGCATGCCGCGACCGAGCAGTGCGAGCACGCCCACCGCGAACGCGATGTCGGTGGCCGTGGGGATGGCCCAGCCGCGCAGCAGTTCGCCCGCAGGAACGAGCGCGACATAGACCAGCGCGGGTACGGCCACGCCGCCCAATGCCGCCATCATCGGAAGCAGCGCCTGTCGGGGCTCGGCGAGCGCGCCGCTGTGCAGTTCGCGCCGGATCTCCATGCCGACGACGAGAAAGAACACGGTCATGAGTACGTCGTTGACCCAGAAGTGCGCGCTCTGCACAAACTCCCACGCGCCCAGCGAAACGCCGAGCGTGGCGTGCCAGAGTGCATGGTAGGAGTCCTGCGCGGGTGAGTTCGCCCACGCCAGCGCAGCGGCAGCCGCGAGCAACAGCATCACGCCGCCAGCGGCGTCTGAATGGATGAGGCGCGCTATGCGTGCGGTGCAGCGATGGGCAAAGGAAAGCGGCGCGGCAGGCCCGCAGTGAGAAGAGGTCTGTGTCATGTGTCGAGCAGGTTTTTTTGAATGCGCGCACGCGAAGCAATCCGCGCATTCTTCGGTTGCGCTGGCGGCCCGACCAGCACTGCAAAAACCTGCTCCGGCGCGCCTATGCGCCACGAGCACCCGGATGATATTTTAAGTGAAACAGGGCCTTGCCTGTCGCAAAGCCCCTGTTCTCGCTGCCAGGAATCGACGCGAGAATTCGTCGCAGCCGTGATCTTTCAACTCAGGCGCGATTCGCTTCCGAGGGCTTGTCGGAGAGGCTCTGCGCAAGAAAGCCGACGGAAGAAAACGCCACCACGAACACCGCGAACACATAGGCCGCCGTTGCGAGACCAAGGCTGGTGCTGAAGCCCCATTTGAGCGCGCTGCATGCCAGTTCTGCCTGTGGATAGAGCACATCGCAGCGGTACGCTGGCGGCATGTGCACATACCAGGTGACGGCAATGAACATCAGCACCAGCACCACAAAGCCGTTGCGGATGCGATGCGCCGGGGCCTGATGAAGCATGAACAGCAGCATCAGCGGAATGCTCGCGCCCCAGACAAACATCATGAACCAGCTGAGCACCGGCGAGGCCGACAGCAATGGCTGCAGCCATTGCATCTTCGGCATGTTGTCGATGGCGGCAAGCACGTCCCACACGAAGGGCAGTACGAAACCGGCGATCGCCAGGCTTGCCAGAGCAAAGGCCAGCAGCAGATTCCGGCCACGATGCGATGGTTGGCGAATCGGGTTGTGCGATGAAGTCGTTGCAAGCATGGCCCACCTCCTGTGCGCTACAGGGCGGGCAGTGGCCACTCGATTCAGTGAGGCACATCTTGGTGACTCATCCGGAGCTTGACGCGGCCGCTGCGACGCCGAGTGTGGATTGGATGCAGTATCCCCGGACGCCCTCAGTCTAGAGCTTTCATGCGAGCGGCGCTTGTAGGCCAAGCGCCATCCACGGTGGGACTAACCCGCGGTCAGAGCGCCGCCAGCGCCGACTGCACCTCGCTCTTGCTGATCAATTCGGTCAGCACCACGGGCGGTTTGCCGGGCGCGTACAACACATAGACCGGCACGCCGCTGCGGCCCAGTTCGCGCAAGGCGGCGGTGATCTGCGGATCGCGGCGTGTCCAGTCGGCGCGCAGCAGCGCAACGTTTCTGCTTGCGAAATCCTGCATCACGGCGGCATCGGCGAGCGTCGTGGTCTTGTTGTACTGGCAGGTCACGCACCAGGCGGCGGTGAAATCGACGAACACCGGCTGGCCTTGCGCCACGAGCTGCTCGGGCAGGCCGCTCTGCCACGCGCGCCAGGCGTTCGTGCCGACGTTTCCGGATGCGACCACCGAAGACTCGGGCAGCAACTGCGTGACGCGCGGCATCCACATCCAGCCCAGCACCGCCAGCACGATCATCGAGATCGGCGCTACAACCATGCGGCTCTTGCCGTGCAGGGAGAACAGCGCCCAGATCGCCATCGCCAACGCGACGAGCAGCGCGAGCAGGGCGGCCGCACCGTTGATGCCGCTTTGCTGACCGAGCACCCACACCAGCCACACGACCGTCGCGAACATCGGAAAGGCCATGAAGCGGCGCAGCGTGTCCATCCAAGCGCCGGGGCGCGGCATGGCGCGCGCGACGGCGGGAATCCAGCTCGCGAGCAGATAGGGCAGGGCCAGACCCAGGCCCAGTGCCGCAAAGATGGACAGCGCCTGGAACGCGGGCAGCGTCGCCGTCAGACCGAGCGATGCACCCATGAATGGAGCGGTGCAGGGCGAGGCCACGGCCACCGCAAGCACGCCCGTCAGGAACGAATCCGCGACCGGATGCCTGGCCTGCATGCTGGCCACCGAGGAAGGCAGCAGGCTGCGCATTTCAAACACACCCGCAAGATTCAATCCGATGATGGTGAACAGCGCGGCAAGCGCCGCCACCACCGCCGGTGACTGCAACTGAAACCCCCAGCCCACGGCCTCGCCCGCAGCACGCAGGCCGAGCATCAGTGCGCCGAGCGCGAGAAACGACAGCACCACGCCAGCGGTGTAGGCCACGCCGCTCACGCGATGCGCGCGGCGATCCTGCGAATGCTGCGCGAAGCCGACCACCTTGATCGCAAGTACCGGAAACACGCACGGCATGAGGTTCAGGATCAGGCCGCCAACGAGGGCACCGAACAGCGCCGTGAGCCAGATACCAACCGGCGCGGCAGAGATCGAAGACGGCGTTGTCCCGGCATTGGGGTTGCCGACAGTCGCCTGCCCGCCGCCCAATTGCGCATTGGCCTTGAGCGCGGCCTCCAGCGCGGGCGACACGGTGGCGGGTGCCGCCGTTGCGGGCCAGCCGCCATCGACCGGCAATTCGGCACGCCAGCCCTGGCCGTCGCTCGCGACGACGATGGGCATGGGCGAGGGGCTTTCGCTGCGCTGCCTGGACAGCGGCACGCGCGCGGTCCAGACATCGCCATCCCACTGTTGCTGGATGTCGGCGGCGGTCTCGATCACGGCTTCGGTTTCGGGGAAGAACGCGAGCGTCTTGCCCTTGATGCTGGCGGGCAGTCCGGCCACGCGTACCGACAGCGCGTCACCGTCGACCTTTACCGAACCCCTGGCGCTCGCGTCCGCAGGCAGGTTGGCCGGATGGGCTTTGGCCGCTGCTTCGAACGCCGCCGAATGCAGGGCGGTCGTGCCCTGTATCGGTACCTGTAGCGTGAACTGTCCTTCTTCGGGAATGCATTCCTTGCGGCACACCAGCCAGGTGGCGTTCACCTGAAAGGTCGCATTCTTGGCGAGCGGGCCGGGGTTGTAGGTGCTGGCCACGGTCATCGGCACCGGCAAAAGCACCGTGCCCTCGTAGCCAAAATTGGCGAGCGTTCCCAGCGGAATCTTTTGCGGTACGGGCCAGGCGATCTCGCCCGCTTCGATGCCCTCGGGCAGCTTCCATTCGAGCTGCGTGGGAAGGCCCGAGTCGCCGGGATTCTTCCAGTAGGTGTGCCATTCGGGCTGGTGCGTGATCGACAGGCCCAGCCACAGAGGCTTGCCCGGGCCTACGCCCTCGGGCGCCTGGGCAATCAGCTCGGCCTGAACGTGCGGCGTGGTCACCGTGCTGCTGCCCAGTGCCGCGCCGCTGCTGGGCTTGAGCTGGATTTGCGCACCCGCGCCAAACGACAGCGCGCTTGCCGCTACGAAAAAAAGAGTGGGCAGCCAGCGCTGCGATCGTGTGGAAGACATGACCATGGATGTGAGCCTGAGGACCGGCTTAGGTTCCCTATTGTGTCAGCCATGCGGGTTTGCCTTGTGTATGGCGGGATTGTCCCTGCGCCCCGTGCAGCGCGATATCGGCGTTCAGGCCGGTCACCGGCCACTATGGTTTGTACCGAGTGCCGTCGCGGCACCGCGGTCTGCCGCGCCTGCCCCTTCGAGTGAGGCGCGCCTTTTTTCCTGACCGTGATTCGCCGCGCGAATGCTTGTATTGGCTTTTGCAATTGGACTTTGCGCGCTGGCCCTTGCAATGATCTTTTTTCTCAAGCCTTCGAACCTATAAGGAGACAAGCCTCATGCACGGGATTTCGCGTCGGGGAGTTTTGACGGCAACGGCGGCGAGTGTCGCCGCGCTGGGTTTGCCGCAATGGTCATTGGCATCGGGAAAATATCCGGACAAGCCGGTGCGCGTCGTCGTTCCGTTTCCGGCGGGGGCACCACCGACGTGGTGGCGCGCCTCGTTTTGCAGAAGATGGGCGAGGCGCTGGGGCAATCGTTCATCGTCGAGAACAAGGGCGGTGCCAACGGCGCCATCGGCACGGAATACGTCGCGCGGGCCACGCCAGACGGCTACACGCTGCTCTTCAATACCGCCGGTGCGCAGACCCTCACGCCGGTGATCAGCAAGACCAACTACGAGGCGCTCGCGAGCTTCGAGCCCATTGGTCTGGTCTGCGATGTCGGCTTCGTGGTGATTGCGCGCAAGGATCTGCCGGCCAACAACATCCAGGAACTGATCGCGCTGGCGAAGAAGACCGACAAGCCGCTGTCCGCGTCGTCGGGCAGCAGCATGATCTCGCTGGTGACCGAACAGTTCAAGAAGTCCATCAACGCGCCAGCCGTGATCAACGCGCAATACAAGGGCACCAGCCCGCAGATGCAGGCCGTCGTGGCCGGTGAGGTGGATTTCTCCTTCGATTCGTTTGTCTCGGTCGAAATGATCAAGGCCGGCAAGGTGAAGGCGCTCGGCGTGGTTCTGCCCCAGCGGGCCGATTCGTTTCCGCAGGTGCCCACGCTCAAGGAGTCGGGCATCCAGGGCATGGAGTTCGGCTCGTGGGCGGGCATGCTTGCGCCCAAGGGCACACCGAAACCCATCGTCGACGAACTCTCCATGCAACTGGCAAAGATCGTCAAGCTCCCCGACGTGGTGGCCAAACTCAAGGCCTATGACTACGTGCCGCGCTTTGAAAACCCCGAGGAATTCGGCAAGCACATCCAGGCCGATACCGATCGCTGGAAACGCGTGGTCAAGGAGACCGGGTTCAAGATCGAGTAGGACTTGATCGCTGGCCGCTGGCTGCCGGGGCCAGCATTCGCGCCTTGCGCCAGTTGCCCCAGCGGTAATACGCCATGGTCATCAGCATGGAGCAGAACGCGCTGATGGGAAAGCTCCACCAGATCGCGTCTGCGCCCCACATCGGTTGCAGAAAGCGTGCCACGGGCACGCGAATGCCCCACATCGCGATGCCGAGAATGATGAGCGGCGGGACGACGGAGCCCGTCGAGCGGACGACACCCGACAGCACGAACGTCACACCGAAGAACAGAAACGATCCGATCGCGATGTGGTTGAGGTGGCGCGCGGTTTCGATGGCCTCGCTCCCCGGCGGCAGAAACCAGCCCATCATGAAACGGTCGGCCAGCACGATGATCGCGATCAGCGTGCCGGTCATGGCGATGTTGCAGATCACGCCCGCGCGCGCCGTGCCTTCCACGCGATCCCACAACTGCGCGCCCACGTTCTGCGCAGCCATCGACGAACACGCCGCGCCAATGGCCATGGCGGGCATCTGCACGTAGGTCCATAGCTGGAGCGCGGCGCCATAGGCCGACGCGGTGTGCACGCCGTAGGCATTCACCATCGAGATCATGGCGATCATGGCAAGCGAGATCATCACCATCTGCGCGCCCATGGGCAGCCCCTTGGTGATCAGCGCCTTGAGGATGGTCCAGTCCGGCTTGAACAGCCCCAGCTCCTGGCTGCCGATCCACAGCGGATGGGCCCGCATGCGCAGCCAAAGCAGCATCAGGGCGAAACCGATGGCATTGGCGATGAAGGTGGCAAGCGCCGACCCCGTCATACCCAGCCTGGGCACGGACCCCAGCCGAAGATCAGCAGCGGGTTGAGCGCGGTATCGAGAACCACCACGAGTAGCAGAAACCAGAACGGCGTTTTGGTATCGCCCGCACCGCGCAGCACCGCCGAGACGAAGGCGAACAGATACAGCAGCGGAATCGCGAGGAAGATGACTTCAAGATAGGCCTGCGCCAGCGGCAGTGCGTCGGCGGGCGTGCCCATCCACACCATCAGTTTGCGCGACAGCGGCCAGCCAATGGCGGCGATCACCACCGATGCCGCGCCGAAGAACGTCGCGCTCGAACCCAGCACACGCTTGGCCTGCGCGACGTTGTGCGCGCCCATGGCTTGCGCCACCAGAATGGACGCCGCCATGCCGACGCCGAAAATCAGGCCGATCAGGGCGAACATCACATTGTTGGCATTGGCCGTCGCGGTGAGCGCGGCTTCGCCCAGAAAGCGTCCGATCCACATCGCATTGATCGAGCCGTTGAGCGACTGCAGCACGTTGCCCGCCAGAATCGGCAGTGAAAACACGAACAGCGTCATGCCGATCGGGCCGACGGTGAGGTCGCGTGTCGGTGTGCGTCGCGGCAGATTCTCCGGCTTTGTTTTGGTGGACTGATCGGGCATAACTGCGCAGTGTGATCGCTGGCCCCGCTGAAATCTGCCAGACAATGGCGCGAAAGCGGCGTGGCTGCGCAGCGGCGGGCACATGCTGCCACAATGCTTCAGGCCGATGCCCATCGTTCGTTCGCCGATTCCGTTTACGCCATGACAGCTCCCACATTCTCGACAACCGCGCCATCTGCCCACTCGCACAATGCCTGGCCCTCGCGCCAGTGGGCGCAGGTGAGCGCGCACGATTTTGCCGCTGCACGCACCAGCGGACTTGCCGAAGCCACCATCGCCGTACTGCCCGTCGCCGCCGTCGAGCAGCACGGCCCGCATTTGCCGCTTGGTGTGGACGCGGCCTTGTTGCAGGGCGTGATCGATGCGGCCCTGCCAAAGATTCCGGTGGAGCTTCCGGCGCTTTTCCTGCCGCCGCAGAATGTCGGGCTGAGCACCGAACACCTGAGCTATCCGGGCACGCTGACGCTCTCGCCAGCGACCGTCATCGCGCTGTGGACCGAGCTTGGCGCATGCGTGGCGCGGGCCGGCATTGGCAAGCTCCTGCTACTCAATGGCCACGGCGGGCAGGTCAGCGTGATGGACATCGTCGCGCGCGAGTTGCGCATGCACCATGGTCTGATGGTCTACAGCGCGAGCTGGTTCAGCCTGCCGTTGCCCGGCGAGGTGAGCGAGCAATTCAGCGCCGAGGAACATCGCTTCGGCATCCACGCGGGCAGATCGAGACCTCGATGATGCTGCATCTCCTGCCCGAAGCCGTGCACATGGAACGTGCGAAGCACTGGCGCTCGACGTCGCAGGATCGTGCCGAGACATTCGAGATTCTGGGCAATGGCCGCAGCGCAAAAATGGGCTGGGCCATCGAGGACTACAACGAAAGCGGCGCCGTCGGCGACGCGGCATCGGCAAGTGCGCAAAAGGGCCAGCGCGTCGTGCAGGCCGCAGGCACATCGCTTGCGAAGCTGCTCACCGAACTGCATGCGCTGACGTTGCCGAGAGCACTGTGATCGATTGAACACCAGGATTTTTCATTCATCTCAACGACCAGCATGAGCCAAGCAGCAGACATTCCCGCCTACCCCGCAGAACCGGATCACATGGTCTTCGCACTGCCTATGCCCATGGCGCAGGCCTTCGGGCTCAAGGGAGAGGCCATCGGCAATGACCGTGCACGCATCCGCATGCCTTACCAGCAGCAATTCACCAACAGCCGTGGCGACATGCACGGCGGCGCGATTGCCACGCTGCTCGACGTGGGACTGTCGGCCGCCGCGCGGGCCCACGATCCCGCACGCTATGGCGTGATCACCGTGGACCTGACCATTCACTACATCGCGCCTGCTTCGGGCGACGTGATCTGCACGGCGGTCTGCGAGAAACGCGGCCTCAGCCTGAGCTTCGTGCGCGGCGAGTTGCGCAACGACGCAGGTGACCTGCTGGGCATGGCGAGTGGCACCTTCAAGCTCGTGGATCGCACCAAGAGCTGACGCGCGATCACGCGTAGGTGATCCAGTCGTGGTGCGTGTCGGAATCCAGATGCGCGAGCGTGTTGAAGGTTTGCAGCATCAGGCGCTTGGGGCTGATGCTGAATTCCGTCACCGCGCTGTTGCGGATGCGCATGTTCAGCGCAATCATCATTTCGGCGGGCGTGGACAGCACCTCGCTGATCGCCGTGGCAATCGGGCCGCCACTGGACACCAGCAACACGTTATGCCCGGCGTGGCGATCCCGTACCTGATCCAGCACGCCGCGCACGCCGCCCGAGAAATCTTCCCAGCTCGGCATGCCCTGGGGTGTGACGGTGCCGCTCATCCATTGCGCAAGCGCATCGCAGAGCAGGCGGAAATGCTGCTTGTACAGCTCGGGCGTGTTGACTGCCAGGCGCGGTCCGGGACGGATGGCTTCGATCAGCGCGTGGCTGTCGTATTCATTGAGTGCGGGCGTGACGACGAGCGGATCGCATGGCATCCGCAGGCCCTCGCAGATGCCCGCCAGCGTCTGCTCATGGCGCAGCATCGATCCGCGCATGACCGCGTCAAAACGCATCCCGCGCTCGCGCCAATACTCCCCCAGCCGCACGGCCTGCGCATGGCCGCGCGGACTCAGTTGATCGTAGTTGTCCGCGCCAAACGAAGCCTGACCGTGGCGCACAAGGTAGAGCGTTCCCATGGGCGGATTGTGGTCTGGCGGGGTACTGAAACCTGTCTCTGCGGAGACTCCCGCTTCAGCGCCGACTTGCGCCGCGCGCCATCTCGGCAGTCGGCAGCAAGCCACGTACCGAACCCATGATCACGGGCGGCAGCGGGCGTGTTCAGGCAAGTACCCTGGAGAACACCGCGGCGTCCACATTGCCACCGGAGAGCGCGGCGCCGACGACCAATCCCTTGAGCTGCCGGGCTTCCTGCATGGCTGCGGCGAATGCGGCTGCGCCAGCGCCCTCGGCGACGTTGTGCGTGTCTTCAAAGATGGCTTTCATCGCGGCGGCCACCTCGTCGTCGCTGACCTGCACCACATGGTCGAGGTGCTGCATCAGGATGGCCAGCGCAGTCTCATCGGCCACGCGCACGGCAAGGCCGTCAGCGATTTGCGTGGAGACCGGCGCCTCGATCACGCGACCCGCCGCGATGGAGTCGGCATAGGTCGTTGCGTGCCGGCTCACCACGCCGACGATGCGCACCGGATGATTGAGCGTGAGCTTGGCGGCGATGGCCGAACACACGCCCGAGCCAAGACCGATGGGCACGTAGGCCACGTCCATGTCGGGAACGGCCTTGAAGAATTCCCACCACAGCGTGGCCACGCCGCCGAGCAGGTCTGCATGAAAGCTGGGCACCATGAGCGCACCGCTTTGAGCGGCCAGCGCGATGGCGTGCTCGCGCGCGGCCTGGAAGTCGTCGCCGTGCTCGATCAGTTCTGCGCCGAGCGCGCGCATCGCGGCGTTTTTCTCCACCGAGTTGCCATATGGCACGACGATGGTGCAGCGCACGTCGTTCTTGCGCGCGGCCCAGGCAATGCTTTGGCCGTGGTTGCCGCGCGTGGCGCTGATCACCTGCGCAGGCAATTCGCCGCGCTGCGCGAGCCGGTCAAAAAACGTGAGTCCACCGCGAATCTTGAAGGCACCGACGGGGTTGTGGTTCTCATGCTTGAGCCAGCAATCCGTGCCGAGCCGCTGTGACAGCAGCGCCCAGCGGTATTGCGGCGTGGCCTGGAATTCGCCGTAGACGGTGCGCGCGGCGGCTTCGATTTGCGCCAGCGTTGGCAATGTGTCGATGGCAGAGGGTGAAAGATTGGCGTTCATGCAGCGTGGCTCGTGGTGAGTGTGACGAGGCCGCGCGGTGTGGACAGCGTTGCGCGGATGGCGGGTGTGCTTGCGTGCTCGATGGTGATGTGCGCGCGCGGCAGCCCCGCGGCATCGAGCGCGTCGCGCAGCAACTGCGCGTCGGGGTGTTCGAGTTGCAGCGCGTCGAGCCGAACACCGCTTGGCGGCAGGCTGTCGCATGGGTGCACGTCACCCCATTGAATCAACGTGGGCAGGCAGCCGCTCATCAGCCGCTGGCCGTCGTCGCGCACGGTGATCTGCCATTCGAGCAGGCCCGTGGCCGTGGGGCGGCTGGCGTGAATCAGGGTGCCGCGATCAACGCCGAGCTGTGTTCTCCATGCCGCGTGAGCCCGTGCAAGATCGGGCACGGCGGCGACCCAGTGAATGAGTTGCGGACCGTGCTGCGCGACTTGCGCAAGCAGCACGGGATCGTCCATGTCGAACCAGCGCTGCTGGCCCGCCGAGCGCGTCGGCACCGCTTTTGCATCGAGCGCGATGATCTCCAGATAGGCACGCGGAAATGCAGCGCACGCCACGTTGATCAGCCGGTTGTGGGTGCCCATGAGCGGGTGTTCGCCGCCCGCATCGGGTATCACGCCCAAGGTCTTTTCGCACCAGCGAACGCCCTCGTTCAAGGTGTCGGCGAGGACGACGAGGTGGTCAAGACGTGATGCGTTTGCAGCATTCATCATCATCATCACAGATTGACCGTTCCCTGAATGCAGGTGTTGCAGGCGCCGCCCACCCAGGCCTGGCCCTGGGCATCGCGCGAGATGTGTACGCGGCCCTCGCGGTCGATGCAGGTGCCCTGGCTTGCGACGTAGGGCGCTTCGATGTGGCCTTCATCGATCAGCCATTGCGCGAAACTTGCATTGAAGCTGCCGGTGGTCGGGTCCTCGACCGAGGCCGTTGCGGAGTTGAAGAATACGCGCACCTCGATATCGGGAGAGTGCTCGGTGGGGCTGCGTCCGAAGGCGCGCGCCTCGCGGCTCGAGCGGCCAATCAATGCAGTGTTGTGCGATGCGTAGCGGGCCCGATGCCGACCTCCAGATTCATCGCATAGAGCGCCGCACCGTCCGGTTGCAGCTCGAGCAGACGGTCAGCATCGCGCACCAGCAGCGCCAGGAACAGCGGGCCGTTGTCGAGCAGTTGGTAGTCCACGATCTCATCGCGCCGCAGTCCCAGAGCGGCGAGCGCAGACCTGAGTTGTTCATCGCTGGCGGCTCGGCGAGTGGACTGCGGTGCGGCGAACGCAAGCGGTGCGCTCGCCTGGCCGTCGTCCACGCGTATCGGTATGAGTCCCTTTGCGCACTCCTGAATCACTTGGCCTTCCTGCTTTGGCTTGCCACCCGCCTGCAGCCACGCGTGGCAGGTGCCCAGCGTGGGATGGCCCGCGAACGGAAGCTCGGTGCCCGGCGTGAAAATGCGCACGCGGTAGTCGGCACCGGGCTGCGTGGGCGGCAGCACGAAGGTGGTTTCCGACAGGTTGGTCCAGCGTGCGAAGGACTGCATCTGCGCATCGCTCAATCCCTCACCATCAAGGACGACGGCAAGCGGGTTGCCTTTGTAGGCGGACGATGAAAATACATCGATCTGCATGAAGCGGCGTGCTTTGGGGTTCATGGAACGCCTCAACTGATCTGCATGTCGAGCACGCCGCGCGCGCCACTGCGCTCCACCAGCGACTGGAACCAGCGGTCGATGTTCGGCATGGCGGGCCGCTGTAGCGGCAACCCAAACCAGCGATGGATTTCGCAGCCGACGGGAATGTCGGCCATGGTGAAGGCGTCGCCCGTCATGTAGGCATGTGTGGCGAGATGCGCTTCGAGCATCGCAAGCAGCGGCACCGTGGCGTTCACCGAATGCACGATGCGTGCGTCGTCGCGCTGGTCGGCGGGTGTTCTGATGAGCTGGATGAAGGCGTCGCGTCCAGCGGGGTTAAATGCGGTCTGCTGCCAGTCCATCCACTGCTCGGCGACGAACCGCGCCTGGATGTTGTCGGGATAGAGACCGCCATGCGCATAGCGCGCACAGAGATAACGCACGATGACGTTGGATTCCCAGAGGCGGTAGCCGTCCTCATCCTCGATGAGCGGAACGAGGCCGTTGGGATTGTGGCCCAGATATTCGGCCTCACGCACCAGACCGAACTGGCCACCGGCATCGGTGCGCTGCAGGGTCAGGTCGAGTTCCTGGGCTGTCCAGATCACCTTGCGGACGTTGATCGAAGAAGTTCTACCCCAAAGTCTCAACATGGCTTTTTGCTTTCTCTGTTACTTCATGGCGAAGCCTTGCGGCTTCGATGGATGATTCGTTTCGAGACGCCAACAAGGCGCTTCAAGCGTCGTCTTTCGGAACGTGCACATCCATGGATGTTCATTGGGCTGCCAGCTCGTCCTTGATCGTTGCGGCCAGCGCGGCGATGGCGGTATTGATCTGCTCGACACTGGCGGTCACGAAGGACAGGCGCAGGGTGCGCACGTCGGCGTTGTCCGCGTAGAAGGCGGCGCCGGGCACGAAGGCGACATTGCGGTCCACGGCCTTGGGCAGGAGCCTGGCGGTGTCGATGCCTTCGGGCAGTCGAAGCCACAGGAACATGCCGCCCTTGGGACGATTCCACTGCACGTCGAGGCCCTTCATTTCGCGGTCGAGCGCGGCGACCATGGCATCGCATTGTTCCTTGTAAAGCGTGCGGATCTGCGGCACGTGGCGATCAAGAAAGCCACCCTTCATCACTTCGGAGATCAGGCGCTGGTTGAAGCTCGGCGTGTGCAGATCGGCCGCCTGCTTGGCTTGCAGCAGCTTCGGGTAGATGTTCTTTGGCGCGACGATGTAGCCCAGGCGCAGGCCGGGAGCGAGCACCTTGGAGAACGAGCCCATGTAGATCGAGCCCTCGGGGTTGCGCGCGGTGAGCGGCAGCGGCGGCTGTTCGTCGAACCACAGATCGCCATAGGGTTGTCCTCGACCAGCGGAATGCCGAGTTCGCGGGCCTTGGCAACCAGCGCGGCGCGGCGCGCTTCGGTCATGGTGCGGCCGGTGGGATTCTGGAAGTTCGGCAGCAGATACATGAAGCGGGCCTTGTCGGCGCCCGTGCCCGCCTTGGCGACGAAGTCCTCGACCAGCGGGCCTTCCTCGTCGCTTGCGACCGACACCACGTTCGGCTCCATCGGCGAGAACGCTTGCAGCGCCCCGAGGTAAGTGGGCGTCTCCACCAGAATGCGGCTGCCCGCGTCGATCAGCACCTTGCCGATCAGGTCAAGCGCCTGCTGCGAGCCGGTGGTGATCAGGATCTGGTCGGGGCTGATGTCCCAGGGCAGGAATTGCGCAATCGCCTCGCGCAGCGGAATGTAGCCTTCGCTCGCGGCGTATTGCAGCGCCGAGGGGCCGTCGTTGTCGAGGATCGAGGCAGCGGCGGCCGCGAACTCGGTGATCGGAAAGGTCTTGGGCGAAGGCAGACCGCCCGCAAGGCTGATGATGCCGGGCTTCTCGGTCACCTTGAGGATCTCGCGGATCACCGAGGGGTTCATTTTTTCGGCACGTGCGGCCAGAGTCCATTGCGTCATGTTGCTTGCTTCTTGTGTAGGCAGCCCATGCGCGCGGCGCGCGGGCTTGCGGTGAGTGATTGCAGGGTGAGTGTCATGCCGTCGCGAGGGGGCGTGAGCAGCATTTTCGCTGCGGATTGCCTGCGCGCGGCGAACATCAGGGTTTTGCCGACGTTCATGTCCGCATCATCCAATAGGAGGTAGCCACCAGGATCAAAGCCATGAAACGGTTGAACCACAGGAGCCGCTGCCCGCTTGCCAGCCAGTTGCGCAGCAGCGCACCGATGCAGGCATAGAGCAGGTTGCTCGACAGGGCGAAGACCGCCATCACGGGAAGGACGATGACCAGGCGTTGCAGGCCGTCGTCGCGACCGATGATCCAGCTGCCAACGATGGTGAGCGCCAGCATCCAGGCCTTGATGTTCACGAATTGCAGCGCCGCGCCTTGCCAGAAGCCGATGTTCATGCGCGAAGCGTCGGCCTGCGAGAGTTTGCCGCTGCCGCTGAGTTTGAAGGCCAGCCAGAGCAGATAGCCGATACCGACGATCTTCACGCCCCAGCGCAGCGCCGGCACGGCGAGCAACACGGCTCCGAGACCTGCGGAACACAGCACCAGCAGAGCACACCAGCCCACTGGCACGGCGAACACGAAACGCATCGCCGGACGAATGCCGCGATTAGCCGCAAGCGCTGCCGAGAGCGTGGTATTCGGGCCGGGCGTGAAGCTCATGGCCGTGGCGAGAACCAGCAAGGCGGTGAATTCGGCGAGGGGCATCGATGAAAGGTTGGATGGATTGCTTTGTATTCACTGTAGGATAAATAGCCATTACAGTACCTATACAGTTCGCTCTACAAAATCACGATCTGTATCGGCCTGTTTGCCAATACAGATCGGCGTGTGGAACTTTTCAGCATTACACCGCCATGGCCCTTACCCGCACACCCGATCAGACCCTTACCGAGCAATTGGCCGAGCGCTTTGCCGAGCGCATCCGCACGCGGCTTTTACCTGCCGGTGCCAAGCTGCCTTCGGTGCGCGCCTGCGCGCATCAGCAGGGCGTGAGCGCATACACGGTGGTCGCCGCATACGACAAGCTGCTGGCGCAGGGCCTGATCGACGCGCGCAGCCAGCGCGGCTTCTTCGTGCGTGACGTGCTTCAGAAAAACGCCTCCGCTCAGGCATCCGATGCGTCTCGCCCGGGGCGAAGGGCCAGCGGCGGAAGTCCATCCGCTGTCGCCTCTGGGCGTGATGCCGCCGCGCTCGTCGGGCTCGCTGATCAACGCCACCTCGCTGATGCGCGGCATGTTCTACCAGGCGTCGAACAAGCCTCAGCCGGGTTCGGGCGTGCTGCCGGTGAGCTGGCTTGAGGAGGCGCGCTTCATGCCCGCAGCGGTGCGCAAGATCACCACCATCGAAACGCTGCGGGCCGGCTCGCTGAGCTACGGGGAGCCGCTCGGCGATACCGGGCTGCGCTCGGTGCTCGCGCAGCGGCTTGCGGACGTCAACATCTCGGCCCTGCCGAGCCAGATCATGACCACGGTCGGGGCCACACATGCGCTGGACATCGTGAGCCGCACCGTCCTCAAGGCGGGCGATCCGGTGATGGTCGAGGAACCGGGCTGGTCGCTCGAATACGCGCGGCTCGATGCGCTCGGCATGCGCGTGCTGCCGGTGCCGCGTGGCCCGGACGGACCCGATCTGGCGGTGATGGCGCATTATTGCGAGACCTATGCCCCAAACTCTACGTGAGCGTGAGCGTGCTGCACAACCCCACGGGCTACAGCCTGTCGCCGGGCAGCGCGCACCAGATCCTGCAACTGGCCGAGCGCTTCAATTTCCATGTCGTCGAAGACGACACCTATGGTCACATCGCGCCCGAGCACGCGACACGGCTGTCGAGTCTGGACGGGCTCAAGCGCACGATCTATGTGAACGGTTTTGCCAAGATTCTCGCGCCCAACTGGCGCATCGGCTACATCGCCACGCCGCCCGAACTGGTCGACCGGCTGCTCGACACCAAGCTGTTGTCCACGCTGACGACGCCGAGCATTCTGGAGAAGGCGCTGGCGCTGTGCATCGAGCAAGGCCAGTTGCGCCGCCACGCGGAGCGCATGCGCCAGCGCATCGCCACGGCACGTTCGCGCAGCGTGCAACTGGCGCTGGAGGCCGGTTGCACCTTCGCGGCGGAGCCTTCGGGCATGTTCGGCTGGGTGGACACCGGCGTGGACACCGACATGCTCGCGCAGCGCATGCTCGACGAGGGCTACCTGATTGCACCCGGCGCGCTGTTCCATGCCACCCGCAGGCCCTGCACCCTCATGCGCATCAACTTCGCGAACACGCTCGACCCACAGTTCTGGCGCGTCTGGAAGCGTGTCGTGGCCGAAAGCCAGGCGCGCGGTTGATCGCATCCGTCAGCCCAAAGAATCGTGAATTTGTTAACGGAGACACAAAAAACTAACAAATGGATTCATTCAACCCTTCGCGCGAATGGTCTTCGCCGACGGGGAAAAATGGGCGCCATGAGGGGATTTTGAGAGGGAACCACGCGCATTCAGATCATTTTGTATGCCCTGTTGCTTTTCCCGTTACTTGCGATATATAGCTAGTGATAGTGAGAACTCGGTATCATTCAATTTACATTCTGAAATGCAGGCAAGCTGGTGCGAGCGAAGTGAGAGGTGGCCTGCGCACATGGAGAACCAATGCAATCTACGCTGACAAGTACTGGCGATCCCGCGATTCCGGTGTCGGTGCTGACGGTTGCCGAATTGCAGGATTCGCTGTTGATGGTGATGCACGATCTCCACCGTCTGGAAGGCCTGCTGGGTGATGCCACCGACAATCTGCTGCAGCGCTTCGGCGAGGCCGACGGTTTGCTGAGCGACGACGTGGTGGCGCAGTCGGTACGCCTTGGGCAGGCGCGCGCAGCCCTGCGCAGCGCGGTCACCGAACTGCAGTTTCACGACATGGCGACCCAGTTGATTTCGCATACCACCCGGGTCGTGCGCTCCTGTGCATTCCAGTTGGGCGCCGAGGCCATGGATCAGGCCGATGAAGCCGCAGCGCCGCCCGATGCCGCGCCGTCTCGCCCAATCCGGTCACGCAAAGCGAGATGGCGGCGGGCTCCATCGAGCTGTTCTGAAGCTCAGTCTATTGCCCGTTCCCGCGCCAAACGACTCACACCGTATTAATAAAAGTAGATAAAGGTTCCCTTCAAATGCCGTCCATTCTCGCTGTTGATGATTCGCCCTCCATGCGCAAGATGGTGTCGTTCACGCTGACCGGAGCGGGCTACCACGTCGTGGAGGCGGTGGATGGGCAGGATGCACTCGAAAAGGCGGAATTGCACGACATCGATCTGGTGCTGGCCGACCAGAACATGCCTTTTCTCGACGGAATCGGCCTCACGCGCAAGCTGCGCGAACACCCGAAGTTCAAGACCACGCCGATCCTGATCCTGACCACCGAATCGAGCGAGCAGATGAAGCAGGCGGGACGCGCTGCGGGCGCCACAGGCTGGCTGGTCAAGCCGTTCGATCCGAACCGCCTGATCGAAGTGATCCAGAAGGTTCTGCGCTGAGGCGCAGGCCTCAGCCTTACCGCGATCCATTTGGAGCACAGCATGGCCGACACCCACCCACACGGAGCGGGCGCGGGCGCACCAGCACCCTTCGACCTCAGTCAGTTCTACCAGATCTTCTTCGACGAGGCGGCGGAGAACCTCGAGCAGATGGAGCAGATGTTGCTGCACGTCGATCTCGCCCATGCCAACGACGAACAGCTCAACGCAATCTTCCGTTGCGCCCATTCCATCAAGGGCGGCGCGGCGACGTTCGGCTTCACCGACATTGCCGAACTCACGCACCACATGGAATCGCTGCTTGATCGCGTGCGGCGGCGCGAGCTGTTCCTGGGCGCCGAACTGGTGGACGTGCTGCTGGACGCGGCCGACCTGTCACGCGCGTTGCTGAGTCGCCATCAGCACGGCGAGACCAGTGAGCCGCCATCCGCCACCGCGCTGGTGCGCCGCATCAGCGATCTGGTCTCGGGCAGCCTGCGCAGCGCCCCGGGCATCGCCAGCGTATCCGAACGCGCGCACTCCGGTGCGCGAGACGATGCCGGCGCGCTGCGGCGACTGGCGCTGCGCATCGGCCCGATGCACAGCGCCGAAGCGGCCGACGAAGTTGCCGACCTGCTGATGAGCCTGCCCGACATGGTGCAACGCAACGAGCTTGCCGCGCCCGAGGGGAATGCGCGTGCCATGGTGATCGAGACCCGCCTGTCGGATGATGATCTGCGCGACCTGCTGGCCTTTCATCTCTCGCAAGACCAGTTGGGGATCGACGAGATGACCAGCGCCGTGGTGCAGGCGGCTGCTGCAAGGCAGCCCGCCTCTGACGATGCGCCTGCATTGGAGGTCATGGAGGACGAGTTTTTCGGGCTGTTCAGCGGCGCACCGGGGCTTCCTGCCGAGCTGGGCAGCGAGGCGGCAATCGCCACGGCCCGCGCCGCGCAGACGAGCAAACTCCATGGCGGTTTCGAGCACCGGGCCAGCAGCACGGCAGCGCATGTGGAAGCCGCCACCATCCGCGTGGCGGTCACCAAGGTGGATCAGCTCATCAACCTGGTCGGCGAATTGGTGATCACCCAGGCCATGCTGGCCCAGAACAGTCGCGATCTGGATTCGCGCCTGAATCAGCAACTGCTCGCGGGCCTTGCCGATTTGGAGCGCAACACCCGCGAGTTGCAGGAATCGGTGATGTCGATCCGCATGATCCCCATGTCGGCGGTGTTCAACCGCTTTCCGCGCATGTTGCGCGATCTCGCGCTCAGGTGCGGCAAGAGCGTCGAACTGATCACGCTGGGCGAGGCCACGGAGCTTGACAAGAGCATGGTCGAGAAGATCACCGATCCGCTCATGCATCTGGTGCGCAACAGCTGTGATCACGGCATCGAGACACCGGCAGAGCGGGTCGCGGCGGGCAAGCCCGAGCATGGGACGATCACGCTCGCCGCCGCGCATCAGGGCGGTCAGATCATGATCGAGGTGCACGATGACGGGCGAGGTCTTTCGCGCGAAAAGATCCTGCGCAAGGCACGCGAACGCGGCATGCCGGTGTCCGATGAGATGAGCGATCCGGATGTGTGGTCGCTGGTGTTCGAGCCGGGGTTCTCGACCGCTGACATGGTCACCGATCTGTCGGGGCGCGGCGTGGGAATGGACGTCGTCAAGCGCAGCATTCTGGCGCTCGGCGGCAGCGTGGAAATCGATTCCGCGAAGGCTATGGCACGCGCATTTCGGTGCGGCTGCCGCTCACGCTGGCGATCATGGACGGCATGTCGGTTGCGGTTGGCGACGAGGTCTACATCCTGCCCTTGGCCGCCGTGGTCGAGTCCTTTCAGGTGAGCGAGGGCAGCGTGAACACGGTGGCGCAGGGCGCGCCGCTCGTGAAGGTGCGTGACGAATTCATGCCGGTGGTGGAACTGCAAAGCCTGTTCGAGGTGCCGCGCAGCACGTCGAAGGCGCGTCATGCAGACATCATGGTCGTGGTGGAAGTCGAGGACAGCCGCGTGGCGCTGCGGGTCGATGAATTGCTCGGCCAGCACCAGGTCGTGGTGAAGAACCTCGAGAGCAACTATCGCAAGATTCCGAACGTGTCCGGCGCGACCATCATGGGAGACGGTTCCGTGGCGCTGATTCTGGATGCGACAGCCATCGTGCGGCGCGCGCGCAGTGCGCGTTCGCCCGCACGCGATCTGGGAGAGCTGGTATGAACGACATGAGCGTGCAGCAGATGCCGGAAGCCACGGTGCCGGGCAAGGAGTACCTGACGTTTCGCATCGCCGACGAGGAGTACGGCATCGACATCCTCAAGGTCCGCGAGATCCGGCGCTATGAAACGCCCACACGCATCGCCCGCACACCCGTCTTCATCAAGGGCGTGGTGAACCTGCGCGGCACCATCGTGCCCATCGTCGATCTGCGCATGAAGCTGCACCTGCACGATGATCCGCACTACGGCGAGTTCACGGTGGTGATCATCCTGAACCTGCTGGATCGCGTGGTCGGCGTGGTCGTGGACTCCGTGAGCGATGTGCTCAAGCTGCAGCAAGACGAGATCAGCAGCGTGCCCGAGCTCGAATGCGCCATCGACCACGAATCCATCGAAGGACTTGGCAGCGTGGCTGGACGCATGCTGATCCTGCTCGACATCGAAAAGCTGATGTCCTCCGTGGACATGGGCCTGGTCCCTGCCGACGCCTGAGTGCAGCGGTGGTCACGGCACTCCTGAACCCGGCCCATGCATCCGCGAACGCGGATGGTCGCGGGGCCGCGCGTCGACGCCGCGAGAGAGCACCGGAGCAAGGAAACGCCGCCGACGCGCCGGATGGACCCATTGGCGAGCGCGAATTTCTCTGGACCACGCAGGACTTCGAGCGCATCCGCGCGCTGATCCACGCGCGCGCAGGGATTCATCTGCACGCGGGCAAACAGGCCATGGCCTACAGCCGCGTCGCGCGGCGCCTGCGCGAGACCGGGCACAAGAGTTTTCATGACTACCTGAACTGGCTCGAGCAGCAGGAAGATGACCTGGAGTGGCAGGAATTCGTGAACGTGCTGACCACGAACCTCACGGCCTTCTTTCGCGAGCCGCATCACTTCGAACTGCTGGCGGCGTGGCTGGCGCAGCAGCCGGGCGGCCCATGGCATGTATGGAGCTGCGCCGCATCGACCGGCGAAGAGCCCTATTCGATCATGATGACCGCGATGGAAGCGCTGGGCGCGCGGGCTTCGCAGTTCCGGCTCACGGCAAGCGACGTTGATTCGCGGGTCCTGGTTCGCGCGGCCGAAGGCGTCTTTCGCGCCGACCATCTCAAGGGGTTGAGCGAGGAGCGGCTGCACCGTTTCTTTCTTCGGGAAGAGGCATGAACGCGGGGCTGGTGCGGGTGCGCCCGAGCTTCAGCAGGCAGTGGAATTCGAGCAGATCAATCTGATCGGCGAAGAATGGCCATTCCGCCGACCGCTCGATGCGGTGTTCTGCCGCAACGTCATGATCTATTTTGATGCGCCCACGCAGCGGCGGGTGCTGGAGCGGCTGCATCGGGTGATGCGCCCCGGCGGCCTGCTGTTCGTCGGCCATGCCGAGCATTTCAGCGACGCGAGAGACCTGTTCGTTCTGCGCGGAAAGACGGTGTACGAGCGCCTATGAAACGCATTTTCCGCGCAGCCGCGATGCAAGAGCAAACGGGGAGCCGCCGATGAATGCAGACGCGCCTCGGCAGACTGCGCGTGCCCGCGGCTCGCCGGATGTGACGCTGGAGCAGCTCAAGGCACGACCGGTCGCGCCGGGGCAGGCCGGGTTCTTTTTCTTCGACAACCATTTCCAGCACAACGCCGTCAAGGTGCTTCCGGGCGAGTACTTCGTGACCAACGAGAACCTGATGCTGATCACCGTGCTGGGGTCGTGCATCTCCGCTTGCCTGTGGGACAGCCGCGCAGGCGTCGGCGGGATGAACCATTTCATGCTGCCGGTGGGTGATGCTGCCGATCTGTCCGGGCGTTACGGCTCGTATGCGATGGAGTTGCTGATCAACGAGATGATGAAGCTGGGCGCGCGCCGCGATGGCATGCAGGCCAAGATCTTTGGTGGTGCACAGGTGATCCACGGCTTCACCAACATGAATGTCGGCGAGCGCAATACGGACTTCGTGCGCGACTATCTGCGTACCGAGCGCATCCCCATCGTGTCCGAAGATGTGCTTGACATTCATCCCCGCAAAGTGGTGTTCTTCGGCACCTCGGGCAGGGCCATGGTCAAGCGACTCGCGCACACGCACAAGGAGTCGGTTGCGGCGCAGGAGGCACGCGGCAACGCGGCGTCCGTGGTGTGCGCAACGCATGGCGGGTCGGTAGACATCTTCGGGCAGCGAAAGGGGGCTGAGCCGATGTCGGGCAAGACACGTGTTCTGGTGGTCGATGATTCTGCGCTGGTGAGGAATCTGCTCAAGGAAATCATCAACCGTCAGCCGGACATGGAGTGCATCGGCACGGCCAACGATGCCCTGATCGCGCGCGAGATGATCCGCGACCTCAATCCCGACGTGCTCACGCTCGACGTGGAAATGCCGCACATGGACGGCATCGATTTTCTGGGGCGACTCATGCGTCTGCGGCCCATGCCGGTGCTGATGATTTCATCGCTCACCGAACACGGCGCGGAAGTCACGCTCAAGGCGCTCGAGCTGGGCGCGGTGGATTTCGTGGCCAAGCCGCGCCTGGGCATCGAGAACGGCTTGCTTGAACTCGCGCAGCAGATCGTCGAGAAGATCCGCATTGCCACGCAGGCGCAGGTCAGGCGTCTGCCGCCGCTGTCGCTGGACTCGGTCAAACGCCTGCGCGCGCTCACGGGCGCGCAGGCTGCACCGCAGTTGCAGACGACCCAGCCGCTGCGTCTGCCATCACCGCTGCTCGGCGACAAGCTGATCGGCATCGGCGCATCCACGGCGGAACCGAAGCGGTGCGCGAAGTGCTGGCCCACATGCCCGCCGACGCGCCGCCCATCGTTATCGTCCAGCACATGCCCGCAGGCTTCACGACCAGTTTCGCCGCGCGCCTCAACGAGTTGTGTAGCGTGATCGTGACCGAAGCCCTGCATGGCGAGCCGTTGCTGCCCGGCCATGCCTACATCGCCCGGGCGGAAAGCACTTCGCGGTGGTGCGACGCATGGGGCGTTATCTGGCATCGATCTTCGACGGCGATCCCGTCAATCGGCACAAGCCGTCGGTGGACGTGCTGTTTCGTTCCATCGCCAGCGCATCGGGCCCGAATGCGATCGGCATCATGCTCACCGGCATGGGCAGCGACGGTGCCTCCGCGATGCGTGAAATGAAGGTCTCCGGCAGCTACAACTTCGCGCAGGATCAGTCCACTTGCGTCGTGTTCGGCATGCCGCGCGAGGCCATAGCGCGCGGCGCGGTGGACATGGTCTTGCCGTTGCCCCAGATTGCACCCGCCGTGCTGGCGCGGCTGCACCGGTGCATGGCACCCGGCAGCGCGCCGGACGAGCCGCCATACTGACTGGCCTGGGCTCAGGACGAGAGTTCCGACCAGCGTTCCAGTGCCTGCATCAACAGCTCTTCGATCTCGCCTTCGCGTGCATGCAGGGCCGCAGCGCGCGCTCCGTCGCGTGCATAGATGGCGCCGTCCGCGAGTTCGGACTGGATCGCCTTCTGCTCGTTTTCGAGCGTTTCGATCTGCGCGGGCAGTTGTTCCAGCTCGCGCTGTTCCTTGTAGCTGAGCTTGCGTTTGTTGAGAGCGGCGGGCGGATTGCCACCGGCACCTGCGAGCTTATCGCTGTCCGCCGCGCTGGCTTCTTCCTTGCGCGCGTCCTTCTTGGGAGCGGCCGATGCGGCCGCCAGATCACGGCGACGACGCGACTGCGTCAGCCAGTCTTCGACGCTGCCCTCGTATTCGCGCCACACACCCGCGTCCTCATAGGCAATCGTGCTGGTCACCACGTTGTCGAGAAACTGCCGGTCGTGGCTCACGAGGAACACCGTGCCGTCGTAGGTCTGCAGCAGCTCTTCGAGCAACTCGAGCGTGTCGATATCGAGGTCGTTCGTCGGTTCGTCAAGCACCAGCACATTGGCCGGGCGGGCGAACAGCCGTGCGAGCAGCAGCCGGTTGCGCTCGCCGCCGGACAGCGAACGCACGGGCGAATTCGCGCGTGCCGGCGAAAACAGAAAATCGCCCAGATAGCTCTTCACATGCTTGCGCTGGTTGCCAATCTCGATCCATTCGCTGCCGGGACTGATGAAGTCCTCCAGCGTCGCGTCCATGTCGATCGCCTGGCGCATCTGGTCGAAATAGGCGATCTGCAGATTGTTGCCCCGGCGCACGTTGCCGGTGTCGGGCTCGAGTTCACCCAGGATCATGCGCAAAAGCGTGGTCTTGCCAGCACCGTTCGGGCCGATCAGGCCCACCTTGTCGCCGCGCAGAATCGTGGCGGTGAAGTTCTTCACGATCAGCTTGTCGCCAAACGATTTGCTCACGTCGGTCAACTCGGCAATGATCTTGCCCTGGTAGCTGGTCTGTGTGCCCGAAGCGATATCCATCCGCACGCTGCCCAGCGCTTCCCGGCGCGCCTCGCGCCTGGCGCGCATGTTCTCCAGCCGCGTGATGCGGCCCTGCGCACGCGTGCGCCGCGCTTCGACGCCCTTGCGAATCCAGACTTCTTCCTGCGCGAGCAACTTGTCGGCCTTGGCGTTGATGACGGCCTCCTGCGCAAGCTGATCTTCCTTTTGCGTCACATAGGCCGCGAAGTTGCCGGGGTAGGAGCGCAGTTGTCCACGATCCAGCTCCACGATGCGCGTGGCAACGCGGTCGAGAAACGCGCGATCATGGGTGATGGTGATGAGGCTGCCCTTGAAATCGATCAGCAGGTCTTCCAGCCAGGCGATGGAGTCGAGATCCAGGTGGTTGGTGGGCTCGTCCAGCAAGAGCACGTCGGGCTTGGCAACCAACGCCTGCGCCAGTGCCACGCGCTTCTTGGTGCCGCCAGACAGCGTGGCAATGCGCGCCTGCGGATCCAGATGCAAACGATGCAGCGTTTCGTCCACGCGCTGCTCCCAGTTCCAGCCATCGTGCGCCTCGATCTTCGACTGAAGCGCATCCAGATCCACGCCCGGAGCGACCGACAGGTATTGCTCTCGCCAGACGACGACGTTCCCCAGTCCCTGCGAGGCCACCTCGAAGATGGTGGCTTCGGGATCGAGCACGGGCTCCTGAGCCACATAGGTCGTGCGCAGACCCTGCTGGATGTGCAGCGCCCCGTCATCGGCCTTCGCAAGGCCGGCCAGAATCTTGAGCAGCGAAGACTTCCCCGCGCCATTGCGGCCAATCAGGCCGACGCGCTCCGAAGACTCCAGTGTGAAGTCCGCATGATCGAGCAGGGCAACGTGGCCGAACGCCAGTTGCGCATCCAAAAGTGTGATGAGTGCCATGGGCGCGAATTATGCGCAGCTTGGCAGCGGCCCTTTGACTACGAAGCCTATGCCGGTGTGGTGATCCGAGCGGATGCTCGTCCGTGAGCGCAGAGGAAAATCCCCAAGAATCATCAAGTTTTTCGAAAATTCAGGGATAACCCGGACTACAATCAACCCGTCGCGTCAACAAACCGTCATGAAGCGGGTTTGCAAAAACTCTTTTTGACGGCTTGCACCAAGCGGTTGAAGATTTCCTCGAAACTTCTTCTTTGGGTTGAAAAGCTCGGTTTAGAATCGAGGGCTTCGCTGCCAAGAAGTGGTCGGTTTAGCCGATTGGGCCTGGGCGGTGGCGGTCTCTCCGGGGATCGTGAAGTTGTCGGTGGGCTATAAAAAGCGTGCTACACTTCAAGACTTCGCTGGTTGCTGCGGTAGTGGTGGTTGGCGGGGGTGGTTGAGCTGACGGCAAGACCCCAAAGATTGACAGGTCTTTTTAAAACGTGTCATAATTCAAGGCTTCGCTGATCACGGCGAGTCAGGCGGTCCGGGGGTAACCCGGGCGGTCAGGATCCTTAAAAACATACAGCCGATAAGCGTGGGCGTTTGATGGCGAGTGCCAGGTTCTTCGGAACTAGTGCTTAGCACTACAAACGCTCATGAAAACAGTATTGTTGAAGTCTTTTCTTCATCAATTCCAATTTTTGAGCAAGTCGAGAGACTCTAAATTTTCAAGATCGAACTGTAGAGTTTGATCCTGGCTCAGATTGAACGCTGGCGGCATGCCTTACACATGCAAGTCGAACGGTAACAGGTCTTCGGATGCTGACGAGTGGCGAACGGGTGAGTAATACATCGGAACGTGCCCGATCGTGGGGATAACGAGGCGAAAGCTTTGCTAATACCGCATACGATCTACGGATGAAAGCGGGGATCTTCGGACCTCGCGCGGACGGAGCGGCCGATGGCAGATTAGGTAGTTGGTGGGATAAAAGCTCACCAAGCCGACGATCTGTAGCTGGTCTGAGAGGATGATCAGCCACACTGGGACTGAGACACGGCCCAGACTCCTACGGGAGGCAGCAGTGGGGAATTTTGGACAATGGGGGAAACCCTGATCCAGCCATGCCGCGTGCAGGATGAAGGCCTTCGGGTTGTAAACTGCTTTTGTACGGAACGAAAAGGTTCATTTTAATAAAGTGGGCCCATGACGGTACCGTAAGAATAAGCACCGGCTAACTACGTGCCAGCAGCCGCGGTAATACGTAGGGTGCAAGCGTTAATCGGAATTACTGGGCGTAAAGCGTGCGCAGGCGGTTATGTAAGACAGATGTGAAATCCCCGGGCTCAACCTGGGAACTGCATTTGTGACTGCATGGCTTGAGTGCGGCAGAGGGGGATGGAATTCCGCGTGTAGCAGTGAAATGCGTAGATATGCGGAGGAACACCGATGGCGAAGGCAATCCCCTGGGCCTGCACTGACGCTCATGCACGAAAGCGTGGGAGCAAACAGGATTAGATACCCTGGTAGTCCACGCCCTAAACGATGTCAACTGGTTGTTGGGAATTTGTTTTCTCAGTAACGAAGCTAACGCGTGAAGTTGACCGCCTGGGGAGTACGGCCGCAAGGTTGAAACTCAAAGGAATTGACGGGGACCCGCACAAGCGGTGGATGATGTGGTTTAATTCGATGCAACGCGAAAAACCTTACCCACCTTTGACATGGCAGGAACTTACCAGAGATGGTTTGGTGCTCGAAAGAGAACCTGCACACAGGTGCTGCATGGCTGTCGTCAGCTCGTGTCGTGAGATGTTGGGTTAAGTCCCGCAACGAGCGCAACCCTTGTCATTAGTTGCTACATTTGGTTGGGCACTCTAATGAGACTGCCGGTGACAAACCGGAGGAAGGTGGGGATGACGTCAAGTCCTCATGGCCCTTATAGGTGGGGCTACACACGTCATACAATGGCTGGTACAAAGGGTTGCCAACCCGCGAGGGGGAGCTAATCCCATAAAGCCAGTCGTAGTCCGGATCGCAGTCTGCAACTCGACTGCGTGAAGTCGGAATCGCTAGTAATCGTGGATCAGAATGTCACGGTGAATACGTTCCCGGGTCTTGTACACACCGCCCGTCACACCATGGGAGCGGGTCTCGCCAGAAGTAGGTAGCCTAACCGCAAGGAGGGCGCTTACCACGGCGGGGTTCGTGACTGGGGTGAAGTCGTAACAAGGTAGCCGTATCGGAAGGTGCGGCTGGATCACCTCCTTTCTGGAAAACAGCATTCAAGATTGAACGCCCACACTTATCGGTTGTTGGAACAAAGCCAGGTGGCCTGCCCAAGCAATGCGGCGGGCTGCGTGGAATGGGTCTGTAGCTCAGCTGGTTAGAGCACTGTGTTGATAACGCAGGGGTCGTTGGTTCGAGCCCAACTAGACCCACCAAACACTCCAACGCCTGGTCGGGGAAAGATTGATTGGTCAGAACCAAGCAGTGCGAGGCGCGGATGACGAAGCACACTTCAGGGTGTGTGAGGAAGAAGCAACGACGCAATGCGCCGGTGATGAACGATCAGCGGGGATTAGCTCAGCTGGGAGAGCACCTGCTTTGCAAGCAGGGGTCGTCGGTTCGATCCCGTCATCCTCCACCACCACACTCCAAGTGCTTATCAAGTAATCAACATCAAAGCGGTTTCGCCAGGAGACTGCTTTGATGTTGAATCCGGATTACCGGATCAACGCGGCTGTTCTTTAAAAATTCATAGAGTCGAAAATCAGTGTTGCTGGCGGAAAGCAGGAAACCGGATGGGTTGCTGCACCGTGCCGCCAGTGACAAATTTGATTGCGTCAAAACGAATAGACAAAAACTTTGTTTGTTCAAGTAATGACGAATTGTTCTCAAAGTTGGGGTGCGCGATAAAAAGCGGACTCCAGCCAAGAAGATCATTCACATTACGGCATAACGCGTGAGGTGAGAGACCTCACAAGACAAGTCTGAGATCTGTTGACTGTGTAGTCTCCTTGAGGGAGATGTCAAAGTTATAGGGTCAAGTGACTAAGAGCATATGGTGGATGCCTTGGCGATGATAGGCGAAGAAAGACGTGATAGCCTGCGATAAGCTTCGGGGAGCTGGCAAACAAGCTTTGATCCGGAGATTTCTGAATGGGGAAACCCACCCGCAAGGGTATCGGCAACTGAATACATAGGTTGCCGAGGCGAACCGAGTGAACTGAAACATCTAAGTAGCTCGAGGAAAAGACATCAACCGAGATTCCGATAGTAGTGGCGAGCGAATTCGGAAGAGCCTTGCAGTGATAGTCATCGGGTTAACAAAACGGCATGGAAAGGCCGGCCATAGTGGGTGATAGCCCCGTATGTGAAAACCCGGTGGTGGTACTAGGCTGCAGACAAGTAGGGCGGGGCACGAGAAACCCTGTCTGAATATGGGGGGACCATCCTCCAAGGCTAAATACTCATCATCGACCGATAGTGAACAAGTACCGTGAGGGAAAGGCGAAAAGAACCCCGGGAGGGAGTGAAATAGATCCTGAAACCGTATGCTTACAAAAAGTCGGAGCCTCGCAAGGGGTGACGGCGTACCTTTTGTATAATGGGTCAGCGACTTACATTCAGTGGCAAGCTTAACCGAATAGGGGAGGCGCAGGGAAACCGAGTCCGAACAGGGCGATTTAGTCGCTGGGTGTAGACCCGAAACCAAGTGATCTATCCATGGCCAGGATGAAGGTGCCGTAACAGGTACTGGAGGTCCGAACCGACTAGTGTTGCAAAACTAGCGGATGAGCTGTGGATAGGGGTGAAAGGCTAAACAAACTTGGAAATAGCTGGTTCTCTCCGAAAACTATTTAGGTAGTGCCTCAAGTATTACCTGCGGGGGTAGAGCACTGTTTTGGCTAGGGGTCATGGCGACTTACCAAACCAAGGCAAACTCCGAATACCGCAGAGTACAGCTTGGGAGACAGAGCACCGGGTGCTAACGTCCGGACTCAAGAGGGAAACAACCCAGACCGCCAGCTAAGGTCCCTAAAATTGGCTAAGTGGGAAACGAAGTGGGAAGGCTAAAACAGTCAGGATGTTGGCTTAGAAGCAGCCATCATTTAAAGAAAGCGTAATAGCTCACTGATCGAGTCGTCCTGCGCGGAAGATGTAACGGGGCTCAAGCCAGTTACCGAAGCTGCGGATGTGCAATTTATTGCACGTGGTAGGAGAGCGTTCTGTAAGCCTGTGAAGGTGTCTGGAGACGGATGCTGGAGGTATCAGAAGTGCGAATGCTGACATGAGTAGCGTTAAAGCGGGTGAAAAGCCCGCTCGCCGTAAGCGCAAGGTTTCCTACGCAACGTTCATCGGCGTAGGGTGAGTCGGCCCCTAAGGCGAGGCAGAGATGCGTAGCTGATGGGAAACAGGTCAATATTCCTGTACCGATCAATAGTGCGATGTGGGGACGGAGAAGGTTAGCTCAGCCAACTGTTGGACATGTTGGTTCAAGCCTGTAGTCGTGCCTGGTAGGCAAATCCGCCGGGCTAAGATGAGGGGTGATAACGAGTGTGCTTGCACACGAAGTGAGTGATACCCTGCTTCCAGGAAAAGCCACTAAGCTTCAGCTATTGACGACCGTACCGCAAACCGACACTGGTGCGCGAGATGAGTATTCTAAGGCGCTTGAGAGAACTCAGGAGAAGGAACTCGGCAAATTGATACCGTAACTTCGGGAGAAGGTATGCCCCGGTATGTGAAGTTGAACAAACGGAGCAGAAAGGGGTTGCAAAAAATCGGTGGCTGCGACTGTTTATTAAAAACACAGCACTCTGCAAACACGAAAGTGGACGTATAGGGTGTGACGCCTGCCCGGTGCTGGAAGATTAAATGATGGGGTGCAAGCTCTTGATTGAAGTCCCAGTAAACGGCGGCCGTAACTATAACGGTCCTAAGGTAGCGAAATTCCTTGTCGGGTAAGTTCCGACCTGCACGAATGGCGTAACGATGGCCACACTGTCTCCTCCTGAGACTCAGCGAAGTTGAAATGTTTGTGATGATGCAATCTCCCCGCGGAAAGACGGAAAGACCCCATGAACCTTTACTGTAGCTTTGTATTGGACTTTGAACAGATCTGTGTAGGATAGGTGGGAGGCTTTGAAGTGTGGTCGCTAGATCACATGGAGCCAACGTTGAAATACCACCCTGGTGTGTTTGAGGTTCTAACCTGGATCCATTATCTGGATCGGGGACAGTGCATGGTAGGCAGTTTGACTGGGGCGGTCTCCTCCCAAAGTGTAACGGAGGAGTTCGAAGGTACGCTAGTTACGGTCGGACATCGTGACGATAGTGCAATGGCATAAGCGTGCTTAACTGCGAGACTGACAAGTCGAGCAGATGCGAAAGCAGGACATAGTGATCCGGTGGTTCTGTATGGAAGGGCCATCGCTCAACGGATAAAAGGTACTCTGGGGATAACAGGCTGATACCGCCCAAGAGTTCATATCGACGGCGGTGTTTGGCACCTCGATGTCGGCTCATCTCATCCTGGGGCTGTAGTCGGTCCCAAGGGTATGGCTGTTCGCCATTTAAAGAGGTACGTGAGCTGGGTTTAAAACGTCGTGAGACAGTTTGGTCCCTATCTTCCGTGGGCGCTGCAGATTTGAGGAAGCCTGCTCCTAGTACGAGAGGACCGGAGTGGACACACCTCTGGTGTACCTGTTGTCACGCCAGTGGCATCGCAGGGTAGCTATGTGTGGAAGAGATAACCGCTGAAAGCATCTAAGCGGGAAACTCGTTTCAAGATGAGATCTGCCGGGCCTCGAGCCCCTGAAGGGTCGTTGTAGACCACGACGTTGATAGGCTGGGTGTGGAAGAGCAGCAATGCTTTAAGCTAACCAGTACTAATTGCCCGTGCGGCTTGACCCTATAACTTTGATAATGACTTTGAATAGCTCAAGACTTGTAAGTTATGCCAAGACGCAATCAAAACTGATCCCAGACTCTATGAATTCGCAACGCAGTTCTCCCACAGAACTGCCAAGCACCCCGTTATGCCTGATGACCATAGCAAGTTGGCACCACTCCTTCCCATCCCGAACAGGACAGTGAAACGACTTCGCGCCGATGATAGTGCGGGTTCCCGTGTGAAAGTAGGTCATCGTCAGGCTCTTACAGCCCAAGACGCCCTCCACTCCTCATGAGTCGGAGGGCGTCTTGCTTTGCGGCAGCCGAAATGACGTGCCCCTTTTAAGCCTCGTTGTTCCCCATGTTCGCTCTTGCCACGTCATGCGCTCACGGTCAGCCGACATCAAGAGGGGACAAATTTCTGCCTGACTTCCGCTATCTTGTCTGCTCTGGGATATATTGACCTGCACGTCAACTGAGCGCGCAGGTACCTTGCGCGCTCAACGAAAATTCCAATTCATGGGCACGACTTACACCATCAGCGATCTGGCCAAAGAGTTCGATCTCACCACGCGCGCAATGCGCTTTTACGAGGACATGGGCTTGCTGAGTCCCGACCGTGCGGGCCCCGGCGGGCGCAGCCGGGTCTACAGCGCGCGTGATCGCACGCGCCTGAAGCTCACGTTGCGGGCCAAGCGGCTTGGACTGTCGCTCACGGAGGCCAAGGAGATCATCGACCTCTATGACAGCCCGCGCGACACCGGGAATCAGTTGCGCAAGTTTCTCGAAGTGCTCGGACAGCATCGCAAGCAGCTCGAGGCGCAGATGACCGACCTGGAGGCCAATCTCGAGGAGATTCGCGAGCATGAAAAAGAGGCACATGCGCACCTGCAGCGCCTCGACCCTGAGGCCAAAAATAGGTGATAATTGACGTTTACGTAAACGTCAATCTCTTTCTTGTTCCACATCCCGCCAGGCGCGAGGTGAAGCAGTGAAACGGGCTCGCAATGCCCGCCTTGCATAATCTGTCGAATGCCGGTTTTGTAGTTTCAGCTTTATTCATTCCCATACTCTCGGAGACAAACCATGAGCCTTTCCAATCTGCCCGGCCTGAATTTCCAACTGGGTGAAGACATCGATGCACTGCGCGATGCGGTACGCGAATTCGCCCAAGCGGAGATTGCTCCACGCGCGGCGGAAGTTGATCGCACGGACCAGTTCCCGATGGATCTGTGGCGCAAGTTTGGCGATCTGGGCGTGTTGGGCATTACCGTGTCGGAGGAGTACGGCGGCGCGAACATGGGCTATCTGGCGCACATGATTGCGATGGAGGAAATTTCGCGTGCGAGCGCATCCATTGGGCTGTCGTATGGCGCGCATTCCAATCTGTGCGTGAACCAGATCAATCGCAATGGCAACGAGGCACAAAAGGCCAAGTACTTGCCCAAGCTGATCAGTGGCGAACATGTCGGCGCGTTGGCGATGAGCGAGCCCGGTGCGGGCTCCGATGTGATCAGCATGAAGCTCAAGGCCGAGGACAAGGGCGGTTACTACCTGCTGAACGGCACCAAGATGTGGATCACCAATGGTCCGGACGCCGACACGCTGGTGGTGTATGCCAAGAGCGAACCGGAGCTCGGCGCGCGCGGCGTGACGGCGTTCCTGATCGAAAAGGGCATGAAGGGTTTCTCGATTGCGCAGAAGCTCGACAAGCTCGGGATGCGCGGCAGCCATACCGGCGAACTGGTGTTCGAGAATGTCGAAGTGCCGGCGGAAAATGTGCTCGGACAGCTCAACGGCGGCGCGAAGGTGCTGATGAGCGGACTCGACTACGAACGTGCCGTGTTGACCGGCGGCCCTCTGGGCATCATGCAATCCGTCATGGACAACGTGATTCCGTACATTCATGATCGCAAGCAGTTCGGTCAGAGCATCGGCGAGTTCCAGCTCATTCAGGGCAAGGTAGCCGACATGTACACCGTGCTGCAAGCCGGTCGTTCCTTTGCCTACACCGTCGCCAAGAATCTCGACCTGCTCGGCTCCGAGCATGTCCGCCAGGTGCGCAAGGATTGCGCCAGCGTGATTCTGTGGACTGCCGAAAAGGCGACCTGGATGGCCGGCGAAGGCGTGCAAATCTATGGCGGCAATGGGTATATCAACGAGTACCCGCTTGGCCGTCTCTGGCGTGATGCGAAACTCTACGAAATCGGTGCAGGCACGAGCGAGATTCGCCGCATGCTGATTGGCCGCGAACTGTTCGCCGAGACTTGCTGAAATCTCCCTGGAACGGTGCCTTCACCGCGCCTTCCTTTTCTCTCCGTCACCAGCCAAGCCACAACAAGGACCGCCTCATGAGCACAACCTCCATCGAAGACCTGTTCGTTCACAATCGCGAGTGGGCTGCGCAGGTGGAGCGCGAGCGGCCCGGTTTCTTCACCGGGCTGATGGCGCAGCAAAAACCCAAGTACATGTGGATTGGCTGCTCCGACAGCCGCGTTCCCGCCAATCAGATCTCCGGTCTTGAGCCCGGTGAAGTGTTCGTGCACCGCAATGTGGCGAACGTGGTCGTTCCCAGCGATCTGAACTGCCTCTCGACGATCCAGTATTCGGTGGACCATCTGAAGGTCGAGCATCTCATGGTCGTGGGCCACTATGGCTGCGGCGGCGTGCTCGCCGCGCTCGAAGGATTGCGCCTGGGTCTGGTGGACAACTGGACGCGCCACGTGCGCGACGTGCGCGACAAGCACATCAAGCTGCTGGAGTCGCTCTCGCCGCAGTGGCGCCATGATGCGCTGTGTGAACTCAACGCGATCGAGCAGGTCGTCAACGTGGCGCAATCGACGGTGTTGCAGGACGCGTGGGCGCGCGGTCAGAAGATCACGCTGCATGGCTGGTGCTACAGCATCAAGAATGGTCTGATCACCAATCTGGAGATGACCATTCCCGGTATCGGCGGCCTGGGCGAGGTACATGCGGCCGCCGTGGACAAGGTCGCGCAGCGCAAGCGCGACTGATCGCGAAAACCTCCGCGACGCCCGCACAACGGCATCAAGGCACAAAGGCCCGATCCATGTTTCCGCAACGTCTGGATGCCCCTCAGGCCTACGACATCGCGAAGGCGATGATGGATGGCTTCAACCGGCACTACAAGCTGTTTCGGGCCGAGTCCGCGCGCGCCAAGCACCGTTTCGAAACGCAGGACTGGCATGGCCAGCAGCGCGCACAGCGCGAGCGCATCGAGTTCTATGATCTGCGTGTGAAGGAGTGCGTGCTGCGACTCGACAAGGAGTTCGCCGCCGGAGCGCTGCCGATGAGCGTGTGGCAACAGGTCAAGCTGCACTACATCGGGCTGATGGTGGAACACCTGCAGCCCGAATTGGCCGAGACCTTCTTCAATTCGGTCACCACCAAGATACTGCATCGCACGCACTTTCAGAACGATTTCATCTTCGTGCGGCCCGCTGTGAGCACGGAGTATCTGGAAAGCAATGCGACCGGCGCACTGCCCACCTACCGCGCGTACTATCCCGAGACGCTGGAACGCCTGCCGCAGGTACTCATGCAGTTGTGCGAGCAGCTCGGTTTGCAATGCGCATTCGACGACCTTGCGCGCGATACGAACCTGCTCGCAGAGCGCATCCAGGAGCGGCTCAAGGGATTGACGCTGCGTGCAAATTTCCAGATACAGGTGCTCTCCAACCTGTTCTACCGGAACAAGGGCGCCTATCTGGTCGGCAAGATCATCACGGGCTATACCGAGCTGGCCCTTGCGGTGCCGATTCTGCATGACGCGAGTGGCAAGCTCGTGCTGCATGCCGCGCTGTTCGGCGAGGATGACATGCACAGCCTGTTCAGTTTTGCGCGGGCCTATTTCATGGTCGACATGGAGGTGCCGAGCGCTTATGTGCAGTTTCTGCGAACGCTGATGCCACGCAAGCCGCGCGCCGATCTCTACACCGCCATCGGTCTCGCCAAGCAGGGGAAGACGCTGTTTTACCGCGAATTCCTGCACCATCTGCGTTATTCCACCGACAAATTCCGCATTGCGCCCGGCATCAAGGGCATGGTGATGCTGGTGTTCGATCTGCCGAGTTTTCCTTATGTCTTCAAACTGATCAAGGACTATTTCCCGCGCCCAAAGAGACCACGCGCGAGCAGGTCAAGGATAAGTATTTGCTCGTGAAGCAGCACGACCGCGTGGGCCGCATGGCAGACACGCTGGAATACAGTCTGGTAGCGTTTCCGCGCGAGCGGTTCTCGGATGAGTTGATCGCGGAGATACAGAAATTCGCGCCGAGCCAGTTGGAAATCAGCGACCGCGATGGAGACGGGCAGCAAGAGGTCATCATCAGCCATCTCTATATCGAACGCCGTCTCGTGCCGCTCAACATCCATCTGCAGGAGTGCTTTGATGCAGGCCTGGCCCAGCCCGAGGCCAGGCAGCATCTGGAGCATGCGGTGGTCGAATACGGTAACGCGATCAAGGATCTGGTGGCCGCGAACATTTTCCCCGGCGACATGCTCTGGAAGAACTTCGGCATCACACGCGGCGGCAAGGTCGTGTTCTACGACTATGACGAGATCGAATATCTCACCGACTGCAATTTCCGGCGCGTGCCTGCGCCGCGCAACGAAGAAGACGAGATGTCGGGTGAGGTCTGGTACGCGGTGCATCCGCGCGACGTCTTTCCGGAAACCTTCGGCCCGTTTCTGCTCGGCAATGACGCCGTGCGCGAGGTCTTCATGCGCCATCACGCCGATCTGCTCGATGCGCAGTTCTGGCAGTCGCACAAGGAACGCATTCAGGCGGGTCACATGCTCGACGTCTTCCCCTACGAAGCAGAGCGCCGCCTGCGCGCGCACATCGAATAGCCATCGCTTTCAAAACAATCCCCCATTCAACCCGTCGTCGATCTATCCCAAGGAGATACCAATGAGCCAGCAACATAACGATCCCGTCGTCATCGTGAGCGCCGCGCGCACACCCATGGGCGGCTTCCAGAGCGACTTTGCCGATCTGTCGGCCAATGACCTGGGTGGCGCGGCCATCAAGGCTGCCGTGGAGCGCGCGGGCATCAAGCCGGAGCAGGTAGAGGAAGTGCTGTTCGGCAACTGCCTGATGGCGGGCCAGGGTCAGGCACCTGCGCGCCAGGCCGGATTCAAGGGCGGTCTGCCGCAATCGACCGGCGCGGTGACGCTGTCCAAGATGTGCGGTGCCGGCATGGAAGCCACCATCCTCGCGCACGACCAACTGATTGCGGGCAGCCGCGACGTGATGATTGCGGGCGGCATGGAGAGCATGACCAACGCGCCGTATCTGCTCAAGAAAGGCCGCGGCGGCTACCGCATGGGGCACGACAAGATCTACGACCACATGATGCTTGACGGTCTCGAAGATGCCTACGAAGCCGGTCGCTCGATGGGCACGTTCGGCGAAGACTGCGCGGCCAAATACCACTTCACGCGCGAGCAGCAGGATGAGTTTGCCATCGCGAGCGTCCAGCGCGCGCAGGCGGCCACCGAGAGCGGCGCGTTCAAGGACGAAATCACGCCTGTCACCTTCAAGACCCGCAAGGGCGACGTCACCGTGAGCGTGGACGAAGGTCCGGCCAAGGCCAAGATCGACAAGATCAGCAGCCTCAAGCCCGCGTTCAAGAAGGACGGAACCATCACCGCAGCGTCCAGCTCCAGCATCAACGACGGCGCGGCCGCCATGGTGCTGATGCGTGAATCCACCGCAAAGCAACTGGGCTGCAAGCCGCTCGCGCGCATCGTCGCTCACGGCACGCATGCACAGGCACCCGAGTGGTTCACCACGGCCCCGGTCGGTGCCACCGAAAAGGCGCTCAAGAAGGCCGGATGGAAGGTCGAAGACGTCGATCTGTGGGAGGTGAACGAGGCCTTTGCCGTGGTGCCGATGGCGCTGATGAAGGAACTCAACATTCCTCACGACAAGGTCAACGTCAACGGTGGTGCTTGCGCACTGGGTCATCCGATTGGCGCGAGCGGCGCGCGCATTCTGGTCACGCTGATCCACGCGCTCAAGGCACGCGGGAAGAAGAAGGGCCTGGCCACGCTGTGCATTGGCGGTGGCGAAGGCACGGCGATGGCAATCGAGCTGGTTTGATCCTGCATCGTGTGAACGGGCCCTGGTGGCCTTTGCCTTAAAGTGAGCCCATGTGCAACGCGCCCAACGTAGGAGACCAGCATGAGCGAAGACCTTGAGCACGAAGACGAGCAACCGGCAGCGCAGCCGCTGACGGCGCAGCAGATCGCGTCCTTCTGGCGGGATTTTTCTGGGCAGTTGGCTGCCTTGAACGCGCTGGAGCCCCGCGAATTCGTCGAGCGCGCGGGCGAGATTCTTGAGCCTTATGCTCCCGATCTGGCGCTGGAGCTTGAAGGCAATCCCAACGAGGCGGGCGCGCGGCTGGTCGTGACGGCTCACGGCAATATCGCGCAGTTCGAGAACGTGCAGGCGCTGGTGCGCGGCGCGCCGCGACTCGACGGCTATGCCGTGCAGGCGTTTCGCAGCCGCTCGCTGGGGCAGGATTTTTCGATGAACATGAACGACTTCGAACTGTCCTGTTCCGACGTGCTTGTCGCGCACTACGACGCAGGCGGCATCGTTGGACTGGAGCTGTCGTTCGAGAAGATCGTGCCGCAAGACATGATCGACCATGCGCGCCACATGGCGTTCATCATGCTTGACCACGTGCTTGGTGAATGGGATTTTTCCGTGCGCGTGGGGCCGGTGGAATTCGTCGATGCGTTCTCGGACAGTGTTGCAGGCGCGGAGCCGCTGTCGGTTTTTCCCGCGATCTTCGATGCCTTTCAGCGCGACGAGCTGGGTCGAAGCTACGAATTCCCGCGCGAGGGCGACGAGCGCTGGATATCTCTCGAAGTGCGTCCGCGCGATGCGCAGGACGACGCGCCGCCCGACATCCTGACGTTTCATGATTCGGCCAATGCCTTGGCCACGCGTGCGGACCTCTCGCATTTCCTGAGCTGGCGACTGCCGTTCGCGAGCCAGCAGGAACTCGATGCGGTTCGAGATGCGCAGGACGCGCTCGAGGCCGCGCTCAGGCAGCAGCAACGCGGCGTTCTCGCGTTCTCCCGTGTCGAGGACATGAGCACGCGCCTCGCGGCCTTTTATGTGGACGACGTGGAGCACGCAAGCGCACTCGCCGGCCGCCTCGGCGCGGAGCATGCATCAGGCTTGGAGTCTGAGCTGCACGCGACCTATGACCCTTCATGGCGCGAATTTCTCGGACTCTATGGCGCGATCCACGCGAGTCAAGCGGGTGAGGGTGGCGACGCATGATCACCACGCTCGAACAACTGCGCACGCTCTACGCCCCACCGGCCGAGCGTGCGGTCAAGAAGCAACTCAATCATCTCGATGCGTATTGCCAGCGCATCATCGCGCTCTCGCCGTTCTGCGTGATCGCGACCGCGGGCGAGGACGGCGCATTGCTTGATGCCTCTCCGCGCGGCGGCCCCAAGGGTTTTGTCAAATGCGCCGATGCCCACCATCTGCTGGTGCCCGATGCGGGCGGCAACAACCGTCTTGATTCGCTGACCAACCTGCTTCGCGATCCACGCGTTGCCATGCTCTTTTTCGTGCCCGGTGTTGATGAAACCCTGCGCGTGAACGGCACGGCGCGATTGCGTGACGAGCCGGAGTTTCTGCACCGCTTTGACGGCGAGCGCCAGTTGCCCAGGCTGGTGATCGAGGTGCAGGTCCAGGAAGCCTATCTGCATTGCGCGAAGGCACTCATGCGGTCCAGGCTGTGGGATGCGGGCACGCAGATCGAGCGCAGCGAATTGCCGACACTCAACGAAATCATCGTCGCGCAGATGGGTTCGAGCGCAGCGCCCGAGACGCAGGCCGACATGCTGCAGCGCTATCGCCAACAGATTGCAGACGAACAGGGAGCGGGCTGATCATGTCTTCCACCGTTCTGGTGATTGGCGCGTCGCGCGGTATCGGTCTGGAGTTCGTTCGTCAGTACCGCGATGCGGGTTGGCGCGTGATCGCGACGGTACGCGATGAGGGGGCGCGCGAACGCGTTCAGGCGCTGGGTGCCGAGGTGCATTTGATCGATGTGGCGCAACCGGCCAGCGTCAGCGGGCTTGGCGGGCGGCTCGATGGCGAGCGCATCGATGTCGCGCTGTACGTGGCCGGCGTCATTCGTCGGCCCGGTGCGCTCGTCGCGCCCACGCAGGAGGACTTTGACGCCGTCATGCACACCAACGTGCTGGGCGCGATGCAGGTGCTCACGCAGGTCGCACCGATGGTCGAGCAGGCGGGTGGAGTGTTCGCGTTTCTGTCGAGCTCGATGTCGCAGATCGGCAGCGTGCAGAGCAGCGGCTCGTGGATCTACCGGGCGAGCAAGTCCGCGCTCAACATGGTGGTGGCTGCGGCGCAGAATGACTATCCGCGTGCGACGCTCGTCACCATTGATCCCGGCTGGGTGCAAACCGACATGGGCGGCGCAAGCGCGCCCGTGAAGATCGAGGAAAGCGTGAGCGGCATGCGCAGCGTGCTGGCCTCGCTCACGCCCGGGGACAAGGGCCAGTTGCTGCATTACGACGGGCGTCGTGCGGCGCACTGGTGATTCGGGCCGTACACACATATCCATTTCATTTTTGAGAGAGACAGGCAGATGCTGCTGACAGAAGACCAGGAAATGATTCGCGACGCCGTGCGTCAGTTTGCGCAGGAACAACTCTGGCCGAACGCCGAGCGCTGGGACAAGGAGCACTTCTTTCCGCGCGACGTTCACAAGGGCCTTGCCGAACTGGGTGCGTATGGCATCTGCGTGCCCGAGGAGCATGGCGGCGCGGGCCTGAACTATCTTTCGCTCGCGCTGGTGCTCGAGGAGATTGCGGCGGGCGATGGTGGCACGAGCACGGTGATCAGCGTGACCAACTGCCCGTCAATGCGATTCTCATGAAGTATGGCAACGCGGCGCAAAAGAAAAAATGGCTAGAGCCACTTGCGCGCGGCGAGATGCTGGGCGCGTTCTGCCTGACCGAGCCGCATGTCGGATCGGATGCCTCATCGCTGCGCACGACCGCGGTGAAGCAGGGCGACGAATACGTGATCAACGGCGTCAAGCAGTTCATCACCAGCGGCAAGAACGGACATGTGGCCATCGTCATCGCGGTCACCGACAAGGGTGCGGGCAAGAAGGGCATGAGCGCGTTTCTCGTGCCTACCGATGCGCCCGGCTACGTCGTCGCACGGCTCGAAGACAAGCTGGGCCAGCACTCGAGCGACACCGCACAGATCAATTTCGACAACTGCCGCGTTCCAGCCGAGAACCTGATCGGCACGGAAGGCGAAGGCTACAAGATTGCGCTCGGCGGACTCGAGGGCGGTCGCATCGGCATCGCGGCGCAAAGCGTGGGCATGGCGCGCAGCGCATTCGAATTCGCGCTGCAATACAGCAAGGAACGCGAGAGCTTCGGCACCGCGATCTTCAACCACCAGGCCGTGGGCTTCCGGCTGGCCGATTGCGCGGTGCAGATCGAGGCGGCACGGCAGTTGATCTGGCATGCGGCGTCGCTGCGCGACGCGGGGCGTCCGTGTTTGAAGGAGGCCGCAATGGCCAAGCTGTTCGCCAGCGAGATGGCTGAGCGGGTTTGCAGCGCTGCCATCCAGACGCTCGGTGGATATGGCGTGGTGAGCGATTTTCCGGTCGAGCGGATCTACCGTGACGTGCGTGTATGCCAGATCTATGAAGGCACGAGCGACGTGCAGAAAATCATCATTCAACGCGCACTGGCCTGACCGAGACGGGCGCATGCGTCAGACATCCCGTCCTTGCTCGCGCTGTCGCGGTTGCGCATCACGATGGTGATCTCGCCGTTGGTCTCGATGGTCGCCAGCTCGACCTCGTAGGTGTGCAGGCAGCCACCGGCGTGCAGCGCGGCCTTGAGATCGTCGGCCGTCAGAAGTTCTGCGGCCATGGTGGCCTGGTTGACCTTGCCGTTGGTGATCAGATTGAGCGGCTTGCCGTCGATGAGGCGCGACAGCAACCGGCTGCGGTAGGTGAGGTGCGCCATCAGGGTGTGGGCGGCGATCAGCGTGGTGGCCGAGATGAGCCCGCCGGTCAGTGAGTTGTCGCCCGCGTTCATCGAGTTCTGCACGGCGTTCGAAAGAATCAGCAGCAGGATCAGATCGAAGGGGTCGTACTGCCCGACGTTGCGTTTGCCGGTGAGGCGCAGGAACACCAGCAGGAAGGCATAGACGATCAAACCCCGAACAACGAATTCCCACCATGGCACGGCCATTGCAAACATGAGTTGCCTCCTTTGATCATCGACGCACGCGATGCATGCCTGGCATTTTCTGCGCGCCACCGGGCGCAGGCCAAGGCGGCGATGTAGGACGGCGGCGTGTTCGTGCGCTGGGCAGATGCGCTACGCTTGAATATCGTGTCCGGCACCGGGCCGGATCGTCTTGGGCATTGATGAATGGGTCAATAGATGATGGGATCGAACCACGCTGCCTCCGCATCTGCATCGGATGCGCCATGTCCCTGTGGCCGCACGAACGCGAAGGGCAAGGCCCTGTCCCTGCGTGAATGCTGCGGGCGCTATCTTGATCGCTTCGAGACGCTTCCCGCACCCGATGCCGAGTCTCTGATGCGCTCGCGCTACACAGCGTTTGTGCGGGCAGACGCGAACTATCTCAAGGCCACCTGGCATGTCTCGCAGCGGCCTGCGGAGCTTGGTTTCGACCCGGCCACCCGGTGGCTTGGACTGGCCGTCAAGGATGCCAGACGCATCGATGACGAACACGCCGAGGTGGAGTTCGTCGCGCGCTACCGCATAGGCGGGCGAGCCGTGAGATTGCATGAACGCAGCCGCTTCGTGCGCGAAGATGACGGGCGCTGGTATTACGTCGATGGCGAACAGTACTGAAGCGTCATCAGCGGCTTCTGGTTGATCCAGATCGGACGGCGCGGTGTATCTGGTAACAAATACCCCTCGTCGGGGGGTATGGCTGTCGGCCACATTTACATACGATCGACACTCTGGATCATCAATTTGATTTACTGATTCTTTAAAACCGCCAACAACCTATGAACTCCACTCAACTCACCCGACGTTCCGCAGCGCTGCTGCTCCTGGCATCTCTTGCAGCCTGCGGTGGCAGCGACGATTCCGATGAGGGCAGTGGGAACGGTAACGGTAACGGTAACGGAAATGGAAACGGAAACGGAAACGGTAACGGGAATGGAAACGGTAACGGGAACGGCAACGGAAATGGAAATGGCAACGGGAATGGCAACACCACCACGCCGATCACCGGGCAATACCGCCTGGAGTCGCCCAGTGCCTCGTTCACCGCAGCGCTCGCTACCGCGAACCAGTTGGGAGCCATGGGCTATGCCTTCATCAGCACGCTGGGCGCAGGCACGGCCACCGGCGTCAGCATGGGTGATTTCTACGTAACCGACACGACGCATGCGAAATCGCGCCTTGACTACGTGGCGGATGCGGAAACGTCGAATCTCGCGGGCTTTCTCGCGCAACTGAATCAGCGCGGCGCACAAGGCTATCTGTACAAGTCCACTGCGGCCTTCATGGCCAGCCAGAAGGATGTGCGCAATATCTACGTGCGCGATTCGACACTGGGCCGCACCTACACCTATGAGGCGGTGGAATCGGACATGAATGCAGCGACCGCCAAGTTGATTGGCGATCAACTCGCCAGCCAGGGCGCGCGCGGCTTTCGCTGGTTGGGCCCGATGATCCTCGGCTCGCAGAGCTTCAATCTGTACTGCAAGGACAGCGTGTCCACGACCTACGAGTACACGCTGAGCACGCCAAGCGGCGGCTACTCCGAATCGAATGCCGCCGAACTCAAGAAGAGTCTCGATGCCATGGGCGCGCAGGGTCGCATGACGCGCGGCGCGCTGGCGTTGTCGACCGGCACCGCCGTGGCCGTGTGGGAGAAGTCGTCGGCGCAGCAAGGCGCGATCCAGTATCTGGTCGAATCGGGTATCGGCAACGACACGCTCGCGCAGATGAAGTCGCGCATGGATGCCAACGCGGCTAAAAGCTTTTTCTACTTCAGCGGCATGGTCACCGCCGACGGTGCAATGCACAACATCTCGGTGGCAAACGCGAACCGGCTGCTGCATCCACTGGCTGGCGCGGCGTTTCCATAAGCACGCCGCACGGGCATCCTGGAGGGAGAGGCTGCCGCATAATCGCGGCATCCTTTGCCTGTCAACACGCAATGGCGCTGAAGGTTTTCAGCGCCTTGTTTTTTGGTGCGAGCCCGACCGATGACCGTTTTGTTTGATGCCGTTCTGTTCGATTGCGATGGTGTGCTCGTGGACAGCGAGTCGATCACCAACCGCGTGCTGCGCGACATGCTCAACGAGGCGGGCTGGCCGATCACCACGCAGGAATGTTTGCAGCAGTTCATCGGCAAGACCGTGCGCAGCCAGTCCGCGCGCATCGAACAGCACACCGGAAAGCCGTTCACCGAGGGATGGCTGCAGCAGTTCTATGCGCGGCGCAACGTCGCACTGACAGCGGAACTGGTGGCGATTGACGGTGCGCTTGCAGCGGTGAAAAGCGTGCATGACACGCTCGGAGGCCGCATTGCCTGCGCTTCGGGCGCGGATCGCGCAAAGGTGGAGATGCAGCTCGCGAAGGTGGGCCTCGCGCCGTATTTCGAAGGCCGGGTCTTCAGCGGCCACGAAACGCCGTGCAGCAAGCCGTTCCCGGATGTCTATCTGGTGGCCGCCGCTGCCGTGCATGTCGATCCCGCGCGATGTCTGGTGATCGAAGACACGCTCACCGGCGTTCAGGCAGGTGTTGCGGCCGGGGCCACGGTCTGGGCCTATTTTCCCGCGCACCAGGGGCATGCCGACGCCAGCGATTTGCTCGACGCCGGAGCGAGCCGGGTGTTCGATGCGATGGGCGATCTGCCGAAGTTGATGCTGGCGGCAACGACGTCTGGCCAGGGCCTGTCCAGATGAACAGTCCCTATTCCCCGGCCGCCTTGCGCGAGTGCTTGCGGTATTCGGCCGGCGAGTGTCCAGTCCATACGCGGAACGCGCGAATGAAACTTTTCTCGCCCGCGAAACCGGCCGCCTGGGCCACCTGCTTGATGGGTCGGTCGGTGCGGTTGAGCAGCTCGATGGCCTTGCCGCGGCGCATCTCGTCCTTGAGGGTTTGCAGCGATGCGCCCTCCTCCTTTAACTGCCGGTGCAGCGTGCGCGTGGAGACGTGCAGCTCATCGGCCAGCGTGCGCGCGCTGTGCATCACGTCGGGCGTGCTCGCGAGAATCTGGCGCACACGTTGCACCAGTAGCCGGTCGCGCCGGTACTTGCGCACCATCAGCGGCAGTGCGCGCTGCAGCATCTGCTGCATGGCGGCTTCGTCACGCTTGAGCGGCAGGGCGAGATAGCGCGTGTCCAGCTCGACCGCCGCCTGCGGCGCATCGAAGGTGAGCTTGCCACTGAACAGCACGCGGTAGGCGTCGGCATGTGGCGGCGCGGGGAAGGGGAACTGCGCAGAAATCACCGGCAGGCGCGAGTCTATGAACCAGCTGGCGAGCCCGAGCGCATTGCGCAGTACCGATACCAGGCAGAACTCGCGCAGTTCGCCCAGCTCGCGGTGCTCGGTGATGGTGAGCAGGCTGCGTTCGCCTTCGGCGTGCAGGTGCAGGCGGATGTCGTCGACGATCAAATGGTGGTGGCGACACCAGCGTGCCAGCGCCAGCCCAAGGGTGGGTGCGCTCAACGATGCGCGCGCAAGCATGCCGTAGCTGCCCAGGGCAGTCTGCGGCTGAACCAGCCCAGGCCCTCGTCGTCAAGCTCGCGCATTGCAAAGCCGGACAGGACTTCCATCTGCATCGCCGTGATTCGTGCGGAGTGATCTTGAATCTCCGCTGGCGCAATTTGCGCCGTCTCCAGCGCATCTTCCGCAGGCATTCCCCGGCGCTCGTAGGCAAGCAGGATTGCCCGCACAAAAGCCATCGGCGTGACGGCCGGATGAGCGTTGTCCAAGGGGCGGGGTGAAACCGATTCTGGCATGATCAGATTTTGCGGTGTGCTGGCACAAATTGCAACCATTACGGCCCGATAGCGGCTCCCCATTGTCACGCGTCCGGCGTATGCTGTGTGATAAACCAAGTGCGGCAAAGCCATGCCGACCCTGCAGGAGACAACAGCCCATGAATTCGCAGTCCTCGTCCACTGAACGTTTTGTGTTGAGCCAGGCTTCCGGCAAGACGGACAAGCCGCTCATCGAACAGACGCTGGGCGATTTCTTTCGCGACATGGCCGCGCATCATCCTGATCGCGATGCGCTGATCAGCGCGCATCAGGCGCGGCGCTACACCTACGCGCAGTTGCATGCCGAAGCGCGCAAGCTGGCGAGCGCGCTGCTGGGTCTCGGGCTCGACAAGGGTGATCGTGTCGGCATCTGGTCGCACAACAACGCCGAATGGGTGCTGATGCAGTTCGCCACCGCGCAGATCGGCCTGGTGCTGGTGAACATCAACCCGGCCTACCGCACGGCCGAGGTCGAGTACGCGATCAACAAGGTGGGCTGCAAGGCGATCATCACGATGCCGAGCTTCAAGACCAGCGACTATCTCGGCATGCTGCGCGAACTCGCGCCCGAACTGGAGACGGCCACGCCCGGCGAGCTGCGCGCCGCGCGTCTGCCCACGCTGGTCAACGTGGTGTGGATCGACGAGGCCGGTCAGGGCGACGAGCAAGCCGGCATGCTGCGGTTTTCCGAACTGCTGGCGCGCGGCGATGCGGCGGATGCACGCATCGACGCCTTGGCCTCCGGACTTCGCAATACCGACGCGATCAACATTCAGTTCACGAGCGGCACGACGGGTTTCCCCAAGGGTGCGACGCTCACCCACCGCAACATCCTGAACAACGGCTTCTTCATCGGCGAGTGCATGCGCCTCACCCCGAAGATCGTTTGTGCATTCCCGTGCCGCTGTATCACTGCTTTGGCATGGTGCTCGGCAATCTGGCCTGCATCACACATGGCGCGGCCATCGTCTACCCGAGCGACGGCTTCGATCCGCTCAAGGTACTGGAGACCGTGCAGGCCGAAAAATGCACGGGCCTGCATGGCGTGCCGACCATGTTCATTGCCGAGCTTGATCACCCGCGTTTCGCCGAGTTCGATCTTTCCAGGCTGCGCACCGGCATCATGGCGGGCTCGCCGTGCCCGATCGAGGTGATGAAGCGCGTGGTCAAGGACATGCATCTGTCGGAGATCACCATCGCCTACGGCATGACCGAAACCAGTCCCGTGAGCTGCCAGAGCGACAACGACACGCCGCTCGAAAAGCGCGTGTCCACGGTCGGCAAGGTGCAGCCGCACCTCGACGTGAAGATCGTCAACCCGGAAACCGGCGAAGTGCTGCCCGTGGGCCAGAGCGGCGAACTGTGCACGCGTGGCTATTCGGTCATGCTCGGCTACTGGGGCGACGAGGCCAGGACGCAGGAGGCCATCGACGCCGAAGGCTTCATGCACACCGGTGACCTGGCGACGATGGACGACGAGGGTTATGTGAACATCGTGGGCCGTATCAAGGACATGGTGATTCGCGGCGGCGAAAACATCTACCCGCGCGAAGTGGAGGAGTTTCTCTATCGCCACCCGAAGGTGCAGGATGTGCAGGTCGTCGGTGTGCCCGATCAGCGCTACGGCGAGGAGCTGTGCGCCTGGGTCATCACCAAGCCCGGCGAAAGCCTGGTCGAGGACGAAATCCGCGAGTTCTGCAAGGGCCAGATCGCGCATTACAAGGTGCCACGGTACATCCGTTTCGTGACCTCGTTTCCGATGACCGTGACCGGCAAGATCCAGAAGTTCCGCATCCGCGACGAGATGAAGAGCCAGCTCGGGCTCGAAGAAAGCAAGTCCGCCTGAGGGCTCACGGCGAACCACGATGCCCGTTACCTTCCGCCATCCACACCGCCCTCTGCTGGCGCTCGTCGCCGGGATGCTGTGCTGCGCGCCCGCCGCGTCCGTGTGGGCTGGCATGCAGGAGCGCGTGCTGCAGGTACCGGTCTCGGTCACCAGCCCGCAGGGCACGAAGGTGAATTCAAGCATTGCGGTGACCGTGTATTCCGATGCGGCCAATCCCGTGCCCGCGCCGGTGCTGGTGCTCAATCATGGACGTTCACCGCAGGCCGAGGGCCGCAAGGAACTGCACCGTGCACGCTTTGCAAAACAGGCGCGCTACTTCGTGAGTCGCGGTTTTCTCGTCGCGGTGCCGACGCGGCTTGGTTATGGCCCGACGTTTGAGGACGATGCCGAGGACAGCGGCGCTTGCAAGTCCAAGCGCTTCGCGCCCGCGCTGAACTCCGCCGCCACGCAGATCAACGCCGTGCTCGACGCCGTGCGCCACCTGCGGGCCGATGCCTCGCCCGACCGGGCGGTGATTGCGGGTCAGTCGTTTGGCGGCGCGGCGGCCGTCGCAGCGGCTGCGCAGGAGCCGCACGGGGTGCAGGCAGTGATCAACTTTGCCGGTGGCGCGGGCGGCAACCCCGCACGCACACCGGCAAGCCTTGCGATCCGGTGCAGCTTGCGAGCGTGTTTCGCGGCTACGGTGCCAGGACGCAGTTGCCCATGCTGTGGATCTACGCGAACAACGACCAGTATTTCGGTGCGGAGTGGCCCGCCAAATGGCACGCCGCCTTCGAGCAGGGCGGAGGTCACGCGCAGTTCCAGCAGCTTCCCGCATTCGGCAAGGATGGGCATGAGCTGTTCCGTGCGGGACCCAGGCAATGGGAGCCGCTGGTGTCGAAATTTCTCGACGAAAGCGGTTTTGCATCGCCCGGGAGCGCTGCGACCCATTCGCCGCCGGTGGATGAAGCGGTCGGGTCGGCCTCACGTGAGGAGCCTGCGCGATGAGGGTCTTGGCGATCATTCAGGCGTCAACAACAATGCCCGCAATCGGTGCGACGAGCATCAGGACAAGCAGGGCGGATTCGGCGGTGCGCATGGGGCCTTATCGGCTCAGTCTGCACCGCAGCTTTAATCAGTCATCGAGAAAAAACGAGTGTCCCGACAGGGGAAAGTGGAGAAACGAACAATGAGCATTCTTGGAACGCAACTCAATGCCCGGTCGGCCGACTTCCAGGCCAACGCGCAGGCCATGCAGGCCGTGGTCGATGATCTGCGTGCACAGACCGAACGTGTGGCGCAGGGCGGTGGCGAGGCGGCGCGCGCCAAGCACGTGGCGCGGGGCAAGCTGCTGCCGCGTGAGCGCGTGCAGCGCCTGCTCGATCCCGGCACACCGTTTCTGGAGCTCTCGCCGCTCGCCGCGCTCAACATGTACAACAACGACGCGCCCGGTGCGGGCGTGATCACCGGCATTGGCCGCGTCAACGGCGTGGACTGCATGATCGTGTGCAATGACGCCACCGTGAAGGGCGGCACCTACTACCCGATGACGGTGAAGAAGCATCTGCGCGCCCAGGAAATTGCGCAGCAGAACCAGCTTCCCTGCATCTATCTGGTGGACTCGGGCGGTGCCAATCTGCCGAATCAGGACGACGTGTTCCCCGACCGCGAGCACTTTGGCCGCATCTTCTTCAATCAGGCCAACATGAGTGCACAAGGCATCTCGCAGGTGGCCGTGGTGATGGGCTCGTGCACGGCGGGCGGCGCCTATGTGCCTGCGATGAGCGATGAATCCATCATCGTGAAGAACCAGGGCACGATTTTCCTCGGTGGCCCGCCGCTCGTGAAGGCGGCTACCGGCGAGGTGGTGAGCGCCGAAGACCTTGGCGGCGGGGATGTGCACACGCGCCTCTCGGCGTGGCCGATCATCTGGCCGAGAACGATCTGCATGCGCTGGCGCTGGCTCGGCAGATCACCGGCAACCTCAATCACAGCAAGCAGGTCTGCGTGAACGATGAACCTGCGCGCGCGCCGCTGTTTGAATCCCGCGAACTGTACGGTGTGATTCCGGTGGACACGCGCAAGCCTTTCGACGTGCGCGAAATCATTGCACGCGTGGTGGACGGCAGCGAGTTCGACGAGTTCAAGGCGCGCTTTGGCAGCACCCTGGTCTGCGGCTTTGCGCGCATCGAAGGCATGCAGGTGGGCATCATCGCCAACAACGGCATTCTGTTCAGCGAATCGGCGGTCAAGGGCGCGCACTTCATCGAACTGTGCTGTCAGCGCAAGATTCCGCTGGTGTTTTTGCAGAACATCACCGGCTTCATGGTCGGTCGCAAATACGAGAACGAAGGCATCGCGCGCCACGGCGCCAAGCTGGTGACGGCGGTGGCAACGGCGAGCGTGCCCAAGTTCACCATCATCATCGGCGGCAGCTTCGGCGCGGGCAACTACGGCATGTGCGGGCGGGCGTATTCGCCGCGTTTCCTGTGGATGTGGCCGAACGCGCGCATCAGCGTGATGGGCGGCGAGCAGGCGTCAAGCGTGCTCGCCACCGTCAAGCGCGACGGCATCGAATCCAGGGCGGTCAATGGAGCGCCGACGAAGAAGAAGCCTTCAAGGCCCTATCCGCAAGCAATATGAGGAACAGGGCCATCCCTACTACGCCACCGCGCGTCTGTGGGATGACGGCGTGATCGATCCCGCCGACACGCGCCGCGTGCTGGCGCTGGGCTCGCGGCAACGCGCAACGCGCCCATCGAAGACACGCGCTTCGGCGTGTTCCGCATGTGATGCGGTGAGCAAACAAAAAAAGAGCAATCAAGGAGATCAAACCCCATGGCCCAAGCCCTGACTCTGCAAGTGAATGGCGCGGTCGCGACCATCACGCTGTCGCAGCCGGAAATCCGCAATGCGTTCAGCGACGAAGTGATTCTGGAAATCACCGAAGCCTTTCGTGCGGCCGGTGACCGTCCCGACGTGCGTGCCATCGTGCTGGCTGCCGAGGGCCGGCCTACTGCGCCGGTGCCAACCTCAACTGGATGCGCCGCATGGCGGACTACACGCGCGAGGAAAACATCCAGGACGCGGGCGCGCTCGCCGAGATGCTGCGCGTGATCTACGAATGTCCCAAACCCACCATCGCGCGCGTGCAGGGCGACGTGTATGCGGGCGGCGTGGGGCTGGTGGCGTGCTGCGACATCGCGGTGTCCGCCGATCAGGTGCACTACTGCCTGAGCGAAACCAAGATCGGGCTGATTCCCGCAACCATCAGCCCCTACGTGATTCGCGCCATGGGCGCACGCGCCGCGCATCGCTACTTTCTGACGGCCGAGCGCTTCACGGCTGCCGAGGCGCTGCGCATCGGTTTCGTGCACGAGGTGGTGAGCGCCGACGAGCTCGATGCCAAGGTCGACGCGATCCTCAAGAATCTGCTGTCTGCGAGCCCGAACGCCGTGCGTGCGGCCAAGAAGCTGGTGCAGGACGTGGCCGAGCGCGAGATCAACGCCGCGCTGGTCCGGCAGACGGTCGAGGGTATTGCCGACATCCGCGCGAGCGAAGAGGGCCGCGAGGGCGTGCAGGCTTTTCTGGCCAAGCGCAAGCCTTCGTGGCTGCCGGGCTGATCCATTCGCTGAACCATCGGGCACAGCATATGGAAGCTCTCTGGCTGCAATTCGTTCAATGGCTGCATACGGTCGGCATGCACGTGGACGGCAATACGGTGCGCGACATGGCGGAAGGCGCCAAACATGTGACCGAGAAGCTCGACATGCCCGCCATGATGGCGCTCGCTGCGGCGCTTGGCTGGGCGAGCGGTTTTCGGCTTTATGCGGTGGTGTTCCTGGTGGGCGCGATGGGCGCGGCGGGCTGGTTTCCGCTGCCGGCGGGGCTGGCGATTCTGCAGACCCCGCTGGTGCTCGCAGTGAGCGGATTCATGCTGCTGGTCGAGTTCTTCGCCGACAAGCTGCCGTGGTTCGACAGCTTATGGGATTCGATCAACGCCTTCATCCGCGTGCCCGCCGGCGCGATGCTCGCAGCCGGTGTCTTCGGTGCCGACAACGCATCGATGGCCGTGGCTGCGGGACTGCTTGGAGGCACGCTGTCGGCCACTTCGCTGGCCACCAAGATGACCACGCGCGCTGCGGCCAACACATCGCCCGAGCCGTTTTCCAACTGGGGCCTGTCATTTCTTGAAGATGGTCTGGTCGTCGGCACCGTGTGGCTCGCGACGCAGCATCCCGTGGCCTTCGGCGTCGCACTGGTGTTTGCCATCATCCTGTCGGTGATCGTGCTCATCGTGCTTTTCAAATTCCTGCGCGCCGTATGGCGTCGCATATCCGCATTGTTTTCCAGTTCCGAGAGGAAGGTGGTTTGAGTATGTTCAACAAGATTTTGATCGCGAATCGGGGCGAGATCGCCTGCCGCGTAGCCGCCACCGCACGCCGCATGGGCGTCAAGACCGTGGCGGTGTATTCCGACGCAGACGCGCACTCCAAGCACGTGGCATCGTGCGATGAGGCGGTGTACATCGGCGGCAGCGCACCCAAGGACAGCTATCTGCGCTGGGAGCGCATCATCGACGCCGCGAAGGCCACGGGCGCGCAGGCCGTGCATCCCGGCTACGGTTTTCTCTCGGAGAACGAGGAGTTCGCGCAGGCCTGCGCCAGTGCGGGGCTGGTGTTCATCGGCCCGCCTGCGTCCGCCATCCAGGCCATGGGTTTGAAGGCCGAGTCCAAGCAGCTCATGGAAAAGGCGGGCGTGCCGCTGGTGCCCGGTTATCACGGCCCCGATCAGGACCCCGAGATGCTCAAGCGCGAGGCGGATCGCATCGGTTATCCGGTGCTCATCAAGGCAAGCGCGGGCGGCGGCGGCAAGGGCATGCGTGCCGTGGAGTCCGCGGCCGGTTTTGCTGACGCGCTGGCATCGTGCAAGCGCGAAGCCATCAACAGCTTTGGCGACGATGCGGTGCTGATCGAAAAGTATGTACAGCGCCCGCGTCACATCGAGATTCAGGTGTTCGGCGACACGCACGGCAACTATGTCTATCTGTTCGAGCGCGATTGCTCGGTGCAGCGTCGCCACCAGAAGGTGCTTGAGGAAGCACCGGCACCCGGCATGACCGAGGCCATGCGCCAGCAGATGGGCGACGCGGCGGTCTCGGCCGCGCGTGCCGTGAACTATGTGGGCGCGGGCACGGTGGAGTTCATCGTCGAGCAGCGCGATGGCGGCGAGATGAATTTCTTCTTCATGGAGATGAATACGCGCCTGCAGGTCGAGCACCCGGTGACCGAAGCCATCACCGGCGAAGACCTCGTCGAATGGCAATTGCGTGTGGCCAGCGGCGAGAAGCTGCCCAAGCAGCAGGGCGAACTGAAGATCATCGGTCACGCCATCGAGGCGCGCATCTGCGCGGAAAACCCCGACAACAATTTCCTGCCCGCGACCGGCACGCTCAATGTCTACCGCAAGCCAGCCGGTGTGAGCTTCGAGCGCGGTGACGTGCGCATCGACGACGGCGTGCGCGAGGGCGATGCCATCAGCCCGTTCTACGACTCGATGATCGCCAAGCTCATCGTGCACGGCGACAACCGCGAACAGGCGCTCGCGCGGCTCGACGAGGCGCTCGCGCAGACACGGATCGTGGGTCTCAACACCAACGTGCAGTTCCTGCGTCTGGTGGTGCGCAGCGATTCGTTTGCGAAGGCCAACCTCGACACCGCGCTGATCCAGCGCGAAGCGGCCGTGCTGTTCAAGCAGGAAACGGTGGGCATTCCGCTCGCCGTCGCCAGCGTCGTCGCCAACGTGCTCGACGCAGAAGCACAGGCGCAGGGCAGTGACCCGTTCAGCCACCGCGACGGCTGGCGCTCGCTCGGCGTGTTGCAGCGCCCATTCGATTTCGACTACGCGGGCCGCCCGGTGAGCGCATCGCTGTCGTATCTGCCACAAGGCCAGTACGTGTTGAACGTGCAGGACGCGGAGCAGTCACTCGCGACAGGCCCGCTGCGCTTTGCGCGCGGTCCCGATGGTGCTTTCGATCTGCAGCTTGGCGACCAGCGCGCCCGCGCGAGCGTCTACATGCAGGGCGATGCCGCCCACGTCTTCACCCCCGCAGGAGCAACGCGACTCGACCTGCTCGACCCGCTGGCCCATGCCGGCGACGCGCATTCCGAAGGCGGTCGCCTGACCGCCCCCATGCCCGGCAAGGTCGTCTCGTTCGCGGTGAAGGCTGGCGACAAGGTCAGCAAGGGCCAGCCTCTGGCTGTCATGGAAGCCATGAAGATGGAACACACCATCGCCGCCCCTGCCGATGGCGTGGTCGCCGAACTGCTCTACACCCCGGGCGATCAGGTCACAGAAGGAGCAGAACTGCTCAAACTTGAAGCCGCAACCTGAAGAAATGAGTGCGGCAAAATAGGCATCTCCCGAAGCCGGGTTCCGCCGCAGATATTCAGCAGTGCAGAAGTGATTGCCCCGCCCGGGGCAATCCCGGCCTCTGCAAGCAATCCAGGAGAATCCCATCATGGCCCTGTCCTCTCTCATCCCCAGCCGCGTGAAACTCATCGACGTGGGCCCGCGCGACGGCCTGCAGAACGAGAAGGCTCCCGTGCCCGCCGAGGTCAAGATCGAACTGGTGCAGCGCCTGCAGGACGCAGGCCTCAAGGAGATCGAGGTCACCAGTTTCGTGAGCCCCAAATGGGTGCCGCAGATGGGTGACAACGCCGAGGTGATGGCGGGCGTCCGGCGTGCTCCGGGCGTGCTGTATTCGGTGCTCACGCCCAACATGAAGGGCTTTGAAGCCGCGGTGGCTTCGAGGCCCGATGAAATCGTGGTGTTCGGCGCGGCCAGTGAGGCATTCAGCCAGAAGAACATCAACTGCTCGATTGCCGAGAGCATCGAGCGCTTTGCGCCCGTGGTCGAAGCGGCACTCGCTGCAGGCATCAAGGTGCGCGGCGCCATGAGCTGCACCGTGGGCTGTCCCTACGAGGGCGATATCGCCCCTGAGAAAGTGGGCGAACTCGCACGGCTGATGAAGAACATCGGCGTGCAGCGCGTGGACGTCGCCGACACCATCGGCGTGGGCACGCCGCGCAAGGTGCAGGCCGCCATCGAAGCGACGCTCAGGCACTACGACATCGACCATGTGTCGGGCCATTTTCATGACACCTATGGTCAGGCAGTGTCCAACACGCTGGCCGCGCTGGAGATGGGCGTGTGGAACTACCAGTCGTCCGTCGCCGGGCTCGGTGGCTGCCCGTATGCCAAGGGTGCCACCGGTAACGTGTCCACCGAAGACGTGGTGTTCCTGCTGCAGGGCATGGGCATCGACACCGGAATCGATCTCGACAAGCTCGTGGATGCCGGCAAGTACATCAGCGACTTCCTTGGCCGCAAGCCCAATTCGCGCGTGGCAACCGCCATCCTGAACAAACGTGCGGGCTGATCGCGTGATGTGCGGATCGGAACTCCAGCCGCTGCCCGAGGGCGTGCGCCGCGTGGCCCGGGCGCTTCTGGACAAGGGCCATGCCCATGCGCCCGTCATGCTCGACAACTCCGCGCGCACCGCGCAGGAAGCGGCGGACGCGCTCGGCATCACCGTCGGGCAGATCGCCAAAAGCATCATCTTTCGTCGCAAGGGCGATGACGTGGCCGTGCTGGTGATCACGTCGGGTGACAAACGCGTGGATGAGAAAAAGGTGGATGCCCTCGTCGGCAAGACCGGCCGCGCCGACGCGGACTTCGTGAAGGCCAGAACCGGCTTCTCCATAGGCGGCGTATCGCCCATCGCGCATGAGACTGATCCGGTCACGTTGATCGACCGTGAGCTGTTTCGCTTCGACGTGATCTGGGCGGCAGCGGGACACCCTAATGGCGTGTTTCAGCTCGCACCGGAGGATCTTGAAAAACTCACGGGCGCTCCGGTGGTCGACGTAGTGAAGGTCGATGCAGCATGACGGGCTTCGACAATCTCCTGCTGGAAGCCCGCGCGCTCGACGTGGCCGACATCGGTCATTTTGATGCGGCATATGACGGCGTGGTCGATTCGCCGTGCGTGAACGTCTGCCGCATGACGGCTGATCGCAGCCACTGCGAAGGCTGCTTTCGCACCATTGACGAGATTCGCCGCTGGTCCAAGGCCGACGCGGCAGATCGCCGCACCATCTGGATTGCAGCGCTCAGGCGCGCGGAAATAGAACTACCGAAAGCTCTGGCATGAAGCAAATCACCTGCTATATCGATTTTGTCTCGCCCTACGCCTGGCTCGCATTCGATCAGGCCCCGCGCACGCTCGAAGGCGTGAGCTACGAGTTGCGCTACAAACCCGTGCTGCTGGGCGCGCTCTTCAAGCAGTACGACAACCCGGGTCCGGCGGGCATTCCTCCGAAACGCGAATGGACCTACCGCCATGCGACCTGGCTCGGCCATGCACAGGGCTGCGGATTGCAGATGCCTATGCAGCACCCGTTCAATCCGCTGCCGCTCGCGCGCCTTGCGCTTCAATGCAGCGATGACGGTTTCATCAACCGCTTCACGGCGGACACGATCTTTCGCCACGTCTGGCTCGGCGGACTGGACGCCAACGATCCGGCGCGCATGGAGCAACTCAGACAGGTGCTGAGCGAGCAGATACGCCCGGATTCCGAGAACGAGGCCAAGGCACTGCTGCGAGCCAACACCGAAGAGGCGTCCGCGCGCGGCGCCTTCGGCGTGCCTTCGTTCGACGTCGATGGCAAGCTCTTCTGGGGGCTCGACGGTCTGCCGATGTTGCGCGCGTATCTGGGTGGCGACGCGTGGTTTGACAACGGACAGTGGGATGCTGCCACGCAGCGCCCGTCGGGTCTTGGCTGAGGCTCTGAACCATCACGCGCGGCGATAGCTGGTGCGGCAATATCATTCCATTCGGAGGCGGGGTTCCATGCGGAAAAAAATTCTTGCGGCGATGGCCGCGCTCGGCGTGCTGTGCCTTCATCCGGACATGCAGCGCAGCGCGCAGGCCATCCAGATTCCGGGCGGTGCGGACGCCGACCGGCTGGTGATCAGCGAGTCTGGCGCGGGCCATATGTTGATCATTCCGTATTTCAGCACCCAGGCGGGCAACGCCACGCTGATCACGCTGGTCAACACCGACGAGGTCAACGGCAAGGCGGTCAAGCTACGGTTTCGCGGAGCGAGGAATGCCGACAGCCTGTTCGATTTTCAGGTTTTTCTCGCCGCCGGAGATGCCTGGACGGCCAACGTCAGCCAGTTGCAGAGCGGTTATTCCTCCCTGACCAGCGAAGATGCATCCTGCACCAGACCACCCAGGGCCGACATCAACGGAAAGCCATTCTCCGTCGCGCGCCTCAATCCGCAGGTCAGCGAAGCCGAGCGCGCCAACGGCACGCGTGAGGGTTATATCGAGATCGTCAACATGGCCGACATCCCCCAGGCCAGGACGGGGCTGTATCCGCTGATCGAACTGACGAACTCGCGTGCCATTTGCGCCGATGGAGTGGCCAACAATGCGCTGACCGCACTGGACACAGACCTGAAGGATGTCGCGGCCTATGGGGCCATCGGCATGACCGCGCCCACCACGGGGCTGATCGCGAACTGGACTCTGACGAACGTGCCCGCGGCACTTTCGTGGAGCGGCGTGGCCATGCCGATCGAGGCGCGCAAGGGCGATGTGCCGGCCAAGGGAAACATCAGCTATTTCCCGCAAAGCTCCAAGCCAGCGAACAACCCCGGAACCGCGTCGGCTGATCCGCTGTTTGCCGGGGCCTCGCCCGTCGTGACGGCGAGTTGGTCGGATTTGCCTGATATCTCGACGCCCTACGTGGCGGGTGTGGGCGGTCCGAATGCGCAGCTCAGTGCGATAGCGGATTTGCTGGCCGTCCGATGGGTGGTGAACGAGTACTGGACGGAGCCGACGATTCATGCAGCAACGGACTGGCTGTTCACCATGCCGACGCGCAGGTTTGCGGTGGGGATTGATTATCGGCACACAGCTCGTCCTCGTCCCGTGTTCAACGACGCGGTAGCAGCCCATTTCGCGCCCATAAACGTTGTCATGAACGGTGATGCCGCTTGCCTTCGTAATCTGACCTTCGAATCCCGGGACCGCGAAGGAGCCAATGCTATTGACATCGACGACCACTGGATTTTTCCGACGCCTTACGCGCCCACATTCAGTTGCGGCAGCACTTCGACTACGTCGTTCAACCCGTCTGATGCTGGGAGTTCCAAAGTGGTGTCTTCGAGTGTCAGCCTGAAGGTAATGGATACCGGGCACACCAATGGATGGTTCAGCTTCGACAGCGGCTACGGGCTTCACAGCCACGCCTTCTTCCGGTGATCGGCCAGGCCTTCGTGCGCGCATTCAACCCTGCGGTCGCTCCCGGCACGGCTGGCAATTTCGGCGTGACCTGGCCGCATCGTTTGATCAAGGACTGACGGAGACTGGCCATGAAGAAGACACTCCCATTTCAACTGCTCGCCTGCGGCATTGCCATGCTCGGCTTCGGCAACGCGGCCCATGCCATCGAGACACCCGCTGGGGCGATGGCACCGCGGTACGGGTCAGTCGTTCCGGCGTCGGCCACATGCTGGTCGTGCCTTACTTCACCACGCAGAACGGCAATGCCACCTTGCTCTCCTTGATCAACACGGATCGAGTCCGGGGCAAGATCGTCAAGGCGCGCTTCCGGGGCGCACTCAATGGGGACAACATCTACGACTTTCAGATCTTCCTCGCGCCCGCTGACATGTGGACCGCCAACCTGAGCCAGAACGCCGACGGGCTGTCCTTTCTCACCACCGAGGACAAGAGTTGCACCAAGCCCCGCAAGCAGGTCATCAACGGCACGCCGTTCCAGACCGCACGCCTCAATCCCCACGTCAGCGACGCCGAGCGCGCCAATGGCACGCGTGAAGGCTACCTGGAGATCATTACGCTTGCAGATGTGCCCGCCAGTGAATCGGGAGTGTTTCCACTGATGGCCGTGAAGAAAGGCGAGGCTCCTTGCGCCGACACGGCCACCAATGGGTCGTGGTCGGCGCTGAATGTTGATCTTGCCAACGTAGCGGCCTATGCGGCCCTCGGCCTGCAACCGCCCACCACCGGCATCACCGCCAACTGGACGGTGATGAATGTGCCCAAGGCGCTGTCGTGGAGTGGCGCGGCAACTGCGCTCGAAGTACACCGGGACGGCGTGCCGGCCAAGGGCCATGTCGTCTATTTCCCGCAAGTGGGCGGCAGCCGCGCGGGACTGCAGCAACTGTCTGCCGACACTGTGTTTGCGAACGGGATACCTGCCGGCATACCGGCGTTCTTTGACCTGCCGGACCTGTCCACACCTTATTTCGCCGGAGCAGACACTGCCGCCGTGCAGGCGAATGCAGTCGGTGATGCGCTCGCGGTAAAAAAGGTGGTGAACGAGTTCTGGTCGGATCCCGCGATTCTTGCGGCAACGGACTGGCAGTTGACGATGCCCACGCGCAGGTTTGCGCTGGGGGTGGATTACGGAGCAGAAGGCGGACCGGCACTTGTTCGCAATGGCGACGTGCAAAAGCACTTCGCTACCGCGCAGGTAAGTCTTTCGAATGGCGCGCTTTGTTTGCTCAGCCCGGAGCATCGTTCCGGGGATCGGGAGTCCAACAAGACCGGCATGACGGCGGACAGTTGGCTCCACTGCGGAGCCGCCTCCGTCGAGAGTTTCAATCACGCTGGCGCGCGTGCTTCGGTCGTGCTGTCCGCAAGCGTCGCCTTTGACGACATCGACACGGGGTATGGCAACGGCTGGATGAGGGTGAACCTCGCCGAGCCGGGCAACGCCGTGGGCATCCCCGTGATCGGCCATGCATTCGTGCAGGCGTTCAACCCCGCTGTCGCTCCCGGCACTGCGGGAAACTTCGGCGTGACCTGGCCGCATCGCCTGTTCAAGGACTGAGGGCGGAGGCAGCGCCTTGAGCCGCCGCGACGCGCTGCGCTGCGCTGCCTGGCTCGTCCGATGTCTCCTTCACGTTGAATCACGGGTTTGTCCTAGCGAGGGATTTCCCCTGCGTCCGGCTCACCAAATCAGACGATCCAAATCATTTCAAACCGATTTTGATGTGACAAAAGCCTGCATATTTCGCATGAAGAAATGTCACCAAAGGGTTGCTACCGGGTTTGTCAGATCGCCGTAAGTACCGCGATCCTTCGAGCGGTTTCGCTGTCAGTTTTCGGAAAGATGCCGAACGGATATTGCGTTCACCTGCGACACATGCAGAGCAGTTGATTTCAATTTTCCAACGTCAGGAGACAGCAGATATGAGCAGCAAAGCCCCGACCCGGCCGGCCACCGTGGCAGCGCCACGGCCGATGAGCGGCGAAGAAAAGAAGGTCATCTTCGCTTCCTCGCTAGGTACCGTTTTCGAGTGGTACGACTTCTATCTCTATGGATCGCTGGCGGCCATCATCGCCAAGCAGTTCTTCAGTGGTCTGGACGCTGGTTCCGCGTTCATCTTCGCGTTGCTGGCCTTTGCCGCCGGCTTCCTGGTGCGCCCCTTCGGTGCCATCGTGTTCGGCCGCCTGGGCGACATGATCGGTCGCAAGTACACCTTCCTCGTGACCATTCTGATTATGGGCATCTCGACGTTCATCGTCGGTATCCTGCCCACCTATGCGAGCATCGGCGTGGCCGCGCCAATCATCCTCGTCGCACTGCGCATGCTGCAGGGCCTGGCGCTCGGTGGTGAGTACGGCGGCGCGGCGACCTATGTGGCCGAGCACGCGCCGCATGGCCGACGCGGTGCCTACACGTCGTGGATCCAGACCACCGCGACGCTGGGCCTGTTCCTGTCGCTGCTGGTGATTCTGGGCACCCGCACGGCGCTCGGCGAACCTGCCTTCAACGACTGGGGCTGGCGCATTCCGTTCATGGTCTCGATTCTGCTGCTCGGCATCTCGGTGTGGATTCGCCTGTCGCTGTCCGAGTCGCCCGCGTTCCAGCGCATGAAGGCAGAAGGCAAGACATCGAAGGCCCCGCTGGCCGAATCGTTCGGCCAATGGAAGAACCTGAAAGTGGTGATTCTGGCCCTGTTCGGCCTGACAGCCGGCCAGGCCGTCGTCTGGTACACCGGTCAGTTCTATTCGCTGTTCTTCCTCACGCAGCAACTCAAGGTCGATGCGATCACCGCCAACCTGATGATCGCTGCGGCGCTGCTGATCGGCACACCGTTCTTCGTGATCTTCGGTACGCTGTCCGACAAGGTCGGTCGCAAGCCCATCATCATGATCGGCTGCCTGCTGGCCGTGCTGACCTACTTCCCGGCGTTCAAGGCGCTGACCGCGGCCGCCAATCCTGATCTGGCCAACGCGCAGGCGACCGCCGGCGTGGTCGTGACGGCCGATCCCAAGACCTGCTCGTTCCAGGGCAATCCGGTGGCTCGCGAAATCGACTTCAAGAGTTCGTGCGACATCGCCAAGCGCTTCCTGGTGGCCAACTCGGTGAGCTATGAAAATGTCGCAGGTCCTGCGGGCTCGCCTGCCGTCGTGAAGATCGGCGAGAAGACCGTGACCGCGCCCGAGGGTGTCGTCGTCAACCACAAGTTCGACGAAGCCTCCGTCAAATCCATCGCCGCGTTCAAGAAGGAAGTGGTCGACGACCTGAAACTGGCCGGTTATCCCGCCAAAGCCGATCCCGCGAAGATGAACAAGCTGATGATGCTCGTCATCCTGACCTACCTGGTGTTGCTGGTGACCATGGTCTACGGCCCGATTGCCGCGATGCTCGTGGAAATGTTCCCGACGCGCATTCGCTACACCTCGATGTCGCTGCCGTATCACATCGGCAATGGCTGGTTCGGCGGTCTGCTGCCCACGACGGCGTTCGCCATCGTTGCCTCGACCGGCAACATGTACAACGGCCTCTGGTATCCGATCGTGATTGCAGCCATGACCTTCATCGTCGGCACGCTGTTCATCCGCGAAACCAAGGACGTGGACATCTACGCCAACGATTGATTCCGTTCTCAGGGGTAACTCTTGGTATTTGCCGCCACGCTGTCGAAGTGTGGCGGCAATACGTCACAGCAAGTCTCGATAGAGACTTTTTAATATGTTAGCCAAGTAGTTATCCATAGAATCGGGCTACACACTGACGTTTGATCACATTCGCGATACAACCCTTGGGTTATCGATTTTGTATCCGGCGTTATCAACTGATTACGATTTGGTCACCCGCGGTGATCGCCTTTTTCAAGGAATCAACATGCAAACCTCCAGCCGTCTGCTGCTCGCAACCCTGGCTCTGCTGGGCACTTCCGCCGCCTTTGCCCAAAGCAGCGTCACCATCTACGGTCGCGTGAATACCTCCATTGAGCACCAGAAGGCTGGCGACGACACCGCTACCGTGATGCAGAACAACGCATCGCGTATCGGCTTTCGCGGCGTGGAAGATCTCGGCGGCGGCCTGAAGGCTGGCTTCGTGCTCGAGTCCGGTTTCAACTCCGACACCGGCACCACCGATGGCCGTGGCTTCTTTGCCCGTCAAAGCGAAGTGAACCTGTCGGGTGGCTTCGGTGAAGTGCGTCTGGGTCGCTGGACTGCTCCTTCGTACTTTGCCACTGCTGACTACATCAGCATGCACAACCACGACACCGGTACCTCTGCCGACGCGTTCTACGCCTACGTGATGAACGACGTCGCCACGAACTCCAACGGCATCAGCTACAAGACGCCTACGTTCGGCGGTTTCAACGTGGAACTGGGCACCGGCCTGTACGAAAAGAACCCCAAGTACGGCACCAAGAACGTCTATGACGTGGCTGCCAACTACGAAGCCGGTCCTCTGGCTCTGGGTGCTGGCTATTCCAAGTTCGACAACGCCGACCAGTACGCCATCCGTGGCCTGTACAAGATCGGTTCGCAGTTCCTGGTGGGCGCCTACGTGCAGCGCAGCAAGAACTGGGGCTTTGACCAGGTCACCGCCCTGAACGGCGCCGGTTCGCGTACCGCATACCGCCTGTCGGGTGCCTACCTGCTGGGAGCAAGCGAATTCCACCTGAACGTGGGCCGCGCCGGCAAGATGAAGCACATCGACGATTCTTCCGCCATGCAGTACACGCTGGGCTACAACTACAACATGAGCAAGCGCACCAAGGTCTACGCCTTCTACACCAAGGTCAACAACAAGGACGGCGCTTCCTACATGACGGGCGTGTCCGGTGCCGACTTCAGCTCCATCGCTGTCGGCGTGCGTCACAACTTCTAATAAAAAGAACGGGCGGCGTAAGCTGCCTGCAATCCTGGCCTGATGCAATTGCACCCGGGCCCGGTTCAACAGGCCTCACTCACGTGAGGCTTTTTTATTGGCCGGTCCGGGTTCAACCATCATGGTGTTTTCGATCACGGCACTCAGACAACAGGAGATAAGGCGTATGTGGAAGCTGGTAGTGGGTTTTATCGTTTTTGCAGCGGTGGCGCTGTTCATCCTCTCCAAGGCGGGAGATCAGGTCGACATGAGTGGCGAAAAGCATGGATCGGAAGCCACGCACGCACCCGAGCCGGCGGCCAGCAGATAGATGGTGAAGACCTTGCAGGGCAAGGCGCATTGAATCGCAGCGGCAGACTTCCTTCCTGGTGGGGCTTCAAGGGAGTCGTGCTCAAGCGCATTCCGGCGTGTCCGTCACTGCGGTTGCATGCTCTGCGATAAAAAAACCCGCCAGGCAGGAGCGCCTGGCGGGTTTTTTTGCGCCGGGACTCGTGCCCGGGTCGTCAGCAGGCTGGATCAGCGGCGGAATTTACCGTCCGTTCCGATGATGGACAGATCCGCAAAATCCAGGCCCGAGTGGTCATCGGGCGAATAGCTGATCTCCAGGCCGCCAATGTCGAACTTCTGCATGGATTCCAGCGCGGGGCCGATCTTGTCGCGCGTGGGCTTGGGGCCCGCGCGGCGCAGCGCCTCGACCAGCACCTTGGCGGCAGCATATCCTTCCAGCATGGCGGGGCTCACATCCTTGCCTTTGGCTTTGGCCAGATCCAGGGCCTCGCGCACGAGGGGAGAGCTGCCAGCTCGCTCGCTCGGGTAAACCTGTGTGACGATCACGCCGCGTGCGTTGTCTCCAAGGCTTTTGACGAAGCCCGCCGAAGCATTGTTGGACAGCGTAACGAGCTGCGCCGCCGAACCGGCCTTGCGAAACGCGTTGTAGCCCTCGACCACCGTGTTGCCCGACGCTAGCATCAGCACCGCCTGGGCTTTTTCCTTCACGATTTTTGCCGCCACCGGCGCAAAGTCGGGCTTGGCGCGGTCCACCTTCTCCAGTACCACGGGCTCGAGTTTTGCCTGCTCGAAGCCCTGTTTCGCGCCCGCGAGGCCGTCGGCACCGAAACTGTCGTCGGCCAGCACCACGGCAATGCGGTTGATGCCCAGCGACGCCAGATGGGTCACGGCCCGTTCTGCCTCACGCTGATAGGTGGCGCGCACGTTGAACACGTTTTTCTGAACGGGCTTGTGCAGGACCATGGCCCCGGTGGAGGGGCAATCAGCGCCACACCGTGTTTGTTGATGTGCGGAAGAATGGCCTGGTTGTGCGGAGTCCCGCGCGTGAGGAACAGCGCCATGACGTGTTGATCTTCAATCAGCTTGCGTGCGTTTTCGCCTGCAAGCTGAGGATCAAACTTGTCGTCCAGCGAAACCAGCTCGATTTTCTGACCATGCACTCCGCCGCGTGCGTTGACGCTGTCCAGATAAAGTTTGGCTCCATCGGTCGTTTCCTGAACCCCGGCGGCGACGACGCCACTGAAACCAGCCGTTTGACCAATCACGATCTGCGCTTGCGCGATGCCCGGGCCTATGGTGCCCAGGGCGAACGCAAGCGTCGCCGCTGTTTTTCCCCAACTTCCCATGTCTCTATCTCCAAAGGTTGAAAGTTTGTTGTTTCATTGACGCGCTCAAGCGCCCTGAGTGCGCACTTTTGTTGATGCTCCGCATTGCACACATACAAATGCCGATCTCAGGGCGAAATATTAACTATTGAAAATAGTGTGACAAGTGGTTTTTTCAAAACTGACCACTTATTTTTCGTAAAGGGTCTTGAAACCACAGTGGCTGCGGTGTGCGTAGGGAATTGCCGATATTTCGGCCCAATGACCCAGCCCGACGCAGGTCAAGCGCGATCCCTAGAATGTTCCGCCTCACCTAGGAGAGATGGCGCTCATGACACAGGGATTGATCCGTATCCACGGAGCCAGGCAGCACAACCTCAAAAACCTCGACGTGGACATCCGCACGGGCGAGTTGACCGTCGTCACCGGCCCCAGCGGCTCGGGCAAGTCGAGTCTGGTGTTCGACACGCTGTACGCCGAAGGCCAGCGCCGCTATGTCGAAACCTTCAGCGCCTATGCGCGGCAGTTTCTCGACCGCATGGACAAGCCGGCGGTGGACAAGGTCGAAGGCGTTCCGCCTGCGATTGCGATTGACCAGACCAACCCGGTGCGCTCGTCGCGCTCGACCGTCGGCACGATGACGGAGATCAACGATCACCTCAAGCTGATGTTCGCGCGCGCGGGCCAACTGTTTGACAAACAGACCGCGCAGCCCGTGCGCCACGATTCGCCGGACAGCATCTATGCCGCGCTCAAGGCGCGTTGCGAGGCGGAGGGTGACCCGCGCATCGTCGTCACCTTTCCGGTCGAGCTGCCTGCCGGTACCTCGGCCGAGCAGGTGGAGCAATGGCTGTCCGCGAGCGGTTTCACCAAGGTGCAGGCCGAGCGCGAGGTCGCAACGCCGACCGGGCCGCGCAAGCTGCTCGACGTGGTGGCTGACCGTTTTCGCCTCGGCAATGCCGAGCGTGCACGCGTGGTCGAGGCCCTCGAAGTCGGCCTGAAGCGCGGCAGCGGCAAGCTCATCGTCTACAAGCTCAATGACGAGGGCGAGGAGCCCGATCTTTGGCGCTTTTCCACGGGTCTGCATTGTCCCGACAGCGACCTGCGCTACAGCGAGCCGATTCCGTCGATGTTCTCGTTCAACTCGGCCGTAGGCGCGTGCGAGACCTGTCGCGGCTTCGGACGCGTGATCGGCGTTGACTATGGGCTCGTCATTCCCAACGACAAGCTCACGCTGCGCGCGGGCGCGATCAAGACCATCCAGACGCCCGCATGGAAGGAAGCCCAGGACGACCTCATGCGCCACGCCGAGGCCGCCGGCATTCCGCGCGACACGGCCTGGTACAAGCTCACGGACGAGCAGAAGAAGTGGGTGATCGATGGCACGCCGGGCTACAAGGACGGCAACTGGAACAAACAGTGGTACGGCGTCCGCCGCTTCTTCGAGTACCTCGAGAGCAAGGCGTACAAGATGCACATCCGCGTGCTGCTGTCCAAGTACCGCAGCTACACGCCGTGTCCGGTCTGCGCGGGTGCGCGTCTGAAGACCGAAAGCCTGCTCTGGCGCATCGGCAGCAAGCAGGACGCGGATGCGGTTCTGCCTCCGGCCAGGCGCTTCATGCCGCAGGGCGTGGACTGGACGCGTGAGCAGCTCGAGGCACTGCCCGGACTGTGCCTGCATGACCTGATGCTGCTGCCCATCGACCGGCTGCGCATCTTCTTTGATCGCATCGGCGCGAGTGCCGCGCACCGCGTGGTCGGCTGGGCCAAGCCGGGCGAGGTGGCGCAGGGCGACCTGCCCGCTGAGAGCGTGATTGACGTTGACAGCGGCGAGGCGCAGGCGTTGCGCATGCTGCATGAAGAGATTTCCACGCGCCTCAAGTATCTGTGCGACGTGGGCATCGGCTACCTGACGCTGGATCGCCAGAGCCGCACGCTGTCGGGTGGCGAGGTGCAGCGCATCAATCTGACCACCGCGCTCGGCACCTCGCTCGTGAACACGCTGTTCGTGCTCGATGAACCCAGCATCGGTCTGCATCCGCGCGACATGCACCGCATCACCGAAGCCATGCTGCGCCTGCGCGACGCGGGCAACACGCTGGTCGTGGTCGAGCACGATCCCGCCGTGACGATTGCCGCCGACCGCGTGATCGACATGGGCCCCGAGCCGGGCGAGCGCGGCGGCGAGATCGTGTTCGACGGCACGGTCGCCGAACTGCGCCGCGCCGACACGCTGACCGGCGTGTATCTCGGCGGGCGCAAGAGCATCAGCTCGGGCATCAAGCGGCTGGTGACGGATGCCACGCCGCGCTTGATTCTCGAAGGCGCGCGTGAACACAACCTGCAGGACGTGACGGTCGAGTTTCCGTTGCAGCGCCTCGTCACGGTGACCGGCGTATCGGGCTCGGGCAAGTCCACGCTGATTCAGGACGTGCTCGCACCCGCGCTGCTGCGCCAGTTCGGCAAGGCCACCGAAACGCCGGGCGCGCATGATCGCCTGCTCGGTGCCGACCACCTCTCCGACGTGGTGTTCGTCGATCAATCGCCGATCGGCAAGACGGCGCGCTCCAATCCCGTGAGCTATGTGGGCGCGTGGGATTCGATCCGCGAGATCTTTGCCAGCGCGCCGCTGTCGCGCGAGCGTGGCTACACGGCGGCGAAGTTCAGCTTCAACGCGGGCGATGGGCGCTGCCCGACCTGCGGCGGATCGGGTTTCGAGCATGTGGAGATGCAGTTTCTCTCCGACGTGTACCTGCGCTGCCCCGATTGCGATGGCCGTCGTTATCGTCCCGAAATCCTTGAGGTCAGGATCGAGCGCGCGGGCCGCATGCTCAACGTGGCCGACGTGCTTGAACTCACCGTCAGCGAGGCTGCAGCGGCGTTTGCGAATGACCGCGAGGTGCTTCGCGCGCTGCAACCCATCGTCGATGTGGGGCTGGAATACGTGAAGCTCGGTCAGCCCGTGCCCACGCTTTCGGGCGGCGAGGCGCAGCGTCTGAAACTCGCGGGATTTCTGGCCGAAGCGGCAAAGAGCGGCAGTTCGAGCAAGCAGCCGGTCGCGAAGAAAGGCACGCTGTTCCTGTTTGACGAGCCGACCACGGGTTTGCACTTCGATGACATCGCCAAACTCATGCGCGCGCTGCGCAAGCTGCTCGATGCGGGGCATTCGCTGATCATCATCGAGCACAACCTCGACGTGATCCGCGCGAGCGACTGGATCGTCGATCTCGGCCCCGATGGCGGCTATGCGGGCGGCATGGTCGTCGCGCAGGGTGCGCCGGAAACGCTGCGCAACGACACGAAGTCGTACACCGCCGCAGCGCTGCGCGAATACGAAGAGTCGCTGGGCGAGAGCGGCCATTCCGTGCATGAAAAGCAGGCCGAGCTGCGTCGCGAGCAGCGCCGCATCGCTGGCGAAAGCACGCAGCAGGCCAAGAACGCCATCGAGATCGTCAACGCCAAGGAACACAACCTCAAGCAACTGAGCGTGGACATCCCGCGCGGCAAGTTCAACGTGGTGACCGGCGTGTCGGGTTCCGGCAAATCGACGCTCGCATTCGACATTCTGTTCAACGAAGGGCAGCGTCGTTATCTCGAATCGCTGAACGCCTACGCGCGCAGCATCGTGCAGCCTGCGGGCCGCCCCGAAGTCGATGCGGTCTACGGCATTCCACCGACCGTCGCGATTGAGCAGCGGCTATCGCGCGGCGGTCGCAAGTCCACCGTCGGCACGACGACCGAGGTCTGGCATTTCCTGCGCCTGCTGTATGTGAAGCTCGGCGTGCAGCATTGCACCAAGGATGGCGCGGCGGTCGAGCCGCAGACCACGGACAGCATCGCCGCGCAGCTGCTCAAGCAATTCAAGGGGCGGATGATCGGCCTCATGGCCCCGCTGGTGCTGAACCGCAAGGGCGTGTACACCGAACTCGCCGATTGGGCGCGCCCGCGTGGCTACACGCATCTGCGTGTCGATGGCAATTTCCTGCCGACGACGGGCTTTCCGCGCATTGACCGCTTCAAGGAACACACCATCGAGCTGCCGGTCGCGAGCATCACCGTATCGCCACAGAATGAGCTTGAACTTCGCGATGCGCTGCGCCGCACGCTCGAGCTGGGCAAGGGTGTGCTGCACGTGCTCAGTGATCTCGAAGGCCTTGAAAGTGCGCTCAAGCTCGGCGAGCCCACGACGCACATCGGCACGCTGCAGGTGTATTCGACCAAGCGCGCCTGCCCGGTCTGTGCGACCAGCTACGCGGAACTCGACCCGCGCCTGTTTTCGTACAACAGCAAGCATGGCTGGTGCCCCGACTGTGTCGGTACGGGCGTGAAGCTCACGCGGGAACAGCGCAAGGTGTTCGACGATTCGGTGCAGGGCGAGGACAACCGGGGCCGCGAACAGACCTTCGAGGAGCCCGATGCCGACGACGTGACCGACACCGTCTGCCCGAGCTGCCAGGGCACGCGCCTGAATCCGGTCGCGCGTGCCGTGCTGTTTGCCGAGACGCCGATCACCGACGTGGCACGCCTCTCCGTGACCGAGGTGCGCGAGTGGATTGCGCGGCTGACGCTGAGCCAGCGCGAATCCGAGATCGCGCGCGATCTGATTCCCGAAATCCAGAGCCGCCTCGAGTTCCTTGAAGAAGTGGGGCTGTCGTACCTGACGCTTGATCGCGGCGCGCCCACGCTCTCGGGCGGCGAGGCGCAGCGCATCCGGCTGGCTGCGCAACTGGGCAGCAATCTGCAAGGCGTGTGCTACGTGCTCGACGAGCCGACCATCGGCCTGCATGCGCGCGACAACCAGATCCTGCTGAACGCGCTGCACAAGCTCGGCGACAAGGGCAACACGCTGGTTGTCGTGGAGCACGATGAAGACACGATCCGCCGCGCCGATCACATCATCGATATCGGCCCCAGCGCGGGCAAGCGCGGTGGTCGCCTGGTCGCTCAGGGATCGGTGGCCGACATCGAGGCGGCGAGCGATTCGCAGACCGGCAAGTACCTGTTGCACGCGATGAAGCATCCGCTGCAGGCGCGCCGCGATGTGGTCGATTCGACCCGGAAGAATGCGCGGGTGCCAGAGAACTGGCTCACCGTGCACGACGCGCAGATGCACAACCTGCGCAACGTGACGGCCCACGTGCCGCTCAACCGGCTCGTCGCCGTGACGGGGGTGAGTGGCTCGGGCAAGTCCACGCTGGCGCGCGACGTGCTGCTCGCGAACGTGGCCGCCTGGGTCAGCCAGCGTTCGACCAAGGCGGGCCGCGATGCGATGGACGCAGGCAAGGCGCCGCTGCTCGTCGGGTGCAAGGGACTGTCGGGTTTCGAGACGGTGGACCGCGTGCTCGAAGTCGACCAGACGCCCATCGGCAAGACCCCGCGTTCCTGCCCCGCGACCTACATCGGTTTCTGGGACACGATCCGCAAGCTGTTTGCCGAAACGCTCGAAGCCAAGGCACGTGGCTACGCACCGGGCCGCTTCTCGTTCAACACCGGCGAGGGCCGCTGCCCGGCCTGCGAAGGGCAGGGCGTGCGCACCATCGAGATGAGCTTTCTGCCCGACGTGAAGGTGCCCTGCGAGGTCTGCCACGGCGCGCGTTTCAATCCCGAAACGCTGGCCGTGACATGGCGTGGCAAGAGCATCGGCGACGTGCTGCAGATGGAGGTGGACGAGGCCGTCGAGTTCTTCGCGAGCATGCCGAACATCGCGCATCCGCTGCAACTGCTCAAGGACGTGGGGCTCGGCTACCTGACGCTGGGCCAGCCCTCGCCCACGCTTTCGGGCGGAGAGGCGCAGCGCATCAAGCTCGTCACCGAACTCACCAAGGTGCGCGACGACGTGGGTCGACGCGGGCAGAAGGCGCCACACACGCTGTATGTGCTCGACGAGCCGACCGTCGGCCTGCACATGGCCGACGTGCACAAGCTGATCCGCGTGCTGCACCGGTTGGTCGATGGCGGCCACAGCGTGATCGTCATTGAGCACGATCTCGACGTGATTGCCGAGGCCGACTGGATCATCGATCTCGGGCCCGAAGGCGGCAAGGACGGCGGCCAGATCGTGGCCGCAGCGACACCCGAGGAACTGGTGCGCCTGGGCACGCACACGGGCAGGGCGCTGGCGCCGGTCCTCAAGCGCTGATCACCACCAGCGACGCACCGCCCGAGTGAACCCCGGGGGCTTCTGCCCGCCGGGGTTTTTGCCTTGCGCGAGTGGTGTGTTTGAGCAAATTTGTAAATTTTCGTCAACACTTTCCGATCAACGCCACATGTATGGAATCAGTCTCATTACTTGCCGACGAACTGATGTACATTTGCTTGCTGAAACACATTGTTAATTGATTTTGACTAATTGATGGCGATGTGAACTGAACGTGCCCGTCATTTGTGACGCGCGAAAAGTCATAGAGACCCCTCGCCCCTTAGTGGGGACTTCTACCCCGGCCGCAGCAATGTGGCTGGGGTATTTTTTTGCTGGCGGGGTCGCTGCGCGCGTGGCGCGTTGTTCTCTCACGCGAATCGCAAGAACTGCCGGCGGTTGACGCAGTCGATGCGAAAATGCGCCGATGAACGCCGCAACGACCACTCCCCTCGACACCCTCACGATCACCCGCCCGGACGACTGGCATCTGCATGTGCGCGACGGCGAGCCGCTGCGCACCGTGGTGCCGCACACGGCAGCGCAATTCGGCCGCGCGCTGATCATGCCGAATCTGCGCCCGCCGGTGACGACCGCCGAACAGGCGCTCGCCTACAAGCAGCGCATCCTGGCCGCTGTGCCGCCGGGCGTGCAGTTCGAGCCGCTGATGTCGCTGTACCTGACCGACAATCTCGCGCCAGGCGAAATCCCGCGTGCCAAGGAGGCGGGCGTGGTGGCGCTCAAGCTCTATCCCGCAGGCGCGACGACCAACAGCGACGCTGGGGTGACCGATCTGCGCAAGACCTACCGGACGCTGGAGGCCATGCAGAAGGCCGGGATTCTGTTGCTGGTGCATGGCGAGGTGACGAGCAGCGACATCGATCTGTTCGACCGTGAGGCGGTGTTCATCGATCAGCAACTGATCCCGTTGCGACGCGATTTTCCGGAACTCAAGATCGTCTTCGAGCACATCACCACCAAGGATGCCGCGGAGTACGTGAAGTCCGCCGACCGGTTCACGGCCGCGACGATCACGGCCCACCATCTGCTCTACAACCGCAACGCCATCTTCACGGGCGGCATCCGTCCGCACTACTACTGCCTGCCGGTGCTCAAACGTGAAACGCATCGGCTCGCGCTGGTCGAAGCGGCCACCAGCGGCAGCGAGAAATTCTTCCTCGGCACCGACAGCGCGCCGCATCCCGCGCACCTCAAGGAACATGCGACGGGCTGCGCGGGCTGCTACACCGCGCACGCGGCCATCGAGATGTATGCCGAGGCATTCGACAATGCCGGCGCGCTCGACCGGCTCGAAACCTTTGCGAGTTTCAACGGCCCGGCCTTCTACCAACTGCCGCGCAATCAGGGCACGATCACGCTGCGCCGCGAATCGTGGACGCCACCGGCCAGCTTTGCGTTTGGCGAGGCCGAGCTCAAGCCGTTGCGCTCGGGCGAAGCGCTGCCGTGGAAACTGGTTGATTGATGCCATCGGAATTTGAAAACAGACAGACAGACAAACCCACAAGGAATCTCCCGATGCCATCCATTGCCGAACGCCAACTGCGCATTGCCCTGCTCATCGACGCCGACAACGCGCCCGCCGAGAAGATCGACGAAATCCTGACCGAGTTGTCCACGCTCGGCGAGATCAGCGTGCGGCGCGCGTATGGCAACTGGACCAAGTCGGGGCTGCATGGATGGCAGGCCCGGTTGCTGGAGTTTGCGATTCTGCCGATGCAGCAGTTCGACTATTCGCGCCAGAAGAATGCCACCGACATGGCCATGACCGTGGACGCGATGGAACTGCTCTACAACGACAAGCCGGACGCGTTCGGCATCGTCTCGTCCGACGCGGATTTCACGCCACTGGTCATGCACTTGCGCTCCAAGGGCGCGGCGGTCTACGGCTTCGGCGCGCAGCAGACGCCCAAGCCGTTCGTGAATGCGTGCTCGCGTTTTCTGTATCTCGAATCGCTGGTGAGCGACGAGGCGGCCGTCGTCGTGGTCGATACGGAAGCGGCACAGGATGCGGGCGCGCACACTCCGGCACCGGTCATCGGCAACGGTGAGACTGCCGCAGCCACCCCGCCCGCGCCAGCCGTGCGCCTGCGTGTTCCCGGCCCGCAACTGCGGCAGGACACGCGCCTCATGACCATGCTGCGCAATGCGGTGCAGGCATCCCAGGATGAGTCGGGCTGGGCCAAGGTGGGCGCGGTCGGCCAGCAGATCGGCAACAAGACCTCGTTCGACTCGCGTAACTACGGTTATTCGACGCTCACCAAGCTGCTCACCGCGACCCAGGCCTTCGAGTTGCGTGACGAGGGAACCTCGCGGGTTTCCGTGCGCGACAAGCGTGCGGCTCACGGCAACGGGAACGTCGCAACCATGGTATGACCGGGCTGCGTCCGGCCTGCGCAGAGGTGCCCGGCACCAGCGCATCATTCGCCGCAATCGATTGGCGGCGACCCTGGCTTCGGACCCTCGCGCCCGTGGGCATGCAGGCCGCGCAGCGCGTGATCGGCGGCGACAGCGTGGCGCAGGCGCTGAATCGTGCGCCGCTCCCGTCACGGGTGGAGTTCGTATCGCAGCAGGCGCTGCCGCCCGATACGGCTTATGAGCAATTCGTCTTCGACACCCGGACGGTGCCCACGCGCGACAATCTCCACGATTTTTTCAATGGCCTGATCTGGCTGCACTACCCGCAGACCAAACGCCTGTTCAACCAATGGCAGGCCCACGAGATCGCTGCGCAAGGCATAGGCGCGGTGCGTGGATCGCTGCGCGACGCCGTCACGCTGTTTGACGAAAACGGAGCGCTGCTGTGGGCACCCGCTCCTTTGCGCGAGGCCCTCAAAAATCGGGAGTGGCGTCGCTTGGGCGAGGAACTGCGACCTCTGTGGCAGCAGTCCCGTCTTGTGCCGGTGGGCCATGCGCTGCTCGAAAAACTGGTGCAGCCGCGCAAGTCGATCACCGCGCACGTGCATTTCGTGGACGGCGACGAACCCGGCCTGGACTTCGGCGCGGACGCCACCATGGCGGCGCGCTTTGATGCTGCCGAGTTCGCGATGAAGCCTTTCAATCCCCTGCCAGTTCTAGGAGTCCCCGGCTGGTGGCGCGAGAACGAGAACGTTTGCTTCTATGATGACCCCGAAGTCTTTCGCAGCGGCCCAAGAAAAACATCCCAACAGGATTCCGCTGCCGGCACCCGTTGAAATGGGCGCAGCCAGTCCCATATACCGCGTTGCAGCCAGCAGCGTGATCGGCACGGTGCGGCTTCCTGCTACTACCAAGCTTTCACAACCACTGACTATTTGCAGTCGCCCCCGTTATCCCTTCGTGGAGAACCCTGACGATGAAACGAATTGCCCTGTTTTTATTGACCAACATTGCCGTCGTGGTGGTGTTGGGCATTGTCGCCAACCTGCTTGGCGTCAACCGCTATCTGACCGCCAATGGACTGAATCTCGGCGCGCTGCTCGGCTTCGCGTTCGTCATCGGCATGGGTGGCGCGTTCATTTCGCTGCTGATGAGCAAGCCCATGGCCAAGATGAGCATGGGCGTGAAGATCATCAACCAGCCTGCCAACGCCGATGAGGCGTGGATCGTGGACACCGTGCGCAAGTTTGCCGACAAGGCCGGCATCCAGATGCCCGAGGTCGGCATCTATCAGGGTGAGCCCAATGCGTTCGCGACCGGTGCGTTCAAGAACTCCGCGCTCGTGGCGGTCTCCAGCGGTCTGCTGCAAGGCATGACGCGCGAAGAGGTCGAGGCCGTCATCGGCCATGAGGTGGCGCACGTCGCCAACGGCGACATGGTCACGATGGCGCTGATCCAGGGCGTGATGAACACCTTCGTCGTGTTCCTCTCGCGCGTGATCGGCTACGCCATCGACAGCTTTCTGCGCCGCAACGACGACAACAACTCGGGTCCGGGCATCGGCTACATGATCAGCACGGTGGTGCTCGACATGCTCTTCGGCGTGCTCGCCTCGATCATCGTCGCGTGGTTCAGTCGCCAGCGTGAGTTCCGCGCAGACGCGGGCGCCGCGCATCTCATGGGCCGCAAGCAGCCGATGATCAGCGCGCTGTATCGTCTGGGCGGCATGCACCCCGGCGTGCTGCCGCAAACCATGCAGGCGATGGGCATCACCGGCAACATCGGCAAGCTGTTCAGCTCGCACCCCCGATCGAGGAGCGCGTCGCCGCGCTACAGAGAGCTCAATAATCGAGGGCCGGGATATTCCGGTCCTTGTAAATAAAAAAGGCCGCGATGAATATCGCGGCCTTTTTTATTTTGTTTTTTGAACTGCAATTGAGCGCCGATGAATATATCAAGTGAATATGTTCATGGTTGAATATTCTGTGCGCGTTTGGAATAACGGGGTGATTTGCTTTGGATTATTGCGAAAACCGGAAAAACAAACATAAACTCGCTATGAACGCCATTATTTTGAATGGTTCTTAAAGCTATTTAATCAAAGGGGATATTATGAAGACCAATACCGCAGGCTCCTTGCTGATCGGAGTTCTGGCGCTGGTGTGCGGCGCTGCCAACGCGTTCGATGGAACCATTACCGTCCACGGCAACATCACTGCCAACGCCTGTGCCATCAAGGTCAACAACGGAACGGCCGACGGAGTGGTCACGCTTCCGACGATCTCTTCTGCGGCCCTGTCGCAGGCCGGGAAGACGGCCGGTCAGACTCCGTTCAGCATTTCATTGAGCGGCTGCACGGGTGCAACGTTGAACAATGCGCGCACTTATTTCGAATTCGGATCGATGGTTGACGCGGCAACCGGGCGGCTGAACACTGCAGCCGGGGCGGGCACGGCAGAAAATGTGCAGATCGAGTTGTTGAATGCCGATCTGGCGCCGATCCGGGCCGGGGCCGTGATTCAAAACGATACCCCGGTCAGCATCGCTTCGGGCGCCGGAGTCATGAACTATTCGGCGCGCTATTTCGCGACGAATGCGGTGGTGCCGGGAACGGTTTCCACCTTCGTCAACTACACCGTCGTGTACGACTGAAGGCACTGCGGAATCGGGTGAGGCGAAACCCCGGCGCGGCGCGTCGGCGGACAGATCATGAAAAGCAAATCGTGGCTTGCAGCATCGTGTCTGCTGATGATGATGGCTTGCGCAGATGCTGCGCTGCTGGTTGGCGGCACGCGCGTCATCTTCGATCAGCAGCATGCGCAAGCCACCGTGCAGATCAGCAATTCGGGCCAGCGGCCACTGCTTGCGCAAATGTGGATTGATCGCGGCAACGAAGGTGCCCGGCTTGACGAAATCGACGTGCCCTTTGCCATCACGCCGACCGTCGTACGCCTGGAGCCCGGAAAAGGCCAGACCGTTCGTGTCCTGCAGATCGCAAACGGAATGCCGGCTGATCGCGAATCGCTGTTCTGGTTCAATGCGCTCGAAGTACCGCCTCGGGCGGAACAGGCCCACGGCGGACAGATCATGGAGTTCGCATTGAGAACGCGCATGAAGCTGTTCTACCGGCCGAGGGCCTGCGAATGACTCCGGCACAGGCCTACGAGCGGCTGCATTTCCGGATCGAGCCGCACGCGCTCCCGGCAGAGTTGGCTGTTCGCGTGAACAACCCTTCGCCGTATTTCGTGACCCTGAGTTCGCTCGTGCTGCGTGCTTCCGGTGCACCGCCGGTGCCTGTTGCCAGCTTGCGTCGTCAGCAGGAACGCATGATTGCGCCATGGAGCGACGCCGTTTTGATTCTGGATTTGTTGTCGGCGTCACGCCCCGACCTGCGGAGCCTGGAACTTGTCTATAGCGTGGTGAATGACCACGGCGGTGAGAGCCGTGGAGAACGCATTGATGTCAGCCTGGGTCTGCCTTGAGAGTCCTTCATACCCATCAGATCTCGACCGGGTCCGCATCGCAGAATTTTCACGACATGTCTTGTTGATGGCGGGGCTTCTGATGTGCGTGCCTGGCCATGGCGAAGAGCTTGCGGCGGCGATTGAGTTCAATCCCGCGATGTTGCGCTCGCCGGTCGACACGCGGGTGTTCGCGCGCGGCAATCCGACCCCTGAGGGCAGGTTCGAATCGGACCTGTATGTCAACAAGCTTTGGAAGGGGCGTGCCCGGATTGAACTGCAAAAGCCCGCAGGTTCCCCGAATGCGATTGCCTGCTTCGACGCGCCATTGCTCGACCTGCTCGGATTCGATTCGAACAACCATTCGCTGCGTTCCGGCGAGCTTCGCTGCGAGGCACTTTCGTCCCTCGTCGAAGGGGCGAGAGCCGACTACGATGCTTCCGCGTTTCGCCTCGACGTGACCGCCGCGCAAGCCTTGCTGCGCAGAACCCTGGATGCGCCGGTCGATCCTTCGCTCTGGGATCGCGGCGTGACGGCGGCGACGCTGCAGTATGCGTACAACGGCTTCAGCACCGGTTCCGCGTTGGCAAGCCGCACCCACAGTCAGTATCTGTCGCTGCGTGGAGGCTTCAATTGGCAGGACTGGCGCCTGCGCCTGAATGGCGCGCTGGCGTCGGATGCGCAGAACGGCTTCCAATACCGGCATTCGCAAACCTATCTGCAGCGCAGCCTGGTCGATTGGCGCAGCTCCTTGACCATTGGCGATGCGGTGACGGATGGACGGGTGTTTGAGAGCATCGGATTTCGCGGAATCCGGCTGTCGTCGGACGATCGCATGTTTGCCGATTCCCGGCGCGGATTTGCGCCGGTGATCCGAGGCATCGCCAACAGCAATGCGCGCGTGCGCGTGGTCCAGCGTGGCATTCCGATCCACGAGATCACCGTGCCTGCCGGGGCGTTCGTGATCGATGATCTGTATCCCACGGGTTCGGGTGGCGATTTGCAGGTGACGGTGACCGAGGCCGATGGCACCGAGCGCAGCTTCAGCGTGCCGTTTTCCAACGTGATCGAATTGGTGCGCCCGGGCGCAACGCGCTATGAATTGACCGTGGGGCGCTTTCGCAACCCAGCGTCGTCGAGTGAACCGTACCTGCTGCAAGGCAACTGGCGCAGAGGCTTTTCAAACTGGTTGACGGGCTACACCGGCCTTTTTCTCGCAGACGGCTATGCGGCCGCAGCCGTTGGCAGTGCGATGAACACGCCCGTCGGCGCGGTGTCGGCAGATGCGACGCTGGCGCGCAGCGAGACCGGCGGCGGTGCGCGCCATCTTGGACACAGCCTGCGCGCAAGCTACTCGCGCATGCTCTCCAGCACGAACACGCAATTGTCGCTGGCCGCATACCGTTATTCGAGTCGCGGTTTCTACAGCGCCTCGGAAGCATTTTTGATGCGCGATGCGCTCGACTCGTGTCGGTGGCTGCCGGGCGTGCCCGTCGATGCCCGCAAGCACCGCTACCAATTGAGCATTTCGCAGCCGCTGCCCGATGCTTGGGGCGTCATCAACCTGACCGCAACCGGCCAGAAATACTGGCATCGCAGCGGCTCGGAAAACGAATTTCAATTGAGCTACGCGCGGCAGTTTGGGCAGATCGGTGTGAGCTTCAATCTGGGTCGTGCCCGCAGGCTCGACACCGGCACCACGGAAAACCGGGGGATGCTGTCGGTATCGATTCCGCTCGACGGCATCGGCGCTTCACGCGCATCTGGTGGCGCGGGCCTGCCGACCTACCGCGCGGGCTTGAGTACCGCGGGCGGCTCGCCAGCACTCGATCAGTCCCTGTCGGGAACACTGGGTGAAACCCGGCAGTACAGCTACAGCGCATTCACCTCCACCGCGCCTTCCGCAGGTTCCGGAAGAACCACAACGAGCTGGGGCGGCTCCGGCGCATGGTCAACGCCGTATGCCGTGATGAACGGCAGCTTTTCACGTTCCAGCGAATACTCTCAATACAGCGCGGGCATTGCCGGGGCGCTGGTCGCCTATTCGGGCGGCGTGGTGCTTGCGCCGGCACTGGGCGACACGGCGGCCATTGTCACGGCCGAACATGCAGGCGGGGCGCGTATTTCCAACTACAGCGGGCTGCGGCTTGACGGCAATGGACAGGCCGTCGTGGCCAGCCTTTCGCCATTCAGGCGCAATGCGGTGGAGATCGACACCCAGGGGTTGTCCACCGACGTCGGGCTCAGGTCCGGCAACCAGAACGTCGTTCCCACGGCCGGTGCGGTGGTGGTGCTTAAGTTCGATACGGAGGTGGGCTACTCGGTATTGCTCAACGCCAGCCTCGAAGATGGCTCCCGCCTGCCATTTGGCGCCCAGATTCTCGATGCGACCGGTGCCAGCGTGGGCTTCATGGGACAGGCTGGAAAGGCCCTGGTACGTGTGTCCGCGTTGAGCGGCGCGTTGACGATATCCTGGGGCGAGGATGCCCACCACCAATGTGTTCTCGAATACTGGGTAGCGCAAGAAATCGAGCCCGATCCCATGGGCTACCGACGCGTCGAAGGCCGTTGCATGGGGCCAGGGAAAGCGAGGCAGTCATGAACGGGATGGCACGGTGCGTTGTGTGGGTCGGTGCCTTGTCTGCCTTGCTTGCAACGACGCAGGCGCGCGCGGATGGGACCTGGGCAGACTGCGTGCGGGTGGGGCAACGCTCTACCAATTCATCGACGCCGCCACCGTCAACCTGAGTCGTGACATCGCGGTGGGCGAGCCGCATGGCCCTGGCTGCAATCCAGCAATCCACTGGCGTGGCGATGCACGCCGCGGACCACACAGCTCAACGTGGTCTACCAAACCGGCGTCCAGGCCTATTCTCCATATACGCGGCTTTCGCAGATCGCCTACGACGGAGATACCTACGGTGTGTACGCGACCAACAATCTGAACGTCGGCTACATCGCGCGCTGGCGGTACTCGATAGCAGGTCAGCCGACCGAATGGACACCGCTGACAGATGCCGCTGGAGTCTACAAAACGCCGCTGCTTGTCTCCCTGAGCCATGGCGCTGCGACAGCTTACGACGTGGGTATCGAAACGCAGATAAAGCTGGTGCGCCGTAACGAGGACACGATTCCCTCCGGGAACTCGCTGTTTGCGTTCGACCCGCTGTATGCAAGGCCGATGCAGACCAGCGCCGGTGCGACGTTCTACAGCGCGAATTACCGCGTCACGCAGGTTCGTGCCGCAACCGTGATCGTGTTGAAGGGCGGCACCTGCACCACGCCTGACGTGACGGTGAATCTGCCCGACGTGCGCGCAAGCCAGTTTTCGGGCGTGGGCCGCACGGCAGCGCGCAAGGACTTTGAATTGAAGTTTGAAAATTGCCCGTTGGGCTTTGGCGGAATCAACTACAGCTTTTCGCCAACCACCTCGGTGCTGGACGCGGCCAACGGGGTGGTCGCGCTGAGTGGGGCGTCCACTGCATCGGGCGTGGGTGTGCAGTTCATGCACTCGCAGAACGAGCCCTTGCAGTTCGGCAAGGCTTATCAGTTGGGTGAATACAGCCCATGGTGGGCGGGAGCTACGCCATCCCGATGTCGGCGGGGCTGTACCAGACCGGCGCCAGCGTGGAGCCCGGAACGGCAAGCAGTGCGATTACCTTCCGGTTGAACTACCGCTGACATGATGCGGCAATATCTGCGGGAAGCAGCATTCTGCATGGCGGCAGGCCTCGCGTTCCAGCCGGCCGCGAACGGCGCTACCTATGTGAATATGACGCGCGTCGTCATATCGGAAAAAGCGGGAGAAGCGGTCCCGCAGTTGAATAATGCTGGAAGGCAGCCGATTCTTTTTCAGCTCTGGATCGACAAGGGCGATGCCAGCGTCGCGCCTGAAACGCTCGATGTGCCGTTCGTTGTGGACCATCCGGTGTTCAGGCTCGACGCGGGCAAATCCAAAGGCGTGCGGATCATTGTCGATCCTGCGCAGTCCCGCCTGCCGCATGATCGCGAATCGCTTTTCTGGCTGAACGTATTGGAAGTCCCCGCGCGTTCCGCTGCGAACGAGAACAACAGGGTCCAGTGGGCGTTCCATTCACGCATGAAGCTGATTTACCGACCTCGTATCCTGGAAAACGGCTTGGGCGAAGCGCTGGAGCGTTTGAAGTTCCAAGTGCAATGCGCCGCCAGCGAGGCGACGTTGCGGGTCGTGAATCCCAGCGCATACCATCACACGCTGCTGAACGTTCGTTTGCAGGGCGAGGCGGGAGATCTCGTGAGTGCGGACGTGCCTCACGATGTATTGCGTCCAGACGAAGCCATCTCCCTGGCACTGCCGGAGTGGAAGCAGGCGCCCCCACCAGGGGCACGGTGCAATTTGCGTACATCAACGACTTTGGCGCGGTGATGCAGGCGCGAGGAAGTTTTGAGGCGTCGGATTGCCGTTGAGGATTCTCTCCCCTCTCTGCGGGAAACGCGTTGTCAATGCACGCTGCGCCAGGTCAGCAGCCGGAATGGCAGCAGCAGGCACAGCCCGACCGCGAGCTTGACGCCGAGGTCTCCGAGTGCCCACGTGACCCATGGATCGCTTCCGCCCGCGAACGCGATGCTCCAAAACACAAAGGTGTCGAGAATCGCCGCGAGCACGGTGGCGATCAGCGGTGCCTTCCACCAGTGGCCGCGGCGCAGCCGATGAAACACGCTGATGTCGAAGAGCTGCGAAAGAATGAAGGCCGTGCCCGAGGCCAGCGCAATGCGCGGCGGCGCCAGCAGCAGTGACGCCACCACGGCCACGGCAAACCCCGCCCAGGCCACACGTCGCGCGGGTTCGGGGCCATATCCGCGATTGATCAGGTCACTCACCAGATACGCCACGGGATAGGACAGCGCGCCCCAGGTCAACCAGTCGTTGATCGGGTATTGCACCAGAATGTTGGAAGCCAGCACCACCACCGCCATGGCGGCAATGCCCGCAAACATGCGGCCCGCGCCTGGTCGGGCGAAGGCGGGTGCCTGCCCTGGTTCGGTTGCGGGCGTGGTGCGCAGGGTGGAGGAGTCCGGAAGCATGCGCATATTGTCCGTTGCTTTGGGGGCCCGCACGGGCTGGAGCCCTGCGCGCGGCAGGGGTGCCGATCTGGCACCTCGGCACATTCAATGCCCCGGGCTTGTGTGAGCAGGCTCTAAACGCAATTGTGGAATTTCCTGCTGGGGAAAACCAGAGGTTCAGCATTTTGCAATAGCCCGTTCCGCGCCGCGAGAAACACAATGGGCATATTCGACAAGGAGGCTGCTTCCATGGCTGCGAACGTTCCCGATCAAGAAACCGATTTACCGCTTTCGGGCGTCCGCGTGCTGGATCTCTCGCGTGTCTTTGCCGGACCGCTGTGTGGCCAGGTGCTGGCCGACTACGGGGCCGAGGTCATCAAGGTCGAGCATCCCGCGCGCGGCGACGACACGCGCGACTGGGGTCGGCGCATCGGCAAGACCGAGACCACCTACTACAACAGCATGAACCGCAACAAGCGCTCGATCACGCTGGATCTGCAGACGCCCGAGGCGATCCGCATCGTGCACGATCTGCTGCCCAAGTGCGACGTCGTGATCCACAACTTCAAGTCGGGCGGAGCCGAAAAGCTCGGGCTCGGCTATGAGCAGCTCAAGGCCATCCGGCCAGATCTGATCTACGTGGCGGTCGCGGGATATGACAGCAGCGGGCCCGAGGCGAGGCGCCCCGGATACGACCTCGTCATTCAGGGCGAGGCGGGACTCATGGCGCTCAATGGCGAGAAGGAGCAACCGCCGCTCAAGTTCGGTGTCGCCGTGGTCGATCTGATGACCGGCATGACGGCGGCGCAGGCCGTGCTGGCCGCGCTGTTCAGCCGCGAGCGCACGGGCCGGGGGCGGCTCATCGAGATGGCGCTGTATGACTGCGGCGTGATGATCACGGGCTACTACGGACTGGACGCGCTGGATTTGGGGCATGACCCGGAGCGCTACGGCAACGCGCATCCGTCCATCGTGCCGTATGGCATGTACGAATCGGCCGACGGACCGCTCATCATCACGGTGGGCAACAACGCGCAGTTCGACAAGTTCTGCCGCGTGGTGCTGGAGCGCCCCGACATCGTCGAGGACGAGCGCTTTTCCAACAATGTGAATCGCGCGAAGAATCGCCTCGCGCTCACGCCCATGCTCAGGGAGCTGATCCGCTCGCACAAGCGCGACGTGCTGCTTGACCGGCTGGCGCGCGCGGGCATTCCGTGCGGCAAGGTGCTTGGCTTGCACGAGGCGCTTGCCAGCGAACGCACGCGGCGCAGCGGGCTGGTGCGCGACATGCCGCATCCGCTGGCCGGAACCACGCCGGTGTTCGCGCCGCCGGTGCGCATGGACGGCCAGCGCCTGCCGATCCGCCATGCGCCGCCGACGCTCGGCGAGGGCACGCGCGAGTTGCTGCACGACCTGCTGGCGCTGAGCGACGAACAGCTTGCGGCCTTGCGTGACAAAGGCGTGCTGACGCTGCCCGAGTGATCTGCTGCGAGTGTTCCCGTGTTCCGGTTTGATGTCGCTGCCGCCTTGAGCAGCATTCTGAAGGAGACGAGCGTATGACCCAATCCCTGCAGATGATCCATCGCCGCACCTTGCTTCAAGGCGCGGCGGCCCTCGCCGGTTCCCAACTGTTGGCGGGCGCGCACGCGCAGGCCGCCAAAGATCACTGGCCGAGCAAGCCGATCAAGCTCATCGTGCCCTACAACGCGGGCGGTGCCACGGACATCCTGGCGCGTGCGTTCGGCGAAGGACTTTCCAAGCGGGTCGGGCAACCGGTGATCGTTGACAACCGGCCCGGTGCCTCGGGCATCGTCGGCACGGATGCCGTGGCGAAGGCCGCGCCCGACGGGCATACCCTGCTGATGTCGCTCAGCTCGTCGATGCTGGTCAACCAGTTTCTGTTCAGCAAGCTGCCGTACAACCCGCTCAAGGACATCACGCTGATCACGCAGGTCAGCACCGCGCCGGTCGTGCTCGCGGTTCATCCGTCGCTGCCGGTGAAGAACATGAAGGAACTGCTCGCGTATGCAAAGGCGCATCCGTCCAAGCTGAGCTACGGCTCCTACGGCGTCGGGTCGTATGCGCATCTGGCGGGCGCCTACATCAGCAAGATCACGAACTCGGACATGAATCACGCGGCCTACAAGGGCGAGAGTCAGGCGATTCAGGAACTGATCAGCGGACAGTACCAGTTCGGTTTCCTGAGCGCGCAGAACGTCAAGCCGCACACCGACACCGGACGCATCAAGGCCATCGGCGTGACGGGTCGCCAACGCATGGTGGTGATGCCGGACGTGCCGACGATCTACGAGCAGGGCGTGCAGGACGATGCATTCTCGCTGGTCGGCTGGATCGCGATGGGCGGACCCGCAGGGCTGCCCAAGGAGATCATCACGCAGCTTTATGCGCACCTGCTCGAGGTGTCCAAGGATCCCAAGGTGCAGGAGCGCATCACGGGTGCGGGCTTTGCGCCGATGATGAGCACGCCGGAACAATTCCGCGAAGGCTATCTGCGCGACGTGCCGGTGTGGAAGGCGCTGGTGGAGACCGCGGGCGCGAAGCTCGATTGAAGCGGAAAGGCAGGAATGATGAAGACGCGCATCACCGAACTCTTTGGCATCGAGCATCCGGTCATTCAGGGCGGCATGCACTACGTGGGACTGGCCGAGCTGGCCTCGGCCGTGTCCAATGCGGGCGCGCTTGGCATCATCACCGGCCTCACGCAGCGCACGCCCGAACGGCTGGCCAACGAGATCGCGCGTTGCAGGGACATGACGGACAAGCCCTTCGGCGTGAACCTGAGCTTTCTGCCTGCGGTGAACCCACCGGACTATGCGGGCTACATCCGCGCGATCATCGACGGCGGCGTGAAGATCGTCGAGACCGCTGGCAACAACCCGCAGAAATGGTTGCCGATGATGAAGGATGCGGGGATCAAGGTGATCCACAAATGCACCTCGGTACGCCACGCGCTCAAGGCCGAGTCCATCGGCTGCGATGCCATCAGCGTCGATGGTTTCGAGTGTGGCGGCCATCCCGGCGAGGATGACGTGCCCAACTTCATCCTGCTGCCACGCGCCGCAGAGGAACTGACGATTCCCTTCGTCGCATCGGGCGGCATGGCGGACGGGCGCTCGCTTGTGGCGGCGCTCGCGCTCGGCGCGGACGGCATGAACATGGGCACGCGCTTCATGGCGACGAAGGAGGCCCCGATCCACGACAACGTGAAGCAGGCCATCGTCGGAGCCAGCGAACTCGACACGCGCATCATCATGCGGCCGCTGCGCAATACCGAGCGCGTGTTCGCGAACGCCGCCACCGACGAGGTCCTGCGCAAGGAGCGCGAACTCGGGGCGGGCATCCGCTTCGAGGACATCGCTGCGGAGCTTGCGGGTGCCTATCCGCGCATCATGCAGCAGGGCGACATGCAAAGCGGCGTCTGGTCGTGCGGCATGGTGGTCGGGCTGATCCACGACGTGCCCACAGTGAAGCAGCTCATCGACAGCATCATGGGCGAGGCCCATGCCATCATCGAAAAGCGGTTGGCCGGACTGGCCGCCGCGCCCTGAATAGCGAGGCGTTTTCCAGAGTCATGACATCTCCCAACCCGATTGCCGCAGCGCGTTTTCGCACCGTATCTGATCTCGTGCGCGAGCACGCACGGGCGCAGCCCGACAACCCGGCCTTGCAGGACGAGACGCAGTCACTGAGCTACGCGCAGCTCGATGCGCTGGTGGACCGCATTGCCGCATCGCTACAGCGCGACGGCATACGCCACGGCGACGTGGTGGCCATCTGCGGATTGAACTCCGCGCGCCATGCGGCGGTGTTTCTCGGCGTGCTGCGCGCGGGCGCGGCCGTCGCACCGCTGGCACCCTCGTCGACGAGCGAGACGCTGGCATCGATGCTGCGTGACTGCGGGGCGAGCCTGTGGTTTGCCGATGCGGCCGCCGACGTGTCTGCGCTCGATTCGAGCCTGCCCTGCGTGTCGCTCGACGGCGTTGCTCCGGGCAAGACGTTCGAGCCCTGGCTCGCCGAGCCGGGCAGCGTGCCGCAGCCGGTGGACGTGACGCCGGACGATGCATTCAACATCATCTATTCGTCGGGCACCACCGGCACGCCCAAGGGCATCGTGCAATCGCATGCCATGCGCTGGGCGCACATCCAGCGCGGGGCGGCCAATGATTACGGGCCGCAGTCGGTCACCTTGCTGGCAACCCCGCTGTATTCCAACACCACACTGGTGATCTTCGTGCCCTCGCTCGCCTATGGCGGTTCGGTGCTGCTCATGCGGAAGTTCGATGCGGCGCGCTATCTGAAACTCGCCGAGCAGCATCGCGTCACGCATGCGATCCTCGTGCCGGTGCAGTACCAGCGCATCATGGCGCTCGCGGATTTCGACGCGCACGATCTCTCGTCGTTTCAATACAAGTTCAGCACCAGCGCGCCGTTTCGCGCCGAACTCAAGGCCGACGTGCTCGCGCGCTGGCCCGGCAGGCTCATCGAGTACTACGGCATGACCGAGGGCGGCGGCACCTGCATTCTCGATGCGCACCTGCACTCCGACAAGCTGCACACGGTGGGCCGACCCGCAGCCAACAGCGATGTCCGGCTGATCGACGAATCGGGCAACGAGGTCGCGGCCGGCGAGATCGGCGAAGTCGTGGGCCACTCCACGGGCATGATGAAGGGCTATCACGGCCATCCCGAAAAGACGCGCGAGGCCGAATGGTTTGATCGCGAGGGCAAGCGCTTCATCCGCACGGGCGACGTCGGGCGTTTCGATGAGGACGGTTTTCTCACGCTGCTTGACCGCCGCAAGGACATGATCATCAGCGGCGGCTTCAACATCTATCCGAGCGACCTCGAAGCGCAACTGCGCGCGCACCCCGCCGTCGAGGACGTCGCCGTGGTGGGAGTCGCTTCCGAGCAATGGGGCGAGACACCTGTCGCATTCGTCGTGCAGCGGCGCGGCACGCCGGAAACCGCGAATGAACTCAAGGACTGGTTCAATCAGCGCGCCGGAAAAACCCAGCGCCTCGCCGATCTGATTCTGGTGAACGAACTGCCACGCAGCGCCATCGGCAAGGTGCTCAAGCGCGAGCTGCGCGATGGCTATGCGTCGTTGCCGCCAGCGTCGTCATCGTCATCGCCCAGGCCCAGGATCTGACGCGCCACGCCCTCACCGACCTTGATGCCGTCCACTCCCGCCGACAGAATGCCGCCTGCGTAGCCCGCACCTTCGCCTGCCGGATAGAGGCCGCGCGTGTTCAGGCTCTGGAAGTTTTTCTTGCGTCCCATGCGCAGCGGCGCCGAGGTGCGCGTTTCCACACCCGTCATCAGCGCGTCAGCCATGTCGTAGCCACGGATCTTTCGGCCAAATGCGGGCAGCGCCTCGCGCATCGCTTCGGTGGCGAACGCGGGCAGGATCCTGTCGATGCTGCTCAGGTGCACACCCGGCTTGTACGAGGGCTGAACCGAGCCGAACGTCGCCGAATCGCGCCGCGCGAGAAAGTCGCCGACGAGCTGACCCGGCGCGCTGTAGTCGCTGCCGCCGACCACGTAGGCAGTCGATTCCAGTTGGCGCTGCAGCACGATGCCCGCGAGCGGGTGGGTCTGGCCTGTGGGCAGGTTTTCAACGCCGTAGGTCTTGCCCAGATAGCGGATGAATTCGGCGGGATCGCGCGAGAAATCCTGCTCGTTCACGGCCACCACCATGCCGGCATTGGCATTGCGTTCGGCACGCGAGTATTGGCTCATGCCATTGGTCACCACGCGCCCGGGCTCGCTCGTCGCGGCCACCACGGTTCCGCCCGGGCACATGCAGAACGAATACACCGCGCGGCCATTGCTCGCGTGGTGCACCAGCTTGTAGTCGGCAGCGCCGAGCAGCGGATGGCCGGCATGCTTGCCCCAGCGCGCGCGGTCGATCACGCTTTGCGGATGCTCGATGCGCACGCCAATCGAGAACGGCTTGGCCTCCATCGCCACGCCGCGTTCGTAGAGCATGGCAAACGTGTCGCGCGAGCTGTGACCAAGCGCCATGACGATCTGCGTGGCGGCCAGGAAATGTTCCGCACCGGACGCGAGATCGACCACCGTCAGGCCGGTGACATTGCGCTCGCCCGCGGCGTTCGTCTGCACCTGCACATCGCTCACGCGTTGTTCGAACCGCACCTCGCCACCGAGCGCGATGATCTGCTCACGCAGCGTCTCGACCACCTTCACGAGCTTGAAGGTGCCGATGTGCGGATGCGCGGTGTACAGGATTTCGGCAGGCGCGCCGGCCCGCACGAATTCCTCCATCACCTTACGGCCCAGATGGCGCGGGTCCTTGATCTGGCTGTAGAGCTTGCCGTCCGAGAACGTGCCTGCGCCGCCTTCGCCGAACTGCACGTTCGATTCCGGAGTCAGCACGCGCTTGCGCCACAGTCCCCAGGTGTCCCTGGTGCGCTCGCGCACCTCGCGGCCACGTTCGAGCACGATGGGCCTGAAACCCATCTGCGCGAGCACCAGCGCCGCGAAGATGCCGCACGGCCCGAAACCGATCACGACCGGTCGCTCCCGCAGATCGGCGGGCGCGCGCCCGACCGGCTTCCACGACATGTCGGGCGTGGCGTTGAGGTGGGGATTGTTCTCGTTCTTCGCGAGCAGCGCGGTTTCGATTGCTTCGTCCGCGAGCGTCACGTCGACGATGTAGACCGCCATCAGATCGACCTTGCGCGCATCGAAGCTGCGCTTGTGCACGTGCAGTGCGGTGATGGCGTGGTCATCGATGCCCAGCGTTTGCGCGATCTGCGCGCGCAACGCGGCGTCGGGGTGGGAGTCGGCGTCGAATTCGCCGGCGGGAAGCGCCGACAGCGGCAGCTTGATTTCCGAGATGCGGATCATCGTGTGGACTGGCCCGTGGTGATCGGGCGGAGCTTGTGGATGGGGGACGTGATGATAGCCGAGCGCGCGGCGCATCCCTGCCCGGTCAGAGCACGGGCGACATCATGCCGACGATGTTCTGGCCAAGGCGCCGATGAAACGGCCATGCCTTGGCGGCGTCGAGCGCCACGGGTTGGCACACGGCGAGATAGTCCGCCTGTCTTTGCCGGATCGCGGCCACCGTCTGGCGGTCGGCGATCAGCAGGTTGTTTTCGTAGTTCAGCTCCAGGCTGCGGCGGTCGATGTTGGCGGAACCCACGAGCGCAATCTCGCCGTCTATCGTCATCGACTTGGTGTGCAGCAGGCCGAGCGGAAATTCCTGCACGCTCACGCCACTTTGCAGCAGATCCAGATAGGTGCTGTGGCACGCGGCGTCGACCAGCCACGAATCATTGCGCGCCGGAAAGATGATCGTGGTCTTGACGCCGCGCCGCGGTGCGGCGCAGAGCGCGCGCAGAATCGATTCGTCGGGCACGAAGTAGGGCGTGGTGATCACCAGTTCCTTGCGCGCCGCGTACATGCAGGCCACGAACATGTCCGACATCGAATTGCCCTTGGACGTTGGCCCGGTCTCGAAGACCTGCGCCACGCAGCCGGGCTCGAAGCGCTCGATCGGCAAGCGCGCGGGCAGATGCTCGAGATCTTCCTCGCCATCCTCGGGAATCCAGCCGCTCAGGAACAGGTACTGCGTCTGCCTTGCAATCGGGCCTTCGCAGCGCGTCAACAGGTCGATCCACGGCGCGAAGCGGGGCTTGACCCGAAAGTCCGGCGACGCGAAATTCTGGCTGCCGCAGTAGCTGATGCGGTTGTCGATCACGACGATCTTGCGGTGGTCGCGCAGATCGACGCGGCTGAACGCCATGTGACGCAGGCGCGAGATGTCGTTGAGCGTGGAGTGCAGGCGCACCCCTGCGGCCTGCATCTGCTTCCACGTGGGGCTGTCCACGAACGCGCGCGAGCCTAGTGAATCCACCATCACGCGGCACTGCACGCCGCGCCGCGCGGCAGTTGCAACGGCGGACGCGAGACGGCACCCGACGTCGTCTTCGAGCCAGATGTAGACGGCGATGTGTACGCTCTCGCGTGCCTGCTCGATGTCTCCGACCAGTGTGTCAATGGCGGCGAGCGAATTGCGCCGGGGCTCGGTCACCGGCGCGTCGGGGTCGCCAAGCAAGGTGATGCGATTGCCGTCCGTGACGTGAAATCCGTTGATCGAATGCGCCAGATCGAACAGCGAGGCGGCCTTGGGATCGGCGGCCTGCGGGCGAAAGTCCACGTCGGGCGGCCGACCCATGTTTGCCTCGGTCTTTCGCAGGCGCGCGATGCGCGCATGGCCGATGCTGGTCTCGCCGAGCAGAAAGTAGCCGAACATGCCCACGATCGGAACCAGCATGATCACGGCGATCCACGCAAGGCGCGAGGCCGGCGTGCGGTTGGGCCGGGTGAGCGCGCGCAGCGCCACCAGCAAATGGGCAATGAAGAGCGATGCGGCCCAGGCAAGACTCAGTGCGTGATCGATATTGCTTGGCACGATGCGTTGTGAAGGATGATGTTTTTTTGATCCTAACCGAGTTCTCCGAACCGTTCACGAGCGCAAAAAAGCGCCGACACGTTGCCGTGTCGGCGCTGAGAGTCTCGAGCGGGCGCGATGGTCAGGCCGGCAGGAAACCATCCACCGACAGATAGCGCTCGCCCGTGTCGTAGTTGAAACCCAGCACGCGTGCGCCAGGTGGCAGTTCGGGCAGTTTTTGCGCGATGGCGGCGAGCGTGGCGCCCGACGAGATGCCGACCAGCATGCCTTCCTCCGTCGCCGAGCGGCGTGCGTATTCGCGGGCGGGTTCGGCATCGACCTGGATCACGCCATCGAGCAGTGAGGTATCGAGATTCCCGGGATGAACCCCGCGCCAATGCCCTGAATCGGGTGGGGTGCGGGCTGGCCGCCGGAGATCACGGGCGATGCCACGGGCTCGACCGCAAACACCTTGACGTTCGGGAACTGCTCCTTGAGCACGCGCGCCACGCCGGTCAGGTGACCCCCCGTGCCCACGCCGGTGATCAGCGCATCCAGGCCGTCGGGGAAATCGGCGAGGATTTCCTGGGCCGTCGTGCGTACATGGACCTCGACGTTGGCAGGGTTCTCGAACTGCTGCGGTATCCAGGCGCCGGGTGTCGATTCGACCAGTTCCTGCGCGCGCGCGATGGCTCCCTTCATGCCCTTTTCCTTGGGCGTCAGGTCGAAGCTGGCGCCATAGGCCAGCATCAGGCGGCGGCGTTCGATGGACATGCTCTCCGGCATCACCAGAATGATCCTGTAGCCCTTGACGGCCGCCACCAGCGCCAGCCCGATGCCCGTGTTGCCGGAGGTCGGCTCGATGATCGTGCCGCCGGGCTTGAGCGTGCCGCGCTTCTCGGCATCCTCGACCATGGCCAGTGCGATGCGGTCCTTGATCGAGCCGCCGGGATTGCCGCGTTCGGCCTTGACCCAGACGTTGGCGCTCGCGCCGAACAGGCGATTGATCTTGACCACGGGCGTGTTGCCGATGGTCTGCAGGATGTTGTCGAATTTCATGAAGGAAGTCTCCAGCCGGTAGGGGTAGTGTGAACAGGGTTTGGATGGGTGACCGAGTGAATCCAGAGGCGAAAGCCCGGACTTCTACAAGCCATTGTGGCCTAGTTGTTCCGACTTTCAGCGATAAGGATATGCACCCGCAGATATGGGGCTTTTTCGGATGTATTGACCTGCGCCGGATTAAATTGCGCAACAAGGGTAACAATTTTGAATCTTCAATTCATGTAGCTGCGAACGACCGAACCGACGGCCGGGTTGCAGGGAGTGTTGCGCATGAACCTGTTCGATTTCAACCTGCTGGCCGGCAGCCTGGCCCTGTTCCTGCTGGTCGGTGGTTACGCGTGGCGCGAGCACGGGGCGGCCATCGCCTGCATGTTCGCGGGCGTGATCGGGCTGCTGCTGCTGATCCTCTACAACCTGCGTGCCTCGGCGGGTTGATGCATGCCGCCAGACGGACCGGCGCGAGACACGCGATAATCACGTCCGTGAAGCACGCCAGACCGCCGCTGGTGCATGTGCCGAAAGGCCGCACTGGAGGAACGTCCGGACTGCAAAGGACAGCGTAGCAGCTAACGGCTGCCCACCGTGAGGTGAGGATCAGAGCAACAGAGACGAGCCGATTCAGTTCGGGTGAAACGGGCAATCTCTACGCGCAGCAATACCAAGTAGGCCAGCGTTGATGTGGTTCCGCAGAGCTGGCGGGTAGGTAGCATCGAGCCGTGGTGGCGACACCCGGCCCAGATTAATGGCGGTCACGTTGCGGGCAACCGCAATGCACAGAATCCGGCTTATCGGCGGGCTTCACACTTTTTTTGTTCCGGACTGCGGCTGCGGGTCATTTCACGGCGTCGCAGCGCAGTGCGGTGAAATTCCGGCCTTCAGTTCTCTTGCGCGCGCGACGGTTTCAGGGTGCGTGCTGAGCAGGGAGAACATGGCTTCTTCCTTCTCGATGTCAGCCTCGCTTCGGGCGTCTGGGCCTCGCGGTTCGCGGCCCCGTCCGGGTTCGATGCGCTCGATGCCGGAGCATGCGGCGCGGTGGCCGTCGTGTCCTTCCTGTCCTTGTCTTTCTCTTCGCCGTCCTTGCCGCGCCGCGCGGCCATGGCGAGCAGCAACTCGCCCATGGGCACGGTCGAAATCTCCGCGTTTTTGAGCAACGCAATGGCGAAGCAATCGGCTTCGCGCTCGTGGTTGCGCTGGTAGGCCAGGCCCGTGAGCAAGGTGCTGCCCGTGGAGATCAGGGCCGACACATCGCCGAGCGCGAGGCCGAGTCCGGTCTGCAGCACGCCTTGCTCGACCACCATGCGCGTGGTGTGGCGGTGCGCGACGTGGCCGATTTCATGGGCGAGCACGCCGATGATGGCGTCGTCGCCAATCTGCTGGCTGCGTGCCGTGTCCACCAGGCCGTCGGTGACCACGATGGTGCCGCCAGGCAGCGCGAAGGCGTTCGCGCCCATGCCGCGCCTGAATTGCAGCGTGTATCGGGGCTCGTAGCCGTGGTAGCGCTTGAGTGAAGCGGGCGTCTTTGCAAGCAGCGAGTCGAATTGGTCACGCAATTGTTGCTGGCGTTCCTTGGATAGCTTGCTGGGCTTGAGCATGCCCTCGTCCATTTGCGCCATGGCCTCGGAGGACAGGGCCGACTCCCAGCTCAATGGCACCCATCGCGTGAGCTGCGCGGCGGCCCAGGGCGTACCGTATTTGTAGAACGCCACCATGCCGATGGCGGCGACGACAAACACGCCGACGAACATCGGCCAGCGGGTTTGCATGCGCTGCGCGATGCCGGGTCGGAAGTCGGCAGCCGCGAGGGCGTCCTGCCATTTCCCAGCCTCCAGGATCTCGAGGCTGCCGCCGTCCTTGAGGTCGATGATCAGCGTTTCCTGTGGGCGCCGCGTACTCCATGCTTCGGGCCACTCGATGGAGCGGTGCGCATAGCGGCGCGGCTTGTCGCCCGGCGATTGCAGCGGATGCACGAGCAGGTCGGGCCCGCCCTGGAGAGACGGCGAAAGACTCACGAGCACCTTGCGCGGCTGGCTGCTTTGTCCGTCGAACCAGTTCGCGCGGATCAACGCTGTCGTGGCGTTCGGTGGTGGGCTGCTGCGGGTCGACAACATCAGCCGATCAGATCCAGTCCGGCCGCATCTGCCAGCGCGTCTCCAAAGCCTTCCTTCTGGCCTTGTTCGAGCCGACCGGCGAGCTGCTCGACGCTGCCCTTCACGTACAGCGTGACCGATTCGAATTTCATCTGGTATTCGGCAACGCGCGCAAACGGACGGTAGAAACCGATCGTGAGGATGGTCAGCAGCATGTTCTTCAAGCGCAGCATCACGAACCTGCGCGTGGACAGCGTGCACTTGAAGCGCGCGATGGTGCTGATGCCGGTGTTGTTCCAGATGAGATGGAACATGCGCGATTCACGGTAGGCGCGCGCCGGGCCGCTGGCCAGAAGAAGCAGGAACAGCATCAGCACCACGCCCAGGATGACCACCACGAAAAACATGATGCCCGATCTGTCACCCAGGCCATGGCCGAGCAGGTACGCGCCACCGGCGACCGCAGAGATCAGCGCCAGTACCACCACGAGCGAGAGCGCAAACACCAGCACGGTGCCAACCCAGATCTTCACGAAATCCATGTAGACCGGCTTCCAGCGGCTGATTTCGTTGCCGATGCGGGTGCGCAGCACCAGCAGGCTGCGGTAGTTGTATTCGATGCGGATGATGCACAGCACAGACAGAAACATGCCCAGCAGGAAGATGCCCACGATGCTCCAACCGGTGGCAGCTTCGATCCTGGGAAACTCCGGATGCGCGGTTTGGCCCTCCGTCACATCGGCCGTGCCGCCCGTGACGAGAAAGTCGACGCCGTAGAAGATGCCGATCCATACCAGCGCGAGTGCGAACACCGGCCAGCTCGCCTTGTAGATTTCCTTCCAGTTGGCGGTGAACATCAGGCGCAGGCCGCGCCAGCGCGTGTTGGAGAGCCGAAAGCGCATGGCACTCGCCCAGATGAACGGAGCGAGCGCGGCGCCGCACAGCAGGAACAACGCCACGGCGGTGTCCTGCCCGGTGCGCAGCGCAAGCTGGTAGGCGATGCTGAGCAGAAACACCACCAGAAAACCGAACACCATGCGGCGCTGTTGGGCGGTGAATTCGAGCGCGCTGCCCGCAAGCATCGAGTGGCCGTAGAAGTATTGGGCCGTGCGCCGCCGTGCGAACGGCGTGTAGAAGCCGAGGGTGACGATCGACAGTAGCACGTTGACGATCCAGACGCGAAAGTATTCACTGCCACGGCCCGTGAAGCGCAACGGATGCGCCCTGATTTTGTCGGGCGCGGAACCGCGCTCACGCTCCAGCCGGAGGTCGCGCTGACTGCTGGCATCCATACCCGTCTCCCTCTCATGAATGGTTTCAATGAGTATAGGGACTAAGGCCCAAGTTTTATCAAATTTTGATTACATTTGCTGGCAATTTGCGACAGCGTTGCGGAGAATGCCTTGCATTTGTTCAAAAACGTTCGCCGCGCCCGAGATACCGCCATTCGCCCTCGGGCAGCTTGGACAGCGGCACGCGGCCAATGCGGATGCGGCGCATGCCCACCATCTTGAGGCCCACCGAAGCGCACAGCGCGGCGATGGCATTCACGGCCGTGCCAGCCAGCGCAAACCGCAGGTGATTTTCACTTTGACGGCTGACCTTGGCGGGAGGCAGGGTGGTGGCAGCGCCGCCGCGCAGCGACGCCAGATCGGCACCAGCCACATCGCCACTGACTTCGACGATGCATTCATGCTCGAGCGTGGCCGCGTCTTCCACCAGGCGGCGTGCGATGTTGCGATCCTGCGTGAATACCGAGAGCCCGCTCGCCAGCCGATGTTGCAGCGGCGCGCAATCCTGTAAATGCTTGAAATGCCGACGCAGCACCCGCATGCGGCCGGCCTGTGGATCGGTGGCGCTGTGGGTGTGCAGGTCCAGCAGCTCCCACGGATCCCTGCATCCCGCAGGCTGATGCAGCAGCAAGGTGACGGGCGCAAGCTCCAGCAGGCTTGCATCGGCAGCAATCAGCACGCGCTGCTCGTCGCGCACACGCAGTCCGGGCTCTTCCTGCACCTCGCCATCGACGCTGACCCAGCCGCCCTCCACATACTGCTCGGCCACGCTGCGCGAGCAGCCCTTGAGCTGCATCACCCGTTTGGACAGGCGTTGCCCTTCCGATTCCTGCGGCGCGCTATCGCCGCTTGCTGCTTGCTGCTTGTCCGACATTCCAACCTTCATCGCCGACACTCAGGGTCAGCAATGCGCGATTATCCCCATCATCGAATGCGCCGGCCCTAGTTCCCAGGCTCCATGCTGCGGATGCGATCCACGTGGGCCTGGAGCGAGCGCTGCGCCACGGGCCACATGCGCTCGGGCACGTCGTCATAGGCGATCTTGACCCAGTCGTCGAGATCGCCGCCGGGCAGTTGCTGCATGGCCTTGAGCACCTTGGCCTCGCGAGCGAGGCGGTGGGCGGTGAGCTTGGCAATCGCCTCACGCGGCTTCTCGATCACGTAGCCATGTGCGGGCGCGATGAATTCGGCATTGCATTCGACGCAGGCCGCATCGAGCTTGGCGAGGCTGTTCAGATAGTCGTCCATGTTGCCATCGGGCGGGCTGACCACGGTCGTGCTGCCATTGAGGATGTGGTCGCCCGAGAACAGCAGGCCATCCTCGCGCAGCATCAGGCAGACGTGATTGGCGGCGTGGCCCGGCGTGTGGATGGCCTGTAGGGTGTGCGTGACTTCCCCATCGGGCGAAGGGCCCCTGAGCTGTACCTGTTCACCATCGGCCAGTTCGCGGTCGGGCGTGAACTGGCTGTGGGCCTGCGCGGTGGGGCGCGACGCCACACCGAGGATCGGCGGTTTCGGCTTGCCGTATTGCTCCACCCGTTCCTGCAGCGGCCTCGCGCCCGGCGAGTGGTCGGGGTGCGAGTGGGTGCAGACGATCTGGCGGATGTCCCCGCCCGCGGCACGCCAGAGCTTCTCCAGATGCTCGGGGTCGGCGGGACCGGGATCGATGGCGATGTAGCCGGTCGAGGGATCGCCCACCAGATAACTGTTCGTGCCCGGGCCGGTCATCACGCCCGGATTCGGCGCGGTCAGGCGCTGCACGTTCTTCAACAGCGGCACGGCGCGTTCGCTCTGCCAATCGAGCGGATGCAGGATCTGGCCGTCCGGCGTGACCAGGGCCAGCTCGCCGAACGAGTGTTCATGGTCCATGAAGCGCGTCTCGCGACCCTTGAGCAGCCCGCTTCTCGGGCAGCAGTTCCACAGCGGCTCTTCGTCCCTGGAGACCGCGTCCATCAAGGCCTGCACCGTCGCATACTGGTTCAGGTGTTCCAGCGTGCGGATGGTGGGAAAGATCATGAAGAACTTGCCTTCCGCGTGCTGCGCGAGCGCATTCGCCGGGCGCACCCAGACCGGCTCGAACTGTTCGGTCTCATCGGCCACCGGCTCCTGCCCCTCGGGCATGCGCCGCACCAGAAACGGCACCGAAAAGCGCTTGGGCGAGGTGCGGTCGGCCGTCCAGTGCGCGAGCAGGTGCATGTCGTCACCCGCCAGTCGCAGGCCGCGCGCGGCGCATTGGGCCACAAAGGGCTGATGGCGGTCGATCGCGGCAATGTCGGCGGCATCGGCAAAGCGCCCGTCGTCGGCATGTCGCGCCAGCAGAATGCCCAGTTCCTCGAAGGTCTCGCGGATCCCGGCCACGGCCTCGGTCACGCGCTCGGCGGTTTGCGTGGGCCGGTGGTCGGTCTGAGCGTGGGATTCGGGGCTGGCGTCGGCGGCATCGATTCCGCCGCCGGGAAACACGTAGGCTCCCGGCAGAAAGCTCGCGGTGGGCGAGCGACGGGTCATCAGCACCTCGAGCACGGTGCCGCCGTTGTCGGTCGGCGCGTCGCGCATCAGCAGCACGGTGGCGGCAGGGCGCGTCTTGACGGGCTCGCGATGGGCATGGAGTTGTTGGTTCGGGCGGGGCATGAACGCATTATGTGCATCCATGCCAACTTCTGCTGGCACGCATGCGACGCGTGCGCGCGCCACCGGCTACAGCTTATTACGGGCCGGGTTGTGCGCAGACCGGCGTGGGGACGGATAATTGCGGGATATGCCCAAGCAGATCCGCTTCACCAAGATGCAAGGCGCGGGAAACGATTTCGTCGTGCTTGACGAGACCTCCCACCGCCATGGCCTGACTGCCGAACAGTACCGGTTCATCGCTGATCGCCATTTCGGCATCGGCGCCGACCAGATACTGACCGTGCGCGCGGCGCCATCGCCCGAGGTCGATTTCGAATACCTGATCCATAACGCGGACGGCGGCGAGGTCGAACAGTGCGGCAACGGCGCGCGCTGCTTTGCGCGCTTTGTGCACGACAAGGGTCTGACCCGCAAGGACACGATCCGCGTGCAGACCATGAAGGGCGTGATCACGCCCCAACTCATGCCCGATGGCCGCGTCACCGTGGACATGGGCCGACCGCGTTTCGAGCCCGACGAGATTCCGTTCAATGCCGAGAACCTGCACGCCCTGAAGGGCCCGACGGATGCCAGGCGCTGGCAGGTGCCGGTGGACTATCCGGCCGGTTCGCACGGCAGCGTGCTGCTGACCGTGGTCTCCATGGGCAATCCGCATGCCGTGCAGTTGGTGGACGACGTGGGCAATGCACCCGTCAACGAACTCGGGCGACTGATCGAAATCCATGAGCGCTTTCCCGAGCGCGTGAACGCCGGCTTCATGCAGATCGTCAGCCGCGACGAGATCAAGCTGCGGGTGTTCGAGCGCGGCGTCGGCGAAACGCTGGCCTGCGGCACGGGCGCATGCGCGGCCGTGGTTGCCGGCATCCATCTCGGCCTGCTCGACCTGCGGGTCGACGTCCACACCCTGGGCGGCCGACTCACGATTGCGTGGTCCGGCGACCCGCGAGATTCCGTATTCATGACCGGGCCGGCCACCACCGTGTTCGAAGGTCAGATTGAAATTCCAGACAAGCTATGACGACTACCTCCATCCCCACGAGTTCCAACGTGCCACCGATCACCGAAGACGACATCGCCGAATTTCTGGTGAACACACCGGATTTCTTCGAACGCCACGCCGAAGTGCTTGCCAGCGTCACCATTACAAGTCCCCATGGCCACCGTGCCGTGAGCCTGCACGAGCGCCAGGCCGAGATGCTGCGCGAGAAGATCAAGGGCCTGGAACAGCGCGTCATGGAGATGGTGCGCCACAGCGGCGAGAACACCTCCATCAGCGACAGAACGCACGAGTGGGCACGCCGCATGCTCGCGGTGAAGGAGCCGATTCGCCTGCCCGATGCCGTTGAAGAAGGCATGCGCGAGCTGTTCGACGTGCCCCAGGTCGCCCTGCGCGTCTGGGGCGTGAGCGCGGTCTATGGCGGGGAGACGTTTGCGCAGGGCGTCAGCGACGACGCGCGCGCATTCGCTTCGTCGCTGACCAGCCCGTTCTGTGGCGCGAACATGGGGTTCGAGCCCACGCAATGGCTGCCGGAGGCCGGCCAGGTGCAGTCGCTCGCACTGCTGCCGCTGCGTGACGGCAACATCGACAGCACCGAGCCCGCGTTCGGCCTGCTGGTGCTGGGGTCGCAGGACGCCTCGCGTTTCGACGCGGCCATGGGCACCGACCTGCTGACACGCATGGCCGAGCTGGCGAGTTCGGCGCTGTCCCGTCTGCGCTGATTTCTCCCAGCCGATGGCTCGCCAGACCTCTGCACGTGCGAAGCAGCCGTCTGCGGTGCGTGGCGATGCGGCGTTGGAGCAGGCGGTCCTGCCGCCCGAGGCGCTTCGCTATCTCGAATTCGTGCGCGTGCAAAAGCGCCTTGCCGCGCGAACCCACACGCTGTACACGCTCGATCTCCAAAGACTTGCGCAGTTCGCGGCGGATGTCGGCCTGCCGATGCTCGCGCTGCAGAACGCGCACATTCGCCGCTTCGTCGTCCAGATGCATGGCGCGGGGCGCTCGGGGCGCGGCATTGCGCTGATTCTTTCGGGCTGGCGTGGCTTCTTCACCTGGGCCGCGCAGCAGGGGCTCGTCCCGCACAACCCGGTGCAGGACGTGCGCGCCCCAAGTCGCCCAAGCCGCTGCCCAAGGCGCTTGGCGTGGACGATGCGGTGCGCCTTGCAGAGTTCGAGCAATCCAGCGCCGACCCGTGGCTGGAGGCGCGCGACGCGGCCATGGTCGAGCTGCTCTACGGCTGCGGCCTGCGCGTCGGTGAACTGGTGGGACTGGACGTGATTGCCACCACCGCAGCGCACGACGAGGGGCGCGGCTGGCTCGACATGCAGGCGGGCGAAGCGCATGTGTTCGGCAAGGGCTCCAAGCGCCGCAGCGTTCCCATGGGCGCGCCTGCGGTCGCGGCGGTGCGGGCCTGGCTCGACGTGCGTGCCCAGCCGTTTGGCGGCGGCCAGTCGCCGCGCCTTGACGCCGCGCTGTTCGTGGGGCGACGCGGCGCGCGCCTGACTGCGCAATCCGTGTGGCTGCGCCTGCGCGAACGCAGCCAGATCGCGGGACTCACCACGCCCGTTCATCCCCACATGCTGCGCCATTCGTTCGCAAGCCATCTGCTGCAGTCGAGCGGCGATCTGCGCGCGGTGCAGGAACTGCTGGGACACGCCAACATCACCACCACCCAGGTCTACACGCGGCTGGACTACCAGCACCTTGCGCAGGTCTACGACGCGGCGCATCCGCGTGCCAAGCGCAAGAGCGAGGATTGACCCGGTCGCTCAAGCCACGTAGCGCCCGAGCACCAGTGATGCGTTCACGCCGCCGAAGCCGAACCCATTGAGCAAGGCATGCTGGATGGCCAGTGGCCTGGCGCGCAGGGCCACGAGATCGAGGCCGTCGGCCAGGGCATCGGGATGCTCCAGATTCAGGATCGGCGGCGCGATCTGGTCCCGCAATGCGAGGACGGTGAAGATGGTCGCCACGGCACCTGCGGCGCCCAGCATGTGACCCACGGCGGATTTCGGTGCGCTGATGGCCGGGCCGCTGCCGCTCGTTCCGAAAATCTGCCGAATGGCCGCGAGTTCGCCTCGATCACCGACCTGCGTCGACGTGGCATGTGCCGCGACGTACTGCACGGCCTGTGGCGCAATGCCGGCCTGCGCGAGTGCGATGCGCATGGCTTCGGCGGCGCCCGAGCCGTCCTCGGGCCCCGAGGTGATGTGGTGCGCGTCCGCCGACGTTCCATAGCCCAGCACTTCCGCCAACGGTTGCGCGCCGCGCGCCTGCGCGTGTTCCAGCGACTCAAGCACCAGCATGCCCGCGCCTTCTCCCATCACAAAGCCGTCGCGTGCCGCATCGAAGGGGCGGGATGCCCTGGTGGGCTCGTCGTTGAAGTGGGTGGACAGTGCGTTCGCTGCCGCAAAGCTGCCGATGCTCACACGGTCTATCGTCGCCTCGCTGCCACCACAGATCGCGATGTCGGCTTCGCCGCTCTGAATGAGCCGCGCCGCGTCCCCGAGCGCCTGAACGCTGGCGGCACAGGCCGTGACCGGCGCGCCGATGGGTCCCTTGAAACCATGCCGGATCGAGACGTGACCGGCCGCGAGATTCACCAGAAACGCCGGAACCGTGAATGGCGACAAGCGCTGCGGCCCCTTGGCGTCGGTGGTCCGCACGGCCTCGGAGACCGTGGTGAAGCCGCCCACGCCCGATCCGATCACCGTTGCGGTTCGCCGCTGATCAGCGAGCGTCCCGGGCGTCCATCGGGCCTGAGCAATGGCCTGCCCGGCGGCGCCCAGCGCGAGGGCGATGAAACGATCCATGCGGCGCAGTTCCTTGGCGGACACCACCGCATTCGCGTCCCAACCCCCGAGAGGATCTTCGTCGATGTCGCGCACGCGCGCGGCGATTGCGACGCCCGTGCCGTCGCCGATTCCGGCGGGCAGGGCGGACACGCCGGATTCCCCCGCAAGCAGGCGTTGCCAGGCCAATTCCACATCGCAACCCAGAGGCGATACCAATCCCATTCCGGTAATGACAATTCGCTTGCGCATCTTGTGACCTCGTTATTGATGATTGTCATAATCATAAAATAATTTAGATGACGAATATCATCAAAAAATGAAAGTCAGCAGAATCCAGTCCGCGAAAAACCGCTCAGGCATTGTCGAAGCGGCCGCGCGCCTCTATCGCGAAAAGGGTCTGCATGGCGTGGGCGTAGCTGAAATCACGCAGGAGGCCGGGTTGACCCACGGCGGCCTGTACCGTCATTTCGATTCGAAGGATGCGCTCGCGCGCGAGGCGTGCATTCGCGCGTTTGACTGGAAGATCACTTCGCAGGATGCGGAGCAAGGAGCGAATGCCGACGCGAGATTGCAAGCGCTGGTGCATGACTATCTTTCAACGCGTCACCGCGACAACCCGGGCGACGGATGTCCCGTAGCGGCGCTGGCGATGGACGCGGCCCGGGCGGGACCGCCAATGTCTGAAGTCTTTGCAGAAGGCATCGAGCGCAACATCCAGCGCTTTGCTCAAGCGGCCAGCAACGGCTCGCACGCGGCGGGCGCGACCGAACGGGCCGACACGATACACATGTTGGCGAGCATGGTGGGCGCGATGGTGCTGGCGCGTGCAACGGCGGCGGCAAACCCGGCGCTGTCGGAAGAAATTCTCGCTACGCTTCGACAACGGCTGGCAGCAGTCTGAGCCATCCCGACACCGCCATTCTGAAAGGACCTTCGCCATGTCAGCTCTGGATCTCAGGATTCCGCCTCCCATCATCGGCCTCGCCACGGCGGCGTTGATGTACGGCCTGGCAGTAGCAATCCCTTCGGCGGCGTGGAGTCACGCTCTGTGCCCGTGGCTTGCGGGTGGGTTCGCGCTGGTCGGCATTGCCATCGATCTGTCCGCGCTGTGGGCATTTCACCGCCACCGCACCACGGTGAACCCGCTTTCGCCTGATCGCACCACCCGCATCGTCAGCGACGGCATCTACCGCCTGACGCGCAATCCCATGTATCTCGGCATGCTCGGACTCTTGCTGGCGTGGGCGATCTGGCTCGCAAACATGGCGGCGTGGGTTGGGCCGGTGCTGTTCGTGGCCTACATCACGCGTTTCCAGATCATTCCCGAAGAACGCATCCTGCACCAGAAGTTTGGCGCGGCCTATGCGCAGTATCGGCAGCGCGTACGCCGCTGGATTTAGTAGGGCCTTCGGGGCTCGCTACACTTGAATCGATTGCCTGGCGGCCCAAACTGGTGGCCCACCCCCATCCGTTGACATGGCGCGAACGATACATGCTCGTTGGCGCGCCATCTCCTTTTGCTGAAAGTGAACTGCATCATGTCCCTGATCCCTGCAACCATCCTGACCGGCTTTCTGGGCGCGGGAAAAACCACGCTGCTCAAGCGCGTGCTGACCGAGGCGCACGGCCAGAAGATCGCGGTCATCGAAAACGAGTTCGGCGAAGAGAACATCGACACCGACATCCTCAGGACCGAATCCAAGGAGCAGATCGTGCAGATGAGCAATGGCTGCATCTGCTGCACGATTCGCGAAGATCTGCGCGAGACGCTGCAACTGCTGGCCGCCAAGCGTCGCCAGGGCCTGGTGGAGTTCGACCGCATCGTGATCGAGACCACCGGCCTGGCCGATCCGGGGCCGGTGGCGCAGACCTTTTTCATGGACGACGAGATCGCCGAGACCTATCTGCTCGACTCCATCATCACGCTGGTGGACGCCAAGCACGCCAACCAGCAGCTCGATGATCGCCAGGAAGCGCGTCGTCAGGTGGGCTTTGCCGACCAGATTTTTCTCTCCAAGACGGATCTGGTGAGCGACGCGGAGAAGGAGGCGCTGATCCATCGCCTCAAGCACATGAACCCGCGCGCGCCGATCCGCGCCGTGCACTTTGGCGATGTGGCGCTCAAGGAAGTGCTCGACCTGCGCGGCTTCAACCTGAACTCCAAGCTGGACATCGATCCGGATTTCCTCAAGGAAGATTCGCACGGCCATGGCCATGACCACGCCCATGGACATGAGTCCCACGACAAGGACCATGTGCACGACGAGCATTGCGGCCACGGCGAACATGCGCATGAACACGGCGAGCATTGCGATCATCCGCACCATCATCACTATGACGACGATGTGAAGAGCTTCGTGTTCCGCTCCGACCGGGCGTTCGATCCTGTAAAACTCGAAGATTTCCTCGGGGCCATTGTGAACATTTATGGCCCGCGCATGCTGCGCTACAAGGGCGTGTTAAATATGAGGGGAACGGAGCGCAAGGTGATTTTCCAGGGCGTGCATCAATTGATGGGCAGCGATCTGGGTCCCGAGTGGGCGGCCGATGAGCAGCGAGTCAGCAAGATGGTGTTCATCGGTATCGACCTGCCCAAGGACATTCTGGTGCAGGGTCTGGAACAGTGTCTTGTGTAAGCTGATATGGCGGCCAGCAGATGTCGTGCGGAAGGTTGGCGTGTGTTGTGTGCCACTTTCTCCCGAATGACTAATTAGGCCGCTACAATCGCGCCCCGAAAAAGCCGGGATAGTTGATTGATCGACATTCCGGCTCCGCCCGTATTGCGAGGAGATGGAAAAGTGAGCGCCGCACCCAGCGTTTGCGTGGTGAAAGCCACATGGCAGGGATCTGGCACGGAGCAGGGCACAATGCTGCTCCGGCGGATCAGCGCCCATGCATCGGCAACCCGGCACACAAGTGCCACGGAAGCCGTGCTGGAATTCCTGGCCCCTTCCCGAATCCTGCATTCGAACGTACCATCATCGGCACAGAGGGGCCGCGGTGGCCCCACACGCCAGCTTTACTGACACCATGCCCACGACAATCCAAAACACTGCGGCTGCCGCGAAGAAAGACCCCAAGCTGGCCAATAACTGGAAAAGCAAGTCAGGGGAAGAATTGACCGACGCGGAAGTGCTCTCCATGCCCGAGAGCGAATACATGAACGACAAGCAATTGGCGTTCTTCCGTCATAAGCTGACGCAAATCAAGCAAGACATGCACAACAATGCCGGCGAAACCACCGAGCATTTGCGTGAAGACACGGTCGTGGTGCCCGATCCGGCGGATCGCGCGACGATCGAGGAAGAGCATGCACTGGAACTGCGCACGCGTGACCGCGAGCGCAAGCTGCTCAAGAAGATCGAGCAGTCCATCGCGCGCATCGATTCCGGTGACTATGGCTATTGCGACGAGACCGGCGAGCCTATCGGCGTCGGTCGCCTGATTGCACGCCCCACGGCCACGCTGTCGCTGGAAGCCCAGCAGCGCCGCGAATTGAAGCAAAAGATGTACGGAGATTGATCGATGCCCCGCCTTCCGCATCCTGCGCGTTCTCGCCCGGATGAGGCGGGTTTCCGCATCCATTGGTCATGAGCAAGGAAGACTCTTCCCGCGGACTGCTGTCCAAGGTTGTGCGTTTTGTGCGCAACCCGACCGTGCAATGGTCGGAACTGGCCACGCCTGAAGAAGACAAGGAAGGCCAGTACAGCAAGCAGATGCTCAAGGAAATGATTGAGCGCAAGCGGCGCAATGATTTTGTGCGCCGTCGTGAGTTCGATCAATTGCGCAAGCTGCGCCGCCGGGAGCTTGTGCAGGGCCAGAAACTGGAGGACGCGGCGGGTCGCACGTCCTTCGCACAGAGCACGATGCTGCCGCAGGCGAATGGCACGAACCTTTCGCAGGATGGGCGCGCAGTCACGCTCAAGAAGATCGACGAGATCGAGGCCCAGATGTCCCAGCAGTGGTGGCGCGCCAAGCCGGGCGGGGCTCCCGGCGAGCGCCCCGTGCCGCGTGTCGTGCCGCCACCGCTGTCGCACGATCCGCAGGTGACCGCCGAAGTGCCTCTCGAATTTGCACCGACCGCCCCGCTGACGGTAACGTTTTCTGAATTTCCTCACACCCAACCTGCGACAATGTCGGTAGCTATGGATCCGACCATGCCGATGTCATTGGACGGTTTGGGCCCGCAGTTCGACGTACCCACCCTCGGGATGGATGCCGTCGTCGCTCATGAGGAATTGGAGAAATTTGTGCACGAACCCGACCTGGAAGAAGCCGCCATTCGTTTCGCCAATGGCGATTACGCGGGCGCTGAATCTGGCCTGCTGGAAGTGCTCGCACGGCACGCGCAGGATGATCCCAAGGATCAGATCGAGATCTGGATGACCTTGTTCGACCTGTATCGCGCAACGGGATTGCAGGAACGCTTCGACAAGCTGGCGATCGACTACGCCGGACGTTTCGGCCGGTCCGCGCCGATGTGGTTTTCGCTGCCCGAGCAGCTCGGCATGGCTCCGGCCGACAGCGCCGGCGCGGCCGCGAATCAGCGTGAATTCAACTGGAACGCGCCACCGACGATCACCCCGCAGTCGCTCGCGGCATTGCAGGCATCCATTTCCCGCAAGCCCGCGCCGCCCTGGACGCTCAATTGGTCGCGCACCACGGACATCGATCCGCTGGCCCTCGGCGGGCTTGCAGACATGTTCCTGCAATGGGCCGATTCGCCCGTGGATGTCAAGTTCGTGGGTGTTGCCGCCCTGAACGCCCTGATGGAATCCAGAACGCCCTCGGGCGACCGCAGCGTCGATGAGCAATGGTGGCGTCTGCGCATGGCGCTGCTGCGCCTCATGGGCTTGCCCGACGAGTTCGAGCTGGTGGCGCTCGACTATTGCGTGACCTATGAAGTCTCGCCACCGTCCTGGGCTCCGACCAAGGGCAAGTTCCAGGGCGACGACAGCGCGCTCAATGCGGTCGTCGAGCAGGCGCGCCAGGACGCACAGCGCGAGCGCGAACTCGGCAATCCCTCGCAAATCCCCATGCCCGCTCACAAGCCCGAGCCTGCGCGGGCACCGGGTCTGTCCGGCTACATCGATGGCGATGCGGTTCCGCTGCTTGAGCCATTCGAATCAATGGCAAGGGACGATGCACCGCTGCAGATTCCCTGCGACCGGCTCATCCGCATGGACTTTCCGGCAGCAGGCTCGGTACTCAACTGGGCCGCCGAACAGCAGGCCAAGGGCAGAGCCGTGCAATTCGTCAATCTGCATCGCCTGGTCGCGGTGTTCTTCAACGTCATTGGCGTGGGCGAGCACGCCTGGGTCATCCCGCGGCGGAACTAGGGGCTGCTCCAAACAGCGCGCTTCGGGCGCGCTTTTTCATGGGCGTGTCGTCGTGCGGGAAATTCTCGCACGCATCTTGATTTCCCCCGCGCGACCCTCACCTGACAACGCCATGGAACAGTATCACGGCACCACCATTCTCAGCGTCCGCCGCCAGACGGCGGACGGCATTCAGGTCGCCATTGGCGGCGATGGCCAGGTCACTCTGGGCAACATCGTCGTCAAGGGCACGGCGCGCAAGGTGCGCAAGCTCTACGGCGGCAAGGTTCTCGCGGGGTTCGCGGGAGCGACCGCCGACGCCTTCACGCTGTTCGAGCGCTTCGAGGCCAAGCTCGAAAAGCACAACGGCCAGTTGACGCGCGCCGCCATCGAACTCACCAAGGACTGGCGCACCGACCGCGTGCTGCGCCGACTCGAAGCCATGCTGGCCGTGGCGGACGAGTCCGCATCGCTGATCATCACCGGCAACGGCGACGTGCTGGAGCCCGAGCAGGGCATCGTCGCGATTGGTTCGGGCGGTGCCTATGCGCATTCGGCCGCCAAGGCGCTGCTCAGCAATACCGATCTGTCCGCAGAGGAAGTGGTCCGCAAGTCACTGGCGATTGCGGGTGAGCTCTGCATCTACACCAACATGCACCACAGCATCGAGACGCTTTGAGCGGTGATCAGCGGTGGCTCGTTTCGATGCCGCCAACAGGGCCCACGCGCCTCGCATGGTTGTGTGGCGATGCCTTGATGCGGCGCGCTTGCGCCCCGGCGTCGCCGAAATGGCCGCGAGGCCCATCCTTTTTCCTTGAATTTCGAATTTTTCAGGTCTTGCCATGTACTCAATGACGCCGCAGGAAATTGTTTCCGAACTGGACAACCACATCGTCGGGCAGAACAGCGCCAAGCGCGCCGTGGCCATTGCGCTGCGCAACCGCTGGCGTCGCCAGCAGGTCGATGCGGGTCTGCGCCACGAAATCACACCCAAGAATATTCTGATGATCGGCCCCACGGGTGTCGGCAAGACCGAAATCGCGCGCCGCCTGGCCCGGCTTGCGGATGCGCCTTTCATCAAGGTCGAGGCGACCAAATTCACCGAGGTGGGCTATGTCGGCAAGGATGTCGATTCCATCGTGCGTGATCTGGTCGAAATCGCGGTCAAGCAGACGCGCGAGGCCGACATGAAGAAAATGCGCATGCGCGCCGAGGATGCCGCCGAAGAACGGATTCTCGACGTGCTCGTGCCGCCTGCGCGCAGCAGCGAACCGGCGCCCGATGGCGCGGCGCGACAGAGCTTTCGCAAGAAGCTGCGCGAGGGTCAGCTCGACGACAAGGAGATCGAGATCGATCTGGCCGAATCGCGTCCGCAACTGGAAATCATGGGCCCGCAGGGCATGGAGGAAATGACCGAGCAACTGCGTGGCATGTTCAGCCAGATGGGTGGCGAGAAGCGCAAGCTGCGCAAACTCAAGATCGTCGAGGCGCTCAAGCTGGCGACCGACGAAGAGGCAGCCAAGCTGGTCAACGAGGATGAGGTCAAGAGCCGAGCGCTGGCAAATGCCGAGCAGAACGGCATTGTTTTCATCGACGAAATCGACAAGGTCGCCACGCGCCAGGAGGCGTCGGGCTCCGATGTGTCTCGACAGGGCGTGCAGCGCGACCTGCTGCCGCTGGTTGAGGGCACGACGGTCTCCACCAAGTACGGCATGGTCAAGACCGACCATATGCTATTCATTGCGTCGGGAGCCTTTCATCTGGCCAAGCCCAGCGACCTGATTCCCGAGCTGCAGGGCCGCTTTCCGATCCGTGTGGAGCTCGAATCGCTGTCGGTCGAGGATTTCGAGGCCATCCTGACGCAGACGCACGCCTCGCTGGTCAAACAGTACCAGGCGCTTCTGGCGACCGAGGGCGTGACGCTTGAGTTCACGCCCGACGGCATCACGCGGCTTGCGCACATCGCCTATGACGTGAACGAGCGCACGGAAAACATCGGCGCACGCAGGCTGTCCACGGTGATGGAGCGACTGCTCGATGAGGTCAGCTTCGATGCGGTCAAGCTTTCGGGCCAGACCGTGAAGATCGACTCCGGCTACGTCGATGGCCGCCTGCAGATGCTCAGTCAGAACGAGGACCTATCGAGATACATTCTCTGACGGTTTTATTCGACCACTCCCAACCCTCAAGTGTCACTTCGTGAACAAAGCCTAAGTGCTTAATAAATAAGGGTTTTATCTGCTAGCCATTCTCTAAAACACGGCCTAAGTCCTTGATTTCATTGCAAATTTGTTTGGTTTGACCCCTTGCACGGTGTTCTTTTCCTGCTACAGTGGAAAAAAGTGCAATTTAGTGGTGAAAAGTGCCCTAAATCTTCCGTTTCAGGGTTTCAACCAAGCAGAGGTCCAACGCCGTGTTTCAAGGCGCGTCATCAATCAGTCTGGATGCCAAGGGGCGGCTCTCTGTGCCGACCCGGTATCGTGACGTCCTGATGGCGAACGCGACCGGCCAGCTCACCATCACCAAGCACCCGCACGGCTGCCTGATGATCTTTCCGCGCCCCGAGTGGGAAAAGTTCCGAGAACGCATCACCGCGCTGCCGATGGAGGCCGTGCGCTTCAAGCGCATCTTCATGGGTCACGCAATGGACGTGGACATGGATGCCACGGGCCGCGTGCTGGTTGCGCCGGAACTGCGCGAAGGCGCGGGCATCAGCAAGGACACGATCCTGCTGGGCATGGGAAATCACTTCGAACTCTGGGACAAGGCGAAATACGACGCCCAGGAAGCCGAAGCGATGCAGGGCGAACTGCCCGAAGTTCTCAATGGTTTTTCTTTCTGAAGGCCGAGAGTGAACCAGCCATTGCTGCACACCACGGTCTTGCTGAACGAGGCGGTCGACGCCTTGCTGGATCCGTCGCACCCCGACGCCGCCACCTACGTGGACGGAACGTTCGGGCGCGGCGGTCATTCGGGGCTCATTCTCTCGCGGCTCGGCCCGAACGGGCGGCTGGTGGCGTTCGACAAGGACCCACAAGCCATCGAAGCCGCAGCGCGCATCACGGATGCGCGTTTTTCAATCCGGCACGAAGGATTCAGCCATCTGGGCGAACTGCCCGAGAGCAGCGTCGATGGTGTCTTGCTGGATCTGGGCGTGAGCTCTCCCCAAATCGATGATCCGGAGCGTGGCTTCAGCTTTCGCTTCGACGGTCCGCTGGACATGCGCATGGACACCACCCGTGGTGAGAGCGTTGCCCAGTGGTTGGAAGACGCTGAAGCAAAGCAGATAACGGAGGTGATACGTGACTACGGCGAAGAACGGTTTGCTGGCCCCATTGCAAAGGCGATTGTTGCTTGGCGCGAGACACGGGGTCCAATTACAAGCACCTCCGAACTGGCCGACCTCGTGGCTGGCGCGGTCAAAACCCGCGAGCAGGGCCAGAACCCTGCAACGCGCACATTTCAAGCTCTTCGGATTTTCATCAACGCCGAGCTTGAAGAGCTGCAACAGGCGCTAGCAGGCAGCCTGCGGATTCTCAAGCCGGCGGGCGTCTGGTGGTGATCAGTTTTCACTCGCTGGAAGACCGCATCGTCAAGCAATTCATCGCGCAGCACTCCAAGGAGGTCTACGACCGCCGTGCGCCATTTGCTGCACCGGTGCCGATGCGGCTCAGGGCGCTTGATCGCATCAAGCCCGGCGAGGCCGAGGTGTCCGGCAATCCGCGCTCGCGCAGTGCCGTGATGCGCGTGGCCGAGCGAACGGAGGTGCCGGCATGATGCTGCGCCTGAACCTGTTGCTGCTGCTCGCCGTGATGGCCTGCTCGATGTTTCTCGTGAACACGCAGTACGAGTCGCGCCGCCTGTTCACCGAACTCGACCGGGCGCAGGCCGAGGCGCGCCGCCTCGAGACCGAACACCAGCGCCTGCAGGTCGAAAAGCGCGCGCAGGCGACACCGCTGCGCGTGGAGACCATGGCTCGCGAGAAGCTGCAGATGGTCTCGACCACGCCAGCCATCACGCAATACGTGACCGACGACGGAACGCCCGTGGTGACAGCGGTCACCCCCGCCGCCGTTCCAAGCGGCGCCGCCGCCGCCACGACAGGGAGGCGCAGATGAGTTCGCGCAGCGTCAACTACACATCCAGCCCGCTGCTGGCCAGCAAGACGCCGGTCTGGCGCAGCAAGTTCATCGTCGCAGCCGTGGCGCTGGGTTTTGTCGCGCTGGCTGGCCGTGCGGCCTATGTGCAGGTGTTCGGCAATGATTTTTTCCAGCGCCAGGGTGAAGTACGCTTTGCGCGCACGCTCGAGCTGCCGGCCAATCGCGGCCGCATTCTGGATCGCAATGGCCTGATTCTCGCGTCCAGCGTGCCTGCCGCGAGCATCTGGGCGATTCCGGAAGACGTGGATCAGGACAGCCCCGAAATCCAGGCCAAGCTCAAGAAGCTCGCCAAGCTCATGGACATGCCTCTTCCCGCGCTCAAGGCCAAGCTGGCCGACGAGGACAAGAGCTTTGTGTGGATCAAGCGCCAGCTCGACTGGGGCGTGGGCCAGGAAATCGCCAAGCTTGACATCAAGGGCATCTACCAGCGCAAGGAATACAAGCGCGAGTATCCCGAGAGCGAGTCCGCGGCGCACATCGTCGGCTTCACCAACGTCGAAGACCACGGCCAGGAAGGCATGGAACTCGCGTTCGACAAGGAACTCGCGGGCAAGCCCGGTTCGCGCCGCGTGATCAAGGACCGTCTGGGCCGCATCGTGGAAGGCGTGGGGGTCGAGGTGCCGCCGGTCGATGGCAAGGACATCCAGTTGTCGGTGGACAGCAAGGTGCAGTTCTTTGCCTACCAGAAGCTGCGCGACACCGTGATCGCCAAGAAGGCCAAGGCCGGTAGCGTGGTGGTGCTGGATGCGCACACGGGCGAAGTGCTGGCGCTCGCCAACTATCCAACCTACGATCCCGGTAACCGCAAGAATCTGACCGGCGAGCAGTTGCGCAATCGCGCGATGACCGACGTGTTCGAGCCCGGCTCGACCATGAAGCCGATCACCATCGGCCTGGCGCTGAACTCGGGCCGCGTGCGTCCCGAGACGACGGTCGACACCACGCCCGGGCGCATCACCATCACGGGCTCCACGATCTCGGACACGCACAACTACGGCGCGCTGACGGTCGAAGGCGTGATCCAGAAATCAAGCAACGTGGGCACCACCAAGCTCGCGATGAACATGCCGGCCCGCGAAATGTGGGAGACCTATTCGGCGGTCGGCTTCGGGCAGAAGCCGCAGATCACCTTTCCCGGCGCGGTCACGGGACGGCTGCGCCCCTACAAGAGCTGGCGTCCGGTCGAGCAGGCGACGATGTCGTATGGCTACGGTCTGTCGGCGAGCCTGTTCCAGATGGCGCGCGCCTACACGGTGTTCTCGAATGACGGCAAGGTCATTCCGGCGACGATACTCAAGACCACCGAACCGGCGGTCGGCGTGCCGGTGTTCACGCCCAAGACGGCGCATCAGGTGCGCAAGATGCTGCAGATGGCCGCAGGCCCCGGCGGCACCGGTCAACTGGCGCAGACCATCGGCTATTCGGTGGGCGGCAAATCGGGCACGGCGCGCAAGCAGGTCGGCAAGACCTATGCGATCGGCAAGTACCGTGGCTGGTTCACCGGCATGGCGCCGATCGAGAATCCACGCGTCATCGTCGCGGTGATGATCGACGAGCCCACGGTGGGCTCGGCCTACGGCGGCATCTCCGCCGCGCCGGTGTTCAGCGAAGTCGTGCAGCAGACGCTGCGCATGATGGGCGTGCCCCCCGACATGGCCGTGCGTCCGCAGATCGTCAGCAATCCCGTCGAGGAGCAGCCACTATGAGCGTTCTGCTTTCGCTGACATCGGCGCAGGATGCAGTGCGTTGGTTGCGTGAACGCGTGACCGGCACCCTGCAGACCGACAGCCGGCTGGTTCAGCCCGGTGATGGTTTCATCGCCTGGCCCGGCGCCGCGACCGACGGCCGCTTTCACGTCGGCAATGCGCTGACCAACGGTGCCACGGCCTGCCTCGTGGAACTCGAAGGTGTCGATGCGTTCGGATTCGTCGGCGCGCATCTCGCGTCGATGCGCGGCCTCAAGGACGCGACCGGGCCGATTGCCGCCGCCTGGTTCGGCATGCCGACCACGCATCTCGACGTGCTGGCAGTCACCGGCACCAATGGCAAGACGAGTACCGCATGGTGGCTGGCCGAGGCGCTCAATGCGCTGGCCCGTCAGACCGATGTGGTGACCTACAAGGGCTGCGCACTGGTGGGCACGCTCGGCATGGGCATGCCCGGTGCGCTCGAATCCACGGGACTGACCACGCCCGACCCCGTGCGCCTGCAGCGCGCCTTCGAGCAATTCGTGGAGCAAGGCATCGGTGCCTGTGCCATCGAGGCTTCGTCGATTGGTCTGGCCGAGCACCGCCTTGCGGGCACGCGCATTCGCATTGCGATGTTCACCAATTTCACCCAGGACCATCTGGACTATCACCCGTCCATGGGCGCCTACTGGGCCGCCAAACGCGCGCTGTTCGACTGGCCCGGCCTGCGTGCGGCCGTGATCAACATCGACGACCAGCGTGGCCGGGAGCTTGCCGAGGAACTCGAAAGTTCGCAGCTCGACATCTGGCCGGTCTCGCTGCGCGACGGCACCTCCGCTCGCCTGAAGGCGCGCGACATCAGCTACAGCGACGAGGGCCTGGTGTTCACCGTGGTCGAGGGCCGCAATGCGCACACCTTGCAGACGCAGGTGATCGGTCTGTACAACGTCTCCAATCTGCTGGGCGTGATTGCCGCACTGCGTTCGCTTGGCGTGGCGCTGGAGCATGCACTGTGGGCCTGCGCGCAACTCACGCCGGTGCCGGGCCGCATGGAGCGCATCACGTCGCCCGGTCAGCCGATGGTGGCCGTGGACTATTCACACACGACCGACGCGCTCGAGAAGGCATTGCAGGCGCTGGCTCCGATGGCCAAGGAGCGCGGCGGCAAGCTCTGGTGCGTGTTCGGTTGCGGAGGCAATCGCGATTCCGGCAAGCGCCCGCACATGGGCGCGGTCGCCCAGCGTCTGGCCGACGAGGTCGTGGTCACCAGCGACAACCCGCGCAACGAAGAGCCGATGAGCATCATCGAGCAGATCCTCACGGGCACGACGGCGGCGACGACGCTGCGCGTGCAGGCCGATCGCGCTCTGGCGATTGCCGAGACGCTGGCCGCTGCCGCTCCCGCCGATGTGGTGCTGATTGCGGGCAAGGGCCACGAGGACTATCAGGAAGTGCGCGGCGAGCGCCACCATTTCTCCGACATCGAGCAGGCGCGCGCCGCGCTCGGTCTGCGCGGGGCCGCTCAATGAGCCTGCACAAGCCCACGCTCATGACGCTCGGCGAGGCCTTCGCGCTGATCTCCGAACGCGTGCCGAGCGCGCGTCTGATCGGCGATGGCGGCGTGGCTTTCAAACGCGTGCACAGCGATACGCGCACGCTGGCGGCGGACGATCTTTTTGTCGCGCTCAAGGGCGAGCGCTTCGACGCCAACCAGTTTCTCGCCGACGCGCGCGCCGCCGGTGCCGTGGCTGCAATCGCTCATGGCGGCTTGCAGGAGGCCGGTCTCGCGGGCATTCAGGTGCCCGACAGCCTGCGCGCGATGGGCGCGCTCGCCGCTGGCTGGCGCAAGCAGTGGCATGGCCCGCTGATTGGCGTCACGGGCAGCAATGGCAAGACCACCGTGACGCAGATGATCGCGTCGATCCTGCGTGCCTGGAAGGGCGAGGCGGCGTTCGCCACGCAGGGCAATTTCAACAACGACATCGGCGTGCCGCTGATGCTGCTGCGCATGCAGGCCACGCACCAAGCGGCGGTGATCGAGATGGGCATGAACCATCCGGGCGAGATTGCCTATCTGGCCGACATCGCGCGCCCGACGGTGGCCCTGGTCAACAACGCGCAGCGCGAGCATCTTGAATTCATGCAGACCGTGCAGGCCGTTGCGCGCGAAAACGGCAGCGTGTTCGCAGCGCTGCCGCGCGATGGCGTCGCGGTGTTTCCCGCTGCCGACGAATACACGCCGCTGTGGCGCGAACTCGCGGGCCATCGCCGCACGCTCACGTTCGCCGAGAGCGCGGGCGACGTGCAATGCGCCAAGGCCGAGTGGCAGGGCGCGGGCTGGAAGGTCTGCATCGACACGCCGCTCGGCGCATTCGACACCGAGCTACAGATCGCGGGTCGCCACAACGTTGCCAACGCACTGGCCGCGACCGCCTGCGCCGTGGCGGCGGGCGTGCCGGTGTTTGCGATTGCCAGGGGGCTCGCGCAGTTCGAGCCGGTCAAGGGCCGCTCGCGTGCGGCGCTGCTGCCGTTCGCTGGCGAGCGCTCGATCACGCTGGTGGACGACAGCTACAACGCGAATCCGGATTCGGTGCGCGCCGCCATCGATGTGCTCGCCGCTCTGCCCCGGCCGCAATTGCTGGTGCTCGGCGACATGGGCGAGGTCGGAGATCAGGGGCCGCAATTTCATGCCGAGGCAGGTGCCTACGCGCATGAGCGCGGCATCGACTGGCTCTACGCATTGGGCGCTGCGGCCACCCACGCTGCGCGAGCCGCTGGCCCAGCGGCACGGCATTTTGAAGACATGGCAGCGCTGCTTGCAGCGGTGCAGGCGAGCGTGCCGGACATCGGCAGCGTACTGGTCAAGGGATCGAGATTCATGAAGATGGAACAAGTGGTGCAGGCACTGCAGGCGCAGTCGGCCAAAGATGCCACCGGCACGACAACGCAACCGTTGGGAGATCGCGCATGCTGCTGACGCTCGCTCAATGGTTGCAGGCGTTGTCGCCGGAGTTCGGTTTCCTGCGCGTGTTCCAGTACATCACGTTCCGCGCCGTGATGGCGGCGCTCACCGCACTCGTCATCGGGCTTGCCGCCGGTCCGCGCGTGATCCGCATGCTCACCTCGCTCAAGATCGGCCAGCCGATCCGCGAATACGCCATGCAGTCGCATTTGGCCAAGAGCGGCACGCCGACCATGGGTGGCGTCCTGATTCTTCTGGCGATCACCATCTCCACGCTGCTCTGGGCCGATCTGTCGAACCGCTTCGTGTGGATTGTTCTGGTGGTCACGCTGGGCTTTGGCGCGATTGGCTGGGTGGACGACTGGCGCAAGGTCGTCAACAAGGACCCCGAGGGCATGCGCTCGCGCGAGAAGTATTTCTGGCAGTCGGTGATCGGCCTCGTCGCCGCGCTCTATCTGGTGTTCAGCATTTCCGAGAACTCCAACTGGCGCGTGTTCGAACTGTTCGTCTCCTGGGTGCAGTCGGGCTTCTCGCTCGATCTTCCGCCAAGGCCGGTCTGAACGTGCCGTTCTTCAAGGAAGTGACGTATCCGCTTGGCGTGCTGGGTTTCGTGATCCTGACCTATCTGGTGATCGTGGGTTCGAGCAACGCGGTGAACCTGACCGACGGCCTCGATGGCCTTGCCATCATGCCGGTGGTGATGGTGGGCGCTTCGCTCGGCATCTTTGCCTACGTGACCGGCAGCGCCAGCTATTCCAGGTACCTGCTGTTCCCGCACATCGCGGGCGCGAGCGAGCTGATGATCTTCTCGTCCGCCATGGCGGGCGCGGGCCTTGCGTTTCTGTGGTTCAACACCCATCCGGCGCAGGTATTCATGGGTGATGTCGGCGCACTCGCGCTGGGCGCTGCGCTGGGCACGATTGCCGTGATCGTGCGTCAGGAAATCGTGCTGGCCGTGATGGGCGGCATCTTCGTTGTGGAGGCGCTCTCGGTGATGCTGCAGGTGACCTGGTTCAAGTTCACCAAGAAGCGTTTTGGCGAAGGCCGACGGCTGCTCAAGATGGCGCCGCTGCATCACCATTTCGAAAAAAGCGGATGGAAGGAAACGCAGGTTGTCGTGCGTTTCTGGATCATCACCATGTTGCTGTGCCTCATCGGCCTGACTACCTTGAAGCTCAGATGAGTCAGTATCCGCACGACCCCCTGCGCCAGCCCGCCGCCCGGAAACCCCAGAGGTTCCGGAGGCGGATTTGCCCGTGACGGATGCGTCATCGGCCGCGCAACTGCCTACTGAATCCGATGTCGAGACCGGTGCTTCTGCGGCCGTTGATTCGGCGGTGCCCGAAGACCTCGCCGATGCAGCGACTCCGGAACCCGAAACGCCCAAGCCGGGGTTTCTGGGTGATGCCGCAGACTTCGTCGCGCCTGCCAAGTCCGCCGCCGCCGAAGCCGCCGAATTCGTGGCGCGCATCTTCGCCGATGTGCAGGGCAAGGACAAGGACGATGCGGACGCCGCGCCGCCCGTGGATGCGGGCGAGCCTGTCGAGGCCGACGCGCAGGATGGCGAAGCCTCCGAAGAGCAGATCGAACAGCCACGGGAGCAAGCCGCGTTCGAGCCACGACTGCAGGGCAAGCGCGTGCTGGTCCTCGGCCTCGGTGCATCGGGCATGGCGATGGCGCGCTGGTGTGTCAGGAGCGGGCGGAAGTCACCGTGGCCGATACGCGCGAAGCGCCGCCGCAGCTTGCCAGCCTGCAACAGGAATTGCCGCAGGTGCGCTTTGTCGCGGGCGAAATCAGCGCAGACCTGGTCAACGGTCAGTCGCTCGATGCGATCTACCGCTCGCCCGGCCTGTTTCCGACCGCCATCGCCGCAGTCCTTGAGGCTGCGAATGCCGCGCAGATTGCGGTTGGCGGCGAGCTTGACCTGTATGCGCTCGCGCTGCACGAGCTGGCGATCACGCGCGACTACCGGCCCGCCGTGCTGGCGATCACCGGCACCAATGGCAAGACCACGGTGACCTCGCTCACCGCGCTGCTCGTGCAGTGCGCCGAGAAGACCGTTGCGATGGCCGGCAACATCGGCCCGACCCTGCTCGACACGCTCGCAAAGCACATCGATGAGGACAGCCTGCCCGAGGTCTGGGTGCTTGAGCTGTCGAGCTTTCAACTCGACGGTGTGAAGGGCTTCGAGCCGACCGCAGCCGCCGTGCTCAACATCTCGCAGGACCATCTCGACTGGCATGGCAGTCTGTCTGCCTATGCGGCGGCGAAGGCCCGCATCTTCGGGACAAGGGCCTGATGATCCTGAACCGCGAAGACCAGATGGTGATGGACATGTTGCCGCCACCGGTGCGCGTGAAGCTGCAAAAGCCGCAGTTGCGCGCGCATGTGACCTTCGGTGGCGACATGCCGCAGCGTCCCGGTGATTTCGGCATCGAGAACGTCAGCGGCATGAACTGGCTGGTGCGCGCACACGAGGCCGACGAAACCAGCCGCAAGGGCCGCAACGTGCAGGAGGTAGACCTGCACATCCAGCGTTTCATGCCCGCCGATGCGCTGCGCATTCGCGGTCGCCACAACGCGATGAATGCGCTCGCGTCACTGGCGCTCGCGCAGGCGGCGGGATGCGCGCTCGCGCCCATGCTGTTCGGTCTGCGCGAATACCGCGGCGAGCCGCACCGCGTGGAGCCCATCGGCATCGTCGATGGCGTGGAATATTTTGACGACAGCAAGGGCACGAACGTGGGCGCCACGGTGGCCGCGCTGGGCGGTCTCGGCCCCGAGCGTCGCCTGGTGGTGATTCTGGGCGGCGATGGCAAGGGGCAGGATTTCTCGCCACTCGCGTTGCCGATCTCGCGCTATGCGCGCGCCGTGGTGCTGATGGGCCGCGACGCGCCGCAGATCGAGGCCGTTCTACAGGACACGGGCGTGGTGGTGCTGCATGCGGCGAGCATGGTCGAGGCGGTGGAGATCAGCGCCCGGAACGCGCATGCAGGCGATGGCGTGCTGATGTCACCCGCCTGTGCGAGCTTTGACATGTTCGACAACTATGCGCACCGCGCTCGCGTGTTCTGCGAAGCCGTGCAGGCGCTCGCCGAAGAAACCGGCCAGGTATTGGGAGGACAGGCATGACTGCAGTCGCAAGCGAAGAACGCCTGACTCCGTGGCAGCGCATTTCCGGTTGGTTCGGAGCGATTCCGGTGAAGGCCTCCGACGTTCTGCCGGTGCGCATCGGTGGCACGGAATACCGCCAGACCACGGCCACTCCCGCGCGCATGGTCGGCTTCGATCAGGCGCTGCTCTGGGTGGTGATTGCCTTGCTCGCATGGGGCGTGGTGATGGTGTATTCCGCGTCGATCGCCATGCCGGACAATCCGCGCTTTGGCAACATCGAGCACTACCACTTCGTCAAGCGCCACGTCATGTCGCTGTGCATGGGGTTCGTCGGCGCGTTCATCGCGTTCAAGATTCCGATGAACACCTGGGAGCGCTACGCGCCGTGGCTGTTCGTGGTCTCCATCCTGCTGCTGGTGGCGGTGCTGATTCCGCACGTGGGCACGGTCGTCAACGGCGCGCGCCGCTGGCTGTCGCTGGGCATCATGAACTTCCAGCCATCGGAACTCGCCAAGCTTGCCGTGGTGATCTACGCCTCCGACTACATGGTCCGCAAGATGGAGGTGAAGGAGCGCTTCTTCCGCGCCGTGCTGCCGATGGCGATTGCCGTGGCCGTGGTTGGCGCGCTGCTGCTGGCCGAACCCGACATGGGCGCGTTCATGGTGATCGCCGTGGTGGCGATGGGCATCCTGTTCCTCGGCGGCGTGAATGCGCGCATGTTCTTTTTGATTGCAGCCGTGCTGCTGCTGGCCTTTGCCTGCATGGTGTGGTTCTCCGAATGGCGTCGCGAGCGCATCTTTGCCTATCTCGATCCATGGAGCGAAAAGCACGCGCTCGGCAAGGGCTACCAGCTCTCGCACGCGCTGATCGCGATTGGGCGCGGAGAAATCTTCGGAGTCGGTCTGGGCGGCAGCGTCGAGAAGCTGCACTGGTTGCCCGAGGCGCACACCGACTTTCTGCTCTCGGTGATCGGTGAGGAATTCGGTCTCGTCGGCGTGATGATCCTGATCGTTGCGTTCCTCTGGCTCACACGCCGCATCATGCACATCGGCCGTCAGGCGATTGCGCTGGACCGCGTGTTTTCCGGTCTGGTGGCCCAGGGCATCGCGATGTGGATCGGCTTTCAGTCGTTCATCAACATGGGCGTGAATCTCGGCGCGCTACCCACCAAGGGCCTGACCCTGCCGCTGATGAGTTTCGGCGGCTCGGCGGCGCTCATGAATCTGGTCGCGCTGGCGGTGGTGCTGCGCGTCGATTATGAGAACAAGGTGTTGATGCGCGGAGGTCGCGTATGAACCGTCGGCAGCGCACCGCACTCATCATGGCCGGTGGTACAGGAGGGCATATCTTCCCGGGCCTCGCCGTGGCCGAGGAACTGCGCAATCGCGGCTGGAACGTGCACTGGCTGGGCACGCCCGGCAGCATGGAGTCGCGCATCGTTCCGCCCAAGGGTTTTCCGCTCGAGCCGATTGATTTTTCCGGCGTGCGTGGCAAGGGGCTGGTGACGCTGGCCTTGCTGCCCTTCAAGCTGCTGCGCGCCTTTTGGCAGGCGTTGTCGGTGGTGCGCCGCGTCAAGCCCGACGTGGTGGTCGGCATGGGCGGCTATGTGACCTTTCCCGGTGGAATGATGGGCGTGCTGGCCGGCAAGTCGCTGGTGCTGCATGAGCAGAATTCGGTAGCAGGCATGGCCAACAAGGTGCTGGCCGGTGTGGCGGACCGCATCTTCACCGCGTTTCCCAACGTCTTCAAGAAAGGCCAGTGGGTGGGCAATCCGCTGCGCGCCGCATTCACGCAGAAGGCCGATCCGGCTTCGCGTTTTGCGGGTCGCAGCGGGCCGCTCAGGCTGCTTGTCGTGGGCGGCAGTCTCGGTGCGCGCGCGCTCAACGACATCGTTCCCCAGGCGCTGGCGCTGATTCCGGCGCAGCAGCGTCCCGAGGTGATTCATCAAAGCGGCGCAACGCAGATCGACGCGCTGCGCCGCAACTACGAGGCTGCGGGCGTGCAGGCCACGCTCACGCCGTTCATCGAGGACACTGCCTCGGCCTTTGCCGATGCGGACCTGATTGTCTGCCGCTCGGGTGCCAGCACGGTGACGGAAATCGCCGCCGTGGGCGCGGCTGCGGTCTACGTGCCGTTTCCCTCGGCAGTCGATGACCACCAGACCACGAACGCGAAGTTTCTGGTCGATGCGGGTGGTGGCTGGCTCGTGCAGCAGCGCGACCTCACGCCGCGTGGACTGGCGGACATGATCGTGAATTTGCAGCGCTCGGAACTGCAGGAAAAGGCGCTGAAGGCAAAGGCCATGGAAAAGACCCACGCCACCCACGAGGTGGTGACCGCATGTGAGGAACTGGCCGCATGAAACACGCCATCCGTCACATCCATTTCGTCGGCATCGGCGGCTCGGGCATGAGCGGCATTGCCGAAGTGCTGCACAACCTCGGCTATGTGGTGTCGGGCTCGGACCTGTCGGACAGCGCGACGCTGCGCCGTCTTCAGGAACTCGGCATCCGCACCCACATCGGTCACGCGGCCATCAACATCGACGGCGCGAACGCCGTGGTCACGTCCACCGCCGTGCTTGGCGACAACCCGGAAGTGGTTGCCGCACGCGAGCGCAATATTCCCGTCGTGCCGCGCGCGCTGATGCTCGCCGAGCTGATGCGCCTGCGTCAGGGCATTGCGATTGCCGGTGCACACGGCAAGACCACGACCACCAGTCTGGTGGCGAGCGTGCTGGCCGAGGCCGGACTCGATCCGACCTTCGTGATCGGCGGACGCCTGAACAGCGCGGGAGCGAATGCCAAGCTCGGCAAGGGCGAATACATCGTGGTCGAGGCCGATGAGTCGGACGCATCGTTCCTCAATCTGCTGCCGGTGATGGCGGTGGTCACGAACATCGATGCCGACCACATGGAGACCTACGGTCACGACTTCGAGAAACTCAAAAGCGCCTTCGTCGATTTCCTGCACCGCATGCCGTTCTACGGCACGGCGATCCTGTGCATCGAAAGCCCGGCAGTCCGCGACATCATGCCGCGCCTCACGCGCCCGGTGATCACCTACGGCTTCGGCGAAGACGCGCAGGTTCGCGCCACCGACGTGCGCGCGGTGGGCACGCAGATGCACTTTCGCGTCAAGCGCGGCGGCGCGGTGGCAGGGCCGGATCTCGATGTGGTGCTGAATCTCGCGGGCATGCACAACGTCCTCAACGCGCTGGCCGCCATCGTGGTCGCCGCCGAGGTCGACGTGCCCGACGAGGCGCTGCTGCGAGGCCTTGCGAGCTTCAACGGCGTGGGCCGGCGCTTCCAGCGTATCGCCGATCTGCCCGCAAGCGACGGCGGACGCTTCGACCTCATCGAGGACTACGGGCACCATCCCGTCGAGATGGCGGCCACGATGTCCGCCGCGCGAGGCGCATTTCCGGGTCGTCGTCTGGTGATGGCCTTTCAGCCGCATCGCTACAGCCGCACGCGCGACTGCTTCGAAGATTTTGTGAAGGTGCTGGGCGAGGCCGACGCGGTGCTGCTGACCGAGGTGTATGCAGCGGGCGAGCAACCCATCGTCGCCGCCGACGGACGCGCCCTGGCACGTGCGGTGCGCGTGGCAGGCAAGGTCGAGCCGGTGTTCATCGACGACGTCGCCGAGCTGCCACAGCGCATCCTGAGCGGTGCCAGGAACGGCGACGTGGTGATGTGCATGGGCGCTGGCTCCATCGGAGCGGTGCCCGCAAAAGTCTCCGAGATTGTCTCGGGCATGAACCAGTCCGCGCAGGAGGGCAAGGCGCAATGAACAACAGCAGCAGTAGCAACAACAAGACGGTGAACCCCATGGACGCACGCAGCCTCGGCAAGGTGGCGGTGCTGATGGGTGGCTCGTCCGCCGAGCGCGAGGTCTCGCTGATGTCGGGCGGCGGCGTGCTGCAGGCGCTTCAGTCGCGCGGCGTGGATGCGCATGCCTTCGATCCCTCGACCAACAATCTTTGCGATCTCAAGACCCATGGCTACGACCGCTGCTTCATCGCGCTGCACGGTCGCCACGGCGAAGACGGCACGGTGCAGGGCGCGCTCGAACTGCTTGGCATTCCCTACACCGGCTCCGGCGTGATGGCGTCCAGCATTGCAATGGACAAGACCATGACCAAGCGCATCTGGCGCGCGGAAGGTCTGTCCACGCCCGACTGGAAGCTGGTGGCAAGCGCCGCGGAAACCGCGCAGGCGTTCAAGGATCTGGGCTCGCCGATGATCGTCAAGCCGGCGCGCGAAGGCTCGACCATCGGCCTCACCAAGGTGACCTCGGTGGGCCAGTGCGAGCAGGCCTACCACCTTGCGGCGCGCTTCGACCCCGAAGTGCTGTGCGAGCAATTCATCGACGGTGACGAGACTACCTGCCCGATCCTCGGCCAGGGCCGCGACGCGCGCGCACTGCCGGTGATCCGCATCGTCGCGCCCGATGGCAAGTACGACTACCAGAACAAGTACTTCACCGACGTCACGCAGTACCACTGCCCGAGCGGCCTGCCCGACGCCGAAGAGCGCGAGATCCAGCGCCTCGTCGTCCAGGCGTTCCGCACGCTGGACTGCCGGGGCTGGGCGCGCGCCGACATCATGATCCGCAAGACCGACCGCAAGCCGTTTCTTCTCGAAATCAACACCTCGCCGGGAATGACCGGCCACTCGCTGGTGCCGATGTCGGCCAAGGCAAGCGGCCTCGACTATCCCGAACTCTGCATCCGCATCCTGATGAGCGCATCGCTCGATGCACGGCAGGGTCAACCGTCCACTGAACCAGGAGCCGGCGCGCAATGAACGACGCTCTGCCAGCACCGCTCGACGTCCGGCTCATGAACATGATCGCCACGATCCTGTTCGTGTGCTGCGCCGTGGGTCTGGTGACGGCGGGAAGCTGGTGGTTTCTGCGCAATCCGGCGTTTGCAATCGGCCGTATCGTGGTGCATGGCGACCTCTCGCACACCAACCCGGTGAGCCTGCGCGCCAACGTGGCACCGCGTCTGATGGGCAATTTCTTCACGCTGAATCTGCGGCAGGCCAAGGAAGAGTTCGAGAACGTTCCATGGATCCGGTCGGCGCAGGTACGGCGCGACTACCCGAACGGTCTGGCCGTGGAAATCGAGGAGCACAAGGCCCGCGCGTTCTGGGGCGCCGAAGGCAGTCCCACGCTGGTGAACAATTTCGGCGAAGTGTTCGAGGCTGCGGCCGATGAAGACGACGAGAACAAGCTGCCGCGCCTGCAAGGCCCGGAAGGCCGATCGCTCGACGTGCTGCGCATGTACGACCACCTCGTGCCCAGGATGAAGCCGCTCGGCTCGCCCATCGATGCGGTGGTGCTCAATGGCCGTGGCAGCTGGCGCGTGCAACTGGACAATGGCGCTGCCATCGAGCTGGGCAGCGGATCGACCAACGACGTGACGCAGCGCCTCGATCGCTTTGTGCGCACGGTCTCCAGGGTCGCCGCGCAGCAGGGCCGCAACGTGGCTGCGCTGGAGTCGGCGGACCTGCGGCAGATGGATGGATATGCGTTGCGCTTGCGTGGGGTGACCACGGTGAGCGCAGAAGCAGCAGCAGCGCGTGCGAAGGCACAGGCGGCTGCGCGACCAGCGGCGCGGCCAGCGACGGCCACGCGCACTACTACAACGACACGCACCCCTGGGCGAAGCAACTGAGGGCAGGACGGATTTATGGCAAGAGAATACAAAGATGTGGTTGTAGGCCTGGATATCGGAACCGCCAAGGTGATGGCGGTGGTGGCCGAGGTCATGCACGACGGCAACCTCAAGCTCGCCGGGCTGGGCATTGCGCCAAGCAACGGGCTCAAGCGTGGCGTGGTGGTCAACATCGACGCGACGGTGCAGAGCATCCAGCAGGCCTTGAAGGAGGCCGAGCTGATGGCAGACTGCAAGATCCAGCGCGTCTACACCGGCATCACCGGCAGCCACATCCGCGGCCTGAATTCGAGCGGCATGGTGGCGGTGAAGGACAAGGAAGTCTCGGCGACCGACGTGGCGCGTGTGGTCGAAACCGCCAAGGCCATCAACATCTCCAGCGACCAGCGCCTGCTGCTCGTGGAGCCGCAGGAATTCGTGATCGACGGCCAGGATGTGCGCGAACCCATCGGCATGAGCGGCATCCGTCTCGAGGCCAAGATCCACATCGTGACGGGCGCGCAAAGCGCCGCCGAAAATATCATCAAATGCGTGCGCCGCTGCGGCCTCGAGGTCGAGCAGCTCATGCTCAACCCGCTTGCCAGCAGCCAGGCCGTGCTGACCGATGACGAGCGCGAACTCGGCGTGGCCGTGGTCGATATCGGTGCGGGCACGACCGACGTGGCGATCTTCACCGGTGGTGCGATCCGCCACACGGCCGTGATTCCGATTGCCGGTGACCTGATCACCAGCGACATCGCCATGGCGCTGCGCACCCCGACCAAGGACGCCGAGGACATCAAGGTCGAGAGCGGCTACGCCAAGCAGTTGCTGGCCGATCCCGAGGCACAGGTCGAAGTGCCGGGCCTCGGTGATCGCGGCCCGCGCATGCTCTCCAAGCAGGCGCTTGCCGGTGTGATCGAGCCGCGCGTCGAAGAAATTTTTTCACTCGTGCAACAAGTGATACGCGAGTCGGGGTTTGAAGAGGTGCTGTCGTCAGGCATTGTGCTGACTGGCGGCAGTGCGGTGATGCCGGGCATGGTCGAACTGGGCGAGGACATCTTCCTCAAGCCGGTGCGACGCGGCATCCCCAAGTATTCCAGCGCTCTGTCCGACATGATCGCCCAGCCTCGTGCCGCGACCGTGATGGGCTTGCTGGAGGAAGCGCGGCTTGCTCGCCTGCGCGGATTCAAGGTCGCGGCCAAGAGCGGGTCTGTGAAGACAGCGTTCGGTCGTCTCAAGGACTTCATTGTGGGGAACTTCTGAGATGACTGCACATCTTCTGTGGCTCGCGCGCGCCGGACCGCCTCCACCCACCAGAGACCGATGGCGAAGTACGGGACCTCCGCCATCGAGAGAAATCACATTCGGGAAATCCCATCCATTTTCGGCAATTGCAATTGAAGAACCAGCGTTAGGAGCACCAACATGACCATCGAAATGATCGAGTCCGAAGAGTTCAACCAAGGCACGCAGATCAAGGTGATCGGTGTCGGCGGCGGCGGCGGCAACGCCGTCGAGCACATGATCATGCGCAGCGTGCAGGGCGTGGAATTTGTCTGCGCCAACACCGACGCGCAGGCGCTGACACGCAGCACCGCGCACCGCACCATCCAGTTGGGGGGCAGCGGCCTGGGCGCGGGCAGCAAGCCTGATAAGGGACGCGACGCTGCCGAGCTGGCGGTCGAGGACATCCGTCAGGCGATCACCGGCGCACACATGCTGTTCATCACGGCGGGCATGGGCGGCGGCACCGGCACGGGCGCGGCTCCCGTGATCGCGCGCGTTGCCAAGGAAATGGGCATCCTGACCGTGGGCGTGGTCACCAAGCCCTTCGACTGGGAAGGTGGCCGTCGCATGAAGAATGCCGACGAAGGTCTGACCGAACTCGAAGCCAACGTCGATTCGCTGATCGTTGTTCTCAACGAAAAGCTGCTTGACGTGCTCGGTGACGACATCACGCAGGACGAAGCGTTCGCGCATGCCAACGACGTGCTCAAGAACGCGGTCGGCGGTATCGCTGAAATCATCAACGAATACGGCCAGGTGAACGTCGACTTCGAAGACGTGCGCACCGTGATGGGCGAGCCCGGCAAGGCCATGATGGGCACGGCCACCGCGAGCGGTCCCGACCGTGCGCGCATCGCGGCCGAGCAGGCGATTGCCTGCCCGTTGCTCGAAGGCATTGATCTTTCGGGCGCCAAGGGCGTGCTGGTGCTGGTCACGGCGAGCAAGGGCAGCCTCAAGCTGTCCGAGTCGCGCCTGGCGATGAACACCATCAACGCCTACGCTTCGCAGGATGCGCACGTGATCTTCGGCGCGGCCTACGACGAGACGCTCGGCGACGACATCCGCGTGACCGTGGTGGCCACCGGCCTGTCGCGTGCCAGCGCGCGTCGCCAGCCGATCTCGGTGGTGCAGGGCGGCCTGCGCACCGGCACCGACAACCTGCCCTACAACATGGCGGTCGGTGGTTCGGTGGGCGCGGCTGGCGGTGCTGCCCAGCCCGGCTACGACAACATGTCCGTGCCCAGCGTCTGGCGCACCAATCGCACGCACGCCACGGCGCGCGTCGATGCGCTGTCGTCGGGTGGCATGGAAGAGCTGGAAATCCCGGCCTTCCTGCGCAAGCAGGCCGACTGATGTCGCACCACGAGGTGCCTGTCAGCGAATTCGCGTTGAGAAACGTTGAACAAGAGCTACGTGAGAGTTAAACAGAGAGTCGAGGGAGCGGGGAACCGCTTCCTCTTTTTTTTTGTGCTCCAAAATTCGTAGCGTCACATTATTTTCTATTGCGGATATAGAGAGATCCGGGAGCCCTGTTTCTCTCTGTTGACCTACAATTCAATGATGCTTCATCAACGCACCATCAAGACCCTGACGCGCGCCGTTGGCGTCGGTTTGCACAGCGGCCATCGGGTCGAGTTGACGTTGCGTCCGGCACAGCCGGACACGGGCATCGTGTTTCGCCGCGTCGATCTGCCGGAGCCGGTGGATATCCCCGTGAACGCCATGGCCATCGTGGATACGCGCATGGCCTCCACCATCGGCGTGGGCGGTGCCAAGGTGCACACCATCGAACATCTGATGTCGGCCTGCGCGGGCCTTGGCATCGACAATCTGTACATCGACATCACGGCGGAGGAAGTGCCGATTCTCGACGGCTCGTCGGCCTCGTTCGTGTTTCTGCTGCAAAGCGCGGGCGTCGAAAAGCAGAGCGCTCCCAAGCGCTTCATCCGCGTCACCCGCCCGGTCGAAATCCGCCAGGGCGAGGGCACTGGCCTCAAGTGGGCGCGTCTCGATCCCTATCACGGCTTCAAGCTGCGGTTCGAGATCGATTTCGCGCACCCGGCGGTGGACTCCACCGGGCAGAGCGTGGAGTTCGACATGGGCTCGGACAACTACACGCGCGACATCGCGCGTGCACGCACCTTCGGCTTCACCAAGGACGTCGAGATGATGCGCGCGAACGGTCTGGCGCTTGGCGGCGGGCTCGACAACGCCATCGTCATGGACGACTACAAGGTGCTCAATTCCGATGGTCTTCGCTACGACGACGAATTCGTCAAGCACAAGATCCTCGACGCCATCGGCGACCTGTATGTGGTCGGCAAGCCGCTGCTTGCGGCGTACAGCGCATTCCGCTCGGGCCATGGCCTGAACAACCTGTTGCTGCGCGAACTTCTGGCCCACGAAGACTGCTGGGAGATCGCCACGTTCGAGAGCGAGCGCCAGGCCCCGCAGGCTTCGCCATGCCCGCGCACGCGTGGTGATCGACGGCGGCGCGCTCGCATGCTGATCTTTCGCGCCATCGTCATGTTTCTGGTGGTGGCCGCCGCCCTGTGCTTCGCGTTCTATGCGGCCACGGGCCGGCCGCAATACAAGCGCTACGGATTCATCATCATCAAATGGATGCTGATCGCGGCGCTGGTGTTCTTTGCCGTGCTGTTTCTCGAGCGCATCGTCTGACCGCCCGCGGCCGTCATTGGCGTTTCATACCTTTGCCCCTATACTCGCGCTTGCTCCGGGGTGCACGTATGGCGTGCTGAGACAGTGGACCCGACCACTGGAACCGCGAACTTGATCTGGTTAGTACCAGCGTAAGAAGAGCTGCAGTTGGATCTGCATGGTGACGCGCGCGCGCTCGCCCGAAATGGGTTTCACGCCACAAGTCCCTTCATTGCGATCCAGCCGATTGCGGAGCATTCCCTTTGAGACCGAGATCCAAGGAGTGCAACCATCATGAACGCAATCGACAGGTTTTCCCAACTGCTTTCGCTGAGCCGCGAGCCGTTTCCCGCATCCACCAAAAGCTATCTGACGGGCAGCCAGCCCGATCTGCGCGTGCCCGTGCGCGACATCGCGCTCACCCATGGTGAGACGGTGAGCGTGTATGACACCTCGGGTCCCTACACCGATCCCGGCGTCGCCATCGACGTGCGCCAGGGCCTGCCCAGCGTGCGTGGCCAATGGATCGACGCGCGTGGCGACAGCGAGTACTACGCGGGCCGTCTGCGCGTTGCGCTCGATGACGGGCGCAAGGGCGACGCCGACGACCTCCGTCTCGAACAACTGCGTGCCGAGGCCGCCGCGCTGCAGCGCCAGCCGCGCCGCGCGAAGAGCGGTGCCAACGTCACGCAGATGCACTATGCAAGGCGCGGCATCGTCACGCCCGAGATGGAGTACGTGGCGATCCGCGAGAACGGTCGCCGCGAATGGATGCAGCAGTACATGCAGGATGCGGCCCGCGAACAGCGCCTTGCGGGCAATCCGATGGGCGCCAGCATCCCGAAAATCATCACGCCGGAATTCGTGCGCGACGAAGTGGCCCGGGGCCGCGCGATCATCCCGGCCAACATCAATCACCCCGAAGTCGAACCGATGGCCATCGGTCGCAATTTCCTCGTGAAGATCAACGCGAACATCGGCAATTCCGCCGTGACGTCGAGCATCGAGGAAGAAGTGGAAAAGCTCGTCTGGGCGATTCGCTGGGGAGCGGACAACGTGATGGATCTGTCCACCGGCAAGAACATCCACACCACCCGCGACTGGATCGTGCGCAATTCGCCGGTGCCCATCGGCACGGTGCCGATCTACCAGGCGCTCGAAAAAGTAGGCGGCGTCGCCGAGGACCTGACGTGGGAAATCTTTCGCGACACGCTTGTCGAGCAGGCCGAGCAGGGCGTGGACTATTTCACGATCCACGCGGGCGTGCGCCTTGCGTACATTCACCTCACCGCCGCACGCCGCACGGGCATCGTCTCGCGCGGTGGCTCGATCATGGCGAAATGGTGCATGGCGCATCACCGCGAGAGCTTTCTGTACGAGCACTTCGAGGAAATCTGCGACATCATGAAGCAGTACGACGTGAGCTTCTCGCTAGGCGATGGCCTGCGCCCGGGTTGCGCCTCGGACGCCAATGACGAAGCGCAGTTTGCCGAACTGCACACGCTCGGCGAACTCACGCAGATCGCCTGGAAGCACGACGTGCAGACCATGATCGAAGGGCCGGGCCACGTGCCCATGCACCTGATTCAGGCCAACATGCAGGAGCAGCTCAAGCACTGCGGCGAGGCGCCGTTCTACACGCTGGGTCCGCTGACCATCGACATCGCACCCGGTTATGACCATATCGCATCGGCCATCGGCGCGGCGATGATCGGCTGGTTCGGCACGGCGATGCTGTGCTATGTGACGCCCAAGGAACACCTGGGCCTGCCCGATCGCGACGACGTGAAGCAGGGCATCATCGCCTACAAGATTGCGGCGCACGCTGCCGATGTGGCCAAGGGTCATCCGGGGGCGCGCTCACGCGACGATGCGCTGAGCCAGGCGCGGTTCGACTTCCGCTGGGAAGACCAGTTCAATCTCGGCCTCGATCCCGACACCGCCCGCGAGTTTCATGACGAGACGCTGCCCAAGGATTCCGCGAAGGTCGCGCACTTCTGCTCGATGTGCGGACCCAAATTCTGCTCGATGAAGATCACGCAGGAAGTGCGCGAATTCGCGGCCAGGGGCATGCAGGAAAAAGCCGGCGAGTTCCGCGAAGGCGGCGGTGAACTCTACATTCCGATTCAATCGGTCGCCTGATGCCGGTTGCAAAGGTGAACCAAGCTTTGCGGAACGCAAATCTCCGGTAAACCTGCCGTCTGCCTACTCGACAGGGCAGGTGTTTGGTGCAACATGATTTACATATCGCGGGCACGCGCCAGGTCTCGAAGGCGCGTGCAGCGATATCGGATGCCTTGCAGGGGCACCGTTGTCCACACCAAGGAGGTTTACATGACAGCAAAGATTCGCACCGCCGCCAAAACTCTGACGTCCGCAGCAGTGGCACTCGTGCTGGGTGTTGCCGCAATCGGCGCGACGGCCCAGCCGCGTCCCGACATCAACAGGAATGACCCGCGCTACGATCACAGAGACGACCGTCGCGATGACCACCGCTACGACCGTCGCGACGATCACAGGGACATGGATCGCCGCCATGACCATCGCCGCAGCAATCCTCCGGGCCACGCGCGTTACGACCACTATCCGCGTGGCGCAGGGCCGGACCATCGCTGGAATCGCGGTGACCGCATTCCACCGGCTTACCGCACGCGCAGCTACGTGGTCGAAGACTGGCGCGGCCATCGCCTCTCCTCGCCGCCACGCGGTTATCAGTGGGTTCAATACGGCGGTGACTACCTGCTGGTCGCCATCGCCACCGGCGTGATCGCCTCGATGATTCTGACCAACTGAGTCTGTCGCCACGAAGCGGGGCCTCGGCACTGCGCGGTCAGCGCAAATTGCCGCAGCCCCGTGCGTTGAGTGAACAGGCCTGGGGCCCTAGTAACTTCTGCCGGACCGGTACATTGCATGCTGGCGGCGCTGCAGTTCGGCGACTTCGCCCACGCGTGCCATCGCGGCTCCCGCATGGGCGTGGGTGATCGCAAGGCCCAGCGCGTCGGCCGCGTCCGAACCCGGCAGCCCGGGCAATTGCAGCAGCCTGCGCACCATCTCCTGCACCTGATTCTTGGCCGCGCGCCCATGGCCTACCATGGCTTTTTTCATCTGCAGCGCGGTGTATTCGGCCACCGGCAGATCCTGCGACACCAGCGCCGCCAATGCCGCACCGCGCGCCTGCCCCAACAGCAGCGTGGATTGCGGATTGACGTTCACGAACACGATCTCGACGGTGGCCTGGTCGGGCTGATACCGCTTGACGACCTCGGTCACACCCTCGAACAACACCTTCAGCCGCCCGGGCAGGTCGCCGCGCGCGAGCTGGGTCGTGCGAATGGTGCCGCTTGCCACATAGCTCAGTTGATGGCCGTTCACATCGACCACGCCGAAGCCGGTGGTCTGCAGTCCGGGGTCGATGCCCAAAATTCTCACGCGCTGTGTGTCCTTCTCCGTCGATTTCCGGTCAGTAGGAAATTTAGGAAAGTTGAGGGATTCCGATAGGCGGAACGTTAAAAATTGTCCAACAAAAAATTTTGCAAGCTTCTAGACTGTAGCTGGAAAGGGAGCTGATCTGCTGGAGACAGGCAGGCTGCTTCCTCATATGACAAATAAGGTGAGGCTCGCGTCGGCGCGCTCACCATAACAGGCGATCCGGACAGGTGCGAGGTGGTGGTCCGCCGGATTGACCGAAGAAAGTACGTCGTGTCTGAGTTTTTGATGATTGTCTCCGGTGCCTCGGCGAGCGGGTACCCCGTTGGGCCGGGCGTCTGCAATGCGGTCGCATGCGAGCCCTTTTCGCGGTCGCCGCGCGGCTGTTGGCGTGCTGCGCCGGGAGTTGCGCCATGAGCACCGAAGTCCGTTCCGTGCAACGCGCGTTGCAGATTCTCAGGGTCATGAACGAACGCGTGAGCTGGACGCTGCAGGAGCTGCATCTGCGCACGGGTCTTGCCAAATCCACGCTGCATCGTCTGCTGAGCACGCTCGAGGCCGAGAAGTACGTGCGCACCGATCCCCACGTCTATGGCCATTACCAGCTCACGCAGGCAGTGGGCAACCTGAGCTGCGGCATCACCACGCAAATGCAATTGGTCGAGCTGGCCGCGCCCATGATGGTGAGCACCACGCATGCCATCAAGTGGCCGCTGTCGCTTGGCGTGATCGATCACCATCAGATCCGCATCGTCTACTGCACGATGCCGTACAGCCCTTACGCGATCCGCCCGTCCAGTGTGGGGCGTAAATACGAGCTCACGGAGTCGGCATCGGGCCGGGCCTATCTGGCGTTCTGCGATCCGGTCGAGCGCCGCATCCTGATCGAGGAGATGAACAGCCGCGAGGACGACGGTCCGCGCATGACCGACCTGCGCGCCATGCGCCACATGATCCGCGATATCCGCAAACAGGGCTTTGCGGTGCGCTACGGCCAGCACCGGTCGGAGAGCGCGGCCATGGCCGTGCCGGTCTTCAGCGCGGGCATGCTGCGCGGTGTGCTGGTCTACTCGACCTTCGCGCGCCAGATGGATGAGCGCATGCTCACCCGCGCCGTGCCCACGGTGCTCGCGACCGCGCAGCGCATCGGCGAAGCGCTTGCGCCGGCATTGCGCGCCGGTGGCCTGATGAATGGCCAGGTGATGCCGGGCCGGATGGAGCCGATGGCGCGCGTGGCCTGAACTCGGCGGCCAGCGTCTCAGGGCAGCTCGGTGCGGTTCATGCGCCCCATGATGACGCGCGTGCGGCCATTGAGGTAGGCCGATTGCGGCTGTTTTTCAAAGCGCTTGGGCGCGGGCAGCATGACGGCCAGACGTGCGGCTTCCGCGCTGCCCAACTGGTTGGCGTTCTTGTTGTAGTAGCGGCGCGCGGCGGCCTGAGCGCCGAACACGCCGTCGCCCCATTCCACATTGTTCAGGTAGATCTCGAGAATCCGTTGCTTGGACAGAAACTGTTCGAGCAACATCGCAAGCACCAGCTCCTGGCCCTTGCGCAGCATGCTGCGTTCACCCGAGAGCAGCAGGTTCTTGGCGAGTTGCTGGGTGATCGTCGAGCCGCCGCGAATGCGGATTGCGCGCGGCGCGGCCTTGGGATTGGCCGCCATGCGCTTCTCGGCCAGTTCCTGCATCCGGTTGTTGCGATCCCAGTTCTTCTCGATGGCGGTCCAGTCCACGCCTTCGTGATTGACGAAGCCGTCGTCCTCGGCGGCAACCACGGCGCGCTTGAGCGAATCGGAAATCTGCGCGTAGGGCACCCACTCCTGCCTCCAGTGCAATGCCGGGCCGCCGGTCGTCGCCGTCAATTGCTGCCAGGCTTGCGAGCGCTGAAACGTCGTGGACTCCGGATCGACCACGACCATGAGCGCCACGCGCAGCACGAAGAACAGTTGCAGCGCGACGAATGCCAGCACCACGAGGGCCAGCCAGCGGGTGATTGCCTTGAGCGACATGGTCCCGATTCTCGCGCAATTGCAGCGTCGGTAATGGCAGCGTCGGTCAGCGGCCCGCGGCGATTTCGGCGCGCAGCTCGCGCAGCACCTGCCCGGCGGGCGGGCGCACGCCGCGCCACAGGGCAAACGATTCCGCTGCCTGTTCGACCAACATGCCAAGACCGTCACGCGCCACGGCCCATGGCTTGCGGCCCAATGCAGGAAGCCCTGGGCCTTTTCGCCATACATCATGTCGTAGGCCAGCGCGCCCTTGCGCAGCACGCGGTGCGCCACGGGCGATGCGGCCCCGGCGAGGCTGCTGGCCGAGCCGTTGATCACGATGTCGAAATCTCCGGCGATCGGTTCCAGCGCGCTGGCCGCCAGTTCGCTTGCGACCTCGGCGGCGATGGCGGCATGGCTGTCGGCCAGGGCCTGCGCCTTTTCCACGGTTCGGTTGGCGATGACGATGCGACGCGGTCGTTGGCGCAGCAGCGGGCCAAGCACCCCGGCGGCCGCGCCACCCGCACCGATCAACAGCACGTCGCGGCCAGTGATTTCCACGCCTGCGTTGCGGGTGATGTCGGCAACGATGCCGAGACCATCGGTGTTGTCGGCGCTGATGCGGCCGTCCGCATGCAGCACCAGGGTATTGGCCGCACCGGCAAGGATCACGCGCTCGCTTTTCCCGGTGGCGAGTGCTGCGGCCTCGAGCTTGAAGGGCACGGTGATGTTGCAGCCCTTGCCGCCCTCTGCGGCGAATGCGCGGACCGCCTGGGCGAAACCGTCAACCGCCACGAGCGCTCGGGTGTAGCTGAGCGGTTCGCCCGTGAGTTCGGCGAAGCGGGTGTGGATCCAGGGGAGCGGCTGTGGGCGATGGGGTTGCCCATCACGCAATATTTTTCAGACATGGCAATGCGGGACGTGGAGGCCGGGATGTGCGCCCGGTGGCGCGCCGTTCGGCCAACCAACGAGCGGCAGATGGGGCGAGGGGCGTGCGGCACCTTGCTGCGCTCGTGCCCCGGGAGGTGGCGTGGATGTCGGCACGCGCTGGGCCGTCAACGCAGGTCGGTTTCGAGCGTCAGGTCTCGCGTGAACTTGAAGCGCGAGACGACGGCGATCTGGTCGGCCTTGCTGCGCATCGCGGGGCCGAAATGGCCGTAGGGGCCGGCGGCGCGAGCGATGGCTTCGGCGCGGCGGTCCAGGAGCTTGTTGCCCGAGGTCTGCGCGACCTCGGTTTCGAGCACGCGACCGTCGTGGTTCACGGTGATGATCATGATGAGTTCACCGTAGAGCTTTTTGCCGCTGGCTTCGGGGAAGTTCTCCGTGCCCTTGTCCTCGACCTTGCGACGCAGCGCGTCGTAGTAGACGGCGTAGACTTCCTCGCGCGTGGCGGGGCTGATGTAGCGCTTCTTGGGACGCGCGTTTTCCTCGTTGATGCGCTTTTCGATTTCCGCGAGCACCTTGAGCAGTTGCTTGCGTTTTTCTTCCTGCACTTCCTTGTCTTCGCTCTGGCTGTTGGGGCGCGGGTCGGGCGGCGGCAGCAGGGCGAGTTCCTTGCGCAACTGGGTCAGGAGCTGGGTTTGCTGCTCCATCATCGAGTCCATCTTGCGCTGGGCTTCTTCGAGATCGTCGCCGACCGCCGTCAGCGCGGAATAGGGCAGCGGACTCGTCGCGCGGCCCGCTGCGGCCTCGCCGCCACCCGCCAGTGACGACTGCGCCACGGCCTGGGCCTTGTCAGGCCGTTCGTTGGACTTGGCGTTGACCAGGATGACTTCGAGCGGAGTGTCCTCGAACACGCGATTGAAGCTCTCGGGATCGACGAAGCGCACCGTCAGCAGAGCGGCGTGGACGATGATGGAGGCACCAAGCGCCAGTTGCAGGACGCTCAGTTTCTTGAGGATGGCGGGCAGTTTCACGGCGCCTGATTATCTCCGTTGTCGGCGCTTTTGGGCTGTCCTTGCGCCGCCTGTGGCGCATCTGCCGCATCGCTCTCGTTGACGTCGACCGCAATCGCGATGGGGCCCGCCACCGCATTGTCGTCGTCCTCTTCGTCCTCCTGGCTGACATCGCCGTCGTCGCTCGCGTCATCGGGGTCATCGAGGCGCTGCAGCACCGTTCCATGGATGTCGAGCGTGATCTCGTCGATATCGCCGAGTTTGACGAGCGCGCGTGCACCGCGCGGCAGGTTTTGCGCGCCGAGCACCGAGATCACCAGCGGCAGCGTATCGGCGCGCACCAGCATGCCGCCGGGGCCGTTGTCCTTGATGACCGTGGCCTCGATTTCGGTGATGCCGTTCTGTTCGAGGTACTTGAGCGTCCAGAAGCGCTCCATGCCGGCCTGATAGCCGTTGTAGGCGCTGTAGGCCGCATCGAAGCTCGAGATGATCGAGAACAGATCCGCATCCTTGGGCTTGAACGGCGCGGCGAGCGCGGCAGTCTTGCCGTGGCGCGCGCAGGCGATGATCTGCCACTGGTTCACCAGATCGACATAGCGACGCAGCGGCGAGGTGGACCACGCATAGCACTTCACGCCAATGCCCGCGTGCGGCTGGGCCTTGGTGCCCATGCGCACCTTGACGCCGGGAGCCAGAGAATACTGGCTGCGATAGATGCCGGGAACGCCGTGATCGGCGAGCAACTGGCCCCAGGTGCTGTTGGCGACGATGGCCGCCTCGGCCACGATCAGGTCGAGCGGCGCGCCGCGCTTGCGCGTGGTGATGCTCACGGTCTCGCTGCCATCCGGCTCGCCGCCGTCGTTGCCCGCAAGGCGGAAGTTGTAGTCGGGACGATTGAAGGTCTCGGGCTTGCCGCGCACCACCTCGCGGCCTGCCTTGAGCTTCTTCGCCAGGCGGTACAGGAAGGAAAGCTCGGCGCGGCGCTCCTGCAATTGCGGTGGCGTGTCGTCGACCGTGATGGACGCATCGCCCAGCCACTCCTCGGTCACGATGTGGTCAAGCTTGTCGTGGCGCAGGTTGACCGCGACCGGCACGCGCTCAAGGCGGGTCTCGGTGCCGGTGATCTCCAGCGTCTCTTCGTTGATCGTCACATACAGCGAGACCGCGGGATTGGCGCGGCCTTCGTCGAGCGTGTAGATCTGCACCACCTCGTCGGGCAGCATGGTGATCTTGTAGCCGGGCATGTAGACCGTCGAGAGCCGCGCGCGGCCTACGTGGTCGATGGCCGAACCGGGCTCGATGGCCAGGCCCGGCGCGGCAATGTGCACGCCCAGCGTCACCGTGCCGGTGCCCAGTCCCTGTACCGACAGCGCATCGTCGATTTCGGTGGTGGCCGAATCGTCGATGGAATAGGCCTGGACGGACGCCAGTGGCAGATCCTGCGGCGGCTGCGGCGCGTGGAGGGGCGGAAAGCCCGTGCCCTTGGGAAAGTTCTCGAACAGAAAGCGCTTCCAGTGAAACTGGTAGGCCGAGTCGATGGCACCTGCGGCCTGCAGCAGATCGAGCGGCGCCTTGTGCGTGGCGCGGCTGGCCTCGACGACCGCCTTGTATTCGGGTGCGTTCTTGTCGGGCCGGAACAGGATCCTGTAGAGCTGATCACGGATTGGCTGCGGGCAGGTACCGGCGGCGAGTTCCTCGGCCCACGCGGTGATCTGCGCGGCGATCTGCTTTTTCTTCTCGATGGCGGCGAGCGCCTGTTGCAGGATTTCGGCCGGAGCCTTCTTGAAGCGCCCCTTGCCTGCGCGCCGGAAATAGTGCGGTGCCTCGTGCAGGGCAAACAGCGCGGCGGCCTGTTCGGTGAGCGAGGCCGAGGTGGAGAAATAGTCGCGCGCGACGTCGGCAAACCCGAATTCGTCCTCCGGAGCGAATTCCCACGCGAGGTCGAGCTCCATGGTCGAGGCCAGTTCCCGGCCTTGGCCAGCAGTTCTGCGGGCGCGGGCTTGTCGAACTTCATCAGGATATTGGAGGACTTGACCTTGACGCGTTTCCCGGAGTCGAGCTCGATCTGGGCCGAGCTTTCTGCTTCTGAGAGGATGCGGCCAGCCTGGAACTTGCCGGCTTCTTCGAATAATGCATGCATGGCGGCTATTTTCCCACGGCGCGCGGGTCCGCCTGCCCGGGTGCCCAGCCGGACACAAGGATTTGCGGTTGGCGAGTGCAGGCGCGAGTGCGCGTCGGTCTATGATTCGCGGCTCGCCACACCGCCCCACGCGCCCGAAAAGGCGCGCACCCATGAAAGCTGTCACCCACGTAATTGCCCTGGCACTCAAGAGCCTTGCCGTGGCAATCCCTTTTCTCTTCGCCTACACGCAGTCGCCGCTGACGAATTTCTGGCCGCTGGTGGCGAGCGCCCTGTGTGGCGGGCTGATCGTGCTGCTCAGCATCGCGCGCATGGGTCAGCCAGCCGCGCTGCGCGAGGATCTGGGGCGCAGTCTGGCGTTCGGCCTGCTGCTGGCCGGGACGCTGGCGTCCGTGGTGGGGCTGATCCAGTTCTTCAAGGGCGATGTCGGCCTGTCGCCGTGGATCTACCAGAGCACGGTCGGACAAGCCATCGGCAACGTGCGGCAACGCAACCAGCAGGCAACGCTGTTGCTGATGGCGGCGCTGGCGCTGCTGCTGTGCGTCTCGCGCTGGCTGGGAGGCGCGCGCGAACGCGGCGTTGACGCGCCGACGCGTGCGAACACCTGGGTCACGGTTTTCGCCGTGGCAGCACCTTGGCTGCTGGCCCTGCTGTGCATGGGCAGCGGCGTGACCGCATCGCGCACCGGCGCGGTCGAATGGATGGCGCTGGTGATCATGCTGTGGTTCTGGCGAAAAAGCATGGGGCGTCTGGCGCTCGGCCTCGCCGTGGCGGGCTTGTTTGCGTATCTGCTGGCCGCGTGGGCGCTGCCCGAGCTGCTGCTGCGCTGGACGGGCGTTCAGGTCGATGGCCTGTTCATGCGCGTGGCCGACACCTCGCACCGCTGCACGAGTCGCTTCACGCTGTGGTCCAACATGGCGCATCTGATCGGGCTTCAGCCGTGGACCGGCTGGGGTTGGGGAGAACTCGATTTCGCGCACTACAGCACGGTGTTTCCGGGCGAGCGCTTTTGCGTGCTGCTCGACAACGCCCACAATCTGCCGCTGCATCTCGCGGTGGAGCTGGGCCTGCCGGTGGCGATGGCGTTCTGCGCGCTGGTGCTGTGGGTACTCTGGCGCGCCAAGCCGTGGCGCGAAACCGATGCTGCGCGCCAGTTGGCCTGGGGCGTTCTGGCGCTGATCGCGATGCACAGCATGCTCGAATTTCCGCTGTGGTACGGCCCGTTCCAACTGGTTGCGGTGCTGTCCATCGTGATTCTGCTGCTGCCCGTGCGCGCCGTGGAGATCGCTGCGCAAGAAACCATGCGATGGCAGGTCGCGGCGCTGTTGGCTTGCGTGGCATGGCTCGCGGGCATTCATCTCGTGACCAGCGATTTCCGCAGGATGGCGGCGCTCTACCAGTCGCCGCCCTATCGAGCAGCGCAGTGGCGCGAACTCACCCCCAGAGAGGTCAGCGAAAATTCCGACTTCTTCACCGATCAGGCCGAGTTCGCGTGGCTCACCACGACCAGCCTCACGCCCGGGAATGCCGCGCAGATGCACGCAATGGCGCGCCGCATGCTGCACTATTCCCCCGAGCCGCGCGTGATCACCAAGTTGATCGAGAGCGCACGGATTCTCGGAGTGGAGGTCGAGGTGCAGGAGCAGATGAAGCTGTTCCAGATCGCCTACCCCGATGCGTTCAAGGCCTTTGTCGCCAAGCAACCGCTGCCTGCGGCCTCGGCGCATTAGTCAGGGGTGAACAGACCCTAGCCAGTGCGTCACGCGTTGGCGCTACGAAAACCCACTTTTGCGTGGCTGCCGTCGCAATACGGTTTGTTCTGCGAATGCCCGCATCGGCACAGATAGGTGTCCATCACCCGATCAATGGTTTTGCCGGTGCCGGTCACCACTTCGAGCGCGCCGCTCACGTGTAACGGGCCGTCCTGCGTGGGATCGATACGCAGTTCACCGTCGCGGACCGCGAGCGCTTCGGAGTCCTTCGCGGCGGGCTCGCCAGTCGCGGTGAATCCGGACTTCACGTGACTTTGATCGCAATACGGCTTGTTGCGCGACTCGCCGCAGCGGCATAAGGTAGCGCGAAAACCGTCTTCCTTGCCATCCACAGTCAGTGGCGCATAAAACGCGAGCGGGCCGTTTTCGCGCACATGCACCAGATTGACGATCGGTGCTTGTTCGAGCGCGGAGCCGTCGGGGTTCCTGCATTGGATTGCGCCCGAAGGGCAATTGTGCGCAATCTCCAGAACCTCCGCTGCCGAGGCGCGTTCCGGATGAATCCACTCGCCTTGCACGTTGGGGACGAACACGTCGGGGTGATGCAGCACGCAGTTGCGCGAGTGAATGCAGCGCGAACCGTCAAACTCTACCGTGACATCGTCTGAGCGAACGACTTCTATCGTCATTGTGTACCCCTGGCAATCGTGGAAGCTGTAACGCTACACGCTCGGTGCAATCCGCTTCGTAGGACAAGCCTGCAAAAACGATCTTCCACGGGGCGTCCACACCGCATGCGGCGCACGATGTGAGGCGCCCACGCCGCGCTCTACTGCCAGACGTTTGCGACGCTGGCGAAGTTCTGCATCGACGCATGGGCGGCCACGCAGAAACGATGGCCCGTAGGCGCTTGCAGGACGATGTGCTCGGCACGCGTATCGACAACGCTTGCACCGAGTTTTTCAAGGCGTGCGACCTCGTCCGGCAGCGAATCGGCTTCGATGTCCAGGTGCGCGCTCGAAGGGGCGATGACGCGTTGCACGGCCACGGGCGTGTCGCCGGGCGGGGTGATGAGCTGGATGTAGCCGGACGCCGCGTCTGCGAGCAGAGTGTTCGGTAACGGGTAGCCGAGTGCCGCGCTCCAGAAGCGCGCAGCCGCGAGTAAATCGATACTTTGGCAGTCGATGACGATATTGCCGAGTTTGCTTTTGTGCATGTTATTCACCTGGTTGAGCAATCGCCAAAAACGCCGCAAGGGGTAACAGCGGCGATTGGCTTCTTGTTGTGTTTGGTGAGGAAATGCTAGCGACAAAGAGGACGACGACTATATGAACCCCGCGTGATTCGTGGGAATGCCAATGCGCGATCCGATATGTTTTGGCAATGCGCACAGCCGCCACCCGAATCCGCGCTGGTCAGGCGTCGGTCCGGGGTCAGACCGGGTCGCAAAAGCGGATCACGGCATCCACATAAGACTCGAACTGGCTCAGGGCGTGATCGCCGCCTTCGAGGATGTGCAGCTCGGCGAGCGCATAGCGCTCTGCCATCTCGCGCCAGTCGAGCAACTCGTCGCCCTTGGCGATGATGGCCATCTCGGGCGCTGCGGGCGGCAGGTGGCGCACGTCGAGCGCCTCGAGTTCGGCGACGAAGTGCGGCTGAAAATAAAAGCGCTCGCTCGGGTTGTGCCAGACAGTCTGGTCGCCGACATGGGCCAGCAGATCGCGCGCCGGATTCACGGCGGGGTTGAGCATGACACTGCGGCAGCGCCTTTGCTGCGCAAACCAGCTGGCGTAGAAGCCGCCGAGCGAAGAGCCGATCACTGCCGTGGCTTCGCGCGGCCAGTGGCTCGTGCCTTCGGCCACCATGGCCATGGCTTCGGCAGGCGAGGGCGGCAGTTGCGGACACCAGAAATGTACCTTCGGATGGGCGCGCGTCACGTGTGCCGCAGTCATCTGCGCCTTGGCGGATTGGGGCGAGGAACGGAAGCCGTGCAGATAGAGCAGGTGCGTCGTGGGCATGGGAAATCGTTGAAACGGGGCGCAAGCGACAGTTGTTTTACGCAAACATGACGATGGATTTTGCACCTTTGGCGAAGGGGGGTGCGCTGCACGGGGATAATCGCGCGCCATGTCTGCCGTTTTCGACAAACCCACGCTGCTCCAGCGAGTCATGCCCCTGCTCCGCGGGTTCGACTGGCCGTTGATCGCTCTTTTGCTGGTCCTGACCTCCATCGGATTGACGGCGATGTATTCGTCGGGGTACGACCACGGCACGCGCTTTGCCGACCATGGCCGCAACATTCTCCTGGCGGCCGGGATTCTGTTCTGTGTCTCGCAGGTGCCACCGCAAAAGCTCATGGCGCTGGCGTTGCCGCTGTATACGCTGGGCGTCGCGTTGCTGATTGCCGTGGCGCTGTTCGGTATCACCAAGAAAGGCGCGCAGCGCTGGATCAACGTGGGCGTGGTGATCCAGCCCAGCGAGCTGCTCAAGATCGCTACGCCGCTGATGCTCGCCTGGTGGTTCCAGAAGCGCGAGGGTCAGGTGCGGATGATCGACTTTGCGGTCGCGGGTGTGCTGCTGCTGATTCCCGTGGGCTGATCATGAAGCAGCCGGATCTTGGAACCTCGTTGCTGGTGATGGCTGCCGGGCTCTCGGTGATCTTCTTCGCCGGCCTGCCGTGGAAACTGGTGCTGCCCCCGTGCTGCTGGGCGCGGTGGGGATCTTCCTGATCGTCTGGTTCGAGCCCCAACTGTGCGCCGACGGCATGCGCTGGCCGGTGCTGCACGACTATCAGCAGCAGCGTATCTGCACGCTGCTCGACCCGACGCGCGATCCACTCGGCAAGGGTTTTCACATCATCCAGGGCATGATCGCCATCGGCTCGGGCGGGCTCTGGGGCAAGGGCTTCATGGCGGGCACGCAGACGCATCTCGAATTCATTCCCGAGCGCACGACCGACTTCATCTTTGCCGCGTACTCCGAGGAATTCGGGCTCGTCGGCAACATTGCGCTGATCATCAGCTTTCTGCTGCTGGTCTGGCGCGGTCTGGCGATCGCCGTGGGGCCACCTCCCTGTTTGGCCGACTCATGGCCGGTGCCGTCTCGATGATTTTCTTCACCTACGCCTTCGTGAACATGGGCATGGTGAGCGGCATTCTGCCGGTGGTGGGCGTGCCGCTTCCGTTCGTGAGCTACGGCGGCACGGCGATGGTCACGCTGGGGCTCGCGCTGGGCGTGCTGATGTCGGTCGCGAGAGCGCAGAACCAGCCATCGCAGGCACCGCAGGAAGCCGGATAGAAGCAGCACCCTGCGCAGGGATTGTCTGGCCCCTAAAATGGCCTCCATGATCTCTCGCGAACCCACCATTGAACGTTTGGCCATCGCCCGGCAACTGCTGCTGGAGCCCTTTGGCCTCGACGAGTCCCATCTGACCCGCGCGCTCGCGGAAATCCGCGCGCACCGGGTCGATGACGCCGACCTTTATTTCCAGTACACCCGCAGCGAGGGCTGGAGCCTGGAGGAGGGCATCGTCAAGACCGGTTCGTTCAGCATCGACCAGGGTGTCGGCGTGCGTGCCGTGAGTGGCGAGAAGACCGCGTTCGCCTATTCCGACGATATCTCCGAGGCTTCCCTGCTCGACGCCGCGCGCACCGTGCGCTCGATTGGCTCGGCCGCGAAATCGGCGCGCACCAAAGTGGGCGCGAAGAAGGTCGCCCACAGCCGCTCGCTCTACCCCGGCATCGACCCGATTGCCACGATGGATAGCACGGCCAAGGTGCAGTTGCTGGAGCGCGCCGAAAAGCTCGCACGCTCCAAGGACCCGCGCGTCGTGCAGGTGATGGCGGGACTCGCCGGTGAGTACGACGTGGTACTGGTTGCGCGTGCCGATGGCACGCTCGCAGCCGACGTGCGCCCGCTGGTGCGACTGTCGATCACCGTGATCGCCGAGCAGGATGGCCGCCGCGAAGTCGGCTCCGCCGGTGGCGGCGGACGCTTCGGGCTCGACTATTTCGATGAGCAACTGGTCCATCAATATGTGAGCGAGGCGGTGAACGCGGCGCTCGTGAATCTCGAATCACGCCCGGCACCGGCTGGCGAGATGACCGTGGTGCTCGGTCCCGGCTGGCCCGGCGTGCTGCTGCATGAGGCAGTGGGCCACGGCCTTGAAGGCGACTTCAACCGCAAGGGTTCGAGCGCATTCAGCGGCCGCATCGGCGAGCGCGTCGCGGCCAAGGGCGTCACCGTGCTGGACGACGGCACGATTGCCGACCGCCGCGGCTCGCTCAACGTGGACGATGAGGGCCATGCCACGCAGAAGAACGTGTTGATCGAGGACGGCATCCTCAAGGGCTACATCCAGGACGCCATGAACGCGCGCCTCATGAAGACCCAGCCCACGGGCAATGGCCGCCGCGAGAGCTACGCGCACATTCCGATGCCGCGCATGACCAACACCTACATGCTCAATGGTGACCGCGATCCGGCGGAAATCGTTGCCTCGATCAAGAAGGGGCTGTACGCCACCAACTTCGGCGGCGGCCAGGTGGACATCACGAGCGGCAAGTTCGTTTTCTCCGCAAGCGAGGCGTACTGGGTCGAAAACGGCAAGATCCTCTATCCCGTCAAGGGCGCGACCATCGTCGGCAGCGGCCCCGAGTCGCTCAAGAAGGTGAGCATGATCGGCAACGACATGAAGCTCGACAGCGGCGTCGGCACCTGCGGCAAGGAGGGCCAGAGCGTGCCGGTAGGCGTGGGCCAGCCGACCATGCGCATCGACGGCCTGACCGTGGGCGGCACCGCCTGACGAGCACGGCCCGGCACGTTGCGTGAAAGAACCCCCGCGAAATCCCGCATAAAAAATGCTTGTTGCATCGCATCAAAAAGTGCTACATTCAGCGCCTATGCAAGTTCGCAGCGCGTTTTACTTTTACTTTTGGTTCTCGTCCAAGGCGGATGAGAGGCAACTGCGCGCACGATAACTCGCAAGCAAGGTTCCCCCAAAGACCGCCGAAGCTGAAAAGCCCGGCGGTTTTTGTTTTTCCGGCCCCTCTCTTTTTTCGCAGCGTTTTTCTTTCACAGACAGTTCAACACCTTCCACGAGGACGCCTTTCATGACTGCCAATGTCTCTCCATCCCCTGATGCCTGGTATCGCAACGTCGAGAAAACCAGCAATACCGACGACAACCGCATCAAGGACATCACCATGTTGCCTCCTCCGGAACATCTGATCCGCTTCTTCCCGATTTCCGGCACGGAAGTGGAGACGTTGATCACCCGCACGCGCCAGTCCATCCAGAAGATCATGTCGGGCGAGGATGATCGCCTGCTGGTCATCATTGGCCCCTGCTCGATCCACGACCCGGCGGCAGCGCTCGAATATGCGAAGAAGCTCAAGGTGGTGCGCGAACAATACAAGGACACGCTCGAAATCGTGATGCGCGTGTACTTCGAGAAGCCGCGTACCACGGTCGGCTGGAAGGGCCTGATCAACGATCCCTACCTCGATGGCAGCTACCGCATCGACGAAGGCCTGCGCATTGCACGCCAACTGCTCATCGACATCAACCGCCTGGGCATTCCGGCAGGCAGCGAATTCCTCGACGTGATCTCGCCGCAATACATCGGCGACCTGATCAGTTGGGGCGCCATCGGCGCGCGCACCACCGAGAGCCAGGTGCACCGCGAACTGGCGTCGGGCATTTCCGCACCGATCGGCTTCAAGAACGGCACGGACGGCAACATCCGCATCGCCACCGACGCGATCCAGTCCGCCAGCCGTGGTCACCACTTCCTGTCGGTGCACAAGAATGGCCAGGTCGCGATCGTGCATACCAGCGGCAATCAGGACTGCCACGTGATCCTGCGCGGCGGCAAGGCACCGAACTACGACGCCGAGCACGTCGCGGCAGCGTGCGCTGATCTGCAGGCGGCCGGCCTGAATCCGACGCTGATGGTCGATTGCAGCCACGCCAATTCGAGCAAGCAGCACGAAAAGCAGCGCGATGTGGCGCGCGACGTCGCCTCGCAGATTGCGGGAGGCTCCAAGTCGGTGTTCGGCCTGATGATCGAAAGCCATCTGCACGCCGGGGCCCAGAAGTTCACGCCGGGCAAGGATGTGCCCAGCGCGCTCGAGTACGGCAAGAGCATCACCGATGCCTGCCTCGGCTGGGACGATTCAGTCGCGACGCTGGCCGAATTGTCGTCCGCAGTACAGACGCGGCGCGCATCTTGAGAGGAAAATGGGGGAGTGGCAATATTGCTTCCCCATTTTCCCATTCGCCAAAGGACGTGAACCATGCGCAGTGAAGTGACGGTGACTCTGAGCCCGGAACAGGAATTCCGTATCGATCTCGAAGGTGCCGAGCCCCTGACCAACGAAGCCGCGCGCCGTTGGCTGGATGACGAGTTCGTGCGCCTCGATTGCGAGCCCCTGCGCCCGAGCGGCAAGGTGCTGCTGGCCGACAAGGTGCTGGTCGTCGCGGCAAGCGCGAGCGAGCGCGCTTTCTCCGACGCTGCGTGGGCGCACCAGTTCGCGCGGGCCGCAAGTGCGGCGCTTGAACGCAAGACGGTGCGCATCGACATTCCCTCGATGGCGCTGACGTTCTGACGCCTCCCGGTCCGACCGGGAACGCAAAAGCGGTGCCTTGAAGCACCGCTTTTTGCTTGCAGATCAGGACTTGGCGAGCGCGTCCAGCAGCTTGGCGTGAATGCCGCCAAAGCTGCCGTTGCTCATGCAGACGATGTGGTCACCCGGTCGCGCTTCGGCGCGCAGTTGCTCGACCAGCGTGTCGATGTTGTCGACGGCGCGAGCCCGTGCACCCAGCGGCGCGAGCGCTTCGGCCGCATCCCAGTCGAGTCCCGCCGTGTGGCAGAACGACAGATCGGCCGATTCGAGCGCCCAGGGAAGCTGTGACTTCATCGTGCCGAGCTTCATGGTGTTGCTGCGCGGCTCGAAGGCGGCGAGGATGCGGGCATTCTGGCCGACCACCCGGCGCAGACCGTCGAGCGTGGTGCGCAGCGCGGTGGGGTGATGCGCGAAATCGTCGTAGACGGCGATGCCGTTGACCGTGCCGCGCAACTCCATGCGGCGCTTGACGTTCTGGAATTGGCCCAGCGCCTCGGCAGCCTGTGCGGGCGACACACCGACATGCTCGGCGGCCGCAATCGCCGCCAGTGCATTGAGCTGGTTGTGCACGCCGCTCAAATTCCACTTCACATGCGCGACCGGTTGGCCCCGGCGCAGCACCTCGAAATCGCCGGGCTCGCCACGCGCGCCGAAATCGCTGACCGCGTCGCCAAAGCTCGCGACCTCACTCCAGCAACCGGCATGCAGCACGCGAATCAGGCTCTCCTCAAGCGCATTCACCACCACGCGACCGGAGGCAGGAACGGTGCGCACGAGGTGATGGAATTGCCGCTCGATCGCCGCGAGGTCGTCGAAGATGTCGGCATGGTCGAATTCCAGATTGTTCAGCACCGCCGTGCGCGGGCGGTAGTGCACGAATTTGCTGCGCTTGTCGAAGAAGGCGGTGTCGTATTCATCGGCCTCGATCACGAACAGTGGTGCCTGACCCTGCTGTGCCGCGCCCCACTCATGCGACGCGTTTCTTCCCAGACGGGCCGAGACGCCAAAGTTCAGCGGTACGCCGCCGACCAGGAAACCGGGCTCGCGTCCAGCGTGTTCGAGAATCCAGGCGAGCATCGACGTGGTCGTCGTCTTGCCGTGCGTGCCCGCAACGGCCAGTACATGGCGGCCCTGCAGCACATTCTCGGCAAGCCATTGCGGCCCGCTGACATACGGAGCGCCCGCATCCAGAATGGCTTCCATCAACGGAAATTTCGGCGTTCCATCGGCCAGGCGCGCACGGCTGACCACATTGCCGATGACGAAGACGTCGGGTCGAAGCGCCAGTTGGTCGGCGCCAAAGCCTTCGATCAGATCGATGCCCAAGGCGCGCAGTTGATCGCTCATCGGCGGATAGACACCCGCATCGCAACCGGTCACGCGATGACCGGCTTCCCGGGCCAATGCCGCCACGCCACCCATGAAGGTGCCGCAAATCCCCAGAATATGTATGTGCATGGGCGTCGATTCTACGAGTTGACGCATCCCCCTGATGGACCGGTTGGACCTGGCGGAGTGGGGCGTGGACCGGGCGTGCGGAAACGGTCTAAGTCGCGCAATATTTCAGGTATTGGCATTGGAGCGACAATGGTCCTTCGGTTCCTCATCGGGCGCTCGCCTGACGGAGGTGTGTGTGTGTTGCGCCGAGGTCCCGTCCACAGGATTGCCGCCATGAATGACGCTCTTGCTACCGAGATAGCCAATGCCACGGCCCGACTGGTGGTGGAAGAGGGCCTGGAATGGGGCCCGGCCAAACGCCGCGCCGTCAAGCAACTGGGCCTGCCCGTGCGCACCGCCTTGCCGGACAACGATCTGGTGGAGGACGCGGTGCGCGAATACATCGGCCTGTTCTGCGCCGACACCCAGCCCGCCGAGCTGCGCGCGCTGCGCCAGCTGGCGCTGGTCTGGATGGAGCGCATGCGCGAATTCCGTCCCTATCTGGCCGGTGCCGTCTGGCATGGCACGGCGACGCGGCTGTCGGACGTCTACGTGCAGATGTTTTGCGATGACCCCAAATCCGCGGAAATTTGCCTGATTGACCATCATGTCGAGTACGAACCGCGTTCGGTGACCGGGTTTCGCGGGGAGTTGGTGGACGCGCTGAGCCTCAGCAGCATGTCGGCCGAGCTTGGTGAATACATCGGTGTGCACCTGATGGTCTACGACCTCGATGATTTGCGCGGTGCCCTCAAGCCGGACTCCCGAGGCAGGCTGCCACGCGGTGACATTGCCGCCGTGCGCGCGCTGCTCACGCAGCCGGAAGCGGGCGGCTGACCGGCTCGCTGCCTTGTCGGGGCCATTCCTTTTTCAAAAATAACGGTTTTCATCATGTCCACGTCCATCGAGTCCGATCCGAATTCCGCAGCGGCTGCCGATCCGGCGGCGCCGTCCGCGTCGCGCCGCCGCTGGTTGTTGGCCGGAGCCGGTGTCGCGGCGGCGGCTGCGGGTGCCGGATTTGCCTGGTGGCGATTTGAGCCGCACGCGGTGTCCGACGGGGTCGAGGCGTCGTTCTGGAATGCCTCCATGGAGACGCTCGATGGCTCAACGTTGACCATGCGCAAGTTTCATGGCCGACCGCTGCTGCTCAACTTCTGGGCGACTTGGTGCCCGCCGTGCGTTGAAGAGTTGCCCCTGCTCAATGGTTTCTACAATAAATATGCAGGCAAGGGCTTTCAAGTGCTTGGATTGGCGATCGACAAGCCGGATGCGGTGCGCAAATTTCTGGAGCGCACACCGCTGGATTTTCCCATTGCGCTGGCCGGTCTCACCGGCACGGACCTCGGGCGCGCGCTCGGCAACGAGTTGGGTGGCCTTCCTTTTTCTGTGTTGTTTGGAAAAGAAGGGAACATCTTGAAGCGTAAAATGGGGCAATTAACCGAACAAGACGTGGCCCAATGGGCTTCCCAGACATAAGGAAGCCCCGCATCTCCTCAAGGAGATGCAGATATTTGGGTCAATTTCGATGCAATAGGCTGAAATTGGGGTAAATTTGCGCCCCATTCTGTTTCTAGCCGTTGGAGCTCCCATGGATTTGCGAAAACTTAAGACCCTCATCGACCTGGTGTCCGAGTCGAACGTTTCTGAACTCGAGATCACCGAAGCCGAGGGCAAAGTGCGCATCGTCAAGGGCGGCGGTGCCGTCGTTCAACAGATGGTTGCCGCGCCGATGATGGCGCAACCCGCCGCCGTAGCCCCCGTTGCCGCAGCGCCTGGCGCCGACTCCGCCGCGCCGGCCGCGGCTGCGGTATCCGGCCATGCCGTGAAGTCGCCAATGGTCGGTACTTTCTACCGCTCGGCCAGCCCCGGAGCCAAGCCGTTCATCGAGATCGGTGCCCAGGTCAAGGAAGGCGACACGCTTTGCATCATCGAGGCGATGAAGATCCTCAACGAGATCGAAGCCGACAAATCCGGCACGGTCACGCGCGTCATGGCTGAAAACGGTCAGGCGGTCGAGTACGGTCAGCCTCTGTTCGTGATCGAGTAAAGCGGCAATTCATGTTCAAGAAAATCCTGGTTGCCAACCGCGGTGAAATCGCCCTGCGAGTTCAGCGCGCGTGCCGCGAGCTGGGCGTCAAGGCGGTGATGGTCTATTCCGAGGCCGATCGCGATGCCAAATACGTCAAGCTCGCCGAGGAAGCGGTCTGTATCGGTCCTGCGCCGTCCGGACTCTCCTACCTGAATATGCCGGCGATCATTTCCGCAGCGGAAGTGACCGACGCCGAAGCGATCCACCCCGGCTACGGGTTTCTCTCCGAGAACGCCGATTTTGCCGAGCGGGTGGAAAAAAGCGGTTTCCAGTTCATTGGCCCGACCCCGAATCGATCCGCATCATGGGCGACAAGGTATCGGCCAAGCAGTCGATGATCCGTGCGGGCGTCCCATGCGTGCCCGGCTCGGACGGCGAATTGCCCGATGATCCGGTCGCGATCCGCCGCATTGCGCGCTCGGTCGGCTATCCGGTGATCATCAAGGCCGCTGGCGGCGGTGGTGGTCGCGGCATGCGCGTGGTGCACACCGAGGCGGCGCTCGTCAACGCCGTGCAGATGACCAAGGCCGAGGCGGAAACCGCGTTCGGCAATCCGGCTGTGTACATGGAGAAATTCCTCCAGAACCCGCGCCACATCGAAATCCAGGTCATTGCCGACAAATTCAAGAACGCCGTCTATCTGGGCGAGCGCGACTGCTCCATGCAGCGCCGCCACCAGAAGGTGATCGAGGAGGCTCCGGCCCCGGGTATTCCGCGCAAGCTGATCGAGAAGATCGGCGAGCGCTGCGTGGCCGCCTGCAAGAAGATCGGTTATCGCGGTGCGGGTACGTTCGAGTTCCTGTACGAGAACGGCGAGTTCTATTTCATCGAGATGAATACCCGCGTTCAGGTGGAGCATCCGGTGACCGAATGGATCACCGGCGTCGACATCGTCAAGACGCAGATCATGGTCGCCGCTGGCGAGAAGCTGCCGTTCACGCAGCGCCAGATCGAGATTCACGGCCACGCCATCGAATGCCGCATCAACGCGGAAGATCCGTACAAATTCATCCCCTCGCCGGGCCGGATCACCATGTGGCACGCGCCGGGCGGCCCTGGCGTGCGCGTGGATTCGCACGTGTACACGAACTACTTCGTGCCGCCGAACTACGACTCGATGATCGGCAAGCTCATCGTGCATGGCGACACGCGCGAGGAAGCCATCGCACGCATGCGCACGGCCCTGCTCGAGACGGTGGTCGAAGGCATCAACACCAACGTGCCGCTGCACCGCGAGCTGATGGTGGACGCCAAGTTCAACGCCGGTGGCACCAACATCCATTATCTGGAACAGTGGCTGGAAGAGCGCAAGCGCTGAACTTCGCCCGTCGCGTGATTTGATGATGATGGTTCCATGCTGGCAGTTTGCAACGAACTGCCAGCATGTTTTATTTGAGCAAGAAGGTGCCTCCATGTTTGAGCTTTCCCTGTTGTGTTCCGAAGAGCGGGTCGAAGATCTGAGCGACGCGCTGGAGGCGCTCGATGCCCTGAGCGTGTCGGTCGAAGACGCCGATGCCCAGACCGATGCCGAGCAGGCACTGTTCGGCGAACCCGGCATGCCCGCACCCAAGGAAGGCTGGAATCGCAGCCGCATCGTCGCGCTGTTCCAGACAAGGGTCCAAGCCGAGGAGGCGCAGGCGCTGCTACAGGTGCAGGATTTCTTTGAAGGCAGCGAGATTCTGGCGCTCACCGAAGTCGAGGATCAGGACTGGGTGCGCATCACGCAATCGCAGTTCGCGCCGGTGGAAATCACGCGAGATTTCTGGATCGTCCCCTCGTGGCACGAGCCGCCCGCTGCCGCCAGGCACTGCATTCGCCTCGACCCCGGCCTCGCGTTCGGCACCGGCACGCATCCGACGACCCGCATGTGCCTGCGCTGGATCACCCGGAACGTAGATCCCGCGCGTGCACCGGCGCGCGTGCTCGACTACGGATGCGGCTCGGGGATCCTGGCCATCGGCGCGGCAAAGTTCGGCGCGCGCGACATCGTGGCCGTGGACATCGATCCCGCTGCGGTCACCTCCACCGTCGCCAACGCGGCTGCCAATGACGTGACGCTTCAGGCCGGTCTGCCGGACATGGCGCAAGGCGTCTACGACGTCGTGCTGGCCAATATTCTGGCCACGCCGCTCAAGGTGCTTGCACCGCTGCTCTGCGCGCACGTCGCCGAAGGCGGTGCGCTGGTAATGGCGGGCATTCTGGAGCGTCAGGAAGATGAACTCAAGGCGGCTTACGCACCGTGGCTGCAACTGGAAGTCAGTGATCGTGAGGACGGCTGGATCCTGATGACGGCCCGCCGTTGAGCCACTTCCGGGCTGTTGCTTCTGCTTGCATGCGAGCGCCGTAGTGCTCGGCGAATGCAGCCCCTACAATGCAAAGCCGATGAGCCAGATTACCCGCTGTCCTGCCTGCCGGACCAGTTTCAGAGTTGTTGCCGACCAACTGAGAATCTCAGGAGGTTGGGTGCGCTGTGGTCGCTGCAAGGAGGTGTTCGACGCCTCGACCAATCTGCTCGCAGACGTGCGCTATGCGCCGGTTCGTCAGAACAAGGGAGCGGAGGCGGCGACACCGTCTGCCTCTCCCGCGCCCGGAGATCGGCCAGCTTCGGCGCAGCCCCCAAGGTACTGGTGCCGCCGGTTCCGGCATCGAATTTCCCGTTGAGCGTTCCCGTTCCCGACGAAGCGCCCAGCGTATGGAGCACCGCGCGTGCGAGCGTGCCGGGATCGCCCGATGTCTCGATTCAGCCGCGCGCGCTCGAACACCCACAGGAGCAAGGCCCGAAAGCACCAGCCGACGCCGCTCAAACACCCGCATCGGCGCAACCCTGGGCCGGGCATTTTTCCAGCCCGCTCGTTGTGCCGACCCCGGTCCGCGCCGCAGACAGTTTTGCAGCGTTCAGCACCTACGGCGAGCGACGCGAATCGAATGTCATGCCGCCGGACTGGGTGCCCGATGTGGCGACTCGCCAGAGTCCTGGTGAGCAGGCGCGGGACACCACCGAAGCGCAGCGCGTGGAGCCGGAGGTGGTTCATCAGCCCGATACCGCTGGTGATTCAAAGATCGAGCCGACCCTGGAGCCAACGCCCGGGTCGTCGCCCGCACCGGGTGCCGCCACCATCGTTTTCGGGGATGCGGACACGGATGATGAAGACGATGACGAGGAGATGCCGGAGCTCACCTTCGAGGCGTCGCGTCAGCACGAGCTGGTCGATGAACCGCTGATCTTTGGCGAGCGCGGTGAGGATGAGGTCGACGACGACCTTGTCGACAAAGCGGATGCCCTGAAGAGCGATGAGGCCGAGCGCGTCGAGCCCGAAATCGAACATACGGACACCGAGCCGCAGAATCTTGCCCGGACACCACGACCGATGTGCCCTACGTCGTACGCCAGGCCGCCGAGGTGGAGGTTGCTACGCCCTCACGGACGAGCGACCAGGCACCTGCGACGGCCGCGCCGACCGAAGGCGAGGTGGGCTTCATTCGTGATGCGCGCCGCAAGGCGTTCTGGAGCAAGCCTGTCACGCGTGTGTTGCTGGTGTTGCTGGCGGTCGGCCTGCTGATCGGGTTCGCCGTGCAGTACGCGGTCACCGAGCGTAATCGGCTCGCAGCCGTCCATCCGGCGCTGCGACCGTCGCTGGAATTGTTGTGCCTGCCGCTGCGGTGCGAGGTGGGGCTGCCGCGTCAGATTGCGTCCGTGGCCATCGACAGCTCGACATTCACGCGCGTGAAGGATGACGCGACCTCGTTCAATCTCCAGGTGGCGCTCAAGAGCACGGCCGACATGGTGCTGGAGATGCCTGCGCTCGAACTCACGCTCACGGATTCCAGCGACCAGCCGGTGCTGCGCCGCGTGCTCAAGCGCGAGGACACCGGCGCACCCGCCGAACTGGCGGCGCACGGCGAGTGGAATGGCACCGTCAAACTGCAGGTGCCCGAGGTGGCCGACCGCGTGACGGGGTACCGGCTGCTGGCCTTTTATCCCTGAATTCTTTTTCTGTTCTTTTTCAATTCATTCAAGGCATTGGCAAGACTATGGCCGTACTGATCTGTGGCTCCCTCGCATACGACACCATCATGACTTTCGAGGGCCGCTTTGCCGAGCAGATCCTGCCCGAGCAATTGCATATCCTGAACGTGTCGTTTCTCGTTCCCGCGTTGCGTCGCGACTTCGGCGGCTGCGCCGGCAACATTGCCTACGCGCACAAGCTGCTGGGCGGCGACCCCTTGCCGATGGCGGCGCTGGGTCGCGACGGGGCGGACTACATCGAGCGCATCAAGAGCCTGAACATCGACACGCGCCACGTGCTGCAGGTCGATGACAATTACACCGCGCAGGCCATGATCATGACCGACCGCGACAACAACCAGATCACCGCGTTTCACCCCGGCGCGATGATGCAGGCGCACCTGAACAACAAGATCACCAGGGACATCGGCGCGGCCCTGGGCATCGTGGCTCCCGACGGGCGCGATGCCATGCTGCAGCATGCCGAGCAGTTCGCCGCCGCCGGCATTCCATTCGTCTTCGATCCGGGTCAGGGCCTGCCGATGTTCAATGGCGAGGAACTGCGCCATTTCATCGAGCTTGCCACTTGGGTGACGGTGAACGACTACGAAGGCAAGATGCTGTGCGAGCGCACGGGCTGGAGCGAGGCGGAGATTTCACGCAAGCTCAAGGGCATGATCGTGACGCTCGGCAGCGAAGGCTGCGCGGTCTGGGAGAGTGGCGAGCAGCAACTCGTCGCACCCGTGAAGGCCAGGGAAGTGGTCGATCCCACAGGCTGTGGCGACGCATGGCGCGGCGCATTGCTCTTCGGTCTGGAGCGTCAATGGCCACTCGCCCGATGTGCGGAGCTGGGCAACAAGCTCGGCGCACTCAAGATCGCTCAACGCGGCCCGCAAAACTACACGCTGGATTTCAAGGTCGAGTGACGCTGCGCGACGGTTCGGCGCAGTTGTCCGAGCCTCGATGACGCCAACGAAAAAGCCCGGTGCGTAAACACCGGGCTTTGCTTGCTGTTTCCTTGAAGGAGACTTGCCCGATCAGGGCTTGCCGCCTGTCGGGAACGGCCACGCAGCTTGAGGGTTCAGCGTGGTCTGTGCAGCGGGCGCAGCAGCGGCGGCAGGAGCAGCAGCGGCAGGCTTGGCAGCAGCCTTCTTCGGAGCGGCCTTCTTTGCAGCAGGCTTCTTCGCGGCGGGCTTCTTGGCCGCAGCAGGCTTCTTTGCAGCAACTGCCTTCTTGGCAGGAGCAGCGGCCTTCTTGGCTGCAGGCTTCTTGGCGGCCATGGCCTTCTTGGCTGGAGCAGCCTTCTTCGCGGCTACGGCCTTCTTGGCTGGGGCTGCCTTCTTTGCGGCTACGGCCTTCTTGGCGGGAGCTGCCTTCTTCGCGGCCATGGCCTTCTTGGCTGGAGCTGCCTTCTTTGCGGCTGGGGCCTTCTTGGCTGGGGCTGCCTTCTTCGCGGCTACGGCCTTCTTGGCTGGAGCTGCCTTCTTCGCAGCTACGGCCTTCTTGGCTGGGGCTGCCTTCTTCGCAGCTACGGCCTTCTTGGCGGGTGCAGCCTTCTTCGCTGGAGCAGCCTTCTTTGCGGCTACGGCTTTCTTTGCCGGAGCAGCCTTCTTGGCCACGGTTGCTTTCTTCGCAGGTGCTGCCTTCTTAGCAGCGGTCTTCTTCGCAGTTGCCATCATTTTCTCCTTGGGTCGATTAGCAAAGAGCACCCCGTGTCTACTTTGGACACAGAGCGATTCGTGGCCTCAGGGAGTTGGATGTCCAACCCAAAGCCACAAATACGGTAACGCCCCACACCGCGCCTCGTGCGGGCGCTTGGTTGTGGGGGTGAGATTCAAAGAACATGACCTGCTGTCATTGGATGATCAATCAGTCCCAGGACAGGGCTCCACCGGATTGGTACTCGATGACGCGGGTCTCGAAGAAATTGCGTTCTTTCTTCAAGTCGATCATCTCGCTCATCCAGGGGAACGGATTCTCTTCATTCGGGAACAGCGTCTCCAGGCCAATCTGTGTCGCACGGCGATTGGCGATGTAGCGCAGGTAGCTCTTGAACATCGATGCATTCAGACCCAGCACGCCGCGCGGCATGGTGTCTTCGGCGTAGGCGTACTCGAGATCGACGGCCTTGTGGAACAGGGCTTCGATTTCTGCCTTGAATTCCGGAGTCCACAGATGCGGGTTCTCGAGCTTCAACTGGTTGATCAGGTCGATGCCGAAATTGCAGTGCATCGACTCGTCGCGCAGGATGTACTGGTATTGCTCGGCGGCGCCGGTCATCTTGTTCTGGCGACCAAGCGCCAGAATCTGCGTGAAGCCGACGTAGAAGAACAGGCCTTCCATCAGGCAGGCGAAAACGATCAGCGACTTCAGCAGCGTCTGGTCGGTCTCGGGCGTGCCGGTGTGGAATTCCGGATCCATGATCGCTTCGATGAACGGGATCAGGAATTCATCCTTGTCGCGGATCGACTTGACCTCGTTGTACGCATTGAAGATTTCACCCTCATCGAGGCCGAGCGATTCGACGATGTACTGATAGGCGTGCGTGTGGATCGCTTCCTCGAACGCCTGGCGCAGCAGGAACTGGCGGCACTCGGGTGCGGTGATGTGGCGATACGTGCCGAGCACGATGTTGTTGGCGGCCAGCGAATCAGCGGTCACGAAGAAACCGAGGTTGCGCTTGACGATGCGGCGCTCGTCTTCGGTCAGGCCGTTCGGGTCTTTCCACAGCGCGATGTCGCGCGTCATGTTCACTTCCTGCGGCATCCAGTGGTTGGCGCAGGTGGCGAGGTATTTTTCCCAGGCCCACTTGTACTTGAACGGAACCAGTTGGTTCACGTCGGTTTTGGCGTTGATGATGCGCTTGTCGGCGGCATTCACGCGCTTGTGAACAGCGGGTGCCGATGTCGCGGAAACCGTCGCAGCAGAAGGTGCGACAGCTTGCGACGATGTGGAGGAAACGGTTTGAAGAGCGGGTATTGCTCCAAGGCGGTTGTCGTGCGAACCGCCTGCCGTTTGATTTTGCGATGAGGGCTTGACTTCTTCGTCCCAGGTCAGCATACGTTTTCCAGTGCTCGAATTATGAAAGCAGCGACTCAAAAAGAAAAGCGCTGCGGCGTTGCTTCGCCAAATTTTTTTATGTCGAAGCACGCGCGGTGAGATGCGAGGCACTTCAAACGCGCGTGCAAACCGCTTTATTGGCAGGCCTCACAGCCCGGATCATCGATGGCGCAGAACTTGATATCGGTGGCTGGAACGCTTTCGGCCTGCGCGCGCGCGGCAGCGGCTGCTGCCTCCAAAGCATTGACTGGTGCGGCTTTCGGAGCTGCGGCAGAATTTTGTTCACTGCCGTTCGAGACCGCGTTGAGTTGACGACCACTCACCGTGCTCATCTCCACATGCGTCGCGGATTGCGTGCGCAGGTAGTACGTGGTTTTAAGACCACGAACCCATGCGAGCTTGTAGGTTTCATCGAGCTTCTTGCCTGATGCACCGGCCATGTAGATGTTCAGGCTCTGCGCCTGATCGATCCATTTCTGGCGACGCGCTGCTGCTTCGACCAGCCATGTGGGAGCCACTTCGAACGCGGTGGCGTAGAGATTTTTCACGTCCTGCGGCACGCGGTCGATGGGTTGCAGCGAGCCCTTGAAGTGCTTCAGATCCATCACCATCACGTCGTCCCACAGACCCAGGCGCTGCAGATCGCGCACCAGGTATTGGTTAACGACGGTGAACTCGCCCGAGAGGTTCGACTTCACCGACAGGTTGCCGAACGATGGTTCGATCGACGCGTCCACGCCCACGATGTTGGAGATGGTGGCGGTCGGTGCGATGGCGATGCAGTTCGAGTTGCGCATGCCGTCCTTGGCGATCTTGTTGCGCAGCGCATCCCAGTCGAGCGTGCTCGAGCGATCCACTTCGACATAGCCGCCGCGTTCCTTGGCAAGCAGGTCGAGCGAGTCGATTGGCAGGATGCCCCTGGACCACAGCGAGCCGTCATAGGTCGAATAGGTGCCGCGTTCCTTCGCCAGTTCGCTCGACGCGAAGTAGGCGTAGTAGCAGATGGCTTCCATCGATTCGTCGGCGAACTGCACTGCTTCCTCGCTGGCGTACGGGATGCGCATTTCATACAGCGCGTCCTGGAATGCCATCAGACCCATGCCCACCGGGCGGTGGCGCATGTTGGAGTCCTTGGCCTTTTGTACCGCGTAGTAGTTGATGTCGATGACGTTGTCGAGCATGCGCATCGCGGTGCTGATGGTCTTCTTGAGCTTGTCGTGATCGATCTTGCCGTTGGTGATGTGACGCGAAAGATTCACCGAGCCGAGATTGCAGACGGCGGTTTCCGTGTCGCTGGTGTTCAGCGTGATTTCCGTGCACAGGTTGGACGAGTGCACCACGCCCACATGCTGCTGAGGCGAACGGATGTTGCAAGGATCCTTGAACGTGATCCATGGATGGCCGGTCTCGAACAGCATCGAGAGCATCTTGCGCCACAGGTCCATGGCCGGAATCTGCCTGGACAGGCGAATCTCGCCCGATGCGGCCTTGGCTTCGTAGGCCGAATAGGCCTTCTCGAACGCGCCACCATACAGGTCATGCAGATCGGGAACGTCGGCGGGGCTGAACAGCGTCCAGTTGCCTTTTTCCATCACGCGCTTCATGAACAGGTCGGGAATCCAGTTCGCGGTGTTCATGTCGTGCGTGCGGCGGCGATCATCGCCGGTGTTCTTGCGCAGCTCGAGGAACTCCTCGATGTCCAGGTGCCAGGTTTCGAGGTAGGTGCAGACCGCGCCCTTGCGCTTGCCACCCTGGTTCACGGCGACGGCGGTGTCGTTGACCACCTTGAGGAACGGCACCACGCCCTGCGATTCGCCATTCGTGCCCTTGATGTGCGAGCCGAGCGCGCGCACGCGCGTCCAGTCGTTGCCGAGGCCGCCCGCGAATTTGGAGAGCAGCGCGTTTTCCTTGATCGACTCATAGATGCCGTCAAGGTGGTCGGGTACGGTCGTCAGATAGCACGACGACAACTGCGAGCGCAGCGTGCCGCTGTTGAACAGCGTGGGCGTGCTCGACATGAAGTCGAACGACGACAGCACCTCATAGAACTCGATGGCGCGCGCGTTGCGGTCGGACTCGTTGAGCGACAGGCCCATGGCCACGCGCATGAAGAATGCCTGGGGCAGTTCGATGCGCGTCTTGCGAACGTGCAGAAAGTAGCGGTCGTACAGCGTCTGCAGGCCAAGGTAGTCGAATTGCTGATCGCGCTCGATCTTGAGTGCGGCGGCCAGGCGCGGCAGGTCGAACTGCTTGACGAGGCGCTCGTCGAGCAGTTCGTTGTCGACACCCTTCTGGATGAACTGCGGGAAGTATTCCGCATAGGCTGCCTGCATTTCTGCGGGTGCCACGTCGCGTCCCAGCACCTCGCGCACGATGGTGTGCAGCAGCAGGCGCGCGGTGGCGTAGGTGTAGCCGGGGTCCTTCTCGATCTTGGTGCGCGCCGCCAGGATGGCGGCCTTGAGCACTTCGTCCATCGGCACGCCGTCGTAGAGGTTGCGCATGGTTTCGGTGACGATCGGCGCGGCGGTCACGCCTTCGCCGATGTTGGCGCAGGCCGACTCGATCAGCGAGTGCAGACGCAGCACGTCGAGTTCCACGCGCTGACCGTTTTCCAGCACGTGCATCGTCGGCACCTGCGGCAGCAGTTGCTCGCGGCGCTCGGCGCGCTCCTGCTTGCGGCGCTCGCGGTACAGCACGTAGGCGCGGGCGACTTCATGGTGGCCGCTGCGCATCAGGCCAAGCTCGACCTGATCCTGCACGTCTTCGATGTGGAAGGTGCCGCCGCCGGGGCGCGAGCGGGTGAGTGCGTACACGACCGTTTGTGTGAGGTTGTCCACCACTTCGCGAATGCTCGCGGACGCCGCGCCCTGAGCGCCGTGCGTTGCGAGAAACGCCTTCATCATCGCCACCGCGATCTTCTGCGGCTCGAACGGAACCACGGCGCCATTGCGGCGAATGATCTGGAACTGGGCGAGATTTCCGTTGCTCGCCGTGGGCTTGGCAGCCGCGGGCGTGGTGGATTTCGCGAGCGCAGGGCTCACCTCATTGACTGCGGTCTGTACAGCTTGCATGTAGTCCTCTTTTTAGTGTGTTCGAAGGGGGTCACGCGGGCTGGCTCAAGCCGCATGATGCTTCGGATGGGATGTGTGTCACCGGATGCTGTGACACACTATATCTGGGGTGTCTCAAGTCATCAAGACACTACCTGTAGTGTATATGCAGCACGACTCCGCTGGCCCGGGCGGCACGCTTTTCGACACTTCGATCTGGTCGCCGTCGTTGCGCGGCATGTGTGCTGGCGACGTTTGCGGGCCAAGATCACCAGTGGCTGCGAGCTATGCGGCGATATGCTCCGCCAGACCGCATGCAATGGAAAAAGAGGACGGAAAAAAAAGCACGAAGATCACCGGCGCGAAAACCACGGCGCGGTGACGGTTGCTAGGTCTGTAGTGGAAACCACCAACCCGTATCACACAAATTGTTGCGCATTCGTCGCCATTCGAATCCGGCCCCGGGATCGCCCTTGCGACCGGGTGCGATGTGCTCATGGCCCGCGATGAAGCGGATCGGATAGCGCACCGCGATATCGCTGCACAGCAGGGTGAGCGCGGTGTACTGCGCGTCGCTGAAACGCTCGCCCTCGAGGCCTTCGAGTTCGATGCCGATGGAGTCGTCGTTGCAGTTGTCGCGCCCGCGCCAGTGTGAGCGACCTGCGTGCCATGCGCGCTGGTCACAATCGACGAATTGCGTGATCGCTCCGTTCCTGTCGATCACGAAGTGACTGGAAACCTCGATGCCGCGGATGGTGTCGAAGTAGGGATGGGCGTCCCAGTCGAGCTGGTTGGTGAAGAGCCGCTCGATGTCGCCCGTGCCGTTTTCGCCCGGTGGCAGGCTGATGGAGTGCACGACGACGAGGTCGATCCGTGCACCGTCGGGCGGGGTCCGTGGTTGGGCGAGTCGATGCGGCGGGCCCTGGCGTACCAGCCGCCGGACCACACGCGCGAACGCTCATTCACCTTCGGCATGGGATTCCGTGCCGCCGTCGGCTTCGGAGATGTTCAGCCGCTCGATGCGGTAGCGGATCTGGCGCAGGCTGATGCCAAGGCGCGCGGCGGTCGCCGTGCGGTTGAAGCCGGATTCGCGCAATGCGCGCACGAGGATGTCGCGCTCCTGCTTGTCGAGCCAGGCCTGCAGATCGCTTGGCAGGGTATTGTGGGACGAATAGGGCGCTGGCGCTTCGGCGGATCGGCTCGGCATGCGCTCGAGCGTATCGGTCGTGGTCGCTGCCATGGACGGCGATGGTGATGCCGATGGCTGAGCGGGTGCAGGTTCCGGTGTCGATCCGGGGAGCGGCGGATCGACGAACAGTTCGTCGCCATCGCTGAGCGCAACGGCGCGGTGCAGCAGATTTTCCAGCTCGCGCACATTGCCCGGCAGCGGATGCATGGCGATGCGCTGCAAGGCGTTTTCGGTAAGCGGTGGCACGGGAGCGCCGGAGTCGCGTTCTATGCGTTGCAGCAGCGCTCGGCACAGCGCGGGCAGATCTTCGCGACGCTCGCGCAGCGGCGGAATCAGCACCTCGATGACGTTCAGGCGGTAGTACAGATCCTGGCGAAAATTGCCTGCCTGCACCTCGGCGGCGAGATCCTTGTGCGTGGCGCTGACGATGCGCACGTCCACGGTTTCCTCCTGCGTGGCCCGAGGGGTCGCACGCTGCGCTCCTGAATCGCGCGCAGCAGCTTGGATTGCATGGCGAGCGGAAGGTCACCGATCTCGTCAAGAAACAGCGTGCCGCCCTGCGCGGCCTGAAAAAAGCCTTCACGGTCGGCGCTCGCGCCGGTGTACGAACCCTTGCGCGCGCCGAAGAACTCGGCTTCAAGCAAATTCTCAGGAATGGCACTGCAGTTCACCGCGATCATCGGGCCGTCGGCGCGCTGGCTGTTGTCGTGCAGCGCACGGGCGACCAGTTCCTTGCCGGTGCCGGACTCGCCACGCACCAGCACCGGTGCCATGCTGCGTGCAACCTTGGCGATGCGCTGCTTCACATTGCGCATGGCAGCGGAATCTCCCACCAGAAGCCGCATCACGGGCGAGGCGCTCGGGGAATCGACGTCTGCGGAAACCCTGGCTTCTGCCTCCTGAAGGCGCGCGCCGGCGTTGGCGGCGGGCTGGCCGGGCGCGGGTACCGCTCCCGTGCCCTGCACCGCCGAGGCGACCACCGTGCGGAACTGCTTGAGGTCCACCGGTTTGGTCAGGTAGTCGAACGCGCCCGCGCGCAACGCCTCAACCGCGTTCTCGGCAGAACCGTAGGCCGTCATCACCACGCAGCGCTCGCGGCGCTGGGCCTCGCGCAGATACAGCAGCACCTCCATGCCGTAGCCGTCGGGCAGCCGCATGTCCGAGATCACCACGTCGAACTGCTGCACCCGCAACTGCTGGCGCGCCTCCTGCACCGATCCGGCGGTCTCCACGCGGTAACCCTCGCGCAGCAGCGTGAGCTCGTAGAGCGTCCTCAGATCGGGTTCATCGTCAATGACAAGAATGGAGGCGGCGTATGCAGGCATGTGTTCGTTGGAGTCTCAAACCATGATTGTGTCAAAAAGGGAAGGCGTGCCCGGAAGCTGTAGCGATTTGCGGAAGGTGACGATGAAGGCATTGCCCTCGGTCTCGCCGCGCGCGAGCGTGAGCGTGCTGCGTTCGTAGCGGATCGAAGCGCCGTGGCGACTGCACAATTCTCTACATATATAGAGTCCCAGTCCGCTGGAGCGGCTTTCCGAGGAGAAAAACGGCTCGAACAGATGCTGCTCGACCGATTTCTCAAGTGGCGCGCCATCGCTCCATACCTGCATCAGCGCGAGCCCTTCGGGCGTGGTGCCGGTCTCGATGCACATCGAGTCCGCATGCGGGCCCATGTAGCGCAGCGCGTTGTCCATGAGATTCACGAGCACGCGGCGCAGATGGTCGATGTCGAAGTTCACCTGCATGTCGGCGGTGTTCAGCGCGACCAGCGCCCGCCGGCTGTTGGGGTCATGCGACTGCCAGTCGCTGACCATGTGCACGACGTTGTCGTCAAGCTCGATGGGCGCGGCGGGCACGTTGTCGATCTGGTGGCGCACGCGCGCAATGTCCAGCACTTCCTCGGTGATGCGCGTGAGTCGATGCGCGTTCTGCTTGACCATCTGGCTCAGCCGCATCTGCATGGGATCGGTCAGGTCTTCTTCGAGCAGCGCATTGGCCTGGATGATGGCGGCCAGCGGGTTGCGGATTTCATGCGCCACGGCAGCCGACATGCGGCCCATCGCGGCGAGCTTTTCGGTGCGCAACCGGGCCTCCATCTCGCGCAGATCCTGCAGGAACACCACACACAGCGGGTCGCTGGTTTCGTGGGGTTAGCGGTGCTGGCCTGCAGGTCGTGGTGCATGGTCAGCCAGGTGCGCGCCCTGAGGCCCATGGGGCTGTGGCCCGGGTGAACGATGTCGATGTCCGCCGATTGCTGCGTGCCGCTGTGAAACGTTGCGCGCACCAAATCGAGCAGCGATGCCCAGTTGCCAAGCTGCTGCAGATCGAACGGCATGGCAGAGGGCGCGGCGTCGCCCATCAGCAAGCGGGCCGACGGATTGGCGAGCCGCACGCGATCCTGTCGATCCATCACCAGCACGCCTTCGCTCAGATGCTGCATGACCAGCGCGCTCACGTCTTCCTGCGTCTGCGCGGCCATGCGACTGCGCTGCGCGATCTCGTGCTCCGTATGCAGCTTGAGCGAGAGCTGGTGCGCCAGATAGGTGACGATGAAAAAGCCGACGCTGGTGAGCGCCGCCTGCACATAACGCTGGGTGGAGTCGCCCGAGGTCTTCTGATCGACCCACAACGCACCCGCCAGTAGAACAATGGTGATCAGCGAGGTCGTGCCAAGCGCCGTCATCAGCGTGCCCAGCATGCCGGCCATCAGCACCGGCAGGGCGAACAGCGGCATGAAGCTCAACGTGTCGCCCGCAAAAAACTGTAGGTAGCTGAACACCACGATGTCCACGCCGATCGTGGGCAGCCACTGGAGACCGGGTTGCGGAGCCGGAACATTGCGCGAGAAGATGCGGACCGCGATGGTCAACGCCAGGTAACCCATGCTCGCCGCGAGCGTGTCCGGACTCGTCGGCGTGTGCCAGATCAGCGCGGCGGCCTGCTGCATGGCCAGCAGCAGCGCAACCATCACCCGGCCATTCAGGAACGCCAGCCAGATCCGGAGAAACGTATTGTTGCCGGGACGTTGTCGATACTGCACAGTGAATTCTGGATGGAGGGTTGGTTGCGACTCAGGCCGGTCCCTGGCGCTGGTGTTCGACGCTGCAGAAATGCAGCTCGCCCTGTTGCAGCGCTTCGCTCCTGGGCAGCATCAGGCCGCAGCGCGCGCAGGGCACGATTTCCTGCGGAATGCGGGGCGTGCGAGGCGGGGCGGGGCGTTGCTGGTCGCCGGAGCGCTTGTCGTCGATGCGCTGCTTGCGCCAGACGTTGTAGGCAATGATCAGGACGATCAGGACGAGAAGGTATTTCATGAGGTTCAGCCTCCCGGGCGTGCGAGCAGCACTTCCATCACAAAGCGTGAACCGGCATAGGCGAGCAACAGGAGGGCCGCGCCAGCATACAGCATGCGCACCGCGCTCAGGCCGCGCCAGCCAAAGCGCGAACGCCCGATCAGCAGCACGGCGAAGGTGATCCACGAAAGCACCGAAAACACCGACTTGTGATCCCAGATCCAGGCGCGGCCATACAACACCTCGCCGAAGAACCAGCCGGCAATCAGGGTCGCGGTCAGCACCACGAAGCCTGCGGTCACGAAGCGGAACGTCAGCCGCTCCAGCGTGAGCAGCGGCATGCCGCCCGGGGAATCGGTGGCCTGGCGGATGTTTTTTTCGGCGCGCGTCATCAACCACGCATGAACGACGGCGGCAGCGAACAGTCCATAGGACGCGATGCCCAGCGTGAGGTGCAGGGGCAGCCAGGGCGATGAAAGCGCATGCAGAGGCTTGCCCGGAAAGAGCGCGGACATCAGTACCACCGCCGCGCCGAGCAGGGACAGCACCCAGAGTGCATGCAGTTCCGGAAAGAATTGGCGCTCCACAAGATAGGCGACCAGCATCAGCCACGCGGTCATCGACAGTGCGGAGGCGAATCCGAAATGCGGCGAGTCGCCCATCAGGCCCCAGGCAATCGAGGCGCCGTGCATCACCCAGGCCACCATCAGGGCCACGCGTGCCTGCGACGAGGAGAATCGGGAGCCGGCAATGGCCGAAACCACATAGGCCGCAGCCGCTGCAAGGGCCAATAGCCATCCAAGTGTTGACGCACTGGGTAAAATCATAGACTTACAGTTTAGCCTTTCGCCCGCGTTCGTCGGGCCAAACATCGCAGCATCCTCGCCCGCTTGGCGTGAATGCCGCCCTTGGAGCATTTGCATGGCTTCCGCGCTCACCGATAAATTATCACGACTCGTCAAGGAGATGCGTGGTCAGGCCCGCATCACCGAATCCAATGTGCAGGACATGCTGCGCGAAGTGCGCATGGCGCTGCTCGAGGCCGACGTGGCCCTGCCCGTGGTGCGCGACTTCGTTGCCCGGGTGAAGGAAAAGGCGCTCGGCCAGGAAGTGCTCGGCAGCCTCAAGCCCGGTCAGGCGCTGGTCGGGATCGTCAACGCCGAACTCGCCGCCACCATGGGCGAGGGCATCTCCGACATCAACCTCAATGCCCAGCCACCGGCCGTGATCCTGATGGCGGGCCTGCAGGGTGCGGGCAAGACCACCACCACGGCCAAGCTCGCCAAGCACCTGATCGAAAAGCGCAAGAAGAAGGTGCTGACCGTGTCGGGCGACGTGTATCGTCCCGCCGCCATCGAGCAGTTGAAGACCGTCACCGCGCAGGCCGGTGCCGAGTGGTTCGCATCCACACCCGACCAGAAGCCGCGCGACATCGCGCTTGCGGCGCTGGACTACGCGAAGAAGCACTACTTCGACGTGCTGCTGGTCGATACCGCAGGCCGCCTGGCCATTGACGAACTGCTGATGCAGGAAATCAAGGACCTGCACTCCGTGCTGAAGCCGGTGGAGACGCTGTTCGTGGTCGATGCCATGCAGGGCCAGGATGCGATCAACACCGCCAAGGCCTTCAAGGAAGCGCTGCCGCTCACGGGTATCGTGCTCACCAAGCTCGATGGCGACTCGCGCGGCGGTGCGGCGTTGTCGGTGCGGCAGATCACGGGCGCGCCGATCAAGTTTGCCGGTGTCTCCGAAAAGATCGACGGCCTGGAAGTCTTCGATGCCACGCGCCACGCGCAGCGCGTGCTCGGCATGGGCGACATCGTCGCGCTGGTCGAGCAGGTCACCAAGGGCGTGGACATGGAGGCCGCGCAGAAGCTGGCCGAAAAGGTCAAGAGCGGTGACGGCTTCGATCTGAACGACTTTCTCGCGCAGCTTCAGCAGATGAAGCAGATGGGCGGCCTCTCCACGCTGATGGACAAGCTGCCGAGCGAGCTGGCCGGCAAGGCCGGTCAGGTCGACATGGACAAGGCCGAACGCGAGGTGCGTCGCAAGGAGGGCATCATCTGCTCGATGACCCTCAAGGAGCGCAAGCATCCCGCGCTCATCAAGGCCACGCGCAAGAAGCGCATTGCCGACGGTGCCGGTGTGCAGGTTCAGGAGGTGAACCGGCTGCTCAAGGAATTCGAGCAGATGCAGACCATGATGAAGAAGATGAAGGGCGGCGGACTCATGAAGATGATGAAGCGCATGGGTGGCATGAAGAACATGATGGGTGGCGGCGGCGGCATGCCCAAGCTTCCGTTCTGATTTTTTCGGGTTTGCCGGTTCGCTGGAGATGCCGACGTGCCGATGGAAAACATTTCTCCTGAGCTGACGCTCGGCCCCGGGTTCAAGGGCTTTCCGTTCACGGCAGAGCCATGCACGGCGACAGAGATTGCGGCTCGCGGCTGGAACGTGCTCGCGGGCGATCTGCCGTTTCCGGTTGCGGTGCTCAAACGCACGGCGCTCGAGCACAACATCGCCTGGATGCAGGACTATGTGGGACGCAAGGGCGTGCAACTCGCGCCGCACGGCAAGACGACCATGTCGCCCGAGCTGTTTGCCGCGCAGATGGTGGCGGGGGCATGGGGACTGACGTTTGCGACGGCGTATCAGGTCAGCGTGGGTGTGGCGTCGGGCGCGCGGCGCATCATCGTTGCCAATCAGGTGGTGTGTGATGCGGATCTCGATGCGCTCGATCACATGCTTGCCGGGAACCAGGGTTTGCGCATCTGGTTTCTCGTCGATTCCGTGGCCCAGCTCGCGCTGATCGAGGACTGGGCGCAGCGGCGCGCCAGTTCGCGGGTGTTCGAGGTGCTGCTCGAGATGGGCATTCCCGGCAAGCGCACGGGCTGCCGCAGCTTTGACGAGGCGATGCTGGTGGCGCAGGCGATTTCCCAATCGCGCGTTGCCACGCTTGCCGGGGTCGAATGCTACGAGGGCAACGCGGCCAACTGCGACAACGAACACGACATCCGCGAAGTCAGCGCCTTGGTGCGCCGCGTGCTGAACGTGGCGCTGGCATGCGATCAGCGCAGGCTCTGGTCGGACGACGACGATCACCTGCTGTTCACCGCCGGTGGCTCGGCGGTATTCGATCTGGTGATGCCGCTGCTGCAGGCCAAGGGCCTGTCGCGCCCGGTGCGCGGCGTGTTGCGCTCAGGGTGCTACATCACGCACGACCATCTGAACTATGCGCGGTATCTCGCCAACGTGGAACGTCGCGAGGGTCTCGATCCATCGCTGCGGCCAGCGCTCACGGTCTGGGCGATGGTGCAGTCCGTGCCGGAACCGGGGCTCGCGCTGCTGACTTGCGGGCGGCGCGATATCTCGTTCGATATTGAAATGCCCGTGCCGGTGCGCTGGGCGCGCAGCGGCGAGCGCAGCGCGCAGAACGCGCCTGGGTCGTGGCGCGTCACGGCGCTCAACGATCAGCATGCGTATCTGAATTTCGACGCAGAGCAGCATTCACTTGCGCCGCAGGTCGGTGACCGCATCGAGTTGGGCATATCCCATCCCTGTACCACGTTCGACAAGTGGCGCTGGATGCCCATCGTCGAGGACGACGGGCGCGTCAGCGGGGCCATCCACACGCGGTTCTGATTTTTTGCTGAGCCTTGGCGTTCAGGCGGCGACGGTTTCGCTGGTCACCACTTCGCCGCGCAGCGTGTAGGTCCTGGCTTCGGTGATGCGCACGTCGATCAGTTGACCGATCAGGCGTTCCTGTCCAGGAAAATTCACCACGCGGTTGCACTCGGTGCGGCCCATCAGTTCGCTGCCGTCGCGCTTGGAGATCCCTTCGACCAGCAGGCGCTGCACGGTGCCGACCCGTTCCTCGCTGATGTCCTTGATGTTCTGGTTGATCACCGCCTGCAGCTCCTGGAGGCGGCGCAGCTTGACCTCGTGCGGCGTGTCGTCGGGCAGGTTGGCGGCCGGGGTGCCGGGGCGCGGGCTGAAGATGAAGCTGAACGAGTTGTCGAAGCGAACGTCGTGGATCAGCTTCATCATCTTCTGGAAGTCTTCCTCGGTCTCGCCGGGAAAGCCGACGATGAAATCGCTGCTCATGGCCAGATCCGGACGGATCGCGCGCAGCTTGCGCACGGTGCTTTTGTACTCCATGGCGGTGTAGCCGCGCTTCATCGCCATGAGGATCCTGTCGCTGCCGTGCTGCACCGGCAGGTGCAGGTGATTGACGAGCTTGGGCAGTTTTGCATACGCCTCGATCAGGCGCGGCGTGAATTCGTTTGGGTGGCTGGTCGTGTAGCGGATGCGCTCGATGCCCGGAATGTCGGAGACGTATTCGAGCAGCAGCGCAAAGTCGGCGATCTCGCTGGTGTCGCCCATCTTGCCGAGATAGGCGTTCACGTTCTGGCCGAGCAGATTGATTTCCTTGACACCCTGATCCGCGAGACCGGCGACTTCCACGAGCACGTCCTCAAAAGGACGACTCACTTCCTCGCCGCGCGTATACGGCACGACACAGTAGCTGCAGTATTTGGAGCAGCCTTCCATGATCGACACGAACGCGGTCGCGCCGTCCACGCGCGCGGGCGGCAGGTGGTCGAATTTCTCGATTTCGGGGAACGAGATGTCCACCTGGGGCTTCGACTTCGCCGCACGCGCGTTCAGCAGATCGGGCAGGCGATGCAGCGTCTGGGGGCCGAACACCACGTCCACATAGGGCGCGCGCCTGATGATCTCCTCGCCTTCCTGGCTCGCGACGCAGCCGCCGACGCCGATCAGCACACCCTTGTCTTTGAGGTGCTTGACGCGGCCGAGGTCGCTGAACACCTTTTCCTGCGCCTTCTCGCGCACCGAGCAGGTGTTGAACAGGATGAGGTCGGCCTCATCCATATGGGTGGTGGGCTCATAGCCCTGGGCCGCGCCGAGCACGTCGGCCATCTTGTCCGAGTCGTACTCGTTCATCTGGCAGCCGAAGGTCTTGATAAAAACTTTTTTGGACATGGGGAACTCTCGAATTCTGTGTGGGGCCGCGCGAGCCCGCCAGCGAAGGTGCGACACGCAGGGCGACCGGCACGCGTTCAATGTGTGGGAGCAGAGCGTCGTGGCAGCCGAGCAGCCATGCACGATGGCTGCGAGCCCTCAACGACGCGGATGCTTAACGGAACCAGCCGCGCTTGGGTTCCTTGGCCAGCTCGTTCTTGGTCAGGATCCACACATTGAGCAGCATGCCGGTGCTGGGCTCGACCACGTAACGCACATCGAGTTTCTGGCCGACGACGGAGTGCGCAAACACCAGTTGGTTCTGTTGATTGAAGATGCGCAGACCGGGTGCAAGGCGATAGTCCTTGCCTTCGACTACAGCCTCCACGCTGCTCTTGACGACGAGGTCACCGCGCTGCGAGCTGGGAGGGAAGTTGCGGGGAACGGCTTGCTCCATCGCCTGGGTCTGGGCGAGAAGCGGTGTCACGGTGCCGAGCGTGAGCATGACGGCGCAGACGGAGGCGCTTGCGAACTGGCGCGCCAGCGTCGGGAAAGTGCGTGGGAATGAGGGCTTGTTACAGCGGTTCATGGTGTTCATCCAGAGGCTGAAGGAGTGCGCGATTCTAGCCGTTGGGGCGTTCCGGCATGTCTGTTGGCGAATTTCCGGATCAAAACCGTCCGATTTGCGCCTCGGCGGTGCCCATCGATCTTGTCGTTAACAAAGTTGTTTTAAGAGAAACATGGGGTTTTTGGCTGTTACCCAATGTATATTTGACGCATGTCCAGTCTTGCGGTCACCGCATTGCCCACGTCGTCACTCCAGTTGGTGCGCTTTTCCGTCAATCGCATTGGACGTGACATCGCCGTGGGAGACATCCACGGCTGCTTTTCCGCATTGCAAAGCGCCTTGTCGGCGATTGATTTCGATCCGTTGAGCGACCGCTTGTTCTCGGTGGGCGATCTGGTGGATCGCGGCCCGGAATCGCACCGGGTGATCGAGTGGCTGGACAAGCCGTGGTTTCACGCCATCTGCGGCAATCACGAGCAGATGGTGTGCCGCACCGCAGGTGGGAACCCGCTGCCTGATGTCGATCACATGAAGCACGGCGGCGAGTGGATGCTACGGCTAAGTGAGTGCACGCTCAGCGCCATTGTCGAGCGCCTGGCGGCCTTGCCGCTGGCCTTCGAGGTGCAGACCGGCGACGGCCCGGTGGGTCTGGTGCATGCCGGGTATCCGTTTGAGGATTGGGACGACATCCGCAGTTTTCACCTGGCCGAATCGGCCATCGATTGCTGTCTCTGGTCGCGCGACCGCTATGCGCGGCGCGCTGAGCAGCACGTGGCCAATGTGCGCGCCGTGATTCACGGGCACACCACGGTGAATGAGGTCCAGAGGCTGGGCAATACGATTTTCATCGATACCGGAGGCTGGCGCCGCGGCGTCGGGCATTTCACCTTGCTGGACCTGCAGACCCTTGCCCCGGTCAAGGCGCGGATGCCGACCATCACTCAGGACGAACGTGCAACTGTCTGAAGCTGGCGGCGAGCCAAAGAAAAAGCCGTTGCGCTTGCGTGCAACGGCTTTTGTCCGATCTGGTGGTCGTAGAGGGACTTGAACCTTCGACATCAGCATTATGAATGCTGCGCTCTAACCAACTGAGCTATACGACCGGTATTCAAGAAGCCCACAGCACCTTGCGGATACTGCGGGCTTGAATTTGGTGGTCGTAGAGGGACTTGAACCTTCGACATCAGCATTATGAATGCTGCGCTCTAACCAACTGAGCTATACGACCGAAGACGAAGATTATAGCTCAGGATTTTTGTGGCAGGACAAATGTCTTGCGCCGCACAAAAGCCGTTGTTTCGCCTCAGAGGTGCTTGAAGACGGCCTTGCGCTTGTTCACGAATGCATCCATGCCTTCCTTCTGGTCCTCGGTGGCGAACAGCGCGTGGAACAGGCGGCGCTCGAACATCAGGCCATCGGCAAGCGAGCTTTCGAAGGCGCGATTCACGGTTTCCTTGGCGGCCATGACGGCGATCTGCGAGAAGCCGCTGATCATGATCGCGGCGCCCAGCGTCTCCTCCATCAGCTTGTCGAGGGGCACGACGCGGCTCACGAGGCCTGAGCGCTCGGCTTCCGTCGCATCCATCATGCGACCGGTGAGCGCCATGTCCATGGCCTTGGACTTGCCCACGGCACGTGGCAGGCGCTGAGTGCCGCCAGCGCCGGGAATCACGCCGAGCTTGATCTCGGGCTGGCCGAACTGGGCGTTGTCGGCAGCGATGATGAAGTCGCACATCATCGCGAGTTCGCAGCCGCCGCCGAGCGCATAGCCGGCCACCGCCGCGATCACGGGCTTGCGGATGTCGCGGATCTGCTCCCAGTTGCGCGTGATGTAGTCGCCCTTGTAGGCATCTGCAAAGCTGTACTTGGCCATCGCCACGATGTCCGCGCCTGCGGCAAAGGCCTTTTCACTGCCGGTGAGGATGATGCAGCCGATCTTCTCGTCCGCATCGAATGCGCGCAGCGCCTCGCCCAGTTCGTTCATGAGCTGGTCGTTGAGCGCGTTGAGCGCTTTGGGACGGTTCAGCGTGATGACGCCGACTTTTTCCGCTTCGGTGCGGACTTCAATCATTTCGTAGGCCACGGTTATCTCCAAAAAATAGTCTGGTCAGTGGTGTACAGGGGAATGAAAGACTATACCGAAGCGCTGCGCCGGGCGACGTCCACATGCGGCCTGAACGGCAGAAAGTGCGAACTATCTGTCAGCTTTGGCGTCTGCGCGGGTGTCGTCCCTGCCTTGTTCTTCGCGCAGCCAGTGCCTGGCGAGATCGGCGTTGTCCACGGCGAGGCGCACGGTCTCCGGTGTCTCTCCAGGCCGCGCCTCTGCCAATAGCGACAACGGCAATTCGAGCAAGCGGCGATCACGTGAGACGAGCGCCGTCACGCGTCGCTCCGATCCGGCATAGAGCGCGAGATCGTCGAGCTTCTGAATGCGCCAGCCAGCACCATCCGCGAGCCGGATACCGAGCCATTCATCGCCCGCCATGAAGCCCGCCTGTTCGGCAAGGCCCGCGCTCAGCACGACCTTGACCGTGATGCCCGCGCCGCCTTCCTGCACGCGCAGGCCAAGACGCTGCGCGGTGGCACCGGCGTCGGCCTGCATGTCGATGCCCTGCGATGCAAGCAGCTCCTTGAGCGGCAAATCGGCCGTGCCATGCACCCATTGCTGCAACTCGCCGGACCAGTCCCTGCCCGAGAGCTTTTGCAGTACGGCGAGCACATCGTCCTCGGACATCGGGCCGCCCCGCGTGCGTTGCCACAGCGCGCGCATCACGTCGTCGAGCGTCGTCCTGCCCTGCTGGCGCAACGCGAGATCGAGGCACAGCGCGACCAGTGAGCCCTTGGTGTAGTAGCTCACCGTGGAGTTCGGCGTGTTCTCGTCCTGGCGGTAGTACTTGACCCAGGCGTCGAAACTGGCCTTGGCGACGGACTGCACGTTGCGGCCCGGGGTCTGCAACACCTGGTTGATGGTCTTGGTGATCAGGCGCAGATAACCCGCGTGATCGACCAGTCCCGCGCGGCGCAGCAGCAGATCGTCGTAGTAGCTCGTGAACCCTTCAAAGAACCACAGCAGCTCGGTGTAGTTCTCTTGGTTGTAGTCGTAGCGTGCGAACTCGGCGGGGCGCATGCGCTTGACGTTCCAGGTGTGGAAATACTCATGGCTGATCAGCCCGAGCAGCGTGGAGTAGCCCTCCGGCACGGTTTTCTCGCCCACGCGCGGCAGGTCGCGGCGGCTGCAGATCAGCGCGGTGCTGTTTTTGTGTTCAAGGCCGCCGTAGCCGTCATCGACGACGTTCAGCATGAACAGATAGTGGGTGTGGGCGGCCTTACCCTCGCCATGCCAGAAGCGGATCTCGGTCTCGCAGATGCGCTGCGTGTCGGCCAGCAGGCGCTCGCCATCGAAGGACGCCGCAGCGCCCGCGACGACGATGCGGTGCGGCACGCCGCAGGCCGTGAATCGGGCGCTCCAGAACTTGCCGAGTTCGACGGGGCTGTCCACCAGTTCATCGTAGTTCGCGGCGAGGTAGGTACCGAAGCCCGCGCGGTTGACATGTACCGGCGTGAGTGCCGTGGCGGCCTGCCAGCCCTTGATGCGCGCGGGCGGCGCAATCTCGATGCCGTGGGGCCGGTCTTCGAGCCCGATGGCCCGCAGGCACACGCTGGTGCCATTGAAGAAACCGCGAGAGGCATCGAGCCAGGCAGTGCGTACCGAGTGGTCATAGGCCGCGATCTGGTACGTCAGCGTGAGCGGCCGGTTTCTCGCGCATTGCGCGCTCCAGCGGTGCTTGTCGAGCTGCTTGAGCGCAACCGCCTTGCCGCCCTGGCTGGCCGTGAGTTGCTGGAGGTTCTTGGAAAACTCGCGCACCAGATAACTGCCCGGAATCCACACCGGCAGCGCCAATTCCTGATTTTCCGCGGGCCGCGCAACCACCATCGTCACGTTGAACAAGTGGGTCTGCGGATCGGTGGGCTCCACGCGGTAGAAGACGGAGGGCGTGGCGGCGATGGAACTGTGGGTCATGTGGTCGTGTTGGAGTGCTTGACGGTTGCAACTATATGCGGGCGGGCTTGCGGCAGAACAAGTGCCGGGAAGGCCCGGAAAACCCGTGCCGCAAAAGAGAAAGGCCGGGGCTGCGCGCGCCCGGCCTTGAGAGTCGTCTGTCAGGCCGCCTCGCGGCGGCATGCGTCACTTTGCGGAAACGACGGTGGCGAGGCGCTTTTCCACTTCCTGCGCGCTGATCGCGCCCGGCACGCGCGTGCCATCCTGGAAGATGATGGTGGGCGTGCCGGTGATCTTGTGCTTTTTGCCGAGGGCCAGGTTGCGCTGGATGGCTGCGGTGTCGCAGCTCGCGGCAGGGGTGACCTTCTCGCGCAGCATGTGGTCTTCCCACTCCTTCACGCGGTCCTTCGCGCACCAGATGTTGCGGCTCTTTTCTGCCGAATCGGGGCTCAGGATGGGGTAGAGGTACAGATAGACCGTGACGTTGTCCACGTTCTGCAGATCTTTCTCGAAGCGCTTGCAGTAGCCGCAGTTCGGGTCTTCGAACACCGCGATCTTGCGCTTGCCGTTGCCACGCACGATGGTGAACGCGTCGGCCACGGGCAGCGCGTTGAAGTCGATGGCGGTGAGCTTGTTGATGCGGTCTTCGGTGAGGTTGCGGCGCGCCTTGGTGTCGATGAGCTCGCCCTGAATCAGGTAGTTGCCCCAGCGTCGGTGTAGAACACGTCCGTGCCCATGCGCACCTCGTAGAGCCCCTTCATCGGCGTGGCGGAGATTTCCTCGATGTTCTGCAACTGCGGAATGCGCTCGGTCAGGGCCTTGCGGATGGCCGCCTCCTGTGCGAACACGCCCGTGCCCGTTGCGAGTGCGGCGACTGCCAGCAAGCTTGTGACTAGTTTCATGGTGCTTTTCTCATTCCACTCAAAGGTTCTTCAAATTCAATGCATCGGCGGGCCGTGCATGCGGCCACCGCACTTCAACGCTTGGCCGGTGGCTGCAATCCCATCGCCTGACGTGCGACCCATTCCTTGACCGGGCCGCTCATCTCGAATCGTCTCATGCCCCAGTTGCGCAACGCCTGCAGCGGTGACTCCTGACGGGCAAACAATTGTTGCAGCGCGTCCATCGTCGTGCCAAGCGGCAGCAGTGCGGACTTGCGCTCGCGCTCGTACTGACGCAGCAGACGCATATCGCCCACGCTGCGCCAGGTGGGGCGCTCGCTCAGAATGCGTGCCAGCGCGCTCGCGTCGGCAAGACCGATGTTCAGTCCCTGACCGGCCAGCGGGTGCACGGTGTGCGCCGCGTCGCCAGCCAGCACCCAGTGGGGGGCATTGGTTGATTCCCGGTCGGCTTGTGGCATCGTGCCACACCAGCGACGCGCCTGCGCCTGCTGAAGCGGCCATGAGGCGCGCGCGGCCGCGAGTTCCAACGTGCCGAGACTGTTTTCGCTCAGTGCTTGCAGCTTCTTCGCGAAGGCCACATCATCCGCAGCAAGCCATTGCGTCACCTGCTCCTGGGGGATTGACCAGACAACCGCCACAGAGTTCCCTTCGGGCCCCTCGAGCGGCAAAAAAGCCAGAATGCTGCCATCTGGCGTGAACCATTGGCGCGCGATCTGGCTGTGGGGGCGTTCGCTGCGCAACCGGGTCGCTATCGCGGTCTGGCCGTAGGCCGTGGTGTCGAATTCCACGCCGAACTCGCTGCGGCTCTTGCTTGCACGGCCCTCGCAAACCACGGTGAGCGGCGCCGACACCGGCGCGCTGACCACCTCGACCAGCGACTGAAACCGGGTCGCATCGGCCAGACGCTGCTCGAGCGCGGGCACATCGACGATCCAGGCCATCGCCTCGGCATGCTGGCGGCCGGCGTCGAACGTGACCGAACCGCCCTGATCGCCATGCACCTGCATTTGCAGCACCGGCGTGGCATGTTCGGCCTCGGGCCAACAGCGCACAGACTGCAGGACTTCGCGCGAGGCGACGTTCATTGCATAGGCGCGCACGTCGGAATGCGACGACGCCCGCGAACCCGCGGAGTCCACCAGAGCAACGGACAGGCGCTCGCGCGCCAGCAGCAGCGCAAGCGTGCGGCCCACGATGCCCGCGCCGCGAATACAAACGTCAAAGGATCGGTCAAATGATTGCGCCATGCGGGAATTGTAGAAGGCGCGGCGCAACCGCCACGCGAGCAGGCGAGAATCCCCATCTCGGCACAGGCACCAACCGGATGTCCGCAGGTCGAGCCACCGGAGTTGAATGACATGAATTTCGCGACCGAACACGATCTGTCGGGCACCCTCCACGGACTGTTCATCTATCCGATCAAGTCCTGCGCAGGCATTGCCGTGCAGGAGGCCAGGCTGGTCGAAAGTGGTCTGCAATGGGATCGCGCCTGGATGGTGACCGACCCCGAGGGCGCGCTGCGCACCCAGCGCGAGCTGCCGCGGATGGTGCTGATCGTGCCCGCATTGGTAGGTGACGAACTCGTGGTGAATGCGCCGGACATGCCAGAGCTGAGGTTGCCCAGCGCCGTGCCGGCCGCAGGCGAGCGCGACACGCGCGCCCGCGTCTGGCGCGACACCGTGTCCGCTCGCGACATGGGCGACGACGCCGCCACGTGGTTTTCCCGTTATCTCGAAGTGCCGTGCAGATTGGTGCGGTTCAATCCCGATCACCGCCGCATCGTCGATCCGGACTGGACGGGCGACGTCGAGGCCGTCACCCAGTTCGCCGATGGCTTTCCGATGCTCGTGACCAGTACGGCTTCGGTGGACGATCTCAATCAGCGCCTGTCGGGCGCGGGCGAGGCCACCGTCGATGCAAGGCGCTTTCGCCCGAATCTGCTGATCGAGGGGATCGAATCGCACGACGAAGATCGCATCGACTCACTGTTCATCGCGGCGCAGGATGAGATCGTCGAGCTGCGCATGGCCAAGCCCTGCACCCGCTGCCCCATGCCCGACGTGAATCCCGACAACGCGGAGGTCGGCACGCAGGTCAACGCCATGCTGCGCCAATACCGTCAGGACCCGCGCGTGAATGATGCGCTGACCTTCGGCATGAACGCGATCACGCTTCAGGGTGAAGGGCAGGTGCTGCGTGTGGGCCAGCGTGTCGGCGCGAACCTGAGCTTCGACTGACACTTGGCCCGATAAAAAAACCGCGCCGGTTTTGATGGCGCGGTTGCACAGCGGTGGCCTGCTCTATTGCGCGCTTATTGCGAATCCAGCTTTTCGCCGCTGCGCGCCACTTCCTGCGCCTTCATGTGGCTTTCGATCAGCAACTGGTAGTTCGGGAAAATGCCTGTATACGCCTCGGCCCATTGCGCGGCGTCGTCGCGATTCCAGGTGCGCTGCAGTTCGGAGGCCACACCAGCGGTATCGATCGGCACGACACCGGCCTGCATCACGCGAGCGAGGGTGACTTCCTGAGCCATCTTGGAGTAGGTGCCCGAGGCGTCGATCACGGCAAACACCTGGTAGCCCTCGGCCACCGCCGCGATGGAGGGGAAGGCCATGCACACGCTGGTGATGGTGCCTGCGATGATCAACTGCTTCTTGCCGGTGTCTTTCACCGCCTGCACGAAATCGGGGTTGTCCCAGGCGTTGATCTCACCCTTGCGTGCGATGTAGCGCGCATGCGGCGCGTTGGCGTGGATTTCGGGAATCAGCGGGCCGTTGGGACCCTGCGGCACGGACGCTGTGGTGATCACCGGAATCTTCGCCAGCGTGGCGATTTTCGCCAGCGTCGCGGCCAGGCTGCGCAGCGTGGTGAAGGGCATGTCGTGCACGGTCTGGAACAGGCCGCTCTGATGGTCGATCAGCAGCATCGCCACATCGTCGGGATTGATCACGGGCTTTGCGCCGTTGAAGTTGGCAGGCAGGGAAGTGTTTTGCATTGTCATGTGGAGTTTCTCCGGTGGGTTAAATCAGTGAGTGAAAAAAAATGGGACTGCGGGCCACGGTCCACCGGCATCCGGTGCCTTGTGGCGCCCGGATGCGCGGTGTCTACCGTGGATATCTCGGCGTGTCAGCGGTTCAGTTCGCAGCCGGGCTGATCTGCCCGAAGCGTCCGCTGTTGAAGTCCGTGATGGCCTGCCGGATTTCGGCGTCGGTGTTCATCACGAACGGGCCGTATCCGACCACGGGCTCGTCAATGGGCTCGCCCGCAAGCCACAGCAGCGTCACGTCGCCATTGGCCTCCAGGTGCACGCCGTTGCCGTTGCGATCCAGGTGCACCAGTTGACCGGCGCGTGCGACCTCGTCGCCGTTGATCTGCACCGTGCCATGCAACACCACCAACGCAAGCGTGTGGCCGGGCTGCGCGGGCAGCTCCACCGACGCATCGGCCTTGATCCGCACGTCCCACACGTTGATCGGCGTGAAGGTACGAGCAGGCCCGTGGGCGGCGGCATAGTCACCCGCGATCACGCGCAGCGTTCCGGCACCGTTGGGCAGATCGACCTGCGGGATATCCTTGTTCAGCAGGTTCTGGTAGGTCGGTGGGCTCATCTTGTCCTTGGACGGCAGATTCACCCAGAGCTGAACCATCTCGAACGGGCCACCCTCGCGGGCATAGTGCTCCGAATGGAACTCCTCATGCAGGATGCCCGATGCGGCGGTCATCCACTGCACGTCGCCGGGACCGATGGTGCCGCCCGAGCCGGTGGAGTCGCGGTGTGCGACTTCGCCGTCGTAGACGATGGTCACGGTCTCGAAGCCACGATGCGGATGCGTGCCCACGCCCAGCTTCTGCGTTGTGGGCGAGAAGTGATGCGGGCCGGCATGGTCGAGCAGCAGGAACGGGCTCAGTGCGCGGCCATGATCGCCATAGCTGAACATCGAGCGCACGGGGAATCCGTCTCCCACCCAGTGAGGGCGAGGTGCTTCGTACACACCCAGAATTTTGTTGAAGGCCATGGTTCTCTCCTTTTGCGGGCGGGACCGTCGCGACCTGTGTGTGCGTCGATCACCAGCCAGCCGTTGAACATGGATAGAAGTATGGGGATGAGACGATGATTTGAGTAGACGCTAATATTCGGCTACAGAGTTCTATTTTTGAGACGATGAAACTTCCAGATCTCAACGAGCTGTACTACTTCGCCCAGGTGGTGGAGCACGGCGGCTTTGCGCCAGCAGGGCGCGCGCTCGGCGTTCCCAAGTCCAAGCTCAGCCGCCGCGTGGCGCTGCTTGAGGAACGCCTTGGTGCGCGGTTGATCGCGCGTTCGACGCGCAGCTTTGCGGTCACCGAAGTCGGCGAGCGCTACTACCAGCACTGCCGCGCCATGCTGACCGAGGCGGAGGCCGCCGAGGAGTCGGTGGCGCTCATGCAATCCGAGCCCGCGGGCGTGGTGCGCCTGAGTTGTCCGGTGGCGATCCTGTCCACCCGCGTCGGGAAAATGCTCGCGAAATTCATGGCGCAGCATCCGCGCGTGCAGTTGCACGTCGACGAAACCAATCGCCGCGTCGATGTGGTCGGCGAACGCCTCGACATCGCCATCCGCATTCGACCGCCGCCGCTTCAGGACAGCGATCTGGTGCTGCGCGTGCTCGCCAAGCGCCGTCAGTGTCTGCTGGCCAGCCCGTCGCTGATCGAGCACTGCCAACGCGCCAGCGGCCCCACCGATCTGGCCCACTGGCCATCGCTCGACATGGGCCAGCCCCAGGAGATACACCGCTGGGTTCTGCACGGCCCCAACGGCGAGCGTGCCGAGGTGCGCCACTCACCAAGATTCGTCACGCAATCCATGCTCGCGCTGATCGACGCCGCGGTGCAGGGGGTCGGCGTGGTCCAACTGCCGCGCATGCTGGTCGACGAGCAGCTTCATCGCGGCGAGCTGGAACAAGTGCTCCCGGGCTGGGAACCCCGCGAGGAAATCATCCACGCCGTCTTCGCGTCAAGGCGAGGACAGTTGCCTGCGGTGCGGGCGTTGCTGGATTTCCTGGGGGACGAGTTCAAGGGGATACACGAGGACTGAGCGCCCGCAGGATGCCCGAAGAGCGATCGTTCCCCTGAGGCCACTTCCTGCCGATCGGATGTCCGGCAGGAAGCGGTAGTCTCAATCAAGGCACGCGTCGTCGGCGCAGGCTTACCCAGGCAAAGCCGCCAAGCAGCGTGGACAGCGCGATCAACGCCCACTCACCGAGCGTGGGTACTGCCGCAGCGTCGATGGGCGCAGCGCCCGCCGTCACGGTGGTTGAAGCGACATTGTTGGCGCTGTTGCTGTCGACCGTCGATGTTCCAGCCGTCGTGGTCAGTGTGACCGAGCCAGCGGTCGTTGGCGTGAAGGTCGTCGCGCAGCTCATGCTGGCACCCACCGCCAGACTGGCCATTGGCGAGGCGGGGGTGCAGATCGTTGTGGCACCGCTCGGAGCGCCGGTCACGGTGCAGGTGGCCATGGCAGCGCTGTCGGGGCCATTGTTGGTGCAGGTCGTCGTCACGGTGGTGGATTGACCCGTGACGGCACTCACGCTGGTCGGCGCGGCAGCCTGCATGTCCGCGGCTGGAGGCACGGCGGTGACGTTCACGGTCTGCACATTGTTCCCGGGATTGGGATCGGTGGAGGTCGAACCTGCCTTCGTCGTCAGCGTCACGGTACCGGGCGTGGTCATCGTGAACGAGGTGACACACGCAATGGACTGGTTGGGCTGCAGATCGGTGCTGCCCGAGGCCGGTGTGCAGATCGTCTGCGCACCGGCTGGGGCGCCACTCACTTCGCACGTCGCCGCAGCAGCGATGTCCGGGCCGTTGTTGGCACACACCGTGGTGATGCTGCCTGGCACGCCGAGCCCCCACTGGATGGGCGCGGTGGGCGTTGCAACCATGTCCGCAACCGGCGTCACGGTCAGGGAAGCTCCGGTCGTAGGAACCAGCGCGGTCGTGGTAACGATGCCCGGCCCCGCCTGCGAGCCAAAGGCGTTTTGCAGAATGGCGCCGCTCGCGGGAAGCGGTGAAGCCGCCTGGGCCGTGACGTCCACCGAGATGGTGCATTCACTCGCGCCCGCTGCCAGCACGCCGCTTGTCACATCAATGACGGCGGCCCCGGATGAAGCTGCGACCGTGGTTGCGCCGCACTGATTGCTGATGTTGGCCGGACTGGCGACCACCATTCCCACAGGCAGCGTGTCCTTGAACGTCCAGCCTGCCTTTTCGAGTAGATCCGTCGTGTTGGTCACGGTAAAGGTCAGTCGGCTGGTCTGGCCCACGGAAATGGCCGCAGGCGAAAAACTCTTGGCGAGATTGGGTGACACATCGAGCATGACGATGTTGTCGAAGGCACCGTCGTTGCCCGAGCCGCGCGAGTTCAAATTGGTGAATCGCATGCCGACGGCGGCGTCAGTGATCAGGTAGGCACGGTCACCGCGCAGTTGGGCCGCAAACACCGGGCTTCCGTTGAAGGTGTTCTTGGGCAGATAGCCGGGCTCATTGGTTTTTGTGGCATCGAACGCGTAGCGCGTTCCCTGTCGGCATGGATTGAGCGCGGTGGTGTTCATCGGCAACTCGGACGCGTCCGGTTTGATGAGTTTGAACATGTACTGCGGCTCGGAATTCGTTTGAGGGGCGTAGTCGCAGAACAGTTGACCGCAGCGGCGGCGACTGAAAACGTCAGGAAACGACCTCCTGGCGGAATAGGAATGTTCTTGTTGGTCTTGAGAATCGTGAATTCGCGCGCGGCTAGGTTGTCATAGGCTTCGGTATAGGCCGCGATGATGTGATTGCCGGTGTTGTCCGACGGCCTGGTGTTGGGCGTTGGATTCGTCACTTGCCCCAGCACGTTGGCAAGCACCTGCAGGTTCTGCCACGCAGCGATCGAATTACCGAGGCCTGCCGGATTCACGGGCGAAAGTTGCCGTGCGTTGCAGATCAGTGGGCTGCCTGCGGCAGCGCCCGCGTTCGGATTGGCCATGTCATAGCTCACCCAGATGCCGTTGCAATATCCCGGGTTGATCCAGTACGGCCGTGTATCGATGGTAAGGTATTTTTCTGAAGCTACGGCGCCGTAGGTTTCACCAAGCGCGGCTCCCGCAAAGTCGGTTGCGGCGCTCACGTATTGATCGAGCAACAATGGCTTGAGCGGCCCGGACGCGTTCGGCGCTGCCGTGTTGTCAAAATTTTCACTGAACAGGGGGAGCGGTGCCACTGGCGCAGCCATCAGGGACGACGAGGCGAGCAGTCCGGCGATCACGAGTGGGATGTGCGCAGGGGCAAAAAGCAAATTGGGCAAGGGGAAGGTCCTCAATGGCGAAATGCATGCAATGCCAGCCTGTCTCCCGCACCACCGCCCAGGGAAAACGTTTCCAGCGTCGGCGCACACGCCCTATCGATAAACAAATCAGGTGAATTTTCTGATTGGTTTTTACAATTTAAACCCGCCATTGGCAAGCCAACGGCCCGCGGCTCCTGTGCGAAATGCGCAGAGCATTCGCTTGCTATCGAGTACAGGCGACAGCACGCAGCTGCAAATTGCTGACATTGCGTTCGACAATCTGTTTCGCATTTGCAACGAAATGAATGCACGGTCGTTCAGTCGCCTGCGTTTTTCGAGCGTATTGGGTGATCAGTACAATCAGCAGCTATTTCCCCGGCAGAACGAGGGCGGCGTCCTCTCCAATCCGGCACCTCCCTTGTTGCACACGTGATCCAGTCCCCGCGCCACGCCTGCGGATCACGCGCCTCGGCCACGCTGGCTTTGTTGGGGTCGATGGTTCACAAGGGGTTGATTTACCAAAGGAATTTCCATGAGCCTCAAATGCGGCATCGTGGGCCTGCCCAATGTGGGCAAGTCCACTCTTTTCAACGCGCTGACGAAGGCCGGCATTGCCGCCGAGAACTATCCGTTCTGCACGATCGAGCCGAATACCGGTGTGGTCGAAGTACCTGATCCTCGTTTGAAGGATCTGGCAAGGATCGTCGAGCCGGAGCGCGTCGTTCCCGCCATCGTCGAGTTCGTGGACATTGCCGGGCTGGTGGCCGGCGCTTCGAAGGGCGAGGGCCTTGGCAACCAGTTTCTCGCGCACATTCGCGAGACCGACGCCATCGTCAACGTCGTGCGCTGCTTTGAAGATCCGAACGTGATCCACGTGGCGAACAAGGTCGATCCGATTGCCGACATCGAAGTCATCCAGACCGAGCTGTGTCTCGCCGATCTGGCCACCGTTGAAAAGGCGCTGAACCGCTACAGCAAGGCGGCCAAGTCGGGCAACGACAAGGAGGCCGCGAAGCTGGTGTCGCTGCTCACGCCGATTCAGGCCGCGCTCGATCAGGGCAAGCCTGCACGCACGGTGCCCGTGAGCAAGGAAGATGCGCCATTGCTCAAGTCGTTCTGCCTGATCACGGCCAAGCCTGCGATGTTTGTCGGCAACGTGTCGGAAGACGGCTTTGAGAACAATCCGCTGCTCGAAACCCTGAAGTCGTATGCTGCCGCGCAAGGCGCACCAGTGGTTGCGATCTGCGCCAAGATCGAAGCCGAAATGTCCGAAATGGGCGACGAAGACCGCGACATGTTCCTTGAGGAAATGGGCCTCGAGGAACCCGGCCTGAACCGCCTGATTCGCGCTGGATTCAATCTCCTGGGTCTGCAGACGTACTTCACCGCCGGAGTCAAGGAAGTGCGCGCCTGGACCATCCACGTCGGCGACACCGCCCCGCAGGCCGCCGGCGTGATCCACGGCGATTTCGAGCGCGGCTTCATCCGCGCGCAAACCATCGCGTTTGACGACTTCATCCAGTACAAGGGTGAACAGGGCGCCAAGGACGCGGGCAAGATGCGCGCGGAAGGCAAGGAATACGTCGTCAAGGATGGGGATGTGATGAACTTTTTGTTCAACGTCTGAGTTATTGAGCCCCAAACGGGAGTTGGCGTTTTTCACACCGAAGATGATTGTCGCGTGACGCACGGCATGTTCGCGAGCTACCGTTCTTGCGCATCTTGTGAAGCAGGGTAAGCCGAAGGAAGAGGCCTTTTGTGCTGACGATACTAATCCAATGGATTACAATATTTCATGAGTGAGGCCTTGCACGGCATCGCTGAGCTGCCCACCTATACCCGCCTAGCCGATAAGCTCTTGAACACGGATGAGCGCCAAGATCTGATCGACTATTTGGCCGAGCATCCAAAGGCCGGAGATGTAATGGAGGGTACGGGCGGGGTGCGCAAACTGCGCTGGCGGCGTGGTGGTCAAGGCAAGAGTGGCGGCGTGCGTGTCATCTACTACTATCACGATGACCTCATGCCGTTGTATCTGCTGACGGTGTTCGCCAAGGGCGACAAGGCCAACCTGACCAAGGCCGAGCGCAACGATCTGGCCGACCTTGTTGATGTGTTGGTCGAAATCTGGAGAGAAAAGACGTCATGAGCAACGCATTCGAAAGTATCAAGCAGGGCCTGCAAGAGGCCATTGCCCACGCCAAGGGCGACGAGCGCGGCGTGCGCGTGCACCGTCCGCGCGTCATCGACGTGAAGGCCGTGCGTGCCAAGGTCGGCATGACGCAGGAACAGTTCGCGGCTCGCTTTGGTTTTTCTACGGCAACCTTGCGGCATTGGGAGCGCGGCGACCGCACACCGCACGGCCCGGCGCTAGTGTTGCTCAATGTGATTGAACGTAATCCGCAGGCTGTCATCGACGCCCTGGCTTGACTGCGCAAGGCTATCCTGAGGGGATATGACGGCCGGCGCGAAATGACAAACCATGCCCGCACACCTGAATCCATGCGGCTTTAACGCGACAATTTATTTCTATACAGCGTCTGACGACGACGCCCCAGCATCCGCGTCCGCGCCAGCACGAACCCCATGCGGTTCATGCTGGCGTTTTTATGGTCCGTTCAGACAAACGCGTTATTCTGGCGGCTTCCAAAAAATGGAGGCATTTCAAACATGAAGCCGCAATTTCGTCGCTGCGTGGTGGCCTTGGGGGTGGCGCTGGGTATGACTTTGATGGCAGCGCCGGCGATCCATGCCGAGACGCTGAAGAAGCCCGCGCTTGATGCCATCGCCGCTCGTGCGATGCCGGGGGCGGTCAGCTTTCCGGAATTTTTGAAGGGCGTTGCGCAGCAGCATCCCGACATTGCGCCAGCGGTACAACGCTATGTCGATGGGCAGCAGCAGGCATTGCAAGGGGATGACCTCGTCAATATTGCGCGTCTGCTGGGGCTGTATACGCGCCTGACGCAAGAGGCCAGGGTGCTTGCAAGCATCGAGCAGATGGTGGCGCTGCCGACGGTGCGTGATGCAAAAATTCCACCGCACGAAAACCCGTCGATCATCGAGTTTGGTCAACTGGTCGAGCGCATGGCACGGGACTTTGGTCTGCAGTATCGCAACGTGGACAACCGCATTTTCGAGGTGACGCTGCCCGGTTCCGGGCGGGATGAATTCGGCATCCTCACGCACGCCGACGTGGTGCCGGTGGTCGCTGCCGAATGGGTGATCGATGGTCGGCAGATCGATCCGTTCAAGGTCACGCGCGTTGGAGACAAGCTTTATGGTCGCGGCACGATCGACGACAAGGGGTCCATCGCCACGGTGCTCTACGCGATGAAGGCGGTGAAGGATTCCAGGCTGCCGCTCGCGCGCGGCATTCGGTTGATGATCGAGACCACCGAGGAAACCGGTGGCGATGCGATGAAGTACTACCGCGAGAAGACCACGCTGCCCGAGCACAACATCGTGCTGGACAGCAAGTACCCGGCGGTGGTTGCGGAAAAAGGCACGGGCGCGATCAAGGCATTCTTTGCCGATGTGCAGAGCGCCGACGCACAGCAGCCGACGATGACCGCGATGGCTGGCGCGGCGTCTTCCAACGCGATTGCGCAGACGGCGACGGCGAGCATCGAAGCGGGCGATGCGACCGCGCTCGCGGCGGTGGCCCGCAAGCTGCAAGCGGCCAGGGACGGTTTTGTGGACGCCCACCAGAAACTCGGCAAGTTCAGCATCGACATCGCGACCGGCGCCAACAAGCTGGACATCAAGGTCACCGGTACCTCGGCCCATGGATCGCGCCCGGAAGAAGGCGTGAATCCGGTGCCGCGTCTCGCGCTGTTTATGGAGCAGACACTGCTGCAGCAAGCCGCTGGCGAGAAAGCGCTGCTGCAACGCAACCAGTACACCGATGCGGTTCGCTACATCAATGCGGTGTACGGCCTCGACTACTTCGGCAACGCGCTCAAGCTCGCGTATGCGGACGATTTCATGGGACCACTCACGATCTCGCCCAATTTCATCAAGGCATCGAACGGGCAACTGGAAGTGACTGCCAATGCGCGCATGCCACGCGGCAGGTCGCCCGAGGAATTGAAGGCAAGCGTGGAAAAGGGCATTGCCGATTGGAGCGCTGCGGCCAAGGTGCCGGTGAAGATCGACTACACCCAGGGCAACTGGATGGCGCGCGACCCCAGGGGCGCGTGGCTGGCGACGCTGCTGAACATCTTTGGCGACACCACCGGGCTTGATGCCAAGCCGGTGCCGACGGCGGGCAGCACCACGGCCAAGCTGATGCCCAACGCCATCAACTTCGGCCCTGCAATGCCGGGCAAGAAGTACACGGCACACAACGCGCTGGAGTACAAGGAAGTGCCCGATCTTCAAGCCGACATGCAGATGTTCACCGAGATGCTGGTGCGCATCGGCAATCTGCAGCAGATGCAGTGAACGATGCGCAGCCCGATCAGAACTCCACGGTCGCGGAAAGCCAGAGGCGGCGGCCTTCACCGGGCTCGGGACGCGCGTGCTGATGACGGCGTTGCCCGCGTCCCCTGTGGGCTCAAGCGCCGACGCCTCGCGGTGGAAGGTGCTTGAGCGCACGGTCAGGCCGAGCAGGTCCTGCTTGATCGGGCCGCTCAGATAGACGTTGGCTCCATGGTTGTCGCAGCGGTCACCGTTGCGCTGCAGCGTGCCGTTCACGTGGCCGAGCCCACCCATTCATTGCCGACCTTGCGCGTGATGATGTTGATGACGCCGCCCACGGCATCCGAGCGATCCGGCTGGTTCGACGCAATGCCGCACGATCGGCGGTGCTATTTGTGCCTAAATGTTCGCACCTGTAAACGCAATGCTGCTTCGCGAAGCGTGAGCGCATCAGCGTTCGAGCCCGGCGACCCCATGGGATAATTTTTGCCGTCCGGCAATCACGCCGTGCAAAAATTCCCATCACCTTGAGCGCAAAGAAATCCGACCATCATTGTGTGCAGGCCGATCTGGTGGCGGTGCTGGCCGCCGTCACCGCAGGCCAGCCGCGCGTTCTCACCACGCAGGATGGACGTACCTTGCCTGCCGGGCCGTTCACCGCCGGTCATCGCTCGCTCCAGGCGAGCCTGCGCGAATGGGTGGAAAACCAGACGCACCATCCGCTCGGCTACGTCGAGCAGCTCTATACCTTCCCCGACCGCGACCGCTCCGAGGCCATGGGCATGCGGGCGATTTCGATCAGCTACCTGGGGCTCACGCGCGAGGCCGACGACGAGGGTGCGGCCCAGCCCGGCTGGCATGACTGGTACCGCTATTTTCCGTGGGAGGATGTGCGTGATGGCGAGCCCGCACTGGTGGGCAAGCTCATCGCGCCGCGCCTGCGCGAATGGTGTCGCGGCGCGCCCAATGCGGCGCTCAGAAGACAGCGCACGCAACGTGTGGCGGTGATGTTTGGTCACGGTGACAACGAGTGGAACGAGGAGCTGGTGCTCCAGCGCTATGAGTTGCTGTTCGAGGCCGGGCTCGTCGAAGAGTCGCAGCGTTACGGCATTCGTTCTGAGTCGGAGGGCGGCACGCTGCTGCCGGGTGCCAGCATGGGCCACGATCACCGCCGCATTCTGGCGACGGGCATGGCGCGTCTGCGCGCCAAGATCAAATACCGGCCCGTGGTTTTCGAGCTGATGCCGCCCGAATTCACGCTACTGCAATTGCAGCACACCGTGGAAGCTCTCGCGGGCGTGGCCTGCACAAGCAGAACTTTCGCCGCCAGATCGAGCAGCAGGCGCTGGTCGAGGAAACCGGAGCGATGGCGATAGGCGCGGCGGGGCGACCGGCCAAGCTGTTCCGGTTCCGCCGCCATGTGATTCTGGAGCGCGCGATGTCGGGCAACAAGCTGCCGCTGGCACGCGGCTGATTCCTTCCCGCGCCCGCCCGCGCGGCGGGAATTTCCATGCGCTTGACGGAGCTTATGCTCATGTTTAGCATAACGAGCACTCCCATTTTTCGACTTAATATACTCAAAATGAGCATAAAAAAAGAGACTTTCCCGCTGCCCATTCCTCCGCTGCCGGACGTGATGCTCGAACCCCTGGTGCGCATGGCGCTGCTCGAAGATCTCGGGCGTGCTGGCGATCTCACGACCGACACCATCGTGCCTGCGCACGCGCAGGCCGAGCTGCGGCTGATCGCGCGGCAGGAGGGTGTGCTGGCAGGGCTCGATCTGGCTCGCCTCGCGTTCTCGCTGATGGATTCGCGCCTTGAATTCAAGGTCATTTGCGCCGATGGCACGCTGTTGGCGCCGGGCACCGAGATTGCGCGCATACGCGGATCGGGCCGAGCCATCTTGAGCGCCGAGCGCGTGGCGCTGAACTATCTGTGCCATCTGAGCGGAGTGTCCACTGCCACGCATTCGATTGCCGAGGCCATCAAAGGACACGGCGCGCGCGTGACCTGCACGCGCAAGACCATGCCGGGGATGCGCGCGTTGCAGAAATACGCGGTGCGTGTCGGCGGCGGCAGCAACCATCGTTTTGGTCTCGACGATGCGGTACTCATCAAGGACAATCACATCGCGCTCGCTGGTGGTGTCGAAGCGGCGGTGAAGCGTGCGCGTGCTGGCGTTGGCCACATGGTGAAGATCGAGCTGGAAGTGGACACGCTCGCGCAATTGCAGGTCGCGCTCGAGCTGGGCGTGGATGTGGTGCTGCTCGACAACATGGGTCTCGATGATCTGCGCGCCGCCGTGGGCATGTGCAAAGGCCGCGCGATCACCGAAGCCTCGGGCCGCATCACGCCCGACACGGCCGCAGCGGTGGCGGCGACGGGCGTCGACCAGATCGCGGTGGGATGGATCACGCACAGCACGCGCGTGCTCGATATCGGGCTCGATGCATGAACCCCGCGCGGCGCAGATGACCGGAACGGGCCGCTCCGGGCAATGGCACGGAAGGTGTCCCGTCATCGGAATCTATGGCTGAGCGGTGCTCTCGGGCATTAACGATCACGTCATTTGCGGGCTGGATAATGCGCCGCTTTCGTGAAAGATGCCGTCCCCATGAATTCGTTGAAGATCGTCGCCGCACCACTGAGGGTGGCTGTCCTTGCCCCGCTGCTGCTCGGCGCGGCCAGCGCATACGCTGCGCGTCCGATGATCACGGACGATGCGCGCGTGGTCGATCCCAAGGCCTGCCAGGTCGAGAGCTGGGCGCGACGCAATCAGGATGGAACGAACGAATTCTGGGCTCAGCCCGCGTGCAACTTCACGGGCAATCTGGAACTGACGCTCGGTGGCGCCATCACGCGCGAGAGCGGTGGCGCAACTCACGCTTCGGCACAGGTGCTGCAGGGCAAGACGCTCTTCAAGCCGCTTGAGACCAATGGCTGGGGCGCGGGGCTGGTGCTCGGCACGGTGCGCGATCCACGTGCGAGCGCGGGCGCGGGTCGCGACTGGTACGGTTTCGTTCCGATGAGCTTTTCGTTTGCCGGGGATCGCTTTGTGCTGCACACGAACCTTGGCTGGCAGCGCGACCAGGGCACCCGGCGTAGTCACGTGATGTGGGGCGTTGGCAGTGAAACACGACTCACCGATCGATCCTTTGCCGTCATGGAAACCTTTGGCGCGGCCGATGGCAGGCCGCATTATCAGGTGGGTGTGCGCTACTGGCTGGTGCCCGAGCGCGTGCAGGTCGATACCACTTACGGAAACCGGTTTGGCGGTGGCGGTGATCGCTGGATATCGGTGGGGCTGCGCCTGCTCTCGCCAGCATTTCTGCCGTGATTCTCAGAGCGGAATGGTTTTGAGCAGCACCGTCGTCATCACCAGATAGCGCAGGAACTTGCCGATGGCCATGTAGCCTGCGCAGGGCCAGAACGGCAGGCGCATCCAGCCCGCGACCGCGCACAGCGGATCACCGACCACGGGCAGCCAGCTCAGCAGACAGGTCTTGGCGCCGAACTTGCGCAGCCACACGCGCGCGCGTCGTTCCGTGCGCGAGAGTTCGCGCGGCCTTTTGTGGTGTGCGAGTTCGGGATGCCCTTCGAGTCGGCGTTTGCGCGCGGCGTTCCACGCCTTGTGCGCGCCAAGCCCCATCCACCAACTGACCATGCCGCCCAGCGTATTGCCGGCCGTGGCGATCAGAACCGCAGGCCAGAACAGATCGGCATTGAGCTTGATGAGCCCGAACACTGCAGGTTCGGAGCCCAGCGGCAGCAGCGTGGCCGAAATGAACGAGACGATGAAGATCGTGCTCAGCCCGAATTGGGGCAGCGCGAGCCATTCCAGCAATTGATGTAGCCATGCTTCCATAGGCCCGCAAGTGTAGGCCCTTGGGCATGCGCCCGTGTGTCAGCGCAGGTGGACAATTTCTGGCCGTCGTCAAGTGGCGTGTGAACCGTCCGCGCTGGCCTCGCCGGTATTCTGCGCTGCCTAATTTTTGGGCAGGTATAATCGCGCCTCTTTTCCTGCGCTTTGCCGCCTCTTCAAGCCTTTTCCTCCCTATGTCTGCCCTGCACATTGGTCATATCCCATTGGCGAACAACCTGTTTGTTGCTCCCATGGCGGGGGTGACCGACCGGCCGTTTCGCCAGCTCTGCAAGGCGCTTGGCGCGGGGTATGCGGTCAGTGAAATGGTGACGTCGCGCAAGGATCTCTGGAACAGTCTCAAAACTTCGCGCCGCGCCAATCACGACGGCGAACCGGGCCCGATCTCGGTGCAGATCGCCGGAACCGACGCCGCGATGATGGCCGAAGCGGCGGTCTACAACATCGATCGCGGCGCGCAGATCATCGACATCAACATGGGCTGCCCAGCCAAGAAGGTCTGCAACAAGTGGGCCGGATCGGCGCTCATGCAGAACGAGAAGCTGGCCGTGGAAATCGCGCAGGCCGTGGTCGAGGCGGCGGCTCCGCACAATGTGCCGGTCACGCTCAAGATGCGTACCGGATGGTGCAACGAGCAGCGCAACGCGGTGACGCTGGCGCGCGCCTTTGAAGACGTCGGCATCCAGATGCTGACCGTGCACGGACGCACGCGCGAGCAGGGCTACAAGGGTTTTGCGGAATACGACACCATCGCGGCCGTGAAGAATGCCGTGCGCGTACCGGTGGTTGCCAATGGCGACGTGAACAGCCCCCAGAAGGCACGCGACGTGCTCGCCGCCACCGGGGCCGACGCCATCATGGTGGGCCGCGCGGCGCAGGGGCGACCATGGATCTTCCGCGAGATCGGCCATTTTCTCGCAACGGGCGAGCAGCTCGCGCCGCCGCTCGTGGCCGAGGTGCGTCGTCTGCTGCTCGATCATTTGCAGGATCACTACCAGCTCTACGGCGAGCAGACCGGCGTGCGCAGTGCGCGCAAGCACATCGCCTGGTATGTGCGTGCGCTGCCAGGCGGCGAAGAACTGAGACAACATATCAACACTTTGGATGACTGCGCAGCGCAATGGCGCGCGGTGGCGGACTATTTCGATGCGCTAGGCGCACGAATGGACCGGCTGCCGTGCCTTGATTTTGCGGATGCGAACGCAGCTTCGGAACTGAGGGAATCGACCCATGAGCAAGAACAACATTGAAGACAGCGTTCGTGAGAGCCTGCAGAGCTATTTTCGCGATCTCGACGGAGAGTCTCCCGACGGCGTATACGACATGGTGATCCGCCTCGTTGAAAAGCCGCTGCTGGAGGTCGTGATGACGCAGGCCAACGAGAACCAGTCACGCGCCGCCGAGTGGCTGGGGCTCAATCGCAATACGCTGCGCAAGAAGCTGGTCGAACACAAGCTGCTGTGAACGGCGGCTCGGCAATATTGCAGCCATCGTTTGGATGGCGGGCTGGCTGACCGACTGCTTGAATGATTGATTGAACCCACGACCGTTGCACGCCCGGGCTGCAATGGCGCGCCGATTACCTGAACTTCTGCTGTACGAAAAATGAAAGCACTGATCTCCGTCTCCGACAAAACCGGCATCGTCGAATTTGCAGAGGCATTGCACGACCTCGGCGTGCAACTTCTGTCCACCGGCGGCACCGCCAAGCTGCTGGCCGACAAGGGCTTGCCCGTGACCGAGGTGGCGCAGCTCACGCAGTTCCCAGAAATGCTCGATGGCCGCGTGAAGACGCTGCATCCCAAGGTGCACGGTGGCCTGCTCGCGCGCCGCGATCTGCCCGAGCACATGGCGGCCCTGAAGGAGCACGGCATCGACACCATCGACCTGCTGGTGGTGAATCTCTATCCGTTTGAAGCGACCGTCGCCAAGCCCGGCTGCACGCTCGCCGATGCCATCGAGAACATCGACATCGGCGGTCCGGCAATGGTGCGCTCGGCGGCCAAGAACTGGAAGGACGTGGGTGTGATCACCGCCGCCGACCAGTACGCTGCCGTGATCGGCGAACTCAAGGCGGGCGGCAAGCTCAGCGACAAGCTGCGCTTTCAACTGTCGGTGGCCGCGTTCAACCGCATCTCGCAGTACGACGGCGCGATCAGCGACTATCTGTCGTCGGTAACGTTCGAGGACGAAAAGCTCTCGCAAGCCTATGTGCCCGAGCGCACCGTGTTCCCGGCGCAGGCCAACAGTCAGTTCATCAAGATCCAGGATCTGCGCTACGGCGAGAACAGCCATCAGCAAGCGGCCTGGTATCGCGACCTGTATCCCGCCCCGGGCTCGCTCGCGACCGGCGTGCAATTGCAGGGCAAGGAACTCTCGTACAACAACATTGCCGACGCCGATGCGGCGTGGGAGTGCGTCAAGAGTTTTGTCGAGCCGGCCTGCGTGATCGTCAAGCACGCCAACCCTTGCGGCGTCGCCGTCGGCAAGGATGCGCACGAGGCCTATGCCAAGGCATTCCAGACCGATCCGACGAGCGCATTCGGCGGCATCATTGCCTTCAATCGGGCGGTGGACAAGGCCGCGGCCGAAGCGGTTTCCAAACAGTTCGTCGAAGTGCTGATGGCCCCGGAATTCAGCGCCGAGGCGCTGGAGATCTTCAAGAGCAAGGTGAACGTGCGCCTGATGCAGATTGCCCTGCCCAAAGGCGGCAAGACCGATTGGGACAATGGCCGCAACGCCATCGAATCCAAGCGCGTGGGTTCGGGCATCCTGCTGCAGACCGCCGACAACCATGAGTTGCAATTGGCCGATTTGAAGGTCGTCACGGTCAAGCAGCCGACGCCCGAAGAACTGCAGGACCTGCTGTTCGCCTGGAAGGTCGCGAAGTTCGTGAAATCCAACGCCATCGTGTTCTGCAAGAACGGCATGACGATGGGTGTCGGCGCAGGCCAGATGTCGCGCCTCGATTCGGCGCGTATCGCATCGATCAAGGCCGAGGCCGCCAAGCTCACGCTGAAGAATACGGTGGTCGCAAGCGATGCGTTCTTCCCGTTTCGCGATGGGCTCGACGTGGTGGTCGATGCGGGTGCAAGCTGCGTGGCGCAGCCCGGCGGTTCGATGCGCGATCAGGAGGTGATCGATGCGGCCAACGAACGCGGCGTGGCCATGGTGTTCACGGGCGTGCGCCACTTCCGTCACTGATCGTAGTTCGCATCAGTGGCAGGCAACGACGACGAAGACGATGCGCCCCGCCGGCCCAGGTGGCTGGGCTGGGCCATCGTGATCTTCATGGTGATGGTGGCGTTCGGCGTCGCCAACGTGGGCTGGCTGATCATGCGGCCCGATCCCGTCTCCGAGCGGCAGGATGCGGCCATGCAGGCACGCCCCGAGTTGCTCGCGGGCAAGGCCCTGGTGCAGGGTTCCGACTGCATGCGCTGCCACGGGTTCGAGCGCAGCTACGTCGGACCGACCTTCGCCGATATCGGCAAACGCTACGCCGCGCGCGCAGACGGCGCTGAATACATCGCGCGCAAGATTCGTGAAGGCGGCGCGGGCGAATGGGGCCGCAACATCATGCCGCGCCATCCGCAGATCACGCAGCAGCAGGCCCTGCAAATGGCGCAGTGGATGATCGCGTTGACGCCTGGCGCAGCTTCGGCCAGCACCGCTTCCGACCCTCCAGCGAGTGCGCCTGCGGCTGTTACAACGCGTTGAAGCATGCTACGATTCGCGGGTTCCGCGCGGGCTTGACGTTCGCAACGAACAAGCGTTTGCAGGTGCCCACGTTCGTGGGTGAAACGGGAACAAGGTCAATCGTCGGCGGTCGCAATGATCACGATGACTGGAAGCCTTGGCTGCCCCGCAACGGTAAGTAGATGGAAAGCATTCCACGCGGTTTCGCTCAGGCGGGGCCGCAGTCACTGACGATGTCGCGCGGAAATTTTTTCCAAGGCGGCAAGGTCGGGAAGGCGGAATGCCAATGTGCGCGCAGCGCCCATCGTCTATGAGCCCGGAGACCGGCCTGCAGACATTCCGGTGCAATGCACTGAAACCATGACTGTCTGCGGGGTGTGGACGGCCTTCATTTCTGCGAGGCCAGTGCGGTGCCGCTTCAAGGTGCTGACGCGGTGTTCGCGTGCAATGGGGTCGCACTTCAGGCAGTCCTTGCTCTGTCTGAAAACATGTTCTCTTCGAACCTTCTGCCTGCGTCGCCAACCGATTGCGCGACCGCATCTCCATTTCCATTTTCCTTTCTTCATTTCCCGTTGCCCGCGTTGCGGCCCATGGCGCTGCACGCCTGCGTCGCGGCCACATGCGCGTGCCTGAGCGCGCCCGTAGGGGCGCAGACCAGTCTGCCGAGGTTCAGGTGCACGCAACGCCTGTGGTCGATTCCGCACTCGGGCTAGCCAATTCCGCCTCATCAGGCGCGAGCGTGAACGTGCCCGTGCAGGACCTCCCGCGAGCCTGTCCACGGTGTCTTCGCAGCAGATCGAGGAGCGCGCCGATTTCGGCGTGACCGGCGCGGTGACGCGCACCGTCGGGCTCACGGTGAACGGCAGTCCGGGCAATGGCGGCCTGTCCTTTTCGAGCCGGGGCTTCAGCGGCGTGAACTCGGTTGGCGTTGCAGAGGACGGCATGATGCTGGGCGTGGCGTCCGGCACGCTGACCTATCCCAACGATGCCTGGGGCTATGAGCGCATCGACGTGCTGCGCGGCCCGGCTTCGATCGTCTACGGCAGCGGCACCATGGGCGGCACCATCAACGCGGTGCGCAAGCAGCCGAGTCGGGAACGCTCGACCGATCTGCTCGTCGGCGCCGGAGGCCACGGTACGGCGCGGCTCGGGTTGGGAACCACGGGCGCGATCAACGAGACGCTGAGCTATCGCATCGATGCCTATGGTCAGCACACCGACGGAGAGCGCGACATGGGCCGCGCCAGCAGCCAGAAGTTGATGACGGGTCTGCGCTGGCAGCCGCGTGCCGATCTCAAGGTGGATATCACCGCCGACATCGCCGATCAAAAGCCTGAGCGCTATTTCGGAACGCCCGTGGTGGATGGCCGCATCGTGCGTTCGCTGCGCGAGCGGAACTACAACGTGATCGACAGCGACATTCACTACGAGGACAAGCGCGCTCGCGCCAAGGCCGAATGGCGCGCAAGCGATGCGTTGACGCTGCGGGAAGAGTTCTACTTCTTCAAGGCCGACCGCCATTGGCGCAATTCGGAATCACATCTCTTCAATCCCGCCACGGGTCAGGTTGCGCGAGACGACTATCTGGAGATCGGCCATGCACTCGACCAGAGGGGCAACCGCGCTGCAGCGGACTGGAAGCTCGCCGATCACCGCCTTGCCATCGGCTGGGACGTCTCCGAGGCGCGCTATACACAGTTCAGCAATTCGCCCTACGGCACGCCGACCAACCATGTGGATGCATGGCGCCCTGATCGCGGATATTGGTCTAGCCCCGATCCCTATTTGCCGCGCACCGGCACGCGTTTGCGCCAGAACTCGCTCTACGTCGAGGACGCGTGGAACCTCTCGGCGCAGTGGTTGCTGATGGCGGGCGTGCGGCGCGACTGGTATGCGTTTGATCGCCGCAACCTGATCAACGGCTCCACCGCGAATACCGATCTGGCTGGCACGTCCTGGCGTCTGGGCGGCACCTACCGATTGGACGAGCGCCGCAGCCTCTACGCCCAGGTCAGTCAGGGGCATGATCCGGTGAGCAGCCTGCTGGCCCTGTCGGCAACGCAGACCCAGTTCAAGCTCACACGCGGACGGCAGGCGGAAATCGGCTGGAAGCAGCAACTGCCCGATGATCGCGGCGAACTGACGCTGGCGGTATTCGATATCCGCAAGCAGGACATCATCACGCGCGATCCCGTGCGGCCGGCGTTCTCGATTCAAGGCGGCAAGCAGTCTTCGCGCGGTGTGGAGTTGAGCGCCGCCTACAAAGTCAACGCCGCATTGCGTTTCGATGGCAATGTGGCCTATGTGAAGGCGAAGTATGACGAGCTTCTGGACCCGAACTCCGGTGCCGACCGGGCAGGTAATCGTCCGCGCAATGTTCCCGCCACCACCGCCAATCTCTGGGCGCATTACCGCATCGGCGCATGGCAGACGTCGCTCGGACTGCGGCACGTCGGCAATCGCTTTGCCAGCGATGCCAACACCTCGCGCCTGCCTGCCTACGCGGTCGCCGATGCGGTGGTGCGCTGGGACATGAGCCGCGCAAGCTCGCTGAGTCTCGTGGTACGCAATCTGTCGGATCGGCTCTTTGCGACGAACGCGCAGAGCGACGGGCAGTGGTACGTCGCACCGGGCCGCAGCGTCGAGTTGATTGGTCAATTGCGCTTCTGACGCACGGCTTAACGGGGACGCGAAGATGCTCTGTCTGAATTCTCACTGGCGCGTGCGCGCGGCGGTTTTCCTCGCGACCTTGCTTGCACTGGGCGGTGCCGCGCGTGCGGAGCGTGCCGAGCGGGCGCGGCCCGTTGTGATCGATGTATGCGGCAAGCCGGTCACCTACACAGCGGTTCCGCAGCGCGCCGTCACGCACGATTCGAACATCACGGAGATGTTTTTGTTTCTCGGGCTCGGGCCGAAACTTGTGGGCTACTCGGGCATTGCGGGCGACAAGGAACTCTCGCCCGCGTACCGCGCAGCGCTTGCGGGAGTGCCCGATCTTTCGCGCAAGAGCATGAACCTCGAGAGCATGCTTGGCGTGCGGGCCGATTTCGTGTTTGCCGGCTGGAACTACGGCTTTCGCGCGGGCGGTGTCACGCCTGAATTGCTCGCGCGATACGCCATCGATTCGTATGTGCTGCGCGAATCGTGCATCCACGTGCAAAAGCGCGAGCGCGTCTCGCTCGTCGACGGCGTCGCGGACATGCGAAATCTGGCGCGCATCTTTGATGTCGAAGAGCGCAACGCCGACCGGCTCGGCGCCATCGAGACGCGCGTCCACGCGCTTGCCGAGCGCATGCGGGGGCTGGAAAAACGGCCCAGAGTGTTCGTGTTCGACAGCGGCCAGCGCCTGCCGGTGACCGTGGGTCGCTTTGGCATGCCGCACGCGATGATCGAAGCGGCGGGTGGCGAAAACATTTTCTCCGACATCGAAAGCAACTGGCCGACGGGCAACTGGGAAGACGTGATTGCCCGCAATCCCGAGTGGATCATCATCGTCGACTACGGCCAGCCAGATGCGCAAGGCAAGATTGATTTTCTGCTGGGCAAGCGCGAGCTTTCCCAGGTCAGTGCGATCCGCAATCGCCGCTTCTTCGTGATGCGCTACGCGCAGGCGACACCCGGTCCCGGCAACGTCGACATGGCGGAGGCGCTCGCGCGCAAGTTGCACCCCGAGCGCTTTGTGGGCGCGCAAAAATAGCCATGCGGATCGGATAAACCGTGCATCGCATGCGCAGACATCACTCCGGAATCTGGCTCGGCCTGTTGACGCTGCTGCTCGTCGTTGCAATAACTGCGGGCGTGGCGCTGGGATCGGTCAAGGTGGCGCCCGCATCGGTGTGGCGCATCGTGGTGCACGAACTGTTCGGCCTGCTGCCGACGTCCGGCCTCGGCGTGCAGCAGCACCAGATTGTCTGGCAGGTGCGCGCGCCGCGCGTTGCCATGGCGTTGCTCGCGGGCGCGGGCCTTGCCACGGTGGGCGTGATCATGCAGGCCATGGTGCGCAACCCGCTGGCCGATCCCTACATGCTCGGCATTTCATCGGGCGCGTCCGTAGGGGCGGTGTCGGTGCTGGCATTCGGCAGTTTTGCGGCGGCGGGCGTCTACGCGATCTCCGTGGGTGCCTTCGTCGGCGCGCTTGGGGCTACCACGGCGGTCTATTGGTTGGCGAGAACACGAACGGGTGCGCAGCCGGCCACGCGTCTGATTCTGAGCGGTGTGGCGATTGGCTATTTTCTTACCGGTTTGACGAGCCTGATCACGCTGACTTCGGGGCAGCGCGATCTCGCCGGGGCGTTGATGACCTGGACGCTCGGCAGCCTGGCCGGCACGCAGTGGGACACGCTGGCCTTGCCTGCGGTGACTCTAGGGCTGGGCATCGCATGGCTGCTCTCGCAGTCGGCATCGCTCAATGCCTTGATGACCGGCGATGAAACCGCAACCACGCTCGGCGTGAATACCCAGGCGCTGCGGCGCAGGCTGTTTGTGGTGATCTCGCTGCTCACCGGAGTGATGGTCGCCGCAAGCGGTGCCTTCGGCTTTGTGGGGCTGGTCGTGCCGCACGTCACACGCATGCTCGTGGGCTCGGATCACCGGCGCGTGCTGCCGCTCGCAGCGCTGTTGGGTTCTGCATTCCTGGTGCTGGTCGACCTGCTCGCGCGCGTGCTGTTCGCGCCGATGGAGGTGCCGGTGGGCGTGATTACCGCGTTGATCGGTGGGCCGTTCTTTGTCTGGATGCTCGCCCGGCAGAGTCGCGGTGCGCGGAAGTCGGCATGAGGCCCGCGCTGCTCGAGACCCGCAACCTGCGCTGGAGCGTCGCGGGAAAGCCGGTTGTGGGCGATGTGTCGATGGCACTGCGCGCTGGTGAATGCGTCGGCCTGATCGGTCCGAATGGCTGCGGCAAGTCGAGCCTGCTGCGCATGCTGTATCGCGTGATCCGGCCCGATGCCGGTGCGGTGTTGCTCGGTGGGCGTGATGTGCGGGGCATGCCGGACCGGGAGTTCGCGCGTCAGGTGGCGGTGCTCACGCAGGAGTTCGACCCGGTGTTCGACATGTCGGTCGATGAGGTCGTGATGATGGGCCGCATTCCGCATCGCGCGCGCGGACTGCCGTGGGCCGCAGACTCGGCGCGGGATCGCGAATGGGTGAGCGCCTGCCTGGAACAGGTCGGATGCACACATCTGCGTGACTGCGATTTCGCGCGTGTCTCCGGCGGCGAGAAACAGCGCGTGCTGCTTGCGCGCGCTCTTGCGCAACAGCCGCAATGCCTGCTGCTCGACGAGCCGACCAACCACCTGGACGTGCGCTACCAGCACGAGCTGATGGCGCTGGTGCGTGAAGCGGGACGCAGCACGCTGGTCGTGCTGCACGACTTGAACATCGCCGCGCAATACTGCGACCGGCTCTATCTCATGCACGAAGGCCAACTGGTGGCCGAGGGATCACCCCGGGAGGTGCTCACTGCGGACCATATCGCCGGTGTGTACGGCATGGACGCCGTGGTGGACGTCCATCCGTTCACATCGAAGCCGCGCGTGACGTTTTGCGCGCGCTAAAGTGTCCGAAATACCTCACGCGCCGCTTCGATGGTCTTGTCGATGTCGGCATCGGTGTGCGCGCCGCTCACGAAGCCCGCCTCATACAGCGCCGGTGCAAAGTAGTGACCGTGCTCGAGCATGCCGTGGAAGAACCGGTTGAACACCTTGCCGTCGGTCTTCATCACTTCGGTGTAGGTGCTGGGCAATTCGGGCAGGAAGTAAAAGCCGAACAGGCCACCCTGATGGTCCACGCTGAAAGCCACACCGGCAGCGTCGGCTTCTTTTTTCAGGCCGACCATCAGGCGCGCGGTCGTTGCGTGCAGCGCGTCATGAAAACCAGGCTGGCTGATCAGCTCCAGCGTCTTCAGGCCGCAGGCCGTGGCGATGGGGTTGCCCGACAGCGTGCCGGCCTGATACACCGGGCCGAGCGGCGAGAGCTTTTCCATGATCTCGCGGCGCGCGCCGAACGCGGCCATCGGCATGCCGCCGCCAATCACCTTGCCCATTACCGTGATGTCGGGTTTGAAGCCTTCGATCTGCTGCGCGTAGAGGCTTTGCGCGCCGCCGAGCGCCACGCGAAAACCGGTCATGACCTCGTCGTAGATCATCAGCGCGCCGTGTTCCAGCGTCAGCTCGCGAATGCGGCGCGTGAAATCGACGCTGGCGCGCACGAAGTTCATGTTGCCCGCAATCGGCTCCATGATCACGCAGGCGATCTCGCCGCCGATTTGTGCAAACGCTTCCTCAAGCTGGTCGAGATCGTTGTATTCCAGAACGATGGTGTCCTTGACCACGTCGGCGGGCACACCGGCGGACGACGAAGCGCCGAACGTGGCGAGGCCAGAGCCCGCCTTCACAAGCAGCGAATCTGCGTGGCCGTGATAGCAGCCATTGAACTTGATGATCTTGTTGCGGCCCGTGAAGCCGCGCGCCAGACGCAGTGCGCTCATGCCGGCTTCGGTGCCCGAGCTCACGAGGCGCACCATCTCCATCGACGGCATCAGCTTCAGGATCGCCTCGGCAAGCTCGATCTCACGTTCGGTCGGAGCGCCATACGAGAAGCCTTCGAGCACGGCCTTCTGCACCTCGGCGACGACTTCGGGGTGACCGTGACCCAGGATCATCGGACCCCATGAGCCGATGTAGTCGGTGAACTGCTGGCCGTTGGCGTCCCAGAAATGCGCGCCGCGTGCACGTTCCACGAAGCGCGGCGTACCGCCCACGGCCGCAAACGCGCGCACGGGAGAGTTCACGCCGCCGGGGATCACCTGCCTGGCGCGTTCGAACAGGGAAACATTCAAATCAGTGGGATGTGTCATGGGGTGGAATCTGAAAAGCATCGACGTCGCTCGCAGCGCCGCCGGGTTCGTTGGAGGACGCCTCCTCGTCCTCATCCTCGTCGTCGGGTTGGGCCCAGAACATGCGGTCGGGAATCAACTGGCCCATGCCCGGGCGGTAGCCCGCGAGCAGGCAGCCGTCCAGATAGCTCAGCGCCTCCTTGGTCGCATCGCCCAGATCGTTGTCGCACGCCACCAGTGCCGCGAGCGCCGCCGACAGCGTGTCACCCGCGCCGGCAAAGCTGACCTCGAAGCGCTCGAACTGGCCGCTGCCGAGCACGGCCTGCGGGGAGCACAGAACGTTGTCGAAATGCTGTTTGTTGACGGGTACGCCTGTTACAAGTGTGTAGGGCACGCCCTTGTCGGACGCGGCCATTGCAATCTCGCGCGGAGTGGGCAAGCGGTCGTTTTCCCAGTCCGGCAGCAGCCAGCGGCGCAGCGTGCTGTGGTTTCCTACCAACACCGAAGTCTGCGGAAGCAATAATTCCATGAAGGCATCGAGATACTGGTCGATCAGGTCATCGCTCCACCATGACAGGCTGGGCATGTAGGCAATCACTGGAACGTCGGCGTAGTCGGCGGTCAGCTCGGCGATGACCGCGAGGTTTTCGGGGCTGCCAGCGAAGCCTACCTTGATGGCCTGTACGGGCATATCCTGAAAAACAGTTCGCGCTTGATCTGCCACAGTGTCATCGTCGAAAGCAAAAAAATCGACGATTTCCGTTGTGTCTCTGACATAGGTGCCAGTCACAATGGCTAGCGCATGGGCTCCAACAGAGGCGATAGCCGCCGTATCTCCGGTCAGTCCGCCCGCTCCACTGGGGTCGTTGGCGTTGAACGTCATCACGCACACTGCACTGGCGATTTCGTCAGTGGCTTCGTTGTCGGAAGGGGGGAGATGGGGGATGTGGAGTCTTGTTTCATGTACGGACGCCAGCGTACCCGGTGGCGCGAAAACCGCATCTCATGGTGATGTCTAGATACAATCGTTGCATTCTATGTGAAGGCTCTTTAAGCTGTGACAAATTCAATGACCTGGATGTGTTTGATTTGCGGTTGGATATATGACGAGGCCCTAGGGGCTCCCGATCATGGTATTGCACCGAACACCCCATGGGAACAAGTACCCATGAATTGGACATGTCCTGAATGTGGCGCGCGCAAAGAAGACTTCGAAATGGTGGAAATCTGATGAAAAACGCTCGCAGCTGCGATTTTTCGATTCTAGGGAGCGGTAGAAATTGACTACAGGCGGTAATCCGACATTCAAGGTGCTGGTTGTCGACGACAGCAACACCATCCGTCGCAGTGCGGAAATTTTCCTCAAGCAGGGCGGGCACGAAGTGCTGCTTGCTGACGATGGTTTCGATGCACTGTCGAAGATCAACGACTTCAACCCTCAGTTGATCTTTTGCGACATTCTGATGCCCAAGCTGGATGGCTACCAGACCTGCGCGATCATCAAGCGCAATGCCAAATATTCCGACACGCCCGTCGTGATGCTGTCTTCCAAGGACGGTGTCTTCGACAAGGCGCGCGGGCGCATGGTCGGGTGCCAGGAATACCTCACCAAGCCGTTTACCAAGGACCAGTTGCTGCAGGCCGTGCAGCAGTTTGGCAATGTGGATCAAGGAGTCAATTAAATGCCCATTCAGAAAGTTTTGGTGGTCGACGATTCGAAGACAGAACTGATGTATCTGACCGATTTGTTGCAAAAGAAGGGCATGCAGGTACGCACGGCCGAAAACGCGGAAGAAGCAATCAAGCGTCTTGCCGAGGAAAAGCCCGATCTGATCCTCATGGATGTGGTGATGCCAGGCCAGAACGGCTTTCAGCTCACGCGTTCGATTGCACGTGACCCGCTGTATTCGGACGTGCCGATCATCATGTGTACCAGCAAGAATCAGGAAACCGACCGCGTCTGGGGCATGCGCCAGGGCGCGCGCGGCTACATCACCAAGCCGGTGGACCCTGCGGAACTGCAGGCCAAGATCGACTCGCTGAGCTGATTCATTTTCCACTGATTACAAGAAGGCTCAAGCGGATCCATGGCCAATCGCGAAGCTCTGAGGGAGCTCCAGACCCGTCTCGCCAGCCGTCTTCAGGCGGCGCGCGCGGAAGGCTCGAATGTCTCGTCCTGGCTGGCCGTGGAGACCGCGGGGCAGCGGTATCTGTTGCCGCTCGGACATTCGGGTGAAATTTTTCATTGGACCGGGGTGCAGGCAGTGCCGTACACGCAGCCTTGGTTCGTGGGCGTCGCCAACCTGCGCGGCGCCTTGATGGGGGTGGTGGATCTCGGTGGCCTCATGGGCACGATGATCAACCGCTCCGAGCAGGCACTGGCGGATGCCAGTCTGCTGGCGATGAATCCGGCGCTGGGTGTGAACGCAGCGCTGATGGTCGACAAATTGCTGGGATTGCGCGGCACGGACGCCTTTGTGTCCTCGGATGCGCCCGGCGAAGGCGCGCCCGAGTACTTCGGGTCCCGCTACACCGATGCGCAGGGCGCGCATTGGCAGGAATTGAATCTGCAGGCGTTGTCGCAGAGTCCGGCTTTTCTAGGTATTGGCGTTTGAGATTTTCTTAGGGTTGCACTATGTCTTTTTCTCTTGACAAACTGTTCAAGCGCAAGGGAGCCACGGCGGAGCCGGGCACCGCGCAGACGATTGAACACTCTGAGCAGGATTCACTGGTCGCGGGTACGCTGGCGGACACGTTCCAGAACGAGGGCATGTACACCGTGCAGGGCGATCCGGGCCAGGCTACGCAGTACGGCGAAGAGGACGATCTCGCCGATCGTGAAGTGATCACGCTGCCCGTGCTGGGCCGCGCACCGGCCGCCGTGCACCAGCGCAAGCTGCTGCTGTTGCTCGGCGTCGGTCTCGTGGTACTGGCGCTGCTGGCCGGCTGGGTGCTGCAGCAGTCCAACCGGGTGGCGCAGCAGCTCACCGCGACCGGTCAGTCGCTGATGCAGTCGCAGCGCCTGGCGAAGTCGGTATCGCAGGCGCTGGTGGGTGCACCACAGGCCTTCCCCGACGTCAAGGACAGCTCGGACGTTCTGGCGCGCAATGTGAGCGCGCTGAACAGTGGCGACAGCGAGCTCGGCGTGCAGGCGCTTGGCGACGACTTCAAGCCCGAACTCGACACCATCTCTCCGCTGGTTGATCGCGCCTCGCGCAACTCCAAGGTGGTGCTGGGTCAGCAGGCGATCCTGACGCAGGTCGGCGACGCGCTGCGCACCATCAATCGCCAGTCTGCCGATCTGCTGGAAATCGCCGAAACGGTTTCCTCGCTCAAGCTGCAGCAAAACGCATCCTCCGCAGAAATTTCCGCTGCCGGTCAGCTCGTCATGTTGACGCAGCGTATCGGCAAGTCGGCCAACGAATTCCAGACGACCGAAGGCGTGAGCCCCGAGGCCGTGTTCCTGCTCGGCAAGGACTTGAATTCGTTCAAGGAAATCGCTCAGGGCCTGCTTGACGGCAGTTCCGAACTGCGTCTGCCGGCAACGCGCGACGCGCAGACACGCGAGCAACTCGGCAACCTGATCAAGCTGTACGACCAGACCCGCACGCAAGCCGGCGCGATTCTCGGCAACCTGCAGGGCCTTGTGTCCGCACGCGAGGCGCAGTCCGCCATCGTGGCCGACTCCGAGCCTCTGCGTCGTGGCATGGAAACCCTGCAGACCAAACTCAAGGACGACAGCGGCATTGGCATCGGCCAGTTGATTGCGCTGGTGCTGACCGGTCTGTTCGTTCTGCTTTGCGGTATCGGTATCTCCCGCGCCCAACTGGGCGACTCGCGCAACCGTCAGGCCGCAGCCGAATCGCTGCAGCGCGACGCCAAGCGTCAGGAGCAGGAAGCCAAGCGCGTGAATGATGCGAACCAGGCCGCGATTCTGCGTTTGATGAACGAACTGCAGTCGGTTGCTGAGGGTGACCTGACGCAGGAAGCCACCGTGACCGAAGACATCACGGGCGCCATCGCCGACTCGGTGAACTACACGGTGGAAGAGCTGCGCCAGCTCGTGGGCTCGGTGCAGAACACCGCTACCCGCGTGGCGCAGACCACGGCGCAGGTGGACGCCACGTCCACCGAACTGCTGGCCGCTTCGACCGAGCAGCTGCGCGAAATTCGCGAAACCGGCCGCTCGGTTCTGGAAATGGCGAATCGTATTAACGACGTGTCGGTGCAGGCGCAGGAGTCGGCCGCGGTGGCGCGCCAGTCGCTGCAGGCTGCCGATCAGGGCCTGACCGCGGTGCAGAACGCCATCGGCGGTATGAATTCGATCCGCGACCAGATTCAGGACACCTCCAAGCGCATCAAGCGCCTTGGCGAATCGTCGCAGGAGATTGGTGAAATCACCGAACTGATCTCGGACATTACCGAACAGACCAACGTGCTGGCGCTGAATGCCGCCATTCAGGCTGCGTCCGCCGGTGAAGCCGGTCGCGGCTTCTCGGTCGTGGCCGAAGAAGTGCAGCGTCTGGCCGAACGTTCCGCAGACGCCACGCGCCAGATCTCGGCGCTCGTGAAGGCGATTCAGACCGATACCCAGGACGCCGTGGCCGCCATGGAGCGCTCCACGCAGGGTGTGGTCGAAGGAGCGCGTCTGTCCGACTCGGCCGGTACCGCGCTGTCCGAGATCGACCGCGTGTCGCGCCGTCTGTCCGAGCTGATCGAGCAGTTCTCCAGTTCCACTTCGCGCGAGGCCGAACTCGCCAACGAAGTGGCCGAGAATATCCAGCACATTTTCGCAGTGACAGAGCAAACCGGTGAGGGTACGCGTACGACGGCCCAGCAGGTTCGCGAACTGTCGCAAGTGGCAGAGGAGCTTCGTCAATCTGTTTCGCGTTTCAAGATTGCCTGAGACAGCTGTTGCCTCCTCTTTAACGAACTGGCTCCTTGGGGGCCGGGGACGAATCCATGTCATCTCTTGAGGCTGCCAACGCTTCGGTCACTGATTGGACTCATGGCGAGCAGGACCTGGGTCCGCTCGCCTGGGTGCTTGATGAACTTCGCAAATCGCTGGACGGCACCGTCAAGTCCATGCGCCGTTTTGTTCGCGATGCAGAAATAGCACGCGATTCGGATCTTGCTTCGCTGGACGTTTCGCCGCTGCGCGTTGCACGTCAGCAGCTCCACCAGGCCAGCGGTGCGCTGGAGATGGTGGGCATGGTGCCCCCGGCGCTGATACTTCGCGCGCTGGAATCTGCGGTGCAAAAATACGTGCAGCGTCCCGAGCTGTGCACGGACGAAGCGGCCAACACCATCGAGCGCTCGAGCTTTGCGCTGGTCGCCTATCTCGAGAGCGTTCTTGCGGGCAAGCCGGTCTCCGCCGTCGCCCTGTTCCCCAATATCGCGAAGCGCAGGCGCTCAATGGCGTGGAGCGCGTGCATCCCGCCGATCTGTGGCCCGTGGAGCGCCGTTTCCGCGAGCCCGAATTTGCGATCAGCGTGCCGCCGCTGGCCTACGGTGCCGAGACGCGCGCCAAGCTCGACAGCGCCGTGCTGCGCATCATCAAGAGTGGTGACCAGGCGGCCGATGCCGAGCTGCTCGCGCTCTGCCAGGGCTTTGCCGCCGGCGAGCCGGATCGCCAGATTCGCGCGTTCTGGAAAATCTGCAGCGGTTTCTTCGAAGCGCTGCACGCCGGACTGCTCAAGCCCGATGTCTACGTGAAGCGCGTGGCCTCGCGCGTGCTGCTGCAGTACGCGACGCTCGCCAAGGGTGATCGCACGATTGCCGACCGTCTGGTGCACGAACTGCTGTTCTTCTGCGCGCAGGCCAAGTCGCCCGAGGCGGCCGCTGGCCAGCCTGCGACCCCGGCGCTCGACGCCGTGCGTGAGGCCTTCGGTCTGCAGAACCATCCGCCGGTCGACTACAACGTCGCGCGCTTTGGCCTGTACGACCCGACGGTGCTGGTGCAGGCGCGCAAGCGCATCGGCACGGCGACCGAGACCTGGTCGGCACTCGCCGGTGGCGACCGCAACAAGCTCAAGCCCGCCGTGGACCAGTTCAGCCTGGTCTGTGACTCGCTGCGCAAGCTGCATCCTGGCAGCGAACCGCTGGCCGTTGCGCTGATGAGCACGGTCGAGCGGACCGCACAATCGGGCGAGCCTCCGGCACCGGCGCTCGCCATGGAAGTGGCCACGGCGGTGCTGTATCTGCAGGCTTCGTTCGAGGAACTCGACGTGGCGCAGGAGCACATGGGCGAGCGCGCCAGGCGCCTTGCCCAGCGTCTTGATGGCGTGGCTGCCGGTGGCGATTCCGAGCCGCTCGAGCCGTGGATGGAGGAGTTGTACCGCCGCGTCAGCGATCACCAGACCATGGGCAGCGTGGTCGATGAACTGCGCGCCACGCTGGCCGACGCGGAAAAGTCCATGGATCAGTTCTTCCGCACGCCGGAAGATGTGACCGTGCTGAACAACGTACCGGGTCGTCTCGGCCAGATGCGCGGCGTGCTGTCCGTGCTCGGGCTCGATCAGGCATCGCATGCGGTCGTGCACATGCGCGATACCGTGGAGCGTTTGATCGTTGGCAACGTGACCGAGCAAGAGCGCCCGACGGTGTTCGAGAAGCTCGGCAACAGCCTCGGCGCGCTGGGTTTTCTGATCGACATGCTGAGCTACCAGCGCGCAATGGCGCGCAAGCTGTTCGTGTACGACGAAACCCAAGGCGAACTCAAGCTGGTGATGGGCCGCGCCAAGCGCGCTCGTGCGGAGGATCTGCCCCAGGCTGCCGAACCGGTGGTGCAGGCGCGTGGAGCTGCGCCCGCCGCACCCGTGGTCATCGCGGAACCTGTCGTCGAACCCGCACCACAGGCTGCGGTGGTGGATGTCGCTGCCTCGGTCGCTCCTGCCACATCGCAGGAACTGCACACGCTCGGCTTCGATACCGAACTCGACAGCAGCGCGCTTGCGCCCGTGGATTCGCCCGTCACGATCAGTGTCGAGCCCCTCACGCCGCCCGTGTCCGCACCCATGCCCGCCCCGGGCGACGAAGACGACGAGCTGCTTCAGATCTTCCTCGAAGAAGCCCGCGAAGTCATCGACAACGGCAAGGCCGCCATCGCAACACTGCATGGCGCTCCCGCCGATCTGAGCGAACAGACCACGCTGCGCCGCGCGTTCCACACGCTCAAGGGCAGCTCGCGCATGGTCGGCCTGAACGCGTTTGGCGAGGCCGCCTGGTCGATGGAGCAGGTGCTCAATGCCTGGCTCGCCGAACAAAAGCCCGCGCAACCTGATCTGCTCACGCTCGCCGAAGACACGCTCAACGCGTTCGGTCGCTGGGTCGAAGACATCGCCGCAGGTCATGCCGAGGCATGGAGCCCGAAGGCATTCGTCACCTCCGCCGAGGCGATGCGTACCGAAGGTCGCCTCGTGCCGTTGGCGCTGGGTGCCGTGGCTACGACAGCCGTGGCTACGACAGCCGTGGCTGCGGCGCCGGTTGCGGTCGAACCGACTGCCCCGGTGCTGGTCGAGCCCGCGACCTTCGATCTGCCGCAACTGAGCGACGCGCCCGCGTCCGTTGCCGTGCAGGAGCCTGCGCAGCCCGACTTCAGCGAAACGATCCCGTTTGCGCTCGACGCCGCCGATCTTGCGGCGCTGGAGCCAACCCGTGAGGCGACGCCACTGCTTGACGGCGATGCCGCCGCGGAAATCGATTTCTCGGAATTCGAGCAAGCCATCGCGGCCGACAGGGCGCGTCAGGAGGAACCTGCCGCACCTGCGCAACGCGTGCCTGAAGAAGAAGCTCCGGTCTACGTGGCCAATCTGGAGCCGCACGAACTGCCCGTGCTCGTGTCGCCCGACGGTGTGGATGAGCCCAACGTTCTCGATCTCAAGATCGAGGAGCGCGCTCACGAATCGCAACCCGAGACAGCCTCGGAGCCTGCGGTCACGGAACTGCCGCCCGAGCTCGAACTGATCGAGCCGCAAGCCGATGTGCCACCGGTCGCCGAGGTGCCGCAGGCCGAGGAAATTTCCGCCGCCGAGTTCGAGGCGTTCGCTTTCGAGGACGAAGCACCGAAGACGCCCGCGCCGGTTGCGGAAACCCCTGCGGTCGCCACGGACCTGACCGGCAAGCACGCCGAATTCTTCCCGCTGGGCGAGGTCGAGGCCGAGTTCGTGAACGAGGCCGACGAGCCGGGTATCCCGCACGCCGAAACCGAGACCTTGGCCGAGGTGGAATCCGCGCCGCAATCGTTCTCGGATTTCGAGTTCGAGGCCACGCCGCCTTCCGCGCCGGTTGCCGCGGATGTGGAAGAGCCTGCACCGGACGATTCGACCAAGGTCATCGGATCGCTGCGCATCTCGCTGCCGCTGTACAACGTCTATCTCGGCGAGGCCGAGGAATGGTCGCAGCGCTTGATCAATGATCTGCAGTTCTGGCAACTTGAGCAGGCCGATCATCCGGTGCCGGAGTCGGCCATTGCACGCGCGCACTCGCTCGCCGGAAGTTCCGCGACCGTGGGCTTTCGCGCACTGAGCGAGATGGCGCGCCTGCTGGAACATGCGCTGCAACACATACAGCCGCAGCAATTCGGCGTGCCCGCGCAGATGAATGTCTTCCTGGCCGTGGCCGAGGATATTCGCCGTCTGTTGCACCAGTTTGCGGCCGGTTTCCTGAAGGAGCCGAACGCGCAGTTGCTCGCTCAATTGCATGAGATTCTCGACTCCGATCTGGTCAGTGGCTTGGCGCCGCTGAACGATGGCGACGAGCAGCAGCAGCAACACGTCGAGGCCCCGTCACTCGCGCAAAGCAATAACGTGGAACCGGAAACCGTCGCGCCCGACGAGCCGGTGGTCGCGACGCCCGAACCGGTGCGCGGCTATGTGGCTCCTGCGCTGTCGATTCCCGTGCCGCAAGTGGCGACCCACGATGCGTCGGCGATGGCTGCGGGCAAGGCATCCGGTGCACAGCACCACGCAGACGACATCGACGCCATCGACGTCATCGATCCCGATCTGTTCCCGATCTTCGAGGAAGAGGCAATCGAACTGCTGCCAGTGCTTGGTGGCTCGCTGCGCCAGTGGTCCATGCAGCCCGACAATCTCTCGGCGCGCAGCGAGTTGCTGCGTGCGCTGCACACGCTCAAGGGCAGTGCGCGTCTGGCCGGAGCGATGCGTCTGGGTGAAATGGCCCACCGCATGGAGACCGATGTCGAGCACATCGACAAGGACACCGCGCACGCTGGCGACATCGAGCCCTTGCTTGGCAAGTTCGACGGGCTTCAGGAGTCGTTCGATGCGCTGCGCAACGTAGGCGCTCAGCCGCTCTCCGAGGCCGTGGCCGTCACGACTGCGGACGAGGGGGCGTGGCGGTGACGCCCGTGGCGGAAGCCGCGCAGGAAGAACAGGCTGCCGAGCCGACGCAGCCCGCAGCGACGGTGCCAGTGGTAACTCCTTCCGGTCCCGTGGCGCGTGCACTCACGCTGCAACTCGCCGCCAATGCGCGCACGCAGACCGGTCAGTCCGTGCGCGTGCGTTCGCAACTGCTGGATCGTCTGGTCAATCAGGCCGGTGAGGTGATGATTGCGCGTTCGCGTCTGGACGTTCGCCTGACGCAGATGCGCAGCTCGCTCAACGATCTGACGGGCAACCTGGAACGCTTGCGCCAGCAACTGCGCGACATCGAGGTGCAGGCCGAGTCGCAGATGCAGTCGCGCATGGCGCTGTCCAAGGACACGGCGGCGGGCTTTGATCCGCTCGAGTTCGACCGCTTCACGCGTGTGCAGGAACTCACGCGCATGATGGCCGAGTCGGTCAACGACGTGGCGACCGTGCAGCGCAATCTGCAGCGCGCGATGGAAGGCGCGGAAGACGACCTGATCAACCAGGGCCGTCAGGCCCGCGAGCTGCAACGCGATCTGCTGCGCACCCGCATGGTCGAGTTCGACAGCATCTCCGAGCGTCTGTACGCGCTGGTGCGCCAGTCGTCCAAAGAAACCGGCAAACAGATCAAGCTGGACATTCTGGGCGGCGCGATTGAAATGGACCGTGGCGTGCTGGACCGCATGACACCGGCGTTCGAGCACCTGCTGCGCAACTGCGTTGGCCACGGCATCGAGAGCCCGGAAATTCGCATCGCATCGGGCAAGCCCGCAAGCGGCACGATTCTGATCGCGGTGCGTCAGGAAGGCAACGACGTTGCCGTGGAGTTCCGTGATGACGGCGCAGGCCTGAATGTCGGACGCATCCGCGAGAAGGCCATCGAGCGCGGCCTGATCACCTCCGACATGCCGGTGAGCGACGTAGAGGCCGCGAACCTGATCTTCATGCCGGGCTTCTCCACTGCCACCGAAGTGACCGGCCTGTCCGGTCGCGGCATCGGCATGGACGTGGTGCGTACCGAGGTGAACGCGCTCGGCGGTCGCATCGAGACCTCCACGATCGTGGCACAGGGCTCGTCGTTCCGCCTGGTGCTGCCATTGACGACCGCCGTCACCCAGGTGGTGATGTTGCGCGCAGGCAATTTGTCGATCGGCGTGCCGGCGAATCTGGTGGAGGTCGTGCGCCGCACGACGGCGCAGGAATTGGCCACGGCCTATGAGACTCAGCAGTTCGAGGAAGGGCAGGAAAAGCTGCCGTTCTTCTGGTCTGGCGCGCTGCTGCAATCATCGATCCGCAGCACCGAAGCCAACGCCAAGATTCGCCCCGTGGTGATTCTGCGAAGCGCCGCGCAGCGCATCGCGATGCATGTGGACGAAGTGCTGGGCAATCAGGAAGTCGTGGTCAAAAACCTCGGCCCGCAGCTCTCGCGTCTGCCCGGCATGGCCGGCATGTCGGTGCTGGCTTCGGGTGCCGTGGTGCTGATCTACAACCCCGTGGCGCTCGCCAACGTGTTCGGTGATCGCGTGCAGGAGGCGACCAGAGCTGCTTCTGCCGTTGCCGCTGCGGCGAATAATGCAGCTTCTTCCGATACTGCTGCTTCTGCCGCCGTATCCGGCATTCCGCAGGCACCGGCGACGCTGATTCCCAGCGCACCGCAAGTGCCGTTGGTCCTGGTGGTCGATGACTCGATCACCGTGCGCCGCGTGACTCAGCGCCTGCTGCAGCGCGAAGGCTACCGTGTGAGCATGGCGGCCGACGGTCTGCAGGCTCTGGAGCGGCTACAGGACGAGCGCCCAACGGTCGTGCTCTCCGACATCGAAATGCCGCGCATGGACGGCTTTGACCTGGCGCGCAACATTCGCGCAGACCAACGGTTGAAGGATCTGCCGATCATCATGATCACCTCGCGCATTGCCGAGAAGCATCGGGAGCATGCGATGGAGTTGGGGGTGAATCATTACCTCGGCAAGCCGTATTCCGATGAGGAATTGCTGGGTTGGTGCAGCATTATTCGATGCTGGAGGCGCAGGCTTTGGCTGGGTGATTCTTTGTGGGGTTTGCGGACGCCGCGGGTTCTCTTTTGGGGCTCGCGGCGTTTTGTTTTTTTGGTTTTCTTTTTTGTGCTGCTGGCCGGGATTGCGCCCGGCGGCGCAGTACCTTTTTGTCTTGCCAAAAAGGCACCAAAAAACGCTTTGAATACCTGCGGCAGAACTCGCTTCGTTCCTTCGTCACTTCGCTCGGACAACCGCCGCAAGTCAGCTGGAAAGAGGTGTGCTCGGCACGTCGCTGCGCTCGTGCCTGGTTTTGAGTTGCGTTGGGGCGTTGGTGCCCGCTACTGCACGAGCGCAGCGACGTGCCGACTCCCGGCCCTCTGACCACGCCTGGGGCGAGGCGGTCGTGCGGTGGCTGTTGCGTCAAGTGACGCAACAGCTTCAATGTCTAGCTCACGGCAATTGTTTGAGCGGAGAGCCGCAGGCTCGCAGCGAGTTTTGCCGTGCACCGCACGACCGTCTCGCCCCAGGTCGCCCCTCGCAACGCGAGGGGTCGTGGGCAGCGGGCTCAACTTTCTTTGATTACTTTCTTTTTTGACAAAAGAAAGTGATTCGCCCGCCGGGGCGAGTCCCGGTCAGCGGCCTCAGGCAGGCAAGTCAGAGGGAATACCGAGAAATACGCTCGGTTCGCCCCAAGTCGCCCTCGCAACGCGAGGGCCGTAGGCAGCGGGCTCAACTTTCTTTGATTACTTTCTTTTTTGACAAAAGAAAGTAATTCGCCCGCCGGGGCGAGACCCGGTCAGCAGCCTGGCAGGCAAGTCAGAGCGGAAAAGACTTACGGAATACCTCCCCACATTCCCGGTTGCGAAGCAACCCACCCCATCGCCGGTAAAATACAAAAATGCCTGCTGATCCCGTGCCCATGAACCTGACGAACCACTTCCTGATCGCCATGCCGGGCATGGAGGACTCCTCCTTCGTCAAAAGCGTTGTCTACCTCTGTGAGCACACGGAGAAAGGCGCGCTTGGGCTGGTGATCAACAAGCCTTCTTCCGATATCAACCTGCAAGGCCTGCTGGCCAAGGTGGATCTGTCGTTGGGGCGCGATGACCTGACGGATGAGCCAGTTTTTCAAGGCGGTCCGGTGCAGACCGAGCGCGGCTTTGTATTGCATGACCCGATGCTTGCGACCAACGAAGAAAAAAGCGAGTCGGCGTACGCCTCGACCATGCAGATCGACGGGGGCTCGAGATGACGACCTCCAAGGATGTGCTGGAGGCGCTTGCCACCGGGGCCGGTCCGCGCCGGGTGCTGGTCACGCTCGGCTACTCGGCGTGGGGCGAGGGCAGTTGGAATCCGAGCTGGCCGAGAATGCCTGGATCACCGTGAGTGCCGATGAACGCATCATTTTTGATACTCCCGTGGGCGAGCGTTATGACCGCGCGCTGTCGCTGCTCGGCTTGCAGTCATGGATGCTCACCCATCAGGCGGGGCACGCTTGACCGGCATGTCAGCTACAGACACAACCACAGCACCCAACGTTCCGGCGCAGTTTCATTCCTTTCTTGCTTTCGATTTCGGGCTCAAGCGCACCGGGGTTGCCGTTGGCACGCGCATGCTGCGCAGTGCTTCGCCGCAGGGCACGATCAAGGCCGAGGGTGATGCGGCCCGTTTCGCTCAGGTGGCCGAGCGCATCCGCGAATGGCAGCCCGATGCGCTGGTGATCGGCGTGCCATATCACCCGGACGGCGCTCCGCACGAAAACACGGCGCGTGCGCTCAAGTTCGGGCGGCAGTTGCGCGGGCGCTTTGGTCTTGAGGTCTATGAAGTGGATGAGCGCTACAGCACGACCGAGGCGATTGCTTCTGGAACTGCCGATGCCGACGCGGCGTCCGCGTGCATCATCCTTGAACAGTTTCTGAGGAATCTTCCATGAGCAACAACGCAGCTTCTTCATCATCTTCACCCACGAGCCCTCCATCCTCCCCACAGACCGCCGCTGGCGGTCATCTCACGTTGGACGCCGAGGCGCTGTACCGCGAGCTGCTGCGTGGCGTGCGCAGCATGCGGGGCGAGAACCATAACGACAACACCAACACCTATCTCGCAGGCGTGGCCTCGGGCGGGATGTGGCTCGCGCAACGGCTGCAGAAGGATCTGGGGCTCGCGGGCGAGGCCGGGGTGCTGTCGTCGTCGCTGCATCGTGACGATTTCGCAAGCCGGGGGCTTGCGTCGAGCACCAGCTCGCTGCTGCCGTTTGATGTGAACGGTGCCGACATCCTCCTGCTCGATGACGTGCTCTACACCGGCCGCACGGTGCGCGCGGTGATCAACGAGCTGTACGACTACGGACGCCCGGCCCGCGTGCGTCTCGCGGTACTGGTCGATCGCGGCGGCCGCGAGTTGCCGATCGAGGCCGCGTATGCGGCGGCGCGCATCGCGCTGCCCGCCAATCAGTCGCTGTCACTCGCGCGTGCGGAGGGCAGCGGTGCATTTTCGTTTGAAGTCAAAGAGGCCTGACGGTGCTTTACAAGCGCAACCCCCAACTCAACAAGAACGGAGAGCTGGTCCATCTGCTCTCCACCGAAGGTCTGCCCCGGGACATCATCACGCATATCCTGGACACGGCCTCGAACTTCGTGAGCGTCAACGACCGCGAGGTCAAGAAGGTGCCGCTGTTGCGTGGCAAGAGCGTGTTCAACCTGTTCTTCGAGAACTCGACCCGCACGCGCACCACATTCGAGATCGCGGCCAAGCGGCTGTCGGCCGACGTGTTCAATCTGGACATCGCACGCAGTTCGGCCAGCAAGGGCGAATCGCTGCTGGACACCATCGCCAATCTCTCGGCGATGGCGGCCGATATCTTCGTCGTGCGCCACAGCGAATCGGGCGCGCCGTATCTGATCGCGCAGCATGTCGCGCCGCATGTGCATGTGGTGAATGCCGGTGACGGGCGTCACGCGCATCCCACGCAAGGGCTGCTCGACATGTACACGATCCGCCACTACAAAAAGGATTTCTCGAACCTGACCGTGGCCATCGTCGGCGACGTGCTGCACTCGCGCGTGGCGCGTTCCGACATCCACGCACTCACCACGCTCGGCGCGGCCGAGGTGCGCGTGGTGGGGCCGCGCACGCTGGTGCCTTCCGATCTGTCGCTCATGGGGTGAAGGTGTTTCACAGCCTTGAGGAAGGCATACGGGATTGCGACGTGGTGATCATGCTGCGCCTGCAGAACGAGCGCATGAGCGGCGCGTTGCTGCCATCGAGCCAGGAATATTTCAAGAGCTTTGGACTGACCCCGAGAAGCTGCGCCTTGCCAAGCCCGATGCCATCGTGATGCATCCGGGGCCAATCAATCGCGGCGTGGAAATCGACTCCGCCGTGGTCGATGGACCGCAGTCGGTGATCCTGCCGCAGGTGACCTTCGGCATCGCGGTGCGCATGGCGGTGATGTCCATCGTTGCGGGCAACGAGGCCTGAGCGGGCAGGCATGGCGATACAGCTACTGAAAATTTAGGCACTGAATCATGAAGCTACTCATTCAGAACGGCCGCGTCATCGACCCGGCCAGCGGCCTCGACAAGGTCTGCAATCTCGCCATCGCGGCGGGCCGCATCATTGCAGTCGACCGCGAGCCCAAGGACTTCACTCCCAACCGCGTGATCGACGCCAGTGACTGCTACGTGCTGCCCGGGCTGGTCGATCTCGCGGCGCGGCTGCGCGAGCCGGGATATGAACACGAAGGCATGCTCGAATCCGAAATGGCGGCGGCGGTCGCGGGCGGCGTGACCAGCCTCGTGTGCCCGCCGGACACCGATCCGGTGCTCGACGAACCGGGTCTCGTCGAGATGCTCAAGTTTCGCGCCGAAAAGCTGCATCAGGCGCGATTGTTTCCGCTCGGTGCGCTGACCCGGGGCTCAGGGCGAGGAACTCACCGAGATGGCCGAGCTGACCGAGTCCGGCTGCGTGGGGTTCACGCAGGCCGACGTGGCGCTCAAGAGCACGCAGGTGCTGCAGCGCGCGCTGCAATATGCAGCCACCTACGGGCACACCGTGTGGCTGCGCCCGCAGGAGCTGTACCTCGGTGGCGGCGTGGCGGCCAGCGGCCCGCTCGCGACGCGGCTAGGCCTGTCCGGCGTTCCCGTGGCGGCAGAGACGATTGCGCTGCATACCATCTTCGAGCTGCTCAAGGCGACGGGCGCACGCGTGCACCTGTGCCGCATCTCGAGCGCCGCAGGCATCGAGCTGGTGCGCGAGGCCAAGGCCGAAGGCCTGAACGTGACCTGTGATGTGAGCATCAATTCGCTGACCTTCACCGACACCGACATCGGCTACTTCGACAGCAGCGCGCGTCTGCTGCCGCCGCTGCGCCAGCAACGCGACCGCGACGCGCTGCGTGCCGCGCTGGCCGATGGCACCGTCGATGCGCTGGTGTCCGATCACACGCCGGTCGATGAGGACGCCAAGGTGCTGCCGTTTGCGGAAGCCGAGCCGGGTGCCACCGGGCTGGAGCTGCTGCTGTCGGCCGCGATCAAGTGGTCACAGGACGCCGAGGTGCCGCTGGCGCGCGCAGTCGGCGTGGTCACGGCGGAGCCTGCGCGCGTGCTGGGCGCAGCGCTGGGCACGCTGCAGGCGAGCGTGGGCCGTATCGTCGAAGGCGGCGTGGCCGATCTCTGTCTCGTCGATCCCGATGCCTCCTGGGTGGTTGCGCCCGATGCATTGCGCAGCCAGGGCAAGCACACGCCATTCTCCGGTTACGAACTGCCCGCGCGCGTGAAGTGCACGCTCGTGGCGGACAGCTTGCGTTCGAGCGTTCCTGATGGGCTGGATGGACAGACCAACGGACATACGCAAGTAAGCAAGCAAGCAAGGCAATACATCGATGAAGCGAGGGGCGCTGGCCATCTGGCGATGTCTGCGGCTGCTGGCCCATGCGCTGCATGGGCTGCTGGTCGTGCTGCTGGTCTTTCCGCGCCTCACGCAACAGCAGCAGCAGGCGCGCGTGCAGGCGTGGGCGCTGAAACTGGTCACGCATGCGGGCGTCACGCTCGAAGTGCGGGGCGAGCCGGTGCTGGCTGGCCCAGTGCTGATGGTCGCCAATCATCTTTCCTGGCTCGATATTCCGGTGCTGCATGCGGCGCGTTATTGCCGCTTCATCTCCAAGTCGGATGTGCGCGACTGGCCCATCGTCGGCGCGCTCGCCACGGCGGCCGGCACCCTGTACATCGAACGCACCTCGCGGCGAGATGCGCTGCGCATGGTGCAAAGCATGCACGAGGCACTTGAGCAGCGCGAAGTGCTGGCCGTGTTTCCCGAAGGTACCACGGGCAATGGCCGGGAACTGCTGCCGTTTCACGCCAATCTGCTACAGGCCGCCATCACCGCGCAGGCACCTGTGCAACCCATCGGTATCCGCTTCGCAGACAGGCACACTGGCGAGGTCAGCTACGCGCCAAGCTATGTTGACGACGAAACGCTGCTCGGCTCCATCTGGCGCACCCTCGTGGCACCGCCGCTGGTGGCTGTCGTTCACTACGGGGCGCTGGAGATGCCCGACGATCAGGATCGCCGCACCTGGAGCCAGCATCTGCATGCGCGCGTGGACGCGCTGCGCAAGGACTGAGCGAAGCAGGCAAGGCGGTTTTTACCTGCGTACACTGATCGCATGACCACGCCGCATACTCCCCATTCCTCCGATTCCATCACCATCTATCACAACGCACGTTGCAGCAACTCGCGCGGAGCGCTCGCCATCCTGCGTGAGCACGGCATCGAGCCGCGAATCGTGGACTACATTGCCGAGCCGCTGAAGGCGGCCGAGCTGACTGCGTTGATCAAGAAGCTCGGAATGCCGGTGCAGGACATCATGCGCACCAAGGAGGCGGTCTACACGGAACTGGGACTGGGCCTCGAAGGCATCACGGATGCGCAACGAATCGCCGCCATCGCCGCCCACCCGGTGCTGCTGAACCGGCCCATCGTCGAGCGCGGGATAGCGCCGTGCTCTGCCGCCCCCCGGAACGCGTGCTCGCGCTCTTGGGAAAAGAGTAGAAATCCCGAGGATCTCTGGGCGGCCCTAAGTCTGCCTTAAGTCAGCATCGCCAAACTTGCCTTCCATGGAACTCCGGTAGAGGTCCGCTTAAGCAAAGGCAGTTTGAACATGAATACGATTTTGAAAACTCCACGCGGTCTGGTCGCTGCGTTGGTAATGGCCGGTGTCATCGGTGGCGCGGGTGCCGGACTGGTGACCACGCACCTGGCCAGTGCCCAGCAATCGCCAGCGCCAGCCGTGGCGACGGCGGTGAGTGCGCCCTCGGGCGCGCCTGGCGCGGCCACCTTGCCCAGTTTCGCGCAAATCACGTCGCAGTATGGGCCTGCGGTGGTGAACATCAGCGTGAGCGGCACGCGCCATGCGAGCGCCAGCACTGATGATGACGCCGACGACGACACGCCTGCAGCCGCGCAGCGGCAACAACCGGGCATGGATCCCAACGATCCGTTCTATCAGTTCTTCCGCCAATTCGGCATCCCGGGTGGTGGCGGCATGCAGCAGCGGCAGATGCCGCGCGACGTTCCGGTCCGTGGCGAAGGCTCGGGTTTCATCGTGAGTGCCGATGGCCTCGTGTTGACCAACGCCCATGTGGTGAAGGATGCGGAGACGGTCACGGTGAAGCTCACCGATCGTCGCGAGTTCAAGGCCAAGGTGCTCGGCGCCGATCCCAAGACCGACGTGGCGGTGCTCAAGATCGATGCCAAGGATCTACCCACCGTGAAGCTCGGCGACACGCAGTCCATCAACGTTGGCGACTGGGTGCTTGCGATTGGATCGCCGTTCGGTTTTGAGAACAGCGTGACGGCGGGCGTCGTCAGTGCCAAGGGGCGCTCGTTGCCCGACGATAGTTCGGTGCCGTTCATCCAGACCGACGTGGCGGTGAATCCGGGCAACTCGGGTGGTCCGCTGTTCAATGCGCGTGGCGAAGTCGTGGGCATCAACTCGCAGATCTACAGCCGCTCGGGTGGCTATCAAGGCCTGTCGTTCGCGATACCGATCGAGGTGGCTTCCAAGGTGCAATCGCAGATCGTGAAGACCGGCAAGGTGGAACATGCCAAGCTGGGCGTGACGGTGCAGGAAGTGAACCAGACCCTGGCCGATTCGTTCGGGCTGGATCGTCCGGAGGGCGCGCTGGTTTCGAGCGTGGAAAAGGGCGGCCCTGCCGACAAGGCGGGCTTGAAATCGGGCGACGTGATTCGCAGCGTCAACGGCCAGAAAATCATCGGTTCGGGTGACCTGCCTGCGATGGTGAGTCTGGCGACACCGGGCTCGAAGGTGGACATGCAGGTGTGGCGCCAGGGCAAGCCCGAAGACATCGTCGCGACACTCGGCAATGCCAGTGACAAGGCGGTCAAGGTCGCGGGTGCCGATGACAAGGTCGCGCCCGGCAAGCTGGGCGTGGCGCTGCGTGCGCTGCAGCCCGAAGAACGCAAGCAGCTCGGTGCCGATGGCGGCATGCTGATCGAGCGCGCACAGGGGCCGGCTGCCAAGGCCGGCATCCAGGCCGGCGACGTGCTGTTGTCCATCAACGGCACGCCCGCCAGGGACGTGGATCAGGTGCGCGAGGCCATCGCCAAGGCGGGCAAGTCGGTCGCGCTGCTGGTGCAACGCGACGGCTCTCGCATCTTCGTGCCGGTGCAGTTAGGATAGACGCACGGCTGCGCTGTGATTCAGGGCTTCGCCGTCACCGACGGCGAAGCCCTTTCTACAATCCGACTTTGGATTCATTCAGCCCATTCACAAGACATGCGCCTGCTGCTCGTAGAAGACGACACCATGATCGGCGAAGCCGTGCAGGAACTGCTGCGCGCCGAGCATTACGCGGTCGATTGGGCGCGGGACGGCGGGGCCGCCGATACGGCCTTGCGCACGCAGTCCTACGATCTGGTGCTGCTCGATCTGGGACTGCCGGGACGCGATGGTTTGTCCGTGCTGCGCGACATGCGTACCCGCCGCGACCGTACGCCGGTGCTGATCGCCACCGCGCGCGATGCGGTTCAGCAGCGCGTGCAGGGACTCGATGCGGGTGCCGATGACTATCTGCTCAAGCCCTATGACATGGACGAGTTGCTGGCCCGCATTCGCGCCCTCACACGCCGCGCGGCGGGACGTGCGGAGCCGAGCTACGAACACGAGGGCGTGAAGATCATTCCCGCCACGCGCGAGGCGACGGTCAACGGGCACGCGGTGATCCTGTCGGCGCGTGAATGGGCCGTGCTCGAACCATTGCTGGCGCGTCCGGGTGCGGTGCTGTCTCGCGCGCAACTCGAGGACAAGCTCTACGGATGGGGGGACGAGGTCAGCAGCAACGCAGTCGAGGTCTATATCCACGGTCTGCGCAGAAAGCTCGGTGCGGGCATCATCATCAACGTGCGTGGCGTTGGCTACATGGTGCCCACATGACGAGTCGCGCATCGCGATGTGTCGCACATTCCTTCATGGGGCGCGCATGAACCGCAGGCCAGGCCACAGCCTGGTTCCCAGGTCGCTTGGCAAGCGACTGCTGCTCTTCATCTGCGCGGCGATTGCGCTCACGGCCATGTTGCAGGCGGCATTCGCCTATCGCAACGCGCTGGAGCAGACCGATACGCTGTTTGACTACCAGATGCAGCAGACCGCCTTCGCCTTGCGCGCGGGCCTGCCGGTCGATGCGCGGGGCCGGGCGCAGGGCGCGCCGTCGGAAAACGAGAATCACGAGTTCATCGTGCAGGTCTGGACCAACGAGGGGCTGCGCATTTTCGAATCCGCATTCGGCGCGGCACTGCCGCAAAATGCCGTGCTGGGCTTTGCCGATATTCCTGCGCGCGGAACGCTGTACCGCGTCTTTTCGCTACAAACCCGCTCTCAGGTGATCCAGGTGGCGCAGGACATGCGCGTGCGGCGCAAGCTGGCGCGCGATGCGGCCTGGCGCAGCCTGGTGCCGATTGCGTTGCTCGCGCCGCTGCTCGCGCTGGCCGTGTGGTGGGTGGTGCGCTCGTCGCTCGCGCCGATGCAGCGCGTGCGCGGCGAGATCGCATCGCGCCGCCCGCAGGACCTTTCGCCCGTGCGCACCGACGGCCTGCCCGAGGAGGTGCAGCCGCTGGTTGGCGAGCTCAATGCGCTGCTCTTGCGCATGCAGCACGCGTTCGAGGCGCAACAGCATTTCGTCGCCGATGCGGCGCACGAGTTGCGCTCGCCGCTGGCGGCCCTGCGGCTTCAGGTGCAGGGCCTGCAACGCGCGGGCGATGACGCAACGCGCGCCCAGGCCGCCGCGCGGCTGGTGGCGGGCATCGATCGTGCGACCAAGCTGGTGGAGCAACTGATGGTGCTCGCGCGCCAGGAAGAACGGGCGGCCAGTGGCGCAGCGCACGAGCCGGTACGCCTTGACTTGCTGGCTGCACAGGCGGTTGCAGATGCCGCGCCTTTTGCCCTGCAACGCCGCATCGATCTGGGCCTCGCGCAGGCCGATACCGTCACCGTGACGGGGCAATCAGACGCGTTGCGCATCCTGCTGCGCAACCTGATCGACAACGCCATCAAATACACGCCCGAAGGCGGCACGGTCGATGTGCGCGTGCAGGCGCTCGAAGGCCAGGCGCGGCTGATCGTGGACGACAGCGGCCCCGGTATTCCTCCCGACGAGCGCGCCGATGCCATGCGGCGCTTTCATCGCACGCGGCAGGACGGCGCGCCGCAGGTGCAGGGCAGCGGTCTGGGCCTCGCGATTGTCGACACCATCGCGCGCGCGCATGCTGCCAGCATTGCACTCGATACCGCGCCCGAGTGGGGCGGCCTGCGTGTGATGCTGAGCATGCCCTGCGCAGACACCGCGCCTCTCGCCGCGACCGAATCTACGGCAGGGCCGACGCTCGGCGAGCGCCCATGATTCGCGTCGCGCTTTTCTCTGCACTCAGCCATACGATCTTCGTGGTCGTGGGTCTGCTTGTCTATGTGCTGACGACGCGCATCGGCCACCAGCGCAGGCCGCCGTCTTCGGCGATTGGCTGGGTGATCGGCATCGTGGCGTTTCCCTATATCGCCGTGCCACTGTTTCTGGTGCTCGGTTCACGCAAGTTCAAGCGGCCCGAGCGGCATCTCCGCAGTGCCATCGAGCCGCCCCCGGGAGGCGGTCCGGTGTGGGTCACGCAATTGCTCGCGAGCATGGAGTTGCCCGGGCCTGCGCACAATGAAATGCTGGTCTGGCATGACGACGGACCTGAAGCTTTGCAACGTCTGCTCGCACTGGTGGATGGGGCGCAACAGCGGCTCGATCTGAGCACTTTCATTTTCGGCAATGACGAGGTCGGCGACGCCGTGGTCGAGGCGCTGATTCGCTGCACCCAGCGCGGTGTGCGCGTGCGATTGCTGATCGATGCCATCGGAAGCGTGAAGACGCGTGCAGGCACCTTGCGGCGATTGCGCGCGCACGGTGTGCGGGTGCGGCGCTTCATGCCCTTGCTGCACAACCCGCGCCAAGGGCGATTGAATCTGCGCAATCACCGCAAGGTGGTGGTGGCCGATGGCTGGCATGTGTGGAGCGGCGGGCGCAACCTCGCGGTGGAATACTTCTGCGACCGCCCCGACGCTCCCGCGTGGCTCGATCTGACGCACGAGGCGCGCGGTGATCTCGCGGTGGAGGCCGCCGCGCAATTCGATCTGGACTGGCGCACCGCGAGCGGAAGGCGGCGCGGCGTGAGCGGGCCGCCTCCGTACACGCCGGTGATTTCCGAGGGACCTTGCGCGCAATGGGTGGCCAGCGGCCCTGACCATGCGGACGACACGGTGCACGCGCTGCTGCTGGCCGCCGCCTACCACGCGCAGCAACGCATTCTCGCGGTCACCCCGTATTTCGTGCCCGACGATGCCTTGCTCTACGCGTGGTGCATGGCAAGTCGGCGCGGCGTGGACGTGAACGTGCTGGTGCCCGCGCGATCCAATCACCTGCTCGCCGACTGGGCGCGAGGCCGCGCGCTGCGCGAGTTGTGCGCATCCGGCGGCAAGGTGTGGCTGCTGCCGCAGATGGCACACGCCAAGGCCGTGGTGGTCGATGATGACCTTGCGTTGTCGGGCTCGTTGAATCTCGACGGACGCAGCCTGTTTCTGAACTACGAAGTCATGACCGCCTTCTATTCAACCGAGCAGGTGCAGTGGCTCGTCGGCTGGTTCGAGCGGCAGATCGCGACCGCCACGCCGTTCAACGCGCGGCAGCCGGGACTGCTGCGCGACATGGGCGAAGGGCTGGTGCGCTCAGTGGGCTTTCAACTGTAGGCACCGGGTCGTCGTTCGTCCCTGTCCATGCGCTCCGTCTGTCTTGCAGTCACTTCGAGGCCCGTAGCGACACGCCATCCAGCGAGGGGGCATGCGTCGAGGGAAGGGGCGAGGTCACCGGTTGGCCAAAACGCGAGGTCGCACCACCCGCGCCCGCCGCCTCACCGCGCAAATGCGCTTCCCATTGCTCGCGTGCTTCGTGAACTTCTTCGGTGGTGCGGGCCACGAAATTCCACCAGATGATGATGGCCTCATCCATCGGCTCGCCACCGATCACGATGAGCCGACTGCCCGGCGCGCACTCCAGCGTGACCGATGTCGCCCCTTGGGGATGTAGAGCAATTGCTCATCGGAAAGCGGTTCGCCGTTGACGCTCACGCGGCCCGACAACGCCATCACTGCATGCTCGAAATCCTCGCGCAGAGGCATCGTCGCCCTGGCATCGGCGCTGTCTGCCGGTGCGTGCAGATCGACCGCCATGAGGGGCGAATGCACTTCGGCAGGGGCTGTGAACCCCAGCGCCTCTCCGGCCAGCACGGTTGCGTCAAAGTCGCCCACGCGGGTCTTGGGCAGATCAGGGTAGTGCTGAAAACGTGGCGCGCACTGGCGGTGCGAATCGGGCAGCGCAATCCACAGTTGCGTCGCATGGATGCCCCAAGGCTCCTGGCTTTCTTCCGAGTGCGCGATGCCATGTCCGGCTGTCATCAAATTGACCTGATTGGGACGGATGATCTGCTCGCTGCCCAGACTGTCACGATGCAGCAATTCGCCCCGGATCATCCATGTGAACGTCTGCAGCCCGATATGCGGATGCGGACCCACCTGCATGCCCGGTGGCGCAGGATCGGCTGGCCCTGCATGATCGAGAAAGCACCACGCCCCGACCTTGCGCAAACTGCGCTGGGGAATCGCGCGATGAATGGGAATGCCACCGACATCGGCGATACGGGTGGGCAAATGCTGAGGCAGGGATGTCGAGTTGGAGTCGCTCATTGTGGGGTCATCGAGGTGGATTGGAATTTTTGAAGTATCGTGCGGCGTGGCATATCTATCAAAGCATTCCGCCGAATGGGCGGTGGTCTTTGCAGTCAGTTACACGCCGTGAAAAAGTCTGCGTGTTCTCTGACATGTGATGACTTCATGCACATTTATGCTGCAACCCATCTCACACCCGCTGGCCGTCGTGGTTCGGTGTGGTGCAAGCGAGCACAACCCTAGGAAGATTCATGAACGATCAGAACAAACAGCCGGTGAGCGAACAAGTAGAAACCGCCGTGGAAGTGCAGCGCTTTCCCGAACATTTCAATGCCGTGGTGCGAGGCAAGGTTCAACACCGTGTCGGTGATGGACCGCTTGAGGATATGCCCGTCGGCACCGAGGTGAAGGTGGATACGGCCATCGCCAGCTACGTGTTGTCGTGGACCGATCCGAACGACAAGCAGCCCGAAATCGTCACGCTGGCGAAGCGCGAATTCGAGCTTTATGTGGACAATGGCGATCTTGAAGTGAAGTCCTGATTTCTGCGTGGATTCCTGCATCCACGATGGCATGGAAAATATCCAGACATACCTGCATGCCAGAAGAATTTTTTAGCCACCGCAAGGTGGCATTTTTTTCGCCGGTGCTTCTACCCTGAAAGCATCAGGAGCCGGGTTTGGAATGCCCGGGGTGAACGATCACCTTGGGCGGCTCCTGCATCAACGGCGTATTGCTGCCGCAAGCCGCGTTGACCCTTGCGATTTCGGCGTTCAGGCGCATGCGTCGCTCATCTTCGCCCAGCGTGCGAATGCTGGACACGAACTCCAGCTCCTTTTGCGCTGATCGGCAACGCGGGCTGTCTGCAAGATTCACGGGGGCCTGCGTGGCAGCGCGCGACTGCTCCTGCTGCTGAAGATCCAGCCGCTGCTGCTCACGACTGTCCTGGCGATCCCGGTATTTTCGATCGAGCGCTTCATTCGAACGGTTGCGCTCCTGCTCGATCTGCTCCGGTGATTTTTGCCCTTGCAGCAACCGGCCTTGTTGTTGTTGTTGTAAGTGCTGCGGATCGCAAGGCGTATCGGTGTAGCTCGTCTTGCCGCTTGCATCCTTGCATTGATAGACCTGCGCCCACCCCGGGGCAGCAATACACAGGCCGAGAAGTACCGCCAACGTCGCGTTCTTCCCCGCCACGAACATCGTTTCACGCCGCATGATTTAGGTTCCTTGAATTCTGGATCAGCCGAATCCATTCAATCAACGCGCGACGGGCCGATTCGGTTGTCGCGCGCGCAGCAGAGCTCGCGCGGCCTTGATCCGTAAAAAAGCCCGCACATCTGGCGGGCCTGGTTTGCACTATGTCTCCGGATCCTTGGGAATGTCGGGTTCCCTGTCGGGCGAGAACGGTGGATCGGCTCCGGGCGGATCGTCGCCGTCGGGTTGAGGATCCTTCGGCTGTGGCGCCTGCTTGGGATACGGCTCGCCTACGGGATCCATCTCCTCATTTTCGGGAAACGACTCACGCTTGGGATCGTCGGGCTGCGCGGGCGTCCTCGGCGCGCTGGGTGGTTGGTTCATGGCGGTCTCCTCGTTGATCGGATGGCCAGTGAGAGATAAAACAACAGACAGTGCGAAGAATCAACGGGGTTGCTTGATGATCGGATTCTGCTGTTCGGTGGGCTCGTTGGGATGAGGGCTCTTGGGATTGCGCTGATCGTTCAGATCGTCTGGTCGATTCGGATTTTTCGGCATCTTCGGATCATCCTGAACGACCGGCTTTTGGGTCGGATCCTGCTCGGGTGATTGCGGTGTGGTCATGCTGACTGACTCCTTTCATGGCATCACTATGAAAGCAAAGAATGCACTCGCGGCCTCTGCGACGGTGTAGGACCGAGTCCCCTGGCCATGAGGCTCGATGGGCCCGATCCCGGTCGGTGCAGCGGCTTGAGGACGAGTCCTACGAACCGGAAGTGGACATGACTACATGCCGGGCGGAGATGCGGTCCTAAGATTTGATCCTCACCCTTTCGAACACGGCAGACGCCGAATCGCCCTGCAAGGCGGAGCGTTTACCTTCAACAGGAGCACATCATGGACACAGAAAATACATCGGGCACCATCATCTCTTCGGAGAAGGTACGTGGCACCAACGTCTACAGCCCGGCGGGCGAAAAGCTGGGTTCCGTCGAGGCACTGATGATCGACAAGATTTCCGGTCGTGTCCGTTATGCAGTCATGGAATTCGGCGGCTTCCTGGGCATGGGCACGGATGTCTATCCCCTGCCATGGGACGCGCTGAAATACAGCACGGAAGAAGGCGGCTACATGGTGTCGCTCACCAAGGAACAGTTGGATGGCGCTCCGCGCTACAACCGCGACGATTCGCCCGAATATTCCGACGAGTACGGCCGCAAGGTCTACGATTACTACAACGTACCATGGCTTTGAGCGAAAGGACCATAACAAATGCTGTTCTCATCCAGGAAGCCACGATCCGCTTTGAGTGATCTCGAAAATTTTGTGAACGACCTCAGTGGCCTGCTCTCCAGCAAGGACCTCGACAACGTTCCAAAAATCGCCGACCTGCGCGCGCGACTCGACAGCCGGTTGACCGACGCGCGTGATGCATTGGTGGACATCTCCGACCAAGCGGCACAACGCACACGCGAGGTCGCCAAAGCCGCCGATACCTACGCGCATGAGGAACCTTGGCGCGTCGTTACCGGAGCCGTCGCCGCTGGCGTTTTGATCGGCTATTGCCTGAGCAGGCGCTAAGTTTCGCGTTAACGCTCCAAAAGACCCGCACTTGCGGGTCTTTTTGTTTGGACGCGGGCCATGAAGGGGCAACGGAATCGTTCCCTCGCTGCGGCGTTGTAGCCGCTCGAAAAGTATCAGCCTTGCTTCGAGCCTGTGCCTTGCGTATCCTCCCCAGACTGCACAACGCCATGTTCCCGAGCATCGCGTGGACGGGTCGTGGTTTGAGCGGTGGTTTGGCAACTCTAAGGGTGGCAGATGACTGGGCTATTCAGACAAATCAGTATTGAATCGCCCCGGATTTTGCGGAGGCTGTTCGGTTTAAGTCAGCTCAACCAAAAGGAGGAAAAATATGCTCAGGATTGGGTCAATCGTTTGGGGCGTGCGAGATGTTCGTCGGGCCGTCGAATTTTGGACCGCCGCCTTGGACTATTAGCCGTTGCGGACGCCATCGTCGGACTGGGCCATACTCGTTCCTGTTGATGGAGAAGGTCAGCAAATGGCTCTAACAGCGGTTTCGTCGGAAGCAGAAAATCATCAACGCCACCATCTCGATCTCTATGCGTCCAATCAAGAAGCAGAGATTGAAAGGCTACTGTCAATCGGCGCGACACGGGTGGAGTGGCGTTACCCGGACGACGCAGATTTTGTCGTTCTTTCTGATCCGGACGGCAACACATTCTGTGTCATAGAGAAGTAGCTATTAGACGTGCAGCTACCGCCGCAGCGCTTGTCCCCAGCAGTCGTGCCCGCGTGCTTGTGTTGCTTCACAAGGTGTTTGAAAGCGGAATTGTTGGTATCTCATTTCTGTTGGTATGCGAACTACCTACAAAAGTACCAAGAAAATATTGGTACGTCTAAAGACGGCGTTGGATGATGTTGGACGACAAAAAAACCCGCCATGCTACTAAACATGCGGGTTTTAAGACTTTCTTGGACTTTGTGAGACTGTCACATGGTCCCCTCGACAGGAATCGAACCTGTATCTAGCGCTTAGGAGGCGCTCGTTCTATCCATTGAACTACGAGGAGCTGTCGGGCAGAACCTTCAATTGTAAAGCCTTTCGGGGAAGCCTCGAAGTCGCCAGCGTCCTGATCTACGGCGGTGTGGAAGCCGCGCAGTACCCGCTCGCCGTCTATGCGCCTTGGTTTCGCCATCTGCTCACGTGTGGGCGCTGCCTGCCTCGCCCTCAGTCTTTCTTGATGGTGTAGATCAGATCGACGGCGCTGGTGCTGCCGGTCTGGCCTCGCACGGTGAGGTTGCGCGAGAGGTCGTAGAAGATGAAGATCGTACCCATCGCGCCCGAGAGGCTTTGTTCATAGGTGACGTAGAGCTTGTCGGACAGGCGTTTTCCGAGCGTGAGCGCGGCACCGGACGCGTCCGTGCCTTCGGTCGGCCCCGGATGCCGACTTCGTCGAGACCCATGCGGCCCGCGATCTTGCCGCTGCCGCTGTTGCCGCCCGAGAGCAGTGCCAGCGCGGCCTGTTGCAGCAGTGCGCTTTCCGCTCCTCCGAGTGAGGGATCGCGGCCCATCACGACCCACGAGAGCTTTTCGGCATCGGGCAGGTCGGGGTCGGAATACAGGCTCACGCGCGGCGCCATTGCCGAGCCCAGCACCTGCACGCCCGCGCGCTGGGCGATGTTGGGACGGATCGCCAGGATGTCGAGCGAGGGATTGTTGTAGGGCCCGTTGAAGCGGATCAGGCCCGTCTCGACGTTGAGCGACTGGCCCCAGGCCCGGTAACGGCCTTCGACCGTGTTGACTTCACCGGTGATGCGTGGCGGGCCACCGGCCACGGTGGCGCCCTTGATCTCAAGCTCGCCTTCGAGGCGCGTGGTGATGCCGAAACCTTGCAATGCAAAGTCGCGGCCGAGATTGAGCTTGACGAGGATGTCGGGCAGCTTGCGGGTTTCCGCCCTGGTGTTGGCCTTCTCGGTGGCGAGCTTCTGCTTGCGGGCCTCTTCTTCCGCGGCCTTGCGTGATGCGGCGGTGTGCACGACCACGTCCTTGTCGAGCGATGGCGCGGATTCCTCGGGCAGGATGATGGTCGCGCGATCGGTGGTCAGGTCGCCGCGCAGCGTGAACTGCCCGTTGTCGAGCTTGGCGCCGAGCGTGCCCGAGATGCTGACCTGACGGTCGGCGCGCACCAGCACCTGCAGTCGCGTCGCCTTGGCCTGAAGGTCCATCACGAGGTTGCCCGGCTGGCCTTCGGCCTGTGACGGAATCCAGTTCGCGAAACCGCTGCCGACGAGTTCGCCGCCATCCTGTGGCGCATTGGTGAGGTTGCCGCTGTAGCCGAGGATGCGCGCGCTGCTGCCCCTGCCGCCCTTGATGCGCAGCTCGGTGATGTCAAGGCGTGTGCCTTGCAACCTGGCTCGCAGCACGCCCTGCTGCAGATCGATGCCATCGAGCACCGAGAGCACGCTCAGCTCATCGGCGTTGATGTTGCCCTGCCATTGCGGTTGGGAGATATCGCCGCTGATCGTGGCGTCGGCCTGCAGCGTGCCGCGCACGCGCCAGCCCGGCGGCGCAAACAGCGCCCAGATGCCGATGTCGGGCATGCGTGCGCTGAGTTTACCGGAGAGCGGTGCCTTGCTTCCAAGCGACCATCGGCCATCCTGATAGGTGAGCTGGGTGTTGAGGTCGCCGGTCACCTGCCCGGCGCGTTCGCTGTCCCACAACAGCTTGGCGTTGACGTTGCTGCCGTCGGCGCGAATGTCGATACGTGCCTGCTTGATGCGCGCGCGCATGCCGGCACCCGTCACGGTGCGTGTCGTGGTCTTGCTGCCGGTGCTCGGGCCGGTCGTGCGGATCACCGTCGTGCCGCTGCCGCCATCGTCGACCGCCAGCCGGAGGTCGCCGGCTGCGCGCTCGATGGTGACCAGTGCCTTGAGTTCGGGGCCTGCGGTGTCGATGTCCCATTGGCCGTTGAAGCTCAGATCGCCGCTCAGCCCGGCGGCTTCCAGCGGGGGCTCGCCTTCGCCCATGCTGAACGCATCGACCCATGCGAGCGGAATGCCCTGCACGCGGCCCGCGCTGCGCAGCGCCCAGTTGCCGTCACCGCCCTTGGTGGCGCTCGTGTTGTCCCAGGTGAGCGTCACGGGCGCGAGCGGTTCGGCATTGGCGCGGCGCTGTTTCGTCGGTGCCGGTGGCGTGATCAACAGTCCGCCCGCGCTCGCCGTGTATTGCGTGGAGAGCACGACCTTGTTGCCGCCCGTGCCGCTGGTTCGCTGCGCGATGCGCACGGGTGCGGGCGATTGCAGCTTCAGGTTCCATGGCCCCGGCTTGTCCTTGCCAGGATCGAGCACGGCCTGAAGGCGATTGATGGTGGCGTTCCAATCGAGTGCCGCCGCGCCGCTCGCCGTGGCGAGACCCGCCTGCAAGGCCGTATCAAGCTGCACACCCTGCGCGGCGCGCTGCGCGCTGGTCTGGAGCGTGATGTCGGCTTTCTCGGGGCTGCCGTGAAGGTTGAGCGCGAGCCGGGGCACGACGATGGCCTGATCGGCAGGCGTGTTAGCGGGCAGATAGCGCAGTTGCTCGGCGCGCAGATCAGCCTTGAGTTGCAGGCCGCTGTCGGGCAGGGGACTGCCGGTGGCGGTTTGCAGGCGCTTGAGCAGATTGCCCCAGCCGCCGTTCCAGTCGAGTTGCAGTTGTCCTCGGCCATCGATTTTGGCTCCGGCCAGCAGGTCTTCCTTCACACCCGGCAGCGTGTTCGTCCAGGCGGCGAGTGTCGCGGCCGATTGAAGCTGCAAGTTGGCGTTGCCCTTGCCGGTTTTGGGGCTGATCTGGCCATCGGCCTGCAACACCGCGCCGGGCACTTCGGCCTTGAGCATGGCTTGCGCGTCCTGCTGATCGACGTTGTATTTCACGGCGCTTGCGTTGACCGTGGCCTGCAGCGCCTCGATCTTCAGATTGGAGAGCGTCAGCACGGGTTGCAACCACTCGCCCTTGGCTGCGAGCGTCTGGATGCGCGGCGACTTGCTGGCCGCGCGTGGCGCGCCGCCGGACGCCTTGAGATCGGCCTCGAACGCGACCTTTTGCGCCGCATCGGCCTGCGCGCTCAGCGTGCCTTGCAGCGGCGCGGCGTCCAGCGTGCTGTAGAGATCGGCGGGGTTGAGCTGCTGCACCGTTGCATGGCCTTCAAATACCTTGGTCGCGGGTTCGACATAGCCGTTGGCGGTGATCCGGCCCTTGCCCACGTCGATGAGCGCCTGCCTGATCTGCCACTGCGCACCGGTATAGAGCACGTCGGCCGTGATGGCATCGAGCGGCAGGCGCTGCTTGTCCCACGGGCCACGCAGGCTGTTCTTGAACTCGGCCTGCAATTGCCATTGTTCGCCCGTTGCGGGAGCGTTGTCGGCGGCGACGGGACCGGCCCTGAGATCGCCGCTCAGCATGGTGCGCGGACCTTCGGCCCAGAACGCGGCAACGTCCACGTTCTTGAGCGAGGCGAGCGCGGTGTGCAGCGGCATCGACTGCCAGGGCCGGATCGTGGCCTGCACGTCGGCGTGCATGGGTTCGACGGCTGGAGCTTTCTTGTTGGCAGCGCTCTTGTCGCCGCGTTCGGGCGTCGCAGTGGCCAGCGCCTTGACCTCGATCTGCGCGGCTTCGGTGGCGAGCGTTCCTTCGGCCTGCACGCTGGCATTCACGGCGATGCTGGCGTCATCCCTGGCCATCGGGTTGGGCACCTTCAGATCGCCCGAGAGTTGCGCGGTCAACGCCATCGGGCTTGCACCCTGCAGCCGCAAGCGGCCCTGGTAGTTGCCGTCGGCATAGTGCACCTCGTTCACCGCGAGTTGATGCGCCTCGCCGTCGTATTCGTAGTGGCCTTTGAGACCATCGACGACGGTCTCGGGCGGGCCTTCCCAGATGATGCGATCCACCTCGAACGGCACGTCGATCTTGATCGGCAGCGTGAGCTGCTCGAGCGGCTTCGTGGGCTCCTTGGGCTCGTCGAGCCTGGGCGTGCTCTTGATGCGCAGTTCACCGATGTGCAGGGTGCCGAGCTTGAGCGTGCGCGAAAGCAGGGGTTGCAGGCTCCAACCGATCGTCGCGTCCTGCACCTGCACCGTCATCGACGGGCTTTGCCATTTCAACGCGCCGATCTTGCCGCCGCCGCGCACCGATCCGGTGACGTCGCGTGCCTCGAGACTTTGGCCCTCCGGTAGAAAGCGCGCCACACGTTGCAGGGCGTTGGCGAGCGAATCGTCGCGGCCGGTCCACCACCAGGTGGTGCCGAGCGCTGCGACGATCACCAGCACGAGGGTGAGCAGCAGCCAGCCGATGCCGCGCAACAGGCGTCGCCCGGGCCGGGGTGCGCGCGGCTTCTCTTGCTGCGCGGGGATGAGGGGCTGGATTCAGGCGTTTGCGCCGAATCGTTGAGGACAGATTCCACCATGTTCAGAACGTGAAGCCGAGGCGCAGATGCAGCCGCAGTTGTCGTTTTTGCAGACCATAGGCCAGATCGGCCTGCAGCGGGCCGACCGGACTGCGCCAGCGGATACCGGTGCCGACACCGACGCGTGCATAGAGGTTGCTGGTGTCGTCACCGACCGCGCCGGCATCGACGAAGACCGCGTGTTCGAAGTCCTGCGTGTTGCCACGGATCGAGATCGGACGCTGCCATTCGACGCTGCCAGCCGCGAGATACCTCCCGCCGATGACCTTGCCGTTGTCGGTCTTGGCGCCGATGGACTGATAGCTGTAGCCGCGAATCGAGTTGTCGCCGCCGGCCAGGAACATCAGCGTCATGGGCAGGCTGGCGTCTTTTTGGGCGGCGATGGCACCGCCCAGGCACGCAGTTGCAGACGGCTGCGGCGCTGGGTTTCTTCGTCGATCTTGCCGATCGGCATGAGCGTGAGCCAGCGCGCGGTGATCCGCGTGAACGGCGTGCGCTGCGGCGTGAACGTGGTGCCGACGCCGGCCTCCCAGCCAAAGCCGTAGCCGGATTTTGGCGACAGCACGTTGTCGAAATAGCGGCCCGTCCAGCCGTAGTTGGCGAGCAGCGACGAGCTGGCCGGTGGAGCGCCCGTGCCCTCGGTCTTGGCCCAGTCGTATTGCAGGTAATAGGTGCGGTCGATGTGCTCCTCGGACTTGGCGCGACCGGCGCGAAGCTGCGCGCTGTTCACGTCGAAGTCGCCCACGGGTTCGCGTTCGAGCTTCGCGCCCACGAAGTTGCGCCAATAGTCCTCGCCGGGCAGGGCGGTGAGCTGCGTGGAGATCAGCGGGTTCTTGCGATCCAGCTGCAACTTGCTGACCGCCCGCCAGCCGAGGCCCGGCACCTTGTTGTGGATGTGGTCGACGGACAGACGCGGTCCGGTATCGGTGCTCAGGCCGACGCCGAACACCCATTTCTGCAGCTTGGCTTCGCGCACCTTGGCGGTCACCGGTGAGGTCACATGCGAGCCCTGTTCGGCGCGCGCCTCGTCCACTTTCTGCTCGGAGGCACCCGGCGCGGTCTGCGGGGTATCGGCCAGCGTCAGAAAGACCGAGTCGAAATAGCCGCTGCTGACGAGGCGTTGCTGGGTATCGAGCATCACGCTCTGGTCATAGACCTGGCCCTCGGGCAAGCGCGCGATGCGGGCCAGCCCGACGGGGTCGTAGCGCTCGGTGCCTTCGATGACGAGCGGGCCGAACGTGTAGGCCGCACCGGGATCGTAGGTGACGCTGACCTTGGCCTCGTTCTTGTCCGCATCCACGTCGGCGAGGCTGGTGTCGATGCGCGCGGTGGGATAGCGCCGCGTCTGTAGTTCCTTGAGGCCGCCGCTCTTGGCACTGCTCCATGCGGATTGGGTGAAGCGCTCGCCTGGATCGAGCGGCCAGCCGCGGCGGATCGACTCGCGCTGCGCGAGCCCATCGGGATCGTCGGCGCTCACGCCGCTGAAGCGCACCTCGCTTTGTTGGATGGTGGTGGGCGTGCCCGGATCGACGTGCACCGTGACTTCGCGCGGCGCTTCCTCGGAATCCGGGGTCTCCTTCACCTCGACCGTGACCGTGGGGCTGAAATAACCGAGCGTTCCGATCAGGTCGCGCACGTTCGCGTCGGTTGCGCCCAGCAGCCGCGTGAGTTCGCGGCGTTGCAGGTCGGCTTGGTATTGAAAGCGCTTGAGTTCGAGGTGCTTCTCAAGCAGCTCGCGCACTTCCTTGGGCGCATCGACCTCGAGCGTGAATGCGGGCTTGCCGGATTTGACGGCGACCGACGGATCACCCTCCACGTCTTCCTTCTTCTTTGAGAACATGCTGCAGCCGCTCAGAGCGAGAGCCATGGAGATCAACAGGGCGGCGCGTGTAGCGCGCGAAACAGGCTGCTTGGCGTGTGGAACCATTGACTAATTATTTGGAGAGCAATCGCATCGCCTCTTCAAGTCCTTTCAAGGACAGTGGGTACATGCGATGGCCCATCAGTTGCTGAATGATGCTGATGCTCTGGCGGTATTCCCAGACACCTTGCGGCTCGGGTTGATCCACGCGAATTTGGGGAAGGCGTGCGTGAGGCGTTGCAGCCATTCGGCTCCGGCTTCCTCGTTGTTGTATTCGACGCTGCCGCCCGGTTGCAGGATCTCGTAAGGGCTCATCGTCGCGTCCCGACGAAGACCAGCTTGTAGTCCTTGTTGTACTTGCGGATGATGTCCCAGGTTGGAAATTTTTCGGCGAACCGGCGGCGGTTGTTCTTCCACATGAAGTCGTAGACGCAGTTGTGGAAGTAATAGAACTCGAGGTGCTTGAACTCGGTCTTCACGGCAGAGAACAACTCCTCCACGCGCTTGATGTGTTCGTCCATGGTTCCGCCCACGTCCATGAGCAGCAGCACCTTCACGTTGTTGTGGCGCTCGGGGATCATCTTGATGTCGAGGAACCCCGCATTGGCTGCCGTGCTGTGGATCGTGTCGGGCAGGTCCAGTTCGAGTTCGTTGCCCTCGCGCGCGAACTTGCGCAAACGGCGCAGCGCGACCTTGATGTTGCGTGTGCCGAGCTCCTGCTGGTCGTCGTAGTCCTTGTAGGCGCGCTGCTCCCAGACCTTGACAGCGCTCTTGTTCTTGCCCGGGCCGCCAATGCGGATGCCCTGCGGGTTGTAGCCGCCATGGCCGAACGGGCTCGTGCCGTTGGTGCCAATCCATTTGCTGCCGCCTTCGTGGCGTTCCTTCTGCTCCTCGAGACGCTTTTTCAAGGTCTCCATGAGTTCATCCCAACCCATCTTCTCGATGGCCGCGATCTGCTCGGGCGACAACTCGCGCTCCAGCGTCTTGCGCAGCCATTCGAGCGGCAATTCCTTGCGCAGATCGGCAATCATCTCCACGCCCTTGAAATAGGCGGAGAACGCACGGTCGAACTTGTCGAAGTGCTTTTCGTCCTTGACGAGAATGGTGCGCGAGAGGTGGTAGAAATCATCGAGCGCCCAGCCGTCTTCCGACTTGGGTCCGACAACGCCCGCGCCCAGCGCCTCAAGCAGTGTGAGGTATTCCTTCACCGACACGGGGAGTTTTCCCGCGCGCAGTGTGTAGAAGAAGTCAATCAGCACTTATTGGCCTCTTTTTGTTTCTGAATCGGGGTTATGCGTGACGCGCGAGCAAGTCCCGTAGTTGCGCACGCGCTTCGGGCCATTCGCCCGCCGCCATGCTGTACATGACGGTATCGCGGATGGTGCCGTCGCGGCGTAGGGCATTGCCGCGAATGACGCCATCCTTTTTCGCCCCCAGCCGCTCGATGGCGCGCTGGCTCGCGAAGTTGAAATTGTCGGTGCGCCAGCCCACGATGCGGCAATCGAGCGCCTCGAACGCATGCGTGAGCAGCAGGAGCTTGCAGGTGGTATTCACATGCGAGCGCTGCACGCGCTGGGCATACCAGGTGTAGCCGATCTCCACACGGCGCGTGGCAGGCAGGATGTCGTGATAGCTGGTGGTGCCGATCAGCTGGTGGCTGACCTCATCGATCACGGCAAACGCGAAACGATGGCCTTCGGAGCGCGCCTGAAGCGCGGCGTCGATATAGGCACGCGTGTTCTCGGGTTCGGGCACGGAAGTCACGCGGAGCTTCCAGAGTTCGCCGTCCGCGGCGGCGGCGCGCAGGCCCGCTTCATGCTCCAGCGCCAGCGGCTCCAGCCGGATTCCGCGGTCACGCAGTACAACGGGTTGGACAAACGACATGCTGGTTCTCCCCGGGAACGGTTCAGTTCTTTCGTCGACGCCAGCGGCGTGCAAGGCTCAGCCCCATGCCGCCGCCAATGCCCACCAGGGCGATCCCCAGCACGCTGCGCGTGTCATAGCCTTGCGAGAAGATGTCAAGGCCCAGCAGGTAGCCGATGCCGTAACCGATCAGCGCTCCGGAGATGAAGCCGATGGCGTCGGAGATGCCTTCGGTGGCGGCGCGTTGCAGATCATTGCGCATGGTGGTCTCGCCTTTTTTCGCGGTGGGCGAAGCAGATCAGCGATTGCGCTGGTTCATGAACACCAGCTTCTCGAACAGGCTCACATCCTGCTCGTTCTTGAGCAGCGCGCCGACGAGGGGCGGCACGCTCACCTTGTTGTCCGCGCTTTGCAGCGCCTCCATGGGAATCTCTTCGGCCACCAGCAGCTTGAGCCAGTCGATCAGTTCGCTGGTCGAGGGTTTCTTCTTCAAACCCGGCAGATTGCGGATGTCGTAGAAGGTCTTCATCGCCACGCTCAGCAGCTCGCTCTTGAGCGTCGGGAAGTGCACGTGCACGATCTGGCGCATGGTGTCCGCTTCGGGAACTTGATGTAGTGGAAGAAGCAGCGGCGCAGGAAGGCGTCGGGCAGTTCCTTTTCGTTGTTCGAGGTGATGAACACCAGCGGGCGGTGCCTGGCCTTGATGAGTTCGCGCGTCTCGTAGCAGTAGAACTCCATGCGGTCGAGTTCGCGCAGCAGGTCGTTGGGGAACTCGATGTCCGCCTTGTCGATTTCGTCGATCAGCAGGGCCACCGGCTCATCGGCCGTGAACGCCTGCCACAGCACGCCCTGAACGATGTAGTTGCGGATATCCTTGACGCGCTCGCTGCTTTCCGCATCGCCCAACTGGCTGTCGCGCAGGCGGCTCACCGCGTCATATTCATACAGGCCTTGCTGCGCCTTGGTCGTGGATTTGATGTGCCATTGCAACAAGGGCAGGCCGAGTTCGCTGGCCACTTCCTCGGCCAGCATGGTCTTGCCGGTGCCGGGTTCGCCCTTCACGAGCAAGGGGCGTTGCAGCGCCATTGCTGCGTTCACAGCGAGTTTCAAATCCTGGGTGGCGACGTAATTCTGTGAACCTTGGAATTTCATGGGCCGTATTCGAGGGAAATCGTTGATGAAGATGCTTGACAGGGGCTGGCTATAATCGACCTGCTCCTTCGTAGAGTGCCTACGCGAGACCGGGACAACTCATTCAATACAGATTGTGCGCGGAAAATGAAAAGAACGTTTACCACGATATTTGGCCTGGCTGTCGCGTGTGCGACGGGCCTGATTCAAGCCCAGGAGATCAAGGGAGATGCCAAGGCGGGCGAGGGCAAGATCGCCATGTGCATTGGTTGCCACGGCATCGTCGGCTATCAGGCCACATTCCCCGAGGTGTACCGCGTGCCGATGATCTCGGGCCAGAGCGCCAAGTACATCGTCACCGCGCTGACCGAATACAAGAAGGGTGAACGCAAGCATCCGACCATGCGCGGGATTGCGGATTCGCTGTCCGAGCAGGACATGGCCGACGTGGCGGCGTTCTATTCCACGCACACCCGGGATGCCAAGCCCGTGCCGGACGTTCCGCCCGAGCCCAATGCCCAGGTCGCGCAGTTGCTGCAAAAGGGCGCCTGCGTTTCCTGCCACGGCGCGAACTTCTCCAAGACCATCGATCCCTCGTATCCGAAGCTCGCCGGTCAGCACAAGGACTATCTGTACGCCGCGCTGCGTTCGTACAAGACGGACACCAATCCCATCGGTGGCCGCTCCAATGCCATCATGGCGGGCATGACCAAGCAGTTCACGAATGCGGAACTCAAGGCACTGGCCGGGTACATCAGCTCGCTGCCCTCCGATCTTCAGACGGTTCCGGAATCGCGCTTCCGCTGATTTCTGGGGCGTTCGTGGCACAAAGCTCGCGAATTTCGCGGGCTTTTTTTTGGGGCGCCGATGGGGAATTCCGGCAGGCTTTGGTGCGGCATCCCGCGTTGTGCAAACCGTTTTGCCTAGAATCCATGGCATGACTCTCATCAATCCGCACCTGACCGCCACGCGCCCGCAGATTTCCGCGGTTTCGCCGCATCCGGCTGCCAATTGCGTGCTGCAAGGGATGGGTGTTCTGAAACCAGAGGCACCGGCCACAGATTCCTGAGCCCGGCGGTTTCTCGATCTCCCGATTTTCTCCCGCCAGCGCGCCATCGTTGCAAGCCGCCGGGCACTCTCCGATTTTCCCATTTCGACCTGTCCAGCCGCATGGCTGCTGCGGGCGAGCGCTGTCTCGGAATAGATACAACGCAGGGAAAACGACGCCTCCCGTCAGGCTCATTTGGAGAAAATAGTTGAATTCAATGACCACGCGAAATACGTTTGTTGATTTCATGGTTGTCACAGACCTGCCGGTTTTCTGCGCTATTTATCTATCACCCATCACCAAGGCAGGCCGAATTTCGTAAGGGGGCTGCAATGCACATCCAGAACATCGCCGCATTGACCGATTTTTCCACCCAGGCCGAACAGGCGCTGGACCGGGCCGCGTTGCTGGCGGCGCAACACGAGGCCATTCTCTGGCTGGTCTATGCCACGGACGAGCAGGACCCGCGCTTTGCCAATCCGCAAGCACGGCTCGAGCAGCGTGCGCGGCAACTCGCGCGGCGACATTCCATCGACGTGGTGGCGCGTGATTTCGACGGCTACAAAGGCGTGGCGGAGCGCGCCATGGCCGCCGCTGCTGGGGCCGATCTGCTGGTGCTGGATCGGCGCGTGGAGCGTTTGTGGAACAAGCCGTGGCGCGGTGCGGCACTCGCGCACTGCCTGCGCTACAGCCCCTGTCCGGTGCTCGTGGTGCAGCAGGCATGCGCGAGCGACGAGGACGACGCCACCGTCGGCGAAAGCTATGCGCGGATGCTTGTGGCCGTGACGGGTTCACCACGCTCGCGCGAGGTGCTGCACTTTGCCGCAGGGCTTCAACAGGACACGGCGGTCGATCTCTTTCAGTCACGCGATCCCGGCATCTCGGCTCCGCAGGAAGAAAGCGAATTCGAGGTGCTCGAACAATTGCGTGACGAGTTGAAGCGCGAGACCGCGGAGGCGCGGCGTCTTCGCATCAAGGATGCCGACGACGCGCGCCGCAACCGCGTCGACAGCCAGAACGGCACGCGCGACGTGACGCGCCAGATCATGGTGCAGCAGCAGCGCTCGGGTGCCGACCTGATCGTGATCGGCGCACCGCGCAAGCACTGGGCGGACCGCTGGGCACTGAGCGCGCGCGGCGCGCGGCTCGCTTCGCTGGTGACATGCGACGTGCTGGTCTGCGGCCAATTGCCGCAGGAGCGGGATCGGCCCCTGCCGATCGGACTGGGCAGTCGCAAAGGCTGGTTGCAGTTTCGGTTCTGAAGCTCGGCCCCCTTCTGGGGATGGCCGCTTCAATCGCGCGTGGCGCGCCTTTGCACTGCGGCCACATAGGCCTCACCATCTGGCGGACGGCCCGAGCGCTGGCTCTCCCACAGCATGGTGCCGAGGCACTCCATTGCGGCATGGTGCGCGTCATGCAATGAATCAAGACGTTTGGACAGCAACTCGACCGCCTGGCGAATGCCGCGCGGCTGGTCGATGCTGCATTGCTCGCTGATCGACAGGTGCATGGAAAGATGCAGAAACGGATTGGTGCGATCCGGCGTCTGGTCGTAGTCGCGCTTCACGGCCGCTTCGGCGTCAAGCAGGTCTTCGCGGTATTCGGGGTGTTCCTCAATCCACAGTGCGGCCAGCGTTTCGATGGCTTCCATGGGCTGATGGGCTTGTTGCTTGGCATGCGCGCCGCAGAAGAATCGGCGCACGTCGGCTTGGGACGGGTTGAACATGATGGCGGCAGATTAGCACGAGAGCCGCGGGCCTCGCGCCGTGCGCGAGCTTATCCCTGTGCGCACTGGACAGGCGTGTGGATAAGTCCGTACAAGGGCTGTATGAAGCGGCCAAGTGCTTGATTTCAAAACAGATTGCATTCGGTGCTCAAATAGTGATCAACGGCGTTCGACTTGTGCCCGCGTTCGCTGGACAGTCCTGTGGATAAGCCTGAACAACACCTGTATGACCTGTCCAAGTCATTGATTTGAAAGGCATCGTGATGCATTGCTCAAAAAGCAGGCAACCCACTCGCGCGGATTGCAGAAAACCGGCGCAGGCCGAAGATGCCGCCTCGGGTTTGCGTGAAATCGCGATTTATCCCGTGTTTCGCTGAACAAGCATGTGGATAAGCCTGAACGGCGGCTGTACGGCTTTGGCAAGTCGTTGATTTCAAAAGGATGCTGATGCGCTGCTGAAATTTTGGGCACGACGGTGCCTGGCCTCGGGCGATTTCAGCGCCTGCGCGCGACCATCAGCCGGGAAATCGCCTGCGAGGTCTGGAGCAACTGCGGCAACAGCGCGTTCTTCAATTGCTCGGCGCTCGTGCGGCTCGAATGACCACTGATGTTGAGCGCCGCGATGGTGTTGCCGGAGCGGTCCCTGATCGGCGCGGCAATGGAGCTCAGTCCTTCCTCCAGCTCCTGATTGAGCAGGCACCAGCCTTGATCGCGCGCCTCGCGCAAGCGCTCGATCAGCGTGGCGTCGTCGGTGGCCGTGTATTGCGTGAACTGCCTGCGCGGCAGACGCGCGAGGCGTTCGCGCAGATCGTCCTCGGGCAGCGCGGCCAGCAGCACCCGGCCCAGCGAGGTCCAGAACGCCGGCAGCCGCGAGCCGACCGAGAGATTGGTGCTCATGATCTTGTGCGTGTGCACGCGCAGCACGTAGACGATTTCCAGATCGTCGAGCACGGCGGTGGAGCACGACTCATGCACCTTCTCTACCAACTGGTCCATGAGCGGCTCGGCCAGATCCCACATGGGCATCGAGCTGAGGTAGGCAAAGCCAAGGTCAAGAATCTTCGGCGTCAGGCGGAAATACCGCTCGTCGCTCGTCACATAGCCCAGCGTCTGCAAGGTCAGCAGAATGCGCCGCGCGCCGGCTCGCGTGAGGCCGGTCTGCGCGGCCACTTCGCTCAGCGTCTGCTCGGGCGCATCGGCATTGAAGGAGCGGATCACCTGCAATCCGCGCGCAAAGGACTGGACGTAGGTGTCACCGGGTTGGGGGGCGGTCGTCATGCGTGGAATTCTCCCGTCGGCTCTCTGTAGGACGCGGCATTGACAAGGGTTATCACCTAGTCATTGCCATTGTGAGTTTTGGCTTGCTGCGCCTAAAATTCATTATACGAACATTTGTTCTTATATCGAACAAATGCAAGACGGCATTCATCCCAGACCGGCGCGTCCGGTGTCTTCCTCATTCCCAACCCCTCACTACATGATCAACAAGATTGCGGATTCAGTGGCTTCGGCCCTTGCGGGCATCGAGGACGGTGCCACGGTATTGATTGGCGGATTCGGCACCGCCGGGATTCCCGGTGAGCTCATTGACGGCTTGATCGAGCAGGGCGCGCGCGACCTCACGGTGGTGAACAACAACGCAGGCAACGGCGACACGGGGCTTGCCGCGTTGCTCAAGGCGGGCCGCGTGCGCAAGATTCTGTGCAGTTTTCCCCGCCAGGCCGACAGCCATGTCTTCGATGCGCTGTACCGCAGCGGCAAGCTCGAACTGGAACTCGTGCCGCAGGGCAATCTCGCCGAGCGGCTGCGCGCCGCCGGGGCCGGTGTGGGCGCGTTCTTCTGCCCTACCGCTTTCGGCACCGAACTCGCCAAGGGCAAGGAAACCCGCGAAATCAATGGTCGCCAGTACGTGCTCGAATATCCGATTCATGGCGACGTGGCGCTCATCAAGGCCGAGACTGGTGACCGCTGGGGCAATCTTGTCTACCGCAAGGCCGCGCGCAACTTCGGTCCGGTGATGGCGACTGCGGCCAGGCGCACGGTCGCGTCGGTGCACGAGATCGTGGAGCTGGGGCAACTGGACCCCGAAAACGTCATCACGCCCGGCATCTTCGTGAGCCAGATCGTGAAGATCGATCGTGTGGCGACACAGGCCGGCGGCTTCAAGAAGTAAGGATTCATCGTGAGCAACTACACCCGACGAACCAAGGATGAACTGGCTCAGCGCGTGGCGCGGGACATCCACGATGGCGCCTATGTGAACCTCGGCATCGGCATGCCGACCGCCGTGGCCAACCACATCCCCGAAGGCCGCGAAATCATTCTGCAAAGCGAGAACGGCATTCTCGGCATGGGCCCGGCGCCTGCCTCCGGTGCCGAAGACTACGACCTGATCAACGCCGGCAAGCAGCCGGTGACCCTGCTTGCCGGTGGCGCATTCTTTCATCACGCGGACAGCTTTTCGATGATGCGCGGCGGCCATCTCGATATCTGCGTGCTGGGCGCGTTCCAGGTGTCCGAGACCGGCGATCTCGCGAACTGGAGCACCGGTGAACCGGGCGCGATTCCCGCCGTTGGCGGCGCGATGGATCTGGCCATCGGTGCCAAGCAGACCTGGGTGATGATGGACCTGCTCACCAAGAAGGGCGAGAGCAAGCTCGTGAAGCAGTGCACCTATCCGCTCACCGGCATCGCGTGCGTGAAACGCATTTACTCGGATCTGGCGACACTGGCCTGCACGCCCGAAGGGTTGCAGCTCATCGACATGGTCGAGGGCCTGCCGCACGCGGAGCTTGAAAAGCTCGTCGGCCTGCCGATCAAGACCGCCTGAGCGCGGCTCATTTGTCGTTCATTCACCATCACCCCATTCAACGGAGACACCGAGACATGACCCCACAAGCTTTCATCTGCGACGCCATCCGCACACCGTTCGGCCGCTACGGCGGCGCGCTTGCGGGCGTGCGTACCGACGACCTTGGCGCGCTGCCGATCAAGGCACTCATGGAACGCAATCCGGGCGTCGACTGGAAGGCGGTCACGGACGTGATCTACGGCTGCGCCAACCAGGCCGGTGAGGACAATCGCAACGTGGCGCGCATGTCGGCCCTGCTCGCGGGTCTGCCGGTCGAGGTGCCCGGCGCTACCCTCAATCGCCTGTGCGGTTCGGGCCTCGACGCCGTGGGCACCGCAGCGCGCGCCATCAAGGCGGGCGAGGCCGCGCTGATGATCGCCGGAGGCGTGGAAAGCATGAGCCGGGCACCGTTCGTCATGCCCAAGGCCGAGAGCGCCTTCAGCCGCAACAACGCGGTGTATGACACGACCATCGGTTGGCGCTTCGTGAACAAGCTCATGAAGCAGCAGTACGGCGTCGATTCGATGCCCGAAACGGCGGAGAACGTGGCTGACGATTTCAGGATCGAGCGCGACGCGCAGGATCGCATGGCACTCGCATCGCAGCAAAAGGCCGCCGCCGCGATGGCCGCTGGCTACCTCGCGAAGGAAATCGTGCCGGTGTCACTGGCACAGAAAAAAGGCGATCCGGTGATGTTCTCGCAGGACGAGCATCCCCGCGGCACGACGCTCGAAGCCCTCGCCAGGCTCAAGGGCGTGGTGCGCCCCGACGGCACGGTCACCGCAGGCAATGCCTCGGGAGTCAACGACGGTGCCTGCGCGCTGCTGCTGGCCGACGAAAAAACAGCCGGTCAATTCGGCTTGACGCCGAAGGCTCGCGTCGTCGGCATGGCCACGGCGGGCGTTGCGCCGCGCATCATGGGCTTTGGCCCGGCGCCTGCCGTGCGCAAGGTGCTGGCGCTGACCGGTCTCACGCTTGAGCAGATGGACGTGATCGAACTGAACGAAGCCTTCGCGGCCCAGGGCCTCGCGGTACTGCGCGACCTCGGCATCGCCGACGACGACAAACGCGTGAACCAGTGGGGCGGCGCCATCGCCCTGGGCCACCCGCTGGGCGCATCCGGTGCCCGTCTGGCGACAACCGCCGTGAACCAACTGCACACGCTCGGCGGACGCTACGCGCTGTGCACGATGTGCATTGGCGTGGGGCAGGGTATTGCGGTGATTCTTGAGAAGGTGTGATAGGGGATTGATGGCGACGGAAGCAAAAAATGCATGCAGCCTTTGGGTATTGCTCCCTCTCCCGCCTGCGGGAGAGGGCAGGGGTGAGGGTGATGGCGGCGGTCGATTGAATTGCCCTGCGATTTTTTGAGGCGGATGCCCCCTCACCCCAACCCTCTCCCCCGAGGGGCGAGGGGCAAGACGGGGAGACAGGTGCGGCCCGTAGCGCGCGTTGGTATTGCTCCCTCTCCCGCCTGCGGGAGAGGGCTGGGGTGAGGGTGGCGGCGGCGGTCGATTGAATTGCTGGGCGATTTTTTGAGGCGGATGCCCCCTCACCCCAGCCCTCTCCCCCGAGGGGCGAGGGGCAAGAGGGGAGACGGGTGCGGCCCGCAGCACGCGTCGGTATTGCTCCCTCTCCCGCTTGCGGGAGAGGGCTGGGGTGAGGGTGATGGCAGCGGTCGATTGAATTGCTGGGCGATTTTTTGAGGCGGATGCCCCCTCACCCCAGCCCTCTCCCCCGAGGGGCGAGGGGCAAGACGGGGAGACAGGTGCGCCCGCAGCGCGCGTCGGTATTGCTCCCTCTCCCGCTTGCGGGAGAGGGCAGGGGTGAGGGTGATGGCGGCGGTCGATTGAATTGCTGGGTGATTTTTTGAGGCGGATGCCCCCTCACCCCAGCCCTCTCCCCGAGGGGCGAGGGGCAAGAGGGGAGACAGGTGCGGCCCGCAGCACGCGTCGGTATTGCTCCCTCTCCCGCTTGCGGGAGAGGGCTGGGGTGAGGGTGACCGCGGCGGTAGATTGAATGACTCAGCGAGCCGATAGAGCAGATACGAAAAGGAAAAAACCAGTGAATCAGACCGACCAATTTATCCCCGTGCGTGATGGCAAACTCCGCGTCCGCGTGGAGGGTCCGCAGCAGGCTCCTGCGCTGGTGTTCTCCAATTCACTCGGCACCACGCTGGAAATGTGGGATGAGCAGGCGGCGAGGTTTGCCAAGGATTTTCGTGTCGTGCGCTATGACACGCGAGGCCATGGCGGCAGCACGGTTTCGCCCGGTCCGTACAGCTTTGACCTGCTGGGCGCGGACGTGGTGGCGGTGCTCGATGCGCTGAAGATCGAGCGCGCGCATTTCTGCGGCATCTCGATGGGCGGCTTCACGGGACTCTGGCTTGCGATCAACGCCGCGTCGCGCATGAACAGCATGGCCGTGTGCAACAGCGCGGCGAAGATCGGCACGCCCGAAGCCTGGAACACGCGCGCCGCGATGGTGCGCGCCAACGGGGTGGCCGCGATGCAGGAGCTGGCGGATTCATCGCCTGAGCGCTGGTTCACCAAGCCCTTCACGCAATCCGACCCGCAGGTCGTGGCCCGCGCGCAAGCGTGGATTGCGGCGGTGAATCCGCAAGGCTACGCATCGTGCTGCGACGCACTCGCGGGTGCCGATGTGCGCGACCAGCTCGCCCGCATTGCGGTGCGCACGCTCGTCATTGCGGGCAGCGCAGATCCCGTGACCACGGTGGCCGATGGCCGTTACCTGCAGCAGCACATTGCCGGTGCGACGTTCGTCGAATTGCCTGCATCGCACCTGTCGAACCTCGAGGCGCCGGAAGCCTTCGATGAAGCGCTGGCGCAGTTCCTTCGCGCCAGCGAAAAACAGTGACTGGCTAACCCGCCCCGGTATCCGCAGAAACGTCACGCGCGGCGCGTTGGGCCCGTTCCTCGGCCAGCGCGGCTTCACGCTCGTTGCGTTCCTTGGCCATCTGCTCGACCAGTTCCGCGCGGCCCTGTCTGGCGACGGCAATCATCTCGGCGCGGTCGTGATGGTGGTCGTACATCAGGTTCGCCAGCGCAATGTTGTGCTCGCGAAAGCGATTGGTGACGTACTCGGCTTCTTCGGGCGGCAGCCCTTCGAGTTCCATCACGGTGCGCCCGCTCAGCAGGCTGGACTCGAAGAGTTCACGCTCGATGTACTGCACGCCGAGGTCGCGCAACTGATTCCAGTGCGCCACATCGCGCGCCCGCGCAACGATGTTCAACTGGGGAAAGTGCTTTTTCACGATCTGCACGATCTTGTTGGACTGATCGGGTTGATCGACCGCGATCACGATGGTGCGCGCATGTTCCGCGCCTGCAATGCGCAGCAGGTTCACGCGGGTCGCGTCGCCGTAGAAAACGCGGTAGCCAAAGGTGTGGGCGATCTCGAGCATCTCGACATCATGGTCGAGCACCGTGGCCGAGATGCCCTGCGCGAGCATCATGCGCGCGACGATCTGGCCGTAGCGTCCGAACCCCGCGATGATCACAGGCGCGGATTGCGGCTCGTCGATTTCCTTCACGTCGGACGGCACGGTCTTGAGCCTGGCGTAGCGCTTGAGCAGCAGTCGATCCACGGCAACCAGCAGCAGCGGACTGAGCAGCATCGACAGCGCCACGGCACCGATCAGCATGGATGCGGTTTCGGAGGGAATGGCCTTGAAGCTCGCGCCGCTCTGGAACACGACGAACGCGAATTCGCCGCCCTGCGCCAGCAGCAGGGTGAACACCGGACGCTCCTGATAAGGCATCTTGGTGATTCTGGCGAGCGCATAGATCGCCGCCGCCTTGATCGACAGGAAGCCGGCCAGCAGCGCCAGCATCGTCCACGGCGAGCGCATGAGTACGCCGAAATCGATGCTCATGCCCACGGCGATGAAGAACAGTCCGAGCAGCAGTCCCTTGAACGGCTCGATATCGGTCTCAAGCTCACGGCGGTATTCGCTGTCGGCCAGCAGCACACCGGCAAGAAAGGCGCCGAGCGCCATCGACAGGCCGACCGTGAGCATCAGCATGGCGATGCCGACGACGAGGAACAATGACGCGGCGGTGAAGATTTCCGGCGTATTGCTCTTGGCGATCCAGCGCAGCAGCGGGCGCAGCAGCAGGCGACCACCGAGCACGATGGCGCCGACCACGCCGACAATCTTCGCGATCTCCAGCGCCACCTGGCTCGAATCATGTGTGACGCCCGCATCGCCCGTGACGGCACCTGCGCCCAGCAATGGCAGCAGTGCCAGGATCGGGATCGCAGCCACGTCCTGGAACAGGAGGATCGAGAATGCCTTCTGCCCACCATCCGTGCGCATTAGATTGCGCTCTTCGAGCGATTGCAGCGCGATGGCCGTGGACGAGAGCGCAAGGCCGAGCGCACCGACCAGCCCCACGCGCCACGGCATTCCAATCGCCCATGCGGCCAGCCAGAGCAGTCCCGCGCACAGCAGCATCTGCGCGGAGCCGAGCCCGAAGATGGGGCGGCGCATGTTCCACAGTCGGCTGGGCTGCAATTCCAGCCCGACGAGAAACAGCATCAGCACCACGCCGAATTCGGCAAAGTGAAGAATGTCCTGCACGTTGCTCACGAGGCCCAGGCCCCAGGGCCCGATGGCAATGCCTGCCGCGAGATAACCGATGATGGCACCGAGTCCGAGTGCGCGCGCGATGGGGACGGCGATCACGGCGGCTGCCAGATAGGTGAAGCCGTAGGTGAGCCAGGAGGGGCGTTGGACATGGGCCGGTACTACTGTTGTTGTCGTTGGATATGGAGCGAGGAACGAGACCGCCGGCATTCGCGCGGTAGCGCGGTCGCGCGAGGTCGTGATGATCCGCTGGATGGATTTTGATCGACGAAGGTCCTCTCGCAGTGTTGCGAGGCCGTCGGGTGCGTGGTCGAGATGTAATGATTGGTTATTCCCGGCGCGCATCCCGGGGCACGCGGCGCTGCATAGAATCTGCGGATTCATTGACAGCCTGACACCAGGCACATCAGGAGTGAGGCGATGGACTGGCACACGTGGGTCGCGTTTTTTGTGGCGTCATGGCTGATTGCCATCTCGCCGGGCTCGGGGCGGTGCTGAGCATGAGCCACGGCCTGTCGTATGGCGTTCGCAAGACCGAAGGCACGATCCTCGGACTCGAGATCGGCCTGCTGATCATCCTGGTGGTCGCGGGTGCGGGCGTCGGATCGCTGCTGATCGCCTCCGAAATGGCGTTCAATGGGTCAAGGTGCTGGGCGCTTGCTATCTGATCTATCTCGGATTCACGCAGTGGCGCTCGGGCGCGGCAGTCCTTTGGAGGCCGGGGCCGAGGTTGCTCCGATGAGCCTGCGCCGCCGCGTGCTCACCGGCATGCTGACCAATGCGACGAACCCCAAGGGCATTGTGTTCATGGTCGCAGTGCTGCCGCAGTTCATGACGGATACCCGGCCGCTGTGGTCGCAATTGCTGGTCATGGCCGTCACCCTGATTGCTGCGGACACGGTCGTGATGACGGGCTACGCCGCCAGCGCCAGCGCGTTGCGCCGCTGGATGCGCAGTGAGCGCGCCCGGCGCAACCAGAACCGCGTCTTTGGTGGCCTGTTGATGCTGGTGGGCACCGGGCTGTTCTTTGTGAAGCGCGGCGGGCAACACGCGGCCTGATTTCTGCGGCGGGACGGATAACCGCAGTTTGCCGTCCGGCCCCGCAAGCGACTACCATGGCAGCCAATTTCTGCAAAGGAGTCGGGCATGGCGGTGGTTGCGGTCACGAATCCAAAGGGCGGCGTAGGCAAGTCCACGCTGTCCACCAATATCGCGGGCTATTTTGCGCGCCAGGGCGGCACGGTCGTTCTGGGCGACGTCGATCGCCAGCAGTCTTCGCGCCTTTGGCTTGCGCAGCGCCCCGAGGCGGCGCGACCGATTGGTCGCTGGAACCTTTCCGCTGACGACATGGAGCGTCCCGCCAAGCACGTGGCGCACGCGGTGCTCGACACGCCCGCCGGCCTGCACGGCAAGCTGCTCAAGGAAGTGCTCAAGCTCGCGGACCGGATCATCGTGCCGCTGCAGCCGAGCGTGTTCGACATCTTCGCGACGCAGCAATTTCTGGCCGAACTGGCCGAGCACCGGCACGCGCAGGGTGTGCCCGTGGGCATCGTCGGCATGCGCGTCGATGGCCGCACGCTGGCATCGGAGCAACTGCACCAGTTCATTGAGGGGCTCGGCCTGCCGGTGCTGGGATATCTGCGCGACACGCAGAACTACGTGCATCTTGCCGCGCACGGGCTGAGCCTGTTCGACGTCACGCCAGGCCGCGTCACGCGGGACCTGGAGCAGTGGCAGGGCATCTGCGATTGGCTCGACGCCTGATCATCCGCTGAATCCGCGAAACCAAACAGGCACGTCCACGCGACTGTCAGGACCCGATACTCCCCGTCATTGATCGCCCATGGACAAGCTTCAAGCCATGCATGTTTTCCAGACCGTCGTGGACGAGGGCGGCTTCGCTGCCGCTGCGCGCGCGCTGGACATGTCACCCGCCGGAGTGACCCGCTATGTCTCCGATCTCGAGGCCAGCGTGGGTGCGCGCCTGCTGCAACGGACCACGCGCAAGGTCTCGCTGACCGAAGCAGGCGAGGCCTACATCGCACGTGTGCGGCACATCCTGAACGACGTCGAGGACGCGCGCGCCGTGGCCCAGGCGCATACGCTGGAGATTGCGGGCGTGCTGCGCATCGCGGCCTCGCCCTTGCTTGCCACGCATCTGCTCGCGCCGGCAATTGCCGGGTTTCGGCGCCTGCATCCGCAGGTGACTTTCGATGTGTCCGTGGAGACCGCCGGGCATGCGCATTCGGTGAACGAGTTCGACATTCGATTGCTGAGCGCGCCACCGGACTTCAACGGCAACCTGATCGCACGGCCCATCATCACGGCAATCGGAGTGCTCTGTGCCTCGCCCGAGTATCTTGCCGAGCGCGGGGTGCCGCTAACGCCCGACGACCTGAAGCAGCATGACTGTTTGCAGACCAGGCACCCCGACCGCCGCGTCGGCGTGCTGGAGCTGACCCATCCTGAAGCCGACGGGCTCACGATCGAGGTACGCGTGCAACCGGTGCTGCTGGTGAATTTTGTGGACACGGTGCTGCGCGCATTGCTGGATGGCGCGGGCATCGGAACGCAGCCCATGGAACTGGTCGCGCCGCATCTCAACAAAGGCAGGCTGGTGCGCGTGCTTGCGCCGTGGACGACCGGGCAGTTCACGCTCTATGCGGCGCTACCGAGCCGCAAGTTCCTGCCCGCCCGCACGCATGCGTTTCTCGACTATCTGACCGAATGCACGCGCGAATCCGTCCATACGGCGATGCAGCGTGCGGTCGAGTCGCCCTAGCCGGGAAGATTCAATAGGTTATATCCGGTGTTCATCTGGGTTGGATTTGAGAGACTGGAAGTCGCCAAACACCCAACCTACTCAGGACACCCAACCGGATGAACACCCATAAGCGTACCCGGCTTATCTTCGCCCGCCGACTTGAGATGGCGCTGTGGCTGGTGGATGCTATCCGTCCCAGCGCCTGGGATGCCGCAGGGTCGCGCTGTGCCTGGTCGGCATGGCGGTGATTATTACGGGCGTGTCACAACTCTCGCGCCTCGTCTTACAAGCCAACAACATCCTCACTGACCGTATCAGCAAAATCGCAAGACGGATGATCACTGTATAGACAACAGCGATTAAATCCCAACATGCAAGAGTCATTGCCCCGGGCAACCCTTCCCGCCGCACATTCTTCAAACGGTCTATCCCCCTCATCCCCGTCGCGGCGGCAGCCGCCGCTGGCGGCGCAGTGACGCTGGCGACGACCGACCATCACCATTTGCCAACCGTGCCGGGCCCGGCGGTGAACACCGCTCTGGCCGATGCTGCGCGCTACACGCCCAGTTACTTCAGCGCCGACGAATACCGCTTTTTGCAAGCGGTAGTGGCGCGCCTCATTCCGCAAGACGACCTGGGCCCCGGCGCGCTGGAGGCGGGCGTGCCCGAGTTCATCGATCGGCAGATGAACACGCCCTACGCCGCAGGGAGCAACTGGTATATGCAGGGGCCTTTTCAGCCCGATGCGCCCGCTGAAATGGGCTACCAGCTCAAGCTCAATGTGCGCGAGATTTACCGACTGGGCATTGCAGCGGCCAACCAGTGGTGCAGCAAAAATCTGGGCAAGCATTTTGCGGAGCTGGCGCCCGACGCCCAAGACCAGGCCCTGGCAGCCATGGAGCACGGAGCCGAGGGCTTTGACAGCCTGCCTTCTGCCACTTTTTTCTCGATGCTGTGGGGCAACACCAAAGAGGGATTTTTCAGTGACCCCCTGCACGGCGGCAACAAAGACCTGGTGGGCTGGAAGCTGATTAACTTTCCAGGCGCTCGCGCTGATTTCATGGACTGGATTGAACGCGACGAGGCTTACCCGCAGCCGCCCGTGTCCATTCACGGACAAAGGGCTGAGCGATGGCAAAAACACTGGCGAAAAAAGATGTGGTGGTGATCGGCTTTGGCTGGACGGGCGCCATTCTGTCCAAAGAACTGACCGAAGCGGGGCTCAATGTGCTGGCGCTGGAGCGCGGGCCCATGCGCGATACGGACCCGGACGGCGTCTATCCACAAACCATGGACGAGCTGACCTTCAATTCGCGCAAAAAACTGTTTGTCGACGTGTCCAAAGAAACCGTCACCATCCGCCATACCGATGCGGATGTGGCACTGCCCAACCGGCAATTGGGTGCCTTTCTGCCGGGCACAGGCGTGGGCGGCGCGGGCCTGCACTGGTCGGGCGTGCATTTTCGCGTCGATCCGATGGAGCTGCGCATGCGCAGCCATTACGAAGAGCGCTATGGCAAGCGGTTCATTCCTGAGGGGATGACGATTCAGGATTTTGGCGTCAGCTACGAAGAGCTGGAACCGCACTTTGACTTCGCCGAGAAAGTGTTTGGCACCTCAGGGACGGCCTTCACCGTGAAAGGCGAAAAAGTTGGCGCGGGCAGGGCGGCAATCCCTTTGCGCCTGATCGTTCTAACCCGTTTCCACTGCCGGCGCAGAAAAATTCCGTCTCGGCCATGCTGTACGGCAAAGCCGCAGAAGCCGTGGGCTACCACCCCTACAACATGCCGTCAGCCAACACCTCGGGCCCCTACACCAACCCGTATGGCGTGCAGATGGGTCCGTGCAATTTCTGCGGTTTTTGCAGCGGCTATGCCTGCTACATGTACTCCAAGGCGTCGCCCAATGTCAACATCTTGCCCGCGCTGCGGATGGACCCGCGCTTTGAATTGCGTACGCAGTGCCAGGTCACCCGCATCAACCTGTCCGCCGACGGAAAAACCGCGACTGGAGTGACCTACATCGACGCCACCGGTGGCGAGGTCGTGCAGCCGGCCGACATCGTCGCAGTCTGCAGCTTTCAGTTCAACAACGTGCGCATGCTGCTGCTGTCAGGTATTGGAAAACCGTACGACCCGGTGACCAACACCGGTGTGGTGGGCAAGAACTTCGCCTTCCAGAACATGGCCACGATCAAGGTGTTTTTTGACAAAAACCAGCACTACACCAACAACTTTATGGGTGCAGGGGCAACGGTATCGCGGTGGACGATTTCAACGCGGACAATTTTGACCATGGGCCGGCGGGCTTTGTCGGGGGCTCGCCCTTTTGGGTCAACCAATCCGGCTCCAAACCGATAGCGGGCACCACCACGCCGCCCGGCACGCCGAATTGGGGCAGTGGCTGGAAAAAAGGCGTGGCTGAAGCCTACACACACAATGTGTCGATGGATGCGCACGGCGCGCACCAAAGCTACCGCGCCAACTACTTAAGCCTGGACCCCACCTACCAAGACGCCTATGGCAATCCGCTGCTACGCATGACGTTTGACTGGCAGCCTAACGACATCAAGATGAACCGCTTTATGCAAGAAAAGATGGGCGCCATTGCCAAGGCCATGGGCGGCAAGGCCATCAGCGTCTCTGGCAAGCAGGACGGCTCGCACTTTGACACCAGAAGCTACCAAACCACGCACTTGAACGGCGGCGCCATCATGGGTGCCGATCCCCAAACCAGCGCCGTGAACCGCTACTTGCAAAGCTGGGATGTCCACAACGTCTTCGTCCTCGGCGCTTCTGCCTTTCCGCAAGGCCTGGGCTACAACCCCACCGGGCTGGTGGCGGCGCTGGCCTACTGGTCGGCGCGGGCGATTCGCGAGCAATATCTGAAGCAACCCGGCGCACTGCTGAAGGCCTGAGGGAGACACGCATGAAAAAGCCGCACTCTCTACCGCAACGCACTGCAATTGTTATTGCAATTATTGTTATAGCTTCCAGCGCTTTATCCATCAGCGCCATTGCGCAAAAAGACCCGAATACCGACTCCACAGCCGCGGTGGCACGCGCGTCGGCGGCGCCAGCCGCACCACCTGCAACCTCCAATGTCACTGCGCCCCAAGGCCAGGTCGGGCCGCAAGCCATGGTCACAATGGCGCCCCATATCGCCGCTGAAAAAATAGCGGGCGCCACATCGTCCGACCCTGTGGTCCGCGGCGAATACCTGGCGCGCATGGGAGATTGCGTGGCCTGCCACACCGTGCCTGGCGGCAAGCCGTTTGCCGGTGGCCTGGCCATGGCCACGCCCATTGGCACCATCTATTCCAGCAACATCACGCCGGACCAGAAAGCGGGTATTGGTAGCTACAGTTTCGAGGATTTTGACTTGGCCGTGCGACATGGCGAAGCCAAAGGCAAAGGCAGCCTGTACCCGGCCATGCCCTACCCGTCGTACGCGCGTGTCAGCGATCAAGACATGCAAGACATGTACGCCTACTTCATGAAAAAGGTAGAGCCCGTTGCCAGCACGCCGCCTGAGAACGGCATCAGCTGGCCACTGTCAATGCGGTGGCCGCTGGGCATCTGGCGCACCCTGTTCGCTCCCAGCCCCAGCAAAGTGCAAGTAAAAGCCGGAACAGTCGCGCCGATGGCAGACCCCAAGGTGCGCGGCGCCTATCTGGTCGAAGGCCTGGGACACTGCGGATCGTGCCACACGCCGCGTTCCTTCACCATGGCAGAAAAAGCCCTGACAGGCGACGATGCGCAGTACCTGAGCGGTGGCGATGCCATCGACGGCTGGATCGCCAAAAACCTGCGCGGCGGCGATGTCGATGGCCTGGCACGCTGGAGCGAAGCCGATATCGTCGCGCTGCTGAAAACCGGCCGCAGCAATCACAGCGCCGTATTTGGCGGAATGAGTGATGTCGTTGCCCACAGCACTCAGTACCTGAGTGATGGCGACTTGAACGCGATTGCCGTGTACCTGAAGGCGCTACCCGCCAGCAGCAGCAACAACACCAAGCAGACCTTTGCCGCCCATCCCAATACCGCCAATGCCTTGAGGAAGGGAGATACCAGCCAGGTGGGCGCGGCGCTGTATCTGGACAATTGCGCCGCCTGCCACCGCAGCGATGGCCAGGGTTACGCCCAGGTCTTTCCTGCACTGGCGGGCAACACCGCCGCTTTAACCGCAGACCCCAATAACTTAATCGCCATCATTTTGCAGGGGCACCAGGTGCCAGCCACGGTAACGCGTCCTTCCACGTTCACCATGCCTGCTTTTGGCTGGCGTTTGAACGACCAGCAGGTTGCAGAAGTGAGCAGCTTTGTGCGTAACGGCTGGGGCAATCAGGCCGCGTCAGTGACGGCGCAACAGGTCAGCAAGGTGCGCAAGGCATTGCCCGCAGACACCAGCAAACCCAAACCCTAGCTGTGAAGATTCAATAGGCTATATCCGGTGTCATCCGGGCAACCGGCGCGACTCGGTCCATGGTGCAGGCTGGGAGACGTTGTTCGTGGCCATTGTCGACCACGCGCGCATTGCCTTTACGGCCATGCATCCCGACGAGAAGAAGCACGAGGCCCTAGCGGGCGCGTCCGCCATCAGGCTGCGCGAAGCCGGTCTGACGCCAGGCCTCGAACACGGTCACGGCCACGGCGTTCGATAGATTGAGGCTGCGCTGATCCGCGAGCATGGGCAGGCGCAGGCGTTGGGCGGCCGGAAACGATTCGCGCAGATCGGTCGCAAGTCCCCTGGATTCGGATCCGAACACGAACCAGTCGCCGGACCGGAACGCCACGTCGAACACCGGCTGGCTGCCCCGCGTGGTCATCGCGAACATGCGGGTCAAATCGGGCTTTTCGTCACTGAGCAGCGCGGCCCAGTTCGCGTGCTTTCGCACGTCGGCGTATTCGTGATAGTCCAGCCCGGCGCGGCGCATGTAGCGGTCCTCCATGGAAAAGCCCAGTGGCTCGACCAGATGCAGCATGCACCCGGTGTTGGCGGCCAAGCGAATCACGTTGCCGGTGTTGGGCGGAATTTCGGGTTCAACGAGAACGATGTGAAACATGGGCGGTATTGTCGCCGGGCTGCAATGGCACAGCGGCGCGCCGGTGCTATGCCGTTTTCGCGAGCACCAGCGCACGCACCTCGCTCGCCCCGGCGCGCTTGAGCAGCAGCGCGGCGGTCTGCAGCGTGGCACCGGTGGTCATCACGTCGTCGATCAACAGAATGCGGCGGCCATGGAGCACGTGCGCGCGAGGGGATCGATGGCGAATGAGGTGCGCAGGTTGCGCAGGCGCTCGCGTCGCGTGAGCCGGCTCTGGGCGGGCGTGTGGCGCAGTCGCAGCAGCACGTCGCTGCTGATCTTTTCGTTCACGCCGAGTGCCCGGGCCAGCAGCAGCGACTGGTTGAAGCCGCGTTCCGACAGGCGCTCGCGCGACAGCGGAATCGGCAGCACGAGTTGCGCATCGGCAAGACAGTCGCGCGCGGCCTCGTCACGCTGCATGAGGCTGGCCAGGGGCCGCGCCCAGCCGGGATCGCATGGCGCGAATTTGAACTGTGCGATCAGGTCGATCCACGGGTAGGCATAGTCGAGCGCGGCCAGGCAGGCATCGAGCGCCGGAGGATGAACAAGACACTCACCGCAGTGCGCGACCCCTGCCGCGACAGGTGCCGCGCAGGTGCGGCAGCGCGGGCGCGGGGCCGAAAACCGGTTCACGCACGCCGTGCAGACGCGCGCGGCGGGCCAGCCGCGGCACACGGCGCACTGGCTGGGCAGCAGTGTGCGCGCCCATGCAGCAATCGGCCCGCCGGCCTGTTGCAGCCAGGCCTTCGAAGCCGCCGAAATCCCTCTCAAGCTCGTGATTTGCATGGACTCCCTACAATCGCGCCTTCCCGATGTCTGAACAGCAACTGCCCCCCACCATTGACCCGATTGCCGCGCAGCGCTGGCATGCGCGCACGGCCCAGGCGTCGCCCTGGCTGCACGAAGAAGTCGCGCGCCGCATGCAGGAGCGGCTTCAGTGGATGGCGAGCCCACCGGCCAATTGGTGCGATTGGGACCCTCTCAACGGCGGTATCGAAGGTCACGCACTCGTGCAGCAGCAGTTTGCGCAGGCGGCATGCCGGATCAACGAGACCTCGTCACCGGCCGGACTGCAACGCGCGCAGCAACTGTTCGCCAAACCCTGGTGGAACCCCGGGCGCTGGTCCGGCCCCGCGCAGCAGTTTGGCAAGCCCGAGGATGCCAGCGTGCAGATGCTCTGGGCGAACATGGCCTTGCACACGGCTGCGAATCCTCAAGCCTTGATCGCGCAATGGCACAAGGCGCTGGCTACGGGCGGATACGTGATGTTTTCCTGCCTCGGCCCGGATACGGTGCGCGAGATTCACCGGCTGTATGCCGATCTTGGCTGGCCCGTCCCAGGCCATTCGATGACCGACATGCACGACTGGGGCGACATGCTGGTGCACGCCGGTTTTGCCGAGCCGGTCATGGACATGGAGCGCATCACGCTGACCTTTGCAACCCCCGAACGCTTGCTCAGGGAGCTGCGCGAGCTGGGCCGCAACCTTCATCCGCAGCGGTTTGGGGCGCTGCGCGGACGCGGTTTCCGGCGCCGTCTGGAAGAGGCGCTGCGCGAGCGCTTGGCCGATCCCGCGCAGGACGGTCCATTGGCGCTCACGTTTGAAATCATCTACGGCCATGCCTTCAAACCCGAACCGCGCGTGAAGCTGGAGGCCAGCAGTGCCGTCTCGCTCGACGACATGCGCACGATGTTGCGTAAAGGCCGTCAGTAATCGCGCAATCTTTCGGTTGCGCAGGGGCGTGTCAATGATTCCCATCAATGCACGCTACAATTCTTGGTGATTGCGGATTCGGAACTTTTGGAGTGCGGGTGACTCTTGGGCTGCCCGTTGCGAATATCTTGATGGTAGTCAAGATTCGAATGGGCGCATGCCGATTCTCCTTGGGACTAACGCGGATTGCGTGAGTTTTCCGGGGTTGGCATGCTCTGAAGGTTCGAAAAGTTTCAAGTGGGATGGGTCAAACGATCCCGCACTGAATTGCGGAGACAACAGGCTGATGGATGACGGCCTGCATTTGATGGAAACCGGGTTCATGGGGATCTGGATCGTTGGGTTGGCCGATGACCTGTGGTTAGGGAGGCTTGCCGGATGGTCTGGTCAGCGGAATTCGCATGGCTTTGTCGATGGTCTGACCCACGAGGACACGGCATGGGTCAAATTGAGGCTTAGAAGTAAGTGAGAACTATGAAGAGCATTTCCAAAAAGCTGGCTTCTATGCTGCTGGTGGCCGGGCCTGGATGGGCACAGCGGCCCACGCGGTTCAGGATCTTCCCGGTGGTCCGGCGGTCAAACAGCTCAATCTTGCGCCCCCTGTCACGCGCATTGCGGAGGAGCAGCATTTCCTTCACTGGATGATGTTGATCATCTGTACGGTGATCTTCATCGGCGTGTTTGCCGTGATGTTCTATTCCATCTGGAAACACCGCAAATCCAGGGGTGCGAAGGCCGCGAATTTTCATGAGTCCGTCACCGTCGAAGTGATCTGGACCATTGTTCCTTTCATCATCGTGATCCTGATGGCTCTGCCCGCCACCAAGGTGCTGGTGGCGCAGAAAGATACGACCAACGCCGACCTCACCGTGAAGGCCACCGGTTATCAGTGGAAGTGGGCTATGACTACCTCTCCGGCGAGGGCGAGGGCCTGTCGTACATCTCCACGCTCGACACCGCGCAGCGCCAGATGTCCAACAGCGGCGACGTGAGCCAGGCTCCCGTTGACTATCTGTTCAAGGTCGACAATCCGCTGGTCGTGCCCGTCAACAAGAAGGTGCGCGTGATCACCACCGCCAACGACGTGATCCACTCGTTCATGGTGCCGGCGTTCGGCGTCAAGCAGGATGCCATTCCCGGCTTCGTGCGCGACACCTGGTTCCGCGCCGAGAAGACCGGCGACTACTACGGCCAGTGCGCCGAACTGTGCGGCAAGGAACACGCCTACATGCCGATCCACGTGAAGGTGCTGTCCGCCGAGGACTACTCCAAGTGGGTCGCCGAGGAAAAGAAGAAATCCGAAGCCAAGAAGGATGATCCGAACAAGGTCTGGGTGCTGACCGATCTGGTCGCTCGCGGCGAGAAGGTCTACGCGGCCAACTGCGCGGCCTGCCATCAGGCCAATGGCAAGGGTGCCGGCCCGATCAAGGCACTCGACGGCAGCCCGGTCGTGCTCGGCCCAACGGCAGACATGATGCACACCGTGCTCGAAGGCCGTGCCAACGGCGCCATGCCTGCCTGGAAGCAACTGAGCGACACCGACCTTGCGGCCGTGGTGACCTACACCAAGAACCATTGGAGCAACAAGACCGGAACCCTGGTGCAGCCGGCGCAGTTTGTGGCCGCGCGCGGCGGCAAGTTCCCCGAAGGCGGCGGCGCACCGGCGCCCGCTGCGGCAGCACCTGCGGCCGATTCGGCCTCGGCGGCGCCTGCTCCGGCAGCCGTGCCCGCCAGCGCGGATGTGACGGCCCAGGCCAATGGCCCGTTCCAGATTTTCTTCGAGACCGGAAAGAGCGAACTCGGCCCGGAAGCGCAGGCCGAGGCCAAGCGCGCGGCGGACTTCTGGAATGCACACAAGGATGGCAAGATCGCCCTGTCAGGATTTGTCGATTCGACCGGTTCCGCCGACGCGAACGCCGAACTCGCCAAGAAGCGCGCCCAGGCCGTGGCCAAGGTGCTCACGGACAATGGCGTGGCCGCAGACCGCATCGAGCTGCGCAAGCCCGAGACCGTGACCGCAGGCGTTGGAGATGATCGTCAGGCGCGCCGCGTCGACGTTCTCGCCGCGCAATGATGAGTCCAGACAGAAGATCGATTGGAGATATCAAATGAGCGCAGTACTGGACAACCACGGTCACGCCGGCGATCACGGACATGACGATCACCATGGCGCGCCGCACGGCTGGCGTCGCTGGGTGTTTGCCACCAACCACAAGGACATCGGTACGCTGTATCTGCTGTTCTCGTTCACCATGCTGATGGTTGGCGGCATTCTGGCGATGCTGATCCGTGCCGAGCTGTTCGAGCCCGGCCTGCAACTGGTCAACCCCGAGCTGTTCAACCAGCTCACCACCATGCATGGCCTGATCATGGTGTTCGGCGCGATCATGCCGGCCTTCGTCGGCTTTGCGAACTGGATGATTCCGCTGCAGATCGGCGCATCCGACATGGCCTTTGCGCGCATGAACAATTTCAGCTTCTGGCTGCTGATTCCTGCCGCCGCGATGCTCGTGGGTTCGTTCTTCATGCCCGGCGGCGCTCCCGCTGCGGGCTGGACGCTTTACGCTCCGCTCACGCTGCAAATGGGTCCGTCAATGGACGCCGGCATCTTTGCGATGCACATCATGGGCGCATCGTCGATCATGGGCGCGATCAACATCATCGTGACGATTTTGAACATGCGCGCTCCCGGCATGACGCTGATGAAGATGCCGATGTTCTGCTGGACCTGGCTGATCACCGCCTACCTGCTGATCGCCGTGATGCCCGTGCTGGCCGGTGCGATCACCATGACGCTGACGGACCGCCATTTCGGCACCAGCTTCTTCAACCCCGCCGGCGGCGGTGACCCGGTGATGTACCAGCACATCTTCTGGTTCTTCGGCCATCCCGAGGTCTACATCATGATCTTGCCGGCCTTCGGCATCGTCAGCCAGATCGTCCCCGCGTTCAGCCGCAAGAAGCTGTTTGGCTACGCCTCGATGGTGTATGCGACGGCATCGATCGCGATCCTGTCGTTCATCGTGTGGGCACACCACATGTTCACCACCGGCATGCCGGTGACCGGCCAGTTGTTCTTCATGTACGCGACCATGCTGATCTCGGTGCCCACCGCCGTGAAGATCTTCAACTGGGTGGCGACGATGTGGCGCGGCTCGATGACGTTCGAGACGCCGATGCTGTTCAGCGTGGGCTTCATCTTCGTGTTCACGATGGGCGGCTTCACCGGCCTGATCCTGTCGATGGCGCCGATCGACATCCAGTTGCAGGACACCTACTACGTGGTGGCGCACTTCCACTACGTGCTGGTGGCCGGTTCGCTGTTCTCGATGTTCGCGGGTTACTACTACTGGGCACCGAAGTGGACCGGCGTGATGTATTCCGAGACACGCGGTCGCATCCACTTCTGGGGCTCGCTGATCACGTTCAACGTGACCTTCTTCCCGATGCACTTCCTGGGCCTTGCCGGCATGCCGCGTCGCTATGCCGACTACCCGATGCAGTTCGCCGACTTCAACATGCTTGCATCGATAGGCGCATTCGGCTTTGGCCTGATGCAGGTGTATTTCTTCGTCTTCGTGGTGATTCCGGCCATGCGTCACAAGGGTCCGAAGGCTCCGGCCAAGCCTTGGGAAGCAGCGGAAGGTCTGGAGTGGGAAGTTCCCTCGCCAGCACCGTTCCACACCTTCGAGAATCCACCCAAGCTCGATCCCACGGCAACCCGCGTGATCGGCTGATCCCGGTTTTTCAAGCAGCCCGCAAGAAAGCATCGACACCATGGCAACGCCCGAACAGAAGAAAGCAAACGCGCGACTCGGCTGGATCCTCCTGTCGGTGGCCCTTGCGTTCTTCATCGGCTTCATGGTGAAGATGTCCTGGCTGCACTGAAAATCAGGAGATTCGAGCCATGAGCATGCGACGCGAGAACATCAGAATGGTCGGCAAGCTGGCCGTGATCACGGCTGGCATGTTCGCATTCGGCTACGTGCTCATTCCGATCTACAAGCACATCTGCGAGATCACGGGCATCAACATTCTTTCGCTCTCGGAGCGCCAGGTGCCCGGCAATGGCGCGGCTGGCAAGGATGTGAAACTGCCCCGCAACTCGCAGGTGGACTACAGCCGCACGATTACCGTCGAGTTCGACGCGAATGCGCGCGGGCCATGGCAGTTCAAGCCTGCGAAGAGTTCGATCAAGGTCCACCCGGGCGAGCTTGCCAGCGTGATGTACGAGTTTCAGAACGTGCAGGACCGACGCATGGCGGCGCAGGCAATTCCGAGTTACGCGCCACGTCAGGCAACGGCGTTCTTCAACAAGGTCGAGTGCTTTTGCTTCAACCAGTACACGCTCGAGCCCGGCGAGAGACGCGACTGGCCGGTCACATTCGTGATCGACCCGCGCCTGTCCAAGGACGTCACCACGATCACGCTGTCCTACACCTTCTTTGAAGTCGGCGGCAAGACTCCGGCGGCGCCGGAGTCGACGGCTGCGGTTGCGATTCCCCCAGCGGGAGGCCGCTCATGAACCAAGGTGCAGGAGCCACGACGATGACGAATCAGCCGCGACCCGACGAAGACAATGTGCCCGCGCACCAACGCAAGGGCTCGCTGCTGCGCACCGTGCGCGCCGTGGCCTGGTCGATGATCGGCCTGCGCAAGGGCTCGGAGTATCAGAAGGACATCGACAAGCTCAACCCGGTCCACATCATCGTGGTGGGACTGTTGGGACTGGTTCTGCTGGTCGTGGGCCTGATCGCGCTGGTGAACTGGATCGTCTGAGAAACAACACATAACCGATCACAGAGAATTCGAGAGATACAGGAGCTGACATGAGTGCAACAACCCCGGGCACCACGCCTTATTACTACGTTCCGGCAGATTCGCGTCATCCGGTGATGGCGTCATTCGGACTGTTTCTGGTGATTCTTGGCGCGAGTCAATGGATCAACGGCCATGACTGGGGCAAATATTCGCTCTTCATCGGGCTGGTCTGGTGGCTGTTCGTACTCTGGCAGTGGTTTGGCGACGCGCGCCGCGAGAGCGAGGGCGGCCTCTACAGCACGAAGATCGATCTCTCCTACCGCTGGAGCATGAGCTGGTTCATCTTCTCCGAAGTGATGTTCTTCGGCGCATTTTTCACTGCACTGTGGTGGGCCCGTTCGCACTCGGTACCGGCGCTCGGCAGTCTCGACAACGCCTTGCTCTGGCCCGACTTCAAGGCCGTGTGGCCCAGCGTTGCCGCGGGCGTGACCGCTGCACCCGCAGGGCTGGTCGAACCCTTCCAGACCGTCGGCCCATTCTGGCTGCCCACCATCAACACCGCGCTGCTGCTGACCTCGGGCGTGACGCTGACGATCGCTCACCACGCGCTGCGCGAAAACCATCGCAGCAAGTGCATCACCTTCATGTGGATCACGGTGATTCTGGGCTTCGTGTTCCTCTGCGTGCAGGGCTATGAATACTTCCACCTGTACACCGAGTTGAACCTCAAACTTAACTCCGGCATCTACGGCTCGACCTTCTACATGCTGACCGGCTTTCACGGCTTCCACGTGTTCGTGGGCATGTTGATGCTGTTCTTCATCACACTGCGCCTGATGAAGGGCGACTTCACCGCCGAGAAGCATTTCGGCTTCGAAGGCGCTGCGTGGTACTGGCACTTTGTGGACGTGGTGTGGCTGGGGCTGTACATCCTCGTTTACTGGATGTGACGATCGCCAACGGCGACCGTGCCATCGCAACCAAGAAGAGCGCCCTCGGGCGCTTTTTTTGTCGTGCAGAGGATCCCTAGATCGCTGCCCAAAGCATATGGTCGCCGTCAAACTCGCCAAAGCGCTCGGTGAACACCTCGACCTGGTTCTGCACCCTGCGCGCGCCAAATAGCTGCCGCCTGAACGAGCCTTGAAATTCGAATTCGCGGATATGTTCGATGGCAAATTTGGGCTCGCACGCCAGGCAGGGCTCATCGGGCGAGAAGAACAACAAAACCAGCGGACTCCTGCCGAGGGGGTGGAGAGGAACCAGTCCACGTCGAGGGCTGAGGGCTGGGGTCGCAACAGCCGCGTTCTGGAACATGGAATACGCGTGCTGTCCAGGCCTTGGCCGCTTCTGGGCAGGGTGATGAGGAAGGAATGGAGTTCGCGGGCCGTCTCGCTGGCGACGGGCTGAATCTTTCCGCGACGCAGCCACTTCTGGAGATACCCCTGTTCTAGAACCGGCCGGGCCCGTCCGGCCCGCTGCCTTGCGATTGTGTCGTTCAGAAGCTCTCGAAACATGAGTTCAATAGGGAAGCTGCGAATGTCTCGTAGGACTTGCCGACGCGCGGCGCGGCTGCGAAAAAAATGACCGACCCGAAGGTCGGTCACCTCAGCAAGTTGATACTGGAGTTTCTAAGACCGATCAACCCTTGACGCTGATACCGAGGTTGATTAGCCAAAATACAAGCCCCGGATGACCAATGTATCTAATTTTGGTATTTGAAAATAGTTAATTGTGGCTAATATTTTTGTGATTTTTATTGGGTTAGGCTAATTGATGTAGCGCAAACATAAATTTTATTAATCGGAATAACTTGACTGGTAATACACCTGAAGTAAGTCAACGCCGTGAAGGTTGACGGGTGATCAAATGTAAATAGGCAATGCGTATCGCGTCCAAACCCCATAAACTCAGACACTTCGTCGGTGAATTGGGGTAGCTCAGGATTGGTAAGATCGGCAACTTGCGATATTGTTCAAGAGTTTGCCAAAGTAGTTGGTTTTGGTGATAGCAAATTGGAGCCGCGCGAAAAATGAAGGTGATTAGCGAGTCTTTGCCGAAATTGCGAGCGCCTTGTAGCCGTTCGAATAGTTTGCTGGAGGACGATCTGGACCTGGCCGTACAGCAGCAAACCTTGACGAAGATCACCATCGCCGAGACTTCCGAAGGCTTTTATCTGATCGTGCGTCTGAAATGGGCGGATCAGAAGGACTGGTATCTCTGCACGCGCCGCGACCGGACGCAGCCGCGTCTCTTCAAGGATTTGAACCGGTTGAATGAGCACCTCAAGGAGGCCTACCCGACGGAAAGTCTGGAGTTGCTGCGCAATCAGGGACTGCCGGAACCGGGTTCCGACAAGCGCATCAGCCAGTTGGGCAAAGGCGAGTGACGTGCCCGTTGGCCGGTCAGCCGACGCCGGTGGATCTCGGCAGGCCGGTCGGGTGGAGGTATCCGAGCTTCCATGCCAGCAGGATGCACAGAAAGAGCACAATGGAGAAGGCGACCCGGGCGGTCAACGCATAGGCCATGCGCTTGCTGCGCGAGCGGTCGTCACCTTTGCCGCGCATCATGAAGAACAGCGCGGATCCCAAGCTTGCCAGGATGGCGATGAATGCCAGGGCGACCAGAATTTTCATGGAGTCATTATCTCGTGAACAGTGCGCAGCGTGTGTTGGGTTGGCGTTTCTGGATGATTACGCTGGCGGCACTGGTGACCATGGCCATCACCGCCTCTCTGGGGCGCTGGCAGCTCTCGCGCGCGGCGCAGAAGCAGGCGATGCAGGCGGCCATGGACAGCCGCATGGCGCAGGCGCCGTTGACTGTCCCCCAGCTCCTGGCTCAGCTCTCGCCCCCGCGCACGCCCGATGCCGACGCGCTGACGGACGCAACCACGGACCCGTTGCTGCATCGCCAGGTGGCGCTTGAGGGCCGCTGGCTTGCCGACCGGACGGTTTTTCTCGACAACCGCCAGATGCATGGGCGTCCGGGCTTTTACGTCCTCACACCGCTGCAACTCGATGATGACAAACGTTCGGTGGTGATGGTGCAGCGCGGCTGGGTGCCGCGCAATTTTGAAGACCGGACCCGGCTCCCCGAACTGCGCACCAAGTCGGGCGCGGTGCAGGTTCTGGGCCGTGTCGCGGCTCGCCCGGCGCGGCTCTATGAATTCGACACATCCGGAAACGGCACAAGGGCTTCCGCGATCCGGCAAAATCTCGATCTGGTCACCTTTGGGGCCGAGACGGGTCTGCCGATACTGCCGTTGTCAGTGGTGCAGACGTCGGGCGATGCGGACGATGGCCTGCTGCGCGATTGGCCGGCGGTGGATTCCGGCGTCGACAAGCATTACGGTTACGCATTCCAATGGTTCGGGCTTTGCGCCCTGGTGGCAATTCTCTATGTCTGGTTCCAACTCATCCGACGCTTCCTTCGCCCACGCAGCCAGCCGTCCGCCTGAGGCTGCGGCGGCGCAAAGCCCGCTCGCGTTCACCGTGCACAGCATGCCGCGCGCCGGTGAAGCCATGGCCGACGCCGAGGCGCGCCAGATGCGCACGGGTCGCTGGAAGATGCTCTCCGTGCTGCTGATCTGCGCGGCCCCGGTGATCGCGTCGTACTTCACGTATTACGTGGTTCGTCCGGAAGGTCGCCGCAATTTTGGCGAGCTGATCCAGCCCCAACTCGCGATGCCGCCGCAGGCGATGGTGACCACGCTGGACGGCAAGAACGAGCCGCTCGATCAATTCAAAGGTCAATGGCTGCTGGTGAGCGTGGCGGGCGCCGCGTGCGAGGACGCGTGTCGCGAGAATCTCTATCTGCAGCGCCAGTTGCGCGAGAGTCTGGGCAAGGAGAAGGAACGTGTGGACCGGCTCTGGCTGGTCAGCGATCAGGCGACGATTCCCGCTGAAATCGCGCCCGGTCTCAAGGAGGCCGCCGTGGTGCGCGCCGATCCCGCCCTGATCGCGCAGTGGTTGAAGCCGGCGGACGGGCAGGCCCTGTCGGACCATCTCTATGTGGTCGACCCCATGGGCCACTGGATGATGCGCTTTCCCGCGAAGATGGACCGCAAGAGCGCATCGCAGGCCAAACGCGATCTGGATCGTCTGCTGCGTGCCTCGTCGTCGTGGGACAAAGCCGGGCGGGATGAGGAGATCGTCAAGCCATGAGCGCGGGCGACCTGCAACCGCTGTACGACTTCGCTCCGGTGCTGGAGTTGATGGCGTTCGGCCTCGTCATTGCGCTGGCACCCATCAGCTGGGTATGGCTGCGCAACCGGCACCATGCGCCGGTGCGCAAACTGCAGGCGCTCACGGTGCTCACGCTGTTCCTCACGTTCGATCTGGTGTTGTTCGGCGCCTTCACGCGGCTCACCGATTCGGGCCTTGGCTGCCCCGACTGGCCCGGTTGCTATGGCAGCTCAAGCCCGGTGGGCGCAAAGGCGGAAATCACGGCGGCCGAGACCGCCATGCCCACGGGCCCGGTCACACACGGCAAGGCTTGGGTGGAGATGATTCATCGCTATCTTGCCACTACCGTCGGCGTGCTCATCATCGTGATGACGGCCGGTGCCTGGTGGCAGCGCCACGCGGCCAGACGGCAACGTGCGCCGGAACCTGCCATCAGTCCCTGGTGGCCCACGTTCACACTGTTCTGGGTCTGCCTTCAGGGCGCGTTCGGCGCATGGACGGTGACGATGAAACTGTTCCCCGCCATCGTCACCGCGCACCTGATTGGCGGCTCGGTGCTGCTCATGCTGTTGTGCACGCAGGCAGTGCACAAGACGCTGCAGACCCGCAACCTGCAACCGGTTCCGGTGCCCGTCGGCATTCGTGTGGGCATGGCTGCGACGGCGCTGCTGGTGGTGATCCAAACGCTGCTGGGCGGCTGGGTCAGCACCAACTATGCGGTGCTCGCCTGCACCACCTTTCCCACGTGCCAGGGCAGCTTCTGGCCCGACATGGATTTCTCGCAAGGGTTTCAGATCTGGCGCGAGCTGGGACTGCTCAAAGACGGTAGCCACATCAGTTTTCAGGCGCTGACGGCCATCCACTACGTTCACCGACTCGCGGCATACGTCGTGCTGGCCGCCTTGTTCGCGCTGGCCTGGCGCATGCATCGCGCGCAGGTGCTGCGTGACCCGATGCGCTGGCTCGTCGGACTTGCGCTGTTGCAGTTCCTGACCGGACTGTCGAACGTGGTGCTCGACTGGCCGCTGGTGGCGGCCGTGCTGCACACGGGCGGTGCTGCGGCGCTGCTTGTCGTGTTGACCTGGGGACTGGCTGCAAGCCGATCCGCCGATGCTGCTGAAATCGCCGCGGCTCAAACCCGGCCCGAACAGCAAAAGGTGCGCCTGCGCACCACGAAAGTTTCCGCATGAGCGCAGCTCCCACTTCTTCCGCAACGAAAACCGCTGCATCGCCGGTTGCGCACCTGCCCTCGCGCTTTGCGCAGTTCTACGCGCTCACCAAGCCGCGTGTCGTGCAACTCATCGTGTTCTGTGCCTTCATCGGCATGGTGCTCGCCGTGCCCGGCATGCCGAGCCTGCAGCAATGGGGTTTGATGGCCGTTGCCAGCGCCGGTATCTGGCTCGTGGCGGGGGCCGCAGCCGCGTTCAATTGCATCGTCGAGCAGGGAATCGACGCAAAAATGAAGCGCACCGCCTGGCGTCCCACGGCCAAGGGGGAGCTGTCCAATGTGCAGACCTTGCTGTTCTCCGCCGTGCTCTGCGTGGTCGGCTCGGCGATTCTGTACGTGTTCGTGAATCCGCTCACGATGTGGTTGACGTTCGCCACATTCGTCGGCTATGCGGTGGTCTACACCGTGATCCTGAAACCGCTCACGCCGCAGAACATCGTGATCGGCGGTGCCTCGGGCGCGATGCCTCCGGTGCTCGGTTGGGCCGCGATGACCAACAACGTCGGCCCGAGGCGCTGATCCTTTTTCTCATCATCTTCCTGTGGACCCCGCCGCATTTCTGGGCGCTTGCGCTGTACCGCGTGGAGGACTACCGCAAGTCGGGCCTGCCGATGCTGCCGGTCACGCATGGCAACGAGTTCACACGCCTGCAAGTGTTTCTCTACACCATCATCTTGTTCGCAGGCTGCCTGATGCCGTTCGTCTACGGCATGAGTTCGTGGATCTACCTCGTTGCGGCCATCGCGCTCGGTCTCGGCTTCTGCGCCTATGGCTTTTTGCTGTGGCGCGAGTATTCCGACAAGCTTGCGCGCAAGACCTTCCGTTTTTCGCTGATCCACCTGAGCGTGCTGTTTGCCGCGCTGCTGGTGGATCACTATATCCTGTGATGTGAACAGTGAACCGAGTGAGTGCCAAGCGTATGAAGATCGACAAGCGTGATGCCCTGAAACGAATCGCCCGCGTGGGAGTTGCGACTGCGGCATCGACCGTGTTGATGGCCTGCTCGCCATCCACGAAATCGCCCAAGTTCCAGGGCGTCGATGTGACCGGGGCGGAGTACGCCAGGGACTTCGCGCTGCCCGATCAGGACGGCAAGATGCGCAGCATGAAGGATTTTGCGGGCAAGGTGGTGGTGGTGTTCTTCGGCTACACGCAATGCCCCGACGTCTGCCCGACGACGATGAGCGAGCTGGCAGAAGTCAAACGCTCGCTCGGCGAGGACGGCAAGCGCCTGCAGGGCATCTTCATCACCGTCGACCCCGCGCGCGACACGCCCGAGGTGCTCAAGGCCTATATGGCGAACTTCGATCCGAGCTTCGTGGGATTGACCGGCACGCCCGAGCAGTTGGCCGCCGTCGCCAAGGACTTCAAGATCTACTACAAGAAGGTCGATGGCAAGACACCCACCAGCTACACCATGGACCACTCGGCGGCGAGCTTCATCTTCGATCCCAAGGGCAATGTGCGCGTGTATTCACGCTACGGAAGCGGCGCGCAGGCATTGCAGTCGGACGTGAAGGCGCTGCTCGCCGGTTGAACAGGCGCTATTCCGCCCGGATGTTCTGATCCTTGATGATCTTGCCCATCGTCGCAGTGTCCGCCTTGATGCGATTGGCCAGACCCTCGGGCGATGAGCCCACCGCCTGCCAGCCCTGATTGAACATCTTGCTGCGTACCTCGGGCGAACGCGCGATTTCTATCAGCGCATCGGACAGCCGGGCGCGGATATTCGCGGGCATGCTCGCCGGTGCCGCGAACGCATTCCACAACTCCAGATTCAGCTGGGGAACGCCCGCTTCGGCGAGGCTCGGCACGTCGGGTGTCAAGGTGCTGCGCCCGCCCGCAGTCACACCGATGAGGCGCAGCTTGCCCGCCTTTTCCTGGGCGAGCGCAAGCGCCGGCGGAAGCAGCGCCATCTGCAACTGACCGCCGAGCATCGCCTGCGCCACCTGCGGATAACCGGGGTAGGGCACGTGCACAGGAGCGATCCCGGTGCGCGCCTTCATCAGTTCGGTGCCGATATGGCCGACCGTGCCCACGCCCGGCGTGCCGTAGCTCCACTTGTCGCCCGCCTTACGGGCGGCGTCCAGAAACGCACGCGCGTCCTGCCCATCCGGCGCATCGGGCAGATGCACCGGCGCGGTCAACACGAGCGGTGACACTCCGACGAGCGTGAGTGGTGCCAAATCCTTCTGCGGGTTGTAGGGCACACGCTTGTTGATCAGATTGGCGATGGTGAGGTTGCCGTTGATGAACAGCCCGATCGTGTGATCGTCCTTCGCCTTCGCGATGTAGTCGGCAGCGATGTTGCCGCCTGCGCCGACCTTGTTCTCGACGATCACCGGCTGGCCGATGATCTTCGACAGCGGCTCGGCGAACGTGCGAGCGGTCAGGTCGGGCGATGAGCCACCGGGAAAACCGACGACGATGCGAAGCGGCCTGGCGGGCCAGCCCGGCGTGGCGCTGACATTGCTGCTGCTGGTAGTGCTGGAGTCCGTCGCCGAGAACGCGACGCCGGAAGAGATTGTTGCGGTCAGTGCCAGCGCCAGAACCACGCTGCGGCGAACCATCGGAATAGGAGACATGGAGATGTGATCTTTCATCTGCACAAAAACAAAAGCGCGCAGGGTTTAATCTGCGCGCTTTGGATTATCCACCCTGGCCGGTTGAGGCTCGGGAGGCTCAGGCGTACTCAGCCAACGCCTTCTTCATCTTCTTCATCGCGGCCACCTCGATCTGGCGAATGCGTTCTGCGCTCACGCCATATTCGGAGGCCAGTTCGTGCAGCGTCATGCCGCCCGAGCCGTCATCGTTCACCTTCAACCAGCGCTCCTGCACAATGCGACGGCTGCGATCATCCAGGCTCTCCAAGGCGGTCGTGATGCCGTCGGTTGCCAGCGAATCACGCTGACGGCTCTCGAGCATCGCCGTCGGCTCATGGCTTGCATCCGACAGATAGGCGATCGGGCCGAACGCCTGCTCGCCATCGTCGGACGGAGAAGGGTCAAGCAGCACATCACCACCCGAGAGGCGGGTTTCCATCTCGATCACTTCCTCGCGCTTGACATTCAGCTGTTCGGCCACCATATCAATTTCATGGTCGGTCAGCGTGTCACGAACCACGGCGGCATCGTCCATCGCCGAATCGGCCTTGAACCCCTGCTTCATCGAGCGCAGATTGAAGAACAGCTTGCGCTGAGCCTTGGTGGTCGCCACCTTGACCATGCGCCAATTCTTCAGGATGTATTCGTGAATTTCGGCCTTGATCCAGTGCATGGCGTAGGACACCAGACGCACACCCTGATCAGGGTCGAAACGCTTGACGGCCTTCATCAGACCGACATTGCCCTCCTGGATCAGGTCGCCATGCGGCAACCCGTACCCGAGATATTGGCGAGAAATCGAAACCACGAGACGCAGATGCGAGAGCACCAGGCGACCGGCAGCATCGACATCGCTGTCATTCTTGAGACGCCGCGCATAGCTCTGCTCCTCCTCAGCAGTCAGCAGAGGCAGACGATTCACGGCGGAAATATAAGCATCCAGATTCCCGAGCGGCGGCACCAGCGCCCAAGGGTTGGCAGGCGCCAGAGACGTCGAGGATGATGCGGTTTGCAGGTTCATCAGAGACATCCTTTCAACAGTTCGATCCATATTAGCACTCTGTTGGAGTGAGTGCTAAGGGATAAGTTCCGCACTTTTTTACTTGGGTATTCTTGCTTTGATTTCAATAGCAATAACACTCCAAAAATCGGGGATTCCCCGGAATTTGCCACGAACGCCGATCTCCAAAGCCTGATTTCCAGTAGAGAAATCAGCGTCAGCAGGGGCATTGTGCATCGCAACAGCGACGGGCTCTAGTCGCCCAACTTTGATCTCGTTTGTCGGAAAAGTTCTGGTGTCGGCGTTGAGCCATGAACTTTCTTGGGGGTTGAGCAGGACAACCCGCAAATTGCATGCGCGACAAGTTGTCGAGGGCCGCGTGACAATCAGACATCAATACTTGGTTAGAACATGAAAAAAGCACGGTATTGGGTTGCGCAGTCTTTGGGTGTAATGCAAGACGTAAGCGCGAACCGCGATGATTCATTTATTAAACTTAGTGATTAAGTTTGTGATAATCTCTAATTGATCATTGATGTATATCGAGTCTGCATTAGATAGCTGAGATTCATTTAGAATTAAATCTGCATTAATTTGCTCCAGCTCGCTGACGATTGGAAATATATTAAGATTCCAATTTTCATCATCAATAATATTGCTTATGGCTTCTATTTTTTGGATGAGTCGATTTAGTCGTCCCTGAAATATTCATTTCAGGCGACTCCACCACCGCCCAAGAGTTGCCAGCGCTCGCAGCCCATGACTCGCAGCCAGCGCGAACTGGCCCACTCAAGTCCGGCGAGGGTTGTTCTCTCAACGCGACGCAGCCCTTCTGACGCCAGCGTGCATACGGTGTGCAGCCACAAAAAAATCGCCCACAAAAAGGCAATCCCTTCCTGGCGATCATGCGCAGCAACCACCTGAGGTTGTAGCCCGCCGCGCACAGCACCGCATGCACGCTGTCGCCCTGCTCGCCCTTGAGAGGACAGCGGTTCATGCGGTGGTCGGCCTTGAGGTGCCCGATGATCGGCTCGATGGCCTGGCGGCGCTTGAGTTGTTGCCGCTCCTGTGCGCTGAGCCGTTTGCTCTTTCCCCGGTGCACGATGCGCACATCCGGGTTGTCCGCATCCACACCCCGGTAGCCCAGATCGACAACCACCCTCGTGGGCCGGGCCTGACAGTCCTGCATCAGGATGCGGCACTGCTCCAGTTGTTCGCTCAGCGTGTGGCCGTCATACGGATTGCCCGCAAACGCCCGGGCACCCACGATCAGGTTGCCCCTGAGCGTGCTGGCGATGCCCACCTTCACGCCAAACTCGTAGGGCTGTCTGGCCTTGCCCTTGCTGATGCAGCTGACCTCCGGCGCATGCCATGCGTAGAGCTTGGGCTGCCCCTCAACGGGTTTGCGCTGGCGGCTTTGGGTGGCGATGCGTGCGGCTTTGTCCAGGGTCTCTTGCAGTGCCTGACGCACCGCGTGACCAAGGGCGCTGGCCTTGCGCCCGGTCTCTCGCACCAGCCTGCCCACGATGGTGCGCTGGCGCTTGATGGCCCGGCGCATGCGCTTGAACTGGCGGGCATGGGCGTAGCGTCCGGCCTTGCGGCTGAGTTCCTTGCCTTCCTTGGCGAAGGTCTGTTTGAGTTCAATGCCATTGTCCCTGGCGGCCTGCACCAGCCTGGCGCGTGCTGTCTCCAGCAGGCGGCTGTCGGTGGGGTGGGCAATCGCCTTGGATTGCACGGTGCTGTCCACGATCACCTGGCTGAGCTGCTGAGGGGAGACCAGCTTGAGCTGCACGGCCACCCGAATCGTCTGCGCCAGCAATTCCTCCACGCCTTCTTCGCCCAGCAGTTGGCGGAATTTGACCAGGGTGGTGGCATCGCAGGGCGGGCGATCCTCGTAGTAGGCGCAGCCCGAGAAGAATTGCCAGCGCGGCGTGTCCGCCCAGCGGGCCACCACTGCCTCATCCGATTCGTTGAACGCGTGCTTGAGGTACAGCAGCGAGATCATGATGCGCAGCGGCACGCGCGGTCGCCCCGCATGGCTCGCGCGAGCAGCACGCTGCACCTGTTCGCCGAAAAGATCCAGATCGGGCAGAGCCGCACCTGTGCGCGCCTTGCGAGAAAAGACCTGGGCGACCTGCGCCTCGATCTCCTGCCAGGGCATGCGCGAGGCCAGCACAGCCAGCGGATGGCGCACATCGATCATGTGATCAATGCGCGAGCGGAAGAAATCATCGGTGGCGGGGCAGGCAAACATCACGGCAAAACTCCCAGAAACTGGTGCTATTGGATGGCAAACTGGGAGTTTGGGGGATCGGAAGTTGCCCCGAGAGGCTGTGTGCGGACGGGTTCCTGGGGTTATTCAGGGGCGACGATTTAAATTGGTATGTCCACTCCTGTACTCAAATAGGGCATTTTGCAATATGTCGAATTGGCGATTTTTGACGGTTTGCATTATGTAAAATTACCGCAATGACTTATTGATATCCCGTCGGCGAGATCGCCTGCATTATTATACGAGTATCGCACAATCTAGCGCGAATGCTTTTTTTCGGTGTAATCCGATGCCGAGAAGGTTAAACGAAATGTAACAACCGAAAACGATGCCGCTAACATCGTGGGCTTAAAAGCTTCTAAGTTGTTATTTAAATCCCCTCCAATAATATAACCAAAAAGTATTCCCAAGAAAATTGAGAGTGGAAGCCAAATCCACCAGCGCACCATATTTTTATATCTTACGAAAGTTAAGTATGCTGGCGCGCCGCCAGCGAGATCGAAACGGTAGTGCTGGTTCGCCAAGCCGTGCTGACTGGCCGGTCAAAATCAGTCGTTAGATAATTTTGAAACTTTTAGCCATTCATCCATATAGAAAATATTTTCAGCGTCACCTATTAGGTACATGAGATCGATGGCGGTTCTATTAAATCCATCCAGAAGACTATGGGCTGCTTCATTTTTTAATAGAAATTTAATTATCGTAAGATTGCCTATTCCCGCCGCGTAATGTAATGCCGTATATTTCATTTCATCTTCTGTCTGGACGTTCACATTGCAGTTGTTCACCAGCAATGACCTTAGCTCTATGATAGAGGATCTTCGAGTGGCAATATGAATGGGGAACTCTCCAAATTCATTCGATGTGTTGATGTTGAAATTTTCTTGAGGGAAATTATATTCTTGTGCGTAAATGCCCGCGATTTCCGCAATTGATATTGTTGGGGGATTGGAGTTGTAGCTGCGAATGAGTTCAATTATTTTTTTATTATTAGTTTGTATGGCTAGATCTAGTGGTGTTTTTCCGAATTCATTCTTTATATTTTTAGAAGCTCCCGCATTTAGAAGGGCACTCACGATTTCTATCGATTCAGCCGTTGTCGCTTCATGAAGAGGTGTTTCTTGCATGTCGCCTCTACTATTTACATCAACTCCTCTTTCTATCAACTCGTAGACTGATTTTATATCGCCTCGTGCTGCAGCATAATTCAAAGGATATGTGAGCAAAAGAGGGGAGCGTTTATGGTAATTTTCCGGTTTTTTAAAAAAATCGGGGATTTCGTCAGAATAAAAATCTATCATTTTATGTCTGGTTTGCAATGTCTTTTAATATCGTCGGCGGCGTTCTTGGCTGCCTTCAAAGCATTTTTAATATCATTAACGTGTCTGCCTTTCGCCCATTTATCGTCCCATTCTTGTCGCATTTTTGCACATTCTTCCCAGCGCTCTTTATTAAAAAGCGCCTTTACGCAATTGCTCAAATTATCGTCGGGTTTACCCTCGCATCTTTTCTTGTACGCTTGGTATTCGGACTCCGCCTGAATCTCTTCCGCTGGTGTTCTGTATACTTGATTTTGATTCGGTGTTGAGCCGGGTATGGAAGCTACAGTAACTATACCAGCAGCGGCAAGTAATGATGTCCCCCATGCTGCTAAGCCCTCGAGCGCGGCGGGAATTGCTACAGCTATTGGGATTGCGAATAATCCTACTGGATCAATGTCGAAGACTGGTCGATTATTTGAATAACTATAAAAATTTTTTCCGCCCTTTATTCCTATGGGGTCTTGATTGGTGTATCTCCCAAGATTACTCTGATATAAACGATACCTGTTGTAGTGCAAGCCTGATTCATAATCAAATTGTTGCCCCTGAAGCCTGACCAATTGCTCGATCTCACTGTCATTGCGCTCACAAATCACTGCTCCCCAAGCGTCGAGGTCAATACTCCAGTCTAATATGCCATCGGCCTTCACCAACGCCATCGGCGTCCCCAAATGATCACACTGATAAGCATGCACCAGCCTGCCTTGCATTGAAGGCTCCGGATCCAGCATGGCTTTGAGCACTCCAGGCTGCATCTGCGCCATTTGCATCCACTGCTGCGAGAATGCGCTGAGCCTGCCTCGCCGCAGTTCCTGCTCCAGCCCGTCAAACAGGGACTCGGTATTCCGGTCCAGCCGGATTCCCTGCTGCTCCTGCAGCTTTTGCGCCAGCGTGCGTTTGGGCGGCTGCTTATCTCCCTCCACGCGGATCATCGGCACAAAGCTGCCGGGCTCGTAGATTGTGTGAATCTGCCGGTTGTCCTTTTCCGTGAGGACTAATCTGTCCCCATCCCAGCCGAAGAACGTCGTCTGCACGGGCCCTTGCAGGTTCCCCTCGGCATCGCCTTGCTGCACCTGCTTGACCACGCGCCTGCCGAACGGGTCGTAGTGGTAGTTCGCGCCGCGCACGGCGGTGTCGCACTCCATCTCGAAGCGGATGAGCCGGTGGTTGCTGTCGTAGTGATAGTGGTGCTGCTCGTTGCCTTCGGCCTTGTGCTTGCGCCTGAGGTTGCCCCAAGCGTCGTATTCGTAGTGGAACTCACCGTCATCGGTGATGCGGTTGTCCATCCACTTCGCTGCCGTGTTGTGGTGGTCCTTGGCGGCGTTCTCGCCCAGCGGGTTGAAGCGCTTGTCCCCCATGTGCTGGCGCACGGTCTCTTCCCAGTGCTCAGGGCCTGTGGCGATCCGGGCGTTCTCGAACAGGCGGTTGCCAGCGGGGTCGAACCGGTAGTGCTGCATCGCGAGACCTGGCTGGCTCGCCGCAATCAGGCGTCCCGCCTTGTCGTAGCCGTATTCGTGCGGGCCCCTGGGGGTCTCGATGCGGGTGAGCTGGCCGGCTGCGTCGTAGTGGTGTTGGCGCTGGAGCGTGGATGGGCTCTCCTCTTCTGCGATGAGCGGGCTGTGGGTGTGCAGGTGCGACAGGCGCGAGAGTGCGTCGTAGCTGCGCGTGGTCTGCGTGGGGCCGAACCGGCGCTGGGTCTCCCGGTGCAGCTTGTCGCGCTCGAAGTCGATCACGCTGCGGCCATCGAGCACCATGCCGTGCAGGTGGCCCGGGCCGTAGGTCTGCCACCCGATGGCGGGCAAGCCCGTGTACGTGGTTTGTGATTCGCTGCCGAGTTCGTCGAATTGCCGCCGCACCTCGTGCGTCCAGACCTCGCTGCCATCCGGGCCGGTGATGCTCTGGGTCTCGCGCGTGATCCGGCCAAGGAGGTCTCGCTCAAAGGCCGCAGTGATGGTGTTGCCGCCCAGCTCGGTCACGTGCCATGCCTTCGCGAGCTGGCCGTCTTGTGTGTAGCTGAAGTGCTCCGCGGGAGCCTGATCGCTCTCGCCCATCTGGCGCTTGAGCAGCCTGCCGCCCTTGTCGTAGTGGTAGCGGCTGACGAGTCCTTCGTCATCGCTTCGAAGAAGGTCCCCCACGGCATTGAACTGGTAGTGCTGCGTGCGGCCGTCGAAGTTGACTTGTTTGGTCAGCCGGTCCATCACGTCGTATTCAAACGTGGTGTGTGCGCCGTTTTCGTTGGTCAGGCGCACCATGCGTCCCGCATCGTCGTAGTCGAACCGCTGGGTGTAGCCGCCGTAGTGATAGGCCCTGGGCTGGCCCTGGACGTCGCGCTCGAACTGCACGACGTTGCCATCGGGCGCGGTGATGCGGGCGAGATCGCCTGCTTCGTTGTAGGCATAGCGGGTGGTTTGGCCCAGACCATCCGTTCTGGCAATGACGCGGCCCCGCTCGTCGTAGTCCGCCCTGGCCTGTGCGCCTTCCTCGCCCGTCGTCGCCGTGGTTTGCCCCCAGCGGTCATACCGGTAGCGGGTGACGCTGCCGGAGCAGTCGGTGTAGCTGCAGAGTTGTCCCGCGCTGGTCCACGCGAGGTGTTTTTGGCCACCCCTGGCATCTTCGATGCTCCGGGGCTGCTCACTGCGCTCATCTGCATAGTGATAGCGCGTGACATGGCCCAGCGCGTCGGTGACGCTGGCAAGCCGCGCCATCGCGTCATAGGCAAAGCGGTCGCTCGCACCGTTGGGGCGGGTGCTTTGCTCGATCTGCCCGTGCGCGTTGTAGCTGAAGCGGCTTTGCAGCCCGTCTGGCTGGGTGATGGACAGCAGCGCCCCGGTGGCTACGTCGAGCTCGTAGTGCGTTTCCCGGCCAAGGGCGTCGATGCTGGCGAGCAGGCGTCCGCTGTCGTCAAAGCGGCTTTGCGTGACGCTGTCGTCGGCCTCCTGCAGCTTGACCACGCGCCTGAGCCCGCCTTCGCCCTGAAGTGGTAGATGCTCACACGCCCCAGGCTGTCGGTGACCGTTGTCGAGTCTTGTGCATAGTCAAAGCGGTAGGACAGGGCCCCTTGGCGCAATTGCTCGACCACCTTGCCCGCTTCGTTGTAGACATAGCGCACGGCAGGTCTGCCCGCATACGCATGTGCGGTCATGCGACCGGGCCATTGGGGATGGTATTGGAATGCCCGCCCCTGACTTGCGTCCCGGCCATGGACGGCAACCAGCTCTCCGCGTGGACTGTATTCATAGCGGACCAGTGGCCGAAGCGGCAGGTCAGCCGCGTGGGGGTCGTGCGTCAGATACACCGCCATCAGGCGCACGCCGCAATCCGCGCCCCAGCCGTGCGCACCCCCGTGGGCCACGCCCGGTAGCGTCTTGAGTTCCAGCCGGTATTGGCGACCCACGCCATCCTGCACCGCTGCGATGCGGCCCCCGGCGTCACGCTGGAGTCTTTGCGACTGGCCAAAACGATCATTGAGTCCGAGCAGATGCATGCGCCTGCCCACCATCTCCTCTGCCAGGGAAGACGGCCCACCGAACACCCACCACGGGCCCAGCGGGTTGTTGGTGACGAAAAAGAGCGCAGGATTGCACCGGTCACTTTCGTTCAGGCCCATCCATGCAAGATTCAGGCGGGAAACGGGCAGCTCTTTTTGCAGGTCCAGGCGCTCCCGTCCTCCGCGCACGACCCACAGGTTCTCGCTGCGGCTATACACAGCTTCGCCGGGAGCCAGAGGCCGGAACCGGATGCTGCGGCCCTTGCTGTCATTGAGTGTGAGGGTCTCCTCGGTCTGCACCAGCGAGACTTCGGTGGGCAGCCACCAGCCCGGCCCCAGCAACCCGACCGGTGCGGGCGTGTCGGTCTGGTAACTTGAGTAGTCACGCGAGACGACGAAGGCCAGCGGCCCGGGCAGCGAGACATCCACTTCACCGCCTTGCACCTTCGCGCCCAGCAGCGGGTTGACCGGATTGCCCTTGGCCACACCGCCCGGACAGACGGAGCACGCCACGCCTCCCGAAGTCCCGATGTACACCGTGCGCGAGCCCTGCGTGATCGGCCCTCCCTTGAGCGTCATGTCGGTCTGCCGCGCCGCTGGTAAGCCTGTCATCGGGTCAATCTCCCTGAATGTTGTCGTAGGCAGAACTTTGACCGAAAACAATCTACCTATGGCGTGATGTTATCAATAGTTTTAATTTTTGGATCTACGCTGCCCAGCGTAGGGCACCTTCATCGACCAGAGTCGGGAGAGTGTAGGACCGATGGGCCGAAATCGGCGCCTAGGTCCACAACGCTTCGCCGATTTTGGTCCCTTGAGGCATCACGTTCAACCATTGATGCGCTCGCGGCTTATCACGCCAGCAGCGCCTGTGCGAATTCCTTGGCGCTGAAGGTTTCCAGGTCTTCGACTTTTTCGCCGACGCCTATGAAATACACGGGAATCGGCTTTTCCTGCGCGATGGCTGCGAGCACGCCGCCCTTGGCGGTGCCGTCGAGCTTGGTGACGATCAGGCCGGTGAGCTGCAATGCGTCGTCGAACGCCTTCACCTGGTTCAGCGCGTTCTGTCCGGTGTTGCCGTCGATCACGAGCAGCACCTCGTGCGGCGCGCTTGCGTCGGCCTTGGTGACCACGCGCTTAATCTTCTTGAGTTCTTCCATCAGGTGCAACTGCGTGGGCAGGCGGCCCGCCGTGTCGACCAGCACCACGTCCTTGCCGCGCGCGCGGCCCGCCGAGACGGCGTCGAAGCTCACGGCTGCGGGGTCGCCGCCGTCCTGGCTCACGATCTCGACCGTGTTGCGCGTTGCCCAGACGCCGAGCTGCTCGCGCGCTGCCGCGCGGAAGGTGTCGGCTGCGGCCAGCAGCACGCTCTCGCCATGGTCGGCCAGATGCTTGGTGAGTTTGCCGATCGAGGTGGTCTTGCCCGCGCCGTTCACGCCCGCGACCATGATGACGGTGGGTGTGTGTTGGCCCACGACGAGTGGCTTTTCGAGCGGCTTGAGCAGATCGGCGAGCGCGTCGGCCAGCAGGGCCTTCACGGCGGCCGGGTCGGTCGTTTTGCTGTCCTTCACGCGCTGCTTCAGATCGATCAGCAGATGGCGGGTGGCCTTCACGCCGGTGTCGGCCATGAGCAGCGCGTCTTCAAGCTCCTCGTAGAGCGCGTCGTCGATCTTCGTTCCGGTGAAAATCGTGGAGATGCTGCTGCCGGTCTTGCGCAGACCGACCTTGAGGCGGTCCATCCAGCCCTTGCGATCACCGGGTGCGGTGGGGGCTTGCGGCTTTTCCTGCGGTTCCTGAACTACAGGCGGGGTACTGGAAATGCCCGATGATGGCGGCAGGTTTTCCGACGGCTCGACGTTCTCCTTGCTGGCGAACGGATTGCGCAGCCAGCCTTTGGTGCCTGCGGGAGCGACCGGTTTGTCGGACGTTTGCGGCGCAGGAGCAGGTGCCGAATCGGCCGGGGCGGGCGTTTCGGGCGTGTCGGCAGATTTTTTCTTGAAGAAACTGAACATTGTCGGGTACTTAGAATCCTATCCATTCTATGAAACAAGCCATATCCATTCTTGGCCTGCTGGCCTGCGCGCATGTCGCGGCGTTTGCCGACACGTCCGCCACTCCTGCTTCCAATACCTCCGCGCCCGCTGCTGCGGAGGCTGTGAAACCCGAAGCCACCACGGCCGATGGCGCACAGCTCTTCACGCTCAAAAATGGCATGCAGCTCATCATCAAGCCCGACCGGCGCGCGCCCACGGCGGTGCACATGGTGTGGGTGCGGGTCGGTGCGATGGACGAGGTTGACGGCACGACGGGCGTGGCCCACGCATTGGAACACATGATGTTCAAGGGCACGGAGAAGATCGCGCCGGGTCAGTTCTCCAAGCGCGTGGCGGCGCTGGGCGGTCAGGAAAACGCCTTCACCACGCGTGACTACACCGGCTACTACCAGCAGATTCCGGCGAACCGGCTGAAGGACGTGATGGAACTCGAGTCCGATCGCTTTGCCAACAATCGCTGGCCCGACGAGGAATTCAAAAAGGAAATCGAGGTCATCAAGGAAGAGCGCCGCATGCGCACCGAGGACCAGCCGCGCTCATCGCTCTTCGAGCAGTTGAATGCGACGACGTTCACGTCCTCGCCCTATCGTCGCCCCGTGGTGGGCTGGATGAGCGATCTCGATTCGATGACTCCGCAGGACGTGCGTGACTTTCACAAGGCCTGGTACGTGCCGCAGAACGCCGCCGTGGTGATTGCGGGCGACGTGGATGTGGCCAAGGTCTACGAACTCGCGCAGCAAACCTACGGCCAGATTCCTCAGGGCGCGGTGCCCACGCGCAAGCCGCGTACCGAGCCGGTCCAGAAGGGCATTCGCCGGATCGAGTTCAAGGCCCCTGCCGATCAGGCATTCGTTGCCATGTCGTTTCGCGCGCCGAGCCTGCGCAACATCGACGACAAACTGAGCGAGGAGGACCGCGATGCGCTCTCGCTGCTCATGCTGTCTGCGGTTCTGAGTGGCTACGACGGCGCACGGCTTGATCGCGCGCTGACGCAGGGCGCGGATCGCGTGGCCGACAGCGCAAGCAGCTCGGCCTCCATCATCGGACGCGGTCCCGGCACCTTCATGTTGATGGGCGTGCCCGCCGCAGGCAAGACCGCCAAACAGGTCGAGGACGCCCTGCGCGCGCAGATCACGCGCGTGGCCAAGGATGGAGTGAGCGAGTCGGAGCTTGCGCGCGTGAAGGCGCAGTGGACGGCATCTACCGTCTATGAGCGCGACTCGCTGTTCGGCCAGGCCAACGATCTCGGTGGCAATTGGGCCGAAGGCTTTCCCATGGACGCCGACGACCGCATCCTCAAGCTGCTGCGCACGGTGACGCCCGAGCATGTGAAGTCGGTCGCGCAGCGCTATTTCGGTGACGATCAATTGAACGTGGGCACGCTCGTGCCGCAGCCGGTGGCTCCGGGCAGCAAGCGACCCGCCGCGCAGCCGGGCGGTGGTTCCAGCGGCGATCGCATGCACTGATGGATGGATGGCCACGCGCCAGGAAATGGACGGAAAAAATGATGATGATGTTGTCGCTGACGAAAAACAAGCGCTTCGGAAAAATGACTGCGCGTGCCTGCATTCTGGGCGCGGGCATGGTGATGTACGCTCATTCGGCCTGGGCGCTGTTGCCCATCCAGCACTGGACCGAGGCGAATGGCGCACGCGTGTGGCTGGTGGAGAGCCCTGCGATCCCGATGGTGGACGTGCAGGTCGATTTCGACGCCGGGGCGCGCCGCGATCCGCCACAGCAGATCGGTCTCGCGAGCGCAGCGGCGGCCATGACCTCCAAGGGCGTGCGCGCCGGCGCGGACAACCAGAAGGAAAAGGAGGCCGCGCTCGACGAAAACGCGCTGGGCGAGGCCTGGGCGGATCTGGGTGCGAGCTTTGAAGCCAGCGCCGAGCGCGACGGCTTTGTGTATTCGATGCGTTCGCTGACCGATCCCGAGCTGCTGGCCAAGGCCCTGGCTTTGGCCTCGCGCCAGATTGGCGAGCCGAGCTTCCCGCAGGACGTCTGGCAGCGCGAACGCGCGCGCTGGGAAGCTGCGATCAAGGAGTCCGACACCAAGCCCGCAACCGTGGCCAGCAAGGCGTTTGCGGCCGATGTGTATGGCAAGCACCCCTACGGTTTTCAGACCACGGCGCAGTCGCTTCAGCGCATCAACGCGACCGATCTGCAAGCCTTTCACAAGCGCTATGTGCAGACCTGCGCCGCGCGCGTGAGCATCGTCGGCGCGGTGAACAAGGAGCAGGCACAGCAACTGGTGCGCAAGCTGCTTTCGCGCCTGCCGGCCAAATCGGCGGGCGACTGCGCCAAGCTGCCCGAAGTGCCGCAGGTGAAGCCCCTCGCGAAGGCCGTGGAGCAGGACATTCCGTTTCAATCCGCGCAGTCGCACGTGATCATCGGCCAGCCCGGTATCAAACGCGACAATCCCGATTTTCTCGCGATCCTCGTGGGCAACCACATTCTGGGCGGCGGTGGCTTCACCTCGCGCCTGACGCAGGAAGTGCGTGAAAAACGCGGTCTGAGCTACAGCGTGGGAAGCGGCTTCTCCCCCGGACTCGATGCGGGCGCGTTCGTTGTCGGATTGCAGACGCGTCCCGATCAGGCGGCCGAGGCGGTGAAGGTCTCGCGCGAGGTGGTCAAGAAATTCGTGGAAGAAGGCCCGAGCGACGAGGAACTGCGTGCCGCGAAGGACAATTTGATCGGCGGCTTCGCGCTGCGCATCGACAGCAATCGCAAACTGCTTGGCAACGTCGTCAACATCGCGTGGAACAACCTGCCGCTCGACTACCTTGACCATTGGACGGAACGCGTCGAAGCGCTCACCGTCAACGATATTCGCTCCGCCTTCCAGCGCATGCTGCAGCCCGACCGCATGGTGACCGTGGTCGTCGGAGGCAAGCAATGAGGCCACGCTCCACCATGCTGAGCGAGGCCGCGAAGAAAAAAAACAAGGCAGCAGCAGCCGCCGCCGCGAACGGCACCAAAGCTGCGGCCCCGCGCGCGGCAGGCGAGGTGCGCATCGTCGGCGGCAAGTGGAAACGCACGCGCCTGCCGGTCGCTGACCGCCCCGGCCTGCGCCCGACGCCCGACCGGGTGCGCGAGACGCTGTTCAACTGGCTGGGGCAGGATCTCACGGGCTGGCAGTGTCTGGACGCGTTTGCCGGCACCGGAGCGCTGGGCTTCGAGGCCGCATCACGCGGAGCAAAAGAGGTGCTGATGGTCGAGTCCGACACGGCGCTGGTCGCCCAACTCAAGCTGATTGCAACCAGGCTCTCCGCTGACAACATACGCATCCAGCGCGGCGATGCCATCGCCGCCCTGAAGCAATCCGGCGCAGACAAGAGCCTGCACCTGATTCTGATCGACCCACCTTTCGACAGCGCAGCGCTTTTCAAACCCGCACTCGACGCAGCATCGAGAGCCGTGGCCGAGGATGGCTACATCTATCTCGAAGCGCCACGCGAATGGACAGACGAAGACATCGAGCCCTTGGGACTCTCGCGCTACCGCCACCTGAAAGCCGGCGCCGTACACGCCCATCTGTTCAGCAGGCGCTGAGCCGCGTTAGCCGCGCCCCCAAGGGCAGGCACGAGTGCAGCAAAGTGCCGAACGCACCTCCCCGCATTCCACTGACTCGCGGTGATTGCCCCGCCGGGGGCAGTCCCGGCCTCTCCCCTCGAACAAGCAACAGACGGAAGGACCAGGCTGAAAGATGGAGCCTTGAACTTCATCCCCTTCATCCTTTCAACCCTGGAAAATCCTCTTCATAAAACTCGTATTCCCCCCGCTCCATCCCACGAACCTTCTCTCCCTCGTTCTTGCGCAGCTGCACCCGTCGAATCTTTCCGGAGATGGTCTTGGGCAGCTCGGTCACAAACTCGATCCGCCGCACCCGCTTGTAGGGCGCAAGCCTCGCGCGGGCAAAGGCAAAAATGTCTTCGGCCAGTTCCTTGCCCGGATGCGTGCCCGCCACGAGGATCAGATAGGCTTTTGGCACGGCAAGGCGCACCGGATCGGGACTCGGCACGATCGCGACCTCGGCGATCGCTTCATGTTCCATCAGGGCGCTTTCCAGCTCGAACGGGCTGATGCGGTAGTCGCTGGCCTTGAACACGTCATCGGCCCGGCCCACGAAGGTGATGTAGCCATCGGCATCGCGCTCCGCGGTGTCGCCCGTGTGGTAGTAACCTTCGCGCATCACCTGCGCGGTCTTCTCGGGACTGTCCTCGTAGCCGACCATCAGCCCGAGCGGGCGTGGGTCAAGGCGTAGCGACACCTCGCCTTCGGTGCTTTCCTTGTCGTCCACGTCGAGCAGTACCACATCGTAGCCGGGCAGGGGGCGGCCCATCGAACCGGGTTTGAGCTTCTGGCCGGGCGTGTTGCCGATCTGCGCGCAGGTCTCGGTCTGGCCGAAGCCGTCGCGCAGCGTGAGGCCCCAGGCGTCCTGCACCTGATCGATGATCTCGGGGTTCAGTGGTTCACCTGCACCGATCACCTCGCGCAGCGTGAGGCCCTCGCGCCAGGGAGCCAGGTCTTCCTGAATCATCATGCGCCAGACGGTCGGCGGCGCGCACAGGCTCGTCACCTGATAGTCCTGCATGGCCTGCAGCAGCGCGTTGGCAGAAAAACGCGCGTAGTTGTAGATGAAGATGGTCGCGCCCGCGATCCACGGCGCGAAGAAGCAGCTCCAGGCATGCTTGGCCCATCCGGGCGAGCTGATGTTCAGATGCACGTCGCCGGGTTGCAGTCCGATCCAGTACATGGTCGACAAATGGCCCACCGGATAGCTCTGGTGCGTGTGCAGCACGAGCTTGGGTTTGGAGGTGGTGCCGCTGGTGAAATACAGCAGCAGCGGGTCGTTGGCGAACGTGCGGCCCTCGGGTGTGAACGCGCTGGTGTGCTGCGCGGCGTCGGCAAACGAGTGCCAGCCTTCCTGCCGCACGCCCACGTTGATGCGCGTGTATTCGCCCGACAGATCGCCGAACTTGTCAGTATGTGCGCTCGCGACGATCACGTGGCGCACGTTGCCGCGATAGAGGCGATCCCGCAGATCGTCGGCGGTCAGCAGCATGGTTGCCGGAATCATCACGGCACCGAGCTTGATGCACGCGAGCATCAACTCCCACAGGGCCAACTCGTTGCCGAGCATGAGCAGCACGCGGTCGCCGCGCTTGACGCCGAGGCTGCGCAGCCAGTTCGCCACCTGCGACGAGCGTTCGCTCATCTCGCCGAAATTGCGCCGCGTCTGGCTGCCGTCCTCCTCGACGATGTGCAAGGCCGTGACCTCGTTGCCGCGCGCCATGTGGTCGAAATAGTCGAGGGCCCAGTTGAACTCGCCAAGCTCGGGCCAGCGAAACTCCTTGTAGGCATGGTCGTATTCGGTACGGTGCTTTTGCAGGAAATCGCGCGCCGCGATGAAGGCGTCGCGTGATTGCTCGGGGCTGATGTGGGTGTTCGCGAGACTGGCTGTGGACATGTACGGGGCTCCTTGAATCTGCGTTGCGGGTGCGCGCCTCGGCACGCTCGGGGTCGGTACGTTTTGAAGAAGAGAAGAGGAAAACAGTTCCTGAATGTAGGGCGAATGGATTGCATTGCGAGTCGCCGTTACCGCAACGCTGGTTGCAATATGCGCCAGACGATGGCTCTCATGATCTGCTCGTGACCCGCAATTCTTGAGTGCGTGGCGAGTGCCTGGCTGTCAGTCGATGGATGATTTCGTCACCGCCTGCAAAAAGTCGAGCATCGCGCGCAGCTTTGGCGGAATGCGCGGGCCGGGTGCGTGCACCGCATAGGCCATGCGCGGCGCGTAGCCGCCGGTCAGTTGCCACCGGGGCAGCACTTGAACCAGCCGACCCGCCGCAATGGCCGGTTCGGCGACCACATCCACCACCAGCCCGATGCCGGTATCTGCGTCGCTGCACAGCGCCTGCACAAGGCCGACGCTGCTGGCGATGGTGAGCGGCGTGTTGAGGCGGATCTTGACCGGCGGTGGTGCGACGGACGCCTCCGACGCATCGGCGGGAACGAATTCGACGGCATTTTGAAACGCGCCATAGCCGAGCGTCATGCAGCGATGACGGCTCAGATCGGCAGGCGACTTCAGCGGCGGGTGCGTCTCGAAATAGTCGCGATGCGCCACCAGCAGATAGCGCACCTCACGCAGTGGCTGCGCCACGAGCGACAGCGGGAGGGCTTCGTGCGTGCTGATGCGAATCGCCAGATCGATGCCCTGCGCGTTCAGATCGACCATCGCATCGCTCATGCCGAGCTGCACGTGTACGTCGGGCCATTGGCTGCAAAAACGCGGCAGCAGCGGCGCGAGCCACAGATCGCCGAACACGACCGGCGCGCTGATGCGCAGCACGCCCTGCGGTTGTTGGCGATGGGCACTCGCCATTGCCACGGCCTGCTCGGCATTCATCAACATCTGCATGCAGGCTTCGTGCACTTCGCTGCCGACCTCGGTCAGCGACAGCGCACGGGTGGTGCGGTGCAGGAGCTTGACGCCCAGGCGCAGCTCCAGCCGCCCGATGCTGCGGCTTACCGCAGACGTGGTCAGCCCCATCTCGCGCGCGGCGGCGGCGAATCCACTGCGCGCGACGACATGCGCAAAAACCTCCAGATCGGCCAATGGCAAGGCGTCGTAGTTCATCGTGATGCAGCGTGAATCAATGTTGAAATGAAATCAACAAATCTTTGTTTTGAACGTTCATTGTTGATTTTGAAGGCCTGCGACATCATCCCTCAAACGGCGCAAACGACCAACGGTGTTTGCGAAAAAGAAGGAAGAAAGGAAGCAATAACATGAGCAGTACCCAATCCGTATGCCCGGCCCCGAGTTCTGCGGCCGCGTCGGCAAGCACCGCGAATGCGCGCGGCGGCGGCGTCTGGCGCATGGCGCTGGCCATGGCTTTGTCGGGCACGATTGGTCTGTTCGTGGTCGAGAGCGGTCTTCCGGTGGAGTGGGTGGTGCTTTTGCGCTGCGTGATCGGTGCTGCGGCACTGGGCCTATGGATCGTGGCGCGTCACGAGTGGGTGGCACTCGAAGGCCATGACCTGCGCTGGATGGTGGTGGGTGGCGTGGCATTGGTCATCAACTGGGTGGCGCTGTTTCATGCCTACGCGTTCGCGGGCATCGGCATCGCGACCGTGGTCTACAACGTGCAGCCGTTTTTTCTGGTGCTGGTGGCGGCACTGCAGGGCGAGGTCATCGGATGGCGCAGAGTGCCCTTCATGGTGCTGGCGCTCGCGGGCGTGGTTTTGAGCAGTGGCGCGGTGCATGAGTTGCAGCTTGCGCACACCGCCGCGCCGCATGGGCAAATGGTGTATGGCGTGCTGCTGAGCCTGCTGGCGGCCGCGCTGTACACGCTGACCGTGGTGGCAACGCGGCGCGTCAAGCGCGTGCCGCCGGCGCAGACCGCGATGTTGCAGATGACGGCGGGCGGCGCGCTGCTTGCACTGTGGGCCTTGTCCAGCGTGCTATCGGGCGCGCCATCGCGCTTTGCCAACGTGCCGCTGGCGCAGATGGTGGCATGCATCGTCACGCTCGGGCTGGTGCACACGGCGGTGATGTATGTGCTGATGTATGGCGCGTTCCAGCGACTCGGTGCGGCGGGAATTGCGATCCTGAGCTTCATCTACCCGGCGATTGCGCTGACCGTGGATCTGCTGTGGTTTGGCGTCCGGCCCGATGTCTGGCAATGGCTCGGCATGGCGATGATCGCCCTCGCGATTGCCGGGTACCGCGCCGGGGAATTGCGCGCCGCGCGTGGCTGATTGAGGCTCTACCGCCATGCATAATGCGTCGCAAGGAGATTCGACGCCATGGCGCAAAACGTGCTTGCCATCTATCCAGGAACCTTCGACCCGATCACGCTGGGCCATGAGGACATCGTGCGCCGTGCCGCGCAGCTGTTTGATCGTGTGATCGTTGCCGTGGCCGCCGGTCACCACAAGAAGACGCTGTTCAATCTGGAAGAGCGCATCGCCATGGTGCGCGAGGCCTGCCATCCCTGGCCGCAGGTGCAGGTAGAGAGCTTCGACGGGCTGATGCGCGATTTCGTGGTGGGCCGTGGCGGCAAGGCCATGGTGCGCGGCCTTCGCGCGGTGACGGATTTCGACTACGAGTTCCAGCTTGCGGGCATGAATCGCCATCTGATGCCCGAAGTGGAGACGGTATTCCTCACGCCGGGCGACAAGTACCAGTTCATCAGCAGCACCTTCGTGCGCGAGATCGCATCGCTCGGCGGCGAGGTGGACAAGTTCGTGTCGGCCAACGTGCAGCAAAAACTCGACGAGAAGCTGGCGCTCAAGAAGACGCCGTCATAAAAGGATTCCGCCGCTGCCCGATCCGGGCGAGCCGCACGATCACCAACCCTTTGAACAGACCCACGTGGGTCTGTTGCCGTTGGTGCGTGCAGGGCATGAAGTTCGCGTGCGGACAAGTCAACCTGATTGATAATTGACTTGTCGCCTTTGTGTGATTTTGTTGACATTGATTGCGTTACAAGATGAAATGCGAATGAATGTTATTCGTATTAAATTGATCGCTATATCCATGTCCAATTCAAAACACATTGTCTGGTTTGCCTTGTCTGCTATCGCTTTTGCGGTTCAGGGACTGGCCCAGGCGCAAACCGTCGAGTCCACCGGAGAAGACGCCAAGACACTTCCTGTAACCACCGTGCGTGCCACGGCGGAGCAGGAACTCAAGCAGGCGCTCGGCGTGTCGGTCATCACGCGGCAAGATCTCGAGGAGCGGGCGCCGGCCAACGACCTCTCGGAGTTGATCCGCACCATGCCGGGCGTGAACCTGACGGGCAACTCCGCCTCGGGCCAGTTCGGCAACAGCCGCCAGATCGACCTGCGCGGCATGGGGCCCGAGAACACGATGATCATGATCGACGGGAAACCCGTGCAGTCGCGCAATGCCTCGAAGATGGGCCGGTCCGGCGAACGCGACACGCGTGGTGATTCGAACTGGGTGCCGGTCGAGGCCATCGAAAGCATCGAGGTGATCCGTGGTCCGGCGGCCGCGCGCTACGGTTCGGGCGCGGGGGTGGGGTGGTCAACATCATCACGAAGAAGCCGGGCGACAAGTTCGCCGGATCTGCCACCGTGTACACCAACCGTCCCGAGCATTCCGAGGAAGGCGACACGCGGCGTGCGAGCTTCAACCTCTCGGGGCCGGTGGCCGAGAACTTCTCGTTCCGGCTGTACGGCAACGTGGCCAAGACCGATGCGGATGACACTTCGCTCAACAGCCATGTCTCCGGCCTGAAACTGCCGCCCGCCGGGCGCGAAGGTGTGCGCAATCGCGACCTCAACGCATTGCTGCGCTGGGACCTGACGCCGCAGCAGGTCCTTGAACTCGAAACGGGTGTGAGCCGCCAGGGCAACATCTACACCGGCGAGCGACTGATGGACAGCAACACCAATGCCAACAACATGCTGGCATTGCTCGGTCAGGAAACCAACATCACGCATCGCAACACCGTCGGACTCACGCATCGCGGCCAATGGGACTGGGGAACATCGCGATTGCTGTTCCAGACGGAGAACACCCGCCGCACGCAGTATCCCGTGGGCCTGGCGGGCGGAGCCGAAGGTTCGATCACGTCGACCGCCGCGAGCAACATGGTGACGTCGAGACTCCACAATTATTTTCTGAACGGCGAGGTGAACACGCCGTTCAACCTGGGTGGACAACGGCATATGCTCACCTCGGGCTTTGAATACCGCAACGAAAAGCTCGACGATCCCGGTGCGAACCGGCAGTCGTCCATCAGCAGCTCAGGCGACGACATCTCGCGCCTGACCGGCTCGGGCGGCCAGCGCACCGGCAAGGCCGACGCGCAGACCTGGGCCATTTATGTGGAAGACAACTTCGAGCCGCTCAAGAGCCTGATCGTTACGCCGGGCCTGCGATTCGACCATCACAGTCAGTCCGGCAACAACTGGAGTCCAAGCCTCAACACCACCTACCATCTGAGTGAGCAATGGTCGGTCAAGGGCGGCGTGGCGCGGGCGTTCAAGGCACCGAATCTCTACCAGACCAACTCGAACTATCTCTACTACACGCGCGGCAACGGCTGCCCGCTGAATTCGCCGAGCATCGGCGGCGGCTGCTATATCCGTGGCAATCCCGACCTGCACGCCGAGACCAGCGTCAACAAGGAGCTGGGCCTCGCGTTCAACGGCGGCGAAGGTCTGGACGCAAGCCTGAGCTACTTCCAGAACGACTACCGGAACAAGATCTACGCCGAGATGAACGACAACGCTCCGACCGTGATTGGCCGGACCAAGGTGTTCCAGTGGATGAACGCAAGCCGCGCTGTCGTGCGTGGCGTCGAGGGCAATCTCACGCTGCCGCTGCTCGGCAAGCGCGGTGACACGCTCAAGTGGATCAACAACTTCACCTACATGATCAAGAACCACAACAAGGCCACTCAGCAGCCCTTGTCGGTGATTCCCGAGTACACGGTCAACTCCACGCTTGACTGGCGCGTCACGCCGCAATGGTCGACCCAGTTGTACGCCACGTTCTATGGTCGTCAGAAGCCGCGCACCATCGGCTCCGGAGGTTATGCAGCGACGGGCAATGCGTTGACGGAACTGGGCTCCTACGCCACCTTCGGCCTCGGTGCGCAGTATCAGGTCAGGCGCGAGCTGTCGCTGAACTTCGGCGTCAACAACATCGCAGACAAGCGCCTGTTCCGCAATGCGTCGAATTCCGCGGGCGGTGCCGCCACCTACAACGAACCTGGACGCACGTACTACGTGTCGCTGACGGGCAGGTTCTGAGTCGTCTGGGGCGGCGCGTTGCGTGAGGCGGCTGCGATGCGCTGCTCGCAGACCACCTTATGCACGAAGCGCATTTTCTGCAGCGCCTGCGCGCTGAGCGCAAATGGGTAGGCGTCGTTCTGCCCGAGGCTGCGCGTCAGGCTGTTGAGCAACAAGGTGGTCGGCACCAGGGCCGAGAGCATGCTCTCGAACGGCGGCGGCGGCATGATGAACGGGTCGATCATCGTGAAGTGCCGATCTCCGAGCGGACTCGGCACGTTGATCTCGGTATCGAAACTCTTGGCGGTCTCGAGCAGATCCATCAGGTGCAGATAGTGCGCCCAGGTTTCCGCCCAGTCCTCCCATGGGTGGGCCGTGGCATAGGCGCTCACGTGCGTGTTCTGCCAGGCGTGGTCGGGCATGGGCGTGCGCGCGTAGTAGTCCTCCAGCGACTGGCCGTAGTCCTGCCGTTCGTCACCGAAGATGTGGCGGAATTCTTCGAGCCGTTGATTGCCTGCGCGCCCGATCAGCACGTCCCAGTAGTAGTGGCCGATCTCGTGCCTCAGGTGGCCGAGCAGCGTGCGGTAGGGCTCATGGAACGCGAGCCTTCTGCGTGCGCGCTCGTCGTCGTCGGCCTCGGCGACGTTCAGCGTGATCACGCCCGCCGCATGACCGGTGAGCACCGGCAGCGAGCCGGGCAGGTTGGCCAGGAATTCAAAGACCGGCCCGCGCTCGTCCGGCAGATCGTCAAGGCCCAGGCGCACGTCGATGTAGTAGAGCCTGCGCTTGGCGGTTTCGATGTGACCCCAGCGCCGTATGTTCAGCGGGTCGGAGAGATCGGGCAGCACGCGGGTTTTCTGGCAGGCGGAACACAGCGCGTTGAGCGGCGTCTGCGGCGTTTCGATCAGCGCGAAATTACAGATGTGGTATTGCGTGCGATTGGCGCACATGCGATAGCGCAGATAGGGCGCTTCCTCCTCGCTGACACCGGAGTTGGAGGTGTTTTCGTTGGTCTCGCCCAGCCCCGGGCGCGGCAGACGGCGCTCCCACAACGTGTCGTCATCGGCGACGGGTTGCAGGGCAACCACGTCCATGTGCTCACGCACGAAAGCCAGCGTGCTGCCGCAGTGCACGCATTGAACGCTTTCGAAAAACACGAGAAAGCCGCAATGGCCGCAATGGAATAAACGCATAGTGCGGATTGTGCCGCGCGAAAATGACTTTTTTCAGCACCGCTCAAAAAAGCAATGCCGCACCCGCTTGGCGGGTGCGGCATTGCTGCATGTCGCGAGGTGCGATTTATGGACGCACGATGATGCTGTTGCGAACTTCACGCACACCCTTGGTGCTGCGTGCGATCGACTCGGCGCGATCCTTTTCGGCTTGCGACTTGGCAAAGCCCGACAGTTGCACCGTGCCGTTCAGCGTTTCCACGCTGATCGAGGTGGCTGCAACGGTCTTGTCTTCGGCGAACTTGGCCTTCACGGCGGTGGTGGTGCCTGCGTCATCGACGTAGGCGCCAGCGGTTTGCTGGTCGCGGGCAACGGAGCAACCCGTGATGGTGACGATGGATGCACCTGCCAGTGCAGCGAATGTGAGAGCGCGAACGTACTTCATAGGGGACTCCTTGAGTCAGTGGGGTTAAAAGAGAAAAAAAAGAATCGATCAATCCGTGATCGCGGGAAACCAACCGACGGACTTCGTCGGTCGGCCCTGGCTTATCAACGGCCGTCGCCGCGACCGCCGCGTGTGAGCATGACCAGCACCGCAGCGGCGGCACCGGCAGCAGCAGCAATCGCCAGCGATTTGGCAGGTTGTTCCTGCACATACTGGTTGGTCGCGTCGGCGCACTGATTGAACTGGCGACGAGCGCGTTCGCTGGTCTCCGCCATGTAGTTGATGCCGCGATTGGCGAATTCCTGGGCGCGTGACGCCAAGTCTTCGATGCGCGTGTTCGCGTTCAGTTCATCTTCCCACTGGTCGAGCTTGTCTTCGGCCTTGTCCAGTGCGCGGTTGGCGGCACGGCGAGTGGATTGTGCGGCGCTCTTTGCCGTATCCAGCGCGTCGTCTGCGGTGTCCTTGGCGGCGTTGGCGACGTCCTCGGCAGCTTTGTTGAAATCGCTCATTGAAATTCCTTTCGTTGTAGTCCTGCGCAGCGCAAGGATGTTGCAGGCTGCTTGGCAGGGATCAGTTGGGAGACGGATGCTATGCGCTCGTCCTTCGAGTCATCGTTACTTGCGCTTCACCAATCCGACGATGAACGTGATGACCGCGATGGCGATGAAAACGAAGAAAAGAATTTTCGCAATGCCGACTGCGCCAGATGCGATTCCCCCGAAACCAAACAGGGCGGCGACCAGCGCAATCACCAGAAATACTACTGCGTAATGAAGCATTTGTACGGCCTCTCCAATTGAATGTTTGTGCTCTTTGCGATGGTTGACATCACCGGCAGACGAGTGAACTTTATGGCAGGGGTATGGCGAGAAACGCCGGTGACAAGCCCTTGCGCTTGTAGGAGCAAAGCCCGCAGCGAGCAGGGTCTTTGGGCGCCGCAGGTGGGCACGTCAACTGCTGTGAGGCAGGGTCGCGGAGACCAGGGTTCCTTCGCCCGGAGTCGAGGTCACGGTCAGGCGCCCGCCGGCAGCTTCCACGCGATGGTGCATGCCGGCCAGGCCATGTGCAGCAGGCGAGACCAAATGCGTGTCAAAGCCCGTGCCGTCGTCGCGAACCTGCACGGTCACGTGTGTGGGATAGTCATGCACGGTAATCAGCACCTTGCTCGCGTTGGCGTACTTGCTGATATTGGTGAGGGATTCCTGTATCAACCGGTAAACGGTCAACTGCGTCGAATCGGAGAGTTGCACCGCTTCAAGGCTGATTTCAACGTCGATCTTCGAGCGATCGGAAAACTCGCGGGTCAGGATTTCCAGCGTTGCCGTGAGGCCCAGGTTGGACAACGATGACGGGCGCAGATCCTCGATGATGCGCCGCTTCAATGAAATCACGCTGTTGAGCGTTTCCACCAGATGATTGAGGCGGACGGAAATCTCGGGCACGTCGAGATTCACACGCGATCTCAGCCGCGCCACGTCGAGCTTGGCTGCGGTGAGCAGCGCGCCAAGCTCATCGTGCAATTCGCGCGCAAGATGCCCGCGTTCCTCCTCGCGCACCTGCTGGAGGTGGGTCGCGAGTTTGCCGAGTGAGGCGGTGCGATCACGTACCTGTTGCTCGAGCTGATTGCGTTCATGCGCCTGCACTTCCTTCTCGCGCTCGTTGGCGGCCTGCAATGCGTCGGCCTTGCGCAAATACATATAGAAGGCCAGCAATCCGATGGCCGCGACGGCTGCAATGCCGATGCGCGAGAGCCTCAGCGCGTGAACGATTTCAGTGCTGCTGATCTCGGCGCGGTCGATTGCGCGCTGAATCATGCGCTCCGAAGTCATGCGAATGGCCTGCATGTGCCTGAGTCCCACGTCCGTGGAGAGCACGAATTTCCATGCGTCCTCGTTGCCGTTGCGGCGCAGTTGCAGGCTCAGATCCAGTTCCGAGATGCGGCGCGCGATCTCGCTGGAAAGCTCGATGAAATCGCTGCGGTCTTCCGGCATGCCTTGCAGCAAATCATGCAACTTGTGGATGTTGGTGTCGATGGACTTTGCACTCGCGGCATAGGGCTCGATGTATTGCACATCGCCTGTCAACAGATAGCCGCGCAAACCGCTTTCGATGCTCAGCATTCCGCGCACCAGGCGGTCCAGCGTGCGTCGTGTGGTCTGTGCTTTGTCCAGCCTTTCGATGGCTGCGTGAGAACTCATGAATGCCACCTCGTTCACCGCCACCAACAGCACTGCGGCCAGCAAAGCCAGCAGCATGTTGATCGACATTTTGGTGAATGGGGACTTGCGCATGAATGTTAATCCTCGTAACACAATTCAAAGAAACACGGGTAAAGTCCCGCTCAACCATGGCATCATCCCGCTGGCTTTCCGATATACTGCAGGTCAATAGTAGTCGCTATTTCTTTTGTCGAAATGCACGGCAACTGTTCTAGTACTTAAGGCGTAAGAATGATCAGAGTTGGAATCGTGGACGATCATGCGATTGTCCGGTCTGGGTTGAAGCAGTTCCTGTCGGAACACGTGGATTTGCGTGTAGTCGGTGAGGCTGGAAATGGTCGTGAGGCCATTGATCTGATACGCGCGCAGGAAGTGGACGTGCTGATCATGGACCTGGCCATGCCGGGTCAAAGTGGCCTCGATGCGCTTGCCATGCTTCGCGCCAAGGCGCCGAACATGGGCATCCTCATCCTGAGTGGCTATCCCGAAGAGCATTACGCAATCAACCTCATCCGTCAGGGTGCGAGTGGCTATCTGAACAAGGAGTGCGATCCCAAGGAGATCGTCGAGGCGATCCGCACCATCTCGCTAGGCCGTCGTTATCTCACGCCCGCGGTGGCCGATCTGCTGGCCCAGCAACTGAACCGCAAGGACAACGCGCCGCCGCACGAACAATTGTCCGAGCGCGAATTCCAGGTGTTCCTCAAGCTGGCGCGTGGTGAGACGGCGGGCGAAATCGCCAAGTCGCTTTCGCTGAGCGTCAAGACCGTGAGTACCTACCGCACGCGTCTGATGGAAAAGCTGGGCCTGTCGTCCAACAGCGATCTGACCTACTACGCGCTGAAGAACAAGCTCATCGATTGAAGTGTGATGAGGGCCTTGCGGCTTGATTCCGAAAAGAATCAACGCTGCGCTGAATCTGCTCTGAACGGCAACGTTTCAGAGCATTTTTTATGGCTCTGAGGAGAGCGAGGGGAATGGGATGCGAGAGAGCGAGCGCGGTGCCGGATGGACTGCGGCTGCATGCAGGCTTGCCAGCCAGGTCGCCGAATCAGGACGCGCGGCTCGAGTCCATGTGACCACGACCATGCTCGATGCAATAGTCGACGAGTACTTCGATCTCGTTGGATTTGTCAAACACCGCATCGACGCCCAGTTGCGCGCAACGCATGCGCACGTCCGGCGTGGCGTAGTTGCTGAGCACGACCATCTTCTGCGTCTTGCGGCGCTGTCGGCAGGCTTCCAGCACGCCCAGGCCGCTGCCTTGGCGCAGGAACAGGTCGACAATGGCCAGATCCCAATCCGATGAATTGGCAGTCAGCCAAGCCTTGCCCGCGTCCTCGGTTTCGGCAATGCCGATGGCCTGGACGTCGGCGAGCTCCTCCAAGGTGCCAATGAGATTCTCGCGAATCGTGGCATTGTCTTCAACGATGTATGTTCGCAATTTCACGTCTGCCCAAATGAAGTCGAGTTCCAATCCAGTCGCGTCATCCAACAGGCCGACAACCGGCATTAACGCGCTTTGGCTACTCTACGTCTCTCTTGAGTGACATTTTGCCAGTATCAACAGGCTTGAAGCGTGGGATAGCACCTACTTGTTTGATCGCACGGGCGCCGCGCCGCATACCTGACAATCCGGATCACGCGCCGCGCGCATCTCGGTCCAGTGCATGCTGCGACCATCGAGCATCAGCAGACGCCCGCTGAGCGAGGGACCGGCGGTGCCGACCATCAGCTTGAGCGCCTCGGCCGCCTGCATCGAGCCGATGATGCTGACCATCGGCGCGAACACGCCCATGGTCGAGCATTGCACTTCCTCGAAGCTGTCGCTGGGCGAAAACAGGCAGGCGTAGCAGGGCGACGACTCGTCGCGCGGATCGAAGACGCTGATCTGTCCGTCCATGCGAATCGCCGCCCGGCCACGAGCGGCTTGCGCTGGCGCACGCAGGCCGCGTTGATGGCGTGGCGTGTGCGGTAGTTGTCGGTGCAGTCCAGCACCACGGTGGCCGAGTGCACGAGGGGCTCAAGCGCGGCGCTGTCCATGCGCTGGCGGAGGGTGTGCACGTTCACTTCCGGATTGATGGCGAGCATCGCGATGCGGGCCGACTCCACCTTGTCCATGCCCACGCGCGCGGTCGTATGGGCGATCTGGCGCTGCAGGTTGGTGAGGTCGACCTGATCGTCATCGACGAGCGTGACCGTGCCCACACCGGCGGCCGCGAGAATCATCGCCACGGGCGAGCCCAGGCCACCCGCTCCGATCACCAGCGCGTGGGCCGCGAGTATGCGCTCCTGACCCTCGATACCGATGTCGTCGAGCAGGATGTGGCGCGAGTAGCGCAGGAGTTGATCGTCGTTCATGGTGAGATGTCGGGCCGCATCGTCAAGCGCGTCAAGGAAAAAGGCCGGAGAAGCTCCGGCCTTTGGTGTCTCAACGCATTGCCGTTGCTGTCAATGCGTCACTCTTCCTTCTTCTCTTCGGGACGCTCGGTCTTGGACTTGCTGACCAGCACGGTCTGGCCGCGCAGCTTGTTGAGCGCCTGATTGAGCTGGAAATCCTTCTCAGAGCCGAATTCGGGCAGGCGATCCTTCTTAGCCTTTTCCTTGTCCTTCGATTCTTCTTCGAGGCGCTTCATGGCCGCCTCGCGCGCCTTTTCGCGGGCTGCGTCCTTGATTTCCTCGCCCTGGCCGCTCGAGAGGTGCTTTTCCAGATCCGCCTCGCGTGGACGCAGGGACGCGTACAGGTCGCCATCGGGCGTTTCATCGACCCACACGTCGGGCACGATGCCCTTGGCCTGGATCGAACGACCGCTCGGGGTGTAGTAGCGCGCGGTCGTCAGCTTGATGCCGGTGTCCGGCCCGAGCGGACGCACGGTCTGCACCGAGCCCTTGCCGAAGGTCTGGGCGCCCATGATGGTGGCGCGCTTGTGGTCCTGCAACGCACCGGCCACGATTTCGCTGGCCGAGGCCGAGCCTTCGTTGACCAGCACCACGAGCGGTACCTTCTTGAGCGCCGCGGGGAGGCTGCGCAGCGGGTCGTTGCCGCGGCGCGAATAGTCCGAGGGAATCGATTTGAAGCTCGACTTGCTCTCGGATAGCTGGCCGTTGGTGCTCACCACCGTCACGTTCTCGGGCAGGAAGGCGGCAGAGATCGCCACCGCAGCGTCGAGCAGGCCGCCCGGATCGTTGCGCAGGTCGAGCACCATGCCCTTGATGTTGGGGTCCTGCTTGTAAAGGTCGTCCACCTTGCGCACGAAGTCATCGACCGTGCGTTCCTGGAACTGCGACAGGCGCACCCAGGCGTAGCCGGGCTGAACCATCCTGGCCTTGACCGATTGGGTCTTGATTTCTTCGCGCGTGATCGTCACCGGGAAGCTGCGGCTTTCATCCTTGCGCAGGATCGTCAGCGTGACCTTGGTGTTCGGTTCGCCGCGCATCCTCTTGACGGCGTCGTTGAGCGACAGGCCCTTGACGGCCGTGTCGTCGATCTTGGTGATCAGGTCGTTGGTCTTGAGACCGGCGCGATCGGCTGGCGAGCCCTCGATCGGCGAAACGATCTTGATCAGGCCGTCTTCCTGAGTGATTTCGATGCCGACGCCCACGAAACGACCGCTCGTGCCTTCGCGGAATTCCTTGAACGACTTCTTGTCGAAGTACTGCGAATGCGGATCGAGGCTCGCCACCATGCCGGAGATGGCATCGGTGATCAGCTTGCGGTCGTCGACCTGATCGACGTAGTCGGTCTTGATCAGTCCAAAAACTGCCGACAGTTGCTGAATCTCTTCCAGAGGCAGGGGCGCCATGCCGCTGCGCGCCACCGTCTGCAAAGACACGGTGGTCAGCGCGCCAGCGAACACGCCAACGGAAATCCAACCTGCAATTTTGAGTTTTTGGCCCATATAAATGTCACCTTGACCGAACGATATACATCTTAGTGCGGTATTGACCTCGGGCAGTTCCCGGGTTCCTTTGCCTGACAACTTGTTGCCCGCAAACCGGGGCCTGCGGGCAACGTCGAAAGCTTTCGAGGCACTTGATGTCGCGCGAACTTCGGTGAAATCGCGGGGAATCAGGCGCAAAGACAAGCATTGTGACGCAAAGTGGGGGTTTCCCGCCCGCAATCAAGGCTTGTTCGCATACGCCGGTCGGAAATCCAACACCGGCGCGCGCCAGATCAGGCTTTTCCTTGCGAAGCCACGGCGGCTGCGGCCCTGGCGGCCGCTTGCGCGTCGCCAAGGTAGTAGTGGCGGATCGGCTTGAGGTCGTCGTCCAACTCATATACCAGCGGAATTCCGTTGGGTATGTTCAGGCTGACGATCTCGTCGTCCGAAATATTGTCCAGGTACTTGACCAGTGCACGGATCGAGTTTCCGTGCGCGGCGATCACCACGCGCTTGCCCGAGCGGATGGACGGAGCAATCGTGTCGTTCCAGTACGGAAGCACGCGGGCCACGGTGTCCTTGAGGCACTCGGTGAGCGGGATTTGAGCCGGGTCGAGACCGGCGTAGCGAATGTCGCCGCGTTCGCTGCGCGGGTCGTTGGCTTCAAGCGCCGGTGGAGGCGTGTCGTAGCTGCGGCGCCAGATCAGCACCTGCTCGTCACCATATTGCTTGGCCATGTCGGCCTTGTTCAGACCCTGCAGCCCGCCGTAGTGGCGCTCGTTCAGGCGCCAGCTGTGCTCCACGGGCAGCCAGGTGCGATCCATCTCGTCGAGCGTGTGCCAGAGCGTGCGGGTGGCGCGCTTGAGGACGCTGGTATAGGCCAGATCGAATTCATAGCCTTCTGCCTTGAGCAGGCGACCGGCATTTTTTGCCTGTTCGACGCCGGTCGGTGTGAGATCGACGTCGGTCCAGCCGGTGAAGCGATTCTCAAGATTCCAAGTCGATTCACCATGGCGAATCAGTACCAGTTTGTGCATGGGTTACCCTCGAAAGAACAGGCCAAAACCCGACATTCTAGAATTACGGGGTTTGCCAATCCCAAGGACGTTCGTGAAATTCATCTTAGACAACTGGTATTTGATCCTCATAGCGCTGATTTCGGGTGCCATGCTGCTCGCTCCCATGATCAAGGGCGGGGGCGTGGGCGCGCTCTCGACGGCTCAGGCGATTCAACTGATCAACCGCGAGAAGGCAATGGTTATCGATGTGTGCGAACCTGAGGAATTCGCGACCGGTCATGTGAAGGGCGCGAGGAACGTGCCGCTCGGCCAGCTGGAGGAAAAGCTGCCACAGGTCGTCAAGAACAAGGCCCTGCCCGTGATTCTTGTATGTGCCAAGGGCGCGCGTGCGAGCCGCGCCGTCGGCATCGCCAAGAAGCTCGGCTACGACAACGCACAGTCACTCTCGGGCGGGCTCACCGCCTGGCGTGCCGCATCGCTGCCGGTCGAAAAGGCCTGAAAAAACTGGTTTGAGGCGGGGGCCGCTGCTCTCGCGCCGCCAAAGATGAGAATGGAAAGGATGCCCTCATGCAAGTCGTAAAGATGTACACCACCGCCGTCTGCCCCTATTGCGTTCGCGCCAAGCAGATTCTCAAATCCAAGGGCGTGGAGCAGATCGAGGAAATCCGCGTGGACACGAATCCGGACGAGCGCATGAAGATGATGGAAATCACCGGTCAGCGCACCGTTCCGCAGATCTTCATCGGTGACACCCATGTCGGCGGTCACGACGATCTGGTCGCGCTCGATGGCCGTGGCGGCTTGATGCCGCTGCTGCAGGGCGCCTGAAAATCGGGCGAAGTGCCCGCGCACTGCATAATGCTGCGTTGCGCCCGGAAAGTTGGTTTTCGGGCGAGCCCGTTTCAGACTGAAAGACCCAATCGACCATGGCGACCGAAGACACCCCAGTGTTCCAGATTCAACGCGTTTATCTGAAGGACATGTCCCTGGAGCAACCCAACTCTCCGGCCATCTTGCTGGAGCAGGAACAGCCCAATGTGGACATCCAGCTTGGCGTCGAAGCCAACCCCGTGGCTGAAGGCGTTTTCGAAATCGCCGTGACCGCGACCGTGCAGACCAAGATCAAGGACAAGACCGTGTTCCTGGTCGAAGCCAAGCAAGCCGGCATCTTCGAAATCCGCAACATCCCCGAAGACCAGATGGGTGCCATCGTCGGCATCGCCTGCCCGCAGATCGTGTATCCCTACCTGCGCGGCAACGTGGCAGACGTGATCACCCGCGCCGGTTTCCCGCCCGTGCACCTGGCTGAAATCAACTTCCAGGCGATGTACGAGCAGCAGCAGGCAGCAGCACAAGGCGGCAACGAGACGGCGCAGTAACTCCCGGCCTCCGCGCTCGCAACGCAATCCCCGCGAATGGCCAGGCCACCGCGGGGATTGGTTTTTTCGGCGAGCAGATTCTTCATCGTTTTCACGCGAAACTCTTGTTATTCTTGGCGGCATGAAGATTTTCGTCATCGGTGCCGGAGCCTGGGGCACGGCCATTGCCATGAGTGCCGCGGGCAACAGGGCAGGCGCTCATTCCGTCACACTCTGGGCGCGGGACGCGGCGCAGGCGCAGCACATGCAGCAGGCACGCGCCAACGCACGCTACTTGCGCGGGGCCGTGTTTCCCGATTCGCTTGAGGTGGTGAGCGGCCACATCGCGCAGCACGTCGCCGACGCCGAGTTGATCGTGCTGGGAACGCCGATGGCGGCGCTGCGCGAATGGCTGGTGCAACTGGCCGACGTGCAGGCGCCGGTCGTCTGGCTATGCAAGGGCTTCGAGGCCGTCCCCGCCAATGCTCCTGCGGGCGCGGTGGGACTGATGGCGCATGAGGTGTGCAGGCAGGTGGCACCGCAACTGCGCAACGGCGTTCTCAGTGGCCCGAGCTTTGCCGACGAGGTCGCGCGCCAGCAACCCACGGCACTGGTTGCGGCGAGCGCGCATGCCGAAGTCGCCGAGCTTTTGGTGGCCGCGTTTCACAGCGACACGCTGCGCGTCTATGCCAACAGCGACATCGTCGGCGTCGAGGTAGGCGGAGCGGTCAAGAACGTTCTCGCCATTGCCACCGGCCTGTGCGATGGCCTGCAACTGGGCCTGAACGCGCGCGCGGCGCTGATCACGCGCGGCCTAGCCGAGATGACGCGCCTTGGCATGGCGCTTGGCGCGAAGCCGCAAACCTTCATGGGGCTGTCGGGGCTTGGCGATCTGGTGCTGACGGCCACCGGTGATTTGTCGCGCAATCGCAAGGTCGGCCTGCTGCTTGCGAAGGGCATGACGCTGGAGCAGGCCGTGCAGTCGCTCGGCCATGTGGCCGAAGGCGTCTACAGCGCACGCACGGTACTGGCGCGCGCGCAATTGCTGGATGTGGAAATGCCGATCACCGAAACCGTGGTCGACCTGCTCGATGGGCGCATTGCAGCGAGCGACGCCGTGCGCGCGCTGATGACGCGCGAGCCGCGCGAGGAAGAGGGCGCGGCGGGCTGAGTCGGCGCGGTCAGAGCCCCAGTTCCAGCGCCAGCAACTCGTCCACCGTCTGGCGGCGGCGAATCAACCGCGCCTTGCCCGCGTCCACCAGCACCTCGGCGGCCAGAGGGCGCGTGTTGTAGTTGCTCGACATCGAGGCACCATAGGCACCCGTGTCGTGGATCACGAGCAGATCACCCACGTCGGCACCGGCCAGCTCGCGCGGCTGCACCACGCCGCCATCGCCCTGCGTGAACACGTCGCCCGATTCGCACAGCGGGCCCGCCACCACACTGGGCGCAGAGGGCAACTGCGTGCCGTCGCGGCGCAGCACCTGCATGGCATGAAAGCTGCCGTACATCGCGGGCCGCATGAGTTCGTTGAAGCCGGTGTCCACCAGCACGAAGTGGTTGTGGCCCGCGTTCTTGGTCGCGCGCACGGTGCCGAGCAACACGCCGGATTCGGCCACGAGAAAACGGCCCGGCTCGATCTCGAGCCCGAGCACATGACCGACGATGGCTTCGGCCTGCTTGCGTGCCGCATCCCACAGACCGTGGTAGTGCGCGGTGTCGATGCTCGCGTCGCCCGTGCGATAGGGAATCGACAGACCACCACCGGCCGAGATCGCCCGCAGATCGTGCCCGGCATCTCTGGTGATCTGCACCAGCTTGACCATGGCGCCGCAGACCTCCTGCAGATGCCCGTAGTCCACGCCCGAGCCGATGTGCATATGCAGACCCGCAAGCACCAGACCGCCCGCGCGAATTGCATCCAGCGCCGCGTTCAGGTCGGTGTGCCAGATGCCGTGCTTGCTGTGTTCGCCACCGGTATTGGTCTTGTTGCTGTGACCATGCCCGAAGCCCGGATTGATGCGCAGCCACACGTGGTGGCCCGGTGACGCCCCGGCCAGTTGATACAGCATGTCGATGGAACCCGCGTTGACCGGCACCTGGTGCTCGACCACGGTGGCAAGGGTGGCCTCGTCCATCACGTCGGCGGTGAAGACGATGTCGCTGGGCTCGCCGAAGCCGGGCTTGAATCCGGCGGCAATCGCCCGCAGGATTTCGCCGCGCGAGACCGAATCCACCTTCACGCCCTGACCCCGCATCAGCCCGAGGATGTGGATGTTGGAGCAGGCCTTCTGCGCAAAGCGGATGGTGTCGAAGCTCTTCAACTGCGCGATGCGCGCGCGAATGGTCTCGGCGTCGTACACCCACAGCGGGGTGCCGAATTCATCGGCCAGTTGCCACAGCAGAGAGGGGGAAAACGGGTTGCTCATGGTGCGCGACTCAATAGGTGAATGGATGAATGCGTTCGATGATCGTCCATCAAGGATATTTAGTCGAATACTTTGATTTCAAGAATTCATTCATTTCTGATATGGTTTGTCCACCATGGCAAAACCACCCGTCAGCACTGCCCACGCCCCATTGACCGATGCTGAGCCGCGCATCGGTCATCGCCACATCGAGGTCTTTCGCGCGGTCATGCTCGCGGGCGGTGTGACCGGTGCCGCGCGCCTGCTCTACACGTCGCAGCCCACCATCAGTCGCGAACTTGCGCGACTCGAATCCCTGCTGGGCTATGCGTTGTTCGACCGCGTGCAGGGCCGCCTGCGCGCCACCGCCAAGGCGCTGTCGTTGTGGGACGAGGTGCAGCGAAGCTGGCAGGGGCTGGATCATGTGATCGAGCACGCGCTGGCGCTTGCGCAACCGAATCATTCGCTGATCAGCGTGCTCAGCATGCCCGCGCTCAGCCACGCGCTGCTGCCCGGCGCTCTGGCACGCCTGCATGCCGCGCACGGACCGCTCGCACTCAGCGTGGCAACGCAGGACGGCCCCTTGCTGCTCGAATGGATGTCGGCCCAGCGGTTTGATATCGGACTGACCGAACAGGCCGACGCGCCCCCGGGCACGCGCGCCATCGCGCTACCCGCGCTGGACGAGGTGGCCGTGCTGCCTGCGGCACATCCGCTCGCGCGCAAGCGGCGTTTGAAAGCATCGGACTTTGCGGGACTGTCCTTCATCAGCCTCGCGCGCGAGGACCAGTACCGTCAGCGCATCGATGCCGAGTTCGCGCGCGCGGGAGTCGAGCGGCAGCTTTTGCTGGAGGCCCACAGCGCCATCGCCATCTGCGCGATGGTGCAGCACGGCCTTGGCGTTGCCATCGTGAATCCGCTCACCGCGCGTGCATGCGAGGGCGAGCATCTCGTGGTGCGGCCACTCGCGTTTGCGATTGCGTTTCAGGTGCAGGCGCTGTTGCCGCTTCACCGCCCGGCGGTGGCTGGCGTGGACTGGTTGCTCGACGCGCTGGCGCAGGAAGTCGCGGCATCGGGTTGAGCGGCTGGCGTCCAGGGCCTGTACACGCATCTCAAAGATCCCGAAATTCAAAACTCGAGGTTGTCGATCAAGCGCGTGTTGCCAAGTCGCGCCGCGCCGAGCGCCACCAGTGGCGTGTCGGCCGCCACGTATGCGTCGGCGGGCGCGAGCAGATCGCTGCGATTGCGCACGGTGAGGTAGTCCGGCGCCCAGCCCTTGGCGCGCAGGTCCTGCATCGCCTGCGCTTCCAGCGCGGCCAGCGGCGTGTCGCCACGGCGCGCCGCCTCGGCCAGCGCCTTCAGGGCTTGCGACAGGCCCATCGCCTGTTCGCGCTCCGTCGCGCTCAGATAACCGTTGCGCGAACTCAGCGCGAGTCCGTCCGCCGCGCGTGTCGTGCTGCCCGCGATGATTTCGATGGGCATGGCGAACTGTTGCACCATGCGGCGGATCACCATGAGCTGCTGGTAGTCCTTCATGCCGAACACCGCAGCGCCACCGCCGGTGGTGGCGAACACGCTGGAGAACAGTTTCATCACGACGGTGCACACCCCCGTGAAAAAGCCGGGGCGGAACTCGCCCTCCAGCATGTCGGCGAGCAGGGGGTCGGGCAGGATCTTGAACACCTGCGGCTCGGGGTACAGATCCTTCTCGCGCGGCGCAAACAATACGTCGCATCCGGCCCATTCGAGCTTGGCGCAGTCTGCATCCCAGGTGCGCGGATAGCTGTCGAAGTCTTCGTGCGGCAAGAACTGCAGCCGGTTCACGAAGATGCTCGCCACGGTCACGTCGCCGTGCTGTCCGGCAAGGCGCATCAGCGACAGATGTCCGTCATGCAGATTGCCCATCGTCGGCACAAATGCAGGCTTGCCGCGCTGGGCGAGCGCGGCGCGGAGTTCGGGGATCGAGTGGGTGATTTGCATGGCGGTGGAGGGTTGAACAGCGGTTCGACGGCCGGAGTCTACTGAATTGACGGGGCATGCGGGTGCAGTTTCTGCGAACGAGGGGCCGTTTGCACTCACCGGCCGCATCACGGCCGTAGGGATCGCTTACCACGCATGGGCTTGATCATCGGGGAACACCCCGGATTTCACCGCCCGGACATAGGCCTCGAACGCGCCGCGAACCGAGCCCGCATCCTCCATGAAATTGCGCACGAATCTGGCGTTCTTGCCGAGGTTCACACCGAGCATGTCGTGCATGACGAGCACCTGTCCCGCCGTGCCACTGCCCGCGCCGATGCCGATGGTGTGGCAGGTGGCAAGCGCCTGCGTGAGTTCGCGCGCCAGTTGTGCGGGCACCATCTCGAGCACCAGCATCGATGCGCCCGCATCCTGCAACTCGGCAGCCTGGCGGCGCAGCGTGGCAGCGGCTACGTCGTCGCGACCCTGCACGCGGTAGCCGCCGAGCGCATGCACGGTTTGCGGCGTGAGGCCGAGATGGGCGCACACCGGCACGCCGCGCTCGACGAGGAATTGCACCGTGGCTGCGGTCCAGCCGCCGCCTTCGAGTTTGACCATGTGCGCACCGGCCTGCATCAGGCGGCTGGCGCTGCGCAGGGCCTGCTCCCGGTTTTCGGCATAGCTGCCATAGGGCAGATCGCTGATCAGCCAGGCCGTGCCCTGCGCGCGATGCAGTCCGCGCGCCACGCATTCGGTGTGATAGGCCATGGCGTCGAGCGACACGCCCACCGTGCTGTGCAAGCCCTGGCAGACCATGCCGAGCGAGTCGCCGACCAGAATGCATTCGACCCCGGCGGCATCGGCCACCGCCGCGTATGTGGCGTCGTAGGCGGTGAGCATGGTGATCTTCTCGCCCGCTTCGCGCATCTGCGCGAGACGCGGCAGGCTGATCGGTTTGCGCTGCGGCATCGGGGATGCAGGCGGAATCGTTCCGTAAGGGGTGCCGCCAGCATTCGCGGGGTTGGAAGGTGTTGCTGCGTTCATGGAAGTAGCCTCCTTGCGTGGTCGAATTGGAGGCGAGTCTATAAGAGACCTCGCTACCGCGCCAATTGGAATGCTCATGGAATAATTTGCGCCCCATGCCTGCCACAGAGATTGACTTCCCCGATCCGCACGACGCGAGCGCGCCGCGCCTGCAAGTTCGTTTCGACGGCGAGCCGCTGCGTGTCTGGCAGGCCCATCGTCCCGATGAGGTGCACGCCGTGCTGCAGGCGGTCGAGGACGCGGCTCGGGCCGGGCGCTGGTGTGTCGGCGGACTCGCCTACGAGGCTGCGGTGGCGTTTGACCCGGCCTTTTGCACACACGCTCCCGAAGCAGGATTGCCGCTTGCCTGGTTTGCCGAATATGCGGCCCCGCTGGACGGCGCTTGCGCTGTGCGGCGCGGCACCGGCGATGCGGAGCCTGCGCACATCCACTGGCATGCCGGTGCCCACGACGAGCAGGCGCGCGGCGCTTTCGAGCACGCGTTGGCACGCATTCATGCGGCGATTGCTGCCGGCGAGTGTTATCAGATCAACTACACCGCGCCGCTGCATGGCCGCTTGTTCGGGTCGCGAGAGACCTTGTTCGAGGCCCTGAAATCCGCGCAACCCGATGGCTATGTGGCGAGCATGAGCTGGGATGGCGAGCAGATTCTGAGCCTCTCGCCCGAGCTGTTCTTCGATTGGGACGGCGATGCGCTGCTCACCCGCCCGATGAAGGGCACGGCCCCGCGCGGCGCATCCCCCGAGGAAGACAGTGCGCGCGCCGACCATCTGCGCACGTCGCCGAAGGAGCGCGCGGAAAACGTGATGATCGTCGATCTGCTGCGCAACGACGTCTCGCGCATCGCCATGCCGCACAGCGTGAAAGTGCCGCGCCTTTTTCACGTCCAGGCCCTGCCTACCGTGTGGCAGATGACCTCGGACGTGGTGGCGCGCACGCGTGAACACACGCGGTTGGTGGACGTGTTTGCGGCGCTGTTTCCGTGCGGCTCGGTCACCGGTGCGCCCAAGGTGCAGGCAATGCGCCTGATCGCAGAGCTTGAGGGCAGGGCGCGCGGCGTGTACTGCGGGGCTCTCGGGGTAGTACGGCCGGGACGCACGCAAGGCAGTCTGCGCGCCACCTTCAACGTGCCGATTCGCACGCTCGCGTTGCGCGGTGCACAGGTGCGCTGCGGCATCGGCAGCGGCATCACTTCGAGCGCCAATGCCGCCGACGAGTGGCAGGAGTGGCGGCACAAGCGCGCGTTCATCGAGCGCGCACTTGTGTCTCCGTTGCAGTTGCTAGAAACACTGGCGCTTCACGATGGGCAATTCAGGAATCTCGACCGGCACCTTGCTCGCATGCGGGCGTCAGCCGCGCATTTTGAGATCGACTGGCCCGAGCGCCATATCGCGCAAACGTTGAACACCGTGCGCGGCGAGCATGCCGAAGGCGAATGGCGGGTGCGGCTGCTGCTCGGCGAGGAGGATGGTGTCTTCAGTGCGCAGACCTTTGCTTTCGGCGCCACAACGCAGCCCGTGGCGCTCGCCCTCGCGCGCCGCGCATTCATGGCCGCGCACAGCGATTTCGTGCGCCACAAGACCACGCGCCGCAGCCACTATGCGGCGTTTGAACCTGCGGCAGGCAGCGGGCTTTTCGACGTGATCCTGTGGAATGAAGCCGGCGAGATCACCGAGTGCACGCGAGGCAACATCGCCATGCAACTCGACGAGGACGGAAGCTGGATCACGCCGCCTCTCGCGTGTGGATTGCTGCCGGGCGTGGGGCGCGCCATCGCCCTGGAGTCGGGCCGCGTGCGTGAACAGGCGCTGCACGTGCGCGACATCGGCAAGGTTCGCGCGTGGGCATTCGTCAACAGTCTGCGCGGCTGGCTGGACGCGCGGGTGAGTTGAACAAGGACGCGAGAGACGTACATAACGCACGCGCGTCATAGCACTTCAAAATGTCGCTTTACCCAATCCGCCATGACAAACAGGGTTGCGGGGTGAATGACAGCAATTTGTCACAGATAGTCACTCAAATTGACCTGTCCCGATTTCGGGCGGGCCGGTTGCATGACCGGCCGACGTCATTCAACCAACTTCTGAACAGCATGAAAAAGACATTCCTTGCCATCGCCGCATTGCTCGCGACGGCGGGTGCATCGGCACAATCGACTTCCTCCGTGACGCTTTTTGGCGTGGCAGACGTTTCCATTGCCCATCTCAAGAGCGACACCAACAAGCTCACGGGCATGTCGAGCGGCGGTCTCTCCAGCAGCCGTCTCGGCTTTCGCGGCATCGAAGACCTGGGCGGCGGCCTCAAGGCCGGGTTCTGGTTCGAGGGCGGCATTCCCGTGGACAACGGCGGCAGCGGCTTCAAGTTTGATCGCCGCTCCACGGTCAGCCTGATGGGCGGCTTCGGCGAAGTGCGCCTTGGCCGCGACAAGACGCCTGCCTACCTCAACATCGAGACCTTCGACCCGTTCGGCGACGTGGGCGTGGGTGCGGTCAGCGGCTCCAATCTGATCGGCGGCAGCAGCGTGGCCGTGGGCACGCCGGAGGGCAGCGGCCACAAGCGTGTGAGTAACAGCGTCAACTACATTCTTCCGAAGATGGGCGGATTCTTCGGTCAGGTGCAATACGGTTTTGGCGAGAAGCCGGACGGCATTGCCAATGATCGCCTCGCCAGTTCGGCTGCCCTGCGTCTGGGCTACGCCAACGGTCCGCTGAACGTGGCGGCGGCCTACGGCGTGACGCGCGGCGGCACCGATGCCAGGGGCGTTGACTACAAGGCCTGGAACCTTGGCGCGTCGTACAACTTCGGCATGGTCAAGCCCATGGCGCAATTCGCTACAGAGCGCGGCAATCATCTGCGCGTGGACATGTACCTGGTCGGTGCGACGGTGCCGCTCGGCGCGGGCGAACTGCGCGCTGCCTACTCGCAGATCAGCACCAAGCACGCGAGCGACGCCGACACGCAGCGCTTTGCCATCGGTTATGGCTACAACCTTTCCAAGCGCACGCAACTGTACGCGGCCATCGCCCACATCAAGAACGACGATAAGGCCAAGCGCGGCTTCGGCGTGTCGTCGTCGTCGCTGGTCAACCCGACCGTGGCCAATGGCGACAGCGCCACGGGTTACGAATTTGGCGTGCGCCACAGTTTCTGAGGTGAGGGCAACCGTTCGCTGTTGCTTTAAAATGAGCCCAAGACCCTGCGTCTGATCCGTCCTGGTGGGGAGAGCGAGCAGGCGACAAGGTCTTGTATTCAAACGGAAAAGGCCGCTGTGCACGCTGTTTTCACGACAGCGGCCAGCGGCCTTTGCATATCGAATGCGGTTTGAATCGCCGACTCTTCAGAGCCGCTCTTTCACATAGCTCGCGCGATCCATGTCCAGAATCTCCACGCTGAGCTGGACCAGCATGCCGGCCGGGTGAGGCGTGTGCTTGCGCAGCACGACTGCGATGCGCTCGGCGAGATCCTTCTTCGTTTCGGGCGAGCGCCCTGCCAGCAGGCGCAATTGGGCGTGCACGAAGCCACGGTTCGCGGGCTGGTTGCCGATCTCGAAATGGGCGATGCGGTTGGTGCGGCTCTTCACATCGGCCTCGTCCTTGATTTCGGGACTCTTGCACAGCGCGGCATTCACGTCCTTGAGGATCTGGGCCTCGGGAAAATCGGTGAGGTTGGCGCTGAAATCGATGACGAGGTGCGGCATGGGGAAGTGTCTCTCTTGATGGAAGATGGGAATGGCGTAGCAACAACGCGTCAGACCGGCGTATACGCCAATCGCACGTAGATCGGCGCGAACGCCTCAGCCTGCGTGATCTCGATGAGCGTTTCCTTGGCCAGTTCGAGTAACGCGATGAAGGTCACGACCAGCACGGTGCTGCCTTTTTCGGGTTGGAACAATTCTTCGAATTCGACGAAACGGCGACCCTGCAGGGTCTTGAGCACATTGCTCATGTACTCGCGCACCGAGAGTTCCTCGCGCGTGATCTTGTGGTGTTGCACGAGTTTGGCGCGCTTCAGGATGTCGCGCCAGGCATCCTGCAGATCGACCAGTTCCACGTCGGGAAAGCGTGGCTGCAGGCTTTGTTCGATGTAGACCTGCGCGCGCAGAAAATCGCGTCCATATTGCGGCACCGCACCAAGGCGCTGGCTTGCGAGCTTCATTTGCTCGTATTCGAGCAGGCGGCGCACCAGCTCGGCGCGCGGGTCTTCGGGCTCGGCGTCGCCCTCCTGCTTCTTGGGCGGCAGCAGCATGCGCGACTTGATCTCGATGAGCATCGCCGCCATCAGCAGGTATTCGGCAGCGAGCTCGAGATTGCGGCTGCGGATTTCATCCACATAGCTCAGGTACTGCTGCGTCACCTTGAGCATCGGAATGTCGAGAATGTTGAAGTTCTGCTTGCGGATCAGATAGAGCAGCAGATCGAGCGGGCCTTCAAACGCCTCAAGAAAAATTTCGAGCGCGTCGGGCGGAATGTACAGATCCTGGGTAGTGCGAACAGCGGCTCGCCATAAAGCCGCGCGAGCGCCACCTGATCGACCACGTCGGGCAGCCCGCTGGCGCCCGGCAACCGCTCGGGCGCATCGTCATCGGCGACGGAGGGATCGTTGTCGGCCACGGATTGCGCTCAGGCGATCAGGCGCAAACGGCGCATCAGGAGTTGGTCTGATAGACGTAAGGCTTCTGCGCCACGCGGCCTTCGCGATATTCCTTCTGCACTTCGCGGTCGATCTGCTTGTCCCACAACAGCGAGCGGCCATATTGCTGCTGCGCATCAAGCTCGGGCTTTTGTTCCTTGAGCTTGTTGATGAACTGCGTGGTGTCGGACTGGTAGTCGGGGCGGCGAAAGAAGGACATGGCTCTTTGGATCAGATGGATGATCGACCCACAAGGTGAGGCGAAAGGGGATAGCGGGCCATTTTAGCCGGTGTGCGGATTCCGCCAAGTACCTTCGGCAGCGCATGGGGCGGCTGGTGATGCGGCGTGTACTCCGCTGCATGTCATTGTATTTTCATGTATTTTGGTAATTATTTGCATTATTGGCAAAACTATCAATTTACCCACTGAAACTGCCGCCAGGCAAGAGGATGCAATGAAACCGAATTGGCGATTACTTTGGGCTGCGGGAGCATTGGCCGCCAGCGGCCTGTCCCAGGCTCAGACCATGCTGCTGGAGCAGAACTTCGACGCGTCGGTAACGAGCGCGACGATTGGCGATGTCCCGCCCACCGGCTGGACGCTTGGGACTTTCCACGCAGATGGTTCACCGGGCGATGTCTCGGTGACGCAGGGCGAGGCGACGTGGCTCGGCTGGAAATTTCTGACGCCGGCCACGTGGGCCGCCCTCAAGAAGGCCGATGCCAGCACCAGGCGAGGTGATTTCAAGCGGGGCACGGGTGGCATTGCGCTGATCGAGTCGGATGGCCTGCGAGCGGCCAAGCCGTACAGCGCGTCCCTGACCAGCCCTCTTTTTGCGGTGACCGGGCTGAAGAACTACGCACTCACGTTCGACAGCCACTACCGTCAGGGCCAAGCTCCGCAGACCGCGGACGTGACCGTCACCTTCGACAAGGGCAGTCCATTCGTTCACACCTTGTCGGCCGACGCACTCAATCAACAGGTAGTGCTGAAATTTGCGGCGCCGCAGGGCGCTGGATCGGCGCGGGTGAGCTGGAACTACCGCACTACCAGCAACAACTGGTATTGGGCGCTCGACAATGTGAAACTGCATGGCGACGACGCCGAATTGCCAGCGCCTTTCGAGACGTCCTCGTTGCCCACAACCAGCGAAAAACCACGGCTCACGGTCGGGCCGACCTTGCAGAATCCTGGGCCCGACCACATGGCAGTGATGATCGAGACCAGCGAACCGTCACCGACCGTATGGCTGCGCAAGGCTGGCAGTTCCGAGCCCTTCACGATCGTGAAGGCGGTCAATGCCGAAGGCGACTTTCGCGATGCAAACATTTTCTTCGGCGATCTGAAGGGGCTTGCGTCGAACACGCTTTATGATTACGCGTTGGTGACCGGCACCAGCACGGCTCCCAAGCTCGCCGGTCCCTTCCAGTTTAAGACCTGGCCGCGCGAAACCGACAAGGTCACGAGCGCCAGATTCGCCGTGGTGTCGGACACGCAGGACGGCAAGCTCAACCGTTTCCGGAACATTGTTCAGGGCCTCGTCGCCAATGACTGCGAGGGCAAACCGGCCCAATGTGCGCAAACGCTTGCGGGCTTCGTCGTACCGGGTGATCTGGTGAACAGCGGCAGTTCCCGCACGCACTGGGCCGCGCATTTCTTCACGCCACTCAGCGCCATTTCCGCTTATGTGCCACTGCTGCCTGCGATGGGCAATCACGAATACTTTGGCGAACAGGCGAGTGAAGGCGCCGACAAAGGCTGGGCCCGAACCTATCGCAAATATTTCAACCGCTTGCCCGCCAACGGCTCCGCATCACACCCACTGCACTGGTACCACGTCGACTACCTCGGCCTGCGCATTGTCGGCAGTGATTTCAATCCCGCATCTGCCATGCACAACACCGGTGGCTGGACGGGCTACGACCAGGGTCGTGGACTGTTTCGTGCCGACTACATGAAGGAGCACCTGGACTGGTTCACCCAACTGATGCAGTCCACACGCAGCGAGAAGAAGCCCTATGTCTTGCTGCTCAATCACCATCCCTGCCTGAGCGAAAAGTGGCGGCAGGGCGAGGTGATCGGAGCGTGTGACTTCATCGCGCAACTCGAAGACTATGGCCGCAGCACCGGCGCGATCACGGCCAACGTGAACGGCCATGTGCACTTCTACGAACGCGGCAATTCGATGAACAGTCGGCATCTGTGGTTGAACGTGGCATCGGGCGCTGGCGATCTTGAGGGCGCGAAGCAGGAAGACGATTCCGATCTTGACGTTTTTGCCAACACCAAACTCTCCTTCGGCTACGGTACGCTGCAGGTGGGCTTCGGCGGCGCGGTTCCGTCCCTGGAGTGGAAGCGCTACGACCTGGCCCGCGACGGCGCGAGCATGAGCGCGACGGCGGACGATTCCATCCGGGTGACCAGCGAGCGATTTGCCGCGACACCCAAGCTGGCGCAGGCGAGACTCGGAAAGATCGATCCGGCCACGCTCCAGTTGGGCTACGTGATCGATGGCTCACCCACGATCTACGAGGCTCAATGGCAACTCTCGAAGGCCGCGAAGTTCGACGACGTGCACCCGGTCTATGACGTGTGGGGTAACGACACTCGGCGGGAGAACTGGACGTATCTGAGCGGCGTGCGCGTCAACACGCAAGACGGTGCGGACCTCTCTGTGCTGCAGCTCGGCAACATGCTGGCCCGTCCCAAACGGGTGTATCCCAATGTCGGCGCCAATACCCGGCGCGCCAAGGTTATGAGCGCCATCGTGGCGGGTGGCGACAGCCTGCTCGACCGCTATCACTGCGCCTATAAATGGGACGAGTTCGGTGACGTGGGCGACCTGCGTCAGGGCGGGCGTCAGTGTTTTGCACGCCTGGTGCAACCGAACGGCGAGAAGGGATCGGCCTGGGATCCATTCAACGGCAAGCCCGCGCAAACGCTGGGCTTGGGTAACGACGAACGCTGGTACTGGCGCGTGCGTGTCCGCGATGAACACCTGAACTGGTCGGACTGGAGCGAAGCGGGTCTTTCGAGATTGGCAATCCCGAACCCGAGGTTGTCCCGAATCCCAAACCATCGGTGCTGATCGACACGCAGGTGAATGCACCCGCGCCGGGACTGCCCGCCATCGGACTTCATGTGGAATCGCTCGCGAAATGCCAGCGGGCCACTTCCCACGGTGGTGTCGTTCCGGCAGATATTCTGCCAAAGGGTTGGAGCGCGGCGAGCGGGCTGATTGCGTTCAGCTTGCTCGACTGCGACAGTCCTGGATTCAAGGCGGATATCGCTCTGACATTACCCACACCATTGCCTGCTGGCAGCAAGTTGATGAAGATTTCTCGCGGAACCGATGGCAAAACGCGCGTATCGGAAATCGCCACGGCCACGATCACTGGCAACGTGGTGCGCTACAGCGTGACCGATGGCGGTGAGCTTGATGAAGACGGCCAGGTGAACGCGTCAATGGTGGACCCGGTGGTGTTGGCACGGCCTGCAAGCGTCGATCCCACGGTGCCAGATGTGCAGTCCGTGCCGGTCAACAATCCGCTCGTGCTGTCGCTTGCGGCCTTGTTGATGGCGGTTTGCGCTGCGGCGATTCCAAACCGTCGCCGCAGGCGATGAATCCCGGGGCGGTCTTCGCATATGCTTGGAACCGCCTCGAGTTTTATGACCTGAAAGACAACACCACTTTCCATGTTGCAAGAAGACCGGTTCGCGCGCATCCAGTTTCTGCTCTCTTCCCTTGACAGGGTGCGTACGGAGCAGCTCATTCAGGACATGCAGGTGTCGCGCGAAACCGTGCGCCTCGATCTGCTGGCGCTGGAATCGCTTGGGCTGGTGCGGCGCGTGCATGGCGGCGTCGCCCGGGTGGCGCCGCAGGAGCCGCCGTTCGTGCAGCGTCAGCAGCAACGTGTGAGCGAAAAGCGCGCCATTGCGAGGGCGGCGCTCAAGCGTCTCCAACTAGGTCAGATGGTTTTCGTGGATGCGGGAACGACCACGGCCATTCTGGCGCAGGAACTGTGTCTGCTGAGCAATCTGGTGGTCGTCACGAATTCGATCACCGTTGCACTCACGCTGGCTTCCTCGCAGGCCAGTGCGAAGAGCGCCATCGGTGCAGCGAATGGCGGCGTCCACGGAGTCCGCGTGATCCTGCTCGGTGGCGATGTCCATTCCGAGACTCAGAGTACCTACGGTGAGGTGACGCTGAACGAAATCCGCAAGTACCGCGCCGATGTCGCACTGCTCTCACCCGTGGGCATCAGCGCTGCCGAAGGCGTGACTTTCTACAGCCCGCACGAGGCCAGCATCGCCGCCGCGATGATCGGGCAATCGGCATCGCTTCAGATTCTGGCCGACTACAGCAAGATCGGCGCGTGCGGCCGACATGTGGTCGCGACTGCGGCGCAGACCGATATCTTGTTGACCAATGCTCACGCCGCCAACGAAGCGGCGCTGGAGGGCTTGCGCGCGGCGGGCGTGGAGGTCATCGCGGTTTAGGGCCTGTTCGCATGCCCATGGCGTTCGCGACGAGTGGTTCATCGGGCGGCGACTGCAACCAGCGCCAGAGCGTCGATCGGCTCACGCCCAGTTTTTTTGCGGCAAGGCCGGGGCGGCCGCCGCTGGATTCCATGGCTTCGCGGATGCGTTGCGCCAGCGGGGTGTCGCGGGCGTCGTCTTCGTGCTCGCCAAACAGTTCCGGGCAGTCGCTGCGCAGGCCGTCGAAGCGAATGTCCTCGACGCGCGCGAATGGCAGCAGGAACACCGCGATGCGCTCGGCGATGTTTTCGAGTTCCCGCACATTGCCGGGCCAGTCGTGCGCGGCGATGCGGTCCATGATGCTGGCGAGTGCCGGTTCTGCGGGCAGGCTTGAGCCAAGCCGCGCAAGACACCGCGTGACCAGCGGCGTGATGATGGCGGGAATGTCCTCGGGCCGCTCGCGCAGCGCGGGCAATGCGAGGCGCAGGGTGTTGAGTCGGTAATACAGGTCTTGCCGAAAGCGCTGCTCTTGGATCAGCGTGGCCAGCGGCTGATGGGTGGCGGCGATCACGCGCACGTCGATGGGGATCGGTGCCGTGGCACCGAGGCGCATGATCTCGCGCTCCTGCAGAACCCGCAACAACCGGGTTTGCAGCGGCAAGGGCATGTCGCCGATTTCGTCGAGAAACAGCGTGCCGGTATGTGCCGCCTCGATCAGGCCCGGCTTGCCGCCGCGCCGCGAGCCGGTGAATGCGCCTTCCTCGTAACCGAAGAGTTCGCTTTCGAGCAGCGTCTCGGGGAACGATGCGCAATTGACCGCGACGAATGGCTTGCCGGTGCGCGCGCTGGCGTTGTGCATGGCCTGCGCGAAAAGCTCCTTGCCGGTGCCGCTCTCGCCGGTGATCAGCACGTTCAGATCGGTGGGCGCGAAGCGGCGTGCGCTCGACTTTGCCTGTTCGAGCGCGGCGCTCGTGCCGACCAGGCTTTCAAACGTATGGCGCGCAGCATGCTGCTGCCTGCGCTGCAATATCCGCAGGCTGGTGTCGGCCGCCTGGATCGTGCGCGCGTCGTTGAGGGTGAGCGCTGCGCCCACGATGCTGCCTTGCTCGACCATCGGTGTGCGGTGTGCGACCCAGTCGCGCTGCGCAAAGCGGATCGCGACGGCGCGGTCGATCTGGCCGCTCTTGAGCGTCGCCCGCAGCGAGAATTCGGGGGCCAGATCGGATAGCACCCGGCCATCCAGCCTGACGCCCGGACCGGCCAGCAATTGCTGCATCGCCGGATTGGCGGTGATGATGCGCTCCTGTTGATCGACCGCCACCACGGCCTCCTGCAGGTTGTGCAGCACGCTGTGCAGTTGCTCATAGCGGCTGGCCTCGAGCCGCGCCACGCGCGCCAGTTCGAGCGCATCGTCAAAGCCCTTGCGCACGCTGTCCAGCGAATAGGCGAGCAGGCCGTGCAGGCCCGCCTGTTGCGCCAGATCGACCACGAGGCTCGAACCGACGATGACCTCGAAGCCCTCGCGGCGCAATGCATCGAAGCGCTGGCGTGCATCTTCGGGCGTGCGATAGGCGTGCTGGCTGATCTCGATGTTGAGCAGCTCCTTGACGGCTTCCAGCTCGGGGATCGTGTGCCCGTACATCACCACACCCACGCGCGGCGCGATGCGGCGCGCGCGGATCAGCGCCTGAAACAGATCGAAGCCGCTGAGCTGGATGGTCGCGACCGGCAATTGCAGGCCCGCTCGCAGGATGCTCGCGTTCGAGCCCGCGCTCACGAACACATCGACCTCGTCATGGTCGATGCGGCTTTGCGCGACGGAGAGCGCCTGGCCGAAGGTGCCATCGACCACGTCGATACGCGCGCGGTCGGCGTATTCGGCGATCACCGGCATGGCGAATTCGCGAATCTGGCGATAGCTCACAAAACACAGTCGTGGCAGGCGCGTGGGCGTGGCTGGGACGGAGGGCATTTTGTCTCGTTTGAAACGTTGATTGTTTCAAAAGTGTTGCATGAAACGTGAATCCTTGGCGAGTCGATGGTTTGTTTCAAGCAAATCAACCACTTGCGGCGCAACGGCACGCTGGCACGGCTTGTGCAACCTCATTCGTAAACGATTTTCGGAGAGATCAATTGGCACTCGAACACATCACGGTTCTGGATTTGACGCACATGCTCTCGGGGCCCTACGGCACCATGCTGCTTGCCGATCTCGGGGCCAGAACCATCAAGGTCGAGCCGCCCGAAACGGGTGAGGGCACACGTCGCCTGCTCGAGCACGATCCCGACTATTCGCGTGACGGCATGGGTGCCTATTTCCTCACGCTCAATCGCAACAAGCAAAGCGTCTGCGTCGATCTCAAGAGCGAGGCCGGACGCGCCGTGTTTCTCGATCTCGTGAAGCGCGCCGACGTGGTGTTCGACAACTTCAGCGTCGGCGTCACGCAGCGCCTGGGCATCGATTTCGAATCGCTCTCCAAGGTGAATCCGCGCATCATCACCTGCTCGGTCAGCGGCTTCGGGCAGACAGGGCCTGCAACGCAGCGCCCGGCGTTCGATCAGGTGGTGCAGGGCATGGGTGGCGGGATGTCGATCACGGGAACGCCGGAGACCGGTCCCACACGCAGCGGCATTCCCATCGGCGATCTCGGTGGCGGCATCTTCGGCGCGCTCGGCGTGCTGGCTGCGCTCGCCCAGCGCGAGCGCACGGGTGTCGGCCAGCATGTGGACGTGTCCATGCTCGACGTGCAGATCTCCCTGCTCAACTATATGGCGACGATGCACCTGATGTCCGGCATCGTGCCCGAGGGCATAGGCAACGGCCACTTCGTGCACGTGCCCTACAACAGCTATCCGACCTCGGACGGCCACATCATCATCGCCTGTATCGGAGATCCGTTCTTCGTGCGTTTCGTGGACTGCATCGGCATCGACGAGTTGCGTGATCCCGAATATCGCAAGCAACCCGTGCGCTATGCAGCCAAGGCGGAAATTGACGCACTGGTCAGCGCCAAGCTGCGCGAGCACAGCACCGCGCACTGGCTCAAGCTGTTGAGCGATGCGCGCATTCCGTGCGGCCCGGTGAACAACTTCGCGCAGGCACTCAGCGATCCACAGGTTCTGGCCCGCGACATGGTGGCCGAGGTCGCGCTACCGAGTGGCGAGCGGCTGCGCATGCCGGGCAATCCCGTCAAGCTCTCGGGCGCCCAGCCTGCCGAGTTCACTGCGCCCCCTAGGCTCGGTGCGCAGACCGAGGCGGTGCTTGGCGCGGAACTGGGCTACTCGCCGGAGCGCATCGGGGAACTCCGTGCGGCCGGCGCCATTGGTTGATTGAGGAGCGAGTCATGGAGCAGATATTCATCACCGACGTGGCACCGCGCGACGGCTTGCAGAACCAGCAGATCGAGGTGTCTACCGAGGCCAAGCTGGAACTGATCGCAAGGCTTGTGTCGGCCGGAGTCAACAGCGTCGAGACGACGAGTTTTGTCTCGCCCAAGGCCGTGCCGCAGATGGCGGATGCGGGCGAGCTGGTGCCGCAGGTGAATGCGCGCTGGCCGCAACTGCGCAGCTCGGTGCTGGTGCCCAACCTCAAGGGTCTGGAACGCGCACACGCATCCGGTGCCAAAGAGATCGCCGTCGTGCTTTCGGCCACCGAAACCATGAACCGCAAGAACATCAACATGGGGCTGGCCGAGGCGCTAGAAGTCAGCGAAAAAACGCTGGCCGCCGCGCACGCGCTGGGCCTGAAGACGCGCGCCTACGTGGCCGTGGCATTTGAATGTCCGTTCGAGGGCGAGACCTCGCTCGATGAAGTGCTGCGCCTTGCCGCGCGCATGCATGCGGCGGGCGCGGGCGAAATCGTGATCGCCGACACCATCGGCGCCGCCGCTCCGGCGCAGGTGAAGGAACGCATGACGGTCATTCGTGATGCCGTCCCGCTGTCGCAACTCGCCATCCATCTGCACGACACGCGCGGCATGGGCGTGGCGAACGCTTGGTCGGCGCTTGAGGTCGGCGTGCGCCGCTTCGATGCCAGCGCGGGCGGCATTGGCGGCTGTCCGTTTGCGCCGGGCGCGGCGGGCAACCTCGCCACCGAAGACCTGGTGTTGATGGCGCGGCAAAGCGGTTTCGAGACCGGCATATCGCTCAACGGCCTGCTGGACGCGGTGGCGTTCGCCGAAGCGCAGTTGCAGCGGCCATTGGGTGGGCGCAGCGGTGCCTGGCTGCGCCGCACGCGCGCCCAGCGCGAGACGACGGCAGCGAGCGCCTGAACCCGTTGCGCCGCAAAAAAATCGAGAAGGAGACAACGCCATGCACACCCCAAGCCCACATCCGGCCCTGAATCGCCGCACCTTGCTCAGCGCGTTCACCTGCCTGTCGGCAAGCGCCGTCATGCCTGCGTTCGCTCAGGGCGATGCCGCACAATTTCCCGGCAAGCTCGTGACGCTGGTCGTTCCGTATTCGGCGGGCGGCGGCACCGACATCATCGGCCGTATGCTCGCGCAGAAGCTCGGCGAGCTGTGGGGCAGTCAGTGGTCGTCGAAAACCGCACAGGCGCGAACGGCGTGATCGGCACGCAGCACGTGGCCAAGGCCGCGCCTGACGGACTCACCTTGCTGCTCGTCGTCGGGTCGCATGTGATCAATCCGGTGCTCATGAAAAGCCTGCCCTACGACACGATGAAGGCCTTCACGCCGATTACCAACATTGCCACCTCGCCCATGGTGCTGGTGGCGGCCGCCGACGGGCCTTACAAGACGCTCAAGGACTTTGTGACCGACGCGCGCAAGCAGGATACGGCGGTCGGCTATTCGGAAGGGCAGACACGCCTGACCGGAGAGTTGATCCGGCAGGCCGGGAATCTGAAGATCACCGGTGTGGCCTACAAGGGCGGCGCGCCGATCATGGTCGACGTGATGGGCGGACATCTGCCTGCGGGCGTGACTAGCGTGCTCACGGCGTTGCCGCATGTGAAATCAGGCAAGCTGCGCGTCATCGGCGTGGCCGCACCCAAACGCATGGCGATCTTTCCCGACGCGATGACCTTCCAGGAGGCTGGTCTGACCGGCGTGGAATCGTTCAATTGGTATGGCATGTTTGGCCCGGCCGGCGTTCCCGACGCCATCGTCGCGAAGATCAATCAGGGACTGCACAAGGTGGCCGAAGACCCGGCGGTGGTCAAGCAGATGCAGGATCAGGGCGCAAACATCGTGCTCTCGCCGCCCGCGGAGTTCCGCCAGTTTCTGGAAAACGAGGCGAAGAAATGGAGCGCCGTTGCACAGCGCGGGGGAATCAAGCCCGAGTAGTGCAGCACGGCTTTCAATGAAAAAAACTCAGGAGACAAGCACATGAAGATTTCGCGCGTGAACATTGCGCTGCTTTCGCTGGGCCTCGGCCTTGCAGGCGCGGCACACGCCCAGGAGGCCGCATGGCCGACCAAGCCGGTGCTGCTGATCATGCCCTACACCGCAGGCGGCCCGGCCGACGCCATCCTGCGCGCCATCGCACCCGATCTGCAAAAGCGCTGGGGGCAGCCACTGGTCATCGACTACAAGCCTGGCGCGAACGAAGTGCTGGGCGCAATGGAGGTGGCCAAGGCCAAGCCGGATGGCTACACGCTGCTGATCGCCACCGATGCGACCTATGCGCTGAACCCGCTGCTCAAGACCAAGCTGGCCTTCAATCCCGAGAAGGACTTCGCTCCTGTATCGCTCATGATGCGCGCGCCGCTGCTGTTGGTGACCAGTCCGCAATACCCGGCGAACACCGTCAAGGAACTGGTCGAATACGCACGCAAGCATCCCGAGAAATCGAGCTATGCGTCCACCGGCATCGGCGGCTCCAACCATCTGGCGATGTCCTGGTTCAACAAACAAAACGGCATCCAGAGCGTGCATGCGCCGTACAACAACCTGAGCCTGTCCTTGCAGGATGTGGCGGCTGGCCGCGTCGATATGTCGCTGGTCGTCACGGGCGGCGCGCGCGCATTTCTCGAAAAGAAAAACGTCAAGCCGCTCGCGGTCAGCGGCAGCCACCGCCAGCCCCTGATTCCCGACGTGCCGACGTTTGCCGAGGCGGGCTTCAAGGACTACGAGGCATCGGTCTACTTCGGTCTTGCGGCTCCGGCGGGCACGCCGCTGGCGATCCGTCAGCGCATTGCGGCGGACATCGGCGCGCTGATCAGCGCGCCGGAGTTTCAGAAAAAATATTTGTCCATCTACGGCTTTGACGCGGTGGGCAGCACGCCGGAGGCGTTTGCCGCGTTTCTCCAGAGCGACAAGGCAGCGACGATCAAGCGCATCGAGGCCGCTGGCGTGCAACCCGAATGACAGCAGAAGGATTTAGTTCATGAACAGCAACAACACCAACGCAACAACCGGCCATGAAGTGGATGCACAGTGGGTGCATCTGCAGTATTCCGAGGCCGCGCAATTCAAGACGGTATATGGGTTCTCGGGCCAGCAGGGCGTGGTTCATCTTGAGGGCATCCGGTACGTGCCGCGCGGGGTTTCCTGCGACACCTTGCTGGTCTATATGCACCCGGCGAGCACGTTGCAATTGCTGCCCATGCCCACCGCGATGGCACGGGCCGGCGTGCACGTGCTGTGCGCCGGCAGCCGTTATGCGCGCAACGACACCGCGCTCATCATGGAGCACGTGGTGCGCGATCTTGGCGAGTACATGCGCCACGCGCGCGAGGTCTGGGGTTATCGCAAGGTGGTGCTCGCGGGCTGGTCGGGCGGTGGTTCGCTGTCGCTGTACTACCAGTCGCAGGCCGAGTCGCCGAGCGTCACGCACACGCCTGCGGGAGATGCCTACGATCTCACGAAGGCCGGACTGCTGCCTGCGGACGCCTTCGTGCTGCAAGCCGCGCATGTCTCGCGCGCGGTGGTGCTCCAGGACTGGATCGACCCGAGCGTGCTCGACGAGGACAATCCCGACGTGCGTGATGACAGCCTCGATCTCTACCACCCCGACATCAAGCCGCCCTACAGCGCCGAGTTCATGGCGCGGTTTCGCCAGGCCCAACAGGATCGTGTGCAGCGCCGCACGGCATGGGTGAAGGGCATGCTCGAAGAACTCAAGCGCCGCAATGGTCGCGAGGTCGAACGCGGATTCGTCACGCATCGCACGATGGCCGATCCACGATTCCTCGACGCCGCACTCGATCCCAACGACCGGCCCATCGGCGTGTGCTACATGGGCCACCCCGAGACGGCGAACAGCGGGCCCATCGGTCTCGCGCGGTTTTCGACGCTGCGCGCCTGGCTCTCGCAATGGTCTCCGCAGGACACGAACGCGCTGGGTGACCGCTGCGCGCAACAGATCACCGTGCCGTTCCTGGCCCTCGAGCACAGCGCCGACGACGCCGTGCCGCAGCAACATACGCGCATGGTGTTCGAGAAGGCGCGCAGCACCGACAAGGAAATGCAGGTGATCAAGGGCGCGACGCATTACTTCGTCGGCCAGCCCGAGCTGCTGCAGAGCACGGTCGAATTGACGTTGCGCTGGTTGAAGGAGCGCGGCTTTTGCAACCCATGATTGCTAAGGAACGGAGATCGCCATGCAGTTCAGGAAAAGACACCTCGTAGCAAGCGCCGCGCTGCTGGCGTCGGCAGCATTGCTGCCGCTCTCGTCCGCTTGGGCCGACACCTACCCGAGCAAACCGATTCGCCTGATCGTCCCGTTCGCGCCCGGCGGCGTGACCGACACCGGCGCGCGCGTGGTGGCCGAAAAGCTCGGCGAGCGACTCGGTCAGCAGGTGGTGGTGGACAACAAACCGGGTGCCTCGGGCAACATCGGCACGCAGCAGGCCGCGACGGCCGCACCCGATGGATACACGCTCGTGGTCGGTTTTGACGGCACCATGGTGATCAATCCGCATGTCTACAAGAAAGTCCCGTTCGATACGCTCAAGGATTTCGCGCCGGTCAGCAAGATTGGCGATGCGGCGTTGATCATCGTGACGCATCCATCCGTCCCTGCGAAGGATCTGCCCTCGCTCATCGCCTATTCGAAGAGCACGCCCGCCGGTGTCTCCTATGGCAGCGCGGGGACTGGCAGCACGCCGCATCTCGCGGGTGAGCTGCTGAAGGCGAAGACCGGCGCGAACTTCGTGCACGTGCCCTACAAGGGCGGCGGCCAGGCCATGGCCGACGTCGTCGGCGGCACGCTGCCCATGCTCTACACCGCCGTGGCGGGCGCCTATCCGTTCGTGAAGCGCGGACAGATCAACGCGATTGCGATTTCGTCTGCGAAGCGACTGCCGTCGCTGCCTGATGTGCCCACGGTGGCAGAGTCGGGCGTGCCGGGATTTGTGGTCAATTCGTGGATCGGAATCCTCGCGCCCGCGAAGACGCCGCAGGCCATCGTCGACCGGTTGCAGAAGGAACTGAACCACGTGGTGCATCTCCCCGAGATCAAGGAGCGGCTCGCCTCGCTCGGTATCGAGTCGTCGGGCAACACACCGGCCGAGTTCCGCGCCGAGATCGAGGCCGACCTCAAGAAGTATGCCGATGTGGTGAAGACTGCAAACATTCGTATGGAATAGTGCTATTGCCAACCGGATCCGCCTGCAACGCGTTAGAGTGCCGTCCTCATGAGCATCTGCAATGGATCAGAATGATGGCAATGCGTCGGAACTCAACGGATTCAACGGGAAGGACACTTCATGGGAATGATGCGCATGGCGCGTGCGGGTTTGGTGGCGGCTCTTGCGGTGGTGACCATGCTGGTCGGCTGTGACGATCAGCGCATCAAGGAGCTGGAGGAAGGCGTCTCCACCGAGATGGACGTGCGCGCCAAATTCGGCGAGCCGGAGTATGTCTGGCAGGAACCCGACGGTTCACGCACGTTTGAATACAACCGCCAGCCCATGGGGGCTCGCAACTACATGATCACCATCGGCACGGACGGCAAGATGAGCGCCCTGCGCCAGGTGCTCGCGCCGCACAATTTCGAGAAAATCCAGCCCGGCATGTCGCAGGTGCAGGTACGCCGCATCCTCGGCATGCCCGCCAAGGCCGTGCCCTACGAACTCAAGCAAACCGTCGAGTGGGACTGGAACTGGATCGATCCGCCGACACGGCAGATGCATTTCACGGTCGTGTTCGGGCCCGATCATCTGGTCAAGAACAGCTACAGCGCGGAGAAGTTGCACGACGGGCCGTGACAAAATGGCCTGTGCACTAGCGGTTTATTCATCAATGAATTAATTCAGCGATTGTTCGGAAATCTATGAATAATCGTTGCCGCTGATCGAATTGCAGCCGTGCTGTATTTATTTATAGATTTTCAAAAATACCATTTTTTGCTACGATCTATGAATGCCTCGTCAAAACACAAGCCCTTCCGACTACCCGCTTGCTGTCTTGCAGCAGATTGAGCGGCTTGCACAGAACATCGTCATTGCCCGCAAGCGACGGGGCGAGACGCAGGGTCAGTGGGCCAGGCGTCTCGGAGTTTCGCAACCCACGATGGCCCGCATCGAACGCGGAGATCCTTCGGTCGCGATGGCTTCCTATGTGATGTGTATGTGGCTCATCAATCAGGCCGAAGGGCTGGCGGATCTGGTTGCGCCTGAAAAGGATCATGCCGCGCTGGAACGCGAGGTGCAAAAGGTGGCTGGATCCGCCGTTCGTAGCGGCGTGTCACGCAAGCCTTGGCCCGTCGTTCGAGAATCCCGGCAGCCATCGCGCGTGTCCGAGCCGCAGCCAAGGCCACCGGCCGGAAGTGGCAACGCGGCGGCGGTGGCGGCGGGTCTGGCAGCTCTGGTGAATTCCGATGCCAAGCCGCATGCCGGAGATTCCGAAAAATGAGCGGCACCCGCGTAGACCCGCGCAGCTACGTGCCGCAGGATCGGCTCTACCTCTGGGCGCTGATCAATCCGGCGCAACCGATGCTGGCTGGCGAGCTGGGGCTCTCACCACTCATTCCCGACTGCGCGACTTTTCGCTACGACGCAAAGTGGTGGCACTTTCCATTGAGCGAAGACCTACCGCTCTTGAGTGACCATGAATTCAGCGCAGGCGAGAAGGCCAGCGCACCCGGTGCCATCGATGACGCGCGCCCGGACCGTTGGGGCGAACGCATCATCCGCCATATCGACCGGCCCGCTCGGCTGTCGATTCTGGAAATGCTGCTGTTTGCGGGCGATGATCGCTTTGGTGCGCTGGGCGTTTCCATCTCGGCACAAAAATACATCCCGCGCCATCTCGGGCCTTATCCGCGATTGCGCGATTTGTCGCAATTGAATGCCGCCATCGAGGACATTCAGGCCCACGCTCCACTATCCGACGCCCTGCAACGGCTGGTGCAGCCCGGCGTCACCCTTGGGGGCGCGCGGCCCAAGGCCCTGTTGCAGACCGATGACGGCCCTTGCGTAGTCAAGTTCAGCGAGTTGGACGATGCGGTGGACACGCCGCTTGCTGAACATGCCACGATGACGCTGGCGGCGCTTGCAGGCATCGAGGTTGCCAGCACCAAGGCCTTGCCGATTCCGCAGCGCCGCCTGCGCAGCAAGCGCCACGCACTAACGATCAAGCGCTTTGATCGCATGGGCGATTTGCGTCTGCATTGCGTGTCTGCGCGAACCTTGCTGCGCGCCGCGCGACTCGAAGAAAGCTATCCAGCGCTAGCCACAGTATTGCTGCGCATCGCCCATCCGGACCGCCAGCAGTCAATGCGCGAGGAGCTGTTTCGACGCATGGTCTTCAACATCCTGATGGACAACACCGACGATCATGAACGCAATCACAGCGTCCGACTGGGCTTCGACGGTTACTATGAACTCACTCCTGCCTATGACGTGCTGCCGTCGCTGCAGAACCTGGGCTACCAGGCGATGATTGTCGGGACAGCCGGTGCGGAGTCGAGCATCGACAACGCGCTCACTCAAATCAATGAGTTCGGCATCAAGCAGGCACGTGCCTTGGAACTGATACGACGGGTCGCGCAAACCGTCGATCATTGGGAAGCGCATTTTGTGCGCGAGGGGGTGAGCCCTGCGGACATGGAATTGCTGCGTGCCAGCATCGACAGGGACGCGCTCAAGCGGCAGCGCAGGGAATTCTGCTGAACAGGAATACCGCGCTTCATTGAGCCGAATTCGAGGAGGCTCCAGTAGGTGTGACAGCCCTGGACGGCTCCACGGACGAAGGCGTGGCCGGGGGCGCGTTGTGCGGCTCGCGATAGCGGATCGTGATCCCGCTGCCGTCGTCCTTCTCATCGTCGCCGAGCATCGCGTCAGCCGCCTTGCCCACGCCCTTGCCGACGATCTTTACCGTGCCGATGGCGGCATCTGCGGCAAGGCCCACGACCGAAGTGGTCACGCCGATCACCGTGCAGCCGGACAGCGTGCACGCGGTCAACGTTACGCCGAGCCATGAAAAAGCCCCTCGCTTTTGGGGATCGAGGGGCCTTTGATTTTTCATGCCGTTAGCTGGGCGCCACCAGTGCTCGATCAATGGATGCGCATGCCCGGCGTGGCACCGGGAAAAGGTTCGAGCACATAAATGCCGGGGTGGGCCTTTTCATCCGCGTGGCTTGCGGCGAGCACCATGCCTTCGCTCACGCCGAACTTCATCTTGCGCGGCGCAAGATTGGCCACCACCACGGTGAGCTTGCCTTGTAGTTGCTCGGGTTTGTACATGCTGCTAATGCCGCTGAACACGTTGCGCATGCGGCCTTCGCCCACGTCGAGCGTGAGCTGCAAAAGCTTGGTCGAGCCTTCCACCGGCTTGCACTCCACGATCTGCGCAATGCGCAGGTCGATCTTCGCGAAGTCGTCGATGGTGATGGTCGGCGCGATTTCCTCGCCGCCGGGCAGCACGGCCTCAACGACGGGAGCGGGCGGCGCTTCGAACAGCGCGTCGAGCTGCTTGACGTCAACGCGCTGCATCAGATGCTTGTACTCACCGATCTGGTGATCCCTGCCGAGCGGCTTGCGGATGTCGTCAAAGAATTCGGGCGGCACGATCAGGAAGTTGGCGACCTCCGCAGCCACCTGCGGCAGGATCGGCTTCAGGTAGATCGTGAGAATGCGGAAGGCCTCGATGCAGGTGGTGCACACGTCCTGCAACCGTGCCTGCATGTCCTCCTTCTTCGCCAGTTCCCACGGCTTGTTGGCATCCACGTAAGCGTTCACGCGGTCGCACAGCAGCATCACTTCGCGCACGGCGCGCGAGGTGTCGCGGTTTTCATAGGCCGCGATGATGGCCGGCTTTTGCTCGCGCAACTGGGCGATCAGCGCCTGGCCGTCAGCGCCCATCTCGCCGAGCTTGCCGTCAAAGCGCTTGACGAGGAAGCCCGCCGCGCGCGAGGCGATGTTCACGTACTTGCCGATCAGATCGGCATTCACGCGCGCCATGAAGTCTTCCGGGTTGAAGTCGATGTCCTCGTTCTTGCCGTTGAGCTTGGCGCCCAGGTAGTAGCGCAGCCATTCGGGATTCATGCCGAGGCTCAGGTATTTGAGGGGATCAAGGCCGGTACCGCGGCTCTTGCTCATCTTCTCGCCGTTGTTCACCGTCATGAAGCCGTGCACGCAGATCTTGGTCGGCGTCTTGCGGCCGCTGAACTTGAGCATCGCGGGCCAGAACAGCGTGTGGAACGTGATGATGTCCTTGCCGATGAAGTGGTACTGCTCGAGCGCCGGATCGGCCATGTAGGCGTCGTAGTCTTCACCACGCTTGTTCAACAGTTCCTTGAGCGATGCGAGGTAGCCGACCGGTGCATCCAGCCAGACATAAAAATACTTGCCCGGCGCATCCGGAATCTCGATGCCGAAGTAGGGCGCATCGCGGCTGATGTCCCAGTCGTCGAGGCCCTCGCTGGTCGAGCCGTCGGGGTTGGTGCGAACGCCGAACCATTCCTTGATCTTGTTGGCCACCTCGGGCTGAACATGCTGGCTGTCCTGCGTCCATTCGGTGAGAAAGGCCACGGCGCGCGGATCGGAGAGCTTGAAGAAAAAATGCTCCGACGACTTCAGCACCGGCTTGGCCCCGAGAGCGCGGAATACGGCTGGATCAGATCGGTGGGCGCGTACACGGCACCGCAGACTTCGCAGTTGTCGCCATACTGGTCCTTGGCATGGCAGCGCGGGCATTCACCCTTGATAAAGCGGTCGGGCAGGAACATGTTCTTCTCGGGATCGAAGAACTGCTCGATGGTGCGCGTCTCGATGAAACCGGCCTTCTTCAGATCGAGATAGATCTGTTTGGAAAGCTCGTGGTTCTCGGCGCTGTCGGTGTTGCTCCAGTTGTCGAAGGCAATGTGAAAGCCGTCGAGATACTGCTTGCGGCCCGCGGCGATGTCGGCCACGAACTGCTGCGGCGTCTTGCCCGCCTTCTCGGCGGCGATCATGATCGGCGCGCCATGCGCGTCGTCGGCACCGACAAAGTGAACCTCGTTGCCCTGCATACGCTGCGCACGCACCCACGTGTCGGCCTGGATGTATTCCATGATGTGGCCGATATGAAAGTTGCCGTTGGCATACGGCAGTGCGGTGGTGGCGAAAATCTTGCGTGCAGTCATCGGTTCGGGCTTTCGGTGAGCCCGCGAAATGCGGGTTCGGACGGAACCGGACATTGTAATTGGTGAAGACTTTCAGCGCGCCTGCCACGGCGACGCCCAGCCGAAGAACGCGCAGATGTCGTCGCGCCTGGCGATGGCATCGGCGCGCCCGAGCGCCATCAGTTCCTGCGTGAAACCGGTCTCGAACAGCAGATAGCTCGCAAGCGCCGCGCCCCCACGGCGGGCGAGGTCTTCTGGCCTTCGCCGGGCATCTTCACACCCACCGCGCCGAGCAGGGTGCGGATGGTGATCGGCAGATCGATGATGTGCCGCGCGGCAATTTCATCGATGCGCTGGCTGGGCGAGAGCACCAGCAGATTCAGTGGCCGAAGCGGGCTGCGCGCGCGGGCTTCGGCGGGGATCAGGGACAGCGTCTGGTTGATGCGTTCGGCGCGTTCGATGTCGACCGAGAGCGCATCCAGAAAGATGCTCGACAGCGCATGTCCGCCAATCTGTGCGAGCGAGGGGTAGGGCGGCTCGGCACCGTGAGGCAATTGCGCCTCGGGCTCCCGCATGCGACCTGCGCCGACGATCAGCACGCGATCAGCGCCGAGATGGATGGCCGGCGCAATCGGCGCGGTCTGTCGCATCGAGCCGTCGCCCAGATAGTGGGCCTGGCCGCTGAATGACACCGAGCGCGCTGGAAAGATGAACGGAATGGCCGATGACGCGAGCAGATGGCTGTGCGTGATGTCGGCGCGGACCGCCTTGCGCTGCGAGCGAATCCACGGCGCGCGCTCGTCGCGCGACTGGTAGAAGGTGATGTGTTCTCCCGTGGTGTAGCTCGAAGCCGTCACGGCCAGCGCGCTCAGGTGGCCGTCGTGAATCAACTGGGGCAATCGGTCGAGTTGCACCAGTTCCTTGAGCAATCCCGCGAGCGGCTCGTTGTTGAGCAGCGCGTGCGGCCTGACCTTGCGCCAGCGCGCAACCGTCCATCCGAGCGACAGCAGGGTCAGCCAGTGCGCGCCGCTGCGCATCACGCTCAGCGAGTCGGCGCGGTAAACCTGTTCGGCCCGGAAATTCCGCCAGACACCGGCCAGCTTGCGCACCGTGTCGTCGAAATGGTCGGCACCGCAGGCCAGCGCGGCGGCGTTGATCGCGCCTGCCGAGGTGCCGCACATGATCTGGAACGGGTTGCGCTCGTGCCTTTGATCGCAGGCGGCACGCAGATCGGCAATCGCCTCCATGACGCCCGCCTGATACGCCGCGCGGGCACCACCGCCGAGAGAACCAAACCTGTGATCGGGGCGGGGCCGGGCGGTGCTTGCATGGCGGTGGACGGAGGATGATCAGCGGGTGCGGGACCTGGATTTCAGCAGCATGGCGGCAAGCGCGTCACCTTCGAGCAGCAGCAGGCCGTGCTCCTTGGCATGGCCCGCGCGCTGTCGGAGACGCTGCCCTGCAGCACCACGTACACACCATGATCGGCCTTGAGTCGCTGCACGGCATCGCTGAGTTCCTTGAGCGACTCCAGGCCATGATTGGCGGCCTTCCAGCGGCGCGCGCTCACGAGCGTGAGCGTGCCATTTTTTTCGAGTTGCAGATCGACCGCAGCAGTCTGGCCCGCCACGCGCTGCACGGACTGGCCTTCATTTTTCCAGGCGTTTTCGAGTGCGGCGCAAAAGTCCTTCCACGACATTGCGGCGGCCTCGGCGCGGATGGCTTCGACCTTGGCACCGCTCGGGGCCTTGAACTGGCGCCATGCAGCCATGCAGCCGATGACGAAGATCGGCGCAGCGCCCAGCGCCGCAAACGGCGCGATGTCCCTGGGCAGCCATGCCAGGCACGCCGTGACGATGGCGGCGGAGATTGCAAAACTGATCCACCACGGCGAACGCAACAGGATTGCGAACAGGGAGTTCTCGGCCATCTTCAACTTCAAGGGACACCTGGCTTCATGAAAGGGATGAAAAAAGGGAAATTCGGGGAATGCCACGCGCCGGCGCATGGAACTCAGCTTCGATAGACTACCCGACTCCTGAGGAGTAATTAAAGTATGGCCATTACAGAACAGGGTCTCATGGAGGCCCTCGCCCACGTTCGCGACCCCTACACTGGCAAGGATTATGTGAGCACGCGCGCGCTGCGCAACGTCACCATCAGCGGCGGCGATGTCGCGTTCGACGTGGAAATCGGCTATCCGGCCAAGAGCCTCGTGCCTCAGTTGCGCCAGGAACTGGTGTCTGCGGCCAAAAAGCTTGCGGGCGTCGAGAACGTGTCGGTCAACATCGCGAGCAAGATCATTGCGCACTCGGTACAACGCGGCGTGCAGTTGCTGCCGGGGGTGAAGAACATCATCGCCGTGGCCTCCGGCAAGGGCGGCGTGGGCAAGAGCACCACCGCCGTGAATCTGGCACTGGCGCTGGCCGCCGAGGGTGCGAATGTTGGCCTGCTCGATGCGGACATCTACGGGCCGAGCCAGCCGCTCATGACCAACACCAGCGGCAAGCCCGAGAGCCTTGATGGCAAGCTCATGGAGCCCAAGCGCAGCATGGGCCTGCAGATCAACTCCATCGGCTTTCTGGTGGACGACGAACAGGCCATGATCTGGCGCGGCCCGATGGCCAGTCAGGCGCTGGAGCAGCTCATCATGCAGACGCGCTGGCAGGATCTGGACTATCTCGTTGTCGACATGCCGCCCGGCACGGGCGACATCCAGCTCACCATGTCGCAGAAGGTGCCGCTCACCGGCGCGGTGATCGTGACCACGCCGCAGGACATTGCGCTGCTGGATGCCAAGAAGGGCATCAACATGTTCCAGAAGGTCAACGTGCCGATTCTGGGGCTGGTCGAAAACATGGCGGTGCACATCTGCAGCAACTGTGGTCACGCCGAACACATCTTCGGCAATGAGGGCGGCAAGCGCATGGCGCAGGAATACGGCATGGAGTACCTCGGCGCGCTGCCACTCGCGATGTCGATCCGCGAGCAGGCTGACAGCGGCAAGCCAAGCGTCGTGGCGGAGCCGGATGGCGACATCGCCGCGATCTACAAATCGATTGCCCGCTCGGTCGCGGTGAAGATCGCGCAGCAGGCCAAGGATTTTTCGGCCCGGTTTCCGACCATCACGGTGAGCAAGAACACCTGAGCGGCGGTGCCGCCGGATGGAAAAATAAGAATGGCACGGCGGATAAAAAGAGGCGAAAGTAGCCGCATCGCCGCCTTCGGGAGACAGCACCATGAGCGAGCAGAAGATCGAGTTCTACAAGGGCCCAGCGGGCGGCTGGGGCGCGCTCAACAGCGTGAAGAACGCGCTGCTTGCGCACAACATACCGCTCAAGGGCGTGAAGACGCTGCTTGCTGCCAACCAGCCCGATGGTTTCGACTGCCCTGGCTGCGCATGGCCGGATCGCAATCACGCATCGACGTTCGAGTTCTGCGAAAACGGTGTGAAGGCCGTGGCCGCCGAGGCGACGGCGCGGCGCGCAGGCCCCGAGCTGTTCGCGCGGCATACGGTCAGCGAGCTGGCAGCGCAAAGCGATTTCTGGCTTGAAGATCAGGGTCGGCTCACGCAGCCGATGGTGTATGAGGCCGCCGATGATCGCTACCGGCCCATCGGCTGGGACGATGCGTTTGCGTTGATTGCGCGGCATCTGAACGCGTTGCCCGATCCGGATCAGGCCATTTTCTACACCTCGGGCGCACCAGCAACGAGGCCGCTTTTCTCTATCAATTGTTCGTGCGCGAGTTCGGCACCAACAATTTCCCCGACTGCTCCAACATGTGCCACGAACCAAGCGGCAGCGCGATGCGCTTGCAGATCGGCGTGGGCAAGGGCACGGTCGAGCTGGTGGACTTCGAGCAGGCCGATGCGATCTTCATCTTCGGCCAGAACCCCGGAACCAACCACCCGCGCATGCTTGGCGAGCTGCGTGAGGCGCACCGACGCGGCGCGCGCATCGTGAGCTTCAATCCGCTGCGTGAACGCGGCCTTGAACGCTTCGTCGATCCACAGGATAAGCTGGAGATGGCGACCCTGAGGTCCACGCCGATCAGCACGCATTACTTTCAGCTGCGCGTGGGCGGTGATCTGGCGGCGGTCAAGGGCATGATGAAGCATGTGCTCGAGCAGGACGACGCACATGGCGACGTGCTGGACCATCGGTTCATTGCCGAACACACGAGCGGCTTTGACGCACTCGCGCACAGCCTGCGCAGCGAAGCCTGGCAGGTGCTTGAGCAGGAGTCCGGCCTCACCGAGGCGCAGATGCGCAGCGCGGGCGATGTCTATGTCGGCGCGAAAAACGTGATCGCCTGCTGGGGCATGGGCATCACCCAGCACATGCACTCGGTGGCGACGATCCAGATGATCGTGAACCTGCTGCTGCTGCGCGGCAACATCGGCCGCCCCGGCGCAGGCGTATGCCCGTGCGCGGCCACAGCAATGTGCAGGGCGACCGCACCATGGGCATCTGGGAGAAGCCGCCCGCCGCGCTGCTTGATCGCTTGCGCGAGGTCTACGGTTTCGCGCCGCCGCGCGAAGATGGGGTCGACACGGTGAAAGCCATCGAGCACATGCGCGACGGCAAGGCCAGGGTGTTTTTTGCGCTCGGCGGCAACTTCGCGGCAGCCACGCCCGACACCTACGAGACCTGGAAGGCGCTCGGCAACTGCGATCTCACCGTGCACGTGGCCACCAAGCTCAATCGCAGCCATGTGGTGCATGGCAGGCAGGCGCTGATCCTGCCGTGCCTGGGTCGCACCGAGATGGACATCCAGAACGGCAGGCCGCAAGGGGTGACCGTTGAGGATTCGATGAGCATGGTCCACATCTCCATGGGCATCAACCTGCCCGCCTCGCAACATCTGCTGTCCGAGCCCGCCATCGTCGCGCGGCTTGCGCATGCGACGCTGGGCGAGCGCAGTCGCGTGGACTGGTTGCGTCTGGCGGGCGACTACGCGCTGATCCGCGACGACATCGAGAAGGTCTTTCCGGACTTCGCGAATTTCAATCAACGCGTCGCAACGCCCGGCGGTTTTCGTCTGCGCAACACGGCGAGCGAACGCGTGTGGAATACGCCTGCGGGCAGGGCGACGTTCTTCGCGCACGACGTGCCGCGCGACACGCCTTCGCACCGTGCACGCGAGCGCATGCGCGATCAGCGCGTGTTCACGCTGCTCACCACACGTTCGCACGACCAGTACAACACGACCATTTATGGCATGGACGACCGGTATCGCGGCGTGTTCGGCCAGCGCCGCGTGGTCTTCATCCATGCAGATGACATCCGCGCACTCGGCATGCAGGATGGGGATCGCGTCGCCATCCACACCGTGTGGGACGACGGGCAGGAGCGCTGCGTCGAGGGCTTCCGGCTCGTCGCCTACGACATCCCGCGCGGCAACCTGGCCGCGTACTACCCCGAGACCAACGCGCTCGTGCCGCTGACGGCGGTGGCGGCGAATGCGGGAACGCCGACGTCCAAATCGATCCCCGTGGTGCTGCGACCGCATCTGAAAGAGGTCACTCAATGACGGCAGACGCCGCGCTTCCGCTGGCGCTGCGCCTCGTGATGGCGCTCGACGAAGAACTGCGCGCCCACGGCGATGATCGCGTGTCCGTCGCGCGGCTGTGCAAGATGCTGGACGCAAGCGCCAGTGCGTTGATGCGCGAGGCCACCCTGCTTGGCGATGCGGAAATCGCCGGCCAGCGCGGCCCGGGACTGCTGCGCATGGAGCAGGAAAACGGGCGCTGGATGGTGCGACTGACGGATGCCGGACTCGCGCTGCTGGTTCGACAGCGCGCGTGCGGCGAGTCCACGGGAGATTGATGGAGTTGCGGTTGCGGGCGCGTGCGCCCGCGACGATCAGAAGTCCCGCTCAAGCGCCAGTATCTGCGCGGCGATTTGCTCCACGTCGGCCTGCGTGAGCGCACTGGCCTCGATGCGCTGGCGCTGTTCCCAGGTGTCGAAATGGCTGGATTGCGAGCGCTGGTAGTGCGGGTCGTAGTGCAGCCGCATCAGCTCGTCAAACAAGGGCGACAGCGACCTGTCGCGCGCCCAGGTCTGCCAGCGCCCCACGGTTTCCTTGCCCAGCGATTCGGTCAGCACGCCGAGTTTGCCCACAAGCGCTTCGACGTCGTCTCCGAGGTAGGCATAGTCGCGCAGCAGGTAGGCAAGGCGCGCTTCGTGCGTGGCGGCGATCTCGATCGTGGGAGCCGCGCGCATCTTCGCGACCAGTGGCAACGGAACGGTCAGGCGGCCGATGCGCGCGCTTTCGCCTTCCACATAGAGCGGACGCGACAGATCGAGTGTCTCCAGCACCGCGCCGATCTGGGTTTCAAAATTCTTCTGCGTGGGCTGGGGCGTGCCCGGCAGCGTACCGAGCAGCGAGCCCTTGTGTCGCGCGCAGTGTTCAAGGTCGAGCATCTGCGCGCCCTGCGCCTCGAGCGCTTGCAGCACGCGTGTCTTGGCGCTGCCGGTCGCGCCGACGATCACCCGCAAATCGAGTCTGGGAACAATGTCCTCGATCTGCGAGATCACATGTCGGCGAAACGACTTGTAGCCGCCCGCGAGCTGCTGGGCGTCCCAGCCGACGAGTCGCAACCAGTGCACCATCGAGCCACTGCGCATGCCGCCGCGCCAGCAATACACCAGGGGTTTCCAGTTCTCGGGCATGTCTGCAAGCTGGTGCTTGAGGTGTTTTGCCAGATTCGCCGCAACCATTGCACCGCCGACGCGCCGCGCCTCGAACGCGCCCTGCTGCACATAGAGCGTCCCGACAATGGCGCGCTCTTCGTTGTCGAGCACGGGACAGTTGATCGCGCCAGGAATATGGTCCTCGGCGAACTCCGCTGGCGAGCGGGCATCGATGATGGCGTCGAACCTGTGGCGATCTGCGGGGCGTACGGGCTGGAAATGGGACATGGGTGCTTGCGATCCGGTGTCGGCACTATACCGGCAGCGTCCGCCGCCATGCGATGGCGTTTCCCCGCGCGCAACGATGCATTTGTCCACGCGGACCGGGGAACCCCGCAAATCTGGGATGATGGATGCAACTCTGTTTGCTTTTCACTGATTTGCCATGACATCCGCAACCCCGTCCCCCCATCCTGCTGCGCCCTTGCCTCGCCTCACCTCGCTTTCGCATGGCGGTGGTTGCGGCTGCAAGATTGCACCCGGCGTGCTGTCGGAGATTCTGAAGTCGAGCGGCGCCAATGCCGTGATTCCACCGGAATTGATGGTGGGAATCGAGACCTCGGACGATGCTGCGGTTTACCGTCTCAACGACGAGCAGGCACTGGTGGCGACCACCGATTTTTTCATGCCGATCGTCGATGATCCCTATGAGTTCGGGCGCATCGCGGCGACCAATGCGCTGTCCGACGTCTACGCGATGGGCGGCAAGCCGATCATGGCGCTGGCGCTGGTGGCCATGCCGATCAACCAGTTGCCGCTCGAGGTGATTGGCGCCATCGTGCGCGGCGGGCAGGACGTATGCCGCGCCGCGGGCATTCCGATTGCGGGCGGCACACCATCGATTCGGTGGAGCCGATCTACGGCCTCGTCGCGATGGGCCTGGTGCACCCGGATCGCGTGCGCCGCAACGCCGCCGCGAAGCCGGGCGACGTGCTCGTGCTGGGCAAACCGCTGGGCGTGGGCGTTTATTCGGCGGCGTTCAAGAAGCTCAAGCTGAGCGACGCAGGGTATCGCGAGATGATCGCCAACACCACCAGGCTCAATACCCCCGGCCCGCTGCTGGCCGAGTTGCCCGGCGTGCATGCCATCACCGATGTGACGGGCTTCGGGCTTGCGGGGCATGCGCTCGAGATGGCGCGTGGAGCGGGCTTGCAGGTGGTGGTCGATTGGGCCAGGGTGCCACTGCTGCCGGGCGTGGTGGAACTCGCGCAGGACGGCAACGTCACCGGCGCAAGCGGGCGCAACTGGGCGGCTTACGGCGAGCAGGTGCAGCTTGCGCAGGGACTGCATGCGACGACGCAGAATCTCGTGAGCGATCCGCAGACCTCGGGCGGCCTGCTGGTGTGCTGCACGCCGGACAGCGTTACCGAGGTGCTGGCGATTTTCGCGCGCGAGGGCTTTGGTGACGCGGCGGTGATCGGGCATGTCGAGGGCGGTGCGAGCGGCCTGCGCGTCGAGTGACCACGAGCCCATTGAAGTGATGAGCCATTCGGACAATTCCCATTGGTTGTGCGCAAGGCGGTGATCGAAGACACCGACACCATTCTGCGTTTCGTGCGCGATCTCGCGATCTATGAAAAGGCCGAGCACGAGGTGCTCACCACGCCCGAACACGTGCATCGGACGATTTTCTCGACCGACGCAACGGCGCACGCGCTGGTCTGCGAGCAGGACGGCGTGGCGCTCGGCATGGCCGTCTATTTTTTCAACTACTCCACCTGGCAGGGCCGCAACGGAATCTATCTGGAAGACCTCTATGTCGATCCGGCCGCGCGCGGCAAGGGCGCGGGCAAGGCGTTGCTCAAGGCGCTCGCGCGCATCGCCGTGGAAAAGGATTGCGGCCGATTCGAGTGGAGCTGTCTTGACTGGAATACACCGTCGCTTGAGTTCTATGACAGCCTCGGCGCGCTGCCGCAAAAGGAATGGATCCGCTACCGGTTGACCGGCCAGGCCCTGCTCGACCTCGCGGCGTGATTGCCGCGCTTGCAAGACAAGGGGCCTTTGTCCATCACGTCCCGGCGCGCTCCAGCATGGCATGCAGCAGCACGTTGCACCCGGCAGCGATGTGTTCCGGTTTGGCGTCCTCGATCTCGTTGTGCGAGATGCCGTCCTTGCAGGGAATGAAGATCATCCCGGCAGGCGCGAGGCGAGCCATGTAGACCGCATCGTGCCCGCGCCCGACACGGCATCCATGTGGGAATAACCGAGCGTCTCGGCCCCTCGGCGAACGGCTTCGATGCAGTCGGCGTTGAAGGGTTGCGCGGGATAGCTCGACACCAGATCGATCTTGATCGGCAGTCCGGTTTCCTCGCTGACCCGCGCGGCCACGGCGCGGATGTCTGCGTCCATGGCTTCACAGTCCGCATCGCTTGCATTGCGCAGATCGATGCTGAACTTCACCTCGCCGGGAATCACGTTGCGACTGTTCGGATGCACGTTCACCATGCCGACCGTGCCACGTCCGTGCGGCGGATGGCGGTGCGCGCAGGCCACCACTTCCTGCATCACGCGGGTGGCGACCTGTAGCGCGTCCTTGCGCAGCGCCATCGGCGTCGGACCGGCATGCGCCTCCATGCCGGTGACCGTGCAGTCGTACCAGCGAATGCCGAGCACGCCGGTCACGACGCCGATGGTCTTGTCGTTGTCTTCGAGCACCGGCCCCTGTTCGATATGCGTTTCAAAGTAATGCCCAATCGGGTGATCGCCGGGTTCCTCAGGGCCGATATAGCCAATGCGTTCGAGTTCCTGCTTCACGCTTTTGTTGTCGTTGTCCTTGGCGGCATAGGCGTGTTCCAGCGTGAAAGCCTTGGCGAAAACGCCCGAACCCATCATCACGGGAACAAAGCGCGAGCCTTCCTCGTTGGTCCAGAAAGCGACTTCGATGGGCGCCTCGGTTTCGATGTTGTGATCGTTGAGCGTGCGCACCACCTCGATACCTGCGAGCACGCCGTAGTTGCCGTCGAACTTGCCGCCAGTGGGCTGCGTGTCGATGTGGCTGCCGGTCATGATCGGCGCAAGACTGTTGTTGCGGCCTGCGCGGCGCATGAAACCGTTGCCGATCTTGTCGATGGTGACGCTCATGCCGGCCTCTGTAGCCCAGCGCGTGACGAGGTCACGGCCCTGCTTGTCCAGGTCGGTCAACGCCAGACGGCAGACGCCGCCCTTGGCCGTTGCACCGATCTCGGCAAGCTCCATGAGCGATTGCCAGAGCCGGTCGCCATTCACGCGCAGCTTGCTGATGACATCGGTGTTGTTGCTTGTCACTTTGGTGTCCATGTCGGTTATCTCCTGATGGTTATTTTGCAGCAGTTGCGAGTCGGCTCGCATGGTTTTCAACCGCCGTGGATGCGAGGTCCTGGATGCGGTCTTGCTGTGACCGAGACCCCCAAGGCCGCGAGCCGCCGACGACTGTACGAGCCCTTGAATTGTGCGAACAGGCCAGGACAGGGTATAATCCGTCCACGCGCTATGCACAGTCTCACCTTTTCTTAGCGCACGTACAACCCTAATAGGCCCCTTGGCTATTCCGGTTCATCCTTTATGAAGACACGGCTGCGGCCCTTGCTCTTCGGCGTTCGGTGAGTTTTTCCAAGTCCATTCCGGGCTTGCGGTTTCCCCTCTTTTTCGCTTGCAGCGTCTTTTTTGGCGCCTCGGAAAAAGAATCTCCAACTCACATTTTTTCGCGCTTCGGTTGTCGAAGGCGCGGACACCGAACATGTTCATCCCCAGCATCGTCGAACGAGTGGGTAGTTACCTCGTAACGCCACTCGTCAAATCCAACGACAGCGGCCAGTTTCTGGCCTCTGTGTCCATACGTCGCGGCGCCTACGACCGCATATTCCGGTTCGCGAGCAGCTTCCCGACCAGCGCTCAAGCCATGCAGCACGCGCTTGTCGAAGGCCGGGGCATGGTGCTCAGCAACCAACTCAACTGAACTGAAAAAGAACCAAGGCGGTGGTCCCTGACCGACCACCGTTCACTCTAGGAGTACTGTGTCAAAAGAAGAACTCATCGAAATGCAAGGCCGGGTTGACGAAGTGCTGCCCGACGCACGATATCGCGTCACGCTGGAAAACGGACACCAGCTCGTCGCCTATACCGGTGGAAAGATGCGCAAGTTCCGCATCCGCATTCTGGCCGGAGACAAGGTCACTCTGGAGATGTCTCCATATGACCTGACCAAGGGCCGCGTGACCTTCCGCCATATCGAAACACGCTCTGGCGCACCTGCGAAAACACCGTTCCGCAAGCGCCATTGATTCGCTCATTTTTTCAAACCCCAACGGTCCAGTTGTTCTGGCCCGTCTCACAACCAGGAAATTCAAAATGAATAATCGTCTCTACGTTGGCAACCTTGCCTACTCGACCACCAATGAATCGCTGACCCAGGCGTTCGGTGAATACGGCTCCGTCGCCAGCGCCAAGCTGGTAATGGACCGTGAAACCGGCCGCTCCAAGGGCTTCGCCTTTGTGGAAATGGAAACCGACGCTGACGCCCAAGCGGCGATCAACGCCCTCGACGGCAAGTCCATGGACGGCCGCGCCATCAAGGTGAACGTCGCCCGTCCCCAGAGCCCGCAGCGGCGGCTTCAGCGGCGGTGGTGGTGGCGATCGCGGCGGCTATCGCAACAACCGTTATTGAGATGACGTGACGGCGGTGCTACGGCGTCGCCTTGCGGATTCAAAAATTGAAAGCCCGGTCAATATTGATCGGGGCTTTTGTTTTGTCTGGGCGTGATGGGACTCTCATAAATTCCGTGTGTGAGGCATATGTTGAGCAACGGGATTTCTTAGGTCCCGCTGCCCAGTCAACTCGTCTTCGGTCTGGTCTTGGTGCCTGCGTAGTTGGAGGACGTACTTGCGATTTTTCGATGAGGGACTTATGAGAGCGAAATGCTGAAATTCAACACGGCTTTCGACGAGCCGTTATCTCGTGCCAAGCTTCGCGCACCGAATTCTGACACGCCCGAATAATATTTTCCTTTGCTTTGGTGCTGGAATGCGATTTGCATCTTTCGTATACTGGAAGACCAATTGGTCACAAATATCGCCATGCCAATCTTTATTACTCCCGGGCCACTGTGCTCGTCTTCATCCCAGTTCAAGGCGCTGGGTTCACAAGGCAATAGAGATTTGGCTCACCCGCAGCTCCGGCCAGGGCCAATCTGCGCTTCTTCAACTTATGAGCCCAAGCGGTTGAGTTTGGTCGATGAAGTGAATCTTTCTCCGCTCCAATTTACGTCTGGGAAAATGTGCCGGCGAGATGAGCATCTTCTGGGCTTTCTGCCAACAGTAGAAAAGGAGAAGACAGTTCTAGTGGCTGTGATCGTCGGTGGTTTGACCAGCACCAATCCGTTCGGTCACGTCGCGATAGCCATTGAGGGGTACGGCACCTTCTCATATGGAACGGACACGCCCGCAGGCACTGGACTGAGCGACTATCTTGCTAAACAAGGCGGGTACCGCTCTAGTGTTGTCTATTCTATTGAGACGACGGAAGCGCGAGCGCAATTGATAGCAGCGCGTGCAAAAAGTTTTGTTGGCAAGAAGTTACCAGATCCAACCAAAGACCCTAGAGGTTTCGCAGATACTTGCGCAACTAGAACAATCAAGGCGCTGGAGGCTGGCGGATATAGCAATCCCAAGCCGACGCTATTTGGCAGTGCGCCGTCAATGTTCCCTCGGGACGCTGAGAATTACGGTCGTGAATATGGTACGCAACTTCAATTGAAAAAAGGCGATACCGTTCCTGACATCTTCAAAAAATTTCAGAAGAAAGATTGAGATGCCCTTTTTGGCTGCCATTCTGGTCGTTGTTTGCATGTCAGGGGCGGCGGTGTTCACATTTTTTATTTCGGGATCTGCATCCGAAAAATATGAAACTTCGCTGCTGCAAGCTCAGTGGGAAACCATCGACAAATCGGCGGTTCAGGTGCCTCAAATCATTCACGTGCAGTCTGAGCGTGAATACGTCGTACTGGCCGAGCCATACAAGGGCGAAGTGCTTTTGACGTTGATGAATCCCGAAGATGATAAATCGGTAAGAACATTTCCCAGCGATGCATATGTCCCTTCCCGTGCTGCTGTTGCACTCGCCAAAGCTACGCCACAAGCAAGCACCGAAGTGGTCAGGCAGTTGAGCGCAAGGGTTAAGTGACCTGTTGGGTGGCTCGCGCTTTTCACTGCCGGTGCGTGTGCTATATCGCTGGCCGACGTAGTTGGCCGTCAACTTTATTGGTTTGGGGCGGAAAAGAGCAGGAGTCGAACCTACCGACCGCGCTTGGCGCAATCCACCGGGTTTGAAGCCCGGGCGCCCCACCGGGGACGCTTCTCTTCCAATATTCTCGCAATCATGAGGATGATCGGGAATACGACTTGTTTGTTTGCTACTCGCTTGCTCGCTCTCGCGTCGCTCAGTCCGTCTTGCTGCTGCTCGCGCTATCGAACAGAGAGGTGCCGGGTCTGAGCAGGTGCTGGTCTTTCACGCGGCGGGTGAAGCCCACGCGATCAAAGAATTCCAGCAATTGAATTGCGCGTTTGCGGCCGAGGCCGGTGGCGTCGCGGAAGGCTGCGGCCTCAAGGCCTGCATCCGACGAATTGCACCAACGCGCGATTTCTGCGAGACGCTCGATTGTATCGAGCGGATAGAACAAATCCTTCACCACCTGAAAAACTTGGCCACGGCGCGCAAGGCTTGCCAGCGTCTGGCGGATCATCGTTTCGGGGATTTGCGTATCAGCGGCCAAGGTACGTACCCAGGGCGGATCGAATTGCCCGTTGACGAGCAGTGGCAGCAAGCGTTCCGCGATCTGTTGCTCGGCCTCGTTCATGCGCACCGCGTGTTCGGGGCGATGCAGCCAATGGCCGCTGCGCATGATGCTGCCGTCAGCCACGAGTCGTTCGACGAGGAAAGACCAGAGCGCGTCGTCGGCGCGTGGCACGGCGAGGCGTTTGAGGCGCTTGACGTCCGGCCCGATTTCGTCAGGTGAGGTGGTGTGAAACGACTGTAGCCGCTCCAGCACATGCGCTTTCAAGGATTGCAGCGCGGCGGGCGACAGGGCCATGTTGCCATTGGCAAAGCGTTCGGCCTCGCCGGGCAGCGCGATGGCGGCCGGTCCCGTCATGCCTTCTGCGCGAGCGGTCTGTTGCAGATCGAGGCCGTGTGCGGATTGCGCGAGCAGGGCGCTCCATCGCGTCGCACGATCCGGCAATGCCTGGGCTTTCAGCGCAGCGATGCGTTCCGGCGTGCCGCGATAACGCTGTGGTGCAAACGGATCGAGCACGCGTATGCCGGCCAGGGTGCGGGTGGCCGAGGCGTCTCGCAGCACGCCGCGATCTCCGTGCCAGGCGGCTATGCTGCTGCGCAGAACGATTTGTGCGAGCGCGGTTTCCCCGGGCTCAAGCACCGGGCGCTCCAGCAGCACGATGCTGCCGACGACGTCGCTGGTGCCCATGTGCACATGCACGTGGGTGCCCGAGCGCAGAGCGCGTTCCTCGTCGGGCCACAGCGTGCATTCCACGTCGATTCGCGTGGTCGAAAGCGCAATGCCGACGTTGCTGATCCAGTCCCCGCGACGCACCTCGTCCTTGGCGACACCGGCGAGCGCAAGCGCCGAGCGCTGGCCTTGCGTGGCCGATTCGGCCTGGCGGTTCAGCGCGTGGATGCCGCGCACGCGCACGCGTTTGCCGCCCGGGCTCAGCGCGAGTTCGTCTCCGACGGAGACCGTGCCGCTGGTGATGCTGCCGGTCACCACCGTGCCCACGCCAGTGAGCGTGAACGCGCGGTCAACGGCCATGCGGAATGCGTGCGGGCTCGAAGATGCAGATGAGGACGAGGACGATGAACCAGCCGCGTCATGCTCAGCGGCCTTCTTCAACAAGTGCTGGCGCAGGGATTCCATCCCCTCGTTGGAGATGGCCGAGACTTCGAACACCGGCGATCCGGCCAGCGTCGTGGCGGCCAGCAGCGTGTCGATTTCCGCGCGCACCTGCGCCAGTCGCTCGGCACGCGTTGCGGCGTCGAGCCGGTCGATCTTGGTGATCGCAACGGTTGCACGTTGCAAGCCCAGTAGCGAGACCACGGCGAAATGCTCGCGCGTCTGCGGCATCACGCCATCATCGGCGGCGACGACGAGCAGCGCGTGGGCAATGCCCGTGGCTCCGGCGAGCATCGTGTGCAGCAGCTTTTCGTGGCCCGGCACATCGACGAAACCCAGAGCGACACCGTCATCCGCATGCAGGTAGGCGTAACCGAGTTCGATGGAAATGCCGCGTCGTTTTTCTTCAGGGAGCCGGTCGGTCTCCACGCCCGTGAGCGCGCGAACCAGCGATGTCTTGCCGTGGTCGATGTGTCCTGCGGTGCCGATGATCATGGGCTCAATGTTCTGCTGCGGTGTCGGGCCAGGGAGTTCAAGCGTCTGCCATCGCGGTGGCAAGGGCTGCAAGCTGCGCGGTGAACGTGGCTTCGTCGCGCGCTTCGAGGCAGCGCAGGTCGAGCCACAGCGTGTCGTCCGCAATGCGCCCGATGACGGGACGTGGCAGCCCGCGCAGGGCGGCTTCGAGCTTTCCGAGTGCGCGTCCGGCGCGTTTGACGTGCATGGGGCGAATCGCGAGGCCGTAGCTTGGCAGCGTGTCCACGGGCAACGCGCCGCTGCCGATCTGGCTGAGCATGGGGGCCGCACTGACCTCGTATTCGTCACCGACGGCGGTCTGCAACGGGATGGCGAGGGCCTGTGCCTGCGCCTTCATCTGGGCCTGCGGTCGCGTGAACAGGCGCAGCGTGGTCAGGCGTTCTGCGAGGCGTTCGGGCGAGAGATAGAGCTGCAACACCGGCTCGAGCGCCGCGAGCGTGAGCTTGCCCACGCGCAGCGCGCGCTTGAGCGGATTCTTCTTGATCGTGGCGATCAGGTCCTTGTTGCCGACGATGAGTCCCGCCTGCGGGCCGCCGAGCAGCTTGTCGCCGCTGAAGGTGACGAGGTCCGCGCCCGCCGTGATGGTCTCGCGCACCGTGGCCTCGTGCGGCAGGCCGTATTGCGCCAGATCGATGAGCGTGCCGCTGCCCAGATCGACCGCGAGCGGCAGGCCGCGCGCGTGGGCAATCGCGGCCACTTCGGATTCCGGAACGCTTTTGGTGAAGCCCGTCACCTCGTAGTTGCTGCAATGCACCTTCATGAGGAGCGCCGTGTCGCCGGTGATGGCCTCGGCGTAGTCCTTGGGATGCGTTCGATTGGTGGTGCCGACCTCGATCAGCGTCGCGCCTGCGCGGCTCATGATGTCGGGGATGCGGAACGCGCCGCCGATCTCGACGAGTTCGCCACGCGAGACGATCACTTCCTTTTTTGCTGCCAGCGCGTTGAGCGTGAGCAGCACCGCTGCCGCGTTGTTGTTCACGACGGTGGCGGCTTCTGCGCCGGTCAGCTCGCGCAGCAGATCGTTGACGAGATCGTCACGGTCACCGCGACCGCCGGTGGCCAGATCGAATTCGAGATTGGCGGGCGTGGTCAGGGCCTGCACCACGGCCTGCACGGCCGCATCGGGCAGCAGGGCGCGACCGAGATTGGTGTGCAGCACGGTGCCGGTCAGGTTGAACACCGCCCTGAGCCTCGGCGCGAACTGGTGAGCAAGCCGCGCCGCCGCCTGGGCGGCGATGGCGTCTGGCGCCAGGTGCTCTGCGGAGACCTCACCCGCGAGCGCGGCGGGACGCAGCGTGTCGATCGCGTCGCGCACGGCCCGGGTGCTGGCGCTGGCGCCGTATTCGGCGATCAGCGCCTTGAGCGCGGGCGTGCCGAGCACACGGTCCACGGCGGGCAGGCGAGCGGCGAATGAGGGCGGTGCGTGTTCGGCGGTCATGGCGCTTGAGAGGGGCGTGGATGCGTCAGGCGGTGGCGTCGGGCGGCGCGTCCGTCTCGGCCATGGGCAGCAGCGGGTTGATGCTTGCGCGGGCGAAGTCGGTTTCGCTCATCAAGAGGTCCAGCATCAGCGTGGCGAGGTCGTCGGCCAGCGGTTCCGCGAATGGATCCTTCTCCTGGTTGGAGATCTTGCGGTAGGTGTGGCACACGTCGCAGGTCTCGGCGAACACCGTGTCGTCCGCGCCCTCGAGCTTCTTGTATCTCACGCCCTTGGTGCTTTCACAGTGGCTGCATTTGACGCGCACCATGTGCCATTCGGTGCAGCAGGCACCGCAATGCAGATAGCGCAGGCCGGCATCGCGTCCGCCGATGCGGATCACGCTCGCAACCGGCGCCGTGCCGCAGATCGGGCAGACCGTGGCCGGATCGGTGTAGGGAACATCGCTTTCCGACAGGCGACCCGCGCGGTCGGCGAACACCACCTGCAATGCGGCCATGACGATGGGCGCGGCCGCGAGGTCGGCGCTCTCCGTGAGCAGGCCGATGAGCACGCGGCGCGCGAGCGCATCGCGGTCTTCACGGCCCATGCCCGCGAGTGCGGCAAGGGTCGGCTTGAGCGGGTCGGGGATGTCCTTGCCGGACTGGAGGTCGGCAACGATCTGGTCCAGCACGGCGTGCCATGCGGGATCGACGTGACTCGCTGCGGGCAGCAGCGGCATCGAATGTTCCTGGGCCTGCGCGATCAGCGCGCTGTCGGGCGCGGCGGTTTGGACGCTCGCGGCTGCCTTGTGCTGGGCGCGAACGAGTTGCGCGAGAAACCGCAGGTAGTCGGCGATGGGATTGCCATCGGCCTGCTGCTCGAGGCGAGCGGCGCGCTCGGCAAACAGTTGTGCGGTCTGCGGCAGGCGCACGCGCTGGGGATTGGTACGGTCGAGAGCTTCGATATCGCCCGGTTGAAGAATGCGTTGCACTGCGATGGAACTCCAAAAAAGAAACTGCCGCCGACCGGCACGCAAGCAGGCAATCGGCGGCAGGGCAGGGCGAGTGTGGCTATGTTAGCTGTTGTCGCCCGTCATCTTGCGATACCAGCCGCGATGGTGCTGTTTTGCCCATGCGCGTGTCACGGTGCCGTACAGCATGGCGCGGATGGTGCCGCGCGTCCAGATGGCGGCGTAGACGTGCAGGATGATCAGGCCGATCATCCAGACGGCGGCCACCGCGTGCAGCACCGATGCGAAGCGCACCAGGCCGACGGGCAGGTTGAGCCACGCGCGCCACATCATCACGCCGGAGATGATGAGCAGCAGCATGCCGATCACCAGACCCCAGAACAGCACCTTCTGGCCGCCGTTGTACTTGCCCTGCTCGGGCATGTTGTGATCGTTGCCATCCACCATCTTGTTGACGTTCTTGAGCCATTCGATGTCGCGCTTCTCGATCAGGTTGAGCGACGCGAATCGCAGCGCCATGACCATGAAGAACACGAACATCACCACGCCCACATAGGGGTGCAGAATGCGCGTCCACGGCCCACCACCAAACAGCATGGTGAGCGGATAGAACGCCGGATGGAAGAACGCCAGGCCCGAGAGCGCGAGCAGGATGAAGCAGATGCCCACAATCCAGTGGTTCAGGCGCTCCGAGGCCGTGTAGCGCGGCAAGTCGTGGGGATTGCGTCTCATGGCATCATCTCCTCATTCTTCTGCTTGGGAGTGGCACCCACGCCCTTGGCATCCATCTCGTCTTCCAATTCCTTGGAAACGTCGTTCGGTCCCTTGGTGATGTAGTGGAACAGGCTGCCGAGCGCGGCTGCACCGAGTGCAAACATGGCCAGCGGCTTGGAGACACCCTTCCACACGCTCACCATCGGGCTGATGGTCGGCGCATCGGGCAGGCTGGCGTACAGCGACGGCTTGTCTGCATGGTGCAGAACGTACATCACGTGCGTGCCGCCTACGCCTTGCGGGTCGTAGAGGCCGGCGTTCTTGAAGCCGCGTTCATTCAGGTCCTGAATGCGTTCGGCCGCGTGGTCCTTCATCGCCTTCTTGGTGCCAAAGACGATGGCGCCGGTCGGGCAGGTGGTGACGCAGGCCGGTTCGCGGCCCACCGCGACGCGGTCGGAACACAGCGTGCACTTGTAGGCCTTGTGGTCCTTCTTGGAGATGCGCGGCACGTTGAACGGGCAGCCGGTCACGCAGTAACCGCAGCCCACGCAGTTTTCCTCATGGAAATCCACGATGCCGTTGGTGTACTGCACGATGGCGCCCGGCGAAGGGCAGGCCTTCAGGCAGCCGGGGTCGGCGCAGTGCATGCAGCCATCCTTGCGGATCAGCCATTCCAGATTTCCCGTGGCCTCGTTGTCGTATTCGGTGAATTTCATCACCGTCCACGCGTTCTCGGTCAGGTCGGTCGGATTGTCGTAGGTGCCATGGCATTCGCCGGGCTCCTGGCGCAGATCGTTCCACTCCATGCATGCCGTCTGGCAGGCCTTGCAGCCGATGCATTTGGAGACGTCGATGAGTTTGGCGACCTCGCCGGACTGCGGCGACCGCGCCTGGGGCGGCGGGGTCGTCGTGGCCGAGAGGCGCATGATATCGAGTGATTGCAGTGACATCAGTGGCTCCTCTTAAACCTTCTCAACCTTCACGAGGAAGGTCTTGAATTCCGGCGTGTTGCTGTTTCCGTCGCCGACGAACGGCGTCAGGATGTTGGCCAGATAACCCGGCTTGGTCAGGCCCTTGAAGCCCCAGTGGATCGGTATGCCCACGTGGTGCACCGTCTTGCCCTCGATCTTCATCGGCTTGATGCGCTTGGTGACCACGGCCACGGCCTTGATCGCGCCCCGCTTGGAAGACACCCTGACCCGGTCGCCCGCGGCAATGCCCAGTTCCTTGGCCAGCGCCTCGCCGATTTCGACGAACTGCTCCGGCTGCGTGATGGCGTTCACCAGCGAGTGCTTGGTCCAGTAGTGGAAGTGCTCGGTCAGGCGGTAGGTCGTGCCGACGTGCGGGAACTCGTCCGCCTTGCCGAAGGTTTCCCAGATGTGCGGGAACACCCGTGCCGCCGGCGAGCTGGTGGCCTTGGGGTTGTTCGGGTACATCGGGTTCTTGCCGATCGGCGTGTCGAACGGCTCGTAGTGCGTTGGGAACGGCCCTTCGGCCATGCCCTTGCGCGCAAAGAAGCGCGCGACGCCTTCGGGGTTCATCAGGAACGGACCGTTGCCGGTTTCCGGCGCAATGCCGACGCCCGTGTCGGGTACGTCCGCGCCCACCCAGGCCTTGCCATTCCATTCCACAAGCTTGCGCAGCGGATTGAACGGCTTGCCCGCCACGTCGGCGGAGGCCCGGTTGTAGAGCACGCGGCGGTTCGCGGGCCAGGCCCACGCCCAGTTCAGCGTGTTGCCGATGCCGGTCGGGTCGGAGTTGTCGCGGCGGCCCATCTGGTTGCCCGCGCTCGTCCAGGCGCCTGCGTAGATCCAGCAGCCCATGCCGTCGTACCGTCATCGCGCAGTTCGCCGAATCCGGAGACCTGCTGGCCTGCGGGGCGCAGCACCTTGGTCGCATCCGCCGGGTCTTTGAGATCGGCCAGCGCCTTGCCGTTGTACTCCTTGGCCAGCTCTTCCGACGACGGATGGGCAGGCTGGGCGTACTTCCAGTCGAGGTTCATGATCGGATCGGGGAACGCGCCGCCGTCCTTGCCGTACAGCGCCTTCAGGCGGATGTGCAGCGCGGACATGATGGCCACGTCGGTCTTGGCTTCACCCGGTGCCTCGGCGGCCTTCCAGTGCCATTGCAGAACACGCGACGAGCTCACGACCGCACCATCTTCCTCGGCGAAGCAGGTGGTGGGCAGACGGAACACTTCGGTCTGGATGGACTTGGTATCCACGTCGTTGAACTCGCCGAAGTTCTTCCAGAACTCGGAGGTCTCGGTCGCGAGCGGATCCATGACGACCAGGAACTTCAGCTTGGACAGGCCGTCACGCACCCGCGTGCTGTTGGACAGCGCCGCGATCGGGTTGAAGCCCTGCGCGATGTAGCCGTTGACCTTGCCTTCGTTCATCAACTGGAAGATCTGCAGCATGTCGTACTGCTTGTCCAGCTTGGGAAGGTAGTCGTAGGCCCAGTTGTTCTCTGCCGTCGCGGCATTGCCCCACCATGACTTCATCAGGCTGACGTGGAACTTGGGATAGTTCTGCCAGTAGCTCATCTGGTTGGCGCGCAAAGGTTTTTGCGTGCGTGCCGTGATGTAGCCCTGATAGTCCTGCTCGGCCTGATTGGGCAGAGTGAGGTAGCCCGGCAGGCTGTTGGACAGCAGGCCCAGATCGGTCAGGCCCTGGATGTTGGAGTGACCACGCAGCGCATTCATGCCGCCGCCCGCCACGCCGATGTTGCCGCACAGCAGTTGCACCATCGCGGCGCAGCGCAGGATCTGCGAGCCGGTGGAGTGCTGCGTCCAGCCGAGCGCGTACATGATCGTCGCGGCGCGACCGGGCACGGCCGTCGAGGCGAACTTCTCGGCCACGTGCAGGAACTTCTCCTTGGGCGTGCCGCAGACGCTCTCCACGCGTTCGGGCGTGTAGCTCTCGTAGTGCTTCTTCATGAGCTGGTAGACGCAGCGCGGGTTCTGCAGCGTCGCGTCGGTCTTGACGTAGCCGTCTTCACCGAGCTCGTAGTCCCAGCTCTTCTTGTCGTAGGTGCGCTTTTCTTCGTTGTAGCCCGAGAAGATGCCGTCCACGAATTCAAAGTCATCGCGCACGATGAAGCTGAAGTCCGTGTAGTTCTTCACGTACTCGTGGTGGATCTTGTCGTTCGTGAGCAGATAGTTGATGAGACCGCCAGAAAGACGATGTCACTGCCCGAACGGATGGGCGCGTAGAAATCCGCCACCGAGGCTGAACGGTTGAAGCGCGGATCGACCACCATGAAGTGCGCCTTGTTGTGCGCCTTCGCTTCGGTGACCCACTTGAAGCCGCAAGGGTGCGCTTCGGCGGCATTGCCGCCCATGATCAAAATAACGTCCGCATTCTTGATGTCGACCCAATGGTTCGTCATCGCTCCACGGCCAAACGTCGGGGCAAGACCTGCCACCGTCGGGCCGTGTCAAACACGGGCTTGGTTATCGAATGCCAGCAGGCCCATGAACGGGCCACCTTGTGTGTGATGTATCCGGCCTCGTTGCTCGATGCCGAAGCGGCGAGCATGCCGGTGGTGAGCCAGCGGTTGACCGTCAGGCCGTCAGCGGTCTTGGCGACGAAGTTCGCATCGCGGTCGTCCTTGAGCAGCTTGGCGATGCGGGTCAGCGCGTCGTCCCAGGACATGCGCTTCCACTCGCTGGATCCGCGCGCGCGGTACTCGGGTACAGCAGGCGGTTGGGGCTGTTGATGAAGTCGAGCAGCCCGGCGCCCTTGGGGCACAGCGTGCCGCGGTTCACCGGATGGTCGGGATCGCCCTCGACGTGGATCACGGAGGAATGGGCGTTCTTGCCGCCCGAACCCAGCGAATACATCAGGAGGCCGCAGCCGACCGAGCAATAGGTACAGGTCTGACGCGTGACCGTGGCCGACGTGAGCTTGAACTCACGCACCTCCGCAAGTGCAGCCGTGGGCGAAAAGCCCATGGCCACGAGGCTGGAGCCAACCAGGCCCGCCCGCTCATGCGGAAGAAATGTCTTCTGTTCATGTCCATGACAGATCCTCCTTGGTTGATAGTGATTGGAAATTCATCGCAGTAGCTTCAGGGGAACTGATTTCATGCGGCACGGACGACAGGCCCATGCCAAATGCTCCAGTGCGTTCAGGCGCTGGAGGACTCAACAACCGGTCGTGGTCACGATGTCGGCGAAGTGCTGCGGTGAAGCAGACGGGGGTGCATGTCCACTTTCGCGAGAATTGGCTGGATGCGCTTGACATCGTGGCTGATAGACGAGTGCTGATAATCTTAACTGTTTGATTCAATCCCCTCAACGAGGTACAGGTCTAGAGGGAAACGCGGAATGGCGCACTGGTATCGTTGTGGTATGCAAAATTCCGATAGCAATTCCACGAGTGACGGCGGCAGTTGCCAGATGGCAGAAATGAATGCGGTGACGCTGCCCGCGCTGGTGAGCGTACAGGCGCGCCAATGGGCCGTAGGTCAGGAGCAGCCGCAACTGCTGTCACGTGAGGTGTCGGCCGAGGTGCCGGTGGCCATGGTTTTCAATGGCATTTCACACGCGGTGATGATGGCAAGTCCTACGGATTTGGTCGAGTTTGGCGTTGGTTTTGCGATCAGCGAAGGCATCGTCGATGGTCGCGACGATTGCCGCGACGTGGAATTCCGCGTCCATGGTGCTGGAACACCCGACGCCAGTTGCGCCGTTCACATGGAAATCGCGTCGCGCCATTTCGTGCGCCTGAAGGAGCAGCGCCGGACCCTGGCCGGGCGCACCGGTTGCGGCGTCTGCGGAATCGACAGCATTCAGGCGCTCGATCTGCACCCGAGCAGGTGCCCGCGCCCGAATGGCGTTCGCAGTTCGGTGTGGAGGCGATCACTGCCGCGTTCTCTGCGCTTTCCGCCAAGCAGGCGCTCAACGCGCGTTCCGGTTCGCTGCATGCGGCGGGTTGGGCCAGGCCCGATGGCACGCTCGGCCCTGTGATGGAAGATGTCGGACGCCACAATGCGCTCGACAAGCTGATAGGCAAGCTGGCGCTCGCAAACGAACTCGGCCAGCCGGGCTTCGTCGTGATGACCAGCCGCACCAGCTACGAACTGGTGCGCAAGTGCGCGCGCGTCGGCATTGCCGCGTTGACCACGATCTCCGCGCCCACGTCGCTGGCGCTGCAACTGGCCGACGAAGCCGGCATGCAGCTCTGGGGATTCTGTCGTCCGCCATCGGCCGTGCGCTACGTCTGAAATGGACCTGTCGCTGAGCCGTTTCATCTGCCGTTTGACTTTCGCCCCCATTTTGAATTGATCTGATATGAGCAACGTAACTTCCATTTCCGCAGGGGCTCTGGGCTGGCGGACCCTGTGGCGCGATCTGCGCGCGGGCGAGTTGCGCTTGCTCATCGTCGCGGTAACGCTCGCGGTCGCGGCGCTGACCTCCGTGGGCTTCTTTTCGGATCGTCTGCAAAGCGGTTTGCAGCGCGATGCCTTGCAGTTGCTTGGCGGTGACATCGTGATCGTGAGCGACAACGCAACGCCCGAGCGCTTCGTGCAGGAAGCCGCAAGGCTCGGCTTGAAGAGTTCATCGACGCTGAGCTTCCCGACCATGGCGCGAGCCAGCGACGCGCAGGGCGGGGCCAGCAAACTCGTGGCGCTCAAGAGCGTGGATGCCAGCTACCCGCCGCGTGGGCAATTGCAGGTGGCCACGCAAGCGGCGCAGCCGGGCTCGGGCACCACGGAGATTCCCGCTGCGGGCGAGGTCTGGGTCGATGCACCCTTGCTCGATGCGCTGGCCATCGGTGTGGGGGACGCGCTGCTGCTCGGTGATGCGACGTTCAAGGTCGGCCGCATCATCGTGCAGGAGCCTGATCGCGGCGCGGGCTTCATCAGCTTTGCGCCGCGCGCGCTGATCAATGCGCAGGATCTCAACGCCACGGGACTGGTTCAGCCCGCAAGCCGCATCACCTACCGGTTCGCGGTGGCTGGCGAAGCGCCGCGCGCGGTGCAGCAGTTCAAGGACTTTGCGACGCGGCTCACCGATGCGCACGAGGTGCGCGGCGTGCGCGTGGAGTCGCTGGAGAGCGGCCGCCCGAGATGCACCAGACGCTGGTGCGAGCACAGAATTTTCTGAACCTGGTCGCGCTGCTGGCCGCCCTGTTGTCCGCCGTGGCCGTGGCGCTTGCAGCACGCGGCTTTGCCAATGAACACCTCGACGCCTCGGCGATGCTGCGCGTGCTGGGGCAGAGCCAGCGCACCATTGCCTGGGCCTACGCCATCGAGTTCGCGCTGATCGGTTTGTTCGCCAGCCTGCTCGGTGTGGCGCTGGGCTTTGCGGTGCACTATGTGTTCGTGTGGATGTTCGCGGGCTCGTGAATGCGGTGCTCCCGGCGGCAAGTCTGTGGCCGGTGCTGTTCGGTCTTGGCGTGGGGCTCACGCTGATGTTTGCGTTTGGTCTGCCGCCGGTGTTGCAGCTCTCGCAGGTGCCGCCGCTGCGCGTGATCCGCCGTGACGTCGGTGGCTTCAAGCCGGTGTCGCTGGCGGTGCTGGGCGTCGGCATGGCGGGCTTTGCCGTGCTGCTGATGGCGGTGAGCCGCGACCTGAAACTGGGCGGCATCGCGGTCGGCGGATTTGCGGCGGCGGTGGTGCTGTTTGCCGCGCTGGCCTGGCTTGCGGTGAAGGCGCTGCGCCGTCTGGTGAACGAGGCCACGGCACCGCGCTGGCTGGTGCTGGCGACGCGGCAGATTTCCGCGCGTCCCGCCTATGCGGTGGTGCAGGTCAGCAGTCTGTCGGTGGGCTTGCTGGCGCTGGTGTTGCTGGTGCTGCTGCGCACCGATCTCATCAGCAGTTGGCAGAAGGCCACGCCACCCGATGCGCCCAATCGCTTCGTGATCAACGTGCTTCCCGAACAGGCCGAAGGTTTCCAGCAGGCGCTCAAGCAGTCGGGCGTGCAGAAGTTCGATTGGTATCCGATGATTCGCGGCCGTCTGGTGGCGGTCAACGGCAAGGACGTCAGTCCCGACGATTACGCCGAAGACCGCGCCAAGCGACTGGTGGACCGCGAGTTCAATCTCTCGAATGCGGCCGAGCCGCCCGAGCACAACCTGATCGTCGGTGGCGCCTGGAAGGCCGGGGAGCAGGGCGCGCTGAGCGTCGAGGAAGGCATTGCAGACACGCTGGGCCTGAAGCTGGGCGACACGTTGCGCTTTGACATCGGCGGCATCCAGAACGAAGCGAAGATCACCAGCCTGCGCAAGGTCGATTGGGCGTCGATGCGCGCGAATTTCTTCGTGATGTATCCGGTCGCGAATCTTCCCGACGTGCCCGCCACCTATCTGGCCGCCTACCGCGCGCCGGACCGACCGGGCTTCGACAACGCGCTGGTTCACGAGTTTCCGAACATCACCAATGTCGATCTGAGCGCCACGCTGCAGCAGGTGCAGACCGTGCTTGGGCAGGTGATTCGTGCGGTGGAGTTCCTGTTCGGCTTCACGCTCGCGGCCGGTCTCGTCGTGCTGTTCGCGGCGGTGACCGCCACGCGCGAGGAGCGTGCGCGCGAGTTCGCGATCATGCGCGCCGTGGGTGCGCGTGGGCAGTTGCTGCGCCAGGTGCAGCGCGCGGAGTTGGCTGGTGTCGGCCTGCTCGCGGGTTTTCTCGCGAGCATCTTGGCGGTTGCCGTGGGCTGGGCGCTCGCCCGCTACGTGTTCGATTTCAATTGGAGCGCACCGCTGTGGGTGCCGCTGGCCGGAGCCGTGAGTGGCGCCTTGCTGGCGCTGGCTGCGGGCTGGTGGGGTCTGCGCGAAGTATTGCGCCGACCGGTGGTGGATACGCTCAGGCGCGCGGCGCAGTAATAGTTTGCACGGCGCCGTGAATGACGTGGGCGTCCGTTATGCTCGACCGCAGCGACTTTCTACATGACTGAACCATGGGTGACAGAGAATTTTTCCGACCGGCTCGCGAGTGCCGAAATAGAGACCATGCCGCAGGAAACCCCAACCGTGGCTGAGGCACGCGTCTCGTTCCTGCGCTGGATGGTGGAGGGGTTGCGCGCGTCGCTGCTGCTGCGTCCGCGCATTGCGCTCGATGCCGTGCCGGGGCCGTGGAAGCTCGCCTTTCTGGTGTTGATTGCCAACCTGATCGACGTGGCCATGGACCGCCTGTCCCTTCCGGACGAGGTGCAGTTCAACTACCAGGGGTGGCTCGGACAGTGGAGCCTGTGCCTCATTACGCTGTGGTGGGCCTGGTGCCTGATGCCGCGCGCCCAGATGGGCGCATTGCCCGCGCTCGGTCGCGCCGTGGCCTGGTTTGCGTTGCAGACCTGGGCGGCGTTGCTGCCGCTGGTTGCCTACTACGGCGTGATGTACTGGATCAAGGTGGCGGACGACCAGTCGGTTCCTGCCTGGGTGGACGACCTCTCGATGAGCCTGGTGGCCGTGGTCTGGATGTTTGCGGTCTTCTGCAAGCTCGCGCGTGTCTACTTTGGCGGCTGGCTGCGCGCATTCGTGCTGACGGTGGGCTTGTTCGTGATCGTCATTGCGGCGTTCTCCAGAACCGATGCCGAGACCTGGCTCGCCACGCCGGACGAGGCCGCGCAGGTGGAGGTGGTGCCCGGCGAAGATGACTCCGATGACGGCAACGATGACGGCGACGACACGCCGGACTCTTCGGAGTCGCAATGGATGGAGGCCGCCCGGAGAACCCTGGAAGTGGTTTGAGCAATGCGGCGTCCGCAATGCCGGACAATCACCGGTTTCCAGCGCAGATTTTTCTTTCTATTTTCGTATGTCCGACGAAGCCATCGATCCCAACGCTTCTCCCGTCACGCCCTTTGAATGGATTGGCGGCGAAGCCAAGGTGCAGGCGCTGGTCACGCGCTTCTACGACCTGATGGATCTGGAGCCCGTTTACAAGGAATTGCGCGCGGCGCATGGGCCAGCACTCGATGATGCGCGGCAGAAACTGTTCTGGTTTCTCTGCGGCTGGCTCGGCGGCCCGGACTACTACCAGGAGCGCTTTGGTCACCCGCGTCTGCGTATGCGGCATTTTCCGTTTGCCATCGGCATTCAGGAGCGGGATCAGTGGGTCGCCTGCATGAATCAGGCGATGGAGGAGACCGGCGTGCCCGACGATCTGCGCGAGCGGCTCAACCAGAGCTTCATGGGCACGGCGGACTGGATGCGCAACCGGTAGGCCCGCGTTCGACCTGTGTTGGCGGCCAGCGCGACGGCCTCGGGCGACGGTTCGCATCAAAACAACGTCATGCACGTGTCAAATCTGCTGACCAGACTCTGGACTTTTGAATTGCAGAGTCCATCTTTATGTCGCACCCCTCATCAGCGCTCCATCGTCGCCATGTTATTGCCGCTGCTGCGGCCTCCGTGGTGCTCGCCGCCTGCGGCAGCAGCGATCATGACGTCGATCCACAGACCCAGCCCGCAACCGCCAGACTGGCCGTGCTGAGCACGACCGATCTGCACTTCAACGTGCGCAGCTATGATTATTTCAAGCTCGCCGAAGACAAGAGCTACGGCTTTGAGCGCACGGCCACGCTGGTGCGCGCGGCGCGCAAGGAGTTTCCGAACACGCTGCTGGTGGACAACGGCGACACGATCCAGGGCACGGCGCTGGCCGACTACGAAGCCGTCGTCAAGACGATTCCGTGCACGCAGCAGCTCTCGATGTACAAGGCCATGGGCGCGCTGGGCTTTGACGCCGGCACGCTAGGCAATCACGAATTCAACTACGGCCTGCCGTTTCTCAATCAGGTACTCGGCGGTGGAATGGACGTGGAAGGGGTCGATGCCAAGCAGAAGTGCTCGGGCAACGGCTATGCGACCGTTCTGTCCAACGTCTACAGCAGCAAGAGCAAGAAGCCCTTGGTGCAGCCCTACACCATCCTGGAGCGCACGGTCGTCGCCAAGGACAAGGATGGCAAGGACGTCAAGCTGCCGATCAAGATCGGTGTGATCGGCTTCACCACTCCCGGCATCATGAACTGGGACAAGCGTTATCTGGAAAACAAGGTCTACACGCAGGGCGCGGTGGAGGCGGCTCAGCAGTACCTGCCGGAGCTGAAGAAGAACGGTGCACAGATCGTCGTGGCGCTGCTGCACGGCGGGCTCGACGGGACGGCCTACTCCGCGACGATGGAGAACCCCGGCCTGCACCTGTCCAAGGTCCCCGGCATCGACGCGATGGTGATGGGCCATCAGCACGGCGTGTTCCCCGACACGGCGGCCACACCCGCATTCACGCTGACCGGTGTGGACAACAAGGCGGGCACCGTGAATGGCGTGCCTGCGGTGATGGCCAGTTCCTGGGGCAAGGCGCTGGGCGTGATCCAGTTGTCGCTCAAGTGGGATGGCAAGGCGTGGAGCGTGGACAAGACGGCCAGCAAGAGCGAGTTGCGCAACATCCAGAGTGGCAAGGACGCAGCCGGTAAGGCAGTCTACGTGGACGCCGATGCAACGATTGCGCCGCTGATCGAGCCGCAGCATCAGGCGGCGATCACGTACGTGAAGACACCAATCGGCACCACCGATTTCCGCATGAGCACGCTGTTCGCAGACGTCGGCGACCCGGGCGCGATCCAGTTGGTGAACCAGGCGCAGCGCGACTACGTGGCCGCGTACATCCAGTCGAATCTGCCGCAGTACAAGGATCTGCCGGTGCTTTCGGTGAGTGCGCCGTTCAAGTCGGGATTCCAGGGCGCGGCGGACTACACCGACGTGGCTGCGGGCTCGCTGTCGATCTCGAGCGCGGCCGATCTGTACCTCTATCCGAACACGGTCTACGCGGTGAAGGTCAACGGCGGCGACATCAAGGACTGGCTCGAGGCCGCTGCCAAGCGCTTCAACCAGATCGACCCCGCGAAGACCGGTGAGCAGCAGCTCATCAGTACCTTTCCGGGCTACAACTTCGATATGTTCACCACGCCCGACGTGCAGTACCAAATCGACGTGACGCAACCCGTCGGCAGCCGCATCAAGAACCTCACCTACCTGGGCAAACCCATCGAGGCGGCCAAGGAGTTCGTGATCGCAACCAACAACTACCGCGCGACCAGCGGCAAGAGCTTCATTCCCAAGCTCGACGGTTCGTCCACCATCTGGGCATCGCCCGACGCGAACCGCGATGTGGTGATCGACTACGTGAAGAAGAACGCCAGCATCACGCGCAACACCAACGGAAACGCAAAGAGCTGGAAGTTCACGCAAGTGGCGACCGCCGGTGACGTGGTATTCAGCTCCGGCGCAGGCGCACTGAGCGTCGCGCAGGCGGCAGGCCTGGCAAACGTGACCTTGCTCGCCGCCGACGACGGTTCGGGCAAGGGCACGTCGAAGTACAAGCTCGATCTGTCCAAGTAACAAGTCCGCGACGGACTTGCGAACAAACCGCCGGTCATGATGACCGGCGGTTTGTTCTTTTTTCTTTCAAGGCGGCGCTGCGATTTCCGTTTTTACGGACGCCAAAGGCATGCGTTGGCCGAAAGGCTTGAGCGGTCGAGCACCGCCTTGAGGTCCATGACGACATAGCGCCCGTCCGTTTTTGTCAGGCGTTCGATGAGTCGTTCGAGCGACAGCGCCATATTTTTGAAAGCCAGATGCGGCACGTTCAGCATGACGGCGTCGGCCGGCCTCAATTGCTCGATGTCGATGAGATCGAAGCCGTATTCGTGCCTGAACTCGACCGGATCGGCGTGCGGATCGGCGACCTGCGTCGTGATGCCGTATCTGCGAAGTTCCTTCACGATGTCCGCAATTTTCGAATTGCGGATGTCGGGCACATCTTCCTTGAAGGATGCACCGAGAACGGTGACCATGACGCCCGGGCGCATGAGCCCCTCGAGCGCGAGGCGCTTGATCAGTTGATTGACGAGAAACCCCGCCATCGAATCATTGGTCTCGCGCGCTGCAAGAATCAGCTTGGCGGGATAGCCTTCCACGGCGGCCTTGTGGCTCAGGTAGTAAGGGTCCACCGAGATGCAGTGGCCACCCACGAGCCCGGGCTTGAACGGCATGAAGTTCCACTTGGTTCCCGCCGCTTCGAGCACCTCGTGCGTGTCGATACCAAGCCGCGAAAAGAGCTGGCTGACCTCGTTCATGACGGCGATGTTCACGTCGCGCTGCGTGTTCTCCAGAATCTTCGCGGCCTCTGCGACCTTGATCGTGCTCGCGGCATACACCTCGGTGATGCGCCCGTAGATGCTTGACAGCAGGCGCAAGGTTTCGGGCCTGTCCGCAGAGACCACCTTGACAGTGTTGTGCAGCGTATGCACCCGGTCTCCGGGATTGATGCGCTCCGGCGAATAGCCGATGGAAAAATCCGCCGGATACGAAAATCCAGAGGTTGCGCACAGCAACGGCAGGCACTCTTCCTCGGTCGCACCTGGGTATACCGTGCTTTCGTAGACCACGACGGAGCCTTTGCGCATTTGCTGAGCCACGATACGTGTGGCGCTCAGCACGTGGCTCATGTCGGGAACGTGGCCTTCTTTGACGGGCGTGGGCACGGTGATGATGTATACATGCGCCTGCGACAGCGCGTCCGCGTCCGATGTGATGAGCATTTCGAACCTTGTATTCATCGCTTCGGGAGTCAATTCGCCGGTGTCGTCCTGGCAGGTCGCTAGTGCCTCAATGCGTGATTTTTTGACATCGAATCCAATGACCGGGAAATGTTCGGCCAGCGCAAACGCAAGCGGTGCGCCGACATATCCGAGCCCGACCACCGCGATACGGTTGGAAATGCTTTCGGTTTGGAAGTCGGGTGAGGCGGCGTATGGCAAGCTCATAGTGGTATCAGAATCATTGACCATTTCGTGTCATCCATGCTTTCAGGTAATCGAGTTGTGATTGCGCGCTCGCAATCTGTGCGTGCAGGATGTATTGCTCTACCGCCATGCTCCGTTTCATCCGTTCGCCGTCGGTCGTCGATACCGACGCGAGACGCAACTGAGCGGAGGTGAGTAGTTCTTGACGGGCCTGATAACTTTCGAGCAGAAGTTCTCCTGCGGAGATCCGACCTAGTACGGCCTCCTTTGCACGCAAGAACGTTTGAGTCTGGTCACCATGTTTTTCACGCAACCATTGGGTAGTCAATTCAACGACACGAGCGCTTGCGCGTTCCGATTCGGCCTGCCCGATATTCCAGGATGCTGTTACGGCGACAAAGCCCTGTCTGTTGCTGGAATTCAGATTGGTCCGCATTCCGGCTGCGTAGCTCACGTCCCACGCGTTTGGACGATTCAAACGCGCGCCAAGATCCACGACCTGCGCGCGAGCGTTTACTGCTCGCTCCAATAGCACTTGAATGGGCTCTTCAGCCTCGGGTAGCAGGGACTGAGCATGAACCTTGCGTACGCGTGCCGTGGCTATTTCGCGGCGCACCATTTCGACCTGATCGAAAGCGGCCTTCACGTCGGTGAGACGAGATTGCTGGGCCATCAGAAGTTCTTGCTCCCATCGCAGATTCGTCTGAGCTGAGGTCAGCGCATGTTGCCATTTGTCTTCGGCGCGAATGATCGAAAGGAGCTCTGCTCGCGCTTCGGCTTGGCCAACCTGCTCAAGCAATTGCCTCTCGCTGCGGTAGGCATTGCACTCCGCCAAGGCCAACTGAGTGGTGAGTTTCGCACGTTGATGTCGCATCCACGAGTGACGCACCCCGACGGTCATAGAGCGTTCCGCTGTGACCGGGTCACCGATACTTGTGAAGACATCCGGCGATGCAAGCAACGCACTGGTGGCCTTGGACTGTGCTTCGGACAATTGGCAGAACGTGTCAATTTCGGAGGCGTGGCCTTGGGCCGTAGTGGTCAAAAAAATCAATGCCATTGGTGCTGACATTACGATTTTTCGACAGCGACGAGAAATTTTTTTCATTGAGATTCACCCCTCTTTGGATATTCAAAGAAACAATGGGGCCGAACCGAGAAAGAGAACCTGCTCTTTCGCAGCAGACGGGTTTTCGAGATCAAGCTGGATGAGAAAACCGCGAATATCACGCTGAAATATGGGGTGAAAGCCCTTTTCTTCGTCGCTACCTATCCATTTGACAGTGCCGACGCGAGCGCAGGCTACGACCTTAGCCCAGCAAGAATATATGGCTTTGCCCATCGCAACGGCGGATTCGTTTTCGTAGGGCACGAACGCAAATAGGGCGGACAATTCGTTGTCTTGTGCAATGCGAAAGTAAGGTGTGGCCTCGACCGTGTCCACAATGGCTTGAAGTTCCTGGATTTCTGTATTCTTGTTTTTCAGTTCGGCGTTGTTTCGAAACCTCTGGATTTCCAGTGCGGCAAGTTGTTGTTTGAGTGTTGCGACGCGCGATTGAGACTCCAATGCCTTGCTCGATTTTGCATCACCGCGCATGGTGTCGATACCGCTGTTGAGATCATGAATTTGTTGGCTGAGCGCGACCGTCCCCAATTTGGCTGAGGTAACGTTACTTTCCATTGAAACAACCTGAGCTCGAGCACGCGCGGCGACCTCCTTGGTAATCAGTCCGGCCGCCAATTCCTGATCAATGCTTTGTTCTGTCGCCTTGCTTGCCGCGAGAATGGTGCTGGCACGGTAGTCATCGGCCATTTTGGACGATTTCAATTGGCTAATTGATTTGACGAATGCCGCATTCGCCACAGTTTCTTCCCGCAGTGCCAGGTCATAGCGAGCCATCAAGTTCCCCACGGCGATGGCTTGCTCATCGATGACAGCGATTTCGCGCCTCAGGCTTTCACTCGCAATTTGCAGCGTTGCGAGTCCTTGGCGTGCTCGAAATGCTTCTGCGCCTGTAGCCATGACCCGCGGAGACGCTTTTGTGAGAATGATGGGTGCGACCCATGTGCGATTGGCTGAATAAAGAATTATGGTAAAGAAATAAGATGAAGCGACCAAAAGCACGGTTATGAGTATCGCAGCTGCCAAGGTTCGATACGATTGCAGGAATATTTTTTGAAATACAGTCATCGGGGAAAAATTTCGATAAAGCGCACGACGCTTATCCGTCAATGGCGGAAGAAAATATATGAGATTTATTAATTTGGACGGTAAATCGTCTTGAGAAACGTTATCAGGAATTCAAGGTGCGGAAGATATTTCACGGGTGCCCCATGAGCCGATATCAAATGTGCAAAGAGCTAGTAGCGTGATGATAACGGAATCCATCATGAACCATGCTCCCCGAGAAGAGCCTTTATTGGGTATTTGATTGGCACGGAACCGGTGGCTATGGTTTGAATGGATCGGTTATAAACAAGTGCTGTGACAACAAAAAAAGAACAGAACATCAAAAAAGAAATTGCAAGTACATCAAGAGTATGTCCTAGCCCCGCCATGGGAATGGCTGTAATCAGATATAATGCCCATATTATGATGAGTAGTTCAGGAATGATTGCGACGGCTGCTGCGCGAACCCCCATGATTTGGAAATGCTGAGGCAATCGCATCAAAGTCCAAAATGTGTCCCGCATTGCAGACCTGCGCCAACGCAGTTGTTGCCCAAACAACTCATTAAACCGTGTAGGTGCAGAAGTCCAGCATATCGCTGCCGGATTGATCAGAGTTTTCCATCCTCGCATAAGAATCATGTGAGTCATAAATCGATCTTCGCCATCTCGCACCTTCATCCCGAACCAGTTTCGCGCGCGAACCTGCGACGCGACTGACAAAAATACCTCGCGGCGCATTGCAAACAGGCACCCACTGATGCAGAACACGCGCCCGTGCACGTTCTGAATCATCTTTCCTACCTGGAAGGTCATGAAATACACAAGCGTCTGGCAGAGTGTGAAAATGTTTTCGTTGACATTGAGGATGCCGATGTGCCCGCCCACAGCGCCTACTTTCGGGTCGCAGAAACATGCAACCAGTTCGCGAATCACTTTGGTATCGAAAATACAATCGCTGTCGATGCAAATCACGATCTCGCCATTGGAACGCGCAAGAGCGTTGATTATGCTGATGTGCTTTCCTGAGTTGACGGAATTTCTCAGCACTTGAATATGATGAGGGTGCTTGGACTGAGCTTTCAATAGGTAATCATAAGAGTCATCAACACTACAATCATCAATGGCCACGATCTCCAGTTTATCTGTGGGCCAATCCGCATTGAGAACGCTGTTGATTGTCTCGAGGACATGCATCCCCTCGTTGTATACCGGCAGCAAAATGCTCACGCGAGGCTGATGGGTATAGTCCTTGAGAGGTTTGGCGGCTTTGGTGATAAGTCTGAGAAGCAGACCTCCTGTAAAAAAGTAACAAAGAAGCATGAGCGGCACTAAATGCCACAGTTGACGCTGTACTTCAATCATCAATAGTGATTCCGCGAAAATATGATGGCATTACCATAAAGTCAGATGCATATTGGTTTATGAGTCAATTGAATGGTCTACGGTATCCCGGTAAATGGATTTATAGTTGTATTCTTGCACCGATGCCAATCGACTATTTTTCGAACGTGAAATTATGTATTGTGAATAAGGTTGTGAAAAAAATATCAACCGTATTGGTTTGATTTTTATCATCTAAAGCTTTAGACTTTAAACGCGCTTGTGAGTATTTATAGGTATTTATTTGGAGAAGAGATTGTTTGATTATTGATGCGCCCTGATGGAGAATCGAATCTTCATTGTTGTGGGTGAGCTTAAATGCGAAAATTGGGCGACTTTCTATCGCGTTATTTTGTATTTTGCGGAGAATGCTGAGGATATTGAGGTGGATATTACTCGGGGATTTATGCATCCCTGTGCTTTGAGTAATTAATTAACTCGTTTGGACTCGCGCATCGTTCAACTGAGCGATGGCAGTAAATCATCAGCCTTGGGGCAAGGCTTGACTGATTGAGGCTGGTCGTAGCGCGCGAACCGTCGTCTGATAGCCATATCCATCGAGAGGATTTTCAATGCGGCAGACCACCCAATTCCGCGTTGTTATCTGTGCTTCGATCCGATTCGTGGTGAGGATCCCTTGCGCTGCTGAGGCTGAAGCAGCACCACCAGCGCCCCGGCGCCACCCTCCGCGGGCGGGCCTGTACAAACGCCAGTACTTCCTTTTTCTGTACCAGCCAGCTTTGCACGCGGCCCTTGAGTACGGGCGTCTTTCCGGGCGAGCCCAGACCTTTTCCGTGTACCACGCGCACGCAGCGGATGCCGGTGCGGAACGAAAGGCGGATGAATTCGCCAAGTGCCTCGCGCGCCTCTTCGGTGCGCAGGCCATGCAGGTCGAGCTGGCGCTGGATGCTCCACTGGCCCGAGCGCAGTTTGCGAGTGACGTCGGCGCCGATGCCTGGGCGGCGAAAGCTCAATTGGTCGTCGGTGTCAAGCAGGGTGCTGACATCGAATGCGTCGCTCAGCGACTCGCGCAACACGCGTTCTTCATCCAGCTCGCGCTGTACGGGCAGGGGTTCGGGAGGCTCGGGCGTGTGCCACAAGCGGTCGTTCTGGCCGCGCAGGGCCTGGACCGTTCCGACCGCGTTGCGAAACAGGTTGTGCTCGCGCTGTGCCTTGCGCTGCGCTTCCGCGAGCGCGCGTTGGCGCTCGGCTTCGCGGGCGGTGGCCTCTGCGATGGCGTTGCGCAAGGTCTTGAGATCGGCGAGGGAACGGATTTTGATGTTTGACATGGCACAAACCGGGCAATGGTGTTTGTACCGCATGCGGGTGGGGTTTGGGGAAGAGGGGTAACTGGGCGGCTTAAGTGGGTGGGGTGCTAAGGGGTTGAGGTTGGAGGCCGGGACTGCCCCCGGCGGGGCAATCACTTTTTGCTTGCGCTCAAAAAGTAATCAAAAACGCGCTTTGAAGTCACGCGGTGGAACTCACTTTGCGCTGACGCGCGCCGTTCGGACAACCCCGCGAGTCAGTGGAATGCGGGGAGGAGTGCTCGGCACTTCGCGTTGCTCGTGCCTTTGATTGGCACGGGCTGCCCCGGCAGGGCAATCACTTTTTGCTTGCGCTCAAAAAGTAATCAAAACGCGCTTTGAAGTCACGCGGTGGAACTCACTCTGCGCTGACGCGCTCCGTTCGGACAACCCCGCGAGTCAGTGGAATGCGGGGAGGAGTGCTCGGCACTTCGCGTTGCTCGTGCCTTGGGTGGCACGGGCTGAGGTGGTGGTTATGCGGTTTGGTTCGGAGGGGAGGGATCGCCCCTGGCGGGGCAATCACTTTTGGCTTACATCGTTCCGTCGTCTGCCATCGACAGTGCTACGCCCTTGGCGACGATGAAATGATCGAGCACGCGCACGTCGACCAGGGCCAGTGCCGATTTGAGCAATTGGGTGAGCTGGATGTCTGCCGCGCTGGCCTGGACCTTGCCGCTCGGGTGGTTGTGGGCGAGGATTACGGCGGCGGCGTTGTGGTGCAGGGCGCGGATGACCACCTCGCGCGGGTAGACGCTGCTTTGGGTCAGGGTGCCGCGAAACAGTTCTTCCATGGTGATCAGGCGGTTCTGGCTGTCCAGGAACAGGACGGCGAAGACTTCGTGCGGTTTGGCGGCGAGCTGTAGCAAGAGGAATTGCTTGACGCTCTGCGGCGAATCAAACACCGTGTCACGGCTCAGTTGTTCCTTCATGGCGCGGCGGGCGAGTTCGAGGACGGCGATGAGTTCCGCGCGCTTGGCGGGACCCAGGCCCTTGATGCGCTTGAGATCGCCGTCGCTGGCGTTCAGCAGGGCGGATATGCCGACAAAGCCCGTTGGAATGGCGGCTGGCTGGGCTTCGCTGGCCGGCTCGCGAATGCTCGTGGGGTTGGGGCGGGCAGGCCGATCAGCTCCTGCGCCAGTTGCAGCACGCCCTTGCCTTGAATGCCGGTGCGCAGCAGGATCGCCAGCAGTTCGGCGTCTGACAGGGCCTGCGGGCCGCGTGCCAGCAGCTTTTCGCGGGGGCGTGACTCGGTGGGCAGGTCTTTGAGGGGCATGTCGGTACGGCCAACGCCGGGATAAGGGAATCCCCGATTTTTTACAATGGCGGCTGTTTAGCGAGGCCATTCATGTCAAGTTCCACTCCCTCTACCGATTCCTCCGTGCCCACCGTGCAGGCCGGATCCTTTCTCACGCTGCACTATCGGCTGTCGGGGCCTGCCGGGGACGTGATCAACACGTTCGATGGCCAGCCCGCGACACTGACGCTCGGCACGGGCGAACTGGCCGAGGCCGTGGAGGCCAGGCTCATCGGCATGGCCGAGGGCACGCGTGCCACCTTCGAGTTGCCGGCTGGTGTGGCCTTCGGCGAGCGCAATCCGGACATGAAACAATGGCTGGCGCGCAAGGTGCTCAATGATCTGGGTGATCCGATGGAGCAATACACCGTCGGCGATGTGGTGCAGTTTCCCACGCCCGACAACGCGGGCACCTTTGCGGGCACGGTGCTCGACGTGCGGGAAAGCGACGGCGCGGTGCTGTTCGATTTCAGCCACCCGCTGGCCGGCCTGCCGGTGACCTTCGAGGTGCAACTGATCGGCGTTCTCTGATCCTCAACAGAACACAAAGTAAACGACAGCCCCATGCAAAAACCCCAGGAAATCGTTCTCGCCGAGCCGCGTGGCTTCTGTGCCGGTGTGGATCGCGCGATCGAGATCGTCGAGCGCGCGCTGCAGAAGTTCGGTCGCCCGATCTACGTGCGCCATGAAATCGTGCACAACACCTACGTCGTGAACGATTTGAAGAACAAGGGCGCGATCTTCATCGAGGATCTGAACGAGGTTCCGCCCGGCGCTACGCTGGTCTTCAGCGCCCACGGCGTGAGCAAGGCCGTGCAGCGCGAGGCCGAGGAGCGAGGCTTTCAGATTTTCGATGCGACCTGCCCGCTGGTGACCAAGGTGCACGTGGAAGTCGCGAAGCTCGCCAAGGAGGGCTACGAGTTCATCATGATCGGCCATAAGGGGCACCCCGAGGTCGAGGGCACGATGGGCCAGCTCTCCGAGGGCATTCACTTGGTGGAGGACGTGCAGGACGTCGCGACGGTGGCGCCTGCGCAGACCGAGCGTCTCGCGGTCGTGACGCAGACGACGCTGTCCGTTGATGATGCGGCGGCGATCACGGCGGCCGTGCGTGCGCGCTTTCCGAGCATCCGCGAGCCCAAGCAGCAGGACATCTGCTACGCGACGCAGAACCGCCAGGATGCGGTCAAGGTGCTGAGCCCGCAGGTCGATCTGGTGATCGTTGTCGGGAGCCCGACAAGCTCCAACAGCAATCGTCTGCGCGAGCTGGCGGCGCGGCTGGGAACGCCGGCCTACATGATCGACAGTGCCGAAGAACTCAGACACGAATGGTTCGACGGCATTGCCCGCGTGGGACTGACGGCGGGTGCCTCGGCGCCCGAGGTGTTGGTCAAGGAGGTGATTGCGCGCATCAAGGAGCTGGGTGCGACCTCGGTCCGCAAGATGGATGGCGTGGAAGAAACGCTCAAATTTCCGCTGCCCAAGGGGCTCAAGATCGATGCCGCGACGGGGCTGGAGATCGAGGTGCGCAAGGCTCCAGAGACGGGCGCTTGAGCATATTGTGAGCACGGCGTGGATGCTTGGACTCCGAGGGACTACTCATCTATTAATAGCGCTCAAGCTATAGTGGTTGTAGGATTAGATCGCATTGTCATAAAACCACCATCATCGTCGCGCTTACGCGCACTATGATGTCCGTATTGCGCTTCGGGTACTGTCCGAGCCCGGCATGCGCAAATTCATACAATTTGGGCTTCTTTACACCGGGGGAGTGCATCGGGCTCCCTGATCATGGAAATAGCAATACTTTTCGCCCTCATCCTGCTCAATGGCTTGTTTGCCATGTCCGAGCTGGCCTTGGTTTCTGCGCGCAAGACGCGACTGCAAAAACTTATAGATGAGGGCGACAGCGGCGCAAAGGCAGCCGTCAAGCTGGGCGAAGATCCCACGCGTTTTCTCTCCACCATCCAGATCGGCATCACCTCGATCGGCGTGCTCAACGGTATCGTCGGTGAGGCGGCGCTTGCGCAGCCGCTCGGTGCCTGGTTCGTCAAGATGGGCATGGAGGCCAAGATGGCTGGCTATGTCTCGACCGGTCTGGTCGTGGTGATCATCACCTATTTCTCCATCGTCGTCGGCGAACTCGTGCCCAAGCGCCTGGGCCAGAGCTATCCCGAGACGCTCGCCCGCCTGGTCGCGCGCCCGATCAACTGGCTGGCCATTGCGACCAAACCGTTCGTGCGGCTGCTCGCGAGTTCCACCGAGTTCCTGCTGCGCGCGCTCGGCGTGAAGGAGGGCTCGAGCAGCGCCGTGACCGAAGCCGAAATCCACGCCGTGCTGGCCGAAGGCACGAGCGCGGGAGTGATCGAGACGCACGAGCACCAGATGGTGCGCAATGTGTTCCGCCTGGATGATCGCCAGATCGGATCGCTGATGCTTCCGCGTGGCGACGTGGTCTATCTGGATGTCGAAGACCCGTTCGAAGCCAACCTCAAGCTGGTCGAGGAATCCGATCATGCGCGCTTTCCCGTGGTGCGCGGCAGCATGGAGAACGTGCTTGGCGTGATCAACGCGCGCCAGTGGCTTGCCCGCGCGGTGCGTGATCCGGCCGCGCGTGATCTGGCGGATCAGCCGCTCAAGGCCGCGCTCTATGTGCCCGAGACCATCAACGGTCTCGAGCTGCTCGACGAGTTTCGCCTGTCCGACGTGCAGATGGCTTTCGTCATCGACGAATACGGCGAGGTGCAGGGCATCGTCACGCTGCAGGATTTGATCGAGGCCATCACCGGGGAATTCCAGCCGCGCGACCCCGAAACCTCCTGGGCCATGGAGCGCGAAGATGGTAGCTGGCTGCTCGATGGCCATATTCCCGTGCCGGAACTCAAGGATCGGCTGCATCTCGCCAGCGTGCCCGAAGAGGATCGGGGCCGTTATCACACGCTGAGCGGCATGCTGATGTTCCTGACGGGCAAGCTGCCCGCAGAAACCGATGCCGTGCAGTGGGAGAACTGGCGCTTCGAGGTGGTCGACATGGATGGCAAGACCATCGACAAGGTGCTCGCCACGCGCCTGCCCGAGCCCGAGATCGATCTCACCGCAGAATCCATCTCCAGTTGATCGACTGACCGGAAGTCAGCGCACATTCAACTGCGCGTGCCGCGCGTCGTACTCATTGCGGCGTGCGGTTCGTTGTTGCAACAACAGTCTAAAATTCGCCCTCTATGCTTGACATCCTCCAACTCCGTAAAGACCTCGATTCGGTCGTCGCTCGTCTCGAGACCCGCAAAAAGCCGCAGACCTTTCTGAACGTGCCGGCGTTTACGTCTCTGGAATCCGAACGCAAGACGATACAGAAGCGCACCGAGGAGTTGCAGGCCAGGCGCAATGCGCTGTCCAAGCAGGTGGGCATGCTCATGGGCAAGGGCGAGAAGGACGCTGCGGAAGCGGCCAAGGCCGAAGTGGCGGCGCTCAAGGGCGAACTCGACTCGTCCGCCACGCGCCTCGACCAAATCCAGGTGGAAATGCTCGGCATGCTGCAGGCCGTGCCCAACCTGCCGCATGAAAGCGTTCCCGTCGGTGCCGACGAGCATGCAAACGTGGAAGTGCGCAAGTGGGGTGATCCGCGCGCCTTCGACTTCGAGGTGAAGGATCACGTCGACGTCGGCACCCCGCTGGGCCTGGATTTCGACATGGGCGTGAAGCTCTCGGGCGCGCGTTTCACGGTGATGAAGGGCGGCATTGCGCGACTGCACCGCGCGCTCTCGCAGTTCATGCTCGACCTGCAGACCGGCGAGCATGGATACACCGAGTGCTATGTGCCCTACGCGGTCAACACCGATTCGCTGCGCGGCACCGGTCAGTTGCCCAAGTTCGAGGCCGATCTGTTCGCGGCGCGAAAGGGCGGGCAGGAAGGCGAGCCCGTGCCCGACAACACGGCGCTCTACCTGATTCCGACCAGCGAAGTGCCGCTCACCAACTTCATGCGCGACGTGATCGTCGCTGAGGCCGAACTGCCGATCCGCCTGACAGCTCACACGCCGTGCTTTCGCTCCGAGGCGGGCAGCTACGGTCGGGACACGCGCGGCATGATCCGCCAGCACCAGTTCGACAAGGTCGAGATGGTGCAGATCGTGCATCCCGACAAGAGCTACGACGCGCTCGAGGAGATGACCCGCCACGCCGAGGCGGTGTTGCAGAAGCTCGGCCTGCCGTATCGCGTGATGCTGCTCTCGACCGGCGACATGGGCTTTGGCGCGACCAAAACTTATGACCTCGAAGTGTGGCTGTCGGGCCAGAACGCCTACCGCGAGATCAGCTCGATCTCCAACTGCGAGGCCTTCCAGGCGCGCCGCATGCAGGCGCGTTTCAAGAACGCTGCGGGCAAGAACGAGTGGGTGCATACGCTCAACGGCTCGGGACTCGCCGTGGGGCGCACGCTGGTGGCGGTGCTCGAGAACTACCAGAACGCCGACGGCTCGGTCACCGTCCCCGAGGTGCTGCGCCCGTACATGGGTGGCATTGCAATGCTCAGCCCACAAAAATAATCGCCCCCTCTTGTCATCCGCACAGATGACCACACGTTAAGGACTTGCTGAAACGGTTTCAGCAAGGGCCTGTTCACACAACCCACGGGGTCGCGCAAGCCAGACAGGGCCGCTCATGCTAGGCGCGTGACGCCGCGCGGGTAGGCACCCGCGCAAGGAACGCAACGCCGCAGGGGCGGCCCTGTCTGGCTTGCCCGAAGGGTTGTGCAGTCTTGGGCGGTCTGCGGCGTTGCAGTCTCTCGCAAGGTACCTACCTTGCTTCGAGCCTGCGCCTTGCATCCCATCCCAAGACTGCACAACGCGATCCCCGTGCGTTGGGTGAACAGGCCCTAGTCCTTTTCTCTTTGGATGGGAGTGCCTGCCATGTGGAAGCTCGGTCGTCTGTTCACTATGTTCCGCAAGGAAATCATGCTTGCCTGGGCCGTGCTGCGCGACCCGCGTGCACCGAATGCGGCCAAGCTGGTGACCGTCCTGGCGGCGCTGTATGTCGTGAGCCCGGTGGACTTCGTCTCGGACTTCATTCCCGTGCTCGGGTGGCTTGACGACGGGCTGATTGCCTATTTCCTGCTGCAGGTGGCCTTCAAGTTCCTGCCTGCGGATTTGCTGGATACGCTGCGCTCGCGCGTCAGCGCCCGCACTGCGGCAAAGGCGGCGGCGCGCTGAGTTTTTCCTGCTGGCGAACGGTTGAAAACCAAGATCGATAGAGGTATCGACGCGATTGGAAAATAAGAACAATTATCATCGGGCATGCTCTCAGACCCGACACCGTCCACCGCCCTGGGCGAGCCCATGCTGCCCGCGCACCAGCGCATTCCCGCCGACATCCATTCGCTGCCCGACTACGAGCGTCACGCGATCCGGCATGTGGAGCGCGATGCCTGGAACCACCTCCAGAGCGGAGCCGACCGGGAGGTGTCGCTCAGGCGCAATCGCGAAGCATTCGATGCGCTGAAACTGCTGCCCGAGCCGCTTGCCGATCTGTCGGGTGCGCATACGCGCACGCAACTGCTGGGCAGCGAGCATCTGAGCCCGATCATGCTCGCGCCGGTCGCCTATCAGCGTCTGGTGCATCCGCAGGGCGAACTGGCGACGGTGCGCGCGGCGATGGCGATGCAGACCGGCATGATGGTGAGCACGCTCGCCACGCACACGATGGAAGACATCGCCCAGGCCGCGCAGGCTGCCAGACGCGAGCTGGGGCGCGGGGCATCGCTGTACTTCCAGTTGTACAGCCAGCCGCTGCGCGAGGACACCCTGAGCCTTGTGCGCCGCGCCGAAGATGCGGGTTACGAGGCCGTGGTGTGGACCGTCGACGCAGGCATCAAACGCTCGCGATTTACGCTGCCGCCGGGTATCGATCCGGTCAATCTGCGCGGCGCGGCAAGCCCGCCGCGCCAGACCTCGGATCTGATGAGCGAACACATCGTGTTCGGCACGCCACTCGCAACCCAGGCGCCGGATTGGGACGATCTGGCCTGGCTGCGCAGCCAGACGGCGCTGCCCCTCATCGTCAAGGGCATTCTGTCGCCGACTGCGGCCAGCCGCGCGGTCGCCATGGGCGCCGACGCCATCGTGGTCTCCAACCACGGCGGGCGTGTGCTCGATGGCGTGGTCGCTCCCATCGAAGTGCTGCCCGCCATCCGCGCGGTCGTGCCGAGCCATGTGCCTCTGATCCTCGACAGCGGTGTGCGGTTCGGAACCGACATCGTCAAGGCGCTTGCGCTTGGCGCGACCACGGTGCTCGTGGGCAGGCCTCAGCTTCATGCGCTCGCGGTGGCCGGCATGCCCGGGGTCGCGCACATGCTGCATGTGCTGCGCGCGGAGCTGGAACTCGCCATGGCGCAAACGGGCTGTGCCATACTTTGCGATATATCAAAACGATTGATATATACAAATTGATAGCATTGTCTTGAAATCGTCGCGGCCGGCACCATCTATGTCCTATCGACGGATGCAGACCGGGCAGCGACTCACTGCACCTCACAAAGGAGCTGATTCACATGAACGCAATCAACAACCAACCCCAGCCACTCATTCTGAGTGCGCAAGCAATTGAAGGCCGCCTTCCCGGCCTTGATCCCTTCATCTTCGGGCCTACCACCAGGATCTCTATCCCGAAGGCAATGGCAAGCTAGGCCCGGACGCGGCGCTGCTCAATGGCCGCGACATCGGCATGGATTTCGCACGCCGCGACGGCTGGAACATGTACCACGGGGACACCGTTCCGGGCTTTCCGGCGCATCCACATCGCGGGTTTGAAACCGTGACCATCGTGCGCAAGGGTCTCGTCGATCACGCCGATTCGCTGGGTGCGACGGCGCGCTATGGCGAAGGCGACGTGCAGTGGCTCACCACCGGTGCGGGTGTGCAGCATGGCGAGATGTTTCCGATGGTGCACGAGGACAAGGGCAACACGCTCGACCTGTTCCAGCTCTGGCTGAACCTGCCTGCCAAAAACAAGATGGCCGACCCGGATTTCACGATGTTCTGGGCCAACGATATTCCGCATGTGGTGAGCACCGATGCGAATGGACGCCGCAGCGAGGTCGAGGTGGTCGCGGGCGACTATGCGCCCGTCGATGGCACGGCGGACAAAGGCGTGACCAAGGCCCTGCGTCCTCCCAAGGCCTCATGGGCGAGCGAGCCGAATGCCGACGTGGCGATCTGGATCGTCACGATGGAGCCGGGCGCAAGCCTCACGCTGCCTGCGGCGGTGGCGGGCCTGAATCGCGCGATCTACCTCACGACCGGCAAGACGCTGACCGTGGGCGACAACCGCTTCGATCAGCGCGTGATGCTGACGCTGCAGTCCGATCAGCCCGTGCCGCTCAAGAATGAGGGCAGCGAAACCATTGAGGTGCTGCTGCTTCAGGGCCGCCCGATTGGTGAACCGGTGGTGGCGCGCGGACCATTCGTCCTGACGACCGAGCAGGATCTGATGAAGGCGATGCACGACTTCCAGCGCACCGAATTCGGCGGCTGGCCATGGCCTACGCGTGCGCACACGCATGGCAAGGAAAAGCGCTTTGCCAGACATCCCGACGGGCGCGTGGAAACGCCGACGGAGTAATGCCAACTGGCGAGGGTCGAATGCGGCTCCTGCCCTCAACACCGACGGGCCCGAAAGGGCCCGTTTGCACATCTGTCGATGCCTTGCTGGCCGATCACGCCCATGCGGCGAAGAAACAGCATCACGGCGACGCCAGAATGCCGCCAACCGCGCGGGTGAGCGCCAGCACCATGCCCACGCCCGAGCCCATCGGAAGGCTGAGCAGGTAGCCGCTCATTCGCTCAGGTCTTCACGCCATCCGCAAGCACCGGCTGCACCAGCCATTCGCGGCCCTTGAGCATGCCATCCCAATAGACAGGCGGAAGAATGCGTTCCTTGAGCAGCCATGCGAGCGACGAGGGCCGCGTGCCATCGATCAGCCACTTGGGGAACGAAGGCGCGAGCTTGCCGCCGTAGAGAAATTCGGCCAGCACGATCTTGCCGCGCTCCACCGTCAGCGGGCACGAGCCGTAGCCGTCGTAGCTTGCCAGACCGTTGAGCACGCCGCGCGCGACCAGCACGTTGTTGGCAACCACCGGCGCCTGCTTGCGCGCCGCCGCCGCGGTCTTGGCATTGGTGGTGTTGGTGCAGTCGCCGAGCGCGAAGATGTTCTCGAACTTCTTGTGACGCAATGTGGACGGATCGACGTCAACCCAGCCGGCCGCATCGGCGAGCGGACTCACGCGGATGAAGTCGGGCGCTTTCTGCGGCGGCACGGCGTGCAGCATGTCGAACGGCAGGGTCACGCGATCCTTGCTGCCGTCCGCGTGGGCGCGCGCGAACGTGGCCTCCTTCTGCGGGCCGTTCACCGACACGAGCTGGTGCGAGAACTGCAGATGAATGTCGTAGGCCTTCACGTACTCCATGAGCGCGGGCACGTAGTCGGCCACGCCGAACAGCACGGCGCCGGCGTTGCAGAACTGGATGTCGATGTTCTTGAGCACGCCCTCGCGCTTCCAGTGATCGGCCGAGAGATACATCGCCTTTTGCGGTGCGCCCGCGCACTTGATCGGCATGGGCGGCTGGCTGAACACGGCCTTGCCGCCCTTGAGCTGCTGCACGAGTTCCCAGGTGTAGGGCGCCAGGTCGTAGCGATAGTTCGACGTGACGCCATTGCGTCCCAGTGTTTCGGCGAGCCCTTCGATGCCGTTCCAGTCGAGTTTGAGGCCGGGGCAGACCACCAACTGCTGGTACTTTACTACGCGGCAGCCATCGAGCACCACGGCATTGCGTTCGGGCTCGAACGCGGCCACCGCGACCTTGAGCCATTTCACGCCCGGCGGCAGCACGCTTGCCATGGTGCGTGCGGTATGAGACGGCGGAAACACGCCCGCTCCGACCATGGTCCAGCCGGGTTGGTAATAGTGCACGTCGGCGGGATCAATGATGGCGATGTCCAGGCCGGGCTTGCGCGTGAGCAGGCTGGCCGCCACCGAGATGCCCGCAGCGCCCGCGCCGACGATGACGACGTCGTGCGTCGCATCCACCACGTCCAGCGGCGTGCGCCCGCCGTTGGTGATGCGCCGTACCACGCCCGAGAGGTCGTAGCCCGCACTGCGCGCGGTCTCCAGAATCGTGGCGACGGGGCCTGGGCGCGCGCCTGGCTCAGCGCCCAGAGCGTTGCCGAGCGTGTGCCGGTACGGCAGTAGGCGAGCACTGGACCGGGCAGTTGCGTAAGCTGCGTGCCGAACTGCTGAGCCTGCTCGTCGGTCACCTTGCCGGATTCGACCGGCAGATAGGCGGCCTGCAAGCCGGATGCATTCGCGGCGCGTTCGATTTCGTTGAAACCCGGCTGATCGCCGGCCTCGCCGTCGGGGCGATTGCAGAGGATGGAGCGGTAGCCGGCGGCGGCAATGGCGGGCAGGTCGGCCGCAGTGATTTGCGCGCTGACGGCCAGCTCCTTGTTCAATGCCTTGATGTCCATGACGGTCTCCTGTTGTATGGTTTTGGACGCGCTGTGGACGCTGCCCGAATCACAGCGCGTTGATCGGAATCTTGAGGTAGTGGATGCCGTTGGCTTCGGCCGGAGGCAGGTTGCCCGCGCGCATGTTCACCTGCACGGAAGGCAGCAGCAGCACGGGCATGGCGAGCGTGGCGTCGCGCGCCTCGCGCGTGGTGACGAATGCGTCTTCCTCGATGCCATCGTGCACATGCACATTGTTCGCGCGCTGCTCGGCAACGGTGCTCGTCCATCGGAGTTCGCGCCCACCGGGCTGGTAGTCGTGACACATGTGGAGCATGGTCTCGGGAGGCAGCGAGAGCACGCGCGCAATCGAGTGGAACAGCGTGCGCGCGTTGCCGCCGGGAAAGTCGCAGCGCGCGGTTCCGTAGTCGGGCATGAACAGCGTGTCGCCGACGAAGGCGGCGGCGGGGCTTCGGGCGCATTGGCATCCTGCACCACGTAGGTCATGCAGGCGGGCGTGTGGCCGGGCGTGTGCATGGCGCGCAGTTGCAGATTGCCGATCGCAAACTGCTCCTCGTCCCGAAACAGATGATCGAACTGGCGACCGTCGCGCGCGAAACCTTCTTCTGCGTTGAACAGCTTCCCGAACACGTTCTGCACGGTGCGGATGTGCGCGCCGATTCCGACGCGGCCGCCGAGTTGCGACTTGATGAACGGCGCAGCGCTCAGATGGTCGGCATGCACGTGGGTTTCGAGAATCCAGTCGACGGCTGCACCCAGTTCGTTGACGCGAGCGACGATCTGCTCGGCCCCTTCACGCGAGGTGCGGCCCGACTTGGGGTCGTAGCCAAGCACGCTGTCGATGATGGCGCAGTGATTGCTGGCCTCGTCGAGCACGATGTAGCTGAACGTGCTGCTGTCCTTGTCGAAGAAGTGCTCAATTCGCATGGTGCCGGTTGCGTCGATGGTGTTTCATCATTGCGTTTTTCTTGCATGTTCACGTTCTGTGATCTAGGGCCTGTTCACACAACGCACGGGGATCGCGTTGTGCAGTCTTGGGATGGGATGCAAGGCGCAGGCTCGAAGCAAGGTAGGTACCTTGCGAGAGACTGCAACGCCGCAGACCGCCCAAGACTGCACAACCCTTCGGGCAAGCCAGACAGGGCCGCCCCTGCGGCATGAGCGGTCCTGTCTGGCTTGCGCGACCCCGTGGGTTGTGTGAACAGGCCCTAAATCAATTCAATAAACGTGCCAGCATCTGTTGAGTTGTTGGAAATCAAGGCAAGTGATTGTTTTGAAACGAGCTTTCCATCGTCTCCATGCGGCATGGATATTTGATGATGCGCAACGAATGGCAGTCTTTAACTCCCAAATGGCAGTTAATCTGCCATATGTCAGAATGGCTGCCATGCCAGCATCAGCCGCCAAACCACAGCCCAGTTCGCAATTGCCGCCGTCGTTGTCGCCGTCGTCTGCACCCCAGGTTCAGGCCTTGATCTCGTTTCTCGAGAATGACGCTCAGCCCGCCATCGTGTTGGATGCGCAATACACCATCCTTGCGGGCAATGCCGCGTATCGCCAGCAGTTCGGCACCGACGCGAGGCCATTCCTCGGGCAGAAGTGCTTTCGGGTTTCGCACGGCTACGACGCGCCTTGCGATCAGTCGGGCGAGCACTGCCCGATGGCGCAGGCGCGGGCGTTGCGGGCGCCGGACCGTGTGCTGCACGTACATCACACGCCGCGCGGGCCGGAGCATGTGGATGTGGAGCTTCGTCCGATCATGGACGAGCACGGCGAGATCGTCGCCTTCGTCGAACGACTGAACACCTTGCGCCATGCATCGCCGATTGCCGGACAGGCGCAGTTGGTGGGGCGTTCACCGGCCTTCAATCAGGCGCTCTCTGCGGTGCAGCGCATTGCGCCGTCGCGCCTGCCGGTGCTGCTGCTCGGCGAGTCCGGCACGGGCAAGGAATTGTTCGCGCAGGCCGTGCACGAGGCCAGCACGCGCGCGCAGGAACCGTTCGTGATCGTCGATTGCTCGGGGCTGCCCTATGACCTGTTCGAGAGCGAACTCTTCGGTCATGAAAAGGGCGCGTTCACCGGCGCGCACGTGCGCAAGGTGGGGCTCGTGGAGACCGCTCATGGCGGTACGCTGTTCCTCGATGAAATCGGCGACGTGCCGCTCGCGCTGCAGGTCAAGCTGCTGCGCTTGCTTGAGAGCGGCACGTTCCGGCGCGTGGGCAGTGTGGAGACGCGGCAGGCGGATGTGCGGCTGGTGGCCGCCACGCACCTGCCGCTGGATGCGATGGTGCGCGATGGCCGTTTTCGCAAGGATCTGTTCTATCGGCTCAATGCCTTGCCGATCCGTCTGCCTGCGCTGTGCGAACGGCCCGGCGATATTCCGCTGCTGGTCGAATCATTCCTGCGCCAGCAGGAGCCGGGCGGCAAGGCGCGCGCGGTCACCGCCGGGGCCATGGCGCGTCTCGTCGGTCATGCGTGGCCCGGCAATGTGCGCGAGTTGCGCAACGTGATAGCGCGCGCACGCCTGTTTGCCGATGGGGGTGCGATTCGCGAAGAGCATCTGCCCGAGGAGTTGCATGCGGCGACCGGGCCTTCCGGGCCGGGGCCTGTGTTGAGCAAGCCGCCGCCGCCATCCGTCGTCATGCGCTCCCGTGAGGTCTCGGATGATGCGCTGAGTGAACTGGCCGCCGACCGCCGCATGAGCCGCAGCGCGCTTGCGGCGCGGCTTGGCGTCAGCGAGCGCACGCTGTATCGCAGGCTGCGTAGATTGCAACTCCCGTAGCGTCTTCCTTGTTTGCGTAACTTTGTCTTTTTTGTATCGACATTTGTTTTTGATAGGCAAAACACCAATCCATGGAGCGGGCACAAGCTGCTAATGTCAGCTGGCTTTTCCGCACCCATGGCGCGGTTGCGCCGATCGGTTCGTGATCGATTTCGGCGGTAAAGACGCTGCGCCTGCATCACTTGCACAACAAAGGAGACCTATATGCAAACAAGAAAATTCTGGCCACTCGCACCGTTGGCACTGGCGGTGTTTCTCGCCAGTTGCGGCGGCAGCAGCCACAACAGCGACGACGCGTCGAACCTGATCGTCGATACCAACGCCAACAGTTGCACGACGCTGGGCAGCAATGGCGGATCGGTGGTGGTGGGATCGGGTGTGGCAGGTGATCCCGCATCGCCCGAACCTGCGTCCGGTTACCGCGTCGGCCTCAAGGCCAAGACCTCCAGCAGCTACATGGCCATCGCCAACACGCCGCTTGCAACCAAGGCCGGTTGCGATGTGCTCAAGGCCGGTGGCACGGCCGTTGATGCGGCCGTTGCGATGCAGGCCGTGCTGGGTCTGGTGGAGCCGCAGTCGAGCACCATTGCCGGTAGTGCGTTCATGGTTTACTACGACGCACAGAGCAAGAAGGTCGTCGCCTATGACGGTCGCGAAACCGCACCCGCAGCGGCCACGGGCTACTATCTTTCGCGCCAGAACCAGGCCGATCCGAACTCCGGCGCGCCGCTGCCGAGTGCGCGCCGCAGTGGCCGCTCCATCGGCGTTCCGGGTGTGCTGCGCATGCTCGAGATGGCGCAGAAGGAGCACGGCAAGCTGCAGTGGAATGGTCTGTTCGACTACGGCATCAAGCTCGCGGATGATGGCTTCAAGATCCCTGGCCTACTCGGCGATGCGATCAAGAGCAACGCCACGAGTCTTGCGCTCGATGGCAATGCGATGGCCACGTATTTCCACGCCGATGGCACGCCGCGCGTGACCGGCGAGACGATGACCAACAAGCCCTACGCGAGCACGCTGCGCGCGATTGCCAGCGGCGGCGCGGATGCACTGCACAAGGGCGACATTGCCAAGGCCATCGTCGCCAAGGCCGGGCAGACCGTCGGTGACGATGCCGCCAAGACTCCGATGACCCCGAGCCTGATGACGCTCGAAGATCTGGCCGCCTATCAGCCCAAGAAGCGCGAGCCGGTCTGCGTGAACTACCGCAGCGCCTACCATGTGTGCACCATGTCGCCTCCCTCGTCGGGCGGCATCGCGATTGCCCAGGGTCTCGGCATCCTGAGCCAGTTCGACATGAAGGCGTATGCGCCCGCAGCGCCGCTCAACGAAGGCGGCGTGCCGAGCGTCATGGGCGTGCATCTGTTGACCGAGGCCGAGCGTCTCGCCTATGCGGATCGCGACAAGTACGTGGCCGACACCGACTTCATTCCGCTTCCCGGCAAGGGCGTGTCCACGCTGCTCGATCCCGACTACCTGAAGAAGCGCGCATCGCTGATCAACGTGGACAAGAGCATGGGCACCGCGCAGGCCGGTGATCTTGGCGCGGTGCCGTTGGGCGTGGACAAGACGGTCGAACATGGCACAACGCATATCTCCGTCGTCGATGCTTATGGCAACGTAGTGTCGATGACGACCACGGTGGAATCCAGCATGGGCTCGTTCCACATGGTCAACGGTTTCCTGCTCACCAACCAGCTCACCGACTTCTCGGCAGCTCCGGTGGACAGCGCAGGCACGCCGATTGCCAATCGCGTGGCGCCGGGCAAGCGCCCGCGCAGCACCATGGCTCCGACCCTGGTGTTCAAGGGCGACAAGCCGGGTGACTTCGTGATGGCCACCGGCTCGCCGGGCGGCGGTGCGATCATCCAGTACGTGATGAAGACCGTGGTCGGCGCGCTCGACTGGGGACTCGATGCGCAGCAGGCCACTTCGCTGGTGAATACCGGTGCATCCAACAGCCCGACCACCGGCATCGACGGCTCGAACACCTCGCTTGATCTGACGGCGCTGATCGACGGTCTTAAGGCCAAGGGCCACACCGTGAACACGTCGGCGCAATCGAGCGGCGTGGCAACCATTCTGCGTGTCACCAAGGATGGCAAGACGCTGCTTCAGGGTGGTGCCGATCCACGGCGCGAAGGCATCGTGCTCGGGGATGGAGCGCTTTGATCGTCGGAGCGATGAAGGCGTGAAGCAGGGCGGCTTGCGCCGCCTTGCGGTCGTCACCCTCGGTGACCGATCCCTCAGATGACAACAGGGCGCTTCGTGCGCCCTGTGTTTTTGTCAGTTCATGGGATGGCTGGACATCATTCCAGCAATTGCCTGCACACGTTCTTGCCTGTGGTGGTCAGTTGCAGGCTGCCGCCCACCCATTCCAGCCAGTACAGCGACACCAGATCGTCGATCACCTCGTCGTCGATTTCGTTGGCGCGGCGTTTTTGCAGCAGTTCGGCCACCTTCGGCAGGACGCCGCGCAGCGTTTCCCGTCGGGCCTGCGGGACAGGAGACACTTGGTTCATACGAGCCCTTCTTTCTTCGAGCAGAAATGAGAAACCAGCCTACACCCTTGCCGGGCCGGGCGCTTCGGGAAATCCGTTGTGCGCCGCGTGGCTGATGTGACGCCCGGGCGCCGATGACTCCGCGCAGACAAGCAGTCCATTTTGCTGCATTTCCGTGAGCTTGCAAGCACGAGTTTCAGGCGAATGTGAGGGACGCGACGCCGCATTCGCGTGAGCGGACCGGGCGGGGCGCTGGAATGCAGGTGACAGCCAGCGATTCTCTCTGCCCGAATTGGCGGCATGATGCGTTTTCATCGCCAGCATGCAGGAACCCGTCCGGGACTGCACACCGACCGCAACAGGACACAAGGAATCACGCGCATGCCGCAAGACAAGCTCTCCTATCCGATGGATGCCCCGGCCGCCGGCCACTGGCGCGAAGTCTGCAAGGGCGTGTACTGGGTGCGGCTTCCCATGCCGCTGGCGCTCAATCACATCAATGTCTGGGTGCTCGAAGATGGCGATGGACTGGCGATCGTGGATACCGGTCCGCGCACCGAGGAAACGGTGGACATCTGGACCCGGCTGCTCGCCGCCGAGCCCTTCAACCGCAAACTCACGCGCGTGTTCGTCACCCACATGCATCCCGACCACGTCGGCATGGCCGGCTGGCTCACGCGGCGCTTCGGCGTGCGGCTGTGGATGTCACGACTCGAATATCTGACCTGCCGCGTCGCGGTCTCCGACATGAGCCGCGAGGCCCCCAAGGATGCGGTCGATTACTTTCATGAAGCAGGCTGGCCGGACTCGGCCATCGAGAAATACCGCGCGCGCTTCGGTGCGTTCGGCAAGATGATCTATACCTTGCCGGATAGTTTCCAGCGGCTCTCGCACGGCCAGCAACTGCGCATTGGAGATGGTGATTGGCAGGTGATCATCGGACGCGGCCATTCGCCCGAGCATGCCTGTCTGTACAACGCCCAGGAGAAGCTGCTGATTTCGGGCGATCAGGTGCTGCCGCGCATTTCATCGAACGTCTCGGTGCATCCACTGGAGCCGCTGGCCAATCCCATGGGCGAATGGATGGAGTCGCTCGACTGGCTGGAGAAGAACATTCCGGATGACGTGCTGGTGATGCCTGCGCACGATGAATGTTTTCACGGCCTGCATGCGCGCCTTGACCATTTGCGCAATGGCCAGCACCAGTCGTTTGAACGTTTGCGCGAGGCGCTGGCCAAGGAACCGATGCGCGTGGTGGATACGTTCAGCGCACTGTTCTCGCGTCCCATCGATGCCAATTCGATGCACTATCACCTCGCGACCGGCGAGGCGCTGGCGTGTTTGAACTATTTGCTGGATCGCGGCGAAATCGGCCGCGTGGTGAAGGACGGCGTGGCTTGGTACGCCGCCGCGTGATGAAGACCTGTCGAAGCTCGTCGGCGAAGGCGCCGATGACGCCTTCGCCGACGCTGCTACCGGATCGGTGGCAGCGGCCTCGCGCTTCTCTCACTTCCTCTTTTTATTTTTTGCCCGGCGTCGCAGCGAATTTCAGGGGTGTCGTCCTGTGCGCCGAGTGAATCTATTGAAACCTATTCGTTGATAGCATACGTGAAGGCGATGCTTTGTCGTCATCCAAGGGATCCAGAATATGCAAACAAACGTTGATCGCCGAAAACGGATGCGTGTTCGTAGCTATGAAAGCGCGGTGGGAAACGCGCGTAACCACGGTCATGAAATTGTCACTGGAAGCGACAATCATGCGTCGTTTCCCTCTGGAGCAATCGTGTTGGCGGATGGTGGGACGGGAGTGGCGTTCATGGTCGGCGCGGCATTTTTGGGTTGTTGGTTTTTTCAAACACCAGGTTCCGCGCCACAACTGAGGTTGGGGGAAATTTCGTGAGTGATGCAACGTCGCAGAGGCCGCTGGCGGCGCCGGATTCGGGCCTGATCTGTGGCTGGCGGTTCTTCCAGCATTCGAGCCAGCCGGCGCAGCCCGTGACGGCGGATGAGGCGGCGGCCTGGCTGGCCGCGCACGACGCAGCGACCGCCGCTGCGGACCCTGCCGACGCCGGTGCCGATGCAGGTGAAGCAGCGCCCGGCAAGGAATTTCTTTGGCTGCACTTCAATCTCTCGAATGCGTTGTCGCAGCGCTGGCTCGCGCGATACGCTGCGCTGCCCGACACCTTCTTCGAGGCCTTGCAGGAGGGGCTGACCTCCACGCGCATCGAGCGCGCCGACGACTGGCTGGTTGCGGTGCTCAACGACGTGAATTTCGAATTCAACTTCGAATCGGCCGATCTCGCGACGCTGTGGATCGGCGTCAATGACCGCCTGGTGGTCTCGGCACGCTCCAAGCCCTTGCGCTCGGTCGATGAGCTGCGCGCCGCGGTGCGCAGCGGCGACAATCCGGCGACGACGGCGGAGCTGCTCGAACATCTGATGCGGACCCAGGCCGACGTGCTGGTGCGCGTGGTACGCGAGACCACCGCGCGCGTCGATCAGATCGAGGACGCGATTCTTGCGCGGCGCTACGAGCATCCGCGCGCGCAACTGGGCAAGCTGCGCCGCCTGCTGGTGCGATTGCAGCGCCTGCTGGCGCCTGAGCCCGCCGCGCTGTTTCGTTTGCTTCAGCATCCACCGGGCTGGATGAGCGACGATGACCGTCAGGGTCTGGCGGCGGCCAGCGAAGAGTTCTCGCTGATGCTGCGCGACATGATGACGCTGCAGGATCGCATCCGCTTCCTGCAGGAAGAAGTGGCGGCCGCGCTCAACGAGGACAACGGCAACAGCCTGTTCGTGCTGACGGTGGTGACCGTGCTGGCGCTGCCGATCAACATTCTTGCGGGCCTTTTCGGCATGAACGTCGGCGGTATTCCGCTTGCGCAGGACGAACACGGTTTCTGGATCGTCGTGTTCATCGTCTTTGCGTTCACGGCAATTGCGGCATGGCTCGCGTTTCGCAGGAAGCGGCGCGACAAATAGCCGCGCGCGCCGTCACTCCTTCTGCGTGGCCGCGAGGCTCTCCAGAATCACTTCGAGCTGCGGACTCATCGGCAGATTGAGCGTCTGACCGCCGCCTGGCAGCTTGCGCTGGAACCAGCGCCGGTACTGGCGCTCGATCTCGCCATCGGCCGCCAGCGCCTGAAAGGATTCGGCGACGAGTTTCGCGAGTTGCGGATCGTCCTTGCGGAACATGACGCCATAGGGATCGTATGACAGGAAGTCACCTACCACCGCATACTGTCCCCGGCCGCCGGGTGTCTGCGCGATCAGGCCATAGAGCAGCACGTCGTCGGTGGCAAACGCGTCGGCGGTGCCCTGGGTCACCTGAGCGAACGATTCGGCATGGTCGCGCATCGGCGTGATCTGCAGATCGAGCTTGAAGCGATCGGACAGCTCGCGCAGCGTCTTCTCGTTGGTCGTGCCCGCGGTGACCGCGACCTTACGGCCCTTAAGCTGCAGGTAGTCGCGCACCGGCGAGCCCTTGCGCACCAGCAGCTTGGTGCCCGCGACGAAGAACGTGGGCGAGAACGCGACCGTCTTCTGACGCTCGCGGTTGCTGGTGGTGGAGCCGCACTCGAGATCGGCACGTCCCGAGGTGATGGCGTCGAATCGTGTGGCGGAAGTGACCGGCACCCAGCGGACCTCGACTGGCCGGTTGACTGCCTTCGCGATGGCCTGGACCAGCAGCCTGCACAGCTCGATCGAGTAGCCGATCGGCTTGCCCTGCGTATCGAGATAGGAGAACGGCACCGAGCTGTCGCGGTAGCCAATCGCCACGGCGCCGCTCGCCTGCACCTTGGCGAGCGTTCCCTCCAGATGCACGGGCGCGGACAGGCTGCTCAGCCAGGCCGTGCTGGCCACGGAAGCCGCATCCTGCGAGGGCGTCTGCGCCAAAACGGCGGTGCTGCAAATGAACGCCAGCGACAGGCACCAGACCCGTGGATGGCAACCAATGAGAGAGTGCACCTTCATCACGGCACCTGCGTTCAGGCCACGTCGGGTGTGGGCAGTGGCTGCGCCTCGCGCGCGGCCTCCGCATCGAGCTTGAGCGCGTGCGCTGCGGCTTCGTCCTCGGGCAGCAGTTCGCCCTCCCACTTGGCAACGACTGCCGATGCAATGGAGTTGCCGACCGCGTTGGTCGCCGAGCGGCCCATGTCGAGGAAGGTGTCCACGCCCAGAATCAGCAACAGTCCGGCTTCGGGAATGTTGAACTGGTTCAGCGTTGCGGCGATCACCACCAGCGATGCGCGTGGCACGCCCGCCATGCCCTTGGAAGTCAGCATCAGGATCAGCAGCATGGTGATCTGCGTGCTCAGCGGCAGATGGATGTCGTAGGCCTGCGCGATGAACAGCGTCGCGAAGGTGCAGTACATCATCGAGCCATCGAGGTTGAACGAGTAGCCCATCGGCATGACGAAGCTCGAAATCTTGCGCTTGACACCAAAGCGGTCGAGCGCGTCGAGGATCTTCGGGTACGCCGCCTCGGAACTGGCCGTGGCGAACGAGAGCATGAACGCTTCCTTGATGAGGACGATCAGCTTGAAGATGCGCGGGCCGAGGAACACGAAGCCAGCTCCCACGAGCAGACTCCAGAGCAGGAACAGGCCGAGGTAGAAGTCGCCCATGAACACGGCGAACTTGAGCAGGATGCCAAGGCCGTTGACCGCCACCGTGGCTGCCATCGCGGCGAACACCGCCAGGGGCGCGAGCTTCATCACGTAGCCGGTGATCTTGAGCATCACGTGCGAAAGCTCATCGATGGCCGAGACCAGTGTCTTGCCTTTCTCGCCAAGCGCCGCGAGCGCCACGCCGAAGAACATCGAGAACACGACGATCTGCAGAATCTCGTTGTTGGCCATTGCCTCCGCAAACGATTTCGGGATCAGATGGTTCACGAATTCCTTGAGCGTGAATTTGCCCGTCGCGAGGTTGGCCGAAGCACCGATGTCGGGCAACGGCAATCCCAGATCCTTGCCGGGTTGCAGCACGTTGGCAAGAATCAGTCCCAATATCAGGGACACGAGCGATGCGGTGACGAACCAGGCCATGGCCTTGAGGAACACGCGGCCCACGGACGCCGCATCCCCCATGTGCGCAATGCCGACAACCAGCGTGGAGAAAACCAGCGGTCCGATGAGCATCTTGATGAGTCGCAGGAACACGTCCGACATGATCGAGATGTAGCCCGCGATTTCCTTGGCGGCGTTCTTGTCGGGGAAATTGGCAAACACCATCCAGCCGACAAAAATGCCCAGCACCATGGCACCGAGGATCAGATACGCCGCAGGCATCTTCTTCTTGCCGACGGGCTTCGTTGCGGATGTTGCAGACATGCTCGCCTTTCCTTCCAATAGATATGGTTGTTGTATTTCGTCAGTCATGTTGTTGACGCCTATGCCGATTGTCCATCTGGTTTCTACCAGTAGCGGCGAGCGCGCGAGGAATGTGGCACACGCTTGGACAGCATTTACGCCATCCACTGTCGGGCCCTTTTTTTTGCCCACTACGGCCTACAGAATTTGTAGGAAACCGCCGCTTTTGTGAGCCGTTGGCATGGGCAAAAAATCAGGTTCCCGGGATGCCCCACGCCATCCCCGAAGTCAGGAATCACCATATGAAATTCATCTTGAACGAGCAGCCGGTCGAGCTGCAGGGCATCGCGCCCGATACGCCCTTGCTTTACGTTCTGCGCAACGACATGCAGCTCAACGGCCCCAAATACGGCTGCGGGCTTGGAGAGTGCGGGGCCTGCTCCGTGCTCATCGATGGCAGGGTCGCCCGCTCCTGTTCGATTCCGCTCAGCGTGGTCGAAGACGCGCACGTCACCACGCTTGAAGGCTTGTCACCCGCCGGCACCGCTGCCGCCAAGGCCGCTGTGGCGCAGGACGTGCAGATGCAGATGCTCGGCAAGGACGCCATCGAGGGCTCCGGCGCAGCCAGGCCATCCGCCCCGGCCTCGGGCGCGGCGATCACGCTGCACCCGGTGCAGCAGGCCTTCATCGAGGAGCAGGCCGCGCAGTGCGGCTACTGCACCAACGGCATGGTGATGGCGCTGGTGGCGCTGTTCGACAAGCAGCCGACGGCCAATGATGAGCAGGTCAAGCTGGCGCTGTCCGGCAATTTGTGCCGCTGCGGAACCCATGTGGAAATCATGCGGGCGGCGGCGCGTGCACGCGAATTGATTGCCCAGGGCGCCGCCACGAAAAAGATCAAGGAGGCCGCATGATCACGAAGACCGACACACCGGCCATCGCCCTCACGCGCCGCCAACTGCTCAAGGCCGGCGGCCTGGTGATGGTGGCATCTGCCACGGCAACTCATCTGTTTGCGCAGAACGCCGCACCGGCCGCACCGCCGGTCCCAGCATCGGTCGCGAAAACATTTCCCGTGCCTGCCGACAATCGCGTGGACAGCTTCATCGCCATCGGCCCCGATGGCAAGGTGACGGGATTCTGCGGTCACGTTGATCTCGGCACCGGCGTGCGCACGGCGCTCGCGCAGATGGTCGCCGATGAACTTGACGTGGCCTTTGATCGGGTCACCATGGTGCTCGGCCATACCTTCAGGACGCCCGATCAGGGCCCGACCATTGCCAGTGCCACGATTCAGGTCACCGCCAAGCCCTTGCGGCAGGCGGCGGCGCAAGTGCGCGAACTGCTCGTGACGCTGGCCGCGCAGCAATTCGGCGCGCCTGCATCGGCCATCACCACGCGCGATGGCGTGGCCCATGCGGGTGGCAAGCAACTGACCTATGGTGAGCTGGTGCAGGGCCAGAACCTGCAACTGCCGCTCAACGCCGAAACCGTGTTGCGACCCTCAAGCCAGTTCAGGCACATGGGCCAGTCGGTCGCACGTGTCGATATTCCGAACAAGGTGCTGGGCGCGCTCACCTATGTGCACGACCTGCGCCTGCCGGGCATGGTGCATGCGCGCGTCGTGCGTCCACCCTACGGTGGCGCGGATGCGGCTGCGCCGTTCGGCAGTGCGCTGGTTTCGGTGGACAAGGACTCGGTCAAGCATCTGCCCGGCATTCTGAGTGTGGTGGTGCAGGGCGACTTCGTCGCCGTGGTGGCCGAGCGCGAAGAGCAGGCGATTGCCGGCATGCGGCAGCTCAAGGTGCAATGGAAGGAATGGGCCGGTCTGCCCGATCTGTCGCTCAACGGACTGCACGCGACGCTGGTCAATCATCCCAAGAAGGATCGCAATCTGGTCGTGGAAGACGGCGCGCAGGACGCGATCAAGAATTCCGCCACCGTGATCGAGGCCGACTACGTATGGCCATATCACATGCATGCATCGATCGGTCCATCGTGCGCCGTGGCGCGCGTGACCGACGGCGTGGTCGAAGTCTGGTCCGGCACGCAGAACCCGCACGACGTGCGCAAGGACATCGCCAAGCTGCTCGGTGTGGACAACGATGCGGTGAACATTCTGCGCATGGAGGCATCGGGCTGCTATGGCCGCAACGGCGCGGACGATGTGAGTGCCGATGCCGCGCTGATCGCCAGGATCACCGGCAAGACCGTGCGTTTGCAGCTCATGCGCGAGCAGGAGAACGCGTGGGAACCCAAGGGCACGGCGCAGCTCATTCGCGTGCGCGGCGGGCTGGACGACAAGGGCCATGTGACGGGCTACGATTTCCGCACCTGCTATCCATCCAACGGCGCAACCGTGCTCGCCCTGCTTCTGACTGGCAAGGTGGCGAACACGGCAGTCGTGCAGGAAATGGGCGACCGCACGGCGGTGCCGCAGTATGAATACCCAAGCGCCACATCCTCAGCCAGGATGCCGCGCCGATCGCGCGCGCGTCGTGGCTGCGTGGCGTGTCCGCACTGCCCAACGTGTTCGCCCACGAATGCTGGATCGACGAGTGCGCCTACCGTGCCAAGGCGGACCCCATCGAATACCGCCTGCGTTATCTGAAAGACCCGCGCGCCGTGGCGTTGATCGAGACGATGAAGACGCAGTCGAACTGGCAGGCAGGTCCGGCGTTCCGGAGTCCGACGGCTGCGGGCGAGCGACTGGCGAAGGGTCGCGGCTTTGCCTACGCGCGCTATTTCCACAGCAAGTTTCCGGGCTACGGCGCGGCGTGGTGCGTGTGGGTGATCGACGTGACCGTGGACCGGCAGACCGGCAAGGTCGCGGCCCGGAAGGTCTACGTGGCGCAGGACACGGGTGCGATGGTCAACCCCGCCGGGGTGCGCCATCAGGCCCACGGCAACATCGTGCAGGCAACGAGTCGGGTGCTCAAGGAGTTCGTCACGTTCGACGGACAGGGCGTGACGGCGCTCGAGTGGGGTGGTTATCCGATCCTCAGATTCCCCGAGCTGCCGGAGATCGATCTGCAGCTCGTCGAGCGGCCCGATGAGGCGCCGATGGGCGCGGGGGAATCGGCCTCGGTGCCGAGTGCCGCAGCGTTCTCGAACGCGATTTTCGACGCGATCGGCGTGCGCCTGCGCGAGGTTCCGTTCACCCCCAGCCGTGTGCTGGCAGCGCTCAAGAACGCGCCTGCTGCACCCGCCGCCAATGCCGCAGCAGCTGCTGCGAGCCGATGAAAAGAGGGGGAACCTACATCATGCGTACCTTGAAAAAACTCGTTCTCATCGTGCTCGTGCTGCTGATCATCGTGATCGGCGGCTTCTTCGCGCTGACCCATCAACCGGCCATCGAACCCACGGCGCAGCCACCGGCCGGCAGCTTTTCACAGCAACAGATCGACAAGGGGAAATTGCTCGCGGCCATGGGCGATTGCGCGGTGTGCCACACGGCGCCCGGTGGTGTCAAAAACACCGGCGGCCTGCCGATGGCGAGCCCGTTCGGCACGATCTACACCACCAACATCACGCCCGATATCGACACCGGCATTGGCCGCTGGTCGTATGAAGCATTCGAGCGCGCCATGCGCCACGGCGTCAATCGCGATGGAAAGTATCTGTACCCGGCATTTCCGTACACCGCGTTCACACGCGTGAACGACGAGGACATGAAGTCGCTCTACGCGTTTCTCATGACGCAACCGGCGGTGAAGCATCAGCCGCCGGAGACGGCGCTGAAATTTCCGTTCAACATCCGTGCCGGCATTGCCGCATGGAACTGGGTGTATCTGAAGAAAGGCCCCGTGCCCGAAGACACCACCAAACCGCCCGAATGGAATCGCGGTGCCTACCTCGCGGAAGGCCTGGGCCATTGCAGCGCCTGCCATTCCCCGCGCGACCAGTTTGCGGGCGAGTTGGGCGGCGCGCAGAAGTTTGCGGGCAGTACGCTCGATGGCTGGAGCGTTCCCGCGCTGACATCGAAGACCAGCGCTCCGCTGCCCTGGACGGCCGAGGATCTCTACGCCTATTTCAAGCACGGCTTCTCGCCGCGCCACGGCTCGGCGGCGGGGCCGATGGCTCCCGTGATCCACGGCCTGTCGCAGCAAAGCGATGCGGACCTCAATGCGCTTGCCAGCTACGTCATGTCGTTCAAGGACGGCAACGCCAAGCCGGGCGACGCCGAAGCATTTGTCGCGGACAAGTTCAAGGAGTCGAAATTCGCCCTCGATCATGAGGGCTACCGATTGTTCGAAGGTGCGTGCGCGAGCTGTCACAGCGACGCGACCGGAGTGAAGGACAGCATGTTCGGCGTGCGTCCGCAGTTGGCGCTGAATACCAACCTGTATTCCGATTCACCGAACAACGCCGCGCTGGTGATCCTGAACGGCATACAGACCGCCGCCACGCCGACGACCGGCACCATGCCCGCGTTTCGCCACAACCTGAGCGACGCGCAGATCGCCACGCTGCTCAACACCATGCGCGCGCAATTCGGTCTACAGCCCTGGGCCGATCTGCCCGCTCAGGTCGGCAAGCTGCGCAAGGACAAGGAACCCGGCGCACACCGTTTGAGCGCGCACTGAAGCGAAGGCGTTTTCACACGACCCGGGCCTGTGTACACAACGGGGAACACGATCCATGTGTTCCCCTTTTTGCTTTCGCCTTCGCGTTCCGCCGCTTGCGATATAAAACCGCTATATTTCCAGCCATAGCGGCATGGCGCACCATCGCTGTGGCCAGCGCCCAAAATTCAAACAATCCGATTCGGGAGTCCATTTTGAGCCAGCAATTTCTCGTCATTTCAGGGGGAGAACTGTGGTTGCACGAGGCCGATGGCCGCAGCACGCAGATCGTCTCGCCGTTCGCCAAGGAAATGCTGCAGCGCGAGGCGGATCGGCAGCGCACCACGTCGTGGAAGCACGCCGACCGCGAGGACAGCAAGGGACTGATCGGCCCCGCGCTGTGGGGGCGTTCGGCGGGAGGCGATGGCAATCTGGCACCGGCGCGCTTTCTGCATGTGTGCAAGGCCGGTGAGCCGCGCACCATCTACTACGTGATGACGGTCGGGCGCACGGTCGGACTGTTCAGATACCAGCTCGATGAGCAGCGCGAGATTCGTCTCTTCCATCGTCAACAGACACAGATTCTCGGCCTGGCCTATTTGCCGCAAACCCGGCACGTCGTGCTTGCGGCCATGCATGGCGATGGCACGGCGCACCTTGAGGTCTATGACGAGGAAGGCACGCAAAAGGGCGCGATCACGCATGGCGACAGCATCGACGCCGCGCCAGCCGCCATGCCGGGTGCCGAGTCCACCGTGGTCTACCAGTCATGGGGGCTTGCGCGCAATGCGGACTCGGGTGCGGTCGTGGGCCTGGGTCAGTCCGCCGTGCATTGGGTGGACTATAAGGCGGGTGAAATGGACAGCCTGCTCGACGACAAGGAATGGGATTTCGTCGCGCCGCGCATTTCCGAAGACCGCGTGCTCTACTCGATTCGCAGACCTGCCGACAAGCCGTTGCACGAAAAGGCGGGCGGCGCCGCCAAGGACGCGCTGCTGATGCCGCTGCGCCTTGGCAAGGCGGTGTTCGGTTATCTGAACGTGTTCTCGATGCTGTACGGCAAGGAGCCGCTGCGCTCGGCCGGCGGACCGCGCGCGCCGGGGCTCGACCAGGATCTCGGTTCGCTCTGGCTGCACGGGCGGCGCATCGAACTCTCCAAGGTCCGCAACGACCCGGAATACGCGGGCAATCTCGTGCCCGCGTCCTGGAAGCTCATCGCCCAAGCAGGGCGCAACGCAGCACCCGAAGAGATCGCCAGCCATGTCGCGCAGTTCGACGTGCAGGCCGATGGCTCGCTGCTTTACTCGAACGGCTACGACATCTACCACTGGCAGCGCGGCAGCGCTCGCAAGCTCGCGCGGCGCGAACTGGTCGAAGGGCTGCTCGGGCTCTGACGTTGCAGCCGATCAGCGGGCGTTTTTGCCTTGTGTGATGGTGCGCGCGACCGCGGCAATCGCAGGCTCGATGGACTTGGTGTCGGCCTTGCCCTCTGTGACGTAGACCGCAGCAATGATCGGCGGGCGTTGCGGTGGCCAGAAGATGCCGACGTCGTTGACCGATCCGTTGCCCGAGGTGCCGGTTTTGCTGCCGATGATCCACCCCTGCGGCAGGTCTGCCGCGAGCCGTGATCGATTGGTGCGCGTGGCCTGAAGCCATTGCGTCAATTGCGCGCGGCTGGCGGGCGACAGCACGTCGCCGAGCACGAGTTGCTGCAGCAGCTTGACCATGGCGCGCGGCGTGGTGGTGTCGCGCGGATCACCCGGTGCGCTCTCGTTCAACGCGGGCTCCCAACGGTCAAGACGCGTGGTCTCGTCACCGAGCGAGCGGGCGAACGCGGTGAGTCCCTGCGGACCGCCGAGGGTCTGCAGAATCAGGTTGGCGGCCGTGTTGTCGCTCACGGTGATGGCGGCGTGGCATAGCTCCGCCAGCGTCATGCCCTCCTTGCCGACATGTTTTTCGGAGACGGGCGAGTATTCGACCAGCGCTTCGGCACCAAAGCGGATGCGGCGGTCAAGCTGTTCGCGGCCCTGATCCACGCGTTGCAGCACATGGGCTGCGGCCAGCCATTTGAAGGTGCTGCACATGGGAAAGCGTTCGTCGAGACGCTGGCCTTCCCAGCGCCCGTTCGCTGTGTCGAGCACGGCCACGCCAAGCCGTCCAGTGGACAGCGATTCGAAGTCCGACCACGGCTTGACGGGCGTACTGGCTTGCGGCGCGGAAGAGCATCCGGCCAGCGGCAAGGTGGCGGCGGCACAGGCGCTCAAGGTGTAGAGAGTGAACTGGCGACGTAGCATGGTGCTTGGCTTTCTTTCTTTGGTGGGTTGTATGGGTCCGGGGCAACGGTTGCAAGAATGCCAGCGAAGAGCGGCTGCGTACAATCAGGGTACATAACATTCATAACATTCATAACATTCCTGTGATGAAACGAAAGCAGCCAATCCTTGCCATCGCGTTGCAAGCGCCGTGGAGTCTTGGCGATTGCGGTGGCTCACGGTTTGCGGCGCTGTTCCTGCTGGCGCTGGCCGTCGCAAGGCGCGCCGGACATGTCGGCGTGCCAGCCCACGACCTGCACTTTGCCGGTCAGGCGGGTTCGGCCTTTCCCATGGCGCTGAGCCGGGCGTTCAAGCAATTCTCACGGGCCGGTATTGCGGTGGGATGGGGACGCAATACGGGCGCGGACATCGCCACGCTGTCCCTGCGCGGACGCATACATGGCCCGTTCTGGCTGGCCGATGGCGAACTGGAGCGCCTGAAGTTCTCAACCAACGGCAGGGCGGTCGCACCGGCGTCGCTCAAGAGCCTGCTCTGCACGATCACGGGTGCGGCAGCAGGATCGACGGATGTTCCGGCGCATGCTGATCTTGAGGCACGACTGGATCGATGGATTCGCGTTTTCGTGCTTCGCCAGTCTGCCGAAGAGGGGCGGCTCGCAATGCCCGAGGTGATGGACGGACTCTCGCGGGTGCGCTGGGACGCATCGCAAGGCCGCGATGCGTCACAGCGCTGGGCGCTGTCGTTGCAGGCGCGTTATGCGCGGCTTGCGCGGCAGGGTGGCGAGGCGCGGGCGTTGTATCGCGAGCTTCACCGGCTGTGCCGCTCGCCCGATCCAGTCGACGAACATGAAGAGTTTTTGCAGCGCACGCCGGTGCTCGAAGCCATGTCGGAGATCGGGCTCGCGTGGTGTGACCATCAGGACGACCGCAGCGCGGCGGCGTTGATGCGTTTGGAGCAGATGCGGTATCTCTTTGAAGGAGACGCGAGCCAGGCCTCGTTGCGACTCAGCTCGCGGCTCGCGGCGGAGTATTTCAATTTGCGCGCGCTGTGCAGGCGTGCCCTGCTGCTGGCGAGAACAAGCGACCAACGCGCGCACGATGCTTGGCAGGTGCTGCGCGATATGCAATTGGCGCTGGTGTGCGCGGTGGAAACCGATTCGCTCACACTCATGGAAGCGGTGGCATCCAACCTTGGCTATTCGTTGTGGCTGCTGGCTCCCGCGCTTCAGGAGCGGCTCGGTGCGAACGCCGGGCGACGCCTTGCGGTACGCTGGATCCTGACCGGCGAGGCGCTGGCCCGCCGCCACGGATTGGGGTCGGGCTCGTACTGGAACATCATCTACATCTGCCGCATTGCGCGTGGTGCCGTGGTGAACATGGGCGAGGATGCGGGTGCCGCAATCCCGTTCGTGAATTGGAGCGCACGCGTCTGGACGCTTCAGGAGCTGCGTTCCGAGCTTGCGCAGAGCGACGGCGATGCCAGCGATCCGGCGGGCCGCGAACTGCGTTCGCTTTGCGAGCTTCTGCTGCCTTCGTCGCTGCCGGACTGGCTCACGCTCACCACCCGCATGCTCGCGGCGGTCAGCGAGGATGCGGGCGATGCAAGCATCTCTGCCATTCAACGCTGCGCGGCAATGCTGGAGCATCTCTGGCAACTCGTGCTGCACGACAGGGCCGTCCCTGCGGCATCCCTGCGGCGCAGTCTGGAGTCGCGACTCGCATCGCTTGAGGTGGCCCAGCGCAAGTACTTCAGAGCCGATCTGGCGCGGCTGCCGCGTCTGTGACGCCGACGGCTGCGTTGGCGAGCATATTTCGGGGGCTTTGTCCGTGAGCGGAAATAGACTGTTCGCTATATTTCGATCAGTTTTCTCAACACATGTTTTCACGCACGTTTACTTATCAAAGCGCATTTGATCCAGTAAACCAAGGGTTTTCCCGCTGATTTCTCACGGTGTTTTTAACATCCCGCATTGCAAATTCGCCCGTTTGGAGTACAGACAAGCGCGCCAAATAACGATCTAATTCGTTTATCGGGCTTTGGTTTCTGATTGTGTTCATGAGAAACGTCGCGTTGCCGAAGTTTTGAGAATTCATACGACGACAGCAGGGTAGGGCGAGCCGAGTGGCTCGAAGGGAAGAAGCGCACGGGAGGTGGAGATCAGGCTGCAGCCATAGCAGCCGGAAGGCGTTTGATGCGGCAACCCAAAACAGTGGGCCGCCAGGCGAGATCGGAAGAAGATTCAAGCCGATGCAGCAAGCTGAACCAATGGTGGGGGAGGAGTTGCTGAGGGAGGTAAGCGCGGGCCGATACTGTGATGGTGTCGGCCCGTTCTGTTTTCCGCGAGGCGCGCGGTGAAGCGACAAGGCTGTGAAAGTCGCGATGAACAGCGAGATCAATCGCTGGTGACCGGCGTCCCGGCACAGTGATGTTGCAACACCACAATAGTCAATGTAAATAAAAACCAATATCATTCGCATTCTTTAAATTTACGTGAATTTTCAGAATGCTGATCCTGAGTTGGGTGGCGGCGATTGCGCCTGCCTGGTTTTTCTGTCTGGCCGCTCCCCGGTTTGATTCTCGCGTGCGCGGTGCCTTGGGCTTTGTGGCGGGCTCCGCGTTGCTGGCGCTGGCCACGGCGGCGCTCGTCTGGCAGGGTTTGGGTTTGGGCGAGGCCCTGGCCTGTGCACTCGGATTGTTGATGTTGGCCGTGCCATGCGTGAGCTGGTTTCATGCGGCGCGAACCAAGCGGCTCAAGGCATGAGCGCCGAAGCGTTGGACAAGGATTCGCCAGTGCACCGCCATCTGTTTTTCAAGGGGCTGGTGGCGCTCCTGCTTGGATTTCCGCTGTCGCTCTGGATCAGTTGGCTGCTCATGTACAGCGGCTGGGGCCGGTGATCGCGCCCGCGCGCGATCAAATTGCCATGTGGCTGGTGGTGCCGCTGTGGTGCATTTTTCTCTGCGTGGGTTTTCTGGCGCGCACCCGTCTGCGTTGCCTCGTGTGGTTCGTCGGTGCCAATCTTGGAGCGGCTGCGCTTTGGTGGGTTCTGCAATGAAGATCAAGGCGCAAACCCTTCGCGACTACCTCGACGTTCACAGTTGGGTAGGCATCGTCTGCGGCCTGTTGTTGTTCATCGCGTTCTACGCCGGTGCGTTCTCGATGCTGGAGCCCGAGATAAGGCAATGGACGCAGCCTGCAGTCTCCAAGCTCGACGTGAGTGCCGATTCCGACCAGGCGGTTCAGCAATTCCTGGCTCAACACCCGGACGCCAAAGGCCGGTTAAGCCTGCGCCTGCCGGGTGCAGACAGCGCGACCCCGCTGCTGCGGCTGTCCACGCGCGAGAGTGAGCAATGGTTCGAGTTGCAGCGCGATGGCAAGGTGCGCGAAGCCGGTGTGACCAGGGAGGCCGACAACAGCGGCAATTTTGTCGACTACCTGCACCGCAAGGGCGGTCTTCCGCTGCCGCTCGAATGGGCCGAACCGGTGATCGGCGTGGTCTCGCTCTTGTACGCGCTGGCGCTTTTCTCGGGCATCGTGGTGCTCCTGCCGTCGCTCGTGAAGGATTTGTTCTATCTGCGCATCGGTGCCAACTTCAAACGCATGTGGCTTGACGTGCACAACCTGCTGGGAGTCGCGAGCCTGCCGTTTCATATCGTCATCGCCCTGAGTGCGGCGGTGTTTGGCCTGCATGACTGGATCTACGCCGCGCAGGACCGGTTCATCTACCGCGATGGCTTGCAAGCCACGGTGCAGCGCGACGGCGTTAAGCATCCCGACGTGCAGCGCTCACAGTGGCTGCCGCCCACCGAGCTGATTCGCCAGGTACGTGAGCAGGCGCCGAATTTCGAACCCGTGGCGCTCGACTACGTCGGACTGGGCGGCAAGCGCACCGTGCTGATGATGGCGGGTTCGGACGACAGGCATTTCAAGCGCGGCGCGCAGTACGGCATGGCGTTTGTGAATCTGGCAACGGGCCAGATCTACGATCGCATGTATTTCCCCGGCGAGAAGGGAAGTGCGCTGAGCGCCTCGCTGGTGAGCTTTTTCTCGCTGCACTTCGGCAGCTTTGGTGGCAACCCCGTGCGCGTGCTCTATGTACTGCTCGGGCTCAGTGGCGCGCTGATTTTCTATACCGGCAATCTGCTGTGGATCGAGTCGCGCACCAAGCGCCTGCGCAAGACGCGCGAAATCGAAAAGCGTCCCCTGCATGTGCGCGTCATGTCCCACGCCACGCTCGGTGTCTGCGTCGGGTGCGCTGCGGCATTGCCCGCGACGCTGGTGGCCTCGCGATTGCTCGCGCCCCACGTGGTGGATATCGACAGCGTTCATCAGTGGACTTTTTATGCCCTGCTGTCGGGCTGCGTGGCGTTTGCAATGCGACTCGGCGCGACGCGCGCAGCACCGGCCCTGCTCTGGCTTGCCGCGCTCTGCAATGCAATGGTTCCGGCGCTGGCGTTGTTGAACCTTGCGCTGCCTTCGCTGTTCGCCGATGCGGCCTCGCGCACGTACCACGCCAACTTCCTGTTGCTCGAAGGGCTGTGCGCATTGCTCGCGTTGTTCTTTGGCTGGTTGGCCGTGCGCTATCGCAAGCGTGGGGGCTAGCACCTGCCGCGCGTCTTCCGTTTTTTTCTACCTCCAACATTCCACAAATTTCTTGCCATGCCATCACGTTCCGCCTTCAAGCCGCGTCTCAACCTCATTGTTCTAGCGCTCGTCGCCGCAAGCGCGGGTTCTGCGTCGCAGGCTCAGACCGCAACGCAGGACGCTGCGGGTGAAGCCCAGGCGCAGCAACCAGAAACGCTCCCGCAGGTCAACGTGCGCGACAAGTACGAGCGAGAGGATCTGCCGACGCTCGCACCGGGCCGCAAGGCCGCCAATGGCGCGCGTCTGGGCATTCTGGGTGCCACGTCGATCGTCGACGCGCCGGTCCATGTCAACGCCTACACGCGCGAGCTGGCCGAGGACTGGTCTGCGCTTTCGCTACAGGACGTGCTTGAGAACGATGCGGCGGTCGTCTTCACCACCAACAAGGGCCACTTGCTGCAGAACTTCAATCTGCGCGGCCTAGACGTGGGCGCCATGGACATCGCCACCAACGGCCTGTACGGCATTGCGCCCGCCAATTCCGTGCCGATTGAAATGTTCGAGCGCGTGGAGGTCATGCGTGGCCCGAACGTGCTGCTCTCCGGCATGCCGCCGCTGGCCAGCGTGGCGGGTTCGGTGAACATGGTGACCAAGCGCGCGCTCTCGCAGCCGGTTGCGGACCTGACCACCACTTATGTCTCGGACTCCTATTTCCAGGTGCATGCCGACGTGGGCAAGCGTTTTGGTCCCGAGCAGCGTCTTGGCGTGCGTTTCAATGGCGTGTATGGCTCGGGTGACATGGGCGCTGAAGACGAGACACAAAAACGCAAGATGGGCGCACTCGCGCTCGACTATCTCGGCGACAGATTCCGCGTGTCGCTCGATGCCTATAACAGCGTCAACAAGATCGATGGCGGCAGCCCCGGCATGTTCAGCTTTCTCGGCTCCGCAGCGATCCCCGGAGTGGGCATGGTGCTTGCGCCGCCCAGGGGTGACGTGAACATGTTCCGCGGCACCCATGGCCAGTACGACAACAGCGGCCTGCTCGCGCGCGCGGAAGTCGATTTCAATCCGAACTGGCAGGGCTACTTTGCCGTGGGCGCGTCCGAAGCAGAGGGCAAGGGCCTGCTGTTCGGCACGCGCGCCATCGTGACGGGCGCGAACGGCGCAACGCGCGGCGCGGTCTACAACGTGCTCACCAAGTCCGAACGCCGCACGGCAGAGGCCGGCGCAATCGGCAAGTTCGCCACCGGCAGCGTCCAGCACCGCATGCAGTTGTCGCTCAACGTCCTCAAGCACAAGGAAGGCACGTACAACACGCCGTGCAACTATTGCTACAACACCAACATGTACGACCCGGCGACGCCGAGCTTCCCGGCCGCTCCTGCCTGGAAGGGCTATACCACCGAAAACGAATTCCGTTCGGTGGCACTTGCCGACACCCTGAGCTTCGCCGACGAGAAGGTGCTGCTGACCCTGGGAATGCGTCATCAGACCGTGAAGACGCCGATGGTCGGCGGCGTTGCTTCCGACTACAGCAAGAGCCACCTCTCGCCCATGGCGGCGGTGATCGTGCGCCCCTGGGGTGAAAATGTCTCGCTCTTTGCCAACTACACCGAAGGCCTGGAGCAGGGCCGCATCGTCGGCACCGGATTTGCCAACGCGGGCGAGTCGCTGGCTGCCATGAAGACCCAACAGGGCGAGCTCGGAGTGAAGGTCAGGATGGGCGAGACCACGCACACGCTCAGCACCTTCCAGATCGAAAAGCCCTCGATCATCACCAACCGCAGCAACAACGTGCAGGCGATCGACGGCAAGCAGCGCCTGCGCGGACTGGAGTGGAGCGCATTCGGCAAGCTCGCACCCACGGTATCGCTGCTCAGCGGCGTGGAATACATCAAGTCCCGCCAGCTCAACACCGGCCTCGAAAACTATGGCGTTCCCAAGCTGCGCGCACGCATCGGCCTCGACTGGGAAACACCGGTCAAGGGCCTGACCGCCGGTGGCCGCCTGCTCTACACCGATGGCCAGTGGACCGATTCCGGCAACAAGCTGCGCGTGCCATCGTGGACGCGCCTCGATCTCACGGCCAAGTACGAAACCAGGTTCGGCAACACTCCCGTGCGCTTGAACGCGAGCGTGGAAAACGTGGCCAACAGGAAGTACTGGATCGGCACGTTCGCCGACGGCTTCGTGATGCCGGGCGCGCCGCGCACTTACCGGGCGTCGGCTACGGTGTCGTTCTGAGACTGAGTCACACCAGACGCGGGCTGGTGGCAGCCAGCCTGCTGCCGTTCCGCATCGTCCAATTCCGCGCCAGCGCGAGCCACGGCCCTTGATGGGAATGAGCAGCGAGAAAAGTCATACGGGACTTGCCATCGAGCGATCCACCAAGCAGTGAAACTGCAGGCAGTGGCCAAATTCGTTGCTGACTGGAAACGTTGGTGCGAACGTATTGTCAACAATTCTCATTTCGTTGAGTCGCGGATTCCGACGTCTTGCCCTGAAAGGGTGGTCGGTCAAGTTAGGTGGGCGCGTTCAAGACATGTGAGTGCTTATGAATTTTGGTTACTACCATATTCTTCCTCATAATCACTGTGTATCATCGGTAGCTGTTGTCTATTATTCTCAAATAATCCCCTCTGATACCGATTGCCTAAAGGGAATGCACATGTGGAGTTTTCAACGGAACAAGCTGGCCGCGGGCAAGCTTTCAGGGCGCCGGCCTCATATCGATATGAACATGGGTGCCATGGCGGTCAGTGCTGCCAATCGTAGTGAATTGAACCCGGGCAAAGTCTTGGCGTTGATATGTGCGTTGGCCTCCTCATCTGCGGCCTGGGCCGTGCCTGGCACACCAAGTGCGCCGCAAGTGGTGTTTCAGGAAGATTTCGACAATACGGGCATTGTCCAACCCACACTCGGCCCCAATGGCACGAGCGGAACCGATCCTGCGCAAGCGACGATGCTTCACACCTATGTGAGCGCTGCCCAGGACATCAATGGTGCCTTGGGGCAGACTTACATCGCCTCAGGCGTCTATTCTGGCGATGTCAACGTACCATTTTGGGAAAATGCGCAGTGGTGCAATGGCATATGGATGAAAGGCGACGTAGCCGGCAGCCAACCTTATCCCACCGCTGAGCTTCCTGCCCCTACGTGCGTGGAGTGGCGGGCGCAAATGGCAATGAGCCCAAATACTGCAGCGGCAACGGATACGCGAGCCCCCAGGATTCGTGGAAATGGTTGCAAGTGCTCTCGAACGTGCTCGGTCAGGTGACCAAATCGACGTCCGGGCCGGCGGATGCGAGCGCCACGGGCAATCACGCGATCGCCGCCTTCACCAATTTGCCTCTCAATCGCGCCGCCGCTGCCGGGACACCGGCCAACGTGGTGATTGAAACGGTCAAACCCATTCCAGTTCGCAGTGGCGGCCGCTTCGTCACTTTTTCTGTGGCCACAGCTGCAATGGGCTGCGCCGGTCCTACGAAGGATCCAAAGGTCTACAACCCGCAGTTCAATTTCAACTTGATCGACTTGACTAACAGCAACGTCGTTGAATTGACGCCTGTTGCGGTAGATCCTTGTACCCAGGGCGCGCTTTATGATGGGGCGCAGTTGCCTGCGCCAGCGAGTTCATATGGCGGCAACAAACCTGGCGTTTACGCAGGTCAGATCTTCGGCTCGAAGACGTACAAACTGGCTGGCAACTCGGTCAAGCTGCAGGTCACCAGTGAAAATTCCAATGGCGACAGCAACGACGCCGCATTCGACAACCTGCTGCTGATTGACGTAACGCCGCAACTGGATAAGTCGTTTGCGCCGGCGGCCATTTCACGCGGACAGAACGCGACCTTGACGTTCACCATCACCAATTCGAGCAGCCAGATCGGTTGTACCGGTGCCACTTGCCCGCTGCTGGAAGCCAGCGGCTGGGAGTTCTCCGACACCTTGCCTGCCGGACTGGTTTTTGCAAGTCCAGCCAATGCGCAAACCTCGTGCGGGCAGGAACGTCGGTGGGCACTAGTGGCACCAATGTTCTGAACGTCACCAATGGCCTGATCGGCGCCGGTGTTGCGTCGTGCACCGTAACGGTCGGTGTGGCGCTCGATCCTGCGGTCGCTATTCCAGCGGGAGGTCTCGATCTGACCAATGGTCCCGCCGTGCCGGGCGGCCCGACCACGGGGCCCGGCGTCATAACCACTCTTTATCTGAATTCCCCCAGCTCAGCCACCATCAAGGCATTGCCCAGCGCAGACATGCTGGCCGTCCGGCGGCATCTCAGGTCGTGAAGGCAGGAACACCTGTGACGGTCACGACCCAATGCAGGAATGCAGGCCCCGATGTCGCTGTGCAGGCCACGTGTCTGGTGAGCGGTATCCCGCCGGACGCTGGAAGCATCATGCAATCGTGCGTGCCGGCCTCTGGTTCGGCGAGCCTGAACCCTGGCGAAGCCATTGTCTGCACGACCACCTTCACGCCCCAAACCCGGGCACCGTTTCGTTGCTCACCGTCGCCGGGTCGACTTCGACTGATCCTGTGCCCGCGAACAACGAGGCGCCCAGTCCGGTGAATGTGGTGGTATTGGCCGCGGATATGCAGGCCACATCTGCGGTCACGCAGACCGTGAAGGTCGGCACGCCGGTTACCGTCTCTACGCAATGCGTGAACTTGGGGCCCGATGATGCGGCCGCTGCCACTTGCCGGGTGGACGGTGTTCCTGCCGACGCCACGGCTGTTTCTCAGTCCTGCGTACCCGCATCGGGATCGACCGGCCTGAAAACAGGCGCAGCCATTACCTGCACGACGACCTTCACGCCCGCCAAGGCAGAGACGGTCACACTGACAACGGTTGCAGGTTCCAGCACGCCGGATCTGGTGACTTCGAACAACCAGGCCCGAGCGTTGTTGTCGCAGCGACCACGTTGGCCGACATGCAGGCCACGGGCCCGGTCTCGGTGCCCATCGTTGCAGGCACTCCCGTGTCGGTGACTACGACCTGTACAAATGCAGGTCCTGATGCAGCAGCCACAGCGGCCTGTACCGTGACGGGCGCGCCTGCCGGTGCCACGACCGTCTGCACTCCGCAACCCCCGGTGACCAGTTTGGCTCGAGGTGCGTCGATCAGTTGCGTGACCAGTTTCACGCCGGACTCGGCCACTTCGGTGACACTCACGACCACCGCATCAAGCACAACGCCCGACAGCAACATGGCGAACAACACGGCAGTGACAACTCTCGGTGTTGGCACTGGTGTCGCCGCCGTTCCTACGCTGAGTCAATGGGCTCTGATGCTTCTGTCTGTCTTGCTGGCAGGGTTTGCAGCGATGAGAATGCGCCGCGTCCATATGAATTGACTCGTGGCGATATAGGGGGAATCGGCTTGCACGAGAGTGTCAGCCGGCTCCCCCCAACTGACTGACCGGCATGCGTCGCGAGTAGCGCAAGCTCAGGTTTTCGGAAAAGCCTTATCCGGTGGTTGCGCAAACGTGATGGTATTGCCGTCAGGATCGGTGAGCCGCGCAATCTTTCCGAAATCACCACGTTGCGCCTCGCCCAGATCGATCTGCTGGCTGCTCAGCGAGGCCCTGACGGTTTCAATGTCGGGCACGACGATTGTCATCATGCTGTTGCCAGCTCGGGACGCATCTTCCACCAACTGGATTCCCGCGATCCCGATTCCGCTCCATTCAACCAACATGTCCATGGATCGAACGTCGGGCGGTCGCTTGAAGTGAAATTCAGTGTAATAAGGCCTTGTCCGCGCCACAACGGGGCCGGAAGGCGCGCCGCTCAGGTGTTACAGGCTGAGTTCGATCATTCGTCCGTCTGCGGCGCGCACACTCATCAGCTCCTTGAATGCAGCCGCCTGCACGATGGGTGGCAAGGCGACGAAGCCGGTGTTGCGTACGATGACGTCGCCCTTTTTCAGCGCCCAATAAAGAAACTGCACGGTAGCCGTTCCTTGCTGAGACTCCTTGGGATTGGCGGCGACCAGCACATAGGTCAACTCTGAAAGCGGCCAGGTCCTCGCACCCGGTGCGTTGAGTATGGGGTTGCGCAGATTGGCGCGCAAATCGGCCCCGCGTACGGCAGCCAGAATGCTTTCTTCGGACACGGTGACCCATTGCCCATCGCGATTCTGTAGAGTGACCGCATTGAGTCGCTGCGACTGCACCCGGTCATAGGAGACATAGCCCACGGAGCCGGGCTGGGCGAGCAGGTTGCTCACCACCTCGTCCGTGCCGTTCACCGAAATGACGGCACCCGTCCATTGAGCCGTCTTGCCAATCTGCGCTTTCCAACGGACATCGCTCTCGACCAGATAGCGGATGAAGGTTTCGGTGGAACCCGAGGCATCGCGCCGTACCACGCGCGCGATGGACAGCGAGGGCAGCTTGAGTCCCGGATTCAGTGCCGCGATCCGCGTGTCGCTCCAATTCTGTATCTCTCCCAGGAAAATGGCCGAGAGCGTGGCCGCATTCAGGCGCAGCGCACCGGCAGCAACGCCGGGCAAATTCACTACGGGGACCAGCGCACCCACCACCGTCGGCACTTGAATCAGCCGGTCTGCCGCAAGCGCTTGCGCCGTCAGCGGATTGTCGGTGGCACCAAAGTCCACACTGCGCGCGCGAACCTTCGCGACGCCGTCCCCGAGCCCGAGGGTTGGTAGTTGACACGCGCGCCGGTCTCCGCAGCATAAGCCGCGACCCAGCGCTGATAGATCTGCGCCGGAAACGTGGCGCCTGCGCCATTGACATCGACAGCGCGAGACTTGTTGGGCGACGTTTGCGCCCATGCCAGCGGCACGCAGCCCAGCAGCGCGGCGGAAAGGCAGCAGAGGCGGCGGCCTTGAGAAGGGAATTGAGGCATTGGATACCTTGTTTTAGTCTATCGAAAGACACAGGTTCATTTGGTTTGCCTACATCATCGAACGTAAGAACGCGTTACACAAGTAAAGTCAGGCCCCAATAACGACAGATTTTCACGCCGACATTTCGGAATATCCCGCACGAATCCCTTGTAGGGCGCGGGTTTGCGAGGTTCCGAGGGTTCAATCAACCGGGATGTGGCTACCGTCAACATTTGCAAATTGTGAGCAGACCACGCGAGCACACGAGATTGCGACACAACCACCGGTGAGAGTTCTGCTTTCAAAGCGAGGGCGGCTTCCGAGCCTGCGTCTTGGCCTCGATTCGGCGAAGGGCGTCGTCCTATGCGCAGCGCTCGACGATGGCTACGCCGGTTCGACCCTGGCAGTTTTTGCCGTAGTAATCGATTATTTTGAATACCTTAGTGTGACAAAAATATTACTTGGCCGAAATATCACATTTGGTCTGTAGCAGCAGCGTGAAACATACCGCTGTGCAGAATGTTTAAAAAATTATTTCTGGATCGAATGCTCGTATGCCCCTATTTTGTTTGAAAGACCGAGAGTTTTAATCAGGCATGTAGTATGTTTTCGAGATGAAATCTATTACAAAATAAACCTTTATTTATTTTGCAAATCATAGGAGCATATGTCGTCGCCTGTGAGTGGACGCAAAGTCCGGTTGGGGCGACTAATTAATTAATTAAGTTAAGAAGTAGGGGTGAATTTAATGAAAAAAGTTTTTTATATTGCGGCGCTGGCAATTTGCTCCAGCGTCCTTCTGTCGCCGACCATGGCATCTGCTCAAGCCGCAGGAGGCTCCGTCATCGGCGTTTCCACGGAGGTCATGGCGGACGTCATTGCGGGCTGGAGCGCGAAACGAAGCATTCTAGGAAAGAATGTTTACAACGATGACGCCAAACCTGCTGTCGTGGGCGAAGTGGTGGACATAATCATCTCTCCCAAAGGCTCGGTTTCTTACGCCATTGTCAATGCCAGCAAGTTTCTTGGGCTTTCCAATCACCGCGTTGCCATTCCTGTCGAACAATTTAAATTTGACAGCAATCGCATCATATTGTCCGGTGCAACCAAGGACGCTTTGCGTGCGCTTCCCGTATTCCAGTACGCGGAAAAGAAATAACTGGTCGATTGCTATTTTCTGAATCAGGAGTGCAACCAACATGGCTGACAACATTGCAATCGTTACCTGGAATAATTCCAGTAAGGCGTACAAGGCATTGACCGACCTGCGTAATGGCAGTTGGGATTTCGACGTTGCGCAGGCCGCGATCCTGGAACGCAACGTCAATGGCAGCATTGATGTCAAAGACGCGGATAACGCTGTCATCGGTATGGGGGCGCTTGGCGGCGGCTTGCTCGGCATGCTCGTTGGCGTTCTGGGTGGTCCAATTGGCGTTTTGCTGGGCTGGAGTAGTGGTGCGTTGTTCGGCTCTTTGGCCGATGCTGACGTGGCCGACGACAGTGGGTCCATTCTTGCCGCAATGAGCCGCGCAGTGCTTCCTGGCATGACTGTGCTGCTGCTTGAGGTGGGTGAAACGACGCCAGAGGCATTGGACAAATTCGTGGCCAAGGAGGGCGGTACGGTAGTGCGTCGTCCCGCCGATGACGTCCGGGCTGAAATTGCCGCAGCACAAGATGCTGCGGAGTCCGCTGCTGCCGAAGCCCGTCGAGTGATTCACGAGCAAAAGAAGCAAGCCACTAAAGACAAGATCGAGGGCAAGTGGAACAGCCTGAAAGACGAGTTCAAGAAGACCTTCTCCTGACAAGCGTGTACCTACTCGAGTCAATTCATTAGGGCCTCTTCATCGATACGACGTCGGTCCATTCTCGAGCAAGATATCCCAGAGACCTGCCTTGGCAATCTCTGGGAATTTTTTTGCAGAACGACCTGGTTCGAATGATGTATCGATAGAGTGTGCGACGATGGCCTTCGCTCGGAGATGGGCCATGCGAGATGGCGATGTACGAGTCGGCCATGTGGCTGTTCTGCATAGAGCGATCGTGCAATTTTCGAACCGTGGGAGATGTCGGGTGAACGACTTGAAGCAAAGGCAAGAGCAGCTCAGCATGTTGCTTAAACTGGGGGTCGCGCAACTGGGTGCGGGGCATTTGACCAGCGCCACGGTTGCCGATGTAGAGCGCGCAGCTACGGCATGTGGGCTGGGCCAATTGACTGTATTGTCTACGGCTTCGACATTGGCGATTGAGCATGCTCCGCCCACGCAACCCGTGCTCGGTCGGGTAGCGCGGGTGACGCAAATTGACGTCATCAACTGCGAACAACTGCGCAAGCTGGCTCAGGTCAGCAGGTCAATCCGTTCCGGCCGTGTCGATGTCGGGGAGGCGGACCGGCAGATTGATGCTGCCACCGCGTTGAGCACTCCGTGGTGGTGGTCAACGATTGGGGCAACGGCAGTGGCGTTTTTTGTCACCCTTCAAGTGGGTGTCAGCCCATTTGTTGCAATGCTTGCCGCGATTTTGCACGCCTTGGTCACCGTCTTGGGCGCGGGTGTGGCGCGACTCGATTTTCCGCGGCTATTCAAATTTGCGGTGCAGGCCTTCTTTGGAGGTGCAATCGCGTTGGTCTTTGTCAGCGCAGGAGTGTTAACGGGCAATGCTGCTGCGGCGTGTGTTGCGGTAAGTTGGGCCATGCTGGTTCCCTTGCCGTTGGTGTTGGGAATTGCCGTCGATGCTACCAGTGGCGAATACCAGTCCGCATTGGTACGCGCAGTGGGCATTGTGGTGGCAGTGGGCGGAATCGCCATTGGTGCGATGGTTGCCACGGTGCTCGCGCGCAGCCTGCCTGATATCGCGACCACCAGTGTGGATTTACCCATCGTGCCACCACTTCTGGCAGTGCTTTTTTGCACGCTGGGGGCCATGGCCAATGCGTTTGCCAACAGCGGTGGCGCGCGCCTGCTGGTGCCTGCGGCCATCGCGGGCGCCGTGACCGGACTATGCAATCAGACGTTGCAGCATGTTGTCGGCGTGCCATCGCTCTGGGCTGGTGCGTTGTCGGCCGCGTTGTTGGGTTTTTTGGCCGTGCCGTGCGCCAAGCGGGCGGGCTATCCCGCAGCGGTATTGGCACTGATGGGAATTACGGGTGCCTTGTTGCCTGGGTTGACCGTATATCAAGGCATTGTGAATGCAATGGATGGCAACGCCAGCCGAGGCTATTTTGAACACACCGCGTTGGTCGTCACCGGATTGGGTATTGGGTCAGCCCTTGGTTTCCTGCTGGCATCCTACACAGGCAGGCACGGCCGGTGGGCGAGGCAACCGGGCGATTGAGATCGGTCGACCAGTGACCGGCTGGATGGTGTGAATGCGGGACGTTCCACGCAGGGACCACCGCGACAGACTTGCCTCGCACCTATATTTCAAAAGCGAGGCTTGAAATCATCTGTAGAACATCCATATGGATGGTGTTAGGATGGTTTCATGCCAAAAATAAGCACCTCAATCCCCAAACCCGTTCCCGAATCCGAAAAGCTCACCATCAACCTCGGTTACGTCGACCTGGGGCGCATCGATTTGCTGGTGGCTGAGGGTTTTTATTCCAACCGCAGCGATTTCATCCGCACGGCAATTCGCAATCGTCTGGATTCGCATGGCGAGGCCATCACTCAGGTGGTGGCGCGCAAGATGCTGGTCCTGGGGCTGCAACACCTGAGCCGCTCCGATCTGGAGGCGAGCAGGGCCGCTGGCGAACGCCTGCAGATCCGCGTGCTGGGCCTGGCCAGCATTGCCGAGGATGTAACGCCAGAGCTGGCGCTCGAGACGATTGAATCCATCACCGTGCTGGGCGCATTGCATGCCAGCAGCGCGGTGCGCGCGGCGCTTGCCGGGCGTATTCACTGAAGAACAGGAAACTCAGTATGAAGCAAGACTTTTATCGCCTGATGCGCGACGCGACCGCCATGACGCGCAGCGGCAACCTGGCTGCGGCAACCGAGGCCATTCAGCGCGCATTGGCGGGTGGGATGGCTGACGCTGGTTCCAACGCTCGCACGCCGGCACCCGGGCACGCTGCGAACCCTGTGAATCCTGCAAACGCGGGCATCGTCTTGGACGGGCTGACGCGCATCGTGCCGGACGACGAGGCGTGCGTACCCGCGACTCCGGTCGATGCATCTGCGCGGGATTGGGCTGCTGGTAGTGTCGTGGACAGGACGACACCTGCCGCAACGCCCGCGCCAAAAGCCGTGTCGGAACCCCGGCCGGAGCGCTGGATCGATGGCAGTTTTAGCCATCGGGGCCGCAGCGTGTCGTACAAACTGTTTGTCCCCGCAACCGTTGCTGGTGGCGGCTCGCGGGAGGGCCGGCCGCTTGTGGTGATGTTGCATGGCTGTACCCAAAACGCTGCCGATTTTGCGACCGGCACTCAGATGAATGCCTTGGCCAGAGCGCAAGACGCAATGGTGCTGTACCCCGAGCAAAACCAGAAGTACAACCCCAGCGCTGCTGGAACTGGTTCAAACCCCAGCACCAGCAGCGCGACCGGGGCGAGCCGGCGCTTCTGGTGGCGTTGACGAAATCCATTGTGAGCGACTACGACGCCGATCCCTCGCGTGTCTACGTGGCAGGCCTGTCCGCCGGCGGTGCGATGGCCGATGTGTTGGGGCATTGCTACCCCGATGTTTTCGCTGCAGTGGGCGTGCATTCTGGTGTGCCTGCCGGTGCGGCGACCGATGTGGTCTCGGCGCTGGCGGCAATGCGCTCCGGCCCAGCGGGCCATCAGTCATCGGGCCCGCGTCCGGTGGCGCCCACCATCGTGTTTCATGGCGACGCAGACAAGACGGTCCACGAGCGCAACGGTGCGGCCATAGTGGCTGCCGCTCACTCGAAGTCCACCACGGGCGATACCACCTCGGTGGCCGGGCAGCACGCCACGCGCACCGTGTACGCAGAGTCTGGAAAGAAAAGCACAGCAGAATATTGGCAATTGCACGGTGTGGGTCACGCCTGGTCGGGCGGCAGCGCTCAAGGTAGCTACACCCATCCCGGCGGAGTGGATGCGAGCGCGGAAATGCTGCGATTTTTTATGCAGCATCGTACTGAGCCATAAGGGCTTGGCAAATCGGCTTACTGCTCCAAAAGGTACTCCACCGTCGGTGCTCCATCTAAGTGCTGTTCAATCGCTCGCCATTCGCCACTGTCTTGCAGAGCGCGCACATGTGCAGCGTGTCGCGCGGCACTTTCCCATTGTTCAACCAGGACGTAGCGCAGCGGTTGTCCTTCGCTGATGAACACGCTTGCTTCAAGGCACCCGGGAACTTGCGGCAGATTCAGTTTGACTGATTGCATCAACTTCGCAAAAGCCTCCCGGCTTTCAGTGCGGACCTGAAACTGCACCAGCACGGTGGTCGCCGAGTGGGCTCGCTTCGCGTCTTGCGATACGACGAATTGCGGTGATGCCGCAGGCATCCATTGAACGAGGGAAGCAAGAGAAATTTTCAACACGGGTGACTCCAGATCGGTTGGCAAAACGATGTAGCGTTTGGTGGCGCAAGTCAGACCAAACGTCATGCCAACGATTGTTGCCCTTCGGCATTCAAGGCTGTAGCGGAAATTCGGCAAATGTGCCGGGAATCGGGCAGGTTTGCGATTTCGTTGAAACAACCACGCACGAATGGGTCGCGAAGCATGCCGCCACATGGAGCCGTTTTCAGGCGCTCAAATTTTGTTTCTGAATTTTTTTAGGGGTGCTCTGAAATTGCTTTTTATAGGTACTAATGAAGTGTGAAACGCTCTCATAACCTGCGAACAATGCAGCGTCTTGTATGGATGTTCGGCCATCCTGGAGCAACTGGTGAGCTGCTTGCATACGTCGCCGCACCAGCCACTGTTTGGGCGACTCTTGATAAAGCGTCTTGAAGCGGCGTGTAAACGTGGATTCGCTGCAGCCGCACAAAGCTGCATAGTCTTCTATGCGTAGATCGTATTGCCAATGTGCCTCCATCATGGATGCGATATCTGTCGATCTCTCATTCGCTCCGTCCGATGCCAATGCCTCACTAAGTGGGCGCAACCGGGGATCCGCATCTATCAGATGCAAAAGCTCCTCCAATTTGAGCAGTGCCAATGCGGACCGATCCGCGTAGCGGCCCTGGCCATAGATCGCCACGACCGAAGTCATGAATTCGGCGACTGGTTCTGTTGCCGGGCACACCAAGCATTTGTGGGCATCTGCCATGGAGGTGGAATGCGTGGCGAACGATGCAGTGGCCCGGACACTGCGTGTCTCAAGGCGTTGGCGTTGTAGCAGGGCCGGAGAGAATGCCGCAATCAGGGCTTCAAATGGCGCCTGATCGCCAACGGTGAAATCTGAAACTGCATAAACGCCTTTGGGAAAATACACCAAGTGCCCCGCCTGCACCGTTTGAGAATTTCCCAAGTGATCCCGAATGTCCTGCCTGCCTTGTCTCACATAGAGCAAAAGCGGGACCCGGATAAAGACGCCCACATCATGAAGATCCCTGCGCAACCGCTTGTGAATGAGCAAGTTAACGTCTGCCACCACGCAAACAGTGCAATGCGAATTGTTGAGTAGCGCCGTTGGCAAGATTTCTACACGTTGGGGCATAAGAATTTCACAAGGATTGAAAAACACTCCTTTTCAGGATACTCCGGGTGTAGTCACGGGTGGGCAGCTCGGGGTGGCGTCGCGAGCCTCGGCGATCAGAGTGCCGACCGTCGAATTGCCGATGATTGAATTGGTTAAATTTATTTCTAAATTCGTTTGGTGATACAAATTTTGATGAAGCGAATGCAGGTTCTGCGACGGTGTCTGCATCTCGCACAAGCCGTCGCCGAAACCGCCTCTCGGCGACGGCTTGAGGCTGCGTGAAGGACTGAGATGGCCCTTCAACTTCCATACCCCTAAAAATACATTTTGGCTATCGACGAAAAATATGCGATGGTATAAGCGGCCATGAGCTGTGCTGCATCGTGGGCGTCGCAGGGATAAACCACCGATGGACCAGCAATCAACGCAAGCACGTGGGCCGTGCCTGCAAAGGCCCGCGCGACCGATCAAGGAGAAAGTCATGTCGGCTGAAAGATTCTCTTTCCGGGCAATGCAACGTCGGTGCATGCTGCTGACGCTTGCCGTTGCAAGTTTCACCGCATCTGGTGCCGCGTTTTCGCAGCAAGGCGGCAGTGCCGCGGCTGCGCCGTCATCCTATGAGCCCACGCGCGGGCAGGCAGGTAAGGATGTGATCTGGATTCCAACGCCCGATGCGCCTGTGCAGCGCATGTTGCGGCTTGCCAATGTCACCGCGCAGGACCAGTTGATCGATCTCGGATCGGGCGACGGCAAGATCGTGCTCGCTGCCGCGCGTGCAGGTACGCGAGCGCATGGCGTCGAATACAACCCGAGATGGTGGAACTGTCAAAGCGCCGGGCGCGGGAAGCCGGTTTGCAGGAGCGCGCAACCTTTGAAAAGGCCGACATCTTCGAGATGGACTTCTCGCGCGCGACGGTGATAACCATGTATCTGTTGCCTGAACTGAATCTCAAGTTGCGACCGAAGATCCTGCAACTCAAGCCCGGCACGCGGGTGGCGTCGCACGACTTTCTGATGGGCGACTGGAAGCCCGATGAGACCTCTCGCATGGGTACCTCGTCGGTACATCTGTGGATCGTGCCAGCCGATGTGGGTGGGCAATGGCAACTGCTGCTACCTGGCCAATCAACGCTTGAGTTGACCATGGACCAGACCTTCCAGCAGTTCGCCGGCAAAGCCAATCTTGACAAGATGGAGACCACGCTACGCGAGACCCAACTGCTCGGAGACGCGGTGCAGTTCGCGTTCACAGACGAACGGGGAGTACTGCTTCGCTTCCGTGGCAAGGTGTCTGCTGACCGTATCGAAGGCACGTTCGATGCAGGTGATGTTCGCGGTCAACCATTCACGGCGCGGCGTGAAGGCAAGAAGGCGGCCAGCTTGACTGGCGCAATCCCGTATCGCGCAGACGAGGTGCAGTCGCTGGACACCCAATGAGCCCGCAGCAGGTCTCGGACACGCGGCCTCAACCGCAACCGACGCTGAGCCTGCGCCACGCGGTGGCCATCATCGTCGGCATCGTGATCGGCGCCGGCATCTTCAAGTCGCCATCGCTGGTTGCGCAATTCAGCGGCTCGGCCAGCACCATGATGTGGGCCTGGGTGCTCGGCGGTTTGATTTCTCTGCTCGGTGCGCTTTGTTATGCCGAACTTGCCTCCGCGTGGCCGCATGCAGGGGGTGACTACCACTTCCTCTGGAGAGCATATGGTCGGCGCGTGGCATTCCTGTTCGCCTGGGCACGGTTTGCGGTGATAACGACTGGCTCTATCGCGTTGCTCGGATTCGTGTTCGGTGACTACATGAGCGCGCTCTTGCCATGGGGTACCACGCATAGCGCAGCCATCTGGGCTGCGTTGGCATTGATTGTCCTGACCTGGCTGAATCTGCGCGGATTGCAGGCGAGTGCTTCCACGCAGAGCTGGTTGACGATGGCCGAAGTGCTAGGGCTTGTGCTGGTCATCGTGGCCGGGATCTGGCTCAGTACCGGCAACGGAAGCGCCATCGCACCCGGCACCATAGTGACTCAGGAGAGTAGCAGTGGGACGGGCATGTGGGGACTCGCAATGGTATTTGTGCTGCTCACTTACGGCGGCTGGAATGAGGCCGCGTATCTCAGCGCAGAAATGCATGGATCACGCAAACGCATCCTTCATGCACTGGTGATCAGCATTGGACTGATCACCGCGCTGTACGTAGCCGTGAACTGGGCTTACTGGCAAGGACTCGGAATGTCGGGAATGGCAGGCAGCAAGGCCGTGGCCGCTGACCTGCTCGAACGCGCCTTCGGAGCGGCGGGCCAGTGGGTGATGGCGGCGATGGTGGCGGTGGCTGCCATCACCTCGATGAATGCGACCATGATCGTCGGCGCCCGAACCAACTTTGCCGTGGGACGTGATTGGCCACAACTGGCATTTCTGGGCCGCTGGCAGCAGGCGCGCGGCGTGCCGAGCATTGCGCTGTACGCGCAGTCGGCGTGCGCGATGCTGCTTATCCTGCTCGGCGACACTATGCGCAGCGGCTTTCAGACCATGGTGGATTTCACGGCGCCGGTGTTCTGGCTGTTCTTCCTGCTCTCGACACTCGCTCTCATCGTGCTGCGCGTGCGCGAGCCGCACGCCGAGCGCCCGTTCCGCGTACCGTTTTATCCGCTACTGCCGCTGATCTTTGCAGGCGTGTGCGGCTATATGCTGTGGTCTTCGCTTGTCTACGTGCGCATCGGTGCATGGGTAGGCGTCGCGGTGCTGGCGGTGGGCGGAGTGCTGCTTTGGTGGCTTGAACGCGGAGCTGCACCTGCGGTTGATGACGCACGCGGAGATGGAAACCGTATTTGAAAATGGGGTGCGAGGCTTTTCATGACCCCGGATCGGTGCATGCAAGCGCTTGGGGGTAGAAATGGCTACCGGATTCACCCGGGAAAAGTGGCTTTGATCCCGGGCGCGGGTGCCTATGCAGCATCCAAGGCAGCAGTGGCGGTGCTGACGCGTACGGCGGCACTTGAGGCCATTGGCAGCGGGATTCGCATCAACAGCGTCAGCCCAGGCCCGTGGATACGCCCATGTCCTTGCGACCCGGCGAGGATCGCGCCGCTCGCATGGCGCAGACCAATCCCTCCAGGCGTGTTGCCAAGCTGGAGGAGATCGCAGCCGCCGCGCGCTGGTTGTGTTCCGACGAGGCGCAGTATCTGGTGGGGCACGATCTGGTGGTGGATGGAGGTGCGTCCATTTGAATTGGAAGAATCACATACATAGTCAATAGGTAGAAACGCCTCCCCAATTCGCGGGATGTGCAAAACGCCGTAAGTTGAATAGCATGCGCTACTTGTTTCAATAGTAAACAAACGTATGCATCGCACAAAAGCCACGCATTGTTAACGAGTGCGTTGCAATTGAGTGTCCGATCTCATTCAACTGCGGTGGGCCGGTGAGCCTGCTTGAAGAAAGCCAGTGCCATGAAGCGCCTATGTCCAAGCAATGCGTTGTCAGCCTCTGTCGCTGGGCGGATTCTCGTGTCGCAAATGTCGCGGTGGTCTGCCATCAGGATCATGTTTGCTGTCACGGCGCTACTGGGCTTCAGCGCTGTTTCGCAGGCGCAGAGCTGCGCTGTCGGCGAGACTCCGGCGGCGTTTGGATTTACCGGCGGCGAACAGACCACAACGGTTCCCGCAGGCGTGCACTCATTGACGGTGTACCTTAGCGGCGCACAAGGGGGCGCCGGTCGAAGCGGAGCGGGGACCATCGGCAATAGTCCTAACTCTCCTGGCGGAGCAGGCGGCCTGGGTGGCAGAGTGCGCGGTACGTTGTCAGTCACGCCCGGGTCTACCTTGTCAATCTGGGTGGGAGGCCAAGGCTCGCAAGCGGTCAATCCCGGTGGACTGGGTGAAGGCACGAATGGCATCGGTGGCGGCGCGACGGATCTGCGCGTGGGCGGCAATGGCATTGGCAACCGTGTTGCCATCGCGGGCGGCGGCGGTGGTGGCGGCAATGCGGGGTGGAGCGATTCCGTGGTCGCAGGGGGCGTGGGTGGTGTGGGGGTGGTGGTATCGGAGGCGCGGGTGCTACGGTGCCGAGTGGCGTTGGCCCCTACGGCGGTGGCGGTGGCACGGTGGGAACGGGCGGCGCCGCAGGGGTGGCTGCGGAAATTTTCCCGCCACTGCAGGAAATGCTACCGATGGCAAAGGCGGCGACTCACGCAATTTCTCGGGCTCCTTTGTCGGTGCCGGATATGGCGGCGGTGGTGGCGGTGGTGCGACGATCGGGGGCGGCGGGGGCGGCGCTGGCGTGGGCACGACAGGGTGCGCTCAAAACTGGAATGGCGGCGGCGGTGGCGGCGCGGGAGGCCGCTCTGCGGCGACGGGGCTCGCGGCCGTCGTTTTCAACAATGGGGTGCAATCTGGCGATGGCGCGGCCTTGATCTGTTTTGCGCAGACCGATTTTTCGGTGGGAGGCCCGGTTTCTGGTCACACCGGCCCGGTTACCTTGCAATTGAGCGCGACGAACCCCGCGACCAATCAGCAAGCGGTGGTCGCGCAAGCGGCAAGCTCTTATGTGTTTTCAGCACGAATTTCCAGCAACGCAGACTGGGCTGTTAGCGTATTGAGTGCGCCAGTGGGACAGTTGTGCAGAGTCAACCCGGCCAGCGGCACGGTAGTCGGCGCGGATGTCAGCAATGCCGCACTGAGCTGCACGACGGTATCGGTTGCATTGTCACCGTCAACACTGCCAAATACGGCTTTCAACACGGCCTACTCACAGACGCTATCGGCCAGCAGTGCCAACGGCGGTGCAGGCCCATACACGTTTAGGGTATCGGCGGGAGCGTTGCCTCCGGGTCTCGCGCTTTCAAGCGCGGGCGTGCTGTCTGGCACACCCATTGCCGCTGGCGCATTCAATTTCACCGTCAACGCGACATCGGGCAACGGCTTCATCGGTGCACAAGCCTATACGCTGGTCATCGCCAGGGCGGCTCAGGTCATCACCAACTTCGTGGCCACGCCTGCCACGCCGGTTTTCAGCGAAAGCGGCAATTTCAGTGTCTCTGCCACGGGTGGCCTTTCGGGCTTGCCCGTCACGTTCGGTGTCGCGCCCGCCAGTGCGGCGGTATGTTCGTCGGGTGGCGCAAACGGCGCAACCATTTCCATGCTTGCTGCCGGCACCTGCGCGATTCGGGCTGATCAGGCAGGCAATGCCAACTATGCGGCCGCCACGCAGGCTCAACAAAATTTCGTCGTCGGCAAGGCACCGCAAACCATCACCTTCACGTCGACGATTCCGACCAACGCCAAGGTTGGCGGAACCTATGCCAGCGCGGTGTCTGGGGGCAAATCCACAAGTGCAGTGGAACTGACCATCGATGCCAGCACCGCAACCCATTGCACGATATCCGGCAATGTGATCTCGTTTGTGGCGAAAGGTGCCTGCCTGATCAATGCCAATCAGAAAGGCGATGCCAACTACGCCGACGCGACGCAAGCTCAACAAACCGTGTCCATTGATCAAGCCGGAACGGTGGTGGCTGTGGCGTCCTCGCTCAATCCATCCAAACCTGGAGATGAGGTGGCGTTCACGGTCAATGTGGGCGTGGATCCCGCCAAACGTGCTCGCGCCAGTGGTGTCACAAAAGCTGCGCCAGTGCCCACGGGTACCGTCACCGTTTCAAACAAAGGCACCGAGCTTGGAGCGACGGCACTCGACGTCTCAGGCCAGGCAGTCGTCCGGACCAAAGCGCTGACCACTGTTGGCGACCACGTTCTCGTGATCAGCTACAGCGGGGATGCGAACAACGCAGCGGCCACATCCAGTTTTACCCAGACAGTGGTTGCCGCGCCGGTGATTGCGCCGACTCCTGTTCCGGCAACCAGCAGTGGGGCGCTGATGCTTCTTTCCGTTGCGTTGGCGGGATGTGTTGCCTTGGGGTTGCGCCGCGCCAGCATCGGTTGACCCATAGCGGAAGGGCGGGCCGTCCATAGCAGGCGAAGGGCGTTTACGCGAAATCGCGCGCACTCTCTACCCAGCGCCTGTGCCTCCATCACTGCTTAACGCCGCGCCGGTTGCAAACGTCAAGTCCGGAGAGGCCATGGCCACGATGAAAGCGGCGATTTCCTCTGGCCGCGCCATGCGTTTGAGGCCCCGCACCGCAGACTTACCCCATTGCGCCGCTCCGACTTGCCAGGCGGCGTCGGGCACATTCTCCATACCGGCGGCTCTTCGAACCAAGGCTGTGTCCGTGGTTCCTGGCAAGATGGCATTGATCCTTATGCCTTTGTCGCCATAGTCCAAAGCGGCTGACCGGACCATGCCAACCAGACCGGCCTTGGACGCAACATAGGCGCTTTGCGCCGCGCCGGCAACGTTGGCGACCGAGGACGCAATCACCAGAATGCGCCCACCGCCCGCAGCCAGCATTGGCGGCACCGAATGCTTCAGCGTGAAAAATCCACCGCGCAGATTGGTATCGATAACGTCCTGCCACTCGGCTGTGCTGTATGAATGCAGGGCTTTCTGCACAGTGATGCCTGCATTGGCCACCACGATATCCAATGAACCGTAACGCTGTCGTGCCTGCTCGATCAAGCGGGCTACGTCGTCCTCCACCCGTACATCCGCCTGCACATACTCAGCCTGTCCGCCTGCCTGCGAAATTGCTTGCTGCGCTGCCTGCCCCAACGCGGCACGGCGTCCGCAGAAAACGACCTTGGCGCCTTGTCTCGCAAACAGCTTGCATGTCGCCAATCCAATGCCGCTAGTGCCCCCGGTGACGACGACGACCTGGTTGGCAAAGCGCTCCGTTGCTTGCAGTTCCACCGATGCCGCGGGCTTTGAATTTGCTCCCAGTGCCGCACCTGCCACGGTGCCAACGGCGAGGCCCCGACAGAGCTGAGGACAGTTCGACGAACAGGGTTGAATGGTAAGGTGAAGGCCATTGTGATCCAATAAAATTAACAATGAACATTTCGATTGAAGCACATGAAATTAACGATGTAAATATTACATTGCTAGCAAATGTATTTGGAAAAGGCCGTTGAAGCATGACCACTGAAGCTTCGTCCAGAAAACGAGGGGAAAAACACGGTGACTTGAGAGCGGCGCTTATTGCCGCCGCCCTTGATGTGCTCGAGCGCGTGGGGCCTGAGCGCCTGTCGTTGCGAGAAGTAGCGCGTCTGGCCGGTGTGTCGCAAGCTGCGCCTTACAACCATTTTGCAGACCGCGAAGCGATCCTGGCCGAGTTGGCTGCATTGGGTTTTCAATTGCTTACCGAAAGGCAGGACAGCGCTCCTTCGCTATGCCTTGATGACCAATCCATGTTGGAGCAACTCGGCGTGGCCTATGTGCGCTTCGCGTGTGACAAGCCAGCGCTCTACCGCTTGATGTTCGGTGCCGGAGTCAACGGACAGGGCTGGCATGCCTATCCGACGGTCTCGAAAGCCAAGTCGCAAAGTTTTATGCCGGTTCGGAACGTCGTAGGGCGTTTGATTGCGCGTCCCGACGCTGTCGGTAAAAACGACGATGCCGCCATGGTGTGTTGGGCCGTGGTGCACGGTATTTCGATGCTGCTCATCGATGGGACATTGACTCAGCGGGTAACTTCCGCCGCTGAAGCAGATGATATGACGCGTCGATCCATTGCTGTGTTGCTCAATGGGCTAGGGCCCGTTCACCCAACCCACGGGGTCGCGTAGGGCAGACGTGGCCGCCAACGCCGGCCCCACAATACCCCAGTTATGTGGTGCGCGAAGCCGCACCTGTCGCAGAAGCCGTGAAACAAGGATCGGATTTCTCGCGCCGGTCCAAGCGCGTGGCGACCGCGGACGGCAAATCCCTTTCCACCCGCAACATATGGTTCATCTGAACAATAGACGAAAGTTCATATTTTCGCTCATCCGTTCTTATAAGGTTGGGGTATGATATTTTGCTATCACAGTCGACTGCCCGATTGGCAGGCCGCCTCGAGCGGCAGGGGTATTCAGGCTACCGCACCGACCCTGTAAGAGTTCGTCGCGGTCAAACCCTCTGCAGCATTGTTAATTTGTCCCGGAAAACATCTACGTCGCGTGAGATTTTCTTGGAAAATTTATTGAGTTGATATGAACCATTTTCTTTTGCCAGCTCGACAATTGTTCGCGGGAATTGCAATCATGAGCGCCTGCGCCCTGGCTGGCGCGCAGAGTTTGCCACTGGCTTGCACAAAAGGAAGCTTTTATCAGCTGAATACTCCGACTACGACGACGACAGAATTTTTCCGAATCGATCCAAGTACCAGTCCGTATACACGAAATCTTGTTTACACCATCACGGGTAGTTCACTCAATGGGTTGGCATATAACCCGCAAGACGGCTACATGTATGCCGTGAACAATTCGACGACTGCTGCCAACTTTAAACTTTTTCGCTTGGGTGCCACGGACGCCGGTATCAGCGCTCCAATTACCGGAGCCACTGGTATTTCGGCTACTCGCAACAGTGGCTCTTTTGATGCCCACGGCAACATGTTCATCGTAGATGGTGCTGCCCCGCAAAAGCTTTACAGGATCACGGGCGCTGCCAGCATGCAACCGGTCGCGTCGCAAATCACACTAGCCGCAGACACAAGCCCGCCAAGCGGCTTTACCGGTTTCCCCACGGCCTATGTTACCGATGTCGTATATAGCCCGGCGGAGAGCAATGCGGACTTGGTGGTGCTGTATGGGACAAGAGGGCCTGAAAGCGGCAGTGTCTACCTCTACCGAATTGCGATTGCCAACCCTTCTTCTGCCTCGCCTGGGCCTGCTCAAGTTTCTCGAAGAGTCGCTAGCGGGTTGCCCACTAACATACTCTATGGGTCTGCTTATTTTGACGCCAGTGGGCAGCTCTACGTTTCGGACAATGCCAATAAATTCTATAAGTACGACCCTGTGACTTTCAGGTTCACCCTGACCTCGACGGGTACCGGTACCACGTTGACCAATACGGATGGAACCAGTTGCATTGCGCTCCCCCAGCTTGATGTGGTCAAACAGGGAGCCACGCCAGCAATGGCAGGAAATGCGTATACCTTCGACGTCCCTTATACCGTCACGGTCGGCAATACAGGAACGGTGACTGCGCCAAGAGTTCAAGTAAGCGAGAACCTGCGCCAGACATTCTGGACAAATTCACCAAGCATTGCCATCGCCACCGCGCCCACAGTTTCCAATGGAAGCTGCACGACAAACCCGGCCTTTGACGGCGTAAATCAATTCGCCTTATTGTCCGGAAATGATTCCCTGGCCGCAGGCGCAAGCTGCACGATCTCTTTTGTGGTGCGCGTAGGTTACGCGGATGTCAGCGCAGTCCCTACAGCCTCCCAAAAGAATACCGTTTTCGCGAGCACTACAGATACCACGGCGGCAAATCCCGGACCGTCCTGGCCTGTCGGATTTGACGACACCACGGTACCGGTCAACCCGCCCGGACTGCTTGGAGATGACCGCTCCACCGACGGCGGCAGCCTGCCGTCCGTGCCCAATGGGGACGTTCCGAAACCAACCGAGGTTGTTTTTCCCCCTCCCACAGCCCCTCTCCAGGCGGATATGACCGTCGCCATTAGCGGCGTACCTAACACGGTCAACCCTGGCAGCGCCGTGAGCGGTCAAATCGTGTGTACGAACAGTGGTCCTGATGCCGCCACGAATGCAACCTGCGGTGCGACTGCCGTGGACAGCGATGGGAACGCAGTATCTGTCTTGGTGAGCAACTGCGCTCCGGTGCCTCCCGCTGCTCTGCCCGCAGGCAGCGCAATGACCTGTCAAATCAGCTACACCGCGCCAAACGCTACCAACGCTTCAGGGCGGCCCATTACAGGCGTCTCGCTGACGGCGACGACGAATGCTACCAATGACAGCAACCCCGCCAACAATAGCGCCACTCATCTCGCGACTCTTGCTACAGGCGGTGGTCCTGGCGATCCCGGCGGCCCTGGCGGCACTGACGGCATTAGCTCCGTACCCTCCCTATCTCAGTGGTCAATTGCGATTTTGACCTTGCTCCTGGGAATGTTGACGATTGCCGGGCGTCGAGTGCGTATCTTGTAAATCCGGCTGATCGCACTATCCGATCACCGGGTGAGGAATCGGCCATCTAGCGACTGGGCACGTGTCCGTTGACCGGCGAGGCAGATCATCCCCAACCTTGCGTTCTTCGGATCGGGCCACCGAATGCCCCCGGATTCCCCGCTGCAAAACAAGCTTGGCTAGCAATGCCCACTTGGCAAGATGCCCCGAAGGCGCGGCGGAGTCGTATCAAGTTTGGGGGGTGCCTTGTGACGTTACTCGAATAGTGCAGCGCCTCTGTTTTCCAGATCGTTTGTTTGTCGAAGCTACTTTTTTAGGATAAGTTCAATGCGTTCCGTTGCTTGCTTTCGCTTAAGTCTTTTGGCGGCGTGTGTCATGTTTGGTGCGCCCGGAGCTTGGGCTGCTTGCAGTGAGACTGCGGGGCGCTCCTATGCGCAGGCTGGAAGCACATGTACTGCAAACCTGAGTGCTTATACGGGCGCGAGTGTGAATTTATTGGCCGATGGGGCTGGCTCCGTGCTCACTACAGTGGGCGATGTTGCCTTGAACACGAACAATGCTACCGGTCTTGCGGGTGGCTTTGGTGTGGCGACGGCGAGCAACGGCAGCGTGTTGAAGATTAATGGCAATATCAAGTTGAACCAGCGCGGATCGACCAATAGTTACGGCCTCGCTGGTGGCCCGGTGAATCCTACTGGCACGGGCGGGGCAAATTCAGTCCTCGTTACTGGAGATGCGGAAATTGTGATGGGTAGCGGTGGGGGTACCCGACGGGCGATCATGTCCAATGGGGTTGGCAGCTTGCTCACAATTCAAGGGAATACCAAAGTCACGTCCACGGGTGGCGCGAGCCATCGAGGCATGAGTGCGGAGGGCGGTGGCCAAATTGAGTACGCATCGGCAAGTATTGACTTGCGGGGCGATACAGCGACTGACCTGGGGTGCGGGTAGTCGGCGGAATCACAGCTCAGGCGCATGGCACGGGCGACACGGAGATATGGGTCAACATGCCCGGGTCGTCGGGCTGGCTGGGAGACAGCGGCGGTACTTCGAAGATCGATGGCAAGTTGATGATTCATGCCCAAGGCGCAGGAAGCAACGCGGTGAATTTGCTTGGCGCGGGCACACAAATGACCATTGGAGCCGACTCGTCGCTGAGTAGTACCCAAGGACCCGGTGTCCTTCTTCAAGGTACTCCAACATTCAGCGCCGGTAGCGGCTTGACGGTAGATGCGCTCGATGCATTTGTGTTGACCGCTGCCACCACGACCATGAGCCTGACGCAAACTCAAGTTACGGCGCAAGACAAGATCTGGCTGGCAACAGGCGGCGGCGCTACGCAGTTCAATGGACATGCTGGGAAATATCAAGGGAGCAGCGCTGTAGATGCCGGCACAACGCTCAATTTGACTTTGGATACCGCCGCCCAATGGATTTTGACTGGCGATTCCTCATATACCCAGTTGAGCCTGGATAGTGGTGCGATTTATCAGGTCAGCGGTGCGAATCGCACGGTCACTGGACTGCTCGTCAATAGGGCTGGCGTGGTTGATTTGAGCGGAAACTCCCCACAGGTCAGCGATACCTTCACAACGGTAGGTTCCTACAGCGGTGGCGGGCAAATACGGTTGGATACGGCGTTGGGAGACTCCAGCTCGCCTACCGATATATTCGTGGTCAATGGCGATGTGAGTGGCGTAACCACGCTGGATGTTCGCAACGCAGGCGGTGTGGGCGCGGCTACCACCGGCAACGGAATACCCGTGGTACGGGTTACCGGTATGGCGCCTGCGGGATCGTTTGCATTGGCGACAGGCCAGGTCACGGCGGGTTCGTACACCTATGTCTTGAACCAGGTGGGAGACACATGGTATCTGCAGTCCAAAGCGCTTCCGACTGAAAGCAGCGTCACTTGCGCTCCGCTGGAGTTGAATGATGCCGACAATCAGGTTAGCGCCTGCACCATCAGGCTCAGTCAACCCGCTCCTGCTCAGGGCCTGACCGTCCATCTGGCTTTGCCTCAGGCCAGCTCGCGCTACAGCACCACCTGCACCCCGTCAATGCTGGTGCCCGCTGGGGCTACGACACTCAACTGCACCATAACCGCCACGCCCAACACGGCGGTGGGCGATGGCAATGTAGTGGCTACGCTGGCAATCAATCCTCCCACCGCAGCCGGGACGTATACGGTAGCAGGCGCACCGGCGGTGATCACAGTCAGGGACGATGATCAGACGACACCTCCGGTATCCAACGGAAATGCCACGCCGGTTCCCACGCTTGGCCAGTGGGCGTTGACACTGCTGTCCCTGGTCTTGGCAGGATTTGCTGCGGTTCGCCTGCGCCGGGTCTGGGCGCATTGATTTTTGCGGAGAGAATTGACCGCCAGACCGGCTTCTGCCCGCTTGAGCGCGTCAATGATCTGGCTGTCGGTGAAACGTGATTTCTTCATGGTAGAGATTCTCCTGTGAGAGTCTCTACTTTTCAGTGCGCTGGTTTCACGGGAGGATTACCATCCAGGCGAGTATGTTGCGCATGCTGCCCGCCCCGCAGGGGTTGAGAGCGGGGCGGGCTGTCCGATGACGGCCAGCAGCGGTTGTTCAATGCGCCGCTCAAACCACGACCCTTTTTGGATAAGCCAAGGCGATGAATGAGCGGGCACCGTTGTCGCCTGAATTTACTTTTGAATAAATGCCAACAAGTCAGCATTTATTGCATCGGCATTTTCGGTGTGCATGCCGTGCGAATAGCCCTTGTAGATTTTCAGCTCGCTGTGTGCCAGCAGTTTGTCTTGCAAGATAGCTGCATTTTCATAGGGTACCACCTGGTCGTTATCGCCTTGCAGCACCAAGGTGGGCACGGTGATTGCTTTCAAGTCAGCCGTTTGGTCGGTCTCAGAGAAGGCCTTGATGCCTTCGTAATGAGCTTTGGCGCTCCCCATCATGCCTTGGCGCCACCAGTTTTGGATAATGCCTTGCACAGGTTTGGCACCGGGGCGGTTGTAGCCGTAGAAGGGGCCACTGGGCACATCGATATAAAACTGCGCTCGATTGGCAGCGAGTGCGGTGCGGAAGCCGTCAAACACTTCCACGGGTGTGCCTCCAGGGTTAGTCGGTGTCTTGACCATTAACGGTGGCACCGAGCTGATCAGCGCTGCCTTCGCTACTCGTCCCTGGGGCTGACCGAACTGGGCCACATAGCGTGCAACCTGACCACCCCCAGTGGAGTGACCAACGTGGATGGCGTTCTTCAGGTCGAGATGCTCGGCTACCGCCGAGGCGTCGGCTGCGTAATGGTCCATGTCATGGCCTTCGCTGACCTGGCTGGAGCGACCGTGTCCACGGCGGTCATGCGCAACTACACGAAAGCCATTGGCAAGGAAGAACAGCATCTGATTGTCCCAGTCGTCAGCGCTCAGTGGCCAACCATGGTGAAAGACGATTGGTTGCGCCTCTTTGGGGCCCCAGTCTTTGTAGAAAATCTGGACGCCGTCTTTGGTGGTGACAAAGGACATGAAAAACTCCTAGGGGATTGAATAAATTGAGTGGTGCATGGCATTGTGGAAGGTAGAACAATGTCATTGCGCTACCGTGTAAGACGATTCCATGGGGCGATGTGCGGGCATGGCCGGGTTGCATTAGGTTGCATTGCTTCCCGAGAACTCATGCCACAAATTGACCACGGAATGAAGGTCTCGCAAGTACGATAAGCTTCAAGTCCTATTGAGGGTCAAGGCACCCTTACCGAAGGTTACGTATGAATATTGGTGAACTGAGCAAACGCACGGGCCTGTCCACATCACGCATTCGTTTTTATGAGCAAAGCGGCCTGCTGCAAGCGGCTGAGCGTGGCTTGAATGGTTACCGCAGCTACCCGCCTGAGATGGTGCAGATGCTGGAGCTGATTGCGATTGCGCAAGGCGTGGGCTTTAGCCTGGATGAAATTCGCGCACTATTGCCGCCGGGCCTTCAAGGCTGGGACCACGAGGCAGTGGTAGGCGCGTTGCGCCAAAAAATTGCCGATATCAAGGCCATGGAGAAAAAACTGCAAACCAGTAAAAAGCAGTTGCAGGCTTTGTTGACAGATATTGAAGCGCGCCCAGAAAACATGGATTGCCATGACAATGCACGCCGTGTGCTCTCACATGTTCTGGCACAGCAATCCGAATCTTTGACCTCCAAAGCAGCGGCTGAAGAAAAAATGGGCAAACTCATGCGCACGGGACACAAGAAGCGGGCAAGCGTGGCTTAGGCCTGCGGTAGTTTTGAAACAGGGCTTTAGCGCTTTGTCAAAGCCTGTACCACCTGCTTCGCAGTCGCTTTGGCCGACCCTGGATTTTGCCCGGTGATGAGGCGGCCATCGGCCACCACATATGAGGTAAAGGGCAGCAAGGCTTTTTGATAGTGCGCACCGCGCGTCTTCATCTCTTGCTCGGCGTTGTAGGGCATGGACTGGGCCACTCCAGCCAGAACTTCTTCTGTCCAAGAAAAGCCCGTGAGCTGCTTGCCCGCGACCAGCAAAGAGCCATTGCTGAGCCGCGTATTGAGCAGGCCGCAGTAACCGTGGCAAACCGATGCGACGATGCCATCTTGCTCCCAGATGCTGCGAGTGATTCGCTGCAGTCCCTCGCTATTGGGAAAATCCCACATCACCGCGTGCCCTCCAGTGAAGTAGATTGCATCGAAATCGTTCGCGAGGATATCGGCTGGTGCCGCAGTGTCAGCCAGCAGGGCCATGCACGCTGGGTCACTGAGCCAGGCTTTGGCCGAAGCATCGAAGAGCGGCCATTTGAGTGCGCGCGGCTCTAGCGGTACGGCGCCACCCAGTGGGCTAACCAATTGCTGCTGGTAACCTTGCGCAGCAAACACATCCCAGGCATGGGTCAGTTCCGACAGCCACAGCCCTGTGGCGTGCGCAGGGTCGTCGTAGTGAGCGACGTTGGTGACGACATGCAAGATACGTGGCGTACTCATGAAGACTCCTGCGCGATTTGCTTCAGGCCCTGTGCGTAGCTGGTGACTGCAAAACTGAGAAAGTGGCGCTTGAACTTGGACGAATCAAACACATTATCGTGTGCGTAGCGTGGCAGCAGCTCACGCAGTTCGCGCACGGGCTTGGAGACCCAGCCTGCAACCACCATGGCCCAGTGGCGTAGCACCTTGTAGCGCGGCTCAACCCCAAAGGTTGTAGCTGCCAAGTTTACAAAAGCCTGATAGGTCAGCCGCTCGTCCCAGCAAGGCAGATGCCAAGTCTGACCATACGCATCTTCTGCATTCCCAATGGCTGCCATGGCGCGGCTTGCATCGGGTGTCCAAATCAGGGTGCGCAGCTTGTCGTCACGCACAGGAACTTTGGCCTTCTGGCTCGCTTTGAGCGGGTCAATCACCAGAGTATTGGTAATACTCTGGGTTTTACCAGGGCCATAAAACTCTGGTGCGCGGGCAATAGCGACGGGTATATCGCCGCGTTGCATCTCAGCCAGCACCATCTCGGCCATCAAGGCACGCACGCGTCCCTTGCGACCCACAGGTGCAAAACCGGTTTCCTCGGTCTGCCGCTGCGCGTTTTGCGGGTACATGTAGGTGTTGTCAAAGTAGACAAATTTGGCATCCGCTGCCCGCGTGGCATCGAGTGCGTTGCGCAACATGGTAGGAAATTGCCTTTCCCATAACTCGGTGTCCGGTGGCAGCCCAGCGGTGAAATAGACGACTTCGCTACCACGTACTGCGTCCAGGGTTTGCGCAGCATTCATTAAGTCGGCCGAGACTAGCTCATCCCTATCGTTTACCTTGCGCGGATTACGGCTGACTAGGCGCAAATTCTGTGTGTAGTTGCGGTTCAATTCGCGTGCCAGCTCCACTGCGATTTGGCCATTGGCCCCCAAAATGGTTTGCATATCAACCTTTATGGCACTTTGTGTGATGAGAGGATAAGAATCTTAAGCTTCAAGCTTGGTTGAAGGTCAAGCGGTGGAGCTATATGTCCTTGATATCAGGTCGAAGAAAACTTGCTGGCTTTCTGTAAAGAATTAGTTTCTCCAACATGCTGGGGAGGTAAACGCCGGTGCTTGCCTGGGGGCAGACGGTGAATGGCCGCTTGGCGCAAAAATGAAGGACCGGTGTGGCCCTCGTCTGCTGTCCTCAGCGGATCCGCCAAATCTGCAGACCCGGCGTCAGAGCTTTGGCGATATCGAGCTCGCAGGACCGAGAACCCAGCCTCACTGTCGCCACCCGAGCCGCTGTAGTGGTCCACACAGGATTCCGCCGCACGCTATCCACCCATTTCACAAAATCCGTGTTACTTGCTGAGGGTACACAATTTGCCTGCTATAATGCTAGCTTCGACACTGCGGAGAGGTGGCAGAGTGGTCGAATGTACCTGACTCGAAATCAGGCGTAGGGGCGACCCTACCGAGGGTTCGAATCCCTCCCTCTCCGCCAAGATACAAACCGCTTGAATGCTATTCATCAGATAGCTTCAAGCGGTTTTTTTGTGTGTTGAGCGAACAGGTTGTACCGGTTGGATCGTCATCGGATTCCGCGAATCAGGCTGTCCGGGTTGTTGCATCGCGCGGCATTGCGTTCAATAGTTCGTCACCACGAAGGGAATCGCGGCCCGGATCGCCCGCTGCACCTGATCATTCCCTATGCGGTGGGCGGAACCACCGAGGTGATCGGCGGGACCCGCCGATGGCTACACGTTTGTCATGATACGGTGGAGCGCTCCAACCAGTCCTGGGCCAAGCTCCTCAAGCACATTCGATTTGAAAAACTCTGATCGGAACGCCCCCATGTATTCGCAGATCACCTTTCCCACACCCGCCATCGCCGTGCTCACGATCACCGATGCGGGCGCGCTCAATGTGTTGGGCACGCCGGTCATTCAAGGCTTGATTCAGGCGCTTGGCGAGCTTGCCGAAAACCAGGAATTGCACTGCCTGGTGCTGCGCGGCTCGGGTTCGCGCGCCTTTGTTGCGGGTGCCGACATCAAGGAACTGTCGCAACTGAATGCGAGCACGGGGCGTGCGTTCATCGGCGGGTTGCGCGATCTGTGCAATGCGGTGCGCCACTTTCCGGTGCCGGTCATCGTGCGGCTCGAAGGGCACACCCTCGGCGGCGGTCTGGAGTTGGCCATGGCCGGAGACCTGCGCATCGCCGCAGACAACGCGGTGGTCGGTATGCCCGAGGTCAAGGTTGGCATTCCCTCGGTGATCCATGCGGCGATGATGCCTGCGCAGATAGGTACGACGCGCGCCGCCTGGTTGCTCTTGACCGGTGAAAACATTCCCGCAACGCAGGCACGCGATTGGGGCCTGATCAACGAGTGCGTGCCACAGGATCAGCTCGATGAACGCATCATGCAGGTTGCGGTCGGGCTGGCGCAGATCGGTCCGGTCGTGCTGCGCCAGCAAAAGCGTTTGCTGCGTCGCTGGGAACGCATGACGCTCGATGCGGCGGTTGACGACAGCATTGCGGAGTTCGGCGAGGCCTTCAAGACCGGGGAGCCGCAGCATCACATGAATGCGTTTCTGGAGCGGAAAAAAGCTGCATCGAAACCGGATTGAACGAACGCGGCAAGCGCGCGCATCTGACGCGCTTGCATTGCAGCCGCATGCATGAGCATCCCGCCGTCGTGCATGGAAATCGGGAGAATCTCCCTTCAAGATGCCATGATCGGCGCATCGTTTTTTCATTTCCCCATGCAAGCGAAAGGCCGTTGCTCATGACTTCTCCAATCAAGGTCGCCCTCGTCACCGGTGCGAGTGGCGCGCTGGGTTCCGCCGTGGTGATGCATCTGCTGGATCAGGGATATCAGGTCGTGGCGCTGGAGCGGCGGCCCGAGAAAATTCAGGAGCGCTTTGGTGATGCGAATGCCCGCCTTCTCGCGCTTGCCTGTGACGTGACCGACACGGCAAGTTGCAAGGCTGCCTGTGCAGAGGCCACGCAACGCTTTGGGCGCATCGACGTGCTGTGCAATATAGCGGGCGGGTTCAGCATGGGGCCCTCGATTGCCGAGGACGCCATCGCGCAATACGAGCATCTGATGGCGTTGAATGCGGGCTCGGTCTTCAAGATGATGCATTGCGTCGTGCCCACCATGGTCGCGCAGCGTGCCGGCAGCATCGTCAACGTCGGCGCGCAGTCGGCACTGACCGGGCAGGCCAGCATGACGGCCTACTGCGCATCGAAGAGTGCCGTGATCCGCATGACAGAATCATTCGCCGCCGAATTCAAATCGCAGGGAGTGCGGGTCAATTGCGTGTTGCCGCGCACCATCGACACGCCACAGAACCGCAAGGACATGCCCGACGCGGATTTCACGCAATGGACGTCTCCCGAGAAGATCGCGCAGACGATGGGTTTTCTCGCATCGGAGCAATCGGCGGCTGTCAACGGGGCCAGCGTGGCCGTGTGATGAATCTTTTTGCGGGAGGCGTCGAATGCCGCTGTACATCGTCACTGTGTCAGTTGACGATGCCTGCCCTGTCGTGATGCGGACAGCACGGCCGGGTGCGCCCCTTCATAATTGGTGACAACGATTGTCGTTTCTTCACCGATTGGTTTTCGTGCCTTCTCCTTCTGCCTCTCCGTCTCCATCTGCGGCTTCGCCCGCCATATCATCTTCGCGGGTCACCGAGCCCTCTAAGGGCGTTGCGGCGGGGCTGATCCTCGGCATGGTGGGTGCGATTGCCTTTAGCGGCAAAGCCATCATCGTCAAGCTCGCGTATCGCCATGGCGTGGATGCGGTCACGTTGATCATGTTGCGCATGTTGTTTGCGCTGCCGTTCTTTGTGATCATGGCCTGGTGGTCGAGTCGCGGCAAGCCGGCGCTCACGCGGCGCGATTGGCTGGGGGTGATCGGCCTCGGATTCTCGGGGTACTACCTCGCGAGCTTTCTCGATTTTGCAGGGCTGGCCTATATCACCGCGGGGCTCGAGCGGCTGATCCTGTATCTCAGCCCGACCCTCGTCGTGGGGCTTGGCTGGCTGCTCTATCGCCGCCGCATCACCAGGGTGCAGGCGCTTGGCATGTTCATCAGTTATGTGGGCGTGCTGGCGGTGTTCGGGCAGGAGGTCCGGCTTCAGGGTAGCAGCGTGGTTTGGGGCGTGTTTCTGGTGTTTCTCTCAGCCGTGAGCTATGCGATCTATCTGGTCTACAGCGGCGAGATGGTGCGCCGACTGGGCTCGCTGCGGCTTGTGGGACTGGCCACTTCGGTGGCGTGCATCTGCTGCATCCTGCAATTCGTACTGCTGAGGCCGCTGTCCACCGCGTTTGCCGTCGCACCGCAGGTCGTCTGGCTCTCCGTGCTCAATGCGGTGCTGTGTACGGTGGTGCCGGTGCTGCTCACGATGATGGCAATCGAGCGCATTGGCTCGGCGATGGTGTCGCAGACCGGGCTGATCGGGCCGTTATCGACGGTGCTCATGGGTGTCTGGCTGCTCGATGAGCCATTCACCACGGGGATTGCGCTCGGCACGGCGCTGGTGATCGCCGGGATATTCGTGTTCACACGCGCTGGTGTGCACGCCAGACGCTAGGGCTGGCTCACCCAACGTGGGTTGCGGGAGCAACCTTATTATTGACCGCATCGCACAAGGAGATATGCACATGGATCTGGGAATTTCTGGGCGCTGGGCGCTGGTATCGGGAGCGAGCAAGGGACTGGGCTTTGGCTGTGCCGACGCGCTGGTGGCCGAGGGCGTGAATGTGATCGTCGTGGCGCGCACTGCCGACGCCATCGAGGCGGCGGGCGAGCGTCTGCGTTCGCGCGCCGCGCAAGGGGCGAAGGTGATTGCCGTGGCCGCCGACATCACCACGCAGGCGGGTCGCGATGCGGCGTTTTCTGCCGTGGGCGGCCCCGGGGTGAATCTCGATATCGTCGTGACCAATGCGGGCGGCCCGCCGACCGGTGACTTTCGTGATTGGAATCGTGAAGCGTGGATCAAGGCGGTCGATGCGAACATGCTCACGCCCATCGAGATGATCAAGGCAACGGTCGACGGCATGGCGGCGCGTGGCTTTGGCCGCATCGTCAACATCACGTCGAGCGCGGTAAAGGCCCCCATCGACGTGCTCGGCCTGTCCAATGGCGCGCGCAGCGGATTGACGGGATTCGTGGCGGGACTCGCGCGCAGCCCGATTGCGGGCAAGGGCGTGACGATCAACAATCTTCTGCCGGGCAAGTTCGACACGGATCGACTGGCCTCCACGCTCGGCGCGGCGGCGCAGAAGTCGGGCAAGCCAACCGATGAGGTGCGTGCGATGCAGGCCGCGCAAGTACCTGTCAAGCGCTTTGGCACGCCGCAGGAGTTTGGTGCGATCTGCGCGTTTCTGTGCAGCACGCATGCGGCCTACATCACAGGGCAGAACGTATTGGTCGATGGGGGCCTCTACCCGGGCACCTTCTGACGTTGCGCTGAGCAGCCTGCGCAATGAAAAACGCCCGTGCATTTCTGCCGGGCGTTTTGCGTCGTGGATTCCAGCGTTCAGTCGATGTGTGGCTCGGCAGGTGCGGAGGGACGATCCGGCGGCTCGAAGTTGTCGCGGAAGGTGAAGACGATGGACGTGAAGAACATCGACGCCAGCACCAGCGCAGACGCAATCATGATTGCAGCGACGACGGCGTTGCCAAGACCCGCGACGGCCAGCAGCGTGACGAAGAGACTGACGACGATGCCCGCACCGACGAACACGCCGAACCAGGCAAGGCTGAAAATGGTGAATGCACCGATGTTGCGCGCGCAGGCCACCACGCTGAAGAACAGCGCCTTTACCGGCGACACGCCGTGCCAATGGACCAGCCCCGGCGCGTGCCAGAACAGCATGGACAGCGGCACATACAGCGCCATCACGATCCAGGTCGAGATCACGAAGCCGCTGCTGGTGGCGATTTCCTGTGTCAGTGGCTCTGCGCCGAAATACACGCGGGCGAACTGGCCACCATCGAAGACCGAGGCAATGCCGATGATCAGCAGAAACAGCAGGGCGTAGATGCCGCCAAGCACGGCCAGCGCGCCCAGCCGCTGGCGGCCCGTGCGGAACGCATGGACGATGAGCGCCGGAGTCGGCACGCGGCCAAGGCTGGTTTCGGCGGCAGCCTCCATCATCACGAGCGTGGCTGCGGGCAGCAGCGCCAGCGCGATGATCGAGCCGATCATTGGAATCACCGACAGCAGCGACATCGCCGCCGTGGTGGTGAAAAACAGCAGCGTGAGTGCGAGCGGTTGACGCCAGAAAACGCGGATGCCCTGGCGAACCCAATCAACACCAGTGCGTGCCGGAACAATATGCAGTTTCATGGGAGAGTGTGGAGATGAGCGTGTGTCGGACACCACGCTGCGAACGCTGCGGTGGCCTCGCGGCTATTGCTGCGTTCAGAGCCTGAAGGCCGACGGGCACGCCGAACCATGGAAATGTAACCTAGTCGCCGCTCCCTGCGGTATTTCAGGGAAATGCGCGGCGAGTGCGCTCGGGCGATACGCGAGGCACGAGGATTTCAAAGTACCAGCGGGTGAGCGATGCGCTCGCGCAGCACGCGTTCGAAATGGCTGGGATCGTGAGGCGTGAGCATCGATGCTTCGCGCGGCAGATGGAAATCCCACAGACGCGAGATCCAGAACCGCAGCGCGCCCGCGCGCAGCATCGCGGGCAGCAGCGTGCGTTCGGCAGCGGTGAGCGGGCGCACGCTTTGGTAGGCATCGAGCATGGCGTTGGCGCGCTCGGCATCGTGCACGCCGGTGGGCAGATCGATGCACCAGTCGTTCAGGCACACGGACAGATCGAACAGCCAGGCGTCCACGCCCGCAAAATAGAAGTCGAAGAAGCCGGTGAGTTCCTCGCCCTCGAACATCACGTTGTCGCGAAACAGGTCGGCGTGCACCGGGCCGCGCGGCAGGGCGGTGTAGGCCGACGATTCGGCGACATGGTTCTGGAACGCCAGTTCGGACTGCAGCAGCGCCTTCTGCGCCGCATCGATGTGCGGCAGCACGACGGGAGCGGTCTCGTTCCACCAGGAAAGGGCGCGCAGGTTGGGTTGCTGGCGCTCGTAGTCGCGGCCCACCAGATGCATCTGCGCAAGCGTCCTGCCCACGGCGGCGCAGTGTGCGGCCTCAGGTGCAAGCTGGCTCTTGCCGCGCAGCTTGTTGACCACGGCAGCGGGTTTGCCGGCCACCGAATGCAGAATGTCGCCGCTCTTGTTGGCCGCCGGATCGGGCACGGGAATGCCGCCATGCGCCAGATGCTTCATCAGGTGCAGGTAAAACGGCAGTTGTTCGGCCGTGAGGCGCTCGAACAGTGTGAGCACGTATTCACCCTCATCCGTGGTGAGGAAGTAGTTGGTGTTCTCGATGCCGCCCTCGATGCCGCGCAGATCCTTCAACGTGCCCAGTTGCAACCGGCGCAGCAGTTCGCGCGCCTCTTTGTTGGAGACTTCGGTGAAGACGGCCATGAGTCAGAAAACGTGAGAGCTATGGGTTGAATCGCGATACGGGCGAGCGCCGGTCGGACTGCTCGCTGCGCATGCGGTGAAACCCGGTATTTTGCAGGCAGACGCGCGGGCCCGTCAGCCGGAGTGCAAAACAATGAAAAAAGGGAGCGAAAAAAGCGGGACGGTCAGAACTTGCGCAGCGTCCAGACGCGTGGCGCCTGGAACGATTCCGCACCGGCCTTGCTTGGGCCGCCGTCGCGCACGCCGTTGTTCGGCGTGACCTCGTATTCGGGAATCTTGCCTTCGGCGGACTTGGGCTTGACCGTGATGCTCTTGGTCTGGCCGCCCACACGCAACTCGTCCACGCGGCTGCCGCCGTCCTCGACGGTGAGGCGTTCGATGCGCTGGTTTCTACGGCCTTCCGCAGAGTCGGCCTGCTGCTCTTGCCTTGAAAGCTGATCGACCTGTTCGGGCGTCAACGGGGCAGGGGCAGCCGAGGGTGTCTGGGCTAGGGCAGAGCCGCCAGCCAGAACGGTCAGCAGCAGCAAGGAGGGGAGGGCAGTAGCGGCGCGCATGGGCGCATTGTAGAGCGAGCGTTCACCGATATGTCATTTTTTGTGCGCGTTGCGCTGTAGGAGCGCAGGCCGCCACGAAGTTGTCGGGCGCGGCGCGGCACAATGTCGGCATGAGCAATTCCAAGACACTGGTGCTGGTCGATGGTTCCAGCTACCTCTATCGCGCCTTTCACGCCATGCCCGATCTGCGCGCCGTGCCAGGTGATCCGACGAGCGCGGCGACCGGCGCGATTCGCGGCATGATCAACATGATGCAGGCGCTGCGCAAGGAAGTGGCGGCGGACTTCGCGGTCTGCGTGTTCGACGCGAGCGGTCCCACATTCCGCGACGAGATTTACGCCGAATACAAGGCGCAGCGCGCGCCCATGCCCGACGACCTGCGCTCGCAGATCGAGCCGATCCACGATGTGGTGCAGATGCTTGGCTGGAAGGTGCTTGCCGTGCCCAAGGTCGAGGCCGATGACGTCATCGCAACGCTCGCGCACATCGCGGCGCAGCAGGGCATCGACGTGGTGGTCTCGAGCGGTGACAAGGACCTGTCGCAACTGGTGAACGAACGCATCACCATCATCGACACCATGAACGGCAAGAAGCGCGACGTGGCGGGCGTCACCGCCGAATTCGGCGTGCCGCCGTCGCTGATGGTCGACTATCAGGCGCTGGTGGGCGACGCCGTGGACAACGTGCCGGGCGTTGCCAAGGTCGGCCCAAGACCGCCGCCAAATGGTTGCTTGAATACGGCTCGCTCGACAAGCTGATGAAGAACGCCGCCGACGTCAAGGGCATGGCGGGCCAGAATCTGCGCGATGCGATTGCCAGCGGCCAACTGGCCCTGAGCCGCCAGCTCGTGACGATGAAGACCGACTGCGACCTGGCCGACTATGTGCAGGGACTGCCGCTGCTCGATGCGATCACGCTGTCCGGACCGGATGCTGCGAAGCTGCTCCCGTTCTATGAAAAATACGGCTTCAAGGGCCTGGCGCGCGCGCTCGCGGGTGACGCGGCGGTGATTGCCGAAGTCAAGCCGCAAGCAGCGGCAGCCGACGCGCAGAACGATTTGTTCTCGGCGAAGACGCCGCCGCCACCGAAGTCGCCGTGCGTGCCCAGAATCGCGACGTGGTGTACGAGACGCTGCTGAGCGAAGCGGAACTCGATCACTGGATCGAGAGAATCGAGGCCGCCGAACTCACCGCCATCGATACCGAAACCACCTCGCTCGACGAACAGCAGGCGCGCATCGTGGGCATCAGCTTCAGCGTGGCGGTGGGCAATGCCGCCTATGTGCCCATCGCCCACGACGGGCCGGACGCGCCCGTGCAACTGCCCATGGAACTGGTGCTCGCCAAACTCAAGCCCTGGCTTGAGGATGCGAGCAAGAAAAAGCTCGGCCAGCACATCAAATACGACCGCCATGTGTTCGCCAACCACGGCATCAACGTGCAGGGCTACGCGCACGACACCATGCTTGAAAGCTACGTGCTCGAAGTGCACAAGCCGCACGGACTGACCAGCCTTGCCGATCGCCATACGGGCCGCACCGGCATCACGTATGAAGACCTGTGCGGCAAGGGTGCCAAGCAGATTCCGTTCTCGCAGGTGCCCGTGGAAAAGGCCGCTGCCTACTCGTGCGAAGACTCCGACCAGACGCTCGACGTGCACACGGTACTGTGGCCGCAGATCGAAGCCAACGAGAAGTTGCGCGGCATCTACGAGCTTGAAATGCAGACCAGCGAAGTGCTGTTCCGCATCGAACGCAACGGCGTGCTGATCGATGCGGCCGAACTGGCCAGGCAAAGCAACGATCTCGGCACCCGCATCGTGCAGCTTGAAAAGGAGGCTTACGACATCGCGGGCCAGCCGTTCAACCTGTCGAGTCCCAAGCAGCTTGGCGAAATCTTCTTCGACAAGCTCGGCATGCCGGTGGTGAAGAAGACCGCGACCGGCGCGCGCTCCACCGATGAGGAGGTACTCGAAAAACTCGCCGAGGACTACCCGCTGCCCGCCAAGCTGCTCGAGCACCGCAGCCTCAGCAAGCTCAAGGGCACCTATACCGACAAGATCGCCCAGCTCGCCGATGCGCGTGGCCGCGTGCACACGCACTATGCCCAGGCCGTGGCGGTGACCGGACGTCTTTCGAGCAACGACCCGAACCTGCAGAACATCCCCGTTCGCACGCCTGAAGGCCGCCGCGTGCGCGAGGCCTTCATCGCGCCCCGGGGCCGTGTGATCGCAAGTGCCGACTACAGCCAGATCGAGTTGCGCATCATGGCCCACATCAGCGGTGATGAGTCATTGCTGCATGCGTTCAAGGAGGGCATCGACGTGCACCGCGCAACGGCTGCCGAAGTCTTCGGCGTCACCGTCGATCAGGTCAGCAGCGAGCAGCGCCGCTACGCCAAGGTCATCAACTTCGGTCTCATCTACGGCATGAGCAGCTTTGGTCTGGCCAGAAATCTGGGTATCGAGACCAAGGCCGCTGCCGCGTATATCGACCGGTATTTCCAGCGTTATCCCGGCGTCAAGCAATACATGGACGAAACCAAGCTGCAGGCCAAGGCACGCGGCTATGTCGAAACCGTGTTTGGCCGACGTCTGTATCTACCGGAAATCAACTCCCCCAACGGCCCGCGCCGCGGTGCCGCAGAACGTGCCGCGATCAACGCGCCCATGCAGGGCACCGCTGCCGACCTCATCAAGAAGGCCATGATCGCCGTGCAAAAGGAACTGGACGAGAAGAAGCCCGGCATCCTGATGATCATGCAGGTGCACGACGAGCTGGTGTTCGAACTCCCCGAATCCGAGATGGATTGGGTGCGCGCCGAAATCCCCCGCATGATGGCCGAAGTCGCCGATCTCAAGGTGCCGCTGTTGGCGGAAGTGGGATTCGGGGCGAATTGGGAGAAGGCGCATTGATGTGGCGCTCCGCTCTTGGCAGTAGAAGACGCTATGGCTGATCAATGCGGAGGGCGGTATCGCGCATGCTCAAGGCCACGCGCGACACGATGCGCGATCCACAGGTCGGCAAGAAGATCGCTGAAAGCACAGGTGAAATCATGGCCCGCATTCCCTACGCAGACTTGAACAGCCCCACCATCAAACCCCTCGCCGACCGCATCACCGCCGAGCGGGGCAGCGTTCTGCATCTCTATCAGATGCTGCTCAACAGCCCATCGGTGGCCGAGGGCTGGCTCGGCTATCTGACGGCGATTCGCCAGAAGTCGTCGCTCGACGGAGCGCTGCGCGAGATGGTGATCATGCGCGTGGCGTTGCTCAATCACGCGCCTTACGAAGCCGAGCAGCACGCGCCGATTGCGCTCAAGGAGGGCATGACGCAAGCGCAGCTCGATGCGCTGGGCGATTGGCGCAACAAGAGTTCGCTGTTCGACGAACGCGAGCGCGCCGTGCTGGCTTATACCGATGCGATGACGCGCGACGTTCAGGTGCCCGATGACGTGTTTGCCGCCGTGTCCGCACATTTCAACGAGCCGCAGCAAATGGTGGAACTGACGGCCACGGTGGCGGCCTACAACATGGTGTCGCGGTTCCTGGAGGCGCTGCAGATTCATTCGCATGATGTGCGTTGATTGCGGCGCAGAGGATTTTTGGAGGCGTGGTTTAAGGTAACGCGCGCCTGTTGAGTGAACAGGCCCTGGACTCAGGCTTGCTTCGCATCCCAAGGAGCGTTGCGCCAGCGCGCCAGCAGAAAATCCATGAATACGGTGAGGCGTCGAGGCACCGGTTCGCGGCGTGCGCGCACCAGGCTGATCCGTGATGGTGCTGCCTCCCATTCGGGTAACACCCGGGCCAGCAGTCCAGTGCGCAATTCTTCGTGAACATCCCACGTCTCGCGCATCGAGATGCCAAGCCCCGCGATGCACCATGCATTCAGCACGTCGCCGCTGTCGCTGGAGAGTCAGCCTTGAACAGCTATCGTCTTTTCGCGTCGGCCACGGCGCATCGGCCAGATGTTTTGCAACAGTCCGGGATAGGCGAATACCAAGCAGTGGTGCGCAGCCAAATCTTCTGGCTTGGATGGTGTGCCCTGCTGCGCCAGATACTCAGGCGCGGCAACGAGGACACGGCGATTGTCTGCAACGCGCCGGGCTACAAGCCGCGAGTCCGTCAGTTCACCCATGCGGATGGCCAGGTCCAGATCACCCGCGTAGAGGTCTTGCAACTGATCGGACAGTCTCAGTTCAAACCCGACGTGTGGATGGTGGCGGCGAAAGTCCGCGATGGCTGGCGTGACGTATTTGCGGCCAAAGGGAGTCGGTGCCGTCAGGCGGATCGTGCCGTGCAATTCGTTCCTTCCGCTCGCGGCCAGCTCCTGCATGGCTTCCAGCATTGCCACGGCAGAGCGTGCTCGTTCGGCGATCGCCCGGCCCTCTTCGGTGATGCGCAGATTGCGCGTATTGCGCTCGAACAGCGTGACGCCCAGCGCCTGCTCCAGCCGGGCAACGCGGGCGCTGACCAGTTTGGGCGTCAGATGCAAGTCGCGGGCTGCGGCGGAAAAGCTGGCGCGCTCCATGACCTGCAGGAACACTTTCAGGTCATCAAGATTGCGCAAAGCCATTTGGTTGAAATGGGGGAAAGTGTTTGTTCATTTGGATGAATTTACAGCATAAAAAAAGACCAACAAAATGCCACTTCTTTTCTTATCGGAAGCAATCACCATGTCACGCATTCTTTTTGTTCTGACGAGCCATGACCGTAAGGGCCCAGCGGGGGCCGACGCTCCACCCAGCGGCTTTTATCTTTCCGAAGTCAGTCATCCGTACCAAGTGCTGACGAGTGCCGGTCACGCCATTGATTTCGTCAGCCCGAAGGGTGGCAAGACGCACGTCGATGGGCTGGATCTCAGCGATCCGGTCAATGCCGCGTTCTGGGACGATCCAGCGCTGCGAAGCGCCACCGAAAACACTCTGGCACCCGGGCAAGTCGACCCTGATACGTACGCCGCCATCTTCTACGCGGGCGGCCATGCAACGATGTGGGATTTTCCGCACAACACCGAACTGGCGACCATCGCTGCGAACATCTATGAGCGTGGCGGCGTGGTTGCTGCCGTGTGCCACGGCCCTGCAGGGCTGGTGAACCTCAAGCTGCGTGACGGGCGCTATCTGGTGGACGGCAAGAAGGTATCCGCATTCACCAATGACGAGGAGCGGGCCGTGGATCTTTATGACGTCGTTCCCTTTCTGTTGGCCGACGTGCTGAAGGAACGCGGCGCGCAGCATCTGCCCGCACCCAATTTTCAACCGCAGGTCGTGGTGAGCGAGCGGCTGGTGACGGGCCAGAACCCTGCTTCAGCACGAGGCGTGGCGCAATCCATGCTGCCGCTGTTGGGCGCGATGTAGTCAGGCACGAAAAAGCGCCTGTGCCAACGGCGCTTACCTCTTGAAATCGACTACCTCGCGTCTGTCGGCAGCGCAGTGAACTCCGTCGGAATCCAGCGATATCCTGTCCCCTCACGAGCCACGTGGCCGATACCGGGAAAGGGCAGGTGCGCGCCGGCAAGCCACCAGCCGTGCTCGGCAGCTTGTTGCAGGAGTCGCTGCCGGGTGCGCACGGATTGGGCATAGTCCTGATCCGGTTCGTAGGTCGCCTTGGGATCTGCAAACTGAACCGCGTGGTAGTGCGCCACATCGCCCCATAACAGCAATTGATCCTTTTCGTCGCTCTTGCCCCCGGAGCCTCCGTCGATCAAAAACGCGCTATGCCCCACGGTGTGGCCCGCTGCCGGTACATAGCGCACGCCGTCCGGCAAGGAATCGCCCTGGTCAAAGGTTTGCAGTTTGCCAGCCTGCTGGTAGGGCGCGAGCGCCTTGCGGGCCATGCCGAACAAGGGTTTGAAAAAATCCGTGGCGCTGGCTTCCTGCTTCGGATCCTGCCAATAAGCCAGCTCGGCGCGGTGGAGCCAGATCCTGGCGTTGGGGTAGGCCATTGCACCGTTGGAATCAAGCAATCCACACAGGTGGTCTGGATGCGCATGGGTGAGGAGCACATCCTGCACCGTGTCGGGGGAGATGCCTGCGGCCTTCAGATTGGGAAGCACCTGTCCGAGTCCTTTGCCAAAGCATTGAGCCGTACCCGTGTCGACCAGCATGGTGTGTCCCGCGCGCCGTACCAGATAAGCGTTGACGGCGGTCTGCAGTCCCTCAGGTGTTTCTGGCACGTAACGCTGCTTCAGCAGTGCGTTGACATGCGCTGGGGTCACTTGCCGGAGTTGCTTGCGCGGCAGAGTCACCGTGCCGTCGAACAATGCCAGTACCTGCAACTGGCCGATGTTTTGCGCGTAGAAGCCGGGGACTTGCTGCCACTGCGGTGGTGGAGTCTGTGCCATCGCGCCGCCGTTGAACGCCAGCATTGAGCAAAGGCCGAGCGCCAGCAGGGCAGCGCGGGTGGTTGGGAAAGATCGCTTCATGGATGCTCCTAAAGAGCCTCGATGGTGCAGATCCGCGCAGGTGTCAGGCGCTCAAATGATGACGCGTTGCGCTCACTGATTGCCGATGTCCGCGGGATGCAGTTGGTAGCGTGCTGCAAACTGGCGGTTGAAACTTTGGGTGGATCGATAGCCCACTCGCGCGGCCACGGTTTTTACCGGCAGGGTCGTCGTGGACAGCAGTTGCAGGGCGTGGCCCATGCGCGCATTCAGCAGCACTTGCGACAAGGATGTACCTTCGGCTGCGAGGTGACGGCGCAGACTCGCCCCGCTCAGGTTCAGCACGTCCTCCATGTCTCGGGATTGCCAGGGTCGTGCGGGCGTGGCCGCTACCAAAGCATGTATGCGGTCCGCGAGTCGCTGCGGTGGGGGCGCAAGCAGAGAGTGGTAGCCCTGTCGACACAGCCAGATCACGATCTGGACGAGCGTCACACGCGCTTGCTCGTAGTGACCTCGGTGCAGAGCCTGGCTCCAGTGGTGCAAACTGTCGGCCAAGGTGGCGATGGGAAGGCCGACGACGCGTGCTTCATCACGCCGCAGCGGCTGTGCCCACAAAATGCGCGCCGCGCTCAGCACCTCGTCGCAAAGATGCAGCGTCATGGTCAGGTAGCGGCCATTGTCGGCATCGGGTGCGTTGAAGGCATCCACCACGCACCGGCCAGTGATCAAAAACACATCGCCCGCTTTCAGGTGCACCGTCTGGTGGTCCCGGGTGATGCGTTTGGAGCCGTGCAACACCAAGCCGAACGTCGGACGCTCGACATCCACGGATTTGAGTGTGTGCGGTAACTGGGCCTTGATGTGCAGGCATTCGCCCGCCAGTTCGCAATCGGCCAGTGCTTCGAGCTGTGCCAGCAAAGCAGTGTATGGGGTGGGCATGTGGTTCATCATAGTTGAGAGGATTGCGGCCGCGTGCGGGCTACCCGTTGTCGGCCACGGTCTCATTCCATGAGGCAGGAAAGCATCGTCATACGCATGCCTGTAGACTGTTCTTCATCGCTCACAACCCTTCATTCAGGAGACACCCATGAAGCATGACGACATGAAACGCGATCTCGATTCACTGCTGCCCGGCAGCACGACGGAGGCGGGCGCGTCCCGGCGCACGGCGCTGAAAGTGGCGCTGGGCGTGGGATATGCGGCCGCGGTGGTGCCGGTCTGTGCGCAGACCGCCATCAAGACCTCGGCAGACGGTTTGACCGCAGGCGAGGTGCATTTCAATGTGAATGGTTTCCAGGTCAATGCCTACCGCGCGGTTCCCAAGGACAAGAAGAATGCGCCGGTGATTCTGGTGATCTCCGAAATCTTCGGCGTGCACGACTACATCGCCGACACCTGCCGTCGTCTCGCCAAGGAGGGCTATATGGCGATTGCGCCCGATCTGTTTGCGAGGCAGGGCGATCCGATGTCCTTTGGCGAGATCGCCAAGATTCAGAGCGAGGTGATCGCCAAGGTGCCCGACGCACAGGTGATGGGCGATCTCGATGCCACCGTGAAATGGGCGGGCGCCAACGGCGGTGATCTATCCAGGGTGGGCATTACCGGCTTCTGCTGGGGCGGGCGCATCACCTGGCTGTATGCGGCGCATGGCCCGGTCAAGGCCGGAGTGGCATGGTACGGGCGGCTCGTGGGCGACTCGACGCAGAACACGCCCAAGCATCCGGTCGATCTCGCGCCCATTCTCAAGGCGCCGGTGCTCGGTCTTTATGGTGAAAAAGATGGCGGCATACCCCTTGACACGGTTGATAAGATGAAAGCGGCCCTGAAGGAGGGCTCTGCCGCAGCCAAGGCGTCCGAGTTCGTGATTTATCCCGATGCGCCCCATGCCTTTCACGCCGACTACCGCCCGAGCTTCCGCAAGGAGGCCGCCGAGGACGGCTGGAAGCGCGCGCTGGCGTGGTTCAAGAAGCATGGCGTGAGTTGATTGAATCGGATTTCTTCTCCCGACCGCGAGCGGGGGCAGCCAAAACGAGGACAATGTGCGTCTTGGTGCCACCCCCGCTCAGCCAGCGTGCAGCCAGGCAGGAGGAAGCAAAGCCCTACGGGGCTTTTTTTGTTGATGAAATAAATGACCGTGCAGGCAGCTTTCTGCTTGCGGGAAGAGGCTATGCAATTAATAGCAATTTTGACTGCCACACTGGCTGCTGGCATTGGGAGTGTCTGGATCGCTGCGCTGTTGATGCGCTTTGGTCTGGGCAATGGCAACCGCGTGGGAACGCAGCATTTGCTGAGTCTTGCCGCCGGAGCGCTGCTGGCCACGGCCTTCATGCATCTGCTGCCCGAGGCGTTCGAGGAAAGCCACGCGCATGCGCATGATCTGTTTCCGATTCTGCTGGTCGGGCTGGTGTTCTTCTTCCTGCTCGACAAGGCCGAACTCTGGCATCACGGACACGAGCATTACGACGCGCACAGAGCCGAAGCGAGTGCTCACAACCACGCGCATTCCGGCCACGATCACCACCACGGCCATCAGGCCGCTCAAACGCCAGGGCATCCACACGGCAAAAAGGGCGGTGGTTGGTCGATCCTCACGGGTGACAGCGTGCACTGCTTTGGCGACGGCGTGCTGATCGCGTCGGCCTTCATGGCGGACATGCGGCTTGGCATCGTCGCGGCGGTGTCCGTGCTGGCGCACGAGGTGCCGCACCACATCGGCGATCTGGTGGTGATGAACCAGACCAGCGTGGATCGGCGCGTTGCGCTGATCAAGGTGTCACTGGCCGGAGCGGTGACGGCGCTGGGCGGGTTGGTGGGTTATTTCCTGCTCAATCAGCTGCATGACGTGCTGACCTATCTGCTGGTGATCGCGTCGAGCAGCTTTATCTACGTGGCACTGGCCGACTTGATTCCGCAACTGCAAAAGCGCTTGTCGGCAGCCGAGACATTTGCGCAGGTGGCCTGGCTGGTCGGCGGTATTCTGATCGTCACCGTCGTGAGCAGGCTCGCCCACGTGCATTGATTGATTGACTGACTGAGGCTTGGCTGTTTATTTTCGGGGCAGTAGCTGCGGTCACTGCAAGGTGAGCGCCTCTCGCACGGCGGACACCTGTCTGCGCGAGACGGGCAGCAGTTCGGCCAGCCCTTGCAGGCGTACCGCCCAGCCTTCGCCTTCCTCGATGTCGTAGTGCTTTTCCAGCGAGCGCAGCGCGCGGCGTGCGACCAGCATGCTGCGGTGCACGCGCATGAAATGCTCGGCATACCGCGTTTCAAGTTCGAGCAGGGCGCCGTCCAGGATGTAGCTGCGCGAGAAGGTGCGCACCGTGACGTATTTCTGCTCCGCTTTCAGGTACAGCACCTCGGCCATGGGAATGCGCACCGTGCGCCCACGCTCCTGGATCACCATCGCGGGTTCGTTGTCGGCAGTGGGAGTGGTCGCCGCGGGCGTCTGCTGCGCACGCGGCAGGCGCTGCACCTTGGCGATGGCCTGTTGCAGCCGCGCAAGGCGCACGGGCTTGGTCAGATAGTCGGCGACGTCCAGTTCAAAGGCACTCACGGCGTGATCGACGTGGGCCGTGACGAAGACGATGGCGGGCGGGTTCGGCAACTGCTGGATGGTCTGCGCGAGCGAGAGCCCGTCCTGGCCCGGCATGCGGATGTCGAGAAGCACCAGATCGATGTCCGCGCCCATGCGGTGCTGCAGCACGGCCTGCGCCTCGGCTGCATGCGCCGCTTCCTGCACGACATGTTCGGAACTGCAATCGGCCAGCAGGGTGCGCAAACGGCTGCGGGCCAGGGCTTCGTCGTCAACGATCAGAATGTTCATTCTGGAGGAGGTGCTAGGGTGGATTGGCGTGCGATGCGGGTAGCGCAATGCGCACGCGGTACAGGCCATTTTGCATGCCGGCGCTGAAGTCGCAATCCACGTCATGCAGCAAACGCAACCGTTCACGCACATTCGCAAGCGCAATTCCGTGGCCGCGCGTTGCGTGCGCTTGGCCTTCACCGGTTTCCGGCAAAGTGTTGGTTATCTGCAAAACCACGCGGCCGCCGCGCAGCTCGGTGGTGATGCGCAGCTTGCCGCCACGCGCGCTCGGCTCGATGCCGTGCTTGACCGCGTTCTCCACCAGCGGTTGCAGCAACAGCGGCGGCAGTTGCGCGAGATTGGCCGCCGCGTCGAGCTGCCACTGCACGCGCATGCGGTCTCCGAAACGCACCTGCTCGATGTCGAGATAGCGTTGCGCCAGCGTGATTTCCTCTTCGAGCGTGGAAGAGTTGCCCTGCTCGGCGAGCGCGTGGCGAAACAGGTCGCTCAGGTCTTCGAGCATGGCCTCGGCCTTGGCCGGCTCCTCGCGCACCAGTGCCACCGCGCTGTTGAGGGTGTTGAACAGGAAGTGCGGCCGGATGCGCGCCTGGAGTTCGGTGAGCCGCGCGGTCGTGGCGGCCGGCGTGCTGCCGCGCGCGCGAAGGTGCAGCGCTGCCACCAGCGCCAGCGCCATCAGGGCTCCGGCAAAGCCACTGGCGACGAGCGGCCAGTCACTGTTGTCCGCCAGCACCCAGATCAGCAGCTTGCACGTGCTCAGTCCCGCGACGAAGCCGAGCAGGGTGCCGAGCAGGTATTGCGCAAACGTCGGCAGCTGCTGCAACTGGCTCTTGAGCGCGCAGATGCACAGCAGCCAACCGAGCGTGGAGGGCAGCGCGCCGCCCGTGACCAGCGCGAGCCGCGTGAGCCAGTCCATGGGCGAGGCGGACTGGAACATCACGCCCACGCCGAGCACCACTTCCACGAACAGCACGGCGCGCAGGACCACGCCGATATGGCAGGCGTCGAACACCTGCAACCGCTCTTCCCGTGAGGGACGTTCGGCTGGTTTTGGGCTGACGGACGGAAGGGTCGATAAAATTTCGGTCTCTTGCATTGCGGCATCCGGCTTTCTCGGGTGTCGGAACAACCGGATTATTGCCCTCTCATGTCATCTTCTGCAGCATCGCAACCATCAAAAGACCAACTTGCCACCAAGGCAGAGGCATGGTCGGCCCTGTTTTCCGAGCCCATGAGCGACCTCGTCAAGCGCTATACCTCGAGCGTTTTCTTCGACAAGCGCATGTGGCAGGCCGACATTCAGGGCTCGCTGGCGCATGCCGAGATGCTGGCGGCGCAGGGCATCATCGGTGCGAGCGATCTGGCGGACATCCAGAAGGGCATGGCGCAGATCACGCGTGAAATCGAGGCGGGCGAGTTCGAATGGAAGCTCGATCTCGAAGACGTGCACCTGAACATCGAGGCGCGTCTCACGCAAATCGTGGGCGACGCGGGCAAGCGCCTGCACACGGGCCGCAGCCGCAACGATCAGGTTGCCACCGACGTGCGCTTGTGGCTGCGCGGCGAGATCGATCTGATCGAGGGCCTGCTCTCCGAATTGCAGCTCTCGCTCGTCGAGGTGGCCGAGCAGAACGTCGAAGTGATCCTGCCCGGCTTCACGCATCTACAGGTCGCCCAGCCGGTGAGCTTTGCGCACCATCTGCTCGCCTATGTGGAAATGTTCCGGCGCGATGCGGATCGCATGCGCGACGTGAAAAAGCGTGTCAACATTCTTCCGCTGGGCTCCGCCGCGCTGGCCGGAACCACCTACCCGCTGGACCGCGAGCGTGTGGCGAAGACGCTGGGCATGGACGGCGTGAGCCAGAACAGCCTTGATGGCGTGAGCGATCGCGACTTCGCCATCGAATTCACCGCCGCCGCGAGCCTGTGCATGGTGCATGTGAGCCGTCTGTCCGAAGAACTGATCATCTGGATGAGCCAGAATTTTGGCTTCATCCGCATTGCCGACCGGTTTACCACCGGTTCGTCGATCATGCCGCAGAAGAAGAACCCCGACGTACCCGAACTCGCGCGCGGCAAGACCGGCCGCGTCGTCGGCCATTTGATGGGCCTGATCACGCTGATGAAGGGCCAGCCGCTGGCCTACAACAAGGACAACCAGGAAGACAAGGAGCCGCTGTTCGACACGGTGGACACGTTGAAGGACACGCTGCGCATCTTCGCCGAGATGATCGGCGGCCAGATCGATCCAGCCACCGGCAAGAAGAACGGCGGCATCACCGTCAACGCCGCGAACATGCGCGCCGCGGCGCTCAAGGGCTATGCGACGGCCACCGATCTCGCGGACTACCTCGCGAAGAAGGGCCTGCCGTTTCGCGACGCCCACGAGACGGTGGCGCATGCCGTGAAGCTCGCGCAGCAAAAGGGCGTTGATCTCGCCGAACTCCCGCTTGCCGAATTGCAGGCGTTCAATCCGAACATCGAACAGGACGTGTTCGAGGCGCTGAGCCTCGAAGGCTCGCTGAACGCACGCAACACGCTGGGGGCACGGCGCCCGCGCAGGTGCGCCAGCAGATCGCAAACCATCGCGCACGGCTGGCTTGAGTCGAGAGTTCGGAGAGTTCTGTCCATGAGTGTTTCGCGTCGCCGGATTCTGTCCCTGTCCCTGGCCGCATCGGCGGCGGCGCATGCGCCATGGGGCCTTGCGCAATCGAACAAGTCCCTGCGGCTGCTGGTCGGCTTTCCGCCCGGTGGTGGCACGGATGCGATTGCGCGCGTGCTCGCCGACAAGCTCAAGGACGAACTCGGCGAGCCCGTCATCGTCGACAACCGCCCCGGCGCAGGCGGCCAGATAGCGGCGCAGTTGCTCAGGACATCACCCGCCGATGGCAGCACGCTGTTCGTCACGCACGATCACACGATCTCGATCCTGCCGCAGGTGGTGAAGAAGCCGGGCTTTGATCCCGACAGGGACTTTGTTGCGGTAGGCGGCTTTGCGAACTTTGTGAACTGCTTTGCGGTCTCTGCCGCAACGCCCGCGAAAAACTTTGGCGACTATCTGAGCTGGGTGCGAGAGCAGGGCCATGGCAAGAGCGCCGTGGGCATTCCCGCTCCCGCATCCACGCCGGAATTTCTGGTGCAACTGCTCGCAAGGCGCTACCAGCTTGATCTGCTGGCCGCGCCCTATCGCGGCAGCGCGCCGATGATCGCGGACATGCTGGGCCACCAGATACCGGCGGGCATTGGCTCGGTGCAGGACTTTCTCGAAAACCACAGAGCCGGGAAGCTGCGCGTGCTCGCAGTGCTGGGCGGCGCGCGCCAGGCCGCGCTGCCCGATGTGCCGACGTTCGCGGAACTGGGGCTCAAGGGCTTCGAAGATCTGCCCTACTACGGCATCTATGCGCCGAGCGGCACCCCCGCCGCGTTCATCGCACGCTTCTCGCGCGCGCTCGAAAAGGTGGTGGCGATGCGCGACGTGCGCGCGCAGCTCACCGCGATGGGCATCAATGTCGAATATCTCTCGCCTGCCCAACTGGCCGCGCGCGAACGTGCCTACACACAGGTCTGGAAAAAGATCATTCGCGAGAGCGGCTTTCAACCGCAGTGACGACGGCGAAGCCGATCCCGTGGCGGCTTCATCTGTTTTGTGATTTTTTGTAACGTTCCATTGTTGCAAGAATATCGACACCGCCGTGCCCTGCGGGTGTTTCAGCGGCCTGCAAACCTGTATTCACCAGTAACCCAGGCGAACAATGGATGCTGCGCGGCAGGATTTCCACTCGTCCCGGCCATCGTTGGCGTGGCGCGCGCTGACTCGCGCACACGGCACAATCAGGGACATCGCTCGCGATGCCGAACGGACGGACTGGAGGAGATCCATCCGCTGCGGCATTTCCCTGGCTTATCGAGAATTCCTACATGACAACAGGCACTACGCGCTTTCGTGGAGCAATCCTGACACTGGCACTGCTGGCGACCGGCACGGCGCAGGCATTGACCATTTCCAGTCTGTCACCGCAGGGCGAAGTGGCCCGCGTGCGGCAACTGGTCGCCAAGTTCGACACGGCGGCCGTGCGCTTCGGCGATCCCAAGGCCACCGCGCCGCTCACGGTTTCCTGCGACAACGCGGAGGCGGGCAAGGGCACGGGGCGCTGGACCGGCGACCGCGAATGGGTGTATGACTTTGCCAGGGACCTGCCGCCGGGCGTGCGCTGCACCGCCACGCTCAAGGCCGGTTTCAAGTCACCGGGCGATGCGGAAATCAGCGGACCGAAGTCCTACCAGTTCAGCACCGGCGGGCCGTTCGTGCGCCATATCCAGCCAGGCAGTTACCAGTCCATCGACGAGGAACAGTTCTTCACGCTGGCGCTGAATGGCGGCGCGACGCTGGAGAGCATCCGCCAGAACGTGTGGTGCGTGGCAGGCGGCGTGGGCGAGCGCATTCCGGTGCGCCTCATCGAAGGCAAGCAGCGCGAGGAACTGCTCAAGGCCCAGGGCATGGAGAGGGATTCCGCGCGCGATCCGCTCAGCTACGTGACCATGGCCTGCAACCGTCGGCTGTCCTCGGGTGTGGACATGCAGATCGTGTTCGGCAAGGGCGTGGCCACGCCGAGCGGCGTGCAGAACACGCAGGAAAAGCGCTTCGCGTACAAGGTGCGCGAGCCGTTTCATGCCGAGTTCACCTGCGAGCGTGAGAACGCTCAGACGGGCTGCCTGCCGATCCGGCCGATGCGACTGGTGTTCAATGCACCTGTCGCGCGCAAGCTGGCCGAGGGCGTTCGCCTGAAATCCTCGGCAGGCTCGGTGAAGCCCGATCTTGGCAGCGATTCCGCCGATGCGGACTCCGTCGTGACCAACCTGCAGTTCAACGCGCCGTTCACTCCCGGCGCCAAGTTCACGCTCGAGTTGCCCAAGGGCTTTGAGGATGCTTCGGGTCGTGCGCTCGACAACGCATCGAACTTCCCACTCGCGGTCTCGGCCGGTCAGATGCCACCGCTCGCCAAGTTCGCGGCGTCGCCGTTCGGCATCGTCGAGCGCTTTGCCGAAGGCCCCGATGGTCCGGTGCTCTTGCCGGTGACCTTGCGCAACGTCGAACAGGCGCTGTCCGCAAGCGGCCTCGATGCGGGCGCTGCCGCCAGGCTCGCGAAAGATCAGCCCTCCCGGGTCAGCACCCTCAAGCCGGGCACGGACGCGGAAATCATCCGCTGGTATCGCAAGGTGCTGCAATACAACGAGTGGTCGGTATCGCGCAAGATTGCCAGCCTCGATGTGAAGGGCGCACTGCCCAAGCGGCTCGAAGGCGAGGGCAACGAGCGCGAAGCCATCGTGCAGACGCGCGCAGTCTCGCTGCTCGGCGGGCAGGGCAATGTGAAGACGCTCGATGTGCCGAAGTCCGCAGGCAATGATCCGCGCCCCTTCGAGGTCGTCGGCATTCCGTTGCCGCTGGGTTTCCATGTGGTCGAGATCGCTTCGCCGATGCTTGGCAAGGCGCTGCTGAGCGAAGAGTTGGGCGAGAACCGTCCGATGTACGTGCGCACCTCGGCGCTGGTGACGAACCTGGCCGTGCACTTCAAGCTCGGCCGCGAAAATTCCGAGGCCTGGGTGACCACGCTCGACAAGGGTCAGGTCGTGCCCGGTGCCATCGTGCGCGTATCCGCCTGCGACGGGCGCGAGCTGGCGCATGCGACGACCAACGACAAGGGCATTGCCACGTTCGCCGACCTGTCTTCGCAGCCGGACAAGTGCAGCGACAGCGATTTCTACAGCAACGCCTATTTCGTCAGTGCGCGCGCCAAGGGGCAGACGGCGTGGAGGACATGGCCTTCACCTGGACCGACTGGCAGCGCGGCATCGAGCCATGGCGCTTCAACGTGCCCACGAGCAGCGAGCCCGATCCCGACCAGATCGCGCACACGGTGTTTGATCGCACGCTGCTGCGCGCCGGCGAGACCGTGTCGATGAAGCACTATCTGCGCACGCAGAACATGAAGGGCTTTGGCCTGCCCGATGGGACTCCGGCCACGCTGGTCATCACGCACTACGGCAGCGGCCAGCAATTCACCGAAGAGCTGCAATGGCGCAAGACGGCGAGCGGCGGGCTGAGCGCCGAAAGCAGCTTCAAGATACCGCCGGCAGCCAAGCTCGGCGAGTACGGCGTCGAACTCCGGACCGCTGGCAAGAGTCGCGAGCGGGGCTTTTCCTCCGGCTCGTTCCGCGTCGAGGAATTCCGTCTGCCGGTGTTCGATGGCCGCATCCAGCCCACCGACAAGAAGCCGCTGGTGCGGGCACGTTCGGTGCCGGTGAGTGTGCAGATCAACTACGTCTCCGGTGGCCCGGCGGCGCGGTTGCCGACACGCGTGTCGGCGATGCTGCGCGACAAGTCGCTGTCATTTGGCGACTTCGAGATGTTCAGCTTCCAGCCACCGCGCAAGCGCGACGCCACGCCCGGTGGCGAGGGCGACAACGAAGAGGCCAGTTCGTCGCAGGACAACCGCGTCATTGCCGACAAGCTGCCCGTGACGCTCGACGCCAAGGGCAGCGGCACGGTCACCATCGACAAGCTGCCGCAGTCGCGAGTGCCGCAGGACATGGTGCTGGAGGCGACCTACGCCGATCCGAACGGCGAAGTGCAGACGCTGCGCAGCACGCAGACCCTCTGGCCCGCGGCGGTGATCGCAGGCATCAGGACCGAGGGCTGGGTGTCGGCATCGAGCAAGATGAAATTCCAGGCGCTCGCGCTGTCGCTGGACGGCAAGGCGCAGGCCGACGTGCCCGTGGAAGTGCAGGCCGTGGCCCGCATCACCACCACCAGCCGCAAGCGCATGGTGGGCGGCTTCTACAGCTATGACAACAAGACCGAGACCAAGGACCTGGGCACGATCTGCACCGGCAAGACCGACAACCGTGGCTTGCTGTTGTGCGAATCGAAGATCGCCGAGGCCGGTGAGGTTGAGCTGATCGCCAAGGCGCGCGACAAGGACGGCAACGAATCGCTGGCCGCTGCCACCGTGTGGGTGACGCGTCAGGGCGAACTCTGGTTTGGTGGCGAAGACCATGACCGCATCGACGTGCTGCCCGAGAAGAAGAGCTACCAGCCCGGCGAGACCGCGCAGTTGCAGGTGCGCATGCCGTTCCGCTACGCCACCGCGCTGGTGACGGTCGAGCGCGAGGGCATTCTGAGTTCCGAGGTCGTGAAGCTCAACGGCCAAGACCCGACGCTGCACCTCAAGATTCAGGAAGCCTGGGGGCCCAACGTCTACGTGAGTGTGTTCGTGCTGCGCGGACGCCTGCGCGAAGTGCCGTGGTACAGCTTCTTTACCTGGGGCTTCAAGGCACCACGCGAATGGTGGAACGCGTTCTGGTACGAAGGCAAGGAATACGTAGCGCCCACGGCGATGGTCGACCTGTCCAAGCCCGCCTACCGCTTCGGCATGGCCGAACTGCGCGTGGGCACCAAGGGCCACCAGATCGACGTGAAGGTGGTGGCCGACAAGGAAAGCTACCCGGTGCGCGGCAAGGCGCAGGTGACGATTCAGGCCACGCTGCCCGACGGCAAACCGGCCGCGGGTGCGGAGATTGCGCTGGCGGCGGTCGATGAGGCGCTGCTCGCGCTCAAGCCCAACACCAGTTGGAACCTGCTCGAAGCCATGCTGCAGCGCCGCTCCTGGGGCGTGGAGACGTCCACCGCGCAGATGGAAATCATTGGCCGCAGGCACTACGGCAAGAAGGCCGTTCCCGCAGGTGGCGGCGGCGGCAATCTGCAGGCGCGCGAGCTGCTCGACACGCTGCTTCTGTGGAAGCCCTCGATCCAGCTCGACGCCAACGGACAGGCCAAGGTCGAGGTGCCGCTCAACGATGCGCTGACGACGTTCCGCATCGTCGCCGTGGCCGACGCGGGCGTGGCCATGTTCGGTACCGGCAGCACGCAGATCCGCGCGACGCAGGATCTGCAGATCATCAGCGGCCTGCCGCCCCTGGTGCGCGAGGACGACCAGTTCCGCGCGATGATCACGCTGCGCAACACCACCAAGAACCCGATGAAGGTCGAGGTCACGCCGCGCGCCGCGCTGCTCAACCTCGACAAGCAGACCGTTGAAATTCCTGCCAACGATTCGCGGGAAATTTCGTGGAACGTGACCGCGCCCGCGCAACTTGCGCAGACCCGCGCGCAGGCGCTGATGTGGGAGATCGAGGCGCGTGACCTGACCGCTGGCGCACGCGATGCACTCAAGGTGACGCAGAAGTTGATTCCGGCGATTCCGCTCACGGTGCAACAGGGCACGCTGATGCAGGTCGATGGCAGCGTCGCGATGAGCGTTGCGCCACCGGCCGATGCGATTGCGGGCCGCGGCGGCATCAAGCTGGCGCTACAGCCAAGGCTTGCCGAGGGGCTGCCAGCGGTGCGCGACTGGTGGATCAACTATCCATTCATCTGCCTTGAGCAAAAGACCAGCAAATCCGTGGGCCTGCGCGATGGTGCGATGTGGCAGTCGGTCATGTCGCAGTTGCCGACCTATCTGGACAACGACGGCCTCGCGCTGTACTTCCCGCCGCGTTCCGGCGACAGCAATCGGGGCAGCGATACGCTGACCGCTTACGTGCTGTCGGCAGCCAACGAGGCATCGGGTCTGCATCCCGAATTCACGCTGCCGCCCGAGTCGTTCGACAACATGGTGCGCGGCCTGACCGCGTTCGTGGAAGGCCGCCTCCAGCGCGAGTTCTGGAGTCCGCGCAAGGACCTCGACATGCGCAAGATGGCTGCCGTGGAAGCGCTCTCGCGCTACGGCAAGGCCACGCCGCGCATGCTCACCAGCATCAGCATCTCGCCCAACCAGTGGCCCACGCATTCGGTGATCGACTGGTTCATGGTGTTGCAGCGCATGAAGGACATTCCAGAGCGCGACAAGAAAATCGCCGAAGCCACGCAAATCCTGCGCGCTCGGCTGTCGTTCCAGGGCACCAAGGCGATCTTCAGCACCGAGCGCGACGACTACTGGTGGTGGCTGATGCAGAACGGCGACGTCAACATGGCGCGACTGCTGATCGCCGTGATGAACGATCCTGCATGGAAGGACGACATCGGGCGCATCGCCAACGGCTTCATCCAGCGCCAGCAGAACGGCGCATGGCACACCACGTCGGCGAACTTCTGGGGCGGTCTGGCGCTCGAGAAATTCAGCGCGGTGCATGAGTCGATTCCGGTCGCAGGCTTCACCAAGGCCACGCTGGGTGCGAACTCGGCACTCGTCGATTGGAGCAAGGTCGAGCGCGTGAAGGCCAGCGACGCGGGTGGCGCGATGCATCAGACCACCTGGTTCGGCGCGCCGGTGACGCCCGGCAACTTCCGCAACAACACCATGTTCCTGCCGTGGACGCCAGCGCCCGAAAACCTGAACGTCACGCAGGTCGGCAGCGGCAAGCCGTGGCTGACCGTGCAGTCCGTTGCCGCCATCCGCCTGAAAGAGCCATTCGCGGCGGGCTATGCGATCAAGAAGACCGTCACGCCGGTCGAGCAGGCCGATAAATCGCTGCCCGCAAACACCTACTCGCGCGGTGACGTGCTGCGCGTGAAGCTCGAAGTCAACGCCAGCGCCGACATGACCTGGGTGGCGATCACCGATCCGATTCCGGCCGGTGCCACCATTCTCGGCGGCGGCCTCGGCCGCGATTCCGAGATCGCAACCCAGGGCGAAAAGCGCGAGGGCTGGGCCTGGCCCGCATTCGAGGAGCGCAGCTTCGAATCCTTCCGCAGCTACTACCAGTACATCCCCAAGGGCTCGATCAGCATGGAGTACACCGTGCGCCTGAACAACGCAGGCGAATTTTCCCTGCCTCCGAGCCGCGTGGAGGCCCTCTATGCCCCGAAATGTTCGGCGAGTCTCCGAACGCGAATGTGAAGGTGGTGGGAGGGAAGTAGGGTTATGAAGCCGACTTTGAGGATCGCCGTGAGGGGCTTTGAAGTCGGCTTTATCGCCTATATCCAGACAGACCGCAGGAAAGAACATGCCGAACATCGTTTCCCCAAAGCAAATTGCAGCGTCCCTCACGGAGCTTTGGTCTCCACGGGTAGTTGGCGAAGTCGACGATTCCTATATCAAGGTCGCAAAAGTTCACGGTTCCTTGACATGGCATAGCCACGAAAACGAGGACGAGATGTTTCTTGTACTCAAAGGCCGTTTGCGCATAGAACTGGAGGGTAGTGCGGTTGAACTTGGTGAAGGCGAGATGTTCATCGTTCCCAAGGGTGTTCGTCACAATCCGGTCGCGGAAGATGAGTGCCAGATCATGCTAATCGAGCGCAAGTCCACTTTGCACACTGGTACGGAATTGACCGAAAAGACTCGCTCCTTGACTGAGCAGTTGCGTCCGGTATGAACTCGCTAAGCATGATTTGTCAGAGTCTGAATGACTGCGAAGGGTCGGACTGCGAGAGCCGCGCCTAGCGGCGAATTTTCTCGCATTTCCAGGCCCTCGGTACGAGTCGTTGAAGGACCGTCGAGCCATGCGCAATGTCCATCGCGATTTCATCGAGACCACCACAGGTCCATGCTCGAATAAGTGATCACCACCTCGGAAAAAATCCCATAGCCATGCTGCTCGGTCTCGCTGCCAATCGTTTGCACCACCACCATGCCGAAGGAGCGCTGTTTGAATTCCTGCGTCAGGCAGAGTCCGGGATTCGCGAATTGAAGATCGGTTTTCATGCGGTGGGGCGCACGTATGACGCGATCACGCAGACCGGGATGTTGCAGCACTATGCGCCGCTTGTGCGCTATCCGCATGGCAGCCGGGGCGGGTTGATGAAGCTGGTGGCCGAGGTGGTGGGGATGCCCGAGGCTGGGCGCACGCTCGATGGGGCGATCTATTTCATCGATCCGGTCGATCCATCGTCGATTTTTCCAGAGGCGCTCGCGCTCAAGCGCCAGTGCCTCATTCATGCGAAGCCGTTTCTTTCGACCGTGGCGAGTGCGCGGGACTGGCTTGAGATGGAGCGCATCCACGCCGGGCTTGCGCGCAATCCGCAGGCCGATCGCCTGCATGATTTCGAAAGACAGACCATCGCGCTGATCGCCCACGATGCGCTCAAGCCGACGATGCTGGAGTTCGCCGGTCGCAACTTCGAGTTGTTGTCGCGATTTGCGAGGCGCGTGGGAACGGGGACGACCGGGCAGCGGCTCAACGAGCTTGCGTGGAGCAGGGGCTGGCCTCTGGATCAGGAATGGGTCTACCGCTTCAACAGCGGCCCGCTCGGCGGGGATGCGCAGATTGCCGATCTGGTGCTGGATCGGCGCTGCCAGCGCGCGATTTTCTTTGAAGACCCGCATGTGGCACGCCAGCATGAGGCGGACATCCAACTGCTGGAGCGCGCCGTGACCACCGTGACGCATGAGGCCGTGTGCGTGACCGCGCCGCACATCGCGCAGCGCTGGTGCGATGCGGCGCTGCTGCGTGCCGTGCGCGCATGATCCGATTCGTGCGTGTCACGCAACCGTCATTCGGCTGGGCTACATTGGCGGTGCTGAAGCGAAGCAACGCGAACACCACGAAGCCGGTGACTGCCGATGTACCGCTCAGCGCTGAAGTTCCAGTGCGTTGCGCATTGGGCCAATTGCCGGAGCGCCAGCGCTGATTTTCGGGACGGGCAATGTCGCAGGTCGATGGTGATGCGGTGCCACGGTTTTTCGATACGGCATGCAGGACATGGGTATCTGAAACGGCGGGCGCGGCGATCTGCGGAGCCGACCGAATACGTGATGGCGACTGACGTTCCATACACCGTATCCGGTGCCTTCAGCGGCCGAGGGGACGGGGTTGCAATGACCTTGTTGGATAATGAATTTTCCCCGCAGCGTGCGCATGGGGCCAATGCCTGGATGCGTTGAGCCGCTGCCTGAATACCGCAACCCCTCTTTTGCCTTTCACTCACCCCTTCGTTCATGAATTCCGGGCTGGTCGATAACTTCGTTGCCGCATTGGGACGGATGCACCCGCGTGCACCGCTAGCGTGGCTGGTGGCCGTGGGAACGCTGGCGTTCAGTCAGCAGGCAAGCGCCTTGCCGAGCTTCGATGAGGTGCTGCAGGATTTTCGGTCCTCCGAGACGCTGGTGCTGTCGCGCGAGGGCGAGACGATCCAGCGCATGCGCACCGATGCCACGGTGCGTCGCGGCCAGTGGATCGGGCTTCAGGATGTCTCGCCCGCGCTTCGCACCGCGCTCGTACTCAGCGAGGACAAGCGGTTTTTCGAACACAGCGGCGTGGACTGGAGCGCCGCGTCGTCCGCCGCGTGGGGCAATCTCTGGAATCAGCGCACGCGCGGAGCGAGCACCATCACCATGCAGTTGGCCGGGCTGCTCGATGGCGATTGGCGGCAGGGACCGGGTGGGCGCAGCGTGGCGCAGAAGCTGGGTCAGGCCGTGGCCGCGCAGGTGCTGGACCGGCGCTGGCGCAAGGACCAGATTCTCGAGGCCTATCTGAATCTCGTGCCGTTTCGCGGCGAACTCGTGGGCATCGACGCGCTGTCACGCAGCCTGTTCGACAAGGCCCCGCACGGTCTCGATGAACGCGAGGCGGCGGTCGCGGCTGCGCTGGTTCGCGCGCCCAATGCCAGGCCCGCGCAGGTGGCGCAACGCGCCTGCGGGGTGCTTCGCGACATGCGAAAGTCGCAGGCCACGAGCTGCGATGCGCTCGACCTGTTCACGACGGGAGCATTGCAGCGGCGCGCATTCGATCCGAGCGAAGGCATTGCGCCGCACTACGCGCGGCAGTTGCTTGCGCAGTTGAAAAGCCAGGGCGCGAAAACGCCGTCGGCGCAGGTGCGATCCAGCATCAGCGCGCCATTGCAGCGCGTGGCGGTGGAGACGCTCAATCGTCATCTGCGCGAGCTGCGTGGTCGCAACGTGGAGGATGGGGCCATCGTCGTGCTCGACAACGCCACCGGCGAGGTGCTCGCCTGGGTGGGATCGTCGGGCATGTTGAGTCAGGCGTCCGAGGTGGACGGCGTGCTCGCGTGGCGACAGCCGGGCTCCACGCTCAAGCCGTTTCTTTATGCCGAGGCGATTGCCGAGAAGCGCCTGACGGCAGCCTCGCTGATCGAGGATTCGCCAGCCTATATTCCGACCGCCAATGGTCTCTACATTCCGCAGAATTACGACCGCCATTTCAAGGGCTGGGTGTCCGCGCGCACCGCGCTTGCGGCCTCGCTCAATGTGCCCGCGGTGCGCACGCTGGTGATGGTGGGCACGGACCGCTTTCATGAACAATTGCGCGCGCTCGGCATGCCGCTGCGCGAATCGGGTGGCTACTACGGCTACAGCCTCGCGCTCGGCAGTGCGGAAATTCCGCTTCTGTACCTGACCAATGGATACCGGACGCTCGCCAACGGCGGGCGCTGGTCGGGCGTTGCGATGCAGACCGCGCCTGCCGCCAGCGCTGCGGCGCAGGCTGCCTCCAGACAGGTGATCGACGAGGGTGCGGCCTTCATCGTGGGCGACATGCTCTCGGACACCAATGCCCGGGTGCGCACCTTCGGCACGGACAGCGTGCTCAATACGCGCTTCTGGACGGCGGTGAAGACCGGCACCAGCAAGGACATGCGCGACAACTGGGCGCTGGGCTGGTCGCAGCGCTACACCATCGGCGTGTGGGTGGGTAATGCCAGTGGAGCGCCCATGCACGACGTGAGTGGCACCAGCGGCGCGGCGCCGATCTGGGCGGAACTCATGGTCTGGCTGCACCGCAACCAGCGCAACCTTGTCCCGGCACCGCCCGCGAGTGTGGTGAAGACCCGCGTGCAGTTCGGCGCGCTCGATACCTCGGGCAACTGGCTTGAGAGCCCGCGCGAGGAATGGTTTGTGCGCGGTACCGAGCAGACGCTGTTTGCCATCGACGCGGTGGAATCGTCGGCCCAGACGCGGCAGGCGACGGCAGCAAGCACCACAACGCAGGCCAGAAAGACCAGGGCAACGGTGGCCCCCACGAAGGCATGCCCGCGCGGATTCTCTCGCCGGTCTCGGGAACGATTGTCGCGCTCGACCCCGACATTCCGCCCGCCCGCCAGCGCATGCATTTCATCGCGACCGATGCGCCCGAGGGCGCGCGCTGGCTGTTCAACGGCAAGGAGCAGGGGCGCGGCGCCAGACTGGCCTGGCTGCCCTGGCCGGGCCGCTACAAGGTGGAACTGATCGATGCCAAGGGCGCGGTGCTCGACGAGACTGCCGTCGAAGTGCGCGGCGCAGGGGTGCGCAAGCCCTGACTCGCCGCGCATGCGCCGCCTGCATGATTCGCGCATTGCCTGTACCATCGCGTTGAAAAAATAGCGAGTGATCGAGCGTTCACAGACAACGCGTAGCCACCGTGGTGCGGCGCGACGTTGCGATCCGCGTGGCCTCCATAACAAACCATTCCATCGCACCGTGCCGCATATCCTGGCTCCGCTCCTGTTCGTCCTGATCTGGTCATCCGGTTTTCTGGTGGGGCGCGGCGTCGCGGCGCATGCCGATCCGTTCTGGTTTCTCGCCCTGCGATTTTCGCTGGTGTGCGTGGTGTTCACGCTGGCCGCATGGTGGGCGCGCGTGCCGTGGCCCAAGGGCGCGCGAAGGGTGGGGCTGCACCTGCTGGCGGGCGCGCTCATGAGCGGCTTTTATCTCGGCCCGAGCTGGTGGGCGATGTCGCAGGGCATGCCGGCGGGCATCATGGCGCTGATCGGCGCGTTGCAACCCTTGTTCACCGCGTTGATCGCCGTGCTGGTGCTGCACAAGCGACTGTCGGGCACGACGTGGCTGGGGCTGGCGCTGGGCTTTGGCGGCGTGGCGCTGGTGCTCTGGCCGCGACTGGCGGCGGCGGACGCCTCGGCGCTGTCCCTGCCCGTGGTGTTGATTGCGGCGGGCAGCATTCTGTCGTTGACCGTGGGCTCGATGGTGCAGAAATCACCGCTTGCCGCGAGCGATCTGCGCACAGCCGGGGCGGTGCAGAACCTGGGCGCGGTGATCGTTCTGATCGTCATGGCGCTCATCTTCGGCAAGCCGTTCTGGGACAACTCTCCTGCGCTCTGGGGCTATCTTGCCTATGCGGTGCTGGCGCTGTCGGTCGCCGGCACGAGCCTGCTCATCTGGCTCATGCGCCGTGGCGAGGCCACGCGCACCACCGCGCTGCTGCTGGCGGTGCCGCCGCTTTCCGCAGTGCAGGGCTGGTTCTTCTTCGGCGAAACCATGGTCGCCATGCAATTGCTGGGCTTCGCGCTGGCGATTGTCGGGGTGGCGCTGGCACGGCGCTGAAAAAAATTCAAACGACCCGCAGAAGGCTTCAAACCGTGCCGCGGGAGGGAGCGCTACCATCGGCGAAATCCCAGATGAGACCACCGCCATGCCCGAACTCTCCAAAATGACCTGCATCGAAGACCTGCGTGAGGTCGCCGAACAGCGCGTGCCGCGCATGTTCTACGACTATGCGGACTCCGGCTCGTGGACCGAGACCACCTATCGCGCCAACACGACGGATTTCGAGAAGATCAAGCTGCGCCAGCGCGTGGCCGTGAACATGGAAGGGCGCAGCACCGAGGTGGCCATGGCCGGGCAAAAGGCGAAGATGCCGGTGGCGATTGCGCCCGTGGGGCTGACCGGCATGCAGCACGCGGACGGGGAGATCCACGCCGCGCGGGCCGCAGAGAAATTCGGCATTCCCTTCACGCTTTCGACGATGAGCATCTGCTCCATCGAGGACATTGCCGAGAACACCAGCGCACCGTTCTGGTTTCAGCTCTACATGATGCGCGACCGTGAATCGATGGCACGCATGATCGACCGCGCCCGCGCCGCCAAATGCAGCGCTCTGGTGCTCACGCTCGACCTGCAGGTGATCGGCCAGCGCCACAAGGACATTCGCAACGGCCTGACCGCGCCCCCGAGACCCACCGTCGCGAACATCATCAACCTCATGACCAAGCCGCGCTGGTGCCTTGCCATGGCGGGGACCCAGCGCCGCACCTTCCGCAACCTGGTGGGGCATGTGAAGGGCGTGAGCGACATGAGTTCGCTCGCCGCGTGGACCAACGAGCAGTTCGATCCGCGCCTGTCCTGGACCGATGTTGCCTGGGTGCGCCAGCAGTGGGAAGGCAAGCTGATTCTCAAGGGCATCATGGACGTCGAAGATGCACGACTGGCCGTGCACAGCGGTGCCGACGCCATCGTCGTGAGCAACCACGGCGGCCGTCAGCTTGACGGCGCGCCGTCTTCGATTCACGCGCTGCCCGCCATCGTCGATGCGGTCGGCAACCAGATCGAGGTGTGGATGGACAGCGGCATACGCGGCGGACAGGACGTGCTCAAGGCCTGGGCGCTGGGCGCGCGCGGCACGATGATCGGGCGCGCGATGGCCTACGGTCTTGGAGCCTTCGGAGAGGCGGGCGTGACGCGGGCGCTGGAGATACTGCACAAGGAGCTTGACGTGACCATGGCGTTCTGTGGCCACACCCACATCCACAACGTGAACACCGACATCCTGCTGCCCGGAACCTTCCCGACCAAGGACACGCCGCAGTATTGATTGGGGTGATTGCCTGCACCGTCGATAAAAAACAGAAAAAAGACGCCACATCATTTGCTTCGTGTGGCTTTCTGTGCCTGTTTTGTTTCCTTTTGTTTGTTTGGCGCGGGAAATTTGCATTGATTTACGTAGCAAGCACGCAGCAAGCTGCCGTCCTACAGTCCGTTTTCGCGTCAGCTCCCACACTTGCACCGATCCGTTAGGCCGAGCCTTGGCGGTAACCAACCCATATAGAGGAGTACGGACATGTTGGAAAACCTGATTCGAGAGATTGGCACGCGTTTTGGCGTCGGCGGAGATCAGGCGCGATCAATTGCGCAAATGCTTCTGGCCTATGTCACCAACCCCGCAACCGGCGGCATCACCGGCTTGTTGCAGCGCTTGCGCTCCGACGGGCTCGACGGCATGGTGCAGAGCTGGCTCGGCAATACATCAAACCCTGAAGTGCCCAGCAATTCGCAGGTGGAATCGATCTTCGGTTCCGGCACTGGCGGCGGAATGCTGTCGGCCATCGTTTCCCGTCTCGACCTGTCGCGCGAAAAGGTCGTGTCCGTCGTGGGCGCCTTGCTGCCCAGGCTGATCGGCTATCTCACACCCGGCGGCACGGTGCCAGCGGTCTTGCCCGCTGAAATTGCAACCTTGGCCGAAGGTGGCCGCGGACTGCTGGGTCCGGCGCTGCTCGGTACGGCGGCCGCATCCACGGTGCCCCCGGTCGCCACCACGGCTCCAGTCGCGGCTGCAAGCAGTTCCGGTGGCCTGGCCAAATGGCTGCCATGGATCATCGGTGCGCTGATCATTCTCTTCGGCATCAACTACTGCGCCAAGAAGAAGACCGACGCGCCAGCGCCTGCTGAAGTGCCGGCCGCGTCCGCACCGGCTCCAGCGCCTGCGGCACCCGCGTCTGAGCCCGCTCCGATGCCAGCACCCGTTGCCAGCGAAGCCGCAGTTCCTGCACCTTCGTCCGCTACCGACACAGCGCCTGCGGGTGCCGCCGTGCTTGACAGCATGGCGCAAGACATGCCGCTGCTGCGCGTGTTCTTCGATACCGGCAAGACCGAAGTTGCTTCCGAATTCGGTGCCAAGTCCAAGGCATTCGTCGATTACCTGAAGGCCAACGCCGACGTGAAGGCCGTGATCTCCGGCTTCAACGATCCTACGGGCGATCCGGCCAAGAACGCCGAGCTGTCCAAGCAACGTGCTGAGGCCGTGCAATCCGCCCTGGTGGCTGCCGGCGTTCCTGCCGACCGTACCGTGCTCGAGAAGCCCGCCGAGACCACCGACACCGGAGCGACCAACGCCGCTTCGCGTCGCGTGGACGTGATGATCCGCAAGTAATCACCGCGCTCGACGTCACAGCAAGGCCGCCGCAAGGCGGCTTTGCTTTTGGGGAAACGGGTTTCGACGACTGGTTTTGCTCCGACCGCTGTGAACGGGCCCTGGCCCGATTTCCAGAATAATGATCGGCATTCCCTTCATGACAAATCGGAGACCATGGTGAAACCGCTTCTGTATCTTGATGACATCCACGTCGGCCAGAAATTCGTGAGCGCGGAGCATGCGCTCGATGAGGCGCAGATCGTCGCCTACGCGCGCGAGTTCGATCCGCAGGTGTTCCACACGGATGCCGAGCTGGCGAAGAACACGTTCTTTGAGGGGCTGGCCGCCAGTGGATGGCATACCGCATCGATCACGATGAAGCTCGTGGTGCAGAGCCTGCCGATGTCAGCGGGCGTCATAGGAGCCGGTGTGGAAGAGTTGAGCTGGCCACGCCCGACGCGGCCCGGCGACGTGCTGCATCTGGAGTCGGAGATCCTCGAAATCATTCCGTCGCGCTCCAAGCCGGACCGCGCCATCGTGCGCATTCGCTGTGAAACCAGGAACCAGCGCGGAGAGGTGGTGCAGAGCTTCATCCCGAGGCTGCTCGCGTTCAAGCGCCCGGCATCCTGACATCTTGCGCGGGAGAGGCTGCCCTCGCCATCGAGCGCGGCCAGGCGCGGTGTGCGCCGCTATGCTTGCGGCTTCGCTTGCGCCGCTGGCGCGCGCACTCTGCTTTTTGAAATCGATCCATGTCCTCCGTGTCCGCCGCTCAGCAAGCCACTTCCGTGTTGACCGGGTATGCCTGGCTGTGGGTGCCCGTCGTGTTGTTCGCGGCGCTCGCTCAGACCGTGCGCAATTCGGCCCAGCGTTCGCTCACGGCCGAACTGGGCACGCTGTCTGCCACGCTCGTGCGCTTCCTGTACGGGCTTCCATTCGCCGCGCTTTTTCTGTGGCTGCTCTACGTGGTTCCGGACCAGGCACCCGCCGTGCCGCACATGAGCGGTGCCTACTTCGGCTGGATTGCGCTGGGGGCATTTTTTCAGGTGGCGGCCACGGCGGCGTTGCTGATGGCGATGAAGGAGCGCAACTTCGCGGTGGCGATCACGCTGTCCAAGACCGAGGTGCTGCAGGTGGCGCTGTTTGGCGCGATCTTTCTGCACGAGCTGCCCACCGCTTGGGCGCTGTTCGCCATGGTGCTGGCCACCGTCGGTGTGTTTCTGCTGTCGCTGCCGCCGCGCGGGCAATTGTTCTCGCTGTCCGCGTGGTTCAGCAGATCGGCGATGTATGGTCTCGCGTGCGGCGCATGCTTTGCGATTGCCAGCATCGGATTTCGTGGTGCGGCACTTGAGCTGAACGCCGAAACGCCCTGGCTTTCGGGCGCATGGGGCGTGCTGTTCGCGCAGGCCATGCAGTCCGTCGGCCTGGGCGCGTGGGTGCAGTTCAGGACCGAGCGTGGACTGGCGCCGCTCATGCGCGCATGGAAGATATCGATGCTTGCGGGCTCCATGGGCGCGGCCGCGTCGCTTGCATGGTTCACCGCCTACGCCATGCAGAGCGCCGCATCGGTCAGGACGCTGGGCATGGTCGAGGTGGTTTTCAGCTACATCGTCTCGCGCAAGGTATTCAGCGAATCGTTCTCGCGACCCGAGAAGATCGGCATCACCCTGGTGATGATCGGCCTGGTGCTGATCTGCCTCTTCGGCAACTGATTTCCCCTGTGTTGAACGGCGCTTGCCATTGCGGCAACAATAGCGTCCGTGACCGTTACCAGCAGCGCTCCAACGCCCCTTCTCCGCCGCATTGCCCATCTCGATATGGACGCGTTCTATGCGTCCGTCGAACTGCTGCGCTACCCGCAGTTGAAGGGCCTGCCGGTGATCATCGGCGGGGCTCGCCGGTCGGAAGATGATGCGCTGGTGGTCAAGTACGGTGAGCGGCTCGCGGACATTCCGGTGGCGGAGTTCCCGCTGCTCAAGGACTATGTCGGGCGCGGCGTGATCACCACGGCCACCTATGCCGCGCGCCAGTTCGGCGTGGGCTCGGCGATGGGGATGATGAAGGCCGCCAGGCTGTGCCCGCAGGCGATCATGCTGCCCGTGGATTTTGCGCAATACCGCAAGTTCTCGCGGCAGTTCAAGGACATCATCCTGTCGATTGCGCCGCGCATGGAAGATCGCGGCGTGGACGAGGTCTACATCGATTTCACCGAGGTGCCCGGCGGCCAGCGCGAAGGGGGCAGGGTGTTGGCGCGGCTGCTGCAAAAGACCATCCAGGACGCCACCGGTCTGACCTGCTCCATCGGCGTCGCGCCCAACAAGCTGATCGCCAAGATGGCCAGCGAGTTCAACAAGCCCAACGGCATTTCCATCGTGCACGAAGGCGATCTCGAAACCATGATCTGGCCGCTGTCCTGCCGCAAGATCAACGGCGTCGGCCCGAAGGCAGATGCGCGGCTCAAACAGCACGAAATCGAAACCATCGGCCAGCTTGCAGCGAAACCGCGCGACTGGCTGATTGCGAACTTCGGCAAAAGCTACGGCGCATGGCTGCACGACACCGCCTGGGGCAGGGACGAGCGACCTGTGGTGACCGAAAGCGAACCCGTCTCCATGAGCCGAGAAACCACCTTCGACCGCGATCTGCACGCCGTGCAGGACAAGGCAGAACTGGGACGCGTATTTACCGAACTGTGCATGCAGGTGGCAGCCGACCTGCAACGCAAAGGCTACGCGGGCCGCACCATCGGCATCAAACTGCGCTACGACGACTTCAAGATCGCCACACGCGACCAGACCATCGACCTCTACACGCAGGACGCCGCCACCATCAGGCGCATTGCAGGCCAATGCCTGAAACGCGTACCGCTGCAAAAACGCCTGCGCCTGCTGGGCGTGCGAGTGGGAAATCTGCTGCCGCAGGAACAGGCGCAATCCACGGAAAAAAGCGGCGAAAACGCCTCCCTGTTCTAAAAAACAGGCGCGAGCAACGCGAAGTGCCGCCTACACCTCCCCGAATCCCACTGACTTGCGGCGGTTGTCCGAACGAAGAGCCCGAAGGGCTCGCAGTGAGTTCTGCCGCAGGTATCTCAAGCGCGTTTTTGGTGACTTTTTGGGCAAGACCAAAAAGTTAGTGCGCCGCCGGGGCAGTCCCGGCCCCGGGAATCAAATTCCGATAATCGCTGAATACCCCGCCCAGCAACGGAGCCCCAAAAGTCCCCTCAGCACCCGCTGAGCCCCCCGCCATTCATTGCCTCGCGTTCCTCAAATTCCGAGGCAACGCCTGCGGCGCACTCGTGCGCAACGGATTGATGTCCAGTCCCCCACGCCGCGTATACCGCGCATACACCGACAACTTGATCGGCTTGCAACGGCTCCAGATATCCATGAATATCCGCTCGACGCATTGCTCGTGAAACTCGTTGTGGTTGCGAAAGCTGATGAGGTATTTGAGCAGGCCTTCCTGGTCGATCTGCGCTCCGCTGTAGCTGATCTGCACGCTGCCCCAATCGGGCTGCCCCGTCACGAGGCAATTGCTCTTGAGCAGATGGCTCACCAGTTCCTCGCTCACCGGGGTCTCGTCGTGGCGGGCTGTGAGCAGGGTGGGATCGGGGGTGTACCGGTCGCACTCGATGTCGAGTCGATCCAGCAGCAACCCCTGAAGCTCGCCCATTTTTTCCTGTTCGAAATTCTCGGCGGGCACCAGCTTCACGCCGATGGTGCGCGGCGTGTCGCTGCCGCGCCAGACGGCCTCGCTGACGTCGGCGCGAATGGCGTCGCGCACTTCCTCGATGCTCGAAAAGCGGCTGTTGTTGAAGCTGTTCAGATAGAGCTTGAAGGACTTGCTCTCGACGATGTTCGGGCTCTCGCACGGAATCGTGAAGTGCGCGAGCGCGACCTGCGGCTTGCCCCTGGCATTGAGCCATGAGACCTCATAGGCGGTCCACAGGTCGGCGCCAAAGAACGGAGGTGCCGCCGCGTCAACGATGCCGATCTCCTTGCGCTTGGTCTCGCGCGCGATGGGAAACAGCAGCGTGGCGTCGTACTGATCGGCATAGGCAGACGCCTTGCCGAGCGGCGATTGTTCGGGAGAAGATTTCATATCCAGGGTTGGAAGCAGTGTGGCGGCCTGCTGGTTCAAACAAACTCGCCTTGTCTTAGCCACTTGGTGGCGATCCATTTCTCGCCTTCGACGACGGGCGAGCCGCCGTGCAGCGTTTTGGTGCTGGCGTGCGGGCGCTCGTAGCTGAAGAACACCGCGTTGCCCTGGCGCGGGCCGACTTCGAGGTGGATGTCCGGGAACACCGTGCCACCGCCCTTGACGGGATTGTTCAGGTATATCACCAGCGTGCCCACGCGCTGCCCGCCGCGCTTGACGATGGTGGCCGTGCCGGGCTCGCCGGGATCGAAAAAATCGTAGTGCGGCTTGTACTCCGCTCCCGGGCCGTAGCGCAGGATTTGCAGGCCTTCGCCGTTTTCAAGAGGCCAGTTCACAAGCCTGGCGATGCGCGCCTCAAGCTTCTTCACGATCTCGTTCTCGCCGCGCTGAAAGAACATGCCCTCGCTGGTGCGGCTTTCATTGACCTCTTCGCCGCCGGTCTGGGTCTCCACCGTTTTGGAGCGCGCCATGCGCGGCGTGGCGGCTGCCATCAGCGCTTCGCATTCCTCGCGCGAGAGCAGGTTGCCGAACAGCACGATGCGCGGGTGGGCCACTTCGAGCAGCACCTCGACCTGACGATCACCGACGTCGATGAACAGCGGCGAATCGTCAAGTTGCGGCTCGGGAACGGGTGTGCCCTCGGGTTCCCCGTTCTGAACGGCCACGGCATTGAGGTGATCACGCAGAACCGCTTCGAGCGCATTGACGGCGACGTCTTCTTTCCAGCCCGATTCGGTCATCGATTTGAGCAGCGTGGGCGCGGTATGGCCGGCCTGCGCCTGGGCAATGATCCACTGGCGCAGCTCCGGCGTAATCGGTTGCTGCGAGGCGGATGCACGGGTCTTGGCGCTCGATGGGGAGGGCATGGTGCAGAGATTCCTTCGAGATGGTGGCTGGAGTTGCTTTCTCAAATTTCCGCGAGCCGGCGTCGAAACACCAGGCGCTCGGGCGAAGATGAACCGGAGTGCAAAGCATAGCCCTCCAGATTGAAACCTTCGAGCTGGTGTGGGGTTGCGACCCGGTTTTCGATGGCGTAGCGCGCCATCAGCCCGCGTGCGCGCTTGGCGTAGAAACTGATGATCTTGTACTGGCCGCTCTTGTAGTCTTCGAATGCGCACTCGATCACGCGCGCGTTGAGCGCCTTCAGGTCCACCGATTTGAAATACTCCTGTGACGCCAGATTCACCACGACCGGCGTGGTGTCGGCCCGCAGCCGCTTGTTCAGGTATTCGGCAATGCGCTTGCCCCAGAACTGGTAGAGCGTGGTACCGGCGTCCGTGGCGAGGCGCGTGCCCATTTCGAGGCGATAGGGCTGCATGCGGTCGAGCGGTCGGAGAACGCCATAGAGCCCGCTCAGAATCGCCACATGGTCCTGCGCCCATTGCAGGCTGTCCTGGCTCAGGCTGTGCGCCTGCAAGCCTTCGTACACGTCGCCGTTGAACGCCATCACCGCCTGACGTGAATTCTTGGCCGTGAACTTTGGTCGCCACGCCGCATAGCGGGCCACGTTCAGCCCTGCGAGGGCGTCGCTGAGGTGCATCAGCGAGGCGATTTCCTGCGGCGATTTCTGCTTGAGCACGTCGATGAGTTGGCGGGAATCGGGCACAAACTGCGGCAGCGTATGGGGCAGCCCGGCGGCCAGCGGTGTTTCGTAATCGAGCGACTTGGCGGGGACAGAAGAAACAACATGCCTGAATTCTCGCTTTCAAATCTGCAAATGAATACGGCCCGGAAATGGGCCGTATCGTAGGGAGCCAACCGGCCCTTATTGCTGCTGCTGTTGTTGTTGCTGCTGATCGATATCGAACGGCAGGCGCAGCTCACTCAGATCGCGGCGCGTTTCGACCAGCACCAGCGGGCCTTCGTCGATCACCACGGCCGCAGGACGCTCGCGCGGCACATGGACCGGCTTGGGCTCGGCGGCAATGGCGGCCTGCACGGCAGCGATCTTATCGGCGTCGGAATTCACCCACTGCAGGCCCGATGCCTGGGCGAGTTCGCTCAGCGATTGCAGCGGCAGAGCGTAGCTGCCCACACGCGGCATGCCGGCGTCGGCCACTACCGGCGCGGAGGTCGCAGCCGCCACGGGCTTCTCGACCGGCACGACGATGGCTTCTGCCGACGGCGACACCACGATGGTGGCGGGTGTTGCGACCTCAGGTGCCGGGACCGGTGCCTGAGGTGCTGGCGCGGCCTGCACCACGGGCTCGACGACGGCTACCGCCGCAGCGACTGCGGTGGTCGTCTGCGAGAAGTAGCTGCGGCGCGCGGGCTCTTCGCCCATATCGTTGGTCTGTGCCGGTTCCGCGGGCAGGGCGATGACCGCCTGCTGGGTATCGGCATCCTGCGTCGGCGCACCTGCGTCCTGGCCTGCTTCCGCACCGGTGTTGTTGCGACCCCGGCGATCACGGCCATAGCGGTCACGTGAGCGGCGCTCGCGGCGTTCGCCGTCAAAGGCGGTGCTGGTTGCCTGCGTGCCGTCTGCGTTCACGCCTGCATCGGCCTCGGCGCCGTCATTGGGCAGCGACAGATCGATATTGGGCATGGGCAGCAAGGCCTGCGCCTCGGCGGACGGAGCCGTTGCGTTGGCGTCGATGGTGCGCGGGGCGCGCTCACCACGTTCACGGCGCGGGCCGCGATCACCACGCTCACGGCGCGGACGATCATTGCCCATCGCGGATGCATCGTCCGGCTGCACACCGGCCGGAGCCGAGGCGTCCACGACGGGGATGCTGTTCGCGTTGCGCTGCTCATTGCCGTTGTTGTTATTGCGATCACGACCGCCGCGCGCATCGCGACGGTTGTTCTCGCCTTCCGAACGCTCGCCACGGCGGCCATCGTTGCGGCCTTCGCCGCCTTCGCGTGGCTGGCGGGGCTCGCCGTTGCGGTCATTGCGTTCGTTGCGTCGGCCACTCCGGCCCTCGCCACGCGACTCGCCGTTGGCAGCTTCGTTGCGATTGCCGTCACGGTTTCCGTTGCGCTCACCGCCGCGACGACGGTCGTTGTTGTTACGACCGCCTTCGCGACCTTCGCGGCGCGGCTCGCGGGTTTCTCCGGCAGGGGCCGTGGCTGGTGCGGCGACGGGAGCCGGCACGGGCGCGGGCGCCGGTGCCGGTCCAAAGCCGAGCACGCTCTTGATCCAGGCGATGAAGCCCATTTCCTGCGGACGTACAGGCGCTGCTGCTGCGGGAGCGGGTGCCGGTGTGGGCGCGGGAGCCGGTGCGGCTGCGCCAGCGCGTGGCTGCTGCTGACCTGCCGTGCGGGCAGCGGCGCGCGCGGCCGCATCGGGACGAGGCTCGACCTGCGGGGCCGGTGCATCGGGCAGCACACCCTTGATCACCGGGGTCTGCTTGTTGGTCGGCTCCTGCGAGCGACGCGTCACCTTGGTCTGGTCTTCCACCTCTTCGGCGAGCTGGTAGCTGGATTGCAGGTCTTCGAGGCGCGGATCGTCGTGCTTCAGGCGTTCGAGCTTGTAGTGCGGCGTTTCAAGCGACTTGTTCGGAATCATCAGCACGTTCACGCGCTGCTTGAGTTCAATCTTGGCGATTTCGGTGCGCTTTTCGTTGAGCAGGAACGAGGCCACTTCCACCGGCACCTGGCAGTGCACGGCGGCGGTGTTGTCCTTCATGGACTCTTCCTGGATGATGCGCAGGATCTGCAGCGCCGAGCTTTCCGTGTCGCGGATGTGGCCGGAGCCGCCGCAACGCGGGCAGTTGATGTGCGCGCCTTCGGAGAGCGCAGGCTTCAGGCGCTGGCGGCTCATCTCCATCAGGCCGAACTTGCTGATCGAGCCGAATTGCACGCGCGCACGGTCCTGGCGCAGCGCGTCGCGCAGGCGGTTTTCGACCTCGCGGCGGTTCTTCGACTCTTCCATGTCGATGAAGTCGATGACGATCAGGCCACCGAGATCGCGCAGGCGCATCTGGCGGGCCACTTCGTCGGCGGCTTCGAGATTGGTGCGGGTGGCGGTTTCCTCGATGTCGCCGCCTTTGATGGCGCGGGCCGAGTTCACGTCCACGGAGACCAGCGCTTCGGTGTGGTCGATGACCACGGCGCCGCCCGAGGGCAGGGTCACGGTGCGCGAATACGCCGATTCGATCTGGTGCTCGATCTGGAAGCGGCTGAACAGCGGCGCATCGTCACGGTAGCGCTTGACCTTGTTCGCATGCTCGGGCATCACGTGCGCCATGAACTGGTGCGCCTGCTCGAAGATGTCGTCGGTATCGATCAGGATGTCGCCGATGTCGCCATTGAAATAGTCGCGGATCGCGCGGATCACGAGGCTCGATTCCTGATAGATCAGGAACGCGCCACGGCCCGACTTGGCTGCGCCGTCCACGGCGTTCCACAGCTTGAGCAGATAGTTCAGGTCCCACTGCAGTTCGGGCGCGGTGCGGCCGATGCCGGCGGTGCGCGCGATGATCGACATGCCCTTGGGATACTCAAGCTGGTCCATCGCCTCCTTGAGTTCAGCGCGGTCCTCGCCCTCGATGCGGCGTGAAACGCCACCGCCGCGCGGGTTGTTGGGCATCAGCACGACATAGCGGCCAGCCAGCGAGATGAACGTGGTGAGCGCCGCGCCCTTGTTGCCGCGCTCTTCCTTTTCAACCTGAACGATGAGTTCCTGGCCTTCCCTGATCACGTCCTGGATCTTGGCCTGGCTGGGCGATACGCCTTCGGCGAAATATTGCTTGGAGATTTCCTTGAAGGGCAGGAAGCCGTGACGGTCTTCGCCGTAGTCCACGAAGCAGGCTTCGAGCGACGGTTCCACGCGCGTCACGACCGCCTTGTAGATGTTGCCCTTGCGTTGTTCGCGTCCCTCGATTTCGATTTCGTAGTCCAGCAGCTTCTGGCCGTCGACGATGGCCAGGCGGCGTTCTTCAGGCTGCGTGGCGTTGATGAGCATCCGTTTCATGATGCGTTTCCTTCTCGTTGTTGTATGCGGGCCGATGCGCTGCGTGATCGCAGCGGCTCGTCCCGCTAAAGTTCCATGACAAAAACTGGCTCATACACAGAGCCGCCAATGCCTAGCCAACGCAGAGAAACGAAAGGAATTGCCGAGTACCGACTACGGCCGATGAGTCAATGGGCGTTCAAAGACTGGCTCATCGGGCGTGGTGAGGGTGGGGCATGGATGAAGGCGAAGGGGATTGCGCGCTGCTTTACCGTGAAGAAAACAGCCTTGGGCACGATCCGGATGAATGCTTGCGGCGCAGGCAACACCACTGCCAAAGGCAGAAACCTTTGGTGCAGTGACATGATCCAAGCCGTCAATATCCACATACTTGTTGTCGCTTTGTCCGTTGGTCACCACGCCTCACAATTCAGGCCGGAGACCAACTCAGATTCCGTATTCAGTGTTTCAATGTGTTAGCCACTGACTTCTCACGGGCTAAAAATCGGGCAATTGCCAACTGTTTTTGCGCGTAAGACGCCTATGGGCATCAACCATGCTGCGCAACTCACTGGGCTGGTGGACTAAACTCCAGACAAATCAACCACTTACACATTCGTCGCGCAGGTGAAACACATTATAGAGGGCAAACCGGCAAAACCCGCCGCTCCGGTTTCCGCTTCCGCAGTTCGCATCGTCGAGGTCGATGCGGAATTCGCCGGTCAGCGGCTGGACAACTTTCTGATACGCGAACTCAAGGGCGTCCCCAAAACCCATGTCTACCGGATCATTCGCAGTGGCGAGGTGCGCATCAACAAGGGCCGCGCGAGCGCCGATACGCGCGTCGAGGCAGGGGATCAGGTGCGCGTGCCGCCGGTGCGCATCTCGGAAAAAGTCGCCGAAAAGGCCGAACGCCCTGCGCCGCCCAGGGAATTTCCGGTGCTGCTCGAAGATGACCATCTGATCGCCATCGACAAACCGGCCGGCGTGGCCGTGCACGGCGGCAGCGGGGTGAGCTTTGGCGTGATCGAGCAGTTGCGCCAGGCGCGACCCGCCGCGAGGTTTCTCGAACTGGTGCACCGGCTCGACCGCGAGACCTCGGGCATCTTGCTGGTCGCCAAACGGCGTTCGGCGTTGGTGGCGCTTCAGGATCAGTTTCGCGAGCGCGAAACCGGCAAGACCTATCTGGCACTCGTGACCGGTACGTGGCCGGCCAGGCTCAAGGTGATCGATGCGCCGCTGCACAAATACCTGCAGGAAGATGGCGAGCGACGCGTGCGTACCACCACGCCCGACGATCCCGATGGCATGCGTTCGATCACGCTCGTGAAGGTGCGCAGCAGCTTCGCGCCCAGGCCCTTGCAGGGAATTCCGGCAATGAGCCTGCTTGAAGTCACGATCAAGACCGGACGCACGCACCAGATCCGCGTGCACCTGTCGAGCCAGGGCCATCCGATTGTCGGCGACGACAAGTACGGCGATTTCGATCTCAACAAGCGCGTGCAGAAGCAAGGGCTCAAGCGCATGTTCCTGCACGCCTGGCGACTGCAATTCAACCATCCCGCGACCGGTGAGCGCCGCGAACTGCGCGCCGAGCTGCCACCCGAACTGGCCGATTTCCTGAGCCCCGACACTGCTATTTCCTCCCATGCCTGATTCCGATACCCCAACCCGCCGCTTTGACCTGATCGCTTTTGACTGGGACGGCACGCTCTACGACTCCACCGCCTGCATCGTGCGCAGCATTCAGGAGGCCGTGCGCGACGTGGGCGGCACGGTGCCGAGTGACGCGGACGCCGCCTGGGTCATAGGCATGGCGCTCGAACCCGCGCTCGCCAAGGCCGCGCCCGACGTGCCGGTGGAGAAATATCCCGAACTGGGCAACCGCTACCGCTATCACTACCTGCAGCATCACGATGACCTGAACCTGTTCGATGGCGCGCTTTCCATGCTCGAGGACCTGCGCCGCCGCGGACATCTGCTGGCCGTGGCCACGGGCAAGAGCCGACGCGGGCTTGATCATGTGCTCGAATCCAGGGAGCTGCACGGCGTTTTCGATGGCTCGCGCACGGCCGATGAAACTGCGGGCAAGCCGCATCCCCAGATGCTCAACGAGCTGATGGAGCAATGGGCATTGCGCCCGAACGCACGCTGATGATTGGCGACACCACGCACGATCTTCAGATGGCGGTACTGGCGGGCTGCCCAAGCGTCGCGGTCGCCTATGGCGCACACGACACCGGGGCTTTGCGGAATTTCATCCGCTCTACGTCGCGGAAACTGTTGCAAATTTGCATCAGTGGCTGTTGAAGAATGCATGACCGTCCGATGAGTTCATCCGCAGAATCCAGAAGCGTCGAACTGTGCGCGAGCAGCGAACTGGTGGACGGCGGCCGCGCCGTTTCGTTCGATGTGCGCTTTGCCGGGATCATTGCCGCGCGTTCGCGATCCGCTTTGAAGGTCGCGTGCATGCATTTCTTAATCGGTGCACCCATATCCCCATGGAAATGGACTACCAGCCCGACCAGTTTTTCGACGACACTGGTCAATGGCTTCTTTGCGCCACCCATGGCGCCGCCTATCGGCCCGACAGCGGTGAATGCGCTGGCGGCCCGTGTCGCGGCGGTCTGGTGAAAATTCCGCTCAGCGAAAGTGACGGCATGGTGCGCTGGCACACGGCGGACAACTTGCAACCTGTAGAGTTTTGATTCATGACTGATCCCACCCGCCCAGAGTTTCCAGGCTCCCAGGGCAGCGAACCTCCAGTACCGGATCTGTGGGGCAGCGAAAGCACCACCGGCAATCCGGCCTCCAGCGCCAACGCCTCTGCATCTGCGGCATCGGGATGGGAGCGCGGCGTGCTTGAAAAGCTGGTCTTTGCGACGATCAAGGAGCAGCGCGCGGCGCGGCGCTGGCGCAATTTCACGCGGCTGGCCTGGTTGCTGGTGATCATCACCCTGGCCGTGATTCTGTTTTCCAAGGAAAGCAGTACGGCGAGCAAGAGCACGCCGCACACGGCCGTGGTCGACATCAAGGGCGAGATCGCGGCAGGCAACGAAGCCAGCGCGGAATTCGTCGTCGCCGCGATGCGCAGCGCGTTTGAAGATACCGGTGCCCAGGCCGTGGTGCTGCTCATCAATTCGCCGGGCGGCAGCCCGGTGCAGGCCGGCATCATCAACGATGAAATCGTCCGCCTCAAGGCCAAGCACAAGAAGCCGCTCTATGCCGTCGTCGAGGAGACCTGCGCCTCGGCCGCGTACTACATCGCCGCCGCCGCCGACGAAATCTATGTGGACAAGGCCAGCATCGTCGGCAGCATCGGTGTGCTGATGGATGGCTTCGGCTTCACCGGCACGATGGAAAAGCTCGGTGTCGAACGGCGTCTCCTGACCGCGGGCGAGAACAAGGGATTCCTCGATCCGTTCAGCCCGCAGACCGAACAGCAGCGCCAGTACGCGAAGCAGATGCTCGACCAGATTCACCAGCAATTCATCACCGTCGTGAAAACGGGCCGGGGTGATCGACTGAAGGAAACGCCCGAAACCTTCTCGGGCCTGTTCTGGACCGGTGAGACAGCCGTCGCCATGGGCCTGGCCGACCAGATGGGCAGCCTCGACTACGTGGCCCGCGAGGTGGTCAAGGCCGAGGAAGTGGTGGACTACACGCGCCGCGACAACGTGGCCGAACGCCTGGTCAAGCGCTTTGGCGCGGCAATGGGCGCGGGGGCGGCAAAGTCGCTGCAATCCTCGGCATTGCAACTGCGCTGACGCGTTTTTGAAGGTTTGATACAAAAACGGCGCGGCCCTGAAAGCCGCGCCGTTTGGCGTTTTTTGAGCGGTTTTTTTACTCGCCTCAGGTACCGATGGCAAATACCGTTGGCGTGCGGTTGTCGACCGGGCAGGGCAGGTCGCGCCAATGCTGGGTTGCGCGACTCTGGATGTTGGCGTTCGCAAGCGTCAGTCCGCTGGCCATCGCGAGACGCGTACCCGGCTGCAAACCGTGCAGCAAGGCCTGCCAGATGGCGGCGTTGCGGTACGGCGTCTCGATGAACAACTGGCTCTGGCCATGTTTGATGGCAAGCGCCTCCAGGTCCTTGAGGCGCTTGCTGCGCTCGGCGGCGTCCTGCGGCAGATAGCCGACGAATGCGAAATTCTGGCCATTGAGCCCGCTGGCCGCGAGCGCGAGCAGCAACGAAACCGGGCCGACCAGCGGCACGACCCGGATGCCGAGTTCATGTGCGGCCCTGACCACGGAGCTTCCGGGATCGGCCACGGCAGGCATGCCCGCCTCGCTGACCAATCCGATGTCTTCGCCTGCGAGTGCGGCTGCGAGCAGCGGTCTGGCATCGAACTGCGCGTTGCCGCGACCACCATGGTCTCCCTTCTTGTGCACTTCGCGCGGCAGTTCCGTGATGCTTTGCTCCTGCAAGGTCCTGGCAAGCGGGTGAACCGCATCCACGCGCTTGAGATAGGCGCGCGTGCTCTTGGCGTTCTCGCAGATCCAGTGACCCAGCGCCGCAGCCTGTTTGAGCGTGCCATCGGGCAGCGCTTCGGTGAGCGGGGCCTGGCTGTCACAACCGAAGTCGAGCGGTGCGGGCACGAGATAGAGACTGCCCTTCGGAGGAGACGAGACGGCGCTCATGGCAGCATCAACCCGGCTGCGCGCAGCATCTGGCAGGTGCGGATCAGCGGCAGTCCGATGAGCGCGGTCGGGTCGTCGCTTTCAATGGCGTCGAGCAGCGAAATGCCCAGGCCCTCACTCTTGGCGCTGCCCGCGCAGTCGTAGGGTTGTTCGGCGCGCAAATAGCGTTCGATTTCGGCATCGCCCAGTTCGCGAAAGCGCACCTGCACCGGCGCGAGATCGGTCTGGCTGAAGCCAGTGTCAAGACACACGACCGAAACCGCCGTGTGAAACACCATGGACTGGCCACGCATTTGCTGCAACTGGGCTACGGCGCGTTCGTGGGTGCCCGGCTTGCCGAGTGGCTCGCCGTGCAGGTCGGCCACCTGATCCGAGCCGATGACGATGGCTCCTGGATGTTGCGCGGCCACCGCGTGCGCCTTGGCCGCGGCAAGACGCAGCGCAAGCTCGCGCGGGCTCTCGTCCGGGCGCGGCGTTTCGTCGACGTCGGGCGCTGCAACCTCGAAGGGAATGCGCAGGCGCTCCAGCAATTCGCGTCGATAGCGCGACGTGGAGCCCAAAATCAGGGTACGGGACTGGGAAGTGGATTGCTGCATGCTCCGATTCTCTTACACTGCATGCATGACTAAGGAACTCTCCCCCGATCGGCTGGACATCAAGGCCTTCGCTCAGGCTGGTGGGCACCTGTCCGGACATGATTCGCTGCTCAAATACAAGCGCCTCGCCGAAGAGGCCAAGGGTCTGCATCCCGATCTGATGGTGGATTGGGTGGTAGACGGTGAAATCCGCACCGTTGCCGGCCTCGGGTCGCAGGTCTGGCTGCATCTGAAGGTGCACGCGACCGTGCCCATGCAATGCCAGCGTTGCCTCGGGCCTGTGGATGTGCCGCTCGACATCGACCGCGACTTCCGTTTCGTGGCCGACGAAGCAACCGCCGAGGCGCTGGACGATGAATGCGAGGAAGACCTGTTGGTGCTGAGCCGCGAGTTCAACCTGCGCCAGTTGATCGAGGACGAATTGCTGCTGGAGTTGCCCGTCGTGCCGCGCCACGATGAATGCCCGTCGCCGGTTGCCATGCAATCCACCGACGAGGATTTCGAGGAGGCCAACACCCAAAAGACCAACCCGTTCGCCGCGCTCGCGGGCCTGCGCAAGGACGAGGGCCCCAAGCACTGACAAGAGCGAAGCGCGAGCCGCTTTTGAAGTTGGCGCACGCAAATCGGTTGGATCGCATTTGCAATTGGGCTATAATCAGCGGTTTCGCGCGAAACCCACACGTGTCTTTAATGGGCTGATCGCGTTTTCTTACCAACCCTTTTCAGACCGTAGGAGCCATCATGGCTGTTCAGCAAAACAAGAAGTCCCCCTCCAAGCGCGGCATGCACCGTTCGCACAACGCCCTGACAGTTCCGGGTGTTGCAGTGGAGCCCACCACTGGTGAAACACATCTGCGTCACCACATCAGCCCCAACGGTTTCTACCGTGGTCGCCAGGTGCTGAAGAACAAGTCCGAAGCCTGATCTTCGAGGCTTTCAGCATTTCAAGGCCCGCTGCTACAAGCCGGTAGCGCGGGCTTTTGTCGTTTTGGTTCTCCGTATTTTTTTGTTCGTGCGGTTTTCACCGCCTGACCATCCGCCTAAATGATCAAACTGGCTGTCGACTGCATGGGGGGCGACCATGGCCCGAGCGTCACGTTGCCCGCGTGTCGTCAATTTCTCGAACATCACCCTGACGCCCATCTTCTTCTGGTAGGGCAGGAGGCCAGCCTGCGTGACTTCAGGCACGAGCGCGTCACCGTAGTCCCAGCCACCGAAGTGGTGAGCATGGAGGACTCGGTTGAAACCGCCTTGCGTCGCAAAAAGGACTCGTCGATGCGCGTGGCGATCCAGCAGGTCAAGGACGGTGCGGCCCAGGTCGCCATTTCCGCCGGCAATACCGGTGCATTGATGGCGATCGCGCGCTATTTGCTCAAGACGCTCGACGGCATCGACCGTCCCGCCATCGCCACCCAGATGCCCAATGAAAAAGGCGGCGCCACGACGGTGCTCGATCTGGGCGCGAACGTGGACTGCACGGCGGATCACCTGTTGCAGTTCGCGGTGATGGGCTCGGCCCTGGTCTCGGTGCTGCAGGACTGTGAGCAGCCCAAGGTCGGTCTTCTCAATATCGGAGAAGAGGTCATCAAGGGCAGCGAAGTCATCAAGCAGACCGGCGAGCTGCTGCGCGAGGCGGGCGCGCGTGGCGACCTGAACTTCTACGGCAATGTGGAAGGCAATGACATTTTCAAGGGCGTCGTGGACATCGTGGTCTGCGACGGTTTTGTCGGCAACGTGGCGCTCAAGGCAACCGAGGGAGTTGCGTCGATGATCGTGGGCGGCCTCAAGAGCGAGTTCAAGCGCAATATCTTCACCAAGCTGGCTGCGCTCGTGGCCTATCCGGTGCTGTCGGCGCTGATGAAGCGCATGGACCACCGCCGCTACAACGGCGCTGCGCTGCTTGGTTTGCGCGGGCTGGTGTTCAAGAGCCATGGCTCCGCCGATGCGCTCGCCTTCGAGCATGCGCTCAACCGCGCGTATGATGCAGCTCGCAACAACCTGCTTGACCGTGTGCGCACCCAGGTCGCCCATGCGGCCCCCTTGCTCGCGGCTGGCGCGGCATCCGTTTAGTTAGTTCGATTCACAAGTCGGCCACATATTAATGAGACGCTATTCACGTATTACAGGCACGGGCAGCTATCTGCCACCGCGCCGTGTGACCAATGATGACTTCGTGGCCCAGTTGGCCGAACAAGGCATCGAAACCTCCGATCAATGGATCGTCGAGCGCACCGGCATCCGCGCACGCCATTTCGCCGAACGCGACGTGGCCAGCAGCGACCTGGCTCTGGAAGCCTCGCGCAAGGCCCTCGAAGCCGCGGGCATTACCGCCGAGGACATCGATCTCATCATCGTGGCGACCTCCACGCCGGACATGGTGTTCCCGTCCACCGCCGCCATCCTGCAGGGCAAGCTCGGTGTGCATGGCTGTCCGGCGTTCGACGTGCAGGCGGTGTGCAGTGGTTTCGTCTACGCGTTGACCGTGGCCGACTCGATGTTGAAGTCGGGCGTCGCGACGCGTGCGCTGGTCATCGGCGCGGAAGTCTTCAGCCGCATTCTGGATTACAAGGACCGCACGACCTGCGTGCTGTTCGGCGACGGCGCGGGCGCGGTGGTGCTTGAGGCCTCTGACGAGCCCGGCATTCTTGCCTGCGACCTGCATGCCGATGGCCGCCATGTGGACATTCTGTGTGTGCCCGGCAACGTCTACGGCGGCGAAATTCTCGGCGACCCGCTGCTCAAGATGGATGGTCAGGCGGTGTTCAAGCTCGCCGTGGGGGTGCTGGAAAAAGCGGCGCGCACCACGCTCGAGAAGGCCGGACTGACCGAGGCCGATATCGACTGGCTGATCCCGCACCAGGCCAATATCCGCATCATGCAGAGCACGGCGCGCAAGCTCAAGCTGTCGATGGACAAGGTCATCGTGACCGTCGATCAGCATGGCAATACCTCGGCTGCCTCGATTCCACTGGCGCTCGATCACGGCGTGCGCAATGGTCAGATCAAGCCGGGCCAGACCCTGTTGCTCGAAGGCGTGGGCGGCGGCTTTGCCTGGGGTGCCGTGCTGCTCAAGATTTGATGCATTGAAAAAATCCGCGCTCGCCGATTTCAAGGCGCGGCAGCGGCCAAATGAAATTGCATAACGACAAAAATACCGATTCAAAATGTCCAAAACCTTTGCATTCGTATTCCCGGCCAGGGCTCGCAGTCGGTCGGCATGCTCGACGGTTGGGGTGACAACGCCGTTGTGGCCGAGACCCTGCGTGAGGCGTCCGACGCGCTTGGCGAAGATGTCGCCAAACTGATCCACGAAGGTCCGAAGGAAGCACTTGCGCTCACCACGAACACGCAGCCGGTGATGCTGGTGGCAGGCGTGGCCGCGTGGCGCGTGTGGCGTGCGGAAGGCGGCGCGTTGCCCGTGGCCGTTGCGGGGCACTCGCTGGGTGAGTATTCGGCGCTGGTCGCATCGGGCGTGCTGACGCTTGCCCAGGCCGCGCCGCTGGTGCGCCTGCGTGCCGCTGCCATGCAGGAGGCTGTACCGGTGGGCACGGGTGCCATGGCCGCAATTCTGGGTCTCGATTCGGACAAGGTGATTGCCGGTTGCGCAGAAGCGACCGCCAGCTTTGGCGTGGGCTCCGGCGAAGTCGTCGAGGCCGTGAATTTCAATGACCCCGCACAGACCGTGATCGCCGGAACCAAGGCCGGTGTTGACAAGGCCTGCGAGCTGCTCAAGGCGGCGGGTGCCAAGCGCGCCCTGCCGCTGCCGGTGTCGGCACCGTTCCATTCGAGCCTCATGAAGCCAGCCGCAGAGAAACTGCGCGCGGCGCTGGCCGCGACCGAACTGGCTGCTCCGCAGATTCCCGTGGTCAACAACGTGGATGTGGCGGTGCAGACCGATCCGGAAAAGATCCGTGACGCGCTTTATCGTCAGGCCTTTGGTGCCGTGCGTTGGGTGGAGTGTGTGCAGGCACTCAAGGCGCGCGGCGTTTCGCATATCATCGAATGTGGTCCGGGCAAGGTGCTGGCGGGGCTGACCCGGCGCATCGACGCCGATCTGGTCGGCGCTTCCATCTATGATCCGGCCACTCTGGCTGAAACCAAAGAATTGCTGGCATGAGCGAAACCACAAACACTACGGCGCAGGTAGCGCTGGTCACCGGCGCAACGCGCGGCATTGGCGCCGCGATTGCGGCTGAACTCGCCGAACGCGGCTATCGCGTGATCGGCACCGCCACATCCGATGATGGCGCGGCGCGAATTGATGAAGCGCTCGCTGCCAAGGGCGGCAAGGGCGTGAAGCTGAACGTGACGGACGGCGCCGCCGTCGATGCGTTGATCGACAGCCTCGTCAAGGAATGGGTGGTCTGCATGTCCTGGTGAATAACGCGGGCATCACCCGCGACACGCTGGCCATGCGCATGAAGGACGACGATTGGGACGCGGTCATCGACACCAATCTGAAGGCCGTATTCCGTGTAAGCCGTGCGGCTATTCGCCCGATGATGAAGCAGCGCTTCGGCCGCATCATCAGCATCACGAGTGTGGTGGGCGCGTCGGGCAATCCGGGCCAGGCCAACTACGCTGCGGCCAAGGCCGGTGTGGCGGGCATGACGCGTGCGCTGGCTCGCGAGCTTGGCAGTCGCGGCATCACCGTGAACTGCGTGGCGCCGGGATTCATTGCGACAGACATGACGGCAGGTTTGCCCGATGAGCAGAAGGCTGCTCTGAAGGCACAGATTGCCATGGGTGACCTGGGCCAGCCGAGCGACATCGCTCATGCTGTGGCCTATCTCGCCTCCAAGGGTGCAGGCTATGTGACGGGGCAGGAATTGCACGTCAATGGCGGCATGTACATGTAGTACAAACAGTTGGTGCCGGTTGGTCCGTACGGCTGGCTGTTAGGGCGATTGTCCGAAACAGTTAAAATCGCGGATTCATTCACAACCCCCTGAGGGAAACCATGAGCGATATCGAAGCACGTGTCAAGAAAATCATTGCCGAACAACTCGGTGTGGAAGAGTCCCAAGTAACCAACGAAAAGGCCTTCGTGGCTGACCTGGGCGCTGACTCCCTGGACACGGTCGAACTGGTGATGGCTCTGGAAGATGAGTTCGGCATCGAGATTCCTGACGAAGACGCAGAGAAGATCACGACGGTGCAGAACGCCATCGACTACGCCAACACCCACCAAAAGGCCTGATAAGGTTTTTTGTAGATCAGCAGAAAGTTTGCACGCATGAGCCGTCGTCGCGTTGTCGTGACCGGTCTGGGTTGTATCTCTCCTGTAGGCAATACAGTGAGCGAGGCCTGGGCCAACCTCCTTGCCGGTCAGTCCGGCATTGATCTCATCACCAAGTTCGACGCGTCGAATTTCTCCTGCAAGATTGCGGGTGAGGTCAAAGGGTTTGATGTGGAAAAGTACATGAGCGCGAAAGACGCGCGCACCATGGACTCCTTCATCCACTTCGGCATCGCGGCTGCGGAGCAGGCTGTCATCGATTCGGGCCTGCCCTTGGGCGAAGCCCTGTCCGACGACCTGGCCACACGCATCGGTTGCGTGATCGGCTCCGGCATTGGTGGACTTCCGCTGATCGAAAATACCCACGCAGAATTGGCTGCGCGCGGCCCGCGCCGTGTGACGCCGTTCTTCGTTCCCGCTTCCATCATCAACATGGTGGCGGGCATGTGTCCATGCGATTCGGGTTCAAGGGCCCCAATCTGTCGGTGGTGACGGCCTGTACGACGGGCCTGCATTGCATCGGCGAGGCAGGGCGCATGATTGAATATGGCGATGCCGATGTGGTGGTCGCAGGTGGTACGGAGTCCACGGTGTCTCCGCTGGGCGTGGGCGGTTTTGCCGCGATGCGCGCCCTGTCCACCCGCAATGACGACCCCAAGACGGCGTCGCGCCCCTGGGACAAGGACCGCGATGGTTTTGTTCTGGGTGAAGGTGCGGGCATGATGGTGCTCGAAGAGTACGAACATGCCAAGGCGCGCGGTGCCAAGATCTACGCCGAATTGGCGGGATATGGCATGAGCGCGGACGCCGGTCACATGACCGCGCCCAACATGGACGGCCCGCGTCGCGCAATGCTCAACGCGATGCGCAATGCGGGTGTCAATGCCGATCAGGTCGATTACCTGAATGCGCATGGCACGTCCACGCCGCTGGGCGATCTCAACGAAACCAATGCCATCAAGGCGGCCATGGGCGACCATGCCAAAAAGATGGTGGTCAGTTCCACGAAGTCGATGACCGGTCACCTTCTGGGTGGCGCCGGCGGCATCGAGAGCGTGTTCACCGTGCTGGCGCTGCGTGACCAGAAGGTTCCGCCAACGATCAACATCTTCGAGCAGGATCCCGAGTGCGATCTCGACTACTGTGCGAACGTCGCGCGTGACCTGAAGATCGACATCGCGGTGAAGAACAACTTCGGCTTCGGCGGCACGAACGGCACCCTGGTGTTCAAGCGCGTCTGATGACGCGTACCCTCGGGAGGTGAACGTGCCGATTCTGCGTGTTCACTTTCGCGCGGAGTACATGTTTCCATGAGCGACGGGCACATCCATCGCGCCGACCGGCACGCGCCGGCGCTGCGCTTTGCTTTGCACCGCCCGGCACGACTGGGCTGGATTCTCGGTGTTCTGTCGTTGCTGCAACTGGCGCTGCTTTGGTGGTGGGCCCTGAGTGGCCAACCTGAACAGCTGGTACTCAAACTGTGGGTGGCGTGCGTTTTGTGGCTGCTCGCGACCGGATGCGCTGCACACTGTTGGTGGCATGCCTGCCGGGGATCCATCCGCTGGGATGGATTGCAGTGGGAATGGCAAACGCCTTCCGGCAAGACCATGCTGCTCGAAAAGCCTGCGGTACGGCTGGATTTCCAGTCGATCCTGCTGGTGCAGGCGCGGCAGTGCGGCTCTTCGCGCAGCGTCCATCTATGGCTGGAGCAGCGGGACGACCCGCTGCATTGGCTGGCCTTGCGGCGTGCGGTATATTCGCGCGCCCTCGGCGAACTTTCGACCTCCTGACCAGGGTGGCCAGACCTAGAACGATGCCAGAATCACTCTGCGCGACAACGACCTGTACATGACCCCATCCCAAACCGAGAAGGCTCCCGAAACCAACAGCGATTTGCAGCTGGTGGAGCGCACGCTTGCGGGCGACCAGCGGGCCTTCGAGATGCTGGTGGTGAAGTACCAGCGCCGCATCGAGCGCCTGATCGGCCGCATGGTGCGCGACGTGGACCTGATCCCGGATATCGCCCAGGAAACCTTTCTGCGGGCCTATCGTGCGCTGCACCAATTTCGCGGCGATGCGCAGTTCTACACCTGGCTGTACCGCATCGCGGTGAACACCGCCAAGAAGTCACTGGTCGATCTCAAGCGCAATCCGCTCATTACCGAAACGGCTTTGCGATCAAATGATGATGAAGATGAAACTTCTGGCAATCCTTTTGAACTAACTACGGACGAGACCCCCGAAACCGTACTGGCTGCTCAGGAAATTGCAGCAGCAGTGAACGCCGCCATGGAGGCATTGCCTGAAGATTTGCGTCAGGCAGTGACGTTGCGGGAAATCGAGGGCTTGAGTTACGAGGAAATTGCCGAGGCCATGAGTTGCCCGATCGGCACGGTGCGTTCCCGGATCTTCCGGGCGCGCGAAGCGATTTCGGCGCGTGTGCGGCCGCTTCTGGACAAGCAGTCGGGCAAGCGTTGGTAGGCATATCTGAACAAACAATGCAGTGAATGCGGGTGACACCATGAATGGCGATGTAGTGATGCGTGAGCAGTTATCGGCGATGGTCGATGGCGAGCTTGTGAGCGCGCAATGCGCTCAGGTGGTTGCGTATACGGAATCGGACGAGGGCCGTGCCGCGTGGCACGCGTTCCATCTTGTCGGCGACGTGTTGCGTTCCTCCGAGCTGGCACGTCCACCAAGCTGCGATCTGGTGTCGCGCCTGCGGGCGCAACTGGCCGAGGAATCCAGCGCGAAGCCGTTGCAGCGCGGCGAAACCAGCCAAATCGCTGCCGTCGTTCAGGAGCCGGTGGCTCGTCCTGCGGCCCAATCGGCGGTGCCCCTCGTCGTCGATCAACCCGTGCACGCGGCCAACAACGAAGTCTTCCGCTGGAAGATGGTCGCCGGTTTCGCGTCGCTCGCGGCGGTGGCCACCATCGGCTGGAATGCCTATTCGAGCCTGGGGGCCACGCAGCCGGGCGTTCAGGGCAGCATGCAATTGGCCGCGGCGCCGGTCGCTGTACCAGGTCAGAATATGGCCCAGGCCAACACCACTCAACTTGCAATGAGCCTGCCGGAGCAGGGCACTCCCGGCCAAGCCCCGGTAATGATCCGTGATCCGCGTCTCGATGAGTTGCTGGCGGCTCACAAGCAGTACGGCAGCACCTCCGCGTTGCAGATGCCGGCCGGATTCCTGCGCAACGCAACCTTCGAGGCTCCTGCGCGCTGATCGATGGATTTCGGGCTTTGAAGCGGTATGGTTGAGCGGCTGATTTGTCAGATGGCGCGCTGGCGCCGCGCGGTACGGCTATCCGCACGAAGACTCTGTGTCGCATGGCTGGTTGCCGGTATTCCGCTGTGCGCCTCAGCAGCCAGTGTGGTTCAGGAATCATCTGCCTGTGAACCGCCCGACATGTCCAGAGCGCAGCTTGAGCAGCTCGATGTGGCCGGATGGCTCGAGCGCATGCGCCAGGCCACGGAGCTTCATACCTACAGCGGCAAATTCATGGTGACGTCCTCGTCCCGCATCATGAGCCATTCTCGGATCTGGCATGTGTGTTCGGGTCAGCGCCAGATCGAACGGCTTGAGGCCTTGAATGGCACGCCGCGCATCGTGTATCGCCAAAACGCCGAGGTGCGGACATTCCTGCCGCATGAGGGAGTGGTGCGCATCGAGTCGCGCGAAATGCCGCGCAGGTTCGTGCGAGTCAAAGGCATCGGCAATGAGTCCCTCGTCGCCCACTATGTGGCGCAGTTGTCCAAAAGCGAGCGCGTGGCGGGCAGGGAGGCCGATCTGCTCCAGGTGCGTCCGCGCGATGCCTCGCGATTCGGATATCGCATATGGCTTGATCGCTCCAGCGGTCTAGTGTTGAAGTGGCAGACCGTCGCGCCCAGTGGCCGCGTGCTGGAAGAGGCCGCGTTCTCCGAGATCGATATGGGCGCACCGCTGAGCGGTTCGCAGATCGAGGCGATGATGAATGACGTGATGGGTTATCGCGTGATCAGGCAGGCGCGCACGCCGACCACGCTGGAACGCAATGGCTGGTCCCTGCCTATTCCTGTGAAAGGCTTCGTGTTGCTGGGCTGCGCCGAAAAACAAAAGCAACAATCGAAGGACGCGGCTCAGGCGAGCCTCGAATCGCAATCGACACCAGAGGCCCGGCCGCTCAAGCCGGCGGGCGTGCAATGCGTTTATTCCGATGGCCTGGCCAGCATCTCCGTGTTTCTCGAACCGTTCAGCGCAGAGCGTCACACCTATGGCGCGCAGGCGCTGCGCCTGGGCGCGACGCATACGCTGTCGGGACGTGTTGCCGGTGACGGCTGGGTCACGATGGTCGGGGAAGTGCCGCTCACCACGCTGCGCGATTTCGCTTCGGCTATAAAGCAGATGCCCTAGGTGCTGGACTCGGCCCGGAGTTGAGCGCATGCCGACCGGGACGAAATTCATCGGGCCGCGGAACCAATTGGCGCATTGTCCTTCACAGGGTAAGCGGCTCATTTGCTAAATTTGAAAAGATACCTTGAGAGGTTCAGATGTTGAGGATTGATCAGAAAACATTACACGGCTATGCGCTTGCTGTCGCCACCGCAATGACGCTGGGCATCGCGATGGTGCCTGCGCAACCGGCGCTCGCGCAGCCTGCGGCGGCGGCGCGTGGACTGCCCGACTTCACCGACCTGGTGGATCAGGTCGGGCCGGCCGTGGTGAACATTCGCACGACGGAGCGCGTCACACCGGGCGAATCCGCCACCGGCATGGACGAGGAGATGCGCGAGTTCTTCAAGCGTTTCGGCGTGCCGATTCCCAATATCCCCAAGCAGCAATCACCCCAACGCCGCAACCAGCAGCCCGAGGAGCAGCCGCGCGGCGTGGGCTCGGGCTTCATCCTGAGCAGCGACGGCTTCGTGATGACCAATGCGCACGTGGTGGATGGCGCCGACGAGGTGATCGTCACGCTGACGGACAAGCGTGAATTCAAGGCCAAGATCATCGGCGCGGACAAGCGCTCCGACGTGGCCGTCGTGAAGATCGATGCCACCGGCCTACCTGCGGTGAAGATGGGCGACGTGAACCGCCTGAAAGTCGGTGAATGGGTGATCGCCATCGGCTCGCCGTTCGGACTCGACAACACCGTGACTGCGGGCATCGTGAGCGCCAAGCAGCGCGACACCGGCGACTATTTGCCGCTGATCCAGACCGATGTGGCGGTGAACCCCGGCAACTCCGGTGGACCGCTCATCAACATGCGCGGCGAAGTGGTGGGCATCAACAGCCAGATCTATTCGCGCTCGGGAGGCTTCATGGGCATCTCGTTTGCGATTCCAATCGACGAGGCGATCCGCGTGAGCGATCAATTGCGGGCCAGCGGCCGCGTGACGCGTGGTCGCATCGGCGTGCAGATCGAGCAGGTCTCCAAGGACGTTGCGGAATCGCTAGGCATGGCCAAAGCCCAGGGCGCGCTGGTGCGTGGCGTGGAAGTGGGCTCGCCTGCCGAGAAGGCCGGCATTGAGGCGGGTGACGTGATCACCAAATTCGATGGCAAGGCCGTGGAGAAGACCGTTGATCTGCCGCGCCTCGTGGGCAATACCAAGCCCGGCACGAAGGCCAATGTCACGGTGTTCCGTCGTGGTCAGACGCGCGAATTCCCGATCACGATTGCAGAGATCGATCCGGATGAGAAGGCCGCCGCAAGCAAGAATGCACCGGGCGCCGTCAAGCCCAAGGCCTCGGCGGCTGCCGAGCAACTCGGGCTGATCGTGGCGGAACTCACCGACGCGCAGCGCAAGGAACTCAAGCTCAAGGGTGGAGTGCGCGTGACCGAGGTGACCGAAGCCGCGGCGCGTGCCGGTCTGCGCGAGGGCGACGTGATTCTGAGTGTCGCGAATACCGAGGTTCACAGCGTCAAGGAGTTCGATGCGGTAATCGCCAAGGCCGACAAGAGCAAGCCGATCAACGTGCTGTACCGGCGCGGGGAGTGGGCGCAATATGCGTTGATTCGTCCCTCGCGTTGAGGAGTGTTCAACACCCTTGCAATGCGGAAAATCAGGTCTTTAAGCCCTCTCCCGGGTCCGGGAGCGGGGCTTTTGGCAAGTAGCGGGACCGGAAACCGATCCGGTTTCGGGGTTTTTTGCGGTTTCCACCACTCGGGTGTGCAACTTTCCTTCTGCAATTTTCTATAGAATGGCGGCGGTTCTACAATCAATATGGGTATAAAAAATTAACTTTCCCTCATGATGTGGGATATGTCCAATTGATGCACAAGCAGTCCACAGATCACACACAAGTTGTTCAGGAAGTTCGTGCTAGAATTGTTGATAACCTGTGAATAAATATCCCGTTGCAATGCGGCAACGGCCCTTCTCTGCGCTGGGATGGGCTTCCGGAACAGGCCTTTTTGCCTACAATGAAGCTCCAACTATCGCAGTTGCCAAAGATTGTTGGTTTAGGGCGCGTCGCTTTTTGACGCGCCCTTTTTTCTTGTGCGCGTCTTTGCAATTCAAACACTTGTCGTTTTCCGTTGATGAATCACATCAGAAATTTTTCGATCATTGCCCACATCGACCACGGCAAGTCCACGCTCGCTGACCGTCTCATTCAACGTTGCGGAGGTCTTGCAGATCGTGAGATGGAAGCCCAGGTTCTGGACTCGATGGACATCGAGAAAGAGCGTGGGATAACCATCAAGGCGCAGACCGCCGCGCTTCAATACAAGGCGCAGGACGGCACGGTCTACAACCTCAATCTGATCGACACGCCCGGCCACGTCGACTTCTCGTATGAAGTGTCGCGTTCGCTGTCCGCATGCGAAGGCGCGCTGCTGGTGGTCGATGCATCGCAAGGCGTGGAAGCTCAGACGGTCGCGAATTGCTACACGGCGCTCGATCTCGGTGTGGAAGTGCTGCCGGTGCTCAACAAGATGGATCTGCCGAATGCCGATCCGGAGAACGCCAAGGCCGAGGTCGAGGATGTGATCGGCATCGACGCGACCGACGCGATTCCATGCTCGGCCAAGACCGGCATGGGCATCGACGAGATCCTCGAAGCGGTGGTGGCCAAGATTCCCGCGCCCAAGGGCGATCCTGCGGGCCCGCTGCGCGCGATGATCATCGACAGCTGGTTCGATTCGTATGTCGGCGTCGTGATGCTGGTGCGTGTGGTTGACGGCGAACTGAAAAAGGGCGAACGCTTCAAGATGATGGCGACCAGTGCCGCATACGAGGCCAACAGCCTGGGCGTATTCACGCCGGCAACGCTGCCGCGCGATGCGCTGCGCGCGGGCGAGGTGGGCTACATCATTGCTGGCATCAAGGAACTCAAGGCCGCGAAGGTCGGCGACACCATCACGCTCGAAAAGAAGCTGCCGAACAATCAGGGGCCAGCCAGCAAGGCGCTGCCGGGCTTCAAGGAAATTCAGCCACAGGTGTTCGCCGGTCTCTACCCGACCGAGGCGAATCAGTACGATGCGCTTCGCGATGCGCTCGAAAAACTGCAGCTCAACGATTCGTCGCTGCGCTTCGAGCCCGAAGTCTCGCAGGCGCTGGGCTTCGGTTTTCGCTGCGGTTTTCTGGGCCTTCTGCATATGGAGATCGTGCAGGAGCGGCTGGAGCGCGAATTCGATCAGGACCTGATCACCACCGCGCCAAGCGTGGTCTATGAAGTGGTCAAGGGCGACGGCGAAGTCATCCAGGTGGAAAACCCCTCGAAGATGCCGGAGCAGGGCCGGATCGAGGAAATCCGCGAACCCATCGTGACTGTGCATCTGTACATGCCGCAGGAATACGTCGGCCCGGTGATGACGCTTGCCAACCAGAAGCGCGGCGTGCAGATGAACATGGCCTACCACGGCCGTCAGGTCATGCTGACCTACGAACTGCCGCTCGGGGAGATCGTGCTCGATTTCTTCGACAAACTCAAGTCTGTGTCGCGCGGCTACGCTTCCATGGACTACGAGTTCAAGGAGTACCGCGCGTCCGACGTGGTGAAGGTCGACATTCTGCTCAATGGCGAGAAGGTCGATGCGCTGTCGATCATCGTTCACCGTTCACAGGCGACGTACCGCGGTCGCGCGGTCGCGGCCAAGATGCGCGAAATCATCAGCCGCCAGATGTTCGATGTGGCGATTCAGGCGGCCATCGGCGCGAATATCATCGCGCGAGAAACCATCAAGGCATTGCGCAAGAACGTGCTGGCAAAATGCTACGGTGGTGACATTACCCGCAAGCGCAAGCTGCTCGAAAAGCAGAAGGCCGGCAAGAAGCGCATGAAGCAGATCGGCTCGGTCGAAGTGCCGCAGGAAGCGTTCCTCGCGATTCTGCAAGTGGAAGATTGAAGAAGACAATTCAGGAAGTAGAAGGCTTTTGCCCATGCAAGTTTTGACATCTTTGATCCTCGCGGCCTTCGTTGGCTACATCGGTGCCTGGTACGTAGGCGCAATCGAGGGTAATTTCGCGCTGCTGCTCTTGCTCGCCACCATCGTGACCGGTGCTTACTGGCTGGCCGAGCGCTTCTATTTTCTGCCGCGCCGCAAGCAGGCGGCAGCGGCATTCGCGACCTCGACCCAGCAGCGCCGCGAAGAACTCGAGCGCATGGGCATCCGCCCCGACGGTGCGGACGACCTTCAGGCCGCTCAGCACAAGCTGATCATGCAGCCCTGGTGGCTCGACTGGACTGCGGGTCTGTTTCCGGTGATTCTGGTGGTGTTTCTGTTGCGCTCGTTCCTGTTCGAGCCCTTCAAGATTCCTTCGGGCTCGATGTACCCCACGCTCTGGGTCGGCGATCTGATCCTCGTGAACAAGTACACCTATGGTCTGCGCCTGCCGGTGGCCAACACCCGCATCACCGATGGCAACAAGCCCAAGGCGGGCGACGTCATCGTGTTCCGCTACCCACCGCAGCCCACCGTGGACTACATCAAGCGCGTGATCGGCACACCGGGTGACACCGTGGCCTATCTGAACAAGCGCCTGACCATCAACGGCAAGCCTGTGCCGACCACCAACCTGCCGGACTTCTTTGAAGAGGACGCGATGCGCTACTTCAGCCAGTTCCAGGAAAAGATCGGCGAGAAGCCGCACAACGTGCTGAACAACAAGGAGGCCCCAGCCTTCGTGCAGGGTGCGAGCAACTTCCAGCATCGCGATCTGTGCAACTACAGCGTTGAAGGCGTGACCTGCAAGGTCCCTGAAGGCCAGTACTTCGTGATGGGCGACAATCGCGACAATTCGCTGGATTCACGTTACTGGGGATTCGTGCCCGAAGCCAATATCGTCGGACGCGCATTCTTCATCTGGATGAATTTCGGCAACTTCAAACGTATCGGCTCATTCAACTGATCCTGACCCGACCACCTTTTCCATCAACAACATCAAATTTCACACTAGAGGGAACCCTGGACATGGCACTGCACCGCAACTCCACTCTCCGCTCGCGCCAGCGCGGGCTTTCTTTCGTGAGCCTGGTTTTCATCCTCGTGATCGCGGTTGCAATCGGGTATGTGGCGACGAAGTCGTTCCCTCTGCTCATGGAGTGGCAGGCGGTCCACAAGGCAGTGAAGAAAGCGGCCGCAGAAGGCAGCAACGTGCCTGCCGTGCGCGCAGCGTTTGACCGTGCCGCGACGATTGACGATATCCGGTCCATCTCCGGCAAGGATCTGGAAGTCACCAAGGAAAACGACAACGTCGTCGTCTTCTACGAATATTCGAGCGAAATTCCTCTTTATGGACCTGCATACCTGCTCTACCGGTTCAAGGGTTCTTCCAAGTAGTGCCATCAGTTGAACTCCAGTCACTGCAGAATCGTCTGCAGCATGCATTCAAGGACTCCGCGCTGCTGCAGCGCGCGGTCACGCATCGCAGTTTTTCCGCAGACCACAACGAGCGCCTCGAATTCCTGGGTGACTCCGTCCTGAGTCTGGCCGTCTCCACCATGCTTTATCGGCGTCTTCGGGATCTTCCCGAGGGTGATCTCTCGCGCATGCGTGCCCATCTGGTCAAGCAGGATTCACTGCATCGCATCGCCACGCAACTGAAGGTCTCCGAGGTTCTCCGTCTGGGCGAGGGCGAATCCAGGTCCGGCGGCAAGCTGCGGCCCTCGATTCTGGCCGATGCCGTGGAGGCGCTGATCGGCGCGGTGTATCTCGATTCCGACTTCGACACCGCGCAGGCCATGGTGCATCGCTTTTTCGAGGGCGTCGATCTCAGTCCCGAACAGCAGGCCGCCGCCAAGGACGCCAAGACCGCGTTGCAGGAGTGGCTGCAGGGCCGCAAAATGCACCTGCCGCAGTACCGTGTGGTGGCGACGGTCGGTGCTGCGCACAAGCAGACGTTCGACGTGGAATGTGAAATCGCCGAACTCGGTCTGATCGAACACGGAAAGGGCGCGTCGCGCCGGGCAGCCGAACAGGCTGCGGCCACAACGCTGCTCGCCACATTGAAAGCAAGACACGCATGACGAACGCCTCGAAACCTCCCGCGCCGGACACGGCAGAACCTTCCGACCATCAAAATCCGAACGTCGATCTCGACGCCATGCTGGCGGCCGCCAAGCCGGGCGCGTCGGCTTCAACACCGGTGGATGCCACAGGCCAGCGCTGTGGCCTGATCGCCATTGTCGGCAAGCCCAACGTCGGCAAGTCCACGCTGATGAACGCGCTCGTGGGCCAGAAGGTGTCGATCACCTCGCGCAAGGCGCAGACCACGCGCCACCGCATCACCGGCATCCGCACCAAGGACGGCACTCAGTTCGTGTTCGTGGACACGCCCGGTTTCCAGACGCGCCACAGCACCGCCTTGAACAAATCGCTCAACAAGACCGTGATGGGAGCGATTGGCGACGTGGATCTCATCCTGTTCGTCGTCGAAGCCGGCAGCTTCACGCTGGCCGACGCCAAGGTGCTGAGCCTGTTCAAGCCCGGTATTCCCACGCTGCTGGTCGCGAACAAGCTCGACACGGTGCACCGCCGCGCCGAAATCGCGCCGTGGCTGCGCGACATGCAGGAGCGTCATCCATTCGCGGAATTCGTGCCGATGTCGGCCAAGAACAAGGGCGACATCGAGCGGCTGTTCGGCATTGTCGGGAAATACCTTCCCGAGCAGCCCTGGTGGTATGCCGAGGACGAGCTGACCGATCGCAGCGAAAAATTCCTCGCGTCCGAGACCGTGCGCGAAAAGCTGTTCCGTTTCACCGGCGACGAGCTGCCCTATACCTCTACCGTCGTGGTCGACAAGTTCGAGGAAGAAAAGAGCAAGCAGCACAAGCGCTTCATCAAGATTGCGGTAACCATCGTGGTCGAGCGTGACGGCCACAAGGCCATGGTGATCGGCGACAAGGGCGAGCGCCTCAAACGCATCAGCACCGAAGCGCGCCAGGAGCTTGAAAAGCTCATGGATGCCAAGGTGTTCCTGGAGGTCTGGGTGAAGGTGCGCTCCGGCTGGGCCGACGACGAGGCACGTGTGCGCTCGTTCGGTTACGAGTGATCTGTTCGCGGGGCCGCGCCATTGTGGTGGTTGCGGCTCGCCTCATCTGACATGGCCACCAAGCGCATCAGCGATGAACCAGCGTTCATCCTCCATCAATACGACTGGAGCGAGTCGAGCCTGATTCTGGAGGTGTTCACGCGCCACCATGGCCGGGTGGCATTGGTGGCCAAGGGCGCGAAGAAGCCGACCTCGAATTTCCGCTCCGTGCTGCTGGCCCTGCAACCGCTGCGCGTGACCTATAGCGTCTCCGGCGAAGGGCACGGAGACATCCACGCGCTGCGGGGAGCGGAGTGGGCAGGTGGTCACGTCATGCCGTCGGGCGACGCGCTGCTCTCGGGCCTCTACCTCAACGAACTGTTGATGCGATTGCTCGCGCGCGAGGACACGCATGCGCCGCTCTTCGATACCTACGCCGGGGTCGTGCGGGTGCTGGCCAGCGAGCATGGTGATGCGCTGGAGCCGGTACTGCGCAGCTTCGAGCTGGTGTTGTTGCGCGAGATCGGCCTGTTGCCAGATCTGCATGTCGAAACCAATACGCTCACCGCGCTCGATGCCGAGCGGCGCTACACACTGGTTGCCGAGGGCGGCCTGCGTGCGGCTGCGGCTGGGGATCGCGCGACGCTCACCGGATCACACTGGCAGAGCCTGCATGCCGCGCTCGGTGGCGAGGACCGTTATCTGGCGACCTTTCGGACGCTCGTCGGCGATGGCGCGCAACTCGCAAGCGACCTTAAGCCGCAACTGCGCGCGCTTGTGCAATACCATTGCGGAAGCCCGATGCTGCGTACCCGCCAACTCATGATGGATCTGCAATCGTTATGACGACCCAAACCTCCCCACGAACTGCCCTGTCGGTCAACGTCAACAAGGTTGCCCTGGTGCGCAACACCCGCCATCTGGGCATTCCCAGCGTGACGCGCGCCTCGCAACTGTGTCTCGAGGCGGGAGCGCAGGGCATCACGATTCACCCGCGGCCCGATGAGCGCCATATCCGCGCAAGCGACGTGTATGAACTCGCAGAGCTTCTGAAACGCTGGCCGGATGCGGAGTTCAACATCGAGGGCAACCCGACGCAGAACCTGATGGAGTTCATCCGCCGCACGCGCCCGAATCAGGCGACGTTCGTGCCCGACAGCGAGGATCAGTTCACCAGTGACCATGGCTGGACGTTTCCGCAGGATGCCGAGCGCCTGAAGCCCCTGATCGACGAGTGTCGATCACTCGGTGTGCGCGTGAGCCTGTTCATGGATGCGATCCCCGGGCAGATGGCGGCGGCGAAGGCCGTCGGTGCTGATCGTGTGGAGCTGTATACCGAACCCTATGCCGCAAGCTGGGCCACAGCGGACAAGGAAACGCAGCTGGAGATCTATGCCGCCGCCGCGCAGGCGGCGCTCGATGCGGGTCTTGGCGTCAATGCCGGGCATGATCTGAATCGCGACAACCTTCCCGATTTCGTGGCGCGTGTGCCAGGGCTGCTCGAAGTCTCGATTGGCCACGCGCTGATCGCCGATGCGCTCGAACTGGGCTACGCCGAAGCCGTGCGCGCCTATCAACGCAGCATCGATGCCGGCATGGCGGGCAAGCGATGATCTACGGAATCGGCACTGACATCTGCGACGTGCGGCGCATCCGCGCGAGCCTCGAGCGCAACGGCGACCGGTTTGCCGAGAAGGTGCTCTCACCGGGCGAGCTCACCACCTGGCGCGCGCGTTCCGCACGTTGGCCGGAGCGCGGCATTCGTTATCTGGCCACACGCTTCTCCGCCAAGGAAGCATTCAGCAAGGCGATTGGCCTCGGCATGCGCATGCCGATGACCTGGCGAAACTGCGAGATCGCCAAGCTGCCCAGCGGCCAGCCGGTCATCGTGCTGCATGGTGAACTCAAGACCTGGTTCGAGGCCAAGGGGCTGAAAGCGCTCATTACCGTCACGGACGAAACCGACTACGCCGCGAGCTTTTGCGTGGTGGAACACGAAGACGCGCCGCGTGCGTCGTCGCGCGCTCAGCGCGAACCTCAAGATTGACCGAACAACAGACCGCCATGAAGAACGCAAACACCAACGGACCGGCCCCACACGCGCCCCTGATCATCGACGTCGCAGGCAAGGCGCTCACCGACGTGGACCGCAGGCGCCTTGCGCATCCGCTGGTCGGCGGCATGATTCTTTTCACGCGCAACTGGGAGACTCGCGATCAACTGCTGCAACTGTGCGCCGACATCAAGACCGTGCGCCCGGACCTGTTGATCTGCGTGGATCACGAAGGTGGTCGTGTACAGCGCTTCAAAACGGATGGGTTCACCCATATCCCGTCCATGCGCGCGCTGGGCGAGTTGTGGATGAACGATGGCAGCGGCAGCAAGTACCGCGAAGGCTCGGGAGCCATGCGAGCGATGGATGCGGCGACTGCGTCGGGCTACGTGCTCGGCAGCGAGCTGCGCTCCTGCGGCGTGGATTTCAGCTTCACGCCCGTGCTCGATCTCGATTGGGGCGAGAGCGGCGTGATCGGTGATCGCAGCTTCCATCGCGACCCACGCGTGGTGGCAAGCCTGGCGCGCAGCCTCATGCACGGCCTGCTGCAATCCGGCATGGCCAATTGCGGCAAGCATTTTCCTGGCCACGGTTTTGTGAAGGCCGATTCGCACATCGAAATTCCCGTCGATGCGCGCGGTCTCAAGGCGATTCTTGCCGACGACGCAGCGCCGTATCCGTGGCTGTCCACCGTGCTTACGGCCGTGATGCCTGCCCATGTCATCTATCCAAAAGTCGATGCCCGTCCCGCAGGCTTTTCGCAGAAATGGCTTCAGGACATTCTGCGGGGCCAGATGCGCTTTGACGGCGCGATCTTCAGCGATGACCTGAGCATGGAGGCTGCCCGGCGCATCGACGGTGCTGTCCTGAGCTATTGCGATGCCGCATGCGCGGCGCTCAATGCCGGCTGCGATCTTGCGCTTCTGTGCAATCAGAGCGTGGGAGACGGAGCGATCGTCGACGAGTTTCTCGACGACATGGACAAGGCGCTCGATTCCGGAAAATGGCGCCCTGAAGAAAACAGCGAGGCGCGCCGCGTTGCCCTGTTGCCCGAGACGCTGCCCCGGCCCTGGGACGAATTGATGGTGCAGCCCGCCTACATGCATGCGCTGGATCTGTTGCCTTAAGCGCCACCTCAGCATCGCGACATAGATTGCCTGCAGGACTTGCGGGCGCGTTCCGCAGATTCACAAGAACAAGGAACACCATGAGTCTCAAAGACAAGCTGCGCAACGCGGCACAGATCACGCGTCAGGCGTTCGCGCTGGCGCGACCGTATTTCGTGTCGGAAGAAAAAGTGCGCGCGTGGGGTCTGCTCGTTGCCATCATCGCGCTCAATCTGGGTGCGGTCTTCATGCTGGTGCAGTTCAACGAATGGAACCGCGTGTTCTACGACGCGTTGCAGGAAAAGCAGGCAGACGTGTTCTGGCGGCAGCTCGCCAAATTCTCCTGGCTCGCGGCGATCTACATCGTCATCGCGGTCTACAAGTTCTACCTCACGCAATTGCTGCAACTGAACTGGCGCAAGTGGCTCACGCAGCAGATGCTCACCCGCTGGCTTGCGGCCAAGGCTTTCTACCGGCTGGAGTTGGGGCGACTGGACGGCAGCAACGTGCCGGACAACCCGGACCAGCGCATTCAGGAAGACCTGAACCTGTTCACCACTTACACCGTATCGCTCGCGATGGGGCTGCTCAACGCACTGGTCACCTTCGTGAGCTTTGTCGGGATTCTCTGGGGACTGAGCGGTGTGATGGACGTGCATGTGCCGCAGGCGCTCGGTGGCGGCACCTGGGAGATCGCGGGCTTCATGGTGTGGATGGCGGTGCTGTACTGCATCATCGGCACGATCATCACGTTCTGGGTGGGTGCTCCGCAGGTGCTGCTCAACAACCGCCAGCAGCGGTTCGAGGCCAATTTCCGGCGCTACATGATTCGCGTGCGCGAACACGCCGAAGCGATTGCGCTCGACGGCGGCGAACGCGTGGAAGGCGGGCGCCTGACGGAGCGCCTGGGTGACGTGCTCGGGAACTATCTGGCGCTGATCCGCAAGCAGAAGAGCCTGATCTGGTTCACCACTTTTTTCGCTCAGGCCGCAGTGGTGTTTCCGTTCCTGATCGCCGCGCCGCGCTTTTTCAGCGGCGCGATCCAGCTCGGTCAGCTCATGCAGATCGCGTCGGCGTTCGGCCAGGTATCGGATTCGCTGAGCTGGATCGTGAACAACTACCAGGACATTGCCGCATGGCGTGCAACCACGCAGCGTCTGGCCGGTTTCGACGAAAGCCTCGCGCAGCAGAGCGCGCATCGCACGGACGGAGCGCGACTGGAAAACGCGGATCATCTTGAGACCGAAGGGCTTCAGGTGGCGCTGCCGCGCGGCGAGGTGATTCTCTCGAACGCCGCATTGAAAATCAACGCCCGTGAACGCGTGCTCATCAGCGGCGCATCGGGCAGCGGCAAGTCCACGCTGATGCGCGTGTTCGCAGGGATATGGCCGTTCGCGAAGGGCCGCATCGAGCGTCCGCAGGATGCGATGTTCATTCCTCAGCGTCCGTATTTTCCTGATGGTTCGTTGCGCGAAGCGCTGGCGTACCCGGAGCCCGCGTCGCGCTACGGCGACGAGCAATTGGTGCAGGCGCTGGAGCAGGCCAGCCTGCCCAGGCTCGTGGCACGCATGGACGAAAAGAACGTCTGGAATGCCGTGCTCTCGGGTGGCGAGCAGCAGCGGCTTGCGATAGCCCGCGTGCTGCTCAAGCGTCCGGCCTGGGTCTTTGCCGATGAGGCGACCAGTGCGCTCGACGGGCCGACCGAGGCGCATGTCTATGATCAACTGGCGCAACTGGTGCAGGAGCGCGACGGAGCGCTGATCTCCATCGCGCACCGCGACAGCGTGCAGAGGTTTCACAACCGCAACTGGAAACTCGACCCGCAGAGCCAAAGCATCGCCGAGCAACCGGGTCAGGCCGTGGGATGATGGTGTGCCGAATGGGCGGCGACAGTAAGAACCGGAGAGCATCGCGATGCGTGTAGGAGTCTTGACTGGCGGGGGCGATTGCCCGGGTCTGAACGCGGTGATCCGCGCCGTGACCAAATCACTGATTCACCACGGGCACTGCGAGGTGCTTGGCATCGAAGACGGATTCGAAGGCTTGATGCTTCCCGTGCCACGCGTCAGAGCGCTCGGCTGGGACGAGGTTTCGGGCATTCTGCATACCGGCGGGACGATTCTCGGCACCAGCAACAGCGCCAACCCCTTGCGCGGTGACGCTACCGTTGCGCAGGTGAGGCACAACGCGCGGGAACTGGGGCTCGACATGCTGGTGGTGATTGGTGGTGACGGTACCATGTCACTCGCCTACGGGCTGCACCAACGCATCGGCCTGCCATGCGTGGGCGTGCCCAAGACCATCGACAACGACATCGCCAACTGTGATCGCAGCTTTGGCTTCGACACGGCGGTGGCGACCGCCACCGAGGGACTGCGCCGCATCGAAAGCACGGCATACAGCCATCACCGCGTGATGATCGTCGAGACCATGGGGCGGCATGCGGGCTGGCTCGCGCTCGAGTCGGGCATCGCAGCGGGCGCGGACATCATTCTTTTGCCGGAAATCGATTTCGACGTGGAGATCGTCGCCGCGCGTTGCAGGCAGCGCGAGCAGCGCCAGCGCTACTCGATCATCTGCATCGGCGAAGGCGCCAAGGAAAGCGGCACCCGCCAGACGATGCGCGAGCGTGTCGCGCACAGTCCCGAGCCGCTGCGCCTGGGTGGCGTGGCGAACGTGCTGCGCGAGCGCCTTGCGCCGCATCTCCAAAGCGAAGTGCGTGCCACCGTGCTGGGTCATCTGCAACGCGGTGGCGATCCGACCGCCTTCGACCGGGTGCTGGCTACGCGCTTCGGACACCGCGCCGCGCAACTGGTGATCGAGGGGGCAACAGGACGAATGGTGACCTTGCAGCGCGGCGAAATTTCCAGCGTGCCGATGTCGGCCGTGGCCAACGTGCAGCGCACCGTGCCGCTGGATCACGATCTGGTCACGACGGCGCGCGACATCGGGATCTGCTTCGGCGACCAGTGATTTAGCCAAGGGCCTATACGCCCAGCCCACGGGGTCGCGTAAGCCCGAAGGGCTGCGCAGTCTTGGTACAGGCCCTGTGCCTTCAGGGAAACGTTGCCGGCCTGGGTGCGGCCGGGCTCTCTCCCAGAGCTTGAATCGCGGTGTGCTGCTTGTTTTCCGGAAGCGACTGGCCCTGCGGCCAGCGGCGCACGACGCGCTGGAAGATCAGCGAATTGGGAATCTGCAGCAGCGTGCCCGGCGCGGGTGCGGTCGAGTCTTCGAGCGTGGTGTAGAGCAGGTTGATATCGACGACCTTGCCCACGGCGCCGAGCTTCTCGGCGGTATCCAGTACCTCGATATGGTCGCCCACGCGAAACGGGCCGACCACGAAGATCAGAAAAGCGCAGAACAGGTTGGAGAGTACGCTCCAGGCCGCAAAGAATGCGACGGCGCCGACCGTGGCGAAGCCGGTGAATGCGGTCCACAGCACCGATGCGGAAACACCAAGACGCTCCAGCACCAGTAGGACCGCGCTCAAAAGAATGAGCCAGCGCACCACGACGGTGACCGGCATGGTCAGTTCGTGCGGAAACTGGTAGTGATTGCCCGCGCGCTTCATGACGCGCTTGAACATGCTGTGCAACAGGATGGCACCGGCAATGATCAGCACGATCTGGAAGCCGGGGATGAGCAGTTCGAGTGAATTCTGCATCCACTCGGGCAGGTAGGTTCTCCAACGAAGAGGCATGTCAGGCTTGGGATTTCACATCAAAGGGAACCTTGAACCATACCATCGTTGCCGGGAAAACCTGCGGCCAGAGCAGCTCAGCGTTTGCGTTGCTCGATGGTGTCCATCTGCATCTCAAAGCTGAAGAACCGGTCGCGCCCCTGTGCCTTGGCGGCGTAGAGGGCTTCATCGGCGCGCATGACCATGGTGATCGCGCTGGTGTTGTCGTCGGGCACGCAGGTGGTGATGCCGCCCGAGAGCGTGAGCACTGGGCTGAGCGGTGAGTCGGGATGGGTGACGCCGCGTGTCTTGAGCAGGCCGCCCAAGGCCCGCGCGAACGTCATGGCACCGGCGCGCGGCGTGTTGGGCAGGATCAGCGCGAATTCCTCGCCTCCGTAGCGCGAGGCCACGTCCCGCGGGCGCACGCAGACTTCGCGCAGCACGCGAGCAACTTCGCGCAGCGCGACGTCGCCCTGCACGTGACCGGCGGCGTCGTTGAAGCGTTTGAAGTGATCGAGATCGCAAAGCATCAGCGTGAGCGGCGTGTGGTCGCGGCGCGCGGCCATGATTTCGGTGTGCAGGATGCGATCAAAGCCGCGCCGGTTGACGAGGCCCGTGAGCGGGTCCATCTCCACCATCTCATTGAGACGCTGATTCGCGACATGCAGCTCGTCCGTCAGCGTGACCAGCCGACGACGCATGGCGTGCAGGCGCCGCATGGCGCGCAGCTTGGCGGCCAGCACGATGGGCTTGACGGGCTTGACCAGGTAGTCGTCGCCGCCTGCCTCGATGCCGCGCCAGACGTCGAGATCGCCATCAAGACCCGACAGAAAAATGATGGGCGTCCAGCCGCCGGGTTCCAGCTCGCGCATGCGCTGCGCGACCCAATAGCCGTCATGCGTTCCAGGCAGGCGGATATCGAGCAGCACCACGTCCGGCCGACGCAGCTTGAACAGCCGCAACGCCGGGTCGGCATCGCAGGCCTCCAGCACTTCGGCGACTCCGGCGCGACGCAGCTCGTTGGCCAGATGGGCGCGCACCGATGCGAGGTCTTCCACCAGCAACACCGAGAACGGGCGATCAGGCGGCGGCGAATGGGTGTCGTTGAGTGACTGGCTCATGCTGCTCGCACGGTTCGCGTCGGCGCGTTTTGGTGGTGGTGATGAAAGGCGGTGAATTTATTGTTCGCGGCGCAGGGCAGGGAACAGGATGATGTCGCGGATGCTGGGGCTGTCGGTCAGCAGCATCATCAGGCGGTCGATGCCGATGCCGCAACCGCCCGTGGGTGGCATGCCGTATTCGAGCGCACGCACGAAATCGTGGTCGAAGTACATCGCCTCGTCATCGCCACCGTCCTTGGCGTCGACCTGCGCATTGAATCGCGCGGCCTGATCTTCGGCGTCGTTGAGCTCCGAGAAGCCGTTGCCGAATTCACGCCCGGTGATGTAGAGCTCGAAGCGCTCGGTCACTTCGGGGCGCTCGTCGTTGGCGCGCGCGAGCGGCGAGATTTCCGTCGGATGCTCCATGATGAATGTGGGCTGCCAGAGCTTTTCCTCGACCACTTCCTCGAAGTACAGCACCTGCAGGCTCGCCAGAGTGCGCTTGGACAGCCTGTCCTTTTCCTCGTTCATGCCGAGCTTTCTCAGCGCATTGACGAGCCAGTCGCGGTCCGTGACGTTTTCGCCCGCGTCGGTGAATTTCACGATGGCTTCGGGAATCGTCAGGCGTTCAAACGGCTTGGAGAGATCGACCGGTTTGCCGCCGTATTCGAACACCAGCGAACCACGCGCATTCCTTGCGGCATCGCGCACGATGGCTTCGGTGTAGTCCATGATGTCCTGGTAGTTCCAGTAGGCTGCATAGAACTCCATCATCGTGAATTCAGGGTTGTGGCGAACGGAAATGCCTTCGTTGCGGAAGTTGCGGTTGATCTCGAACACGCGCTCGAAGCCGCCGACGATCAGGCGCTTCAGATACAGCTCGGGCGCGATGCGCAGGTACATCTCCTGATCGAGCGCGTTGTGGTGCGTGGTGAAGGGCTTGGCATTCGCGCCGCCGGGGATCGGATGCAGCATCGGCGTCTCGACCTCAAGAAAGCCGTGCTCCACCATGAAGCTGCGAATACCGGCCACGGCCTTGCTGCGCGCAATGAAGCGCTTGCGGGCCTCCTCGTCGGTCATCAGATCGACGTAGCGCTGCCGATACTTCACTTCCTGATCGGCCACGCCGTGGAACTTGTCCGGCATGGGGCGCAGGCTCTTGGTGAGCATGCGGATCTTCGTGACCTTGATCGACAGCTCGCCCGCCTTGGTCTTCATCAGCGTGCCTTCCGCGCCAATGATGTCGCCGAGATCCCACTTCTTGAAATCGGCGTAGGGCTCCTCGCCGATGGCGTCGCGCGTCACATAGAGCTGGATGCGGCCCGTCGAATCCTGCACCGTGGCGAAGCTCGCCTTGCCCATCACGCGCTTGAGCATCATGCGGCCAGCGATGCTGACGGCGATGTTCTGGCCTTCGAGCGCTTCGGCATCGGCCTCGCCGTGTGCAGCGGCCAGGTCGCCCGCATGGTTTGCGGGCTTGAAGTCATTGGGAAAAGCCACGCCTTTGCCCTGAGTCTGCGCTTCACGCAGCGCCTTGAGTTTTTCACGGCGCTCTGCGACGAGCTTGTTCTCGTCGACGGGGACTGCAGGAGTGTTCGTAGGCTGATCGGATGACATAAGGAATGGGGTTGTTGCCCGAAGGGGTGACAATAGCGGCGGTCAAAGCTCCGTGGCCCGGGGCGATGCGCGCTGGAAAACCTTCAATTTTAAGTCCATGCGCGCAAAACGGGCTCGCAAGGGCTTTCGGCTTCGATTGTGGCGAACGGCAGTCTATGAAAATTACCATTGTTGGCGCGGGTTATGTGGGGCTTGTGTCCGCCGCATGTTTTGCGGAATTGGGCAACCAGGTGCTTTGTGTCGAGCGCGATGCCGCGCGGGTCGAGCGCCTGCAAAGGGCCGAGGTGCCGATCTTCGAGCCCGGCCTTGTGGAGTTGATCGCCAAGAACCAGGCTGCGGGTCGGCTCGCATTCACCACCGACATGAAGGCCGGAGTGCGGCATGCCGAGATCCTCTTCATCGCCGTGGGCACACCGCCCAAGGGTGATTCCAGCGCTGATACCAGCCAGGTGCTGGCGGTGGCAGAGCAGATCGGCGAGCACCTGTCGCGTTTTCTCGTGGTCGTCGATAAATCCACCGTGCCGGTGGGAACGGCCGACAAGGTGCGGGCCGCGATTGAACATGCGTTGAAGAAACGGCCTGCTGGCCAAGCCAGGAAGTGGCCCGATTTCGCGGTAGTCTCGAACCCGGAATTTCTCAAGGAAGGTGCGGCGGTCGAAGACTTCATGCGCCCGGATCGCGTGGTGATCGGCGTGAGCGCTGATGCCGCAGGCAAAAAGGCCGAAGCGCTGCTGCGCCAGGCCTATGCGCCGTTCAACCGCAATCGCGAGCGCCTGATCGTGATGGACGTGAGGAGCGCCGAACTCACCAAATACGCGGCCAATGCGCTGCTGGCCACCAAGATCAGTTTCATGAACGACATGGCGAATCTCGCCGATGCGCTGGGCGCCGACATCGAACAGGTGCGCAAGGGCATAGGCTCGGACCGGCGCATCGGCTATGACTTCATCTACGCGGGACTGGGTTATGGCGGCTCGTGCTTTCCGAAGGACGTTGCCGCCATCTGCCACACGGCGCGCGAGGCAGGCGAACGCATGCGTGTCGTCGAGGCCGTGCGTGCGGTGAACGACGCGCAGAAGGAACGCTTCGTGCAACGCATCGCCGCGCACTTCGGCGACTCGCTCGAAGGGCGCACGATTGCCGTCTGGGGACTGACCTTCAAGCCTGCCACCGACGACGTGCGCGAGGCCCGAGTCGTCATATCGTCAAGCGTCTGGTGGCGATGGGCGCGAAGGTGCAGGCCCATGATCCGCAGGTGCAATCGCTCGCGCAACTGATGCCCGGGGAAAACACTGTAAGGCTGGCGCGCAGCGTGAGTTTCGTGAACGATCCGATGGCGGCGTGCGAGGGAGCGGACGCGCTCGTGATCGCGACCGAATGGAAGGCATACCGCAGTCCCGACTTTGCCGCGATGCGCAAGCTGCTCAAGGCGCCCGTGCTGTTCGATGGCCGCAATCTTTTCGATCCGGCGGAGATGCGTCGCCTTGGCTTTCACTACCAGGGTGTGGGCCGCAGGTCGGCCTGATCCGCAATCGCATCCATGAACCCACCCCAGCCTATCCCGGACGCGACCGCTGCGCGCGGCTGGCTGCATAGCGTGGGGGGAGCAGCGGTGTGGACGCTGGCGCAGCATCTGTCGTTCTTTGCCTGTGCATGGTGGGTGTCGTGGTGGGCCGGGGCAGAGCGTTTCGGCGCGTTTGGACAGGGGCTCGCGCTGTCGGCCATGCTTGCGGCGGCGGTCACGTTTCGTCTCGAATACGCCGGGCAGCTCGAGCGGCGCGAGCGTCGTGCGGCGGCGCTGTTTTCCCTTGCCGGAGCGGGCGCAGCAGTGTGCACCGCGGTTCTCTTGATCGTGCTTGCCCTATCGCGCCAATGGACGGATGTACCCGCGTGGCTTTGGGCCGGGGCGTGCGCTTTGTTGCCGCAATCGGGCGTGCTGGTGCTCGCCGCCCGCGTGGCACGGCGGGGCAACGTGGTGAAGGCCGCTGCGCTGCGCAGCCTGCCTGCGCTGCTGATGGTGCTGCTGCTGGTGCTGGCGTGGATGATTGGACGCGAGAGCTGGATCGAGTGGACGATTCCGCTGGCCGCGTGGCTTGGGTGGCTGGCCGCTTTTTGGGGGAGTCGATCACGCCATGTCGCGGCAGTGCGCCAACCGGCAGCGGCGCGGGTTGCGCGATTTCATCTGCGCTTTGTACGCGCCGAGTTGCCAGGATTCCTGCTGAACGCGGCCGCCAATCACGGCCAGGTGCTGCTCATCGGCATGCTTGCCGGTGATGCGCTGGCTGGCACGGCGGCGCTCGGGTTGCGCATCGCCATGCTGCCGACGAGCGTATTCGGGCTTGCGCTCGCGGACCGGCTGCGCGCGCGTGTCGTGGCGCTCGGCCGCACGCGCGAATTGCCCGCGCTGGTGCGGCTTGCGATCAAGCGCATGACCGGCCTGTCGCTGATGGTGCACGCCATCGGTGCCATCGCCGTGCCCTGGGTGCTGCCGTGGCTGTTTCCTGCGCAGGGGCCGGTGCTCGTGACCATGGTGCTGTTGCTGCTGCCGCTCGGCGCGATCCGGTTGGTGGCGAGCCCGCTGGCGTTTACGCTGCCGTGGCGTGGCTGGCTGGGCTGGAGCCTGATCGGACAATGCCTGCTGTTTGCCTGCGCGTTGCTGTCCGTGGTGCTGGGCTTGCCGGTTGCGGGACTAGGCGGTGTTGCAGCCGCTTACGCAATCAGCGCTTCACTCGTGTATTTGGCGTATCTTCTGGCGTCTCTCAAGGCCATTCGGATGGATACTTGAGGCTGTCGCCCTTCCATTGTTCGGGCGTTCGTTCAGATCGCATGCGGTGCGCCGACCAGACTAACAACCATTCTTATGACCAGACAGGGAAAAGTAGGCGCAGAGCGCGAAGCCGGGCTTGCGCGCAGCCACTACACGGACGAAAGCAATTTCACCCCGGAACACTTGTATTCGATGTCGTTCCAGATTCGTCAGTTGCGCAGCTTTCGGCCCGCCGTGTGCTGGAGATCGGCATCGGCAATGGCTTTGTCTCGACCTTTTTGCGGCAGTCCGGTGTCGAGGTCGTGACCGCCGACATCAATCCCGCGCTCGAGCCCGACATTTGTGCGCCGCTTGCAGACCTGCCGCAGCATCTCAAGGGTGAGCAATTCGACGTGGTGTCGTGCTGCGAGGTGCTAGAGCACATGCCGTTCGGGCAATTCGGCACGAATCTCGACATCCTCAGAAGCCTCGCACCCAACGCCTTCATCTCGCTGCCGGGGCATTTTCCCTGGGCCGGTTTTATGGGGCGCTTCGGCATCCACAACCGCTTTGTCGACGTATCTCTCGGCATACGCATCCCAAGCCGTCGCCGTTTGACGGACGGACATTTCTGGGAAATATCGTCCGAATGGCAGACGCGGCGCTCGGCCTTGGTGGCGCAGATGCGCGAGCGTTTTGCCACGGTGAACAGCGGCGTGTTTCCCATGCACCGTTACCACTACTTTTTCCGCTGTTCGGACCAGGGGGCGGTATGAATCTTCTGCCCGCTACGCCGAAACTTCTGTCGGTGATCGCGCCTTGCCGAAACGAGCGTGATCACATCATCGCTTTCTGCGGCAACGTCGCCGGCATGCAGTTGCCCGAAGGCTGGCAACTGGAGGTGCTGATCGCCGATGGCCGCAGCGACGACGGCACGCGGCAGTTGATCGAGGACTGGTGCGCCAGGGATGCGCGCTTTCACTGCGTGGACAACCCGCTTCGCATCGTCTCGCCCGGCCTCAATCGCTGCATCGAACAATCGCGCGGCGAGATCATCGTGCGGCTCGACATCCACAGCGAATACGCGAACGACTATCTGCTGCAGTGTGTGGAAGCACTCAAGCGCACCGGCGCCGACAACGTGGGCGGCGCATGGCATGCCAAGGGACGCAGCCTGATGCAGAAGGCCGTGGCGGCGGCATTCCAGTCGCCCTGGGTGGCGGGCGGTGCGCGCTCGCGCGATCTTGACTTTGAAGGCGAAGTGGACACGGTCTATCTCGGCTGCTGGCCGCGCGAGAGCTTTTCGAGAGTAGGCGGATTCGACGAACAGCTCGTGCGCAATCAGGACGACGAGCACAACCTGCGCCTGAAGAAAAACGGCTTTCGCATCTGGCAGAGCAGGGCGATACGCTCGAGTTACTTCCCGCGTGCCAGTCTGTCTCAGGTATTCCGGCAGTATTCGCAATACGGCTACTGGAAGCCCTTCGTGATGAAGAAACATGGTCAGGCCGCGGCGCTGCGGCATCTGGTGCCGGCGGCCTTTCTGCTGGCGTTGTTGGCTGCGCTGATACTGGCCGCGACCGTGACGGCATGGCCGTTGCTGCTGTTGTTGGCGGCCTATGCCGGCCTATTGCTGTTGGCGCTTTGGGGCATGCGGTCTCGACTCGAGACGGGCATGGCCGCGCGTGTTGTGGGCGTCATCTGCGCTTATCACTTTGGCTACGGCTGGGGCTCGCTGTGCGGCTGGCGCGACGTGCTGCTTGCGCGTGGCCCGCAACCGCAGTGGGGAGCGCTCACGCGATGAGCGCGCCCACACCTTCGCGCGAAGCCGACGACGTTCGCGAACGCTATGCGCGCCGCGATGGCGTGCGCGACGCCCATCGATACAGCCTCAGCGATCCGTACGCGCTCGCCGCATGGCAGGAACGCCAACGCAAGCTGCTGCGCCTGCTGTGCGGCGCAGGGCTTGATGATTTCGCGCAGCTCGATGTGCTCGACGTCGGCTGCGGCGGCGGAGGCCATCTGCTCGATCTGCTGCGCCTTGGCGTGACGCCGCAAAGATTGCAGGGCATCGAGTTGCTGGCCGAACGGGCGCAGGCTGCACGCACGGTGCTACCCACCGCCTGCCGCATCTGGAATGCCGATGCACTCGATCCGCAAATGGAGTCGAGCCTGCCTGTAGCGAGCCAGGACATCGTCGTGCTGTTCACGGTGTTCTCCTCGATTCTTTCGGACGCCGTGCAGCAGCAACTCGCCGCGCGTGTCTGGCAGTGGCTCAGGCCCGGTGGCGCGGTGCTGTGGCACGATTTCGTCTACGACAATCCACGCAATCCCGATGTGCGCGCCGTGCCGCTCAAGCGCCTGCGAGAGCTGTTTCCCGAAGCGCGGATCGAGGCCCGGCGCATCACGCTTGCGCCGCCGCTCGGGCGCGCCGCATGCCGCGTGAGCCCCGCGCTGTATCCGCTGTTGAACGCGGTTCCGCTGCTGCGCACGCATGTGCTATGCCTGCTGTCCAAACCCTTGTGATGTGAACGCGATGAGCCCAACCCGAAACATGCTGCCCTTTGCCTTGCCCGATGTGGGAGAAGAGGAAATCGCCGAAGTCGTGGACACGCTGCGCTCCGGCTGGCTGACCACCGGGCCGAAGGCCAGACGCTTCGAGCAGGCATTCGCCGAGTTTCTGGGCGACGCGTCGCTCGAGACGGTGGCGGTGAATTCGGCAACCGCAGGACTGCATCTCGCACTCGAAGCCGCAGGTGTCGCGCCGGGCGATGAGGTCATCACCACGACGCATACCTTCACCGCAAGCGCCGAGGTGATCCGTTATCTCGGCGCCAACCCGGTGCTGGTCGATATCGAGGAACACAGCTGGTGCATCGATCCGCGCGAGATCGAAAAGCACGTCACCGCGCGCACCAAGGCCATTATTGCGGTGCACTTCGGTGGCCGCAGCGCGAACATGACGGCGATTCTCGACATCGCCAGACGGCACCGGCTCAAGGTGATCGAGGATGCCGCTCACGCCTTGCCCTGCACGCATCGCGGCGCGATGATCGGCACGCTCGAGAGCGATGCCACGGTGTTCAGTTTCTATGCCAACAAGACGATGACGACGGGCGAGGGCGGCATGCTGGTCACGCGCGATGCCGCGCTCGCCAAACGGGCGCGCACCATGCGCCTGCACGGCATCGACCGCGATGCTTTCGCGCGCTTCAATTCCACGGTGCCCGCGTGGCGCTACGACATCGTCGCGCCGGGCTTCAAATACAACATGACCGACATTGCGGCGGCCATCGGCCTCGTACAGTTGCGGCGCGTGCGCGACATGCAGCAGCGCCGCGCCGACATTGCACGGCAGTTCGATGCGGCGTTTGCGTCGATGGAGGGAATCGTCACGCCGCCTCAGGCGCAAGCTGGCGACGTGCACTCCTGGCACCTCTATCCGATTCTCGTGCCACCGCGCGTTGATCGTGATCGCTTCATCGACGCGATGTTCGCGCAGGGCATAGGCATGAGCGTGCACTACATCCCGCTGCACCAGCAGAGCTACTGGCGCGCCTCATGCAGACTCGACGCGCGGGATTTTCCCGTCAGTGAGTCGATGTACCAGCGCACGGCGTCGCTGCCGATCTATACGCGCATGACGGATGCCGATGTCAAACGCGTGATTGCGGCGGTACGCACGGTGCTCGATCAGCAGGAGAGCCGGTGAGTGCGAGCAAGCGGATCATGGATTTGCTGGGCGCATCGCTCGTTCTGCTGCTATGTTCGCCCGTGCTTCTGGCGTGCGCGGTGGCGGTGAAGGCGAGTTCGCCCGGGCCGGTGCTCTTTCGTCAGGATCGCGTGGGTCTCGGCGGCAAGCGCTTTCGCATCCGCAAGTTCCGTACGATGCATGTGACCGACGGCGCCGGGCCGCAGGTGACCGCAGCCGGGGATGCGCGCATCACGGCGGTCGGACGGGTGCTCAGGCGCAGCAAGCTCGACGAGCTGCCGCAGCTCATCGACGTGCTGGTGGGTAACATGAGCCTTGTCGGGCCCAGGCCCGAGGTGCCGCGCTACATCGCGCAATATCCCGAAGAAGTGCGCGCGAAGATTCTTTCGGTGCGTCCCGGCATCACCGACAACGCGGCGATTGCGTTTCGCGACGAGGAGCGCATGCTGGCCGCGAGCAGCGACGTCGAGCGCACCTATGTCGAGCAGATCATGCCGATCAAACAGCGCTACTACCTCGACTACGTGGCGCATCGCAGCGTGGCGGGTGATCTGGCGATCATCGGCAGAACGGTTTGGGCCATTGCAGGCCCCAAGAAACGGTGATCATGAGTGTGAATGGAATTCATTGGAGTCGCGACAAGGTGCTGTTCGCGCTGGCCGACGTCGTCATGGTGGCCGTGGCATGGGCCGTGGCGTTCTGGCTGCGTTTCAACTTCGAGCTGCCGGCCGAGTACCGCACGATGGCGCTCGACACCATGCCGTGGGCCGTGGCCTGCATGGTCGTGGGACTTGCGATGGCGCGGGTGCAGCGTCAGGCATGGCGCTACGTGGGGCTGGCCGATCTGCGGCAACTGGCCTGGGGGTGCTCTTGGGAGTGCTGGCGACGGTGGCCTGCGTGATGGTGCTGCGTTATCCCGGATTTGCGCGTTCCGTGTTTCCGATCTTCGGCCTGCTGGTGCTGGCCATGCTGGCCGGAGCGCGTGCCACCTGGCGCTCGATTGCCGAACAGCGGCACGCGCGCAGCGGCGCTGGCGGGCAGTCCTCGCTCATCATCGTCGGCACGCTCGAAGAGGCCGATCAGGCGCTGCGCACGCTCAAGGGATCGCAGGGTTGGCAGGTGGTGGGCATTGTCTCGCCGCGTGAGCAGGACGTGAGCCAGAGCCTGCAGAACGTGAGCGTGCTCGGTACGGTCGAGCGATTGGGCGACATCGCCGTCGCACACAACGTGCATTCGGTGCTGCTCGCAAGCGCGCCGGGCTCGGCGCTGCGCCGCGAAGCCCTGCTTCGCTGGTCGGGGTCGCAGCTCAATCTGCTGACGATGCCGAGTGCCGACCATTGGCTCAACACGCCGACGACCGATCTTCGCAAGGTCGATCTCGAAGACCTGCTGGGCCGCACGCCCGTCGCGCTGGATGCAGGGGATCTCGCCGAATGGCTGTCGGGGCAGACCGTGATGATCACGGGCGCCGGGGGCTCGATCGGTTCGGAACTGTGCCGCCAGGTCGCGCGCTTCGGCGTCTCGCGTCTCGTGTGCGTGGACGTGTCGGAGGCGGCCATCTACACGCTGGAGCAGGAACTGCGCATCGCGCATCCCGAGATGCTCGGCAACTACTACACGGCCAATGTGCGCGAACTCGAACGCATGCTGGCGATAGCGCAGAAGCACCATCCGGTGGTGATCTTTCATGCGGCGGCCTACAAACACGTGCCGCTCATGGAAGAGAGCAACGAGGTCGAGGCGCTGCGCACCAACGTGCTAGGCACGCTCAACCTGGCACGCGTCGCGGGCGAATGCGGAGCGCAACGCTTTGTGCTGGTCTCCACCGACAAGGCGGTGAATCCAACGAGCATCATGGGAGCGAGCAAACGGCTGGCCGAGCGCGTGGTGCAGGCGATGGCGGCGCGCCATCCCGACACCGAATACGTCGCGGTACGCTTTGGCAACGTGCTGGGATCGAGCGGTTCGGTCGTGCCCTTGTTCACGTCGCAGATCGCGCGCGGCGGGCCCGTGACCGTCACACACCCCGAGATCGTGCGCTACTTCATGACCATTCCCGAAGCCGCGCAACTCGTGGTGCAGGCCGGGCGTCTCGGGCAGTCGGGACAGATCTACGTGCTCGACATGGGCGAGCCCGTGAAGATCGTCGAACTGGCGCGACTGCTGATCCGCCTCTCGGGCCGTACCGAGGCCGAGGTACCCATCGTGTTCACCGGTCTGCGCCCCGGCGAAAAGCTGTTCGAGGAATGGCTCGCGAACGACGAAACCACCTCGGCCACCAGCCACCCGCAACTGCGCGTGGTGCAGCAGACGGCGACCGTGCTGTCCTCGCACGAACTGGAGCAATTGCAGGCCTGGGTGCGCGATCTTGGAGCCGCGCCTTCCCCCCATCTGCTGCGCAACGGCCTGCACGACTACGTACAGGAATATCGCGCGCGCGGCGCCTGATCGAGGCTTAGTGTGATCTTCAGGAGTTTGTGTTCATTCCCCAATAAAACTCCTGCTTCATGTGCAGCAGTCTTGGAGACTGGGGTGGAGCGATACCGCGCACCCAAGACCATCACGAACCAGCGCAGCCGCGGCAGCGGCCTGCATTGCAATAGTGTCCTGGTCGGGGTGAGAGGATTCGAACCTCCGGCCTCTACGTCCCGAACGTAGCGCTCTACCAGGCTAAGCTACACCCCGATGGTGGTGGTTGTTGTGTTGCTGTTCGAGTCAGATGCGGCGATCAAGCAGCGAAGCTGCCAATTGTAGCAGTCCTTCGGTGTAGCGATTGGCTGGCAGGCCAGCGATGGCGTCGATGGCCAACTGGGCTTGGGAGGCGGCGGCCTGGCGGGTGGCGTCGAGGGCTCCGGTGGTTTTGACGATGTCGATGACTGCGGGAAGGTTGTCGGTTTCACCGACTTCGATGGCGTTCCTGATCAGCGCGCACTGATCGGCGCTGCCGCGTTGCATGGCGATGATGAGCGGCAGGGTGACCTTGCCTTCGCGCAGGTCGTCGCCGAGGTTTTTGCCCATCTCGACGGCGTCGCCGTCATAGTCGAGTACATCGTCGATCACCTGGAATGCGGTTCCGAGCGCCTGACCGTAAGCGGCGCAGGCGCTTTCGATGTGCTCTGGGCTGCCTGCGAGAACGGCTGCGAGCCGCGCGCTGGCTTCGAACAGTTTGGCGGTCTTGGAGCGGATCACGTTCAGATAGGCCGCTTCGCTGAGCGACGCGTCGTGCGTGTTCATGAGTTGCTGGACCTCGCCCTCGGCGATGATGTTCGTGGCCTCGGCAAGAATGTGCATGATGCGCATGTTGTTGCTGTCGACCATCATCTGGAAGGCGCGCGAGTAGAGAAAATCACCCACCAGCACGCTTGCCGGATTGCCGAAGTTCTCGTTCGCCGTGGGCCGGCCGCGACGCAGGGTGGATTCGTCGACCACGTCGTCGTGCAGCAGCGTGGCGGTGTGGATGAACTCCACGACGGCTGCCAGATTGAAGCGCTGCGCGTCCTTGTAGCCGAGCGCGCCTGCCATCAGCAGCAGCAGGGCGGGGCGCAGCCGTTTTCCGCCAGCGGCAATGATGTACTGTGCGACCTGGCTCACCAGCGGCACTGAGGAGCTGAGCCGTGCGGCGATGACTTTGTCCACTTCGCGCATGTCGTCGGCGATCAATGCGAGTGTCGTGGCGGTGCTATTGTTGTTGGCGGCCAAGGTGATGCAGTCAGAAGATGTTGTCAGAGACTCAAATTATAGGAAGGACGGATCGCCATGCTGCCGGTCGAGGCGTAACCTGCCGAAAATCGTTGAAATGTGCATGCGGGAGGCAGTATGCATGAACGGGTTCAGGCGGCCATTTCCGGGTTTCTGAGGCGCTCTTGTCAGCAACGTGCCGGTCAGGGTATACTCTTGGGTTCCGTGAAAGTTCGTTCGCGGAGCTCATTCAAAAGAGGTTTACATGTACGCGGTCATAAAAACCGGTGGCAAGCAATATCGCGTTGCTGCTGGCGAAAAAATCAAAGTAGAACAGATTGCTGCGGACGTAGGCCAGGAGATTGTGATCGACCAGGTTCTGGCAGTCGGCAACGGCGCTGAACTCAAGGTTGGTGCACCCCTGGTGTCCGGCGCATCTGTGACAGCAACGGTGGTTGCTCACGGCAAGCACGACAAAGTGCGCATCTTCAAGCTGCGTCGTCGCAAGCACTATGCTAAGTCTCAAGGTCACCGTCAACAGTTCACCGAACTGCTGATCGGCGCTATTGCTGCTTAAAGGGTATATCTCATGGCACAGAAAAAAGGCGGCGGCTCTACGCGAAACGGTCGTGATTCCAAGCCAAAAATGCTTGGCGTCAAGGCTTACGGTGGTGAACTGATCAGCGCTGGCTCGATCATCGTTCGTCAACGTGGCACACGTATTCACCCGGGCGTGAACGTGGGTCAGGGCAAGGATCACACCTTGTTCGCGCTGGTGGACGGTCATGTGACGTTTGGGCACAAGGGTGCCTTGAACAAGCATACCGTGAGCATCACTCCAGCGTAACTACGCGCTGAACTCACAGCAAAGCCCCGATCCTCGGGCTTTGCTGTTTTTGGATTTTTGTTTTTGTACTACAAAGCCTTCGGCTTCGACGCCAAGCCTGAAGCGCCATCTTCTAGGCATTGTGGTTCTTGATCGAGATGCACCTGACGTTCTCGATGCCGTATTGCGGTGCTGTTGCCGCGCGTTGTCTCTGGCATCCTGCTTGGGGCTCAAGTCCTTTGCTTCCAGTGTGGAACGGGCAATTTTGTAAACTCCAAGACCATGAAGTTCGTTGACGAAGCCTATATCGACATTTCCGCCGGTGACGGGGGCAATGGCTGCGTGTCGTTCCGCCACGAGAAGTACAAGGAATTTGGCGGGCCGGATGGGGGTGATGGTGGACGCGGGGGCATGTGTTTGCCGTGGCCGATCCGAACTTGAACACGCTCGTCGATTACCGCTTTTCGCGTCGCCACGATGCGCAGCGTGGCGAGCATGGCAAGGGGTCGGACATGTTCGGTGCGGCGGGCAAGGATGTCACGCTGCGCATGCCGGTCGGCACGATCATCACCGATGCCGAAACGGGCGAAGTGCTGTTCGAGCTGCTGAATGCGGGCGAGGTGATCACCATTGCCAAGGGCGGCGATGGTGGGTTCGGCAATCTGCGTTTCAAGAGCGCGATCAATCGCGCGCCGCGTCAGAAGACGCCTGGTTTTCCAGGCGACAAGCGCAATCTGAAGCTGGAACTCAAGGTGCTGGCGGACGTGGGTCTGCTGGGCATGCCGAATGCGGGCAAGTCCACGTTCATTGCGGCGGTGTCGAACGCGCGTCCAAAGATTGCCGACTATCCGTTCACGACGCTGCACCCGAACCTCGGGGTGGTGCGTGTCGGGCCCGAGCAGAGCTTTGTGATTGCCGACATCCCCGGTCTGATCGAAGGTGCGTCGGAAGGCGCGGGCCTTGGTCACCAGTTCCTGCGCCATCTGCAACGCACGCGCCTGCTGCTGCACATTGTTGACGTCTCGCCGTTTGACGACAACGTCGATCCGGTCGAACAGGCCAAGGCCATCGTGGAAGAACTGCGCAAGTACGATGCCGATCTCTACAGCAAGCCGCGTTGGCTGGTGCTCAACAAGCTGGACATGGTGCCGGAGGAAGACCGCGCCAGGCTGGTCAAGGATTTCGTCAAGCGCTTCAAGTGGAAGGGACCGGTGTTCGAGATCTCCGCGCTCACGCGCGAGGGTTGCGAGCCGCTGATCAAGACGATTTTTCAGCATGTGCATGCCGAGCAGGTTGCGCAGAACACGCCCGAGGAAGTGGACCCGCGCTTTCTGTCGGACTCCGATGTCGATACGCAGACCGATCCGCGATTTGCGCCTCGCGACGATGAATAGGCGCAGCGTGGTTTCATAATGGCGCCTGCCCGATGAATGATGGCCGTGCGCCCGCGTGGTCCACATCGTCGGGCCATCTACAGCCATACATATAGCTAGATCAATGGTCTCCAATGTTTTGAGCGATGCGCGTCGCATCGTGGTGAAGGTCGGCTCCAGCCTTGTAACCAATGAAGGCAAGGGCTGGATGAGATCGCCATCGGCGAGTGGAGTCGCCAGTTGGCGGCGCTGGTGCATGGCGACGGCGGCGTGCGACGCGAGGTCATCATGGTCTCCAGCGGTGCGATCGCCGAGGGCATGAAGCGCCTGGGCTGGACCGCTCGCCCCAGCGAGATTCATGAGCTGCAGGCGGCAGCGGCCGTGGGGCAGATGGGCCTGGCGCAGATGTACGAGACCAAGCTGCGTGAACACGGCATGCGCAACGCGCAAGTGCTGCTCACCCATGCCGATCTGGCCGACCGCGAGCGCTATCTGAATGCTCGCATCACGCTGTTGACCCTGTTGCGGCTTGGCGTGGTGCCGGTCATCAACGAGAACGACACGGTGGTGACGGACGAGATCAAGTTCGGCGACAACGACACGCTGGGAGCGTTGGTTGCCAATCTGGTCGAGGCCGACGTGCTGGTGATTCTCACGGACCAGAAGGGGCTCTATACCGCCGATCCACGGCGCGATCCGAATGCCCGATTCGTCGACGTGGCCAATGCCGGAGATCCGGCGCTGGAAATCATGGCGGGCGGCGCGGGCTCCAGCCTTGGCAAGGGCGGCATGATCACCAAGATTCTCGCGGCCAAGCGCGCCGCAGGCTCGGGCGCATCGACCGTGATCGCTTGGGGGCGTGAGAAGGATGTGCTGATCCGATTGGCGGGTGGCGAGGCGATTGGCACGCTGCTGGTCGCACAGACCCAGAAGACGCAGGCACGCAAGCAATGGATGGCCGATCACCTGCAAATGCGCGGGTCGGTGACCGTGGACGCCGGCGCGGCGGCCAAGCTCATCGGCAGCGGCAAGAGCCTGTTGCCGATTGGCATGCTGGCGGCGGAGGGCGACTTTGTGCGCGGCGACGTGATAGCGATCCGGGATGAGAACGGCATCGAGATTGCGCGTGGTCTTGCGAACTACACCTGCGCCGAGGCGCGGCTGCTGTGTCGCAAACCATCCTCGGAGTTCGAGCAATTGCTGGGCTATATCGCTGAACCCGAGATGGTGCACCGGGACAATCTGGTGTTGACGCACCATTGAGGCAAGTCTGTGCACACAACCGGAAAGCCCGGATTTCCGGGCCCCGAATTTACGGTCACAGTGCTCGCGCCTCAGTCTTCCTGAGGCGCTCCGGGGGCGTGCATCGGCGCGAGCACGGCGTTATCCGGCTGTGGAATCCGTCCTTGCGGATTCGGATCAAAGCTTGCGCCCGGCGGCAGTTCCATGCCGGGTTTGAGCATCATCGAATTGAAGCGTGTGGCCGTCGGTTGAACAAGGTCGGCGGCGGGACCGACACCCGCTCCTTCGCGCGCACGCATGCCGCTGCGCAGGTAGCGGTTGCGCTGTTCGTGGCGCGGCAGAAAACGCGCGAGTTCAGTCAGCGCCATTTCATAGACGCCGCGCTTGAATTCCACGACCACGTCGAGTGGAACCCAATAGTCGTTCCAACGCCAGGCGTCGAACTCTGGATGATTGGTGGCACGCAGGTTCAAATCCCAGTCGTGACCCACCAATTGAAGGAGATACCAGATCTGCTTCTGGCCCTTGTAATGTCCGCGCGCATCACGGCGGATATACCGGTCAGGCACCTCGTAACGCAACCAGTCCCGCGTGCGGGCAATGATCCGGACGTGATCGGGCATAAGCCCGACTTCCTCGTGAAGCTCCCGGAACATGGCTTGCTCGGGGATTCCCCGCGATCAATACCACCTTGAGGGAACTGCCAGCTGTGTGTCCGGATCCTTTTTCCCCAGAATACCTGGTTCCTCTGGTTGAGCAGGATGATGCCGACGTTCGGGCGAAATCCGTCCCGGTCGAGCATAATCTAACCCCAAATTCAAAAACTGTGACCATTATGCACGGTACCCTGCATGCGGCAAGCGGGCTTACCTCAGTGGCGTGAGATCGATAGATGAAAGCTACCCAATTCCTTATTTCCACCCTCAAAGAAGCCCCGCCGATGCGGAAGTCGTCAGCCACCAGTTGATGACGCGGGCGGGCATGATCAAAAAGCTGGGCGCGGGCATCTATAACTACATGCCGATGGGTCTGCGCGTGATTCGCAAGGTAGAAGCTATCGTGCGTGAAGAAATGAACCGTGCCGGCGCAGTCGAGTGCACCATGCCGGTCGTTCAGCCCGCAGAATATTGGCAAGAAACTGGCCGTTTCGAGCAGATGGGCGCGGAGTTGCTGCGCATCCAGGATCGCCATGGTCGCGACTTCGTGATTCAGCCGACCAGCGAGGAGGTCGTCACCGACATCGCGCGCCAGGAGTTCCGCAGCTACAAGCAGCTGCCCAGGAACATCTATCAGGTCCAGACCAAGTTCCGCGATGAGCGCCGCCCGCGCTTCGGCCTGATGCGCGGACGCGAGTTCATCATGAAGGACGCTTACAGTTTCGACCGCGATCCGGCAGCTGCAACGATCAGCTATCAGAACATGGCTGCCGCGTATCGCCGCATTTTCGACCGTTTTGGCCTCAGTTACCGTGCAGTTGCTGCAGATTCGGGTGCCATCGGAGGAGACCTGAGCGAAGAGTTCCAGGTGATCGCCTCGACCGGCGAAGATGCCATCGTCTACTGCCCGAGCAGCGAATACGCAGCGAATATGGAGAAGGCCGAGGCCTTGGCGCCAACCCATGCGCGCCCCGCTGCCAGCGCGGCCCAGACGCTGACGCCCACGCCCGGGAAATCCACCTGTGGTGAAGTTGCCGAATTCCTGGGTGTTGATTTGTCAACAACTGTCAAGTCTTTGGTTTTGGCCACGGATGAAGTCAATGATCAAGGCGAGGTCGTCAAGTCGCAGGTTTGGCTGTTGCTGCTGCGCGGCGATCACGACATGAACGAAATCAAGGTCAGCAAGGTTCCGGGCCTGAATGTGGGCTTCCGGTTTGCCACGCTGTCCGAGATCGAGGAACACTTCGGCAGCAAGCCCGGTTATCTGGGCCCGCTGAATCTGAAAAAGCCCGTCAGGATCGTTGCCGATCGCGATGTGGCATTGATGGCCGACTGGATTTGCGGAGCGAATCAGGCGGACCACCACATCACGGGCGTCAACTGGGGCCGTGATCTGCCCGAGCCCGATCTGGTGGCCGACATCCGCAACGTGGTTGCGGGCGACAAGTCACCGGACGGCAAGGGAGAGCTTGCGATAGAGCGCGGTATCGAAGTCGGACATGTGTTCTACCTCGGCACCAAATACAGCAAGGCGATGAATGCCACCTTCCTTGCGGAAGATGGCAAGCCGGCATTCTTCGAGATGGGTTGCTACGGCATTGGCGTGACGCGGCTGCCTGCTGCAGCCATCGAGCAGAACCATGACGAGCGCGGCATCATCTGGCCCGACGCGATTGCTCCATTCACCGTGGTGATCTGCCCCATCGGCATGGATCGCAGCGAGGAAGTGAAGACCGCCGCCGAAAAGCTGTATGCCGAATTCCAGGCGGCGGGCGTTGATGTATTGCTGGATGACCGTGGCGAGCGCCCTGGGGCGATGTTTGCGGATTGGGAATTGATCGGTGTGCCGCACCGTGTGGTGATCTCCGACCGGGGCCTGAAAGAAGGTCAATTGGAATATCAGAATCGTCGCGATACGGCAGCGACGAAGGTCGCGGTAGGCGACGTGTTTGCGCATGTGAAGGAACGTTTGAAGGTATGAGACCGAGCGAAAGTGTCATCGAGGGGGAGTGAAAAAGCAGGAGCCGGGCGGCGTATCGCGTCGTTCGCTCTTGTTGTCCCTGTCTGCTGCGCCGTCATTGGGAGCGGCGGGACTGCTCGGCATGCCGCAACTCGCGCATGCCGGAAGCCAATTGGAAGAGCCGCTCATGGACTCGGTGCGCACTGCGCTCACCTCTGCCGTCAGCAATCAGCTACCGCCCGAGCCGCTGTTTTCCTCGACCGAGGCGCGCATCATGTATCTGCGCTGGCTCGGCACCATGAGCGAGAAACTGCGCAAGCGCAAGCCCGAGTGGGAAGTGCGCCGCGACTTCCTTCAGACCATCTGGTATGAATCCAAGCGCGCGGGTCTCGATACCTCGCTCGTGATGGGGCTGGTGCAGGTCGAGAGCGCATTCCGCAAGTTCGCCGTCTCACCCGTCGGTGCGCGCGGCTATATGCAGGTGATGCCATTCTGGACGCGCGTCATCGGTGATGGCGACGCCGGCAAGCTGTTCAACATGCAGACCAACCTGCGCTTTGGCTGCGTGATCCTGCGTCACTATCTGGATCGCGAAAAGGGCGACGTCTTCATGGCGCTTGGCCGCTACAACGGCAGCCGTGGCCGCGACCCTTATCCGAACGCGGTGTTCGCGGCGCAGCGCAACTGGATCTTCAACGAGAAAGTGACTGCGGCCTGAGCGGCAGCGCGCGTATCCAGGTCCAAGAAGCTGGCATGTCGCCAGCTTTTTTATTGATCGGGGCCCGACTCATGCGATCACTCCCCTTCGGCTGATGAGCGCGCACCGGTCTCGGTGAGTCGCGAAACCATCACCTGGTCGATGCGGTAGCTGTCCACGTCCAGCACCTCGAACTTGTAGCCGCCAAAGTTCACGCTGTCCGTGCGACGTGGCACGCGGCGCAGCATCACCATCAAAAAGCCTGCGAGCGTTTCGTATTCGTCATCGTGCGGCAGTTCGTTGAGATGGAGCGCGCGCAGCACGTCTTCGATGGGCGTGACGCCGTCGATGAGCCAGGAGTTCTCGTCACGGCGCACGATCTGCTCCTCGTCATCGGGACCGACCAGATCGCCCATGACCGTGCTCATCACGTCGTTGAGCGTGACGACACCCACCACCAGGCTGTATTCGTTGACGATGACCGCAAAATCCTCGTGCACCTGGCGGAACTGGTCGAGCACCTCGGCGAGCGTGAGACGGTCCGGGACGATTAGCACCTTGTGAACCAGTTGCTCATCGCTGAGCGACAGGGTCTGGTTATTGAGCACGCGCTGGAACAGGTCCTTGGCGTCAACATAGCCGACCACATGGTCGATGTCGCCATCGCAGACCGGGTAGGTCGAAAACGGTTCTTCGGCGATGCGCGCACGGATCACCTCGTCGGGGTCGTCGTGCAGGAAAAATGCGATGCGTTCGCGCTGCGTCATCGCAGAGGCCACGGTGCGCGAATCAAGCTCGAACACGTTGGCGATGACCTGCTGCTCGCTCGCCGCGAGCAAGCCGGCACGCGCGCCGGCCTCGGTCATGGCGAGGATGTCCTCGGAGGTGATGCGGTCGTCGCGCACGGTCTCCACGCCGAGCAGCTTGAAGATCAGATCGGTGGTCTTGCCGTAGAACCAGACGATGGGCGTGAGCAGGCGCATGCACCACTGCATCGGCGTGAGCACGCGCACCGCCCAACGCTCGGGCTCGGCCATTCCGAGACGCTTAGGAAACAGGTCCGAAAACAGGATGAACAGCGACATCACGATGAAGAACGAGGCCAGGAAACCCACGGTCTGCGCGGTCGATGAGTCGAGCCAGATTCCGAAAAGCCGGGCCAGCGACGGCGTGAGCGCGCCCTCGCCGACAATGCCGCCGAGGATCGCCACGGCGTTCTGTCCGATCTGGATGACGGTGAAATAGTCCCCGGGCGATTCCTGCAGCTTCAGCACCTGATCCGCGCGCATGTCTCCGTCCACCGCCAGTTGCCGCAAGCGCAGTCGGCGAGAGGCGGCAAGCGAAAGTTCGGCGAGCGAGAAGAATGCGCTGAGCAGAATCAGCAGCGCGATGGCGAAGAGGCTTTCGGGAAATTGCATTGACGAGGCGGCGGTCCGGCACGGGAGCAGCCGCAAAAATGGGGTTCACGCAGTGTAGCGGGCAGCGGGTACGCGCGCGGACGCTTGTCCGTGGCCTGCGAGGGTTGAATTGACGGTATTCGTGCGCCTTGGGCGCGCCTTGGCAAGAACCGGATCAACGCCAACAAAAACGCCGACCAGAAGAACTGATCGGCGTTTTCAAATGACTGTGGGTTTGACGAGCTTACTCGGCGGCGGGGCTTGCGCCCAGCACTTGCTGCAGTTCGCCCGATTCGTACATCTCCATCATGATGTCCGAGCCGCCGATGAATTCGCCCTTCACGTAGAGCTGGGGAATCGTGGGCCACTGGCTGTAGTCCTTGATGCCCTCGCGGATTTCCTGATCGTCGAGCACGTTCACGGTGGTGACATTGCGTGGATCCACGCCGCAGGCCTTGAGGATCTGGATTGCACGGCCAGAGAAGCCGCACATCGGGAAACTGGCGTTGCCCTTCATGAAGAGCAGCACATCGCTGCCCTTGACGAGTTGGTCGATGCGTTGATTTACGTCGCTCATGGAATACTCCTGAAATTCGGATGCCCTTCATTGCGAATGCAGGGCTCAATGGGTCGATTATTCCACTGTCTGGTCAGGCGGTGGGTTTTCAAGGATTTTCCCGCCCGTGCACCGGGCGATGCCGGCCAGATCCGCGCGGCTTTGCACCGCGCCGAAGCCTGCCTGCAAAAGCAGTGCGTGAACGGCTTCGGACTGGTCCCAGCCATGCTCTAGCAGCAACCAGCCGCCTGTATGCAACCGGGCGGGCGCTTGTCTGATGATGAGACGGATGTCGTCCAGACCGTCGTTGCCGCTGGCCAGCGCACTCAGGGGTTCGTGTGTGAGCGCGGCCAGATGCGGATCGCCCGACGGGATATAGGGCGGATTGCTCACGATCAGATCAAAGGGGCCGTCAACACCTTCAAGCCATGAGCCTTCCCTGAAAGTGACGGGCAGGCGCAGGTCGCTCGCATTGACCCGCGCGACGGCAAGTGCATCGGGGCTGGCGTCGATTGCAAGCACCTGCGCGTCGCGTCGCTCGACCTGCAATGCCAAGGCGATGGCGCCACTGCCGGTGCCGAGATCGACGATCCGTGGCGCGGGGATATCGGCAATGACTTCCAATGCCCAGCTCACCAGCGTCTCGGTGTCGGGCCGCGGGTCGAGCACGCGCGCATCCACCGCGAGCGATAGTCCCCAGAATTCCTTGCGCCCCGTGAGGTACGCCACCGGCTCTCCCGCCGCGCGGCGCGTGCAGAGCGCTCGATAGGCTTCGAGTGCTTCGGCGCCAAGAGTGTCCGTGTCATGCGCGAGCAGCCATGCGCGATCCCCCGCCTGTCTGCCGAGGACGCGCAGCAACAGCATCTGCGCGTCGATGCGCTCAAGGCCGCCATCGGCCTGTGCCGAAAGCAGGGCTTGGGCAATCGTGAGGCCGTTGGCGCTCGGCAATCTGGTCGGCACGTCGGGCGGCATCAGTGATTGAGTTCCAGCTCTTCGAGCAGTTCGGCCTCGCGCGCGTGAGCGAGCGCCTCCAGCACCTCGTCCATGTCGCCCTCCATGATCGCGAGCAGCTTGTAGAGCGTCAGATTGATGCGGTGATCGGTGAAGCGGCCCTGCGGGAAGTTGTAGGTGCGGATGCGGTCCGAACGATCGCCCGAGCCGATCAGGCCCTTGCGCAGCGCAGCCTCCTTGGCGGCGCGCTCGCTGCGTTCCTTTTCCTGGATGCGGGCCTGCAACACCTGCAGGGCCTTGGCCTTGTTGCTGTGCTGGCTGCGGCCGTCCTGGCACTCGGCGACGATGCCGGTCGGCAAATGCACGACACGCACGGCGGAGTCGGTCTTGTTGATGTGCTGTCCGCCCGCGCCCGAAGCGCGGAAGGTGTCGATGCGCAGATCGGCGGGATTCAGCGTGACGGCCTGGTGTTCGTCGGGCTCGGGCATCACCGCCACGGTACAGGCACTCGTGTGTATGCGGCCCTGCGTCTCGGTCGCGGGCACGCGCTGCACGCGGTGGCCGCCGGACTCAAAACGCATGTGGCCATAGATGTCGTCGCCCTCGATGCGCAGCACCACTTCCTTGTAGCCGCCGAGTTCGCTTTCGTTGGCGGACATCACCTCCACCTTCCAGCCCTTGGTGGTGGCGTAGCGCGTGTACATGCGGGTCAGGTCGCCGGCGAACAGGGCAGATTCGTCACCGCCCGTGCCTGCGCGAATTTCGAGAAAGGCGTTGCGCGCATCGTCGGGGTCTTTGGGCAACAGCAGGCGCTGCAGTTCTTCTTCAAGCTGGACGAGTTCGGCTTCGCCATTCACGATTTCCTCGCGCGCCATCTCGGCCATCTCGGCCATGTCGGGGTCTTCGAGCATCTCGCGCGCACCGGCGAGATCGGATTCGACCTGGGCATGGCGCCTGTAGCGACCGGCGATCTGGGTGACCTCGGCGTGTTCCCTGGAGATCGAGCGGTACTGCTTCATGTCGGACATGATGTCCTCGCGCGAGAGCAGGAAGTCCAGCTCTTCAAGGCGCTGGGCGTACTTCTCCAACTGGATTCTGAGAAAGGGTTTCATCGTCGATGAGATTCGGTGAGGCCGCGTCGGGTTGCAGCGACAGCATGAAAACGCCGCGTGGCGCGCATGCACAGAGAAAAATTACCGACTGCGAACGAGCCGGTCCACTGGAGAGCGCCGCTAACGCTCTTTGCGCAGGAACAGGCGCTGCACGGTGTCGGCGGTCTGGGCGCGCTGCTCGGCGTCGCCCTTGTGCAATTCGGCCATGGTGCCGTGCAGCATCTTCTGCGTGATGCCACGCGAAAGCGCCTCGAGCACGGTGTCGATGTCCTCGCCTCTGGCGAGGAGTTTCCTGGCGCGGGCGATTTCCAGCGCGCGCCATTCGTCGGTCTGGGCGTTGATCTGCTGGATCAGCGACACGGAGCCGCCCTGCGGGCTGCGCTGGTCGAGCCAGTGCATGAAGCTCTGCACGCCGTGATCGATGATGACCTCGGCCTGCTCGACCGCTGCCTGACGCTGGGCCTGTCCGGTGCGCACCACGTGGGCGAGATCGTCCACGGTGTAGAGATACACGTCGCGCAGGTCCTTGACCTCGGCCTCGATGTCGCGCGGAACCGCCAGATCGACCATGAAGATCGGGCGGCGCTTGCGTTTCTTCAGGGCACTTTCGACCGCGCCGAGACCGATGATCGGCAGCGTGGAGGCGGTGCAACTGATCACCGCATCGTATTCATGCAGATGCTCGGGCAGATCGGCCAGGCGCATGGTGTTGGCGCTGAACTGCGAGGCGAGTTTTTCGCCGCGCTCCAGCGTGCGGTTGGCAATCGTGATCTGCTTGGGATGCCGCGCCGCAAAATGCGTGGAGACCAGCTCGATCATTTCGCCCGCGCCGACGAACAGCACCTTGATCTGCGAGAGGTCTTCAAATAACTGGCTGGCCAGGCGCACGGCGGCTGCCGCCATGCTGATGCTGTGGGCACCGATTTCGGTGGAGCTGCGCACTTCCTTGGCTACGGCAAAACTGCGCTGGAACAGTTGATTGAGCGTCGTGCCCAGCACACCGGCGGTTTCGGCCGCACGCACGGCGTTCTTCATCTGGCCGAGGATCTGCGCCTCGCCAAGCACCATGGAATCAAGGCCGCTGGCCACACGGAAGGCGTGGCGCGCGACCAGATCATTTTCAAGCGTGTAGGAGTGCGAGCGCAGCAGCGTGGGGCTGACGCCGCCCGAATGGGCCAGCCAGTCAAGCGTGTGGTCAAGTGCCGGAGCGTCGGCGGCGCAATAGATTTCGGTGCGATTGCAGGTGGAAAGGATCGCCGTTTCCACGCCCGGATGGCGCATGGAATTGCTGGTCAGGGCCTGGCGCAAACCGATCAGCGTCGGCGCGATCTGATCGATCGCGAACGCAAAACGACCGCGCATATCGAGAGGCGCGGTCGTGTGGTTGATGCCTAGAGCCCAAACTGCCATCCCGCGATTATAAAATTTGTACGGGATCAAGGTGCGCTGCCGCGAATGGCTGACTTGATCTGAGTCATATTTATGAATCCCTTTATTGCGCTGAACCATCTTCTGAACTTCGTCGCACCAGCCTTTGTGATCGCCGTGGTGATGGTCGGCTGCGGCCAATTGTTCTTTCGCCAGCGCGCGAAACTCATTGGCTGGATTAAACCTGTTGCTATCAATTTTATTGTTGGCTGCGCGGTGTTACTCGCCGGGTTGTGGTACTTCGGCAACGACGGGAAATGGCTTTCCTATATGGCGTTAAGTGTTGCGATTGCTACTACGCAATGGGTCTTGTTGCGCGGCTGGTGGGCTTGAGCGCGCGCGGGCGTGGTCTCCGGGCGTCATTTTTCGCCCCAACCATCGTCGGCGCGAGGCAATTCGAGGCCTTGCCTTGTCGAGCATGAACCGCTTCACCGCGCTCCGGTGAGCTGCTCCGTGACCGGATCTGAACCGTCCGGTGTGTTCTGTACGGGAGAGGTCACCGACGTGGTCGCTGGTGGCGAGAGATACAGTCCCGCGTCGCGCAGCGCCTTGAGGATTGTGAACAGCAGGTCGCTGCGCACGCCGCCGGTGCTGCGCGGATTGCCGATGTAGCCGATGCACAGGAAGGTCAGCGTTCCGTTCTGGATGCCTTCGAGCTGCACGATGGGCGCGGGCGTGTCCTGGATTGCGGGGTGTCCGGTGTAGGCCGCGAGAATGATTTCGCGCATGCGTTCGGTGTCGGTATCGAGCGGCGCGGGCAGGCGCATCAGTACACGGCCCGGCGCGCCGGACGTGGTCATGTTACGCACGGGTTTAGTGATGAATTCGGAGTTCGGCACGATCATGGTCGAGCGGTCGAAAAGCTGGATTTCCGTGGCGCGTACGTTCACGCGGCGCACGTCGCCCTCGGTGTCGCCGAGCATCACCCAGTCGCCCACGCGCACCGGGCGTTCGGCCAGCAGGATCAATCCCGAAATGAAGTTCTGCACGATGGCCTGCAGGCCGAAACCGATACCCACGGAGAGCGCGCTCGCGACCCATGCAATGCGCTCCACGCTGATGCCCAGGCCTGCGAGCGCGGCTGAGATGACCACCACCGCGCAGACATAGCCGAGCAGGGTGGTGATCGAGCTTTGCATTCCGGCTTCGAGCGAGGTATTGGGAAAATACCGGTTGGCCAGCCAGCGCTTGAACACATGGATCGCGAGAAAGCCCAGCGCCATCACCGCCACCGCCGTCATCAGGGCTTGCGGTGCGATGGTGAAGTCGCCGATCTTGAGGTTGTGATCGACCGAGGTGCCGCGACGGAACACCTCGTCGGGCGAGGTGCCAAATGGCGCGAAGAGCGCGATGACCATGTAGAAGAACAGCAGTACGCGCAGCACGCCCGACGTCAGCACGGCGGCCTGATCGAGCAGCTTGGCGTCGAGCCCGAGCGCCTCATGCAGGCGCGCGCCGACACCGCCCCGGGAGGAGATCAGCGTATCGCACAGGTCATCAGCGAGCTTGAAGACCAGATACATGGTGGACACAACGACGATCGACCAGACCAGTTGCCTTGCCATCGTCGCCGAAAGCGCCACGAAGCCGAAGGCGAGCGAGGCGACGATGGCAATCAGCGCAATGGCCGCGGCCGCGGCGAGCAGGCCGAACCACCACGGGCGAATCACCGGCTGCGCGGCTGCGCGAGCCTCCTGCTTGCCATTCTTGTCCTCGGCGTCCGCGGCCTCTTCGGCGTCACCCTGTGCCCGCAGGTCGCGCAGATGCCTCATCGATGCGAGCGTGATGGCTGCGACCGTCAGCGAAAAGACGATATGCACCAGCACCTCGGACGAGATGCTCACTCCCGACAACGCGCTGATCTGCGTGGCAAGTCCGCCCAGTGCCGAAGAAAGCGCAAACCACCACGGGAACGGGCTCAGGTGGCGTGCCATTTCGTCCGGGATGGGCAGCAGCCGCCAGGTCGGGCGCTTGGCCGAGAGCAGTCCGTGGCCGAGCGCGATGACGTAGGAAGCGTAGGCCGCCATCTGCACGCAGATGGTCTCGAGCGCGCGCAGGCGCTCGTCGGCCGCTGCATTCATGAGGATGCCATTCCAGGCGAGCTTGACCGCCAGGGTCACGATCAACACATTGAGCACCACGGCGGTCGCAAGCATCAGCGTGCGCCGCAGTCGCCCCGAGGGCAGGCGTGCGGGCAGCACCCGCACCAGCATGCGCTCCGCCGCCCAGGTGCCGCCGATCAGCAGCGCGAGCGCGCCCAGCATGTGCAGAACGAAGTTGTTGCGCTTGCGAGGCGTGGAAGTCGCCTCGATCACGGCGACCCGCAAGTCCTCGCCCAACTCCTGGAGTCGCAACTGATCGCTGCGCATGCCGCTCTTCCACTGCCGCCAGAAGGCCGGCGACAGGGGTGATTCCACGCGCGCCGTGAGTGCCGCCTGGAACTGCGCGCGGCGTTGCTTGAGGATGTCGGCGCTGCGCTGCCCGGTGTCCACGCTGATGAGCCGCGCGAGCTTCAGGTCCGAGTCCACCAGCGTGCGCTGCTTGTTCAACGTGCTGCGCTGTTCGGCGACGTCGGGCGCGTCGGCGGGCGTGGCACCATCAGGCGTTGGGCCGAGACCGGCAAGTCGCGAGTCGAGATCTGCGAGTTGCTCGGTGCGCTGTTTGACGATGCGGTCGGCCTCGGTGCCGATCACCATGAGTTGCGACAGCAGCTTGCGCGCGTCGACTTCCTCGTTGAGCTTGACGGGAATGCTCTCGAGTTGCTTGCGCAGATCATCGGGCTGTGGGAGCGGCGGGTCGGCTTCGTCGCTGGTCTTGCCAGCGCCCGGTGAGGACGCGGTGGTGGCCCGGGGTGCTGCGGGCGGGTCTGCGGCAAGCACGGAAGACACGCTCAGGAACAGTGCCGCAAACAGTGTGAGGCTCAGCCAGAGCGCGCGCAGTCGCAGGGCCGCGAATCCGGGGAACTGGAGCCAATGGTCGCAGAAGCGGCAGGCGAATTTTCGGCGGAAGTCCGGTGTGGCATGCGTGCGGTTGGGGCAAACGGGCAGACAGCTACTCTAGCGCCCTCGGCTGACGCCCGGCGTAGGCAAATGGCGGACAAGGGTTTTGAGCCCCGCCATTGCCATCTTTCCTGCGCTGTTCGCGACTCGTCGCTGTCAGGCTGCGGGGCTGAACAGATCCACGCGATCAGTGATGATGCAATCCGTGCCGATGTCGAGCAGGCGCTGGGCTTCCCATTCATCGTTGACGGTGTAGCTGCTGCAGCGCATGCCTGCCGCGTGCACGCGCCTGACCAATTCCGCATCCCAGAGTGCGTGGTTCAGCACCATCGCGACGCAGCCGAGTTCCTGCGCGATCCGGATGTCGGCCTCGCCCGTGCCATCGGACCATTTGTCGACCAGCAGCCCGCGCGGAATGTCGGGCGCGGCGGCCTTTGCGCCGCGCAGCGAATCGGGTTTGAACGAGGTGAACAGCGGCGGCACGGCTTCGCGGGCCAGATGCGATTCATGAGTTCGCCGCTCGCGAAGCCCGTGCGCTCTTCCTGGCCCGGCGTGGGTTTGATTTCCACGTTCAGATGCAGGTGATTGGCAAGGCACCAGCGTGCCAGGGCTTCGAGTGTCGGCAGGTTCTCACCGGCAAACGAACGCGAATGCCAGGCGCCCGCGTCGAGCTGTGCCAGCTCGCCCATCGTGCGATCACTTCCCGTGCCCTCGGCATTGGTGGTGCGCTTGAGGTCGGTGTCGTGCATCAGGAACAGCACGCCGTCCTTGCTGAGCTTGGCGTCGCATTCGAACATGCGGTAGCCGTAGCTTGCTCCCATGCGAAACGCCACCATGGTGTTCTCGGGCGCGAGCTTGCCTGCGCCTCGGTGCGCAACCCAGCGCGGATAGGGCCAGGCGGCCAGGGAGGTCATACGCGTTCTCCAAACTTGATCAGATTGCCGTGCGGATCGATCACGTAAAGCTCGCGCATGCCCCATTCACGATCCTGCGGCGGCTTGAGCGCGAGGCCGCGCGCTGTGAAATCGGCATGCAGCGCGTCGGTATCGCCACGCACATAGCACGATGAAAGGCGAGGCAATTCGGTGTTGTCGCCGCACGGCCAGAAATGGAGTTCGCAACCGTCGCGCTCGACGATCAGATATGTTCCAGGCATCGAGAGCGCCGTGCGAAAGCCGAGCTTGTGAACGTAGAAGCTCTCGCTGACCGCAAGATCCGGCGAAGGGAGTACCGGAACCGTGGAATGAATCAGCGATGCCATGGTCGTCCCTGTCAAGCGGGCACGTCAGATGCGTTTGCCGGTCGCCGCGTCGAAGCCGTGAATGCGGTCGGGGCGCGGCGTGACGTGGATGAGGTCGCCATTGTTCGGCATGAACGTGCCTTCCTCGACACGCACGGTGAGCAGTTCGTCGCCGCCACCTTGCACGCGGCCATAGATCAGGCGTTCGGCGCCCAGCAGTTCGACCGTGTCGACGATGACGGGCCAGCCGCTGTTGGGCGTGACGTCCAGATGCTCGGGACGAATGCCGAAGATCGTGCCGTCCCGGCCGCCCGGTGCGCTCTTGAGCAGGTTCATCGGCGGCGAGCCGATGAAGCTCGCGACAAAGGTCGATGCCGGCGTGTGATAGACCTCTTCGGGCGTGCCGAATTGTTCGACGCGGCCACCGTTCATCACGATCATGCGCTGCGCGAGCGTCATCGCCTCGACCTGATCGTGGGTGACGAACAGACTGGTGATGCCGAGCTGGTTATGGCGTTTCTGGATTTCGATGCGTGTCTGCGCGCGCAGCTTGGCGTCGAGGTTGGAGAGCGGTTCGTCGAACAGGAACACCTGCGGATTGCGCACGATGGCGCGGCCCATGGCAACGCGCTGACGCTGGCCGCCCGAGAGCTGGCGCGGCTTGCGGTCGAGCAGGTGCGAGAGTTCGAGAATCTTGGCCGCAGCATCGACGCGCTGCTTGATCTCGTCCTGCGGCACGTTCTTGATCTTCAGGCCGTAGGCCATGTTGTCAAACACGCTCATGTGCGGATAGAGCGCGTAGTTCTGGAACACCATGGCGATGTCGCGCTGCGCCGGTTCGAGGTTGTTCACCACGCGATCACCGATCGAGATCGTGCCGCCGGAGATTTCTTCAAGCCCCGCGACCATGCGCAGCAGCGTCGACTTGCCGCAGCCCGACGGGCCGACGATGACGATGAATTCACCGTCCCTGATTTCTGCGTTGACGCCGTGGATCACTGGCACGGCGGCCTTGCCGACTCCGTATTGCTTGACGACGTCTTTGAGTGTGATGGATGCCATATGAAAAAAATCTTTTGAATTCGTTCTGTGGAAGAGGCGGGCGGGTTCTCGTGCTGGCGGATTACTTTTCGGTATCCACCAGACCCTTCACGAACCACTTCTGCATCAGAATCACGACGAGCGCGGGCGGCAGCATCGCAATGATGGTGGTGGCCATGGCCACGTTCCAGTCGATGGCCGCTTCGCCCCGCCAGCCACCATGCGCTTGATGCCGATGACCACGGGATACATGTCTTCCGACGTGGTCATGAGCAGCGGCCAGAGATACTGGTTCCAGCCGTAGATGAACTGGATCACGAACAGCGCTGCAATCGACGTCTTGGACAGCGGCACCAACACGTCCTTGAAGAAGCGCATCGGGCCCGCGCCATCGATGCGCGCGGCTTCCACCAGTTCGTCGGGCACGGTCAGAAAGAACTGGCGGAACAGGAACGTGGCGGTCGCCGATGCGATCAGCGGCAGCGTGAGACCCGCATAGCTGTTGAGCATTCCGAGATCCGCGACCACCTTGTAGGTCGGCAGGATACGCACTTCGACCGGCAGCATCAGCGTCACGAAGATCGCCCAGAAGCACAGTTGCTTGAACGGAAAGCGGAAGTAGACGATGGCGAATGCCGAAAGCAGCGAGATCGCGATCTTGCCCACGGTGATGATCATCGCGGTCACGAAGCTCACCCACATCATGTGCACGAGGCTGGTGTTCGAGCCGATCTTGCCGGAGCCGAACAGCGCGGCCTTGTAGCTCTCGAGCATATTGGTGCCGGGCCACAGCGGCATCGGCGCCTGCACGATCTCCTGTGCGGTATGGGTGGAGGCGATCAGCGCCAGATAGATGGGAAAGGCCACGATGGCCACGCCGAGAATCATCACGGCGTGGGACAGCACATCGAGCCAGGGACGTCGGTCAATCATGCTCAGTACTGCACTTTCTTTTCAACATAACGGAACTGCACCACGGTCAGCGCTATGACGATGAACATCAGGATCACCGACTGCGCGGCCGAGCCGCCGAGGTCAAGCGCCTTGAAGCCGTCGAGATAGACCTTGTAGACCAGGATCGTGGTCGACTGGCCGGGGCCGCCATGCGTGGTCGCGTCGATGATGCCGAAGGTATCGAAGAACGCGTAGACGATGTTGATCACCAGGAGAAAGAACGTGGTGGGCGACAGGAGCGGCAATTGCACGTTCAGAAAACGGCGCCACGGGCCGGCGCCGTCGATGGCGGCGGCTTCGAGCAGCGACTTGGGGATCGATTGCAGGCCCGCGAGAAAGAACAGGAAGTTGTAGGAGATCTGCTTCCACACGGCGGCCATCACGATCAGCGCCATGGCCTGGTTCTCGTTCATGAGAAAGTTCCAGTTGTAGCCGATGCGCTCCAGAAAATACGACACCACGCCGAGCGATGGTGAGAACATGAACACCCACAGCACACCGGCGATCACCGGCGCGACGGCGTAGGGCACGATCAGCAGCGTCTTATAGACCATGGCGAAGCGCACGATGCGGTCCGCGAAAATGGCGAGCGCCAGAGAGATCGCGATGCCGACGCCCGCAACAAGCACCGAGAAGACGGCGGTGCGATAAAAGGATTCGAGGTAGGACTCATCCTGGAACAGTTGCGCGAAGTTCGCGAACCCCACCCATTCCTTGCTGAGACCGAATGCATCCTCCATCTGGAAGGATTGCAGGATGGCCTGGGCGGCAGGCCAGAAAAAGAAGACGCCAATGATCACCATCTGCGGCAGCAGCAGCAACCACGGGAGCCAGGCGGAGCGGAAAAGTACTCGTTTTTCCATATGCCTTCAAAAACCAAAAAACCGCCGCGACCTTGGTGAGGCCACGGAGGTATGAAAAAAGTGATGTGAAATCATGCCGCCCGAGGGCGACATGAACCGCACGCGATGCTTGTTGCTTACTTGCCCTTGTTGGCTGCTTCGAAGCGAACCAGCAGTTCGTCGCCACGCTTGACGATCGCATCGAGCGCGTCCTTGGCCGACTTCTTGCCTGCCCAGACCTGTTCGAGTTCTTCGTCCTCGATGGTGCGGATCTGCACGTAGTTGCCGAGGCGGATACCGCGCGAGTTGTCGGTCACCTTGCGGATCATCTGGTTCACGGCGGTGTCGGTGCCGGGGTTCTTCTGATAGAAGCCGGACTTCTCGGTCAACTCGAACGACGCCATGGTCACCGGCAGATAGCCGGTGCGCTGGTGGCTGGCGGCCTGCACCTTGGTCTGCGAGATGAACTCGAAGAACTTGGCGACGCCCTTGTATTCCTCGGCCTTCTTGCCGGCCATGACCCACAGCGACGCGCCACCGATCACGGTGTTCTGCGGCGCACCCTTGGCGTCCGGGTAGTAGGGCAGGTTGGAGATGCCGTAGGCGAACTTGGCGTTCTTGGCGACGTCACCGTAGAAGCCCGACGATGTCTGGATCATCGCGCACTCGCCCGAGACGAAAGAAGCCTGTGGCAACGAGCCACGACCCTTGTAGACGAATTCACCGGCCTTGGCCGCCTTCTCGAGATTTTCGATGTGGCGTGTGTGCAGCGGCGAGTTGATCTTCAGGCGGGCCTTGTAGCCTTCCTTGCCGAGGCCGTTCTGGTGCGTGGCGAACTCCACGTTGTGCCAGGTGGAGAACGATTCAAGCTGCGTCCAGCCCATCCACGCGAGCGTCATCGGGCAGGTGTGGCCGCTTGCCTTGAGTTTCTTGGCTGCTTCGAACACTTCGGGCCAGGTGGTGGGTGCCTTGTCGGCATCCAGGCCAGCCTTCTTGAAGGCGTCCTTGTTGTAGTAGAAAACGGTGGTCGAGCTGTTGAACGGGAAGCTCAGCATCTGGCCGTTGGGAGCCGTGTAATACGAAGCCACGGCGGGGATGTAGGTCTTGGGATCGAACGGCACGCCGCTGTCGGCCAGCACCTTGGCGACCGGCACGGTCGCGCCCTTGGAAGCCATCATGGTCGCGGTGCCCACTTCGAACACTTGCAGGATGTGCGGAGCGCCACCCGAGCGGAACGCGGCCACGGCGGCGGTCATGGTCTCGTCATAGGTACCCTTGTACGTAGGGATGACCTTGTAGTCTTTCTGGCTTTCGTTGAACTGCTTGGCAAGGTCGTTGACCCACTCGTTGTTCACCGCCGTCATCGCGTGCCACCACTGAATTTCGGTCTGCGCTTGTGCAGCAATACCAGTGGTTGCGACGAGAGTGGCCAGCGCCAGTTGCTTGATCCGCATGTAGGCTCCTAGGGGGTAGAGGAAGTTGGTTCGAGGCGAGATGGTAACTCGCTCAATGTGACAGGAAGATGTCGTTGTCGCACAGCCGCAGGCCACTCACAACAGGGGAAATCCCGTGAAGCAGTGCGCTTGCAACGCCTTTTGAAAATGACAGTCACAATTGAATGTCACGAATTGTGCACTACCGGGACGCGGCTGCATAAGCCCCGATTGTCATCGGGTCTGCAAGGTTTTGTGCGATGCACAATGCTGTGCGAATTGCGACACATACATTTGCGGAGAAGGGGCTCGCCATGACTGCCAAGACATCGCTCGACAAAAGCAAGATAAAGTTTCTGTTGCTCGAGGGAATCCACCCGGCGCGCTCGACGTGCTGCACGCTGCGGGTTACAGCCAGATCGAATCGCTCAAGGGCGCGCTGCCCGAAGACGAACTCAGGCAACGCATTGCCGATGTGCATTTTCTGGGCATTCGCTCGCGCACCCAGCTCACGGCAGACGTTCTTGCCCACGCGCACAAGCTGGTGGCCGTCGGCGCGTTTTGCATCGGCACGAACCAGATCGATCTGAAGGCGGCTCGCGAGCACGGGGTGGTCGTCTTCAACGCGCCGTATTCCAACACCCGCTCGGTGGCCGAGCTGGTGCTGGCCGAGGCGGTCCTGCTGCTGCGCGGCGTGCCCGCGAAGAACGCCATCGTGCATCGCGGCGGCTGGAGCAAGAGCGCCGAACATTCGTATGAGACGCGCGGCAAGACGCTGGGCATCGTCGGCTATGGCTCGATCGGCACGCAGCTCTCGGTGCTGGCCGAGTCGCTGGGCATGAAGGTGATCTTCCATGACGTGGTCAGCAAGCTGCCGCTGGGCAATGCGCGGCAGGTGGGATCGCTCGACGAACTGATGGCGCACAGCGACGTCGTTTCACTGCACGTGCCCGAGCTGCCGTCCACGCAGTGGATGGTTGGCGCGCCGCAACTCGCGCGCATGAAGCCCGGCGCGATTCTGATCAATGCCTCGCGCGGCACCGTGGTTGAGATCGATGCGCTCGCGGCGGCGCTGCAGTCCGGCCATGTGGGCGGTGCGGCGGTGGACGTGTTCCCGGTCGAGCCGCGCTCGAACACCGAAGAGTTCCTGTCACCGCTTCGGGGCATGGAGAACGTGATCCTCACGCCTCACATCGGCGGCTCGACGATGGAGGCGCAGGCCAACATCGGCCTGGAGGTCGCGGAAAAGCTCGTGAAGTTCAGCGACAACGGCACGACCACCTCGTCGGTGAACTTCCCCGAAGTGGCGCTCCCCGAACACCCGGGCAAGCACCGCCTGCTGCACATCCACCGCAACGTGCCCGGCGTGCTTTCGCAGATCAACAGCATCATGTCGGACAACCACATCAACATCTCGGCGCAGTACCTGCAAACCAACGAGACGCTGGGCTATGTGGTGATCGACCTCGACGCCAAGTCCTCCGATCTGGCGCTCGAAAAGCTCGCGCAGGTGCCGGGAACCATCCGCACGCGCATGTTGTTCTGACGCGGCCTGGGAAGCGCCCTCTGGGTGGCTTCCCGGCGGATGGCCATGGTTTCCGAGAACCATGCAGGAATGCCGTGGCTCTTGCTGCGGTGCAGCGGGAAGTAAGCGGCTGACATAAAATCGCACCCCGAGGCACGTGGGCCAGGCCTTTTCGCTGGTTCCACACATCCAGGTTGATCCCCATGAATGTTCCGATTGCGCTGGCTGCCCTGCAGGCGCAGGGCGAAGAGCCCACCCGTTTGCGTGAGATTCCGTATAACTACACCTCGTTTTCCGACCGGGAAATCGTGATCCGCCTGCTCGGTGCATCTGCCTGGGGCGTGCTCGATCAATTGCGCCGCGAGCGCCGCACGGGCCGGTCCGCACGCATGCTGTACGAGGTGCTCGGCGACATCTGGGTGGTCCAGCGCAATCCGTATTTGCAGGACGACCTGCTGCACAACCCCGATCGTCGCAAGATGCTGGTGGATGCGCTGATCCACCGCCTCGCCGAGATCGAAAAGCGCCGCCAGCCCGATGAGCATGCCGAGCGCGACCGGCTCGTGGGCGTGCTGGTGGCGGCCGCGCGCCGCGCCATCGGCGAGTTCGACGCCACGCTGGTCGAGGCCTCGGAGTTGCGCAAGAGGGTGCAGAAGCGCCTTGGCAAGCACACCGCCAAGGACAACATCAAGTTCGATGGACTGTCGCGCGTGTCGCATGTGACCGACGCGACCGACTGGCGCGTGGAATATCCGTTCGTGGTGCTGACCCCGACACCGAGGCCGAGATGGCCGCGCTGGTCAGGGCCTGCATCGAACTCGAGCTGACCATCATCCCGCGCGGCGGTGGCACGGGCTACACCGGCGGCGCGATTCCGCTGACCTGGCGCAGCGCGGTGATCAACACCGAAAAGCTCGAGGCGATGACCGAAGTCGAGATGCGCCGCCTGCCGGGCGTGGATCGTGAGGTCGGCACCATATATACCGAAGCCGGCGTGGTGACGCAGCGCGTGGCCGACGCGGCCGAGCGCGCGGGCTTCGTGTTCGCGGTCGATCCGACATCGGCCGAAGCCTCCTGCATCGGCGGCAACATCGCCATGAATGCGGGCGGCAAGAAGGCCGTGCTGTGGGGCACGGCGCTCGACAATCTCGCGAGCTGGCGCATGGTGACGCCCGACGCCCAGTGGCTCGAAGTCACGCGCATCGGCCACAACCTCGGCAAGATTCACGACGCGGAAATGGCGAGCTTCGAATTGCAGTATTTCGAAGCCGACGGCAAGACGCCGATCCGCACCGAACGCCTCGACATTCCCGGCAAGACGTTCCGCAAGGAAGGTCTGGGCAAGGACGTGACCGACAAGTTCCTCTCGGGCCTGCCGGGCGTGCAGAAGGAAGGCACGGACGGCCTGATCACGAGCGCGCGCTGGATCGTGCACCGCATGCCCGATCACACGCGCACCGTGTGCCTCGAATTCTTCGGCAACGCCAAGGACGCGGTGCCCAGCATCGTGGAAATTAAGGACTTCATGTTCGCCGAGCAGAACCGCTCGGGCGTGCTGCTGGCCGGTCTTGAGCATCTGGACGACCGCTATCTCAAGGCCGTCGGCTATGCCACCAAGAGCAAGAAGGGCAACGGCCACCTGCCCAAGATGGTGCTGATCGGCGACATCGTGGGAGACAACGCCGACGACGTCGCCAAGGTGGCCGCCGAGGTCGTGCGCATTGCCAATTCGCGCAATGGCGAAGGCTTTACGGCGGTGAGCGCCGAGGCACGCAAGAAATTCTGGCTGGATCGCAAGCGCACCGCCGCGATCAGCCGCCACACCAACGCCTTCAAGATCAACGAGGACGTGGTGATCCCGCTGCCGCGCATGTGGGAGTACACCGACGGCATCGAGCGCATCAATATCGAGCTGAGCCTGCGCAACAAGATCAAGCTCTGCGACGCGCTGATCGACTTCTTCGAGCGCGGCAATCTGCCGCTGGGCAAGCAGGACGATGCGGGCGAGATTCCGTCGGCCGAGCTGCTCGAGGACCGCGTGAGCCAGGCAATTGCGCTCGTCAAGGACATTCGCGGCCTGTGGCAGGGCTGGCTGCACAACGTCGAAACGCTGTTCCCGCAGTTGCAGGATCACACGCTGCGCGCGAGCTGGAAGACGCAGCTCAAGGCACCGCTGGCGCAGATCTTCAACGGCGCGCCGTTCCAGCCCATCCTGGCCGAAGTGAACGCCACACACCAGCGCGTGCTGAAAGGTCGTGTCTGGGTGGCACTGCACATGCACGCGGGCGATGGCAACGTGCACACCAACATTCCGGTCAACAGCGACGACTACGACATGCTGCAGACCGCGCACGAGGCCGTGGCGCGCATCATGGTGCTGGCGCGCAGTCTCGATGGCGTGATTTCGGGCGAGCACGGCATCGGCATCACCAAGCTGGAGTTTCTGACCGACGACGAACTCGCGCCGTTTGCCGAGTACAAGCGCCGGGTCGATCCGCATGGGCACTTCAACCGGGGCAAGCTGATCCGCAATCAGGACGCGTTGCTTGCCGACCAGAACCGGCGCAGTCCGGAGGCCGGGCAGGCGCATTCGCGTGCGTCGCTGATGTTCGCCGATCTGACCAATGCCTACACGCCGTCGTTCGGGCTCATGGGCCACGAGTCGCTGATCATGCAGCAGAGCGACATCGGCGCGATTGCCGATTCGGTCAAGGACTGTCTGCGTTGCGGCAAGTGCAAGCCGGTGTGCGCCACGCACGTGCCGCGCGCCAACCTGCTGTACAGCCCGCGCAACAAGATTCTCGCGACGTCGCTGCTGGTCGAGGCCTTTCTCTATGAGGAGCAGACGCGCCGGGGCGTGTCGATCCAGCACTGGCAGGAATTCGAGGACGTGTCGGATCACTGCACCGTCTGCCACAAGTGCTTCACGCCCTGCCCGGTGAAGATCGACTTTGGCGACGTCACCATGAACATGCGCAACTTGCTGCGCAAGATGGGCAAGAAGAGCTTCCGTCCCGGCAACAAGCTGGCGATGACGATGCTGAATGCGACCAATCCCGACACCATCAAGTTCATGCGTGGCGCAATGGTCAACGTCGGCTTCAAGGCCCAGCGCGCGGCGGTCGATCTGCTGCGCACGGTGAGCAGGAAGCAGACCGCGCATCCCCCGGCGACGGTGGGCGCGCCGCCGCTCAAGGAAGAGATCATCCACTTCGTGAACAAGAAGCTTCCCGGAGGACTGCCCAAACGCACGGCACGCGCCTTGCTCGACATCGAGAACAAGGACTACGTGCCGATCATCCGCGATCCCAGGACCACCAGTTCCGACACCGAGGCCGTGTTCTATTTCCCCGGTTGCGGCTCCGAGCGTTTGTTCAGCCAGGTCGGTCTTGCCACGCAGGCCATGCTCTGGCACGCCGGCGTGCAGACCGTGCTGCCGCCGGGCTATCTGTGCTGCGGCTATCCGCAGCGCGGCTCGGGCCAGTTCGATGTGGCCGAGAAGATGATCACCGATAACCGCGTGCTGTTCCACCGCGTGGCGACGACGCTGAACTACCTCGACATCAAGACGGTGGTGGTGAGCTGCGGCACCTGCTACGACCAGCTCCAGGGCTACCAGTTCGACAAGATCTTCCCGGGCTGTCGCATCATCGACATCCACGAATACCTGCTCGAAAAAGGCATCACGCTCGCGGGCAAGGGCACGTACATGTACCACGACCCCTGCCACACTCCGATGAAACTGCAGGAACCGATGAAGACCGTGAAGGCGCTCGTCGGCGACAACGTGCTCAAGAGCGAACGCTGCTGCGGTGAGTCGGGCACGCTGGGCGTCACGCGGCCCGACATCTCCACGCAGATCCGCTTTCGCAAGACCGAGGAAATCCGCAAGACCGAGGCCGTGCTGCGCGAGAGCGGGCAGGTGGGCGCCAAGGAAAACCTGAAGATCCTCACAAGCTGCCCCAGCTGCCTGCAAGGCCTGAGCCGCTATCAGGACGATCTGCAAAACGGTCTGCTCGAGGCCGACTACATCGTCGTCGAGATGGCGCGCGAGATTCTTGGCGAGAACTGGATGCCCGAGTACGTGAAACGCGCCAACGAGGGCGGCATCGAGCGGGTGCTGGTTTAGGGCCTGGTCGCGTAACGCCGCAGGCCACCCCTGCGGCCTCGCGTGATCGTGTCGTCACCTTCGCCAATGCGCTCACCGGTCTTTATGGACATGCTCTCGGCCTATGATGGCGGCCATGCATTCACACCCGACACAGCCTGAGTCCCCCAACTGCGTGCTTTGCCGCGAAGACGGCGGCGCGCTTGTCTGGCGTGGCTCCAGGCTGCGCCTGATTCGGGCGAGCGAGGAAGGCTTTCCCGCGTTCTACCGCGTGATCTGGAATGCGCACGTCGCAGAGTTCTCCGATCTGTCACGCGCTGACCGTGCGTTCTGCATGGAAGTCGTGGCGGCCGTCGAACAACTCGTTCGCGAGCATCTCAAGCCCGCCAAGATCAACCTCGCGGCGCTCGGCAACATGGTGCCGCACCTGCATTGGCACGTGATCGCGCGCTGGGAGTGGGATTCGCACTTTCCGGCACCCGTCTGGGCCAACGCTCAGCGCTCGCGCGATGCCGAAAAGGAAGCGGCGATTTCCGCTCGGTTACCCGCGCTCGATGCGCTGCTGCGCGAGCGCCTTCAGGCCGAATTCGCCTGAAAATTCCATCTGACAAACAACGCTTCTTCAAGCAGGAACAATCAAACACATGGCAGGCATCACACCGGGTTCGCCCATGCCCAATCCATCACCGTGCATGAGCAATCACGCCAGCTGGAGGTGACGTTTTCCGATGGCGCGGCCTTTCGCATCCCTTTGAGCTGATGCGTGTTTACTCCCCGTCCGCCGAGGTGCAGGGCCATGGTCCCGGCCAGGAAGTGCTGCAGACCGGCAAGCGCGACGTCACGCTGGTCAGTCTCGAGCCGGTGGGCAACTATGCGGTCAAGCCGACGTTTTCCGACGGGCACGACAGCGGCATCTTCTCGTGGAACCTGCTCTACGAATTGGGGGCAAACGAGGCCCAGCTCTGGGCCGAATACGAATTCCGCCTCAAGGCCGAAGGCATTGATCGCGATACCCCGATGCCCGGTAAAAAAACGCACGGCCATGGTCATGGCTGCGGTGGGCACTGATTCCGGCCGACGCTCGCGCTGCGTCACAATCCAGGGTCTCCAAGACCCGGTTTGTCATTTCTTTTTTTCCTCAAGTCCCGCACGGGCGCGTGGTTGTCGCTGTACCTCGCGCCCGCACGCGCCTAGCATCACCACATCATGAGCAACACACATTTCGGATTCCAGACCGTTGACGAGAACGAGAAGGCACGCCACGTGCGCGGCGTGTTTGACTCCGTCGCTTCCAAATATGACGTGATGAACGACCTCATGTCCGGTGGGCTGCATCGCGCATGGAAGGCCTACACGGTGATGGTCGCCAACCTGAAGGAAGGCAATCAGGTGCTCGACATCGCTGGCGGCACCGGCGATCTGGGGCTGGCGTTCGCCAAAAAGGTTGGCCCGACCGGCACGGTGATCCACACCGACATCAACGAGGCCATGCTGCGCGTGGGCCGTGATCGCCTGATCAACAAGGGCACCGTGCTGCCCACGCTGGTCTGCGACGCGGAAAAGCTGCCGTTTCCCGACAATCATTTCGATCTGGTCAGTGTGGCGTTCGGCCTACGCAACATGACGCACAAGGACGCGGCGCTCAAAGAAATGAACCGCGTGCTCAAGCCGCGCGGCCGTCTGCTGGTGCTTGAATTCTCGAAGATCGCCAAGCCGCTCGAGAAGGCCTATGACTGGTATTCGTTCAGCGTGTTGCCGCGCATCGGCAGCATGGTGGCGGGTGATGCAGACAGTTACCGTTATCTCGCCGAATCGATTCGCATGCATCCCGGGCAGGAGGAACTTAAAACCCTTATGAAACAAAGTGGCTTCGGGCATGTGGACTATCACAATATGACTGGCGGTATTGTGGCGTTGCATGTTGGAATTAAGTGCTGAACGATCCCGATAGCTGAAATCAAACTTTGAAAAAAGAGCGTGAAGGGGCCAGTGCACAACTAAATGGAGAACCGATGATGAAACTGTGGTCTGTAGTCTTGGTCGCGATGCTCGCTTTTTCGATGGGCGACGCCGATGCAAAGCGCATGGGTGGCGGAAAATCGATGGGCAAGCAATCCTCTAACGTGACGCAACGTGAAGCCGGTGGTCCGGGTGCTGCACCCGGTGCACCTGCCCAGAACGCCAACAGCGCCGCTCCAGCGCGTCAACCCGGTTCTCCCGGCGCACCTGCTGCGGCACCCAAGAAACCCTGGGGTGCCATGCTCGGCGGCCTGGCCGCCGGTCTCGGCCTTGCCTGGCTCGCGAATTCGCTCGGCCTCGGCGAAGGTTTTGCCAATATCCTCATGATTGCCTTGCTGGCGATGGCGGCGTTCTTTGTGATCCGCCTGATCATGCGTTCGCGCGCTGGCGGTGGCGGTAACAACCGGGCCTCGACCGGTGCTTCGGGCTCGCCGTTCGCCTTCCAGGGCGCGGGCAACGCCAATCCGTCGCAGGCCGAGACACCGCGTCAGTACAACCCCGACAAGATCGGCAACGACGCATCGGCCCGTCCTTTTGACCACAGCAACATGGCGTTCTCGCCAGCCGCTGGTGCAGCAACTGGCGCGGCGGCAGCGGCGGGTGGCTCGATGATCGGCTCGGCACTCTCGGGTTCGCAGAACTGGGGCGTGCCCGATGGTTTCGATACCGATGGTTTCCTGGCCGCCGCCAAGCGCAACTTCATCACGCTGCAGGCCGCCTGGGACCGCGCGGACATTTCCTCGCTGCGCTCGATGATGACTGACGAAATGGTCTCCGAAATCCGCTCGCAACTCAACGAGCGCGAAGCCAACCGCGCCGACGGTCAGCCCAACCAGACCGACGTGGTGATGATCGAAGCGCAATTGCTTGGCATCGAGGACCTGGGCGACGCCTACATGGCCAGCGTCGAGTTCTCGGGAATGATCAAGGAAGAGGCTTCGGCGGGACCGTCGCCGTTCCGCGAGGTATGGAATATGACCAAGCCCAAGGCGGGTGGAAGTGGGTGGTTGGTGGCTGGAGTTCAGGCTCTGCAATAAACCGTCTGTAGCCACTGGCTGTGTTGGGGGAGCGCCTTCTCTGCTGATGCGGGGAGGGCGTTTCTGTTTTTGTTTTGTCTTTGTTTTTGTGTTTGTGTTTTGTTTTTTGCTGCTGGCCGGGTCTCGCCCCGGCGGGCGACCTACTTTCTTGTTCGCAACAAGAAAGTAGGCAAAGAAATGCGCCCTGCTGTTCACGACCCTGCGCTTCGCTTCGGGCAACCTGATTCTGGAGATTCGTCCGGTACACGGCAGAAACTCCCTGCGCTTCGCTCCGGTCAGACATCTGCCGTGAGCCAGATGTGGACGTTTCTGCGTCACTTGACGCAGAAACAACCGGCCAAATCACCAGAATCAGGCGTGAACAGAAGGGGGGATCGGCACGTCGCTGCGCTCGTGCTGGTAATCGTCAGCAGGGTCAACTTTTCTTTGGCTACTTTCTTTTTTTTGATAAAAAGAAAGTAGCTGCGCCGCCGGGCGCAATCCCGGCCCGGGAAACAAACACAAAACAGCCCTTACAGACATGGCCAACATACAAATGAAAGCATTGAAAACAGCTTTTGAAGGTCAATCGCCCTCGCACCCGATGGCATCCATCCAAGTTCAGGGAATAATCGAGGGGTTATGACACCAAAGTCCCCATTCCCCTTCCTGGACGGATTGTTCGAACGCATATCGAGCGGCCCGCAACCTCCCCAGTGGCTCGTACACGAGATGCAGCACCGCGCGGTGCTGTTTCTGAACCATGTGTTGATGCAGGAACCCGAAGCCATGGACCGGCTGTCCTCGCAGAGCGGTCGCGTGGCGCGTGTGCAGTGGCGGTCGTTTTCGATGTCGGTGCAGATCACGCCTGCGGGATTGCTGGACACAGCGCCGTCGATGATGACGCCCGATCTGCGCATCGAGGTGGTGGAGACTTCTCCGCTGTCGATTGCGCGCAATGCGATGCGTGGCGACAAGCCGACCATTCTGATCGATGGCGACGTCAAGTTCGCCGCCGAGATCAACTGGCTCGTGGACAACGTGCGCTGGGATGTTGAAGAGGATCTCGCGCGCGTGATCGGCGATGCTCCCGCGCATGCCGTGGGTTCGGCGGCCAGGCGCGTGGCGCAGGCGTTGCGCAGCTTTGTGAATTCGATGCCGTTTTCGCGCGGAGACGTTTGAGCGCCATGAGTCGTTTTTTTCGTGGCTTCACGATTGTCTGGACGTGTCTGCGCTACGGACTCGATGAGCTGGTTCTCAACAGTTTCCGCAACCCGGTGCTGAGCCGCATTGCGCGGTTCACCAATTTCGGGCGCAAGCTCAATGCGCCGCGCGGGCAGCGGCTGCGCGAGGCGCTGGAGAGCCTGGGGCCGATCTTCGTGAAGTTCGGTCAGGTGCTGTCCACGCGCCGCGACCTGATGCCGCCCGATATTGCGGACGAGTTGGCGCTGCTGCAGGACCGTGTGCCGCCGTTCGATCCGAACGTGGCCGTGGAAACCATAGAGCGCGCGTTTCGCAGGCCGGTCGATGAGGTGTTCATATCGTTCGACCGCGTTCCGGTGGCCAGCGCGTCGATTGCACAGGTGCACTTCGCGGTGATCCGTGACCGCAATGGGGTGCAGCATGATGTCGCCGTGAAGGTGCTGCGGCCCGGCATGCTGGGCGTGATCGACAAGGACCTGGCGCTGATGCGCATGATGGCCGGCTGGGTCGAGAAACTTTCGGCCGACGGCAAGCGCCTCAAGCCCATGCAGGTGGTGGCCGAGTTCGACAATTACCTGCACGACGAACTGGACCTGATCAAGGAGGCCGCCAATGCCGCGCAACTGCGCCGCAACATGGAGGGGCTGGATCTGGTGGAGATTCCCGAGATTTTCTGGGACTTCTGCCATCCGCAGGTGTTGGTCATGCAGCGCATGAACGGCGTGCCGATCAATCAGATCGAGAAACTGCGCAATGCGGGCGTCGACATCCCGAAGCTCGCGCGCGATGGCGTGACGATCTTTTTCACGCAGGTGTTTCGCGACGGTTTTTTTCACGCCGACATGCACCCGGGCAATATCCAGGTGAGTCTGGAGCCCGAGACCTTTGGCCGCTATATCTCGCTGGATTTCGGCATCGTCGGATCACTTACCGAGTTCGACAAGGAATACCTTGCGCAGAATTTCACCGCGTTCTTTCGCCGCGACTACAAGCGCGTGGCAGAGCTGCACATCGAAAGCGGTTGGGTTCCTCCGACCACGCGGGTGAACGAGCTGGAGTCTGCGATTCGCGCGGTGTGCGAGCCGTACTTCGACCGGCCGCTCAAGGAAATCTCGCTCGGTATGGTGCTGCTGCGCCTGTTCCAGACCTCGCGCCGTTTTCAGGTCGAGATCCAGCCGCAACTCGTGCTGCTGCAGAAGACGCTGCTCAACATCGAGGGGCTGGGTCGCCAGCTCGATCCGGAACTCGATCTGTGGAGCACCGCCAAGCCGTTCCTTGAGCGCTGGATGCTGGACCAGATGGGTCCCAAGCGCGTGTGGCGCGAGCTGCGCGCGCAGGCACCGCTGTACGCCAAGCTGCTGCCGCAACTGCCACGATTGATGCACGACTATCTGCAGCAAAAGCCCAAGGACTACGGACGCGATCTGCAGGAGCTGCTGGCCGAGCAAAAGCGCACCAACCGCCTGTTGCAGCGCATTGCCTACGGCGGTGTCGGGTTCGTGCTGGGTTTGCTGGTCATGCAAATCCTGATGCGCCTGCGTCATTTCTACTGATAATCCCCCGTTCTTTTTCCTTTCTTTCCCACAACTCATCTTTGTCAGGAGTGCCAGCGTGTTGCTCTTCATGGTGATTGCCTACCTGTTCGTCACCATTGGCATCGGCCTGTGGGCCGCGCGGCGCGTGAAGAACACCGCCGACTTCGCCATCGCGGGTCGTCATCTGCCGATGTACATGATCATCACCACGACGTTCGCGACCTGGTTCGGCTCGGAGATCGTGCTGGGCGTGCCGGCCAAGTTCATCGAGGGTGGTTTGCGCAACGTGGTCGAAGATCCGTTCGGCGCGGGCATGTGCCTGATTCTGGTGGGGCTGTTCTTTGCGGCCAAGCTCTACCGCATGACGCTGCTGACCATCAGCGACTACTACCGCGAGCGCTATGGCCGCACCATTGAAGTGGTGTGCTCGCTGATCATCATGCTGAGCTATCTGGGCTGGGTGTCCGCGCAGGTCACGGCGCTCGGGCTGGTGTTCAATCTGCTCTCGGGCGGTGCGATCAGCATCCCCTGGGGCATGACGATCGGCGTGCTGTCGATTCTGGTCTACACGCTCTGGGGCGGCATGTGGTCGGTGGCGGTGACGGACTTCATCCAGATGATCATTCTGGTGGTGGGCCTGGTGATCCTCGCGGTGTTCGCGAGCAATATGGCGGGCGGTGCGGGCCGGGTGATCGACCTGGCGACCAGCCGCGACCTGTTCAAGTTCTGGCCCGAGCCAAGCTGGCATGACATCATCTTTTTCATCGGCGCAGCCATCACCATGATGTTGGGCTCGATTCCGCAGCAGGACGTGTTCCAGCGCGTGATGTCGGCCAATTCCGAGAAGGCAGCGGTGCGCGGCACGGTGATTGGCGGCACGGCCTATATCTTCTTTGCCTTCGTGCCGATGTTCCTCGTGGCGAGCGCGCTGCTCATCATGCCGGCCGAGACGGCGGCGCTGCTCAAGGACGATCCGCAGAAGGTGTTGCCCACGCTCGTCATGGACAAGATGCCGCTTGTGATGCAGGTGCTGTTCTTCGGCGCGCTGCTCTCGGCGATCAAGTCCTGCGCCTCGGCGACGCTGCTCGCGCCGAGCGTGACCTTCACCGAGAACATCTGGCGTCAATTCCGCCCGAGAAGGTCAGCGACCGCGAGGTGCTGTTCACGATGCGCGTGAGCGTGCTGGTGTTTGCGATGTGCGTGCTCGCATACTCCATCAGGATGCAGGGCACGCCGATCTACGAGCTGGTGTCGAGCGCCTATCAGGTGCCGCTCGTGGGTGCCTTCGTGCCGCTGGTGTTCGGCCTGTACTGGAAGCGCGCGAGCACGCAGGGTGCCATCGCGGCCGTGGTGCTGGGCATAGGCGTGTGGATCGTCTTCATGCTCACGCCGGCGCTGCACCAGGCCTTCCCGCAGCAACTCGCGGGCGTGCTTGCGGCGATGGTCGGCATGGTCGCCGGTTCGCTGATGCCACAGATGGTGACCAATGCCCACGCGGGCCATCATCCGCTTGCCGGAGCGGAACAAGCCACTTCATGAAGGGAAATAGGTGGCAACGCCTATAATTGAGGGTTTTTCATACCAGCTCCAATCGGTTTTCATGCCTATCTACGCCTACAAGTGCGGCTCCTGCGGTTTTGCCAAGGACGTCTTGCAAAAATTTTCCGATGCGCCGCTCACCCAGTGTCCTGAGTGCGGCGCCGAGGCGTTTTCCAAGCAACTGACGGCACCCGGTTTCCAGCTCAAGGGAACGGGCTGGTATGCCACGGATTTCAAGAACAGCGGCAGCAAAAATAACGCCAAGGCCGAGCCCAAGCCCGCAGGCGATGCTGCGGCGGCCCTGCGCCTGCGGGCTCCGGCGACAATGCCGCCGCCGCCGCCGCCGCACCGGCTCCCGCTCCCGTGGCTGCGCCTGCTCCGGCGGCCACCGAGGCGAAGGCGTAAGCACGATCATGATGTCTGCCTTCAGACGCTGGTTGCTGACGGGCCTGCTCGTCATCGTGCCCGGCGTGATCACCGCGTGGGTGCTTCACTGGATCGTCTCCACGCTCGACCAGACGCTGCAGATCCTGCCGGGCGACTGGCAGCCTGACAAGCTGCTGGGCATACACATTCCCGGCTTCGGCGTGCTGCTCACCCTGATCATTTTGCTCAGTGTCGGCGCGCTCGCCACCAACTTCGCGGGGCGCAAGCTGGTGGAGTGGGGCGACCGTCTCGTTGCGCGCATTCCCGTCGTGCGTTCGATCTATTCGAGCGTCAAGCAGGTGTCGGACACCTTGTTCTCCGAAAGCGGCAACGCGTTCCGCACGGCCGTGCTCGTGCAATGGCCGCGTGAAGGCGTGTGGACGGTGGCGTTCGTGACCGGTGCGCCCACGGGCGAGGTGGCGGCCTACCTGCGCGACGAGTTCGTGAGCGTCTACGTGCCGACGACGCCGAACCCGACCGGTGGCTATTTCGTGATGGTGCGCAAAAGCGACTGCATCGAACTCGACATGAGCATCGACGCGGCGCTGAAATACATTGTGTCGATGGGCGTGGTGACTCCGCCGGACCCGATCGCCGTTCACGATTCCAGACAGTAAACCGACACACAAACAAATCAGTGCAATTGACGCGTCCCGTGCGGGCGCAGGAAGTTAGACCATGGCAATGCGTACCGAATACTGCGGTCTTGTGACCGAGGCCCTGTTGGGCCAAACCGTGACCCTGTGCGGCTGGGTGAACCGTCGCCGCGACCATGGTGGCGTGATCTTCATCGACCTGCGCGACCGCGAAGGCTATGTGCAAGTGGTCTGCGACCCGGATCGCCCGAGATGTTCAAGGTGGCCGAAGACCTGCGCAACGAATTCTGCGTGCAGGTCAAAGGCCTGGTGCGCGCGCGTCCCGAAGGCACCACGAACGACAAGCTCAAGAGCGGCCAGATCGAGGTGCTGTGCCATGAACTGAACGTGCTCAACCCGTCGGTCACGCCGCCGTTCCAGCTCGACGACGACAACCTCTCGGAGACCACGCGTCTCACGCACCGCGTGCTCGACCTGCGCCGCCCTACATGCAGCGCAACATGATGCTGCGCTACAAGACCGCGATCCAGGTGCGCAACTATCTCGACAAGCTCGGCTTCATCGACATCGAAACGCCGATGCTCGGCAAGAGCACGCCCGAAGGCGCGCGCGACTATCTGGTGCCAAGCCGCGTGCACGATGGCGAATTCTTCGCGCTGCCTCAGTCGCCCCAGCTCTACAAGCAGATGCTGATGGTGGCCGGCTACGACCGCTACTACCAGATCACCAAGTGCTTTCGCGACGAAGACCTGCGCGCCGACCGCCAGCCGGAATTCACGCAGATCGACTGCGAGACCTCGTTCCTCAACGAAGAGGAAATCCGCGCGATCTTCCAGCAGATGATCACCGAGGTGTTCAAGCAGCAACTGGACGTGGATCTGGGCGAATTCCCGATCATGACCTATCAGGACGCTGCGTTCCGTTTCGGCTCCGACAAGCCCGATCTGCGCGTGAAGCTCGAATTCACCGAACTCACCGAGGTGATGAAGGACGTGGACTTCAAGGTGTTCTCCACGCCGGCAACCACCAAGGGCGGCCGCGTGGTGGCGTTGCGCGTGCCGGGCGGCGCACAGATTTCGCGCGGCGAGATCGACGCCTACACCGACTTCGTGAAGATCTACGGCGCCAAGGGTCTCGCGTGGATCAAGGTGAACGAAGTCTCCAAGGGCCGCGACGGCCTGCAGTCGCCCATCGTGAAGAACCTGCACGATGGCGCGATCAACGAGATTCTCAAGCGCACCAACGCGCAGGACGGCGATCTGCTGTTCTTCGGTGCCGACAAGGAAAAGGTCGTCAACGACTCCATCGGCGCGCTGCGCCTGAAGGTCGGCCACAGCGACTTCGGCAAGAAGAGCGGCCTGTTCGAGAACAAGTGGGCACCACTGTGGGTGGTGGACTTCCCGATGTTCGAGCATGACGAGGAAAACAACCGCTGGGCGGCCGTGCACCATCCGTTCACATCGCCCAAGGACGGCCATGAAGACCTCATGGACACGGACCCCGGCAAGTGCCTTGCCAAGGCCTACGACATGGTGCTCAACGGCTGGGAACTCGGCGGCGGTTCGGTGCGTATCCACCGCGCCGACGTGCAGAGCAAGGTGTTCACCGCGCTCAACATCTCTGCCGAGGATGCGCGCGCCAAGTTCGGCTATCTGCTCGATGCGCTGCAATACGGAGCGCCGCCGCACGGTGGCCTCGCGTTCGGTCTCGACCGCCTGATCACGTTGATGACCGGTGCCGATTCGATCCGCGACGTGATTGCCTTCCCCAAGACGCAACGCGCGCAGGACCTGCTCACGCAGGCTCCGTCGCCGGTCGATGAAAAGCAACTGCGCGAGCTGCACATCAAGCTGCGCAATGTGACACCCGCCGCGCAGTGACGCACTGAGCCGCTGTCAGCAGAAAACGGTATAACGCCAAGGTCTTCGGACTTTGGCGTTTTTCATTTTCGGGAGCCTGTAAGTTGCGTTGAGATTTTGTGAGGAAATGATTGCATGATGATTTCAAGCGATATGCGCAGCCTGCCGCGTAGCGCGCTGGCGGCGGGCCTCTGCGTAGCAGCGCTGTTTGCCTTGTCGGGCTGCGGCGAGAAGAAGACCGAGCTCGGCGAGGGCAGTTCGGAGGTGACCGGTTCTGCCGGCCCTGCGGGCGCGCGCAATCCCAATCCGACGCTGGAGCGCTGCGAACAGCCCATCGCCACCGTCGCGCTTCTGGAAAATCCGCGCGGCTACCTCATGCCGTCCACGGTGAATCTGCCGCCCACGCCGGTGCCGCTCGTGAAGCTGCTGATGCAGCAAAGCGGGTGCTTTCGCGTGGTGGATCGCGCGGGCGGCCTGCAAGGCACGATCCGCGAAGGCGAGTTGCGCGATTCGGGCGTGCTTCGTCCCAACGGCACGGTCCAAAAGGGCAAGGGCTACGAGGCGCAGTACACGATGACGCCCAGCCTTACCTTCAGCGAGCAGGACGCTGGCCGGGGCTCGCGGGCATCATCGCGATGATCCCGGTGCTGCGCGACATCGCGGGTCTCGCGGGTGTTGCCGAGCAGGTCAAGTTCAAGGAGGCGCAGACGGCGCTGTTCCTGACCGACAACGAGACGACGGAGCAGGTGGCAGCGTCCACCGGCTCCGCGCGCGCGACCGATCTGGGCATGGGCGGCTTCGTGCTCGGCAAGATCGGAGGAGGCGCGGGCATGGGCTGGAGCAACACCAACGAAGGCAAGGTCATTGCGGCCGCATTCCTGCACTCGCACAACCAGTTGGTGCACCAGTTGCGACTGCTTCAGGAAAAGCAGATGCCGCCGCCCGTGCCGACCAAGGCGGGGGCCAAGGGATGAGTGCCCGGTCTACGTGGCAATTGTCCCGCGATGGCATCGACTGACGACATGCAGCCGCGCTGGAAAATCCCGCAATCGGTGCTGGTGGTGATTCACACCGCGCAATTGCAGGTGCTCCTGCTGCGGCGCACGCAGGGCACGGGCGAAACCGGCGAAGGCGCGCGCACCGATTTCTGGCAGTCGGTCACGGGCAGCAAGGACGCGCTCGATGAGCCGTTCGAGGTCACGGCCCGGCGCGAGGTGCTGGAGGAGACCGGCATCGATGCCAGCGCCCCGGCCTGCAGCCTGCTCGACTGGAACCTGGAGAACACCTACAGTATCTATCCGCAATGGCTTCATCGCTACGAGCCCGGTGTGCGAGAGAATACCGAGAGGATTTTCAGTCTCCGGGTGCCCGACGGCACTGCCGTAGCCTTGAATCCCAGGGAACATACTGCATATGAATGGTGGGACTGGCGAGAGGCCGCGGACCGGTGCTATTCGCCGTCGAACACCGAAGCCATTCTTTGGCTGCCAAGATTTGTCGGAAGATGACTACAAACATTCACATCGATACCGAAGACGAACATTCAGGCATCCTGCGTGTTGCCACCTACAACATCCACAAGGGCGTGCAGGGCCTGGGCCCGACGCGGCGCCTTGAGATTCACAACCTGGGCCATGCCGTCGAGCAGCTCGATGCCGACATCGTTTGCTTGCAGGAAGTGCGCAAGATGAATCGGCGCGAGGCGCAGTACTTCAACCGCTGGCCCGAGGTGTCGCAGGCCGAATATCTGTCGCCGGAAGGTTACGAGGCGGTCTACCGCACCAATGCCGTCACGCGTGATGGCGAGCATGGCAACGCGCTGCTCACACGCTGGCCGGTGGTCGGCCACGGTCACGAGGACATCTCGGATCACCGCTTCGAGCAGCGCGGGTTGCTGCACGTGGAGATCGACTTTCAGGGCAAGCGCGTGCACGCCATCGTCGTGCATCTGGGCCTGATCCACGAGAGCCGTATGCGGCAGGTGGCGAAGATCCAGCGTTTCATCGAACGCGAGGTGCCTGCGGACGCGCCGCTCGTGATCGCGGGTGACTTCAACGACTGGGGCTTTCAGATCAAGCGCATGCTCGCGGGATTCGGGCTGTTCGAATATGACGATGGCCCGCGCTCGTTCACCTACCCGGCACGGCTGCCGATTGCCCAGCTCGACCACGTCTACGTGCGTGGCCTCCAGCCCACGAGTCTCTACGTGCCGAACGGGCGCATCTGGTGGCGCATGTCGGACCATCTTCCGCTGATTGCGGAGTTCAGGCTTTGAGCCCCGAAGCGGTCGGCGGTGGCAAACGTGTGGTGTTCCACTCCGGACATGAGGTCCGGTTGCTGCAGGGCACGCAGGAGTTTTTCCCCGCCCTGATCGCCGACATGAACGCCGCCACGCGCAGCATCCAGTTCGAGACCTACATCTTCGATTGCACCGCGAGCGGCGAGCAGATCGCCGAGGCGTTCATCAATGCGGCCAGACGCGGCGTGGACGTGCGCGTGGCGGTCGACGGATTCGGCACCGGCCTGATTCCCGCGCCGTTGCGCGAACGCTTCGAGGCGGCGGGCGTGCAGTTGCAGGTGTTCTCCGCCGTTCGCCAGTTCGCATTGCTGCTGCCCCGGCATTGGCGCAGGCTGCACCGGAAACTGTGCGTCATCGACGACGAGGTGATGTACTGTGGCGGCATCAACGTGCTCGACGATTTCTGGGATCCTAACCACGGCAAGCTCGAAGCGCCACGCTTCGACTTTGCCGTGCGCGCCAAGGGCGCACTGGTCGATCAGGCGTCCGACAACATGGACAAGCTCTGGTGGCGAATGCGCGCGGTGCATGACGCAAGCAAGCGCAAGATTTCCCGCGCCGTAGCCGATCTGCGCGCGGCGCGTGTGGCGCAGAGTGCGGCCAAGCGCTCGGCGGCCAAGGCCAAGGGCATGCGCGCGGCCCTGCTGTTTCGCGACAACCTGCGCAATCGCAGCCGGATCGAGAAGGCGTACCTGCGCGCCATCGGCAGTGCGCGGGAAGAGGTCATCATCGCCAATGCCTACTTCATGCCCGGACGCAAGCTGCGCCGTGCGCTGATTCTGGCGGCCGAGCGCGGCGTGCGCGTGCAGTTGCTGCTGCAGGGGCGCTATGAGTACTTCATGCAGTTTCATGCGTCGCGCCCGGTGTATGGCGCGCTGCTCAAGGCGGGCGTGCAGATTTTTGAATACTCGCCGAGCTTTCTGCACGCGAAGGTGGCCGTCGTGGATGCCTACGGCGACCGGCCCTGGGCGACCGTGGGTTCATCGAATCTGGAGCCCTTGTCGCTGCTGCTCGCGCGCGAGGCCAATGTGGTGGTGGAAGACGCTGCGTTCGCGCAGGACCTGCAGCAGCGCCTCAAGGAGGCCATGGAGCACGCAGGCCGGCAGATGGACCCGGACGTGTTCGCGCGCCGTCCGCTGCGCGAGCGGGTGCTGGATCACGTGGCTGCGGCGATCATGCGGTCGCTGATCTGGGTGACCGGCAACCGGTACTGAATCCGCGTCTGAATGCTATTTGTTTTGTAGCTCGCAAGGGTTGCCCGGCAAGCCATGCGAGAACAAGAGCCGTACCGCACTACGGACTCCAATCGCTGGTACCATGCCGGCATGTCACAAAATCCTGACACCGACTCCCAGAAGGCCGGACAGCCCGACGCCGACGAGGGCACTCCCGTATCCGTGAAGATCCGCGAGCGTCTGGCGGCTGCCCGCAAGCGCTTCAACGCCAACGACAACATCTCCGAGTTCATCGAACCGGGCGAGCTGGAATTGCTGCTCGACGAGGTCGAAGAGAAGATGCAGACCGTGCTCGACAGCATGGTCATCGATACCGTGGGCGATCACAACACCAACAACACCGCGCGCCGGGTGGCGAAGATGTACATCAACGAGGTGTTCCGTGGCCGCTACGTTGCGCCTCCCGCAATCACGGAGTTTCCGAATGCGGAACATCTCAATGAGCTGATGATCGTCGGCCCGATCACAGTGCGCAGCGCATGCAGCCACCATTTCTGTCCGGTCATCGGCAAGATCTGGATCGGCGTGCTGCCCAACGAGCACACGAACGTGATCGGCCTCTCGAAATACGCGCGGCTGGTGGACTGGGTCATGGGCCGTCCGCAGATTCAGGAAGAGGCCGTGGTGCAACTGGCCGACCTCATCATGGAGAAGACCCAGCCCGACGGTCTGGCCGTGGTGATGGAGGCGTCGCACTTCTGCATGTCCTGGCGTGGCGTGCGCGAGATGGACAGCAAGATGATCAACTCGGTGATGCGTGGCGTGTTCCTCACCAACCCCACGCTGCGCCGCGAATTCCTGTCACTGATACCCGGAAGGAACTGAGCCATGCTGGTGCGTTTGCTGTATGTGAGCCGCGCGGTGGACACGTCGCCCGCGGCAATTGAAGCCATCCTCACGCAATCGCGATCGCACAACCCGGCGAGCGGCATCACGGGCGTGCTGTGCTATGGCGGCGGAATCTTTCTTCAGGCCATCGAGGGCGGCCGCTCCACCGTGAGCGCGCTGTTCGGCAGCATTCAGGCCGACGTGCGCCACAAGAACGTCGAGCTGCTGTCGTTCGAGGAGATTTCCGAGCGCCGCTTCGGTGGCTGGACCATGGGGCATGTCAATCTCGCCAAGCTCAATCATTCGATCGTGCTCAAGTATTCGGAGCGCCCCGAATTCGATCCGTACTCGACCTCGGGCAAGGTCTCGTTCGCACTGCTCGAAGAGCTGATGGCCACGGCCTCGGTCATTGGCCGGGCCTGATTCCCGTTTTTTATTGCTCCTGCGCTCCCCGGCGCTCGCCTTGAAGAGCATGCAGACAGTCCTACAACCACACGCAGACCACGCATGTCGCTGACGGCCTTTGGCCTGATCATTCTTGCGGGGCTGATCCATGCGGGCTGGAACATCGCGGCCAAGCGCGCGGGCGGCGATTCGCGGTTCGCGTTCTTCAGTTCAATGCTCAATATGCTGGTCTGGGCACCGCTGGGCTGGTGGCTGGGGCGCGACGTCGTGCCGCTGTGGGGCGTGCGCGAATGGACCTTCGTCGCGCTGAGCGGCCTGCTGCACGTGCTGTATTACGTGGTGCTGCTGCGCGGCTACCGCAAGGCCGATCTCACCGTGGTCTATCCGCTGGCGCGCGGCACGGGGCCGTTGCTGTCCTCGCTGGTGGCGATTCTCTTTCTGGGCGAACACCTGTCCGCGCTCGGCGCACTCGGCATTGCGGGCGTGGTCGGCGGCGTATTCCTGATCGCGGGCGGACCCGGCCTGTTGCGCGCAGCCAAGGAGCCGCTGGCGCGCAAGCGGGTGCACAAGGGCATGCTCTATGGCGTGCTGACGGGCGTGTTCATCGCGTCGTACACTGTGGTCGATGGGTATGCGGTGAAGGTCATGCTGCTGTCACCGATTCTGCTGGACTACATGGGCAATTTCGTGCGCGTCGTGCTGTTGTCGCCCGTGGCCTTGCGCAAGCCCCGCGAGTTGCTGCCACTGTGGAAGGCGCAGTGGAAGTACGCCTTGCTCGTTGCCATGGTCAGCCCCATCGCCTACGTGCTGGTGCTGTATGCCATGCAGCACGCGCCGATGTCGCACGTCGCGCCCGCGCGCGAGGTGTCGATGCTGTTCGCGGCGCTGATCGGCGGGCATCTGCTCAAGGAGGGCGACCGCAAGGCGCGCATTCTGGGTGCCGTGCTGATCGCTGCGGGTGTGACAGCACTGGCGCTTGGCTGACGAAAATGAACCAGCCGCTGCTACAACTCATAGGCTGCGATTTTTCGAGCCGCCCGAGCCGCCGCAAACCCATCGTGCTGGCGCTCGGTGAGTGGCTGGTGCAACGGCAAGGCCGTGATCCGTGGGTGGTCGGGCTTGCGGACATCGAGACGCTGCCAAGCCTCGCCGAATTCGGCGCGTGGCTCGCCGAGCCGCGAGTCTGGGTCGGCGGTTTCGATCTGCCGTTCGGACTGCCTCGCGAGCTGGTCGCGACATTGGCGTGGCCTGAGCGCTGGGATGAGTGCATGGCGCACTACGCATCGCTTGGCCGCGGCCAGATTCGTGAACTATTCGCCGCGTTCTGTGCGGCGCGGCCTGTGGGGCCAAGTTCGCGCATCGCGCCACCGATGGCCCGGCGGGCTCTAGTCCGTCGATGAAGTGGGTCAACCCGCCTGTGGCCTACATGATGCATGCCGGTGTTCCCCTGCTCAGGAACGCGGGCGTTCATCTGCCGGGCCTGCACGCCGGAGACCGCAATCGCGTGGCGCTCGAAGCCTACCCGGGCTGGTTGGCGCGGCAACTCATTGGCCGCGTGAGCTACAAGAGCGATGACAAGGCCAAGCAGACCGCAGAACGCGCAATCGCCAGAAGCCAACTTGTGAGCCGGATTGCAAGGCCGCTTCCCATGCTGGATGGAGTGTGCGTGCGCTTGAGCCGATCACAATGCGAACGGCTTGTCGCGGACGCCAGCGGCGACACCGTTGACGCGGTGCTGTGCATGCTCGTGGCCGCATGGGCGCACCGTCAGCATCTCGCAGGGCACGCCAACTACGGTCTGCCGCCACAGATCGATGGTCTGGAAGGCTGGATCGCAGGCGTTTAGGGCTATTCCGAAACGTGATCTGCGTGCGCTGTGTGAACAGCCTTAGTCGAAGTAGACGATCACGGAGCGCGGCGTCGGGAATTCAATGCGGCTTTGCAGTTGCTCTGCCAGGCATTGCAGGCCATTGCGGTCGATGGGGGCGTGTGGACAGGGCTGGGTGCGCCTGCGAAGTCGGGCAGGCCCAGGGGCGGCGCCTGGCCTTCGCTCAGGATGCGGATGCGATGCGCGTCGGGTTCGGCGATGATGCGCTGCGGTGTGGTATCTGCGCCTTCGGCCAGGTGGTAGATCGCTGCAAGCGCCACATACATCAGCGGCTGCGGCTTGAGTGCCAGCGCCGACCAGACTGCGCTTTCCTGCGGTAGCGGTGTCTGCTCGATGTTGCGAAGCAGCAGGAACGGTCGCGACAGTTCCCAGATTTCGCCCAGCAACACCGGAGCCACGATCCGCTCGTCGGTCGGCTTGTCCCAGTGCCGGAGACGGCGCAAGCCATTGCTCAGATCGGTGATGCCGGTTTCCAGCGACGAAGTGCGCTGCAGGATGGCCTGGCAATCGACCGTGTCGCCGCTGGTTTCGAGCTTGCGCGTGATCACCGCGAGCGCCATGCGCAGCACCGACACGGATCCGGCCAGATCATGGCGCAATGCGGGCATGGTGCGCGCAAGGACTGCGTGTTGGATGCCTGCTGCGATCCAGGCGGAGGGGTTGCTCGGGCGGTCTGACTCATCGGATGGAAATGCGGAAAGGAAAGGCGGGCTTGTTGCCGCATGTAACATGCACCGCGGTATTTTGCGGGATGGCTTCGCCCGGGGCAATAGCTCGAGCCGAATGCCCGCGCTTGTCCTACATGGCGCGCCGCGCGCGATTCAACCGATGAGCGCCAGATAGGCCGAGCGAGTTTCGGGCGAGACCGATTGCACGAGTTGCTCATGCGGTGTCTTGTTGCGCGACAGCATGCGCGCCGACGCGACCGACCTCGACTTGCAGTACCAGTGGCAGGTGTGCTGCATGAGCAGGATTTCGGCGGTCATCATGAAGGCCTTGTCGCGCGGCGTGCGGCCCGCGTCATTGCGTGCGACGCGCTCGAACCCCTGTGCGTGGATCTGCATTGCGCGCCGCATGTCGAAGGTGCTTGCGGGCATGAGCTGCGTGGCAAACGGCAGGCTTACCGGCAGCTTGGTCACGCGTGCCATGGGCTCGCTGACCTTCTGGATCGATGCCGCGAAACGGCCGAACTGGCTGACCAGCGATTGCTCACTGTCCGAGAGCAGCGCGAGCACCTGAAGGCGGCGCTCGTCGTCCTTCTCGCCCATGGCGCGCAGATAACCCTGCGTGAGCGCTTCGATGTGCTTCTCGATCTGGAACGGCTGCAGATGCTCGGCGAGCACGGCGATGCGCTGGCGTTGCTGTTTGGCGTTGATGAAGAAAGTGGCCGTTGCTGCGAGCAGCACCAGAAGTATCGGATCCATGGGCGAGAGATGTGTGAGGTGACTTGCGCTGCGGTTGCGCTTGCCGGGATGCCGGCTCGGCGCAGGGGTCTATTGTGCGACGTTTGGCGGCGCCTCTGTCCACCGGATCGGTGCAGAATGTGGGATTATTGCCTGCGCCTTCTCCGCGCGCCATCGACCTCTGCCATGCCGTCCCTCGAAACATTGTTCACCTTCTTCGGCGTTGCCGTTTTGCTGGGGCTGAGTCCGGGGCCGGACAATCTTTTCGTGCTGCTGCAATCGGCGCAACGCGGCTGGCGCATGGGCATCGCGGCGGTCGTGGGCCTGTGCCTGGGCATCATCGTTCACACCACCGCCGTCGCGCTGGGACTGGCGGCGGTGTTTGCCGCATCCGAGACGGCGTTCACGGCGCTCAAGTGGTGCGGCGCGGCCTATCTGGTCTACCTTGCGTGGGGTGCGTGGCGCGCACCGGTGGGCGTGAGCGCTCATGGAGCGGTGAATTCGGCGGGCAGCCCGTGGCGGCGACGGCGGGCGATTTTCTGCGCATGGTCATGCGCGGCGTGGTGATGAACCTCACCAACCCCAAGGTGCTGATCTTTTTTCTGGCGTTTCTGCCGCAGTTCGCCAATCCGGCGCTCGGCCCCGTCGCGCCGCAGATTTTCGCGTTCGGCGCGGTGTTCATCGTCGCCACGTTTCTGGTCTTCGGCTCGATAGCGGTGTTCTCCGGCGTGTTCGGCAGGCTGCTGCTTCAATCCGTGAAGGGCCGCTGGTGGCTCAACAAGATCACCGCCGTGGTCTTCGTGGGACTGGCGGTCAAACTCGCGACGTCGCAGCGCTGAGGATGGCGATCAATGCGCCGCTGGCGGCTCGGGCCAGGCGCGCTGCGCGCCGCGCATCTGCTCGAACGCACGCGACGCCTTGAGCACGCCCAGATCGTCAAAGCGCGCACCTACGATCTGCAGGCCGATCGGCAGGCCATCGCGCGTGTAGCCACAATTCACGGACGCTGCCGGTTGCTCCGACATGTTGAACGGCACCGTATAGCCGATGTGTTCCAGCGCCGTGTCCGGATCGTTGGTGGGCGAGGGCCACTCCGCCTTGAACGCCACATGCGGCGCGACCGGCGAGATCACGAAGTCGTAGGGATTGCAGGCACGCACCGTTGCCACGCGCGTGAGGTGAAACTGCTGGCTTGCATCGAACACCTGTCTGCCCGACAGATCCGCCGCGCCCTCTGCCCACGCGCGGATATAGGGCAGCACCTTTGCGCGACGCTCCGCAGGCAGCGACTGCATGTCGGCAAACGAGCGCATGCGCCAGAAGAAATCCATGCCCTGCAGCATCTCGCGCGTCATGAACGGCCTCATCGGGCTGACCTCGGCCCCTGCGTTTTCGAGCAACGCGGCGGCGGCGTTTGTGGCCGCGCGCACCTCGTCGTCCAAGGGCAGGCCGCAGCCGGTATCAAGCAGCAGTCCTATGCGTTTGCCCTTGAAGAAATCGGGCGTTGCCGACGGTGCCTCGTGCCAGGCGATGCTCTGCGCAGGCAGACTCATGCTGTCCCGCGCATCGGGTTGTGACAGCACCTGCATCATGAGCGCGGCGTCGGCCACGCTGCGTGTCATTGGCCCGGCAGCGCGACCGGTGTAGGGCGGGTCGATGGGCACGCGTCCGAGGCTGGGCTTCAGGCCGAAAACGCCGCACCAGCTTGCGGGCAGACGGATCGAGCCGCCGATATCGGTGCCGATGTGCAGCGGCCCGTAGCCCGCAGCCGCTGCCGCTCCCGCCCCGGCGCTCGATCCGCCCGGCCCGGTGCTCAGATCCCACGGGTTGCGCGTCAGTGCGTGAAAGCTCGACAACCCGAAGACAACATGCCGTAGTCGGGCATCGTGGTCTTGGAGTACAGCACCGCGCCCGACTCGCGCAGACGCGCTGCGGCGGGTGAATCCGTCATCGACGGAAACAGTTCCGTTGCGGCCGTTCCGAGCGGCGTGGGTTCACCCCGGGTGGCGATGTTTTCCTTGATGGTGACGGGCACGCCGTCAAGCAGACCGGCGGGCGCATTCCTCAGCCACCGGGCCTCGCTCGCACGCGCCTGCGCGAGACCGCCCTGGGGATTGAGCAGATAGGTGGCGCGCAGTTGCGGCTCCCATTGCGCAACGCGGTCAAGCACGGATTGCATGACCTCGACGGGCGAGAGCTGGCGCGAGCGGTAGGCGGCCAGCATGTCGCTGGCGCTGAGTTCGTGGAGGGCGGCAGACATCAACCAGATCTATTCAAATGGGTACGTCGAAACGACGCGGAACAAAACACGTCGCAACAGGGCGGGGAGCGAGTGATGCGCCCCATCAGATTGTCGCGAACATCTCATGCCCACGACAACGCGGACAGGTCGTTCACGAACACCGGCATGTCCTTCCACAGACCGCGCAGGTTCTTGCTGGCGACGGTGACCCACTGCGGCTGGTAAAGGTAGACGCTCGGCACATCTTCGGCGAGCATGCGCTGCGCATCACCGAGCAGGCGCGCGCGGTCGGCGGGGCGCTCGGCGGTCTGGATCTTTTCGTAGAGCGCATTGAACTTCTCCGACTTGTAGCCCCAGTAGTAGTCGGGTTTGGTGTGGTTGTTCAGATCGAAGGGCTCGACGTGGGAGACGATGGAGAGGTCGTAGTTCTTGTTGGTGTAGGTGCCCGAGAGCCACTGCGCCCATTCGACGTTCTGCGTCTTCACGACGATGCCGATCTTTGCAAGTTCGGAGGTGATGACCTCGCCGCCCTGACGCGCGTACGGCGTGGGCGGTAGTGTCATGGTGAGTTGCAGCGGCGTCTTCACGCCCGCTTCGGCCAGCAGCTTCCTGGCCTTTTCGACGTCATACGGATTGATGCCCGTGGTGTCGATATAGCCGAACGCGCCAGGCACGTAGTAGCTGCCGATGGGCGCGCCGAGCCCATCCGCCGCACCCTGGATCACCGCCTTGCGGTCGATGGCGGCGGCGATGGCGCGCCGCACGCGCACGTCGTCGAGTGGCTTGCGCGCGTTGTTCATTGCGAGAATGGTCTTGGCCCGTGAACCGCTGATCACCACCTGAAAGCGCGGGTTGCTCTTGAACTGCGCGACGCTGCGCGGCGTGATGCGCGGGAACGCATCGACGTCTCCGGCAAGCATGGCAGCGACCTGCGCCGCCGGATCGGGAATGAAGCGGAACGTCGCGCGCTTGATCTTCAGCGCCGATGGCTGGCGGAACGTGGGCGCCGCGCCGAGCGTGATCGATGAGCCACGCGCCCACGCATCGAGCTTGTAGGGACCGGTGCCGACGGGCTTGGTGGCATTCGTTGCGGCGCTCTTGGGCTCGACGATGATGGACGTGGCCTGGCCCAGCACGAACAGCAGGTCGGGATCGATCTCGCTGTTGATCAGCACGACGGTGGTGTCATCGATCACCTTGGTGGACAGGCCTGCAAACGTGCGCTTGTCCTTGTTGGTGCTCTTGTCGCCGCCCGCACGGTCGAACGAGAACTTCACCGCATTGGCGTTGAAGGGCTCGCCGTTCTGGAACTTCACGTTCTTGCGCAGCTTGAAGGTATAGGTCTTGAGGTCGGGAGACACGTCCCAGCTCTCGGCAAGCAGCGGCGAAACGCTGCCGTCGGTGTTGATCTTGGTGAGCGTCTCGTAGATGTTGTAGAGGGTGATCTCGGCAATCGACGAAGCCGCGCCAGCCGTCGGGTCGAGGCCCGGCGGTTCGAGCACGAGTGCCAGCGTGACCGAGTCCTTTCTCGCCTGCGCGAGTGCGGACAGCGGGGTCATCAAGGGCACGGCGGCCACGGCGCCGGAGGCCAGAACGGAGCGACGATTGAGCATAGAAGGAGGTCTCCAGAAGGTTGCACGCAGATGCGGGGCACGCGCGCGCTGCGTATCAACCGTGTTTTACTACATAGTGGTACTGCGCATATCTTGCCACGGCAGCGCGACGGTGGCGCGGCGACTCTACGCGCTGCCTCGGGCCGCACGCCGCGCGCGTGCCATGCCGGGCGCGATGCGCGGAACGGCGGCTATCAGGCTCTGCGTGTACGGGTGCTGCGCGTTCGTGAACAGCTCGGAAGGCGTGCCGCGCTCGACGATCCGGCCCTGATGCATCACGACCACCTCGTCGCACAGATGACTTACGACCGCGAGGTCGTGGCTGATGAGCAGATAGCTCAGGCCCGATTGCTGCTGCAGGTCCTGCATGAGGTTCAGCACCTGCGCCTGCACGGACACGTCGAGCGCACTGACCGGCTCGTCGGCGACGATCAGGCGCGGGCGCGTGATCAGTGCACGCGCGATCGCAATGCGCTGACGCTGCCCGCCCGAGAATTCGTGCGGAAACTTTTCTGCGTCGGTTCCGCGAAGCCCGACCTGCGCGAGCACGTCGGCGGCCCGTGCCTTCATCTCCGAGCGGCTCGAGCGCTCGAGTGCGGCCAGCGGTTCGGTGATGATGCGCTCGACGCTCTGGCGCGGATCGAGCGAGCCGTATGGATCCTGAAACACCATCTGAAAATCGCGCCGCGCCGCGCGCAATTCTGCGGGAGCCAGGCGATGCAGATCGCGACCCTGCAATCGCACGCTGCCGGACGTCGGCGTATCGAGGGCCATGACGAGGCGCGCCAGCGTCGACTTGCCCGAGCCCGATTCGCCGACCACGCCCAGGCTTTTACCCGCTTGCAGCGCGAAGCTGACGCCACGCAGCGCGTGCACCTGATCACGTGGACCGAAGAGCTTCGCGCGCGGCAGGTCATAGCTGCGCGTGAGCTCGTCCACCTGCAGCAGCGGTGTGTCGCTGGCGACGTGGTTCCGGTGTGCGCTCTGGTTCATGCGGGAACCGGATCTGCGGCTGCCAATGCCACGTCGCGCAGGCAGCGCACTTCATGATGGGGCTCGATCTCGCGCGCCTGCGGACGCTGGCTCCAGCAGGCGTCGGCGGTGAACTCGCAGCGCCCCGCAAACGGACAGCCCGGCGGCAGATCGACGAGTTCGGGCACGGTGCCGCGAATGGTCCTGAGGTGTGTCCTTGCCGCGTTCGCCACACCGGCGATCTGCGGGCGCGCTGCGAGCAGGCCGCGCGTATACGGATGCGCCATGTGGTCGAACACCTGCTGCGTCGATCCGCTTTCGACGACCGTGCCGCCATACATGACCAGCATGCGATCCACGTTCTGCGAGATCACGCCGAGATCGTGCGAGATCAGGATCAGCGACATGCCGCGTTCGTCCACCAGATCGGCAATCAGATCGAGAATCTGCTGCTGCACGGTCACGTCGAGCGCCGTGGTCGGCTCGTCGGCGATCAGCAGTTCGGGATTGCACGCAAGCGCCATTGCAATCGTGATGCGCTGCCGCTGGCCGCCCGAAAACTGGTGCGGATACGCGTCAAAGCGTTGGGCGGCCTGAGGAATGCCGACGCGATCAAGCAGCGCCAGCGCGGCCTCGCGCGCCTGCCCTGGCGACAGCCTTTGATGCAGGCGCAGCGGCTCGGCAACCTGCCTGCCGATGCTGTGCACCGGGTTCAGCGCCGTCATCGGTTCCTGAAACACCATGGCCATGCGGTGACCGCGAAGTGCGCACATCTGTTGATCGCTCAGACCGAGCAGGTCCTGACCATCGAAGCGCACGCTGCCCTGTGTTTGCGCGCTCTCCGGCAACAGGCCCATGATGGCGAGGGCGGTAATGGATTTGCCGCTGCCCGATTCGCCGATCAGGCCCAGGGTCTCGCCGCGTGCGAGTGTGAAGCCCACGTCGCGCACCGCCTGCGCGGGCCCGCGATGCGTGTCGAGCGTGATGCCGAGGCCCGAGACTTCCAGCAGTGGTCTTGCGTCGTGATTTTTCATGAAGACGTGCCTCAACGTTGGCGCGCAAGACGCGGATCGAGCAGATCACGCAAACCGTCGCCAAGCAGGTTCAGACCCAGCACGGTGAGCGCAATGGCCGCCCCGGGCCAGACGGAGAGCAGCGGGTTCTGGAACATCAGCGTCTGCGCTTCGGCCAGCATGCGGCCCCATGAGGGCTCGGGTGCCTGCGTGCCAAGCCCCAGATAGGACAGGGCCGCCTCGGCCAGAATCGCGAGAGCGAACTGGATCGTGGCCTGCACGATCAGCGAGGGCAGCATGTTGGGCAGCACGTGTTCGATCGTGATGCGCGAGGAACCCTTGCCGCATGCACGCGCGGCGAGCACGTAGTCGCGCGACCAGATCTGGTTGGCCGCTGCGCGGGTCACGCGCGCGAACGTGGGGATGTAGAAGATGCCGATGGCGATGATGGCGTTGCGAATACTCGCTCCGTACACCGCCGTGAGCATGATGGCGAGCAGCAGCGCCGGAAACGCGAAGGTGAAGTCGGCAATCCGCATGACCAGTTCCTCGATCCAACCACGGCGCGCGGCGGCAAGCAAACCGAGCGCCGTGCCGACGAGCAGACCGATGCCGACGGCGATCACGCCGACCATGATGGAACTGCGTGCGCCCACGAGCAGCAGCGAGACGATGTCGCGGCCATAGGCATCGGTGCCAAGCCAGTGCGTGGCGTCTGGCGGCTGGAGCGCGGCATTCATGTCCACGTCGTAGGCGGAGTGCGGGGTCCAGAGAAATGACAGCGCCGCCATGCACAGCACCAAGAGCGTGAGCGCGGCACCGATCACGAATGCGTGACTGCGCCTCGCGCGGTTCCAGAATCCGGGCGCGGCGCGGGCGGCGGTGGTGGGGGCGGGATGGCCGTGTCGTTCATGCTCATGATTCACCGGCCTTCACGCGGGGATCGATGACGGCGTAGAGCACGTCGACCACGAAGTTCACGAGCACCACCATCGCGGCCAACAGCAGCACGCAGTTGCGCACGACGATGAGGTCGCGGTTGGCGATCGACTGGAAAATCAGCCGGCCAAGGCCCGGAAGGTAGAAAACGCTCTCGACCACGATGGTGCCCGCAAGCAGATTGGCGAACTGCAGGCCCATCACGGTGATCACCGGAATCATGGCGTTGCGCAGCACATGTTTCCAGAGCGCCGCGCGCTGCGAGAGCCCCTTGGCACGCGCCGTGCGCACGAAATCTTCCCGCGACACGTCAAGCACCGCCGAGCGCGTGATGCGCGCGAGAATCGCCGCCTGCACGACCGCCAGCGCTATCGCGGGCAACAGCAGCGCCTGTAGCGCGGGGAAAAAACCGCCGCCACTGTCGGCGTGCCAGCCGGGAATCCGCCCGCAGAGAACCATTGCAGCTTGACCGAGAAGACGAGGATCAGCAGGATCGCGAACCAGAAATTCGGAATGGCGATGCCGATCTGAGCGAGCCCCATGACGCCCACGTCGCCAAGGCGGTTATGGCGCGATGCAGCGTAGATACCGGCAGCGAGCGCGATCAGCGTGGTGATGATCATCGCGACGATGGCGAGCGGCACGGTGAGCGCGAGCCGCTCAAGAATCAACTCGCGCACCGGCGAGCCGTAGGCATAGCTTGTACCCATGTCACCATGCAGCAGCAGCCCGCCTATCCATTGGAAGTAGCGTGTGATCGCCGGCTGGTTCAGTCCCATCTGGTTGGCCAGCTCGGCCACGGCTTCGGGTGACGCGTCCGGCCCGAGCGCCACCTGCGCGGCATTGCCCGGAAGGATTTCAAGCACGACAAACACCACGACCGACGCGGCAAGCAGCGTCGCAGCCAATGTCAACAGGCGCTTGAGGAGAAAGAAAGCCATGGGGTGCGAGCATAGCGGCAAAAACCGCAACCCGCCTCAGGCCATGCGGGCGGGATGCGTGCGTTGCGCCACGGCATTGGATAATCGGCGCATGGTCAAGCCCGGATTGTTTGTTCGCTGCTCTCGTGATTGTTGCTCTGTCGTCGCCCTTGCAGCGGCAGTGGTGGAGGCCTTGCCATGGCTTTGATGATTACGGATGAGTGCATCAACTGCGATGTCTGCGAGCCCGAGTGCCCTAACCACGCGATCTATCTCGGAGAAGTGCATTACGACATTCATCCGGACAAGTGCACCGAATGTGTGGGGCACTTTGAAGAGGCGCAGTGCGTGGCGATCTGTCCTGTGGCTTGCATTCCCGTGAATCCGGGGCATGTGGAGAGTCGGGAGACCTTGATGCAGAAGTATCTGCGGCTCCAGGAGTCCGATGCATCGGAGCCTTGACGCGTTCGGACAACCATGGCGGGTCGGTTACGCCGCGTCTGGTGCCGTTGGCCTTGGCGGTTTGGGGCGTTGGGGTTTGTTGGTGTGGACCTGCATCGTGGCTTTTTCCATGTCGCCTTCGACCATGGCGGGCCATGATTTGAGCGAGTGAATGATGCTGTCGTCGATGAGCTTGCGCTGATCGGGCGATGGTTTCTTGAGCACCCAGTTCACGACTTCGGATTTCACGCCGGGTGACCGATGCCGACGCGCAGGCGCCAGTAGTCGGATGAGCCGAGCTGGGCGTGTATATCGCGCAGGCCGTTGTGGCCGGCGTGGCTGCCGCCGCGTTTGAGTTTGACCTGGCCGGGGGAATGTCGAGTTCGTCATGCACCACCAGAATTTCCTCGGGGCTATCTTGAAGAAGCGGGCGAGGGCGGCGACCGATTTACCCGAGACGTTCATGAAGGTCTGCGGCTCGAGCAACCAGATGGTGTTGCCGGATACGTTGGCACGCGCCATCAGTCCGAAATAGCCGCGCTCGGGAACCAGATTCACCTTGAGATCGCGCGCGAACTCGTCAATCCACCAAAAGCCGGCGTTGTGCCGTGTGGCTTCGTATTCGGGGCCGGGGTTGCCGAGGCCGACAAACAGTTTGATCATGGGTTGGATTATCCGGTCAATGGGCGCGGCACAAAGCAGAACGGCCCACCGAGGTGAGCCGTTCGTTGGCTGCGGACCTGGGGCCAGTCTCGCGATCTGCCCCAAGCCTGCATCGTGAAGAAAAAAGAGTGCTTACTTCTTCTTCTTGGCGTCAGCGGCAGGAGCGGCGGCGGCAGCAGCAGCATCGCCTTCGGCGGCCGGAGCAACTTCTTCAACTTCTTCCTCTGGCGGCAGGTTGACGGACAGCAGAGCGGGATCGCTCTTGTTGCCACGCTGGACCAGCGTCACACCCTTGGGCAGCTTGACGTCGCTGATGTGCAGAGGGGCGTTCTTTTGCAGGCCGCTCAGGTCCACTTCCACGAATTCGGGCAGGTCCTTGGGCAGGCAGGTGACTTCGAGTTCGTTCACCAGAATGGTCACGAGGCACTTGTCGACCTTGACTGCATCCGATTCTTCTGCGCCGTTGAAGTGCAGTGGCACCTTCATGTGCAGCTTGGTCTTGGCGTCCACGCGTTGGAAGTCAACGTGCAGAACCAGTTGCTTGTAGGGGTGGAATTGCACGTCACGCAGCAGCACCTTGCCAGCCTTGCCGTCGACTTCCATGTCCAGCACGGACGCGTGGAAGGCTTCCTTCTTCAGGGCGTGCCACAGGTTGTTGTGGTCCAGCTCGACCAGTTGAGGCTGGCCTTCACCACCGTAGACGATACCGGGCGTGCGGCCCGAAATACGCAGACGGCGGCTCGCACCCGTGCCTTGCTTTGCGCGCTCAAAAGCGACGAATTTCATAACAGACTCCTATTTGGATCGGCCGCGACCAGCCTGATCCGATTACAAAGAACCGTTGCCGGTTCGCCAGATTGTCCGTCTCCGGACAACACACAAGCCTCCCGAAGGAGGCTTGGTGGTTTTGATGCGCGGCCTTGTGGGCCGCAGGCATCAGAAATTGTTGTTCTGTTCCGAGAACAGGCTCATCACCGACTCGCCCGTGTTGATGCGCTGGATCGTCTCGGCGATCAGCGGTGCCACGGATAGTTGGCGAATCTTGCTACAGCCCTTGGCGGCATCGCTCAGGGGGATGGTGTTGGTCACGACCACTTCGTCGAGCGCCGAGCCCTTGGCGATGCGCTCGATGGCGGGGCCGGAGAAGATCGGGTGCGTGCAGTAGGCGTAGACGTTCGTCGCGCCGCGCTCCTTGAGCACCTCGGCGGCCTTCACCAGCGTGCCGGCGGTGTCGATCATGTCGTCCATGACCACGCAGTTGCGGCCTTCGATGTCGCCGATCACGTGCATCACCTCGGAGACGTTCGCCTTCGGGCGGCGCTTGTCGATGATCGCGAGGTCGGTGCCGAGTTGCTTGGCCAGGGCGCGGGCACGCACCACGCCGCCAACGTCGGGACTGACAACGATGAGGTTCTCGTACTTCTGCTGGTTCAGATCACGCAGCAGAACGGGCGATGCGTAGATGTTGTCGACCGGAATGTCGAAGAACCCCTGAATCTGGTCGGCGTGCAGGTCCATGGTGAGAACGCGGGCGACACCCACGGTCTGCAGCAGGTCCGCAACCACCTTGGCCGAAATCGGCACACGCGAGGAGCGCGGGCGGCGATCCTGGCGGGCGTAGCCGAAATACGGAATCACGGCGCTGATGCGTTCGGCAGAAGCGCGCTTGAGCGCATCCACCATGATCAGCAGTTCCATGAGGTTTTCGTTCGTGGGCGCGCAGGTCGACTGAACGACGAACACGTCGCGGGCGCGAACGTTCTGTTTGATTTCGACGGTGACTTCACCATCGGAGAAGCGACCCACATCCATCGCACCAAGATTGGTGCCAAGATGCTTGACGATTTCTGAAGCCAGGCCAGGATTGGCATTGCCCGTGAAAACCATGAAGTCGGGGTTGTTGGCGTGCATGAGATGCTCAGCGGTCTGACTTAAATCCCGTGGGGACAATTTAATTGGCAGGGGAAGAAGGATTCGAACCTTCGCATGCCGGAATCAAAATCCGGTGCCTTAACCAGCTTGGCGACTCCCCTACACGGGTCGACTGCCGAAGGCAATCAACCTGGATTCTTGTCTGAAGCCCACCCCGTCAGAGGATGAACGTTCAGATTGCTGCATACCTTGATCTGCCAGGCGCCGGGCGCATCGGTCAGATCTACTGCATACGGCATCTGTGCAAACACTGCACTTCCTGAGCCCGTCATTCTAGCATGCAAACCCTTCGATTCCAAAAAGTCGATGACTTTTTTCACATCGGGGCAGAGCGCCTGAGCGACCGGCTGCAAGTCGTTACTTCCAAATTGGTAGTGTGCTGCAGCAAAGTCTTCGATTGTAGCATGCTTTGAATCACGTCTCAGAAGAGGACTCGAGAAAATTCCCTTGGTATCCAGTCCTGCTTCCGGCTTGATCACGACAAACCGGGTTTGCGGTGGTAGCTGCTGCGAATCGAGAGGTTGGATTATGTCACCGATTCCACTCACAAAAGCCGTTCTTCCGGACAAAAAGAACGGAACGTCGGCACCCAGTTTCAGGCCGATGGCCAGCAGTTGTGATAGCGGAAGATGCAGGTCCCACAAGCGATTGAGCGCCAAAAGAGTGCTTGCAGCGTCCGAGGAGCCGCCGCCCATGCCCGCCTGCGCCGGCACGCGCTTGGCGATGCCGATGTGCGCGCCCAAAGACCTGCCGCCAGCCTGTTGCAGTGCATGTGCGGCGCGGGTGCACAGGTCGTCGGGCGGCAGCGCGACGGTAAGGTCTTCGCGCGTGATCCGGCCATCGCTGCGGACTTCGAAATGCAGCGTATCGTGCCAGTCGATGAGCGTGAACACCGACTCGAGCAGGTGGTAGCCGTCGTCGCGGCGTCCCGTGATGTGCAGAAAGAGATTGAGCTTGGCCGGGCCGGCACGTCGTAGATGGCCTGCATGGCGCTTCTCTAGCGATTGAGGACAATCCGCAGCACGGCTACCGGTTGCGGCGAGAAGCGCGTGGCGACGAGGCGCCCGCTGTCGATGCGGCTCAGATCGGCCGTCCAGCCGGTGGCCTTCACGTCGACGCCCCGCAGCCAGCCGAACAAGGCCTGGATCGGTAGATCGTTGCCTGTGAGCTGGATGAGCAACTCACCCAACGAGTCGGATACGAGCCGCTGGTCCGGTGAATCCAGCGTGGCCGTTCCTGGCGACCACTTCAGCTTGGCAAGCACGTTGCCCAGCGGGTTGTAGAGCGTGAGGTCGCCGCGCTGCGCATCGCCCGACAAATCAAACGCGGCGCTGAAGTTCTTCTCGGCACCTTCCTCGATCTGCAGGCCGAGACGGCCACTCCAGAAGTCTTCCCCATTGATGGATTGATCGGGTTTGAGCCTGGGCCGGGTGCACGCGCTGAGCAGCGCAGCCGTGCCCAGCACCATGATCGAGCGGCGATGCAGGCCCTGCCTCAAGGCTTGACCCCCAGACGCTTGAGCGTCTCGAGCAGCGTCTCGTTGTCGGGTTCGCTTTTCAGGCCCTTGCGCCAGACGTCCTTCGCCTTGGCCTGATCGCCCATGCTCCACAGCACTTCGCCGTAGTGAGCAGCGATTTCCGCGTCCTGCTGGCGGGCGAAAATCTTCTCGAAGATGCGTGCGGATTCTTCCTTGTTGCCGAGGCGGAACTCGACCCAGGCCTTGCTGTCCATGATGAATGGATCGTCGGGCGCGTATTTGAGCGCCGAATCGATCAGCGACCGGGCCTCTTCGAGATTCACGCCGCGCTCCGCGAACGAGTATCCGAGCGCATTGCGTGCGTGGTAATAGTCGGGCTGGCGGTCGATGATCTTGCGCAGCAGTTGCTCCATCTGCGTGATGTTGCCGGCCTTCTCGGCCAGCATGGCCTGTTCGTAGAGCAGATCGTTGTCTTTGGGCATCAGGGCCGCGGCCTCGCCCACGATTTTGGCGGCTTCGTCGTATTGCTTGGCTTCCTTGAGCAGTTGCGCATCGGCCAGCATCTTGCGCTGGCGCTCCTCATCGGTATTGGCGGGCAGGGCCTGCACGAGCGCGCGCGCTCCGGACAGGTTGCCTTGCTTGGCCAAGAGCGTGGCACGCTGGTTGCTCACCGAAAAATCGCCGGGCGAGACCTTGTCGGCCTTGACGAGCCATTCCTCGGCCTTCGCATACTGGCCGCGATCCATGGCGATCTGGGAGACCATCAGGTAGGCGCGCGACAGCGCCTTCGCGACCGTGGGGCTGCTCGCATTGGGTTCAGACAGCGCGATATAGCGTTGCAGCGCGACATCGGCCTCGTCGATGCGTTTGCCCTGCACGTCGAGCGACGCGAGCACCAGCCAGGCGTCCGCCAGTTCGGGGTTGCTCTTGGTGAGCGCAGCGAGTTGCTCTCGTGCCTCGTCCGAGCGACGCTCCTGCAACAGGTAGCGCGCATAGTTCATGCGTACCTCGGGGCTGGGGTTGCCCGCCAGATAGGTCTTGAGCAAATTCTGGGCACCCGGCACTCCGGCATCCACAAGTTGCAGCGCCAGCGTGCCGGCGCCGTCGTCCGAGGGATCGAGCTTCATGGCCTGCTGCATCGCCTCCAGCGCGCCGCTTGGATTGTCCGCCGCCAGACGCATGCGCCCGATGGTGGTCCACGCGGTGGGTCCGGTGGCCGGATTGCTGAGTTCGCCTGCGGTCGCGTTCTCGACCACCTTGGCAGCCAGCGCCTTGTCACTGACCCGGCCATAGACCTGCGGCAATGCCTTGAGCGTGAGCAGCTTCACGCGCTGATTGGACAGCGCAAGTTCCTGCTTGAGCGGGCCCGCGGTGTCTTCGACGCGGTTGAGAATCACCAGAATCTGCAACAGATAGCGGTTGGCATCGCGCGAATTGGGGAAGGCGTCCTTCCAGGCATGCGCGGCGATCAGCGCGCTCTCGGCCGAGCGCGATTGCAGCGCGATCTGCGTCGCACGCTGATAAAGCTGCTCCTGGCCACTGCGGCGCGCGGCGTCCAGCATCAGCGCGTAGCCCGATGCCGGATCCCCTTGACCGGTGGTCATCTCGCCGATGAGAAGTTCGTAGAACAGCTCCGCGTCGACCGCCGCCTTGTCGTCGCTGGACGACTCCTCGTCTGCGGGCAGGGCCGTGTCGGAATCGGGCACGGCCGGTGCCTGCGCCCAGGAAATGTGGGCGTGCATGACCATGGCCGCAGCCAAGGCAACTGCCCGTAAACGATGAATTTGCACCATCAGATCATAATAATCCATGCTTGGGCCTGTTCGAGAATCCTCTGTGCGAATCAGGCGTCGGGCAGATGGCGCGGAACGGGATGAACGCAAGGGAAGGTGATTGTCGATATGCCAGAGTTGCCGGAAGTGGAAGTCACGCGGCGCAGCTTTGCTGAACAGATCAGCGGCGCGCAGATAAGTTCGGTGTTTCTTGGCAAGCCGCTGCGCTGGCCGCTGGGCGTGATGCCGCAAACGCTCGTCGGGCGGTCGGTGCTCGAGGTGCGTCGGCGTGGCAAGTATCTGCTCGTCGATTTGGATCGCGGCATGCTGATGATGCACCTCGGGATGTCGGGCAGTCTGCGGTTTGCCGCCGAATTGCCGCCGCTGGGATCGCACGACCATTTCCAGCTCACCACCACCCACGGACTGCTGCGCCTGCATGACCCGCGCCGCTTCGGGGCAGTGCTTGCCGTGGAAGGCGAGGATGCCCCGCTCGCCGTCAAGCTGCTCGCGAGGCTCGGCCCCGAGCCACTGGCCGAAGATTTCAGGCTCGATGCGTTCAAGCTGGGGCTGAAGGCGAGCCGCCTGCCGATCAAGCAGTTGCTGCTCAGCGGAAAGATCGTCGTGGGAGTGGGCAACATCTACGCGTCGGAGGTGCTTTTTCTCTCAGGCATACGGCCGACGACACCGGCCCACAAGATCGGGCCGATGCGTGCGCAGAAGCTGCACACCGCGATCCGCGAGGTGCTTGCGCGCGCGGTGGCCACGGGTGGCAGCACGCTGCGCGATTTTTCTGCGGCCGACGGAAACGCCGGACATTTTCAACTCGAGGCCAACGTCTACGGTCGCGAGGGACAGCCCTGCAAGGTGTGCGGCACCGCGATCAGGATGCTTCGCCAGGGCCAGCGCAGCACGTTTTTCTGCCCGCACTGCCAGAAGCCGTGACAAGCCAGGCTCCCGGGCGCGCCAGGTTGCGATGTCGCGACAAGATGGTCTCATTGCTTTGACGACTGACTATTGGGCGATGCTATATTGCGTAAGTCACACAACCTTCGCAGCAACCGTCCACCAATGGTTGACGCGATATAACGAACAATAAGCAGATCTACCGTGGGCCCTTCATTCAACGAACAGTTTGATCAGCATGGCGTGTGGAAGCGCGCGTTTGCCCAACAGCTCAAGCAGTTGGCTGAATGGATGAACGCGCACGAGCTGATGGATGCGTCCATCGAAGAGCGGCTCAAACGTCTCGAAGAACAGGTGCGCAGCGACAAGGTGATGGTCGCGTTCGTGGCCGAGTTCTCGCGCGGCAAGTCGGAGCTGATCAACGCCATCTTCTTTGCCGACTATGGCCGCCGCATCATGCCGGCCAGCGCCGGTCGCACGACGATGTGCCCGACCGAGCTGTCCTACGAGGCCGACACCGTCGCCTGCCTGCGCCTGTTGCCCATCGAGACGCGCCTGCAACCCCAGGGGCTGGCCGAATGGCGGCTGAAGCAGCAGCAATGGACCGAGATCGCGCTGGAAATCGAAGATGCCGACCAGATGGCCGCGTCGCTCGCCAAGGTGTCCGAAGTGCGCACCGTGTCGATCGACGAGGCACGCGCGCTGGGCTTCTGGCACGACGAATCGCCCGATGACAATCCGCTGGTCGATGCCAAGGGCATGGTCGAGGTGCCCATGTGGCGCCACGCGCTCATCAACGTGCCGCATCCGCTGCTCAAGCAGGGTCTGGTGATCCTGGACACGCCGGGTCTGAATGCCGTGGGCGCAGAGCCCGAATTGACGATCAACCTGATTCCGCAGGCGCACGCGGTGGTCTTCATCCTCGGCGCCGATACGGGTGTGACGCGCTCGGATCTGTCGATCTGGCGCGAGCATCTCGGCGCGACTGCCGAAACCAACGAGACGCGACTGGTCGTGCTCAACAAGATCGACACGCTGTGGGATTCCCTGAGCACGCCCACGCAGGTTCAGGAGCAGCTTGACCAGCAGTGCCGCAACTCGGCCGATATTCTGGGCGTGTCGCTGAGCCAGGTGGTGCCGGTGTCGGCGCAAAAGGGGCTGGTTGCGAAGATCACCGCCGACGACATGCTGCTTGAGGCGAGTGGCCTGCCGCATCTTGAAGAGGCGCTGGGCGAGGGCATTCTCGGCCGCCGCCAGTCGATTCTGCGCGGCGTGGTCGCCAACGGTGTTCATGGCCTGCACGCCGAGACGCGAAGAGTGCTCAATATTCGCCGCCGGGACCTCGACGACCAGATGTCCGAGCTCAACAGCCTGCGCGGCAAGAACGCCAACGTCATTCAGGCGATGCGTGGCCGCATCGAGCTTGAGCAGCGCGATTTCGATTCCAGCGCGGCCAAGGTGCAGGCGCTGCGCGCGGTGCATCTGAAAATGATGCGCGATCTGTTCCATCGGCTCGGCTCGCGAGCGCTCAAGGCCGAGATGGCGCCGTTCGCCGACGCATTGCAGGGCAGCGTCTTGAAGCTCGGCCTGCGCAAGGTCTATGCGGACACGATGATGCGCGTGCGCGGGCTGCTGGAGCAGGCGCAGGCTTCGGGAGCCGAGATCCGGGACATGCTCGGTGGAACCTTCCGCCAGCTCAACGCGGAGTTCGGCTTTTCGCTCCAGGCACCGGCTGCGCCGCAGTTCGAAGCCTATGTGGCCGACATGCTCGAGATCGAGCGCCGCCATGAACAGTACATCGGCATGGGCAATACCTTGCGCCTCGCGCAGCCGGAGTTTGCCCAGCGCCTGCTGCGCGGCCTCACGCTGCGACTGCGTGCCGTGCTCGACAGCGCATCCAACGAACTGGAACTGTGGAGCAAGTCCGCCACCGCGCAACTCGATGCCCAACTGCGCGAGCGCAAGCGCAGCTTCGCACGCCGCATTGAAGCAGTCGATCGCATACAGACAGCCGCGAATGGTCTGGCCGAGCGCATCACGGAAATCGAGTCGGCGGAGGATCACCTCAAGGAGCTTGAGCAGCGCCTGACCAGTCTCACCGACCGTCTCGTGCACACACCGCTCGCGCCACAGGAGCGCATGGCGCAGCATCGGGAAGTCGATCTGCTGTTTGAATGAGCCCGACGGACTTGCGAATGACGACGATGCGGACCGGGCCGGCGTGGCGCAATCCGGTTGTCGGTGTGAACAGACTCTGGTGATCGCGCACCGATGACAAGCGCAATTCCGGAAATTGCCACGCGCGTCGTGCGATGGCAGAAGGAGCATGGCCGCAACCACCTGCCATGGCAGAACACGCGGGACGCCTACCGCGTGTGGCTCTCCGAGATCATGCTGCAGCAGACCCAGGTCGCCACGGTGCTGGACTACTACGCGCGCTTTCTCGAACGATTTCCCGACGTGAAGGCGCTCGCCGCCGCGCCGCAGGACGAGGTCCTGGCGCTGTGGAGCGGACTGGGCTACTACAGCCGCGCGCGCAATCTGCACAAGGCCGCGCAGCAGGTGGTGAGCGAATTCGGCGGCGAGTTTCCGCATACCGTCGAGCTACTGTCTTCACTGCCGGGCATCGGTCGTTCAACGGCCGGTGCGATTGCCTCGTTCTGCTTTGGTGAACGGTCCGCGATTCTGGACGCCAACGTGCGGCGCGTGCTCACGCGTGTGCTGGGTTTTGACGCGGACCTTGCCGTTGCCAGCAACGAGCGCAGGCTCTGGGCGCTGGCCGATCAGCTTCTGCCGGTTGACGATCTGCAGAACAATATGCCGCGCTATACCCAGGGCATGATGGATCTGGGCGCGGGCATATGCACGCCCCGGTCGCCCGCATGCCTGCTGTGCCCGCTGGAGTCCGTGTGCGTGGCCCGGCGAAACGGCCACCCGGAAAATTACCCCGTTCGTACGCGCACGCTCAAGCGCAGTGCGCATTCGTGGTGGCTGCTGCTTGCGCGCGACGAAGCGGGGCGGCTCTGGCTGGAGCGCAGGCCGCAGACCGGCATCTGGGCGGGACTGTATTGCCCGCCGGTCTTCGACGAGCGGGCATTGCTCGAGCATGCTGCGGGAAGCGCAGCGCAGCTTGTGGACCTGCCGGTGGTCACGCATGTGCTCACGCACCGCGATCTGTATCTGCATCCCGTCGTGGCCGAGGCGTCGGCGCGCCCGCCGCGCGTTGGCGAAGCGGTCGAAGGTGCCGGTTTCTTTGCGCCTTCGGCATGGGCCGACCTCGGTCTTCCGGCTCCCGTGCGCAAGCTGCTCGCAACGCTCTGACCAAGGGCGCGAGGAACGCCCGCGAATCTTATCGGCCGCTTGCGCGTGCATCCATTTCGCGGTGGCGGCGCAGCGTGTTCCACTTCGGGCTGAAGTGCTTGGCGAGCCGCTCGACCAGATAGACCGAGCGGTGTTGGCCGCCCGTGCATCCAATCGCAACCGTCACATAGCTGCGATGGTTTTCGGCCAGCGCATCGAGCCAGCTTTCAAGGAATTGCGAGATCTGCTCTTCCATCTGGTTGACGGCCGGTTGCTGCTCGAGAAACTCGGCCACGGGCGCGTCTTTTCCGGTCAGCTCGCGCAGCTCGGGTTCGTAGTGTGGATTGGGCAGCATGCGCACGTCGAACACATAGTCCGCATCGACCGGCACGCCGCGCTTGAAGGCGAACGACTGGAACACCAGAATCATGCGGCTCGGAGGCACGGCCATCAGGCTTTTCACATAGCCCTGCAACTGCGAGGCGCGGATGGCGCTGGTGTCGATCACATGCGACTGCTCCCGCAGATCGGCCAGCAATTCGCGCTCCAGTTCAATGGTCTGCAAAAGCGCGCTCTGGCCCTCGCGCAGTTCGTCCTTGGAAAGAGGGTGACGGCGGCGTGTCTCCGAGAATCGGCGCACCAGCGTTTCGGTGGAGGCGTCCAGAAACAGGTATTGCACGCGAATGCCTTCGCCGCGGATTCGCTCGAGTTGCAGCGGCACCAGCGGCAGGGCCGTGGCGCTGCGCACGTCCATGGCAATCGCGAGCCGGTTGCCATGATTCACGTGCTCCAGCGCGATGAACGCCGACAGCAGTTCCGGCGGCAGATTGTCCACGCAGTAAAAACCTGCATCTTCGAGAGCATGCAGTGCCACCGATTTACCTGAGCCGGACATCCCGGTGATCAGCACAACTTCGAGCGCCATGACTACTTATCCTCTGCCTCAATTTCCTGAGCAGGCATTCATTGAACCGGTTGCGGTTGTTCCAGCATTTCGCGCGCGTGGGCCAGCGTGGTCGCCGAGAGCTTCTCGCCACCGAGCATGCGTGCGATTTCCTGAACCCGTGCATCATCTTCTGCGGGCTTGACCGAGCTGCTCGTGCCACGTGCGCTCTTGTGTTTGGCCACCACCAGATGATGATCGGCGCAGGCCGCCACCTGCGGCAGGTGCGTGACGGTCAGCACCTGACGAGCGCGGCCCAGTTGCTGCATGAGCCTCCCGACGGTCTCGGCGACTGCGCCGCCCACACCCGAATCGACCTCATCGAAGATCAGCGTCGGCGCTTCGCCCAGCTCGCTCGTCGTGACCGAAATCGCCAGAGAAATGCGCGATAGCTCCCCGCCCGAAGCCACCTTGCCAATCGGCTTGGGCGTCATGCCGGGGTGGCTGCTGACGAGAAAACTCACGTGGTCCACACCTGCCGGGCCGGGTTCGGCTCCGGCGTCGATCTCGACCACAAATTGCCCACCGGCCATGCCCAAAGTCTGCATGGCCTGGGTGACGGCAGCCGCCAATTGCGGGGCGGCCTTCGAGCGCTTTTGCGACAACGCCCGCGCGGCCTTTTCATAGGCCGCGCGGCTGGTGCTTTCGGTCGCCGCCAGAGTATCCATGTCGGCCGCCGTGTCGAGGGCCTTGAGTTCCGTCTTCCAGCCGTCCCACAGCGCCGGTAAATCCTCGGGCTGGCGCTTGTAGCGGCGCGCGAGCGAAATCCATTGCGACAGGCGCGCGTCCAGTTCGGCCAGGCGCTGTGGCTCAAGCTCGGTATGGCGCAAAAAACCCTGTAGCGAACGCACCACGTCTTCGGCCTGCGCGAGGCTCGCCGAAAGCACTTCGCCCATCGAGCGAAAGGCATCATCTACATGTTCGTAGCTTTGCAGCAGATGCTGCGCCTGCGAGAGCCGGGCGAGCGCGCCCGTGTCCTGATCCTCGTCCTCGAGCGCGCGCAGTGCTTCGTGCGCATTGTCGAGCAGCGATTGCGCGTTCGACAGCTTGGCATGCTGGGCGTTGAGGTCGTCCCACTCGTCGGCGCGCGGCGAGAGCTTCTGCAATTCGGCGATCTGCCATTGCAGGCGCTCGCGTTCCTGCTGCAGCGTGTCCTGCGCGGCGCGCGCGGTTTCCAGCGCCTTGAGCTTTTCCCGCCAGTCGCTCCACAGTGCGCCGAGCGTCTGAGTCTGCACGCCCGCGTAGGCATCGAGCAGTGCGCGCACGCTGTCGTGGCGCGTGAGACTTTGCCAGGCATGCTGACCGTGGATGTCCAGCAGATGCTCGCCGAGCACGCGCAACTGCGCGGCGGTGACGGGCGTGCCGTTGATCCATGCACGGCTCTTGCCCTGGCTGTCGATGGTACGGCGAATCAGCAGCACATCCTCCTGCTCGATGCCTGCATCCTCAAACCAGGCGGCGAGCTGCTTTGGTGGATCGAACTCCGCGCACAGCTCGGCGCGCTCCGTGCCTTCGCGGATCACGCCGGTGTCGGCGCGCGCGCCCAGCAGCAGTTGAAGTGCGTCGATCAGAATCGACTTGCCCGCGCCGGTCTCGCCGGTGAGCGCGGTAAAACCGGTTTGCAGGTCCAGATCCAGCGACTGCACGATCACGAAGTCGCGCAATGCAATGCGCTTGAGCGCCATATCAGGAACCTCCCTCGTTCCAGCGCAACTTCTTGCGCAGCGTCGCGAAATAACTCCAGCCTCGCGGATGCAGAAAGCGCACCGAGTGCTCTGCCCGCGTCACCAGAATGCGGTCGCCATGCAGAAGCCTGGCAATCGACTGCATGTCGAAATTGGCGGAAACATCGCGACCGCCGACCACCACGATGGCAATCTCGGCAGAATCCGACAATACGATGGGGCGGTTGGACAGGGTGTGCGGCGCAATCGGCACCATCACCCAGCCACGCAGCGACGGATGCAGCATCGGCCCCCTGCGGAAAGCGCGTAGGCGGTCGATCCCGTAGGCGACGCGACAATGAGCCCGTCGGCACGCTGGTTCGAGACGAACACGCCGCCGACTTCGACGCGCAGCTCCACCATGCCGGAGGTCGATCCACGATTGACCACCACGTCGTTGAGCGCCAGCGCCTCGAACATGCATTCCTCGCCGCGAATGACGCGTGCGCGCATCATCGGGCGCTCGTCTTCCTCGTAGTCGCCATGCAGGATAGGCGCAAGCGCGCTGCGGTAGTCCTCGAGCGCAATATCGGTCACGAAGCCCAGGCGGCCGCCGTTGATGCCGACCAGCGGCGTCCGGTAGCGCGCCAGTTCGCGGCCCGCGCCGAGCATGGTGCCGTCGCCGCCCACCACCAGTGCCAGTTCGGCATGCATGCCGATCTCTTCGGTGGTCGCCACCTCGTAGCCGGTCAGTCCGGTGTTCTCGTAGCTCTCGTCCTCCAGCAGCACCTCGCAGCCCTGTTCGATGAGGAACTGCCCGATGTCCTGTAGCGCCAGCCGAGACTTCTCGCGCGCCGCGGCGTCGGATGCCAGACGCTGGTACTTGCCAATGAGGGCTACTTTGCGGAAGGTGGGATTCATTAGGAAATTACATCATGAACTGATGTGACTCGAGTGACTCCGCGTGTTCGCGAAAGGCGCATGCATGCGGGAAGTCAGGGCAATCGTCACACCGAAAATGCTTCAGATGCTTGTATATCATGCCCGCGAGTCGTGCCAGCGCATTAGCACCAAGTGTCGGCACGCGGTTCGAGGGTTAAGGGCCACGCGGGCCACGCGCTGCGCATACCGGCGCGCCGCACCTTAGAATGGCCCAATGCTTGATGACCGTGCCAAGTTACTGTTGAAAGCGCTTGTCGAGCGATACATCGCCGACGGCCAGCCCGTGGGCTCGCGAACGCTTTCGCGCGCTTCGGGACTGGAGCTGTCGCCCGCGACCATCCGCAACGTCATGGCCGACCTTGAGGAACTGGGCCTGATCGCGAGCCCGCACACTTCGGCCGGCCGCATCCCGACCGCGCGCGGCTACCGGCTGTTCGTGGACACCATGCTCACCGTGCAGCGCGATGAACTGCCCGCGATGCTGATCATGCCCGAGCAACCGCAGAAGGTGATCGCCAACGCGGCCAATCTGCTGTCCAATCTCTCGCAGTTCGTCGGTGTGGTGATGTCGCCGCGCCGCCAGTCGGTGTTCAGGCACATCGAATTTCTCAGGCTTTCCGAAAAGCGCTTGCTGGTCATCATCGTCTCGCCCGATGGCGACGTGCAGAACCGCGTGATCTTCACGCAGGCCGATTACTCGCAATCCCAGCTCGTCGAAGCAGCGAATTTTCTCAACGCCAACTACTCGGGACTCGCGATGGAGCAGGTGCGCGAACGGCTGCAATCCGAGGTCGAGGCGCTGCAAAGCGAAATCGGCGCGCTGATGCAGGCAGCGGTCAACGTCGGCACGGAAGCCTTGTCCGACACGGCGGACAGCGTCGTGATCTCCGGCGAGCGCAACCTGTTGTCGGTGAGCGACTTCTCAAGCGACATGGGCAACCTGCGCCGCGCCTTCGATCTGTTCGAGCAGAAAACACAGATCCTGCGCCTGCTCGAAAACTCCAGCAAGGCCGAGGGTGTGCGCATCTTCATCGGCGGCGAAAGCCAGGTCGTCCCGTTCGAGGAACTCTCCGTCGTGAGCGCGCCCTACGAGGTCGACGGCCAGATCGTCGGCACGCTGGGCGTCATCGGCCCGACACGCATGCCCTACGACAAGATGATCCAGATCGTCGACATCACTTCAAAATTGGTCTCGAACGCCCTGAGCCATAGAAGTTGAGGGGCTTGAAGCCATTACAATGCTCTCTTTTTGCCGCCTGACGCGCGGCAAACGAGCAAAAGAAATTTCCCCGGGGCCTTAGCTCATGCTTGGTTAGAGCAGTGGACTCATAATCCATTGGTGCCCAGTTCGACTCTGGGAGGCCCTACCAGATGCAAAGCGCCACAGGTACTTTCAACGTGCCTGTGGCGCTTTTGTTTGCCGACGATGCCGACCCCTGCGCTTCAATCGTTTTTTGCCGGGGAACTCAAGGGAAGGCGCAGTTGCATGCGCAGTCCGCCCAGTGGGGAGGGGAGCGCGGTGATCTCGCCGCCGTAGGTTTGCGCGAGGTCGCGCACGATGTCGAGGCCGAGGCCCGATCCGGGGCGCTGTTCGTCGAGTCGTACTCCGCGTTGGAACGCCAGCCCGCGCTGCTCGGCGCTGAGTCCGGGGCCGTCATCGTCGACGTTCAATTCAAGCCGCTGCGCATCGATGGCGCGCGCGCTGATTTCGACCTGGCTGCGCGCCCATTTGCCTGAGTTGTCGACGAGATTGCCCATGAGTTCGTAGAAGTCCTGCTCCTCGCCGCGAAATGCGAGTTGCGCAGGCACCTCGCCGAGCGTGAATTGGAGATGCCGGTCTGCGTGCAGCTTTTCCATCGTGCGCAGCAGCGCCAGCAGGTGCTCGCGAACCGGCGTGCGCAGGCCCGTGGCGCGCGCAGCCGATGCGGCGCGGGCGCGTGCGAGGTGATGGTCGATCTGCCTGCGCGCGACAGCCGATTGATCGCGCACCAGTTGGGCGAAAGCGGTGTTCTCGCACTCAGCCGCGTTGCTCATGATGGTCAGCGGCGTGTGCACCGCGTGCGCGAGATTGCCTGCCTGCGTGCGCGCACGCTGCACGATCTCGGCATTGGTGTTGAGCACCTTGTTGAATTCGCTGACCAGTGGTTGTAGCTCCCGGGGAAACCGCCCTTCGAGCGTTCGCGTGTCTCCACTGCGCACGGCGGCAAGGCGTTGGCGCAGCGACTGTAGCGGCCTGAGCGCCAATTGCAACTGAATCAGCACCGCAATCGCGAGTCCGACCGCAAGCGCGGCCAGCGTGAGCACCAGCATGGACGTGAAGTGCTGCAATGGTTCTGCCGTCAGCATCTGATCGGCCGCTACCGTCAGGCGCAGCGGCGGTGCCTGGGTTTCGGGCAATTGCAGATTGCGGGTCACGGCGAGCAAGGTGCGGCCCTCGCCATCGCTGAGTGTCGTGGTGCGGTAGTTCCGGCCAGTCTCGGCGGACTCTGCGACGCGCGTCAGCGCCAATGCCTGATCCCACAGCGAACGTGATCGCGCGACGGCCTCGCGTTTAACCTCGGGCTGCTTTTGCGCGTTGATCTCCAGTTCGTCGACCTGCCAGTACATGCCGGAAAGAGGCTTGTCGAACAATGGCTCGCCGCCCAGCATGGCAACGGCGAGCGTGCCGTCCGGCCCAACATTCACAGCCACGCTGAGCTGATTGAGATGCAGCAGCAGACGCGCTTCGAGTTGCTGATGGACATGTTCCTTGAACAGGTTGCGCAGACCCCAGCCCGTCAGCGCGAGTGCGGCAATGATCCATGCGAGCGAGGCGATCAGCAGACGTGCACGCAGCGAACCCGATGAAGGCGCCGTTGCGGCCGATGCCTGTGGGTCTAGAGGCTCGCTCATTCGGCTTGGCGCGTCGGATCGACGATTCGGTAGCCGAGCCCACGCACGGTTTCGATGCTGGCGGGCGGCAGCTTCTTGCGCAGGCGGCCTATGAAAACCTCGATGGTATTGGAGTCGCGGTCGCTATCCTGCGGGTAGATGTGTTCGGAGAGTTCGGTGCGTGACAGCACTTCGCCCACGCGCTGCATCAGCAGCGACAAAATCTTGAACTCATGGCTGGTGACCGCGAGCGGCTGTCCGTCGATCAGCACGCGTGCCTGTCGCGTATCGAGCCGGATCGGCCCACACTGCCATTCGGCGCTCGACTGATTGCCGAGCCGCCTGAGCAGCGCGCGCAGACGGGCCAGCAACTCCTCCATGTGAAACGGCTTGGCGAGATAGTCGTCCGCACCTGCGTCCATGCCCGCAACCTTTTCGTGCCACGCGCTGCGGGCCGTGAGAATCATCACCGGCATGGTGCGTCCGGCCGAGCGCCAGGCGCGCAGCACGGTCAGGCCATCGATGACCGGCAGGCCGAGATCGAGAATCGCCGCGTCGAAATCTTCGACCTCGCCGAGATGTCTGGCGTTCAAGCCATCACTTGCCGTCTCGACCGTGTGACTGACCTGGGTAAGCGCCTGGACCAACTGCGCCTGTAGCGTGGGCTCGTCTTCGACCACCAGAATGCGCATCAATGCCGCCCCTTTTGTTTGCTGCGAAGCACCTTGCCGGTGGCCGCATCAATCTCCAGTTTCATGAGCCGTCCGTCCGTTCCAAGCAGCTTGATTTCGTAGAGGAACATGCCGTCGTCGCGTTCGAGTTCGACCTCCAGCACCTGCCCCTGGTAGTCGCGCTCCACCTGTTCGAGCACCGCGCGCAGCGGCAGTACCTTGCCCTCGCGCAGCGCTTTGCGGGCCAGTTCGTGATCGTGTTCGCCTGCCTCGGCGATCCTCGCCAACGTGCCCGGCGACGCGCATAGCGCAAGCACCAGCGCGAACCGGCTCACCGCGCCGAGCGCGCGGCGCGGCAAGCGTTTGTGTCGTGCTTGGATGTTCATTTTTTGTCTGTGCCTGCGAAAAACGCGTTGAACGAGTCGCCTTGTTTTAGCCCCTTCGCGATGAACGCTCGATGAACGCACGGTTCAGATTGGCTTCATGGGCGGTTTTCAACAATGCAGTCAGGCACCGAATGCACCACGGCGATCAGCAGGTGTCTGCCAACGATCCAATCCATCAACCAACTCGCCTGTTCAAGGAGTCTCTTATGTCTTTCACTGCTCATCGTACCGTCGTTCGCAAAATGGCCGTACGTGTTGCCGCACCCTTTGCCGTAGTGCTTGCCGTTGGTGGCGTGGCGTCTCTGGCGTCAGCGCAGGGCAGCGCCAACCAGGGCGCACCGGCAGCCTCCGCCGCATCGACGACGGCCCGCGCGGGGCTGAACATCCGGCAGATATATGACCGCATCGAGGCCGCCGGTTACCGCGATATCGTGGAAATCGAGTGGGACGACGGGCGCTACGAAGCGAAGGCCCACAACGCGCAGGGACAGCGCGTCAAGCTCTACATCAACGCAACCTCCGGCGCGGTGGAAAGCACCCAACAGAATCGCTGAAATACGGGGAGTACGTCAGCACATGAACGCAGAATCAGAATCACGCAGAGGGCAGCATGCGCAAGCACATCACACTGGGTTTCCTTCTTACCGCCATCACGGTTTTGTGGATGGCGGCCGCGCCGCCATCGTGGCGGATTCTTCCGCTTGAAGCGCAAGGCGCTGCGCCCGGCTGGTGGGCGTTGCGTCAGCATGCGCTGCATCTGAGTGGATTTCTCGCAGTCGGGCTCATGACGCTGTGCATGGTGCTGGCATTGCGCCAGCCATGGATGGAGCGTCCGCTGGGTGGCATGGATCAGGTCTACCGCCTGCACAAGTGGGCGGGCATTGGCGCGGGCGTGGCTTCCATTGCGCATTGGCTCGCGAAGGAGTCCGGCGGCTGGATCAAGGACCTGTGGGGCATCGCTGGACGACCGGCGCGGGTTGCCGCGCTGCCCTGGGCCGAGGGGCTGCGCTCGTCCGCCAAGGACATCGGCGAAATCGCCTTCTATATTCTGCTCGTCCTGCTGGTCGTGACGCTCTGGCAGCAACTGCTCAACTATCGCAACTGGCGCTGGACGCATCGCGTCATGCCGTTGATCTATCTGGCGCTCGTCTGTCATTCCGTGGTGCTGATGCCTGCGCCGTTCTGGGCCACACCGCTCGGATGGATGTCGGCGCTGCTGTATGGCGTGGGCAGTGTGGCGGCGGTGGTCTCGCTGTCAGGGCGTGTTGGGCGGTCCCGCACGCATGAGGCGCGCGTGCAGGGCCTGCGGGTTCTGGGCGCCGAGCGCGACGTGAATGCGGACGACGTGCGGCCACTCGAAATGATCTGCGCGATGCCACCGAGCTGGCCTGGACACAGGCCCGGTCAGTTCGTTTTTCTGACGATCAACCGCGCGGAGGGCGCGCATCCGTTCACCATTGCAAGCGCGCCCGAGGCGCTCGGTCGCGGTCCGGGCGGCGAGCCTTTGCTGCGCCTCGTGATCAAGCCGCTCGGTGATTGCACGAGCGCGTTGCCATCGCTGTTGAAGGCGGGGCAGCGAGTGTGGATCGAGGGGCCCTATGGTCGCTTCGACGCAAACGCAAACGCAAACGCAGGCCGCAGTCAGGTATGGATTGCGGGCGGCGTGGGCATCACGCCGTTTCTTGCCTTTCTCGAATCGCGCCAGTCTGCCGCAAGCCATGCGCAAGCCGGGATGGAAAGCGATCCGGTGCACATGCACTACTGCACGCGCAATGCCGCGACGGATCCTCTGCTTGCGCGCGTGCGCCAGCTTTGCGAACACGCGTCTCCGCCGGTGCAGCTCACCGTCCATGACGCGGCGTCCGGCAACTATTTCGAACCCGGTGCGCTGGCGCGGCATGGCACGCGTCCGCTCGATATCTGGCTCTGCGGGCCGAGCGGACTCGCTGATGCCGTGCGCGCTGCGCGCTGGCGAATCGGTGCAGGGCGGTGGCGGCTGCACAGCGAGCAGTTTGCGATGCGTTGAATGACTCGATGCGCGATGCTGCCATGGTTACGGTTGATCACTCCGCTGGTGTCCGCATCGGTTAAGGTCTGGCCCTGATTTCCACGGAACCCTGATCTAAGGAGTGTCGGCAATGCGTTCGTTCTCATCGATTTTTCTCGCGCTCGGTACGGCCTTGGTGGTGGCCGGATGCTCGAATCTCGCGCCGCAACAGACGGCGCCTGCGGCACCCGCTGCGACGACCACCGCGCCGCCGCCATCGGCACCGGAGCCGATTGGCAAATCGACCGCGCCTCCAGGTGACATCTGCAATACACAGGCCGCGCAATGGGCCGTCGGCAAGACACCGACCGTGAAGGTGACCGAGGATGCGCGCGTGCGCTCGGGAGCGCGCATGGCGCGCGTGCTGAGGCCGGGGCAGGTGGTGACCAAGGAGTTCGATCAGCAGCGCCTGAATCTCGAGATCGACGCGGGCGGAAAAATCATCGCGGCGCGTTGCGGCTGAGCTTCCGCCGCCAGCGCGCTGCTGCGATCACGACGATCACGGCGCGAGAAACAGCGCCTGTAGATCGCTCAGGAAATCAAAGCCGCGCTCGGTCGGTTGCACCATGAGACCCTTGCGCGTGATGAGCCCGCGCGCCTCGGCTTCCTTCAGGCCCGCATCAATCGTGGATAGCGGCGTGCCGGTGCGTTCGACATAGTCCTCAAGCGAGAAGCCGTCGCGCAGGCGCAGGGCGTTGAGCATGTATTCGAAGGGCAGGTCGGCGCGCCGTACGTCATCGTCCTGCGCCACGGCCAGGCCCGCAAGCGCAGCGTCCATGTAGCGTTGGGGATCCCGCAAACGCACCTGGCGCACGACACGATGCGCAAAGCTCAGCTTGCTGTGCGCGCCCGCTCCGATGCCGAGATAGTCGCCAAACTGCCAGTAGTTGGTGTTGTGATGGCACTCATGGTGAGGACGCGCGTAGGCCGATATTTCGTAGCGCTGCATGCCGGCCGCGCCCGTCAATTCGGTGATGCGATCCAGCATTTCATAGGCCGTGTCGTCGTCCGGAATTACGGGCGGGTATTTTGCGAAATAGGTGTTCGGCTCGATCGTCAGGTGGTAGACCGAAAGATGCGGCGGCGCGAACGACAGCGCGGTCTGCAGGTCACGCTCGAGATCCAGCAGGCTCTGGCCCGGCAGCGCGTACATGATGTCGAGATTGAAGGTGTCGAACGATGCGGCGGCCTCCTGCACGGCCGCCAGCGCCTGGGCTCGGTCGTGCACGCGGCCAAGCGCCTTGAGGTGGCGGTCGTCAAAGCTCTGCACGCCAATCGAAAGGCGCGTGATGCCTGCCGCACGATAGGCGCGAAAGCGGTCCTTCTCGAACGTGCCGGGATTGGCCTCCATGGTGATTTCGCAGTCGGCCTCGAGGCGCAGGCGCGCGCGCACGTCGCTCAAAAGCTGATCGATGGAACCGGGCGAGAACAGGCTCGGCGTGCCACCGCCGATGAAGATGCTGTGCACCGGACGACCCCAGATCAGCGGCAGCGCGGCTTCGAGGTCGGCCATCAACGCGGCGAGGTATTGTTTCTCTGGCGCGTTGCCGTTCGATGAAAATTCACTTCGCACTTCATGTGAATTGAAGTCGCAATAGGGACACTTTTTGAGGCACCACGGCAGGTGGATGTACAGCGACAGCGGTGGCAGGCTTTTGAATTGCAGCACACCGGGGCGCATGTAGTCCTGAATGCCACGAAGCGGCTTGCCGACCGCAGGGCTCGCGGTGTCGGCGGAAACGATGGGGATGCTCATGGTCGAATGAATCTTGAGCCGTGCTCAGAACCAGTTTTCACGTAGCATGTCGAGCATTTGCTGGGTGGCGCGGCCCCGGTGGCTGTATGAATTCTTCACCACGGGCGGCAATTGAGCGAAGGTGTTTCCAAGCTCCGGAATGAACATGATCGGATCGAAGCCGAATCCGTTCGTGCCCTTGGGCTCGCGCAGAATCTCGCCGCGCACGCGGCCCACGGCAATCAGTGGCTCGGGGTCGAGCGCGCTGCGAACGGCGACCAGCGTGCTCACCATCGTGGCGCGGCGGTTGTCGATGTCCTGCATTTGTTCGAGCAGCGCGCGCACGTTGTTGGCATCGCTTTTTTCGTAGCCGAACTGTGTGCAGTAATACGCGGTCTGCACGCCCGGCAGGCCGCCGAACGCCTCCACGCACATGCCGGCGTCATCGGCAATTGCAGGCAGGCCGGTTCTTTCTGCGGCGAAGCGGGCCTTGGCGAGCGCGTTTTCGACGAAGGTGTGGTACGGCTCTTCGGCCTCGCCCGCGAAGAGTTGCGACTGCGCAATCAACTCGACGCCAAGCGGCTCGAGCATGGATTGCAGCTCGGCCAGCTTGCCCTTGTTGTTCGACGCAAGAACGATTTTCATGGTCTGCCCCGATCAAGCCAGAGACTGCTTCTGCAAGGCAATCAGCTCACGGATGCCTTTGTCCGCTAGGTCGAGCAGTTGCTCCATTTCATTGCGCGAGAAAGCCGCGCCTTCGGCCGTGCCCTGGATTTCGATGAAATGGCCCGCGCCGGTCATCACCACGTTCATGTCGGTGTCGCAGGCGACGTCTTCGCGATATTCGAGATCGAGCATCGGCTGTGCGCCCACGATGCCCACCGAGATCGCCGCTACTTCCGCGATGATCGGGGACTCGGTGATCTTGCCCGTAGCCAGCAGTTGCGTGACTGCGTCATGTGTCGCCACCCATGCGCCCGTGATCGCCGCCGTGCGCGTGCCGCCGTCGGCCTGGATCACATCGCAATCGAGCTGGAGGGTGCGCTCGCCGAGCCGCGAGAGATCGAACGCGGCGCGCAGGCTGCGGCCGATGAGGCGCTGGATTTCCTGCGTGCGGCCCGTTTGTTTGCCCCGGGCGGCTTCGCGGTCGGAACGTGAATGCGTGGCGCGCGGCAGCATGCCGTATTCCGCGGTGAGCCAGCCTTCGCCGCTGCCGCGTTTGTGGGCGGCACGCGATCTTCCACCGATGCGGTGCAAAGAACCTTGGTGTTGCCGAACTCGATCAGCACCGAACCCTCGGCATGCATGGTGTAGTGGCGGCTGATGCGCACCGGACGCAGCGCGTCATTGGCGCGGCCGATGCGGGTGAACTCACTGGTGGTATTGGTGTTGGTGGTCATTGCGTAGTGCTCCGGCGGTCCGGTCCCTGTGCAGGCAGGAATGGCGAACCGCTTCGGGTTGAATGCTTTGTGCAGTACCGACGCGGCACCGCGAGCGGGCTCCGGGGCGGGCGCCCGCGTCCGTAGAACCGTCGATTGTCCGCTTTTCAGGCCTTGCGCGCTGCGGAGCTGCGGCGAATGGCCTCGTTGATCTCGGCAATCGAACGCTCGATGGCTTCGTCGTCCAGATCGTCGATGTCGTCGTGAAAGCCCGCGCCGTCCATCAGCCCGGCCTGTATGGTGGAGGCGAACACGTCTTCGTTGATGTCGTCGGTGGAGATGCCCATCGTCGATGCGAATTGATCCGGTGTTTCCCATTCCATCGCCACCACGGTGACGTTGTCGCTCGATGAACCTGCCTCGCGCAAAGCCTCCTCGACCAGATTGGGAACGGATTCGGCAACCGCATGCCGACCGAGTTCGTCGGCAATGCGCTCGTCGCTAAGCGATCCCCAGAGACCGTCGGAGCACAGCAGCAGCCGGTCGCCTTGCTCCAGCATCACCGGGTCGCTGATGTCGTAGACCGGCTTGGAAGGCGAGCCAAGGCAGGTGAACAGCACATTGCGGTTGATGTTCTCAAGACCCTGGAACGACGCATTGCGCAGTTCAAGGTACGAGTGATCTCGGGTGCGCGTGACCAACTGGCCCTCGCGCACCATGTACAGGCGCGAGTCGCCGCAGTGAATCCACCGCGCCCGCCCATCCTGCACGACGGCCGCGACGATGGTGGTGCGTGGCGAGTCGCCCAGCGACTTGTCGCTGGTGTAGCGAAGGATCTGGTGGTGCGCGGTCAGCAGGGCTGCGGTCAGAAAGGTCGGTACGTCGGCGAGCGCCGGTTTGGCCTCGCGCTGAAAGAGCGCAGACACGGTCTGGATGGCGATCTGCGCGGCGACCTCGCCGTCGGGGTGGCCGCCCATGCCGTCCGCGAGCACGAACAGCCCGGATTCGCGCGTATAGCAGTAGCCCATGCGGTCTTCGTTTTTCTCGCGACCGCCCCTGCGGCTGACCTGGAAGACGGAAAATTTCATTGGATCTTTCCTGTGCCGCTGCCTGCTTTCAGGACGTTGTGGCGTGTATCAGCGACGAGTGTGTCGATTTGCAGGCGCATTTTCTCCGCGACCGTGAGTTTGGTGTAACGACGCTCGCCTTCGCGACTCAGTTCCTTTTGCAGCGCAAACACCGACTGCGGGCGCGACAGCGGGTCAAGCGCCATGCACCATTCGACCACCTCGATGAGATTGTCGGAGTACAGGCCGCGCATCTTGGCGAGCGCGGCGGTGAGGCGATCCTTGTCCGAACGCTGCGTGGCTTCGGTGGGCGGATAGCCGTGCATGCAGGCATAGATGCAGGCGCCGATGGCGTAGATGTCGGTCCACGGCCCCATCTGCGAATCGCGGCGATACATCTCCGGCGCGGCAAAGCCCGGCGTGTACATGGGACGAATGAAGTTGCCTTCCTTGGACAGCACTTCGCGCGCGGCGCCGAAGTCGATCATCACCGCGCGGTCATCGTCGGTGATGAAGATGTTGGCGGGCTTGATGTCCAGATGCAGCATCTTGTGCTGATGCACGATGCGCAGGCCGCGCAGCACCTCGTCGAACAGCGAGCGGATGGTCGATTCGCGAAAGATCTTCTGCGCCTTCTGGTCGCGCGCGGTGATGATGAAGTCTTGAAGCGTTGCGCCTTCGAGGTAGTTCATCACCATGTAAACGGTTTCATTCTCGCGAAAGAAATTCAGCACGCTCACCACGGAAGGGTGGGAAATCTGCGCGAGCGAGCGGCCTTCTTCGAAGAAGCTCTTGAGCCCGAGGCGATACAGCGACAGTTTCTCGGGCGCAACCACGGGCGCGAGTTCGCCCGGTGCGCGCGAGGCCAGCGAGGACGGCAGGTATTCCTTGACCGCGACCGGCTGATCGTCGGTACCAATGGCCTGATAGACCACGCCGAAGCCGCCAGCGGCGACGCGGCGAACGATTCGGTATCCGCCGACGACGGTGTCCGGGGGCAGTGAGGAGGGTTTGATTTTCGACATATGGCAGTGGATGCAATCACGGGTCGGTCAGAACCCGGATAATCGCCGGATTGCAAGCAACCAATCACCGAAAAGTCCAATGGCAGTTTACAGCATGACAGGATATGCCAGCGCACAGCTGGAAGCGCCAGTGAGCGAAGAGCGGCAAAACGCGTCGCACAGGCAACTGGGGCTGGAGATCAGATCGGTGAACAGCCGCTTTCTGGATCTTTCTTTTCGTCTGGCCGAGGACTTGCGCGCGCAGGAGCCGATGCTGCGCAGCCTGCTCACGGCCAGGCTCAAGCGCGGCAAGGTCGAGGTGCGGGCATTTTTCGTCGACGCCAACGACAGCGCTGCGCTGCCGGATCCGTCTCCACAAATGCTGCAGCGCCTGTGTTCGCTACAGGACACCGTGACGGCCTGGCTTCCCGATGCCGCGCCGCTCAGCGTATCGGATGCGCTGCGCATGTGCGCTGCGGGTTCGGGCGCGGGGCTCGACTGGAGCGAGCCGCTCAAGAAGCTCGCCCAAGGCACCTTGAACGATCTGACCACCGCCCGTGAGCGCGAGGGCGAGCGCCTAGCAGCCACCTTGCTTGATCGTATCAGCCAGTTGCGGGTGCTGGCCCGGCAGGCGGTTCCGCTCGTGCCGAGGCTCGTCGAGCAGCAGCGCCAGCGCTTCATGGAGCGCTGGAAGGAGGCCATGGAGCTGGCCGAAGGCAGCGTGGCCCCGGAGGCGGCGCAGGATCGCGCACTCACCGAAGCCACGGCCTTTGCCATTCGCATCGACGTGGCTGAGGAGATCACGCGCCTTGATTCGCACCTCGACGAGATCGAGCACCTGCTCAAAAAGGGCGGCGAGGTCGGCAAGCGCCTTGATTTCCTGATTCAGGAACTGCACCGCGAGGCCAACACGCTGGGCTCGAAGTCTGCGGCGATGGAGCTGACAAAAATAAGTGTGGACATGAAGGTGTTGATCGAACAAATGCGCGAGCAGGTGCAGAACATCGAGTGATAATTCTTCCGTTTTGTCAGCGCAGCTAGCGCTCCAATCTATGGACTATCCAGGTAATCTATTTGTAGTGTCTGCACCGAGCGGGGCAGGTAAATCCAGTCTGGTGAAGGCCTTGCGCGAACTGGACACGCGAGTGCAGCCTTCGGTTTCGCACACCACGCGCGCGCCTCGCGGGCAGGAAAAGCATGGCCGGGAATATTTTTTCGCGTCGGATCAGGAGTTCGACGCCATGGTGGCGGCCAACGGTTTCGTCGAGTGGGCCAATGTGCATGGTCGCCGCTATGGCACGTCCAAGCGGGCAATCGAGGATCGCGTGGGCAAGGGCGGCGACGTCATCCTGGAGATTGACTTTCAGGGCGCGATGCAGGTCAAGAAGACCTTTGCCAATGCCGTGCTGGTGTTCATTCTGCCGCCAAGCTGGGAAGAGCTGCGCTCGCGTCTGGAACGGCGCGGTGAGGATGAGCCCGAGGTCATCGAAACGCGTCTCGTCAACGCGTCCGACGAGATGTCTCAGGCATGCAATTTCGACTTCGTTATAATCAACGAAGTTTTTGAACATGCGCTTTTCGACCTGAAAACCATCGTTCACGCACAGCGTCTGAAGTACGCCGCCCAGCGAAGAGCCCGGGCTGATACTTTCGAATCGCTCCATATTCCTTGAACTGGATCCCCGGAGAATCACATGGCCCGCATCACTGTGGAAGACTGCCTCGAGCAAATCCCCAACCGTTTTCAACTGGTTCTGGCAGCGACCTATCGTGCCCGCATGTTGAGCCAGGGCCATTCGCCCAAGATTGAGAGCCGCAACAAGCCCGCCGTCACCGCGCTGCGCGAGATCGCTGCCGGCAAGGTGGGTCTGGAAATGCTCAAGAAGGTTCCGGGCTGATTTTTTGCAATTCATGTCCCTTGGGTCATAGGCGCGAGCCATTGGCCTGCAAACCGGAAAAGCGCCGTCTGACGGCGCTTTTTTTGTGCCTGAGGTATCGTTGACTCACGGCGTGGCTTGGTTGCCGCAGACTTTTCATCACCATCCTCGGTTGGCGATTGAGATTTTTCTCTCAGCCATACAGTTTTTCGCATCAAAATCAATCGCTGATGCGCTCTGACAACGCTGGCGCTTAATGCGCGCGTCGTGGGATGTTTATCATGGGGCTTGTTGCGGTGCAGCATCGGCCCTCCGGGGCCGCTTTGCGGGGCAAACGGGCTGGAGAGCGGCGACTCCATTGCATTGATGGAGTCCCTACAAGGCCACGCAAGTTCTATAGCACCTTATAGTCATATTCTTTTGCACACGCTACATTTGGGGCATGAACGTAGTGTCTAACCAGACATCCGCTACATCGTCGAATATCAGCCCTCCGGTCAAGGTTCCCGGCGGCTCGTCTGCGGCTGCTGCCAATGCGGCGGCGGCAAGCTTTGCCGCGCTTCTGGAGAAACTCGACTATCTCGACGATGCGAGCATCGAGCTGGTGCGCAAGGCCTACCGTTTCGCGGATCAGGCCCATCTGGGCCAGATGCGCAACAGCGGCGAGCCCTACATCACGCATCCGATTGCCGTGGCCGGGCTGTGTGCGAGCTGGAAGCTCGATGCCCAGGCGCTGAGCGCCGCGCTGCTGCACGATGCCATGGAGGATTGCGGCGTGACCAAGGCCGATCTGGTCACGCGCTTCGGCGCTTCGGTCGCCGAGATGGTCGACGGCCTGACCAAGCTCGACAAGCTGCAGTTCGACACGCGTGAGGAAAACCAGGCCGAGTCGTTCCGCAAGATGCTGCTTGCCATGGCGCGCGATGTGCGCGTCATCCTGATCAAGCTGGCCGACCGCACGCACAACATGCGCACGCTCTCGGACATGCCGCGTTCCAAATGGCGCCGCATCTCGTCCGAGACGATAGAAATTTACGTTCCGATCGCGCATCGCCTCGGGCTGAACCAGACGTTTCGCGAACTTCAGGATCTGGCGTTTCGCCACCTGCATCCATGGCGCTACGCGACGCTCTCCAAGGCGGTGAACAAGGCGCGTGGCCGCCGCCGCGATCTGGTCGCCAAGGTCCAGGGCGAGATCGATCTGGCCTTCAGCCGCATGGGAATGGCCGTGCGGGTGGCCGGTCGTGAAAAGACCATGTACTCGATCTACGAGAAGATGACGGAGAAGCATCTGAGCTTCGCCAAGGTGACCGACATCTACGGTTTCCGCGTCATCGTGCCCACGGTGACCGACTGCTACACGGCCATCGGCGTGCTGCACCAGATGTACAAGCCGGTGCCCGGCAAGTTCAAGGACCACATCGCCATCGCCAAGGCCAATGGCTATCAGTCGCTGCACACCACCTTGGTGGGCCCTGCGGGCGTGAACATCGAGTTCCAGATCCGCACGGAAGAGATGAATGTCGTGGCCGAGGCCGGCGTGGCGGCGCACTGGCTGTACAAGGAAGTCGGCGGCGCAGGCGCGTCGTCCGTCGAGCGCATGGGCACGAAGTGGTTGCAGTCGCTGCTCGACATCCAGAACGAAACCCGCGACGCGGCCGAATTCTGGGATCACGTGCGGGTCGATCTGTTCCCGGACGCGGTCTATGTGTTCACGCCCAAGAGCCAGATCATGGCGTTGCCACGGGGTGCCACGGTCGTCGATTTCGCGTATGCGGTGCATACCGACGTGGGCGATCATGCAGTGGCGGGCAAGATCAACGGCGAGCAGGTGCCGCTGCGCACCGAGCTCAAGAACGGCGACGTGGTGGAGATCGTCTCCATGGAGGATTCGCATCCAAATCCCGCGTGGCTGGCGTTCGTTCGCACCGGGCGTGCGCGTTCCAAGATTCGCCACTATCTCAAGACGATGGAACTGACCGAATCGGCCAGCCTCGGCGAGAAGCTGCTCACGCAGGCGGTGCGTGCCGAGGGCATGGAAAATCTGCCCGACGAGGATTCGCAGGCGCCCATCTGGGAAAAGCTGCTGCGCTTTACCGGCAGTCGCACGCGCTCCGAGCTCATGACCGATATCGGCCTTGGCAAGCGCGTGGCCAGCATCGTCGCCAAGCGCATGGCGCTGTTGATGTCCGAGGATGGCCAGCGCCCCGATGCCCTGCTGCTGACGCGCGAACGCTACAGCTCGCACGAAACCATCTCGCAAGGCGGAATCACGCTCGATGGCAGCGAAGGCGCGTCGGTGCAGTACGCCCAGTGTTGCCGCCCGGTGCCCGGCGATCCGATCACGGGCTATCTGGGTCGCGGCGAGGGGCTGGTGGTGCACAACGTGCGTTGCGCGGTCGCGATGAAATTGCAGGCCAAGGATGGCGACCGCTTCATTGCCGTGGACTGGGCCGAGGAGCCCGCGCGCTCGTTCGAGACCGGCATCGTCGTCACGGTCACCAATGGCAAGGGCGTGCTCGCGCGCGTGGCCGCTGAACTGGCCAATTCCGAGGCCGACATCGTGCGCGTGGAAATGGAGGGCGAGGCGATGGAGGAAACCATCGATCTGCGCTTCCTGATCCAGGTGCGTGATCTCGCGCATCTCGAATCGGTGCTGCGCAATCTGCGGCGCACGAATTCGGTCTTGCGCGTGCTGCGCGAAATCCCGCTGGCGACCTGAGACACGGCCTGCTTGCTTTGGCCAAGCGCCAAAACGAAATGCCAGCCGTGTCGCTGGCATTTTTCATTGCGCGGGCGCTACGGCTTCGGAGCGGGTGGGTAGCGCACTTCGACAATTTCCAGCGTGCGAATTCCCGCAGGCGTCTGCAGGGTCACCTCGTCGCCCTCGCGCGACTTGACGAGCGCGCGCGCCACCGGCGAGACCCAACTGATCTGCTGCTGCGCGTTGTCCGCCTCATCCACGCCCATGATGGTGACGGTGCGTTCCATATCATCAAGGTCATCGACATAGGTCACCGTGGCGCCAAAGAACACCTGATCGCTGCCCTGGTGCTGCGATGCATCGACCACTTCGGCAATTTCAAGGCGCTTGGTGAGGAAACGGATGCGGCGGTCGATCTCGCGCAGCCGTTTCTTGCCGTACAGATAGTCGCCGTTTTCCGAGCGATCACCGTTGCTTGCGGCCCAGTGCACGATGTCCACGATCTGCGGGCGCTCCGTATCGATCAGGTGCATGAGTTCCGCACGCAGCCGCGCGTAGCCGGAGGGCGTGATGTAGTTCTTGCTGCCCGCAGGGATACCGGTGGCTTGCGGCAGGTCGTCCTCGTCGTCATCTCCGTCGGATTCTTTGGTGAAGGCCTTGTTCATGGCGTTATCTTGCCTCAGAACGGCAAGCACGAGCGAGAAGGCCATTGGGGCGGCGCAGAAACGAAAAAGCCTCAGAGCGTTTCCACTCTGAGGCTTGTCGTTTTGGTGCGGCTGGCAGGAATCGAACCCACGACCCTTGGTTCGTAGCCAAGTACTCTATCCAGCTGAGCTACAGCCGCCAAGCTTTGGATTCTAGCATGGAAATTTCGGTGTTTCGGGGAATATTCAAAATCCCGGGAAGTCTGGCGTATTGGTCCGCATGATGTGCGTCTTTTACCTGCGCGTGTAGCCCGCGCAAGCCCCGGCATTTGGCAGGCCCTGGCATTCTCTGTAGAGTCGTTTGTCTCTCTCGGTCTGTGACTCGCTCGAATCGCTTTTCTCGATCTTGATCTTCGTGCGCTGCGTTGCCGATGCCCTGGACTCCTTGGTTTTCCTGGTGGCGTGGCCCGGCGTTGACAGAGTGATGCCGACCAAGGCGATGCAGAGTGCGGCTCCGAAAAGATGCTGGCGCATGAATGACTCCCTTTGTGTGTGGATGGGGTTCGTCATCTTTGAGCCTTGCGGGCGGCGCGTCGATGAGCCATGTCAGTGGCGTGCATATTGCCGCAGCCGGGCGCGCCAGAGCCGTGGCGGACGCGTTTTGCTATAATCGTCGGGTTTTGCATGGTGCAGGACGCACGCTGTTGACCGTTCCAGCCGACAGCGCAAGTAATCAAAGGACTTTGATGCTGCAAGTTTTGTAGCTCATCCGGGTCCCGTTCCAAGGAAAAAATCATGATCGCATCTACCATCAAGGCTGAGGTCGTCAAGGCCAATGCCCGTTCCGCAACCGACACAGGTAGCCCAGAAGTGCAAGTGGCTCTGCTGACCGCTCGCATCAACGAACTGACTCCTCACTTCAAGCAACACGCCAAGGATCACCACGGTCGTCGTGGCCTGCTGCGCATGGTGAGCCGTCGTCGCAAGCTGCTGGATTACCTGAAGTCCAAGGACGCTGAACGTTACACCGCGCTGATCGCCAAGCTGGGTCTGCGCAAGTAATTGCACTGGCATGAAAAAACGCCTGGGTTAGCACGCTAGCTCAGGCGTTTTTTACTTCGGAGCAGCAATAAAGAGCGAAGCTGTGTCATTCCAATGGCCCTGGCCGACAGGCACACAGGGCAGGTTCACTGGAATGGCATCGTGTTCTGAGTTGCCCTCCATCCCATGCGGAGACCGGGTTCTCCGCTTCCAAAATACAAATGGAGTTCATTCAATGACCATGTTCAACAAAGTGACCAAGAGCTTCCAGTGGGGCGACAAGACCGTCGTCATGGAAACCGGTGAAATCGCGCGTCAGGCGTCCGGCGCGGTGCTCGTCAACATCGACGACACCGTGGTTCTGGCCACCGTCGTGGGTTCCAAGAATGCCAAGGCCGGTCAGGACTTTTTCCCGCTGACCGTGGACTACATCGAGAAGACTTATGCCGCTGGCAAGATTCCCGGCAGCTTCTTCAAGCGTGAAGCCAAGCCCAGCGAACTGGAAACCCTGACCAGCCGCCTGATCGACCGCCCGATCCGTCCGCTGTTCCCCGAAGGCTTCTACAACGAGGTGCATGTGGTCATCCACACCATCTCCTTGAACCCGAAGTCGACGCCGACATCGCCGCGATGATCGCCGTTTCCGCCGCGCTGTCGATCTCCGGTATCCCGTTCAGCGGCCCGATTGGCGCCGCACGCGTTGGCTACATCAACGGTGAATACGTGCTGAACCCCGGTCAGACCGCCCGCAAGGATTCGCAGATGGATCTGGTGGTGGCCGGTACCGAAGCCGCTGTGCTGATGGTGGAATCCGAAGCGCAGCAACTGCCTGAAGAAGTGATGCTGGGCGCGGTGGTGTTCGGTCATGAGCAAGGCAAGATCGCGATCAACGCGATCCACGAACTGGTGCGCGAAGCAGGCAAGCCCGTGTGGGACTGGCAAGCTCCCGCCAAGGACGAAGGCTTCATCGCCAAGGTCACGCAACTCGCCGAAGAAAAGCTGCGCGCTGCCTACCAGATCCGTTCCAAGCAGGCCCGCACGCAGGCCCTGCGCGAGGCCACCGCTTCGGTGCTGGCTTCGCTCAAGCAAGAGGGTGTCGAGTTCGACGCGGTGAAGGTCGAAGGCCTGCTGTTCGACATTGAGGCGAAGATCGTTCGCAGCCAGATCCTGGCCGGTGAGCCACGCATCGACGGTCGTGACACGCGCACCGTGCGCCCCATCGAAATCCGCAACTCGGTGCTGCCGCGCACTCACGGCTCGGCGCTGTTCACGCGTGGTGAAACCCAGGCGCTGGTGATTTCCACGCTCGGCACCGAACGCGACGCGCAGCGCATCGACGCGCTGGCCGGCGAGTTCGAAGACCGCTTCATTTTCCACTACAACATGCCTCCCTTTGCCACCGGTGAAGTGGGCCGCATGGGTTCGACCAAGCGCCGCGAAATCGGCCACGGTCGCCTCGCAAAGCGCGCGCTGATCGCCGTGCTGCCGACCAAGGAAGAGTTTCCCTACACGATCCGTGTGGTGTCGGAAATCACCGAGTCCAATGGTTCTTCGTCGATGGCTTCGGTCTGCGGTGGCTGCCTGTCGATGATGGATGCGGGCGTTCCGATGAAGGCGCACGTGGCCGGTATCGCCATGGGCCTGATCAAGGAAGACAACCGTTTCGCCGTGCTGACCGACATTCTGGGTGACGAGGATCACCTGGGCGACATGGATTTCAAGGTTGCTGGCACGACCAACGGCATTACCGCGCTGCAGATGGACATCAAGATCCAGGGCATCACCAAGGAAATCATGCAGGTCGCTCTGGCGCAGGCCAAGGAAGCGCGCATGCACATTCTGGGCAAGATGCAGGAAGCCATGGGCGAGGCCAAGACCGAAGTCTCGAACTTCGCTCCCAAGCTCTACACCATGAAGATCAACCCCGAAAAGATCCGCGACGTGATCGGCAAGGGCGGCGCGACCATCCGTGCGCTGACCGAGGAAACCGGCACGCAGATCAACATCGAGGAAGACGGCACCATCACCATCGCGGCCACAGACGGCGCGAAGGCGGATGAGGCCAAGCGCCGCATCGAGCAGATCACCGCAGAAGTGGAAATCGGCAAGGTCTACGAAGGCCCGATCACCAAGATTCTCGACTTCGGCGCGCTGATCAACCTGCTGCCCGGCAAGGACGGTTTGCTGCACATCTCCCAGATCGCCCACGAGCGTGTCGAGAAGGTGTCCGACTATCTGCAGGAAGGCCAGATCGTCAAGGTCAAGGTTCTCGAAACCGACGAGAAGGGCCGCGTCAAGCTGTCCATGAAGGCTCTGCTGGATCGTCCTGCTGGCGACAGCGGTCGTCCTGCGCCGCAAGAGCGCGGTGATCGTGGCGAGCAACGTGGCGACCGCCGCGAGCGCCGCGATGATCGGGGCGAGCGTCGTGAGAACCGCGACGACCAGCAGCAGCAACAACAGCAATAAGCGATAGCGGCTGGTGCCGCCGGCCTTTCGGGCGGCGGCATGTTTGTTTCAGGAAAAAGTGCGCGGGCGGGTTTCTGTCCGTGCACGCGGGTCCGGATGCCGGACGCCAAAACCTTGGATCGTGAAGGATGACGTCGACAATGCGTGCCGTGGAAATCACGGCCTTTGGCCCGCCTGAGGGGCTGAAAATCTGTGAGCGTCCCATGCCGCAGGCCGGCAAGGGCGAATTGCTCATCCGCGTGCGCGCGAGCGGCATCAACCGCCCCGACGTTTTGCAACGCAAGGGCGCGTATGCGCCGCCAGCGGGCGCATCCGATCTGCCGGGGCTGGAAGTGGCGGGCGTGGTCGAGGCGGGTGATGCCGAGGCCATGCAGGCCGCTGGTCTCCAGATCGGCGACCGTGTCTGCGCACTGGTTGCCGGAGGCGGCTATGCCGAATGGTGCGTTGCGCCAGTCGCGCAGTGTCTGCCGGTGCCCGAGGGTTTCAGCGACGTCGAGGCGGCGTCTCTGCCCGAGACCTTCTTCACGGTATGGAGCAACGTGTTCGACCGAGGCCATCTGGCTGCGGGCGAGACCTTGCTGATCCAGGGCGGCAGCAGCGGCATTGGTGTGACGGCGATCCAGCTCGGCAAGGCCTTTGGTGCCACCGTGATCGTGACTGCCGGAAGCGACGAGAAGTGCCGCAACTGCCTCGAATTGGGTGCGGATTTCGCCATCAACTACAAGACCCAGGATTTCGTGGCCGAGGCGCGTCGCATCACCGGGGACAAGGGCGTGGATGTGGTGCTCGACATGGTGGCGGGCTCGTATGTCGCGCGCGAGGTGGAGTGCCTGGCCGAAGATGGCCGCATCGTCATCATCGCGGTGCAGGGCGGCGTGAAGTCGGAATTCAATGCGGGTCTCGTGCTGCGCAAACGGCTGACCATCACCGGCTCGACCCTGCGTCCGCGTTCCGGGGCTTTCAAGGCTGCGATTGCCAGGGCGTTGCGTGACAAGGTCTGGCCGCTGCTTGCCTCAGGCAAGGTGCGGCCCGTGATCCACAGCACCTTCGCTGCGGAAGATGCAGCCAAGGCGCACGAACTCATGGAATCCAATCAACATACAGGCAAGATCGTTTTGACTTGGGATATATGAACAACAAGAAACTCATCGCCGGTAACTGGAAAATGAATGGTGGCCTGGCTGCCAATGCGGCGCTGCTGAACGCGCTGAACGAGGCCGTCGGTGCCCGCGCGCTCTGCGACATCGCGGTGGCCGTGCCGGCTCCCTATCTCTCGCAGGTGCAGCAGCTTCTTGCCAACTCTCCGATTGCGCTGGCCGCACAGGATGTGTCGGCGCACGAGTCGGGTGCCTACACCGGAGAAATGTCGGCCGCCATGCTCAAGGAATTCGGCACGCGTTACGTGCTCGTGGGTCACTCGGAGCGCCGCCAGTACCATGGCGAGACCGATGCCGTCGTGGGTGCCAAGGCGCAGCGCGCTCTCGCCGCTGGCATCACGCCGATTGTCTGCGTGGGTGAGACGCTGGCCGAGCGCGAAGATGGCAAGACCGAGGCGGTCGTCAAGCGCCAACTGGCCGCTGCCATCCATGCAGTCACGCATTGCGTGAGCGAAATCGTTGTGGCCTACGAGCCCGTCTGGGCCATCGGCACGGGCAAGACGGCCACGCCCGAGCAGGCGCAGCAGGTACACGCGGTGTTGCGCGCCCAGTTGGCGGCGGCTTCGCAAAAGGCGGACGTCATCAAGCTGCTGTACGGTGGCAGCATGAATGCGGCGAACGCGGCGGAGTTGCTCGCGCAGCCAGATATCGATGGAGGTCTGGTCGGCGGCGCTTCGCTGAAGCCGGCCGACTTCCTGCAAATCATTTCCGCAGCCCAGTGATCCGCACTGGTGACTGCAACGATCCGAACAATTTAGGAGTTTGAACATGGGTATGGTTGTCAACATTATTCTTGCGGTGCAGATCCTATCCGCGCTCGGCATGATCGGTCTGATCCTCGTGCAGCATGGCAAGGGCGCCGACATGGGCGCGGCCTTTGGCAGCGGCAGTTCGGGCAGTCTGTTTGGAGCGTCGGGTAGCGCCAACTTCCTGTCGCGCTCGACCGCAGCGCTGGCCACGGTGTTTTTCGTATCGACGCTGGCCCTGGCTTATTTCGGAAACGCGCGCAGCGCGGGCACGGGCAGCGTGCTGGAAGGCCCGGCCGCTTCGATTCCTGCGGCAGTGCCCGCGAGTGCCGCGTCGGCTCCCGCCTCCGCAGTGGTGCCCCGGCGGTGCCAGCCTCTGGTGCTGCTGAAATTCCGAAAAACTAAAAAGACTTCGAAAAATCCTGCTCTCTTTGTTGTTGCAGGGTTTTTCCGGAGTAGAATCGCGCTCTGTCTGGAAAGCCAAAACCCCTCACACGGGTTCCTCATGCCATCCGGACACAGTCAAAAGCCGTCGTGGTGAAATTGGTAGACACGCTATCTTGAGGGGGTAGTGGCGAAAGCTGTGCGAGTTCGAGTCTCGCCGACGGCACCAATACACAAAGACCAACCCAGGCTTGTCCGGCAAGCGGCAAGTCTGGGTTTTGGACTTCTGCGGTGAGCGCCTCCGATGAACCTCGATCAATACCTCCCCGTCCTCTTGTTCATCCTGGTGGGGATCTCCGTAGGCGTCATACCTCTGGCTTTGGGGTATGTTCTGGGCCCCAATCGCCCTGACGCTGCAAAAAACTCCCCCTATGAATGCGGCTTTGAGGCCTTCGATGACGCCCGAATGAAGTTCGACGTGCGTTATTACCTCGTCGCCATTCTCTTCATCCTGTTTGATCTGGAAATCGCCTTTCTTTTCCCGTGGGCGGTGACTCTGCAGGACGTCGGCATGACAGGATTTGTGGCAGTGCTGGTCTTTCTGGCCATTCTGGTCGTGGGTTTTGCCTACGAGTGGAAAAAAGGCGCTCTGGACTGGGAATAACCGGTCGCAACAAGGACAAACACGATGATTGAAGGTGTGATGAGCAAAGGCTTTGTCACCACGAGCTATGACTCCGTGGTGAACTGGGCCAAGACCGGATCGATTTGGCCGATGACATTCGGCCTCGCCTGTTGCGCGGTGGAGATGATGCACGCCGCTGCCGCGCGTTACGACATCGGCCGCTTCGGCGCCGAGGTGTTCCGCGCCAGTCCGCGCCACTCCGATTTGATGATCGTCGCCGGTACCCTGTGCAACAAGATGGCACCCGCCATGCGCAAGGTGTATGACCAGATGTCCGAGCCGCGCTGGGTGATCTCCATGGGTTCGTGCGCGAATGGCGGCGGCTACTACCACTACAGCTATTCCGTGGTGCGTGGCTGCGACCGCATCGTGCCGGTGGATGTTTACGTGCCAGGCTGCCCTCCAACGGCCGAAGCGCTGATCTACGGCATCATCCAGCTGCAGCAGAAAATCCGCCGCACGCACACCATTGCCCGCGTCTGAGAAGGTGCACATGACTGTCAACGCAATTCATCCTGAAATCCTGAAGGACAACCTCGCCTCTGTCATGGGCGACAAGGTGCGTTCCGTGAAGGTGACGCTCGACGAAGTGACGATCGAGGTGTCGGCGGAACACTATGTCGACGTGATGCGGCTTTTGCACGAGGCTGCGGGCTGCAGGTTCGAGGTTCTGCTGGATCTGTGCGGCGTGGACTATTCGGCCTACGCCGGTGTGGGCACCGATGGCCCGCGTTTTGCCGTCGTGTCGCATTTGCTGTCCATCAGCCTGAACCAGCGCGTGCGCGTGCGCGTGTTCTGCGCCGATGATGATTTCCCGGTGCTACCCACGGTCTCCGATATCTGGAGCGGTGCCAACTGGTTCGAGCGCGAAGCCTTCGACCTCTTTGGCATCGTGTTCGACGGGCATGAAGACCTGCGCCGCATTCTCACGGACTACGGCTTCATCGGTCACCCGTTCCGCAAGGATTTCCCGGTTTCCGGTCATGTCGAGATGCGCTACGACGCCGAGGCGGCCCGCGTGGTCTACCAGCCGGTGACGATCGAGCCTCGCGAAATCACGCCGCGCATCATCCGGGAAGACAATTACGGAGGCCTGCACTGAGAGGCGCCCTGGGCGCCTTTTTGACGGAAGAACATGCCTGAAATCAAGAACTATTCCCTGAACTTTGGACCGCAGCATCCGGCGGCGCACGGCGTGCTGCGCCTGGTGCTGGAGCTGGACGGCGAAGTCGTGCAACGTGCCGACCCGCATATCGGCCTGCTGCACCGCGCTACCGAAAAGCTGGCTGAAAGCAAGACCTACATCCAGTCGCTGCCCTACATGGACCGACTGGATTACTGCTCGATGATGTGCAACGAGCACGCCTACTGCCTGGCCATCGAGAAGCTGCTCGGCATCGACGTGCCGATTCGCGCGCAATACATCCGCGTGATGTACTCCGAAATCACGCGCATCATGAATCACTTGATGTGGCTGGGCTCGTCGGGCAATGATGCGGGCAGTTCCACGATCCTGATCTACACGTTCCGCGAACGTGAGGATCTGATGGACATGTACGAAGCGGTGTCGGGTGCGCGCATGCACGCGGCCTATTTCCGTCCGGGCGGTGTCTACCGCGACCTGCCGGAATCCATGCCGCAGTACAAGGCCAGCAAGATTCGCAACGCGCGTGCCATCGAGGAAATCAACAAGAACCGTCAGGGCACGCTGCTCGATTTCATCGACGATTTCACGGCCCGCTTCCCGAAGAATTGCGACGAGTACGAAACCCTGCTCACCGACAACCGCATCTGGAAGCAGCGCAATGTGGACATCGGCGTGGTCAGCGCCGAGCGCGCCATGAACCTCGGCCTGACCGGTCCGATGCTGCGTGCATCCGGCGTGCCATGGGACATGCGCAAGTCGCAGCCCTATGAAGTCTATGACCGCATGGATTTCGACGTGCCGGTGGGCACCAAGGGCGACTGCTATGACCGCTACCTGGTGCGCGTGCAGGAGATGCGTGAATCCAACCGCATCATCAAGCAGTGCGTCGACTGGCTCAAGGCCAATCCCGGCCCGGTCATCACCGACAACCACAAGATTGCGCCGCCCGATCGCGAAGGCATGAAGAGCAACATGGAGGACCTGATCCACCATTTCAAGCTGTTCACCGAAGGCTTTCACGTGCCCGAGGGCGAGGCCTATGCGTCTGTCGAGCACCCCAAGGGCGAGTTCGGCATTTATTTGGTGAGCGACGGGGCCAACAAGCCTTATCGCCTGAAGATCCGTCCACCAGGATTCGCGCATCTGTCCGCCATGGACGAGATGTGCCGCGGCCACATGCTGGCCGACGCTGTGATGGTGCTGAGCACCCTGGACATCGTGTTTGGAGACGTTGACCGATGATTACCGAAGCGACCAAAGAACGCTTTGCGCGTGAGGTGGCCAAGTACCCGGCCGACCAGAAGCAGTCCGCCGTCATGGCGTGCCTGTCCATCGTGCAACAGGAGCAGGGCTGGGTGAGCGCCGAGAGCGAAGCCGTGATTGCCGAAGTCCTCGGCATGCCCGAGATCGCGGTGCACGAAGTCACCACCTTCTACAACATGTACAACCAGCAGCCCGTTGGCAAGTACAAGCTGAACGTCTGCACCAACCTGCCTTGCCAGTTGCGCGACGGCTACAAGGCGCTGCATCACCTTGAGCACCGTCTGGGCATCAAGATGGGCGAGACCACGGCGGACGGCATGTTCACACTGCAGCAGTCCGAATGTCTTGGCGCCTGCGCCGACTCGCCCGTGATGCTGGTGAACGACCGCTGCATGTGCAGCTTCATGAGCAACGAAAAGCTTGACGAGCTGATTGACGGCCTGAAGGCTGCGGAGGGCAGGGCATGAATACCAGTGCGGCAGCCAATGCAGTCCTGAACAAGTTCGCCGCCAGCGGGGTCGAGACCTGTTTTCATGATCGCCACATCAATCCGCAGATCTATGCGGACCTGAACGGCAGCAACTGGTCCATCAAGGACTACGAGGCGCGCGGCGGCTATGTCGCGCTGCGCAAGCTGCTCGGCAAGGACGGCGGCGAAGGTCTCACGCAGGATCAGGTCATCGCCACGATGAAGGAAAGCGGTCTGCGTGGGCGTGGCGGCGCAGGTTTTCCGACTGGCCTCAAGTGGAGCTTCATGCCGCGCCAGTTCCCGGGTCAGAAGCATCTCGTCTGCAATTCGGACGAGGGTGAGCCGGGCACCTGCAAGGACCGCGACATCCTGATGTTCAACCCCCACATCGTCATCGAAGGCATGATCATTGCCGCTTACGCGATGGGCATCTCGGTGGGTTACAACTACATCCACGGCGAAATCTTCCAGGTCTACGAACGCTTCGAGGCGGCCCTGGAAGAGGCGCGTGCCGCCGGATATCTCGGCGACAACATCCTGGGCAGCAGCTACAGCTTCCAGTTGCATGCGCACCATGGTTTCGGCGCGTATATCTGCGGCGAGGAAACCGCGCTGCTCGAATCGCTCGAAGGCAAGAAGGGCCAGCCGCGCTTCAAGCCGCCGTTTCCGGCCAGCTTCGGTCTGTACGGCAAGCCGACGACCATCAACAACACCGAAACATTCGCGGCCGTGCCGTGGATCATCCGCAATGGCGGTCAGGCCTACCTCGAATGCGGCAAGCCCAACAACGGCGGCACCAAGATTTTCTCGGTGAGCGGCGACGTGAACCTGCCCGGCAACTACGAAGTTCCGATGGGCACGCCGTTCGGCAAACTGCTCGAGCTCGCTGGCGGTGTTCGCACCGGTCGCACGCTCAAGGCCGTGATCCCCGGGGGATCATCGTCACCCGTGCTGCCTGCCAACATCATGATGGACTGCACGATGGACTATGACTCCATCTCCAAGGCCGGCTCGATGCTGGGCTCGGGCGCGGTGATCGTGATGGACGACTCGCGCGACATGGTCGAGAGCCTGCTGCGCCTGTCGTACTTCTATCAGCACGAGTCCTGCGGCCAGTGCACGCCATGCCGTGAAGGCACGGGCTGGCTGTGGCGCGTGGTGAACCGCATTCAGCACGGCGAGGGCCGTCCGGAAGATATCGAGTTGCTGGATTCGGTGTCGGTGAACATCATGGGGCGCACGATCTGCGCGCTGGGCGATGCGGCTGCGATGCCGGTTCGCGCCATGATCAAACATTTCCGTCATGAGTTTGAAGCGAAGATCCAGAACGCTTCCAAGCAGGCTGCATAGCCGCCGGATCGCGAGAAAAGCATATGGTTGAAATTGAACTGGACGGTAAGAAGGTCGAGGTCACGGAAGGCAGCATGATCATGCATGCCGCCGAGAAGGCCGGTACCTATATCCCGCACTTCTGCTACCACAAGAAGCTGTCGATTGCGGCCAACTGCCGCATGTGTCTCGTGGATGTCGAAAAGGCCCGAAAGCCATGCCCGCTTGCGCCACGCCGGTGACGCAGGGCATGATCGTTCGCACCAAGAGCGACAAGGCGATCACGGCTCAGCAGTCCGTGATGGAATTCCTGCTGATCAATCACCCGCTCGACTGCCCGATCTGCGATCAGGGCGGTGAATGCCAGTTGCAGGATCTGGCCGTCGGTTACGGCGGCAGCACATCGCGCTACGAAGAAGAAAAGCGCGTGGTGCCGGTCAAGGACGTCGGTCCGCTGATTTCCATGCAGGAAATGACGCGCTGCATCCACTGCACCCGTTGCGTGCGCTTCGGCCAGGAGGTGGCCGGTGTCATGGAACTCGGCATGATCAACCGTGGCGAGCATTCCGAAATCACCACGGTGCTGGGCGACACGGTGGATTCCGAACTCTCTGGCAACATGATCGACATCTGCCCGGTCGGCGCGCTCACGAGCAAGCCGTTCCGCTACAGTGCCCGCACGTGGGAACTGTCGCGCCGCAAGTCGGTGTCTCCGCACGATTCCAACGGTGCCAACCTGATCGTCCAGGTCAAGAACCACAAGGTCATGCGCGTCGTTCCCTTCGAGAACGAAGACGTCAACGAGTGCTGGATTGCCGACCGCGACCGTTTCTCGTATGAAGCGCTGAACAGCGAAGACCGACTCACGAAGCCCATGCTCAAGCAGGGCGGTCAGTGGAAGGAAGTCGATTGGCAGACCGCGCTCGAGTACGTGGCCAACGGCCTGCGTGGCATCAAGAGCGATCACGGTGCAAACAGCATCGGCGCTCTGGTAAGCCCGCACAGCACGCTGGAGGAGCTGTATCTCGCCGGTGCGCTCATGCGCGGTCTGGGCAGCGACAACATCGACCATCGCCTGCGCAATGCCGAATTCGCGAAGAGCGAAGGCGTGCACTGGCTCGGTACCTCGATTGCTTCGTTGTCTGCTCTGCAATCGGTACTCGTGGTGGGTTCGAACCTGCGCAAGGATCATCCGCTGTTTGCGCAGCGCATCCGCCAGGCCACGCGCAAGGGCTGCGCCGTGAATGCGATCAACGCCACGGTGTATGACTGGGCCATGCCCGTGTCGCAGGCCATCGTGGCACCGGCCGCGCTCTGGAGCGACGCGCTCGCGCAGATCGTCGCCGCCATCGCCGCAGAAAAATCCATGCCGACACCGATTGCCGTCGAAGGTGTGAGCGAAGGCGCGCGTGCCGTGGCTGCGTCGCTGCTGTCCGGCGAGCGCAAGGCAATCCTGCTCGGCAACGCCGCCGCGCACCACACCAACGCCTCCAACCTGCTGGCACTGGCGCAATGGATTGGCGCGAACACCGGTGCATCCGTCGGTTACCTGACCGAAGCCGCCAACACCGTGGGCGCGCAGTGGGTTCAGGCCGAACCGCAGCAAGATGGCCTGAACGCCGGCCAGATGCTGCGAGGTGCGCTCAAGGCCGTGCTGCTGCTGAACACCGAACCCGAGTTCGATTCGGCGCTGGGCGCAGAGGCAAAAGCCGCCTTGAACAATGCGCAGATGGTCGTGACCATGAGCCCGTTCAAGGCCAACATGGAGTTCTCCGACGTCCTGCTGCCCATCGCGCCATTCAGCGAAACCGCTGGTTCGTTCGTGAACGCCGAGGGCCGCCTGCAGAGCTTCCACGCCGTGGTCAAGCCCGCTGGTGATGCACGTCCCGCATGGAAGGTGCTGCGCGTGCTGGGCAATCTCATGGATCTGCAGGACATGAACTACGAGACCTCGCAGGACGTGCTTGCACGCATCACGGGCAGGCAGCCTGGCGAGACCACCCAGGTGCCCGCCGAGGCGCTCAGCAACGCCACCTCTGCGTCGCTGCAGGCTTCGGGTGTTGCTGGCGAGCCGAGCGTTGCGAGCATCTACCAACTGGACAGCCTGGTGCGCCGCGCGCCATCGCTGCAACTGACGGCTGACGGTCGTGCAGCGCTGAAGGGAGCAGCCCAATGATCGACGCAATCTACAACGGCGGTCTGAATGCCATCAATGCGGGCTGGTGGACGGCCGTGGTCTGGCCGGTGCTCTGGATTCTCATCAAGATCGTCTGCATCGTGGCCCCCTTGATGGGCGCCGTTGCCTACCTGACGCTCTGGGAGCGCAAGCTGCTCGGTTTCATGCAGATCCGTTTCGGCCCCAACCGCGTGGGCCCCATGGGCCTGCTGCAACCATTGGCCGACGGCTTGAAACTGCTGACCAAGGAACTGATTCAGCCGACCGCTGCGGCCAAGGGTCTGTTCTATCTTGGCCCGATCATGGCGATCATGCCCGCGCTCGCGGCCTGGGTCGCGATTCCGTTCGGGCCCGACGTGGCACTCGCCAACGTGAATGCCGGTCTACTGCTGATCATGGCGATCACGTCGATCGAGGTCTACGGCGTGATCATCGCGGGCTGGTCGTCCAATTCCAAGTACGCCTTCCTCGGTGCGTTGCGCGCATCGGCGCAGATGGTGTCCTATGAAATCGCCATGGGTTTCTGCTTCCTGGTGGTGATCATGGTGTCCGGTTCGATGAACCTGACCGAGATCGTCCTGGGTCAATCGCAGGGCCGCTTCGCGAGCATGGGCGCGAGCGTCCTGTCGTGGAACTGGCTGCCGCTGCTGCCGATCTTCATCGTCTACCTGATCTCGTCGGTCGCCGAAACCAACCGTCACCCGTTCGACGTGGTGGAAGGCGAGGCGGAAATCGTCGCCGGTCACATGGTCGAGTATTCGGGCATGGGCTTCGCGGTGTTCTTCCTGGCCGAATACGCGAGCATGTGGCTCGTGTCCATCCTTGCCGTGATCATGTTCCTCGGCGGCTGGTTGCCACCGTTCGATTTCCTGGGCTTCATCCCCGGCTGGATCTGGCTGGCGGTCAAGACCTTCCTCGTGGTGTCCATGTTCATCTGGATCCGCGCTACCTTCCCGCGCTTTCGCTATGACCAGATCATGCGTCTGGGCTGGAAGATCTTCATCCCGGTGACACTCATCTGGCTGCTCGTGATTGCAGGCTGGTTGCTGTCGCCCTGGAATATCTGGAAATAAGCGGGGATAGACATGACTACCGTTACTGCTCCTGCGTCTAATTTCTCCATCAAGGATTTCTTCAAGAGCTTCATGCTCGTGGAGCTGGTCAAGGGCATGGCGCTGACTGGCCGCTACACCTTCCGTCGCAAGATCACGGTGCAGTTTCCTGAGGAAAAGACGCCTCTGTCGCCGCGCTTTCGTGGCCTGCACGCGCTACGCCGTTATGAAAATGGCGAAGAGCGCTGCATTGCCTGCAAGCTGTGCGAAGCCGTTTGTCCGGCCATGGCCATCACCATCGAATCCGACGTGCGCGCCGATGGTTCGCGTCGCACCACGCGCTATGACATCGACCTGACCAAGTGCATCTTCTGCGGCTTCTGCGAGGAAAGCTGCCCGGTGGACTCCATCGTCGAGACCCATATCTTCGAGTACCACGGAGAAAAACGCGGCGACCTGTATTACACCAAGGACATGCTCCTGGCCGTGGGTGATCGTTATGAACCCGAGATTGCAGCTGCCAAGGGCGCAGATGCCAAGTACCGCTGAAGCGGCTCCTTGATCACAAAAGAAGATTCGATTCATGGACGCCAAAACCGTTTTTTTCTACCTGTTCTCGGCAGTGCTGCTGTTCGCAGCCTTCCGCGTCATCACTGCGCGCAATCCGGTTCATGCAGTGCTCAATCTGATTCTGGCCTTCTCGCAGGCGGCTGCCATCTGGCTGCTGCTCAAGGCTGAATTCCTCGGCATCGCGCTGGTGCTGGTGTATCTGGGCGCCGTGATGGTGCTGTTCCTGTTCGTCGTGATGATGCTGGACATCAACATCGATACCGTGCGCAAGGGCTTCTGGCGGCACTTTCCGCTGGCCGCGTTCATTGGTGCGCTGATTGCGTTTGAAATGGGTGCCGTGCTGATGACCGGCTTTCGCGGCATGGAGGAGCCCAAGGCCGCAGCCGTGGTGGTCGATGCCGCAGGCAAGGTGATCCCTTATTCGAACACCAAGGAACTGGGCAAGCTGCTCTACACCGAGTATCTGTACCCCGTCGAGATTGCCGCCGTGATCCTGCTCGTGGCGATGATTGCCGCGATTGCCCTGACGCTGCGTCAGCGCAAGGACAGCAAGGCGGTCAGCCCATCGCAGCAGATTCGCGTGCGCGCGTCTGATCGCCTGAAGGTCGTGAAGATGGATGCGGTGCAAAAACCCGTCGCTCCCGCAGCGCCGCAGGCCGAGCCGACTCCCGAGGAGAAGAAATAATGACTTTGACATTGGGTCACTTCCTGGCACTCGGCGCGATGCTGTTCGCCATGTCGGTGGTGGGCATCTTCCTCAATCGCAAGAACCTCATCGTTCTGCTGATGGCCATCGAGCTGATGCTCCTGGCCGTCAATATGAATTTCGTCGCGTTCTCCCATTACCTTGGCGACATGCATGGCCAGGTATTCGTGTTCTTCATCCTGACTGTGGCCGCCGCGGAGTCGGCCATCGGTCTGGCGATTCTGGTGCTGCTGTTCCGCAACAACCGCAACATCAACGCCGAAGATCTCGACACCCTCAAGGGTTGAACGGACTAACCAAGGTTCAGAAGAATGAGTCAAACCCTTAATGCATCCATGCTGCTGGCCGTGCCTCTGGCACCGCTGGTCGGCTCAGCCTTGGCGGGTATCTGGGGTACCGCCTTTGGTGGCAACAAGATCGGCCGCACCGTCAGCAGCTCGTTGACGATTCTCGGCGTTCTGCTCTCCTTCCTGCTGTCCGCCTTCGTGTTCAAGCAGGTCGTGTTCAACGCTGCCACGTTCAACGAGACGATCTACACCTGGATGGTGGTCGGCGGCCTGAAGATGGAGGTCGGCTTCATGATCGACAGCCTCACGGCCATGATGATGTGCGTGGTGACCTTCGTGTCGCTGATGGTGCACATCTACACGCTGGGCTATATGGCGGACGACGACGGCTACGACCGTTTCTTCTCCTACATCTCGCTGTTCACCTTCTCCATGCTGATGCTGGTGATGGCCAACAACCTGCTGCAACTGTTCTTCGGCTGGGAAGCCGTGGGTCTGGTGTCCTATCTGCTGATCGGTTTCTACTACAAGAAGCCCACGGCGATCTTTGCCAACATGAAGGCGTTCTTGGTCAACCGCGTGGGTGACTTCGGCTTCATTCTCGGCATCGGCCTGATCGCTGCCTACACCGGCACGCTGAACTACACCGAAATCTTCGCGAAGCTGCCCGAAATCCAGACCACGCAATTGCCCGGCACCACCTGGCTGCTGGTCACCGTGATCGCCATCTGCCTGTTCATCGGCGCGATGGGCAAGTCGGCGCAGTTCCCGCTGCACGCCTGGCTGCCCGACTCCATGGAAGGCCCGACACCGATCTCCGCGCTGATTCACGCCGCGACCATGGTGACCGCAGGTATCTTCATGGTCTCGCGCATGTCGCCGCTGTACGAACTCTCGGACGCCGCGCTGAACTTCATCCTCGTGATCGGTTCGATCACCGCGCTGTTCATGGGTATCCTGGGCATCATCCAGAACGACATCAAGCGCGTGATCGCGTACTCGACGCTCTCGCAGCTCGGCTACATGACCATCGCCCTGGGCGTGTCGGCGTACTCGGTTTCGGTATTCCACCTGATGACGCACGCGTTCTTCAAGGCGCTGCTGTTCCTTGGCGCCGGTTCGGTGATCATGGGCATGCACCACAATCAGGACATCCGCTGGATGGGCAATGTGCGCAAGTACATGCCACTGACGCACTGGACCTTCGTGATCGGCAGCCTTGCGCTGATCGGCACGCCGTTCTTCTCGGGCTTCTATTCCAAGGACGCGATCATCGAGGCCGTGCACGCTTCCAACCTGCCGGCTGCCGGTTTCGCCAGCTTTGCGGTGCTCGCCGGAGTGTTCATCACGGCGTTCTATTCGTTCCGTCTGTACTTCATCGTCTTCTGGGCAAGGAGCGCTACGACCAGAATCCCGACGCACACCACGACGCGCACCACGCGCATGATGACCACCACGGCCATGGACATGACGACAAGCCGCACGAGTCGCCATGGGTCGTGACGCTGCCTCTCGTGCTGCTCGCGATTCCTTCCGTGGTGATCGGCGCGATTGCGTTGGCGCCGATGGTGCTGGGCGACTTCTTCAAGGGCGTGATTAGCGTCGACGGTACGAAGCACCATGCCATGGCCGAACTCGGCGAGGAGATCCATGATTGGGTCTCAATGGCGCTGCACGGCTTCACCGCCGCGCCATTCTGGCTTGCACTGGCCGGTGTGGTGGTGGCTGGCATCTTCTATCTGGCCAAGCCCGAAATTCCGGCTGCCATCATGTCGTTCTCCAAGAAGATCGGCCTGTATCAACTGCTCGAAAACAAGTACGGCGTTGACTGGGTGTATGAAAACGTCTTCGCGCGTGGCGCGCGCGCTTTCGGCACGGTGTTCTGGAAGGTCGGCGATCAGGCGATCATCGACGGGGCGCTCGTCAACGGTTCATGGAAGCTCATGGCTCGATTCGGCCAGTGGGTCCGCACACTGCAGACCGGCTATCTCTATCACTACGCGTTGGTCATGATCCTGGGTGTGTTTGCGCTCATGACGTACTTCGTGTGGCTCAACAAGTAGTAGGGGAAAAATAAAAATGGGATTGTTGAGTCTTGCAATCTGGGCACCGATCGCCTTCGGCGTTCTGCTGCTTTTCTTTGGGCGTGACAACCAGGCACCGATGGTGCGCTGGATCGCGCTGATCGGGGCGCTCATCGGGCTGGCGGTCACGTTGCCCATGTTCGGCGGTTTCGACAACGCGACGGCTGCCGCGCAGTTCGTTGAGAAGGCGATGTGGATTGAGCGCTTCAACGTGCACTACCACCTCGGCGTGGACGGCATCAGTTTCTGGTTCGTGCCGCTGACCGCCTTCATCACCGTGATCGTGGTGATCGCCTCGTGGGAAAACATCACCGAGCGCGTGAATCAATACTTCGCCGCGTTCCTGATCCTCTCGGGCATCATGATCGGCGTGTTCTCGTCACTCGACGGCATCCTGTTCTATGTGTTCTTCGAAGCGACTCTGATTCCGATGTACCTGATCATCGGCATCTGGGGCGGCCCGAACCGTATCTACGCGGCGTTCAAGTTCTTCCTGTACACGCTGGCCGGTTCGCTGCTCATGCTGATCGCGCTGATCTACCTGTACAACGCGTCGGGTGGCAGCTTCGACATCGCCACCTGGCACGCGTTGCCACTCTCGGCGACCGCGCAGACACTGTTGTTCTTCGCATTCTTTGCCGCCTTCGCGGTGAAGGTTCCGATGTTCCCGGTCCACACCTGGTTGCCGGACGTCCACGTGGAAGCGCCTACCGGTGGTTCCGCCGTGCTGGCCGCGATCATGCTGAAGCTCGGTGCCTATGGTTTCCTGCGTTTCTCGCTGCCGATTGCTCCGGACGCCGCGCGTGAATATGCGTGGCTCATGATCACGCTGTCGCTGATCGCCGTGATCTACGTGGGCGTGGTGGCGCTGGTTCAGCGCGACATGAAGAAGCTTGTGGCTTACTCGTCGGTCGCCCACATGGGTTTCGTGACGCTCGGTTTCTTCATCTTCAACGACCTCGGCATCTCCGGTGGCATCGTGCAGATGATCGCTCACGGCTTCGTGTCGGGTGCGATGTTCCTGTGCATCGGCGTGCTCTACGACCGTGTTCACTCGCGGGAAATTTCGGCCTATGGCGGTGTGGTCAACACCATGCCCAAGTTTGCCGCGTTTGCCCTGTTGTTCGCGATGGCCAATTGTGGTCTGCCCGCGACCGCCGGTTTCGTGGGCGAGTGGATGGTGATCCTCGGAGCGGTGAAATTCAACTTCTGGATCGGTCTCGGCTCTGCCACGGCGCTGATCTTCGGCGCGGCCTACACCCTTTGGATGTACAAGCGCGTGTATCTGGGCCCGGTTGCCAACGACCATGTCGCAAAACTCAAGGACATCGGTTCGCGCGAGTTCCTCGTGCTGGCGATTCTGGCCATTGCCGTGCTCTACATGGGTCTGTATCCGAAGCCATTCACCGACGTGATGGACGTTTCTGTTGCCGAGCTGATCAAGCACGTCGCGCAGTCGAAATTGAACTGACCAGACTGGATTGAGAGATAAGAAATGATTGACAACATCAGCTGGCTGGCCATTTATCCGGAGATCGTGCTGCTGGTCATGGCCTGCGTGATCGCGCTGGTAGACCTCGGCGTGAAGAGCTGTGGCCGCGCTCCGACCTACATCCTGACGCTGCTCACGCTGCTCGTCGTGGCCGTGCTCGAGGCCATGTACGCCCGCAATGGCACCACCTTCTACGGCTGGGGCAATATGGTCGTGAGCGACGCCATGGGTAGCTGGCTCAAGTGCTTCGCCGCCGTGGCGATGATGATCACCATGGTCTACGGTCGTCCCTACGCGGCCGACCGCGACATGCTGCGCGGCGGTGAGATGTTCACGCTCTCGCTGTTCTCGCTGCTGGGCATGTTCGTGATGATCGGTGCCAACAATTTCCTGGTCGTCTACCTTGGCCTTGAGTTGCTGACGCTCGCAAGCTACGCGCTTGTGGCGCTGCGCCGCGACCATTCGCAGTCCATCGAGGCCGCGATGAAGTATTTCGTGCTCGGCGCGATGGCTTCGGGCTTCCTGCTCTATGGCCTGTCGATGATCTACGGCGCCACCGGTTCGCTCGACATCGGTCAGGTATTCCAGGCCATCAACGGTGGCCAGATCCGTCATCAGGTACTGGTTTTCGGCACGGTGTTCGTGGTCGCCGGTCTGGGCTTCAAGCTCGGCGTGGTGCCGTTCCACATGTGGGTGCCCGACGTCTACCAGGGCGCGCCGACCTCCATCACCTTGTTGATCGGCAGCGCGCCCAAGCTCGCAGCCTTCGGCATGACCATGCGTCTTCTGGTCGATGGCCTGCTGCCGTTGGCCTTCGACTGGCAACAGATGCTGATGGTGATGGCGGTCTGCTCGCTGCTGATCGGCAACCTGGCGGGTCTGATGCAGACCAATCTGAAGCGCATGCTGGCCTACTCGACCATCTCGCAGATGGGCTTTGTGCTGCTTGGCCTGATGTCCGGCGTCATCCATGGCAACGTCGACGCCAATGCCGTCGAGAACGCCTACAGTGCCGCGATGTTCTACGTGGTGACCTACGTGCTGACGACGCTCGCGGCGTTCGGCGTGATCCTGCTGCTGGCGCGCGATGGCTTCGAAAGCGAAGAGATTGCCGATCTGGCAGGACTGAACCAGCGTAGCCCGCTCTACGCCGGCGTGATGGCCATCTGTTTGTTCTCCATGGCCGGCATTCCGCCGCTTGTGGGTTTCTATGCCAAGCTGTCGGTGCTCCAGGCACTGGTGTCTTCCGGCGAGACCTCGCACATCGCATTGGCGGTGTTCGCGGTGATCATGTCGTTGATCGGTGCGTTCTACTACCTGCGCGTGGTGAAGGTCATGTACTTCGACAAGCCGCTCACAGCCACCACGGTTTCCGCGCCAATGGACGTGCGCACGGTGCTCACGCTGAACGCCGCCGCATTGCTGGTGCTGGGCCTGTTGCCCGGTGGCCTGATGAACCTGTGCGCCGACGCCATCGTTCGCGCACTCGCGACCTGATCGGTGGATCGGTTCGCGACAAGGCAAAGAGACAAGAAAAAGGAAGAGGCCGCATGTCACAGACCGCTGCGATCTGGCTGGTGATTCTGGCGGCGTTTGCCGCTGCCAACTGGCCTTTCCTGTCTCAACGCCTCATGCTCGTGGGGCCGCTTCCCAAGGGCGCGAAGCCCTTTGCCGTCCGGCTTCTCGAACTCGTCGTGCTGTATCTCGTGGTCGGCTTGATCGCGATGCTGCTCGAACGCCGAGCGGGCCAGAATGCTCCTCAGGGATGGGAGTTCTACGCCGTGACCGCAACGCTGTTCATCACGCTCGCATTCCCGGGCTTTGTCTACCGTTATCTGGTGCGCCGCCGCGGCTGAGGCGTTTGGCGCTACCATGCGCATCTCGCACCCCATGCGGTGCAGTTGGCCCTCTCTTTTCTCCTACGACTCACGTTGATCTGCCGATATGAAGGTTCTTGATCTGCTCTGTGATGCCGACCACCGCTTCGAGGGCTGGTTTGCGTCCGAAGAGGACTTTCAGTCTCAGCTTGATCGTGGCCTCGTCGAATGCCCCATGTGCGGCAGCGACCACATCCGCAAGGGCCTGAGCGCCCCGCGCCTGAATCTGCGCACGCCCCTGCAGGATCATCCGCCGCCGCATCAGGCCAGTGCTTCGGACGACAGCGTAGCGGCGGCAACGTCCCGGAACGTCAGCAATCGCGCGTCACCGATGTCCGCGCAATTGCAGTCCCAGTTACAGGAAGCATGGCTGCGAGCGGCGCGCCATGTCGTCGCCAACACGGAAAACGTTGGCGAGCAATTCGCTCACGAGGCACGCCGCATTCACTACGGCGATGCGCCCGAGCGCGGCATTCGCGGTCAGGCGTCGGCCGAGGAGACGGCTGAACTGCTCGAAGAAGGCATCGACGTGATGCCCTTCGTGCTTCCGGATTCGCTCAAGGAAACGCTGCAGTAACGGCGCGCGCCGTCAACTGGCGGCACCTCACTTCAGCCATTTCTGAGCCGCAGCCTTCAGTCCGCCACGCTGATCGATCTGGTCCCACGAGAAGCGCAGCACGCGTGCGTAGTCGGCGTCATCGCTGGGAAACAGAAAGCCCAGCCGGTTCACCGGCGTGAGCGGCTTTTCCAGAAATGCGGCATGAAGACGCGGCTCGGCGTGCGCATAGTGCAGCGCCTCATAGGTCTCGGTGATCATCACGTCGCCTTTGCCTTCGGCAATCAGCGCGGGTATCTCGGCATTCTTGTCGTGGGTGCTGACCTGCGCCGAAGTGAGGTTCTGCAGCACATAGGCCTCATTGGTACCGCCGGGATTCTTGATCACGCGTACACCGGATTGATTGAGGCTTTCGGGCGTCTGGAACTTGTCCATGTCGGCCTTGCGCACCAGCGCGACCTTGCCGAACGGCGCATAGCCCGGAAGCATGTCGGCCTGGCTGATGCGTGCCACATTGCGCGTGATACCGCCCACCGCCACGTCGTACTTGTTGGCCTTGAGGTCTGCCATCAAGTTGGGCCAGCTCGTGGGCACGAACTCCACCTTGACGCCCATTTCCTTGGCCATGGCCTCGATCACGTCCACGTCATGACCGCTGTAGCCACCATCGGTCTTGATGGCAAACGGACGATAGTCGCCCGGCGTGCCGACGCGCAGCGTCTTGGTCTGCATGATCTGGTCGAGGCGAGGACCGGCGGTGGCGGAAAAACAAGCCAGCGCACAGGTCGCCGAGGCGATGACGGTCAGCGTGGAGTGCAAAAAGCGGTGGTGAGCGATGGGCATGATGAAAGATGTCTCCTTAGAAAGTGGCTGGTCGATAGCCAGCAAAACCACCTGCCGAGTATTGCACCGAGTCGGCTGGATTTTCACTACCGCGCAAATGCTGCGCATGGAAGGTCAGGCTGCGTGGCAGGTGCGCCCATGAAAAAACCGCCCGAAGGCGGTTTCCAGATCAAGCAGGGGCGCCGAGGATCAGATCACGCCCTGTGCCAGCATGGCATCGGCCACCTTCACGAAACCAGCGATGTTGGCACCATCGATATAGCTCACGGTGCCGTCCGCGCGCTTGCCATGCTTGACGCAGGCGGCGTGGATGTTCTGCATGATCTGCAGAAGGCGAGCGTCCACTTCCTCGCGGTTCCATGTCAGGCGCATGGCGTTCTGGCTCATTTCCAGACCCGACGTGGCCACGCCACCGGCGTTCGACGCCTTGCCCGGGGCGTAGAGCACGCCTGCCGCTTCAAACGCCTTGGCGGCTTCGATGGTGGAGGGCATGTTCGCGCCTTCGGCGACGCAGACCACGCCGTTCTTGATCAGCAGTCTGGCGTCGCTCTCGTCGAGTTCATTTTGTGTAGCGCAGGGCAGCGCGATATCGACCGGAACATGCCAGGGACGCACGTTCGCTTCAAACCTCGCGCCCACGCGCGCGGCATAGTCGTTGACGCGGCCATACAGATGGTTCTTGACCTCCATGAGGACCGCGAGCTTCTCGGGCGTGAAGCCGTCCTCGTCGATCACGGTGCCCGAGGAATCCGACACGGTCACGACCCTGGCGCCGAGTTCCATGGCCTTTTCGACCGCGTACTGCGCCACGTTTCCCGAGCCGGACACCGACACACGCATGCCGCCAAAGCTCTTGCCCTGCGTCTTGAGCATTTCGTCGGCAAAGTAGACCGTGCCGTAGCCGGTCGCCTCGGGACGGATCAGCGAACCGCCGAACGCCATGCCCTTGCCGGTGAACACCGAAGCCGCGCTGTTCGCGAGCTTCTTGTACATGCCGGCCATGAAGCCGACTTCGCGGCCACCCACGCCGATGTCCCCTGCGGGCACGTCGGTGTCGGGCCCCACGTGGCGGAACAGCTCGGACACGAAGGCCTGGCAGAACCGCATGACTTCAGCGGGACTCTTGCCCTTGGGATCGAAATCGGATCCGCCCTTGCCGCCGCCCATGGGAAGGGTGGTCAGCGCGTTCTTGAAGGTCTGCTCGAAAGCCAGGAACTTCAGCACCGACAGATTCACCGAGGGATGAAAGCGCAGACCGCCCTTGTAGGGGCCGATCGCCATGCTGTGCTGGATGCGAAAGCCCGGTTGACCTGCACGTCGCCGTGGTCGTCGGTCCAGGACACGCGGAACATCACGATGCGCTCGGGCTCAATCAAGCGCTCGAGCAGGCCGTGCTCCGCATAGCGCGGATTCTTCTCGATGAAAGGCCACAGGCTTTCCATCACTTCGGTGACGGCTTGCAGAAATTCCGGTTGACCGGGATTGCGCTGCGCGACTTGTTCGAGAAATTGACCGAGCGATGCGTGCTTCATAGAGCGGAACCTTCTATCTATCTTGGTGACAACTGTTTCTTGATTGCAAGCGGAATTATGTCAAAAAGACATGGCGTCATGCACCAAAATGGAAGGCATGCACCCGCGGTGCTCAGGTTTCTTGACGATGGACAATTCGGGATAGGTAGTTTGCACTCTTTTGGTGATACCACTGCCTTGTTTTGGTGATTGATGGTCGTCGATCCAGGGCTGTCCGGAGTCGCACCGATTTCGCGTGCGGGAGTCCCTGATCGCGTGAGTGGCAAGAATGGGGTACACGGGGTTGTCATCTCGCGGACAGACAGTGTCGATCCCGGTTGATCGAACACTTCCGGATCGAAGTGATGGCGGGTTTACGAAAAAGGGGTCAATCCATGAAAAATAGGACCAGAGCCTGCGCATTGAGCGCGACTGCCGCAGCGGCCGTTTTTCTCACGACCGGCGCATCGGCGGCGCAGGACGATGACGTGGTGAGCAAGCGGCGATCACCCGTCGCGGTCGAATACGCACTCGCCGCCCAGCGCCAGCCAGGGCTGGTGGATTTCACGCACAGCTTTGCGACGCAATGGGTGCTCTCATCGGCCGCCCTGGCGGGCAGCCCGACGCCCGAGGCCTCAGAGCTGGACTGAAAACGTTCAGCGGCCGCGCAGGAACAGCGCGTCCAGCTCCTTCATGGAGAGCTGCCGCCACGTGGGCCGTCCGTGGTTGCATTGGTCCGAGCGGTCGGTCACTTCCATCTGCCGCAGCAGTGCATTCATTTCGTCGAGCGTGAGCTTGCGGTTGGCACGCACCGCGCCGTGGCAGGCCATGGTGGCGAGGATTTCATTGCGCGCGCGCTGCACCACGGTGCTTGCATCATGCTGCGACAGCTCGGCCAGCACGCTGCGCGCAAGCTCCACGGGATCGCCATGCGCCAGCGCGGTGGGAACGGCCCGAACCGCCAGCGTGCGCGGCGAGAATGGCGAAATTTCCATGCCCAGCAGCGCCAGCGTGTCGGCGTTCGATTCCGCCGCCGCAACTTCGTGGGGCGTGGCGGCGAAGGTTGCGGGGATCAACAGCGGCTGGCTGGCGATGCGTGCCGATTCGTCGATCACCTGGCTCTTGAGGCGTTCATAGACGATGCGCTCATGCGCTGCGTGCATGTCCACGATGATCATGCCTTGCGCGCTCTCGGCCAGAATGTAGACGCCGTGAATCTGCGCCACGGCGCGGCCCAGGGGCCACGGCGATGCGTCGGACTCGGTCGTCGGTGCGCGCGGTGTGTCGATCGGCGTAGCGGCACCGGTCGATGCCGACGGTGCGGCAGCGGAGCCAGCGGGCGGCGAGTCGGCAGCAGCCGACCTCGGCGCACCCCAGAGCGCCTGCAGATCCTCGACCTTGTGGCCCACGCGTTCCTCGAACGGCATGGTGGACTGGGCCTTCCAGTGAGGCGTTGGCGCCCATGCCGTGGCCGCGTTGCCCGGCGATGCCGCCATGGGCTCATTGCCCGTAGGCAGGGGCGAATTCTCGCTCGCCGCAGCCGCAGCCGCAGCCAGCGCCTGGGCGCGTGGCACGGCGAGCGCGTTTTCCACGGCGTGACGCACGGCCTGATGGACCTCCCGGCTATCGCGAAAACGCACTTCGATCTTGGTCGGATGCACGTTCACGTCCACGCGCAGTGGATCGATTTCGACGAACAGCGCATAGACCGGCTGCTTTTGTCCGTGCAGCACGTCCTCGTATGCGCTGCGCGCCGCATGCGTCAGCACCTTGTCGCGAACGAAGCGGCCGTTGACGTAGCAGAACTGTTGATCGGCACGCGAACGCGCGGCATCCGGAAGCCCTGCGCGGCCCGAGACCGTCGCATTGCCTAGCTTGAACTGCACGGCCACCGATTCCTCGATGAAGTCGGCGCCAAGCACGTCGGCGAGTCGGCGACCAAGGGCTTCCTGATGCTTGTCGGCATTGTCGATGTCGGCGCGATCCAGCGTGGCGCGCCATTGCTCGACCAGCTTGCCTTCGTGCCAGATCGCAAAACCCACATCGGGCCGGGCGAGCGCATGGCGGCGCACGGCCTCCACGCAGTGCGCGAGTTCCGTGGCATCGGTCTTCAGGAATTTGCGGCGCGCGGGAGTGGAGAAAAACAACTCCTTGACCTCCACGGTCGTGCCCCGGCTGCGCGCAGCCGGACGCAACTCGCCACTGCGCGCATCCAGCAGAAAGCCATTGGCCTGATCCTGCGTGCGCGAGAGCAGGGCGGTTTCGGACACGGATGCAATGGCCGCCAGTGCCTCACCGCGAAATCCCATCGTGCTGACCGCTTCCAGATCGTGCAGATTGGTTATCTTGCTCGTCGCGTGGCGGCGCAGCGCCACCGGCAATTCTTCTGGCGGAATGCCGACGCCATCGTCTTCGACCGCGATCAGTCGAACCCCGCCCGCAAGCAGGCGCACGGTGATCTGCGTGGCACCGGCATCGAGTGCGTTGTCCACCAGCTCGCGCACCGCCGAGGCGGGGCGTTCGACGACCTCACCAGCGGCGATCTGGCTGATCAGCTCGTCGGGCAGATCGCGAATCGGGCGTCGGTCGGAGGTTGGGGAGAGTGGGTTGGGGTTGGCTTCGTTCACCGGTTGATTCTAGGGCCTGTTGTCGCGCGTCGAGCCCTGCAGAATCGTGGACACTCACGCTCCCGCTAAACTCGGGCCCGATCACGACCCGTTCGGTTGTTCGCAGGCGGGCCAAAGGCTGGACTTGATCTGCTTGAGTTCGTCCGCCTGCGCCGTTGTCAGAGTCTGCACCTGAACGCGCTCCAGATAGGCGATTCGACGCAGCTTGAGCATTGCGTCCGGCGAGGTTTTGAGCGCCAGTTGCAGGTCTGGTTCCATAGTGTGAATGGCGATCTGGGCGTCCGCTGACAACACGGTGATCTGCCCGAAAATTCCACCTTTGTAGCTGAAGTCATCGGAATATTTTTCGCCTTTTCGCGGGTCATGGAAGCAGGGGTCGGTGGGCAGCAGATGGGCCGTCAGGGTTCCGAGCTTGCCTTGAGCAGCGTCGCTTCGCAGGTCCGCATGCACCTCGGCATCCGACAGGGTCTCCCACAGGATGTCGTTTCTTGCGGTGGCACCCACGTTCAATTCGCGCGCGCGAATGCTCAGCGAAGGCATGTCGGCGGCCGACGCCATCAGCAGATGCACCTGGGGCCAGGTCAGTTCGGTAATCGATGCGGGGAGCGTCAGGCTGACAGGGCGGTCGAGAGCGATGAAAGGTTTCTTTTTCTGATCTGCGTTGGAAGGCGATTCGGCCATTCGGACAAAAACCGTGTCGCCTTCGCGCACCAGAAGCAAGGGCGTGGAGGAATTCTTCATCTCCCTGGCCGTCTGCAGTCGCATGTCTCCGCTCCAGCCCGCCAACACCAGCGTTGGCCGCGAGTATTGCCATTGGTATGAGGTTTTCACGTCGAAGACCACGCGCTTCACGCCCTGTAGTTCCGCTGCCTTGAGCGTTTGCAAGGGCCCCGTTTCGCGAGCGGGAGCGTTGTATTGCGCGATCCACACGCCGGCCCAGCCGACAATCACCGCAGCGACGAATACGACGGATGCCAGTCGCTGTTTCATGTGAGATCCCGTTCGCGCAATGCCAGATAAGCGGACCACCAGACAAGCGCGGGAGTACCCAGCCAGAACAAGAGATTGGAGACGATGGTGGAGGCGTTAAGGTCCACACGTCGCGAACCGTCGATCCAGTGCGTCAGCGCCCCGGTTTCACCATCGGTGAACATGCTCAGCGACAACACGAACAGTGAAAGAATCAGCAGGATGAAGGCGAGCGCCAGCGTCTTGAACGGCGCGGCGTGGCGAAATCGCACGAGCGCGAAGGCTCCAAAGCCAGCGATGACGGTGTAGAACCACTGGAACATCCATTGAGACGACGCGTCGATTTGCGACCTGTCGTCGGCGCGGAGGAACGGCAGGTAGACGTGAAACCCAGCCGACTGGCTGGTGATCGCGTTAGGCGTGATGAGGCGCGCTTTCGCATGATTCGCCGACTCCAGCATTGCGACGAAGCCATTGAGCGGCACGGTGGCCAGCAGATAGACCACGGTGTAGGCCAACGGAAAAGCCACCAGCATCAGCAAGGCCGCATGCAGCCATTTTTCGAATGTGGATGCGGGACGCATCAGCATCAGCAGGCCCGATCCCTGTTTGTACATGGGCGCGTGCAGCACGAACATGAACGGGATGCCGAAGATGCACAGGAAGACGTTGTACCAGCCTTGCTGCGTGCTGACGTCCATAGGGCGCATTTTGCCCAGCACGAACTGCGCCCAGCCATGCAGCAACAACTGCACGACGAGCGCAATCAGCAGCACTGCGGCATAGATTCGCCAGCGCTCGGCAAAATCCACCCTTGCAAGTGCCGCGAAGCGCGACCAGCGAAAGTGACTGCCTTTGCCTGTGGCTGTGTGTCTGGCCTGTGGGTTCTTCAATCCCGCTCTCCCGCGACGGCCAGCATCTGTTGAGGATTCAGGCTCAGCGCCTTGTAGATCAGTTCGAGTTGCAAGGGCGTTGCCGGAAAATCCGCTGCCAAGGCATCACGCCGCGCAAGCCAGGCGATCTGCGTGCCCAGCGGCTCGGTGTAGAGCAGCGCGTCCTGATCGGGGAGTTCGTCTGCGGACGCGGCCACGCCCATGGCGAGATCATCAGCGAGTCGCTGCATGTCCGAAGAAAGCCGCAGCGCGCCGCCGTCGATGAACCAGATGTGACGGATGATGCTTTCCAGATCGTGGGCCTGATGTGTGCTGATCAGCACGATGCGCGTGGCATGCTCCGGCCGCAGCATCAGTTCCTTGAACTGCATGCGGCTTTCGATGTCGAGGCCATTCGTCGGCTCATCCATGAGCAGCACCGGCGTGCGCGTTGCGAGCGCAAACGCAATCGTGGCCTTCTTCTTCTGACCCAGGCTCATCTGCGAGAAACGTTGATCGTGAGGCACTTGCAAGTCCGCGAGATATTCACGGAACAACGCTGCATCGAACGCCGGATAGAACACGCCCTGGTTGCGCATCAGCGCCTCGGGCTTCAGATTGGGCAGATGAAATTCCTCGGGCAGGAGATAGACCTGCGCGAGAAATTCCGCAGCGCGCTGGCGTGGCGTGTAACCCAGCACGCTGATCGCGCCGGCCTCGGGCGTGAGCAAACCGCAGAGGAGCTTCAGCAGCGTCGATTTCCCGGTGCCATTGCGCCCGAACAGCCCGTAGACGCCGGGCGCACCGATGTGCGCATTCAAGCGGTCGAACAGCGGCGTCTTGTAGCCGAATTGCAGATCGCTGACGCGTATCTCCGCCGCGAGCGGGTTATCTCCCATGGGGTCCTTGTCTTTGAGTGCCTGAGCAGTGGATTGCCAGCCAGCATTCTAGGTAGTCGCGAGAAATTCTCCATCCCGACAGGCGGTTGCGCGCGATGCGCTACAGTCCATGCCTTCTTGAGACACCGGGGAACGGGTTTGGAAATCGTCAGTTTTTTGATCGACTTCATCTTGCACATCGACAGGCATCTTGAAGCGTTTGTGATCAGTTATGGGCCATGGGTCTATGCGCTGTTGTTCATCATCGTGTTCGTGGAAACGGGCGTGGTGATCATGCCGTTCCTGCCGGGTGATTCGCTGCTGTTCATCGTCGGTGCGATGTGTGGTGCGGGGCTCATGCACTATTCGATTGCCGTGCCGATCCTGCTGGCGGCGGCGATTCTCGGCGACCAGTGCAACTATTCGATAGGGCGTTATCTGGGGCCGAAGGTATTCCAGTGGGAGGATTCGCGCTGGTTCAACAAGCGGGCGTTCGATCAGGCGCACAGCTTCTATGAACGCTACGGCGGCGTCACCATCATTCTGGCGCGCTTCATGCCGTTCATTCGCACCTTCGCTCCGTTCGTGGCAGGGGTGGCGCACATGACACGCGCGAAATTCACGATGTTCAACGTGGTGGGCGCGCTGATCTGGGTGATCGGCATCGTGTCCGCCGGTTATTTCTTCGGCAATCTGGAATGGGTGAAAGCCAACCTCGAGAAGATCATCTGGGGTCTGATCCTGATTCCGGGCCTGATCGCCATCTTCGGCGCATGGAAGGCCGGGCGCGCGGAAAAGCAACGCGCTGCATCGTCGCCACAGCCCTGAACGCAACCGCCTCCTCAGAGCAGGCCCCATGCAAAGCCCCTGACGCCGCGTGTGCAGCGTCAGGGGCTTTGTTCGATGAATGCCAGCCGCAGTGACTGGCAGGGCCTATCAGTAACCGTAGCCGCGACGGTCGTAGTCGTGATTTCGGCCGACCTGGTTGCCGATCAGCGCACCAGCGGCAGCGCCGCCAACGGTTCCAATCGTGTTGCCAAAGACGGCATTGCCGACGAGACCGCCCGCTACCGCGCCGACGCCGGTCCCGACCTGTGCATTCGTGGGATTCGAGGAGCAACCGACCAGGCTGAGTGTGGCTGCGCAAATTGCGGTGGAAATGATGATGCGGATGTTTTTCATGTCAGTACCTCTTTCTCTGGAAGCGATGAACCGGTGCATCAATGGAATTTGCGTCACCGTTCAATGGGACAGGAAACCGATCCTGCCTGTCCCTATTCAACGTCCTGAGCGTGTGCGTGGCCGACAGTGGCGGGTGTCGATCCTGTAGGACTGCTACCCGGATACCGGTGGTGACCGGCATGCCGGGTTTCTTTACACGGAGCGGCTGCGCGCGAGCGGTGGGTTCTTCGCGAAGTAGCGCGTGATGCCACGCATGAGTGCCTCGGCGAGCTGGTTCTGGTAGGCCGAGGAGCGCAGCTTGGCCTCTTCATCCGGATTGCTGATGAAGGCCGTCTCCACGAGCACGCTGGGAATGTCCGGTGCCTTGAGCACGGCGAACCCGGCCTGCTCCACGCGCGGCTTGTGCAGCTTGGCGAAGCCGCCGATCTCGCCGAGCAACACGGAGCCGAGCTTCAGGCTGTCGTTGATCTGCGCGGTGGTACTCATGTCGAGCAAGGCTTTCTGCACATGCTGGTCCTGCGAGGTCACGTTCATTCCGCCGATCAAATCGGACTCGTTTTCCTTGTTGGCGAGCCAGCGCGCGGCGGAACTCGAAGCGCCGCGTTCGCTCAGCGCAAACACGCTTGCGCCCTTGGCCGCGGGCGTGGTGAACGCATCGGCGTGGATGCTCACGAACAGGTCGGCCTGCACGCGACGGGCCTTTTCCACGCGCGTGCCGAGTGGAACGAAAAAATCCGCGTCACGCGTCAGAAAGGCGCGCATCGGATTGCCGCCGATGACGGTCGCGTTGATGCGGTCGCGCAGCAGGTGAGCGATGCGCAGCACCACGTCTTTCTCGCGCGTGCCATTCGGGCCGATGGCCCCGGGGTCTTCGCCGCCGTGGCCGGGATCGAGCGCAACAATGATCAGGCGGTCGGTAGCGCGCGGCGCGGTCGGTGCCCTGACTGGCGCAGGCGCGCGGGGCGGGGAGGCGCGGGCGGTGGCGGCGCGGCGGCAACCACGGCCGGGGCGGGAGGCGGGGCCGCTGGCACGGGTATCGGCAGGGGCAGCGGAGCGGGCGGCGGGGTGCAACCGCCACGACCGGGCGATCCTGCAGCGGCTTTTCGTTGCGCTGCGCGATCAGGTCACCGAGCGGATCGACCGGCGGCGTGTCGGCCGGCTTGTTGATCGGCGCCGGGGCCTGAGCAACAGTGGCCTTGGGATCGTTCAAACGCTCGGCGATCAATTCTTCGAGTGGATCGCGCTCCTGTGCGGGATAGAGGTCAAACACCAATCGATGCTTGTACGCAGCCACGGGCGAGAGCGTGAACACCTGGGGACGCGCCGCATGTTTGAGATCCATGACCATGCGCACCACGCCGGGCGCATTCTGGCCCACGCGAATTCCGGCGATGTTCGGGTCATCGGCACGCACCTTGGCCACCAGTTCCCTGAGCTGCGGATTCAGGTCGATGCCCTCGATGTCCACGGCCAGCCGTGGCGGCGTCTCGACGAAGGTGTGTTTGGTGACGAGCTTGGTGTCGGATTCGATGGTGACGCGTGAATAGTCCTGAGCGGGCCAGACGCGCACTGCCACGATCGACGCGCCGCGCGCGATCTGTTGTGCGCCAAGCAGCAGCACGACGGTCCCTGCCTTGAGCAATGTCCGGCGGGATGCAGAAGAGGCCTTGTCGGTGGGCGACTCGTCATTCACGAGAGGTCCTTTATGTGTGGCACTGAGCGGTGGTGTCATGCGAGTGTGAGTCTCGGCTTCTTCATATGTTCAAACCCTGGAGCAGATTTCTGCCCGAAACTGTTCGAGCCTCGAGCGTAACGCGTCGTTTCTGATCGTCCAACGCTTCAATGTAAATAGCTATATCGGCTGTCGGGATTAGCGAGCCGGCTTTTTCAGGCCATTCGGCGAGCTTGAGACCGTCGCTCGCAAAGATATCGCGAAAGCCCGCATCCTCCCATTCACGCGGATCGTTGAAGCGGTAGAAGTCGAAATGCCAGATGTTCAGGCTGTTCGCCTCATGCGGTTCGACCACGGCATAGGTGGGACTTTTGATACGACCTGTTACTCCCAAAGCGCGCAAAAGATGCCGCACAAAGCTTGTCTTTCCCGCACCGAGATCGCCGTGCAGCGTGATGAAGGCGTTGCGCAACTCGGGGCGGGCCGCCACTTGACGCGCGAATGCCTCGGTCTCGGACTCGCTGGCCCAATGCGATTGCGTGCGCGCCAACGCGGCGTGCGGGCTATTTTCCGCAGGCGTGGATGCGCTTGTTTCTACAATTTGCGGGTGATGTGGTGCAGCAGTCAACTCGTTCCTCAAATTCAGCTCTGGGCTCGCGAACTGGGATTTTCCCAAATTGGCGTGGCAGGCGTGGATTTGTCGTCTTCTGAACACGGTTTGCTCGAATGGCTTGCGAACGGATTTCATGGTGACATGCATTACATGCAGGTACACGGACTCAAGCGTGCGCGACCGGCGGAACTGGTTCCCGGCACGGTCAGCGTGATCACGGCGCGCATGGACTACCTGCCCAAAAGCGTTCCCGATGGCTGGCAGGCGATTGAATTCGAGCGGCTTCGGCGTCCCGAAGAGGCCATCGTGTCGATGTATGCGCGTGGACGGGACTACCACAAGGTACTGCGCGCGCGGCTTCAAAAACTCTCGGACCGGATTGCAGAGGCGGTCGGCCCGCTCGGGCATCGCGTGTTCACCGATTCCGCGCCGGTGCTCGAATGCGAACTCGCGAGCCGCAGCGGGCAGGGCTGGCGGGGCAAGCACACGCTGGTGCTCAATCGCGAGGCCGGGTCGATGTTCTTTCTCGGCGAGATCTATGTCGATCTCGCGCTCGAGCCCACCGCGCCGACGACGCCGCACTGCGGCACTTGCACCGCCTGCATGGATGTCTGCCCGACGCAGGCCATCGTCGGTGAGCGCATGGTGGACGCGCGGCGCTGCATTTCCTACCTGACCATCGAGCACGCCGGCTCGATCCCCGAGGCGTTGCGGCCGCTGCTCGCCAACCGCATTTACGGGTGCGACGACTGCCAGCTTACCTGCCCCTGGAACAAGTTCGCGCAACGCAGCGAGTTGCCGGATTTCGACGTGCGCCCGATGCTCGAAGGCAATTCACTGGTTCATCTTTTTTCGTGGAACGAGGCCGAATTTCTGCGCTACACCGAAGGCAGTCCGATTCGGCGCATCGGTCACGAACGCTGGTTGCGCAACATCGCGGTCGCCCTGGGCAATGCCTTGCATCGGCGCGACGATCCGCAGATTCGCGCCGCGCTGCTCACACGCGCAGCGCACGACAGCGCCATCGTGCGCGAGCATGTGGCCTGGGCGCTGGCGCGTACGGCAGCGGCCTGATCGCCCGGATCACTGCAGCAGGCCGAGCGCAAACGGCAGGCTCAGCACGCCAAGCATCGTCGACAGCGTCACCAATCCCGCGACGTAGGGGCCGTTGAAGCCCATGCGCGCCGCGAGCACGAAGGCCGAGGGCGCGGTCGGCGAGGCGGAAAACAGGATCAGCACGGTGGTCTGGGCCGGATCGAGCCGGAACGCCCGGGCGAGGCCGAAGGCCAAGAGCGGCAGAATCAGGTGGCGAATGGACAGCAGTGACACCGTCAGTACCTTGTTGCGCTGGAGTTCGCCAAACTGCAAACCCGCGCCGGCAGCCATCAGGCCGAGCGCCAGCGACGCCGAACCGATGCGCGTGAAGATCGGTTCGACCAGCTTCGGGATGCTCAACCCCATGAAGTTGCAGGCGAGTCCCACGACGGTGGCCACGATGAGCGGATTGCGCACCAGCTCGCCGATGAAGCCGCGATTCGATCCGCGCGACATCGGCCAGACCGCCGCAATATTGAACAGCGGCACGCAGATGCCGATCACCACCGCCATCATCAACAGGCCCTGCGTGCCGATGAGTCGCTCGGACAGCGCCAGCATGATGTAGGAGTTGAAACGAAACCCGACCTGTGCGCTGGCCGCGTGATCGCGCCGGTTGATGCGCTTGCCGACCACCGGCAACAGCGGCAGGCAGTACGACATCGCAATCGCCAATGCGCCCATCAACACGGTGGCGCCGATCAGGCTCGACGCTTCGTGGATCTGGATGGGACTCTTGAGGATCGACTGAAACAGCAGTGTGGGAAACAGCAGGTAGTAGACCAGCAACTCCACGGACTGCCATACCGGGCGATTGAGCAGCGTGTAGCGGCAGATCAGATACCCGAGAAGGATCAGCGAAAAATCCGGCAGTAGCAGTTGAGCGTAGTTCACGGCATGCAGCATAGCCGTATGCCTTGAGCGCTATCAATTGCTTGACATTCCGCGATAGAAATTTGGGGGAAATCCCGAGGGTTCGTGGCGAAAAAACAAGCCTTCGCGGGCGTTGCTGCGATTAGTATCGCTTCTCAAATCAATGTTTCGAATGTGAGGAGTTACGTATATGCAACGCCGACACTTGATGGCCCTGGCTTTGACAATGGCCGCCGGCACATCATTCGCAGACGGATATCCCAGCAAACCCATCAAGCTGGTCGTTCCGTTCGCACCGGGAGGAACGACCGACATCGTTGCCCGCGTGATCTCGGATCCGCTCGGCAAGATACTGGGGCAAGCGGTCGTGGTGGACAACAAGGGCGGCGGCGGCGGCCTGATCGGCGCGACCGAGACCGCGCGCTCGACGCCCGATGGCTACTCGCTGGGCGTGGCGACCGTCTCCACGACGGCGGCCAATCCGGCGATCAACACCAAGACGCCGTACAACCCGATCACCGACTTCACGCCGATCATCAACATCGCCGCGACGCCCAACATCATTGCGGTGAATCCGGGCTTCCCCGCCAAGGACTACGCAGGCTTCATCGCCGAGATCAAGAAGAATCCCGGCAAGTATTCCTACGGTTCTTCGGGCACCGGCGGTATCGGTCACATGCTGATGGAGCTGTACAAGAGCCTGACCGGCACGTTCGTGACGCACATTCCGTATCGCGGCGCCGGCCCTGCGCTCAACGACGTGGTGGCCGGGCAGGTGCCGATCATTTTCGACAACCTGCCGTCGGCGCTGCCGTTCATCAAGGCCGGCAAGCTGGTGCCCATCGTGGTGTCCGCTCCCCAGCGCCTGAAGGAGCTGCCCAATGTTCCGACCTTCAAGGAAGTCGGTCTCGAGCCGGTGAATCGTCTCGCGTATTACGGCCTGCTCGGCCCCAAGGGCATGCCCAAGGACGTGGTGGACAAGCTCAACGATGCAACCCGCAAGGCGCTCGAAGACCCGGCCGTGCGCAAGCGCATCGAGGACACGGGCTCGATCGTCGTCGCGAACACGCCCGATCAGTTCGCGCAGCAGATCAAGGCCGAGTTCGACATCTACAAGGATGTGGTGAAAAAGCAGAAACTGACGCTCGATTGAGCGCCGCTTGCGCACCCTGAAAACCCCGACGCCACCTCGCCGCAGGTGGCGTTTTTACGTGCTATGTTCGTTGCATGTCGGAAAGCCAGACCGCGATTGATGAATTCCTGGACGCCCTCCTGCTGGAGGACGGCCTCGCCCGCAACACGCTCGATGCCTATCGCCGCGATCTCACCGCGTTTGCCGACTGGCTGATCACGCGGACCCCTGCGGTCGAACTGAATCGGGCGCAGGAAAATGATCTGCAGAACTACTTCGCCGCGCGGCATGCCGAGACACGGGCGACCTCGGCCAACCGGCGACTCACGGTGCTCAGGCGCTACTTTCACTGGGCACTGCGTGAGCGGCGCATCGGCAGCGATCCCACGGTGCGCATGCAGGCGGCCAAGCAGGCGCTGCGTGTGCCCAAGACACTGTCGCAGCAGCAGGTGGAGGCCTTGCTGCATGCGCCTGATGTCGATTCGATGCTCGGCCTGCGCGATCGAACGATGCTGGAGTTGATGTACGCGAGCGGCCTGCGCGTGAGCGAACTGGTCAGCCTCAAAACCTTCCACCTCGGACTGCGCGAGGGCGTGCTGCGCATCATGGGCAAGGGCGGCAAGGAGCGGCTCGTTCCGTTCGGCGACGAGGCCATGCGCTGGCTTGAGCGCTATCTCGCGGACAGTCGCGGCGTGATCCTCGCGGGACAACAGACCGATGATCTGTTCGTCACCCAGCGCGGCGCGGGCATGACCCGCGTGATGTTCTGGGTGATCGTCAAGAAATACGCGCAGTTGGCGGGCATCACCTCGCCGCTCTCGCCGCATACCTTGCGGCACGCGTTTGCGACGCATCTGCTCAACCACGGCGCGGACCTGCGCGTGGTGCAGCTACTGCTGGGTCACGCCGATATTTCGACGACGACGATCTACACCCACGTGGCGCGCGAGCGACTCAAGACGCTGCATTCACAGCACCATCCGCGCGGATAGGCGGACATACCCATGCCGAAGCGGCCCGTGCTGCGCTTCAGGCGATCTCGGCCCAGTCCTCGGCCTGCGTGCGGGCCTCGTTCAACTGCTTTTGAGAGACGCGCAGACCCGACGCCGATTGCTGCAAATCGGCGATCTCGCCAAGTTCGGATGCCTGGGCGAGTGCCAGCAGGGCGCCCAGATAGCCGGTTTGCTGCAACACGGCATCGCGCACGCTTTGCGGCATGTGCAGCAGATCGACGATGGCGTCGAGCGGAATGTCCAGCAGTTCCTGAAGCTGCGAGATCGCGCCCACGAGGAATGCATGGTCGCTCACCGACGGCGGCAATTGCTGCGTCTTGGCGATCAGTTCCATGAAGCGCCCATAGCGCACGGCGTTGCGCGCCGCAGGCGGCGTTGTTTCGGAGGTCACGCGGAAGTTTTGCAGCAGTCCGGCCCAGCAGCTCAGGCGATGGTTGCCGAGCAGGCGGATCACGTGCTCGATCGACTGGAAGCCTTCGTCGGGCGTGACGCCCGAGGTGACCGCCAGACGCAGCAGATTGAAACTCAGCACCGCATCGCGCTTGATCAAGGCCTCGATTTCCTGCGTGCTCCCCTGACCGCGCAGCAACTGCATGAGGTGCGCCACATTCGCTGCGGTGGGAAACAGCAGTCGGGCCTCGACCAGTTGCGGGCGCGACAGCCAATAGCCCTGAAACAGCTTCACCCCGAGACTGCTCAGCAGCTCAAGCTGCGCCGCCGTTTCGATCTTCTCGGCGATGAGTTGCGCGCGTGTCTGGCGTGCGGCGTATTTGGCCAGCACGGTGACCTGATCGGCGGGAAGCACCGAGAGATCGAGCTTGATGAAGTCGGCCAGCGGCAGCCAGGCAGCATAGGCCGATTCGAGCACCGTATGGCTGAAAGCCAACCGGAAACCGCGCTGGCGCAGCGTCTGTAGCGTGGGCAGGCGGGTGCGGACTTCTTCGGCCGCCGTGTGGCCTAGTGGCGGAACTTCGAGAATCACCTTGTCCGGGTTGAGCAGGGACAGATGCCCTTCGACCAGACTCTCATGCGTGCAGTTCACGAAGATCAGCCGGTCTCCCAATAGTTCGTCTACACCGGCATGTGACAAGGCAGTGAGCGCCAGCATCATGTCGCTCGCGGCCGTGTGTGCTGCGTGATTGCGAGAACGATTGAAAAGCTCGTGACCGATAACTCGACCCTCTGAATTGACAATAGCCTGACGGGCGATCAAAGCGCCAGTTGATTGTCTGCTTTGAAAAGCATTTGGCAGAGACGGTGGAGCTGTATACATACTGAAAAATCAGATGCCGACCACTTTGGCGAATGAATGGTAGTCACCCAGGTGAAGCAATCTATTGCTAAATCAACGCTGTCTTTTAATGACGATTGATTTGATTGTCGCTGATAACGCGGCAATTGTTTTGGCGATATTTATCAACAACTCTTGCGTGATTGATGACCGTCAATGCGCAACTACGGATTTAGCCATAGCAATTCCTCTTCCGTGAACCCGGCGAGCAGACGTGCGGCCATGTTCAATGGAGGCTTGGGACGTGGCGCTTCGTATTGCGCCGTCAAGGCGATGAAATGTGCGTGCGGCTCGATCTCTTTACGCTGGCATAACCAACGATACCAATGGTTGCCGATGGCGACGTGGCCGATTTCCTCTTCGAGGATGATGTCTAGAATGGCGACGGCCGCCACGGCGTCGGGCGTTCCTATCTGGCGCAGCTTTTTCTGTATCAGTGGCGTTGCGTCCAGCCCACGTGCTTCGAGCGTTCGCGGCACGAGCGCCATGCGCGCCACGACATCACCCGAGGTCTTCTGGCACATGGTCCACAGGCCCTGATGCGCGGGAAAGTCGCCGTAGTCATGACCCATGGTGCGCAAATGATCGCGCAGCAGACGAAAATGCCTGGCCTCTTCACCGGCCACCCGCAACCAGTCGAGGTAGAAGGAATCGGGCATGCCGGGAAAACGCCAGATGGCATCAAGCGCCAGATTGATCGCATTGAATTCGATGTGGGCGATGGCATGCATCAGCACCGCCCGCCCCTCGATGGTGGCGGGCGAGCGGCGGCCCACCGCTGTGTGGTGGCGCAGCTCGGGCTTTTCGGGGTGCCCCGGCAGTTCCACTCCGACGGGTGGCTGAGGCGCTGCGCTCGCGTCTATTGAAAATTGGGCCGCCCGCGCATACATATCCAGCGCGGCAGCGGATTTCTCTTCGGGGTCCGTGATGCACAAGACCTGCAATGCTCGTTGGCGTAACTCCATCCCTACAATTCTAGGTTTTCCCCCACGGCAAAAGGAGACAACCCACCATGGCAGTCTATGAATTGGATGGAATCAGGCCGAACGTCCCCGAGTCGGCATGGATTGCAGACAGTGCGCAGGTTCTGGGCAATGTGTCGCTGGGCGAGGACGCGAGTGTCTGGTTCGGTGCCGTGATTCGCGGTGACACCGACAGGATCACCATTGGCGCGGGCAGCAACATCCAGGATGCGAGCGTGCTGCATGCGGATCACGGCACGCCCCTGGTGATCGGCGCGCACGTGACGGTAGGTCATCAGGTCATGCTGCATGGTTGCACGATTGGGGATGAGACGCTGATCGGCATTGGTGCCGTCGTGCTCAATGGCGCGAAGATCGGCAGAAACTGCCTGGTGGGCGCGGGCTCGCTGGTCACCGAGGGAAAGGAATTTCCCGACGGTTCGATGATCCTCGGCAGCCCTGCCAGGGTCGTCAAGCAGCTCTCGCCGGAGCAGATCGAGGGGTTGCGCAAGAGTGCGCAGCATTACGTTGAAAACGCGCGCCGCTTCAAGAAGGGGCTGCGCAAGATTGGTTGAGAAAGACTTCTTCCGTGTCCGAACTTCACAAGTTTCTTTTTGATGGCCTGCCGGTGCGCGGCATGATCGTGCGTCTGACCGACGCATGGAAGGAAATCCTGCGCCGCAGGGCCTCCAACACCGAGAGTGGCAACTACACGCCGGCCGTGCGCGAGCTGCTCGGCGAGATGGCCGCCGCCGGTGTGCTCATGCAGTCCAACATCCAATTCAACGGCGCGCTGATTTTCCAGATTCAGGGCGACGGGCCGGTGAAACTCGCGGTGGCCGAGATCCAGTCCGACCTGAGCCTGCGCGCCACGGCCACGATCCCGGGCACCGTGACCGAGGAGATGACCAGCCTGTCGTCGCTTGTCAACGTGAACGGCAATGGCCGCTGCGCGATCACGCTCGATCCCCAGAATCGCATGCCGGGTCAGCAGCCGTACCAGGGCATCGTGCCGCTCAACGGCGAGCATGGCCAGAAGCTCGAAAAGCTCAGCGACGTGATCCAGCAGTACATGCGGCATTCGGAGCAGCTCGACACCACGCTGGTGCTCGCCGCCGACGATGAGGTGGCTGCGGGACTGCTGATCCAGCGCATGCCGGTCAAGGGCGAGGGCAATCTGCAGGCCGAAGCGATCACCGATCCGGAAGCGGACCAGATGGATGCGAACGAAGACTACAACCGCATCTCCACGCTGGCCGCGAGCCTCACGCGCGACGAGTTGCTGACGCTCGACGTGGACACCATTCTCCGGCGGCTGTTCTGGGAAGAAAAGCTGCTGCGCTTCGTGCCCCAGCAGGGCGTGGACGGTCCGCGCTTTGCGTGTTCGTGCAGCCGCGAACGGGTGAGCAACATGCTGCGCGGACTGGGCGAGGAAGAGGTGCAGAGCGTGCTCGACGAGCGCGGCTCGGTCGAAGTAGGCTGCGAGTTCTGCGGCCAGCAATACCACTACGACGCCGTGGACGCCGCGCAGTTGTTCACCGAGCGGGAAAAGCAGCCACCGGGCCCACGCAATATCCAGTGACGCTGTGGCGCGCTGTCAGCGCGCGCCGAGCAGGTCGGTGAACAAGCGATGCTCGCAGTCAGGATCGCTGCATTTCTCGCAGTTCCAGCTGCGCATGCGCGGATGCAGCGGCTTGCCGGTGTCGCTCACGACGAAGCACGCACGGTCGATCGAGGGCAGCACGGCCTTTGCAGTGAGCGCGACGGCGTTGGCCGCACTGGCGACGCAGTCTGCAAGCGAGCTGCCATACAGCACCTGATAGCCCATTGCGGCTTCGGCCAATGCGTTGCGCAGTTGCAGTTCGCTGGCAATGGCGTCGCGCGCCGAAGAGGGAACGAGCAGGCACAGGTGCGGGCGAGTCGGGGCGGTCTCGAGTTCGGCGCGCAACCAATCGCGCATCTGCTCCGGGGTGGTCAGGCCGAGCAGATCATGTGCGCTCACCTGCAGTCGCTCGCTCCAGCCGACCTGGCCCGATGCATGAAGCGCAAAGGCCGCTGCATGCGCCTGGGCCTCCCGGCCCCAGAAGGCAATGTGCAGGATCCGGCGGGGATGGCGCTGCGGTTCGCGCGAGGAGGTCGTTGCAGTGCTGACGGACGAAGCCTCAGCGTTTGGGTGCAACGTGGACATAGATTTCGTTGGGCTTGACCATGCCGAGTTCGCTGCGCGCCTTTTCCTCGACCATGTCCATGCCATCCTTCAGGTCGGAGACTTCCGCTGAAAGGCGTTCGTTCTCGGTGCGGGCCTTGTCGTTGGCCGCTTTCTGTTCCGCAATCTGCTGGCGCATGTTCGAGACATGCTCGACGCTGCCACGACCGCTCAGCAGTTGGGTCAGCACCAGCAAGAGCAGCAGCAGAAGGATCAGCGGAACGATGCGGGTGCTCATGGACAGGGGTGGTGCAGCGGAGAAGGCCTTGTCGGCAATGGTACACGCCGTGCGTTGCAGCAAAACCACGGCAGCCACCGGCAAGCCATCGCCTCAAAGGATAACGGGCTTGCGGGATGCCGTGTTCGCATGGTTCAACCCACTGTTACAACGTGTTGATGATGGCCTTGGCCTCCTCGATCAGCGCAGGTTGTAGAACGCGGCGCGGCCCGGGTAGAAGGCAATGTCGCCCAGATCCTCTTCGATGCGCAGCAACTGGTTGTATTTGGCCATGCGGTCCGAACGGCTCAGCGAACCAGTCTTGATCTGGCCCGCGTTCGTGCCCACGGCGATGTCGGCGATGGTCGAGTCCTCGGTTTCGCCCGAGCGGTGCGAGATCACGGCGGTGTAGCCCGCGCGCTTGGCCATTTCGATGGCTTCGAAGGTCTCGGTCAGCGTGCCGATCTGGTTGATCTTGATGAGGATGGAATTGGCGATCTTCTTGTCGATGCCTTCCTTCAGAATCTTGGTGTTGGTCACGAACAGGTCGTCGCCCACCAGTTGGACCTTGCTGCCGAGGCGCTCGGTCAGGTGCTTCCAGCCGTCCCAGTCGCCTTCGGCCATGCCGTCTTCAATCGAGATGATCGGGTACTTGTCGACCCAGGTGGCGAGCATGTCGGTCCACTGCTCGACAGTGAGTTGCAGGCCGCCTTCGCCTTCGAGCACGTACTTGCCATCCTTGAAGAACTCGCTGGCCGCGCAATCAAGGCCCAGAACGATCTGTTCACCGGCCGTGTAGCCGGCGTTTTCGATGGCTTGCAGGATCAACTGGATCGCGGCTTCGTGGTTTTCCACGGAAGGCGCGAAGCCGCCTTCATCGCCCACGGCGGTGGACATGCCCTTGTCGTGAATGATCTTCTTGAGCGCGTGAAACACCTCGGCACCCCAGCGCACGGCTTCGCGGAACGAAGGAGCGCCCACGGGAATGATCATGAACTCCTGCAGATCGAGGCTGTTGTTGGCATGCGCGCCACCGTTGATCACGTTCATCATCGGAACGGGCAGTTGGGTCGCGCCCATGCCGCCAAGATAGCGGTACAGCGGCAGGCCCGATTCCTCGGCAGCGGCGCGGGCCACGGCCATCGACACGGCGAGCATGGCATTCGCGCCAAGGCGAGCCTTGTTGTCGGTGCCATCAAGATCGATCAGGGTCTTGTCGAGAAAAGCCTGCTCGGATGCATCGAGGCCCAGCACGGCTTCGGAAATTTCGGTGTTGATGTGTTCGACCGCCTTGAGCACGCCCTTGCCGAGGTAGCGGCTCTTGTCGCCGTCGCGCAGCTCGATGGCTTCGCGCGAACCGGTGGACGCGCCCGACGGCACGGCCGCGCGACCCATCACGCCGGATTCCAGCAGTACGTCGCACTCAACGGTGGGGTTGCCGCGGCTGTCCAGCACTTCGCGGCCTACGATGTCAACGATTGCGCTCATGAGAGATCCTAAAAGTTAAATCCAAAAATCAAAATCGGTGGCTCGGCAAATCGGCCCGCACAGCACCTGCGCGGGCAACGCGTCGTCTGTCTGGGCTACACGCCTTCGACGCAAATCAGCCGCATGACCGCGGCACCTTCGCGCGACGCGCGGGCCTTGCCGTATTCGGGAGAATTGTAGAAAGCCTTGGCGGCATCGAAGCTCGCAAACTTGAGCAGCACGATGCGCTCGGGCGACCAGTCGCCCTCCATCACCGCCACCTGACCGCCGCGAATGCAGACCTCGGCGTTGTGCGCCTGCATGGCGGCGGTGGACCACTTCTTGTACTCCTCGTACTGCGTGGGATTGGTGACCTGAACGGTGGCGATGACGTATCCGCTGGGCATGGTTTTATCTCGTCTCGGTTGTGTAGGGTGGATGGCTTCGACGTCTTCGGCCGAATATCAGGGGTTGAAGTCGTTTTCGAGGAAACCGTTGCGCTTGGTGACATCGTCAAGCGCCACCAGCGTTTCAAGCAGCGCCTTCATGTGCTTGAGCGGCACGGCGTTCGGGCCGTCCGACAGCGCATTGCAGGGATCGGGATGGGTCTCCATGAAGACCCCAGCCACGCCCACAGCGATGGCCGCGCGCGACAGCACGGGAACCATCTCGCGCATGCCGCCGCTTGACGTGCCGTTGCCGCCCGGCAATTGCACGCTGTGCGTCGCGTCAAAGACCACGGGCGCGCCGGTCTCGCGCATGATGGACAGCGAGCGCATGTCGCTCACCAGATTGTTGTAGCCAAAGCTCGCACCGCGTTCGCAGGCCATGAAGCTGTCTTCCGGCAGGCCCACTTCCTTGGCCGCCGCGCGTGCCTTGTCGATGACGTTCTTCATGTCATGCGGCGCGAGAAACTGCCCCTTCTTGATGTTCGCGGGCTTGCCGCTTTGGGCGACGGCGCGAATGAAGTCGGTCTGGCGGCAAAGGAAAGCGGGCGTCTGCAACACGTCCACGATGCTGGCCACGGTGGGAATTTCCGCCTCGGTGTGTACGTCGGTGAGGATGGGTACGTTCAGTTCCTTCTTCACCTTGGCAAGAATCTCGAGCCCCTTTTCCATGCCCGGGCCGCGAAAGCTGGTGCCCGAGGAACGGTTGGCCTTGTCGTAGCTGCTCTTGAAGATGAAGTGGATGCCGAGCGCGGAGGTGATCTCCTTGAGCTGCCCAGCCACATCCATCTGCAATTGTTCAGACTCGACCACGCACGGGCCGGCAATCAGGAAAAAACGTTTGTCGAGTCCGACATCGAATCCACAGAGTTTCATGATGTGACGGGTCCTTCTCTACTTGAAGATGTTGACGGCCTGGTCGCTTACTTGCGCGCGTCCTGGTGATGCACGATGGCTGCCTTCACGAAGGCATTGAACAGCGGGTGGCCGCTCCAGGGCGTGGACTTGAATTCCGGGTGAAACTGCACGCCGATGAACCACGGGTGCACCTTTTGCGGCAGCTCGACGATCTCGGTGAGTTGCTCGCGCTGCGTGAGCGCCGAGATCACCAGGCCCGCGTCGCGCAGCCTGTCCAGGTATTGCGTGTTGGCTTCGTAGCGATGGCGATGGCGTTCGGTCACCACATCGCCGTAGATGCTGTGCGCGAGCGTGCCGTGCTGCACGTCGGACGATTGCGCGCCCAGGCGCATGGTGCCGCCCAGGTCGGAGTTCTCATCGCGCTTCTTGATGGTGCCGTCCTCGTCCTTCCACTCGGTGATCAGGGCGATCACGGGGTGCCTGGCATGAGGATCGAACTCGGTGGAATTCGCGCCCTCGAGTCCCGCCACATGGCGCGCGTACTCGATGGTCGCCACCTGCATGCCCAGGCAGATGCCAAGGTACGGAACCTTGTTCTCGCGGGCATATTTGGCGGTCGCGATCTTGCCTTCCACGCCGCGCGAGCCGAAGCCGCCGGGCACCAGAATCGCGTCGTACTGGGCGAGCTTTTCGCTGGCATTGCGGTCGTCGATGGTTTCCGAATCGAGGTGCGTGATCTTCACCCGCACGTGGCTCTGCATGCCGGCGGCACGCAACGCCTCGTTCACCGACTTGTAGGCATCGGACAGCTCGACATACTTGCCGACCATCGCCACCTGCACCTCGCCTTGCGGGTGCTCGGTTTCGCGCACCAGATCATCCCAGCGCTTGAGGCTCGCGGGCGGCGTGTTCAGACGCAGCTTGTCGCAGATGAGGCCGTCGAGGCCCTGCTCGTGCAACATGCGCGGCACCTTGTAGATGGTGTCCACGTCCCACATCGAGATCACGCCCAGGCCTGAACATTGGTGAACAGCGAGATCTTCTCGCGCTCTTCTTCGGGCACGGCGTGCTTCGCGCGGCACAGCAGCGCGTCGGGCTGGATGCCGATCTCGCGCAGCTTCTGCACGGTGTGCTGGGTCGGCTTGGTCTTGAGTTCGCCGGCCGCTTCGATATAGGGCAGGTAGGTCAGATGCACGAAGGCCGAGTTGTTCGGGCCGAGCTTGAGCGAGAGCTGGCGAACGGCTTCGAGAAACGGCAGCGATTCGATATCGCCGACCGTGCCGCCGATTTCGCAGATCGCGACATCGACCGCATCGTCGGTACCGATACCGGCACCGCGCTTGACGTATTCCTGAATCTCGTTGGTGATGTGGGGGATGACCTGCACGGTCTTGCCCAGATAGTCGCCGCGGCGCTCCTTCTCCAGCACGGACTGGTAGATGCGTCCGGTGGTGAAGTTGTTCGACTGCTTCATGCGGGTTTCGATGAAGCGCTCGTAGTGTCCCAGATCGAGGTCGGTCTCGGCACCGTCGTCGGTCACAAAGACTTCGCCATGCTGAAACGGCGACATGGTGCCGGGGTCTACGTTGATGTAGGGATCCAGCTTGATCAGAGTGACTTTGAGGCCGCGCGATTCCAGAATCGCAGCAAGGGAGGCTGAGGCGATTCCCTTGCCCAGGGAAGACACCACACCGCCGGTGACGAAGACGAATTTAGTCATGTCTTTTATGGTGGTGGGAAATTCTGATTATACGGGTCGACCCGGGTGATGTTCAGGTCATCGATGGCTTGACCCTCGACTTCCTCTGCTAAATTCCGCCCATGACACAGCTTGCTGGAAAACACATCGTCCTTGGCCTCAGCGGTGGCGTGGCCTGTTACAAATCGGCCGAGTTGTGCCGCCTGCTCATCAAGGCTGGCGCCACGGTGCAGGTGGTGATGACGGACGACGCCGCGCGGTTCATCACGCCGGTCACCATGCAGGCGCTCAGCGGGCGCAGCGTGTATCTGTCGCAGTGGGATGCGCGCGAGCCCAACAACATGCCGCACATCAACCTGAGCCGCGAGGCCGACGCGATCCTGATTGCTCCGTGCAGCGCGAATTTCATCGCGCGGCTGGCGCAGGGGCGCTCGGACGAATTGCTGAGCCTGTTGTGTCTGGCCCGCCCGATGGAGACAGTGCCGCTGCTGCTCGCGCCGGCCATGAATCGGGAGATGTGGCTGCATCCCGCGACCCAGCGCAACATGGCGCAGGTGGTCAGTGATGGCGCCGTGATTCTGGGCGTGGGCAACGGCGAACAGGCCTGCGGCGAAACGGGCGACGGACGCATGCTGGAGCCCGAGCAAATTTTCGAAGACCTCACGGCACAACTCTCGCCCAGAAAGCTGATCGGCCATCGGGTGCTCGTGACCGCTGGCCCGACGTTCGAGGCCATCGATCCGGTGCGCGGCATCACCAATCTGTCGAGCGGCAAGATGGGCTTTGCGATTGCGCGTGCCGCCCGCGATGCCGGCGCGCAGGTCACGCTGATCGCCGGGCCGGTGCATCTGCCCACGCCGCGCGGTGTGCAGCGCGTCGATGTCCAGTCGGCCCAGCAGATGTTCGACGTGGCGACGGCGTTTTCCTCGGAAGCATCGATTTTCATCGCCACGGCGGCGGTGGCCGACTGGCGTGTGGCGCATGCAAGCGAGCAAAAGATCAAGAAGGACGGATCGGGAGCCGTGCCCGCGCTCTCGTTCGTCGAGAACCCGGACATTCTGGCGAGCATCGCCCATTCGCCGCGCGCCGAAGCCGGTGAACTGTTTTGTGTGGGCTTTGCCGCCGAAAGCGAGAATCTGCTCGAACACGCGAGCGCCAAACGCAAGCGCAAGGGCGTGCCGTTGCTGGTGGGCAATATCGGTCCGGCCACCTTTGGACAGGATGACAACGCACTGGTACTCGTCGATGCCGAGGGTCACCGCGAGCTGGCGCGCGCGTCAAAGCAGATACTGGCCGACGAGCTGATCGCCGAGATTGCGCGGCGCGTGCCGGTCAAGGGCTGAGATTCAACTGCAGGAGCTATTTTCCATGCGCGACCTTTTTGGTTCGGGATCGACCAGTCCGGCGGACACGCCTCGCGACGGAGATTTCGCGCGCTATGTGGAAGAGTTGGTCGAACGCCAGGCCAGAACGTTGGCCGGCGGTCAGCGGATGGCCCCCGTGCCTCCAGCGCCTGTCGTTGTAGTGCAAACGCCCATCGGCACGCCAGGCCGCCGACAAGAAAACCCCAGCCTCCCGCGCACAAGGCAGAGTTGAAATCCTTGGGCGACACGCAGGAAACCTGGGGCAGGAGCGGCTCGCCGCCCATGCCGGGTGGGCGGCGCCTACCGATTCCACCGTTCTGGATCTATGTGGCGGTGTTGGTGGCGATAGGCGCATTTTTCTTCGGCTGGCTCATGGCGATTCCGCCGCTCGTTACACTCGCGCTGCTGGGTTTTGCACTGCATCGCGTGCTCAAGCATTTTGGCGGGCTCGGAGGGCCCGGGCGCCCTCGGCCGCCCCAACGAAAGTAGTTTCAAGTGAAGATAGATGTGAAAATTCTCGATCCGCGCATGACGGATCAACTGCCCGCGTATGCGACGCCCGGCAGCGCGGGGCTGGATCTGCGGGCCTGCCTTGACGAGCCGCTCACGCTCGCGCCGAATGCCTGGCAGCTCGTGCCGACCGGCATTGCCATCCACCTGAAGGACCCGGCCTATGCGGCGCTGATCCTGCCGCGCTCGGGCCTTGGTCACAAGCATGGCATCGTGCTCGGCAACCTGGTGGGCCTCATCGACAGTGACTACCAGGGCCAGCTCATGGTCAGCGCATGGAATCGCAGTGACGTGGCATTCACCATGCAGCCCATGGAGCGTCTCGCGCAATTGGTCATCGTGCCCGTGATGCAGGCGCAGTTCAACGTGGTGTCCGAATTCAATGCCGCCACCGAGCGCGGCGAAGGTGGCTACGGATCGACCGGCAAACACTGAATGGTGTCTGCGCCGCCGTCCTGCACGGGCCCAATGCGATGTATCCGCGCGGTAAAGTCAATCGCCACCTACAAAAACCGGTTCCACGCGGCGCTATCCTGTGCCGCATGGAGCCCCATGGAAAGGATTGAACCAATGCGCAGCAAATTTTCGCGATTCGGCACCTGGGTGGCAGTTGCCACTACCGCCAGTCTGCTTTCGGCGTGTGTCTATCAGAGCCCATACGGGCCCGGGTACGGCTACGAACAACCCCCGCCTCAGCAGCAGCCCTATCCCCAGCAGCCCCGGCCCGGCTACAGCGGCTATGAGCAGCCCGCGCAGGGCGTGATGGAATACGGCGTGGTCACCACCATCGAAGGCATTCCGCGCAGTTACCAGCGCGGCAGCACCTCGGGCGTGGGTGCCATCATCGGCGCGGTCGTTGGCGGTGTGCTGGGCAACCAGATCGGTGGCGGCATGGGTCGTGCGGCCATGACGGCAGCAGGCGCGCTCGGCGGTGCGGCGGCCGGCAACGCGATCGAGGGCCGCACGGCTCCCGGCGGAGAAGTGGGCGGCGGCTACCGCATCTTCATCCAACTGGATCGCGGCGGTGGCCAGCGCGTCTACGACGTGCCCGATCCGGGCGACCTGCGACCCGGCGACCGGGTCCAGATGGTGAATGGGCAGATTTCGCGCTATTGATCGATCAGAGACGTTGCAAACAATAAAGTCCGGAGCGCTTTGATGCACTCCGGACGTTTCGTTTTATGGGAGTCGTCTGAGTCAGTGCACCGTATCGCCACCCGGCGCCAAGGGTTGAATGCGAAAGAAGCCGGTTCCTGCCGTTCCTCTGCCGATTTCCTCTTCCGTCGCTTCGCGAATGGCTTCGATCTTGATCTTGAGGCGCAGTGCAATTCCAGCGAGCGGGTGATTGCCGTCAAGCACCACATGGTCGGGATAGATTTGCGCGACGGTGTAGAGCGCGTCCTTGGGCATGTCGGGCGACAGGCCTTCGGGCAGCGCGTGTCCGTCAAAGCTCATGCCTTCCTCAAGCGTTTCCGGGAAAGCTTGACGGGGCTCCAAAAAGATCAATTTATCTTGATAGTCGCCAAAAGCCTCTTCGGGTTCGAGGTGTAATGAGATTTCGTCGCCGACCTTGTGACCCTGCAGCGCTTCATCGATGCGCTTGAGCAGATCTTCTCCGCCAACGAGAAACTCGACCGGCTCATCCAGCACGTCCAGCTCATCGCCGAGCGTGTCCTTGAGTACCCATGTGAGTGCGACAACACATTGTTGAGTGATTTCCATAGGAGAATTGTCGCAGTTCATTCGACGGTCGCCAACGCGGCCTCTTTCACGCCATGGATGTTCAGAAAAATTCAACGATGCTCGGCGGGCTGACGCCCGACGAGTTCATGCGCCGTTACTGGCACAAGAAGCCCTTGCTGGTGCGCCAGGCCATCCCCGGCTTCAAGGCGCCCATACAACGCGCCGAACTGTTCGAGCTGGCCGCGCAGGAGGGCGTCGAGTCGCGCCTGATCCAGCAAAAGAAAAGCGGCTGGACGCTCGGTCACGGTCCGTTCGCCAACAACCATCTTCCTGCAATCAAGACCCGCGAGTGGACGCTTCTGGTGCAGGGCGTGGATCTGCACCATGCCGCCGCGCGCGCGTTGCTCGACGAATTCCGGTTCGTACCCGAGGCGCGGCTCGACGACCTGATGATCAGTTGGGCAAGCGATGGCGGCGGCGTCGGCCCGCATTTCGACAGCTATGACGTGTTCCTGCTTCAGGCGCACGGCAGGCGTCGCTGGCGCATTGGCCGTCAGCGTGATCCGTCGCTGGTCGAGGGCATGCCGGTGAAGATTCTCGCCAACTTCGAGCCCGAAGAAGAATACCTGCTCGAGCCCGGCGACATGCTGTATCTGCCGCCGCGCTGGGCGCATGACGGAGTGGCCGAGGGCGAGTGCATGACGTATTCCATCGGCTTTCGCTCGCCGCAGCGTGACGAGCTTGCGCGCGAAGCCTTGCTGCGCATTGCGGATGCGCTGGGCGAATCGGAAGATTCGCCGATCTACCGCGATCCCAAACAGGTCGCGGTGCAGGCGCCGGGGCTGGTTCCCGAGCAGTTGCAGGAATTCGCGCGCGACGGCGTGATGCGCGCACTCGCGCAGTCCGGCATTGTCGAACGGGCGCTGGGCGAGACGCTGACCGAGCCAAAGGGCAATGTCTGGTTCGATCCGCCCGCCGAGGAGGTGGATCTGCAGCAGACCGGCATTGAACTCGACCGGCGCACGCGCATGATGTATGACGCGGCCCACGTCTACATCAATGGCGAGAGTTATCGCGCGTCCGGCAAGGACGCGACGCTGATGCGCAGGCTCGCCGATCAGCGGGGACTGACGGTGCGGCAGCTGGCGGGGGCAAGCGAGGCCGCCATTTCGCTGCTCGAGTCGTGGTTCGACGACGGCTGGCTGCGCGAGGCGTCGGTCATCTGACGCGGCCTGCGATATCCGATATCCTTGACACCACCATGACCGAGCCAGCCAACCCCGCCGCCGCCCCTTCCAAGGCACCCGTCGGTCGCTTCGACGGGCGTGTGCAGTTCGAGGACTGGTTGCGCGAAGCGCTGCGCGCCGCCGCCGATGAAGGTTGGCGCGAACTCATCCTCTGTGATGGCGACTTTCGTGATTGGCCGCTAGGAGATCGCGAGATATTGGAAATACTCAATCAATGGGCCGCCGGTTCGCGCGTTGGTGGGGCGCGGCGTTGCGTGTTGATGTCGGCGAATTTCGAGCAACTGCGTGTGTGTTTTCCGCGATTCGTCCAGTGGCGCACGCGCTGGGAGCATCTGCTGGATTGCCGCCAGATCAACGCTCGCAATGCGGCCGACGTTCCTAGCGTGCTGTGGTCCGCACGCTGGACCTTGCAGCGCGTGGACACCGAGCGTAGCCGTGGGGTTGCCAGCGCCGAGGCCCAGTTCTGCACGGAATGGCGCGAAAAACTGGGCGAATGGATTAACACGCGCACCCGCCCTGGATTCCCCTCGACCATTTTGGGGTTGTGACAGAAAAGTCACAGCCGCGCCAAGGCTGACCGTTCAGCTTGGTGAAACCAGCTATTGACTAAAATTAATCTTATAATACGCGGCTGTATTTCAATACTCCGGAGTGCAAACCTTGGATGGAGTGCTCTGGTCGGCCTAGCGTACCGCTTGCCAAAAGATGGACGTAATGGCTTTTTAATTTGAATTGTCTGTCCAAATAGGAAACTGAAATGAAGAATTCCGTCGTTCTGGCCGCTTTGTTTGCTGCTGTTGCCCTGTCCGCTTGCGGCAAGAAGGAAGAAGCTCCGGCACCTTCCACCGTTGTGGTTCCTGTTCCTGCACCTTCGCCCGCAGCCGATGCTGCTGCCGACGCTGCCAGCGCAGCCGCAAACGCTGCCAATGCGGCTGCAACCGCCGCTACCGGTGCTGCTAGCGCTGCCGTTGGTGCCGCTTCGTCGGCCGCTTCTACCGCTGCTGATGCTGCCAACACCGCAGCCAACAGCGCTGCTGACGCTGCCAAGTCTGCCGCTGACGCCGCAGCCGCTGCCGCAGCATCTGCTACCAAGTAATTCGCATTCACATTCGTTCGGGCCCGTGATATTGGCCTGAATGAGTTTGAAGCCTCAAGCCCCATGCCGAAAGCCTGGGGCTTTTGTCATTGGGTGTGGCATATGGGGATGTGCGCTTGTCAGCGCCTGGATTTATACGCCGGAATACCTTGTGGATATTGAATCCGGAAATGGGTTATTTATCCGGCGATCTCGACCCAGTCCGAGCCCGTTCGTTGCAGGGCGACCTCAATATCGGAGTGATTGCGGCCAATGGCCGCCGATAGCGTTTGCTGCGCGATGTCCGGGCGGTTGTTTTCCGCGCTCAGGTGCGCGGCCACTATGCGCGTCAAGCCGTCGTGGCTGACGGCGCGAAGCAGTTCAGCGGTCTGCGCATTGGCCAGATGGCCGTGATCACTGCCGATGCGTCGTTTCAGGAACGCGGGATAGCGGCCATTTCTGAGCATTTCCGTATCGTGATTGGCCTCGATGAGCAGCGCCGCGCAATCCCGTAGATAGGGGATGACTTCTGCACTCGGGTGACCGAGGTCCGTGAGCAGCGCAATATGGTGACTGCCGTCCGTGCACCGCAGATGCAGCGGCTGGGCGGCGTCGTGAGGAACCGAAAAAGGCAGGGCCTGGAATGCCCCGAGGTCGATGGGTACGTTGTGATCGGCGAAACGCAGCAGGCCGTGAAGATCGGGTGAACCGATGGCGCGATACGTTCCTTCGCTCATCCACACCGGAATGCGATGTCGCAGCGCGAGCGCGCTGACGCAGCCGACGTGGTCGGAATGCTCGTGCGTGATGAAGATGGCGCTGAGCTGTTGGTAGGCAAGTCCGGCAGCGCCCAGACGCTCTGCCGTGACGCGGATTCCCAATCCGCAGTCCATCAGCAGACGACTGACCGCATGTCCGCAACGCCCTTCGATGATGGTGGAATTGCCTGAGCTGCCACTGCCCAGGCTTTTAAAGCGCAGCAAACAAAATTACTTCATGTCGTCGGCCAGCACGCGCAGGATGCGTTCCGCGTTGGTCGAGTTTTCCGGAGCGCCGTTTGCATTCAGCACGGAGACGATGCTGCGTTCGCCCTGGCTGCGGACGGTGACGCGGTACTTGAGCGGCGGCACGGCGTCCGGCGCGCCCTTGAACAGCTTGCTGAAGAAGCCTTGCTCCTTCTTGTTCGCATCGGGTGCCACGTAACGCACGTAGTACACGCCTTCGGCGCGGTTGCGGTCTTCGACGGTGAAGCCGGTGCGGTCAAGCGACAGGCCCACACGACGCCAGGCGCGGTCGAAACCTTCGTCCATCTGGATCGCGGGAACGCCATTGACGCTGGCGACCTTGGCCGTGGCGGCCAGAGGTGTGGCCTGGGCGCTCGCGGCGGCAGCCTTGGACTGCTCCTCGCTCACGCCGAGCTTGACCATCATGCGGCGCAGGAATTCGGCTTCCAGTTCGGGATCGACCGGGCGGGGCTGCCACATCGTGGCGTCCTTCTGCGTGGTGCTGTAGACCTCGACCATGCCGCGATGGCTGACGAAGATGTTGCTGCCGCCCGAGGGATTGCGTTCGATGCGGGTGCGGAACCTGTCACGCTCGCCGGTCGAATACAGGCCGTCGAAGAGCTTGCCGATGCTCGAGCGGATGATGTCCTGTGGAATCTTGGCGCGGTTTTCGGCCCAGTCGGTTTCCAGGATGCCGAGTTCGGAATTGTCCGTGGTGAACACGAAACCGCTTTCCAGCCAGAAATCGCGCACCGGGTCCCAGAGCGTTTCGGCGGAGCGATTCACCACCAGCCAGCGCTGGTTGCCGTCGCGCTCGATGCGTACATCGCCGATGGTGGAGGGCGCCGTGTTGGGGCCGCTGGGTTTGGCCTTCTGACCTGCCTCGAAGGCCACGGCGGACGCCGCACCACCGGGAACGGTGTAGCGTGTGTCGGCCGAGAGCTGGGTCAGATCGGGCGGCACTTCCAGCGTCGGGCCCTTGCGGGCGCTCTTGTAGTCAATCTTGTCGCTCTCCAGAACGGAGCAGGCTGACAAGGTCAGTGCCAGGCCGAGCAGGCCGAGTCGAGTCGTAGCGTTCACGCGAAATTCCTCATTGAATTGGAAGTGCCGTTGGCAAGCTGAGCTGAACCGAGCGGGATGGATCGGAAGCTCTTCAATGCAGCAAACCCGCCGAGCGTAACGCAGCTTCGACGACAGCTTCGTTGCCTTGGCTCATCGTCGTCATGGGCAGACGCAGGGTTCCGCCGCAAAGGCCCATGCGCTGCATGGCCCACTTCACGGGGATCGGGTTGGCTTCGACAAACAGATTCTTGTGCACCGGCATCAGCTTGAACTGGATTTCCATCGCCTTGCGCGCATCTCCGGCCAACGCGGCCTTGCACAGATCGGCCATCAGGCGCGGGGCCACGTTGGCCGTCACGCTGATGTTGCCCTGACCACCGCAGAGCATCAGCGCCACCGCGCTCGGATCATCGCCGGAATACACGGCAAAACCCTTGGGCACGTCGCGGATCAGCCATTGCGCGCGTTCGATGTTGCCGGTGGCTTCCTTGATGCCGATGATGCCCGGCACCTGCGCCAGGCGCAGCACGGTCTCGTGGTGCATGTCGGCAACCGAACGACCGGGCACGTTGTACAAATACATGGGCAGATCGCCGACGGTTTCGGCAATCGTCCTGAAATGCTGGTACTGGCCTTCCTGCCCGGGCTTGTTGTAGTAGGGCACGACCTGAAGCTGGCTGTCTGCGCCCACGCTCTTGGCGAACCTCGCGAGTTCGATGGCCTCCCGCGTGGAATTCGCACCGCAGCCCGCCATCACCGGAACGCGGCCAGCGGCCTGCTCGACGGCCACGCGGATGATCTCGCAGTGTTCCTCGACATCCACGGTGGGCGACTCGCCGGTGGTGCCGACCACGCCCAGGCAGGCCGTACCTTCGGCGATGTGCCAGTCGATCAGTTTGCGCAGCGTGGGGTAGTCCACGCTGCCGTCTTCGAGCATGGGGGTGACCAGAGCGACGATGCTGCCGGTGAGTGGAGCGCTGGGAGAATTCATGTCCGTATCGTAAAACGGGGAAAGAAGCATTCTAACTAGACCGGGCCGCCAAGGCGGGCTCGGAATAACTCTGTTGCCGTTGAAGGCTCGCGTCGGGCGACGATGCGTTGAACGAATCGGTCAGGCTCGTCGAGAAATCCGTCTTCGTAAGCCAGAACGCGTAAACCTTTGCAAAGCTTGAGCAGTTCACCCGCCTGGAGCAGGAATTCCGCACGCGCCGGTCTTCCTACAGACTCGTTGCCGATGGCAAAAGTTTCATGCATCAGCACCCCACCGGGTGCCAGGCTGCCAAGAATGGCCGGGAAAATCGGTCGCCAGAGGTAGTTGGTGACCACCACCGCATCGAATTCGCGGCCATCGAGCGGCCAGGAGTCGGCCTCGATGTCCGCTTCGACCACCTCGCCGAACCGCGCGGCAGATGCCAGCGCCTCGGCAGACCGGTCGATGCCGGTCACGGCATTGCCGCGCTCGGCAAACCACTGCATGTGCCGTCCCGAACCGCAGGCCACGTCGAGCACGCGGGCCGACGCTGGCACGAGATGCGACCAGCGCTGAATCCATTCCGACGCTCGATGGAGCGGGGCGTGAGGTGCGGTGTCGCTGGCGGCGGGGTTTTGCATCAGGGAAAGAGCCTGCCCTTGCGGCAGCGCGATTGCGGGAAAGAGCGCGATTATTCCTCAACGCTCAGGCAACGCAATGCATGACCGCATCAAAAGCAGGCCCACAGTTGGTCGGCCATCGTGATCACGAATTGCGGATCGGCGTAGAGCGCGAACACGCCGAGCAGCACGGCGGCGGCGGCAACGCCCAGCAAGACCTTCACGCCGACGCGGCTGGCCGGAGACTTCGCTGTGCGGCGCTGGTTGGTGATCTCCATGATGGCTGTTTCTTTCCCGTTCACGCGGGTTGGGGCGCGCCGCGTGTAATCGCATTTTCGCGCACTGGCAGATTCACCAATCCCGCGAACACGCCAAGGGCAATTGCCAGATACCAGACCACGTCGTAACTGCCGGTGCGGTCATAGAGGTAGCCGCCCAGCCAGACGCCGAGGAAACTGCCGATCTGGTGGCTGAAGAACACGAAGCCGCTGAGCATGGACATGTGCTGCACACCGAAGATCTGCGCGACGATGGCGTTGGTCGGCGGCACGGTCGAGAGCCACAGCGCGCCCATCACTGCCGAGAAGATATAGACCGACATCGGCGAGAGCGGCACCAGCAGGAAGATCGTGATCACGACGGCGCGCGCGAAATAGATGAACGCCAGGATGTGCCGCTTGGCAAGACGCTGCCCAGCGTGCCGGCGATATACGTGCCGAACACGTTGAACAGGCCGATCAACGCGAGCGCGTAGCTTGCCACTTGCGGGGACAGGCCGTGGTCCTTCAGATAGCTCGGCATGTGCACGCCGATGAACACCACCTGGAAACCGCAGACGAAATAGCCGGCGGTGAGCAGCAGAAAGCTCGGGTAGCGAACCGCCTCCCTGAACGCTGCGGCCGCGCTTTGCGTGCGCTGGATCTTGGTCGATCCGTGAAAACCGGGCTCGCGCAGACCAAAGGCGAGCGGCACGATCAGCAGCACCGCAACCGCCAGCACCAGCAGCGCCGACTGCCATCCCAGTTGCAAAATCAACTGGCCCTCGATAGGCACCATCAGGAACTGCCCGAACGATCCCGCCGCCGCGGCGACGCCCATCGCCCAGGAACGCTTCTCGGGCGCAATCTGGCGACCCAGAATGCCGTAGATCACCGCATAGGTCGTGCCTGCCTGCGCCGCGCCGATGAGCACGCCCGTGGTGAGCACAAACCATCCCGGGGTCGGCGACAGGGCCATTCCCGCGAGACCGAGGCCATAGAGAATCGAGCCGCAGATCAGCACCTTGAACGCGCCGAAGCGGTCGGCGGCAATGCCTCCTACAATGCCGAACACGCCCCAGGCGAGATTCTGGATGGCCAGGGCGAATGCGAACGTCTCCCGTGTCCAGCCCATCTCCTGCGTCACGGGCTGCAGCCACATGCCGAAACCATGGCGAATCCCCATCGACAGCGTGACGATGGCTGCGCCACAGGCCAGCACCTGTGTCATTGACAATTTTTTTATTTCGTTTTGCATTGATGGAATGTAGCTAAATCCCGCACGGCTTGCTCGGTGTGGATTTGCCGCGTTGGCGCATGATCGCCCTTTCGCCTGTTTTTTTATCCAGTATTACAATGCGCCGCCATGGCAACCAAACCATCATCCAATTCGGCTAGTGAATACTCTGAAGGCTCGATTCGCGTCCTCAAGGGACTGGAGCCGGTCAAGCAACGTCCGGGCATGTACACCCGCACGGACAACCCATTGCACATTCTTCAGGAAGTGCTGGACAACGCCGCCGACGAGGCGCTCGCCGGTTTCGGCAAGAAAATCAAGGTCACGCTGCACGCCGACGGCTCGGTGAGCGTGGAAGACGACGGTCGCGGCATTCCCTTTGGCATGCACCCGGAGGAAGGTGCGCCGGTCGTCGAACTGGTGTTCACGCGGCTGCACGCGGGCGGCAAGTTCGACAAGGGCAGTGGCGGCGCGTACAGCTTCTCGGGCGGCCTGCACGGCGTCGGCGTTTCGGTGACGAACGCGCTGTCCAGGCGGCTTGAGGTCACCACGCACCGCGAAGGCAAGGTGGCGCGGCTGGTGTTCTCGGGCGGCGACGTGATCGAGCCGCTGGTTGCGCGCGCGTTGCAGGCCGGTGAACGCAAGCAGGGCACGACGGTGCAGGTCTGGCCCGACGCATCGTATTTCGAGTCGGCAGCGCTGCCGATGAACGAACTCACGCATCTGCTGCGCAGCAAGGCGGTGCTGATGCCCGGCGTCACCGTCACGCTCGTCAACGAAAAGACCCGCGACACGCAGACCTGGCAATACAAGGGCGGCCTGCGCGACTATCTCGCGCAGACGCTCAGCGCCGATCCGGTGATTCCGCTGATCGAGGGCGAAGGCTACGCCGACCGCCACAACGAGAGCTTCTCCGAGGGCGAGGGCGCTGCCTGGTGCCTCGCCTTCACCGAAGAAGGCCACCCGGTGCGCGAGAGCTATGTGAACCTGATTCCGACCACCGCTGGTGGCACGCACGAAAGCGGCTTGCGCGACGGGCTGTTTCAGGCGGTCAAGAGCTTCATCGAATTCCATTCGCTGTTGCCCAAGGGTGTGAAGCTCATGCCCGAGGACGTGTTTGCGCGCGCCAGCTACGTGCTGTCGGCCAAGGTGCTCGATCCGCAGTTTCAGGGCCAGATCAAGGAGCGCCTGAACTCGCGCGATGCCGTGCGTCTGGTTTCGAGCTTCGTGCGCCCCTCGCTCGAACTCTGGCTCAACGAACATGTGGCCATGGGCCGAAAGCTCGCCGAGCTTGCGATCAAGGCCGCTCAGACCCGCCAACGTGCCGGTCAGCGCGTCGAGAAGAGAAAGGGCTCTGGCGTTGCCGTGCTGCCCGGCAAGCTCACCGATTGCGAGAGCCGCGACCTCACCCACAACGAAGTGTTTCTGGTCGAGGGCGACTCCGCAGGCGGCAGCGCCAAGATGGGACGTGACAAGGAAAACCAAGCCATTTTGCCGCTGCGCGGCAAGGTGCTGAACACCTGGGAGGTCGAGCGCGACCGGTTGTTTGCCAATACCGAGGTGCACGACATCTCCGTGGCCATCGGCGTCGATCCGCATGGCCCGAACGACACGCCCGACCTGAGCGGTTTGCGCTACGGCAAGATCTGCATTCTCTCGGACGCCGACGTGGACGGCTCGCACATTCAGGTGCTGCTGCTCACGCTGTTCTTTCGCCATTTCCCGAAGCTCGTCGATGCGGGGCATGTCTGCGTGGCGCGTCCGCCGCTGTTCCGTGTGGATATTCCGGCGCGCGGCAAGAAGCCTGCGGCCAAGGTCTATGCGCTCGATACGGCGGAGCTCGAGAGCATTCTCGATAAATGCGCCAAGGACGGCGTGCCGCGCGAGAAGTGCCAGATCAGCCGCTTCAAGGGGCTCGGTGAGATGAACGCCGAACAGCTTTGGGAAACCACGCTCAACCCCGATACCCGGCGTCTGCTTCCGGTGCGTGTCGGCGGAGCCTACGATTTCGGTTCCACCGAAGACCTGATGACCAAGCTCATGGGCAAGGGCGAGGCTGCGGCGCGGCGCGAACTCATGGAAGTGCACGGCGACGATGTCGAGGTGGACATCTAGATCATGTTCTTCGCACCGCAAAGTCCTTTCAGGCAGAACAAGGCCGCCGCTTCCCACTGGCGCGCGCCGATCATGGCGGCGTTGCTGTGCCTTGCGGCCATGCAGTCGGCGCGTGCCGATCTGTGGGCCTATGTCGATTCGCGCGGCGTCACGCATTTCGCGGCCGAGCAGATCGACGCCAACTACACGTTGTTCTTTCGCGGCGACCAGTTCGATTCGACGCGGGACGCGTCCACCGAAACAAGCAGCGGCGCGGCAAGCGACGAGGTCATTGCGCGCGTCGGCTCTGAGGGGGCTGGCGCGCGCAAGCTCGCCTTCATCGACATTTCCCCGGGCTACAAGCGCGTTCGCACGCACATTCGCGGCGTATCTCAGACCTCGGGCATCGAATACGAGTTGCTCAAGGCCGTGATAGCGACAGAGTCCGGCTTTGATTCACTGGCCGTTTCGCCGCGTGGCGCGGTCGGTCTGATGCAACTGATGCCGGCCACGGCGAGCCGCTTCGGCGTGGCTGGCGACAAAAAGCGCAGCGTGACGCAGAAGCTTGAGGATCCGCTCACCAACATGAATGCCGGTGCCAGCTATCTGCGTTATCTGCTCAAGATGTTCGATGGCCGCAAGGATCTGGCGCTGGCCGCCTACAACGCGGGCGAGGGCGCGGTGCAGCGGGCTGGCAACAAGATTCCCGCATACCGCGAAACCCAGAACTATGTAAAGAGCGTGCTGGGGCTCTACGCCATGCTCAAGCCGCCGGAGCCGCTGCGCTCGCACCGTGAATTCAAGGCGCAGCAAGGCGTTGCCGGGCGCATCCGCATGGAGATTCCTGCGGGCGCTGCCGAGGGTGGGATAGCCCCATCTCCTTCGTCTTCTTCTTCCCCCACCACTTTCTCATCACCTCTTGGCGCTGCCGGTTCGAACGCAATGGTTCGCACTGCCGCGCGCGCGCCCTTGCAAGACTTGTCTGCGAACGAATGAGCGATCAATCCACTCTTGAATTTTCTACCGAGCCGCCCGATGGTGGCGAGAGCCTGAATCTGGCGCAGTACGCGCAGCAGGCGTATCTGGAATACGCCCTCTCCGTCGTGAAGGGCCGCGCGCTGCCCGATGTGAGCGACGGCCTGAAGCCCGTGCAGCGCCGCATTCTCTTTTCGATGGATCGCATGGGCCTCGGCTTCAGCGGCCCGACGCGCAACGTGCCCGCCAAGCCGGTCAAGAGCGCGCGCGTGGTCGGTGATGTGCTCGGCAAATACCACCCGCACGGCGACCAGTCGGCCTATGACGCGCTGGTGCGGCTGTCGCAGGATTTCAGCCAGCGCTACCCGCTGATCGATGGTCAGGGCAATTTCGGCAGCCGCGACGGCGACGGTGCCGCGGCCATGCGTTATACGGAAGCGCGCCTTGCCAGGATCACCACGCTGCTGCTCGATGAAATCGACATGGGCACGGTCGATTTCATGCCCAACTACGACGGCTCGTTCGAAGAGCCACGACAGTTGCCCGCGCGGCTTCCTTTCTCGCTGCTCAATGGCGCGAGCGGTATTGCCGTGGGCATGGCGACGGAAGTGCCGAGCCACAATCTGCGCGAAGTGGCGGACGCCTGTGTCGCGCTCCTGAAGTCGGCCAGGCTCAGCGACGAGGAACTGTACGCACTGATTCCCGGGCCCGACTACCCGGGCGGCGGCCAGATCATCAGCAGCGCCGCAGACATTCAGGACGCCTACCGCACCGGACGCGGCAGCCTCAAGGTGCGCGCGCGCTGGAAGATCGAGGAACTCGCGCGCGGACAGTGGCAGCTCATCGTCAACGAACTGCCGCCGGGCGTCAGCACGCAGAAGGTGCTCGAGGAAATCGAGGAACTCACCAATCCGAAGGTGAAGACCGGCAAGAAGGCGCTCACGCAGGACCAGAACCAGCTCAAGGCCAGCATGCTCGCGCTGCTGGACGGCGTGCGCGACGAGTCCAGCAAAGACGCGCCGGTGCGCATCGTCATCGAGCCCAAAACCGGCAAGGTGCCGCAGCAGGAACTCATCACCACGCTGCTCGCGCATACCAGCCTCGAATCCTCGTCGCCGATCAATTTGACCCTGATCGGCCTGGATGGCAGGCCGGTGCAGAAGTCGCTGCGCCAGATGCTGGAGGAATGGATCAGCTTCCGCCAGACGACGATTGCGCGCCGCTCGCAGCACCGCCTGGACAAGGTGCTTGACCGCATCCACATCCTCGAAGGACGGCAGCTCGTGCTGCTGAACATCGACGAGGTGATCGCCATCATCCGCGCGGCCGAAGACCCCAAGGCCGCATTGATCGCGCGCTTCAATCTGAGCGACCGCCAAGCCGAGGACATTCTCGAAATCCGGCTGCGCCAACTCGCGCGCCTGGAGGCCATCAAGATCGAGCAGGACCTCAAGGACCTGCGTGAAGAGAAAGGCAGGCTCGAGGAAATTCTGGGCAACCCGAATGCGCTGCGCCGCCTGATGATCAAGGAGATCGAGGCCGACGCCAAGCAGTTTGCCGACGAACGCCGCACGCTGATTCAGGCAGAGAAGAAGGCCGTGGCCGAAGTGAAGGTGGTGGACGAACCGGTCACGGTCGTCATCTCCGAAAAAGGCTGGGTGCGCGGGCGCACCGGGCATGGACACGAGGCGGGCAGCTTCGGCTTCAAGTCCGGCGACGCGCTCTATGGCACGTTTGAATGCCGCACCGTCGATACGCTGATCGTGTTTGGCTCCAATGGCCGTGTGTACTCGGTGGCAGTGGCGCAACTGCCCGGCGCGCGCGGCGACGGACAGCCGATCACCACGCTCATCGATCTCGAAAGCGGCACGCAGCCCGTGCACTACTTTGCCGGACCGAACCATGCGGCGCTGCTGATTGCGGGCTCGGGCGGATATGGCTTCATCACCACGGTCGAGCACATGACGGCGCGCAATCGCGGCGGCAAATCCTTCGTCTCGCTGGCAGACAAGGAAACGCTGTGCCGACCCTCGCATGCCGCGTTCAACAGCGGCAGCACGCCGCTGGTTGCGGCCACGCACGTGTGCTGCACCTCGGTGACCGGACGCATTCTCACGTTCGAAATCGCCGAACTCAAGATGATGGAAAAAGGCGGTCGTGGCCTGATGCTCATCGATCTGGACGACAAGGACAGCCTCGCGGGCGCGGCGGCCTACACCCGCAGCGTGCGCTTTACCGGCATCGGACGGGGCGGCAAGGAGCGCGAGGAGACGCTGGAAATCCGCTCGCTCAACAACGCCCGTGCAGCCCGTGGCCGCAAGGGCAAGGCCGGAGATTTCGGTTTCAAGATTGCGGACGTGATGCGCGTCGAATAGCAGCCTTCTTCGCTGACGAAAAGTGCGTGAACCAGTTGCTGGTCACGCACTTTTTTTTGTTTCACGATGACCTGATCACAAGACCGTGATGGTGTTTATGCACTACGTTCATATCGAGGATAAACATGTGCGGGATGCAGGCGAACTGGTGGCCAATCGGCGGCTGGCGATTCCAGGTGGGCGCCGCATGGAGGAAGCGGCGATATGCCCCGCCCGCGAGCTTCCATGTATTGCCTCGCCGCCCCGTTGGTGCGGCGGCATTCAGGTGTTTGTTATTTATACTCGAACGGATATAATCATGGCAGCGGAACGCAAGCTGCTGTACTGGGAAGGCTCATCGAAGAAGGACTTCAAGGAGTTTCCCATCGCCGTGCAGAAGGACATGGGCGTGTCATTGTTCGTCGTCCAATTGGGCGGCATGCCCAATTCAGCCAAACTCTGGAAGGGGCTTGGTTCCGGGGTGTACGAACTGGTGGATGATCACCGGAGCGACACTTTCCGTGTGGTCTACACAGTGAAGCTCGGAGACGCCGTGCATGTGCTGCATGCGTTTCAGAAGAAGTCCAAGTCCGGCATCGCCACGCCACAGCCGGATGTGGCGTTGATTGAGAGGCGGCTAAAGGCAGTGCTTGCCCGCTACGCGGCGAACAGGAGAAAATGATGAGTCGCAAAAATAACCGTCAAGGCACCGAAAACGTGCTGCTGGATCTCGGTTTCGACGATGCGGAAGAACTGTCGGCCAAGGCGGCGCTCGCGCTCAAACTTAACGAGTTGATCGACCAGCGCGACCTGACCCAGACCGAAGCGGCTCACATCACCGGCATGACCCAGCCCAAGGTGTCGCAGGTTCGTCGCTACAAGCTCCAGAACATTTCACTCGAACGCCTGATGCAAGCGCTGGTGTCCCTGGATCAGCATGTGGAAATCGTGGTGCGGCCTGCGCGGCGCGAGTGCGCGCCGCGCATCACTGTCGCTGCATGACCTCCATGGAAAACCCAATTCATGGAGTCAGGCATCGCATGATTTCCCCGCAATGCGTGGCAACGGAAATTTTTCTGTGTTGGCGCTTGCCTCTCAACGAGGCACGGGCACCAGAAAATCCCGACTGATGCGTGACCCGAGTTCGTTCACGCGGTCTAGAAACTGCGTGAGATAGGCGTGCAGTCCGGTCGCGAGAATTTCCTCGATGCGACCGTATCGCAGATCGGCGAGCAGGCGTCCGGCCCTGCGCTGCGTGTCGCCCGAGTGCTCGTTGGCAACGGCGGCGAGGTTGTCCACGAGCTGCTTCATATTCGAGTGCAGCGAGCGCGGCATGTCGGCGCGCAGCATCAGGAGTTCGGCCACACGCTCGGGCGTGATCACGTCGCGATAGACCTTGCGGTAGATCTCGAACGCCGAGACGCTGCGCAGGATGCCACTCCAGTGATAGAAGTCGAACTCGGGCGTGGCGCGCTTGGGGTCGCGCACGGTGCCGTGAAAGTCGGCGTCCACCGCATGGAACTTCACGTCGAGCAGGCGGGCGGTGTTGTCCGCGCGTTCGAGCGATGTGCCAAGGCGAATGAAGCGGTAGGCCTCGTCATGCAGCATGGTGCCGAGCGTCACGCCGCGCGAGAGATGCGAGCGGTATTTCACCCATTCGAAGAACTGCCCGGGGTCGCGCTCGAAGGTGCCCTCGCGCATGTGCTTGTTGAGCGTGAGCCAGGTGTGGTTCTGCGTTTCCCAGACCTCGGTGGTCAGCGCGCCGCGCACCGCCCGGGCGTTTTCGCGCGCTCCGCGCAGGCAGGAGTAGATCGACGAGGTGTTGTTCTCGTCATGCACCATGAAGGTCAGCACCTTTTCCTGCGTGATCGCTCCGTAGCGGGCGGTGTAGGCCGGGATCAGCTCGCTGATGGACAAGAGGCCGCGCCAGCCTTCCTGCGCCTTGTCCTCTGACTGCGGCAGCAGCGAGGTTTCGTAGTTCACGTTCAGCATGCGCGCGGTGCTCTCTGCACGTTCGGTGTAGCGCGACATCCAGTACAGATGGTCTGCGGTTCGGCTCAGCATGGTGTCAGGCTCCGGCGGATGGGTTGTGGGATTGCGACTGCGACTGCGACTGTCCTTGTGACCCGCGCTGCGTCTGGCTCTGGGACTGCGTTTGCGAACGTGTTTCCGATGCGCCCGCGCCCGCAGGCGAATCCTCCTGATTCAGAACCCAGGTGTCCTTGGTGCCGCCGCCCTGAGAGGAGTTGACGACGAGCGAGCCTTCCTTCAGGGCGACGCGCGTGAGGCCACCCGCCGCCATCTGTACTTTCTTGCCGGAGAGCACGAACGGACGAAGATCGATGTGGCGTGGCGCGATGCCCGATTCCACATAGGTCGGGCAGCTCGAAAGCGACAGCGTGGGCTGCGCGATGTAGCCCGCCGGATTGGCGAGCAGCGCGGCGCGGAATTCCTCGATCTCCGCCTTGCTTGCCGCCGGTCCGATCAGCATGCCGTAGCCGCCTGCGCCGTGCACCTCCTTGACCACCAGTTCATGCAGATGGTCGAGGACGTATTTGAGTTCATCCGGTTTGCGGCACAGCCACGTCGGTACGTTGGCGAGGATCGGCTCCTCGCCGAGATAGAAGCGGATCATCTCGGGCACGTAGGGGTAGACCGACTTGTCGTCGGCGATGCCGGTGCCGACGGCATTGCAGATGGCGACATTGCCTGCGCGGTAGGCATCCATGAGCCCGGCGCAGCCCAGCGTCGAGGACGAATGGAACACCTTGGGGTCGAGATAGTCGTCGTCGACGCGTCGATAGATCACGTCGACCTGCTGCAGCCCGCGCGTCGTGCGCATGTAGACGAACTTGTCCTTGACGACCAGATCCTGGCCTTCGACAAGTTCCACGCCCATCTGCTGCGCGAGAAACGCATGCTCGAAATAGGCGCTGTTGTACATGCCGGGTGTGAGCACCACGACGGTGGGCTCGGCGCTTGTCGATGGCGCGCTGGCGCGCAGCGTGTCGAGCAGCATGTCGGGATAGTGCGCGACCGGCGCGACCTTGTGCATCGAGAAAAGCTCGGGAAAGAGCCGCATCATCATCTTGCGGTTCTCGAGCATGTACGACACGCCCGAGGGCACGCGCAGGTTGTCTTCGAGCACGTAGTAGACGCCGTTGCCGCTCGAGTCGGGCGCGCGCACGATGTCGATGCCCGCGATGTTGGCGTAGACGTTGTTGGGTACCTCGACCTGCACCATCTCGGGGCGAAACTGGGTGTTCTTGTTGATCAGTTCGTCGGGCACGATGCCTGCGCGAATGATGTCCTGCCCGTGGTAGACATCGTGGATGAAACGGTTGAGCGCCGTGACGCGCTGCTCCAGCCCCTGTCGCATGCGCTGCCACTCGTTCGCGGGAATGACGCGGGGAATCAGATCAAACGGAATCAGGCGCTCGGTGCCTGCTCCTTCCTCGTCTTTTTCGCCATATACGGCAAAGGTGATGCCCACACGGCGGAAGATCAATTCCGCTTCCGTGCGACGCGCCTGCATGACGCTGTCGGGCTGCCTTGCCAACCATTGCGCATAGCGCAGGTAGTGCGCGCGCTCGGCGCCAGCAGTGATAGGAAGCGATTCGTACATTTCGTCAAATTTGTGCATTAAGAAGGCCTCCTGATGACGCAGGATAGCAAGTTGCGCGCCCGTTTCCTGCGCCGATCCTTTAAGCCCCATCAGCGCAATCCCTAGGTTATTGCCATTGGTCAGGGCTTGTGTGCAAATGCTTCCAGTAACGCAGGCCGCGCTCGCGCTCGCACACCGCGTCTTGAGGCGCTGAGGAACGCCACAGAACCGCTCCGCAGGACGGTGTCGAGAACACCTTGCTTTGCCTGATGCGGTAGCGCTCGATGATCTCGGGAACCGGATGTCCAAAGCGATTGCGATACCCCGCCTGCACGACCGCCACCTGCGGTTTCAGCGCGTCGATGAAGACGGTGCTCGACGATGTCTTGCTGCCATGGTGCGGCACCAGCAGGTAGCTCACGGGGCTCAGCACGTCGCGCGCGAGCAGCGTGCGCTCCTGCGCCTGTTCGATGTCGCCCGCGAGCAGCGCCGAGACGCCGTGGGCATCACTGATGCGAAGCACGCAGCTCATAGCATTCGACTTGAGCGGTAATGCGTGCTTTGCAGACAATTGCAGCGCGGACTCGCGTTCCGGATGCAGCACCTCGAACAGCACGCCATCCCATTGCCAGTGATCGCCCGCAATGCACGGCCTCGGTGGTCGGCCGTGCCACAGTGGGTGATCGCTTTCGACCGACGCCACCAATGCCGCCTGGGGCTGATGGGCGAGCACGGCTGCGGTCCCGCCCGTGTGATCGGCGTCGCGATGGCTGAGCAGCAGCATGTCGAGCCGCTCGCCCGTCGCACGCAACAGCGGAACGACCACGCGCTCGCCCGCGTCGGAGTCGGCTGAGTACAGCGGGCCCGCGTCATACAGCAGGCTGTGATGCGCCGTGCGCACCAGCACCGACTGACCCTGTCCGACATCGATGGCCAGCAACTCCACGCGGCCCGCGGGCGGTCTGGCTGGCGTCCACCACAGGGCGGGCAAAAGGCAGGGCAGGGCCAGCATGCGCACACGCCAGGGCAGATGCATGGCCAGCCAGATGCCCGCGCAGACGGCCAGCGCCCCGGCCCAGACCGGAGCCACGGCAAGCGAGAGTTGCGAATACGGCAGCGCCGCGCACCATTGCAGCACCGCCACCAGACATTGCACGCTCCAGAGTGCGAGGTTCCACAGCGGATGCCAGACGATGCCGAGAAACGCCACGGGCAACACCGCCAGCGTGATCCATGGAATCGCGAACAGATTCGCGACGAGCCCGATCAGCGAAACCTGCCCGAACAGCAGCAGAGTGAGCGGTGCCACGGCGAAGGTGACCACGGCCTGCTGATGCACAAGGGCCTTCACGTGCAGAGGAAGGCCGGTGCGCACGCGGGCGAACCATCCCGGCGATTCGGCGGCTTCCGGGAGGCCGGGCGCGGCCACGCTGCTTGCAAACAGAATGCCGACCGCCACGAAGCTCAACCAGAACCCCGCCTGAAGCATGGCCCACGGATCCCACAGCAGCACCATCGCGCAGGCCAGCAGCCACACATGCGGCCAGGGCCAGCGCTTTCCGCCGAGGTTCAACGCGGCAACGGTGGCGAGCATGAAGATCGTGCGTTGCGCGGGCACGCCCCAGCCACTGAACCATGCGTATCCGGTGGCAAGCAGCACGCCGCCGCAGACGCTCGCGGTCTGCGCCGGAACGCGCAGCGCAAGCCGTGGAGATCGTCGCCACAAAGCGCCGATGAGCTTGCCCGCAAGCCAGGCAAACATGGTGATGTGCAGCCCCGAGATGCTCACCAGATGGGCCACTCCGGTGATGCGGAAAATGTCCCAGTCGTTGCGGTCGATGGCGCGCTGATCGCCGGTGACAAGCGCGGCAACCACACCGGCCGCGCCGGCCCGTGAACGCCCCTCGTCGGAGGCGCGCAGAACCAGCCGCTCGAGGATGGCGTCGCGCACGTGCTGGCGCATGCGCTCGACCGGATAAAACCCGCCCTCGCCCAGATGCTGCGGCGCCGACTCGACTCGCACATAGCCCGTGGCCTGAACGCCTTGCTCCCACACCCACAGCTCGTAGTCGAAACCGAACGGGTTGGCTGCGCCATGGGGCGCCTTGAGTCGCACGTCCATGGACCAGCGCTGGCCTGCAATCAGCGAGGGAGGCGGGCTTGTATGCGGTGTGTCACGCGCCTCGAACAGCCCGCGTGCATACCAGTTCAGCTCGATCAGTGCGGGCAGTCGCACCGCGCGCCCTGCCAGCGTTGCAGACTCCACGGCCATGCGAAATCGCACGCCGCTGTCACGCGTCTGAGGCATGGCGGTGATCGTTCCCTCGATGCGCAGATCGCGTCCTTCGAGCGCTGGTGACAACGCATTCCCGGCAAATAGCGCGCTGCGAAGCCCGATCTGTGCAAAGGTCGCAAGGGCCGCGATTGCCAGCATGCACAAGGCGAGCGACCAGCGCCATCGGTCGCGGCCCGTGCACCGCATGAAGAGCAGCAGGCCGCCGAGCGTGATTGCGATGAGCAGGCCCGACAGGTAGGCGTGCATCGTCCACAGGCGCGGTTGCTGCAATTGCAGCGCCGTTCCCACCGGCACGCCGAGCAACAAGGCCGCACCCCACCAGGGGCTGCGGAATTCGGCTGGGCGACGGTTCATCCTGCGATGCTAGGCAGGCTTGTTCTGCGGCGCCTTGATCCAACCCGTTCGCCTTGGGCCTGTTTCAGCGTTCGCTTTTCCTGGCAACGGACACGCGGCCCGAAATCGACTCAAAAATAGCGCCGCCATATGGAAATCACTGCCGCGACTATGTAACATGCGCCTTTCGTGCGCAAAAGGCCGATGCAGCTTGCGCCGCGGATCTCAACTTCTTCCACAAGGATGCCGACATGAGCGTTTACGACAAACTCAAGGAACTCAACATCACCCTGCCGCCTGTGGCCACGCCCGCTGCGGCCTATGTGCCGTTCTTGCAGACCGGAAATCTGGTGTTCCTCTCCGGTCACATCGCGCGCAAGGAGGGCGCGGTCTGGATCGGTCAGCTCGGCAGGAACGTCACGACCGACGAAGGCAAGCTCGCGGCCCGCGCCGTGGCGGTCGATCTGCTGGGTACGCTGCATGCGGCAACCGGGGATCTGAATCGCATCAAGCGCATCGTCAAGCTCATGAGCCTCGTGAACTCCACCGCAGATTTCACCGAACAGCATCTCGTCACGAACGGCGCGAGCGAATTGTTCGCCCAGGTTCTCGGAAGCGAAAAAGGATCGCATGCGCGCAGCGCTTTTGGCGTCGCGCAGGTGCCGCTCGGTGCCTGCGTCGAGATCGACCTGATCGCCGAACTCGCCGATTGATTTTGCTTCCCTATGCCGCTTCCGCCTTCCGCCTTCATGCGGCAGCGGTAGATAAATTGCCCCGACCGGCCATGTCCACCACGACCCACGCCCGCTCGTTCTCACCATCCAGTCCCACGTCGCCTATGGCCACGTCGGCAACGACGCAGCGATGTTGCCCCTGCAGATGCTGGGCATTCAGCCGGTCGCGGTGCATACCGTGCAGTTCTCCAACCACACGGGCTATGGCGAATTCAAGGGGCAGGTGTTCACTCCCGCCCATATTTCCGATGTGCTCGACGGCCTGCGCGCGCGTGACGTGCTCTCGCGTTGCGAGGCCGTGCTGTCCGGATATCTGGGCGACGCCGGTGTCGGCGAGGCCATCCTCACGGCCGTACAGGAAGTGCGCGCATCCCACCCCAAGGCGCACTACCTGTGCGATCCTGTGATGGGCGACGTGGGGCGCGGGATTTTCGTGCGCCCCGGAATTCCGGAGTTTTTGCGCAAGCGTGCGTTGTCGCTGGCCAGCGTGATCACACCCAATCACTACGAATTCGAATTGTTGAGCGGCGGCGAGCCGTTGACCACGGTCGAAGCCGCCATCAAGGCGGCGCGCGCGATGCTCTTGCAGATGCATGAATCGAAGTCGGCGCTCATCGTGATCACGAGCCTGCGCACCGACGATCTACCGACGGACAGTCTGGCCACGCTGGCCGTCACCGCCAGCAACGCGTGGCTGGTGCAGACGCCATTCGTCGATCTGCAGCCCTTGCCCAATGGCATGGGCGACGTGTTTTCCGCCGTGCTGCTCGGGCATCTGATGCAGGGTGATCCGGTCCCAACGGCGGTATCGAGCGCGGTCAGCACGCTCTATGCACTGGTCTTGCGCACCCGCGAGGGCGAGCGCGACCTGCCGCTCATCGCATATCGTGACCAGATCATCAACCCGGGTGAACGGTTTTCTGCCGAGCCTGTTTGAACGCGGGCCTGACTTGTCGCCGCAGGTTTACATGCGCGAAGCAAAACTCAAACCCGCGCCCCGTTCACCTGCCTGAACGCGATGCCGACGATCAGGGGCCAGGTTGCTGCGCTTGTTCGCACTTCACATCGAACAACTCACGGTCGGCCAGCGTGGCACCGATGCGCATGGCGCTCAGGCAGCCGCCCCATACGCATCCGGTGTCCATGGCCAGCAGGTTGGGGCGGTTGACGAGACCCAGCGTCGACCAATGACCAAACGCCACCAACACATTGGCGCTCTTGCGGCCTGGTACATCGAACCACGGCATGAGGCCTTCGGCGGGGTGGCCGCGCTTTCGGTGCTCTCGAAATCCATGACGCCCTGCGGCGAGCAGAAGCGCAGCCGCGTGAGTGAGTTGACGATCACACGCAGCCGGTCGACGCCTTGCAGATTGTCGCTCCACTGGTCGGGCAGATTGCCGTACATCTGATTCAGGAATTCGGGCAGATCGGGGCTTCGCAGAACTTGTTGGACTTCATCTGCGAGGCCGAGGGTGTCTTCAAACGTCCATTGCGGCAGCACGCCCGCGTGAATCATGAGCATCTGTTCGCCCGCCACCGAGAATGAACGCGCCAGCGGCTGTTGCCTGACCCATTCGAGCATCGCTTCGCGGTCCTTGGCCTCCAGCACACTGTTCAACGTATCCCGGCGCGATGGATGGCGCGCGCCATGTGCGGCGGCCAGCAAATGCAGATCGTGATTGCCGAGCAGTGCACGCACGCTGTCCCCCAATCGCATGGCGCGGCGCAGCACGTCCGCCGAACTCGGGCCTCGATTGACGAGGTCGCCTAGCAGGTACAGCGTGTCGCGGCTTGCCGAGAAGTCAATGTGCTCAAGAAGTCGCACGAATGCGCCGTCGCATCCCTGGATGTCACCGATGAAGTAATTGGCCATGAAGCGTGTATTCGAATTCGGAATGATTGAGCGAAATGCTGCCGGAATTGTCTCTCAGGATGAGGTTCGGAGGGCATTCAGCACCGTATTGATTCAATGAACCCCCAATCCTGCTCATTCGTTTGGAGCTGGTGGGTAATGCGCAGTTTAGTAACCAATTGAATCGTTGATCGTTCTGCTCTGTCGGCGCTATTCGGATCGCATTGAAGGACGATCAATGCTTTGGAGCGAGGCGCATGAGTGTGTAAAGATTTCAAAGAAATTTCTTTCTATATTGAATGCATGGGTTTTTTGTTTATATAATCGCGTCACTTTCATTAAATTCACTGGAATTGGCACAACCATGACAGATAGCTACAAAGACCTGCTGAAGCAACGCGAAGACCTGGAAAAACGAATCGGTGAAGCGCGTCGCCAGGAACTCTCGACTGCGGTGACGCAGGTACGTAATCTGGTGGCCGAGTACGGCCTGACGGCTCAGGATGTGTTCCCCACGGGTCGCGGCTCGCGCGCCTCTGCCACATCCGGCGTGAAGGTTGCTCCCAAGTATCGCAATCCCGAAACCGGTGAAACTTGGACCGGCCGTGGCAAGGCGCCCAAGTGGATTCAAAATCAGGATCGCGAAAAATTCGCCATCTGATCCACTGGATCCAAAAACGGAATCGTTCTGGCAGTTGATCGAATGATTCCACCCGAAAGTCCGCGCAATGCGGACTTTTGTCTTTTTGAATGGTGTGTGCATTGCACCATTTTTGTGCACGCTCAAAATGAAGTGTGCGCCTGTGGGTATCCGCTGTGCTCCTTTGGGTGCGACGTACCCGGCTTCAGGCAGGCAAATATCGCGGAGCAAGGCGTTAACGATTTGACCCCTGAGTGCTTCCGTATATGGGCAATGCGGTTAACTTTTTCATTGTTGTTTCAACGAATGCCATATCGAGAAACCTCGATGCGGCGGCATATGACACCGCGGCCTGCAAGAGGTTCCATGATTTTTATTTCGTGCGGGCGCTGACGGAGTTCTTTCGATTGGCGGATGGCGTCGCGCGATGGCCATTTTCCCGAACCTTGTAGGGAATTGCGGGACATTCGGGAAATCGGCGTGAGTTTCGTGCAGCCAACGACCAATCGCCGAGGGCGTGGGGCCTGGAGAGGCGACCGTCTTGAGGGGCGATTGTGGGTCACTTATAGCGAAACCTCTCCGCGACTGCCAAAATGGTAGCCGTCGTTTTTCAAACGGAGCTACACAACATGGTCAAGACCCACGAACCGCGCCACGCTTTTGAATCCACTCTCAAATCCTTCAGTGCCGGTTCCGGCAAGTCCTCGAAGGGCCAGTTCTATTCACTTCCTGCGCTCGCCAGGCAGTTTCCCAACGTGAATCGCCTGCCGTTGTCGCTGCGCATCGTGCTCGAGTCGGTACTGCGCAACTGCGACGGCAAGAAGGTGATGCCCGAACATGTGGAGCAGCTTGCCAACTGGAAGCCCAATGCCTTTCGCACGGACGAGATCCCGTTCGTCGTGGCCCGCGTGGTGCTGCAGGATTTCACCGGCGTGCCGCTGTTGGCCGATCTGGCCGCAATGCGCACTACCGCCGCCGAGCTGGGCAAGAAGCCCAAGACCATCGAGCCGCTGGTGCCCGTCGATCTGGTGGTGGACCACTCGATCATGGTCGATTACTACGGCAGCAAGAATGCGCTCGACCTGAACATGAAGCTGGAGTTCCAGCGCAACAAGGAGCGCTACCAGTTCATGAAATGGGGCATGCAGGCCTTCGATACCTTCGGCGTCGTGCCTCCAGGGTTCGGCATCGTGCACCAGGTGAACCTGGAATATCTGGCCCGCGGGGTGCACAAGACCAGCAAGGACGTGTACTACCCCGATTCGCTGGTTGGCACCGACAGCCACACCACGATGATCAACGGCGTCGGTGTCGTGGCCTGGGGAGTGGGCGGCATCGAGGCGGAAGCCGCCATGCTCGGGCAGCCGGTGTATTTCCTCACGCCCGACGTCGTCGGTTTCGAGCTGACCGGCAAGCTGCGTGAGGGCGTGACGGCGACCGATCTGGTGCTCACCGTCACCGAAATTCTGCGCAAGGAAAAGGTTGTCGGCAAGTTCGTCGAGTTCTTTGGCGAGGGCACGCGCAGCCTCGCGGTGCCGGATCGCGCCACCATCGGCAATATGGCGCCGGAATATGGCGCGACCATGGGTTTCTTCCCGGTCGATGAAAAGACCATGGATTATTTCGAGGGCACGGGCCGTACCAAGGCCGAGATTGAAGCCTTCGAGGCCTATTTCAAGGCACAGGGCCTGTTCGGTGTGCCGCTCGCCGGCGAGATCGACTATTCGCAGGTCGTGAGGCTGGATCTGGGCACCGTGGCGCCCAGTCTTGCAGGTCCGAAGCGCCCGCAGGATCGCATCGAGATCGGGCATGTCGCGGACAAATTCACCGAGCTGTTCACTGCGCCCGCCGCTCAGAATGGTTTCAATCTGCCGCTCGAAAAGCTCGACAGACCGGTGAAGGTGCACATCAACGGCCACGGCACAACCATCGAGCCCTCGGACATCAAGCCGATTCCCGCAGGCGCGCCGCTCAACGCGGTGGAAATGGTGGCCAACAAGCCGGCGGTCGATGATGCCGCCGCAAGCATCAAGGCGGCCGACAAGGCCGTTGAGCGCATCGAGGGGCGCGACATCGATCTGCACAACGGCGACGTGCTCATTGCCGCCATCACGAGCTGCACCAACACCTCGAACCCGAGCGTGATGCTCGCTGCTGGTCTGCTCGCCAAGAAGGCGGTAGAGGCGGGTCTGCACGTCGAGCCGCATGTGAAGACCTCGCTGGCTCCGGGTTCGCGTCTGGTCACGCTGTATCTGACCGAGTCCGGCCTGCTGCCCTATCTGGAGAAGCTGGGTTTCGCGATTGCCGGTTATGGCTGCACGACCTGCATCGGCAATGCCGGCGATCTGCTTCCCGAATTCAACACGGCGATTCAACAGAACGATCTGGTCTGCGCGGCCGTGCTCTCGGGCAATCGCAACTTCGAGGCGCGCATCCATCCGAACATTCGCGCCAACTTCCTCGCAAGCCCCCGCTGGTGGTCGCCTATGCCATCGCGGGCAATGTGCGCAAGGATCTGATGACCGAGCCCGTGGGCCAGGGCAAGGACGGTCGCGACGTCTATCTGGGTGACATCTGGCCGACCAGCGACGAAGTGCACAAGCTCATGAAGTTCGCCATGAACGGCAAGGCGTTCCGCTCCAACTATGAAAAGGTCGATACCGAGCCCGGCAAGCTGTGGGAAAACATCCATGGCGTGACGGGCGCGACCTATACCTGGCCCGACAGCACCTACATCGCCGAGCCGCCGTTCTTCGACGGCTTCACGCTCGATGTGAAGGCCCCTGCCGGACAGGCGGACAGCCCGTACTCGGTGCACAACGCCCGCGTGATGGCGCTGTTCGGCGACTCGATCACCACCGACCACATCTCGCCAGCGGGCTCGATCAAGGAGTCGTCGCCTGCCGGTATCTGGCTCAAGGACAACGGGGTTCAAAAGGCCGATTTCAACAGTTACGGCTCACGTCGCGGCAATCACGAGGTCATGATGCGCGGCACTTTCGCCAACGTGCGCATCAAGAATCTGATGATTCCCGCGCTGGCCGACGGCTCGCGCGAAGAAGGTGGCGTGACGCTCTATCGTGACGCGAACGGCAACGAGACCAAGATGGCGATCTACGACGCCGCGATGAAGTACCAGTCCGAAGGCCGCGCCACCGTGATCCTGGCGGGCGAGGAATACGGCACCGGCTCAAGCCGCGACTGGGCGGCCAAGGGCACGCAACTGCTGGGCATCAAGGCCGTCGTGGCCCGCAGCTTCGAGCGCATTCACCGCTCGAATCTGGTCGGCATGGGTGTGTTGCCGCTGCAGTTCCTCGGCAACGATAGCTGGCAGACCCTCGGGCTCAAGGGCGATGAAACCATCGATGTGATTCCATCTGCCGATCTGAAGCCGCAAAGCGATGCGCAACTGGTGATCACCAGCCCTGACGGGACGCGCAGGGTGGTGACCGTGAAATTGCGTATTGATACGCCGATTGAGGTTGACTACTACCGGCATGGCGGGATCTTGCCGTATGTGTTGAGGCAACTGCTGGCGGACTGATCGTCCTGCTGCTCCTCTGCCTTTCTCTGTGATTGGTTGGTTGCCCCAGTGGCGGGGAGGTGTGTTCGGCACCTCGCTTCGCTACTGCTCGGAGGGCTGCATTGACCTGAATCAGGCGACTATTTACTGGTCGATTTCCCCTCGGTGCTTCGCCGCATCACAATCGGCCTATGCAAAAACAGATTTTGATCGCCGGTGGCGGGATCGGTGGTTTGGCGGCTGCTCTGGCGGCGGAGCGGGCGGGTGGGAAGTTCGGTTGTTCGAACGCGCGCCGGAGTTCTCCGAGGTTGGGGCGGGTGTGCAGATCGGGCCGAATGTGGTGCGCCGGCTCCAGGCCTGGGGCTTGCATCGCGCGCTGCAGGCCGTGGCGGCGTTTCCGGAGAAGCTGCAGGTGCGCAGCGCGGTGTCGGGGCGGGAACTGGCGGCGTTGCCGCTCGGAGCCTCGGTGATCGAGCGCTATGGGGCGGCGTATGCAACGATCCACCGGGCCGATCTGCACGGCCTGCTGCTGCATGCTTTGCGGGATTTGCCTGCCGTGCATTTGAATCTCGATCAACGCGTGGATCATCACCAGCAAGGCGATGGCGTGGTGACCGTGCGTCTGGCGGACGGGACGGTGGTCGAAGGCGATGCGCTGGTCGGTGCCGATGGGCTTCGCAGCGGCACGCGGGCGCGCTTGCTTGGGGAGGTGGCGACGCGTACCTCAGGTCATCTGGCCTATCGGGCGGTGATCCGGCAGATTGATCTGCCGCTGCACATGCGCACCCGCCACGTCACTGCGTGGCTTGGGCCGGGGCTGCATGTGGTGCAGTATCCGCTGCGTCGGGACGAACTCATGAACGTGGTGGCGATCCGGCATGGCGAGTCGCCCGCCGATCTCGATCAATGGGATCACAGTGCCAATGCTGCCGATCTCGAGTCCGCGCTGTCGCAGACCTGCGCACCGCTGCAGGAGCTGATCCGCGCCGTGCCGCAGGTCAGCGGTGGCTGGCGGCTGTGGCCGTTGTCTGATCGGGCTCCGGTGCGCGGGCCGCAGGAAATGGCGCAGGGCCTGGTCGCGCTGCTCGGGGATGCGGCGCATCCGATGCGTCCCTATCTGGCGCAGGGCGCGGGCATGGCGATTGAGGATGCTGCGGAACTGCAACGCGCGTTGTCGATGCATGATCTTGAAGTGGACCTGCGACTGCGCCGTTATGCGCTCAATCGCTGGCAACGCAACGCGCGCGTGCAGGAGCGATCACGGCGCAATGGCAGCATCTTTCATGCGACGGGTCTGGTGCGCCTTGGGCGCGATGTTTCGCTGCGCTTGCTGGGCGAGCGACTGCTCGACGTGCCCTGGCTTTATCGCGGCGATGGCGCCGGGGCCAGTCACCTTTGAAGCGCCGCGTTTTTGTCGTCGGTCTTCGGTGGTGAGGGCAGCAGCGTGAATGCGAGCGCGGCCATGACGAGCAGCGCGGCAATGCTGTACATCACGGGTCCGAATGGCTCGAGCGCTCGCGCCTGAGCGAGCGATGCGACCAGTCCGGTGAACCACTGCATCGCCGCGACGCCAAGAAACATGGCCATGGTGAACGCCGCCATCGCGCGACCGGTGAGGGCGGCTGGATAGGCGCTGCGCACGTCGGCATATTGCAGGATCAGGAATCCCGACAGAAACCCGATGGTCAGTGCCGCGGCAATGTTGGTCCATGCGTTGTGCGCGAATCCGATCAGCGCGAACAGCGCAGCAAACATCAGTGTGCAGACGACCAGCCATCGGCGGCGGTGCTGCGGCCCGGGGTCGATGCGGCCAAACACCATCGGACCGCACAGCGCCATGAGCGACAGCACGAGTGCCACGTTGCCGCTTTGCACCAGTGAAAAATCGTACCGGCTGATCAAGAGCGGCCCGAGCCACAGTCCGCGCAGGCTGATGAACGCGGCGTAGGTGATGAAGCCCAGCACCACGATGCTCCAGGTATGTGGCATCAGGAACAGCGAGCCAAAGCGCGCGACCGCTTCGCTGACGGTTTCCTTGCGAAGGTGGGCCTGATGATCGGTCTGCACCGGTTCGCGCACCGCTCTCCAGATCGCCAGCCAGGCCACCAGCGACATCACGGCCAACACCACGTATGCCATGCGCCATGAAGTGCTTTGCACCAGCCATGCAAGCGGCGTGCCGGTGAACAGCATGCCGAGCGTGCCGATCGCCATGGCCATGCCCGAGATCGGCGCAAAACGGGACGCCGGAAAATGTCGCGAGATGAACACCGTACACGCCAGAAACGCGGGTGAGCAACCAATGCCGATCAGTGCCTGCCCCAGCAGCAGCGTGCCGTAACCGGGCGCGGTTGCGGAAATCACGGCGCCGACAATCGTCAGAGGCGAAGCCAGCAGCACCGTGCGGCGCACGCCCCAGAGATCAAGGGCAATGCCCATGAACAGTTGCATCGCCCCGAACATGAAATGGAAACTGGCTGCAAAAATGCCCAGCGCCTGAGGCGACAGCCCCAGTTCGTGCGACAGCGGTGCCGCCAGGATCGCCGCGACCGTGCGATAGGCGTTGCTGAGTGCGAAACCGGAGGTCAGCGCCAGCAGCATCGCCCAGAGCGTCGGAGTAATGGCGTTGGCCTTGGGGGTTTGTACAGGCATGGAGGCGAATTTTTTTCAGGCTGCGATTGCGGCCACTGGCCGCAGTGTGCTGCAAATGTCGGCTTCGTGCACGAGGCGTTTTTTGCCGGTTCTCGAAATTTCTCCCGGCCCGAAACGCCCATAATCTACGCTTTCTTCCGCCATTCCTTCCCTTCATTACTTCATCGACCTGACTTCAGGATATCAACGTGGATCTGCTTTTACTGCTCAAGGCCGCCATCATGGGCGTGGTTGAAGGGCTGACCGAATTTCTTCCCATTTCTTCGACCGGGCATCTGATTCTTGCGGGTGCGCTGCTCGGATTTCACGGCGAAAAGGCCAAGGTGTTCGACATCGCAATCCAGACCGGAGCAATCTTCGCGGTGATCCTCGTCTACTGGGAGCGCATCCGCTCGACCATCGTCGAACTGCCCACCCAGCGCCGCGCGCAGAAATTCGCGCTCAACGTGATCGTCGGATTCCTGCCGGCCGTGGTGCTTGCGCTGATCTTTGGAAAATTCATCAAGGCGCATCTTTTCACCCCGGTCGTCGTGGCGACGACCTTCATTCTGGGCGGCTTCATCATTCTGTGGGCGGAAAAGCGCAGCGCTGGCGCGGCAGGCGCACCGCGCGTGAACTCCGTCGATGACATGACCGTGATGGACGCGCTCAAGGTCGGCCTCGTGCAATGCCTCGCCATGATCCCCGGCACCAGCCGCAGCGGCGCAACCATCATCGGCGGCATGTTCCTCGGCCTCTCGCGCAAGGCCGCGACGGATTTTTCATTTTTCCTGGCCATTCCCACCCTGATTGGCGCGGGCGTGTACAGCCTCTACAAGGAGCGCGCGCTGCTCTCCACGGCGGACATTCCGATGTTTGCGGTCGGCCTGATCTTCTCGTTCATCAGCGCCTGGATGTGCGTGCGGTGGTTGCTGAGGTACATCAGCAGCAACAGCTTTGTGCCGTTTGCGTATTACCGGATCGTGTTCGGGGTGATTGTCTTGCTGACGGCTTGGAGTGGGGTGGTGAATTGGTCTGATGCGGGGTAGGGTAAGGGGATGGGTTTCCCCCTTTGTTCAACCCCCCTCTCTTTTTTTGACGGTTTAGGGGCGTTTTTTCCCGGGGCCGGGACTGCCCCCGGCGGGGCAATCACTTTTTGCTTGCGCTCAAAAAGTAATCAAAAATGCGCTTGGAAGTCACGCGGTGAAACTCACTGCGCGCTGACGCGCTCCGTTCGGACAATCACCGCGAGTCAGAGGAAATACGGGGAGGTGTGCTCGGCACGTCGCTGCGCTCGTGCACATCTCGCGACTTCGCGAGATGCAGGAGGCACGAGCGCAGCGACGTGCCGAAAATTCCTCTTCAAACTGACTTGCGGCAATTGTTCGAGCGAAGCGCGTCAGCGCGTAGCGCGTTTTGCCGCAGGTATTGAAAGCGCGTTTTTGGTGCCTTTTTGCGCGCAAGCAAAAAGGGACTGCCCCGCCGGGGCAGTCCCGGCCTCGGGAAAAAACGCCGCAGCACGAGCTAAAAACCGCAAAAAGTCGACCCGCGGGTAGAGCCCACTTCTACCCGCGTTGACTCACAGCCTCCAGATTCCGCAACGAAGCCTCGATCGCCGCAGCCGTCGCATGCGGTTGCTCCATCGGGAACAGGTGTGAGCCGTCGATCATCATGATTCGGCCCTCGGTCACGCGCTCGGTGAGCGCCATGCCGACCTGTCGCATCTCCACCGACTCCAGTCCGCCGATGAACGCCGCCGGGCATTGCAGCGGGTGTTTCTTGAGCAGCGGTGCGAGGTTGTGCGGCAGGGTGTTGTAGATCGCGGTTTCCACTGCGCGGTCAAAGGCCAGCACGCGTTTGCCGGCCTGGTCGGTCAGGCCGTGCTGGACGTAGTCGCGCAGCACGCGTTCGTCCCAGCGCGCGAAGGCTTTTTTGTGGCGAAAGTGTTCGAATGCTTCGTCCGTGCTGTTCCAGCTGTTGCGGCGGGCGCGGCTGATCTTGCCGGGGGTCAGCGAGCCCACGAACTGTGCGCGTTTGACCACATCGAGCGCGCTGGCGCGCCAGCCGCTGATGATGGGGAGTCGATCAGGAGCACGCCGCAGGCCAGTTCGGGGTGGCGCGCTGCGGCCATGAGGCTCAGGATGCCGCCGAGCGAGTGGCCGACGAGGTAGACCTTCTGGCCGCCTTGCTCGACCCGCTCGCGGGCAAAGTCCGCGAGCTGCTGAACCAGATGGGGCCAGTTGTTGGTGACCTGATAGCGCTCCTCGTGACCATAGCGCTCGACCGCCGACACGTCGAAACCGCGCTGGCGCAGGTCGTTCAGCAGCACGTTGTAGGTACGCGCGGGAAGCTGTTGCCGTGCGAGAAAACGAGGGCGGGGCTGCTGGGCATGGCGGTCTGTCTGTCCGTCTGTCTGTCTGTGGAATTATTGTTGCTTGCGGCGTGCCGCGCGCGTCAGACCAGCTTTTCGTCGGGCTGGTGATCTTCTTGAGATGCTGGCTGCGATGAGGTTCGGCAAGGATCGGCACTTCGGTGACGCCGCCGTTCCAGGCCGGGTCCTCGATGCTGTCGAACACCTGGCGCAGGCGCTCGCCCCAGCTTTCATGCACCATGCGGAAATAGGGGTTGTATTCGTCGATGCAGACGATCTTGTCCGAGGAAAATTTGTCGACCTCATAGACCACCAGATCGAGCGGCAGCCCCACCGAGAGATTCGATTTCAGCGTGCTGTCCATCGACACCAGCGCGCACTTGGCGGCTTCTTCGAGCGGTGTCTCGGGGGTGATCACGCGGTCGAGTACCGGTTTGCCGTACTTGGATTCGCCGACCTGGAAATACGGCGTCTCCGCCGTGGCCTCGATGAAGTTGCCAGCCGAGTAGACCTGGAAAAGGCGCATGCCTTCGCCCTGGATCTGTCCGCCGATGATCATCGAGACGTTGAAATCAACGCCCGCGCGCTGGAGCGATTCGCCGTCGCGTTCGTAGACGCGGCGCACGGCGCAGCCGAGTACACGGGCCACGTCGAACATGCTGGTGGCGTTCCAGATGGTGATGGGCTCTTCGTCATCTTGCGCGCGCAGCTTGGTCACCTGCAGGATTTCGCGCACGGATTGCGAGATGCTCAGGTTGCCCGCCGACAGCAGCACCATGAAGCGGTCGGCGGTCTTTTCATAGACCATCATCTTGCGAAAGGAGCTGATCTGGTCGAGTCCTGCGTTGGTGCGGGAGTCGGAGAGGAAAACCAGCCCGGCGTTGAGCCTGATGGCGACGCAATACGTCATAGCGGTCGAAGAAGTGAATCCGGAAGGCGCAAGTGTAGTCGTCTTGAGCCAGATATCCTGTCCGGGAGCGTGATCGATGCGGGTTTGCGCGGCGTCGCCTCTCGGTTCAACCCCAAATCCCGCCGTGCGGTCCTATGACAAACCGGATGCGGGCGCTTAACCAACGGTTTACAGGCGATGGATATGATCGACCGAAAACAGTCCTATCCAAGGCACACATGCGAATTCGCTCATCCCACGCCAGTTTTCGAGGACTTCCACGGTCCGTTTCACGGGGCCGCTCAACCACCGGCGTGATCGTTGGTGTGCTGGCTCTGGCACTTGTGGCGGGCGGGGCCTATTGGTGGTATCAACGCAACGCCGCTCCGGGAGTTGCGGCAGCGAAGCCACAGGCCGCAGGCCCTCGCGGTGGTGGCGGTGGCGGAGCACGCCCGGGTCCCGGCGCGGGCGGCGGTGCGCAGGCGCAGCCGGTGTCCGCCGGCGTGGTGGATCGGCGCGACATGCGCGTGCTGGTGAGCGCCATCGGCACCATGAACGCCCGCGCGACCGCCGTCGTGCGCGCCAAGGTGACGGGCGAGATGATCAAGCTGCACTTCAAGGAAGGTGATGACGTGAAGGCGGGCCAGTTGCTCGCCGAGATCGATCCGCGCAGCTTCCAGGCGACGCTCAACCAGGTGCAGGGAACCTATCTGCGCGACCAGGCGCTGCTCAAGAACGCCCAACTCGACCTGCAACGCTACAAGGAATTGCAGGCGCAGGACTCGATTGCCACCCAGCAGGTGGACACGCAGGCCGCGCTGGTGCGCCAGTACGAGGGTACGGTGGCTTCCGGCAAGGCCCAGGTCGACGCGGCGAAGCTGCAACTCAGCTACACCCGCGTGACGGCGCCGATTTCCGGTCGGCTCGGCCTGCGCCAGGCCGATCTGGGCAACGTGGTGAATCCATCGGATGCCAATGGCATCGTGACCATTTCGCAGATACGTCCCATCGACGCGGTGTTCTCGCTGCCCGAAGTGCATGTGAGCACGCTCGCGCGGCGCATGGCGGACAAGCAGGATCTGCCGGTGGAACTCTGGGACCGCGAGCAAAAGCAGATGCTCGCCAAGGGGCGCATGAACGCGCTCGACAACACCATCGACACGACCACCGGCACGGTGAAGGCCAAGGCCTCGTTCGACAACACCGACTACAGGCTGTTCGCCAACCAGTTCGTGAACGTGAAGCTGCAGGTCAACCTGCTGAGGGACTCGCTCACCGTGCCCTCGACGGCCGTGCAGAACAACTATGTGTATCTGGTCAAACCCGACAACACGGTCACCCAGCGCAAGATCACGGTTGGCGTGACCGATGGCGATCGCGTGAGCGTGCAGGGCGATCTGCAACCCGGTGATCAGGTGGTGACCGACGGTATCGACCGTCTGCGTGAAGGAGCACCGGTCACCATCATCGCGGCTGACAAGGTCAGCAACGTCGATCAGGCCGTACAGAACAACGCAAGCGGGCCGCGCATGCCGCGCAACCTGCCACCCGAAGTTCGCGCCAAGGTGGCGAGCATGTCGCCCGAGGAGCGCAAGGCGTTCTTCCAGAAGATGCGCGAGGAACGAGCTGCGCGCGGTGAAGCGGCGGGTGGATCGGCGTCGTCCGCGGCATCTGCGGCGTCCGGCGCATCATCGCGTCCTCAGGATCGTGCGTCGGCCGCGCAGGCGCCCGCATCGGCGGCCAGCCGCTGATCGACAGGTGTTGCACCCCAGCCGATTGCCCACATGAATCTCTCGCGCCTCTTCATCCTGCGGCCCATCGCGACCACCTTGCTGATGGTGGCCGTGCTTATCTCGGGCATTCTGGCGTACCGGCTGCTGCCGATTTCATCGCTGCCGCAGGTGGACTATCCCACCATCGAGGTCACGACGCTCTATCCCGGCGCGAGCCCCGACGTGATGACATCGAACGTCACCGCACCGCTGGAGCGCCAGTTCGGCCAGATGCCCGGGCTCGACCAGATGTCCTCGGTGAGTTCGGGGGAGCCTCGGTCATCAGCCTGCGCTTCTCGCTCGACATGTCGATGGACGTGGCCGAGCAGCAGGTGCAGGCCGCCATCAACGCGGGCTCGAACCTGTTGCCAGGCGATCTGCCGATGCCGCCGCTCTATAGCAAGGTCAATCCTGCGGACGCGCCGATTCTCACGCTGGCGATCACTTCGCCATCGTTGCCGGTGATCCGTGTGAACGATATGGTCGAGAACCGCCTTGCGCCCAAGCTCTCGCAGGTCAAGGGCGTGGGGCTGGTGGCGATTGCCGGTGGCCGCCGTCCTGCGGTGCGCATTCAGGCCAACCCTACCGCGCTCGCCAGCTATGGCATGACGCTCGAAGACGTGCGCTCGGCCATCGCCGCGGCCAACGTAAAGGGTGCAAAAGGTGGGTTCGACGGCCCGTCGCGCGCGTCGACGATTGATGCGAATGACCAGCTTCAGTCGGCGGCCGAGTACCGCAATCTCATCATCGCGTTCAAGAACGGCAATCCGATTCGCCTGTCCGACGTGGCCACCACGGTGGATGAGGCCGAGAACACGCGCCTGGCCGCATGGGCCGCGAACCCCGAACACGGCTCGCAGGCCGGCGTGATCCTCAACATCCGCCGCCAGCCCGGAGCCAACGTGATCCAGACGGTCGATGCGATCAAGAAGCTGCTGCCCGAACTCAAGGAGACGCTGCCCGCATCGCTCGACATGCAGATACTCACCGACCGCACGGTGACGATCCGCGCCTCGGTCAAGGACATGCAACTGGAGCTGCTGCTTGCCATCGGCCTGGTGGTGGCCGTGATCTTCGTGTTCCTGCGCAGCGCGTCGGCCACGCTGATTCCGAGCTTTGCCGTGCCGCTGTCGCTCGTCGGCACCTTCGGGGTGATGTATCTGGCGGGTTTTTCGATCAACAACCTCACGCTGATGGCGCTCACGATCTCGACGGGCTTCGTCGTGGACGACGCCATCGTGATGATCGAGAACATCGCGCGCTATGTCGAGAAGGGCGAGCCGCCGATGCAGGCCGCGCTCAAGGGTGCCAGGCAGATCGGCTTCACCATCATCTCGCTGACCATTTCGCTGGTCGCGGTGCTGATTCCGCTGCTGTTCATGGGCGACGTGGTCGGGCGGCTGTTCCACGAGTTCGCGATCACGATGACGGTGGCGATCCTGATTTCGGCGGTGGTGTCCCTCACGCTCACGCCGATGCTGTGCGCGCGACTGCTCAGGCACACACCCGAAGAAAGCCACGGCCGCCTCTATCGCGCAACCGGCCGCTTCTTCGACGCAATGATCGAGAGATATGGGCGCATGCTCGGCTGGGTGCTCGCTCATCGCGGCCTCACCTGGATCGTGTTTCTCGCAACCCTCGCCATCACGGTGCTGCTGTATTTCGCGGTGCCCAAGGGTTTTTTCCCCGAGCAGGACACGGGCACGATCCAGGCCACGACCGAGGCCGACCAGTCGATCTCGTTCGCATCGATGGCCGAGCGCCAGCAGGCACTGGTCGATCAACTGCTCAAGGACCCGGCGGTGCAATCCATCTCGTCGTTCATCGGCGTCGATGGCACGAACACCACGCTCAATACGGGTCGCCTGCTGATCGACCTGAAGCCCCATGGCCAGCGTGACGGCGTGGCGGCGGTGGTGCGCCGTCTCTCGGACGATTCGAGCCGCGTTCCCGGCATTCGCCTGTTCGCGCAGCCGGTGCAGGATCTCACCATCGAGGATCGCCAGGCGCGCACGCAGTACCAGTTGCTTCTGTCCTCGCCCGACATGGAGGTGCTGACGGCCAGCACCACCGCGCTGGTCGAGCGCATGCGCGGACTCGGTCAGTTGCTCGATGTGAGCAGCGACGTGCAAAGCCTCGGCAAACAGGCCTTTGTGCGCATCGACCGCGCGCAGGCCAGCCGCATGGGCGTGACGGTGGCAGGCATCGATACGGCGCTGTACAACGCGTTCGGCCAGCGCCTGATTTCCACGATCTTCACGCAATCGAACCAGTACCGCGTCGTGCTGGAGGTCGCGCCGCAGTTCAAGATCGGGCCCGAGGCGCTGCAATCCATCTATGTCTCATCGTCGAGCGGGCCACCGGTTCCATTGACCTCGATTGCCACCGTCGAAGAACGCAGCATGGCGCTGTCGGTGAATCACGTGGGACAGTTGCCAGCCGCGACGATCTCGTTCAACACCGCGCCCGGTGTGTCGCTCGGCCACGCGGTGCAGGCGGTGCAGGACGTGATGAAGACGATGCGCGACGAGGGCCGGCTGCCGTTGTCGGTGGACGCGAATTTCCAGGGTGCGGCGCTGGCGTTCCAGGCGTCGCTGTCCAACACGCTGCTGCTGGTGCTGGCGGCCATCGTCACCATGTACATCGTGCTCGGCGTGCTGTATGAGAGCACGATCCATCCGGTGACGATTCTCTCCACGCTGCCATCGGCAGGTGTCGGTGCGCTGCTCGCGCTGTTGCTGTTCGGACTGGACCTCGACATCATCGCGATCATCGGCATCGTGCTGCTGATCGGCATCGTGAAGAAGAACGCCATCATGATGATCGACTTCGCGCTCGAAGCTCAGCGCGACGAGGGTCGCAGCGCGCACGACGCGATCTTCCAGGCCTGCATGCTGCGCTTTCGCCCGATCCTGATGACCACGCTTGCGGCATTGCTGGGCGCGCTGCCGTTGATGCTCGGAACGGGCGTGGGCAGCGAGCTGCGGCACCCGCTGGGCGTCACGCTGGTCGGTGGTCTGATCGTGAGCCAGTTGCTCACCTTGTTCACCACGCCCGTGATTTATCTGACGTTCGAGGGCTGGATGGAAAGGTGGCGCGTCAAGCGCGGCCTGCCGCCGGTCAAGCTCACGCATCCAGAACAGGAAGAAGAGGAACGCCGCCTGGGAGAGGCGCCATGAAGAGCTGGTCCAGCCTGTCCACGCCGTTCATCTTTCGGCCCATCGCCACGATGCTGCTGACGATCGGACTGGCGCTGGCGGGCGGGATTTCGTACTTCCTGCTGCCGGTTGCGCCGCTGCCGCAGGTGGACTATCCGACGATCTCCGTGACCGCAAGCCTGCCCGGTGCCGCGCCCGACACCATGGCCGCAACCGTCGCGACGCCGCTCGAACGCGCGCTCGGAGCGATTGCCGGAGTGAACGAGATGACGTCGAGCTCCAGCCTCGGCAACACCCGCATCACGCTGCAGTTCGATCTGACACGCACCGTGGACAGCGCCGCGCGCGACGTGCAGGCGGCCATCAATGCGGCGCGCACCTTGCTGCCCTCGGGCATGCCGAGCAATCCGACCTACCGCAAGATCAACCCCGCCGATGCGCCGATCCTGATGATCGCGCTGACCTCGGAATCCCTCACGCGCGGGCAGATGTACGACGCGGCTTCGACCGTACTCGCGCAGAAGCTCTCGCAGGTCGAGGGCGTGGGGCAGGCATCGATCAACGGCGGCGCGCTGCCTGCGGTGCGCGTGGAACTCGATCCGGTGAAGCTGGCCGCCCATGGCGTTTCGCTGGAGCAGGTGCGCACTGCCATTTCGGCGACCAATGCAAACCGGCCCTTGGGTGCGGTCGAGCGCGAAGATCATTACTGGCAGGTGGCCACCAACGATCAGGCGCGAGTGGCTGCGGACTACGCGCCGCTGGTGCTCAGTTGGTCTAATGGCAACGCGATTCGCTTGTCCGACGTGGCCGAGGTGACCGATTCGGTGCAGGACGTGCGCAACTACGGCGTGATGAACGGAAAGCCCGCGATCCTGCTGCAGGTGTTTAAGCAACCCGACTCCAACATCCTTGAAGCCGTGGCGCGCGTGCGCGCGCTGCTGCCGCAACTGAAGGCGTCGATCCCTGCGGCCATCGACATGACCATCGTCTCCGACCGCACGCCCACGCTGCGCGCCTCGGTGGAAGAGGTGGAGCGCTCGCTCGTGATCTCGATTGCGCTCGTGATCCTCGTGGTGTTCCTGTTCCTGCGCAATCTGCGCGCCACGCTGATCCCGGCGGTTGCCGTGCCGGCATCGTTGATGGGCACGTTCGGCGTGATGTACCTGTGCGGCTACACGCTCGACAACCTCTCGCTCATGGCGCTCACCGTGGCCACCGGCTTCGTGGTCGACGACGCCATCGTCGTGCTCGAAAACGTGATGCGCCACATGGAGCGTGGCAAGTCTGCCGTGCGCGCGGCGCTCGATGGTGCGCGCGAGATCGGGTTCACCGTGGTGTCGATGAGCATCTCGCTGATCGCGGTGTTCGTTCCCATCATGTTCATGGGCGGCATCGTGGGTCGCTTCTTTCGCGAGTTTGCGGTGGTGATGTCTGCGGCGATCCTGGTGTCGATGCTGGTGTCGCTCACCACCACCCCGATGATGTGCGCGGCCCTGCTGCGCACGCCTGAGCAAGAGAACAAGGCGAAAGCCGAGCGGGTGCGCGGCCGCTTGGGCCGCGCATGGGATCGTTTCTCTGCGGCCATTGGCCGCATGGAAGACCGTTCGATGGCCGTCTACCGCAAGACGCTGGCCTGGTGCCTGCGCCATCAGCCAATCGTGATTCTGGTGCTGCTCGGCGTCATCGCGCTGAACGTGCAACTGTATCGCGTGATCGAAAAGGGCTTCATCCCCGATCAGGACACGGGCCGCGTGATGGGCTTCATCCGCGCGGATCAGGCGACGTCCTACCAGGCCATGGAGCGGCGCATCAAGCGCTTTCTCGCCATCGTGCAGGAAGACCCGGCGGTGGAATACGTCACCGGCTTCACGGGCGGCGGTCAGCGCAATTCGGCCAACATGTTCATGTCGCTCAAACCCATGGCCGAACGCAAGGTATCGAGCGACGAGGTGATCAACCGCCTGCGCGAAAAGCTCAAGAACGAACCCGGCGCGCGGCTCTTCATGATCAAGCAGACCGACATCCGCATCGGTGGACGCCAGAGCATGGCGGCATACGACTACACGCTACAGGCCGACGACATCGCCGATCTGCGCGCCTGGGAGCCACGCATCCGGCAGGTGCTCTCGACGCTGCCTGAGCTCGAGGACGTCAACAGCGATGTGCAGGACTACGGCATGCAGACCACGCTGGTGGTGGATCGCGATGCAGCCGCGCGCCTGGGGCTCACCATGGCGCAGATCGACACCACGCTCAACGATGCCTTCGGCCAGCGGCAGGTCGGCGTGATCTACAACCCGCTCAACCAATACCGCGTGGTGATGGAGGCCGCACCGCGCTTTCTGCAAAGCCCGGAGACGCTGCGTGGCTTCTTCTTCGTCAACAAGACCGGCGAGCAGGTGCCGCTCACCGCGTTTGCCCAGATCACCACGACCAACACGCCGCTGTCGGTGAGCCATCAGGGCGGCACACCTGCGAGCACCGTGAGCTACAGCCTTGCGCCGGGTGTGTCGCTGTCGCAGGCCAACGATGCGATCCGCAAGGCGGTCGCCGAGCTTGGCGTGCCGGTGTCGGTGCGCGGCAGTTTCAGCGGCACGGCGGGGCCTTCCAACAGGCGCTCGCGGGGCAGCCGCTGTTGATTCTCGCGGCCATCATCACCATCTACTTGGTACTCGGCATCCTGTATGAAAACCTCGTGCATCCGCTCACGATTCTCTCCACGCTGCCCTCGGCGGGTGTGGGAGCGCTGCTGGCGCTGATGCTGTTCAAGACGGAGTTCTCGCTGATCGCCTTCATCGGCGTGATCCTGCTGATCGGGCTGGTCAAGAAGAACGCCATCATGATGATCGACTTCGCGCTCGCGCGGGAAAAGGACGGCCACGTCACCCCCGCGCAAGCCATTTATCGCGCCTGCGATCTGCGCCTCAGACCGATCCTCATGACCAGCATGGCGGCCATCTTTGGCGCGCTGCCGCTGATGCTCGGACGTGGCGATGGCGCGGAATTGCGCCAGCCGCTGGGCATTGCCATCGTGGGGGGCTTGCTGGTGAGCCAGTTGCTCACGCTGTACACCACGCCCGTGGTCTACGTGCTGCTCGAGGGCGCGCGCAACCGCGTCGTGCGTGGCTGGGCGAATCGTCCGTGGTGGCTGCGCCGTTCAGCGCCAACGCACGTATCGCAACCCGCGATCCAGACGGGGGAATGAACGTGAAGAAACACCATCCAGACAGAATGACCAAACCGTTTGTACTGAGCCTGTTGTCCATTGCCTTGCTGCTTGCGGGCTGCTCTACGCAAGAGCCCTATCAGCGCCCGTCGCTCGACGTGCCCGAACACTTCAAGGAGGCCGCGAAGCTCGCCGATGCCTCCGGTATCTGGCAACCGGCGCGCACCGGGGCAAACGGCGCGTCGCCGGTGGATGTTCCCGCAGAGTGGTGGAAGCTCTACGGCGATGCCACGCTCGACGGCTTGCAAAGCGAGGCGCAGGCCGGGAATCAGACGCTCGCCCAGGCCGCCGCGCGGGTGCGCGCCGCGCAGGCAGCCGTCGCCAGCAGCCGTGCGTCGCTGTTCCCGACCATCGGCACGACCGGCAGCGGCTCGCGCGCCAAATCGAGTGGCGGTAACTACACCGACTCATCCACCGGCCAGACCACTTCGCGCAGCGGCAGCATCAACAACAATTTTTCGCTCGGATTGAATGCGAGCTGGGAGGTCGACCTGTGGGGGCGCGTGGCCGGCATGGTGAGCGCGGACGAAGCCACCGCTCAAGCTCGCGGCTATGACCTCGCCGCGGCGCGATTGTCGATGCAGGCGTCGGTTGCCCAAACCTATTTCTCGCTGCGCGCGGCCGAGGCCCAGCAACGCCTGCTCAAGGAAACGCTGGACGCCTACACGCAGAGTTGGGAACTCACGCGCAATCGCTACAGGTCGGGTGTCGCGTCGTCCGCCGATGTCGCGCAGGCCGAGTCACAGTACAAAAGCACCGAAGCGCAGTTGATCGAATCGCAATCGACGCGTGCGCAACTCGAACACGCGCTGGCGGCACTGCTCGGCAAGGCCCCTGCTGCGTTCAGCCTGTCCGAAACCGGCGTGCTACCGACGCCGCCCATGGTGCCCGCCATGCTGCCGTCGAAACTGCTGGAACAGCGCCCGGACATCGCTGCGGCCGAGCGCAGCGTGGCCGCCGCCAACACCGAGATCGGCGTGGCGCGCGCGGCTTACTTCCCGTCGCTGACCTTGTCTGCGGCAACCGGTTTTCGCGGTTCCACGCTGTCGAATCTGCTGAGCGCGCCCAACCTGTTCTGGTCGCTCGGGCCGGCACTCGCGCTGTCGATTTTCGATGGTGGCGCACGCAGCGCTGCGGTGGAGTCCTCGCGCGCCCAGCTCGATCTGGCGGCGGCCACCTATCGGCAAACGGTGATCACCGCATTGCAGGAAGTCGAGGACAACCTTGTCATGGCCGATGCGCTGACGCGCGAACTGCAGGTCCAGACCGAGGCCGCAGCGGCGGCACGCAAGGCGCTGACCGTTGCCAACAACCAGTACAAGGCGGGTATCGTGACCTACCTGAACGTGCTGAGCGCACAGACCACGGTGCTAAGCGCCGAGCGCAGCCTGATCGACGTGCAGAACCGCCGCCTGGCCGCAGTCAATACGCTGCTCAAGAACGTCGCCGGGAGCTTTGAAGAACCGGTAGTCCGCTAGGTTTGTGCTCAGTCGCCCTCGATGCAGAACGCTTCGCGAAAGGCCTCGGCAAAAGCCGCGCTGCCCGACACGGTGAGCGTGATCGTGGTGTGACCTGTGCGGGCCGCGTGAACCTGCATCCGCGCGGCGTGCTCGTCATATCGCGCGCTCAGCGCCTCACCCGCGTCATCTTGCGCATGCAGGTCGAAATCCCAGTCCCCGCCGTCTTCGATGGCGCCGCGTCGTCCAGGGAAAGCGCGCCCCGCCCATTGCAGAATTGCCTCAACCTCGCCCGCAAGGGCACCGAGCCGTCCAGCAGGCACGCTGGCCATTGCATCCCAGGTGCCATTGCCTTCGTCGTCTTCGCTGTAGTCAAAAATCAGATAGTCGAGTGATTGCGTCACGGCGGTAGTCAGGTGGTGGAAAATCGGGATCGCATTTTCGCCCGAACTCACCCGACCCAAGACAGACACCATGAATACCGGAGACCCGAGCCCGCCCCGTTTCGTTGCCATGCTGCGCGTCACAGGGCTGCGGTTTGGCTACGCGAACGGCCCGCAACTGCAATGCCCCGATCACGCCTGGCATGCCGGACTGCATCTCGTGCAGGGCGACGAGGGTGTCGGCAAGACGGCCTTGCTCTGCACGCTCGCGGGCGCATTGAAGCCGTACGCGGGCGAGGTGGAGCATCTGTTTGGCACTCGGGCGCAGTTCAGCCGGGCGAAATCTTCTGGCAACACCCGCGCGCCGAAAGGGCCGAAGCCGAACGCACGGCGACCTGCCACGACTGGATCGAAAGCAACGCACCCGGTTATCCACAATGGTCGGCAACCGATTTCGAGCGGCACATCGAAGGCTTCGCGCTGCACGAGCACATGCACAAACCACTGCTGGCGCTGTCCACCGGCTCGCTGCGCAAACTCTGGATGGCGGCGGCCTGGGCGAGTGGTGCGGCGATCACGTTGATCGACGAGCCGCTCGCCGCACTCGACAAACCGTCAATGCGCTACGTGCAGGAGACGCTCAACGAGTTCACGGTGGAAGATCAGCAAGAGCGATTCGCCACGGCACGGCGCTGCGTGATCGTCACGCATTGGGACGCGATGCAGGATGTGGAGTGGGATGGGGTGCTTACATTGACTTGAAGCGAGATGCATGGATTCGGCTGACAGCGATTTTTTCAGGGCGCTCGCGCAGGGCGATCCATAGCCTGCCCGCTTCATCACGATCTATGCGGGCAATGCTGGCCGCACGCACGACGGTGCCGCGATGCACTTGCCAGAACTGCTGTGCATCGAGATGCGGCAGCAGGTCCTTGAGCGCCGTACGCAGCAGGTATTCGCGACCTTGCGTCAGCACACGCACATATTTGTCGGCTGCCTCGAGATAGACAATGTCCTGTACCGGCACCAGATGAATGCTTTTACCAACGGTTGCTTGTAGAAACTGCAGCGGATTTGGCTCGTTCTGTTGCTGACTTTGCGATTGTGTATGGAGTTTCTGCAACTGGTGCACTGCATGATCGAGCGCATCGCCGATGTTGCTTTCCTGACAGCGTCGTGACCAGTTTTCCCGAAGTCGCTGAACGGTGCGCGCAAGACGCTCTGATTGAACCGGCTTGAGCACATAGTCGATGGCCTGCGCATCGAAAGCTTCGATGGCGTACTCTTCATACGCAGTGACAAACACCAGCGCCGGAAAACGCACCGACACAGGCCAGGCATCGGCCAGTTCGGCAGCAGCTTCCAGCCCGCTTTGACCGGGCATGCGAATGTCGAAGAAAAGAATGTCCGGATACGTCGCCAACGCCTCCTGCACCGCGCGAATTCCGTTGTCCACCATGGCGCAGATCCGCAATTCGGGCCATGTCCTGGAAAGCGCCGCGCGCAGTTGCTCGGCCAAGAGTGGCTCATCTTCTGCGATCAGTGCGGTAGGGAATGTTTCGTTGGAGGTCATGCGGATGGATCGATGGGAATGACGATGCAGGCGATCATGCCCGTGCCCTGGGTTGCCGGACGCAGTTCGAAGCGCGCCCGATCACCATAACGTGTAGCAAGACGCTCGCGCACTAGCGCGGTACCGAGGTGCTTTCCTGATCTGGCATCACTGGCTTCTAGCGGGGATGGGTTGAACTCCGGGCCAGTATCCGATATGCAGAGTTCCACGCCGTGGCATCGTCCGCCATCGTCCACCGGGCGAGCGCTGACACGGACTGCTCCGCCATGTATCTGCGGCTCAAGTCCGTGTCGTATGCTGTTTTCGACCAAAGGCTGCAGCAGTAGCGGTGGTACGCGAACCTCGGCTAGCGCATCAGGCAGATCGAGAGTGAAGGTCAGGCGCTGGCCCATGCGAATCTGCATGATTTCAAGATAATCCCGCAGCCGCGCAAACTCGTCGCGCAGCGTATGCTCTTGCTGGCGGGAGTGGGTGAGCGTCGCGCGCAGATAGTCGATCAGATGGTCGAGCATGATCTCGGCACGCTCAGGTTGCGTGGCGACGAGCGCTCGCAGATTGGCCAGCGTATTGAACAGCATGTGGGGCTCGAGCTGTGCTTGCAGCACCTGCAGTTGCGCTTGCGCCGTTTGCCGCTCCGCTTGTGCGGCCTGCATCTGAAAATGGCGCGACTTGCCGATCAGATAGAAAACGAAGGATAGGGTGGCGCTGGCAGCGATGGTGATAACTACCGGCAACACCAGGAGCGACACGTTGTCACGCGCAGCTTGCGGATGCATCAGCGTCTGGTAGGAATCGCCGATCCACCCGCCAACTCCAACCCCGATGGCGATGCCCAGTGCGACCACGGCCACGCCGCGCCAGCCATGCGGCCAAGCGTGTTCGCTATGGTTGTTGCTCAGGCGAAAACGCGCAAATTCAATGGTCAGCCAGCTCAGCACTCCGATGGAAACGGAGTACACGAGGTTGACATCCCAGGAGCTCATGCCAGCGAGCGTAAGCACCAGTGTGATCAACAGGCAGACGAATAGCGTCGCTGCGGCATGTCGCGCAAGCTGTGGCAGTGTGATGGTGTGAGTCGGCATGACAGCGGCATGTTACGACGGGAGGCGACCATGGTCGGCGCGACGTTCGCGCTCGATGGCCTTGGCTTCCCGTTCGACCATGCGCTGCCACCAGGCGCTACGTGGCGCAATCAGCCAAACGCTGGCTCCATGCACCAACAAGCCGAAACCCCAGAAAACCATGGGGTAGAGGGACCAATGTTTGCCCTGATGTAGCGAAAGCGCTGTCAGTGCGGCGTTGACCATCAGGTAGATGGCGGCGTGCATATACCAGCCCAGCTTCTTGCGCGCTCGGCACCTGGCCAGATCTTGTAGCCGTTCAGCAGTGTCGTTGGCGTGGATGGTGTGGGCGGACATGCGTGTTCCTCCGAGAAAATTGAACGGGGTACGTAAAGATCAGATCGCGCTCAGCGTATGCCAGAGCCATCGACCGATCAGGCGATTCGGAGCCAGCGTGAGCAAGCCAGCGACGACGCAGGCACCGAAATAGACGATCCGCATCAGGCGGCGATGACCTGCGATGTTTTGGTGACGCAAATGCCAGAACGCGCGGGCCAGTCCTAAAGCTGTCAGCGGGATCAGCAGATGAACCAGCGAGAACCCATGCCAGCTGAGCGCATTGCTGCTGCGCAGGAACGTGGCGGTCCCCGCCGTCCCGATCATGAACAGCACGAAGACCAGGCCAGCCGTTCGATGCAAGCTGAGGATTGGTGCGGTCTGCCTGCCGGCGAACAGCGCCAAGGCTCCCGCGAGCGTTGCGATCAGCGCGAACGTCGCATGGGTGGCAATCAAGGGCGTCATATGGCATTCCGTCGTTGTGATGGACGGAATGTGCAACGCGACTACCGCGTCGCGCGAGCGGGTTGCGACGGTCTGCAGAACGCGTGTCGTGAATTGCAGTTTTACGGTGTCAACTGCATGCGGCAGTGGGTCTCTGCCCTGAGACCCACGTCACCCCACCAACCTTTTCAACTGATACAGCGCGTCCAGCGCCTCGCGCGGGCTCAGGGCGTCGGGGTTGATGTTGCCCAGCGCCTGCTCGACCTGGCTGATGCCGGCTTGCAGCGGCTCGGGCGGCGGTGCGAACAGGTCGACCTGGGTTTCGTCCTCGCCCGCACGGGATTCGAGTGCATCGAGGGTGTGGCGTGCGTGGTTGATCACGCCGGCCGGAACGCCCGCGAGTTTTGCGACCTGGATGCCGTAGCTTCGGCTTGCTGGGCCGGGCTGGATTTCGTGCAGGAAGACGATGTCGTTGCCCGACTCGGTCGCCCCGACGTGTACGTTCACCGCGTGGCCGTGGCGCGTGGACAATTCGGTCAGCTCAAAATAATGCGTGGCGAACAGCGAGAACGCCTTGGTCCGGTCGTGCAGATGCGTGGCGATGCCGCTGGCCAAGGCGAGGCCGTCGAAGGTGCTGGTGCCGCGCCCGATCTCGTCCATCAGCACCAGCGAGTGCGGCGTGGCGCTGTGCAGTATCTGCGCGGCCTCGGTCATTTCGAGCATGAAGGTCGATTGCGCGTTGGCGAGATCGTCCGCCGCGCCGATGCGTGTGTGGATCGCATCGATGGGGCCGAGTCGGCACGCGGCTGCGGGCACATAGGAGCCGATGCTGGCGAGCAGCACGATCAGCGCCACCTGTCGCATATAGGTCGATTTGCCGCCCATGTTCGGGCCGGTGATGATCTGCATGCGCGTGTTGGCGTTCAGGCGCGTGTTGTTGGGAATGAAGGCCCCGAAGAAGTCTCGGCCAGCCGCGCCTCGACGACCGGGTGGCGGCCCGCGTCGATGTCGATGCAGGGTTCGTTCACGAACTGCGGCGCGCACCAGTCGAGCGTGAGCGAGCGCTCGGCGAGCGCGCACAGCGCATCGATCGTGGCGAGCGCTCCGGCCAGGCGCGTGAGCGCCGGAACATGGGACTGCAATTGGTCAAGGATCTGTTCGTAGAGGAATTTTTCGCGCGCGAGCCCACGTTCCTGAGCGGACAGCGCCTTGTCCTCGAAGGTCTTCAGTTCGGGCGTGATGAAGCGTTCTGCGTTCTTGAGCGTCTGGCGGCGACGGTAGTTGTCGGGCACGCGGTCGAGATAGCTCGTGGTGACCTCGATGTAGAAGCCGTGCACCTTGTTGAACTGCACGCGCAGATTGGGAATGCCGGTGCGTTGCTTTTCCTGGGTTTCGAGTTCGAGCAAAAAGCTGTCGCAGTTGTTCTGGATGCCACGCAATTCGTCGAGTTCGGCATCGAAGCCGGTGGCGATCACGCCGCCGTCGCGCACCAGTGCCGCAGGTTCTTCCATGATGGCCGAGCGCAGCAGTTGCGTGCAGTCGGCGGGTGGCACGAGATCGTCGAACAGTTGCGCGAGAAACGGCTCGGGCGCGCGCGGAAATTGCGAGAGCAGATGGGATTTTTCCAGCGTGTTGCCAAGGCCCACGAGTTCACGCGGGCGCACCTGACGCAAGGCGATGCGCGCGGTGATGCGCTCCACATCCGACACGCCCTTGAGTTCGGCGCGCAGCATCTGCCAGGGACTGTTGCTGCCCGAGCCCGCTCCGCGCAGCACGCCAATGGCGGCAAGGCGCTCGCGCGCCGCAGTGCGTTCACGGGCGGGTTCGAGCAGCCAGGTCTTCAGGAGCCGGCTGCCCATGCCGGTCATGCAGGTGTCGAGCAGCGAAAACAGCGTGGGCGCTTCCTCGCCGCGCAGCGTCCGGGTCAGTTCCAGATTGCGGCGCGTGGTGGCGGGCAGATTGATCAGTTCGTTGTTGCGCTGCACGCGCACGCCATGCACGTGGGTCAGCGCGCGGCCCTGTGTGTGCTCGGCGTAGGTGAGCAGCGCGGCGCAGGCCGCATGCGCGTGCTGCAAACCCTCGGCATGCCAGGCTTGCAGACTGGCGGCGCCCAGATGTTCGAGCAGCTTGCGTTCGCCGAGTGCGGCATCGAACTGCCAGTCGGGGCGCAGGCTCAGCGGGCAGGTCAGCACGCCGCCGTGGCGCAGCTCGACCAGTTGCTCTTCAAAGCGTTGCGTGACGCCCGCGCTGTAAATCACCTCGCTGGGTGCGATGCGCGCGATCCAGTTGCCCACTTCGTCATGCGTGCATTCGGACAGATGCACTACACCCTGCGTGACGCTGAGCCACGCGAGCCCGGCCTTGGCGCGTGGCCCCTGGTGCACGGACAGCAGAATCGATTCGTTCTTGTCGGACAGCAGTTCGCTGTCGGTGAGCGTGCCCGGCGTGACCACGCGCACGACCTTGCGCTCCACCGGCCCCTTGGCCGCACCGACTTCACCGACCTGCTCGGCAATCGCCACCGACTCACCCATCTTGATGAGCCGACCCAGATAATTCTCGAGCGCATGAAACGGCACCCCGGCCATGGTGACCGGCTGCCCCGCCGACTGGCCACGCTGCGTGAGTGTGATGTCGAGCAGGCGCGCAGCCTTCTGCGCGTCCTCGTAGAACACCTCGTAGAAGTCGCCCATGCGGTAGAAAAGCAGCGTGTCCGGATGGTCGGCCTTGAGGGCGAGGTATTGCGCCATCATCGGCGTGTGCTGCGAAAAATCAGATTCCGCAGACGCTGGTTTTTGTACTGATGGTTCGTTCATGCTGTCAGTTTCGGGCCGTGCTGTCCGTTTGGAGAGCGGCTATTGTCCGCGACTTCCCGCTGGGTACACGCTGAGCGGTCTTGTTCAACGACAATCGCCGGTGCCCTTACTCCTTGCCCCCGTTTTTGTGCAACCGTCCGCTGATCACCGCAACAACTTCAATCTTCTGCGCCTGCTGGCTGCGCTCGCGGTGCTGTGGAACCATGGCGGGTTTCTTTATCGACTCGATCTGCCTGTGCCGTTTGCCGGTCACAGCCTTGGCGCGGTGGCGGTCTATGTGTTTTTCTTCATCAGCGGTTACCTGATCGCGCAGAGTTGGGCGCGCAGCGACGGTTGGCTCGATTATTCGGTCAAACGGGCCGGGCGGATTTTTCCGGGCTGGTGGTGGCGACCGTGTTTTCAGTGGCCGTGGTCGGTGCGGCGATGACGACCTGGACGCAGGCTGATTACTGGGGCAGTCCGGTGACCTGGGCCAATCTGCTGAACAACGCATTCGGGCTTGCGACGGTGCAGGTGCTGCCGGGGTGTTCGAGCGCAATCCCTTCGCGTTCACGGTGAATGGTTCGCTCTGGACGATCCGCTACGAGCTTGCCATGTATGTGTTGCTCGCGCTGGTTTCATGGCTCGGAGGCAGGCGGTTTCGCGCACTGTATGCGCTGTGGGCGATGGCACTTGCGGCCATCTGGCTGTTGGCAATGCGGCTCGATTGGCCGGACGTGCCTGCGGGCGCGCCGGTGTGGTTCAAGGATCTCTGGTCGATGCGGCAACTGACCTCGTTGGGCGTTTATTTCTTCATCGGCAGCGCGTTTGCGCGGGCCGATGTCAAGAGCCACTGGTGGATGGCGGTGCTGGGCGCCTCGGCACTGCTGGCAGCGCGCAGCAGCGCCGACGCGATGGTGATCCAGCTTGGCCTGTGGGTAGGGGTGAGTTGCATGGTGTTTTTTCTCGGTTTTTGGGGACGCAACGCAACCCGTGGCCAGCCGCATGAGGATTTGTCGTATGGGGTGTATATCTACGCGTTCCCGATCCAGCAGGCGGTGACCGAGATATCGCTGAGCAGAGGCTGGTCTCTGTCCGTGTGCATGGCGCTATCGCTGGCTCTGACGCTGGTGCTTGCTGCGGCTTCGTGGTTCTGGGTGGAAAAGCCCGCTCTGGCGTTCACTCGCAACTGGCTCAGGAAGAAGCGGCGCAGATCGGCGATGTCTGGCGCGATCAGCCCTTGATGATCAGCCCGGCTGCGGTCCGGGCCTGCCGTCTTCGACGACGAAATGCGCCAGTTCACGCACCGCGCTGTCGGCGTTGAGTGGATCGACCACGGCCTGCAAGCGGGTGCTCCATCGCGTGGGCGTGATGTCGCACAGTCCGTAGCCGCGTTCGTCGCAGCGGGCCAGCAGCACCTGCGGATTGATATGGCGGATGGCGTCAACCTTGTCCTGGGTCGTGCCCGATCGTGAGCTGATCGACGTGCCGCAGAACTCGCTGGCGATCACGCGGGGCCTCTTTCCGTCGCGCTCGCGCGCATTGACGGCTTCTACGTTGCAAACGAAATTCTGGTGAATGTCGCCGCCCAGAAAGACGCTGTTGCGCGGCGGATGGGCGTCGATGGCACGCAGCAGGCGATCACGCGCGGGCGGGTAGCCATCCCAGGTTTCGGACGACTGGCTGCCCGATGGATAGATTCTCGGCGTGAACAGCGTCTGCTGCGCAATCACGCTCCAGCGCGGGGAGCGCGCACGTGCATCGGCGAGCAGGCCCTGCTCAAGCCAGCGTTCCTGATCCCAGCCCAGGAAGCTGCGCGCGGGATCGAGCAGTTCCTTGCATTCGGTGGCTTGCACCGGGTTCGCCGCGCCGCCGGGCGGGCGACAGGCCTGGCGGTCACGGCTCTGGCGGGCGTCGAGCAGGTGCAGCCGCGCCAGTTGACCCCATTGCAGGCGCCGGTAGATTTTCAGGCTGTGAAAGCCGCCTTGGGCCGCGAGCGTCGAAGCCCTGAGCGGCATGTGTTCGTAGAAGGCCTGCCACGCGGCGCTACGCATCAGCAGGAAATTGGCCGTCGTCCCGTCCTTGCCTTGATTGGCCGTGTAGTCGTTCTGCACTTCGTGATCGTCCCAGGTAACGAGCCAGGGCGCGACGGCGTGCGCCCGTTGCAGATCGGGGTCGCTCTTGTGCAGCGCGTAGCGGTCGCGGAAGTCGGCCAGCGTGTGCGGCAAGCGGAGTTCGTGAACACGCGCCAGGCCTTCGGGTCTGGCGGGCCGCGCGTACTCGTACATGTAGTCGCCGAGAAACAACACCAAATCTGGCGACTGCGCAGCCGCGTGGCGCCATGCGGTGTAGAAGCCGTGCTCCCAGCGCTGACACGATGCGTAGACCACGCGCAGCCGCCCCGGCAACTCGTGTGCGGCGGGCGCCGTGCGCGTGCGGCCCGTGGCGCTGACGGCATTTCCGTGCATGAAGCGGTAGAAGAACCAGCGCCCGGAGGGCAGGCCGCGCACCTCCACATGCACGCTGTGGGCCAGCGCCGGATCGGCCCGGCCGTGCCGCGTGCGGCAATCTGACGGAATTGCTCGTCGTGCGCGACTTCCCAGCGCACGGTCTGCGGGCCGAACACGCTGAGCGCTTCGGGCGGCGATGCCGTGCCGACGGGCAGGGCGGGCACGGTCATGAGCCGCGTCCAGAGCACGAAGCCGTCGGGCGACGGATCGCCGCTTGCAATGCCCAGACCGAACGGGTCGTGCTGCCACTTCGCGTTCTGCGACCATGCCCAATGCGGGATTGCGGACAGGGTGGAGAGCTGCGCTGCGCGAATCAGCCATTGGCGGCGAGAGGCGATCATCGACATGACGGGCGGCGGATGTGGTGCTAGTGGAACACCCACGATAGCGCGATTTCGGCGTTGCAAGGGACAACCGAGAACGCTATCAGCATCTCGAAGCACAATGTCACCTTTTGGTTCTGCGCGACCTACAATCCGGTATTCAGCATTTGAGACCATGAAGATTCTCATTTCCAACGACGACGGCTATCAGGCGCCGGGCATTGTGGCCCTGCACGACGCTCTCAAGACCATTGCCGATGTCGAGGTGGTGGCTCCCGAACACAACAACAGCGCCAAATCGAATGCACTGACCCTGCATTCGCCGCTTTACGTGCATGAGGCCGCCAACGGGTTCCGCTATGTGAACGGCACACCTGCGGACTGCGTGCACATCGCGCTGACCGGCTTGCTGGGCTACAAGCCCGATCTGGTGGTGGCCGGCATCAACAACGGCGCGAACATGGGTGACGACACCATTTATTCCGGCACCGTGGGTGCGGCGATGGAGGGCTATCTGTTTGGCATCCCCGCAATCGCTTTCTCTCAGGTGGACAAGGGTTGGGGCGAGATCGAGGCCGCAGCGCACAAGGCGCGCGAGTTCGTGCAGCAACTCGAGGCGGGCAAGCACTTCGGCGGCGTGCCCTGGCTGCTCAATGTGAACATTCCCAACATGCCGGTCGATGCGCTCAAGCCCATGCGCGTGTGCCGTCTGGGACGCCGGCATGCGGCCGAGCGCGTGATCGAGCAGCAAAGCCCGCGCGGTGACACGATGTACTGGATCGGCAGCGCCGGTGCGGTATTTGACGAGGCCGAAGGCACGGATTTCCACGCCACCTCGCATGGGCATCTGTCGATGACGCCGCTGAAGGTCGATCTCACCGATCACGAACGCGTGGTTTATTGGGGGCAGGCGCTGCAGCAGTCCGGCAAGGAGGCCGCATGAACCAGCGCCGTCCGGGTTTCCCGGCCCGCCTGCCTGGTCCCGGGCCGGGTGCCGGAGCCAATCCCGCAGCGCCCAAGCCTGTTATGAGCAATCCGGCGCGCGCCGTGCCGCGCGCGGCACCTGCGCCGGTGGGCGTGGGGCTGGACTCCTCGGCTGTGCGCGACCGCATGGTGCGTCGGCTCGCCGAATCCGGCATTGGCTCCGCGCCCGTGCTAGCCGCCATGGGAGTCGTGGAGCGCCACCGTTTCGTCGACAGCGCGCTGGTCAATCAGGCGTATGAAGACACCAGTTTACCCATCGGCCTGGGACAGACCATTTCAAAACCGAGTATCGTCGCGCGCATGGCGGAATTGCTGCTGGGCGCACCGGCGGTCAAGACGCAGGGCCTGGGTCGGGTGCTCGAAATAGGCACCGGTTGCGGCTATCAGGCGGCAGTTCTGGGTAGGATCGCCAAGGAGGTGTATACCATTGAGCGGCTTCGTGCGTTGCACGAGAAGGCTCGTGACAACCTGCGTCCCCTCAGACTCACCAATGTGCATCTGATTCTGGGTGACGGCATGCTGGGTTACCCCAAGGGGGCACCCTATGCAGCCATCATCTCGGCCGCCGGTGGTGAAAAATTGCCTGAACAATGGTGTGATCAACTTGCCGTGGGTGGCCGTCTCGTCGCCCCATGGCTGGCCCGGATGGGAAGCAGGTACTTCTCGTGGTGGACAAGACCACGGCAGGGCTCAAGCAGACCATTTTGGAAGCCGTGAATTTCGTCCCCCTAAAATCGGGGTCGTCTGAAGGAATGTAGTTATGAATTTATCGCGTAGTCTTGTGGCTTGGGCCTGTGCCGCATCGGCCTCCGTGCTGATGGTCGGTTGCGGCAGCACCTCGGTGAACAGGGCTCCCGTGGAGGATCGTGGAACGTCTGCGGGCTCGAGCACGTCGGCTCCGAGTTCCTCCGGCACGTCCGCCATCGATCCCAAGACCCTGCCCGGTTATGAAAACATGGGCAAGCCGGGCTACTACACCGTGAAGCCCGGTGACACCCTGATCCGCATTGGCCTGGAATACGGCCAGAGCTGGAAGGACATCGCTCGCTGGAGCAATCTGGAAAACGCGAACGTGATCGAGGTCGGTCAGGTGCTGCGCGTCGTGCCGCCGGGACAGACTCCGTCGACGACGACGACGACGGCGGCCACCGAGACCCGTCCGGTCGGCGCATCGCCAGCCGCGAGCGCGGCCAAGCAGCCAGCATCGGCGGCTTCCACGGCGTCGGCTGCGGCCACACCCGTGCCTGCGCCAGCGCCCGTGTCCGTTCCCGCACCGTCGGCGGGTGGCGATGACCTCAATTTCATGTGGCCCGCGAGCGGCGGCTTGATCGCGGGCTTCGACGAGGCGCGCAACAAGGGCTATGACATCAGCGGCAAGGCGGGTGATCCCGTGATGGCTGCCGCCGACGGCCGTGTGGTGTACGCCGGGGCCGGTCTGCGTGGCTATGGCAATCTGATCATCCTCAAGCACAACAACACCTTCCTCACGGCCTACGCGCACAACCAGACGCTGCTGGTCAAGGAAGACCAGAACGTGCGCAAGGGCCAGAAGATCGCCGAGATGGGCAGTACCGACACCGATCGCGTGAAGCTGCACTTCGAGATCCGCCGTCAGGGCAAGCCGGTCGATCCATCGCGCTACCTGCCTTCACGTTGATTGACTGGCTTGCATCTTGGCCAGCAGGAAGACCCAACCCGCTGCCGCGACATTGCGGCAGCCGGGCCCCGAAGCAATCACCGGTGATGCGAACGAAAACAACGGGCTGGGTGCAAACGCCAGCCCGATTGCTTTGCAGGACGCGATCAACGAGCACGACAACGATAGCGACGAGAGCGACCACGATATCGACCACGACGCTGCGGCCACGGGCGCAGCCGAGGTGCGGGAATTCGTCGTAGCTCCGGCCCAGCATCTGATCCGCCTCGACAAGGTGCTGGCCGATTTCGTTCCCGAGTTTTCTCGCAGCTATCTCCAGCAATTGCAGGCTGCCGGTGCGGTCGAGCTCAATGGCAGGCAGGCGGTCAAGCCCGCGGCCAAGGTGGCGGCCGGAGACCGGCTGCGCGTCGAGATGCGGCCCACGCAGCAGAGTCAGGCCTTCAAGGCCGAGAACCTGCCGATCGACGTGGTCTACGAGGACGAGCATCTGCTCGTGGTCCACAAACCCGCAGGGCTGGTGGTGCATCCGGCGGCGGGCAACTGGAGCGGCACGCTGCTCAATGCCTTGCTGGGCCGCGACGAGCAGGCACGCGCCTTGCCGCGTGCGGGCATTGTGCACCGGCTCGACAAGGACACCAGCGGCCTGATGGTGGTCGCGCGTTCGCGTCAGACCATGGATGCGCTGGTGCGCATGATCGCCGCGCGCGAGGTCAGCCGCCAGTACCTGGCGATTGCGCACCGCCCCTGGGTGGGCGCGCGCGAGCGCCATGTGAATGCGCCGATGGGTCGTGATCCGCGCAATCGGCTGCGCATGGCGGTCGTCGATCTGGATCGCAACCCGGGCAAGACCGCACAGACCGACATTTCCGTGCTGGACAGCGTGGACGAGGGCTGTCTCGTGCGCTGCACGCTGCACACCGGCCGCACGCACCAGATCCGCGTGCACATGGCGTCGATACATCACCCGCTGCTGGCCGACGTGCTCTATGGCGGCTCGGTCGTCGGCGCGATGAACCGGCAGGCGCTGCACGCGTTCCGGCTGGCGTTTACGCATCCGGTGAGTGGTGAGGAACTGGTTTTCCATGCCGCGCTGCCGCAAGACATGCAGGGTGCGCTGGATCAATGGGGGCTGCGCTACAATGCAGGAATGCTGTCGACGCCGGGCTGATCGATTCGCCTTTGGGACTCCAGCAAAAAATCCCTCTCTCGCGGCAACTGAGCGCCGCACGCGTTCTCTCTCTTGTCGAGCCGCTGCCTGATTCCGTGGCGCTGCTCCTTTCCCGGAATTGCGGAACCATGAATACGCTGGATGCCAAACGGGTCCTTGAAACCGCGTTGATCTGCGCGCAGCAGCCTGCGACCGTGCGCGAGCTGCGCGTGCTGTTCGACGATGCGCTCGGCGCTGACACCATCAAGAGCCTGCTGACCGATCTGCAGCTCGATTGGGCGCAGCGCGGCGTGGAACTGGTGCCGGTGGCGACCGGATGGCGCTTTCAAAGCCGTCCCGAGATGCGCGAGTTTCTCGACCGCCTGCACCCCGAAAAACCGCCGCGCTACACGCGAGCGACGATGGAAACGCTGGCGATCATCGCCTACCGCCAACCGGTGACACGCGGCGACATCGAAGACATTCGCGGTGTGACGGTCAACAGCCTGATCATCAAGCAGCTTGAGGATCGTGGCTGGGTGGAGGTGATCGGTCATCGCGAGACTGTGGGCCGCCCCTCCTTGTTCGCCACGACGCGGCAGTTTCTCGATGATCTGGGATTGCAGTCCCTCGATCAGTTGCCGGTGCTGGAAGACTCGGCTGCGCAGTCCGCCATGCTCGATGCGCTCGGTGCAGAGGCGCTGGAGCACAGCTTGCAGGGCGACCTGCTGGATGAGGCGGCTGCCCAGGCCACCGATGCCCCAGGCTCCGCAGCGCCGGATGGCGAGTTGCCGCTCGAAACTGCCGAAACCGCCATCGAGATGGAAACCGGGATCGAGAGCAACGATGAAGACGGCGGAGCAACCACAGGCCTTGCTCCAGACCAGCAAGCCCGCGAGGAAGCGGGTCCTGCTGCGGACGAGGCGATGGAAGACGAAAACGCAGATACCACGGATGCGCAAGCATCCCACACAACACCACTGCCTTCGGGCGACAGCGTTGCGCAGGACCCGGTCGATCAGGCCGGAATGCCTTCAGGGCAGGACGAAGGGCTCCTGCGCGAAGGTGACGTTGACGACGACGACGACGCGGAAAAAAACCTATGAACGATTCAACAGATCAATCTGCCGACGAGCAGAACCCCGCACCGACCGCAGGGCCGCAAGAAAAGCCGCCGCGCCGCCGCCGCGCGACCAAGGCAGATGCGCCTGCGACAGACGATGCGCAGCCGCTCGATGCCGAGGCTGGCGCTCCCTCAGGTGATGAGCCAGCGGCCGAGAAACCCAAGCGCACGCGTGCGCCTCGCAAACCCAAGGCCGATGCCGAGGTTGAGACTGAAATGCAACCCGCCGCCGAGCCGGTCGAAGCGGTGGAGCCTGTGGTTGAAAGGGCGCGAGTGCAGCCGCAGGCTGAAGATGAACCCGTGCTGCCCCAACCCACCGCCGATGTGCCTGCCGCCGAGGTTGCGGCAGAGCAGCCGCAGGGCGGCGAGCGCCGTCATCGCAACGAGCGCGGCAACGAACCGGGTCGCCAGCGCCATCAGGATGGGCGTGGTGAACGCAATGAACGTGGCGGTGAGCGCCGCGATGGTCGCCGCCCGCAGCGTGGTGCAGGCGGCGCAGACGAGGGATACCAGTTCGCGGACGTGGTGTCGGGTCAGCTCGATCGTGATGAGGATGACGAAGCCGTAGCCCCCAGCAAGCGTGTTCTGCCGCCGCAGGCCGAAACGCCCAAGCTGCACAAGGTGCTTGCGCAGGTCGGCCTGGGCTCGCGTCTGGAGATGGAGCAGTTGATTCTCGAAGGCCGCATTTCGGTGAACAACGAGCCTGCCCACATCGGTCAGCGCGTGCAGTTTGGCGACCAGATCAAGATCAACGGCAAGCCGATCCGCTACCGCATCGCACCACCGCCGGTACGCGTGCTGGCGTATCACAAGCCGGTGGGCGAGGTGGTCACGCACGACGATCCGCAAAACCGCCCGACGGTGTTTCGCAAGCTCCCGCGCCTGGTGCAGGGCAAATGGCAATCGGTCGGTCGTCTGGATCTGAATACCGAAGGCCTGCTGCTGTTCACCAGTTCGGGCGATCTGGCCAACAAGCTGATGCACCCGCGTTTCGGTCTGGAGCGCGAATACGCGGTGCGCGTGCTCGGCGCGCTGAGCAACGAGGAAAAGGAACGCCTGCTCGAAGGCGTGCAGCTCGAAGACGGCGTGGCCTCGTTCGGCTCCATCGACGATGGCGGCGGCGAAGGTGCCAACCACTGGTACCGCGTCACGATTTCGGAGGGCCGCAACCGCGAGGTGCGCCGCATGCTCGAGGCCGTGGGTCATGCAGTGAGCCGCCTGATCCGCATTCGCTACGGCGCGATGATGCTGCCGCGCGGGCTCAAGCGCGGCGCGTGGATGGAGCTCGATGAACGTGACATCCGGGCGCTCGTGGCGGCAGCCGGTGCGGGCGAGGTCATGGACAACCGCCCGGGCGGCAACGCCGATACGCGCGGTGGCGCTCAGGGCAAGGGCAGGGCCGGGGCGGCAACAACAATCGCCGCGGCGGTCTGCGCAGTCCGCTGGGCAACGGTGGCAGGGGCGGCAATCGCCAGAATCAGGGCGGCGGCCAGGGCGGCCCGCGTGATCCGGGCGCATTTGGCGGTCCGCAGGACCGCTCGGCGTCCGGTGGTCGCAACCAGAGCACTCGCGGCCGTGGCAAGTCCGGCGGTGGCGGTGGCGGTGGCGGTGGCGGTGGCTCCTCGCAGCCCGATCCGATGAAGACCTCTGTGGGCTACATCGGCAGCGACAGCTTCTCGCGCCAGCGCCAGCAGCAACGCAACAACGGTCCGCGTCGGCGCGATCGTTAAGTTTTCATGACGGTGAAATGAAGGGGCGTGAAGATTTCACGTCCCGTGCGACCGCTGTTTGTGCCCTTGGGGCGCTTCATTTCATCCGTGACGAAGTGGCTTTCGCCAAGGTTTTGGCGAAAAGCTAAAATGCCGGGTTTTGCTTCTCAGGCAAAAAAGTCCATATTTCAACAGGAAACCATTAAATGGCTATCGAACGCACCCTCTCCATCATCAAGCCCGACGCAGTTGCGAAGAACGTGATCGGCCAAATCTACGCACGCTTCGAAGCTGCCGGCCTGAAGGTCGTTGCCGCTCGCATGGCTCACCTGTCGCGCCTCGAAGCCGAGCAGTTCTACGCTGTTCACAAGGAGCGTCCTTTCTTCAAGGATCTGGTGGACTTCATGATCTCCGGCCCGGTGATGATCCAGGCCCTGGAAGGCGAAAACGCCATCCTGAAGAACCGCGAACTGATGGGCGCAACGGACCCCAAGAAGGCAGCTCCCGGCACCATCCGCGCCGACTTCGCCGACAGCATCGACGCCAATGCAGTGCACGGCTCCGACGCTGCCGAAACCGCTGCCGTGGAAGTGGCTTTCTTCTTCCCCGGCATGAACGTCTACGCTCGTTGATTCGGGAACTGTGCGGGGTTGGGGTGATCCCAATCCTGTGTCAGCCGGATTCTTGAAACTCTTCTCTCCCGCGTGGACATGGACTGGTTTGCGTTATGACCACGAATCTTCTCGACTTTGACTTGAATGGCCTTACCGCTTTCTGCGAAGGTCTGGGGGAGAAGCGTTTTCGCGCCACGCAGTTGTTCCGCTGGATTCACCAGCGCGGTGCCAGTGATTTCGACCAGATGAGCGATCTGGCGAAATCGCTGCGCGAAAAGCTGCGCGGCTGCGCGCACGTCACGGCCCTGCCCGTGGTGACCGAACACATCTCCACCGACGGCACGATCAAGTGGCTGTTCGACGTGGGTGATGGCAATGCGGTCGAAACCGTTTTCATTCCCGAGGATGACCGTGGCACGCTGTGCGTCTCCTCGCAGGCCGGTTGCGCGGTCGGTTGCCGCTTTTGCTCGACGGGCATCAGGGCTTCAGCCGCAATCTGACGACCGGCGAAATCATCGCCCAGCTCTGGTATGCAGAGCATTTCCTGCGCAAACGATTCAACACCGACGAACGTGTCATCTCCAACGTGGTGATGATGGGCATGGGCGAGCCGTTGCAGAACTATTCGGCACTGGTGCCCGCGCTGCGCACCATGCTCGACGACCATGGCTATGGGCTGTCGCGCCGCCGGGTCACGGTGTCCACGTCGGGTGTCGTGCCGTTCATGGACAAGCTGGCGCTTGACTGCCCGGTGGCACTGGCGGTGTCGCTGCATGCGCCCAATGACGCATTGCGCGACAACCTCGTGCCGCTCAATCGCAAGTACCCGCTCGCGGAACTGTTGCAGACTTGCAACCGTTATCTGGAGCACGCGCCGCGGGACTTCATCACGTTCGAGTACTGCATGCTTGACGGCGTGAACGATCAGCCCGAACACGCAAGACAGTTGATAGAACTGGTTCGCGGACAGGGGGCAGACAATGTGTCCTGCAAGTTCAACCTGATACCCTTCAACCCCTTCCCCGCGTCGGGCCTCAAGCGCTCGAGTTCGGCTCAGGTGACGATGTTTGCAAAAATATTGTCCGATGCGGGTATCGTCACCACTGTGCGCAAGACGCGCGGGGACGACATCGATGCCGCCTGTGGTCAATTGGCAGGCGACGTGCGGGATCGCACGAAGGTGGAGCAACGCATGGCCAAGCTCCGCACCATTGAAATCAGGCCCGTCTCCTGAGATGAGGCCTGAGGCGTGAACAATTCAAGGGGATCAGTATGAACGGACGGGGCTTGGAATGGCGGCGCGCGGGGCTGTTGGGAGGTACGGCAGCTACGTTGCTGGTCGCAACCATGGGCCTCGGCGGCTGCGTGAGCACGACCTCCACGAGCGAGGCCGACACCAGCCAGATGGCCACCACCGTGGACACGGACGTGCGTCGCCGTGCGCGCATCCGCCTGGAACTGGCCGCCAACTACCTGCAAAGCGGCCAGACGAATGTGGCGCTCGATGAAATCCGTCAGGCGCTCGCCGCCGATCCGACCTTCGTCGACGCCTACCATCTGCGCGGACTGATCTACATGCAGATGAACGATCTGAATCAGGCCGAGGAAAGTCTCAATCGCGCGCTGGGCATGCGCGCGAACGACCCGGACATCATGCACAACCTGGGTTGGCTTCTGTGCCAGAAGGAGCAATACGCCCGGGCCGAGGCGATGTTCGACAAGGCGCTGGCGGTTCCGACCTATCAGGATCGCAACAAGACGCAGATGTCCAAGGGCGTGTGCCTGGTGCGCGCGGGCAAGCCCGATCAGGCCGAACCGATCCTGACACGCGCCTACGAACTCGATGCGGGCAACCCGATCCTTGGCTACGAAGTCGCCAAGCTGAAGTTCGACAAGGGCGATCTCAAGCGTTCGCAGTTCTATATGCGACGCCTGAACAGCAGCAATTTCGCCACGGCCGATTCGCTGTGGCTTGGCATCAAGGTCGAGCGTGGATTGGGCGACCATGCGGCGGTGCGCCAATTGGCTGAGCAACTGCGCCGCCGCTTCCCTGATTCCAGACAAATGCTGGCCTACGAGAGAGGTGCTTTCAATGAGTGAGCAACTGGGCATGGGTGCCGCAGTGCCTGAAGACAACATGAACGAGGCCGCATATGGCGCGGCCACGGCAGGGGAAATCCTGCGCGAGGCGCGTGAGGCCGCGGGCGTGCACATCGCCGCGCTGGCCGTGGCGCTGAAGGTGCCGGTCAGCAAGATCGATGCGCTGGAGACCGGGCGCCATGAAGAGTTTCCCGACAACGTATTCATGCGCGCGCTCGCGGCCACCGTGTGCCGCACGCTGAAGATCGATCCGGCTCCGGTGCTGGCTCTGCTGCCTTCGGGCGCTCCGCAGGCGCTCAACACCTCGCGCGGGCTGAACGCTTCGTTCAAGGACCCGACGGGCCGCTTCAAGATGGAGAGCTCGATCGAGCGTCCGAACAAATCGCGCTGGTTGGGCGCGGCCGTGGTGGTGTTGCTCGTGGGTGCGCTTGCCGTGGCATTTTTCCCGCACAAGGAAATGACGTCGGGACCGGAGGCGCAGAACGGAACGTCGGCGCAGGAGTCTTCGCCGAATGTGGCGGCAAACGAGCCGCGCGAAGCCGTCGCGACGGAGGCGACTGCCAGCGATGCTGCGGTGCCGCCGATGGGCGCTTCCCTGGCGCCGGCCAATGTGGGCGCGACAACTGCCGCAGTCGCTGCGCCGACGGTGGCCGCGAATGCGGCGCTCGCAGCCGCATCGTCGGCGGTGGCGGGAGACGCATCGAAGGTCCTGGAAATCAAGGCACGCGAGGCTTCCTGGATCAAGATCGTGAGCGCGGTGAACGGTGTCGTGCTGCAGCGCGAACTGGCGGCAGGCGAGAGCGTCGTGGCGACCGGTGCGCCGCCGTGGAACGTAACCGTCGGGCGTCCTGATGTCACGGACGTGATCGTGCGTGGACAGCCCATGTCCTTGAGCAACTATGCGCGCGGCTCCGTCGCGCGATTCGAGGTGAAGTGAACATGTCCGTTATGGAACAACCTGTGGCGATGTCGGCCCCTGCGGCGCGCAGATCGCGGCAGGCCCGGGTGGTATGGGGTGACCGCGTCGTCACCGTGGGCGGCGATGCTCCGGTGCGCGTGCAGTCCATGACCAACACCGACACGGTGGACGCGATTGGCACGGCCATTCAGGTCAAGGAGCTTGCACGTGCGGGCTCGGAGATGGTGCGCATCACCGTGAACACGCCGGAAGCGGCGGCGGCCGTGCCCTATATCCGCGAGCAACTCGACCGCATGGGCGAGAACGTGCCGCTGGTGGGTGATTTTCACTACAACGGCCACCGCCTGCTCACCGAATACCCGGACTGTGCCAAGGCGCTGTCCAAGTACCGCATCAACCCCGGCAACGTCGGCAAGGGCGACAAGCGCGACCGGCAGTTCGGCCAGATGATCGAGGCCGCCGTCCGGTACGACAAGGCCGTGCGCATCGGTGTGAACTGGGGCAGTCTCGATCAGGAACTGCTCGCGAGCCTGATGGACGAGAACAGCCGCCGCGCCGCGCCTTGGGACGCCAGGCAGGTGATGTACGAGGCGTTGATCACCTCGGCCATCGATTCCGCGAAACGTGCAGAGGAAATGGGCCTGGATGGCAACCAGATCATTCTCTCGTGCAAGGTCAGCGGCGTGCAGGATCTGATTGCGGTTTACCGCGCGCTCTCGCAACGCTGCGACTACGCGCTGCACCTTGGACTCACCGAAGCCGGCATGGGCACCAAGGGCATCGTGGCCTCGACGGCGGCGCTGTCGGTGCTGATGCAGGAAGGCATTGGCGACACCATCCGTGTCTCGCTGACCCCGATGCCGGGCGAGGCGCGCACTCAGGAGGTCGTCGTGGCATCCGAGATATTGCAATCGCTGGGGTTGCGCATGTTCGTGCCCAGCGTCACGGCGTGCCCCGGTTGCGGTCGCACGACGAGCACGACTTTTCAGGAACTGGCCAAGCAGATCGACGATTTCCTGCGCCTGCAGATGCCCGTCTGGCGCGGACGTTATCCCGGCGTGGAAAAGATGAAGGTCGCGGTCATGGGCTGCATCGTCAATGGTCCCGGCGAAAGCAAGCATGCCGACATCGGCATCAGCCTGCCGGGCACGGGCGAGGCGCCGGCCGCGCCGGTGTTCATCGACGGAGAGAAGGCGATGACGCTGCGCGGCGAGGGCATTGCCCAGGAATTCCAGCAAGTGGTGGAGAGCTATATCGCCAGACGCTTTGGGGGCGCGGACGCCGCTTGAACCTATTCAGGTGACAATCCCGTCTTTCGACAGAATGGACATCGCGCGGCAATCGAGTGAGTGCAGGCGCTGCCGACAATAAAAAGGTATTTCAGTTGAGCAAGACTCAAAAATTGGTAGCCATCAAGGGAATGAACGACATTCTCCCGCCCGAATCGGCGAAGTGGGAGTGGCTGGAAGACAAGGTTCGTGACCTGATGGCACGCTTTGCGTACCGCAACATGCGCACGCCCATCGTCGAGCCCACCGCGTTGTTCGTGCGCGGACTCGGCGAGGTGACCGACATCGTCGAAAAGGAGATGTACTCGTTCGAGGACAGGCTCAACGGCGAGCAGCTCACGCTGCGCCCCGAGGCCACGGCGGGCGTGGTGCGCGCCGTGGTCGAACACACCATGCTGTATGAGGGCGGCAAGCGCCTGTACTACATGGGGCCGATGTTTCGCCACGAGCGGCCGCAGCGCGGGCGCTATCGCCAGTTCCACCAGATCGGTGCCGAAGCCCTGGGATTTCCCGGTGCCGAGGTCGATGCCGAGCTGATCCTGCTCGCGCACAGCCTGTGGCAGGAAATCGGCCTGCAGAACATCGAGTTGCAGCTCAACAGCCTCGGCCAGCCCGAGGAACGCAAGGCGCACCGCGCGGCGCTGATCGAATACCTCGAGAAGAACCTCGATGTGCTCGATGAAGACGCGCGCCGCCGCCTCTACAGCAATCCGCTGCGCATTCTGGACACCAAGAATCCGGCGATGCAGGAACTGGTGAATGCCGCGCCGCGACTGTTCGACTTTCTGGGTGAGGCCTCGCTGGCGCATTTCGAGACCGTGAAGACCATCCTCGATGCCAACGGCGTGAAGTGGACGCTGAACCCGCGCCTGGTGCGCGGCATGGACTACTACAACCTCACGGTGTTCGAGTTCATCACGACCCAGCTCGGCTCACAGGGCACGATCTGCGGCGGCGGGCGCTACGACTACCTGATCGAGCAGATCGGCGGCAAACCCGCCCCTGCCGTGGGCTGGGCGCTGGGCGTCGAGCGCGTGCTCGAACTGCTCAAGGAGCAGGAGCAGCCCGTGCCCGAACCCACGTCCGATGCCTACGCCATCATTCCCGATGCGCAGGCATTGCCGACCGTCATGGCCACGCTGCAAAAATTGCGCATGGCCGGAGTGACCGTGCAGATGCATTCGGCGGTCACGGCGGGCGAGGGCATGGGCAGCATGAAATCGCAATTCAAGAAGGCCGACGCAAGCGGTGCACGCTTTGCGCTGATCTTCGGTCCGGACGAGATGGCGCGCGGTGCGGTCACAGTGAAATCACTGCGCGACGGCAACGGGCAGCAGGTCGAGCAGCCGCTGGCTGACATCGACACATGGGCGGCAACGCTCCACATCACTGGTTAACTAGTATCACAAGCAGCGGAATACAACATCATGGCCAATCATTTTGACCTCGAAGAACAGGAACAGCTCGACCAGATCAAGCACTTCTGGAAGCAGTGGGGCACGTTGATCACTGCTGTCGTGGTGCTCGTGTGCGGCGGCTTCGCCGCGTGGAGCGGCTACAACTACTGGCAGTCCCGTCAGGCGACCCAGGCCGCAGTGCTGTTTGACGAGGTGGACTCTGCGGCCGAGGCCAAGGACGTGCAGCGTCTGCAGCGTGCGTTCGACGACATGAAGTCGCGCTATGGCAGCACCGCGCAGGCGGGGCAGGCCGGACTCACGACCGCCAAGGTCTTGGTCGATGCCAAGAATCTCGACGGTGCCAAGAGCGCGCTCGAATGGGTTGCCAAGGACTCCAAGTTCGAGGGCCAGAAAGCCATTGCCCGCCTGCGCCTGGCCGCAGTGTTGATGGAGCAGAAGGCGTATCCTGAGGCGCTCAAGCAGCTCGAAGGCAGCGTTCCTCCCGAATTCGCCGCGTCTTTTGCCGACCGCCGCGGCGATGTGCTGGCGCTCAGTGGCGATGCCAAGGCAGCCATCGCGGCATACCAGGAGGCGCATGCCAAGCTGGATCCACGCTCGAACTATCGTCGCTTGATCGAGGCCAAGCTCAATTCGCTCGGCGCAACGGTGCAGGTCGCTGCGGCTCAGACAACGGGGAGTAGTCAGTGAAAACGAGGTTCTCTAGCAAATCCCGCATTGCCTTCACGGCAGGCGTATTGGCGAGTGCTCTGGCGCTTGGTGGTTGCTCGATGTTTGGTGGCAGTTCCGCTCCCAAGCCCGTGGAACTGGGCGCCAATGTTCCAGTGATTTCGGTCTCGCAGGTCTGGAAGACCAACATCGGCAAGGTGCAGAGCATCGTGCTGGAGCCGCGCGTCATCGGTGATACCGTCATCGTGGCGTCGGACGCGGGCGAGGTCGTTTCGTTCAATGCGGGCACGGGCGCTGCCACGTGGCGCGTGAACCTGGGCACTCCGCTGTCCGCAGGGGTGGGTAGCGACGGTCGCTGGAGTTCCGTGGTCAGCAAGCGCAACGAGCTGATCGCCATCGAAGGCGGACGTGAACTCTGGCGCAAGCAGTTGCCGATCCAGGTGTTCACCGCGCCGCTGGTCGCGGGCAATCGCATCTTCGTGCTGGCAGCCGATCGTTCGGTCTATGCCTACGACGCCGCAACCGGTCAGCGCATCTGGGTGCAGCAGCGTCCGGGCGAGGCGCTGGTGCTGCGTCAGCAGGGTGTGCTGATGGCCATGGACAACACGCTCGTCACCGGTCTTGCGGGAAGACTCGTGGGCTTCAATCCCGACGACGGTTCGATCCGCTGGGAAGCGCCTCTGGCAAGCCCGCGCGGCACGAACGATGTCGAGCGTCTCGTGGAAATCGCCGGTCGCACCAGCCGCATCGGAGGCAGTCTCTGCGCACGTGCGTTCCAGACTTCCGTGGGCTGCATCGACATGGATCGCGGCGCGGTCGCGTGGACGCAGACGGCCGCAGGCAGTGAAGGTGTCGATGGTGATGAAAACGCCGTTTACGGCGTCGAGAGCAATGGCACGGTGCTCGCCTGGAGGCGTGCCGACGGTGTCAAGATGTGGAGCAGCGACCGTCTGCGCTACCGGCATCTCACGGCACCGCTGGTGCTGGGGCGTTCGGTGGTGATTGGTGAATCGACTGGCGACGTGCACATGCTCTCGCGCGAGAATGCAGCGCCGCTCAACCGTCTTTCGACCGACAAATCCGGTATCGCCGCAGCCCCGGTGGCCGCGGCTGGCACGCTCGTCGTGGTGACCCGCGACGGTGGAATCTTCGGCTTCAGGCCGCAATAGACCAACCATAAAAATGAAGCCAGTTATAGCTTTGGTCGGACGCCCGAACGTGGGCAAGTCCACCTTGTTCAATCGAATGACGAAGTCGCGCGACGCCATCGTTGCGGACTTCGCCGGATTGACGCGTGACCGGCACTACGGAAATGGCCGCCAGGGCAAGCACGAATACATCGTGATCGATACCGGCGGCTTCGAGCCGGATGCCTCCTCGGGCATCTTTCGCGAAATGGCCAAGCAGACGCAGCAGGCAGTTGCCGAGTCGGACGTGGTCATTTTTGTCGTGGACGCGCGCGCCGGACTGTCCGCGCAGGATCACGAGATCGGCAAGTATTTGCGCCGCCTCGGCAAACCGACCCTGCTGGTTGGCAACAAGGCCGAGGGCATGAAGGACAGCATGCACATGTCCGAGTTCTACGAACTCGGCCTGGGCGAGGTGTATCCGATTTCCGCCGCGCACGGTCAGGGTGTGCGCCCGCTGGTCGAGCATGCGCTGGCGCTGCTCAACCTGCCGGAGCCCGGAGAAGACGAGGACGACACGGACAAGGGCGTGATTCGCCTCGCCGTCGCGGGTCGCCCGAACGTCGGCAAATCCACGCTGATCAACACCTGGCTTGGCGAGGAACGGCTGGTCGCGTTCGACATGCCGGGCACGACGCGTGATGCGATCTCGGTGCCGTTCGAGCGGCTGGGCCAGCGGTTTGAATTGATAGACACGGCGGGCCTGCGCCGCAAGGGCAAGGTGTTCGAGGCGATTGAAAAATTCTCGGTGGTCAAGACCCTGCAGGCGGTCGAAAGTGCACACGTCGTGCTGCTGCTGCTCGACGCCACGCAGGGCGTGACGGATCAGGATGCGCACATTGCGGGCTACATTCTGGAAAGTGGTCGCTCGGTCGTGATTGCGGTCAACAAATGGGATGCGGTCGACGACTACCAGAGGCAGATGCTCGAACGTTCGATCGAGACGCGCCTGTCGTTCCTGAAGTTCGCACCGATTCACTTCATCTCGGCGATCAAGCGCCAGGGCATAGGGCCGCTGTGGACTTCGATTCTTCAGGCCTACAAATCGGCCACCTGCAAGATGCCGACGCCGGTGCTCACACGCCTGCTGCTTGAGGCCGTGCAATTCCAGACGCCCAAGAAATCCGGCATGTACCGGCCCAAGATGCGCTATGCGCACCAGGGCGGAATGAACCCGCCGGTGATCGTGATTCACGGCAATTCGCTCGAGCATGTGACGGACGCCTACAAGCGGTTTCTGGAAGCGCGTTTCCGCAAGGAATTCAATCTCGTGGGAACCCCTTGAGAATTGAAATGAAGACCTCACATAACCCCTACGCCGATAAATAAATTTTTTGGCGCGCTAGCACCAAAACAACGCTGATTCAAGCCCTTGACGAAGTTGGGGTCCGTTGGCTGTGGTAAGGTGTCGGTTTACAACAACGCTCTGAGAACACGGAGAATATCGTGAGCAATAAAGGCCAACTTTTGCAAGACCCCTTTCTGAATGCACTGCGTCGCGAGCATGTGCCCGTTTCGATCTATCTGGTCAACGGTATCAAGCTGCAGGGGCAGATCGAGTCATTTGACCAATACGTTGTGCTGCTGCGCAACACAGTGACTCAAATGGTCTACAAGCACGCCATCTCGACCATCGTTCCCGGTCGTGCAGTGAATTTCTCCACTGCCGAAAACGCGGACGCTGAAAACAACCAGTAAGGTCGCCATCTGCATGGCGGTCACTCTTCGACCGTCAGGTCGTGAGTTTTTATTTGAAGGCTCTAGACCTTGAGCGTTGAAGAAGAAGTCCCTGTGCAAGGCAATGCCCCGGTCATCCTGGTCGGGGTCGATTTTGGAGCCCCCATTTCGATGGGGAGCTGGAAGAACTCGGTCTCCTGGCCGAGACGGCGGGCCTACAGCCCGTCGCCCGTCTCACATGCAAGCGCAAGGCGCCCGATGCGGCGCTGTTCGTGGGCTCCGGCAAGGCGGAAGAAATCCGCCTTCTCGCGCAGACCTACGGCGCCAAGGAAATACTGTTCGATCAGGCATTGAGCCCGGCCCAGCAGCGCAATCTCGAGCGCACGCTTGGCCTTCCCGTGAACGACCGCACGCTGCTGATTCTCGAAATCTTCGCCCAGCGTGCGCGCAGCCACGAGGGTAAATTGCAGATCGAACTGGCGCGCCTGCAATACCTCGCCACCCGTCTGGTTCGTCGCTGGTCCCACCTGGAGCGGCAGCGCGGCGGTATCGGTGCGCGCGGCGGCCCAGGCGAGACGCAGATCGAGCTGGATCGCCGCATGATCAATGACGCGATCAAACGCACCAAGGAGCGTCTGGTCAAGGTCAAGAAACAGCGCAATACCCAGCGTCGCCAGCGCGAACGCCGTGAGGTGTTCAGCGTGTCGCTCGTCGGGTACACGAACGCTGGCAAGTCCACACTGTTCAACGCGCTCGTCAAGGCGCGCGCCTATGCGGCGGACCAGTTGTTCGCGACGCTCGACACCACGACGCGCCAGATGTATCTCGGTGAAGAGGTGGGTTCGATTTCGATTTCGGACACCGTTGGATTCATTCGCGATCTGCCTCACGGACTGGTCGATGCGTTCCAGGCGACGTTGCAGGAAGCGGTCGAAGCCGATCTGCTGCTGCACGTGGTCGATGCGTCGAATCCGCACTTTCCCGAGCAGATCGAGCAGGTGCAGCGCGTGCTTGCCGAGATCGGCGCGGACGACATCCCGCAGATACTGGTGTTCAACAAGCTCGACGCCATTGCCGCCGGGCAGATGCCCGTTCAGATGCGCGACGAATACGAGCTCGATGGCCGCAGGCTGCCGCGTGTGTTTCTCAGCGCGCAAAGTGGCGAGGGTCTCGCTGCGTTGCGCGAGGAGCTTTCCACGGCTGCATTGGCATTGAGAAGGCGGTCGATGTCCCCTGAGCCCGCTGCTGAATTTCAGCCCGAAGAACATTGATGGGCACAATAGCTTCCTATTCAAGCGTCTAAGAGAACAAGAGACTTTGGCATGAACTCTGACAACATCGCATTTCGTTGGGCGGCACTGCCCCAGCGCATACGCGGGATGTTCAATCTGAATGACCCTCGCTGGGGGCGTGGTGACGATAAATCCGATGGCAATTCCTCGCCGCCGGAGAATCAACCGCGTCCACCGCAGAGCAACAACAATGGTCAGCAGCCCGACAGTCGCCAGCGCGGCCAGGGCAACAACAACGGTGGCGGCGGAGGAGGTGGCGGCGGGCAACCCCCGATCTCGATGAGATGTTCCGCGACCTCAACCGCAAGCTCCAGGGCCTGTTTGGTGGCGGCAACAAGGGCCCCAACAACAACGGTGGCAATGGTGGCGGTTTCCAGCCCGGCATGAAGGGCGCGGGCATCGGTGTCGGCGTGATCGCGGCAGTTGCTGCCGTGATCTGGCTTGGCACCGGCGTGTTCATCGTGCAGGAAGGTCAGCAGGCCGTGATCACGCAGTTCGGCAAATACAAGTCGACCGTGGGCGCGGGTTTGAACTGGCGCCTGCCCTATCCCATTCAGAAGCACGAACTTGTGTACGTCACGCGCATCCGCTCGGCCGACGTGGGACGCGACAGCATCATCAAGAGCACGGGTCTGCGCGAGTCGGCGATGCTGACCGAAGACGAGAACATCGTCGAGATCAAGTTTGCCGTGCAATATCGCCTGAGCGATGCGCGTGCCTGGCTGTTCGAGAGCCGCGATCCGGAAAGCACCATCGTGCAGGTTGCGGAGACCGCGGTGCGCGAAGTGGTCGGCAAGATGAAGATGGATTCCGCACTTGCGGATGAGCGCGATCAGATCGCGCCGCGCGTGCGCGATCTGATGCAAACCATTCTGGATCGCTACAAGATCGGCGCCGAAATCGTCGGCATCAATTTGCAGCAGGGCGGTGTGCAGCCACCCGAGCAGGTGCGTGCGGCCTTCGACGACGTGCTCAAGGCAGGTCAGGAGCGTGTGAGACTGCAGAATCTGGCGCAGGCCTATGCCAACGACGTGATTCCACGCGCTGCCGGTTCGGCTTCGCGCTTGAAGGAAGAGTCCGAGGCGTACAGCGCCAAGATCGTCGCTGCGGCGCAGGGTGACGCCGGTCGCTTCAGCTCGGTGCTCACCGAGTACCAGAAAGCGCCGCAGGTCACGCGCGATCGCATGTATACGGACACGATGCAGCAGGTGTATTCCAACGCCACCAAGGTGGTCGTGGAATCGAGCCGGGGTTCGAACCTGCTGTATCTGCCGCTGGACAAGATCATGCAGTCGGTCTCGCAGGCCTCCAACACTGCGGCTGCCGGCACGGTTGACGGCGCGACCGCTGCGGCTGCTCCAGCACCTGCGGCGACGAGCGCCGCGCCCAATGTAGATACACGCGTGCGCGACGCCAACCGCTCACGTGAGCGTGAAGCGCGATAAGAGGGAGAAGTCGTGAACAAAGTCGGTTTTTGGATCACTTCACTGCTGATCGCCCTGGCTCTCGCCAGCTCCATGCTGTTCGTGGTCGACCAACGCCAGTTTGGCGTGGTGTACGCCCTTGGACAGATCAAGGAAGTCATCACCGAGCCTGGCCTGAACGTCAAGCTGCCACCGCCGTTCCAGAACGTGCGCTACATCGACAAGCGTCTGCTCACGCTCGACAGCACAGACACCGAGTCCATGCTCACGGCCGAAAAGCAGCGCGTCGTGATTGACTGGTACGTGCGCTGGCGCATCTCCGATCCGTCGGCCTATATCCGCAACGTCGGCCCGGACGAGGCCGCCGGTGCCCTGCAACTCAACCGCGTGGTGCGCAATTCCTTCCAGGAAGAAGTCAACCGCCGCACGGTGCGCGAACTCCTCTCGGGCAAGCGCGAGGTGCTGATGGCGGACGTCAAGCGCGAGGTGCTCGAGGCCGTGCGCGGCAGCAAGCCCTGGGGCATCGACATCGTCGACGTGCGCATTACCCGCGTGGACTATGTGGAAGCCATCACCGCGTCGGTCTACGGGCGCATGGAAGCCGAGCGCCAGCGTGTGGCCAACGAGCTGCGGTCGACGGGGGCCGCCGAGGCCGAAAAGATTCGCGCCGATGCCGACAAGCAGCGTGACGTGATCGTGGCCGGGGCCTATCGCGATGCCCAGAAGGTCAAGGGACAGGGCGATGCGGAAGCCGCCCGCGTCTACGCCGAGGCGTTTGGTCGCGATCCATCGTTTGCACAGTTCTACCGCAATCTGGATGCCTACAAGTCCAGCTTCGGCAAGAAGGGCGATGTGATGGTGGTGGACCCCTCGTCTTCGGAATTCTTCAAGAACTTCACCGCGCCGGCGGCCAGTGCGCGCGGCAGCAGGTAAGCCGTGAAAAATGGTGCGCTTCGCGCCATTTTTCGCTGACTCTCGAAGACCTCACGGCTCCAGGTCACAAGCCCTCTGGTCAGCATTCGCCCTGTTGCTGATCTTCGAGGGCTTGTTGCGTTTTCCGCCCTTGGAACTGGCTGCGCGAGGGTCCCAATCCGTGTGCCCGGACCGCTTGCCATCATCGTCGGCGCGCTGATTCTGCCGCTCGTGTAGTGGAAGACCCGTACGGCGCTGTTTGATTGCAGGCTGTCCGGTAGAATCACGCTTTTAACAGCATCCCCATTTCTCATGTCCGCTTGGGTCCTGCCGGATCACATCGCCGATGTCTTGCCCTCAGAGGCTCGGCGCATCGAAGAGCTTCGCCGTGGATTGCTAGATACAGCCCGTAGTTACGGGTATGAGCTGGTAATGCCGCCACTGCTGGAGCATTTGGAATCGCTGCTTACCGGCACCGGCGAGGCACTGGATTTGCAGACCTTCAAGCTGGTGGACCAACTCTCTGGCCGCTCGGTGGGTGTGCGTGCCGACACCACTCAGCAGGTCGCACGCATCGATGCTCATCTCCTGAACCGAAATGGCGTCACGCGCCTGTGCTATTGCGGCCCGGTGCTGCACGCGCTCCCGGACCGCCCGCATGCGACGCGCGAGCCGCTGCAGTTCGGCGCCGAGATCTACGGCCATGCGGGTATCGAGGCCGATGTCGAATCCGTCCTGCTTGCCCTCGAATGCCTGCGCGTGGCCGAGGTCAAGGACCCGAGCGTCGATCTGGCCGACGTCCGTATTGTCCGCAGCCTGCTTGCAGGCGTTCCTGCGGGTCTGCAGACCTTGGCCCGCGTGCATGGCGCGCTGGCGGTCAAGGACGCCAGCGAGCTCAAGGAACTCACCCGGTCTTTCCCCGAGTCATCGCGCAACGGGTTGCTCACATTGCTACAACTCTACGGTGATGTGAAGGTGCTCGATGAAGCAGAGAAGGCGCTCGGACACATCGCCGGCGTCAAGCCCGTGCTTGACGATCTGCGCACCACGGCCGAGCGCATCAGTCCGGCCCGGGTGACCTTCGATCTCGCGCATGTGCGTGGCTATGCGTACTACAGCGGTGCGCGCTTTGCGATCTACGTCCCCGGCGCGAGCGATGCGCTGGTGCGCGGTGGTCGCTATGACGAGGTCGGCGCCGTGTTTGGACGAAACCGTCCCGCTGCGGGCTTCAGCCTGGACGTCAAGGAGTTGGTCGGCGCCGTCACTCCCAAGCCGCTCAAGGCCGCCATCCGTGCGCCCTGGGGCGTGCATGGCGACGTCGCACTTGCCATCAGCGCTTTGCGTCAGCAGGGCGAAACCGTGGTCTGCGTACTGCCCGGGCATGAAAGTGAAGTAGACGAATTTCACTGCGACCGTGAATTGGTACAGGTGGCCGAGCGCTGGGTCGTGCGCGCTATCTGACATTGAATTTCTAAGTATTTGATCGGATTTGAAATGAAGACAAGCAAGGGTCGTAACGTCGTCGTCGTCGGCACCCAGTGGGGTGACGAGGGCAAGGGCAAGCTGGTCGACTGGCTGACCGAAAGCGCGCAAGGCGTCGTGCGTTTTCAGGGCGGCCACAACGCGGGTCACACACTGGTGATCAACGGCGTGAAGACCGCCTTGCACCTGATTCCCAGCGGCATCATGCGTCCCGGTGTGAAGTGCTATATCGGCAACGGCGTGGTGCTGTCGGCAGCCAAGCTGTTCGAGGAAATCGAAGGTCTGGAAAAAGCGGGCGTGGAAGTGCGTTCGCGTCTGCGTGTGAGCGAAGCCTGCCCGTTGATCCTGCCATTCCACGTGGCACTCGACGTGGCCCGCGAGGCGGCTCGCGAGTCCGGCGGCGTCGAAAAGATCGGCACCACGGGTCGCGGCATCGGCCCGGCTTATGAGGACAAGATCGCTCGTCGCGCGCTACGCGTGCAGGATCTGAAATATCCTGATCGCTTTGCTGCCAAGCTGCGCGAATTGCTGGCGTTGCACAACCACGTGCTGACCACCTTCCTCGGTTCAAAGAATTTCCAGTTCGGCGATGCCTTGAAGGCCTACATGAAGGATGGCGCGGTGCAGTTCGAGCCGGTGTTCGAGGAAGCAATGCGTCATGCCGAGCTGCTCAGGCCCATGATGGCCGACGTATCGTGCGAACTGAATGTCGCGCACAAGGACGGCGCAAACCTGCTGTTCGAGGGCGCGCAAGGCACGCTGCTCGACGTCGATCATGGCACCTACCCCTATGTGACCTCGAGCAACTGTGTCGCCGGCAATGCCGCAGCAGGTTCCGGTGTCGGCCCCGGCATGCTGCATTACATCCTCGGCATCACCAAGGCCTATTGCACGCGCGTCGGCGGCGGCCCGTTCCCGACCGAACTGGATTGGCAAAAGGAAGGTACACCGGGCTATCACATGAGCACGGTAGGGGCCGAAAAGGGTGTTACCACGGGTCGCAGCCGTCGTTGCGGCTGGTTCGATGCTGCGCTGCTCAAACGCAGCGCGCAGGTCAATGGACTGTCCGGCCTGTGCATCACCAAACTCGACGTGCTGGACGGACTGACCGAATTGCAATTGTGCGTTGGCTATGAGCTTGACGGCGAGCGAGTGGATCTGTTGCCAATGGCTGCGGAAGACATCGCGCGGTGCAAGCCTATCTACGAAACCATTCCCGGCTGGACGGAATCCACCGTGGGCGTGACCGAGTACGACAAACTGCCGGCAACCGCGCGCAAATATCTGGAGCGCATCGAGGAAGTGACCGGCGTGCCGGTCGCGATGATCTCGACGAGTCCGGATCGTGATCACACGATCCTCATGCACAACCCATACGCCGCCGATTGATCCCGCCAACGGATTCAAGAGCAAAGACTGCCATCCGATCAGGAGTAAAGAATGTTGACAGAAGACGGCAAGCACCTCTACGTCAGTTACGACGAGTACCACAACCTCATTGAAAAACTGGCGCTCAAGGTGTATCAGTCAGGCTGGGAGTTCGACACCATCCTGTGTCTCGCACGTGGCGGTCTGCGCCCGGGCGACATGCTGAGCCGCATTTTCGACAAGCCGCTGGCCATCATGTCCACCAGCTCTTATCGCGCCGAGGCGGGCACCGTTCAGGGCCATCTTGACCTTGCACGTTTCATCACCACGCCCAAGGGTGAAATTGCCGGCCGTGTGCTGCTGGTGGATGATCTGGCGGATTCGGGCCACACGCTCAATGCCGTGATCGCCATGCTCAAGACCAACTATGCACCGATTACCGAACTGCGCAGCGCGGTGATCTGGACCAAGGCGCTCTCGACCTTCACTCCGGATTACTCGGTGGACTATCTGCAAACCAATCCCTGGATCCACCAACCTTTCGAGACCTACGACAATTTGACGCCGGAAAAGCTCATGGAAAAGTGGCGCCTCTGATCGCCGCTTGCAGGCCATGCTTTTGCTCAAAGGGAGAGATGTAAAAATCTCTCCCTTTTTCTTTGCCAGGTCTCAAAACGCGGCTATAATCGTTTCCCTTCCTTGAGACGAAGTCGGAATGCGCGGAGCGATTCGCAGTCATGCCGGAATAGTTCGAAGAGGATCGTGAAGTGGCTGGCGGGCTGTAAAAAGCGTGCTACACTTCAAGGCTTCGCTGGTTGCTGCGGGAGCGGTGGTTGGCAGGGGGGGTGGTTGAGTCGGTGGCAAGACCCCAAAGATTGACAGGTCTTTTCAAAACGTGTCATAATTCAAGGCTTCGCTGATCACGGCGAGTCAGGCGGTCCGGAGGTAACCCGGGCGGTCAGGATCCTTAAAAACATACAGCCGATAAGCGTGGGCGTTTGATGGCGAGTGCCAGGTTCTTCGGAACTAGTGCTTAGCACTACAAACGCTCATGAAAACAGTATTGTTGAAGTCTTTTCTTCATCAATTCCAATTTTTGAGCAAGTCGAGAGACTCTAAATTTTCAAGATCGAACTGTAGAGTTTGATCCTGGCTCAGATTGAACGCTGGCGGCATGCCTTACACATGCAAGTCGAACGGTAACAGGTCTTCGGATGCTGACGAGTGGCGAACGGGTGAGTAATACATCGGAACGTGCCCGATCGTGGGGGATAACGAGGCGAAAGCTTTGCTAATACCGCATACGATCTACGGATGAAAGCGGGGGATCTTCGGACCTCGCGCGGACGGAGCGGCCGATGGCAGATTAGGTAGTTGGTGGGATAAAAGCTCACCAAGCCGACGATCTGTAGCTGGTCTGAGAGGATGATCAGCCACACTGGGACTGAGACACGGCCCAGACTCCTACGGGAGGCAGCAGTGGGGAATTTTGGACAATGGGGGAAACCCTGATCCAGCCATGCCGCGTGCAGGATGAAGGCCTTCGGGTTGTAAACTGCTTTTGTACGGAACGAAAAGGTTCATTTTAATAAAGTGGGTCCATGACGGTACCGTAAGAATAAGCACCGGCTAACTACGTGCCAGCAGCCGCGGTAATACGTAGGGTGCAAGCGTTAATCGGAATTACTGGGCGTAAAGCGTGCGCAGGCGGTTATGTAAGACAGATGTGAAATCCCCGGGCTCAACCTGGGAACTGCATTTGTGACTGCATGGCTTGAGTGCGGCAGAGGGGGATGGAATTCCGCGTGTAGCAGTGAAATGCGTAGATATGCGGAGGAACACCGATGGCGAAGGCAATCCCCTGGGCCTGCACTGACGCTCATGCACGAAAGCGTGGGGAGCAAACAGGATTAGATACCCTGGTAGTCCACGCCCTAAACGATGTCAACTGGTTGTTGGGAATTTGTTTTCTCAGTAACGAAGCTAACGCGTGAAGTTGACCGCCTGGGGAGTACGGCCGCAAGGTTGAAACTCAAAGGAATTGACGGGGACCCGCACAAGCGGTGGATGATGTGGTTTAATTCGATGCAACGCGAAAAACCTTACCCACCTTTGACATGGCAGGAACTTACCAGAGATGGTTTGGTGCTCGAAAGAGAACCTGCACACAGGTGCTGCATGGCTGTCGTCAGCTCGTGTCGTGAGATGTTGGGTTAAGTCCCGCAACGAGCGCAACCCTTGTCATTAGTTGCTACATTTGGTTGGGCACTCTAATGAGACTGCCGGTGACAAACCGGAGGAAGGTGGGGATGACGTCAAGTCCTCATGGCCCTTATAGGTGGGGCTACACACGTCATACAATGGCTGGTACAAAGGGTTGCCAACCCGCGAGGGGGAGCTAATCCCATAAAGCCAGTCGTAGTCCGGATCGCAGTCTGCAACTCGACTGCGTGAAGTCGGAATCGCTAGTAATCGTGGATCAGAATGTCACGGTGAATACGTTCCCGGGTCTTGTACACACCGCCCGTCACACCATGGGAGCGGGTCTCGCCAGAAGTAGGTAGCCTAACCGCAAGGAGGGCGCTTACCACGGCGGGGTTCGTGACTGGGGTGAAGTCGTAACAAGGTAGCCGTATCGGAAGGTGCGGCTGGATCACCTCCTTTCTGGAAAACAGCATTCAAGATTGAACGCCCACACTTATCGGTTGTTGGAACAAAGCCAGGTGGCCTGCCCAAGCAATGCGGCGGGCTGCGTGGAATGGGTCTGTAGCTCAGCTGGTTAGAGCACTGTGTTGATAACGCAGGGGTCGTTGGTTCGAGCCCAACTAGACCCACCAAGATTCCAATATCTGGTTCGAGGATCCCGGGGGATTAGCTCAGCTGGGAGAGCACCTGCTTTGCAAGCAGGGGGTCGTCGGTTCGATCCCGTCATCCTCCACCACCACACTCCAAGTGCTTATCAAGTAATCAACATCAAAGCGGTTTCGCCAGGAGACTGCTTTGATGTTGAATCCGGATTACCGGATCAACGCGGCTGTTCTTTAAAAATTCATAGAGTCGAAAATCAGTGTTGCTGGCGGAAAGCAGGAAACCGGATGGGTTGCTGCACCGTGCCGCCAGTGACAAATTTGATTGCGTCAAAACGAATAGACAAAAACTTTGTTTGTTCAAGTAATGACGAATTGTTCTCAAAGTTGGGGTGCGCGATAAAAAGCGGACTCCAGCCAAGAAGATCATTCACATTACGGCATAACGCGTGAGGTGAGAGACCTCACAAGACAAGTCTGAGATCTGTTGACTGTGTAGTCTCCTTGAGGGGAGATGTCAAAGTTATAGGGTCAAGTGACTAAGAGCATATGGTGGATGCCTTGGCGATGATAGGCGAAGAAAGACGTGATAGCCTGCGATAAGCTTCGGGGAGCTGGCAAACAAGCTTTGATCCGGAGATTTCTGAATGGGGAAACCCACCCGCAAGGGTATCGGCAACTGAATACATAGGTTGCCGAGGCGAACCGAGTGAACTGAAACATCTAAGTAGCTCGAGGAAAAGACATCAACCGAGATTCCGATAGTAGTGGCGAGCGAATTCGGAAGAGCCTTGCAGTGATAGTCATCGGGTTAACAAAACGGCATGGAAAGGCCGGCCATAGTGGGTGATAGCCCCGTATGTGAAAACCCGGTGGTGGTACTAGGCTGCAGACAAGTAGGGCGGGGCACGAGAAACCCTGTCTGAATATGGGGGGACCATCCTCCAAGGCTAAATACTCATCATCGACCGATAGTGAACAAGTACCGTGAGGGAAAGGCGAAAAGAACCCCGGGAGGGGAGTGAAATAGATCCTGAAACCGTATGCTTACAAAAAGTCGGAGCCTCGCAAGGGGTGACGGCGTACCTTTTGTATAATGGGTCAGCGACTTACATTCAGTGGCAAGCTTAACCGAATAGGGGAGGCGCAGGGAAACCGAGTCCGAACAGGGCGATTTAGTCGCTGGGTGTAGACCCGAAACCAAGTGATCTATCCATGGCCAGGATGAAGGTGCCGTAACAGGTACTGGAGGTCCGAACCGACTAGTGTTGCAAAACTAGCGGATGAGCTGTGGATAGGGGTGAAAGGCTAAACAAACTTGGAAATAGCTGGTTCTCTCCGAAAACTATTTAGGTAGTGCCTCAAGTATTACCTGCGGGGGTAGAGCACTGTTTTGGCTAGGGGGTCATGGCGACTTACCAAACCAAGGCAAACTCCGAATACCGCAGAGTACAGCTTGGGAGACAGAGCACCGGGTGCTAACGTCCGGACTCAAGAGGGAAACAACCCAGACCGCCAGCTAAGGTCCCTAAAATTGGCTAAGTGGGAAACGAAGTGGGAAGGCTAAAACAGTCAGGATGTTGGCTTAGAAGCAGCCATCATTTAAAGAAAGCGTAATAGCTCACTGATCGAGTCGTCCTGCGCGGAAGATGTAACGGGGCTCAAGCCAGTTACCGAAGCTGCGGATGTGCAATTTATTGCACGTGGTAGGAGAGCGTTCTGTAAGCCTGTGAAGGTGTCTGGAGACGGATGCTGGAGGTATCAGAAGTGCGAATGCTGACATGAGTAGCGTTAAAGCGGGTGAAAAGCCCGCTCGCCGTAAGCGCAAGGTTTCCTACGCAACGTTCATCGGCGTAGGGTGAGTCGGCCCCTAAGGCGAGGCAGAGATGCGTAGCTGATGGGAAACAGGTCAATATTCCTGTACCGATCAATAGTGCGATGTGGGGACGGAGAAGGTTAGCTCAGCCAACTGTTGGACATGTTGGTTCAAGCCTGTAGTCGTGCCTGGTAGGCAAATCCGCCGGGCTAAGATGAGGGGTGATAACGAGTGTGCTTGCACACGAAGTGAGTGATACCCTGCTTCCAGGAAAAGCCACTAAGCTTCAGCTATTGACGACCGTACCGCAAACCGACACTGGTGCGCGAGATGAGTATTCTAAGGCGCTTGAGAGAACTCAGGAGAAGGAACTCGGCAAATTGATACCGTAACTTCGGGAGAAGGTATGCCCCCGGTATGTGAAGTTGAACAAACGGAGCAGAAAGGGGTTGCAAAAAATCGGTGGCTGCGACTGTTTATTAAAAACACAGCACTCTGCAAACACGAAAGTGGACGTATAGGGTGTGACGCCTGCCCGGTGCTGGAAGATTAAATGATGGGGTGCAAGCTCTTGATTGAAGTCCCAGTAAACGGCGGCCGTAACTATAACGGTCCTAAGGTAGCGAAATTCCTTGTCGGGTAAGTTCCGACCTGCACGAATGGCGTAACGATGGCCACACTGTCTCCTCCTGAGACTCAGCGAAGTTGAAATGTTTGTGATGATGCAATCTCCCCGCGGAAAGACGGAAAGACCCCATGAACCTTTACTGTAGCTTTGTATTGGACTTTGAACAGATCTGTGTAGGATAGGTGGGAGGCTTTGAAGTGTGGTCGCTAGATCACATGGAGCCAACGTTGAAATACCACCCTGGTGTGTTTGAGGTTCTAACCTGGATCCATTATCTGGATCGGGGACAGTGCATGGTAGGCAGTTTGACTGGGGCGGTCTCCTCCCAAAGTGTAACGGAGGAGTTCGAAGGTACGCTAGTTACGGTCGGACATCGTGACGATAGTGCAATGGCATAAGCGTGCTTAACTGCGAGACTGACAAGTCGAGCAGATGCGAAAGCAGGACATAGTGATCCGGTGGTTCTGTATGGAAGGGCCATCGCTCAACGGATAAAAGGTACTCTGGGGATAACAGGCTGATACCGCCCAAGAGTTCATATCGACGGCGGTGTTTGGCACCTCGATGTCGGCTCATCTCATCCTGGGGCTGTAGTCGGTCCCAAGGGTATGGCTGTTCGCCATTTAAAGAGGTACGTGAGCTGGGTTTAAAACGTCGTGAGACAGTTTGGTCCCTATCTTCCGTGGGCGCTGCAGATTTGAGGAAGCCTGCTCCTAGTACGAGAGGACCGGAGTGGACACACCTCTGGTGTACCTGTTGTCACGCCAGTGGCATCGCAGGGTAGCTATGTGTGGAAGAGATAACCGCTGAAAGCATCTAAGCGGGAAACTCGTTTCAAGATGAGATCTGCCGGGGCCTCGAGCCCCCTGAAGGGTCGTTGTAGACCACGACGTTGATAGGCTGGGTGTGGAAGAGCAGCAATGCTTTAAGCTAACCAGTACTAATTGCCCGTGCGGCTTGACCCTATAACTTTGATAATGACTTTGAATAGCTCAAGACTTGTAAGTTATGCCAAGACGCAATCAAAACTGATCCCAGACTCTATGAATTCGCAACGCAGTTCTCCCACAGAACTGCCAAGCACCCCGTTATGCCTGATGACCATAGCAAGTTGGCACCACTCCTTCCCATCCCGAACAGGACAGTGAAACGACTTCGCGCCGATGATAGTGCGGGTTCCCGTGTGAAAGTAGGTCATCGTCAGGCTCTTACAGCCCAAGACGCCCTCCACTCCTCATGAGTCGGAGGGCGTCTTGCTTTGGGGGGACGAAATGACGGCAGACGCATAGCTGGGACATACTGCCGAAGTAGCTTCACCATCGCCCATTCACGAACGGCCCGATCAAATTCGGGGCATCACAGCATTCGATCCATGCAACTTCAGGACATTCTCTATTCCCAGGGTTTTGGAACCCGGCGTGTGTGCGCCGGGCTGGTGCAGCAGGGGCATGTGGCCATCTATGTAGATGGCGATGCGGCAGAGCCCGTGGTTTGTCGGGACGCAACGCAGGATTTCGAGGAGCATGGGCTACGTCTCAATGTGCAGGGCGTCGATTGGCCGTATCAGGACAAGGCATACATCCTGCTTCACAAACCGGCGGGCACGGAATGCTCGCAGAAGCCATCAGCCTATCCCAGCATTTATACCTTGCTGCCGAGCCCGCTGCGTCAGCGCCCGAGCAAGAGCAATGTTCAGGGAGTTCAAGCCGTCGGGCGTCTGGATCAAGACACTACGGGCATGTTGATACTGACCGATGACGGGCCATTCATTCATCGCCTGAATTCGCCCAAGCGCCACGTGCCCAAGGTGTATGACGTGACGGCCAAACATGAGGTCACGCCCGAGCAGATCAAGCGCCTGCTCGACGGTGTACTGCTGCATGACGAAAACCAGAACGTGCGCGCTGCGGCCTGTGAGCAAACGGGCTCGCACACGTTCAGATTGACCCTCACCGAGGGCAAGTACCATCAGGTCAAGCGCATGGTCGCCGCTGCGGGCAATCGGGTCGAAGGTCTTCATCGCTCACGTATTGGAACGATGGATTTGCCGAGCGATCTGGCCGCCGGAAAGTGGCGTTGGTTGACTATCGACGAGCTTAGTCGGTTGACCGCAACAACCTGATCGCGGTCAACGGTCATCCACTGCCAAAAGGTCCGCGCCCGCTTACACTTCGAGCCTCGGCGACTGCGGTATCTGGCTGACCACACCACGTGAACGGCTCGCGTCCCCGAATCGGAAAAGGGATTTTTGTGAAGTATCAGGTTTGGCACAAGGCGGGCTTTGCACTGCTGACGGCGTTCACGATGATGGGTGCCAAGGCGAATCTTCCGCCGATTTTCGTTCTCAATTCCCTTGATGCCAATGTCAGCGTCATCGATCCCGAAAAGTGGGTGGAAGTCCAGCGCATTGCCACGGGCAAGGAGCCGCACCACCTCTATCTCACCCCCGACGAGAAGTCGGTGGTCATCGCCAATGCGCTCGGCGATTCGTTGACCTTTGTTGATCCGAAGACCGCCCAGGTCCAGCGCACGGTGACGGGCATTGTCGATCCCTATCATCTGCGCTTCAGCCCGGACATGAAATGGTTCATCACGGCGGCGAATCGTCTGAACCATGTGGACTTCTATCGTTGGGACGGAACGAACATGACGCTCGCGCAGCGCGTGCCTACCGCCAAGACGCCAAGCCACCTCTGGATCGACAACAAGAGCCGCACGGTGTATTCGACCATGCAGGACAGTGATGAACTGGTGGCGATCGACATCGCAACTCAAAAGATCAAGTGGCGCGTGAAGACGGGCCCGATGCCCGCTGACCTGTATGGTTCGCCCGACGACAAGACGTTGTTCATCGGTCTCACGGGCGGCAAGGGTGTCGAGGTGTTCGACATCTCCACCGACCAGCCCGCGCGCAGCGTGCAGATCATTCCGACCGGCGCTGGCGCACACGCTTTTCGCGCGGCAGGCGACGGCAAGCACCTCTACGTGAGCAACCGCGTTGCCAACACGATCAGCAAGATCAATATGGCCAGCCGCCAGCCGGTCGAGAGCTACTCGGCTCCCGGAGGCCCGGACTGCATGGACGTTTCCGCCGATGGTCGCTACATCTATGTGGGCGCGCGTTGGGCACGCAAGCTGCTGGTGATCGACACGCAGGAAAAGAAGGTGATCCGCTCGGTCAACGTCGGCAAGTCGCCTCATGGCGTCTGGACGCTGAACCACGCCAAGCGCTGAACTGTTTCGCGTTCCCGGAGTCATGCATTTCATGCCCATGCGCTTCGTCAAACACCTTGTGTCTGGTCTGATCGTTCTGCCCGTGGCCGTGATGGCGGCGCCCGAGGCTGCGTGCGACAAGCCGCTCTATCTGACCTTCGACACCGGGCACATGGGCGTGGCTCCGTTGATCGCAGACGTGCTCAAGCGCGAACAGGTGCACGTCACGTTCTTCGCTGCCAACGAGGCGACCAAGACGGACGGAAGCAGCCTCGACGCGCAATGGGCACCGTGGTGGAAGGCCCGCGCGGCCGAAGGCCACGAATTTGCCTCACACACCTATGACCATGTCTATTGGCGTGGTGATGTCGTGGTCAAGGGCCAGGAGCCATCGTTCAAGGTCCGGCCTTCGGCGGGGCCGCGCAACGGGCAGCAGTTCACGATGACGGCTGCTCAATATTGCGAGGAAATCGGGCGCTCGGAGGACCGCCTGCGTGCGATCACCGGCAAGGAGCCGCTGCCGCTTTTTCGAGCGCCTGGCGGCAAGACCTCACCGCGTTTGCTGGCGGCCGCCAAGGCCTGCGGCTACGCTCATGTCGGTTGGGCACCCGCAGGCTTTCTCGGAGATGAGTTGCCGAGCGAGAAATTCAGCAACCAGCGCCTGCTCGATCAGGCGCTTGCCAATATTCGCAGCGGCGACATCTTGCTCGCCCATCTTGGCATCTGGTCGCGTCAGGACCCGTGGGCCCCGGCGGTGCTCGAGCCACTCATCAAGGGCTTGAAGGAGCGCGGATTCTGTTTTCGCACCTTGCGTGGACATCCAGACTACGCGAGTTGGGCGCGCAAGCCGAAGTAGCTCCAGAGGGACAGGACAGAATCGTGGAATGGTGGTCGTCGCTTTTCAACTCGGTGCAGCAGTGGCTGTTTGAATCCGTCATCCAGCCGGCGATGTTCCAGTTGGGCCTTGCCAGCCTGCTTGAAGATGGCTACGACGCTACGGGATGGTTGTTGGTCGGGCTGCTGCAGATGCTCGTGATTGTGGCGGTCATCGGGCCGCTCGAGCGCTGGCGACCGGTGGAGGCCGTCACCGATCGCAAGGGCATCCGGACAGACATCATCTACACGTTGATTCAACGTCTTGGCGTGTTCCGGCTCGCGCTGTTCTTCACATTGGCACCGCTGTTCGACGGACTGTTCGGGATGCTGCGTGTGGAAGGCCTGCGCACTTTCAATATCGACGCGATCTGGCCCGGCATCACCGATGTGCCCTGGGTCAGCTTTCTGATCTATCTGGCTGTATTCGATCTGCTCGACTACCTGATCCACCGGGGTCAGCATCGTTTCGAGTGGTGGTGGTCACTGCATTCGCTGCACCATTCGCAGCGCCAGATGACCAAATGGTCGGACAGCCGCAACCATTTGCTCGACGACGTGCTGCGTGACGTGATCATCGTGGTGGTGGCGCAGTTGATCGGGGTGGCTCCGGGCCAGTTCGTGGCGATCGTCGCGATCGCGCAGCTCAGCGAAAATCTGCACCATGCCAATGCCCGCATCTGGTTCGGTCGGATTGGCGAGCGGCTGTGGATCAGTCCGCGCTTTCATCGCCGCCACCATGCGATCTCGCTCGTGGAAGCGCGCCAGGGTGATCCGCATTTGCCAGCAAAGGAGTTGCCGCGTTCCATCGAGCTGGCGCGCGGCTGCAATTTCGGCGTGCTGTTTCCGGTCTGGGACATGCTGTTCCAGACGGCCAATTTTGAACTGCGTTTTGATCCCACCGGCGTTGAAGACCAGATCAAACCTGGCCCGGATGGCAGGGTGCGCAACTATGGCCGTGGATTCTGGTCACAGCAGTGGCTCGGAATCCTGCGGCTATTCGGGCGCGGGTGACGGGGCGCGAGTCCCAAGGTATTCTCGGGCCATGAAGATGTCTTCCTTGTTTGATTCGTTCTGGCGCGCCGCCGCGTATTGCCTGATCCCCCGGGTGATCGTGCTCTCACTGCTGCCCCTGCTGCTGATCGCCATCATCGCGGGTGCCTGCACCTACTTTTTCTGGGATTCCTCGGTCGCCGCCGTGCAGCAGATGCTGGGCGATTCGGGCCTGTTGAGCGGTCTGTGGAACTGGCTGGCCAACATGGGGTGGAATCACGTCACCGACTACCTCGCACCGCTGCTGGTGGTGCTCGCGGCGGTTCCGGTGATCGTGCTGATCGCCTTGTTGTCGGTGGCCGCGTTCATGACGCCCGCGCTGGTCAACCTCGTCGCCGCTCGACGCTTTCCCCATCTGGTGCGCAAACACGGTGGTTCCCTGCTCGCGAGCGTCACCTGGTCGGCGCTGTCCACGGTTGCGGCGATGCTGGCCCTGGTGGTGTCATCTCCGTTATGGCTGATTCCGCCGCTGGTGCTGGTGTTGCCGCCGCTGATCTGGGGGTGGCTGACCTACCGCGTGATGAGCTTTGATGCACTGTCCGAACACGCGAGCAAGGAAGAGCGCAAGGAGATCTTCGCGCGCCATCGCTACAGCCTGCTCGGCATTGGCGTGGTGTGCGGCTTTCTGGGTGCGGCTCCGAGTCTGGTGTGGGCTTCGGCCGTGGTGTTTGCCGCAGCCTTTCTGGTGCTGATTCCCATCGCCATCTGGATCTACACGCTGGTGTTCGCGTTTTCCTCGCTGTGGTTCACGCACTATTGCCTTGCGGCGCTGGAGCAACTGCGGCTTGAGCGCAATGAGCCTGCGTTGGACGTTCCGGTCACGCCGGTGCCGTTGCCGGAATCGACGGCGACGGTCCCCAGCAGTGCGCCTCCCGCGTTGAGCGATGAGTCGGGCGCCAAGCCGGGCAATCATTGAGATACTGTTTCTTTTCCTGAACTCACCCGGATCGACCGTGACACCTCAGTTTGGCCTCATCATCGTCGGCGACGAAATTCTCTCGGGCAAGCGGGCCGACAAGCACATGCCCAAGGTCATCGAGTTGCTCACGGCGCGCGGCCTGTCGCTGGCTTATGCGCACTATGTTGGCGATGATCCGGCGCGCATCACCCGAACGCTTTCGGATGCGTTTGCGACTTCCGACATCGTCTTCAGTTGCGGCGGCATCGGCGCGACGCCAGACGACCACACGCGCCAGTGCGCCGCCGCGGCGCTCGGCGAGCCCCTGGTCCTGCACCCCGAGGCGGCAGCGCTGATTCGCGAGCGCATGCAGGATGTGGCGCGCGAGGAAGGCAAGCCGTTCGAGCCTGGCCGACCCGACAACCTGCATCGCCTGAACATGGGTACGTTCCCGGCCCGTGCCCACATCATTCCCAATGCCTACAACCGGATTCCCGGGTTCAGTTGCGTGGGCGCAGGGGGCGGTGCGGTGCATTTCGTGCCCGGTTTTCCGGTCATGGCATGGCCGATGATCGAATGGGTTCTGGATCACCAATGCGCACAGTGGTTTCACCGCGAACCGCAGACCGAGCATTCGGTCGTCGTTTACGGGGCCATGGAATCCGCGCTGACGCCGCTCATGGTGCAGATCGAGGCGGCGTTTTCGGCCATCAAGGTTTTCAGCCTGCCGAGTGTCGATCATCCCGTGCATGGACGGCACATTGAATTGGGGGTGAAAGGCGCATCTGATATGGTTCCGGCTGCCTGGAATATGCTTATCGGTACCTTGCACAATATGGGTGCCCATCTCGGCCCCGAAATGGTGCGGGAGCGGTGACTTGCAGGTGATTCACTCGGATCGCACCATTGTGGTGCAATTCATTGCATGCTTTCCCGCGTGTCAGGCTGCCGAGAGCCTTGTGCCATCTTGTGGTGCATGGACTCGGGCGGGCTGGCACGCATTCTGCTAATCAAGATTTTGTTATCAAATACGCGATCATTCCTTGGAGAACACTAATGGCTAAGACCGTTGCAGACGTGATGAACATGGTGAAAGAGAACGAAGTCAAGTTTGTTGACTTCCGTTTTACCGACACCCGCGGCAAAGAGCAGCACGTGACCGTGCCCGTCTCGCATTTCGACGAAGACAAGTTCACGTCCGGCCATGCCTTTGACGGTTCGTCCGTTGCCGGCTGGAAGGGCATCGAGGCATCGGACATGCAGCTCATGCCCGACCCGAACACCGCCAACATCGACCCCTTCTTTGAAGAGACCACGCTGTTCCTTCAGTGCGACGTGGTCGAGCCTTCGGACGGCAAGGCCTATGATCGCGACCCACGCTCCATCGCCAAGCGCGCCGAGGCCTATTTGAAGGCCTCTGGCCTGGGCGACACCGCCTATTTCGGTCCGGAGCCTGAATTCTTCATCTTTGACGGTGTGCGCTGGACCAACGAACCCGGCAAGGTCGGCTTCGAGATCGAGGAATACGAAGCCCCGTGGAACACCGGCACCAAGTTCGAGACCGGCAACCGTGGTCACCGTCCTACGACCAAGGGCGGCTATTTCCCCGTGCCTCCCGTGGACAGCACTCAGGACATGCGCGCTGAAATGTCCCTGATCATCGAATCGCTGGGCATTCCGGTCGAAGTGTTCCACCATGAAGTGGCGGGCGCTGGCCAGAACGAAATCGGCACCAAGTTCAGCACGCTGGTCGAGCGCGCGGACTGGACGCAGCAGATGAAGTACGTGGTCTGGAACGTGGCCAATGCCTATGGCAAGACGGCGACCTTCATGCCCAAGCCCTACGCCGGCGACAACGGCTCCGGCATGCACGTTCACCAGTCGATCTGGAAGGACGGCAAGAACCTGTTCGCTGGCGACGGCTATGCCGGTCTGTCGGATTTCGCCCTGTACTACATCGGCGGCATCATCAAACACGCCCGTGCGCTGAACGCCATCACCAACCCCGGCACCAACAGCTACAAGCGCCTGGTTCCCGGTTTCGAGGCTCCGGTCAAACTGGCCTACAGCTCGCGCAACCGTTCGGCATCGATCCGCATTCCCTATGTGGCGAACCCCAAGGGTCGCCGCATCGAAGCGCGCTTCCCCGATCCGCTGGCCAACCCGTACCTGTGTTTCTCCGCGCTGATGATGGCGGGTCTCGACGGCGTGGAAAACAAGATCCATCCGGGCGAAGCCGCCACCAAGGATCTCTACCATCTGCCGCCAGAGGAAGACAAGCTGGTGCCGACCGTCTGCCACAGCCTGGATCAGGCGCTCGAAGCGCTCGATGCTGACCGTGGTTTCCTGACCAAGGGCGGCGTGTTCTCGGACTCCATGCTCGATGCCTACATCGATCTCAAGATGACCGAAGTGCAGCGTTTCCGCATGGCGCCGCATCCCGTGGAATACGACATGTACTACTCGCTGTAAGTCAGCCGGAGCACGGGTTGGTTCGTTGATAGCATCAGCCCGGTGCTTCGTTGACAGCAAACAGAAAGCGGCTTGAGGGCCGCTTTTTTCATTGGCGCAACGGTTCTGGAGGAACGATCGAGGCCTTTCGGGGTCTTTGAGGGATGGTCTGTTATCGTCGGTGGATTGCATATGGCTACAAATAGCGGAAATCGATTGCCGCAGGGGAGCCGGTTGGGCTGACGATTGTTGTCGCGCGAGGAATTCATGGAAAAATCACTGGTTGCACTCTTCATCGCTGTTGCTTTGGTGCCAATGGCCTGGTCCCAGGACCGTATCTATCGCTGCGGCAACGAATACACCAACAACGCCAACGATGCCAAGCAGCGTGGCTGCAAGGTGGTGGAGGGCGGCAACGTCACGGTGTTGCAGGGCGCGGCGCGTCCTGCCGGGGGCGGTGGTGGTGGCGGTGCGGCCGCGCCGCGCAGCAATCCTCCGTCGTCGTCGAGTTCGCCTGCGGGCGCGCCGAAGGTGGACAACGCCGACCAGAAGGCGCGCGACTCCGACGCGCGTGCGATCCTCGATTCCGAACTCCGCAAGGCACAGGCCCGCTACGATGATCTGAAGAAGGAATACAACGACGGTTTCCCGCAAAGATCGGCGCTTGAGATGCGCAATCCCCAGGGCTACATAGAGCGCACCGCCGAAATCAAGGCCAATCTGACCCGCGCCGAGGCCGATGTCGAAGGCATCAAACGCGAGCTATCGCGCCTGAAATAAGCAACGTGGCCCCCAACGCATCCAGGAGTCCTTCACTCGCACATCCCTCTGCGCCACCGCAGTCCCCGGACCACGCAACGCAGAACTATCAGGCGCTGGATCTGGTTTCCACCCTCGTGGCCGTGCTGGGTGAAGATGGTGCCGTGATCTTTGCCAACGCGGCGCTCGAGACGGCGCTTGGGCAATCGCGCCGCACGCTCGAAGGCGCAGACGTCGGCAGCTTTTTCACCGATGCGTCGATTCTGCGCAATGGCTTATCGGGCGCGCGAGGTGCCGATTTCGCCGCGCTGCGCTTCGAATCCAGCCTGCGTCGCGGCTCGCAGGATCCTCTTCCGGTGCACGTGCATCTGTCGTGCGTGGAGCAGGGCGGGGACGTGCTCGTCGAATGCTGGCCGCTGGAAGCCCAGGCCCGTCAGGACCGCGAGGAACGCTTGCGCGAACAGGCGCTTGCCAACAAGGAACTGATCCGTAATCTGGCGCACGAGATCAAGAATCCACTGGGCGGCATTCGCGGCGCTGCACAGTTGCTCGAGATGGATCTGCCGTCGCCTGATCTGCAGGAATACACGCAGGTCATCATCCATGAGGCCGACCGCCTGCAAAGCCTCGTGGACCGGCTGCTTGCGCCTCACCGCCATCCGCATCAGGTCGGCGACGTCAACATCCACGAGGTCTGCGAGCGTGTGCGCTCCCTTGTGCTGGTGGAGTTTCCGCGCGGCCTGTCCATCAAGCGGGACTACGATATCTCGATTCCCGAGTTCCGTGGGGATCGCGAGCAGCTCATCCAGGCGCTGCTCAACATCGTGCAGAACGCGGCGCAGGCGCTGACCGAGCGCATCATCTTGGGCGGAGATGCCGAAATCATCCTGCGCACCCGCGTGGCGCGGCAGGTAACATTTGGTCGCCAGCGCTATCGGTTGGCATTGGACTTGCATGTGATCGACAACGGACCAGGTGTGCCCGAGGCGATCAAGGAGCGAATCTTCTATCCTCTCGTCACGGGAAGGGATGGTGGTTCGGGTCTGGGACTGACGCTTGCGCAGACTTTCGTGCAGCGGCATCACGGCCTGATCGAATGTGACAGTGTCCCGGGACGCACGGACTTTCGCATCCTCATCCCGCTGCCTTGAGGTCCTTGAAGCAACAGGGCGGCGACGCCCTCTCAACAAGGAAATAGATAAACATGAAGCCGATCTGGATAGTGGACGACGACCCCTCGATCCGCTTCGTCCTCGAGAAGGCGCTGGCGCGCGAGAACCTGCCCACGCGCAGCTTCTCGAACCCGCGCGAGGTGCTAGACGCGCTTGCCGACATCGCGGCAGGCGACACCGAATACAGCGGCCCGCAGGTGCTGGTCAGCGACATCCGCATGCCGGGTGGTTCGGGCCTGCAATTGCTCGAAAAACTGCGCGAGCTACAGCCCGGCCTGCCGGTGATCATCATGACGGCGTACTCGGATCTCGATTCCGCCGTATCCGCACTGCAACGCGGCGCGTTTGAGTACCTGCCAAAGCCCTTCGATCTGCCCAAGGCGGTGGAGCTGATCCGCCGTGCGGTCGAGGAAAGCCAGCGTGAACAGGTCGCCGAGGAACGCCAGGCCGCAGCGCCCGAGATTCTCGGGCAGGCACCGGCGATGCAGGACGTGTTCCGTGCCATCGGTCGCCTGAGCCAGAGTGCGGTGACGGTGCTCATCACCGGCGAGTCGGGATCGGGCAAGGAACTGGTGGCGCGTGCGCTGCACAAGCACTCGCCGGTATCGGGTGGCCCGTTCGTGGCGATCAACACGGCGGCCATCCCCAAGGATCTGCTGGAGAGCGAACTGTTCGGCCACGAGCGCGGCGCGTTCACCGGTGCGCAGACCCAGCGGCGCGGGCGTTTTGAGCAGGCCGAGGGCGGCACGCTGTTTCTCGATGAAATTGGCGACATGCCCTTCGATTTGCAGACACGCCTGCTGCGGGTGCTGTCTGACGGCCATTTCTACCGCGTGGGCGGGCATGCCGCAGTCAAGGCCAACGTGCGCGTGATTGCCGCGACGCACCAGAACCTGGAGGCGCGCGTGAAGGACGGCGTGTTCCGCGAGGATCTGTTTCACCGCCTGAACGTGATTCGCCTGCGCCTGCCGGCGCTGCGCGAGCGGCGTGAAGATGTTCCCGGGCTCACGCGCCATTTCCTGCAGCAAAGCGCCCGTCAATTGGGCGTCGAGCCCAAGCGGATTTCCGAAGCGGCGCTGGCACGGCTGCAGGCATTCGATTTTCCGGGCAATGTGCGCCAGTTGGAGAACATCTGCCATTGGCTTTCCGTGATGGCTCCCGCTCAGGTGATTTCGGTGCAGGATCTTCCGCCCGAGGTGCTCAACATGCCCGTCGTCGTCCCGGGTGCCTCGCCGCAGGAGGCCAAGCCTCTGGAAGCCGCGGTGTTGGCAGAGACGGCTGCGGCAACGGTCGCAGCACCACAGGTGACGCCATCGTCGTCTGGACCGGGCAGCGTGGGCGGCTACGGCGCGGTCTTTCCGGAGCCATCCCTGGCCGTGTCGCCAGGTCAGGGCCTGGTGCCAACCCAGACGGGCTGGGAGCGCTCGCTTGAGGCCGAGGCGCAGGAACTGCTGCGTGAAGGCCGCCCGGAGGTCTGGGACATTCTCACGCGGCGCTTCGAGTCCCGCCTGATCAAGACCGCGCTGCACGAAACGCATGGCCGTCGCATGGAGGCGGCGCAGCGTCTGGGCATCGGCCGCAACACCATCACGCGCAAGATTCAGGAGTTGGGCCTCGACGAACACCGGGGGGTGACGAAGGATGAGTCTTTTTTCGAGGTAGTCGAAAAAAATTTTCGCTCTGCTTCACCCCATTTGAGCGCTTGCTCCGATTCAGTGGATGTGATTCCTACATTCATCCACTTTGAGGAGCAAGCCATCATGGTTGCGTCGTTCCAGATCTTTCGCAGAATTGCATCCCCGCTGTTGATCGGCACTGCGCTGCTCGGCGGTCTGTCCAGCACTGTCCAGGCCGCGACCCTGGCCGATGTGAGGCTGATCGAGCGCAACAGCGGGCGCGTGCTGCCGCTGTATTTCCACCAAGGCGAATACTGGGTGGCGAGCCGGCCCGGAGCCAACTATTCCATCGACATCACCAATCGCATGGGTAGCCGCGTTCTCGCGGTGATCAGCGTCGATGGTGTCAACGCGATCACCGGAAAAACCGCATCGGCCACGCCCGATGACGGCTATGTGTTCAGCCCTCGCCAGAACTGGGCCATCAACGGCTGGCGCAAGAGCGACAGCCAGGTGGCGGCGTTCTATTTTTCTGAAAGCGATGCCTCGTATGCGAGCCGCACGGGCCGCCCGCTTGATGTGGGCGTGATCGGTGTTGCATTGTTCCGCGAGCGTCCGGCGGAGCCCGTGCGTCCGGCCCCTCCGATTCTGCGAAACGAACGCGGCATGGAGGATCGCAAAGCCGGTCCGGCAGGGGATGCATCTGCCAGTTCTGCGCCCGTGGCGCCAGCTCCCATGCCAGCGCCAAGCGCAAAGGCACCGATGGCGGCCGAAGCTGAATCCGCTGCGAGCCCGCGCATGGCCGAGAAGAACGCCGACCATGCGGCCAAACGCAGTCCAAGCCTTGGCACCGGCCACGGCGCGGTCGAGACCTCCTACACCTCGAACACCGAATTCGAGTCAGCCACCCGCCGCCCCGAGCAGGTGGTCCGCATCCGCTACGACAGCCATGCCAACCTGGTCGCCATGGGCGTGATTCCGGCGCCGCGCACCGGACGCACGCCCAATCCGTTTCCAGCCCATGGAAGCGAGGCTTTGTTCCCGATCCACCACGTTGGTGAGCAAGCCAGGTCGCGGGCAATAACGGCACTCGGCGCTGTGCGATTTTCTCCACAGCGCGGTCGGCAGCGCCTATGGCTTTGCATAATGCCCGCCATGGTGGAGTCCGAACTGAATGCCCTGGCCGATGAAGCCCTGATGCTGGCCTACGCCGGTGGCGAGGCGCGGGCGTTCGAGCTTTTGTACGATCGTCACAGCCTGCGCCTGTGGCGCTATCTGTTTCGCAACACCGGCAATCACGCGCTGGCGGACGATCTGGGTCAGGAGGTCTGGTTTGCCGTCGTGGACGCTGCTCTCACCTATGCGCCCAAGGCGCGGTTCACGACCTGGCTGTTCACCGTGGCGCACCACAAGCTGGTGGATCACTGGCGCAGCCACCGGCCCCAGCTCAGCCTTGATCAGGAGACGCCCGAAGCCATGCAGCTCGCCGAAACCCTGTTCGCGCATTCCGGCTTCGAGCCCGAACGCCTGCAGGGCCGCAAGGATCTGGCGCGCGCGTTGCTCGATGCGTTGGCCGATCTGCCCGAAGAACAACGTGCGGCGTTTTTGCTGCAAGCCGAAGGAGACATGAGCGTGGCCGACATCGCCGCCGCGAGCGGGGTTCCATTGGAAACCGCCAAAACCCGGTTGCGCTATGCCCGCGCCAAACTGCGTCAGGCGCTGGAGGTGCTTGCATGACCGATCGCACTCCTGAAAATCCACCGAACGCGCCCGCCGATGACGCCTTGGTCGATCTGTATCGCGAGGCCACCCAGCAGGATCGCGGTCCCGACGCGGCCGCGCGAGAACGCGTGCTGGCCCATGCGCGCGAACAAACGGCCAGGCGCAAGCCCGCGACTACGCTCGTCACCGAGCCGCCGCAGCGCCGCGAGGCTGCCAATGACCGCCGCTGGCTGCGCCATGCGCTGGGCAGTCTGGCGATCATCGGGGTCGTCGGCTGGCTGACCCTGCAGCATTTGCAAGAGCCGGGCGCGCCGCAGCTCGATCAGGCCGCGCCTTCGGTGCAGCAGTCGTCGCCTGCGCCCCAGAGTGCGCCCGCAGCGGCGCCTTCTGCGGCCGAAAGCAACGCGAATTCGGACACGGCAGCGGATCGCCCACCAGCCCCTGTCTCAGACGTGAAGGAAGAGCCGAATACGGTGTCCAGACCCGCGCCAGCGGCACGCAGGCAGCGCGCGCAGGAGGACGCCATAGAGCGGGAACGGGCCGTGGAGAAGGCCGTTTCACCCTCGGCGCCGCGCTCTGCGCCTGTCCCCGCGCCCGCCGCGACACCTGCGCCGGCGCCGATGTCGCGCTCACAGGAGTCCGCACCTGCGCCGCAACCCGTGCCATCGCCATCACCATCGCGCGCCGCAGAAGGCAGTATCCGCGCGCCATCGTCGATGCAGGACCGGGCCATGGGCCGCATTGGCGGTGACCACAATAAAACCCAGCAGGCGGATGCTTTGGATCTGGTGGACTGCGATGAAAACATGCAAGCCTCGGCGCTCGCCGAGCAGGCTCGCCGAATCAAGGCGCGTGACGAGGCGGTAGCTGCCGGGCAGCCGCTGCCGGACCCGGCACCGGTATGCAGGCCCCGAGCCGCCGTCAGTCCAGCGTCACAATGACCGGAGCGTGATCGCTGGGCTGCTTGTTCTTGCGCGGCGCGCGGTCGATGGTGCAGGCGCTGACACTGCCCTTGAGCGCGTCGCTGACCAGAATGTGGTCGATCCGCAGCCCGCGATTTTTCTGAAAGCCGAGCATGCGGTAGTCCCACCATGAATAGCTTTTCTCGGGCTGCTCGAACATGCGGTAGGCATCGGTGAGGCCGAGGCCGATCATGTTCTGGAAATAGGTGCGTTCCTCGACCGTGTGATGGATGGTGTCCTTGAGTCCGACCGGGTCGAAGGAATCGCGATCTTCCGGCGCGACGTTGAAGTCGCCCATGACGATCAATCGGGGGTGCTTTTGCATCTCGCCGCGCACCCAGTTCTCGAGAGCGCCCAGCCACTTCATCTTGTAGGTGAACTTCTCGCTGCCGGGCTCCTGGCCGTTCACGAAGTAGCAGTTGATCACGCGCAGAGGGCCGGTGTGCGTTTCCACGGTTCCGGCTATCACGCGGGCCTGCACGTCTTCGTGCGATGGAATGTTGCGCACCACGTCGTCGGCAGGCTTGCGCGTGATCAGGGCCACACCGTTGTAGGTCTTCTGGCCATAGGTCACCGCGTGATACCCCTCAGCCTCGAAGGCATCGTAGGGGAACTTGTCATCGGTGAGCTTGAGTTCCTGAAGACCGAGCACGTCGACCGGGTTGGCCTTGAGCCAGTCGAGCACCTGCGGCAGGCGCACGGAGAGGGAGTTCACGTTCCAGGTGGCAATACGCATATGGCTTGTATCCTATTGATTTAAAAGAATTTTCAAATCCGGTTTTTTGTTGATACCCCCAAATCTACCCCAGAAGGGGTCTTTCGATCGGGAGCTTATAGGCTCAATCTTGGGCGATTGGGGGTATCGAATTGCCCTCTTGAACGGTCAAATTTCAGCCAATCATTGTATTTCAGCGGTTGCTGAAAACAGACAAAGTAGTGAAACCGTCTTGACGGCTTCACTGGAAATGCTATTTTCAGCGTGTGATGAAAACGCCCGATCCAGTGAAAACCGAGCTTCAGGCTGCAGAAGCTCTCCGTCTCTTGTTGGCGGAGGTGCCTGCAACAGAGAGCGTGGACGTTCGTATCGTTGAACGCAGGCCAGATTCGGGCATCGACATCTTTGCCGAAGTGACGGCCTTCGGTCGCCAGCATAAGCTGGTCGCTGAAGTGAAGTCGAGCGGGCAGCCGCGCCATGTACGTCAGGCCCTCCTGTCGCTGCGCAACTACGTAGCGCATCAGGCAGACCGCATCACGCCGATCCTGATCGCGCCGTACCTGTCACCCCAAGCGCAGGATCTGTGTCGCGAGTCCGGTGTGGCATACCTTGATCTTGAGGGAAATGCCCGGCTGGCCTTCGGCACCTTCTTTCTCTCGCGCCAGTTCGCGAAGAGGCCCGTTGTGGAGAAGCGAGAACTGCGCTCGCTGTTCAAGCCTAAGTCAGTTCAGGTTCTCAAGGTCTTGCTTCGCGAGCCCTCAAAGCCGTGGCGGGTAGCTGAACTGGCTGAGGTTGCCGGTGTGAGCCTGGGGCACGTCAGCAATGTCCGGAATGGCTTGCTGGACCGGGAGTGGGCGCAGTTGGCGGATGAGGGGATGTTTCTCGCCGCGCCGGATGCGCTTCTGGACGCGTGGCGCGAAGCCTATGAAGTCCCATCCGGTCAGCGGCAGGCCTTCTACACCACCCTGCACGGCGCATCGTTCGACGCGGGGTTTAGGGGGCGACCGCTTGAACGCGGGGGCAGATTGCGCTTGCATCGTTCTCGGCCGCTCAGTGGCTGGCGCCCTTTGGCCGCACGGGCACCCATTATTTCTATGCTGACGCAGAAGGGCTGGAGATCCTGCGGTCGAGCTTGAAGCTTTCGAGCACGAGCAAGGGCGAAAACGTCGTCGTGACGGTGCTTGACGAGCCTGGGCTGTTCCAAGACACGGTGCAGCCCGCTCCCGGTGTGGTTTGCACAAGCCCGGTCCAAACCTATCTGGATCTGGCGGCGGCAGGCGAACGCGGGCAGGAAGCGGCGGACCACCTTCGGCAAGAGAGGTTGCAATGGCAAGGATGACGCCTGGTGAGGCTCAGCACGCGAGCGAGTACGACGATCGGACGACAGCAGCCGTGAAGTCGGTGCTTGTCGAAATCGGGCAGATCCTTGGCAGTTTCAAGGGGCGCTTTGCCATCGTCGGAGGTGCTGTGCCTTGGCTGTTACTGGGCAACGAGGACATGCCTCACGTCGGCACGCTGGATGTCGATCTAGGTTTGGATGCGGCCGTCCTGGGGATGGGGAATATGCCCATCTGGTGGAGGCGCTGCTGGGCCATGGGTATGAGCAGCGCAAAGAACTCCGTCGGTTCCAGTTGGTTCGCCAAATCCAAGCAGATGACGGCGGGCCTCCCATCGATGTCGTGATCGACTTCTTGATGCCGCGGGATGCGGACGTTGTGAAAAACGTGCCTCCGTTGATCAGCGATTTTGCGGTGCAGAAAGCAGACGGTGCGGACCTGGCGCTTCGCTTCTATCAAATGGTTGCCATCGCTGGGTCCATGCCAGGCGGTGGAACCAACAGGGTCGAGGTCGCAGTCTGTTCCATTCCAGCGCTACTGGCGATGAAGGGGCATGCGATCGAGGGGCGCTACAAGCAGAAGGATGCCTACGACATCTACTACTGCATCCGTAACTATCCGGGTGGGGCTGAGGCGCTTGCGGAGGACTGCCGCCCTCTGTTGGAGCATGACTCTGGTGTAGCCGGGTACGGCTACATCGCTGGCAAGTTCGATTCCGTGGATGGGTTCGGTCCAACCTGCGTACGCAAGTTTGTGGAAGACACGCAGGTCTTGAGCGAGCGCAGCCCGGAGCAGTGGCAGCAGGACGCGTTTGGGCAAGTTGATGCCTGGCTGAGAGCGTTGGGACTGAGGGGGTGACATGCCAGTGCGAGTGAATATTCCAATGACCTATCCAGATGGACCTGGAACGGCACCCGTCTGCTCATCCGCGGATGTCGTGGCTGAATACGATGCCCAGCAACAGCTCGCCCAGTTCATGTGCTTCAGTACACGTGAGCGTAGAAAGGGGCTGGCGGGTAGCCGGAAAGATGCTGCTGCGACAGGGCCGCTGCACCTCTACAAATATCGGCCGCTGGATGCAGCGAATCCAGCCTCGATCAACAAAGCACGGTCTCTACTGGTGCACGACAGAATCTGGATCGCATCAGCTGCATCGCTGAATGATCCACGAGACATGCGCTTCAAACTGGTCTTAAACCAAGATGCCGCTACACGCAAACGGTGGGCCAAAGAAAACGCGCATCTACTGCCCAAAGTGTCGCCAGCGAAGCGACTGCTCCGCCAACAGCAGTTAGCAAGATCTGCGATGACGGCGGAGATGGAGCTTGGTTTCAAGCAAGATATGGAGCAGAACATGGGCGTCTTCTGCGCGTCAACAGATCCGCGTAGCAAGCTGATGTGGACGCACTACGGTGGGGAGCATCGGGCATATGCATCCAGCTTGCACCATACGAAGACGAACTTTTTCTGATATCCAGGCAGGTGACCTACACGAATAAATTTCCCACACTGGTTGTTCCGGTGCCGCCAGATTTGGCTCAGGAATATTACCTTCAGAAATCAAATGATTGGGCGTATGAGAAGGAGTGGCGTGTCGTTTTGCCAATCAACAGTTGTTCAGTTGTTCTACGGCCACGAGTCATTTCATCCGTGATTTTTGGAGCCAGGGCTGACCCCGAAAATTTCGATGCCGTGATGGCGTTGCTAGAGGAGCGGAAGAGGCTTGGAAAGCCAAGTGTCAAGGTCTATCGTGCAGAGTTGGACGACGAAGGGTTCGATATCCGAATTTACAATCCGAGGTGATTGCCAATCGATAGTATCTGGGCAATAACTGAGACGCTACGGCCGAAGTCAACATGTCAGACACCGAAGAAAGCATCAAAATTTCAAACAGAAGGCGGATTGCCTTGAGTTGGCCGACGGCACTTAGCTTGCTCACGGCTCTCGTGGCTGCGGGAACAGTCACACTCCATCTCATCGGCGACGTGCGACATCGGCAATATCTCAAATATTGGAATGTTGATGCTGGGCTTTTCCCAAAGACTGCAGACTGGATACTGATAAACGGGTACTACGGCGTTGTTGACCGGTTTATATATATTCTCGCTGCGGTGTTCGATAACCTGTATTGGTTGTTCATCGCTACGATCATATCGGGCCTGTACCTCTTCATCCTCTTGTCCCCGACCGCTGGAGCATCTGGAGAAGCGCCAGCTTGGCTGCTCAGGCAACCTGAATGGCGGCGTCGGCTCATTCGACAAATGCTGCTCACCGCGTTATTTATGAGTGTGATGCCCTGTGCGCTCTTTCTATTGACAGCCTTCATGGTAGTGCCTGCCGCACTCGGAGAGACTGCAGGAAAGGCTGCGGCTGAGAGTGATTTAGCCGAGTACATGAAAGGTTGCCAAACCTCAAAGATTCCCTGCGTAGAACTTCAGCGTGAAGGGACGACCATTGCTACAGGCTTTGTCCTTGACAGCTCACCTTCGCACATCGCGATTTTTGACGCGCAGGCTCAGCGAGGCCGAGTCCTGGCTTTGGAGAAGATTGAGGTTCTTTCTAGTCGAGCACCTTCCCTCAAAGAAAAAATTGCGCGTTGAGTTCTCCTTCAATCTGAAGATCGTCCCATGCCCACAGCGAGAGAAACATTCAACAGCTCGATCAAGGATGCGGAAGAGCTGCTTGCGCATTTCAATGCCATCAACGTGCAACCCCCACCGCCAAATGCGGAGGTGTTGAAGCGAGCGGGGCTCATTATGGCTTGCACCGCATGGGAGACGTATGTGGAGGATCGAGTGCAGGAAGCTGTCCAGCAGAGGCTAGGCGAGGGCAATGACAGCTTCCAGAATCGATTTCTGCTGCGGCATTTGCAAATCACCCTCAAGCAGTTCCATAACCCAAGCGCAGAAAAAACCTGCAAGCTGTTCTCCGACTTCCTTGGCGTTGACGTATCTGCAGGCTGGCAATGGAACAACTATGACAGCGCACGAGTTCGCTTGGAGCTAGATGCCTTAATAAAAAAGCGTGGCGAAGCAGTCCACCGATCAAAATCCGTAAATGCTGGGATACCGGCAGCACATCTTGTGCGCAAGGATGAATTGGAGAAGGCCATCAGGTTTCTAAAAAGTCTGGTGGAGGCGACGGATGCGGCGACGAAGGTTTGACTTGGTCAGGGTTACGTCTAGACTCCCACTGCTGAATCAGTTTTCCCAAGCTGCCGTGTAGCGCTTTGAGGTTATCACCTACTAAATCTTGCAACTTAGCCTCGTCTTTGGGGTCAGCAAAGATTGCTTCAATAGGATCTGATTCTTGCGTGAACGACAGGGTTGCACCGCCATCAGCCATGGCTTGCCACGAGAATTTGCTCCGAGGCGTGCGAACAACAAAAGGTTGCCATTCTTTGAATGCGTCCAATAAGGCCAACTCGATTGGGTCGAGATGAGTCGCAACCTCTGCTGTAGGCTCTCTTATTTCTTTTATTTGGGTCAACGCAATGCCTGCCAAGGTGGCCCTGCTCATCGCAGAGAACATCTCGCGTAAATGAATCTCATCAGGCCGATTTCTTGAGAAATGAGCCCACGGATTCGCCTCCGGCTGAAGCCGTCTCAGTGTGTCTAGGGCTGCGCGGCACCCCGAAAGGGGTCGATAGGCTCGGGAAGTGCGGAGCGATGCGACCATAGTTTCAGTATTAAGTTGACAGCGTCTCGCTCCAGCTTGATTTTCTTGGTGCCGGTTGCTGACTCAGCCTTTTCAATTGTCTCTGCCAGATGGTGCGCCATCCAGCGTTGGAGCAATTCCCCTCGCGTATTCAGGCGAAGCTCAGCAGCAATCGCCAAGCCAAGAGCCAAGGTGTCTTTCGGCAATGGTGAGTTCGTCATCTCCGGTAAGTCGGTAGATACGGTCGAACTGCGCTCTAGGCGCTTCTTTTTCGAGAGAAAATTCTCGCTCTGATTTTTCACGTCGATTAACCTCAACTTCTACAATCAAATCTGACCCTGCATCTTTTAGGAACTGGATTAGCTGTCGACGGTGTGCGAGCAGTCGATGTCCTTCAGAGCTAAAGCCAGTGCTGTACCTGTCGTCGGGAATTTCTTTTCCCCAGGACTCAAAAATAAACATGGGTGCGTGGCCTGCCACGTCTGACCGTGTCCACTTCATGAAACCTTTTGAATCCCGGACTAGAGCGCAACGCTGCATGACAAGCCGCCCGGACGCATGGGGATGTAAGAAACCGAACCTTTGAATTCGTCCTTTTCGTCCAAGCCGCCATCAGCCTGAACTGAGTGCAGCCATCCGGTGAGCTTGAAATTCCCATCGCACTCTTCGGCACTTTCGTCTTCTTCGTGCGGCAACCTATAGTCCCAAGCACTTTCCATTGTCTGAAGCGCGCGGACTAGCGCTGGGGCTGTGCGACGGTCGGCCAGAGCGCTGGATACCTCAATGGTCTCTTCTTGTTTTTCCAAATGGCGCGTCGCGCGCGCATAGACGACCGTGTATTCGAGCCGATCCTCCGGAAAAATCTCTCGCCGGTGTTCGCCTTCATCGACGGATTCGACCCACCCGCGTGCATCGCCTGGACTGAAATACCAGTTCTGCGGTACCAATGGGGTCGGGCAGGCCAAATCAATTGACCAAAGGGAGGCTCCGCAGGGCGATGGCTTCGGAGTCGTTCGTCAAGACTGCCCCAACTGCCACCGGTTTGGTCAGGTTTCGGCAGCGGTTCTGACTTCAGCAGTTCACCGGCGGCGCACCACATCGCGTGCCACTCGAGGTAAGTGCTGTAGCGCTCGACGGTTGGGAGTGAGCCGTGGCTGTGGTTTGTAAGGTTGTAGTTGTATCGTTCAAATGACTTGCGTCGAGGCTCATGATCCCAGCGGTAGGTGTTCTCGTCGGCTCCCCACATATCGACGATCCAACGATCAGCTTCAGCGCAAAAGTCATCGAGATCGACGTTGGCGAAGCCGCTGGTGATATTGCTATACCAGTAGGGCTTGGTATCCATTTCATCGAAGTGAAAGCGTGTCGTGCGCTCGACCGATCTGCGACCACGTCCAATCCCATGCCTCTTAGTTTGACGAGCTTGGTTGGCACGAGGGACGGTGGACTGGTTGACGCGCTCCAGGGCGGATCGAGCATCGGCTTGCGGAGGTATCCAACCCGCAGCAAGCAGAGCTAGGCATGCATCGCGCGCGACAGACCGAACCAACATGTGTGGGAAGCCATCATTGAGGGCGATGCGGAGGAGCACCTCGCCAGTCTCGAAAGCTTTTTCGGGTCTTTCGTGAGCAATGCGCTCCCAGGCGAGGGCGAACCATAGGCGGGCGGCGAGCCAGTAGAACGGCAACTCGGAAGAACGAAATGCCGGCAGTTGCCGTACCTCGTACATGGCCGTGAGGCTTCGCAATGCGGCAATACAGCCAGTCGCAGCATACCGGCGTGCAGCATGGGCTGCTCTCCAGCGCTCGCGCATGTCAGGAGAACCGAAGCATGCGAAAACCATTCCGGCCGCCGCCGTGTCCACATCCTTTGGGTAGTCGTCATCTGCGGGCAGGATCACTCGATCAGCATCCGTGAGTCTGCTCACAAGCCGGCTCGCGTACCACTGAGCCAGGCCGGCAGCGTCTTGCGTTCCAAGGTGACTCGAAAGCAGGCCAACGAGATGGTGCACGCGTTCGGCGCTGAGGCGGCTGACATTTGCGCTGATACCGGCAAGCATGAGGTCGGTGATCTCCGCTGGTTGTAGCTCTACCAGAGCTAAAACGGTTTCGAAGCGATCTTCGTCATAGCCGTATGGTTTGGCATAGTGAACCAGGCTTGACTTGATGCGCTCTGGGAGATTGGAGTTGCACCATTGAGCTACTGCTGGTGACGTCGCTCGCCATTCCTGGGCTGCATCCACGAGCGCCCAAGAGGTGTCGTGTGAACCTCGATCGGTCGTCAGCAGGTTCAGTGCGTCCAGGTGCTTGAGGCGGTCTCTGAGCGGCACTGCATGCCGGGCTTGTCGTAACAGACCGCGAACGCTGTCATAGCGCTGTTGACTTCGAAGCTCGAGTTGCCTTGCATCGACCGCTCGGCGAAGCATGTCGGCATTGGTCACCTCCGCCAAGGACCAGGCACGGTCGGCGACGATTTCTTGACGATCCGTCGGGACATAGTCAGTGCGATACCCTTCCCCTCGTTGGGAGCTGGGAAGTTCCTTGATGAAGGCCTCTTGTGCCAGCAGAGCTGAACACCACGGCCCGGTTAGGCCTGCCTGCTGGGTCAGTTGGCTGAGCTTTGGGTTTCGGTCGTGTCTGTACCGGATCAGAGTGTCCTGGGCCGCTGCTTCGGCCAACGTCGCGGCCTCGTCGGAGTCGGTGGCGATTGCTCTGGTGAGGGCCTGATTGACTACGTCACCATCTGAGCTTGTCAGTAGCGCCAGTGAAGATGCATGCGCAGGAGGAAGCCAGCCCTGGGCGAGGCCTGCTTTGAGGAGATCAGGCAAAGTACTTCGCAGTTCTGCGACGTTCTCGTCGTCCCACCTGATGACGTCCGCAAGCGCTCGTGGGCCGTCGAGACGCGCCAACGCAGACATCGCAGCAGACCATGGAAAACCATCGTAGCCATCCAAGCGCAAGCTGGCGTCAGCGACCACCGTCGTGGCATTGCGCGACAGTTCTGCCTGAGCAGAGAAGTGACCCGCCCCACGGGTGACGAACTTTTCGAGCAGCTCGATCTGAGACATGGCTTCGCGGTCTATATGCGCGGCGACATGGACGGCGTTGTTGAAGACAGCATTGGCATCGTCGGGACTGATCGGACGCAGGAGCGTGGCCAACTCCAACATGTTGGAGCATTTCTCTGAAGCGCCTGCGCGTCGTCTGAACACGTTTTCAGCCGCGCGGACAAGGTCGGCCGCGAGCTTGGGGTGCAGTTCTGTGCACAGCGACTGTCGCGAGACAAGCTCGGCGGAGGGCGAGGGGCCAGATTCCACCCACGACCAGTGCAGCGCATCTGAACTCTGTTTGATGAGTGAAGGAGAGAACCCAATCGCGACAAGATCCATCAGGCTGATCGCAGCTGCGACCTTCAGGTCGCGACCTTGATGCGAATGTCTGCGACGGTACTCACTCTCGCTTGCCTTGCTCACGGTTGCAGCAAGTTCCGCAGAAAGTGTCTCCATCGAGGCCGCGCCGATGATTGCCCGTGCTCGCGCACGGTACACCGCAATGACAGAGCCGACCAAATCCTTCAGTTCAGTGTCATGTTCCTGTTCAGGCTGGCGAATGCTCTGCCGTGCAGGTGCCCTGTTTTCCGGATTGTCGGGATCGACCACCCTTGGGAAGAAGTCCTCCGACGAAGGGTCATCACCGCTTCGGACGCGCTGCAAAGTAAAACTGCGGAGCAGCATGTCCAACTTACTCGACTCATAGCCGCTGCGCTTATCGATGCGCCGCAGCTCGGGGCACTGAGTTCTTCCAGCAAGAAATCAACGGCAGGGCAGGGCACCTTTCGGGCTACCAGGATTTCTGCGGCGGCGAGCGCAGTACGCAACAAAGCTCCATCTCGTGACTCCGTTGAATGTCTCTGATCGAAGTGCTTTCGAATGAAGGAACGTCTCCGGCAAACGGCAGCCAGCCCGTCGGAAAGAGCCGCACCCGGAACCTCTCGGCCAGAATTTGCCAAAGGAACCGAACACAAAAGCCTGCCGATTGGGTGGAGATCATCGCTGGCACAGACTGATTCCACCAACTCCGCATATCCTGCATTGATCAGTTTGGTCGGAAGTTGAAGGCCAACAGCGAGCGCTATGGTGATTGAAGGACGCCAAGAGCGCAGCACCTTGAAGGCGGAATCTACGCCGCTTGTCAGTAGGGTTGATTCGACCAAACAACCGATGTGTTCGTACCCAATCGGCCATGCTTCCGGCCGACGTTGTTTGCTGGCCTGGTGAGTACGTCTGGCATCAAGCCAGGCGTTTAGCATGCGCCGACCCTCGCGGACCATGGCAGCATCTCCGCTTCGCGCGTAGAACGCGATGCGATGAAACAGGAATGGTCCATGCCGATCCATCTGCTTTGGATCTGACAAGAGCAGTCGCCCAACCGTTTCGAAAGCGAAAGCTGCTGCCATTTCAGGATTTGCCAACAACAAATCTCTGAGTGCCGCTTCGGTTTTCATACCTTCGGCGCCTCTGAGCACAAACTGCAGCGCCCGTGGGACGTCGCGGACGGTGCGACACACCTGAATCGCAAGTCTGAGTCTTACTATCTCAGCTTCCCGGCGTATCACGGGGTCAACGATGATCGTGGGCGACGAATCGCGGTCGACAAGTTCGATCAACTCAGCATGGCGATCCGTTGTGACCAGGGCCTGAGCGACATGCATTGCCGCGTATGGATTCACTGCGCATTGGGCATACATCCATGAGGCGGCGGCTTCTTGCGCTGCTGCCATCTCCGTAGCATCGCGTTGGCGTAAGAACTCCTCAAAGTCTTCGTCGGCGAAGCTAAGTAGGGTATCTCGCAGTTTGACGCCCGGTGCCAGATCAGAGCATATGTCGAGCACCTGCGCTGGTTGGAGCTCGGCGACTTGTGCCAGGGCATCAATCGGAACTGGTCGGGGCATCGTGATCAGCCCGGCGCAAAGGCGGTTGACGTCGCCTCGGCCAGACTTCTTGGTTGCAGCATCTAGACGGGCGCTGAACACATCATTCAGATTCTTGCCCGTGGGCCGCAAGAGATTCAATACGGCTTCGGGACCACCTTCAAGCTGGTCCAGCGCATAGGATTGCACGCGCGGAACGCCACCGGATAAGTCGTGGAAGTCGGTAATCCATTGAGCCGAAGTATGGAGCCGTCGGGACACGAACTCTGTAGTCTGGCTAAGGTCGAATGGACTCAGTTCGATGTGTTTGTAGCTGGTCGGCAAGTCCAGTTGAGACATCCGGCCCGTGCGCGCGCTGACGATGAAGCGAACGTTCTCAGGGATCGTTTCAATACGGACGAAATCCAAGACGAAGGCTCGCTCGGCTGGCTCACGACCGTCAGCGGCAATGATGGCGTTGTCTGCTGCATCGATCGCGATCACGAGCAGGGCTCCGGGTTGTTGCGCGCGGAGTGCGGCTGCAGCATGCTCCAGCCTTCGCACAAATAGGCGGGGCATGTCGTCTCCGCCAGAGCGCGCTAACAGAAGAGGAAGTCCTAATTGGATTGCAGTTTGGTTGATGAGTTGCATGTAGGCATCTGTCGCGCGATGCCGAAACGCACTGGGGTCCTGATACGTTCCGCCGCCATAGCAGTCGAAGACGACCATGCTGGAGCCTTCAGGAAGGAGTGCGCGGATCTCCTGTAAGACGGTGGTCTTCCCGATTCCTCCTTGACCGTGCAACGCTGTGAACTGCACACCGTCGGACATCGCCTGTATCGCCAGTGCAGCGGATTGACGCTTGATAGGCCTCTCGACCTGCACCAATGCCGCAGGACACGGGAGCAGAACATCGGAGGAATATGCTCCGTATTGGAGAAAAACCGCACGGCGTGTGATCGCCTGACCTGCATGCTCTGGTCGCATCCGAGCGCGGACATACTCCCTTAGCCGAAGCACTCCATGTAGCAGATCGCTTTCGCTCCATTTAGAAATTTCTGCCAGGACACGTTCCTCGGCAGCAAACCTGGAGCCAGCCCCTGTCTCAAACTGCAATGCCAACCAGAACGCTTTCTGCTGTTGCTGCGGGAGGCCGGCTGCTTTGGTCAGACGCTCTTCGTCGGAACCTATTGCCCAAGGCTTAACGCTGACTGCCTGCGCGAGCCGCTTGACGCATTCCGTCAGTTCGGAGGCGGCTGCTTGATTGCTGACCAGTCTGACGTCAATGGAACAGGATGTGGGTGCACGCGATCGCATAGCACTCCACGCGCGTGCAAGCTTACCGACAACAGATTGACCCGGTTTCGTCGCATAGCTGAATCGAGCGACCGTCCAAAGACCTGTGGGAGCAGCCGCGGAGTATTTGAGTTGCTCAATCACGACTCGCTTCGCGTGGTCGCAGTTCTCGCTACCGAAGTACAAGGCGCAGTCGACAGCGTCCCAGGTTCCGTTTGGAACACCTGCTTCGTCTTCGGCGGCTACGCCCTCAAGAGTGATGGCCTGCAGATCGTCGGCGCCAGAAAGCAGACGGATGGCATGTCTTGCTGCCCAAAGCTCGTGAAAGTCGTCGCCTGCGTTCGACGCCCGTGCGCCTAGAAATTCTGAAGTCATCGTCAGTTTGATCCAGTCTTTTCAAATGCCGCATAAATCTCACACGCGAGCCGGTCATGGGTGCTTTCCATGCGCAGTTTGCTAACAACAGACGTGTGATGGGCTCTTTCAGATAATGTGTGGCATCGACACCGCATGGGATTTTGGCAGGGCAGGGCCTCCTGAGCTGCCTACTTGCAGACGACGGGGCGACTTTGAATCGCCCCGAATTTCGCGGAGGCTATTTGGTTTAAGTCAGGCGACCACAGTAGTGGCTGGATTGGCGAGTTGCCGGTAGTAGTTTGCCTCAGCTTCCGCAGGTGGGATATATCCGATGGGTTCAAGCAGGCGGTGGTGGTTAAACCAAGACACCCATTCGAGTGTTGCAAACTCCACTGCTTCTTTGGTTTTCCATGGCGCGCGGCGATGGATGATTTCAGCCTTGTACAGCCCGTTGATGCTCTCTGCCAAAGCGTTGACGCTCCTATGTCAAGAGGCACCGTGTGATCCGCGCAGATCAGCCAGTATCAACGGGTACAGCTCGCGAACGATATACCGCTTTAGGCACCGCTGAATTTCTTTGGTTGACAGACCCTGTGCCGTACGGCGAACGACGTACTCGCGCGTGCGCGGATCACTGCGCATTCGAACCATAGTAATGGTCCAAAGAGCATTGTTCGCGGAGCGGTCGCCGCCTCGATTCAAGCGATGGCGTTTAGTCTTTCCCGATGAGGCCTGCAGCGGACTGACACCGCAGAGTGCGGCCAGGGAAGCCTCACTCTTCAGGCGATCCGGGTTGTCGCCAGCAACGCAGACGAGGACGGCAGCGGTCTGGCGCCGACGCCAAACTTTTGGCGAAGCCGCGAAGCATGTTGGCTTGTGAGCTGCTCGAGTTCCGCGTCCAGAACCTTGATCTCGGCTTTCAACGCCAGCCAGCGCCTGGCAAGGAGGCGCAGTGTTGCCATCAGCGGCTGCAGCAATGGGCTGTTCCCAAGCATCTCGCTCGCGAGCACTTGTTGACGCAATCTTCCGCATTGGTGTGCAGCAGGCGATCGCGGACATCTTGCGGCGCGCTGATCAGAATCCCGCGCAGTTGGTTGATGGCCTGCGTCTTGGCCTTTACCGCGCTACGGCGCGCTACCGAGACGGCGCGCATCGCGTACGCCGCGCCAGACTGCGCTTTGGGCTTTGCCGTCGCACGCCCCGCAAGTACCGCACACGCAGCGCTATGGGCATCTGTAGGATCCGACTTGCCACGCATCCGCCGCGCGGCGCGGTCGGGTCGGTTGACTTCGAAAACTTTGACGCCATGATCGAGCAGCAAATGCGTTAGCCCGGAACCGTAGGTTGCTGTCCCCTCAATACCAACACGCAGGAGCTCTCCGTGCGATCGGGCCCAGTTCAGTAGTTCCAGGGAACCAGCCCCCGTTGTTTCCACAGCCTTCGTTGCAAGCAGCTTGCCAGTGGAACTGATCACTGCACCAACAGGCACGTCCAGATGGGTGTCAACCCCAAGAATGACTTCGTCCTGATTCATACAAGTTCCTCCGTGTTGCAGAAGGCATCGCGAACCTCAATAGCCGGACAGGACACTCAGGGTGCAAAACAAGGCTCCTATTAGGTCACATGCATTGAGCCCGACGGTGCTCGGGGAAAATCCGACGTGATCGACAGGTCAACGCAAAGGCAGCAAGTCCAGTCGTAGCTCGGGTCAGATCACGTCGGCGTCCAACGCAATTGGAACTGAGTGTCATAGCTGTCGCCTTTGCTCCCAACAGAAGGCTCAATGCCTGCTTCTGCAAGCCGTTCGGAGTAGCGGATGCTGACATATTGCGACCCTCTATCCGAGTGGCAAATCAGACTGCCATCGCGTTCTGGCTGACGTGCATACAAGTGGTGCTTTGCCATCACTGACGGTGGTTCGCACGACTTTGCCGCGCATCACACGCGCAGTCCCATCTTGCGCATCAGCCGCTCGACAGTGCAACGGGCCACTGTCACGCCTTCACGAGCCAGTTGTCGCCACACTTTGTCTGCACCGTAGACCTGCATGTGGGCTTGCCAGACACGTTCAATCTGCGGCATCAGCATGTCGTCACGGTGAGCCCGGGCACAGCGCTTGTGAGGCGCGCGCAGCAGCGCGGCATGCCGACGATACGCCGACGGGGCAATCTGCAGAACTTTGCAGAGCGGCTCGACCCCATATGCATCGCGATGCTTGTCAACGAAGGCCCTCAAGACTTCAGTCGGCGGTCGAGCTCCGCCTGGGCGAAAAACGCGCTGGCCAGCTTCAGTATCTCGTTGGCTCGGCGCAGTTCCTTGACCTTACGCTCCAGCTCCTTCATTCGTTGCGCTTCGCTGGTCGTGATGCCTTCGCGCACACCCGCGTCGACTTCTGCACGCTTGACCCACTCGTTCAGGGTCTGCGGTACACAACCAATCTTGGGAGCGATGGACTCGATGGCTGCCCACAGCGATGGGTACTCGCCTCGGTGCTCCTGCACCATGCGTACTGCACGCTCACGTGTCTCAGGCGAGAACTTGTTTGACTTCTTCATGGCTTCATCTTCTCAGTAGTTGAAGCCTCCTCAAAATCCGGGGCGATTCATTGACCTACGCGAGCTGGCCTGCGGCTTCCGAATTCCGCAGGTCTGTGACCTCATGCCTCTTGGAGGTCACTGGCACATGAGCTCGTAACTGCTCCAAGCGTTCCGCCCACTGCTGGAGTATTGCCCTGCGTTCGGGCCGGTAGGCATGGCGGTTGTAGGCCGCGCGAACGGCGTTGGATGGGACGTGTGCCAGACACTGCTCGATCACATCGATGTTCTGCTCGATGCTGTTGAAGTAGGTACTGAACGCGGCTCTCATGCCGTGCGGAGTGCCTTCGCCGCCGAAGCCCAGCCGCTCCATGACGGCATTCAAACTGCGGTTGGCCATTGGGCATTTCGGGTCGTCGCGGTTGGGGAAAAGGTGGTCCCGGTCCGCAGGCACCAACTGGCGCAGCCGTCTGATGAGTTCAACGGCCTGCCTGGAAAGTGGAATCCAGTGAGGACGGTTGCCTTTCATTCGCGCTGCCGGGATCTCCCACTGCGCGTTGTCCAGGTCGATCTCTTTCCACTGGCCTTCGATGACCTCGGCTTTTCGGCACGCCGTCAACAGCACCAGCCGCATGGCGATCGATGTCTCTTCCTTCATCTTGTTGGGATCATCGATTGCACGTAGGAACGCTCCTAGCCTCTCCTCGGACAGGGCTGCATGGTTCTTCTGGTTGCGCTTTCTCATCACACGCACTGGCGGCACCGGATTGGCTTCCAGGAGGCCGGAATCGATGGCGTACTCGAAGATTCCCCACAAGTGATTTCGCAGGTTGCGTGCAACTTCAGGCGCACGTGTCTCGACGCGTTTGAGCAGTGCGGTGAGTTCGAGGCGGGTGATGCTGCTGATGTGCCGACCCTTCAGCTTCGGCAGCAGATCGTTGTCGATTTCCCGCCGGCACTGCTTGACTGTTGCTGGGCGCAGGCCCGCTCCAGTTGCCGAACTCCAGTCCGCAACTACCGTCGAGAACAGATCGGTGACCCGCACCAACTCGACGTGCTCTTGTTCCAGACGTTGTTCGCGCCTGGCGTGCGTGGGGTTGATCCCTTGAGAGACGAGCTGCCGCGATTCCGCAAGTTGGCCACGCGCCTCGGCCAAGCCCACCTCCGGGAAGGACCCGAGCGACTGAAGCCCTTCCTTGCCTGCGACACGGAACTTGTAGCGCCAGAGCTTGGATCCGCTGGGCTGAACCAGCAAGTACAAACCACCACTGTCGGCGAGCTTGTAGGGGCGCGAATCTGGCCTGGCGGACTTGATCTTCAGGGTAGAGAGCATGGCTCGTTTCCATTGCCGTATGCGATGGCAATGTGCATGGTTCGATACCCCCAAACATACCCCCAGACGCGTGCGATCTCAAGAAATCAAGCTAGACCCTCTGATCAGCCATGAGATTGCAAGGTATTGATTTTGTTTGGTTTTCCGAACTTTCTGAGCCGCCTTGAGATCGCCTGAAACGCCAATGCCGGATTCAGGTGGCAATCTGCATTTTTGTCGAATGTCCTTGTTCCGGAGGAAGCGCACCTTGGCGGAGCGCTGCGATGCAAGGATGGTATCAACTTGCCAGACGCGGGCGAAGGAGCAATGACCATGCCCCCGGTTCGTCAGCCGGGCTGGGCCTCTCTCTCGTAGGTCACGAAACTGAACGGCAGGCCATTGGCACCGACGTGATCGGTGCGGGCGGTTTCCTTCCATTCCGGCCCCAGCGAGGGAGCCTGGACATCACCGTCGAACGCCTGATGAATCTCGGTGACTTCCACGCGCTGTGCGAGCGGCAAAGCCTGGGCGTAGATTTGCGCGCCGCCCATGACCCATGCGGTGTCTGCGCTTTGGGAGGCAATTTCGAGCGCGTCTTCCAGGCTGGTGGCCGGCTTGGCACCTTCGTCCTGCCAAACTTCCTGTCGCGTGACGACGATGTTGAGGCGGTCGGGCAGCGGGCGGAAACGCTCGGGCAGCGAGTCCCAGGTCTTGCGGCCCATGATGACCGGGCGGCCCTGCGTAAGCTCCTTGAAGTGCGCGAGATCCTCAGGCAGATGCCAGGGCATGACGCCGTCCTTGCCGATGATGCCGTTGTCTGCGCGGGCGAAGATCAGATTGATTTGCATGGCTCTATCCCTCATGAACTTTATTCAAAGGCCCAACATAAACTCAAACGGCAACCGGGGCCTTGATGGCGGGGTGGTGCTCGTAGCCGGTCACTTCAAAATCGTCGTACTCGTAGTCAAATATGGACTCGGACGGCGTTTCAAGTTCAGCGTGGGGTAGGCAAACGGCGTGCGGGCCAGTTGCGCCTGGACCTGCTCGAAGTGGTTGTTGTAGATGTGGCAGTCACCACCGGTCCAGACAAAATCGCCGACCTGCAGATCGCATTGCTGCGCCAGCATGTGTGTGAGCAGCGCATAGCTTGCGATGTTGAATGGCACGCCCAGAAAGATGTCGGCGCTGCGCTGATAGAGCTGACAGCTGAGCTTGCCGTCCGCCACATAGAACTGGAAGAACGCGTGGCAGGGCATCAGCGCCATTTCGGAGAGGTCGGCAACGTTCCATGCGCTCACGATGATGCGGCGGCTGTCGGGGTTGCTCTTGAGCTGCTTGACCACTTCGGCGATCTGGTCGATGTGACCACCGTCGGGCTTGGGCCAGTTGCGCCACTGAACGCCGTAGACCGGACCGAGGTCGCCGTCTTCGCGCGCCCATTCGTCCCAGATGGTGCAACCACGCTCCTGCAGCCATTTCACATTGCTGTCGCCACGCAGGAACCAGAGCAGTTCAAGAATGATGGATTTCAGGTGCACCTTCTTGGTCGTCACCAGCGGAAAACCTTCGGCCAGGTTGAAACGCATCTGATAACCGAACACGCTGCGCGTACCCGTGCCCGTGCGGTCGGTCTTCGCCACACCGTTGTCGTACACGTAGCGCAGGAAGTCTTCGTATTGGGAGCGCACGGGGCGCGGCGGAGTGCTCGAACTCGAACTCATGGATTGCCTGAATGCTGATGCCACCGCGGTGGGTTTCACGCAGTAACTTGGAATGGACAGACCCTAGTGTGCCATGCCCGCGAATGTCCTAAGCATCCTCTGCCCTCCACGGTTTTTCGTTTGGAAACAATTGGAAGGTCACTGTCACTTTTAAGGAGGAAGTGGGTCATACGCATCCCGGAAAATGAATCATTGAATCATCACGTGGGTGCCGGATCGTTTTCTATTCTGGCGCCAGAACAGTCATTGGAAAGGTGGGATTTGTGGACTTGAACAACGGCAAACATGCTTCGTGGAAAACCTGTGTCGCGGCATGCGCGGTGCTGGCGGGATTGAGCGCCTGTGACTCGAAAAACTCTCAGGAGGGCAAGACCGGCGCGCCGCCACCGGCGAGCGCTCCGGCAACCGGAGACGTAGCCATTGGTCCGGTGGTGACGCCATCGGCGCCTGCGGCAGCGCCCGCGCCGCCACCGCCATCGATGGCCGAGCAGGTTCATGCCTATGTGGGAGAGCCGGGCGAGCCTGTGCTTTCAACCCTGCAACCGTTTCTCGGCAAGTATCCGCAGGACGGCACGAATTTCCTCAAGGAGGGCATTCTTGCCCAGCGCCTGAAGAAATTGCTGGGCGCTCAATACGACACCCTGATGAACAACCTCGAGACCGTCGGCCCGCTCAAGAAGGAAGGCGGGCGCTGGAGCGTTGTTGGCAACCGTCAGCATGCGGGTGGCAAGGAAGCCGCAGCCGTGGTGATCGACCCGGGCCGCAACGGATTGCGTGTCTGGTTGCTCAGCGGCGGCAAGGAGTCGGTTTTCACCGATCTGGGCGAGGAACATGTCATTCCATGGACACCCGAGGTAAAGAAGTTCATGGCCAACGCGCAAGTGGTGCCCAAGTAATAAGCCGCTTGCCGTCAGAACGAGTGCCGTATGCCGACCGAATACGCGTTCGGATCGGCCCCGGCCACGGCCGGATGAAGCGCCCGTCAGCGCGGCTTATTGGCGTATGGCCTCGATCTGGATGACCAGACGCACGTCGTCCGGGATCACGTCGTACGAGGAGATGTCCCAGTCCCGTCGGTTGATGTTTGCAACGAAGTCGCCACCGCAGATTTCGCGTTTCAGCATGGGGTGCTGGTAGCAGTTGAAGTGAAGGGCCTTGAGGCTCACCGGCTTGGTCTTGCCGCGCAGGCTCAGCTCGCCCTCAACGGACTGCACCTTGTCCTCATTGCCGAAGCTGAAGGACGTGGCCTTGAATCGCGCCTCCGGGTGGTTGCTCGCGTCGAAGAACTTGTCGCTCTTGAGCATCGCGTCGAACGCGGCGACACCGGAATTCAGGGAAGTGAGTTGAATCGTCACGTCGGCGCTGCCGGTGCGCTTTTCGCGGTCCACCAGCACCTTGCCCTGGGACTTGTCAAAGCGCCCGCGCACCGTTGCAGTCTTGTAGTGCATCACTTCGAAGTAGACGAAGGTATGCGTCGGTTCGAGTTCATAGGTCACGGTCTCTGCGTTGGCGTGCGGCGTGGTCAGCGCGGTGCATGCAAGCACGGCGGCGGCGGAGATCGACTTGCTGATGGAGTGCATGGCGCGGGCTTTCTTGTGAAGGTTGAAAATTCAGGGCTCACGAGCGGTCGCGGTTCACGGCTGGCCTTGTTTGTTTGCGTGCTTGCTTTCTCGTTCAGTCCAGACTGATACCCGATTCCTGCACGATCTGCGCCCAGACCTTGGCCTCGCGCCGCATGTGCGTATTCATCTCCTGCGGGCTGCTCGGTATGAGTTCGCCGCCGAGGTCTGCAAGCCGTTGTTTGACGGACGCGTGCGTGGCAGCCTTCGCATAGGCCTCGTTCAGGGCCGCGATGATGCGCTCCGGCGTACCGGCCGGCGCGGCGAATCCTTGCCAGGCCCAGGCATCGAAGCCCGAGACTCCCGACTCGGCCATCGTGGGCACCTGCGGAGCCAGTTGCAGGCGCGCGGCCCCCGTCGATGCGATGGGCCTGACCTTGTCGGTCTTGATGAACTGGCTTGCGGTCGCGAGATCGGACATGAGCACGGAAATCTGTCCGCCGACGAGATCCTGCATGGCCGGCCCGCCGCCCTTGTAAGGCACATGGGTGAGCTTGATGCCCGTGCGGCGCATCAGCATTTCCATGGCGAGGTGGTGCGGTGTTCCGGTTCCGGGCGTGCCGTAGCTCAGCGTGTCGGGGCGCGACTTCGCGAGCGCGATGAATTCCTGCAGCGTCTTGACCGGGAGCGAAGGATGCACCACGAGCATGAGCCCGAAGCGCGCGGTGAGCGTGATCGGCGCAAGGTCGGTGAACGAGTCGTAGCTGAGCTTCTTGAACAGCGAGCGATTGGTGGAGTAGGTTCCCATGTCGCCGAGCAAAAAAGTGTACCCGTCGGCAGGAGCGCGCGCGACGGCGGTGGCACCGATGATGCTCGATGCGCCGGGGCGGTTGTCGATCACGACCGACTGTCCGAGGATCTCGCCCATGACCGGAGCCACGGTGCGCGCAAATGCGTCCGTGCCGCCGCCGGGGGATAGGGCACGATCAGCTTGATGGGATGCTCGGGATAGGCTGCGGCACGGCTCGCCGTCGACAGCGTCAGGCCAGTCGCGGCGGTGGTGATCACGAACGAGCGGCGATTCATGCGCATGGGGATTCCTTGGTTTTTTGTTATGAACGGAATGGATCGCGTATCAACGGCCCAGCCGGGCACGTTTTTCTTCGTTCCATGCGGCGCACTGCTGGTGGGCCGTGCTGCGCGCGGTGGCCATGTAGGCTGCATCGGCGGTCTCGATGGTCAGCTCCAGGCGAATGCCATTGGGATCGAAGAAGTAGATCGACTCGACGAAATGGTGATCGGTGACTCCCAGCACCTCGACACCGGCCGCTTCGAGCCGTGCCTTGGCGGCAAGCAGTTTTTCCTGCGAGGCCACGCGCAGCGCGATGTGGTTGACCCAGGCCGGCGTGTTCGGCGAGGGCTCTGCGCGCTGGTCGTCGCCGAGATCGAAAAAGGCGATGCACGAGCCGTCGGCCATCTCGAAGAAGAGGTGCACATAGGGCAGTACTCGCCCGTGCTCGGCACCGTTTCCGCACGGATCAGGTGAATCAGCGGCAGACCGAGAAGATCTTCGTAGAACTGGCGCGTCTCCTCCGCGTCGCGGCATCGCCAGGCGAAATGATGCAGTCCGAGCACCGGTACGCCGATGGCCTGCATCGGGGTATGGAGTGTGAAATCGTTGGTTGACATGGCGCACCACATTCTCAATAGGTCATTGATCCAGATGCTAGGCCCGCGCCTCGAAAGTTTCAATAACGGAGACTGTGGTTTTTGGTAGTCGTATACACTGAATATAAGTATCAATAATCGAGACTTATGACGTTTGGTGGTGGTGGAGAAGGACCATGTCCCAACTCAACAAGATTCTTCAGGTCATGGATCTGTTTTCCGCAGAGCGGCCTGCTCTGAGTGCAGAGCAGATCGCGCTGAGCCTGCAGCTTTCGCGGCCCACGGCGTTCCGCTATGTGCGCCAGTTGTGCGATGCCGGTCTTCTGCTCAACATGGCGGGCAGCTACACGCTCGGGCCGCGCATCATCGAACTCGACTCCTGCATTCGCGCGTCTGATCCCATCCTGGCCAACAGCCGTGACGCGTTGCGCATCCTCTCGGGCACGCAGGCCTGTGTCGCCGTGCTGGTGACCATGTATGGAGAGCAGGTGATTCACGTGCATTCCGAGTCGGGCATCGGAGCCGTGGGTCTGCAATTCACGCGAGGACGCAATCTGCCCTTGCTGCGCGGAGCCGCCTCCAAGATCATCCTTGCAAACCAGCCCCTGAATCGGCTCAAGCGCGTGTACCAGCGTCATGTGCAACAGGACGACGTGAACGCGCTCGGTGCGACCAGTGGCGAGTTCGTCAAATATTTCCGTGCCGTGCGCCAGCAGGGCTACTACATCTCGCGTGGAGAAGTGGAACCTTCGGTCACGGGTCTGGCGGCACCGATCACCAATGTGAATGGCGACGTCACCAGTTGCCTGTCATTGACGTTCAATCACGAGTTGAACCCGGATTACGACGTGACGAACTTCGTTCCGCTCGTGCAGAGTTGCGCCCACGACGTCAGTCAGCGTCTGGCGAAGTTGAACCGGCCCTAATCTGCAAGCGGCAATACCCGTCCCGGGTTCATGATCCCCTGAGGATCGAGCGCCGTCTTTATCGCGCGCATCATCGACAGTGCCACGGGCGACTGGTATTTCTGCAGCTTGTCGACCTTGAGCGCGCCCACGCCGTGCTCGGCGGAAAACGAGCCGCCGAACTTCGCCACCGCTTCGTAGACCAGATGGTTCACGTGGTCCTCGTGTTCGCGCATGAAGGCCTTGGGATCGCCTTCGCTGGGCGCCTGCACGTTGTAGTGCAGATTGCCGTCTCCGAGGTGGCCGAAATTCACGATGCGCACGCCGGGCAGTTCGCGTCGCAGCAGGGCGTCGGCATAGTCCACATAGTCGGGGATGCGTGACGCGGCGACCGAGATGTCGTGCTTGATGTTCGGGCCTTCCTCGGCCTGCGCGAGCGGGATGCTTTCGCGGATATGCCAAAGCTCATGGGCCTGCGCAATGCTTTCGGCGACCACGGCGTCGAGCACGCAGCCTTCTTCGAGCGCGCGCTCGAGCAGGCTCTCGAAACGTTCGCGTGCGTGCTGCTCGGATTCGCTGTCCGAATTTTCGAGCAGCACGCAATAGGGCGCGTCCTGCATGTCGGCAAAGGGAATGCGCAATTGCGGCATGTGGCGCGCCACGAAGCTCAGCGCAAACTGGCCCATGACTTCAAACCCGGTAAGCCCCGCGCCAAGCTGCTGATGCGCGAGACCGAGCAGTTGCACCGCCGCCTGCATCGACGGCACGGCAGCCCATGCCGTCAGTTGCGCTGCGGGCCTGGGATAGAGCTTCATCGTCGCGCCGGTGATCACGCCGAGCGTGCCCTCGCTGCCGATGAACAGATCGCGCAGATCGTAGCCGGTGTTGTCCTTGCGCAGGCCCTTGAGCCCTTCCCATACCTCGCCCTGGGCGGTGACGACTTCAAGCCCCAGACACAGCTCACGCGTGTTGCCGTAGCGCACGACCTGCGTGCCGCCCGCGTTGGTGGCGAGGTTGCCGCCGATCGTGCAACTGCCTTCGGCCGCGAGCGAGAGCGGAAACAGGAAGGCTTCGCGGTCTGCGGCCTCCTGCAGGCTTTGCAGGATGCAGCCCGCATCCACGGTCATCGTGAGATTGGCGTGATCGATGTGACGCACGGCGTTCATGCGCGTCAGGCTGAGAACGACCTGCGTGCCGCTCTCGTCGGGCGTCGATCCGACGGAAAGGCCGGTGTTGCCGCCCTGGGGGACGATGCTCACGCGTTCTTCGGCGCAGGCGCGAACCACGCTCGCCACCTCCTGCGTGCTGGCGGGCGCACCACGGCGAGGGCCTTGCCGCGTTCGCGGCGGCGCCAGTCCTGCTCCCAGGCGATCAGATCGCCATCGGTGAGTACATGGTTCGCGCCAACGATCTGGCGCAGGCGGTCAAGAAAAGCAGTGGGTGGCATGATGATTGTCGACGGTTGGAGCGCAGCTGAATTTAGCCCCATTGGCAAGACTGGGCAATCGGCGGGGACACTGCTGCGCACTCACGCTGCGGCGCTCGCCAGCGACTGACGCGCGGCTTTCTGGCGCAGCCGCACATGCAGCGCGCAGGCGGTGAACAGCAGCAGGCAGAGCGCAATCTCGATCATGGCGAGCCAGTTGCCGGGCGACTTGTCGCTCCACGCACGCACCACACCTTCGGTGAAATACAGCCAGACGACGAGACTCACCCAGCGGTAGGTGTACATGCGGTGCTTGAGCAATCCAGCCAGCGGAATGCACAGCGGCAGCGCCTTGAGCACCAGCCACGAACCGCCGGGGCGCAGGGGCGCGAGCCACAATTCCCAGAGCACGCACAGCACGATCAAACCCAGCAGGCTGCCCACCGCAAGCCAGCGCGTGAGCGCCACATCGCCATGAACGGTGAGGGCGAGGCGGCGTCGTGCGGGGCAGGTGCGGTCATGAAAGGCAATCGGGAACGTTCGTTAAGATGGGAGTCAACAAATGCGCGAAGATGCCGATCCCGCGAAAAATCACTCCAGTCAACCATCCATCATAGCCACCATGAGCCAGAGTTTCCCGACCATTCTTGCGCGCCTTGAAGCGTGGCTCGACGAACTCTCGCGCTTTCCCTGGCGCACCACCGCACACACCTTGCGCGAGCGCTTTCGCGAGGACAGCCTCGGCCTGACCGCGAGCAGCCTGACCTTCACCACGCTGCTCGCGCTGGTGCCCTTCGTGACGGTGGCGCTCGCGGTGTTCACGGCGTTTCCGATGTTCGGCAAGATGCAGACGCTGCTGCAGCGCTGGCTCGTGGACAGCCTGATACCGGACACGATCTCGCGCTCGGTGCTCGACTACCTCACGCAGTTTTCGGCCAAGGCGAGCGGGCTTGGCGCGGTCGGCTTGAGCATTCTGTTCATCACGGCGCTTGCGCTGATCCTCACCATCGACCGCACGCTCAACAACATCTGGCGCGTGCCCAAGCTCAGGCCACTGGGCCAGCGCGTGCTGATCTATTGGGCGGCGCTCACGCTCGGCCCGCTGGTGCTGGCAATCAGCCTCACGCTCACCACATCGATGGCGTCGGCCGCATCGCGCGGCATTGGGCAGGCGCTGCCGCAGAGCACGCGCTTCATCTTCGATTCGATTGAATTCGTGCTGCTTGCCACCGGCATGGCGGGGCTGTACCGCTACGTGCCCAACACGCTCGTGCATTGGCGGCACGCGTGGGCCGGCGGTATTTTCGTGTCGATCGGCATCGAGGCGGCCAAGAAAGTGCTGGGGCTGTACCTGTCGTCCGTGCCGACGTACTCGGTGCTCTATGGCACGTTTGCCACCCTGCCGATTCTGCTGCTTTGGATTTATGTGGCGTGGGTGATCGTGCTGCTTGGCGCGGTCGTGGCGGCCTATCTTCCAAGCCTGCTGGCGGGCGTTGCGCGGCGAGCAGGTGGGCCGGGTTGGCACTTTCTGCTGGCGGTGGAACTGCTGCAGCATCTGCAAGCCACGCGTGAAAATCCCCCGCATGGCCTGACGGCTGCGCAGGCAGCGCAGCGCATGGGCGTGGCGGCCCTGCAATTGGTGCCGGTGCTCGACGCGTTGATCGCACTGGGCTGGGTCGTGCAGACGGACGAGACCGCATCGGGCGACCTGGACGATGTCGATTCGCGCTATGTGCTGGTGGCTGACCCGGCGCGCACCCTTTTGCAGCCCTTGGTAGAGATGCTGCTGATCCAGCATACGCAGTCACTGGATCGCTACTGGACCCATACCGGCATGGAAGTGCTCAAGCTCGCGGATGTCCTGCCGCGCCGCAATGCGCCCGCCGCCAACGCGATTGCCGCGCAGCTCAGCGCGTGAGCGCAGTCGCGGCGGCAGTGCCGTTGAGCACGGCCCCTTCAAGGGTGGCGGGGTAGGGGCCCGTCACATAGTCGCCGCAGGCGAGCAGCCCCGGCGCGATCTGCATCGCTGGCCGTTGGAGGCCCGGAGTGCAGGCGAACGTGGCTCGCTTTTCCACCACGGTCTGGATGTGTTCGACGTCATGCAGCGCGAGTTGCTCCGCTGCCTGCTCGATCACCTGCCGCACCAGCGTTTCGCGCTCGCCATCGAATGCGCTCACCACGAACGCGAGCACACCCGCATCGCCGTAGAGTCGCTCGCGGTCGAACACGAATTGTGCGGGACGATTTCCGCGCGATCTGAGCGCGGTCATCGGATGCGCGAGCAATGCGCTGGGAGCGTTGCCGACGCCGCGTTGCACACGCAGGTACACGGTGGCAATGGAAGCGAATTGCAGCGACTGCGCTTGCGCGGCCCACTCGCGCATGAGGGGCTCGTCAACGGTCGCCGCACCCGATACCAGACGCGCGGATTCGATGCTCGGCGTTGCGAGCAATACCGCATCGTATGCATCGCCATCGACCCACCACGACGCGCCGGAGCGCGCAAGTGCCTGCACGCGCCGGCCCGTGCGCACGCTGTGTCCACGCGCCTCCAGCCAGTCACTGGCCGCCTGCGGAAACAGTGCACCCAGATCGACGCGCGGCAGCAGCAGATTCGAGCCGCCTCGTCCGCTGAACAGGCTGTCGCGCAACACCCGCAAGAAGACCTGTGCGCTGGAGTCGACAGCCAGCGTATTGAGTGCGGAGACACACAGCGGATCGATGAACTCGTCCATGAGCCGGGCGGGCAGCCCGGCGCAGATGTCCGCCACGCTCGCCGACGCGCGGCATTCGAAATTCTGCAACCGCCATTTCGCGGCACGCGCCAGCAATTCGAATTTTTCGCGCGCAGACCAGCCGCGTGCCCGGGCGATGCCGACGAGCGCATCGAAGGGCGGTGCGCTGTCGGGCAACTGCAAACCACCACCATCGGGAAACACCAGCGCGAGCGGCGTGCGCAGCAATGCGGTGTCGGGATCAACGCCGACCACGCGCATCAGCCGCAGGCATTCGGCATACGCGCCGATGAGTATGTGCTGGCCGTTGTCCAGCACCAGGGATTCACCGGACTTGCTCGCTGATGGCACGGTGCGCGCGCGGCCTCCGACGGTGCGCGCGGATTCGAACACGCTGACCTGATGCCCGGCCTCGTGCGCACCAATGGCCGCGGCCATGCCCGCCCAGCCTGCGCCGATCACCGCAATGCGTTTGCTGCCTTGCCTGGGATGAGCCGCCGCCACCGCTTACATGCGCCCGAGTGCCTGCATCTTCCACGCAAGCCAGAGCTTGCGCAGCGGCGTCAAACTGATGCGCTGGTGCAGCACCTTGAAGTCTTCACGTTCGATTTCGCGCAGCAGCGTGCGGTAGATGCTGGCCATCATCAGCCCGGGCTTTTGCGCACGGCGATCCGCATCTGGCAGCATCGCGAGCGCTTCGTCGTAGAGCCGGTGTGCGCGTTCGGCCTGAAAGCGCATCAGGTGAGTGAAGTTCTCGGAATACTTGCGGTTGGTGATCTCATGCGCCTTCACGTCGAACTGCTGCAACTCGGAGACCGGCAGGTAGATGCGGCCCATCATCGCGTCCTCACCGACATCGCGAATGATGTTGGTGAGCTGGAACGCAAGCCCCAGCTTGTGCGCGTATTCCGTGGTCTTCGGATCGCTCTGGCCGAAAATTTTTGCCGAGACCTCTCCGACCACGCCCGCGACCAGGTGGCAGTAGCGCTGCAATCCCGGGAAGTCGAGATAGCGCGTCTGCTCCAGATCCATCTGGCAGCCCTGGATGATGGCCTGAAACTGGCGCTCCTCGAGGCCATATGCAGACACGTGCGGCATCATCGCGAGCATCACGGGATGCGTGGGCTTGCCGGCGAAGGCCTGGCTCACTTCGGCCTGCCACCAGGCGAGCTTGGTGCGGGCGACGCCGGGATCGGACACCTCATCGACCACGTCGTCCACTTCGCGGCAGAACGCATAGAAGGCGGTGATGGCTGCGCGCCTTTGCGCCGGAAGGAACAGGAAGGCGTAATAAAAACTGCTGCCCGAGCTGGCGGCTTTTTGCTGGACGTACTGTTCCGGATTCATATGGAGGGGGATTGTCCCATGGCTATGGGGCGGGTGGTGGGCGGGGGCGATTTCCCGGCCTGCGTGCCTCGGCGGCTGCGTCATTGAACTGTCTTGCGTTTGTCACGCTGCTGTCTCGCTGCATGTTCACCATGCAGGTTCATGAAACGCGAAGATGCTCTGCTGAACGCTTGGAAATCGTCGTCGGCTGTACCGCCCGATGTGGTGGACGAACTGGTCGACGCGTCGCGGCCGCTGCGGCGGTTTCGGACGCTGTGGATATCGGACCTGCATCTGGGCACGCCCGGTTGTCAGGCCAAGGCGCTGCTGGACTTTCTCAAGCACACCGAATGCGAGACGCTGTTTCTCGTGGGCGACATCATCGACGGCTGGCAACTGAGGCGCCAGTGGTACTGGCCGCAGGCGCACAACGACGTGATCCAGAAGCTGCTGCGCAAGGCCCGCAAGGGCACGCGGGTGATCTTCATTCCCGGCAATCACGACGAGTTTGCACGGCGCTATCTGCAGCTTGATTTTGGTGGCGTGCATGTGGCCGAGGACTGGGTCCACGAGACCGCCGATGGTCGCAAGCTCTGGGTGATCCATGGCGACCTGTTCGATGGCGTGATCCAGTGCGCCAAGTGGCTGGCCTACGTGGGCGACTCGCTCTACGAATTCACGCTCAAGCTCAACCGGCATCTGAATTCGCTGCGCGCACGCATGGGGCTCCCGTATTGGTCGCTGTCCAAATATCTCAAGCTCAAGGTCAAGCGTGCCGTGAATTACGTCGGCGACTTTGAAAACGCCGTGGCGCGCGAGGCCGGGAAGCGGGGTTTGCAGGGCGTTATCTGCGGACATATCCATCACGCCGAAATGCGCGATATCGACGGCATCCTGTATGCCAACGATGGCGACTGGGTGGAGAGCCTCACGGCGCTGGCCGAGCATGCGGACGGCACGCTCGAGATCATCCAGTGGGCCGACGAGATGAAGGCCGCCAAGAGCGCCATGAAAATCGCATCGACAGAGGTAGTGAATGACGCAGCAAGCCATGTTTCAGCCGTATGAATTGCCGCGTGCGCGGCCCGCAGATGCCGCTGCGCCGGTGGTCGAACTCGTGTATTTCAACGCGGGCGGCGGTCATCGCGCTTCGTCGCTCGCGCTCGAATCCGCGATTGTGCGCGCCGGGTTGAACTGGACCGTCAAACGCACGCATCTGTTCGAGGTGCTCGACCCCAACGCACGCTTTCGCCACTGGACCGGCATCGAGCCCGAAGATGTCTACAACAAGCGCCTCGCGCGGGTTGGACGCTCGGCCTGTCGCAGGAATTGCGGGTGCTTCAGCAGATGATCCGCTTTGGCCATCGCTCGCTCGTGCAGTCGCTTGCGGCCTACTGGGGCGAGAACGCGCCCGCGATGGTCGTATCGCTGATTCCCAACTTCAACCGCGCGATGGCCGACGGCTTGGCGCTGGCGCAACCGGCCTGTCCGTTCGTGACCGTCATGACCGATCTGGCCGATTGCCCGCCACGCTTCTGGGCCGAGCCGCAGACACAGCAGACGCTGGTCTGCGGCTCCCCCTATGCGCTGACGCAGGCGCGCGCGTCGGGACTTGCTGCGCACCGCGTCTGGGGCGTATCAGGCATGTTGCTTGGCGAGCAGTTCCACGAGGATTGCGTGATCGACAGGGAGCGCGAGCGCTTGGCGCTGGGCTTTGATGCGCACAAGCCGGTGGGGCTGGTGCTGTTTGGTTCCGAGGGCTCGAAGGCGATGCTGGCGATTGCCCGGCGCCTGACGGACACGCCATTGATCCTCGCGTGCGGTCGCAACGCGGCGCTTGCGCAGGCCTTGCGCGAACTGCCGCGCAACGCGCCCACGCTGGTGCTCGACTACACACGCGAGATGGCGCGCTACATGCGCCTGGCAGACTTCTTCATCGGCAAGCCGGGCAGCGGCAGCTTGAGCGAGGCGGTGCATCTGGGCCTGCCGCCCATCGTGGTACGCAATGCCTGGACCATGCCGCAGGAGCGTTATTGCACGGACTGGGTCAGGGACCGGCGATTGGGGCTGGTGCTGCCGCATTTCAAGGACATTGCACCCGCCGTCCAGAGGCTCATCGCCGATCTGCCGCGTTATCGCAAGGCCACGCAGGCGGTGCGCAGCGAGGCCGCCACGCAGGTGCCGCAGGTGCTGGAGCATGTGCTGCGTCAGGCGCAGCAGGGCAGCGGGAACGAGCGGGCGCTGAAGGTGGCGTGAACCAGCGGCGTCCGTAACCGGCGTGCCGACTCACATCCACAATGCGCGCCACAGCATCAGCGGCCAGTCCCATGGCTTGAGCGTGGTGCGCGCGAGCAGGCTGCCTCCACCTTGCGCCTCGACCTTGTCGAGAATGCGCAGACCGCCTTGCACCACCAGCCGCAGTTCCCAGCCCACACGTCCCTTGAGCGTGTGAACGAGCGGCGCGCCGGACTGCATCAGCGCGCGTGCAACGGCGGCGTTGTGCATGATGAGGCGGTCGGTGTCGGCGCTGCGATGGCGACCGGCGATGGCCGCTCGCGGCACCCTGAACCGCGCGCAGTCTTCGTCGGTCAGGTAGTGGCGACCACGCGGCAGGTCCACGCTCAGGTCCTGCCAGAAATTGATGAGCTGCAGGGCCGAGCAGATGGCATCGCTTTGTTCCAGCGAACGCGCATCGTTCACGCCGTACAGGTGCAATAGCATGCGGCCCACAGGGTTGGCCGAGCGGCGGCAGTAGTCCAGCAACTCCTGCTGGTTGGCATAGGTGCAGCCGTCGCGCGTGTAGACGATGTCCTGCACGAAGGCGTCGAGCAGATCGTCGAGCAATATGACGGGCAGGGCGCGCTCACGGATTTGCACCTGTAGCGGCGCAAACACCTGCCGCCAGCGGGGACTTGGGGGATTTCCGGCGGCGATGTGTTGCAGTTCCGCACGGTATTCATGCAAATCCTGCAAACGCCGCTCGCACAGAACATTTCCTTCGTCGGCAAGATCGTCGGCGGTGCGCGCGAAGCCGTAGATCGCCGCAATCGGTTGGCGCAGATGGGGCGGGCACAGCAGCGACGCCACCGGAAAGTTTTCGTAGTGGGTGACCGTTTCGGCCAACGGGGCCGGTGCGGCGGACGGGGTCTGGGAGGGCTGGGGGTGGCGGGACTGGTTCACCCCTCTATTGTGGAGCTTGACAAGCCGGTATCACCTCCAATAGATTACTAACCAGTCAGTCATTAACATAGAAAATTGGACGCCGCCATGAGCCCGTGCACCGGTGATTTCTCCGCTCCTTCCCTTGGCATGGGTGGGTACAGGCCCCGTAGCGGAGCCGTTTCATGGGCGCGTCGCTCGACCTGGGGTTTGACGCTGATCACCGCCGTGGCATTGGTGGGCTGCTCGCCCAAGGAGCCGCCACCGGAGCCGATCCGCTCGGTCAAGCTGCTCACCGTGGGAGCCGCGCCGTTGCATGCGCAGCTCGAATATTCGGCCGAGGTGCGGGCGCGTGTGGAGTCGCGTGTCGGCTTTCGCGTGCCCGGCAAGATCGTCCAGCGTCAGGCCGAGCTGGGCCAGCATGTCAACGCCGGTCAGGTACTCGCACAGCTGGATCCGCGCGATTATCAGCTCTCAACCCAGGCGGCGCAGGCGCAGTTGAACGCGGCAAGAACGCAGCGCGATCTGGCGGCTGCAGACTTCAAGCGTTATGAAAAGCTGAAGTCACAGAATTTCATCAGCGGTGCGGAGCTGGAGCGCCGCGAGGCCTCGCTCAAGGCCGCGCAGGCCTCGGTCGATCAGGCCAATGCACAGCTCGCCTCGCAGGGTAATCAGGCCAGCTACACGCGGCTTGTGGCCGACGTGTCGGGCGTGATCACGAGCATCGAGGCGGAGCCGGGCAGGTGGTGTCCGCCGGAACGCCGGTGGTCCGCATTGCGCAGGACGGCTCGCGCGATGCGGTGTTCTCGGTACCCGAGGACAAGGTGGCGCAATTGCGCGTGGGCAGGAGGTGGGCGTGCGTCCGTGGACGGAAGGCGCGTCGCTTGCGGGCAAGGTGCGCGAGGTCGCGGCCAGTGCCGATCCGGTCACGCGCACCTTTCTCGTGAAGGTCGCCATCGAGGGTGCGCAGGTGCCGCCGCTCGGTGCCACCGTTTATGTCGAGCCCAAGGTGCTGGGCCGCGAGGGCATCACGGCGATTTCTCTCCCCACGACGGCACTGCGCCAGGAGGGTGGCCAGACCGCAGTCTGGATCTACGACGCGGCCACCAGCACGGTGAAGTCGCAGGCGGTGCAGGTCGCCACGGCCGACGGCAATCAGGCGGTGATCGCGGCGGGGCTGCAACCGGGCATGCAGGTGGTGGCAACCGGCGTGCACGTGCTGGCACCGGGGCAGAAGGTCACGGTCTACCAGCCCAAGGGCGCTGCGCCCGCGGCAACTGCGGCAGCGGCCGCCGCTTCGGCAGCCCGGCCCGCAGCCTCCGCTGCCAGCACCCACTGACGGATAGACGAGGCCAAGCATGTCCACAGAAAATCCGCCCGAACACATCGAACCGAAACAGCATTTCAACCTCTCGAAATGGGCGCTCGATCACGCCGCGCTCACGCGCTACCTGATGGTGGTGCTGATGCTGCTCGGCATTGCGGCCTACTTCCAGTTGGGTCAGGACGAGGACCCGCCATTTACCTTCCGCGCGATGGTGGTGCGCACCTACTGGCCCGGCGCGACCGCGCAGCAGGTGGCCGAGCAGGTGACCGACAAGCTCGAGCGCACGCTGCAGGAAGTGCCCTATGCCGACAAGATCCGCAGCTATTCCAAGCCCGGCGAGTCGCAGATCATTTTCGAGATCAAGGACTCGTCCAAACCCGCCGAGGTGGCCAACGTCTGGTATCAGGTGCGCAAGAAGATCGGCGACATGCGCTACACCCTGCCGGGCAACATCCAGGGCCGTTCTTCAACGACGATTTTGGCGACGTGTATGGCGTGATCTACGCGATCCACGGCGAGGGCTACAGCTACGCCGAAATCAAGGACTTCGCCGACGCCGCGCGCCAGAAACTGCTGCGCGTGAAGGATGTCGCCAAGGTCGAGCAGTTCGGCGTGCAGGACGAGAAAATCTGGGTCGAGGTCTCGCAAAAGCGCCTCGCGCAGATGGGGCTGGATTTCAACAGCGTGCTTCAGCAACTGGGCGCGCAGAACGCGGTCGAGAGCGCGGGTGCGGTCAACACACCGCAGGACGTGGTGCAGGTGCGCGTGGGCGGTCAGTTCAACAACGTCGAGCAATTGCGCGTGATGCCGATTCGTGGCGGCAACGGCAACCAGATCCGCTTAGGGGACATTGCCGAAGTGCATCGCGGCTATGTCGATCCGGCCACGGTGAAGATGCGCTTCGAGGGCCAGGAAGTGATCGGGCTCGGCATCTCGATGACCAAGGGCGGCGACATCATTGCGCTGGGCAAGGCGTTGAAGGAGGCCACGCAACAGATTCAAACCTCCTTGCCGGCAGGCGTGCAGCTCGATCAGGTGCAGGACCAGCCGGCGTCGGTGGCGAGTTCGGTCAACGAATTCGTCAAGGTGCTGATCGAGGCCGTGGTGATCGTGCTCGCGGTGAGCTTCATCGCGCTCGGCCTGCACAAGGGCGGACGCTTTGGCTGGTATATCGACTACCGCCCGGGGCTGGTCGTCGCGATCACGATTCCGCTGGTGCTGGCCGTCACCTTTCTGGCGATGAACTACTTTGGCATCGGACTGCACAAGGTGTCGCTCGGCTCGCTGATCATCGCGCTGGGGCTGCTCGTCGACGACGCCATCATCGCCGTCGAGATGATGGTGCGAAAGATGGAAGAGGGCTACGACAAGGCGACCGCCGCCACCTATGCCTACGACGTGACAGCCAAGCCCATGCTGACCGGCACGCTGATCACGGCGGCGGGTTTTCTGCCGATCGGCATCGCCAAGTCGGTGACGGGCGAGTACACCTTCGCGATCTTCGCGGTGACGGTGATCGCGCTGGTGCTCTCGTGGCTGGTGTCGGTGTACTTCGTGCCGTACCTGGGCACCTTGCTGCTCAAGGTGAAGCCACACGACCCGAACGCGCCGCCGCACGAGTTGTTCGACTCGGCCTTCTACACGCGTTTTCGCGGTGCGGTCGGCTGGTGCGTGGACCACCGCTGGATCACCATCCTCGCGACGATCCTGATCTTTGCGGCCGGCATCCTGGGCATGGGCAAGGTGCAGCAGCAGTTCTTTCCGGACTCAAGCCGCCCCGAAATCATGGTCGATGTCTGGTTCCCCGAAGGCACCTCGTTCGCGGCCAACGAGGAGGTCACCAAGCGTCTCGAAAAGCGTTTGTTGCAGGAAGATGGTGTGGCCAGCGTGGCGACGTGGATCGGCTCGGGTACGCCACGTTTCTACCTGCCGCTCGATCAGGTGTTCCCGCAGACCAACGTGTCGCAGTACATCGTGCTCGCCAAGGACCTGAAGCAGCGCGAACAGATCCGTCTGCGTCTTCCCAAGCTGCTGGCCGAGGAATTCCCCGAAGTGCGTGCTCGCGTGAAACTGCTGCCCAACGGCCCGCCAGTGCCCTACCCGGTGCAGTTCCGCGTCGTCGGCAGCGATCCCGAACATCTGCGCCAGCGCGCCGACGAGGTGAAGGCGATCCTGCGCGCCAACAGCAATATGCTCGGCGTGAACGACAACTGGAACGAATCGGTGAAGGTCATCCGCCTTGAAGTCGATCAGGCCAAGGCACGCGCGCTCGGCGTGACCAGCCAGGCGATTGCGCAGGCCTCGCGCACCATGTTCACCGGAACGACCATCGGCCAGTACCGCGAGAACGACAAGCTCATCGACATCGTGCTGCGCCAGTCGCCCGACGAGCGCGAAGCGATCTCGGACATCGCCAACGCATACCTGCCCACGGCCAGCGGCAAGTCGATCCCGCTCACGCAGATCGCCCGGCCCGTATTCACCTGGGAGCCCGGCGTGATGTGGCGCTGGAACCGCGACTATGCGATCACCGTGCAGGGCGACATCGTCGAAGGCCTGCAAGGCGCCACGGTCACCGCTCAGATTCAGCCTCAATTGAAAGAGCTGGAAGACAAATGGAAGGAGCAGGGCGACCAGAGCGTGCGCATCGAAGTCGCCGGTGCTGTGGAGGAAAGCAGCAAGGGTTCGGCCTCCATCGTGGCGGGCGTGCCCGTGATGCTGTTCCTCGTGTTCACGCTGCTCATGCTGCAGTTGCACAGCTTCAGCCGCTCGATGCTGGTCTTCCTCACCGGCCCGCTCGGCATCGCGGGTGTCGCCGCGGCGCTGCTGCTGCTCAACCGGCCCTTCGGATTTGTGGCGCTTCTCGGCGTAATCGCGCTCATGGGCATGATCCAACGCAACTCCGTGATCCTGATCGACCAGATCGAACTCGACCGTGAAAAGGGCGTGCCCGCACGCACCGCCATCATCGAATCGGCAGTGCGCCGCATGCGCCCCATCGTCCTGACCGCCGCCGCCGCCGTACTCGCCATGATCCCGCTGTCACGCAGCGTGTTCTGGGGCCCGATGGCCGTCGCCATCATGGGCGGCCTGATCGTCGCCACGGTCCTCACCCTGCTGGCCCTGCCCGCCATGTACGCAGCGTGGTTCAGGGTGCCTCCGAAGGAGCGTGAACAAAGCAGATGAAGACCGGAAAATCGCGCCGAAGTACGGCTAGAATCGGCGATTCACCAATTTCCGGTCTCCTGAAACTTTCAGCGTGACCGACGAACGAACAAACAAAAGAACGTTTGATTGACCTGCGCGGGTGGCGAAATTGGTAGACGCACCAGGTTTAGGTCCTGACGGTGGCAACACTGTGGGGGTTCGAGTCCCCCCCGCGCACCACGAACGAAAAAGGCATAGGCAGACAGTACCGGGCATTTTTCACGTAAGAGGCTGATTTTCATAGGGAAATCAGCCTTTTTTGTTGCCCATTCGCATGTTGCGAAACGGGCGCGAAGGGCGGAAAAGACTCAAAGGTTCAATGCGATCCCCACAGATCCCCCACGCGTTCCCCCACGCACGGTGTTGCTCCGTGGTGCAGAGGGGTTGTCGTGGCGTCGTTGACACTCCTGCCGGGAGCGTCTGGCTTCATACCTCGCGCGACCGTCGTCATTGAGTATGCGAAAATCCATCGAAGGTCGATTGCCGACGAATCGCCCTCCCTTCCCTGTGACAAAACCCGTCATCTTGCAAAAGTGACGGGTTTTTGTTGGGCGCTTCAACACCCGTTCATGCAGCCAGCGAAACCCATTGACGCTCAACGATTCGCATCCCTTGACGGGTTGCGCGGCGTTGCGTGTGTGGTGGTGGTGATCTGCCACTATCTGCAGATCTACGTGCCAGCCGCGTTCGAAGGCAAGTACCCCGATCTTTTCGGCGAGAAATGGTGGGTCAATTCGCCGCTCAATCTGCTGTTCAACGGACACGCAGCCGTGATCCTGTTCTTTGTGCTGAGCGGCTTTGTGCTGTCCGCGCCGTTCTTTCGGGAGTGGGCAACGCATGGTATTGGCGGTCGCTCGTCAAGCGCTATCCTCGGCTGGCGATTCCGGCGCTGGTGTCTTCGGTGTTTTCCTGCACATTGCTGGCGTTGTTCGGTTTTCGTTATGCCGGGTTGAATGTCTATTCGGGCTCGGACGTGACGAGCTTTCTGCCAACGGTGGTCGACTTTCGGCTAGCCGCCTGGGAAGGTGCGATTGGTTCGTTTTTTCTGGGGAAATTCAGTTTCAATCCGGTGCTCTGGACGATACGCACGGAGCTGTTCGGGTCCGTCCTGGTACTGGTTCTGGTGCCGCTCGTGGGGCGTCTGCCGGCCTGGTTGCGGTACGCGATCTACGCGGGCCTGATCTGGCAGTTCTCGAATGACAACCTGATGGCGTTTGTGTTTGGCGCGCTCGCGGCCGATCTGTTGCTCAAGCCGCCGCGCGGGCTTGCGGGTTTGAAGACCGGCTGCGTTCCGGCACTGATCTTCATGCTGGGGCTTTATCTTCTCTCCAGGCCGTATTACGTTCCCTACGTGAATTTATGGCAGCCCGTCGATCTGCTGATGCCCGATCCCACCATGCGCAAACCGCACGCGGCGGGTGCCTTTTTGCTGATTCTGAGCGTCGGCTCCGTAGCCCCCGTGCGTCGATTGCTCGAAGGGCGGGTGGCGCAGTTTCTGGGCAGGCTGTCATATTCGCTGTATCTGCTGCACTTTCCGCTGCTTGCCTCGGTGGGCGCACTGGTCTTGCTGGCGATGGTGACTCATGTGGGTTACGGGACGGCGCTGCTGCTGGCGTTTCCGGTGGTGATGGCCATCTGTCTGGCCCTGTCGATGGTCTTCAATCGATGGGTGGACGAACCGGCGGTGGCTTTTTCGTCCCGGCTGGCCGGTGCGCTGGTGCGAAATCGGGCTTGACGGGTTTGCGCAATCGCCTGCACAGCCCCGCTTGGCCGGGGTAGATGGCGCGCTGGGTATAATCATTGGCTTAGCGCAATCCGGCGCCAGATTTCGTCTGGCCTTTTGCTCGCGAAAGAAATCTACGAAATCTACGTTTTAGTTAGATATTGCTGCGCATGAGATTCCGGCCCTTCGATGGGGCCTGGTGCCTCGTGCGCGAGACATGTGAGACTTTGGCGGAACACGGTGCAGACTGCCTGCGCTGCAGTCGGCTCGGTCCACAGCCCTGACACTAGGAACTACCATGGCCGTAACTGTTGAAAATCTTGAGAAGCTCGAGCGCAAAATCACGCTGAGCCTGCCTGTTGCTTCGATCCAGACCGAAGTTGATTCGCGCCTGAAGCGTCTGGCCCGTACCGTGAAGATGGACGGTTTCCGTCCCGGCAAGGTGCCGATGAGCGTGGTGGCCCAGCGTTATGGCTACTCCGTCCAGTACGAAGTGATGAATGACAAGGTCGGTGAGGCGTTTGCCCAGGCCGCCAATGAAGCCAATCTGCGTGTTGCCGGCCAGCCCCGCATCACCGAAAAGGACGGCGCACCCGAAGGTGAAGTGTCGTTCGACGCGGTGTTCGAAGTGTTCCCCGAAGTGAAGATCGGTGACCTGAAGACTGCCGAAGTGGAAAAGGTTTCCGCCGAAGTGGACGATGCCGCCATCGACAAGACCCTGGACATCCTGCGCAAGCAGCGCCGCACCTTTGCGCAGCGCGCCAAGGACGCGGGTGCCGAGGACGGTGACCGCGTGACCGTGGACTTCGAAGGCAAGATCGACGGCGAGACCTTTTCTGGCGGCAAGGCGGAAGATTTCCAGTTCCTGGTGGGCGAAGGCCAGATGCTCAAGGAATTCGAGGACGCGGTGCGTGGCCTGAAGTCGGGCGAAAGCAAGACCTTCCCGCTGGCGTTCCCTGAGGACTATCACGGCAAGGACGTGGCTGGCAAGACCGCCGACTTCCTGGTCACGGTCAAGAAGATCGAAGCCGCTCACCTGCCCGAAGTGAACGAACAGTTCGCCAAGTCCCTCGGCATTGCCGATGGCACCGTGGACGGTCTGCGCGGCGACATCCGCACCAACCTCGAGCGCGAAGTGAAGTTCCGCCTCCAGGCCCGCAACAAGCAGGCCGTGATGGACGCTCTGGTGTCCAAGGCCGAACTCGATCTGCCCAATGCGTCGGTGCAAGCCGAAATCGGCCGCCTGCGTGAAAGCGCGCTGGCCGACCTCAAGCAACGCGGCATCAAGGACGCCGACAAGGCCGAAATCCCGGAAGACGTGTTCCGTCCACAAGCCGAGCGCCGCGTGCGTCTGGGCCTGGTGGTGGCCGAGCTGGTCAAGGCCAACAAGCTGGAAGCCTCGCCCGAGCAACTGAAGGCGCACATCGACGAACTGGCTGCCTCCTACGAGAAGCCGGAAGACGTTGTGCGTTGGTACTTCAGCGACCGCAACCGCCTGGCCGACGTGGAAGCCGTGGTGATCGAGAACAATGTGACCAACTTCGTGCTGGAAACGGCCAAGGTCAATGACAAGAACATCAGCTTTGATGAACTGATGGGCGCTCAGGCCTGATTCTCTCAGGGCGGGCCGAACTTGCCGCTATGATGGTCGGCGAGTCAATACCGTCAATACCTTGACGTGCGGGCTTGTACTTTGGTGTACAAGCCCCATTTCATTTCTGGAGTCCCGCGCCGACCTCAATCGGTGGCATCGGGACAGTAGGTGAAGCTTCCATCTGTCTGGAGATATACATGAGTGCACTGGAAACACAGGCCTTGGGCATGGTTCCCATGGTCATCGAGCAGTCGGGTCGCGGCGAGCGTTCGTACGACATCTATTCGCGCCTTCTGAAGGAACGCGTGATCTTTTTGGTGGGCGAGGTCAATGACCAGACCGCCAACCTCGTGGTGGCGCAATTGCTGTTCCTCGAGAGCGAAAATCCCGACAAGGACATTTCGTTTTACATCAATTCGCCGGGCGGCAGCGTCACAGCGGGCATGGCGATCTACGACACCATGCAGTTCATCAAGCCGGACGTCTCCACGCTGTGCTGCGGTTTTGCCGCGAGCATGGGTGCGTTCCTGCTGGCTGCGGGTGCCAAGGGCAAGCGTTTTTCGCTGCCGAACTCGAAGATCATGATCCATCAGGTGCTCGGCGGCGCCCGTGGTCAGGCGACCGACATCGAAATCCATGCGCGTGACATCCTGCGCACCAAGGACCAGATGAACCGTATCCTGGCCGAGCGCACCGGTCAGCCGCTTGAGAAGATCAAGCACGACACCGAGCGTGATTACTTCATGACCGCCCCCGAAGCCAAGGAATACGGCCTCGTGGACGAGGTCATCTCCAAGCGCCCCTGATGATGGAGCCGGTGCCGCCTTTGGGGCACCGTCGCTCCAGGGTCCGGCGTTTCCCCGATGCCCCTGCATGAGTCCGGCATTTGCCCTGTGAACAACGGGGCAAAAAAACCATGAAGCGCATCAGGAGAAACGCCGTTTTTTATTTCGTTATCATCAGACTACGTTCCTTGTCATAAGGCATTGCTTCCATGGCCGAGAAAAAAGGCTCTTCCAGCGAGAAAAACCTCTACTGCACCTTCTGCGGCAAAAGCCAGCACGAGGTGAAGAAGTTGATCGCCGGTCCGTCCGTGTTCATTTGCGACGAATGCATTGATCTGTGCAACGAGATCATTCGCGACGAACCGCAAACCCCGAAAACGGTCGCGAAGGTCGCGGCGATCTGCCCGCGCCCGCAGAAATCAAGGCCAACCTTGATAACTACGTGATCGGTCAGGAAAAGGCCAAGCGCACGCTGGCCGTGGCCGTCTACAACCATTACAAGCGTCTGCGCCACAAGGATCGCGCCGGTAAGGATGACATCGAGCTCGCCAAGAGCAACATCCTGCTGATCGGTCCGACCGGCTCCGGCAAGACGCTGCTCGCGCAGACGCTCGCTCGCCAGCTCGACGTTCCGTTCGTGATGGCCGACGCCACCACGCTGACCGAAGCCGGCTATGTCGGCGAGGACGTCGAGAACATCGTTCAAAAACTGCTGCAAAGCTGCAACTACGATGTGGAGCGCGCGCAGCGCGGCATCGTCTACATCGACGAAATCGACAAGATCTCGCGCAAGAGCGACAACCCCAGCATCACCCGCGACGTGTCGGGCGAGGGCGTGCAGCAGGCGCTGCTCAAGCTCATCGAAGGCACGATGGCGAGCGTTCCCCCGCAAGGCGGACGCAAGCACCCGAACCAGGATTTCCTGCAGATCGACACGACCAACATCCTGTTCATCTGCGGCGGCGCATTTGCCGGCCTGGAGAAGGTGATCGAGAGCCGTACCGAGGCGTCCGGCATCGGCTTTGGGGCCACCGTCAAGAGCAAGAAGCAGCGTTCGGTCTCCGAGGTGTTCCAGGAAATCGAGCCGGAGGATCTGATCAAGTTCGGCCTGATCCCCGAGCTAGTCGGTCGCATGCCGGTCGTGACCTCGTTGGCCGAACTCAGCGAAGATGCACTGGTGCAGATCCTGACCGAGCCCAAGAATGCGCTCGTCAAGCAGTACGGCAAGCTCTTCGCGATGGAAGGCGTGGACCTCGAAATCCGCCCTGCGGCTCTCAAGGCAATCGCCCGCAAGGCGCTGGCCCGGAAAACCGGCGCACGCGGATTGCGCTCGATCATGGAGCAGTCGCTGATCGGCACCATGTTCGACCTGCCCACCACCGACAACGTGGAGAAGGTCGTCGTTGACGAATCCACGATTGAAGAAGACCAGTCTCCGCTGCTCGTGTACCGCGAGGCGGCCAAGACCGCCTGAGGACGCAGCAATTCATTTGGCTGCGCTTCGCTGGCGGTGCAGCCGGAGACCGTGACCCGTCGTGCATTTGCTGCGCGACGGGTTGAAAAACCGACCCGCGGCCTCAACTCCAGGGTGCTATTAAAGGATCATATAAATGTCCGGAAACACTCCATTGCCCGCAACCCCCATTGATTTGCCGCTGCTCCCGCTCCGGGATGTCGTGGTCTTCCCGCACATGGTGATTCCATTGTTCGTGGGACGCCCCAAGAGCATCAAGGCGCTGGAACTGGCCATGGATGCGGATCGCCGCATCATGCTCGTCGCGCAGAAGACTGCCGCCAAGGACGAGCCATCCGTCGAAGACATGTTCGAGGTCGGCTGTGTCTCCACCATTTTGCAGATGCTCAAACTGCCCGACGGCACCGTGAAGGTGCTGGTCGAGGGCCAGCAGCGCGCAAAGGTGGATGCGATCAACGACGCCGACACGCACTTCCTCGCGACCGTCACGCCGCTGGAAAACCCCGAGGTCGACGACCCCAAGTCGAGCGAGATCGAGGCGCTGCGCCGCGCCGTGATGCAGCAGTTCGACCAATACGTCAAGCTCAACAAGAAGATTCCCTCGGAAATCCTCACCTCGATCTCGAGCATCGACGATCCGGGACGCCTTGCCGACACCATCGCCGCGCACCTGCCCCTCAAGCTCGAGAACAAGCAGACCGTGCTCGACGTGGCCGATGTGAAGGGCCGCCTCGAAAATCTGTTCGAGCAACTCGAACGCGAAGTCGACATCCTCAATGTCGACAAGCGCATCCGTGGTCGCGTGAAGCGGCAGATGGAAAAGAACCAGCGCGACTTCTATCTGAACGAGCAGGTCAAGGCCATCCAGAAGGAACTTGGTGAAGGCGAGGAAGGTGCCGACATCGAGGAGATCGAGAAGAAGATCAAGGCCGCCCGCATGCCCCAGGAGGCGCGCAAGAAGGCCGAGGGCGAGCTCAAGAAGCTCAAGCTCATGTCGCCCATGTCTGCCGAGGCGACCGTGGTGCGCAACTACATCGATGTGCTCACCGGTTTGCCGTGGGCCAAGAAGACCAAGATCAAGCACGACCTGCAATTCGCGGAAGACGTGTTGAACGAAGACCACTATGGCCTCGAAAAGGTCAAGGACCGCATCCTCGAATATCTCGCGGTGCAGCAGCGGGTGGACAAGGTCAAGGCGCCGATTCTCTGCCTCGTCGGCCCACCGGGCGTGGGAAAGACCTCGCTCGGTCAATCGATTGCCAAGGCGACCGGTCGCAAGTACGTGCGCATGGCCCTCGGCGGCATGCGTGACGAGGCCGAGATTCGCGGACATCGACGCACCTACATCGGCGCGATGCCGGGCAAGGTGCTGCAGAGCCTGAACAAGTCGGGCACGCGCAATCCGCTGTTCCTGCTCGACGAAATCGACAAGCTGGGCATGGATTTCCGTGGCGACCCTTCATCGGCGCTGCTCGAAGTGCTCGACCCGGAGCAGAACAACAAGTTCGCCGATCACTACGTGGAAGTGGACTTCGACCTGTCTGACGTGATGTTCGTCGCGACCTCGAACTCGATGAACATTCCGCCCGCGCTGCTCGATCGCATGGAAGTCATTCGCCTGTCCGGCTACACGGAAGACGAGAAGACCAACATCGCGATGAAATATCTGCTGCCCAAGCAGATGGAGAACAACGGCCTGAAGTCCGAAGAACTCGAAGTGCAGGAGAGTGCGGTGCGCGACATCGTGCGCTACTACACGCGGGAGGCTGGCGTGCGCTCGCTCGAGCGCGAGATCTCCAAGGTCTGCCGCAAGGTCGTCAAGCAGTTGCTGCTCAAGCAGGTGACTCCTCAGGTCCAGGTGACCGCGGAAAACCTCGCCGAGTATCTGGGCGTGCGCAAGTTCAACTACGGTCATGCCGAGAAGGAAGACCAGGTCGGACAGGTCGTGGGTCTGGCATGGACCGAAGTGGGCGGCGATCTGCTGACCATCGAAGTCGCAACCATGCCGGGCAAGGGCGGCGTGACGCGCACGGGCTCGCTGGGCGACGTGATGAAGGAATCGGTCGAGGCCGCGCGCACCGTGGTGCGCAGCCGCGCCCATCGTCTGGGCATCAAGGACCAGGTGTTCGAGAAGCGCGACATCCACATCCACGTGCCCGATGGCGCCACGCCCAAGGACGGCCCGAGTGCAGGTGCTGCCATGACGACCGCGATGGTCTCGGCCCTGACCGGCATTCCGGTGCGCGCCGATGTGGCCATGACCGGCGAGATCACGCTGCGCGGTGAAGTCACGGCAATCGGCGGACTCAAGGAAAAGCTGCTTGCAGCCTTGCGCGGTGGCATCAAGACCGTGCTGATTCCCGAGGAGAACGTCAAGGATCTGCAGGAGATTCCCGACAACGTGAAGAGCGGTCTGGAAATCGTGCCGGTCAAGTGGATCGACAAGGTGCTGGAAGTGGCGCTGGTCCGTCAGCCGGTGCCGCTCACCGACGAGGAAATCGCTGCTGCCGCCGCAGCCGCTGCGGCGGCTCCTGCCGCGCCGGTTGCTGCGGATTCATCGGCGGGTGGCTCGGTCAAGCATTGATGGCCGACACATGATCTGCGGGCGAGGCGGTTCCAAGACTTTGAGGGCCGCCTTGCCCGTAGATTTTTCAAAAATTGGGCGCGTTTGTTGGGAAGGCCAAAAAACTGCGCTACAATTCAGTTCATCGCAGCAAACACGGTATATACTGTGAGGCTCGATAAAATGCGGGAATAGCTCAGTTGGTAGAGCGATACCTTGCCAAGGTATAGGTCGACGGTTCGAACCCGTTTTCCCGCTCCAGATTTCCAGTGGCTTGATCGGTGGATCAAGCGGCTGCCGGAAGCGATCAAGGCGCGATAGCAAAGCGGTTATGCCCCGGATTGCAAATCCGGTTAGTCCGGTTCGACTCCGGATCGCGCCTCCAAATTTAATAGCGCCAAGCCCCGTAGATTCAACGATCTACGGGGCTTTTGCTTTTTGCCAATGGTTTCCTAAACACAGATCCAGCGCCTGGAATAGGTCTCAAATTGCCTCAAATGGGTAGCACTGCGACCACGAACCGGACTGTTTTATCCGGTTGGATCAATAAGGGGCGTCTATGGCAATCATCCAACGCGGGGCTCAATTCCAACCCCGTATCAAAGCAAGTTGCTGCCAGGTGGCAGTTAGCCGCTCTGAGAAAAAAGTGGTGAGCGCACCAGCCAGATGGGAGCAGTCCACTACCTTGGGGTCTTCTGCGGCAGATGGCCACGTGCTCGTCGTTTGCGCAGCCAGATCACGACACCAGTCACACTGAGCGCGGCAACGACGATGCCCATCGTCGAAATCAGGATACGCCCTGGTAGACCCAAGATGCGTCCTGAATGTAAGGGGAACTGCGCCTGGACGAAGAGATCGGCCGCGGTTCCTTTCCATGGTTCGGTGCTGCCGAGAATTTGGCCGTTTAGCGCATCCACAAACAACATGGGGTGACCCACGCCGCCTGCGCCATGCTCGTCGTCGGGCGTGTAGAACTGCGCGACATAGATGCCGAACAGTCGCGCGTAAAGCAGCTTGCCCACGGGCGCCGTCCATCCGCGGTGTTGCGCTTCTTTGGTCGACACCTCGAGTGCGTTGGCGTAACTCAGCACGGGATTCACGGGCTGATTCGCAGGCGCAGGCAGGCGTTGCTCGAACGGTGTCGGTGTCACGTCAGAGACCAGCGACATGGCTGGAAAAAACACCTCGCGGTACAGGTTCAGAGAGAAGGCGGTGAAGGCAATCACCAGCAGAAGTGCCCATGTCCACAATCCGAATGCGCGGTGCAGGTCGAAGTTGAGCTTGTAGAAGCCCGTTCCTCTTCGGATCTTCCATGCGGGCATCCAGCGCCGCCACCAAGTCTTGCCTGGCTGTGGGGCCGATACCTCTCCGGATCGCGTGCGACGAGCCGGTAGCGTCAGGTAGAAGCCGGTGAAACAGTCAACCGTCCAGATCAGCGCGATCAACCCCATCAACCATGTTCCCCAGCGGTCAATGCCCCAGAGTGTCGGCAGGTGCAGGCTGTAATGCAATTCATACAGGAACGAGACGAAATTCTCCCTGTTGATCGGCCAGACGGATCCCCATGCGCGCCGCCCCAATTCTTCGCCTGACGCGGGGTCGACAAAGACCTGGTTGAAGCCCGGCTCGAAGTGCCGGTCTGCAACCGGGTCAAATCGCGGCTCGACACCGAATACCAGTGAATGACCCGGCTCGGCAGCCATCGGAATGGCGACTACGGTCACCTGGGGATGGCGCGCCTCGATCTGACGCGCAAGCTCCAGCGACGGCAGCGCGGGTCCTGTTGCTCGCGCTGTGGTGAGGTGCGCGTTCAGCAGCTCATCCAGCTCGTGGTCCCAGGAGATGACTGCGCCGGTGAGGCCGGACATGACGAGGAAACCAGCGATCAACAGGCCGGCCCATTTGTGCAGGGTTACGAAGATCTGACGCATGGTCGGTGGCCAATCGCCGAAGTGCGGTGGGTGTCAGCAGTCATTGTCATGAAAACGATGGTGGATGCGCGGGTGCAGGCGTTCATCGGCACGGACGCCGTCGCCAATCGCGTAAGAATGATGGTGCGCCGACGAGGTGCATTGCGCAAAGTGAGTCATTGAGGCGGATACCCCGTTATGGACTAGACGGTTGGAACGTGAAAATGTTCATGGGCCTGGTGGCATTGCACCGAGCCGAAGCTTGAGCGCAGCCAGTCCGCTTTCCATTCGCGTCCTGTATCGAATGGCATGGCTTCTCGGCAGACAAGCGGCAATGCCCGATGGGTCGCCGCGCACAGCGATACCAAGTGATCGGGAGTTGCTTCCATTTGCCAGAACGACCAGTGGTGTCCCGTTTGGTCGCTGGTCGTGAAGCCAATGTGGTCGTCGTCGGGCAGGAGGGAGAACGCAAAGCTGTCGAGCGCAATCTGCATGCCCGAGCGGCGAGCCTTGACGTAACTTTCCTTCAAAGTCCACAGTTCAAAAAACCGGCGGTCCTGCAATGGCCTGGGCAAGCTCTCAAGCGCGCTCATCTCGGCTTCCGAGAATGCAAGCTTCGCTGCTTCGGTTGCAGGTGCGCGCGCAAGGTGTTCTGCGTCGACGCCGAACTCAATGTGGCGGCCCACGGCAAGCACGACCAGGCCGTTGGTGTGGCTCAGATTGAAATCGAGTCCGTCAATTGCGCTTGCCAATGTGTGATCGATGTGCGGCCTGCCGTGTGGACCCGGGGAGAAGCGCCATTCCCTCGCAGGGATTGGCGCGTAGTGCGACAGCACCGTGCGCACCAACGCGCGCGTCAGCAAAAACTGGTGTTGATCACGTTCGAAACGAAATTGCGCGCGACGTAATACCTCGTCTGGCGCGAGTATGGAAAGACATCGATCCTGTAAGGCCTTATCACTCGCGTCTTTGTGTCGGCAGAGCCACAAATCGATGTGGCCCGGTGGCAAGAAAAGGGGGCGGCAGAGAAACACATAACGGCATCCTGTCGTGGAGAACGTGGTCAGCGGAGCGGTGCGCGGCAATAGACGGTCGACATTCAATTCGGGAAGTGTGTCATCAAATATAAATGCAAACAATTCCTAATTAGATTTAGGATTGGATCAAAGCAATGCGAATCAGCGCATCGCAGACCGTCTTGACGGGGAGGCCACGTTGTTCGATACGCCCTTGGAAATGCAAGATTCGTCGCTGGAGAGCGTCTTCATTGAAAATCGTGCTCAGCTCTGGCGTGTGGCGCGAAAAATCGTGAACACGCCAGATTTGGCCGACGATGTATTGCAGGACGCCTATTTGAAATTGGTCGATTGCCCGTGCCAGCGTCAGGCCAATCAACCACTCGGGTATTGCCACCAAGTGGTGCGAAACATGGCATTGGACTACTGTCGGCGTCACCGTGTTGAGTCCACATATCGCACATTCAATATCGAGGTGGAGACGCTGGAAGTACCAGCGATCGACACTCCGGACCGGAACCTGTGCACTCGCCAGGTTGTCGCCGGTGTCGAAAGAGCTTTGTCGAAATTGCCTTGTCGTGCGCGAACTGTTTTCGAGTTGTATCGCGTTGAAGGAATGACTCAGCGAGAGATTGCTCAGAACCTTGGGTGTGCGCTGGGCTTGGTCAATGGCTTGATTGCAGAGGCGACTGCAGCTATCAGCGGTTTTGCAGACCTTTTGCTAGATCCCGAGGCGCGGTGATCATGCAGATGGTTGTTCGGTGTTCATGGTGTTTCGCACTGATTGAGTGAACAGCGGCGCTTGCAAGACGTCATGTCTGCAGGGACCGCAGGAAAGGCATCGCTGTGCCGATTCTCGGAGGTTCGATTTCATATGTCGAATGCTCCCGAACATTCATTCACAGAAGGACGCACCGATGTCAACCAGTTGTTTTGATCGCGAGGACGAAGTCTTCATCGTTCTGGTCAACCACGAAGAACAGTATTCCATTTGGCCGCATTGGAAGGCGGTGCCCGGAGGCTGGCAGGCCGTGGAAGGCGTGCGTGGCGACAAGAAGACAGTGCTTGCCTTTGTCGAAAGCACGTGGACAGACATGCGTCCGCGCTCGTTGCGCGAATGGATGCACAACCAGGCGCAGGCATCTAACGTTTGATGCCCGCAGTGCACGACGCGCCCGTCACATTGCTGTGTTTGCCCTGTGCCGGCGCGAGTGCCACCATGTACCTGCGTTGGCGCCGCTATCTACCGCACTGGATCCACCTTGCGCCCATCGAGCTGCCCGGGCGCGGTGCCCGCATGGTCGAGGCACCCGTTGAAGATTTCGCTGCACTCGTGGCAGGTATCTGCGATGAGCAGTCGCACAGGATGCCCGGCGAGTTTGTGCTGTTCGGCCATAGCATGGGCGCGTTGCTGGCGTATGGCGTCGCCACTCGTCTGCGCGCAAACGGCAAAGCGCTTCCGCGGGCGCTGCTCCTGTCGGGATGCGCGGCACCTTCGGCGCGCGATGTAGACCATCTGGCTGGGATGCATACCGATGCGTCGCTCGTGTCCGACCTGCGGCGCCAGGGCGGTACGCCCGATGCGGTATTCGAACACGACGAGTTGTTGCGTCTCACGCTGGATCTGTTGCGTGCCGATTACCGCGTGTGCAGCAGCTTTGTCGCACCGCAGGTCGGTGCGGTGCTGCCGCTGCCGGTGCATGTCTTTGCTGGTCGCAACGATGCCATTGGCGCGCCCGCCATGAAGGCGTGGTCGAAAGCAACCAGTGGAGCGTTCACGCTCGACTGGTTCGATGGCGGCCATTTCTTCATTCGCGACGACGAGCGCGCCTTCATTGCGGCACTTGTGCGGCGAATCGAATCATCGGCGATTGGAGTCGGCACTACGCCATCGGCATCGCTGCGCGAGAGCACCGGACGCGCGCCCGTGCGTGCGCAGTACCCATAGGAAGAAGGATATGTCCGTGACCGAATCCCTGCATCGGCGCCACGCCAATTTCGTGGCGCACCTGAGAGAGCTCGCGCGCCTGAAGCCCGACGACATCTGGCTCACCGTCGCGGACCACGTGGACGGCACGTATGTCGAAACTCCCTTTACCTATGGCGCATTCGAAAGGCGTGTCAGGGCATTGGCAGCGCTGCTGCAACAGCACTTTGCCAAGGGTGAGCGGGCGCTCATCATGCTCGACAACAGCGAGCACTACGCGGTGTGCATGCTGGCATGCTTCTACAGCGGTGTGATCGCCGTACCGATCTTCCCTCCGGAGTCGATGCGTCCGCAGCACATGGCCAGGCTCATGGGCGTGGCCAACGATGCCAAGGCGCGCTGCGTGCTCACGTCGGCGGCGCTCGCCGGTGCCATGGACAAGAATGGCACGCTCTTCGATGGGGCGCAGATCATGGTGGTCGATGGCATCGACATGGCGTTGGCGAGCCAATGGCAGCCTTGTGAGCCTCAGCCCGAAGATGTGGCCTTCCTTCAATACACCTCGGGTTCGACATCGGCTCCCAAAGGCGTGATCGTCACGCACGCATGCCTGATGGCCAATGAAGAGGCAATGCGCATCGGCTTCGATGTACGGCCCGATTCGAGGTACGTGACCTGGGCACCGCTGTACCACGACATGGGACTGATCGGAGGCCTGCTGCTGCCGTTGTACTGCAGTGTTCCCGTCGTGTTGACGTCGCCGCGCTATTTTCTGGAGCGGCCAGTGCGCTGGCTGGAGCTGATTTCCCGTCACCGAGCCACCCACAGCGGGGGGCCGGATTTCGCGTTTCGCTTGTGTCTTGAACGGGCGCGCGATGCGCAGATTCATGAGCTCGATCTATCGCATTGGCAATGCGCCTATACGGGCGCAGAGCCGGTGCGTGCCGATACCGAGCGCGACTTCATCGAGCGTTTTGCTCCAGCAGGTTTTCGCGCGCAGGCAGCTTTCCCCTGCTATGGGCTTGCCGAAGCGACGTTGTATGTGACAGGCACGTCGAGCGGCGAGGGGATGATCGCGCGGGGCTTCAATTCCGACGCTCTGGCGGCGGGCAGGGGCGTGCCCGATCCGGACGGCGCAACGCTGGTGAGTTGTGGACAGGTGCCGCCGGAGCATGCGCTGGCGATCGTGGATCCCGCGACATGCATCGATGTGGCATCGGGCGTCATTGGCGAGATCTGGTTTCATGGCCCGAGCGTCGCCGCCGGCTATTGGTGCAACGAACGCGCCACGCGAGATGCCTTTGTCGAACGCGACGGCCGACGATGGTTGCGCACGGGCGATCTGGGGTTTTTGTGCGATGGGGGGCTTCTGTATGTCACGGGGCGCATCAAGGATCTGATCATCGTGCGTGGCCACAACATCTATCCGCAGGACATCGAGCGCGTGATTGAAGCCGAAGTCGATGCGGTGCGCAAGAGCCGGGTCGCGGTGTTTGCCACGCAGAGGCCCGATGGTGAGGGCATCGGCGTGTCTGCCGAAGTATCGCGCAGCATGCAGAAACTCGTATCGCCATCTGCGCTGGTGGAGGCTCTCAGCGCTGCGGTGAGCGAGGCGTTCGGCGAGCCATTGTCGGTGGTGGTGCTGCTCAATCCCGGAGGTCTGCCGAAGACCACCAGCGGCAAGCTGCAGCGAAGCGCCTGCCGTGCGCAATGGATGGATCGCAGTGCCGATGCCTATGCGATTCATGAGTTCGCCACGTGGGTGAAGGGTGGCCCGGACGGTGAGATGCCCGGCACATCGGCTTTGGATGAAACCGAGCAAGCGCTGGACGGCATCTGGCGCGGCGTGCTGCGTCGCGCATACGACGCCCCGCTCAAGCGGGATGCGCATTTTTTCACGCACGGCGGTAATTCCCTGTCGGCAACGCAGGCAGCGGCGCGCATCGCGGCCCGCTGGCGCATCGACTTTCCGCTGCGGCTGATGTTCGATGCTCCGCGCCTGCATGAATGTGCAGCCGAAGTGCGCAAGCGCATCGGGCAGGGAGCCACCGCTGCGGCCTCGCCTATCCAGGTGGTGCCTGCATGCGAACGCTCGCGTGGCTTGCCGCTCTCGCACGCGCAGTCAAGGCAATGGTTCCTCTGGCAACTCGACCGCGCGAGTTCGGCCTATCACATCTGCGGTGCTCTGCAGATCGTTGGTTCGCTCCACACGGAGGCATTGCGTGCGACGTTGGCTGCCCTGTGCCAGCGTCACGAATCGTTGAGAACCTCGTTTCGTGCCAACGAACAGGGGCTCGTGCTGCAATGGATTGCACCCACTGGCACGGTGTCGCTTGAAGACATCGACTTGCGCGCCGAGCCTGTGGCACAGCGCGATGCCCGCATCGCACAGGAACTGCAGCGCTTCAAGCAGATGCCGTTCGATCTGGAACGGGGCGACCTGATGCGTGCGGCGCTGTTGCGCGTGGCCGATGACACTCACGTGCTGGCGCTGGCCATGCACCACATGGCCTCAGACGGCGCGTCGATGCAGTTGCTGATGGACGAGATGGCGGCGGACTATGCGTTGCGCCTTTCTGGAGCGGCAGCAACACAGCAAACCGCGCAGAAGATCGGTTGGGTGGATTACGCCGATTACGCGCTCTGGCAGCGAGACTGGCTTGCGGCAGGCGAGGGCGCGCGGCAGCTCGCGTGGTGGCGCGAACAACTGTCCGGTGCGCACGAGGTACTGGAGCTGCGCACGGACCGCCCGCGCCAGCCGCATGCGGGTGAGTACCGTGCCGCACGCCACGGGTTCACCTTGTCCGCGCCGCTCTTGGAGCGATTGCGCGAACGATCGAACGGCAAGGGATCGACACTCTTCATGGCGCTGCTGACGGGCCTGCAGGTACTGCTGCATCGGTACACCGGGCAACGGGATATCCGCGTCGGCAGCGCCATCTCCAATCGCCATCGGGTCGAGTTTGAAGCCGTGGTCGGCCTGTTCGTGAACACACTCGTGTTGAGCAACCGGATCGACGGGCGCATGCCGTTGTCCCGCGTGCTGGCGCAAGCACGCGATACGGTGCTGGGCGCGCAGGCGCACCAGGACCTGCCGTTCGAGCAATTGGTCGGGCCTTGCAGCCCGAGCGCAGCAGCAGTCGCAGCCCGTTGTTTCAGGTGATGTTCAATCATTTGATCGAGGACATCTCGGCGTTCGATGCCATCGACGGCCTTGCGGTACGGCACCATCCCGTGCCCGACCTCGATGCCCAGTTCGAGTTGGTGCTCGAAACGACCGAGCAGGTGGGTGGCGCACTGAAGCTGGATTTCATCTATGCCAGCGAACTGTTCGACGCACCGACAATCCACCGATTGGCAGGGCACTACGTGGCGATCCTGGAGGCGCTGGCTTCGCCGGTCGATGTGGCGGTGGGCGATGTACAGCTACTGTGCGAGCAGGAGATGGCAGAGCTGCGGAGTATGGGCATCAACGGCGCACGCGAGGCGCAATTGGAGCCGGCGCACAGGGCGATTGCGCGCCAGCCCGGCGAGCGCACGGCGCTGCTGTTTGCGAACGAGACGCTGAGCTACGGGGAACTCAATGCACGCGCCAACCGTCTGGCGCACCACCTGATGGAGCGTGGTGTGGGCCCGGAGGTGCTCGTTGGCATCTGCATGGAGCGCTCGGTGGAGATGATCGTGAGCATTCTGGCGGTGCTCAAGGCGGGTGGTGCCTATCTGCCGCTGGACCCGGAATACCCCGCGCAGCGCCTGGCCTACATGGTGGCCGACAGCGGCATCGCGTTGCTGCTCACGCACCGTGCAACGCAAGGGTGCATTGCGCCGACGGCTTCGCTCTGCGTGCTGGAAGTGGAGCAGCTTGCGCTACAGGCCCGGCCAGAGAGCGAGCCGTGCGTTGCCGTGCACGGCGAGAGCGTGGCCTATGTGATCTACACCTCGGGCTCGACAGGCCAGCCCAAGGGCGCGGCAGTGCGCCATGATGCGCTGAGCAGCTGCATGGCGTGGATGCAGCGCAGCTACCAGTTGGAGGAAGCCGACACCGTGCTGCACAAGGCGCAGTTCGGCTTCGATGTCTCGTGCTGGGAGATCTTCTGGCCGCTGACGAGCGGAGCGCGGCTGGTGGTGGCCAACCCGGGCGATCACCGGGATCCGGCGCGGATCGTGGAGCTGATAGAGCGCCACCAGATCACGACGATGAACTTCGTGCCAGCGATGCTGCAGGCGTTCCTGGCGCATCCGGGCATCGAGGCGCACACGCGGCTCAAGCACCTGATCGTGGGGGAGAGGCGATGCCGGCGCAGACGCAGAAAGAAGCGCTTGCGCGGCTGAAGGGGCGACGCTGCAGAACCTGTACGGCCCCACGGAGACAACCATCCACGTCACGCGCTGGACCTGCCGCGACGATGGGCAAAGCCAGGTGCCGATCGGGCAACCGATCACGGACACGCAGACCTATATCCTGGACAGCGAGCTGAACCTGGTGCCCCGGGGCGTGGCGGGCGAGCTGTACATCGGAGGGGTGAGTCTGGCGCGGGGGTATCTGGGGCGGGCGGCGTTGACGGCGCAGTGCTTCGTGGCCGACCCGTTCGGGCAGGGCGGCAGGTTGTACCGCACGGGAGATCTGGTGCGCTGGAATGCACAGGGTCAGATCGAATACCTGGGGCGCCTGGACCATCAGGTGAAGATACGGGGCTTTCGCATCGAGCTGGGAGAGATAGAGGCCCAGTTGCTGGGCCAGCCCGAGGTGCGGGAGGCGGTGGTGGTCACGGCAAAGGCGACAACGACAACGGTGGCATCGGCGACAACGGTGGGTGCGCGTCTGGTGGGCTATGTGTCGCTGCACGCCGCAGCGCAGACCGATGGGGCGCAGTTGCGCGAGCGGCTTCAGGGCGTGCTGCCGGACTATATGGTGCCGACGGCGATCATGGTGATGCAGGCGCTGCCGCTGAACGCCAACGGAAAGATCGACCGCAAGGCGTTGCCGCCAGCGGCGACGATGCTGGAGGGTGGTGGCGCGCATGAGGCACCCAGAGGCGAGGTGGAGTGCCTGCTTGCGCAGATCTGGGGCGAGGTGCTGGGGTGCAGCGGGTGGGGCGCCATGACAACTTCTTCGAGCTCGGCGGTGACTCGATTCTGAGTCTGCGACTCATCGCGGAAGTGCGGCGCAAGCTACCGGGTGGCAACCAGCTAGGTCTGGCCGATGTGATGCAGTCCACTGATCTGGCCCATTTGGCCGCGCGTCTGCATCAGCGCCATGGTCAGGCACACCATGCCGTGTGTCTGCAGGCGACGGGTGAGGGCGTTCCGCTGTTCTGCATGCCAGGCCTGATCGTCAACACGCGCGAGTTTCTGCCGCTGGCACGCGCACTCGCCGGGGACCGGCCGGTGTACGGTTTCGTGAGCCATGTGTACACGACAAGGCGTTGGCGCGGTTTTGCGGTGGACGATTTGGCAGAAGAGTATGCGGAGTTCATCGCGGCCAACGCTCCGGGCGGACGGTGTGCACTGCTGGGGTGGTCGATCGGCGGCGATCTGGCAGTGGAAGTGGCGCGCAGGCTGGAAGGCCGTGTGAAGGTCGCGTTTGTGGCGGCGGTTGATGTCTTCGAGCCGGAGCGCATGTTACCGCGCCAGCCGATGACATGCGTTGAAGTCGAGCACGGACTTGCGTCATGGCTGAGCCGTTCTTCCATGGCCGATCCATGGCGCGCGCTGCTTGCCCGGATGACAGACAGCGAACGGTGTTGGGTAGCCGAGCAATTGGGAGACCCGGCGCAGACGGTGCCCAATGATGGCAACGGCGATGAGGCCGCCGAATTCATTCTGTGGGCTACGCTCGACAGCCGTGTGCGTCTGGCGCGCCACCGGCATGCTGCTTGCGCACAACCGCTACACGTCTATGTCGCTGACAGCTCGCTTCAGCATGATGCGACACTGCGCGACTGGTCGGAGTTTACTCCGGTCGTGGCCACCGAAGTCATCGCAGGCGCCGATCATCTAGACATCGTCAGACACCCTGCGCTGGGCGCTTCATTGCGTCACAGACTGCGGGACATCGACAGTGCATAAGAACGGGGCCGTGGCCCCCGTTCTGTTGAATGTCGGCATGTCTTTCACTTGCTCGCCGATCGAAAGCGGTTCGCCTACCAATGATACGTGGCTGTCGCTGTGACCGTACGTTGGTCACCGTAGTAGCAGGACTGCGCTTGTCCGTCGCAGTTTGCAAGATAGGTCTTGTTGGTCAGGTTCCGGACATTCAGTGCTAGCGTCCATTGAGGCAGCTCGTAGCCGATCATCGCATCGATCAGAGTGTAGGCTGGGACCTTGACAGGTGAGATGCCACCGTTCCCGTGGGTCGAACCGACGTAACGCGCCCCAACACCCACCTTGATGCGATTGAGGAAACGGTAGTCGGCCCACAAGGCCAATTGATTGCGTGGCACGGCGGTCGCCTGTTTTCCAATTTGTGCGGGGTTGGCACTGGCGGTGACGATGGCGCGCTGGGTGTAAGTGTAGGCAGCGGTCAGGTTCATCCTCGCGACGGGCTGCGTGGTGGCCTCGAGTTCGAGGCCGCGCACCGAGATTTCGCCGGTCTGGTAGGGGACGTAGTTGGGGTCGAAGGTGACGTAATTTCGTCGGCGCAGATCAAAGATGGCGGCGCTGTACATGTCCCGCGTGCCAGCGGGTTGGTATCGCAGGCCGGTTTCGTACTGGCGACCGGTCTCCGGGTCGAAAGGCGCTTTCGTCAGTGGATTGATCGCCGTGATGGGGGAGAACGATTGCGTGTAGCTCACATAGGGCGCCAGCCCGCTGGGCGCCAAGTACACGAGGCCGGCGCGCGTGGTGAACTTGTTGTTGGATATCTTGGTGCTGGTGCCGCCCAGCTTGTCGGTGTAGTCGCTGCTCGCCTGATCGTAGCGCCCGCCAACGGTGAGTCGCCAGTGCTCGCCCCACTTGATCTGGTCTTGCAGATACAGTCCGGTCTGCGTGAGGAGCGTGTCATCGATGGCGTAGGGAGCAGGTACCTCGAACGGGCCGTTCGGATAGGAAGGGGCGTCGATGATAAGCAACGGAGCGCTGCCTCCGCTGAAGCTAGTGGCCTTGAACCGGTTGCGTTGGTAATCCAGGCCTACCAGCACCTTGTGTTGCCAATCCCCAGAGCGCAGATCGGCTTGGAGCTGGTTGTCGAGGCTGAATCCCTTGGCGGACTCGCGGCTGCCGAACAGCGGGCGGTTGAGCGCCTGGAAATTCGCCGGGTCCAGCGGGTCAGTCTCGTTCAGCGTTGCGTAGCTCGGTGCCTGCAGTCCTGCATAGTTGAGCTTCATGTGTCCGGCACGCAGGTTTTGCCGGAAAGTCAGCGTGTCGTTGAAGCGGTGATCGAACTGGTAGCCCAGCAGTTGCTGATCCTGGTCAAAGCGGTCGAAATGGCGATTGCCGGAAAACAGGGAACTTGGGATGTAAGTGCCGATGGCGTTCGGCACCAAGGATCCGACCAAGGGCGCACACGGGTATTGACTCCTGCGCGATTGCGCATCAACTGCGCATACAGGGTGAGCTTCGTGTCGTTCGACAGTTTCAAGCTCAGCGATGGCGCAAGATAGGTGCGGTCATCGCGTGCGCCTCCTTCCGGCAGATCGCCATCGCGGAACAGTCCGACGATGCGGTACAGCACTTTGCCATCCGCGTCGAGTGCGCCGCCGAAATCGCCGGCAATCGTTTTACGGCTGTGGCTGCCGTACTGGAGCTGCAACTCGCGCACGGGCGTAGCCGTGGGCAGTTTGCTCACCACGTCGACCACGCCGCCCGCACTGCCTTGTCCATACAGCACGGAAGATGGTCCGCGCAGCACGTCGATGCGCTCCGCACCATAGGGCTCGACTTTCCACACCGCAAAGGAGTTGGCGTTTCGCAGCGGCAGACCGTCCTGATAGAACCCGGGACTGTACGCATCAAAGCCGCGGACGGTGATCCAGTCATAGCGCGAGTCGGCACCATACGGAGAGATGCCGATTCCCGGCGTGTATCCCAGCGCATCACGAACGGTGGTGGCACCAATGGCCTCGACGCGGTCGGCGGTGATCACCGACACCGACTGCGGAATCTCGACGATGGGCGTGTCGGTCTTTGACCCCGCGGTGCTGCGAAGTGCGCTGTAGCCGCTGACTTGGCCAGAGCCATCTTCGCTGTCGGCAGTCACCGTGACCGTCGGCAACACCGCGTTGCTGCTGATCTCCTTTGCGGCAGGGACGGTGGACGTCTGTGCGGACGCTGTTCCGCCCAGGACGGCAATGGCTGCACCAACGGCAGCACTGACGGCCGCCAGGGATACGTTGAGTGAACGAGGTTCCGGTGAGTCTTTGGGATGCATGGCGATGTTCTCGAGAATGAAGGAAATCTGCAGGGTGAATTCGGTCGGTGAGGGCCGATGGCCGATGGGCCGATGGGCCGGATGAGCGATGTTTTTCTGTCTAGCTGGCGGCCAGTGGCGTCGCACAGAGGCTTCCACGCGGCAGACCGGAGACTGGCGCGCCCTCATCGCGAGGCTGCCACAGTGCGTCGGTGAAGTAGCGCTCGCGCAGCATCGACACCAGCAACGCGCGTTTGTGCGGCAAGTCGAACTCTTTGACTTTGGCGTAGCCTGATTTGTCCAGATTCCGGATTTGCTGGAGGTGATCGATCCGTGGCTCTCCCATGGCGCGTTCGGTGCGAGGGTCACACAGGAAGAGGTAGTGCGATATCGACGTCAGCCACGCGGTGGCGAAGGCGCGACCCCGGAAGGCTGGTTCACCCACCAGAACATGCCATCCGCGGTCATAGTCGTGCACGTCATAGAAAGGCGAGATGCGGCTCTCCTTGGCCCAGTACGTTTCGAAGTATGCAAACGGCTCGCCATCGAAGGAGGCAACCATCGAGTACATGTGCGGATCCCTGTCGATGGCTTCCAGGTAGCTGCGGTGCTTGGCGAGATCGCCTTCCTCCTGCCAGACGTGAGCCACATCGGGATCATTCATCCAGCGGTTGAACATCGGCAGATCACGCTCCATGTCGAAGCTTCGAAACGAAAATGTCTTGCCCAGCCACGGCACGAAGCGCTGGTACAACGTGCCTCGGGGCTTGGGCGCGCGCGTCGGATGCCGCCTTCCACCTGTCAGTGTGTAGTGCAGTGCAATGGGTGCATGGACCTGGGGCAGCCATGAACGCGGCTGTTGCCACAACGTTTCGCGGCACACGCGCAGCTCTCCATCGGCGCCCGCAAGCGCTACACCCGTGGCGGCGAGGTCCGGAAACCGTTCGACGTCATCCAGCAAGGCGCTGCGATACCCCGGATGATGCACAAAGGCTGCTTCGATGGCCGCCAAGGCGTGCAACTCGGCGATTTCTTCGGTCATGGCGCCTTCGATCTGACGCAATGCAAGTGCACGTGTGGGGTCTGCATCGACCAGCCACCGGGACAATGCGCCGGTCTTGCGAGTGCGCACTGCAAGGTGGTTGTCGGCATGGGTCACCTCGTGTGAGAGGCCACCTGCGTAGGAGATGAAGGATGCGTTCTGCGACGCCACGGGTGAGGTCATGGTTCTCCTTGACGGATGTGAGGGGCCAGCAGCGCCAGACCCTGATGCAGGGCCGGGAACAGGCTGTGGTTGAAGTTGTTCCAGCGCAGCTCGAGAATCGAGTCGAGCGGGTCGATGTCGGTGCCGAGCACATCGAAAATCACCTCTCCGGAGTCGATGCCGTTGTCCACATAGTGCAGGGAGGCACCGGTTTTCTGCACCTGCGGCGCCTCGACCGTTTCCAGGCTGTGCCAGTCGATCACCTTTCGGCCCTGCGCTCCGTGGAGCGCGTCGAGCGTGGCAAACGCGCCGCGGCGCTCATAGGGGGATTCGATGCGGGTGATGCCCGGATGGATGTTGACCACGCGACGCTCGAAATGCGCGCCGGGCCGCACCAGTTCGTCCAGGATGATCAACAGGCCGTCAAGCAACACCACATCGGCGCGCAGCGCGATCAATTTGTCGAACAGGGTGCGTTCATAAGCGGTCTTGGCCGCCGGGCGTTGAGGCGAGTCCAGAGGCAACCGTCGGTAGGTAGACGGAACGGCGTGCAGCATGTCCAGCAGCAACTTCCCTTGCACGCGCATTTGCGGCGGAAAGATCCATGGACGACCTGGGGCGTATTCGAACCCATAGTCTCCCAGCGCTGCCCGATCACGCGGGGACTCGGCGTCATCGTCGTAGACGATGCCTTCGAAAGAGTAGGCGTCACCCAAAGGCGATCGATCAAGCGCCTCGGCAAGATATTCCAGCGGCGACTTCATGTAGCGAGGTGCGCCCTGGTAGTCGACGTGTTGGCCGGCCTTGTCGGCTGCGGCGTTCCGTAAAGACAAGATATAGACGAGCTTGGCCTGTGGCATGGGAGCGTAGGAAAAAGAGAGGAAGCGACACAGGCAAGACGAAACAGCATGCAATTTGTTCACACTGCATGCGTCGAGGCTTTGTCATCGTCCAAGCGGCGCTGTGTCGACGTGGCGACGGGCCGCGTGGACGCGGACATCGCACAGCTACCGCGACGTCTGAAGTGGTGATGCATCGCATCGCGACGTGAACATCGATTGACTCCGTCCGTCTATGCAAAAGACGACCGCCATGAGGCGGCCGCATTTTCATTGTTCCTGCTCATCGATGTTCCTGTCGTTCAGGTCATCGCTGTGCCGCTTCCCTGCCGTTTGGGCGGAGAGAGATTTTTTTATGACATCTGCTGATGCTGCCAATCCATCGAGTAGCAATGCCGCGGAAATCTGGCGCTTGCTCAAACCCTTCATGCCATGGTTGGCACTGTCCGCAGTGATGGGGATTGCGTCCGGTGCGGCTACCGTTGCATTGCTCAGCACCATCAACGATGTGCTCAACCAGCAGGGAGGAATGTCGGGAGCCTTGCTGGTGACCTTCATCGCGCTGTGTGCCATCGCGCTGTTCGGGCGCATGCTCTCGGATGTGTCGACCAACTATGTAGGTCAGCGGCTGGTGGCGCAGGTACGCAGAAGTCTGGCGGAGAAGATTCTTTCAGCTCCGATCGACGCGCTCGAACGCTATCGTACGCATCGCCTCATGCCTATTCTTTCGCAGGACGTGGACATGATCAGCGATGTGGCGTTCGTGATGTCTTCCATGCTGATTGCGCTGGCCGTTGCGCTGGGATGTCTTGGCTACCTGGCCGTGCTCTCGCCTGCATTGTTCGTGCTGGTCGTGGTGATGCTTGTCCTCGGCGCCACGGTGCAGATCGTCGCGCAGACACGGGCCGAAACGGGTTTCTGGAAGGCGCGTGAGCATGAAGACCAGCTCCACAAGGCGTATCGTGCAATCAGCGAGGGCGCCAAGGAACTGCGCATGCACCGTGCGCGCCGCACGCAGATGTTCGGCGAGCAAGTGGCGCGCATCGTCGATCTGATTCGCGAAGTGAACGGACGCGCCATCTACACCTATGTGATCGCCAATGCCTTTGGCTCCGCGCTGTTCTTTCTGCTGATCGCCGTGATTCTGGGTTGGGCGGCGTTCCGGGAGACGGAACCTGCGGTGCTGAGCGGCTTTGTGCTTGTGCTGCTGTACCTGAAGGGTCCGCTCGACACCATTGCCAATGTGCTGCCGAATGTCGGGCGCGCTCGCGTGGCGTTCCAGCGCATTGCCGATCTGTCCGCACGTTTTGCCACACCGGAGTCGCATCTGCACCTTGAGCGGCCCGCCGAGGCGGCCACCTTGGCCGACGGCATCGACTTGCGTGGAGTGTGCTATTCCTTCGACGCACCCGAGGGCGGAGAGCCGTTTGTGCTGGGGCCCATCGATCTCGAACTGCGATGCGGTGAAATGGTGTTTGTAGTGGGAGACAACGGCTCCGGCAAGACCACTTTGATCAAGCTCCTGCTGGGCCTTTATGCGCCGCAGCAAGGGGAGGTGTTGCGCGATGGCGTGGTGGTGAAGCCGCAGACGCGGGACGACTACCGGCAATTGTTCACCACCGTCTTCTCTGACTTCTACCTGTTCGAGAATCTAATGCCCGTGGGTCCGGATGGCGCGACGACGGCAACGCTTCCGCAAGCAGCGCAGCCCTATCTGCAGCGCCTGGAGATCGCGCACAAGGTGAGCGTGAAGGATGGCGCGTTCAGCACCGTGGATCTTTCCACCGGCCAGCGCAAACGACTTGCCCTGGTGCACGCCTATCTCGATGGAAGACCGGTGATGGTGTTCGACGAGTGGGCCGCGGATCAGGATCCGGCCTTCCGCCATCTCTTCTATACCGAGTTGTTGCCCGAATTGCGCGCGAAGGGTCACTTGCTGGTGGTCATCTCGCACGACGACCGCTACTTCCACCTGGCTGACCGCGTGATCACGATGCGCGCAGGACGCATCGTCGAAGACCACGCGCGCTCGCAGGAACGTGCGGCCTGAGGTCGCAGTCCGTCAATCCAAGGAGCTGATTTTCCATGCAACCTATTCACGATCTGATCGGCATCGGCTTCGGGCCGTCGAACATTGCTCTTGCCATTGCGCTCAAGGAGCGCTGCGAAGGCGGCAAGCCCGTCGATGCGCTGTTCATTGAGCGCCAGGAAAGCTTTGCATGGCATCCACACATGCTGCTGGATCAGGCGCACATGCAGATTTCCTTTCTCAAGGATCTGGCGACGTTGCGCAACCCGACGAGCCGATTCACCTTCGTCAACTATCTGCATGAGAGCGGTCGTCTGCCGGATTTCATCAACCTCAAGAGCTTCTATCCGAGTCGGCGCGAGTTCAATGACTATCTGGATTGGGCGGCTCGCCAATTCGCACATGCCTGTGCCTACGGCGAGACTGTGTTCGAGGTGCTACCGGAAAAGCGAGGCGGCGAGATAGAGCTGCTTCGCGTGCGCTCGCGCAATGCGGCGGGGCGAATACAAGAGCGCCTTGCCCGCAATCTTGTAGTCAGCGTTGGCGGAACGCCAAAAATTCCCGATTGCTTCAGCGCACTCCATGGTGATCCGCGGGTATTCCATTCCAGCAATTACCTGCGTAGCATCGGGCGCCTGGAAACGGCGCGCCGCGTTGCCGTGATTGGCGCGGGCCAGAGCGCAGCAGAAATCTTCATGGACTTGCAGAGCCGTGCACATGCGCCCCAGGTGGACCTGGTGATGCGCGCACGGTCCATCCGTCCGGCGGACGACAGCCCGTTCGTCAACGAGGTGTTCAACGTTGACTACACAGACTATGTATTCAGTCGTCCGATGGATGAGCGTGTGGCACTGCTCGATGAGGTCGCCCACACCAATTACGCGGTGGCCGACCTTGACCTGATCCGAAGCATCTTTCAAACGCTGTATGAACAGAAGGTGGCGCGCGGCAATCGGTTGAGCGTCCTGCGCCAGCATGAGGTGACAGCGGCGCGCTCCAACGCTTCCGGTATTCACCTGGAATTGCGTGACCATGACACCGGTCTTCAATGCATCAAGCGCTACGACGCCATAGTGCTGGCGACGGGCTACGCCCGCAAGCAGCACCTGGAATTGCTTGCGCCGCTGGAGCCGTATCTTGGGGACTTCTCGGTGGATCGCTTCTACCGGCTGGCCGCGTCCGAAGATTTTCGCCCCAACATCTTCTTGCAAGGCGCCTGTGAAGACACGCATGGCATCAGTGACACGCTGCTATCGGTTGTGTCCGTTCGCACAGGGGAAATTGGAAACGCATTGCTTGCCGGTTTGGTGGACACGGTGCATTCAACACGGGTCGAGGTTTCTTCGCCCACGGTCTGATTCAGTCCTTCCAGGAGCAGCAGTAACTCAGTAGGTCCCGTCGGGAGGCATGCATATAAACTCGCCCAGGCCTTCTTGAGCGTCTGCTGCTGAGTAGAGCTGTGACTGCTTCGACGAGGGATGACCTACTGCTATAGCCTCGATGTGGAAACCGCGGAACTCGCCTATGTCGGTGTTCCGTGCGCAAACGCTATGGGGATTTGAGCTTGGCTTCTGCGATCCGGAGTGCAGTCACCCAGGTGCTCAGCAGCAACCGGCATGACATTCGTAACTCCAAACGCGCCACAAACAGACGCGCAAATCCTCCATCGAGGCACCCATGGGCATGCTCATGTTTACATAGCAAGTGCATTGAGTGTTTATGCAAAACAAGCAAAAAAACCAATGAAATCAACGGTAGGCGAAAAAAGTGGGCCAAGCTCACAAAAGTGACTCTTTTTTGACTATACAATTGCCTGCTTCACTGTGATGCAGCGAACAGATTTGCGGGAATAGCTCAGTTGGTAGAGCGATACCTTGCCAAGGTATAGGTCGACGGTTCGAACCCGTTTTCCCGCTCCAAATTATGATCTACAGACTTCTACTGACGTCTGTAAGTCATTGAAAAAAGGGGCTTCGGCCCCTTTTTCCATTCCAGCGAGCGCCACGGAAATCCACCCACAGCTACCGTTTTTGAGTGACCAATTGAGGCACAAGAATACGGGTGGGACGGCTACCGGATAGTTGCTGGGGCTGAGCGGGAACCATGACGAGCATAGGGCCTAAGTCATTACTTAGGAGCCTCGAAATGGCACTCTCTGATCTGACCGTCCGGCAGGCAAGAACCACCGGAAAACGCTACACCCTCTCCGATAATGACTGCCTGGGCCTGATGGTCTCTGCTGCAGGCGGTAAGTCGTGGATGTTTCGCTACTACTGGCTGGGCAAGCAAAAACGTATGTCCCTGGGCGGATATCCTGCCCTCAGCTTGCGCGAGGCCCGCGCCGAGCGGGATAAGGCCCAAGCCCTGCTTGCCAGGGGGGTTGATCCGCAAATCGAGCGTGACCAGCGCCGGCACGCGGCCAAATTGGCGGGTGAATACACCTTTAGGAACGTTTTTGATGCCTGGGTCGAGCATCGCCGCAAGGAACTCAAGGAAGGCCGCCAGAGCACCCTGTCGCAGATTCTGCGCATCTTCAACAAGGACGTGCTGCCCGCCTTAGGGAAGATGTCGATCTACGACATTCGCCGCCCTCAGCTCCTGGGAGTTCTGGCGGCGATCGAGAAGCGCAAAGCGTTCACCACCGCCGAGAAGGTTCGCACCTGGTTCAACCAGATGTTCCGCTATGCCTTGGTCGTTGCCGAGGGCTTGGAGGTCAACCCTGCTGCTGACCTGGATGTGGTGGCCGAACCCAAGCCCCCGGTGACCCACAATCCCTATCTGCACCTGCCCGAGATGCCCGAGTTCCTTCAGAAGCTTCGGCTCTACACCCCCCGCGGCTGGCAGACCCAGCTTGGTGTGCGGCTGCTGTTGTTAACTGGGGTGCGGACGGGCGAATTGCGGCTGGCCGAGCCTGAGCAGTTCGACCTCGACCGCGGCTTGTGGATCATCCCGCCACAATTCGTCAAGCAGCTCCAGGACGAAATGCGCAAGGCCGGTAAGCGGCCGCAGGACGTGCCGCCCTACATCGTGCCCCTCTCTCTGCAGGCCATCGAGATCGTGCGCTATCTTCTGAGCGCGATGCGGCCGGCGCAGAAGTACTTGTTGGCTCATACCAGCGAACTCAAGAAGCGCATCAGCGAAAATACGCTGAACAAGGCCTTGCAGCTCATGGGTTACGAGGGGCGCCTGACCGGGCACGGCATCCGCGGCACCATCTCGACGGCGCTCAACGAAATCGGCTATCCGAAAATTTGGGTGGATGCACAGCTATCGCACTCCGACCCCAACAAGGTCAGCTCGGCCTACAACCACGCCAAATACGTGGAGCCGAGGCGCCGGATGATGCAGGACTGGGCCGATCGCCTCGACCTGCTCGAACAGGGCGAGGTAGAAGCTGCGAGCGCACACCTGACCATCCGCATCGATGGGGTGCCTGCGATGGCAGAAGTGGAAGAGGCGGTGGGTGCGGCCCCCATCGTGGCCGAGCCCCCTGTGCCCGGCGTGCAGTCCCTTGTCGCAACGCCCATTGTCGTCACTTCGAGCAGCGGCGGAATCACGTTCCGGAGACTGTCGCATCTGCCGCCGCCTCCGGTGCATGTCCCAGAGCCGGAAGTGTCCGCGATCCAGCGCGAGCGCGAGGAAATGCTGGCTATCTATGAGTCGCCGAACAGCCTGCCGGTCCCGTTGTTCGGCAAGCTGGCCGGGAAGTCCAAGGACCAGATCAACCGCGAACTGAAAGCCGGAAAGTTGCTGGCTATCAGCCTTGGCAATCGGGGACAGCGTGTTCCGGACTGGCAACTGGTGCCGCTCAAACACAGGCTGGCCCAGGTGCTCATGAACCAGTGCCCGCACGCGGATTCTTGGGGACTTTACCGCATGCTGACCCAGCCGCACCCTGACCTGGGCGATCGCGCCGCCATCGATGCGGTCACGCCGACCAACGTGCCGGCGATCGTACGGGTCATCATGGGCGACTACCAGCATCACGAGGATGTGCCCAAGGCCGTCGCCCCGCAGCCCGTCCCGGAAGATGTGCGGCAGAGCGTTCGTAGGCTAGTGGACAGCGCTGTGGTGATCGAGGGAACCTAATCCACGGGTCAGCCTATGGCCGGGATGACGCTTCCGGCCGTAGGCCCATCACCTTGCACCTTCCCCAGCAATCTGTAGCGCTCTACGCTCGAACCGCTTGGCAGCAGAATCGGCTTGCGCGTGGGGCCGTTGGAGGTACGTCACGATATTGTAGGGGCCATCGGCGAGCGGTCGCATGCCGATCCCCCATTGATGGGCACGCTCGATGCGCGATTGCGCGCATACGCCGATGCCGTAGCCGGATGAGACCCACAGCGCCATCATCTCGAATGAAGTTGCAGACAGGATGTTCTCTTGGTCCACTGGCATGAGGGAGGCCAACCTCTCGTCCAGCAAGGGGCAAGCCTCCACCCGCCAGCGATAGATTGGATAATCCTGAAGATCTGAGATGGTGAGCTTCGCCTGGTTAACTAAGCGGGACCGCGGTGGTATCGCAACGGCCATGCTTTCGCACCATAGCCTCCGGCTACTCGTCAGGTGATCCCCCGCACCGCTAAGAGATAGTCCCGCGTCGTAGCGGCCCTCCTGCAGGCCCGTCATCAACTCTTGATCCGAAACTTCACGCACGGCCATCGCGACGCCCGGCTCCTGCGCTCGCTGCAGTGCAAGCAGCGCCGACAGCCGTGAAGACGGTACACCTGGCGCTATGGCGAGTGTGAAATTCGGGGCGGACTGATGACGTCATGCATGGATACCCCCAAAGAGGCGGCGGGAGGGGATCGAAAAGATCTACCGACATCATACTAAAGAGATATCTTTAACGTGGTTAAAGATCAGTGATTCCATGACGCTTCTGCGAATGCAGAAGCGCACTATTCGGCCTGGACGGCCCGCCGGAGTAACCACCTATGAGTCCGCACCGGCGTTGGCGTTCGGGCAAGCGGTGCGAGCCGCTCGCCTGGATCAGGGGATTGCTCAGGATGAGTTCGCGGGCTTGGCGGGGATCGCGCGTTCGCACATGGGCAAGATTGAGCGCGGCGAGCACATGCCGACACTCGCTCTCATTCTAAAAATTTCCCTGGCTCTCAAGATCAGCTCGGCCGAACTGATGACGGCCACGGAGCGCAACCTCTACCTTCAGGGCGATGCGTGACGCCGGGTGTGGCGCAGGCGCCGTAGCTAATCGCTCTTTGGCGAACGCAAACGCTCGATGAAGCGCTCTACGGGAACGGATAGTCCGCTACCGCCTTCGGGCCGAAGCAGGTAGGTGATGATGACGGCCGAATCGAGCGCCAACGGCCGGATCACCACGTCGGGACGTTGGCATACCGCGATTCGGGTCGCCGTTGCGAAGCCGATGCCGTAACCAGCTCCGACCAACGTGAGCATCATGTCCAGCGACGAGACATGCTCAACGATGGTGGACTCGCGCTCCAGGGGATGTAGCAGCCGGGTCAATTCGCGGCAGTAGCCCTCGCAAAGCTGCGGATCGCACATCACCAGCGGGTAACTCACGAGTTCACGTAGCGACACTTCCTTGTGGGCCAGCAACGGGTGCCGGATCGGCAAGGTCACCACCAGCGGGTCCTGCCAGATGGGCTCCGTCACCAGTCCGTCGCCGACGTCCGCAGTGTGTGCGAAACCGATCGCGAAGTCGCCGGATCGCAGCCCCCGCAACTGTTCCGCCAGGGTGACCTCGGAGAGCCGTATTTCGATCTCCGGCTCCTCCTGGCGGCACAGGGCAAGAAGTGCAGACAGCCGCGGGTCGATGGCGCCATCGGAGATGGCGATGCGCACGCTGCCTCTTAGGCCTGCGGCGATCGCCCTGACGTTTTCTCGTGCCTGCTCCAGGTTGGTGAACAGCCGGCGAATGTCCTGAAGGAAGGTGGTACCCGCTGGCGTCAACCGCGTTCCCCGCCGATCGCGGTCAAAGAGCAGCACCCCCAGTTCGTCTTCCAATTCCTTGATCGTGCGGGACAGCGGCGGCTGCTCGATGTGCAAGCGCTCCGCAGCACGGGTGAAATGCAGCTCTTCGGCGAGAGCCACGAAGCAGCGCAAATGACGAAGTTCCATGGGCACGTCCTTCAGCAATCCTGGTCATTGGGTTGGCCACGGCGCATTGCTGCCGAAGTGCGCTTAGAGGGGGCGAGGTAGTGCTGGGTCCCTCTTCAGGGCGAGGAAAAAGGCCATCGGTGTATCTGAATAAGAATACATATGTTCATGTATTAACTCAAGTCAAGAGTGGTAGCAACTGTTTCGGAACGTGACGCCGAACCCAACCCGCTCAATGCTTGAGCGGCTAAGGCCGTACTGACGCCAAAGTAGCGCGAGCCCACAGAGGGGCTCGCGAGATGTAGGACCGAAGGCGCTCTGCCTTCATGGAAAAGCCCAAATCAGGCCGGGTTGATTTCCAACGAGCCACGGTTGATCTGGTCGCGTTCCATCGACTCGAACAAGGCGCCGAAGTTTCCTTCGCCGAAGCCCTCGCGGTAGTTGCCCTTGCGCTCGATGAACTCGAAGAACACCGGGCCAAGCAGCGGCTCGGAGAATATCTGCAGCAGCAGGCGGGGCTGGCCGCCTTCGGTCGTGCCGTCGAGCAGAATGCCGCGCGCCTGCAACTCGGGCACGGGCTGGCCATGGCCGGGCAGGCGCTTTTCCAAGTTTGCGTAATAGATGTCGTTGGGGCGGTCAGCAGCGGGATACCGGCCATCTGCACGCGGTCGAGCGCATCGAGTAGGTTGTCGCACAGCAGGGCGATGTGCTGGATGCCCTCGCCGCTGAACTGCATCAAGAATTCCTCAATCTGGCCGCCGCCCTGGCGTGCTTCCTCGTTCAGCGGGATGCGGATCAGGCCGTCCGGCGCGCTCATCGCCTTGGAAGCCAGGCCGGTGTACTCGCCGTTGATGTCGAAGTAGCGGATCTCCTGGAAGTTGAAGAACTTCGTGTAGAAGTCGGCCCAGTACGTCATGCGGCCGCGATAGACGTTGTGTGTGAGGTGATCGACGATCGAGAAGCCGTGGCCTTTGGGACGGCGATCCACACCGGGTAGGAATTCGAAGTCGATGTCGTAGATGGACTTGCCGTCCTCGAAGCGATCGATCAGGTACAGCGGCGCGCCGCCGATGCCCTTGATCGCCGGTAGGCGCAACTCCATCGGGCCAGTGGGAATGTCCATCGGCTGCGCGCCCAGCTCCAGCGCGCGGTGGTAGGCCTTGTGCGAATCCTTGACGCGGAACGCCAGCCCGCAGGGGCTGGGGCCGTGCTCGCCCGCGAAATACGCCGCCTGGCTTTTAGGCTCGCGGTTGACGATGAAGTTGATGTCGCCCTGGCGGTAGAGCGATACGTCCTTGGAGCGATGCCGGGCCACCTCGGTGAAGCCGAGCTTCTCGAACAGCGGCTCCAGCACGCCGGGCGTCGGCGAGGCGAACTCGACGAATTCAAAGCCGCACAGGCCCATCGGGTTGTCAAAAAGGTCGGTCATCAGGGGTGTCTCTCTTGGGTTTGGGGTGGAAATCTGGACACCCTAGATGGTAAGAAAAAGCCCGCACATCATTTCTGCAAAATCAATTGCAAATAGACTTCTTGATGCCTGATTCCTGCGTGGTGAAAGAAATGAGCACAGAAATAGTCCTTGATGGTACGGATAGACGCCTTATTGATGCATTGCAACGCAATGGAAGGTCCACCTTCGACGAACTGGCCGAACACGCAAGCCTGTCGTCCTCGGCCACGCTGAGGCGGGTGCGCCGCCTCGAAGAGGCTGGCGTCATCGCCGGCTATGTGGCCCTGGTGCACCCCGAACGCATCGGCCTCACCCTCACGGCCTACCTGAACGTGCGCCTCGAAAAGCACTCTGATTCGCACAAGCGCAACCCCATGGACGTGTTCCGCGCGTCGGTTCAGAACTGGCCCGAGGTGGTGGAGTGCCACGCGCTGACCGGCGACATGGACTACCTGTTGCGGGTGGTCGTCAGAGATATGGCCCACTACTCCCGCTTCGTGCTCGATACGCTGCTCAAGCACCCCAGCGTGCAAGACTGCAAGACCAGCTTCGTGCTGGACCGCGTGAAGAGCACCACGGCCTTGCCCCTATGAACATTCGGCAGGTTGGTGTGGCGGGATGCAAATAGCGCTTGACCTTCCAACCGTGGCAAGGATCAAACTTTAAGCATCCCAACCCGAAAGGAGTTTTCCATGCAATTCCATCTCGAAGACATGACCTGCGGCGGCTGCGCCCGCACTGTGACGAAAACGATCCAAACGATCGACCCCAACGCCAAGATCGTTACGGACCCGCCGACCCGCCGTGTCGAGGTCCAGACCTCGGCCTCGCAAGAGCAGATCGCCGCGGCCCTGAGCGAAGCTGGCTTCCCGCCGCGCGCGCAGTAACACCGCGTCGTGGCCGGCATGCACACAGGACGGCCGATGCGAGCACGTGCGCTGCGCCATATCTGGCGCGGCGCTCAGTGCATCCCAAGGTAGGCGACCTTGGCCCACATCCACAGGGCCATCGCCACCATCATCAGGTTCTCGGTCAGGGACACGAAGTCCAGCGGCACGTTGCTGTCCCCGCCCACGCAGGCGCACTTGAGTTCCCGGCGATCGACATAGACCGCCTTGAAAACCGACACGGCCCCGACGGTCCCGATGAACAGCGCCAACGGAATCGACACCCACATCCCCACGCCCGCGACCATCAGGACGCCTGCGATGGCCTCCGCGAACGGGTAGAAATAGGCATACCGAACCCAGCGCTTGGCCAGCAGGTCGTAGTTGAGGAACATCGTCGCGAAGCCGTCCACGTCCTTGAGCTTCTGCAGCGCCAGGAGACACATGGCAAAGGCCACGAGCCACTCTGCCGCCTGAATGCTCCAGAGCTGGCCGAAGGCCGCCCAGCTCGCCGCCAGCGCCATCGCGGCCGCCATGGCGAACAGCGCGATCACAGGGGTGTAGGTCACGGCGTTCTTGTCCTTCACGGACATGCCGAAGAATTTGCGTAGGTCGTCGTAGCCGCCCACGCGCCGCCCGTTTATGAAGACCTGGGGCGTGGTCTCGACGCCATGCTCCTTCTTGAACGCATCCGTCTGCTCGCGGCTCGCCAAGTGTTTGTCCTCGACCTCGTAGCCCTTGCGTTTGAGCAGATCGAGCGACTTCAGCCCGTAGGGGCAGGTATGGCCGGGCATGACCATTCGGTAGAGCGTGGCTAGCTTGGGCGCAGACATGCAGGACTTCTCCTGTGTGACTTTCCATGGGCCGGCCGTCACGGATTTAAGGACGTTGATGACCTTTCCAGCCTAACCGACGACCGTGCAAAGGGAGTGTAGACACCTGGCTCGCGGGTTGGTCTGGCCCACGGGTTGGTTATCTGGCTGCAATGCCGTCAGTCCTCCATCTGCCAGAGCAACCCTGCCGCAGGCCGGTGCGCCTGAGGCAGCACGCAGGCTCCTAGTGGTTCTCCTTGGCATGGTTGATCGTGTACTTGGGGATCTCGACGGTCAGGTCTTCGGTCGCAACGATGGCCTGGCAGCTCAGCCGCGACTGCGCCTCCAGTCCCCAGGCCCGGTCGAGCAGATCATCCTCGCACTCCTCGACTTCGTTTAGAGAATTAAACCCCTTGCGCACGATGCAGTGACAGGTCGTGCAGGCACAGCTCATGTCGCAGGCATGCTCGATCTCGATGCCGTTGTCCAGCAGGGCCTCGCAGATCGAAGTGCCTGCTGGCACGTTCAGTTCGGCTCCCTCGGGAGCCAGTTCAGGATGGGGCAAGACTGTGATTTTGGGCATATCTCTCCTGGCTGCTCAGTGCGCACGCGGCTTTTTTCCTGCTGCGTTGGCTCGCGCGCGGCGCGGCACTGCGCCAGTGCGCGCTTCGGGCTTGTTGTCACTGGTATCGGGCTGCTCCAGCGTGTGCAGGATCGGGCAGTCGGGCCGTTCGTCGCCGGCGCAACACCGGATCAGCGCCTTGAGCGTCGCGGCCATCTCCAGCATGCTCTCGATGCGCCGGTCCAACTCGTCGATGTGTTGCTGGGCCAGACGCTTTACATCAGCACTCTGGCGCGACTTGTCATTCCACAGTCCCAGCAAGTCCGTGATCTCGGCTACCGAGAAGCCGAGGTCGCGCGAACGCCGGATGAAATGCAACCGGTGAACGTCGTCCTGGGTATAGGCGCGGTAGCCCGAATCGGTGCGGTCAGCCGGAGGGATCAGACCGATTTGCTCGTAGTAGCGGATCATTTTGGCCGAGACCTTCGAGGCCTTGGATGCTTCACCGATGTTCATGGTGTTCCTCCTTTCTCAATGAGCGGTATCCGCCGCCAGCGGCGGCTGGAAGCGGCGCAGGCGCAGCGCGTTTCCGAGCACGAACACGCTGGACAGCGCCATCGCGCCAGCCGCGAAGATCGGCGACAACAGCACACCGTATGCGGGGTACAGGACGCCAGCGGCCACCGGGATCAGGGCCGTGTTGTAGCCAAACGCCCAGAACAGGTTCTGGCGGATGTTGCCGATGGTCGCCTTGGACAGCGCGATGGCGTTGGGCACGCCCTGCAGGTTGCCCGACATCAGCACTACGTCGGCCGACTCCACCGCCACGTCGGTGCCGGTGCCGATGGCCAGGCCCACGTCGGCCTCGGCCAGCGCCGGGGCGTCGTTGATGCCGTCGCCCACGTAGGCGATCTGGCCGTGGCTGGCTTTCAGCCGGCGCACGGCTTCGACCTTGCCCTCGGCAGCACTTCGGCCACCACCTCGTCGATGCCCAGTTGCTTGGCGATGGCCTGCGCGGTACGCGCGTTGTCGCCGGTGATCATCGCCACCTTCAGGCCGAGCTGGTGCAGCGCGGCAATGGCCGCGGGCGTGCTGGACTTGATCGGATCGGCCACCGCGATGATGGCGGCCAGCCGGCCGTCGATCGAGGCGTACAGCGGCGACTTGCCCTCGTTGCCTAGGCGCTCGGCCGTGCGAGCGAAGCCGCCCACGTCCAACCCCAGCTCACGCATGAAGCGATCGGCACCGACCTCGACACGCGCGCCGTCCACGGTGGCGCGCACGCCCATGCCCGTGACCGAATCGAAGTCTGTCATCGTCGGCAGCGCGATGCCACCTTCCACGGCCGACTCGACGATGGCGCGTGCGATCGGATGCTCCGAGCGCGATTCCACGGCGGCGACCTTCGCCAGCACCTGGTTGCGGTCAAAGCCGTCGGCAATCTCCAGGTCGGTCAGGACCGGGCGGCCCTCGGTCAGCGTGCCGGTCTTGTCCACGGCCACCACCTTGGCGTCCTTGAGCAGTTGCAGGGCTTCACCCTTGCGGAACAGCACGCCCATCTCAGCGCCCCGGCCCGTGCCGACCATGATGGAGGTCGGCGTCGCCAGACCCATGGCGCACGGGCAGGCAATGATCAGCACCGCCACGGCATTGACCAGCGCGAAGGACAGCGCGGGCGACGGGCCGAACACCAGCCAGACCAGGAAGGTCAGCACGGCGGCCAGCATGACGGCGGGCACGAACCACAGCGTCACCTTGTCCACCACGGCCTGGATCGGCAGCTTGGAACCTTGCGCCTGCTCGACCATGCGGATGATCTGCGCCAGCATGGTCTGACCGCCCACGGCGGTGGCACGCAGCGTCAGCGCACCCTTCTGGTTGACGGTGCCGCCGACCACGGTGCTGCCTTCCGCCTTTTCGACGGGAATCGGCTCGCCGGTGATCATCGACTCGTCCACGAAGCTGCGGCCCTCGGTCACTTCACCATCGACCGGCACGCGCTCGCCGGGGCGCACTTCCACGATGTCGCCCTGCGCCACGTCGTTGATCGGGATGTCCACGATGCGGCCGTCGCGCAGCACGTGCGCCTCCTTGGCCTGTAGGCCGACCAGGCGCTTGATGGCCTCGGAGGTGCGGCCCTTGGCCCGTGCCTCAAGAAAGCGGCCCAGCAGGATCAGCGCCACGATGACGGCGGCCGCCTCGTAGTACACGTTCACCGTGCCGGCCGGCAGCAGACTGGGCGCGAACGTGGCGACCATCGAATAGCCGAAGGCCGCGGCCGTGCCGACCGCGACCAGCGAGTTCATGTCGGGACCCAGGCGGAACAGCGCCGGGAAGCCCTTCTCGTAGAAGCGCCAGCCCGGAATGGCGAGCACCAGCAGGGTCAGCACGAACTGCAGATACCAGCTCTGCTGGATGCCGATGGTGGAAGCCACCCACTCGTGCATGCCGGGAATCATGTGCGAGCCCATTTCGAGCACGAACACAGGCAGCGCCAGCACGGCGGCCAGGGTCAGGTCGCGCTTGAGTTCGGCGCGCTCGGCGTCCTTTTTCTCGGCGGCTTCCTCGTCGGCCTGCATGCTGGTATCGACAGGGCTGGCCTCGTAGCCGACCTTATCGACAGCCGCGATTAGATCCTGCACGGATGCCACACCACGCACGGTAGCGCGCTCGGTCGCCAGATTGACCACAGCCTCAGTGACGCCCGGCACCGCCTTGAGCGCCTTCTCGACGCGGCCCACGCACGAAGCGCAGGTCATGCCTCCGATCGCCAGCTCGATGGTGCCCTGAGGCACGTCGTACCCTACCTTCTCGATCGCCTGGATCAGCGCCATGCGATCGACAGCACGGTTCAGGCGAATGTCCGCTCGCTCGGTGGCGAGATTGACAGACACGCTTGCCACGCCCTCGACCTTGGCAAGGGCGGCCTCGACTCGGCCGACGCAGCTTGCGCAGGTCATGCCCTCGATGGGCAGGCTGATTGCCGCTGCTTGGCCGCCAGCACTACTCGTTGTTGCCATGCTCATGGTGTGCTTCCCATAGTTGAAATTCGACATGGAGGGAGCTTAGGGTTTACCATCGTGGGAAGGTCAAGCGCTTTTTCGGATGCTGTCAGGTTTCAGAAATGACCCGGTGCACGGGGAGCGGAGGCCTTGCCTGCCAGGCTCGCACTGGTTCTTTGCTGCGCGCGCCTAAGCGGCTGCTGCCTTGTTAATTCTGAAGGGCGAAAACAGCCATTCGAGGTTAGGAAATATTTTAAAAATGAATACAAGTAAGCCATTCAGTACCCCACCGAAGGATCCCAGCGCCAATTTGGAATCGCTGTCACAGAATGACGTGACCATCTTGGCTGAGACATTCCGCCTCCTGGGTGACCCGTCCCGGCTGAGAATCATGCTGTGCTGCATGAAGGGCTCATCCTCGGTCGGGGATATCGCTGAAACCCTCGAACTCTCGCAGTCACTGGTGAGCCACCACCTGCGGTTGCTGCGCGGTGCTCGCCTGGTCAAGGGCGTGCGCCAGGCCAAACAGATCTTCTATGAGGTGGCGGACAAGCACGTGAACCAGGTGCTGCTGGATATGGCCACCCACATCGCGGAAGACCACAACGACGAGTAACTGTTGGGCATAGCATGCCGTTGCATGCGTGGCCTACGTTCCATGGCGATATGCGCCCCACCGCCCGCAGCTGCGGGCGGTGGGCGGTTTGGATGCCGCTTCCGATCAATCAGAAGTTGAGCGCGCGCTTGTCCACTGCCAGCGAGGCCTCTTTGAACGTCTCGGAGAGGGTCGGATGGGCAAAGCAGATGCGGGCGATGTCTTCGCTGCTGGCCTTGAACGCCATGGCGATAACGGCCTCGGCCACCAGTTCGCTGGCCTGCGGGCCGACTACATGCACGCCGAGTATCTCGTCCGTGGCAGGATCGGCGATCACCTTGACGAGGCCCGTCGTGTCGCCCAGCGCACGCGCGCGGCCATTGGCCATGAACGGGAAGGAACCGATTCGATAGGCGGTGCCCTGCTCTTTGAGCTGCTGCTCGGTGCGGCCTACCCAGGCGATCTCCGGGCTGGTGTAGATGACGTTGGGGATCGTGTTGAAATCGACGTGACCGTGCTGGCCGGCAATGCGCTCGGCCACTGCGACACCTTCCTCTTCCGCCTTGTGCGCCAACATCGGGCCACGCACCACGTCACCGATGGCCCAGATGCCGGGCACATTGGTGCGGCATTCATCGTCCACCACCACGGCGCCGCGCTCATCCAGTTGGAGTCCCACGGCGGCCGGATTCAAGCCTTCGGTGTTGGGCACGCGGCCGATAGCCACGATCACTTTGTCTGCCTGCAAGGACTGCGTCTGGCCTTGGCTGTCGGTGTAGTGAATAGTCACGCCGGCCTCGGTTGCATTGACTTCGCGAACCTTCGCGCCCAGTTCGACCTTCAGGTTTTGCTTATCGAACGCCTTCTTCGCCTCCTTGGCGATGGCTTGGTCGACGATTGGCAGGAAGCTGGGCAAGCCTTCGAGGATCGTGACATCCGCCCCCAGGCGGCGCCAAACGGAGCCCAGCTCCAGGCCGATCACGCCGGCACCGATCACGGCCAACCGATCGGGCACGGCCGCGATGTCCAGCGCACCGTCGTTGGAGAGCACGACCCGCTCATCGAACGGTAGGTTGGGGAGCGGCCGCACGTTGGAGCCTGTGGCAACGATGATCTGCTTGCCCACCAAGGTAACAGCCTCATCAGCGGCGACGCTCACCTCGAAGCCACCATCGACAGCCCTGGTGAAAGACGCCAGGCCGTTGAAAAACTGGACCTTGTTTTTGCGGAACAGATAAAGGATGCCTTCGTTGCTGGACTTCACGACCTGATTCTTACGTTCCAGCATCGTGGTCACATCCATGCGCAGATCTCCCGTGGAGATGCCGTGCGAGCCAAAGTGGTGCTTGGCTTGTTCAAAGTTCTCTGACGACTGCAGTAGTGCTTTCGAAGGGATACAGCCGATGTTATTGCAGGTGCCGCCAGGTGCTGGCTTGCCGTCCTTGTTCTTCCAGGCATCTACACAAGCGACCTTCATACCTAATTGGGCAGCACGAATGGCAGCGATGTATCCGCCAGGGCCGGCACCGATAACAATGACGTCGAAATGCATGTCCATGATTTACATCTCCCAAGTTCTTGAGGAAATAGTGAGCGCCTATGTCGCGCCTTTTGTTGTGAGATCGCCAGATCACAGCGAGTTTCCTGACGATCACGTTGAACACTACGGCAGAACGAACCGGACACCCGTGACATTGCCCTCGCGTTCGACTTGGACGACGGCCTTTGTATCCTTGGTCGCAGCGAAGGTCCCGCTGCCTTCGAGGCGACTTCCGTCTGCGGCAGGCGTGAGTTGCACCTCCTGCTTTTGTGAGCCGGTCAACAGCGTGAGCTTGGCTGTGGAGTTGCTTACATTAACCTGCTCGCCGTGATCGCGCAGGTAGAGTTGCGCCATCGCTGGCTGAACGACCAGCTCGTAGTCCACGTCCCGGACTTCGGTCACGACGCCGCCATGTAGCGGCTTGTGATCATGAGCATGGTCATGGTCGCCTGCGGCGAAGGCCGTGACGGATGCCAGGACAAGTGCGGCGCCTGCCGCGAGGGAACGAAAGAGAACAGGCATGAAAGCTCCTATAGGGTTACGGTGGTTGAAATCGGGTGACAGAAGGCGTTGCATCAGAATGCCTCCGCGTCGCGGTCGTCCAGCAGGCGTTCGGCAGGCTTGCGGCCGAACAGCCAGAACATGGCGGGTGTAAGGAAGGTGTCTAGCAGTGTGGAGCTGACCAGCCCCGAGAAGATCACCACCGCGACGGGGTGCAGGATCTCAGTACCGGGTCGGGACGCCTCGAACAACAGCGGGGCCAGCGCGAAGGCCGTGACCAGCGCGGTCATCAGAACCGGGGAAAGCCGTTCGAGCGAGCCACGCACGATCATCTTCTGGTCGAAGTCCTCGCCCTCCATGCGCATGAGGTTGAGGTAGTGGCTCACCTTCAGGATGCCGTTGCGCACAGAAATACCCGCGAGCGTGATGAAGCCGACCAGAGCGGCCACGGACAACGGCTGGCCAGACAGCCACAGCCCAACACGGCGCCGACCAGGGCCAATGGAATGTTCACCATGATGAGCGCCGATAGGGCGACCGACTTGTAGCGCGTGTACAACACCACGAACATGAGCGTCAGGGAGACGATGGACAGCAGGCCCACCAGTCGCGAGGCTTCCTCTTGTGCCTGGAACTGGCCGCCCAGCGTGATGAAGTAGCCTTCGGGCAAGCGCACTTCTTGGACGACGCTGCGTATGTCGGCCACTACTTCGGACAGCGGCCGTCCCTGAGCGTTGGCCGACAAAACTATGCGCCGACGGCCATCGTCGCGGCTGACCTGGTTGGGGCCGTCGCTGTCTTCGATGGTGGCAAGGCGCGACAACGGGATCCGACCCATGGGCGTGTCGATGAGGATGCGGTTCAAGCCTCAATCGACCGCGCCTGCTCGGGCAGGCGAACCACCAGCGCGAAGCGGCGGTTGCCCTCGATGACCTCGGTGATCTTTTCGCCTTCGACCAGGCTTTGCAGCGTGGACAGAATTTGCGGTGCGGCCACGCCGTAGCGTCCCGCCGCCGCATAATCCACGCGGATTTTGATCTGGGGTGCCAGGACCTGCTTTTCTATCTCCAGATCGGCAAGTCCTGGAACTCCGGCCAGCTTGGAGCGCAGCAGATCCGCCTGCCCGCGCAGGACGTCCAGGTCCTCGCCGAACACCTTGATGGCGATCTGCGAGCGCACCCCCGACAACATGTGGTCGATGCGGTGCGAGATCGGCTGGCCAATGCCGATGGACCCGGGCAAGTGAGCCAGACGCGAACGGATGTCGGCGGTGATCTCCTCCATGGAGCGCTTTAGCTCTGAGGCAGGCAGTAGACCCACGTCCAGTTCACTGACATGCACACCTTCGGCATGCTCGTCCAGCTCGGCCCGTCCGCTGCGCCGGCCCACGTGCTGCACCTCTGGCACCTGCGCGACCAGCAGCTCGGCTTGCTGGGCAAGCGCCGAAGATTCGGCCAGCGTCACACCGGGATTCAGGCGCAGGCCCACCAGCAACGTTCCTTCATTGAACGGGGGCAGGAACGTGGTCGGAAAGAATGGCACCGCGGCGACAGCCAGTGTGACAGCCACAGCGGCCATGCCAAGGGCGGCACGCGGCCGCTGCAAGACCCGCTGCAGGCCGCCCTGATAGCGCGCCTTCAACCAGGCTAGAAGCCGAGTGTCGCCATGGTCCAGCGTCCTCATCTTGGGCAGCAGGTAGTACGACAGCACCGGAGTGACCGTCACAGAGACCAGCAGCGAGGCTAGTGTGGAGACGATGAAGGCGATGCCCAGCGGCACGAACAAGCGCCCCTCCATCCCCGGCAGCGCGAACAGGGGCAGGAACACCAGCACAATGATCATCGTGGCGTAGAGAATCGCCGAGCGAACCTCCATCGAGGCCCTGGCAACGATGACCAGGGGCGTCAGCCGGTTCTCAGGGTGGCGGGTGCGGTCCTCCTTGAGCCGCCGCATGATGTTCTCCACATCGACCACAGCATCGTCCACGAGACCGCCGATGGCGATCGCCAGCCCACCGAGCGTCATGGTGTTGATTGATAGGCCGAAATAGTGGAACACCAGCCCGGTCACGAAGATCGAGGCAGGAATCGCGGTCAACGCGATCACCAGGGGGCGCAAAGTGCCCAGGAAGAAGAACAGGATCACCGCCACGAAGACCGATGCGCCGATGAGCTTGCCTTGCAGCGTGCTGATGGACGCCTCGATGAAGTTGGCTTGTCGGAAGGTCACTTGCGGCTCGGCCATGCCAGCCGGCAGTGAGCCCTTCATGTCCGCCAACGCTGACTCGATCGAGCGGGTCAGTGCAATCGTATCGGCCGTGGGCTGCTTTTGGATGCCCAGGATCACGGCTGGCAGGCCCTCGAAGCCCGCATCGCCGCGCTTGATGGCTGGCGCAAACTGAACATCGGCGACCTGGTGGAGCAGGATGGGTTGGCCCGCACGCACCGCGAGAGGCAGGTTACGCAGGTCGTCGAGTCGGGACGTGCGGCCCAGGTTGCGGATCAGGTACTCGCGGCCATTGATCTCCAGGAAGCCGCCGGAAGTGTTCGCGGAGAAGCCCTTGAGAGCCGCATCCAGATCGGACGCAGTCACGCCCAGCTCTGACATTCGTGTGGTGTTGGGTTGGACCTGGAACTGACGGACCTCGCCTCCGATCGGGATGACTTGGGCAACGCCAGGTATGGCCATCAGCCGGGGGCGTAGCACCCAGTCCGCGTACTCGCGCGTGTCCATGGCCGACAGCGGCGGGGCTGCGTTCTTCTGCCCTGAGGGCTTGGCACCGATGGGGATTGCAATCTGCATGATCTCGCCCATCACTGAGCTGATTGGCCCCATCGTGGGCGTCACGCCCGGGGCTAGCCCTTCCTCCATGGACGTCAGGCGTTCGGAGACCATCTGGCGCGCCCGGAAGATGTCGGTCTTCCAGTCAAATGTCACGTAGATGAAGGAAAGCCCGGCGCTGGAGACCGAGCGCACGCTTTCGACGCTGGGCAGGCCGTTCATGGCCGTTTCGAGCGGGAACGTGATGAGCTGCTCGACTTCTTCGGCAGCCATGCCGCCAGCCTCCGTCATGAGAGTGACGGTCGGCTTGTTGAGATCGGGAAAGACATCTACCGGCGTGCGCGTCAGGGTGAACGCGCCATACGCCATCAGCACCAGCGCCCCGATGATGACCAGGAGCCGGTTTCGTAAGCTATTTTCGAGAAGCCACTTGAACATGGAATGGTGCCCTCAACGAACTTGATTGATCAGGGACGCGCCCTCGACAACCACGCGGTCGCCGTCCGCCAGACCCGAGGTCACGGCGATGGATGCACCATCCAGCGGAGTGATGTTCACAACGCGCGGCTCGAAGCGCTCGGCCTGGTCTTTGACCCAGACGATGTTCTGGTTGGCAGGGTTCTTCATCAGCGCACCGGAAGGCACGCGGTAGCCAGGTACCGTCGTCGCCTCTTGCACGAAGACCACCACCGGCATACCGACCGCCAAGCGCGAGAGGCTTTCGCTGGTGCCCTTGAACAGCATGGGCAGGGCCTGCTCGCGCAGGCTGCTGGCGGCACCGACGAAGCTCAGCGGCACCTTCTGACCGCCTACTGCGAGTGCAGCACCGGCCAGGTTCTGTGCCATTGCCGGATCGTAGGCAAGCGCCTCGATGCGCAGTTGGGTCGGATCGACCACCTCAAACACCAGTTCGCGCGCATCCACGACCTGCCCGGCAACTGCGGGGCTGGATGCGATGACGCCGCTGACTGGGGCCTTCAGCACGTCCCTGCCGGCGAGGCCCCCGCTTAAGGCGCGGGCGCGTTCGGTCAGGCTGTTCACTTCGCTTTCGGCTGCTTCGATCTCCTTGCGGGGCACGGTCTCCGACAGCTCGCGCAGCCGGGCCAAGCGCTTCTGCGCGAGCGCTTGGCCCGCACGCAGCTCGGCAACCTGGGCCATCTGGCCTGAGCGCTCCAGCACACCGCTGGCCGGTTCGATGTAAGCCAGCACCTGGCCCTTGCGCACGGATTGGCCGATCTGCGGCAGACCATCCGGCCCGGGCACCAGCCGGCCCATTACCATTGCCTGGACCTTGCCGCCCGTGGTCGGGTCCATGATTACTTTGCCAGCCAGCTCGTGGCTGCGGGCCAAGGGCTCCTGCTTGACCAGCTGGGTGCGTACACCGATCTGACGTTGCGACGGTTTCGGAAGAAACACGCTGCCATCAGGCTGGCGCTGGGGCCATTGGAAGACGCAGCCGGCGCTTCGTCGCCGTGGTCGTGACCGTCGTGAGCGAACGCGGGAGCAGCCAGAGCCAATGTAGCCGCCATGGCCGTCGTCATCAGGAAACGGGCGTTGCGCTTCATGCTGCACCTCGCAGTGCACCGTTGGTGCGTGTACGTCTGCGCAGCGCCCACGCTAGGACACCGACGCCGAGGACTGCAGCACCGCCACCTAGTACGACCACGCGGCCGGATGCGGCGGTATGCTCGTGTTCGGCGTCTTCGCTATGAACATCGAGAACGCCCGTCAACAGGTCCGATTGGCCCTGCGCAGTAACAGTGGCCATGATTGAGGTCTCGCCATCGGATAGCGGCTCAGTCAGATCGGCCTCGAACTCTCCAACCCCGTGTGGGCTGACCTTTACCTGTTGACCACCCAGCTCGAGGGTCAGCTCGCCATCGGTCACCGGCCGGTTGTCGGCAGCATGGTCGAGGTAGAGTGTGAGACGCTGGCCGTTCAGCACACCCACCAGTTCGAAGTCATCGGAAACTGCGGCAAAGCGCGGAAACGCGGCCGCCACGGGGCAGGAGCGGCTTCGCCATGGTCATGGCCGTCGCCGGCCCACGTTGCGCTGCTGCCAAGCAGGAGGCTGGACAAGGCAGCGGCACGCCAGAAAGAGGATTGCGACATTTCTAAGGTTCCAGGATGGTTGAGCGCGCGCCGATCAGCGCGTGCCGGAGATGTCAGTGAAAGTCTCGGTCGGCTGAGGCAGCGTGCCTTGTGCCTGCAACAGGGACGAGATGGCCGCGGCATGTTCCACCTTGGCGAGCAGCGCCGCGCGCTCGGCCTCGGTGGCCTCCTGCTCGATGCGAAGGCGTGTCGGCATGTCCGTCTCGCCCATCGCGAACGACTTTTGGTAGAAGGTGCGTGTTTGCTGAGCCAGTCGCTGGCGCTCCGAGGCGGCCTGCATCTGGGTACTGGTTGCCAGTTCGCGCGATTGGGCAGTTCGAATTTCCGAGAGCAGCCGGGTGCGCTGGGCCGCGAGTGCCGATTCAGCCTCTAGTGCCTGCGCATTGGCGCTGGACAATTGCTCGGTATGGCGGCTGCCCATACCGAAGGGAATGCGCACACCCACAGTGATCGTCTGGTTGTAGCGTTCGCCGTAGCCGCCCCGATCCCGCGTTGTCGCCAGGGTCAGTTCGGGGTTGGCGTACTTCTGATGGGACACCAGTTCCGCGGAGCGGCGGGCCGCCAGCGCCTTGTGCTGCAGCTCCAGCAGCGCAGGGTGGTTAGCCAACAACGCGCCGGACGACTGTGCCGATGCCGGTTGAACTCGGACACCTGACTGCTCCGGCTGCGCGGAATCTGCCTGCGCCGGAATAGTCTCGATGCCGGTCAGTGCCAACAACGCCTCGCGCTGCGTGACTTCTTCGGCCTGAGCAATGGCCAGGGCACTACGAGCCGACGCCAAGGCGCCATCGGCCTGGTTTCTGTCGGCTTGCGCCAGGTCGCCCACGCGAACCCGGCGAACCACATCTTGCGCCAACTCGCCCGCGCTGCGGGTGCGATCCTGCGCTGCCGCCAATTCGGCCTTGGCACGCTGCCAGGCCCACCATGCCTGCCGAACCTGTCCGGCCGTGCGCAGCTTGGCAGCCAGCATCCGGCTGGATAGCGCGAGGTTTTCCGCGTCCGCCCAGCGCGCCGACGAAGTGCGTTCACCCGGCATCCAAAGGGGAATAGCCACACCGACTTCATATTCGCGCTGTCCATCGCGGTTGTTGAAGCGATCAGTTTTGGTGGAGGCTTCCAGCGCCATCGGACCTGCCACCCAACTGTCGGCTGTCTCTTGGCGTGCTCGGGCTGCCTGCTGCCAGGCGCCTTCTCCAGCGGCTTCTGGCTGCAGTTGCCAAGCCGACTGCCACAACTGGGTGACCATGTGGCTGTCTGGCCTGGATGGGGCGTGCGGGGCGGCTACCGGCTGGGCCAGTACGGTGCCAGCCCAAAGCATGGATACCGCCCATATCCATCTCTTACATATGTCTTTGCGAAGCATTCAATTCTCCATCGGTCTTGCATCAGTACTTACCCCAGTTGGGTGTTCTCTTTCCGAGCAAGTGCTTGTCGTTGAAAAGCCACTGTTTACGGACTTAGATATGAACAATTGTATATCTATTCATATGAATATGGAAGAAAACCTTACCTCCTTTGAACACCAATCGCCATAGAGAGGGCGTCGGGCGCAAGACATCGAGAGACGAGGTGGGGCTAATCCACTACGCAATCAGCGATGCAGACTCCTTGATTACATCCCCCAGGGGGATATAGTCACCATATGAAAGAAATGCACAAGCACACCAGCCACCCCGATCTCGTGAAGCGGCTCAAGCGCGCCGAGGGTCATCTACGGCACGTCATCGGGATGATCGAAGGAGAAGAAACCTGCCTCGACATCGCCCGCCAGCTCGCGGCGGTGGAGAGCGCCGTCACAGCGGCCAAGCGGGTTCTGATCCATGACCACATCGACCACTGCCTGTCTCATGATGAGGACTCCGTTCTAGCCGAAATGAAGGCGCTGACTAAACTGCTCTGAGGCCTCTCGATGCTCTCTGTCCTAAAGAACCGCACCTACCGCCACTTGTTCACCGCTCAGGTGATCGCGCTCGTTGGCACGGGCCTGATGACAGTGGCGCTTGGCTTGCTTGCTTACGAGCTGGCCGGGGCGGATGCAGGTGCGGTGCTCGGGACGGCGCTGGCCATCAAGATGCTGGCCTATGTGGGGGTCGCGCCGGTCGCACAGGCCTTCGCCGACTGGCTCCCGCGACGGTTATTGCTCGTAGCGCTGGACCTGATACGAGCGGCCGTCGCGATCTGTTTGCCCTTCGTCACCGAAGTCTGGCAGATCTATCTGCTGATCTTTATCCTGCAAGCGGCATCCGCCGGCTTCACGCCGACTTTCCAGGCCACTATCCCAGACATCCTTCCCGATGAAGAGGAATACACCAAGGCGCTGTCGCTGTCCCGGCTGGCCTATGACCTGGAAAGTTTGATTTCCCCGATACTGGCGGCCGCGCTATTAACCGTCATCAGCTTCCACAATTTATTCACGGGAGCGGTGCTCGGTTTCCTCGTTTCAGCCGCGCTCGTGGTCAGCGTGCGGTTGCCCACAACTGCTCCCGGACCGCGCCGCGGCATTTGGGATCGCACGACGCGCGGCACATGCATCTACCTCGCTACGCCACGCCTGCGGGGCCTGCTGGCGATCAGCTTGGCCGTCTCGGCGGCGGGCGCCATGGTGATAGTGAACACGGTGGTTCTCGTGAAGGCGCGCTTCGGCCTGGGCGAGGTCGAAGTTGCGTGGGCGCTGGCGGCATTCGGAGGCGGGTCGATGCTGGCAGCCTTTGTCCTGCCATCTCTGTTGGAAAAGGTGACCGACCGAGCCGCGATGCTCACCGGCGCTACCGTACTGGTCGTGGGCACGGGAATTGGCGCACTGCTGCCGAGCTATGCGTTGTTGCTGCCGCTGTGGTTGGTCATCGGCTTTGGCTACAGCCTGGCGCAAACGCCATCCGGCCGTCTTCTGCGCCGCTCGGCCCATGCCGAGGACCGCCCCGCGATCTTCGCCGCGCACTTCGCGCTGTCGCACGCCTGTTGGCTCATCTGCTACCCACTGGCCGGCCGCTTCGGCGCGGTCATGGGCTTACCATCGACCTTCATTGTCATGTCTCTGATCGGCTTGGCCGGCGTGGTGCTGGCGCTCTGGCTGTGGCCGGCCAGCGACCCTTCTGACGTGGTGCATGACCACCCCAGCTTGCCGCCGGATCACCCTCATTTACGCACACACGCAGACCGAGGCAAGCACCATCACCAGCTGATTGTGGATGACCTGCACCGTATCTGGCCGAAAGGATAGGCACATTTTCTCGTTGCGGCACCACAACGTATGGCTTCGGCGGCTGGGAAGGGTGAGCGAAAATACTTCACATGAACATGTATTCATGTGTTATATTTTCACCATAGTCAAACACTCAACCAGCAGAGGCGCCCATGTCCCAATCCCATGCACATGACCATGGTCACGACCATGATCACGACCACACCCCCACAGTGACCAGCGCCAACGAGCGCAAGGTTCTGGTTTCCTTCTTCCTGATCTTCGGCTTCATGCTCGTGGAAGCTGTCGGCGGCGTGCTGTCGGGCTCGCTAGCCCTACTTGCCGATGCTGGCCACATGCTGACCGACGCCGTTGCACTTGCCCTGGCTTACGCTGCCTTCCGATTCGGTCGCCGCGCAGCCGACAGCAAACGCACATTCGGTTACCTGCGCTTCGAGGTCATCGCCGGCTTCCTGAACGCCGTGACCCTGTTCGCGATCGTCGCATGGATCGCCTACGAGGCGTGGGAGCGGCTGCAGGCGCCGCCCGTCATCCTCGCCGGCCCGATGATGATCGTCGCCGTGCTCGGCTTACTGATCAACGTCCTCGTGCTGTGGATCATGACCCGCGGCGAAACCGATCACGTCAATGTGAAAGGTGCCATTCTCCACGTGATGGGTGACCTGCTGGGCTCTGTCGGCGCCATCGTTGCAGCGATCGTCATCTATTTCACCGGCTGGACGCCGATCGACCCCATTCTGTCGGTCTTGGTGGCAGCGTTGATTCTGCGCAGCGCCTGGAAGCTCCTGGCCAAGTCGATCCATATCCTGCTGGAAGGCGCGCCAGAGGATGCTTCGCCGGAAAAGGTGGAACAAGGCCTGATGAGCACTGTACCCGGCCTGGCAGCTGTCAGCCACGTTCATGTGTGGCAACTCACTTCCGGTCGCACGATGGCCACACTGCACGTTCGACCCAATGTGGACGAGGAGGCGCGAGCCGTGGTCAAGCGCGTCGAGGTGGTGCTTCGAGAGCAATTCAGCATCGAACACGCCACAGTCGGAATCGACTGGAACTCGGAGGCTGACGAGAACATCTGCAGCCTGCAACCCACGACAGACCGTCAGGACCACAGCGGCCATGGCCACAGTGAGCACAATCATGACCATGACCACTCCGCTCCTGGTCACAAGCATTGAGGCCGTGCGAGCCGGCTCGCAGTTCACTTGAGGGTTTGAATCCATGACATCACGCAAAACCACCAGCTCCGCTATTGCTCACTGTTCGACCTCCAGCCACGGCGCGACCACTGATGTCCTCGCACTGTCGCAAAGTGACGTCGCTGTTCTGGCCGAGACCTTCCGCCTGCTGGGCGACCAATCGCGATTGAAAATCCTGTTGCAGTGCATGCGCGGATCCGTCGCAGTGGGCGACATTGCCGATTCGCTAGACCTGTCGCAATCCTTGGTCAGCCATCACCTGCGCCTGTTGCGCGGCGCGCGCCTCGTGCGCGGCGAGCGCCAGGCCAAGCACATCTTCTACGGCATCGCCGACCAGCACGTCAGCCAGGTACTGCAGGACATGGCGGTTCACATTTCGGAGGACAGAAACGACGATTGACTGAACGTGTGAGTGCGCGCCGGCCTACTCCTTCAAGGGGTAGGCTTTTTTTTGGCTATCAATCTAGAGAAACACCGACGCGCCTTGCTGAATGCCTAGAAGACTCCACAAGCAAAAGCAGCACCAGATAAAATAAACACTTGAACATATCTTCATGTGTGTTATTATTTGTCTACGGGGTATCCGAAAAGGCGTAAGGACCACGCCATTATTTGTAACGTCAAGGAGTATTGACCATGTCCAAGAAAATTCGCTTTGCTGTTCTGCTTTCCGCACTTTTTGCTGCTGGAGTAAACGCTCAACCGTTCGCCGCAGATATGACACGGCAACAGGTCCAAGAGGATCTGACTGCTTGGAGGCAATCTGGGCTGGAAGCGTTGTCTCGCGGCGAAAGCGGCCCGGATACGTTCAGCCCTCAATACCAGGCTGCCTTTCAGCGCTACTTGCAATTGACCCAAGGTGATATGTATCAGGCGCCCTCAGCAGGAAAGACCCGTGCTGAAGTGATGGCTGATTTGGAACTGTGGAAAATCTCCGGCATGCACGCATTCACCTCGCGCGGAATCACCACCGCTTCGCACACCCCTGCCTACCAACAAGCCTACCAGAACTATCTCCAGCTCAAGCTGGGTGCAGCTTACAAGGCTCCGGTGGCCTTGACTCGCGCTCAAGTGAAGAGCGACTTGGCAGATTGGCAGTTTGCGGGGATGGCTGGATTCTGGTCTGGTGAACAGACGCCTGATACCTACAGTGATGCCTACCGCACCGCATTTGAAACCTACCAGATGCTGCGCAACAAAAAATGACTTAATGGCAGCAGCATAAAGCAGTGATCGGATGGTTCACCCAGAAAGAGATTCTTTCTTTTTTTTGGGCATACATACAAACAAGTGTTCATGTATTTATTAATGCATCATGACGATCACTGACTTGTGCGTTCTGCCACGGCAATCACTCAGAGAACCAGGAGATTGATATGTCTTTGGGAACATTGGACGGCACAGGAGCGCAGGACGAACACCTGGGCTTTCGGGTCGAAGGTATGGATTGCGCCAGTTGCGTCGGCAAGATTGAAACAGCACTTGGTCGAATTGATGGCGTATCAAATGTGCAGGTCAATTTTACAAATGAGACACTGACGTTGACGCGCAGCACAAGTAGCCGAAATACTGCTCGCGACATTGCCAAGAAAATCCGGTCGCTGGGCTTCGACGTGCAGGCACTGCCCGCGTCCGAAATGTCCGCAGCACCTGCACCGCGCCAGGCGGCCCACGCGCATGACCACGCCGGCTGCGGCGGCCACCATGACCATGGGCATGCCCACGACCACGGGCACGATCATTCGCACGGCAAGGCGTGCGGTGATGACCATGGGCATGGCCATGCTCACGGCCATGCCCATGACCACGGTCACGATCACGGGGCCTGCAGCGGGCATGACCATGCGCCGGCCTCTGCCTCCCGTGGAGCACCCAGCACGCCCCCAACGTGTCCATGCGCGTCGAGGGCATGGACTGCGCCAGTTGCGTCGGCAAGATCGAAACGGCCCTCGCGCGCATGGCCGGCGTGTCCGACGCCCGCATCAACTTCACCGCCGAAACGCTGGAGCTGACGCTCGCGTCCAGTGGCCCCACGCAGTTCGGCGACATCGAGAAGACCATCAAGAGTTTGGGCTTCGGCGTCTCCGACGTGCGCCGCCACGACGGCTCCGCACCCGCCGCGCCGGCTCCGGCGTCCTCGGCCGCCAGCCTGCGCTGGTGGCAGACGAAAAAAGGCAGGCACGTGCTGGGCCTGGGTGGCCTCATGGGCTCGGCCTACGCGATCGCGCAGTTTGTTCCCGGCTACGCCGAATGGATCTTCGCCGCCGCGGTGATCACGGGCGTGCTGCCGTTCGCGCGCAAAGCCTTCGCACTGGCCATGTCAGGCTCGCCGTTCTCTATCGAAACGCTGATGGTCGTCGCCTCGCTGGGCGCGCTCGTGATCGGCGAGGCCGAGGAAGCCGCTGCCGTGGTGTTCCTGTTCGCGATCGGTGAACTGCTGGAAAGCGTGGCCGCCGGCCGCGCGCGTGCCGGCATCAAGGCGCTGGCCTCGCTGGTGCCCAAGACGGCGGTACTGCTCGATGCCGCGGGCGGGCAGCGCGAAGTGCCCGCCGCCTCCCTGCGCGTGAGCGACCGCGTGCTGGTGCGTCCTGGTGACCGGGTGCCGGCGGACGGCAAGATCCTCCGCGGCGAAAGCAGCCTGGATGAGTCGCCCATCACCGGCGAGTCCGTGCCGCGTCAAAAGGCTATCGGTGCCGACGTGTTCGCCGGCTCCATCAACGTCGATGGCGTGCTCGAAGTACAAGTCGAGAAGACGGCATCGGACAACACCATTTCGCGCATCATCCAACTGGTGGAGCAGGCGCAATCCTCCAAGGCGCCCACGGCTCGCTTCATCGAAAAGTTCAGCCGCTACTACACCCCTGCCGTCATGGCCATCGCGGCGTTGATCGTGGTGGTTCCGCCACTTGCCATGGGTGGCGACTGGAGTACCTGGCTGTACCGCGGCCTCGCATTGCTGTTGATTGCCTGCCCATGTGCGCTGGTGCTCTCCACACCGGCAGCCATCGCCTCGGGTCTTGCGGTGGCCACGCGACGGGCCTGCTGATCAAGGGTGGCAACGCGTTGGAAACCATTGGCCGCGTACGCGCCATTGCCTTCGACAAAACTGGCACGCTGACCGAGGGCAAGCCGCGCATCACAGAGGTCGTGCCCTTCGGGATGTTCAAGCAGCAACAGGTCCTTGCGCTTGCCGCCGCTGTCGAGTCCGGCTCGAACCATCCCTTGGCGAAGGCCATCGTCGCCCATGCCAAGAGCCTGGACGTGGCGATTCCCCAGGCCACGGACGCATCGGCCATCGCCGGCAAGGCGGTCCGCGCCACCGTGAACGGCAGTGCGCTCGCCGTCGGTTCGCCTGTCCATGCGAGTCAGACGGTCACTCTGACGGCTGAGCAGCGCCGCGAGATCGACAAGCTGGAAGACGGCGGAAAGACCGTCGTGGTGCTGTTCGAAGAAGGCAGCAAGAACGTGATGGGGCTGCTGGCCCTGCGCGACGAGCCCCGCCGCGACGCACGCGAAGGGGTAGCCCAGCTCAACGCCATGGGCGTGCGCTCGGTCATGCTGACCGGCGACAACCGCCGCACTGCGCAGGCGATCGCCGGCAAGCTAGGCATCGAGTGGGAGGCTGAGCTGCTGCCGCAGGACAAGCTGCGCTTGGTCAACGATATGAAGCGTGATGCCAAGGTGGCGATGGTCGGCGACGGCATCAACGACGCGCCGGCCCTGGCGACCGCCGACGTGGGTATCGCCATGGGCGGCGGCACGGACGTGGCGCTGGAAACCGCCGATGCCGCGCTGCTCAAGAGCCGCGTCACGGATGTGGCCCACCTGGTGGCCCTGTCGCGGGCGACGATGGCCAACATCCACCAGAACGTCGTATTCGCCATTGGCCTCAAGGGCTTGTTCCTGGTCACCACCGTGTTGGGTATCACCGGCCTGTGGATTGCCGTGCTGGCCGACACCGGCGCCACGGCCCTGGTCACGCTCAATGCACTGCGCCTGCTGCGCTTCAAGGGCGCGCCGGAGACCAGCCACGGCGACGACGCCGGGCGTCCCACCACCTTGTCCATGCCGTCTGCCCGCTGAGGCAACAAGAGGGCTTGACTTTGCCGTCGTTGTAACGCCTAGCCTCCACACAAATTTCTGCAGGACGCTTCGGAAGGGCCGGAGTCCTGCATCCAAGAAGGATCACTTCCATGCGTAAGAAAATCAAAATCGTTGTGGTGGCGGGCATCATCGCAGCCGTCGGGGGATAGCGATCGCTGCCCGCGATGTCAAGGACGAGGGCAAGGCCGCGGCCCCCCCGGCGGGCGCGCCGATGGCGCCGCAGGTGCCCGTGGCCGAGGTCATTACCCGCACGGTCACGCCATCGGCCGAGTACACCGGCTTCCTGGCCGCGCCCAAGACCGTCGAGTTGCGTTCGCGGGTCGGCGGAGCCGTCGATGCGGTGAGCGTTCCCGAAGGTAGCCTCGTGCGCAAGGGCCAACTGCTGTTCCAGATCGACCCAAGGCCGTTCCAGGTGGCGCTCGACACGGCCGTGGCGCAACTGCGGCAGGCCGAGGTGCTGGCCAGCCAGGCCCAGGCCGACTTTGACCGCGCCGAGCGCCTGGTGGCGACCGGCGCGGTCTCACGCAAGACCTACGACGATGCCGCCTCAGCACGCAGCGCACGTCAGGCCCAAGTGCAGGCGGCCAAGGCCGCCGTTGCTGCGGCACGGCTGGATCTGTCTTACACGCGCATCACGTCGCCTATCGCGGGGCGAGTTGACCGCGTGCTCGTGACCGAGGGCAACCTAGTCAGCGGTGGCGGCGCTGGCGCTGCGACGCTGTTGACCACGATCGTTTCCATCGACCCACTGCACGTGTACTTCGACATCGATGAGGCCACGTACCTCAATGTTGTAAGCCGCTCGCGACCCCTTGCGGGGCCGATAGCAAGGACTCGCTGCCCGTGCAGGTCGGGCTGACCACTGACAAGGGTTTCCCGCACAGGGGCGTACTCGACTTCGTAGGCAATACCATCGACCGAAGCACCGGCACGATCCGCGCGCGCGCCGTCGTGCCCAACCCGAATGGGCACATGACACCCGGCATGTTCGCCCAGGCCAAGCTGTCCACCGGCGCGGCGCGCGAGGCCGTACTGATCGACGACCTGGCCGTGGGCACCGACCAGGGGCGCAACTACGTGCTGGTCGTCGGTGATAATAATCAGGCCCAGTACCGGCCCATCGAACTGGGGCCGGTGGTGGACGGGCTGCGCGTCATCAACGGCGGCCTGCAGGCCGGCGAGAAGATCATCATCAAGGGTCTCGTGCGTCCCGGCATGGCGGTCACGCCGCGCATGGTGCCTATGCAGGTACCCACGACACCTGCCACCGGTGCGGCCTCCGCAGCGGCGTCGACCGAGGCCGGTGACGCGGATCAGGCCAAGGCTGACGGCGCGGCTGGCTCGACGGAGGCCCGCCAATGAACTTCCCTCGTTTCTTCATCAACCGGCCGATCTTCGCCATCGTTCTGTCGGTGCTGATGCTGATCGCCGGCGCGATCAGCTATTTCCAGCTCCCCTGAGCGAGTACCCACAGGTCACGCCGCCGACGGTGCAGGTCACCGCCAGCTATCCCGGTGCAAATCCGCAGGTGATCGCCGACACTGTGGCATCGCCGCTGGAGCAGGCGATCAACGGCGTGGAAGGCATGATGTACATGCAATCCCAGATGTCCACAGACGGGCGAATGGTACTCACCATCTCTTTCGAGCAGCACGTTGACCCCGACGTCGCACAGATTCAGGTGCAGAACCGCGTATCGCGCGCGCTGCCCCGGCTGCCCCCGACGTTCAGCGCATCGGCGTAGTCACTGAAAAAACCGCGCCTGACATTCTCATGGTAGTGCATATGCTCTCGCCGGGAGATCACTACGACCCGTTGTACGTGTCCAACTACGCAATGCTCAACGTGCGCGACGAACTAGCCCGACTGCCGGGCATCGCCAACGTGATCATTGGCGGCGAAGGCGAGTACGCAATGCGGGTCTGGCTCGACCCGAAGAAGGTCGCATCGCGGGGCATGACCGCCAGCGATGTAGTTGCTGCCATCCGTGAACAGAACGTGCAAGTTGCAGCAGGCTCTATCGGCCAGCAGCCCAATGCATCGTCCGCCTTTCAGGTTACCGTTAATGCTCTGGGCCGCTTGACCACCGAAGAGCAGTTCGGTGACATCGTGATCAAGGCTGGTGCTAGCGGCCAAGTAACGCGCCTGCGCGACGTTGCGCGCCTGGAACTGGGCTCGGACAACTACACCATGCGCGGCCAACTCAACGGTGAAAACGCGGTCGGCCTGCAAATTCTGATGACGCCCGGCTCCAATGCCCTGGACACGTCCAGCGCGGTGCGCGCGACGATGGAGCGGCTGCAGGCTAAGTTCCCCGAAGGCATCGAGTACAAAATCGCCTACGACCCCACGGTCTTCGTGCGCGCCTCGCTCCAGTCTGTCGCCGTCACGCTGCTGGAGGCCATCCTCCTGGTGGTGATCGTGGTGGTGCTGTTCCTGCAATCCTGGCGCGCATCGATCATTCCACTGATCGCCGTGCCGGTTTCGCTGGTCGGCACGTTCGCGGTGATGCACATGTTCGGCTTCTCGCTGAACACGCTGTCGCTGTTCGGCCTCGTGCTCTCCATCGGCATCGTGGTGGACGACGCCATCGTGGTGGTGGAGAACGTCGAGCGGCACATGGCTCTGGGCGAATCTCCCAAGGATGCGGCGCGCAAGGCCATGGATGAAGTGACCGGCCCGATCCTGGCCATCACCTCGGTGCTGGCGGCAGTCTTCATCCCCTCGGCGTTCCTGTCGGGGCTGCAAGGCGAGTTCTATCGCCAGTTCGCGTTGACCATCGCGTTCTCGACTATCTTGTCGGCGATCAACTCGCTCACGCTGTCGCCCGCGCTGGCAGCCGTCCTGCTCAAGCCGCACCATGGCGCAGTCAAGCCAGATCGCGTCACGCGCATCATCGAGGGCGTGTTTGGCGGCTTCTTCCGCCGCTTCAACCGTTTTTTCGATAGCGCCTCGAATGCCTACGTAGGAGGCGTGCGCCGCGCGGTGCGCGGCAGCACCATCGTGTTGCTGCTCTACGTCGGCTTCCTGGGTTTGACCTGGCTGGGCTTCCACAAGGTACCTACTGGCTTCGTGCCCGCGCAAGACAAGTACTACTTAGTGGGCATCGCCCAGTTGCCTACCGGCGCGTCGCTGGATCGCACCGAGGCAGTCGTCAAGGAGATGACCAAGATCGCATTGGCCGAGCCTGGCGTTGAAAGCGTGGTGGCCTTTCCCGGACTGTCGGTCAACGGCCCGGTGAACCAGCCGAACACCGCGCTGATGTTCGCCATGCTCAAACCCTTCGATGAGCGCAAAGAACCGTCGCTGTCGGCCTTCGCCATCCAGGGCAAGCTCATGGGCAAGTTCAGCCAGATCCCGGACGGCTTCGTTGGCATATTCCCGCCGCCGCCGGTGCCGGGCCTGGGTTCGATGGCGGCTTCAAGCTGCAGATCGAGGACCGGGCGGGCCTGGGTCCCGAGGCGCTTGCGCAGGCACAGGGCCAGATCATGGGCAAGGCCATGCAGGCGCCCGAGCTGGCGAACATGCTCGCCAGCTTCCAGACCAATGCACCGCAGTTGCAGGTTGACATCGATCGGGTGAAGGCCAAGTCCCAGGGCGTGTCGCTAACCGAGGTGTTCGACACATTACAGATCAATCTCGGCTCACTATATGTCAACGACTTCAACCGATTCGGTCGGACTTACCGGGTCATGGCCCAAGCCGATGCGCCGTTCCGCATGCAGGCTGAAGACATAGGCATGCTCAAGGTGCGCAATGCAGCGGGCGACATGATCCCGCTGAGCGCGATCACGACCATTGAGCGCAGTTCCGGCCCCGACCGGGTGATGCACTACAACGGCTTTCCCTCGGCCGACATCAGCGGAGGGCCAGCGCCGGGCTACTCGTCCGGACAGGCTACTGCCGCGATCGAGAAGATCGTGACCGAGTCGCTGCCGGACGGCATGACCTACGAATGGACGGATCTGACTTTCCAGGAAAAGCGGGTTGGCAATACTGCGATCTATATCTTCGCGCTGGCGGTGTTGCTCGCCTTCCTGTTCCTGGCGGCCCAGTACAACAGTTGGTCGCTGCCGTTCGCTGTGTTGCTGATTGCACCCATGGCGCTGCTCTCAGCGATCGCCGGCGTCTGGCTCTCGGGAGGGGACAACAACATCTTCACACAGATCGGTTTCGTGGTGCTGGTCGGCCTAGCCGCCAAGAACGCGATCCTGATTGTGGAGTTCGCCCGCGCGAAGGAAAGCGAAGGGCCGATCCGCTGGCTGCCGTGCTCGAAGCCGCGCGCTTGCGGTTGCGCCCAATCCTGATGACGTCGTTCGCCTTTATCGCTGGTGTGGTGCCACTGGTGCTGGCCAGCGGTGCGGGTGCCGAGATGCGCCATGCCATGGGCATCGCGGTATTCGCCGGCATGCTGGGCGTGACGGCATTCGGCCTGGTGCTGACGCCGGTGTTCTACGTTGTGGTGCGTAAGCTGGCGCTGCGCCGCGAAGCGCGCCATGCCCATGTCGGCATGACCGACCAGCAGGCGTGACGGCCAGGAGGACATACGACATGAAGACATCTTTCACACTCAAACGATCCGCCAAGATGCTGGCGCCGCTCGTCCTCGCGGCGGCACTGGCTGGCTGCTCCATGGCACCGAAATATGACCGGCCCGTAGCGCCGATCGACACAGCGTATCCTTCCGGCGCGGCCTATGTGGAACCGGCGGTCGCGACGCCCGACGACGCGATCACGGCCGAGATCGGCTGGCGGGACTTCTTCCGCGACCCGCTGCTGCTGCAGTTGATCGGCATCTCGTTGGAGAACAACCGCGACATGCGCAAGGCCGCGCTCAACGTCGAAGCGGCGCAGGCGCTGTACCGCATCCAGCGCGCCGAGGTGCTGCCAAACCTGGGCGTTTCCGCCAGCGGCGCGTCAGAACGTGTACCGGCCGACCTCAGCACCACGGGCAAAGCGAGGTGCTCAGGCGCTACGACGTGGCCGGGGTGGCGGCCGCCTGGGAACTGGACCTGTGGGGCCGCATCCGCAGCCTTAACGACCGAGCGCTGGCGTCCTACTTGGCCCTCGACGAGACCCGCATCGCTACGCAGATGAGCTTGGTGTCCGAGGTGGCCGGCGCTTACCTCACGCTACTTGCCGACCAGGAGCTGCTGCGCCTGACAAGCGACACCCTCGCCACACAGAAGCTCTCCTACGACCTGACGACCCAACTGGTGGAAGCTGGCAACTCCACTCAGCTCGACCTGCGCCTCGTGGAGATCGCGCTGCGCACCGCCGAGGCCAATCATGCTGCTTACACGCGACAGGCGGCCAGGGACCGCAACGCGCTGGTACTGCTGCTGGGCCAGCCGCTGACGCCCGAGCTTTCCCGACAGTTGGACGAGGCTGTGGTGCTACCCGACAACATCGTGCCAACCGATCTACCAAGCGGTTTACCGTCGGAACTACTCGCGCGCCGTCCTGACATCCGCGCTGCCGAGCAGATGCTGATCGGTTCCAACGCCAACATCGGCGCGGCGCGGGCAGCATTCTTCCCAACGATCAGCCTCACGGGTTCGGCCGGCACGGCCAGCGCCTCGCTCGACGGCCTGTTCGATTCGGGCTCGCGGGCCTGGAGCTTTCTGCCGCAGCTCACGCTGCCCATCTTCCGCGGCGGCGCATTGCGCGCCAGCCTGGACATGGCACAGGTACAAAAGAGGATAGAGATCGCCAACTACGAGAAGTCTATTCAGGCGGCTTTCGCAGAGGTGGCCGACGGCTTGGCGGGCAAGCGCACACTCGATGAGCAGATCCGCTCGGAGCAACTCCTGGTGGCCGCGAGTCAAAAGGCCTACGAGCTGGCCGGGCAGCGTTTTCAAGAAGGCGTGGACGACAACCTTACCTTGCTCGACGCGCAACGCACACAGTACGGTGCGCAGCAGACCCTGGTGCGCACGCGCCTGACGCGGCTGAACAACCTCATCCACCTTTACAAGGCGCTGGGTGGCGGCTGGACTGAGCATACGGTGCAATCGGGCTCCACCGCGCAATCATCCACCCGGTCGCCGGGATAAAGGCTATGCGCAACGGTGGCGTTCCCCATCGTTGCGCACGGAGAACTGGATGAGAATCGGTGAGCTTGCGCGCTTGACGGGCACCCCCCCGGAGAACATTCGTTTCTACGAGCGGGAGGGCCTGTTGCAAGCCCCGGAGCGGTCACGCAACAACTATCGGCGCTATGGCCCGGCGCATGTCGAACGGCTTCACCTGATTCGCAACTACCGTGCGTCGGGGATCGGCCTGGATGACGTGCGCCGTCTGCTGAGTTGGGCACATGAGGGGTTGCTGGAACCTGAACTGCTAAGGCAGGCTGTCCAAGGCCATCTCGCCTGTGTCGAGGAACGTATGGAGCAACTGATCCAGGTGAAAGAGCACCTGCTCGGCTTGGCCTTGCACGGGGCGGCTTCCGAGGATGGACCGGCTCGCGATGGCTCGTGAGCATCGCATGGCCTTATAACTGAATATATATTCATTCGTGTAATATTTCCGGCCAGACAAACGAATAAGAAAGACGCCATGACCGACCCGAACATCACGCGCCGAAACATCGGTGTTCTCACCGCCGCGCAGGCGCTCGGCGGCGCCAGCGCGCCCATCGTGATGTCGCTGGGTGGGCTGGTCGGCCAGCAGCTTGCCAACGATTCGGCCTGGATCACGTTGCCCGTGAGCCTGTTTGGCCTGGGCCTTGCCATCGGCACCTTGCCCGCAGCGTTCATCATGCGACGCCATGGCCGCCGTAACGGATACGTGGTCGGGGTCGGCTTCGGCGTAGCCTCGGGCCTGATCGCCGCACTGGGCATCATGCTGGCGTCGTTCTGGATCTTCTGCGCCGGCACCTTCCTGGCAGGCTTCTACAGCGCGTATGTGCAGAGCTACCGCTTCGCAGCTGCCGACACCGCCGAGGACGCACTCAAGGCCAAGGCCATTTCCTGGGTCATGGTGGGCGGCCTCGCGGGCGCTATCATCGGGCCGCAGTTGGTGATCTTCACACGCGACGCGGTAGCGGGCACGCCCTACGTCGGCAGCTTCCTCAGCCAGGCGCTGTTGCCGCTGATCGCCTTGCCGATCCTGCTCATGCTGCGCACGCCGCGCCAGACCCAGGCCGAAGCAGTCGCCGATAGCGGTCGGACGGTGCTGCAGCTCTTGGCGATGCCGCGCTATCTGCTGGCCGTGGCTGCGGGCGTGGTGTCCTATGGGGTGATGGCGTTCGTGATGACCGCCGCACCTGTAGCGATGGTCAACCATGGACATTCGGTGGACAACGCCGCCCTGGGCATCCAGTGGCACTTGCTGGCGATGTTCGGGCCGAGCTTCTTCACCGGACGACTGATGGTGCGCTACGGCAAGGAGCGCGTGACCGCCGTCGGCATGGTGCTGCTCGCCGCCTCTGGGGTGGTGGCCCTGGGCGGGCTCGGCCTGTCCCACTTCTGGGGCTCGCTGGCGCTGCTGGGCATCGGCTGGAATTTCAGTTTCATCGGCGCGACGGCGATGGTCACCGACTGCCACACTCCGGCCGAGCGGGCAAGGCGCAGGGCATGAACGACTTCTTCGTCTTCGCCGCCACGGCGGCCGTGTCGTTCCTCGCGGGGTCGATCCTGCACAACTCGGGCTGGCAAGCGGTCAACTGGATGATCTTCCCGGCCTTGGCGCTGATCCTGGTGCCGCTGCTGTGGCAGGGTCGGTACGGTCGCAACTGACTTGACTTGGTGGGGCATTGATCGAGGACTGGAAGCCGATAAGTGGCCCGTTCCGGCACTACACGACTTGTCTCCACTGCTGAAATTTCGGAAAGCTACTTTGCCGTTCCACCTTTATTGATGGTCAAAGAGTTGTATGGGCAGATGAATTTAGTTAATTAGATTTATCAAGAAGCAGTTTAACCACGGCTTTGGCTTTGCGAGCAGCGTGCAAATCTCCAAGAACGTGAGCCTGAATAATCGCCCCTTCAAGCAACATAGCAATTGTTTCAGAGATTTGAACTATCGATTCTCTGGACGTTATGGCAAGTGAAGTGTGGTGTGTGATCCATCGCAGCATAGCCTCTTTGTTTCGGGCGCAAAGCTTATGTATATCATGATCCGGATTGCTGAATTCGGCGCTGACATTAATGAAATAACAGCCCAAGAAAAGTGGCTTGGATTGATCGAGACCCTGAAACAGATCGTCAAAGGCATCAAGCATGGCATACAAGGCGTCCCTGCCTGGCGTCGCTTCGTGCAAACGCAAATCGAGCCAAGAGAAATACTGCTGATCACAATATTCGACGGTCGCAGCAATCAGATCTTCCTTGCTGGAGAAGTGGTTATATAGCGTTTTCTTGGCAATGCCGGACTCTTCAAGCACCCGATTTATACCAACAGCATGAATGCCGTACTTATAAAACAGGTTGAAGGCAGTTGCGACTAACTGTTCTTTTTTGTCCATGGTGTTCTTCATCGTTGTGAGGATTCATACACGACATGTTGACACAGGGAGACAGACCTGTCTACATTCCACAAGGAGACCGATCTGTCTCTTTCTTTGTAATTTCCTTGAGGCTTCTTTTATGAACACGACAACAGCGGCTTCCGCACAACAGCCCTCCGTCATCTATGATCTAGTCACGATAGGTTCCGGTTCGGCGGCTAGGGCCGCAGCGAACGAAGCACGTAGGCTCGACAAAACAGTCGCCATGATCGAACAGGGGTTGGCGGGAGGGACCTGCCTCAATGTAGGATGCGTTCCTTCAAAGACGTTGCTTGCGGCGGCTTCTGCTCGTATGTCTGCTGCGCATGGGAAGTTCCCTGGTGTAGCGACCTCGGCCGGGCCTGTCGACTTGTCTTTGCTTGTCAGAGATAAAGATCAAATGATCGGGCACTTCCGGCAGTCTTTCCATGTGCAAGCACCCAAGGATGCAGGTATTGCGGTATTTCGCGGCAAGGCAACCTTTGTAGCGTCAGGCGAGCCTGATATCGTAGAGATCATCGTCGCGGACTCAGACGGCAACACAAACCTGGTGTGCGCCAAGCAGGTACTCATCGCCAGTGGGGCCGCGCCATTCATTCCTTCCATTCCTGGCCTCAGTGAGGTGGGCTTTCTCACTTCCGCCTCGGCCATGTCCCTGGAGCAGGTGCCTGAGTCCATGCTGGTCGTCGGCGGCAATGCGATCGGTCTGGAGCAAGGTCAATTGTTCGCTCGACTGGGCAGCAAGGTTGAAGTGGTCGAGATAGCTCCTCGAATTGCACCGCTCGAGGATCCCGCAATTTCTGCGGCACTGGAGCAGGCGCTGTCAGCGGAGGGCATCATATTCCATACTGGTGCCAATCTGACAAACGTCGCACCACACGAGAACGGGGTGCTTGCGACTGTCGTCTCCGAAGGACGTACTCAGCAACTTTTCGCCCATAAGATTCTCATGGCGACGGGGCGGCGTCCGGCAACTGAAGGACTCAACCTTGATGCGGTCAATGTGTCCATGGGGGATCGAGGCGAAATCATTGTGGACGAACATCTGCGAACCTCAAATCCTCGCATCTGGGCAGCGGGCGATGTCACTGGTATGGCTCAATTAGTGTATGTCGCTAGTGCACAGGGGACGTTGGCGGCGAGCAATGCTCTGGGGAACGTACCTGGGTCCCTAGACTACACCGCCTTACCCCGCGTCATTTTCACGTCACCCGAGATGGCTGCTGTCGGCTTGACTCCAATGCAGGCTGAGGCGGCCCATATTGCCTATGAGGTTCGTGAACTTCCGGTTTCCTTTGTTCTACGCGCCATTGTAAGTCGTCACGACCAAGGGATAATCAGGCTGATATCCGAGCGTGAGACAGGAATGATTCTTGGCATTCATATGGTAGGCGAATCTGCTGGAGAGGTTATTGCAGCTGCAACATATATTATTTCCGCAGGCCTTACCGTTGACCAGCTTGCAAAACAGTGGTCTCCTTACTTCACTATGGCGGAGTCACTTAAAAACGTAGCAAGCAGTGCACCAACTTTGGAAAATTCGGCTAACGGCTAAAGTTTATTATTACTATGCGCTTAAATTTCAAGGGATCGCTCCAAGGTGAAGTTTCTTGATGTGAGCATGCTTCAGCTTTTGCTATGGCGGGGTCGCTCAATAGGCTTCCCGCCTTTTTTATGGTGAATCATCAAAAAAATTTCCCGATCTTGAATGTCTCCATAAAAACACAAGGGATACCGCTCAGCCTGTTGACGAGAAAGGTAGGGTTCTTCTACTAAGAAAATCCCATCAGAACTTCAAATTATTTTCTCTTAATTTTAAAGGTTGTCATCCAATTCATGCGCGATGAGGCAGACACGCTGGTCTGCTTCAGTCCCCCGAGCACTGCGACCAGAAGGAAAGATGTTATTCGTTTCATAGTTCGATTTCCTACTGTGGGTCAGGTGAAGCGGTAGTGTCCATGTGCCTTCCGGTAAGTCGATGGCTCGCGCCTGCTTGATAAGTCGGGGACGCCGCCTCAGCCTCACCTTTGAGTCCGTAGATACGTATAGCATCTTCCATGTGTGCCGCCGTTACAATCCCAAGCATCCGCAGTGCACTTGCCTAGTCATTTAGTCATGCAAGGCCGAATGCGCGTGGCGGATTTACGTTACTGCTGAAGCTGCTTCTGCATGGTGTTGTGGTTGTAGTAGTCGCTGGCATAGATAATCTTTCCGTTCACAACACGGAAGAAGCTCACACCGAAATAACTGATGTTCGAGTTGGAGGGTGACGTCTCGCCATCGCTTTTCTTGGTAGCGGTGAATTCCCACTCGATTGCCACGGCGTCGCCGGAGGCTACAGGCTGCGAGCGGATTCTCATTTTCCGGTCAGGCAGAATTTGCATTAGAAACTGCGACACTTCGGTAATGGCTTGAGGCCCAGTGCGGGACGCTTCATTGCTGGTATTGAAATAGACGACATTGGGGCAAGCACTTTTTCCATCGCGTCGGTTCGCCCGCCATTCCAGGCATCAAGGTATTGTCGGACCAGCTTCACACTCTCTGGCTCATCTGCCGCGTGCGAAGTGGCACTATAGGCGAGTGAAGTCAGTCCAAGCATTATTGCTCCTAAAGCCCGCATCGAGCAGTGGCGTAAGCTGCTTGAAGAGCGAAGGGAACTAGATAACAAGACGTGCTGCATGCTTTTCATGGTCTAAAATTTCCAAAACATGTTGAAAGAAAACCTCGCTCACACAGGCGTGGTGAATAACGGCGTGGCACGTGATGAGTGCCCCAGAGATTGCCAGTGATTGCTCTTTTCGTTAATAGATAGGATCATCCTATATATATGGGCTGAGTCGGTACAATGGAGGTCCTGATAGCTACCGTCTCTGTTGTCCGAGAACCGCGATGAATAACCGCTTCACACTCCCACAGGCACCACGGCGATCGCTCGTCGATTCGACGATCGAACTGATCCGCGACCAGATCGAGGGGGGCGCCTGGAAAGTCGGCGAGCGCATCCCCAAGGAGCAGGAACTTGCTGAGATGCTGCAGGTAGGCCGCAACACGGTGCGGGAAGCCATTCGAGTGCTCTCCCACGGGCAGGTCCTGGAAGTCCGTCAGGGGACGGCACCTATGTGCGAACCAATGTCGATCCGGTCGAGGTGATGCGCCGTGTCGGACGCTCGGACCTGCGGGAGCACTTCGCGTTGCGCAACATGCTGGAGGCTGAGGCGGCGAGGTTGGCCGCGGCACACCGGTCCAAGGCGGACGTTGGGCTGCTGCGCCGACTGTTGAACGCCCGCGGAGAGCGGGAGCAACACGTATCGAGCGCGGCCTTCGCTGAGGCCGACACGGCTTTCCACTGCGCGATCGCCGGCATGTGTGGCAACGGCGCACTGGCTGAGCTGTACCGCTATTTCGCGAATTCGGTTCGTCTGAACACGCTGACGATGCTGGAGGACAAGGAACTGCCTGAGCCGGGTCTCGCGGCCCATAAAGTGATCGTGGATGCCATCGAGCGCCAAGACGGAGAAGCAGCCGCGGCGGCCGTACGGAATTTGGTCGCCCCGTTGATTGCGGCGCTTGAGAAATCGAGCTGATCCGAGAGCGCCTCCCGCGCTGGCAATTTCGTGGCGACAGAGCATCGCGTCCTTGCGGCTGACGACGGAAGGTTTCATTTCCACCGAGCTGCCGGTTGCAGTTTCACCGATCGTAGCGCGCATTGTTCCCCGGAGAGCATACGGTAGCCGGTCATCAAGAATAGGCCCATAGCGCTACAGCGACCGGACGGTGCTGTTCATATCGAATCTTCGATGCGACCACCCGCCAGGACATGCCGGGCCAGCGCCTCGGCATCGGCGTGGCTAGCCCGGGTGGACTGCGGTGTTCCGAAAGCCTGGACGAGCTTTGGCAGCATGGCTTCTAACTGGGCTCGCTTATCCAATTCCGGTTCGACATGGATGAGCGCGAGCAAGGTGCCGCCAAGCGTCTCCTTGTGAGTCTTCAGCCAGACGCCGCGCTGGGCGCGGTCGTCGAGAGCCTCTTCCGGCCCGCCCGCGACGTAGATCAGCACAAAGGGCTTTCTACGGGCGACGAGTTCGTCCATTTCCGCGCACCAGGCGCTGCCGTATCCGTCGTATATGTTTGCACCATTGAAGCGGACGATGGGGAAATCGCTGATGTCGTGAACTTTTGGTTGCTGGGACATGATCCTGGACTTTGGTTTTTTTAACATCCTAACATCCTACCTTTAATGGGAGTTACTTGCAACTGAAATGGGCATGGGCACACCGCCATGCGGTGCCAAGTGGCGGACGAAGTATGGGCTTGACATTCCAACAATGGGAAGCCCTACAGTGAGCCCATCAACCTCATTCAAGGAGTTTTTCATGAAGGTCAACAAGTTCAGCCTCTTGTTCATTGCGGGCGCCGTCGTGGTCGCAGCCGGCCTGGTGGCCGTCCAGAAAAAGGTGGACCCGTCGGGTGAAACGGCGCAGGCCAGCGCCAGCGCAGGTCACCAGGGGCACGCGATGCCGTCCAGCGCCTCGGCCAATGACAGTCCCTCCACGACCGCTTACCGCGCCGTTAACGATCAGATGCACGCCGGGATGGGGGCGCAGTTCACGGGTAACCCCGACGTCGATTTCATGCGCAGCATGATCCCGCATCACCAGGGCGCGATCGACATGGCCAAGGTGGCGCTGCAGTACGGTAAGGACCCGGAGGTTCGCAAGTTGGCCCAGGAGGTCATCACCGCGCAGGAAGGCGAGATCACCATGATGAACAAGTGGCTGGGCGAAAACGACCAGCAGGCGGTGGCCGGTAGCTCGGGCGATGCCTCGACGGCAGCCTACCGTGCCGGCAACGACCGCATGCATGCGGACATGATGATCGACTTCAGCGGCGACGCCGATGTGGACTTCATGCGCGGCATGATCCCGCACCACCAGGGCGCGATCGACATGGCCAAAGTGGCGCTACAGTACGGCAAGAACCCGGAGGTCCGCAAGCTGGCCGAGGAAGTCATCTCCGCGCAGGAAGGCGAGATCACCATGATGACGAGCTGGCTTGCCGCTCGGGGCAAGTGAGGGCGCGACCATGACCCAGGCCAACACTCCGCACATCCTCATCTACAGCACTCCGGCGTGTCCGGACTGCCGGGCGCTGAAGGCGTGGCTGTCCCAGCACGGCATCGCGTTTGAAGAGCGCGACCTGACCGACCCGAAGATTTCCGCGGAAGCCAAGTCGCGAACCGGCGTGCGCGTAGCCCCGATCACGATCATCGGCAACGAGGTCTTCTATGGCACGTTCGCAAGCCAGAAACCAGGACTGATGAAGGTGCTTGGCCTTCAGTGAGCCGCTGAAAGAATACCGTGGTCACGGGTGGAGCCGCCGGTGCGGACCCCAGACCCTGTAAGCGCTGTTGCGGACGCGTCTGCACGCAAAGTCCAAGACCGTGGGGCATTCTTCGCCGACGACGCTCGGAGCTTTCACCTGCGGTCGTTGACATCACGAGAGGAAGTTTTATGCGATCGATATCATCAGCCACCTCCCTGCACGTCGCCATTTCGGAGGGCATCACAGTCGCCAACGACCTGCCGTTCGTGCTGTTCGGCGGCATCAACGTCATCGAGGATCTCGATACGACCCTGGCTGCGGCCGAGCACTTCGTGGAGGTGACGCGCAAGCTGGGGATACCCTTCGTTTTCAAGGCGTCGTTCGACAAGGCCAATCGCTCGTCGATCCATTCTTTCCGAGGCGTCGGCCTGGACGAAGGGCTGCGAGTCCTCGATGCGGTCAAGTCGCGGTTCGGATGCCCAGTCTTGACCGACGTGCATGAGGTTCAGCAGGCCATGCAGGTCGCAGCCATTGCCGATGTACTGCAAGTTCCGGCCTTCCTGGCCCGGCAGACCGATCTGGTGGTCGCCATTGCCCGCACCGGTCGGGTAGTGAATATCAAGAAGCCGCAGTTCCTCAGCCCGGGTCAGATCAGGCATGTCGTCCACAAACTGCACGAGGCTGGCAACCCGCGCGTCCTGCTGTGCGAGCGTGGCACGCAGTTCGGCTACGACAATCTCGTCGTGGACATGCTGGGCTTCCGCGAGATGAACTTTGCCAGCGGTGGTCTGCCGCTGGTGTTCGACGTCACCCATAGTCTGCAACGCCGGGAAGCGGGTGCAGTGGCTTCGGGCGGACGTCGCGAGCAGTTGCCCGAACTCGCGCGGGCCGGCATGGCGGTCGGCATTGGTGGTTTGTTCCTCGAAGCACACGCGGACCCGGCGCATGCACGCTGTGACGGACCCAGCGCTCTGCCACTGGACGCGCTCGAACCGCTGCTGCGGCAGGTCAAGGTGGTGGACCAACTCGTCAAGTCGTTCGAGCCTCTTCGGATCGACTGAAGCCTGCCACCCGCTCAAACAGAACGTGTGGCACTTCCCCCTTAGTCGGCTATTTGAGCGACAGATAAGGATTGTTCGGTGGAACGGCATCGAATATGTGCGATGGATCTTCGAGCAAATATCCATGCACCTGGCGCGTTTTGCGAGGCCCCATGACCTCGCACGTCCTGATGTTCAGACCCGATGGCTGTTTCCTGTGGAGTCCGAGTTTTTCAAAGCGCTTCTGCACCCACTGCCAGTTCTGCAGGGCCGCGTCCTTTGCAAGCGGCCCAATGTTTGGATGCTCTTGTGCGTAGCGCTGGAAAATACCAGGGCTGATCAGGTAAACCGTGTCGGACACGGTATGTACCAGGGCCTTGGCGTCATTGATGATGAGCTTGCGGGTCTGGACGGCCTGTTTCAGCCAGGCCATGAAATGCTCGCCCGATGGCCGCCCGGTAAATGAGGCGGAATCGTGCGCGGCAGGCGCGGCGGTCGGCGCCGAAGGACCAGGGGCCGATGCGGGATGGTCGAGCGGCGCCGCTGCATCGTCGGCACCCTCTGGCGGGGCTTCGACGGACTGCTCCGGCTCAGGCGTTGCCTCGAACATCGCCAGCATGCTTTCCAGCGGGTCGGCCGGATTGCGCTGCGGGCTGGGAGGTATGGCGCGACTCCCGCCCGACTGATCTGGATGGCTGCTTGCTGCAGGCTCCTTCTCTGTTGCCGCCGCTGTTCCGGGTCGCAGTGCAGCGTCGTGCGCGGACGGGCGCGGCCCGTCCTCGGCCTCGCCGGCGTTGTCCACGGTCACGGTTCCCGCAAATGGGCTGGGTCGCTCCGAGGGCTCCCAGATCAGCGCCGGGGCCAGGCGCAGGAGCGTGAAGGCATGGGACCAGCCACTCTCACTGGTAATAGTTGCGCGCCAGATGGCCTTGCCGGAGGCGGTGGGCTGCAACATGGCATGATCCTGTAGCACGTTGAACACGGCCGTGTTGTTCGCGGGGATGCCATCGACCCCTGGGACAGCAGGTGCGCGCGCAGCTTGTCCGAGACTGTCTTGCTCACCAGCCACAGCGCGTCCTCGGTGAGCCAGCCATCGGAGGCTTCGGGCTGGTTCAGTTTCAGCTCTTCCTTGAGCAGGTAGCGCAGCCCGTTGACCAGCTTGCGTTGGAGCGAGTGCTTGGGCGCGGCCATGGCACGCGCGGGATCGCCGCCCAATTCCTGAGCGACGGAGGCGCGGTCAGCCTGCACGACCAGCTCGCCCAGTACCCCGGCGTGCTCGTACTGCCCGGCCAGAACGTAGAGTAGCGGCGCCCACAGGGAAGGATAGCCACTGAGCCAGTCCAGCAGATCGCGGTCGAGCAGTTGCCGGTAGAGCAAGCCTGTCGCGGCGCTATGGAGCCGGTACTCGCGGTCGTCGCGGTAGCGGAAGCGGTACGGTTGGCGCAGCGGGCCGTGCCATGGGTGCCAGGTGCTCCCGTCGGCCAGCTCGACGTGCAGATCGACGGCAACCTTGCCGATGTCATGAAGCAGTGCGGCATAGGCGACGGCCGCAGTCCAGGCTTCGGCCTGCGCCGCTTGGTCTTCGGGGCTGGCCCCGATGGGCAGCAAATGGGACTGCCGCAGCTTCAGGCTGTAGGCGACGATTTCGAGGCCGTGATCGAGCATACCGCCCGGGTAGGCGTGGTGGTGCGCTTCGGAGGCCGGGAAGACCTGGACCAGCTCGGCGTATCGCTCCAGTGGCGCGCGGTACAGGGTGGCGAACTGCCGGCGCGAGAGCGAGGTGCGCTGCCAGATGTGTTCCAGCAGCTTCTGCCGGCGCGGGGTGGCCAGCAGCGATGCGGCCGACTCCGGCCGCATCAACCCTTTCGGGAGGTCGATGGCGGGGGCTGGAGACGTCGCGGCAGCGACCGGAGGCCGTTTCCGCTGGAACAGGGAGAGCATGTCGATGTCCTGATAGCGGGCCGGGCGGGAGGCCTTTTTGCCTTTTCGGGATAGGGCCTTTCCCCTTGCATCCCATTCCCTTGCCGTTTCGACCCTTTGGCCTTTCACCGTTTCGGTATAGCTGGGCCTGAGTTGCGGCTCCAGCGTCAATGCGGAACCCGCACGAATGGATTGGACGGCGAATTGGCGCTGGCCCCGGCCTATGCTGCCGGGACGCTACACCGCCAGGTGGGCTCCCACTCAGGCGATCAAGTTGACAAAGGCGACAAAGGCGACTAGAGTGAGTCTTGTCTCAAACCTACCTGGGAGTTGACCATGCCCACTGCGATCGAATTCATTGCCGACCGGCTGCCGCGCGTCACGGTGGAGGATGTGCGACGCTTCGCCGATACCGTCGAAATCCGGGATGCCCCGGCTTTCGCGGCCGAGTTGCAGGCGTTCATCCACGAGCGCGTGGAGGCTGTGACGCTGCCCGCTAACCTGGAAGGTGAAACGGTGGCGCAGGCCTTGCAGCGCAAGGCGGCCGCGTTGCGCTCCGACACGCGCTGGGCACCGACTGAAACCGACGTCCAGAGAGGCCGCGCCGTGCTGCTGGAAGCCTTCAATCAGCCGGACAACCTGCCGCCTGCCGAGTTCGCCAAGCTGGCGGACAAGTCGCGCCAGCAAATCTACAAGGACATCCTCGCCCGTCGGCTACTGGCGCTGAACGTGGGGCCGCGCGGCCAGAAGCTGCCCGACTGGCAGCTCGACCCGGTGAAGCAGCAGTTGACCCAAACCGTGCTCCAGGAGGTCGAGGGCATCGACCACTGGACGATCTACAGCGCGCTGTCCGAGCCGCTCGAAGGCTTGGGCGGTCGCTCGCCGGTGGATGCGGTGACGCATGGCACGATCGATGACGTGGCCGAGGCCGTGTTCAACGTGCTGGGCGTCCAGGTGCATTGAAGCGAGATCGCCATGAGCCACGAGCTGCCTTCGTTCCTGATCGATGACGGTGAACTGCTCCAGCATGTGAGCCGCGTCGTCTATCGGGGCAGCCCGCTGTACTATGGCCGCAGCAGCACGAATCGCTACGATGACCCGGCGGGGGCCTACGGCGTGCTCTACCTGGGGCGCGACCTGCCCACGGCGCTGATGGAGTCGGTGTTTCACAAGCACCAGTGGCTTGCGGACACGCAACGCTCGATCGCGCTGAAAGAAGTCCAAGCCCGGATGGTGCGCGCAGTAGGCGTGATGGACGACGTGCTTCTGGCCGATATCACGACGCCGGGCGTCATGGCGGGCTACTTCGGCCTGAACCTAGAGCAGTTGGCCAGCCGCGACTACACGCACACGCAGCAGGTGTCCGCCCAGGTGCATGCGATGCTCGCAGATGACGGCCAGGCGCTGTTCGACGGGGTGCTCTATCCGTCGCGCAACAACTATCCCGCTAAGAGCATCGCCCTGTTCGAGCGTGCGGGAGCGAAGGTTGGCGTCATCGAGGACATCGACCTGGTGGACCACGTGGACTGGCCGCATTTTGTTGCCACCTACCGCATCGGCGTTGAACCTGACCCCGGCCCGGTGGGGCCGGATGACGAAGCGTCCTGAAGCAGCAAGAAAACACATTGAAGCCGCAAACCGAATGAAGTGGAGCAAACTGGAATAGGCATTCCTTAACAGCAGGATACGACCATGAACACGACGACCCGCACCAGCACCGCAGAACGCCTCGGCCGCGCCTTTGGCCGCGGATGGCGCGCCTATGCGCGCGGCGAACGGCGGGCGTCGAATTGGCTGGTATTCAGGGGTGTGCCGCGAGCTGGTGCTACCGCACTTGTGTGGGTCTTCAAGCTGGCTGTGCTCGGGGTGCTGCTCTACGTTGCTTTCTGGTTCGCACTCGTGCTGCTGGGCGTGGTGGTGGCAGGATGGGCTATGAATCAGCACCATCCCGATGAAGAAGGGTTTGAACTGCAGTACCCAACCATTGAGGAACTGCGGGCCACGCCTGGCTACGATCCCAACCTGTACAACGATACCTCCCACGAGATGTACCAAGACGACTGACGCCGAAGGTCATTCGATCATTTGAGCTTGCCGCCTGAGACAGCACCTGCTCCTTTGCCGCCAGCGCTTCCTGCATCCTTTGTGGCAGTGGCGAAGGTGTTGGCGATTGCACCGGCACGTACACCGACCCAGGTGAGTGCGCCAATCCAGAACGTAGGCAGGACGATGAACATGGTGCCCATGACGAACATCAGAAGCATGTCGCCAAAGGCATTGTTCAATCCCACCAGCGGGTCGAAGTTGGTGTGCGGCCGATTCCACCCGAAGCCCCAGCCGTAAAGCGCATCGAGGATGGTGCTGTCGATCCAGCGGGCGAGCTGGAACCAGAAGTCCACGAAGAACAGCGCGAACTGCACGACGCTGACGGTGACGACCGTTTTCAGGTCATAGGTGCCGATGACCAGCACGAGCGGGATGCAGATGACCAGCGCCATCTTGAGCAAGGCGAGGACCATGGGCAGAGCCTGTCTCACGACGTCCATGGCAGGAAACGCGGCAATCGCGCCGACTGCCATGCCGACGTCGCCCGTGGCGCGCGTCACGATGTTCGGCAGGGTCTTGTCGATCTGGCCGCCGTAGTCCGTATAGACGCTGCCCTGGTTCAACTTCTGCTGCCGCGGGGAGGCGATGGCGCGGATCACCGAGTCGTCCACCTCGGCCCGGCTCAGGAACCCGGCCCAGCCCGCCAGGCGATTCAGCAGGCTCGGGTCCACCTGTCCCAGCAGGCGTGCCCGCAGGCCGTTGCTGCCATCGGCCCACCACTGCCTACAGTTCGGATAGCCGCCGCCGCTGGCCACCTGCGCAAGCCCGGCATCGCGGTTGCTGTCGTAGGGCCAGTCGTCGCGCGGCGTGCTGGAACGGTACGTGTCGTAGTAGCCGTTGGTGTCGGTGAAGAACCTCGATCCGATCCAGGTCACGTCGTGCATCTGCTGCTCATCGAGCTGAGGGCGCTGCATGAACAGTTTGGCCCGCGCAGGCCCATAGCAATCCCGCGAGAAGTCCGCCACTTCCTGGGCCAGCACCGGGTCGTCAATGCGGGTCGCGTCGATCTCCATGCGCATTTGCCGCAGGTCCGTACCACATGGGATCGCCGCCACCGAGGCGCTCGTGACAGCGCGCGAGAGCGCGTGCATGAAGGCCCACCAGACCGGCACCTTCGCGGACTGGTTGTTGATGGTGCTGAAGGACTGTGACCAGCCGGTATCCGTGGGCTGTGGCACGCTGACCTGGCACTGGGCCGAGCGCGAGCTGTCGTACTGGATGGTGTTGAGGTCCACGTCGATGAACGGAATGCCCGCGAACATCACCACCACGATGGCGACGAAGACCCGGTTCTCGATGCGGACGGCCGAGAGCAAGCCCTTGTTGCCTTCGTCGGCACCTTCCGCACGGGCCTTCAGCCACTCCTGCACGATGATGGCGACGAAAGGCAGCGCGAATACCCCGCTGGACACCAGCACCGCCCAGATGCCGTTGTTGACGATCCAGGACACGAGGGTGAGGTAGTACTCCAGATAGTCGGTCGTGAAGAGCGTCATGGTCCCGATCTCCCCTCAAGCGGCCTCCATCAACAGGCTGGTTTCCAGCGCGACGATGGCGACGACGCTGGCGACCTCGGTGCGGATCAGCCGGCGCCGCGCCTGCCCATCTGTCCCGCTTTGGTCTTCGCGGGCGAGCACCCGGCGGCGCATCCAGAACCATCCATAGGCCGTTGCCGCGTACACGCACAGCCGCCAGATGAAGAAATACCCTGCGGAGGCCGTCAGCCACCGTTCCCAGCCTGCAACGCTGCCGACTAGGTAGATGCCCGCGACGTTCGCCCCACGGCGGCGGCAACGATCAGCACCAGCCACAGCAGCGTCTTCGCCGCGCGCCGGCTGAACAACCAGCGCAGCGGCCGCCAGGCCATGCGCGCCGGGCTCATGGCCGACTCCCCGGGTTGCCCTTCTGGAGCTGGTCGAGACGGTCCGGCACAGGATCGCCCTCGTAGATGCCGCGCGAGCCGGCCGCACGTGCGCCGTGGCGCTGGATGATCGCCATGGGTGAGTTGTTCGCCAGCTCGCGCCGCAGCTCCAGTTCGGTCTTGAGGTTGCGAATCTCACGGTCGAGCGTGTCGCTCTCGTGGTTCACCGCCTCAACGGCAAGCTCGTTGGCCGCGACGTTGGGCTCCTTCTTGCCCGTGAGCAGCGTGCGCTGCAGCAGCAGCGCTTTCTCCAGCACGGACGCCAGCGCGACTTCGGACGCCAAGCGCTGCGACAGCAGGTGCTGGTCGGGCTCGTCGCGCAGCGCCTCGATCACGCCGCGCGTGATCGGCAGCGACGCGCTGCCAGCTTCGCGCAGGTTCTCCGGCGTCGTGTTCTTGGCCTTGGTCACCAGGTCCTGGAGCGCCTGCAGCTTGGCGTCGTACTCCTCCTGGATCAGCGGCGTGAGCCCGACGCCCGGCGTCGTCTCGGTCTTGGTGCAGGCATCGCACGTGCGCTGCTCCTTCTCGCCGAGCACGCGCGTGGCCCACTCGACGGCGGCCTGCGGAGAGGCCCAGGTCTGGCACGAGAGGCTGCTGCAACTGGCCGGCGCGATGGATGAGGTGTCGGTCACGCCGCGGCCGTTGACCAGGTTGTAGCCGGCGCGGGTGACATCGCCGACGACCTTGATCGCGGGCTGGCCGGAGCCGCCCGCGTTGCTGCCCCCGACCCACGGCACGCCGTCATTGCCGCGGCGCGTCTCGGCTTGCTCGATGGCCGAGACCGCATCCGTGCTCGACACGGCATCGCGCAGCGCCAGCCCTTCGGCCATCTGGCTCCAGCCGAGCTGGCCGCCCGCCATTTCGGCCATCTTCTCGGCCATGGCACGGCACGTCAGCTTGCTGCGGTCGAAATCGAGTCGCGCCTGCAGCACGCCATTGGTGAGCAGGTTGTACAAACCGGGATCGGCCCGCTGGATGATCAGCGCGGGCAACGATGCCACCGCACTGGTGGCACTCTGGATCACCGACGACATGATTTGCTGGAAGCCGTTGGTGATGCCGTTAAGTTGGTTCTTCAACGTGGTCTGGATGCTCATGTCGCCGCAGATCAAGTTGCTGTTCCAACCCACGCCGACACCGAGAGAGCGCATGCCGGCCGCACGGCCCATCGACACGGCGTTGCCGCCACCGATCGAGTACATGACGTCATCGCCGATGACACTGCCGCTGGTCTGGTAGCCCAGTTGACCCCAGGCCACGCCGCTGCCCAGCGCGAGGGCGCCGGCCAGCGCCAGGACGATCTCCGTGCGACGTGCCCGGCGGGAGAACGGATTGAATGCAGGACGGAACTTCATGGCACCACCTCAGAGAAAATCGACGCTGCCCAGGAACACTTGGCCCCGGCGTTCGCAGCAGGCATACGGCCGCCACAGCGCCCATGCGTAGTCGCCTTGCTGCGCCTGGGTAAGAAAGCCGCTGCGCGGGAAGACCGTGCAGGACGACGACAGGACGGGCGTGAGTTCTTGCCACTTTCCGGTCGAGGCATCGCCCTCCATCAGCGCGCCTGCCGGCCAGTAGCCGTCGCGGGAGTTGGCAAGCAACGGCTGATAGACGTGGATCTGCCCCCGGCGCGTGACCACATCGCCTGCACGCTGGGCCACCACTGCGCCGGCCTTGAAGTCGTCGGTCTGGTGCAGGAAGCCGCCACGGGGATACACGTTGCCCCACAGGTTCATCGTGGTGCGTGCGCCGACCTCACGCCGGCCCGGAATCAGCGCTTCCGGGTAGGCCATCTCGGGCACGTTGTAGCGCCAGGCCAGCGTGTCCAAGGTGCTGAGCAAGTACGGCATGAACGCCGTGCCCGCGCCCTCGCAGAAGTAACCCGACGACGAGACGAACTGGTTGAACACCTCGACGCCGGGGTGGCCGATAACGTCCGAGTTTTTGAACTTGGCGAGGTTGTTTTCGTGATCCTCGTTCGTGGTTCCATCGCCGCCCGCTTGGGCGGACGGGTTGGGCGTGCTCATTGCCCGGACCTCGACCCAGGGGTTTTCGCCGGTATTCGAGTACGACGACACCACCGCATCGGGGATGTAGTGGCGCACCTTGATGGACGTGCGCACCGTGCAGCCGGTCCAGGTGCAATAGAGCCAGTAGCAGATGCCAACGACGCGGTATTCGAGGCAGTCGGGTGACGCTACCGAGCCGACGATGGTGGCAGTGTTGAGGGCGTAGCTGCCCGTGGCGCTGAGCAGCAGCAACGAAGCCACGCCAGCATGCAGACGGCGCATCAGGTCGAATGGTCGGGTCACGGCTGGGTCCTCCGGTGCTGCTCGATGCGCGCGACAGCGCGAGCCACATCCGACTCGCCATAGACCACATAGCGCCTGTCCACCACCACGGCCGGGAGGCTGGTGATGCCGAGACTCCATGCGTCGGTAACGCTTTGGTATGCGGAAGCGATGCGTCGCTGCAGATCGGCACCGCCGCCATTCAGCCGGCGCTTGACGATGGCCGTCGCCTGTTCGGGGTCGGTGGGCAGTCCCGCGGAAAGCTCCGCTTCAATCCTGTGGGCTTCGTTCAGTTCGATCAGCCGCTCGCCGCCCATGGTCTTGACCGGGTGGCGGCTGTCGGTGACGACCACCACGTCGGCGGCGAAGGTGGCCGGGCTGAAAACGGCCAGGGCTGCCGGCAGCGCCACGGCCAGGCCGAGGGTTCGCCAGCCCGGCGCGAACCTGGAAAGAGATGCTGGCATGTCGCGTGCCCTTGAAGTTGATCAGAGCAGTAGTCAAACGCGAAGCCGACGCGGCCCCAACAAACAATGCGCATCGCGCACTGCCCGCATACCTGCTTGTCTCGCGCCCATGAAAAAGCGGAGGCCGAAGCCTCCGCGTGGATCAAGGAGCGGGCTACAGCAGACCGGATTCCGCGAACGAGTATGGAGCGCCTTGGCCGACGATGATGTGGTCCAACACTCGCACATCGATGAGCGCCAACGCAGCCTTCAGTCGGTCGGTCAAAGCGCGATCCGAGCTCGACGGCTCAGTGCATCCCGAGGGATGCTGGTGCGAAAAAATCACCGCGCCGGCATTCAGCTCCAATGCACGCTGCACGACAGCGCGCGGATAAACTGCAGTCGAATCGAGCGTGCCCTTGAACATCGGCTCATAGGCCAACACCCGGTGCTGGCTGTTCATGAACACGATGGCGAACACTTCGTTCGGTTCTGCGACGAGTTTCAGACGCAGATAGTCCTTCACGGCCTGTGGCTGGCCAAGAAGCGGTCCGGCCTTGAAAACACGTTGTTCCAGCAGCGCGATGGCCTGCCGGATGATCCAATCATCAGATTGGGACGCTGGGGCAAAACGTGGCTCCACGCAGGAGTCATTTACGACGAGAGACATGGCGGACCTCCAGAATGTGAACGGAGGACGCCACCCCAGGAGGGCAAGCCCTCCTGGGGATGGAAACAGCGGAACAAGGTGCATCCACCACCGCGCAGCGGTGATTGTTCGCAGCCAGGATGCGAAGCGAACGGGTAGCGGTCAGTGCGGCAAGCCGCGCCGTAGCCTCCAAGACCGAGGGCTACCTGGGCATGTCGCCGACAACGTCGGCAGGCATTTCGGATGTGGGGATGGTGGGTGCGGCCGCCGTGTCGCTGGCCGAGTTCCCGGTCGCCAGCATGTCAATGGCCGACAGCAAGGCATCGCCCTCGATCGGCCCCTGCAGCAGGATCGCCTTGCCGGTTTCGCGATCGTGCAGCCGCAGCGATGGCGTGGCGATCACGCCGCTGTTCGTGGCTTCCGCCGTCTGGGCGCGGATCGGTGCATCGGGCCGCTCGCTCGCCAGACACTGCTCGATCGCTGGAGTGAGGTCGGGGTAGCGCAGCCCTTCAGGCAAGCCCTGGCCGTCGCTGCGCGTGTGGGCATAGACCCATTCGACGGCCTGCCAAAAGGCGGCATGGCTGCCGGCTTCGCCCGCGCATTCCGCCAGGCGCGCTTCGGCGGACGCGGCTGGCTCATGCGCGGCCAACGGCAGGTGGTGCCATTGCAGGGCCACGTCGGTGTTGTTGCCGACCCAGCGCTTGAGCTGCGGGAAATACTCCCGGCAGAACGGACATTCCAGGTCGGCATAGAGCGTCAGCGTGAAGCGGCCCTCTGGGTTGCCCATCTGCCAGGGTGACCCCGGCGTCTGCGTCATGCTGACCGGCGAGGGCGACGGCGCTGAGGATTCATCGGGCGACCGGGGGACGAGCCAGATCAACAGCAATGCGACCAATGCAGCGGCCAAGGCCCAGGGCCAGCGGGGACGCCCGTTGCGACGGCGGAACACCTGGACCTGCATCGGAATGGAAGGACGTTTCGGTTCCATGGCGTTCTCCGGCTTAGTAGGGCAGTTCCAGGGCTGGCGAATCGATGCCGCGTGCCTGGTCGATCTTCTCGGCCACCTTGAAGGCCGCCTCCAGTTCGGAGCAGCCGTATTGCTGCATGAGCTGGTAGCGCTCGGCCTTCTCTTCGGGTTCGGTCTGCGCGAGCGCGAGGTACAGGCTCGGCGGCACGGCACGGAACAGCACTTCCATGCTCTTGGAGAGGATGACGCCCTCGGTGAATTTCCCCGCCTCTTTGCGCGCCGACAACATTAGCGCCTTCTGTGCTGGGCTGAGTTCGCGGAACCGCGCGATCTTCTCCACCTCATCCGGGGGCATCGACAAGCAGATCCACCACTCGATCATGTTGAGCATGGGCTCAGCTGCGCGCGGCAGATCGTCGATGTTCTGCGTGGCCAACCAGAACCATGCGCCCAGCTTGCGCCACATCTTCGTGATCTTGACCACGTAGGGCGCGAGCAGTGGGTTCTTCGTGATGATGTGTCCTTCGTCGGTGACGTTGATGATCGGGCGTCCAAGGTATTGGTCGCGCTCGGCGATGTTGTTCACCGTGCTGATCAGGCTGATGTAAGCGATGGAGAGCTGCGCGTTGTAGCCCTCGCGGGCGTATGTCGCGAGGTCAACCAAGGTGATGTCGGCTTCGGGCCACGGCGTGCCGTCGCGGTCGAACATTTCGCCGTCCGTGCCTTGACAGAACATGTCCATCGCATCCGCCATCTCCAGCAGCCGCACGCGGCGCATTTCGGGCAGCGTCGGGTCCTGGCCGCGGGCGCGCAACGCGTTGCGCACGTCGCGCGTAAGCACCGTGCGTTTGTCGGCCACGCAGTGCTCGGCGGCGTCGAGGATGCACTGACGGATCAGCGAGCGGTCAGCCCGTGTCATCCGGGCTTCCTCCTTGTCCTCTCCGCCCGTGATCATCAGCCGCGCCGTGATCTCCAGTTCGCCGAGCACGTCGCGCTGCTCGTCCGCCTCCATGGCCGAGGCATCTGGTGGCGGGTCTTCATCCAGCGCGTCGGCGTCGAGCGTCTGCACGTCGCTGGGCGTCTCGATCAGCCGACGCGCGTCTGCGAATGGCGCGAGGCTGATGCCCGAACCTGGGGCCAGCTTGACCCGGTTTACCGTCAGCCCGAGCCTGCGTGCGAAGTCGCTGAACAGGCCGAAGCTGTTGCCAGCCTCCACGATGAACAGCCGCGGTCGGTAGATGGCCGTGACCTGATTCAAGAGGTTGTTGAGCGTGGCGCTCTTGCCGGAGCCGGTGGGGCCGAACAGGAACAGATGGGCGTTCATCTGCCGATCCAGGCGGCTGAGCGGGTCGAAGGTGATCGGCCCGCCACCGCGGTTGAACATCGTGATGCCCGGGTGCCCCGTACCTTGAGCGCGGCCCCACACCGGCGACAGGTTCGCCGCGTGCTGAGCGAACATCAGTTGGGTGTACCACTTGCGCCGATCCTGGCCGGGGTTGTAGCAGCATGGCAGCCACCGCAAGTAGCTGTTGAGCGGCGCCACCTCGTCGTCCTCGCGCACCGGCTGCAAGCCAGCATTGAGCATCACGTTCGCCAGGTCCAGGCCGCGCCGGTCCAGTTCCGCTTCGTCGCGTCCGCGCAGGTAGAATGCCAGCGTCCCCCGGTAGAGCTTGTGCGCGCTGCCGATGAGGGAGCGGGCTTCCTGCACGTCCTTCAACGTCTGCTCCGACGCCAGCGTCTCGCCCACGGCCTTCTTCGCCAGGTGGTTGAGATCCGCTTCCAGGACATCCTGCGGCGTGGCGACCATCGTGAGACACAGCAAGGTGTCTTCCGGCATCTGGTCGAACAGCGTGTTGATGGCATCCCCTTTGCGGGTCTCGCCGGTCAGGTGTCCGGTGCCGGGCGGCATGCGCAGCCGGTCGGTGATCAGCACGCGGTGCGGCATGCCGTCGAAATACCAGGTGCCGTGCTCCACGTCGGAGCGTGGCTGGCCGAAGAACAGCCGCTGACTGAAATCCCGCCCGCTCGCCAGCTCGATTTCGCCGGCCTCGCTTTCTTCGGTGCTGTCGGGGTAGCGCGCCAGTGCATAGAAGCGCTCCTGATCCTCGGCTCCAGGCCCGAGCATCGCGGGGCGCGGATTGAACCACCGCAGCAGCCAGTCGTGGACGTCGGCTGCGACCATGCGCCGTGCCTGGATGCCGGCGTTCGCCAGGCCGCCGCACAGGCGGTCGCAGACGATGTTCAGCATCTGCTCGGGCGTCTGGCCGCGGCGGCTTGCCTGCCCGGTGGCACGGCGATAGATCACCATGCGCACCCGCCGCGTCTGGCCGCGCCAGCGCAGCCGCGTGACCACCGTGTCCTCGAACAGGCCGCCCGGCTTGGCGACCGCGCGCAGATGGTGGCCGAAGAAGCGCAGGTAGAACTCGGTGAACGCAGTATCGCGGGCGCGCGGCTGCACATAGTCGCGCAGGGTCTGCATGTACTGGTCGAAGCTGGGCTCGTCCTGGGCGTAGAGCTGGAGCACCCAGGGGTTCTCGTCCAGCTCATCGAACGAGTCCTGGAGCGCGTTCTCCAAGGCATCGCGGGCATGCGCGAGCCAGCCGGGCTCCCGCCCCTCGGTGCCCAGCGGCACCAGCTCGTAGAAGGCAGCGACCGACTGCCCATCCTCCAGCAGCATGGACTTCGACTGCGGCAAGAACTCCACCCAAGGCAGCAGTTCCGCGAACGACGGCGCGACGTCGTACAGCGCCTGCTCGTCGGCTACCGTCGCCGGCCTGCGGCCCTGGACCGCTGCGCCGGGTTCAGGGACGCCGGCCTGGCGCAAGGCCTCGACGTGGCGCTGCCAGCCGTCCGGCTTCTCTTCGTCGCCGGTGCCGGATGCGGCCAGCTTCGGCCAGGGAAGTTTCCAGCGCATCAATAGTCCTCCAGCCGTTCACCGGGCATGGCGTACTGCACGCGCTGGTACAGCGGGAAGACCGTCGTGTAGCCCGGAACCGGCACGGGGTCCGTGCCCGCTAGGTGCGGGTACACATACATGACGAGATCGGGGTTGGGCAGGCGCTGGAACTGGCGATAAACCTCGTTGCGCGCCAAGCGCGTGTAGCGCATCTGCTCGACGGGCGCAGCCTGCACATCGGCGTCGGTCAGCGGCCGGCGCAGGCTCTGGCGCGCGTCGAGCAACTGCCGGCGCGCGACCTGGCCGGTGCCACTGCCGCCGCCACCCGTTTCCTGCTGCCAGATGTCCATCATGGTGCGGTCGCTATGGGTCAGCAGTTCTTCCTTGCTGGTGGCGCAACCGCCGAGCACGGCGACGGCCGCGGCCAGCGCGAGGCCCTTAATCGAGTTCGAGCGCATGGCTTTCTCCTGCACGGTGATCGACGCGCCGGCCTTCGGGGTCGTGATCGATGGCCAGCGGCTTTTCGAGGTGGACGGCAACCTTGGCACCAGGCTGGACATAGACGGAGGCGAAGGCCTGGCCGTAGAGCTTGTTGACCCAGGCCGACATGTCCCGGACGCCGCCCGCGAGGATCTGGCCGACTGCTTCCTTGCCGCTGATGCCCACGGTGCCGATGGCGCCGTCCGAGCCGACGTAGGACATGCGGCCGCTGTCGCTCTCGATGAGCGAGGCCACGCCGGCACCGGCCGCCGTGATCAGGGCCTGCGAGCCGAGGTACTGCTGGGCGTTGCTGCGCCGTTCGCCACTGACGCAGGGGATGCCGTGCGGATCGCTGATCCAGCCCAGGCCGTCGCGCTGCTGGTTGTTCTGCTGGTTGCCTTCGCGGTCTTCGGGGATGGTGCGGATCGTGCCGTCGTTGAAGACGAAGGTGATGCTGCGTACCTGGCCGCGCACGCACGAGAGCGTCCAGTCACCCGATGCGGTTCCGCTGAACACGGCGCCGGCCACGTCGGGAATATCAATCCCGTTGGCCGTGAGGTTGTCCGGGCCGACCAGCACCTTGAAGGGGTACGGATCGTTCACCGTCCCGTCGATCGGCACACGACCGATCAGCGCGGTCATCGCGACCGACCCCATCAGCGTTGAGTTGGTTGGCACGGTATAGACCGGCTTGGCGCTCTTGACGCCTGCCGCACGTGCGCCGGCGTTCGCCACGGTTTCCGCGGTCGTTTCCAGCGTGCTTTGCGCCGGGCCGAAGCTCGTCGGGAAGCTCATGCCGCTGCCCGTGCCACGACTGCCGTTGCGTCCCTCGGCCTTCTTCGCGTCGTCCGGTTCGACCCAGCGCATGCCGCCTTCCATGTCGGCCTCGTCGCCATCGCGCAGCCCCAGGCCCACGGGCAGATCGGCATGGCCGCCGCCGCGCCCGCCGATGCTGTCCAGACGCCGCTGCAGGTCGGCGAGCAGCCCTTCGGTCTGCTGGCGCGCGCTGGCCGCCTGTTCCTGGTCGCGGCGCAGGTTGGAGCGCTCGGATTCGAGGGCCGAATTGATGCGCTGATCGATGGAGTTCTCGCGCTGGCGCAGCCGCTGGTTTTCCTCGCGCTGCGACTTGTTGTCGGTCAGCGCGGTCTGAAGCTCGGTGCGCAACTGCTTTACCTGGGCGACGAGCGTTGCCACTGTATCGCGGGGGTATCGCCTTCGATGCCCAACGCCTTCATTTCCTCGGGTGTGAGCTTGGCGCCGGCATCCGGGGCGAGCGGCGCCGACGAGCTTCCACCCGAAAACAACCGGATGGCGACGAACAGCACTAGCAAGGCGACCGGGATCATCAGCCACTTGAGCAAGCCGTTACTGCGCATGGCGGGCCTCCTTGCCGTCGCCGGCTTCAGCTTCCGGTTGCGGCAGATGCACGGCCGGGTCGAAGCGGTGGATCGCCGGCAGCAGCGACTGCGCCAGGCCGTGCCCTCGCGTCACCAGGTACAGGACGGTCGTGTCCTCGGGCGTTCCGCGCGGGCCGAGCGCCTCGTGCTGGAAGGTGGCGGTGAGGAAGTCGCCTTGCAGCACGCGCGGGTCGAGCGTGATCCTGCCCGCGCCGGTGTTGGTCAAGCGCACGGCAGTGACCCACTGGTCTTCCAGACGCCACGACGCGAGCGCGACCGCGCGCACCGGCAGCGTCGGCATCAGCGTGCCGAGGTCGAGGTCACGGCGCAGGTTGACCCGCATGACACCCGGCAGCGGCTCCACGGTGCGCAGCGGCGCATAGAGGTTCTGCGCAGCGAAGCGCGTCAGCACGACAGGGACCGGAGTTTCGCGCCGCGCGGTCCGCGCACCTGCCTGGCCCTGGGCGCGTGCCGGGGCCTCATCGGCACCGCCTGCCTGATCGCCGTAGCGCGCCGGGGTGCTGCTGCCCTCGACGATGCGCACCGGCTCCAGCTCGGCCTCGCCGTCCTTGGGCGGCTCGGCCGCGATGTCGAGCAGGATCAGCGCGCCCGTGTCGGCGTCCTGCAGTTGCAGCCGCGTGGGCTCGATCGGTTCGCTGGCGCGCAGGTACACCGCGCCGCCCGCGCTCTGCACGCGCAGGCGTTCGCCCACGCCCGCGGGCACGCCCACGCGCACGTTCCGGTCGATGAACACGATGCGTTCCTGACCGACCTTCAGCGGCACTGCCAGTGGCATGCGTTCCCAACGCAGGATCTCCACCGCCTGGGCGACGGGTGCCGCGGCCACGGCCAGTAGCCCCAGCAGCGCGAGTACAGGATGCTTCATGGGGTGTTTCCTCCTTGAGGCGCTTGCGGAGACAGGCCACTCGACGCCGGGCGCGCCGGCTCCGGTGCACTGATGCGCTGGGGCGCGCCTTCGTAGCAGTCCAGCGCCAGGCCGAACGGGTTGCGGGCGGGATCGACGTCCACCCGCGTGACCTTGATCGGATAACGCACCAGGGCGCGCTTGACCTGCTCGGCGCCGTAGTACTCGTCCGCCGTGATGTCCAGCGTCACCACCCAGTCGCGATCGGACACGGTGCGCACGCGCGCCGTGGGGTCGTCGCCATAGCCGCGGCCGGGAATCTCGTAGATGCCGCGCACGCGCTGGCGTAGCTCGCCGGTGGAGCGGCGGTAGTCGTAGTCCGCGCGAAGGAAGGCCTGGCAGGACGGGGTGAGGTACGGCGAGAGCGTGTGGAGGTTGCGCGAGTAGTCTTCTTCGCCATTGGTCGGCCAGCGGTTCAGCGTCTGGAACACGTAGAACGTGAACGCATAGACCGATTCGGGCGGCACTTCCCACCACTTGCGGGTACTGCCAGAGCGCAGGTCGGGCGGGACGTGGATGGTCAGGTCGCGCGGCGCGCTCCACCAGCCGCCGCCCATGACCAGGGCGACAATGACCAGCGCGCCCGCGCCCAGGCGCAAGGTCTTGATGTGCGCCTGCAGGTGGGCGATCTCGTTCTTGAAGCGACTCATCGCATGCTCCTGCGGGTGGACCAGAAGCCCGAGCGCGAGATCAGCACGTGGCCGCCCACCCAGCCGGCCATCAGCGGATGGCCCGTTGCGATGCGCCACTGCAACTGCCGATAAAGCCAGGTGTCGGGGCGCCCACGCTTGAGGCGGCGCAGGATGCCGCCGCCGATGAACACGCCCAAGGCCACGCCCAGGACAACGAACGTCGGTGCGATGGCGATCGTGCGGAACACCCACGAAAGCGGCGCGCCGACCAGCAGGCCGGCGGCGCCGGACAGGCCGCAGCAGATCCACAGCTCGTCGGCGGTGAGGCCGCGCACGACAACGGGATGGCGGTTGAGCCGGTGCGGAAGGAACGTGACCGTCCCGTCCGCACGGACGTGCTGCTGCTCGGACATACCGGCCTCGCCTTACAGGATGCCCGTGGCTTCGGTGAGCAGCCAGATGCCGATCACGAGCAACACGGCGCCGATGGCGACCGTGAGGCCGAATTGGCCCCACGTCTTGCGGCCGGTGTGGATCTCCGCGTAGGTTCCGTAGGCGTGGTAGCAGACGCCGATGAACATCGACGCCACCACCAGCAGGGCCACGAGCATGATGATGTCGTAGCCGTAGTTGCGGATCGTCTCCATGATGCCGTTGCCGGTGCCGCGCGTCGGGTTCTCCAACTGCGGCAGGCCTTGCGCGAACGACAGCGCGGGCAGCGCGGCGGCGCCCAGGGCCATGGCGGCGCGCTGGGCGAGACGGGAAGTGAGGATGCGGTTGTGCATGGTCGGGCCTTTCAGGTCAGGACAGAAGGAAGAAACTCAGGACGAGGTACATCGCGACGAAGCGGATGCAGACGCCGAGGAACTGGCGCTGGTTGAGGCGGCTCTCGGACCACCCCACGTAGGCCGTTCGGATGGCCCAGACGCCCCACACGAGCAGGACCGCGAACACGACGCCGACCAGGACGGTCGCCATTGCGGAAGGCGCGATGCCGCTGTTGGCTTGAAATGCCGAGACCTGGGCGCCGTTCATTGCTTGCCCCCCGCAGTCGTCGCCGGCAGCGGCTCGGCCGCCCGCTCGGTGCGGTAGTCGCCGGCCAGTTCGGAGGGTCGCGCGGCTGAGCGCGCGATGGCGTCAGGTGAAACTGGATGCCGGCGCGAACGCGCGCCAGGTCAGCCAGCAGCCGCGGGTAGTCGAAGTGGTAGCGCTCGCCCGGCTGGATGGGGGCATGCGCGGCGCTGTCCGCGACGGTGCGCTCCAGCGCGTCGAGCTGGCGCAGTGCGGCGACCAGCTCCTGGCGCTGTGCCGGAGACTCGGCCAAGGCCATCTGGGACTGACCCAGCAGGAGGGCCGTCACGAGAAAAGTGGGCACGCCGCGATGCGCGGCGCGCAGCCAGATCGAAGCCACCATCGCGCCATTCCTGTGTGATCAGCAATGGGGTGATCGTGGAGATCAGGGCTGTTTTAGGCCGCAAACAATAGGAACTGGCGGACGACCGGATTGGGCATACCGCGAGCGAACCTACAAAAGCCCGGGTGGAGTTTCGATTATTGCGTTTTTCGAGTGTTTCGAATATGATCGGCTCTGCAACCGTTTTCGCTTAGGAGCTACCCATGACCACCGCCACTGCCCAATCCAAGATGACCCTTCCCGCCGCGGGAGAGGTTAAGGCAGCCGTCCAGGGTCAACGTGCCTTGGCGGCTTACCTCGCAACCCAGTTCGAGACGCAGCACATCCAGATCTTTGATGACCACAAACAGGCTCATCAGGTGGAACTGCCTACCTCGGCTTTACGCCTGCTGGTCGACATCCTGGCCGAGTTGGCCGATGGCAATGCAGTAAAGGTGGTGCCCGTCCATGCAGAGCTGACGACCCAAGAGGCGGCGGACTTGCTCAACGTGTCCCGTCCCCATTTCGTCAAGCTGCTAGAAGATGGGGTGTTGGCATTTCATCGCACCGGCAAGCACCGCAGGGTGAGGTTCGCCGATCTGATGCAGTACAAGGAAGCGCGCGAGCGCGCCAGTGAGCAGGCGATGGCCGAACTCGCTCAGCAGTCGCAAGAGTTGGGAATGGGATACGAATGAGGCATTCCCCATTCACCGCCGTCTACGACGCGTGCGTTCTATATCCCGCGCCACTGCGGGATTTCCTGATGTGGCTCGGCCTGTCTGGCCGCTTCCGGGCGCGGTGGAGCCAAGCCATTCATGAGGAGTGGAAACGCAATCTGTTGATCAACCGCCCCGATCTCACCCGGGTTCAGGTCGACAGGACGTCGGATCTCATGGACAGGGCCATTCCGGACGGCTTGGTGGAGGGCTACGAAGCGCTCGTGGCAGGCCTGACATTACCCGATCCGAACGATCGGCACGTCCTGGCTGCGGCGATTCGCTGCGGTGCGAGCGTGATTGTGACGTTCAACGAACGTGATTTCCCGAACGATCTGCTGGCTCCGTACGGCATCGAATCGCAGCACCCCGATGAGTTTGTGGACAACCTGCTGGATCTGGATGCGGCCGCCGTAGTGTCGGCTGCGCAGCGCCAGCGTGCCCAACTCAAGCATCCGCCGATCGATGTGGACCGCTATCTCGAAATCCTGCTGCGCCAAGGCCTTGTGCAAACGACCAAGGTGCTGGCGACCTATCGCACCATTCTCTGACCCGCCGAGAGCCACGGATGACCAAGAATCCTTCATCAGACGCCACTTTGCCGAAAGGCATCCATCGAAGCTGGAAGCTGCCGGATAAGTCGCTGGGTGACTTGTGGGATTCGATCGTGATGGACGAAGCCATCAAAAAACAGTTGCTGTCACAAGCGATCGTCAACTTCACGGTGCGCCCCAAGGTGGAGCGCACGGTACTCCCCCTGCACGGCGTGATCTTGTTGGTCGGCCCGCCGGGGACTGGGAAGACCTCCTTGGCACGGGGCTTGGCGCATCGTGTGGCCGAATCTTTTTCTTCTGCGAAGTTTCGATTGCTGGAAGTGGAGCCTCACACGCTGACGAGCTCTGCAATGGGAAAGACTCAACGCGCCGTGGCAGACCTGTTCTCGCAATCGATCGCAGAATCCGCAGCGGCGGGCCCGACGATCGTCCTTCTGGACGAGGTCGAAACGCTTGCGGCTGATCGAGCGAAGCTCAGCCTGGAAGCCAACCCGGTTGATGTGCACCGGGCCACCGACGCGGTGTTGGTGCAGTTGGACATGTTGGCCGAACGCAACCCGCATCTGCTGTTCGTGGCCACCAGCAACTTCCCACAGGCCGTCGACAGTGCCTTCCTATCTCGTTGCGACATGGTGATGGAGGTGCCACTGCCCGGCAAGGATGCCTGCAAGCAGATCCTAGTGGACTGCCTGAATGGCCTGGCAAAGACATTTCCGGGGATTGGCAAGCTTTCCTCGGCTCACCAGTTCGACGCGTGCGCTGGCGAGTGCGTCGGATTGGATGGTCGGGCCATTCGCAAGGTCGTAGCCAACGCCCTCGCGGCCGACCCGCAAGTGGCTATCGATCCGAACAAGCTTTCCGTAGAGCACTTGCGCAGTGCGATACGACAGGCAAAGCAAATGCGCCTTCAAGGAGGGAAGCAAAAATGACCACCGTTGTCAGCCGGACGTTTCGCAGCTCGCCGCACCGCGATGCGTTGCAGACATGGGATGCCATTGTCGAACTGCTCACTCAGGGCAAGGACGGCACGGCTCGCTCTGAACTCAGGGCCGTGACGGGCGTGGCCGCCAGCTTGATCGCCGACCAGGCACCCAAGAGCGCGCCCATCGTTGCGACATGCGATGGACCACGGACCAGGATCTACTGCCTCTTCGACGAAGACGCGATCTATGGTGATGATGCCAACGAAGAAGTCTTGGGGTTCGAGCCGTTGAAGGGAGACTGGGGAGTCTCGCTGCCGTGTCCGAAGGAGCAGCTCGGCTGGGTGCAAAGCGCGCTCAAAAAGCACAGTTCTCGCATCATTGCACGGGACTTGAGCCAAGGAATTGCCACGCAGGCGCAGGCCGATGCTGGGCAAGCGCTGTCGCTCGACCTCGGAGGTTTCCTCAAGTCATGAGCACCGTCGCCACCTACTCGTACACGCACTCGGTTACCTATGTGACCGACAACATCCTCAAGAGCTTGAAAGACATCATCCTGCTCAGTGGGCTGGACCCTGAGCACTTTGCGGATCGCTGGGAGAGCAATACCCGAGCCATCAAGACGTGGCTCGGGACCGGTGATCTGCGCAAGGTGATTCTGGAGATCTACAACCCGGCAACCGACAAGCTCGTGACCCGATGGGATATCGACATCGTGTATGGGTGGTCCGATGGCGACGGCAGCTTCTGGACAGATACCGAGCAGTTGAAGTACGCGATCAAGAAAGCTGGGCTGCTGCCATCGCAGGCCAAGTACAAGTTAATGCTCGATACAAAGCCAGGGCGACCTGATGTGGAGGGATGGAGCAAAGGAAGTTATCGCTCGACGGATGGAATGGTCAAGCAGAGCCTAGGCTCGACTGTCGAACACAGCGGCCTGGCGGGTCAGGCCGGATATTGGAGGCAACGCTGATGCTGTCGATCGATGAAGCTTTTCGCAAGTTCAAGTCGCGTCTGGAACTCAACGAACGCGAACAGAAGAATGCCTCGCAACGCCAGAACGAAGTGCGGGACTACCTGCAGACCAAGTTCGGCATTGCGCGCAGCTTCCTGACCGGTTCCTATGCTCGATACACGAAGACGAAGCCGCTCAAGGATATCGACATCTTCTTCGTGCTGAAGGACTCGGAGAAGCATTACCACGGCAAGGCCGCATCGGTAGTGCTGGATGATTTCCACTCTGCATTGGTGGAGAAATACGGTTCGGCGGCCGTGCGCAAACAGGCGCGCTCGATCAACGTGGATTTCGGTGTTCACATCGACGCGGAGGACAACACGGACTACCGGGTGGTCAGCGTGGATGCGGTGCCCGCATTCGATACCGGCGACCAGTATGAGATCCCCGATACGGCGTCCGGAAAGTGGATCAAGACGGACCCGGAGATCCATAAGGACAAGGCGACCGCAGCGCACCAAGCCTATGGCAATGAGTGGAAAGGTCTCGTGCGCATGGTGAAGTACTGGAACAACAATCCCAAGCACGGCGATCTGAAGCCGGTGAAGCCCTCGTTCCGGGGTCTCCTCGTTTTCAGTGCAATAAGTGACGGTACGCAAAGCTAGCACTGGCGCGGGGTGGTCTGGGTAGACCGTTGATTTCATTGACTTTCCTGTTCGCTTTGTAAACGGGTATGGTGGCCTCCCACTTTTGAGGTTCACGATGCAGGGTTGGCACACAACGTTTTTGGGGATGCGTGGGCTCCCCCGCGATATCAGCGACTTCGAGATGAAGGCATTTTTCACCTTCGATGGTGCCGAGCGCGACGCAATCAATGCACGCCGAGGTGATTCCCACAAGCTTGGTCTGGCGCTCCATATTGGTTTCCTGCGCATGAGTGGGCGTTTGCTCGGTGCCTTTCGGGTAATTCCAGTAGCCTTGTGGCGCCACCTTGGCAACGAGCTTGGCATTGCAGCACCAGAAGTCGCCTCGCTGAGAGCCATGTATGAACGCGGGCGCACGCTATTCGATCACCAACAAGTAGCCTGCACGGTCCTTGGATTCCAGTGGATGAGCGAGCACCAGCGCCGCTCACTGGTACGTGAACTGCGCGACGAAGTGGCGCGCTGCGCCGACCGCGATCAGCTACTCGTGCGGGCGCGTCAATGGCTGTACAAGAACAAGCTGGTGATCGTGCACGAGCGGGCAATTCGGACACTGATTGCGGCGGCACTTGCCCAGCTTGAAGTTGAAACAGGCACCGCCATCGCCGCCAGCGTTGATCCAGCAACACTTGATCGCTGGCGAGCCTCAGTTTCAGAGCTGCGCCCAGATGGACAAACCCAGCAGAGTTGGCTATGGGCTGCACCGGCGAAACACTCAACCCGCCAAATCAGCGAGGTACTGGAGCGCATCGACCTGCTTTACACGCTGGACGTTCATAAGCACCTGGCAGACATCCCCGATCTCATCTTGCGCCGCTACGCGCGCCGACTTGTCTCCAGGCCGCCCTCAGCCGGAGCCAAGATCAAAGAGCCAGCGCGCACCGTGGAGGTCGCATGCTTTCTTCGGTATTGCCTGTTCACCACCACAGACCAGTTGATCCTTATGGTGCAGCGCCGGATCGCCGATCTGTGGCGTCAGGCTGCCGCCGATGTCCCCGCTACCGTCAATTGGGCCGCAATGTACAAAACGCTGCTCGGCGAACTTGTTGCCTTGAGCGCGCAAGGTGCGGTGCCAGATGCTGAGTTGCGTGCCCGTCTTGAAGCCTTGATCACCGAAACCCAGAAACGCAAACCACCGAGCAGGGCCTCCCTGGTCCGCGAGGGATTGATTGATGGAATTCGCCCCGTGCGGTCGTTGCTCGTCGCCATTGCAAAGCTGCCCTGGCAGGCCACCGGCGAGCATCCTGCCATCGAGTACCTTGCCAAGCTGCAAGCTTTATATCTCAAAGGATCCAGAAAGCTGCCAGTTGAAGTGGTGGCACCAAGTCTGGGAATGATCTGGCAGGTTTCGATCTCCAGCCCAGACCGGGAACGGGCGTTTCAGGCGTTGGAGGTGGCCACCCTGTTTGCCCTGCGCCGCGCGGTGCGCAATGGCTCGGTCTGGATTGAGCACAGCCTGAGCTTTCGGGGTCGTGCGCGCTTGTTCTTCACGGACGAGCGTTGGCAGGCAGAGTCCAAGAAACACTATGCCCGTCTATCGTTACCCAGCAAGGCTGCCACTTTCTTGAAGCCTTTGCTGGCCAGAGTAACTGCCGGTGTCGATGCGGTGGCCGCTGCAGCCCGCAGTGGCGTACTGCGCGTGGATGATGAACTCCATTTGTCGCCATTGCCCGCAGAGGACGAAGACCCAGAAGTGACCAAGCTGCGCGCGGCTTTGGATCACCGCATCGGTGAGGTTCAATTGCCGGAAGTGATTCTGGCCGTTGACGCCCAGGTGCGCTTTAGCTGGATCATGCTCGGACGTGAGCCGCGCTCTACCGACGAGCTGCTGATGGTCTATGCCGGCATCATGGCCCACGGCACCAGTCTGACTGCGGTCGAATGCGCGCGCATGATTCCGCAATTGTCTGCCACCAGCATTCGCCAGGCCATGCGCTGGGCGCGGGACGAACGGCGTCTGAGCCAGGCCTGCCAGGCTGTGCTGGAATTCATGCAGCGACACCCGATTGCCGCCACCTGGGGGCGGTCCGATTTGGCATCTTCTGACATGATGACCATGGAGACCACCAAACGGGTGTGGCAAGCCCGGCTTGATCCTCGGCGCAACACACCTTCCATTGGAATCTACTCCCATGTAAAAGACCGGTGGGGCATCTTCCATGCGCAGCCCTTTGTGCTCAATGAGCGCCAGGCGGGCGTGGCCATTGAAGGTGTCATCCGCCAAGAAAAGCTGGAGACCAGCCAGCTTGCTGTGGATACCCATGGCTACACCGACTTTGCCATGTCACATGCCCGTTTGCTTGGTTTTGATCTTTGCCCGCGGTTGAAGGAACTCAAACAGCGCCACCTCTTTGTGCCACGCGGCACCAAAGTGCCCGCAGAAATCGCTGCGGTGTGCGAAGCCAATGTCGACGTCGCTTTGATCGAAAAGCATTGGGATAGTCTGGTGCACCTGGCAGCCTCGGTCATGAGCGGACATGCCAGTGCGGTGGCAGCTCTTGCGCGGTTCGGTTCTGCCGCCCAGGGCGATCCAATCTATGAGGCTGGCGTGCAATTGGGGCGGTTGCTGCGTACGGCGTTTTTGGCTGACTACTTTGTCAAGGACGCTTTCAGGAACGAGTTGCGCCGGGTGCTCAATCGGGGCGAGGCTGTTAACGCCCTCAAGCGCGCCATTTATACCGGCCGGATCAGCCCGGCGCAGGCCAAACGTGTCGATGAAATGCAGGCTGTGGCCGATGCGTTGAGCCTGATGGCCAACATCGTGATGGCGTGGAATACCTCACAGATGCAGGCGGTCCTGGATCGCTGGTCGAACCGCCGCCAGGTCATTCCACCGGAACTGATCGGGAAGATTGCGCCCACCAAGCTGGAGAGCATCAACTTGCGGGGTGTGTTTCGCTTCCCGGTTGACCGCTATGCTGACCAAATCCTGCCTTCGCGGCCAAATGCATCGATAACTGGCACCAATGGATGAAACCGACCACGGTTTGACGCCACGAATCGCAGATTTGAAAGTGAACAGGAAAGTCAATGAAATCAACGATCTACCAACACCACCTCCGCGCCAGTGCTAGCTTTTCGTACCGTCACTTATTGCACTGAAAACGAGGAGACCCCTACTTCATGCAACGCGACGGAGCGGTGCTGAGCATGGTGCTGCGCATCTTTCTGCGGGTGATCGCACAAACTCTGCAGACCCACAGCCCCGGTGCGGCCCATATGGACAAGGCAGGCCTGCACATCGGTGCCATCGCCTTCATTCACCGATTCGGCTCCAGCCTCAATGAACACGTCCACTTCCACGTTTGTGTGGTGGACGGGGTGTTTGAGGAAGTGGAGGGCGAGGGCGATGCTGATGCGACCCCTCGAATCTCATCGCCGGGTGTCATCTTTCACGCGGCCACCGGCATCGATGCGGCTACCGTGGCCCCAGTGCAGACCACACTGCAAAAACGCATCCTGCGCGCCTTCGTTGCTCGGGCCTGCTGGAGAACTGTGACGCCAAAGACATGCTGGGCTACAAACACAGCGGCTTCTCGGTGGACGCCGGTGTCTGCATCGAAGCCCACGACCGCGCTGCGCTGGAGCGGCTGCTGCGCTATTGCGCGCGTCCACCGTTTTCCATGGAGCGCCTACGCAAAGAGGGAAGCAAACTGGTGTACCGCTGTGCCAAACAGCGCAGCGAGCCCACCAGTGACAAGCGTGGTGCCAAGGCAGATGAGCTGCACCTCACACCGCTGGAACTGATCGACCGCATCGCCGCGCTGGTGCCACCGCCACGCACCCACCGGCACCGCTACTTTGGTGTGCTGGCACCAAACTCGCCGCTGAGAGCGGCGGTAACGGCGCTGGCTCAGCCTGCTGCGTCGCAACCAGCCACGGTGGAGACTGCACAACCTGGCGCGGGCGTACCTGGGGTGGCGGCGCCGGGCAACGCGGCCACACCCACACCCGAACCTGAAGCACGCCCGAAGCGAGCGGCGCATTACTTGTGGGCGGTGCTGATTGCCCGCATCTACGAGGCATTTCCGCTGCTGTGCCCCATGTGCGGTGGGCAGATGCGCATCATTGCCTTCATCACCCACAGCGCCGAAATCCGCCACATCCTGAACCACATCGGGGTGGAGTCTGCCCCCCGCACATCACCCCGGCACGCGGGCCACCGCTGTGGGAGGGCTGCGACGCGCCGGTGGATGATGGTGCGCAAGGCGAGCCGGATTGGGATCTGGCAGCTCAACCCGACGAGGTAGACCAGCGCGTCAATTGGTGACCCAGTGAAGCGGCGGTATCCATCGCTGCGGGGAAGCAGCTGCGCGCGCGCCAGGCCCAAATGCATACTGCCTCCCAAGCTCTTGCCATTGAGCGGCAAGCGAGCGCTCAACCTTCCTTGGCCGAACGTGTTTCGAGGCCCAAAACTCGTGCCATACTTGGCCTCATGCGGTTGAATTTCCTATCCGTCTTTTCCCTCACTGGACCAGCAACACATGATCAACAAGATTGCGGATTCCGTTGCCGAGGCGCTCGCGGGCGTGCAGGACGGCGCCACCGTACTGATTGGCGGCTTTGGCACTTCGGGCAACCCCATTGAACTGATCAACGGCCTGATCGCCCAAGGCGCGCGCGACCTCACCGTGGTCAACAACAACGCCGGCAACGGCGATGCCGGCCTGGCCGCGCTGCTCAAGAGCGGGCAGGTGCGCAAGATCATCTGCAGCTTCCCGCGCCAGGTGGACAGCTATGTGTTCGACGAGCTGTACCGCAGCGGCAAGATCGAACTGGAACTGGTGCCCCAGGGCAACCTGGCCGAGCGCATGCGCGCCGCGGGCGCCGGCATCGGCGCCTTCTTCTGCCCCACGGCCTATGGCACGCAGCTGGCCGAAAGCAAGGAAACCCGCGAGATCAACGGCAAGCACTACGTGCTGGAGTACCCCATCTACGGCGATGTGGCCTTGGTCAAGGCCGAGAAGGGCGACCGCTGGGGCAACCTGACCTACCGCATGTCGGCGCGCAACTTCGGCCCCGTGTGCGCCATGGCGGCCAAGTACACCGTGGCCACCGTGCATGAACTGGTGGAGCTGGGCGAGATGGACCCCGAGGCCGTGGTCACCCCCGGCATCTACGTGAGCAAGGTCGTCCAGGTGCCGCGCGTGGCCACCCAGGCCGGTGGATTCAAGAAGTAAAGCCCGTTCAGCCCAAGGAGATACAGCGTGAGCAGCTATCAAAAACGAACCAAGGACGAACTGGCCGCACGAGTGGCCCAGGACATCTTCGACGGTGCCTATGTGAACCTGGGCATCGGCCAGCCGACCCTGGTGGCCAACCACATCCCCGCAGGCCGCGAGGTGGTGCTGCATTCCGAGAACGGCATCCTGGGCATGGGCCCCGCACCCGCCAAGGGCCAGGAGGACTATGACCTGACCAACGCCGGCAAGCAGCCCGTGACGCTGCTGCCCGGTGGCTGCTACTTCCACCATGCCGACAGCTTCGCGATGATGCGCGGCGGCCACCTGGACATCTGCGTGCTGGGCGCCTTCCAGGTGTCGGCCACGGGCGACCTGGCCAACTGGAGCACCGGCGAGCCCGGCGCCATTCCCGCCGTGGGCGGCGCCATGGACCTGGCCGTGGGCGCCAAGTCCACCTGGGTGATGATGGATCTGGTCAGCAAGACCGGCGAATGCAAGGTGGTCCAGGCCTGCAGCTACCCCCTGACGGGCCTGGCCTGCGTCAAGCGCATCTACACCGACCTGTGCACGCTGGAATGCACGCCCCAGGGCCTGCGCCTGATCGACACCGTGCCCGGCCTCTCGCACGAGGAACTGGAGCGCATCGTCGGCCTGCCGATCCAGCCCGCACAGCAATAAGTACCAAAACGGCCTCCAGCGCTTGATGGACAAGCGCTGGCAGCTCACTTTTTTGATATTCCCTTCGGAGACACCATGAGCAACGCCCGCCAAGCCTTCATCTGCGACGCGATCCGCACCCCCTTCGGCCGCTACGGCGGCGCCCTCTCCAGCGTGCGCACCGACGACCTGGGCGCGTTGCCCATCAAGGCGCTGATGGAGCGCAACCCTGGCGTGGACTGGGCAGCGGTGGATGACGTGCTGTATGGCAACGCCAACCAGGCCGGCGAGGACAACCGCAACGTGGCGCGCATGTCCAGCCTGCTGGCCGGCCTGCCCATCGACGTGCCCGGCGCCACCATCAACCGCCTGTGCGGCTCGGGCCTGGACGCCGTGGGCTCCGCCGCGCGCGCCATCAAGTCGGGCGAGGCGCGCTTGATGATCGCTGGCGGCGTCGAGTCCATGAGCCGCGCGCCCTTCGTGATGCCCAAGGCGGAAAGCGCCTTCAGCCGCAGCAACGCGGTGTACGACACCACCATCGGCTGGCGCTTCATCAACAAGCTGATGAAGGCTCAGTACGGCGTGGACTCCATGCCCGAGACGGCCGAGAACGTGGCTGACGATTTCAAGATCGAGCGCGAGGCCCAGGACCGCATGGCCCTGGCCAGCCAGCAAAAGGCCGCCGCCGCGATGGCCGCCGGCTACCTGGCCAAGGAAATCGTCAACGTCGTCATTCCCCAGAAGAAGGGCGACGCCGTCGTGGTCAGCCAGGACGAGCATCCGCGCGCCACCACGCTGGAGGCGCTGGCCAAGCTCAAGGGCGTGGTGCGCGAGGGCGGCACCGTCACGGCCGGCAACGCCAGCGGCGTGAACGACGGCGCCTGCGCGCTGCTGCTGGCCGATGAGGCGGCCGCCCAGCAATACAACCTGGTGCCCCGCGCCCGCGTGGTGGGCATGGCCGTGGCCGGCGTGGCGCCGCGCATCATGGGCTTTGGCCCCGCGCCTGCCGTGCGCAAGGTGCTGGCCCAGACCGGCCTGACGCTGGACCAGATGGACGTGATCGAGCTGAACGAAGCCTTCGCCGCACAGGGCCTGGCCGTGCTGCGCGACCTGGGTGTTGCCGATGACGACAAGCGCGTCAACCAGTGGGGCGGCGCCATCGCCCTGGGCCACCCGCTGGGGCCTCGGGCGCGCGCCTGGCCACCACCGCCGTGAACCAGCTGCACACGCTGGGCGGCCGCTACGCGCTGTGCACCATGTGCATCGGCGTGGGCCAGGGCATCGCCGTGGTGCTGGAGCGCGTGTAAGCGCGTCGCGTGACCCGAGGAGCGAGCATGAACAAGCAAGAACGCTGGGTGGATGTGCAGGGCGGGCGCCTGCGCGTGTGCGTGCAAGGCCCCGAGGGCGCCCCGGCCCTGGTGTTTTCCAACTCCCTGGGCACCACGCTGGAGATGTGGGACGCGCAGGCCGCGCGCTTCGCCCAGGACTTCCGCGTGGTGCGCTACGACACGCGCGGCCACGGCGCGAGCGTGGTGACACCCGGCCCCTACACCTTCGAACTGCTGGGCGGCGACGTGGTCGCGCTGCTGGATGCGCTGCGGATCGAGCGTGCGCACTTCTGCGGCATCTCCATGGGCGGCTTCACGGGCCTGTGGCTGGGCGTGCACCAGCCCCAGCGCCTGCTGAGCCTGGCCGTGTGCAACAGCGCCGCCAAGATCGGCACGGCCGAAGGCTGGCAGGCCCGCGCCGCGCTGGTGCGCGAAAAGGGCCGTGACGCCATGGCGGAGCTGGCCGCATCGTCACCCGCGCGCTGGTTCACCCCAGCCTTCTGCGCGGCCGAGCCGGACGTGGTGCTGCGCGCGCAGAGCTGGATTGCCGGCATTTCCCCTGAGGGCTATGCCGCCTGCTGCGAAGCCCTGGCGCTGGCCGACCTGCGCTCGCAGGTCGGTGGCATCGACGTGCCCACGCTGATAGTGGCCGGCAGCGCCGACCCCGTGACCACCGTGGCCGACAGCCGCTTCATGCAGGCGGCCATTGCCGGTGCGCGGCTGGCCGAGGTGCCGGCTTCGCACCTGTCCAACCTGGAAGCGCCGCAGGCCTTTGACGAGGCCCTGGCGCAGTTCCTGCGCGGCTGAGACCGCGGGCGGCGATGCAGTGCGGCTTGCTGCGCTGCCCACGCCGCTTCCTTCCATTCATCCAATCCTAGAGAAAGAGGAAACAAGCATGACCAACCTTCATCACACCACCCGCCGCACGCTGCTGGCCTCCCTGGCCGTGGCCGCCGCCGGCGCGCTGCCCCTGGGCGCCCTGGCGCAGAACTTCCCCACCAAGCCCATCACCATCATCGTGCCGTTCTCGGCCGGCGGCACCACCGACATCCTGGCGCGCATCGTGGGCCAGGGCCTCACCACCGAGCTGGGCCAGTCCGTCGTGGTGGACAACAAGCCCGGAGCGGGCGGCAACATTGGCGGATCGCTGGCCGCCAAGGCCGCGGCCGACGGCTACACCCTGTTCATGGGCACGGTGGGCACGCACGCCATCAACCAGTCGCTGTACAAGAAGATGCCCTTCGACCCGGTGAAGGACTTTGCGCCGCTGTCGCGCGTGGCCACGGTGCCCAACCTGTTGGTCGCACACCCCAGCCAGCCGTTCAAGACCGTGAAGGAAATGATCGCCTATGCCAAGGCCAACCCCGGCAAGATCACGTATGGCTCGCCCGGCAGCGGCGCGTCGCCCCACGTGTCGGGCGAGCTCTTCAAGAGCATGACCGGCACCGATCTGCTGCACATCCCCTACAAGGGCAGCGCCCCCGCCATGACCGACCTGCTGGGCGGCCAGACCTCCGTCATGTTCGACAACATGCCCTCGGCCATCCAGCACGTGCGCTCGGGCAAGCTGCGCCCCATCGCCGTGACCACCGCCAAGCGCTCGCCCGAGCTGCCTGACGTGCCGACCATCGCCGAAGCCGGCGTGCCCGGCTACGAGGCAACCTCCTGGTTCGGCATGTTTGCGCCGGCCGGCACGCCCAAGCCGGTGCTGGACAAGCTGCACGCCGCGCTGATCAAGGTGCTGAACCAGGCCGACGTGAAGAAGAAGATCGCCGAGCAGGGCGGTGACGTAGTGGCCGAGACACCCGAGCAGTTCGCCGCCTTCATCAAGGCCGAAAGCGTGAAGTGGGGCAAGGTGGTGAAGGAGTCCGGCGCGACGGCCGACTGACCCTTCGCTGAGCGGTTCAGCCCCTTACCCTCCCTCACACGGCGTGTGGAGGGGTAGCGGTAATCTGCTATTGATACGAGAGCTTGTAGCGCTTGATAGGTGGGCGCTACAGGCTCTTTTGTTATGGAGCCTTGGGTGCCTGGGGCACATCGGGCGGCAGGCCGGCGCCAGCCTCCGCCGCGGCCATGCGTTCCTGGCGCTCCTTGGCCATCTGCTCCACCAGCTGGGCGCGGCCCTGCTTGGCGACGGCGATCATGGCCTCGCGGTCGTTGTGGTGCTCGTACATGCGGTTGGACAGCGCCATGTTGTGCGCGCGGAAGCGCTCGGCCAAGGTGTCGGCCTCTTGCGGCGACAGGCCGTTGAGCTCCAGCACCGTGCGTGCGGTGCGCAGGCTGGACTCGAACACCTCGCGTTCCACATGCTCCACGCCCAGATCGCGCAGCGCGTGCCAGTGCGTCACGTCGCGCGCGCGCGCCACGATCTGCAACTGGGGAAAGTGCTTCTTCGCCAGTTGCACGATCTTGAGCGACTGCTCCGGCGCGTCCACCGCCACCACCAGGATGCGCGCATGCTCGGCGCCGGCCATGCGCAGCAGGTTCACGCGCGTGGCGTCGCCATAGAACACGCGGTAGCCAAAGGTGTGGGCCACCTCCAGCATCTCCACGCTGTGGTCCAGCACCGTGGCGGGCACGCCCTGCGCCAGCATCATGCGCGCCACGATCTGCCCATAGCGCCCGAAGCCGGCAATGATCACCGGCGCCGACTGCGGCTCGGAGATCTCCTGCGCCTGCGGGGCGGTCTTCAGCGTGGCAAAGCGCTTGAGCAGCACCCGGTCCAGCAGCACCAGCAGCAGCGGGCTGATCAGCATGGACAAGGCTACCGCGCCGATCAGCAGCGACGCCATCTCGGCCGGAATCGCGCGAAAGCCCGCGCCGGCCTGGAACACCACGAAGGCGAACTCGCCGCCCTGCGCCAGCAGCAGCGTGAACACCGGCCGCTCCTGGTAGGGCATGGCGGTCACGCGCGCCAGCGTCCAGATCACCAGTGCCTTGATGCCCAGGAAGCCCAGCAGCAGCGCCAGCATGCCCCAGGGCGTGCGCAGGATCACGCTGTCGGCCACCGCAGCCTCCGCTGCCGCCCTGCTCACCAACAGCGCCGATCCCGCGAAACCACCGGCACCGGCCAGGACAAGACCGGCAGCAAAAAGGTGGTGGCGTTCAAGAAGGCCATCATCGCCGCTGGCAGCCAGGCCGTGCGCCTGCCCTTCATGCCCGACGATCCGCGCGTGGTGGACTCCACCGGCGCACTGGCGCTGCAGGGCGTGCCCCAAAAGATGCTCATCGTCGGCGGCGGCATCATCGGCCTGGAAATGGGCACGGTGTACAGCACGCTGGGCGCCCGCCTGGACGTGGTCGAGATGATGGACGGCCTGATGCAGGGCGCGGACCGCGACCTCGTCAAGGTCTGGGAGAAGATGAACAAGCACCGCTTCGACAACATCCTGCTCAAGACCAAGACCGTGGGCGCCCAGGCCACGCCCGAAGGCATCCAGGTGCAGTTCGAGGGCCTGGACGGCACGAAGAGCGAAGGCACCTACGACCTGGTGCTGCAGGCCGTGGGCCGCACCCCCAACGGCAAGAAGATCGCTGCCGACAAGGCCGGCGTGTCTGTGACGGACCGCGGTTTCATCAACGTGGACATCCAGATGCGCACCAATGTGCCGCACATCTTCGCCATCGGCGACATCGTGGGCCAGCCCATGCTGGCGCACAAGGCGGTGCACGAGGCGCATGTGGCGGCGGAAGTGATCGCCGGCGAATTGCAGGGCAACAAGGAACTGGCCAGCGCCGCCTTCAACGCCCGCGTGATCCCCAGCGTGGCCTACACCGACCCCGAAGTGGCCTGGGTGGGCCTGACCGAAGACCAGGCCAAGCAGCAGGGCATCAAGGTCAAGAAGGGCCTGTTCCCCTGGGCGGCCTCGGGCCGCGCCATTGCCAACGGCCGCGACGAAGGCGTCACCAAGCTGCTGTTCGACGACAGCCCCGAAGCAGGATCAGGAGACGGCCATGCTGGCCGGGGCCACGGCAAGATCCTGGGCGGCGGCATGGTCGGCACGCATGCGGGCGACATGATCGGCGAGATCGCCCTGGCCATCGAGATGGGTGCGGACGCTGTCGACATCGGCAAGACCATCCACCCGCATCCGACGCTGGGCGAGAGCATCGGCATGGCGGCGGAAGTGGCGCATGGCAGCTGCACGGATGTGCCGCCTGCGCGCAAGTAAGTCCGCAGCCAAGCTACCCTGACAAGGCCCGAACTGGCGACGGTTCGGGCCTTGTGCTTTGCGTACCCAAACAATCGCCGCAGAATACTGTGCATTTGTACAGTATTCATGTCAGCCACTTCCAAGCCCAAGCTCTACAACCCACGCCACCCCGAACGCACGCTGCTCTACCAAATGGTAGCCGAGCACTACGAGACCTGGCTAGAGTTGGCCAGCGCGGGTCAGTTCGACGGCCAGGGCGACCACCACACCCCCAAGCCCTTCGTGCGCAAAGCGTTTGCCAAGTATCTTGAGTGCGGCATCTTTGCCCATGGCTTTGCCCGCGCTCGCTGCGGCGACTGTGGGCACGACTACTTTGTAGCCTTCTCCTGCAAAGGCCGGGGAGTCTGCCCCTCGTGCACCACGCGGCGGATGGTGGAGACGGCGGCACACCTGAGCGACCACGTTTTCCCCGCCTGCCGGTGCGCCAGTGGGTGCTCTCCGTGCCCAAGAGGTTGCGGTACTTCATGCAACGCGACGGAGCGGTGCTGAGCATGGTGCTGCGCATCTTTCTGCGGGTGATCGCACAAACTCTGCAGACCCACAGCCCCGGTGCGGCCCATATGGACAAGGCAGGCCTGCACATCGGTGCCATCGCCTTCATTCACCGATTCGGCTCCAGCCTCAATGAACACGTCCACTTCCACGTTTGTGTGGTGGACGGGGTGTTTGAGGAAGTGGAGGGCGAGGGCGATGCTGATGCGACCCCTCGAATCTCATCGCCGGGTGTCATCTTTCACGCGGCCACCGGCATCGATGCGGCTACCGTGGCCCCAGTGCAGACCACACTGCAAAAACGCATCCTGCGCGCCTTCGTTGCTCGGGCCTGCTGGAGAACTGTGACGCCAAAGACATGCTGGGCTACAAACACAGCGGCTTCTCGGTGGACGCCGGTGTCTGCATCGAAGCCCACGACCGCGCTGCGCTGGAGCGGCTGCTGCGCTATTGCGCGCGTCCACCGTTTTCCATGGAGCGCCTACGCAAAGAGGGAAGCAAACTGGTGTACCGCTGTGCCAAACAGCGCAGCGAGCCCACCAGTGACAAGCGTGGTGCCAAGGCAGATGAGCTGCACCTCACACCGCTGGAACTGATCGACCGCATCGCCGCGCTGGTGCCACCGCCACGCACCCACCGGCACCGCTACTTTGGTGTGCTGGCACCAAACTCGCCGCTGAGAGCGGCGGTAACGGCGCTGGCTCAGCCTGCTGCGTCGCAACCAGCCACGGTGGAGACTGCACAACCTGGCGCGGGCGTACCTGGGGTGGCGGCGCCGGGCAACGCGGCCACACCCACACCCGAACCTGAAGCACGCCCGAAGCGAGCGGCGCATTACTTGTGGGCGGTGCTGATTGCCCGCATCTACGAGGCATTTCCGCTGCTGTGCCCCATGTGCGGTGGGCAGATGCGCATCATTGCCTTCATCACCCACAGCGCCGAAATCCGCCACATCCTGAACCACATCGGGTGGAGTCTGCCCCCCGCACATCACCCCGGCACGCGGGCCACCGCTGTGGGAGGGCTGCGACGCGCCGGTGGATGATGGTGCGCAAGGCGAGCCGGATTGGGATCTGGCAGCTCAACCCGACGAGGTAGACCAGCGCGTCAATTGGTGACCCAGTGAAGCGGCGGTATCCATCGCTGCGGGGAAGCAGCTGCGCGCGCGCCAGGCCCAAATGCATACTGCCTCCCAAGCTCTTGCCATTGAGCGGCAAGCGAGCGCTCAACCTTCCTTGGCCGAACGTGTTTCGAGGCCCAAAACTCGTGCCATACTTGGCCTCATGCGGTTGAATTTCCTATCCGTATCCGTCCCACCTGCTGGCGAACCGGTCGCTTGCGGACCTGCTGCTGTTCGGCAGTTTCCTGATTTGGTCGCTGGCTTCGCTGGCGGCCGCCAGGCGCAGGGACCGCGCGGCCGCCACCCGCTACCCGGCCGGCACCATGGCCGGCACCCTGGGTGCGATCGTGGCAGGTGTCGTCGCCTGGGCCGCGTTCGCGTTCTGGCTGCATCAGCTGTGGCTGGGCGTGAGGCCATTCGGCTGACGTCACGCCTGCCGCCTGCTGCAGGCCGGGCTGTAGCGTTTCTTAACGAAGAATCAACTGTTCGTGGACTGAAAATCCATGGCAAGATAAAGCTCGCCTATGAGCCGGCATCCCGCACAAGTCTCCTGTCGGGCCGGTCGTCGGCACCTTTAACAAGACCGCGCGGCGCAGGCGGCGGAGCACAGGGACGCGGGCAAAGATCCGGCAGAAAATAACCTTTCAACTCTGGAGACAATCAATGAAACACCCCTTATCGGCAAGGCTGAAAAAGCAGCGGCACCTGTCCGCGCTCGCGCTTGCGCTGCTGGCCGGATGCGGCAGCAGCGGCTCGGACAATGACAGCGGAAACGGCGGCTCGCCGGCGCAGGCGTCGCTCAGGGTCACCAGCGTGTCATCGCCGCAAGGCATGGCCAGCGGCGGCGACAGCCTGATACAGGTCAGCGATGCGGCAGGCGGCGCGATCGACAACGTCGTCATCCGCCTGAACGGCAGGGATGTGTCGGCGGCGTTCAGGAAGGCGCCGAACAGCGGCGCGCTGCTGGGCACCGTAACCGGCATGAGCAACGGAGAGAACAGGATCGAGGTGCTGGACGCGGCCGATCCGTCGGTGGTGCGTGCCAGCCTTACGCTGACCAACTATCCGCTGCAGGGACCCATCCTGTACGCGCCGCAGGAGCAGCCTATCGCCTGCGAGACGCATAACTTCACGATCTACCCGGGCGGACCGAAACTGTCCGACGCGCCGGTCACGAATGCCGACTGTACCGTGCCGACCCGTGTCGACTGGGTCTATCACGACGCCAGCAAGGCCGGCACTGCGGTCTGGCAGCGCTACGACCCGGCGAATCCGCCGGCCAGCGTCGAGCAGACCACGCTGGCCGACGGCAGCAAGGTGCCCTACATCGTCCGTCTCGAGACCGGCGTGATCAACCGCGGCATCTACCAGACCGCGGTGCTGGGCGACCCGGTCGCCAATCCGAACCCGACCCCGCAAACGCCGGCGAAGTCCTGGAACGGCAAGCTGGTGTATCCGTTCGGCCAGAGCTGCGGCGGCGGCTGGTATGTGCAGGGCACGTCCATGGGACCGGTCGGCGGGTCGACCGCGTCGGCCAATGGCGTGTCGGGCGACTTCAATGTGCTGAACGACCTGCCGCTCAGGAAAGGCTACGCAGTGGCGAATTCGACGCTGAATTTCTTCGGCCAGAACTGCAATCACATCATTTCGGCCGAGACCATGATGATGGTGAAGGAACGGGTGGCGGAAAACTACGGTCCCATCCTCTACACGATGGGCTGGGGGAACTCGGGCTCGTCCATACAGCAAAGCATGATCGCCGACGTCTACCCGGGCCTCATCGACGGCTTGGTCATGTTCAACGGCTTCCCGGACAATACCAACATCGCCAGCCTGGAAGGCCGGCTTTTCTACAACTTCCAGCTCAACCACACGAAGGGCGGCACAACCGAGAACGGCACCTTTGCGCCGCTGCCCAACGCGCCGTATGACCCGACCTACGACAATGCGACGGCGGCGCGCCGCGCGGCCGATGCCAGCCTGCTCAACTGGAGCAACAGCGACATCGCCGCGGTGTCCGGCTTCACGACCTATCACAGCGTGCGCCAGCAGGCCAGCTTCTGGGCCGGACGCCTGGACTCGGTGCTGCGCACGCCGAATGCCGGCGACCGCGACAACGTGATGGCCGGCGCCGGCAACAGCTCGGTGTTCAGGGCGATCATCGGCAACGAGAGGAAATACAGCCCGGCCAATGCGGTGGCCAGCGCGCCCATGGGCACCATCCCGACGGCAGGCTACACGCCGCCGCCGGTCAGCCCGCTGCAACCGAACCCGACCGGCCTGCGGCCCAACGTCGCCGACCATAACAAGAACACGCTGGGGATCGACCCTGCCACCGGTTTTGGGCGCAGCTACAGTGCCAACGTCGGGTCCAGTACGGGCTGAATGCGCTCAACAGCGGCCAGGTCAGCATGGCGCAGTTCATCAACCTGAACGACAAGATAGGCGGCGTCGACATCGACGGCAACCATACCGCGGCGCGCATCCAGCCCGACGTGGAAGGCCTGAAGAATGCCTATCGTTCCGGCATGATCATGTATGGCGGCGGCGGGCTGGCCCAGACCGCGATACTCAATATGGACGGTCTCAACAACGAGGCCACCGGCGCCGGCGACCTGCACCTGAAGTTTTTCCACTACATGGTGCGGGCGCGGCTGAAAGCGGCCAACGGCCACTTCGACAACCACGTGATGTGGAATGGCCAGGCCAATGTCGCGGCCTTCGTGCAGGACCCGCATGCCCACGCGGCCAGCCCGGTCCTGCCGCCGCGCCCGGCCTACAGCGGCCGGCGCGAGATCGTGCTGGAGAAAGCGTTCGACAGCATGGACCGCTGGCTGACCGCGACGGTCAACGACAAGACTTCGGCCAGCCGCGCGGCCGCGGTGGTGCGCAACAAGCCGGCCGACCTGGTCGACGGCTGCTTCGGCGCCAGCACGCCGGGCGCGGCGAACGATTTCATCGTCGAGCCGCAGACCTTCGGCGGCTTCAACACCGTGTTCCTGAAAGGGAACGGGACGGCGCAGCCGGCCGGCACGGTGAGCACCGGCGCCACGCCGTCGCGCTGCAATGCAATGTTCCCGGCGTCGTCCTATCCCCGCTTCGAAGCCGGCGAACCGTTGACGGGCAGGGTGGTGCAATGCCAGTTGAAGCCGGTCAGCGCAGAAGACTACGCAGGCTATGCGGCGCTCAATCCGGGCTGGACCGGCGCCACCCGTGACGCCGACCTGGCCAGGCTGCGGCAGGTGTTCGCAGGCGGCGTCTGCGACTACAGCAAGCCGGGCCTGGCCGAGCAACCGCTGGCCGGCACCTGGCTCAGGGTCACGGGACCGGGGCAACTGGTAGCGGGACAGCCGCTGCAGAAGTAAGCGGGTGAAGTAAGCGGGTGACCCAATCGGATGCGCCGGCCCGGCCGGCGCATCCGTCGTCGCGGACTGCAGGCCGCGAAATGGCGCCCGCAGCTTGGTAAAGGTCCGTGGATTCCCTTCCTTCAGCCTGGCACCGGGCATTAGCAGCGGAGGTCAGGCAGCCTTCCTTCGCTTGCAAGCAAAGCGCGGGAAGCGCCGGTTTGCGATGATGTAGTCCCACGCATTTTTTCAGGCAGGACTATGGCGCAGCATCCCAAACTGCAGGTCTTTCTCGACCTGGACGGCGTTTTCGCCGATTTCGACGCGCGCGTGAAGCGGCTCACCGGCAAGCATCCGGACCAGCTCGACCGCAATCACCTATGGAAGGCGATCAACCGCGACAAGCGCTTTTTTGCGGAGCTGGAACTGATCGAAGGCTGCATGCAGCTATGGGAGGCGACGCGCGACCTTGAACCGGTGTTCCTGACCGGCGCGCCATCGTCGCGCATCTTCCAGGAACAGAAACGCGAATGGGTAGCGCGCATTTTCGGACCGGAGTTCACGGTCCACGTGGTGCCGAAGAGACTCAAGCAAGACTACAGCGGACCGGGCAAGGTGCTGATCGACGACACCCCGGCCAATATCGAGCAATGGGAATCGCGCGGCGGGCACGGCATCCTGCATACCGGGGACCATGCGTCCACGGTGCGGGCACTGCAGGAACTGGCAGCGCTCTACCTCGAACAGGAAGGCAGCACGGGTTCCTGACACAGCCGGCGCATTCCGGCGCCTGCCGAAATCTCCCATCCTTGTCCTGCGGCAGCTAAAATCATGCCCCGTCAAAACATCGAAAGAGACTCCGGTGCAGGGAATCAAGAGAAAGCTGGTGTACGTCACGGTCTTCGAGGCGATCGCCATATCGGTCTGCACCGTGGGTTTTGCGATGCTGTCCGGCAAAAGCCTGGCCCATGCCGGCGCATTGTCGGTCGTGACATCGGCCATCGCCATCATGTGGAATTTTCTTTTCACGAATTTGTTCGAGGCATGGGAAGCGCGGCAGGCGACTGGCGGTCGCAGCATCGGGCGCCGCGTCGCCCATGCGGTGTGCTTCGAGGCGGGCCTGCTGCTGATCATTGTCCCGCTCACCGCGGCATGGCTCGATATCACGCTCGCCAGCGCGCTCGTGCTCAATATCGGCCTCGCCGGGTTCTTCCTGGTATATACCTTCGCGTTCAACTGGAGTTTCGACCGGCTCTTCGGCCTGCCCGCATCCGCCCGGAAATGAGCCGAGGGCAAGTCCATGCTCGTCGAAAAAAAGCAAACCGGTGGCCCGGTCACGGCGCCTAGTACAATCTCCGCTTCATAAATACGTGAACCAGTGAGAAACCGCGTGGTTCCTTCGTAGTGGACATATTGATTATACCAGCGGGATCAACCGTTTTTTGAACTGAATTTTGAACCGGGTTTGCAACCGGGTTTTCAACCGAATTTTCAACCATGCCGCAGCCCCCTCAACAACGCCATCCCCACACGGGTGATGAACATCAACACGAATCCCAGCGCCAGCGCTTGCAGCAACAGAATGGCCGTGCGCGGGCTGCTCGGCCGGTCGGTCGGCACCGGTTGCGCAATGATCGACAGGTACCGCTGCAAGCGCAGTGCATCCGTCATGGCCTGCTGATACGACTGCTGCGCCAAGGTCAGGTTCGAATCGGCGAAGGCCTGGGTATTTCTCAGCGCCTCGTAGGACTTGAGCTGCTTGGCTTCGGTGTTGCCCTGGCCGCTCAGGCGACGGCGCACCGACTCGATCCGCTTCTTCAAGGCCACCACCTGCATCTGGGCGGGCTTCAGCATGAAATGGTCTTTGTTGCCCAGCGCGCGGATCTTGTCCAGATTGATCTGCGCGCTGCTCAACTCGGTCTCAAGCTGGCTGGACAGGTTCAGCAGCATCGACACCGTGGCGGTCGGGTCGATATTGCCGTGCGTGGTGCGCCACGCCGTCAGCGCCTCGCGAGCGGCAAGCGCCTTTTGCTCGGCCAGCCGGACCGATTCTTCGCTGACCTTGAGCTTGTCGGCCACGCCTTTCTTGTTCATCGAACTGACGAATTCCTCGGCCAGCCCGATCAGCGCGCGGGACAAGGTGGCGGCGTCGTCGGGTGAATACGCGCTGACGCGCAAGACGTCGATCTGCTCAAGCGCATTGAACGACACGTGCACCGCCCGTTGATAGGCACGGTAAAGATCATCATTGCTTGAGTCTTCGGAAAGATGGTTCAGCTGGCCGCGGCCCGGTGGCTCAGCGGGCGCCGCTGATGTCCATGTCCTGCAGCTGGATGAAGCGCGTGCCCTTGCCCAGCTTGTAGCCCCACCAGATCGCCAGGAACAGCGGGATGCCGATGTAGGTGGCGATCACGCCGGTCCAGTCGATGGTCTCGGCCAGGAAGGCCTGGTAGTTCTGGCCCAGGGTGATGATCAGGCACAGCGCGAACGCGAAGATGGGCCCGATGGGGAAGGCCGCGGCGCGGTAGGGCAGCTGGTGCGTGTCAAAGCCCTGCACCTCGCAGGCGCGGCGGAAGCGGTAGTGGCTGATGGCAATCCCCAGCCAGGCGATGAAGCCGCACATGCCTGACAGGTTCAGCAGCCAGATGTAGACCGACTCGGGCTGAACACATTGGTGAAGAAGCACAGGGCCGCGATCACGGTGGTGGCGATCAGCGCCATGATGGGCACGCCGCGCGCATTCACGCGGGCGAAGATCTTGGGCGCCATGTTCTGCTGCGCCAGGGCGTACAGCATGCGCGTGGAGGCGTACATGCCGGAGTTGCCGGCCGACAGCACCGAGGTCAGCACCACGGCATTCATCACCGCCGCCGCGCCCAGCAGGCCGGCGTGCTCGAACACCAGGGTGAAGGGGCTGACGCTGATGTCGCCCAGGTCGTTGCGCAGCAGCTGCGGGTCGGTGTAGGGGATCAGTAGGCCGATGATCAGGATGGAGAAGACGTAGAACAGCAGGATGCGCCAGAACACCTTGCGCACTGCGCGGGGCACGTTCTGGGCGGGGTTCTCGGACTCGCCGGCGGCAATGCCGATCAGCTCCGTGCCCTGGAAGGAGAAGCCCACGATCATGGCCACGCCGATCAGCGCCGCAAAACCACCGGCAAACGGCGCGTCACCGGCCGTGAAGTTGGCGATGTTGCCCCACAGGCCGTCGGGGCGCCGCCGGTCAGGATGCCGAAGACCATCAGCAGGCCCACGCCGATGAAGACCAGCACGGTCACCACCTTGATGGCGGCAAACCAGAACTCGGATTCGCCGAAGCCCTTGGACGACAGCGAGTTCAGGCCGAACATCAGCGCCAGGAAGATTGCGCTCCACAGCAGGCCGTTGACGCCGGGGAACCAGTAGGCCATCACCAGCTGCGCGGCCACCAGGTCCACGGCAATCGTCACCGCCCAGTTGTACCAGTAGTTCCAGCCCAGGGCGAAGCCGAAGCATCCAGATGCGCACCAACGTGCCGCACATCTTCGCCATCGGCGACATCGTGGGCCAGCCCATGCTGGCGCACAAGGCGGTGCACGAGGCGCACGTGGCGGCCGAGGTCATCGCCGGCGAACTGCAGGGCAACAAGGAACTGGCAAGCGCCGCCTTCAACGCCCGCGTGATCCCGAGCGTGGCCTATACCGACCCCGAAGTGGCCTGGGTGGGCCTGACCGAGGACCAGGCCAAGGCGCAGGGCATCAAGGTCAAGAAAGGCCTGTTCCCCGGGGTCTCCTCGTTTTCAGTGCAATAAGTGACGGTACGAAAAGCTAGCACTGGCGCGGAGGTGGTGTTGGTAGATCGTTGATTTCATTGACTTTCCTGTTCACTTTCAAATCTGCGATTCGTGGCGTCAAACCGTGGTCGGTTTCATCCATTGGTGCCAGTTATCGATGCATTTGGCCGCGAAGGCAGGATTTGGTCAGCATAGCGGTCAACCGGGAAGCGAAACACACCCCGCAAGTTGATGCTCTCCAGCTTGGTGGGCGCAATCTTCCCGATCAGTTCCGGTGGAATGACCTGGCGGCGGTTCGACCAGCGATCCAGGACCGCCTGCATCTGTGAGGTATTCCACGCCATCACGATGTTGGCCATCAGGCTCAACGCATCGGCCACAGCCTGCATTTCATCGACACGTTTGGCCTGCGCCGGGCTGATCCGGCCGGTATAAATGGCGCGCTTGAGGGCGTTAACAGCCTCGCCCCGATTGAGCACCCGGCGCAACTCGTTCCTGAAAGCGTCCTTGACAAAGTAGTCAGCCAAAAACGCCGTACGCAGCAACCGCCCCAATTGCACGCCAGCCTCATAGATTGGATCGCCCTGGGCGGCAGAACCGAACCGCGCAAGAGCTGCCACCGCACTGGCATGTCCGCTCATGACCGAGGCTGCCAGGTGCACCAGACTATCCCAATGCTTTTCGATCAAAGCGACGTCGACATTGGCTTCGCACACCGCAGCGATTTCTGCGGGCACTTTGGTGCCGCGTGGCACAAAGAGGTGGCGCTGTTTGAGTTCCTTCAACCGCGGGCAAAGATCAAAACCAAGCAAACGGGCATGTGACATGGCAAAGTCGGTGTAGCCATGGGTATCCACAGCAAGCTGGCTGGTCTCCAGCTTTTCTTGGCGGATGACACCTTCAATGGCCACGCCCGCCTGGCGCTCATTGAGCACAAAGGGCTGCGCATGGAAGATGCCCCACCGGTCTTTTACATGGGAGTAGATTCCAATGGAAGGTGTGTTGCGCCGAGGATCAAGCCGGGCTTGCCACACCCGTTTGGTGGTCTCCATGCTCATCATGTCAGAAGATGCCAAATCGGACCGCCCCCAGGTGGCGGCAATCGGGTGTCGCTGCATGAATTCCAGCACAGCCTGGCAGGCCTGGCTCAGACGCCGTTCGTCCCGCGCCCAGCGCATGGCCTGGCGAATGCTGGTGGCAGACAATTGCGGAATCATGCGCGCGCATTCGACCGCAGTCAGACTGGTGCCGTGGGCCATGATGCCGGCATAGACCATCAGCAGCTCGTCGGTAGAGCGCGGCTCACGTCCGAGCATGATCCAGCTAAAGCGCACCTGGGCGTCAACGGCCAGAATCACTTCCGGCAATTGAACCTCACCGATGCGGTGATCCAAAGCCGCGCGCAGCTTGGTCACTTCTGGGTCTTCGTCCTCTGCGGGCAATGGCGACAAATGGAGTTCATCATCCACGCGCAGTACGCCACTGCGGGCTGCAGCGGCCACCGCATCGACACCGGCAGTTACTCTGGCCAGCAAAGGCTTCAAGAAAGTGGCAGCCTTGCTGGGTAACGATAGACGGGCATAGTGTTTCTTGGACTCTGCCTGCCAACGCTCGTCCGTGAAGAACAAGCGCGCACGACCCCGAAAGCTCAGGCTGTGCTCAATCCAGACCGAGCCATTGCGCACCGCGCGGCGCAGGGCAAACAGGGTGGCCACCTCCAACGCCTGAAACGCCCGTTCCCGGTCTGGGCTGGAGATCGAAACCTGCCAGATCATTCCCAGACTTGGTGCCACCACTTCAACTGGCAGCTTTCTGGATCCTTTGAGATATAAAGCTTGCAGCTTGGCAAGGTACTCGATGGCAGGATGCTCGCCGGTGGCCTGCCAGGGCAGCTTTGCAATGGCGACGAGCAACGACCGCACGGGGCGAATTCCATCAATCAATCCCTCGCGGACCAGGGAGGCCCTGCTCGGTGGTTTGCGTTTCTGGGTTTCGGTGATCAAGGCTTCAAGACGGGCACGCAACTCAGCATCTGGCACCGCACCTTGCGCGCTCAAGGCAACAAGTTCGCCGAGCAGCGTTTTGTACATTGCGGCCCAATTGACGGTAGCGGGGACATCGGCGGCAGCCTGACGCCACAGATCGGCGATCCGGCGCTGCACCATAAGGATCAACTGGTCTGTGGTGGTGAACAGGCAATACCGAAGAAAGCATGCGACCTCCACGGTGCGCGCTGGCTCTTTGATCTTGGCTCCGGCTGAGGGCGGCCTGGAGACAAGTCGGCGCGCGTAGCGGCGCAAGATGAGATCGGGGATGTCTGCCAGGTGCTTATGAACGTCCAGCGTGTAAAGCAGGTCGATGCGCTCCAGTACCTCGCTGATTTGGCGGGTTGAGTGTTTCGCCGGTGCAGCCCATAGCCAACTCTGCTGGGTTTGTCCATCTGGGCGCAGCTCTGAAACTGAGGCTCGCCAGCGATCAAGTGTTGCTGGATCAACGCTGGCGGCGATGGCGGTGCCTGTTTCAACTTCAAGCTGGGCAAGTGCCGCCGCAATCAGTGTCCGAATTGCCCGCTCGTGCACGATCACCAGCTTGTTCTTGTACAGCCATTGACGCGCCCGCACGAGTAGCTGATCGCGGTCGGCGCAGCGCGCCACTTCGTCGCGCAGTTCACGTACCAGTGAGCGGCGCTGGTGCTCGCTCATCCACTGGAATCCAAGGACCGTGCAGGCTACTTGTTGGTGATCGAATAGCGTGCGCCCGCGTTCATACATGGCTCTCAGCGAGGCGACTTCTGGTGCTGCAATGCCAAGCTCGTTGCCAAGGTGGCGCCACAAGGCTACTGGAATTACCCGAAAGGCACCGAGCAAACGCCCACTCATGCGCAGGAAACCAATATGGAGCGCCAGACCAAGCTTGTGGGAATCACCTCGGCGTGCATTGATTGCGTCGCGCTCGGCACCATCGAAGGTGAAAAATGCCTTCATCTCGAAGTCGCTGATATCGCGGGGGAGCCCACGCATCCCCAAAAACGTTGTGTGCCAACCCTGCATCGTGAACCTCAAAAGTGGGAGGCCACCATACCCGTTTACAAAGCGAACAGGAAAGTCAATGAAATCAACGGTCTACCCAGACCACCCCCGCGCCAGTGCTAGCTTTGCGTACCGTCACTTATTGCACTGAAAACGAGGAGACCCCGAAACTGGCGTACGGAACGACTGGCTGCTTTGGAACGCAGCGACCGGCACAAATCGCCGCAGGCACGGTGAAGGGTTGTGAGATCTGACGCGTCGATGGAGGTAGTCATCCAGCGTCACGGTCTCGAAAGCTCGTTGGTTTTTTGGGCTGGGGCAATTGCATACCCGCTCGGCCATTGTGTGGGCGCATAGCCGAAGCCGGGCACCAGCAGTCTGCCTTGACGCTGCGGCTTTCCTGAGGCGGTCAGGCAGCCGACCCGCCACAGCGAATACGCTGTGGCGCTGCAGGACAGGTCCACCATGTCCCTAACTTGGAAAGTTGCTGCAGGCAGTCTCGATGGGCTGACTCGTGAAGATGGCTGGGCCGCAGGCACGCTGGATGCCTGACCAGCGCCGGATAAGATGTGGCTCAACGGCGCAGGGCTGTTTGGTTAGCCGCGTTTGCGTGACTACGCAAACAACCTGAGCCAGGAGGAAGGTCTCGTGCGGGAGACCCTGCACAAGGAGACGGCAGAACGAGGAGCCAAATGCACTCAGTGCAGTTCGAAATCGTGAAACCAACGGATGACTCGGCTTTCGAGGACATGTGCGCCCGAATTTATGGCGAACTGTTCGAAGATCCGATGCCAAAAATCAATGGGAGGCGGGGGCAAGCTCAAGGAGGCGTCGACGTTTTCGTGAACTCCCGTGCGGGACGGGTAGGCATTCAGTCCAAGCGGTATGTCGATGGCGCGATTACCCTCAAGATGGTCGAGAAAGAGCTTGAGCGCGCGGAAAAGAAGAAGGTTCCCATCGTCAAGCTTATCGTCGCGACCACTGCGGCTGCTGACGCGTCGCTGTTGCATTCCGTTCAGGACCTTTCTGACGAACGCGTTGCTGCGGGCCAGTTCCCTGTCGAAATCGAATTTTGGGATGACATCTGCCGCCACATTCGCGGCAACGGCAAGTTGCAGCGGGACTACGCGCCAAATGCGCCGGGAGCGATGTTCCATGAGCAGAGAGAAAGCAATCTAGCGCTTCAAACGACGGCGTTGCGTATTGAGTCGAAGCTGGACGGTGCCATCGGACTGCCAGGTGCGAGGGCAGACTCTGTCAACAAGTTCATTTCTGACCAGCTCGACGGCATCAATGACCTGCTGAAGGCCTGCCGATTTCGAGATAGCCTGGAAGCCGTGGCTCGCTTGGGGTCGGACATGAGCGTGCTGGACCAGCATCAGCAGGCTCGGTGGTATCTGCAGCGGGCACTGTGCACTTGGCACCTGGAGGACGGAAAAACAGCAGTCGCAGACTTCCTGAAGGCAGCGGAGCTGTACCCTGGCGATGAAAAGATGGCTGCAGCGGGTGTGCGCGGGCTGTTACTCAACGACGATATCGCGGGCGCAGTTGCCGCGGGCGCAACGGCCGTAGCCCGGTTCCCTATGTCAGCGCATGTTTGGACTGCGTATACGAACGCACGCATGTTCAACGGTGAGGATGTCAAGTTGGCAGATGCGCCGGCGGCTATGCGGTCCAGCGCCGACGTGCTGCAAGCAGTGGCGTTGGCGCGCAAGATGGTCGGTGACCTTGCTGGCGCCAATCTTGTAATCACGCAAGCACTCGACGTGCCTGATGCCGGGTTCTTTGTCCGGAGAACCGCACTGGCGATGGCGTTGGAAGTTGCGACGGCGGACCCTATTCAAAGCGCATTCGAACTTCGGCCTGGAGCCAATCTCAATGCATTGAAGCTAGCGATTTCTCACCTGACTCCGCGCAAGGAGCGGTTGTGGGACATTCAAAGCATAGAAGCCCGTGCGGACACGCTGGTGCACCTGGCCTATGCGTACAACCTCACTGGCCAAGCTGAAGAGGCGTTGAAACTCGTCGAGGAGGCTCGGCATGTTGATGCGCTGAGTCCTGAGCTCCAGCGCGTGGCATTGGATGCCTACCGACGGTTAGACCGCCTTGATGAGATTCTGGTCAATGGCCGCGCCTGGCTGGACCAGCTTGAAGAAGCAGCGCTGATACTGGTCGCTGAGGTCGCCTCTGATGCAGGGGACATCGCTCTTGTTGAGGCAGCGACTGCCGCCATTCAGAAGGTCCCATGCTCTGAGCCCAAAGTGCTCGACATCATGCAGGCGATGCGATGGATTGCGCTGTGGCGGTCAAAAGACGGCCGAGCCCAGGCAACTGCGGAGGTCAAAGCGGTCAACTGGGCCACTATTGACAGCCTTCCACTCATCTGCGGTGGCGCACGCATTCTTCACTTGACAGGTGAAGAGGCTGAATGTGATGTCGCGGTATCCCGTGCTAAGGAGCTCGTTCCCGATTCGAGTCAGGGACAAGCAGCACTTCAACTCGCGGACCTGTACTACGCGGTGCGCAAGCACGTTGAAGCGGCGCGGATCTACGAGAGGTTCGCACCGATTGGGCACCGAACCGAACTCCATGTTCGGCTCCTGGTTTGCTACGTTCGCAGCGGTGCACGGAAGAAGGCGCGTGAGCTCCTCACATCCTTGCCAGGTGACTGGGCCGCTGACGAACACATTCGGAGGCTTGCCCTGGAGCTGGGGCAGCAGGCGGCAGATTGGGACTTCCTAGTGCCGCTGGCGGAACGTTTGTGCGAGAGCGCTCCTAAGAGTTCGGGGGCTGGCTGCTCAGACTCGTCTTGGGCCTCAAGACCAAGAAGATGCTCCGATTCCACCAAGATCTGGAGGCCTTACCTGACGAGCTTGATGGCCATCATCGACAAATCGCGCAGCTTGCTTCGCTTGAGCTGAAGTACGACCGGCAGGAGTCGGGCATGTTGCGGCTGTATCGACAGTTCCGCCGAAACATGGATGCAATCGAGGCAGCCTCTGGCTACTTCGTTGGCATCGTCGCATGTCGGGCTAACCTTCCCAATATGGATGCGTCCCTGCTGGCAGTCGTACCCGGTTCGACAGTTCAATTGCAGGACGCGTTCGGAGGGCTCTGACGATATCGTTGGACCCGATGAATTCGGGAGCGTTGCCATCCCGCGATGGGTTCTACCCGCATGACAGCGCTGAGATCCATGCGTTGCTGGGGGCGGCTCTCGGCGCTGAAGTTGAACTGCCTGGAGGCTTGGGGACCACGCGTAAGTACATCATCCAGAGCATCACTTCAGCATATCAACATCTGCTACAGGTTGCACAAGAACGAGTTCAGACGTCGATGTCTTCGAATTCAGCGTTCATTTCTATCCCGGTTCCAACCGTGGAGGATGGTGTCGACTTCTCGCATGTGCACGCGGTGCTCAAGCGCCAGTCAGCCCACTCAAAGATGGTCATGGACGCCTACCAGAATGGCCCGTTGACCTTGGGAATCGTCGCTCAAATGCTTGGAAGGAGCGTAGTTGACGTTGTCACCGGATGGCCCAATTCGGGCCCGAAGCTCTTTGTGTCGCGGGGCACTACCGAAGACCGTCAAAGCTCTGCCCAGCTATTGGAGCGGCCCGATGCGGCGTATGTGGTTGACGCTGCAACCATCGCGGAGCTTACGCGCATTGGCTGCCAAAGGGCACTTGCGGTTCTTCCAACGGTCTACTGCTCAACCAAGACGTTAGAAGTCCTGGAGGTCTGCCTTGAAAATGCGCAGACTGTTGGTGAGAGTGGGAGCCTGTTGGATGACGAAGGCCAGATACGCTTTATTGAGTACAGCGCCCGCGACAAGGAACGCCGCGTCGCGTTGTTACGGGAGATGGTCGAAGCCGTTCGTACACATTGCGAGGTTATTCCCGCGTACGGGCCGGATACCTTGCCTGATGGCTTGGAGAAAGCAGAAGAGGCGCTCGAAGCGGAAGAGTATTCCGCGATGCTGTTGATCGCTGAACGAGATGCGACGTTGTTGACAGTCGATGGTCGGCTGGCCCAACTGGCTGCTGCCACCCTCCAGCGACCTTGGGTGTGGCCTCAAGTGCTGCTGATGCATGCGGGCAGCAAAGGTGTGATTGGACCGAGAGACTACAGCCAAGCGGTGCTGCAACAGTTCCTGAGCAATCGCACCTTCGTGTCTTTGGCTGCGGATGACCTATTGTGGATGGCCTTGCAAGGTGGCTTCACCTTGCGATATGGCATTCAACAGTTCAAGGAATATCTGGCGAGCCCAGACACTGAGTTCGTTAGTGGCGCTCGCGTTGCGCTTGGGTTCTTGAACCTGGTGGCTTCCCATCATTCGCAGGTAAAAGCGTTTGCCGAGCTTTTGGGTCATCTCGTTGAAGGTGCATTGCGGCATCCGAGCGCCGATGCAGAGTGGCTACTGGCGAAGATTACGGACCTCGCTGCACAAGTGGTCGTATCAACTGCAGGCCCGGAAATGCACTATCCACCGTTGGAGACTCTGCGTGAAGCCCGGGCCAATGCCCTTGGCACTTTCCTGGGTGAGGCCGTCCAGGCAGGCTTGGAACTTACAGCACAGCCAGACCAACGGCGAGCGGTCAAGCTGGATGCACTCAAGTGCACAGTGGTGCCGCATCTCGTGTTTGACGGTGATGTTCCCGAGCTGGAAGCCGCTGTGATTGCGCAGGTTGAGCCCACGCTGCCACCCGAGGCTTCTGGACAAAAGACATCCCTATCCGAAATGGGGTCTCCTCGTTTTCAGTGCAATAAGTGACGGTACGCAAAGCTAGCACTGGCGCGGGGGTGGTCTGGGTAGACCGTTGATTTCATTGACTTTCCTGTTCGCTTTGTAAACGGGTATGGTGGCCTCCCACTTTTGAGGTTCACGATGCAGGGTTGGCACACAACGTTTTTGGGGATGCGTGGGCTCCCCCGCGATATCAGCGACTTCGAGATGAAGGCATTTTTCACCTTCGATGGTGCCGAGCGCGACGCAATCAATGCACGCCGAGGTGATTCCCACAAGCTTGGTCTGGCGCTCCATATTGGTTTCCTGCGCATGAGTGGGCGTTTGCTCGGTGCCTTTCGGGTAATTCCAGTACTCGTGCGGGCGCGTCAATGGCTGTACAAGAACAAGCTGGTGATCGTGCACGAGCGGGCAATTCGGACACTGATTGCGGCGGCACTTGCCCAGCTTGAAGTTGAAACAGGCACCGCCATCGCCGCCAGCGTTGATCCAGCAACACTTGATCGCTGGCGAGCCTCAGTTTCAGAGCTGCGCCCAGATGGACAAACCCAGCAGAGTTGGCTATGGGCTGCACCGGCGAAACACTCAACCCGCCAAATCAGCGAGGTACTGGAGCGCATCGACCTGCTTTACACGCTGGACGTTCATAAGCACCTGGCAGACATCCCCGATCTCATCTTGCGCCGCTACGCGCGCCGACTTGTCTCCAGGCCGCCCTCAGCCGGAGCCAAGATCAAAGAGCCAGCGCGCACCGTGGAGGTCGCATGCTTTCTTCGGTATTGCCTGTTCACCACCACAGACCAGTTGATCCTTATGGTGCAGCGCCGGATCGCCGATCTGTGGCGTCAGGCTGCCGCCGATGTCCCCGCTACCGTCAATTGGGCCGCAATGTACAAAACGCTGCTCGGCGAACTTGTTGCCTTGAGCGCGCAAGGTGCGGTGCCAGATGCTGAGTTGCGTGCCCGTCTTGAAGCCTTGATCACCGAAACCCAGAAACGCAAACCACCGAGCAGGGCCTCCCTGGTCCGCGAGGGATTGATTGATGGAATTCGCCCCGTGCGGTCGTTGCTCGTCGCCATTGCAAAGCTGCCCTGGCAGGCCACCGGCGAGCATCCTGCCATCGAGTACCTTGCCAAGCTGCAAGCTTTATATCTCAAAGGATCCAGAAAGCTGCCAGTTGAAGTGGTGGCACCAAGTCTGGGAATGATCTGGCAGGTTTCGATCTCCAGCCCAGACCGGGAACGGGCGTTTCAGGCGTTGGAGGTGGCCACCCTGTTTGCCCTGCGCCGCGCGGTGCGCAATGGCTCGGTCTGGATTGAGCACAGCCTGAGCTTTCGGGGTCGTGCGCGCTTGTTCTTCACGGACGAGCGTTGGCAGGCAGAGTCCAAGAAACACTATGCCCGTCTATCGTTACCCAGCAAGGCTGCCACTTTCTTGAAGCCTTTGCTGGCCAGAGTAACTGCCGGTGTCGATGCGGTGGCCGCTGCAGCCCGCAGTGGCGTACTGCGCGTGGATGATGAACTCCATTTGTCGCCATTGCCCGCAGAGGACGAAGACCCAGAAGTGACCAAGCTGCGCGCGGCTTTGGATCACCGCATCGGTGAGGTTCAATTGCCGGAAGTGATTCTGGCCGTTGACGCCCAGGTGCGCTTTAGCTGGATCATGCTCGGACGTGAGCCGCGCTCTACCGACGAGCTGCTGATGGTCTATGCCGGCATCATGGCCCACGGCACCAGTCTGACTGCGGTCGAATGCGCGCGCATGATTCCGCAATTGTCTGCCACCAGCATTCGCCAGGCCATGCGCTGGGCGCGGGACGAACGGCGTCTGAGCCAGGCCTGCCAGGCTGTGCTGGAATTCATGCAGCGACACCCGATTGCCGCCACCTGGGGGCGGTCCGATTTGGCATCTTCTGACATGATGACCATGGAGACCACCAAACGGGTGTGGCAAGCCCGGCTTGATCCTCGGCGCAACACACCTTCCATTGGAATCTACTCCCATGTAAAAGACCGGTGGGGCATCTTCCATGCGCAGCCCTTTGTGCTCAATGAGCGCCAGGCGGGCGTGGCCATTGAAGGTGTCATCCGCCAAGAAAAGCTGGAGACCAGCCAGCTTGCTGTGGATACCCATGGCTACACCGACTTTGCCATGTCACATGCCCGTTTGCTTGGTTTTGATCTTTGCCCGCGGTTGAAGGAACTCAAACAGCGCCACCTCTTTGTGCCACGCGGCACCAAAGTGCCCGCAGAAATCGCTGCGGTGTGCGAAGCCAATGTCGACGTCGCTTTGATCGAAAAGCATTGGGATAGTCTGGTGCACCTGGCAGCCTCGGTCATGAGCGGACATGCCAGTGCGGTGGCAGCTCTTGCGCGGTTCGGTTCTGCCGCCCAGGGCGATCCAATCTATGAGGCTGGCGTGCAATTGGGGCGGTTGCTGCGTACGGCGTTTTTGGCTGACTACTTTGTCAAGGACGCTTTCAGGAACGAGTTGCGCCGGGTGCTCAATCGGGGCGAGGCTGTTAACGCCCTCAAGCGCGCCATTTATACCGGCCGGATCAGCCCGGCGCAGGCCAAACGTGTCGATGAAATGCAGGCTGTGGCCGATGCGTTGAGCCTGATGGCCAACATCGTGATGGCGTGGAATACCTCACAGATGCAGGCGGTCCTGGATCGCTGGTCGAACCGCCGCCAGGTCATTCCACCGGAACTGATCGGGAAGATTGCGCCCACCAGGCTGGAGAGCATCAACTTGCGGGGTGTGTTTCGCTTCCCGGTTGACCGCTATGCTGACCAAATCCTGCCTTCGCGGCCAAATGCATCGATAACTGGCACCAATGGATGAAACCGACCACGGTTTGACGCCACGAATCGCAGATTTGAAAGTGAACAGGAAAGTCAATGAAATCAACGATCTACCAACACCACCTCCGCGCCAGTGCTAGCTTTTCGTACCGTCACTTATTGCACTGAAAACGAGGAGACCCCGTTCCTGATCGAGGTAATGGCCCTTGAGTGTCTTTACGGCGGCTGGGGAGGATCGTTCGATCGCGAGATCCAGTCGTTCTTTGCCACGCTTGCCGATCGAGTTCATGACGAGTGGCCGGATCCCGCCGGACTTGGCCCGGCGATCAGCAACGATATGGATGCCGCGCGCAAGCAGCGCGCGCAGCAGCTGCTGTTCCAGGCGAGCCAAGACGCAAGCATCGCCATCGACCACGCGCGTCGTGGTCGCAATATCGAAGCGCTTCGCGCCTGGCGCGCACTGTTTGGCCCCAAGTTCCCACTGTCCTGATTCCATCGGCTTCCATACACGTCCCATCGAGGTACAGCATGTCCCAGTGGTCGCTTTCCCAGCTCCTGTCGTCCCTGCATGAGGACATCCAGCAGCGCTTGTCCGTAGTACGCAAGACCTTCGGTCACCCGGGTACGAAGGGGGATGCGAGCGAGAACGTCTGGATCGACATGCTGGATACCTATCTGCCCAAACGGTACCAGGCGGCCAAGGCGCATGTGGTGGACAGCCTGGGGAACTTCAGCCAGCAGATCGATGTGGTGGTGTTTGATCGGCAATATTCGCCTTTTATCTTCACCTACGAGAACGAGACGATCATTCCAGCCGAAAGCGTGTACGCCGTTTTCGAGGCCAAGCAGACGGCTGACGCGGGGCTTGTGGCCTATGCCCAGGAGAAGGTCGCCAGTGTGCGCAGGCTGCACCGCACGAGCCTGCCGATCCCGCACGCTGGCGGGACCTACCCAGCGAAGCCGTTGATTCCGATTCTGGGTGGCTTGCTCACCTTCGAGAGCGAATGGAGTCCTGCATTGGGTCCATCCATGGACAAGGCGCTGAACGCAAACCTCACCGAGGGGCGTCTGGACATCGGATGCGTTGCCGCCCACGGGCACTTTTTCTATGACCAAGCCAGCGGCGCGTACAGCTACACCAACGAAAACAAGCCGGCGACCGCGTTTCTTTTCAAGCTGATCGCGCAGCTTCAGTTCAGTGGAACGGTCCCCATGATCGATGTGGAGGCTTACGGTCAGTGGTTGACCAAGTGAGGGGCGCTGTGGCAAGCATACGTTCGGAGTACCACCGGTTCCTGGCGCACTTGGCGCAGCGGCACGTGCACGACGACGTGCGCCGGCTGGCGCACCTGGTGCTCGATCACCTGCAGCCACTGGCCGAGGTCGGTGCTGCACGCCGGGGCGCTCCACGCGCTTGGCGCCGCTGGCCATCGCGCATCTGGCGCAGATGCCTGTCGCCTACGACGGGGACGCGCGCGGCCCCGAAAACGGGCCGGCGCTCGGGCGACTGCACCAGCTCGAAGTCGGGCCGTTTCGAGGATTCATGCGGCAGGAGACGTTCGACCTCAGCCATGACATCACCTTGGTCTACGGTGCCAACGGCACCGGCAAGAGCAGCTTCTGCGAAGCCTTGGAAGTGGCGATGCTCGGTTCGATCAGCGAAGCGCAGGCCAAGCGGGTCGACCAGCGGACGTACTGCAACAACGCTCGCCTGCGCCGCCACGTCGCGCCAGTCCTGTCGTCTACGGCGGCGGGCGAAGCGCAGGCCGTCCAGCCCGACGAAGCTGAGTATCGCTTCTGCTTCATCGAGAAGAACCGCCTCGACGATTTCGCCCGAATCGCCGCGCGGACCCCGAGCGATCAGCGCCAGCTCATCGCCACCCTGTTCGGCGTGGACCAGTTCAGCGAGTTCGTGCGCGGCTTCAACCCCTCGCTCGATCAGGACCTGATGCTTGCCGGCGTGCAGGCGGCGCAGCTGGCGCAGCGTCGCCTGCGGTTGGCGAACTCCGAACAGACCATCGCCGCCTACCCGCAGAAGATCGCAGCGGTCGAGGGCCTGGAACAAGCTTTGGCGCAGCGCATGTCACCTGGCGCGACCTATCAAGCCTGCGTGGACTGGCTGCTGGGTACGCCGCAGCAGCAAGGACGGCTACCGTATGTCCAGGCTCAGCTGGACGCCAACCCGCCTGCCATTCACGAGGTGACCCAGGCCCGCCTGCAAGCGTTGCTGGCAGAGGCCTACCGCGTCCAGGGACTGTGGCAAGCGTCTTCCGCGCAACTCGCGGCCCGCGCGGGCGAGGTGTCGTACGCGAAGCTCTACGAGGCCGTGCAAGCGTTGGCGGACGGGGCGACCGCGTGTCCGGCATGTGGAACCGGACTGGCCGCTGTGGCACAGGACCCGTTCGCCAGGGCGCGAATGGGCCTGGAGCAGCTCGCGCAACTGGCCGTCCTGCAGCAGCAAGAGGCCGGGCATCGGACGCAGTTGAGCGAGGCGGTCCGAGCGCTGTGGGACGAAATGCGCCGCGTGGTGGCGGCGGCTGGGGTCGCTTGTCCTGCCGAATCGCAGGCCGCGGGCCTGCCACTGCTGCCTCCCACGTCGGCGGGCAATTGGCTCGGCGGCTGGGTGAATGGGGACCAGCGCGCCTGGCAAGCCCTCTTACGGATCGCACAGATCATCGAAGGCTTCGACGCGCAGGCGCGCGACGTGCATGCCCAGCGCGGCGCGATGGCCCAGGAGCGGGACCGCCTGCAACAGCATCAGCTGGAGATCGAACGGCTGCGGACCATGCGCACGACTGCGGATCAGGAGCTGGCGGCCGCCCGCCAAACCGTGGCCCAATTCGACGACGCGAACCGCGGCCTGATCCAGGCGGCCACGGACGAAATGCCGGTGGTGGTGCACCATCAGCGGGTCAAGGCCGCCTACGACGGCTTCCTACCCGAGATTCAGGCATACCTGACCGCTCTGCCGGGGTTCTGCTACAGGGGCTGGGAGACCAAGCCCGCCATCTCTACAACGCATTCAACCGGGCCGATCCGCCCGGCGATCTGCTGCACGCGCTGTGGTTGCCCGTGGCCGAGAACGGCAAGATCGAGGTGGAGTTCGCCGGCGAGCCGGGCGTGCGCTACGACGCGTTGATCGTCTTCAGCGAAGGGCACATCAAATGCTTGGGTCTGGCGATTCTGCTTGCCAAGAACCTCGCGCAGGGCTGCCCCGTGGTCATCTTCGATGACGTCGTCAATGCGATAGACGACGACCATCGCGATGGCATCTGGCGTACCTTCTTCGAGGACGGTTTGCTCCACGGCAAGCAGGTTATCCTCACCTCGCACGCAGAGGAGTTCCTGCACCGCATCCAGCAGGAGTTGGGCGTGCGCCGCGCCGCGGCCATCAAGCGCTACAAGTTTCTCCCGCATCAGGGAGAGCACGAACTGCGGGTCGACAGCGACCCGCCAGCGAAGAACTATGTTCTTCTGGCCCAGCAGGCGTTGGCGGCTGACGAGAAACGCGAGGCACTGCGCCAGGCCCGGCCGGCGCTGGAGAGTCTGACGGACCGCCTGTGGACGTGGCTGGGTCGGCGGGCGGACGGCCGGATCGACATCAAGCTGAGCGGGCCCCGCGCGCCTTGGGAGCTGAACAATAAATGCACCAAGTTGCGGTCGGCCGTCGAGCGTATCGCGGCGCAACATGCGGGTGCGCCGGATGCCGTAGGGGCGTTGGTCAGGCTGCTCAATGTCAGCGGTACGAGTATTGAATGGGGTTACCTCAATAGCGGTGTGCACGACGCTCAGCGCGATCATGAGTTCGATCGGGCGACGGTAAGAACGGTCGTCGAGGCGGTTACGGCGTTGGATGCTGCTCTTGATACCCTGCAGAACCGATGAACGGCACACGGCTTTGCAGAGCAGTGCCGCCCGTGTCACCTCATAAGTACTTCTTGAAGCTGCCTGCGGTCAGGCTGACTGCCATCCCCAGCAACGCCGCGCTGGGCAGCAGGATGACCAGAGGATGCACCGCTATGGGCAGTGCGAGATAGGTGACCCAAGGCAGCACGGCCAACGGCATCAGGCTGGCCTTCGCGCGGTGGTAGATGAAGCCGGATTCGCGGCCCGCGCCGAACCGGCGCACATCCCGTCGCACCAGGCCGTCGATCAGGCCGACGAATGCTGCAGTGAGGATCAGCGGCAGCGTGAGTACCAGGACCAGCAGGCGCACCAGGAAGGTGAGCGTCGTGAAGGCCGCAGCGATCAGGTAGCTTTCGGCCCAGACATAGACTTGGCTGATGTAGTAGCGGAAGTTGCGGCTCTGCCCGTGGCTGGCCGCGCGGGCGCGCTCGGCGGTCTGGCTCATGCGCTCCAGCAACCCCGAGCGCACGAACACCCACTCGTACCCGGTATCCACCAGCTCGTGCGCCGTGCGCCCGGGCTCCTGCACCACCACGCTGCGCGTGAAGTGGTTGGACAGGTGCCCGAGTTCGTACTGCAGCATCTGCTGGGAGTGGCGCCAGCCCTGGTCCTTCCAGAACAGGTGCATGCCGACGCACTCCACCACGATCGAGAACAGCAGCGAGCCGATGAGCACCCCGAGCAGCCGGAACGGCAAGGTGATGGTGCCGACGATCAGCCCCTGGCGCTGGTTCTGCTCCCGCTGCGCGGTCGAGGCGGCATCCTTCATGGTGCGGCCTCGCCGGTGCTGTCGTCGGCGCCGGTGGCCACCGCGTCAGGCTCGGCTGGAGCGGCGTCATCCAGCAGGTCGTCGGGCAAGGCTGCATGCGGCAAGGCTGCGGAACTGGTGAACTCCCACCACTGCGTGGCCTCGCTGTAGCTCTGGCGCATATACCCGGCCAGTTGCTGCAAGTCCGTCGGCATCACTTCATCGGGGTCTGGCGCCGGAAGCGGCATGCGCACCTTCCAAAGCTGGCCGCCCTGCAGCAGCGCGAAGCATTGGCCCTTGGGCAGACCGACGACGTGTGACGGCTCGATCATCGGCACGCTGGCCATGCTGATGCGGTCCTGGGTGTTCGACGTGAAGTCCGTCGCGCCGCGGATGTCTGAGCTGTCCGTCGCGCCCGAGACGATGGTGGTCGTATAGACCTCGACCTTCGGCAACTGCCTCGTCAGCAGTTCCGCGGTGGCCGTCTCGCGCACGCGCAACATGAATAAATTGTTGAAATTCCCGATCACTTGGCCGGCCTTCGCGCGGTTGCCGATGCGGGCCTCGATGTCCGAAAGCGTTTGCGTGTAGGCGGTGACTTGCAGGCCCGCGCCACCGCCCTTGTTGATGAGCGGAATGAACTCGTCACCCATCAATTCATTGAACTCGTCCGCATGCACGTTGATCGGCACGCGCGCACCAGCCGATGCGCCCGGCAGGCCATCGTCGATTCCGTGCTTGTAGATGTGCCCAGCCACCGAGACGAGATCGCTGAACATCGAGTTGCCGACCGCTGCGGCGACCTCCGCATCGGACAGCGCGTCCAAGCCGACATAGACGACGGCGCGCTTCCTGATCACCTGCATCCAGTCGAAGATCGGGCGCGGGTCGGCCAGGTCGGAGTAGTTCGGCGCCAGGAGCTGGGCGATCTTGCCGCTCGTGAGCTTTTCCAGCAGCGGCAGCAGCGATGCAACGATCTTGTCGAAGTAGGTCTTGTCGTAGCGCACCGCCGAGCGCAGGCCATCGAGCACAGGGTCGTAGTTGCGCGCCTGGGAGAGGTATTGCTCCAGCGCCACCACACGCTTCTCGCGCCCGATCATGTTCCTTGGGATGTTCTTCTCGTTGAGCTTGGCCTCGATCTGGACGATCACCTCCCAGGCCTTGGGCTCCGTCTTGGCAAAGTAGTGCTGGGCGTACTCAATGAACAGCGCGTCGATGTTGATGACGTGGCGCTGGATCAGCATGTAGTCCGGGCGCTGCCCCAGTTCCACCAGGGCGCGGGCGATGATGTTCACGAAGCGCCATGCGAACTCGCGGAACGCCGCGCTGTTGCCTTCGCCGGAGAGCTGCCCCGCGATGCGTGTCGCCACTTCCGAGATCCGACCGAAGCGGCCCACGGCGTTGTAGCGGGCGCTGATTTCCGGCCAGCCCAAGTGGAAGATGTAGAACTCGCCTTCGCGGCCAGCGCGCTGGGCTTCGACGTACATCCGTTTCAAGAGATCGGCATCCCCCTTGGGGTCGATGACGATGACGACCTCATGCTCGCCGGCAGCATTCCTGCGGCGGATGTCCTGCGTGACGAACAACTCGGCCAGGCGCGTCTTGCCCACCCGCGTGGTGCCCAGCACCAGCGAGTGCCCGACGCGCTCGCCCAGCGGCAGGCTGACGTCCACTTCGTCGGGCTCGATGCCGTGCAGCCTTGGCAGGCCGCCGACAGGCGGCAACGGGCGCACGGGGTTGAAAGGCGCGTCCCAGCCGGTGAGCTTCGGCAGGCGCGAGAGCGGCAATGGCGCGAATTCCAGCCGTTCCTCCAGGCGCCTGGTCAGCCGGTAGGCCGGCGTCGGCTCGACGTAGCGGCGGAACTCGGGCCGGTACGTCTGCATCAGCCGATGCGTGTGCTTCTGCTCCCAGAGAAAGCCGCGCCCCACGAATAGGCGCTGCTGGCTGACCGGCACGTCCTTGCTGGTCATCACGTAACGCGGCAGACGGCGGATGTTGCGCCGGTAGCGCAGGATGATGCGGGCATCGCGGTAGCGGATCGCGCCGTAGGCGCCGAACGCCAAGGCGCTGCCGATGCCCATGGCCGGGCTCAGCGCGAGCGACCATGGGGCCACCAGGCACAGAAACGCGGCGCCTGCACACGCCGCGACGGTGTATAGCTCCACCGCTGGGCGTAGCAGAACCTCGACCGGCTGTTTGCCCGACATGGCTTCATTGCTCGATGCCGGTGGCCGTGATCAGCGCCGGGTAGTGCCGCAGGCCCAGGCGATCGGCCAGGTCGTCGCCGGCCACGGGCGCGAGCGGCACGCCCGGCACCAGGGCGCGCAGCCGCGCCAGGCCCTGCGCGGTCTCGACGTTGACGACCAGGCCGACCGCGCCACGTTCGCGCAAAGCGGCGGCGCGGCGCTGCAACCAGGCCCGGGAAGCCTCGTCGTCGCCGATGACCACGAACGGCCGCAGGCCGGGCGCTTCGATCACCCGTCGCGCGACGGTGCCGGGCGTGAGCTTGGCGCTGCGCACCGGCAGCATCGCGGCTTCGTCCGCCCGTGTGGCAGGAACCTGGGGCGTCGGGATGGACGGCCGCGCCGGTGCGTTGGCGCGCGGCTGGAGATTCAGGGCTTCGTAGTACGGCAATGCCGACGTGCCGCCACGGTCCTCGACAACGATCAGTGGCTCGCCGGCACGCGAGGCCAGCGGCAGGCCTGACAGCAGCATGAGTAGGCCCGTGAACGCGAGATGGGCGGGATGGGGTTTCGTCATGGGAGGTCTCCTGGCGCGCCGCGAGGACCGCGGCGGCTGGTCGCGTGCCCTGCACGCGGGCAAGGTGGCGCGACACGCTGCGCCGATAGCGGGCGGCGGGCTCGCCGCCTGCGGGGCGGTGGTAGCGGCCGATCGCCAGCAGCCAGTCCTCGCCGGGGGTGTGCTGCTCCTTCAGGATCTCGGCGGCAACGGCCAGGTTGCGATACGGATCCAGCAGGTCGCACGCGCCGGTAAAGCGGTGCTTGTGGTAGCCGAGGTTGATCTGGCCCAGGCCCGCATCAATGCGCGTGTGCGGCGTGGCGCGCATCGCCTGCTGCAGGCCAGCGCAGGCGTCGGCGCGCGTGGCGAAGCGGCGCGACTGGCCGGCGACGTTGAGGGACCACGGCCACGGCACCAGGCGCCCGTTGCGCCGGATGCCGCTCTCCTGCAAGGCCACGGCGTAGAGCACGGTCGAGGGGATGCCTGCGCGCTGGGCGGCAAGCTGGTAAGCCGGTGGCGGAACCTCCTGGGCCAGGGCGGCAACGGCATACAGGCCGGCAGTGAGCACCAGTGCGCGCAGGGGCATGGCTACGGCTGGCGCTGCCATTGGCCGTTCACTTCGCGCACGGCGGCGGGCAGATCGCCGGGCAGGCCCAGTGACAGCCAGCGGCCGCCGTCGTGGTTGAGCGTGATGCTGCCGGCGCGCACGCGCGCCGGGTCGATCTGCGCGCGCTTGGCCCAGTCGCGGATGCGCGCGTCATCCTGGCGGCTGCCCACCATGTACAGGTCGAACTCCGCGCCCGAGGATTGCAGGCGCTGCACGAGCTGTCCGCAGGCTGCGCAGCCGTCCTTGACGAACACCGCCATGCGGCCGCTGCCGCGCAAGGGACTGCTGGATGGGCCGGCGCCCGGCTTGTCGTCGGGCAGGTTCACGCGCTGCATCCCCGGATTCAGGCGCTGCCAGGCCTCGTCGTAGGCGCGCTGGTAGGCGAGCAGCTTCTCGACGCGGCGCGCTTCCACCTGCACCTGCAGTTCCGCATAGCGGCGCCGTTCTTCGTCCGTGCGAGCTTCGATGCCCAGGGCGGACAGCGGGTCCAGGTTGGGCGAGTAGATACCCAGCGGCCCATCCATCAGCTCGCGGTAGCGTGCCCATTCTTGTGGCTGCAAGCCCCATTCGGTTGCCACCCGGTCGTCCAGCACGCGGGCGGCCAGCGGGCGCTCCTGGCTCTGTGCGTTGCGCGCCGAGGTCGTTGCGGGCTGCTGCGCCCAGGCGGGCCATTGCGACGACGCCACCAGGACCGCGAAAAGGAGGATCGACGGCTTCATGGGGTGCTCCGGTCAGGGAATCGCCACGCGGCGGGTCTGGTTGCCGGCCTGGAACACTGCGGTGTTGCCCTCGATCGCCTGCAGGCGCCACGGGCCGACCGCATCCCCGGGCAGCAGCACCTGAAGTTGGGCGGGCGTGAAGTCCCCGATGCTCGGCGCGACGGACACGCTGCGCTGGCCGGCGCGCAGTTCGGCGCCGACGACGCGGAATGGCAGCGGCGGCAGCTCGGTCTTGGAGGCGGCGGACGTGCGCGATGCGCGCCGCTGGGCGGGTGCGGTGGCACGCGCGGCGGCTTGGCGCGCCTTGATCTGCTCGACCTCCGCGCGCAGCGCCTGGAGGTCGTCGGCCGCTGCGTAGCCACTGAGAGATTTCTCGACCTGGGCCGCGCGTGCTTCCAGAATCTGGCGGGTGTCTTTGAGGTCAGCGTCCGTCGCGACGGCCGGGCGCTGCTGGATGGCCTCGATCGTCTCGGCCAAGCCAGTTGCCTGCGCTTCCAGGCGTTGCAGGCGGGAATCCAGCCGCTCCTGGTCGGCCTGGTCGCTGAGGGCCTGGTAGCCCAGGGCCGCCAAGACGCTGAGGAAGATCAACCAGAGCCACATCAGGCTCTGCACCACCACGGCGGCGGTCGATCGCTGGGCAGGTTGCGGGGCGTTCATGGCTGGCCTCCCGAAACCATGGGTGCCAGCGGGAACGTCTGCACCGCCTCGGTGGCGGGTGGCTCGGATGGGGACTCGGCGACCGCGCGATCGCCGGGCCGCTCGAAGCAGATTTGCCGTGCGCGGTCATCCGCGTGCAGTTCCCAGGCCGGGCCAGCCAGCGTGAGCAGCGCATCGCGCAAGGTCATGGGGCCGAGGTGCAGGTGTACCGCCGGCAACGGCAGCGCGTACAGCTCGATCACGGCATGCGCGGTCTGGCACAGGCCATAGCCGCTGCGTTTGAGCACGTGCCGAAGCCCATCCCCGACCGTGGCGCGGGCATCCTCGGGCATGGACACGTCGATGGTCTGCAACAACAGGTCGCGCTGCGCCGCCATGGGTGCCAGTTCGACCAGTGTGTAGCGGGCGTAGCGCACGACCGGGATGTACTCGGAAGCCTCGGGTTCAGGCGCGGCCAAGACTTCCGCGATGGTGTCGGGCGCGACCGGCGCAGTCGTCGTCGCGCAGCCACCGGCCAGCACCGACCACAGCAGGCCGAGAAATCCCGCCAGAAGGCGGCGTTCGGGATAGTGAAACCACGGTGGAGAGGGGCACATAGCTCGGCGTCCTGAAACATCCAGCCCTCACCATCGCCGCTCAGGCCGCGAGCGGCAGCAAACAATGCGAACCAGGCAGCGTCCGATTTACCGGGAGCGGCAAAAAAAACGGCCCGAAGGGCCGTAAGTGGAACGTGTCATGCGGCGACAAGCTGCCGGGCCAGTGCGACCTCGACGGAATCACCGTCCTGGTTCAGGACATCGAGCCCGGATTCGGGCACGTCGCCCGAGGTGGACTGCGAGACCATGATCTTCTTGGCCATCAGCTCCAGGCAGGTCATCTGCGAGGAACCGGCGTAGCCGAGGTAGATCACACGCACGGGCTGCTTCTGCCCGATGCGCCAGGAGCGGCGTGCCGCCTGCTGGAGCGAGTACACGTTGTAGCCCGACTGCATGAACACGATCGTCGGGAACTCCAACAGGTCCAGCCCCGTCTTGACCAACTCGGGGTTGGTGATGAGCACGTCGATGCCACGGTCCAGTTGCTCGGCGATCCAGTCTTCGCGGCGGCTGGCATCCACGCTCGCGCGCAGCACCGCCACCTTGAAGCCTTCCTGCTCCAGCAACACCTTCAGGCGCGACGTGGTGTCGCGCGTGCCGGTATAGACCGTGTAGGCCAGGACCTTGCGGCCCTGCGCCTTCTCCTCTTTGCAGATGTCGATCAGCTCACGCTCCTTGGGGCTGATCTCGAACTCGTTGAACTGAGCCGGGACAAACGCCAAGGTGTTGCGCGTGCGCGGATGCACCACGGTCTCCGACCGGAAGCAGCAATCCGGCCAGGCCAGCAGCACGTTGAGGACCACACCCAGCAAGGTCGTATCGCGTCGCGCCAGAGCCTGTTTCAGCTCGGCGGTCAGCCGACCCGCCAGATCGCGGTAGGCCGCGGCTTGCGCCGTGTCCATCGCGACTTCACGGAACTCCTCGTCATACGGCGGCAGGACGTTGCCACCGATGTCCTTGAGCTTGAGAAAGATCGTGAACGGCAGGATGCAGCGCAGCACGCCCTTGGGCCAAACCCCGGGGCCTTGACCGTGCGCACCGATACCTTGGTGCCCTTGGCCGTCTTGTGCGCCGTGCCGGTGCTCTCGGAGTAGATGTCCTTCAACACCCCGTGATCGCGCATGAACGCCATCGCAGCCGAGGTCATGCTGCCGCTCGTGGTCGGGCGGTAGCCGTCTTCGATCATCCGCCCGGAAGGGCTCGGAACAGCAGGTGGAACAGGTCGTCCCCGTAGCCGCCCATCAACGTGCCGGTCAGCAGCAAGGTCTTGCGAGCCTTCGCCGCCAGCACGCCCATGGCCTGGCCCTGGGCACTGCCCCCGTTCTTGTACTCATGTGCCTCATCGGCGATGAGCAGGTCGAACGTGCCTTGCGGCAGGTAGCGTTTGATGAACTCGGACGGCTGATAGCCGCCCTCGCCAAAGCCGAACTCCATGTTGGCCATCGCACGTTCCATGCGCGTGGCCTGACGGTCGGAAAACACCAGCTCGCCGTTGCCATCCATGAGGTTGATGAACTCATGGATGTTGTCGCCGAGCATCGACGCCAGGAACCCGTCACCGAACTTTTGCATCAGCTTCTGCGCGGTGACCTCTCCGATGGTCGGTATGCGCTTTAAGGCTTTGAGCACGGCCGAGGACTGGTCGCTGCCGGACAGACTGCGCGGGCGGATCAGTGTCCACAGGGGCGCGGCGCAGTGGCCGCACTTCCTGCGGCACTCCTCGGCTTGGAGCGCGATCGGGTTGACCGGCTCGCCGTCGAGGTCGGTGATGACCGTGCCGCAGTCCGGGCAGGCCGCCACGTCGCCGTGGCGGGTGCGCCGCGTGGTGAAGACAGGCTTCCAGTGAAAGCCCATCCGCATCCTGACGCGCCCCAGGACGAAGAACTCCTGGCCCGTGGGCTGCACGCCCAACTGCTCGCGCAGCTTGATGAGCTTGACGAGCGTATCCGGCCCGTTGAGTACCCACACCTTGGCACCGGCCACCGTCTCCTGGATCTCGCGCCGCCACTTGTAAACCAGGTGGGGCGGCGACAGCACCAGAGTGCGGCGATAGCCTTCGGCGTTGAGCACGGCGGCCGTGGCAATGCCGACGGTCGTCTTGCCGCAGCCCATCTCGCCATTGACGATCGCAGCACGTTCGCCACGGTCGATCAGCAGCTCGGCGGCGGCGTGGACGACTTCGGCCTGGGCTGGGAACAGCTTGCGCTTGAGGCTGGCGACCACCAGTTGCCGGTGCGCCTGCGGTTGGCCGGTATAGACCGGCGGATTAGCGCTGTTGAGGGCGTCGAGTAGTTCGTCGCCGAACTCGCCGACAAAATCCTGAAGGCTCAGGGTCAGAGGGGAAGATTCCGCGTCGAGCAGTTCGCCCTGTACGGGCGCGGATTCAGCGGCAGTGGTTTCGAGATCGAGGGACATGGTGATGCTCCAAAGAAAAATGGGGCATGCACCACCCCCAGCGGGGCAATGGCATGCCCCGTGGTGGGAAGAGAATCGACGCGTGGCTGAGGGTGGTTGAAGGTGCTGGCCTGGGCGGCCCGCAGGTGAACCGTGCTCAGTCTTCGGACGGAAGCACGATGACGGTTGCGCAGCGCTGCGAATCGGTGACGATGCGAATGGCGAGCCCCGGATGGATCACGTAGTGCGATTCCAGCGACGCGCCCGATTGAAGCGCGCTGCTGTTCGTCTGCCATTGCTGGATGTTGACGTCGCCCCAGTCGCCACGGGTGTGGCGCCTGAAGTACGGGATCGGGTCCAGGCGACCCGCGCGGACCAGGCGGTCTACACCTCTGCTGAAGATGAGCGCCCCGATGGGGAACGCCAGCCGCTGGCAGTAGGTTTCGATGCGATGCGATGCCATGGGCTCCTCCTTGATGAGTCATTGAGCCACGACACCCCTGCCGGAGTGAAGTGGCTCCGTCAGGTGGATGAGGATGACGATGTGGGGCCTCAGATCAGGTCCCGCTCTTCGGGAAGCTGGACCACCGTGGTCTGGTGGTCCTCGCTGGTCTTGACGATCAGCGCCAGGTCCGGCGTGATCCTGAACTGCGAGATCATTAGGTTGTCCTGTTGGATCGCCACGTCGTTGGCTTGGCGTGTGGCCTCATCGATCTCGCCCCAGTCCCGCGCACATGGCGCTGGACATAGGCCAAGGGGTCGATCAGGCCTCGCCGGGCCAGCCAATGCACCTTCTCGCTCAACTTCAACGTACTCGGTGCGAACAACGGTTGCTTGTGCGGCGCAGGCCGCTTGAACGGATTGGGGATCATGGTGTTTCTCCTTCGAGTTGGTACAGCAGGACGGCAGCGCGTCCGGTGGATCAGCGAATGGTCAACACCTCGCCCCGTGTCGCGGAGCCAGGTGTCATGTCCCACGCGCGGATGACGGGAACGAACTTGTCGGTGAGGATGCGGGTCTCGGCGATGGAGCCGTCTTCGCGTTCGGTGAACTCCCGCTGGAGCGTCTTGTCCTTGTGGGTGTCACCTTTGACGACGAGCACGCGCCCGGTCTTGGAGCGCACAACCCCCGAGATCGCACCCGCGGCCAGAGCCAGGGCGAGATGCCAGCGGGACAAGGCCCGCGCCGGTGGACGCAGCGATTGCTGCGCAGCCCCAGGTGCGTGTCCTGCGATGGCCACAAGCCTTGCAGCCTGCCAACCTCATCGGCGAACTGCTCGGGCTCCATCGTCACGCGGAAGAAATGCTCTGGCTCGGCCGGGCTGGCGGGGACGATGTACGGCAGGAACGGCCACTCGCTCGGCAGTTCCTCGGCTTCGACTTCGCCTTGCCCTACCTGCAACAGCAGATTGCGCACGGCCTTGACGCCATCGGGCACCTGCTCGCGCTGGCGCACCCGGCGTCCGAAGATCACCACCTGCTTGAACTGCGTCTCCACCGCTCGGTAGATGCGCAGGTCCGTGTAGTGGCGCGTCAGCCAGCCGACCAACTCCGCGTCGAGCACGTAGCCGGGACGATGAAAACCAGCACGCCGCCGTATTGCAGCAGCGAGAGCGTGCGCTGGTAGAACAGCTTTTCAAGGCGGGCACGGCCCTGGCCCTGATAGCCGATGTTGCCGTTGACGTCCTTGGACAGGTCCCCATACGGCGGGTTGAGCCAGAGCAGCCCGAAGGACTGCTTGGAGACCATCGTGTCCATCAGGTCCGCGTGCAGGCAGTGATCGACCAGGCCGCGGGCATGGCGCGCCCGCTCCGCGTCGAACTCGACGGCGAACGCCTTTGCCTGCTCGCGCCCGAGGGCATGGGCGGCTTCGGCGATCGCCACGCCTTCGCCGGCGCAGGGATCGAGGATGCACATCGGCCCGTCGCTGGGCATCAGTGCGTTGAGCGCTCTTTCGAGCGTGGGTTCGTCGGTCGGGAAATATCCGTTCTTGACGAAATTGCGGGCGAGCCGCGGGAACATGAGGGCCATGGAAGTCTCCTGGTTGGCGGGGATGAAACACGGAAGTACGCCAAGGCGTGCCTCCGAGGGTGGGTCAAGCCGCTACCGCTTCCGGCGTCCAAATCTTGGCCGGATACGGATAGGCGGTGAGCGCGTCGCTGCGGATCAGGGAGCCGAGCGCCAGGGTCAGCGCCGGCACGTCGATGGCGAGCCGATGGCCTTCCAGCGGCCCGAGGGCGAACGGAAGGCGGGCCAGCATCTCGCGGGTTTGCAGCAGTTCCAGCACGGTCTCGCGCCAGTGATCGAGCAGCGGCAACGGGCAGGTGTCCCGCACCAGCATCCACAGGCGGTCAAGCCTGTGGGCGCTGTCGCGTGGCAGCAGTGCCAATGCGCTGGCGTTGGCCTTGTCGGGCTTGACGCAGCGCCGGTCGAACAGCCACACGTTGGACAGCGAGCCGAACAGCGTCCGCCGGTACGCGCGCGTGATGCGCTTTTCCAGGCGATCGACGTTGCCGATGAATACCGGGACGCTGCCGCCCTGGTCGGTGATGACGTGGAACTGGTCCAGTCCCTGCTCGTCGCGCCCGAGGGTCAGGCGAGCGAGGAACTGCTGGACGGCGGTGTCCCGCGCCCAGATGGACAGGAAGATCAGGTTGCCCTGGTCATCGCCGACGCAGGCGTCGGCCATCACGTCCGGGCATTCGTCGATGCGGTACAGCGTGGAAGAAGTGTTTGCGGGCATGGTGGTGTCCTCGGATGAACGGGAACAGCACCGCCCGCTGGGCAAGTACTGCCCCAGGGGGTGGAAGAAAACCGCTCAGTCCGGCTCGAACTGCCGGGTGTGCGGGTTGAAGTGAAGCGGCTCGTCCGCCGAAGTGATCGGCGTGAAGCCTTCCAGGTAGATGTTGTTGAGGTACTGGTCGCGGTAGGTCAGTGCCTGCCGTGCCTGGTCCTCGGTGAGGCCGTTGTCGATGAAGTACGCCAGCATTTCCTCGTCGGAGGACACTTCGTCGTTGGACAAACTCCCTTCAACGAGTGCCAGCAACGAGGGCGGAAGCGTTGCCAGGATCGGGTCCATGTCGGTTCCTCCTGGCTCAGGCCATCGACGCCGCGGCGGATGCCGCGGATGCCGTGGGTGTGCGCCGCCGGGCGTGGTAGGCGCGAACGCCTGCACGCCAGTCGGCGGACTGCTCCGGTGCGAGGTCCAGATAGGACAGCGGGCACGTGTAGTAGTACGGGTGCATGGACTCGTCCAAGGACTTGTAGCCCCACTGGCCGCCGCTTCGTTCAAGCAGATCGCAGCGGATGTAGCGCAGGGACTGGCCCGGTGCGAGATCACGATGCACGCCTTCGACCTTGGCGGTCACTTCGGCGACGGACCACAGCACGTTGCCGCGCAGGGTGTGAGCGATGACCTTGACGCTGGCGCGCTCGGTCTCTTGCGGTGCGATCAGTTCCGCGATCAGTTCGGACCGCGATTGGTTTGAGAAATACCAGCCCATGAGAGGCCTCCTCGAAAAGTTGAGCTGAAGGCCTCCCCGTGGGGAAGAACCCCAGCGGGTGATGGAATGCCGCATCTGCGGCGAAGGAACCTATGCGTCGCCCTCAATCCCAGTCGTCATCGTCTCGATCACAACCGGCCGGGCAGTAGCCGAACTCGATCCCGTGCGAGCAATAGCCATGCTCCGCATTCCAGTCCTGGGTTTCCTGCCGTTCGGCAGGTGTTGCGTAGTCCCATTCCTGGGCCGCGATTTCGAGAGCCTGAGCACGTTGCTCATCCGGCAAACGATTGGCCTGTGCGTCGATCGCCGAACTGAAGAGCGTCACGTAGTGGTCGTAGGACAAGCCGCAACCGCGCTGGGCGTGTGCGGCGGCCGCTTTGCAAAGGTCCCGCCACGCGGGTTCATCCAGCGTTGAACGCGGGGTATCGCAAGCGATGGTGGACATGATGGAGACCTCCAGAAAATGGCCAGGGCCTCCCCCGCATGGGAAAGGAACCCCGGCGGGTGGATGAAGAACACCGCGCATGCGGCGTCTGCGATCACGCAGGTTTTGGTTCGGCCTGGCGGCTCCACTCCTGCGTCTTGAAGTCCAGCGCGTAGCCCAGCTCGCCCAGGCGGGCGATCTGCGCGCGCAGGGTGCGGCGGTCGATGGTCGAATCCAGTTTCACGGACTCGCCCAGCGGCCACAGCAGGCCGAAGAGCGCGGCGTCACCGTCTTCGGTGCTGCCGGGGGCAGCGGCCGTAGCAGGCGGTGGCGCATCCACGCCGAAGGGCGTGGTATCGACCAGCGGGTCCGCGGACGCCTGCACGGGTGCGGGCTTGGCGGGCCTGGACGCTTTGGTGGGCTTGGCCGGCGTTGCCGCAGGCTGCGCCCCTTGCTCTTCATCGAGCGGATCGACGTCCTGGGTGGCGAAGCTGCGGGCTTCGTCGCGGCTGAGTTTGTCGATGCCGTTGAGCGTCATGCCGTCGAGGCTGGCACGGATCTCGAACCGCATGCCGCCGCCGACCGGATAGGACTTCGGGAAGATGTACCTGATGATGAATTCCCCGTCGTACTTGCCTTCGGGTACTGCTCCAGCTCCGGGTCTTTGACCTCGAAAGTACCGAGGTGCGTCGCGAGGCGGCCAACCGTGAACGGGCCGTTCTTGCCGCGGATGGTACGCAGCGTGAGCTGGCCGGGACGACGATGGGCGCAACAGATTTCTCGGAAGCCGATGGGGTTGCCATGATGGTTCTCCTGATGATGAATGACGGGCCGCCGACGGCACCCGGTGGATGAGAGGAAATGGCCTCGCCCGAGGTGGGCGAGGTCCGCGTGGCATCACGCCTTGAGCTGGCGCATGCCTTCGGCCAGCAGCCACAACGCCCGGTTCAGGCGCAGGTTCTGGTCGATGCCTTGCACCGGACGGGTGCGCTGATTGCGGCCGTTGGCCGTGCGTCCGTTCAGGCCCCCTTTGACTAGGTTCTCCTGGACGCGGTTGAAGACGGCCCACAGGTCGTTCTTGCGGTCGTCCCATCGCCGAGGGGCCAGCAGTTGGCTCTCGGTGACAGGCGTGGACTTGGCCGGATCGTCGTACTTGAGTGCGAGCGCAGAGTTCGCAAAGACCTCCGCTTCGCCCTCATCGAGGGTGATGGTGCGCATCGCATCGCGCGCGTTATGCACGCGCTCGAAACCTTCGAGGACTCCGTAGGCACCTTCGATCACCTGGCTGGCCACGTCGCCCTTGTGGGGAACGCGGATGTCTGCGGTGGTGTCACCGCAAACCAGGCCGTTGTGGCAGACGAACCGGAACATGCCGGCGAGCATCTGATAGCTGCTCGTGCCGTCATGGCTGTTGAGCAGGATGATCTCGTTCGCCTCGTCGCCGTTGATCTGGCTTGCATGGCGAAGTCGGATGAGGTGCTTCGTGTACTCGCGCCGGTCTTCGTTGCGCACGCGCGTCTGACACACCATGAAGGGCTCGAAGCCCTCCTGGCGCAGCTTGGTCAGCACGGTCGAGGTCGGTATGTAGGCATACCGATCGGACCGGCTCCCATGTGGAGCGTCGGCGAAGATCGACGGAACGACGGCACGAATGCGGTCGTCCGAGAGTGGGCGATCAGAGCGCAGGATCGGGGATTGCGGAGCAAAGCGGGATACCAGAGACATGGCTGATCTCCTTTGAGAAATTCGACAACCGCGTGGCCGTGAGACCACGCGGAACTCGGGGATGAAATGCGCAAGCACGCGTCCTGGGACGCGGCGTACGTGGGGAGGAAAAGCGACAAGGCCCCGTGAGAGGCCGTGCCGGATCAGAACGAAGCAGCCAATGCCGGCTCCTGCTCCTGGACTTGCGCCTCGGGCTCGCGCTCGGCGGGCTCGGTGGCCGTGTCGATGGCATCGTCGGCTTCGGACGCGGATGCGTCTTCGGCCGGCGGCGCCTCGGCTTGCGCCTGGCTCGTCGGATAGACCTGGGTGCCGTCGATCTTGATGAGACCGATGTGGACCAGCGTCGATTCCAGGCTGGCGGCCGGTTCCCCGGCGTGCTCACCCTTGGTGCGGATGTACGGATCGATCTTCATGTCGTTCAGACGGAAGGCGATCAGCACCTTGCGGTCACCCTCGACGGCCTGAACGCACCGGCGAACCAGGTGCTCGGCTTCCGGGGTGGCGACGATGGTGTCGAAGTACCGATACTCCGGTTCATCGACAGGCCCGGCCAGTGCCGCGACGGTGCAAGAGAGGAACGAGTCGCCAGCTTTTGGGGTGACGTCCTTCACACGATTGAGATAGCCGATGCCGCGGGTGATCAACTCGTGCTGCTCGATCGAAGCCAGTTCGGCCCGGTCGATCAGTTCGGCCTTGAGCAGTCGCGCCTTGAGGGACGCGGCGGCCTGACCCTTCTGCTCACCCTTGTCGCGGATGTACACATCGCCCCACAGGTCACCGAGGCGAAAGCGCACCAGCGGGCGCTGCTTGGGATCGTCAACGCCGATGTAGCGCTGAACGAGCTTCTTGGCCTCGGCACCCGAGACCTTGACGTCGAAGTAGCGGTAGCTGGGGTCCCGGGCGGGGCCGACCAGCGCGGCGATGGTGCATGCCAGGAAAGGCTGCGCACGGCGGCCGCCCCGGACGGGCACTTCACGGACACGCTGGATGTAGCCGATGCCCGAGGTGTGGAGGTCGAAATACGATTTCTCGTTGGACGTGGTGTTCATGGTGAATCTCCATTGGGATGAAGCGGAGACACACCGGCCCACGCATGCGGGGAAGGTGCGTGACCCCGCGGTGGGTTGATAAGGCGAAAGCATCCGCCACCAGAGGCTGGTGGCCGCTCGCGGAAGGATGCGGTGCGAGCTGGCTCGGTCACGCAGTGGGAACTGCGCCGCAACCTCGAAGACCGATGGTTGCCTGGCATGTCGCTGACGACGTCAGCAGGCATGGGGCCAGCATGGCGGGGCCTCGCGCGCGCGGCAGCAATCAATCGGCACCCGGGCGCTTCCCTTTGTCCGCGCCACCCGGCGCCTGTCACAGGCACTTGGCGCCGCGCAGGTGCTCGGGGTATCGGCGCGCGGACGGCCGGGACGGCTCCAGGCGCCGCCACCGCGCGCGCCGATCAGCCGCCAGCCGGCGGCGCGCAGGCTGGCGCCACCTTCGTCGGGCATGGTGTAGGTGAGCAGGCGTATGTAGCCCAGCGCCCTTGCCGCCTGCCAGGCCGCGCCGTAGAGCTTGCTGCAGGCGCTGGGTGTGCCGTCGGTGCACAGCCGCGTGACTTCCAGCGTCCAGGTGCCGCGCGACCGGGCGGCCGACAATGGCCACGCCGTGGATCAGGTCGCTGTCGCTCAGCGTGACGGCCAGGGCGAACTTCGCGCCCTGGACCGGGCGGTGGTGGCGATGGTGCGACAGAACGAATGCATTGGCCGTGCGCAGCGACACCGGTAGGAGGTGCAGCCTCGGCGAGGTCGATGGCGTGTTCATGCGGTTGTCTCCGGTGGCATGCCGGCGTTGTGGCCGGCGGGGCGTGCCTCGGCGGCTGGAGACAAACGCGCACGCGCGGCGATGGCGGCGGTGCGAACAAAAGAAGGCCCCGATGCGGGGCTGCGAGGCGGTTGCCGCGTCAGGCGGGAGGCACCACTGCTAAGGACAGGTGCGTGGCGGTGGCGGAAAGCACGAGATCGTCCGCCGAGTGCTGGAGGCGCGTGAACAGGCCGTCCTTCGGGTCGAAATACTCCGCGAAGTCATCGCCGCCCAGCTCGCGGCCGGCGAGGTGCCACCAGTCATCGAACGGGTCGGTGTCCGGGTTGCATCCGACGGCGTAGGCGAGCAGTGCCTGGCGCCCATCCGGGCGACGCTCCCCACGCTCGGCGAGGAAGTACACGCCCTGATCCTTGACCAGGACAATGCGGCACTGATTGGGGACGTCTCAGAAAACGGAAAAAATCGTACGCTAAGCCGGTTGCAGCGGTCGTAGCGGCCTGAACTTGCCCGCGCCGATCTTGGCGCTGCTGCGCCAGAGGTAATCGCCGGTCAGGTTGATGTGCTCCCAGCCCAGCGGCGACAGGTACTGCAACAGGGCGTCATCGACAGTCTGGCCGTGACCGCGTAAGGCGTTTGAGGCCCGTTCCAGATAGACCGTGTTCCACAACACTATGGCCGCCGTCACCAGGTTGAGGCCGCTGGCCCGGTAGCGCTGCTGCTCGAAACTGCGGTCGCGGATTTCGCCCAGCCGGTTGAAGAACACGGCGCGGGCTAGCGCGTTGCGGGCTTCGCCCTTGTTCAGTCCGGCATGCACGCGGCGGCGCAGCTCGACGCTTTGCAGCCAGTCCAGGATGAACAGCGTTCGCTCGATGCGGCCCAGCTCGCGCAGCGCCACGGCCAGGCCGTTCTGGCGCGGGTAGCTGCCGAGTTTCCTGAGCATCAGCGAGGCCGTCACCGTGCCCTGCTTGATCGAGGTGGCCAGCCGCACCTTGGCGTTGATCGCCTTGCCGGACGCCTGGAACTGCTGCTGATGCTTGTGCTTGGCAGCGTTGAACAGCTTGCCCAGGATGCGGTCGTGCAGGTCGATGATTTCGTCGGTGACGGTGGCCATGCCCTCGATGGCGAGCGCACCAGGGTCGCGTAGCGGCGCTGTGCCTCGAACTTGGCCAGATCGGCGGGCGTCATCTGGCCGCCTTCGCGGGCGATCTTGAGCAGGCGGTTCTGGTGCACCGACCGCTCGATGCCGGAAGGCAGGTCGAGCGCCTGCCAGGCTTTGAGGCGCTCGATGTGTTCGAGTATGTGGCGCGAGTTCGGCTTGACGGGCGACTGGCGCAGCCAGGCCAGCCAGGTCGTCTTGCCGTTGTCGTGGCGCTTGAGCAGATCGTCGAGGCGGTGCCGGTGGGTGGCCGACAGGGGATCGGACAAGGCCGCGTAGATGCGGCGGTTGGCGCGGCTGTAGGCGTTCATCGAACACCTCCCTTTTCCTCATCCGGCGCAACAGGACAGTTGCTTCACGTCCTTGTTGAAGGTCTGCGCCGCGAGCTTCAGTCCCTCGACCATGGTCAGGTAGGGGAACAACTGGTCGGCCAGCTCCTGCACGGTCATCCGGTGGCGGATCGCCAGCGCGGCCGTCTGGATCAGTTCGCCCGCTTCCGGCGCGACCGCCTGTACGCCGATCAGCCGCCCTGAGCCAGCTTCCGCCACCAGCTTGATGAAGCCGCGCGTGTCGAAGTTGGCGAGCGCCCTCGGCACGTTGTCGAGCGTCAGCAGCCGGCTGTCGGTCTCGATGCCGTCGTGGTGCGCTTCCGCCTCGCTGTAGCCCACGGTCGCCACCTGCGGATCGGTGAACACCACCGCCGGCATCGCCGTCAGGTCCAGCGCCGCGTCGCCGCCGGTCATGTTGATCGCGGCGCGCGTGCCGGCCGCCGCCGCCACATAGACGAACTGCGGCTGGTCGGTGCAGTCGCCGGCAGCAAAGATGTGCGGTGCGCTCGTGCGCATGGCGCGGTCGATGACGATGGCTCCCTGCGCATTGACTTCGACGCCTGCCGCTTCAAGGTTCAGGCTGCGCGTGTTCGGCGCGCGACCGGTGGCGACCAGCAGCTTGTCGGCGCGCACTTCCCCCTGCCCGGTGGTGAGCACGAATTCCCCGCCCGCATAGGCAACGTGGCTCGCCTGGGTGTGGTCCAGCACCTCGATGCCCTCGGCGCGGAAGGCGTCTGTTACGGCTTCCCCGATGGCCGGGTCTTCTCGGAAGAACAGCGTGCTGCGCGCCAGGATCGTGACCTGGCTGCCCAGCCGGGCGAAGGCTTGCGCCAACTCGACCGCCACCACGGAGGAACCAATCACGGCCAGCCGCTCGGGGAGCGAGCTGCTTTCCAGCGCCTCGGTGGAGGTCCAGTGGGGTGTGTCCGCAAGGCCCGGGATTGGCGGAAGCGCCGGGCTCGCGCCGGTGGCAATCAGGCAGCGGTCGAAGTTCACCTCGTGCGTGCCGCCGTCAGCGGTCGCCACGGTCAGCGTGCGCGTGTCCCTGAACCGGGCCTCGCCGCGCAGCACGGTGATGGCCGGAGTGCTTGCCAGGATGCCTTCGTACTTGGCATGGCGCAGCTCCTCGACGCGGCCTTGTTGCTGGGCCAGCAGCCGCTCGCGCAGTACAGCGGGCGCTGCGGCCGGCAGGCCAGCATCGAACGGGCTTTCGCGGCGCAGGTGGACGATGTGCGCGGCGCGGATCATGATCTTGGACGGCACGCAGCCGACATTGACGCAGGTGCCGCCGATGGTGCCGCGCTCGATCAGCGTGACGCGGGCGCCTTGCTCCACGGCCTTCAAGGCAGCCGCCATCGCCGCGCCGCCGCTGCCTATCACAGCCACGTGCAGCGCTTGTTCACCGCCAACATGCTTCGTTTCGCCACCGAGCCAGCCCAGCGCCTTGTCTAGCAGGCCGGCAGGCTTGTTCGGCGTGTCGGTAAGCCGTGCGCGATAGCCGAGCGTGGCCACTGCGGCAACCAGCGGGGCCACGCTCACGCCTGCATCCGCCTCGATTTCGGCCTGCCGCTGCGGATAGGACACCGAGGCCGCGCGCACGCCGGGCACGTTCGTCAAAGCCTGCTGGACGTGCTCGGCGCACGACGTGCAGGTCATGCCTTCGATGTGGAGGGTGATCGCCTCGGCCATGATTACGCCCTCACTGCTTGACGCTGGACGGGTAACCCGCGTTTGCGGTGGCCTTGGTCAAGGCGTCGGCATTGGTCTTGGCCTCGTCGAAGGTGACGACGGCCTCCCGCTTCTCGAAGCTGACTTCGGCCTTCTCGACGCCGGCGACCTTGGACAGAGCCGTCTTGACCGTGATCGGGCACGCGGCGCAGGTCATGCCGGGCACCGACAGGGTGACGGTCTTGGTGGCAGCCCAGGCGGGCGCGCTTAGAGCGGCGGCCAGGGCGATGAGGGTGGTGAGGGTGGTGAGTTTCTTCATGGTGATCTCCTTTCAGTAGAACAGCGGCAGGACGTAGGGAAACGCGAGGGCAACCAGAACCAGGGCGGCCACGATCCAGAAGATCACCTTGTAGGCAGTCCGCACTTGGGGCACGGCGCAAACGTCGCCGGGCTTGCAGGCATGGGCTGGTCGGAAGATGCTGCGCCAGGCGAAGAACAGCGCGATGAGCGCTGCGCCGATGAAGATCGGCCGATACGGCTCCAGCACGGTCAGGTTGCCGATCCACGCGCCAGAGAAGCCGAGCGCGACCAGGACAAGGGGCCGAGGCAGCAGGCCGAGGCGAGGACGGCCGCGACGCCGCCGGTCGCCAGTGCGCCGCAGCCGTTCTTGGGTTCCGACATAAGGTTCTCCTTCCGGGACTTCGCTTGATGCTGTAACGTTACTTCCGTAGTCAACTACGGAGTCAAGCGCCATGGAGAACGCTCAAGAGAATCTGACCATCGGGCCTTCGCCAAGGCAGCCCGGGTCAACGTGGAGACGATCCGCTTCTATCAGCTCAAGGGCTTGCTACCCCAGCCGGAGCGGCCCTACGGTCGCATCCGCCGCTACGGGCAGGCGGACGTGGCGCGGGTGAAGTTCGTGAAGTCAGCCCAGCGCCTGGGATTCAGCCTGGATGAAGTCGGCCAGCTCCTGAAACTGGAGGACGGCACCCATTGCAGCGAGGCGGCCGAACTGGCTGCTCACCGGCTGGCCGATGTGCGCGCACGCATGGCGGACCTCACGCGGATGGAAGAGGCCCTGTCGACGCTAGTGAGAGAGTGCAACGCGCACCATGGCAATGTTTCCTGCCCGTTGATCGCAGCTTTGCATTGCTGCTAAAGGGCCCACTTCGGCTCTTAGCGTACGATTTTTTTCCGTTTTCTGAGACGACCCCTGATTGGCGATGGCTTCGGTCAGCACGGGGCGCAGGTCAGCGCCTTTGAATCGCAGTGACATGGATGAAATCTCCTGTGTGGAAGAATGAGAAAGGCCTCCATCCGATGGGATGAAGGGCCTGTAGTGCACGCGGCCGGAACGGCTGGAACGCCGTGGCGGATGCCTCGGGTCAGCCGCAGGACCGCCCGGTTTCGCTGCGGGGCGTCATGCCGGGACGGCCTGGCGCTTGCGGGCCGCTTTCGCGTCGAGGATGCTCACGTCGATCTGGCGCCAGCGCCCGTCGTCGATGAGCCTCTCCAGCACTTCGCCGAGCATGTCGAAATACACCTCGTCGTGCCGATCGACCAGTTCGACCGATTCACCGTTCTGACGGTGCAGTTCCACCACGTAGGTGTCTCCGCCGCGGTCGTAGAGGATCGTCACCCGGCCCTCGAACTTCGCGGTCGAGACCGTGAAGCTGATCGCCGGCGGGGTCTCGATGATCTTGGAGGGCGTGGGATCGACCCAGGTGAAGTCGCGGGCACCGGCATCCACCAGCATGTGGGTGATGCGCCGGAAGCGATCGGGGCCGGCATCTCCTCCAACTGCTCGATGAGCTGGCCCAACTCCATGCACTGCGGCGTGGGAATGGGCAGCTTGGCCGGCGCCGAGCCGAGGATGTGCCTCGTGATGGTGTACGGCGTGCCGTCCGAAGTCTCCTCGGTGATGACCTCCGGCGTGTCCGCGCGCAGTCCGTCGAAGCGACGACGGGCATAGGGTTGGACATGCACCTTGGCGCCTTCGGCAGGAACCGTGGTCGCCAGGCTGGGATCGAGCACCGCGAACTCGGAAGGCTTGAGCTTGACGACGATGGCATCGTCGGTCGCGGCGACCACCTTGCCGTCGAAGGGTTGGGGGTCGATGGCGAAGCCCAGCGTTGAGGACAGCGGCTGATCATCGAACACGCGGTACTTGAACGACCGCACGTTGCGGGGCACATGGCCTGCGACCAGCGAAGGCATCATGGATTTGATGAGGGAACGATCCATGGGGAAACTCCTTGAGGAAAAACAAGGGATTCCCCGCCCGCAAGGGAGAGGTCCCTTGTGGGTGGCGTGGATGGACGCGGTAGGTCCGTAGGAAGAAACGACCAGCACGGTTTCCCGCGCTTGCAGCCTCGAAGGTCTCGACTGCCTGGGCATGTGCCGGCAACGCCGACGAACATGGGGCAAGCATGGCCCTGGGGCGGTCTGCCTGCCCGCAGGAAACGGCACCGCACCACAACCGTTTTCCTGTGCTGCGGGCAAGAAAAAGCCCCTCGAAAGGGCTGGAGGAATCAGGCTTGGTACACGAAGTAGTGCTCGCGCTGACGCGGAAAGAACACGTGTTTCCACGTGTCGCCGCTTGTGTTGCCACCGTCGAAGACGACCATTTCGTAGTCGTCCACGTCGGTGTCCACCAGGTCGGCGCTGGCGATATGGCGCATGTGCAGCGTGCCGCTCATGCGCTCGAATACCAGGATCTGGCCGATGGCATCTTCCTGGCTCATGGCGTTGACGCAGGCTCCGAGTTGGTGCTCGAAGTCGGATGCGGGTGTGATGAGGTCGGGGAACATGGGATCGCTCCTGTGAAAGTGCGCCGGCCCGGCTCTCTGGCGGGAGACCGGGCCGGCATGCGGTGAGGACAAGGAAGGCCGGGGATGTGTGTGGCAGCTATTCGCCGGCCAGCGATAGGCCCGGCAACACGGGTGCGTCGGCATCGAGGATGAGGATGCGCACGTCGGCCTGGCCGGCCAGTTCAAGGATCTGTGCCAGCTCGTCCGGCATGCCCTTGCTGCGGTGCTCCTGCCGAAGCTGCTCGGCGGCGATCCCCTCGACGTCCTGCAGGTGCTGGTCCGTCCAGGGCGTGGAGATCAGCTTGACGCCGATCGCCGGGCTGTAGGGAATCCGGAACGCGATGAACAAAAAGGCCTCCGGCGTCGCGAGGTCAGCCAGGTTGGCCAGGTACTGGCCGGTTTCGCGGCTGATGTGCGCGCTGCTGATTTCCCAGCACCGGCTGTAGTAGCCGGTCTCGAAGCTCAACCGCTGCACGACTTCCCGTGCGGCCTCGGCCGAATAGGTGTCGCCAATGTGGACGGGGCGGCCGTCGAAGTCGTCGCCGTGGATCGCGTACACCACGGCACCCACCATGCCTTCGCCGCTGCCCCTTCAGCCGCGTCGCATTCGGCGATCAGTGCGGCGCCGACAGGTTCGGTGCCAGTCCTGACCACCGCGAAGTCGCTGGTGATGATGCAAGGAGAAGAAACCAGCGCCGCGTCGCAGAGGTGCTGCTGGCTCGGGTGGATGTTTCGCCAAACATGCGGGCTTCCGTCCTCGTAGCTGATGGACAGCGTGCGGACGATTTTCAGATTCCAGTAGCCGCGTAGAAAGGGATTGGGATTCTGGGACATGGGATTTCTCCAACAGAATAATGATGGAGCAAATCCCGCCACCGGGAATTGACCCCGGTGGGTGGAAAGAAAGGAAACAGCGTCAGGTGACGCTGATCGTTGGCGTTTGGGCCAATCGCTCGGCGACGCGCCGGCGCAAATTCATGCGGAATGGCTCGTCGCTGACGCCCGCCAGCAGATTGATGGTCTCCAGCGCGATCAGGGCCGAAGCCTCTTCGATGTCGGCGGCCACAATGGTCTTGCGCAATTGGTCGCCGAGCTGGAGGGCCTGGGAGGAGGAGCTGATGAAGCGGACCTCGCGGCTCAGGTAGCAGCCGTTGCCGCCGAACTCGAACAGCCGCGGCTTGCTGCAGTACCAGCAGCCCTCGAACTGGATGGCGGTCAGGTGGTGCCCGTCATCGAACCGGGTGGCGATCAGAAACAATGCGTCGAGATCGGCGGTGTCCTCGAACGAATGACGGTCGATCAAGTTCCCCAGCTCTTCGTCCTCATCGGCACGGAAGTGCACGGCGAGCAGTTCGAGCAGCGGCGGGATCGACAGCCCTTCGTCGTCCGGCATCGGAATACCGAGTTGCGTGGCCAGGTCTTCCAGGCCATCGAGCACGTCCGGCCATTGCGGATTGGTGGTCTCGGCGATCTGGGCGATGTAGGCCTGCCCGTTGCCGGGGTGGCTCTCGTCCAGCGCGAAGGCGCCGAACAGCGCCTGGATGACGGGCGTCACACGGTCGAGCACGAGAACGCCGGTGGCTTCGTAGTAGTTGTTGGCCATGAAGGCTCCTTTCGATGAATGAACGGAGCCAGCCCTTGCGGACGATGGCATCCGCAGGGGAAACCGCCTGATGCCGGATGGCGCTGGGCGGGGAGAAAACGCGAGGGACATGGCCTCGAACGAGGCGCATGTCCCTCATGGGGTCCCGTGAACGCAGTGATGAAGGTGTGCCAGGGACCGGCTCACCAACCGCTGTAGTTCAGCAGCAGGTCGGCGATCACCTGGCGACGTTGCAGATCGAGACCATCGAAGTTCGACAGTCCTTGGAAGTGGCAGCGCTTGAGCATGGCACCGCCCTCGCGCGCGTTGTAGAAGCTGAACATGGCGGACAGGAACATGCGTTCCCCGCTGCTCAGGACGCCGAGTGCGTCGTTGGCACGCAGCATGTCGGGACGCAGATCCCACTTGCTCTTTGCCTGGTTCAGGCCTTCGCGCGTGCCGTCGCCAAACCATTGCGGGCCTGCGATCTCGACGCCGCGCTTCCAGACCTCGAAGAAGGCTTGGGGCGCGGCGGCGAAATGCTGCTCTTCCCGCATGATCTGATCGACGACTTCCTGGGGCAAAAGCTGGTTCATGACGTGGTTCCTCCAGTTGGATCAGGGTGTGGCGAGCTGGGACCAGCCGCCTCTTTCGAGGGCACGTTGAGCCGCGGCATAGCTGCGGAAGTACTGGCAGGATTCCCGCGAAACGGGACCTTCTGTATCGCGCGTGCCGATGTAGTGGCCGGCGGCGCTATGCAGGATTTCGAGCGGCAGGAACTTGCCGCAATGGATCAAGGCCAACTGGCCGAAAGAGGCTTGCTGGGACATGGACGGGCTCCTTGGAAAAAGCGGGGCCTCGTCCCTCACGGGATGGCAGCTCCCGCACGCGGTTGAGAAAAAAGCATCGGCGTCACGGGTGACGCGCGTCCGCAGACTCGATGCGATGGCGGACTGGCGGGTAGCGCGGAAAGAATCCGCGGCAGCCTGGAAACTCTGGCTGCTGGCATGGTGCTGACGAATCAGCGACACATGCGGGCAGCTTCATGCGCGAGGCGAGCCGCGTCAGCCGGAAATCGGCATTTGCAACAGCCCCGATTGGCGAACGCGGAAAAAAGAAAGCCCCGCAATAAGTGCGGGGCTGTCAGGAGGATGAGGCGAAACTGGGTCAGCGAGGCCTGTCGCCCAGTACATGCTGCTTCCACAGGGCGAATGCCTCGTCCGGTCCCAGCTCTGCGAGGATGACGATGGGCTGGCCCCGACGGGCACGCAGCGATGCGAAATACGCTGGCCGGTCGGCGATGGCGTTGAGCTTGATGCCCTTTAGGAACAGCAACTGGCGGGGGCGAACTTTGGTGGTAACGCAGGCATGATTGCGCTTGTTTGGGGCAAAAGGGCCAGCGAAGCGGGCGGACACGGCCAGAAAACCGCGACGAACTACTTGTACTTGCCAGGCGAGGCGAACGGGTGACATCAGCATATCGCTATGCGGTAAAGAAGACCGTCCTAAAGCTTGCAGGATCCCGGCATAGCTTCATCATCACCTCTCCGTGACGGCTCATTGGAACGAAAAAGGCCAGCATCGCCGTGATGGACTTTCATAATTGCCAGGTCAACTGGCTTGCGTGCTGTTTATTCACAGCAAGGCATTGCGACGTCGTTGCAGCAATCGCCGCCATCGCAACAGGGCGTTGCAGCAAAAGCGGCGGTGGGCGCTAGCATGAGGGCCAAGCCGCGGCCGCTCATGCTGGGGGCCGTTCTCTTCAGATTGGTGTCCTGCACCGTGTGCATTGCGAATTTCCGGATCGTCCCAGTGTCACTGGGACTCCTTTGTGGCGGCCGGGTTCTCCACGCTCATGAACGACTGGGCCACCAGCGCGATCGCCCCGCCACGATGGCCATGTCAGCGATGTTGAAGGCGGGCCAGTGCCAGCCGTGCAGGTGAAAGTCGATGTAGTCGATAACGTGCCGCGCGTGGCGCGGTCGAACGCGTTGCCCAATGCGCCGCCCAGAATGAGGCTGTACGAAAGGCCTTCCGTTTTGCGCAGCGGCCGGGAGAGCAGCCATGCGAGCCATGCCGATATTGCGAACGCGATCGCCAGAAAAAACCACCGCTGCCAGCCGCCCGCGCCAGCAAGGAAGCTGAACGCCGCGCCGGGATTGAGAGCGTGAACTAGGTTGAAGAATGACGCCACCTCGTGCGACCAACCCAAGGGAGTTGTCGCGTCAATGTAGCTCTTAGCTGCCTGATCGCCGGCGAATATAACGATCGCGAGTGAGTACCACTGCGTCTTGCGAAGAGATGGTTCATCCATTGTTCATGCCGCCTTGAACTTCAGGAGGCGCAGCCCATTGACGACAACCAAAAGACTTGCCCCCATGTCAGCGAACACAGCCATCCACATGGTGGCATGCCCTGTGAACGTCAACGCAAGGAACACCGCCTTGATGCCAAGGGCCAGAACGATGTTCTGCGTGAGGATCGCCGCAGTGCTACGCGACAGCCGGATGAAGGCGGGGATCTTGCGCAGGTCGTCGTCCATCAGGGCGACGTCGGCTGTTTCGATCGCGGTGTCGGTGCCGGCCGCGCCCATGGCGAAGCCGATGTCGGCACGGGCGAGCGCGGGCGAATCGTTGATGCCGTCGCCCACCATGCCCACCTGGCCCTCGCCGCCGACCAGGCTTTCGATGGTCTTGAGCTTGTCTTCGGGCAGTTGGTCACCACGGGCTTCAGAGATTCCGACCTGGGCAGCGATGGCCGCGGCCGTGTGCTGGTTGTCCCCGTCAGCATCAGCGTGCGCACACCCAGCGCCTGCAGGTCGGCCACCGCCTCACGGCTGGTTTCCTTCACGGTGTCGGCCACTGCAAAAATGCCGAGCACGGTCGCATCGTCCATCAGCAGGATCGCTGTCTTGCCTTGGCGCTCCAGGGTCTCCAGCCGAGCCTGGAGCGTCGCTTCGCTCAGGCCCAGCTCCTGGGCGAGCCTGTGGTTGCCCATGTGCAACATGCGCCCGGCGACGCGGCCGCGCACGCCGCGGCCAGGCAGCGCCGCGAAGTCGTCGACCTCGTGCAGCGCGATGCCGTCACGGTTCGCCTTGCGGGCGATGGCCTGAGACACAGGATGGTCCGAGCGTGCCGCGAGGCTTGCGGCCCAGGCGGCAACTTCCTGCGCCTCGCCGATCAGCGGCACGAAGTCGGTCTGCTCGGGCTTGCCATGTGTGAGTGTGCCGGTCTTGTCCAGGGCCAACGCCTTGAGCTTGCGCCCGCCCTCCAGGTAGACGCCACCCTTGATCAGGATGCCGCGTCGGGCGGCAGCGGCCAAGCCGCTGACGATGGTGACCGGCGTGGAGATGACCAGAGCGCAGGGGCAGGCGATCACCAGCAGTACCAGGGCCTTGTAGACCCAGTCAAACCATGCGCCGCCGAAGGCGAGCGGCGGCACGACGGCAACCAGCACGGACACCGCGAACACCGCCGGCGTGTAGACGCGGGCGAACTGGTCGACGAAGCGCTGCGTGGGCGCACGGCTGCCCTGCGCGGACTCCACGGCATGGATGATGCGCGCGAGCGTCGAGTCGCTGGCGCCTGCGGTCACCTTGTATTCGAAAGAGCCGGTCTCATTGATGGTTCCGGCGAAGACCTGGTCACCTTCGGCCTTCTCGACGGGCAGGCTCTCGCCGGTGATGGGCGCCTGGTTGATGGCCGATCGACCCGAGGTGATCAGGCCGTCCAGTGCGATGCGCTCGCCAGGACGCACGCGGACCACCGCGCCCTTTGCGACCTCCTTGGCCGGCAGCTCTGTCCATGAGCCATCGGCCTGCCGCACGGTCGCGGTCTCGGGCGCCAAGTCCATCAGCCCCGAATGGCGTTGCGGGCGCGGTCCAGCGACTTCGCCTCGATCACTTCCGCCAACGCGAACAGGAACATGACCATGGCGGCCTCCGGCCAGTGGCCGATCGCCATGCCGCCGGTGACCGCGATGGCCATCAGGGCGTTCATGTTCAGGTTGAGGTTCTTCAGCGCGATCCAGCCCTTCTTGTAGGTGCTGAGGCCGCCGGTGAAGATCGAAACCAGTGCCAGCACGATCACGGCCCAATGATTGCCGTCGTTGACCCAGTACACGCCTTCGGCGGCCACCGCCGCAACGCCCGAAACCGCCATCGGCCACCAATTGGTCTTGTGCGCGGCCACCGGGGCATCGCGCGGCTCATCAGTCCTCTGGACCTCGGCTTCCATGCCCAGCGATTCGATGGCTTCGACTGCCGGCTTGATCGCGTCGGGTGTGTGCCGAACCGTGAGCGTGCGCTGCATCAGGTTGAAATCCATTCCCTGCACGCCCGGCATGCCTTGCAGCTTGCCGCGGATCAGACTTTCCTCGGTCGGACAGTCCATCTTCGCGATGCGAAGTACCGTGGTGGCTGTCTGCATGTCCTGCCGCGCAGCCTGCATTCCAATGGAAGCAAGCGCCTTCTCGATCGGCGCTGAGGTCGCCAGCGTGTGCTGGACTCCCAGCACACGCTGCATCAGATTGAAGTCGAGCGCGGTCACACCCGGCAGCTTGCCCAGCCGGTCGCGGATCAGCGCTTCTTCCGTCGGGCAATCCATGTTCTCGATCCGGTACGTCACCCGCTCGCCGATCGGCGGCGCGGAAACGGCAGCGGTTGGTTGCTGCTGCAGGGCCGAGGATGGGATCACAGCCGCGGCTTCGATCGGCCCCGTGTGGCCGAAGGTCTGCTCCTTGGCGCGCATGCCGATCGAGGCCAGGACCTGCTCCATCTGCGCGCGTGCCTGAGCGAGGTGTTTCACCGACAGGGTGCGCTCAGCGAGGTCGAAGTCGAGGTCCTGAATTCCCTCGACTGCCCGAGGTGCGAGCGGATGAGTTTCTCCTCGCTCGGGCAGTCCATGTTCTCGATGCGGTAGGTGGTCGACACGGCGGCGTCTCGGACAGCCTGAGCCTTCATGCCCACCGAATTCAGCGCTTGCTCCAAGGCATCGGCCGAGACTTCGCGGTGCGAAATGGTCAACAAACGCTGCGGAAGATCGAACAGGAGCCGCTCGACACCGGGCATGCCCTCCAGCGTTCGCCGCACCAGTGCTTCCTCATTGCGGCAATCCATGTTGCTCACGTGGAAAACGGTGGTTTCAGTGCTGGCCTGCTCACTGGCGCACGCCGTCTGTTGGCCATTGCCGCCGGAGCAGGCGCATGGGCTGGAAGGTTCTTTGTTCATAGATCGCTCTTCATTGACAAGGTTTTCCCCGGATGCCATCATTAGAAAACCTCTAGTAGATATAGAGTCAAGTTTTTTATAGGAAGCAACCATGATGCGGATCGGTGAACTGGGCAAGAAGGCAGATTGCTTGGTGCAGACCGTGCGCTTTTACGAGTCAGAAGGCTTGCTGCCCGAGCCTGCACGTAGCGAGGGCAACTTCAGGCTCTATGACGAAGTCCATTTGCAGCGCTTGCTGTTCATCCGCCGCTGCCGGGCGAAGGACATGACGCTGGATGAGATCCGTCAACTGCTGAACTTACGGGATCGGCCAGAGTTGGGCTGCGGCGAGGTGAACGCGCTGGTCGACGCTCATATCGCGCAAGTGCGGACCAAGATGAAGGAATTGCGCGCCTTGGAGCGCGAGTTAATGGATCTGCGACGCTCCTGCGATAGCGCCCGAACCTCGCGCGAGTGCGGCATTCTCAACAGCTTGGCCGAGCCCGCCTGAAGCTCGAGCGTGTCATCGGTGCTGGAAGTGATCGGGTCCAGTTCTGAGAGCCACGTGCCGCGCTCCATCATGCGAAAGCGCGCGATTCTGACGTTTTGAGACGGCGTGCGACCGAGGGCGTGGCCCACAGGAGCCAGCGCGAGCCGGACGACCTGCGCGCCGCAATCTCCGCCACCTTACGGGTTCTCCAGGCCAGACCGAGCATCGCGGCGTGGCTGCGCAGGTGCAGGTGCAGGCCAAGGTAGCAGTGCGCCACGACGCGGCCCGACTCATGGGCACGCCACGCAACTCGCGATCGCTTCGCAAGAAGCCGCAAGGCCCGACTCGCGCAAGAATGCGACGTGGGCAAGATCGTATAGCCAGCAGCGCAAGCGTTTGCCGCTGCTGGCCGGCTCCGGAAGGGATAGACAAGCTGCGGGCCGTAGTCCATTGGAAAGTCCATCTTTCTTGAGTGTCACTCTTTGGCGCCCAGCGTGTGCTTTTGCGACCGGAAAGCGCTGAACAAGTGGCCCCCGGGCATCCAGAAATCGCCGTAGTTGACTTGGGCGTCTTCGTGCTCACGCTTGTGATGCCAGCGATGGGCTTCAGCCACCCCGATCAACAATCCCAACGGCCCGACCCGGTATCCCAGATTGGAGTGCTGGAAGGCCAGATGCACGACCAAGAAGCCGAGCCATGCGCCGACGGCCAACCACAGCTTGGAACGCCGCTACTGGCTCAACGGGGAGTGGAAAGGCCGCCCGCCCTCTAGCAAGGCGGCACAAGCGAGCGCGACGATCACTGTGAGTAGCTCCGTCGGAAAAGACGGCCGGCCGGTCGCGAGCTCGCCGAAGAGCACAACCGCAGTGGCGCCACGGATCAGTGGATAGCAGCCATACCGGATGACAGTCGCAATGAAGGGGGCGCATTGGTGCTCATCTGTTCTGTCCTAAAGCTCTGACTGGATTGGAAAACCTTCTAGCTACGGTAGAGTCAAGGGCGTCCGGGAAGACCCTGTGGCAAGTTCGTTGCATCTGCGCCTTGACTCTCCAGCCGCTACAGGCTTCAGCATCCATCGATTTGGAAGGAACAATGCATGGCTGAAAACCACAGAAATCACGAAAACGACGAGTTGGGCCGCCTAGATGCGAGCGATGCGAAGGACCGAAAGATTCTTCTGACTGTGTTGCTGATCAACCTGACGCAGTCCGCCGCCGGCATTGCCCTTGGCATCTGGGCTGGCTCTACGGCGCTGATGGGCGCCGGGTTGGACAACCTCGCCGATGCGTCGGTCTATGCGGTTAGCCTGTATGCCGTCGGTCGTGCGGCAACGGTCAAGGTGGGCGCGGCCCGCTTGTCGGGTTTCTTGCTAATCGGCCTGGCCGCGCTGCTGCTGTTGGAAGTCCTACGCCGCTTCGCTGGAGGGGAAGAGCCTGTCGGCCCAGCCATGATGGCCATGGCCGCGCTGAACGCGGCTTTGAACCTAGTGTGCCTCAGACTACTGCGCCGCCATCGCGGGGAAGATGTGAACTTCAAGGCGTCAGCGATCTTTACCAGCAACGACTCCATCGTCAATGGTGCGATTGTGCTGTCCGGGGTGCTGGTGATGGGGTTCGGGTCGAACATCCCGGATCTGGTGCTGGGCGTCATCGTGGCCGCAATCGCAGCGAATGGGGGCGGGAAATCCTGCGCGAAGCATCGGAAACAGCTCGCCGTAAGGCGGGCACATAAGGCATGTTTTCGCCCAGTTCATCCCGAGGTTTACCTCTGCAAAAGAGGTAGTCCAGCCTTTGGGCTACGGCCTCGGCTGCAGCCGAGCGTACCATTGGCGATGGCCGCGCGATAGGCGGGCATGCCGTTCTCGACCTCCGTCTGCCGTACAGCAGCGGTGCGCAAGGTTGAGGGTGCATGTCGTCTCTCCTGTTCGTGTGGCCCAGGCCAATGGCCGGGCCGGGACGTTGATGGGCAGGAGAATGGCGCCGAAGGCCCAACGGCCTTCGGCTCGGGAGAAAAGAGGAACCACCCGTGGGCTGATTGGCAGGCCCGGTCGTCGCTAGAACCGTCTGCTCATCAAGCAATCACACCCGGCCCATGTCGTGGCTGGGGCCGGCATCGTCTGGCGCACATCCGCGCACAAAGGGAGCCCGTTTTTGCACCGGCGGGCACCGGCACCGATTACCGCTGACCACGAAGGGTCTCCCGGTGGCTCGTGCAGCCTGGCAAGCCACCGGGAGACCCTTCGCAGAGGGCGGAAGAAACGCAGATCAACAGAACGCGCGTGGTGCGGCTCGCAGAGAAGCTACCTTCAGGTCCCGCGGCCGGGGACGGCTGGGCGGGACGCGCACACGGATCAAGAAGGCGTTGCGCGCTGGGCGTCCCGCAGGGCATGCGGCGGAGTGCGGGACAGGGGCCACGCCGCCGAAGGCGGGCACGGCTCACGGGGAACGGGGGCGGTCAGGAGCCTTTGCGGCCGCTACGGCGCGGGCGCGAGGCGCCGCGCTTGGAGCTGCCGGATTCGACTGGCAGCGTGCCTTTGCAGTCCGGGTAGCGGCTGCACGACCAGAACGGGCCGCTCTTGCCGCTGCGCTGGCGCGTGGGTGCGCCGCACTGCGGGCATGCCGGCCCTTGGGGAACCTTGATGGACAGGGAGGCGCTGCCGTACTGCGCAATCAACTGCGAAATCCACGCGGCCTGCTTGCCGATGAACACGTCCAGGGTGAGCTGTCCGGCCTCGATCATGTCGAGCGCCTGTTCCCAGACGGCGGTGGTGCCAGGGTCGGCAATCGCCGCAGGCACGGCATCGATCAAAGTGAAAGCCGCATCCGAGGCGCGGATGGCGCGCCCCTTCTTCACGAGGTAGCCGCGAGCGATCAGGCCGCCGATGATGTTGGCCCGCGTCGCTTCGGTGCCGATGCCAACCGTATCCTTGAGCTTCTGCTTCAGGCGGGGATCGGACACCAGCTTGGCGACGCCTTTCATGGACTTGACCAACTCGCCTTGCGTGTACGGTTTGGGCGGCAGCGTCTTGAGTGCCTTGAGATCGACGTCGGCCACCTGGCATGCCAGGCCCTCATACAGTTTCGGCAGCGCGGGCAGCACCTGGGCGCGGACCGCAGTATCGCCCTCGCCATCACCGTCTTCGGCCTGCGGCTCGGCGAGCACCTGGCGCCAACCCGGGATGACAACCTGCTTGCCCGTGGCCGCCAGGTTCTGCCCCCGCACGAAAACTTGGCCACAGTGCGGTCGAACTCGTGGTGAGGGAGGAACTGCGCCAGGTAATGCGACCGGATGAGCCTGTACACGGCCAGTTCCTTCTCGCTCATGGCGGAGAGCTTCGCCGGTTCGAGCGTCGGGATGATGCCGTGGTGCGCCGTGACCTTGCCATCGTTCCAGGCGCGCGAGCGCTGCGAGCGGTCGAGCTGGCCCATGATCGAGCGCAGCGAGGGATCGGTCTTGAGCAGGCTGTCGAGAACGGTGGGCACTTCGGCAAACATGCTCTCGGGCAGGTAGCCGGAGTCCGAGCGGGGGTACGTCGTGGCCTTGTGCGTCTCGTACAGGGCTTGGGCAATCTCCAAGGTTTCCTGCACGTCCAGCCCAAGCTGCTTGGAACACACTTCCTGCAAGGTGCCCAGGTCGAACGGCAGCGGCGGGCCTTCGCGGACACGCTCAGTCTCCACCGACACGACGTGGGCACTGCCCGCAGCGCGGATCTGCTGCATGGTCTGCTGTGCGACCGGCTGCCGCAGGCAGCGGCCTGCGTCGTCGGTGCACGCATCGGGTGGAACCCATTGCGCGGCGAAAGTCGAACCGCCTGCGAACAGGGACACGGCGATGGCCCAGTATGGTACGGACACGAAGCGCGCGATCTCGCGGTCGCGGTCCACAACGAGCTTGAGCGTCGGGGTCTGTACGCGGCCGACCGACAGCACGCCGTCGTAACCCGCCTGTCGCCCCAGCACCGTGAACAGCCGGCTCAGGTTCATGCCCACGAGCCAATCCGCACGGGAGCGCGCCAGCGCCGAGTGGTACATCGAAAGCGTCTCGGCCGAAGGCCGCAGCTTGCCCAGTGCCGCCCGAATGGACGCATCGTTGAGCGCCGACAGCCACAGGCGTTCGATGGGGCCGCGGTAGCCGCAAAGCTCCACGATCTCGCGGGCGATCAATTCGCCCTCGCGGTCGGCATCGGTGGCGATAACCAGGTGAGTCGCCTTCGCCAAGAGCGCCTTGACGACCTTGAATTGCGTGGCGGTCTTCGGTTTGACCTCGACCCGCCAGTGCTGGGGAATGATGGGCAACTGCTCAACGGACCATCGTTTGAGCTGCTCGTCGTAGGCCTCGGGCGGCGCCGCCTCCACGAGATGGCCGATGCACCAGGTGACCGTGACGCCGGAACCGTTGAGGCAGCCTTCACCGCGCTGCGTGGCGCCGAGAATCCGGCCAATGTCTTTGCCCTGGGAGGGCTTCTCGCACAAGAACAGCCGCATATCCGTCCATCCCGATTCCTGTTGTTCATGGAGTTGCTGGGATCGAGGATGCCGAGCGCAGCCCCTGGCAGCAGCAAACAAGCCGCATGCGGCAGCGACCGCTTTCACGCCGATGAAATGGCGAGTGCGGGGAAGGTGCGTGGCCGGAAGTGTGCGGGCCGAGAGCCGCGATTTCCGGGAGCGCGCGTGGAACTCGGTGGACGTTGGTGGAGCTATCCCCTGGGGATAATTCGCAGCGCATGGAGGGCGGCGAAGCACTGCGGCAGCCGCCCTCCATGCCCGATCACTTCCTGCGCTTGGTCTCTTTCGGCGCCGTCGATTCCTGGGTGGCCTGGGGCTTCGGCTCTGCCTCCTGTGGCTTCGGGCTGAGGGCCACAGACTCGATGCGGTACGGCAGGATGCCGACACTGCGCGCGTTGACCTGCCAAGTCTCACGCGGCTGATCTTCGTTGTCCGTCCAGGGGTCGCGCTCCATGCGGCCGACGACCAGCACCCGCATGCCCTTCTGGTAGAGCTGCTGCCAGCGGTCGGCGTCGTGGTGCCAGAGTTCCACCGGCGCCCAGAAGCCGCCGCGGTCCTCGAACTCGCCGCCCTTGGTGGGGACGGGGTTGTCGAAGTACACGTTCAGCCGGAGCAACCGGCGAGGATCGTCGTTGCCATTGGGGAATTCGCGGTACTCGGGAGGCGATCCGATGTTGCCCTCGCCGATGAATTGTGTGCTCATGTTGGAATCTCCGTGGTGGTTGAAATACCCGTGCCTCGTTGGGCTCGGGCGCGTGCTCGGATGGCAGGCGCAATCACCGATCGCGCACTGCGGCAGGAACGGACGCGAGCCGGCGCAGGTAGGTGTTGTCCGCCTGCGCGGCCTTGCTGGCGCATTCCTGTGCTTGCCTGCCCAGGGTGTGCAGCAGGCTGATCTGCATGTTCAGCATGACGCGCTGCAGTTCGATCTCGTGCAGGTCGTGCAGCAGGTTGACCGGCGTGCTGGGGCTCGCCATCAGCTCCTGCCACAACGCCACGCCCATGGCCGATCGATCGTGCTTGCGCCAGCGAAGAAAGGTCGTGCCTGCGCCAGTGGTCTGCTGGGCCAGCTCGACGGGAAGCAGGTGGAAGGGATGCCCGCACGCCTGTGGCAGCACCTGTCGCTGCGCCAGGGCAATCAACTCGTCGCGCATGGCGAAGCACTGGCTGGCCCAGGCCTCGAAGTCCCCTTTACCTTTAAAAGGCTTTAAAAGGCCTTTTAGAGAGGCCGCGTGTTCCAGCCGCATGAAGGCTGGCTGTTCCAGACGACGGAAGTAGCGCGGTTCGCGGTTCGGGTCGCTCATGCCGGTTCGTCCTCGCCGGCGGCTGTGGACTTGGCCTCGGCCGAATCGGCGGCAGCGCCTTCGTCGGTGGGAGATGCGGCTGCGGCAGCGCTATCACCACGCTGTTGCAGACCACGGCGCACGACGGGCGGCGCAAACTTCGAGCGGCGCATGCCTTCGAGCACGTCCTGCGGCAGTTCGCCGAACTTCTCCAATGCTGCCCGAGCTGCGGCGTTCTTGGCCGCGAAGTCGTCGCGGGTGCAGCCCGAGTAGCGGTATTGCTGGGCCAGGCTGAACAGGCTGCGCAGCGCGTGGGCACCTTCGTTGAGCCAGCGCTCCAACGTCGAGCGATCGATCAGCGCGGTGTGGTGGGCGAGGATCAGCTTGCGGGCGATGTCGTCGTAGTCGGCCAGCAGATAGACGGCGGCAAAGCCGAGCTGCGCGTTCACGAACAAGGGGAGCTTCACCGGCTGCACGTTGAGGTTCTCACCCAGGCTCAACGCCGCAGGCACGCCGGCCAGTGCCTGGTCAACCTGCTCGCGCAGCGATTGCAACGTGGTCCTGGTCTGGTCGAGCTTTTCCTCGATGCGCAACATCCACCAGTCGCTGTACGGGTCGTCCTGCTCCGAGCCGCGCTTCATCTTGTTCATCACGGCGATGTAGCCGTTCAGGCCGACGATGCCGGGTCGCCCTCGGCGGCGGCGCGGCCATGCCAGATGCGCGAGGCGTGGTGGGTGTGCAGCGTCAGCGACATCGCGCTGCGCAGGGAGCCGAGGTTGAGTTGCAATGGTTCGTTGCTGGTTGCCATGGTGATCGCTCGCTGGTGGACAGGGAGCCGCCAGCATCCGCATGCGGCGGAAGGCAGTCAGTCAACAAACCGAAATGAGCCGACCCCCGGTTCTGTGCGCGCTGGCGGCGCAGCGCGCAACGGTCCCCTGGGGACCGCTCCGCAGATGGGCACTCACATCGGCGTTCCCGTCCTCGGTTGTTGACGGTATGCGTGCTGCACCGCACGTCGCGCTGCCGTTCGACACGATCCTTCGCCGCGCAGCCGTCCCCAGGGGACCGTTCCGTTGAGCGCCATGGAGGTCTGCTTCATGGTCTTGCATGCGCTCTACTCAGGTTTTGCGCAGCATGTCGCGCCGTCGCCCGGCGCTTCACCGCACAGCCGTCCCCAGGGGACCGTTTCTGCCGACCGCCATGGAGATCTACTTCACGGCTTTGACAAGCCCTGTGCTCAGGATTTGCGCAGCAGATCGCGCAGGCGCTCGATGTGCTGCCGGGCCACCTCGGGCGGCACGACGTTGCGCGGCGGCTCGGTTGGTGGCGCTCGCGCCGCCGATGGTGTTGGCGGTGCCGGGCCGGTCTGCTTGGCCCAGGCATTGAACTCGCCGCGCATGGCGCGCTGGATGATGCCGAACAGATAACCGGCGGGGTTGCGGATGCCATGCTTGCCGCACCGTGCGGCCCATTCGTCCAGCACGGCCTGCCGCAGGGCAGCGTCCACCTGCTGCAACGCCATCTTGGCTCCGGCCTGCTGTTCCGCCTTCAGTTCCGCGAAGCGCTTGGGCCATTGCAGGTCGCCCAGCGCACGCGCCTGCGCGGTAGTACGTACTTCATCAATACGACTACTACGTACTGTACGGTCCTGCTTCGAATTCCGAAGAGCGCCGTCTGGCGCGGGTTTCGGCCCTGCTTCGGATTCCGAAGATGGGCGATCGCCATTCCGAAGAAGGCTCGCGGGCCCTTCTTCGGAATCGTGGACCGCATCCTCCTGTGGATAACTTTCGGAGGCGGTGATGCCCTGGTCGGCCAGGCGCTCGGCGAGCACTTGCAGCCGCGACGGCAAGGTGCGTCCGGACAGCATCGGGTCGTCCGCGATCTCCTGGAGGGTGTTGAGTCCCACCACCTGGACGGCCTTGGCCGAATGCCCAGCGACTGGCTGACCAGGGCCAGGTAGTCGGCGTCGAGTTGCATCGCCTCGAACGGCGTCAGCGGTTCGTCGTGCAGGACGTAGAGGTTGCCGAGGATGCGACCGGTCTTGGGGTCGCGCCGTCGTCGCACGAGGCTCAGCCAGCGCGTCAGGCGCAGCAGCGTCAGCGCCCGCGCCACGGTCTCATGGGAGGCCTGGCCTGCGCAGGGCATCGACGCCAGCCAGGGGCGCAACTGCTCATAGGTGGGAAATGCCGTGACGCCATCGTCGTTGAGCATCAATCGGAACACCTGCCAGGCGTTGCGCTCCAGCGGTGTCAGGCGGCGGTCGAGGAACAGCCGCCGCGGCACGCTCTCGTGCCGATTGCCACTGAACAGGAAGGCGTCGCCGGACGTAGGAGGCGTGGGCGTTGGAGCAGGCAGGGACGCGGGAGCGCCAGAGCTGGACTTGGGCGCGAGGTCCTTCAGCGCAGCGTCGAACAGGTCGGCGAGTGCGATGGGGCCAGGGCGCTGGGCTCGTGGGGCGGTGTCGTCCACGGCCATGGCCTAGCCCAATCCCTGATCGACCCAGTTCCTGATCGCGGCCCAGACCACCGAGAGCGGCAGCGACATGCCCTCGGCCAGGTCCATGGCCGCATCGAGAATCGAGGTCTCGTCCTCCAGATCGACGTTCCTGCTGCTGGTCACGGCTTTCCATTGCCGCCACAGTTCGGTGTCCTGGGTCTCGTCCAGGACGGGGTGGCGCCCTTGCGCTTGGGCAGGCCGAGGATCTCCCGCCGCAGGGCGACTTCCTGATGGGTCAGGCCATAGAAGCGGCTGACCATCTCCGTGCTGGCCCCCAGCCGCAGCATGCGATCGACCGTGGCGATTTCCTTCTCCACGTCCTGTGCCTGGTTGAGCAGGCGCTGCAGCACTTCGCGGTTGACCGTGACCGAGCACCACGAGACGCTGGCGTTGGCCAGCACGCTGATCAGCGCGGGTGCTTGAGCGCATCCAGCTCGGCCTCGCCGAAGCCCATGGCCTTGCAGCGGCGCAGTTGGCCGTTGCGAAGGTCATACAGCGCCTGGGCAATCACGGCCTGGTTGAGCGGATGCGATGTGGACATGCGACCTCCCTCGCTCACGTCCCGGGCGCCGTGGTGCCGGCTTCCAGGTCCAGCAGACGCCGGGCCAAGCGGAGCAGCCGAAAGAGCTTGACCAACGCGGTGTCGCTCAAGCGCCTTGCGCCGCTGCCATGGCCTTGGCTCTGGCCGTGCAACAGGGTCGGCAGGTCGGCGGCGAGCTGCGCGCCGTCCAGGCCCGCTTCGGCGACGGGCTGACCCGTCAGCGAAGTGAGGAGCGTCAGCACCGCGCGGCCGAGCGGCGACGGGGCTTGGCCGCGGGCGCGGCACGCAAACCCGATGCCATCGGCGCGATCCTCGATGTACTCGTCCAGGCCTGCCTCCCCGGCGATCTCGCGCGCGAACTGCGCGATGTGGATGCGCAGCCGATCGGGCGTGTCCAGGCCGGCGTCGATGTACCAGACATCGGAGATCGGATAGAGTCCGCCGGCTTGCACCGGGATGGACTGCAACACGCTCGCCGAGAAGTCGGGCGGCAGCGCATCGCCCAACTGGTCGGCGACCATGCGCTGGATCGACTGCAGCCGTTCGGTCGTCGGTGCCGGCGAGACGATGTGCTCACGAAGCAGATCGCTCGGTGCAGCCGCCGGGCTTCCCGTGGCCGCTTCGCCAGCCGCCGTGTCGTCGTGGCGCAAGGTGGGCTCGGACGCCGGAGGGCTGGCGGGTGGAGGACCGGCCGCCGCTGCAGGCGTGGCGATGGACGATGCTGCGCCCGGCGGAGTCGGCGTGCCGGCGGTGGGCGAAGGCAACGCCGGCTGCGCCGCAGGTGGCGTCGGGTCACTGACCAGCGCCCGGTGGCGGCTTTCCGATTCGGTCAGGTCCAGCGCCAGCACGTCGTAGCCGATGCCCAGCAGCTCGGACATCTGGCCGATCAGCTCGTCTTGCACGCGCTGCGGCGCGAACTCGTCGCCCTGCGTGTCGAACTGCGCCAGCACCTCCTGAAAAAAGCTGTCGAAGTCCAGCGGCAGCGAGCGGTCCTTGGCGTAGTGCTCCCAGGTGCGTTTGCAGGCCGTGCGCATGACCGACAGCCGCTCGACCTGGTGGCGCCCAAGGCCGCCATAAAGCACGGTGGGAATGGCGGGCAGCAGGTAGCGCACCGCGTCGGCCATGCGGGTGATGTGCGACCGCTGGACGGGGAAGCCATCGGCCGCCAGGCGGCGGGCCAGTTCCGACTGGCTCAGGGCGGCGCCGCTCTCCTGCTCGTAGAACTCCCGTGCTTTCTCGACGCCGAGCGCGCGCTCGATGAACGTGAGGCCGCCGCGCAGTTCGTTCTCGGCAAGATGCCCGGTCAGCGCGACGATTTCACCGCGCTCCGGCCATGGTCGGAACAGACACGATATGCGGAAGAAGCGTTCTTCCTTGGTCTCCGACCAGAGTTCGCGCAGGATCGCCAGCCGCGTGTTGCCGCCGTTGCGGATGATGTAGTGGTCCCCGCCGGGCCGGCGCGTGATAGCCGGCGCCGCGTCCAGGCCGCGCTCGCGGATGGACGCCTTGATTTCCTCGTAAGCCGGGTTGCGCTTCATGCGCGGGTCATGGTCGTAGGGCCGCAACTGGTCCAGCGTCACGACCATGGGCGTGTCCGCGATCGGGTCGCTCAACGCCGTAGCCGCTGGGCCGCTGCGCTCGAAGCCGGCCGCGAGCAGCTTGCCTGCCATGTCCTGCGAGGTCATGTCAGCCATGGCCGCACCCCTCGCAGTCCCCACGACCGCCGGCCGGCGCCATGCGGGCCTCTCGCTCGGCGCGGCGGATCTGCGCACGGGCGTTCAATTCGGCCCGGTGGTCACTCGCTGTCGAACTCGTGTAGATCGCCGCGCAGCCGGCCTTGGTGAACTTGAGGTGCCCGCCCGGCGTGCGCTTGACGTGCCAGCCCTCACCGACCGCGAACTCGATCAGGGCGCGCAGCCGCTTGTGGCCGCGGGCCAGCTCATGTGCGTTCGCCATGGGCCTCCCAGGATCAAGAGGTCGCTGCGGGCGGCCGGATACTTGAGCCAGTCGGTCCTGCCATTGCGGGAACAACTCGCTGGCGAGCGCGCGCATCGTGTCGAGCGCGGCAGGGGCGACTCTGCCGGGCGGCTGGCGGTGCTCGACCCGATGCACCGGCAGGCCGCGCGTTGCGGCACGTGGATACGCTTCTATGGCCGGCACGTCGGTGGCGAGCACGCGGATGCCGGCGCTGTCCTGGAACAGGTCGCGCAGGGCCTGCTGGATCAGCCGTGCGTTGGCGGACACCGGGTGGACGCGGTTGATGAGCAAGTGCAGCGGCGGCGGTTCGATACCCAGGTGCCGGTACGGCGCAATGTCTTCGAGCAACTGCATGGTGCCGCGCCGCAGCTCGCGTGCCGCGAGGATTTCCGGCGTGACGGGCGACAGCGCGAGATCGGAGGCGAGCACCGCCATCTCCAGCAGCACGGAACGCGCGCCCTGGGTGTCGATCAGCACCAGGTCGTAGAGGGGAGCAAGTGCTGGCAGCAGATGCCGCAACCGCAGGCGGCCATCCGGCGCATGCAGCAACAACGTGTTCAGCTCGCCCCGGTGGTCGTTGGACAGCACCAGGTCCAGGCCCGCGATGATCGTGCGGGACACGAGCTGGCCAAGGTCGCGCTCGTTGAAGGCCAACAGCTCATAGATGCCGCCCGGCGCGCGCTGGGTCAGTTCGTAGTAGGAGGACAAGGTGGGCTGCACGTCGAGATCGAGCAGCAGCACGCGCAGGCCCGCGTCCGCGGCGAGCCCGCCCAGGTTGGCGGCCGTCGTGGTCTTGCCGACGCCGCCCTTCGTTGAAATGATGGACACGACCTGCATGGCGCTCTCCGGCTGGGAATGGGAAGTCCGCGGGAGAGCGGGTCAGGTCCGGTGGTTGAGGCGCTCGGCGATCCACTGGTCGATTTCGATCGAATCCCAGCCGACAGCGCGCACGCCCAGGCGCAGCGCCTGAGGGAACTGGCGCTTCTTCATCAGGTTGTAGATGTGGGCGCGTTTGAAGCCGGACTTCGCTTCGACTTCATCGAGCCGCAGGATGCGGCGCTCGTTCGGCGGGAGTACAGGGGTCTGCGACATGGCGGTCACTCCTGAACGCTCGGTGGCGTTTGTTGGCGTGACCTCTATTCAATAGACCTGGCTGCGGAAAGACATTGCAAATGCAATCTCCGCGATTGCACATACAAGCTGGATAACCTCATGCGCTTGCGCTACGAACGTACCTCTTAGCGTTGGCGAACTTTCCGTTTAAGGTGCGCTCAGTGATGCCCATGGTGCCGCCGTAGTGGGCGACCAATGCAGAGACAAGGGCCTCCTGCGTTTTGAAGCTGGAATAGGGCACGCCTGAAGGCGACTGGCTCAGCATCAGCGTCAACATCCCTCCAATGATGTTGAGATAGGTCGTTTCCGCCCGTTCGCTGATCTCGCATTGCTTGGATGCCAACAGCACCGAGGATTGCTTGAGTAGCGTGTCGTGCTGCTCCTGCAGTTCTCGCATCTCACGTCGGGCTTGTTCAAGCGCGGCCTGAAGGGCCAGCCGCTCCACGAGGATCGCCTGTCCTGTTTCCATGGTGATGAAAGGATGCGCCATGCGTTCGCCACGGCTGAACAGAAATCCTGGCCGGTGCTCGGGATAGTGGGTGCGCATCCAGCGTTTTAGATCGACATGGCGAACAGTCAGATCCAGAGAATTGAGCAGCTTCGGATCATTGAGCGTGATCCCGTTCTTGCCGTAGGGCAGCTCTCCGTTGAGGATGCCGTCATAGATACGTTCCGAGTGCAGCCGGCACTCATTCCATCGAGGGCAGTTCAGCGACCGAGGCAGGACACGCGGTGACGCGATCGTGGCCAGGATCATCGGGAGATACCGCAGCAACCCAGCCCATCGGATGGCCGCCTCGATGGGACGATAGAACACCTTTGATGTTGAAATGTCCTTGTGCATGTCTTCGTCTCCTTTCGGGTGCGCTACATCACCGGCTCCTTTCTTGCCCAAGGGCTGTTGTGTCGTTATGGCCTGCGACGGACGCTTGAGGCGATGCCCTAAGCGAAGGCGGAGGAGGCCATTGGCGTCCGCCGCAGGTGGCCTTGTCTTGCTTGATATGCAAGAATCGATCAGTTGCCGGCCCATCGAGCGATGAGGACGCAAGCTCGATATTGGCGCTCACGGTACCAGCGTCATAGGTGGCGCAAAGCCCATCAAGACCGATTTGGTATGGTCTGATATCCAGACGGTTCAAGACCAGCGAGTTGAAGCGTTCGACGCCCCTACGTCCAGTTGGTGACTGGAAATCAGCGGTTAGTGATGCATCGCTCCACATGCTGATATATCGACAAAGTATCTGCCGCAGTACCAGTGACCCTGCCAGGTTGCCCCAGCACATAGGAGACGGAGATGGCTGAACATTCCCATGAACATCAACATCACACATCCGGTCAGATGGGTAAGCACGGCCGACCATACGCCAAGTTCTGGGTGAACATGGTGTTGGGCCTCGTCGTCATGTACTTCGTAATGTTCAGCATGATCGACGGCGCCAGGGACTTCAGAAACAATCTCAACATGCTCTACATGGCGGTCACTATGTGGGCGCCAATGGGCATCTTCATGCTAGCGACAATGCCCGGCATGTTTCCAAACCGGCGGCTCAATCTCGTGCTGTACGGCTTGTTTGCCGTTCTCACACTCGGTTCTTTTGCCGCGACCCGTGCTCAAACCGGAATCGGCGATCGACAGTTCATCGCGTCTATGGTCCCGCACCATTCGGGAGCGATCCTCATGTGCCGCGAGGCGCAGCTCTCAGATCCGGAACTCGTCAACCTATGCCAAGCGATTTCCGATGGCCAGCGCGCGGAGATCGAGCAGATGAACCGGATTGCTGCACGCCTTCGTTGAGGCTGGCTGCCACTACACTGGCGCCGCGTTGCGCTCCGGCGAAGTTAGCCGCAGCGATGTAAAGATGAGTACTTGCGGTGTTCCGATGCCGGCGGTTGTGTCCTACAGCCGTCCAGGTGCCAGGCAGTCCACGCGACACCACCCCGCGCTGCCTGCGGAGCGAGCGCAAGTCATGATCGTCGCAAGTTGGAGTTCGATAGCGAACCCGCTCAGCAGCTGGACGCATCAGGCGTAACGACGGGTGGATGGATCATCCTTGGACGCTGGTGGAAGTGGTTGGATGAACTTTGTTGCCGAGGGCGAAAAACAAGGCTATAATTGAGTTCTTCGCTGATCACCACAGTGGAGAAAGTGATTGGGAAACAGAGACTTAGCGCTCTAGTGCATGACTCGTTTCCCGCTCCAGATGGGCTTGAAAGGTAGCAAGTTTTTTTAGGGAGCAAAAACTCCTTTTAAATCAATAGCTTGTATCGTGATGCCCCGGAGTGCAAATCCGGTTCGACTCCGGATCGCGCCTCCGGTATCGGAAGGCCGGGCGGCGAAAGTCTCTCCACCGAAAACGTGATAGAATTGAGATCTTCGCGTCGCAAGACGAAAATGCGGGAATAGCTCAGTTGGTAGAGCGATACCTTGCCAAGGTATAGGTCGACGGTTCGAACCCGTTTTCCCGCTCCAGATCCCAAAGGGAAGCCCAAAAGGCTTCCCTTTTTTGTCGTTGCGGTGCGTTTTTTAACGATCGTCTCCGCGCGCACCGGTGAAACACAAGAGTACTGATACTTGCGCCCAGCCGCCGCGCAATGCGGTAAGCTGATCCCCTCATGTATCAGGCGCCCCGATGGTGAAATTGGTAGACACTGCGGACTTAAAATCCGCCGCTTCCGTAAAAGGGGCGTGCCGGTTCGACCCCGGCTCGGGCACCAGTCGAGATTCAATATGTCACATTACAACGCACCCTTCGAAATTCATGTGCACGGTCAGGTGCAGTTGCGCAGCGATGTCGATTTCGATCAGCTGCAGGACGCGCTGACGCCTCTGTGGAAATATGCGGGCGCCCGTTCGCTGGCCGCTGGTGCGGCGAGCGCTTATGAGGAAGAGCCGGGCATCCAGTTCGATCCCAAGGCGCACACGCTTCAGATGTGCTGGACGGTGCGCGGCGATGATGATTTTCGCCAGTCGCTCGACGAAATGTGCATGGGCCTCAACGAGCTGGCCGAGCAGGGCGCGGCCATCGAGGTGACGTTCTACGACGCCGAGTTCGACGACGAAGAGGAAGGCGACGGTCCTGCGGATGGGTCCGAGGCGCGCGACGATTTCGTGATGCTGTTCGTGGGCCCGACGCCTGCGGCCATCATGCAGGTACAGCGCGATCTGCTGGTGCAGGACGTGATCAACATGATGGAGCGCCATTTCGACGCCTCCGAGCTGGGCGGGGTGGTCTCCGAGATCGACAAGCTGTTCAACCGCCGCTTTGACGATCTGGTGAACTCGCTTGAAATCGGCAAGCCGCCGCGTGGCACGGGCGGCTCTGGCAGCGGTGGTCACGGCAGCGGCGGTCGTCGCCCGCGCCATCTGCATTGATCGATCGATCCATCGTTACTACGCCTCCCCCGTCACAACGAGCCCGCCGGTCTCAACCGGGCGGGCTTTGATTTGACTGCGCCTGCGTATGGCATCAAACGCCCATCCTTTGCGTGCAAACACCGATCTGCCGTACCTCGGCGGCTATTCGCCCACGCTCAAGGGACAGGCGCAAACCCTGCTCGACCAGGGCAGGCTCGGTGATCTGCTGGTGCGCAAGTACCGTGCGCCCCACGAAGTGCGCAGCGACAAGGCGCTCTACGACTTCACGCAGGAGTACAAGCAGCGCTACCTGCGCAATGCGGGCACGATCAACAAGGTGCTGTTCGACAACAAGATCCACGTCGTGCGCCATGCGCTCGGCCTGCACACCAGCATGTCGCGCGTGCAGGGCGGCAAGCTCGCGGCCAAGCACGAAATCCGTGTGGCTTCGTTCTTTCGCCAAGGGCCGGAAGAATTCCTGCGCATGATCGTCGTGCATGAGCTTGCCCATCTGCGCGAGAAGGATCACGACAAGGCGTTCTACCAACTGTGCACGCACATGGAGCCCGACTACCACCAGTTCGAACTGGACACGCGGCTTTATCTGACCTATCTCGACCACGGCGGCGAGCCGCTTTGGGGCGGTGGCCGCTGAGGCTCAGGCAGCCAAGGCATGGCAATGCTCGGGTGGCAGTTGCAGCCAGCGCTTTGCTGCGGCCTGCAATGCGCCGAGACGCCCCGTGGTGTAGAGCTGCAGCGTGCCGCGGCGCACTGTTGAGGGTGCCGAATCGTCGGCCTCAGGTGCGAGCGTGTCGCGCTGAACGAGTATGCGGCGGGTCTGCCGCGCGACCGGGGCTCCGGTGTCGATGATGTGCACGTCGGGGCCGAGCAGTTTGCGCAGTTCGTCCTTGATGAACACGTAGTGCGTGCAGCCGAGCACCAGCGTATCGATGTCTCCCGTGCGCACGCCGAAGCTGCCGAGCATGGCGGTATAGCGTTCGCAGAGTTCGCGAATCTCGATGGCAGCCGGGCTGCTGGCGGCCTCACTATCTTCTTCTTCGACGCTGCGTTCGATGGCGCGAACCAGGCCGTCGCAAGCTTGCGCGCGAAACTCGGTGCCGTCCGAAAAGGCCTGGCGCAGTTGCTCGAAACGCGCGCTCTGCACGGTGCCACGCGTGGCAATCACGCCGACACGATGGGTCTGGCTGCTGCTCGCGGCGGGCTTGAGCGCTGGCTCCACGCCGATCACGGGCAGATCGGGCAAGGCCTCGCGTAGCTGCGCGACGGCGGCGGTGGTGGCGGTGTTGCAGGCGACGACAAGCGCCTTGATGCGGTGCTCGTCCAGCAGGTGCCGCGCGATGGCGAGCGTGCGCTGCTTCACGAACTCATCACCGCGCTCGCCGTAAGGCGCGTTGCCCGAGTCGGCCAGATAGACAAAATTCTCGTAAGGCAGTTCGCTGCGCAACTCCTGCAGAACGCTCAGGCCGCCGATGCCGCTGTCGAACACGCCGACGGGCGAGGCTGAGGAAGAGGACAAAAATGCAGACGACGACATGGCCGGATGAACTCCCGATGACAGGCATGCACTGCTGTGCGATTCAGTCTGCCATTGTCATGCTTTTGGATGCGGCTTGCAGCGCCGCCCCAGCCATCTTTTGCGTGGTGCAAATCAACGCCCGCGCACCATCTCGAGAATCTTCGCGGTGTTCAGATTGCGCGCCATGTCCTGCATTTGCGGCGCGTATTGCGTCTGCAACGCGCGACCGTCCTGCATGATGTGTTCATACGCGCTCTTGAGCATCTGCGTGCTCAGTGTTCGACCGCCTGCGTAGTACTGGTTTGCCACGTGACCCAGCGCGTAGGTCGATGCAAAGCTCATGCCGCTGCTCACCGCCTGACGACCCACGCCGCCAAAGAGGCCGCCGCCGAGCACGCGCCCGAGTAATTTGCGTCCGGCCTGTTCAAGATATTGCGAGGTCAGGCCCACGCCGAGCGCGGCCAGCAAATCCTTGATGTGGCCTCGGTCGAGTTCATAACCGTAGGTCTCGCCGATCTGGTACACCAGCCGCATCTGCAGCGGAATGATCGCGAGCGTCGAAAGATTCTCCGGCAGCAATTCGATGGCACCGTTGACGATGGAGGCCTTGAGAATCTTGGCGTCCATCTCCTGCACCGACAGCGTGCTCTGCTTGCGTTCCGTGTTGGCATTGGCCAGCGAGTCGGCGGCGGTGGGGTGCGGCACGGTCTCCGCGCTCGGCATCACGGGTTCGCCGAACACGACGGGTTCGAGTCCTCCCTGCAAGGGTGCATTCGCAATCACCTGAGCCTGCGTGTCCACGGCATGCGCCGTGGCGACGGCCGCAGCAGCGCCAGCATCGGTTGTTGCAGCTGCAGCACCAGCATCCGCTGCCGGAGAGGGCGCTACCGATGCTGCGGGCGTTGTTGCAGTCGCCGCGAGTCCCAGTGAAGACTTCAGTTGCGCGAGGAATTCGGTTTCCTTGGCGCTGGTTTCACCATCAGCGTCGCAGACGCAGACCGCCATCTCGTAGGCGAGCTGGCGAGCCTCCTCGTTCGTGAGCTGAGCCGCCACGTTGGGCAGTTGCACCCTGCGCAGCAGCATGTCCTGGTAGAGACCGGGGAGGTTGATCTGCTCGTGCTGACCCAGCGTCTCGGCAACCTGCTTGATCTGGTCTCGTTCGCGATCATGCTTGGCATTGTCGGCATAGGCCGCGAGAAGACAGATGCTCAGAATCGAGCGAATTTCATCGTTGGACATGTTGGTCAAAATAAAACTCCTGTATGTGGTGGCCAGGGCCTGTTCACCCAACCCACGGGGTCGCGCAAGCCAGACAGGGCCGCTCATGCTGGGCGCGTGACGCCGCGCAGGTAGGCACCCGCGCAAGGAACGCAAGCGCCACGAGACGATGGACGTCCCAGGCCAGTAGGCCGTGTGCATAGCGTCGAAAATGGTATTGCTGTTGCATGATTCGAACGTGCGGCGCAAGAATCGCTCGCTCAGCCCATCGTCACTATTGTTTCTGACGCGGATGCTTTTCCACCCACGCGAGGAACTTCTGCATCCAGGTGTTCAGGTAGTCATGGCTTGCGGTGCCGATATTGCCGTTGGCATCGACGAGTCCATCCTTCCACTGAATGAAGCCTTCGGGCTGCTGCATCGTCGGCATGTCGAGGAAAACCAGAATATTGCGCAGATGCTGTTGTGCCATCGATGTCGCGGGACCGCCCGGGGACGTGCCGATCACGCCCGCCGGAATCCCATTCCACGCGCCTTGCTTGAACGGGCGGCTGCCGCCGTCGAGCGCATTCTTGAGCAGCGCGGGAACCGAACGGTTGTGCTCCGGCGTGACGAACAGAATGCCGTCCTTGCTGCCGATCAGCGCCTTGAAATCCACAAACGCCTTGGGCGTGTTGTCGTCTTCGTCGCGGTTGTAGAAGGGCAGTTTCGTGATGTCGATGATCTCGAAATTCGCCTGGTCGGACACCAGCTTGGTCAGCGCCTTGGCCAGTTGCATGTTGATCGATGACTGGCTGTTGCTGCCAACGATGATGCCAATATTCGGTTTGCTCATGAGCGATTCCTTCTCCGAAGTTTGAAAAAATATGAAAACAGGCAGACAGACAGACCGCAGCAACGGATCAACCGCCGATTGAGCGTCGATCCGATTCGTGCATGGGATACCAAGACTGCACAACGCGATCCCCGTGCGTTGGGTGAATAGGCCCTAGTTAGGCCCTAGTGCGCACCATATCCGCGTTTTCTTTGATGGAGCGTAGGACTGGAGGAAAGATGCGGGTTTTGAGCGCGCGCGCTGCTGCTTACGTCAACGCCTTGCCAAATACCAGCAAGCGATTGTTGGCGGGCATGGCGTGGTCTTGCAGCAAGCTCAGAGACTGGCTCCGCGCGAGTGCAACGATGTCTTCAAAATGACGTATGCCACTGCGCGGATCACGCTGGCGCAGGGAGGCGTCGAACGCGCGATTGCTCTCGCTCGTGAAGCTGCCGCCATAGTTGAACGGCCCGTAGATCGCGAATCGTCCACCATCGGGAAGATGCTGGCCCACGAGCGCAAACATGCGCTGCACCAGCGGCCATGACACGATGTGCGCGGTATTGCTGGTGAACACCGCGTCGAAGTGGTCACCATCGGGCCAGTCGCCGCGGTTCAGATCGAGAACAAAGGGCGCACGCAGATTGGCTGCGGGCTGCGCCGCATGCCAGGCCAGAATGCCCGCATGGTTGTGCGCCAGATCGCTGGTCTGCCAAACGAGATGCGGCAGACGCGGCGCGAAATACACACCATGCTGGCCCGTGCCCGAACCGATCTCGAGCACATGGCTGCTCTGCGCAAAGGTCGATTGCAACACCGCGAGGATCGGCTCCCGATTGTTCTCGCAGGCTTGGGAAAAAGGGAGGTGGTTGCTCATGTGGGGCCCTCCAAAGAAGGGTGGGTGACAATGGACCGCCGAGCATACCGGGCGCGCAAAATCGCAAAGCGCTCTGGCTCAGCCAGCGGGGTTGGCCTGTGGCAGCAGCGCGTATTACTTCAACCTCAGCGCCTGCACCTGTGCCTGGAGCGCCGCGCCATGGCCAGTAGATCGAGATCGCAATTGCGGCGTGCGACCACCATCAGGCCCACGGGCATGGCGGCTGCGCCGACATTGATGGGCAGCGACATGGCCGGAAGGTCGTAGAAGTTGAACACCGACGTGTTGCGCAGCACCAGCATGTTGGCCGTGTTGAAAGCATCGGGGTTGGCGACGCTGTCGATGTGCGGGGCGATCAGCGCCACGGTGGGCAGCATGAGCAGATCGAGGTCCGCTATCCGGGCGTCGAGCGATTGCCGTAGTTGCTCTCGTGCGCGCTGCAGCCCCACGTAGTGCGGGGCCGGCATGGTTTCGCCGCGCTTGATGCGTGCGAGCACGAACGGGTCGATGGCATCAGGCTGACGGGCCAGCGTGTCGGCGTGGATGTATGCGGCCTCGGCAGCGATCAAGGTGCCTTTTTCCTGGAGCTTGAACGGCGCGCCGCACCATTCGTCGAGCTGCATGTCGCTGATGCGGCAGCCGCTGCGCGAGAGTTCATCGATCACGCGCTCGAAGGCCGATTGCACCGCCTGTTCGGTCTGCGTGAACAGCAGGCCGCGCGGTATGCCGATGCGCAGGCCGCGCACTTCGCGTGGGGCGAGGGCGTTCCAGCGGCGACCGCTCATGATGGCGTCGGCCTGCGCGCAATCGAGCACGTTGCGCGCGAGCGGGCCGACGCTGTCGAGGCTGAAAGACAGCGGGAATGCGCCGTCACGCGGCACGCGGCTTTGTGTTGGCTTGAAGCCCGTGATGCCATTGAATGCCGATGGAATGCGCACCGAACCGCCGGTGTCCGAACCGATGGAAATCTCCGACATGCCGCGCGCCACCGCGACCCCCGCGCCGCTCGAAGAGCCGCCCGGGATGCGGGTCGCGTCGTGCGCATTTCCGGGCGTACCGTAATGCGGATTGATGCCGATGCCGGAGAACGCGAATTCGGTCATGTTGGTCTTGCCAACGATGACCGCCCCTGCCGCGCGCAGGCGTTGCACGATGACGGCATCTTCCTTGGCGGGCGGGGCGCTCCTGAGTACCGCCGAGCCCGCCGTGGTGGGCTCGCCCGCGATGTCGTACAGATCCTTGACCGAGACGACACGGCCATCGAGCGCGCTCAGGCTTATGCCATTCTTCGCCCGCTCGTCAGCAGCGCGCGCGGTCGAAAGCGCCGCGTCGCCATACACGCGCGTGAAGATGCGGCGACCCTCATCGCCAGCGTCGTGGATCGCGGCCAGTATCTGCCCGGTGCGTTGTACGGAATTGGATTGCATGGTTTGTGCCTTTTCTTCATTCAGCTGCCACGCGCGTGCAACTGAATTGCCAGCAACAGCCACATGCCGACAAGAACCACATTGCTTGCCGCGAACAGCGCAAAGCGATGCAGTACGTGGTTGTAGGTCACGTGAACGATGCTGTGCAGCACACGAAGCGCCACATACGTCCAGGCCAGGGCGACAAACCACGTGGCTTCGATGCCCGCGGCATAGGCCATCACGCCGACCACATAGAACAGTATCGGCATTTCCAGCAGATTCATGTAGTTCCGGTTGGCAAGAATCACCTGCTGCGACAGAGGCCCGGACTCTCCGAGCGCGAACTGGTCGATGCGCGCCTCTCTGCGCAGGAAGGCGCGCACGCGGCGAAATGCAAGATGCAGGATCATGAACATCGTCCATGCCGCCAGCGCGAACAGGGGCCAGAGTACGGTGTTGGAATGCGGCACGCCAGGCTTCTTCCCGTTCGATTCTTGCAGAGGAGAGTCTTAACGCCGACCCAACAGGAAACCCAGCACGACGCCTACCGCGAGTGCTCCGCCCACAAATTGCCAGGGCTCGTCGCGGACGTAGTCATCGGCAGCGCGTGCCGCGCGGCGTGCCTGATGCCTTGCTTCATGCATGACGTCGAGCGCCGAGTCATGAACGTCGCTCAGGCCCGCGTCCAGTCGCTTGCGAAGCTGCCGAACTTCGGGAATGTTGTCGAGATCTGCACTCGCCAGAAGCTCGCGCAGGCGGCTCACGGAGTTTTCCAGTTCATCCTGAGCGCTGACAATCTTGCGTCGACCGAATCCCATACGTCGTCCTTTCATCAATAAACATAGGAGATTCGGACAAGCATACCGGATGATCATTTGCTGTCGTATGAGAAAAGGGGTTCTTGGCGAGGGCCGTTCGCTCGTTTTTTTGGTCGCCTTTGCGACAGCCTCATTCATTCTTCATGGCGGCCTTCGGCAGCTTCAGGCCAGTGCTGGTGCGGGTTGCGCCAAGGTTTGTCCGGATTCTCCTGCAAGCCATCTCACGCGCGCGGCTTCGGGGTTACCCGCGCGGCACCCGAGGCGAGGCGCAGCACAATTTTTCGGGGCTCAAGACTGGCGTCTATGCAAGCGTCCCTCAAGGCCACCGGTGATTCATTCCAATGACAATCCAAGGAGATGCAATGACGGGTTTTTCTCAGAACGTCGCCGTGATCGCAGTGCTGACCGGGACCACGCTGGCCGCTGGTGCTGCCGGTATTTCCGATGACAAGGTGAAGATCGGCGTGCTCAGCGACATGTCGGGCCAGTATTCCGATTCGGGCGGTCGTGGCTCGATCGAGGCGGCCAGGATGGCGATCGAGGATTTTGGCGGCAACGTGGCGGGCAAACCCATCGAACTGGTATTTGCCGATCACCAGAACAAGGCCGACATCGGCGGCGCGCGTGCGCGTCAGTGGTGGGACGCCGAAGGCGTGGACATGATCGTGGACATGAACAACTCGGCAATCGCTGCGGCGGTCAATACGCTGGCCAAGGAGCGCAACAAGATGGCCATCAACACCGGCGCGGCCTCCACCGGGTTGACCAACGAGTTCTGTGCGCCCACGGCAGTGCACTACACCATGGATTCCTACTCGCTCGCCAATGCGGCGGTGGGGAGCATGCTCAAACAGGGCAAGAAGGAATGGTTCATTCTTGCCGTGGACTACTCATACGGAAAGGTCACTGCCGGGATCATTACGGATTTCGTCAAGGAAGGCGGCGGTCGCATTCTCGGTACCGCGTTCCATCCGTTCAACGCCAGCGATTTTTCCTCTTTCCTGGTGCAGGCGAAGGATTCTGGCGCGCAGGTGGTGGCGCTTGCCAATGCGACGCAGGACACAGTCAATTCGATCAAGACCGCAGCCGAATTCGGCATGATGAGCAAGCAGACCTTCGTGCCGCAACTCGTCTACATCAACGACATCCACGGGCTGGGGCTCAAGCTCGGCCAGGGACTTACGTTCGCGACCGGCTACTACTGGGACCGCAACGAGCAATCGCGTGAATGGGCGAAAAAATACCAGGCGCGGATGAAGAAGATGCCGTCCATGAACCAGGCCAGCGTGTATTCCGCCGTCACCACCTATCTGAAGGCCGTGCAGGCGGCCGGCACGGACGAGGGATTGCCGGTGAGCCAGCAGTTGCGAAAGATGAAGATCGACGACGTGTTTTCACAGAATGGCTACGTGCGCGAAGACGGTCGCATGGTCCACGACATGTTCCTCGTGCAGGTGAAGTCGCCCGCCGAATCCAGGGGGCCGTGGGACTACTACAAGGTGATCGACACCATCCCGGGCGACAAGGCGTTTCAGCCGCTGTCCAAAAGCACCTGCTACTACGTCACGAAGAAATAGTGCGTTTTCCCTTTGAATTGTCCAACAGCTTCTACAGGAGATGAAATGATCAGTTATGAAGTTCAGGAGTTTGGCGCACCGTTGGTGCGTGCGGAGCATCCGACGCCCACGCCCCAGGGCGACGAGGTGCTGGTCCGCGTGCTGGCAGCAGGGGTTTGCCATTCCGATCTGCACATCTGGCATGGCTCGTATGACCTTGGAAATGGCAAGTCGCTGAACATGGTGGATCGGGGCCTGAAGCTGCCGGTCACGCTGGGGCACGAAATCGCGGGCGAAGTGGTCGCGATGGGGCCTGAGGCCGGGAATGTCAAGGTGGGTCAGAAGTACGTCGTGTTCCCGTGGCTTGGTTGCGGCGAATGCAAGGTCTGCAAGCGCGGTGAAGAGAATCTGTGCCTCGCGGGGCGCGCCATCGGGGTCTACCGGCCGGGCGGGTATTCCGATCACGTGCTGGTACCGCACGCCCGTTATCTGGTGGACATTGGCGATCTCACGCCCGAGCACGCAGCGCCTTACGCCTGTTCGGGGCTGACGACCTACAGCGCGCTCAGGAAATTCGCGCCGCGCGTGTTCAAGGAGGAAAAGCTCGTGCTGATCGGCGCGGGTGGACTGGGCCTGATGGCGATCCTCATTGCCAAGGCGCTCGATGGCGCGGGCGTGATCGTGATCGAGCCGGATGCCAGCAAGCGCGAAGCGGCGCTCAAGGCGGGCGCGCAGGCGGCGTTCGACCCCAAGGCACCCGATTGCGCGGATCAGGTGCGCAGCGCTGCGGGGGCGCCGTCTGGATGGTGCTTGATTGCGTGGGATCGAGCCAGACGGTGGAGCAGGGCATCGGTCTGCTCACCAAGGGTGGCCATCTGGTGCAGATCGGTCTCTTCGGCGGACACATCGACCTGCCGACGCCGTCGCAGGCGCTGCGCGCCATCACCTATCAGGGAACCTACGTCGGCAATCAGCGCGAGCTGGAAGAGCTGATCAAGCTGGTGCGCGATCACGACATGCCGCCCGTTCCCACCACCTGCATGCACTTCAGCAAGGCGTTCAGCGCGCTGCTGGAGCTGGAGCAGGGCAAGGCGATTGGACGGCAAATCCTGACGCCCGAAGCCTGAACTGGCGGCGACCCGCAAAAAAACCGCCTCAGGCGGTTTTTTTGTGTCTGGACGCTTTCAGCGATTCGCGTCCTCAGACGGCCGCGACTTCGATGCCCTTGAATTCGCCCGAAGCGATGCGCTTGCTCCACTCGGCAGGGCCGGTGATGTGCGCGCTGGTGCCGCCCGAGTCCACCGCCACGGTCACGGGCATGTCGACCACGTCGAATTCGTAGATCGCCTCCATGCCGAGGTCTTCAAAGCCCACCACCCTGGCGTGCTTGATGGCCTTGGAGACCAGGTAGGCCGCGCCGCCTACGGCCATCAGATATGCGCTCTTGTGGTTCTTGATCGACTCGATGGCCGCTGGGCCGCGCTCGGCCTTGCCGATCATGCAGATCAGGCCGGTCTGCGAGAGCATCATGTCGGTGAACTTGTCCATGCGCGTGGACGTGGTCGGACCGGCCGGGCCGACGGCCTCATCGCCCACCGGGTCCACCGGGCCGACGTAGTAGATCGCGCGGTTGGTGAAATCGACGGGCAGTTTCTCACCCTTGGCCAGCATGTCCTGAATGCGCTTGTGCGCGGCGTCGCGGCCGGTGAGCATCTTGCCGTTGAGCAGCAGGGTGTCGCCGGGTTTCCAGCTCGCCACTTCTTCCTTGGTGAGCGTGTTGAGATCGACCTTCTTCGACTTGTTGTAGTCGGGCTCCCAATCAATCTTGGGCCAGAGGTCGAGCGAGGGCGCGTCGAGGTAGACCGGGCCGCTGCCATCGAGCACGAAATGCGCGTGACGGGTTGCCGCACAGTTCGGAATCATCGCGACGGGCTTGGAGGCCGCATGCGTCGGGTACATCTTGATCTTGACGTCCAGAACGGTGGCGAGGCCGCCAAGGCCCTGCGCGCCTATGCCCAGCGCGTTGACCTTCTCGTACAGCTCAAGGCGCAGTTCCTCGACCTGATCGAGCTTCTCGCCGCGCGCCGACTTGGCCTGAAGCTCGTACATGTCGAGGTCTTCCATCAGGCTTTCCTTGGCGAGCAGAACGGCCTTCTCCGCCGTGCCGCCGATGCCGATGCCGAGCATGCCCGGTGGGCACCAGCCCGCGCCCATCGTGGGCACGGTCTTCAAAACCCAATCGACCAGGCTGTCGCTCGGGTTCATCATGATCATCTTGGATTTGTTCTCCGAGCCGCCGCCCTTGGCCGCGACCGTGATGTCCACGGTGTTGCCGGGAACGATCTGCACGTTGATCACCGCAGGCGTGTTGTCCTTGGTGTTCTTGCGCGCGAAGTGCGGATCGGCCACGACCGAGGCGCGCAGTGTGTTGTCCGGGTTGTTGTAGCCACGGCGCACGCCCTCGTTGATGGCGTCTTCGAGGCCGGCGGTGAAGCCTTCCCATTTCACGTCCATGCCCACTTTGAGGAACACGTTGACGATGCCGGTATCCTGGCAGATCGGGCGATGGCCGGTGGCGGACATCTTGGAGTTCGTGAGGATCTGCGCCATCGCATCCTTGGCCGCAGGGCTTTGCTCGCGTTCATAGGCGCGCGCCAGATGCTGGATGTAGTCAGCGGGATGGTAGTAGCTGATGTACTGGAGGGCACCTGCAATCGAGTCGATCAGGTCCTGCTGGCGGATGGTGGTGGTCATCGTGAAGCTTGCTAGGGTTTTATGGGTGCGCAAGGGGATGCGCGGGAAAACCGGTCGATTATCCGCCGAAGGCCCGAAGGCCGCTCGGAAAACTCGAGAAGTCTTATAGATGACTTGTCGGGCTTCGGTATCGCAGGCCGCGTACGACGGTGTGGCCGCGTTGTAACCGCCCACAAAAAAGCACCCTTGCGGGTGCTCTCACGGATGAATCTCGGCGGACGGCTTGGTGCGCCGCGCGCTCACTTCTTCGGGGCCTGACCCATGTTCAGCAGATTCATCTTCTGACCGTTGACCATCACGTCGCCCGGCTTTTGATCGGCCTTGCAGGGGCCGACCCATTTCGCGACCATGGTGGATTTGGTGGTGGAGATACCGGACATCGGAGGGTTGAACGTGGAGTCCGCCGTCATCGTGTACTCCTTCTCGAAATCGCCGGAGGTCACGCTCTTGGTCTCGAGCTTGGACGGACCCATCTGACAGATCGAGTGGCCGGTGTACTTGCCGCCGTCCTTCTTGTTCTCGTTCTTCTCGCACTTCATGTTGTTCATCATGCCGGCGCCCATCTTCTGCAGGGCCTGGTCGCTGGCCGTGTCCACGCACTGCTGCATGACCTGCTCGGGGTTCTTGGTGGTGCCGGTGGTGCCGTTCGTGGTGATCTGCCACAGACCGGCCTTGCGCGCAGGCAGATCCTGGGCAGACACGGAGAGCGGCAGCGCGGCCGCGACGACGCAGGTCACGGCGAACAGTTTGGCAGCGGTGGAGGTGTGGGTGGAAGAACGACGAAACAGGTTCATGCTGGTTTCCTCTTGGATCGGTGGATGAAAAAGGGAATCTGACTTGGCTGTCCCTCGGTCATAGTTTTTGACTGAGGAGTTCGCGGGCATTATTGGCCGAGAGTCGGCATTTGCAATCGCAAATTTGGTAACCGAATACCGCAAGACTGTCGTCGCAGCGTGGTTTCTGGTAGCTGCGCTAGCATGGCGCTGTTACAGATTTTCCACCCTGCGGCCTGCCTCAGCCAGCCATCCCGATCCGCACTCGCAGCCTGCCGATCCATTCGTGCAGAGGATCCCCGATGCAGTTTCCGGACGATTTGCCAGCCACGCGCACCGCGTTTGTTTGTTCTCTCGAGGAGTATTCCCATGACCACTGCTGTACGGCAGGAGAAAGACACGTTCGGTTTGATCGACGTTCCCGCAGACCAACTGTGGGGCGCGCAGACGCAGCGCTCGATCCAGAATTTCAAGATCAGCGGCGAGAAGCAGCCCACGGAAATGATCCATGCGCTCGCGCAGGTCAAGCGCGCATCGGCGACGGTCAACCAGCGTCTGGGTCTGCTGGACGAAAAGAAGTCCCAGGCCATCGTGGCCGCGGCCGACGAGGTGATCGCGGGCCAGCATCCGGGCGAGTTTCCGCTCGTGGTGTGGCAGACCGGCTCGGGCACGCAGACCAATATGAACGTCAACGAGGTGCTGGCCAATCGCGCAAGCGAGCTGCTGGGTGGCGAGCGCGGCGAGTCGCGCCTGGTGCATCCCAACGACGATGTGAACAAGAGCCAGTCGAGCAACGACGTCTATCCGACCGCGATGCACGTCGCCGCGGTGACGGCCATCGAGGCGCACCTGCTGCCCGCGATGGCGCGGCTGCGTGCGACGCTCAAGGCCAAGAGCGAGGCGTTTGCCGACATCGTGAAGATCGGTCGCACGCACTTGCAGGATGCGACGCCGCTCACGCTCGGCCAGGAAATTTCGGGTTGGGTGGCGCAGCTCGAACATGGCGAAAAGCACGTCAAGGCCGCGCTGCCGCACCTCTATGAATTGGCGCTTGGCGGCACCGCCGTCGGAACCGGCTTGAATGCGCCCAAGGGATATGCGGAAGGCGTGGCCGCCGAGATTGCGAAGATCACCGGATATCCCTTCGTCACCGCGCCCAACAAGTTCGAATCGCTCGCCAGTTGCGACGGTCTGGTGCACGCGCATGGGTCCCTCAAGACCCTCGCGGCCAGTCTCATGAAGATCGCCAACGACGTGCGCTGGCTCGCGAGCGGGCCGCGCAGCGGCCTGGGCGAGCTGTCGATTCCCGAGAACGAGCCGGGCTCGTCGATCATGCCCGGCAAGGTCAATCCCACGCAGTGCGAGGCCATGACGATGCTGTGCGCGCAGGTGTTCGGCAACGACGTGGCGATCAATTTCGGTGGCGCTTCGGGCAACTTCGAACTCAACGTGTTTCGTCCGCTGGTGGCCCACAACTTCCTGCAAAGCGTGCGCCTGCTCGCCGATGGCATGGTGAGTTTCGACGAGCACTGCGCGGTCGGCATCGAACCGAATCGCGAACGCATTGCCGAACTCGTCGGCCGCTCGCTGATGCTCGTGACGGCGCTGAACACCCACATCGGCTACGACAAGGCCGCTTACATCGCCAAGAAGGCGCACAAGGAAGGCTCGAGCCTGCGCGACGCGGCGATTGCCAGCGGCCATGTGACCGCCGAGCAGTTCGATCAATGGGTCGTGCCGGGCGACATGGTCGGCAATCTATGAGAGATGGGTGAGGGCGCCGGGATTCAGAGCGCTTCCCAGGTGGACACGCGGGCTTGGCCGGATGAGTCGGGCGGCTCGAATGCGAAACCGACACCGTAGACCGAGCGGATCCAGTCGTGACCGCTGCGGTCCGTGCTGCGCAGCTTCTTGCGCAGGTTCTTGATGTGGCTGTCCACCGAGCGCTCGTTGAGGTCCTGCGTGTCCTCGTCGTAGGAAAGCTCGAGCATCTGCGCGCGCGACAGAATGCGGTCGCGGTGCTGGATCAGCGTCTGCAGCAAGCGGTATTCGCGATGGGTGAGCGGCACCGGCTTGCCGTAGAGCGTGACCTGCGAGAGGTTGTCGTCGAGCTGTAGCGCGCCGGTGTCCGCAGGCGCGTTGCTGGCGGTCGGCTTGCGGCGGCGCAGCACCGTCTTGACGCGCGCCACCACCTCACGCGGCGAAAAGGGCTTGCAGATGTAGTCGTCCGCGCCGAGTTCGAGGCCGATGAGCCGGTCCACTTCCTCCACCCGCGCGGTCAGCAGAATGATCAGCGCATCGCTGGTCTTGCGGGTCTGTCGCAGCACTTCGAGACCATCGACGCCGGGCAGCATCACGTCGAGCACCGTGAGATCGGGCGGATGGGCGCTCAGAAGCCGCTCCAGCGCGGCCGTGCCGTTGTCCACATGCTCGGCGTCGAAGCCCGCATGGCGCAGATAGTCGACCACCACGTTGGCGATGTCGGCCTCGTCTTCGACGATGAGAATTCGCGGGTTGTTGTTGTTCATGTCGTCATTTCTCCATCAGTGCAAGAGTGAGTGTGATGCGAAGACCGCCGAGCGGGGATTGCGCGGCGTCGATCTGGCCGCCGTGGGCCTGAACGATCGAGCGGCAGATGGCAAGCCCGAGGCCCGATCCGCCGAGGTCTCCGGTCGCGCGTTGGCGCGAAGACTCGGTGCGGTACAGGCGCTCGAAGAGGTGCGGCAGTTCCTGCAAGGAAACGCCGGGCTTGGTGTCGTCGAACACCACCAGGAATTGATCGCCTGTTCTGCCCGCCCTGTCGGTGTGGACAGAACAGGCGATCTGCAATCTGCCGCCGCTGTCGGTGTAGCGCAGGCTGTTCTCGATCAGGTTGAGGAACACGCGGTGCAACTGCTGCGCATTGCCCAGCACGCGCGGTGCGTGTGCGGCGAGCGCCCATTCGCGGGGCTCGCGAAGTTCGATGCTGACGCCGGCCTGCTCGAAACGCGTTTGCAGCGCCACGATGGCCTCCTTCAATTGCAGCATGGGCAGCATCGGCTCCATCTTCGCAGGCGCGATGGAGGCGCTGTCCACGCTCTCGCGCAGGTCGCCCACGAGCTGAATCAGTCGCATGAGCTGGCGATGCAGACGTTCGGCGGTGTGCGCGTCGAAATGGCGCACGCCATCCTGCACGGCTTCGATTTCCGCGCGCATCGCGGTGAGCGGCGTGCGCAGCTCATGGGCCATGTCGCCGATCCACTGGCGGCGCGAGGTCTCCATGCTGTCGAGCTGCTGGGCCATGTCGTTGAACGTGTGGATCAGGCGCGAGAACTCCTCGCTGTCGGTCTGCTCCGGAATGCGCGTCTGCAGCTGTCCCGAGGCAAGGCTCTTGGCGCCCGACATCAGCACTCCGATGGGCCTGAGCCAGCGATGCGCAAGCCAGACGGACAGCAGCAGCGCGAGCAGCAAGCCCGCCGCGCCCGTGCCCAGCACGAAGCCGAGCTGCTTTTCGAGAAACGCCTTGTCGGCCTCGCGCTCCAGTCCCTCGGGCGGATTCATGATCAGGTAGCCGATGGTGCGCCCGGCGTCATCCTTGAGCGGGGTGCGCGCGCTTCCGGGGAGCGCCGGAGCACCGGCGATCAGCGTCTGATCCGCATCGAGCAGTGCGAGCCGCCGCGCCAGTCCGTCGGACGCCAACGCAGGCGATGCGGAGGGCGGTGGCGGCTCGGGCGGCGGCGCAAGCTGCGTGACCGGTGATTCGTTGGCCGACGGCTGCGGCGCCATTCCCGAGTGCTGCAGGCGATTGGTCGGGCGGTTTCCCAGCGTTTCGGGCTGGAGATTCATAAGCGGGCGACGCACGGCGCGCCACAGCGCGGGGTTCTCCTTGAGCACGGTCCAACTGCCATTTTGCTGGTAGACGTCCTGCAGGCGATAGACCAGCCAGTCCATGCGCGCAAGCTCGATCTCCGCCACATACGGGCCGAGACCGCGCTGCAATCCCACGCGCGAAAAACCAATGAACATCATCATCATCACCGCCAGTAGAATGGTCAGCGTGAGGAAGGCCTTGGTTTGCAGGGACAGGCGTTGCATGGAGAAAGCGGAGAGAGCCGTGAGCGCGATGAGGTTTGTGGCGGACAAACACACATGCTAAAGCCTCGGCGAATCCGCGTTGCCCAAAAAACGGACAGGCAGCGGCTTGCGGTGCCTGTCGGGGCCGTTTGTTAGCACGGCGTAGCAATTTAGGTTGCTTTGTGGCGTCCTGCCGGTCAAGGCTTTGCCGCAGTGTTCGCGGCATCCTTGGCGAGCGTGATCCATGCGTCGAAAGTGCGTTGATGCGCCGCGATCCACGCGTTCGTGTGGCGTTCGATGTCGGCCTGCGAACCCTGGCCCTGGCTCATCAGGTAGTTCTGCGCGTTGATGTCGTTGACCGGCAGCTTGATGATTTCAAACAGCTTGGCCGCAGCCGGATTCTTTTCGGCCCATGCCCGGTTGGCAACGATCTGCTGGTTGTTGGCGATGAAGCCGTAGTTCCTGCCATTCGCCAGTTCGGTGTCCGTGCCCGATTGTTCGCCGGGCAGCGATGAGAACGGCACCTGAAGCCATACGACGTCCTGTCCCGGCTTGAGCACGTTGCTCACCCAGTACGGGGTCCAGGTGTAGTAGAGAATCGGCTTGCCGGCCTTGTAGCGGGTGATGGTGTCGGCGATCAGCGCGGAGTAGGTGCCCTGCCTGTGCGTGACGGTGCCGCGCAGCTTGTATGCGCCAAGCTGGTGCTCGATCATCGCCTCGCAGCCCCAGCCCGGCGTGCAGCCGGTGAGGTCGGCCTTGCCGTCACCGTCGGTGTCGAACAGCGCGGCGATCTTCGGGTCCTTGAGCTGGCCGATGTTGGTGATCTGGTGCTCATCGGCGGTCTTCTTGTCGATCAGATAGCCCTGCGCGGCATTGGCCGAGAAGACACCTCGGCGGTACAACTTGGCGTCTCCGCCCGCGTTCTTGTAGTAGTCGGCGTGCAGCGGATTCCAGTGATCGGCCATGAACGTGGCGTCGCCGTTGGCCAGCGCGATGTGGGCCGTGGGATATTCCACTTCCTTGATCGGTTGCACGTCATAGCCGAGCTTTTCCAGCGCCTTCATCACCAGCAGGGTCTGGAAGGTTTCTTCGGCAATCGAACTCTTGAGCGGCTGCACCTTCACGCCGCTGCCGGGCAGATCGGCAGCCACGGCCGTCGCGCCGAGGAACGCAAAGGCGGTCGCAGCAACGCCCGCGCGCAGGGCTTGCGAAAGAAATGGGTTGCGTTGGAACATGTTTTTTTCCTTGTTGCGGGGCTGAAAGATCAGGCGGCCTGCTCGCCGACGGTTGGCGGCAGTGCCTTGGGCAAGGTTTGCGGTTTGCCTTGCGCCTGTGGTGGCACTGCGGTCATGTGCGCGGCCTTGTCGCTGCGAGGGCGTGCAATACGCAAGGCCCGGCCCGTCGGGCCGGTCTGCCACCAGCGAACGCCGCCGCGCTCATTCTGTCCCATCGCCTGCGTGATGCGGTCCAGCACGATGGCAAGCAGCACGATGCCCAGTCCGCCGACGGTTGCCAGGCCCATGTCGAGTCGCCCGATGCCGCGCAGCACCATCTGGCCCAGACCGCCCACCGCGATCATCGAGGCGATCACCACCATCGACAGCGACAGCATCAGCGCCTGGTTGATACCGGCCATGATCGACGGCATTGCGAGCGGCAGTTGCACCTTCCACAGCAATTGCATGGGCGATGCTCCATAGGCGCGGCTGGCCTCGATCAGGTCGGGGCGCACCTGACGAATACCCAGATTGGTGAGCCGGATCAGCGGCGGCAGCGCGAACACGATGGTCACGATCACGCCGGGCACATTGCCGATGCCGAACAGCATCACCACAGGCACGAGATAGACGAACGCGGGCGTGGTCTGCATGGCATCGAGAAACGGACGCGTGATGCGCTGGGCGCGGTCGCTCGATGCCAGACAGATGCCTGCGGGCAGGCCGATGATCACGCAGAACAGCAGCGAGGTCAGCACCAGCGCAAGCGTCACCATCGCATCGGGCCAGATACCCAGCACGGCAATCAACAGCAGAGACACGGCGGTGCCGATCGCCAGGCCGCGTCCTGCGAACTGCCACGCCAGCAGCGCCATCACTATCAGCAGCACCGGCCATGGCACGACGAGCAACGCATCGGTGATGCCATTGAGCGTGGCGTCGATGGGCGTGCGAACGCTCTGGAAGAACGGGCGGAAATGCTCGACCACCCAGGTCAGTCCGTCATTGATCCAGCCCTGCACATGCGGGCCGCCAGCGGTCACCTGGCTCCACAGCTGGGCCATGCCGCCCTCATCGCCTGGCAGCGGAGCGTTCCCGGCCGCTGCCTCCAGCCAGTCGGCACCAGCCATGGGATCAGCGGCACCCGAATCCGGTGTCGCCCAGGGATCGACCGTGGCCGCCTCGGTGATGGCCGCATCCACGGGCGTGCTCGGCGGCGAAGCGTCTGCCCAAGGGTCGGCGGCAGTGGGTTCCGGGTTCGTGTTCTGTGCGATGGTGATTTTTTCACTCATGCGTGGGCCTCCTTATGCGGGTGCGTTTGCCGAAGCTGCCTGGGCTGCGGCCTGAAGCATCTGCGTGTTCAATGTGATCGGCGGGACTTCCTTTTGCGGCGGCGGCACTGGCGGGGTGTCGCGGTCGAGGAACTTGAGCATGGTGGTGCGGCTCACCACGCCGACGTATTTGCCGTCCTCATCCACCACCGGCAGCGCAAATGGCTGAGCGGCCACCGGGCCGAACAATTCGGCGACCGGCGTGGTGCTCGCAAGCGGCTGCACATCGGGCAGGAAGGCGTGCTTCAGACCGCGCATGCCGGTGTGCCCTTGCAGTGCGTCACGCAATGACTGCGACGAGACCACGCCGAGAAAACGCTTGCGCGCGTTGAGCACATAGGCGTAGTCGCGATCAGAGTCTTCCAGCAGGCGCAAGGCGGCGCGGCAACCGCGATCCTCATGCTCGGACACCACGGTGAGCGCCTGGCGCGCGATATCCGACGCCTTGAACACGGCGGCAGCGTCCACGCCGCGCACGAACTCGCGCACGTAGTCGTCCGCCGGGCTGCGCAGAATCTCGTCGGGTGTGCCGACCTGCACCACCTGTCCGTCCTTCATGATCGCGATGTGGTCGCCGATGCGCATGGCCTCGTCCAGATCGTGCGAGATGAAGACGATGGTGCGGCGCTTGATCTGCTGAAGCCGCAGCAACTCGGATTGCATTTCGGTGCGGATGATCGGATCGAGCGCCGAGAACGCCTCGTCCATCAGCAGGATCGATGGATCGGCGGCCAGCGCCCGGGCAAGGCCCACGCGTTGCTGCATGCCGCCAGACAGTTCGTCGGGATAGCTCGCCCCCCAGCCCGCCAGACCGACCTGCTCCAGCGCCTCCTCGGCGGCGCGCTGGCGCTCTGCATGGTCGATGCCTGCAAGCGCGAGGCCGAACGCCGTGTTGTCGAGCACCGTCAGGTGCGGCATCAGCGCGAACGACTGGAACACCATCGAGATGTCCTTGCGGCGCAATGCTCGCAAGTCCCGATCGCTCAATGCATTGATGTCCTGTCCGTCCACGAGGATGCGGCCTGCGGTGGGTTCGATCAGCCGGTTGAGCAGGCGCACGAGCGTCGACTTGCCCGAGCCCGAAAGACCCATGACGACGAAGATTTCGCCAGCCTCGATGGTGAAGTTCGCATCCAAGACACCGATGGATTGACCGGTGCGCGCAAGAATTTCCTGCTTGTCCAAGCCTTGCTTGACGAGCGAAAGCGCGGTCTTCGGCTCGTCGCCGAAAACCTTGAACACATGATCGAGCACTATTTGTTTGGCCACGTTGGGATCCTCCCGATGAGGGCCTGCGTCCGTGCAAAAAATGCGGGACCAAGGCCTGGGTTGAACTCAGCCCGACCCATGCTGAGGCGCACGCGCACGCAGCGAAGGTCAGGGCGCGAAAGGCCGAAATGTCGGCAATGCCCAAAGTTCAAGGGCGTTGCCGGAAACCGTGATTCCCTGATGCGATGAATGGCTGAGACGTGCGCTGCACAAAACCGGGAGCGCAGAGCCAACAAAAGACTCAGCGCCCGCTCCAGCCGGAGGGGAGCGTTTGACCAGGGGCGGCCCGAATGGCAGACATGGAAGCTGCGCAAGGGCCAGTGTTGCGCGCGGGGCGAAGCGCCGAAGTTTCATCGACGCGATCCGGAGGATTTTCGCCGCTCGCATGGAGGTCCGTCCGCTGCGTGGCAGCGTCGGGACGGTGGGCATCAGGGCCGGTAATTCGGCCAAGGTGCCGGAAGAAAGTTCACAAAGGATGCAAACCGTATCCGACAGGGAGATTCGCAAAAAACAGCGAATTACCTGCAAGGCAGGTGGTGAAACACCGCGAAATTATAGTCATTGTGTCTTTAAAAGTCAACAATCGGATCGTTTTGTATCCGTGGCAATGCGATTTGTTGACTCCGTTTTGATCGACTCTAGAATGAAAAAATGAAACTTTGTTCCATTAATTGGAATATAAAAATCCTGGTCCGTCCGAAGTAGGCCGGCTTCTTCTGGTGGAGATGAACGTGACGATGAGCAGCGCCGATGTGGCCGCATTCGACGACGTGCCCGTGCCCTACATGCAGCGCACGCGCGACTGGTATCTGGCGCTGGGCTACGACAACCCGTACCGCTATGCGCACTGCGCGCAGGTGCCGTTCACGGCATTGACGCGGCCGCTGTCGCAAAGCCGCGTGGCATTGCTGACCACGGCGGCGCCGTATCAGCCCGACAAAGGGCCTCAGGGTCCGGGCGCGCCGTACAACGCGGCGGCCAAGTTCTATGAGCCGTTCGTCGGCGACACGCGCGAGGATCACGATCTGCGCATCTCGCATGTGAGCATCGACCGCAAGCACACCTCGATGGAGGACAGCAATACCTGGTTTCCGCTGCCGTTGATGCGCGAACTCGTGAAGCAGGGCCGCATCGGCGCGCTCACCAGAAATTTCCATGGTGTGCCCACCAACCGCAGCCAGCGGCATACGCTTGCGGTGGACGTCCCGGTGATTCTCGAACGCTGCCGGGCCGAGGGTGCCGACGTCGCCGTGCTGGTTCCCAACTGCCCCGTCTGCCATCAGACCCTGTCGCTGACCGCGCGGGCGCTCGAGGCCGCCGGCATAGCCACGGTGATCATGGGCTGTGCCAAGGACATCGTCGAGCATGTGGGCGTGCCGCGCTTTCTGTTCTCGGACTTTCCGCTGGGCAACGGCGCGGGCAAGCCGCACGATGCGCAGTCTCAGCGCGAGACGCTGGAGCTTGCGCTGCGCGTACTCGAGTCAGCCCCGGCCCCTCGCACCACGGTGCAATCGCCGCAGGTGTGGAGCGAGCGGTGGGAATGGAAGCTCGACTACTGCAATGTGGAGCGCGTGAGTCCAGAAGAACTCGCCCACCTGAAGGCCGAAAACGACAAGGCCAGGGACACCGCCAAGGCGCTGCGCGACAGGCCTTAGGAAGCTGTACCGTGGCCGCTCGAATGACCGTGGCTCAGCAGCCTGTCGGTCAGCGCAATGGCGAGCGCGCTCAGCAGGAAGGTGATGTGGATGGCGGTCTGCGCGATCAGCACGCGGTCGGAGTAGTTGTCCGCGTTGATGAAGGTCTTGAGCAGATGGATGGAGCTGATGCCGATGATCGCGGTCGCGAGCTTCACCTTGAGCACCGATGCGTTCACATGGCTCAGCCATTCGGGCTGGTCGGGGTGGCCTTCGAGGTTCAGGCGCGAGACGAAGGTTTCATAACCGCCCACGATCACCATGATCAGCAGGTTGGAAATCATCACCACGTCGATCAACGCGAGTACGACCAGCATGATCACGGTTTCGTTCAACGTGGTGATCGGCGCGGTGGTCTTGTAGCCGATGCTCGTGACCAGCTTGTCGAGCGCGGTGGTGCTGCCGAACGCAGCCTCGACCAGATGCACCAGCTCAACCCAGAAATGAAACACGTAAATGCCCTGTGCAGCGATGAGGCCGAGGTACAAGGGCAGTTGCAGCCAGCGACTGGCGAAGATGAGACTGGGCAGCGGGCGCAGCGAAATATGCGGCATGGTATGGGTCTGGTTGGTGAGGTTTTGAGTGCAGATATGCGCACGCGAGAAATTCAATGCGCAATGCTCGCGAGGTGGGGACGAGCGCGTGTGAATATATTGGAAATTTTCGGGTAACTACCGATGTGGGGTGATAGTAAGGGGCTTCTACAATCTGCTACACGAATCACCCGTACAGATACAGGGACCGATCTGCCAGTGCTGCCAGATGAGTCCCGGGCAAGGAAGCCCAAGTCAGTTTTCTGACTTGGGCTTTTTTTGTTTTCAGCTTCCCACCAGTTCTTGTTTTGAGCTTCTCCATCAGGAGTTGGGCTTGCGCACGCCTGTGTCCGGTCGCTACCTGTTCAGGGACTTCGTCGATTGCCGCGCGTCGGCATTTCTCACAACGTCGGTTCAAACACAACAGGAGACCCAGGCCATGGAAAAACTCAACAGGCGCCAGCTCGTTGGCGGAATAAGCGGTTCGGTATTGCTGGGCGCCGGTGCGGGGCTGCCGCAGTGGGCGCTTGCGCAGGAGGCCGTCAAGCTCGGCCTGCTGCATTCGCTGTCTGGAACGATTGCGATTGCGGAAGCCTCGCTCGTCGATGCCGAGAAGATGGCGGTCGACGAGATCAACGCGGCCGGTGGTGTGCTTGGCAAGAAGATCGAGATCGTGCTGGAGGACGGCGCGAGCGAGAACACCGTGTTCGCCGAAAAGGCCCGCAAGCTGCTCGAACGCGACAAGGTGGCCGCCATCATCGGCTGCTACACGTCGGCGTCGCGCAAGGCGGTGCTGCCCGCGCTCGCGGCCAACAAGGGCTTGCTGTACTACCCGACCTACTACGAAGGCCAGGAGATGGACAAGCACGTCATCTATCCATCGCAGGAGGCGACGCAGTCGGTGGTTGCCGCGTCCGAGTGGCTGGTGAAGGAAAAGGGCAAGACGGTGTTCCTCGTGGGATCGGACTACATCTATCCACGCACCTGCAACAAGATCGCCAAACAGGCGATTGCCAAGGCTGGCGGACGGGTGGTCGGCGAGGAATACGCGCCGCTCGGCCATACCGAGTTCTCGTCGATCATCAACAAGATCAAGGCGGCCAAGCCCGACTGCATCTACAGCACGGTGGTCGGCGGCTCGAACGTGGCGCTGTACAAGCAACTGCGTGCTGCGGGGCTCGATGGCGCCAAGCAGGTGCTGCTGTCCACCGTGGTCTCGGAGAACGAAATCGAGGGCATCGGTCGCGACAACGCGGCGGGTTATTACGCCTGCATGGGCTACTTCCAGAGTTTGAAGAATCCGGTGAACGAGCGTTTCGTGAAGGCATTCAAGGCCCGCTACGGCGCGCAGCGCGTGATCGGTGATCCGATGCAGGTGGCCTACAACTGCGTGCATCTGTGGAAGCTGGCCGTGGAAAAGGCCAAGAGCTTCGACCCGCAAAAGGTGATCGAGGCATCTGCCGGGCTGGAGCTGGACGCGCCCGAAGGCAAGGTGCGGGTGCACGAATCCAACCATCACGTCTACAAGAAAGTGCGCATTGGACGCGCGCTGGCGGACGGGCAATTCGAGGTGGTCTGGGAATCGCCCGAGCTGATTGCGCCCAATCCATTCCCGAAATTCTGATCGGCATTGCCACATAGAAGAAAGAAACGGAACACGGCCATGAGCTTCGATATCGCTGTGATGCAGGCGTTCAACGGCATCAGTCTGTTCACCGTCCTGTTGCTCATGTCCCTGGGGCTTGCCATCGTGTTCGGCCTCATGGGTGTGATCAACATGGCGCACGGGGAGCTCATGGCCATGGGGGCCTATGCAACCTATCTCACGGCCAAGGTCTGCGAGCAGTTGTTGCCCGGATGGTGGGTGGGCATCTACCTGTTCATCGCAATACCGGTCGCGTTCGGCGTGACGTTTGCGGCGGGCTGGGCGATTGAGCGCGGACTGATCCGCTTTCTCTACAACCGTCCGCTCGACAAGCTGCTCGCCACCTGGGGTCTGAGCCTGATCCTGCAGCAGACCTACCGCAGCCTGTTCGGTGCGCAGGAGGTCAGCGTGCCGTTGCCCGGATGGCTGGCCGGGGCGTGGGAGCCCACGGACGGCATGCAGTTTCCGCTGAACCGGTTGTTCATCATCGCGCTGACCGCAGTCGTTGGACTTGCCGTGTATTGGCTGCTGTATCGGACGCGCTGGGGTCTGCGGGTGCGCTCGGTGATGCAGAACCGGCAGATGGCGTCTGCGGTGGGCATCAACACCGCGCGTGTCGATGCGCTCACGTTTGCGCTGGGCGCTGGCCTCGCCGGCATTGCGGGCAGCGTGTTCACGATGGTGGGATCGACCAATCCCGGAACCGGCCAGCTCTACATCGTGGACGCGTTCATCATCGTGGTGTTCGGCGGCGTGCAAAGCCTGCTCGGAACCGCGCTCTCGGGCTTCACGATTGCCGAGTCGCAGACGGTTCTTGAATATCTGATGAGTGGGTCGATGGCGCGCGTGAGCATCCTGGCGCTGGTCATCGTGGTGCTGTATTTCCGCCCGCAAGGTCTGTTTGCGCGGCGCACCCGGAGCTGAATCATGGGAACGCAAAAACTCAAACTGGAAGTCGTGGGTTCGCTGGTGCTGCTGGCGCTGCTGCTCACGGTCGTGCCGATGGCGCTTGATCCTTTCCGGCTCAACCTCATGTCCAAATATCTGGCCTTCGCGTTCGTCGCAATCGGGGTCGTGCTGACCTGGGGCTACGGCGGCATGTTGAGTCTGGGGCAGGGCATCTTCTTCGGGCTTGGCGGCTACATGCTTGCGATGTTTCTCAAACTCGAAGCCTCCGCGCCCGAACTGCCGGACTTCATGGTGTGGAGCAGCGTCGAGCAACTGCCGCTGTGGTGGGCACCATTCCAACATCTGGGCTGGACGCTGCTCTTCATCGCGGTGTTGCCCGCGGCACTCGCCTACCTGTTCTCGTACGCGGTGTTCAAGAAGCGTGTGAGCGGCGTGTACTTCTCCATCGTCACGCTGGCTCTCGCGCTCACCATGACGGTGCTGATCGTCGGTCAGCAGGGTGACACGGGCGGCGCGAACGGCATCACCGATTTCCGCACGCTGCTGCAGTGGCCGATCACGACCGAAGCGGCGCAGCGCACGCTCTACTTCGTGGAAGTGTTCGTGCTCGCGGGTGTGATGGGTGTCGCCTTGTTCGTGGCGCGCAGCCGCCTCGGCAAGGTGCTGATCGCGATTCGCGACCAGGAAGGCCGCGTGCGATTCAGCGGCTACAACACCGCACACATCAAGGCGGCGGTGTTCGCATTGGCGGCGTTCTTCTCGGCAATCGGCGGCGCGTTCTATGCGCTGCAGGTCGGGCTGATCGCGCCCAACGCCATCGGTGTCGTCGCATCGGTGGAGATGGTGATCTTCGCGGCGGTGGGCGGACGCCTGTCGATTGCAGGTGCCGTGCTGGGCGCGGTGCTGGTCGGCTTTCTGCGGTCGTGGCTCTCGGAAACCTTCCCGAAACCTGGCTGTACTTTCTGGGCGCACTGTTTCTCATCGTGGTGCTGGTGTTGCCGAACGGCCTGTTCGGGCTGCTGGACCGCTGGTGGATCGATCGCCGGAGAAAAAGCCCTGCGCCTGCGGTGCGCGCAATGGAGTTGAACACATGAATACCACCACCATGACATTGCAGCGAAATGCGCTTTCGATGGAGGCGCAGGCCTCGGCTTGCGTTGCTGCGACGACCGGAGAGTCCGCACGCAGGATGATCCTGGAAATCCGCGATCTGAGCGTGTCGTTCGACGGCTTCAAGGCCGTCGACAACCTGAACCTCAGTGTCGGCCAGCGCGAACTGCGCGTCGTGATCGGGCCGAACGGCGCGGGCAAGACCACGCTGCTCGACATGATCTGCGGAAAGACGCGCCCCACGTCGGGACAGATTCTGTTTGATGGGGAGGAGATGACGCGCCTCAGTGAGGACCGGATCGTCAAGGCCGGCATTGGCCGCAAGTTCCAGACGCCTTCGGTGTACGAGGATCTGACGGTTGCCGAGAACCTGGAAATCTCGCTGCCGCAAGGGCAGGGCGTGCTGGGTTCGCTGTGCTTTCGCCGCGATGCGCGCGCACGTGAGGCCATCGAAGCCGCGGCGCGCGAGGTGTTCTTGCTGGATGCGCTGGCGCACAAGGCCGGCCAACTCAGCCATGGGCAGAAGCAGTGGCTCGAAATCGGCATGTTGCTCACGCAGGAACCAAGGCTGCTGCTGCTTGACGAACCCGTCGCCGGAATGAGTCCGCGCGAGCGCGAACAGACGGCGGAGCTGCTCTCGCGCATCTCGGCTGGCAAATCGGTGATCGTGATCGAGCACGACATGGACTTCGTCAAACGCATCGCGCACAAGGTCACGGTGCTGCACCAGGGACGTTTGCTCAGCGAAGGTTCGGTCGAACAGGTGCAGTCCGATCCGCGCGTGATCGACGTGTATCTCGGACATTGAATCGCGCGTATCGGAGATTGAAAAATGCTTGAAGTCAACCAATTGCAGGTCGGTTATGGCGAGTCCGACGTGGTGCACCAGGTTTCGCTCCATGTGGCAGGTGGCGAGGCCGTGGCACTCATGGGTCGCAATGGCATGGGCAAGACCACCTTGCTCAAGGCGCTGATCGGCATGCTGCCGGCCAAGCGCGGGCAGATATCGCTTGATGGCGTGTCGCTCGCCGGGCTTCCGAGCCATCAGCGCGTGCACAGCGGCATGGCGTTCGTTCCGCAGGGGCGCATGATTTTTTCGCAGCTGACGGTCGAGGAAAACATTCTTGTCGCGATGGATCGCAAGGCGCAGGACTCAAGGCGTGTGCCTGACTACGTGCACGCAGCGTTTCCCGTGCTCGCAGAGATGCGTGATCGCAAGGGCGGCAATCTCTCGGGCGGTCAGCAGCAGATGCTCGCGATTGCGCGGGCACTGGTCACCAACCCGCGACTGCTGATCCTCGACGAGCCTACCGAGGGCATTCAGCCCTCGATCATCAAGGACATGGCGCGCATTCTGAACGTGCTCAGGCGCGAGCGGCAGTTCGCGATTCTGGTGTCCGAACAGGTGCTGAGCTTTGCGCTCGACCTCGCCGACCGGTTTCTTGTGATCGACCGGGGCCGCATCGTGCACGAGGAAGCACGCGCCACGCTCGATCAGGCCAAGGTCAGTGCCTTCCTGACCGTGTGATCCTGATTGCCAGTTCATCAACCCAACTCAATGGAGAACAGAAATGAGACACGGAGACATTTCAAGCAGTGCGGACGCCGTCGGCGTGGCCGTCGTCAACTACCAGATGCCTCGCCTGCACACCAGGGCCGAGGTGCTGGACAACGCGCGCAAGATCGCCGACATGGTGGTCGGCATGAAGCAGGGCCTGCCGGGCATGGATCTGGTGATCTTTCCCGAGTACTCCACGCATGGGATCATGTACGACCCCAAGGAGATGTACGAAACGGCCTCGACCGTGCCGGGTGACGAAACCGCGATCTTCGCCGAAGCCTGTCGCAAGGCCAAGGTCTGGGGCGTGTTCTCGCTCACCGGCGAGCGCCATGAGGAACACCCGAACAAGGCGCCTTACAACACGCTCATCCTGATGAATGATCAGGGCGAGATCGTGCAGAAGTACCGCAAGATCATGCCCTGGGTGCCGATCGAAGGCTGGTATCCCGGCAACTGCACTTACGTGAGCGAGGGTCCCAAGGGCCTCAAGATCAGCCTCATCATTTGCGACGATGGCAACTACCCCGAGATCTGGCGCGACTGCGCAATGAAGGGCGCGGAATTGATCATTCGTTGCCAGGGCTACATGTACCCCGCGAAGGACCAGCAGGTGATGGTATCCAAGGCCATGGCGTGGATGAATAACGTCTACGTGGCGGTCGCGAACGCGGCAGGCTTCGACGGTGTGTATTCCTACTTTGGTCATTCCGCAATCATCGGGTTCGATGGCCGCACGCTCGGTGAATGCGGCGAGGAAAACATGGGTGTTCAGTACGCAGAACTCTCCAAATTTCTGATCCGCGACGCACGCAAGAACGGACAGTCGCAAAACCATCTGTTCAAACTGCTGCATCGTGGTTACACCGGAAAGATGAATTCCGGAGAAGAAGCCAATGGGCTTGCGGCCTGCCCGTATGGTTTCTATGAAAAGTGGATCAATGATCCCGAGGGAACCCGGGAAATGGTCGAGTCGTTCACACGATCCACCGTCGGTACGCCTGAGTGTCCGATTGAAGGCATTCCGAACGAGCCTGCAAAGCACCGTTGATTTCCGGTTCGCGATGCCGGTGTGTCCTTGCAGTGGATTGGCATCGCGAATCGGTTTTTTTGCAGACCAATGGAGATGGGAAAGATGGAGATGGGAAAGCCCATGATCGAAGCTCTCGAAGAATACTGGATTGGACACGAGCCGTTCTACAACGAGGTCGACCGCGAGGTGGCCATGTTCGAGGCGGCCTATGCCTTGCGGCTGCCGCTGATGCTCAAGGGGCCGACCGGCTGCGGCAAGACACGGCTGGTGGAGCACATGGCCTGGAAGCTCGACAGGCCGCTCGTCACCGTGGCGTGCAACGAAGACATGACGGCGGCCGATCTCGTGGGGCGCTATCTTCTCGACGCCAACGGCACCACCTGGCATGACGGGCCGCTCACCATGGCGGTACGACATGGCGCGATCTGCTATCTCGACGAGGTGGTGGAAACGCGGCAGGACACCACGGTGGTGATCCATCCGCTGACCGACGCGCGCCGACAACTGCCGCTCGACAAGAAGGGGGAGTTGATTCAGGCACACCCGGATTTTCAACTCGTGGTGTCGTACAACCCGGGATACCAGAGTCACACCAAGGACCTGAAGCAATCGACGCGTCAGCGATTTCTGGCGCTGGATTTCAACTACCCTCCGGCAGATCTGGAGCGGCGGATCGTCGCCCATGAAGCAGGCATTGATTCCGCGCTTGCCGCACGCTTGGTGACGATTGGCGAGCAGTCGCGTGCCTTGGTCGAGCGCGGTCTCGAGGAGGGGATGTCCACACGCATGCTGATTCACGCCGGACGTTTGATCCGCCATGGCGTGGACGCCGTCGCGGCCTGCAATCTGGCGCTGGTTGTTCCTCTGAGCGACGAGCCCGATCTGCAACGTGCGTTGAAGAATCTGGTCGATGCGCATTTCTGAATCCACGGCGCTGTCGTCGAAGTCTCCGCGTGCCTGGGAGCGCATGCGCGCGCGGTGGCGTGTCGGCGATCTCGCACTGCTCGAACGCGCCGTTGCGCAGCAGGTCCACGCGCTTGCCGCACGCGTGCCCGAGCGCGACTGGCTTGCGCTTCTCGAACTGCTGGAAGCGCTGCATGCCGCGCAGCCGCTCGCGGCATTCGCGGTCGTCGAGCGGCTTGATGGATTGATGCGCAGATTGTCGGTCGAGGGATTGCGGCGCTGGATATTGACGGGCCTGCGTCTGCATGAGGGGGCGAACGGGCAGGCCCTCCAGCGTTATTTCGACCTGGACAGCGGCGATGCCGTCCAGGCCTTGCATCGCGAAGCGTCACTGGTGGATGTCTCCAGCCTGCTGCCCTCGCTGGGCTGGCTTGCACACCTGCTCGCGGGTGAGTCCATGGCGGTGCAGGTGCGGTCGCAAACCGTGCTGCACGCGGCAGCGCAGAGGCCGGTGCTGGAGCCTGAGCATGGCTTGTTCCTGCCCGACGGCTACACCGCGCTTGATGGCGCGGATTCCTGTGAACTGCTGCGCGCTGCCGTTGCGCATGCTGCGGCGCACTGGAAGCACTCGCCGCGCAAACTGCCCGGGCGTGGACTCAAGCCGATGGGTCATGCGGTCGTCGGTGCGCTGGAGGACGCGCGCGCCGAATGGTTGTTTGCGAACGAACTGCCGGGTGTGGGCCGCTGGTTTGCGCAGGCGTGGCCGGTTCAGGCGCGCGAGGAACGCCGCGACGATTTTGAAGGACTGCTCGCGCGGCTGCACTGGGCATTGGCGGACGAGGCTCATGAGGACCCGCATGCCTGGATCGTCAAGGCCCGCACAGCGTTTTCGCGGCTGCGCGACGACGGTCAGTTGAAAGGGCCCAACGCGCTGCGTCAGGCCGCCTCGGTGCTCGCCAACGATCTGGGACAGATGCGGTTGCGCATGAACTTGCAGACCTTCCATGTGCCTGCGGCCTACCGGGACGACAACAGTTTTCTCTGGGATCTGGGCGACAACGCGAATGACCCGCCGCCGGAAATTCAAAGCGACGTGCCGGTGCAGCAAACCGCACGCACGCCGCCCCCACAGTCCGGCGAAGATCGCGATGGCGTTGAAGCGCCACTGGTATGTGCGGGCGACCCGCTGCCGTTTTTCTACCCGAATGGGACTACCGCGCGGAGCGATTGCGCAGTGACTGGTGTACCGTATACGAGCGTTTGCCCTCGTGGGTGAGTCGGCGAACGCGCACTGGCGCGAGCCGCCATCGCGGCATGGAAAGTGGCGTGCCGCGCTACGCACCGACCGCAGTGTGCGCCTGCGCAGGCAGTGGCAAGGCGATGAGCTGGATCTCGATGCGGCCATCGAATGGCAGGTGGATCGTCGCTCGAGCCGCGATCCCGGTCAGCGCATTTTTCGTGATGCGGGCCGTGCATCTCCGGCACTGAGTCTGTTGGTGCTGGTGGACCTCTCGGAGTCCTGCAATGATTTGGTCGCAAACACCGATCTGCGCCTTCTCGATCTTCAAAAGCAGGCGCTGCGCCTGCTGGCCAAACGCCTTGACGGCAGCACGATGCGATTGGCGATTCATGGCTTTCATTCCGATACGCGCAAATCCATTTCGTACTTCAGGATGCTGGACTTTGGCGCGCGCCTGGATTCCGGGGGCGAGCGCGCGCTCCAAGGCCTGCGCGCGGCTTACTCGACGCGCCTCGGCGCTGCGTTGCGTCATGCGAGCGGCATGGTTGCGCACGAAACCAATGCCCGGCGCGTGATCGTCGTGTTGAGTGATGGTGAGCCTTCCGATATCGATGTGCATGATCGCGAGTATTTGCTTGAAGATGCGCGTCATGCAGTGCACGAAGCACGTCGAAATCGGGTTAATGTGGCGTCGCTGGTGGTCGGCGATACAGGTGCGGCATCGGCGCGCGCCATCTACGGCGCGGGTGCTTATGCGGTGGCGCGCAATCCTGCGGAATTGCCGGCGCGGCTGTTCGGCTTTCTGGAGCGACTTGCGCGGATGTGATCGTCGCGTAGGACTTGGGAAAACTGAGGATGCACAACTCTTGTTTTTCCGCCAAAGTTTGATTTGCGCATTAACCGAGGCAGTGAAAGGATGACTCAAGTGTCAAACAAGGACCCGCTACGAATCGGAGTGCTGTTCTCACAGACCGGCGCAACCTCGCGCATCGGGCGCTCGCAGTTGCAGGGTACGCTTTTGGGCATCGAGGAGGTCAACGATGCCGGTGGCGTGGATGGACGCGAAGTCGTTCCGGTGATCTATGACGCGCAGTCCGATCCGCGCGTATACGCGACGCTGGCCGAACGGCTGATTCTCGAAGACCGCGTCAATACCATCTTCGGCTGCTACATGTCGAGCAGCCGCAAGGCGGTGATTCCGATCATCGAGCGCTGGAACAAGCTGCTGTTCTACCCGACCTTGTACGAAGGCTTCGAGTTCTCCAACAATCTCATCTACACGGGCGCGGCACCGAACCAGAACAGTGTGCAACTGGCCGAGTACATGACGGCCAACTTCGGCGCGCGGGCCTATCTCATCGGATCGGACTACATCTATCCGTGGGAGTCCAACCGCATCATGAAGGAGTTGATCCAGCAGCGGCCGAACAGCGAACTGCTCGGTGAACGCTACGTGAAGCTGGACGCCACGGAAATCGATTTCGAGCCCATCCTCATGGACATCAAGGCGCGGCAGCCCGACTTCATCTTTTCCACCATCGTGGGCGATTCCACCGCGAGCCTTTACCAGGCCTATGCCAACGCGGGGCTGGACCCGACGCGCATGCCGATTGCCAGCCTGACCACCTCCGAGGCCGAAATCTCGCAGATGCTGCCTGGCGCGGCGGCCGGTCATTTCACGGCGGCGCCGTATTTCCAGTCGATCCGCTCGGATGTAAACCAGCGATGCCTTGAGCGCTTTCGCCGTCGGTTCGGGCATGGCTGCATGCCCAATCTGTGCTGGGAGGCCGCGTATTTTCAGATCCACCTGTTTGCCAACGCGTTCCGGTTGGCCGGCAGCGACGAGATCAACCTGCTCCTGCCGCATCTGCTCGGAAGTGAATTCACTGCGCCGCAGGGTAGGGTGCGCATCGACGAACGCAATCACCATACCTGCCTTTACCCGCGAGTGGGACGGGTGGACGTGAACGGGCAATTCGTCATCATGCGCGAGGCCACGCGTGCCGTGCATCCCGATCCTTATCTGGTCACGCACTCACTCGGCGACTGGACGGTGAAACTGCCCAACCTCATCAACGATGCACAGGAGGGCCCGTAAGGTGGACATACCTGTTCGTCGCCGCCCTGCGAATTCGGCCTTGCTGGGTGACCTGCGATCACTGCGCGTGGCGGTGCTGCATCCTGACGATTCGGATGGCCTGCATCTGATTCAGCAGTTGCAGCGCATTGGTTGCCATACGCAGGGATTCTGGCCGCCACCGCTCGCCTTGCCCGACTCCATCGATGTGGTGTTCGTGGCGGTGCGTCCCGACATCATTCACCACGACATGACATGGCGCACGCCGGACATGCGGGCCGCGCTGATCGCCATCGTCACCTACGAAAACCCGACGATTGTGCAGACCGTGTTGGAACTCGGAGCGCATGCGGTCATGCCGTCGCCGGTGCGTTCGTTCGGCGTGTTGTCGACCCTCGTGGTGGCGCGCGACGTGCAGCATGCACTGACCGGCCAGATCAAACAGATCCGCAAACTCGAGGCGCGACTGCTCGGGCAGCGCAGACTCACCGATGCCAAGGCGGTGCTGATGCAGACGCGGGGAATTTCGGAGGACGCGGCGTATGAGCTGATCCGCGCACAGGCCATGGCCAAACGCATGTCGATGGACGAGATCGCCACGGCCATCATCAACGCCAATGAAATCCTCAACCTCGGGAAAACCTGAATTCCATTCGACGACTTGAGTCAGGCAGACGTAAGAGCGACATTCGATATTATGAACATCAGGCCATGCTGGAAGATATGGGTTGCGCATCGCGCACGCACGTACACATTCACCATCGCCCCCAGTCAATTTACTCAGGAGACAAACCTATGAGCGCGATCGAATCCGTGCTGGTGGAAAATCGTGTGTTCCCACCCGCCGATCATTTTGTGAAGGCAGCCCACGTGTCCGGCATGGCAGGCTATCAGGCACTTTGCGATGAGGCAGAGAAGGATTTCGAAGGTTTCTGGGCGCGCCTTGCACGCGAGAACGTTCAGTGGACCAAGCCGTTCACGCAGACGCTCGATGGCTCGAATGCGCCGTTCTTCCAATGGTTTGCCGATGGCGAGCTCAACGCGAGCGCCAACTGCCTGGACCGGCACATCGGCACCGCGAACGAGAACAAGACGGCCATCATTTTTGAAGCCGATGACGGCACGGTCACCAAGGTCAGCTTCAAGGAACTGCTGGCGCGCGTGAGCCAGTTCGCGAATGCGCTCAAGGCGCATGGCATCAAGAAGGGTGATCGCGTCCTGATCTACATGCCCATGACCATCGAAGGCGTGGTCGCCATGCAGGCCTGCGCGCGCATCGGTGCGACGCACAGCGTGGTGTTCGGCGGTTTCTCGGCCAAGGCGGTGAACGAGCGCATCGTGGACGTGGGCGCGGTCGCTGTGGTGACCGCCAACTTCCAGTTGCGCGGCGGCAAGGAGTTGCCGCTCAAGGCCGTCGTGGACGAGGCCATCGACGCCGGTGGTTGCGAAGGCGTGAAGAACGTCTTCGTGTTCGAGCGCACCAAGACCGCATGCAACATGGTCGCCGGACGCGACAAGACCTTTGACGAAGCCCTCGCGGCCAGAGCAGCGAATGCGAGCCGGTGCCGGTGGGCGCCGAGCATCCGCTGTTCATCCTCTACACCAGCGGCTCGACGGGCAAGCCCAAGGGCGTGCAGCATTCCACCGGTGGCTATCTGCTCTGGGCCAAGGTCACGATGGATTGGACCTTCGACGCCAAGCCCGACGATGTGTTCTGGTGCACGGCCGACATCGGCTGGATCACGGGTCACACCTACGTGTGCTATGGCCCGCTCGCCGCTGGCATCACGCAGGTGGTGTTCGAGGGCATTCCGACGTTCCCGCACGCGGGCCGCTTCTGGGAGATGATCGAGCGCCACAAGGTCACCACCTTCTACACCGCGCCGACGGCGATCCGCTCGCTCATCAAGGCGGCGGATTCCGACGAAAAGGTGCATCCCAAGAACTGGGACAAATCATCGCTGCGCATTCTGGGCAGCGTCGGCGAGCCCATCAATCCCGAAGCCTGGATGTGGTACTACCGCCATGTGGGCGAGGAGCGCTGCCCCATCGTCGATACCTTCTGGCAGACCGAGACCGGTGGCCACGTCATCACGCCGCTGCCGGGCGCGACACCGCTGGTGCCGGGCTCGTGCACGCTGCCGCTGCCGGGCATTACCGCCGCCATCGTCGATGAATCTGGGAACGACATGCCCAACGGCTCGGGCGGCATTCTGGTGATCAAGAAACCCTGGCCATCGATGATCCGCACGATCTGGAACGACCCGAGCGCTTCAAGAAGAGCTACTTCCCGAGGAACTCAAGGGCTACTACCTCGCCGGTGACGGCGCGGTGCGCAGTGAAGATCGCGGCTACTTCCGGATCACGGGCCGCATCGACGACGTGCTGAACGTCTCGGGCCACCGCATGGGCACGATGGAAATCGAATCGGCCCTGGTCGCCAAGACCGATCTCGTGGCAGAGGCCGCCGTGGTCGGCCGTCCCGACGATGTGACCGGCGAAGCGATCTGCGCATTCGTGGTGCTCAAGCGTGGCCGCCCGACCGGCGACGAGGCCAAGGCCATCGCCACCGAACTGCGCAACTGGGTCGCCAAGGAAATCGGCCCGATTGCCAAGCCCAAGGACATCCGCTTCGGCGACAACCTGCCCAAGACCCGCAGCGGCAAGATCATGCGCCGCCTACTGCGCTCCCTCGCCAAGGGCGAAGCCATCACCCAGGACACCAGCACGCTGGAGAACCCCGCAATTCTGGATCAGTTGGCGGAGACCAACTGATCCAGAGCGCCGCGAAGCGGCGCATGCGCAAGGCGCATTGCGGGGTTCGGGAAGCACTCATATCGCGCAGCGATGTGACGTGCTTACCAGAATCCTCTTCCTTGCAGATCAGTTGGCGGAGACCAACTGATCCAGAGCGCCGCGAAGCGGCGCATGTGCAGGGCGCAATCGCGGGGTTCGGGAAGCACTCATATCGCGCAGCGATGTGACGTGCTTACCAGAATCATCTTTCTTGCAGATCAGTTGGCGGAGACCAACTGATCCAGAGCGCCGCGAAGCGGCGCATGTGCAGGGCGCAATCGCGCGCAAATGCTCTCGAAAAGACCGGTTCCCGTCAGGCAATCGGTCTTTTCTGCTTTTCTTTCCCTCCCACCCGGTTTGTATGTCTTTGTCAAAGACCTGTAGGACTTCGCCTTAAAACTCCCCGGTTTGCGTGACTGGCGGTTGGCTTCGGATACAAACAAGCTTTTCCACCATCACCTCTGTCTCTGTCGGTGCGCCGCTTTGCGGCGTTGAGGGAGTCTGTCAATCATGAATTTGAGAACCATTTTTCTGCTACTGATCGCCATCGTCATTGCTCTTTTGGCGGTGCTGAACTGGAACACGCTAATGACCTCCACGACGGTGTCGCTGGGCGTGACCGACATCGTCGCTCCGCTGGGTGCCATCATGCTGGGGTTGACCGTGCTGCTGTGCGTGTTCTTCCTGGCCTATGTGCTGTCTCTGCACGGCTCCGTGTTGATGGAAACGCGTCGCCACGTCAAGGAAATGGCGGCTCAGCGCGATTTGGCCGACAAGGCGGAGCTTTCGCGCTTCACCGAACTGCGCCAGTTCCTGGAAACGCAGCAGCGCCAGTCGCAGGATCTGTTCAACGCGCGCATGGACGCGATGGAAGCCCGCGTGACCGCACGCACGGCCGAGGCCGAGAATGTGACGGCGGCCTTCATGGGCCAGCTTGAAGACCAATTGCGTTTGCGAGGTTCGTCCCGGCCGCGACTTCGGTGCGCGCGACCGGTGTGGATCTGGATGTGGGGCGTTCAAGCCCTCCGGTGACCGCTTCTGAAATCAGGGCACGCGATACAAGGCAAAAACGCCGCGCTGCAGAAAATGGCAGCGCGGCGTTTTGCTTGGGCGGGCAACCGGGGATGCCCGGTGTATTACTTCAGCGTCAGTACCCACTCGGCCAGCTTCTTGGCTTCGGCGTCGTTCACCTGGGCGTTGGCGGGCATGGGGACCGGACCCCACACGCCCGAGCCGCCCTTGACGATCTTGCCGGCCAGGGTATCCACGGCACCGGCCTTGCCCGCGTACTTGCCCGCCACGTCCTTGAACGAAGGCCCCACGAGCTTCTTGTCGACCGCGTGGCAGGCCATGCAGTTCTTGGCCGTGGCAAGCGCCTGGTCGGCGAAGGCGGGAGCTGCCACCGCGAGGGTCATGGCGAGAGTGATCAGGGTGCGCTTCATCTTCTATTCCTATCTTCCGTGGGTTACAGTTACAGCTAATTAATGCGATTGTAGTGATCGGGGTTGACCTGATTCGATGAACCGGTTCAAGAATTTCGGGTCAATGCGTCCGGTGTGTCGGCCTGCCGGACCACAATCCGTTGCAAAGAATCATGCCAACAAGGTTTTGGAGGAAACGCCGTGTACACATTGGGTCTGGGAATTCTGCTGGTCCTGCTCAAGTATCTCGAAGTCAGCCCGGTGGTCAACTGGTCGTGGTGGGCGGTGCTTTCCCCGTTTGCCGTCACGGCCCTGTGGTGGGTGTGGGCCGATGCGTCCGGGCACACGAAGCGCAAGGCCATGGAAAAGATGGACAAGCGCCGTCAGGATCGCATCGACCGTGCCAAAAATGCCATGGGCCGCAACGACCGTCGCTGAATTTTCGCCGCGTGCCGATGGCATGAACGAATGAATGAATGAAACATGGGTGGATGCTGAGGCTATTTCGGGACGCTGTGGGTATCGCGCGCGTAAAGCCTGGGCAAACCTTTCGCCAGCCCCGGATTGTTGGCATGTCCTGTCATGAAAGCACGGCTGCGAGATAATCGCCATGTTCCGTCCTGATCGCTTTTGCTGGAGCCCACAAGGCCTCCCGATGGAGTGATTGGCGCCTATGACCCGGTTTACCCTGCGGGCCCACTCAACTTTTTTGATAAATTGGCTGTTGACGCAGAGCCGCTAAGAAAAAGTTTTTCCTCGTTTCTTCTCCAGTAACCACGATGCCCGCATACCGTTCCAAAACCTCCACCGCCGGTCGCAACATGGCTGGCGCCCGCTCGCTGTGGCGAGCCACCGGCATGAAGGATGACGACTTCTCCAAGCCGATCATCGCGGTGGTCAATTCGTTCACGCAATTCGTGCCCGGCCACGTTCACCTGAAGGACCTCGGGCAGCTCGTCGCGCGCGAGATCGAGGCAGCCGGCGGCGTTGCCAAGGAGTTCAACACCATCGCCGTGGACGACGGCATCGCCATGGGCCACGACGGCATGCTGTATTCGCTGCCCAGCCGCGAGGTGATTGCCGACTCGGTCGAGTACATGGTGAATGCGCATTGCGCCGATGCGATGGTCTGCATCTCGAACTGCGACAAGATCACGCCCGGCATGCTCATGGCGGCGATGCGTCTGAACATTCCGGTGGTGTTCGTCTCCGGTGGCCCGATGGAAGCGGGCAAGGTACGTCTGGCCGTGCCCGCAGCCGATGGCACGAAGACCATACAGATCAAGAAGCTCGACCTGGTCGACGCCATGGTGATGGCCGCCGACGACAAGGTCAGCGATGCCGAAATAGCCGAAGTCGAACGCTCGGCGTGCCCGACCTGCGGCTCGTGTTCGGGCATGTTCACCGCCAATTCCATGAACTGCCTGGCCGAGGCGCTGGGCCTCGCGCTGCCGGGCAACGGCACGGTGGTGGCAACGCACGCCGACCGCGAGCAGCTCTTCAAGCGCGCGGGCCGTCTGGCGGTGGAGCTGTGCAAGCGCTACTACGAACAGGAAGACGCATCGGTCCTGCCGCGCGCGGTGGGCTTCAAGGCCTTTGAAAACGCGATGACGCTCGACATCGCGATGGGCGGTTCCACCAACACCATCCTGCACCTGCTCGCGATTGCGCAGGAGGCCGGTATCGACTTCACGATGAGGGACATCGACCGCCTTTCGCGCACCGTGCCCCAACTCTGCAAGGTGGCGCCCAACACCAACAAGTACCACATCGAAGACGTGCACCGCGCGGGCGGCATCATGGCCATTCTTGGTGAACTCGACCGCGCGGGCAAGCTGCACACCGACGTGCCCACCGTGCACGCCAGGACCATGAAGGATGCGCTCGCGCAGTGGGACATCACGCAGACCAGCGACGACGCCGTGAAGACCTTCTACATGGCCGGCCCCGCAGGCATTCCGACGCAGGTCGCATTCAGCCAGAACACGCGCTGGCCGAGCCTCGATCTGGATCGCGCCGAAGGCTGCATCCGCTCCTACGACCACGCGTTCTCCAAAGAGGGCGGTCTGGCGGTGCTCACCGGCAACATCGCGCTCAACGGCTGCGTGGTGAAGACGGCGGGCGTGGACGACTCGATCCTGGTGTTCGAAGGCCCGGCCCACGTTGTCGAGTCGCAGGACGAAGCGGTCGAGAACATTCTTGCCGACAAGGTGGTTGCGGGCGACGTGGTCGTCGTGCGCTACGAAGGCCCCAAGGGCGGCCCCGGCATGCAGGAAATGCTGTATCCCACCAGCTACATCAAGTCCAAGGGCCTGGGCAAGGCATGCGCGCTGCTGACCGATGGTCGCTTTTCGGGCGGCACCTCGGGCCTGTCGATCGGCCACTGCTCGCCCGAGGCCGCAGCCGGTGGAGCGATTGGTCTGGTGAGGAACGGCGACCGCATCCGCATCGACATTCCCAATCGCACCATCGACGTACTGGTCAGCGACGAAGAACTCGCCAGGCGCCGCGAAGAGCAGGCAGCACTGGGCTGGAAACCCACCAAGCCGCGTCCACGCAAGGTGTCCACGGCGCTCAAGGCCTATGCCATGCTGGTGACTTCTGCCGACAAGGGCGCGGTGCGCGACGTGTCGCTGCTGGATTGAAGCGCCCCGTGGGTGGTGTGAACAGGGCCGGAGTGGTCCTGTTCATCGCTCCTCACTCCCACTTCATCTCGCCTTTGGCGACCTTGGCGCTGAGTTCCAGCGAGGCCTCGCCGCCGAGATTCGGGAAGCGCTTCTTCATCGCCTCGATCAACTGCGTCGAATTGGCGGCCCTGGCGCTTTCCTGCTCGAAGGCGCGGATGTAGTCGGCAGTGAAATTCACGGCCGCGATGCCTTGCGGCATCGTGCCCACGAAATGTCCGGGCACGACGGCTGCGGGTTGCAATGCCCGGATGCGATCCAGCGTTGCCAGCCAGTGCTTGCGCGACTCGGGGGATTGTGTGTCCGCCATCCATACGTGCTCGCCCGCCATCACCGGCACGCCGCCCACCACCGTCTTGATCGATGGAATCCAGGCAAATGTGCGGGCCGGCGTCGGGCCATCGAGCCCGATCACCTTGATGCTTTCGCCTTCGAGCATCAGCGTGTCGCCCTTCAAGGGCTCGGGCACGATGATTTGCCGGGGGCGTTCGCGCCCAGCTTAGGGCCCCAGACCTGCAGCTTGGCGTCCCTGGTTTTCTCTATATGGGCGATGGTGCCGGGCGTGGCGACGATTCTTGCGTCCGGAAACGCGGCGCGCAGGGTGTCGAGCCCGAAGTAGTAGTCCGGGTCGCCATGGCTGACGTAGATGGTGGTGAGACGCCTGCCAGACGCCTTGATGCGGTCGGCCAGATGCCGTGCCTGCTCGGCGGAGAACTGGGCGTCAATCAGCACGGCGTCCTTTTGACCGAGCACCAGCACGGAACTCACGGCAAAGATGGCCTTTTCGCCGGGGTTGAATACCTCGGTTGCAAGCGGCTGGCGAACCGGCTGAACTTCGGCGGCGGCCTTGTTGGCCGTGCCGGAGTTGACGGTGGAGCAGGCGGCCAAAGCCGCGGCGATGGCGAGTGCACCGGTGGTTTGCGCGAAGCGGGAAATGTTCATAACGTCACCTTCGGGGAAAACCTGAATCGTAGGCCGACTTGATTGACAGATAAATACATACGAGATAAACAGCTTGTATGCCAAAAGCAAACAATCTCGAATCGAGCCACACCGGCGGTTTCGCAAGCCTGAATCGGTTGGCCTATTTCGCCGCCGTGGTCGAGGCGGGCTCGTTCACGGGGCGGCGGATCGACTCGGGATCACCAAGGCGGTCGTCAGTCAGCAGGTGGCGAGGCTGGAGCGCGAGTTCCGCACGACGCTGCTGATACGCAGTACGCGGCGCTTGCAGGTAACCGAGGCGGGCAACGCGTTCTACGCGCGCTGCGCGCGTATCCTCAAGGAGGCCGAGGACGCGTTTGACGAATTGGCGGAAACGGCCGCAGAGCCCAGCGGCGTACTGCGCCTCACGGCCCCGTTCGACTATGGCATCGAGGTCGTCGTCCCGGCGATTGCCGCGTTTTCCACGCTGTATCCGCAATGCAAGGTGCAGGCACACTTCAACGACAGGACGCTGGACTTGCAGTCCGGCGATCTAGACATGGCGATCCGCGTGGGCTGGCTGACGCAGGACCATCTCCAGGCGCGCTTGATCGGCCATTTCGAGCAGCGGCTGGTTGCGGCACCGCATTGGCTGGATCGGCAAATGCGGATGGAGTCGCCCGACGAGCTTGCCGACATGCCGATCATTGCCAACCTGGCCCTGCGTGAGCCCACAAGGTGGCATTTCCTGTCTCGTGATGGGGCGGAGTCAATCGGCGTGACGATGAAGGCATCGCTGCTGCTGGATGCGACGCTTGCGGTGCGCGAAGCCTCGCTCTCGGGCGCCGGGCTGTGCGTTCTGCCGGACTACGTGATTCGCGCCGATCTTGCCGAAGGCCGTCTGGTCGAGGTGCTGCCTGATTGGCACCTGCCGCGCGGCGATATCCATGCGGTGTTCCCGACCGCGCGCTTTCGGCCCGCAAAGGTGCGGGCGTTTGTGGAGGTGCTCGGCCGTAAGGTCGAGGGCTGAAGCCAGCGCATCACGCGCTGACCGATCCTGACGACTGGGTCTGCAGATAGTTCTGCAGGCCTATCTGCGCGATCAGGCCGAGTTGCTTTTCGAGCCAGTAGGCATGGTCTTCCTCGGTATCGCGCAACTGGGCGAGCAGGATGTCGCGGCTCACGTAGTCCTGATGCTCTTCGCACAGCGCCATGGCGGCCTTGAGGTTGCCGCGCACGGTGTATTCGGTTTCCAGATCCTTCTCGATCATCTCGACCACGGTGGTACCGGGCTCGAACGCATCGGGGCGCATGTCGGGCGTGCCCGAGAGCATCAGGATGCGACGCAGGATCGCGTCGGCGTGCGCGGTTTCCTCTTCCATCTCGTGACCAATGCGCTCATACAGCCGCACAAAGCCCTGATCTTCATACTGGCGCGAATGGATGAAGTACTGGTCGCGCGCCGCGAGTTCGCCGCGCAGCAGGCTCTTCAGGCTTTCGATGACTTCGGGGTGGCCTTGCATGATGAACTGTTCTTTCTTTTCTGATTTCCGGGATGCCTGATTGTCCCGTGCATTGGCGCAAGCGTGCAAGTCAATCTGACTATTCACAGCGCCTGCTGCGTAGCCTGATTCTGACTCGCATTCACAGACCGGCGCAGCCACCACGCGACGACCATCAACACGATCAGTGCAAAGACGTTGATGGCGCGCCAGCCCAGCGTCTGCATGAGCGCGCCGCAACTGAACGACATGATGGCGGCGACGGCGCTATTGGTCCATTCCATGAGCGGTTGAGCCGCGGCGCGCTCCTCGGGCGAATGTGCGAGCGTGAGCAGGGTCGTGCCGGCCAGCAGCATCAGATTCCAGCCGGCGCCAAGGAGCAGCGAACTGATCAGGAACAGCGTCGCCGAGAGCCCGCTCAATGCGATCACCGCGCTGGCCGCAAGCAGCGCCGCACCGATCCAGGCCACGGGTCGCGTGCCCCAGCGATCCACCATCGACCCCGCTGCCAGCGAGGGCAGAAACATTCCCAGCACATGCCACTGGATGACATGCGTCGAAGTCACGAGCGCATGGCCGTGGACGTGCATGGCCAAGGGCGTGGCGTTCATCACGAGAATCATCAGGCCATGTCCGCAGGCCGTGATGCACAACGCCTGCCGCACGGCGGGGCGCGACCAGAGCAGCTTGCGCTGCGCGCGCTGCAATGAAGGGTCGGTCGCATCGGTTTTCGGCGTAGCGCAGCCCGGCAGCCACTTCAGAAGCACCAGCGCGCCAGACGCCAGCACCGCAATCGCCATATAGGCCCCGGCCATGGGAGTCGCAAGCCAGTTCACCGCGCGCAAGGCAAGACTGGGCGCGATCAGCGCTGCGACGATGCCGCCTGCGATCACCCATGCGGCGGCGCGGCCCTTGTGCTGCTTGTCCACGTCCTCCAGCGCGGCAAACCGGTAGAAGCCAGCCGACGCCTGATACGCTCCGAGCAACACCATCGCCACGCAGAACAAGGCAAAGTTCTGCCAATGCACGGCCAAGGTCGCGAGCAGGCCCGCTGCGATGCCGAATACCGCGCCGCGTTGCAGCCCGCGCCTGCGCCCGAGCCCTTGCATCCAGCGCGCGATCGTGCCCACGGCCAATAGGTTGCCGAGCACCAGCAATGCCAGCGGCAGCGTCGCCAGCATCGGCCACGGCGAGAGGCGCTGGCCGACCAGCGCCGTGAGCGCAATGCCGATGATCGAGCACGACCAGTACAGCGCTTGTGCCGCGCTAAGCACGGCCAGTGAGGGATAGCGACGCAAAATCATGAGGGCTTTCGGCTGAGGTGGGGCGAAGGAAAAAAAGCGCGGCAAACTCCATCCGCGCGCGTGCCTGAAGCAGCGCGAAGTCGGGGCGGTGAGGTGCCTGAAGGCGCGCTGGATCAGCCCGAGCCAAAGCGTTCTGCAAACGCCACGGGGCTCACGGCCAGATGTTTGTGGAAGCTGCGGCGCAGGTTCTCGGGATGGCCGAATCCGCACAGCCGCGCCACGGTGGCGACCGATGCCTGGCGCTGGCCGAGCAGTGCCGATGCGGCCTCGAGACGCACGCGCTCCACATACCGGGCGGGTGTCGTGCCCAGCTCCTTGTGAAACACGCGCGCCAGCGTGCGCGGTGGCAGGCAAGCCTGTTCCGCAAGTCGTTCGACGCTCAGATCGGCACCGATCTGGCCGGGAATCCAGTCGAGCAGCATGGCCAGACGCGGCGCATGCGTGGTCTCCGCAGTGAGCAGCGGGCTGAACTGCGCCTGTCCGCCGGGCCTGCGCATGAACATCACAAGCTGCCGCGCGACCGCGAGCGCCGTCGCGCGGCCCAGATCGGCCTCGACTAGCGCGAGCGCCAGATCGATCCCGGCCGTGACGCCTGCCGACGTGAAGATGTGGCCATAGACCGCGTGGCCCGCCTCGAAGGTGTGCAGCCGGTCGCTGTCCACCGCAATATCGGGATGGCCCGCGCGCAGCTCATCGATCCGGCACCAGTGCGTGGTCGCCGCGTGACCATCGAGCAGCCCGGCGCGGGCCAGCACAAGAGCGCCCGAACACACGGAGCCAAGCCGCATCACGCCGGGCTCGATGTCGCGCAGCCAGCGGCGAAGCTCCTCGTCGTGTTGCACTTCGTCGATGCCATCGCCGCCGGGAATCAGGACCGTGCTGTTGGCGGGCAATTCCAGATTGCGCCAGCCGTGGTCGGCCAGCAACTTCAAGCCGCAGGACGTGGTGACCGCGCCCGCTGAACGGGCCACCAATTGCGTTTGATACCAGGTACGCAGACCCTGCCTCGCGCGCACGTCGTTGGCGGTGGCAAACACCTGTAGCGGCCCGACGATGTCGAGGCTCATGGCATTGTCGTAGCCCACGCTGACCACCAGATGGCCCTCGCTGGCGCGGCGCGTGCTGACTGCAGGAATGGATGGTTTGGCTGGCATGCGCCAAGTGTGCAGCGGCGGGCATTTGGCAGCAAGGACATTGTTCCCACAAATTTTGCCACCCTGACTGACACGCCTCTCCGTCATTCATGCGGCACAATGCCGCCCATGCTGACGTACCCGCATATCGACCCTGTCGCCCTGCAAATCGGGCCTCTTGCCATCCACTGGTATGGCATCACCTATCTTGTCGCCTTTGGACTGTTCATGTTTCTCGGCACGCGCAGGCTGAAACACGAGCCCTATGCCTCGATGACAGGCGACCGCGCCTGGACGCGCAAGGACGTGGAAGACATCCTGTTCCTCGGCGTGGTTGGCGTGGTGGTGGGCGGGCGCCTTGGCTACTGCCTGTTCTACAAGCCAGGCTACTACCTCACTCATCCGCTCGAAATTTTCTATGTATGGCAGGGTGGCATGAGCTTTCATGGCGGCATGCTCGGCGTGATCGCGGCAATGATGTGGTTTGCCCATTCGCGCAAACGGCACTGGCTCGAGGTGACCGATTTCATTGCTCCGTGCGTGCCAACCGGCCTCGCGGCGGGTCGGATCGGTAATTTCATCAACGGCGAACTCTGGGGTCGCTTCTCCAGCCCGGACCTCCCATGGGGCATGGTGTTCCCGCAAAGCGGCTCGATGATGCCGCGCCACCCCTCGCAGATCTACCAGTTTCTGATGGAGGGGCTGCTGCTGTTCATCCTGCTGTGGTTGTACGCGCGCAAGCCGCGCAAACTCGGCGAGGTGTCGGCGGCGTTCCTCGTGGGCTACGGCGTGTTCCGCTTCATCGCGGAGTATTTCCGCGAGCCCGATGACTTCCTCGGCATCCTGTCGATGGGATTGAGCATGGGCCAATGGCTGTGCCTGCCGATGATTCTGGCAGGGGCGGCCATGTGGGGCTGGGCGCACCGACGGCCCGCCAGCGCTTGATAGCTGCGAAGGGTGTAGTCCCGTTCAGCATCCGCGAGGACTGAACGGGCGCGGACTCGCAACCGCATCATCGTTTCTCGCAAACATGCTCGGTAGTTTCCCGCAAGACGGATTCTCTCAGCATCGTCATAATTATTGAAAATTACGATGATGTTTTCCAATTGCCGACAATTGACTGCCAAAGGCGGTGAGTTGCGGTATTGACGAGCGTACCTTGACCCATTCCCTGCATGACCAAGCCGCCGAACGGCTGCGCGAGCTGATTTTTGACGGAACGCTGCCGCCCGGGAGCTTTCTGGATGAAGTCCGTTTGTGTGAGCGACTCGAGATTTCGCGCACGCCGCTGCGCGAAGCGCTCAAGGTGCTCGTGGCCGAGGGATTGGCCCGGCACGAGCCGCGCCGGGGTTGCTTCGTGGCGCAGATCACCGAGCGCGATGTGGATGAGATATTTCCGGTGATCGGCCTGCTCGAAGGGCGAGCGGTTTTCGAGGCCACGCAGAACGCCACCCAGGCCGACATCAATGCGCTCGAGCGCCTGCATGAGCGGCTTGAACGCCACGCGGAAGACGGCGAAATCAACGAATACTATGCCGCCAATCTCGCGATTCATGAAGCCTTCATCACGCTTGCGGACAACCGCTGGCTCGCGCAGAGCATTGGCGATCTGCGCAAGATTTTGCGTCTCGCACGGCTTCAGCAACTGCACGCGCCCGGACGCCTGAACCAAAGCCTGTCGGAGCATCTCGCGGTATTCGCGGCGCTCAAAAGGCGCGACGCCGCTGCCGCCGAGCAGGCCATGCGCCACCATCTTCTGGCCCAACACGAGGCGCTGCGCGAGTTGGCGCGCCTCCATTCTTCCCGGATCGCATCATGAACGCCGCCACGACCTGGTTATCCCGCAACGTCGCCCGTTTTCTGGGCAGCGACTCGAAGCCCGCCGAACCCACCGGCACAGGCGCAAGTACCAAGGACACCGCTCCGCGCTCCACGCACGAGCGCCTTGCGGCGACGCTGCGCCGCAATGGCGAAGCGCTGTCGCCGCGCGCGCTGCGGCGGGTGCTGACCGATCTGCAGGAGGTGGTTGCGCCGCGCGTGAGCGAGATGGAGGGCGGGCGCCGTGCCCAAGCCGTTGCCGCGTGGTACGCGGCGGCCAGCGCGCAGGAGCGCCGCGATCTCTGGTTGCTGATGTGCGAGCAGTTCACACCCGATGCGGCGCGCGTGAAGAACGCGCAGCAGAAATACGTGGCCGCCGTGGGCACGCCCGATGCGCCACAGGCCGAGGCCCAGTTGCGCCGCGTGCTGACCTCACCGCGCACGCGACTGGTACAGCGCTTTGCGGCATTTCCGAACGGCATGCGCTTTCTCGTCGATCTGCGCGCCGAACTGCTGCCGCATCTCAAGAGCGACAAGCGCCTGATGCCGCTTGAGGCAGAGCTGGAACAGTTGTTCGCCACATGGTTCGACGTGGCGTTCCTGGAGCTCAAGCGCCTGTCCTGGGATTCGCCCGCGTCGCTGCTCGAAAAGCTGATCAAATACGAGGCTGTGCACGATATCCGCAGCTGGGCGGATCTGAAGAACCGCCTGGACAGCGACCGCCGCTGCTACGGCTTCTTTCACCCGCGCCTTCCCAATGAACCACTGATCTTCGTGGAGATCGCGCTGGTGGCCGACATTTCGGCAAGCATCACGCCGCTCCTGGACGAAACCGCCGCGCCGTCCGATCTGGGCAAGGCGACGACGGCGATCTTCTATTCGATCAGCAACACGCAGACTGGCCTGCGCGGCGTGAGCTTTGGCGATTCGCTGATCAAGCATGTGGTCGAGACGCTGAATGCGGAGTTTCCCAAGCTCAAGCGCTTTGCCACGCTGTCGCCGATTCCCGGCTTCCGCTCCTGGCTCAACAAGAACTGCGCCGCTCAATTGCAATTGCTTGACGAAAAACGTCTGGCGGAACTGGGCCGGGAACTGGGCCGGGAACTGGGCCGGGAACTGGGCCGGGAACTGGGCCGGGAACCGGGCGCGGAGCCGCCGCAGCCTGCCCAGGTGCTGGCAGCAGCGGATGCCCAGGCGCTGGAGCTCGATGCGAAGTCGCCCCTGCGCCAGTTCGTGACCGAATGCGCGGCGCGGTATCTGGGCCGCACGCTCGTGGACGACAAGCCGATCGATCCCGTCGCCCGCTTTCACCTGGGTAACGGCGCGCGTGTCGAACGCCTCAACTGGGCGGGTGACCCGTCGGCCAAGGGCGGCAAGCAGTCGTTCGGGATGATGGTGAACTATCTGTACGACCTCAAACGCATCGACAAGCATCGCGGCCTGCTGGCTGAGGGGCGTATCCCGGTCTCCAGCGAAATCGATTCGCTTTGCAGGGACTGATGTCTTTGGGTTGTTGACTTTGAAGTATCGTTTGTCAATAGCAAAAGCGATGGACTGACAAAGCACGGAAATTGCGGATCATTGAAGGCTATGCATTCGGCCTGCAAGCGCGCATGTGGCGGCTCTTGCGGCATCCATTCAATCAATCAATCAACCAACCAACCAACCAACATGAAAAGTCAGAACGAGGAACGAGACATGCAAGACAAAAACGGCCTTGGCGCAGGGCAGGGCGCTGACCACATCATGATGCCGCGAAGGAATGTGTTGCGCGCGGCGGGTGCAGCGGGACTGGTGATGGCCGGTGCCGGGCGCAGCTTCGCAGCCGATCCCGCTGCAAGCAGTTGGCCGAGCAAGCCCGTCACGCTTGTCGTTCCTTTCCCTGCGGGTGGGGAACCGATGCGTTCGCGCGGCCGCTTGCGGCGCAGTTCTCCAAATCGACAGGCAAGACGCTGGTGATCGACAACCGGGGCGGTGCCGGCGGCACGGTGGGTGCAAGCATCGCTGCCCGGCTTCCGCACGACGGCTACGGCCTGTTCATGGGAGCGGTGCATCACGCCATCGCTCCGTCGATGTATCCCAAGCTCGACTACGACATCGAAAAGGATTTCGTGCCGCTCGCGCTGCTGGCCAATGTGCCGCAGGTCATCGTCGTCAATCCACGCAACGTGGTTGCCAAGGATTTCAAGCAGTTTCTGGCGATGATCAAGGCCAATCCAGGCAAGTACAACTACGGCTCGGCGGGTTCGGGAACATCGCATCATCTGGCCGGTGAACTGTTCAAGATCCAGACCAACACCTTCATCACCCACATTCCCTATCGCGGGGCTGGTCCCGCGCTGCAAGACCTGATCGGCGGCAATGTGGACATGATGTTCGACGGGTTGGGCTCGTCGGCCGCACACATCAAGGCCGGGCGCATCAAACCGATGATGGTCTCGGGCGGCAAGCGCAACCCGTCACTGCCCGACGTGCCGTGTGCCGCCGAAGTCGGGTTGCCAGAATACACCGTCACGACCTGGTATGGCCTCTGGGCGCCCAAGGGCACCTCGCCCGAGATGGCCGCGCGCATCACGCAAGAATTCAACAAGCTCGGTCAGGTCGATGAGGTCAAGGCCGTGTGGGCGAGCAACGGTGCGGAATTCGGCACGCTGTCGTCGCAGGATTTCGGCAAGATGGTGAGCGCGGAGGTCAAGCGCTGGGCGCAGGTGGTGAAGGCGTCGGGCGCGAAACTCGAGTGACAGCGCCTGCTCGCGCGGTATGCTTGCATCGCAATACCGGCCCCGACGCACGATACCCATGACGCCCGAACTGCATCTGCACCATCACGTTGCCACCATCACGCTCAAACGAGCCGATGTCGCGAATCGGCTGGCTCCCGAGGACCTCCCCGTCATCATTTCGCATGTCGAAGAGATCAACGCATCTGAGGATGTGCGCGTGCTGGTGCTGCGCAGCGAGGGCAAATATTTTTGCAGCGGCTATGACATTTCCGAGGTCAGGAACAGCCAGGACAAGGGTAGCAGCTTTGGCGAGATGGTCGATGCCGTGGAGCAATGTCGCGCCGTGACCATCGCGGTGATTCACGGCGGCGTCTACGGCGGCGCGACCGACATGGCGCTGGCATGCGACTTTCGCGTGGGTGCGACTCCCGCCGAGATGTTCATGCCGGCCGCACGCCTGGGGCTGCATTTCTACCAGGCGGGGCTGGAGCGCTACGTGTCGCGCCTTGGTCTCGACACCGCCAAGCGTTTGTTCCTGACCTGCGAGCGCCTGAACTCCGCCGAAATGAAGTCCTGCGGATTTCTCACGCATCTGGTGGAGAGCGAAGCGCTCCCGGAAACCGTGGGCGCGCTCACCGACACGCTCAGCGCCATGGCGCCACTGCCGCTGTTTGGCATGAAAAAGCATTTGAACCTGATCGCGCGCGGCCTGCACGACGGCGAGGCGATTGCGCGCGACGTCTTCCAGACCGTGCAATCGGAAGACCTCAAGGAAGGTGGAACGGCCTGGCGTGAAAAACGCAAGCCGGTGTTCAAGGGGCGCTGACAACGCATACTTTTTTAGGACCTGTGAGCGATTCGAAATTTCAGATCTACAGACGCTGCGCCATCGCCGGGCCACTTCATCGGCAGCTTGCGCAACCCAACCCACGAGTCTTTGAGATGTCCAACAACAACCTGTTTTCCACGCTGCGCGCAGCATTTCCCTCCGAACTCGACGAGATCGCCATCGAAGCCACGTCACCGCGCGGCGAGCCGCTGAACTACAGCTGGCGCGATATCGAGCACGCAAGCGCCCGCATCGCAAACCTGCTCGACGCGCTCAAGTTGCCCGAAGGCAGCCGCGTTGCCGTGCAGGTCGAAAAATCGGTCGAGGCCGTGCTGCTGTACCTCGCCACGCTGCGCGCGGGCTATGTGTTTCTGCCGCTGAATACCGCCTACCAGAGCGCCGAGATCGAATACTTCATCGGCAACGCGGAGCCAGCGGTGGTGGTCTGCACGCCCGACAATTTCGGTTGGGTCTCGAAGATCGCCTTCAAGGCGGGTTGCGCCTACGTGTTCACGCTCGGTGAGGACCGCAACGGCACGCTGCTCGAACGTGCGGCGCATTTTGGCGACGAGCATCAGGTGGCTGCGCGCGATGCCGACGATCTCGCCGCGATTCTGTACACCAGCGGCACCACGGGCCGCAGCAAGGGCGCGATGCTCTCGCATGGCAATCTCGCGTCGAACGCGGTCATGCTCAAGGACTACTGGGGCTGGCGCAAGGGCGACGTGCTGATCCATGCGTTGCCGATCTTCCACGTGCACGGACTGTTCGTTGCGATTCATGGCGCGATGATCAACGGCAGCAAGATGATCTGGATGTCCAGGTTCGACCCCAAGGCCGTGATCGCCGCGATGCCCCGCGCGAGCGTGTTCATGGGCGTGCCGACGCTGTATGTGCGCATGCTCGCCGAGCCCACGCTCACCCGGGATCAAACCCGGAACATGCGCCTTTTCATCGCCGGTTCCGCGCCGCTGCTCATCGAGACGTTCAAGGAGTGGCAGCAGCGCACAGGCTCGACGATTCTGGAGCGCTACGGCATGAGCGAGACCATCATGCTCACATCCAATCCGTACAGCGCCGATGCACGCTACCGCAACGAGGACGAACGCCGCGGCGGCACGGTGGGCTTTCCGTTGCCGGGTGTCGACCTGCGCGTGGTCGATGATGCGGGCAAGGAACTGCCGACTGGCGAAATCGGCAACATCCAGGTCAGGGGCCCGAACGTGTTCAAGGGCTACTGGCGCATGCCCGAGAAGACCCGGGAAGAGTTCAGCGCCGATGGCTGGTTCAAGACCGGCGACGTGGGCAAGGTGGACGCGCGTGGCTATGCGAGCATCGTTGGGCGCAGCAAGGACCTGATCATCAGCGGTGGCTACAACGTCTATCCGGCGGAAATCGAGGGCTACATCAACGATATGCCCGGCGTGGCGGAAAGCGCGCTGGTCGGCGTGCCGCATCCCGATTTCGGCGAGGTCGGCGTGGCCGTGGTGATCGCCAAGCCGGGCGCAAAGCTCGATGGCGACGAGATCGTCGCGAGGCTCAAGTCGCAACTCGCCAACTTCAAGATTCCCAAGCGCTGCTTCATCGCCACCGAACTGCCGCGCAACACCATGGGCAAGGTGCAGAAAAACCTGTTGCGCGATCAGTACAAGGGTTTGTTCGGCCAGCGAGCCTAGGGCTCCTGGCCCGAGAGTCCCGCCGCGCGCATGCGTTGGGCGAGTTCTTGCCCCCGCGCTCCTGCAGAGTGTCGGCGGCGCCGCCGATGTCGCGCGGCTCGCGGTTCTGGCTCAGCTTGAACTTGCCGACCAGCGAAGTGATCGCGATCTCGATGCCGACGATGTTCTGCAGCAACCCGTTGATCAACTCGGGCGCGGAGTCGCCCATCTTCCAAGGCTTTGGCTCGGCGGCTTCGTGCCGGCGCGTAAGCAGGGCGACGACGCGCCGCACGAAACGCTCGTCATCGCGAACCGTCATCACGCCGTGCGCGTGCACCACCTCGTAGTTCCAGGTTGGAACCAGGCGGTGGGTCTCGTGTTTGCTCGGATACCAGTTGGGTGAAACATAGGCCTCGGCTCCACGGAAGATCACCATCACCGGCGTACCCGTGGGGCAACGCTGCCAGACAGGATTGGCGCGCGCAACATGACCGATGAGCTGGCCGTGCTCGCCGATGGTCGGATCGAATTCAAACGGCAAGTGATCCGCATCGAGCCCCTCGCCACCCTGCGTGACCAGGATGCCAAGCGGATGCTCGCGAATGACGCGTTGCAGTTCTTCGGGGCGGTTTTCGGCGAAGTGGGCGGGGTTGTACATGGCGCTTGTGGTTGGGGCTGGATTCACCGGGCGGCGATTCGTCGTAGAAGCCGGTTTTACCATTTTTGTGAATCGGTCAGATCCGGACGATTGGTCTCAATTCATGGAATACGGAGTGCTGCAGAAAATGCACTCGGGTTTCATGGCTCTGCCCGTGACCTTCGTGTGCTGGCAGCAATGATCGAGCCACGCACTCACGAGTTTGAATGCCGACAGATTGGTACGTGGCCTTGTGCAAGTCTTTCAGTTCGCACAGCCCCAGCGAATCGCGCAACTGGCGGCTGCAAACGATGCTGATTTCCTTGCCGATCAGATAGCGCGTGTTGGCGCTGGGCCAGCTTCCGTATCCGAACTGGATTGCGGCATCGAAATGGAGCGCAAAAACTTCCCTCGCAAGGAGTTGCCGTCTTGATGGTGGAGCAACGTGCACGACAGGCTCTACAGATCAGCCAGTACGGCTACATCCTGGATCAGGGGCGCTGTGTTTTGAACGGCGGCGCGCATGAACTGCTGAACGACGAGCGCATGGCGCAGCTTTATCTGGGCAACCACTGAACACCGCGCCTGACTGGGCGCGGACTCGTGTGAACAGGCATTGGCTCGTGATTAGCGCAGCACCAGCACCGGGATATGCGAGTGCGTCAGCACATGCTGGGTCTCGCTGCCGAGCAGCACACGCTTGATGCCCTTGCGGCCGTGCGAGGCCATCACGATCAGGTCGCAGTTGTTTTTGGTGGCCGCGGTAATGATGGATTCGGCTATCAGGTCGGATTTGGCCACGACGCATTTCACGGCGGTCTTGTCCGCGGCGCCACGGTCCTTGATCTTGGCGAGATCCTGCTGCGCTGCGTCACTCCACCGGTTTTCGATTTCCTTGACCGCATCGCGATCCAGCGGCGCACTTCCCTCGAAGTAGCTGCGCGGATAGCGTGGAATGACCTTGAGTGCAACCACCGTTGCTCCGCTGAGGGCGGCCAGTGCCAGGCCCGATTCGACGGCCTTGTCGGAGAGTGTGGAGCCGTCGGTGGCAATCAAAATGCGCTTGTACATAAGAACCTCCTGGTGAAAGTCCGGCCAGAGCCCTGCCGGATTGGAACGGGCGTGTTGCCATGGACGCAACACTTGTTGGCTCAAGCATAGGCCCGGGTATGGTCCGCTCTCTTGATTCAAGTCAACTCGCAACCCGGGCTGAAGAATTATCTTCCGTTCCATGTCAATCAGCTCACCCGGGAATCACGCGATAGTGCGAGGTTTTTCGCCCGAAGAAGCGCCCACCAGCGCGCCCGCACAGCGGCATGATGCAGCGACGTTGCTCGATGATCCCGAGGAGTGGGGCACTTTTGGTCGCCCGCTGAAGGGTTCTCAAACCCACGCCGACGGTTCGCCTGTGTGCTGGGAATCGTTTGTGGTGCTTGAAGGCATGCATTGTGCAGCGTGCGCGCTGGCGATTGAAGATGCGCTCAAGCAGGTCAGGGGGATTCTGGATGTCGATGTGAGTGCTGCGACCCATCGTGCGCGCGTCGAGTGGAATTCTGCCGAGGTACTGCCATCGCAATGGATGGCTGCGGTACGCAAGGCCGGGTATCGCTGCCTGCCGGCCATGGACGCATTGCTGCGCGAGCAGCGCCTGCACGAGAGTCGCCGTGCCCTGTGGCGTTGGCTGGTTGCGGGCTTTTGCATGATGCAGGTGATGATGTACGCGTGGCCCGCCTACCAGTCCACGCCGGGTGATCTATCGCTTGAGATGGAAACTCTTTTGCGCTGGGCATCGTGGGTCATCAGTCTGCCCGTGATGTTCTTTGCCTGCGGCCCTTTCTTCTCGAGCGCTTTGCGCGACATACGGGAGCGTCGCGTGAGCATGGATCTGCCGGTGGCGTTGGGCATGCTGATCACCTTTGTCGTGAGCACGCTTGGAACCTTCGATCCAGCGGGCCCGTTCGGTGCGGAGGTTTACTACGACTCGCTCACGATGTTCGTGTTCTTTCTGTTGTCGGGTCGCTTGCTCGAACTGCGTTTGCGTGACCGCACGGCAGGAGCGCTCGAAGCGGTCGCCAATCGGCTGCCCGATAGCGTGGAGCGCAGGCTTGCCGGGTCTGACGATTTCGAGCGGGTCACGACGCGCCGCTTGCGCGTGGGCGACGTGGTGCGGGTGCTGCCGGGCGAGGCTTTTCCAGCCGACGGGGTATTGGTCGCGGGCGCGACGCAGGCCGACGAGGCGCTCATGACGGGCGAGTCGCGCCCCGTCGACAAGCCGGTCGGCGCACTGGTTTGCGCCGGTAGCTACAACCTGCGTGCGACCGTCGAGATGCGCGTGGAGCAGGTCGGCGACGCAACCCGCTTCGCCCAGGTGGTGGCGTTGATGGAAAGCGCCTCGCTTCAAAAGCCCCGGCTTGCGCAGTTGGCCGACAAGGTGGCTCGCCCATTCCTGGTTCTGGTTCTGCTTGCCGCGCTGACCGCTGCGCTCTGGTGGTGGCCGAGCAGCCCGAGTCACGCGGCGATGGTGGCCGTGGCTGTGCTCATTGTCACCTGTCCCTGCGCGCTGTCGCTCGCCACGCCGGTGTCGATGCTGACTGCCGCAGGAACACTGGCGCGCAACGGCGTGCTGGTGCGCAATCTGCAAGGGCTTGAATCGCTGGCATCGGTGGACACCGTGGTGTTCGACAAGACCGGAACGTTGACGCGCGACGGACTGTCCGTCACGGGCGTGCACGAGTCGAGCAATCCTTCGCTGAACCGTGCGCAATCACTTGCCTTGGCCGAGGCGCTTGCGCGCCGGTCGCTGCATCCCGTGTCCCGGGCGGTGGCTGCCTATGGGCGGGCAAGCGCTGAGTTAGGCGATGGATGGATGTTCGACTCCGTCGAAGAAGTCTCAGGTGCCGGCGTCATCGCAACCGCGCGCAACCCGGCGCTGTTCGATTCACCGATGACGTTGCGACTGGGCTCCGCGTCTTTTACCAATGCGCCATTGCGTGGCGATGGTGTGCAGGAAGCCGTGCTGTCGCTTGAAGCGAACGGGCGTAACCAGATACTGTTGCGCTTCGATCTCTGCGAAGACGTGCGAAGCGAATCTTTTGCGGTTGTGAAGGCCTTGCAGGACGCCGGCATCCGCGTGGAACTGCTCTCGGGTGACAACCCCTCGGTTGTCGAGCGCGTGGCGGGTCTCACCGGTATCGTGCACGCGCATGGTGGTTGCACTCCGCAGGACAAGCTCGCTCGCCTCAAGTCGCTGCAGGCCGAAGGGCGACATGTCGCCATGGTGGGCGACGGCCTGAACGACGGGCCGGTGCTGGCGCGCGCGCATGTCTCGTTCGCCTTTGGCCGCTCGGTGCCGCTGGCGCAGTCGCGATCTGACTTCGTGGTGATGGGTGATCGGCTGGAACTGGTCTGGCAGTCGCGGCTGCTCGCGCGCCGAACCATGGGCGTGGTGCGGCAGAACTTGATGTGGGCAGCTATCTACAACGCGCTGTGCGTGCCGCTCGCCATTGCGGGCTATATGCCGGCATGGCTCGCGGGCCTGGGAATGGCAGCGAGTTCGCTGCTGGTGGTGCTCAATGCGGCGCGGCTCGCGCGCGATCCGGAGCTTTCTGCGGTGCACGCCATAGCGACTGAAACTTTCCAACACTGGCCTTCGACACCGACCGCCGGCCTGGCTTCGGAGCCCATCTGATGGACATCCTCTACCTCCTCATCCCGTTGTCGGTGGCGCTGGTTCTTCTGGTACTGGGCGGCCTCTGGTGGGCCGTCTATCGAGGGCAGTTTGAAAACGTCGAGCAGGAAGCTGAACGCATTCTGAAAGACGGTTGACATGTGTCAACACCCCAAAGCCACCGCCGTTTCAAACTGATACGGCTATATAAGAGGTACTCGATGGAATCGCAAAAAGCAGGTGTATCGCACTATAACGACACGGTAGTGCGGCAGTTTTCTATCATGGCCGTCGTATGGGGGTGGTGGGGATGTTGGTCGGCGTAATCATCGCCGCCCAGCTGACCTGGCCAGAACTCAACTTCGGCATATCGTGGTTGAGCTATGGTCGATTGAGACCGTTGCATACCAACGCGGTGATTTTCGCGTTCGGCGGTTGCGGCTTGTTCGCAACCAGCTACTACGTCGTGCAACGCACATGCCAGACCAAACTGTTCTGTGCGCCGCTCGCGGCGTTCACGTTCTGGGGCTGGCAACTGGTGATCCTCGCCGCAGCCATCTCGCTGCCGCTTGGCTACACGTCCGGCAAGGAATATGCCGAGCTTGAGTGGCCAATCGACATCCTGATTGCGTTGGTGTGGGTGGCCTACGCCGTGGTGTTCTTCGGAACCGTCGGCATGCGTAAGGTCAAGCATATCTATGTGGCCAACTGGTTCTTCGGAGCCTTCATCCTGGCGGTGGCTTTGCTGCACATCGTCAACAGCGCGGCCATTCCCGCTGGCTGGATGAAGAGCTACTCCGCATACGCCGGCGTGCAGGATGCGATGGTGCAGTGGTGGTACGGTCACAATGCCGTCGGGTTCTTCCTGACCACGGGCTTCCTGGGCATGATGTATTACTTCGTGCCCAAGCAGGCCGGTCGCCCGGTGTACAGCTATCGCCTGTCCATCGTGCACTTCTGGGCGCTGATTTTCACCTACATGTGGGCAGGTCCTCACCACCTGCACTACACGGCACTGCCAGACTGGACACAGTCCGTTGGCATGGTGTTCTCGCTGATCCTTCTGGCTCCGAGCTGGGGCGGCATGATCAACGGCATGATGACGCTCTCCGGCGCGTGGCACAAGCTGCGTGACGACCCGGTGCTGCGCTTCCTGATCGTCTCGCTGTCGTTCTACGGCATGTCGACCTTCGAAGGTCCGATGATGTCCATCAAGACCGTCAATGCGCTGAGCCACTACACCGACTGGACCGTGGGTCACGTGCACGCTGGAGCCCTGGGCTGGGTGGGCTTGATCACCATGGGTTCGCTGTACTACCTCGTCCCGCGCCTGTTCGGTCGCGGCGAGAAAATGTATTCGACGAAAGCCATCGAGCTGCACTTCTGGATGGCAACCATCGGCATCGTCCTGTACATCGCTGCGATGTGGATTGCCGGCGTCATGCAGGGCCTGATGTGGCGTGCGATGAACCCGGACGGCACCCTGACCTATACCTTCGTGGAAAGCGTCAAGGCGACCTATCCGTTCTACGCGATTCGTCTGCTTGGTGGTCTGCTGTATCTGGGTGGCATGGTGATCATGGCCTGGAACGTGTGGATGACGACCATCTCCGGCCGTTCGGTTCAAGTGGCCATTCCCGCAGCCAATGCGGCGCACGCCTGAAAGTGGAGAAATTGAATGTCTGATATCCAAAACAAGGCAACGCCAGGTTTCTCGCACGAGAAGATAGAGACCAACAACTTCCTGATGATCGTGCTGATCCTGCTGGTGATCGCGATCGGTGGTCTGGTCGAAATCGTCCCGCTGTTCTTCCAGAAGTCGACCACGGTAGCCGTGGAGGGCGTCAAGCCCTACACCGCAACCCAGTTGATCGGTCGCGACATTTACATCCGCGAGGGCTGCTACAACTGCCACTCGCAGATGATCCGCCCGTTCCGCGCCGAGACGCTGCGCTATGGGCACTATTCGGTCGCGGGCGAATTCATCTACGACCACCCATTCCAGTGGGGCTCCAAGCGCACCGGTCCCGACCTCCACCGCGTGGGCGGCAAGTACAGCGACGAATGGCATCGCATTCACCTGAACAATCCGCGTGACGTTGTTCCCGAGTCGAACATGCCAGCCTACCCATGGCTCGAGAAGACGGCGGTCAACCCGGCCGACGCGGAGCCGCGCATGAACGCATTGCGCAAGGTGGGCGTGCCCTACACGGATGAAGAAATCCAGGGCGCCGCAGAACAACTCAAGGGCAAGACCGAGATGGATGCGCTGGTCGCATACCTCCAGGTCATGGGCCGTGCATTGAAGTGATCAAGGAAAGAAGGAGCAAACCATGGACATTTCGACCATGCGCAGCATCGCCACGGTGGCATCGCTGATCTGCTTTTTGGGAATCTGGTTCTGGGCGTTTCGTCGCCGCAACAAGGACCGTTTCGAAGAAGCCGCCCAACTTCCCTTCATCGAGGACTGAGTTCCTCCTAAAGAACAAAGAGTAATCCCATGAGTGACTTCACCAGTAATTTCTGGTCGATCTACGTGGCCGGTGTGACCTTGGCGGGCATTCTTGCCTGTCTGTTGCTTCTCATATTCACGGCCAGGAAAAAGGTCGTTTCGACCACTGACAACACCACCGGCCATGTCTGGGACGGGGACCTGACGGAGATGAACAACCCGCTGCCACGCTGGTGGATGTGGTTGTTCGTCATCACCATCGTCTTCGCGCTTGGCTATCTGGCCGCCTATCCCGGCCTCGGCGCGTTCACTGGCAAGCTGAGCTGGACCCAAAAGGGCGAGTACGAGGCCGAGGTGGCCAAGACCAATGAGCAATGGCAACCCGTGTATGCGCGATTCGCGTCGATGTCCATCGAGCAGATCGCGGAAGACAAATCGGCCATGGCCATCGGTGACCGCCTGTTCATGAACAACTGCGCGCAATGCCACGGCTCCGACGCGCGCGGCAGCAAGGGCTTTCCGAATCTCTCGGATGGTGACTGGCTGCACGGCGGATCGCCCGAGCAGATATCCAAGACCATCCACGATGGGCGCATCGGCGTGATGGCACCCGTGGCCGCTGCGGTGGGTACGGCCGACGACGTACGCAACCTCGCGCACTACGTCCTGAGCCTGTCCGGCAGCCCGAACGACTCTCTCAAGGCCAATCTGGGCAAGGAAAAGTTCGCTGTCTGCGCGGCCTGCCACGGCATGGATGGCAAGGGCAATCAGGCGCTTGGCGCCCCGAACCTGACGGATGACGTGTGGCTGCACGGTTACGGTGAAGAAGCCATCGTGAACATGGTGACCAAGGGCAAGATGAACGAAATGCCCGCCCAGACCGGCAAGCTCACGGACGATCAGATCAAGGTGCTGACTGCTTATGTGTGGGGCTTGTCCAACAAGACTGTAGCAGCGCGTTGATCCAGAGATCCTATGCACGGATCCAGGGCCTGTTCACACTTGGGCGGTCTGCAGCGTTGCAGTCTCTCGCAAGGTACCCACCTTGCTTCGAGCCTGCGCCTTGCATCCCATCCCAAGACTGCGCAACACAATCCCCGTGCATTGAGTGAACAGGCCCTGGCCAACTGACGCCGGTTCGCCTTCTCCACAAAGGCGGACCGGTGTTGTTCAATTTTGAGTTGAATTCACAGCAGCAAGAAGACAAATCATGACGTCAGAAGACGGTCGCAAAACTCCGGAGCGGGTGATTCCCATCACACCAGTGCCCGCAACGGATCAGACCGAAAGCGTGTCGCTTTATGAGGCGCACAAGAAGATCTATGCGCGATCCATCGGTGGCGTTTTTGCCCGCTGGCGCTGGTTGCTGGTCTTTCTGACGCAGGCATTCTTCTACCTTGTTCCCTGGTTTCAATGGGGCGAGCGCCAGATGGTGCTCTTCGACCTGGGAGCCCGGCGTTTCTATCTCTTCGGCTTGGTGCTCTATCCGCAGGACTTCATCTATCTCACCGGGCTGCTGATCATTTCAGCGCTTTCGTTGTTCCTGTTCACGGCAGTGGCAGGGCGGCTGTGGTGTGGCTTCGCATGCCCGCAGACGGTCTACACCGAAATATTCATGTGGATCGAGCACAAGGTTGAAGGCGACCGCAGTGCACGCATGCGTCTGGATCGCAATGGCTGGACGTTCGAGAAAATCTGGAAGAAAAGCACCAAGCAACTTCTATGGATTGCGTTGTCGCTTTGGACGGGCTTTACATTCGTCGGCTATTTCGTGCCGATCCGCGATTTGGGTGCTGAGCTTCTGGCGCTGCATGGTACCTGGCAACTGTTCTGGGTGGCGTTCTATGGGTTCGCGACCTACGGCAATGCGGGCTACATGCGCGAGCAGGTCTGCAAGTACATGTGTCCCTATGCGCGCTTTCAAAGTGCCATGTTTGACAAGGACACTCTTATCGTCAGCTACGACCCGGCGCGTGGCGAGATGCGCGGCCCTCGCAACAAGAAGCTTGACTACAAGGCGGCCGGACTGGGTGACTGCATCGATTGCAGCCTGTGCGTGCAGGTGTGTCCGACAGGCATTGATATCCGTGACGGTCTCCAGTACGAATGCATCGGTTGCGGCCTGTGTATCGACGCCTGCAATGTCGTGATGGACAAGATGCAGTATCCGCGCGGACTGATCCGTCTGAGCACCCAAAACGGCATCGCGCAGAAACTCACACAGTCGCAGATGTTCAAGCGCGTTTTGCGTCCGCGCGTCCTGCTCTACAGCTCGGTACTGATCGGCCTTTGCATCGCCATGATGGTCAGTCTCGTGGGGCGCACGCCGCTCAAGGTGGACGTGGTTCGCGATCGCGCGGCGCTCTCGCGCATTGTCGCGGGCGGCAAACTTGAGAACGTCTACCGTCTGCAGATCATGAACGCCACGGAGGGCGTGCGCAGCTACCGCATCGGTGCAACGGGCTTGCAAGGACTCTCCGTCGTCACGGATCCGCTGGTTGAAGTGGGACCTGCCGAATCCAAGTGGGTTTCCGTGCGTCTGCAGATTCCATATGGCAGTGCCGAACCCGGGTCACACAAGGTCATGTTCGACATCGCGGCACGGGAGGACAACGCCAGGGTTTCCGAGAAATCGGTGTTTCATGTGCCTCGTTGAAAACCATAGTCAAACTGCGCGTGGTATCGCCTGCCAGGGTGAGCCATGTGCCAAGGAGTAGTGAAGATGCAAAGCACGACAGAAATTTCCAAAGTGAAGAAGATGGACCAGACCCCACCCTTGCCATGGTGGCGTTTCGGGCACGTCTGGTTGATTATTGCGGGTCCAGCCATCGTCGTTGTTGCCGGTTTCGTCACGCTGTGGCTCGCAATCAGCAGGCCTGATCCGGTAGTCGAGGAAGACTATTACCAGCGTGGCCTACGCATCAACGAGACACTCCGCGAGCAGAAGGACCGGGCCATGATGCCAGCATTGAAGGGGCGCAATCATGCTGCTACTTCGGACGATGCGATGCGTCCCGCTGATCAGTGAGGCGGCTTAGCTCCTGGATCGTGTCGTGGCTGCCGCGACGCGCGTGAGGACGGCTTAATCGGCAAGAACAAGCGATGAACACTCTACGCGCCCGACGCCGATGTGGAATGCGGGTCGCTCGAATGCACGATGCCCCGAACAGGGCTTGCGCTATGTACATGCCCAATGCTCGATGCTAGTGTTAGGTATTCATTTGAAAAAATGAATCGATCATCGGAAATCCAGCGTACTCAATGACGGCGACCGTAAGCGAGAAAGAGAAAGGAACTCAGCAATGAAGGCTCAGCGACTCATGTGGATTGCGTGGCCGGCGTTTTTGATGGCCGGCGTTCTGGAGATGACGGTGTTTGCTTTTGTGGACCCGCAGGCGTTGGAATGGTTCGACACACCCGTGGTGTTGTCGCGGACAGGCGTCTATACGATCGCGTTCTTCGCGTTCTGGTTCATCATCATGCTGGCCAGCAGTTTGACGACTCTGCTGTCACTCTCGCCGTTCGAGGTGAATCGCTGCCCGGTGCCATGTGATGATCGCCCGACCGATTGCGCCAAGTTCTCTCAGTAAATAGAGCGTTGCGATCCGCGCGTCTGCGACAAGGCGGCCATTTGCCCAGGTCGTTTGCTCCCACGTCACGGGTACACGCGTAACGCATCGCTGGGAACGGATGCGATGAATGGAAGAACCGCGCAACGTTGAACAAGTTCCCCGGCTGCAAACGTTGCGCAGCGCGTTCAGCAAAGACTCAGTGGCGGGCCTGCTGGCTGTTGACGATGTTGCGCAGGGCGTTGGCGTCAACGATGCGCACGTGGCGCTGTTTGACTTCCACGATGCCTTCCTCAACGAACTTCGAGAACGTGCGGCTCACGGTCTCGAGCTTGAGGCCGAGGTAGCTGCCGATTTCCTCGCGCGTCATGCGCAGCACCAGTTCGGACTGCGAGAAGCCGCGGGCGTGCAGACGTTGCACCAGGTTCAGTAGAAATGCGGCGAGGCGTTCTTCGGCGCGCATGCTTCCCAGGAGCAGCATGACACCGTGTTCGCGCACGATTTCGCGGCTCATGATCTTGTGAACGTGATGCTGCAGGGCCTTGACTTCACGCGACAGCTCTTCGATGTTTTCGAAAGGCATGACGCACACCTCCGCGTCTTCGAGCGCGACCGCATCGCAGGTGTGACGGTCGCTCACGATGCCGTCAAGGCCGATGATCTCGCCAGCCATCTGGAATCCGGTGACCTGGTCACGGCCGTCTTCGGTCGCCACGCAGGTTTTGAAGAAACCGGTTCGTATTGCGAACAGTGAAGTGAAGGGCTCTCCATTGCGAAACAACGTTCCGCCACGCTTGACTTTGCGACGAACTGCAATCACTTCGTCGAGTCGTTTGAGTTGCTCCTCGGAGAGTCCAAGAGGCATGCAAAGTTCTCGCAGGTTGCAATTGGAGCATGCGACTTTGATGGTTTGCGGTGTCATTTGCAGTGGCGCCTTATACAAGTTATCGGTTAATGGAAGTGAGTAGCCCACTTGCCCTCGACCGTAGGCATCGGTAGATGCAGGGGAATTGTCCCAGTCCACACGCCAAACTGAATTGACTTGCATCAAGGACAATCCTATGCAGGTGCGGCACAGTCGCAGGCGAACCTATGGAAATCCGCTATGCCTGCTGTTACACCCGAACTAATCTGTCAATTCGACGTTTCCGGGCCCCGCTATACGTCCTACCCTACGGCAGATCGCTTCGTTGAAGCGTTTGGTCAAGATGAGTACATCCTCGCTCTGCAACAGCGGCGAATCGGCTCGAATGCCAAAGCGCTACCGTTGTCCCTCTATGTGCACGTTCCATTCTGTGAATCTCTCTGTTACTACTGTGCGTGCAACAAGATTATCACCAAACATCCGGAGCGAGCGGAAGCCTATCTTCGCTATCTAAGCCGCGAGATTGATTTACACACTGAACACTGCGGTGTCAATCAGCATGTCAGTCAATTACATATCGGCGGCGGCACGCCCACTTTTTTGTCGAATGAAGGTTTGCAGGATCTGATGTCGATGATCCGGCGGAGTTTCGTACTCGAACCGGGCGGCGAGTACTCCATAGAGGTCGATCCACGAACTGTTAACAATAGTCGTTTGATGTTTTTGCACCAACTTGGGTTCAATCGCCTGAGTTTTGGCGTTCAGGATTTCGATCCAGAGGTGCAGAAGGCCGTGCACCGCGAGCAGCCCGCTGAGCAGGTGTTCCGGCTGGTGAAGGAGGCGCGCCGAATTGGATTCGAATCGGTGAACGTCGATCTGATCTATGGGTTGCCACGTCAGACGCCGGAATCCTTCGAGCGCACGCTTGCCCAGGTTTGTGAACTGAGGCCTGATCGCATCGCTCTCTATGCCTACGCGCACTTGCCGGAACGTTTCAAGCCTCAGCGTCGAATCTACTCGGAGGAGCTGCCAATGCCCGCTGCCAAGGTGGCGATGCTGGCACGGTCCCTCGAAGTTTTTCAGGGTGCAGGATATGTTTATATAGGCATGGATCATTTTGCCCTGCCCGACGATTCTTTGGCGGTCGCCAAGCGTCAGGGGCGACTGCATCGCAATTTCCAGGGCTACAGCACGCAGCCCGATTGCGACCTGATCGGGCTGGGTGTGTCGTCGATCGGCAAGGTGGGCGCCACCTACAGCCAGAACGCCAAGACACTCGACGAATACTATGACTGCATCGATCATGGGCGCTTGCCGGTCGTGCGCGGCCTGGCGCTTTCGCGGGACGACCTGCTGCGACGCTCGGTCATCATGGCGCTGATGTGTCAGGGCGAATTGATCTTCGAGCCCGTCGAGCAGGCCTGGCTGATTGATTTCAGAAGTTATTTCGCGCCCGAACTCGAGCAACTCGAGGCCATGGAGGAAAAAGGCCTGGTCTGCCTGCATGAGGACAGCATCGAGGTCACCCCGTTGGGCTGGCATTTTGTGCGCGGCGTGGCCATGTTGTTCGACCGCTATCTGCAGGGCAATCGCAACCGCGAACGCTTCTCCCGGATCATCTGATCGATCGTCATGTGGGCCATTGCGTGGGCAGCGTTTCTGATGGGGTTGCTGGGCGGCGCGCATTGCCTGGTGATGTGCGCTGCGCCGTGTAGCGCGCTGCTTCAGCAGCAGGGGGGCGCGATTGCCGCGCAGACTCGGGTCGTGAAATTTGTTCCCAGCCGGCGCTCGATGCTCGTGAGGCCGGTGCTGTTTCATGCGGGACGGATTCTGGCCTATTCGCTCGTTGGCGCGATGGCTGCCTATGCCATGGATCGGCTGGCGTGGTTCAGCCAAGGCACCAGCGCACTGCGCTCGGTGTGGAGTCTGGTGCATGTCGCCATCATTGCGTGGGGTCTGATGATGGTGATGCGGCTGAATGCGCCCGCATGGATGGAGTCTGCGGGGCGGCGTGCATGGCAACGCGTTCAGCCGGTGGTCTCGCGTTCCGGTGGTCTCTTTGCGGTCGGTTGTGCGTGGGCCTTCATGCCCTGTGGACTCCTGTATTCGGCCTTGTTGCTCGCTGCCTTGAGCGGGGGCCCGTGGCCGGTGCCTTGTCCATGGCGCTGTTTGCCGTGGCGAGCGGCGTGTGGCTGGTGGCGGGGCGATGGGTCTGGGTGAGCCTGCGTGAGCGCGTTCGCGATCCGCTCTGGGAGGCCTGGGGGTCCCGTCTTGCGGGCTTGATCCTGATCGGGTTGGGTAGTACGGCACTTTGGTGGGGTGCCGTGCATCAGCAACCCGCCCCGTGGTGTCTGCCCTGACACGAATAAAAAACGCTCCTGAATGATTCAAGGAGCGTTTTTTGGGAAATGGGTGTCTGCAATGCCACCGAACCTGTCATCCTGAACCGGGGGTTCAGGTGGGCAAGAGCAACCTGACGTTGGGTTCATCTGACGCGAGACGATCACGCTCATCAGGTGATGTATCAAGCCCGTGCTCAGGGAGCATTGGTTCAAGGAAATATAAAGTCCGGCAACACCGCAGACGCCTTCATTGTAAATCGTCGGCGTACGATCCTGGAAAAAACGGGTCTCAATTCCCGGACGCTCGCGCGTGATTTTTCACGGTTTGATTTTCTGCGCGGATCGTGGTGCGGTCAGAGCAGACGACCGTCGTCGCCGAGTGTCTCGTCAAGGCGTTGCAAAAGGCTTCGCACGCGGGCCTCGTCATCTTCACGCGATGCGGAGTCGGGCGCTGCAATGGCCACCGGTGCAGCAGCAGCGGCTGCGATCAGCGCTTCGGCCTGCTCCCGGGCGGCGACAGCCGCCGTTTCATGGTCCGCTATTTCGAATGCCATGTTCAGGGCCGCGAGCACGGCAATGCGTTCGCGGGCGCGTACCTTGCCGGCATCACGGATGCGCGTCATGGCGGCATCCACGCGCTCGACCGCGTCCAGCATGCGAGGTTCCTGGCCTTCAGGGCAACTGAGCAGATAGCTCTGCTGCATGATCTTCACCTCGATCTGCTTCATGACGGGTTGTCTTTCGAATCCGGGATATCGGGCAGGCGCTCCAGCAGCGAGTCCATGCGATGGCGAACCGTGTGAAGGCGGGATTTGAGGGAGTCGCGCTCTTGTGTCAGGGTCAGAACCTGCTGGGACAGCAACGCGTTGGTGCGTTGCAGTTCAGCATAACGAACCAACAGACGCTCGACGCGCTCGGTGATCTGGTCTAGGGAAGATGGGGGTGCCATACAAAACACATTGTACGGATCGCCGCATAAACAATCGTAAAATTACGTCGTTGGTGCTCGCGACGTGGTTCACACGCCGCAGTTCAACGGGAAGCAGGGACGGATTTCCGCCACGGAATACACCAGAGCCTGCGCTGCCCCCGCAACGGTCAGCGGACGAATCCCTTCGGGATTCCCTCTTTGCCAGCACAGCCACTGCAAGCCTTGAACAAGCATGCGGGAAGGCGGTTGAAGAGTGTGCCGCCAGCCCGGATACCGGCCAACACGGTGGTTACGCTCGCGCTGTCGTCTCTATGGGCATGGTTCCATGAGGGTCTTTCATCACGAACGGAGCTGTGATGCCATTGTCCGACGGGGAGGTCGGACGCGGCGATTCCTCAAATTTGTCCACGATGACAACTCGCACTGTTGTATTGGCTCGCGCTGCGGCCTTGCCCTTGGCGCTTGCCGCCTGTTTTCCGTCCTTCTCCCAGACCCTGGTGGCGCAGGCGGCCACCGCGTCCGAATTGCGCGAAACGGTGGTGACCGCCACACGCGTCGAGCAGCCGCTGTCGGATCTGGTTGCCGATGTCTCCATCATCGACTCGACCGCCATCCAGAAGAGCGGCGCGGTCAGCGTGGCCGACGTGCTCTCGCGCGTGCCCGGCATTCAGACCACCAGCAACGGTGGTCCGGGAGCCAATGCCAGCGTGCTCGTGCGCGGTGGCGAAAACCGCTTCACGGCGGTCTACATCGACGGCGTGCGTGTCGATTCACAAACCACGGGCGGTGTGCAATGGGAGCAGATTCCGCTCTCGCAGATTGATCGCATCGAGGTGCTGCGTGGTCCTGCGGCAGCCGTCTACGGCTCGGACGCCGTCTCGGGTGTCATTCAATTGTTCACCAAAAAAGGCGAGGGCAAGCCTGCGCCCTATGTGGGCGTGGGTTTTGGCAACCAGGGCACGCGCACGGCCGAGGCGGGCGTGAGCGGCAGCGCCGGTGCATTTGACTACTCGCTTGGCGTTTCGCATGAGCGCAGTGACGGCTTCAACGCTCGTCCGATCCCCACGGCCAATCCGGACGACGACGGCTACAAGCGCACTTCCGGCAACGCGCGCTTGGGCTGGAATTTCGCGCCGGGCCAGCGGCTGCAAGCATCGCTGCTGGCAAGCAACCTCAATTCGCAGTACGACGACTCCACGGGGTTGAAGAGCGATGACCGCAACCATCACCAACTGCGCACGGCGGCCCTTTCCTGGGATGCGAAATGGAACGGCAACTACAGCACGCTCGTGCAGGTGAACCAGTCGGATGCCAAGTACAGTAGCGAGCCGAACTTCTACATGACAGAGACCACGGTGCGAAGCTATCTGTTTCAGAACGAATACCGACTTGGCATACACCGGTTCACCGCGGCACTCGAACGTCGCGAGGACGAGTTGCACAACTCCGCAACCCAGTATGCCCCGGACCTGAAGCGTGACCGTTCACAGAACGCGCTGGCGCTCGGTTATGGGCTGATTTCCGGTGCGCACACGCTCCAGTCCAACCTGCGGCGCGATGACGACAGCGAGTTTGGCGGCAAGACCACGGGCAGCCTTTCCTACGGCTATGCGATCAATAGCGAATGGCGTGTGACGGCCGGGGGCGGTACTTCATTTCGTGCACCGACGCTCTACCAGCGCTTCAGCGAATATGGTGATGCGTCGCTCAAACCCGAGAGTGGCCGCAACCTCGAGATCGGTACCCGCTGGACGCGCGGCTCGACGAGCGCGGGGCTGGTGGCCTACCGCAACCGCGTGAGCAATCTGATCATCTATGGCGCTCCTGGCACTTGCCCATCATCCTGGGGCTGTTATCAGGCGGTGGGCCGCGCCGAATACGAAGGCGTGACCCTGAGCGCGGCGCACAAGCTGGGCCCGGTGTCGCTCAATGGTTCGCTGGATTTCCAGAATCCGCACGATCTGGATACGGGGCGTCAACTGGCGCGGCGCTCCAAGCGCTATGCCAAGCTGGGCGCAGACACGATGATCGGGGGCTGGACCGTGGGTGCCGAGGTCAACGCCGCATCGCGTCGCTACGACAGCGGCTCGGGCAACAACATGCTCGGCGGCTATTCGGTGTTCAACCTCTACACCAGCACCCGCGTCGGGCGCGACTTCACCTTGCTTGCCCGCATCAACAATCTGGCCGACAAGGACTACCAGCTCGCGCGCAACTACGCCACGGCAGGTCGCACGCTCTACGTCGGATTGAAGTGGGCGCCGCTGTGAGAACCGGGCCATGAAGGATCGGCAAGCATGATGCCCGCAGCCACCGACAGGCTCTCGATTGCGCGCAGCGAACTGATCCTTGGCGGACAGAAAAGCGGCAAGTCCCGCCGTGCCGAAATGCTGGCGCGACATTGGCTCGGCTCGCACCCCGCGCATCGCGCAAGCCTCATCGCTACGGGACAGGCGTGGGATGATGAAATGCGGGCGCGCATCGCACGCCATCAGCATGATCGCCTTGAACGCGTGCCCGGACTCGCAACGATTGAGGAGCCGCTCGCCGTGAGTGCGTTGATTGCTACGCAGTCGGATGCCAGCCACCTGTTGATCGTGGACTGCCTCACGCTGTGGCTCACCAACTGGCTCATGCCTGCTCGCGAAAGTGACAAGCAGCCGCGGGACTGGCCTGCACAATCCGCCGCATTCCTGCAGGCCCTTCGGGATGCGCGCGGGCCGGTGATCGTGGTCGGAAACGAGATTGGTCTTGGCGTCATTCCCATGGGGCGCGAGGTGCGCGCGTTTGTGGATGCGCTTGGCGCGTTGAATCAGCAGGTCGCCAACGGCTGCGCGCGCGTGACGCTGATGGTGGCAGGCCTGCCCATGTGTTTGAAGGACGATGCAGATGAGTGAAGCGAGCGGCCACCGGGTCGGTAATTGGAGAATCTCCCTGACTGCGCGGGCCGCACGCGCTGTGCAGCGGGCCCTGATCGCAATCGCGGCAATGGGCTGTCTTGCGGCGTCGGCGCAGGCCGTACAGATCACCGATGATCGCGGCAAAGCCTTTGAATTCAAGAGTGCACCCGCGCGCATCGTGAGCCTGTTGCCGTCGCTAACCGAGAGTGTCTGCGCGCTCGGGCAGTGCGAGCGCCTGGTCGGCACCGACCGCTACTCCAACTGGCCAGAATCGGTGACGCGGCTGCCCAAGCTGGGCGGCGGCATCGATCCCAACATCGAGGCCGTGGTTGCGCTCAAACCCGATCTGGTGCTGATGTCCACCAGTGGCCGCGGCCGGGACCGGCTGGAATCGCTGGGCTTCACCGTGGTGGCGCTGGAGCCGCGCCGCCTCGCGGATGCAAAGCGCATGCTGGACATCATCGGCAGCATTCTTCATGTGCCGCCGGAGCAGGGCGCGCTGCGCACATGGCGCGAGATCGACGCTGCCGTGCAGGCCGCGCGCCAGTCGCTGCCGGCGCGCGTGAACGGTGTACGTGTCTATTTCGAGGTGAGCCGCGGTCCCTACGCAGCGGGCGAGAAATCGTTCATGGGCGAGATACTTTCCCAGCTTGGTGCGCGCAACGTCGTTCCCGCGTCGCTCGGACCGTTTCCCCGGCTCAATCCCGAATTCATCGTGCGCGCCAACCCGGACGTCATCATGATCGGCAATCGCAGCATGCAGGAGGCCACCAGCTACCCGGGCTGGAACGCCATGAAGGCGGTGCGCGAGAAGCGCGTGTGCTCCTTCGACGCGGCCGAGTCCGATGTGCTGGTGCGCCCCGGCCCGCGCATGGCCGAGGCTGCTCGCATCATGGCGCGGTGTCTGGCGGACAAGGCTCCATGAACGCCAACGTGATGGCTCCCGAAGCCGATGTGCTGGCCACGGCATCCCATCGCCACCGCGCGGCGTGGCTGATGCTGGCGTTGGCGATTGCCAGCTTGTTGTTGTTGGCCGTGGGCGCATCCGTGGGCAGCACGGGATTCGAGAGTTTGCTGCATCTCTCCGATGATCCGGTGGCGCGCCAGATCGTCATGGAAATCCGCATGCCGCGCACGGTCGGAGCATGGCTTGCCGGCGCCTTGCTCGGGCTGGCTGGGGCGATTGCGCAGGGGCTGTTTCGCAATCCGCTGGCCGATCCCTATCTGCTGGGCAGCGCCTCGGGCGCAACGCTGGGCGGAGCGCTGGCCATGGCGTGGCTCGGCGTGGCGCCGGCTTCCGCAAGTCTGTTGGCGCGCATGGGCATTACCGGTGTGGCATTTGTCGGTGCGGCGGCGGCGGTGATGCTCACGCTGATTCTGGCGCGCGGCGCGCAGCACACCTTACGCCTTTTGCTGGCGGGCGTGATCGTCGGGGTGGTGCTGGGCGCGGCGCGCGATCTGGTGGAGTTGAGCTCGCCCGAGATTCTTCAGGCGATGCAGGCATTCACGCTCGGCACGACGGCTTTCGTGGGCTGGTCCGCCGTCGCGCTGATGCTGGGCTGCTGGTTGCTGTGCGCGATCACGGCGTGGGCATTGGCGCGCGCGCTGGACGGACTCACGCTCGGCGAGGCAACCGCCGCCAGTCTTGGTTTGCCGCTCGGCCCGATGCGTGCGGGACTGATTGCCGCCATGGCGCTTGCGACCGGAACGGCAGTGGCCCATACCGGTCTGATCGCGTTCGTGGGTTTGGCCGCGCCGCATCTGGTGCGTTCGATGGTGCGGGTCACCCATCCCTGGCATGTCGTGCTCTCCAGCATCATGGGCGCGGTGCTTTTGCAGTCCGCCGACGTGCTGGCGCGCTGGTTGATTGCGCCGCAGGAGCTTCCAGTGGGCGTGCTGACCGCCGCGCTCGGCGGCACCTATCTGCTGTGGCTCATGCACCGCCGCACGGCGGGTGGCGGAGGTGCGTTGTGACTTCCCCATCGATGGCGATACGCGCCAGGCATGTGACCGTGCGTGCGGGCGACGCCGAGATTCTTCATGGCATCGATCTCGATATTTCAGCGGCACGCTGGACCAGTATCGTCGGGCCCAACGGCGCAGGCAAGTCCACGTTGCTCAAGGCGATGGCGGGTCTTCTCAAGCACGCGAAGGTAGAGGCCGACGTGGAATTGCTGGGGCAACCGCTTCACCGCATGGCGGCGCGCGAGCGTGCGCGCCGCCTGTCGTGGCTCGGGCAGAACGAGGTCGCCATGGAGGAACTTCAGGTGCACGACGTGGTGATGCTCGGGCGTCTGCCGCATCAGGCCTGGCTGGCTCCTCCGGACAAGGCGGACTTCGAGGCCGTCGAGCAGGCGCTGCGTGCCACGCAGGCGTGGCCTTGGCGTGCGAGGCCGCTGTCGCAGCTTTCGGGCGGAGAGCGTCAACGGGTGCTGCTGGCACGCGCATTGGCGGTGCAGGCCGATGTGCTGCTGATGGACGAGCCGCTCGCGAACCTCGATCCGCCGCATCAGACCGACTGGGTGCACACGGTGCGTGAACTGGTCGGCGCAGGCAGTACCGTGGTCAGCGTGCTTCACGAGGTCTCGATTGCGCTACAGGCGGACGACATGGTGATCATGGCGGATGGCCGCATCCAGCATCACGGGCCCTGCAGCGATGCCGCGACGCATGCGGCGCTGGAGCAGGTGTTCGAGCACCGCATTCGCGTCAGACAGGTCGATGACGTCTGGGTCGCATTGCCGCATTGGCCCGCACGCCAGCACCCTTCGCGCTGAACGCGCACTGACCTTCCGTGCAAGCCCGCACACTTAAACAACCGGAACACGCAAGCATATGGAAATCGAAAGTCCCCCAGTCGACAAGAGCTACGAGAAACCCGATGGCGAGCGGCGCGGCCTGCTGCTGGTGAATACCGGCGACGGCAAGGGCAAGAGCACGGCGGCATTCGGCCTGGCTTTGCGCGCGCATGGCCGCGCCAAGAAGGTCAAGATTTTTCAGTTCATGAAGGTGCCGACGGCGCGCTTTGGCGAGCACCGGATGTTCGAGAGTCTGGGAATTCCCATCGAAGGCCTCGGTGACGGGTTCAGCTGGAAAAGCCGCGATCTGGAGCATTCGGCAGAACTCGCCCGAGAAGGCTGGCAGCGCGCGCGCTCGACCATTCTCGCGGGCGAGCACTTTCTGGTGGTGCTCGACGAAATCACCTACCCGCTGATCTACGGCTGGTTGCCGCTGGAAGACGTGCTGTCCACGCTCGCCGAGCGCCCGCGCCACGTGCATGTGTGCATGACGGGTCGTCGCTGCCCGCAGGAAATCATCGACGTCGCGGATACCGTCACCGAGATGAAACTGATCAAGCACGCGTTCAAGGCAGGCATTCCCGCGCAGCGCGGCATCGAGGATTGAGGCGAGGCGCCCTTGCAGACGAGCGGAATATTTGCTGTGGCCTTGCTGATCGCGCTCGCGATCGATCTTCGTTGGGGAGAGCCCGCCGCGCGCTGGCATCCGGTCGTGTGGATGGGGCGCGCCCTGGAGCACGTGGGCAGTGTCACTGCCCCCACCGAGCCCACGGGCCGGGATCTGCGCAGCTTCTGGCGCGCCGCGCTCGGCTGGTCCGTGCTGGCGTTGGCCTTTGTGGTGCCTGCGGTGCTGCTGCAAACCTTCATCCTGTCGCACACGCCGTGGTGGCTTGCCTCTGCGTTACTCGGCGTGCTGATCAAACCCATGCTTTCGTGGCGAATGCTTCGCGATGAGGTGATGGCGGTGGAAAACGCGTTGGACCGTTCGCTGCACGAAGGTCAGACGCAACTCGGCCGGTTGGTGAGCCGTGATGTGCACGCACTGAGCGCGATGCAGGTGCGCGAAAGCGCCATCGAGTCACTGGCCGAGAATCTCAACGACTCGGTCGTTGCACCGGTCTTCTGGCTGGTGGTGGGCGGGCTTCCGGGCATGGTGCTCTATCGGTTTGCGAACACGGCGGACGCAATGTGGGGCTATCCGGGAATGCGTGGCGGGCGCTATTGGCAGTGGGCCGGAAAATGGGCCGCGCGCGCCGACGACGTGCTGTCGTGGATTCCTGCGCGCATCACCGCGGTGGCGTTGTGGCTGGTCTCACGCTGCGAGCGCTGGGACGATCTTGCGCGTAGCGCACGCAGGACGCCTTCGCCCAACAGTGGCTGGCCGATGGCGGCGATGGCGTTGGCGCTCGACGTGTGCCTGTCCAAGCCCGACGTCTATGTGCTTCATCCTGACGGGCAGCGCGCCGCGCCCGGGGACATTGCACGCGCCGTTGCCATTGCTTCGCGGACACTGGGCTGCGTGATGATCGCGGCGGTGCTGTTTCTCGTATCGACATGGGTGGTGCGCACATGATGCAAAGCGCCGTTTCTGAATCGGTGCACGGCGGGCCCGATGCGCAGGGCGTGCCGCTGCATGACTTCTCGACCAATGCCAACGCCTGCGGGTCGTGCGATAGGGCGCTGGAGGCCTTGCGCCGGGCCGATGCGGCGCGCTATCCCGACCCGCATTACACCCGGCTGCGCGCGCTGCTGGGTGCGTTTCATCGCGTCGATGCAGACCGCATCGTGATCGCCGCGAGTGCCAGCGAATTCATGCAGCGCATCAGCGCATTTGCGGCACGCAAGGGCTTTTTGCATGCGCGCGTGCCGCTGCACGGCTATGGCGACTACGCGCGCGCCGCGCAAGTCTGGGGACTGCGCCTGGAGGACGGCGCAGCGCCTGCCTTGCACTGGGCGTGCGAACCGTCGAGCCCGCTCGGGACGCGCGATGCGTCCGTGGATGAATGGCTGCGCTCCACGACGTCGACGGACCTTCGCGTGCTCGATTGCGCGTACGTCCCGTTGTGCCTGCACGCTGCATCGGCTTCACGCCTGCCGGAATCTGCGTGGCAGTTGTGGACGCCGAACAAGGCGCTGGCGCTCACAGGCGTTCGCGCGGCATATGCCATTGCGCCGGAGCATGCTGAGTCGGCCGATCTCGAACTGCTGCGATCCATGGCTGCATCGTGGCCCGTGGGCGCGCATGGCGTGGCGATGCTGGAGAGCTGGGTGCAACCCGATGTTCAACTGTGGTTGGCGCGGTCGCTCGCCACCTTGAAGTCCTGGAAGCAAGCGCAGATCGGCGTGTGCACGGCGCTGGGCTGGCAGGTGATAGACGGCAGCCTGGCGAACTATTTCACCGCGCGCCTGCCCGACGACTGCGATGCTGCTGATGCGCTCCGCACGCTGCGCTCGCACGGCATCAAGCTGCGCGATTGCGCCTCGTTCGGTCTGGCGCAACACGTGCGGCTTGGCGTGCTGTCGCCGCCATCGCAGGCCGCATTGAAGGAAGTCTGGATACAAGGAGTCGCTACATGAGCGCACGTTGCATCATGGTGCTGGGAACGACCAGCGGCGCTGGCAAGAGCTGGCTGACCACGGCGCTTTGTCGCTGGTATGCCAATCAGGGTTTGCGCGTTGCGCCATTCAAGGCGCAGAACATGAGCAACAACGCGCGCGTCGTGGCAGCGCCCGATGGCGGCTTCGGCGAGATCGGCAGCGCGCAGTATTTCCAGGCGCTCGCCGCCCGCGCGACACCGGACGTGCGCATGAATCCGCTGCTTCTCAAGCCCGAGGCGGATACCCACAGCCAGGTCGTGCTGCTCGGACAGGTCAGCCGCGAGCTGACCGCGCTGCCCTGGCGCGGGCGCAGTCAACAGGTTTGGCCGCAAATCGCAGCGTCGCTCGACGCACTGCGTGCGCAAAACGACGTGGTGGTGATCGAGGGCGCGGGTTCACCGGCCGAGATCAACCTGCATGCGAGCGACGTGGTCAACATGCGCGTGGCAAGGCATGCCGGCGCGCGTTGTCTGCTGGTCTCCGACATTGATCGTGGCGGCGCGTTCGCCCATCTCTACGGCACCTGGGCGCTGCTTCCCGAAGATGAGCGTGCCATGATCACGGGCTTCGTGCTCAACAAGTTTCGCGGCGATGCGGCCCTGCTCGCGCCCGCGCCGCAGATGCTGTTCGAGCGCACCGGCGTGCCGGTGGTGGCGACGATTCCGATGCAGTGGAACCACGGTCTGCCCGAAGAAGACGGGGTGTTCGATGACAGGGCGCAGGGCTCTAGCGGTGCGGTGCACACGCGCATTGCCGTGATTGCCTATCCGCGCATCAGCAATCTCGACGAATTTCAGCCGCTCAAGAATGTAGCTGGCGTGCGTTTGAATTGGGCGCGCAGTCCGGCCGATGTCGAGGGCGCAGACTGGATCATTCTCCCGGGCTCGAAGTCCACCGCAGCCGATCTCGCGTGGCTGCGGTCGCAGGGGCTGGATGCTGCCGTCGCTGCGCACGCGGCGCGAGGCCGCAGGGTGCTCGGCGTGTGCGGAGGGCTTCAGATGCTGGGCGAGGCGTTGATCGACACCGTGGGGGTGGACGGCAATGCGCCCGGGCTCGGCCTGCTACCGTTGGTCACCAGCTTTGAAGCAGACAAGACCGTGCGGTTGACGACGACGCAGTTCGGTGAACTGTGCGGACCCTGGGCGGCGTTGAGCGGCGTGGCCTTGCGTGGCTACGAAATTCATCACGGCCAGACCGCGCAGCATCCGGCGATGGCGGCTGCCGGTGATGTTGCGCGCAGCGTGATTCCCGGTGTGGCCTGGCAGAACGGCGCGGGCAACGTGCTGGGCGTTTATCTGCACGGCATGTTTGAAGATGCCAACGTGCTTTTTGCAATGTTCGGCGCGGGTGCCACCACGCTCGATGCGGTGTTCGAGCGCATGGCGCAGGGCGTGGGCGAGTGGTTCGATCCCGCTGCGCTGGCGCTGGATTGATGTTTTTTTGAAAAATTGGATGGGTAGACCATGTTGATTCCTGAAATCGAGCCGATGGGCGACCAGGCGCTGAGCGAGCGTTTGCGCAAGCGCATTGATGGCAAGACCAAGCCTCTGGGCGCACTGGGTCGGCTCGAAACGCTGGCGCACCGCATCGGCAGCATCCTCGGTAGCGAAGAACCCGTGCTGAGCCAGCCGCAGATGCTGGTCTGCGCGGGCGATCATGGACTTGCGGCAAAGGGCGTATCGGCCTATCCGAGTGATGTGACCTGGCAGATGGTCGAGAATTTTCTGGCAGGAGGGGCCGCCGTGAGCGTGCTGGCGCGTCAGCACGGGCTGGCGTTGACCGTGGCCGATTGCGGCGTGGCCCGTGAGATTCCGCCGCGTGCGCACCAGGCGGGCGCGCCGCGTCTGGTGTCGTGCCGCGTGGCCGCAGGAACGCAGGACGCGAGCGTGGGGCCGGCAATGACGATGGCGCAGTGCGAGCAAGCCATCGAGAACGGCAAACAGTTGGTGCGCGACATGCCGGGCAATGCGTTGTTGCTTGGCGAGATGGGCATCGGCAATACGTCCGTGGCCTCATTGCTGTTGGCGCGACTGGGTGGTATCCCGCTCGCGGACTGCACGGGAGCGGGCACGGGGCTTGATGCCGCCGGCGTCGCGCGCAAGCTCCAGGTTCTGGAGACCGCACTGCGCGCCAACTCCGACGCGAGGCGGCCACTTCACGCGCTCGCGGCGCTGGGCGGTTTTGAAGTGGCAACGCTCACGGGCGCCGTGCTACAGGCCGCTGCCGAGCGGCGCGTCGTTGTGGTCGATGGCTTCATCACCAGCGCTGCCGTGCTGGTCGCAAGCATGCTGCAACCGGCAGTGCTCGAGCGCTGCGTGTTCGCGCACCGCTCCGGTGAGCCCGGTCATACGCACATGTTGCGTTTGCTCAACGGCGATGCGTTGCTCGATCTGGGTTTGCGTCTCGGCGAAGGCTCAGGCGCTGCGCTGGCATGGCCGCTGCTCGAATCGGCCTGCGCGTTCCTGCGCGAGATGGCGAGCTTCGAATCGGCGGGTGTCGATGGCAGCCACCTGAGCTGAGCTTTGGTGCGCTGCGCGCATGGACGTCAATGATCGTGATGGAGGTAGGCCGCCTGTTTGGGCAGTCGCAGGCTGAACAGGAAGGCGATCACCATCATCACGGTCACATACCAGAAGAATGCGGACTCATGGCCCAAGGATTTGAGGCCGAGCGCAACATACTCGGCCGACCCACCGAAAATCGCGTTCGCCACCGCATACGCGAGGCCCACACCAAGAGCGCGCACCTCGGGTGGGAACATTTCCGCCTTCACAATGCCGCTGATCGACGTGTAGAAGCTGACGATGGCGAGAGCCAGCACAATCAACGCCAACGCGACGTATGGACTGCTCGTGTGTCGCAGCGCGGTGAGGATTGGCACCGTCAGGACGGCGCCCGCTGCGCCAAACAGCAGCATGTTGTTGCGTCGCCCGATGCGGTCGGAGAGCATGCCAAAAAGCGGCTGCATGCACATGTAGAGAAACAGTGCCACGGTCATCACGTAGCTTGCGGTCTTGATGGGCAGGTGCACGGTGTTCACCAGATATTTCTGCATATAGGTGGTGAAGGTGTAGAAGATCAGCGATCCGCCCGCTGTGAAACCAAGTACCGTGATGAACGCAGCCGCGTGATGACGGAACAGTCCGCTGACCGTTCCCGCATCCTTGCTATTTTTGGCTGCGTCCGTCTGTGTTTCATGCAACGTGCGACGCAGCAGCAAAGCCACGACGGCAGCAACTGCTCCACAGACGAAGGGAATGCGCCATCCCCACGAGCGCAACTGCTCGTCCGTCAGAATGGATTCGAGAATCACGATCACGAGCACTGCCAGCAACTGCCCGCCAATCAACGTGACGTACTGGAACGACGAGTAGAAACCGCGCTGCCCTTTGAGCGCCACCTCGCTCATGTAGGTGGCGGTCGTGCCGTATTCGCCGCCGACCGACAGGCCCTGGAACAGTCGGCACATCAACAGCAAGAACGGTGCCCATGCGCCGATCTGCGCATAGGTTGGCAGGCATGCGATGACGAGCGAGCCGGTACACATCATCGCGACGGAAATCAGCAGCGACAGCTTGCGTCCGTACTTGTCCGCAATCCGCCCAAAAAGCCAGCCACCGATCGGGCGCATCAAAAATCCGGCCGCAAAAACGCCTGCCGTATTCAACAGTTGGACCGTGGGGTCTGATTTGGGAAAGAACGCGCCCGCAAAATAAAGTGCGGAGAACGCATAGACATAGAAGTCGAACCACTCGACCAGATTGCCTGACGAGGCGGCCATGATGGCAAAGACGCGATTGCGCTTTTCATGCGCCGTGTACACGCCAGGCTGGAAATCGGGCGAGCTTTGGGCTTCGGTGGGAGTTGGAGTATTGGTTGTTCCCATGACGACAGGCTTTCTGAGCAAACGCGGATCGAGTGCTTATTTTTGTTGATTGTTCTCCTCGGACCCGCATCGCTCATGTCAGCCAATGCCTCGATTGGCGACTTTCGCACCAGCCGGACATCCAGCGACTTCAGGGCGCAGCGGTCTTGGGCGTGAACTCGCAATACGAGGCGACCACGCATTCCCAGCAGCGCGGCTTGCGCGCCTGGCAGACATAGCGGCCCAACAGGATCAGCCAATGGTGTGAATCGACGGCGTATTCGTCGGGCACGCGCTTCATGAGCTGCATTTCGACGGCGAGTGGATCCTTGCCGGGAGCGAGACCGGTGCGATTGCTCACGCGAAAGATATGGGTGTCGACCGCCATGGTGGGTTGACCAAAGGCGACATTGAGCACCACGTTGGCGGTTTTGCGGCCCACGCCCGGAAGCGCCTGCAATTCCTCCCGCGTCTGTGGAACCTGGCCGCCGTGGCGCTCCACCAGCATCTGACATGTCTGCATCAGATGCTTTGCCTTGCTGCGGTACAGGCCGATGGTCCTGATGTAGCCCTCAAGCCCGGAAACGCCCAGATCAAGAATCGCCTGCGGTGTATTGGCCACCGGAAAAAGCTTGCGCGTGGCCTTGTTCACGCCCACGTCCGTGGCCTGCGCGGACAGCAGCACGGCGGTGAGCAGCTCGAAGACCGAGGTGTATTCGAGTTCGGTATTGGGTTGAGGGTTGGCCGCCTTCAGCGTGGCGAAGAAGGGCTCGATGTCGCTCTGTTTCATCATGGTGGCGCATTGTCGCAGCCTTGTCGCAGGCGGGAGCGCGCGCCCCAATCGTTCGCACGATGCACAATGACAAGACGGGCGCATTCGCGGCACGGCGCAATGCAAGACAATCAGGGAAATTTTCGAAGGATGACAGGGATGAAATTTGCAGACCGGTTGAATAACGTCGAAACCTCGGCGATTCGCGAGTTGTTCAAGTTGCTGGGCAAGCCCGGCATCATCAGTTTTGCGGGCGGGTTCCCTGACAGCGCTCTGTTCGACGTCGCGGGCATCAAGTCCGCCGTGGACGAGGTGCTCGCAACCCAGGCTGGCCCGGCGCTGCAATACGGCGCGACCGAGGGCTATCAGCCGCTGCGCGAACAGCTCTCGGCATTCATGGCGAGCAAGGGTGCGAAGGACGTGGCGCCCGAGCAGATGATCGTCACCACCGGCAGTCAGCAGGCGCTGGACCTGCTCGGCAAGACGCTGATCAATCCCGGCGACAAGGTGATCGTCGAAGGCCCCACGTTTCTCGCGACGATCCAGTGCTTTCGCCTCTACGGCGCCGAGGTCATCAGCGCGCCGATCGATGCCGAAGGCGTGCAGCCCGATGCGCTCGAGCAACTGATCATCGAGCATCAACCCAGGCTCGTGTATCTGATTCCCACGTTTGGCAATCCCAGCGGCGCGACGCTCACGCTCGAGCGCCGCAAGCGAGTGTTGGAACTGGCGGTCAAGCACCAGGTGCTGGTGGTTGAGGATGATCCCTACGGCGATCTGTATTTTGACGAAGCGCCACCGCCCAGCCTGCTGTCGTTGTCGCCGACGGTTCCCGGTAGCCGCGAATGGCTGGCGCATTGCGGCTCGCTCAGCAAGGTGCTGTGCCCGGGCCTGCGCATTGGCTGGCTGATCGCCGACCCCGAATTGCTGGCGCGCGCGACGATGTGCAAACAGTTCAGCGATGCGCACACCAGCACCTATGCGCAGGCAACTGCCGCTCAGTATTTACAGTCCGGCGTGATGCCGCAGACGCTCGCGCGGGTGCGCGCCGTGTATGCCGAACGCGCGAAGGCCATGGGCGATGCGCTCAGGTCCGAGCTTGGCGACGCGGTGGAGTTTGTGCAACCCAAGGCGGGCTCTTCATGTGGGTGCGGCTCACGGGCGCGCGTGGTCAGGAGCGCAACGCGAGCGAGCTGGCCAAACGCGCGATTGCCGAAGGCGTTGCCTTCGTGCCGGGCACGCCGTTCTTCAGCCAGAATCCCGATGCGTCCACGCTGCGCCTGTCGTTCGCGACGGCTGACGTGGACAGGATCCGCGAGGGGATCGCGCGCCTGAAGAAAGCGCTCGCCGCCTGAGCAATGGATTGCCGTGAGGGTCGCCGTTGCATGCCGCAGTCACATCCCCGTGATACGGTCGGCAACTTCGGTCCACACAAAAGGCAGATAACCCCTATGTCCGATACTGAAAACCGAACCGAGCAGCGATTGAGTGATCTGGAAATCAAGGCCAGCTACACCGAGGACTTGCTCGATCAGCTCAATCTCACGATCTACCGGCAGCAGCAGATGATTGACGACCTGCGGGGTGCGCTGGCCGATCTGCGTAAGCAGTTGCCCGAGGCCGGTGCTGCCACAGGGGCGCAGGCGCTGTTGAACGAGCGCCCGCCGCACTACTGAGCCTCGCGCGGTAGGGCAGCAAGAAGAAATTTGAAGGAGACAGAAAAAAATGCAATACCGCAATCTGGGCAAGAGCCAGCTCAAGGTGTCCGCGCTGTGCCTGGGCACGATGATGTTCGGCGATCAGACCGAACTCGCCGAAGCCTCGTCCATCGTCGCTCAAGCGCGCGAACAGGGCGTGAACTACCTGGACACGGCGGACGTGTACACCAAGGGCGCGTCCGAGTCCATGGTCGGTCAGATCCTGCAAGGGCAGCGCAGTGACTGGGTGCTTGCCACCAAGCTCGGCAACCGCATGTCGGATCGTCCGAACGAAGCTCAGTATTCGCGCAAGTGGATGCTGCGCGAGGTCGAGGCCAGCCTACAACGCCTGAAGACCGATCACATCGACGTCCTGTACCTGCATCGCGATTTCAACGAGATGAATCTGGAAGAGCCGCTGTATGCGCTCGATGCGCTGATGCGTGACGGCAAGATTCGCTACTGGGGCCTGTCGAATTTTCGCGCCTGGCGCATCGGTGAAATGGTGCATGGCGCACGCCAGATCGGAATGCCCGGCCCGGTGGTCTGCCAGCCGTACTACAACCTGCTCAACCGCATGCCCGAGGTCGAGATTCTCCCGGCCTGCGAGCATTTCGGAATGGGCGTGACCTCGTACAGCCCGGTCGCGCGTGGCGTGCTCACCGGCAAGTATCTTCCGGGCCAGGCACCGCAGGAGGGCACACGTGCCGCACGTGGTGACCGCCGCATGTCCGAGACCGAGTTCCGCGAAGAATCGCTCAGGATCGCGCAGCGGCTCAAGGAGCACGTGGAGCCGAACGGGATTTCGCTCGCGCAGTTCGCGACCGCCTGGGTGCTCGCGCATCGCGCCGTGAGTTCGGTGATCGCCGGGCCGCGTACGCTGGCGCAGTGGCAGGACTACTTCCCGGCACTTGACTACATCGTCACACCCGAGGACGACGGTCTCGTCGACGAACTCGTCTCGCCGGGCCATCCCTCGACGCCGGGGTTCACCGATCCCGCCTACCCGCTGCATCCGCGCCGCCGCCTCGTTTGATCATGCCGGCTCCGGCGATTCACCCATAGGGCGCATTCATGAGCAATCCGCAAGCGGAATCCACGAACATCGTGGAACTCACGGCCACGGCGCTGTCGCAGGCCATCCATGCGCGCGAGTTGTCGTGCGTTGAGGTGATGGACGCCTATCTCGCGCAGATCGACCGCTTCAACCCCGAAGTCAATGCCATCGTCGCGCCAATGCCGCGCGAGGACGTTCGCGCACATGCCGGGCAGCTCGATGCGCAACTCCGGCGCGGCGACAGCTGGGGTGCGCTTCACGGGTTTCCGCAGGCGCCCAAGGACATCATGCCCGTCAAAGGCATGGTCACGACCAAGGGCTCGCCGATCTTCAGGAACCAGATATCGCAGACCGACGCCGTGGCCTTCGAGCGCATGCGGGCGTCGGGCGCGGTCTTCATCGGGCGCACCAATTCGCCGGAGTTCGGACTTGGCGGGCATACCTACAACGAGGTCTACGGAACCACGCGCAACGCCTTCGATCCTTCGCTCTCGGCGGGAGGCAGCAGTGGCGGCGCGGGCGTGTGCGTCGCACTGCGCATGCTGCCGGTCGCGGACGGCTCGGACATGATGGGTTCGCTGCGCACACCCGCCGCGTTCAATCACGTGTACGGCATGCGTACCTCGGTGGGTTGCGTCCCGCATGGCCCGACCGACGAGATTTTTTTCCAGCAGTTCAGTGTGACCGGGCCGATGGCGCGCAATGTGCCCGATCTCGCCCTGCTTTTATCGGTGATCGCGGGATTCGATGCGCGCCTGCCACTCACGCGCAGTGGGAATGCGGTCGATTTCAAGGCGTCGCTTGATCGCGACTTCGCGGGAAAGCGCATCGCATGGCTGGCCGATCTCAACGGGCATCTGCCGATGGAGCCTGGGCTGCTGGACGTGTGCGAACAGGCGCTGGTGCATTTCGAGTCCATCGGTTGCGCGGTCGAGCGTGTGGTTCCCGCATTCGACCTTGAGGAACTCTGGCGCGCGTGGCTCGATCTGCGCAGCTTTCAGTTTGCGGGAACGAACCGCGCGCTCCATGAGGACGCGGGCAAGCGCGGCCTGCTCAAACCCGAAGCGGTCTGGGAGATCGAGCGCGGCCTGCAACTCAGCGCCATGCGGGTCTTTGAAGCGGCACGCGTGCGCTCTGCGTGGTATCAGTGCCTGCGCGAACTGCACGATCAATACGAGGCGCTGATCCTGCCGAGCGCGCAGGTCTTCCCGTTCGATGCCTCGCTCGACTGGCCGCATGCCGTGGGCGGGCAGGCCATGGACACCTACCACCGCTGGATGCAGACCGTGATCGGCGCAACCATGGCCGGGCTGCCCGCGCTGTCGGTTCCTGCGGGGCTGGACGCGCGGGGTCGTCCGGCAGGGCTGCAAATCATCGGGCGCGCTCAGGATGACTTTGGCGTGCTGCAACTCGGCCACGCATATGACCTCGCGAGCGGCGCATCGAAGGTGCGCAGTCCGTTGCTTGATTGAGGCCGATGGAGCCGACTTCCGAGAATCCTGCAAACGCCATGAAACCCGAAGATCTCGAACAACTGTTGAACACCCCGATGCCGTTTGGAAAGCATCAGGGCACGATGATTGCCGACCTGCCCGCGAACTATCTGCACTGGTTCGCGCGCGAGGGCTTTCCCAAGGGGCATATCGGACAGTTGCTGCAACTGATGCACGAGATCGACCACAACGGTCTGCACGGCCTGCTCGCACCCTTGCGCAGGTCTTAGGAAACAGAATCCTCAGCCATCGTTATCGACCCGTTGTACCGGCTTTCGGGAATGCGGCGAAGAACGCGTGTCGAAGTAACTCGCGAATAACTGCCGTCCAATATCGTAGGCAACACGCCTGAGTTTGCTGGTCGTGGCGTGATCGAAGCGATCCGTTGTATGCAGCGCCCAGAGCTGAATCCACGCGTCGAAATGCGCGGGACTCACGTTCTTCAATTGCATGTGCCGTTGCACCAGGTTGCCGCGGAAGCTGCGGTTGCCAAGCATCACCGTACTCCAGAAATCCACCATGCGACTCAGATGAGTCTCCCGGCGTTGCCCCAATTCCATTTGAAAGACCGGGCCCAGCAGCGGATGCTTGTAGACATCGTCGTAGAAGCTCTCAACGAGACGCCGGAGATCTTCGGCGTTCAATGGTGTTGACGGATGTGCGGGAGTGTGAGTTGCGTCGGCAGGACCGACCTGCGAATTCTGGAGCATGGGATAAAGATTTCTCTGATTGTTTTGCGGATTGCTTCTCGAAAGCCCTGTTCGCAGAGCTTCTCAGGATGCTCAATTCCATGCCTTGTGAGCGGTCAACGAACCCGGGTTCATCGGGCGTCGTCGCTCGTTTCGCTCATGGCAGCAAAACCCGCGCGCAAGAAGTTTGAATTGCTCGCAGTTTCACGGCACCTGTTTTTTATATGTCAAACGTGGCGAATCTTGGGGGCACATTGATTTACTTCTGGTGAGATTTACCCCGTGCTGGCTAACCTTTTCAAACTTTGATTTAGATATTCACGGCCGCGAAAACAGCAGGATGACAGGGCGATGGAATCCATCACGCACAGCACACACAATATGCACAGCACCGACCCATGGCGTGGATTTATGGAGGGGCTATGGCAGACCTCGGTGGACGTCGGAAATTTTCTGGAATTGAACCTGCAACCCTATTCCGGTGCTGGCGATTTTCTCGTAGCGGCCAAGAACGCCGAGATCGACACTTCGATACCCTGGCCCGCGAATGCAGCAGTTCCCCCCGGCGGGTTTTCCCACCACGAGAGCGAAAGCGTCGCTTCAAACGCGCACCACCCGAGGCAGGATAGGCAGCACATTGCGCATCTCGACGCCGCCCTCGAAGCAGGGCTGCTTCATGGCATGCCTGAGCCGCTGAGTCGCTGTGCGATTGCGGCGGATGTTCGACGTGTTGCGTTGTATGGGCTGGATTTTCTTTGCTGTGAGCGTCGAATCCGGCTCACGGCGTTGAACGATGGCCCACTCACGCGGGAGTTGTTGCATCAACGGCGCGACCTTTCCGCCCAGATTCGCGCCATGGAAGCACTGCGTGAAACCGCAACCGCTCAAGGCATCGAGATCGCGCGCCCCGCAGCGAGCGCACATGAGGCCGTCCTCTTCATGTGCCTGACCGCCATATGGGTCGCAAGCGAGGCTGGACAGGCAGCCTTTCCCATTGGACGCCTTTGCGCATTTCTCGACGTCTACATTCAACGCGATTTGATCGAACAGTCTCTGACCGAGCAGCGGGCGCAGCAACTGGTCGCGGAACTGGTTGGCAGGCTGCACGGCATGCAGGTGCTTGTCGCTCGCCTCCGCGAAGCCGTCGAGGCAGTCGAGGCAGTCGATTTCCGTGATCCGGTCGAGTGCATCGCAGGCCTGTCCGTTGCGGGACAGGCTCAGGTCACGCGCACCAGCTTTCGCATATTGGAAGCCCTGCGCCAATGCACCGCGAGGCCGGCGCCGCCGTTGGCCGTACTCTGGTCATTGGAACTGCCACAGGCGTTCCGGGACTTCTGCACCGATGTCGCGCGGGACACAGGCGCCGTTCAATTCCACCGCGATGCCGAATTGCGAGCCGCGCTCCATGGCGATCACGACTATGTCGTTGGCCGCGACACTCCTGCATTGCGCGTGGGCCGGCAGGTGCTGCTCGACGCCGGACATGTGAATCTGCCCAAGGCCTTGCTATATGCCATCAATGGCGGCGTCGATGAGCAAAGCGGCGTGCTCGTGGTTCCGGGGTTCGAGCCCTGCTGGGACGACGTGCTTGACTACGAGAAAGTGGTCGGGCTGCTGGACCGGATGCTGGATTGGCTTGCCGCCACATGCATCCATGCATTCAACGGCGCGCACCTGCTGCGCGAGCGTAGCGGCGGCGGCGCGCACCTGGCCCTGGCCTTGCACGACAGCCGCGCAGCCTGCGTGGTGGCCTGTCACGTCGATGGCCTTTGCGTGCTGGCGAACTCGCTGTCCGCGATTCGTTACGCGGCGGTCGAGGTGCTGCGCAACGACGATGGACTGGCCGTTGACTTCATGGCCAACGAATCCTTTCCGGCGCGCTGTTGCGATGGCGGAGTGGCGGAGGGCATAGCAGACGCGCTATGCGAAGCCCTTGAACAGAAGCTGCGCGCTCAGCCCTATATCTACCGCAACGCCCGGCCGGTTGTGTTGCCCGGCAATGCGGTCTCCAACGCCATATCCGGAAAGAAGACCGGCAACACGCCCTGTGGCCGCCGCGCGGCAGAGGCTTTTCCCATGCTTGCCGATGGGCTGCCGCTCGCAGGGCGCCAACCGCCATCATCGGGCGGACAACAGAGTTCGTAGAGGGAGGTGAGGCGACTCACGAAAGGGGCACTCGCCAGATTGGCAAGAGACGAGGAGCCCGAATAAGAGAGAACGGGCGGGGCCTATGAGTTGGGGCTCCGTCCCGATTCCCGTCTTGCCGGTGGCGACTCACCAGTCCGCGAAGACTTCCTCCGCCAGCCCGAGCGCGGTGCTCGCGCCAGATCCGCCCGTCACCGTGACCGCACGAACCGAGTCGCTTGGCGCATGCACGATGCATGGAACCGCAGAGGATGAGGGGTACTGACCCACCCAGCGCTCCACTACCTGGGCCTGCGTCAGATGCAGGGTCTCGCGCAGGTGGCGCAGTATGAGGGCATCGACCTCGTCGCTCGCAAAAGGCTGCATGGCCGCGCCGTAGTGGTGCGAGTCGCCGACCACCAGCGTTCCATCGGCACTTTGCACAACGATCAGGTGAATCCCGTGTTCGAGCGATGCGGCCTCTTCCTGTTGCAGTTGCACCTTCAGGGCCTGGGAAGCCGAGAGCGCCGCGTAGCCCTCATATCGGATCAGGCTCAGATCGCCCATCACCGAGCCCTGAAGTTCAAAGCCCGGCTGCGGGCGCACGCGCAACATCTGCAACTGGCATTGGCGAACGCCATGCTCTTCCCAGACCGGTGCAAACAGGCCGCCCGGAGATGCATTGGTGCACACGGCCACACGTTCGGCGAAGTATTCGCCGCAGGTGGTGCGCACGCGCGGTGTTTCAATCGCCGTGACGGCTTCACCGAACCGGAAGTCCACGCCCTTGCTTTCCTGAAGCCATGCGGCCAGACGCGGAATGGCGGTGCGTGATTCGATGCGCAGTTCGTGGGGCTGTAGAGCACCGATTGCAGGCCTTGCGTGTTCAGCACCGGGTGGCGCTCGGCGGCGACCTCGGGTGCAAGCAGTTCGCAACCGGCGCTCATGTCGGTTTCCATGAAGGCTTGCAGAACCTGGTGCGCGGCGGGTCGGCGCGCGGTCATCCAGAGACCGCGATGCACCACGTCGATACCGGCTTGCGGCGCGATGTTCGCCCAGATGTCGCGCGTGCGCATGGCGCGCGACCAGTGCGCGCCTGCTTGCTGTCCGGTCACGGTGACGAAACCGAAATTGCGGATCGACGCACCAATGCATGCGGCATCGCGTTCGATCACGAGTACCTTCAGGCCGCGCAGGGCCGCTGTGTAGGCATGGGCCAGGCCCACGATGCCGGCTCCGACCACGATCACATCGTAGTGCTTCATGTTCATCGAATCCCAAAAGTCAGTGTGTAGAAAAAAGCAGTGCCGTCATTCAGCGATGACGCCAGTGCTGGGTACGTTTCTGCAACCAGGCGTCGAGTGCGCCGATCAGCAGACGACCCGTGGCTGCGGTCACGAAAATCATCGTGGCCATGGCCGCTGCCGGTGCGATGTCTCCGGCATCGTCCATCGCCAGCACGGCAACCGATGCGAGCGTGGTTTGCGGCGAGTAGAGAAAGACGACGGCTGAAACCGTGGTCATGGCATTCACGAAAAAATAGCCCGCGACCTGCATGATGGCGGGCAGGCATACCGGCAGATGCACGCGCCACAGCACGGTCCAGAACGGCACGCCCATCGAATCCGCGACGCGTTCGTATTCGCCGTCCAGCTGCTGCAACGCCGCGAGTTGCGTGATGTGTGCCACCGAAAAGAAATGCGCCACGCTGCACAGCACCAGAATGCCCAATGATCCGTAGAGAAAATTCAGGGGTTCTCGGACGCGTTGAAGAACAGGATGTAGCCGAGACCGAGCGCGAGGCCCGGTACGGCCATCGGTATCGTCGCAATCGCATGCAGCCACTGGCGCGCGCGCACGTAGCCGGTGGGCTTGGCCACGAGGTAGGCGGAGACAAAGCTCAGCAGCGAGCCGATGATGGCCGTGGCCACGGCCATCGTGAGCGAGTTGCCGTAGCTTGCCCAGCCGCCACCGTCCATCATGTCGAACTGGTAGTTCTTCAGGCTCAGCGTCAGGTTGTAGGGCCAGTAGGTCACGAACGACGCGAAGATCGCCGTGCCCAGCACGGTCAGCAAGGCTCCGGCGACGACGCAGCAATAGACGAACAGCGCGCGATCAAGCGGTGCATGGGGCTGTGGCTGCAGCGGCACGGCACGCACCGCCATCGTGGCGGCCTGTCGCGAGCGCAGGTGCCGCTCCGCCGCAAACGCGATGGCTGCGGGCACCAGCAGCAACATGGCGACCACCGCACCCATCGAGAGATTCTGCTGGCCGATCACTTGCTTGTAGATATCGGTTGCCAGCATCTGCGTGTTGCCGCCGATCACCTTGGGCACGCCAAAGTCGGTGATCACGAGCACGAACACCACGATCCACGAGATCATCAGACCATAGCGGCTCGCGGGCAGGGTGACCTGACGGAAGCTGCGCCAGCGATCCGCACCGAGCGTGGCGGCGGCTTCGTACAGCCGCGCATCGCCCGACGCGAGCGTGGTGCACAGAATCATCAGCGCGTGTGGAAAGGTCCAGAGCACGGAACCGACAATGATGCCGAACGGGCCGTAAGCGGACTCGCCCATCAGCAGGTTCTTCAGAATGCCCTGCGTGCCGAACAGATAGATCAGGCTGATTGCCATGAGCAGCGATGGCGCGAGCAAGGGCACCAGCGCGATGGCACGAAACAGCCGCGCGAGCGGCATGCAGGTGCGCATGACGCCGTAGGCGTAGACGTATGCGAGGGCGATGCACAGCGTGGCGCTTGCGGCCGACAGCCAGATGCTGTTGAGAAGCGACTGGCCCACGCCGGGCGTGCCCGCGTACTGGATGTATTGCGCAAGACCGCTGAACTGGCCGTCCGTGGTCCAGAAGCTGCGGCCGAGCAGCGCGCCCACCGGCAATGCAATGATGAGCAGCAGCGCGGCAAGCACCGCAACCACCAGCACGCCGAGCCAGATGCGCTCCCAGTTCAGCGACGATGGCCGCTCGGGCTGCGCAGGGCCTGCGGGCTGGCTTCGGCGTTTGCTTCGGTCGGGGAGTGTCGCAGAGCCCGGGTTGCCTGCTGCTGTGGAACCGTGGCCCGGCAAGGGCAGGGTGGCCGACGACATCGTGTTCATGCGGCCCTCCGCAGTGCGTCCGGCGCGGCCAGCGGTTGCAGCGCGGGGGCGGGCAGTTCGACGAGCACCTCGCCCTTGAGCCAGTCTGGCAGTCGTGAGTTGTGACTCAGCGGCCATTGCGCTTCGATCTGGCAGTCGAGCGAGGGACTGTACAGGCGCACCAGCACCAACGGGCCGAGGAAGGATGTTTCCATCACGCGGGCGCGAAACAGATTGGTCAGCGCCGTGGGGTGTGCCGGGTGCAGCACCACGCTCTCCGGTCGCACGCCTACGAGCACCTGCTCGCCGGGCTGTAGGCTGGATTGACGCAGACCACGCGCGTGTTGCCGATCTGCATGTGCCGGTCGTCGATCACCACCGCCGGCAGCAGGTTCATGCGACCCACAAAGCCCGCAGCGAAGTGGCTGATTGGCTGCGCATAGAGTTGCTCGGGCGAGCCTTGCTGTTCGATGCGGCCCTGATGCATCAACACGATGCGGTCAGCCATGGTCAGCGCTTCTTCCTGATCGTGCGTCACCATGATGCAGGTGATGCCGAGCTTGCGCTGCAACGTGCGGATCTCGCTGCGCAGCTCGGTGCGCACCTGCGCGTCCAGTGCGGACAAAGGCTCGTCGAGCAGCAACAGGCGCGGCTGGGGCGCAAGTGCGCGCGCCAGCGCAACGCGTTGCTGCTGACCGCCCGAGAGTTGCGACGGGTAACGCTGCGCCTGGCCCGACAGGCCCACCAGCGCGAGCATCTCCTGCACACGCTCGCGGATGGCCGTTGCTGCCTGCCCCTTGAGGCCGAACGCCACGTTCTGCGCCGCAGTCAGATTGGGAAACAGCGCATAGCTTTGAAACACCACGCCGAATCCGCGCCGCGCGGCAGGCCAGGCGGTGATGTCGTCGCCTTGAAAGAGGATGCGGCCGTTGTCGGACTTTTCGATGCCGCACAGGATGCGCAACAGCGTCGTCTTGCCGCAGCCCGAGGGGCCGAGCAGGCTGACGAATTCGCCGGTATCCACTTCCAGGTCGATGCCACGCAGCACGGGGTGTTGTTGTATTGCTTGAAGATGCGTTCTATGTGCAGCATGGGCTTTTCCTGTCCGGCTTATTTCTTCTCGGCCTTGGCCTCGTAGCGGCGGCTCCATTCGGCGAGGATGCGTTCGCGATTTGCGGCAGACCAGTTGAAGTCGTTCTTGGCCAGCATCGACTCGAGATTCGCGGGCACGAATTCCATTTTTTCCTGTGCCTCGGGCAGCGCCAGGATGGCGAAGTTGGCGGCGTAGAGCTTGTTGGCGTCCGGTGTTGCGGACCAGTCGGCAAGCAGCCTGGCGGCGTCCTGCTTCTTGCTGGTCTTCATGATCGCGGTCGCTTCCACGTCCCAGCCCAGACCTTCCTTGGGAAACACGATGTCGATCGGCGCGCCTTCCTTCTTGGTCTTGTTGGCGCGGTATTCGAAACTCAGGCCCACGGGGAATTCACCCGCTCCAGCCTGGCGGCAGGGCTTGGAGCCGCTATGGGTGTACACGCCCATGTTCTGGTGCAGCGCGTCCATGTAGGCCCAGCCCTTGTCCTCGCCCATCATCTGCAGCCATGCGGCGACCATCAGATAGCCCGTGCCGCTCGATGCGGGGTGCGGCATGGTGATCATTCCCTTGTATTCGGGCTTGGTCAGATCGGCCCAGCTGGTCGGAGCGTTGACCTTGCGCTTCTGGCCCTCGGCGGTGTTGAAGCACACGGCAGAAGACCACAGATCCATGCCCACCCAGGTCGGCGTGGCGCTCGGATCACGCATCGTCGAGCGCACCTTGGCGAGGTTCTTCGGCGCGTAGGGCTGCAGCATGCCCTGCTTGTCCAGCAGCATCAACGAAGTTGCCGCGACGCCCCAGATCACGTCGGCCTGCGGGTTGGCCTTTTCGGCCAGCAGGCGAGCGGTGATGATGCCCGTGCTGTCGCGCACGAACTTGAGTTCGATGTCGGGATGCGCCTTTTCAAACCCCGACTTGTAGGCTTTGATCTGATCAGCTTCCAGAGCCGAATACACCAGCAGTTCGGTCTTGGCGGCGTGTGCCGTGTTGACGAAGCCGAGCAGCGTGACGGCGGTGGCCACAGCCGTGGCTGCAATGGCAGCACGGCGGAACCAGGAGACTTTGGAGTTGCGCATGGCAGAAAGGATTTCAGTGGTTGGTTGAAACGTCGTGTCCGTAATCGATGCGTTGTTCATGGATCACGGGAGCAGGCATGCGCTCGAATGTAGGCACGGCATATGAAATGCCTGTGTCATGCAACCGAAATTTTCCGAACCGGGTATTGGTGGATTTGCGAGGGATCGGTATGGTGAAATGAGCCGCGCGCGCCGCATCACAATTCACGTCCCTTCACATGTTTGTCATACAACTGAAATCTTTTTTCATGGTCGCGAGGCTAGGCAGCATCACGCTTGCGGCCAAACACCTGGGGCTGAGTCAGCCGACGGTTACCACGCAAATCCGCGCGCTCGAAGAACTGTATGGAATCGAGCTTTTTCGCAGACAGGGCGGCAGACTCGTGGTAAGCGATGACGGTGTGCGGCTGCTGCCAATGGTGGAGTCGCTGTTGCAGCAGGAGAGCAATGTCGAGTTCGCGCTGCGTCATGCGGGCGATGTGAATCAGGGGCAATTGCGGCTTGGCACGACCGCGCCGTACTACATCCTCGATGTGGTCAAGCGCTTTCAGAAGCGGTATCCACGCGTGGACGTGGTCATCGGCGCGGGCAACTCGCGCCAGACCAGCGAAGCGCTGCGCGAGTTCCGTGTCGATCTTGCCACGTCATCGCACAAGGAGGCCGATGCGCGGCTCTTGTGCGTGCATCTCGGCTGCGATCCGCTCGCCCTGGTCGTGCATCGCACGCATGCACTCGCCGCGCAGAATTCGGTGCGCGTGACTCAGCTTGCCGATTGCCAGCTCATCGTGCGCGAGCCGGGCTCCATGACGCGCGAAAAAACCGAGGAGATGATGGCCGCCACGGGCACGGTCGTACAACGCACGTTCGAGATTGCCAGCCGCGAGGCAATACGCGAAGCCGTCATCCGCAACATGGGCGTGAGCGTGTTCGCCCAGCACGAGGCGTCGGCGCATCCGGACCTGCGCGTGCTTCCGTTTGAAGGCGATGTCCCGCGCATCGACGAGTACCTTTATTGCCTCAATGAAAGACGTGAGGCGCGGCTGATCGCGGCGTTTCTCAGTGAATGCGCCGGGTCGATCGGGTAAGCAGTCCTCACACCGCCTCCAGCCAGCGCTTGGCCGCAGCCATCACACATCGGGTCAAACGCTCGAGCGATGCCTGCGCCGAACGCGGATGCGCCCAGTACATCGGCACGTCGAGTGGCTTGCGCGGCAGCAGTTCGACGAGACTGCCGAGCGCGAGTTGCTGCTCGATCAAGACCGTGGGATGCATGCCCCAACCCATGCCGACCTCGCATGCGCGCACGTAGCCGTAGTTCGACGGGATGAAATGCCTTGGCGGAGCGGAGCGGGGCGCGACCAGGTGGTACTGGTTCATCCAGCGATCCTGCAGCCTGTCGTTGCGGTCGTAGGTCATGATCGGGGCAAGGGCCAGCGTGGCCGGGGTCACGCCGTCGGCGAAATACTGCTCGACAAAATGCGGGCTCGCTGCGGCGATATAGCGCATGGTGCCCAGCGGCCAGGTATTGCAGCCCGTGATGGTGGTGCCGGTGGCCGTGACCGCGCCAATCACTTCACCTTCCTTGAGGCGCTGGGCCGTGTGATCCTGATCGTCGATGCGCAGGTCCAGCAATTCATTGCTGCCTGAGGTGAACTCGGCCATCGCGTCCATAAACCAGGTGGAGAGCGAATCGGCGTTCACCGCGAGTTTGAGCGTGGGAATCGGCGTGTCGCTCAGCAGATCGGGATTGCTGCGCCGCAGTTCGTTTTCCAGCAGCGCCACCTGCTCCGCATGCAGGCACAGGCGCTTGCCCGCATCGGTGCCGGTGCACGGCGAGCCACGCAGGATCAGTACCTGGCCCACGCGTTCTTCGAGCTGCTTCACGCGTTGCGAGACGGCCGATGAGGTGACGTGCAGCCTGCGCGCCGCGCGCTCGAAGCTGCCCTCGCGAACAACGGCGGCAAGGGCTTCCAGTCCCGCGTAGTCGAGCATTTAGCGTTCCTTAATATGCTTAAGATAGTTTAAGTTTACTTAAATTTCGCGGAGACCGAGAATCGAGCCCATGTTCTCCACCGCAGCATCCTCTTCGTGGCTCGCAGGCTTCACAGTCTGCCTTTCCCTCATCGTCTCCATTGGCGCGCAGAATCTCTATGTTCTGCGACAGGCGGTGCAGGGCGAACACGTGCGTGCCTGCGTGGCCTGGTGCGTGCTGATCGATGCGCTGCTGGTGGCGGTCGGTGTCGCCGGCATGGCCCGGATTCTGGCAGTTCCCCCACGCTGGCGCATTACCTGACGCTCGGCGGAGCGCTGTTTCTGCTGGCCTACGGGCTGTTTGCCTGGCACCGCGCATTTTTCGCGGCGGACCAGAAGCTGGATGCTTCGGGCACCAAGGCCGAGCGCAGCCTGCTCACCGTGTTGAGCGCGCTCGCCGTGATCACGCTGGCCAATCCGCATGTATATCTCGACACCGTGGTGCTGATCGGCTCCATCGGGGCGCAGCAGGACGGCTGGTACAAGTGGTACTTCGTGATTGGCGCGGCCTGCGCCAGCCTCACATGGTTCGTGGTTCTGGCGTTTGCCGGTCGCAAGCTGCAAGGTGTGTTCGCCAATCCCAAGGCCTGGCGCATTCTTGACACGCTCACCGGCGCGATGATGTTTGTACTCGCCTGGTGGGTGTATCAGGGCTTGCAGAGTGCGTGATTTGCGGACGCGTGACCATGAAAAAAACGCTGCCATGGCAGCGCTTTCCTTCGAGGCATCGATGGCTCAGAAAGCCGGAACCACGGCACCCTTGTACTTGTCCTGAATGAATTTCTTCACTTCGGCCGAACGCAACGCCTTCATCAGCTTGGCGATGACCGGATCGTTGGCACGGTCGGCGCGCGCTGCGACGATGTTGGTGTAGGGCGAATCGGCACCTTCGATGAACAGCGCGTCCTTGGTCGGGTTCAGCTTGGCTTCGATGGCGTAGTTGGTGTTGATCAGGGCCACATCCACATCGGCCAGCGCGCGCGGCAGCAAGGGCGCCTCAAGTTCCTTGAACTTCAGCTTCTTGGGATTCTTGACCACGTCGAGCGGCGTGGGTGTCAGGCTCTTGGGATCCTTGAGTTCGATCAGGCCTTGCTTGGCCAGCAGAATCAGCGCGCGACCGCCGTTGGACGGGTCGTTCGGAATCGCGATGATCGCGCCATTCTTCAGATCCTTGATGTTCTTGATCTTGCTGGAGTAGGCACCGAAGGGCTCCACATGCACCTTGCCGTTGGGCACTTCGACCAGCGAGGACTTGCGATCCTTGTTGTAGCTGTCGAGATAGGGCTTGTGCTGGAAAAAGTTGGCGTCAAGCTGCTTGTCTTCCACGGCGGCGTTGGGCTGCACGTAGTCGCTGAATTCCTTGACTTCCAGATCGACGCCGTCGGCCTTGAGCTGCGGCTTCACGAAGTTCAGGATTTCGGCGTGCGGCACCGAGGTGGCCGCCACCTTGAGAACGTCGGCCGCCTGTGCGCCGAAAGCAAGGGCGGCCAGAGCCAGCGCGGTCAGAGATTTCTTCAACATGTCCAGGTGATCCTCTAAATGAATGTTCGTAGTGGTCGACGTCGCTGGCAGCCATCCCGTATGGGGCGGGTGACCAGAACTCGAAACAGAACGTCAGTGTAATTTGTCCCGCAGGCAAATGCGTCGTTTTTAAATTCATATCCATATATCAAATGGATATTTAATAACCAGAAAGCAATGTCGGGTGGCGATCAGCGAACGACTTCGAGCAGGCGATCCAGCCCGCCCTGGTTGATGGCGACCTTGGCCTGAGCGCGCACGGCTGGTTTGGCGTGATAGGCGACGGAGAGGCCGGCCTCTCCCATCATCGGCAGGTCGTTGGCACCGTCGCCGACGGCGATGGTCTGGGCCGCGTCGATGCCCATGAGCGAGGCCATTTCCAGCAGCGTGCGGCGTTTTTCCGCGCCGTCGCAGATGTCGCCCCAGGCCTGATCGACCATGCGGCCGGTGAGTGCACCGTTTTCGATCTCCAGCACGTTGGAGCGCGAGAAGTCGATGCCCAGGTGCTGCTTCACGCGGTCCGAGAAGTAGGTGAAGCCACCCGAGACCAGCAGGGTCTTGAGGCCGGCCGCCCGGGCGGCGTCGATCAGTTCCTTCGCGCCGGGGTTGAATTGCAGCCGCTCGGTGAAAATGCGGTCGAGATCCTCGGTGGTCACGCCCTTGAGCAGGGCCACACGCTGGCGCAGGCTTTCCTTGTAGTCGGTGATCACGCCCTGCATCGCGGCCTCGGTGATGGCGGCGACCTCTGCCTTGCGGCCCACGGCATCGGCGATCTCGTCCACGCACTCGATGTTGATGAGCGTCGAGTCCATGTCGAACGCGATCAGCTTGTAGTCGGAGAGCTTGAGCGGCGCTGTGACGCCGCGCAGAACGAGACCGGGAGCAAATTCTGTGGCTTGGGGCATTTCTGTGAACCGATGCGCAATGCAAATTGGAAAACCGTAATGGTAGTGCGATTGCGCGCGGAGTTCCGGGCGCTGGGCGAAAGAAAACGGGGACAGATCCTGGAAGATGCTGTCCCCGTCGTCGGGTTGGGCGGGCCTGCCTATTTCTGCCCGGATTCCGGTGGCTTGCGCAGGAACAGGCCGATGAAGAAACCTGCCATGCAGATCATGATTCCGATACCGATGATGGACATGAGGCCGTAGTCTGTGGAGAACAGATCGCTCAGTGCTTTCATGAATGAGTCCTTCCTTGCGCGAGAGTTGCTGGGTTCAAAGGACTATCCCTCATCAGTCAACTTACATTTTGTGATGAATCAACGACCGAAATACGGGTGAGGCACTGCACGGTAAGCGTCTGCGCTGCAACAAAAACTTACAGCAGCAGATCGTTCAGTGATCACCGGTGGGCGGGGCGGGCAGATAGAGCCGGTCCGACCAGGTCGCAAGCCACTCGGGCTTGAATGCCACGAACACCACGGTCAGCATGCCGGTCAGCAGACCATCGCTCCAGGCCATGAGCCAGCGCGCGACCATGGACAATCCCTCGTCCACCTGCGCGGCCAGCGCGTGGCCGCTCCATTGCGACAGCGCGCCGGAGATGAAGACGCAGGCCACCGTTCCGAGAAACGCCCGACCCAGCACATAGACGAACATTCGCGTGCCGGTGACACGCCGGATCAGCGCGCCGAGCAGCAGGGCCAGCGTGGCGGGCATCACGCCCAGCCATGCGATGGCCGACAGCGCATCGCTCCAGCTCATGGCGGGCGAGAGCAGGGCGGCGGCGAGCCCGATCACCCACAGCGCCGGAATCGCGAGCGGCCAGCCGAGCATCAGCACCAGCATGCATGCGCCCGACAGTTGCAGCGGCAGCGGCATGTGCACCAGCGTCGGCAACGCCCAGAACCAGGGCAGCAGCACCAGCGCGGCCAGCAGCGGGCTGACGAGCGGTGACATCTTGCGCAGCGGACCCTGCGGTGTGCGCGCGGTGGTGAACCCCAGCATGCGCCATGGCCTGAGCCACAGCGCGACGACGAGGGCTGCGAGACTGATGGCGGCGTCCACGGCGGGCATGGTGTGGAGACTCGATCTCAGGCAACCGCTTCGACGTTGGTAGGCTTGCCCAGGCTGCGAAGAATGTCACGCACTAGATGCGCGCGATCCTTGGGGTCGGGCAGCGCGCGCTCGATGCGCAGCTTGTCGTTGCCGGCCAGCTTGATGTGCTTGTTCTTCTGCACGAGCTGGATGATGTTCATCGGATCGATCGGCGGTTGCGGCTTGAACGTGATGTTGATGATGCCGGGCGCGGCATCGACCTTCATCACGCCGTAGGGCTGACTCATCACGCGCAGGCGATGCACGTCGATGAGCGTCTGCGCCTGTGCGGGCAGCTTGCCGAAACGGTCCACGATTTCTTCGAGCAACGTATCGATCTGCTGCGGCGTCTTGGCGGTCGCAAGCTTCTTGTAGAACGACAGACGCAGGTGCACGTCGCCGCAGTAGTCGTCCGGCAGCAGCGCGGGCGAATGCAGATTGATGTCGGTGCTCGCGGACAGCGGCGAGAGCAGATCGGGTTCCCTGCCTGCCTTGAGCGACGCCACGGCTTCGGACAGCATCTCGTTGTAGAGCTGAAAGCCGATCTCCATCATGTTGCCGCTCTGGTTCTCGCCGAGCACCTCGCCCGCGCCGCGAATCTCGAGATCGTGCATCGCCAGATAGAAGCCGGAGCCCAGCTCCTCCATCTGCTGGATGGCTTCAAGCCGCTGAGCGGCCTGCTTGGTGAGGCCATCGATGTCCGGCACCATCAGGTACGCATAGGCCTGATGGTGCGAGCGCCCCACGCGGCCACGCAACTGGTGCAACTGCGCGAGGCCGAACTTGTCGGCGCGGCTGATCAGGATGGTGTTGGCGGTCGGCACGTCGATGCCGGTCTCGATGATGGTCGAGCACAGCAGGATGTTGTAGCGCTGCGCGACGAAATCGCGCATGACCTTTTCCAGTTCGCGCTCGGGCATCTGGCCGTGGGCGACGGCGATGCGCGCCTCGGGCAGGATTTCCTCGAGCTTTTGCTTGCGGTTCCCGATGGTCTCGACCTCGTTGTGCAGGAAGTAGCACTGGCCGCCGCGTTTCAATTCGCGCAGCACCGCCTCGCGGATCACACCCGTGCCCTCGTTGCGCACAAAGGTCTTGATCGCCAGACGCCGCTGCGGCGCGGTGGCGATCACCGACAGATCACGCAAACCTTCCAGCGCCATGCCCATGGTGCGCGGAATCGGCGTGGCGGTGAGCGTGAGCACGTCCACCTCGGCGCGCAGCGCCTTCATCGCCTCCTTGTGACGCACGCCAAAGCGGTGCTCCTCGTCGATGATGAGCAGGCCCAGATCCTTGAACTTGGTCGATTCCGACAGCAGCTTGTGCGTGCCGACGACGATGTCCACCGTGCCTTCGGCAATGCCCTTGACGGCGGCGGTGATCTCCTTGCCCGAGCGAAAACGCGAGACCTCGGCCACCTTGATCGGCCACTTGGAAAAGCGGTCCACGAGCGTCTGAAAATGCTGTTCGGCGAGCAGCGTGGTCGGCGCGAGCAGCGCCACCTGCTTGCCACCCATCGCGGCGACGAACGCTGCGCGCAACGCCACCTCGGTCTTGCCGAAACCCACGTCACCGCAGACGAGGCGATCCATCGGTTGCGGGCTAATCATGTCCTGGATGACGGCGTGGATCGCCGCCTTCTGATCGGCCGTTTCCTCAAAGCCGAAATCGTTGGAGAACTGTTCGTAGTCCTGCACGTTGAAGCGAAACGCATGGCCTTGTCGTGCGGCGCGCCGTGCATAGATGTTGAGCAGTTCGGCGGCGGAGTCGCGCACCTGTTCGGCCGCCTTGCGCTTGGCCTTGTCCCACTGGCCGCTGCCCAGACGGTGCAGCGGTGCCTCGTCGGCGGACACTCCGGTGTAGCGGCTGATGAGCTGCAACTGGCTGACGGGCACGTACAGCGCGGCCTTGTCGGCGTATTCAAGATGCAGGAACTCCTGCAGCGCGGCCGTGCCATCGGGGTTCTTCTGGCCGATGTCCATGTTGATCAGGCCGAGGTAGCGGCCAATGCCGTGCGCGCTGTGAACGACCGGATCGCCGACCTTGAGTTCGGAGAGATCCTTGATGAGCGCATCGACGTCGCTGACCTGCTCCTGCTTGCGGCGACGCCGCGCCGTGCCCGCCGTCGCGAAGAGTTCGGTCTCGGTGACGAAGTCGATGCCGCCATCGATCCAGACGAAGCCAGTGGCGAGTGTGGAAGTGGCGATGCCGACTTTCTCGTCGCGGGCGTGCTGGAATTCGTCCAGCGAATCGAATGCAGGCGGATTCAGGTGGGATGCGCGCAGAAAATCGAGCAGGCTCTCGCGGCGTCCATCGCTTTCGGCCAGCAGCAGCACGCGGTGCTGCGTGGACAGGATGTGCGCCTGCAGCCTGGCAAGCGGATCCTCGGCACCGCGGATCACCGAGAGATCGTCGAGCTTCAGGAAGTGCGCATTGTCGGGGACGTCCTCGATATGCGCGCGCAGCGCCAGTTGCGCATGATCCTTGGCACGCGTGTAGAACTGGTCTGCGGTGAGAAACAGCGTTTCGGGCGGCAGCACGGGGCGTTCCGCATCGCCCTGCACCAGCCGGAAGCGCTCCCGGGTGTCCTGCCAGAATCGCTGGAATGCGGATTCGAGATCGCCATGCAGCACGACCGTGGCATCGTCGCCGAGATAGTCGAACACCGTGGCCGTGTCGTCGAAGAACAGCGGCAGGTAGTACTCGATGCCGGCGGTCGCCACGCCGTTGCCCATGTCTTTGTAGATGCGGCTCCTGGTCGGGTCGCCTTCGAGCATTTCGCGCCAGCGATTGCGGAACTTGGCACGCGCCTCGTCGTCCATCGGAAATTCGCGGCCGGGCAACAGGCGCACTTCGGGCACGGGGTAGAGGCTGCGCTGTGTGTCGGGATCGAAGGTGCGGATCGAGTCGATTTCATCGTCGAAAAGGTCGACGCGATACGGCACGTGCGAGCCCATGGGAAACAGGTCGATCAGCCCGCCGCGCACGGCGTATTCACCGGGGCTCACCACCTGCGAAACATGTGAATAGCCAGCCAGTGTGAGCTGTGCGCGCAGCCTTGCCTCGTCGAGTTTCTGCTTGGCCTTGAAATGAAAGGTGTAGCCCGCCAGGAACGACGGTGGAGCCACACGATAGAGCGCCGTGGTAGCGGGCACCAGCACCACGTCGGCGTCGCCCTGCGAGATGCGCCAGAGCGTTGCGAGGCGTTCGCTGATCAGATCCTGGTGCGGCGAGAAGGTGTCGTAGGGCAGGGTTTCCCAATCGGGGAACATGGCGCAGCGCAGCTCGGGCGCGAAGAATTCCATCTCGTCGATCAGGCGGCGCGCGTCGGTGGCGTCCGCCGTGACGATGGCCACCACATGCCTTTGCGCCTTTTCGCGCTCGGCCAGACGCGCGAGCAGCAGCGCGTCGGCCGATCCTGCGGGGCGCGGCATCGCGAAGCGTTTTCCGGGAGAGAGTTTGGGCAGATCCATGGGGTCAGTCGGCAGTGGCAAGGCGAAAACGACGAAAACCCCGTAGCCGGGGCGACGGGGATTTGAGCGCTATTTTAAGGAACCCGGCATTGCTCATGTTTTGTAGTGATATCGCGGTCGCGCTGTCTACAATCGCGCCAAATGAATTCGAATGAAGAACAGCCACAACCACAGCTCCTGGCTGCGCGCGCGCCGGTGCGCTGCTTTGCCCTGCTGCCGAGCGCCGGAGTGGGATCGCGCGCGGGCACGACGCAGCCCAAACAATACGCGCCGCTGGCCGCAAAGATGCTGGTCGAACACACGCTTGCAGCGTTCGCCGCCGTGCCTCGCATCGCGGGCGTGCATGTGGTGGTGACGCCCGGTGACGGCACCTTGCGCAAGCCCGATGCAACGTGGAATGTGATCGACGCCGGTGGGTCCACGCGTGCATCCAGCGTGTTCAACGGACTGCGTTTCCTGCTGACCAGCGGTGCGGCCCGTCGCGATGACTGGGTGCTGGTGCATGACGCCGCGCGCTGCCTCGTGACACCGACCGAAATCGACGCGCTGATCGATGCCTGCCTGCCCGACGCCGTGGGTGGCCTGCTTGCGCTGCCGCTGCCGGATACGCTCAAACTGTCGGTCGCAGGACGCAGCGCCGGCACGATAGAACGCGCCCACAAATGGCTCGCGCAAACACCGCAGATGTTCCGTGCGGGCCTGTTGCACGACGCATTGGAAGCCCACGCTGCGCGCGATTTTGCGGGCATCACCGATGAGGCCAGCGCGATCGAGGCGGCGGGATGCAGCCGTTGCTGGTGCCGGGCAGCGCGCAGAATTTCAAGGTCACGTATCCACAGGATTTCGCGCTCGCCGAAGCCATCCTATGGCAGCGTGCCCACCGTTCCACGCAGTCCCCGTGCGCCGTATGAACAGGCCCAGAGAACAGCACAGCATGAATACCAAAGAATCGCAGCCCTTTGTTCCCTCTTCGCTCCAGATTCCACCGTTTCGCATCGGCGAAGGCTGGGACGTGCATGCGCTGGTACCGGGGCGCCCGCTGATCATCGGCGGTGTGGAGATTCCCCATACGCTGGGTTTGCTCGGGCATTCCGACGCGGACGTATTGCTGCACGCAATCACCGACGCGCTGCTCGGCGCCGCTGCGCTGGGCGATATTGGCCGTCATTTCCCTGATACCGATGCGCAGTTCAAGGGAGCGCGATCCGATGTGCTGCTCGCCGAGGCCGCGCGCCGTGTGCGTGCCGCAGGTTATGAGATCGGCAACGTGGACAGCACCGTGATCGCGCAGGCGCCGAAGCTGGCGCCGCATATTGGTGCGATGTGTGCCGTGATTGCGAGAGCGCTTGGGGTGCAGGTGGGGCAGGTGAATGTGAAGGCGAAGACGGCAGAGAAGATGGGGCCGGTAGGACAAGGGCAAGCCATGGAAGCCCGCGCCACAGCCCTGCTTTTCAGGATCTGAGGTTTATGGGGTTTATGAGTTTTTATGACGAAGCCTTCGGCTTCGATGGCATCCAAATCCATTGTTCCTAACGCTTGCCATCGAGCGGCATGGGCTCCGAGTGTCCGCGCAGCGTCTCTCCTGCGCGCGGGGCAGGTGGCGTTTGACCTGGGGCCGTTGCAGGCGCTGTTTGGGGTCTGCGCCGTCAGGAAGTTCGGAGACGCGCTGTAGCTGGATGTGGGCGACGAGTCCGCCGGATGCGGCGTTGGCGAGGGCGAAGATTCCGCCCATGCGTTGCACAGTCTTGTCCACGATGGCAAGACCCAGGCCCGCGCCGGCTGCGGCGGTGCGCGCGGAGTCGCTGCGGAAAAAGGGTTTGGTGAGGTTGGCGAGCTGCTCGGGCGGCACGCCGTTGCCGTGGTCGCGCAGTTTGATCAGCACCCATTTGTCCCAGGACTTTGCGGTGATATCGACGTTGGTCACGCCGGTTTCCTTGTTCTTGCCGTAGCGGCGGGCGTTTTCCAGCAGGTTGGAGATCACGCGTGCCAGTTCGATCTCGTCGACCAGCACGTTGAGATTTTCCGGCACGGCCATGTTGATTTGCAGCTCAAGGTGGTCCTGCACGGCGTAGACGCATGAGGAGACCACGCCGTAGAGATTGACCGGCGTGAGCGTCACCGCGTCGGGGCGCGCGTAGTCGAGGAACTTGTCGATGGTGGCATCGAGCTGCACGATGTCGGCAACCATATGTTCGCGTGCCACGTCATCGTTCACGCTCATCTCGGTTTCCAGGCGCAGGCGCGCAAGCGGCGTGCGCAGGTCGTGCGAGATCCCGGCGAGCATGACGGCGCGATCCTGCTCCAGCTTGGCGAGTTTCTGCGCCATGCGGTTGAAGCCGATGTTGACCTCGCGGATTTCGCTGGTCACGGCCTCTTCGTCGAGCTGGCTTGCCGCAAAGTCGCCGTCCTTCACGCGATTGGCAGCGTATGACAACTGTTTGAGCGGGCGGTTGATCAGGCGCGCGATCACGGCAGCTCCCGCGAGCGACAGGGCACCCGCAGTGATCAGCCAGATCAGCCAGGTCTTGCCGCTCGCCGCCGACAGGCGCGAGCGATCCATGAGCAGCCAGTTCGGATCGCCATTGATCGTGAAGCCGACCCACAGACCTTGTTCACCGTTGACGCTGCTCGCCAGAATCGTGCCTGGCCCCAGGCGGCGTGTCAGCTCTTCGGTCAGGCGCGCGCCCAGCGCGGATTGCGGCAGGTGCTCGAACTTGTCGCTGGGCTCGCGCGGCAGGATGCGCACGCCTTCCTGATCGGCCATGGTCTTGATGAGCGAGACCCGCGCGATGGCGTCGGCGTGCACCAGCGCCGCGCGACTCAGGTTCACGAGCGAGGCGATCTGTTGCGCGGTCTGCAGCGTGCGAGGCTCGAATTCGAGCGCACGCAGCGTCTGCAGCCACGCCAGAATCGAGCCGACCAGCAGCAGCGCGAGCAGGAAAAAAGTACGCCAGAAAAGATTGAGCCCCACGCGGGCGCGCTGGGCCGAGTTGTTCTTTGGCGCTTCCAGCGGTGCCGGACTGGTGGCTTCCGGATAGGCGGGATCTGGACGTTTGGCGCTCATGGAGGATGGCAGCAATTTTCGGTAGAAGGGAAGCATGAAAGGCAGACGGCGGTTGCCGGTCTGCCTTTCTTCAGAGGATTTTCGCAGCAGCCATGCTCACAACCCGTGGATTGCGCAGCATGGCACAGGCAAAGCCTCACAGCGGTGAATGGTGCGGGCGATCAGCTCGTTCCGTCCGGCACGAACACATAGCCCACGCCCCACACCGTCTGGATGTAGCGCGGAGCCGCAGCGTCCACTTCCACCAGCTTGCGCAGACTCGAGATCTGCACGTCAAGGCTTCGGTCAAACGGCTCGAACTCGCGACCACGCGCCAGCAAGGCGAGCTTTTCACGCGACAGCGGCTGGCGCGGATGGCGCACCAAGGCCTTGAGCATCGCGAATTCGCCCGTGGTCAGCGGCAGCTCTTCGCCATTCTTCTGAAGCGCACGCGTGCCCAGATCGAAGGTGAAGGGGCCGAAAGTCACGACCTCGTTGTCGCCAGAAGGCGCACCGGGAGCCTCCTGAGGCGGGCGGCGGCGCAGCACCGCGTGAATGCGGGCCAGCAACTCGCGCGGGTTGAACGGTTTGCCCAGATAGTCATCAGCGCCCACTTCCAGACCCACGATGCGGTCCACGTCCTCACCCTTGGCGGTCAGCATGATGATCGGCGTGCGGTCGTTGGCGGCGCGCAGACGGCGGCAGATCGACAGCCCGTCTTCTCCGGGCATCATCAGATCCAGCACGATCAGATCCACCGTCTCACGCAGCAGGATGCGGTTCAGCGCCTTGCCGTCCTCGGCAACCATGACCTCGAACCCTTCCTGAGTGAGATAGCGCCGCAGCAGATCGCGGATGCGGGCGTCGTCATCAACTACGAGAACCTTGTCGGTGCGGTTGGTTGTTGTGGCCATAACTTTCCTCAGTCCAATTTGTAACAGAGCCGATTCTGACCAGCTTGCGGCGAGATTGTTTGCTTTTTTTGGTCAGGTTGACCCAATGTTACAAATATTGCGACAAAACGCCGAGTCCCGGGAAGTCCTTTACACGGCTGACACCTCATCTATGCAATATAAAGATCGAATATTCCGTCGATGGCCCCGGTATGTCGGCCTGCTTTAGAAGAAAGGTGATATGGCTGGATTCGCTGTAAAAACGGTAGCTGCAATGGGTCTCCTGGCATGTGCAGGAGCGGTCCTCGCGCAAAACGGCAATGCGTCGCAGGCGAGTGCGGTGCCGCAGAACGTGCTGCAACTTTCCGCATCAGGCGCTGTCGAAGTGCAGCAGGATGTGTTGGTGATGCAGTTGTCCACCACCAAGGAGGGCAACGACGCCGCCAGCGTGCAGCAGCAACTCAAGCAGATCATGGACGCCGCGCTGGCCCAGGCCAAACGCGACGCCAAGCCGCAGCAGATGGAAGTGCGCAGCGGCGATTTCACGCTCTACCCGCGCAACAACAAGGATGGAAAGATCGCCGGTTGGCAGGGCCGGGCGGTGCTGATTCTGGAAGGCAAGGACTTCTCGCGCATCACGACCACCGCCGGGGCGGTGCAGAACATGACCGTCAGCTCGGTCTCGTTCGGTCTTTCGCGCGAGGCGCGTGAGAAAGTGGAAGGCGAGGCGCAGGCCAAGGCCATCGCCGCTTTCAAGGAACGCGCTACCTCGATTGCCAAGGATTTCGGTTTCTCCAGCTACACGCTGCGCGAGATTCAGGTGAACGACAACAGCAATGTGCTCATGCCCTACGCTGCGCGTGCCAATGGCGGGATGATGAAGTCGTCCATGGCAGCCGACTCGCCGGTGCCAGTGGAAGCCGGCAAGGCGCGCGTCGAGGTTTCGGTATCGGGTTCTGTCCAGTTGCGTTGAGCACGCGTTTGTGCCAACAATATGCGGACATCAGGAGATGGACTTATGAACCGATAGGCTCCTCCTGATCGCAGTCCTCGCATTTGTCATTGAGACGGGTGCGAGGACTTTCTATTTGCGCGCCCGCTTATTGAGCGGTCCAGCCGCCATCCATGTTCCAGGCCACGCCGCAGATGTTGTTGCCGGCAGGCGAGCAGAAGAAGGCCGCCAGTTCGCCGAGTTCGTCGGTGGTGGTGAAGCGCAGCGATGGTTCCTTTTCGCTCAACAGCTCCTTGGTGGCTTCTTCGGCCGACACACCGTTTTCAGCGGCCTTGGCGTCGATCTGCTTTTGCACCAGCGGAGTCAGCACCCAGCCGGGGCAGATGGCGTTGCAGGTGACCCCGAGCGCCGCGTTTTCGAGCGCAGTCACCTTGGTCAGGCCGACGATGCCGTGCTTGGCGGCCACATAAGCCGCTTTCTGGGCGGACCCGACCAGGCCGTGCACCGAGGCGATGTTGATGATGCGACCCCACTTGGCGGCCTGCATCGCGGGCAGGGCAAGGCGCGAGGTGTGGAACGCGCTAGAGAGGTTGATCGCGATGATCGAATCCCACTTCTCTACGGGGAAATCCTGCACCGGAGCCACGTGCTGGATACCGGCGTTATTAACGAGAATGTCGACGCGGCCGAACTGGCCTGCGGCGTACTTCATCATGTCTTCGATTTCCGAAGGGCGGCTCATGTCCGCGCCGTGGTAGGCCACCTTCACGCCATGCGCGTTGCCCGCTTCGAGCACTTCGGCGCGCGAGCCATCCACATCACCGAATCCGTTGAGCACGATGTTGGCGCCCTGGCGCGCCAGCGCCTTGGCAATGCCGAGGCCGATGCCGCTGGTGGAACCGGTGACGAGTGCTGTCTTGCCATTGAGCATAAAAGTCTCTCCAAATCAATTACGATGCAAACATTATCGAGGGCACGAGATCAAGTTGATTCCCATGATTGAACCTACGCTGAATTACGTACCGTGTCCGGGCCTTGCGGCGACGAGTCCAGCCGAGTCGAACGGTCATCGAATGGCCTATTGGGAGTGGAACGATACGGGAAATCCCGCGCATCCGCATGTCCTCATCTGCGTGCATGGTCTTTCACGACAGGGTCGCGACTTTGACGTATTCGCGCGGCGCATGAGTCGGCACACACGCGTGATCTGCCCCGACGTCGTAGGGCGCGGCATGAGCGACTGGCTGGCCGATCCGCAGGGCTATCAGATTCCCACCTATGTCGGCGACATGGTCGCGCTCATCCATCATCTGCATGCGGAGCACCCGATCACGCGGCTCGACTGGGTTGGCACCAGCATGGGAGGACTCATCGGCCTTGTCGTGAGCGGCGCGAAGGAACTATCGCTGCCCGTGCCGGTGCACTCCCTGGTGCTCAACGACGTCGGCCCCGCGGTGCAGTGGGAGGCTTTGCAACGCATCGGCTCCTATCTCGGGCGTCCGCTCAGGTTTGATTCGGTGGAAGCCGCAGCCGACGAAATGCGCAAGATCTCGGCAGGCTTTGGTGCGCACTCGACCGAGGAATGGCTGGCGCTCTCGCGGCCCATGGTGGCCCGCGCGGGCCACGGTCGTCTGCGCCTGCACTACGACCCGGGCATCGCCGCGCCGCTGCGCAAGATGACGCAGCAGGCGGCCGAGGAAGGCGAGGCCTTTCTATGGAAGCTCTACGAGCAGATCACTGCACGCACGCTGCTGCTGCGCGGTGCGCAATCGGATCTGCTGAGTCCGGCAACGGCCGAACGCATGACGCAGGTCGGGCCTCGCGCGCGCCTCGCGGTGTTTGAATTCGTCGGCCATGCCCCCACCTTGGTCGCTGATGATCAGGGCAGCGTGGTCGAGCGCTTCCTGTGCGGCAGTGAGTGAACGGCCAGGCCAGCGAGAGAGAACAACGGAGAATCCATGAAAACGAGTGCAATCGGCACATCCCCCCTGCAAGCGCAGACTTGGCATCGGGATCGACCGTCGCTGCGACCGAAGCCGTTCCGCAACTCATCGCCGCCACCTCCGATGTTTCGCCCGAGCATGTCGGTTCGCTTGACAAGGTGCGCGCCTTTTCGCTTCCCCTGCTGTCGGGCGAGTTTCTGGAAACCGGCGAAAGCACGCTCCGACATGCCGATGCCGTGGCGAACATCCTCAAGAGCATAGGCAGTTCGGAGACCTTGCAGTCGGCGGTCTATCTGGTCTACGCCTCGTCCCATCTGAACAAGCCGCAGGAGGTCATTACCAAGGCCTTCGGCGAGAACTTTGCCGAGTTGGCGGTGGAGACCACCAAGCTGATGCGCGTGCAGGAACAGGCGCGTGCCGCGCAGGTTGCGGGCCTGCAGGTCGATGACATCGCCACGCAAACCGAGAACGTGCGCAAGATGCTGCTCGCGTTCTCCAAAGACTTGCGTGTGGTGCTGCTGCGACTGGCCTCGCGCCTGCAAACGCTGCGCTTCTATGCCGCCAGCAAACGACCGGTATCGCCGGGCATGGCGCGCGAAGCCTTGCAGGTGTTTGCGCCGCTCGCCAATCGGCTGGGCATCTGGCAGATCAAGTGGGAGCTTGAGGACCTGTCGTTCCGGTTTCTCGAACCCGATACGTACAAGGAAATCGCCCGCAACCTCGATGAAAAGCGCGCCGAACGCGAGCTCTACATGGAGCAATTGCGCAGCCGGCTCGAGTCGGAACTGCGTGCGCGCAGCATCAGCGCGACCGTCAAGGGCAGGCCCAAGCACATCTACAGCATCGTCAAGAAGATGCGCGGCAAGTCGCTCAACTTCAATCAGGTGTTCGACATCCGCGCGCTGCGCGTGATCGTGTCGTCGGTGAAGGACTGCTACGCGGCGCTGTCGTGGGTGCATTCGCATTTCGAGCCGATCGAGGCCGAGTTCGACGACTACATCGCCCGTCCCAAGGCCAATGGCTACCAGTCGCTGCACACCGTGGTGCGCGACGAATCCGGCAAGGCCATCGAAATCCAGATCCGCACGCAGGCCATGGACGATCACGCCGAAAGCGGCGTGGCGGCGCACTGGGCCTACAAGGAGGCGGGCACCAAGGGCTATGCGGGCGTATCCGCCACGAGCGAGTACGACGCAAAGATCGCCGTGCTGCGCCAACTGCTGGCCTGGGAACGCGACATGACCGGTGCGGACAGTCGCAGCGGGCTGTTCGACGACCGCATCTACGTATTGACGCCGGACGCCGCCGTGATCGAGCTGCCGCGTGGTTCCACGCCGGTCGACTTTGCCTATGCCGTGCACACCAACGTCGGCCATCGCTGCCGTGGGGCCAAGGTCGACGGCACCATGGTGCCGCTGAACACCCAGCTCGAAAACGGCCAGAGCGTCGAGATCATCACCGTAAAAGAGGGTCGCCCGTCACGCGACTGGCTCAATCCGGAACTCGGCTATCTCACCAGTCACCGCGCCCGTGCCAAGGTACGCGCCTGGTTCAATGCGCAGGCCACGCACATCACCGTCTCCAAGGGCCGCGAAGCCGTTGAAAAGCTGTTGCAGCGTGAAGGCAAGACGGCCATGAGGCTCGATGACCTGGCCGCGCAACTCGGCCTCAAATCGGCCGATGCGCTGTTTGAGGTCGTCGGCAAGGACGAGTTGTCGCTGCGCTCCATCGAAATGCTGCTCAGGCCCGCGCCGGTGCCGTCGGAAGTCACGCCCGACGAAATGAATCTGGTGCGCAAGAGCCGCGCAAGCGATTCCGGATCCAAGGGCGGCGTGCTGGTCGTGGGGATCGACTCGCTCATGACCCAGCTCGCCAAATGCTGCAAACCCGCGCCGCCCGACGAAATCCGTGGCTTCGTCACCCGTGGCAAGGGCGTGAGCGTGCACCGCGCCGACTGCAGCAATTTCCGCGAAATGGCCGCACGCAACGCCGAACGCGTCATCGAAGTGGAGTGGGGCGCCTCCAAGCCGCAAAAGGAAAGCGCCGTCTACCCCGTCGACGTCGCCGTCGAAGCCCACGACCGCCAGGGCCTGCTGCGCGACATCTCCGAAGTCTTCGCACGCGAAAAGACCAACGTCATCGGCGTGCAGACCCAGTCCCTCAAAGGCACAGCCTGGATGACCTTCACCGTAGAAGTCTCCGACTCAGGCCGCCTCAACAAGGTTCTGGGCAGGTAGCAACCGTCCCCGGCGTGTTTTCGGCGCGAAGGCGCTGAGACTGTGCCATAATGGAAGGCTTGGAAGAAGCAAGGGACTTCAGCAGTCTTTGGCAGGTTCAAAAGGTAAGGGATCAGCGAAAAAATCCCGAAACCGAGAAGCTGGCGATTTTTACTGCTACAATTTCAGCTTCTCGAACAGAACAACAGGCGCGTAGCTCAGCTGGTTAGAGCACCACCTTGACATGGTGGGGGTTGATTTGGCAAATCGTTTAAAATCAACAACTTACTAACATTGAATAGTTGCGATTTGCCAAGAATGGTGTGTTTTAAGGCTCTCAATTTGCCAAAAATTCACCAAATGGATTTACGGAAAAATCTGGACGTGCCAAAATATGGGGGTCACTTCAAAAAGAGGTATCCAGCATGGCAACGATTCCAAGGGGCATTCAAGAGGTTGAGTGGACACGCAAGGACGGCACTAAAGGTGTTCGTTATCGCTTGCGTATCAATCGCCAAGGCTTGAAGTACGACGCTCTTTTTGACGAACTAGAGACTGCTATTGAGGCACTGAACAACTCAAAAACTGAGCTTGGTCGCACTGCCCTCAAAGACTTCCTTCATGCTGAAATGAGGAAGACAAATGCCTTTTATCAAGATAGTGCTACAGACCTCGGCAATTGTTTGGCACTCTTCTACAAAGAGCATTTTGAAAAGCCAGAAACAAATCCTATGGATAAGAAGGCGAACACAATTTATCAATCTTTGGCGAAGACAATCAGTACCACACTGATTCAAGACAATGCCTCGTTTGAGAATGTGCCTCCATTGATTCGGGCAAAAATGAACTACCCCGATACCATTCCACTCGGAAACATGGACCCTTTCAAGATTGAGGCTCGGGATATAAATTCTTATATCAAGGCTCGCTTGGCTACTAAAAGGTTCACCAATCCCAAAAAAGGTGAACCACGGGAACTAGGCTATATTTCTAAAGCAACAGTCACTAAAGAACTGAGCTTTTTGAGTTCATTCTTCTCTAACTTTCACTCATATGGTGGTAAAGCTTATGAGTCTCTGAAAGAGAACAATCCAGTTAAAAAAGCGAATAAAAGAGCTTTGGCTGGCGCGAACAAAAAAAGGGAAAGACGTCTTTCTGAGGCTGAAGAACAAGAATTGTTTAAGGCTCTTCAACGGTGCCGTAACAAAGATATGGTGACAATTTTTCAGTTAGCCATTTCTTCAGGTATGCGTCGATCTGAAATCTTGTTCTTGGAATGGAAACAAATCAATTTTCAGCGCCGGTACATTGAGCTCTACCGTACAAAGAACGGTGAGCCAATCAAGATTCAATTGTTGCCTTCAGCATGGGAAGAGTTGAAGAAGTTAAAGCACAAGCCAAATACTGATAGGCTTTTTAAGTACACTCAGGACGGTTTCAAATCAAACTTTCAGCGTGTGCTTGGCTGGGCAAAGATTGAAGGCTACCGATTCCATGATTTGCGCTCTGAGTTCATTACTCGGGTTTGACCATGGGACTCTCAAAGTTTGTGGTTACGGCTATGCTGAGTATTAAAAATCAGGCTAGCTTTGATAGGACTCACCTCAAACAATTTGAGCAAGACAAGCGTATCAATGGTGGAATGTTTGACATTCAAAATCAGGTCAATCATAAGCAGTCAAACATGACGAACCTCTACAATCGCATGTCGCCTGAAGAGCTTGAGCAAGTCATGGCTATCCTTCAAATGCAACAAGCATTGAAAGACAAGTCACTTGACCGTTAACTTGATAGCCGCTTAACAAGCTGCTCCACAAACCCCAGTACCAATAGACGGTCACTGGGGTTTAGTTTTTCCAGCATACGGGTGATATGAAGGGCTTGGTCACTCGGTATGTCGCTGGACACCCCTATGAGCTCATTAAAGGGGACTCCAAGGACCTCAGCAATCTCAATGAGCCTTGGAATAGTGCTGAGCACCGTACCCCTTTCTAGGCGCGATACGGCTTCCACACCGCAATCTAACTTGATAGCCATGTCTTCTTGAGTCATGCCCAAAGCCTTGCGCCGTGTGGCAATCGCAATGCCGATATTGCGAGCGAGTAGTTTTTCTCTGTCTGTAGTCACAACTTCTATGGTCGTGCGTCAACCATTTAAGTAGAAGTGCGTTTTGAGTTGATACACCACCCCAAAAGTCGAAAGACACGCTACAATCCTGGTGGATCTCAAAAACCTTACCCAATGCGGATCTGGAGGACATATGACTAAGCGAATCGTGGCGGCTCTCATGCTCTGCCTCACTTTCATTCTCTCGGCGTGTTCTGGAGGTGCTCCCAATGAGTCGGACTTGAAGGAAGCATTGACAAACACCATGGAAGCGCAAGGTGGAAAACAAGCCGTGGACATGTTCAAAGACACCATTGCTTCAACAAAGCTGGTGGGCTGTAAAGAATCAAAAGAAGGCAATGGTTATGTCTGCGATTGGACAACAGACATGGGCGCAAGTTCTGGACGACTTGTAAAGAGTGAAAAAGGCTGGAAGATTTTTCAGTAATAACAATCAAATTCTTACTTTTACTTTGCGAGGCAAATCATGAAATCGAGTTTTAAAGGTGAGTACGATACCTCAAACAATCCAGACGGTTCAGTTGATATCTCATTCAAGCAAGAATTGTTTGGGCCGGGTGTTTGGTGGCTCATTATTATTCTTGGAACCTTTACTCTCATGCCTGCTGGTTGCGCCGTAGGTTCAGGGTTTAACTCTGACAACATTAAAGGCCCTGCTCCTTTTGTAATGACTTTCTTGTTCTACTTTGGAGGAATTGTACTTATCACATTCTTGACCAAAGTGAAGGCGACAATCAAAGTAGTTCCCAATGTTGGGCTTCAATGGAGTGGCAAGTCCTATCCGTTCTCTGATTTGGAATCTATCGGTGTAGATACCCGCGTTATGGGAAATGGTGGAAAGACTTGGAGCCGTGTCTATATCAAGGGCAAGGGTCGCAAGATTTATATCACCAAGCAAATGCGCGAGCCACTTGCTGAAGGTATCAAGGGTGAGATTCAGAATGTATCTGGAATCAACTGGAACTAATCATGAAACACATTACTATTGCCGTGCTGGTTGCCCTCTCGCTGGTTGCTTGTGGCGAGAAGAAAGAAGAGCCTAAGCCTGTTGCTGCTGCTCCTGCTGCTGACAACAAACCTGCTGAGCCTGCTGTTCTCAAAGCCTCGTTTGAGGTTCCTGAGAAGTTCAGGGGCTACACTGATATGGTGGCGAGCTACACGAACAATGAAAAGGAATTCAGGGCATTGCCTGATAGCATTTTCAAGGATTACAAGACTGCTTGGGAAAAGCAATCGTACTCCATTGATAAGCCTGACTGGTACTTTGCCGCTGTCATTCAGAATCCGAAGCTTGCTGAAATGACGAATGATTTCAAAAAGCAAGAGGCTGGTGAGCAAGTCAAGGCGACTCTCACACCTGACAAGAATAGTCTCAATGTCATTGTGAGTGCGAACAATGAAATGCAAGTCCTCATGGACAAGCCCGACATTCAAACAGGTATCTACAAAGTCAATGTAACTCCGAAAGGGGTACGGTCTACCGTCAATCAGGAATTCAACGGGGTGAGGTTTGGCTACGGCTATGAGCTCTTCTACAAGGAACCTTTGGGCCTTGAATTGCCTGACTGTAGTGGCTGTAAAAAGCTGGTGGCTCTCAATGTCAAGGTGCCACTTGATAAAGCCAAGGAAATTGAAGAGTGGCGCGAGAAGGGCCAGACTCCATGCGTGCCTACGGCAAAGTGGTATCACTAGATCCGCAAGCTGGAATTAACTCTGTTCGGGGACACCTCGGGGTCAATGTTGAGGCTCTGGAAGTGGGGACATTCCAAGGTGGGAAGTGGCATAGCTACTTTTTCCTCTCGCCTGAAGAACTCAATAAAGCTCGTTTTGTCGAAGGACCCAAGCGCACGATTGTGGTCTGGTAATAACTAGAGTTGTCCTCCAAAGTTTAAGCCCTCATTGCGAGGGCTTTTTTTTTAGTGTTTTGTTCCGAGATTGTGAGTGAGCTCAATCGCTTGCCCAGTGGTGACAAAGATAACCGACAATGAGGTAACGAATTCTTCAAAATTCATGGCTCCACTTTGTAGTCTTTCAATCTTCAAGTCAATTTCCGCAAGCAATGTCTTTTGTACAAACTTAGGGTCATGGAAGTAGATATTGGCTACCTCAATCGCTTTCTTGTACATTTCATGTTTTAGATTGTTTATTTCATTCATTCTTTTATCACCCATTTTGATTGTTCTATTCTATTGCCGTTGTATGCCTCGTTCATGTGGTATAGATATGCCAAGCGAAGAACGATTTCACTCAGCGCCTCACTTGTTTTCTCATTGTTGCTAATGTCTTTCATGTTGTTCAATAGTTCATTGATAGCATTGAACTTTTGATTGACATAGTATTCTTGCTGGTCAAGTGGCAAAGTATGCCAATCTTCAAGTATTCGCTTTAAGATTTCTCTTTTTAGTTTTTTAGTAATTCTCATTTTTTATTCTCCTTATTGAAAAAGTACACTACCTTTGAATCGGTGTGAGTTATCTTGTTGTCCTGTATTTTTTTACTCACTACCTCAATCACTCTTTTGACAAGCTCATGAAATGAAATGCTGTACTTCGTCATGAGTTCTTGTATCTTCTCGTCTTCCTCTTGCGTGAACCTCAGGAAGATTGCTCCCGAAGGTTTAGCTACCCAGTTGTGTTCCTGTACCAGTGCGATACCTTCAATCTTGTACAACCAGTAAAGAGCGAAGTGGCAAGCTCTCGCATTGCTCACATTGAAGTGACTAGCAATCTTGAAAAGCTCACGGCTTGAATGGTTCTCAGGGCTACCAAATATGACTTGTTTTCTCACAATCATGGCGGCCCCCTTATCTCATTACCTTGGACAAGAACACACTTGCTCTTGGGATTTAGGCTCATTGAAGAAGTCTTCAGACTTGGAAGACTCCACCACTCTTCCAGCGTCCATGAAAATTACGCGGTCTGAGATTCGCTTGGCGAATGCCATTTCATGAGTGACTATGACGGCTCCGATACCTGACTCAACAATCTTCTCAATGGCTGAAAGTACATCGCCCACCATTTCAGGGTCTAGGGCTGAAGTAGGCTCGTCAAACAAGACATACTCAGGCTTGGTCACTAGGGCTCTGGCAATCGCTACACGCTGTTTTTGACCACCTGAGAGCTGATCAGGGTACTTGTCCTTGTGTGCGGCCATGCCAAGCGCTGAAAGCTGTTCTATCGCCTTCTCCACGGCTGTAGCACGGTTGACCTGGTGGACTACCACCTGAGGAACCACAAGGTTGTCAAGAACGGTTTTATTGGCGAATAGTCCAAAGTCCTGGAACACCATGCCGACATGCTTTGACAAGGTTGTCGCTGGTATCTGGTCTATGTTCCTGCCGTTGTATGAGATTGCTCCACCATTGATAGGCTCAAGACCGTTGATTGTTTTAATCAGTGTTGACTTGCCTGAGCCTGAGGGTCCGCATATCACCACTACTTCCTCTTTACAGAATGTGAGGTTGATACTGGTTAGTACATTGTTCTTTCCAAATTTCTTGCTTACGTTTTCTAGTTTAATCATTGTTGCCTCCTAAATCAAAATTGTTTCTTCTGTTGAATATCATGCTCTCGTTTATGTTTGTGAGTTTGCGGCACAATACTTCTGTCTCTTTTTTCGTCAATTCCAAATCTCTGAATAGCTCAATGATTGGTTGAAGTCTTTTGTTGAGGTCGCGTATGTTCATTTCTTCAATGACTTGCGCTAGTTCCTCGGTTTGTAAATCAGATAAGATATCTGCTAGTTCGTGAATGTTTGGTTTACTCATGCTCTTGCTCCTAATTTGTTAGCTACACGCTGTAGACAAATTGAGATAAGCATGTATGCGACTGTTGCCCCTAAAATCCATTGAGGAATTGTTCCGCTCATTTCACCTAGTTTTTTAGCTGAGCCAAACAAGTCTGTAAGTCCCAAGATATAGACAATGGAAGTGTCTTGAAACAATATGATTGCTTGGGTGAACAATACGGGAAGGCTGTTTTTTATTGCCTGAGGTATGAAGACAATACGGTAGGATTGCCAAGTAGTGAACCCTAAAGCTTTACAAGCGTCTTTCTGTCCTTGGGGAATGGCATTGAATCCACTTCTCAAAATTTCAGCAAAGTAAGCAGCCTCAAACAATGAGAAGGCTACTAAGGCGCAAGCCATGCGAATGTCGCCATGGATACCCAAGGCTGTTCTCAAAATCTCAGGGGCTACAAGGTAGAACCCTAAAAGAACAATCACTAAAGGTAGTGACCTGAAAGTGTTGATATAGGCTTTGGCAAACTGGTTCAGTCCTGGTATCTCTAAAGTTCGGCACATACACAAGCCGATTGCTAGAAACATTCCAAAGATTAGCGCCACAATTGTTATAGTGAATGTGGTGAGTAGTCCATTTAGTATTAGCTCCATTGTTTTCCTTGTTGTTATATAACTTTTATCAGATATATTGAAAAAATCAATACCTCTTTCAAACAATGGACGAAAAAAAAGCACCTAATTAATAGGTGCTAGATTTGATTTACGAGAACTGGCTTGACAAATGACGAAATTCCACTAACATAGATACTAATATTGAGTGTATCTATTTCAGTGTGATAAAATTCTTGGAAAATTTTATCACAGAATACTGGAATATCGGCAATCGCCAAAAAAGGCTCTTCTCGTGAGAGTCTTTTTTATGCCCTATTTCTTTGCATTGCTGTCACTTCCCACACCTCCCTTTGTCATGTTTCAATTTTCGCTTACACACTTTCGATTTTTGGGGCATTTTTAGCCCTGGAAACTTCTTTGAATATTCTGAGTTCATAATCAGTTCCCTTTAATAGAGAATTGATTTTCTTGTTTAGCTCAATCTCTAAACTGGATCAGGTAATGCTCGCTTTGTGGCTCGTTCTATTGTTTTCATAATCACAAGAACTACTCCATTGATAAGCAGGTATCCAAGGGCTATACAAATGAATGCCTCAATGGGTTTCGCTGTGTACTCAATGATTGACTGAGCTTGTAGTGAGAGGTCTACCAGTCCGATAGCTGAGACTACGGCGCTGTTCTTCACGGTGTTCATTGCCTCACTGGTCAAGGTGGGAACAATGTTGCGAAGGGCTTGGGGAATGAAAAAGCGAGTGTATGACTGGAAGGTACTGAACCCTAGAGCTTTGGCACTCTGGAATTGCCCTGCTGGAAGTGCCTTGATACCAGCGTAGACCTGGGCTGATATGCGCGAGCTCATGAAGATTGCCAAGCTCACAATCCCAGTCATGTAGACCATTGTGTTGGGATCTGCTGTCTTCACCAGTTCTGGAAAGAACACCACTGGCACGACGTAGTAGTTGATAAAAAGCAGTGCTATGAAGGGGATTGAGCGAACTATCTCAAAGTAGCCTGTTGCCACACATTGAGCTTTGCCCTTTGTTGTTCTGAGAGAGCCTACCAAGATACCGATAAGCAATGCCATGAAGAATGCTGAGACTGAAACAACTACGGTTGTAGTTGAGCCTTGAATTAACCAGTCTAGATAGTTCGCGCTTTCACCAGTAGGTACTTGCTCCTTTAAAAAATTGAAGTCCATTTTATTTCCTTTGTTGTAGTTTAGTTTTAGCAGATATATTGAAAAAATCAATATCTCTTTGGAAATAAAAAAGCACTACTGGGGTGCTAATCTTAAATTTTCATTCTTCGCTCTTGCTTTAGTTGAGGTTTCACGGCTAGTGATTGTTCCAAGTCTTTATGCCTATCGAATGTTTCCAGAATCTTGGCGGCATACGGACCACATTCAAATTTTTGGTTATCCATTATCACTTTACGCACTGCTGGTGTAGGCTCAAGGTTCATGTCAATCATGACGGTGCCTACCAAGTCTTTATTATTACTTCTAATGACTGCTTCAATTGTTCTTTCAACATACATAGGATTGTTGATATCTGCGCCTCTAGCGCATAAGTCTTTGAATACTATTTCGCTTGGAAGTTGAGCCGCAATGTAAAGTCTTGAGTCAAGTTGCTTTTGATTGAGATTTCTTTGGTTATAGGTTCCGTTGCTACTGTCAAAGCCAAATGATTTAGTCGCGTCGCCATGGAATTGTACTTTTTCAGTCGCATTCTGAATGAGGTGCTTCTGAGCACATTCTTTAAAATACTGTTCAGCGCATGGTGAGAGCTGAACATTCAAGGACTTTGGTTTTTCACCGCTGATACTTACACAAGACTGTTTATTTTCCTGTTCAAAAAGTTTTACTGGCTCTGTGAAACCTTCTACCTCAAACTCAACTGGTCTTCTATTTCTTTTGAGTATGTTTTCTACAGTGTACGCCTCGTCGTATTCTTTGAAAGTGTAGGTATCATTGTTATCAGGGTCTATATTGTTATCTACAAATTTTGCGACAATACTAATGTCTTGACCGTCTTTGTTTATAGTGTAGATATCCCAAGTGTGATCTTCACCAAAAAGTTTTTGGATTATGTCGCCTCCAATAATTCTGTTTCTAAATTTTTGGCTTGTACGCTCTGCTGTTAGCAAGTCCAATTTTGTGATTTCTATCATTGTTGTTCTCCTTGTTGTTCCTTATAAGATAGCAGGTATATAGGAAAACGCAAATTTGGGGCAACAAAAAAAAGCACCACTCGGGTGCTATTTTTAAATTTTCATTCTTCGCTCTTGTTTCATTTGAGGTTTGACTGCAAGTGAGCTTTCCAAGTCTTTGACTCTATCAATTGAGTTCAATATTTTGGCGGCATGTTGACCAGTCTCATAGTCTTGAAATTGGGAAATGGTATCGCGTACTCTTGGCGTAGCCTCTAAGTTCATGTCAATCATGGCTGTACTAACAATATCATTGCTACCACTTTTTAAGATAGCCTGAATGTTTTTATCGGCGTACTTTGGATTATTGATATCAGCGCCTCTATCGTACAAGTCTTTGAAAGCTTCCTTGTTGCCAAGCTCTGCAGCAAGGTGAAGTCTAAAGTTGACTTGTTCGTCATTGTAGAAGTCGGTTAAAAATGTGCCGTGCTGAATGTCGTGGTCAAAAGCTTGCTTGAAGTCCTTTCCATAGACATTGATTTTTCTGGATACGTTTTCAATCAGGTGGTTTTGAGCACACTCCTTAAAGTACTCTTCTGCGCATGGTGAGAACTGAACCTTCAAAGATTTGGCTGCTTGTTTGTAGCCGTCCTCGTCTACTGCTCCTGTACTGCTTGCGCAATACTGGTAGTCGCGGTCTACAAAGAGTGAAACGGGTTCACTGAAAGCCTTTGTCCTCACTTCAAGAGGTTTGCTTTCCCTGAGTATGCTTTTATTGCTCTGAGCTACTTCGTATTCCTTGAGAGAGGCGTATGTATGCTTTTCAAGATCGGTGTTGCTGTCTTCATATCTAGCCGCAATGCTTATGTCTTGACCGTCTTTCTTCATGGTGTAGATATCCCAAGTAATATCATTTCCACGGAATACTTCGTAGCTATCTACGTCACCACCTATATTGTCAAATTTCTGGCTGCTAAGCTTGGCATTGAGCAAGTCTTGTTTTGTGATTTCTATCATTGTTGTTCTCCTTGTTGTTTCTACTAAGATAGCAGGAAGATAGGAAAACGCAAATTTAGAGCAATAAAAAAGCACCACTAGGGTGCTATTTTTTTTAGTTGCCTAAGACTGCTTTTCTTTGCTCGTCTGTCCATTTCAATCCAAGAGGTGTAAACCATTTGGAATACAATCTTTCTAAAGTGCCGTCTTTCTTGATACGCGCCTCAACTACTTTCACCATACGCTCTAACTCAGGGTCATTTTTTGGATACATGATTCCGATAAGTTCAGCCTCACCTACGATTACTTTAGGTAAAAGTTTGAACTTGCCATTGTTAAGTTTGGATATCTCACCAGCTAACAATACACCATTGGTAGATACGGCGTCTGTTCTTCCTTGTTCCACTTGAAGGAATGCTTCTGGATAGTCCTTGGCTAAAACAATAGTTGTTCCCCAGCCTTTTTCAGCATTCAATTTTTTGAAGATTTTTTCTGCTGTAGTACCTGCTACTACAGACACTCTTTTTCCTTTGAAGTCGTCCAAGGATTTGATACTGTTGTTGTTTGCTAAAGTGGCTGGAATCACTGGGTCGGCGTCAACAATCATGAAGTTCACTACCTTGGCTCTTTCTTCAGTGTAGCTAGTAGAACCACATTCAAGCTGAGTTGTGCCATTCATGACTAATGGTTGGCGTGTCTTACCGTCCACTTCTTGCATGGTCATGGCAAGAGTTTTTCCAAGTTTGCTTTCAATTTCCTTGATTATCACTTTACATATGTCGGTTGAGTAGCCTTCTGCTACACCTCTGGAAGTAATTTTTGAATAAGGAATTGAGTTTGCTCTTGAACCAATGTTCACATTACCAGTTTCATTGATTCTGTCGATTGAAGGACCTGCTAATGCTGAGCCTGCTAAAGTAATTCCTGCTGCGATTGCTAAAATTGTTTTTATCATTGTTGTCTCCTTGTTGTTAATGATAAATTCATTTAAGCAGATATATTGAAAAAGTCAATACCTCTTTTTTGACATTGTTTTTTATTCTGTTATTAATAAAGGATAAATAACTGATTCATTTAGGGGAATAACATGGCAACAAAAGGAAAATATAACGCTAAAGATTACGAAATAAAAGACCACCACCAAGAGCTAACCAATCGAATGATTGCTACTCTTGAGGAATCTAGGGAATCGGGCTGGGTCAAGCCTTGGTTTACCTGTAAGGAACTTCCTTTTAATCCTGTCACTGGAACAAAGTACAGGGGAATCAATGCCGCCACACTCATGACGGCTGGATTCTCTGACCCTCGTTTTTTTACCTTCAAGAATGTTCAGGACTATGCTGAGAGCAATGGTCTTGAGCTCCACGTTCGCAAGGGGTCAAAGGGAACACCTGTCTTTAAGGCTCTCAATATCGTGGTGTCTGGTGACACTCCCGAAGGGAAGAGGAAGGTGTTCTACCTGGTCAAGTCAAGTCGTTTTGGGTACAAAAATACGCTGGGACTGTCTTCAACGGTACTCAGATCGAGGGGTTAGAGCCGTATGTGAAGCTGGACAATGTTGTTGAGGACCACAAGGACATTGAGCTCTTCGCGCAAGCTCTGGAAGTGAGGACTGGACTCACCATTGAACACTCTGGCCAAGGACGTGCCTACTACCAAATAGGTGCTCACAAAATTCACATGCCGAACAAGGAATTGTTCAATTCCACTGACGCTTACTACAGCACCTTTTTACATGAGGCTACTCACGCAAGTGGCAAAGAACTGGGTCGTGATATGGGTGGTATGTTTGGCTCCAAATCCTATGCCTTTGAAGAGCTCGTTGCTGAAATGGGTAGCTACTTTATTGGCGCTGAACTGGGCCTTCCCTATGACCCTTCAGGACATGAAAATCACGCTGCTTACATGGAGTCCTGGCTAGGTCTGTTGAAGTCCGACAAGAACGCAATTTTCAGGGCTGCGTCTGGTGCGAGCAAGGCAACTGATTTCAACATGGGACACTTCAATGAACACAAGCTTGAGCTTGAAAAGTCCCTTCAGAACGATATCGTGATTGCCCAAAAAATAGAGCCTCAACAAGTGAGGACTCAGAAGGTTGTCATGAGCATGTAGCTCACATTTTCGGAATGACGGTAGGCTCCTTTTTAGGGGTCTTTTCTTGTGGCTTGACATACCTCTGTTTGAGGTCGCTCATGCCCTTGTCTAGCAAGTTTTGCTCTTGCATGAACTGCTCTGAAATACGCTTGAAAGCTGCTGCGAATCTGTTCATATTTTTCTCCTTTACATTGAACGAATTTTGGTTTGTGTCTTGGTACGGTCCTGGATGCGTTCCTGGCTACGCCCAAAAGATTGCTCTTGTGAGGTCAAGCTTGGGTACAAGGTGTCCTTGAGCCATGTGTCTAAACTTGCTGGGTCTGAGGTCTTGAAAACGTCTTCGTTGTGGCGATTCAAGGCACGAATAAAAATGTTTGGGCTATCGTCCCCTTTGGTGATAGTGACGAAGTAGCCAAGCTCTGTATGGTCACCCCAGCCTCTGTCTTTTTGTATGTGATAGCCATGTGGCGCGATACGGCTGTTGATATCGCAAAGGTGCGCGTATCCGTATAGTTCTGAGTAGGGGTTTGCTGCGAGTAGCAAGCGTTCGTAGGCGGCTTTTATCTTGTTCATTTTCTTCGTCTCCTTATGACATTGAACGGTTAAATTTGGGCTGTGTTTTCGGCTGCCTTTGCTGGATAGGTGCTTGTCGCTGAGGTTGAGCTACCTCGTCGGAAGGTGTACCAAGGAACAAATCTTTGGTCTTCATTTGAAGCAAACCTTGGACTCCTAAGCTCTCGCGCATACCGTCAAGAATCTTGGCGTCATGTGGTGGAACTTGGGGGTAGCGTGCGACATTCCAGTTGCTGATAAGAATGCCTTTCCAGTCTTCGCCAAAGTGTTCAGCGAATGCCATGAGTGCGTCTTTTTGAGTGCGATTGAAAGGTAGTGTTCTGGACTGCTCAGGTGCTTGTTCGCGTTGCTGAGTAGGCTGGTATTCAGACACTGAAACTCTTCCAGTGGGACCTACACTCATGTAGCGCATTTCTCCCATTGGGAAGTGTTTTTTTACGGCGTCTTCACGGTTCAAAAACTCGTCGCGTCCTTGAAGTACAGCATTGGTTTTGACAACCTGAAAGTACCTGTTGCCGTCCCTCTCGCCTTGCTCTAACACTGCGAAGAATTTCCCAGCATGAACCACCTTTCCAGTGGTGTAGCCACTCTCAGGTAAACGGTACTTGAAGCATGGTGTAGCACCATTGGAATGGTCAAAGGCAACGGTGTATTTGAAGTCCTCATGCTCGTTTTGAATTTCCTTGCTGGTACTTCTTGCGCTGATCATTTTTTGGTTGAAGTCGCGTACCTTGTTATCCGTGTTGAGTTTGTCTAAGGGAATGGTGAAGTAGGCTCTTGAAGGGTCTTCACTTCCATGGCGTTCAGCATAAGGAACACCGTTCTCGTCCTTGCGACTAAGTGACCAGTAAATGTCAAAGTTGTTTGGTGTGGATATGACGGCTCTGTTGTGTTCTGGTTCTGTCCAAACTTCGATTCCGTCAAGATTGATTTCTTGTATTTTTAGCATGTTGCCTCCCAATAATTCAGTGATACTTATATTGGTAGCAGAATTTTTTTTTTAATCAAATTTTCAGGCAACAAAAAAGCACCCGAAGGTGCAAATTTTCAGATTCCCCAAAAGACAATCGCATTGTTTCGTACCCTTGGTTTTGTGGGTGCTGGTGCTGTTGCTTGTGGTGCTGCTTGAAGTATCACGGTGTATGGAATACCTCTACTGATTAGCACCTCTTTAGCTTTGCCGTAGTCGTCCTGAATCTGGTCTTCTGCTGGTTTGCTGGTGTCAATTTTTTGACCTGAAAGCTGAGCTACTTTGCCAAAATCTGCAGGTGCTTTTGTGGTGCCAAGCAAGTAGGTGTATGCCTCAGGACTGGTGAACAAAGCACCCAGATAAAGAGCACTGCGAGCGTCTTGGTAGACGGTGCCATTTATGGTGTATTTGTAGGTGAAAGTGCCTGCTACTTTGAGCTTGTTTTCTTCACTCGGATTGGCTGCGTATGTCTTCAATGCTGCGAGCATTGAGGTGTACTTGGCTGCTCCACCAGCACCTACTTTATAGGCGTGATACACCAAAGCGTCTTGCTCATTTCGTTTGAGTTGTGACCAGCTTGGAACAAGCTTTCTCATGGGTGCTTCATACTGTTCGCGCATGAGCTCAACGGCTTTGCTTGACTGCTCTGGTGTGATTGCCACATTGGGAAGTGAAGTGGGGTTCTGAACACCTGAGTACGGTAGAAGTGCCTCAGTGCTTACGCCGTCCATTTCAATACCGAAAGCAAGCTCAGTATTGCGTTTGCGTGATTGCTGTCCAATGTTCCAGCCGTTGCCGATAGCAATTCCCTTGTTGTCAAAATATGGCCTGGAACGATAGCCCTCCACCTCAGACACGATTGAGGCGTACCAGTTGCCTTTTTCGGCCTGGGCAAGTGCTACCTTGCGACTTGTCGATTGAGAGCCGTATGAGCTGTTCTGAACGGTTTTAGGCTTGCTCACTGCTGGGGTGGTCGCAGTGTTTGAGTTCCCGATAGGTACGGGTATCAAGACTGGTTCTTGGGTTGCCCTACCTGGTTGAGAAGGCTTTTGGGTGTCCTCTGGAAACACAATGTCTTGAGGGAACAAGGGGCATGTTCCTTCTTCAAGCTCATGTAGTAGCCTGCGGCCGCAAGGACCACAAGCGTAGCAATCGCTATGACGGTTTTTGGGGATTGAAGTGTTCTCATACAACTTCCCCGAAGTCCACATTTTTAGTCAATAGCATTTGCTCTACGGTCACTGGAATTTCGTTGAAATCAGCGTCAAGAGGAATGGTTTTGATTATGTCTCTGCGTGGCACGCCTGCTCTTTGAAGAACGGCAATGGCTGTGAATGGCTCTGTGTTGATTACCTGAATGTCCTTGTCTTGAAGCAAGAAAACAGGCTCTTGCGTGAGTGTCATGGTGGCGTATGCGCCTGGACCAGTTTTGGCACCAGCACTACCAAGAGTCAACCTGCTCACCATGTTTCTCACCACTCCAAAGCTATGCAACTTCAACCAGCCACGCATTGGGTTTGTTGGGTCGAAAACTGGGTTTGCTAAAGCAAGTTTTGTGGTGAGTCCATAGCTGATACTTTGACTTTGTGAACTCTCAATCCAGATACGGTTTTTACCAATGCGATTGCGTAGGTATTCGTAGGTTGTGTGGGAAGATTTCAAGCTCACGAATGAACCCAAAGAGTCCAGCATGACAAGTGTTTTCTCTTCGCCATAGCGTGCTTTGTAGCTCTCCACATTCTGGGTTGCGAACACACATGACAAGTTCATTGAGCGTGCCATTGGCAACATTGCCAAGTCGCTGGAATCCACAACACGCTGAGCCTCGTCTATGAACAAGAACACTTTGGTGTTGCCGTCTTCAAGTTTGTCTCCACGGGTTTGAACTGCTCTGTAGAAGTTGCGTTTGAACAAGGCACTAGCGATCTTTCCAGCCACTGGGAACTCAGATTCTGGAAGGCACACGCCTACTTTTTTGCCCTTCAAGGTTTGAAGTATGTCCACGCTAGAAACTGCGCAATCACACCATGAGCGTAATTTTTCAGAACTGAAAAACGGTGCTAACCAAGCGTCAATGGTTGACTTGATATTCTGTTTGGTTTCGCCTTCCATACCTAACAAGTTGCTGTAGTAGGCAACTGCGTCCGCATACAACTGGGATTGCTTTTCCATGCCGTTGATATCGGCAAGCATGTGATTCATGGCTGAGAAAGCTTCGTCGTCACTGCGGTAGAGCATGTCCACCATGTGCTTGAAGTTGTTCAAGGTGTTGAGGTATGGCTTGTCTTTGTCCTTACTCTGGTCCACTTCATTCAAGTAGGTGCGATACAGCGCGGTATGAAACACCATTGCCACAAAGACACCTTGGCGTGCTGAGTCACTGAAGAATTTGCCATTGCCTTGTTGTCCACCGTCTGGTTCATTCAACTCTTGAAGTGTTGAGGAAAAGATTTCTGGGCTGGTCCCTTCAAGCAAATTCATTGGGCTGGTGTGATCGATTACGGCGTCTAATTTCTTGGCGCAATCGCGTGCCAAGTAGCCTTTACCGTCCAGCATGAGAGTGCCTGATTTGCTCGCTGCTACCTGCTTGAAAATGGTTCTGAGCAAGGTAGTTTTCCCTGCGCCTGTTGAACCAAACACGCCAAGGTGAGTGCTGAGGTCATAGATTGTTTGACCCATGCCAATGCCTGCGTCTACACCGAATGAGTCACCACTATCAGAGAGCAATCCCATGCTGTAGCCCATTTTGACGAATGGGGTGTGGTCACCTATGGCACGGATTGTTTGGATATGCCTTGCCTCGTTTTTGCCTGTTTTTGGTGCTCTTACTACAGCATTGGCAAACATTGCACCTTGGTAGGTAAGCTGGGAAGCTCTGTTCTTGTTCAAGTAGAGCATGTATGCCATGGGCATAAGGGTAGGTATCAAAGCTATGTAGTTCATATTCCGCCTCCTGTTATTGTTATGAATGCTTTGGCTGTTTGAAGGTATCTTTCCAAGTAGGGAAGAATCAATGTTGCGGCAACAGTCAAACCAGCAACAAGCAATGTGAATCGCAAGCTAAAGAACGCTATGAACCCAAGTGCGTAAAGAGCAATCATTGGTAGCACCAAGAACCTCAAGCCCACTTCAGGAAGGAATCCCGCAAGCGCTGCGACTACGGCAAACATTCCAAGGTACAAGGGAGTGGCTGGACTCATGGAACCAATGCCCGTGTCCTCTGGAAGAAGTTGCCCAGCAACTGGGTAGCCGTCTTTGGTCAATTGCCACGTTCCTTTTATGTCGCGCAAGTCTTCTGGAACATTGCTACCTTTTGGAATGTCGTGACGGCAACTCACATTGTTTACGTAGTCCATGTTTTCTTTGTTGATTGCCTCCCATGAGAACAATCTTGAGATATTTAAAATTTTAGAAATGTTGAATTTCATTTTGATTCCTCCAGTTTGTCGAATTCGTTTTGTAGCTCTTTTGCGCGAAGCAAATACTCTTCTTTTGAAATCTTCCCTGATTGCACGTCGTCCGCTAACTTTTTAGCCTCTTTCTGAATGGCTAATATTCGCAATGAGATTTCGTCCTTGGTCTTCATGCGTGCCTGCGCTGAGCTCACTAGCTCTTTTCCCTTGACAATGGTTGCTGTAGCTATGAAACCACCAGTGAAAATAACGATTGCTGCTGCTGTAGCAACATAGGTTATGTGTTTGAATGCTCTTCTGCGTGCCAAGTCCAAAAACAATGCTCTGCGCATGTTTTCCCATTTGTGAGCATTCAATGGGTGAAAAGCGATGGGGTTAGTTGCTGAACGTTCGTTTGGCAAACAATAGAATTCTTCCGGTGAACAATTTATTCCAAAGTTCTTTGGATTTCCGTAAATTAGAGTTCCCAAATAAATCAATACCCTCGATCTAATTGTTAGTTTCATATATATTTCTCCTTGTTGTTAAATATATATAGCAGATATATTGAAAAAATCAATATATCTGTTATGCTATTTTTGAAGGAGATTGAAAATAATGAATAAACAATTAGAGGAAATATTAAATACACTCACAACTGAAGAGCGTTCAAAGACTTTTGAATACTTGGAAAAGTCGGAAATACTTAACAATCCTATACTTGAGCAATACTTTGTCTTTCAGTATCAGAGTGCTCAAAGAATGAATGGATTGAGAGAGGACTTGGAAGGTATCGAACAAGTAGGGGATAAGTGGCGTCAAGAGTTCGTAGAGAACCTTCAACAAGAGGCCAATGTTTTTATGGATTCAATGGCTGAGTTCGTCGCTGAGCAAACCTATAAGCTCAAACAAGAGAGCGACAACATGGCAAAGACAATCGTTAATTTGCCACCTCATGTAATTCAGTCCGTGCGTGACCTCATTGAGCATGAGAAGGCTCAATTTGAAAAGGACATGACGGCTAGGCAACTGAACTGGGGTTTCCGTCTTGCTGAGCTCACTGAGACTGAGCGCAATAAAATTTTGAAGGAATTGCGAACTACCATGAAGACGGAACTCAAGCCTGCTGTAGAGAATGTCTTTGGTAGCACCTTGGACAAGTTCAAGCTCAAGGTGGTGTGTCGTGATATCGGTGTCGTGCTGATCGCCTTCGGACTATTTCAGGGAATCAAAGCAATCCTCTTTTGAGGGTTCTGGTAGGTGCTGGTGCTGGCTCTGGTGTTGCTATGTCGTCTCTCATGGCAAGGACCTTCAGGGCATAGCTCGCGTTGTTGTCCTTGAGGCGTTGCTGGTTGTTTGGGGACACGTCCAGGCTGAGCTCAATGAGGAAGTATTCGACTACCTCTTTGGCGTCGTTAAACGCTGCTCCAAGCAATGCTTGACCGTCCTGAGCTTCAGGGTCTGCGCCTCGCTCTATCAACACTTTGACGGTTTCAAGGTGGTTGTTTTCAGCGGCATTCAGAAGAGCGTTATCCTCTTCGGTGTGGATATCGGCGTCATGGTCCAGTAGGTAGGAAACAACCTGAGTGTGTCCATTGAGTGCGGCCACTCCAAGGGCATTGCCACCGAAGGAATCAATCTCTGCTCCACGGTTTAGAAGGTTCTCAACGGCGTTCAAATGACCGTGTTGAGAGGCTTGGGAAAGTGCCCAGTTCTTCACTGATTGAAGGTCTTGGATTCCCATGGGACTACTCACCATTCCAGCACCAAAAAGGTGGTTTAGCTGTTCGGTATCACCGTCCTGAGCCGCTTTAAAAATCTGCTCTCTCGTTTTCTGCGAAGGGTTCATGACATGTCCCTCCCTTTACCTTTAGCTGGTGCCATTCCTGAGGTAATTTGCTTGCCCACTTCCTGAAATTTCAGGGCATTGACTAAACGGGATCTGAGCGTGTCCAAATCGAAGGTGGTGCTGTTGCTATCCACTCTGAAAGACTCAAGAAGTTGCTTGTCTACCATGCTGGTATTACCAGTGGTGTTGCCTTGCTGCTGCTCATGACGAATAGCCAAGCGTGCGAGAGTGAGGTAGTTGTAGCCATGGCTCTCACGGCTCATATGAGCAAGTGCCTTGAGTCCAAATTTCTCAGCACATGTCGAGGCTAGGTTGAAGTCCTCGGGGTTCACCTTGAGTGCGAATGTGGCTTGCTCAAAACTCATACGGGACTGCTCGCGCTTGTCCAAGGTACTGAGAGCTACAAAGTGCTGGTTCTGCTCGAGCTTTGACCTGGTGGAAGGTGTTACCTCCATGTCTCTCTCAATGAGAAGGTAGTCCACAATTTCAGGTTGACCGTAATTAGCTGCGCTCAAAAGTACCTTCTGGTCATGAGCGTTGATATCGGCGCCACGGTCTAAAAGGAACTTGACGACTTCAAGGTGTCCGTCCTCTGCAGCTTGGGTGAGTGCCGTATTGCCAAAGGCATGAAGGTTGAGGTTTGCGCCACTATCAGCAAGGTATCTCACAAGGGGCAAGTGTCCATTGGCTGCTGCTACACGAATGGCGTAACCCTCGTCTGAATTGAGCTTGGCTTTTTCAACCTCAATCATTCTTTGGACTTCTTGTAGATTGCCGTCATAGCAATACTGGTAAAGTTCTTCTTGTTTTATGTTCATATGATTCTCCTACATAATATTAGATTAGCGTAGGAAAATGAATAGTCAAAAAAAAGCACCTTGAAAGGTGCTAGTGTTTTACATACCAAATTTTTGCCTCATGGCTCCTATGTTCTTGACGATTGCTTTGGTTTGCTCGGGTTGAACAACAGGCTCAGATTTCACTTGCTCTTGTTGAGTTTTGTATTTCTCAACAATAGGGTTCACCTTCAATTCATTGTTGATTTTAGGCACATAGGCAGGTTTCTCAACGGGTACTTGCTGATTTGTTGAGATACCAAATTTATCAGCATAGTATTCTTTGTATGCTTGGTGAGCCTGAAGATATTTCTTCTGAGCGTCTGGTTCATTCAAGTAGCTAGATTCCTGCGCGGCAAAGTATGCCTTCTCAAACTTATGTTGAGGCTCAAGCAAGTGAGCCATTTCTTTCGCCTCTTGGCGTTCCTGTTTGTGAGTCAACTCCATGTTGCGATAAGCAAGGTCGCGTGTGTCTTGAATCTTATGTTGAGCTGTTACGTCGCGTGAGTCCATTTTTTCATACTTTGAACGAATGTCTCTCACATTGAGCATACTATTGAACACCTGAAGTGTTTCGGCGTTTTGAGTAGTGTTGAAAAAGTCGCGTCCTTTGCGAGCCTCAGGTTTCACTCTCAAGCCGTTCATTCTCATTTCGTCGTCCATAGCTTTGGTAGTAAGCATTGGGTGAAGTTGAGTCTTTGGTTGAGCTTCGTGAGTTTCAATCCTATCCCTCATTCTGGATAAATAACCAGTAAAGGATTGAGCTTCTTTTTTCATTTCATTAGTAATGTCGTTGTTCATATATGTCTCCTTGTTATATATATTATTAAATTAGCAGAAAAGGCCAAAATGTCAATTTTTGGTGAGTGGATCTAAGCCTTCTTTTTTCTCTTTTTTCTTCCAGCTTTCGTGATACTTTGTTCTGGAAGTAGTGAGGTTCTTTGCCTTGGCTCCCAAAGCGTCAAGCAAATGAAGTCCAGTCTGTACAGCGCCACCACCGACCACCTCACCGATTACGTCTTTGAGAATGGTGTCTTGCATGTTCTCGTCCTCAGTAGGCAACTGGTAGTAGGTGCTACGCTCTTCCTTTTGGGTAGCCATTTCCAAAGCGTCTAGCTCTTCAGGGCTGAGCTCAAATTCGTCTGCAGCGTCGGCAACAGGTTTGTCTTCCATGTAAAGCCCTTTGGGGTTCGCTTTGGGTTTGTCCATTGATACACCACCACCACTACCACCTGAGCTAGAGACTGAGCTTGTGCCGTAGCCTTCCACTGCTTTCTTGATATCCTGAGTTGTGATTCTGGAAGGTTTGTAGGTCTTTCCAGATATCCAGTCTGCAGGCTCAGCTTGATACAACACTGGATAGTTCTCTACTGGAAGAGTGAGCATGAAAACGTCCTTCTCATTTCCAGGAAGATACAAGAATGTGGTTTCGCCGTGGGGTTTACCATTGACTTTGGTAAACCTCGTTCCAAGGAAACTATTGATTTCGTCGGGTGTAATAACGAGTTCATTGTCATGTACCTGAGGACTAAAACTTGACGAAGTTCCACTTTCCTGCTTTGTTTGGCTAGCATGAACTTTGCTGATATGTTTTTTACCGACAAGGTTAGACACCATTTCAGCAGAATCACCAGAATTCATACCCATGATATAAATGTTCATGGTGTTCGCAAGTACGAATTTTAAGAATTCTTCTTGATAGATAGCCTTCAATTGTGAGAAGTCTTGGCAACATAAATGTACAGTCACACCTTTAGAGGCAAACATTTCAAGTGCTGGTTCAATGAACTCCTTGACATTGCCTAAGTTCTGGAACTCGTCAAGAACCATGTGAAGGTTTCTTACGGTTTGACCATTCTTCTTGTCGTCCTTGAAATACTTGTCATTGATAGTACTCTTCATGTAGTACAACAATCCTTTGATAATTCCGTCAAGTTGATTATTGAAACGTCCTGAAGGTTTCATAATAACAATTTTGGTTTGGGGATTCTCGTCGTACAACCATTCTCTCATTGAGAACTTAGGACGGGTTTCATAGGCGTCCCAAATTTTGGCCCACTTCACAATAACTTCAATGTTCGCAATGTAGCTCTTGATATTTGACCTATCAAAAATCCTAATATCAAGCTTTGGATTGTCGCGCGTAACCATGCTCACTTGATCAGCCCATTTAATAAGTAAACGTTCTTTCAGGTCTACCCATTGCCAATCTGGATTAGATTTTGTTAAATCTTTAAAATGGTAATCAAGAATTGCTAGAGTTGCTTTTTCTCCATTTTTACTATCAAAGATTCTTTGCTTCAATCTTTCTTCAATTCTTATATTTTCCTCAAGTTCAGCAATTTCCTTATCTTTATCTTCAGAGGTTCCTTTTTTCGTATCAGCGAGAGATGTCTTTAATGAGGAAATTAACTCGGACTTCTTAAATATATCCTCCTTATTTTCCTCAGTTAATTCAATTGATAGGAATTTGTCTAAAAACCATTCTTGCCAGAATTGAAGTTTGAGCATTGCAGCGGTCATTTGGTGGATTTCTTTCTTGTAGTCGTACCCTTCCCAAATACGGGCAACGTCATTCATAAAGCCTAGTGAGGCGGCTAATGTTCCCATTATTGAACTCAATGGTTGCTCACCCATAGCTAGAATTTGATTTGACTCTGGATAATATTTTTTGAGAAGTGCGGCTATCTCTTCAGGCGGTAAATCTTTGAAGTATGCGAAGTGTGAGTAGCCCCAAAGTCCTTTTGCCTCTGCGCAAAGAAATGCTCCTATCCCAGTTGCTACACTTCTTGCCGCATTGCCCCAAAACGAATCTTTATCTGATACTGGAATCATTCCTGCTACAAATTGAGCCACGTCCTGAGTGAGTTCTAAATCAAGACTTATAGCGTGTGGTGTCATGTATTTTTCGTCTGTTGTGATTTGAAGTGCATGTCTCTTCTTGAACAAGCTCGCGTACTCACCTTTAGGCGTATCCACAATGAATAGCTTGTATGGCGTATCGTTCAAAGGCTTGAACTTGCGTCTAATGTTGTGGTAGTACATTTGCATGACTACCTTTTTGGTAGTGACACCTTTACCTCTGCGTGAGCCACCTATGTAAAAACAATGTCCACGGCGTTGAGGGTCGGGCATGTAGATTACGTCTTTGGGGTCTGCGAATGATTTTGCGTCAAGCACATTGAACCCCAAGCCCTTGTTACTCGCAATAATGTATGAGGCTCCTGCTGAGCTCGCCTGAGCGTCAAATGAGCGTTTCAGTTCAGCAAACCCTTCCTTCCCTTTCCAAAGCTTTCTACCTCGTACCTGGCGCGATTGCTCCACTGGTTTGAATGCTTTCCTACCGAAGAGCCAAGCTCCTGCTCCACCGGCAATGAGGGCAAGAATCCAGCGAATGACTATCAAGTACACCTCACCACGGCTCTCCCACCAAATAAGTGCTCTCGCGTAGGTTCTGAATCCCTCAAATTGAAAGGCTGGTGACACCATTCCAAAGGCAAGCTTGAAGAAGGCAAGGACGTGGAACCATGCTGGTTGATTGTTCGTCGGCATGGGGAAGAACGGATAGTTGATACATAGCACGGTGAGCGCTATGGTGAAAGCAAGTAAGAACATGAATATGGTGCTTAATAGCGCGGAAACCATATAAACATGTGGTCGTGTGCGATCATTAACTAATTGACTTGAGAACCAAACATAGATAGGTTTGTCGTTCATTTGAAAAGCACCTCTTTCCAGTTTGCTTTGAAGTAAACCCAAGGCTCTGGTGCTTTGTAGTTTTTCTTTTCTTCGTCGGCTTCAGCGCATAACATTTCAACGGCTTCTTCGTTCTCAATAATTTCTCTTGCCTTCTCGTAGACTCCACCTTTATTTCCTAATGATTTGTCTGCTTTTACAGCTTCGTAGAGTTCTGCGTTGTCAACCTCACTGAGAATAAATTTGATTTTTTTGTTATCCATTTCGCTTGTGGGTTTAAGGCAACTGAACTGATATGACTCGTCAAGTTCTTTTTGAACTCTGATTGATTCGCCTGCAATTGTTCCATTAACATTGTTCATTACACGGATTCCCCAGTAAGACGCTGGAACTCCCAAGATACACAACATAATAAAACTACCCATTACTATGCCTTCAATCTTTTGTCTAAAGTAGATTGCTTTTAGTTCTTCATTGAGCTTGCTGTTTACTTCCTCAAGAGCGTCAATTTTTTTATTCAAATTACTCATGGCGACTCCTTAAAATAAACTAACGATTGCTTTGATAACTTCGTATCCACCGAAAAGGATTGTTGTCGCTGCTGCGGTCACGGCAATGGGGGTAAGAGCATGGGTGTACTTGCTACGCAAGATTGAGAAGTTCACCTTTGTTCTAGTTGCCAATGCTTGTACTGGTTTAGCTTTGTAGCCGTCCATGATTGCAGGGGCAATGTAGCTATCTTGTCCGTCTGGACTATTTATGAAATCCTCATGATCTGTTAATTCATTTCTCAAAGTCATATCGTTCTCCTTTTATGTTCTTCTAATTTAGTTTTAGCAGATATATTGAAATAATCAATACCTCTTTGCCAAAAAAAAGCGACTTTTAAAGCCGCTTGTCTAATAGTTCTACCTTCCGTCGATCAGGTGATATCGTCATTCACTTCACTACCACTTTGACCTAATAATTCTTGAATGAATGGGTCTTCCAAGATATCTTTATTTGGTTGCTCTTGAGGCTGCTCTTCCTGAGGTTCAGGCTGAGTAGGGGAATCTTCAAGTGGAATGTTGTGGCTACAAATTAAGGTTGTGCCTATTTCTTTCGGTGTGTGAATGTCTTTATGGAACTTTTCACAATAGCCGTAAGCGCCTCTATTGTTAGCCGTCCAGCCTGCATGCGCACAATTGATACAAGTGAGATCTTCAGGTGGTGGTTTAGCACCTTCAGGAAGGTTTTCTAAAACGAAGTTGCCATTCTTGTTCTTGTTCATTCTTATGATTGCCACTTGAGGTAATTTCTCATTTGGTATCACCAGTGGTCTTTTTGTTTCTTTAGTCATTTGTTTTCCTTGTTGTTCTTTTAGTTGTAGCAGATATATTGAAATAATCAATACCTCTTTGGAAATTTGACAAACAGAATTGCTCTGCTATATTGATAATTGAAAAGTCTTTATCGCTCTTCAATTTCCTTTCTATAGTTCAAATATATCCCTTCCTCCGAGGGATATTTTTGTTTATGGAATAGGCAAAAAAAGTCCACCTTTTTTAAGGGTGGTCTTTTTCTACATTACAAGGAAACTCATACAACACTATATTAATAGCACAATTTTAGTGATTGTCAAATTACATGACTCTTCCTTTGTTGAGCTTTAGCTTTTTCTCTGGTTTCTTTGGCTGCTTAGGTTCAGGTGTAGGCTCAGGTTTGAAGATTTCCTTCACTTTATCCTTGACCACATGGATACCTGCGGCTATTGCTCGTTGCGCTTGTAGTCGCTTGAGTACATGCATTGGGATAGGTATCTCTTTGCTCTGTTGAGGTGCCTGCTCTGGTTTACGCTCAGCGATAGGTACGGCTTGAGGCTTGGATAAAGGTTTGTTGTCGTTGTCCATGCCCATAGCTTTCTTCAAGCGATTGGATAGGTAGCTCTTGACTTCGTGGTACTTCGAATACTCTTCCTCTTTACCCAAGTTGTAGTCAAAGGTGGTTTTCTTGAAAGCAGTCTGAGACATTGCCATGAAGATTTGCTTGAATGAGTCCAAGACGTTTTCTTGAGTAGGAACTTGCTCACCGTTAGAGCCCATTTTGTAGGTGTGCTTGTTCAAGAACTCGCGTGTCTCTTTGAATGATTTCAATGTTTCAGGCGCAAGCTCAATGTTCTCTTTTTTGGCAATCAACTGGGCTGTTTTAACCATACCTTTTGTCGGTGGTTTGCCGTCAAGCTTGTTCACCGTGGACTCAACCATGTCATTGGACAAGTACATTTTTAGTGTTTCTCTATGGCGAGAACATGCAACGTAGGCTTGGTGAAGATTGTTGAGGGTAGGACTCACCCAGTAGTAAACGGAATCCTTGGTGGACCCTTGGGACTTGTGGACGGTAGAGGCGTAGCCGTGCTTGATATTCAAGGGCTTGCCAAGGTTCAAGAAATGCTCTTCGCCGTTGTCCAGCTTGACCCTGATTGTGTTGAGCTTGCCGTTTGTAAGGCGTGTGAAACCTATCACCGTGCCACGCTCTGAATTGCTGATTTTTTCGCGCTCAGTACCTGCGTTGTCGCTCTTCTGTTTCTTGGTGAAAATGATTCGATCACCTTCCATGAAGTCGCGCCTGATACCGTCCTTACCTTCAATCTTCACCTCAGGACCCTCAAGCTTTCCTTGGCTCTTCAACTCGGCACGAATCGCATTGTTGATTGTGTCTACGTCCAAGTTTGTAGCCGCCACAATGAATTTTTCAGTGTAGGCTTTTGGGTCGGTCACATAGTCTTTGACAATTTGTTTTAAGCGTCCTTCGTTTGTTTTCTTGATAACAACATTGCCTTTTGAATGAAGGTAGTCAATTGCTTTGTTTGCTCTTCCACAAGCGAAGTCTTCCACCATTTCACGGTCTTTGGTATCAATTTGCCTGTTGATATCGGTCACTGCTTTGGTGACAAATCTTTCATTCATTGCCTTGAATAGGCCACCATATCCTACGCTCTGTAGCTGTTCCTTTTCACCGACTAAAATTAGTTTAGCTCCAGCCTCATTTGACGCCTTCACTAATTTGTAGAAGGTTTCTGTATCAGCCATGCCAGCTTCGTCAACAATACAAACGGTGTTAGGTTTGAACTTGTAGGAACCAGCTTTGAAGGCAATGAAAAGCTCTGCAGTGTTACAACATTTCTCAGCATTCATTCCTGTTGATTTGGCAAGTTCTTTGGTTGCCTGATCGCTTGTTGAAGTGCCTATGACTTCAAAGCCTGCTTTCTCGTATTGCTGTACAACGACTTTGAGCAATGTTGACTTACCTGCTCCTGCTCTACCAGCAATATTAATGATTGAACCCTTGTCCGTAAGTGCTGCTATCGCTGCTTCCTTTTGACCTTTGGCGAACTGGAAAGGCTTACCCTTGAATGGTTTCTGAGCCTTCTCAAAGTCCATGATTGCTTTAAAAATTTTGGTTTTATCAAGCTGGAACTTGGTTTCACGTATGCGAGCTTTTGAGGACTCAACAACATACTCTTCCATTTTGAGAATGGTCTTGCTGGTGAACCTTACGTCGCGTCCATAACGGATTTGCTTTTGCTTGTACTCGCGTGGGTCGGTGATTCTTCCCTCAATGAAGTCCTTGTAGTACTCAGCCTTTTCAGGCTCCAGAATCAAGACACCTTCCTCATTGAAAATTTTCTCGGCGTACTCGCGTGCCTTCTCACCAGTAGTGAGTCCAAGTAGCTGTTTGGTGACGTGTGCCTTCCACTGGTTTTCAGTAAAGGCAATGTCCTTGTGCTTGCGCATGAAGTTGCTCATGAGCTCAGCACCAGTAGGTAGCGCTGGTTCCACCTCTTTGACCTGGTTGAAGTCCTGGTGAGCCTTCATGTACTCAGCACTGAAGCCATGGCGCTGATACCACTTTGCCCACTCTGCTTTGAGCTCTGAAGGGGATAGCTCTGATTTGTCCTCGCGTGATTCCTTGCGGGCAATCTCCATGGCCAGGAATCCACCATGTCCTTGTGAGCGTGCGAACTCTTCCATTTCCTTGGTGCGCTTGCCAAGCTCAGTACGAAGTGACTGAGGAAGGAATTTGTCGTCAACGTCCCATGAGGTAATGTTGCGCTCGCTATCGGCTAGGTACTCGTTATCGCGGTCCTCGTCCAGGTAGATTGGCTTGAAGGTAAGGCCAAAGTTTTGCTCAAGGGCTGGTTTCAAATGCTCTTGGAAGATAGCCGTATAGACTTCCTTGTTTTGGCATATCAAGTCATTCATGACTGAGTAAAGTTCGCCGTCTTCCTCACCCATTGCTGTATTCAAAATATCGAAGTGGAAATGACGGAATGGCTCAGGACCTGAGGTGTCTGTTCCGCGATTCTCTATGTGCTGGAAACAAGCAATCAGCAACCCACTGGTGTAGTCTATTTCTGCGCCGTCCTTACCTTTACGAATGCCTCCGTCAATCTCCATTTGCGGAATGATATTTTTGATAAAAATATCCTTGGCAATGTCGGCAAATTTCTTCTCAACGCTTGGATCTGCTATAGCTAAAGCAGTGAGAGCATTGGAAGTGTTTTGACCCAATCCAAACACGAATTCAGTCCCTATACGCTTGTCCTTGGGTTGAAGGTCTGGACGGTACTCACCAGCCACAATAGGGGTAGGATTTTTGTTGAGCTTGACCATAGGACCGCGCTCGGTTTCAACTACTTTGTTTGAAAGTAGTGAGCCTTCAAGAAGGTACTTTGCTGGGCAATAGCCATTGCTCAAATCGCGCCAAAGCTCCAAGGTGAGTACTTCCTTGTCGATACCTAATTCCTTCGCTAGAGTGCCTGTGAGCAATGGTGCGAATGGGTGGTTCTCAATGATTTTTTTATACTTGGGGTCACTGAAATTTGGGTTGATATCCTCAGGAAAGTGCTGCTTGATTTCGGCAAGCAATCCAGTCATGTTGTATTCAATTTGCTTCTCATGGTATCCGCCACTTGTCATGTTCATGAAGTCGATTACTCTCATATCTTCACCTTTTTAGTTGTTGTTGTTTGTGTAGGTAGTGACTTCTCCAGATCGGCTTTTACAGTGATTGAAGAGATTTCAAAGTCGTGCTTGTGAAGGAAGTCAACAAGTGCGTGGAACTCAGTCACTGGGTCATGTAGGTCCTTGTACTCAACGACACAAAGAGTCTCGTAGTCATGCTCCAGCCTGAAGAAGTAGCGTGGTGGGATTCCTTTAGGTGTGTCGTTGTCTTGCCATTCGCGCTTGATATAGCAGACGGCCAAAAAGTACGCTGAAAGGTAGTCGTTCACTTCCTGCAGGTAGTCAAGGAATACGTCCTCGCGCTTGCCTCTGAGTAAGTGAAGGTCATGGCCTATGGCTATCTGTTGCCTTCTCAAGTCTTCGCTCATGTTCTTGAGAATGGATAGCTTGGTTTGGGTGGATTTAGGGCTAGGCAAGCTCATTGAACACCTCCCTGAACCACAAAGTACAACTGGGCTATCTGCTCCTTGAGCTCGCGTATTTCAGCGGTGAGACTTGCTACCTCTTGGTGTAGCTGCTGCGTGTCCTGGTAGCGTTCCAGGGCGATACGGTAGGCTCTGGATTTGCCTTGCTTTTCGCTGAGCTTGTGTTCGCTCATGATTGCCTTGAGAACCTTGTCGTCCTCAGGGAACACCTTCAATCCGTCGATACGAATGTGTTGTCTCATGGCTCACCTCACAATCCAAGCAAGGGACCCGACAAAGTAGGCAAGTGCGCCAATCTGGAACCACATGAATTGATTCTTCAGGCTTTTAAACTTCTTGGATAAAGCTTTGCCTGTTAAAAGTATGTGGTCACGGTCTTCAATGATTGTCTCAAGTGCCTGTTCTTTTTCTTTTAGGACTGTGGAAAGTTGAGAGCTATGTTCCTCAAATTGCGCTTGAACATTAGTCCAAGTGTTCAAAATCCTATCCATATTAGCTTGGTGTCTTTCCTCTAAAATTTTTCTTTTAGTATCCCAAGCCAATGTTGCTCTTGGGATTGAACACCTTATGTAGTCGGAGTAGTCATAAGCTTTCTGAACAAGTAAAGCAGGGTCGTTTACATAGCGAGCTAACCTTTTTGTTAAAAGGTGGATAAGTCTAGTGTTGATTCTTGATCTGCTTTCTGTATCTTGGTGGAAGTCGTAATAACGAATGAAGAATTCTGCTCTGTACTTAGTACCTTCACTCAAAGATAAAGCGTAATTCAGTGCGCCGTCTAAAAGGACGAAGTGTAGTGAATGGTGAACACTATAACCATGCTCTTTTAAAAGCTGGTGGGCATGTTCATGACGGGTTACATGGTATCCAGTCCAGTATTTTTTATCAATGTTTACTACATTGACAACAGTAGTCTTTTTTTCAGTGTCAGCGTAGCCACCTTGAGGAATGTCCTCGTTTGGCATTTCTAACTTGAGGTCTTTGACTGGTAAATTGTCATTCCAGAAATTAAACCATTTGGTTACGCACTCATTGGTGCTTAGATTGTCGAATTCGTTTTTCTCAGGAATTCCTTTGAGCTTGTTGTTGTTCATTCTTGTTTCCTTGTTGTTGTTCTTGTTAAATTACTGCTGCTATCAAACTCACCAAACCAAATACACAAGTTAAAATTTTAAATATTGTATTTTTGGTTTTTAGCTTGCCTATCTCTTCGTCTTTACTTTGAATGATTTCCTTGTAATCATTGTTTGACTCACTCCATTTGCTAAAAAGGTCTTCAATCTCCAAAGTATGTTTTGTGTTGCTTTGAAGATAAAGCTTTTCATAGTTGTACTTCTTGGAGCTTGTAGCACCTGTAATCATTTCGGCATAGATATCAGCTTTAGAGCAAAGAGTGTTAATGTCATTGACATGACGACTCAATCGTTTAATTGCTATGAACATTGCTCTTATATTCACGTTGCCATTGGCTCTATCGTTTTCATGAAGGTCATAGAACCTTATGAAATATTCGCCTTTATTTCCCATTAGATTTCTGAAATGATAAATGATTGCGTTCTGAACTAAGCAAAATTGAAGTGTGTGAACATGGAAATAGTGTTGTTGAGCTAAAATGTGGTGAACATGCTCATGAACAACGATATCAAAGTAGTGCCAAGTTTTGTCATTGACCAGGCTATTATTGAATGTTGTAGTGTTTTCTCTTATATCTGCTTGCGCTGCAGTTTCGTTACCTAAGTCGGAAAATTTGTGAGTCAAGCCTTCAATTGGATATCTATCATTCCAGAAGTGAAACCAGTAACTTACGAATTCCCTATCACTCATATTCTGTTTTATAGATAGTCCTGATTTTGTTGGTATCAAGAACTTTTGTTTTTTCTTTTGTTCTAGCATATTTATTCCTTTTCTTGTTCTTATAGGAATATTAATAGCACAAAAAAAGGAAATTTCAAGGTTAAACCTTACATTTTTTTTAAAAGTGGCTGTAAGCCTTTCTGGTATTCGGTTTCAAGGGTTTTTTACTAAGAATACATTTTAATGCGTTGGGTGCTTTGATCGTTAGACGCTAAACGAAGTGACAGAATATTGCGTAGCATAGAGGGGTATTAATATGACTTGGAATGACATTGCTATTTATTAAACGGTTCTTAATGTGACTTGGCATGACATTAAACGGTTATTAAACTGTTATTAATAGGTTCTTAATACATTCTTAAAGTTTTGGGCCTTGTTTTTTTGTTTTTGTCTGCTATTCTTTAAATAAAGGATAGGAGACTGAAATGAATGATAATTACAATGATATTGAGGCTTTTGTTTCGTCAATGGAACAAAAGGTGAAAGATATGTCTGAATCAAATGTGAACGTAGTGAGGAAGAACTATGCTCACTTTGAGAAGCTTTATGAGCTTCACAAATCAAATCCAAACCTTGCGCAAGCTGTCGGTCAAACTGCTGGTGAGCAAGTAGCGTTACTTTTACTGTCTAAGGGTGTGTGCAATTCGGAAGGTGGCGCTCTCTCTATCAATCAGGTTCATAACCTAATGAGCCGTGTACGCAAGGAACGCACTGTAAAATTGAGAGCAAATGAGGACGGCAAACTTGACCTAACAGGCGTTACTCTTACTGTTCCGAAGGTTGCCAAACCCTCTAAAACGCCTGTTGTAGCCCCTGAACCCGTTGCCGTGGTGCCTACCCCTGCGCCTGAGGTTAAAAGGGCACAATTGACGCCTAAACCAAACCCTGAATTGAAGTATGGGTTTATTCCCGTCATTGTTCCTGGTGTAGAACCTATTGAGATTACAGACTGGAAGTTACATGGTCAAAGAGTCAAGGACGAAGTGAAGATTAAAGATAGTGTTCCTCTGGTGTGGACTGGTGAAGATCAGTTCATGCATGAGGCTATCTATACGGCTGCTCAGAATTACCGTCTTAGACTTCCAAGCGAGATTTACAAACTTGAGGCTAAATTAGAAAACGTTTGGATGGGTGAGGCTATCAACGCCGTCTTCGAGAAAACTATTTATATCAAAAGACAATGATTATTTGGGCATAAAAAAACCAGCATTGCGCTGGTTTTTCTGTTTAGAAGACTTTGCTCCAAATTGCCTCTGTTCTGTTTTTCAATTGTGAGGCTAAGATTCTGGATTTGAAGTCGCCTTTTTTATCTTCAATGATTGTATTTAAAGGATACTGTTTCAACAATGTTTGAAAGTCCGAGGTCGGTACATTGTTGAAGGTAACTACTGTACCTTTGCCTGAGACAATACTATCTTTGACAAAATTGTTTTCATCAAATGCGGTTACGATTGCCTCTTTACCGTTTGCTTTCATGATTGACTCATTCAAGACAAAGATTACTCTGAAGTCATTGGTAGTTTCTTTGAACAACTGGTTCAGTCTAGATAAGCCGACAATACTTTTATCCAAGGTAGCAACTGGAACTATGAACACTGGTGTGTTCTGCGCCATATCCATACCCATGAGATAAGTATCTAAATCCCCCAAGACTTCGGTAAAGATATCAATGAATGCTGCTGGAGTATCAATGATAGTTACTTTGGCTTGCTCGTCTGCTGAGTTTATGAACGGCGCATTGTCCAAGCGAACGTCAAAACTTTTGGCATTGTAGAGTTTCACTAAGTCCTTGTGATTGATATCCCCTGAAAGAATATTCAAGTCGTAATTTGGTCTACACTGCTTGAAGAACTCAATCAAGGTACAAAGAATCAATGATTTACCTACGCCACCTTCATTTGATATTGGAATCAAAGTAAACTTGTCGTGGGGCATTGATAGTGTAGCTGTAGGCTCTGCACTAGGTTTAATGTTTGTTGCATTCATAGTTATTTCCTTTTCTTGTTATGCAACATTCATTTAAGCAGATATATTGAAAAAATCAATACCTCTTTCCAGTTTTTACGCAGGAACTTGAAAGAAATCTTTGTTTTTATTCTTTAGTTTCCTGTATTCAAGTTTGTCTTGATTGCTCAGTTCATTGTTCTTCATGTAGCTAGGGCAATCATAAATAGCGTATAGCGCCACTTCTTCATTCAGCCTGGTCAAGACATTCCCCCGATTACTTTTATGTGCGATAAGGGGATCTGGTGAACTATGGACGATAGAACCACCTGAGCGCTTGCTAGTTTGACCATGTGAGGGTCAATGTCCTGTAGCTCCAAGTAGAGGTTCTGTATCGCCTCCTTGCCTTGCGAGTGGTAGAGAGCATGGAGTTGCCCCAGTATGAGAGAGCCACCACCTACGCAACAGTCATGGATTGAGTTCGGCGTTCTCTCTTGGGCTACCTGTAAAGCACCCAGCAATTGCGATACGTCCCATGGCGTGAAGAATTGCCCAAGGTCCTCACCCAAATACTGGTCATACTGCGAGCTCATGACGTCGAAGAATGGCTCATTCTCGGCAATCAGGCTGAGCCATGTCTTGAACATTTCTACAAGCTGTTCCTGGTCGGACACACTCAGGTCAGTAGGGGACTTGGCGTAGTGAGGATTGAGGCTCATGTACCCCTTGGGAAAGCTCGCTCCCATAGCTTGGGGTTCGTGAGGTTGTTAAAGGCAATCTGAAAGAGGGCTTCCAGTGCCTGCTTTGGCCGGCGAATGGTTTTTGAGGACTTGACCAGTTCCTCAATCTGCTTAGAGAGTGTCTTCATAGTTGCCCCTCCAGTTCGCTAACCTTCGTCCCATAGGTTTCCATGTAGGCATACAAGCCCTTGAGATCGCTGGTGAAGACATAGGAAAGTGTCTTGGGGTCATTCGTCACGTAGTAGCGATAGTCAATGATTCCGTGCCCACGGTGTACGAAGAGGCTACCCAGTGGAACCGTGAAACGGATACAGGGAATGACGATTTGGCAAGCAGTGAGCAACACCATTTTGGGGTCGATATCTACTGCTTGAAGGTGTACCAGATTGAGCCTGGCTGGTGTGTCCTCGTAGATTGTGCGTAGTGGCGCGAGTAGTAATGAACCTGCTCCGCAACCCCCACAATCTGAGATAAATATCGGCTTGTCCTCGACCGACACTTCAATGAATTTGGCCGCGCCTGTTGCCACTTTGGACGGCGTGAGGAATTGCCCCAGTTGTATGGCAAGCTTTTGGTTCGGGAAACCAATGAGCTCAAACACGTCCGTGAAGGGTGGGTTGCTATCCACCATTTCAATGTAGTCCTTGGCAATCTCAACCAAGAGTGCGAAGTCTTGGGGTGCGTCCCTGTACTCACTGAGTCCATTGAGTACCCAGTCTGCGGAGAATACGTCCCAGTCATTGAGCTTGATGTACATGCTCGCCTGCTTGAGCGATAGCTGAGCAATGTCATGGATAACTTTGACCGGGGTAAGGCCCAGTTTGGAACTCTGGACAAGCCTCTCAATCTTTTTCTGAATAGTGTCATTTTTCATATGTCTCCTTAAATTTTGAATCGGTTTGTTATTACTTCCTTTGTGGAAAGATTATCTTCAAGCGATAAAGCAAGCTTCCTCGCATTGAGCTTTGGAATGAACTCATGTGCTCTCTCACCGTTGAAAGGGAAGTCGTAGCGCTCAGCAATCCTGTTAGCAATCCCCCAAGGATCTGAGTAGAAATCTTCGGATTCCTTGACTAGGTATTCCATGTACTTCAAAAAGTACTCTTCATTGTTCATGTCATTGATATAAAACTTAGGATAGAGGTCTGGACGGATTTCAATCGCCTTCTTTTGAAATTCTTTATCACAAAGCATATAGAGTGGTGGATTGGCTAGGCTCGCGCTACTCAGTACCCAGTCAATGTATTCAGGTTGTTCCATTACATAGGTCGCATACTTGAAACGAAGGGTATTCTTTTTACCCTCAACCAGTTTCTTAGCCTCTTCAATTGAAGGAAAGCTAGTTTGCTCAGAATCATTGAGTACCTTAGAAACAGGGAAACCACAAATCTCAAAAGTATTGATTGCCTCAGGACTTGTCAAAAGTTCATGTGGAACTGAAACCATGTACTCTTCAAGTTCGTTTGGTAGAACCTTCCAGTATTGCCAATAGCGAATCCAAAAGGAAGTATTCATACGCTGCTCTTTCGTACATAACTGAATGTTGTTAGGGTTAAATTTCAAATAAGCTTCCATGAGTTCAAAATCTTGAACGTCGAGGTGGTTGTCGCCAAATGGAATTACTTCAAGGAAGTTGTCACCTGTTGATTCAGCGAAGTCCATAAGAAACTGCTTACTAGCAATAATCTCGCGTGGAACATGCTCTATTACTTCTTCGTCGGCATAAATCATTGCCGCAACCAAAGGAATGTTATGAAGGTTCTCAGCCACAAACTCAGTCGTTACCTCCAGGCGATTGCCGTTTTCATTTGCTGCTAATATGCAATCAACGTCCGTCCAGAATTCTTTATAGATAGGGTCGTTGATATCTGCTGTATCGTTTTCAATGTGATACAAAAATTCTTGCTTGTTCATAGTGTTGTCTCCTAAAATTAGATTGCGAAAAGTTCGTGGTACTGCTTTGGAATGCTCTTCTTCACTTCTTTGTGAAAACGAGTAATCTCAGCAATGGAATCAGTCATAGACTTTGAGTAGTACTTACGAAAGAACTCAATGTATGAATTGAAGGACTTCACCGCTGCAACATATGAACTCTCTTCAAGCGATTGCTTGATTTCAAGTTTGATACACTGCTCGACCTCATGAATGTTGTCTTCATGTGATTTGCTCCAGTCGTATTCTTGGAGCCATTCAATGACGGTAGCCCTTGGGTTGTAGGTAAAGCCATACTTGTCGGCAAGGCGTACACCCATTTTGTTAAAGACCTTGCTGTAGTTTTTAATCAGGTTACGGCGTGTCTTTGGCACTTTCGTAGACTCTTCGTACTCAGCAACACGGTAGAGGAACTGAACAAACACCTCTTCCTCTTGATTGAGGATTTCAGGCACTTGAACATTGCGCTTGTGTGCCTTTGGTGACTTGCGAACTGCTGGGCTATCAGGCGTATCTTCAAAGGGATTGAAGTCGTCTGGATCTTCAAAAGGGTTGAAGTCCTCTTCTTGATAGTCAGCCATAGACACACCATTCGTGTCAAAAGTGGTCTGTACCTGGTCGGCAAAGTTTTCTTCAGCAAGGACCGTGAACATATCAAGCTGAGATTCGTCCACGACTTGACCACGCTGGATAGCGTCAATGAAGTTGTAGAGCTCTTCCACATGGGTAGGCAAGCTATCCTTGAAGGCGCGGTAGCAATAAGCGTCATGCTCCTTGGTCTGAGCCTCGCTTGTTGAGTGGTACTTGTTGTAGTACTCCAGATAGTGAAAGTACTCAGTAGCTGCGACAAAGTAGTTGCCCTCAGCTACAAGGGATTTCACTTCCTCAAAGCAATCGAACCACATGTCGGCAAGGTGAGCACTGGTTTGGGAATGCTCGCTGTATGTATCCAGCCAGCTAATCAAAGTAGCCTCAGGGTTGTAGGCAAAGCCATACTTTTGAGCAATCAGGTTTGCGTAGTCGTCCTCGTTGTATGAGTTCACGCAAAGCTCAGAATCACTCTTGTAATCCATTTTGTTGTAATCGCCGTGTACTTCGTCTTCATGATTGAACCCAAGTTCCTGGTCACGGATTGCCCAAAGTTTGGCTACAAAGTCTTTTTCAGTTTTGTTGAATGTTGCATTGTTCATAGTTAGTCTCCTTAAAATTAAATAGATTCGATTTCGGTAATGTTTACTTCAATTTCGTGGGCGCCTTCTTCAGATTCAACAAGAAGAATGTTGTCACTATCGATTACGACAACATAAATTCCATAACAGGACATGGTGTAAGTGCTGAAGGCTGTAGTCATGAGGGCTGAAAAGTCTTCTTTAACTTCGCTACTAAGAATTTCTTGAATTGCTGGTGTATTCAACACCTTCACAATGCCCATACAAAATTCGTCTTTACGATTGAGTACGTCATTTGTGTCTTCAAAGCGAGCCGATACCTCATTCATAGATTTGGAAAACTTTTTAGCGATTTTTTTGGTTTTAAATGATTTCATGTTGTCGTTCCTTTCATTTGTTTGTTGCGACAATTGAAGTGTCTCAAATAAAAAGGAATTCACCTATACGACATAATTTAGGAATGTCTGAACTTGTCCGAATATGTCGGAACTTGTCGGAATATGTCGTAGTGGGTTTTAATGTTGTTTGTTAATAGAAAACAACAGTTGAGCAATTACTTTTCTCGTTTTCAGTGAATTCAGTTCCCAAAAACGAATACTCGTAGTTATTCAAATAGGTGAGGTCTAGGGTCCAGGTGTAGGCGCTACGCTCCTTGACGGTGGCCATGGACTCACTGATATAGACGTCAAGCTGCGCTTCGCTCCAGCGGTTCACTCTCATGAGGTGCTTGCGTACCTGGCGCTCGTATCCCTGCTTGACGGCTAAACCGTAGTGCTTGGCTTTGTGGCACATAGGGCATAGAGAGAGCATTCCAGTGAGGGTCTGGGTGTGCCTCTTGTCGTCGTAGTGCCACTTCTCATGACACTCAACGGGCCACTCAAAGCCTTGGTCCTTGCCAGATTGCCTACAGATTTGGCAATGGTGTTTGAGTCCAGCTTGCTTGTGGACCACCTTGCAGACCTTCTTCCATTCTTCACTTGATATGCGAGAGCGCACATTGGCGCCATGCATAGTGAAAGGAACCATTTCTATGGAAAGCCTCGGTTCCTTTGTTTTGCTTGAACTACCTCCAAATAGCCAAGACCATATCTGTTTTATTATTGTTATCATGTCTTCCCCTATTTCTATTCAGAATAGGGAAAGATTTCATAATGTCCAGACGTTAAAACTAAAAATTTTAAATGTCTTCGGTATCAGATAAAGTAGTGAGTCACTACAGACACTACATGACAAAATCCGCAAGTAGCTAAAATAACTACAGGGGTGAATGCGATATAAAATTTGTTGTCCATGATATTCTCCTTGTTGTTGTTGTTGTTGTTTTATGTTGATTACCATATAAGTGTGAAGTCTGGTCCTTCTAATTTCAAGAATACGTCTATAGCATTGATATGTTTTGCTAAAGGTACTAAACCCTTGATATCCTGAATGTAGTTGTCTGCGTCGGCAAAGGTGGGAAATTCAAAGATTGCTCCCATAAATTTGTCTGGTACTTCTACATAAAATTTGCTTAAATCTATTTCTCTCATTGTCTTCTCCTTAGTTGTAAATGTTCATATTTTTGATTGCTTTGGTGAAACGGATTGATCTCTTTGGATTGCTCAAATAAAGTATCTCAGCGCATGTGATTACGTCGGTTATGCTGGTTTCCATTCCTGATAACTCTTCGTATATCATTCTGTTGCTTTGTAAAACGGCATACTTCAATTGATCTTTCCAGTCACTTAAAGCTTTTAATTCAGTGTTGATTTCTCTTGTTCTTGTGTTCATGATTGGCTCCTTTTTTATTCTTCTTATACTTATATTTAAGCAGATTAAAAGCTAAAGTCAAATTATTGAGGGTAAATATTTTAGGTTTCAGATAAGCGGTAAAACTTTAAGATATAAGGTTGATAAGGCTTTCAGGACGAAAAAAAAGCCACTGGGGTAGTGGCTCTTCTATCTATCTTTTGAATCATTTGAGTTTGTTGTAGCAGTCTTCGAGGAACTCTTTAAAGGTTCTTTTCTCATTCTTCAAGTTGAACTTCTTGGCTGTTTCGTTGTACTCCATGAGAGCGAACCTGAACACTGTTTCAGTCATGTCCTTGAACTCTACCTCACGTAACTCATTGAGGAAGCAACCCATGTTTGTGACTACGCCAGTACTATTCTGAGGCTTGTAGTTGAATGCTGGATAGTGCTTCATTTGTCTGTATATTTCGTTGAATGTTCTCATGATTGCCTCCTTTAGATTTCAGTGTTTAGAGTGTTGTAGCAGGACTCCATGAACTTTCTGAATGAGATTCTGTTAGTTCTGAAGTTCAAAATGAATTGTTTGGCTGAGTGTCTGTAAGACATTAAAAGAAAGTTGTACTTTTCAACACTCATGTCTTTGTATTCCTTCTCGCCTAATTCCTTGAAGAAGATATTCATGTTGTTGCTTGCCTCTTCCATAGTGGAAGGTGCTACTTTGTAGTTGTTATAAAGTTTAAGTTCGGTGTAAATAGTATTGAATTTTCTCATTTTGTTTTCCTTTGTTGTTAATACTATTTAAGCAGAAATTCATTAAATGTCAAATATTTGAGGGTAAATAATCAAATATATTTTTACTTTCAGATAAACGGTCGATCTAAAAGAATAGTGGCAATGATTGACGAAGTGAGAATGCTCGTAGAGTAAACCCCCTTTCAAAAGGAGGCTGTTTGGCTGTTGTGGGCGTTAAAAAAGCACCCGTAGGTGCTTTAATGTGCGTGAGCTATCAGTTCAGTTTCATATACAAGACTATGAATGACTCAACGACTTCACGCTTGTATGCCTCTATATGAAGATTGGAAACTTTAACAAGTTCTTCATATTTCTGGATTTTGACTAGCTCGTTTTGTAGATTGGATATCGCAATTTCTTTCCTCAGAAATTGAGATCTATCAGCAGCAACATACTTGTTCACTTTCATAGCAAACTGAGCGCTTGGTGTCTGATAGACATTGTTTGTATCTACGCCTGCTCGCTCTGCTATGTCCTTCGCTTTGAAGGGTTTGCCTTCTTTGAAGAGCTCAATCACTGCGGCGTCTATCTGTACTTTGTAGCCCTTGTTTTTCATACAAACACCTCGTCATGCATGGCGTCTATGGCTTTTCTCAGACTAGAACGAAACTCAGCGTAGGGCATTCTTGAATGAATGTACGCTTTACTGCGTTTGTTAGACTTTATGAGATACGTCTTTGTGACTTGCTCGCTATCCTTTTCCAGATAGATAGCAAAGCTGAACTCGTCTACGAAGTCTAGTCGTACCTGGTAGCCACCTTCAACTATTCGTTTGTACACGCCTATGGGTGCGCGTGGCTTGTATTTCTTGGAACCTTTTATTATTGTCATTTCTTCTCCTGTTGTTGTAATAATTCATTTATCTGTTTCATGAGCGCTATTGCCTTGATATCGTCCTTCCAGCCGATTAGTGGATATTTCCAAAATTCATTGCTTGCTTGCTTCAACCCTTCAAGAATCGTCTTGTTAACTGGAACAACGAATTTGTAATCAGGTGGTGCCGTAGGCTTGAGCTTCGCTCTCTAATAGATAGCTTCACCTACTTCACTTGTTCCTGTTATATCTACTTTGTCCGACATAACTAACTTGAAGAATGCTTCTCTAAACAATCGCTCGTCTACTCCGCTCACAAGCTCATAGAATCTATCTTGAACTTGCCTTGCTGTTGCCTCATTGACAAGTACGAATTTCAGAATGAAGTCTTGATAGTCTTCTGTAATATCCTTCAATGTATGTCTTTCGAATGAATGTTTTTTAAGGTAGCAGCGAGCAAAACTATTTTTATAGACTGTTTTGGTATCGAGTCCACATTCTTCAGCGATAGCATTGAAGCTCACTAAAGAGTTGCCAAGATTGAGTTTAGCGATAGCCTCCATGATTACCAAGTTTGTTCTGAGTGTGCTTGCCATGGCTTACTTCCACAACAATAAACCAGCGATTACGCCAAGACTCACCCATGAGATCACTTGCCATGCCAATGCTGTTTTCTTTGTGATTTCTAGTTGAGCTTTGGTTGTCTCTAATTCTTCTGCTATTTTGCTTAAATCGATCATTTTTTTTCCTTGTTGTTAATACTATTTAAGCAGAAATAAACCAAAAGTCAAATTATTGAGGGTATATATTTGAGGTTTCAGATAAAAGGTCGATCTACCCGAAGAATGGATAGCTCGTAGAGATACCCCCTTTTTAAAGGAGGCTGTTCGGCTGTTCTGAACCCATAAAAAAAGCACCCGAAGGTGCTTAGATTAGTTGCCAACAATTCGCGTCGGCATTCTCACGTACTCTCTAAGAAGTGGTGACATGGGTATCTTCAATGACTTGTTGAATGGTGGGATAGCTTCCAAGAACCAGCTTGTGTAATAGTTATCGAACTCGCCACTGAGCATGAGCTTTGTGATTGTCTTTGACACTGCTGTAGTCATGAACTCGTCGTCTTTTCTGGTCATTACAGCGTATGGTTCAAGTGAGAAGTTCTCGGGCAAGAATTCATACTTGGAAGGGTCTTTGCTGCGCTCAATGAGTCCTTTTAAAAGGATATCGTCATTTGCGAAGATATCGCCTTTGCCTGCAGTCAACAGGTCAAATGAATCTTGGTGGTCCTTACCCTTCATTAGCTTGAACACCTTCTGAGTGGACTTCACTCTGAAGTTAGGGTTGAACTTGCCCAAGCCGTCTGCTGTAGTTGTCTTGTCGGTGAAGATAACGGTTGAGTCTGGTCCGATATCGTCCAGGGTACGCACTGCTGTATTGCTCTTTAACTTCACTGCTTTCACTGAGGCAATGTAGTAGGGGACTGAAAAATTGACTTCTTTACGGCGTGAGGCTGAGTTAGTTGTAGATCCACACTCAAGGTCAATCTTGCCCTCTTTGAGCATGTCTATGCGGGTTGAACTGGTGACCTCAACGAACTTGAAATTCGCCTTGGGGTAGCTCTTCTTCATATCCTCAATGGCGCGAGTACAAAGGTCCACAGCTAAGCCGATGTAGGTGTTGCCGTCCTTGTATGAGACTGGTGAGCTCGAGGCTCGTACACCCATAAGAATGGGCTCTCCTGAGATTGCCTTGTCCTTCGTGGTAGAGGCCTTTGGTCCTGGTGCTGGTGCTGGTGCTGGTTCAGCAGCTTGACCTGGTAGGGATAGGGTAGCCGTCGCCAAAATTGCGGCTGCAGCGATTGTTGTAATTGTTCTGTTCATGGTGTCTCCTTATTTCTTCTTGGTGAATACGCAGTGTCCTTTGTTGTTGCTGAAGGTGGACCCTTCTACCTTGGCTCTCGCTACTGCTTTGCTGATTGCCTCGTCTTTGGAAAGATTTCGTGTGTACTCGTCTACTGAGTCGCTTTCAATCACTCCCTTTTTTGTGGTCATGAAGGTGATAGAGGTACAAGCCTTCAAGTCGTCGGCTTTGACTTCCTTCGCCTCTACATGAGGTTGTAATGTCATTGTGAGAATGACTGAGGCTATAGCCATGGATATCCATGTTGATTTCTTTGTGCCTCTCAATAAAAGTTCTTCTTGATTCATAGTGGTTCTCCTTGTTGTTATGAATTATTTGGCTAATGACGCAATGTAGAACATTGCTAAAGCGAATGCGACAAATCCAGTGATTCCTATACTTGAGTAAAGTATGATTTCGGCTGTATCTTTGATAATTGTTTTCATGCTGTTTCCTTTGTTATACTTTTATTTAAGCAGATTATTTTAGTTTGTCAAATTTTTGAGGGTAAATATTTGAGGTATCAGACAAACGGTTAGATTTTCAGTTTTTTGGTAGGCTTGTCATTCTTGGATAAACTAGCCTCTAATGATTTTGAGAAGTCCAGTGCTTGCATGCGCCTGATTGTTTTAAGTACTGTTGTGAAACCATCTTCATTTTCAAGTATTTCCATGACTTCGCTTGATACCGTCATTCCTCTATCAAATAGAGATTCAACTTCTTCTATGATTTGATTTTTTGATTCTTTGCCATAGTCATAGAATTTACTGCAAAGTAGAACCCATTCGTCACCAGCTTTGAATGTTGACTTAGCTAATGTTTCTTCAGATAGTTCTTCGCGTTCCTTCAATAGCAACAGATCGGTGCTAAGAACGAAGTTAGCATATGTGTTAGATAAGTCGTATGCTGATGTGATGATTTCTCTTTTGAAATTGGCTAGCCATTCTTTACCTTGGCTTTCGATAAAGTGATTTATGAGGTCTTCTTTACCACGACAAGTGAAAGTATCCGTTTCAGTCTCGCTGGTATAGTAGTAGTACTTGCGGTGGTAGTACGCGGCTGTATTGATATAAAGTTCTCTAAGGGTTGAGGACTTTATTTCTTGGTTGACCTTCTCATGGTCAATGAATGGTTCATAGACTTTACTGATAACGGTCACATAGTTTTCTTCAGGCTCAAACGGATCTAATGCGAACTCATGTTCAAAGATATGAACAATGGTCGTGTCGTCGCCGTAACCTTTGACGATTTGATTTCTCAGTTTTCTATGCTTGATTAGTTCGTAGCTCATGGTGTCTCCTTTATTGTTGTAGTTGTGAGTGAGTGTCGCTCAGGAAGTCTTTAAAACCATTGCCACGGCATGTGATCATGTACATAGAGGCACTGTTCCTGGTGCGCTGTACCAAGTTGTCGTACTGCTCTTCTTGAATGATTCCAAGTTCGCCACACTCTCTAAGCTTTGCCATAAAGCATGTGATTGATACGATAGCTTGACCACAAGTGTGTGGGTTTCTCAGAAATGTTTCGCTCTGGATTACTTCATTGTAGATTTCCTCAAATGCTTTCATGATTTATTCCTTCTTGTTCTACTTTTATTTAAGCAGAATAAAATGGAATGTCAAATTTTTGAGGGTAAATATTTGAGGTATTAGATAGACGGTCTATCTGCTGGAAGAATGGAATGCTTTTTACGAAGTGAGATAGCTCGTAGAGATACCACCCCCTTTTAAGGGAGGCTGTTCGGTATTCGGCTGTTTCGGTATTGAAAAAGCACCCGTAGGTGCTAGTGGCCGTAGCTCAGGTCAAAGCTTTGGACCGTTGCCCTCGGGCTTCGCCTTCGGTGCTGGTTTCACTGCTAGCGTGTCGTCTAGGTTCTCAGAGAATGAGCGTGAGTCCTGTATCTCAATGGCTAGGGTGTAGCCATGCTCTTTGAGAAGTCTTGCCTCGTCGTCACTCAGGGTGTGGTGACACTGGTTCATGAGGAAACGGACTATTTCGGGCTGCTCGTTTCTCTCAGCGTCAAAGACGGCGTTACGCCTGTAGCTGGATAGCTCTATGCCTGCTTTGAGTAGTACCCGCACCGTAGGTATTGACCCACTGGTGATAGCCCAATGTAGAGCGATTTGGTCATTGTGCTGGGGATCTGCGCCATGCTCTATGAGGTACTGGGCTACCTCATGGTGTCCACCTCTGCAGGCGTCCATGAGTAGGTGACTCGTCACCGTAGCACCGAGCTCCACCAGGCGGCGCACCTGGTCAATGTCACCAGCACGCACATAAGCGCCAAGAGCAAAGTTTGGGTTCATAGCTGGAGTGTAAAACACCCACTTGGTCTTACTTTTTTCCTCTTGAAAGAGGTATTTTTCCCCTTTTCAGGGGCTTTTTCCTTCGGTTTAGTCCCTTTAAGATTTTGGATTGTATAAAGTATCAATCCAAGTTCAAGTTTCCTCCAAATTACCTTGCAGGGGTTGCAGGGGTGTTGCAGGGGTAAAAACTCGGACCCCTGCAAGGTAACAATCCTTTATCCATAAGGGTTTCAAGAGGTTTTTTGGTTACCTTGCAGGGGTTGCAGGGGTAAAATTGAAAAAGTTTACGCGAGGCAATTTTTTTTTCAAAATTTCATTGAATCAAATTTTTAAAATTTTTTTTTCTTCTTTATAAAGGTTTTGCTTTGGACCCCTGCAACCCCTGCAAGCTCGATAAAAATCGTTCTGTAAGCCTTGCCACATATAGCTTTCTACCTTGCAGGGGTAGGCAAAAAATCCCCTGCAAGACCCCTGCAACCCCTGCAAGCTCCAGACAAAAAATAAGCACCTTCTGGTGCTTTATTTGCTTTTTAGGCTTAGAACGGAATTTCTTCAGTTTTAATTGTATGGCTGTCATCATTCAATGATTTCACCTTGAGATTGATAAATAACTTCTGTGAGCCATTGGACATTCTTCTGCTGTCTTTTAGCCCTGGAAATAGTTTCTTGATTCGTTTCCAGAAATTGTTTCCGTTTACTGGGGATCGGCTGTTGTCCCTGCACCAGTTGTTGTACTCTTGAAGGAACTCGGTCTTACCAGTAGGTGCCATGAGGTGGTCTTGAACATAGTTGAACTCAGTAATAAATCCAAGAACACTGTTGTTGGCAATCTTCTCTGCCTCATTTCTTTCGAGTACTGACAATGGAACGTCAAATTCTCCACGTTTTGTGAGTGCTTTAAGACCTTCCAAGCACCAGTCAACAACAAGGTGTAGTTCCTTCTCCATGATTAGCAAATCCAAGTCCTTGATTGCGTCGGAATTCTTGAACTGCCTATCCCAGCGAATGTAATGAAAGCGTCGGAACATGCCGTCTGTTTCGTCCTTGATAGTGAAGGCCGCATTACAGGCAATAATGAACTTGGCTTGTGGCGCATACTTGATTGTCGGCTTGAACTTCTGATCGAGAGCGATAGCGTCACCAGTCACGCACTTTTTCAATTGCTGTTCGTTGATACCACCCTTTGGTGTCTCAGCCACCACAACAAGTGAAGCATCGCGGATAGGGCGAGTGCGAACCCTTCCAGTTTGTCTAAGTCCAGTGCTGCCACCTTGTTGTGAAGCTTTTCCATGAGTTTCAGAAGGACTGACTTACCGTTAGCACCGTCACCCTCCCAAATTTGCGCTACCTGGTGCTTGATACTGTTGGTCAAGGTGTAGCCGCAGTATTCTTGAACGAGTTGGCGAACCTGAGGGTCTGGAAGACTTGACTCAATGAACTTGCGGAACATGCTGGACTCTGGAAGTGGCTTAGGCTCGTAGTAAACCTTCGTGTTCACTGGCTCAGTCTGATTGAACTTACGAAACTGCTTTGCAGGTAAGTCCTTGGTGTTCAATTCGGTGTTGATCACATAGGTCACACCGATATCCATGGTGGGCTCAACCACTTCAAGCTGACCTTCTTGGGTCGGCACAATCCATGTATTGAGCAATGGAATGAGTGTGTAATTTGGGCGAGCTGGCAACCTCTTCATGTAGTGGGTTGCTGTCTTGTATGCCTCAGTCGCTTTACGTTCATTGGCATGGAAGAAGTGGTTAGCCTCCAGCCAATTCAGTGCTTTGGTGACTGCCTCAAAGTTAGACTGAATTTCCCAAAATTGTTTGTTCCAGACATACATGTTGACGTTTTCTTCAAATACGTCCACGCTGTAATGAGTCTGTGTCTTGGCGAACCATGCGTATTCAAGTTGTGGGTTTACTTGGTTGTTCTGTTGTGTGGAACTATCTTTAAGCTGTTTAGTCTTCTCTTTTTGTTCTTGATTGTAGACTTTCTCAAGCTCGCAAAGTTCGTAGTAGCGCACCATATCCTTAGCTACTTTCGCCTCAATCTTCAGTTTGGCAAATTTACTAAGTTTTGTTGTATCAGTTGGGTCAATCTCCTGAGTAACACTATTTGTATTTACCTCATTTGAAACTGAAACGGCGTCATAACCAAAAGGGTCATTAATAATTTCGTTTGTGGTATTGACTTTCTCTTTATTGTCTGTTAATGTATTCATATCAAATCCTTGTATTCAAATTCTTGTATTTGTTTCGTTGTAGCAAATTCCTTTTTTCAAACTGGCTATAACTTGGTTCTAAATTAAGCAATTGTTTCCGCAGTTGCTTTTTTTTCGTCAATCAGTTCTTAGACTGATTGTTGTGCGTTCTTGTTGATAATGTCGCGCATGGCCTTCTTGAAGAAACCAGCCGTATTGATACTGTTCTTCTCAACATAAGCTTTCCAGTCCTCATAAAGCTTGCGCTCTTCAGGATTGTTTAAATTGAATTTGACGGTGCCCGCACTTTTTCTGATTTCTTTTGACATTGTTATGCTTCTTTAGTTTTGGGGGTTGTGTCCCCCTTCTATATATCTAAGCAGAAAATTTTTATTTGTCAAATATTTGGATAACTTAATCTGATCCACTGTCGATTTCATTACCATCTTCGTCGTAAGCAATCCAGTAGGTGTATGGCATACAGCCACCTTCATAGTTATCTTCACTGACGCAAATCGTGTAGTCCTTACCGTGAATGCCACCTTTATGTTCAAGGTAGTATTTAACTGAATGGACTTTTGGCGCTTGCTCTTCTTCGATTTCAATTTGGCTCATATTCATTCCTTGTGTTGTTGAGCCTCTATTGTTTCAAAATACCAAAATCTTGAAAAGTAAGACATTTTTCAAATGTCCGTGAATGTCGTAGTTTGTCTATGATTGTCGTAGTTTGTCGTAGTGGCTAATATGCAACGCTATATATTGAATGTCTGAGAATGTCCAAACTTGTCTAACAATGTCGTAGTTTGTCTAACATTGTCGTAGTTGCTTAAAACTATCATTCGTAATACAATATAGTTACATAAAAAAAGGAACTATATGTATAGAATAAAAGTTGAGTCCAGCGCAATAAAGGAAATTGGCTATCACCCTGAAAAGGAAATACTGGAAGTATTGTTTGCCAATGACACGGCATACCAGTACGTCAAGGTGGGATTTGAGGACTACATGAACCTCATTAGGGCTGAGAGCATAGGAAAGCACTTCGCGGACATGAAGGAAAGCTTTCAGTACGCGAGAATCCAGTAAAGAGTAGGCGAAAAAATAGCACCCCTGAGGTGCTATTTTTATATCTTCAGCTTGCGTTCCTGGCTGAGGTTTGGTTTGACTGCTAGCGACTTCTCCAAGTCATGAGCCATGTCACGGCGTTCAAGGACTTTTAGAGCGTAGTCACAATTGTTCTCTAAAAGCCATTTCTTAGTGTCGAGACTCACCTTCATGTTCTTGTCTATGAGAAGGTAGTCCACAATTTCAGTTCGTTTAATGAGCGCTGCTTCTTTCAGGCCGCTGTCGTCCTTGGTATGAATGTCTGCGTCATTCTCTACAAGATACCTCACAATTTCAATATAACCATACCTGCAAACTTCTGGAAAATTTGAGTTGACCTGTTCATGTACATTTAGACCTTGCTGTTCCAAATACTGAATTATTTCCAAATTCCCTGATCTACATGCTGAAGGAAATGGAGCATGACTGTGACCCTCATGAATGTTTGCTCCTTGCTCTACTAGATATTTAACTACTTCAATATGTCCGTTTCTACAGGCATTTTGTAATCCAGAGTTTATTCCCCATGCTCCGTAATCATAGGTATTTGCGCCGTTATCTAGAAGATACTTAACTACTTCTAGGTGTCCATTATTACATGCCTGCTCTAATCCCCACTTACCTCTGGAATCTATTGATACACCATACTCCTTAAAGTATTTAACCAATTCAATTTTTCCACTTTTACAAGAACTATCGAAGGCCAAATTTATTTTTGAGTTTACTTCCTCCTTTGTACTGTCTTTATTGTAAAGTTTGATAAACTTATCAACTTCGACTAAGTTTCCTTTTTCGCAATTTTTCTCAAATTTTTTAAGATCCTTATCAAATTTCTGAAAATCCATATTTGCTCCTTTGTTCTTATTATTCATTTAAGCAGATTATTTTTGTTTGTCAAATTTTTGAGGGTAAATATTTGAAGATTTGATATAATGTTTTGTTTGACGAAGTGAGATAGCTCATAGAGATTCCACCCCTTTCAAGAGGACCTGTAAGACCAAGCTGGTATTCCTGCGGGCACAAAAAAAGCACCTCATGGTGCTTTAATTGTTGTGCTATGTCGCTACTACAAATTCACGCTCTCAGCACTCCCCTTAGGTATAGATTTAGCAAAGAAGTTGCCAAAGTCAAGTGCTATGAGAGGAAATTGGTAATTATATTTTTGGCGGTATTTGGTACAACGATATCTAACTGAGGCGCTAGCATGAGCTCGCTAGGTTTTGTCATTTGTAGAAGCTGTTGCTCAAGCTCTAATGCTGGCTTGTTCCAGCTATTCCGAATGACATTCAGAACATGGTCTTGTGCTGGTATGTTTGTTGTGAAGTATCTACTTGGACCGTCTAACAAAAGCTGGCTTAGCTGGTAAATCGCGTGGTCAAATTGTTCTACTACATAGTGCCCTTGTTCAAGTTTAAGGTGTACTCGGGTATGCCGTCATGATTGGAGGTGTAGATAAAAGCATTCTTCCCGCCGCCTTGGGATCTGCCGATACTGAACACTGATAGTCGTGGTCTGTACTTCCAGTATGAAGCCCTTGCTTGAGCGTCGCCGTGATTGCCTTCCACTTCACCAAAGAAGGCTATAGGGGTGCGATTCTCGTAGCTGAGTACCAAGCATATGTCTGAACGGTTTAGCACTGTCTGAACGTCGTCTAGGCTGTCGCAATGCCCATAGACTTCATTAAAGCGAAGTTCTGTATTCTGGCTTAGGGTGGAATCCTTGCCTGCCATGTAGAACTTGTAGCTGGCGTAGTCATACTCAACTTCCAGTTGTGTGACTGTTTCAAGTTCTGAAAGCAATTCCTCAATCACCTTCTCATTCATGTTGAAGTTGAGGAAGGTTGTCAAGAAGTATTGAAGTCCATGGTTCTGGACATTACTTCTAATCTTTGCGAAAAAGTTTAGTGGCTGATTGCCCGAAGATTGGCAAGTGACCAGTTCAATGCCATGCTGTCGCGCTTGGGGGATAGCTCCAAGTTCTTTTGATAGAGAAGGCACTGAATCAAAGCAAGGTAGTGCGCCGCATAGTAGTCAATCTCACTACCTACCTGAATCGCTCCAATCTGGATAGGTCTGCTTATTGTTGCTTTGACGGTCTTCACTCTCTATTTCCCTTGGGCGATTGCTTTAATGTCGGCTATGGGCCGTATGTCAAAGGCTTGTGACCACATGGTTGCTGTCTCAGTCGCAAGCATGAGCAATGGTACTTCTAACTGGAAGTGTAGATTGACAAGTAGGGGGGCATTTTCGTGTTTGGCACTCTCCACCTGATAGGTGAAGCTGAACCTGAGCTCACTGCGCTCGATCTCCCTGAACCCCACATGAGACATACGGCAACCCATGCCGCCTAGCCACTTGGTAAAGGTGAGCAATCGGGATATCGCTTGCTGGGTCTGTGCTGGGGTGCTGGCTAGTCCAAAAGCGTCCAGTAGCTCCGTGCTCTTGAAGTAGTGTTCTCCGTGGTCATTCAGGTTCTGAGCCACCAGTTTATGAAGTGGTGAGAGGTTGATACCTACTGCCCCGTTGGATAGTGGTTTTGGACGGTGCATAAAAAAGCCCACCGAAGTGGGCTAGTTTGGGTTTTGAAGATATTAGGCTGTTGGAGTTTCAGCGTCTGGTGTTGTCGTCTTCTCTACTGCGTATTTAGTCCATTTTGCACCCTTGGACTTAATGTATTCCACAACGGTGTCAACGAACTTTTTACCTTCTTCGCTTGCCAAGTATTCATTCACCTTTTCAGCTTCACCAGCCTTGGTATTCTTGTTTGCCAAAAGATTGGTGCGCAGGTCACCGGGAAGTTCACCCAGTTTCGTCACGGATTGACTTACTGTAGTGGGCTTCACCATACCCTTTTTGAATTCAGCGGCGCGCTTTTTGGGGTCACCCTTGTAGCTGAAAATCACCAATGCGTCTCCCTTTTCTTTCGCTGGCTTGGGAGTAGTTGCTGCATTAACAGTGGTGCCACCTTCGGGTTTTGTGCCACTCAAGCGTTCAAGAGCATTCTTGATTTGGGTTTCCGAGAAAATATCTTCAGGCTTGATTTTCAGGTGCGAATCTACTTCCGTAGCCTTCTCATAGAGTTCCGCAAGATTCAGTTTATGCTCAACAATCAGCGATACCACTTTTTCAATGTTTTCGCGTGTTTTAGCTTCTAAAATCCGTTTTTCAGCACGAAGCTTTTGATACTCGGCTTCTTCCGCGTCGGACAAGTACACACCATCTTGAAGCTCCAGATAGCGCTTGAGGTTGAAAGGCTTCTTATCTTCTTTTGGTGCCGTTGTGGTTTCGGTGAGATCAGCTTGCTTGTTAGCTTGGGTTGCTGGGGTCACTTGCTTGCTTGCCATGATTGAATCCTTCGGTTGTTGAGTCTGTTGGTACAACAAACTCTTGGATTGGTTTGTTGTTGGAATCGACTTTATTCGAAGCTTTTTTTAGCGTCAACAACTTTCTGAGGAATTCAACAATCTTTTTGTGCGTCAAACTTTAACAAGCCAAAGAATCATATGTGTGCGTATCAATTAGGCTCTCACAATGGGCATGTCTTCCCACCTGGTTGTGTAGGCTGGCGTTCTTCTTTCTTGCTTCATGTGCCAAGTTCCTTTTCTGATTCCAGCGCTCGCTATTCCTATTGTTCCCTTGCCGTATCGGTCATTTAAGGTGTCCATAGCCGTCATGAGAGTGGTTCTATCTTGGGGGTCATTATCTAGGTCAAGTTCGCCTTGGCTCGTTGCTGTACTTTGCAATTCCAGTAGGTGAACACCTGCTTTGGCATAGTTGTAGCCCTTGAGATAGATTTGGCTTAGTCCTGCTAGTGCTGCCTGAGCAATGTAGTGGGTGTCCGCTGTAGGCCGCCGTAAAGGTATCGTGATAGCTCGGCTGTACTGCTCGTCATGTTTCCTGAATGGACTTGTCCGAATGAACACCATGAGTCTTGTTGTGTAGCTACCTTGTTTGCGTATCTTTTGCGCTGCTGTTGTGGCAAAGGTACTGATTGCCTCTCGCAAGGTATCCAGATCAGTGACTGGTCTACCAAAGGAACGTGTACAAGCTATTTCTTGGCGTGGTGCTGGTGCCTCGTCCAGAGTGATACAGGAAGTGCCGTGAAGCTCTCGGTGTGTCCTCTCCACTACAACACCCCAGTGAGCTCGTACCAGGCTGCTGGATAGCCTCATGAAGTCCTGGACCGTCTTCACATTGAGTGCCTGAAGTTGCTGGGATATTTGCCGGCCTATCCCCCAAATATCATTGACCTCAGTCCTGGCGAACAAGTATTCCTTTTCCTCTGGACTCAGGGTACTCAGATTACAGACTTGGGCTAGATTGCGGGGGTATGAACCTGGTTTTCTCTCTGAGGTCTTGGCTATGTGATTCGCAAGTTTTGCGAGTGTTTTGGTTTCACCGATTCCGATACAGCAGGGAACACCTACCCATTGAAGAATACGGCTGCGTAATTTGAATCCACGTTCAACAAGATCCCCACGTATTCCAGTGAGGTCTATGAACGATTCGTCTATTGAGTAGATTTCTTGGCGGTGGCCATATCCTGCGGTAATGCTCGCAATTCGGTCACTGATATCACCGTAGAGCTCAAAGTTTGCTGAGAGTCCCACTAAACCATGAGACTCATTGAAATGTTTGACCTTGAACCATGGGTCGGCCATTTTGATACCCAAAGCCTTTGCCTCATTGGAACGCGCGACACAACACCCGTCGTTATTACTCAAAACAACTACGGGGATACCTTCCAGACTGGGGCGAAAGATTCGCTCAGCCGACACATAAAAATTATTGGCGTCTATGAGGGCATAGGTCATATCAGGAACTGCTTGATTGAGGTGAGAACAATCCCCCAAATCAAGAGCTCTTGACCGTCCCTTGGAACGATATCAGGATAGGTTTCGTTGCCTGCTTTGAGCTTGAGGGTGCCGTTTCTCTTCCAGAGGTACTTACAGGTGAATTCGTTGTCTAGGTTGGCTACTACGATATGGCCATGGCGTGGACGAATGGCACGGTCGACGAGAACAGTGTCATGGTCAAAGATTCCGTACTCCAGCATGGAATTGCCCCGTATGGTGAGGGCATAGGTAGCTGCAGGGTGTATGACGATTCGCTCAAGAATGTCTATGCGCCTGCCCCCAAGGTCTTCGGCTGGACTTGGGAACCCAGCACGCAAGCACTGGGCAAACTCAGTCACTAGGACTGGCTCGTAGGCTATGGGCATGGGTGTACTGTACATGCATACAGTATAGCGATTTGACCCACTGGTGTGCTGAACAGACGAAAAAAAGCCCTCGGTGAGAGGGCAAGGGGTTGGAGTGTTCTCGCGCTGGCTATCTTACAGGCTACTTCTTGCCGCCAAACAATCCGAAGAGTCCCTTTTTCTGTGGTGGCATTGTTTTAATTTGCTCGTTCAATACTTCGGTGAAGCTAGCAAAGGGTGAACCTGCTGGACTTGGATTTCTAGTTACCTTTTGCTCAGGCGCTGGCTCAGCTTTCACTTCGTCCATTAGTGGCTTAACTGCGTCGATAATTTTTTGAAGATTGTTGTATTCCTCAACAGGTTTGTACTCAACATCAGGATTGTCCTTCATTGATTGAAGTGTTCTTGCTGCTAGGTTATCAATCTGGTGAGTGAACATTTTAAACCTGCGTAGCTTACCTTCGTCCTTGAAGTTGTAAAGCACGGTGTTACTCATTGGACTCATGATATCAACCAGAAGTTGAGCATGTGCCTCACTCTTGATAGCAAAGTTATTGGCGCTATTAACTACTTTGGCGTAATCGGCGTAAACAGTATTGCTATCTTTTAAAACACCAGTAGCTAATTCAATGTAGTCCAAGAATACAGGTTTGAAATCTTCAATGAGAGGTCTAAAGTAATCAAGTTCGCCGGGATTATTCTCAATCAACTTTTCAGCAAAAATGTAGTAACCCTTTTCCATTGGGTTTTCTTCAGGTGTATTCTCAGGCTCTGAATTATCGTCACTGCTGAAATTAAATCCATACTTATTAATCAAGCTATCTTTGGCACAGTTTTGAATTTCCAGTCCCAAAGCTGAAACTTTATCTGCCTCTTGCTTTCTTTCAGACTTCAAGCTTTCCACGCAAAACGAAGTAAAGATATGAGGAACGAAGTAATGAAAGATTGCCGCAACTTGATCTTTATTGCTTATTTTAGTGACAAAAGTTTTGTACAACTCTGATTCTTTGGTGTCATTGTTTTTATTGACAATATTGCTGACACAACTATGAAGTGTGGTGAAACTTACCAAATGCATTGGCTCGTTCTTGTACGACTCCAGCACGTCATAAGATTCAGGGTGATTTTCTTTTAGCTTATAAAAAACCAAGTCGTAAATTTCTTGTAATTGCTCTGGAAGCTTGTCAATCATTTGAATACTTTCTTTGGTTTGTCTGATTTCTCAACAAGTAAATTTTCCAAACTACTTGCCAAACTTTGGCTGTCGTACCACTTCAAAAAGTTGCTACCTTGAGGTGCTATCTCGGTAGGTGTCTTGCCTTCATTGTCCAAAGCATTGATATCTGCGCCGTTATCAATGAGGCATTCAATGAGGGAAGTAAGTTCTTGTGGTTGAGCAATAGTGTCGCCATACATAGCTAGCACATGTAGGCTATTGCGATAGAACTTCTCAGTGTCTTGATTGATTGCTACACCGTTGTTCGCAAGGTGCTTTATGGCATTCAATAAAGTGAGAGTCTTGGGTTTGTCGCTACTTAAAATTGAGTCAAGTAGGAATGTGGAAGTGTCAAAGTCCTTGGCAATCTCAGGGGTCAACTGAGGAAGGTTTTGACTTAAAAGAGCATTGCTGAACTCAGGAAAGCTGCTTTCATAAGTGGGCAAGAATTCCACTAGCTCAGGCTGAAAATCGGGGTGCGCAACAAGGAAGGTGACCCATGATTGTTCATTGTAGAACTTCTGTTCATGGTGGAAGACTGGGTAGTCATTCTGAGCAAAGCTGCTCATGCTACTGAGGATATCTTTTCCGAAATAGTAAACTCTTCCTCCCGTTGTAGTCACCTTCAGTTTGGTATCACCTCTTTCTCTTCTTTTATCCAAAGCAGCAATCGTGACGCGCAAAATATGCGCTGCTTCTTTTTTTGTGTAGAACTTATCTGGCTCGATAGGTGAGTGAGTGGAAGGCGTAGGGGTAGAGGTAGTGGAAGAGCTATCTCTGGAAGTGTCTACGCCTAACTTCTTCTGAAGTTCCGCAATCAAACTTTGCTGCTTTTGAACGATAGCAACAAGTTCACTGAATAGGCTATTGTTGACGCCTTGATCGGCTCTCATGTCCTGTAGCCGTTCGTTTAGCCTATCAATTTCCGTGCTCATTTCTGTCTCACTCCTAGACCTGGTGAGCCATTTTGATAGAGCTCAAGCCACTTGGGTAGGGGTGTGAAAGATTGCAACACTGATAGGCTGAAAACCCAGTGTTTACGCGGGGTGTAGGTGGTTTTCAGTCTGCAAGCGTGAGTACAGACGAAAAAAAACCCAAGTGGTTTATTCCTTGGGCTTTTTAAGACATAAATGTCTTGGTATGGTACCTGGTACAAGACTCGAACTTGTGACCTCCTGCATGTCAAGCAGGCGCTCTAACCAACTGAGCTAACCGGGTGTAATTTAGTGCAGACCACGATTGTAGCACACTTTTTTGAGCACCTTGGAACCTCACGGATTCATTGGGTTTGCTCGGCGTAGTGCTGAGTCGTTTCGTCAACAGAAGGCGATTGTAGCGCCACTTTTCACCCCGCTTGGCTATTTGCCAAAAATTTAAGGTCAACTAGGTTTACGCACCCTTCTGGAACCCGCGTCCAGCTTAGGTTTCGTCTTTTTTTGTGGTCAATTGCCAAAAATTCGCCAAAAAATCGTTTGCCAAAATTTAAAAGTGTTTAAAATCAGGTAATTAGTTAAATCTAACTGCTTCCTTGACATGGTGGGGGTCGTTGGTTCGAGTCCAATCGCGCCTACCAACTAACCATTGGTGCAAAGCCTTCTAGATCAACGATCTAGGAGGCTTTTTTGTTTTTGCTCTCGGCGTCCGGAGCAGCACTTGGTTCTCGTGCCAACGACGAAAAATCAAGAAAAATTCAGGCATTCGCCGATCCGGCGATTCTGCGTTGCCACCAGACAAATATCGGAGCACCCACAACCTCCAGAACTGTGAAGGCTATGAAGGGCAGAGGAGGCGCACCTACGATCAGCATCGATAAAAGCCGACCGATACCCCCTAGAAAGACTGCGCCCCAGCACACTGCAAACAGAACGCCTTGCTTCTCAATTCGAGGTATTGTCCAAAAAAGCGCGATACCCAGTACCAGCCAGACACCGCCAAAGAAGCGGAGGTTACTGTCGAGCAATGCGTTGTTCGGAATGCCCGCAGACGCGTAGATAGGATCATGTATTCCGAACATGGTGATGACTCCCGTGATGCAGGGAATCAACGCGAGCAGTGCGGTGAGAATTTGCAGGGACTTGCGGCTGGTCATCGGAAGTGAGAAGGGCGTGTTTTATCCGTTCTTGCCTATGATAGGTCTGAACTGATAGAAAAGCCACACGGAGGTGACGGGCAGATTCATGCTGCGCTCTGCGCCCAATACATCGACGGGGAACTATCCCTACACCATTGTTGTGGCGAGGCAATCACAATGGTTTCCCGCTCGCTATGAGGAGTTCCAATGCTGACCGGACGATGCCACTGTGGCCGCAACGTGTTCGAGATCGATGGAGATTTGCCGTCGGCGCTTACGCGATGTACCTGCTCATTTTGTTCTGCGCGCGGGCTCCTGTACGCGTACTTCGAGCCTGCAAGGCTGAAAGTCGTGGAAGCCACGAGCGACGCGGTCTATCGCTGGAATACGAAGAAGGTCGCACATCATTTTTGCAGTGCGTGTGGATGCAGCCTGTATTCGGATAGTCCGGCATTCGAGAAGGACGGTAGCTGGGATGGTCACACGCGGCGGATCGGCTTCAATGCGCGAATTCTGGAGGGCGTTGTTGCCGCTGACATGCCAGTTAAAGAAATCGACGGCAAGAATCTTTGGTAATGCGGCTGCGGAGCACCGCTTAGTGAGCAAGGGGTGCTGTCGGTATTTTTACGCGCCCATCAACCCGGCATTTTCCCGGCCCGCATGTCGGCTGCAATCTGCTCCAGCACTGCTGGCAAATCTGCCACGCTACGCACCACATAGTGCGCACCGGCCTTTTTGAGTTTGGCCTCGGCGACTGCCACGCGTGCGTCGACCTCGTCTTTGGGGGCGTTGGCGTATTCGTCCACGCTGTAGCCCACTTCGTTGCCTGACAGGCTCAGGCCCACGGTCCACATGCCTGCGCGCAGGCCTTCGTCGATGCCGGGGACGGTGTCGTCCACCTTCACGCAGGCGCGCACGTCGCCAATACCCAGCGCCAGCACGTTGGCCAAGGCCATGAACGGGCCGGGACGCCCGCCTGCCTGGAGTTCGTCGCCGGCGACCACGTGGTCGGGTTGGATGCCTGCGGCCTCTGCCTGAGGCAGCAACTGGTTCAGCACTTCGCGCGGATAGCCCGAGCAGGAGCCTACTTTCAGGCCGTTGGCGCGCAGCCATTGCAGCAATTGCACGGCACCTGTTATCGGCGCGGAGAACTCGCCGACCTTGGCGATCTGCATGGGCATGAAGCGGGCGTAGATGGCATCCACATCGGCATCGGTGGGAGCTTTACCAAACGCCTTCTGCCATTGTGCGGCGATGGTTTCGTCTTGCAGCAGTTGATGGATGTGATCCCACTTCGACAGGCCCATCGGCCCGCGCGCCTGCGCCAGCGTGATGGTGATACCGAATGTGGCGAAGGCCTCCACGAAGATCTGCGTGGGAGCGAGCGAGCCGAAGTCCACCAGCGTGCCGGCCCAGTCAAAGATGACGGCTTGCAGCGGCGAGAGGTTGGCGGCGGTAGGCGTGGCCAGAGTGTCGGTGTGGGGTGCAGCGGCAACAGGATTCGTAGTGGGGAAGTTCATGGTGATCGGTTCGCTCTAGGGACGGTAGTGGATTGCGCTGTGCATCGGGAGTCTCCGCATGGATGAGATCGATCAACGCGAGCAGCTTGACGATCGATTCATGCAGAAAATCCCTAAGCCAGCGCTCGAATGAAATTGCGACCACGCGGGCCGCTGGCGGCTTTTTTCACCATGGCCTGCCATGCGTTCGAATCTACGCCATAGCGCGCTGGATCGGTCGCAACGCCCAGGCCTTGCAGAAACGCTGTCAGGCGCTCGACGGCGGACGCGGGTGTGGTGGCATCAAAAATGGAAAGCAGCGCAGCGTCCGCAACATCGTCGGCGCCGAGCGCCATCTCCAGCACCAGCGGCAAGCTGAACGAGCAGGCAATGCCGTGAGGCACGCCGTACTGCAAGGTGATGTCGTAGGACAGCGAGTGCGCCAGTGCGGTCTTGGTGTTGGAGAACGCAAGCCCGGCCAGCAGCGCGGCCTCGGCCATGTGCGTGCGCAGGTCCTGGTTCGCGGGAGCCTGCATCAGCATGGGCAGGATGGCGATGGTGCGGCGCGCCGATTGCACGGCCAGCGAGGTGGACACCGGATTGCGATTCACATTCCAGATCGACTCCAGCGCGTGGGACAGCGCGTCCAGCCCGAGGCCAGCGTGGCGGCGGCAGGCAGGCTGATCATGAGTTCCGCATCGATGATGGCCGCCTCGGGCCATGTGCAGGGCTGGTGCAGCGAATATTTCTGGCCACCGGCGTGGTCCCAGATCGTGGCCCATGGTGTGACTTCGCTGCCCGTGCCAGCCGTGGTCGGAATGGCGATCAGCTGCTTGTGCAGGTCTGAGGCAGGCAGTTGCTCGCCCAACTTGAGAATCGAGAGCAGATCGCCAAACCGGCCTGATGGCGTATGGCAGATCAGCGCCTTGGCGGAATCAATGGCACTCCCGCCGCCAAGCGCCACGATGCACGGCACGTCGGCATGTTCGTGTTGCACCGTCTCGTATAGCGGTGCCAGCCACTGTACGTCGGGGTTGGGCTGGATGCCGTCGACGACACCACGAAGTTGCGTGCCGATGAGATCGCGCACTCGTCGCACCAGGCCCAGTTTGCGGGCTTCTGGAAACGTGACCAGCAGGCAGTTGCGACCCGCGAGCAAAGCGGGCAACTGCTCCAGGCTGCCATTTCCTGCGGCGATACGCACGGGGTTGTGATACGTCCACACGGGGATGCTTTCGAATTGAGATGAATAAACGAGCGTTGGCGGGTCGTGCCGAGGCTCAGTGGCGCGGGCCTTGTTGAATGCGGCTGCGCAGCCAGTTGGACACCAGATCGGCCGCGATCACCATCACAGTGATGACGATGATGCAGGTGGCGGTTTCCTGATAGCGGAACAGCTTGAGACTCGATACCAGCTCAAAGCCCAGACCGCCCGCGCCGACCATGCCCAGCACGGTGGCCGAGCGCAGGTTGACCTCAAAGCGATACAGCACGACGGCTATCCAGGCGGTGATGACCTGCGGCACCACGCCAAACGCGATGATCTGCAACTGGCTGGCACCGGTGCTTCGCAGGGCCTGTAGTGGACCGTCGTCGATTTCCTCGATGGCCTCGGCAAAGAACTTGCCGAGCATGCCCATGCCGTGCAGCGCGAGTGCCAGCACTCCGGGGAACGGACCCAGACCCACGGCAGAGACGAACACCAGCGCCAGAATCAGCTCGTTGATGCTGCGGATCACGTTGAGAAACTGGCGCGTGATGCGGCGAAGCCAGTGCCAGCCATGCAGATTGCTCGCCGCGATGAAGGACAGCGGCAGCGCCAGAATCACCGACAGCAAGGTGCCCCAGATCGCAATCTGTATGGTCTCGAGCGCAGGAGCCCATAAGCGGGGCAAGATGCCGAGATCGGGGGCACGGAGCGCGCCAGGAAATCGCCGATCTGCGGCATGCCGTTGGCCAGTTCGCCCCAGCTCATTTGCGCGCCACCGGCGCTCCAGTGCAGCACCCAGCCAATCGCCAGTGCCAGCGCGGCATAGCCGAGCCAGCCACCGGCGCTCGCGGGGCGCGCGGCGGTCCACTGCCAGGCATCGCGTCGCGCATTCAGGGCTTGAGCGTTCGTCATCGCGCGCCTCCTGCCGATACCGCTACGGACGATGTGTTGGCCGCAAACCAGCGACCTTTTGTCGCCGGGGCTTCCTCGAAGTCATGAGACCTCGCGGCACTACCGCCAGCCTGTGGCGCTGCGTGATAAATCGCCTCGAGCGCCGCTTCGTCGAGATCATCCGGCGCGCCGTTGAACACCATGCGTCCCTGCGCGAGGCCGACGACGCGGTCGCCAAACTCCCTGGCGTAATCCACCTGATGCAGGTTGCAGACCACCGCAATGCCCAGCTCGCGCGTGGCATCGCGCAGGTATTGCAGCACGCTGCGTGCGGTCTTGGGATCCAGACTCGCCACGGGCTCGTCGGCCAAGATCACCTGGGGCTGCTGGGCCAGCGCGCGGGCAATGCCCACGCGCTGCATTTGCCCGCCGGACAGCGCCTGGGTCCGTTCATGCGCCTTGTGGGCCAGGCCCACGCGCTCCAGACACTGGTCGGCCAATGCGACGTCGCTCTGGCGGAACCATTGCAGTACCGAGGCCAGCGTTCCCACCTGCCCGAGGCGACCCGTCAGCACGTTCTTGCGCACCGACAGGCGCTGCACCAGATTGTGGTGCTGGAACACCATGGCCACATGGCGTGCCAGTTCGCGGCGCGAGTGCTTTTGCATCAGGTCGATGCCGCCGACATGGAGCGTGCCGCTGTCCGGCGTGTTCAGGCCGTTCATGCAGCGCAGCAGCGTTGATTTTCCGGCGCCCGACAGGCCCAGCATCACGACGAACTCACCGGCCTTCACATCCATGTCGATGCCATGCAGCACGTGGTTGTTGCGGTAGCTCTTGCGAAGGTTCCGGATGGTGATCATTTCATCTTCCCCAGATCGAGTTTCAGGACCTTGGCGGTCTGGCGCACCACGTCGTACGCCTGGTCATTGGTGGGCGCGAAGCCGTTGAGCACACCCTGATCGCCCCAGGGAAGGTCCTTGATGTCGGCCATCGCCGCAGCAACCTTCTGCTTGGTGGCGGCGTCCAGATTCTTGCGCCAGACCATGGGTGATTCGGGAATCGGCTGGGAGCGCCAGACTACCGTGAAGTCTTCGCGCTTGACCAGTCCCTTGTTGACCGCGGAATCCAGAATCCGGTCGGCCACTGCGGCCGCATCGACCTTGTTGTTGGCGACGGCCATGATGCTGGCGTCGTGCGATCCCGAAAAAATCACGCGCGAAAATCCCTTGTCCGCATCAAAGCCTTCGCTCATCAATCCGGCCTTCGGAAACAGGTGACCCGAGGCTGAACTCGGGTCCACAAATGCAAAGGTGTGGCCCTTGAGCTGGGCGACGGTCTGAAGGCCCTTGTCCTTGCGAGCGATGATCTGGCTGTGATAGCTGCTCGTGCCGGTCTTCTTGGTCACGGCGACGGCAAAGGCTTCGGCTCCCGCCACCTCGCTCGCCAGCACATACGAGAACGGGCCAAGGTAGGCAATATCGAGCTTGCCCGAACGCAGCGCCTCGATCACACCGTTGTAGTCATTGGCCACGAAGGGCTTGACCTTCATGCCGGTCTTCGCAGCGAGTTGGTCCATCACCTGCTGGCTGGCGCGAATCATGGCCTGCGCGTCTTCCGAAGGGATCAGGCCGACGCGCAGTTCAGTGGGCTGCTGGGCCAACGCGGCACTTGTCACCACCAGGGAAAGACTTGCAACGACGCCTTTCAGCCAGGCTTTACGGGTCATCTTCATGGAGTACATCCTTTGCGTTTCGATCAGGCTCATCGCGATGTGTGGTGCGATAGGGCGAATGCTACGCACGACATATTTCTGCAACGTGAAAGTTTCAGAATCGCTTTTGACACTTTCCATAGATCGAAGCTTGAGATGATTTTTTCCTTTTCATGAGCACCGCCCGTTACCGCGCCTTCGTCGCCGTGGCCCAGCAGGGCAGCCTCAGCGCCGCCGCGCGCGTGCTGGGCCTGAGCCAACCCACGGTATCGAGCCAGATCGCCGCGCTGGAGCGGCAAAGCCAGGTGGAGCTGTTTCACCGTCAGGGCTACCGCATGTCGTTGACGGGGCAGGGCACAAGCTGATGTCGCTCGCGCAGAAGCTGCTCGCGCTGGAGTCGGAGGCGGATTTCTTTCTGCGCGACTCGGGCAAGCTCAATCAGGGGAACTCAAGATCGGCGCCGTGGGGCCGTTTCATGTGATCGAGATGGTCGCGGCGTATCGCTCGCGTCATCCGGGTATGCAACTGTCCATCCGCATGGGCAATTCGCAGCAGGTGCTGCACGACCTTGAAAACTACACGACCGATGTGGCCGTGCTTGCGGGTTCATATGACCGAACGGATTTGCTGGCTCGCGAGTACGCGCGGCATGCGGTGATTCTTTTTGCCCACGTGACGCACCCCCTCGCGCGGCACGATCAGGTCGATATTTCCGAACTGCAGGGCCAGCCGTTGTTGATGCGCGAGCGGGGTTCAACCACGCGCGTTGCCCTTGAAGCAGCGCTGAACGCTGCGGGCATCAAACCTCACCTGCAACTTGAAATTGGCAGCCGCGAGGCCATCCGTGAGGCTGTGATACGCGGGCTCGGCATTGGCGCGGTATCGGAAGCCGAGTTCATTCCCGATCCCCGCATCAAGCCGATACGCATCGCCGCTGCACCCGCCTGCACGACAACCTACGTCTATTGCATGAAGGAACGCAGCGACAGCATCTTGATACGGTCGTTTTGGGATGCGATTTGAACCCGGCTGCGCAGAGCCCTCAAACTCCCTGAGCTTGTCCTTGCGCTCGATGTCTTCCCAGATTTCGTTCGCCCGCCGCCATGCGGCCTGCGCAGCCGGTTCCGCGCTGTCCCAATCCATACGGCTCGCGCCACGCTCGGCAGACCATTTGTCGCGCCACTCTGTGCGCACAGTGTCCCAATCGGTCTTGCCTTCGGCGCGGCTGGTATAGCCAGCGCGGTATGCAGGTTCGTAGTCTTCGTAGGTATAGCTGTCGGAGTAATACGGTTCCGCTGCGTAGCGCTCTTTCCAGTAGGCATCTTCCTGCGATGGATCGAACGACTCGGCAATCTTGCTGCCCGCAAAGCCGCCTACCACGGCGCCCACCACGGCACCGACAGCGGCGGTCACCGGGCCTCCGATCATGCCCGCCGCAGCTCCGGCCGCAGCGCCACCGGCGACTCCGACGCCCGCACCCACGCGGGTCGCGGTGGTGTCATCGTCCACTTTTCCGCTTGGCGGTGGTGTCTTCTTGTCTTGAGAATCGGTCATTTTGTGCCCCTTCCATGTGGGTGAACTTGCGGGTGAAAGACAGTGTGCGCTGTGGCGCTTGACGCGTGCTGCCCTGATCGCAATCTTGTACAACGCAATGCAGACAATGAAAAGCCCGTTCAATACGGGCTGGAATCAGAGCAAGTCAACGTCATTGTTGCTGCTGCTGATCTTCTTGCTGCTGGCGCTCTTGCGGGCTCACCTGGCCGGGCTTTGTTGCTGCTGCTGTGGTGCAGGACGCTGCTGGCCGGGGCTCTGGTTGGGGGTCTGCGGATTGCTCATGTCTGTCTCCGGTTGTGTACTTCGTGCCGCAATTTCTTCAGGGCACGACCGAAGGTTAAACAGCGCGCGTCTTCGTGCATGTAGTCCGAATTCTCGCCGCCGTGCGAGTCAGTCGCGACGGCAACCGTCGTGGGCAAAAGCCTTCCTCGAAGGAGGATATTCGCGCTGTAGGAATGCGCTTTCGCGAACGGTCACCATCGATACATGTACGACGCTTTGCGTTCGCGGCACGATGATGAAATGTCCACCAACTCAGGAGGCGATCATGGATGAAGCCAAAGGCCTGTTGTTACGACTCGAAGCCCAATTCTGGGAAGCCATGACGCGGCAGGATGCGCAAGCGGGTATCGACCTTTTGCATGAACCGGCCATCATGGTGACGGGACGCGGTGTGATGCAGTTCGGCCACGAGGAATATCGCAAGATGGCCGAGGGCGACGCGGTGCGCATTCTGTCGTTCGACATGACCGACGAAACCGTCTTGTTCCCTCGTGAAGATGTTGCCTGTGTCACCTACAAGGTGAAGGTGAAAACCAGCACTGGCGAATTCGACGCGTTTGAGTCGACCACGTGGGTCAAGACGGACGGGCTGTGGAAGTGCGTGCTGCATACGGAAACCACGGCAGATTCCAAGTGATCCCTGACGAGCGTTGTTAAACTTCGGGCGCTTTTCTCAAGGGGTTCCATGCCATTCGCGATTCGCTCACTCTTCATTGCATTCCCGGTTTTCGTTGCAGGCTTTTCCATGGCTGCGTCGGCGGTAGAGCCCTCGGATCCGCGTCGTGACTATGCGGACACCATGATGCTTTGCAATGCGCACACGCTGCTCCTGCAGATGTACGCCAAGGGCGATGTTCCGGCCCGCGTTCCCAAGCCGGCCAACTATCGCGATCTGGCTTATCAGATCGGTGGCAAGGAGTATGTGCAGGAACGCATTGACTCCAGTGCCGTGCGCGATCTGGCGCTTGGACAGCTCGAAGACCTGCTCAAGACCAAGCCCTATGGCGAGCTGACCGAGAAAGAGCGTGACGACCACACCTACGCGGCGTGGACCAGCATTCTCAATGTGTGCAATGAGCGCGCGCTGAAGCGACCGCGCGCAGCCACTCGCAAGAAATAAGCGGCTGAAACGGGTTGGAATAACGCGATCATCCGCGCGAACATGACGTAAAATCCTCGCAAACTTCAGGTGCTTCACGGCGCGTTCTGCGCCTTGAAGTGAAACGGGAAGCAGGTGAGTGAATTGTTTGTCCGATCCACTATTCCTGCACTGCACCCGCAACGGTAAGCAAAGACGTTGAAACGCAAGTCCATCGCCCATGCGATGGCAGCCACTGCAAAAAGCGGGAAGGTGCGTGTCAGCCTCGACCTCAATGGTCGAACTTTGCAAGTCCGGAGACCGGCCTGATGTGTTCAAGGCGCAGCGGGAGTGCATGCGGCCTGATGGGTTTCGCACGTGAGTGCGAGCCGGTCTTCGCTTCTTTTTCTCTCTCCTGCACATTTCATCACGCATGCGGCCCGGGTTGTGGCCGGATGCCTTGGGGTATTGCATGGCGCGAGAGTCTTGCCACTGTTTCTGTTTTGCACGGGTTGTCGTTCCCGTCGCGCACCGTGCATCTGCCGCGCGGGCACTGCCTGCCGCGTCCCTGTGTTGAGCACCGGTATGTTCAAAACCCAGGGCTGGTGTCCAACCGCGTGGCAGCCCATGCGTTCGCAGGATGGCTGGATCATGCGAGTGCGCCCGCATTGCGCCTCGGTCAGCGTTGCGCAGTGGCGAGTGTTGGCGGCGCTGGCGCTGTCGAGTGCGGAGCCGCAGATCGAGCTGACGCGGCTTGGCAACCTGCAATTGCGCGGGGTGAAGGACACCGATCTGGCCCGCGTGCGCAGGGACCTGATCGATGCGCAACTGGTGCCCGCAGACGCCGATGCCGACCTCGCTCCACCCGTGCATTGCACGCCGTTCTATCGCCATGGCGATGCGGTGCATTCGCTGGCGAGCGCGGTGGCCCGCGCGGTGGTCGACCATCTGGGGCCGCGTGCATTGAATCGCGAAGGAATCGATGCGTTGGCGAGCAAATTCGGCATCGTGGTGGATGATGATCGGCGGCTGCTTGCAGGCATGCAGGCTGACATCGATCTGTGGGTGAATATGCAAGGGCAATACGGCCTGCTGGCTGCCGATTTTGTTGAACCCGTGTTCTTTGACGATGAAGAACGCGTGGTCGCCGCCGCAATCGACAAGGCGCGCTGGTTCGCGCGCAGGCGCATGCGCATATCGCATTCACCGACACGACTGCGCGGTGTGGTGCAGTCCGGGCGAACCCCACTGGTATCGAACGGCGTACCCATGCTGCCAGGACCGTTGACGGCAAACGCGCGAATCGTCGGCCTACCCCTCGGGCGTATCGATGCCCAAGCGATGCTGGCTGCCGCGCATTCACTGCCCGATTCCGCAGAGCTGCGTGTGACGCCCTGGCGCTCTCTGTTGATGACCGGCGAATCGTTGCAGGTCGAGGCCCATCCCTTTCACGACGAAACGCGCTGGATCGTTCGCGCGGACGACGCCCGTTTGCGCGTGTCCACCTGCGCGGGCGCGCCGCGCTGCGAGCAAGGGGTTTTTGCTGCGCAACAACTGTCGTCGTCAATCGCGTCTCATCTGCCAGCGGGTGCGCACGTGCATGTGAGCGGCTGCGCCAAGCTCTGCGCGCTCTCGGCCGATGCGACGGTCCTGGTGGTGGCCGACGCGGTGAACGACGATGGCCGCGTGGTGCTGAGCATCGACAAACCGGAACGACGAAGACCGGCGCCATTGCAAATACCGCTGAACACCTTGCAGGAATCGCCGCAGATCATTCGAGACCTCATCCATGACCTACACCTATGAAACGCGCGGTGAAGCGATCTACCGGCAATCCTTCTCCATCATCCGCAGCGAGGCCGCGCTTGACCGATTCACCGCGTTGGAAGAGCGCATTGTCTGCCGGATGATTCACGCCGCAGGCATGGTGGAGCTTGCGGCACATGTGCATTTTTCTGCGGAATTCGCTGTGGCTGCGGAGCGCGCGATCCAGCGCGGTGCGGTGATTCTCTGCGATGCGCGCATGGTCAGCGAAGGCATCACGCGCCAACGTCTTTCTGCGGGCAATCCTGTCATCTGCACCCTGCAGGATGAACGCGTCGCCGAACTCGCCACGCGCATGGGCAACACGCGCAGCGCGGCGGCGCTGGAGCTGTGGCGCGAGCAGCTCGCCGGTTCGTTGGTGGTCATAGGCAACGCGCCGACGGCCCTGTTCCATCTGCTCAACATGCTGGAGGATCGGGCCTGCGCGCGTCCGGCGGCGATCATTGGTTTTCCGGTGGGCTTTGTCGGGCGGCTGAGTCCAAGGAGGCGCTGCGGGCATGGGGAGAGATTCCCTGGGCCATTGTGCAAGGCCGACTGGGCGGATCGGCGGTTGCGGTGGCTGCCGTGAACGCGCTGGCGAGCCCTGCCGAATGAGGGCGACCACGATGAGCAGGAACGAATGCCGAGGCCAAATCGTATGCCTGGGACTGGGTCCCGGTGATCCGGAACTGATGAGCGTGAAGGCCGACCGCATTCTGCGCAACGCCCGCCATGTGGCCTTTTTCCGCAAGCGCGGACACCCGGGCAAGGCGCGGCAACTGGTCACCGGCATGCTGCACGAGCAGGTGACTGAATATCCGATGGAGTATCCGATCACCACCGAAATCCCGGCGAGCGATCCGCGCTATGTCGCCCAGTTATCGGAGTTCTACAGAGGCTGGCAGGCGCGTTTGACCGAGCTGGCACGGGAAAAGGAGGTGATCGTTCTCTGTGAAGGTGACCCGTTTTTCTACGGTTCGTTCATGCATCTGTACATACGTTTGCGTGATGCCGGAGAGGTGCCCGTGCAGGTGCTTCCAGGCATACCCGGGATGGTGGGGTGCTGGCACGCCACGGGCATTCCGGTGACCTGGGGAGACGATGCGATGAGCGTGTTGCCCGCAACCTTGCCCGATCTGCAACTGCGTCAGCACATGGAGTGCTCCGACGCGCTGGTCATCATGAAGGTGGGTCGGCATCTGGGACGGATTCGCAGCCTGCTTGCCGAACGGGGAACGCTCGACCGCGCCTGGCTGGTGATCAACGGAACCATGGAAGATCAACAGGTCATGCCGCTGCGCGACGCGCCCGAGCGCTGCCCGTATTTCGCCATCGTGATCGTTCATGGCCAGGGCAGGCGCCCGGCCGATGACATGCCGGTGGATGCGAGGTGACGATGAAGACGGATTTGCCGGGGTGCCTCAGCATAGTGGGGCTCGGACCGGGGGCTGAGGGATTGTTGACGGATCAGGTGCGCGCGGCGATTTCCGACGCGTCCGATGCGTTTGGTTATTTTCCTTATGTTGACCGGTTGTCGAGTCTTCAACATTTGCAATTGCATGCCAGCGACAACGGCGAGGAGTTAAGCCGTGCAAGCGAGGCGCTGAATCGGGCGTCAACGGGCAGGCGCGTGCTCCTGCTCTCGTCAGGAGATCCCGGTGTATTTGCGATGGCGAGCGCGGTGTTCGAGGCCTTGCAAGCGGCATCGCTCGAAGAGCGCGAGCGCTGGAGCCGTGTGGATATCCGGGTCCTGCCTGGCATCACCGCCATGCTGGCTGCGGCGGCGCGACTGGGTGCGCCACTCGGACATGATTTCTGTGCGATCAATCTTTCGGACAATCTCAAGCCCGCATCCGTGATCGAGCGCCGCGTTCGCCTTGCGGCGCAGGCCGATTTTGCAATGGCGTTCTACAACCCCGCCTCCAGAGCACGCCCTGAGGGATTTGCCCGCGCGCTGCGCGTTCTGCGTGAAGAATGCGAGCCCGGGCGATTGATCTGTTTTGCCCGCAACGTGAGCCGCGCGGATGAAACCCTTTGCGTGCATCGCCTCGACGCGGTGGATGCGTCGATGGCGGATATGCGCACCCTCGTCATCGTGGGCAACAGCCTGACGCAGCAGGTCGGTCGATATGTCTACACGCCGCGCAGTTATGGCGGGGCTGACCATGAGTGATTTCGCACGAATTCCGTTCGGCCCGCGGTCAGGTGGCGTGCGCGATGATTCCGGTACGCAGCCATTCCATGGCCTGCTCGGGCGTCTCGCAGAGCGCACGTTCGGGCAGGCTGGGGCGGTCTACCATGATGACGGGAATCTGCAATTCCCGCGCCGCCTCGATCTTGGCGTAGGTGTCCTTGCCACCCGCATTCTTGCTGACGATGCAATCGACCAAATGCTTTTGCAGCAGCGCGAGTTCGTCTTCAAGCGCAAACGGGCCGCGAGCGATGATCAGTTCGTGCTCGTCCGCAAGCAGCGGCGTTTGCTGCGGGTCGATCACACGCAGGATGAAGCGGTAACGCTTCGCAAGCTGCGAGAACGCGGCAAGCTGCTTGCGGCCAATCGCAAGAAATACGCGACGAGCCGTGGCGGGCAACAGGGCCGCTGCCGCGCTCATGTCGGTCGCGTGCGTCCAGCGATCTCCGGGTCTGGCCTGCCATACAGGCCGTTCCATGGCGATCAGCGGAATATCCAGAGCGCCGCACGCCTCGATGGCGTGTCTGCTCATCTGCGCGGCGAACGGGTGGGTCGCATCGATCACATGCGTGATGCGATGTTCCTGCAGATAACGCATCAGACCTTCGACGCCACCAAATCCGCCCACGCGTGTGGGAAGCGCCGATGTGCGGCGATTCAGCGTCGCGCCTGCATACGAGTAGGTTGCGGCAATGCCCGCAGCCTGCAATTGCAGGGACAGAACATGGGCGTCGAATGTGCCACCTAACAGCAAAACATGGGAAAGCGTCGAGGTCATGACCCGTCCGTGGCTATTCATTGTCGGTATGCATCCGTCGGGGCTTGAGGGGTTGAGCGCAGCCGCGCGGCGCGATCTCGATGATGCCAGCATTGTGTTCGGAAGTCCGCGTCTTCTTGCACTTGCCGATGTCGGCGAGCGCGGCAAGCCATGGCCTGTGCCGTTTGCCGTCGCGCCGGTGTTGGCGCTGCGCGGACAGGCGCGCGTGGCGGTGCTGGCGTCCGGCGATCCGTTTCATTTCGGCGGCGGCGCGTCGCTGGCGCGTCACCTCGATGTGGGCGAGTGGCGCAACCATCCGCAGCCTTCGACGTTTTCATGGATTGCGGGCGAACTTGGCTGGTCGCAGGAAAGCACGCATTGTCTCGGCCTGCATGCGCAGCCGTTCGAGACGCTCACTCCCTTGCTCGCTGAGCGAGAAGTTCATCTGCTTGCTGCGTGATGCAGCCGCGGCGCACAGTCTGGCTACCTGGTTGAGCGCAGAAGGTTGGGGCGATAGCCGCATGTGGCTGGTGTCTCAGGCCGGTGGCGCCGAGTGCGAAATCCGCAGTGGCACGGCGAAGGCGCTTTCCGTATCGAGCACTACGGCTTCGGCTCCCGTGGCCGCCGCGTTTGAAGCGCTCGGTGGCGATGGCTGGGTGCGGGTGGCGGGCAGGAGCACGGATGCGTTCGTGCACGACGGCCAGATTACCAAGAGCCCCGTGCGTGCCCTGACGCTCGCGGCGCTTGCGCCCCGGCGTGGTGAATGCCTGTGGGATCTGGGCGCGGGATCGGGGTCGGTGTCCATCGAGTGGTGCCTTGCCGGAGGCCGCGCCGTCTGCGTTGAACGCAAGGCGGAACGTGTGGCCCATATCGCGCAAAACGCGAGACGTTATGCGGTGAATCTGCAAATTGTTCACGGCGATTCGCGCATGTGTCTGCACGATCTTGAGCCAAGGCCACAGGCGGTTTTTGTGGGTGGCGGATTCGACAAAACGCTGTTCGAGGACCTGCGTGCGATGCTGCACGAGCCGTGGCGATTGGTGGTGAGCGCGGTGACCCTGGAGACCCAGGCACTGCTGATGCAGTTGCATTGCGCGCACGGCGGTCAGTTGCTGCACCTGCAATACAGCGAAGCCGAGCCTCTTGGATCGATGCCTGCATGGAAGCCTGCGCGACCATTGCTGCAATGGATGTGGAGCGCCGAAACATCATGAAGCGGGTCGCGGGCTGGGGATTTCGTGCAACGGCCACACGGCAGTCGTTTGCCAGTTGCTGGGCGCGTGCGATGCAAAGCCTCGGGCTTCACCCGGTGCAGCAAGCGCAATGGCTATTCGCGGCGCTTGATATCAAACGCGACACTGTTGCGATGGCCGAATTCAACGCGTGGAGAGCGCAGGCCGCACCATGCGCCTCACTGGTGTTCTATGCCGGGTCAGAGATACGGGGCATCGAGACGCCATCCAGGTCGCTCCGGTTGCTGGGCCGTTTCGGTACCGGCAGCGTCGCCGAGGCATTGGCGGCGTATGGAGCGGGGCAGCGCTCATTTTCTTGCGCACCTTCGGAAATTCGTTGGCTGATGCCGCGCGTTGTTTCCGCAGATGGCTGCGCGACGCTTGCCATCGCCACCGGCATTTCAGAACCGCTGCGCGGCATCCTGCGCATATCCCGGATTCATCTTCTAAAAGGATTCGAGTCGTGACAGTTCATTTCATCGGAGCAGGCCCGGGCGCCGCCGATCTCATCACCGTTCGCGGGCGCGATCTGCTGGCGGCATCTCCAGTGTGTCTCTATGCCGGATCGCTCGTCCCGGCTGAGCTGCTGGCGCATTGTCCGCGAGGGCCAGACTGGTCAATACGGCGCCGATGTCGCTCGACGAAATCATTGCCGAGATGGTCGATGCGCACACGCGTGGGCTCGATGTGGCGCGGCTGCACTCCGGCGATCTGAGCATCTGGTCGGCCATGGGCGAGCAGTTGCGCGGTCTGCGCGCGCACGATGTGCCTTTCAGCATAACGCCGGGCGTGCCGTCATTCAGTGCCGCCGCAGCGGCTTTGGAGGCCGAGCTGACCTTGCCGGGTTCGTGCCAGTCGGTGGTGCTCACGCGCACCACGGGGCGCGCGTCGAGCATGCCAGACAGTGAGACGCTGGCCGCGTTTGCCGCGACCGGCGCGGTGCTCGCAATCCATTTATCCGTGCATGTCGCGGCGCAAGTGCAAAACGAATTGCTCAGGCACTACGGCGCGGATTGCCCTGCGGCCATCGTCTGGCGCGCATCCTGGCCCGATGAACGGATCGCGCGCACCCGCGTGGGCGGGATTGCCGACGCGGCGCAGACCAACGCACTACAACGCAGCGCCCTGATTCTGGTGGGGCGAACGCTCGATCAGCGCAACTTCGGATCCAGCCGACTCTATGCCGACGACTACGACCGGCGCTATCGCCCACGTGGCAACGAGCCGCGTTTTCCCTTGGGTCGGGACGAGGGCGGCTGAGCGATGCGGGAAATCTGTCTGATCGGCATCGGCACGGGCAATCCGGAGCACATCACGCTGGAGGCGGAGCGCGCCATTCGGCAGGCGGACCTGGTGCTGTTGCCGCACAAGGAAGACGGCAAGGCCGAGCTGGCCCATGTGCGAATCACTTTGTTGCAGCGCTTGGGTGTGGGGCCGGAGCGCATCGCCCATTTCGACATGCCCGTTCGGCGCCAGCACGGCGACGACTACGGCCAGCAGGTCGATGAATGGCACGACGCCATCGCGCAGCGTTGGCGCGCGAGCCTTGTTGCTCACTCGATGGCGCAGAGTTGCCGCGTAGCCTTGCTGGTCTGGGGCGATCCGGTCCTGTATGACAGCAGCCTGCGCATTGCGGCGCGGCTTGGCCTTTCGCCGCAGCAAGTGCGCGTGGTGCCCGGAATCACGTCGATGCAATTGCTGTGCGGCGCGCATGGCATTGCGCTCAATGACATCGGCGCGCCCTTTCTCGTGACCACGGGGCGCCAACTGCAAAAAAGCGGCTGGCCCAAGGGCATCGACACACTGGTGGTGATGCTGGACGGGCAATGCACCTATGAACAGGTGTGCGAGCCCGATGCAGACATTTATTGGGGCGCGTATCTGGGGATGCCGCAGCAGATGTTGATCAGGGGAAAGCTCGCGGACGTGAAGGCGCGCATCACGGACCAGCGACGACAGGCACGGGCGCGGCACGGCTGGATCATGGACATCTATCTGCTCAGGCGGCGACCCGCATAGGTGTTGATTTAGTTCATTACTATTTGCATTACCCCATATCGCGTCCACGGCATACCGGATCGACCGATCTGCGCGAGAATCAACGTACCAAGTCGCATCAGGGAAACCCTGCGAAGCGTAAAGCTGGCCACTGCCTAGAATCAAACGGCAGCATGAGATTGCCGCCTAGTTGATCGTTGAGGAACCATGGAAATGTCCGAGGAGTCGCCTGTGCAAGAAGAGAACCCAAGCCCCGAAACCAAGACTGCGCAGCGCGTAATCAAAAAGTATCCGAATCGCCGTCTGTACGACACATCCACGTCCACCTACATCACGCTCAGCGAGGTCAAGGATCTGGTCATGGGTGGCGAGAGCGTTGTCGTGCGCGATGCCAAGTCCAGCGAAGACCTGACGCGCAGCATCCTGTTGCAGATCATTCTCGAAGAAGAGGCCGGCGGCGCGCCGATGTTCAGCGAGGCCGTGCTGGCCAACATCATCCGCTTCTACGGCCATGCCATGCAGGGCTTCATGGGTCATACCTTGAGAAGAACATTCAGGCATTCACCGACATGCAGGCCAAGCTGGCCGAACAGGCAAAGGGCTTCACACCCGAGATGTGGACGCAGTTCATGAGCCCGCAGTCGCCCGTCTACAAGGGCATGATGGGCAACTACATGGAGCAGTCGCAAAACATGTTCGCGCAGATGCAGGAGCAGATGCAAAAGCAGACCGAACAAATGCTCGGCGCGTTCGGCATCAAGCGCTGAGAGCACGTAGGTCTCGTTTTAGTGGCTCGCTGACACACCAGTGAGGTGCGTTTCTATAGAATTGTTCGATGCCGTCTTCCGCGCCCCCGTCTCCGATGAATTCCGAATCCTCAATTCCCGACCTTATCTGGCAGACGGTTGCGCGCGAGTTTGCCGACGTGTCCGACGTGGAGCAGGCCACCCGCATCGTCTTGCGACTGGTGCTTGCCGCGCTGCTCGGCGGACTGCTGGGCTGGGAGCGCGAAAGTCGGGGAAAGGCCGCCGGCTTGCGCACCCACATGCTGGTGGCCATGGGGTCCGCCACGTTCGTGCTGATTCCCCAAATGATGGGTGCTCAGGCCGGTGACCTGAGCCGCGTGATCCAGGGCGTGATCGCAGGCGTCGGCTTCCTCGGCGCAGGCGCCATCCTGAAATCCTCGGAAAACGGCAAGGAACACGTGAAGGGGCTCACCACCGCAGCGGGTGTCTGGTTCACCGCTGCCATCGGTGTGGCGATAGGCGCGGGCAAGGACACCGCCGCGCTCATCTGTGCACTGCTCGCTCTGCTGGTACTGGCCGTGGTGCCCTGGCTCAGCAAGGATCGGGACGACGACGCGCACCAACACACGCACAAGCACGCGGTAGGCAAGGATTCCGACGATTGAGCAGCCGGTTGCCGCGAGTGCGCTGATTTGTCGCCCGGAAAATCCGTGCGGCGGCGTAGCGGCTGCAGAACTGGGACAATAGAGGGATGAGCGAAGCAGTCTCCCCCACGAAAACACCCAAAGTCGGTTTTGTGTCCCTCGGATGCCCGAAGGCACTCACCGACAGCGAGTTGATCCTCACGCAACTGAGCGCCGAGGGCTATGAAACCTCCAAAACCTTCCAGGGCGCCGATCTGGTGATCGTCAACACCTGCGGTTTCATTGACGATGCGGTCAAGGAAAGCCTGGACACGATTGGCGAGGCGCTGGCCGAGAACGGCCGGGTGATCGTCACCGGCTGCCTCGGCGCGAAGGCGGGCAAGGAGGGCGGTGACAACCTGATTCGCGAAGTGCATCCCAGCGTGCTCGCCGTGACCGGCCCGCATGCGACGCAAGAGGTGATGAATGCGGTGCACGCACATTTGCCCAAACCCCACGATCCGTTCATCGATCTGGTGCCGGGCGCTTTCGGTGAGGCGGGCATCAAGCTCACGCCCAGGCACTATGCGTACCTGAAGATCAGCGAGGGCTGCAATCATCGCTGCACCTTTTGCATCATCCCGTCGATGCGCGGCGACCTGGTGTCGCGTCCGATTGGCGACGTGCTCAAGGAGGCACGCGCGCTGTTTGAAGGCGGCGTGAAGGAATTGCTCGTCATCAGCCAAGACACGTCGGCCTATGGTGTCGATGTGAAGTACCGCACGGGCTTCTGGGATGGCAAGCCCGTCAAGACGCGCATGCTGGAACTGGTGCAGGCCCTTGGCGAGATCGCGCGGCCTTATGGTGCCTGGGTGCGCCTGCACTATGTCTACCCCTACCCGAGCGTGGACGACGTGATTCCGTTGATGGCGACCGGCGCGGTGCTGCCGTATCTGGACGTTCCGCTGCAGCACAGCCACCCGGACGTGCTCAAGCGAATGAAGCGTCCGGCCAGCGGTGAGAAGAACCTGGAGCGCATACTGCGGTGGCGCGAGGCCTGCCCGGAAATCGTGATTCGCAGCACCTTCATCACCGGGTTTCCGGGCGAGACCGAAGCGGAATTCCAGCATCTGCTCGATTTCATCCGCGAGGCAGGCATCGACCGTGCGGGCTGCTTCGCGTACAGCGACGTCGAGGGCGCGGCCGCCAACGAACTGCCGGGCATGCTGCCCTTTGAAGTGCGCGAGGAGCGCCGCTCGCGCTTCATGGCCGTCGCCGAAGAGGTTTCGACGGCGCGCTTGCAGCGCCGTGTCGGCCAGACCTTGCAGGTGCTGGTCGACAAGTCGATTGCGCTCGGAAAAAAAGGCGGCGTGGGCCGCAGTTTTGCCGATGCGCCCGAGATCGACGGTGTGGTGCATCTGCTGCCACCCGAGAAGATCAGCAAGACCTACAAGGTCGGCGAATTCACCAAGGTACGCATCGTCGGCACGCAGGGCCACGACCTGGTGGGCGTGCCGGTGTAGATTCACCATTTTTAGCGCGCCCTGAGGGGGCGACGAGAGCGATGCACGGGTTTTCGTGCATCGCTTTTTTGTTGGGTCGAGGCGCGGCCTGCCTTCGACGCGCGGAGCATCCATGGCGATCTCGCATGGCTTGATGCTGCGCAGTCGGGCGATAGGGCATCGGTGCAATGCTGGCGGTTTGTTTGACACCCATCCAAAGGAGAAGCAAATGAAACAGACCATGAAGGCCGCCGTTGTCCGCGAATTTGGAAAGCCGCTGGTGATTGAAGAGGTCGCGGTTCCGCGTCCCGATCCCGGCTTTGTGCTGGTGAAGATCGAGGCATGCGGCGTGTGCCACACCGACCTGCACGCCGCCGAGGGTGACTGGCCGGTCAGGCCCAATCCTCCGTTCATTCCCGGTCACGAAGGGGTGGGCTACGTGGCGGCCGTGGGCGCAGGCGTCACGCATGTGAAGGAGGGCGACCGGGTCGGCATCCCTTGGCTCTACACCGCATGCGGTCATTGCGAACACTGCCTTGGAGGCTGGGAGACGCTGTGCGAGCAGCAGAAGAACACTGGCTACTCGGTCAATGGCGGATTCGCCGAATACGCGGTCGCCGATGCCAATTTCGTTGGCCACTTGCCGGACGGCGTGAACATGCTCGAAATCGCCCCGGTGCTGTGCGCTGGCGTCACGGTCTACAAGGGCCTCAAAGTGACCGACACCAAACCCGGCGACTGGGTCGTCATCTCGGGCATTGGTGGGCTGGGACACATGGCGGTGCAATACGCCAGGGCGATGGGCATGAACGTGGCAGCGGTCGATGTGGATGACGGCAAGCTCGACTTCGCCAAGCGTCTGGGCGCTTCGGTCACAGTCAACGCAATGAAGACCGATCCCGGCGCGTATCTGAAAAAGGAAATCGGAGGCGCGCACGGCGTGCTGGTGACCGCGGTGTCGCCCAAGGCATTCGAACAGGCTCTGGGCATGGTGCGGCGCGGCGGCACCGTGTCGCTCAACGGGCTGCCGCCGGGCAACTTCCCGCTGCCGATCTTCAACATGGTGCTCAACGGCGTGACGGTACGCGGCTCGATTGTCGGAACGCGCCTCGATCTTCAGGAGTCACTGGCCTTCGCCGCACTCGGCAAGGTCAAGGCCACGGTCACGGCTGACCGGCTTGAAAACATCAACGAGATCTTTGCGCGCATGCACGCCAACAAGATCGAAGGCCGTGTGGTGCTGGACATGAATCTCTGACCTCACAAAAGCAAAAAAGGCTTCCCTCGGGAAGCCTTTTCATTGGAGTGCCGAAGCACTTCGCGACAACACGCTTAGACGCGCTTGCGGTATTCGCCGGTGCGGGTGTCGATTTCGATCTTGTCTTCCTGCGCAACGAACAGCGGCACGGCCACTTCAAAGCCGGTGGCGATCTTGGCGGGCTTGAGAACCTTGCCCGAGGTGTCGCCCTTGACGGCGGGTTCGGTCCAGGTGACTTCACGCACGACGGAAGTCGGCAGTTCGACCGAGATGGCCTTGCCGTCATAGAACACCACTTCGGCGGTCATGCCGTCTTCGAGGTAGTTGATGGCATCGCCCATGTTCTCGGCTTCGACTTCGTACTGGTTGAAATCGGGGTCCATCCACACGTACATCGGGTCGGCGAAGTAGGAATAGGTGCAATCCTTCTTGTCCAGGATGACGTTGTCGATCTTGTCGTCGGCCTTGAACACGATTTCGGTGCCCATGTTGTTGAGCAGGGCCTTGAGCTTCATGCGCACGGTGGCTGCGCCACGGCCGCCACGGGCGTATTCGGTCCTCAGAACGATCATCGGGTCTTTGCCCTGCATGATCACGTTGCCGGCGCGGATTTCTTGAGCGATTTTCATAGCTTGCTTGACTGCGAGTTGGGCCGCTCCACTGACGGGGCGGCAAAGGCGAGGTCGATGGGACTGCCCGTCACCCCGGCGCATGGTCCGCGGCGGGACGCGCCGGCTGGGCACGAGATGTGCAGCCTTGGTTTGGCGCAAAGACTGCCATTTTAGCTTTTTTCCAGAACAAAGCCCAGCATCTGCGTGAGAAGGTCATTTTGCGCCAGCAACCGATCACGGGCTGAGCAAGCGCTGGCGCGCCATTCGGCGAGTATGGCCGTGTCGATATGGGGCGGTTTGGGCGCTCCCGGAAGCTCATTCCAGGCCGCATGCATGTCCCGAAGCGACTGCGGCGCCTGCATCCAGTCGAGAAACGCATGCAGCTTGTCGTGGTGGGCGTCGTCGTGTTGCGGGTAAATCTGCCAGACAAAGGGCTGGCCCGCCCAGAGCGCACGCACGAGCGAATCCTCGCCACGCACGAAATTCAGGTCGCAGGCCCAGAGCAGTTCGTCGAATTCCCGCTGGCTGCGAGGCGGCAGAAACCGGACGTTGTCGGGATGCGCCGGGAGCAGGGCGGCACGCACGGCCGCAGCAGCGCGGCCCGGCGTCACCAGCCATTGCGCCGACGAGCGTGTGTCGGCAAATACCGGTTCAAAGGCCTTGGGTTCGTAGCAGAACAGCATGCAGGCGGTGTCCTGCTCGCCGAGTCCCTGTCGCGCTCGCCATGCCTTGCGGTCGAATGCTGCTTGCCGCTCAGGCAGATCGGGCTCGCGCAAAAGTCCTCCTGTACGCACCGTGAATCCGGGGTAGAAAAACCAGCGCGTGAGTCCGGCGGCCGGGCCGCTCATGAGCGGCGAGGGCAGGCGGTGACAGCGCTCCACATAACTTTCGGCGGAAAGGTATTCGAGATTGATCCAGAGGATGCTGTTGGCGTCGGCCCGGTGCCTGTCTGCCATGGCCGCGAGAAACGTCTCGGGGATTTCGCAGCCAAACGCCTCGATGATCACCTCACCCGGACCACCTTCGGGCACCTGCGCGGGCCAGGGCAGTACGGTCACACCCGCGCCGCCATGAGGTGCCATCCACCAAAGCGCGCTCGCATCGTCGATGAAAAGCCGCACCTGATGGCCGCGCGCGCCGAGGTCGGCCGCGAGTCGCCAGCACACGCCGATGTCGCCAAAATTGTCGATCACCTGACAGAAGATGTCCCAGCGCCGGGGGGAAAGAATAGGGCTCATGGGGAAGCAGGGGCGGCGTCCGTGTTTTCCTCAGGCCGCAGGTGATCCACCAGCAGCCGCGCGACGCCCGAGAGCGATTCGAGTGATCGCACGCACAGCGACAACCGCCGCCTGGCCCAGGGCTCGACCAGAGGAATGGTGCGCAGCGCGAGCGCTCCGCGGTAGATCTGCGCACTGCCCAGCGGCAGCACGCCGACGCCAAGGCCCGCCGAAACCATCAGGCACAGCGCGTCATAGCTCGTGACCTGGATGCGCACCTTGAGTGGCATGTCCTGCTCCGCCGCGTTGCGCATGAGCAGGTTGTTGATGGCGCTCCCGGTGTGCATGCCCACCAGATCGAAGGGCAGGATGTCTGCAAACTTCAGGCTGCGCCGTCGCGCCAGAGCATGGCCAGCAGGTACCGCCACGACGAGTTCGTCCTCGCGATACGGCAGCAGCGTGATTCCCTCGCCGTAGCTGCCGTGGTTCAGGATGCCCACATCCGCTGCGTTCTCTGCAACGGAATGCGCGATGCTGGTGCTGATCTGCTCCAGCAATTGCACCTGCACCTGCGGATGTGCGGCCATGAAACTCTGCAGCTCGCCGGGCAGGAATTGCGTGATGGCCGAGATGTTGGCGACCACGCGCACATGGCCGCGCACGCCCGCGCCATAGTCACGCATCTGCGCGCCGATGCCATCCAGATCATTGAGCACGCCGCGCGCCAGATTCAGCAGCGCAAAAGCCGCCGCCGTGGGTTCGGTGCCGCGATTGCTGCGCGCGAACAGTTCGACCTGCAGCGTGTCCTCCAGCTCGGCGAGGCGACGGCTTGCGGCGGATGCGGCAATGTGTTCGCGCGCGGCGGCGCGGGCGATGGCGTTTTCTTCCATCACCGCCACAAACAGGCGCAGGGATACGGGGTCGAGCTTCATGGATTTGTGGGTATTGTCGCCTGCCATGCCGGTTTGCGATGGCAGCGTCGCGCATCAGCGTTTTGCACGCGTGCCGAATGGCGACATTATCCGCGCGGGTGATGTTGTGAAAGGAGACGAACCATGACCGAGCCGACGGCAACGACAACGACAGCGACAACCACGACGGCGAGCGCGCCGCACCCACTGACACCTGCCGCGCTTGAAGGCGTGCGCGTGGTGGAGATGGGCCAACTCATCGCCGGCCCGTTCTGCGGCAAGACGCTGGGTGACTTTGGCGCGCAGGTCATCAAGATCGAGGCCACGGGCGCGGGCGATCCGCTGCGCAACTGGCGGCTCCTGAAGAACGGCACCTCCGTCTGGTGGCAGGTGCAGTCGCGCAACAAGAAATCGGTGGCGCTCGATCTGCGCCAGCAGGAAGCGCAGGACATCGCCCGCAAGCTGATTGCCGAGGCCGACGTGCTGATCGAGAACTTCCGTCCCGGCACGCTCGAGGGCTGGGGCATGTCGCCCGATGAACTGCACAAGCTCAATCCGGGCCTGATCATTCTGCGCATCTCCGGCTACGGCCAGACCGGACCCTATCGTGATTTGCCGGGCTTTGGCGTGATCGGTGAGGCCATGGGCGGCCTGCGCCACCTGACCGCCGAGCCGGGCCGCGTACCGGTGCGCGTCGGCGTGTCAATGGGTGACACGCTTGCGGCGCTGCATGGTGCCATCGGCGTGCTGATGGCGCTCTATCACCGCAAGGCACATGGCGGAAAAGGGCAGGTGATCGACGTGGCGCTGCACGAAGCGGTGTTCAACTGCATGGAAAGCCTGATCCCCGAATACAGCGCGTTCGGCGCGGTGCGCGAGGCGGCGGGCAGCGCGCTGCCGGGCATCGCGCCGTCAAATGCCTATCCCTGCAAGGACGGCTGGGTGCTGGTGGCGGGCAACGGCGACAGCATCTTCAAGCGCCTGATGACGACGATTGGCCGCGACGATCTGGGAGAAGCGCCAGACCTGGCCAGCAATGCGGGGCGCGTCGCACGCATCACCGAGATCGATGCCGCCATCGCCGTCTGGACCACGTCGCGCACCGTGCAGGAGGTAATGGACGCACTGGGTGCAGCGCGCGTGCCTGCGGGCAAGGTCTATACCGCCAGGGATATCTGCGAAGACCCGCATTACAAGGCGCGCGACATGCTGCTCACGCAGCAAACGCGCGACGGCTATTCGGTGACCGTGCCGGGTGTGATTCCGAAGATGTCGGGCACGCCGGGCACCGTGCGCAGCAGCGCTCCGGGCCTCGGTGACGACACCGACGCGGTGCTGGCCGAGGCGGGACTGACCAGTGAACAAATCACGCTGCTGCGCAGCAAAGGAGTGATTCAATGAGGAGCACGACAGTCTGGGATGGAGGCGGCACGCGGCTGCGCATGTGCGAGGTCGGCACGCGCGATGGTCTGCAGATGGAATCGCAGTTCGTGCCGACCGAAGACAAGATTGCGCTGGTGAACGCGCTCTCGCACACCGGCCTTGCGAAGATCGAGGTGACTTCGTTCACCTCGCCCACGGCGATCCCTGCGCTGCGCGATGCGGAAATCGTCATGTGCGAGATCGACCGCGTGCCGGGTGTCGTCTACACCGCGCTCGTGCCCAATATGCGCGGTGCGGAGCGCGCGATCGATGCGCGAACCGATGAACTCAATCTCGTGATGTCGGTCAGCGAGACGCACAACATCGCCAACCTGCGCATGACGCGCGAACAGTCGTTTGCGTCGTTGTCGCAGGTGATCGCGCTCGCCCAGCAGGCCAGGGTGCCCGTCAACGTATCGCTTTCCTGCGTGTTCGGCTGTCCGATGGAAGGAGACGTGGCCGAGGAGCAGGTGTTCGCGTTCGTGCAGCGCTTTGCGGATCTGGGTGTGCAGGGCATCACGCTGTGCGACACCACGGGCATGGCATTCCCATCGCAGGTCGCGCGCATCACCTCGCATGCGATCAAGGGCTGGCCGACGCTCGAATTCACCCTGCATTTTCACAACACGCGCGGCATGGGGCTGTCCAATGTGCTGGCCGCCATCGATGCGGGGGCGCGGCAATTCGATGCGTCGCTTGGCGGTCTCGGCGGCTGCCCTTATGCACCCGGTGCGTCGGGCAATGTGTGCAGCGAGGAAATCGTGCATGCGCTGCAATGCATGGGCTATGACACCGGCGTCGATCTCGATGCGCTGATCGCCGCAGCAGGGCGCCTGCCAGCGCTCATCGGGCACGACGTGCCCAGCCAGATCGTCAAGGCAGGCAAGCGCCTGGATACGCATCCCGCGCCCGCTGATTTCGATGCCATCCGCGAACGCGCGCTGGCGCGTGCTTCGCAACGCGCGGCCTGATCTTTCTTTTTTTTTCGTGCTTCAAATTCGATTTTTGCGAATTTCCATTCTTAGTTCATCAGGAGACATACCATGAAAAACATTCGACGCAGCCTGCTTGCCGTCGCCGCACTCGCCACCTTTGGCGGCTTCGCAGTCAACGGCGCGATGGCCCAGGGCAACTATCCCAACCACCCGATCACCTTCGTCGTGCCTGCCGCAGCCGGCGGCACAACCGACCTCGCGGGCCGCATGGCCGCGCAGGCGCTCGGCCCGGTGATCGGCCAGAGCGTGGTCGTCGACAACAAGGGCGGCGGCAACGGCGCCATAGCCGCCACGTTCGTCAAGCGCGCAGAGCCCGATGGCTGCACGCTGCTGATGCAGTACTCCGGCTACCACGTGATCACGCCGCACATCACCAAGGCTCCGCAGTGGGAGCAAAAGGACTTCCAACCGGTCGCCAACATCATGTCCGCGCCGCAAATCATCGTCGTGCGCGACAGCGTTCCCGCCAAGACACTCAAGGAGCTGGTCGCCTACGCCAAGGCCAACCCCGGCAAGCTCAACTACGCATCCTCCGGCAACGGCTCGCTGCAACACGTGACGGGCGCGATGCTGGAACAGCAGGCAGGCATCAAGATGGTGCACGTGCCCTACAAAGGCACAGGTCCCGCCCTGCAGGATCTGCTCGGCGGCCAGGTCGACCTGACATTTGGCACGGCGCCCCCATTCATGTCCCACATCCAGTCGGGCAAACTGCGCGTGCTGGCGGTGACCGGCAAGGAACGCCTGCCCAGCCTGCCCAACGTGCCGACCACCGCAGAAACCGGCCTGCCGGGCGTGAACGCCACATCCTGGTTCGGCCTTTTCGCCCCCGCAGCCGTTCCCAAGGCAGTCGTGGACAAGCTCACGACCGACCTCAAGAAGGTAGTGGAAGATCCCGCCTTCCGCAAAAAAGCCGAAGAGCAGGGCGCAACCGCCGACTACCAGAACCCGCAACAATTCGGCGAACGCGTGAAGTCCGACTATGCCAACTGGGCAGCGGTGGTGAAGAGCGCGAAGATCGAAGCGGATTGATTTTGTTCCAGCGTTCGCGTGGCGCTGAGTTAGTGCAGGGCTTCGAGCGAAAGCTCGAGCTTTTTTCTCCAATGTCGCGGGACCGCATACCCCAAATGCTAGGCTGCACCCCTTCAGGCTAACGCTAACCGAAATCTACCAGCATCCGGCAAGTCGAGCACCGTCAGAGGCACCGCCAGATCAGCAGCAACCAGCTTTGCTTGCTGCAATTCAGCCGCGCTGAACGCTTCCAGCTCCGTTGATGTCCAGGTTTCGTCGCCTCGTTCTCTAAGACGATTTAAAAGCGTTTCTGCAGGAGCCGTCAACAAAACGATTCGCCTGCACTGCAACCCACGGAACACATCCGAAGCAAGTCGGTGGTGCACATGCGGACTGCTGCGCAGGACAAAGTGACCGTCCAGAAGCAGCGTCTCTCCACTTGTCAGGATACGCGCGACAGCGTTTATCAGTGCGACTTGATTTTGATCGATGTCGGTGACTTGCCTGGTGGCAGTCCAGGTGGCGAGGCCCCGCTCTTCTCGAATCAACTGGCTCGCGGTCGCATAGCGGAGGCCAAGCTCCTGGGCGGCAGGCTTTGCGAGGAATGTCTTGCCCACTCCATGGGCGCCCGCGATCAAGATGGTCATGTGCTCATGCTCCTGACAATTCGCTTCAACTCAGGTTCCGTCAGGTATCTAAAGGACTGCGGTGCGCGAAACGGCGACGCCAGCTTCGCCGGAGCAACAGGCTGAGAAGGGATGAGCCGCTGCCCCAAGAGCACCGCATAGCCCACCTTCTTGTCGGCGAAATAGCTTCGAAGTTCGGCCCTCGTCAGCCCCCTCCAAGCTCCTCGTTGAATTCCCACAAAGCCGTCAACGACGCAACCTCAACGGACTTGACCTCGATCAGCCCCACGATTTTTTGTTCAGGACTGCTACTGTAGATCGCAATTGCCCGCACTGGCTCAGCCGCCCACGCGCGCCGGAACTCCACTCGTTTGACCCCTGCGACGATCAGTTGCGAATACCGTGGCTTGATTGAGAGAAGAACGGCTCTACCGCCCTGCGGCGGCGAGCACTCTATAAAAGGAGGCATCGGAAATCTGTCTGATTGTTTGAATTGGGCCACCGACGACTTTCTCGCTGAGAAGCCGCTCGTAAGAAATCGGACGCGGAAAGTGACCCACAAGGCGAAATAGGATCACCTTGGTCAGCTTTTGCGCCATCTGGGTGATCTCGTCGATGCCATAAACGGTACGGCGACTGACCAGACCTGCAATCCGGGCAGCGTCTGTGAGCATCTCGAACTTATCGACGATACCGACCGAAGTCACAGCTTTCTCGTCCTCGGTTCGGTAGAACAGCACCACGTCACCAGGGCGAATGCCCTTGGTTTGAGCATGGCACAGATAGGCCAGCTTGATGGCGTTTCCAACACTTCCGGCTGTTCCGAACAGCCGCCCCTGGACCGAGCTGTAGTCCGGGAAGAGCTCTGCGTGAAAGTGGGGCTGAATCGGAATCACGAACTTCTGTACGACCGGATCTTGGCGATAGTGCGGAAAGAACTCGCGCGCGTACTCAAGAGGTGGGGCGACAGATGCGTCCGGCGGGGATGGGGGATGGGGTTTCACCAACACCATGTCGCCCTTGTATGTTCCGCGCTGCTTGAAGCCGAAGTCGACCAGCACGCGAATGAGGTAATCATGCTTGTCGGCGTTCGCGTGAATGAAGATGTGCTCGCAGGCGTTCTCGGTTGCATACCTGAACGCCGCCTTCAGGAACAACTCGCCGATTTTTCGGCCACGAACAGTTTCTGCAACCTTGAACGTACAAAGCTTGAGTGACGTGTTTGGCAGATGCTCGCCGCTGTCGTTCACCACCTCATCTGCTTGAGTGGCGTAGATGCAGATTGCCGCAAGCTTCGCATCGCTGTCGCGATAGATCCAAGCCATACGGTTCTCGCGCGCCTTTCGGCGGAACCAGTCGTCGAATCCGTTGTACCCCTCCCGAAGACTGTTGAAGAACTCGGAGCCTAGAAGAGGCGTCAGGCTGTGAAGAGGTGCGTCCTGAATGTTCGGTAGGGCCACGAGCCTAGGCTCGTGGAGTCGGCGAAGCCAATCCTCTGCCGTCTGGATCGTGTATGTCCGGTCTCGCAAACCATGGGCGGCGGCCTTGGCATGAATGCCCCTGTCCTCGGTAATCAGCGCATGGACGGCGTCGCACTCCAGCGCGTAGAGAATCTCGTTGTCGCACACGTCATTGGCGCTCGTCGCCGCCATGTTCCATGGACACGGTGCCGGCTGCTCCAACGCTGCGTACTGCCGAACACGCTGAAGAGTTCGCGTACGCCGCGCTTCGTCAGGATCACGCTGAAGGTCGGTGATCGATGCAGGGTGATAGAGCAACTGGTGCCCTCCAACCCCGGCCAAGCGAACGAAGTTGGCTAGGTTCGCCTCAAGAACTTGGTACGAGTCCTGAAGAGGGATCAGGATGTTCGTGTCCAGCAGAAAACGAAGTCTCTGAGTCATGGCGTGGCATTCAACATGCTGGGTTCACTGCCTGTCAGGCAATCAGCCTCTGTAACTCCGGCTTGTTGCTTAGTCGCACGCACCACTTGGCGACGGACGACAGCTCAGCTTCCGGCTTGGTGAGCGTAGCAATCTCGCGAGCCGTCTCCTTCACCGCTTGGCGAGCAGCTGCTGAGGTTCGCGTCTTCGTGAGCTCCTGCTGATACTTGTCGAGCAGCCTTGCCATCCTCTGCCAGATCTTCCTTCTCTCCTCTGCCAAGGCCTGATGTTCAACAAGTTTGAGCCGCTCTACGGTTCGCTTCGCCCGCACGAGTTCCCAGCGCTGTGCGCCCGGAGCAGGCACGGCTTTCCCCTCCTCGTCGAAAGCCAGCAATGTGACGTCGTGAGCGTTCGTGGGGTCGAGGAAGTGAGGCACTTCATCACCTTCACATCGCTTTGCGTAGGTTGAACACGGAGAAGCGTGCCGCAACGGGAACCAAGCACCCTTCTTCCGATTCGGCACGGTGCCAGCGATGCGGAAATTCGTGTATTCGAAAGCCAACCACCAGTAGCCATCCCGCTCCGGGCCTTTGACACCGCGAGCGATCTTCTTCGGGCGGAAATGTTCAACATCCAAATGCGATGCGATGTCGCGCGCTTCGGTGAACCAACACTTGCCACCCGACAACGCCAGCAACCAAGGCTTGAGCCTTCCCCAATGGCCACTGTGGTGGTCGATGAGCTCGTTGCGCTCTTTGACCTTCCCAGCCGCATTGAGCTTGGCGAGTTCGCCGACCAAGCGTTTTGACTCTGCCAGCCAAGCATCCCAGTCGGCCTGTTGCCAGCGTACCGCTGATGGCAAGTCAGCATCGGTGGGCAACTTATTGTCCAGGTCAATGAAAATCATTTGCCCGCCTCCTCGCGCAGAATCTCATCGATGATCCCGTCAGCGATGCGGTCCTGCTCTGCCTGCTCTTCCGGCGTCAGCGTAGGCTTGCGGAACTTGCGATGCTTTGCCATCCTCCGCACAAACAATGCGTAGTCCGGGTCGCGGAAGTCGGCTGTCGAGAAACCCAAATCAGCCAGCTCGGCCGACAGGCGGCTCAGTTCGGCATTTTCTTCCGCCGTACGGGGCGTCTTGACGAACAGCTCATTGCGCCTGAAGAGACGCCGCTCGGTCTCGATGTCCAGCGTGGACGTCAGGCCGAACAGCTCGCTCTTCAGCAGGCCCGTAACGCCCATGCCCTGCGGATGCACGTCGGGCATGTCTACCGCCGTGCTCTGGCCCTGCCTGCGCAGGATGTGCACCTGCTCGCGCTTCAAGCTGCCCACCATCATCGGATCGTGCGTGGTGATGAGGATCTGCGATTGACCTTGGGCCAACTGGCCGGACTCGGAACCAAGCACCCCTTCGATGTCGTCGAAGTAGCGCAGCTTCCAGATCGGGTTCAGGTGCGTGTCGGGCTCATCGAGCAGGAACAGACAGTGGTCCTCACGGGTAATGCGCATGAGGCCCAGCACGGTCAGCATCTGCAGTTCGCCTTCGGACAACTGCGTGAAGCTCACCGCGCCGCCGTGCTCGTCGCGCTTCTTCACCGTGATGCGTACCTCCTCGATCAGGTCGCCGATGTAGGCACCCTCGGCATAGCGGAAGAAGCTGTCGGTACCGCCCACCAGCTCGCCCAGTTGCTTGAGCTTGGCATGGCTGGGCACATAAAGGTAGAGCTGCTTCTGCTTCTCCGTCCGGCCCCGGAAGTCAATCTGCTGCGTGGCCTCTTGCTCGATGGGCGCCCACGCCACCTGCCACAGCTTGTCGAGGAACTCGCTGACCACATTGCCCCGCGCGTACCAGAAGCGCGGATCGCCTTCGTTCAGCTCGTTCTCGTCGAAGCGACCACCCCGGCGCTTCTCGCGCAACCGATGCGGCTCTTTCAACACGAACAGGGCCGATTCCAGCGCCTCGATGTGCAGGTTCTTCAGCACTTTCTGGAAGACCGGGTCATCGGACAACAGGCAGGCCAGCAGCACCAGTTGGCTGTGGCCACCACGGCAATAGAACAGTCGGCGCAGCCGGTCGTCCCCGCCTGTTTCAGCCGCGCCTCGCGGCGCCGCCGCACCTCTTCCAAAGCGCGGATGTCGGCATCACTGGCCGAGAACTGGTTCAGCAACTGCTCGGGCAGTACCTCGTCGGTGGTGATCTCCTGCCTCTGATTGAAGCGGCGCTGGTGCTCCTGGAAAAGCGCTTCGATGCGCTCGTTGCGGCCCGAGTAGTAGGCGAAGACATGCGAGGGCAGCAGTTCCCGGTTTTTCAGCAAGTGGCCTTGAGATTCGGCTCTACCGTCCACCCACACGAAGGGCCGCTTCTTCTTGGCTGTGTCGGCCTGCAGCTTGACGGTGTGGCCGCGAATCTCATATTCCAGCGTGTAGTCCAGCGCTGCGTCGCGGTCCAGGTCTACATCGCGGAAAATGGTGATCAGCGCCTCGATAAGGTTGGACTTGCCCACGCCGTTCTGGCCGATCAGCGCATGGCTGCGGATGGCCCTGGCTGTCATGGCCGAGGCCGGCACCGGCTCCAGTTGGGTCGAGAAGTCAATCGCCACACCACGCAGATTGCGAAACTGTGGAATGGCCAGGTGCCGCAACTGCATAGTCAGGCCTTGGCCGCTTCGGTAGCGGCTTTCTCGCGCACCTGCGCCACATCCGGTTCAGCGATCCAACCGTGAGCCACCTCGGTCTTCAGCTGCGCGTAGAAGGCGTCAATCTCACCGCCGAAGCGTTGCCACAGATCGCGCGCAGCCATCTCGCCTTGGTGGCGGGCCAATAGCGTAGCGAGCGGCGCCTGGGCCTTCACGTCGGGCGGCATGGCAAGGCGCAGGTGGGCGATCAGTTCGGTTTGCGGGGCTTTCACGGCGGTTTCCTCGTCTAGTTCGATGCTGATGCCGGTAAGGGAAGCAACGGACGCCGCAGCGAACAGCGATGCCAAGTCCCCCTTGTGCTTCAACTGCCGCCGCCATTCCTCGCACAGGTCAGTGAGCGTCGCCAGTGCATCAAGAATGCGTCGCTGCTCGTCCACCGGCGGGATCGGCAGGGGGAAGCTGCGAAGCTGTGTCATGTTGATGGACGCGAGATTGGTCGTTTGCTTCGACGCCCCGGCAAAATAGTCCCTGCCGATGCCGGAGTTGAAGACCAACTCCACCCACGCTTTCAGAAGCTTCTCGCTGGGAACGCGAGCCTTGAAGACGTGGTTCTGATGGAGGCACTTCTCTACGCCGCCTTGCCAGATTGCTGTTCGGCCAACCTTGTCCCAATCCCCGCCCTCGGTGATCAAGAGGTCACCCTCGTGGACCAGGTACTTCGGCAGCTCGTCCTCTGCAATCTCGATGGACTTCAGGTGCTCCAGTTTGAAGTAACCGCGCTGAACGTTGGCAACTGCCAAGTAGGGGCACATCACCACCGGCTTGCCCCGCAGATCTCGGCCTTTGGTGACACCGCCAATGACCACTGCGACCTCATCGAACGCCGCCACGGCCCAGTGCTCTGGGTAGGTCATATCGCGTTCCACCATACCCGCCAGCTTCTGCCGTCGCATCACACCAGTGGCGATGTACTTCGAACGAAGTGCCGAACAATCCGCTGTGATGCGCGCCAGATCGACGTCAGATTTGCTGGCTCGCACCAGCACCCCACGCACAGCCAAGTTCTTCAGCTCGGCGATGACGTCATCGACATCCGCCGGCTCGCTGAACAAGCCCCGAAGTTGGCTTGCAGGCGTAGCCAACTCGTCTGCAATTCGTGCGGGCTTTGGGCGCTGGTGAGGGCTTGCAGGGTGGACTGCCGCAGGGCGTTCTGCAGCTTGCGGCGGTCTTGCTGCTGCTGCTCCAGCTGATCGCACAAGACCATCAGCTCGTCGACTTTGGCGACGATGCGGATTTGCTCCTGCCTTGGCGGAAAAGGAAACAGCGCCTCACGTGCCGCGTTCGTCCCCAGACGGGGAAGGTTCATGCCGTAGGTTGAGCCGTCTGCATAGGCAACAAAGTAAGGGGACTTCAAATACCACCGCAGATAACCTGCCTCGATGTGTTCAAAGAATGAGATCGGGCTAATCTCCGTCGTACAAACACCGGGCGAGTCCGCGATCAGGACTTTGTCAAGATACGGACGCAACTTCCCATACAGAACTGCACCAGCTGGAAAGCCGTTCTTGGTGCTCTTGAACTGACGATCCCGGACCAAGACTTTGGTCGACAGCTTTGAGGTGCTCTTTTCAATGTCTTCGAGCTCAAGGACCCATGTGTCTTCGTCAACGTCCCCGAGTGCAATCTTGGGCGCATCCCCGTAGTTTGTGACGTGGCCAAGTCGTGTCCAGGCCCAGCCATCCGGCAACAGCCATGGCTGATCACCTTTCGAAACTCCGGTCGGATCCGGTTGCCTCTTGATCTCCTTCTTAGCGATCAGAGTCTTTTGGTGCCGCCTGTTCAGCTCAATCAACGAGTCCGCCGTGACGTCGCCCGGCACACGCTCCGTCGCCCGCCCAGAAATGGCAAGTTGAAGGATAAGCGCCCGGAGCTTCGCTACTCCCCCAGGTGAGTTGGCGATGTGCCCGAACTCCGCCAGGAACTGCTGCGCATTCATCAAGCGTCCTCGCCCACGAAGTGGTGCGCCAACGCCGCAGCCAGCTCGCTCTTCAGGCGGTTCTCGGTCTCGTCGATCTGGCCCAGCAGCGCCTTGTACTTGTCGAGCAGCACATCGGGGTCATGGCTCTCTTCCTCGGGCGCGTTGGGGTTCTTGAGGTCCAGGTTGTAGATCGGCCAGTACAGCCGGTCCCCGGCCCCCTTGGCATCGCGGGCTTGCGAGCGCAAGGTTTCGGCCTGGGCGCGCAATGTGTCGATCTCTGCCTCCACCGGCTGGCGCTGTTTAGCATCGCTCAAACTCTTGATGGACTCGCGCAGGTCGGGGACACGTTTTTCAAGAGCGCTGGCCTCGTTACCCAACTGCTCGGCCCGGTCCCAATGCGGCTTCGCGGCGGCCTCCGCCTGTTCGCGCTTGGTCTTGAAATCCACCTTCCAGGCGAACTCGTTCTCCACCCGGTCGGCAAAGTCATTGGCCTCGCTGCCCCACCAGTCTTGCTCGGGTTTGAACTCTTCGAAGCGGATGGGCTTGGTCTTGCTGTAGCTCTTGTAGCCGGGCGGATACGGGTGCTCGTAGTACCAGATGGTGTCGGTGTGAAAGTGCTCGGTGCCATCGTCCACCGTGGCGCCCCTGGTGAAGAACAGCAGGTTGGTCTTGATGGTGGTGTACGGGGCGAACACGCCCTTGGGCAGGCGCACAATGGTGTGGAGCTTGCAGTCGCGCAGCAGCAGCTTCTTCAGTATGGCCTTGGTGCCGTCGCCAAACAGGAAGCCGTCGGGCAGCACGACGGCGGCGCGGCCGTTCTCCTTCAGCAGCTTCTTGACGATCAGCGCCATGAACATGTCGGCGGTTTCTCGCGTGCGCAGGTCAGCCGGGTAGTCACCGCCCACGCCGTCGTCCTCGTAGCCGCCGAAGGGCGGGTTGGTGATGATGCAGTCCACCTTGTCGTTGGCGTTCCACTCGTTCCAGCCTACGCCCAGGGTGTTGCGGTGCTCGATCTGGCTGGGCACGTCGATGCCGTGCAGCAGCATGTTTGTGGTGCACAGCAGGTGCGGCAGCTGCTTCTTCTCGATGCCGCGGATCAGGCCCTCGATGGCGGCCTTGTCGGCCGCGCTGGATTTGGCCGTCAGTTGGTTGCGCAGGTGGTCGATGGCGGCCGTGAGGAAGCCGCCGGTACCGCAGGCCGGATCCATCACGGTCTCACGCTTGGCCAAGCTGGGATTTAGCCGGTCGGCCATGAATTGGGTGATGGCGCGCGGGGTGTAGAACTCGCCCGCGTTGCCGGCGCCGCGCAGGTCGTTCAGCAACTGCTCGTACACGTCCCCCAGACTGGCGCGGGTCTTGAAGTCGTGGAAGTTGATGGCCTCTTCCAGCTTCTCGACCACGGCGAGCAACTGGGTGCCGGACTTCATGTAGTTGTTGGCGTCCTCGAAGACGCTGCGGATCACCTTGTGCTGCGGGCTGGCGTTGGCGTTCAACTCCTTCAGCGTGGGGAACAACTCATTGTTGACGAAGCTGATGATGGCGCTGCCGGCGATCTGCGGCTTCTTCTTGCCGTCTGGCCCTGCCACGTAGGCCGCCCAGTTGCGCCAGCGCATGGCCTTCGGCAGCGGGGACTTGTACTTCGCGTTGTCGTCTTCCCATTCTTCCTCACGCTGATCAAAGACCTTGAGGAAGAGCATCCAGGTGAGTTGGCCCAGGCGCTGGGCGTCGCCGTCGACGCCGTCGTCCTTACGCATGATGTCTTGGATGGACTTGATGGTGCTGGTGAGGTTCATCTCGTTGTTCTCGGATCAAGCCGCCCGCCAGTGGGTCAGGCTTGCTTCTTGTCGTTCTCTTCGTAAAGTGCTTGTTCCAGAGCCTGCACGGCCTGGGTGAACTGTTCGACCCCGCCAAAGATGCCGCGCCGGATCTGCGTCTTGCTGCCGAACTGGTCGAAAGGCGGCAACTCCAGGACCTTGGCGTCTTCGATGTTCTGCACGCCGTGGTCAGCGAACTTGTCGAGCAAGGCTTCCAACACGGCCCGGGCTTGGTCACCGTATTTCCCGAACACGTCGCGCTTCTTGACGTTGTTGGCGCGCTCGCGCCGGGTCAGCGGTTTCTGGTCGAAGGCGACATGGGCCACGAGGTCGAACACGTCCAGCTCGGCGCCGTTCAGTACGGCTTGCTGCAGGACCTCCAGGGGGACGCCGTGGTCAGCCAACTCTTCAAGGACTGCCTGCTTGCGCTCGGCGCCATTCCAGCGGCGGAGGAAGTCGGTCAAGCCGCCGAACTCGGCCTGCAGCGCCTTCTTGATGTCGTCTTTGAGCAGGACGCGGTAGTCCTCGGTGATGAGCTTGCCGTCGGCATCAAGGTACTGCGATCGCTCGACAGCAACGCGCACGTTGACGTCTCCGATGATGTACTTTATACGGCCTTCGCCCCCGCCGCCGGTGGTGATGCCAGGCGGTGTGACCTCTGTGCTGGACTGTGCGGGTCCAAGGGACGAAGGATCGGGCTCACCTGTTCCCAATGGAACCTCGGGCGGCAGCACCGGTTCGTCGTCCTTGGGCTCGTAGATCACCACAGGTTCGCCGTCGAAGTCCGGATCGGCAAACAAGCGCGTGGCGCCCTTGAAGTCCATGATGGTGAAGTACAGCTTCTGGTAGTCCTCGCGCAGGCGCGTTCCGCGGCCGATGATCTGCTTGAACTCGGTCATCGAGTTGATGTTCTGGTCCAGCACGATCAGTTTGCAGGTCTTCGCGTCCACCCCGGTGGTCAACAGCTTCGATGTGGTGGCGATCACGGGATACGGCTCGTCGTTGTCGATGAAGTACGACAGCTGGGCTTTGCCCTCGTTGTCATCGCCGGTGATGCGCATGACGTACCGACGGTTGCTGGCGGCGGCGGGGATGATCTTGACCAGCTCCTGACGCATGCGCTCGGCATGGTCCTGGTCGTCGCAAAACACGATGGTCTTGGCCATCGGATCCGTGGCCTTCAGGTACTCCCACACCTTGCAAGCAACCAGCCGGGTGCGCTTCTCTAGCACCAGGTTGCGGTCGAAGTCCTTGGTGGTGTACTGGCGCTGCGCGACAGGCTGGCCCAGCTTGTCGACCTTGCCTTTCTCCGGGGTGTAGCCGACTGCATCCATGTCGGTCGCGATGCGGATGACCTTGTAGGGTGCGAGGAAGCCGTCCTCTATGCCTTGCTTCAGCGAGTAGGTGTAGATCGGATCGCCGAAGTAGGTGAGGTTGCTCACCTCCTTGGTCTCTTTCGGTGTCGCAGTCATGCCTAGGTGCGTTGCTGCACTGAAGTAGTCCAGTACGTCCCGCCAGGCGGAATCATCGGCAGCGCTGCCGCGATGGCACTCGTCGATGACCACCAAGTCGAAGAAGTCGGCGGGGAACTGCCGATAGATCTGCTTCCACTCCTCGCGCCCTGTCACGGCCTGGTACAGCGCGAGGTAGATCTCGTAGTTCTTCTTGACCTCGCGGTTGGTGACCTTGTGCATCGCCTCGCCGAACGGGGCGAAGTCCTGCTGCATGGTCTGGTCGACCAGGATGTTTCGGTCCGCCAGGAAGAGGATCCGCTTCTTGGCCTTGGCCTTCCACAGCCGCCAGATGATCTGGAAGGCGGTGTAGGTCTTGCCCGTGCCTGTGGCCATGACCAGCAACACGCGCTGCTGACCCTTGGCAATCGCCTCAATCGCGCGATTGATGGCGACGCGCTGGTAGTAGCGGGGTTCCCTGTCGCTGCCGTCCGTATAGAACGGCTGCTCCACTAGCGCCACTGCTGCTGGCTCTGTCAGCCCCTTCCACTGCTGAAACAATGCCCATAGCTCGGCGTGAGTCAAAAAGGCGTCCATTGGAACTTCGCGTTCCGCAGGCGAGGTCAGCCCAGTCCGGTCGTGCACCAGGAATGCAATACCGTTGCTACTGATGGCGAATGGGGCGTCCAGCATCTCGGCATAGGCTAGAGCCTGCTGCATGCCGTGGCCAACCGGGAACCGAGCTTGCTTCGCCTCGATCACGGCCAGTGGAACGTTCGGCCGGGCGTAGAGGACATAGTCAGCCCGCTTGGGCCCGCCTTTGGCATCCGGATTGCGCACCCGAGACGCCAGCTTGCCGCGCACCACCACTCGCCCATCGGTAAGACCCACTTCCTCGCGAAACTGATGCTGCAACCAACCAGCCTGCTGAATCGAAGGCGTGATGAACTTGGTGCAGATGTCGCGTTCGCTCAAGTCGCGCTTATCCATCCGATCCTCCCAATCCGCATTTTCCGATTACCCTTGCCATGGGTTGATCACGCCTGCGCCCGCTGCTTCGAAGAGACTGGTATCCCGCGTTGCAACGGCAAATCCATTGGCCGATGCGATGGCGGCGATGTAGGCGTCTGCCGAAGAGATGGCCGTGCCCACGGCGCGTGCCTTGGCCATCAGCGCCGCATAGGCCTGGGTGCAGGCTAAGTCAAAGGGCAGTACCCGGCCAGCAAACAACGGCAGCACGCGCTTTTCCAAGTTCTCTTGCAGGCATGCGCGCCGCTTGCCAGCCGGCAGCAAGACGACACCCGCCCGCAATTCGGCCACCGTGATGGCGGAAAGGAACAAAGTATCCATCGCCTGGGCGTCGATCCACTCGATCACCCGCGGCTCAGGAGCGTGCCGGAGAGGCTCCAACATCACATTGGTGTCGAGCAGAATCATTCGAAGCTCACCGGACGCGCAGGCGTTTCGTCGCGCACCTGCTCGAACACAGCAAACTCTTCATCACTCAGCTTGGCTTGGCGGCCCATGTCAGCCAGGAGCGAACCCAGCTTCACGCGCCCTTTGGGACTAATCGCTGACTCCAAAATCTCGCGCACTTCAGCCTCCATGCTCTGGCCGTGCTGGGCAGCGCGAACGCGTAGAGCACGGTGCACTTCCTCGGGAAGATTTCGAACTGTCAGCATGGCCATGGGGATCATCCAAATGCATTCGATGCATGCATCGTAGCGAAATGCATTCATGATGAAAATAGTTGAACTGAAAACTAATGCCGAATGACTCCCCTAAATTACGCAGCTTGTTCGAATTGCGCGAAAGGGAAGATGGCAGTGTGTAGACCCCCGAAACGAAACAAGGACCCGAAGGTCCTTGTTTTACTGGCATTTGGGGTGGCTGATGGGGCTCGAACCCACGACAACAGGAATCACAATCCTGGACTCTACCAACTGAGCTACAGCCACCGTAGTGTAGAAATCGATTATAGCGCCATTTTCGGGGTCAGCCCCAGACGCTGTCGAAATTTTTAGCGTCCGGGCCTTCCGTCGTTATTCCGTGCTGGGGCGGGGAACCTTGATTTCTGCCTTGAATTGCTGTTTGAGCAGTTCGTAGTACGCCATGGCTTCCACGCCGGACCAGACTTGGGTGTATTGCTGGAGTTCGCGCTCGGTGGTGGCGGCGTCCTGCGGTGCGCGGGGACGATCTTTTCCACCTTCGCAACGGCGTAGCCTGCGGCGCCCAGATTCACGCCGACCCAGGTGGGCAGGTTGTCGATGGGGGCCTGCAGCACGGCGTCGAGAACGGGGCGGGGCTGGTCGTGCGGCTGTTCGCGCGAGACCGTCATCGGAGCGGACAGGCCGGTGGCAGAAGCGGGGGCGGCTTTCCATGCGGCGAGCTTGGCGTCGCCGTCCTGGCGTGCGAGTTCAGCGGCCTTGTCTGCGATGTAGAACGTCCTGGCCTTTTCCTTGGCTTGCTCCCAGGGGATGGTCATTGCGGGCGTGTAGCTGGTCACGCGGCCGGCGGCCAGCATGCTCGGGCCTACTTCGATGGCTTCGGTGGCGCGCTTGTTTTGCAGGGCGTCCTGCGAGAACAGTGCTTCGAGGAAGCGCGCGTTGGCCAGCGGACCTTGTGTTTCGGGACCGGGCACGCGAGTGACGTTGTTCACGGTTTGCAGCTTGAGCTTGAACTTGTCGGCGACGGCCTTCAGGTTGTCGCCTTGTTCGTAGACGGTGTTCGTGAAGGTGTCGGCGATTTCTGCGTACTTGCGTTGGGCCTGCTGGTCACGCAGTTCGGCTTCGAGCTTGGGGCGCAGTTCTTCGAACGTGGGGCGCGGCGGCGTCTTCACGTCGGTCAGCATGATGATGTGGAAACCGAAGTCGGAGGCCACGACGTCGCTGATGTCGCCTTTCTTCAGCGCATAGGCGGAGTCTTCGAATGGCTTGACCATCGAGCCGCGCGAGAAGAATCCCAGATCGCCCCGGACGCTGCAGACCCAGGATCTTGCGATTCCTTCCTGGCCACGTCGGCAAAGCTCGCGGGATTCTTGCGGACTTCGGCGAGGATGGCCTCGGCCTTTGCCTTGGCTTTTTCGCGGTCGCCGGACGAGGCTTCCTTGGGTGCGCTGATCAGGATGTGGCTTGCGCGGCGTTCTTCCTTGCCGGACAGGCGCTCGAGGTTTTCCTTGTAGAAGGTGCGCAGGTCGTCTTCGTTCGGAACGATGGTGGCCTTGACGGCATCGAGATTCAGCACAAGGTATTCGACCGCGGCCTGCTCGTTCTGCTGGAAGCGCGGCGCATTCGCCTTGTAGAAGGCTTCGACGTCGGCATCCGACGCGGTGACCTTGGATGTGTAGTTGCTGGCGTCGAAACGCGCAACCTGGATCTGACGGCCTTGCCAGACGGCGTCCATGCCGAGCTTCACTTCGGGTTCGGTGCTGAACGACGATGTGAGCAGACCGCCCATCACCTGATTGACCGACAGATCGTAGCGAACCTGGTTCTCGAAGCCTTCGGGTGTCAAGCCTTGGGCGCCGACGAGCGCGCGATACGCTTCGGCATCCAGCGTGCCGTCGGGCTTGCGCAGTGCGGCGATCTGCGGAATCTTCTGCAGCTCGCGCGCCAGCCGCACGTCGGTGGTCGCGAAGTGCATCTTGCGCGCGGCCGACTCGTACACCTTGTCGCGCACGATGCGCTCAAGCGTTTCGTACTTGGCCTGCGGGGAGTCCAGCAGCTTGTTGTCCATGGCCGGGTTCTGCGCGCGCAGGCGGTCGCTGGCCTGGCGGTGCGCGGCGTCCCAATCCGCTTGCGTGATGTCCTTGCCGTCCACGCGCGCCACGACGGGGCTCTTCTCGGTGAAGTAGTTCTGGTTCACTCCCACGAGAATGAACGAGGGAACGATCAGCAAGACCAGCAAGAACATCACTATTTTTGAGTGCTTGCGGATGGCTTCAAACATGGTCAGTCAGTCTTTCTTGCAACAAAAGAAAAGGCGAACCTGACGTTCGCCTTTGCTTGGGCGGCTGGCAAATTGCACGGCAAGAGCGCGATGCAAGCACCAACGAGGCTTGTCACCCGACATGGGCGACCAGCCCAAGATTGTACCTTTTCGCCCGGAGTTTTCGATCTCATGCGCATTCGCAAACCACTTGGGCCTGCAATGCCAATGCGTTTTTGCCACGCGGGCGCGAGAGTGGGCGATTCGCACGGCGTGCGCAGCAGGCGTTTTTCAGGGGGTAGGGCGACAGCGTGGAGCTCGATCAGAAGCTCGTCAAATCAATTGCGAACAAGCATTAAAAAAGCCACTCGAATGACTTCAAGTGGCTTCTTCGTTCGGGATCTAGTGGTGGGTGCTAACGGGGTCGAACCGCTGACCTACGCCTTGTAAGGGCGCCGCTCTACCAACTGAGCTAAGCACCCACTTCAATCAACCTGTTGTTTAGTTCAGCGCGTCTTTCAGGGCCTTGCCTGGGCGGAACTTTGGCACCTTGGCTGCCTTGATCTTGATTGTATCACCGGTGCGGGGGTTGCGACCCGTACGAGCGGCACGCTTGCCCACCGCGAAGGTGCCGAAACCGACGAGCGACACCGTGCCACCCTTTTTCAGCGTCTTCTTGACCGCATCGATCGTGGATTCCAGAGCGCGTGCAGCAGCAGCCTTGGAGATGTCAGCGTTGTTAGCAATGTGCTCAATCAGTTCGGTTTTATTCACAAGGAACCTCTCGCAAATGAGTGGAAGGGATTAATTCGTTCTTGCAGACCTGGAGGGAGTTTTCTGTCGCTGCTTTGCAGCAACTCATCAATCCCTTGAAAAGATTGACCGCTCGACAGATTGCTGCTCCAGATTAAAGCTATCCCCTTCGTTGGTGTCAATACAGACCGCCGCCGGGCAACAGCATGGGTGGGAATTCTAGTCGTATTTTTCGCTTGGACTTTGGCTCGTTGCAGCATTTGCCTCGCAAAAGCGCATGCGGCCTGCTACCGGTTGACTTGGATGCAACACATCAATCGAGATTGACACTTGCTACTTGACAACCCGCGCACGAATTTCCGGTAAAGCCTTGCGCAAGTAGTAAACCATCGACCAGATCGTGAGGATCGCGGCGATCCAGATGAGCCAGGTGCCCCACACACCGGTATCGATCACGCCAAACAGCTTGCCGTCGTAGAGCAGGAATGGAATGGCCACCATCTGAACGGTTGTCTTGAGTTTGCCGATCATGTGCACGGCCACGCTCTTGCTCGCGCCGATCTGCGCCATCCATTCGCGCAGCGCGGAAATCGCGATCTCACGGCCAATGATGATCAGCGCCACGAGCACATCGGCGCGCTGCAGATGTACCAATACCAGCAACGCGGCGCAGACCAGAAACTTGTCGGCTACCGGATCGAGGAACGCCCCGAAGGACGATGTCTGATTGAGCTTGCGCGCGAGATAGCCGTCAAGCCAGTCGGTGATGGCAAACGCGATGAACATCACCGTGGCCACCAGATTCTGCGTTTGCGGCTCCAGCGGCGCGGAGAACACTCCCACGATCAAAGGGATCGCGACGATGCGCGTCCAAGTCATTATGGTGGGGATGGTGAAAAACATGCGGCGATTGTGTCATGCAAAACAAAGCCCTGCTCAGAACTGCTCCCCGGCAGGCTGCGGAGCGTGCGCATGCTTCGCCCATTCAACGTAACGCGCGGTAAATCTCCTCGGCGAGTTCGCGCGAAATTCCTTCCACCGATGCCAGATCGGCGACGCTCGCATCGCCCACGCCGCGCACGCCGCCAAAGCGTTGCAGCAGCCGCGCCCGTTTCTTGGGACCGATGCCGGGAATGTCTTCGAGGCGACTGCCACCCACGCGCACCTTGGCGCGCGCTGCGCGCATGCCGGTGATCGCAAACCGGTGGGCCTCATCGCGAATCTGCGCGACCAGCATGAGGGCGGCGGAATCCTTGCCCAGGTAGACCTTTTCTCGGCCATCGGCAAACACCAGTTCTTCGAGACCGACCTTGCGGCCTTCGCCTTTTTCGACGCCGACGATGCGCGAAAGATCCAGTCCCAGCGACTCGAAGACTTCGCGCGCCATGCTCACCTGTCCCTTGCCGCCATCGACCAGCACCAGATCGGGCAGACGCGCCTGCCCGGCGGCCACCTCGGCGCCGCCGGCTTCGCGCTGGGCCTCGGCCACCTTGCTGTAGCGGCGCGTGAGCACCTGGCGCATCGCGGCGTAGTCGTCGCCGCCGGTGATGCCTTCGATCTTGAAACGGCGGTATTCGCTGCTCTGCATCTTGTGATGATGAAAGACCACGCACGACGCCTGCGTGGATTCGCCTGCCGTATGCGAGATGTCGAAGCATTCGATCGTGAGCTGGTCGAGGTCTTCCGCTTCGAGATCCAGCGCTTCGGCGAGCGCGCGTGTGCGCGCCTGTTGCGAACCTTCTTCGGACAACAACCGGGCAAGCTGGATATCGGCGTTCTTCTGCGCCATCTCCAGCCATGCGCGACGCTGCTCGCGTGGCTGGCTCACCGCATGCACGCGCACTCCGCTTTGCTCGGATAGCGCGTCGATCAGCGACTCATCGACCGGCTCGCTCACCAGCAGGGTTGGCGGCACGGGAACATGCAGATAGTGCTGCGCGATGAACGCTTCCAACACCTGCACCGCGACCGAGCGCTCGGGTTTTTCGCGCACGTGCTGCGCGGTGTCGCTGGCGTTTTCTTCTTCTTCCACGGCGATTTGCTCGCGGTAGATGGCGGTGGCGTCTTCCACATGCGTCGGGAAATAGGCGCGATCACCCAGATGCCGACCGCCACGCACCATCGCCAGATTCACGCAGGCGCGGCCGCCCTGAACCTTCACGGCGAGAATGTCCACGTCCTTGTCCGAGACCGTTTCAATGGCCTGCTGGTGAAGCACCCGCGACAGTGCGGTGATCTGGTTGCGCACCTCGGCGGCCTGCTCGAATTCGAGTCTTCCGGAATGCGCCATCATGCGCGCCTCCAGTTGATCGAGCAGTTCCTGGGTCTCGCCGCGCAGCATCGCTTCGGCGTGCCCCACATCGAGTGCATAGTCCTGCGGCGAAATCAGATCGACGCATGGCCCCGTGCAGCGCTTGATCTGATAGAGAAGGCAGGGGCGGGTGCGGTTCGCAAACACGGTGTCTTCGCAGGTGCGCAGGCGGAACACTTTCTGCAGCAGCAGAATCGTTTCCTTGACTGCCCACGCGCCCGGATAGGGGCCGAAGTAGCGATGGCGCTTGTCCACGGCGCCCCGGTAGTAGGCAAGGCGCGGAAACTTCTGGCCCGGCGCCGAGCCCGTGCCATCCTTGGCCGCCACGCCGGTGATCTTGAGATAGGGATAACTCTTGTCGTCGCGGAACAGGATGTTGTACTTGGGGTTCAGCGACTTGATGAGGTTGTTCTCGAGCAGCAGCGCTTCGGCTTCGGAACGCACGACCGTGGTCTCCAGCCGCGCGATCTTGCCGACCATGTGGCCGATGCGCGTGCCGCCGTGGTTCTTGGCAAAGTAGCTCGAGACGCGCTTCTTCAGATTGCGCGCCTTGCCGACATACAGCAGCGCACCCTGGGCATCGATATAGCGGTACACGCCGGGCAGGGGGGCAGGGCGGCCACCTGGGCCAGCAATTCAGCGGAATGCAATTCGGGAAACTCGGACGACATGGTTGCTATTGTCGTCCCAGTTCGCCATCGCTGCCGGGAGGGCGGAAGACGTGGTGCGAGCGTTCACCGCCCCACGCAATGCCAAGCCTTCACAGCGCGGTATCCAGTACCATCATCATCACGAATCCCGCCATCAATCCCGCCGTTGCAAAGGCTTCGTGCCCCTTGCGGTGTGACTCGGGAATGATCTCGTGGCTGATCACGAACAGCATCGCCCCCGCGGCAAAGCCGAGGCCCCAGGGCAGCAGTGTGATCGAGTGGCTGATCGCGCCCGCGCCGATCACGGCGCCCAGCGGCTCGACGAGACCGGAGAGCATTCCGATGGCCACCGATAGGCCCCGCGCGTAACCCACGGCCAGCAGCGCGGCGGCGACCACAAAGCCTTCGGGCACGTCCTGAATGGCGATCCCGATGGCCAGCGCATTGGCGCGCATGCCTTCGTTGCCCGCATATCCGACGCCGATGGCCAGACCCTCCGGCAGGTTGTGCAGCACGATGGCGATGACGAACAACCAAGTACGGCGCAGTTGCTGGCCGGAGGCGCCTTCGCGTCCCTTGATGAAATGCTCGTGCGGCAGCAGCCGGTCGAGCGCAAGCAGTGCGAGGCCACCCAGCAGAATAGCCGATCCCACGATGCCGCCGGCACCCCAGGGATTGCTGCCGAAGGCGGACGCGCGCGCGGCCTCCAATGCAGGCATCACCAAGGAGAACGCGCACGCTGCAAGCATGACGCCCGCGCCAAAACCGAACAGCGTGTCCTGCACACGTTCCGAGGGTCGCTGCGCGAGCAGCACTGGCAGCGTTCCGAGAGCGGTAGCGAGTGCGGCGATGCCGCCGCCAATCAGTGCGCTGCGTGCAGCGGGCAGCGCCTGCACGGCGTTCCACAACAGCATGCATGCGGCCACAATGCCCAGCGCGCAGATTGCAAGGCCGAAGCGGGTCTGCGCGCGAAATCCGAAGCGGCGTGTGGTATGAACAGGCCCTGGCATGTCGATGTCCTCCGGTTTTGTGTTTGCAGGCATTGTGGAGGTGCTACCTTGCAGATCAAACGCGTTTCAACGTGAGGTGGCCGCAGCGTGGCGGCGCGCGACTTCGGGCCAGTGGATGACGTTGAAGAACGCGGCGATGTATTCGGGGCGGCGGTTCTGGTATTTCAGATAGTAGGCGTGCTCCCACACATCGAGCCCGAGAATCGGCGTGTGGCCCGAGGCAATGCCGCACATGAGCGGCGAATCCTGATTGGCGCTGCTCTCCACGGACAGGCGGCCTTTCTGATCCGTCACCAGCCAAGCCCAACCGCTGCCGAAACGGCTCAATGCGGCCTTGGTGAATTCGTCGCGGAATGCCGCCAATCCACCGAGGTCCTTCGTGATCGCCGTGGCCAGTTCGCCCTCGGGCTCGCCACCTCCTTGGGGTGACATCACCTCCCAGAAAAGGCTGTGATTCGCATGTCCACCACCGTTGTTGCGGACTGCTACGCGAAGCTTATCGGGCAAGGTGTCGATTTGCGAAATCAGTTGCTCGACCGGAAGATTGGCATAAGTGGTGCCATCCAGTGCGGCGTTCAGATTGTTCACATACGTCTGGTGGTGCCTGGAGTGGTGGATTTCCATTGTCTTGGCGTCGATGTGCGGCTCCAGCGCGTCATAGGCGTAGGGCAGTTGGGGAAGGGCGTGTGGCATGGCGGATATCCTTGCTACGAGGTGAATGGGAAACCGGAGGATTTATGCGTTGCGTTCACGATGGCTCCTTTTCATCCCAGGAGGTCGCGGCAAGCTGTTCCGTCTTGCCCGACGGATGGACACGCACGATGCGCAACGCGTCGGGCTGTTCGACCAGCACGCAGGCCTTTCCGGTGCGCTTGCAGTGATCCTCGACGCGCCAGAACGAGTCTTGCGAAACACAGCCGGTCTGGCAGATCACGAGGTCGGCGGCATGCAGGCTGTGTTCAAGCAGTGCGGGATCGACGTCGGGGTCTTCATCAGCGTCGACGTGGCTGTGCGCCCTGCCCACGGGCGCGGCGCGCGCTGCGGTGGCGCCGCCATATATCGCCCAACTGTTCAGCGTGCGCTGCAATCGCTGGCGCTCCTCGCGCTCCCACGCGAGCAGGCTGTCGCGCACGATGACCCGTGCACGGCTGCGCATGAGTTCGGCGCGCAGGCGTTCGATTTCGTGATCCTGCGTGATGGCCTGCTCAGTGCATCGCCCTTGCAGCGCACCACAGCGCCGCAGCAAAACCCCGTGCTCCAGCACGATCTGTTGGATATCTTCGTTGCGGTATGACACGATGCATTTGCCTCCGATGCTGTGGTACCGACACCATGGGATGAATGGCGTTTTGTCAGCACCCGGAGCAAATGATAAATGATAATCGTTCTCGTTTAATTATCCGCTTGCGCTGTGTTGATTTTTGCGATCCGCGATCCGTGGCTCGGCGGGCATCCCGTCGAATCACGGATGCCAGGACGCCATGCGCGATTGCAGTGGCGCGCTGGTGCTTGCCGCGAGAATGTAGGAGAGCTTGGTGGCCGCACCGATCACCATCGGCGCCAGTTCTTCGAGGCGGCTTTGAGGCAGGCGTGAAGAGGGGCCGGAAATGCACAGCGATCCCAGCAGTCGCCAGTGCATGCCGAACACCGGTGCGGACACCGTGGAGACGCCTTGCTCGCGCTCGCCGATCGACCAATGGAATCCGCGCTTGCGGATCTGCTCGTAGACGTCGCCCGGCTCTCCGGCGAATGCGAGCAGCACGCGGCCCGGTGATCCCTGATCCAGCGGCAGGCCCTCGCCCATGCGTGCGTGATGGCGCAGCGCCTGCGGTCCCTCCACGCGCACCAGGCAGGTTCGCACGTTGCCCTCGCGCACGTAGAAGGCCGCACTCTCACCGCTTTGCTGAGTGAGTTCGCGCAGCGCCGGTTCGAGTTCGTTCTGCACGTCGAAGCCGGCCTGGTAGCGCGCGCCCAACCAGCCAGCGGCGGGGCCGAGTCGCCAATCGCCATCGTCGCGCTGGACCATGTAGCCCGACAGCGCAAGCGTGCGCGCAAGCCGTAGCACCGTGGTCTTGTGCAGTGCGCAGCGACGGCTGAGTTCGGCGAGCGACAGATGCGATTCACCCAAATTGAACGCCTCGAGCACGTGCAGTGCGCGCGTCACCGCGATCACGCCGTTTGCGCTTGGCACGTCCGCGGCGGGTGGCGGTTCGGGCGTTGGGAGTAGCGGTGGGATGCGTTGACGAGGCATGGTTTGGGTATTTCTCTCTGTGCAATGTGTTTCATGGTACGCAACGCTATTGTATGGGTTGAAACTACTTCGTAAAGTCAGCCCATGTTCGGGATGCCACCCGGGCTGGTTCAAAAACATCAATCTGGAGACAACATCATGGCAACTCACGTGAAATCGCGTGTTCAGCGCGCACGCATGCAGGCGCTTTGCGCCGTCGCTCTCGGCGTGGCGGCATTCGCTGCGCCGCTGCAGTCATCGTTTGCGCAGGACAACTATCCGGCCAAGCCCATTCGCTTGATCGTGCCATTTCCTCCGGGCGGCGGCACCGACATGATTGCGCGCGCCGTGGCGCAGAAGATGTCGGATCAGAACAAGTGGAACATCGTCGTGGACAACCGCCCCGGCGCAGGCGGCAATCTGGGCGTGGACGCGGCGGCCAAGGCGAGCCCCGACGGCTATACGCTGGTGATGGGGCAGACGAGCAATCTCGCGATCAACCCGTCGCTGTATGCCAAGCTGCCCTACGATCCGATCAAGGACCTCGTGCCGGTTGCACTGGTGTCTTCCGCGCCGATCGTGATGGCGACCGGGGTGTCGTCGAAATACAAGACCTTTCCGGAAGTCGTCGCCGCGAGCAAAAACAAGCCCGATGCGCTCACGCTCGGTTATTCGGGCAACGGCACGGTCGCACATCTTGCCGGTGAGCAGGCAGAAAACGCCGCCGGTATCAAGCTGCGCCACGTGCCTTACAAGGGCGCAGCGCAGGCCATGACCGATCTGATGGGTGGCAACATCGATCTCTACATGTCCGCGATTCCCACCTTGCTCGGCCATGTGCGCAACGGCAAGCTGCGCCCGGTCGTCGTGACGTCGCTGAAGCGCTCGCCGCAATTGCCGGACACGCCCACGCTGGCCGAGCTGGGCTACAAGGACTTCGAGGCGATTTCCTGGTATGGCGTGCTCGCTCCCGCCGGTACGCCCGCGCCCATCGTGGATAAGTTGAACAAGGCCATCAACGACGCTCTGACCCAGCCGGATGTGGTCGAGAAACTGCGCTCGGAAGGCGGTGATGTGCTGGGCGGAACTTCGCAGAAATTCAGTCAGTTGCTGCGAGCCGAAGTTCCGCGCTGGTCGAAGATCGTCAAGGACTCGGGCGCGACGCTCGATTGAGTCGCGACCGCCTTCAGTCCACATTCCCGTCATTTTTTGAGTCATCCCCGTTTGATGCGAGGGGCGGCCCTTTCCTCATCTTTCGATCGGCAAAATCATGAACCAACTTCCCGAAGTCATTCGAGATTTCGAGCGCGTCAGCGCTGACGTCGTCAAGCAGGCCGCTGAATTCCAGGCGGCGATCCTCTCCGATGTGTCCGGCCGCCGCGGCACGATGCACAGCCGCGTGGCTCCCGTGCATGAAAGCATGAAGCTCGCAGGCCCCGCATTCACCGTGGAAGTGCGCCCCGGCGACAACCTGATGATTCACGCGGCGATTGCGCTCGCCAGGCCCGGCGACATCATCGTCGTCGATGGCAAGGGCGACCAGACCTCGGCACTCATGGGCACGCTGATGCTCAGCGCCTGCAAGAAGCTGGGACTCGGCGGCGTCATCATCGACGGAGCGATTCGCGACAAGCTCGAGCTGCTCGATCTTGACTTTCCCGTTTTCAGCGCTGGCTTCAATCCGGCGGGTCCGACGAAGTTCGTTCCCGGCCGCATCAACCACCCGATCTCGGCGGGCGGTGTCACCATCCATCCCGGCGATCTCGTGGTTGCCGATGCCGATGGCGTGGTCGTCATCGAGCGCGTCAAGGCTCCGGCAATGATGCCGCTCGCGGTGAAGAAGGTGGCCGATGAAGCGGCGCGCATCGAAGCGATTGCGCGCGGCGAAACGGCTTCCGGCTGGCTTCCCGCAGCCTTGCGCGCGGCCGGTGTTCTCAAGGAAGGAGAAGCACTGTGAGTCACGGAACAATTTTGATCACCGCCGCCGATCTGGCACCGCAGGCGCTCGAATTGCTCGGCGAATACGACATCGTCTATGCCGGCAAGACTCCCACGGAAGACGATATCGTCGCGCTGTGCCGTGAGCACGATCCGGTCGCGATCATCGTGCGCTACAGCAAGGTGGGCGCGGCTGCGATGGACGCAGCGCCATCGCTCAAGGTGATTTCCAAGCACGGCAGCGGCACGGACACCATCGACAAGGTCGCCGCAAAAGAGCGCGGCATCGAAGTGGTTGCCGCCGTCGGTGCCAACGCGGCGGCCGTGGCGGAGCAGGCGCTCACGCTGCTGCTCGCGTGCGCCAAGTCCGTGCCGCAGCTCAACGAGCGCATGCACGCGGGCTTCTGGGACAAGGCCACGCACAAGAGCGTGGAGCTTGGCGGACGCACCGTCGGCCTCATCGGGCTCGGCGCCATCGGCCAGCGCTTTGCGAGCATGGCCTCGGCCCTCGGCATGCGCGTGCTCGGCTTTGATCCTTACGCGAAACAATGGCCCGAGGGCGTGCAGCGCGCCGATCTCGAGACCATCTGGCGCGAGTCCGATGCGATCTCGTTGCACTGCCCGCTCACCGAAGACAACCGCCAGTTGCTCAACGCCGAAAATCTCGCAAAGTGCAAAAAAGGCGTGATCATCGTGAATACCGCACGCGGTGGCCTGATTGACGAGCGGGCGCTGCTGGAAGCCGTGCAAAGCGGGCAGGTGCGCATGGCAGGTCTCGACAGCTTCGCCGTGGAACCGATGACCGAGGGCCACATGTTCCAGCACCAGCCGGGTTTCATTCTGAGTCCGCACATCGGCGGCGTCACCAGCGATGCCTACGTGAACATGGGGCTGGGCGCGGCGCGCAACGCACTGGCCGTGCTGGCCGTCAGCGTGGCGAATTAAGGAGTATTCGAGATGAAAATTTTCCTGAAAAATGCGCTCCTTGCGGTCGCTGCCGCAGTGGCGGCGTTCTCGGCGCATGCGGAATTCCCTGATCGCACAATCACCATCATCGTGCCGTACGCGCCGGGCGGGGCAGCCGATACCACTGCGCGCGTTCTGGCGTCGCGCATGGGTGTGAAGCTGGGCACCAGCGTGATCGTGGACAACAAGCCGGGTGCGAGCGGAACCATTGGCGCGGCCTTCGTTGCCAAGGCTGCGGCCGACGGCTACACCATGCTCTACGACGCCACGCCGTACTCCATCAATCCGCACCTGTTTGCCAGGATGCCGTACGCGAGCAATGCGCTCCAGCCGTTGTCGCTGGTGTCTCTGACACCGAACGTCCTCATCGTGAAGAGCGATTCGCCGTTCAAGAACGTGAATGATCTGATCGCCAAGGCGAAGGCGCAGCCAGGGAAGATGAACTTTGCGTCGGGCGGCAGTGGTACGGTGCAGCGTCTGGCGTCGGAGCTGTTCCGTCAGAAGCTCGATCTGAACATGGTGCACGTGCCCTACAAGAGCGGCGGCCCGGCGATTGCCGACGTCATGGGCGGGCAGGTGGACTTTATGTTCGGCACCATTGCGGCGTCGTACCCGCTGGTTGCGGGCGGCAAGCTGCGCGCGCTTGCGATTTCCTCGCCCGAGCGATCCAGGCGACTGCCGGATGTTCCCACCGTGGCCGAGACCGTCATTCCGGGGTATGAGGCCTACGAATGGAACGGCGTGTTCGTTCCCGCAAAGACTCCGCCCGCCGTAGCCGCCAAGCTGCATAAGGCGCTGGTCGAAGTGCTCAACGAGGACGAAGTGAAGCAGCGCCTGAACGACGTCGGCGCCAAGCCGGTAGCCTCCACGCCCGAGGAGTTTGCTGCCTTCCTCAAGAAGGAAGACGCGAAATGGGGCGAGGTGGTTCGCAAGGGCCAGATCAAACTGGATTGATAGATCGAGCTGTTGATGGATGCAACGACCCAAGGAACAAAATCATGTTTCTCCTGAACGCTCCCCGGATCAGTGAACTCGAAGTTTTCACCACGATGCCGCAGCAATACCGGCGCGACGAACCCAGCGACTGGGCCAACGCGAACCGTGGCGGCGCACATGCAGATTCGTTTCTTGAGGGGCCGGTATTCGACGATGCCGGCCATCTTTATGTGACGGATATTCCCTGGGGCCGTATTTTTCAAATCGACCCCCAGGGCGCATGGACACTGATAGCCGAGTACGACGGTGAGCCCAACGGCATGAAGTTCCTGGATGCCGGGACGCTGCTGATCACCGACTACAAGAATGGACTGATGACGCTCGATGTGCAAAGCGGCAGGGTTGCCGGGTATCTGGAGCGCCGCAACAGCGAGCGTTTCAAGGGCGTCAACGATCTGATCTTCGACAGCCAGGGAAATCTGTACTTCACCGATCAGGGGCAGAGCGGGCTGCACGATCCGTCCGGGCGACTGTACCGTTTGCGGCCCAATGGTCAGCTCGACCTGTTGCTGTCCAACGTGCCCAGTCCCAACGGCGTTGCCTTGTCACCCGATGAGCGCGTTCTCTATCTCGCCGTGACGCGCGGCAACTGCGTCTGGCGTGTCCCGTTGTTGCCCGATGGCAGCGTGGCGAAGGTGAACCAGTTCTTCACATCCTACGGACCCAGCGGCCCGGACGGCCTCGCGGTGGATGAAAGCGGGCAACTGCTGATTGCGAATCCCGGCCTCGGCTATGTCTGGATGCTCAATTCCCGCGCCGAGCCGGTATGCATCCTGCGCGGCAAGCCGGGCAGCTCGCTCACGAATCTGACGTTTGGCGGCGCGGATCGGCGCGATGTGTATGTGACCGATTCCACGCACGGCACGGTGCTGCGCGCCCGCACAGACGTTGCAGGTGTGGCCCTGCAGCGAGGTCCCCGGAACTGAACGAACTCCCGGAGCAATGTCAGGCTGGCGCACAGACCTGCATCGTTCCGAGGGCTTCCATAATCGTCGATCAACCTGCTGCACCCTGCGAGAGCAGGCCGTGAGAGGGGTTCAGCGATGACGAGGCTTCGTCGCGTTTGTTGCCGTAGCGCGGAACGATGCGGTGAACCTGCGCCGCCGCTGCTGCATCTTCGGCAAGCTCGGCAGGAGCAGGCTGACTCTCGCTTCGAACCGCCTTGACGGTGCTGCCAGCGGTGCGCTCGTTGGTCACGTTTTCCAGCTCGCCCTGGAGCCGCCGCACGCGATCACGGTACATCGTCGCGAGCGCGGCGTGATGTTCCGCAGCGCTTTCATGTTCCAGAGCGGCCATGCGCGCCTCTTCCAGACCACGCTGGATGCGACGCATGTAGACGACAGTGGGATTCAGGAAGTGCTCGAACATGATGCTTCTCCTTGGTTGCTACGGAACGTGATCCGTGCCGTGCTTTCTATGATGACGCCGTCTCGCGGCTGCTGCGTCAGACGACTTCCCTACTTTGTGCACGCCATGTATTGCGCACTCGCGAAAAATCAGGGCGATGTTGCAAACTGCGCAAAATGTTGCAATTGTTCCCGTCTTTATCAGGTGACCGCCACGGTCTGCCGCCAGGGCTTCCAGGAGGCCCGAGCGGTATCGCCGGATTGCTGACAGAATCGTTCGCATCATGAGTCTGATACAAGCATTGCCGGAGGATCCTCTGGACATCGTCGGCGACATTCATGGCGAGTTTTTCGCGCTGACCCAATTGATGCGTCATCTGGGCTATGACGCCAACGGCAATCACCCCGGGGCCGCACGCTGGTGTTCGTGGGTGATTTTTGCGATCGAGGTCAGGACAGCCCCGCAGTTCTGGCACTGGCGCAGCGGCTGATCGAATCGGGCCGCGCGGTGGCGGTTCTGGGCAATCACGAAATCAATCTGTTGCGCGAAGACGTGAAGGACGGCTCGGGCTGGTTCTTCGACGAGCGCGTGGAGCGCGACAACCTCAAGTACGCGCCTTACCAGCGAATCGACCAGGCGCAGCGCGAGAGCATCATGCGGCTCGTCGGAAGCCTGCCCATTGCGCTGGAGCGCGACGACCTGCGTGTCATTCATGCCGCCTGGTGCCCAGAGCAGATTGCGCTGGCACGGCAGTTGCCGATGGGCTCGGTGCGCAGGGAATACGATCATTGGGAAGACGAGGCCGCGCGCCATGCCCAACTGACGCGATTGCAGGACCGCATGCACGCCGAGCGCATGCAGTGGCCTCACGATCTGGAAGATGGCGAGAGAAAGCCGCCGTTTCTGGCCGCCCATGCGGAGAACGAGTCCAACAAGCAGATGCTCAATCCGCTCAAGGTGCTCACCTCGGGAGTGGAGCGCAAGGGCAGCGATCCGTTCTATGCGGGCGGCAAGTGGCGATTCGTCGAGCGCGTGGGCTGGTGGGATGAATACACTGACCGCGTTCCCGTGGTCGTCGGCCACTACTGGCGGCGGCTGCATGCCATCGACCGCGCTCAACTGGGCAAGGGCGATCAGGACCTGTTCCGGGACATCGCGCCGCTCGCCTGGCATGGCCGACATGGCAACGTGTTCTGCGTGGATTTCTCGGTCGGCGCTCGCTGGAGCGCACGTCGGCAGGGCCGGGAGCCGGATCGCGATTTCAAGCTCGCGGCATTGCGCTGGCCAGAGCGCGTGCTGCAATTCGATGATGGCGTGACGCTGGCGACCGAGGGGTTCGGCGCGGAGCATGCTCCGCAGCCCTGATGCTCAGTACCGGAACTAGGTGGTCTCGCGCTTTCGTCCGAACAGCGAGAAACGCTGGCGGAAGCTGCTCAGGCTCTGCATCATGCTGTTGACCAGCGAGGTGTCTGCTTTCGCAGTTTCGTCCTCGGCGACGCGATGACGGTTCACCAGCGCCGGGTTGGCGCGGTAGTTGAAATGCGCCTTCATGGCCGCAGCGACCGCGAGCTGGAACGAGCTCTTGCGCAGTGGCTTCGTCGCGAAGCGGAAGATCTGGGCCTTGTTGATCATGCGAATGACAAGGTCGGCATCTCCCGCGCGGCTCAGCATGACCGTCGTGATCATCGGATGGTGCTGCTTCAACAGGTGCAGGAAGCTGCCCATGTCACTGCGGCCCACGCGGGCCTCGGAAACGATCACGCCGATGTCGTTGTGCGAAAGGGCTTCAAGCGCTTCGCTGATGGAAGTGGCAAGCACGCACCGCTGATCGGTGGACAGCACTTGTGACATGGCCTGAAGTTCGCTGAGATTGGTATCGATCAACAGCACCTTGGGCGGGTTGGCGGCGGTGCTGGCGAGCAATTGTGCTGCGGCCTCCTGCGTGGCGGCGCTGCCGGCGCTGCGTGCCGCCTCACCCGCCGCGACTGCATCCGCGACGATGCGCTGGATTTCGTCGTGGTCCCAGGGCTTGTTGATGAAGCGGAAAACCTCGCCCTCATTGACGGATCCGACGATGGCCGCCAGATCGGAGTAGCCGGTGAGCAGCAGGCGCATGGTGTCCGGGGACAGCTTGCGGGCTTTTTCCAGCAACTCCACGCCGAGCATGCCCGGCATGCGCTGATCGCTGACCAGCACGTCGATGCGTGTCGAGTGGAGGATCTTCAGCGCTTCCTCGCCAGAGGTGGCGGTATGCACGGTATAGCCGTTGCGGAAGATCAGGCGCAACTGGTTGACGATGCGCTCCTCGTCATCCACGAAAAGAACCGAAGGAATGGTGTTGGTATTCATTGGTTTGTCCTCATTGAACGTCAACTGGTTGCGCTCGGAGATCTGGGATCTGCGGCAACTTAGTCGGCGAACAGTGCCTCGCTATCTGTGGATGTTGTGGCGTTGTCGTCAATCGCGTCATGAAGCTGACGCTGCACCGGCAGAAGAATCGTGAAGGCCGTACCGACATCACGGACCGACTCCACGAGGATGGTTCCGCCATGTTCGTTGATGATCTTGTACGAGATCGACAAGCCCATGCCGGTGCCTTCGCCAATCGGCTTGGTCGTGTAGAACGGATCGAAGATGTGGGGCAACACGTCGTCGGGAATTCCGGTACCGTTGTCCTGAATTTCCACCTCCACCATGTCTCCGGCAGGGCTGACGCTGGTGCGCAGGGTGATGATGTTCTTGCCCTCGCGCTCGGGCATGGCCTGCACGGCATTGGTGATGATGTTCAGGAACACCTGGTTGACCTGCGACGGCGAGCCCGAAATATCGGGCACGTCATCGCCGTAGTCCTTGCGGATCTCGACCTTGCCCTTCAGCACGTTGCGCGCCAGCAGCAGGGTGCTGTCCAGACCTTCCTCGACCGAGAAGTTGCTGACCTTCTCGCGATCAAGTCGGCTGAAGTTTTTCAGGTTCAGAACGATTTCCGAGATCTGGTCGATGCCGTGAATGCCGTCGTTGAGCAAGGTGTCGACCTCTTTCAAAACGCCCTGGTTGACCACGTCCGATGCGACGTTTTCGAAATTGCGGAAATGCGTGTTCAACACCGCGTTGTCACGTTGAGGGCTCTCACGGCATTCGCGAAGCCAAGGCCTTCCACTGCCAGTTTGCCGAACGGGTTGATCTGGTCGCGCACCACGTTGAACGTGCTCCGGATGTAGGCCAGCGGCGTGTTGATCTCATGCGCAATGCCGGCAACCATCTGGCCGAGTGCGGACATTTTTTCCGACTGCACCAGTCGCACGTGCGATTCGCGCAGTTCCAGATTGGCGTTGGCCAGCGTGTCGTTGGTTTGTTTGAGCGTGTCGTTCGTGGTGTTGAGCAACTGGAAGTTGCGAAACAGCTTCCAGCCCACCCAGGCGAGCAGGCACAGCAGAAAAACCGAGTAGAGCACCAACGCACGCTGGTAGTTCTGCAGGTGTTCGAGCAGCTTGCTGTTCTCGCGCGTGTGTGCGTCGGACAACTGGTCGAGCGTCTGAGCGGTCGGCATCGCGCTCAGTTCCGCCAGCAGCGTGGCGCCCCGGTCCTGCTGGCGCATCAAGGTGTTGACGTGAGCAAGAAAAATACCGGCACGCTCCTTCACCGCAGTGTCTGCGTCGTCGGTGAAGGCCTGCAGTGCGGCAGCATTCTGTGCAATGCGCTCCTTGAGCGCGGCCTCGGGGTTCTGGGTATAGCTGATGGCGTTGGCCAGCAGGTCATTGAGCAGGCGCTCGAGTGTCTGGCGCGCGGTGGCGCTCATCGAACTGCTGCGTGTGGTTTCCACCAGATCGGTGGCGGCCACCGGAAGAAAGCGGGAGGAATTGCGCAGGATCGCGTTCTGCGACTTGAACTGCTCGATCGCGGAGATCTTCTCGTCCATCAACGATTGAAAGCGCTTGAGCATCGGCTGCATTGCCGAGATGCTTTCGCTGTGACCCACCCAGTATTTGGTGGTGGTATCGGACAACTGGCTCGCCAGGCGCGAGATCAGCGGCAGCGGGCTGGCGACCTGATCGTAGTTGGTGCTGATGCCGGTCTTGGCACGCAGCACGTCCACGTTCCATTCAGCGTCGACCTGTTTGAGTTCACGCAGCGTGTTGACGATCTCGTTGCTGGTGTTGAAGTTGATCGACCGTGTCTGCAGAACGAGGAACGCCAGGATGGCGATGAGCACGACTGCAACCACGCCGACCAGTTTCATCGGCAGTTTCTTGCTGTTGTTCATAGGGCGAGTTCGAGGAAAGAGGGTGAATTACTGGGCGGCCTGGAGGCTCTTCAGTGGCTTGCCGTCAAGCTCTCCCGAAAGCGTGTGCAGGAACTGCACGATCAGTTTTTTGTCCTCTGCCGAGGCCTGACGACCCAGTTGAAACTGGAACATCACATCCACGGCATCTCCCAGGGTCTTTGCCGATCCGTCATGAAAATAGGGCGCCGTAAGCGCTACGTTGCGCAGGCTCGGTACCTTGAAGGAATACTTGTCGCTGTCTTTTTTCGTGACGTTGTAGCGGCCCAGGTCGGCAATCGTGGGATTGCCGCGCTTGCCGAAGTAGTCGCCCATCACGCCGAATGTCTGGAACATGTTGCCGCCCACGTTCACTCCCTGGTGGCAGGCCACGCAGCCATAGCTCTTGAACAGTTGATAACCGCGCAATTCATCGGTGGTCAACGCCGACTTGTCACCGCGCAGATATTTGTCGAACCGCGCGTTGGGCGTGATCAACGTCCGCTGAAAACTCGCAAGCGCGTTGGCGACGTTGTTGGCAGTGATACCGTCCGGGTAGCTCTGCTTGAACTCGCTTGTCAGGGCGCTGTCCTGACCGAGCTTGCGCAGCACCTCGGCCCAACTGGTGTCCATTTCGTTGATGTCGTGAATCGGACCCGAAACCTGCTCTTCCAGCGACGCGGCGCGACCATCCCAGAACTGGCGAAAGTTCAGGCCAGAGTTCAGCACCGTCGGCGAATTCACCTTGCCGACTCGCCCCTGCACACCCTTGGACAAAGCGATGGCGTCGGAGCCACCCACGGGCAGGTTGTGGCAACTGGCACAGGAGACCGTGTTGCCGTGCGACAGGCGAGTGTCGTTGAAGAGTTTCTTCCCCAGTGCCGCCTTCTTCGCGTCTTCCTTGTGAGCTTGCGGCACCGGAAGAATGGGCTCGTTGAGCGGTGTGCCCTGCGCCTGAGCGACGCCGGCCACGCATAGAATTTGCGCCGCCAGCATGCCGATACCTATGTTTTTCAAGATGCGTGCTGCCTTCCCGGCAGTCCGCTTTGGAATATTGGAAACCATTCCCTGTCCCTCGTGGCAGCCACGGTTCTGGCTGCTTTCGCTTCAACATTGCCTGCTTGCCTGCAATGACGCGCTCTCATCTTTTCAAGACGTGCGCCCCTCCTCGCATGCATCCCTTGTGATCTCGAAACACAGGTCATCGTTGTCCGGCGTTCTTGGGCCGCATAGCGTGTATCAATTAATTGACCGCTGTTCTGAGTCGGTATCTATAGTATCAAAATGCGGCAATCATAGACAATTTCAATTATTAAAAATTGTCCATTGATGGTGAACTGGCGAATTGTGAGTGCCGCTTGAGTTATAGAGCGCTGAAATGCAAGGGCTGTGGACGGGGTATGAGGTGCGGTTATTGCGCCAGTAGAGCGTCCAGCGGGCATGAAAGGCCCTCAGTGCAAAAATGAATGCGGGGCAATTTGCGACTGTATGTAACTTGCGACAGTTCTGTGGCCTGCCCAGAGGGACTCGAACCCCCGACCTATTGCTTAGAAGGCAATTGCTCTATCCAGTTGAGCTATGGGCAGTTTGTGGATCGTCACTCGTGTTCAGGAGTCGCGAAAGCGATCCTTGACGGTGAGAACCCGGATCATACCTGCACACCACGGGTGCGGATGAAGCCGGGGCCGGGTTTATGGGGCAGAAAAAGCTGCGTTGGTGCGAACAGGCCCTAGTCCGTATCTTCGAAAACCAAGGCGGGCACGGTCATGATGCGGGCCACGCTGCCGAGGTCGGTGATCAGGTTGTTGGCGAAGTAGCTGTTTTGCGAATCGGGCTCGAGCGCGGCGACGGCGATGTTGGCCAGGGGTTGGTTCAGGGGTACGTAGTAGCTGCCTTCGGGGATGTCGATGGCGCTGCGCGTGGGGGTGACGCTCACACGGGTGATCGGGCCGGCGCCTGCGACCGTGCCGCGCACGTCGGGGCGGTCCGTGCTGCTGCGGCTGTTTTCGACGTAGATGTCGGCCAGCACATTGCCGGGTTCGGCCACGCGCATGACCTGCACGCCCAGCATCTGAAGACGTTCGACGGCCATGTCCGATTGTCCGGAGAGCCAATAGCCGCAAGGACGTGGGCGGGTCTTGAGGGTGCGAAGATGCAGCGAGGAATTCCAATCCACGTTCATCGTCATATCTGCGCCGGTGTTCGGGTCGAGCAGGACGACGTCGCGCTTCTCGGGTGTCTGGGCGGCTTCGATCACGACGTTGCCCCTACAGGCTTGCGAGGAGACCTCGCGCGTGACGAAGGAGCGTACCTGCTGCAGTTCGGCGGCGCGTTCCGACGTGGTGCGCAGCGCCGAGCCGATGGCCGTGACCTGAGCGTGCACGCGGCGCTGGATGTCGAGGCGGTCCATGCCGACGCCGCGCGTCTCCACGAGCAGGCTCACCGAATTCTTGAGACCGTTGACGTTGCGCCCGGTGTCGGGCTGGGCGCCGCCCATCGAGAGGCTGCGGTCGGCGAGGTCCGTGGAGGTCGTGTAGTACCAGTCCGCAGTGAGTTGCTGGTCGTTCAGCGCCTTGCGCATGGGGTCGAGATACCACTGCGTGGCGGCCTTGGTCACGAACTCGGGCATGTTGGCGGCGGTGGCGTGCTGCAGCAGCGCGTCGTATTTCTGGACGGCGTTGTACTTCTGCAGATAGCGGCCAACGACGGTGTATTCGTGTGCGTCGATCACGGCGATGGGGCGGTAGGCGCTGGTCAGCTTGGCGAGCGCCTGTGCCTCCGGCGTGTTCAGCAACAGATGATCGCGGTTCATGTCGACGCCGTTCTCCGTCACCCGTTTGTGGGCGTCCGCGCCATCCGGATTGGCGCGTGGAACGATCACCACATTGATGCGTTGCAGCAGCGGCTCGAGCAGGCCCTGCGAAAGCTCACGCGCGATGATCAGCAGGGCTTCGGAGCCAGCGGGCTCGTCGCCATGCTGCTGCCCGACCAGCATGATGGTCGGGCGCTTGGAATCCTCGAGAGCTGCCGGGCTGGTGCCCGCCGCCTGGGTGATGATCAACGCCTGCAGCGGCGCTCCGCGCTGCGACGATCCGATGGTCTGGACCTGCGCGTGCGTGCGGCCACGGCTCGTGGCGGCGATCTGATTGAGCCAGTCCGAGATTTCCGTGTTCGTGGTGAACGCGCGGCGGCCTTGTTCGAGGCCCGGCGTGGCATAGCGGACTTCTGGCGCGGGAAAGCGCGCGGCGACCGCAGGGCTGTAGGGCAGGCGGGCGTCGGACTGTGGATCGTCCACGGAACTGGGCGCGAGCGGCGACGAGGTCACTGCGCCGGTTTGTACCTGCTGCTGGTCGTAGGGCCGTTGTTGCGGTGGTTGCTGCTGCGGCGCGCCCCGTTGCGTGCCAAGAGGCGGGGCGGCATCTGCCGCTGCGAGTTGGGCACGGGGCGACCCGAGGCCGAAGTGACCGAGCCGGACTGCGCTGGCCACGGCGGTAACGGCGTACTGCTGCAGGCGGCAAGCAGCGCTGCTGACATCAGCACGCCCAGCCGCATGGAGAGCGCAGCATGCTGCTTGAGCAACGAAGACTGGGCAGACGAGGGCGGTGTGGTGTTCTGTGTCATGGTGATGGCGGTCTCGCAGGATGATCCTCGGCACGAATCGATTCGACGCAGCATGCCGATCAATTCCTGCAGAGTATCCCTAACGAACCAGAAAACTCGTGAGTAGGTCGGGCCGATGTTACCGCGCAGCGATTTCATTCGAGCGTTTTGCAAACCCGGCGGCTCGAAGTCGCGGCGAATTCTCACAAAATCGGACATTTATCGCGTGGATTGCGACAAATGTTGACGTTTTTTGGCCTTTGCGTGGCCGGCAGATGCAAAAAAGCCCGGCGGCTGCCGGGCTTGTGAATCGCTTGAATTGCGCGGGGTTTGTTGGCAATCAGCGGTTGCCGCCGAAACGCCCACCGCGATTTCCACCGCCACCGCCGCCGCCGAAGCCGCCACGGTTGCCGCCGCCAAAGCCGCCCGCACCGCCATTGCCGCCACGGAAACCACCGCCGCCACGGCGACCGCCGCCCATGCTGTCGACGCTGGTGCGCATGGGATCAGGCTGGCCGCCCGCAGCGCCGCCACGCGCGTTGTGGCGCGCGCCGCCGCCGAGGTGGCCGAGTTGCGTGCCCAGATGAGCGTTTTCGCCACGAGGCTGGCTGTCGTCATGGCGACGACCGCCGCCGTTACCGGCGTTGTGACCACCGGCGCTGCGGCCATTGCCGCCACCGAGACCCGCGCCATTGCCGGCACCCTCAGGACGGCGACGTGGGCCGCCATTGTTGTTCTGCAGCGACTGGCCTGGGCCACGGCGCGGGCCGCGTCGGTTGTCGTCGCGCTGACCCTGGCCTTGGCCCTGACCCTGGCGATCATGGTTGCGCTCGCCACCGCGCTCCTGCGGGCTGCGGCGCTCGGCGCGCATTGGCTGCTGCTCGGAGCCGCCGTCAACGTACTGCTGCTCTCCCGCGCCGCCGCCCTCGGGCGCGCTGGTGCGACGGGCACCGCCGCGCTTGCCGCGCGTATCGCCCTGGGTGGCCTTGGTCGAGCGCACGCGCTCCATCATTTCCTGACGCGCGGCCTTGGCTGCAGCCTGCATCACGTCACGGCTTGGTGGCCGGCCGGCGCCGCCCCAGATGGTCTGGCGGCCCATGGCGATGGGCTCGGCCTTCTCGTCAGGAGCGGGTCCGAAGCCTTCGAGCATGTGCACCGGGATTTCCTGCTTGGTGAAGCGCTCGATCTCCATCATGAAGCCTTCTTCGTCCATGCAGACCAGGCTCACGGCGTGGCCTTCGCGACCGGCGCGGCCCGTGCGGCCGATGCGGTGCACATAGTCTTCGGAGACGTTGGGGATCTCATAGTTCACGACATGCGGCAGGTCGTCGATGTCGATGCCGCGAGCGGCGATGTCGGTGGCCACGAGCGCGCGGATGTCGCCGGACTTGAAGCCGCCGAGCGCCTGTGTGCGGGCGCTCTGGCTCTTGTTGCCGTGCAGCGCCATGGCGGTAACGCCGTTCTTGGTGAGGTAGTCGGCCACGTTGTTGGCGCCGAACTTGGTGCGTGTGAAGACCAGCACCTGGCTCCAGTTGTTCTCGCGGATGATGTGCAGCAGCACTTCCTTCTTGCGACCGCGTCCGACCGGGTGAATCACCTGCGTGATGCGCTGCACCGTGGTGTTGCTCGGCGTGACCTGAATGGACATCGGATCGTGCAGGAGACCATTGGCCAGTTCGCGGATTTCATCGCTGAAGGTGGCCGAGAACAGCAGGCTCTGCTTTTCCTTGGGAACCAGCTTGAGCACCTTCTTCACGTCGTGGATGAAGCCCATGTCGAGCATGCGGTCGGCTTCGTCGAGCACGAGGATTTCGACGGTGGACAGGTCGAGAAAACCTTGCTGCGCCAGATCCAGCAGACGGCCGGGGGTGGCGACCAGCACGTCCACGCCGCGCTTGATGCGGTCGATCTGCGGGTTCATGCCCACGCCGCCAAAGACGACGCAGGACTTGATCTTCAGGTGCTGGCCGTAAACGCGCACGGACTCTTCGACCTGTGCGGCCAGCTCGCGCGTGGGCGTGAGCACCAGAGCGCGAATGCCCTTGCCGCCAAATTTGTTGGTGGGTGCGCTACCCTTGGCCAGGCGCGTGAGCATGGGCAGGGTGAAGGCGGCGGTCTTGCCGGTACCGGTCTGGGCACCCGCCAGAAGATCCTTGCCGGCGAGGACGGCGGGAATCGCCTGTTCTTGAATGGGAGTCGGGTTGGTGTAGCCCTGTTCGTGCACGGCCTGCAGAATGGCAGGATCCAGCTCTAGTTCGTCAAATGTCATTTATTTTCGATTGGCGCCCATCCGGGGCGCTGGGTATCAGCCTGTTCCTGACGACTTCAGCAAGTCATCAGGCCAGCTCAAAAGGCGGATATGGTTTAAAGGTGGGAGCGTGGAAAATGCTTCCCTTGTCCCCAGCTGTGGTGCTGATGCCAAAGGCAAACTGGTACCTTGGGCTACGGATATTGTCGCATGGACTGATAATCCGGGGTTACGCGCGAAATTATGGCGTTTTTTTTCTGACTTCTGAACAACTAATTCATGGCTCAATACGTTTTTTCGATGAATCATGTCACCAAGACTGTGCCGCCAAAGCGACAGATCTTGAAGGACATCTCCCTCAGCTTCTTCCCGGAGCCAAGATTGGCGTGCTGGGCCTGAACGGTTCCGGCAAGTCGTCGTTGCTCAAGATCATGGCCGGCGTGGACAAGGAAATCGAAGGCGAGGCGATCCCCATGCCCGGCCTGTCCATCGGTTATCTGCCGCAGGAGCCCCAGCTCAACCCCGAGCACACGGTGCGTCAGGCGGTGGAGGAGGCCATGTCCGAGGTGAACAATGCGCGCGCCCGTCTTGAAGAGGTCTATGCCGCCTACGCCGAGGAAGACGCCGACTTCGACGCGCTCGCTGCCGAGCAGGGCCAACTGGAAGCCATCATTGCCGCTGCGGGCACGGATTCCGAGCACCAGCTTGAGATCGCCGCCGACGCACTGCGACTGCCCGCGTGGGACGCCATCGTCGGCCAGCTCTCCGGTGGCGAAAAGCGCCGCGTGGCGCTGTGCCAGCTATTGCTCTCCAAGCCCGACATGCTGCTGCTTGACGAGCCGACCAACCACCTGGACGCCGAATCGGTCGACTGGCTCGAGCAGTTTCTGCACCGCTTCACCGGCACTGTGGTTGCCATCACCCATGATCGCTACTTCCTCGACAACGCGGCAGAGTGGATTCTGGAACTCGACCGGGGCCACGGCATTCCGTACAAGGGCAATTATTCCGACTGGCTGATCCAGAAGGGCAATCGCCTTGAGGCCGAGCAAAAGGGCGAGGAGGCCCGCGCCAAGGCCCTGAAGAAGGAACTGGAGTGGGTGCGCCAGAACGCCAAGGGCCGCCAGGCCAAGTCCAAGGCGCGTATTGCCCGCTTCGAGGAACTGAGCGACTACGAATACCAGCAGCGCAACGAAACACAGGAAATCTTCATTCCTGTGGCGGAGCGCCTGGGCGCGCAGGTCATCGAATTCCACAACGTCTCCAAGTCGTTTGGTGACCGCATGCTGATCGATGATCTGTCGATGACGATTCCGGCCGGTGCCATCGTCGGCATCATCGGCCCGAACGGCGCGGGTAAGTCCACGCTGTTCAAGCTGATCGCGGGCAAGGAGCAGCCGGATTCGGGCAAGGTCGTGATCGGCCAGACCGTGAAGATGGCCTTCGTCGACCAGCATCGCGACGCGCTCGCCAATGAAAAGACCGTGTGGGAAGACATCTCGGGCGGCCTTGACATCATCAACGTCGGCAAGTTCCAGATGGCCTCGCGGGCCTACGCGGGCCGCTTCAACTTCAACGGCCAGGACCAGCAGAAGAAGGTCGGCAACCTCTCCGGCGGTGAGCGCGGTCGCCTGCACCTGGCCAAGACGCTGATTCAGGGCGGCAACGTGTTGCTGCTCGACGAACCGTCGAATGACCTCGACGTGGAAACTTTGCGCGCGCTCGAAGATGCGCTGCTCGAATACGCGGGCACCGTGCTGGTGATCTCGCACGATCGCTGGTTCCTCGACCGTATTGCCACGCACATTCTGGCCGCCGAAGGCGATTCGCAATGGGTTTTCTTTGACGGCAACTATCAGGAATATGAAGCCGACAAGAAGAAGCGCCTGGGCGAAGAGGGCGCCAAGCCCAAGCGCATGCGCTACAAGGCACTGAAGTAGTCTTCAGCCTGAGACCGTCGGCACGCAGTGCCGACAAAGCCCGGAAGACTGGTGAAACGGTCTCCCGGGCTTTTTTCATCTCACAACGACTCCAGTACCGGCAGCGAAAGGTGAGCGAATACGGAGTGCCGGGTGCAGCGGCAGGCAACAATCTCAGCGCCGCGCGACGCGGAGATTTATTCCTATCCAATTTATACGCAACTAACGTATACTATGTTTGCACTCTTCGTTGAACTACCGCCCTTCGAGCGTCATCGGGCAGAGTACCTTGATGACGAGGCTTTCCGTGCCTTGCAGGCAATGTTGATGCAGCATCCGGAAGCTGGCGATGTCATTCAAGGCACTGGAGGGCTGCGCAAGGTCCGGTTTGCCTATGAGCTGGTGGCTGGGCGGCGCGCAGTTCTGGCTGTTTACGCTCTATGGCAAGGATGTGCAGGACGACTTGAGCGCTTCGCAGAGGAAGGCGCTTAAACGGTTGCTTGATGCAGAACTGCAAGCGAGGACAAAATCATGACGCGTGATGTATTTGCCGAACTGGTTGAAGGATTCGGTGCCCTGGCTGCCGAACGCCAGGGCAAGGCCACTCTGCGCTCGCACAAGGTGCAATTGGGCGCACTGGCGACCGTCTCCGCCGATGAGCTGGTGGCGCTGCGGGAGCGTTTGAACATGTCGCGGCCAGTGTTCGCGATGTACCTGCGCACCAACGCACGCACCTTGGAGAACTGGGAGCAGGGCCGGGCCAAGCCCAATGCCCAGGCCACGACCTTGATCCGTCTGGTGCAAAAATACCCCGAGACGGTGAAGCACCTGGCTGCGCTGGCGTGATCCGACGCGTCTTGTGGCAAGCGGTCGCACTCGAAGCTCGCGCGGATAAGACCGCGTTTGGAATGGCCCGGGTTGCGTCGATCTTGTTTTCCCAGCGAATCGCCATTGTGGAAACTACTATCAAATTGGTGTGACGAATTCCACAAACTAAGGGGTACAACTGACGTAGAAGTCATCTGTAAGTAGTAGCATTCCAATAGAATTACTTACACAAATTTTCCGATCTTCCCTCCTCCCGAGTCATGACCTCGCCCGCTTCACGCTCCACTGCGGTATTTCGCGCTTGCGTCGTCAATGCCGTCAGGGAGAGCGAGGCGTTGATGGAGCAGTTGGTCCGCATCACGCGCTCCGAGCTTTCCGAGGCCGAGCAAAAGGCCAGTGGCATTCAGGAGCGGCTGCACATCGGTGACGCGCTGCGCGCCATCGATCAGCAGGAGCCGACGCTGCTCAAAAGCTATCCGATGGCGTTGCTGGAAGTGTTTTCCGATGGCGGCGGCGCGGTCGGCAAATCGCGTGCCGCGCTCGATACCGGCATGGACTTCGGCGAACTGACGCTGGTGGACGACTCCGCCGTGATGGCGCAGGTCGAACTGGCACGCGCCCAGCAGATTGCAGGCCATGCCACCGACGCGGCGCTGGCCGAACTCAACACGCTGGTGAGTTCGGCTCAGGGTTTCTCGAACGTGCAGCCCGAACGCAATCCGTTTCGTCCCGAAAACTACATCCGCGCGCTGCAGCGTGCCGTGGACGATTGCCAGGTGTCGAGCGAGACACGTCAGCTCTGGATGGAGCGCATGCGCGTCGTGATGGGGCCGGAACTGACCGCCGCCTACAAGCGCGTGACCGCAAGCCTGCGCGAGCATGGCGTGAAGCCGGTGGGCTACATCGTCGCCTCGGGTCACGGAGCGCCGCGCGGTGCTGGTGGCGCGCACATCGCCGGGGCGTCGCACGGTCATGCACCGGTCCATTCCGCGTCCGGCATGCCCGGTCCGGGCGGCTGGAGCCACACGAACATGGGCTACGCGCCGCCGCAGCAGCAACAACAAGCTGCCGCCTACGCCGATCCACAGGAGGCGGTGCTGGCCGCTGGCATCCTGCGCCAGATGCTGGCCGCTGGCGGCGATCCGTTTGCCTACGACGCCGTGCCGACGGCCGCGCCCGCGCCGCGCATGACGGCGGTCTCGCAGGCAATAATGATGCCGCCCGCGAATCCGGGCACTGGCCTGTCCGGCGCGCAGGCTGCCGATGCGATGGAGGACATCGCCCAACTCGAGCGCCTGGTCGGCAGACTCTCTGGCAGCCTCGGCGCGGCGCAGTCGGGGCTACCGCTCTATGGGGTGATGCAGCCGATGCAGGGCGTGGTCTCCCTGCCCACGCCGCAATGGCAGGATGCCGTGTCGGTGCCGGGCAATCTCTCGGCCTATGGCAGCCTGTCGCCGCGCACCGCCGCCGAAGTGCTCAGCCGCATGATGGACCACATCGCGCAGGACTCACGGCTGCTCGCACCCGTGCAGCGCGCGGTGCAGAATCTCGAGCCCGCGCTCAAGCAACTGGTGCGCCATGACCCGAGCTTTTTCTCCAACGAGCAGCATCCCGCGCGGCGCTTGCTGGACAACCTTACGCAGCGCAGTCTCGACTTCAAGGACCCCGAATCCAAGGGGTTTCGCAAATACATACAGATCGTGAATGCGGCCGTTCAGCATCTCGCCACCGTGCCGGTGCATGACGCGAGCGCGTTCGAGCATGTCTCCGGTGCGCTCGAAAGCGCATGGAATACGCAGACGCAGCAACTGCGCCGTCAGCAGGATGACGAGCAGAAGCAGCTTGCCGCAACGGAGCGGCGCGAGCTGTTGACCGCGCGTCTCGCACAGGATTTCAGGAAGCTGCCCGAGGCGCAGGGCGCATCGCCCGGCATCGTCGAATTCGTGATCGGCGTGTGGGCCGGTGTGGTCGCCCGCGCGCAACTGGAGGAGGCGGCCCGCCATGGAGGCGATCCCGGCGGCGATCCGCAGGGCTTTCTGAGCGTCGTGCCGCAGATCCTCTGGTGCGCCCAGCCCGATCACACGCCCGAGGATGCGCGGCACATGTTGCCGCTTTTGACCGGCATGCAGTTCACCGTTCGCGAGGGCCTGCGCAGCGTGGGGCAGACCGATCAGGAAGTGGCATGGATGATGCAGCGCATCGCGGAATGGCAGGAGCAGGTGGCGAAAAGCGCGGCAGAGCCTGAACCGGTGCTCGGCAATCTGCCGGTGCAGGCCCCATCCACCACGCCAGAGGTGATTCAGGAGGTGCCAGCCGAGCCCGCCATCATCGCTGTTGACGACGTGGCGTCGCCGCGCGATTCAGGCACTGGTTCCGTGCTGCAGATCGGGCAGTGGATCGAGCTGATCAATCCTCAGCGCACGGTCAAGACCCAGCTCACGTGGGTGAGTCCGCACAACACGCTGTTTCTGTTCACGGCGCTCGATGCCAGCACGCAGTCGATGACGCGCCGCATGCTCGACAAGCTCACCGCCGAGGGCATGATCCGCCTGCTCGAGGACCAACGCGTCGTCGCGCGGGCACTGGGCGCGGTGGCTGCCGATGCCAAGGATTCCAAGCTGCGCAACAGCAAGAAAGTCGCGTGATTCTCAGGCGCTGACGGACGGCGCGGGCGCATCGGCCTTGGCATGGGTCTGCGCGCTGCGATGAGTCACCCGCTTGCGCACCAACTGAATGTGGTTGCGCAGCGCATAGAGTTCTTCCGCGTATGACAGTGGCACGCTGATTTTTTCGACCTGCGAATCCAGACGGTCGAGCTGCATCAGCAGCTCCTTGCCATCGAAATCACCGGACTCCATCTCGTCCTCGATCTCGCGCAGCTTGCCGTACCAGCGAAACACGCGCGAGCGCACGCGGAATTGGTAGAGCGGCGGCACGATGCGCGACAGCGGCAGCATTACCGCGATCAACAGGCCCATCACCAGCCACATGCGGTCGATGAGGTTCGCGATCCAGAATGGCAGGTAGCGCTGCATCACGGGCGTGGGTTCGTTGATTGCGCGATCAGCCTCCTTGGCAATCGGCAGCTCCGAATGCAGCGTGCCCGGAAACTCGCGTGCCCGGTTGAACCAGCCGGCCTTGCCGTGGATGGTCTGCGCGTTCTGCGCGAACAGGGTGAGCAGCGCGGGATGCGTGTCCTCGCGCGCCAACAGCGAGGTGGTAGAGGCCACGAGCCGCACGTCGCGCGGCGGAATGTTCTTTGCCAGATCGACCACGCCGCGTGGCAGCGTCACGGGCGTGAGAAACGGAAAACGGCGGCTGTAGGCCTCGTTCTGCGCAAAGCTCATGAGCTGCACGTCGGGTGTCTGCAGCAGCATCTGCACCATCAACGATTCGGGCGCGGAGGCGAACACGATGGCGTCCAGTTCGCCATTCAGAAAGGCCACGGTCGCGGGTGTCTGGCTCAACTCGCTGAACGTGAGTTCCTTGAGCTCGATGTGGTTGGCATCCAGCAGCCGCTCCATGAGCTTGGGCAGACCGCTGCCCGGCGAGCCAACGTTCACGCGCATGCCGCGCAACTGGTGCAGGCCGTCAAGGCGCTCGCTGCGCGTGAGCTTGCGCGCCGCATCGGCGCGGTAGAACAACCAGATGGGTTCCACAAAAAGGCTGCCGAGCGACACCAGGTTTTCGCTGTCATCGGGCTGGAGTTCGCCCGTGCCGCCCTGCACGAAGGCCAGATCAACCTTGCCATCGCGCAGCAGTTGCAGATTGGCCGACGAGCCCTCGCTCTCCACCAGTTTGACCTCGATGTCCTCGGCCTTGAGGGCCTGCTGGTAGCGTTTGCCGAATTCCTCGTAAGCGCTCTGGCTGGGTCCCGTGGCGAGTGTCACCGTCTTGGGTGGCGTGGGCTTGAGCCACCAGTACGCGCCGATCACCAGCGCCACGCCGAGTATCGCCAGCGGCCCGGCGGAGACCAGCAGGTCGCGGATCGACAGCAGCAGATTGCGCAGGTTGCGCGACATTTGCGAGACGGTCATGCGGCCACCTCCGCGCGCCAGTCGGCAAGTCCGGGCAGAACGAGTCCGCCCGGCAAGGTGATCGAGCGCGCCGCAAGCACAGCCTGCATGGTCGCGAGTGCAACGGCTTCGGCCGCCATCGCCGCCAGCACCAGCATGCCGGGGTTCTCGTCGACGCCTGCGGTCCCAAGAGCGAACAGCGTGTCGCCGTCGGTCATGGTGTGGACCGGGTTGATGCTGCGCGCCAGACCATCGTGCCCGACCGTGGCAAGCCGATGCGCCTGCAGCTTGGTGAGGGCCGCATCGGTGGCGATCACGCCGATGGTGGTGTTGGTGCCGGCGAGCAGGGGCGCGGCTCCTCGCCTGCAAGCAAGGCCCGCCGGGTGTCGCGCAGGCGGCGACCATCGTCGGTGCGGGCACCGGCAATCGCTTGCGCGTTGTCAGGCGAGATCACGTCGCCCACCGCGTTACAGGCAATCAGTGCGCCCACGGTGACCTTTCCCACGCGCACCGACGCCGTGCCAATGCCGCCCTTCATCGCATTCGCCAGACCAAACATCTTGCCGACGACAGCGCCCGCGCCCGCACCGACGTTGCCCTGCGCGGGCGTGCTGCGCGAGGCCGCGGCGCACGCCGCATAGCCGGCACTGGCATCGGGACGGATCTTCATGTCGCCGACGGTCAGATCAAACAGCACCGCCGCGGGAACGAGCGGAATGCGGCCCACGCCGACGTCAAGGCCGATGCCTTGTTCCTCCAGCCAGCGCACCGCGCCACTGGCCGCATCGAGCCCGAACGCGCTGCCGCCCGCAAGCATGATGGCGTGTACCTGCTGCACGAGATTCGACGGATCGAGCAGATCCGTCTCACGCGTGCCGGGTGCCGCGCCGCGCACGTCCACCCCGGCGACGGCCCCGTCACGCGCGATGACCACGCTGCAACCGGTTGGACGCCGCTCGTCGGTGAAGTGACCGACCTCGATGCCGGTCACGTCCGTAATGGAGCCTTGGGAAGCGTGGGTGTGCGTTGGCAGAATCATGAATCCGTCGAAAGACTTGTGTCGTATAGGCTGCACATTATGGGTGGGTCCGCTCGCCCCTCGCGTGCCGATGCATTATGTGAAAATACATATAAGTAACGAGATATTTATTCTTTGTGAATTGAAAGACTCGTCCCGATACTTCGATCAGCATTTCCCTCCCATTCAAGGCTGCTTCGCGCAGCAGGACACCTGACAGATGACATCGACCAACCGCCGTTCGCTCCTCGTCGCCGCCGCCACCGTGGCCGCCATTTCCGCCGCATCCTTTGGCCTCGGCTCAACCGCGCTGGCGCAGGACGCTGGCAAGAAGCAACTGGTCATCGGTGGCACGGCGGGCTCGAACATCGACCAGCTTCAGTCGGGCATCGTTCCTCTGCTCCAGAAGAAGGGCTACAAGGTCAAGCTGGTTGAATTCAACGACTACGTGCAGCCGAATCTGGCGTTGGCCGACGGCTCGCTGGATGCGAACTTTTTTCAGCACGAGGTGTATTTCAACCAGTTCAAGGGCGACCGCAAACTTGATCTCGTCGCGTTGACACAGGGCCCGATTGCGCCCATGGGCATTTACTCCAAGACCCGCAAGTCACTCGCCGAAGCCAAGCCCGGTGATCGCATCGCGCTGCCCAACGACGCGAGCAATCTGGCGCGCGCGCTGCTGCTTGTGCAACAGGCCGGTCTCATCAAGGTCAAGGCCGATGTGAATCCGCTGCGCATCTCCGAACTCGACGTTGCCGAAAACCCGCACAAGCTCAAGTTCGTGCCGCTCGACGCGGCGCAGCTCCCGCGCTCGCTCGATGACGTGCAGTTCGCGATCATCAACGGCAACTTTGCGATCTCCTCGGGCCTCAAGCTCACGGACGCCGTGACGCTGGAAAAAACGCCCGATCACTATCTGAACATCGTCGCGGTGAAGACCAAGGACAAGGACACGCAGTGGGCCAAGGATCTGGCAGAGGCGTTTCACTCGGCAGATTTCAAGAAGGTGGTGGACACCAAGTTTGCAGGTTACGCAAAGCCGGCGTTTCTTCAGTGATGGCTCCAGTGTGACGGTGGGTTCCTGGGCCGCCTTGTGCGGCCCTTTTTTATGCTCGCAACGGCGTCTTTGAGTAAATATGACCGGCGTGTGAAAAACAACGATGCCCTTGCTTGTCCAGCGTCATTGCTTCGTCATGGCAACTCCAAAGAATCGCGGGCAGCTTGCTCCACGAGGGGGTGAGACTCCATCTTTATAAGCTGCCCCATGCCCAATCTGTCTGCACCCACTTCGAGTTCCATTTTCCAATCCGTTTCTCGCCCGCACGTCGCACAATTCCGGTGCACGCACTGTGCAGTGGTGTCGTGCTCAGTCTTGTCTCGGCCGGCGTGCTGTCCGCGCCGGTTCCCTTCGGCGGAACCTATTCGCAGGATTTCAACTCGCTCGCCAGTGCGGGAAGCACGTCGGCATGGACCAATGACAGCACGCTACCCGGTTGGTCCCTGTTTGCGCAGAATGGCACCGCCATCGCACAGATCGCCGTCAGCACTGGCAGCAGCACGTCCGGCAGCTTCTACAGTTTTGGAGCAGACGCGAATGATCGCGCGCTCGGCGCGCTCGGATCGGGCGGCGCATACTTCGGCGCTCCGGCTTCTGGCGCAGTTGCAGGCTGGATCGCGCTGGCCCTCGTCAACAGCACCGACGCCACCATCGATGCCCTGCGCGTGCAATTCGCGGGCGAACAGTGGCGCTACGGCGGCAGCACTGCGGGCCAGAGCATGACGCTCGAATGGGGCATTGGCGACAGCTTCGCAGCGGTTCAGTCCTGGATTGCCGCAAGCGACCTGTTTACCTGGACTGCGCCGGTGAGCACCGGCACGGCCCGCGCGGTGGACGGCAATACCTTGCCTGCGAACGGTGGCGGCCGGATGCCGCAGGTCGGTGGCGACCTGAGCAACCTCGGCTGGGAGGCGGGCAAGACGCTGTGGCTGCGGTGGGTGCAAAAGCGCACGGCCACCGGGGCGAGCAATGGGCTCTCCATCGACGATCTCGTCATTGAAAAGGCTGGCACAGATACGACCCGCCCACGCTGCAATCCAGCGTGCCAGCGGCCAATGCAATCGGTGTGGCAATCAATACCAGCACCTACACGCTGAATTTTTCGAAAACCGTTCTGCCTTCTCAGGGAAGTTTCGAACTGCGGCAGGGTTCGACGACGCTGGCGACGATGCCTGCATCGGACACCTCCAGGGTCACCTTCAGCGGCCAGACCGTGACGCTCAAGCCCGGAGTCAGGCTTGCGGCAAATACCGCCTACAGCCTCGTTGCCGTGGATTCGCCTGTCGCGGACAGCGGGGGCCGTCCGTGGAGCCCTGCTGCGCTGAATTTCACGACCGGCGCAGCGCCCGCCATCACGCGCATCCACGATATCCAGGGCAACTCCGAAGTCTCGCCCTTGTTGGGTCGAACCGTCACCGTGAGCGGCGTGGTCACCACCTTCCTGCCTGATCTGAACGGCTTCTACGTGCAGGAAGAAGAAGCGAACTACGACGCGGATCCCGGCACCTCCGAAGGCGTCTTCGTCTACGGGTTGGCAGGCGCGCCCGCAGTGGGAGAAGACACCGTCGGCAAGCGTGTGCAGTTCACCGCTATCGTGGACGAATACAACCGTCTCACGCAGCTCAAGAGCGTCAGCGACCTGGAGATCAAGGAAGCCGTGCCGTTGCCAGCGCCGATTGCCATCACGCTGCCGATCACCGACATGGCGCAGTGGGAGCGCTACGAAGGCATGCTGGTGAAGATCACTTCGGCCACATCGGGCGGAAAGCTCCTGGTCTCGGATAACTACACGCTCGGTCGCTACGGCGATGTCGTGCTGTCGAACGACGAGGTCCTGCCGCAGTTCACCGACAAGAACAAACCGAGCGTGGCGGGCTACGCCGACTACGCGAAGACCATGCAGCGCCGCCAGATCATTCTGGATGACCGCAGCAGCAAGCAGAATCCGGCGAGTGTGCGCGGCCGAAACAATCAACCGCTGTCGGCCGCGAACCCGCTGCGCGCGGGCGATGGCGTCGACGCCGTGGTCGGCGTGCTCGACCAGTTCTACCAGAACGCGACGCCGCCGGAGATCTACCAGACCAGCTACCGCATTCAGCCCACGCAAGCCCTGAATTTCACGGGTGCGGCACGTCCCTCGGCGAGCGATCTGCATACCGCGCTGGGTCAGGCGGGCGTGAAGATCGCATCGGCCAACGTGCTGAATTTCTTCAGCATGGTGGGCGACACTAGCACCAACACCAAGGATGTGTTTCCCACGCCTTTGGGCAACACCATCGGGATTCGCGGTGCCAACACGCTGGTCGAACTCGAGCGCCAGAAAGCCAAGGTGGTTGCCAACCTGATCGGCCTGAAGGCCGATGTCTATGGCCTGATGGAGGTGCAGAACAACGGCTTTGCGGACGACAGTGCGCTCAAGCTGCTGATCGATGGAATGAATGCCAGCGCCGACAAACCCGCAGGCGCGACCTATGCCTACGTGAAGGCGCCGTTCAATCAGGGCGGTGGCTCGACGATTGCGGGCGCGGGAACGGATGCGATTACCGTCGCCATCGTTTACCGCAGCGACCGCGTCACGCCCGTGGGCAGTGCGGCGGTGCCCAACGTGAGCACCTACGATGCGTTCACGCCGAACGTCGGCGGTGCGCGCGTGCCGATTGCGCAGACGTTCTCGGTGCCGACGGCCACCGGCACGGAGCAGATCACCGTCGTCGTGAATCACTTCAAGTCCAAGGGCTCGCTGCTGGCCACGGGCGGCAACGGCGACATTCTGGACGGCCAGGGCAACAACAACCCGGCGCGTGTGAAGACCGCCGAGCAGCTCAAGAATTGGCTTGCGACCAAGCCGACCGGATCGGACTCGGCCAACACGGTTCTGGTGGGCGACTTCAACGCCTATGCGATGGAAGATCCGGTCACCTATCTGGAGTCCAACGGCTACACCAAGGTCTCCACGGGCTACTCGTATTCGTTCGATGGTCTCTGGGGCTCGCTCGACCATATCTTCGTGACGCCGAGCCTCGTCTCCAAGGTTGGCAAGGTCGTCAAGTGGGCGATCAATGCGGAAGAGCCGCCGGTGCTCGACTACAACGTGGAATACAAATCGGAAGCGCAGGTGGCCGACTTCTACGCGCCCACGGCCTATCGTTCGAGCGATCACAACCCGATTGTGATGGGGCTGAATTTTGATGCACTGCCCGTCAACCAGCCGCCCGCCATCAAGGGCGTGCCGACCACTGCAACCCCGGTCGTCGTCGGTCAGAGCATCGCGCTCTCGGGTGTCACGGTGGAAGACCCGGACAGCGAGCAACTGGTGCTCACGCTCACACCCGTCAACGGCAACGTGTCGGGCGCGAACGATGCCGACGCGCAACTGCCTGGCGTTCAGCTCAAGGGCACGACCGCGCAAATCAACAGCGAATTGGGCAAGGCCAGCTTTGTGCCAACCGCGCAGGGCGACGCGAATCTTGGCTTCAGCGTGAGCGATGGCACCAACGGCGCGGTGACCGCAAGCTATGCATTCAAGGTGTCTGCGGTGGTCGATCCGGGCAAGGGCTTTGAACTGGTGCCAAGTGCGGGTGGCAGCGTGAGTGGCCGGATCGAAGGCGCGGGTTGCAGGCTCGCGTCGTCGCCGCAATACGTCACGGTGCAGAGCCTTGGCATCACCACCATGCCGATGGAAGGCGCGACGCTGCCGCACGGGTTGCTGGCATTGACGGCTGCGGGTTGCGATGTCGGTGGCGCGCTGACGGTGACCATGAACTACTCGCAGCCGCTGCCGCAGAACGCGGAACTGTGGAAATGGGGCCGCACCGCCGACAACCTGAACAAGCACTGGTACAGGATTCCGCACAAGATCACCGGACAGACGGTGAGCTTCGAACTGCGCGACGGCGGGCTCGGTGACGATGACCTGAAGGCCGATGGCAACATCACGGACCCGACCGCCATCGTCGCTCCAGGAGCCGTGCCGCCGGTCGCCAACGCCGTATCGGTGCCGGTGATGAATCTCTGGGGACTACTGACCCTGTCGCTGTCGTTCCTGTCCTTCGCGCCGCTAGCACGCCGCTGGTCGCGCAGGCGCTGAGCAGAACAGGCCCCGGTTATTGCGCGGAGACCTCGATCCGCGTGATCACCATCGCGCCGTTTTGTTCGCGCTCCACGTGAAAGCGCACCTTGTCGCCTTCCTTGAGTTGGGTGAGATCGGCCGGATCCCTGAACGAGAACACCATGCTCATCGCCGGCATGTTCAGGTTGGTGATGGCGCCATGGCGAATGCTGGCCTTGCCCGCACTGAGGTTGACGCGCAGGACTTCGCCCTCGGTCATCACCTGCGTTGCCTCGGCACTGGAGGGCGAGGCAGCCGGTGCCGATGCGCTTTCGGCGGCGTGGGTGGCGTGATCCATCTTCGCCGCTTCCTGCGCCTGCGCGCCGAACGCGAGCAATGCGCCGAGCGCCAAGCTGGCAAGTGCAGTGTGATGTCGTGTGTGTTTCATGGTGAGACCTCGTTGTTGGATTGAATGAAAAAAGGATGATCAGCGGTAGCTCGTGAACACGCGGGTGGATACGTCGCTATTCATCAGGTTGCGCGTGACGAGCAGCACGTCATACGGGTCCTTGCGCCCGCCGTAGTCCGGGCCGTCCATGCCGGGGCTGCCCACGGGCATGCCGGGCACGGCAATGCCGAGCGCCTTGGGCCGTTCCTTGAGCAGTTTCTTCACGTCGGCGGCGGGTACATGGCCTTCGATCAGGTAGTTTCCGACCAGCGCCGTATGGCACGAGCCAAGCCGCGCGGGCAGGCCCAGTTTGGCGCGCGCAGCCGTGTTGCCGCTGTCATGCACGGTCACGGCAAAGCCGTTGTCTTCCATGTGCTTGATCCAGTCGCCGCAGCAGCCGCAGCTTGGATCCTTCCAGACTTCGACGGCAATCTTCGCGGGCTTGTTTGCGAGCGCGGGCAGGGCGGGAACGGCCAGCAGCGCTGCGGCTACGCCGCCCAACAGTTGCCGACGGGTGAACGCTGAGGTGGGGTGTTGCATGAGTTTTCTCCGGTGAATTCCAAAATCAGTGATGGGCGTCGTGCGCCGATCCGCCGCCGGGTTTGCGCACGCTCGGAGCTGCCGAAGCCTTGCCCGGCGCCGTCTGGCGCGGTGCGCTGGCGTCATGCGGCATGCCTTGCCATTCGCGTGCCACCGTGCCCTCGGGGTGCTTGAACCAGCCCGGGTCGCGGTAGTCATTGGCGGCCAGTTGCGCGCGCACCTTGAGCGTGGTGAACATGCCGCCCATCTCCAGCGCGCCGAACGGGCCGGTGCCACTCATCATCGGATAGGTGTTGTCGGGCAGCGGCATTTCCATGGCGCCCATGTCGGCCATGCCGCGCTCGCCCATCAGCATGTAGTCGGGCACGATCTTCTGGATTTTGGAGACCAGTCCGCGATGGTCGAGCCCGATCATCGTCGGCACGTCGTGACCCATGGCTCCCATAGTGTGATGGCTCTTGTGGCAGTGCAGTGCCCAGTCGCCCAGCTCATCGGCAATGAATTCCACCTGCCGCATCTGGCCGACCGCCACGTCGGTGGTCACCTCGGGCCAGCGCGCGCTTTTGGGCACCGGGCCGCCATCGGTGCCGGTCACTTCGAATTCGTGGCCATGCACGTGGATCGGGTGATTGGTCATCGTGAGATTGCCCACGCGAATGCGCACGCGATCATTCTGCCTTGCCACCAGCGGCGTGATCGCGGGGAACACGCGGCTGTTGAAGGTCCAGATGTTGAAGTCCGTCATCTCGTTGACGCGCGGGGTCATCGAGCCCGGCTCCACGTCGTAGGCCGACAGCAGAAACGCGTAGTCGCGATCCACGCTGGCGATCAGTGGGTGCGTGCTCCTGGGGTGCGTGATCCACAGACCCATCATGCCCATCGCCATCTGCGCCATCTCGTCCGCATGCGGGTGGTACATAAACGTGCCGGGACGTCGCGCGACGAACTCGTAGACAAAGGTCTTGCCGGGCGCGATATGCGGTTGCGTGAGCCCGCCCACGCCATCCATGCCATTGGGAAGCCGCTGGCCATGCCAATGGATCGTGGTGTGTTCGGGCAGCCGGTTGGTGACGAAAATGCGCACCCGGTCGCCCTCGACCACCTCGATGGTCGGGCCCGGGCTCTGGCCGTTGTAGCCCCACATGTTGACCGAAAAGCCCGGCGCCACTTCGCGGACCACGGGCTCCGCGACCAGGTGAAATTCCTTCACACCATTGTTCATGCGCCACGGCGTGGTCCAGCCGTTGAGCGTGACCACCGGGCGATACGGCCTGCCATTGGGCGGCACGAGCGGCGCAGCAGTCTCGGCGCTGGATTGGCTTGCGGGTTCAGGCAGCGCGGCCATCGCCACGCGGCTGACCGATGCTGCGGCGACGGCTGCTGCGGCGCCCTGGAAAAAATTGCGGCGTTGCATGTCAGTGCCCCTGTGGTTCGTTGTTGTTGTTGCTGATCGCGGTGCTACCGGGCAAGGCGGTATCGCCTGCAGAGGTACCCGTCAGCACCAGTTGCAGATCGGTCTCCGCGAGCCAGAAATCGCGCTGCGCATTGGTCGTGTTCACCACCGCCTGCGTGGTCGCGCGGGCCTGCGCCAGCAGTTGCCAGACGCTGTCGAACATGCCGTTGTAGCGCAGCACGGTTTCGTCCTGCACCTGCTTGGCCAGCGGCAGCACCTCGGCCTGCTGTTGATGCGCCAGATCCCACGCCGTGCGGTAGCGCGACCAGTTCGTGCGTGCCTCGCTGCGCGCGCGCAGGGCCGCAGATTGCAATTGCGCGGCACTGCGTTGCACCTCGGCGCGCGCACGGGCAGACGCCGAGCCGCCCCAGTCGAAGATCGGCAACGGTAGCTCCAGTTCCCAGCCGCGCGTTTTCTCGGTGTGACCGGTTTCACGCTCCGTGCTGCGGTTGTTGGAATAGCTGGCGCCGATGTCGCCGAACACCGCGCCCACACCGGCCCAGCCGCCGCGATCCGCCGTCACATCGAGATCGCGCCGCAGGCCGCGCAGATCGAGACGCTCACGCAGGGCAGTGGCTTCGGCGTCATCGCCCGCACGCAAATCGCTGGCCGAAGTCGGCAGTGCAGGCAACTGCCCGGGCAACTGGAATGCCCCTGCGTGCCCCACAAACCCATCATGCGGGCGAGCTGCTCGCGATCCATCGTGGCGGCGAGCCGGGCGCGCGCGAGTTGCGCGGCAGACTCCTGGGCAATCGAGAGTTCACGCGCCTGCTGCAGCCGGTTGAAGTTGCCGACCTGCGCCATGCGCCGGGCCAGCTCGGCACCGAGTTGCGCGGCATCGTTCATGGTTTCGGCAGCGGCCAGCGACTGCTGCGAAGCCACGGCGCGAATCCATGCGCGACGCGTTTGCGCGGCAATCAGCAGCACGTTCTGCGACGTCTGCAAGGTCGATCGCTCCATCTGCCAACCGAGCCAGCGCGAGCGCCAGGGCAGGGTGATGATGTTGACCAGACTGAAACTCAACTGCCGCTCGATCTCGCGCTCGTGCCCGCTGGTGAAGCGGCCCAGCGTCAGCGTCGGATTGAACAGCGTGAGCGCCTGTGCACGCTCCGCGTCCTGCGCGGCAAGCTCCGCGAGTTGGGCGTGCAGATCAGGATTGTTCAAGAGCGCAATCCGCACCGCGGTGTCGGCGTCCACCGGCTGTTTGAGCCAATCGGAGACGCGTGCCTGCGCGTCCCGCTGGGCCTCTGCGTTGGCCGATGCAAGCTGCGCGTTCGCAGGCAGTCGGCCTTGCGTCTGCGCCTGCACATCTCCGCGCAGGCCATCACCCGCCACGCTGGCACAACCCGCCAGCACGAGCGCCGCGCTCAAGACCGTGAGCATCGTGGAAATACGGCGCGTGTTCATGGCCTGGCTCCGTGTTTGTGGTGTTGGTGAGGCTGCTGCTCGACAGGCGGCTTTTTCTCGCCATCGCCGTGCAAGTATGTGGGGGTCTGAGCCTGGCCCTGGCCCTGGGCTTCCTCCCAGCGAAGCACATCCGCATGCCCGCGGGGAAATTCCGCCACCGCCTTGTTGGCAGCGCGCCAGTCGTCGGGGCGCTTCTTCACGATGTGACCGCTCGGCTTGAGCGCGTCGTGCGTGAGTTCACGCGTGGGCGCATTGGCATCCGTGACGGACGCGGCGCGCGTGGGGGTCTGGGCATTGGCAGTCATGGTGATGCCGACGGCAAGCAGCGTCAGCACCATCGTCGTGGTCCACACCATGGATGGACAGGATCGCGCAGTGCGCATGATGGATATCTCCCGGGAATTCAAAGCAATTCACACAGCGCCGTCATCACTTCGCCGCGACAGACATTCATCTGGCAGCAAATGACGGACGCACCTAGGGCGTGAAAGCTCAGGAGATGGGTGGCTTGACCGCCTGCGCGGCCACGGCGCTGGCAAAGCGCGCGCTGCGCTCCGCTTGCAGGGATTGCGGTGCGGGCGCAGTCGCCAGCACGAACGCTGCGGAAGCGTGGAGAGAGGAATTGCAGATGTCGCAGGCGGAGCAGGATGCGGTGTGGTGCGCAGTGCCGCCTGGGCAGTCCTGTGGCGAGGATGCCAAGGTGCCGGAACAGTGCTTGGAAGGCACTTCTGCGATTACCACCGGCGCGTGATGCGCATGCGACGAACCGGCGTCAGAGACCAAGGCCTGATCGGCGTGCCCTTCATGGTCAGCGTGCTGCGACTGCACCGCCGCATGCGCTGCGGTGTTGGTCAGACCCACCGGCACAACGCCCATCGCCATGGCATCGCCCAGCAGACCGCGAAGGATCAGCATGAAGACGAGGGCGATGGAAAAAATGCGTCGCATCTAAGGAATGATAGCTGTTGAGGGATTTAGTTCCTGGGGGGTAGGGATGTAGCGGGTACCACCATGCACGGTCACAGTAGTGAGTTCCATGCGAGCGATGTGAATGCTTGATTGGGCAAATTCATTCACACGCGGCCTCCCGCGACGTCTATGCTTCCGAAGCCTGCATCGGATAAAGATGCAGGCAATCGCGCCACTCATGCACGGGTTGATCGTCCAGATAAACGGTCGGCTTTGGCAAAAAATTGGAAAAGCATTCCGCGATTCCTAGTTCAAGCGCCGAGGCGCGGCAATATTCGGCACCTCCTGAACTCCATAGAAACAACGTCGCACCTTCGTTGTGAAGTCGTCTGACTTGCTCAACGACCGAGGGTATGACAATTCGTTTGGACCCCACCGACCTTATCAAGGTGTCGTCGACGTCTACGAAAATAATTTTATTCTTCATGGTTGATTACATGGAACGGTAGCGAGTAAGTCGAAGCGCAAATCTGTTGATTCCGTAAGCCGCGCCGTTCTAGCTAACTTTCCAGGGCCAGACTCAAGTAGCGGCGACGCGCTTCAAGCGAGCATACAGTCAGGGAGCACCCCACCCCCTCAACCTCAACCCATTCGCGACTACCAGCAACGACACCCCCATATCCGCCACCACAGCCATCCACATCGTCGCATTGCCGGTCAATGCGAGTGCGAAGAACACCAGCTTGATTCCCAAGGCGAGGGTGATGTTCTGCCAGAGAATGCGGTGCGCCGAGCGTGAGAGGCGGATGGTGTCGGGGATGCGGCGCAAGTCGTCGTTCATGAGGACGACGGCTGCGGTTTCCATGGCCATGCCGGTGGAGTGGGCGCCGCCCATGGCGAAGCCGACGTCGGCCTTGGCGAGGGCGGGGGCGTCGTTGATGCCGTCGCCGGTCATGGCGGTGGGGCCTTTGGTTTTCTGGAATTCTGCGAGCAACTGGAGTTTGTCTTCGGGAAGCAGGTTGCCGCGTGCGTCGTCAATACCTGCTTCGGTGGCCACGGCCTTGACGGTTGCGGTGTTGTCGCCGCTGAGCACGATGGCTTCGACGCCTACGGCCTTGAGTTGTTCGACGGCTTCGCGGGAGGTGGCGCGCAGGGGATCGGCTACGGCGAACAGGGCGCGGACGGTGTGCTCTTCGGCCAGCAGGGTGACGGTGCGGCCCTGGTTTTCGTGTTCGGTGAGCAGGGCTTCGAGTTCGGCGTTGGCGAGTTCCATTTCGCGAATCATGCGCAGGTTGGCGAGCACGTAGCGTGTGCCGTTGACCTTGCCTTCGACGCCTCGGCCGGGCAGGGCCTGGAGGTCCTGCACGGTGTTTTCGAGCTGGGCGGGCAAGGTCTTGGCGAGACCCGCTGCGATGGCGCGGGAGACCGGGTGGTCCGAGCGGCTCGCGAGTTGCCATGCGACGTGCGCGGCGTCTGCGTCATCGCCTGCGGCGAGCGCGCGCCATCGCACGAGCGTGGGGCTGCCGGTGGTCAGCGTGCCGGTTTTGTCGAGCGCGATCACCTTGATGTTGCGGGCCTGTTCAAGCGCGCTTCCACCCTTGATCAAAATGCCGCGCTTGGCGGCGGCGGTAAGCGCGCTTACGACCGTGACGGGTGTCGAGATCACCAGCGCGCAAGGGCAGGCGATCACGAGCAGGGCGAGCGCCTGGTAGATGGACTGATGCCAGGTCCAGCCCGCGACCAGTGGCGCGAGCACGGCCAGCAGGATGGCGAGCACGAAGATGATCGGTGTGTAGACCTGCGCAAAGCGATCGACGAAACGCTGCGTGGGCGCGCGCGATGCCTGTGCCTGCTCGACCGCGTGCACGATGCGCGCGAGCAGCGTGTCGCCGGGCGGCGCGGTGACCTGCATCTGCAGCTCGCCCTGCTGGTTCACGCTGCCAGCGTAGAGTTCATCGCCCACGGTCTTGTCCGCGTGCTGGCTCTCGCCCGTGATGGGTGCCTGATCGACCGCGCTTTCGCCTTGGGTCACGGTGCCGTCAAGCGGCACGCGTGCGCCGGGAGCAATGCGCACGGTGGTGCCGACTCTGACCTGATCGACCGGGGTTTTCTGCACCGAACCGTCGGTGTGCAGCACGTCGGCGGTTTCTGGCGCGAGATGGAGCAGGCTGCGGATCGCGTTGCGCGCCTTGTCCATGGCCTGGTCTTCGATGCGCTCGGCGGCGGCGTACAGCGCCATCACCATCGCGGCCTCGGGCCACTGGCCGATCAGGAAGGCACCGGTGACGGCAACCGCCATGAGCGCGTGAATGCCGAGCTTGAGATTCAGCAGGCTCCGGATGCCCGCCTTGTAGACGCCCAGGCCCGAAAGCAGGATGGCCACGACCGCAAGCGCCATGCCCACGTATTGCAGCTCGTACCAGTGGCAGATTTCCGCGCCCAGCGCAACGGCGAGCGCCGCATAGATGCGCGGCCAGCCGGGCAGCACGCCGTGGTCGTGGCCTGCGTGGGCATCGTCGCCATCGCCGTGCGCGTGTGAGGAAGACGGTGCACTACTGCCGCAGCAGGCACCGCAACCGATGGCAGGCGCGGCGGTTTTCTTGACGGGCTTGGTGGGGACGTGGTCATGGGAATGATCGTGATCGTGATCATGCTCATGTTTCGATGCGCGATGCGTTGATTCAGGGGCGCTGACGAGGGGGTGTTCTGACTCATGTCATGATTGGAAACCTTGAAGTCACTTGAAGGTCAAGCGATGTCCCTGCAAAGTCCCCAATACCGTATCGGAGATGCCGCGCGCCTGTCGGGCATTCCGGCCGCGAGCATTCGTTACTACGAGAAGGAAGGCCTGCTTCCCGAGCAGGCGCGCGCGGGCAATCAGTACCGGCTCTACACCGATGATGAAATCCACCGCCTGCGTTTCGTGCGGCTGTGCCGGGCCATGGACATGTCGCTTGGCGAGGTGCGCACGCTGCTGGCACTCGATCATCGCGCGGCGCAAGGCGATGCGCACGCGGCCTGCGTGACCCTCGATGAGCATCTGGAGCACGTGCGCACGCGGCTTGCCGAACTGCAAACGCTGGAGCAGGAGCTGCTGTCGCTGCGCGGACGCTGCGATGGCACGGGCGGGCATTGTCATGTGATCGAGGCGCTGCACGAGCGCGCGGATGCCGAGCCCGTGCCGCCCCGCAGCCCGCACACAAGCGCCATGTCTGACGTGGAATCGCGCGGATGCCCCGCTATGATCAAAGCATGAGCGCAGCCCAAGGCATCGTCGATCTGCCGGATCGCATCTGGAATACGCTGCGGCGCTGGGCCGTGGCATGGTGGCGCATCCTCTATCTGGGCGCGGTGGTGCTGGTGCTGATGCTTTCGCCTTCGAGCTACAACCGCGCCACGCGCTGGCGGCTCGCGCGGCACATGTATCTGGAAACCGCGCCGATCCTGATCGGCCACACCTTGCTGGCGGCGTTGCTCAGCCTGGTGATCACGCGCATCGTGGTGGTGACGGCGCAGAGCTACGGCCTGTCGCGTTACGCGCTCGAAATGGTGATTCGCGTGCTGGTGCTGGAACTGATTCCGCTCACCGCAGCGCTGTTCGTCGCCATGCGCGCGACGATACCCAACGGCACCCAGCTCGCGCTGATGCAGCAGTCGGGCTATTTCGACAGATTGCGCGCGCACGGTGCCGACCCGATCCGGGTGGAGCTGCTGCCGCGCGTGGTGGCGGGCGTCTATGCAAGTGTCACACTGGCCGCGCTCTCGTGCGTGGTGGCGCTGGTCATGGCCTATGTGGGCGTGTACGGGTTGAGTCTTGCGGGGCTGCCGATCTACACGCGCATGTTCGGCCACGTGTTCACGCCGCAGATCACGCTGATCTTCACCTTCAAGACGGTGTTCTTCAGCCTGGCGATTGCGCTGATTCCAATGGCCGAGGGACTGTATGCCGACGCGAAGACCCAACTGAACGGCGCGCCGCGCCAGCTCGATTCCGAACTCGGCGGGCTGGCGCGCATGTTCGCCGTGCTGCTGCTGATCGAGGCGGCATCGCTCGTCGGCAACTACTACTGAAACACTGGGCACAACAATATGAATGATCCAGACAAGGAACCGACCCCCACGCAACGCAGCCGGCTCGAGAGCGAGGAGTTGCTGCGCCCGGTCGCGCATCTGGAGCGCAAGGCGGTGGCGATGCTGCTGTTCACGGCGGCGCTGATCGTCGGCGCGATCATCTATCTGATGTATGCGCGCGGCGTATTCGAGCCGACGCAGCGGCTGATCCTCACGGCCGATGATTCGCAGGGCGTATCCGTCGGCATGGACATGACGTTCCAGGGCTTTCCGATTGGCCGCGTGCGCCGGATCGAACTTGCGGAAAACGCCGAGGTGCACATCCTCATCGACGTGCCGCGCAAGGACGCGCACTGGCTGCGCACGACCAGCGTGTTCACGCTGGTCAGCGGCATCGTCGGCGGTACGTCGATCAAGGCCTACAGCGGCATCCTGACCGATCCGCAACTGGAGGACGGTGCCAAGCGCCCGGTGCTGCGCGGCGACGCGACGGCCGAAATTCCGCAGCTCATGGCGTCTGCGCGCGAGCTGCTGGAGAATCTGAACAACATGACCAGTCAGGGCTCGGCGCTCGGCGGCGTGGTGGAGAACGTGCGCTCGCTCACCGAAAGCCTCAACGGTCCCGGTGGGGCGCTCAAGGTGCTCACCGGCAACGAGGCCGACTCCAAAAAGATCGCACTCACGCTTGACCGCGTGAACCAGTTGCTGGCGCGCGTCGATGGCGTGGTGGTCAAGGCCGACAAGCAGGTGTTCGGCACGAGCAAGGAGGCCGGTCTGGTGCAGGACGTGCGTGCGGCGGTGTTGCAGCTCAACGGCCTGCTGACCGATACGCGCCAGAGCCTCAAGAAAATCGATGCCGTGCTGGTCGAGGCACAAGGCATTGCGGCCAACGCGAACGAGGCGACTACCGATCTGGGCGCGCTGCGCGGCGAGGTCGAGGCGAATCTGCGCAAGGTGGAGACGCTGCTCAATGACATCAACCGCAAATGGCCGTTTGCGAAAGACTCGGAGTTGAAACTGCCATGAGCACCACCACTGCACGCATTTTGTCGCGATGGACGTTGTGGACCGGCGCGGCCCTGGCGCTCGCCGCATGTGCCGACAAGCCGCCGACGCCCGACTGGAAGGTGAACGCCCACGGCTCGGTGCAGCGCGCGAGCGACGCCTATCTCTCGGGCAAGTCGCGCGTGGCAGATCAGGAGTGGCGCACGGCCCGCAGCGAGGTCTCGCGCACCGGCAGCGTGGAGCAGCTCGCGCTGGTTGAACTCAACCGCTGTGCCGCGCAGGTCGCGAGTGCCCAGTTGCAGGAGTGCAGTGCATTCGAGTCGCTGCGTGCTGATGCCAGCGTGGCCGAGCAGGCGTATGCGGACTATCTCGCGGGCAGACCGCTTGCCGCGGCGCAGATCGCACTGTTGCCCGAAGCGCAGCGCAAGGCCGCGAGCGATGTGGGCGCGATCAAGGCCATTGCCGATCCGCTCTCGCAGTTGGTGGCCGCAGGCGCAGCGTTGAAGGCCGGCCGCGCCACGCCAGAAACACTGGTGACAGCCACCGAAACCGCGTCGGCGCAGGGCTGGAGCCATGCGCTGCTGGGCTGGCTGAGCCTCCGAGCAGAACGTGCCAGAGCGTTGGGCGACGTGGATCTGGCGACGGCTTTGCAGCGCCGCATGGCCCTGATCGAAAGCCAGGGCCAGCCAGCGGCGGCGTCAGCAAACGGCGCGCGAGCGGACGAGAAAAGCGAAAAGGCCTCGGTGAGGAGGCCTTGAACAGGGAAGTTGACAAAACGGAATACGGGCGGCGTGAGATGACGCCCGCTTTCGAGCCTTTGCGAAGCTCTTACGTATTCACTCAGTTGAACAGTTCTGCACTCAGCAGCCTATCCAATTGCGTGTTTGCTGTTGTCAGCGAATCGACGGACTGCACAGCCTCATCGGGAATCAGTGTCATGGCAGTAGCTGCTACCGCCAAAGCTACCGTTACCGTGAAGGCTGCCAGAGCGCGCGATCCTTGGCGGATATTGCGGTTCATGACAGGTCCTCGGGAAAAAAAGTCGTTGGGATTCAATCGATCAACGTTTGACTAAGCCATTACGTTGACCGATGGGCGTATTGGAACACTCGCGTTGGAAAAATTCGTGTCGGACGAGCGCTTATCACGTGGAGTGGCGACGCAATTTACGACTGATTACCAATGTGTTGGATCGAGTCAACAGCCTTCATTGCAACCTCAGCGCCTTGGATGGGGCAGGCCACTAAAAAAGCCCCGCACGATGCGCACATCGCCGGGGACGAGCGCGGCGGCTCAGAATCTGTTGGCGCTGAAGGCTTCTAGTTCCACACTCGGCGAAGACTGGACGATGCGATCCGCCAGCACCCGCGCACTGCCGCAGGCCAGAGCCCAGCCGCAGGCACCGTGTCCGGCATTCAGCCACACCCCGGAAGGCCGCTCGGGCCGAGCACCGGCGCGCCGTCGGGCAGGGTGGGGCGGGCTCCGCGCAGAATCTGCACCTGGTTGGACGAAAGCTGCGCGCCACCCGGAAACCAGCCCGAGAGCGCGAGATAGAGCTTTTGCAGCGTATCGGCGTGGTGTTCGCCACCGCCGTATCCCAGTTCCGCACCACCGGACACGCGCACGCGCAGCCCTTGTCGGGAAATGGTGATGCGGTGCAGCGGATCGATCACCGAACCCTGGGGCGCATGCGTGTCTTCGCGCAGTGGCGCGCTGATGGTGTAGCCATACACGGGAGCCATCGGCAGTTGCAGCCCCTGCTTGCGAAGCAGTGCTGCGCTCGCCAGACCCGCGCACAGCACGACGGCGTCGGCACGGCGCGGCGCGGGCTCACCCGCAATCTGCAGCCCCGTGGGTTGGGTGCTGATCGACTGCACCTGCGCGTTGAAGCGGAACTGCGCGCCGTGTTCCTGCGCGGCATAGCGAAGCACCTGCGCGAACAGTCGGCAGTTCGCGGCCTCACCCTCGCCCGCGTGCAGCGCTCCGGCAAACGGGGCATCGGCGGACAGACCGGGCTCGATCAGTCGCGCGTTGTCGGCGTCGATCTCCCGGAGTGCGCCGCCGGCTTCATGCAGCAGACCGGGAACCGGCTCAAGCCTGCGCATGTCGTTCTTGCCGCGCAGCAGCACCAAGGTGCCGTGGCAGGTTTCCACGTCGATCTGGAACAGCTCGATGAGCCTGCGGGTGCGCTCGACGCTGAAGCGGCCGAGTTGTTCGAGCGCCCGCATCGTGGCCATGGCCGTCGGAGCGCTACCGGCCTTGCGCCAGCGCGCGAGCCAGCGGTATTCGGCGAGACCCGCACCGCGCGCCATGCGGAATGCGGGCTGGCGACCCCAGAGCAGGTTGTTGGTATTTGCGCCCACGCCGGGGCTCGACCACGGGATCAGCAATGCAGGTGCAAGCAGGCCCGAGCTTGCAAAACTGGCTTCTTCCGCGGCGGCGCTGCGTTGTTCGTACACCGTGACCTGGTGCCCGTCGCATGCCAGTTCATAAGCGGTGGCAACTCCCACAATGCCCGCGCCCACAATGGCTATTTCCATGAAATCTCAACTTGTTCGTACTGTGATGCCCGTCGGGCAGGGTAGCGTGCGGTGTCTGTGGTTCCGTGCGTTCCATTTTCACCATCTATTGTGGCAAAGCCCTGCATTGTGCGCTGGCTGAGGACGGTGAGCCGTCAGTCGGGAGCGCAAAATTTCGGGCACCGCTCAGGATCGGGGAACCCTGTGGACCGAGATGCTGGATTGCATGCAAAGGTCGCCGATCTTGATGACAGGTTCGTGGCCGAATTGCAAAACTTCGCGGACTGGTGCGCCGTGGGCGCGAGAATATGCATCGGCGTGTCGCGACGAAAACCCGGTCAGGCGTGCTACAATCCGAGGGTTTTGCCGAATGCTGCCTTTGCCTGATATCCATCAGGTGGAGTGCGCAGCGGGGCGCAGATCAATCGCAAACTGGCCCGTCAAGGTGTTGCCGCGAAGCACGCAAGTCTTCGCGTCGATTAATCGGGGCCGGATTTAAGACCCAACCTTTGGAGAATTCCTATGTCCGTCACTATGCGTGAAATGCTGGAAGCCGGTGTCCACTTTGGCCACCAGACCCGCTTCTGGAACCCCAAGATGGCTCCGTACATCTTCGGTCACCGCAACAAGATTCACATCATCAACCTGGAAAAGTCGCTGCCGATGTTCCAGGAGGCGCAGAAGTACGTCAAGCAACTGTCTGCCAACCGTGGCACCGTGCTGATGGTCGGCACGAAGCGCCAGGCTCGTGAAATCCTCAAGGAAGAAGCACTGCGCGCTGGCGTGCCTTTCGTTGACCAGCGCTGGCTGGGCGGCATGCTGACCAACTTCAAGACCGTGAAGACCTCGATCAAGCGTCTGAAGGACATGAAGGCGCAGCAGGAAACCGGCCTTGAGGCCATGAGCAAGAAGGAGCAACTGATGTTCGCCCGTGAACTCGACAAGCTCGAGAAGGACATCGGCGGCATCCAGGACATGACCGCTCTGCCGGACGCCATTTTCGTGATCGACGTGGGCTTCCACAAGATCGCCATTGCCGAAGCCAAGAAGCTCGGTATTCCGCTGATCGGCGTGGTTGACTCCAACCACTCCCCAGAAGGTATCGACTATGTGATCCCGGTAACGATGACTCGGCCAAGGCCGTGACGCTGTACGCCCGTGGTATCGCTGACGCTATCCTCGAAGGCCGCGCGAATGCGGTCAACGAAGTGGTCAAGGCAGTGTCTGCCGAAGGCTCCGACGAATTCGTGGAAGTGGACGAAGCCGCTGCCTAAATTCAACCGGGCCGCGCGACTCGTCGCGAAGAAAAGCGGGGCCTCCAAAAGAGCCCCCTTTTTTTTAGCCTGCAATCCGTAACGAACTGAACTGATTCTGGAGAAATACGATGGCAATTACCGCAAGCATGGTCGCAGAACTGCGCGCAAAGACCGACGCACCGATGATGGAATGCAAGAAGGCGCTGACCGAAGCCGACGGCGACATGGCCAAGGCCGAGGAGCTGCTGCGCGTGAAGCTCGGCACCAAGGCTGGCAAGGCCGCCTCGCGCATCGCTGCCGAAGGCGTGATCACCGCTTTCGTCAATGGCAACACCGGCGCCATGATCGAAGTGAACAGCGAAACCGACTTCGTGTCCAAGAACGACAGCTTCATCTCGATGTCGAACGCTGCCGCCAAGCTGATCGCTGAAAAGAACCCTGCCGACGTGGCTGCGCTTTCCGCGCTGGCCTACGAGCAGGACGGTTTCGGCCCGACGCTCGAAGACGTGCGCAAGGGCCTGATCGGCAAGATCGGCGAGAACATGTCGTTCCGCCGCTTCAAGCGTTTCGACGGCTCGAACCTGGCGGTGTATCTGCACGGCACGCGCATTGGCGTGGTCGTCGAGTACGAAGGTGATGCGACTGCCGCCAAGGACGTGGCTATGCACATCGCCGCCATGAAGCCCGTGGCGCTGTCTTCGGCCGACGTGCCCGCCGACCTGATCGAAAAGGAGCGCTCGGTCGCTGCTGCCAAGGCCGAAGAGTCCGGCAAGCCTGCCGACATCGCTGCCAAGATGGTTGAAGGCTCGGTGCAGAAGTACCTCAAGGAAGTCTCGCTGTACAACCAGGTCTTCGTGAAGGCAGCCGACTGCAAGCAGACCGTCGAGCAGATGCTCAAGGCTGCCAACACCACGATCAAGGCGTTCACGATGTACGTCGTGGGCGAAGGCATCGAGAAGAAGACCGACGACTTCGCAGCCGAAGTGGCCGCCCAGGTGGCTGCTGCGAAGGCCGGCGCCTGATTCTTTCAGTCGCCTGACCGCTACCACCCATTCCTCTTTCATCCCCAGCCTTACGGAGAACTTCCATGACCATCGCCCAACCAGCCCTCAAGCGCATTTTGCTCAAGTTGTCTGGTGAGGCGCTCATGGGAGATGACCAGTTCGGCATCAACCGTGCGACCATCGTGCGCATGGTGGAAGAGATCGCCGAAGTCACCCGCATGGGCGTACAGGTGGCGGTGGTGATTGGTGGTGGCAACATCTTCCGTGGCGTGGCCGGCGGCTCCGTCGGCATGGACCGCGCCACGGCGGATTACATGGGCATGCTCGCGACCGTGATGAACGCGCTCGCGCTTGCCGACGCCATGGACAAGCAGGGTCTCACCGCACGCGTGATGTCCGCCATCGCGATCGAGCAGGTGGTCGAGCCCTATGTGCGCCCCAAGGCGCTTCAATATCTCGAAGAAGGCAAGGTGGTGGTGTTTGCTGCCGGCACCGGCAATCCCTTCTTCACTACCGACACCGCCGCTGCGCTGCGCGGTGCGGAAATCGGTGCCGAGCTGGTGCTCAAGGCCACGAAGGTCGATGGCGTGTACACCGCCGATCCGCAAAAGGATCCGAGCGCCACGCGCTATGCCAAGCTGACCTTCGACGAGGCCATCACGCGCAACCTCGGCATCATGGATGCCACGGCGTTTGCGCTGTGCCGCGATCAGCGCCTGCCGATTCGCGTGTTTTCGATTGTGAAGTCCGGCGCACTCAAGCGAGTGGTTATGGGCGAAGACGAAGGCACACTGGTGTACGCTTGAGGGTTTTGCAGCATTCGTGATCCGCGCGCGCCATGCGTCGGTGCGCTTTGCACTTGCTGAGGAGAATAATATGACCATCGCCGATATCAAGAAAACCACCCAGACCAAGATGGACCAGTCCATCGAGGCGCTCAAGAGCAATCTGGGCAAGGTCCGCACGGGCCGTGCCAATCCGCAGTTGCTCGACACCATTCACGTCGAGTACTACGGCTCGATGGTGCCGCTGTCGCAGGTTGCCAATGTGACGCTGCTCGATTCGCGCACCATCAGCGTTCAGCCCTGGGAAAAGAACATGGGCGCCAAGATCGAGAAGTCCATCCGCGAAAGCGATCTGGGCCTGAACCCTGCCTCGATGGGCGACCTGATCCGCGTGCCGATGCCGCCGATGAGCGAAGAGCGCCGCAAGGAAATGACCAAGCTCGCGCGCACCGAAGGCGAAAATTCCAAGATTGCGATCCGCAACCTGCGCCGTGACGCCAATGAAGGCGTGAAGAAGCTGGTCAAGGACAAGGAAGCCTCCGAGGACGATCAGAAGCGCTCGGAAGCCGAAGTCCAGAAGCTCACCGACAAGCACATCGCCGACATCGACGCACTGGTCGCCGCCAAGGAACAGGAAATCATGGCCATCTGATTCTTACGGGTCGGATCGTCATCGCGCTTTCGTACATGTCTTCTTCTTCCAGCGTGGTTCCGCACCACATCGCCATCGTCATGGATGGCAATGGCCGGTGGGCCACTCGCCGCCTGCTGCCGCGACTGGCGGGGCACAGGCAGGGCGTCGAGTCGCTGCGGCGCTGCGCCCGCGCCTGCGCCGAACGCGGCGTGGGCGTACTTACGGTATTTGCGTTTTCTTCCGAGAACTGGAATCGTCCGGCCGACGAGGTGTCGGGCCTCATGGATCTGCTGGCCAAGGCGCTCGCGCGCGAGGTGCCGCAGCTTCACAAGGACGGCGTGCAACTGCATTTTGTCGGCGATACCGCCAGTCTTTCCGAGAAAGTGCGCGAGGGCCTGCACCAGGCCGAAGCCGTCACCGCAGGCAACACGCGGCTGATCCTCAATGTTTGCTTCAACTACGGTGGCCGCTGGGACATCGCGCAGGCCGCAGCCCAACTGGCTGCGCGCGGCGAGGCAATCACCGAATTGAGTCTCGACCGGGCGATGGCGCTGTCGTTCGTGGCCGATCCGGATTTGCTGATCCGCACCGGCGGTGAGATGCGCATCAGCAATTTCCTGTTGTGGCAGTGCGCCTATTCCGAACTGTATTTCAGCGACCGACTATGGCCCGAGTTCGACGAAGCGGCGCTGGACGAGGCCATTGCGGCGTATGCTGCCCGGGAACGCCGTTTCGGCAAGACCTCGGCGCAGGTGCAGAAATCTTCAAGGGTCTGAGTGCAGACCGATCTGATAAGGGGCTGACGGATGCTCAAACAACGTGTCATAACTGCCCTGGTGCTGCTGGCCATTCTGCTGCCCGCGCTGTTCGCCTCGAACCCGCTGCCCCTGACCGTCCTGCTGCTGATCTTCATGTCGGCGGGCGCGTGGGAGTGGGGGCGGCTCAATGGCCTCAAGGGCGCTGCGGCGCTTGCGGTCAGCGCGCTCTGCCTGATTCTCTGCGGCCTGAGCTGGCAACTCGGCTGGCTCAGCACACCGCTGCCGTGGCTCTGGACGATTGCGGGCGCCTGCTGGGTGCTCGGCGGTGCCTATCTGCTGCGCGGCGGAGTCGCGGGCTGGCCCAGGATTCCGAGGGCCATCCGGTTGATCGGCGGCGTGCTGGCTCTCTGGACCGCCTGGCTCGCGGTGGTGCAGGCGCGCCATATCGGCATCAATTTTTTGCTGTCGGTGTTGGTGCTGGTCTGGGCGGCCGACATCTTTGCCTACTTTGCAGGACGCACCTTCGGTCTGAAATTCACCAAAAACAAGCTGGCGCCGGCCATCAGTCCCGGCAAGAGCTGGGAGGGTGTCTGGGGCGGCATGATCGGTGTGGTCGTGCTGGCCATCGTCTGGGTGGCGCTCGACGCCTCCAATCAGGCGGCAGTGCCCAGTTTTTATTCGCGTCTGGCGGCCAAGGGCTATTGGCTGTTGCTGCTTGGCGCGGTCTTCATGGCCGCCATGAGCGTGGTGGGTGATCTGGTGGAATCACTGGTCAAGCGCAGCGCCGGAATGAAGGACAGCAGCAACCTGCTGCCCGGTCACGGCGGTGTGCTGGATCGCATCGATGCCATCCTGCCCGCGGTGCCGCTGGCCATGATGCTCACTTACTTTGCAATCGCATGACGACGAAACAACGTCTGACCGTCCTGGGCTCCACGGGCTCGGTGGGAGCCAACACGCTTGACGTGGTGGCTCGCCATCTCGATCAATATGAAGTCTTTGCGCTGAGCGCCTCGACGCAGGTCGAGGTGATGCTCGCCCAGTGCGCGCAGTTCAAGCCGCGTTACGCGGTGATGGTCAGTGCGCCGCATGCGAAGCAACTGGCCGAGCGTCTCAAGGCCCATGGTCTTGCGACCGAGGTGCTGCGGACGCCGAACGCGCTCGAGGTCATCGCCTCGCATGATGAGGTCGATGCGGTGATGGCGGCCATCGTCGGTGCGGCGGGTCTGGCTCCGTGCCTTGCCGCTGCAAACGCGGGCAAGCGCCTGCTGCTCGCCAACAAGGAGGCCATCGTCGTCGGCGGTGCGGTCTTCATGCGGGCGGTGAAGGCGGGTGGCGCGACGCTGCTGCCCATCGACAGCGAGCATTCGGCGATCTTCCAGAGCCTGCCCGAGGATTCGTCAACCTGGGCGCGGCGCATCGACCATATTCTGCTGACCGCCTCGGGTGGGCCGTTTCGTACGCGCGATCCCCTCACGCTCAGGGACGTCACGCCCGATCAGGCCTGCGCGCACCCGAATTTCGCGATGGGCCGCAAGATCTCCATCGACTCGGCGACGATGATGAACAAGGCGCTCGAAGTGATCGAGGCGCGTTGGCTGTTCAACCTGACGCCCGAGCAGATCAAGGTGGTGATCCATCCACAGCAGATCATCCATTCGATGGTGCAGTTCGTCGATGCGTCCATCATTGCCCAACTCGGCACGCCCGACATGCGCGTGCCGATTGCTGTCGGTCTGGCCTGGCCCGAGCGCATCGAAAGCGGCACGCCGACACTCGATTTTTCGAAGCTCGCCGCGCTCACCTTCGAGGAAGCCGACGCCGTGCGTTTCCCCGGACTGCATCTGTCGTGGCAGACGCTGCGCGCACCGCAGGGTACGACGGCGGTGCTGAATGCGGCCAACGAAGTGTCGGTGGCGGCCTTTCTCGGCGGGAAAATCCGCTTCGACCAAATTCATGCCGTCAACCTTGAAACTTTGGAGCGTGTGATACCGTCCAACCCGGATTCGCTCGAGGCGCTGCTGGCGCTCGACGGGCAATCCCGCGCCGCCGCCGAGGATGCGGTGGCCCGAATCGGATCGGTCTGATTCGTTCTTTCTGGAGATTCTTCAAATGCTGCTGACCATTGTTGCGTTCGTCGTGGCGCTCGGCGTGCTGATTGCGGTTCACGAGTATGGCCACTACCGCGTGGCCGTGGCCTGTGGCGTGAAGGTGCTGCGCTTTTCGGTGGGATTCGGCAAGCCGCTGCTGCGCTGGCAGAAGAAGGGCTCACCGACCGAGTTCGTGGTCACGGCGATTCCGCTCGGCGGCTATGTGCGCATGCTCGACGAGCGCGAGGCTCCGGTGGCTCCCGAAGAGCGTCATCTGGCATTCAACACCCAGCCCCTGAAGTCGCGCGCGGCCATCGTCGCGGCCGGGCCGCTGGCCAATCTGCTGCTGGCCGTGGTGCTTTATTCGGTCGTCAACTGGACCGGTGTCGATGAGGCCAAACCGCTGCTCGCCGTTCCGGTCGCGGGCTCGGTGGCCGACAAGGCGGGCTTGCAGGGCGGCGAACTGGTGGTCGGTGCCGCGTTGGCAGGCGATGAGATCGAGCCGGTGCAGTCATATGAAGAGGTGCGCTGGCTGTTGACGCGTGGTGCGCTCGATAGTCAGAATGCCCGGCTGTCGGTGAAGGGCGCGAGCGGCTCGGGCGCACGCGAGATCACGCTCGATCTGGCGTCGCTCAATGCCAAGGATGCCGACCTCGACCTGTTCCGCAAGATCGGCATCGTGAGTCCGTGGACCCGGCCTCTGATAGGTGAGGTGATGGCCGACAGCGCAGCGGCGCGCGCGGGCCTGAAGCAGAACGATCTGGTGCTGCGCGTCGATTCGAGCAACATCGTGGACGGCATGCAGTTGCGCGAGCTGATCCGCAACTCGGTCAAGGATGGCAAGGCGGCAACGCAAAGCTGGCGCATTGAGCGCGAAGGGCGGCAGATCGATGTGTCGGTCACTCCTGAAGTGTTGCAGGATGCAAATGGTTCCTACGGTCGTATCGGCGCATTCGTCGGCGAGCCGCCGGAACTCGTGACGGTTCACTATGGTTTTGCGGAAGGTATCTGGAAGGGCGTGCAGCGCACCTGGGAAGTCTCGGTGCTGACGCTTCGCATGATGGGCCGAATGGTGATTGGCGAGGCATCCCTCAAAAACTTGAGCGGGCCGCTGACGATTGCCGACTACGCGGGCAAGTCGGCGAGCATGGGACTCACGCAGTACCTGATCTTCATGGCCCTGATCAGCGTGAGCCTTGGCGTATTGAACCTGTTGCCTGTGCCCGTTCTGGACGGTGGACTCCTGATGTATTATCTTTGGGAAGGACTGACAGGTCGCGGCGTGTCCGATGCCTGGATGGAACGGCTCCAGCGGGGCGGCGTCGCGGTACTGCTGGTGATGATGTCCATCGCCATGTTCAATGACGTTACCCGGTATGTAACCCGGCTTTTTGGCTAAACATTCGCCACACGGTGCTGCGGTACTGGGTACTGGCTTCAATTCACTCATGAAAAAACAATTCAATCGCTTGGGCGTGCGCACTGCAACAGCAATCGCTGCCATGGTCTTCGCAGCTCAGGCTTGGGCATTGGATCCGTTCCGCGTTCAGGACATCCGTGTCGAGGGGCTCCAGCGTGTCGAGGCCGGCACCGTGTTCGCTTCCCTGCCGCTGCGCGTGGGCGATGAATACACCGATGAAAAGGGCGCAGCCGCGATCCGCGCGCTGTTCGCACTGGGCCTGTTCAAGGACGTGCGCCTGGAGGCCGCAGGCAATGTGCTCGTAGTGGTCGTGGAAGAGCGTCCGACCATCGCCGACGTGGACTTCTCGGGCACCAAGGAATTCGACGCCGAAACGCTCAAGAAGGCCATGCGCGACGTGGGCCTGACCGAAGGCCGTCCGTTCGACAAGGCGCTGGCCGACCGCGCCGAGCAGGAACTCAAGCGCCAGTACATCAACAAGAGCATGTACGGCGTGAACGTCGTGACCACGGTGACGCCGATCGAACGCAATCGCGTGAACCTGACCTTCACCGTCGTCGAGGGCGAGCCCGCGAAGATCAAGGAGATCCACATCGTGGGCGCCAAGGCGTTCAGCGAAGGCACGCTCAAGGACCAGTTCGATCAGGACACGGGCGGCTGGTTGAGCTGGTACACCAAGTCCAACCGCTACTCGCGCGCCAAGCTCAACGCCGATCTGGAAACACTGCGTTCGTACTACCTGTCGCGCGGCTATCTGGAATTCCGCATCGACTCCACGCAGGTGGCGATTTCTCCGGACAAGCAGGACATCACGATCACCGTGAACGTCACCGAAGGCAATCCCTACATCGTCTCCGGCGTGAAGCTCGAGGGCAATTTTCTTGACCGCGAAGACGAGTTCAAGTCGATGGTCACGATCCGTCCCGGCGAGCCCTACAACGGCGACAAGGTGGCCGAAACCACCAAGGCGTTCACCGATCACTTCGGCAATTTCGGCTACGCCTTTGCCAAGGTCGAGGCGGTGCCCGAGATCGACAAGGAAAACGACCGTGTGGCGCTCGTGCTGCGTGCCGAGCCTTCGCGCCGCGCCTATGTGCGCCGCATCAACGTGAGCGGCAACAACCGCACGCGCGACGCCGTGATCCGCCGCGAGTTCCGCCAGTTCGAATCGTCCTGGTATGACGCCGACAAGATCAAGCTCTCGCGTGATCGCGTGGACCGTCTGGGCTTCTTCACCGAAGTGGACGTGGAAACGCAGGAAGTGCCGAATTCGCCCGATCAGGTCGATCTGGTCGTCAACGTCAAGGAAAAGCCGACCGGCTCGCTCACGCTCGGTGCCGGTTTCTCGAGCGCGGAAAAGATTTCGCTCTCGTTCGGCATCAAGCAGGAAAACGTGTTCGGCTCGGGCAACTATCTGGGCGTGGACGTCAACACCAGCAAGTACAACCGCACCGTCGTGTTCAGCACCACGGACCCGTACTTCACCAAGGACGGCATCTCGCGCACGCTCGACGTCTACTACCGCACGGCCAAGCCTTATGCGGACATGGGCGGTGACTACCAGTTGGTCACGGCCGGTGGCAGCATGCGTTTCGGCATTCCGTTCAGCGAGATCGATACCGTGTTTTTCGGCGCAGGCATCGAAAACACGCGCATCAAGGAAGGCACGAACATTCCGGCCGCCTACCTTGCGTACATGCGCGACTACGGCTCCAGCAGCTTCTCGATTCCCCTGACCATCGGTTGGGGTCGCGACAGCCGCGACAGCGCGCTTGCGCCAAATTCGGGTCGCTACCAGCGCCTGAATTCCGAAATGTCCCTGGCCGGTGATGCCCGCTACGTCAAGGCCAACTACCAGTACCAGCAGTACGTGCCGCTGAACAAGAAGTTCACGCTGGCCTTCAACGGCGAACTGGGTCTGGGCAAGGGCCTCAACGGCCAGCCGTTCCCGGTCTTCAAGAACTATTACTCGGGTGGTCTGGGATCGGTGCGCGGCTTCGAGCAGGGCACGCTCGGCCCGCGTGACGTGACCGGCTCCGTGCTCGGCGGCCCAAGAAGGTCACCTTGAATGCTGAATTGATTGCACCATTCCCGGGTGCAGGCAATGACCGTACACTGCGCGTCTTCGCTTTCGTCGATGCCGGTAACGTGTATGGTGAAAAAGAAAATTGGGAGTTCAGTGAAATGCGCGTGTCCACGGGTTTGGGGTTGAGCTGGATTTCCCCACTTGGTCCGTTGCGTATCGCGTTTGCGCAGCCGGTGCGTAAATTTGCCGGCGATAGAATCCAGAAATTGCAATTCCAGATCGGAACATCCTTCTAATGACTTCCCTTTCCCGTCATCTCCCTTGGTCGTTTTGCTGGGCAGCTTTGCCGCAGCGGTGCCTGCACAGGCTCAGGAATTCAAGGCTGGCTTCGTCAACACCGATCGTGTGTTCCGCGAAGCCAACTCCGCCAAGGCCGCTCAGGGCAAGCTTGAGCAAGAATTCGCCAAGCGCGAAAAAGAGCTGGTCGATCAAGGCAACGCGCTCAAGCGCGACACCGAAAAGTTTGAACGCGAAGCGCCTACCTTGTCCGAAGGCCAGCGCGCCACACGTCAGCGTACGCTCGGCGACCAGGAACGCGACTTTCAGCGCAAGCGCCGCGAGTTCCAGGAAGACCTGAGCTCGCGCAAGAGCGAAGAGCTCGCGACCGTGCTTGACCGCGCCAACAAGGTCGTCAAGCAAGTCGCCGAAGCCGAGAAGTACGACGTGATCCTGCAGGAAGCCGTCTACATCAACCCGAAGCTGGACATCACCGACAAGGTGATCAAGGCCATGAACTCCGGCAACGGCAAGTGACGTGAACCGGCTGGCAGTGACGGGCATCGCGTGAGCTTGCGACTAGGACAGATCGTCGATGAACTGGGTGGCAGTCTTGAGGGAGGGGAAGGAGAAACGGAAATTCTCCGTATCGCCCCGCTTGAGACTGCCGGGCCTGGCGACATCGCCTTTCTGAACAACCCGCGCTACCAGAGCCAACTGGCCGCCTCCCGGGCGGCCTGCGTCATTGTGGCGCCCGCGCTGCGGGACGTCGCGCTGACACGCGGCGCGTGCATCGTCACGCCCGACCCCTACGTATATTTCGCACGCCTGACTCAGTTGTGGAAGCGCACGCATGCGACGGGCGCGCAGCACGGCATTCACGCAAGCGCGGTCGTCGATCCCGAGGCATGGGTCGATCCCAGTGCGTTCGTTGGTCCGCTGTGCGTGGTGGAACGCGGCGCGCGCATCGGTGCCCATACCGTGCTCAAGGCCCGCGTGAACGTGGGCGAGCGCTGCGTCATCGGCGAGCGCTGCATCATTCACCCGGGTGTCGTGATCGGTGCCGACGGCTTCGGCTTTGCGCCCGAGCGGGGCGATTGGGTGAAGATCGAGCAACTCGGGGCCGTGCGCATTGGCAATGATGTCGAGATCGGCGCGAACACCTGCATCGATCGCGGTGCGCTCGGGGACACGGTGATCGAGGACAGCGTCAAGCTCGACAATCTCATCCAGATCGCCCACAACGTGCACATCGGCCACCACACGGCGATGGCCGGGTGCACTGCGGTGGCCGGGAGCACGAAAATCGGTGCCCATTGCATGATTGCGGGTGCGGCTTCCATCATTGGACACCTCACAATCGCAGACAATGTGCATATTTCCACAAACACCGTGGTCATGCGCTCGATTCCGCGCGCCGGCCACTACACCGGAGTGTTCCCGTTCGACGACAATGCGAGTTGGGAAAAGAACGCGGCCACACTGAGGCAGCTCTACAAGCTGCGCGAGCGGGTCAAGTCTCTGGAACAAACAATCAAAAACGACGGTTAGACCGCTGAAAACATGATGGACATTCACCAAATCCTCAAGCTGCTTCCACACCGCTACCCGTTCCTGCTGGTAGACCGTGTGGTAGAGCTTGAGCGCGGCAAGCATATTCAGGCGATCAAGAACGTCACCATCAACGAGCCTTTCTTCACGGGCCACTTTCCGGCCCGCCCCGTCATGCCCGGCGTGCTGATGCTCGAAGCGCTTGCCCAGGCCGCCGGACTGCTGTCGTTCGACATGATGGGCGAGGCGCCCGGCGACGACAAGGTGTTCTATTTCGTCGGCATTGACGGTGCGCGTTTCAAGCGCCCCGTGGAGCCCGGCGATCAACTGATTCTCGAAATCGATCTGGACCGCATCAAGGGCGGCATCTACAAGTTCAGGGGCGTGGCGCGCGTGGGTGACAGCATTGCCTGCGAAGCCGAAATCATGTGCACCATGCGTACCGTGGCCTGATTTTTCGGGAGCCGCGGTTCGTGTCCAACATTCATTCCACTGCCATCATTGACCCGGCTGCGCACATCGACAGCACGGCGACGGTGGGACCCTATGCGGTGATCGGGCCGCATGTGCGCATCGGAGCACGCACCAGCGTCGGGCCGCACTGCGTGATCGAGGGCCACACCCGCATTGGCGAAGACAACAAGATATTTCAGTTTGCATCGCTCGGGGCCGTGCCGCAGGACAAGAAATACGCGGGCGAGTCCACGCGGCTCGAGATCGGGCATCGCAACACGATTCGCGAGTTCTGCACCTTCAACCTCGGAACCGTGCAGGATCGCGGAGTCACCAGCATTGGGGACGACAACTGGATCATGGCCTACGTGCACATTGCGCATGACTGCGTGGTGGGCAATCAGACGATTCTCGCCAACAATGCCACGCTTGCCGGTCATGTGCATCTTGGCGACTGGGCAATCATTGGCGGGCTCACTGGCGTGCACCAGTTCTCGCGGATCGGCGCGCATGCCATGGCCGGTTTCGCGAGCCATGTCTCGCAGGATGTGCCGCCATTCATGATGGTCGACGGCAATCCGCTGGCCGTGCGCGGCTTCAACGTCGAGGGTCTGCGCCGCCGTGGCTTCTCTGCCGAACGCATTGCCGCAATCAAGCAGGCTTACCGCGTGCTCTATCGTCAGGGCCTGACGCTGGAGGCGGCGATCAACGCCTTGAATGAACTCTCTCACGAGCATCCACACGGCGCGGCCGACATTGCACAATTGCGCGATTTCGTCGCTGCATCACAGCGCGGCATCGTTCGCTGATCAACTTGCCGAGACACGCTCCCATGCCTGCCACCCGCAGCCCCAGGTCGCCATGGTCGCCGGAGAAACCTCCGGCGATTTGCTTGCTGGGTTGCTGCTCGATGGTCTGCGCGAAAAATGGCCCGAGGTCCAATCCTTCGGCATCGGCGGCCCGCGCATGCAGGAGCGCGGCTTTGACGCGTGGTGGCAGAGCGAACGCCTTGCGGTGCATGGCTACAGCCTCGAGCTGTTGCAGAAGATTCTGGGCCTCTTCAGGTTGCGCAAGGAGTTGCGTGAAAAGCTGATCGCCGAGCCGCCGAGCGTCTTCATCGGCGTCGATGCACCCGATTTCAATCTCGGACTCGAGGGCAAGCTGCGCGAGGCCGGTATCAAGACCGTGCACTTCGTGTGCCCCTCGATCTGGGCGTGGCGTGCCCATCGCGTCGACACGATACGCGCAAGCGCCGACCACGTGCTGTGCATCTTCCCGTTTGAGCCCGAGCTGCTCGCCAGGCATGGCATTGCCGCGACCTACGTCGGCCATCCGCTTGCACGCGTGATTCCCATGCAGCCCGACAAGTGGGCGGCGCGCGCGCAGCTCGGCCTGCGCGCCGAGGATGAGGTTGTGGCGATCTTGCCGGGTAGCCGCTCCGCCGAGGTCAAGTTCATCGCCAGATCGTTTTTCGACGCGGCAGCGCTCTTGCTCAAGTCGCGCCCCGGGCTCCAGTTCGTCGTGCCGGCCGTGCCACGGCAGCGCGAGAGGATCGAGGCCATGGCGCGCGAATGCGGCATTGCCGATCGCGTGCAGATCATCGCCGGCCAGTCGCACACGGCGCTTGCTGCCTGCGATTGCACGCTGATCGCGAGCGGCACCGCCACACTTGAAGCGGCGCTCTACAAGCGCCCGATGGTGATCTCGTACCGCATGCATGCGATCAGCTGGCGGCTCATGAAGCGCAAGCAATTGCAGCCCTGGGTCGGGCTGCCCAACATCCTGTGCGGGGAGTTCGTGGTTCCCGAACTGCTACAGGATGCCGCAACACCCGAGGCTCTCGCGGGCGCGGTCGCACAGTGGCTTGACGCTTACCAGCGGCAACCCCAAATCATTCTCTCGCTCGAAAAGCGCTTCACCGAGCTTCACGAAAGCCTGTTGCGCGATACACCGAAACTGGCCGCCGATGCGATCGAAAAAATCCTTGTTCCCCAAGGCTGAACAGTCCAGTCTCGATTGGTACCCACCGGGACTCGTCGCGGGTGTTGACGAAGCCGGGCGTGGTCCACTGGCCGGGCCCGTGGTGACCGCGGCCGTCATTCTCGACGAGCTGCATCCGATTGCGGGACTCGCGGACTCGAAGGTGCTCACCGCCGCCAGGCGCGAGAAGCTGTTTGACGAAATCCGTGCCAAGGCGCTGTGCTTTTGCATTGCCGAAGCGTCGGTGCAGGAGATCGACGAGATCAACATCCTGCAGGCCACGATGCTGGCGATGCGCCGCGCGGTGTCGGGATTGCGCCTGAGGCCCGTGCGCGTGCTGGTGGATGGCAACCGGCTGCCGCAACTCGACGTGCCCGCCGAAGCCATCGTCAAGGGCGATGCGCTCGTGCAGGCGATTTCCGCCGCGTCGATTCTGGCCAAGGTCACGCGCGACCGCTGGTGCGAGCAGTTGCATCAGCGCCATCCGCAATATGGTTTCGACGCACACAAGGGCTACGGCACGGCCGCGCATCTTCTGGCGCTGCGCGAGCACGGAGCCTGCCCCGAACATCGCCGCAGCTTCGCGCCGGTGGCGCAGGCGTGTCTGGTGCGTCATTGAGCGCGGTGGTCTTTGTTCTCCGGTATAAGCTGACTCTCTTACCGATTTTTTCCCTGATTGAAGCAGTGTCATGGCCGCAGCAACTCCCTTGGTGATCCAATCGCGCGACAACGCGCTGCTCAAGGACCTGCGTCGCCTGTCACAGGACAGCACCGCATACCGCAAGCAGGGCCGGGTCTGGCTTGAGGGCGACCACCTCTGCAGCGCGGCGCTGGTGCGCGGGATCGAGCCGCAGATCGCCGTTTTCGCCGAATCGTTCTGGCCCTTCGCGCCTACGGAACTCAAGCAGGCTGCCGCGAAAAACGTGCTGATCGCCGATGCGCTCTGGCGCGACCTGAGCGGGCTGGAGTCGCCCGCGCAGATGGGTTGCGTGATGGCGCTGCCGGATGTCGCAGCGCTCGATGCCGACGCACCCACGGTCGTGCTCGATCGGCTGCAGGATGCCGGCAATGTCGGCTCGGTTCTGCGCAGCGCGTCGGCCTTCGGTTTCACGCAGATTGCCGCGCTCAAGGGCACCGCCGCGCTCTGGAGCGCCAAGGTGCTGCGTGCGGGCATGGGCGCGCATTTTGCGTTGCGTCTGGTGGAGGGCTTGAGCGAGCAGGACATCGCCGCGCTCCGTGTGCCGCTGCTCGTGACCAGTTCACACCGTGGCGAGTTCCTGCATCGCGCGAAACTCCCGTGGCCTTGCGCGTGGGTGATGGGGCACGAAGGGCAGGGCGTGTCCCAGGCGCTTGAGGAACGCGCCTTCGCACACATCCGCATTGCCCAGCCGGGTGGCGAAGAATCGCTCAACGTGGCGGCGGCGGCGGCGATCTGCCTGCATGCCAGCGGCGCTGGTCACTCAGTGTGATGCGCGGGTGGGCTGGCCTGCACCGTCGACCATGGCGCGGCGGTAGACCAGCACCTTGAGCGAGCGCTCCGGATCGCGGTCCGCGAACACGGGTGGATTGGGCACGCGTTCAATGAACTCCAGTTCCGGTGCCTGCTCGCGCATGTGCTCATGCACGAAGGATGCAGGCAACTCGGGCGCATTCAGGCAGATCAGCGCGTGGCCGCCAGGTGTCAACAGATCGGGCAGGCGGCGCAGCAGCCGCGCATAGTCCTTGGTCGCGACGAAGCTGCCTTTCTGGTAGCTCGGCGGATCGACGATGATCAGCGCGTACGGCCCGCCGCGCGTGATTTTTCCCCAGCTCGTGAAGATGTCGTGCGCGAGAAAGCTCGCGCCCTTGCTCACGTCATTCAGACGATGGTTGTGTTGTCCGATGGACAATGCGCCCCGGCTCATGTCCATGTTGATGACCTGCGTGGCGCCAGCCTGCATTGCTACCACCGAGAACGCGCAGGTATAGGCGAACAGATTGAGCACCCTGAATTCGTCACCGGCGTGCTGCCGCGCGCGTTCCTCCACATGCCTGCGCACCCACGCGCGACCCGCGGCCATGTCGAGAAAAAGACCGTGATTCTGACCGCGCGAGACATGCACTGCGTAGCGCGTTCCTGCCTCGCTCACGACATGTGGATCGGGCACGCTACCGCTCATGACGTGGGTGCTGCCCTGACCGCCGACCAGACGAATCTGTAGTACCCAATTGAGCGGCTCGTTGGCGGCGATCTGCGACCAGCGCTGCCGCAGGGCATTGCCGATGTTGGCGATGCTTGTCTCGTCCAGTTCGGCGAAGCTGGTGAGCAGCAGCACGGGCGGAAATGCATCGAGCGACAGGTGCTCGCATCCCGGATGCAGTCCGCCGCGACCATGGAAGATGCGTGTGGCTTCCTGTGGATGAGGCATGTGGCGGATGGCGTCGAGCAGGGCTTGCATGAATCGAATGGCGTGAGGGAAGAAAACCAAACGCAGTGTAGACAGGATGTGGTGCAGGTGCGCAGGCTCGGCAATCGCCAATGCGACATCGCCAGGCGGCGAGGATCGCCACAATGACAGCCGGATTTCATCACTGCGCGAGGAACCGCTTGATTTCACGCCCCGTGCCAAGCACATCAATCACCGGCCAGTGGCTGGCGGTCGATGGCGGCGTGAGCGCGGTGCTCGGGGCTGACGGAGCGCGCCAGAGGCGCCAGCAAACTCTGGGCCGAGCGGCTATGCTCGCGACTGAACACGCAAATTTCCGGAGACATGCCTTGCTGAATTTTCGCGCCAACATCCCGTTTGTGAACCTGCTCGGCTTCACGCTGCATCGCATGGAGAATGGCGAGTCCGAACTGCATTACACGCCCAAACCCGAGCATCTGAATTCGCATGGTGTCGCCCATGGCGGCGCGGCCATGACGCTGCTTGACGTGGCGCTGTCGGTGGCCGCGCGCAGCGATACGCCGGAGCACGGCATCGTCACCATCGAGATGAAGTCCACATTCATGGTGCCGGCCAAGGGGCCGCTGGTCGCCAAGGCCAGGCGCATCCGCCGCACGCGCAGCATGGCGTTTGTCGAAGGCTGGATCTACGACGCGAGTGGCGAGATGTGCACCATGGCGACCGGCACGTTCCGCTATGTCGAGCGCAAGAAGCTCGATGGCGGGACGCCGCCGATGGCAACGGACTGAACAAACGGGTGGCCGACATGACCCTTGCGATTCAGTGGACCTGCAAACGCTTTGACGACATGACGCCGCACGAGCTGCATGACGCGCTCGCCCTGCGATGCCGGGTCTTCATACTTGAGCAGGGGCCTTATCAGGACCCCGACGACAACGACCGGCACGCGTGGCACCTGCTGGGTCGTGCGCCGGATTCCGCGCATGGCAACGCCCTGCTCGCGTGCCTGCGAATCGTCGATCCGGGATGCAGCTTTCCCGAACCTTCGATTGGTCGCGTGGTCTGCGCTCCCGAGATTCGCGGGCTGGGAATCGGCCGACTGCTGGTAGCCGAGGGCCTTGCTCACGCGGCGCGCGTGCACCCCGGACTGCCGAACCGCATCAGCGCGCAGTCCCACCTCCAACGCATGTATGGCGAGCTGGGATTTCAAACGGTTTCAGAAGAATATCTTGAAGACGGCATTCCGCATCTGGAAATGCTGTACACACCAGAGACGGAATAACGGCACAGGACACCACACCATGAACGAACTGATACTGCACCACTACCCCATGTCCCCGTTCTCGCACAAGATCAGGGCGATCATGGGCTACAAGCAACTGGCGTGGAAGTCCGTGATTGTGCCGGGCTTCATGCCCAAGCCCGACGTGGAGGCGCTGACCGGCGGTTACCGGCGCACACCGTATCTGCAGATCGGAGCCGACATCTATTGCGATACCGCGCTGATCTGTGACGTGCTCGAACACCACGAGCCGACACCCACGCTCTATCCCGAGCATCAAAAAGGCCTTGCGCGCGTCGTGGCTCAGTGGGCCGACGAGCAGATGTTCTGGGCGGCGATGTCATACAACTTTCAACCGCAAGGGTTGCAGGTGCTGTTTGCCAATGCTGATCGCTCGCTCGCCGAGGCCTTTGTCAACGACCGCAAGGCGATGGGGTTTCCGCTCATGGCGGCTGCGGATGCGGCGGTGAATTACCGCTCCGACCTGCGCCGGATCGCAAGCATGCTCGACGAAAACAAATACCTGCTCGGGGATCAGCCCTGCATTGCCGACTTCTCCGTGTTCCACCCGCTGTGGTTCACGCGGATCGGAACACCGAATCTGGCAGCCATCTTCGACGCCACTCCCCAGGTGCTGGGCTGGATGGACCGCATCTCCGCGCTGGGCGTGGGGCGCATGGAAAAGTTGTCGATGCAGGAGGCGATGAGTGTTGCCGCCCAGGCCGAGCCCGCGACGATACCGGAGCATGAGGTGTTTCTTGACGACCACGGCATTGCGCTCGGCACCAAGGTGGCGATCTCCGCGGCCAGTTTTGGCATGGAGCCGACCGTGGGCAAGCTGGTCGCCGCAACGCGCACACGCTACACGCTGGCGCGGGTCGATGCGCGCGCGGGCAATATGCACGTGCACTTTCCGCGCGTCGGCTACGTGATGCGCGCGGTTTGATTTTTCTCGCTGTATGAAGCCAGATCGCATGGGGGGAACACGGAGATGATCGAGGACTATTCGGGCAAGACGGCGGTGCTGACGGGCGCGGCTTCGGGCTTGGGTCTGGAGTGCGCACGCATCGCCGCGCGACTCGGCATGCGGCTGGTGCTCGTGGACGTGCAGGCGGATGCATTGGCGGCGGCCGAAGCCGAAATGAAATCGCTGGCGGCCGATGTGCTCGCGCTGCGCGTCGATGTGTCGAATGCCGAGGAAATGGATGCGCTGGGCGTTGCCGTGCGAGAGCGTTTTGGTGCGCCGCATCTGGTGTTCAACAACGCGGGTGTGATTGCTACCGGCCTTGTCTGGGAAACGTCCGCGCGCGAGTGGGACTGGGTGATGGGTGTGAACCTGCGAGGCGTGGCCCACGGAGTCCGCGTGTTCACGCCCATGATGCTCGAGGCTGCGCGTGCCGACGCCGACTGGCGCGGTCATATCGTCAATACCTCCAGCATGGCGGGGCTGCTCGCCACGCCGAACATGGGCGTCTACAACGTCAGCAAGCACGCCGTGGTCGCGCTTTCGGAGACGCTGTATCAGGACCTGCAACTGGTGACCGGGCAGATCGGCGCAAGCGTGCTATGTCCTTATTTCGTGCCCACCGGCATTGCACGCAGCGAGCGCAATCGGCCTGACGAGTTGAACGTGTCAGGCGCGACTCGCAGTCAGCAATTGGGATCGCAGATGCTCGACAAGGCGGTGACCCATAGCCGCGTCACCGCCGAGGAGGTAGCGCAAAAGGTGTTCGATGCGGTAGCCGCCAACCAGTTCTACATCTACAGCCATCCGCAGGCCGTGGGAGCGGTGCGAACGCGCATGGACGACATTCTGCAGGCGCGCAACCCGAGCGATCCGTTTGCCGCGAGGCCGCAATTGCGGGAGCAACTGCAAGACCAGTTGATGGGTCGATGGCCCGAGCCGCCCGCCAGCCCATCGGAGGCACCGGCGTGAGCGGCAATCCCGCATGGCGCGTGAATCGCCCGGCCGCCATCGGCCTGTGTCACTTCGAGACCGGGATTGGCGACTGTGCGCTCGCATGGTCCGACGCCGGTGTCGTGGCCATCCAGTTGCCCGAGCCTGACGTGGCCAGCACGCTCGAACGCCTGCTGCGCGGATTGCCCATGCAGCAGACGGTGAGCGAGCTGCTGGCAGCGCGGCCTCCGCAGACCGCGCTCGATGCGATGCATGGCACGCAGGCGCTGCTGCGCGGCGAGGCGCTGGGTCTGACGGACATAGAACTCGACATGCGCGGCGTGCCCGAGTTCGCGATTCGCGTCTACGCGCTCACGCGTGCGATTGCTCCGGGCGATACACGCACCTATGGTGAATTGGCGCGCGAGCTGGGGGATGTGAACCTCTCGCGTGCGGTCGGACAGGCGCTCGGTGGAAATCCTTTTGCGCCGGTGATTCCCTGCCATCGCGTGCTCGCCGCCGGAGACCGGAGTGGCGGTTTCTCGTCGCATGGCGGTGCGGAGCAGAAGCTGCGCATGCTGGCCATCGAGGGCGCGTGTCCGGGCGGCACCTTGCCCTTGTTCTGACGCCTGTCCATGGCTGCCACCGCGTCCATCTCTCCGTTGCTCAGAGGCGCGATCCTGCCGACACTGCTTCGGCTGGCCGTGCCTAACGTGCTCGCGCTGGTGTCGTCGGTGCTGGTCGGCATCGCCGAAACCTACTATGTCGGGCGGCTGGGCACGATTCCCTTGGCGGCCATGGCGATTGTCTTTCCGTTTGCCATGCTCACGCAGATGATGAGCAACGGCGCCATGGGCGGCGGCGTTTCGTCCGCGATCAGCCGTGCGCTGGGTGCCGGCGACCGGTCGCGCGCGGGCACGCTGGCGCTGCATGCATTGGCGATTGGTGCGGGCGTGGGGGTTCTGTATTCGCTGCTTTTCGTGCTGTGCGGGCCGCTCTTTTTCAGGCTGCTGGGTGGCAAGGGCGAGGTGCTTGGCGAAGCCGTGCGCTACGGTCAGGTGCTCTTCAGCGGTGCGATGCTGGTGTGGCTGTGCAATACGCTTGCCTCGGTCGTGCGAGGTACGGGCAACATGCGCGTGCCGTCGTCGGTGGTGCTGCTGGTGGCGGTGCTGCAGATCGTCATCGGCGGATCGCTCGGGCTGGGCATTGCGGGCATGCCGCGCTGGGGCATGACGGGGATTGCGCTCGGCAACATCATTGCGATGGCGTTCGGCTCGCTGCTGCTGCTGGTCTATCTGCAATGGGGGCAAACGGTGCTCGATCTGCCCTGGCAGAACATGCGGTTTTCCTGGCCAATGTTTCGCGACATCCTGCGTGTCGGGGCGCTGGCCTGCCTCTCGCCGGTGCAGTCGGTGCTCACGGCGGTGATCATGACCGCGCTGGTCGCGCGCTTCGGGCCGCAGGCGCTCGCGGGCTACGGCATCGGGCAGCGGCTTGAGTTTCTGCTGATCCCATTGCCTTCGGCATCGGCGTGGCATCGGTGCCGATGGTGGGCATGGCGATTGGAGCGGGGCAGGTGGCACGCGCGCGCCGTGTGGCGTGGACCGCAGGTTGCGTGTCGGCTCTGGCGCTCGCCGTGCTCGGGCTCACGGTGATGTGGCTGCCGAGGATCTGGTCGGGCATGTTCACCAACGATGCCGCCGTGCTGGCCAACGCCGATCTGTATCTGCGCACCACCGGGCCGGGTTTTGCCTTCTTTGGATTCGGCCTGACGCTGTATTTCGCATCACTCGGCTCGGGTCGAGTCCTCGGGCCGATTCTCGCGGGCTCGGCGCGCTTGGCGCTCGTTGCCATTGGAGGCGCGTGGCTTGCCCAGCGCGGCGGCGGATCGCCTTCTTCACTGTTCTGGCTGGCGCTGGCCGCCATGGTGGTGTATGGCGTGGCGACGGGCTGGGCCGTGCGGCGCACACGTTGGGGCTGATGGCGCGCCCGGGATGCTTGGGGTTGAACACGTTGGCGATCAGGTTATTTTTTAAAATCGTCAACCAGATTGTTTGATACTGCGACTATTCCAATGCCTGCCTTGCTCCAAGAATAATGAGTTCTGAGACGACCGACGCCGATTCCCCGCGCACGCCCCAACCCGAGGTCCATCGCCGACCCCGGCGGATGGCCTGCCCATGCCGCAGCGACGCCATTCGATGCTGGTCATCCTTCTGGGCATTGCCTTGTCGGTGCTCGATTCGAGCATCATGAATCTGGCGCTGCCCGACATTGGCCGTCAGCTCAACGTGAGCGCGGCGCATGCCGTCTGGGTGGTCAATGCCTACCAGCTTGCCACGCTGGTATTGCTGCTGCCGCTTGCGGCGCTCGGTGACCGGCTGGGGTATCGGCGCGTCTATCTCGTGGGCATGATGCTGTTTGCGGTGGCTTCCGTCGGGGCGATGTTCGCGCGCAGCCTGGAGACGCTGATTCTCGCGCGCCTGTTGCAGGGGCTGGGCGCTGCGGGTGTCATGAGCGTGAATGCCGCGCTGGTGCGGCTGACGTTCCCGCGTGCAGAACTCGGCAAGGGCATGTCGTACAACTCGCTGGTGGTGGCCGCATCGTCGATGGCCGGGCCGACCGTGGCGGCAGCGATTCTCTCGGTTGCCTCCTGGCCGTGGTTGTTCGCGATGAATCTGCCGCTTGGCATCTTCGTCGTGTGGCTGGGGCTGCGTTCCCTGCCATCGAATCCGCCGCGTAGCAGCGGCAGCGGCCCGAAATTCTCGCTGCTCGACGTGGTGCTCAACGTCTTGATGTTCAGCCTGATTTTTCTGGGCGGCGAGCAACTGGGCGTGCGCACCGGGACGGGCAATAGCTCGCTTGGGTCGGGATTGCTGTGTCTGCTGCTGGGGGCGCTCGTTGGCGTGTACTACGTGCGCCGCCAGTGGTATCTGGCAGCACCGATGTTTCCGGTCGATCTGCTGCGCATACCGGTTTTTCGCCTCTCGATGGGGGCATCGGTGGGTGCGTTCTGCGCGCAGATGCTTGGCTTTCTCGCGATGCCCTATCTATTGCTCGAAGTGCTGGGCTACAGCCACTTGAAGGCAGGCATGCTGATCACCGCGTGGCCGCTTGCAACGGTGGTGGCCGCGCCGATTGCCGGGCGCTTGATCGGACGTTTTCAGGACGGAGTGCTGGGCGGCATAGGCATGGCGCTGTTCGCGCTGGGCTTGCTGTCGCTTGCGCTGATGCCAGCCCATCCCGCCGACTGGAACGTGGTGTGGCGCATGGCGTTGTGCGGCGCCGGGTTCGGGTTGTTCCAGTCACCGAACAATCACACGATCGTCACCTCGGCGCCCTTGCACCGAAGCGGCGCGGCCAGCGGCATGCTGGGCTCCGCACGTCTCACGGGCCAGACGCTCGGGGCCCTGATGCTTGGCGCGATCTTCGCGCTGTGGCCCGTGCATGACGGCTTTGCCGAATCACTGGCGCTGTGCATCGCGGCGGCAAGTGCGGTGCTCTCGGGGATTTTCAGTGCGCTGCGCATCACGCGCGGCGCAGCCGCACACTGACGGTGTCCGGGCGAGTCGCGCTGCGCACCAGCGCAAACAAATCCTTGGGGTCGAACAGATCGGGGATCAGTTCGATGGCGTCGAGCAGCCCGGCCTCGCGTGCCAGCCCGTGCATGGTGCGCAGGGCCGAATAGTCCTCCAGCGCAAAGCCGACACTGTCGAACAAGGTGATTTGCTGCGCAGAAGTACGCCCGGCGGCTTCGCCCCGAAGCACGCGCCAGAACTCGGTGACGGCGAAGTCGGCGGGCATCTGCTGGAGTTCACCTTCGATGCGTGTCTGCAGCTCGTATTCGACGAATACGTCTGAGCGCATCAGCACTGCGGACGCGATCTCGGTCTTGCCGGGGCAGTCACCGCCCACCGCGTTGATATGCATGCCGGGCTCGAGCATCCCGGCGCTGAACACCGTCGCACGGGCCTTGTCGGCCGTGACCGTGGTGACGATGTCGGCACCGCGTACCGCTTCGCCCGCCGTGGCGCAGATGCGGGCGCTGGCGTCCAGTTCCCGCAGCCACGGCGCAATATTGCCAAGCAGCTTGGCCGAAGCTGCGGCATCGACGTCGAACAGCCGCAGCTCACGCACGCCGAGCAGTCCCGCGAAAGCGAGTGCCTGAAATTCGCTTTGCGAACCATTGCCGATCAACGCCATGCTGCGGCTTTCACCGCGTGCCAGCCGCCGCGCCGCCATCAACGAGGTGGCTGCGGTGCGCAGCGCCGTGGTCAGCGTGAGTTCGCTCAGAAAGCGCGGCGCGCCCGTCGCCACGTCGGCGAGCGCACCAAAGGCCATCACGGTAGGCAGGCCGTGCTGCGTGTTGATCGGGTGGCCGTTCACGTATTTGAACGCGTAGTCCCGCGTGTCGGCCACGGGCATCAGTTCGATCACGCCGTTGGTCGAATACGCGGCGGTGCGTGCGGATTTGTCGAAGTCCTGCCAACGCAGGAAGTCGGCCTCGATTGCATCGGCCATCAGGCGCATGCATTCGATCACGCCGACCTGCGCGACGACTCGCGCGGCGTTGCTGGCGCTGAGAAAGTCGGTACGTACCGACCTGATTTTCGGTGTGTGAGCGGAAGTCATGACAGGCTCCGGTCTGCTGTACGCGCAGAGCTTCGCCCGAATGCGGTCAAGCGTCAATATCTCGCAAAGACGGCAAGGCTTCTTCCCTCAGCGAGGCCCTATTTCCCCACGATTTGCGTGGCAAGCGTCTGCACGGAAAGCGGCGCACAACCCTCTGCATGGTTGCTGACGGCGATGTGCACGCGCTGTCCATGGGATGCGAAGGTACGAACCAGTTGCGCCAGTTCGGCATGCAATTCGGGCTCGGGATCGTGAATGCGGTCGTAGGGCGCGTAGCGCTTTTCCGCGTCGGCATAGCCATAGGGACCGTGGAGCGGATGGAGATTCCAGCGACAGACCAGCGGTCCGGGCCAGAGCATGCGCAGCAGCGTCAGTTGCTCGGCAAGCGGCGGCATCTTGGCGTGCAGGCCAAGGCAGTAGGTCGCATTGGCATCACGCAGCACCTTGGCGAAATGCGGCAGGATGTCCGGCGCGAGCCATTGCGGATCACGTACCTCCACGGCGATCACGGCGTCGGGCGCATGCGGCGTCACAGCGGGCAAGGCGCTCAGCATGTCGCCGAGCCGCGCAATGGTCTGGGGCAGTTGGTCGAGCAGGTGCCAGGGCAGCGGCGAGAGCTGAAACACCAGCGCGCCGAGCCTGGCTCCAAGCCCTTCGAGTGCCGGCGCGACGAACTCCTGCACCGCGAGTTCGGGGTTCAGGAACGCGGGGTTCGCTTGCTTGCCGCGCCCGTCCTCGCTGCGCACCAGCGCGTCGGTAATCAGGCTGGGGGCTTTCACCATGAAGCGGAAATCGGGCGGCACCTGCGCGGCGTAGCGCGCGTAGTCGCTGGCGCTCAGTGGGCGGTAAAAACTGCGGTCGATGCTGACGGTGCGAAACAGCGGATGCTGCGAATAGATGGGCAGTCCCTTTTTGGACAGTGTCTGCTCCGATGCCTCGTCCTGCCACACCAGGCCGCTCCATCCGGGATAGCTCCATGAAGACGTGCCGAGACGCACGTTCGCCGGAAGTGCCGCGCCCAGCGCCAGCAACTCGGGCTCCATGCGGCGGCCTGCAGGCTGGTGGTGCGCGCAGGCCTTTCGCGCTTGACGGGCGCGGGCTCGGTTTCCAGTGTCCGGGGTGCAGGCTTGGGGACGTCAACGGGCGCGCCGAAAAGATCAACCTGCAAAGGTGCACCGTTTTCTGCGTCGTTCACGTCGCTCATGCAAAAAGCCCGTCTTCATCGAGCAGATTGAAGGCAATTTCGGGATGCTGCTCCATGCTTTTCTTGATGGCGGCCGGAATGTTCTGGCGCGTCTTTTTGCACAGTCCGGCAAATCATTCACGAGGATCGCGATGCCGCGCAGACTGCGAACTTCGTGGGGACTCCGGCTGATCGTCAGGGTCACGCCCAGTTGGCTCCGCAACAGGTGTTGCAGATGCCGAAGATCCGAAAGCGATTGAAGATTTTCCAACCGGTGCAGCAAACGCTTTTCCTCGTCGCGCGTGAGCCACAGGATGCGCATGTCGCTGCCGGGAGTTTGCAACAGTGCCTCGCGGCCGCAATTGCACGCGCCGGGCGGGCATTCGGTGCGGATGGGCGGAAGGGGCTGCGGCATCGTTCAGGAATTGTTCAGCTTTGGCGGGGAAAAATGGCCTATTGTCGAACGACATTCGTTTACGGCAAATATTGCCAAGTTAATAACAATAGCTTGCATCTTTGCCGACGTTTCGTGAAACTGAAAACAAATACAAATCCATGATGATTTCCGCCGTATTGCGACCGGTTCTGCTCTCCGCCACGCTGCTTTTGAGTTCCGCCAGCATTTTCGCCGCAAGCGCGGATTCGGCCGTCGATGCGCCGCCTTCGGCGCTTGCGGGATGGATGATCGGCTATGCGCCCTATACCCATCACTTTTCCGACGCGAAGAAGGAACACGACTTCGAGCCCGACGAGGAAAAGCACAAGTATGTGTGGCTGCTCACGGCGGAAAAGGAACTTGGTGAGCGCGAACTGGCGGGTTTTGCGGTCTTCAACAACTCGTTCGGGCAGTTCAGTCAATACGGGTACTACGGCTGGAAGTTTCGTCCGCTCGACAGTCATCAGGCGTTTTTCTTCAAGCTCACGGGCGGGGTGATTCACGGCTACAAGTATCCGTATAACAAGAAGATTCCACTCAACAACAAGAATGGCTGGGGCGTGACCGTGATTCCCGCGATTGGATGGGATTTCGGCCACAACTGGGGCGCTCAGGTGAACCTGCTCGGAAAATCGGCCCTGATGTTCCAGGCGAGCTACACGTTTCGGTAACGTATTGCAAAACCATTGATGACAGTCGCGTGCATCCGGTCGTCCGGGTGAGCATCTGCGTGTGGCAAACTCTATCGTTTCGCCTCCATCGCATCGCTCCCAGCGAGCCAGACTTAGTTCATGCAGCAGATCACCCGGCAGTTGGCCGCAGAAATCAAAATCTCCGAATCCCAGGTACGCGCAGCCGTCGAGCTGCTGGATGGCGGGGCCACGGTCCCGTTCATCGCGCGATACCGCAAGGAAGTGACAGGCGGTCTTGACGACATCCAGTTGCGCGAACTCGAAGCGCGCCTTTCCTACCTGCGCGAGCTTGAGGATCGCCGCGTGGCGGTGCTCAAGGCCATCGACGAGCAGGGCAAGCTGACCGATGCACTGCGTGCCGCGATTGCCGCCGCGCCGACCAAGCAGGAACTCGAGGACATCTATCTGCCGTTCAAGCAGAAGCGCCGCACCAAGGGCCAGATCGCCAGGGAATTCGGCATCGAGCCGCTTGCGGACATGCTGTTCGCCCATCCCGATCTCGATCCGCAGGAAGAAGCCAGGGCCTTTCTGAAAGAGCCCGAAGTGCTGCCCGACGGCAAGCCCGGGGCGGATTTTTCTACCGTGCCCGCCGTGCTCGACGGTGTGCGCGACATTCTCTCCGAGCGCTGGGCCGAAGACGCGGCGCTGGTGCAGGCCATGCGCGAATGGCTGTGGAGCGAGGGGCTGCTGCGCAGCAGGAAGGTCGACGCGAAGAACGAGGCCGATCCCGAAGTCGCCAAGTTCCGCGACTATTTTGAATACGACGAACCCATTGGTCGCGTGCCCTCGCATCGCGCGCTCGCGGTGTTTCGTGGGCGGGCGCTTGAGATTCTCGAGGCCAAGCTGGTGCTTCCGGTCGAGCCCGAGCCGGGCAAGCCGAGCATCGCCGAAGGGCGGATTGCCAATCACCTGCAATGGAGCCATGCCTCGCGCAAGGCCGACGATCTGATCCGCAAGTGCGTAGCCTGGACCTGGCGCGTCAAGCTCAGCCTGTCCACCGAGCGCGACCTGTTTTCGCGCCTGCGCGAAGACGCCGAGAAAGTGGCGATCAAGGTGTTTGCCGACAACCTGCGCGACCTGTTGCTGGCCGCGCCCGCCGGTCCGCGCAACGTGATGGGCCTCGATCCGGGAATCCGCACCGGCGTGAAGGTGGCCGTGGTCGATTCGACCGGCAAGCTGGTCGAGACCGCCACCGTCTTTCCGCACGAGCCGCGCAAGGATTGGGAGGGTTCGCTGCACACCCTCGGCAAGCTGGTGGAAAAGCATGGTGTGAACCTGATCGCCATCGGCAATGGCACGGCGAGCCGCGAGACCGACAAGCTGGCCGCCGATCTGATCAAGATGGCCGCCAAGGTGGACAAGCACATCGAGAAGGTGGTGGTCAGCGAGGCGGGCGCTTCGGTCTATTCCGCAAGCGAATATGCATCGCAGGAAATGCCCGACGTGGACGTGAGCCTGCGCGGCGCTGCGTCGATTGCGCGCCGGCTCCAGGATCCGCTGGCCGAGCTGGTGAAGATCGAGCCCAAGAGCATCGGCGTGGGCCAGTATCAGCACGACGTGAACCAGAGTGAACTCGCGCGCACGCTGGAAGCCGTGGTCGAGGACTGCGTGAACTCGGTGGGCGTGGATCTGAACACGGCCAGCGTGCCGCTGCTCTCGCGCGTGTCGGGCCTGTCGTCTAGCGTGGCCAAGTCCGTCGTGCGCTGGCGCGAGGCCAATGGCGCGTTTAGGAGCCGCAAGCAGTTGATGGACGTGAGCGGACTCGGCTCCAAGACCTTTGAGCAATCCGCCGGATTTTTGCGTATTCGCGATGGCGAGAACCCGCTCGACATGACGGGCGTGCACCCCGAGACCTATGCCGTGGTCGAGCAGATCATCGCCAGGACCGGCAAGCCGGTGAACGAGATCATGGGCCGCGCCGAGATGCTCAAGACGCTCAAGCCGGAACTGTTCGCCAACGAGCAATTCGGTGTGATCACCGTGAAGGACATCCTGGGCGAGCTGGAGAAGCCGGGGCGCGATCCGCGTCCGGACTTCAAGGTGGCGCGCTTCAACGAGGGTGTCGAGGACATCAAGGACCTCAAGGAAGGCATGATTCTCGAGGGCACGGTGAGCAACGTGGCGCAGTTCGGCGCGTTCGTCGATCTGGGCGTGCACCAGGACGGCCTGGTTCACGTGAGCCAACTCAGCCACAAGTTCGTGAACGATGCGCGCGAGGTGGTGAAGACCGGCGACATCGTCAAGGTCAAGGTGCTCGAGGTCGATGTGGCGCGCAAGCGCATCAGCATCACCATGAAGCTCGATGCGGCGCCCGCGCGCCGCGACGGCCCGCGCGACAACCGCTTCGAGGGCGCAGGGCGCGGCTATGCCCAGCCGCAGCGACGCGGCAACGAACCCGCGCCGCAACAGTCGGCGATGGCGTCGGCGTTTGCGAAGCTGCAACAACTCAAGCGCTGAGTTCCCACGATTCGGGTCTCACCAAGGCTCGCCGGGCCGGTGAGATTGTCATTGCTGCAACAGTTTGACGCTTGAACGGGTCAAGAAAGTCAACTTGAATGGGCAATTGACATGTGAGGGTGGATAATCGTAGGCAATTTGTTACATAACGATTTTCCGGTGATTGCGACTGTTTCCGAGACGCTGGACCACGCTCTGGTGGTGTCCAGCAGGCCACGTATCCTCGCGCTTTTGATGACCGAGTTGATCGCGCCGGAACCGCAACTGGCGCGACTCAACCAATTGTTTGCCAGCGACCCGGGGTTGACGGCAGCGCTGCTGCGCGCCGCCAACGAAGAGCGCTTCGGAGCGCACCGGCAGGTGATCGGCATACCCCAGGCGCTGGCGCTGATGCCCAACGCCGCGCTGCGCGCGCTGACGGCGGCAGCGCCGGTCGGCACGGCGGCGCGCAATGTTCCGGGCATGAGCCTGCAGCAGTTCTGGCGCTACAGCCTCGAGACCGCTCGCATGGCCCGATCGCTTGCGGGGATTCTGCGCCTCAACCCCGTGGCGGCTTTCGCGGCGGGCATGCTGCACGCCGTGGGAGAGCTGGTCATTCATCGTGCCGAATGCGCACGCATCAACAGCATCAATGCGCTGGCGGGTCCCTTCGATCTGGGTCGCGTCGAGCTTGAAATGCGGCTGTTCGGTTTCAGCTATGCGCAGGTGAGCGGTGGGCTTGCCAGGCGCTGGCAATTGCCGCAGGTGCTGGTCGAGGCGCTCAGCTACCAGACCAATCCGCTGGACAACGACTCCTACGAACCCCTTGCGGCGGTGCTCAATCTGGCGGTCTGGCGCGCGCGTGCCGGAGAGGCGCGACTCAACGACCGGGAACTGGCCGTGACCTTTCCCGGGGAGATCGGCACGACGCTCGGTCTCGACATCGACACCGTGCTCCAGCAGGATCCGATCAACTGGAAACCCGGAGATCGGGACGATTGAACGAGCCGGCCCTGATGCCGTTCGACGAGCAGCGCTCAGACCTCGGCGGGCGGCAGATGCGCGGCCAGCCCATCGCGCGATGCACGCAGCCGCGCTACGGTCTCTCCGGGTTCCTCGGCTTCGATCTCGTCAGCGATCTGCGTGTGCAGGGCCAGCGCCGTGGCCTGCCAGTCTTCACGCGGCAGAACGCGCATCGCCGCCTCGGGCAGCGAGCAGGCAAACACGTGCAGCAGCGAAAGCTTGCGCACCACGTTGAGCGCAAACGGCGGGCACAGCAGAACCTGCAGGGACAGTGAACGGGCCTGCGCGCGCAGCTCGTCGTGTCTTGAGCCGTACCGCCACGTCATCACGCTCAGGCAGGCCGTGAACAGATAGACCAGCAGCACGGCGCATAGGCGCGCGACATCACCCATATGGCCGAGCAGCGTCACCGGCAGAATCACCAGAAGCGCCAGCGCCAGCAGATAAATCGGCACGCGAAATGCGCGATAGGTCGTGGCATCGGCCTGCATGGCCTCGACGGCTTTTGGATGCCGGTTCATCGCGAGATCGGTGTTCTGCCAATTCAGCCGATAGACCGGCAGGTGAGGGCGCATGAGCGCGGGCCAGAGCAGGAATTTCCGACGTGCCTCTAGGCCCTGAACGCCCAGACGGCAACGCCAGCCGCGCCAGCCGCGCAGCAACAATCCCTCGTTGACGCGCGCCGTGATGCAGGCGTCATAAAGATAAAAGGCGCAAATCGCGACAACGATCTGCGCCTCTGGAGTGAATGCGCTGTACACGCGGCGAGTGTAGCGTCTTACTGCGACGACTTGTCTCGCTTGAACAGCTTGCCGATGCCCGCGCCCAGTGCGACGACTGCGGCCACGATGAACTTCCAGCCGGCGGCAAAGAAGCCACCAAGCACCGCCCAGAAGCCCTTCTTGGTCGCCACCGCCGCCGCGCCGCCGAGCACCAGTGCAGCGAGGCCAAAAGCCGCTACCTTGTCGCCCTTCTTGAACTCGGAATACTTGTGTCCGCCGTTGTATTCAAAACCCGTGAGCACCTTTTGGAACTGCGCGACGTCCGTGGTCATCGTCTCGGGATCGGTCACGAGCGTGGCCTCCATCACACCGCTTCGCCCGAGAAGGCGCGAGGTGTAGTTGACCACCGGACGTCCGCTTTCATCACGCAGGCGCAGGCCCCATTCGAGGCGTTTGGTGGCGTTGTCGTAGTGCGGCTCGACGGCCCAGCCGTCGGTGTAGATGGCTGGCAGACCCAGGCGCTTGCGCTCCTTGTTTCCGGCGGCGTCAGACGACTTGATCGACTTGAGCAGATCGGCAGAGTCGATCTTCTCGTCATCCTTGACATAGCCAGAATCGTCAAAGTTGAAAATCGCAAACCACCCCAGGTTGGCTGGCGCGATCAGGTAGTGATCGGAGCGCGGCGGATTACCCGCGATCTGGAGAAATTTGGAAGTATCCCGGTCACCGAGGAAACCGTAGTCTGCGGGCACCTTGATGTTGGCCATCGAGGCAATCTGCCCCGTTCCTCCCTTTTGCCATTGAAGAGACTGAATCTCCTTCATGGCCTTGCTGTCCTCTCCGTCCTGCGCTGCGGCACCGAATGCCAGAGCGAGACCCACCATCAAGCCCGCAATTTTCTTGATCACTTTGATTTCCCTGCTGTTGTAGTAAAGATTTTGGTTGCAATTATTCTAAGGGGACGGTTTGTCTATTTCGCGTCGTTTTTTACCGCCTCGCGAAAACAGCGCGCAGAAGGGACGTTCACGCACCGCATCCGCTTCTGCTCGAGAATCCGGACATGAACGACATGACCACCCGTCTCGAGGCCTTGCTCGCATCCGGCAAGGAAACCGCCCTATTGCGCTATACGCTAGGCAAGAGTCACCTGGATGCCGAGCGCTATTTGGCTGCCCGCGAACATCTGCAACGCGCCGTCGAGCTGGATCCGCAGTATTCGGTCGCGTGGAAGTTTCTCGGCAAGGCCGCGCTGGCATTGGGTGACACGGCAGCGGCGCGAGACGCCTGGACCAAGGGATTCGCCTGTGCCGAGGCGCGCGGTGATGCGCAGGTCGTCAAGGAATTGGGCGTGTTTCTGCGGCGGCTGGACAAGAGCGAGGCGTGATGGACCGACGCGTCGGAAAACAGACGCTTTTCCATCCACCCCGGCTCTGCCATGCCGACTCCGTCAGTGCGCTCCCGCTGCTTCCGAGCCGCCACCGGCATGCGGGCGGGGCGCTTGGTCAGCCAGATCAGCACGATCAGCGAGAGAAACAGGAACGAGGATGCGAGAAAGATGTCGTCCGCCGCACGCGTGTAAGCCTGCTGGTCGATGAGGCGATTGATCTGCGCGAGCGCCTGTTCCTGCGACAGTCCGGCCGCCTTCAGGCCCTGTAGCGTGAGGCCGAATACGCCCTGACCCTGGATCAGTCCTTCGGTCAGGTGGGCGTGGTGCAAGGCGGCGCGGTTGTCCCACAGCGTGGTGGCGATGGACGTGCCCATGGCTCCTGCGGTGATCCGCACGAAGTTGCTCAGGCCCGCTGCGGCCGGAATGCGATCCGGGCCCAGGCCCGCGAGCGTGATCGTGGTGAGCGGAATGAAGAACAAGGCCATGGCGCCGCCCTGGATCAGGGTCGGAATCAGGATGTGGTTGAAGTCCGTGTCGGTGGTGAAGTGCGAGCGCATCCACAGCACCAGCGCGAAGATCACGAAGGCGCCCGTGGCCATGATGCGCGGGTCCCACACAGAGACCTTGCGACCCACCAGCGGCGTGAGCAGGATCGCAAAAATGCCTACCGGCGCCAGCGCCATGCCAGCCGACGTGGAGGTGTAGCCAAGCCACTGCTGCAGCCACAGCGGCAGCAGCACCACGTTGCCAAAGAACACGCCGTAGGCAATCGACAGCGCGATCGATCCGGCGGCGAAGTTGCGCCGTTTGAAGAGCCGCAGATCGACGACCGGGTGCGCGTCGGTCAATTCCCAGACGATGAACACCGCGAGACTGACCACCGCCACGACGGCCAGCGTGACGATTTCGGCGGAGGCGAACCAGTCGAGTTCCTTGCCCTTGTCGAGCATGAGTTGCAACGCGCCGACCCACAGCACGAGCAGCGCCAGGCCGATGGAATCGATGGGCAGCTTCTGCGTGGGCGTCTCGCGTGAGCGGTAGATGCTCCAGGTCAGCAGCGCGGACAGCAGGCCCACGGGCACGTTGATGTAGAAGATCCACGGCCAGGAAATGTTGTCGGTGATCCAGCCGCCCAGCAGCGGCCCGACCACCGGCGCGACCAGTGTGGTCACGCCCCAGAGCGCCAGCGCCGTACCCGCCTTGGCCGGTGGATAGCTCGCGAGCAGCAGTGTCTGCGACAACGGAATCATCGGCCCCGCAACAAGGCCCTGCAGCACGCGAAACACCACCAGCATTTCGAGCGACGAGGCAAAGCCGCACATCCAGGAGGTGAGCACGAACAGCAGCACGCTCATGGTGAACAGGCGCACGGCACCGAAGCGCCGCGTGAGCCAGCCGGTGAGCGGCACGGAGATCGCGTTGGCAACGCCGAAGCTCGTGATCACCCACGTGCCCTGGCTCGGGCTCACGCCGACGTCGCCCGCGATGGCCGGAATCGCGACGTTGGCGATCGAGGAGTCCAGCACGTTCATGAACGTGGCAAGCGACAACGCGATCGTGCCCAGCGCGAGCTGCGCACCCCGCAGCGGCTCGGGGGCGTGGGCATGGCAGGCGGCGGTGCGGCGGAGGCGACGGCGTGGTCGCCGTCTTCGGGCAGCGCGCCGGATGGGTTGGCGGTGGTGGCAGTCATGGGTCGGATTCGATTGCGTCGAACGTGCGATTACTTGGTGACTGCGCTGTTGACGGTCGCGCCGCCCGATTGCGCAAGCTGCTCCTCGGCCGCTGGTGCAGGCGCTTGCGACAGCGCGGGCAGGGCGGTGAGCGGCGCGATGTTCCTGCCTGCGATGATTTGCGCAATGCGCGCTTCGGCCTCGGGCATGACGTTGTCGTAGAGCGTGGTTTGCGCGACCGGCGTCTTGCGCGTGTCGGCGGCGAGCGAGGCACCGTTCTTGTCACGCACGTCGACCTTCACCTCCATCGACAATCCCACGCGCAGCGGATGCTGCTTCAAATCCTCGGGCGCGAGGCTGATGCGCACCGGCACGCGCTGCACGACCTTGATCCAGTTGCCCGTGGCGTTCTGCGCGGGCAGCAGCGAAAACGCGGCACCGGTTCCGGCACCGAGCCCGACGATGGTGCCGTGGTAGGTCACCTTGTCGCCATAGACATCGGCCACCAGTTCCGTTTGCTGACCAATGCGCAGGTCGGAGAGCTGGCTTTCCTTGAAGTTGGCATCGACCCACAGATTGTTCAGATCGACCACGGTCATGAGCGGTGAGCCCGCCGCCACGCGCTGGCCGAGCTGCACGCCGCGCTTGGCGACGAAGCCCTGAACGGGGGAGATCAGACGCGTGCGCTCAAGCGCCAGATAGGCCTCGCGCACCTTGGCAGATGCGGCAAGCACGGTAGGGTAGTCGCTCGAATTGCTGCCCTTGGTGGTGGCTTCGGCGGCGTCGAGCTGGGCGCGGGCCGCGCGCACGGCGGCCTGGGCGGCGGTGACGGCGTCCTGGGCGGATTTGGCCTGGGCCTGCGAGTGGTTGAATTCCTCCTGCCCCACGGCACCCGTGGCAGCCAGCGGACGGCGGCGAGCGACGTCGTCGCGGGTGCGCGATGCGTCGGCTTGCAGACGCGAGAGATCGGCTTCCTTCGCGGCGACCTGCGCCATCAGCGGTGCGTTGTTCGCATAGAGCGTGCGGGTCTGGCGCACGATCTGCGCGAGTTGCGATTCGGCCTGTGAGAGTGCGACGAGCGCGTCCGCCGTGTCGAGCTGCACCAGCAGCAGCCCGGGTTTGACGAAGTCGGTGTCGTCCGCGCCAATGCTGGTCACGGTGCCGCCGATCTGCGGCGTGATCTGCACGACGTTGCCGCCCACGTAGGCGTTGTCCGTGGTCTGGTAGTTTCTTGCGACCATCCAGTGGTAGCCGCCCCAGACGATGGCACCCACGACCACGGCTGCGGCGATGACCGTCAGTCCTTTCTTGCGGCCTTGCGGGTTGGCGGTGGGAGCGGCTGCGGGCGCAGGAGCGGCAGCGTTGGCGGGCTTGGTATCAGTCATGGTAGTAGGCGCTCTGTTATTTGTTGAAGTTGTTGCTGACCTGCACGTTGGCGGTGTCGTCCTGCCAGCCGCCGCCGAGTGCCGACATCAGCGCGATGCGTGTGTCGAGTTCGCGTGCGCGCAGGTCCACGGTCAGGCGGCGCTGATTGATCACTTGGACTTCGGTGTTCAGCACCACGATCTGGCTTGCGAGTCCGGCCTTGTAGCGCTGCACGGCGAAATCGTAGGCGCGCTCGGCCTTGTTCAGCGATTCGGCCTGCAACTGCTGTTGGCGAGCCAGCGATTGCACGGACGCAATGGCATCGCCCGCAGATTTGGCTGCGTCGAGTACCGTGCCGTTGTATTGGGCGATGGCGGTGTCCAGGTCGGCCTGCTTGCCGCGCAGTTGCGCCCGCAAACGGTCGCCATCGAAGATCGGCAGGCGCAGCGCGGGCGTGACGCCGAACTGGCGTGATCCGGCGTTGAACAGGTTATTGAAGCCAAGCGCGTTCAGACCGACGAATGCCGTCAGATTGATGTCGGGATAGAAGTCGGCACGCGCGCTGTCGATGCCGCGTGTGGCGGATTCGACGCGCCAGCGCGCGGCCACCACGTCGGGGCGGCGACCCAGCAGGTCGGCACCGAGCACGGTCGGCACCTGCTCGACATGCAGCGTGGCAAGCGTCGGGGTCAGGCCGCTTTGTGCGTCGGGTGCCTGCGCGGCAAGCACGGCGATGGTGCGGCGCGCGAGCGTGATCTGCTCGTTGAGCATTTCGATCTGCGTGCCGGCGTCGGGCAGCGCGGCCTCGGCCTGGGTCAGTTCGACCTGGCTGTCGAGACCCTGGCGGGTGCGCTGCTGCGTCAGGTCGAGCAGTGACTGGCGTTGCGAGAGCGTGCGCTCGGCCACTTCGCGCTGCGCCAGCAGGCGCGCAAGCGTGACATAGCTGCGCGCGATTTTTTCGGCAATCTGGTTGGCGGCGGAGGCGCTGTCCGCCTTGGCGGCGCGCGCCTGACCGAGCGCCGACTGAAGCTCGGCGGCATAGCGGCCAAAGAAATCGGGCTTCCATGACAGCCCCGCCTGCAGATCGGCGCTGTTGTAGGTGTTGCCAGCCACCGGCGGCGGAATCATGCCGTTTTCGGTGTAGTGCTGGCGGGTTGCGCTCGCCGAGACCGTGCCGCGAACGTCGGTCGCCGTGGCGCTGGCCTCCACCAGCGCGGCGGCCTTGTCGAAGCGCGCGTGACTCGCGGCGACGCTTGGGCTGTCCTTGAGCGCGGCCTCGATCAGGGCATCGAGTCGCGGGTCGCCGAGCTGCTTCCACCATTGCTGCGCAACCACGGTTTCAGTTTGCGCATTGGCGAGACCCACGTCCTGCGCGCTGATCTGTTCATAGGGCGGATGCGCCGGGCCCTGCGAGGCACAACCCGCGAGCACCAGTGCGGCGAAGAGCGCCGTGGCGACGGATGGAACGGCAGGTGCCTGAACGGCGCTGAATCGGAAGATGGACATGATGTTGTTGTGATTTGGAATGTCTGAAGAGAGCGTTGCCCCGCGCCTCAACGGCCTGCGGCGTCGGGCGCGCGCGTTGCCATCACGAAGGCCGACTCCGGGTCGGGCACGAGACCGCAGAACGGGCCGCGAAGCGCCTCGCCGTTGATCAGCATGCGCTGGAGCATGGAAATCAGCAGCCTGCATTCCTCATGGCTGAATCCCGCGAGATGGTGGTTGAGCACGCGCGCCAGCACGCGCGGAACTTCCGCGGCGATGCGGCGGCCTTCATCGGTCAGCACCAGATGCACGACGCGGCGATCCGCCGTCGAGCGCTCGCGGCGCAGCAGGCCCTTGAGTTCGATGCGATCCAGCGCGCGGGTGACCGAGGCCGGGTCCATGGCCAGATCCTTGGCGAGCTGGGCATGGGTGGCATCCGGGCATACCATCAATCGGTAGAGCGGCAGCCATTGCACATAGGTCAGCCCATGTTGCTGCAATTGCGAATCGGCCTGCTGAAGAATCGAGCCCAGCACGCGGCGCATCAGAAAGCCCGCGCTCTGAGTCGGCGTGTAGGAATTGTTTTGGTAGAAGTAGGTGCTCTCGTCACCCGGCTCTACGATGGGATTGTCGCCATCCATAAATTGTCTGAGCAATAGTTGTCATGTCAATTAAATTGACCGGCGATTATTGCACTCTCTTATGAAAGCTGCGCGACACTGATGCGATAAGGGTTTTCACCGACGCCGCTCATGCGGCGTCGTGAAGATTCATGCAGGATCGATCACATAAGACCGAGCGGCAGCCGGACGGCCGCGATGATCACAAGTCCGAGCGCCAGATTGAGGGCCACCAGCTTGCGAATGCTGGCCAGCGCCGCGCCTCCGGCGGCCCAGTCGCGGGCTTCCACCGCGTTGTTCAGGCGCTTGTAGAGTGCGAAGCGGATATGTCCGAACACGGCCATCATGATCAGGCCGAGCACCGTCATCACGATCCACGACAGCGGCATCGAGAACTGTGCGCCGGCCTTGGCGGCCATGCCGTGGACCGAGCCGATCATGCCGATGCCGGACAGCAGCGTGAGCACCGCGAGAATCAGCACGACCGAGAAGAATTTCCCGAGCACGTCTCGCATCAGTTTCACACGCACCGGTGGGTCCAGCTCCTGCACGGCGGGGCGCAGAAAGAAGTGGGCAAAGAACATGCCGCCCACCCAGACAACGATGCAAAACAGGTGGATGATTTTGAGTGCGATGAACAGCATGGCGTGGGCCTGGTGGTTGATGTAAGTGGGGTCGGAAAATGGTGCGGGGGAAGCGGTTCTTCGAGATCACTCGTCGATGGACGCGCTCCAGCGGTCGCCCCAGCCGGTGCGCGCCTTGTCGATCTCGCGGCGGTCGCGTTTGGTGGGTCGTCCTTCGGTGAGCGCGGAGGCGGGTTCGGGCGCGAGGCGGCGGCGCTCGGCGGCCTCGGCGCGCGCCTGCTGGCTGGCCTCGGTCTCCAGATAGAGCTGCTGGGCAACCGGCGCCGGGCCGCGCATGCCCGAGAGCCCCTGCACGACCACCGTGCGCTCGATCACGCCCTGGCGCAGCGCCACGGTGTTGCCGACACGCAATTCCCGCGCCGCCTTGGCGTTCTGGCTGTTGACCGTGACACGGCCCTTGCCGATTTCCTCAACGGCGATGCTGCGGGTCTTGTAGAAGCGCGCGCACCAGAGCCATTTGTCAAGGCGCATCGAATCAATCGGAACATTCATGCTCTGAATTGTCCTTCAAGTGGATTTCATCAAGCAATCATCCTGCCACTGGCAGGGTGACAACGGCGTCCAGTCCCACGATCTGCCCGGTTGCATCCCTGCGATTGATCAGGGCGATGTGTCCATCGAGCGCATGCGCGATCTGCTGGCAGATGGCAAGGCCGAGGCCGGAGCCGTTGCGCACGTCGCCAGCGGAGAATGGCTGGAACAGGCGGCTCGCCAGCGCGTCGCCGATGCCGGGACCGCTGTCGGAGACCGTGAGCTGCGCTTCATTGCCGATGACCTGCAGGCTCACGTTGAGCGTTGCGTGTTCGGGCGTGTGTCGAATCGCGTTGTGCAGCAGGTTGCGGCACAGTTCGCGCAGCATCCATTCATGTGCCTGCACGGGCGCGGCGGCGGTGAGAATGCCAAAGTCCAGATCCCGCTGCGCGATCAGCGTGGACACGTCGAGCGCGACATCGCGCAGCACCACGTCCCAGCGCACCGCGCCGGGCTGGCTTTGCTGGCGCAATTGCTCGACCTTGGCGAGCGCGAGCATCTGGTTTGCAAGCTCGGTGGCGCGATCAACCGTGCCGCCGATTTCTTCGAGCGCCTGACGATGCGGCAGATCGTCGCGCAACGCGGACTGCACCTGCACCTTGAGCACGGCCAGCGGCGTGCGAAGCTGGTGCGATGCATCGCGCACGAAACGCTGCTGGTGTTCGAGCAGGTGCGACAGGCGCTGCATCACGTCGTTGGTGGCATCGACGAGCGGTTGCAGTTCGCGTGGCGCGGCGGCTGCGTCTATGGGCGAGAGATCGTCCTCGCTGCGCTCCTGGATGCTCTCGCTGAGTTGGCGCACCGGCCGCGTTGCGCGCTGCACGACCAGAACCGCAATGAGCGCGATCACGCAGATCAGCAGGAACTGTCGAGCCATCGTGTCCCAAAGAATCTGCAGCGCTGCGGCCTCGCGCAGCTCCAGTGTTTCGGCGACCTGGATCACGGCCATGCCCCGGCCCCTGGCACTCGCGACGGGCTGCAGCAGCACCGCCACGCGCACCGGTTGGTCACGAAATGTGGTGTCGTAGAAATCGACGAGCGCCGCATACGGCGGCCGCGCCGGGATCGTTCCGTGCCACACGGGCAGTTCGGCAAATCCGGACACCAGCTCGCCCTGCATGTTGGAAACGCGGTAGAACATGCGGCTCTGGTTGTCTGCCTCGAAGGCTTCAAGCGCCGAGTAGGGCACCGTCGCACGCAGTTCGGCCAGATCGTCGTAGCCGGTCACATCGAGTTCCTCGCTGATGATCTTGGCCGATGCGAGCAGCGTGCGGTCATACGCCGTATTCAGCGCGATCAGCGCCTTGCGGTGCAGGCTCCAGGTGTTGAAGACGATCACGAGCAGCGTCGGCACGAGGATGCCGACCAGCAACTGGCGCCTGAGCGACCACGACCGCCACGACGTCCTGGCCCGGCGACGCAGCTTCACTGGTCGGCCTTGAGCAGGTAGCCGAGCCCGCGCAGCGTCATCAGCGACACGCCGGTGTCCGCGAGCTTCTTGCGAAGGCGATAGACCACGACCTCGATGGCTTCGTACTGCACGTCGGGCTGGCCGGGGAAGACCGCCTCGTAGAGCCGCTCCTTGCTTAGCGCGCGGCCCGGATGCTGAAGCAGCGCGCGCAGCAGCGCCTGCTCGCGCGGAGTCACCTCCATCGGCTCCTCGTTCAGATAGAAGACACCGCTGTCCTTGTCGTAACGCAACGCGCCCAGCGTGATCTGCGCGGGCGAGGCGGGTTGGCCGTCGTGCAGATCGACGCTGCGCCGCACGAGGGCGCGTATGCGCGCCTCGAGTTCGTCGAGATCGAAGGGCTTGGGTAGGTAGTCGTCGGCACCGGCGTTGAGACCGCGCACGCGGTCGCCCACCGTGCCCCGCGCCGTGAGCACCAGCACGGGGGTGCGCAGCCCGCGCGTGCGGGCCTGTCGCAACACGTCGAGCCCATCGAGGCCGGGAAGCGTGAGATCGAGCACCACGGCATCGTGCGCGCGGGCACTCATCTCCGCAAGCGCGACCAGCCCGTCCGATACGGCGGTCACCTGAAAGCCGCGCCGCGCCAGCGAGCGTTGCAGCGTCGTGCGCATCGTGGTGTCGTCTTCAACCAAAAGCAATTGCATGAGGGAGCATTAGCAGTTCACCAGCCCGAGCTGGTTGCGTTATCCGTGTAATCCCTGACGTTGAGGACAGCGATTTGACAGGTTTATTTTGCATGATGTCAGGGTTCTATATTTCACATAACAGGAGTGAGACAAATGCGTCGAGACACCTTTCTGAAATCCATGGTTGCTCTGGCAGCCGTTGGCAGCCTGCCGCTCAGCGCACACGCTGCGGTCGCGATGAAAATGATGCTTCCGGCCAACCCCGGCGGCGGTTGGGACACCACGGGCCGTGCCCTGGGCAAGGCGTTGCAGGACGCGGGCGTGGCCTCCTCTGTCACCTACGACAACAAGGGCGGCGCAGCAGGCGCCATCGGCCTTGCGCAGTTCGTGAACGGCTCCAAGGGCGACGCGAACGCGCTGATGGTGATGGGCGCCGTGATGCTCGGCGGCATCATCACCGGCAAGCCGCCCGTGAACCTGAGCCAGGCAACGCCGATTGCGCGCCTGACCAGCGAATACAACGTGTTCGTGCTGCCGACCAACTCGCAGTTCAAGACCATGGCCGACGTGGTCGCGCAGCTCAAGAAGGACCCTGGCAGCGTGAAATGGGGCGGTGGTTCGCGTGGCTCCACCGAGCACATCGCCGCCGCGATGATTGCGCGCGCGGTGGGCGTCGATCCCGCCAAGATCAACTACGTGGCCTTCCGTGGAGGTGGCGAGGCCACGGCCGCGATTCTCGGCGGCAACGTGACTGTGGGCGGCAGCGGCTACAGCGAGTTCGCTGAATACATCACCGCAGGAAAGATGAAACCCATCGGCGTGACCTCGGGTCAGCGCCTGGCCGGACTCGACATTCCCACGCTCAAGGAGCAGGGCATTGACGTCGAGATCGGCAACTGGCGCGGCGTCTACGGCGCACCCGGCATCACGGCCGACCAGCGCAAGGCACTCGTCGCGGCGGTCGAGAAGGCCGTCAAGAGCAAGGCCTGGGCCGAAGCCATGGAGAAGAACGGCTGGACGCCCGCATGGCTGGCGGGCGACGCGTTCGGCAGTTTCGTCGATCAGGAGTTCGCAAGCCTTCGCGACACGATGGTCAAGTCGGGCATGGTCTGACGCCTGAAATCCCGGCAAGGAGCGCCGCCGGCAACCTCGTTGCCGCGCTCGCCCTTGTCATTCATTCCTGACCGGAAGCACCCGTCGCCTCGCGCGACCGGTGCGGGCCGATGGTCCCGTTGGAGGGCGTTACGCGTGTGATGCCGAATTCAACATCCACATAGCGAGGCAAGACACCATGGCAGATGCCGTACCCCCACCGTCAGCGGCAAATCCGCTCGACGAGCTATCCATTCCCTCACCCAAGTGGCAGGCCGCAGTCGGCGTGGGTGTCCTGGTTGTCGCCGGCATCATGGCCGTTGGCGCGCTGCAGATTCCCGGTGATGCCGGTTACGGCGGCGTCGGCCCCAACTTTCTGCCATGGCTGTGCGCCATCGTGCTTGCGCTGTGCGGCGCGCTGCTGATCTGGGAAGCGATGTCGGGTGGTTATCGCCACGCGGCCGATCCGGGCGGCTCGAAGCACGCGAAGCTCGTGCCCTTTGCCTGGGTGACCGCAGGACTGCTGCTCAACGCCGTGCTCATCACGCATATCGGCTTCATCCTGAGCTGCACCATGTGCTACACGCTTGCGGTTCAGGGCCTGCGTCGCGGTGAAGGCCAGACCCATCTGCTGGCCCCCGCCAATCTTGCCAAGGACGTCATCACGGGTCTGCTGATTTCGGCTCCCGTGTTCTGGCTGTTCACTCAATTCCTGGCCATCGCCCTGCCTGGTCTGACCGATACGGGGTGGCTGTAATGGATATCCTGAATGCCTTGATGCAGGGCTTTGCCACTGCGATCACGCCCGTCAATCTGCTGTGGGCCCTTGTGGGCTGCGCACTCGGGACCGCCGTGGGCGTGCTTCCCGGCATCGGCCCCGCCGTCGCGGTTGCGATGCTGCTGCCGATCACCTCCAAGGTCGACGTGACGGCCTCGATGATCTTCTTTGCCGGCATCTACTACGGCGCGATGTACGGTGGATCGACCACCTCGATCCTGCTCAACACGCCGGGAGAAACCGCCAGCATGGTGACGGCGATGGAGGGCAACAAGATGGCCAAGAGCGGGCGCGCAGGCGCGGCGCTTGCGACCTCGGCCATCGGTTCGTTCTTCGCGGGCACGTTCGCGACGGTAGTGGTCACGCTGTTCGCGCCGACGGTCGCTAATTTCGCCGTGAAGCTCGGCCCGCCGGAATACTTTATGCTCATGGTGCTGGCGTTCACCACGGTGAGCGCCGTTCTGGGCCAGAGCAGCCTGCGCGGCATGACGTCGCTGGTGCTGGGATTGGCACTCGGCTGCATCGGCATGGACCAGATTTCCGGTGCCGCGCGCTACACGGGCGGAAAGATGGAGCTGCTGGACGGCATCGACATCGTGCTGGTCGCCGTGGGCCTTTTTGCCGTCGCCGAGGTGCTCTACAACGCCTTGTACGAAGGCAAGGTGGACGAGTCGCAAAACAAGCTCAGCAAGGTCTACATGACCAAGCGCGAGTGGAAGCGCTCGATTCCGGCGTGGATTCGCGGGACGCTGATCGGCACGCCGTTCGGCTGCATTCCTGCGGGCGGCACCGAGATTCCGACCTTCCTCTCCTACGCCACCGAGAAGAAGCTCGCCAAGGGTGAAGACCGCGCCGAGTTCGGCACCACCGGCGCGATCGAAGGCGTTGCCGGTCCCGAGGCTGCCAACAATGCAACGGTGACCGCCGCGCTGATTCCGCTGCTCACGCTCGGCATTCCCACGAGCAACACCACGGCGGTGCTGCTCGGTGCATTCCAGAACTACGGCATCAACCCGGGACCACAACTGTTCACCAGTTCGGCCGCTTTGGTGTGGGCACTGATCGCGTCGCTCTACATCGGCAACGTGATGCTGCTGGTGCTCAATCTGCCGATGGTGGGCATGTGGGTCAAGCTGCTCAAGATTCCGCGTCCACAGCTCTACGCGGGCATTCTGATCTTCGCGACCGTCGGTGCCTACGGCATGCGCCAGAGCACGTTCGATCTGTTCCTGCTCTACTTCATCGGCCTGCTGGGCGTGCTGATGCGCCGCTTTGATTTCCCGACCGCGCCCGTGGTGGTCGGCATGATCCTCGGCCCGCTGGCCGAGGCGCAGATGCGCAACGCCGTCTCCATCGGCGAAGGCAGCTGGATGATCTTCCTGCAGCGCCCGATGTCGCTGGCCTTGCTGGTGATCGTGCTGATGATTCTGATCATTCCACGCGCCCTGCGCTTCATGAGCGGGCGCAGGAAGACGGAGTTCGTCGAGGCTCCCTGAGTCGAATTGAGCATAAAAAAAGGGCCGCATTTCCAGCAAGGAATGCGGCCCTTTCGATTGATGGGTTTGAATTATATTGTTTCAAAAGCATCTTAAAATTACGAAATTGAAAATGTGATGACAATTCAATTCAACCGGATGTTGTTGCGCTCTGACAGGTGTTTGCGCTTTAATCAGAAGGCGTTGATACACGACAGATGCCGCATATGGCGAATCCCGGGGCTTCATAAAAGTGAACCTACACTTTCGTCATGCCCCAACGAAAGAACTGGCCGCAGTCGCGCCGCAATCAATATGTCGCTGATCTCGGCAAGTATTCCACTGGCCGCGAGCTGTTGCAAAACCCAACGCAGGAGCCATCCATGGATGCAGAAGTGATCGATGATGACAGTGTTTACGAAAACGCTGCGGAACTGTTTCGCGCCATGGCAGCGCCCATGCGGTTGCGCATCATCAGCGCGCTGTGCAACGGTGAAAAGAACGTGTCGGAGCTGCTGTCGTCCATCGACACCACGCAGCCCAACATGTCGCAGCACCTGAATACGCTTTATCAGGCAGGCATTCTTGGTCGCCGTCGCGAAGGCGTGAGCATCTACTACTACATCACCAATGAAAAGGTGGTTCAGATGTGCCGCAGCGTGTGCCTGCAAATGGCGATTGACGATTGAGGCCGCACGCAAGCGAACCTCTGCACGAATCGCGAATCGGAATTTCAGCAAAAAGGGCAGCCAAACCGGCTGCCCTTTTTGCGTTGAGCGGTGCGCGCAGGCAAGCGCTCACGGCTTCAAATAAACAAAGCCTTCCTTGGCCTGAAGACGCGCCACTTCGGCCACGCCCGATGGAATGACCTTGGTTTCCATCAGCAACTTGGACGGATCGATGCTGCGCGATTGAAGCGTGTTGTTGCACACGCGGAATTCCACGCCCTTCGATGCCAGCGCGCTCACCTGACCGCTGAACTCACGGCCTTTGCTGTCCTTGGCATCGCTCAGGAGGAAGTCGATGCCGGGGCCATGCGTCACCACGACGATCTTGTCTTTTGGTGCGGCATTCAAGTGATTGGTGATGTTGCCGAGTATTCCGGCAGCGGTCTCGACCCCGGTGCTCACGTGGTAGACCACCTTCACATCCTGCGCAAACGACAGGCTCGCCATCAGTGTCAGAAACAAGGCAAGAAAAATGCGCTTCAACATATTGGGCTCCTTTTTTGCATGGTGGCATTGGTAGTATTTCCAGCCCCAAAATATTGCTGGTGACTTATATTAGCACCGACAACCATGTGTGAACGGGTGATTGGCGCTCATCAAAAATACTACAGGAGATATGGCAAATGCGAGTTCAGGGTCTGCGTTGGGCGGTCGGCGCTGTCTTGTTGGCGGGTCTGCAGCTTTCGGCCAGCGCGCACGGCGAGCACGGTGCAGCTATGCAGCCCGCGCCCGAGGCCGCAACGGCGAAGATGGAAGTGAAGAAGGTGGCTTCCGACGTCTACTACGTGCAGGGCGTGTCGGCACTCGGTTCACCGGCCAACCAGAACTTCATCTCCAACGCAGGCTTTGTCGTGACCGGCGACAGCGTGGTCGTGATCGATGCACTGGGTTCTCCCGCGCTCGCTGAGGAGCTGGTGCAAAAGATCAGGCAGATCACGCCCAAGCCAATCAGCACCGTGATCCTCACGCACTATCACGCGGATCACATCTATGGTTTGCAGGTGTTCAAGGCGCTTGGCGCAAAGATCATTGCCAACGGTCTGGCGAAGGAATACATCAATTCCGACACCGCGCGTCTGCGGCTGGAGGCCTCGCGTACCGAGCTGGCGCCGTGGATCAACGCGGACACGAAGATGGTGCAGGCCGATCAATGGATCGCGCAGGATTCCGTGCCCCTGACCATCGGCGGGACGCAGTTCGTGCTGCAGCACATGGGCCCGGCGCACACGCCCGAGGACACGGCGATCTTCCTGCCCCGGACCGGCGTGCTGTTCATCGGTGACGTGGTGTTCCGCAACCGCATACCGTACGTGGGACAGGCCGACAGCCGCCACTGGATTTCGGCGCTCGACGCCTTGCTCAAGCTGCCCGTCAAGCTCATGGTGCCGGGGCATGGTCCGGCATCGGACGATCCGAAAAAGGACATGCAACTGACGCGCGACTATCTGCAATTCCTGCGCGAATCCATGGCCAAGGCAGCGCAGAATCTCGACCCGTTTGACGATGCCTACAAAAGCACGGACTGGTCACGCTTCGAGGGCTATCCGCTGTTCAAGGAGGCCAATCGCATGAACGCCTACAACACCTATCTGCTCATGGAGCAGGAAAAGCCATGAGGCGCTGGAACCGGCGCTCCATGCTGATGACGGCGTGGGTCGCGGCCACCGGCACGCCGTGGTGGATGTCGCATGCGGCGGCCGCCGAACCCGATGCGTCCGAACGTCTGTTGCCGACGACGAGCGATCTGCAAGCCAGTCTCGCGAATGCGCTGGCCCGTGGCGAGCCGCTGATCGTACTCGCCACCTTGCGCGGATGCCCGTTCTGCAAGGTGGCGCGAGAGAACTATCTGGTCTCCGAGTTGCAGGCGGGACGCGCGGTGACGCAGATTCATTTTCTGTCGCGCGATCCGGTGAAGGACCTGCAAGGCAGGGCGACGACGCAGGGACAGCTCGTCAAATCGCTGGGCATCGAGGCAGCACCCACGCTGCTTTTTCTGGGCGCGAATGCGGCCGAAGTCGCCCCGCGCCTGGTCGGTGGCTCGACCTCCGATTTCTATGCGGCCTACCTCGATGAACGGATCGCGAAGGCGAGGGCGGCGGTTCGCGGTTGACCGCCGCCCCTGCGCGCGTGGCGATCCAAAAATAGCTTGATTCAGTCGCTATTCTTTATTGGAATAACGCGGGAAAACCCCGCGAATCTTGATCTTCATCAGGAAGGATAATTTCTTACATAAAGATATGCTTATATATAGATAAAGGACAAGCGATGAAGCCATTTTCCAGGTCCCTGTTTGCCGCCCTCTGCGCCATGGGTGGTCTGATTTTTGCGGCACCGAGCTTCGCGAATCTGGCGCTTGCGCAGAAGAACGCCTGCATGGCCTGCCATTCGGTGGACAAGAAACTGGTGGGTCCGGCATATCTCGAAGTCGCGAAGAAATATGAAGGACAGGCCGATGCCCAGGCCGCGCTCGCCAAGAGCATCAAGGCGGGCGGTTCGGGCAAATGGGGTCCGGTGCCGATGCCCGCGCAGGCCGCGCTCAGCGACGCAGATGCCAGCACGCTGGCCGGCTGGATTCTGGGCGGCGCCAAGTAATTTCACGTGGACCACGGGTTCCCTTCGTGATGGACTTGTGAATGCCTGAGGAAAACTCAATGAATAGCAATCAGATGGCAGGCGGGGTGCGAAAGGCACCGGAAAACTTCGTTCGAGGCGGCGACGTCGGCACGGTGTTTGCCGAAGCCAGGGCCGGTCGCCGCACCTTCATCCGCAATGCCTTCGCGGCAGCGGCTGCGGGCGCGGCAGCAGGCACGGCCATCGCACAGAATGCTCGGAACGTCGGTGAGGGCGACCCGAACATTCTCGAGTTACCCGCGCATTCCAAGGGTCTCGGTCAGCCGGTTGCGGTCGAGGGGTATGGCAAGCCCTCCAAATATGAGGCCAATGTCCAGCGTCGCCAGAGCCCGGGGCTCACTCAGACCCGGCAGGCTTCGGTATCGTTCGCACCGCTGCAATCGCTGTTCGGCATCGTCACGCCCAGCGGTCTGCATTTCGAGCGCCATCATCAGGGCTGGTGGGACATCGATCCGTCCAGGCATCGCCTGATGATCAACGGCATGGTGAAGACCAACAAGGTCTTCACGATGGATGAGCTGATGCGGTTGCCGAGCGTCTCGCGCTTTCATTTCATCGAGTGTGGAGCCAATACCGGGATGGAGTGGGGCAACGTGGCCGTGCCGACGGTGCAGTACACCCACGGCATGATTTCATGCAGCGAGTTCACCGGCGTTCCGCTGATCACCTTGCTCGAAATGGCCGGCGCCGATCTCAAGAAGGCCAGGTTCATCCTGGCCGAGGGCGCGGATGGCTCGTCGATGACGCGCACGATTCCGGTCGAGCTGATCACCTCGGGCGAAGTCCTCGTGGCCTATGGTCAGAACGGCGAGATGCTGCGGCCCGAGCAGGGCTATCCGCTGCGTCTGGTGGTGCCGGGCGTGCAAGGCGTGAGCTGGGTGAAGTATCTGCGGCGCATCGAGGTTGGTGACCAGCCCTACGCGACCAAGGATGAGGCGGTGCATTACATCGATCTGATGCCCGACGGCCAGCATCGCCAATACACCAGCATCCAGGAATGCAAGAGCGTGGTGACCACGCCCTCGGGCGGGCAGATGCTGCTCGACAAAGGTTTCTACAACATCACCGGGCTCGCATGGTCGGGGCGCGGCAAGGTCAAGCGCGTGGATGTGAGTGTGGACGGCGGGCGCAACTGGCGCACCGCGCGCCTGGAAGGGCCGGTGCTCAGCAAGTGCCTCACGCGTTTCAACATCGACTGGGTGTGGGATGGCAAGCCCGCGCTGATCCAGAGTCGCGCGATGGACGATACCGGCTACGTGCAGCCCACCTACCAGCAAAACCGTGCCGTGCGCGGTACCCGGTCGATCTATCACAACAACTCGATTCAGTCCTGGGCGCTGCGTGAGGACGGGGAGGTGGTCAATGTCCAGCTCGCGTAAAGCCATGATGAAGACCGCTGCACTGCTGCTGTCGGGTGTGTGTGCATCTGCCGCGTCTGCGCAGGGCACCGCCGACAGGTTTCCCGGCGTGGGACGCAACGCGACATCCAAGGAAGTCGCCGCCTGGGACATCGACGTCCGACCGGATTTCAAGGGCCTGCCCAAGGGGTCGGGCTCCGTGGAAAAGGGGCAGGAGGTCTGGGAGGCCAAATGTGCGTCCTGCCACGGCGTGTTCGGTGAATCGAACGAGGTGTTCTCGCCGCTGATCGGCGGCACCACCAAGGACGACATCAAGACCGGCAACGTCGCGCGGCTCAAGGACGCGTCGTTTCCGGGTCGCACCACGTTCATGAAGGTGCCGACGATCTCGACGGTGTGGGACTACATCAACCGCGCCATGCCATGGAATGCGCCCAAGTCGCTGTCGCATGACGAGGTGTATGCGGTCACCGCGTACATGCTGAATCTCGCGGACATCGTGCCGCCGGACTTCACGCTGTCGGACAAAAACATTGCCGAGGTGCAGGCGAAGATGCCCAATCGCAATGGCATGACCACCCATCATGCGATGTGGCCCGGAACCGATTTCGTCAAGAATGCCAGGCCCGACACCAAGGCCGTTGCCTGCATGAAGGATTGCGGCCCCGAGCCGCAGGTGCGCTCCAGGCTGCCCGATCACGCGAGCAACAACCATGGCAATCTGGTCGATCAGAATCGTCCCGTGGGCGCGCAGCGTGGCATGAAAACGGACGGCAAGCCAGCCGCTGTGCCTGCTGCCACGGCGGCCTCGGCAGCCACCGCAAAACCCCATGCAGCCGCCGTGCCGACCGCGATTCTTGAGAAGAACGGCTGCGTTGCCTGCCACGGCATGGAGCAGAAAATCGTCGGCCCGGGCTTCCGCGAAATCGCCAGCAAGCACGCGGGCCAGACGGACTATCTGCTCGGCAAGATCAAGAACGGCGGCACGGGCGTATGGGGCAATATCCCGATGCCGCCGCAGCCTGGTTTAAGTGATGATGAAGCCAAGTCCCTCGCGAACTGGCTTGCCGGTTCCGGCAAATGATCGCGCCATGCCTGTGTGCACGCCGCCATCCCAAGAGTTTCCAATACGAATTGCAAGGAGAGAAAACATGATTTCACGTAGACAAGCAGTGAAGAATTCGGCCGCCGTCACGGGCATGCTGCTCGCGGCCGGGTTGCTGCCGCATGCAGCCTTCGCGTTCAACAAGGCCGCGTTCGATGCCAAGACCGTGGCCGAGGTGATGAAGGCGATGGGCGGTGGTGCTCCGACCGAGAGCAAGGACGTGACGCTCACGGCGCCCGACATCGCCGAAAACGGCGCCGTGGTGCCGCTTGGCGCCGCGACCACGTTGCCGAACGTGAAGCACATCCTGCTGCTGGTCGAGAAAAATCCCAACACCCTGGTGGCCTCGTTCGACGTGAGCGATGCCGTCGAGCCCAACTTCCTCACGCGCGCCAAGCTCGGCCAGACCTCCGACGTCTACGCCGTGGCCATCACCAACGATGGCAAGGCGCTGTTTGCGAAGAAGGAAGTCAAGGTCACCCTGGGCGGCTGCGGCGGCTGATCGGCCCGGCAAGCTCACCCCACAAGCGATTTATCTGAATACCCAAGGAGAAGAACATGCCTGATCCGATGCGCATTCGCGCTCAAGCTGCTGGCGACAAAGTCACCGTTCGCGTTCTGATGTCTCATGAAATGGAAACCGGTCAGCGCAAGGACGCCAACGGCCAGGTGATCCCGGCCTGGTTCATCCAGGACGTGACCGCATCGCTCAACGGCAAGCCGGTATTCCGTGCGGAATGGGGGCCTGCGGTGTCGAAGAATCCGTTCCTGCAATTCAACCTCAAGGGCGCGAAAGTGGGCGACAAGCTGTCCGTGACCTGGAAGGACAACAAGGGTGAAACCCGCACCGACGAAGCCGCAGTGAGCTAAGTGTCGTTTCCCTGAAGGCGCGAGCGGGCGCGCCTTCGGCTCCCTGACGCCGCCCACAGACGGGCCAGGGGGTCACCCGGCGTCGAGATTTACCACGATAACAATGGAGACACCCATGAGACGTTCAACGAAAGGCCTGGTGCCGTTTGCTGCTGTCGCGACGATGTCGCTGCTCGGCGCCCTCCAGCCCGCAGCCGCACAAAAGAGCACGGCGGACGGCATCGCGGAATACCGCGAGATGCTGCAGGACGGCAATCCGGCCGAGCTGTTCGAGATGAAGGGTGAAGAACTCTGGAAGCAAAAGCGCGGCCCCAGCAACGCTTCAATGGAACGCTGCGATCTGGGCAAGGGCCCGGGCGTGGTCAAGGGTGCGTTCGTCGAATTGCCGCGCTACTTTGCGGACACGGGCAAGGTTCAGGATCTTGAATCGCGCCTGCTGACCTGCATGCAAACCCTGCAGGGTCTCGATGCGAGGAAGATCGCCGACACGCCGTTCGGCAAGGACGAGCAGAAGAACATGGAAGGGCTTGTGGCCTGGATTGCTGCCGAATCCAAGGGCATGAAGTTCAATCTTTCGCAAGCCCATCCCAAGGAAAAGCAGATGTATGAAGTGGGCAAGCGCATCTTCTTCATGCGCGGCGGTCCCCATGATTTTGCATGCGCGACCTGCCACGCGGCGGACGACAAGCGCATTCGCCTTCAGGATCTGCCCAATCTCACGAAGAACGCAGGCGCTGCCGCCGGATTCGGCGCGTGGCCCGCGTATCGCGTGTCTTCGGGCGAGCTGTGGAGCATGCAGCGCCGTTTGAACGACTGCTTTCGCCAGCAGCGCTTTCCGTATCCCGGATATGCGAGCGACGTCACCGTGGCGCTCGGCGTTTTTCTCGGTGTCAACGGCAAGGGCGGCGAAGCCACGGCCCCGTCCATCAAGCGATAAGAGGAGGACTGCCAAATGAAGAATCGTCGCAATCACTGGCTGCCCGTTCTGGGTGTGGCCTCGTCGTTGATCGTTCTGGGTTGTGCGTCGGTGGACAGCAGCGCCGACGTGGACAAGCTCACCGAGCAAATCGTTGCCGCGTCGTTTCGCGATCAGGGCATCGCCAAGGTGGATCGCCTGAAACAGGACGAATCGAACGCGGCGTGCAGCGCGGCCGACGTGGCTGGAAAGCCCGTCGATGCCAAGCTCGGCGCCAGGATCGAAGCGGACAATCTCAAGAGCGTGCAATGGCCGACGGGCGGTAAATTCATCGGCGACTGGAAGGCCGGTGAGAAGCTCGCGCAGAATGGTCGCGGCATGACGTGGACCGACAAACTCGGCGATGCCAACGGCGGCAACTGCTACAACTGCCACCAGATCACCAAGGAGGAAATCTCCTTCGGCACGCTGGGCCCGAGCCTCTACAACTACGGCAAGATCCGCGGCATCACCGATCCGGACAGCCCGCAGTCGAAGGCCATCATCGAATACACCTGGGGCAAGATCTGGAATGCCAAGGCCTACAACGCATGCTCCGGCATGCCGCGCTTCGGACATGAAAAAATCCTCACGGAGGGCCAGATACGCGATCTGGTTGCGCTGCTGGTCGATCCCGGATCACCGGTGAACAAGTAGGCGCTTGTGCCGCACGATCCGTGTACCGCAGCCGCACAGGCTGCGCGAAGATACAAGACAAGCGAAGAAAAGAAATGAGCCTATCCAAACGTGAATTCATGCAGGTGCTGGCGGCAGCGGGCGTTGCCGGCATGGGCTTGCAGCGTTATGCCCATGCGGATGAGAAGTCTGCGGACAAGGCGCTGTACGACGTTCCGAAATTCGGCAACGTATCGTTCCTGCACATGACCGATTGCCACGCGCAGTTGAAGCCGATTTACTTTCGTGAGCCGAACGTGAACATCGGCATCGGCGCGATGAAGAACCAGCGCCCGCATCTGGTCGGCGAGCATCTGCTCAAGAGCGCGGGCGTGCGGCCCGGCACGTCTGCCGCCCACGCATTCAGTTATCTCGATTTCGAAAGCGCCGCCAAGCGCTATGGCAAGGTGGGCGGCTTTGCGCATCTGGCCACGCTGGTCAAGCGCATGAAGGCCTCGCGGCCCGGCTCGCTGTTGCTCGATGGCGGCGATACCTGGCAGGGTTCGGCCACATCGCTGTGGACCAACGCGCAGGACATGGTCGACGCCTGCAAGCTGCTCGGAGTGGACGTGATGACCGGCCATTGGGAATTCACCTACGGCATGGAGCGCGTGCAGGAAATCATCAAGAAGGACTTTGAAGGCAAGGTCGATTTCGTCGCGCAGAACGTCAAGACCGCCGACTTTGGCGATCCGGTTTTCAAACCTTATGTGATCCGGGAAATGAATGGCGTGAAATGCGCCATCATCGGGCAGGCGTTTCCGTACACGCCGATTGCGAATCCGCGCTACATGGTCTCGGACTGGAGCTTCGGCATTCAGGACGAGAACCTGCAGGCCATGGTGGACGAGGCGCGCGGCAAGGGTGCGAAGGTCGTGGTCGTGCTCTCGCACAACGGCATGGACGTGGACCTGAAGATGGCCTCGCGCGTGCGCGGCGTGGATGCGATTCTGGGTGGCCACACGCACGACGGAATGCCCGTGCCGACCCTGGTCGAGAACGCGGGAGGCAAGACCATCGTGACGAATGCGGGCTCCAACGGCAAGTTCCTTGGCGTGCTCGATTTCGACGTGAAGGACGGAAAGGTCGCGGACTTCAAGTACCGCCTGCTGCCCATCTTCTCCCGCATATTGCCGGCCGATGCTGAAATGCAGGCGCTCATCACCAAGGTGCGCGCGCCCTACGAGGCCAGGCTCGCCGAAGTGCTGGCGAAGACCGACGGTACGCTGTATCGCCGTGGCAATTTCAACGGCACGGGCGACCAGTTGCTGCTCGACGCGATGATGGCTGTGCAGGATTGCCCGATGGCGTTCTCGCCGGGATTCCGCTGGGGGACCACGCTGCTGCCGGGTCAGGAAATCACGCGTGAATGGCTCATGGACATGACGGCCACGACGTATTCGTATGCCACGGTGACCGAGATGACCGGCGCGACGATCAAGACCGTGCTCGAGGATGTCTGCGACAACCTGTTCAATCCCGATCCCTACTACCAGCAGGGCGGCGACATGGTGCGTGTGGGCGGCCTGCAATACCGCTGCGACCCGACGGGCAAGGCAGGAAGCCGGATCACCGAGATGCGCCTCAAAGGCGAGCTGCTCGATGCCGACAAGAAATACAAGGTCGCCGGTTGGGCACCCGTTGCCGAAGAGGCCAGGTCCGCGGGAACAAGCAGATCTGGGAAGTGGTCGAGCCCTGGCTCAAAGACCAGAAGGTGATCGCTCCGCGCAGGCTCAACGAACCCGAACTGCTCAACGTGAAGCCCAACGAGGGCATTGCGTAGGGCGGTGGCAGGTGTAGCCACGCGTAGGGGAATAAGGCATCTACCATTGCACGGATCTGCCTGAACCGCTCCAATACCGCGAATGAGTCTCTCCGAGTTCGATTCCCTGATCGCCACCATTCTGGTGGCGGTTTTTTTATTGGCCGCCGTTCTGGGCGCGGTCATGCGCGAGACGCGCTTTTGCACCATGGGCGCGATCAGCGACGTGGTCTATGTGGGCGACTGGATGCGCTTGCGCCAATGGCTGCTGGCGATCGGCGTGGCGATGTGCGGTTTTGCGCTGCTCGCACGCGCCCACTGGGTGAATCCGGCCGAGACGATCTACACGATGCAGCGCGTGCTCTGGCTTTCCTCCATCGTTGGCGGGCTGATGTTCGGCGTGGGCATGGTCCTCGCATCGGGCTGCGGCGCGCGCAACCTTACCCGCGTGGGCGGCGGCAGTCTCAAGTCGCTGGTGGTGCTGATCGTGATGTCGGTGGCGGCATTTGCGACGCTCAAGGGCATCACGTCGGTGCCGCGTGCGCGCTGGCTCGAGAGCGTCTACGTGGCAATGCCTCACATCACGCTGCTGCCCGAATGGCTTGCGGCCCAAGGTCTTGCGTCCGTTGACAGCCTGCGGCTGGTTGTGGGTCTGGGTCTTGGCGTGATTCTGATCGCGTGGGGCATCGGTGGGCCGCGCAGCGCACGTGATCGCCGCCTTTTGATCGGCGGGCTGCTGGTGGGTCTCTGCGTTGTGGCGGCATGGGCGTTGAGCGGTCATTTTGGCGAGGTGCAGGAGCATCCCGAGACGCTCGAACACATGTACGCCACCACCTATACGGGCCGCATCGAGGCGTTCAGTTTCGTCGCGCCCGTGGCCCATGTGCTTGATTGGCTGCTGTTCTTCAGTGATCGCGCGAAAGTGCTGACCTGGGGCGCGGTGGCGGTGTTCGGCATGGTGTTCGGTGCGCTGGTGCAATCGCTCGTTCGCCGCGAGTTCCGCTGGCAGGGTTTTGCGGACACCGCCGATCTGGCGCGTCACCTCGTCGGCGCGGTGCTCATGGGAGTGGGCGGCGTGGTGGCCATGGGTTGCACCGTCGGCCAGGGCTTGAGCGCGATCTCGATGCTGCAGATCGGCAGCTTCATCTCGGTCGCGTCCATCGTGCTGGGTGCGGTGATCGCGCTGCGCGTGCAGCAATGGCAACTCGAGCGCTCCTGAGTACCTGCGCGGGGCGCGTTTACGCTATGCGGGTTTTCGTTTAGGTGTCATTCCGTATGCGGGTTTTCTTTGAGTGAACTCGCGCTTTTTGTTTTCGACAATGATCTGCCGGTGACTCCACCGGCCTTCGCAACGTTGGGCACGCCCGATCACTCGCGCGTGACAGAACAAGTCGGGACACACCATGCACGTGAGAACAACGAGACAATCCCTTGCCAGCTTCCGCTGGAGCTTCACCGCGCTGGCATGCGCCACGCTCGCGGCCTGTGGAAGCTCGGATCGAGCCCACAACGATCTGCCCGGCGGCGTCAAGGAGCTCAGCACGGTCCAATATCCGGCCACGGCGGTCAGCTCGGGCAGCACGGCCGCGCAGCAGGACCTGCTGACCGGCGGCATCGGCAAGACCGGTCTCGGGGGTGCGGCGCCAGCGTATGCCGACCCGGCCCATCCCACGGTTGCCGAATTGCGCCGCAACGCGCTGTTCTCGAACTATCGCGGCATTCTCGATCCGCTGCCCGGCGGCGGCTACGGGACGCTCTACGGTCCCAACGTGACGGCGGCGGGCGCGGTCACGCAAAACGAGGGCCTGATTCCCGGTACCGAATACATGGCCGTGCTCGATGACGGAACGGGCCGCAAACAGACCGTGATCGCGGTGCAGGTGCCCAACAGTTTTGATGTGAAAAATCCGTGCATCGTGCTCGGCCCCTCGTCGGGATCGCGCGGGGTCTACGGCGCCATCGGCACGGCGGGCGAGTGGGGACTCAAAAAAGGCTGCGCCGTGGCGTTGACCGACGCCGGCAAGGGCGTGGGCCTGCACAACCTGGCCGACGATACCGTCAACAAGATCGACGGCTCGCGCGCGACCCGGACGGCGGCTGGTAGCCTGAGTTTCTTTGCGGCCAATCTGAGCGATGCGGCTCGCACCGCCTACAACGCGGCGTTCCCCAACCGCATCGCCATCAAGCACGCGCAGTCGCAGCAGAACCCGGAAAAGGACTGGGGCAACGACACGCTCGCCTCGGCCCGCTACGCGCTCTATGTGCTGAACGCCAGGTATGGCAAGCCTGAAGATCCAGTGCCGTTCAACAAGAGCAACACGCTGATCATCGGCGGCTCGGCGTCCAACGGCGGCGCTGCCGTGCTGCGTGCGGCGGAGCAGGATGGCGACGATCTGATCGACGGCGTGGTGGCGTCCGAGCCCATGGTCGAGATGCCGACCACCGCTGGCTACGGCGTGCAGTTCGGCGATGCCGCGGTCAGCAGCTACGGCAGAACGCTGGCCGACTACACGACCTACGGCAACATCTTCCAGCCCTGCGCGGCGCTTGCACCCGAAGCCACCATCAGCGAGACATCGATCTTCAACTACATCACGCTCACGGCCATGACGGCGCGAGCCACGGCGCGTTGCGACGGCCTTGCGGTCAAGGGGCTGGTCAGCGGCGCAACCACGGCAGAACGTGCCACGGATGCGCTCAACAAGCTGCGCGCCTACGGCTGGACGCGCGATAACGACCAGATGCACAACGCGCACTACGCGCTCGGCAACGGGCCGATCCTCTCGGCGATGTACACCATGGCCTATGGCCGCTTCGGCGCCGACGCCAATCTGTGTCATGCGAGCTTCGGCGCAGCGAACGCGACCGGTGACGTCGTGGCGGCCGCGCCCGCCGCGCTGGCCCAGAGTTTCGCCACGGCCAACGGCACGTCGAACGGCACGCCCGCAACCGTGATCTACAACGACTCGGTCGGTGGTGCCAAGTCCTGGGCGCTGGCGGTGTCTCCATCGACCGGCGTGGCCGATCTGGGTCTGGACAACGCGCTGTGCCAGCACGCGTTGGTGGCCGGAGTCGATGCCGCGGGCAAGGCACTCACGGCGGAGAGCTATCCGACCAAGGCGCAGAGCGATGCGGTGCGCAACGGCATGGGCGAAGTCCGTCACAGTGCCAATCTCAAGGGCAAGCCCGCAATCATCGTGGCAGGACGCAGTGATGCGCTGATTCCCGTGAACCACAATGCCCGCGCCTATACCGCGCTGAACCAGACGCTGGAGGGCAGCAAGTCCCAGTTGCGCTACATCGAGGTAACGAACGCGCAGCACTTTGACGCGTTCCTGCTGTTCGCAGGCTTCGACTCGCGCTTCGTGCCGCTGCATCCGTACTTCAACCAGGCCATGGATTCGATGTGGAATCACCTGAAGAACAAGGCCGCATTGCCAGCCAGCCAGGTGGTGCGCACCACGCCGCGAGGCGGCGCAGCCGGTGCGGCGACCCCGATCACGGCGGCGAACGTTCCTGCATTCAGGAACACACCGGCCGCGACGGACCAGATCTCGTTCGCCGGGAACGCCGTCAAGGTGCCGCAATGATGCACTGACGCTCAGGCGTCGCGGTGCTGTGCAACCCATCCACCGGCCTGTGCATACGGGCCGGTTTTTCATTCAGGAAGGCGCTTTGAAAATGTCGGTTCAATCACGCTATGCGCATTGCGCGGGATACGAGGTGCACTACATGGACTGGGGCACTACGCTCGGCCCCGACGCACCGGTCGTCGTCGCCTGGCATGGACTGGCGCGTACCGGGCGGGACATGGATGCGCTCGCGCAGTTTCTCGTGGGCCAGGGCTTTCGCGTGATCTGCCCCGACACCATTGGCCGTGGGTTCAGCCAGTGGAGCAGGGACCCGAAGGCCGAATATTGCCTGCGCTTCTACGCGCGACTGGCGCGTGAGCTGTTCGACGTACTGGGCATTGCTCGCGCGCACTGGGTGGGCACGTCGATGGGGGGCGCAATCGGTACGGTCTGCGCTTCGGGTCTGTTCGAGCCCTCGATGCGCGGGCGTATCGCCTCACTCGTGCTCAACGACAATGCGCCGCAGCTCGCCGATGCGGCAATCGAACGCATCAAGTCCTACGCGGGCACGCTGCCGGTGTTCGACACCCTGGGGCAGCTCGAACAGTTTTTTCGCGCAGCTTATGCACCGTTCGGCTGGCTCAGCGATGCCGAGTGGCGCAAGCTCACCGAAACCAGCACGCGCAGGCTGTCCAATGGACGCGTGACGCCGCACTACGATCCGGCCATCACCCAGCAATTCACCGAACACCACGATGACTACCGGCTCTGGGCGCACTACGACGTGCTCGATCTGCCGGTGACCCTGCTGCGCGGCGTGGACTCCGATCTGGTGCTCGCGCCCACGGCGCGTGAGATGCAGACGCGCGGGCCGGGAGCCAGGGGTCTGCTCGAATGGGTGGAGGTGCCCGGCTGCGGCCACGCACCGGCGCTGAACGTACAGACTCACTTCGACGCCGTGCTGCGCTGCCTGCGGCGCGGCTGAGCGCTGCGGCGCCATCGATCAACCCTTGCCCGGCAAGGACACTGACACGCGGCTAGCATCGATTGACGGTCGCTCACGTGGCTGCGCCCGCAATAACTTCCCTCGAAAGCTCTCGTCATGACCTGGCTGGTCGACCTCATTCACGAATTCGGATTTGGAATCGTCTTCCTCAACGTGCTCATCGAGCAGTTGGGCGCGCCGATCCCGGCCTATCCGGTATTGGTGGTGACCGGTGCGCTCGAAGGTGCGAACCTGACGCGGCTGCTGGCGCTGGTCGCCATTGCCGTCGTGGCAGCGCTGATTGCCGACATCGTCTGGTATCGCGCCGGGCGCGCATATGGGCACGCGGTGCTCGGGCGGATCTGCCGCATTTCGTTGTCTCCCGATGCCTGCATTCGCCAGACCGAGTCGGTCTACGGGCGCTGGGGTCCGAAGTCGCTGCTGATCGCCAAGTTCGTGCCGGGTTTTGCCTCGATTGCCAGCGCGCTGGCCGGTACGGTGGGCACGCCGCTGTCCACCTTCGTGCTGTTCGACACGCTGGGCGCTCTGATCTGGGTGGGCTCGGCCGTGTTTCTGGGATCGCTTTTCAGCAGTACCGTGCAGGATCTGCTTGACGTGTTGACCGCGCTCGGCAAATGGGGGCTGCTGCTGGTCGCTGTCGCCTTCGTGTTCTTTCTCGCGCGCAAATGGTGGCGGCGCACGCGCACGCTGCGTTCGCTCAGAATGCCGCGCCTGTCGGTTCAGGAGCTGGCCGGCATGAACGCCCAGGGGGTGTTTCCGACCGTGATCGACGTGCGCGATGCCTCGCAATACCAGCGAGCACGCATCCCGCGTTCGCAATTGTGGAGAGACATCTCGCGCCAATCCGAACTCGCGCATGAGCCGCTGCTTCCGCACGAAAAGCACGCGCACGGCCTCGTCGTGTATTGCGACTGCCCGCACGAGATATCGGCTGCCCGCATCGCCAAACAATTGCAGCGTGCTGGTTTCACCAATGTGCGCCCGCTCGTGGGCGGCCTCGAAGCATGGCGGGCGGCAGGATTCGAGGTCGAAGCCGATGAGCTGAGCGAGACGCGCTCCGTTTCTCCGGGAACGCTCGGGCCGTTGATTCCCTGATCGGGCTTTTTCGCATGCGCGGATTGCTTGCGCAATGCAAACAGCCACCGCAAGGGTGGCTGTTGAATCATCCGCAAGCGCCGCGAAGGCGCTTGCGAGACAAAGGCGCTGATTACTTACTCGACCACGCGAGAAATCTTCGAGCCGTTGAGCGACACACCGGCTTCCAGGCCCACGTTGGTCAGCACATAGCTCACAACGGGTTCCTGTGCGGTGGTGGTGTCGATGGAGGAATTGGCACCCACGCGACCCACGGACACCTGGGCATCGGCACCAGCAGTCCAGCCGTTGCTTGCCTTGAACTTGGCCAGCGCTTCAGCCGTGTTGAACACATAGATCACAGCCTTGGATTGGCCACCGATCTGCCAGCCGATCGAAGCGCCGGTAGTGCTGTAGTAAGCCGTATTGCGGCCTTGTTCACGCAGCACGCCACGACCGTGCTCCACACCCACCACGAAGCTGCCGCCGACCACCGACGGGAAAATCAGCACGCCCTTGGCGTTGGCGATCATTTCCTTGGAGCCCGGAGCGGTGGAATACAGACGCTCCAGCGCTGCATTGGCGCGGGTGTTGATGGTGGTGCTGTCCATGCGAGGAGCAGCTGCGGTGTCGGTCTTGGTGGTGGTGCAGGCCACCATCGACATGCTGCCCACGGCAACTGCAGCAGCCATCACAACGGTACGCAGAGTAACTTTACGCATAACACGATCCTTCCATTATGTTGAGAGATGCGTCCGCCAGACGAGGCCGACGCATGTCCTTTTCTTTGGCTGGGCGTGGGCCGTATGCGCCTTGCGCCGGTCCATCCCATTGCCCGAATCAGGATGAAGCAATGCTATTGCGTGCCGAAGTGTTTGTACTGAGCAGCACAAAAGGATGCGCTCTCGGCCTACAAAAACGAACAATCCGTTCAATCCGTGAATGGTGGAAACGCCACAACCGCCGCCTGCCCCCGGAAATTGCCGCCTACTTGCCCGCGGGCATCGAGCAATGTCCGCCCTGCGCGGCCTGGCCCGAGCCAGCGGCGATCAGCGGAGCTTCATAGCGCAGATCGACCTTGGGCGAGGACCAGTAGTCCCAGGCCAGAAAGGCCACGAGCACGACCCAGAAGCCGGTGCGCAGCAGGTTTTGTTGTTGTTGCTGTGTCATGTTGGTCCTTGTTCCCGTGCCCGGTCACATGCCGAAGTGGCGGCGAATGCGCAGACCGAAGATCGTACCGGCGAAGGCCAGCGGCACCCAGATCCAGCCATGGATGCTGCCGGTGGAGATGCCCGAGAACATCGCGCCCACGTTGCAGCCAAATGCCAGCCGCGAGCTGTAGCCCAGAATCAGTCCGGCCACGAGAGCCACCAGCCACTGCCTGCCGCTGAGCGGCTTGGCCGATGCGGCCTTGCCCGCAGCGATCCACAGCGCGCCGCCCAGAATGCCGATGTTGGTGATGCTGGTGACGTCCAGCAACACGGTTTCGTGCAGGCGCGCGGCGTTGCCGGGCTGGCTCCAGAACCAGTTCTGCGACAGGTCGAGGGCGCCGGTGGCATTGGCGATCTTCGCGGCCCACAGCCCGAAGCCGTAGACCACGCCCCAGGGCTGGCCCGCGATGATCAGGTTGAGCGTGGCCAACACGGCCAGCAGCACCGCGCCCACCAGCCATTTGCGCACGAACAGCGGTTTGCCAGGGCGACCATGCCGCGCATTGGCATTGCGCGTGTAGAACGCCACGCCTGCCGCCACGAGAGCCAGCGCGGCGAGCGTTGCGAGCAACGCTTTCTGCCATCCCCATGCGGTCACCAGACCGACGGGCGGCATGGCACCGAGATCGAGCCACCAGCCGAGGCTCAGGCTGCCCAAGAAGCTGCCGATGGCGAACATCGGCAGAATCGCCGTGTTCATCGGAATGCCCATGCCGGCCTTGTACAGCGTGCCGCTGCCGCAGCCGTCGGCAATCTGCATGCACAGGCCAAAGACGAATGCGCCGACGAGCAGGCTGATGCTCGGCGGGCCGAGCGCAGCGGTCAGCTCGGGAAAATGGCCGAGCAGCGGCATGGCCATGGCGGCCGCCAGCGCCAGCAGCAGGATCTGGCCGAACACGCCGCTCGCGTCCTTTTCCTCGACCAGCATGCGCCAGCCAGTGGTGAAGCCAAAACGCTTGCCGGCCAGCACCGCGCCGAGCCCGAGCCCAATCACGAACAGTGCCGCCTGGCGCACGGACACCGTCCAGAGCAACCAGCCGAAGAACAGTACGAAGATGAGGGTCAGCGGCAGACGTCGCGCCGCTGGTGAAGACGATGAGGGTGACGTGGAGGCCAGACCGGAAGCCGTCGTCTGAGTGACCGTGCTCATATGCGTGAACCCTCGGTGATATTGCGTCGCCCGAATCGCGCGCTCATTTGTTGAATGTCCGCTTCCACCATTGCTGCGCGTCGTAGGCGAGCGACTCGGCCCGCGTGGGCTGGTTGACAACGCGCGGGGTCTCCTGCGACTGCGTCCAGTCGACCATCGAGCCCGCATAGAGACGCACATTGGGCAAGCGCGCCACCTCGGAGAGCCCGAACCAGTCGGTTGCCGCCCAGTGGCCGGTGTTGCAGAAGGCCACCGTGTCCTCGCCGTCCTTGCGTTTCAATTGCGCGGCGATCTCGCGCGCCTTGTCGGCATCGACGAAGCGCGACGTTCCAGGCACGAACCACTGGTTGAAATCGAGCGACTGCGCGCCGGGCAGGGTGCCTGAGACCTTGGCCGCGGGTGGCCGGGTCTTGCCCTTGTAGAACGCGTCGGGGCGCGAATCGACGAGCGCGGCGTTGCTCAGGTCGAGGTGCTTGCCCACGTCGTTGCGCGTGGCCAGCCACCGGGTGTCAAACGTGGGAGTGAAACTGCTCGGCGCGATCTTGGTGGCTGCGGCGGTGGTCTGCTGTCCCGCCGCCTGCCACGCCGCCATGCCGCCGTTGACGATGGAGAGTTCGGTCAGGCCGAGGCTCTTGAGCGTCCAGTACACGCGCGCCATCGCGCCGAAATCGGTGGCGTCCGCACCGCTCGAAACCACCACCGCGTGGACGTCAGGTGTGAGGCCGAGCGACTGCACCAGTTGCGTGAGCTTGTCCTGATCCGGCAATTCACCGGGGTTGGTCGCCGGCCCGCGCCATTTTCCGTAGGGCGCATTCACCGCACCCGCGACGTGCCCGAGCGCGAAGCTCTTGGGATCGCGGATGTCGATCACGCGAACCTCGGGTTTTTGCAGCAGCGGCTGCAGTTCCTGGGGCGTGAGCAGCGGCTGCGCAGCCAGCGCGGCATGGGCGGCGGTCAGTGCGACCGCAAAGGCAATCAGGGCTTTCATGGCGGCGGGAAAAGTGGGGGCTCGTTGGATTCTGCTCCGTACCGCGCGAGAAACCAACCATCAAGATGCACTACCCATATACCGTTGACTGTATAAGTGGGTGCTGATTTGCGCGCAGAAGGTGGGAGTGCGGCCCTCAGGCGGCCGGCGTGGGCGGAATCTGCAGACCGCGCTGAACTGCCTTGCGCGCGAGAAACAGATCGAGCGCCTTCGCAAGGTGTTTGAAATCCGAAAAGCCCACGATCTCACCCGATTCGTAGAACCCGATCAGGTTGCGCACCCACGGCAGGATGGCGATGTCGGCAATGCTGTAGTCCTCACCTGCAATCCACGGAGACCTGCCGTATTGCCCGTCCAGCACGCCGAGCAGACGCCGCGTCTCGGCGACGTAACGGTCGCGCGGGCGCTTGTCTTCGTAGTCCTTGCCCGCGAACTTGTTGAAGAAGCCGAGCTGGCCAAACATCGGCCCGACGCCGCCCATCTGGAACATCAGCCACTGAAGCGTATGGAATTTGCCCGCAGCATCCTGCGGCATGAGCTGGCCCGTCTTGCTCGCGAGATAGACCAGGATCGCGCCGGATTCAAACAGCGCAAACGGTTTTCCGTCGGGCCCGTCCGGGTCGATGATCGCCGGAATCTTGTTGTTCGGATTGAGCGACAGGAACTCGGGCGACATCTGATCCTGGGTGTCGAAGGCCACGCGATGCACCTCGTAGGGCAGGCCGGTTTCCTCAAGCATGATCGAGACCTTGACGCCGTTGGGCGTGGGCAGCGAATACAGTTGCAGGCGCTCGGGGTGGCGGGCGGGCCATTTGCGGGTGATCGGAAATGCGTCGAGGGCGGAAGTGGTCATGGTGCGAAGTGTCTCCGTGGCTGCTGTCGGTCCGAACTGCGGCGGTCTGCGGCGTTATCGCCCGGGCGATACCCAGCCGCCCAGATGCTCACCGGCAATGGTGGTGAGCGCCGTGATCCAGGCGTGGTTGTCGTTCAAACAAGGAATGTAGCGAAACTCCTTGCCCCCGCGTGTAGGAAGGCCTCGCGTGCTTCCTGATTGATTTCTTCGAGCGTCTCCAGGCAGTCGCTCGTGAAGCCCGGGCACATCACGTCGATGCGTCCAATGCCCTTTTGCGCCATCGCCACCAGTGTGGGTTCGGTGTAGGGCTCAAGCCATTTCGCCTTGCCGAAACGGGACTGGAATGTCACCTGGTATTGCTCACGCGCGAGACCCAGCTCGCGCGCGAGCAGCCGTGCGGTGGTCTGGCATTCGTCTGCATAGGGATCGCCCAGCGCCACGTTGCGCGCCGGAATGCCGTGAAAGCTCATCACCAGTTTATCGGCGGGGCCGCCTTGCTGACCCCAGTGCTCGCGCACGGTTTTGGCAAGTGCCTTGATGTATGCAGGATGGTCGTGATAGCTGTTCACAAAACGCAGCTCGGGTATGCGGCGCTGCGTGCCGAGCCAAGCGTACACATCATCGACCACGCTGGCCGTCGTCGTGCTCGAATATTGCGGATATAGCGGCAGCACCAGCACCCGGTCGATGCCGCTTTTCAGCCATTCCTGAAGCTGCGCCGCTATCGCGGGCTGGCCGTAGCGCATGGCATAGGCCACCTTCACATTGCGCAGGCCCGCTTCGCCGAGCCAGCCGCGCAGCATCACGGCTTGCCTCGCGGTCCACACGGCGAGCGGCGATCCGTCCCTGGTCCAGATGGTCTTGTACTTGGCGGCCGATTTGGCGGGACGCGTGGTGAGGATGATTCCGTGCAGGATCGGCAACCAGGCAAGGCGAGGAATCTCCACCACACGCGGATCGCCCAGAAACTGCGCGAGATAGCGCTTGAGCGCAGGTGCCGTCGGCTCGTCGGGAGTGCCCAGATTGACCAGCAAGACCGCACAGCGCGCCGGAGATTCGGACGATGCCTGCATGGCAGGAGATAGGGTGTGCGTGGGATCTGCTTGAGGCGGTTGCATCCGTCGATTGTCGCAGGCTCGCACGGGTTCAAATCCATATGCCAGAAGCGGTGCAAGTTGATCGTTGATGTGGACGAAATTTGCGGCATATGGTTGTGTTCGCCATGTCGATTTTTCCTATGATGGAATTGCGTAGATTCAATCGCCAAAGTGGCGCGACACGGCGTCGGCGACGAGATAATTGATAGCAATCACAACTCAGTTGTTGATCGCATTTGTTTTTGCCCGGCACCTTCGGTCAGGTGCCGGGCGTTCCCGTAGTCTTGAACAGGAGAAGCCCATGACGAATGAAGCCCAGTGTCCCTTCCATCAAGGTCACAACAGCGAAACCGCCGCCAAAGGCAATGGCACGACCAACCGCGACTGGTGGCCCAATCAATTGCGCGTCGATCTGCTGAGCCAGAACAACGCCACGAGCAATCCGCTCGGCGAGGACTTCAACTACGCAGACGAATTCAGGAAGCTCGACTACGAAGCCGTCAAGCGCGACCTGCGTCTGGTGATGACCGACTCGCAGGACTGGTGGCCCGCCGACTTCGGCCACTACGGCCCGCAGTTCATCCGCATGGCGTGGCACGCCGCCGGAACCTACCGCGTGCAGGATGGCCGAGGCGGTGCGGCGCGTGGGCAGCAGCGTTTTGCCCCGCTCAACTCCTGGCCCGACAACGTGAACATCGACAAGTCGCGCCGCCTGCTCTGGCCGATCAAGCAGAAGTACGGCAACCAGCTTTCGTGGGGCGACCTGATGGTTCTGTGCGGCAACGTGGCACTGGAAACCATGGGCTTTCGCACCTTTGGTTTTGCGGGCGGCCGTGTGGACACCTGGACTCCCGATCAGGACGTGTACTGGGGCGCGGAGAAGGAATGGCTTGCCACGAGCGACAAGCCCAACAGCCGCTACAGCGGTGAACGCGATCTGGAAAATCCGCTTGCCGCAGTGCAGATGGGCCTGATCTATGTGAACCCCGAGGGTCCCGACGGCAATGGCGATCCGGTCTCCGCGGCCCACGACATCCGCGACACCTTCGCGCGCATGGCGATGGACGATGAGGAAACCGTCGCGCTGATCGCCGGCGGCCACACCTTCGGCAAGACTCACGGCGCAGGCCCGGCCAGCCATGTGGGTGCCGAGCCCGAGTCGGACGGCTTGGAGGCGCAGGGCCTCGGCTGGAAGAGCAGCTTTGGCACGGGCAGCGGCAAGGACGCGATCACCTCGGGCCTTGAAGTGACCTGGACGCAGACGCCGGCGCAGTGGAGCAACTTCTTCTTCGACAACCTTTTCAAGTTCGAGTGGGTCAAGGAACAAAGCCCTGCCGGTGCCACGCAATGGGTTGCCAAGGACGCTGGCGACATCATTCCCGACGCGCATGGCGGCCCCCACAAGAAGCCGACCATGCTGACCACGGACATCTCGCTGCGCGTGGACCCGGCCTACGAAAAAATCTCGCGCCGCTTTCTTGAAAATCCGCAAGCCTTTGCCGACGCGTTCGCGCGTGCCTGGTTCAAGCTGACCCACCGCGACCTCGGCCCGCGCTCGCGCTACATGGGTCCCGAAGTGCCCAAGGAAGAACTGATCTGGCAGGACGTGATTCCCGCCGTCAAGCATCCGCTGGTCCATCAGGACGATGTGGCCGCGCTCAAGGCCAGGGTGCTGGCTTCGGGGCTCACGGTGCAGGAACTGGTCGGCACGGCCTGGGCCTCCGCCTCGACCTACCGCGGCTCGGACATGCGCGGCGGCGCCAACGGCGCGCGCATTCGCCTCGCTCCGCAAAAGGACTGGCAGGTCAACCAGCCGGAGCAATTGGCGCGTGTGCTGTCCACGCTCGAAGGCATACAGCGCGAATTCAACAAGGCTGCCGATGGTGACAAGCGCATCTCGCTGGCCGATCTGATCGTGCTCGCTGGCAATGCCGGGGTCGAAAAGGCCGCCGCCGATGCAGGCGTGCCGATTGCCGTGCCGTTCCACGCAGGGCGTGGCGATGCAAGCGCCGAGCAGACCGACGTCGAATCGTTCCAGTACCTCGAGCCCAAGGCCGATGGTTTTCGCAATCACCTTCAAGGCCGATTCGCAGCGCCCGCCGAAGCCCTGTTGATCGACAAGGCCCAGTTGCTGACGCTGACCGCTCCGGAACTCACGGTACTCGTCGGCGGACTGCGCGCCATCAACATCAACACCGGCGGCAGCCAGCACGGCGTGTTCACCGAGACCCCGGGGCGGTTGACGAACGATTTCTTCGTCAACCTGCTGGACATGGGCACGCAGTGGAAGGCGCTCGACGACGGCACCTACGAAGGCGTGAATCGCAAGACGGGCGAGAAAAAGTGGACCGGCACGCGCGTGGATCTGGTGTTCGGCTCGAATGCCATCCTGCGCGCCGTGGCCGAGGTGTACGCCCAGACGGGCGCGAAGGAAAAGATGGTCAGGGACTTCGTCGCCGCCTGGACCAAGGTGATGGAACTGGATCGATTCGACCTCAGGCAGTGATGCAGGCGATGGGCTGAACGGAGGACTACCTCCACCAGCTCAACGAAAACGAAAGCGCCCTCGTGGCGCTATTAAGGGCCTGTTCACACAACCCACGGGGTCGCGCAAGCCCGAAGGGTTGCGCAGTCTTGGGCGGTCTGCGGCGTTGCAGGCTCTCGCAAGGTACCTGCCTTGCTTCGAGCCTGCGCCTTGCATCCCATCCCAAGACTGCACAACGCGATCCCCGTGCGTTGGGTGAACAGGCCCTAGCTTCTTCGTGTCGCCAGCCAGCAGAGGATCGCGCCGCCGCACACCATGAAACCGCCGGTCCAGAACGAGGCGGTCAACGGAACCTGCAGCACGACGGCCGCCAGTGCCGCGGACAGCACCGGCGTGAAATACGAAGCGCCCGCGAGAACGGTGACGTTGCCATGAAGAATGCCGACGTTCCACGCCGCGTAGCCAAACCCCATGGCGGCCGCAGCCAAACCGAGATGGATGGCGGTCGGCATGCTCCAGTGCATCGTCGCATCGCCTGCCGCCAGGTATTTCACCCACAGGACGAGGGCGGTCAGCATGAAGAACAGCGCAATGCCGTTTTTGCCATTCGCGATGCGCGCGGTAACGGTGCAGTACGCAGCCCAGATGAGGGCACCGGCGAAGGCCAGGCCGTAGCTCAAGGGGTTGTCCTGCACGTTTGCCAGCATTCCCGAAACGTTGAATCCCTGCTCGCCCGCAAGCACCCAGACGATGCCCGCCAGCGAAATCAACAGGCCCGGATAAACGAGCCCACTGGCTCTCTGTCCATTGAAGACAATCGCCGCGATCATCGTGAACGTCGGCCACAGATAGTTGACCATGCCGACCTCGATGGCCTGCTGGCCCGTGTGCGCGTAGCCGATCGACAGGGCAAGGCACAACTCATACGAAACGAACAGCACGCTGCCCCAGATCAGGTAGGTCCGGGGCATTTCCCGCAGACGCGGAAAGCCCACGGTCAGCAGCAAAAGCACCGAGGCCACCGAATAGATCATGGCGGCACCGCCGGTCGCGCCCAGTCCCTCGCTGACGCTGCGGATCAGGCCGACGATGGACGACCAAAGAGCAATGGCGACAAGGCCGACGATGGTGGCATTTTTCCGGCTGGGCATCTGTGGAGTGGGCGGAAGGTGACGATGTGGATTGAGGGTCGGGGGCCGCAGCAGCAGACCGTGGCCTGCGGTTGGAGCACGGATCGACACGGCCCGGTGTTTGGTTGTATCACCAAAACCAGCGTGTTTTTTGCACAAACGCGGCGAGGCGCACTTCGCTCATGATGCAGCGCTGCTTTTCCCTTTGCCGCCCCTGCGGATGCTCTGCGGCTATGCTTGGCGCACCATGCACACTTTGGATATTTCCCGCATCAAGGCCGTCACCATCGATCTCGATGACACCCTGTGGCCCGTGTGGCCGACCATCACGCGCGCCGAGGAAGTCGTGGCCGAATGGCTCAGGGAGCGTGCTCCGGCCACGGCGGCGGCGTATCCGGACTCGCGCTCGCTGCGCAGGATTCGCGAGCGTATCGAACTCGAACGGCCCGAACTGCGCGCCGACCTGAGTGCGATGCGCCGCGAATCGATCCGCGCGGCGCTGATCGAAAGCGGCGACGATCCCGCGTTGGCCGAGCCGGCGTTTGACATCTTCTTCGCCGAGCGCCAGAACGTGGTGCTGTTCGAGGACGCGCTCGAGACGCTGGAATTTCTCGCCTCGCGCTATCCGCTGGTGGCGATCTCCAACGGCAATGCGGATTTGCAGCGCATCGGCCTTGGCCGTTTTTTCAAGGCGGCCTTGAGCGCTCAGGGATTCGGTGTCGGCAAGCCCGATGCGCGCATCTTTCATGCTGGCGCGCAGCAGGCGGGTCACGCAGCGCAGGCCGTGCTGCATGTCGGTGACGATCAGCGCCTGGACGTGGAGGGCGCGCTCAATGCGGGCATGCAGACCGCCTGGATCAACATGGACGCCAGGCCCTGGGAGCTGGAGGCTAAGCCGCATGCCGAGGTGACGAGCCTCGCGCAGCTCTGCGCGATCCTCAGGTAAAAGATGACGAGCGCGGTCAGTCCGGCTTTACGCCCGCGCGCTTGAGCACTTTTTGCCAACGCTGCTGCTCCTGCGCGATGAACTTGGCGAATTCGGCGGGCGTGCCGCCAATCGCCTCGGCCGCATCGCCCTGAAGTCGGCGCTGAGATTCCGGAGCCTTCACCGCCTTGGCGCATTCCACGGCGAGCTTGTCGATGTGTTCCTGCTTCATCGTGGAGGGCGCGAGCATGCCGTACCACTGCGTCATCTCGAAGCCTGGAAAGCCTTGTTCGGCAACCGTTGGCACGTCGGGAATCTGCGGCAGGCGTTGCGCAGAGCCGGTCGCGATGCAGCGCACCTTGCCGGATTTGATGAATTGAAGCAGGGCAGCGGCACCGACCGAAGCGGCGTCGAGCCGGCCTGCGAGCAGATCCTGCATCATCGGCCCGGTGCCGCGATAGGGCACATGCAGCATGAAGAAGTCCGCCGTCATCTTCAGATATTCGAACGCCAGATGCCCCGCGCTGCCGTTGCCCGCCGAGCCATAGCTGAGCTTTCCGGGCTTCTGCTTGGCGTAGGCGATCAGCTCGCGCAGATTCTTGACCGGCACGTCGGGATGGACCACGTAGAGGCTGGGCACCTTGGCGAGCAGCGAGACCGGCTTGAAGTCCTTGTTCGCGTCATAGGGCAGCTTTTCGAAGATATAGGGATTCACCGCGAGCGTGCCGATGTGGCCGAGGATCACCGTGTGCTGATCGTCCGAGCGCGCGACTTCCTGCATGGCGATGTTGCCCGCAGCGCCCGGCTTGTTGTCCACGTAGACGCTCTGGCCAAGCTGCCTGGTCAGCTCGGCAGCGGTTGACCGGGCCACGATCTCGGAACTGCCACCGGGCGCGAACGGCACCACGAAGCGCACGGACTTCGACGGCCACGCCGCCTGCGCCTGCGCTGCGGCGGGAAGCAGCAGTCCGGAAAGCGAGGCACCCCCAGCCAGAGCCAGGAGATGGCGGCGATTCATGCCGCTCAGCGACGATGCGGGAATGTGCTCGGGCATCAGTGGGTCGGGTTTGAGCATTGTGTGTCTCCATGCAGAGCGCTGTTGTGTCTGTGCCGATCTTGCCGTTTTTTGCTGTCGATTGGCTGTCAGCACGCTCCGGGTTTTCGCGGGGGTGACTAGGCCCTAGGTGCTCAAAACGGAATTTTTCCGGTCAGCATGTCCCGCCACATCACCCAGTCGCCGCGAAAGCTGTAGAGCGGCCGCCGGAAGCTCGCGGGCTGGTTCTTCTCGAATGCGAAGTGTCCGACCCAGGCGAAGCCATAGCCGCAGACCAGCGCGGCGAGCAGGTACCCGGGATGGCCCGTGACGACCAGCCCGATCAGGAACAGCAGCGAAAGCGAGGTGCCGATGAAATGCAAGCGGCGACAGGCGCGGTTGCCGTGTTCCTTCAGATAGAAGGGATAGAACTCCGCAAAGGTCTTGAACTGGCGCGGGTCCATGGGCGGCCTCTCGAGACGCAAGCCGGGCGTGGCTTCATCAGACTTATACGCCCGGTCCGGCAGAACCCCAAGCCGGGCAAATTTCAGGGGATTGCAGGCTCCTGACGCTGCGCTGGCGCGGACACGGGCGGCGTATGGCGTGTCAGAAAATCCCGAATGGCAAACAGCGTTTCATCGGGCGCCTCGGTCATCTGGTTGTGCCCGCTGGGCAGCGTGGCAAGGCTGACCTGCTTGCCCGCCGCCTTGGCCGCGTCCATCAAGCCCTTTGCGGCCTTGGGCGGCGTCATCTGGTCCTGATCACCAAGCGCGAACAGCACCGGGCAGACAAGGGCGGCCATCGCCGCCTCGCCGCCCGCGTAGGTGTCGCAGGCATTGAAGCCGGTGTACAGCAGATTCGTTTCGCGATTGCTGGCCAGCACGCGGCGGCCAAGCGCCTTGCCCGCGCCAAACACCCAACTGCCAGCGCCGCTCGGTGGCGAGAGCGTCGCGCGCGAGAACACGTTGATCATGTGGATCGCCTGCTCGGGCGTCTTGACGGCCGATTCGAGCAGCGCGGGCGAAACCTTCATGGGATACGCCGCACCCACCAGCACCAGATGGCTCACCCGTTCCTTGAGTTGCGACGCCGCCTGCATGGCAATCAGGCTGCCCCAGCTATGGCCGATGAGCGCAGCCTTTTGCAGGCCTGCCGCATCCATCAGTTCGCCGATGAAGGTAGCCGCCTCTTCCACGCTCTGCGGCGCTGTGCCACCGCTTTTGCAATGCCCCGGCAGGTCGATGGCAAGCACGTTCCAGCCGTGATTGGCCAGGTAGCGGCTTTGCAGCGCCCACACGCTGTGATCACACAGCACACCGTGGATGAGGATGGCGGTCGGCCTGCCAGCGTCAAATGCCTTGCCGCCGGTGTAGGCATAAATCTGGGCACCATGGACGTCGATCTGCATGCGCTGGTCTCCTGAGTGATACGGTTGGGTCGGTACGAGCTGGTTCGCGGTTCACGCGGCCTTCTCGGCCGCCTTCAACGCGCGCTTCAAATCGTCGATCAGGTCATCGGCATCTTCGAGCCCGATCGACAGGCGAATCGTGCCCTGGCCGATGCCGGCCTGCGCGAGCGCATCGTCGGTCATGCGGAAATGCGTGGTGCTCGCCGGATGAATCACCAGCGAGCGGCAATCGCCCACGTTGGCGAGATGGCTGAAGACCTTGAGCGTTTCGATGAACTTCTTGCCCTGATTGCGGTTGCCGTTGATGTCGAAACTGAACACCGAACCCGCACCGCGCGGCAGCAGTTTTTTGGCCAGTTCGTAGGACGCATGTGTCTCCAGCATCGGGTGGCCGACGCGGCTGACCAACGGGTGGCTTGCGAGAAACTGCACCACCTTCTCGGTGTTGCGCATGTGGCGTTCCATGCGCAGCGCAAGCGTCTCGATGCCCTGCAGAATCAGCCACGCGGTGTGCGGGCTCATGCATGCGCCGAAGTCGCGCAGGCCTTCGCGGCGTGCGCGCAACAGGAATGCGCCGGTGGTGCTCTCCTCGGAAAACACCATGTTGTGAAAGCCGTCGTAGGGCTCGGTCAGCTCGGGAAATTTGCCGGATTTCTCCCAATCGAAACTGCCGCCGTCCACCACGATGCCGCCGACCACGGTGCCATGGCCGGACAGGAATTTGGTTGCGGAGTGGTAGATGATGTCCGCGCCATGCTCGAAGGGCTTGATGAGCCAGGGAGAGGTCAGCGTGGAATCCATCAGCAGCGGCACACCGGCGGCGTGCGCGATCTCGGAAATCGTGGGAATGTCGAGCACGTCAAGGCCCGGGTTGCCCACGGTTTCGCCGAAGAACAACTTGGTGTTGGGCTGCACGGCAGCCTTCCAGCCGTCGATGTCGCCCGGCTTCACGAAGGTGGTCGAAATGCCGAAGCGCGCGAGCGTGTAGTGCAGCAGATTCTGGCTGCCACCATAGAGCGCGGTGCTCGCGACGATGTGGCTGCCGGCCCCCATCAGCGTGGCTATCGACAGATGCAGCGCCGCCTGACCGCTCGCCACTGCAATCGCGCCGACGCCACCCTCGAGCGCCGACACGCGCTGCTCAAGCACCGCATTGGTGGGGTTGCTGATGCGGCTGTAGACATGCCCGGACGCTCCAGATTGAAGAGGCTGGCCGCGTGATCGCTCGACTCGAAGACGAACGAGGTCGTCAGATGGATGGGGACGGCGCGCGCGCCCGTGGCAGGATCGGGCTGCGTGCCTGCGTGCAGCGACAGCGTATCGAAGCCGGGGTCAGAATATCCGGGCATTCAGGTCTCCAGGAAGATCGGGTTGCCTGCAATTGTGGGCTATATTTCGTGGAGATTCGGCCATGCGCACCCCCGGTGCGTAGCTTGCCCTAAGGAGATACCCCATGAAAGTCAGCGACATCCTTCGAGTCAAGGGCAATACGCTCTATACAGTCACGCCCGACGAACCGCTTTCGCAGGCCGTCGATGTCATGTCCGAAAAAGACATCGGCTCGCTCGTCGTGATGGAGCATGGCGACCTCGTGGGCATGCTCACTTTCCGCGAAGTGATTCAGGCCTTGCAGAAAAACGGCGGCAGCGTCGGCACCATGCTGGTACGCAAGGCCATGGACGACGCGCCGCTGACCTGCACGCTCGAAACCGACATGGACGAGGTGCGCCGCATGATGCTCAACCGCCACGCACGCTACATGCCGGTGATGGACAAGCGCATGCTCATGGGCGTGGTGAGCTTCTACGACGTCGCCAAGGCCGTGGTGGACAGCCAGAACTTCGAGAACAAACTGCTCAAGGCCTATATCCGCGACTGGCCGGAGCAAAATCAGTCGGTTTGAAAACGCGGGCCTGATGGTGCTGCCAGGGCTCGACTGCTGTCGTGCACTGACCGCACCGCATTTCTGGAGCGCCAACGATGAGTGCGACCACCCGCAACCCCCATGATCACCACGGCGCCGACGCTCCATGCACGGCGCAGCAGGCGCTGAGTGCGCTCTGGCAGCAGGCGGGCCTGCCGATGCAGGCATTGGAGCGTGCGCATCTGCATGGCGTGGCCATGGGTTTCCCGAGCAGCTTTGCCGTCGATGTGGCGGCGCAAACAGCGGTCGCGGCTGCGGCGCTGGCGGCGAGCGAGATTGAACGGTTGAGAAGCCCGGCGTCCGCGCCGCAACGGGTGAGTGTGGACGTGCAGCATGCACTGGCCGAGTCCACCGGCTATTTCACGCTCGATGGAGAGCGGCCACCGGTGTGGTCCCCGGTGTCGGGACTGTACGCGTGCGGTGAAGACACCGACCAGCCGGGCCACGTGCGCATTCATGCGAATTTTGCGCACCATCGAGATGGCGCACTGCGATTGCTCGGATTGCCCGAGGGCGAGGGCACGACGCGCGAACAGGTGCGGCAGGCCCTGAGGCGTTGGACCGCGGTGGACTTCGAGAGCCAGGCCACGCAGGCCGGACTGGTGGTGGCCGCCGTGCGAACCAGCGCCGAGTGGCTGGCAAGTCCCGTGCAAGCGGCCATCGCCGCGCAGGAGCTGGTCGGCATCACGCGTGTGGCAGACGCGAAACCGCTCGCATGGCCCGCGCATTCGGGCAAGCAACGACCGCTTGCCGGTCTCAAGGTGCTCGATCTCACGCGCATCCTGGCTGGGCCCGTGGGTGCGCGCACCCTGGCGGCATATGGCGCGGATGTTTTGATGATCAATTCGCCGCACCTGCCCAATATCGAGGCCATTGCCGACGTAAGCCGTGGCAAGCGCTCCGCATGGCTCGATTTGAAGGACGCTGCGGCCAGTGCGACCATGCGGCGGCTGCTGCAGGAGGCGCATGTCTTCATTCAGGGTTACCGGCCCGGTGGTCTCCAGCGACTGGGGTTGGGGGTGAGCGAGGTCGCGCAGATCCGTCCGGGCATCGTCTATGCGAGTCTCTCGGCCTACGGGCGCGAAGGGCCCTGGGCGGACAAGCGCGGTTTCGATTCCTTGGTGCAGACCGTGAGCGGCATCAACAGTGACGAAGCGGCGGCCTTTCAAAGCGCGGAACCGCGTGCCTTGCCGATGCAGACGCTGGACTACTGCGCGGGATTTCTGCTGGCGTTCGGCGTGCAGGTCGCGCTCATGCGGCAGGCCGGGCAGGGTGGCACGTGGCATGTGCAGGTGTCGCTGGCGCGCGTGGCGCAATGGCTGCGGCAGCTCGGGCGAAGACCGGTTGCGGGGCAGGGAGCACCAGGCAAGGTGGATGAACGGGTCGCGCCCTGGTTGCGGGCTGAGCCCAGCGGCTTCGGGGCGTTGCAGGCGGTGACGCATGCGGGCATGTTGTCGGCAACGCCCTCGGGATGGGACCGACCTTCCGTCCCCCGGGAACCGATCAGGCCGCATGGATTCAAGACGACACCGAATGAGCGGGCCACACGAGGCCAAGGCGCAGGCGCTGGCACCTAAGCGATAATGCAGGGCTTATGAGCGGCAACACACTCGGTACTCTTTTCTGCGTCACCAACTTCGGTGAATCCCACGGTCCGGCCATCGGCTGCGTGATTGATGGCTGCCCTCCGGGCATGGCGTTGACCGAGGCCGACATCCAGCTCGATCTGGACCGTCGCCGTCCAGGCACGAGCCGCCACGTCACGCAGCGCAACGAATCCGACAGCGTCGAGATCCTCTCCGGCGTTTACGAAGGCAGGACCACGGGCACGCCGATTGCGCTGTTGATCCGCAATACGGATCAGCGCAGCAAGGACTACACCAACATCGCGCAGAGCTTTCGTCCGGGTCATGCCGACTACACCTATTTCCAGAAATACGGCATTCGCGATCCGCGCGGCGGTGGTCGTTCGTCCGCGCGCCTGACCGCGCCGACCGTGGCCGCAGGCGCGGTTGCCAAGAAATGGCTCAAGGAAAAACACGGCGTCGAGTTCCGTGCCTGCATGACGCAGATCGGCGAGCTTGAAATTCCGTTCGAGAGCTGGGAACACGTGCCCCACAATCCATTCTTCGCACCCGTGGCCGACGTGCAGGCGTATGAGGACTACATGGATCGGCTGCGCAAGTCGGGTGACTCCATCGGTGCCAAGGTGCGCGTGCAGGCCAGCGGTGTGCCGGTCGGTCTGGGTGAGCCGCTGTATGACAAGCTCGATGCCGACATCGCCCATGTGATGATGGGTCTGAACGCGGTGAAGGCCGTGGAGATCGGCGCGGGATTTGACAGCGTCACGCAACGTGGCACGACGCATGGCGATTCGCTCACGACGCGGGGTTTCGAGACCAACAACGCGGGCGGCGTTCTGGGCGGCATCAGCTCGGGTCAGGACATCGAGGTGAGCATCGGCATCAAGCCGACCAGCTCGATCATCAGCCCGCGTCACTCCATCAACACACTCGGCGAATCGGTCGAGGTGATCACCAAGGGTCGCCACGACCCCTGTGTCGGCATTCGCGCCGCGCCCATCGCGGAGGCACTGCTCGCGCTGGTGATCATGGACCACGCGCTGCGTCACCGCGCACAGTGCGGCGACGTGGAATCGGGCCTCGCACCGATTCCCGCTTCGATCCAGTCCTGACCACGCCGGTGTCCTGCCCGGTCCTGCTGATTGCCGCGCCCGCCTCCGGGCAGGGAAAGACCACCGTGACCGCCGCGCTCGCGCATCTGCTGCATTCGCGCGGCAAGCGCGTGAAGGTGTTCAAGTGCGGGCCGGATTTTCTCGATCCCACCTGGCTCGCGCTCGCCAGCGGCCAGTGCGTGGACAACCTCGATCTGGCGATGTGCGGCAAGGCCGACATCCAGCGGCGGCTGGCTCGCGCAACGCGCAGCAACGACGTGGTGCTGATCGAGGGCGTGATGGGGTTGTACGACGGCGCGCGCAGTGCCGCCGACATGGCCGCGCTGTGGAATCTGCCGATACTTCTGGTGATCGATGCCTCCGCCATGGCCGAGACCTTCGGCGCGCTCGCCTTTGGGCTGGCGAAATACCGACCGGGTCTGCGCATCGCGGGGGCGCTTGCCAATCGCGTGGCCAGTGAACGCCACGCCCGGATGCTGAGCGCGAGCATGCCCGATGATCTGCCGCTGCTCGGTCAGGTGATGCGACAGCAGGGCATGGAGAAGGCGCCGATCCCGTCACGCCATCTGGGGCTTGTTGCCGCCGATGAACTGGAGGATGGACATGATCGCATTGCGCAGGTGGCGCAGTCGCTCGCGCAATCCGCCTTGGGCCAACTGGAGTGGAACGAGTGGCAGACACGCTGGGGCGTGAGCATCGACGCGCCGGATGAAGCGCACCATGCCCGGCCACTGCTCCAAGGCCGTCGCATTGCCGTTGCGCGCGACGCCGCTTTCCGCTTCATCTACCCGGCGAACATTGCATTCCTGCAGGAGCAGGGCGCGTCGGTCCACTATTTCTCGCCGCTCGCGGGCGATGCGCTGCCCGAGTGCGATGCGCTGTGGCTTCCTGGCGGCTACCCCGAGCTGCATGCAGCGGCGCTCGCGGAGCAGCGCCGATTGGCGAGCCAGATCGACGCGCACTGGAAGGCGAACCAACCGATCTGGGCAGAATGCGGCGGCATGATCGCGCTGATGCAGGAGCTGCGCTGGCCCGCGAAGAATTTGCGTGCGCCGTTGCTGGGCGTGGTTTCCGGCGTCGTGACGCAGCACGAACGATTGCGCGGTCTCGGCATGCAGGCCTGGCAAACCCCGTGGGGACTGCTGCGCGGTCACGGGTTTCACTATTCAAGTTGTGAGACCGACATGCCCGTGACCGGGCACACACGGCGCCTGCTTGACGAACGCAGCGTCGATGAGGGCTCGCAACTCGAGTGCATTCACGCCGAAGGCTCGCTGCGCATGAGTTACTTTCATGCGTGGTTTGCGTCGAATCCGGAAGCCGCCGCTGCGCTGTTTCTTCGCTGAACGGAATTTCGAGGTACGTCAGCCGCCTTGGCGCAGCGAGGCACGCTGGCGCAGCCAGGCCGACGGACGCAAGCGCTCGCCAAACTGATCCGCGAGCGCGTCGCACTGGCGCACAAAGGTCTCCACGCCCAGCATGTCGATGTAGCTGAGGGTGCCGCCGGTCCACGCGGGATAGCCGAGGCCGAGAATCGAGCCGATGTCTCCGTCGGTCGATGCCGTGAGAACGGATTCCTCCAGACAACGCGCCGATTCCAGCGCCTGCATGCACAGCAGGCGCGAGCGGACCGTTGCAGCGTCCGGTTGCTTGTCGGCAAGTGGAAATTCCCGCTCAAGGCCCGGCCACAATCGTTTGTTGCCTTCGGCAGGGTAGTCGTAGAAGCCGCCGCCGCTTTTGCGACCCAGACGCTGCAGCGTGTTCATGCGTTCCACGACAGGCTGCGCCGGGCGACGCAGGAATTTTTCGTCAAGACCGTCGCGCTGCGCCTGGCCGATGACCAGCGCCTGCAGGTCGAGCGACACTTCGTCCGTGACCGCCAGAGGCGAGGTGGCGAAGCCCGCCTGTCGCGCCGCATTTTCGATGAGTGCAGGGTGAATGCCCTCCGCCAGCATCGCCATGCCTTCGTCGATATACGCGCAGAAAATGCGGCTCGTATAGAAACCCGGGCTGTCGTTCACGAGGATCGGCGTCTTGCCGAGGCGTGCTGCCAGATCCATGGCGCGCGCCAGCGTTGCACTGCTGGTCTGCTCGCCGTTGATGATTTCAAGCAGCGCCATGCGTGGCACGGGCGAGAAGAAGTGCATGCCGATCACTTGCTCAGGGTTCGGCCAATAGCCTGCGAGTCCGGTGATCGGAAGCGTCGAGGTATTGCTGGCCCAGACGAAATGCCCGGCGCGGTCGGCCAGTACCTGCGCGGCCTCGGCCATCAACCCTGCCTTGGCGGAGCGGTCTTCGTAGATGGCTTCGATGATGAAGTCACTGCCGCGAAGGCGCTGCAGGTCGTTGCTGGCGGTGATTCGCCGCGCGATGGCGTCGGCCTTGTCGCCGTGCGAGCGTTGCAGCGCGGCGCTCACCTTGTCGCGAGCCTGCGCTGCGCGCTCCGCGCTGGTGTCGATCAGCACCACGTCGATGCCCGCCGCAGCGGCAATCTGGGCAATGCCTGCGCCCATCAGGCCAGAACCGAGCACGCCCAACTGGCGAACTTCATGGCGCGGAACATCCGGGGGGCGACGCACCAATTGCCGGGCCCGGTCCTGCTCCAGCCAGAGCGTGCGGATCTGATTGCCTGTGGCCGGTTGAGACAGCGTTTGGGCCGCGCATTGGGCTTCGATCAACAGTCCTGCATCGATGGGCAGTTGCGTGCCTTCATACACCGCCGTCACGATGGACAGTGGCGCGGGCTGGTGGTCATGGGTCGATTTGCGGATGCTCGCGATGGAGTCGCCAAAGCTCTTCCCCGCGTGCGCGGCCATCGCACCGGCACCTTGCGGGATTCGGTAGCCCTTGGCGTCCCACGCTGCCTGTGCCTGAGGATGGGCCAGCACCCATTCAATAGCTGCTGCAATCGCGTCCTCGGGCGGCAGGGCGGCGCCGATCAGCTTGTGCTCCAGCGCCGCCGCTGTGTCCCACATCGAGGTCCCGAGAAGCACGGGAAGAGCCGCGGGAATGCCGCTGATTCTCGGGAGGCGTTGCGTTGCCCCGGCCATCGGGGGAATGCCGCGCCGTACGAGTGGGAGGCCGAATTGCGCGGACTGCTCGCGTGTGGCAACGATGCGATGGTGGCAGGCCAGGGCGAACTCCAGGCAAAGATCCAGGCAGTTGCCCTCCACGACGATGGCAACGGGTTTGGATAGGCGCTCCACCGTCCGCAGCCACTGTGAACGTCGAAGGATGTTGCTGGCCATTGCAGCGGCGTCGCCCGTCGAACAGAACGCAAGCCACGCGCTGGCGCTTGCCTGCGGCAGCCAGTTCGAGCCTTGCGCGTGGATCACGAAACCAAGTATCGACTCCTGCTGTGCATGTTGCTGCAGTGTGACGATGAGTTCGCGTAGCTCCGCTGGCTCCACGGAGTCCGCCGCGTGGCTGCATTCGGGCAGCCGCACGTGGGCAATGCGGTGTTCATCGAGCTGGACTGGAAAGAGTTCGGGATGGGGCATGCGTTTTGTTCCAACTTCGTTCAGACACGTTCGATGATCATGGCCGTGGATTGGCCCGCGGCTGCGCAGAGCGTGACCAGGCCGGTTGCGAGGTCCCGGCGCTCCAACTCATCGAGCAGGGTTCCGAGCAACATGGCACCGGTGGCACCAAGAGGGTGTCCCAGTGCGATGGCGCCGCCGTTCACGTTGATGCGCGCGGGATCGATCTCAAAGCACCTGCTGTAGCGCATGGGCACGATTGCGAAGGCCTCGTTGACCTCGAAGAGATCGATGTCGGCGATCGTCATGCCGGCTCTGGCAAGCGTCTTGTGCGTGACGGGGATCGGCCCGCCAAGGCTGAGAAGGGGCTCGTCGGCGCAACTCGCAGCCGCCCGGATGCGCGCGCGCGGCGTCAGGCCGTTGCGTTCGCCGAACGCTGCGTTGCCCAGCAGCACGGCGCAGGCGCCATCGACGATGCCGCTCGAATTTCCCCCGGTATGCACTGGCTCGAAGGCTTCGAGCTGCGGATAGCGTTGCAGCACGATGGATCCATAGCCCGCAGCCGCAGCTTTGTCGAACGCGGGCGGCAGCTTGGCCAGATCGGCGAGCGTGGTGCCGGGGCGATGGGCCTCGTCACGCGCGAGTACCACCTGCCCGAGCCGATCACGCACGGGAATCAGCGATGCGTCGAACCTGCCCGATGCAACGGCCTCGGCTGCGCGGCGCTGGCTTTCGACGGCGTAGGCGTCCACCTCGGCGCGCGTCACGCCGTCGAGCGCGGCCATCAGGTCGGCGGCGACGCCGTTGGGAATATAGGGATGGCGCGCGCCGATGCTGGGATCGGTGTAGACGGCACCGCCATCGCTACCGATCTGCACGCGCGACATCGATTCGACGCCGCCGCCGATGGCCGCATCGGCCTGACCGGACGCGATCAGGCCAGCGACCAGCTTCACGGTGTCGAGCGCCGAGGTGCAGAAGCGATTGAGCTGAAAGCCCGAGACCGAATCGCCGTAGCCTGCTTCCAGCAGCGCCACACGGGTGATGTCCGCTCCCTGTTCGCCAATCGGCATGACCACGCCAAGCCCGACATCGTCGATTTCTGCGGGATGGGCGATGCTGCGTTCGCGCAGGGCATTCAGCGTCTGTATGGCCAGTTGAACCGGGGTGATGATGTGCAGCGCACCATTCGTGCGGCCCTTGCCGCGCGGTGTGCGCACGTGGTCGTAGATGAAAACGTCTTGCATGGGATGTCTTGGGGCTGATGGGCTCAGGCCCGGTTGAGCAGATGGGTTCCGAAGCGCTTGCGCAACTCCAGCTTCGAGAGCTTGCCGGTGGCGGTGAGCGGCATCTTGTCGATGAAGATCACGGCATCCGGCATCCACCATTTCGCGATCTGGCCGTCGAGGGCCTTCAGCACCTCGGCCTCCGTCAGTTGGCCCGGTTCGCGCGGCTCGATCACGAGGATGGGACGCTCGCCCCAGCGCTCGTGCTGGCCCGCAATGCACGCCGCGAGGTAGACGCCGGGAATGGCGATGGCCAGGTTCTCGAGGTCGACGGACGAGATCCATTCGCCGCCGGACTTGATGACATCCTTGCTGCGGTCCGTGAGCCGCATGTAGCCATCGGAATCGATCAGTGCCACGTCACCGGTAGGCAGCCAGCCGTCGGGTGTCGTGGCGTCTGCCGGAGCGTTGAAATAGCGTTTGATGATCCACGGCGCGCGGACCTGCAGTTCGCCGGGCTGGCTGCTGCCCCAGGGAATTTCCTGGCCCTGTTCGTCCACGGTGCGCATGTCGGCACCCGAGACGGCGCGGCCCGCGGATTGGTAGATGGTGCGATGCTGCTCGGCAAGTGGAACGTCGCGGTGCTGGGCAAGCGGCTGCGAGGTGGTGGTCATGGCCGCCGTCTCCGTCATGCCCCAGCCCTGCGTGACTTGAATGCCGAGAGCGTGATATGCCTCGATCATCGACAGCGGAGTGGGCGAGCCGCCAAGCAACAGGCGCTTGAGCGTGGGAACGCGCACGTTGTTCTGCTGCATGTACGACAGCACGTTGAACCACACCGTCGGCACACCGATCGACATCGTCACGCCCTCCTGATCGATGAGCCGGTGCAGCGATGCGCCATCGAGCCTCGAGCCGGGCAGCACCAGCTTCGCGCCCGTGAGCGTCGCGGCGAAAGGTGCCTCCCATGCGTTGGCATGGAACATCGGCACCACGGGCATGAGCACGCTCTGCGCGGAGACGTTCTGCGCGTCGGGCAGTGACACTGCGTAGGCGTGGATCACGGTGGCGCGGTGGGTATACAGCACGCCCTTGGGCTGGCCGGTGGTGCCCGAGGTGTAGCAGAGAAAGGCGTCGGAGCGCTCGTCGATCCCGGGCCACGCCATGTCTCCGTCATGCCCCGCGAGCAACTGCTCGTAAGCCGATGCGCTGGTGGCCGCACCGGACTCGCTGTCCAGGCATATCCAGTGGCGGATGCTCGGGCACTGAGGGCGGATCTTCTCGACGATCTCCTGAAAGTCGGAGCTGTAGAACAGCGCGACGTCCTGCGCGTCATTGACGATGTAGGTGATTTGCTCGACGAACAGACGCGGATTGATGGTGTGGCAGATCGCACCCATACCGGGGATGCCGAAATACATCTCGTAGTGGCGATGGTCGTTCCAGGCGAGGGTGGCCACGCGTTCGCCATGCTGGATGCCCAGATTCAAAAGGGCCTGTGCGAGCCTGCGCGCCCGCAGCTCGCATTCGGCATAGGTGTGCCGAACGGTCTCGCCCTGGATCACCGACACGATCTCGCTGCGCCTGTGGTGGCGGGCAGCGCCTTGCAGCAGACTGCTCAGTAGCAGGGGGATGTCCATGGCGTGCGAGAGTCTTGGCGAGTTCATCAGAACTTGTCTCCGTGACGGTTGTTTATATCGGGATCATGCCGCTCGCAGCCGCATCTGCCAATCGTCCGGAGCGACGATTTTGGTAGCCCGGCCGCCTTTGCACACAGGCATCGTCGGATGCGACGATTGCCGCGTGGCACGACCGGCGCAATACTGCCTGCTCATCAGCTAACGACAACGGAATGCAGACATGACGGGGCCGCTCAACGGACTGAAAGTGGTGGAAATGCAGGGTGTTGGGCCGGGGCCCTTCTGCGCCATGGTGCTGGCCGACATGGGTGCGGAAGTGCTGCGCATTTGCCGCGAAGGCACACCCGACGATCCGCATGACGTGCTCGCTCGCGGGCGGCTGGTGCTGCCGCTCAATCTGCGCAGCGAGCAGGGACGCGACCGCGCACTCGCCTTCATCGAGCAGGCAGACATTCTGATTGAAGGCTTCCGACCGGGCGTGATGGAGCGATTGGGGCTTGGGCCGGACACATGCCTTGAGCGCAATCCGGCGCTCGTCTACGGGCGCATGACGGGCTGGGGCCAGACGGGGCCGCTGTCCCATGCCGCTGGCCACGACATCAACTACATCTCGATCAGCGGCGCTCTGCATGCGGTCGGGCCGGCGCACCAGAAACCTTCCATTCCGTTGAACTACGTGGGTGATTTTGGCGGAGGTGCGATGCTGCTGGCCGTGGGGGTGCTCGGTGCCCTTCATGAGGCGCGACGTACCGGACGCGGGCAGGTGATCGATGCGGCGATGAGCGACGGAGCGGCGCTAATGTCTGCAATGATGTATGGGTTCAAGACCGCAGGAAGCTGGAGCAATGAGCGCGGCGAGAACCTGCTCGACGGCGGAGCCCATTTCTACGACACCTATGTCTGCGCGGACGGGAAGCACCTGGCCGTGGGGCCGATCGAGCCGCAGTTCTATGCCGAGTTGCGGCGCCTGATGGGTCTGGCGGACGAGCCCGACTTCGATCACCAGAATGATCGCCGCTGGTGGCCCAAACTCAAGGTGCGGCTGGCCGATCTCTTTCGCACGCGCACGCGCGAGCAGTGGTGCCTGCTGCTTGAAGGCACGGACGCCTGCGTTACGCCGGTGCTCGATTGGGACGAGGCCCCGGCGCATCCGCACAATGTGGCGCGCGGCACCTTCAAGACCGATGCCGGGTTGCTGCAACCAGCCCCGGCGCCGCGTTTCAGCGCTCATGCCAACACGCTACCTGGGCGTCCCAGGCCTGCGGACGAAACAACGCTGCTCACGCGCTGGCGCAGCCAATGAACGAGCATCTCATCGACACAAGGGAAGATCACCGATGATTGAATTCAACCGTCCCTGGGAAGACGCCGACGTAACGCTTTTTCGGCAGAACGTGAGCCGCTTCATGCAGGAAGAACTTGAACCCGGCGACGAGGCCGCGCGCCAGCAGGGACATGTCGGTCATGCGATATGGCGCAAGGCCGGTGAATTGGGCTTGCTGTGCACCGACATCCCGGACGAGTATGGCGGCGGTGGAGGCGACATCCGCCATGAAGCGGTGATTGGCGAGGAGCTCTATCGACGCTCGCTCACCGGCATGAACATCGCCGTGCACAGCATCGTTGCGCACTACCTGCTCAACCACGGAACAAGCGCTCAGAAGCAGCGCTGGCTCTCGCGCATGGCGCAGGGCGAGCTGGTCGGCGCGATAGCGATGACGGAACCCGGCGCGGGTTCGGACCTGCAAGGCGTGCGACTCCGAGCCACGCGCGATGGCGACCACTACCTGCTCAACGGCACCAAGACCTTCATCAGCAACGGATTTCTTGCCGGGCTGGTTTTGGTGGTGGCCCGAACGGATGTGCAGGCAGGAGCCAAAGGGATTTCCATCTTCGCGGTGGAGACCGAGGGACTCGCTGGATACCGCGTGGGACGTGTGCTCGACAAGATCGGCATGAAGGCGCAGGACACCTCGGAGCTGTTCTTTGATGACGTGCGCGTTCCTGCGGACTGTCTGCTCGGTGGACAGGAGGGCAAGGGCTTTTATCAGCTGATGTCCGATCTCTCGTTCGAGCGCTTGCTGATCGGTGTGAATTCACTCGCGATGATGGAGGGTGCCTACGAGGCCACGCTGAAATACGTGCGCGAGCGGCAGGCGTTTGGAAAGGCGATTGCGGAGTTTCAGAACACACGCTTCAAGCTGGCCGAGATGGCCACGCAGATTCGGGTGGGCCGCGCCTTCATCGACCAATGCATCGAACTTCAGTTGCGCGGCGAACTGGATGCGACGACGGCGTCGATGGCGAAGCTCTGGGCGTCGGAGGCGCTTGGCCGCTGCGTCGATGAATGCGTGCAGTTGTTCGGCGGCTACGGCTACATGAACGAGTATCTGATCGGTCGCATGTACGTCGATACCCGCATACAGCGCATCTACGGCGGCACGAGCGAGATCATGAAGGAGGTCATCGCGCGGGCCATGTGAGGCCGTGGTTCAGAGGATGAGCCGCAGCCTTCGTGCAAGCGCCACGGCCTGGGTGCGGCTCGTGGCGTTCAGCTTGGTGTTGATGTGGCGAAGGTGGGTGCGCACCGTGGTGTCGGCGACCACCAGCTTTTCCGCGATGGCGTTGTTGGAATAGCCTTCGGCGAGAAGTTGCAGCACATGAAGCTCCTTGCGCGTGAGCGGCTCGGCCAGCGGGGTGGGCGTGTCCTGCAGCGCATCGGGTTCGGCGCTGATCTGCGCATCCGCACGAATCTGCGCGAGGTATTCCGTGAAGATCGGATCGTTGTCGGAACTGTCGTGCTCCAGCGTGCGGGCGAGATAGCTGCACAACAGCGGCTTGATCCACGGAACCTCTTCGAGCACCAGGCGCACGAAGCCTTCGCGACAGGCGATGTGCAGCAGGGCATCGATGCGCTGAAGCGCCTCCTGATGATGACCGGCGCGGTGCTCGGCCATGGCCTGGATCAGGCGCAGCTTGAGCGCGCGACGCTGGCGACCGTGACGCTCCGCCTCCGCAGCACGGCTTGAGGCCTCGATCAGCGCGCCGGCAGCGTCACCAAAGCAGGCGTTCCAGCGCAGTTGCGCGAGTGCCGGGTATTCGATGTCCTGCGCCAGCAGGCGGGAGTTCTGCAGGTCACGTGGCTGCGTGATCATGGCCGCGCGGTTCAGTTCCTCGTGGGCACTCTGGCTGTTTCCCTGCTGCATGTAGATGCGTGCGCGCTCCAGGTGCGAAGCGGATATCAGGCGCGGAAGATGGCGCACATGCCCGAGATGCTCCAGCTCCATCAGCGAATGCAGTGCGGCGTCCACGTCGCCCGCTTGAAAGGCCAGGCGAGCGCGCAGCGAGTGCCCAAGGATCATGTGATCGGGAAGTCCCACATCGCGCGCCATCGGCAGGTAGATGTTGAGCAGGTGATCGGCCTTGTCGAGCTTGTTGGCCTCGTACATCGCAAACGCGTGCAGTACGCCAGCCCATGCGTTGCCGTGGCTTTGGTTGAAGGTGGCGAGATGCGTGGCCTCGACCGCGATGCGAAAACGGGCCGAGGCCTGACGCATGCGACCTTCGAACAAATCCAGAATGCCTTCGAGGGACTCTGCATACATGCGGTTGAAGGCGCTCCCACCGAAGCGCGAACGCGCCATGTCGAGCAGCTTTCGCGATTCCTCCGGCACGCCCAGGATGGAGGAAATGTTCGCCATCAAGTTGAGCAGCGCGCTGTCGGCGAACGGCAGGTCGGAGGGGAGCGCGGCAAGCGCTCGCATGCCGAATGCATGTGCATCGGCGTAGCGGTCCAGCAATGCGAGCAGCATGGCCCGTAGCGAGAGGTAGGCAGATGATCCTTCCGCCGTGACTTCAGGCTCCTGCATGGGATCGCTCAAACCCATTTGCGACAGCGTCTCCAGCGGGCCACGCGTAAAGCAGTTGGCCCAGAGTGAGAGATGCCATAGCCGTGGATGCATCAGCAGCAACCCGGCGTCCAGGCTCTGGAACCAGCGGTCGAGCAGGCGCAGTCGGCCTTGCTCCTGGAACGATTCCGCATGCATCGACAGCAGCGTGATCGCGCGTTGCTGATCGTTGGCGAGCACCGCATGATCGATGGCTGGGACCGGCCTGCGCTCGGCCTCGTAGGCCAGCGACGCGCCCAGATGCAGGGCTTGCGCGGCGTTGGCGCCGCGCTGCTCAAGCCGCGCGCGCAGAAAAGATGCGAACAGGCTGTGGTAGCGCCAGGTCGGCGGATCATTGCCCACGCGGGCCAGGAACACGCCGCGCGTGGACAGATGTTCCAGCATCGCGGCGCAGTCGATGTCGGGGCACAGTGCGGCACAGATCGGTGCGGTCAGGTGCCGCAGCACGCTGGTGCGCAACAGGAATTCGCGCACTTCGGGCGATTCATGGGCCAGCACGTCTTCGGCCAGATAGTCCACAAGCGCCTGATCCGATCCCGAAAACCGTTCGGCGAGCGTGACTGCCGCGTCCGGCCGGTGCTGGAGCGCCAGCGATGCCAGCCACAATCCCGTGGCCCAGCCCTCGCATCGCTCGTGAAGCGTGAGCATGGCGTGCTCGGGCAAGGTGGCCAACTGGTTGCGTAGAAAACTGCGGGTCTCGTCGATACTGAATCGCAACTGCGGTGGCCCGACTTCGATCAGCTGGCCGCGTGCGCGCAATCGTCCGAACCCGAGATCGGGCCAACTGCGGCAACCCACGACGATCTGGCCACCACGTGGCAGGCGTTCGATCAACTCGCGCAGCAGTCCGAGCACCGCCGGGCTGCGCAGCGCGTCGAGTTCGTCCATGAAAAAGGTGAAGCCGCTCGGATGCATAGCGATGCCGTCAACCGCCTCCAGGGGGCCGTAGGGGTGCGACGTGGCGATACCGGTGCGCACCATCATTTCGCCGAGATAGTGCACGAAGCGCGAGAGATCGTTGTCCTGCGAGTCCAGCGTGAGCCATGCCACTGACTGGCCTTGCGCCTCGAGGCTGCGGTAGTACTGCATCATGGCCGTGCTCTTGCCGAACCCCGCCGGAGCCCGCACCAGCACCACGCGCGCACTGCTGTGCGTGCCTCCCAGCCCAGCGGGCTGACGCATTACCTGATGGGGCGTGGTCGCTGGCGGCGTGAGCTTGGTGTCGAGGTGAGGAATGCGGGAAGACGTCATGGAGAGCGGTAACGAAACGGCTTGATCGCAGTTTAAGCGAGGGGCTGTTCACGCCGGTCCCTACGCCCGCCTCGCCGTGAGTCCTTTGGACAACGGCAAACGCCGCATGCCCAGGCTGGGACATGCGGCGCGGCGCAGTGAAAGAGCGGACTACTTCTTCACGAGCTTGCAGGTGCTTTGCTCGATGGGGCGAAACGCCTTGCTTGCGGGGATGACTGCCTTGAGTTTGTAGTAGTCCCAGGGCTTCGTCGATTCTTCGGGAGTCTTCACTTCGTAGAGGTACATGTCGTGCACCATGCGGCCATCGTCGCGGATCTGGCCGTTCTGCGCGAACACGTCATTGACCGGAAGCTTCTTCATGGCTGCCACGGTGGCTTTGGCTTCGTCCGTGCCTGCCGCCTGAACGCCCTTGAGGTAGTGGAGCACGGCGGAGTAGGTGCCAACCTGAACAATGGTGGGCATCTTCTTGCGCTGATCGAAGAATCGCTGGGCCCAGGCACGCGATGTGTCGTTGCGATCCCAGTAGAAGCCGTCCGTCAGAAACAATCCTTTGGCGGTCTTGAGGCCAAGCGCATGGATGTCCGTGATGTGAATGAGCGATGCGGCCAGCACCTGCTTGGGCGTGACGCCGAATTCGGCGGTCTGCTTGATCAGGTTGGCGGTGTCGCCTGCGGCGTTGGCCAGACCGATCACGTCGGCCTTGGAGGCTTGCGCCTGCACGATCTGCGAGGAGAAGTCGCCGGCACCCAGCGGGTGTTTGGACGAGCCCAGCACCGTGCCGCCTGCTCCCTTGATGGCTTCCTCGAAACCGCTGCGCAGCGCCTTGCCGCCCGCGTAGTCGGCTTCGATGAAATACCAGGTCTTCTTGCCGGATTCCGTGATCGCGCGGGCCGTGCCCTGACCCTGCGAATACTCGTCGTAGGCCCAGTGAATCGTGGTCTCGTTGCAGTCGTCGTTGGTGATGCGCAGCGAGGCTGGGCCGGTGGGGATGACGACCTTGTTTTTCTCGGCGGCCAGATTCATCACGGCCAGCGTGACGGCCGATGAAGGCAGGTCGGTGATCATGTCCACGCCCTCGCGGTCGAACCAGGTGCGTGCGATGGATGCGCCGACGTCGGGCTTGAGCTGCATGTCAGCGGACAGCAGCTTGACCTTGAAGTTCGGCTTGTTCTGCGCGACGAAGTCATCGATTGCCATCTGCGCGGCAAGCACGGAACCTCTGCCGCTCGCGTCCGAGTACACGCCCGAGAGATCGGTCAGCACCCCGATGCGAACCTCGCCATCGGAAACGCCTTGGGCAGCAGCGTGGCTTGCGGCTCCGGCCAGCAGCATTGCGGCGGTCAGCGCGCGAAAAGGGGAAAGGGTGGAACCCGGCATGCGTTTGTCTCCTGCATTGTTGAAGTGGCTGAACAAGCGGCCTGAACCTGCGCCTGTCTATCTATCTGTCAGCCATTGTTCAACACGCATGTGCGACGAGTGAATCGTCTTATCGGACGATCTTGCAGTGCGAGGGCTACGCATTTACCCGAATGGGCCGAGACGGGCAGGTCGGCGAATCGAAGGCGAACTATTTCTGCGGCCGCACTTCATCCACCAGCGCCCTGAATTCATCGATGTCTTCAAAGCTGCGGTAGACGCTTGCGAAGCGGATGTAGGCGACCTTGTCGAGTTTCTTCAATTCGCGCATGACCAGTTCACCCAGGCGTGCCGAGAGTATTTCGCGCTGGCCCAGATTGAGCAACTTTTCCTCGATGCGTTCGATGGCGTTGTCGATCTGCTCGGTGCTCACCGGGCGCTTGCGCAGCGCGAGCTTGAATGAGCCGTGCAGCTTCTGGTGATCGAACTCCACGCGGCGACCGTCCTTCTTGACGATGGTGGGGAAGTTGACTTCGGGGCGTTCGTAGGTGGTGAAACGCTTGTCGCACGCGCCGCAGCGGCGGCGGCGGCGGATGAAATCCCCATCTTCGGATACGCGGGTCTCAGCCACCTGGGTGTCCGGGTGTCCGCAGAAGGGGCATTTCATGTCAGTGGCCTGGCGTTGCCGTGCGAATGATCAACGGTAGACCGGGAAGCGCGACGTGAGTGCGTGGACCTTCTCGCGCACCGCGGCGATGTTGGCCTCGTCACGCGGGTTGTCCAGCACGTCGGCGATCAGGTTGGCCGTGATGCGGGCTTCTTCTTCCTTGAAGCCGCGCGTGGTCATGGCGGGCGAGCCGATGCGGACGCCGCTGGTGACCATGGGCTTTTCCGGATCGTTGGGGATCGCGTTCTTGTTGATGGTCATGTGGGCCGCGCCCAGCACGGCCTCGGCTTCCTTGCCGGTGATGCCCTTGGCGCGCAGGTCCACGAGCATCAGGTGGCTTTGCGTGCCGCCGCTCACGATGCGCAGGCCGCGTTGGGTGAGGGTTTCGGCGATCACCTTGGCGTTCAGCTTCACCTGCTTCGCGTAGTCCTTGAACTCGGGCGAGAGCGCTTCCTTGAATGCGACTGCCTTGGCCGCAATCACGTGCATCAGCGGGCCGCCTTGCAGGCCGGGGAATACGGCGCTGTTGATGGCCTTTTCATGTTCGGCCTTCATCAGGATCACGCCGCCACGTGGGCCGCGCAGGCTCTTGTGGGTAGTGGTGGTGACGACGTCGGCATGCGGGACCGGGTTGGGGTACTGGCCACCGGCGATCAGGCCGGCGTAGTGGGCCATGTCCACCATGAAGATCGCGCCGATTTCCTTGGCGACCTTGGCGAAGCGGGCGAAGTCGATTTCGAGCGAATAGGCGCTGGCCCCGGCCACGATCAGCTTGGGTTTGTGCTCGCGGGCGAGCGCTTCCATCTTGTCGTAGTCGATCTCTTCCTTCTCGTTCAGGCCGTAGGACACCACGTTGAACCACTTGCCGGACATGTTCAGCGGCATGCCGTGCGTGAGGTGACCGCCTTCGGCCAAGCTCATGCCCATGATGGTGTCGCCGGGCTTGAGGAAGGCGAGGAACACCGCCTCATTGGCCGATGCGCCGCAGTGCGGCTGCACGTTGGCGGCGTCCGCGCCGAACAGTTCCTTGATGCGGTCGATTGCCAGCTTTTCGGCGATGTCCACGAACTCGCAGCCGCCGTAGTAGCGCTTGCCGGGATAGCCTTCGGCGTACTTGTTGGTGAGTTGCGTGCCCTGCGCCCACATGGCGGCCGGTGAAGCGTAGTTCTCGCTGGCGATCAGCTCGATGTGCTGTTCCTGGCGCTGGTTTTCGGCCTGAATGGCGGCGAAAAGTTCGGGGTCGGTCTGTTCGACAAGAATGTTGCGTTGATACATGGATGGCAGTCCTCAGCATTGGAAGTCCCTTGCGCCGAACGACGACAAGAGCTGCCCAGGCGAACGGCTGAACACAGCAGGCTCACAACACTGATCGATCATCGATCGACACATAGGCCCGTGCGGCACGCTTCCCCGTGGTTTGCAGGAGGGAATCACCTCCTGGCATATTCCACGTCAGCGGCGGGACATTGCGTGTTTGCAATCTGCCCGCGCCTATCGCCAGTCGCGTACTCCGCTAGTGTAACTGACGCGGACGCCGCTGAACGCGATGTCAGTGGTTCAACATGGCCACTTTTTCGGCGCTCTGGGCAGGAGCTTCGGACTCGATGGCTGCGGGGAGGTTCGCCGGTATGGGCGTAGAAGGCGTATCGGCGGCAGGTGCCGTGGCCTTGGTGGACAGCATCGGCGACTGCGCCGGTGCGGGCTTGGGGCGGGAATCGGTGCGGGCGTCACAGCCGTGGTGGGTATGTTCTGGCCGTTGGCGACCTGACGCAGGCGGAAGTGCTCGGACAGCACCTTGGTGGCGTATCCGCCATCATCGGGCAGGTTGGCAGCGCCGACGTAGTAGCGCAGGCCGCCCTCGAGCGAACCGGCACGTGCAATGCACTCCTGGAGCACCTTGACGCCCACGCGCATATTGGTCACCGGGTCGAACGCGGCGTGATTGCCGCCGAAATCGTCGTACTTGTCGTTGTGCACACGGGTCATCACCTGCATCAGGCCCTGTGCGCCGACTGCGCTTTGTGCAAACGGATTGAAGCTGGATTCGATGGCCATGATGGCCAGGATCAGGGTCGGGTCGAGCTTGGTGCGCGAGCCGATGGAGTAGGCCTCCGACACCAGCGCCGCAATCGGCTCCGGCGCGACGCGGTATTTCTTGCTCAGCCAGTACGCAACCTTGGCCTGCTCGCGTGGCAAGTCCTTGGGATTGGTCGCGGTGGCGCGATCCACGGCGCCGGGCTCGATGGGCGAGCCGATGGCCGCGACATGGCGCTCGTAGAGCCAGGCGCGAAGGTGGTCTTCTCCCATGTTGCGCAAATCAGGACGTGCTGCCAGCGTGATGCACACGAATGCGACGCTCAGACCGATGAGGGCGAAGCTGCTATGGGTCAGCTCCATGAAACCGTCGGCGACGTCTGAAGCAAAGGTACGAATGCCCGCGAGCACTGATGATCCTGAAGCTGTCACAAGCTTTCCTTTCTCTAGTTGAAGAATGATTCCTGAGTCAAGCAACCGGCGTCGTCATCACGCACGGTTCTTACCAGGCTTCTTCGCCTGGATGGGGTCAAGTTCCGGGTCTGGCTCGCCTACCTGGGTGTGTAGATGAGGAAAGACGAACTGACTAAAGCCGAAATGGCAGCAGGGGGGCGGGTTGGGGTAAACCCGTTTTTTTAGTGAATGGCGGATTCTAGGAGTTCCCTAAATTCTAGGTCAATACTAAAAAAACTATTTGTTAGAATTTAATTGTCTAACAACGACTGTGTATTTCATCAGTTTTTCGTATTTGCGGGCTTCCCAGCCGAAAATGTTGCCGCTCGCAACGATCCGAGAAAGTTGTTGTAAAAAGAAACTTTCAATCGTCATGTAGATTTGATTGAGAGAAAAACATGGCAATTCCGATGCTGAAGGCGTAGATTCAAGTTGCCTGCTTGATGCAGTGCATCGCTGAAAGGATCAGCGTTTTGCCTGAGACGCGGCACGCAGTGCCACCCGGGTAAAACCAGTCCAGAAGGCACCTTTGAGAGCAATCTCTTGCTCTCCGCCACGGGGACGCAACTCTCCCCAGATGGCGAAACTGATGGCAAGGACCGTTGTGTCAGCCATCGAACCCGGTGATCGGTTACGCTGATCACCGGGCTTATTTGTTTGTGGGCCGCACCGGCGCATCTGCCAGCCCTGCATCAAGGTGGCCACAGCATTTTTGCGCTTGTTTACAAAACAAGAGTGCCAATTTCTGATGCAATCACGATATGACCTCTGAGAGCACCGCCCAAGCGTGAGCCGAACGCCGCTTGCCATCTTCCGATCCCACAAGTGGCTCAGGCGCATCACGTGGCTGGCGCTTGCCGTGGTGTTGCTGGGCGTGATTCTCTGGCTGGCCGTTCCGCCGCTGCTTCGCAGCAGTGTTGAGCGCTATGGCTCGGAATTTCTGGGACGCGCGGTCAAGGTCGGAGAAGTCCGGTTCAAGCCATGGGCGCTTCAGCTCTCGGTGCACGATGTGTCGATTGCCAGCGCGGACGGAGCATCGAGGCAAGTGGAGATTGGCCGCATATATATAGATGCCGCAGCCCAGTCCCTGCTGCGGCTTGCTCCGGTGCTCGACGCCATCGAGGTCGACACGCCGAAGCTGCGCGTTGCGCATCTGGCGCAAGGACAGTTCGATTTCGACGATGTCCTCAAGCGCATTGCCGAGCGCGCAAAGCCCAAGGACGAGGAAAAGACGGGCGAACCGCAGCGTTTCGCCCTCTACAACATCGTGCTGCGAGGCGGCTCGGTGGAGTTCGATGATCGCGTCGTGGGCCGCAAGCAGTCGCTCGACAAGCTCGACCTGAGCATTCCCTTCCTGAGCAATCTCAATGCCGACCGCGAGGTCAAGGTCACGCCGCGACTGGCGTTCGCGCTCAACGGCAGCCCGTTCGAGTCCGTCGCGCAGGCCACGCCATTTGCCGACACGCGGCAGGCCGATGCGAGTTTCAGGATCGATGGTTTCGATCTCGCGCCGTTCGCGGTCTATATCCCGAAGTCGGTGCCGGTCCAGCTCAATGCCGGTTTGCTCGACGCAGACCTGCGGCTTGCGTTCGAGCAGAAGGACACGGCCAAGGTCGGCGTAAGCGGCAAGCTGGCGCTGCGCGAGGTGAAGGTGTCCGATGTCGGTGCGAAGGAACTGGCCTCATTCGACCGGCTGGATGTGGCGCTGGCCGACATGCAGCCGCTCAAGGGCGTGGTGCATGTCGCGTCGCTGCGGTGGGACAAGCCGCGCTTTGCGCTTCGGCGTGACAAGTCGGGGCAACTGGAAATTCCGGGCATGGCGGCGTCCGGCGAAAAGCCCAGGCGGGCGAGAGAAACCAACGCCCCGGCTTCCGGGCCGAGCAAGTCGGCGGCGGGGAAGGCCGGCGTACAGCCCGAGTGGAATGTGCAGGTCGATCAGGTCGGCTTGCGCAACGGTGTGATCGATTGGCGCGATGAGGCGGTCACCGGGGAGCCTGCGCATTTCAATCTACAGAACCTGCAGCTCGACGCGCGCGCCATTCACTGGCCCATGAAGCAACCCGTGCAGTTCAACGGCAAGACCGAAATCACGCCGCTGAATGCTTCGGGTGGCGCGGTGAAAAACCCGGCAACGCTGGGCTTCGAGGGCAGTGCCGATCTTGAACAGGCCAAGGTGGCAGCGAGCCTGCGCGGGCTGCCGCTCGACTGGGCAACGCCATATCTCGCGGGCATCGTTGCGGCGCGTGTCGGTGGGCAGCTCGATCTGGATTTAGGGCTGGCTCGCAACGGCGAACGCCTGATCGCGAACATCGGCCAGGGCTCGATCAAGGATGCGGCTTTGACCTGCACCGCGTCAGCAGAGCGTTGCCGCACGCTGGTGGCTGCCGGAGTTCCTGGAGCAAGGCGCGACACGTTGATTGAATTGGGCGCGCTGGAACTGCAAAACACGCTCGTCGATCTGTCGCGCCGCAACGTGTCGCTGGGCAAGCTCTCGCTGGTTCAGCCCCGCGTCTACGTGGAGCGTGCGCAGGATGGCAGGCTGATGTATGAGGACTGGCTGGTTGCGTCGAAGACCGCGCCGGATGGATCCGGCGACAAGAAAGACCAGGCCGCCGCCGAATCGGCCTGGACGGTTGTGCTGGGCGAGGTCGATCTGAAGGACGGCGCGGTGGTCGTGCGCGATGCGGCAAATGCCCAGCCCATGCTGCTGCGCGTGAATGCCTTGCAGGCCCAGGTGCGTGATTTTTCGTTTCCCTCGAAGAAGGGCGGCGTTTTCCCGGTGCAGGTGTCGGCGCGCATTGCCGGCTCGGGCCGTGCGGAGCCCGGCAGCCTGCGCTATGAGGGCCATGCGGGCCTCGAGCCATTGACGCTCAACGGCAAGGTGCAGGCGACGGCGTTGCCGCTGCAGGTGGCCCAGCCCTATCTGCCCAAGGATTTGAACGTTCGTCTGGTGCGCGCCGACGGCAGCTTCAACGGCGACGTGAAGCTGCTCATGGGCGACAAGGGGCCGACCGCCAGCGTGAAGGGCAATGCCGGACTCGACGACGTTCGCGTTCGTGCCGCGCGTACCGGCGGCGCGCAGGACAGGGGACTGGCGTCTGGCCGTGATGCAGAGGATTTGTTGAACTGGAAGGCGCTCGCGCTCAAGGGATTGGCCGTCGAGATGGCACCGGGCAAGCCGCTGGCTCTGGACGTGGCGGAAACCACGCTCAGCGACTTTTTCGCACGCGTGATCGTGCAGGAAAACGGTCGCATCAATTTGCAGGACATTCAGGGGCAGCCGGTTGCCGCCGAGGGCGATGCCAAGGGCGCGGGCGACAAGAAGACCGACGCCGCCGCGACCAGGGGCGGCAAGCAGGTCGCCCAGGTTGCTCCCCCCGCACAGGCCCCCGATCCAATGGCACCCGTCATCCGTTTCGGCCCTGTGAATCTGGTGCGTGGCGCGATGTATTTCACCGACCACTTCGTCAAGCCGAACTATTCGACCGATCTCACCGAACTCAATGGCCGCCTGAGCGCGTTCTCGTCGGTGCGTCCCGCAGGCGCGGAGAGTTTTGACATGGCCGACCTGCAACTGAGCGGCAAGGCCGAAGGCACGGCGGCGGTCGATGTGTCGGGCAAGATCAATCCGCTGGCCAAGCCCCTGGCGCTCGACGTCAAGGCGCGCATGCGCGACCTCGAACTGCCGCCGCTCTCGCCCTACAGCATCAAGTACGCAGGGCATGGCATAGAGCGCGGCAAGCTCAGCATGGATGTGGCCTACAAGATCGATCCGAGCGGCCAGCTCACCGCAAGCAACAAGCTCATCCTGAAACAGCTCGCGTTTGGCGAGGAGGTCAAGGGCGCGCCCGCGAGCCTGCCGGTGCGTCTGGCCGTGGCGCTGCTGGCGGACCGCAATGGTGTGATCGACGTGGATCTGCCGATCAGCGGCTCGCTCAACGACCCGGAGTTCAGCCTCGGCGGCGTCATCTTGAAGGTCATCGGCAATCTCATCATGAAGGCCGTGACGGCACCGTTCTCACTGTTGGCGGGCGCTTTCAGTGGCGGCGATGAGCAAGGCTCGGTGCCGTTCGACGCGGGCAGTGCGGCGCTCAATAAGTCGGCGCAGGAGCAGCTCGACAAGGTCGCCAAGGCGCTGACAGATCGACCTGCGCTCAAGATGACGGTGGTCGGCTGGGCCGATGCGGAGTCCGAGAAGGCGGCCATCAAGCGTGAACGCCTGAATGCCATGGTGCTGGCGCAAAAGCGCCGCAAGGTCTCTCGCGATGGTGGCGATACGAAGGATGTCGTCGCCGTCGCGCCCGGCGAATACGCCGAGCTTCTGAAAGAAACCTACAAGCGCGCCGACGTCAAGAAGCCGCGCAACATGGTGGGTCTCGCCAAGGATCTGCCCACCGCCGAGATGGAGGCGCTGTTGCTCGAGAACCTGCAGTTGCAGGACAATGCCGCGCAGGAACTCGCCCTGCAGCGCGGCGTGGCGGTGCGCGACTATCTGGCCAGCCAGAACGTGCCGATTGACCGCCTGTTCGTCGGTGCGGGCAAGTTGCAGGGTGATCAGGCAGCGGATACCAAGTGGTCTCCCAAGGCTGAACTCAAGCTCGCCACACAATGATTTCGAGGGTTCCGTGGCCGTCGGCAACCCCAATGCCGACGGCCAAAATGGTGTCCCGAAAAGGGTCGGGTCAAAACCGCGTCAAAATAGCGCCTTGGCGAAACTACGCAGGCTGGCAGCGGGGGGCCCTCAACGGGCGATATAGCTGCATCGGCCAAATTCATTTCCAATAGGTTTCATGTTTCCTTTTTCTTCTCGCAAAAAAATGTCCGACGCACCAGAGGCGGCACCTGCTCCCGCCAAAGCCAGTGAACCCCATCCGCTTGATGCATTGACCGGCGGGGCTTTTTCGGCCGCCACGTCCGGCGAGCGCGCTTCACGTATTCGTGAATGGCTGGCCACGCAACCTGCGCAGGAGCAATTGCAGGAAGTGTTCAAGGAATTGAGCGCTCGCGACAAGGGCGCTGCGCGTGCCGTGCGCGAGCGTCTCGACGAAATCAAGCGCATGCAGGGGCAGGAAGCGATTGCCGCCGAGTGGGCCGACAAGGCAAACGCGCTGCTGGGTGCGTCGCGTCTGTCGATTGCCGATGCACTGGCCTGGCAGCGCGATGCCGCGAAGGCGGGCGCTCCGCTGTCGCGCGAGCCGCTGTCGGCGCTCAAGACGCAGATTGCCGACCGCGTCAAGGTCATCGAGGACCTGCAGCACCGCGTGCAGGTGCAGCGCGAGACGGCCGTGCTGCTGGCGCAGCGCATCGAGGTGCTGTCGACCAAGTCCTTTCGCGATGCCGAAGCGGCACTCGACAACCTGACGGCCGACGTGAACCGCTGGCAGGAACATGCCCAGGAACTCATGAACGACGCTTCTTGGGCGAGCGTGGAAGCGCGCTTCCCGCCGATGCTGGAGAGCTCGCGCACCCAACTGCTGGCGGTCTGGGATGCGTTCAAGTCGGCACTCGCGCAGACCACCGCTGCCGCAGCCAGCGCCGACGCGCCGATGCCGTCGGTGCAGGTCTGGGCCGATGAAATCCGCGTGCTGCGTGGGCAGCCGACCGAAGCCGACGCCCATGCCGCCAAGTCGGCGCAGGAGGCGGCCAAGCCCAAGGTCGATCCCGAAGTCCGCAAAAAGGCGCAGAGCGTGGTGCGCGAGGCGCTTGCCAAGCTCGAGCAGGAAACTGCGGAAGGCCACGGCAAGGCCAGCATCGGTGCGGCTGCCGCGCTGCGCACCGTTTTGAAGGCCAATGGCCGTCACGTGGATGGCGAGCTGGAGCAAAAGGTCAATGCCGCCTTGATCGCTGCGGGCGAACTCGAAGGCTGGCAGCGCTGGAGCGCCGATCAGGTTCGTGAAGACCTGGTCAACCGCGCCGAAGCGCTGCTCAAGCGTCCCGAAGGTCAGGAGCTTGGCGGCCGCAAGATGCAGGAAACGCTGCGTCAACTGCGCGAGCAATGGAAGGCGTCCGATCAGGGCGCTCCGGCCAACCACGCGCTGTGGAAGCGTTTTGACGAGGCCTGCAACGCCGCGCACAAGGTGGTCGAAGACTGGCTCGACAAGGTGCGCGCCGAAGCTGCGGAGCACAAGGGTGCACGCATGGCCCTGGTCGAGGAGGTCAAGGCCTGGACTGCCGCGCATGCCGCATCGACCGACTGGAAGGCCATGAGCCGTGCGCTGCATCAGTTCAGCGAACGTTGGCGCAATGGTGGTCACGTCAGTGAAAAGGTGTTTGCCGAATTGCAGCCACTGTGGAAGCAGGTGTTCGGCGATGCCGCCCGCCCGCTGGAAACCGAGCAGAAACAAAGCCTGGACCGTCGTCAGGCGATGATCCAGGAATCCGCCGAATTGAGCGCCGCGCCGATGCTGCGCATCGATGCCGTCAAGGCGTTGCAGCAGCGCTGGCAGGCCGAGGCGCAATCCGTGCCGCTGGATCGCAAGCGCGAGCAGAAGCTCTGGGATGCGTTCCGCAAGCCCATCGACGACGCCTTCCAGCGCAAGAGCGCTGACCGTGATCGTCAGTCCGCCGAACTGAGCGCGCGTGACAAGGCAGTGCTCGATGCTGCCAAGGCGCTCGAAGCCGCCAATGCCTCGGGTGATGTGCAGGCCATTCGCTCTGCGATGGATGCGCTCGATGCCGCGATGAGAAATTCCGAAGCGGCGAATGCGGCTGCTGCTGCCGCCGCCGACGGCGGTGTCTCGGCAGAAGCTGCTCCCGCAGAAAACGCCGCGCCCGACGACGCCGCGGCTGCCGGGAGCGGTGACGCCGAGGCCGAAGCCAAACCTGCTGCGGCAAAGCCGGTGCGCCCGGTGGTGGCGGTTCGTGGCGACGACCGTCCCGGTGCCAACAGGCCCGCGGCTGCCGCACCGACGGGTCGCCCTGGCCGCCCCGGCGAGCGCAATGATCGTGGTGGTCGGGGTGATCGCAACGACCGTGGTGACCGTGGCGATGCGCGCTTCTCGCGTGATGGTCGCGATGCACGCGGTGGTCGTGGACGGGACGATGACGCGCCACGCGCGCCTCGCCTGGGCGATTCCGCCTTCCGTGCGCAGCGCGACGCGCTGGATCACGCACAGAATGCGCTGCGCAAGCTGGCCGCTCAGGCACATGGCGAGACGCTCACGCGTTTGCTCTCGGCCTGGGAAGGGCGCGATGCGGAAAAATTGCCGTCCGCTCAGGAACTCGGCCGGCTGCAACCCGCAGTGCGCAGCGCCTGGGCGCAGGCGCTTGGTTCCGAGGCGAAGCCCGTCGACACCAACGCGCTGCTGCGCCTTGAGATCGCTGCGGACGTTCCGACGCCCGCCGACCAGATCACCGCGCGCCGCGCCTATCAGTTGCAGTTGCTCACGCGCCGCAATGATCCTTCGCCGCAGGAAACCTGGGGCAAGGACGTCGCCAGCGTGCTGGCTTCCGCAAGCGACGAAACCACGGCACGGCGCCTTCAGAATGCGCTCAAGGTGCTGCTCAAGAAGTAAGCGCGACGGACCTTGAGAGAGGGTTCGACACAACGCCCGGCAGGCCCTGTGCTTGCGGGGCTTTTTTTTGTTCTCACGATGGCGGTGTCCGCGAAAGGCTCGCGGGCTGTCGTGGCGCAATGAAAAAAGCCGTTGAACCTGCGTTCAACGGCTTTACATGTCTGGTGCCCAGAAGAGGACTCGAACCTCCACGATGTTACTCGCTAGTACCTGAAACTAGTGCGTCTACCAATTCCGCCATCTGGGCTTTCAGGGAAGCGGAAATTATAGCGTGAATTTCTGGCGTGTCGGAGCAGGCGGGTACCTGAAATCGACGCAGCGGGCGCGCGCTCTGCACGGCGCGAAAAACGAAAAACCCGATCACACGGGAGCATGATCGGGTTTCTGAATGTGGTGCCCAGAAGAGGACTCGAACCTCCACGATGTTACTCGCTAGTACCTGAAACTAGTGCGTCTACCAATTCCGCCATCTGGGCCTGCAAAAGGTCTGGAAGCCAGGCTTCAAATTCCGTTCAGAATTTGCTGCCTGCATACATTCCTTGATCGGTGCCTCTTGCAAGGCAGCGAAGAAAGTTTCCTGAAAAATAAAAAAGCCGCTTCATTTTCAGCGGCTCGCCGTCCATAGTCGTTAAACTTGGTGCCCAGGAGAGGACTCGAACCTCCACGATGTTACTCGCTAGTACCTGAAACTAGTGCGTCTACCAATTCCGCCACCTGGGCATTTCAGGAAAGATTTAGATTGTATATCAAAAAAATGCACTCGCAGCCGTTTTCAGCAAATCCATCGGACGAGATTGAAGGAACTGTGCAGGGCCACCGTGATGGACACGGGTTCGTCATCCGCGATGACGGTGAATCGGACATTTATATTCCCGCGAATGAGATGCGCGCCGTGCTACACCGCGACAAGGTGCGCGTGCGGATCGCGCGCCACGACAAGCGTGGCCGCCCGAGGGCCGTGTGGTCGAGATCGTCGAGCGGCCGCACAACCCGGTGATCGGCCGCTTGCTCAACGAGAGCGGCGTGTGGCTCGTCGCGCCGGAAGACAAGCGTTACGGACAGGACGTGCTGATACCCAAGGGCGCAACGGGCACGGCCAAGTCAGGGCAGGTCGTCGTGGTTGAACTGACCGAGCCACCCGCGCTGTACGGTCAACCCGTGGGCCGGGTGACCGAGGTGCTCGGCGAGGTGGATGATCCTGGCATGGAAATCGAGATTGCGGTGCGCAAATACGGCGTGCCGCATGAGTTCTCCGCAGCCTGCCTCGCCGAGGCCAAGGCCCTGCCCGAGAAGGTAAGGCCGCAGGACAAGCGCCGCCGTGTCGACCTGACCGACATTGCGCTGGTCACCATCGATGGCGAAGACGCGCGCGACTTTGACGATGCCGTGTACTGCGAACCGGCCAAAGTCGGTCGCTCCAAGGGCTGGCGTCTGCTGGTCGCGATTGCCGACGTCAGCCACTATGTGGAGACTGGCAGCGGTATCGACATCGATGCGTACGAGCGCGCGACCAGCGTCTACTTCCCGCGCCGCGTGATTCCGATGCTGCCGGAGAAGCTGTCGAACGGCCTGTGCTCGCTGAATCCGGAAGTTGATCGCATGTGCATGGTCTGCGACATGCTGATCACCGCCGAGGGCGAAATCCACGCCTACCAGTTCTACCCCGCCGTGATGTGGAGCCACGCGCGCTTCACTTATACCGAAGTGGCGGCGATTCTGGCGAACACGCGCGGCCCGGAGGCGGCCAAGCGCAAGGAGCGTGTGCAGGATCTGCTCAATCTGCATGGCGTCTACACCTCGCTGCTCAAGGCGCGTCAGCGGCGCGGCGCGGTGGACTTCGAGACCACGGAGACGCAGATCGTCTGTGATGAGAACGGGCGCATCGAAAAAATCGTTCCGCGCGTTCGCAATCAGGCACACCGTCTGATTGAAGAAGCGATGCTGGCCGCCAACGTCTGCAGTGCGGACTTCATCGGGCAGTCCAAGCACCCGGGCCTGTTTCGCGTGCACGATGGTCCAACGCCCGAAAAGGTCGACATCCTGCGTGCCTATCTGAAGGCGCTGGGCGTCGGCATGACGGTGAGTGACGAACCCAAGACCGGAGAGTTCCAGGCCATCGCGATGGCCACCAAGGACCGCCCCGACGCGCAGCAGATCCACACCATGCTCCTGCGCTCGATGCAGCAGGCGATCTATTCGCCGCACAACAGCGGGCATTTCGGATTGGCGTTCGACGCCTACACGCACTTCACGAGCCCGATCCGGCGTTATCCCGATCTGCTCGTGCATCGCGTGATCAAGGCGATTCTGAGCAACACCAAGTACAAGCTCCCGAACTTGCCGGAGCAGGGCGAGGCCTACGAAAAGCTGGTCAAGCGACTGGCCGGGCGCGTCAAGGATCCGGACATCAAGCCGATGTCGATGTCCGCGCGCCGCGAGCTTGAGGCGTGGGAAGCGGCGGGCTTGCATTGCAGCGCCAACGAACGCCGTGCCGACGAGGCCAGCCGCGACGTCGAGGCCTGGCTCAAGTGCCGCTACATGCGCGAGCATCTGGGCGAGGAGTACAGCGGCGTCGTGACTGCGGCGACCACCTTCGGCATTTTCGTGACGCTCGACGAGCTGTATGTGGAGGGACTGGTCCACATCACCGAACTTGGCGGCGAATACTTCAAGTTCGACGAGGTGCGCCAGGAGCTGCGTGGCGAACGCACCGGCATTCGCTACTCGATTGGCACGCGCGTGCGGGTGCAGGTCAGCCGCGTCGATCTCGATGGTCGCAAGATTGATTTCCGGCTGGTGCGCGACGATGCCGAGTTCGCGAGCGCGGCGTCGGCCAGGCCGCGCGGCAACGTGGGGCATGCTGCTGCACGCTCGCAGCCTCGCGCTGCTTCGCGTCCGGAAGACATGGCGCGTGCCCGCGACAGGAATGAGTCGCAGCGTGCCGCCTCCGGCAAGCCCGCGCGTGCCAAGGACGGCAAGCAGGACGGTGGCAAGCCGGCACGTGGCGCCAAGGCCGTCGGCAAGAGCACGGCATCGCGCAGCAACAAAAGCGCGGGCAAGGGCGCAAGTCCTCGCGCTGAACATTGCTGGCGCACGGTGACGGGCCGAGGGTTGCGGGCTTCAGGCGCAATTCACAATAACGGAGATGACACGACCCATGGCGGACGGTGAAAAAAAGACTTCGAGAGTGGCGCTCGTGACCGGTGCCGGTTCGGGCATTGGCAGGGCGGTGGCGCTGGCGTTGCTGGCCGATGGCTGGCGGGTGGTGCTCACCGGTCGTCGTGAAGCGCCGCTTTCTGAAACGGCGCAGCTATCGGGCGCTGGCGAGCGTGCTCTCGTGGTGGCCTGCGACGTGACCGATCCGGTGAGCGTGCGCCGTGCATTCGATGCTGCCACCGACGCCTTTGGCCGCGTGGACCTGCTGTTCAACAACGCGGGCATAGGCGCGCCCGCCGTTCCTCTCGAAGATCTCGAGATCGAGCAGTGGAAGGCGGTGGTGGACACCAATCTGAGCGGCATGTTCTATTGCATCCAGAACGCCTTTCGCGTGATGAAGAGCCAGGTGCCGCGCGGCGGGCGCATCATCAACAACGGTTCGATTTCCGCTCATACACCAAGGCCCAACTCGATTGCCTACACCGCTACCAAACATGCGGTGATGGGCCTGACCAAGTCCGCGTCGCTCGACGGGCGCAAGTACGACATTGCGGTTGGCCAGATCGACGTCGGCAATGCCGCAACCGAGCTTGCTCAGCGACTCACCCAGGGCGTGATGCAGGCCCACGGCGCCGTGGCCGAAGAACCGTTGATGGACGTGGACATCGTGGGACGGTCCGTGCTCTACATGGCGAATCTGCCGCTGGAGGCCAACGTGATGTTCCATACCGTGATGGCCACCAAGATGCCGTTCGCTGGCCGTGGTTAAGTTTCTCCGCACACTTTCTTTCCCGGCATTCGCGCTGTGTGCGCTGGCCGCGTTCAACGCGCAGGCCCAGCTTGCGCAAGCGCCGGACTTCGCGTCCAAGGCGCATGACCCCGACGGGATGGCGGTGCGCACGCTGGCCTGCACGACGTGCCATGGCGCGCAGGGCAAGTCCACATCGAGCGGCTACTTCCCGCGTCTGGCGGGCAAGCCGGCGGGCTATCTCTACAACCAGTTGCTGAACTTCCGCGACGGACGACGTGCGTATCCCACCATGTCATACCTGCTGGAGAACCTGACCGACGAATACCTGCGCGAAATCGCCGAGCATTTCGCGGTGCTGGAAGTGCCGTATCCCGCGCCTTTGCCTGCGAGCGAGTCGGCTTCGGTGCTTGAACACGGACGCAAGCTGGTGTTCGAGGGTGATGCGGCACGCTCGCTTCCTGCCTGCGTGCAATGCCACGGCAAGGCGATGACCGGCGTTGCGCCATTTGTGCCGGGCTTGCTCGGCTTGCCGCGCGACTATCTCAACGGTCAACTGGGCGCGTGGCAGTCCGGCAAGCGACATGCGCAGCAGCCTGACTGCATGGCGGCGATTGCGAGGCAGATGCAGCCCGAGGACGTGAGCGCCGTGTCCGCGTGGCTTGCGGCCCAGCCGGTGCCGGATGGCGGCAAGCCGGTCGCGGCGCATGCACAGGCCCTGCCGATGCGCTGCGGTGGTGTGGAGGTGGCGAAATGAAACGCTCATTCGCAATCCTGACCGGCTTGATTGCCGTGGCGGCAATCGGCGGCGTGGCGGTCTACCAATTGAATCGCCTGGACGAATCACCAGTGAACGTTGCCGAGGCGGTGAAGCCCACAGCTGAACTGGTTTCCCGGGGCGAATATCTGGCACGCGTGGGCAACTGTATGGCCTGTCACACCGTGCCCGGCGGTGCCGCGTTTGCCGGTGGCCGCGCGATAGAGACGCCGTTCGGGGTCATCTACTCGACCAATCTCACACCGCACTCCGGCAACGGCATTGGCGCATGGAGTTCGGCCGAATTCTGGCGAGCCATGCACAATGGGCGATCAAAGGACGGGCGGCTGCTGTACCCGGCGTTTCCCTACACCAGCTACACGCAGGTCACGCGCGAGGACTCGGACGCGATCTGGGCCTATTTGCGCAGCCAGCCGCCCAGCGATCAGGCCAACCGGATGCACGCGCTTGACTTTCCGTTCAACACCCAGGTAGCGCTCGCTGGCTGGCGTGCGGTTTTCTTCCGCCCCGAGAAATTCGCGCCGCAAACCGCAAAGACGCCCGAATGGAATCGCGGTGCGTATCTGGCCCAGGGATTGGGGCACTGCGCGGCCTGCCACACGCCGCGCAACGTGCTCGGAGCCACGCAGGAGGGTGCGGCATTTCGCGGCGGATTGATTCCGGTGCAGAACTGGTATGCCCCGGCGCTCAACGCACCGCAGGAAGCTGGCGTGGCTGAGTGGCCGGTAGCGGACATCCAGCGGCTGCTGCAGGTCGGTGTTTCGCCGCACGGCTCGGTGTCCGGACCGATGGCGGAAGTGGTGTTTCGCAGCACGCAGCATCTGAGTGATGCCGACGCGCGCGCCATGGCGGTCTATTTGCGCGAGTTGCCGCAGCAACAGGTGCCGGTGACGCCATCGGAGCCGCCAGCATCCAGCAGCATGGAGCTTGGAGCCAAGGTCTACCGGCAGTATTGCGCCGAATGCCATGGCGAGAAGGGCCAGGGCGACGGGGAATCCTTCCCGGCGCTTGCGGGCAATCGCGCCGTGATCATGCACAGCCCGACCAATGTGGTTCGCATGGTGCTGCAAGGCGGCTACCAGCCAGCGACGGCCGCAAACCCGCGTCCGCAGGGCATGCCGCCGTTTCTGCATGTCCTTGGCGACAAGGAAATTGCCGCAGTCGTCACCTATATCCGCAACGCTTGGGATAATCGGGCATCCTCACTGGACGCGACGGACGTCTATCGCACCCGCGAACGCCGTGGCTCCTGAATGAATGCCTGCCATGACAGTTTTGCGAGTTTCAGCTTCCCCTGCGGCACCGGCCGATGAGCGCCCCGTGCAGCGGGTGATCTGCCTGTGCGCGCAATGGTGCGTGGTCTGCGGCCAGTATCGGCCGCAGTTCGAGGCGCTGGCCGGGCAGTTTCCCGGAGTCGAGTTTCGCTGGGTCGACGTCGAGGATGAGGAAGAGGCGATGGGCGACTATGACGTCGAGACCTTCCCGACGCTGCTGATCGCCGAGGGCGACGAGCCGCGTTTTCTCGGCCCGGTCTTGCCGCAGCCGGGCTTGGTGGGGACGTTGCTCAAACGCCTCATGCACGAAGGCGTCCATGCGGCGGACGCGCATGCAGCGGAGTTGCTGGCACGCATCGTGCGCTCGCATTCCTGACGGTCTGGTCAACGTCCGCTGTGAGGTTTTGGCATATCGGCCAATGCAAAATGCATGCCGCCGAGCTATGCAGGCAGTTTGCATTCGGGCTATAATGCGAACTTCACGACCAAACGGGCGGATCACCAACCGCCCCTTTTTTTTGGGCGTTCGCTTTGCGAATTGAATCAAATTCGAAGGCGAATGCCCGATTGCGCTTTTGGGAAACAGGACAGAGCACATCAGTGGCATTGCAGCAAATCGTTGAACAAACCGTGACCGGACTCGGCTATGACCTCGTGGAGATTGAACGCTCCGCAGGTGGCCTTCTGAGAATCACCATTGACCTGCCGTGGCAACCGACTGCCCCGCAGGAGCCAGCGGCTGAGCATTTCGTCACGGTGGAAGATTGCGAAAAAGTCACTCGCCAGTTGCAATTCGCGCTGGAAGTCGATGCGGTGGATTACACCCGCCTCGAGGTCTCGTCCCCGGCATCGACCGTCTCCTGCGTCACGAGGCGGACTTTGAGCGCTTTGAGGGCGAAGAAGTGGACATCACGCTCAAGGAGCCCGTGGGCGCCGCAGGCGGCGGTGTGATCAACGCCAATCGCAAGAAATTTCGCGGCACGCTCGAGCGGGCCGAAAACGGTGGCTGGCAAGTGGTCTGGAGCGATGCGCCTCCGGTCAAGCCCGGCCAGCGTGTGAGCAAGAAGCGCGAGCCCGCTCCGGTGCAGGCGCTGGGATTCACCTTGGATGAATTGCGCGAGGCGCGCCTGGCGCCCATTGTGAACTTCAAGGGGCGTAGCGCCAAACCAGGCCAGCAGGCGGGTTGAACGTTTGAAATAAGGGGACGGCACCGAAATGAAGTGCGGCTGCTGCCTCAAAGTGATTGAAACAGGAGAGTCGTCGAATGAATCGCGAATTGTTGATGTTGGTTGAGGCCATTTCGCGTGAAAAGAATGTCGAGCGCGATGTGGTGCTGGGTGCCGTCGAGTCCGCTCTGGCGCAGGCCACCAAGAAGCTCTACAAGGGTGAGGTGGACATCCGCGTGGCTATCGATCGCGATAGCGGTAATTACGACACTTTCCGTCGTTGGCTGGTCGTGCCCGACGATGCCGGTCTGCAGAATCCGGACGCCGAAGAGCTGTTGATGGACGCGCTTGACCGCGTGCCCGGTATCGCCGAGGGTGATTACATCGAGGAAGAGGTCGAGTCCGTGCCGATTGGCCGTATCGGCGCGATGGCGGCCAAGCAGGTGATCCTGCAGAAGATCCGCGATGCCGAGCGCGAGATGCTGCTCAACGACTTCATGAGCCGTGGCGAAAAGATCTTCACCGGCACCGTCAAGCGCATGGACAAGGGCGACATCATCGTCGAGTCCGGTCGTGTCGAAGGGCGCCTGCGCCGCAGCGAGATGATCCCCAAGGAAAACCTTCGCAATGGCGACCGCGTGCGCGCCATGATCATGGAAGTGGACCTGACGCTGCGCGGCGCGCCGATCATCCTCTCGCGCTCCGCACCTGAGTTCATGATCGAGCTGTTCCGCAACGAAGTGCCCGAGATCGAGCAGGGCCTTCTCGAGATCAAGAGCTGCGCTCGCGATCCGGGCAGCCGCGCCAAGATTGCCGTGCTCTCGCACGACAAGCGCGTGGACCCCATCGGCACCTGCGTCGGCGTGCGTGGCACCCGTGTGAATGCGGTGACCAACGAACTCGCCGGTGAGCGCGTAGACATCGTGCTGTGGTCGGAAGACCCGGCACAGTTCGTGATCGGGGCGCTGGCTCCCGCGAACGTGAGTTCCATCGTCGTGGACGAGGAAAAACACGCCATGGACGTGGTGGTGGACGAGGAAAATCTCGCCATCGCCATTGGCCGTGGCGGACAGAACGTGCGTCTGGCTTCCGACCTGACGGGTTGGAAGATCAACATCATGGATGCTGCCGAGTCTGCCCAGAAGCAGGCCGACGAGACCGGCGCCGCACGCCAGCTCTTCATGGAAAAGCTGGATGTGGACCAGGAGATCGCCGACATCCTGATCGAGGAAGGTTTCAACAGCCTCGAAGAAGTGGCGTATGTGCCACTGCAGGAAATGCTGGAGATCGAGAGCTTCGATGAAGACACCGTGAATGAGCTGCGCGTGCGCGCCAAGGACGCCTTGCTCACCATGGAAATCGCACGTGAAGAGAGTGTTGACGGCGTATCGCAGGATCTGCGTTCTCTGGACGGCCTGACGCCCGAACAGATCGACAAGCTGGTAGCCGCCGGCGTGAACACTCGTGACGATCTGGCCGATCTGGCCATTGATGAACTGACCGAACTGACCGGACAGTCTGCTGATGACGCGAAAGCCTTGATCATGAAGGCACGCGAGCACTGGTTCACAGGTCAAGAGTAAAGGTCAGGGAGGTACGAGCACAATATGTCGAGTAACACAGTCGCCGAGTTCGCAGCCGAACTCAAGAAAACCCCTGCCATGCTGCTGGATCAATTGAAGACAGCAGGCGTGGCAAAGGCATCCCCTGGCGATGCCCTGACCGAGTCAGACAAGCAGAAACTGCTTGCCTATCTGCAGGCCAGTCACGGCACGTCAGGTGCAGATCGCAAGAAAATTACTTTGGTGAAAAAATCCACTAGCGAAATCAAGCAGGCCGATGCCACTGGCAAGGCTCGCACCATTCAGGTTGAAGTGCGCAAGAAGCGTACTTTCGTCAAGCGCGACGATGGTACGGACGGCGCAGGCGCCGATGCGGGCAACGAGATGCAGGCCCACGAGGAGCATTCCGCCGAGGACCAGGAACTGGTTCGTCGCGAGGAAGAGGCTCGTCGCAGTGCCGAATTGATCAGCCGCCAGGAGCAGGATCTGGTCGTTCAGCGCGCCGAGCGCGAAGAGCGCGAGCGCCGCGACCGCGAGGCCGAGGAACGCGCGGCTGCCTACATGGCAGCGGAAGCTGACAAGAAGGCCGCCGTCAATGCGGCTCGCAAGGAAGCGGCTGCCGAAGCGGCCGCCGAGGTCGAGGCGCGCAACACCGCGCAGGCCGAGGCGCGTGCCAAGGCCGAAGCCGAATCGAAGGCTCGCGCCGACGAGGAAGCCGCTCGCGCCACCGATCTGGACGCACGTCGCCGCAAGGCTCTGGCGGAAGCCGAAGCCATTCGCGCCATGATGGCTGCGCCCAAGAAGGTGCTCGTCGCCAAGAAGCCCGAGGAGCCGAAACCGGCACCCAAGGCCGCTGGTACGGAGGCCAAGAAGGGCACGCTGCACAAGCCGGCGGTCGGCACGGGCACGGGTCCGCGCACCAATGCACCTGCTCCGGCCGGTGCCGGCGCGGGCGCGGGCAAGGAAGTCAAGTCTTCCAAGCTGTCTTCGAGCTGGGCCAACGACGGCGCGAAGAAAAAGGAAATCAAGACCCGTGGCGATGCCTCGGGTGGCGTGAACAATCGCTCCAACTGGCGCGGTGGCCCGCGCGGTGGCCGTCGCGGCAATGATCGCCATGACCAGCACCAGCAGCACGCACCGGCGGAATTCCGCGCGGTCGAAGTGCACGTGCCCGAAACCATCACCGTGGCCGAGCTGGCGCACAAGATGTCGGTGAAGGCCGGTGAGCTGATCAAGATCCTGATGAAGATGGGCCAGATGGTCACCATCAACCAGATGCTGGATCAGGACACGGCGATGATCGTCGTCGAGGAAATGGGCCACACCGCCAAGGTCGCCGCTCTGGATGATCCGGAAGCGTTCACCGACGAGGAAGTGTCCAACTCCGAGGCCGAACAACTGCCACGTGCACCGGTGGTGACCGTGATGGGTCACGTCGATCACGGCAAGACCTCGCTGCTGGACTACATCCGCCGCTCCAAGGTGGCGGTGGGCGAGGCGGGCGGCATCACGCAGCACATTGGCGCATACCACGTCGAGACGCCGCGCGGCATCGTCACGTTCCTCGATACCCGGGTCACGAGGCCTTCACGGCCATGCGTGCCCGCGGTGCGCAGGCCACCGACATCGTGATTCTGGTGGTGGCTGCCGACGACGGTGTCATGCCCCAGACCAAGGAAGCGATCAAGCACGCCAAGGCCGCCAATGTGCCGGTCGTGGTGGCGATCACCAAGGCCGACAAGCCCGATGCCAACCCCGACCGCGTCAAGCAGGAACTGGTGGCCGTCGAGGTGGTGCCCGAAGAATACGGTGGCGATTCGCCATTCGTGGCCGTGTCGTCCAAGACCGGCGCGGGCATCGACGAACTGCTGGAGCAGGTGCTGCTGCAGGCCGAAGTGCTGGAACTCAAGGCTCCGGTCGAGGCCGCTGCCAAGGGTCTCGTGATCGAAGCGCAGCTCGACAAGGGCCGTGGTTCGGTGGCCACCGTGCTGGTGCAGTCGGGCACGCTCAAGGTGGGCGATGTGGTGCTGGCCGGGCAGACCTTCGGTCGCGTGCGAGCCATGCTCGACGAAGACGGCAAGCAGACCAAGGAAGCCGGGCCATCGATCCCTGTCGAAATCCAGGGCCTGAACGAAGTGCCGCAGGCCGGTGATGACTTCATGGTGCTGACCGACGAGCGTCGTGCACGTGAAATCGCCACCTACCGCGCTGGCAAGTTCCGCAACACCAAGCTCGCAAGGCAACAGGCCGCGAAGCTCGAGAACATGTTCGCCGAAATGGGTGCGGGCGAAGTGCAGACCCTGCCGCTGATCATCAAGGCGGACGTGCAGGGTTCGCAGGAAGCTCTCGCGACCTCGCTGCTCAAGCTGTCCACCGACGAAATCAAGGTGCAGATGGTGTACTCGGGCGTGGGTGGCATCAGCGAGTCCGACGTCAATCTGGCGATTGCCTCCAAGGCCATCGTCATCGGCTTCAACGTGCGTGCGGATGCCCAGGCCCGCAAGACCGCTGAAAGCAACGACGTGGACATCCGCTACTACAACATCATCTACGACGCCGTGGATGAGGTGAAGGCGGCGATGTCGGGCATGCTCGCTCCCGAGCAGCGCGAAGAAGCCATCGGTACGGCCGAAATCCGCACCGTGTTCGTGGCCTCGAAGATCGGCACCGTTGCCGGTTCCTACGTCACGTCCGGCGAAGTCAAGCGCGGCTGCAGGTTCCGTCTCCTGCGCGAGAACATCGTCATCTACACGGGCGAGGTCGAGTCCATTCGTCGTCACAAGGACGACGTCAAGGAAGTCAAGGAAGGTTTTGAGTGCGGTATCAAGCTCAAGAACTACAACGACATCAAGGAAGGCGACCAGCTCGAACTCTTTGAAATCAAGGAGATCGCACGTACGCTGTAAGGCGTCGTGCGCGAGCAAGACAGGAAGAGCATGGCAGCGAAGAAGTCCTCAACGCCCAACCGCGGCTTCAAGGTCGCGGATCAGATTCAGCGCGATTTGTCTGAACTGATCCGCGAACTCAAGGACCCGCGCATCGGCATGGTGACCCTGCAAGGCGTCGAGGTGACGCCCGACTATGCGCACGCGAAGATTTTCTTCAGCGTGCTCGTGGGCGATCCCGAAGCCACGGAAGAAGCGCTGAACCAGTCCGCGGGATTTCTGCGCAACAGCCTGTTCAAGCGTCTGCACATCCATACCGTGCCCACGCTGCATTTCCACTTCGATCGCACGCTCGAACGTGCGGCCGACATGAACGCCTTGATCGCCAAGGCCGTGTCCTCGCGCGCCAAGGAAGACTGAGCATGAACGCGCCACGCACAAGGGTGCAGCGGCGCCCTGTGCATGGGGTGTTGCTGCTCGATAAGCCGCTGGGTTGGTCCAGCAACGACGTCCTGCAAAAGGTCAAGTGGTTGCTGCGCGCGGAAAAAGCCGGCCATACCGGCACGCTCGATCCACTCGCGAGCGGCGTACTGCCGCTGTGCTTTGGCGCGGCCACCAAGTTCAGCCAGTTGCAGCTCGAAGCGCCCAAGACCTATGAGGCGATAGCACTACTCGGCACCACCACCACGACGGCCGATGCCGAGGGCGAAGTGCTCGAAGAGCGCGAAGTCACGCCCGCGATGCTGACTGCCGAACGCATCGAAGCCGTGCGCCAGCAGTTTCTCGGCCCGATCAGCCAGATTCCCCCGATGCACAGCGCATTGAAGAAAGACGGCAAGGCCCTGTACGAATATGCCCGCGCGGGTGTCGAGATCGAGCGTCCGGCGCGCCAAGTGTCCATTCTGAGCCTGTCCATCGAGCCGATTCAGACAGCCGAGGGCCGATCCGCACTGCGCCTGATCGTGCGCTGCACCAAGGGCACCTACATCCGCACGCTCGGCGAAGACATCGGCAAGGCGCTCGGATGCGGAGCGCACCTCACGTTCCTGCGCCGCATCGAGACCGGCGGCATCGGCGTGGATCGCTGCGTCAGGCTTGCCGACCTCGAGGCCATGCCGGAGGCGGATCGCATGGCGCATGTGCATCCGGTTGAAACGCTTTTGGCCGGGCACACCACTGTCACGCTGGACAGCGAAAATGCCGGGCGTTTTCTCTCGGGCCTGCGCCGCCGCGGTTCGTGGCCCGATGCGGATGCGGTCGCAGTGTACGGCGATGCGCCGCACGCGCTGCTCGGAGTCGGTCATGTCACGGGAGGGGAGCTGGTGCCAGAACGCTTGCTCAGCCCACTTGAAATTCAACAAATTCTGGAAAACTCGCCGTCGGTTGAACACGGCACTTTGGAAACCACGCTATGAGCACTCAAATCCGCAACATTGCGATCATCGCCCACGTTGACCATGGCAAGACCACCATGGTTGACCAGCTTCTGCGCCAGTCCGGCACGTTCGCCGAACACGAAAAAGTCGTTGACACCGTCATGGACAACAACGCCATCGAACGTGAGCGCGGCATCACGATCCTCGCGAAGAATTGCGCGGTGAGCTGGGAAGGCACGCACATCAACATCCTCGACACACCCGGTCACGCGGACTTCGGCGGTGAAGTGGAACGTGCGCTGTCGATGGTGGACGGCGTGGTGCTGCTGATCGACGCGCAGGAAGGCCCGATGCCGCAAACGCGCTTCGTGACCAAGAAGGCGCTGGCGCTGGGTTTGAAGCCCATCGTCGTGGTCAACAAGGTGGACAAGCCGGGTGCGCGTCCCGACTACGTCGTGAACGCGGCGTTCGACCTGTTCGACAAACTCGGCGCGACCGATGAGCAGCTTGATTTTCCGGTGGTCTACGCCTCGGGCATCAACGGCTGGACATCGCTCGAAGAAGGCGCTGCCGGCGAGCAATGGGGTCCCGACATGTCGGCCCTGTTTGACACCATCCTGAAGCACGTGCCTTCGGTGAAGGGCGATCCGTCCGCTCCGCTGCAGATGCAGATTTCGGCGCTTGACTACTCGACCTTCGTGGGTCGTATCGGGGTGGGCCGCATCAATGCCGGTACCGTGAAGCCCGGCCAGGAAGTGCTGGTCATGTCCGGCTCTGACGGCACGAGCTACAAGGGCCGTGTGAACGAAGTCCTGAAGTTCCAGGGACTTGATCGCGTGAAGGTGGCGGAAGCCGGTCCGAGCGACATCGTGCTGGTCAACGGCATCGAGAACGTCGGCATCGGCGAAACCCTGACCGATCCGAACAATCCCCAGCCGCTGCCGATGCTCAAGATCGACGAGCCGACGCTGATCATGAATTTCTGCGTCAACACCTCGCCACTCGCGGGTCGTGAAGGCAAGTTCGTCACCAGCCGCCAGATCTGGGATCGCCTGCAACGCGAACTGCGCTCCAACGTGGCTCTGCGCGTGAAGGAAACCGACGAGGACGGCATTTTCGAAGTCGCCGGCCGTGGTGAACTGCACCTGACCATTCTGCTCGAAGAGATGCGCCGTGAAGGCTACGAGCTGGCCGTCTCCAAGCCGCGCGTGGTGTTCCGCGAGATCAACGGCGAGAAGTGCGAACCCATCGAACTCGTGACCGCCGACCTCGAAGAAGGCCACCAGGGCGGCGTGATGCAGGCGCTCGGCGAGCGCAAGGGCGAACTCGTGAACATGGAGCCGGACGGCCGTGGCCGCGTGCGTCTTGAGTACCGCATTCCCGCGCGCGGACTGATCGGCTTCACCAACGAATTCCTGAACCTGACACGTGGCTCGGGCCTGATCTCCAACATCTTCGACAGCTACGAGCCGCACAAGGGCGACATCGGTGGCCGCAAGAACGGCGTGCTGATCTCGATGGACGACGGTGAAATCTTCACCTACGCGCTGGGCAAGCTCGACGACCGTGGCCGCATGTTCGTGAAGGCCGGTGATCCGGTCTACGAAGGCATGATCGTCGGTATCCACAACCGCGACAACGACCTGGTGGTGAACGCCACGCGTACCAAGCAGCTCACCAACTTCCGCGTATCCGGCAAGGAAGACGCGATCAAGATCACGCCTCCAATCGACCTCACGCTCGAATACGGCGTCGAGTTCATCGAGGACGACGAGCTGGCTGAAATCACGCCGAAGTCGGTGCGACTGCGCAAGCGTCACCTGAAGGAACACGACCGCAAGCGCGCCTCGCGCGAGTGATCCCAGGGCGACTGCGGACTCCGGCAGTACCCCGACAAACAGGCGCGACTCGAAAGAGGTCGCGCTTTTTTGTTGCCTTTCGCGACTCGCGCTCGGTGTTCGGAGCTTCTATCGAACTGTTACCCTTCTGAGTTGTAAGTAATGACGCCAAAGTGCTTGCTCATTGTCATCAATTGTGAAAATATGCTTCGCCGTCGCGAACGGGTCGCCGCGGCATGGAGTGTCAAAAATTGAAGGAAAGATGATGCAGGGCGTTCTCTCAAAGTTGCGGGTGGTGGGTCTGGGCTCGGCGGCGGTGCTGGTTGTCGCTGCGCTGGCCTCCTCCCAGCCTGCCAGGGCCGACATCGTGATCGGGCAGACCACAGCCGTCACCGGCCCTGTGTCCGCAAGCGTGGGCGAAACACTGGTGGGCGTGCGTCTGTATCTGGACAGCATCAACGCCAAGGGCGGTGTCAATGGCGAGAAGATCAAGCTGATCACGCTCGACGATAAATTCGATCCCAAGCTCGCCGGTGAAAACGCCCGGCGCCTGATCGAGCAGGACGACGTCGTCGCGCTGTTCATGAGCCGCGCCACGCCGCATACCCAGGCCATCCTGCCGCATCTCGCCAAATACGGTGTCGCGCTCGTCGCGCCATCCACAGGGGCGATGATCTTTCACCAGCCGGTGAACCCGCTGGTCTTCAACGTCCGGTCCAGCTATCAGGCTGAAACCGAGAAGGCGGTGGAACACCTGCAGACGCTCGGTCTGAGCCGCATCGCCATGGTGCATGTGGACGACAGCTTTGGCGAAGACTGTCTTGCCGGTGCGATGAAGGGCTTCGACAAGACCGGCCTCAAGCCTTTGTCGATCACCAAGGCCGACCGAAGCAAGCCCGACTACGCCACCATCGTGCCGCAGCTCATCAAGGAAAACGCCCAAGCCGTCATCTGGATCGGCTCGAGCGTGGCCGTGAGCGACGGCGTGAAGGCGCTGCGCAAGGCCGGCTCGGCCATGCAGGTGGTGACGGTGTCCAACAACGCCTCTTCCGGATTTGCCAAGCAGCTCGGCGATTCCGTGCGCGGCGTGATCGTCACTCAGGTGTTCCCCAGCGAACGATCCGTGGGCTATGCGATCAATCGCGAAGCAATGGCGTTGGCAAAGGCCAAGGGCGACGTCGAGATATCGCCCTCGGTGATGGAAGGCTTCGCGTCGGCCAAGGTGCTGGTTGAAGGCCTGCGCCGCGCCGGCCCGAAACCCACGCGTGAAAAAGTGGTGGCCGCGCTGTCGAGCATGAACCGCTACGACCTCGGCGGCCTGGAGGTAGGCTACAGTCCGACGACCACACGGGACTGAGCTTTGTGGACCTGTCGATCATCGATGCGAAAGGACAGTTCCGCCGCTGATTTGACGACACGGTTTTTCAGACGCCCGACGCCTCCAGCAATGCAAAGCTGGGGGCGTTTTTCTTTGCGGGTGGCTCGCTTGATATTCAAAACGTATCGAAAGGCCGATTTTTCATATTGGACAGCGACCATAAAGGCATCGAACATTGCGCTCACAACCGCATGAGCAGTTCAGGAGACAGTGCAGATGCAAGCAAGTTCGCCCTACGCAGGCCCGTTGGCCGGCGTGCGCGTGCTGGATTTATCCAGCGTGATCTTTGGCCCGATGAGCAGCCAGGTGCTGGCCGACTATGGTGCCGAGGTCATCAAGATCGAGCCGCCTTCGGGTGATTCCACGCGCTATACCGGGCCTGCCGTGGAGCAGGGCATGGCGGCGATGTTTCTGGGCAGCAACCGCAGCAAGAAGAGCGTGGTGCTCGACCTCAAGCAGCCAAATGCGCAGCAAGCGCTGAACGCGCTGATTGCCACCGCCGACGTGTTCATGCACAGCATGCGTCCACAAAAGCTCGCGCGGCTCGGCCTCGACAGGGACACGTTGCGGATGCGGTATCCGCGACTGATCTACGTGGGTCTGCACGGTTTTGGCGAGGCGGGTCCATATGCGGGGCTCCCGGCGTACGATGATGTGATCCAAGGCATGAGCGGGTTGGCCGATCTGATGGATCGCCAGACCGGCGAGGCCCGCTATCTGCCGACGATTGCCGCCGACAAGACCTGCGCGCTGGTGGGTGCCCATGCAATTTTGGCGGCGCTGTTTCAGCGCGAACGCACCGGCGAGGGGTGCTTCGTCGAGGTGCCGATGTACGAAACCATGGTGGGCTTCAACCTGGTTGAGCATTTCTACGGAATGCACTTCAACCCGCCACTGAGTCCGCCCGGCTATCCACGCGTGATGGCCCAATCGCGCAGACCGTACAGGACCAGTGACGGCTATGTCTGCATGATGCCGTACACCGATCAGCATTGGCAGCGCTTCTTCGACGCGGTGGGCCAGCCCGGGATTGCCCGTGAGGAGCGCTTTGCCAGTCAGGCCGCGCGCACGCGCCATATCGACGAGTTGCTGGGCCTGCTCGGCAGCTTTGTGAAGCTGCACGACACCGCGCATTGGCTCGCCCTGTGTGATCGCCTCGAAATCCCCGCCGCCGCCGTGGCACGTCTGGACGATTTACCTAGCGATGCGCATTTGCAGGCGACGGATTTTTTCGTTTCGGTGCCCGACGCGGCCATGGGTGAGGTGCGGTTTCCGCGCTCGTCCGTGCGCATGGACGGAGTGCAGGCGCCGATCCACATGCCGCCGCGCCTCGGCGAGCACACCGAGGCGCTGCTCAGGCAGGCCGGTCTCGATGATGCGGCCATTGCAGCGCTGCGAATTCAAAATCAGGAGAGATAAGCGAACATGACAGCTACAAAAATCGCCAGCACGGTGCCATTGGACTCGATCGCGCGCATGGGGCAGGGCGTGCATTGGCAGGACATCGCGGCAGGCCAGCAATGGCGCACGTTCCGCCGGACCATCACCGAAACCGATCTCGTCAATTTCATCAACGTGACGGGCATGCTCGAGGCGATCTTCATCGACGCCGGGTTCGACGAGGGTGCGATCAAGGGTCGGCCCGTGCCCGGCGCGCTCACCTACACGCTGATCGAGGGCTTCATCCTGCAATCGATGATTCAGGGAACCGGTCTGGCGATGCTGGAGCTGCACCAGAAGATTCTGGCACCGGTGGTGGTTGGCGACACGATCCAGGCGCTTGTGACGGTGACCGACATCCGTCCCACCAGCAAGAACAACCGCGCGGTCGTCACTTCCCGCATCACGGTCTACAACCAGCGGCAGGAAGTGGTGATGGAGTACACGGCCGTGCGTCTGCTGGCCGGCCGCTGAGCCCAGCGAATCATTCATCAAACGCCCTCATCAAGGCAACAAGGAGACAAACCCATGAAGCATACGGAATCAAAAGCCCGAACTCCGTTTCGCCGTCGGCACATGCTGCAACTGAGCACGATTGCGCTGGCAGCATTCGCCGCCTTGCCCGCAGTCCATGCCCAGGCCCAGGCCTGGCCGACCAAGCCGATCACGCTGGTCGTTCCATTTCCACCGGGTGGCCCTACGGACATGGTGGCGCGCGTGCTGGCGCAGAACGTCAGCGAACAGCTCGGTCAGTCCATGATCGTGGACAACAAGCCGGGCGCCAACGGCAATATCGGCAACGCGTTCGTGGCCAAGGCTGCGGCGGACGGTTATACGGTGCTCTACAACACCTCGTCGATTGCGCTGAGCCCGGCGCTCTACAAGAAGCTCAGCTACAACGTCAACACCGAACTTGCGCCCGTCGTGCTGACGGCCGTGGTGCCGCTTGCGCTGGTGGTCAATCCGGACAAGGTGAAGGCCAATACCGTGGCGGATTATGTGCAGTTCGCCAAGGCTCAGAACGGCCGCATCTCCTACGGTTCGGCGGGCAACGGCAACGTCACGCACCTGGCGGCGTTCCAGTTCGCGCAGCATTTCGGCATCGAAGCCACCCATGTCCCGTACAAGGGCAGCGCACCGGCGGACGTGGATCTCGTGGCCGGGCAGATCGATTTTTTGACCGACACGATCAATTCGGTCTCGGCCTTCATCAAGGACGGCAAGCTCAAGCTGCTGGCGGTCTCCACGCCCAAACGCCTGCCCAATTTTCCGCAGGCTCCGACGCTTGCTGAAAGCGGCATGACCGGCTATGAGTCGGGCGCGTGGCAGGGCGTGATGGTGCCGGTCAAGACGCCCAAGGACGTGGTCGACAGGCTCAATACCGCGTTCAACAAGGCGCTCAAGGATCCCGAGGTTCTCAAGAAGCTGGCGATCCAGAGCACCGAGCCGCTGGGCTCCACGCCCGCAGAGTACGGCGCCTACGTCAAGAAGGAAATCGCGCGCTGGGACTCGGTGGTCAAGAGCACCGGCGTATCGCTCGACTAGGGCCTGTTCACACAACCCACGGGGTCGCGCAAGCCCGAAGGGTTGTGCAGTCTTGGGCGGTCTGCGGTGTTGCAGGCTCTCGCAAGGTACCTACCTTGCTTCGAGCCTGCGCCTTGCATCCCATCCCAAGACTGCACAACGCGATCCCCGTGCGTTGGGTGAACAGGCCCTAGGCCTGTTGTCGCTGTTTGCCCATGAAATGGCGCATTGGAGGCCACCCCATGGCTGCGTCCGCTCGAACAATGCCGATAGACTATCGAGGCAAAACAGGCACGGCGGTGCCCACTACCTTGTTAGATTCCCCTGGAAGGACGAAGAAATGACGGAGATGGCAGCAGAAGTTCTGAGCGAAGTTCGTGGTCAGGTGGGCTTCATCACGCTCAATCGCGCCAAGGCGCTGAATGCGCTTTCGCTGGGCATGGTGCGTGATCTGCTGGCCACGCTGCTGGCATGGCAGAAGGACGAGAAGATTCTCGCGGTCGCCATTCGCGGCAATGGCAAGGAGGGCGCGTTCGGTGCGTTCTGTGCGGGTGGCGACATCCGGTTCCTGCACAAGGCGGGCAGCATCGGCAATCCCGAACTTGAGGATTTCTTCACCGAGGAATACGCGCTCAACCATTTGATCCACACGCTGGGCAAGCCCTACATCGCGTTCATGGACGGCATCGTGATGGGCGGCGGCATGGGCATCAGCCAGGGTGGCACGGCGCGCATCGTGACCGAGCGCACCAAGATGGCCATGCCCGAAACCATCATCGGCCTGTTTCCCGACGTGGGCGGCGGCTACTTTCTCTCGCGCTGCCCGGGCCGTGTGGGCGAATGGCTAGCGCTGACGGGCGACACCATCAACGGGGCCGATGCCATTGCCTACAAGCTGGCCGACGGCTTCATGCCCTCCGACAAGCTGGCGGGCGCTTGGGAGCAACTCGGCAGCCAAACATTCGCCAGCGGCGCGGCGATTCAGCAATGGATCGAGTCGCAGTATGTACCAGCGGGCGAGGGCGCCTTCGGCAACCGGGCACACATCGACCGGTTCTTTGCGCTACCGACCGCGCTCGACATCGTGCTCGCGCTTGAGAAAGAGGGCGACGAGTGGTGCCAGAAGAGCGCTGCGGTGCTGCGCAAGCGCTCGCCGCTGATGCTGGAAGTGGTGCTTGAGCAAGTGCGCCGCGCGCGCGAGATGACACTGGCAGAAGACCTGCGCATGGAGCGCGATCTGGTGCGCCACTGCTTTTATCTGCGCCCAGGCGAGAGCGAAACCCTCGAAGGCATTCGCGCGCTGGCCGTGGACAAGGACCACAACCCGAAGTGGAACCCGGCACGCGTGGAAGACGTGAAGCGCGAACTGGTCGAGGCGTTCTTCGAGAGCCCATGGCCAGCACATTCGCATCCGCTCGCGGCGCTGGCATAACGCTCGGCGAACGCACCCCGCAATGAGAAACAGCTCCGGTCCAGGAGCTGTTTCTCGTTGGGGAAGCGATGCAGTCAGGCGCGCGTTCAGCGATGGCGACTCTTCATCACGCGCTCCACTTCGCGCTTGCCTTCACGGTCCTTGATGACGTCGCGCTTGTCGTGTTCGGCCTTGCCCTTGGCAAGTGCAATGTCGCATTTGGCACGGCCATCTTTCCAGTGCAGATTGATGGGCACGAGCGTGTAGCCCTTTTGCTCGACCTTGCCGACCAGGCGCTTGATCTCTTCCTTGTGCAGCAGCAATTTCTTGATGCGCGCGGCATCGGGGCTGACATGCGTGGACGCGGTTCTGAGCGGATTGATCTGGCAGCCGATCAGATACAGCTCACCCTCCTTGATGATCACGTAGCCGTCGGTCAATTGCGCCTTGCCTTCACGCAACGCCTTCACCTCCCAGCCGTGCAGGACCATGCCCGCCTCGTAACGTTCTTCGAAGAAATAGTTGAAGGCGGCTTTTTTGTTGTCCGCAATGCGCGACGATGAGTCTGTTTTTTTGGTTGCCATGGTGAATAGATGCGGCTCACCTGGAAGGTTTAAAGACCTTTCAGCTACAACCCTGAGGGAATCCGCTCTCTCTACAATAGCGGGTTGTCGTCTCGCAATCCCCGATTTTAGTTCCTCATGCCGAAAACCGCCTGGTGTTTCGTGCGATGAACCGATTTGCCTGCCAGCCAGAAGCCGGCAGGCCCTGCGCAATTTCCATGAAAACAGTCAACAAGTCCGTCCTGATCTGGTACAGCCCGAGGAAATGTTCAACCTCGTGACCGACGTGGCCCGCTACCCGGAGTTCCTGCCATGGTGCGATGCCGCCAAGGTGCTGGAAGAGGACGAACAGGGCATGACGGCCGAGGTGGGCATGTCGCTGGGCGGGTTTCGCAAGTCCTTCGTCACCCGCAATACGCATGAGCTGAACCGCCACGTCGCCATGCGTCTGGTGAAGGGGCCGTTTTCCACGCTTGAGGGTGACTGGTATTTCCACCCCGTGGGCGATGGCACGCAGCGTGCGTGTAAGGTCGAGCTGCAACTGACCTACGGCTTCGACAACATGGCTCTGGCTGCCATCGTCGGGCCGGTGTTCGACAAGATTGCCGGCTCGATGGTGGACGCGTTCATTGCCCGTGCCGAAAAGGTCTATGGCTGAGCTGGAGGTCACCGTGGTCACTTCGGCCCGGGCCGCTCAGACCCGCGAATGGGTTGTGTTGTTGCCTCCTGGTGCCACGGTGTTCGACGCCTTGAAGGCTTGCGGGCTCAACGCCGCCGACCCCGCCTACGCGGCCAGCGTCTGGGGCAAATCGGCTGCCGTACAGCACCATCTGCATGATCAGGACCGCGTCGAGTGGTGCCGCGCGCTCAAGGTCGATCCGAAGGTGGCCCGCCGCGAACGTTTTGCAAGCCAGGGCAGTCGCGGCGCCGGTCTGTTTTCCAAGCGCAGGCCGGGCGCGAAGTCGGGCTACTGATTTTTCCTCCATCGTTTCCCGCGTGAGGAAGGCGCTCACAGCATTCCGATGAATGAAAAAAGGGCGCTCGCATGGCGCCGCCCTTCAAATCGATTGTGGAAAATCTAAAACCGGCCCTGAAATTGTGGGCTACTTGCCACAATCGGAGGCGATCACGCTGTCCGCCCGTTTGAGTTCGGCCTCGCGCGTTGCTTCGTCCATGAAGCCACGTTCGCCTTTTTCGTTCACGTGACCGATCAGCCCACCGGAGTTCAAGGATTCCTTGGATTTTTTGGCGCGTGCGCAATTCTCGGCTTTGGCCTTGGCGACACGGTCGGCTTCGGCCTTTTTCTTGGCGGCCTCTTCGGCCTCCTGTTTGGCCTTGGCTTCTTCGAGCTTCTTGTCCGTGCCAGAAGGCTGCGGCAGGCCCGGCGCACTGGCTGAGGCCACCGGCGCGGAAGCCGGAGTAGCCGCATCGGGCTGCTGCTGCTGCTGCACCGGCGCGGGCGTGGAACTCGACCTGCCCGAGCCGGGCTGCTTCAGAATGTTCTTTTGCGGCACTTCCACCGGCGGCGGTCGGTCGCTGTAGACCTTGCGGCCGTCCTTGTCCAGCCACTGCCATTGCGCAGATGCGCCCAGCGCCCAGGTGCAGGCGATAGTCAACAAAAGAAGCTTGTACGGTTTCATTTGGTTAAGTGTACTGGTGACATGTGTGCTGAACCAAGCGCTTTTCCCTCGGTCACTGCAGAAGTGTTACCAAGCGGGTACAATCGTTTTTTTGGAGCTTTCACATGCGCCTCCTCGGTAAAGCGCTCACTTTCGACGACGTGTTGTTGGTGCCCGCATTCTCGCAAGTCCTGCCCAAGGACACCTCTCTTGCAACGCGCTTCACGCGCAACATCAACCTGAATCTGCCCCTCGTGTCCGCTGCCATGGACACTGTGACCGAAGCGCGTCTGGCCATCGCCATCGCGCAGGAAGGCGGCATTGGCGTGGTTCACAAGAACATGACGGCCGAGCAGCAGGCCGCCGAGGTTTCCAAGGTCAAGCGTCACGAATCCGGCGTGGTGCACGACCCCGTCGTCATCACTCCCGAGCACACCGTCCTGCAGGTGCTGCAATTGTCGGAAGAGCGCGGAATTTCCGGTTTTCCCGTGGTCGATGGTGGCAAGGTCGTCGGCATCGTCACCAGCCGCGACGTGCGCTTCGAGACGCGCTACGACGTGAAGGTCAAGGAGATCATGACGCCGCGCGAGCGCCTGATCACCGTGAACGAGAAAGACGGCACCACACCCGCCGAGGCCAAGGTGCTGCTCAACAAGCACAAGCTCGAACGAATTTTGGTCGTGAACGACGCGTTCGAGCTCAAGGGGCTCATCACCGTCAAGGACATCAACAAGCAGACCAGCTTCCCCAACGCGGCGCGCGACTCTGCCGGGCGTCTGCGCGTGGCCGCAGCCGTCGGCGTGGGCGCTGGCACCGAGGAGCGCGTTGCCGCTCTGGTAAAGGCCGGTGTGGACGCCATCGTCGTGGACACTGCGCACGGCCACAGCAAGGGCGTGATCGACCGCGTTCGCTGGGTCAAGGAAAATTACCCGCAGGTCGACGTGATCGGCGGCAACATCGCCACGGGTGCGGCAGCGCTGGCGCTGGTCGAGGCGGGCGCGGACGCGGTCAAGGTCGGCATCGGCCCGGGCTCGATCTGCACGACGCGCATCGTCGCGGGCGTGGGCGTTCCGCAAATCATGGCGATTGACAGCGTGGCGCAGGCGCTGGCCGGCACCGGCGTTCCGCTGATTGCCGACGGCGGAGTGCGCTACTCGGGCGACATCGCCAAGGCGATTGCGGCTGGCGCATCGACCATCATGATGGGCGGCATGTTCGCCGGCACCGAAGAGGCTCCGGGCGAAGTCATCCTATACCAGGGCCGCTCGTACAAGAGCTACCGCGGCATGGGCTCCATCGGCGCGATGCAGCAGGGCTCGGCCGACCGCTATTTTCAGGAAGCCACCACCGGCAATCCCAACGCCGACAAGCTCGTGCCCGAAGGCATCGAGGGCCGCGTGCCCTATAAGGGCTCGGTCATCGCCATCATCTTCCAGATGGCGGGCGGCGTGCGCGCGGCCATGGGTTACTGCGGTTGCGCAAGCATTCAGGAAATGAACGACAAGGCCGAGTTCGTGGAAATCACTTCGGCCGGCATTCGCGAATCGCACGTACACGATGTGCAGATCACCAAGGAAGCGCCGAATTACCGCGCGGATTGAATCTGGCCTGAATTTTTCGCAATTCTGGTCAAAATGATAGAATCTGGTCTGAGATTAAATTTCAGACCAGATTTTTTTTTGACATTCCTGGCGTGAACAAAAAGCGCTGGAATTATCAAAGGCACTCACCATGCAATCCGTCGGCATCTATGAAGCCAAGACCCGTTTCTCTGCCCTGATCGAACTCGTCGAGCAGGGCGAGGAAGTGCGCATTACGCGCCATGGCAAGGAAGTGGTGCGCATGCTGCCGGTGCGCCGTCGCCCGGTGATTTCCGACGAGCAGATTGCCCGTGAACTGGGTCAGATCGATGCGTTGCAGGCCAGCATCCAGCCTGCGTCACAGGCCGATGGCGGCGCCGACGCGCTGCGCAAGAACGGTCGGAGCCGAGCCGCATGACTGCCTTTGTGCTGGATGCCTCCGTGACCGCCGCCTGGCTGTTGCCCGACCACGCGAGTGATGCCACGCGCCGCCTGTATGCGCGCATTCGCCGCGACGAACTCGATCCGCAGGCACCCAATCTCTGGCAATGGGAATGTGGCAACCTGATCGCGAGCGGCGTCCACGCGGGCCGCATTCCGCACGCGTCGGTCGAAGGACTGTGGGGCGTGCTCGAGGCCATTCGCCACCGCGTGGAACTCCACGAACTCGCGCCCGCGCAGCACAAGGCCGTGCTCGACGTGGCGCTCGAAACCGGCCTGTCGGTCTATGACGCGTCCTATCTCTGGCTCGCGCGATCACTCAAACTGCCGCTTGCCACATTCGATCCGGCGCAGATCGATGCCGCCCGAAACAGCGGCGTGAATCTGCTCGATCTTTCCAGTCTCTGATTTCAATTCACACTTATTCTTCTTCAGCCTCCAACCACCATGCAACACGACAAGATCCTCATCCTCGATTTTGGCTCCCAGGTCACGCAGCTCATCGCGCGCCGCGTTCGCGAAGCCCATGTGTACTGTGAAGTGCATCCGTGTGATGTGACGAGCGACTGGGTGCGCGAGTTTGCCGCTGACGGCAGGCTCAAGGGCGTAATCCTCTCGGGCAGCCACGCAAGCGTCTACGAAGTGGACGACCGCGCGCCCGACGCCGTGTTCGAGTTGGGCATTCCCGTGCTCGGCATTTGCTACGGCATGCAGACCATGGCGCAGCAACTCGGCGGCAAGGTCGAGGGCTCGAACAGCCGCGAGTTCGGTTACGCCGAAGTGCGCGCGCACGGTCACACCAAGCTGCTCGAAGGCATCGAAGACTTCAGCACACCGCAAGGCCACGGCATGCTCAAGGTGTGGATGAGCCACGGCGACAAAGTCACGCAAATGCCCGAAGGCTTCAAGATCATGGCCTCCACGCCCAGTTGCCCGATTGCCGGCATGGCGGACGAGGCGCGCCGTTATTACGCGGTGCAGTTCCACCCGGAAGTCACGCACACCGTGCAGGGCGCCGCGATGCTCAACCGCTTTGTGCGCGACATCTGCGGTGCCAGCCCCGACTGGATCATGGGCGACTACATCGAAGAAGCGGTGGCCAGGATCCGCGAACAGGTGGGCAATGAAGAAGTGATTCTGGGCCTCTCCGGCGGCGTCGATTCATCGGTGGCCGCAGCGCTGATCCACCGCGCCATCGGCGACCAGCTCACCTGCGTATTCGTCGACCACGGACTGCTGCGCCTGAACGAGGGCGACATGGTCATGGACATGTTCGAAGGCAAACTGCACGCCAAGGTCGTGCGCGTCGATGCGTCCGACCTGTTCCTCGGCGAACTCGTCGGCGTCTCCGAGCCCGAGCAGAAGCGTAAGATCATCGGTCGCCTGTTCGTTGACGTCTTCAAGGCCGAAGCCAGCAAGCTCAAGGCCGCGAACGCCGGCAGCCAGGGCGCTAGTTTTCTCGCGCAGGGCACGATCTACCCGGACGTGATTGAATCCGGCGGCGCCAAAAGCAAGAAGGCCGTTACCATCAAGAGCCACCACAACGTCGGTGGCCTGCCCGAGCAACTCGGCCTCAAACTGCTGGAGCCGCTGCGCGACCTGTTCAAGGACGAAGTCCGCGAACTCGGCGTAGCCCTCGGCCTGCCACGCGAAATGGTCTACCGCCACCCCTTCCCGGGCCCAGGCCTCGGCGTGCGCATTCTTGGTGAAGTCAAAAAAGAATACGCCGACTTGCTGCGCCGCGCCGACGCCATCTTCATCGAAGAGCTGCGCAACTGGATCGACGAAGCCACCGGCAAAAGCTGGTATGACCTCACCAGCCAGGCCTTCACCGTGTTCCTGCCCGTCAAGAGCGTCGGCGTCATGGGCGACGGCCGCACCTACGACTACGTCGTCGCGCTGCGCGCCGTACAAACCAGCGACTTCATGACCGCCGACTGGGCAGAACTGCCTTACGGCCTGCTCAAGAAAACCTCGGGCCGGATCATCAACGAAGTGCGCGGGATCAATCGTGTGACGTACGACGTGAGTTCTAAGCCGCCGGCGACGATTGAGTGGGAGTAAGTTTCTCCAGTTTCAGGACTTCCCATAGCGTTCCGGTTCTTCCGAGAAACATAGTCCTGACAAGGAGTTAGCTTCTCACTCGGTGTCATGCCGTTTCACCGGTGCCCGACGATTTGTCGGTACCGGTGACGGTACCGGTCACCTGATCCTCCAAATACCCAACTTGATACCGTCATCTGGTCTGACGGTATCAACTGACGGTATCACGTTGGAGGAAAAAATGATTACTGACAAGCAGTTACGGACGCTGAAGGCATCTGAGAAGGTCTACAAGGTCGCCGACCAGCAAGGGCTGTACGTAACGGTTCTGCGAACGGGGAACATCAGCTTTCGCTACGACTATCGGCTCAATGGGCGCCGTGAAACCCTGGTGATCGGGCAGTACGATCCGGCGCTTGCGGCCAGGAAACCGCGTGAGATGGCGACTCTTGAGTACGGCATGCTCTTGTCGCTTGCTGAGGCGCGTTTGCTTCTGGCAAATGCACGGCGAACCATAGAGCAGGGCGAGAGTCCGTCTCGTGCGAAAGTGGAGAGGCGGGCGGAAGCCAATGAGGGGATGACGTTTGGCGGGTGGGCCGAAAAGTACTTTGCTGAAGCCAAGTTGGCAGAGTCAACCCGTGCGATGCGTAAGTCCGTCTACGACCGCAACCTAGCCACCGAGTTCGGTCGCCTCAAGTTGGAAGAGATCACGCCATCACGATTGATGGCGAGATGCGAAAAAATCAAAGAGCGCGGTGCGCCAGCGCCGGCCGTCCAGTCACGGGACATCGTGCTGCAGATCTTCCGTTTTATTCAGGCGAGAGGGTTGAGGATCGAGAACCCCGCGGAAGCAATTCGTCCGAGTGCCATCGCCGCCTTCAAAGTCAGGGATCGGTCCCTATCGCCCGAAGAAATCCACAAGTACTTCAATGCGCTCGAGGAGGTCTCTTCAGCAGCGACGTTGCGCCTCGCAGTCAAGTTCATGTTGCTGACAATGGTGCGAAAGAGCGAGTTCACCCAGGCCAAGTGGGAAGAAGTCAATTTCGAAACGGGCGTTTGGACGATTCCCAAGGAGCGGATGAAGGCGAGTCGACCACACAACGTCTACCTCAGCCAGCAGGCTATCGACATCCTAGTGGCCTTCAAGACCTGCTACGGTGCAAGCCCATACCTCCATCCTGGACGCTACGAGTCGGATTTCCCGATGAGCAATGGAACCTTGAACCGGCTCGTTGTCGCTGGTACCGAGGTGATCGTTGCTCGCGGTGAAGAGTTCGAGCCGTTTACGGTGCACGACCTTAGGCGGACAGCCAGTACTCTGCTGCATGAGGCGGGATACAACAGCGACTGGATCGAAAAGTGCCTTGCTCACGAGCAACGGGGCGTGCGCGCTGTTTACAACAAGGCGGAGTATGCCGAGCAGCGGCGTGCGATGCTTCAGGCGTGGGCAGATATGTTGGACACTTGGATCTTGAATGGGCCCAGTCCCGTTCGGCCCATCAATCTGGGCTTCCCGCCGGAGTCGCGCTTGGAGGGACTTCAACCGCTGGAGCCAGCCCAGGCCGTGTGATCAGGACGCTGCGGAGCACCGGCAAGCAGCATGGAACGTGCGGGAGGAGGTTGGTGCGAGCCTCCTTCGCACACATTGTCCCGATTGTTCAAATCCCGTTGCGCTGCGATTGCTCAGTTGAACACCTCGACGTGTCAAATGACAGTGAAAGTGCAAACTCTGCCTAGTTAGTGCAAAGTTGCTGACACAGATAGTGCAAAAATGGCGCGCCGGGAATTGTTCAGCGCGTGACCAGCAAAGCCGATGCCCTTGCAACCGCTACGCTGCCTCGGTCAGGCCGCTATCATCAAGGCTCAACGCCTCTCGCATGGCGTCCACAAATACGCGGACCTTCGGGAGCAATTGCCGGCGGGTTGGGTACACGGCCCACACCGCCAGCTCCTTCGGCCGCGCATCCTCCAGCTCGACGGAAACCAGTTGGCCAGCGGCAAGATGCCCACGGGTGTACCAACTGGACAGCATCGCGATTCCTGCGCCTGCAATGCAGGCGTCGTGCACGCCCTCGAAGCTGCTGACGGTCAGCCGGCCGCCTGCGCGCACGGTGCGTTCCTGCGCGCCGACCGTGAAACTCCATTGCTGGGCATCGGGGGGCGTGATGCACTCATGTCCGGCCAGATCGCTCAACCGCCGTGGGGCGGGCCTGCTAGCCAGGTAGCTTGGTGCAGCGCACAGGATGCGTCGTTTGGTTCCCAGCGACGTAGCTACCAGGTTCGAGTCGCGCAAGTCTCCGATGCGCACGGCCACGTCCACGCCAGTTGCCGCCAGATCCAGCACCGCATCGGTTAGAACCAGGTCGACCCGAAGATCGGGATTGGAGCGCATCAGCTCTGTGAGGGTAGGCATAAGCACGGCGCGGCCCATGGAGCCGCAGGCTGTCACCCGCAGGGTTCCAGTGGCACCGCAAACGCTTGGGCGAATCTCGGCGATGCCTGCTTCGGCCCCGGCGGCCACCCAAACTCCCCACTGATGGCCACCTCAAACTCCCCACCTGAGTTGATCGGGGACAGGGGGTAAACGCCGGCGCCGCTGGCACCTGTTGGCAGGACAGTAGTTCTGGTCTTCCCCGAGGGGAGGCCAAGGAGTGAATGTCTTGAAACCCAACCAACGGGCCACCGTCTACACGCTGCTCGAGCGTGGCAGCACCCAGCGCGAGATCGCGCGCATCACCGGAATCGACCGCAAGACCGTCAGGAGTTACCAACGTCGCCGGCAGGCCGAGCAGTCAAATTCCCCCGGGGTGGCCACCGGCCCTGATGCCATGGCCGCTCACGTGGCCGCGCAAATTCCCCCACCCTGGCCACCGGCTCCCACGTCAGTGGCCGCCTCCCTATGCGAGCCGTACCGCGACTTCATCGAGGCCCAACTGCGTCTCAAGCGCAACGCCACGGCCATCTACCAGGACCTGGTCGATGTCCACGGCTTTGCCGGCCAGTACAACTCGGTCAAACGCTTCGTGGCCCGGCTGCGTCACAAGGAGCCCGAACAATTCGACCGCCTGTCCTTCCTGCCCGCAGAGGAGATGCAGGTGGACTACGGTGAGGGTGCACCCACCCGGGTGCCGGGCAGCAACCGGTACCGCAAACCGCGCCTGTTCGTGGCCACGCTGCGCTACTCGCGGGCCAGCTTTCGGCACGTGGTCTGGAAGTCCAGCCAGCAGGTCTGGGCCGAGCTGCACGAGCGCGCGTTTCGCCACTTCGGTGGCTGCCCGCAGTACGTGGTGCTGGACAACCTCAAAGAGGGCGTCATCAAACCCGACCTGTATGAGCCCGAACTCAACCCGGTCTATGCCGCCACCCTGGCGCACTACGGCGTGGTGGCCGACCCGGCCCGGGTGCGTGACCCCAACCGCAAGGGTACGGTAGAGCACGCCATCGGCCACACCCAGGCCACGGCCTTGAAGGGCCGGCGCTTTGAGTCCATCGAAGAGCAGAACACCTTCCTGGCGCAATGGGAGAAGAATTGGGCAGCCAAGCGCATCCACGGCACCGAGCGGCGCCAGGTGCAGGCCATGTTCGCGGAAGAACGCCCCACCTCAAAGCTTTGCCACTGCTGGGCATGCAGTATTTCGAAGAGGTCCAGCGCACGGTGTGCGACGACAGCTGTGTGCGGGTGGAGCACAGCAGCTACGCCGCGCGCCCGGCGGTCATCGGATCGAAGGTGCGGGTGCGCATCTTCGCCCAGCGCATCCAGATCTTTGATCTGCAAACCGGCACCTTGCTGCGCAGTCACCCCAAGGCTGAACGCCCCGGCACCGTGGTGCTGCCCAGGATGAGCGGGTGTTCAACCCCTCGCGTGAGACCCGCCTGATCCTGCGCCAGGCCGGCCAGATTGGCGAACACGCCGCCCGGCTGTGCCAGTTGCTCTTTGCCATCGAGGGCCGGGTGGGCCAGCGCAAGCTCTGGGGCATCGTCGGCCTGGTGCGCCGATATCCGGCGCATTGTGTCAACGCCGCTTGCGCCCAGGCTCTGGAGCAGGGCATCTACAGCTTCAAGCGCGTCCAGGCATTGACAGAGGCGCTCTTTGCCGATGCGCTTGAAGCCATCGAGACCCAGGCCGGTGGCGAGCATGTAACGCCCACCACGGCGACCCTGACCCAGCAGCACGAGCTGATCCGCGATGCCGATGAATACGGTGACCTGTTTGCCCACGCTGCGGCCACCGCCGCAGTTGGGAGCCAGCCATGAACATGGTCGAGATCGAGCGCGCGCTGCGCCAGCTGCGCCTGTCGGGTATTGCCGAGACCCTGTCGACCCGCGTGATGCAGGCCCAGGTCGCCCAGGAGCCATTTCTGCAGACCTTCGCCGCCATGCTTCAGGATGAGCTCGACCGGCGCCGATCGCGCCTGACAGAGCGCCGCTACAAGCGCTCGGGTCTGGACGAGAAGGTCAGCCTGGCCGACTTCGACTGGCGTTTCAACCCCAAGCTGCCCCGCGCGGCCTGCTTTGAGCTGCACACCCTGAAGTTCATCGCCGAGGGTTCCAACGCGCTCATCGTCGGTAAACCCGGCACCGGCAAGTCTCACATTGCCAAGGCCATCGCCTACCAGGCCACGCTGGGCGGCCACGATGTGCGTTACCTCGAGGCCGACGCCGAATTCGCCCGCTACGCGCTGGCAAGTGCCACCGAGCGCATCGGCCTGCTCAAGGAGTGGGTGGAGCCTGACCTGATCATCTTGGACGATCTGTTCCTGGCCAGGCGTATCAGCGAGCACGCCGCCGAGGTCCTGCAGGCCATCGTGCATCAGCGCTACAAGCTGCGCCGCGCCATCGTGGTGACCTCCAACCGCGTGGTGCAGGACTGGGGTCGCTATCTGGGCGACGCCACAATGGCGACCACCATCCTGGACCGCCTCATGCACCGCTGCACGATGCTGGAATTCGAGGGCAAGAGCTACCGGCTCAAAGAGGCCGCCGCACGCATCGCCATCGGCACTGAGTCGTCATAATCCAACCGGTCTTGCCTGGGGAATTTGGGGTGGCCACAGGTGGGGGAATTTGGACTGGCCATCGGGGTGCTTCGGCGGCTTCCTGTATCGTCGTGGCGAAGGGCAAAAACGCTTCACCTTCGGTGGTCAACGACACCGATCGCGTGGTCCGGTGCATGAGGCGCACGCCCAGCCCGTTTTCCAAGCTGGCTAGTCGCCGCGCCGCTGCCAGCGGTGGGATGCCAAGCCGGCGCGCAGCAGCGGAAAGGTTGCCGGCGGCGGCGGTTTGCAGGAAGACTGCAACCCCCGCGAGGTCGATCTTTGGTGCGTCGGATTTCATGTTCACTTCGCCAAGTTGCGGCCTACAGCCGCCAGCAATTAAATCAAAAACTGAATAACCAGTTCATTCATGGCGACTTCTATTCATTTTAGGAGTAAGTGTCTAAGCTACATCCATTCCGGCGCCGGCATGGCAGGCCGGCAACGACAAGCTAAAGACGACATGCAACGACACGATTCCGCCGCGCTCGCAGTGCCGGCGTCCAACCGGCCATCAGCCTTGTTTCAGACGATGGCGCTTGCTGGCCTCACCCTGCGCAACCGGGTGCTCATCGCGCCCATGTGCCAATACTCGGCCGACGACGGCAACGCCAACGATTGGCACCTCATGCACTACGGCAACCTGGCCGTCTCTGGCGCCGGCCTGCTGATCCTCGAAGCCACGGCGGTCTCAGCTATTGGACGGATCACAGCAGCAGACCTGGGCCTGTACTCGGATTCGAACCAGGCCGCGTTGGGACGGCTGCTCGGGTCACTGCGCCGGTTCTCCAGCATCCCCGTGGCGATCCAGTTGGCCCATGCGGGCCGCAAGGCGTCGAGCCATGTGCCGTGGCACGGTGCTGCGCAGATTCCCCCAAATGAGCCGAGGGCTGGCAAGCCGAAGCACCTTCGGCGGTCGCGCACGCCGATGGCGAAGCTGTGCCCACGGCCATGTCCAAGGTGGACATGGCCAAGGTGCGGGATCAGTTCGTCGCAGCAGCCCGTCGCGCCGACGAGCTGGGCTTCGATGGCATTGAGGTCCACATGGCCCACGGCTATCTGCTGCACGAGTTCCTGTCGCCCTTGTCTAACGAGCGAAGCGATGAGTACGGCGGCAGCTTGGACAACCGCATGCGCTTCCCGTTGGAACTATTCGCGGCCGTGCGAGAAGCCGTCAGCCCCGGCAAGCCAGTTTGGGTGCGCATCTCGGCCACCGATTGGGCCGAAGGCGGCTGGGGCATCAGTGACTCGGTTGCACTGTCTCAACGGCTAAAAGACCTGGGCTGTGCGGCCATCCATGTTTCCACGGGCGGGCTATCCACGGCGCAACGGATTCCCGTCACGCCGGGATATCAGGTGGAGTTCGCCAAGACGATCAAGCAGGCCACCGGGATGACGACGATTGCGGTCGGCCTGGTGACAGAAGCGCAGCAGGCCGAAACCATCGTTGCAACAGGCCATGCCGATGCCGTTGCGATTGGCCGGGCTGCGTTGTATGACCCCGCTGGCCCTGGCATGCCGCCGCTACGTTGGGCGCACAGGTCGAAGCGCCGCAGCCCTACTGGAAAAGCCAGCCGCGAGAATTCGCTGAACTTTTCCGGCAGGTCGAGTTGGGATACCGCTGAGCAGCCTCGAAGGCAGAGAATTTCTTCACTATCTTTGGCGCTGTGAACGGGGATTTTTCGTTAACTCCGGCGCAAGGACCAAACCCAATGGCACAGAAAGTGGTATTGATGTTTGGAATCAATGGTCCTGTTTTCACGATTTGTGTCATTGGACTCGACGCGTAGCAAAGACAAGGAGCGAAATCCGGCGCCATAGGAAAGTCAGCCGGATGCAGCGCCGTTGTCGATGGCGCTCATTCCCTAGCGCTTGAACGGCATCGGATGGCCCGTCAAATGGAGCTACCTCTCCATCTGATGAAGGACTGAGATGTTGACTGACAAGCAGTTGAAGATGCTGAAGGCGTCCAACAAGGTCTACAAGATCACTGATCAGCAGGGACTGTACGCCGCTGTTTTGCGCTCGGGAAACATAAGCTTTCGCTACGACTACAGACTTCACGGGCGCCGCGAGACGCTGGTCATTGGCCAGTACGACGCAGATTTGGGCGCCAAGCATCAGCGCGAATTGGATCAACTCCATTTCGGCATGCCGTTGTCGCTTGCTGAGGCGAGATTGCTTTTGACGCGGGCGCGACGATCCCTGGAGCAGGGAGAGAGCCCGTCCCGATCAAAGGTGGAAAAGCGGATTGAAGCTAGCGAGGCGTTGACTTTTGGTAAGTGGGCAGAGAAATACTTTGCCGAAGCAAGGCTGGCGGACTCCACTCGAGCAATGCGTAGGTCTGTCTACGTCCGGAATCTTGCGACGGAGTTTGGCCGCTTGATGTTGGAAGAAATTACTCCTGTCCGGCTGATGGCAAGATGCGAGAATATCAAGGAGAGAGGTGCGGCCGCGTCTGCGGTGCTGGCCCGCGAAATCGTGCTGCAGGTCTATCGCTTCATTCAGGCGAGAGGTTTGAAAATTGCCAACCCGGCAGAAGCAATCCGTCCGAGCGCCATTGCGACCTTTAAGGCTCGGGACAGGGCTCTGTCACCAGCCGAGATCCACACTTTTTTCAATGCTCTGGATGAAGTCACCTCTGCCCCGACATTGCGCCTAGCCGTTAAGTTCTTGCTGCTGACTATGGTGCGCAAGAGTGAGCTCATCCAGGCCAAATGGGAAGAGATTGACTTCGAAACGCGCATATGGACGATTCCTAAGGCGCGTATGAAAGCTGGCCGTCCTCACAACATCTATCTCAGTCAGCAGGCGATGGATATTTTGATGACACTCAAGGCTTTCCGCGCTGGGAGCTCCTATCTGCTTCCCGGACGTCATGAGCGCGATTCCCCCTCAGTAGTGGCGCGTTGAATCGCGTGCTAATGGCCGGCAGAGATGTGGTCGAGAAGCGGGGCGAGGGGATTGATCCCTTTACCGTACACGACCTCAGGCGCACGGCCAGCACATTGCTACATGAGGCAGGTTACAACACCGACTGGATAGAGAAGTGTCTCGCTCATGAGCAAAAAGGTGTCCGCGCGGTCTACAACAAAGCTGAGTACGCGCAACAGCGGCGAGGAATGCTGCAGGACTGGGCAGACATGGTGGAGTCCTGGATTCATAGTGGCCCATGCCCTGTATATCTCGGTGCTGCGCCTGGAGTCAGTAAAGCAAGTGGCTTGATTGGCTCACCTGGACAGGTAAGCCTGCCAAATGCGCTCGTGGCACACCCGCTTCTTAACGGTCGCCCTCGTGAGGGAATAAGCTCTCGCTCCACAGGTCTCACGGCGGGATCGAACTGAAATCCATTCTGCCTGCAGCAGCCGCAATGGAGGCTGGCTGCGTGTTCCGGCGCCATGACGCCTGATTGCAGGTGCACACTGGGATTGGCCTTGCTGGTTAGACAACCATGCTGCTGCTGGCGATCTGGTTTTTCCCGAGCAGGGTCTGGATCTTCTGCAGCGCCGCACTGAGTTCGGCGTGGCTTCTTGCTCCGCCGACGGAGATGCGAACGCCTGAGGGCAACTCGTTCTCTACGCCGAAGGCATGAGTTGCGGCGATGCGGACACCCACGTCTTCCAGGGCATGGCTGAAGGCAGCTGGCCGCCACTGCGGCGGCAGGGGCAGCCACAAATGAATGCCACTCGGGTGCGCCTGGATACTGTCCGGCAGAAACGAACGCGTCAGTGCCTGCCTTGACCGGGCTTCGAGCTGGACTTCTCCCAGCAGTGATTTGGCAGTGCCATTCACGATCCAAGTTTGAACCAGGGCGGCAAGTAACGCTGAGCAGCCCATGCTGGTCGCAGCGAAGCTCTCCAGCAGAGTGGCGGTGGCCTGGCCGGACGGCGCTACGACGTAGGCTGCGCGCAGGCTCGGTAGCAGGCATTTGGACAGCGATGCCAAGTAGTACGAGCGCTCCCCTGATGTGTACGTCGATATAGGCGGAGGTGCGTCGTTGAGCAAATGCCGATACGGGTCATCCTCGACCAAAGTTACATCCAATTGGCGCAGTACCGCTGCGATGTCCTGGCGCCGTGCGGCGGGCATGGTTAAGGCGGTGGGATTCTGGATCGTCGGATTCAGATAGAGCAGGCGCGCGCCCGTGTCCCGGCAACTGCGCTCCAGGGCGTCAGGCAGCATGCCGGAGGCATCGGCTGGCACGCCGATGATTTTGAGGCCCAGCGCCCTTGCTGCTCGCATGAAACCTGGATAGGTCAATGGGTCGCACAGCACGGCGTCGCCGCGCCGGGTGTGCGCCTGCAGCAGGTTGAAGATAGCTCCTTGCGTGCCAGCGCACATCAGCACTTGGCTTTGGCCCATGGCGTCCAGCATCGGGCCCAGCCAGGTTCGTGCCGCCTGCAAGGCTGCCGACTCAAGCACTGGATGGTGGTAGCAACTGACCGATTCCGCATCGTGCCGGGTTAGCACCTCGGATATGCCCGCCTTGATGTGTTCAGCCAGGGCTCTATTGGCGGGCTGCGGCGGGATGTTCATGGCTAGGTCGACCATGCCCGCTTTGAAGGAACGTAGGGCTCCGCGATGAAGGAACCGCGTCCACCGAACGAAGCCAGCAGCCCTCGGACACGCGCTTCGGCATAGGCGCGCGTCACGGTGGTCAGGTCAACACCGAGTGCGGTAGCCAGCCATCTTTGCGGCGGCACCTGATCGCCGGGCTTCAGTTCTCCATCGCGCACGGCATGCGCGATCAGATCGGCAATCTGTAGGTATCTTGGCCCGCCGCCTGCAACGAGCGGCTTGAGCCAAGCAGGGCGCTGTTGCATGCCTGCTCCCTGGCTCGCGGCCATGCCGCGTTCATGGACTTGTCGATGTTTCATACGCTGATGACTATAATAAACATACACATTTATTTTAACGCATACAAAGTAAAAGTGTATGGATTTATGGATCTCCTACTGAATGATCCACACCCGCCGTAGATGCGCTATGAGTCAATCACACATCCATTCGGCACCTGGCATAGGGGAGCCTCATCGGGCCCCGCGGACTGCCGATGCCTACACCGAAGTCATGGTGCCCGTTTATTCCCCGCTGGATCTTCTGGCTGTTCGAGCGCAGGGCGCGACGGTCTGGGATGCCGCAGGCAAGGAATACATCGACCTGTCGGGCGGCATTGCCGTCAATGCCCTGGGCCATTGCAATCCCGCGCTGATTGAAGCGCTGACAGCCCAGGCCCATCGGCTCTGGCATATCTCCAACACCTACAAATCGGATTCCACGCTGCGCCTTGCCGGAGCGCTTATCCGGTTGACGTTTGCAGAGCGGGTGTTCTTTGCGAACTCTGGCGCGGAGGCTAACGAAGCGGCCTTCAAGCTCGCGCGCCGCTATGGCTTGCAGCAGTCGCCGCGGAAGTACGAAATCGTCTCGGCGCAAAACAGCTTTCACGGTCGGTCGCTGTTCACCGTCAGCGTGGGCGGCCAGCCCAAGTACTCGAATGGTTTCGGTCCAGCCATCGAAGGGATCCGGCACGTGCCGTTCAACGACCTGGGCGCGCTGGAGCATGCCGTGTCAGAGAACACCTGCGCTGTGGTGCTGGAGCCCGTCCAGGGGGAAAGCGGTGTGCTTCCGGCCACACGCGAATACCTCGCCTGCGCCCGTGCCCTGTGCGACCGCCACAACGCGCTGCTCATCCTTGATGAAGTGCAGACGGGGGTTGGGCGGCTGGGAACGCTGTTTGCCTATGAGCACTTTGGCGTGGTGCCGGATGTGATGACTATCGCAAAGGCCATCGGTTGCGGCATTCCGCTGTCGGCCATGCTGACGATGGCTAGGTTCGCCGAGCACCTGGGGCAGGGCACGCATGGAACCACTTTTGGTGGCAATTCCCTGGCCTGCGCGGTGGGCGAGGCAGCGCTTCATGCCATCAGCCAGCCGGAATTGCTCTACGGCGTTCTGGAGCGTCACGACTACTTGGTCAGCAGATTGCGGCAGATCGGTGAGCGCTACGGTGTTTTCGATGAAGTCCGCGGCATAGGTCTGCTGATCGGCTGCGTGCTTGCCGAACCCTGGCATGGCAAGGCCAGAGACGTTGCCAAGGGGGCTCTAACGCACGGCGTGATGGTGCTGCAGGCAGGCCAGGACGTGATGCGGCTGGCACCGAGCCTCAACATTAGCTATTCCGAGATCGATGAAGGGCTCGCACGCCTTGAGGCCTTGGCCCAGGAACTCAATCACGAAACGGTGAATTGCTAAGTGCCTGCCTTCGACCCCCACTTTCCATACCGACAACCCAGGAGTCAGATATGCAAACCCCCCATCTTCCAATCTACATGGACTACAGCGCCACGACTCCGGTAGACCCGCGCGTCGTGGATGCAATGATTCCGTGGCTCCGGGACCACTACGGCAATCCCGCATCCAACACCCACGCCTGGGGTTGGGAAGCAGAGAAGGCCGTAGAGCGCGCCCGCGCGCATGTCGCCGCGCTGGTGGGCGCAGATCCGCGTGAAATCGTCTGGACTTCGGGTGCCACCGAATCAGACAACCTCGCCCTCAAAGGCGCGGCCCACTTCTACCAGGGCAAAGGCAAGCACCTCATCACGGTCAAGACAGAGCACAAGGCAGTGCTCGACACGATGCGCGAACTCGAGCGGCAAGGCTTTGAGGTGACTTATCTCGACGTGAAGTCGGACGGCTTAATTGACCTCGAGACCTTCAAAGGAGCACTGCGCCCCGACACCATCCTGGCATCGGTGATGCTCGTGAACAATGAGATCGGCGTGATCCAGAACATTCCGGCCATCGGCGCGATCTGCCGGGAGCGCGGCATCATCTTTCACGTCGATGCAGCGCAGGCCACGGGAAAGGTGGACATAGACCTTAAGACCTTGCCCGTTGACTTGATGAGCCTGGCGTCGCACAAGACCTACGGCCCCAAGGGCATCGGTGCGCTCTACATCCGGCGTAAGCCGCGCATCCGCATCGAGGCGCAGATGCACGGCGGCGGCCACGAGCGTGGGATGCGCTCCGGTACCTTGCCCACCCACCAGATCGTGGGCATGGGCGAGGCATTCCGGCTCGCAGGCCTTGAGATGGGGGCGGAGCGCGAGCGCGTTCGGATGTTGCAGCGCAAGCTGCTGAGTGGCTTGCAGGAGATCGAGCAGGTCACGATCAACGGTCACCTAGAGCATTCCGTTCCCCACTCGGTCAACGCATCGTTCAATTACGTCGAGGGCGAATCGCTGCTCATGGGCATCAAGGCCGTTGCGGTCTCGTCCGGATCGGCGTGCACTTCGGCCAGCCTGGAGCCTAGCTACGTGTTGCGCGCGCTGGGCCTGAGCGACGAGGTGGCGCATTCCAGCTTGCGGATCACTATTGGCCGTTTCACCCAGGAGCACGAGATTGACACGGCGATAGCCGTCATCAAGCAGCACGTCGCCAAGCTACGCGATCTTTCACCGCTATGGGACATGTACAAAGACGGGATCGACCTTAGCACTATTCAATGGGCTGCCCATTGAGTCTGAGAGTGGAGAGTACTATGAGGATAGCCTTTGTTGGCGCCGGAAAAATGGCCTCCAGCCTTATAGCCGGAATGGTGGCCATGGGTATTGATGGAGGTCGCATATCAGCAAGCGCCCGGCGCCTTGAACAGCGAGAACTACTGAAGTCGCGCTATGGCGTAGATGTCCACTCCAACGCTAGCGAAAGCGTTGTTGGCGCAGATGTGGTAATCCTGTCAGTCAAGCCTCAGCTCGCCGGGAGCACATGCCGGGAAATCGCACCGAACTTGTCGGATGATGCACTGATCGTTTCAATCATGGCAGGGGTTCCGATTTCAAGCCTACTGGCGTGGCTCAACTCCTCGCGATCGTCTGTAAGACCTATCGTCCGTTGCATGCCCAATACACCCGCATCAATTGGTCTTGGAATGACTGCGTTGTACGCAGATGCAGCCGTGAGCTCGGGGCAGAAAGAGTGCACGTACAAGCTGATGTCAGCGGTGGGGCGTGCGATATGGGTTGGTGAGGAATGCCAGTTCGACGCGATCACTGCCTTGTCGGGCAGTGGTCCGGCCTACGCGTACCTCCTCATGGAGGCCATGATTGATGCTGGGAGGGCACTGGGACTGCCTACTGAGCTTGCCGAGGTGTTGACTCGGCAAACGATTCTCGGGGCTGCGCACTTGGCGACTGATCAAGGCTAGCGCTCGGGGAGCTTCGGCGACAAGTGACTTCTCCGGGAGGAACTACCGAGGCTGCAATCAACCTACTTCAGGAAAATGGCTTTAATTCCTTGATGGAACGAGCTGTGCATGCTGCAGCCCTTCGCTCCGCCGAGCTGACATTTAACGTTAGCGTGGCCTCATCACCCTCTTGATTTGAACGTGCCGTGCACAGACGATTGGGTCCACTATGACGAACAGTGGACGCAGGCAGATTGAGTGGGGCGGCGGCAAGTCGGATGAGCGGGTTCTGAGCAGCGGGAAGCGCGTGCGCAAGTGGGTCGGGAAGCGAGCCGGTGCCACGGTGGTGCCTCTTCAGGATCAACGAAAATTTGCCCACCAGGCAGAGAAGGAGTCGAAAGGAAAATGCCCGCTTCACACCAACCCGATCTGAGCGATATCCATTTGGGGGACTGGGTAGATCGTCGGCTTCCGGCCAATTGGCGGCCATACGTGCGACTCGCACGCCTGGATCGGCCGGTAGGAACATGGCTCACGCTGTTTCCTTGTTGGGCAGCCCTTATCCAGGCGTCGCACGCGCTCCCCGACCTGCGCACCCTGCTGATCTTCTCACTGGGTGCTCTGCTGATGCGCAGCGCCGGCTCGACGATCAATGACATCGCAGACCGGAAGTTTGACGGACATGTGGAGCGCACCCGCCTAAGGCCTCTTGCCAACGGGCAGCTCCGCTTGTCGGCGGCCTTCACGTTCCTGGTGATCGAACTAGCCCTAGCGGCTTCGCTACTGCTCCTTCTTTCACCGCATGCCCGCCTCCTGGCAGTGTGCGTTCTCCCTCTCGTGGTCATTTACCCGTTCTGCAAACGATTCACCCATTGGCCTCAGGCCGTCCTGGGCGCTTCCTTCAACTGGGGTATGCTGATCGCCTGGGCAGAAATCAATGGAGGCACACCACTTGGAGCCGTTCTCATGTGGGGCGGCGCCATCGCCTGGCAGATTGGATACGACACGATTTACGCTTATGTGGACGTCAAAGACGATGCCAGGCTGGGTCTCAAGTCCACTGCAATACTTTTTGGACCTCACGGGACATCCTGCATCGCGCTGCTCTTTGCCGTCGCGATCGGAAGCTGGTCTGTCGGCGGCTGGTTGTTAGGTATGTCAATGCCGTATGCGGCCGGCATACTCGCGATTGCCTTCCATCTGGCCTGGCAAGTCAAGTGCATCGACCTGAATCACCCAGCCTTGAATTTCCGCTTGTTCCTGGCAAACATCGTGACGGGAGTGCTTCTTGCCATTGCGGCATACCTCGGGACGCTTTGAGATCGATCAAGAATGGCTCCCTGCCGGAGGGAGCCACTCTGTTTCCTCTTCCTTCTTACTTGATCGCCATCGGATTCAACGGGCATCGCATTGCGCATGTGAAGGGCAGTGATGCACCAACAAACAGGAACTTGTGGCGCCCATCGGCTGCGCAGTCGTCTGCGAGTTCCTTCAGATAAAGCATCTCACCGTCAACCCCACCATGGGAATGGCAACTCAATGCCAAGGTTGCGTGACCCCTTCCACTTAGTTGGGGCGAACCAGTGTGTGTTCACTGTCTCGCAGTGTGGACACATGCCCGTCGACCTTCGACGCTAGTTCAATGGGGTGTTGAAGCCACGCTTACATTTCAATTCTCGGATGTTGCGTCTGATTAGTGCCGAACTGCGCACGCAGGTTCACCGGCACTCGCTATCGACGATGCCTCCACTCGATGGGGAGGAGGGGGAGCAGTCGTGAAACTGCGGCCGCCTGTTCCTGATTCCTGCTGCTAGCTCCCGGAGAAGATGGGTGACCGCTTCTCAAAGAAAGCGCTTAGTCCCTGCGCAAAATCTTTGTCGGCGGAGCAAGCCGAGAAAGCATCTTGCTCCGCAAGAAGCTGATTGGAAAGACTCTGGGCGAGAGATTCATTAATCAATTGTTTCGTGCGCCCGAGTGCTCTAGTCGGTCCAGCTGCAAGATGAAGCGCCCAAGATCTGGTTGCCTCTACGAGTGCAGAAGCCGGCACCACTCTATTGATAAGCCCCAGTTCGAGTGCGCGCTCGGCATCGAATCTCTCACTCAGCAGGGCAATCTCCATCGCGCGCTTGGTACCGACAAGTCTCGGCAGTGTATAGGTGCCACCGCCGTCAGGACTTGCACCGATGTTGCGATACGCCATCGTGAAATAGGCATCATCAGCTGCAATTGCTAGATCACAGCTATTCATCAGTGAAAGACCGAAACCGGCGACAGCACCACGTACGCTGGCAACCACGGGTTTTTCCATGCGACGAATGCGAGTGATGGTGTCGTGAACTTCGGCGATGAAATGCTCAAAATAGAGCTTTCGCACTGTCTCCGTTTCAACAAGGGTTTCGTGGAAAGCGCGAACGTCTCCTCCCGCCATAAAGTGGTTCCCGGCACCCTGGATCACGACTGCGCGTACTGCCTGATCGTGCTCGACACGGCAGATCGCCTCCCGCAAGGCAATGCTCAGCTCTCGATTCAGAGCGTTCAGAGCCCTAGGGCGATTCAAGGTGATGGTTCCGATTCCTACGTCGGCATCGAAACTCAATAGAACAGGGGCTTCACTCATAGGATTGCCTTCACTTGTCACAAATGAAAAAATATGGGGTGACTGAGTCACGTCAGGAGAGTTCGGTACTCAAGTCGTTTCGAGCAATGGTTGCTGTCTTTAGAGTTAGCTGGCAGGCTTGCAGGTATTCCTGCTTCAGTTTTTCTATCAAGGATGCGGCTGGCTGTACTCGATCAATTGCTCCGATGCCCTGACCTGCGCCCCAAATATCCTTCCAGGCTTTGGCTGTACTTTCACCTGCTCCGAAGTCCATCGTCTTCGAACCTTCTAGAGGTAGATTGGCAGGATCAAGTCCTGCAGCTTCAATGGAGGGTGCGAGGTAATTGCCATGTACGCCCGTGAAAAGGCTTGAGTAAACAATATCGTCTGAGCGGCAGTCAACAATTGCTTGTTTGTAGGCATCGCTTGCACGAGCCTCGTCTGTCGCAATGAACGCCGAGCCGATATAGGCGAAGTCTGCCCCCATGACACGTGCGGCAAGGATGGCACCCCCAGTGGCGATTGCCCCGGACAGAGCGAGCGGCCCATCAAACCACTGGCGGATCTCCTGAATCAGAGCAAAAGGGCTCTTAATCCCGGCATGACCGCCGGCGCCGGCGGCCACGGCAATCAATCCGTCCGCCCCTTTCTCGATGGCCTTGCGTGCAAATGTATTGTTGATAACGTCATGCAAGGTCACTCCGCCGTAGCTATGCACTGCATCGTTGACGTCCGCTCGCGCGCCGAGCGATGTGATGACGATAGGCACTCGATACTTGGCCACCAACTCCATGTCCTTCTCAAGCCGAACGTTGCTCTTGTGCACGATCTGGTTGATCGCGAATGGGGCGGCTGGGCGCTCTGGGTGAGCGCTATTCCAGGCAGAAAGCTCCTCTGTAATCTCAGCCAGCCATTCATCGAGCTGGGATGCGGGCCGTGCGTTCAGCGCCGGCATGGACCCCACCACACCGGCCTTGCATTGCGCAACCACAAGCTTGGGATTGCTGACGATGAACAAAGGTGAGGCGATGACGGGAAGAGCAAGATTCGCAAGAGGTTTGGGCAGCAATGTTGACATTAGTAGTTCAGTTGGTGATACACGGTTGTGCGGCCTTTAGGAGGCCGCCGGCTCATAAAGCTCACGCTCGCTCAAAGATCGCCGCGATACCCTGGCCGCCGCCGATGCACATCGTCACCAGCGCATAGCGCCCGCCCGTGCGGTGCAGCTCGGCGACGGCCTTGGTGGTGATGATGGCGCCCGTGGCACCCACCGGGTGGCCGAGAGAGATGCCCGAGCCATTGGGGTTCACCTTGGCCGGGTCCAGGCCCAACTCCTGGATCACGGCGCAGGCCTGGGCCGCGAAGGCTTCGTTGGCCTCGATGACGTCCATGTCCTGGATCTTCAGGCCCGTGCGCTGCAGCACCTTCTGTGTGGCCGGCACGGGGCCGATGCCCATATAGGCCGGGTCCACGCCCGCATGCGCGTAGCCCACGAGGCGCGCGAGCGGCTTGGTGCCCAGGGCCTGCAGGCGGTCGCCCGCCACCAGCACCACGGCGGCCGCGCCGTCGTTGATGCCCGAGGCGTTGCCCGCCGTGACGCTGCCGCCTTCCTTCTTGAACGCGGGCTTCATGCCGGCCAGCACTTCGACCGTGGTGGCGCCGCGCACATGCTCGTCGGTGTCGAACAGCACCGTGCCCTTGCGCGTGGCGATCTCGACGGGGACGATCTGCTCCTTGAAGTAGCCGGCCGCGATGGCGGCCGCGGCGCGGCGCTGGCTCTCGAAGGCCAGCTGGTCCTGCATTTCGCGGCTGATGCGGTAGCGCTCGGCCACGTTCTCCGCCGTGATGCCCATGTGCATCTTCTGCCAGGGGTCGTGCAGGATGCCCAGCATGTAGTCGATGCTCTTGGCATCGCCCATGCGCGCGCCGTAGCGCGCGGCCTGGTCGAAGTAGGGGCCGCGGCTCATGCTTTCGCTGCCGCCGCCTATGGCCACGTCGCAGTCGCCGTAACCGATGGCCTGGGCTGCCGAAATGATGGCCTGCAGGCCCGAGCCGCACAGGCGGTTGACGTTGAACGCCGGTGTCTCGATGGGGCAGCCCGCGTCGATGGCGGCCACGCGGCTGAGGTACGCGTCCTTGGTGTCGGTGGGGATCACGTTGCCCATGACCACATGGCCCACGGCGTCGGGCGCAAGGCCGCTGCGCTGGATGGCGGCCTTCACGGCCGTAGTCGCCAGTAGGGTATTGGGCACGTCCTTGAGACCTCCGCCAAAGGTGCCGATGGCAGTACGGGCGGTGCTGATGACGAAGACTTCGCGGTGGTTCATGAGACTCTTGGGGTCAGTGGTAAAGCGCCTCGATTTCCGTGGCGTAGGTTTTGTAGATGCTGCTGCGGCGCACTTTCATGGTGGCGGTGACTTCACCATCGTCGTGATCCAGTTCCTTGGTTAGCAGGTGAAACTTGCGGATCTGCGCTACTTGGGCCAACTTGGCATTGCCACCGGCGATTTCGCTGTCGATGAGCTGGCGCACCTGGGGCGTTTCCACCAGCGAGCGGAAATGTGTAAAAGTCAGGCGGTTAGCCTCAGCCCATTTCCCGACGGTTTCATAGTCGATCATCACCAGCGCACCGACGAACTTTCGTCCCTCTGCCACGATCACGCACTCCTTGATGTACGGGCTGGCCTTCATGGTGTTCTCGATCTCGGACGGTGTAAGGTTCTTGCCCCCGGCGGTGATCATGATGTCCTTGAGGCGGTCGACAATCTTGATCTGGCCATCTACCTCTCGCACCACGTCGCCAGTGTGAAGCCAGCCGTCCTGGACGCTTTGGGCGGTGGCTTCAGGGTTCTTGTAGTAACCCACAAACACCATTTCTCCCTTGATCTGCAACTCGCCGCTGCTGTCATGGCCGGAGGGTGCAATGCGGTACTCCACACCCTCGGTGACAGGGCCCACAGTACCGACTACCACTTTGTCGACCTGGTGCGCCGTGATCATGCCTGTTGATTCCGTCATGCCGTAGGCTTCGACCAGTGGTACTCCCACTATGCGGAAGTAGCGCACCACATCGACGGGAATGGGCGCAGCGCCGGTTAGAGCCACCTGAGCCTCGCGAAGGCCAATGAAGTTCTGCAATGCCCGGAAAACCGTCCAGTAGCTCAAGCTGAAACTCAGGCGCTCAGCAAGCGACCACTCGTTGCGCGGCTTTTCCGCCAAGGGCGCGCAGGCAGCGATGGCGCGGCGATAAAGAGCGCGGCTCAGGCAGCTTGCCTCCATCATCTTGATGTTGATGGACGCATGCAGCTTTTCCCAGATGCGAGGGACACCTAGGAACATCGTAGGGGCGACCTCGCGCAGGTCCTCCTGCACGGTGCGGATCGATTCACCGAAGTTGACCAACGAGCCAAGATACAAGGGGCAGAAGGTGGTGAGCATCTGCTCGGCTACGTGGCATAGCGGGAGATACGAAAGGTGAGTGGTCTTCGCATTCAGGCGCAATCGATCACTCATTCCTGGCACCACGCCACGCATGTTGCGCCAGGAGATCATTGCCCCCTTGGGCTTGCCAGTGGAACCAGAGGTGTAGATCATCAGACCGACGTCGTCCAGCCGTTGGCGCTCCAAAATCTCGTCGATGCGAGCCTGACTGTGCACGCTGGCACCCAGGCGCTCGATCTCGTCGAAGGTATTGATCAGCGCACGGTGCTGCGATGCAAAGCTGCGCAGGCCTTTGGTTTCGATGACGATGATCTTTTTTAGGCGTGGCAATTCATCCAAGGCGTCGAGCACCTTGTCGACTTGCTCCTGATCCTCGCAGACTATGATCTCGACGTCAGCGTGCCCCACCACGTAAGCCACTTCGGCCGATGGACTGGTTGGGTATACGCCCACGGTGATGCCGCCGACCAGACCCGTTCCCATCTGCGCCAAAACCCACTCAATGCGGTTTTCCGCTATCACGCCTACATGGCCGCCAACGGCCAGTCCCAACTGCTGCAGTCCTTGACCGAAGTGGCTGGCACGCTGGTAGTACTGTGCCCAGGTAAATGGTGTCCAGATGCCAAAGTCCTTTTGCCGGATGGCGATGCGCTGAGCGTCGGTGCTGGCGCGCTGGCGTAGCACTTGGGGCAGAGTAAGTTCGGGAAGTGTGCTCATGACAGCCAGCGCTTGCGGCGCTTGTAGTGCTTGATTTCTTTGAAGCTCTTGGCCTCGCCGCTGCCGCCCATGCCGAGGTAGAACTCGCGCACATCGGGGTCGTTCGCGAGGCGCTCGGCCGATCCGTCGATGACGATCTTGCCGTTCTCCATGATGTAGCCGCTGTGCGCCACGGCCAGCGCCACGGTGGCGTTCTGCTCCACGAGCAGCATGCTGGTGCCGCGCTCGGCGTTGATGCGCGCGATGATGCCGAAGATGTCCTCGGTGAGCTTCGGAGACAGGCCCAGCGAGGGCTCGTCGAGCAGGATCAGCTCGGGCTGGGCGATCAGCGCGCGGCCGATGGCCAGCATCTGCTGCTCGCCGCCCGACAGATAGCCGGCCAGGCCCTTGCGCCGCTCGTGCAGGCGCGGAAAGTAGCTGTAGACGGTGTCGAAGTCGGGCTTGGCGGCCTGGCTGCGGCCCGTGAGTGCGTAGGTGGAGGCGACGAGGTTCTCCTCCACCGTGAGGTCCTCGAACACGCGCCGCCCTTCCATCACATGCGACAGGCCCTTGCGCACCAGCTCCTGCGGTGCCCGTGCCGCGGTGCCCTGGCCGTTGAAACGCACCGAGCCCGATTCCAGCTCGCCATTCTCCAGCGCCAGCAGGCCCGAGACGGCCTTGAGTGTGGTGCTCTTTCCCGCGCCGTTGCTACCCAGCAGCGCCACGATCTGGCCGCGCGGCACGGCCAGCGACAGGCCGCGCAGGGCCTGCACGACCTTGTTGTAGATGACCTCGATGTTGTTGACTTCGAGGACGAGATCCGTTGAGGTCTGGGTCATGGTCGCAGTGGGGTCAGAGCTTGATCCAGTCGGAGGCTGCGACCATCTTCTGGGCCTTCATGTCCGCGCGGTACACGCGGCCCACGGGGATGGAGTTGCCACTGATGGTGATCGGCACGCCGATGAGGCCGCCCGTGTCGAAGTCCTTGAGGCTGTTGAGGCCCGCCTTGAGGTTGGCGCCCGTGAGCGGCTTGCCTGCGTCCAGGCAGCGCTTGGCCGATTCGAGGAACAGCATGGCGGCCAGGAAGCCCTGGATGTAGGCCGTGCTCTGGTACTCGGGGCGCAGGGCTCGGATCTTCTCCAGCATAGGCGCCTTCTCGGTGTCGTAGTGGTAGCGGAAGGGCATCACGCCCATGAAGCCGTCGCCGGCCTCGCCCATCTTCATGACGGTGGAGCTGTCCATGGTCCAGAAGGTGCCCATCCACTTCGATTTCATGCCCTGCTGCTTGCCCTGGTTGATGAACTCGGGGATGGGCGCGAGGATGTAGCCGTGGAAGATGGTGTAGTCGGGTGCGGCGCGGCGCAGCTTGATGACCTCGGTGGACACGTCCACGCTGCCCGCGGGCGTCATGATCTTGATCGGCACCGACAGGCCCAGCTTCTTGGCCTCGGCCTCGCTGGCCTCGATGGGGTCGCGGCCGAACTCCGAATCGGAATAGACGAAGGCCACCTTGGCGCCCGGCTTCTCCTTGGCGATGTGCTTGAGCAGGATGCCGAACATCTCCGTGTAGTCGGGGCCCACGAGGAACTGGTTCGGGTACTTCTTGGGGTCGTTGAGCTCGGAGGCGAACGAGGCACCGGCCATCAGGATGTTGCCGTTGCGGTCGAGCTCGGGGTTGATGGTCTTGGAAAAGCCGGTGGAGTCGCCGTAGTAGAGGCTGACCTTGTTCTGGCTCGTGATCTTCTTGAACGTGGCGACCGACACGTCGACCTTGTAGCCCGTGTCCTCGGGCACGTACTTGACCTTGCGGCCCTTGATGCCGCCCGCGTCGTTGACGATCTTCACATAGTCCTGGATGCCCGCGTTGATGCCCACGCCCGCGAAGGCGAATACGCCGGTCATGGGAATGGAGCCGCCGATGACGATCTCCTCGTTGCCCTGCGCGAGCACCGACAGCGGGTGCGTGAGCGCCGCGGCGCCCGCGGCGGCGGCGCCCAGCATCAGGCTGCGGCGCTGGGCGGAAATGCGTTGCTGTTCCATGTCTGTCTCCTTGGGTCGTTGTGGTGGGCGGAAAACGGTGGCCTGCACGGGGTCAGTTGCGGAAGGGCCACAGGTGGAAGAAGCGGCGGATGCGCCGCCACATTTCTGCGAGCCCCAGCGGCTCGAACACCAGAAAACCGATGATCAGCGCGCCGAAGATCACGAGGCGCACGGGCGAGAGGAAGACGGTGAGCGCGGTCCCGCCGGGCAGCAGGTCCACGACGAGCTTGAGCAGCTCGGGCACCATGGTCATGAACACCGCGCCGAGGATGCCGCCCAGGATCGAGCCCATGCCGCCCACGATGATGGCGGCCAGGAAGAAGATGGACATGGTCAGTGGAAAGCTCTCGGGCGTGACCACGCGGAAGAAGTAGGCCCACAGCCCGCCCGCCACGCCCGCGTAGAACGAGGACAGGCCGAACGACAGCAGCTTGTAGCGCAGCAGCGGAATGCCCAGCACTTCGGCCGAGATGTCGCGGTCGCGGATGGCGATGAAGGCGCGGCCGATGCGCGTGCGGAACAGGTTGGCCGCGCCCAGCAGCATCAGCACCATCACGGGCACGATGAGCCAGTACAGGCGGAACGAGGTGTCCAGATCCATGCCGAACAGGCGTGCGGGCTGCAGTGAGATGCCCGCCGTGCCGCCCGTGATCTTGAGGTTGGCGAACAGGAAATGCGCGATGAACGAGGCCGCGATGGTGGCGATGGCCAGGTACAGCCCCTTCACGCGCAGCGAGGGGATGCCCACGACGATGCCGCCCACCATGGCCACCACGCCGCCCGCGAGCAGGTTCAGCGCGAACGGCGTGCCCCAGCGCGTCTGCAGGATGGCCACGGTGTAGGCCCCCAGGCCCATGAAGGCCGCCTGGCCCAGGCTCACGAGGCCCGTGTAGCCCGTAAGGATGTTGAGGCCCGTGGCGCTGGCCACGTTGATGGCCACGAGGCAGGCCATGTAGAGCCAGTAGTCGCTGGCCATGAAGGGGAAGAGCACGAGCAGCGCGGCCGCGATGGCGAGCCATACTTTCTGCGTGTGCGAGTCGAACAGCGCCGCGTCGGCGGTGTAGCTTTCCTTGAGGGTTCCGATGCGCATGGGTTGGGCCCTTAAAGACGTTCGATTTCGTGGGTGCCGAACAGGCCATAGGGCCGCGCCATCAGGATGACGACCAGCACCACGAAGGTGGCCAGCAGCTTGTATTCGCCGCCCAGATAGGCCCCGGCCAGCGCTTCGACCAGACCGATGAGAACGCCGCCCACCAGTGCGCCGAGCACGCTGTCGAGCCCGCCCACGATGACCACCACCAGCACCGACAGGCCGAACACGCCCATGCTCGACGAGATGCCGCCGATCGAGCCCACGATGATTCCCGAGAGCGCCGCGAGCATGCTCGACACCACCCAGGCGAGCGAGAACACGCGCGGCACGTTGATGCCCACGGAATAGGCCGCGGCCTGGTCGCTGGCCGTGGCGCGCAGGGCCACGCCGCCGCGCCAGAAGCGGAACACCAGCAGCACGGAGGCAATGAACACGGCGGCGACGACGGCGCCCCAGAACACCTTGGGCGCGAGGAAGGCCTCGCCGACCATGATCGGCTCGCTGGGCATGAACTCGGGCAGGCGGCGCTGGTCGGCCGTCCAGATCATCTCCACCAGGCCCACGAGCACCGAGCCCAGGCCCACGGTGACCATGAAGACCGAGATGGGCGGCTCGCCGAGCAGCGGGCGGATCATCGTGCGCTCGATCACGGCGCCGAGCAGGCCGCAGGCGAGGATGGCGGCGGGAATGGCCAGCCACAGCGGCATGGCCCACATGGCGGCGAAGGTGAAGAACAGGTAGCCGCCGGCCATGAGCATTTCGCCGATGGCGATGTTCACCACGCGCGTGGCCTTGTAGACCATCACGAAGGCGAGAGCCGCGAGGGCGTACAGGCCGCCGCTGGCGATGCCCGTGAGGCTGATCTCGAACAGGTAGGCCCAGTCCATCATGCGGCTCCTACGGTGGCGTTGGCGTTGGCGGCGGCCTGCAGCTTGCGGCGCAGCTCGCCCACATCGCCCGAACCCAGATAGGCACGGTTGACCTCGGGGTCGGCCTGCACTACGGCGGGTGTGCCCTGGGCGATGACCTGGCCGAAGTTGAGTACCACCACATGGTCCGACAGGTCCATGACCATGCCCATGTCGTGCTCGACCATCAGCACCGTCACGCCCCACTCGGCGCGCACGTCGAGAATGAAGCGCGCCATGTCCTCGGTCTCCTCGCGGTTCATGCCGGCCACGGGCTCGTCGAGCATGAGGATGCGGGGCTGCATGGCCAGGGCGCGCGCCATCTCCACGCGCTTTTGCAGGCCGTACGACAGGGCCGACACGGGTGCGTGGCGGATGTGGTCGATCTCGAGGAAGTCGATGATGCGTTCCTCGATGTCGCGGCGCAGCTCGGCCTCTTCGCGGCGCGCGCGGCCCAGGTAGAAGAGGGCGTCGAACACGTTGGCCTTGAGGTGCGCGTGGCGGCCGAGCTTGATGTTGTCGAGCACCGTCATGCCGCGGAACAGCGCGATGTTCTGGAAGCTGCGCCCCAGGCCCATGCGCGCGCGCTGCGGCGCGGGAACGCGGGTGATGTCCCGGCCCTCGAAGCGGATGCTGCCGCCCGTGGGCCGGTAGAAGCCCGAGATGGTGTTGAACAGCGAGGTCTTGCCCGCGCCGTTGGGCCCGATCACGGCCGTGATGGAGCCGGGCTGCACGCCGAAGCCCACGCCCGACAGTGCGCGCACGCCGCCGAACGCGAGCGTGACGCCATCCACTTGCAGCAGGGGAAGGGCCTCCCTTGCTTGCATTTCTTGAAATGTCTCCATTGTTCTATCTTTTATACTAGGGGTAACATCATATGTGTATTGAGTAGAAAATTCTACTTTGAAGTAGATTTTGAGCGCCAATGACAATGGCCACATTGGTACAAACCCCTGAGAACTACGCCATGAGCACAACAAAGCGAAACTCCAACAGGAAGGCCTCCGTCCTCTTAGAGACCGCCGCGACCTCCGTTTGGACAAATGTGAGAGAGCAGCAAAGAGAGATGAAGCGCAATGCTGTGCTGCAGACAGCAGCCCGGCTCTTCATTGAGCGCGGGTTTCATGCGACATCGTTGGACGATGTGGCTGCACGCCTCAACGTGAGCAAGCCCACGCTGTACTACTATGTGAAGAACAAGGAAGAAATCCTGCTTCAGTGCGTGAGTCAAGGCTTGGAGATGACACTGGAAGGCATCGATGCCTCGCGGCGCGCGGGTGGAAATGCTATTGATCAACTGATCGCATGCATGCGGGTGTACGGCCGTCTGGTCACTCAGGACTTTGGGATGTGCCTGATTCGCGTGGGTGACGAAGGCCTAACGTCGGAAGGGCGGGACCAGTTGCGTAAGCAGAAGTCCTCGATCGACAAGGAATTTCGCCGGCTGGTGGCGGCGGGGGTTGAAGAGGGTTCGCTAAACCCTTGCGATCCCAAGATGACCGCCTTTGCGATTGCTGGCGCGCTAAGCTGGATAGGGCGCTGGTACCAGTCAGATGGAGAGTACTCTGGCGATGAAGTGGTGCAGCACTGCATCGACACACTGATGACAGGAATTGTCCGCCGAGCAGGCTAGCGGCAGACCTGCTCGGCTATCGCGGGCATGCAGAGAACGTCGGCATGGCGTGCCTTGCCGACGTTCGTCATAGGTCGCGATTCGGTCTTAAAGACGGGGAGGTAGCGAATTTCGCGCTTAGCCAAGGCGCCCACCGACCGGTGCGGCAGATGCCCAAGTGATGTGGCGAATAGCGCGCTATACGAGTAGGCGATCTGGCCCGTCAGATGGTGGAGCTAATGCGCAGTTGGTGCAACTGCTGTCTCCAGCATGATGGCTTCGGGTGTTCGATAGCGTTCCGCCATTCGACGTTCTTCTTCGGTGCGGATCTGTGCCTGCATGTAGGCACCGAGGGCGCGGGCATGTCCAACGATGTACGAGCCGAAAGCTAGTCTTTGCTGCTCATACTCTTGCAATGCCTCTTTGATGTCTACCTTTCGATTCATTGCTTTGACGAGTGCCATGGCATCGCCAGCTGCCTTTGTGACTCCCATGCCGCAGTGAGGCCGAGCAACAAAGGCAGCGTCACCCAGCAGGGCTATCCGACCCATAGCGATGCTGGAGCTTTCGAGGTCGAAGATGGGCTGAAAGAACGGGTTTTCGGTTTTCTCAACCACTTCTGCGAACTGAGGTGCGAGCACGGCATGGGCTGCCTGCCGCGCTTCCGCTACGACGCTTTCGCGAATCAAGGGCGGGGGAATGCCATCCATCCAGACCCGGCCATCAGAGTCAGTCACCATGTCCTTGAACGTCGTGGACTCTTCCGCTGGCCGGTACCACACGAAGTTGAATCGTCGCCGGCCAGGCTCCGTCCCATTCGCTTGCCCAGCTACCGGATAGGCAATCATTTGCTCGTGCGGTGGGATGCCGAAGGCGAAGTAAGGAAACAGCTCGGTTTTGACGCGCTCGCTGAGGGCCGCTTCTTCAACTAGCCCGCGCCATGCGATGTAGCCCGCGTAAACAGGCTTTGCTGCAGGTAGAAGCGCTTGCCTTACGGTGGAGCGGAGGCCATCGGCTGCCACGACCAAGTCGGCGCTGATCCGATGGCCATCGGCAAAGGTTAGGTGGACTGCGTCCTCTGTCTGCTCCGCAGCAGTCAGCGTATATCCGTTGTGGTAGCGGTCCGAGGGAAATCGCGATTTGAGGATGCGGTAGAGGTGTCCCCATGCGGTAAGTACCTGCGGCAAGGGGCGACGGCCTAGAACCGAGCCGTCCTGCGCCAAGGTAACTCGCTCTTGCACGGAGACTCCGACCTCCTCATCCGGTGGGACCCCGATTGCGGCCAGCGCTTCCATCAACTCGGGGTGGGTGACGATGCCGGCACCTCGACTGTTGATTTCCACCGAATCCTGACCCACGGGGTGCGGACGATTTCTTGGACTACCTGGAGGTAGTTCATGTACTCACACGAGGACCGGCTTCGAGCCGTGCGGCTGTACGTCAAGCTGGGCAGGCGCATCGGCTTGACCATCCGGCAGCTGGGATATCCGACGAAGAACGCTCTCAAGACCTGGTACCGCGAGTACGAACAGAGCCACGAGCTGCGTGCCGGCTATACGCGGCCGGCGAGGTTCTCCAAGGAGCAGAAGGAACGGGCTGTCGAGCACTATCTCGAGCATGGCCAGTGCATCGCGGCGACGATCAAGTCGCTGGGCTATCCCTGCAGATCATTGCTGTCTACATGGCTTCAAGAGCTTCATCCGCAGCGCACGCGCGTCGTTGGTCGATCGCAGGAGCTGGCGCCGGAAGCCAAACAGGCTGCCGTGGTTTCCTTGTGCACGCGCGCGGTCAGCGCGCAGGCTGTGGCCGACGAGGTCGGCGTGTCGCGGGGCTCGCTGTACAAGTGGAAGAATCAATTGCTCGGCCACGACGTACCCGCATCCATGAAGCGCAAGCAAGGCGCCCCTGCAAGCTCTGATCGAGCTGACCTGGAACAGCAGCTCGAGACGCTGCGACAAGACATCCGGCGGCTGCAGCTCGAGAAGGATTTGCTGAAGAAGGCGAACGAACTCGTAAAAAAAGAGCTGGGCATCAATCAGCAGCACCTGACGAACCGGGAGAAGACGCTGCTGGTTGATGCCCTGAGGTCCACCTACACGGTGACGGAGCTGCTGCGCGAACTGAATCTGCCGCGCAGTTCCTACTTTTACCATCGAGCCCGCCTCGAGGTGGCCGACAAGTACGCCGGCGTGCGTCAGGTCATGACCAACATCTTCGAGCGCAACTATCGCTGCTATGGCTACAGGCGACTTCATGCGTCGCTGAGCGATCAGTTCGTGAACATCTCGGAGAAGGTCGTGCGCCGTCTGATGAAGCAGGAATGCTTGGTTGCCGCGACGAGCAGACGCCGGCGGTATGGCTCGTACATGGGTGAGATCAGTCCAGCGCCCGACAACGTGCTGGACCGAGACTTCAGCGCCGGTGCGCCGAACGAGAAGTGGCTCACCGACATCACGGAGTTCCAAATCCCGGCCGGCAAGGTCTATCTCTCGCCCATGATCGATTGCTTCGACGGCATGGTCGTGAGCTGGTCGATCAGCACGCGTCCAAACGCCGAGTTGGTCAACACGATGCTGGACGCTGCGATCGACAAAGTCGCTGCCAGCGGCGAGCGGCCCGTGGTGCATTCCGATCGTGGCGGCCACTATCGGTGGCCAGGCTGGCTGGCTCGAATCGCTGCCGCCAAGCTGGTCCGCTCGATGTCACGTAAGGGATGCTCGCCGGACAACGCGGCGTGCGAGGGCTTCTTTGGTCGGCTCAAAACCGAGATGTTCTTCGCCCGGGACTGGCTCTCGACGAGCATCGAGGAGTTCGTGGTGGCGGTGGATACCTACATCCGCTGGTACAACGAAGTTCGGATCAAGAGTTCGCTGGGCTTCCGCAGTCCCGCCGAGCATCGCCGGCGCCTGGGCATCGCCGCATAACCAGTCCAAGTTTTTGTCCGCATCCCCCGCGGGTCAGGATTCGGTGGAAATCAACAAATGTGGGTCATGAAGTGTCCTCGTCTTTGCTTGTACGGGATGCGCGCCCAACCTAGCGCAGAAAGTCCAACTCTGCTGCGTCGCGACGGCGGTGGCGATTTCGCGAGCAATCAAGTTCGGTACGCCGTTCGTGCTCAGCGGCCTTGTCTGGCCGCCACGATGCCCGCTCCGCAGGCTTCCAAAAATCTCAGGGGCCAAAACCTCAGACCGTGAAGTCCAAGACCACCAATCGCGTCTTGTGCTCCGCCACGAATTGACGCAAAGCGTCGTGCTCGGGTGCGGCCTGATAAAGATCGTGGGCCTGCAGCTCCGAAAAGGTTGCCACAAAGGCGTGAGAAAACTCCGGCGTGCGATTCGACTCGTTGGCGACGAAACGCATGTCCAGCAAACCTGGGATGGCTTGCTTGAGAAGATCACACTGTTGGGCAATGAACGCGTGATCGGTTTCAGTCAGGTCTTTCTTGAAGCCGAGTTGGACGATGTGTTGGAGCATGGGACTATCGATCAGGAAATGGTCAACCCGCCGTCCACGGACAGGATGTGTCCGGTCGTCGACCGCGAGTCGTCGCAGGCCAGAAACAAGGCCGCCTTCGCGACATCCTCCGGCGTCACCATGCCGAACATCTGATTCTGGGCCGACAAGTTCGTTGCGTCGTTGTTGGCCATCATCTTGAGCACCCGCTCGGTGGATGTGGCACCGGGCGCGATGGCGTTTACCCGCACATGTTCGGCCGCATACTCGACGGCCATCGAACGTGTCAGGGCACTGACGGCTCCTTTGGCGGCCGTGTAGGCGTCTTTGCGGTGAGTGCCGATCAACGCGAAGATTGAGGTCATGTTGATCACCGCACCACCACCGCTGGCGATGATCGCCGGGATCCCGAATCGGCATCCGAGCCAAGTGCCGAACAGGTCTACTTTGATCCGGGACCAGAACTCGTCAATGGGCGCTTCGCTCACCCTTGAGTCACGGCTGGTGGAGCCGCCTGCGTTGTTGTGCAGCACATGCAGCCCACCGAACGCCGTGACGGTCTGAGTCACGGCCGCTTCCACCTGCTCAGGCTCGGTTACGTCTGCGGCGATGAACAGTGCCTGCCCACCCTTCTCCTGGATCAGACGGGCAGTTTCCTGGCCCGCATCGACGTTGCGCTCCACCACGGCGATCCGTGCACCCTCTGCAGCAAACAACAAGGCCGTCGCGCGACCTATGCCCGCACCCGCGCCGGTTATGAGCGCGGTCTTGTTTTCGAGTTTCAGCATCATTGATTCCTCAGATATCCAGATACCTGCGATATGGCTTTTATTTCGATTTTTCGCCTCGCCTGGAATGAGCGAGGTGAAGAACGCATTCCGATCAAGCGCAATCGAATGTCAGTTGCGGTTCGGTCTTGGCTTGCAGATCGTCCCTGGAGACGCCGGGAGCAAGCTCCTTGACTACGAGTCCGCCGTCCGTAACGTCGAACACTGCCAAGTCCGTGATGATCTGATTCACCACATGCTGGCCGGTCAGGGGAAGCGAGCAGGCTTTCAGCACCTTCAACGCGCCATCGCGTGCCACGTGCTCCATCAGCACGATCACGCGGCGCGCGCCGCCCACCAGATCCATCGCCCCGCCCATGCCCTTGACCATCTTGCCGGGGATCATCCAATTCGCCAGATCCCCACGCTCGCTGACCTGCATGCCGCCGAGGATGGTCAGGTCCATGTGGCCGCCGCGGATCATGGCGAACGACATTGCGGAGGAGCAGATCGAAGCGCCAGGGGCCATGGTGATGGTCTGCTTGGCGGCATCGATCAGATCAGGATCGATCTCGTCCTCGAAAGGCGGAGGGCCGATGCCGATCAGGCCGTTTTCCGACTGCAGCCATACTTCCATTCCCTCGGGAACGTAGTCGACCACCTTGGTCGGCAGCCCGATCCCCAGGTTCACATAGTCCCCGTCGTGGAGTTCCTTTGCGGCGCGGGCCGCCATTTGTTCGTGTGTCCAGGCCATGTCGATCTCTCAAGGGTTGCGGGTGCGGAAGCTCTTGCGCTCGATGCGCTTCTCGGGATTCGGAACGACGACGATGCGATCCACGAAGATGCCGGGAAGATGCACCTCGTCGGGGTCCAACTGGCCTAAGTCGACGATTTCTTCCACTTCGGCGATCGTCACGGTGCCGGCCATGGCTACTTCGGGTTGAAGTTGCGCGCGGTGCGGGAGAACACCAGATTGCCTGAGGAGTCCGCCTTCTTGGCCTTCACCAGGGAAACGTCAGCTTTGAGAGCTCGTTCCATGACATAGGACTGGCCGTCGAATTCACGTGTTTCCTTGTTCTCGGCAACGACCGTGCCGACGCCGGTGCGCGTGAAAAAGGCGGGTATGCCGGCGCCGCCGGCACGCAGCCGCTCGGCCAGCGTGCCCTGCGGGTTGAACTCAAGCTCCAGCTCCCCGTTCAGGTATTGCCGCTCAAATTCCTTGTTTTCTCCGACATAGGAAGAAACCATGCGTTTGATCTGGCGGGTTTGCAGTAGTAATCCCAGTCCAAAATCATCGACCCCGGCGTTATTGCTGATGCAGGTCAGCCCATTGACGCCGCTGTCGCGCAGTGCTTCGATCAATGCGGAGGGAATTCCGCACAAGCCAAAACCACCGACGGCAATGGTTTGGCCGCTTTTGACCACATCGCCTAAAGCGGCCGCCGCGTCTCCATATATCTTTCTCATTTCAGAATCAGCCTTTCAAGACAAATCAAATGGTGGGGAAATCCATTCGATGGGCTGATGCTAGCGAGGCGACGGGCGATTCGGCAACAGCGATGGGCGCAAAACAAGGGTGCACCTATGCACAACGATGACAGCTGGATTGCGCATTCCGCGATCAGCTCGGGCGGCGGAACAGATCCGGATGCTCCTCGATCAGTTGGCGGATGTGGTCCCAGACGAAGCGGTAGCGCCTGATCTTCAGCAGGTCTTCCGGCGCAGCAATCCACAGGCCGCGCGTCATCAGCGGCTGGTCGGGAAAAACGCACACAAGGTCATTGCCTTGGCGCGCGACATACGGCGTCAGCAGCACGAGGCCCAAGCCCGCAGCCGCTGCCGTGCGTTGGGCCAGCACGCTGGTGGCAGAAAAGCTGCGTCGCGGGTGGGGCGTCAACTCTTGCAGGATGCGGTAGCGATCGCTGACGGACCCGTCGTGAATGTAGTCCACGAACTCGTGGTGGATCACGTCACCAAGCTCTCGGATGGGTGGGTGCGTTGTCCGGTAGCTGGGTGAGCAATAAAGAAAATAGTCCACCTGCGCCAGCCTTGCCACCTTGTAGCGACCCGCTTCTGGTGGCTCCAGGGTCACCAGAATCTCGACCTCTCGGGTCACAAGGCTGGGGAACTGGGGTTGTGCCATCAGTTCTATGTGCAGCCCCGGATGCTGCTCGCGCAATCGCGCCAGGCTGGGCGCGAGGACGTGTATGCCGAATGCCTCGGGTGTTCCCACCCGTACCGTGCCTTCGATGACTTCCGCCTGTCCCAGGCTCTGCTCAACCGCTTCGAGTAGGGCAGCCTCCATCTTCTCGGCGTTTGGAATCAGCCTTCGCCCGGCGTCGGTGAGCGTGTAACCGCTGCGGCGGCGGTCGAACAGAACCGCGCCCAGCTTCTCCTCCAGGCGGTCAATGCGGCGCGAGACCGTCGAGTGTTCGATACCCAACCGCTCTCCAGCCAAAGAGATGGTGCCCAGGCGGGCCACCATCAAGAAAACTCTTAGGTCATTCCATTCTGGGAGTTGTTTCATGAATCTATTGTGCATCAGTGCACAACAAGGGTGCAATCGTTTTCTTTTCCGATGCCATGGGGCACAAGATAATTTAAAAGCCTTGAGCGAACATTTGCTCGTAGGTGCTCGGCGCCTGACGCCACGCTCGGCCTCCACTTATTTGCCGCGGCCGTAAAAACAATAGGTATTGGGGACAAACATGTCATTAGGTGTGGTGCTGTGCGCCTTGGTATTTCTAATGCTCGCCGCATACCGCGGCTACAGTGTCATATTGGCAGCGCCGATTGCGGCACTCGGTGCCGTTATTTTTTTCGAACCATCCGCCGTTGCACCTATATTTGCTGGCGTCTTCATGGAGAAAATGGCCGGCTTTCTCAAACTGTATTTCCCTGTTTTCATGCTGGGAGCGGTGTTTGGCAAAGCGATCGAGTTGTCGGGGTTCGCGGAATCGATTGTGGCGACCGCGATCCGCTACTTTGGCCGTTCCCGGGCCAATCTCATCATCGTCTCGGTCTGCGCACTGCTGACCTATGGCGGCGTATCGGTGTTCGTCGTCGTGTTCGCGGTGTATCCGTTTGCGGCTGAGCTCTATCGGCAAAGCAATATTCCCAAGCGCTTGATGCCCGGGGCGATTGCCCTGGGCGCCTTTTCGTTCACGATGGACTCGTTGCCCGGCACGCCGCAGATTCAGAACATCATTCCGACGACCTTCTTCAACACCACCTCATGGGCGGCACCGGTGCTTGGCGTGCTGGGCGCCTTGTTCCTGGCCGTGACTGGCCTGGCGTATCTAGAATGGCGCCGCCGAGTAGCCGCCAGGAACGGCGAGGGCTATGGCTCCGACCACATCAATGAGCCGCAGCAACTGGCAGGCAAGCAGCTCCCATCGCCGCTGTTGGCCGTGCTCCCGCTGCTCGTGGTGGGGATTGGTAACTTCTGGCTGACGAAAGCGATCCCCCAGTGGTACGGCGCACTCCACAGCGTCAGCCTTCCGGGGCTGGCCAAGCCCGTGGAAACCCAAATCGCCGGCTTGACGGCAGTCTGGGCGGTGCAAGGAGCTCTGCTGCTGGGCATTCTTGTCGTGTTGGCTACCGCGTTCTCTCCGGTGAAGCAGCGTTTTGCCGAGGGCAGCAAGGCTGCTGTGGGCGGGGCGATGCTGGCATCCATGAACACCGCGTCCGAATACGGTTTTGGTGGGGTCATTGCCGCGCTGCCCGGATTCCTGGTCATCCGGGACGCCCTGCACAGCGTGCCCGACCCTTTGCTGAATGCCGCAGTCTCCGTGAGCACGTTGGCGGGCATCACCGGTTCGGCGTCGGGCGGCATGAGTATCGCGCTGGCGGCCATGTCGGAGAACCTGATCGCTGCGGCCAACGCCGCCCATATTCCGATGGAAGTGCTGCACCGCGTTGTGGCCATGGCCAGCGGCGGCATGGACACCTTGCCGCACAACGGCGCGGTCATCACCTTGCTTGCGGTTACGGGGCTGACGCACCGGCAAGCCTACAAGGACATCTTTGCAATCACCCTGATCAAGACCTTGGCGGCCCTCTTCGTGATTGCCGTTTTCTATCTCACCGGCCTCGTCTGACCCTCTCACCACCTTGGAGCTGAACATGACCCAGAGCAACCGTTATCAAGGCTATGAAGCCATCGAGTTCGATCGTCCGCTGGAGGGTGTACTGCGCCTGACCTTGAACAAGCCCGAGCGCATGAACGCCCTCGATTCGCGCGGCCATGCCGAACTTGCCGATGTCTGGCGCGAAATCGATACCGACCCGGACGTCAGTGTTGTCGTGCTGCGCGGCGCAGGGCGCGCCTTCTCCGCGGGCGGCGACTTCACCATGCTCAAGGAGATGACGGACGACTTCAACGTGCGTGCCCGGGTGTGGCGAGAGTCGCGCGACCTGGTCTACAACATCATCAACTGCTCGAAGCCCATCGTCTCGGCCATCCATGGCCCGGCAGTCGGTGCGGGTCTGGTGGCAGCCCTGCTGGCCGATATTTCCATCGCGGCCAAGACGGCGCGCATCGTGGACGGCCACACCAAGCTGGGCGTTGCGCCGGGCGACCACGCGGCCATCGTTTGGCCGCTGCTGTGTGGCATGGCCAAGGCCAAGTACCACCTGATGCTGTGCGAACCCCTGAACGGCGAGCAGGCCGAGGCGTTGGGGCTGGTGTCTCTTTCCGTCGAAGACGACGCCCTGCAGGAGAAGGCTCTGGAGGTGGCGCAGAAGTTGGCGAACGGCGCGCCCGCAGCGCTGCGCTGGACCAAGTACGCGCTGAACAACTGGTTGCGCCAGGCAGGTCCGATCTTCGACACCTCGCTGGCACTGGAGTTCATGGGGTTTGGCGGCCCCGAGGCGCAGGAGGGTCTCGCCGCCTTGCTGGAGAAGCGCGCGCCGAAGTTCTCGCAGCGTACCCCTATCTGAGCATTCGGGCCGTGTGCCCGAATGGCAGATCCCAAGAAGTCAAGACGCCGTGGTGGCGTCAGGCGCCTTCGTGGCAGGCCCGGCCCACGGGAAATGGTGCGCCTGAGCCGCCGCAATGAAGGAGACATGCACATGAAACTCAAGACCGTAGCATTCATCGGTGTCGGCAATATGGGCGCGCCTATGGCCCGCTGTGCCCGGCGTGCCGGCTTCGATTTGATCGTTTGCGATCGCAACCAGGCCGTGCTCGAGGCGTTCGCCCAGGAGGGTGCGACGGTCACTACTGACGTCGCTGCCTGTGCAGGCGCGGATGCGGTGGTCGTACTCCTGGCCAATGATGCGCAGATCATGGAAGCCGTGTTGGGCGGGCGCGGCCTGGTGCAGGCGATTGCGCCCGGCCAGCGTCCCATCGTCTGCATGATGAGTACTACCTTGCCGGATACCTTGCAGGCGCTGAAGGGCCCGATCGAAGCCGCCGGTGCGCGCCTGATCGATGCGCCGATCAGTGGTGGCATTGTGGGAGCAGAGCAGGGCACGCTCACCATCATGCTGGGAGGCGACACCGCCGACGTGCAGGCCGTCATGCCCTGATGGAGGCCATGGGCGAACGTATTTTCCACTGCGGCGCGCTGGGCTCGGCCGAGGTGGTCAAGGTGATCAACAACATGCTGTGCGTGACCAACATGTTCCTCACCGCAGAGGCCATCGAGCTCGCGCAGCGGCATGGCGTGAGCTTCGAGGGGCTCTCACCGATCCTGGCCGTGAGCACTGGGCTGAACTTTCTTACCGCCGATGCCCAAACGGGCAGGGCGCAGTACCGCGCATGGGCGCGCTCGGAGGAGGCGTACACCGCCATCTACAACGTGGTCAGCAAAGATCTGCACCTTGCATTGAAACTGGCGGATCTTGCGCACGTGGATTTGGGGCTGCTCAAGGGCGTCTCGCAGTACGTGGATTCTGCCGACCCTCAGGCTATGGGGCGCTGGATGCGCAGCGGCCAGGTCAACTGAGACGCGGCGTTGTCGGGTTGCCAGTTCAGTCCAGATCAAAGGTACTGGAGATGTCTAGAGCGAACTCCAGCGCAACCCTATGTTGCCCAAGACCTTGCCTTCTGGACGACAAAGTCGATGAGCGTGCGGGTCGCAACGGTTTGATAGGCACCGGGCATGCGCAGCAGGAACATGCGGGTACCAAACACGCTCAGGCGCCAATCCGGCAGAGCGGTGACCATGCGTCCTTCGGCGACATCCTGCCTGACGACATAGTCAGGGACGAGACCCACGCCGAGGCTGGCGAGGATGGCCTCGCGCAGGAACTGGAAGTTCTCCGATGCCAGGGTGGGGTGCAGCGTCAGTTCACGCCGTTCCTCGCCTTGATAGGCCGAGACCCTCAGGTTTCGTCCCGCCACGGCCGACGTGATCAGAGGAACATTGCCGAGTTCCTCCAGCCGCTCCGGCATCGCGCGCCCATGGGCGTACTCGACCGATGCGCAGGTGACATAGCGCACCTGGGCCAGCTCGATGGCCACCATCTGCTGCGGCGGTTCCGACATGACGCGCACCGCAATGTCCACTTCTTCGCGCAGGAGATCGTCGACGCGGTTGTCGAACAACAGATCGAGATCGATGTCGGGATAGAGGCGCTTGAACTCGATCAGCCAACTGGACATCACCATGTGCCCGAATCCGGTGGGCAAGCTGAGCCGAACCGCGCCATGCAGGCCTTTGCCGAACACGGCCACCGACTCCTTGGCTGCGAGCACTTCATTGCGAATGACGCACCCGTGGTGGTAGAGGCGCTGGCCGATGTCCGTGAGCTCCACACGCCGCGTCGTGCGCCGCATGAGCTGCATCCCGACCGACCTCTCAAGCTGGGTCAGGTGATAACTGATATTGGCCCGGCTCATCTTCATGTTGCGTGCGGCCAGGCTGAGATTCCCCGCTTCCACGATGTCGACGAAGAGTGTGAGTGCGTGGGCGTCCATGGATCCTATATGTCGAAATTTTTGAACAGAATGTTCATTTTATTTCTAATTGTCAAGTTCATTTGATCATTAAACAATCCTGCCCATTCAAAGGAGTTTCCCCATGGCGCTTGATCAAGAAACCTTCCAACTGCTGAAAGACAGCGTTCAACGCTTTGTCCGCGAGCGGCTGGTACCCGCCGAGAACCATTTGGAAGAGCACGACGAGGTGCCGGCCGACATCGTGGCCGACATGAAGGAGCTCGGCCTGTTCGGTATCTCGATTCCCGAGGAGTACGGCGGCATTGGCTTGTCGATGGCGCAGGAGTGCGAGGTGGCCTACGAGCTCGGCCAGACGGCGCTCGCGTTCCGATCAGTGGCGGGGACGAACATCGGCATCGGCTCGCAAGGCATCCTGATGGATGGCACGCCCGAACAGAAGGCCGAATACCTTCCGCGCATCGCCAGCGGCGAATTGATCATCTCCTTCGCGCTCACGGAACCCGATGCGGGGTCGGATGCCGCCTCGCTGAAGACCAAGGCGGTGGCCGATGGCAGCGACTACCTGATCAGCGGCACCAAGCGCTTCATCACCAATGCGCCGCGCGCAGGTGCCTTCACGCTGATGGCGCGCACCGGCGGCTCGGGCGCGGGTGGCATCTCGGCCTTCATCGTTCCTGCTGGCCTGCCGGGTCTGACGCTTGGCAAGCCCGACAAGAAGATGGGGCAAAAAGGCACGCGCACCTGCGACGTCAACCTCGACAACGTGCGCATTCCCGCCGCCAACATCATTGGAGGCGAAGCGGGCAAGGGTTTCAAGACGGCAATGAAGGTGCTTGACCGCGGCCGTCTGCACATCTCGGCCCTCGCCTGCGGCATGGCGCAGCGCATCCTGCGGGAAAGTGTGGCCTACGCGCAGCAGCGCAAGCAGTTCGGCCAGCGCATCGGCGACTTCCAATTGGTTCAGGCCATGCTGGCCGACAGCCAGGCTGAGTTGCTGGCCGGCTGGGCGCTGGTGCGCGAAACCGCGCAGCGCTACGACGCCAAGCCCTTTGGGGTCACCGATCCGGAAGTGAGCATGCGCGCCTCGTGCACCAAGATGTTCACGACCGAGATGGTGGGCCGCGTGGCTGACCGTGGCGTGCAGATCCACGGCGGCTCGGGCTACATCAACGAGTTCCCAGTCGAGCGTTTCTATCGCGACGTCCGCCTGCTGCGCCTGTACGAAGGCACCACGCAGATCCAGCAACTGGTCATCGGCAAGCAGCTGATGAAGGCCGAGTGAGGCTGCCCATGCTCGACATACGCAACGGCATCGCCGTCATCACCCTGGACAACCCGCCCGTCAACAGCCTGGGCCATGCATTGCGCGAACGCATCGTGCAGCACCTCGACGCCGCAGAGGCCGACTCCACCGTGCGAGGCATTGTGCTGGCCGGCAGCGAAAAGGCATTCTCGGCCGGTGCGGACGTGACCGAGTTCGGCACGCCGCGCCAATTGCAGGAGCCCATCCTGCGCACAGTCATTGCTCGTCTCGAGGCGAGCAGCAAGCCCGTCGTGGCCGCCATCTCCGGCGTTGCCTTGGGCGGTGGCTTGGAACTGGCGCTTGGTTGCCATGGGCGTATCGCACAAGAAAAGGCCCGGATCGGGCTTCCCGAAATCACGCTGGGTCTGATCCCCGGCTCAGGCGCAACGCAGCGGCTGCCTCGCCTCGTGGGCATTGCCGTCGCCCATGGGCTGATGTCCAGCGGCCAGCCCCAGAGCGGCCGCCAGCTCGCTACGTCAGGCCTGTTCGACGACGTGGTGGCTGGCGACGTCATTGGCGCGGCCGCTGCACGCGCGGCGGTGCTCGCGGAGAAGGGCGCTCCCTATCCTCGGGCTCGGGATGGCGAACTCGATGCTGCGGAGGTGCAGTCCACGGTGGCCGCGCAGCGCGCGAAGCTCACCGCCCGCCAGAAGCTGCAGCCGGCCTATGGCGCGCTGCTCGACGCGCTGGCGGCGTCCGCGTTGCCGTTCGACGAAGGCCTGCAGAAGGAGCGCGAGCTGTTTCTGGCGCTCGTGCCCACCAACGCTGCCCAGGCACTGCGCTATCAGTTCAAGGTCGAGCGGGAAGCCACCAAGCTGCCGCCGGCGTTCCAGGCCCCTGGGCGCGAGGTGCGCTCCATTGCCGTGATCGGGGCTGGAACCATGGGCTCGGGCATTGCCATTTCGGCGCTCGATGCTGGTTTGGCCGTGTTGCTGCTGGAGCAGGATGGCGCTGCGCTGGAACGAGGGCGGCAACGCATTGCTGACCACTATCGTGAACGCGTCGCGGCGGGCAAACTCTCGACCGACGCCGCGTCGTCCAATGAGGCACGCCTTCAGACCAGCCTTGAATGGGAGCGTCTGCAGCAGGCCGACCTGGTGATCGAGGCGGTCTTCGAAGACATGACTGTCAAGCAGGAGGTCTTTCGCAGGATCGACGCCCATGCGCGGCCGGGCGCTGTCCTGGCGACGAACACCTCCTACCTCGACATCGACCCGATCGCTGCGGCCACTGCGCGGCCGCAGGATGTGCTGGGGCTGCATTTCTTCAGCCCGGCCAACGTGATGAAGCTGCTGGAGGTGGTGCGCGGCGCAAAGACCGCCCCTGACGTGCTGGTCACCGGCATGGCGCTCGGTGCCACCCTCAAGAAGATGCCCGTGCTAACCGGCAATGCCTTCGGCTTCATCGGCAACCGCATCTACAACGCCTACCGCCGCCAGTGCGAGTTCATGCTTGAGGACGGTGCCTGGCCCGAGGACGTGGACAACGCGCTGACAGGGCTGGGCTTTGCGATGGGGCCGTTCGCTGTGGCCGATCTCTCCGGTCTCGACATTGCCTGGCGCATGCGCAAGGCGCAGGCGGCGACGCGTGATTCGCGCGAACGCTACGTGTCCATTCTGGATCAGCTGTGCGAGGCCGGGCGCCTGGGGCGCAAGACCGGCGCGGGCTACTACGCCTATGTGGACGGCAAGCAGGTGAAGACTACCGATGCCGCTGTCCGCGATGTGATCCAGCAGGCGAGCTCGCAGCGCGGCATCACTCGGAGGACGCTGGCGCTCGAAGAGATCCAGCGTAGAGCCTTGCTCGCCATGGTCAACGAGGCTGCCTTGCTGTTCGCCGAAGGGGTGGCATCCCGACCCAGCGATATCGACGTGGTACTGGTGCAAGGCTATGGGTTCCCACGTTGGGAGGGCGGCCCGGTGTTCTGGGCGCGGCAGCAGGATCGCACCCAACTCGAGCACGACCTCCAGCGCCTGGCCGAGAAGGCCGGTTTCGGCTTTACCTTGGGCGACCTCGCACCGCTGCTTTCAACCTGATTCAAAGATCACCATGAACACTTCTCAAGCCTTCATCTGCGACGCCGTGCGCACCCCCTTCGGCCGCTACGGCGGCGCCCTGGCCGGCGTGCGCACCGACGACCTCGGCGCCGTGCCCATCAAGGCGCTGATGGAACGCAACCCCAACGTGGACTGGACCGCCGTGGCCGACGTGCTCTACGGCTGCGCCAACCAGGCCGGCGAGGACAACCGCAACGTGGCGCGCATGTCGTCGCTGCTGGCCGGCCTGCCCATAGCCGTGCCCGGCGCCACCATCAACCGCCTGTGCGGCTCGGGCCTGGATGCCGTGGGCTCGGCCGCGCGCGCCATCAAGGCCGGCGAGGCCCGTTTGATGATCGCCGGCGGCGTGGAAAGCATGAGCCGCGCCCCCTTCGTGATGCCCAAGGCCGAAAGCGCCTTCAGCCGCAGCAATGCGGTGTACGACACCACCATCGGCTGGCGCTTTGTCAACAGGCTGATGAAGGCCCAGTTCGGCGTGGACTCCATGCCCGAGACCGCCGAGAACGTGGCCGACGATTTCAAAATCGAGCGCGCAGCCCAGGACCGCATGGCCCTGGCCTCGCAGCAGAAGGCCGCCGCCGCCATCGCCGCCGGCTACCTGGCGAAAGAGATCGTGCCCGTGTCCATCGCCCAGAAGAAGGGCGACCCCATCGTCGTGAGCCAGGACGAGCACCCCGCGCCACCACGCTGGAGGCGCTGGCCAAGCTCAAGGGCGTGGTGCGGCCTGACGGCAGCGTCACCGCCGGCAACGCCAGCGGCGTGAACGACGGCGCCTGCGCCATGCTGCTGGCCAATGAAGAGGCCGCCAAGCAGTACGGCCTGGTGCCGCGCGCCCGCGTGGTCGGCATGGCCACCGCCGGCGTGGCGCCGCGCATCATGGGCTTCGGCCCCGCGCCCGCCGTGCGCAAGGTGCTGGAGCTGACCGGCCTGTCGCTCGCCCGGATGGACGTGATCGAGCTGAACGAAGCCTTCGCCGCGCAAGGCCTGGCCGTGCTGCGCGACCTGGGCATCGCCGACGACGACAAGCGCGTCAACCAGTGGGGCGGCGCCATTGCGCTCGGCCATCCGCTGGGTGCATCGGGGCGCGCCTGGCCACCACCGCAGTGAACCAGCTGCACACGCTGGGCGGCCGCTATGCGCTGTGCACCATGTGCATCGGCGTGGGCCAGGGCATCGCCGTGATCCTCGAGAAGGTCTGACTTCCCAAGCCAATTGATCGCCGCGCCGTCCCGCGCGGCGTGCTGCTTTTCTAATCGGGGAAGAGTGGCACAGACAGAAATACAGTCATTGGAGACTACCCACCCATGAGCCCTGAGGACATTCTGAGTACCTACGGCCCGCGTGAAGCGATGGAGTACGACGTGGTTGTCGTCGGCGGCGGCCCGGCGGGCCTCGCCACCGCAATCCGGCTCAAGCAGCTCAAGCCCGACGCCAGCGTCGTCGTGCTGGAGAAGGGGTCGGAGCCTGGCGCCCACATCCTGTCGGGCGCGGTGATGGATCCGCGCGCGATCGCTGAGCTGTTTCCGAACTGGAAGGATCTGGGCGCTCCGCTCGGCCAACCCGTCACCGGTGACGACGTGCTTTTCCTCAGCGCGACGGACAGCTCGCGTACGCCCGACTGGCTGGTACCGCGCAACTTCCACAATCACGGCTGCTACGTCATCAGCCTGTCCGGCGTCACCAAATGGCTGGCGCAGCAGGCGGAAAGCCTGGGCGTGGAGATCTTCCCCGGCTTCGCCGCGGCCGAGGTGCTCTACGACGAGCAGGGCCGCGTCAAGGGTGTGGCCACCGGCAACATGGGCTTGGGCAAGGACGGCGAGCCGACCGATCACTTCCAGCTCGGCATGGAGCTGCTTGGCAAATACACCGTGTTTGCCGAGGGCGCGCGCGGTCACCTGGGTAAGCAGCTGATCAGCCGTTTCAAGTTGACCGAAGGCAGGGACACGCAGACCTTCGCGATCGGCATCAAGGAGCTATGGGAGATCCCGGCCGACCAAGCCCAGCCCGGCAAGGTGGTGCACACCGCCGGCTGGCCGATGGAGGGCGACACCTTCGGCGGCGGCTTCCTGTACCACCTCGAAGGCAACCGCGTCACGCTGGGCTTCGTCATTGGACTGGATTACGCCAACCCCTACCTCAGCCCCTTCGAGGAAATGCAGCGCTGGAAGACCCACCCGGCCATCGCCGCCCACATCGAAGGCGGCAAGCGCATCGGCTACGGCGCTCGTGCCATCAACAACGGCACGCCGCAGGCCCTGCCCAAGACGGTCTTCCCCGGTGGCTGCCTGGTCGGCTGCGATGCCGGCTATTTGAACGCGGCCCGCATCAAGGGCAGCCATGCCGCCATCAAGAGCGGCATGCTGGCCGCCGAGGCGCTGGCCCCTGCGCTGGAAGCTGGCCGTGCGCAGGACGAGCTGATGGCCTATCCGGAAGCCTTCGAAAAGAGCTGGCTGAACGAGGAGCTGCAGCAGACCCGCAACTTCAAGCTCTGGTTCAAGAAGGGCAAGACCGCCGGCCAGCTGATGACCGGCATCGAACAGTGGCTGCTGCCCAAGCTGGGGGTCAAGAGCCCGCCGTGGACGCTGCACAACCACAAGGCCGACCACAACGCGCTGCGCGCGGCGAGCGAGTTCTCGCCGATTAGCTACCCCAAGCCCGACGGCAAGCTGAGCTTCGACCGACTGTCGTCTGTGTTCATCAGCAACACCAACCACGAGGAGAACCAGCCGGCCCACTTGACGCTGAGGGATGCGGCGGTGCCGATACAAATCAACCTCGCGAAGTTCGCAGGCCCCGAGAGCCGTTACTGCCCGGCCGGCGTCTACGAGTTCGTGAAGAACGACAACAACAGCGAGCGCCTGCAGATCAACGCGCAGAACTGCGTGCACTGCAAGACCTGCGACATCAAGGACCCGACACAGAACATCGTCTGGGTCACCCCGAGGGCGGCGGCGGGCCGAACTACGCCGGGATGTAGGCGCCGCCTGTGTCCAACCACATGAGGTAACCTTTTCGCCGATGAGCATCTTGACACGCGAGCACTTTCTCGACGGAAGCTATCTGGCCCGCTTGGCGTTGCCGGTGGGCTCTTCCTGGTCTGAGGAAGATGTCAATCGTTCCCTGGCGCAAGCGCCTGAAGGCAGGCCATCCGACATGATCTGGGTGTTCGCCTACGGCTCGTTGATGTGGAATCCAATGCTGGAGCTCGCGGAAGAATCACTGGCTGTACTCGACGGATGACATCGCAGCTTTAGCGTGCGCTCGATCTCAGGCCGCGGGACGCTGGAGCACCCGGACCGTGTGCTGGCCTTGGAAGCCGGTGGACAAGTACAGGGGGTTGCCTTGCGCATCCGCCCAGAAGTCGTCGACACCGAAATGCGACTCCTGTGGTTGCGCGAGATGGCCGGGGGTGCGTACTTGCCGACCAGGGTTCCCGTTGTGCTCGCTAGTGGCGATAGTGTCGAGGCCTTGGCCTTCGTGGGTAACCCTGCACACCCACAGCATGAAACGGATGCATGTGTGGAAACGGTTACCCGATTGGTTGCAAAGGCAGCAGGCCGCTTCGGCTCGAATGCCGACTATGTGCTCGCACTCCACCAAGCGCTGATCGAGCGTGGCCTTGAGGATGAGTACATCACAGCCATTGCAGGCGGCTTGCAGAGCCAATCCCGCTAGATCGGGAATTCCAAAGTTTTTTTTAGTCTGCACTGGGACAACGGTCTTGACGCTCTGCGCCCCTCTGCTGCGAGTAAGGTGCTTGCCAAGGAACACCCCGTAGGAAAGTCCAGCCGCTGGCGTATCAGGCTTCTTCGTACTCAAGCAACCCGTTGTCGAGCACCACGACCCCGCGCTCAACCACCGGACACCGGAAACCCGCCAATCCACTCGCCTCCCGCCAAATGTCGGTGCAAAGTGTTTCCCCGGGATAGAGCAGCAAAAAAAAGCGCGCGCGCAGGCCGACGCGGAGTGCGAAGGCGGGAATCTGGTCAGAGTGGCTGCGAGGCAGGCAATCAGGGCGTGTCGGTAGGGCCGGAGGATCCAGGCGCGGAGCGTTGGCGTCGGACTTCGCGCCACGCATTGAATTCGCCCACTATCCCCGGCGGAACAGCATGACGCAGAGCACGAAGATTGCGCCCATGATTACGGTGACCCAGGAGCCGACGCGGTCGGCGAGCTGGTTCTCCAGCGAGACGATGGTCAGCGCGCCCACGGCAGGGCCGAAGATCGTTCCTAGACCTCCGACGATCGTCATCAGGACCACCTGACCTGACATGTGCCAGTGCACGTCCGTCAGTGTCGCGAGCTGGAAGACCAGCGACTTGAGCGCGCCGGCGACGCCGGCCACCGTCGCCGAGAGGATGAATGCCAGCAGCTTGTAGCGTGACACGTCGTAGCCGAGAGAGATCGCACGGGGCTCGTTTTCGCGAATCGCGGTCAGTGCATGTCCGAAGGGAGAGTGAATGGTTCGATGGATGAGCCAGAAGCCTGCTGCGCAGACGGTGAGCACGAAAAAGTACATCGCGAGGTTGTCTGAGAGGTCGAGGACACCGAAGAGGCGGCCGCGCGGCACACCCTGGATGCCTTCCTCACCACCCGTGAAGGGCAGTTGCAGGGCCAGAAAGAAGATCAGTTGCGAGAGCGCCAGCGTGATCATGGCGAAGTAGATGCCCGCGCGGCGCACGGCGATCCAGCCGAATATCGCGCCCAGTACCAGCGCGTACAGCGCACCGGCGAGGATGCCCAGCTCCGGTGTCAGGCCCCATTGCTGGACCACCGTCGCGCAGATGTAGGCGGCGCCGCCGAAGAAGGCAGCGTGACCGAAGGAAAGCAGGCCTCCGAAGCCGAGCAAGAGGTTGAACGCTGTGGCGAACAGCGCGAAGCACAGGACTTTCATCAGGAAAGTCGGGTAGATGAAGAAGGGGGCTGCGATGGCCAGCAGGATAAAGAAGATGTAGCGCGCGCGCATGCGAAGATTCCTTGGATTCGAGTTGAACGCGCCGCTCAGGCCGTCTTGCCAAAGAGACCGGCGGGACGTACCAGCAGAACCATGACCATGACGACGAAGATGACGATGGCCGATGCCTCTGGATAGAAGACCTTGGTCAGACCCTCGAGCAGACCAAGTCCAAGACCGGTCACGATGGAGCCCAGGATCGAGCCCATGCCTCCGATCACGACGACAGCGAACACCACGATGATCAGGTTCGATCCCATGATGGGGTTGACCTGCATGATGGGCGCCGCCAGCACCCCGGCATAGGCTGCCAGCGCAACGCCGACCGCATAGGTCGCGGTCACCATAACGGGCACGTTGATCCCCAGCGCTTGCGTCAGCCGAGGGCGTTCGGTGGCTGCGCGCAGCCGTGCCCCAAGGGGCGTGCGCTCGATCACGTACCAAGTCGCGAAGCAGACGATCAGGGATGCGACCACGACCCATGCGCGATACAGGGGCAGATACATGATGCCGATGTCCACGCCGCCTTGCAGCGCGGCAGGGATGGGATAGGGCGCCCCGGATATGCCGAAGGCCCAGCGGAAGAAGCCCTCGGCCATCAAGGCGAGTCCAAAGGTCACCAGCAGGCCGTAGAGGTGGTCGAGCTGGTGGAGATGCCGCAGCAGCAGGCGTTCGATAAGAACCCGAGCGCGCCCACGACGACGGGGGCGATGATCAGCGCCCCCAGTAGCCGATGCCAAACCATTGCATGGCCAGCAACGCGCAGAACGCGCCGATCATGTAGAGCGCGCCGTGGGCGAAGTTGATGATGTTGAGCAGGCCGAAGATCACCGCAAGGCCCAGACTCAGGATGGCATAGAACGAGCCATTGATCAGGCCCAGCAGCAGCTGGCTCAGGAGGGCTTGGGTGCTCATCGGGATCTCCGGCCGGACTTCAGGACTTCTTGATCAGCGGGCAGCGCGAAGCGGACAGTGGCTGGAAGGCCTCGGCACCGGGAATAGTCGCGCGGACGTGGTAGTAGTCCCAGGGGGCCTTGGACTCGGACGGCTTCTTGACCTGGAACAGGTACATGTCGTGCACCATGCGACCGTCCTCGCGGATCTGCCCGTTCTTGGCGAAGAAGTCGTTGACCGGCGTCTTGCGCATCTGCGCCAACACTTTCTGGGTGTCGTCGCTGTTGACGGCCTTAACAGCCTTCAGGTAGTGCGTGATCGCGGAATATTGGCCTGCATGAATCATCGTGGGCATGCTCTTACGCTTCTCGAAGAAGCGCTTGGACCAGGCGCGCGTCTCATCGTTGAGATCCCAGTAGAACCCTCGGTCAGGTACATGTTCTGGGTGTAGTTCAGGCCGAGCGAATGGACGTCGGACAGGAACACCAGCAGGCCCGCCAGGGATTGCTTCTGCGAGATGCCGAACTCGGCCGCCTGCTTGATCGTGTTGATCATGTCGTTGCCGGCGTTCGCCAGGCCGATCACCTGGGCGCCGGAGTTCTGGGCGCGCAGCAAGTAGGACGAGAAGTCGTTGCCAGGGAATGGGTGGCGCACCGAACCGACGACTGTGCCGCCGTTGGCTTTGATTACGTCTGAGGCGTCCTTCTCCAGCGAATGCCCGAACGCGTAGTCGGCAGTGATGAAGTACCAGCTCTTGCCGCCCTTCTGCACCATGGCACGCGCCGTGCCGTTGGCCAGCGCATAGGTGTCGTAGGTCCAGTGGATCGTGACGTCGTTGCAGTCCTCGTTGGTGACCCGGGTCGACGCGGTCGCGGTGTTCAGCGCGATCTTGTTTTTTTCCTTCGCGATCTTCTGCACCGCTAGGCCGACGGAGGTAGTCACGAGCTCGGAGGCGATGTCCACCTTGTCCCGCTCGAACCACTCGCGCGCCTTGTTGGAGGCGATGTCGGGCTTGTTCTGATGGTCCGCCGAGACCATCTCGATCTTGAAGTTCGGCTTCTCCTTTGCGATGAAGTCGTCGATGGCCATCTGCGTGGCGACCACCGAACCAGGACCCGCGAGGTCGGAATAGATACCGGAGAGGTCGGTCATTACGCCGATGCGCACGACGTCGTCAGAGATCTGCGCGTGCGCCGATACTTGGAACAAGGTGGAAATGGCGGCGCAAAGCGCCAGCGCCTTGAATTTCATTGCTGTCTCCTGGGTGGGCTGGGGGGTTAGACACCGAGCAGTTCGTGCAAGGTATCGGTGCGGTCCGCAAGCTCGGTCCGGTCGATGGTGAGAACGACCTGGCCGTGCTCAAGGACGTAGTGACGATCGGCCAGCGGCGCGGCGAACCGGAAGTTCTGCTCCACGAGGACGATCGTGTAGCCGCGCTCCTTCAGCTGGCGGATAGCTTTGCCCAGCGCGGTCACGATGACCGGCGCGAGGCCTTCGGTGATTTCGTCGAGCAGTAGCAGCCGGGCGCCGGTGCGAAGGATGCGAGCCATGGCCAGCATCTGCTGCTCTCCGCCGGAAAGGCGCGTGCCGGGACTGCGACGGCGCTCGTGGAGATTGGGGAACATTGCGTAGATTTCGTCCACGCTCATGCCGCCCGGCTGCACCACGGGTGGCAGCAGCAGGTTTTCCTCCGTCGACAGGCCGGCGTAGATGCCACGCTCTTCCGGGCAGTAACCGATGCCGCGCCGGGCGATCTCATGGGGCTCGAGCTTGCCGATGTCATGGCTCTTGAAACGCACCGTACCGGTCTTGCGGTCGGTGAGGTTCATGATCGCCTTCAGGGTGCTGGTCCGGCCTGCACCATTGCGGCCCAGCAGGGTGACGAGTTCACCCGTACGGACTTCGAGGTCAACCCCGTGCAAGACGTGGGACTCGCCGTAGTAGGCGTGCAGATCGCGTACTTCTAGGAGGATGTCGCTCATGCTGCCTCCGCTTCGGCGCCCATATAGGCCTCGCGCACACGCGCGTCGTTCGAAACTGTCTGGTAATCGCCTTCGGCGAGGATGGCGCCGCGCTGCAGCACGGTGATCGTGTCGCACAACTGGGAGACCACGGACAGGTTGTGTTCCACCATCAGAATGGTCCGGTGGGCGGCAACCTTTTGAATTAGGCCCATCACCTGTCCCACGTCCTCGTGGCCCATACCCTGGGTCGGTTCGTCCAGGAGCATCAGCTCTGGCTCGAGGGCCAGGGTTGTTGCGAGTTCGAGCGCGCGCTTGCGGCCGTAAGGCAGTTCCACAGCCTTCACGCCGGCTAGGCCACCTAGGCCGACCGACTCGAGTAGTTCCATGGCTCTGGCGTCATGCACGCTCAACGCTTTCTCATGGCGCCAGAACTCGAAGGACGCGCTTTGCCTGCGCTGAAGCGCGACCCGCACGTTTTGGAACACAGTGAGGTGCGGGAACGTGGCCGAGATCTGGAAGGACCGGACGATGCCCCTGCGAGCAGTTTTCGCTGGCGTCTCGTGAGTGATGTCATCGCCGCGGTAGCGGATGGTGCCGCTGGACACCGGCAGGAATTTCGTCAGCAAGTTGAACACTGTCGTCTTGCCGGCGCCGTTGGGGCCGATCAGGGCGTGGATCGAGCCTCGACGTATGCGCAGGTTGACCTTGTTCACGGCAGTGAAGCCACTGAACGTCTTGGTGAGATCGGTGGTCTCGAGGATGGTGTCGGATCCCATGGGCGTCCTTCTCGGGCTGATAGTGGGCAGAGCGGCGCGTCAGGCGTTGCGAGAGGCGAGGGCCTCGGTCGCATTCGGTCGCTGCCGAGCGGCCAAGTCGGTCGTGCGAAGGCGTTGGGAGGAAGTCTGGCGGCCCGGGTGGGCGGCCCTTAGGAAGCAGATACCGGATCGCATGCATTTGTCTCGTGAAACGTCTTGAGGTTTTTGAGTATCGCGAATATACGTCAAGAACATGATATAAATACTAGGGAAAACCTAGGGCTACACCTGTGGTGATGCGAGTGGCAATGGTTGAGACATATAAGGATATAGACGTGAATGCCGGGTATCCCAGGCCCTGGCTCCTGTCCGGAGCGCCATGTTTTCCCGTGGTGGACTCATGGGCTCCGGGGCCGCGAGACGCTGCGCGAGCGGACGAATTCAGGATGGGGCAGTTCCGCGAAGCCCCTCGCCGTCATGAACTCGGTGTGAGAGGGTGGGCGCCGTGCCCGTTAACGGGCCGCCCTACCATCTGCCGTTGCGGCAAAAGAACACGGACTCCCAAATGAGCACTTCTTCACGCCGCCCCGGCGTACCGCTAAAACCTCATCGCCGACGTCCCCTGTACAGCCTGCGGTGCTGCCCTCGGGAGACAGCTATCTGCAGCGCATCCTGAACGCACGGGTATACGAGGTGGCGCGCGAAACCCCGCTCACCGCTGCGCCCAAGCTCTCTAAGCGGCTGGGTAACAAAGTCCTCCTGAAGCGCGAGGACGAGCAACCCGTGTTCAGCTTCAAGCTGCGCGGCGCCTACAACAAGATGGCGCGGCTGACGCCCGAGCAGCGGGCAGCGGGCGTCATCTGTGCTTCGGCGGGCAACCATGCGCAGGGCGTGGCGCTGTCGGCAAAGAAGCTAGGCTGCCGCGCAGTCATCGTGATGCCGGTCACCGCGCCCAAGGTCAAGGTCGATGCGGTGGCCGCCAACGGCGGTGAGGTAGTGCTGCACGGTGAGAGCTTCACCGATGCCTTCAACCACGCGCTGGAGCTAGAGCGCGCGCACGGTCTGACGTTTGTGCACCCCTTCGACGACCCCGATGTCATCGCGGGGCAGGGCACCATCGCCGTTGAAATGCTGCGCCAGCACACTGGCCGCATCGACGCGATCTTTGTCGCCATCGGCGGCGGCGGGCTGATCTCGGGCGTGGCGGCCTACGTCAAGGCTGTGCGGCCGGAGACCAAGGTCATTGGCGTTCAGACGACCGACTCCGACGCGATGCTGCGCTCAGTGCGCGCGGGCAAGCGCGTGACGCTACCCGACGTGGGCCTGTTTGCGGACGGCACAGCTGTCAAGCTGGTCGGAGAGGAGACGTTCCGCGTTACGCAGGCGCTGGTCGACGACTTCATCGTTGTCGATACCGACGCCGCCTGCGCTGCGATCAAAGATGTGTTCGAAGACACTCGCAGCATCCTCGAACCCTCCGGCGCCCTGGGCGTGGCAGCTATCAAGAAATACGCCGCGGAGCACGGCTGCAAAGGCCAGACCTTCATCGCCATCACCTCGGGCGCGAACATGAACTTCGACCGGCTCGGCTTTGTCGCTGAGCGCGCCGAGGTCGGCGAGCAGCGCGAAGCTCTGTTCGTCGTCACCATCCCGGAGGCGCGCGGCAGCTTCCGGCGCTTCTGCGAGTTGCTAGGGCCACGCAGCGTCACCGAGTTCAACTATCGCATTGCCGATGCCGAGGTCGCTCAGATCTTTGTCGGCGTTGCTATCAGTAGGCCCGACGAGGCTGAAAAGCTCGCACGCACCTTCAGCAAAGCCGGGTTCGAGACGCTCGACCTCACGCACAACGAGCTGGCCAAACAGCATGTGCGACATATGGTCGGCGGCCACAGTGAACTGGCCCGCGACGAGCGGCTCTACCACTTCACATTCCCGAGCGCCCAGGCGCGCTGATGCGATTCCTCACCAGCATGGACCCTGGCTGGAACATCAGCCTTTTCCACTACCGCAACCAGGGCGCGGACTATGGCCGCATCCTCGTCGGTATCCAGGTACCGCGCGGGATGCGGTAGCACTGCGCAAGTTCCTGTTCGGGCTCAACTACCCTTCGAGGACGAAAGCGCCAACCCTGCTTATCTGCGCCTCCTAGGTTAAAACTGAGTGTCTGGATAGCGACGAATTGGTATCCGCAGACCAGCCCCGCTTTGATCCCGAGCGCAGAGGAGGTTAGCTCTACTCGCGCCCCGGTGCGGCAACCAGCGCCGGCGAAGCTTCGGAGGTATCCGCTTCCAGCCCATAGTCGGCCACCGAGAGAATCGGTGCCTCGGGGTCCTTGTTGAGCGCCACGATCACCTTGGAGTCCTTCATGCCGGCCAAGTGCTGGATGCGCCCGAGATGCCGTGGGCCATGTACAGCCGCGGCGCCACGATCTTGCCGGTCTGGCCGACCAGCAGGTCGTTGGGGGCGTAGCCCGCGTCCACCGCGGCGCGGCTGGCACCGATGGCGGCGCCCAGCTTGTCGGCCAGCGGGGTAATGACTTCCTTGAACTTCTCTTCGCTGCCCAGCGCCAGGCCGCCCGAGACGATGATCTTGGCGGCCGTCAGTTCGGGACGGTTGCTCTTGACGATCTCGAAGCCGACGAAGCTGATCTTGCCCGAATCGGCGACAGCAGCAACGGGCTTAACCGCTGCACATGACTACTCTCGGGAAGCGTCTGCGGGCTGGCTGTTAGACGAAAGGTCGGTGCGGCCCCGCTGCTAGTGGGAGGGCAGCAGCGGGGCCGCGCCGCTACGTGCAGCGCCCCATGCCTCGACGGGCACCTGACCGGCAATTTGGGCGCGGCCTTCAATCGAACGGGTGTTTATGTCAACATCCTTGCGCAAAGCCGCTAAGATGGACTAGGGGCTGTCGATGCTCGCGGCGCATGGAGGAAACGCGCCTTCATGGGTCGCGGCACGCACAGTGGCCATCCGTCGTTCCCGTGAGATGTTCAGCTACCTGATGACTCGGCTCTGAACTCTTTGAAGCTCTCCGACTACTAGCCTGCGCATGTCTGATAACGAAAACTACGATCAATCGGTTTCCGCCGTTCACAACCGATTGTTTTTTCGCCTGTTCCAAGCTGGCAACACCCTGGATCGCCAGTCCGTCAAGGAGCTTGGCATCACCACAGTTCAGTGGGCGACACTGGGAGCCCTGTCGCGTAAGCAGGTGAAGGATGGAATGTCGTTTTCCGATCTGGCGGACTACCTGGTTGTGAGCCGCCAGAGTCTCGATGGGGTTCTCAAGCGCTTGGAGCGCGAAGGGCATGTGGCGCGCGTCGTGGATCCAGCTGATAGGCGTGCCAAGAAAGTTGTGATGCTGCCCCGGGTCGGGCGTTCTGGGACGGAATCCAGCCAAGAATCTACGAGTTCTATCGTCAAGCGGTGGCAAGCTTTCGCTTCGACGACAAGGTCTCTCTGCTGCACCACATCAACCAGCTCAATGACGGGATGTCGAAGGTTGCCCTGGGGATGGATGCCAACCCTGGGAAGATGAAAGCTAGAGCAAGAACGAAATTCCGAGAGGCGTTGTCGTCCGCCGTGTCGGGCGCCACGTTCTGGTCGGGCGTCATGGTTAGGGCCTCCCTTCGCCCGAAGGAGATCCGTGGGGATGCAATGGCAGTTCAAGCGTTTGCTTGATCACCGAGCAAGGAATGTCGGTCTGAACGCGCCGGACTCCGTTGGCGAGAGTCAGGTGCTGATCCAGGAATCGTCGATAGTCTTCGAGATCGCTGCCTATGACCCGCAGCAGGGCATCGCACTCGCTGAACATCAGATAGCACTCGAGCACCTGAGGCAACGCCGACATTGCAGCGGCGAACTGCTGGGAGGTGACCCGTCTCGGGCCAACAGCGAGATCCTTGCAAAGAATGTGCGAGGCAGGCCCACTTCGGACGGGGCTAAGACGGCGGCATAGCGGCGGATGACGCCTGTGTCCTCCAGCATCCGTACTCTGCGTAGGCAGGGGAGGGAGACAGCCCTACCTCCTGGGCCAGGTCATTGTTCGAGATCCGGCCATTGCGCTGCAAGACCGCGAGGATCCGCAGATCTAGGGGGTCAAGGGCGGCCGGCATGAACGCAGGTTTTTTTCGTAGGGTACGGTCGCAGACGACAGCCTGAGTACGGTCAGGCCGTCGTTACGACACTTCGCCAAATCCTTCCACGATCATGAGAGAGCCTTTCGAGGCTCCTTGGCGAATCGGCACCAGGGCCTGGTACTCGGGCGATTCGTACCAGGCGCGGGCTTGGGCCACGGACGGGAACTCCAAAACGACGAGGCGGTCGGCTGGAAGCGTTCCTTCGCGCAGCTCCTTGGCTCCGTTGCGGATGAGGTACTTGCCGCCGTGGGCCGCGATCGTTGCAGGTGCGCCTGCTGCATAGGGGCGTAGCTTGACGGATCTTCCACGTCGATGAATGCCAGCACGTAGCCTTTCATCCAAGTCTCCGAAGTGTGTTGTGAAGCGCATCACTGTAGGAGGTGGGCGCGCGGCTGTGATTCGGTCGCGGACATACCGGACGTTTCTGAAATCAATATCTGGCGCGACGCAGTCTCGATCGTCCGACGATGGTTAGGGCTATACGAGCCAGTCAACCGGGAGGCCAGCGACTGGAGTTCTGTAAACGACGGCTCTTTGCGCGGCCATCCCAGTGTCACGCCATCGCCGTCATGGCGCGGCAGCACATGCAGATGGACATGCGGCACCGTTTGCCAACCCGCTGGTCTGTTCGTCTGCAGTACGGTGATGCCGTCCGGATGGAATGCGGCTTCGACGGCGCGTGCGATGCGTGCTGCCGTCCGGAACAGCGCGCCAGCTGCCTCGTCGTCAAGATCGAGAATGGTTTCGACATGCGCTTTGGTGGCCACGATCACATGGCCAGGGTTGACCTGGCCTGCGTCCATGAAGGCGATCGTCAACTCGTCCTCGTAGACGATGGCAGCGGGAATTTCGCGCTGAATGATGCGGGCAAAAATCGTGGCGCTCATGTGTTCCGCGCTATTGGATGGTTAGGACAAGCTTCCCGATCACCCCTCTTGACGTAAGCCGGGCCGCTGCGTCTGCGAAAGATTCGAGAGGGAACGTTTGCGTGATGTGCGGGCGCACGAACCCCTGAACGTAGAGTTCGTTCAGTTTCGCTTGGGCATCTGCGACGAGCTCTGGCGAGTAGGTCGGATAGTCCGTCCATTGCATGCCGGCGACGGAGATGTTCTTGAGCAGTAGGTAGGAGCCTTTAATCACCGGAATCTTGCCGGCGGCGAACCCGATGATCACTGCTCGGCCGCGCCGCGCAAGGGCGCGAATGCACGCATCGAACACATCGCCGCCTACGGGGTCCAGAAATACATCGGCGCCTTTGCCGTTGGTGGCGCGATGCACTTGCTCGCGAAGGGAGTCTGGGAGGTTGGTGGCGGAGAGGTCAATCACCTCGTCGGCTCCGGATTGACGCACTGCTTCCGCCTGGACTTCAGAGGTCACACCCGCGAGGACTTTCGCGCCGAGTGCCTTGGCGATTTGAACAGCTGCAAGGCCAACGCCCCCTCCAGCTCCACTGATCAGCACGGTCTCCCCTTGCGGAAGCTGCCGCGGTCCGTGAGCGCAAAGAACGCCGTCTGGTACACGAGGCCCATCGCAGCTGCATCGGCGAAAGGAATTTCTGTCGAGATCTTTTGTGCGCTCGCCTGAGGAACGGACAGGCGACTTGCGAAGCAACCGTTCTCCATCTGCGCCACGACGTGGTCGCCAGGCTTGAGTGATCGCACGTTCGGACCGACGGCCTCCACGATGCCGGCTGCGTCCTTGCCGGGAATGAACGGACGCTCGGGAAGGACCTGGTATTTCCCACTCATGACCAGGAGGTCGGGAAAGTTGAGAGACGCGGCTTTGACGTTGATCAGGACGTCGTCGGGGCCGACAACCGGATCGGCCACCTCTTCGACGTGATGTGTGCGAGGGTCCTCGCTGAACTGACGGATGAGTACGGCTTTCATGCTGCTCGGAGGAGGTAAGGGTGGTGGGGCGTGTCAAAGCCAAGGGCTCAAGCTGCCCTTTTTGCTGACGATTCTGATGCGTTGATCTACCTAATTATGTAATCATCATTGCATAGATGGTTGGCATTACATCGTGGAAAAATAGGTAAAAACCCTGGATTTGCACAAAAATATATATCATGAACTTGATATAAATGCGCGACTCTGGAAAGATCGCGAGGTCGTGAGGGCGATGGGCCGCGCGGAGGTCTGTTCTGGCCGCTTGTGCTTCGCAAGGGCGCGCCGATGCAGCAGGTCTTGGTCGTGGTTCCGATACATCCCACAGAAACAAAGGAGACAAGACCTATGCGAGAGATCAACGTGCACGAACTTGCCGATGGGGCCAAGTTCAACCGCTTCCATGCCAAGGTGCTGGCTTGGTGCTTCCTGGTCATCATCATTGATGGCTATGACCTAGCGGTCGCAGGGGCGGCGCTTCCAGCCATCATGAAGGAGATGGGCGTGGAAGCCGCGACCGCTGGCTTCATGGCCAGTTCGGCTCTGTTCGGGATGATGTTCGGCGCCATCTTTCTGGGCGCGCTGTCGGACAAGATCGGCCGCCGTTGGACGATCTCGCTGTGCGTGTTTCTCTTCAGCGTGTTCACCGCGGCAGCGGGGCTGACCAAGGATCCTGTTACCTTTAGCATCGCGCGCTTCATCGCGGGCTGGGCATTGGCGGCGTGATGCCGAACATCACAGCCCAGATGACCGAGTACGCGCCCAAGCGGATCCGGAGTTTCCTGACGACCGTGATGTTTTCCGGCTACGCTATCGGCGGCATTCTGGCTGCCGTACTGGGAAAGCAATTCATCGCGCAGTTCGGTTGGCAGATCGTGTTCTTTGCCGCCGGTGTCCCGGTTCTGCTGATCCCCTTCATCCTGAAGTCGATGCCTGAATCGCTGTCGTTCCTGGTATCCCGGCGCGACAGCTCGCAATTGCGTCAGATCGCCCAATCCATCGATCCGGGGCTCAAGGTCGGCGCCAACGACACCTTCCGTCCGCCTCGAGCCGCCCATTCCGGGGCAGGTGTCACGGTAGCGCAGCTGTTCCAGGATGGCCGCGGACTGAGCACGGTGATGTTCTGGGTGGCCTTCTTCACCGGCTTGTTCATGATCTACGCGCTCAGCACCTGGCTGACAAAGCTGATGGCCATGTCGGGCTACAGCCTTGGCTCCGCATTGAGTTTTGTCATCGCACTCAATGTGGGTGCGGTGATCGGATCGATCGGCGGCGGGTGGCTTGCGGACCGGTTCCACATCAAATGGGTCGTGGTCTGCATGTACGCGTTGGGCGGCGTCTTCCTGTACATGATGACGCTGAAAACCTCGACGGAGGTGCTCTATTTCATCATCGCAGCGGTTGGGGCTTGCTCGACGGGGGCGCAAATCGTGGTCTACGCCTACAGCGGCCAGTACTACCCGTCAGACATTCGGTCCACCGGCATCGGCATGGCGTCGGGCATCGGGCGCATGGGGGCGATCGCTGCGCCTTTGCTGATCGGGTTGATCGTGTCCCTGCAACTTCCTCTTGAGCAGAACTTCCTGGTCATCGGTGCCGCAGGCGTTGTGGGAGCGATTGCGCTTGCGTGCATCAACCATGGCCGATCGGCTTCGGAACTGACCCTCAAGACCCTCAAGACGAGTGCTGCCACGTGAGTGGCATGGATGGCGGGGGCCTCGCGGCCTGGCCAGGTGCTGCTAGCCCAACCTCGCCTTGCCGGGGGAGGGGGCGCCGCGCGTCGAATGCGAGTTCCACACCTGGTTCGGCATCCCCGCACGCCCGGAGGAGCTGTCATCGTCGTAGCGCCGATCGCTTTCATTTGTGTAGTGATGTTGATGGTTATTTGGGTTGGGATGTTAAATGAATTAGGTGTTAACCCTGTATTTCTCAAATAAAATACGTCATGATCTTGACGTAAATTGATGGGGCAAGGATCATTGCACTCACCCCAGACCCACCACGAGAGACAAACATGTCAACCTATCCACACCTCCTGAGCCCCCTGCGCGTCGCTGGGGTAGATCTGCCGAACCGCATGGTGATGGGCGCAATGCATACGCGCCTGGAAACAATGGATCGTCCCCATGAAAGACTGGCGGCCTTCTACGCGGCCCGTGCCGCAGGTGAGATCGGCCTCATCCTTACCGGCGGCTACTCCCCGTGCCCGAAGGGGTGATGGATGAAGGTGGTCTGGTGCTGCAAAAGCCCGAGGATTTGGGCGAGCACCGCGCGATCACCTCGGCGGTGAATGAGGCCGGTGGACGCATCGTCCTGCAGATTCTTCACGCAGGCCGTTATGCCAAGGTGTCCACCTGTGTGGCGCCGTCGGCCGGCAAGGCGCGGATCAACGTCTTTCCTCCACGTGCGCTGACGACCGAAGAGGTCTGGGCAACGGTCGAGAGCTTTGCGAACACATCGGCACTGGCAGAGCAGGCTGGCTACGTGGGTGTCGAGATCATGGGCTCCGAGGGCTACCTGATCAACGAGTTCACCGCAGCATTGACCAATCAGCGCGACGACGAGTTCGGCGGCGACTTCGAGCGCCGGATCCGCTTCCCCTTGAAATCGTGAAGGCCGTGCGGGCGCGGGTCTCGCCCGAATTCATGGTCATCTACCGCATCTCGTCCATCGACCTGATGGATGGGGGTATGACCGGCGAAGAAGTGGCCGAATTCGCCCGCCGGGTCGAAGCGGCGGGTGCCGACATGATCAACACCGGCATCGGCTGGCACGAATCGTCCGTGCCGACCATGGCAGCGCCGGTCCCGCGTGCGGCATGGATCGACGCGATCCGCAACGTGAAGCGTGCGGTCGGCATTCCGGTGATGGCGTCCAACCGCATCAATGCTCCTGATGTGGCTGAAGAGATCATCGCTTCCGGCGCTGCCGATCTGGTTTCGATGGCCCGTCCGCTGCTCGCCGACCCCGAGTTCGCACGCAAGACGCGCGAGAACCGCGCCGACGAGATCAATACCTGCATCGCCTGCAACCAGGCCTGCTTGGACCGCATTTTTACCGACCGCGTGGCGACTTGCCTGGTGAACCCGAGGGCAGGGCGCGAGATCGAGTTCGACGATAGCAAGACCACCGCGCCCAAGCATTTCGCCGTTGTCGGTGGCGGGCCTGCCGGCATGGCCTTTGCGATCAATGCCGCGCAGCGTGGTCATCGGGTCACCTTGTTCGAGGCAGGCGATCAGCTCGGTGGCCAACTGAATATGGCTCGCAAAGTGCCGGGCAAGAACGAGTTCAACGAAATGCTGCGCTACTTCCGAGTCTCGCTGGAGCGCCTGAAGGTCGCGGTGCATCTGAAAACCCGAGCCGATGCGGAGGATCTGGCCGCACGAGTGCGTTCGGGCGAGTTCGACGAGGTGGTGATCGCAACGGGCGTGACTCCGCGCGAGCCCGACATCAAGGGCCTTGACCACCCGAAGGTGGTCAGTTATCTGGATGTCCTGGCCAACGGCGCACCGGTGGGCAGCAAGGTTGCCATCATCGGCGCGGGCGGGATCGGCTTCGACGTGGCCGAGTACCTGGTCGGCAGTGCCGAGGAGTCGCTCAAGCCAAAGGTATTCATGGATGCCTGGGGTGTGGATACGGCCATTCGCAGCGCGGGCGGGCTCAAGGCGCCTGCGCAGCACGGCACCGAGCGCGTCATCCACATGTTCCAACGCAAGCCCGAGTCACTGGGCAAGAACTTGGGCAAGTCCACCGGGTGGATTCTCAAGGCCAAGCTGCGCAAGGCAGACGTGGCGATGACGGCCGGAGCAAGTTACCAGGCCGTTGACGACCAGGGCCTGCACTACAGCGTGAATGGCGAGGCTCGCGTATTGGACGCGGACACTGTCATCCTCTGCGCGGGACAGCTCTCGAACCGGACGCTGTTCGATGGTTTGGCCGAGCGAGGCGTCAAGCCCTACGTGATCGGCGGAGCCGATGTTGCTGCCGAATTGGACGCATTGCGCGCCATCGACCAGGCAACGCGTCTGGCCGTTTCGTTCTGACTTTGACAGCCCTAACTCAGAGACAAGCATGACGAACAAATTCAAACAAGGTCTTGACAAGAACCCGGCCAACTACCAGCCACTGACCCCGCTGGCGTTGCTCGACCGAGCGGCGGACATCCATCCAGACCGCATCGCTGTCATTCATGGCGAGCGGCGCTATACATGGGCCGCCTACGCCCAGCGTTGCCGCAGCCTGGCACGCGCGTTGATCGGCGCGGGCATCCAGCGTGGAGATACGGTCGCCATCCTCGCGGCCAATATCCCCGAGATGCTGGAGGCGCAGTTTGGGGTGCCCATGGCGGGCGCTGTCGTCAACTCCATCAACATCCGCCTGGACGCGGCGGCGATCGCCTTCATCCTGCAGCATTCCGAGACCCGGTTGCTGATGGTGGACCAGCAATTTGCCGAGGTGGCGCGTGCGGCGGTGAAGCTCTCCGGCTTGCAAATGGATGTGGTGGACATCCGTGCAAGCGACGTCCCAGACGCCGACCCGGTGGGTGTGATCGACTACGAGCGTTTCCTGGCCGATGCGCCTGCTGATGCGCAGCTGCGCTACCCCGAGGACGAGTGGGACGCCATCGCGTTGAACTACACCTCGGGAACCACGGGCAACCCCAAGGGCGTGGTCTACCACCACCGTGCGGCCTATCTCAATGCGCTCGGCACCTCCCTCTATGCGCGGTTGAACGTAGGAGTCCCGGTCTACCTGTGGACCTTGCCGCTGTTCCATTGCAACGGCTGGTGCTATGCGTGGGCCCTGGCCGCCGTGGCCGGGACGAGTGTGTGCCTGCGCAAAGTGGTCGCGGAGGATATCTACGCCGCCATTGGCCAGCATGGCGTGACGCATTTCTGTGGCGCGCCGGCGGTGCTCAGTTCGCTGATCGCTGGCAAACCGCAGGACTGGAGCAAGCCCAACTCCCCATCTGGGTCGCCTGCGCCGGAGCCTCGCCGCCCGTATCGGTGATCGCGCAAACCGAGGCCCTGGGCTTCGAGGTGCTGCATGTGTACGGCATGACGGAGCAGCATGGTGTCAACACCACCTGCGTGCCCCAGGATTCGTGGGCCGCCTTGCCGGCTGAAGAGCGTCTGCGCCACATGGGCCGCCAGGGCGTGCGCACGGCGGTCGCGGGAGACATGATCGTGGCCAATCCACATACCCTGCAGCCCGTGTCCCGCGACGGCAAGACGATCGGCGAGGTGCTGTTCCGAGGGAATATGGGCATGAAGGGCTACCTCAAGAACCCCGAGGCCACGCAAGAGGCCTTCGAGGGTGGATGGATGCACAGCGGCGATCTTGCCGTGGTGCATGAGGACGGCTACATCGAGATCAAGGACCGTTCCAAGGACATCATCATTTCCGGCGGCGAGAACGTCTCTTCCATCGAGGTCGAGGAGGTCTTGTTCACGCACCCGGCAGTGTTCCAGGCCGCAGTGGTCGCCGTGCCCGATGAGAAGTGGGGCGAAGTGCCCTGTGCGGTGCTGGAACTGCATCCGCAGCACGTCGGCTCCTTGACGCAGGAAGAGGTGATCCAGTTCTGTCGCGCCAAGCTCCCGGGTTTCAAGACGCCGAAGCATGTGCTCTTCGAGCCCATCGTGCGCACTGCCACCGGCAAGCTGCAGAAATTCAAGCTGCGCGACCACGTCGCTCAGGTCATCGCCAACCGCAATCACTGACTCAATCTATTTACAGGAGAGCATTCCCATGCGTGGACTCAAAGACAAGGTGGCCATCATCACTGGCGCAGCCGGCGGCATCGGGCGCAGCCTGGTGCAGCGCTTCTTGGAAGAGGGTGCGCGCGTCGCCGCACTGGATCTGAACCAGGCTGGGCTCGATGAAATCAAGGGCCAATTCCAGCAGTACGCGGGTCAACTGACCACGGCTCAGCTGGACATCACGGATCACGACGCGGTTGCCAAGGCCGTGCAGAAGATCCATGCCGACCTCAAGCAGATCGACATCCTCGTCAACAACGCTGGCTGGGACGTGGCCAAGCAGTTTGTCGAGACCACGCCCGATCTGTGGGACAAGCTAATCGCGATCAACCTCAAAGGCCCGTTGAGCCTGCAGCATGCCGTGGTGCCTTTCATGGTGGAGGCCGGTGGGGCAAGATCGTCAACATCGCCTCCGATGCAGGGCGCGTAGGTTCGTCCGGCGAATCCGTCTACTCCGCATGCAAGGGCGGCATCATTGCCTTCAGCAAGACGCTGGCCCGTGAGACGGCACGCAGCAACGTGCGCGTCAACGTGGTGTGCCCTGGACCGACCGATACCGCGCTGCTGCAGTCCTTCACGGGCGGTGGCGAGTTCGGCCAGAAGATCTACGACGGTCTCAAGCGGGCCATTCCCCTGAAGCGCCTCGGCCAGCCCGAGGACATTCCCGGCGCCGTGGCGTTCCTCTCCAGCGACGACGCCAACTTCATTACCGGCCAGGTCATTTCGGTGTCTGGCGGCCTGACCATGCACGGCTAACCCCCAGGAAACGACCATGAGTGACTACACGGACATCCTCTACGAAGTGAAGGGCGGCGTTGCCCGCATCTCCATCAACCGCCCCGAAAAGTACAACGCATTTCGCGGCAAGACGTGCGACGAACTGATCGACGCACTGCACCGTGCCGGCTGGGACAAGAGCATCGGCGTCATCGTGCTCACCGGCGTGGGCGAGAAGGCGTTCTGCACGGGGGGCGACCAGTCGGCCCATGATGGTGGCTACGACGGTCGCGGTCTGATCGGCCTGCCGGTCGAAGAGCTGCAAGGAATGATCCGCGAGGTGCCGAAGCCCGTGATTGCCCGCGTGAATGGCTTTGCCATCGGTGGAGGCAACGTGCTGGTGACCTGCTGCGATCTGGCGATTGCAGCCGACACGGCCCAGTTCGGCCAGGTCGGCCCCAAGGTCGGCTCGGTGGATCCCGGCTTCGGCACGGCCTATCTGGCCCGCGTGGTTGGCGAGAAGAAAGCCCGTGAGATCTGGTATCTGTGCCGCCGCTACAAGGCACAGGAAGCGCTCGCCATGGGGCTGGTTAACGCTGTCGTTCCCATGGCGGAATTGGATGCGGAAGTCGATCGCTGGTGCCAGGAAATCATGGAAAAGAGCCCGACAGCGATCGCCATCGCCAAGCGCTCTTTCAACGCCGACTCCGATTCGATTCGTGGTATCGGCGGATTGGGCATGCAGGCGCTGGCGCTGTACTACGGTACCGAAGAGTCTCACGAGGGCGTCAAGGCCTTCCTGGAGAAGCGCAAGCCGCGTTTCCGTCCCCAATCCGACGAAGGCAAGCAGGCATGAGCGCGGAGCTGACCTATCGTGACGGTGTCGCGATCCTGACGCTGAACCGTCCGAAGGCGTTGAATGCGCTGAACGCCGAGATGGTCGGAGAGATCTCCAACCGTCTGGACGAGGTCGCGGTATCGGACGCCCGGGCGCTGCTCATCGTCGGCGCCGGCGGCGGCAAGGCCTTCTGTGCTGGCGCCGATGTGAGCGAACTGCAGGGCAAGGATGCCGGCGAGCAGCGCGAAACCGCACGGCGGGGTCAGTTGGCATTTGCCAAGCTGGACAGGCTGCGCATTCCTTCGGTCGCCGTCATCACTGGCGTGGCGTTCGGGGGCGGGCTCGAGCTGGCGATGGCGTGCACCTTTCGCATCGCGACGCCCACGTCGCGGCTTGGCCTCCCGAGATCAAGCTGGGCCTCATTCCCGGCTACGGGGGAACCCAGCGGCTGCCGCGCCTGGTGGGCGTTGGGCGAGCTGTTGAGTTGATTGCCAGCGGCCGTGCGATCGATGCCCAGGAAGCCGAGCGCATCGGCCTGATCCATCGCATCGTCGAGGTCGCGGATCCAATTGACGCGGGAGTCGCTTATCTGACGTGCCTCGGCGAGCCGTTTCCGGCGTCCCTGGGCTATGCGATCGAGGCCATACGGCATTCGCAGTCCATGCCTATGGAGGATGGGCTCCAGCAGGAAGCGGAGTGTTTCTCGGTGGCGACCCAGACCGGGGATGCTGCTGAGGGGGTCTCAGCCTTTCTGGGCAAGCGCAAGCCTCAGTTCACTGGACGTTGAATGGTTTATCCACGCAGTCTTTGATTCAGGGAGTTCCTATTTCCAGCGAATCTGATCTCCGAGAGCCATCGCATTCGGCGGCCAGTCCGATGCTGGTGCGCGCGATGCCCCTTGTGTTCGTGGTCATTTGGGCCACGGGCTTTGTCGTGGCCAGGTACGGCATGCCGCATTCGCCGCCCATGAAGTTCCTGGCGGTTCGCTATGCCTTGTCCGTCGGCTGCTTTGGCATTTGGGCATTTGCCGCTCGGGCTACCTGGCCGTGGGACGCCCGGGGCTGGCTGCACCTGAGCGTCACCGGGATTCTGATGCACGCCATCTACTTGGGCGGTGTGTGGACCGCAGTGAAGATGGGGATGGGCGCGGGTCTGACGGCATTGCTCGTCGGGTTGCAGCCCGTTTTGACGGCGATCTGGCTTTCCCGCCGAGGCGGAAACGTGTCAGGAGCCCAATGGGTGGGGCTTGTTCTCGGACTGCTGGGATTGCTGCTGGTGGTTTGGGCAAAGCTGGGGTTCGGGGAGGTTGGCCCTGCCAGTTTGAGTTGCGCGTTGATGGCTCTGCTGGCCATCACCGTGGGAACCCTGTACCAGAAGCGCTTCGTGGCTCCCTGCGATGTCCGGATTGCCAGCTTCATCCAATTGCTGGCGGCGTTTGTGGTCACCACACCTTTGGCGTTGCTGGAAACGGAGCCGATGCGGTGGGTCGGCGCCGCTGGGGGCCTGAATTTGGAGTTGGCGGGGGCCATGGTCTGGTCCGTGCTGGGGCTGACGTTGGGAGGCAGCTCTTTGCTGTATCTGTTGATCCAGCGAGGCGCCGCAACGTCCGTCACCAGTCTTTTCTACCTCGTGCCTCCCACCACAGCGGTGATGGCATGGGTGCTTTTTGGCGAGCCGGTCACGGGGCTGACGGTCGCCGGGATGGTCGTCACCGCAATCGGCGTCGGGATCGTCGTGCGCAAGCAGAACTGATTCCGATCACATCCTGAAGGAGTTAGAACATGACATTCAAGAATATTCTTTTCACGGTGGACAGCGGCGTGGCGCGCATCGTGCTGAACCGGCCGGAGAAGCTCAACAGCCTGGACTCCGAGACCATGGTGGAGCTCCATGAGGCTATGTCCCGCATTGAAGCCGACCGCCAGGTGCGGGTGCTGGTGCTTGGCGGGGCGGGGCGCGCCTTCTGTGCAGGGCAGGATCTTGCCGATCCCGCCATGCAGGAGGTCGATGGCAAGTTGCCGGACATCGGCAATCTGGTGGAGCGGTATTTCAAGCCGCTGGTGATGCGCTTGCAGAGCCTGCAGGTTCCTACTGTCGCGGCGGTTCAAGGGTTGGCTGCGGGAGGCGGCGCATCCATCGCGCTGGCTTGCGATCTGGTGGTGGCCGCCCAATCCGCTTACTTTCTGCAAGCGTTCTCCAGGATCGGGCTGACGCCGGATACCGGTAGTACCTGGTTTCTCACGCGATCCGTTGGCACCGTGCGTGCTCTGGGTCTGGCAATGCTCGCCGAGAAGCTCCCAGCAGCGAAGGCGGCTGAGTGGGGGCTCATCTGGCAGGTGGTCGAGGACTCGAAGTTCGCCAGCACCATCGACGCGTTGGCAGCACAAATCGCCCAGATGCCGACCAAGGCGTTGGTACGCACCCGGCAGTTGATGCATGCGGCCACCAACCATTCGCTGGAGCAGCAACTGTCCATGGAGGCCAGCTTCATTCGCGAAATGGGCTGGAGTGCCGACTACCGGGAAGGCCTGCAGGCGTTCTCCCAAAAGCGGACTCCGAACTTCACCGGAGAGTGAGCGGCATGCCCTTGCAGCAAGCCCTCGCGATGTCTTAGGCACCGGTGCCTCACGACCCAGGCGTCCCGCTCGGTTGGAGAGCCGAATAAGAAATTTATCCATCCGTTTGCGTTGGTATACGCAAACGCTTCGCCACAGGAGGCACTATGAGTCACTACACCCCACCCTTGCAGGACATGCAGTTCGTTCTAAGTGAGCTCGCGGACCTGCATGAAATCGCGGCGCTGCCTGGCTATGGCGAGGCCACCCCCGACCTTGCTCGTGCGGTTCTGGAAGAGGCCGGGGTCTTTGCCTCGGAGGTAATCGCCCCTCTGAATCATTCGGGCGACGTCGAGGGCGTCCGTCTCGAGGGTGGTCAGCCACGCATGCCTGCGGGCTGGGCGCAGGCCTATGCGCGCTTCGTCGAGGCCGGCTGGCCGGCGCTTTCTGCGCCCGAAGCGCAGGGCGGACAGAATCTGCCTGGCGTACTGGCCGCCGCAGTCGAAGAAATGTGGAACAGCGGCAGCGTGGCTTTCGGCCTGCTGAGCCTGCTGTCGCGAGGCGCGGTGAACGTGATGCGGCACGCCGGCTCGTCCGAACTGCAGCAGCGGTATCTGCCGCGCATGGTCAGCGGTGAATGGACTGGCACGATGGTGCTGACCGAGCCGCAGGCAGGCTCTGACCTGTCCGCCGTGCGCACCCGCGCCACCCGCGTGGCCGATGGCTCCTACCGGTTGCATGGCACCAAGATCTTCATCACCTACGGGGACCACGATCTCGTTCCGAACGTGGTGCATCTGGTGCTTGCGAGGGTCGAAGGCGCCCCGGCCGGAACCAAGGGGATCTCGCTGTTCGCGGTGCCGAAGGTGCTGGTCAATGACGATGGTTCGCTGGGCGAGCGCAACGACGTGCGAGCAGTGTCGATCGAGCGCAAGCTCGGCCTGCATGCCACGCCCACGTGCGTCATGGCTTTCGGCGACGGTGCGGGAGCGGTCGGCTATCTGGTCGGTGAGGAGAACCGCGGGCTGGAGTACATGTTCATCATGATGAACTCGGCGCGCTTCGCCGTGGGCCTGGAGGGCATTGGCCTGGCCGAACGCGCGTACCAGAAGGCCAGGGCATATGCGCGGGAGCGGGTTCAAGGCGTGGAGCAAGGCGGTGAGACCGGCGCCAAGGTTGCGATCATCCGGCACCCCGATGTGCGCCGGATGCTGCTCAGCATGAAATCCCGGATCGAGGCCATGCGCGCGCTGGCGTCGGTGATGGCGGCAAGCATGGACCAGGCCGCACTGAATCCGGATCCGGAAGTCCGGGATGCCCACCAGGCCTTCGTCGAACTGATGATGCCCATCGCCAAGGGGTGGTTCACTGAGACCGGTTTGGATATCGCCTCCATGGGAATCCAGGTTCACGGCGGCGTGGGCTTCATCGAAGAAACCGGCGCGGCGCAGTATCTCCGCGACGCCCGCATCACGACAATCTATGAGGGCACGACTGGCATCCAGGCGATGGATCTGGTGGGGCGCAAGATCGGCCGCGATGGTGGGCGCGCGATCAGAGCGGTGATCGTGCGCATGCGGCAGGTTCAGGCGGACCTGGAATCCCATGCACAAGCCGAACTCTGCGCCATTGGTGCTCAGTTGAACAAGGGTATCGGCGACCTCGAGGCAGCAGTGGAGTCGCTTGTGAAGTCTTGGGAGGGCGGTCCCAAGCCTGCTCTGGCGGGTTCTGGCCCGTTCCTGGAACTCCTGGGCATCGTTGCGGCTGGATGGCAAATGGGACGTGCCGCACTGGCTGCCGACCGCCTCCTCGCATCGGATCCTGGCTCGGATTTCTTGACCAACAAGATTTTGACCTGCCGCTTCTACGCTGACCACGTTCTTTCCAAATCGGCAGGGCTGCGGCATGCAATCGTCTCTGGCTCGGGCGCCACGCTGGAGTTCTCTGACGCAGCGTTCTGAAGCGGCGATTGCATGTAGTGCGGACGTGGTCACATCCTGTGCAGTGACCCTTCGGCCTTTGCAATCGGCTTGTCAACGGGACTGCGTTTCGGGGACACCCCAGTGGGGCTTCTCGTTGGGACGCCCACCTGCGAAGTAGCCACCCCCATCTCATGCCGCTGCAGGCAATCATTCCGAGGTACTCGGCGATAGGACAGGTGGCTCAAGGCGGTGAAGAGAAAAGGTCTGACCAAGTAGGTTCTTCAATGCTCCTTTGATGGCGGGCGCACCGCTATGCACCGGAAGGATTGCCACATATCGAGAGGAGTATTCATGCAGTCAAAGCCCAGCGCAGCGGCGCATCGCCGCCAGGTCGAGCGCATCGGCGTGCCACGGGAAACCTTCCCGCTGGAAAAGCGCGTGGCCACGGTGCCCGATGTGGTGGAGAAGCTCATCAAGCTGGGCTTCGAGGTCGCCGTCGAGTCGGGCGCGGGCGAGGGCGCCAACTTCAGCGATGACGCCTACCGCGCCGTCGGGGCCCAGGTCATCGACAGCGCCGCGCAGTTGTGGGCCGCTTCGGACATCGTTTTCAAGGTGCGCCCGCCGAGCAGCGGCGAAGTGGCGCTGATGCGCGAGGGCGGCACGCTGATCGACTTCATCTGGCCTGCCCAGAACCCGAGCTGATGCAGCAGCTCGCCGCCAAGAACGCTACCGTGCTGGCCATCGACTGCCTGCCGCGCACGCTCTCGCGCGCGCAGAAGATGGATGCGCTGACCTCCACCGCCGGCGTTTCCGGCTACCGCGCGGTCATCGAGGCGGCCAATGCCTTCGGCCGCTACTTCAACGGCCAGATCACGGCCGCGGGCAAGGTGCCTCCGGCCAAGGTCTTCATCGCCGGCGCCGGCGTGGCGGGCCTCGCGGCCATCGGCACGGCGGCCAACCTGGGCGCCATCGTGCGCGCCAACGACACGCGCGCCGAGGTGGCCGACCAGGTCAAGTCGCTGGGCGGCGAGTTCGTCAAGGTGGACTACGAGGAAGACGGCTCGGGCGGCGGCGGCTACGCCAAGGTCATGAGCGAGGGCTTCCAGGCCGCGCAGCGCAAGATGTACGCGGAGCAGGCCAAGGATGCGGACATCATCATCACCACCGCGCTGATCCCCGGCAAGCCCGCCCCCAAGCTCATCACCGCCGAGATGGTGCAGAGCATGAAGCCCGGCAGCGTGATCGTGGACATGGCGGCAGAGCAGGGCGGCAACTGCGAACTCACCGTGCCCGGCGAGGCCGTGGTGCGCCATGGCGTGACCATCATCGGCTACACCGACCTGGCCTCGCGCCTGGCCAAGCAGTCGTCCACGCTGTACGCCACCAACCTGCTGCGCCTGACCGAAGAGCTGTGCAAGGCCAAGGACGGCGTGGCCGTGGTCAACATGGAGGACGACGCGATCCGCGGCCTCACCGTGGTCAAGGACGGCGCCATCACCTGGCCCGCACCGCCCCTCAAGCAGGCGCCAGTGCCCGCACCCAAGTCCGCGGCCGCGCCGGTGGCCGAGAAGAAGAACGGCCACGGCCATGGCGCGGGCGCGCCCATGTCCGCCAAGGCGCTGACCATCATCTTCGCCGTGGCGGCCGTGCTGTTCTGGCTCATCGGCGCCTATGCGCCCGCGGCCTTCCTCGGCCACTTCACGGTGTTCGTGCTGGCGTGCTTCATCGGCTACATGGTGGTGTGGAATGTCACGCCCGCGCTGCACACGCCGCTGATGAGCGTGACCAACGCCATCTCCAGCATCATCGCCATCGGCGCGCTGGTGCAGATCGCTCCTTCAGAAATGGGCATGGACGGGCGGCCCGACGGGCTGATCCGCTGGCTGGCCTTTGCCGCGCTGGTGCTCACCGCCGTCAACATGTTCGGCGGCTTTGCCGTGACGCGCCGCATGCTGGCCATGTTCCGCAAATAAGAAGAACGAGGAGATCCGAACCATGTCCCAAAGTCTCGCCACGGTGGCCTACCTCGGCGCCGCCATTCTCTTCATCCTCAGCCTGGGTGGCCTGTCCAACCCGGAAACCTCGCGCCGCGGCAACCTGTTCGGCATGGTCGGCATGGCGCTGGCCGTGCTGGCCACGGTGTTCGGCCCGCGCGTCAACCCGTCGGGCTGGCCTGGATCGTCATCGCGCTGGTCATCGGCGGCGGCATCGGCCTGTATGCGGCCAAGGTCGTGAAGATGACCCAGATGCCCGAACTGGTCGCGCTCATGCACAGCCTGGTCGGCCTGGCCGCCTGCCTCGTGGGCTTTGCCAGCTACGTCGATACCTCGGTCCAGTTCACGGGCGCCGAGAAGGCCATCCACGAGGTGGAGATCTACGTCGGCATCCTGATCGGCGCCGTCACGTTCAGCGGCTCGCTGATCGCCTTCGGCAAGCTCAACGGCCGCATCGGCGGCAAGCCGCTGCTGCTGCCCGCGCGCCACTGGCTCAACCTCGTCGCGCTGCTGGTGGTGGTCTGGTTCGGCCGTCAGTTCCTCAATGCGCACGACGCGGGCGCGGGCATGACCGCGCTGGTCGTGATGACGGTGATCGCGCTGCTCTTCGGCGTGCACATGGTCATGGCCATCGGCGGCGCCGACATGCCGGTCGTGGTGTCCATGCTCAACAGCTATTCGGGCTGGGCGGCGGCGGCCACGGGCTTCATGCTCAACAACGACCTGCTGATCGTCACCGGCGCGCTGGTAGGCTCCTCGGGCGCCATCCTGTCGTACATCATGTGCCAGGCGATGAACCGCAACTTCATCAGCGTGATCGCGGGCGGCTTCGGCTCGGGTGCTCCCGCCAAGAAGGGGGATGCCGCTGCCGCCGAGCCCCAGGGCGAGGCGGTGCCCATCAGCGCCGTCGAAACGGCCGAGCTGTTGCGCGAAGCCAAGAGCGTGGTCATCGTGCCCGGCTACGGCATGGCCGTGGCGCAGGCGCAGCACACGGTGAACGACATCACCAAGACCCTGCGCGACAAGGGTGTGAATGTGCGCTTTGCCATCCACCCGGTGGCTGGCCGCATGCCGGGCCACATGAACGTGCTGCTGGCCGAGGCCAAGGTGCCCTACGACATCGTGATGGAGATGGACGAGATCAACGAGGACTTCCCGGACACCGACGTGACCATGGTGATCGGCGCCAACGACATCGTGAACCCCTCGGCCCAGGACGACCCCACGAGCCCCATCGCCGGCATGCCGGTGCTTGAAGTGTGGAAGGCGCGGCACTCCATCGTGATGAAGCGCTCCATGGCCTCGGCTATGCGGGCGTGGACAACCCGCTGTTCTACAAGGAGAACAACCGCATGCTGTTCGGCGACGCCAAGAAGATGCTGGACGAGGTGCTCGCGGCGCTCAAAGGCTGAGGGCGAGTGTGCGAGTCGAGTCCGAGAACTGATACGACGACTGAAGGGGCACGTATCTCCTCGGAGGAGGTAAGGGTGGTGGGTGCGTTCAGGAGTACAGAACGAGAGGTTTGTGCAGCAAGTTCGCTTGCATCGTATGGCGATTCAATTTCTTGAAGTGAGCGGACAGAGGGGGAAGCCTATGCCAAGTCATGACACTCTCGTCCTCAGTGAAGAGGAGATCGCTGAAGGTGCTCAACGCATCCGCGACCGTAGTCATCAGCCTCATGAAGATCTGGGGCTGTACTTTTTCCTCTTGGCCACTGGAGCTCGACCGTTGGAGATCGCGCGTCTGGAGATCCGAGACTACCTTGACCCCACCGGGGGCGTGCGCCACTCATCCGAATTTCGACCGGAGGTTGCGATCAATGGCCGGTCGCGGCCATTGTTCTTTCGCAGCTCGAGGCTAGATGAGGTTCTGAGCAGCTATCTCGCCGAGCGTGTTCTCCTAAAACTCGGACTTGGTGAAGATGGGGCATATAGGGGGCTTGATCCAGCCACTCGACTGTTCTTGTCCTCGAGTGGACGAGGCTTTGAAATCACGCCGTACGAAGCGAACGGTCAGAGGCAGTTTCAATGCCGGAGCATCCTGGAAGCCTATCGCAAGATCTTTCGCTATGCCGAGCTCAAGAATCTGACGGCGCTTCGCGCGCGCCATACTGTTGCGGCAAAGCTGTTTGCAAGAGGGGCAGACGAAGTGCAAGTTGGACTGCTACTGGGTATCGCCGAACCTAGCGCAGTACGCGCGCAATTTCCGCGAGAACGCCTCACGCTGGAACAGCTCGTAGCCAATCTGATATAGCTTCAGCGTGTTACTGGAGCTTGACGCTCGGTGGCGGATGCGCCGATCGCCTTGATTTCTGGCTGTCGATCAGTAAGGTGTCTCGTATCGCAAGGAGGTTCTATGCGAAAAGCCATCTTCCTGTTCTTCCTGCTGCTGGGCATTGGCCTCGGCCACCTGTCTGCGCGCCATGAAGACTGGGGTGTGAGCGTTGTCATGATGGCTCTGGGGGCTCTATTTGGCGGAGCGATCGGAGGCGGCCTGTCTCAGATTGGCAAACAACGTACCGCTATGCGCCGCCGTCTTCTTACCGAAGAGGAAATTGAACCAATTCCCGGTGGCGGTAGTTCTGGCCGGGACATGGCAGTGAACTACTGGAGGGACGAAGGGCATGCTCCGTTCACGAAGCCGCCTCGGCCCGAACACGGAAGTCACATGCTCGACGCCGACAAGAACCTCTAACCACGCTATTTCTTCAGGGCGTCCTTCACTGCCTGCTTGGCGTCCTCGACGATAGGCGCGGCGTCCTCTTTAACCTGCTTGCCGGTTTGCAGCATCAGGGATCGCTCCGAAGCCAGGGTGCCATCCGGCGTTTTGGTGATCTGCGCCTTGCGCTCAAAAGAGTCCTGATCCGACGAGGAGCTCGCACGGATACGCTGGCCTTCGGCTTGGATCTCACTGCGCATGGCTGACGGGGACTCACCCCGAGGCGCAGCCCCTGGCCCACCGCTGGAGCCGCGCACGCTGCCCTGGTTGGCGCGGTGCTGGCTTGCAAGATCCGGCGCAAGGGCTGGGCTGCTGGAATTCTGCAGGTGCTGAGCGGATAGGTCGCCAAAGGCGGTTGGCACTGCGGTGCCGTCCGAGAACACGCGGTTGGGCTGCAGCGACTGCCTGGCCAGCTCCGCCTCCATCAGCACGCGAGCCGACGCGCTGCTGCCGCCATACTGCTCGGCATAGCGGGTGAACATCGCGAGATTGTGCGGGTCCTGGGCGATATCGATAGAGATGGTCTCGCCGCGCTCATAGGCCGTCGAGATTCGCTCGGCAAAGGCGCTGCGCTCGTTCAGGCTGGCGTCGGCCCGCTCGGTCCGCGAGGTGGTCGATGCCAGCCGGGCAGACAGATCCTGGGCTTCACGGCTGTCGCTGGCGACCATGCTGATGAAACTTCTGTCCCGAGACACCCGGTCGCCAAACTGCTTGAATTCCGCGAGCTGCTCGTTTGTCATCGAGGAAAGTACCTTCTGGTCGGCAGACGAGAGATTGGAGCTGTAGTTTTTCTCGACGACGGCATTCCCCTGTACACCACCGAAAGGGGTATTGATCCCGAGATGCCCAGAGGCCCCCATGGCGATCCGTGCCACCTGGGCCTGCGTGAGTCCGGTCGTGTCCGCCACGCTCTTGCTGATCTGGTCCAGCCGATTGACCGTCTCACCGAACTGCTCGAAGCCACTGGACGTGGTGCCCGTGCTGTTGCGTGACGAGCGCAACTTTGCAACGCCCTTGGTGAACGCCTCGGCGAGCACCGCCGAGCGCTCGCTGCTGGCCGCGACTGCTTCCCCGCGCGCCGCATCGACCTGGCGGCTCGCATCCTGCACATCCTGCTCGGACACCCGCATCGACACCACCCGCGACGCAAAGCCCTGGTTGCGCAGCAGGCTCACCGCTGTACGTCCCGTCAGCGCGTTGCCGGTGAAGGTGTTGCCGCTCAGGTCGTTCTGCCAACTGCCCATGAACGCCGAGGTCCGGTTGGGCGCGAGCTGCATCTGGTCCATCGACACGTTGCCCAGCGAGGTATTGCCCACCGTGGACGCCGCCGTCGAGCCCGAGAGCATGGCCTGCAGCCCCGACAGCCCGCCCACCAGGGCCGTGCCGAAGTTCTCCATGCGCTTGAGCGCGGCCCAGGCGATGAAGGGGATGCTGATGGCCAGATACCCGACGATGGCCTCGCCCGACAGCGCCCGGGAGTAGATCACCGAGGCGGTCTGCAGGGCCAGGGCCTTGCCGCCGGTGCCCAGGTCGGCGGCGGCCGCCAGGTCGTAGGCGGCGTAGATCGAGGCCATGTAGTTCAGGATGGCATAGAGCGGCGGCCACAGCTGGATCCAGATCAGGATGGCGGCATAGCCCTTGAAGGCCAGCATGGTCTCTCGGCCGCTGGTCAGCAGCAGCAAGAGCACGAACAGTGGGAAGAGGGCGTACGTCACCGCCTCGATCACGTTGCGGAACACCGGCAGCGCTTGTTCCGCCACCTTCCCGTAGTTCAGCCATGAGGCATTCATCTGGGCCACGGCCTGGGCCCGCCCGACGGCGAGCACCATGGCCGCCGGGTCATTGACCTTTTGGCCCACGATCTTGCCCGTATCCTCCAGTGCATTGAGCATGGCGTTCTGGCGGATGATGTCCGCGGTGGTCGCCGAGGCATTGGCAATGCCATTCTTCAGGTAGGCCTGCTGGACCTGCCCCGCGATGGCGGCTGCGGCCGCCGTGCCTGGGAGCGTCGGATTGAGCTGGAACGCCAGGCGCCCCTGGATGCGCTGCAATTGCGCGGGCAGCCGACCGTTCAGGCTCAGGTACACGTTGGGGCAGGTATCCACGCCCACGGCTCCACTGGCTCCCGTCAGGGTGCTGAACCGGGCAGGATTGGGCGATCCCATCAGCGGCCAGACATCGTCTGATGCAGAAAATGCCGCCGGATCCAGCGTACCGTCGACCAGGTCGTACGTCGTGCAGTTGTGGATGAAGTTCACCAGGTCGGTGCGGAAGCCCGGATCCTGGAACACTACATTGCCGGTCTCGCGGATCAGCCGGTTGCCGAACATCAGGCCGTTCTGCTGGTACGACAGCTCGGCCGGCAGTGCGCCGGCACCCGGGATCACCTGGAAGGCCGTCTCGAACAGGCCGGTCAGCGTATGGCCGATGGTGCTGGTGAGGCTGCCCAGCAGCGCCACGCCGAACGGCACGTTGTCCACCACTTTGACCGCGGAGCCGCCGGTCTTGTCGACCACGCCCACCGTCACCTTGGGCACGATCAGGATGCCGAAGACCAGCACCACCGAGCCCAGCCACTTCCAGCCCTGCAGCTTCTCCGGCGCGAAAGCGTAGGCGATCAGCGCGGCAACGAAGCCGCAGAAGGCGACCGCCGCAACGGCTGAGGCGTAGTCGTTGGAGGCATGGATGGCCGCGGCCGCGTTGAACACGCCGAACAGGCTGTCGGCATTCTGGTAGGCGTAGATCTCCCACATGGCCATGCCACTCCATCGGTGTCAGCGCGACAGGTAGGCCGCTTGTTGGCCCAGCATGTCCATGACGTGCTGGGGCATGTTGGAGCGCAACTGCCGCTCCAACTGCTCCAGGTGGCTTGCCACGGCCCGGAACGAGCCGACTTTCTGGTACAGCAGGTTCTTCTCCTGCGAGATCTGCAGCAGCATGGCCTGCGCGCGCTGCCGTACCTGGTTCGCCTGATCGCGCTGGGTCTGCTGCAGCGTGTAGTCCTTGGACAGCGCCGCCATGCCCAGGCGCAGGTTGCGTTCGAGGAAGACGTAGGCATAGTCCGCCGCGATCACATCGCGGTACTGGCCGATCAAGCTGTCGGCCAGCCCCGAACCCGGGATGCTGGTGCCCACCGAGAGCATCTTGTAGACGGGTTCGGTGGTCTGGTTCACGAAGCCCACCTCCGCCGAATTGTTGGGAATCGGCGTGCGCGTGGCGATCTTGTCCGCGATTGAGCGCATCATCGTCTCGACCTTGGCCGTGAACGGGACGTGGCTGTAGTTGGTGTTGAGCGAGACCACGTCGCAGTTCGTGTAGTCGTTGCAGCGCAGCAGATGCTGGACGACATTGGTGCCGGAGCCCGCCGCCTGGCCGTAGAGCAACTGGCTGATGGACGTGAGTGTCGGGGCGATGGGTTCCGGATCGCGCCTCGATTCCTCCGGGTAGTAGATGATGGTGCCCACCATGCTCATGATCAGCTCGCGCTCGGCGTCATCTAGGTAGGCGCCGGTGTACTGCAGCGCTTTCCAAGTCAGGTTGCCGACGAAGGGCGCCTTGTTGCGCACGTTGGCGTCGCCCGAGGAGCGCGCCGATGACAAGATGCTGGGCCGGTCGGTGCCACAGCGTTTGCGCGCGGAGTCCCGGTCGCTCTCCAGGCCCATGTCGATCGCGAGATCGGCGCAGGTCTCCTGGGAGCTGTAGCCCACGGCCTCGGCCGCCGTACTGACGATGGCTTTCGCCGTTTCGCAGGAATTAATACGGGCGTTGTTGATCCAGGTTTCCAGGCCCTTGGCCCACTTGGTCAGCCCCCGAGCAGCGGCGAGACCGCCTCCAGCGCCAGTTGGAACGCAATGCCCGGCAGGGCCGCCGTGATGTTGCGCAGCATGTTCTTGAACTCCTGCGCGGAGATGTGGCTGAAGCTGCCGCCGAACACGTCGATGCCGCCGCAGCCTGCTTTCGCGCTTGGAAACTGGATGGCCGCGAGCTGGTACACCTTGTTCGGCGATCGCATCATCAGGTTGCCGCCGGTGTAGGTGTTGTAGGTCTGGCCGCGAAACGCCCCCGGCGCCGTGTAGTTGCCGATGGCACCGAGGTTGTTGAACATGTCGTTGACCTCGCTGTTGAGATCGGCGCGACTGGGCATCACGGTGCACAGAAGCGACAGGGCGACGGCCGCAGCAGTGGCCTTGCGCGCATGAACGGTGCGGGAACGGATGGGCATGAAGACCTCCTACGGAAGAGCCAAGCGCTGGGTGGCGCCGGGCAGCATGGCCTCGCCGGTGGGCGATGAGACGGTGGCGATCCGCTCGAGCAGTTGCGATTCGGACAGCACGCCGAAGCCGATCGGGGTGATCTTTCCGGTATAGGGCTGGGCCAGGAAAACGGCCGGCACCTGGGTCACCTTCAAGGCAGTGGCAATGCCGTTGTCGGCTCGGGCCCGGGGGAAGCCCGGCATCGGTCCGCCGTCCACGCTCACGGCCACCACCTGGATACCATGACGAGCTTCGAAAGCCTGCAGGGTTGGCGCGAACGCGTGGCAGTAGGGGCAATCGCTGCGGTAGAAGAAGAACAGCACATGGTCTCTGCCCAACGATTCAACGGAAGTGGAGCGGCCTGCGCGCTGCTGCTGATCGAACACCTCCAGCGCCTGGGCATTGACCGGACGGCCCTGCAGCGTGGGATCGAGCTCCGGCGTGGCCCACGCTACGCGCTGCGCCATGTCGGCGAAGTAGGAAGCCCGGTTCACGACCTGCATCTCCAGCTCCATATAGCGCCGCACATTGCCCTCGGTCGGCCGCATGATCGCGATGTTGCGCAGCTCCTCAAGGGTCTTCTGCAAGCGCTCGAACTCCACCAGCTCAGGCGGGCGTGGTGGGGCGGAGGGCCGGGCGGGATGGCCGGCGCGGGCCGGGCGGTGGGCGCGGGCTCTTCCAGGGGTGGATCCTCGTAGAAGTGCCAGCCGCGCCAGCCGTCGGACCAGTAGGGGCGCGAGGCGTCGTCCATGGACGCTGGCGGAGCAACGCCCTGCGCAGAGGCCATGCCGACCACCATGGCGGCCACAGAGACCAGGGCAGCGGCCAGGATCGAATGGAGGTGCGCGTACATGGCCATCCCCTCAGAGCAGCGACTTGGGCGGAAGGCCCGTGGCGCAATAGTTGATGCCGAACTCGATCGTTTGCTTGCGTGGCGCCTTGGCCTCGGGCAGGCGCACGCCTTCTTGCCAGAAGAGCACCTTCAGCCGGCTGCAGCCCGGCTCCCTGTAGCGCCGCTCGGTGGAGACGTCGATGTAGATCGGCGACGTGGCCTCGAAGCGCTTGGTGATGGCGTCCGCGATTTCTCCGGTCAAGACAGCATGGGCCGTGCCGTCGGCGGACTGCAGGGCGGCCAGCATGACTGGTCGAGCGTCGGGAACCGGCGTTCGCACCGGCTCGGCGTGCGCCGCCGCGCAAAGGAGGTGCATGGACGCCGCCGCGACGGCGGAGACGATGCGTGCGCGGATGTTCATTGGCATCTCCCTTCCCCGTAGTAGCAGTTGCTCGCGCGGCCTGCAGTGCCGCCCTGGATCGCGCCTACGTTGGGCAGCTTGGGCACGATGGAGGCATAGAACTCGGTCAGGTCCATGCGCGAGAAGTCCAGCGACTGCAACTGGGCGATCGTGAAGCCCGAGCAGTCCGGCATCTCCGCCGTGCCCCACCACTTCATCACCTGCAGCCGGCCTTGCTCGTTGATGATCCGGGCCAGCACCGAGTTGAAGCAGCACTTCGTGGTCGTGTGCTCGATGCAGGACACGCACTTGCCCAGGATCCGCAGGCAGGAAGAGCAGTAGGTGCCGACCGTATGGCACAGCTTCGCGCCTTCTTTCATGGCGAGCTTTCCCTCATCCTCGTTGCAGGACATCATCGACATCACGATGTAGATGACGACCGCGATCACCAGACTCCAGGGGTCGAAGGCAATGACCACGCTCTCGCCGGAATAGAGGACGGCCGACCCAGCCGGCAGGGCCGTGCCATTGACCGCCACGGTGACGCCATAGCTGGTGAAGCTGCCGGAGAACCCCCGCCGGTCAGCAGAGCCGACAGTCCCTGGTAGACGAACTCGCGGTTGCCGGCGTTCATGAGCGTGTCGTAAACCAGCCGTGAGCCGACGCCATAGACGCTCTGGTTGCTCATGCCCGAGCCGGCCGAGTCGGCGTAGCAGCAGTTCTTGAGCAGGCGGTCGCGGCAGCTGTTGGCCTCTCCCTTGAAGACCTGCAGGTTGTCGGTGTCGAGGTAGACGCCGGCTTCGCGCCCAGCCTCCAGGAAGGACATGGAACGGGCAAAGTCGGCATCGTTCGTGTACGCCGTGTTGAAGCAGTTGCCCGCGATGCAGAAGACGTTGGCCGGGCAGTTGCTGGCCGCCACTGTTGAGCCCGGCGCCACCGGGCAGGTGTAGCGGTTCTCGGTGATCTCGCAGGCGCCGGTGGCGGGGTTGGTTTGCCTGCAGCTGGTGCCCGCCGACGTGCAGCCTGCGGCAGCCAGCGGCGCGCACTCGTCGGTGGGTGCGCCGTACTGGCACGACATGGCGGTTTCGTAGCGCCAACAAGCGCGAGTGACCGGCGCGCCGTCGACCTGCCGGGTCGCCGGCCCGTCCACGCAGCGCGCCGTACCGGAAATCGAGCAACGCCCGTCGCCTTGGAGGTTGGGACATTGATCGTCCCACTGGTCTGATTCCGTGACCGTCGTGTGCGGCCGCTCGTAGGCCAGCGTCATCTGCGGGATCGGGCCGTAGGCCGGGTTCAGCTGGAACCCGACGACGGGGCGGCTCGATCGCACAGTCCAGTAGCTCCCTGAGACCGCGCCCGTGTCGTCGTAGCCGGGGTAGTCCGAAGGCCCCTGCGTCGGCGCGTAGCAGGTTGCCTTGTCCAGGTAGGTCGTCTGGCTGGTTCCGCCGTCGCCGCCGCCACCGGTGGTGTACGCGATGTGGTCGCCGCTTTGCGTTCCGGCGGGACAGGCGGCATAGACCTCCAGGAAGGGCCGCTCGGTAGTGCAGGTCATGTCACCCGCGTCCCCGCCGCTGCCGGTGCAGATCTGCCGGTACTGCTGGGCGATGAAACCGGTCAGGCGGCAATCGTCACCGTTGCAGCGGTTGTTGGCGACCCAGACGCCGTTGGCGCCGCCACCCCACCAGTTGCCACCTGGAACCTGAGCGACCATTTGCGGGAACACGTACGCGGCGCTCATGTCCACATCGAAGAAGGCCAGCGGCACGCCGCTGCTCGTGACCCGGAAATGCTGGGCCGACGCCGGAAGATCCGGCTTGCACTGCACGGCCAGGGCGATGCTTCCCGAAGCCGCCTGGGCGAACCACTCGCCCGGCGAGCAACTGCTCGTGCGCGAGATCGACACCGACAGGGTGCGCGCGCAGGATTGCGCCGTGGCGCCGCTGTACTGACGGCACACGCGGGTCTCCGTCGCAGGCGTGGACACGGTATCGACCTGGCAGCCGCTGTAGTAGCTCGCGATGTCCTCCAACTGCGTCGACGGGTTGGCCGCGATGCGCCGGGCGCCCAGCACGGCAGGGTCGTAGGGCGAGACCGGCTCCCGCGACGTGTTGGCCGAAGCCCGGGCACCCAGCAGCGCCTGGCACACCGGGTCGTTGGGCGTGAGGGCGCAGGCGGCGAGCTGTGCGCTGGTCTGGCCCGAGAGATTGGGCTGGCCGTAGTAGAGGCGCTCGGGCGGTGCCGTCGTGTAGCCCGGCACCACGGACGAAGCGCTGGGCGTGGTGATCGTTCCCCGGGCCAGCGGGTTGGCCGCCTGACCGGCGGCCGTGCCTTCCTCGTGCGGGCCGGCCACGGCCGCTGTTTGGGTGGCGAGGACGCTGGCCAGCGTGAAGCCGATGACGATCCGGCGCAGCAGCAGTGCAAGAGCAGTAGGCATGCTGGGCTCCTAGTTCCGCAACCGCGCGAGGAACGGGGCCGCATCGGCGCGGAAGGCTGGGGCGGCGCGCTGTATGTGCTCGAGCGCATAGTGCAGGCTCACGTCTCCGGCCGTGCGCAGGAAGGCCTCCGGCGGCGCGCAGCTGCCGGCGGCGCAGGACTCGGGCCGCGTGCCGTCGCGCAGCAGCACGAAACTGGGCACCCGCGTGATCGCGAAGCGGTCGAAGGCCTGCGGGTCAATCTGCACCGCGACCTGGCGCTGGCCGATCAGCGGCTGCACCTGGGCCACGGTCTGGCGCAGCGAGCCGTTGGCCAGGCCGCGCAGGATGACCGAGGCACGGGCGCGAGCAGCCTGGTCGATCAGGCGCTGCAGCGTGGGACGGGGCATCGCGAGGCTGACGAAGACGAGCAGGCCGGGGCCCTTCGCCAAGCCTTGGGCGGCCTCCATCGCGTCCGTCTGCGATGCATAGCCGCGCGCCAGCGCTTCGAGGTCGATCGGCGTGCGCGTCACGGGCTGCGGCAGGGCGTCGATGGAGGGGGTGGTGGTCGCGGGAGGGATCGCCGGGGTGGTCGTCGGGATGTCAATCGGTGGCAGGCTGTGCTTGCGCCGCGCCTGTTCGATGTCCTGCTCGGTGACTGTGGGTTGTGAGCGGCGCGCGCGCTCGATGTCGGCCTCGGTGATGGCCGGGCCGGCGGCCCAGACGGTTGGCAGCGCGCTAGCGGCCAGCAGGGAGATGAGCGCGCGCCGCTGGAGGGCGGGGAGGTGGGAGCGGTCAGTAGCCGACACAGCAGTTCCTTTTTCTGAAGAGCAGGAAGGCGAAGTCCTCGCCGCGCACCGGGTACTCCTTGCCAGCGCCCAGAGCACGGTCGTGCGGCCGAAGGGCTGGCAGCACTTGCCGGCTTCCTTCGCGGTGTTCGGGATAGGGTGGGTGAGCTGGGTCTTGTAGGCGGTCTTGTCCATGACCGGCGCGAAGTACGGCCCGCACAGGCCGGCCTGTCCATGCCAGGCCCAGGCGATCAGCTCGCGGTGCATCTTGGCCGTGAGCCGTTGGGCCATCAGGGCCGCGGTGCGCACACCGCCCAGGTGGTACGGGACATGACCGTTCATCGGGTACAGGCCACCCTGGCAGCCCGCGCACCAGAACACCTCCCGGATCCCGAAGCCCACCGAGGCGGCCACGCAGTCGGCGGCGCAGGCAGCGATCGCCACCGGATTGGCGAACAGCGCCGCGTCCGGATTGATGATCAGCGTGAGTTCGTCGTCGGCCCACAGTGGATCAACCTCGGTCAGGTAGGCCAGATCGAGCGAGCCCTTCTCCAGGCACGGGAAATCGGTGACGACCTCCAGGTAGTAGAGGACCGGATTCACGTAGAAGTGGGCCTGGTAGAAGCTGCCGCCGTCACCGTCCCCTCGGGGCGGGTGAAGCGTGCCGCCTCGGGCGCCGGGATACCGGGATCAAGGTCGATGCCGCCGAGAGACGCTAGGCAGAACGGCTTGCGCACGGCCTCCACATGGCGCGCGGGTTCCCAGAATCCGATCGACAGGCCGATGACGGGATTCACGCCGCAGGTGCACAGCGGGCTCGAGGGGTTGTCGATGTCCTCCTGGTCGCCAAAGTTGCCAATGCGCGCGCCGCCGATGCTCAGCGGCAGGATGCAACTCCAGCAGATGTCGGTGATCGGATTCGGAAACTTGCCGGTGCAGGTGGCCGCGCCCGCGGCGCCCGCCGCAGTTCCAGTGGCCAGGAGCAGCGCGGCCAGCAACGCGGTCGCCAGCGCGCGGAAGATGCGGGTCATCGCGGCACCTCCATTTCGTCGATGCGCAGCCGCTTGCCCTCCTGGGAGACCAGGGCCGGCACCTGTGAGATGCCGAGCCGGCGCATCAGCAGTCCCTGCTGGTCGTAGTAGACGGGGATGCGCCAAGACTTCATCAGCTCCAGGTAGGAGCCGCCGGTGAGGATCGGCTTGACCTTGCCCTGGTAGCGCGCCATCAGCTCGCGCGCCTGGCGGACCTGGCGGCTGTCGCGGGCATCGAAGAACAGCAGGTGCCGCGACAGCGACACCACGTCCAGTGGATTGGCCTTGGTACCGGCGGCGAATAACAACTCGCCCTGGGCGCCGAGCAGGTTGCGGTCCAGCGTGTAGGTCGGGTCGAAGTAGAAGGTGCGGGGCTTCGCTGTGGTCTGCACGCCCACAACGGGAACCGGGCTGCGCACCGCCTCCGTGCCGCGGGCGCGGGCATCCTGCTCGATCCGGGCCAGCTCGCCGCTGCGTTCCTTCTCGCGCAGGCGCTGCTCGATCATCTGCAGCAGATGGGGCTCGGCGATCTGGTAGGTGGGGCCGAGGGTGCCGAGGTCGGTGGCGTGCGTCGAAGCGCTGAAGCCGGCCAGCATGGCGAACGCGAGGGCAAGGTGGTCTTTGGGGTTCATCGTGTGCCTCCGCGCGGACAGGGAAGCTGGGCGACGAGTCGGTCTCGCGCGGCGGCGTCCTTCTGGTAGGCGGCGCGGATCAGCCCCATCAGGGCCGGATTGCCTTCGCCCTCGGAAACGGCCTGCCGCAGCTCGGCCGTGGTCAGCGTGCGGCCGCAGCGCAATTGCAGGGCGCCGAGGTAAGTGCGTGCGCCGCTTTCCGCGGCTGGCGCGATCTGCTTGAGCAGGCCCAGGTAGTCCGCGAGGGGCATGTCGCCTGAGGTGTCCTGGCCGGGCGTCGCGGACAGCGACCCGAACGCCGGGTTGGTCTGGGCCTGCGCGATGCTCGTGGCCAGTGCGTGGCCCAGCAGGAGTGCGGCGAGGATGGAGACTCTGAACATGGTCCGGTTCCTCAGAAGATCGGCACCACGATGCCCACCACCTGCTCGGCACGCACCAGGCCGCTTTCGGCGTAGCGCGAGTCGAAACTGTGGGGACCGATGCCTTGGACGTAAAAATGCCCGGGTGGAATCACCGTTGGCGCGATGGGGGCCAGCGGATGGCCGTCGAAGGCTCGAGGCTTGGCCAGGCCCACGGCCTCGCCGTTGACGAAGACCGTGCGCTCCGACACCGTGACGATGTCGCCCGGCACTCCCCGCACCTGCTTGAAGAAGGGCTGTCCGCGCAGGCCGGGGTAGTGCTCCTGGGCCTCGCCCGCGAACGCGAACACAATCAGGTCGCCGCGCTGCACCGCCGGGTGCTGGTACTGCATCAGCGCCACGTGGTAGGGCAGGCTGGGCGTCCAGTTGACCAGCAGGGGCAGGCGCGGCGTCGGGTCGATGAAGAGCCGCACATAGGCAAAGCCCCAGATCGCGAACACCGGCAGGTAAAGGTACCAGCGCCGGCGCATATGGCCGAGGAAGTCCAGCAGGGCATCGGCGCGCCGCCGACACCAGCCGCGGGGCTGAATATTCACTGCATTGAGGGACTCTGGGTGCGCAGTCATGGCAGATCCACCTTGCGGCGCAGCGCCGCGGTCAGGTCCAGCCCATGGGGCGTGCCGGCGATCGCGCTCTTGATGACGACCAGGCAGCCACATTCCCGGGCAGTTCATCCAGCGCGGCGGGCAGGCGCTGCGAGAAATTCCGCGCCAGCGCGAGCGCACGCTCACGGTCGGCGCCGCTGCCGGGCTGGGTCAGCAGGCGGGTGAACTCGGCTTCCTTGGCGCGGTAGACCTCGGAGAGATCGACTACGCCGACCACCAGGGCCGGGCGCAGCACCCAGCGGTCATAGGCCGTGATGCCGAGGGCGACCAGCAGCGCCGAGACGATGGCGTTGAGCAGCAGCGGCCGGGTCATAGCGCATGCCCCCGCTGGCGCAGCAGCTCGGCAATGGCCTCGTCGATCGACAACCCCTGGGCACGCAGCGCATCGATGGGTGCGTTGTCCTCCAGCTTGTTCGAGAACAGCAGGTGCGTCGCCGGGTCCAGGATGTTGCGTGCCACGCCTTCGCCCACGGGAGACGAGATATACAACTCGGAGAACGCCCCGCCTCGGTGCGCAGTGAATTGAGCAGCCGCTTCTTAGGCTCGTCCATGGCCAGGCGCCCCTTGCGGTCCAGCATCTCGATCGATTCCGGCTTCTGGCGCAGCAGGAACACCCAGTCCGAGCAGTTGAAGGCAGCCTCCATTTGGGCGCTGCCGTAGTAGTCGTCGGCCGACTGCGTTGCCGTGCCCAGTGCCCCGCCATACTTGCGGGCCCGCCGTGCCGCTTCCTCGACCACGGCGGCCTTGACCGGATCGTCGGCGCCGATGTCGCCGAGCTGCTGCTTGAGTTCGTCGATGAACAGCACCTTGCGCCGGTTGCGCGTCAGGTACATCTCGCCGGTGATCTGGTGCAGCAGCAGGATGTTGACGACTGCGTGCAGGTCGGGCCGGCGCTTCAATTCCTCGTTCTCGATGACGATGAAGTCGTTCGAGAAGTCCACATTGGCCCGGCCCTCGAAGAAGCGCTCATACTGCCCACCCCTGGCGTAGGGGTTGAGCATGATGGCCAGATCGCGGATGCGCTGGTCGCCCGTGACCCGAGCTCCTCGATGGTCCCGGTCTTGAAGGCGTCGCGCAGCCCGGTGATCGTCAGGTCGTTGCCGTGCTCGCGCCAGAGCTTGAGCACCATGGCGGAGATGGCCTTGTACTGGACCTCGTCCAGCGTGTGCTGCATCGAGCACATCTTGCTGATGCCCGGCACCAGCATGTCGATGTCCTCGTTGATGTCGTGCACGATGGTGAACGGGTTCAGGCAGATATCCACGTCAGGCCGGAACTCGATGTAGGTACCCTGGGCCTTGCGGCACAGCTTCTCGAAGCTGCGGCCCAGGTCCAGCATCCAGACCTTGGCGCCGATCGCCCGGTACGACCAGGCCAGCTCGTTCATCAGCACGGACTTGCCCGAGCCGGGCGCGCCGATGATCGCGAAGTTATAGTTGCCCAGGTCGTTGTCGAACAGGTCCAGCGTCATGACCTGCCCGCGCCGCCCGCCGAACACCAGTGCCGGAGTGCGCGTGCCGCGCCACTCGGCGATCAGCGGCGCCATGTGGATTGCGTTGGCCATGGTCTTGCGGGTGACGCGGCGCATCTTCGCGAGGTCCTTGTGGAACCTCGGGGTCAAGGTCATCGGCAGGCTGGCCAGCAGCGCCTGGCGGTGCATGTAGGCGTCGGCGTTGAGCTGGAAGCCCCGCGCCCGCCAGATGGCGTTCGCGGCCTCGTGCGCCGAGGCGGCCTTGTCAGGGGGCGTGAAGATCGCGAGCTGGTGGTACAGGCTCACCAGGCTGCCGCCGGTGTCGATCGCATTGGCCGCGGCGGACCAGTCGTCGAGCTTCTTCCTCACGTCCGGCATCACGTCGGCCATCTTGGACTTGGCGTTCTGCGTGGCGCGCACGTGGTTGGCGGTGATGATGGACTTGGTGGCGTTCGGGTCCAGCACGTGCACGCCCAGCGTGATCAGGAAGGGTGCGCTGTACTGCAGCGCCGGTTGCATCAGGTCGCCGATCAGCGAGCCCATCTGCCACAGGGCAAAGCGCTCCGGGAACGACTTGATCGAATAGAAGCGCGCTTCCAGCACCTCGGCGCTGGTCTCCTTCCAGAGCGTGATCCCGAGGGGTGCGGGTCCTGGATGGTGTCGAAGTCCACGATCTGGTCGCGGATCTCGCGGCCGTCGTCGTAGCGCAGCCAGTGGTCATCGTCGTAGTTCAGGTCCTCGGCATCCGAATGCGCGATGCGGTCCGGGTTGGTGAACAGCGCGCACCAGTTGATCAGGTCGGCCGCGTCGCAGACCCGGTTGGGCAGCATGGCCGAGCGCAGCGTGGCCGCCATCGAGTCGCGCAGGGCCAGCAGCGCATCGCGCCGGTTCAGATCCTCCGCATTCCCCGGAAACGCCACGCTCAGCATCAGCCGGAAATCCCGCAGCGTGTAGTGAAACCCCGCCGTCAGCGAGTCCCGGGTGCCGTGCAGCAGGTGGTTGACCCGCTGGCGGGCCAGCTTGCGGAACAGGTTCTCATTGGGGACGGGGCGGCCGAACTCGCGAGCCTTCTCGGCCTGGTCCTCGTCCTCGACGCGCAGGTTCGTGTACTGGCGCAGCTGGTGGCGGATATGCGGCGAGGCAAACAGGTGGAACTGCAGGCCGGTGCCTGGCGGGCAGTTGGCGTAGAGCGAGACCAGTACCTCGGCCATGCGCTCGTCGGCGCCCGACTGGGGCATGACTTCGAGCATGAAGCCCATGCCGTCGCGGTTCACGAAGATCTTCTCGTCGGCGAGGTAGGCCGAATACGGCAGCCAGTTGGCAAACTGCTCGGCCGGCGTGTCCGCGGGGCGCCAAAGGGAAGCAGCGGCGCGGTGTGGATAGCGCCGGATCGTGTATCGGCGGAAGAAAACAGCATGGCGGCCTCACTGCGGACGGGTCCCAAGGCCGGCCGGCGGACGGGCGAGCGAGGGGAAGGCATTGAATGGGGCGGGGCGCTGAACGGCGCCCTCGGCAGGGGCGGCGCTGTCAGGCTCGGACGAGGTGAACCCGGCAGGTGCCGGCGCGCCACTGGACGGCGCGGCGGGTGCAGCCGCTGGCGGCGGGCGTAGCGGGGCGTACTGGTCGCGGATGCGCTGGCGCACATGGTCGATCTGCCAGCGTCCCGCATCGACCTGGACATAGACATAGCCCTGGTCCCAGAGATCGCCGTCGGCGTCTTCCCAAGGCTTGGTCCACAGACGCAGCACCCGGGCCTGGGAGCGCAGTGCCAGGGGCGGAGCACCGTCCGCGCTGCCGTTGGCGATGCTGCGCGGCGCACCGGCCATCGGCTGGCGCACTGACGGTGATGCGATAGTCTCCGCTGCAGTGCCCTGGGGGTCGCCGCGGGAAGCCGACGTCTGCTGGCTGGGCAGGTTGTTGTGCAGGGCGTTGGCATAGGTGCCGGATACCGAGTCGCAGGCCACGCCTTCCGGCGCGGCGCACGAATATTTGGAACTACCGCTCAGGCCCGACATGTTCATGCAGCCGGCCAGCGGCAGCAGCAGGGCGGCAGCGGCCCGCGTGCGATCCATGCGATGCGCGCGCTCATGGCCGCTTCTCCGCCTTGACCGGCTGAGGCTGGGCCACGGCCACCTTGCCGACCTCCGCGAACCTGGCTTCCAGCACAGAGCGCCCGACATAGCCGTCGGTGCGGCTGCCGTCCGCCCAGATCATGGTCGGCGTTCCCTGTACGCGGAGCCGGCGCGCCAGCTCAAGGTTGCGCGCGATCGGGTGATCGCACTGTGCGCCCGGCTGCATCAGGCTGGCATCCGCCTGCAGCATCCATTGGCGCCAGGCGCGCTCGCGGTCGGCGGCGCACCAGATGGCGACCGGCCGGGCCTCGCCCTGGAACGGGACGAGGAAGGTGTAGATGGTGACGTTGTCCAGGCCGGCGAGCTCGGGCTCGAGCTGCTTGCAGTAGACGCAGTTCGGGTCGCTGAACACCGCGAGCTTGCGCTGGCCGTTGCCGCGCACCGTCTTGATCGCATCGGCCAGCGGCAACTGATCGACTGGCACCGGCGCGGCGGAGACGGCTTCCGTCTGCGCCCGCCCATCCTGGCTGGAGCGCTGCGCGATCCTCGGGCTCGTGACGTCACGCATGGCCTGGGTGTCGAACAGCCGCCCGAACACGAAATAGCGTGGATTCGCCGACGCGACATAGGCGACGTTTCCGTTCATCCAGACCTCGTAGAGGCCCGAGACTTCGGTGCGCGACACCTCGGTGAACTCGGTCCCCGGATGGGCCTTGCGCAAAGCCGTCAGGAGTCGGGTCTCGTCGGGAGACGCTGCCTGGGCGGTCGCTGCCGCAGCCGCCAGCACAGCGCAGAGCACTGTCGAAGCGAAGCGGTGGCGCCGGCGCGCGGAATCAGTAGTTGCCATCATCGGTGGTCTCCAGGTAGCGGGTTTCGGGGGAAGCGGTGCGGCGCTGGCCGCGCTCGGCAAGGGAGTGAGAGGAGGCGGTCATCGGCACGTCGATGCGCACGCCTTTGGTGATCACGACGTCGATCTGGCGGCCGGCGTCCACCTCGATGACCGGGAACGTGTTCTCGGCCAGCTTGATGTAGTACTGGGCGAGCCGGTCCAGTGCTTTGCCGACGCCGCTGCCCAGGCCGGCCCGGTAGGCATCGGCATTGCTGTCGGTGCTGGCCATCGTCCCGAGCGGGGAGCTGCTATAGGTGGTGTTGGCGGTGGACAGGCCTTGGCCGATTCCGCTGACCACGCCGGCCAACAATGCGTTGGCCAGCATCTGCCCCTGCTTGGTGACCAGCCGCCCGCGCATGCCGACCTTGCCGTCCTCGCCGTAGACCGAACCCTGGATGCGTACTTCCAGCGTGGCGCCGTCGGCGCGCACGCAGGACAGGTTCTCGGTGCGCAGGTAGGCGCGTTCGGAACTGATGTCGCCATAGCCCGCCGCGACCACGAAGCACTCGCGGTATTCGCCGCGGAACTGGTTGGGCAGCACGCTGTTGTCCGACAGGCGGATCAGCACCGGATGGGGGTTGGCCTGCGATTGGCCACCGGTTGGCGCGTCCAGGCCACCGAGCAGGATGCCGCGCGTGAAGCTTACCGGCAGGAAGGTGGACACCGTCTTGGGGGCGTTCGATGCCTGGCCGCCTCCCTCGGCTTTGTGGGGGCCGTCGCTACCGGTCGTGGTGAACGAGCGAGGACGCTCGGCGAGCGTCACGCGGGAGATCACGGGCGCTGGCGGCGTGGCTGCGGCCATGCCTTGGAACGTGGGCATGCCGGAAGGCATGGCGCCCATGCCCGGTGCGGGCGGCGCTGGCGGCAGGCCGGCCGCGGGCGGCATGGTAGTCGGGGCGGCCTGGGCGGGCGCCGGCGGCGGCGCAGGCGCAGGTGCAGGTGCAGGTGCAGGTGCGGGCGGCGGCGATGCGGCGGCCTGCTGGGTGCTGGTCAGCCGCTTCTCCAATTCCGCGAATCGCTGCAGGGTCTTGTTCTCGAAGGCCTCGCGGTCCTTGTTGACCCGGCTCTGTGCCTCGCGCTCGGTCTCGTACTGGGCGAGCTTGCGCCCTGCGGTGCCGACCCATTGATCCACCGGATTGACCTGGCCGCCCGGCGGCATCACGCCGATGTTGGTGACGTCGCCTGGTTTGGGCTGCGCCGCGCGGCCGCCGTGCGGTTTGGCGTCGCTTCCCGCGAAGCTGAAGATCATCCACAGCAGGCCGATCCCGCCGCCCAGGATGGCGGCCAGCAGCGCGTACTGGCGCTGGCGCGGCGACAGCCGTTCCAGCCAGCCGCGCACGGCATGGCTAGGTGGGCGTCCGGACCCCGACGGCCCCGAGGGCATGGAAGGAGTGTTCATCGCGTGCCTCCCCGTCGGATCACATAGACACTCGTGGTCTCGCCCGGCCGCAGGTTGTGGTGCTCGATCGCAATGCCGGTGATCTCCCCGCCGGCGCGGCTGTCCGGGCGGTCAAACTCCTGCTCGGCCAGCACCATGGGAGCCAGGCTCACGTTCTGCAGGGCGTACTTTTCGCCCACATAGCCGCGGCCTTCGTAGCGGCGCATCAACGTGAAGCGCGCTTCCGCCCAGAGCTGGATGGGCTTGGCGGCTTCCTCGACGCGCACGTCGGCGGGCACGCGGTCCGAGGACATGGCCACCAGCAGGCCCTTCATCGCGCGCACATGGCTGGGGGCCGGGCCGGAGGGCGTGGCCTCGAGGACACCGGGGCGCAACGCCTGGGGCGTCTTGTCCCGGATCACGATGGTGTCGGCCGGTGTGTCCGAACGGCGCAGCAGCAGCGTGTAGGTGGCCGTGGCCGACGAAACGAACAGGTTGATAGGCCGCAGCGCATCGCCGACGGGCCGGATGTAGACCTCGCCCTTGTCGCGGTCGCATTCGACGATGACATCCCCTGCCGGATTGACCGGGGAGGAGGTGAGCGATGCCGGGCTGGCAAGGCCGGGCGTGCCTGATGGGGTGTTGGGTGCGGCAGAGATGGCCGGTGCGCCGCCGCCGCAATGGCTGGAATGGATATTGCCGAACACGTCGGTGATCGCCGCCCCCTCGATGCGGATGCGCGTGGGCTCCTTGAGGGAGACGATGGCCTCGACCGCGACCCCGTCGCTGGCCTCCACGATCTGCAGTGCGTGTGCCTGCAGGCCGAGGGACAGGGCGGTGACGGCGAGCACCTTGCGCGCGGCCGGTGGCAACCGGCTCCAGCGCTGGTGCGACGGATTGCCATGCGAAGCGGGCGCCAGGGCCGCGATGCTCCCGGCCGGTTGTTGCAGGGCCGAAGTGCGCGAGAACGTGCGCGGGAAATACGCGGGCCAGGGCCGCGTGAGCGTGCTGTCACTTGACCGCATAGGGCACCTCCTTGAATCCGATGACGTGCATGCGAGCCGCGGCATGGCCGAACTCGATGCGGTAGGCCTTGAGGTCGTTGGCGGTCTCGTAGCCGTTGACCAGGGTGCGCAGCCGGCCGCGCACGACGAGCGACTGGGTGTCCTCGCTGGCGACGAGCTGCTGGGGCGCGAAGGCGGTCGCGGCGTTGATGCGCTTGAGCCGCTCGGCCTCGACCTCCTGACGCGTCTTGAGCGGGCCGTACTGGGCCGGGTCGACGTAGCCGAGCAGGATGTCCTTCTTCCAGTCGATGGTGGAAGGCGTTACGTCCAGGATCAGCCAGGCGACGAAGCTGCCCATTTGCTCCAGGTACTCGCTGGAGGCGCGGTCGCTGGTGACCCAGAAGCTCTTGCTGATCGAGGGCGGCACGACCACGGTGCGCACCGTGCCCAGCAGGTTGATGATGATGGTGAGCGCGAGCAGCATGCCGACGGCCAGGGCGCCGACGGCGAGTCCCAGGCCCCGGTTGCGTCGGCGCATGTCCTTGAGGTCGCCTCTGAGCCGGTCGAAGTCCATGGTGCTTCTCCGGTTCAGCCGACCATGCGGCGGATGTGCGACGGCGGCGTGGCGCGCATGGCGGTGGCGGGATTGACCGGCAGGTGCCAGTACAGCCAGTGCAGCGCGAAGGCCGGATGCTTGTCCGACTTCAGCCGGGCGATCCAGCGCGAGACGGCGATGCCGGCGGCCATGCAGAGCGCGAACGCGGCTTTGCTGGCCGACAGGTAGCCGATGAAGAAGGCCAGGACGATGGGCGCGGCGACATCGACATCCCAGAAGCCGATCTTCCACTGGTCGTCCAGGCGCCGCGGGATATAGGTGTCCGCTTGCATGAGTGCCTCCGGGATGGGGATGTGCCGGGGCTCAGACGACCGCGCCCATGATCGCGCCAGCGATCACGAGACCCACGGCGGCGAAGATGGCCAGGCCCACGTAGAACAGCACGGGCCCGAAGTTGCGCAGCGCGGACAGGGAGATCAGCGCGACCACGAAGCCGACGAAGCCCACGAGGGCCTTGATGCCCGGGCCCAGCTCGGCGATCTGCGACAGCGCGGAGGTGAGCGGGCCGGTGATGCCCGTGAAAGCGACGAGATCCAGCGCATGGCTCGGGAACGCCAGCGCCAGGCCGGCCAGGGCCAGAGCGACCAGACAGAGAAAGCCGAGGATCCTGCGCGCGGGGGCGCGCCGCGAGGTTGTGGTGGGAGTGGACAGGATGGCAGTGCTCATGACAAATCTCCGGAATAGGAAAAGACGGGTGTCGAAAGGGTGGTGCGGTTCGGTCTGCTCAGTGGCGGGGTGGGGCCAAGGCCCGGACGGGTGGGTGTTAGCGGTCTAGATCAGGCAGTGAACTACTGCGCTGTGGCGTCTCCGGTGGCGGTTCCGCACCAAGCGGCCCCTCGGTTGCGGGCGTTGCCTGATGGGTCTGTACCTCCACCTGCTCGCCGGGGTCCATCGACTCAATGAGCGGAACCGGGGCATCGGCTACGGGATCCGGCACTACCGGGACGATGATTCTTGGCGCGGTGTCCAAGGTCTTGGTCGTGGGTTGGGGACAGGCGTCGCCACGGCACAGTGCGAATTCAGCTTGCGCGCCATGTCCGTGCTGCGCCAGCCGTGCCCACGCCTTAGTGGCCACCGGTGCGGGCGGCTCGATGGCGCTGGGCGGCGCCGTGGTGCACGCCGAGATGGCCAGGCACGCGCACAGCGCGCAGCGGTGGTACAGCGCCGCAGGTTTCAAGCACCTCATGGCGAAACCCTCACGCGCAGGCCCTGGCCTTGCGCCACTACGGCGGTGGCCTTCTGCCGTGTACCCTGATCCACACCACGCGCTGACGGCAAATGCCGGTACACCTTCCATGCATAGGTGGCTCGGGCCTGTGTGCAGGCGTTCCCTTTGAGCTGGGTGCAGGCTGCGTTGTAGGCGCCCACGGAGTTCCAGCTGACGCCGTGCCGCGCGAAGCTGTCAGCCATCAGCCAAGCCCCCACCTGTAGGTTCACGCAGGGGTCGTACAGATCAGCTTCGCGGATACCGAAGCCGGCCAGCCGGGGCAGATGCCGGCTATTGATCTGCATCAGGCCGATGTCGTAGCTGCCCGTGCGCTTCTCATGCGCGCGGTTCACCGCACGCGGATTCAGGCTCGACTCGGTGCGGGCGACGGCATAGAGCAGCTCCGGCGCAATGCCATACCGCTGCGCTGCCGTGTCCCAACACGTGGCCAGGGCCGAAGCGGCCGGCAGCATCGCCACCATGAAAACGACAACCCAGCGCATCAGACACCCCTCAGTGGTTCAGGACAAGCCCGCTGCAATGCGGGTACGGGTGGGGGCCGGGCGTGCCGGTCAGGGTCTTGGCGGGTAAGCCGGGCGGGGCCCGGGAGGTCAATGCGGGTGAGCGGCGTGATGCCGCAAGGTCATCGCGGGTGCCGCGGCGCGAGTTGGGTCAGGTGCCGCTCCACCATGTTGCGGCGTGCCTGGATGAGCACGGCGGCGCCGGAGGCATCCTGGAGTTGGCACAGCGCCACGCAGGCGGTGGTCAACTGGTCGAGCTGGAACTTGGGGTTGGGATGCCTGTTGGCAGGCGAGCATTGCAAATCGTGGAGCAGCTCGAACTGGGGGCGCCACAAGGACTCGCGCCGGCGCGGCGTGGTAGGCGAGCGCATGACCAGCGCGGTCCCGAGAAAGCCAAAGATGCGTTCCGCGGCATCTTCATTGCCGAAGACGAGAGCCACGCAGGCACTCATCAGATCCGGAATTCGGAACGTGGGAGCGACATTGCTCTCGCTGCGCAAGAGGGCATAGAGCCAGTTGTGCTCCTCCAGCCAGAGCCGCGTCTCAACCACGTCGCTGGTGTCGGCAGTTCCCTCGGGGCCTGGCTTGCGGGGCTGGTGTTCGGCATGGCAATCAGCATGGCATGGGTCCTCTTGTCCTGGAGTTCATTGAACACGCGCGTCAGCGCATGGAGAGAGAATAGGAGAGGGCTGAATGCAAGTCGCCCGGAAATGAAGCTCAACTCAGGGGTGTTTCGAAATCAGCCTGCTCTGGTGTCCATGCCATAGAGAACACGAGAGGCGAGACTGCCTTGAGACTTAGCGATCTCCGCTCTAATTGACATCAGGGAGTGGACTGCTCAGAGTCGAACACGGGCAGCCCGTCAACGACTGGTCCCTCGGCGTCGAAAAATAGCCATTCAATGCCAGCATTGGACGAGAGTCCCGCGATGAGTGCCAGATCAGTCTCGACGGGAGTGCGGTGTGGTGGTGAACCGACGTAGACCAGTCCTCCAAACTCGGTGGGATAGGCGTTCACCGAAAGGTCATTCCGGTGCAGCTTGGCACGTGTGGCTGGCTGCAAATGGGACAATGAGAGAGTAGTGATGGATTCCGCCAACTCCCGGAGGCGATCGATGCAGGCTGTGTTCATGTTCGCGGCCTCTACAGAGATGATGCATTGCGTCAATGCGAGACGAGTTCAGAGTTAGCGGGAACAGTCCAGCATTGACGGACACAACACCGGTCGCACGCTCTCCCACTGGTTGGCTATGTGGAAGATCGTCCGTGGTGTGATTGGCATCATATCCCCAACATGCGGGGATGCCCATTACCTCGCCTCGGCACGCCAACGACCCGGTGCTCATCGCACTGGGCGGTGCCATTCGTCGCAGCCGGCGCGCGCGAGGCATCTCTCAAGAAGAACTCGCACACCGAAGTGCCATTGATCGTTCCTACATGAGCAGCATCGAACGCGGCGGCCAGAATCCCGGGATCGTCTCGATCGCTCGCATCGCGAAAGCGATGGAGATGAGCATGACCGAACTGATGGCCGAGGCCGAGTTGTAGCGGGCAATGGCTCGATCATGCGCGCCGATGAAAATGCGTGATCGCGCGGCCCAGCAGCACGGTCATCGCAATGGGCGAAGCGGCCAGCATGGCCGGATGCATCTGGACAGGCAGCACGAATGCGACCACCGTCGCGCAGCCGGTGATGATCAGAAGTGAGCACCACACGGCGAACATCTCCGGATCGTGCAGCAGAAACTCCTTCGACCGAACCACGCGCAGCAAGAAGCCGTCAGTGCTGGCGGCCAGCACCAGGGGGATCAGCCAGGGCAGCCATTCCAGTAAACCGGACAGGCGATAGCTCGCGAGCATCAGCAGCGCATCGACCGAGCGAAAGTAGGCGTTGTTGAACAGGCGCTGATTGACTGATCTCATCTCGGAGGCGACCGCTTGGTTGGTGCCATGGCTCTTGGGCATGTCCCTCAGCGCCGGAAGAGGACTGGCTTCGGCGGCATTGGACTGCAGGCGTATGGCGCGATCGAGCATCCGGTAGGCGGGTTCCGCTCCCCAGAATTCAACAGCCACCTGGTGCTCGCTGCGCATTTGCTCCAGGAAGCGCTCGGGCGGATGCACGGCAGGCACGTACAGCACCAGTATGAGCAGCAGTACGAGGGAGATGACGGCGGCGGCCCGGATCATGCGGCCGCTTCCCGTGGCTGTGCATCCGCATCCGGATTGATGATCGGAAAGCGGCCCTTGATGATGCGGCCGCCCGATACCGACGCGAAGTACTGCAGGTTCGGCAGCTTGCCCAGAATATCCGCCGGCACCACCTCCTCGAAGCTCTCGGTGAGCTGGGTCGAATAGCTCGACGAGAAGTCCCCGATATGCGTGTCGGCCCCGTGGCTCAGGCCCACGCGTACCGTGTGGATCGCCGTCTTGCCAAAGGTCTCGACCACAAAGTCCTGCGTGGGCCGGTCCTTGGTGCGCAGCGCGATCAGGTTGTTCAGGTTGCCCAGCGCCATGCGGGCGGCATCCTCGCTGCCCAGGCGCCGCGCCAGGTCGGCCAGGGTCTGCATGGCGCAGGTCGCGAAGATGCCGCCCTCGGCGCCCTTGTTCAGAATCTCGATCAGCGGCTGGTTGATGACGTTGCTGACCTCGTCCACGAACAGCGAGATGCGGCGGTAGGTGCCTAGGTTGTAGCGCATGCCGGCCCGAGCGGCCTGGTCGGCCAGGGCCAGGGCACCGATGGCTGATGCGACCGACGGATCGGGCAGTGAATCCAGACACATGTAGAGCACATGGCCGCCGCGTTCGATCTTCTCGAAGTTCATGATCGGGCGCGGATCGTCGGCATCGAAGGGATCTGGCGACAGGCTGCGCCCCAGGTCACCCGAGGTCAGCATCGAGAGGATCGGCAACAGATTCGCCGTGATCTTCTGGTAGTGCTCCCGGTTGTGTCGGAACGTGCGCACCTGGGCATCGAGCACCTTGTTGCGCTGGTTCTGCGCGACGTGGTGCTCGTAGTAGGCGACGAAGCCCATCAGGTCGGCGCTCGCCGCTTCGGAGGGCCTGCGCATGTTCCCCCGGTGCGCATCGTGCAGCAGCTTGCGCATCTCGGGCTGGTCGCGCCAGCCATGGCCCAGCAACTGCTCGTAGAAGCGTCGCAGCGAGGCTTCCAGCACCGGCTCGATGCCGCCCTCGATGTACTTGGTGAGCTTGATGAGATTCGGCCGCTCCTCCAGTTCGACCAGGCCCTGCACCACCACGTTGACGGCATCCCAGCCGAAGGCCGTGAACGCACCGGCCGTGTCGGGCGGCATGATGGACTGGATGCGCGATGCGATCTCGGTGGGCTTTTGCCAGTTGAACGTGAAGTCCAGGCGGACGCCGCGCTCCGGAAAGGCGGGGTGGAACTCCATGAAGGTGTCCGCCTCGCGGTAGTCCTCGCAGGCCCGCTCGACGACCCGTTTGAGGCGGCGGCTGTTCTTGGGATCGATCACGATCACGACGTCGCCGCGGCGCACGGCCTGGGTGATCAGGTTGGCCAGCGCCACGCCCTTGCCCGACTGCGTTGTGCCGACCAGGAGCGTGCCGCCTTCGAAGTTCTGCAACGGCCGGCGCAGCGCATGTTCGGTCGGCTCTACCCCGTGGATGTAGGGCAGGCCGATTTCCGCATCGGGCTGTGCGGCGTCACCTTGCCCCATGGCATGCTGCAGCCACTCGGGCACTTTGAACTCGCGGTAGTCCACCTTAGAGAGTTCGTAGAGGCGCTGCGCATGCACAGGCCTCCACTCGAAGCCGAAGCCCAGGAACACCTGGGCCGGATCGGTGCACAGTCGCCCCAGCTCCTGCGCGCTCAGCACCTGGATGCGGCGTCCGCCGAGGGATCCGCGCAGCCGCAGTATCCGCACCGCCTGGGCCGTTCGCCGGCAGGCCATCAGCAGGCAGGCGGCAGCCAATCCGAGTGAAGGAAGGACAGGCAATGGGCCGGCCAGCGCAATGATCGCGAAGTAGAGCGCGGTGGCCAGCCACACCAGCCCCGCATGGGCCTCGAAGGCGCGGCGCCAGGGCATTTCGTAGCGGCGCACCAGCATGTCAGCGGCCTCGCTGCTGTGTGGCGGTAGCGTCGGGTGGGGTGGCCGCGTCTCCTTCGGCAGCGAGGCCAAAGGCCGCAGGATCCAGGCCTTCGACGTGGGCAGGTGCCAGGATCACGCCTACCACGGTGGTGCCGCCGATCTGGCGCGAAACCGTTGGCGGGCCGTCTGGCTGCAGGCGCCGGATCATCCGGGTATCGTCCAGCGCGCGGATCGCGATGCTGGGTTGTAAGCCGCGGCGTTCGAACTCTGCAAGCGGTACAAAGACGCCCTCGGCCACCGTGCAGATATCCGACGCGGAGGCGTCGTCATTGAGGGTCGCCACGATGTCGGCCAGGGCTTTGCGCACGGCAGGGTTCAGGCGCATCGGTGCTCGCAGGCATATGGCGGGTGGTTCCGTCCTCGAAGGGACTGAAGCCGGTGCTTCAACCACGGTGGGGGCCTCTTGCTGCCCAGTTTCAGGCGCGTCGGCATTGCCGGCGGCATCCAGCAGCGATAGCTGTTCTGCTGGCGCGCCAGCTGCGGGTACGTCGGGTGGGGCGTGGTTGGAGGTGACGACACGCTCGCCGTGGCTGCGGGCGATTCCCCAGCGACTGCGGGCTTCGCGTTGGCAGCCTGAGCAGGTGGCTTCGTTGGTGGTGAAGGCGCAGCGACGAGGTTTGATGTCAGGGGGGTGGGCTGTGGCTCTAGGCCCGCCAGCAAGATAGACGGATTGGCGAGCTTCACTGCTTCGATCGACGTCTTCGCTCCCGGCGGCTGGATATCCCAGGTTTCGCGGTCGACGCCGGCCGCCACGAATACCTTCGCCTCGAGCAGCAACTCCAGCAGGGTCTGGGGCGATTTCGGGATACCGACCAATTGGTCGCTTTCCAGCAGCGACAACGCATCCTCCGCTGCCCCGGCCAGACCAGGAACACCCCCTCAGGACCCAGCCAGACACGGCTCTTGTCACGGTTCGGCGTCCACGTGGAATGGCCGGCCGCGAGGCGTCGCAGTGCATCCACGAGATAGCGCTCGAGATGGGAGCCATACTGCGGCTTGCCGTAACGGTCCGCGCTCGCCAGCAGGTTGCGGTCGACGACCAGCGCCATCGACCGGCGCACGAGTTCGTCCAGGACGTTGTGTTCGCGGTACTGAGGGACGCCCGCGATGCTGGCCAGCAGTTGAGGCACGACCTGGGTGTTGCCATCGCCCAGCATTTGCAGCATCTCGGCCGGGACGACATGGACCAGCGCGAAAAGGCCCACGCCGCGGGACTCTCGCGCATTGGCGCGCCAGCGCACGAAGTAGCGATTGGCCGCTCGCTGCTCCAGCCAAGGCGCAAGGCCGCCCAGGAATGCCGGCCATTCCTCGCCGTCCGCAGTGGTCACGATCAGGTGGGTCAGCGTCCGGTGCAGTTCACAGCACAGGCCGCCGATGAAGGTGGCGATGCGCCAGCGGGGCTCCAATTCTCGGCGCTCGGAAATCGTCGCACGGCCGGAGAAGATGTGCGCGTCCGTGCCCTGCAGGCTGAAGAACGCCGTCTCCAGCCCGAGCTGCAGCAGACCGCCAGGCGTGTGGAAATAGTTGTCGGCGGTGGCGGGAAGTAAGTGCACGAAGCGTGCGTAGCCGTCGATCAGCGGCATCAACTCGCGCTCGAAGGTGGCGCGATCCGCGCCGAAGCACAGCTTGATGCGCCCCAGAAGCGCCTGGTGTCCCGCGATGACGGCGGCCATAGGCAGTGCTTCGAAGCCGGGATCCGAGGATGCGAACGGTGGTGCGCCGGAGCTGGACGATGAGGTGCTGGGAGCCATCGAAGAATCTCCACGCCCGCGTGGGGCCATGAAGATTCATTGTTCAGGAAGAGCTAGGTTTCGGCTGGCGGGAATGAAGACGAATTGGAGAGGGTTTCGCCATTGGCATTGGTGACCGGGCAAGGAACGGTCATCAGGTGCGCGATCAGCTCCTCTGAAACCGTCGGCGGTTCGGGAAACGATGCAGTGAGGCGCGGATCGCGGGCGTGCCGATCGAGCAATTGGCAGAAAGGGCAGGGTCGTGCGGACGTGTCGGCGCCTGCGAATGCGTCCAGAAACTCGCTGCCGCAGCGAGAACACGATGCCAGGCGGAAGCTGGGCGTCTTGGCGATCCACAAGCCCTCGGTATGCGCTGCGAGATCGAATGCCCGGTCGAAACTGATGCGAACCGGGGGTCGATACATCGACTGGTAATAGCGATATGCGCCAACCAGGGCCTCTGGCGCCAGAAAACCCAGTTGGCGCATGCGCCGGAAGTTGGCGATGACGATGGACGCTTCGATCCGCTGTACGAGGTTCGCGTGGTGGTACCACTCGCGCGAATTTGGGGCCCTGCCGCCAGGTGGCATGGCGTGTGAATTGAACAGCAGGTGCAGCAACTCGCGCGGACGCAGACCGGTAAGGTGGTAGATCGTCCGGATGCGCGCGCCCAAAGTTGCGCAGTCGCGGGCCAGCTGAAGTGCCCGCATGCGCTGGCTGATCTTGGTGCCCGGCATCTATCGGGGCACCTGACTGTGCATGGGTGGCGCTGGCGGGGTGGACGCGCGGCGGCCAAGGTGCCCGCAATTGCCGGCGGTGAGTCGATCAGCGCGACAAGATCGGCACGTGGCACGAACAAGGACGTCTGGCCGACCGCATGCACCAGACTCCAGACCCCGGCTGGCGTCAGGGTGCGCAAGCGGTCAGCCTGGGCTGCATGCAGGTGAAATTTACGGCAGGTCTCCACCATATCGCGCTCCGCGCCGACCAGGATGGCATGGAGCAATTGAAGGTTGGTGGATTGCACATCGGATAGAAGCAGGTGGCACATGATTGTTCCTTGATGCCCCTCTGGAGGGGAGTGTCAACAATGTTTCACGGGTACTCGATTCGGGGTGAGGTGGTGGTAAGGTCTTAGTCAGCATATGCTGTCGACCATGAACTGGTGCGCATCAATTGCTGCTTTCTTGAGGGCTGGCTGAATTCGCCACCGTAAAGAGCAGGGGTTGGCGGTCGTTTCCGAAGTCGGCCACATCCGGTAACAAAAGTAGCGGTAAAACACGCGCTTTTGATTTTTTCGGCGGGAGGTCATGTGACTGCCAAGACAACGTCGTCGAGCCGAGTGGTGCCACGCTTGCCAGTGGATCGGCGTGGAAGGCTGGAGGACAGCCGTGCAGTGAGCCGCGCAGGGCGTTCCTTTGCCGCATCCCTCGATGGTGATCTCGACCTGATTCCTGGTGTGCGTGACCGCCTGCAGGCCAGGCTGGTGGCCATGGGCATTCCCGCGGACAAGACGGTTTCGCACGTGGCCGGGATCACGCAGCGCGCGGCCCAGAGCGTGCGCCGATGGTTCGATGCCAGCGAGCCTGGTTTGCCGGATCTGGAATCGTTCGCCCGGCTGTGCGCGGGACTGGGCTGCAGTGCGGACGAGATCATCGGAGCGCTCCGGCCCCACGCTGACGATGAGGCCCACTGCGCCCAGCTCATCGAGGTGGCCAACTGCATCCAGGCCATCACCGATTCTCTGGCCCAGCATGGTCAGTTGGGCATTCCCATGCAGGTGCCCGGGGACGAAATGGCTCCCCATCTGAAGGCGGGTGATCTGGTTTTCGTCGATTCGGCGGTGACTCAACTGGCCGGCAACGGAATCTATGCGTTCAACTGCAACGGTAGTCTGTACATCCGGCGGGTGGAACGCCGCATGGACCGGAGCATCGTGCTCAAGTGCGACAACAAGGCCTACCAGGACTACGAGTGGACAGGGATAACAGCGACTGCAAGGCGCCGCGTGAAAATCCTAGGCAAGGTGCGCAGCGCCATCAGCGTGAAGGTGTTCTCCTAACGTCGGCGTGCACAGGCGCGTGAAAGCGGGCGGAAGGGGCATCCCTCCCGCCACGGTTTCGTCTATGGGCCGCGCACGCGGTTCATGCCCCTCATGCCGCTTCGGCGAACGGCTTCCATTCGGCAGGCGTCAACTCGATCAGCTTGCCTCCCAAGGCTTCGAACTCGGTCGCCCGGTCGTAGTCCTCGACTTCCTGGCTGAAGTGGGTCACCGCGTTGACCAGCCCGTAGCCCGACAGATCGCCTCCGGCCACCAGGTGGCGCAGCACGCCCGAGCGTTCGGTGTCGTTCAGTGTGTAGCGCTGGGCCAGCACCTCCACGCTTTGCACCGGATCGCCTGTGAGCTTGATGCCCATGGTCTTTTGCATCTTCACTGCCGCTTGCCGGAACGTCACGTCCGATACGGCGGCTTGAACGACGTCGCGCACCTTCAGGAAGAAGGCCTTGTCGTCGGCCTGCAGGGTGTCGTCCTGATAGACCGTCACGCCTTCATCCTCCTGGGCTAGAGCTCGGCCGACGTGGGTCTTGCGCAGCGCCCGGTCGGCGACGATCAGGCCATTGCGGCACACCAGGCGGAACAGCAGCGGCTGCACCGACAGGGTACCCTGGCCGACCTCGGAGTTCGAGATCGCGATCCCGGCCTGCACGATGTCGCCGGGCGCCATCTCAAACTCCAGCCGCGGCGTGACGCACTTGAGGTACATGCGCGTCTCGGTCAGCTCTACGGACTCGAATCTGAGTTCGGGCAGGCCCTGCAGGATGGGCAGGACATGCTCGGCCAGGTCGTAATTGTCCAGACGGCGATAGCGGTCGGACAGCACAGCGCGTACGCGGCCATCGAGCGTGCGCAGCAGACGGCGGTCGCCTTCGCTTTGCAGCCAGGTGTTCACATTGCGGTCCAGCAGCACGGGCTGGTTTTCGCGCATGCGCTCGAAATAGGCATACGGGATGCTCAGTTTGTCGGCAAGCTGGCGCCGGGCCAGCGGCGTGACGCCATAGCTCGCGGGCCCGCCGGCCTCTTCGATGACGAGGGTGGTGCCGCCGCCCTCGCTGGTGCTGTGGCGCACCAGCGGCGAGGGCACCACCAGATCCTTCTTTGTATCAAGCTGGCGCTGCAGTTCATGGGCCAGGCTCACCAGGGTACGTCCGCTTCTCATGAGAATCTCCTTTGGGGAACAGGAAAAGCGGGGACGGCAGAGCCCCGGCGGGGATGCATCCCCGCATGGGCTGATGAAGGACCGGTGCAAATCGATCCACGATGGCGCAATCGAATTGCGCGAAAAACTCCAAGGCTGCCTTTGCCGCACGATGGGTGTCGTGATCGGCCTGGTCTGGCAGCGACCAGGGGAAGAAACCTTTTCGGTACAGGCGCAGAGCGAACACCTCGAACCTGCACTGAAAAGGCCCGGGAGTGGGCGACCCCACTCCCGAAGCAAGCATCACGCGGCGCGCAGCACCGAGGATTCCTGACGCTGCAGCCACACATCGGCCCAATCGGTTCCCGCCAGCTTGGGCAGGAACACTTGGACCGTTCTCGGGCCGCTTTGGGTCTCCTCGCGCTTGACCCGGCGCGCCAACGCGTAGGCGCTGGCCTGTCCCGTGAAATCGCCGTCGGCATCGTTGTCGCCATAGATGCACAGGCGCTTGACGGTCTCCGGGACCCAGAGCTTTTCCAGGTTGCCGGCGCTCAGGGCGCTCCACACGGGCTTGCCTGTGGCCAGGAAGACCGCAATCGCTGTCTCTATGCCTTCGCACACGGCAAGTTCCTCCGTTGCGCCGGCCAGGTGGACCGCTGCCCCGACGAAACCACTGCAGAGCACCTTCTTCGCATCGGGTGCATCCAGCTTGCGGCCGGCGTTCAGGTAAGTCCGGTGCAGCGTCACTGCGCCCTGGGCATCCCGCACGCTGGCCAGCATGGCCGGGTATTCGGCCACCTTGCGGGCCTTGGCCGCACCCTCCTTCTGGTAATAGCCCAGGGCCGGGTGAAACCGCAGCGAATCGGGGTAGTGGCTCAAGGCCAATCCGCGGCCGCGCAGGTAGCGGTCCACTTCGTCGCCCAGCGCCACCGGACGGGCTTCGTTCCAGATGCGCTGCACCAGCTTTTTCATGCGGTCCGGTGAGGCTTCGCCAGCAGGTGCCGCAGGAGGCAGCACGCCGACCAGCTTCTCGACGGCACACAGCGCGGTGTGGAAGTCCATACCCTTGCAAGCCTGCAGCAGCTTGAAGCCGCCGCCTGGCCCGCATTTGCGGCAGTGGTAGTTCCCTTCGCCGAACTTGTCGGTGTACTGGAAACGGTCCACGCCATCCTTGCAGACGGGGCAGGGCATGGGCTTACGTTTGAGCATGCGCTCGTCCAGGCCCAGGGCGCCCAAGATCTCGGTCCAGCGGCCGTGAGCGCGCCGCTTCGCGTCCTCCACGCGGTTGGCGTATTCAGCGTTCTGCATAGCCATCTCCGCTGGATGCGAGCGCCGCTTCTGCGCAGACCAACTCCACCGAGCATCCCGGCATGGTGCCGACGCCGACCGTGACTTCGAAGCGCCGGCCGTGCAGCAGCGCGTACTTGCCGAGACCGAGCTCGGACAGCAGCGAGCTGAGTGTGGCGACCGGGTCGGTCGAGCGCAGTCTGCGGATCAGATCGGCCAGTGCGGCGCAATCGGCCTCGGCGTCGTCTTCGCGGTACTGATCGTTTCCATCAACGTAGTCGGACAACTGCCGTATGGCTTCACCCGAGACTTCGTTGGCGGGCATCAGGAGGTTGCCGTCGTGGCATACCCCGTTATCCGCGAGTATGGCCTCGTGTCCGCCGATGCGGATATGGACCGATTCGCAGAGGACGACCTGTGGCCAGACCCAGCGGCCCTCCAACGTGATGCGCGCGGTTTCACCTTGCGGTTCGACCAGGGCTTTCTCCAAGTCCGGGTAGTGGACATGCGGATGGAGCCAATGGTTGCTGTCCAGGCGGTAAGCCTCGGTGAGCAGCCACCGCTTCTGCCGGGCCAACATCCAGTGCGCGGCGTTTTCCTCGCTGACCGCGCCCATGGAAACCAGCGTGACCTGACCGGACTCGATGTCCGCGCGGGTGGGGGCGGCGGCGGGCTCGAGAAAGCCCTGCTGTCCGTAGTGCGTCTGGAAGGGGTAGCCCGAGATGCACCGGAATAGCGCGGCGGGCAACTCGTCCACGTCATTGAGCAGATCCTGATGGTGCCATTGGAGCATCGCGTCGAAGTAGGTTGCAACGAAGTCCTGCGGCTTGAGCTGGGTCTTCGCCACCTCGAGGATCCTGCGCCAGGACTGCTTGACCTGGGCATCGACCCGCTTGAGTTGCTGGTCGGCGTCGATCAGTTGATCCCGATCGGGGAGCCGGGCCATGAACTGCTGCGGGTCGAGATGAACAACGTTCACTGAGTCCGCCTGGTAGAACCTGGGCCGATGAACGCAGAAGCCCTGAAGGAACGTCAGCGTGGCATAGGTGGCCTTGCCGTCGCGGTTGCCGCTGACATGAATCGCACCAATCGGCGTGGGGTTCAGCGCAATCTTGTCTTCGGCATAGCGGCGCGCCATTGTCGTGCCGTTGAACACCACGTCGACCGGGAAGCCCTCGCACAGTGACTCCATCTGCTTGGCGAGATCGTTGATCTCGACGCCATGCAGTTCGATGGCCGTGCCGTTTACGGCGCGCCGCGTGGTGGTGACGTCGAAGGACTCGCGCTGCAGGGCTGCAGTGGTATCAATGTCCACTTGCTGACGCCCTGATGTAGCCACGATGCGTGTGGCCGCATAGAGGCACTTGGTGAAGCCGACGCCGAAGGGATGCTCCTGGTCGGTCAGGCCCTCATCCCAGCCGGATTCGTGGAAGCTCAGCAGCTTCTGGAAATCTGCCACGCCGTGGCCGTCATCTACGACGCGCAGCACCTGATCCTCGGGACGGTGCTCGATGGTGATGTGGCGCGCGCCGGCGCGGCGGGCGTTCTGCAGCAGCTCGGTGACCAGTGTGAAACGGTTCGTGAAGGCATAACGCTGGTTGCGCAGTGCGCCTTCCTCGTTGAAACGGATCTGGATCTTCATCGTGATCTCCTGAAAGACCAGCGTCTGCCCGCACAGCGGGCGGGCCCGCTGGCGGGGTGAAAGAAATCAGGCGCGGGTGCCGGGCGCGCCAAATGCGCTGGACACACGCGGCACAGGTGCCGTGAACAACTGGCCGCAGGCGAGGGCCTGGGCCAAGCTGTGCTGAGCAAACTCCCAGGGCAGCAGGTGCTGGCAATTCAGCACGTCGCCGCTCTCGTCGAGGCGCTCGACCTTGAATCCGAGCGGATGCCAGTGCACCCGATAGGACAGGCGGTCGGCCCCGGCGATGACGAAGCTTCTGCCGGCCTGGCCGGTGAGCACCTCGCTCTCCTTCACCAGGTACTCGATGTCGCCCAGGGCCTGGACTGTGAGCAGGGCGGCCGGGCGGCTCGGTGTGCGTGCGATGGGGTTCATTGCTCGATCCCTTCGTGATCCTCCGGCCGGCAGGCCGGTGGGGTGTGGAGTTCAGCCCGGGCCAGGCGCGCAGGCGCTGGCTCGAACTGCGGCGTGGCGCAGGACGGCGGATCGTCCTGGCGCATGGCTTCTTCCATGGCGACGGCATCCTGGTAGTCCAGGTGGCCGGCCAGGCCGTAGGCGAAGAAGATCGCCAGCAGGCAAAGAACGTCCTTCATGGCGGACTCCTTTCGGACGGGGTTGATGGGCAGTCAGGCGAAGAGGTCGCCCTCGCTGGCGAAGCGCCTGACTTCTTCGTTGATCCATTGCGGGTTGCGGGCCAGGCGCTCTTCCACCCAGTCGGGGTGGTCCACGATGGCCTCGCGTACCCAGGTGGGGTAGCGCTTCAGGGTCTGCTGCAGCCATTGGGGGATGGCGAGACGGATGAAGTCGCGCACTTCCTCGACATCGACCAGGCCGCAGTACGGCAGGGGCGACAGCGGGCTGCAGCCCACCACGCGCAGGCAGGACACGAAGCTGAAGGGGCGGAGATCCTTGTCGCGCTCGGTGAAGACCCAGCGCAAGGTGTCGAACTTCTCCTCCAGCGGCGTCTCGGGATCGGCTAGGCGGCTGATTTCCTTGAGCAGTCGCCAGTGCAGCAGCACGACGTCTTCCTCGCTCCATTCGATGGGAGAGCCTTGGTCCGCATCCAGCGAAGCCAAGGCCGCTGCTGCCGGGGGCAGCGAAGCATCGGTTTGAAGCCTGTCGAGCAGGACGTGGAAGAAATGCCGCTGTGGCTCGGGGTAGACGGAGGAAGCAGCTCGGAACTCGGGTGCGACGCTGGGGTGCAGCATGGTTGGCTCCTTTGAGAAAAGCAGGAGCCAACGCACCAATCAAGGGGCGATGAGCCCCAAGGGGTGGATGGGTGGACGGATCCGCGAGGCGGATCGGAGATTCCTGGGCTGGCTTGGGTCACGGCGGGATGCGCCGTGGGGCCGGTTTGCCAGCGACCGGCGGGGAAAGCTTTCGGCGCCAGGCCGAGGGCATGGTCACCCTCGGGCCGGCCTCGAAAGCCGCCAGCGGGAAGGGCTGCATGGAGACAGCGATCGGGCGCGTCGCGCTCAGACCGTGTCGATGGAAACTCCAGGGCTTGCCAGGGGTGCAGGGCCAGCTACTGCATGGCTCGCACAGTAGAGGGCCATCCCTCGCGCGTCAATGCCTGAGGGGCAAGCAATGCGCCCCAATGCCGAAAGCAGCCTGACTTCGTGGCCGTTTCGCGTGGCGACCCGTGGCTGCATGGCCGATCATTGATCCGGGCAGCGCTGCCTCTGGAGAACTCGATCATGGCCGACATTGATTTCGTCAAGCACGACCAAGGGGGTGTCAACGCCCGCATCCTCGCGAAGGAAACCAAGGCCGACTTCCGCCGCGTCGAAGCGGCTTCATTGAAGATCAAGGCGAGCTTTGCCAGTGCCGAGGGCAAGCGCCTGTTCATCCGTTACTTCAACACCTTCCAGTTGGGCATTCATTTCGTCTCGGTGATCTCGCGCACCCGGCTGAACCACGAGGATGTCAGCAAGGTCGAGGCGCTGATCCGATCTCAGATGGACAAGGTGGCCGAGGATCTGAACAAGGCGATCGACGGTGCCGAGGCGCTGTTTCATGCGCATGGCATCACCAGCACCGCGACCTACGATACCGTCCCTTTGGATCTGGAGGTGGGGGTGCTTTCGTCGAGCAGCCGCCGGTATCTGGAAATCCTGGGCAAGCTCGATCAGCTGATGCCCTTGCTGCAGACGCTCGAGATTCACGAAATCATCACCCAGCAGGCCGTCGATGTTGAACGGGCCGCGCTCAAGCGCAAGGTGCGTGACGTGGCGAACGGGGCGCGCAATCTGGCGACACGCCTGCGGCGGGAGATGAATGCGCTCGACGCGCGCCGTCCAGCGAGTGAGGCTGGAAGCGCGGGTGATGTGGACCGGTCCCAATCCGGCGAAGCGCCGCCAGCAGGCGATGCCGCAGCTAGTCTCCTGGTGGAGGTCGATGCAGGGCAGGGCGTGGCCGGGGCCGACGACATCGCACCATCCCCGTCACCGGAGGCCGACGCCGTTCCGGTGGAGCCGGCATAGCATCGTGACGTCTCCACGGACAACCGGCCGCGCGCGGGGCCTTTTGCCGGCGCCGCGTTGAATGCTGCCGGCACATCATGGGCCTGCGAGGGTAGAGTGATGCACAGGGGCTGATACTTCACCTTGGCCCCGCAGTCCACTTGGCAAGCAAGTGCGTCGCAGTCGTCACCTGCCTTCAGGCCGCGTTCCTACTACTCGGCCCCATGTATTGAACACTGTCCTCATTGCTCTGGCGGACAGATGTTCTTGGTCTGCTGATTCAAGCCCCTATACACCCATTGCCCTGTGCCTGAATGGAGCGCCTGCACAGAGGTAGGAGTTCTGCGTTCCTTGGCAGCGAAAGCCCTTCAAGACCGACTTCGCTGCGACAGAGCTGGTCATGCCCTGCACCTTTGGCATTCGCCAAGACAAGGAATGATCATGCAAGTGACCTCGACCACCTCTCCCACTGTGCCCGCCGGACTTCAGGCGCAGCGGCCCACGCTGCCCGAGACGGGATTCGTTCGCCAGAAGCTGCTACTGAGCTTCGTCCCGTTTTCCAAGTCCACGCTTTGGCGACGCGTCAACGACGGCGTATTCCCCGCCCCGATTCGCCTGTCGGTTGGGATCACGGCATGGCGCGCAGAAGATGTTCGGCGCTGGATTGACGAGCAGAATTGAATGGCTGACGTGCTCCGGCTGCAGAGGGCGCATGGGCAGCCAGAGCTTCAGGTGAAGGTCAGAGGTGCTGGCCCGATGTTTTGGCCGGCAGCGGCGGTATCGGAAGGGCGGTATGCCAATGCCAAGGGCCTGACTTCTCGCTGGCGTGAATCGCCTTTTCCTTGAGGGCCCGGTCCTTGGGGCTCGTGAATTCACTGGTCAGATGCAAGGGGACGGGCGTGGCGCCGCAGTCCAGCAGCAGAGCATTGGGGAAGGTCGCCACCGCCTTGGCGTCATAGCGCAACGGTTTGAGAAAGCGCCGTCTTTGCGCGATCAAGGCATCGATGAGGGGGAGTTCGTGCACCCCTTCTACGGGGATCCACTGCTCGCTGACCAGCATCAGACTGGCGGCATCGATCTCGTAGGTGAACTCCCGCCGCGCGTGGATCAGCGCCGCCATGACCAGCCGGACGGGGTGACCGGAATCGGCATCGCGAGCTTCCAGCAGGGCCGCGTAGGTGCGAGCCAGGCGATCCCATGCGCGTGATTCCATCAGAAGCGGAGCATCCGGCATATGGCGGATCCGGATGCGGCAGCCGTTGTCTCCCCGCTCGCAGGTCTTGAACTCGCCGATCACCAGCGCGAGCGGTGCTTGGCCGTCATGGGGTTGCAGCACCGCCAGCTTAGCGCGCCGGCGCTGCGCAATGTCGGCCTTTGCGGATTCGCTGAAGGGCTCGGGCACGTAGAGCCTTTCGGCCAGGGACTTGCCCTTGATATCGATCTCTGCGGCGGCCTCGAGCAGGTACTTGCACAGCACCCCTTGATTGCGCTTCCCGGACATCGCCGGTGTCCACCGATTGAAGCCGGCCCGCTCGAACAGGAAGTGCGTGACTGCTCTGAGGGTCATGCGCCTGCGCGGTACCGAAACCTCTCCCGACTCGTCAGGTTCGCCGCGTGCCACGGCGCGTCCATGAACGCGTGTCCATGGAAAGTCGACGCGAAGCTCGACATGGCCCGGATGCGTTTCGAGCACGGCGTCGCCCACCAGATCACCTAGTCCCGAATAGGCGTTGTCGGGCTCATACGATGGGCACAGTGGATGATGGGACTTGCCGGTGTCCGGCATTCGTTTCATGAGGTATTGTCGGTGCAGTGCCACGTACATCTCGATCCCGTCGGGTATGCACAAGCAGCGTGGCCGTTCCGCCGTGTCATGAATCTGGGCGAGCGCCTCTTGCAGGCCCGGATCGGTGATCTGCCAGATCTGGCCACGGATGGAGAATCGTTGCTCATCCGGGGCCGGAACGGCTGTGATCCCGTTCATGGCCGCTACACCAGGTCGGTGGTTAGGGTGTCCAGCGATAGCAGAGGCCGGGGGAATTGATCCCGCACGGCGCTGCGGTCGGCGATGCCCAGCAGCAGTCCTATCTGGGATTCGTCCGCGCCTCTCGCATAGAGGCGGTCGGCCACGGTATGGCGCACGGTGAGCGCGGTCACCTGCTTGAGCTCCGCGTAGCGGAAAAGCTTGCGGTAGGTTTCCTGGATGGCACGGCACCGGAACCGCTTCTGGCCATTTGAGCCATAGGGCTTGATCTCGAAGCCCTGGCCGTTGGTGGACAGAAAGAGCCGGCTGGCCGGATCGAGACCTCTGTATTCTCCATCGGCACCCAATCCCTGCCGGGAGGCAACGCGTTCCGCCAGGTAGGCGTTCAAGGCTTCTTCGAGCCGCATGCTGCAGAAGAAAAGCGGACGCTCTCGCCCCGTGATGGCGACCTCAGATCGAACAGACGAGATGTGGCGCACAGTGCCGTCGGCATGGAGATAGTCGCGAACTTCAAGGCGAGCGATCTCCAGCGGTCTTGCGCCCGTGGCGAGCAGGATGTAGTAGAGGGCCATATCCTCGTGGTGGTGGTGACTGCGCCCTCGAATACGCAAAGCACCTGAGCTGATTTCCTCATCGGTGAGAGCTCGGACATGGCGTGCATGGGCAGGTGGTTCAGTGCCCAGTTTGTCCAGCGCCTCGCGAATGGCGTCGCGATGCAGCCGGAGACGGCGAACGAAGGCCGCTCCCTCGGCATTCAGTCCCGCGATGCCCGCGGTGGAGGCGACATGGATGGCGACGGCTTTGATGCGTCGTTCGACAGCCGTGCGCGTGATGTCATGCCGGGATGCGACGGCGTCGTAGGTGTCACCGTCCAGAACATTACGCAACATCGCGATCGCGAGCGTCCAGGAACTTTGTGGTGTTCCCTCTTCGGGCTCGATGGGTTCCTCCATTTGCACGCTATCGCTCCTTATTGCTCCAGCTTGATCATGGCTCCATGCTGAACAAATGCCAGTCTGCGCGCCAGCCGAAATCGAGGCGAAATGCAGGGGGGTTCGGAATCAGCCAAGTGTGCGCCTTGTCCGTCTACGCTACGCCTTGGGCAATCTTGAAGATTCAACTCGGGAATGTCGGGTCTATCGGCTTACAACTGCGTGATTAGCTGCAAGCCGGCATCAGGGGTTGATGACGGCCATATACGCGAGAGCATGAACCATCGGAATGTCCCGATGTTCATGAAGGAGCACTCCATGGCACAAGCCATCATCACGGTGCAGGGAGGACCGGACTCCTTGCCGACCTTGCTGGGCCAGGCCCCCGCGCGCATCCCCATTGGTGGCAAGATCCGCCCCGGCATCATGGTGCTCACGCGCAAGGCGGCAGAGCAGCCCGAGGCCAAGGCCATCTACACCCAGGGCGTGGCCGAAGGGCGATCGTTCGAGGCGATCGAGAAGGCGCTGGCGCAGGCGCTGCCCCAGCTCAAGTCCCCGCTGGTGCCGCGCAACGTACCGTGGTTCACGGTGCGCGGGGCGGACTTCCCCAATCCGGAAATGGCACGCGAAATACTCGACACCTACGGCGAGGATCGGGGGCAGGGCCATCGCCTGTACCGCTTCCCGGTCGTATTTCCGTCCGACCACTGGCAGACCGTGATGCCGCACGAGCTGGCGGCCTGGAGCACGCACGAAAAGCGGTTTTGGTCGCAGTATTCGCCCGATGGGCTGGTGCGCCACTGCATGCGCCACGCGCCGGTGCCGGTGGACCACACCGGGCGCCGCACGATCCGCATATTCGGCGGGCGCAAGACCATGCAACGGGAGCAGAACGGCGGCATCTGCAACCCGGAGTCCTGCCCTGAATACCAGGCCCGCCAGTGCAATCTCACAGGCCGCTTCCTGTTCTTCATTCCCGGCATCCGTTCGATCAGCGCTTTGGAGCTGCCCACGACGAGCTTCTACGCGATGAGCGCCGCCATCCAGCGCTTCCAGGCCATCGCCCAGATGCGCGGCGGGCGCATTTCCGGATTCCTGGGACGCGACTGCACGACCTTCTTCCTGACCAAGGTGCTGAAGGAGGTGCCGCACATCGACGATCAGGGACGGGCGGTGCGCGTGCCCCAGTGGATCATCGAACTCGAGGCGCCCGTGGACGTGACGGCGCTGCTGCGGGATCACGAAGACGAGGAGGCAATCGTCCAGCAAGCCCGCCTGGCGACCCAGATCCTGGACGGTGCTGCAGTTGGCGGGCAAGGTCTTGGCGAGGTGCAGGCACCAGTCGAGGCGTACGACGCCGACGGTTCGGAGAAGGCGGAGCCGTCCCCGGGCCGCCCGACGCTGGAGCAGTTGCTGGCGCGCGTGCGAGGCATCGGCCTGCCGGTGGAGCGCTACCAGGCCTATGCGGATCGCCGATGGGGCCGTGGCTGGCGGGTCAACCCGCATGGCAGGGGCCGGGCCTGGGATGAACTGGAGCGCTATCGTAACGATCCGCGGGGCTATGCCGACAAGATCGACGTCGAGCTGCGCGCGTCGGCGTGAAGGAGACGACCATGCGCATTGCCCATTTTTCCGACCTGCATTACGGCAGCCGGACGCTGGCCGAGGCGGACCGCTGCTTCGGCGCGGCCATCGACCGCGCAGCAGCGCTCAGCGTTGATGCCGCCGTCATCTCTGGGGATGCCACCGACCATGCGCTCGACCTGCACGCCCCGGCGGCCCGGCGGCTGGTGGCGCAGGTGCGGCGGCTCGCGGACCACTGTCCCGTGCTGCTGCTGCAGGGCACCTACTCCCACGAGCCGCCGGGCACGCTCGGGATCTTCCGGGCGCTGGGTGGCCGTCATCCCATCCATGTGAGCGAAGGCATCGGGCAGGTGGTGCTGACGCGCGGACGGGGCTGGCAGCGCTGCCCTGACTGGCGCTTCGAGGTATTGCCACGCGATGCCGTCGCCGTGTTTTCCTGTCTGCCGACCGTCAACAAGGCTGAGTTGGCGGCTGCGGTCGGGGCGGTGGATGCCGCCCAGGCCGTTGGCGAGCACCTGGAGCGCCTGCTGGCCGGCTGGGCACCATCCCACCGACTGGCGCGCGAGCGAGGATTGCCCACCATCGGCGTGTCGCACGGGACGGTGTTCGGCTGCGTGAGCGAGCACGGCGTGCCGATGGCGGGCTTTGACCACGAGTTCACGACCGGTGCGCTCTTCGCGGCCGAGGCCCAGGCCTTCATGCTTGGCCACATCCACCGGCACCAGGCCTGGTGCCGGCAGGGTGACCGAGGCAAGCAGCTCATCGCCTACCCCGGGTCGATCGGTCGCTTTCACTACGGCGAGGAGGGCGAGAAGGGTTTTCTGGTCTGGGAAGTCGGTGCCGACGATGCACGCTGCACTCTGGAGGCCACGCCGGCGCGCCGCACCATCGACATCGTCTTCGAAGGGCGCCCGGATCTGGATCTGCTGCGAGACGCAATCGCGCGCCAGGATGTGACAGGCGCCAGCGTGCGCGTGCGCTGGACCGTCGCGGACGAGGACCGCGGCGCGGTCGACCGCGAGGCGATCCAGCGCATGCTGGTAGGCGCGGCCGAGGCCAAGTTGGAGGGGCGCATCGTTCCAGTGGTGCGCACGCGCGCGGCCGGCATCTCCCAACTGCCACACCTGGAAGACAAGCTGCGCGCCTGGGCGAAGGTGGCCGAGGTTCGCCCTGAACCGCTGTTGGCCTGCATGGCCGCGCTGGACCACGCGCAGCCCGAGGTCATCGCGGCAAGGCTGATCGGAAGCGATACGGACTCAACCCCATCGACGCGCCATGTGTTGCCGGAATCGCTGAGCGAGCTGGTCTGAGGATCCGGATCCGCTGTCTCAACCCAGGGTCGTTGTGCGCGATGCAGGTGGAGACACAGAGGCCGGGTATGCGCTGATTGGGGGCGGTCGTGTCGGGAGTCAGTGAAACGAGGGCAGGGCGGACCATGCCGGCCGGTAGAACCGCTCCATCATGTCGGCCGCCCATTCGCTCTTACCCTGCAGCCTGGCGATATGGGTGAGAGCCAGCCCGAGACGATGGATGAGCGGCGGACAGTCGCTCGCGGCCGCGGTTTGAACCCAGGCCTCGCGGTCGACGCCGGGAATGTCGTGGAGCAGGAGCTCTGACATCGCCCACACGACGGGCTCCGCAATGCCGTTCCTGAAGCATGACATCTCCGCCCATCGATCTCGTGCGTATGGAACCCTTCGAGGTCGCGGCTGGGCCGCCGCAGCACCATGGGGCAGGTTCCCAGCTCCAGGAGTAAGGTCGCGGCCACGTTGGAGAGTCCCTCCTCGTGGTCGACAAAGGCCAAGCGGAACTCCCGCATCTGCGACAGGATCAGCCAGCCGTCCATGCTGGTCATGGTGGTGAGATCCTCGTCGTCAACTTCCACTTGTACCGGAGCCCCATGCTTCGCGCGTGAACGCAAGGTCAGCGTGCCGTTTTCACCCACCTCGATGTCGACGAGGCCGTGGTCTGGCATGAGCGTCACCATGCGCGCGCCCGCTCCCAACTGCTGTCGGCGTGGTGGCTGTTTCAGGAGGCCATTGATCAGTGCCAGGTAGCCAGCGCCGCCGAGATCGTGGATGGCCCTTGAGATGGCATGAGCACCAATGGCGTCACCCAATGGCATTCGAGAGCACGCCGTGATGATCCATTTCGCGGCGTCATCCGCGCTTTTCGAAACGCGCCGGGGAAGGCGCGCGGCAAGCCGCGCTGCCACCTCGAATCCGAAGAGTTCAGGAACCCGGACCACGTACACCGTGTCTCCGGAGAACGCCTTGTCTCGGCGAATGAGACCGGCGCGGGTCAGGTCACGAATGGCTTCCCGTTCGAGGTGTTCCTTCACTACCTCCTGCCGGATGGAGAACAGGTAAATCGCGGCCAGCACATCCCCATGGTGTCGATGCGAATTCAGATCCTCGAGGTAAGCCGCTGCCAGTCGCCTGAAATCATCGCGCAACTCGCCGAGACTGTCGAATCTCTCGTCGGCGACCTCGAACATTTCCGCGCCGAGCAGAGGCGGCAGCATCACCACCTTCCCAGGAGGATTGCCTTGCATGCTGCTTGCGACCGCCGCGCGCAGGACCCAAGGGGCTCGAAGCTCCGGCGCATACTGGGCTCCATCGACGAGGCCGCCTCCCAGCGCCCACAGCGCGCCCTTGGCAACTTCGAACTCGTCGTCATCGTAGTTGCCGACCTTGACCAGCCCGCTGTGGCGGCTCAATCTCGTACGCTCCCTGCCGTTAGGCTTGAGCGTCAGCCCGTCGACGTCGTTCTCGTCGACCGCCACGACGATGCGCATGCGCTCGCCGAAGGTGGTCAGCATCTCGTCCAATTCGCTGGCCATGGTCGGGTTGGCCGTTGGCAGGGAGTCGAGGCACAGGATGAGGGTGCGCTGGCTTTGGCTGGCGAGCTGGCGCAGCCAGACCCTGGATTCGTCCGGGGTGGCTGGCCAACCAAATTGCATGGCGAGCACATTTGCAAGCCGCCGGAACAGTCCTTCGCTGCAGGAGCCCCCTCGACGAACAGAATGTCCCATGGTTCGTCGTGGCTTTGCAGTGCCAGCTCCCGCAATACAGAACTCTTGCCGCACAGCGGAGGGCCGGCAAGGAGGAGAACTTTGTAGGATCCCGACCGCAAGGCGGTTCTGAGATCCTTCGTGGCCTGGCGAGGCACAAGGAATCGGTCGACGAAGCGCTCGCCGGAGTTCCAGTCCCCTGTCAGTTCCTCCAACTCGCCAGACGTGATGGCCGCGACCGCGCTTTGTCCCAGATCGGTCCCGAGCAGTTTGCTGACGGCGCTTGTGACACCTGACTGCGCGGCGGTTGCCGCAGCTTCGATCCGGCGCGCGAGCTCCACTTCATCAACGGTGGCGCCCGACAGCAGTTCCATGTCGTGCGTCTGGTAGATCCTGGTGTCCGCGCCGTTGGTGATCACCACGATAGGGGCCTGGGCCAGCAGGGCGTAGGAGCGTCCCTGCGCCTCGTCATCGGCGGTGAGGGCAAGCCCTTCCCGTTTCAGTTCCAGAACGGCCACCGCCACGTCACCCTTGTAGACGATGATGTCTGCGCGGCCCTCGACATAGTCGGCCACGCCAGCCTCGAGGACGGTGCGCCCGACCCGCAGCTTGAATCGAGACTGGTGTCTGAGTTGGGTGACACCGGCGAAGACGCGCTCCAGCGTGGCGTCGATGCGTGCTTCAAGTTCGGCTTCGGGGGGCTGGGTCGTTGTAATGGTCATGAAGTGGGCATGGAAGGAATGGGGCGCTGAGACAGACCGGTTAGCGCAGCGTGTCCAGCAGCGTGGACCCCGCCTTCTCAAAGTCCCCGAAAGCCTGCTCGAACGCGGGTGTGCCGCCGCCATAGACCAGGGGCAGCAGGTTGCCGGTGAACTCCGCCTGGATCTTCGTATCCGCACGGGCTTGTCGCAATGCGCCGCTCAGCACCTGATGGGGTGCTGCGGCAAAGTCTGGGAACTGGACGCCAAACTCCTTCTGGTCGCCCGCGACCAGCACGGGGAATGCCCGTCGGGCGTCGGCCAGCACGTCGGGCTGGCGCTGGAGAATGCTGTGCACGTCGTACAGGTGCCGAACCAGGGCTGTATCCCAGGCTTGGCGCATCAGCCCGGCGCGATGCTGGGCGTAGCGGCGCAGGAACGAGAGGACTTTCTCCGCGACCGTCTCGGCCACGGCGACCACCAGCGCCTGGAAGGCTGGATCGCTGCGGCCGGCGAGCTGGTCGGCCAGTGTGGCGATGCGGCAGACTTGCGCAGGTAGAACCGGAGTGCGTGCCGTCAATTCGATCTGCAGGTGAGGGCGCAGCCCCGCGGCGGAGCCATAGTGCCGCGCATAACTCCATTCGCTGCAGAAGTACCGGTTCTCATTGAAGGCCAGCCCCTTGGCAGGATCCTCGACCAGGCCGATGCCGGCCAGCGTTTCGGTCACCAGGGCTTTCAGCGCGGAAAGCCGGCGGCGGATTTCGGCCCGGGATGCTTGACCGGCATCCGGGATCACCACCTTCAGGTCCGCGTCCTCGGACATGCGTTCGATCAGTCCATAGGCCTTGGACAGGCTGGTGCCGCCACAGAACACCAGTTGCACGCCTTCGGGCTGCAAGGCGAAAAGGGCCCGCAACGCATCGGTCAGGTGCTCGTCTTTCTCCAGCAGGCCGGCCGTGATCCCGCCAGGTGCCGCCTCCGCGATGAGCGCCTCGATCAGTTCCCGCCGCTCGGGCGCCAATACCCTCATGCGTGTTCGTACTGGATCGCCTTGCCGTTGAAACCGAGCTTGCGAGCGATGCGGCGCCGTCCGACGTTGAAGACGATGCCCGCGGGCACCTGGGTGCTGCGCCCGGCGTTGTACGCCTGGGTCAGGCGGCTGGCCATGACGGTCACCCCCAGCTTGTTCAGCGCCTCCGGGGCCAGAACCTCCAGCGGCCGGACCGGAATGGGCTTGCCGGTCAGCACGCTCGGCTTGGCCTTGGCGTAGACGCCCAGGCCCAGGCGCACCAGCGTGCCGTCCATCAGCAACTCGCGCAGAGCGCGGCCCACCTGGGCGGCACTGCCGAACTGATCGAACTCGCTGCGCAGAAGCACGTCGTCGCTGCGGTTGGCGACAGAGCGTTTGATGCGGTTGAGTGTGTTCATGGCAGCGGAGCAGTTGATCCTTCGAGGGCTATTTTACCTCCTTTGTAGATTTCCGTAAGTTGCTGTCTACAAAAGGGATTTGTGATCTTGACTCGCTCATCCTCTGGAGCATCCATTCGATGAACGGCAGAGAAAGCCATTGGCGTCTCCAAGCCCTTGATATTCCCCGGCCTCACGGGAAACTGGATTGCACCAATCCCATGGAGATCATCGCCATGCAACTCCTTTCCCTGACCCTCAAGGGCTTTCGCGGCATCCGCGATGGCCTGGGCCTGGATGTCCTGACCCTGGACTTCGAGGCCCTGTGCGATGGGGCCGAGCTGGTCGCCATCGCAGGCGCCAATGGGCGCGGCAAGACCACGGTGCTCGACAACATGCACCCATACCTCACCATGCCTTCGCGCGCGGCAGCGGCGGGTACGGGCGGCTTTAGCTACTACGACCATGTCTTCCTTCCGGAGAACGAGAAGGATCTGGTCTGGGCCTTGGAGGGGCGTAGCTACCGTTCCCAGGTCGTGATCCGGCTCAACGGCCGGCGCCGAACGGAAGCCTTCCTATTTGTACTCTCCGATACGGGAGCATGGCGCCCGGTCATTCTTGAGGACGGCACGGTGTCGGACGGCAAGGCGGACACCTATACGCGCTGCGTAGAACATCTGTGCGGGAGCGCCGATACCTTCTTCACCTCGGTCTTTGGCGCCCAGGGCAAGCGCCAGCTCAGCGACTACCGGAACGCGGAAATCAAAACACTGCTGGCCGACCTGCTGGGCCAGGAGCACATCCGCGAACTGGGCTGCAAGGCTGGCGATACGGCCAAGCTCCTGAAGGCGGGGCTGGTAGCGGTGCGGCAGGAGACTCTTGGCATGGAAGTCGAGGCCAGCCGGCTGGCAACCTCATGGGGAGAAGTTGCGGATGCGCCTGCCCTGGCCGGACGAGCCCAGGATGCCGTGACGGCCACAGCCGCCGAACTGGAGGTCGCTCGGCATGCCTGCGCCCAGGTCACCGCGCAGCGCGACCATGCCCGTGAGGCCGATGCCCGGCGGACCCAACTGTTGGCGGAGCGGGAAGCGACGCAGACCGCTGTTCGTCGCGCGATGCAGGAACTGGCGGATCGGGAGAGCGGGGAGGGCCTGCGGCTGGAACGCTTGACCCGCCGGATAGCTCAGCGGCAGGCCCAGACCCGCCTCAGCAGGGAGCGTCTGGAGGGCGTGCAGGCGCAATGCAATGCCTTGCTGGCCAGCGAGCCTCTGGTGCGGCGCGCAATTCGGCGCCTGCCGCTGGCCGAACACCTGCTGGCGCGGCGCGCGGAGCGTGTTCGTCTGGCGAGGATTCAATTGGCAGACTGGGAGCAGGCCAGCGGCCAATTGCGGATGCTGGCGCAGCGAGTGCAGGGCATCGAGCGTGAGGCGGGGCAGGCGGCCCTGCAGGCGCAGGCACTGCGGCGCCGTTTCGGCCTGACCGCCGAGGTGCCCTGCAGCGGCATGCCGTTGCAGGGGCGATGCCAGTTGCTGGCCGACGCCCGCGAAGCCCAGGCGCTGATTCCCAGCGCTGACGCGGTGCTGCAGCGTCTGGTCGACGAGAAGGCCAGGGTTGAGCGTGAGGGCCGGGCCGTCAAGGCACGCGTCTTGGCCATGAATTCCGTTGGGGTCCAGTTGGAGCTGTCAGAGCGGGACCTGGAGCGTGCACGGGATCGGGCATCCACGTTGGCGCTGCTTGCAGCGAAGGCCGACGACATGGAGGTCGCCCGGCAGCGTCTTGCCGACGCGCGGGATGAGCTGACAGGCCTCGGTGTGGCCGGTGGCGAGGACGGTTCGGCCGAAGCCCGCGCAGAGCGGGAGGAACGGGAAGCCATCACGGCGGCGATGCAAGCCATCGGCACACAGCGGCAACAACAGTCGGCCGGACTGCAGCAAGCGCTGGTCCGACTGGATGGAGTGCTGGCAACGCTGCCCGAGCCCTTCGACCATGAAATCCTGTCCGCAGCGAGCGCTGCCTTGGATCACGCCGTCACCGCACACGAGGCTGCACAGCGTGACCATGTACAAGCCTTGCAACAGGTGCAGAGCCTGGCCGCACTGCGCCAGCAGCGGGAGGCATTGTCGGAACGCCAGGCGGCGGCCCGTCGGCGCAGCCAGCTTATCGAAAGCGCCATCGGCGACTGGACTCTGCTGGCACGCTGCATGAGCAATGATGGCCTGATCGCCCTGGCGATCGACGACGCTGGGCCGGTCTTGTCGGGTCTGGCGAACGATCTGCTGCTGGCCTGCTACGGCCGCGCTTCACGGTATCCATCGTCACGCAGGCGGAAACGGTCAAGGGGGAGAAGCGGGAAGATTTCGACATCGTGGTGCACGACGCCGAGTCAGGGGAAAGTAAGAGCGTGCGGCTGATGAGCGGAGGGGAGAGGGTCTGGATCAACGAATGCCTGGTGCGGGCCGTGGCGCTGTACCTGGCGCAGATCAGCGAGCGGCACTATGAAACGCTGTTCTCGGACGAGGCCGATGGCGCGCTCGATCCGGAACGCAAGCGCATGTTCGGCGCAATGAAGCGGGAGGTGCTGCGGCTGGGAGGCTACCGGCGCGAGTTCTTCGTCTCGCAGACGCCCGAGTTGGCGGGCATGGCGGATGCAGTGATTGACCTGGAGGCGCTGCGGATGGACGCAGGTGCCGTTCCTGTCGAGTGATGGCGATGAAGGCGGGCCTGCTCCCGGCGCCGAGTCGGCACCAGGGCGTTCTCACAAGAGGGGATCTTGGGGAGAGAAGGTCGGCAGTCCCTGGACGGCGGGGGCCTCGCTGTCGAATTTGAGCCAGACGATTCCGGCTCGCTCGGCGGCCTCGAAAATCGTTGCCAGGTCGGATTCCGCAGGGGAGCGATAGCGTGGTGAGCCTACGAAGACGAAGCCTCCAAAGTCGGTCGGGTAGGCATTGACGGACAGGTCGTCATCTCGCAGCTTTTGCCGCGTCGCCGGCGTGAGATGGTTCAGCGAAAGCGCGGCCAGAGGTTCAGCCAATTCGCGCAACTGCTCAATGCATTGGGTGTGCATGGGGGTTACTCCTTGTGTGGCGATGCCGGCATGGGGTTCGGGAAGCCTTGTGGACTTCGCCAACCCTGCAGAGGTAGGCCACCATGAGTGTCAACGTTCCCAGAAACATGGTTTCGGCACCGCTGATACGGTGCAGCACGAGGACGGCGTCCCCGGCGGGAATGTGGTGCGCAACGGTTGTCGGCACGGTGGTCTTTGCACGTAGCGATTGCGGCGCCGGCGACTGGCCGGAGGGCCTTTATCTGAATAGAAAGTGGGTTGGGGCAGTGTCGCCCTGGCCTCGCTGCGTCACAAGGGGGAAAACGTGTGCAGGCCGTAAACCGTGGTGATAAACCGCTCATTCATTGCCGAATTCGGGTGGCGATTGCACGTGATGTCGCGAATCGTCAACGCCGAGAGAGTCTGATGGATGCCACTGATGGTCTTGTGACACTCAAAAGTCACTCCGGTGTCACTCAAGATATTTTTTGCTCAGGCTCCGCTAATTCGCCCTCAAGTTTGTTTTTTGGCGTCAGTATGGTGGCCATCAAGGGGGTTCACCATGATCCGCCTGGGGCGCAGATCCGTTTGACGAGCAAGGAAATCGAGTATTTCCAATGGCTGACCGACATCGAGCCGGCCGGCATCCGCACGCGCGCGGATCTCGATGCGTATGTGGCGAAGTGCAAGGCGCACTATTGGGGCGTTTCGCACGACACGCAGTTCCTGCATTGGATGATCGACCAGGAGGTTGCGCGTTGTCTGGCGGCCTGATGGCGTGAGCGCTGTGGGGATGGGGGGCTGTCTGATGGTCTGCCTATCGAGGCAGAAACACCGAGTTCCCCGGCCATAGGCCAGGAGAACTTGGTGCCAGGCTCAGCCGTTGGCCTGAGCCGCTCGAGGCGCCGCATCCATTGCGTCGACGGCAGCCGGTGGTGCGGGTGTCTCTGCAACGATAGATGGTGCCTTGAACGCCGCGCGTGCGGCGCGGACCTTGGGGCTTTTGCTCAAACGCTGAACCTGCGCAGCGGCCGGCTCAACGCTGGTCTCGGGCAGACATGCTGCGGCGAGGTCACTTCCCCGGCCGATGGCGCGGCGCGCGTTGGCTGGGAATCGGACGAACAGTCCACTGAGCAGCCAGCGCACGAATTGCCCGAAGCGCTGGTTGCGCGCCTCGCGTGCCTGGTGCAGCCGCAGCGATTCGCGGCAGCACAGGTACAGCGCCAGGTGTTCGCGCTTCATCTCGATATCGGCTTCGAGCTGGGCCGCCACTTCAGCGGCGATCGCCGGATCCTTGCCGGCGCGCCGGTAGAAGGACACCCAGGCGCGCTCTTCCTCAAGGCCGATGGCGTTGCGCTTCGGACGAGTGCGGGAGGCGTTGAGAGTCATGGTCGTTACTCCTTGCGAGAGGGAAGCACGCGCCAGGCCCCGTTCGGGAGGCGTCAGTCTCCCAGGGGTTGCGGCGGTGTGCTGCCTTGCTAAGCTGGCATCCCACACGCCTTGAAAAGCCCACACATGCTTCGTGCAGGCCACTCACTCCGGTTCACGCCCACCGAAACCGACGAACTCCGAAAACTCGGCGTCGGTGTCGGCGGGGCGCGAACGCAAGACGATCTCGACCAGGCGCTGGCCCGATGGGCCGGCACGCTGGCCGAGGAACGTCCGGAACTGCTGGAGAAGATCGCTGCGGCGATGGCGCAGGCGAAGGGAGCCTCGCTAGCCGTGCGTTTGACGCGGGTGCGCTGAACTGCCTCGCTGTGCGTTGGCCTGGGCAATCGTGATCCAGCGGTCGGCGATCCGGTCCAGATAGACCAGATCGTCGGCCTCGATTTCGCCCGCCGTGCGCAGGCGGGTGATGACCTCCTTGACCAGGAACGGATCGTCCCGGGCCAGTTCGACGACGGTGGCGGCAATGCGCCGGCGGTACAGATCGACCGACATGGTCAACCTCCCGCAGGGCACGCCGCACACGGGAGCCCCATGCACTTGCCGAGGCAGGGCAGGGGACGCAACAGCAGCGCAAGCTTGCGCTGCGCTGCGGGCAGGGGACTGGCGAGGCCAGATCCGCCCAACAGCACCGGGACGCGGTGCGATGCTCTGGCTGCAGGGACAGCAGACATGGGGTTCTCCTTCGGTGAAAAAGGGGAACGCCCAACCCTGGCGGGGACTGGGGTCCCCGTTCGGGTGTGCCTCGCTGGCGCGAAGCGGCTCGGCACCGGCCTCAAGGACCGGCATGGGATGAGGGCCCTGTGCCTTGCGGCAAGGGCCCCTGCTCAATGGCGCGCCGCAGTGAGGCGGCGCGTCAAGGAGAAAGGTCGGCGCTGACGCCGGCGGACGCTCTCGGCAGCCGAAGCAGCCGCCCCGGCAGATGCCAGGGAACTCGAGGGCAGGTAACGACTGCGACGCCAGCAGGGCTGGACTTCGGCGCGGCCGAAACCGCGAGGAAGGCTTTATGGACGCGATGTCCATGGGAAGCCCCTTCAGTATGGCGAGCGCGCGGCCGCATGTTCACCGGGCGGGGAAACACCCACCGTAATCGACGGCTTGGTACGGCGGTTGCGGGTGGCTAGACCAGGTGAGATGCATGTCGCGGCGGGCCTTGAGAAGGCCTTCGTTAGTGCCGCAAGATCTCCTGGGCCTTTGCCTTCGCGGCTTTGTGATCAGCTTTGCTGATTTCCGGCAGGTTCAGGCCTTCATCTCCATCGACATACAAGGGGCCGCCGAAATCGCTGTCATAGAACTGGCCGTCATTGAGCCCGCCATCGTGGCGGGCCGCAAGCGTCGAGCGCGTCAGGTCGGCGCCGCGGGCCAGCGCCACATACTGCCAGGTCCAGGCGCGGTGGGCGTCGCCCTGGTCGAGGGCACGCTCGGCGACCCTGCGCAGCCATCCGCTATCGGCCTTGGAGCCCACACGATCTTCTGCCCACGGATCTCCCTGGTGTGCCATTTCTTGCAGTGCCTGCCAGGAGCCTTCCTCGGCCGCCTGGCGAAGCCAGCGTCCTCGGGCTTCCGGTGTGGCGGCCGATTTTGCCATCTCCAGGGCATCGACATCACCGTCCAGCCTTTCGGCCAGCGCGATGAACTCGCCGTCTTCAAAAACCGTACCGTATTCCAGCGCGGCGGCGCGCACGCCACCTATGGCCGCAGCCTTGAGGTGGCTCTGGTACTGGCGATACCGGGGCTCCAGCCGGAGGTAGTTCTCAACCCAGCCCTGTTCGATGCTGTTCAGCTCCCGCCCCTTGAGCGATTCCTCGTAGAGATAGGGATTGGGCTTGGCGCAGCGATGGAGCGCGGCCAGCATGAAGTGCGCCCGCGGATTCTGTGCTGCGGTCTGTTTCAGGATTTCGAGCAAAAGCGTTGATGACCGGAGATGTTCCGGCACCGCTGCTGGAGCACTTGCCGGCGCGGGCGGCTCATCCCAGTCGGCCTCTTCGTCTTCCCAGTCGTCGGCCTCATCGTCGGCGGCATCGCTTTCGTCACGCAGCCGAGGCGGAAACAGCACCTGTTCCAGCGCACTCCACCGCAGAGCGCCAAGCCGATGCTCGGAGGTGAAAGTGGCCAGGACCTGGGCAAAGGTGTCCGCGGAGGGTTGGGGATAGCCCATCTGGCGTGCCCGGCCAGACACCCGGGGCGCTATTCCGTCGGGCGTTACGCCGGCACCAGCATCCACCAGGAGCGCGTCGGCATGGAATGAGGCCCAACTCTGGTAGCCGAGTGCCGCGGCGAGCAACTCGTAGACATGGCTGCGGCGGACGTCGCAGCCGGCCTGGGCCTGGAGGGATTGGTGCGCGGTATGCACCAGCTGTTTCAAAGACATGCATCTTCCTTCGGTGTCACCTCGCCGGATCGGGTCAGACGCACGCGTTTAAGTCCCCGACGACGAGGCCTTGAAGGGAGATTGGCAGTATCTGGAGAAGATGCCTGTTTTTACTCGCGTGCAAGTAGGGCGGGCGCCTTGGGCGGAATTGTATGAGGGCACGGAGCTTCCCGCGCATTACTCGGGAATGAATGCCGTGGTTTGTGGAGTTGTCCGATTTCGTTGCGCAAGAAAAAAACGCCCCGCCACCTTTCGGTGACAGGGCGTGAACTCAGGCAGCTTGGCGCATTGCTTCTCCATCCAGGCTGGCATTGCCAGCCTCGTCCTTGTCGAGGTCGAGCTGCTTGAGCAGCTCGCGCTGGCGCACCAAGAGGGTGGTCAACCGCACCTCGTGCTCGAACGGCCGGGCCAGCTCCAGCTGGAGGTCTTCCAGCCGTTTGCGCCGCAGGGCGAGCTGTTCGCCCGTCCTGGACTGCTGCTCGCCGACCGAAGCCAGCGCCGCCAGCAGCGCGGACACCAGGCCGGGCCCGGTCTGATAGGGCTCGGCGTCGTAGCGGCAGCGCCCCGCGAGGAAGAACGCCGGGACGGCCTCGGTGCCGATGGCCTGCAGGCCCAGTTCGAAGCCGCCGAAGCGGCCCAGGATCTGGCCCGATAGCAGGGCTCTGCCCTGGATGGCGGCGCGGGCGGTTTTGACGAGCTCGCGCAAGGCGTCGCCCACGGCATCCGGTCCGGCGATCCGCCGGTCTCCCAGCTCCACGGCGATCTGCGCCATGGTCTGGGGCTCCGCCTTGGCCACATCCTCGGCCTGCAGCACCAGCTTCTGCTCCAGCGACTCGATCAGCATGGGCAGCCGTCCCACCTCGCTCTCGTTGGCCCAGCGCTGGTTGCGCCAGACCGAGAACAGGGTGGAGAGCTTAGCCACCTCCGCGTCCACGCCAGCCTTCTCGATCACCATCGGATTGCCCGAAGCAAGCGCCTTGACCTCCGCGTAGCTCAGCGTGGCCAGCTCCACGTCCTCGATGGCCCGCAGGCCCTTGTCACCGCGCATGACTTGCGCGATGAAGCGCGCCTTGGTCTCCAGCGTCTGCCACATGTAGGCGTCGAAGCTCTGCTCGGTCACATAGCGGAAGATCTCGACCTCCTCGCATTCGTTGCCCTGGCGCAGGATGCGGCCCTCGCGCTGCTCGACGTCACAGGGCCGCCACGGCGCATCGAGGTGGTGCAGCGCCACCAGGCGCGTCTGCACGTTGGTGCCCACGCCCATCTTGCCGGTCGAGCCCAGCAGCACGCGCACGCGGCCTTCGCGGACCGCCTTGAACAGCGTGGCCTTCTGCGCGTCAGTCTCCGCATCGTGGATGAATGCGATCTCCTTCTCAGGAATTCCGGCCTCCAGGAGCCGCTGGCACAGGTCCTCATAGACACTGAAGACCTTGCCGCCCTTGGGGCTGGACAGGTCGCAGAACACCAGCTGCGCGCCACGGAAATCCGCCGTACGCTGCCAGATCGCCAGCACCTCACGGGTGCAGGCGCCAACCTTGCCCTCCGGATCGAACCGCGCCGCGGGCGCGACCAGCCGAAAATCCAGCGCCGCCGCCCGCCCGTCGTTCGTGACCGCGAGCATGTTGTCCTCGGTCGGATCGACCTCCCCGTTGCGGATCCTCTCGGCGCGCTGAACCAGCGTCTGCACATAGGCCTTGAGCGCCGTGCTAGCAGGAGAGGCCACCGTGCGTGCCTTGCCGCCGCGCAGCCTCGGCACCTGCAGGTTCAGCATCTCGGTGGTGCGGATGTCCGCGACCTCGCCGAAGATGGCCATCAGCTCCGGCACGTTGATGAAGCGCGCGAAGCGCGTGTGCATCCGGTAGCCGCTGCCGTCCGGCGCGATCTCCAGCGCCGTCACCGACTCCCCGAAAGTCGCTGCCCAGGCGTCGAACTGCTGCAGGCCCAGCTCCTCTAGCCGCCGGGGCTGCAGGTAGCGCTGCATGGTGTGGATCTCCGCCATGGTGTTAGCCACCGGCGTCGCCGTCGCGAAGACCACGCCGCGCTGCGCGTTGCCGTGCAGCTTCATCGTGTAGCGCGTCTTCAGGTAGAGGTCGAACGCACGTTCCGAGTTCGAGAGCGGCAGACCCGTGACCCGCGTCATCTTCGTGAACCTGTAGAGGTTCTTGAACAGATGGGCCTCATCGACGAAGAGGCCATCAATGCCCAACTGCTCCCAGGTCAGCAGATTGTCTTTCTTCCGGTCGGCGGCCAGCCGCTCCAGCCGAGCCTTCCAGCCTTTCTTCTGCGCCTCGAGCTGCTTGATGATCCGGTTGCTCCGGTCTCCGCTCTTCTCGGCACGCACCGCCATCTCTATTTCATGGATGACCTCCGCGATGTAGTCCTCGGTGAATTGCGGCGACATCCGGATGCGCTCGAAGCTCGAGTGCGTGATGACCACCGCGTCCCAGTCGCCCGTGGCGATGCGCGACACCAGCTCGCGCCGGCGGTCGCCCTCCAGATCCTCCTTTCCGGCCATGAGCACCGAGGCCTGCGGGTACAGGCGCACGAACTCGGCCGTGTACTGGGCCAGCATGTGGTTGGGCACCACATGGCAGGGCTTGGACAGGAAGCCCAGGCGGCGCATCTCCATACTGGCGATCACGCACACCGCGGTCTTGCCGGCGCCGACCACATGGAACAGGCCCACGTTGCCCGTCTGCACGGCGCGCCAGACGGAATCCCGCTGGTGCGGATGCAACTCGAAGCATTGCGAGAACCCCGGCAGCTTCAGGTGCGAGCCATCGAAGTGCCGCGGCCGCGTGGCATTGAACAGGTCGTTGTAGACCCGGCACAGCCGCTCGCGGCGTTCGCTGTCCTCGAAAGCCCAGGCCGCGAAGCGGTCCTTGAGCGCGCCGAACTTCTCCCGTGCCGCCAGCGTTTCCGCCGGATCGACGTGGTAGCGGTCCGTGGCCGGATCGCGGTCGCGCACCGTCGGCACCTGCACGTTCAGTGCGGCCTGCACCAGCTCGATGGCGTTCATCCGCGCCGTGCCCCATTCCTGGGCCACCTTGACGTTGTGCCGCGCGCTCCATTCGGGTAGGTCACCGACCAGGCGCCAGCCTCGGCCGAGTACGACACCTTGCAGTCCTTGAGTTCCAGCACATCATGGATGAAGGCCTCGACGTCGCCCGCCGGGATCCAGACCGCACCCAGGCGCGGCTCGATGGAAGCGGGCGGCAGGTCCTCGGGCTGCACGCGCTCCAGCGCTTCCACGTTGCGGCGCAGGGCCGGGCCCGAGAGCGCCGCCTGCTTGAGCCTGGCCTTGACGTTGCCCGACAGGTAGTCGTCCGCGGTCTTCCAGGCATCGTCAGCGGGATCCAGGAAGATCTGCCCGGCCTCGGAGAGCGCGGCCAGCACTTCCTCCTGGGGCGCCGACAGCAGCCGGGCCATGTAGCCGGGATCGACCCGGCCCCGCCACTGCACAGACGCGGCCAGCGCCTCGGTGGGCTCGGCGACCGCCGTCGGGGCCGACACCCGGCGCAGCGTGCGCTGGGTGAACAGCGCCGCCTTGCGCGCAGTGTCCGACTCCTCGGCGTAGTGCTCCAGCGACAGCAGCAGCGGGTAGTCCGGGTCGCGCCGGAAGGCCAGCGCGTTCGCCCGGGTGCTCAGGCAGCCGTGGCGCGACACGTAGCGGTCGTAGGTGCCACCCAGCATCGCCCGCAACTGCGCCAGCCCTTCGTCACCATCCTGCGCCAGCTGCGCGTCGAGTAGCGCCCGGGCATGGTCCCGGATCGCGCACATGCCGGCGATGCGGGCGCGCTGAGTGGCATTCAGGCTGTCATGCAGGTCGACCAGCTCGGCGCCTTCGACCCGGTGCACGCGCCCATGGTGGACGCGGAAGCTCCCGGGCCGCGCACCGGGCTCGGCCGGTACGGCGGCGCGCACGGACGCCAGCACCACCGGCTTGGCCGGGGTGTACACGCCGCTGGGCAGCAGCGCGATGCGCTCGGCCAGCGCCGGCTCGAGGTCGCCCTCGAACATCACGGTCGGAACTTCCTCGTAGCCGTTGCTCTCCTGCGTGACCTGGCCGATGCAGAACGCGGGGTTGCTGGCGTACCAGGCATTGATCTGCAGGTACTTGTGCGGGCAGCGCGGGTGGCGCAGCCCGTCCGGGACCAGCACGCGTTCCATCCAGGCGCCGCTCACGGCTTCGCCGGGGTGGCGCTTGCGCAGGAACAGCATGTCCGTCTGCACGTCGGTCGAGGCAAGGCCGGCGAACGCGCCCCGGGGCAGCCGGATCGCGCCCAGTAGCTCGGCCTGTGACGCCACGTACTCGCGCACGGCGTCGTCGCGGGCCTCCATCGTGCCGGTGCTGGTGATGAAGCACACCAGTCCGCCGGGGCGCACCAGATCCAGCGCGCGGCCGAAGAAGTAGTTGTGGATCCGGAACCGCGCATAGGGCTTGGGGCCCGCATCGGCGGCCGGGTAGTTGCCGAACGGCACATTGCCGATCACCAGGTCGAACCAGTTCTCGGGCAGGGCCACCTTCTCGAACGGAGCGATGTGCACGTCGGCGCCATGCGGCGCATACAGCGCCTGCAGCAACCGGCCGGAGAGCCGGTCGATCTCGATGGCGGTGACCGCGCTGCGCTCGGCGAGCGCGCGGGCATGGCGCCCAGGAAATGCCCGACGCCCGCCGCAGGTTCGAGCACGCGGCCACCGGCGAAGCCGAAGCGTTCGACCGCTCGCCACATGGCCTCGATTACATGGACCTCGGTGTAGTGGCTGTTGTTGACCGAGGCCCGGGCCGACTCGTAGTCGTCGTCGGGCAGCAGGGCCTGCAGCTCGCCGGCGCGGGCGCGCCAGGACGGATCCGTGCCTTCGAGGTTGAAGGCGGCGGGCAGACCGCCCCAGCCAGTGAACCGAACCAACTGGTGGCGCTGGTCGGCGGTTGCAGGCTGCTGGCCGGCTTCGAGGCTCTGCAGCGCCTGGATCGCGGCCACGTTGGCCTCGAACTTCGTGACGGTGCCATTCAGTCCGAGCAGTTGCTCGCGGCCGAGAGCCGGCCACGGGCTGTGCGGTGTGTCAGGCTTCTTGCCGTCAATGATGCGCCAGCTCGCACGCGGTGTCGCTGCGGGTGGCGGCTCCAGTTCGGCAATCGCACAGGAGGAGGAGACTTGGACCGCCTCGACAGAAGGCGGTGCGCTGAACAGATCTATCTCGGGAGACGGATCAGGAAGATCAGGGCTGTCCGGATCGAATCCGGGCAGCCACAGCGAAGGCGTGGAATGGCGAGCCATCGGTGGTTCTCCGAAAGGAAGCGGGGAACGCACCGACCCATCGGGGAGGCGAGCTCCCGGATGGGATGGACGAATGGGCACGGCCCTGGGCCCTGCGCGTGGGCGACAGGACCAGGGCGTGTGGTGAATGGGCAGCGCAGGGCTGCCGTGGCGGTGGGGCGGGCGGGTATCGACCGCGACGCCCGAGCGGACTCGGGAACGCCCGAAAGGGCGTGCGTTGGCCAAGGCCTAGTGCGAGGATCAGTGTGCGGCGGGCGCCGCTGAACACGGTGCCTGCCGGAGAAATGCCAGCGTCAATGCTGGCCAGGAGGGCCGATTGGCGGTGGCAAGCCGCCTGGAGCCAATCGGCCCGTGCCGTTCAATACTCGCCGGGCAACAGCAACGTGGTCACGCTCCGATCCCACTCGGTGATGATCCAGAGCTTCAGATCGGGCGCCACCTGGTAGGACGAGAACAGCCGGTCGTTACCGGAGTGCAGTGCGGCGTCGTTCAGGCGCCGGTCGCCGGCGTCAAGGTCGCCCCAGTCGCCGCAGAGGTGGCGGTACAGGTACGGCGCGGGGTCGAGCCGCCCTTCGTCGATCAGCGTGTCGACGCCGGTGGTCATGACGATCTGTCCGGAGGCGAATCGGGCTTGCGATGGAAGCACGAGAACTGCGAGTGCCATGGTGATTTCCTTCGAGAAGAAAGAAGGGGCCACGGCACCCGATGGGGCGCATGGCCCCAACGGGTGGAAGGGATGAATGAAGACGGCCGGGCGCCGTCAGGAAAAGGCTCGGCGAACGGCCTTGAGATCGTCCAGGAGCTGGCCCGTGCAGTGGCAAGGGCCGGCTCCAGAACGACTGGGCCGCTACGCGGCCACGGGCTGCTTCAACCCCAGGCTTCGATGGCCGCATTCCCGTCGATAGGGCTTTGCGACAGCAGCGCCGTGATGGGTTTCCTCACAGGTCAATGAGGTGGACGCACGCCCTTTGGGGCGCTGGTGCCCCTCGGGGTTGTGAAAATCCCGTCCATGGAGGACGGGCTGGTGATGGCGTCACCGGTCTTGGTGGCGCTGTTGGCTTGCGTCGGCGCCTATGGCGCCGGCAGGTCACGTCTATGAGGAACCGGGAGCAGGCTCTCTATGGGCAGCGATGGAGCTCCGGCTTTCACTGAAAAACGCGCGGCTCCACGGTTTCTCCGCACATGAAGGCCAGATAAGCTCCCGCTTTGCCGATGTCGGAAAAGCAGGCTTGGACTTCGCCGTCGCGCAGTACCTGCCAGGGCAGGTCGAGCTTCTCGGTGTCGCGGCGGATCGAGAGGTCGGGCGTGCAGTAGGCCGGATGCCGGTAGAGATCCACGCCGGACTCCCAGTCGATGAGCCGCAGCAGGCAGCCGGTCAGGATGGCCGTGCCGCCGTCGGCGCCGGGCTCGATCAGCAGCGGGACCTTGAGGGTGCCAGTGGAGCGCCCGATCCTGCCGACGACGTCGTGCTCGTCCAGCCAGCTTCGGCCGGTTGCGGTGTCGCCCTGGATCAGGCGCACTCGGGAGCCGTCGCGCCGGCATTTCTCCAGGACGCGGGCGGCCTTGGGGTCGGTACCCGGCTCGAAGTAGGTCTGCTGGTTCAGTGCCGAACTGCCCCAGGCGCGGATGGCCGCCCGGTACTTTTCATAGCCGGCTATCGCGCCATACTCGCCCGGTTTAAAGGCTAGCGCAGGCTGCTCCAGCCTGGCTGCGATCAGGCCGGCATGGTCGCGCGCGTTGTCGAAGCCTAGGCAGGTGTACCCGTCACCACAGGGGATGACGTAGAGCCTCTGCTCGGGATTCAGAGTCACGTTCATGGTGGGTTCTCCGGTGATTGGGGGAGCCCACCCCCGTGGGGCGAACCCCGCAGGTTGGTCAGTCGGCGTCCCGACGCTGTGGCGTCGGGGCGAATCCTTGGCTTCAGGCGGCCAGCAGTTCCTGGCCGACCTGGTGAGGGTCCGTTGCCACGAACAGGCGGTGAAATGCCTCCACCTCCCCGCGAGCCAAAGCAGCGCAGGCCTCGCAGACTGCGACTTCGACGTTGGGCACGCTGGGCTCGCAAGGCTGGACACAGGCCAGAACCGTGTCGTCACCTGCCAGGAAGGACAGGTGACCTGTCCTGGGATCGTGCGTCACCCGGCGAACCCGGGACGACTGGCCTACCAGCTGCTGGCGGATCAGTTGGGCGGCGGCGGGCAGCGACTCTGTCAGCTCGACCCGTTCCAGGTCGCCGAGTTCGTGGCCATAGAAGTACACGAGGTAGCCGCTGGGTTGAAGTGCTTCGATCATGTCGAACCGAAGCGGCGGAAGAAGGGGCGCAGCAGCCGGGGCCGAATCGGCGATGGGATGCGGTGCAGCGACCTCCACCTGCTGGCAGCTCTCCAGATGGCTGAGCTTGAGCAGCAGTGCATCGGCATGGGCGCGCTCATCCAGCGTGAGCTGGGTTCGCATCGCGAGAATCTCCTGGATCATCAGGCGCAGTTCCTGAACGATGGCGCGCTCAGCGCGGCGTTCGATCGCGCACAGGGTGTCGGTGATGGAGGTCATGAATGGCCCTTCGGGAATGGGATGTGCCGCCCAAGTCCAAAGACGGACCTGTACGACGTGGTGCGGTCAAGCCGCGGGATTGGGGGTGTGCGCCGAGCGGCGCCAAGATGGAAACCGGCAACGCCGGTTGAAGCACGGCCGCCGTGGGCGGCCTTTTGACAGGGCGACGCTATTGCGTCAGGCGGGTAACGACCGCAACGCCCGAATCATTCGGGACGGGAGAGGCGGCGAGCAGGTGCTGCAGCCCCGAAGCAATTCTCAGTCTGCCCGAGCAAGAGGGAGGTGGGAAGCCGCCCAGAACAGTTGGCATCCGGAAACGCCGGACAAAGTTGCTGATTGCCGATGGCGAATGGCAATCACGCGAGGCTCCGCGAGACGTGAGCGTCGGCGGGAGCAGGGGGCCAAACATGGTTGGATGCCGGGTCCAGTGGTGGCTGGATCAACGCCGTTGACCAAGCTGATGATGAACTTGGCGCCGAGTGGAAATATTTCCATTTAGTATGTTGCGCATGAACTTGGTCGATATCAACGGTGTCTTGTTGGAGGTGGCGCGCATTGGCGCACCTGGTCCGAACGATCGGCGCGAGCCATTGCTCTTCTTGCACGAGGGATTGGGTTCCATCGCTCAGTGGGGCGATTGGCCGGCCAGCCTTTGTGCGGCGACTGGGCGGGAAGGCGTGGTGTATTCGCGGCGCGGCTACGGTGGCTCCAGCCCCGTGCCGGACGTGCGTGGCGCAGGGCGCCTTGGGCCCGACTACATGCATCGAGAAGCGTTGCAGGTGCTGCCTGCTCTACTTGAGCGCATAGGTATCAGGCAACCGGTGCTGGTGGGCCACTCCGATGGCGGGACCATTGCACTCATCCATGCCGCACACCACCCTGTGTCAGCCTGCGTGGCACTGGCACCGCATGTGATGGTGGAAGACATTTCGGTCAGCGGCATCGAGGAAGCGCGACACGAATACGAACACGGCTCGCTGCGCGAGCGCCTGGCACGTCATCATGACGACGTGGACAGTGCCTTCTGGCAATGGAACGACGTGTGGCTTTCTCCTGCCTTCCGAGCCTTCGATATTCGCAAGGAACTCGGCGCCATCACAGCGCCCTTGTTGTGCATTCAAGGTGAGCAGGATCGATACGGCACGCTGGCCCAGATTCGCGATGTTCAGAGCGCTGTGCCTGCCGCTCTGCTGCTGGAAATCGCTGACTGTGGTCACTCCCCTCATCGTGATCAGCGGGACACGGTAAACGCGGCGATTGCGAATTTCTTGCGCGACGTGAACTGATAACGCCGGAGGGCTCAGGCTGGCTGCAGGTTTGCCGCAGAGAGCCCCGATCAGGCGGAGGCGGGCCGAGTTTCCTCTACTCTGTATCGATCCGGTATTTGGCGACGGCCTCGCTTAGCTGGGCCGCGTCTCTGCTCATGAGTGCCTGGAATTCGCCAGGTGTGGAGGTTTGGGCGACCACCCCGCTGATAAGCATCCCACTGCGAACCTGTGGATCCGTCATTACCTTTCGCAGTGCGGAATTCAGCTTGGCGATCACTTCATCTGGCGTGCCAGCGGGAGCCAGCAGGCCGAACCAGGCCTCGGAGACGTAGCCGGGAACGGCAGACTGAATGGTAGGAATGCTGGGAGCGATGGGGTGGCCAGGGCTGGCGCTCGCGATACCCAAAGCCCTCAATGTTCCTTGTTCCACCAGGCTCAGCATGTCGGCGGAAGGGGGCGTCAGCAGGATGTCGACTTCGCCGGTACGCAGCGCGAGCGCACCATTCGATTGACCTTTGTAGGGAATGTGCTGAAGCTTGATTCGCGCGGCGTCGCCAAGCCGCGCGGTTTCGATACGAGTGAGCGAAGCCGTACCTGAAGAGGCGTAGCGCAGTCCGTTGGGTTGTTCGCGGGCATAGTGCAGGAAGTCAGCGAGGTTCTTTGCGGGGAAGTCTGACTTCACCAAAAGAACCATGGGAGATGTCGTCAAGGTGCTGACTGGCTTGAAGTCCTTGAGCAGGTTATAGCCAGCGCGCTTGTTCACGATGGGAGTGATGAGCAGGCCGTTGTTTGCGTGCAGGAGGGGGTACCCGTCCGGCTTCGCGCGCGCGACGCTCACGGCAGCGATTGCACCCGATGCGCCCGGCTTGTTTTCAACGATGACGGGCTGGCCAAGTGACTCGGACAGTGCCGTTTGGATCTTGCGAACCTGGATGTCACTGCCGCCGGCGGGATATGGAACCACGATAGTGATCGGCCGAGAGGGGTAGGGCTCGCTCGCGTTGGCGCTACCCAATCCGGCGGCGGCAAATACTGCGAGGGCGGTGAGCATTGAGAGGGGATTCATGGTTGTCTCCGGGTGTCAACAAGCGCAAATGGGATGAAGGTCTGTGCAACACAGCGCGCGCCACATGTGTACGTGCGGGGCGCTACACAGATTCGGTCGATTGCCGCGAAGCTCAGGGCACGAGAAACTGGTTCGTCAAGGCACCCAGTAGCTGGCTCCCACACCGATGAGGGTGTCGTTGAAGTCATATTTCGGGTTGTGGACGGCGCACGCTCCCATCGCGTCTCCCGCTCCGTTCCCAACGAAGAAGTAGCAGCCAGGCACTTCCTGCAGCATGTAGGCGAAGTCCTCGCTGCCGAGCATGAGAGGCCCCTGATCGACGACCCTGTCCTTGCCTACGATCTGGTACGCAATATCGCGAGCGAATTCGGTCTCGGAATCGCTGTTGACCAGCACGGGGTATCCCGCGGTCAATTCGATCGACGCCTGTGCGCCGTAGCTCTCCACCTGTCCAGCTACCACGGCGCGCAGCCTGCGCTCCAGCAGAATGCGAACCTCGGGCGAGTGGGAGCGGACGCTGATCTCCAGCACTGCTGTCTCCGGAATCACGTTGTTCGCTTTTCCAGCGCAGAACGCGCCCACCGTGACGATGCCCATTTGGAGCGGGTCCACGTTGCGCGAAACAATGGTCTGCAGGGCCATGACGATGCTGGAGCCCACCACAACAGGATCGATGGTCCGATGGTCGGCGGCACCGGCCATGCGAAACCATCCGACAAGCATCCGGATCGATGGGCGAATGCCGGTGGCGTTGGTGTTGCTATTGGAGCACTGGCGGCACCGCTGGCGCATTGACTTGTCTCGGCTTCTTCGCCACCGACCTGGTGCCCTCACCCCAGAGGGCAGCATGCTCTATGCAGTCATGGGATTACACAAAATATGAAAATTTATGATAATCTAGATAATCTTCCTCAGGAGCAGACCATGACTGCCATCCGTGACCCCGCAGCATTCGCTACCTTGGTTGGCACCCCGAGCGAGGTGCGCAGCCGTCTCGACAAGTTCAAGGCCGAGCAGGTGATCGTCCTGCCCGTGGCGCGGGCCGATGCCAAACACGCGAGCCTGCTGGCCCAGATGCTGGCCAGCGTCATCCCCTTCATCGAAACGGTGCTGCACGAGCAGAACGAGCAGACTCTCAAGGCGCTGATCAGCGCAGTGGTGCCCAAGGCACCGCCCACGCCGGCCATGCTCAGGGAAGCGGCGATGCTGGCGCGTTCGCGCACGGCCGTGCTGGAAGGCGCTGACTGGCTGACCGCTGCCAAGGTGGCCGAGCTAGCCGGCCTAAGCGCGACCAATCCGAGTACGCAGCCCAACAAATGGAAGCGCGAGCGCCGGATCTTCGCGATCCACCACAACGGCGTCGACTATTTCCCTGGATATGGTCTCGAACCGGAAGCCGACTGGAGGCCACGCAAGGCTCTAAAGTCCGTCTTGGATGTCTTTGGCGACGAGAAGGACGGCTGGGGGCTGGCCTACTGGTTCCTCTCGGCCAACAGCTTCCTAGGCGGCCGACGCCCGCAGGACGTGCTGGCAACCAGGCCGGAGGAGGTTATTGCCGCCGCCAACGACGAGATGGAAAGCGTTGCGCATGCCTAAAACGCGCAAGACCCCGCCGGTCGTCAGCTCGTCACCTCCTGCAGGCGGCGACGGCACGGCGACTCCCGTGCCACCCGCCAAGCTTCATGTCACTCCGTGGACGTTGCCAGCCGACCAGGCGCTGCACCGTGTGCATCAGGATCTGTACAAGGCCGACCAGTTCAATCCGGGTCTCAAGGGCAATGCGCGCTTCAGCCCAATCCGCAACGCCAAGGGCGATCTCATCCCGACACTCTATGCCGCTGTCACCTTCGAGGCGGCTGCCATGGAGTCCGTGTTCCACGACGTCTCGCATGCGCCCGGCTTCAAGCACTACGATAAGCGCAAGTTGGAGGGGCAATTGCACTCCGAAGTCAAGGTCGAGCGCGAGCTGAAGCTCGCCGACCTCAGCAGCGTTGCGTTGCGCAAGCTGGGTGTCCAGCGCAAGCAACTCATCGATACCGAGAAGAGTCAGTACCCGGCGACGCGCCGCTGGGCCGAGGCGATCCACGCCCAGCATCCAGACATCCAGGGGCTGTCCTGGATTTCACGCCAAGACGATTCGGCTCGCGCGGTAATGCTGTTCGGCGACCGAATCTAGAAGCGCTCGCTGCAGCAGGTGGGCGAATCGCGCAGCCTGCTGAAAGACGAGCAGGCCTATGGACAACTGCTGAATCTGGCTGATCGAATTGGGGTCGACATCGTGCCGGGCAAGGAGACGCCGTAGTCAGGCCATCGAATCATGCAGGAGAGGGATGTTCCCGATTCGGCTGTTCACAAAGAACTGTGGAGGAGAGGATGGAGTTCGCGAAGTGGTGCGTCCAAACAGAGGAGTCCGTTCAGAAGCACAGGTTACACGGGCTGGGTATCGCTGATGGCAAACAGGCACAAGCGATTGGTGCGATCGCGAAGGCCATCCCGGGCTACTACACAGATCCGAAGCGCGTCGCGGATCTCCTGAAAAAGCTGGGCAAGCCGGGTGCCGCCGCCCATGTCGAGCAGAAGCTCCCCACGCAGGCATCCATCCGCTCTGGCGACCTGGGCGAGATCCTGTGCAACGCCTATGTGTATGAGGCTACGCCCTTCAATCTCGGCATCAGGCGCTTGCGCTGGAAGGACCATCGCAACATGTCGATGCGCGGTGAAGACGTGCTGGCCTTCAACTTGGATCCGAAGGGCAGCGGGCTGAAGATCCTCAAGGCAGAGGTTAAGAGCCGGGCTGGCATGAAGACGGCCGTCATCGAAGAAGCCAGGACAGCGCTCTGCGCCAACAACGGGTTGCCGTCGCCGCACGCGCTCGCGTTCGTCGCCGACCGTTCGAACGAAATCGGCGACACGGTGCTCGGCGATGCGTTGGACAAGGCCCTGCTCAAGGACGGCATCCGCGCCTCCCAGGTCTCGCACATGCTGTTCACGTTCTCGGGCAACGATCCGTTGAAGCTTCTGAAAGCCAACCTGCAGTCCTATGTCGGGCTGGTACCGCAGCACTACGTCGGCCTGCGTGTCGATGGACACCAGGACTTCATCAAGGCGGTCTTCGCGGCCATAGGCAAGGGAGGCAAATAATGGCCGCGACGCTCGAGGAACTGAAAGCCAACATCGATGCGGCCGTAGTGCCGGGGTACCGAGCCCGGTTGCTCGCCCGCGGCCAGGCGCGCGCGATGATCTGGCGCGACGGCACTCTGCCGCAGGACGCGCCGAACTTCGGCGCTGAGCTGTCGGACGACCTGCTGGCCTACGGCTATTCGCTGTTGCAGCACGGTCTGCGCTACATCGACATGGGCGGCGACGCTGAGACGGCCCGCAAGGCCTTCGAGGTGGCGGCTGAGGCGCTCGAAGCTGTGGTTGCGCGGGGGACACCCAGCGTTGAGCGCGACTTCCATCGCCTCGTCGCTGCGGCGGCCTATCACCTCGGTCGATTCTCGGCACGGGCCTATTCGCTGCTGTACAAGGGGTTGGCCGAGGCAAACCTCTCGGCGATGGAGAAGGGGCTGGCGAAGCTGATGCTCCGCGATCTCGACGGCCTGGCCGGGGATGTCGGCGCATGGTTCGCCTCGGGTCAAGGGAGCGAGGGCGCGGTCGTTGCCGCGCTGGGCAGGCCGGACACAGTGGGCGATGGCGACGACACGGATGGCGCGGGGTCTCCCGACGGGCGGATTCGCGCCGTGCTGGTCGCCCTGGAGGACAACTTCATGGCCGCTCTGGCCGTCGCGATGCTGGCCCTGGAGCGCGGCGACGAGGCCTTGTTGCCCGTCGCGCGCGAGCGCCTGCAGCATGGCCTCGAGGTCGCCGGAGAACTTGAACTCGTGCCCGCCTGGTGGTGTCACCGCCTGGCGATACATTTGCTAGGCGGTCTTTGGGAGACCAGCTTCCACAAGATCCTGCCGCTGTCCGGGCCACCCGGCGCAGAGGTCGGCGACTGGGCTCGGCTGCGCAAGCTCTTCATTGCCTCGCTCTACCGTAGGAGCAAGTCGGAGGTCGAGCTCTGGCCTTCACAGCTCCAGGCGGCACAGCGTGTGTTGGATGCCGGAACAAACCTGGTGCTGTCACTGCCCACCAGCGCCGGTAAGACGCGTATCGCGGAGCTGTGCATCCTGGCCTGCCTGGCGCGTGGCAAGCGCATCGTCTTCGTCACCCCGCTTCGGGCGCTGTCCGCGCAGACCGAAGTGGGCCTGCGGCGCACCTTCTCCCCGTTGGGCAAGTCCGTCTCGAGTCTTTACGGAAGCATCGGTGCCAGCGGCGCGGACGTCGATGCCTTGCGTTCGACCGATATCGTCGTTGCCACACCCGAGAAGCTCGATTTCGCGCTGCGCAGCGATCCGACGTTGTTGGACGATGTAGGTCTGGTGGTGCTTGACGAAGGCCACATGATCGGCCTGGGAGAGCGCGAGGTGCGCTACGAGGCACAGATTCAGCGCTTGCTGCGGCGTTCCGACGCGGCCGGGCGGCGCATCGTGTGTCTCTCGGCGATCTTGCCCGACGGATCCCAGTTGGAGGACTTCGCAGCCTGGTTGACTCGGGACCAGCCAGAGGGGCTGATCAAGGACGACTGGCGTCCGACCCGATTGCGCTTCGGCGAGGTCGAATGGAAGGGCCAGCATGCCCAGCTCAGCGTGAGCGTCGGTGACGAAAAGCCCTTCATCCCGAAATTCGTGGTCGCGAAAAAGCCGACCCGTGGCCGTGCCAGAAAACTGTTCCCGTCCGACCAGGGGGAACTGTGCATCGCAACCGCCTGGCGCTTGGTGGAAGAGGGCCAGACCGTCCTCGTCTTCTGCCCGATGCGTCGCTCGGTGCTGCCCTTGGCCGCAAGCATCATCGAGATGCACAAGCGCGGCCACATAGCTTCCGTCCTGGCGCATCCAGTTTCCGTGCTGGCGACGGCATTGGCCGTAGGCGCGGAATGGTTCGGACCCGACCACGACATTCTTGAGTGCTTGAAGCTGGGCGTGGCGGTCCACCATGGCGCCTTGCCCACGCCGTACCGCAAGGAGGTTGAGCGGTTGTTGCGCGAGGGCGTGCTTCGCGTCACGGTGTCTTCGCCGACCTTGGCGCAGGGGCTCAACCTGGCTGCGACCTCGCTGGTCTTTCGGGGGGTAAGACGTGGCCGCGATCTCCTCGATGCCTCGGAATTCCGCAATGTCGTCGGCCGGGCCGGGCGTGCCTACATCGATGTTGAAGGCCTGGTGCTGTATCCAATGTTCGACAACCATAGGCAGCGGCGAAGCGATTGGCAGGATCTGGTCTCGAACCATGGTGGTCGGGAGATGGAAAGTGGTTTGCTCAGGCTGATCGCGGCGTTGGTCAGCCGGATGATCAAGAAGTTGGGCTCCCGCGATGTTGACCAGTTGATCGAATACGTCGCCGGGCAGGCCGCGTGGGAGTTTCCGGCGATCGCCTCGGAGACCGGTGAGGACGCTGACACTGCACGGCAACGATGGGATCAACACCTGGCGAGCCTGGACACCGCGATCTTCAGCTTGCTCGGAGAGACCTTCGTACTCGATGCCGAGGTCGAGGCCAAGCTCGACGAGATCTTGGAGGCTTCGCTGTTCGAGCGACGCCTCGCTCGCTACAACGAAGATGTTCGAAAAATACTTCCGGCGGGATTGCATTCCCGCGCCAAGTACATCTGGCGCAACAGCACCCCCACGCAGCGGCGGGGGTACTTCCTAGCCGGCGTGGGGTTGGCCGCTGGAAAGGCGCTCGACGAGCGAGCGTCGGAATTGGAGCGCCTTCTGCTGGCGGCCAACGTCCACATCGGCGCTGGTGATCAGGAAGAGGCCGTCGCAGCGATCACGGCCTTCGCCGAGATTGCGTTCGACATCTCGCCGTTCCGGCCAGAGAGGCTGATTGTCGGCTGGAAGCCCTTGCTCAGACGCTGGCTTCTCGGGGAACCGGTGTCAGAGGCTTTATCTGGGGACAGCGACGAATCCGTCCAGTTCATCGAGCAGGCTTTTGTCTACAACCTGCCTTGGGCGATGGAGGCAGTTCGGGTGCGTGCCGAGGCGCACGAAGATCTGTTCTCGGACGAGGTCAAGCTATCCGACTACCCACGTGCGCACGCCGTTGCCGCACTGGAGACGGGAACGCTGGTGGTTGCCGCTGCAGTACTGATTCAGGCGGGGTTCGGATCTCGGCTGGCGGCCATCCAGGCTGTCACATCCACTGGGGCGAACTTCGATTCGATCCGTGGCCTGATGGCTTGGCTTGCCTCGGACGAAATACAGGCTCTGTCCGCGGCACCCACCTGGCCGACGCCGGAATCACGCGCGTTGTGGCTCGACTTTCATGGGCCCGGAGGCACGCAAGCCGCGCAAGGGTGGGCCGCAACCGAATACACGAGTGGCATCGCGTGGCATGGCGTCCCGATGCCACCTGGCACGCCCTTGCGCCTTGGCGGCGGACCGGGGAAGGAGCGGGTCGTGTTCACGGCCGACTTCCGGGTGGTCGGGGCACTCAGTTGGACACCCAGCTCCAAAGGTTTGATCGTCGCGAACTCAACCAACGAGCTCGGCAAGTTGTCGCTGGAATATCTGGGGCCTGGCCACGTGGACAGTGACTCAGCACATCGGCCTTGAAAGGAGAGCGCGGTGACGGACGAACTCATTCTGAACCATGACGACTTGAGAAGGCTTCATCGGCACTACATCAACCTGACTTGTGTGGATTCCGGTGAACCCGCCAAGGCATCCAATGGCGGAAATCCGAAGCGCTACAACTTCAGCGCTTTTGTGGTCGGTGTGGAGGGCGTCCTGCTCGCCATTACAGCCGGGCATGTTTTCGCAGAGTTGAGACAAGCAGTCACCCACGGTTCGATCCTGTCGGACTGGGCCATCGACGATTCGATGGTCACCGATCACGGGTTCCCGGCGTATCCAGTGGACGTGAATCTCGAAAGGGACATCCTCTTCTTCCACGAAGATGGACTGGACTATGGGGCGTACCTTTTGGATCCAATGGCATCGCGCGCGCTCGAAAAGAGCGGCATCGTTCCGGTCAGGAAGGAGCAGTGGGACGCTGAGGATTTGGAGGAGTTCTCGTTCTGGACTCTGGTCGGCCTGCCAACCCAGTTCGCAACCTTGAACCATGAAGGGCCTTCACTAAAAGGCCATGTCACGGTGCGCGTGATGCACCTTCCTGAGAGACCTGCCGGCTTGTTGCTGACCAAGCACCCGCGCCTATTTGCGAAGGTCGACTTCGCGTCCGTCGCGGAATGGGAACGACAGTTCGATATTGGGGGGATGAGCGGAGGGCCCATCTTCGGTACGCGGCAACCGCCTCAAGGTTCTGTCTATGACTATCGGCTGATTGGTATCCAGAGCGCCTGGGACAAGCGTGAGAGCGTCGCGATGTGTGCGGCTCAACCATTCATCAGGGCGCTGGCCCGGATGATCAAAGAGCGGAAGGGCATGCAATGAGTGATGAACGCGCCTACCCCCAGCACTCAGAGACTCAAGACAAAGAGGAACGGAGTAAGCGGCTCCTCGAGCAACTGGCTCCGACGTCCTGGCAGATTCGCCCTATCACCGAACGTGATGTCGGCATCGACGGCGAGGCTGAGATCCGGGTCAACAACCGGTACACCGGCTTGTTCTTCAAGTACCAGCTGAAATCTACAGATAGCATCGAATGGAGCATGGTGGGCTCCTCGCGTTCCAGCGCTATCAAAAGCAGTACCGCAAACTATTGGCTCGGCCTCGAGATTCCCGTTTTTCTCTTTCAAGCCGACTTGGTTGAAGGGGCAATCTACTTTCGGGCTGTTGGTGCCGAATTGAGGCGGCGGTTTGGCGAGTTTCAGGATCAGAAGACGCTCAGCATCGAACTGAGCCGGGAACTTAGGCTTGGTCGGTGGGATGCAGCGGAGGCATTTGATGCAGCGTTTCGCTGGGAGCGCGCGTTGCCGCGTCTAGCCGCTCTTGCAGAGAGATTTCTCCTGGGATTGGAAGCATCCGCAATTTTCCTAGAGATCTCCCAGGGTCGCGACTTCCACATGGAGGCGGATGAGAGCCTGAGAGAGCAAATCCGTGTCCACTATGAAACCCACGTCGAGCTCCGCGCCTTGCTCGGCCTGCCTTCCGTTGAACCGTATGATGACCTGATCACTCGACTTGAGCGAGAGTTGGGGAGTAGCGGGGGTTCCATGAGTACACGGTGACCGAACTCTGTAGATCGATCGAAGTCGAAATGCCAAACCACGCCACGCGCCTTATGAACATGTTCGCGGTGCGCGAGCGGGCATTCTGGCTCATGAAGTGCCCAACTCTGGTTAGTCAGTGCGACAGACTCTCGCCATTCGTGGCGGAACTTCAAAAGCGCGTTCAGATCGCTAGTGTCGGCTATCGCTGGCGAATGCTGGGATCCTATCCAGGGTGGTAGAGTCGGATCGGCGCATTCATTCGACGACCTCCTTATCGCGCGCCGAGCGGATGGCCTCGCGCTGCCGCTCGATCTCACGCAGCGCTTCCACTTTTGGACGCATTCGACTCAGAACTCTTAGGGTTGATTCCGGCTGCAGCCAGCGTGCACCTGCCTCGGGGCTTAGTTCAGCGACTGATGCCTTTAGTTCGTCGAACTCGGACTCGGAAGGTTGATGTCCATGAAGAAGCCAGAAGGTTCGCTTCACCAGATCGTCAGTGAGCGTCCGGCCGTTCCCATCTTGACCGGCGCCGAGCAAGCCGCTACTGCGGTTGCCAGCGATGCGGCAGCAGTTGTTCGATGTCTCGATGCAGTTGCGTGGGCAAGCGCTGCAGCACGTCACGCAGGAACCCGAGTGGCTCCAGTCCATTGAGCTTGGCCGATTGCACCAGGCTCATGACCACGGCAGCGCGCTGGCCGGCGAGTTCGCTGCCCACGAACATCCAGGCTTTGCGACCCATCGCCCAGGGCTTGATCTGCTGCTCCAGGTGATTGTTGTCCAGCGCGAGGGCGCCGTCGTCAAGGTATCTCGTCAGCGCCGCCCAGTGGTTCAACGTGTAGTCGATGGCGCCTGCGGTAGCTCCTCCATCGGCAACCAGGCGCCGCTCCAGTTGCAGCCATTCTCCGAGCTTCTCCCATAGCGGTCTGGTTTGCAGTTGTCGCTGAAGCTGGCGCTGCTGGTCATCGAGTTCGACCAGTCCTGCCTCCACCTGGTAGATCCGCGCGAAGCGTCGGATCGCCTCCAGTGCGACGGCGCTCGTTCCCGCTTTCGCGAGTTCATCGAACTTGCGCCGGGCGTGCGCCGCGCAGCCCGCGGCGATGCGGTCCGGATGAACCCTGGCATCCAGCACTGTGTCGTAGACGCCATAGCGATCGGTCAGCAGCGTTCCGCTCCAAGGTCGAAGGTCCAGCGCCTCGTCCTCGCCCAAGAACGCCGTGGGGTACTGCGCCCCACGGCCGGCGCAGAAGTCATAGATCACGCCCGGCTGCGCATCGTGGCGGCTTCTCGCATACGCCCAGACATAGGCCCTGCGGGTTTTGCCCGCCCCAGGATCGAGCAGCGCCACCGGCGTCTCGTCGGCGTGCAGCACTTTGCAACCTAGTACGAAGCGCTTGTGCGCGTCGTACAGCGGCTGCAATGCCGCGCCGGCCTGTCCTGCCCAGGAGGCGAGCGTCGAGCGCGGCGTGTGAACGCCGCTGCGGGCATTGATGCCTTCCTGGCGGTAGTACGGCAGATGGTCTGCGAAGCGGCTGATCAACGTGTAGGCCAACAATCCGCTGGAGGCGATGCCGCCGTCGATGATCTCGGGGACGGCTGGCTCCTGCTTCAGGTTCTGGCAGCAGCGGCACGCCCACTTGCCGTAGACGTGGCGGTGCACGAAGAACTCGGCCGGAACGATGTCCAGCCGTTCGCTCACGTCCTCGCCGATGCGCGTCATCGCCTGGCCGCAGCCGGGCGTGGGGTACTGGGTGTTCTCGGGCTCGTAGCGATGTTCGACGCGGCGCAGATGCGCGGGAAGCGCCTCGCGGCGGGGACGACGTGCAGGCGCCTTGGGCGACTGGCCAGCGGCCGCAGCCGCATCGGCGTGCAGCCGATCGAGCTGGGCCTGCAGGCTGGCCTCGTCCTCGGCCAGGGTCTCCTCGAACAGCCGGCGCTGCTGTTCGTTCATCGCCTCGCTGCGCGCGCCGAACTTCCAGCGCTTCAGTCGCGCGAGTTCAAACTCGATCTTCTCCAGCCGAGCCTGACGCAGCACGAGCTCTCGATCCTTGCGCTGCAGCAGCTGGCGCTGCTCGCCGATCTGGCAGTCGCGCTCGGCCAGCGCCCGCTCCTGCTGCTGCAGGCGCTGCTGCATCTGCGCGAACAGCGCCGCCGCTTCGGCGGGAAGTCCTTTGAGATCCACGTCGCTCGAGCCCACGAACATGACGCCAATGGTGCCTGATCGCGCCGCGTGTCGCCATCGGCGTATTCGCTCTCGACTCGCGCGACGATCTCAGATCTCGATCACACGCGGGTGATGATGCTCTGCTCGTGCAGGCGCTGCCAGGGCAGCCCGACGACCAGGGCTTCGAACTGCGCGCGGCTGAGCTGCAGCGATCCCGAGGTTCCCGTGGTCCAGTGGAACCGGCCGGCATTGAGCCGACGCGCTGCGCACCAGACGCCGAAGCCGTCGTGCACCAGCAGCTTCACGCGCGTGGCCCGCGAGTTTGCGAACAGATATCCGTGGTGTGCCTCGGCCCGGCCGAGCGTCGTCACGACCGTCGCCAGCAGCCGCTCGGTGCCGCTGCGCATGTCCTGCGGCTCGCTGCACAACCACAGCGCGTCGATGCGGATCACTTCAGCGCATTGGCCAGATCGCGCAGCCAGGCGCCACAGGCATCCGCGCGCGAGGACGGCCAGCGCACGGTCAACTGCGAACTGCCCTTCTGCAGCTCGATCACGATGGAGTCACCGGTAGTCGCCTCGCACAGGAGGATCTTATCGGGGTTGCCCTGCGGGCCGTTGGCTTGATCGCTGCATCGGTCGACTGTGTATGACGGGTAACCGCTGCCTTCAACTGCGCAACCTGGCGTCGTAGGCGTAGCGAGTCGATCAGATCTATCTCCGAAGTTACGCGCAAAGACAGCACAAGGGCGCTCTTGCTGCCTTCGATCGTAGTTGACGGCCACTGCCGATTTGCATAATAATGAAATTAAGAACAGCAAAATGAAATTAGATTGAACCAACACAGACAGGAGTTCGCATGAAGAAAGTGGTGCGCATGGGCGCTGGATCAGGGTTCTGGGGCGATGCCATGGACCCGGCCATCGAGTTGCTGCGGGACGGGAACCTGGACTACCTGTGTTTCGATTTCCTTGCGGAGCTGACGATGTCGTTGCTGCAGCGACAGAAGCTAAAGAGCCCCAACGCGGGCTATGTGCCCGACGCGGTGAGCTACACCAACGCCATGCTGGCGCTGGCCCGAGAGCGTGGTACACGTCTGATCTCCAACGGCGGTGGCGTCAACCCGCGCTCCGCGGCGGAGCGAATGGCCGAAGGCGCGCGCAAGGCAGGGTTGCAGGGCACGCGCATCGCGCTGGTCGAAGGCGACGACCTGCTTGGCAAGCTGGACACCCTCTTGGCGCAGGGCGTGCCGCTGGTCAACATGGACACCGGAGATGCCGACTTTGCTGCCATTCGCGATCGTGTCGTCTCCGCCAATGTGTACACGGACAGCGCTGGGATCGTCGAAGGGCTGGACGGCGGCGCGGACGTCGTGGTTGCCGGCCGTGTGTCGGACAACGCGGTCTACGTGGGGGCCCTCGCACATGAGTTTGGCTGGACGCGCGATGCGGAGCACGTGGACCGCTTCGCGGCCGCTGTGACCTTGGGCCACATCGTGGAGTGCGCCTCGGCCTGCACAGGCGGGATGTCGTCGCGTTTCACCGAGATGCCCCACATGGGGCGCGTGGGATTTCCCATCATTGAATTCGCCGCAGACGGCAGTGCCGAGGTCACCAAGGTCGAGGGAAGCGGCGGGCGTGTCGACCTGTTCACGATCAAGGAACATCTGGTCTACGAGATCGGAGACCCACGCCGCTACCTGATGCCCGACGCGATCGCCGACTTCACCTCGTTGCGCTTGTCGCTGACAGGGAACGACCGGGTGCGTATCGAGGGCATTCGGGGTGAGCCAGCTCCGGACCTGTGGAAGCTGGTGGTGGGCTATCAGGATGGGTGGATCGGCGAGAGCCTAGCCTTCTTCCCTTGGCCCAACGCGTATGACCGGGCGATGAAGGCCAAGCAGACCATGCTCGAGCGCTTTGAGCGAATGGGGCTGGCAGCGGAGCAGATCCACTTCGACTTTGTCGGTTTGAACACACTCCACGGACCGGCGGCTCCGCTCCCCGATCCTGCGCTCGCCAATGAGTTGCCGGAGATCGGCCTGCGCTGCGCCGTTCGCACCAGGACCATGGAGGAAGCCGACAAGGTCAGGCGAGCGGGTTCGCACCTGTGGATCATGGGCCGGGCGGCACGTCGTTTGGCACTCCGATCAAGCCGCGCCCCGTGATCTCGCTGTGGCCGACGTTGATCCCTCGCTCCTTCGTGGAGCAGAAGACCCAGATCTTGGTGGCCTGAGGAGGCGCGACATGAAGAAGTTGACGGTTCGAGATATTGCCTACGTTCGCTCGGGCGACAAGGGCGACGTGTGCACGGCTGGCCTGATCGCCAAGACGCCGCAGGACTACCCCGGCTGCTCGCCAGCGTCACGCCGCAAGCGGTCAAGGATCTGTACGGCGAATGGGTGAAGGGCGATGTGGCCTGCCACCCGATGGACAACATCGAGGCTGTGGTTGTCGTCATGCAGGGCGCCCTGGGAGGGGGGCCACGCGCACGCTGCGCCTGGATCAGACCGGCAAGTCGCTGGGTTATGCGCTGCTGCGCCTGCCGCTGCAGGATTGAGCCGCATGACCATCTTGCGTTCCACGCTACGCACTACGGATCAAGAGTTCGTCGCCAATGCGGCAGCCTACGCCGCGCTGCGAGAGCAGGTGGCGGGCGTCCGCGAGACCGCGTTGGCCGGCGGGGGCTGAAGGCCCGCGAGGCACACCGTTCCCGCGAGAAGATGCTGCCACGGCACCGGATCAACGCACTGCTCGACCCAGGCACCCCCTTTCTTGAGATCGGACAACTCGTCGGCGAAGGTATGTACGACGGGGCCGCGCCGAGCGCGGGCCTCATCACTGGCATCGGGATCGTGGCGGGACGGCCCTGCATGATCATGGCCAACGATGCTACGGTGAAGGGCGGTACCTACTACCCCCTCACGATCAAGAAGCAGATCCGGGCGCAAGCAGTAGCGCGCGAGAACGCGCTGTCCTGCATCTACCTGGTCGATTCCGGAGGTGCGTTTCTGCCGTTGCAGGAGGAGATCTTCCCTGACGAGAACCATTTCGGGCGAATCTTCCGCAACATCGCCGAGATGTCCTCCCTGGGCATCAAGCAAATAGCCGCAGTCATGGGGGCGTGCACGGCGGGCGGCGCCTACATTCCGGCAATGTGCGACGAGACGGTCATCGTGAAAGGCAATGGGACCATCTATCTGGGCGGGCCGCAGCTCGTTCAAGCCGCAACGGGCGAGGTCGTAGACGCGCAAACGCTGGGCGGGGCCGATGTGCACACGCGCCTGTCCGGTGTTGCGGACCACTACGCGCATGACGATCTGCACGCCCTTGCCACCGTGCGGGACATCGTCGCGCGGCCGGGACCGGTAGCGATGGCAACGCCACCTCTGGCACCGGTGCCACCTCTGTATGACCCGAGCGAACTCTATGGATTGATCCCGGCGAACCCGAAGCAGCCGTTGTCGGCGCGAGAGGTCCTCGCGCGGGTCATGGACGGCAGCGAAATCCAGCTGTACCGGGAGCGCTACGGCACCAGCCTGATCTGCGGGACGGGGGCGATCGGAGGCTATCCGGTGGGCGTACTGATCAACGACGGCGTGCTCTTCAGCGAAAGCGCCCAGAAAGCGGCGAACTTCATCGAGTTGTGCAGCCAGAGCGGCATTCCGCTGCTCTTCCTACACAACATCAGCGGTTTCATGGTGGGGGTGTCCTACGAGCAGGGCGGCATCGCGAAGGACGGGGCCAAGATGGTGAATGCGGTGTCCACCGCGCGCGTGCCGAAGTTCAGTGTGGTCATTGGAGGTAGCTACGGCGCAGGTGCCTACGCGATGTGCGGCAGGGCCTTCGGTCCCCGCTTGATGGCCATGTGGCCCAACGCGCGCACTTCGGTGATGGGTGGAGAGCAGGCGGCCATGGTGCTGGCGCTGGTCCGCCAGGAGCAACTAGCGCGCCAGGGCCAAGTCTTGTCGGCCGACGAGGTGGAAGCATTCAAGCAGCCGATACGCGAGCACTATGCCGCGAGCAGCAGCGCGGTCCACGCCGCCTCCCGCCTTTGGGTCGACGCCGTCCTGGACCCAGCGGACACGCGCGCCTGGCTGACGATGGGGCTCGCGCTGGCCGCAGGAAGTCCCAGGCAGGACACCCGTTTCGGCGTTTTCAGGATGTGAGCATGTTCAAGCGAGTATTGATTGCCAACCGGGGCGAGATCGCCTGTCGGGTAGGCCGGACCTGCCGCGCTCTCGGTATCGAGTACGTGGTGGTCTACACGGAGGCCGACGCCTCGTCGCCTCACCTGCATGGGGCGGCGCATGCGATATGCATCGGGCAGGGGCCAGCCGCACTGAGTTACCTGGATGGCGCACGCATCATCGCAACTGCGATCGAATTCGGGTGCGATGCGGTCCACCCGGGCTATGGCTTCCTGTCGGAGAACAGCGAATTCGCTGAGGCAGTGGCCGCGGCCGGCTTGACCTTCGTGGGCCCCCGCCCGGAAACCATTGCGGCCTTGGGCGACAAGGCGCGAGCGAAGGCGCTCATGCATGAGGCTGGCGTCCCGGTAGTGCCCGGCGGCGGTGACGCGAGCGATGACCCAGAGGCCGTCGAGGCGATCGTGCGCTCAGTTGGCCTGCCGGCCTTGCTCAAGCCCAGCGCCGGCGGCGGCGGCAAGGGCATGCAGATCGTGGAGACGTTCGATGGGCTGAGGGAAGCCGTTGCCTCTGCGATCCGCGTGGCTCGCAGCAGCTTCGGTGATGGGCGACTCATCGTCGAGCGCTACATCGAGCAGCCCCGGCACATTGAAGTGCAGGTCTTCGGCGACAGCCAGGGCAATGTGGTCCATCTGTTTGAGCGTGAGTGTTCGTTGCAGCGGCGCCACCAGAAAGTGGTGGAGGAAGCGCCGGCGCCATCCTTGCCTGAGAGCCTTCGTCAACGCCTGGTCGACTCGGCTGTCCGAGGTGCCCGCAGTCTGGGATACCTGAATGCCGGGACCTTCGAGTTCATCGTCGGCAGGGATCAGAGTTTCTACTTCCTCGAGGTGAACACTCGCCTGCAGGTCGAGCATCCAGTCACGGAGTCCATTACGGGCGTGGATTTGGTGGAGTGGCAACTGCGTGTCGCTTCAGGCGAACCCCTGCCGCTGCAACAGGATGCCATCCGGTGCGAAGGCCATGCCATGGAATGCCGCATCTATGCGGAGGATCCCGCACGTGAGTTCCGGCCGTCGCCGGGACAAGTCCAGGTGGTTTGCTGGCCTGAGGGCGTGCGAGTCGAGGCAGGGGTCGCCAGTGGTGGTGTGGTCCCGCCGTACTACGACCCGATGGTGGCGAAGTTGGTGACGCATGCAGTCCACCGTAGCGCCGCCTTGCAGCGTATGCGCTCAGCCCTCGAAGGCACGCTGCTGCTCGGTCTCACAAGCAACATCGGGTATCTGCTGCGCGTGCTGGCCAATCCTGGGGTACACGCTGCGACCGTCCATACACGCTACCTTGATGAGAATGCAAGTCTGTTCTCAGCAGGCGGGAAGCCAGCCTTGGCAGCAGCCTGCGTGGCGGTGGTCGAGGCAAGCCGCGATGGCCTTGACGGCCATCGGGGTACATGGTGCGATGTGGGCTCGTTGGATCGCGGTGGCTTGGCCCCTGCAGCGCCCCTCGGGCATACGCATGTCTGGTCCGACGGTGTGATGTATTCCTGCGCGTGGCTGGCGCGCTCGGCGCTTGGCTACAACTTGGCAGTCGAAGGCGAGGTCCACGACATCCACGCCGTTCAAACCGCTCGGGCATCTGGCGTGGCGTAGCCGGGCAAAGCGGATGGGCGGCCGTCGAGAGAGAAGGGCGATGGGAACTGCAGCTTCAGGGCGACCGCTTCACGGCTGAATCGGCGCAGCGCCGCACCTTCGACGACGAGGGAGCGAAGGGGCTTGCTGTCGCGCCGATGTCTGGCACGCTCTCGGCACTGCCGGTCCTCCCAGGCCAGCACGTTCAGGCCGGAGATCTACTGGCTGTCGTCGAGGCGATGAAGATGGAGCACGGCATCGTGGCACGGCAGGCCGGCACCGTTCGGGCCATCGCGTTCACCGTGGGTGACAGCGTCAAGGAGGGGCAGTTGATTGTCGACATTGCACCCGGCACCCAGGCCTCTCTGTAAGCTATTTTCGTTTTGTAGGTCATCGGCTGATTCGCAAAAACCTAAAGAATTGAAAGAAGCAACCGACGCCAGCCTGCTAGACTGCCTTCTAATTTCATTTTAGATATGGTGGGTGGTGAACGATGGCGACGAGTGAGCAGGTGGCGGGGAGTGAGGTGCGCGTGCTCGCTCGTGGGCTCGCGATCCTCAAGGCATTCGAGCCGGACAACAGATGGCGCTCGAACACTGAGTTGGCCATCTCGACCGGCTTGCCCAAGCCAACGGTTTCTCGGCTGACTGCAAACCTGACGGAGGCGGGATATCTGGTGTACTCAGCCGAGCGTGCCTCCTATGGCTTGGCGACGTCGGTGCTTACCCTGGGGTTCTTGGCCGCTTCCAACCGAGACTTGATCGTGGTCGCCCGTCCCTTGATGCAGGAGTTCGCCGACCAACACAACGTGTCGGTTGTCCTGGCGTCACCGGACGGCGACACGATGGTGTGCCACGAGGTGGTTCACAGCCGCTCCATGCTGTTCACCCTTCGCGTGCGGGCAGGCTCAAGATTGCAGATGGGGCCGTCGGCACTCGGACGCGCGCTGGTCGGCTCCATGGGCGATGCCGAGCGTGATCGGTTCCTGGCCAGATTGTCGAGGGCCGGAGCTCCTGGCCTCGCCGAGCTGCATGAGCATGTCAAGGCTGCCATTACCCAGATGAAGCAACGCCAGTACTGCATCGCAGCGGGCTCTCTCGAGCAGGGCACCAACGGAGTCGCCGTCGTCATCGACACGCCGCAGCAGCCGCACTCCTATGCCATCGGATGTGCGGCACCGACGAATACGCTGAGTGTCACGCGCATCGAGAGTTCGGTCGCCCCCGACCTGCTTGGACTCAAGGCTCGCCTTGAAGCCGAGATCAATGCGACTTCTGCCCAGAAGGAGTCCTGATGGTTCGAACGAGAAAGCTGCCCTCCGCTGCAGCGAGCTTGCATGGCGCGAATAACGAGTACACCGAGGTCGACTCCTTGCGACGCGGGTTGGAGATCCTGCGCTTGTTTGACACGCGGCACAGGTCGCTCCAACCCTCAGAGATCGCAGCGAAGCTCGGGTTGTCGCGCGCGACGACAGCCAAGCTGACGGCCACCTTGGCGGTGCACAACTTCCTGCGGCCCAGCGGGTCGGCAGGCAGTCTTGAACCTCATGTGGCTTGTTTGGCGCTTGGCCGGGCGGTCAAACGGGGGCTCGACATCATTCCGGTTGCGCTGCCGCACATGCGTGAGTTGTCGCAGCGCTTCGACGTGCATGTGAGCTTGACGACGCGGGATCGGCTGCACATGCTGGTGGTCGAGCATTGCGTTCCAGCCGGGAAGATGCGCCTCGGCCTCGACAGTGGCGCACTGCTACCGATGGTCAGCTCGGCGTCTGGGCGGGCATATTTGTGGGCGCAGGAACCAGCCGTGCGATCGAAGCTCCTGGAGAACTTGAAGGACAGAGAGGACGACGGATCATTCAAGCTGATGTCTAGCGTCTATGCTGCCTTGCAGGAACTGGAAGAGAAGGGGTGGTGCTTTCTGGCGTCCCCAGTGACCAGCCAAACCTATTCGATTGCGACGCCGATCCGGGAGGATGGTAGAGCGGATTTTGCACTCGCGGTGATGGCGGTGGGTCCCGCCAGGTTGGAGCAGAAGCTGCGCGATGTTGTGGCTCCCGAGCTTCTCGGCGTAGCAGGCTTGATCTCCCAGGCGCTGGATCGGTCCCGCCGCTGAGGGGTTGTACCCGAAGCCTCGAGGCCTCCGGGTGCTTCAGGGTGAGGCTCTGGCCCTGGCGACCTGGGCCCGCCGTGCGGGCCTGTACGCCTCCTGGCCCGAGGTGTGGTAGAGCGCATTGGTTGCATCATGGCGTTCGGCCAAGCAAATACGCTCAAGCCGGAAGATTGATCCCTCAGGGTGTCGAAGGCCAAGGCAGAAGCTCTTGTCGAGGTCATCCTTTGATCGCCGTCTCGCGTGTCATCGACCCCGTTGCGATCACTTCTGGTAGGTAACTGCGCCGATCACGTATCAGCGGGACAGCAGACTAGGCGAACACGGCCTTTCGTGTCCTTGGCCGCTCGATCGTCAGAACTTGAAAGACACGCCTAAATCGTCAGCCTTACTGCAGCGTCGGCCGCGCTGCGGGCGACGACTCTAGTTTTCCCCCTCTGTCTGCTCGGGCGAGTCATTCAGCCGGAACACCTGCACAGCGTCGGCCAGGCGCCCGGCTTGGTCGCGGAGGCTTTGGGCGGCGGCGGCCGATTCCTCGACCAGCGCGGCGTTCTGCTGCGTCATCTGGTCAAGCTGGCCGACAGCTTGGTTCACCTGGCCGATGCCATCGGACTGCTCGGCCGCCGCCGCAGTGATTTCGCCAATGATGGCGCCTACACGCTGGACGCTGCCCATGATCTCGTCCATGGTGCTACCCGCGTCCCGCACCAGGCGAGCACCTGAGTCGATTTTTTCTACCGAGTTGTGAACGAGCTGCTTGATCTCGCGGGCGGACTCCGCCGAACGGCCGGCTAGGTTGCGCACCTCCACGGCCACGACGGCGAAACCGCGTCCCTGTTCACCGGCGCGCGCGGCCTCGACTGCTGCGTTCAGCGCGAGGATGTGGGTCTGGGAGGCGATTCCATCGATCACGCCGATGATGTCGGCGATCTTGCGCGAGCTTTGGTTTATTTCGTCCATGGTATTGACCACCTCGCCTACCATGTGGCGGCCGCGCGCCGCTACCTCGACGGCAGATGCTGCGAGCTGGTTGGTCTGGCGTGCCGAGTGGGCCGACTGCTGCACTGTGGCGGTGAGCTGCTCCATGCTTTGCGCCGTCTGCGCCAAGCTGCTGGCCGTGGCCTCGGTACGTACCGAAAGATCCTGGTTGCCGGCGGCGATCTCACTACTCGCGGTGGTGATGCTGTCCACGGCCGTGCGTACCTGCTGCAGCATCTGCAGGTAGCGCTGGCGCATGCCCTCGACCTCCTGCACCAACGCACCGATCTCGTCGCTCCGCGTGGTACGGAAACTCTGCGTCAGGTCGCCCTGTGCCACTAGGGTAATGGCCTGAGTCAGCTCGGTAAGCGGCCGGCTCACGCCGCGGCGCAGCATCACGAAGAGGCCCGCGCCCAGCGCCGCCACAGCCAGCGCCATCAGGCACCAGACAGCAAGCGCCACGCGGCGCTGCCCGGCCATGGCTTCGCCGTCCGGCACCTCGGCCACCACCCACCAGCCGCTGTTGGTCTTTCGCACAAGTGCCCAGGGATCGTCCGAATCGGGTTTGAGTACCGGGGCGGCGCTGCGCACGAAGCCGTCGGGGGACGCTTCGAGGGCGGTGAAGAATTCCCGGGCTTGGGGATAGGCTTCCAGCACCTTTTTCCCGCGCGCCGTCGGGTGATAGATGAAGGTCGCCTGCTGCAGTGAAGCGTGGGGTCGATAACGTATGCCCCCCGTTCTCGAAGAAGCGCGTGTGCTCCACCTGGTTCTGCAGCATGGTGTGGAAGATGCTGATGTCGTTGCCGATGTGCAGCAGGGCCACCACCTTTCCGGTGGCATCCTTGATCGGCAGATAGTGCCCCATATAGGGCTTGTCGCGCACAGTCGTGAGGGAGGTGAAGGGCTTCCCCTGATCGGCAGCGGCGCGGGCGGCGGGGTCGGTGCGCGAGAGCGACGCGTCCAGCGCGCGCTGGCCTCGTTCGTCCTTGATGGAGGTGGTGACGCTCACGAAGTCGTCGCCCTTCTTGGCGAAGATCGTAGCGATGCCGCCGGTTTCTTTGGCGAACTTGTCCACGGCGCTGTAGTCTTGATTCAACAGTGCGCCGAAGCTGCGCAACTCGCCAGTGGCCTCGTCGAGCTGCATGGTGGCCTCGAAGTAGCGCTGGAAGCCCTTCATGGTCCGCTGTGCCAACTCGCGGTTAGCATTGTCGGCCGCGTCGATGGACTGCGCCACGCTTAGCGTGGTGGTGCTGATGCTGTCCACAAGCTGCGCGCGCGTGCTGCGCTGAGTGAGAAAGGCCAGAGCCAGACCTACGAAGACCAGGACGAACGCCACCAGGCCCAGGGCCAGGAGTGTGACGCGTCGGGCCACAGAGCGGTTGTTCGTGGGCGAAACGACGAGCATCGGGAGGTCTCCTTGAAAGTCCTTGCGCCGGCTGCAGCCGGTCTTCGCGTGAGGGGCTTGGGCGAACGCGCTTAGCGGATGAAGCGACCATCGCGGGAGATATTCGTCAGCTCGACAAAGCCGCTGGCGCTCGTTCCGGGTCCGCGGGCATTGATGCGGAAACCGCCGAGGTCCATGTTGCGCAGTCCCCATGCCGCATCCATGAAGGCGCTGCGACTCACGGGGCGGCCGGTGCGGCGAAGGGCCTCAATGAGCACCCGCGCATTGATGTAGCCCTCGAAGGCAATGTGCGATGGCTCCAGTCGCGTCCCCGAGGCCTTCCAGTCTTGCTGAAAGTCGCGAGCGAGGGGCAACAGGGTGCTGGCAGGCAAGGGCACGACCTGGGTGAGCGTGAGCCCCACGGCATCGTTGCCGAGGGCGCTGATAGTGGATGCCGCCCCCATGACTGATGTGGTGTAGAGCTGCAGGCCACGGCGTGCTCTGCGCATGCCCTGGATGAACTCCAGGGCGGGCTTGCCCGCCAGTCCGATGATCACGGCCGCGGGAGAGGCATCGGCGATCTTCGCGATTGCGGTGTTGACGTCTGACGCATCGTTCTCGACCGTGGTCACCGCGACGCTCGACAACGTGCGCTCTGTCAACGCCTGGTTCGCGCCGTTGAACACCTCTTTGCCGAAGGCGTTGTTCTGGTGCACTACCGCGATCTTGCGCAGGCCGACGGTGACGAGATGCTTGACCAGTTCCTCGGCTTCTTGCGGGTAGCTCGCACGCACATTGAAGACATTGCGCATGTCGGCCGGCCTGGCCAGCTTGGCACCGGTGAGAGGCGTGAAGTACGGAATGCCGGACTGTTTGACCTGGGGTAGGGTCGCTGCAACCATGGGGTGCCCATGCAGCTGAACAGGCCAAAGATGCTTGTGTCGGCAATGAAGCCTTCGACGTTCGACACAGCACGGGGAACGTCGTATGCGTCGTCGCGGACGACCAGTTCGATTTGTTGTCCGTTTATGCCGCCACGCGCGTTGAACGCGGCAAAGCAGATCTTTCCACCTTCATGCATCGCCTGTCCCACATCCGCCAGCGGGCCGGTCAAGGCGATCGACTGGCCGATGCGCAACGGCTGTTGCGTTTGAACTTGAGCCAGCAGCGGCGGCATCGCCAGGGTAGAGGCCCCTCCGGCCAGCGACTTGAGCAACGCTCGGCGAGTGCGCAAGGTCATGTCGGGCAGCAGTGGCATGGCGTCTCCTTCAATGTCGTGTCACTGTGGACACGTTTGTCAAGTGCGCCAAATGTGCTGGGTCAGGCCTATTGTGTCAATATGTTGATGAAAAAGATCGTGGAAAACACCTATCACTCAGCGTGAATTTCTCGCAAGTGAGACAAATAGATGATGCATTTGGGTCGTCGCCATGGCCGCCTGAGGGCCCAAAAAGGAAGCGGCATCCCTAGAAAGTCTGCCCAGGTTTCGGCCTAGGTGCGACGGGATGCACGGCGCTCCAGCGCCGCTACGGCCGTTCCAACGGCGCCCAGATGTTCCGGCGCCATGTGTGCGATGGCTTGAAATGCGGCGACGAGATCCAGATGATTTTGCAGGCTCAGTTGCTCGGATTCCCGGAGCAGTCGCTTGTGCATGCGCATGGCATTGGGTGGGTGGCGTGCAATCCGCTTCGCCAGAGCCATGGCTTCGTGTTGCAGCCGGTCGTCGTCTGCGACGGCAGAAACCAACTGGATGCGTTGTGCCGTCTCGGCATCGATGGGATCGGCGGTGAAGGCCAGCTCCATCGCCTTCGATCGCCCCACCAGGCGAGGCAGCATCCAGGCGCCGCCGTCCCCGAGATGATGCCCAGCTGAGCAAAGCTCACAGCGAAGCTTGCACTTCGCGCAGCGATCCTGATGTCGCAGAAGCACGCCAGATCGCATCCGGCGCCATAGGCCGCGCCGTTGACCGCAGCGATCGTCGGAATCTCGATCTCCGAGAGTGCCAGCGGCACCTGATGCACGGACTGCCGATAGCGCTGCTGGATCTCCGCCACGGTGCCGGCTGAGAAGCCCTCCCGGGCTGCCATCTTTCGGATGTCACCCCCGGCGCAGAACGCCCGGCCCGCGCCGGTGATCACCAGCGCACGCGCTGTCGGGTCTGCGTTGGCTCTGCGAATGGCGGCTGCAAGCTCGAGAAACTGATCCTCGGTGGTAAGACGGTTGAGGGTGTCGGGATGCGAGAGTGTCAGCGTGAGCACACCACCGTCGTGGCTTTCCCGAACGAAGGAGGGGTCGGTGCCGCTCATGCGCCGATCCAACGGGGAGCGCGCTTCTCGGCGAAGGCTCGCGGCCCTTCGACGGCGTCTGCGCTGGCGTAGACACGCTCGTGGAAGCGCTTCGCCGCTTCCAGTCCTTGTTCGCAGCCGAGGTCCATGGCGGCGCCAACGCTCTTCTTGGCGGCCCAGACCGTCAACGGAGCGTTGTCGGCGATGGTGCGGGCGACCTGACGCGCGCGACCTCGCACCCCGTCAGGATCGGGCTCGATGTAATTGACGAAGCCAAGCTGGTGGAAGCGCTCGATCGGATGCAGATCGCCGGTGAGCATCAGTTCGAGCAGAAACGGTTGCGGCAACATCCAGAGCATCGGCACGCCCCAAGGCGATCCGCGACCGACCTTGGCTTCGGAGATGCCGCCGCGCGTGCCCTGCATGCCGACCCTGATGTCGCTGTTCGCTGCGAGCACCATGCCTCCTGCAGTGAAATGGCCCGTCATCGCGGCGATGATGGGTTTGGAGACTTTCCTCATGCGTTCGTGAAATGGGTCGCGCAACATTTCCAGCATGTCCTTGCCTGTCTCTGCGCGGATGCGTGCGGCCTCCTTGAGGTCCATGCCTGCTGAGAAGGTTCCGCAGTCGGACGAGGTAATGATGGCCACTCGTATGGCTTGGTTCGTTTCGACTTCTTCCCATAGATCGAGCAGCCGCTCGCAGACGGCGATGGACAGCGCGTTGCGCTGGTCCGGCCGATCAATCGAAATGGTTGCAACGCCATCGTCGATTCGAAAGGAAACCGGGGCGGTTGGAGAATCCACTGCATTCATGCTTAATTCCTGTTCTTGTGTCGCTCCAGGTTCGGGAGCTGTCTCGCCACGCCCAGGCATGACGGGCGAAGCATGGGGCTACTGAAGCGGAATGCCGGCCCGCGTAACGAGTGCTTTCCACTTGGCGGTCTCGGCGGCTTGGAATGTCGCCAGTTCGTCCGGCGTGCTGGTTTCCGCCTCAATGCCGGCCGCCAGCAATTTCGCGCGCACTGATGACTCAGCGAGTACCGCATGAATGCTTGCGGTGAGCTTTGCAGTGACGTTGGCAGGGGTGCCGGATGGGGCATACGCTGCAAACCATCCAACGATCTCGAACCCGGGTAGCCTGCCGGATTGCTCGATCGTGGGCAGGCCCGGCGCGAGATCGGTCGGCCGGCGGGTGGACACGGCCAGAGCCTTGACCTTGCCTGCCTGGGCCAGTGGCAAGGTGGTGACCGCATCGGCGATCATGAATTGGATGTGTCCGCCCGCCAGATCCGTAACGGCCTCGGGGTTGCCCTTGTACTGCACGTTCGCGATGTCGATGCCGGCGGCAGTCTTGAGCATCTCACCCGCCACTCGCGCGGAGGTACTGCCACTGCCGAAGAAGACCTTGCCCGGATGGCGACGCGCATGGTCGATGAACTGTTCCACCGTGTCCGCCGGGATGGAAGGGTGTATAACCATTGCCAAGGGGGTCGTTCCCAGTTTTGAGAGCGGTACAAAGTCCTTGACGGGGTCGTAGGGCAGCTTGCGAAACAGCGCCGGATTGCCCGCCTGCGTTGTGTTGGCGGTCACCAGAAGCGTGTATCCATCGGCAGCAGCGCGCGCGACCTGGGTGCTACCGAGGAACCCGCTGGCACCAGCCTTGTTCTCAACGATGACAGCCTGTCCCAGTCGCCTGGAGAGGCCTTCGCCGATCAGCCGCGCCAGCTTGTCGGTTGCGCTTCCGGCTGAGAAGGGAACGACGATCGAGATGGGCTTCTCTGGATAGCCCGCTGCGATGGCAGACATGGGCCCACTGCCTGCGAGCAGGGCGAAAAAGGCCAGAAACCGGACGAACTGACGCCGACGCATCGCCACACCGAAGCGGCTCGACAGGGCGAGCACCTTGTCTGGAGATTTTGGAGGTCTGGAATCTGAAGTGTGCATGGCGTTCACTCCGGTTCGATGCCCGCGCTCTTCGCAAGCTTGGCATAGTGAGCGCTCTCGGTGCTGATGTATTTGCCGAACTCGCCGGGAGACATTGGCTTGAGCAGCTCATAGCCCAGCGCGTCAATTTGCTGTTGGACCTCTGGCGTTGAAAGGACCGCAGTCATCTCCCGATGCAGGCGATCGACGATGTCGCGCGGCGTGCCCGCTGGAGCGAACAGCCCGTTCCAGTTGCCGATCTCGAACCCCGGCAGCGCCTCCCTCATGGCCGGTACGCCTGGCAGCTTTGTGGAGCGCTCGGGGGTGATTGCCAGCGCCTTGAGTTTTCCGGAGCGAATATGCGCTAGCCCGGTGGCAAAGTCGATGAACATCATTTGCGTCTGTCCGCCAAGTAGGTCGGTCACCGCCTGACCATAGGCCTTGTACGGGATTTCCAGTAGATTGGTCTGGGTCATGACCCGGAACGTGCTGCCGGTGATGCGGGTTGTGCTGTTTGCGTAAGGAAACGACACCTTGCCCGGATTTGCTTTCGCATACGCGATCAGTTCCTGCACCGAGTTGACCGGCAGGGATGGATTCACGACGAGCGCGTGTGGGACGCCACCAACGACTGCGATGGCCGCAAAGTCTTTCTCGCCGTCGTAGGGAAGGCTCTTAAAGAAGTACTTGTTGGCGACTTGGGTGGTGTTGGTGCCGAAGAGCAGTGTGTATCCGTCAGGCTGTGCTTTGGCTACAAATTCTGTACCGAGCATTCCCGTGGCGCCAGGCTTGTTGTCGACGATGACGGGTTGACCAAGGCGCTTGGAGAGGGGCGCACTGATGACGCGCAGAACCGCGTCGGTTGGGCTGCCAGCCGCGAAGGGAAGTACGATCTTCACGGGTCTGGTGGGATAGGTCTGGGCCGAGGCGTTGGTAGTCGTGCCCAGGAGCAGCATGGCGCAGGCTGAAACCAACGCGGCAAAGGAAGCAAGGGGTCTCATCAGCAATGTCTCTTTCGTTGTATGGAGGTACTTGCGCTGGGACACTGTGAAAAGCGTCCCTCGTTCGCGACCGGCTCAAACACTAGGCCTGGTCTTGACCATGCGCAGCGGGTTGTACGTCAGCACCACTTCGCCGCGCTGGTTGAGCACCTTGTTGGACGTCCGCAGGAGTCCGCGGTCAGGCTTGCTGGTGGAGCGTGCTTCGACGACCTCGCATTCGACATGAATGGTGTCGCCCGCTGTGGTTGGCTTGTGGACTTTCACGTCCGCCTCCAGGAAAGCCATACCAGTCCGCTGCATGGTGCTCTGCATCAGCAGTCCTTCCGCCATGCACAGCACCAGAGAGCCGGGGACCGGGCGGTCGCCAATGACGGAGACTTCGCGGATGTACTCCACGTTGGTGAACATCTCCTCAACCATGCCGACTGCCCCCACGAACTGGGTGATGTCTGCCTCGGTAATGGTTCGGCCGAGCGTGCGAAACCGATCACCGATCTCGACGTCGTTCCAGTGCAGGCCGACTCCCATGATTTCAAGTCCTGCAGCGTCCTTCAACGGTGCTTTGTGCATATTGCTCATCTCCTGTGTGTTTTGAATCTGTCTTTCCGAGTCCCTCAAGAGAGCACTCCATCGCGCCTGAGTTGGTCGATTTCCTCTGCGCCAAGATTGAGCGACTGGAGGATCTCGTTGGTGTGCTCTCCGAGCATGGGGGGCGGAACATCGAACTCCAGTGGTGTTTCCGAATAACGTATCGGGTTGCGCATTGAGGGGACGCTGCCGTACCTCGGGTGGGGAATGTCCATGCGCATGCCTCGCGCGATTACGTGGGGATCCTCAAAGACGCGTGCGATGTCATTGATCGGGCCGCCTGGAACCTGGGCGGCTTCAAGCAGTTCGACCCATTCGGCCACGCTGCGCGACCGCGTGATCGGAGTGATCCAGGCGTCAAGGGCAGACCGATTGCTGACGCGGGCCCGGATCGTTGCGAAACGATCGTCCGTTCCCACGTCGGGTTGACCGACCGCGCTGCACAGCCTGCGAAACTGGGTGTCGTTCCCAACGGCGAGGATCAGGTGACCATCCGATGCGGGATAGACGGCGTAGGGTGCAATGTTCGGGTGGCCGCTGCCCATCCGCCTTGGCGGCTCGCCAGTGACAAGATAGTTCAAACCCTGGTTCACCAGCGAGCCGACTTGACAGTCGAGCAGGCTGATGTCGATGTACTGTCCGCCATGGCCAGCAGTGCGGTGGTGCAGCGCGGCAAGGATGGCTACCGTGGCGTACATGCCGGCCATGAGGTCGGAGACAGCTACGCCGACGCGCTGCGGACCACCGCCAGGAAAATCGTCGCGCTCGCCGGTGACGCTCATCAGGCCACCCATGCCCTGAATCAGGTAGTCATAGCCTGCACGGTCCTTGTACGGGCCAGTCTGTCCGAAGCCTGTAATAGAGCAGTAGATGAGTTCTGGGTTGACGGACTTCAAAGAGGAATAGTCCAGACCGTACTTCGACAGCGCTCCCACCTTGTAGTTTTCAACAAGCACATCTGCCTGCTGGACGAGTTGTCGTAGTACGGATTGGCCTTGGGGCTGGGAAAAGTCGATAGCGACCGACTTTTTACCGCGGTTGCAACACATGAAGTACGCCGCATCGCCAAGTTCACCGCTCGCAGCGTCGTGGAGAAATGGTGGTCCCATCTGGCGCGTGTCGTCGCCGACACCGGGCTTCTCGATCTTGATGACCTCCGCCCCAAGTCGGCGAGGTTCTGGGTCGCCCATGGTCCCGCAAGGATTCGGGAGAGGTCCAGGACGCGGACGTTGCTGAGTGGCCTTCGCATGAGTTGAGTCGTCTCCGTGACTGATCTGGTACCTCAGGGCCTGTCCGATCTGGCGCATCAATCATGTGCAGACCTTGCAACGAGCTCTTTTGGTTCAAATCAAAATGAAATTAGAATCTGTAAAACGAAATTAAATCACGAGGAAGTTTTTTGTCAAGAACTCTTACTTCGACACGGTTCAGCTCGTTCCAACGCACGGTGCCCAGTTCAGTGGAGGAGGGATGGCACCATCAGGGCACAAAGATGATCACCGGGGCACGTGCAGTACTAGCCATCGCGGTTTCACCGAGTGGGGGTACCAATACCCGGTGATTCCAGCGGCGTTCGTTGCTGGTGACATGAAGCCTCGTAGGTGTGTGCGGCTGTGACGAATGAGGGCGGCACTGCGCTAAACGACAAAAGCGGTAGGTCCGCGTTTGCTTTACCAAGCTGGCAGGGCCGTACGCGTGCCGACTTCAACAGGGGCTCGGCATCTCGCCTCGTTGCATCGAAGCGTTGCGCAGGTTGCGGGTACCGCTGCTGGAATGCCCCAACGCGGATTCAGTCGCTGTCAGGAATGCATATCTGGCGCGGCGGCGCGTCCAGATGCCGTCGCCGCGAAATCCTCAGTTCAGATGCTGGTGCAGCAGCTGCTGAAACTCGGGCCGTAGCGAGCCAGTGACATCGACCGACAAATGGTCGCATCGTCCGCAGGTCCAGTTCAGCTGGCCACGTGAGCCATCGATTGTCAGCACGGCACGATCAAAGACGCGCTTCGAGGAATGTTCCACGCTGACAAGCTGTAGGGAAGAGACGGTGTAGTCCTCAATCCAAAGCCAGTGGCTCTCACCGCCTGTGGGCTGCACCAGGTCGATCTCCGCAAGGCTGCCACGGGTGGCATTGAGCAGCAGGAGCACGGTGTACTGGATGAGCATGGGCAAAGTCGGTGGCGCGAGCGAAACCGTCATTGTCCTTGCTCAGGACATAACGGCCTTTGTGCGGGCATCTGGCAGTGGCTACGGGCGACCCTTGCATTCCTCCACGCGGCGGGCCAGCAGGCTCAGCGTGACGAGGTACTGAGCTGCCTTCTGCTCGCTCAGATCGTGATTGAGCGAATGCGCCTTTACATTGCGCACGCCCGTGTAGATGCCTTCGTAGATTTGAAGGAACCCTTTCTGGTCGTTCTTTCCCGTCTCTGTTGCGATCTCACTGAATACAAGCTTCCCTTTCTCCAGCCCGAACGCCTGCCCCACGAGGTCCTTGCCGTCCAAGTTGAGTCCAGTGCGGGCACGGATCATGTCGAACACCGCGATGACGCCGTTCAGCACGGCGTCCCGGAGGTGGCCGTTGCGGTATTGACCGAGCGAGCTCTCCACAATGGCCGGATGCAGCAGGTCGTCGAAGCCGACGGACCCTGCATCCTTGGTTCCGTCTCGCGCCAGCGCTTCGGCAGCCTTCAGCACCGACGGAATGTCGTTCTTCAGGATGTCTTGGTAGTCGTTGTTCATGCCGAACCCGATGTGCCGGGCCATGTCGCTCAGTCGGCCTGTGCTCTTCATCCCGGGATCGACCTCTTTCCACAGTTGGATCAGCGCGTCGTAGTCATGCTTCATGTAGCCGTTGATCATCTTGGCGGTGTCGTCATCGCCCGCCTGTAGGTGACTCCTGGCGTCATTGGCTTTCGCCGTCAAATCGCGACACTTCCCATATACCGAGATCAGCCAATCGATCATTTGAAGTCCTTCCATGTCCGGATTGAAAAGAAGTTTACGGCCCGCGAGCAGTGAGGCTCAGCAATCTGGCGGGTGTCGACCATGCGCCTTCCGTCGAATGTCAGAATTTCGTTCGACTTGGCATCGGAGGTACGAAATGATCGGAAGAGGGAAAAAGTTATTCCAGCAAGCCCTTTCAGACGTGGAGAACGCTGAACGTATGTGGGTGTGTCAGGACTGCCTGAGCGACTACATGCTTAAGGGTCTGAATGGCGCGCTCCAGGCAGAGAGGGTCTGCGGCGCTTGTGGCAAGGGGACCCTGAATGCATTGACGCCCGAGCGCATCGCACGTTTTATCCGGAAGCATCTGCCGGAACACTTCCGCGTCGACTATGGCCTCTACCCAGGCTACGAACAGACGCTTGATGACGTTGTCGGCACCGCCGTCGGCTGCGGCTCTGTGACCGTTCGCAGGGCCATATCGGAGCATCTGGAAGACGCCAACGCAGACGAAGAGGACTTCTACTGGCCTGGACAGGAGTACTGCCGTGCACCAAGCCCGTTTGAATCGGCGGACCATGAGCGCTGGTATGCGGTCGGTCCTTGGCACCACGTTGCTCACGAATTAGTTCATGGCCGACGCTTCTTCAACGACAACGCTCGCTCGTTCTTCGAGTGGCTGGTTGGCGAGGCGCTCGAAGCCGAGGATCCCGAGCGCCCGGGAACGCCAGCCATAGTCACCACGCTCGCTACTGGCACGGACTTCTATCGCTCCCGCATCGCCAGCGGCGAGCAGGAAGCCCGCACTTTCGCGGAGAACCCTGCGGTAGCGTTGGGTGCAGCTCCCAAGGAGCGAGCGGCCAACAATCGCATGAGTCCCGCCGGGGTTCCACTGCTCTACGTTTCTCGCGAGGTTGACACCTGCATCGCCGAAGTTCGTCCTTCGATCGGCGATACGGTTGTCGTGGGGCGATTCTGGTCCACGGCACCGTTGAGGTTCTTCGACTTCACCGTATTGAGCCGGCGGTTGCGGCACGCAGCTCTGAGTTACTTCGACCCCAGTTACAGCAAGCGCAGCGAGCATCGTATGCTGCTGGAGTGCCTACACGAAGAAATTGCACGCCCGGTTCGGCAGAGTGACACCGACTACGTGATGACGCAGGCGCTGGCAGAGTTCATTCGCTATGCCAAGCGCTGGGCATTCGACGGCATCGCGTTCCGATCCGTGCAGCGCGAGGACGGAGTGAACTATGCGTTCTTCGACCGCGGGCCGCCCGAGGTGATGGCCGCGCCGGACTGGCGTCCCACGTTCCAACTAGCGATCTCGACCGAAGCTGTTTCGGTGCACGCTATCGAGGGCGTAGGTTACCGCCACACGACCCGCGCTATCCCAGTGGAGACGCCGCGTTCCTTGAAGCGCTGATTTCACCAGCTGGAGCTGCGATGCCCAGAGTACTGCTCCAGGGCGACAAGGGGACGTACGCACAAATGCGCTGCCTCGCGCATGCGCAAGGCGCTGTCACGAGATTGCCAGCAGATGCTTTGCCATCCCGTGTCCAGTGGCATATGCCAAGTTGAGGGCGGCGAACTCGGCTTCAATGTCCGCATGCAGCATGTTGCGTGCAGGCGCAATGGTGTAGTCCTGCACGTTGGATGACAGGAACACAATGGGTGCCTTCAGACCCCGCTGCCGCAGGTCCGCCGCTGCCTCCAGGTAGGTTTCGAGAACGACGCAGTCGGCCAGCGAATCCTTGCCTTTGCGGGCTGGCGCGCGCGCATGCATGACGCGAGAAAAAGCGCGCATTGGAACGTCCTGCGATTGCGGGGCAGTCACTGAAGCCGCGATCCAGCGATGCAGCGCTGCCGTTGCATTCGTGACGTGGGCATCCCAATGGCGGATGTCGGTTCGAACGGGTGCCGCGAAGGCACTGACCAAACCATCCACACGCTCGATGTGCTCGCGCAGCTTGCTCAGGCCGCGACCCGCTTCGTCGACGATGCCTTGCAAGTGCGTACCGAACTCCTGACGGACTTGATCGGCCACGAGACCCGTCAGCAAGGCGCCGGACTCCATGGCCTGGAGAAGGGCCAGTGCTGCGGCGGCATTGTGTGGCAGGGATGTTTCCCGGAATGGGTCGCGGACGATGTCGAGCAAACTGCAGGTGTCGATGCAGAGCACGGGCAGCCCAGCCTGCGCGATCCGGTCGGCCTCGTGCGGCAGCAAGGCCATCAAGCAGTCTCTTCGAACCGGGCAAGCAGCGCGCGGGAGCGCTCGTACTCAATGGCCAGATCACTCGCCTGATCTTGCGGCCAATCCTCAGACTCGATGAGCCAGCGTTCGAGAAAATCGGAGTCGAGTTCGCTGCGCTCCGCATGCGCCTGGATGACGAAATCAAACCAGCGCTGGCGGTCGTAGGGGTGCGACGCACCCGTCGACTTGTTGGCCAGCGCACTGAAGCGGGTCAGCGCCTCAAAGGCGGAAAGGGAGAGTTTGTCTTCGATCTGCTCCGTGCTGCCGGACAGTTCGACCACAAACCCGGTCGAATTCGCCGCCGGCCGCGCGATCTGTTCGGCGAAATCTTCAAGAATCGTGTTGTACGCGCGGCGGCTCAGCTCGCTGCGTTCCAGGGGCACGATGTTCGTGACCTCCAGCCCATCGGGCCGAGGAAAGAGAACCAGCCCGGCTGATTCGTAGCCCGGCGAAGCGTTACGTTCGAACGCCATCGGCTTCCCTTCGACTGCCGGGAGATGTACGCGCTCCTCGCGCTCAGGTGCGTGTCGCCATGGGGCAGTCGCATGATCGATCAAAGCCTGGCGCAACTGCGCGCTGGCGTCTGCAGGGCCGCGTAGCAGCAGGTCGCGGAAGACATTCAAGGGCTTGGAGGTAGAGGCCATCGGGACATTCTGCATGACCCATGGATCCAGAGGGCATATCGGCGTCTGCTGGTTGCGGCTCGGTGGGGGTTGAACCGGAGGTGCGAGGCGGGAGGATGACTGCAACCCACTCGATGCACCCAGGAGGCGCCGTGACCCCATCCATGCAACCGACCCTGCCGATCCACCGGATCGTCCAGGGCAAAAACCCCGCGAATACTTCGACCCTGCCGAGATGGCCGAACTGGAGGAGGGCATCCGCGCCGTCGGCGTGCTCGAGCCCATCGTCGTGCGGCCCGTGCCGGGCACCGACCTCTACGAAATCATCGCCGGTGAACGCCGCTGGCGCGCCGCGAAGAACGTCTTCGGCGACGGCTACGACATGCCGGTGGTCATCAAGGACGCGAACGACGAAACGGCCGAGGCCATGTCCGTGATCGAGAACTACCACCGCGCCGCGATGTCGCCCGCCGAGGAAGCCCACGCGGCACAGCGCCAGCTCCTGCGCCAGCGCGGCGACAAGGAGGAAGCCGCCCGCCTCATGGGCTGGTCGCCCGATGTGCTGGAGCGGCGGCTGGCGCTGCTAGCCTGCACGCCCGCCGTGCTCAAGGCGCTCACCACCCGCACCATCCAGCTCGGCCACGCAGAACTGCTCTCGGGCATCCCGCCGACAAGCAGGACAGCGTGCTCGCCGGCATCCTCGCGCAGAACGTGCCGGTCGGCGTGCTCAAGGCGCAGTTGGGTCGCTACGCGCGCCGGCTGGCCGAAGCGATCTTCGACACCGCGCAGTGCCATTCATGCCCGCACAACTCGGCCCGGCAGGCGGGGCTGTTCGCGGAGTCGCTGGGCGAGGGCTTCTGCCAGCACCCGAGCCACTTCGAGGAACTGACGCTGCAGGCGGTCGAGGCCCGTGCCAGCGCACTGCGCGACGAGTACCCGGTCATCCGCATCGTGAAGACGGGCGACGGCTTCGCGCCGCTGCCCGTGACCGCCGAGGGCGACCTGGGCGTCGGCGCGCCGCAGTACACCTTCTGCCAGGGATGCCAGTCCTTCGGCTGCGCGGTATCCGCGATGCCGGGCAGCTATGGCGAGGTCACACGCTCGCTGTGCTTCGACGCCGCATGCAACAGCCAGAAGGTCGTCCTGTGGCGCAAGGCACAGCGCGATGCCCAGGCGGCGCTGGACGAAACGCAGGGCAAGGGCGCGGCGAAGGCGGGCGCGGCCAAGCCCACCGGCAAGAAGCCCAAGCCTGCCGTGCCCACGAACCAGACACCGCAGCGTGTCGTCAGCCACCGCGTCATGGAGTGGCGCAAATGGCTGGCCAAAGCCTTGATGGCGCAGCCGCAGTGCAGCCAGCGGGTGCTGATCGCGCTGGCGCTGGCCGGTCGCGCGGCCGATCTTCGGGAAGCGCAGTTCCGCAACGCCTTCGACCGGATCGCCGGTCAAGCCGCAGGCGCAGGGTTCGGCGTGCGGGGCGGACTGCAACGGGCCGCTGCCGCGCCCGAGGCCCAACTGGAGCGGCTGCTGCAAGCCGCCACCGCCTCGGCGGCGTTCGGCGTCACAGTGACCGACCTCGAACTGCTGCTGAACTATGCCCAGGTGGATGAAGGGCGGTACTTCCAGTGGAACAAGGAGTTCATTGACCTGTTCACGATGAGCGAACTGGAGAGCCTTGCCGCAGAAGTCGGGCTCAAGAAGGCGATGGGTTCGGGCTTCAAGGCAGCACGCGCCGGCAAGAAGCCTGACTTCATCACGGCGCTGCTCAAGGTGCCGGGTTTTGCGTACCAGGGTACGGTGCCTGCCGTGATGCGCTACCCGCGTCAGCCGATCCTGGCCGCTGCAGCGGATGAGGCCGAGAGCACCGAGGCCACACCGGCATTGCAGCCCGAGCCTGCGCTGGCCTGACGCGCCAACCGGCCCCTGGACACCCACTGGACACCAGGGAGCCGGGTTCTAGCATGTTCTGGACGGCTCCGTATGGGGCCATGTCCCCCATTCCACCAAGGAGCTTCAAATGACGATGTTCGAGGAACTGTTCGCATTGGCTTGCAGCGCCACGCTCACGATGACCGTGAGCGCCGACGAGAAATCCGGCCGCTTGACGGTCAACGTGATCCCCAGACCCCGGCAGGACGCGGGCGAGCCTGGGCTGACGCAGCCCCTGAGCCTCACGGCCACGCCGCAGGAGTTCGACGCGGGTTTCATCGAAGCCCTGCGCGGCTATCGCGAGGTGCGCCATAGCCTGGCGCAGCAGGCCGAGGCCACGAAGGAAGTGATCGAGGCCGCGAAGGCGGCATCGGTCAAGAAGGCCAGTGACGCCACCGTGAAGGCGGGTGCTTCCAAGTCCGCACCGGCCAAGCTTGCGACAGCCCCTGCGGTATCCGCCTCGGGCAGCGTGGCGGATGGCGAGGAGGAAGGCGATGCCTCTCCGGCAGCGGGCGCAACACCGGCTGCAGCCGCCACCGCTGGCGGCGACTCCTTCGACCTATTCGGGTGAGTCGGCAGACGCCCTTGATGCGGGCACCAGCAGCGGGAGACTGAACACATGGCAACCACGGCGGTTGCCGCGTTCATCCCCAAGGAGCCCCATCCATGTCCATAGAAGTCACCCCCATCGTCCGCACCTTCACCTACAACGGCATCCTGCTGCCGGACGTGCCCGGGCTCTCGCCCCGCGACGTGCGCGACCTCTACAGCGCCCAATACCCCGAACTGGTCAGCGCCGAGGTCGAGGCCGGTCCGGTCGCCAACGGGCGGCAGGACTACACGTTCCGCAAGGCCGTGGGTACCAAGGGTGCGGGAGCGCCCGAGCAGCCCGGTCCGCGTCTTGCGGCGCTGCTGGCCTGCGTTCAGCCCCACAGACCGGACCGGCTAGTGCGACGGCCAAGCTGTCCCGCGCCGTATCGCAGCGCGCCGTGGCGAATCGCTCGGCGGCCTGGAGCCGCTTTGCCCACCAGACCCTGGAGCAGCATCGGAACGAAGGCGCAGCCCAACGCGCAAGCGCCACCAGCGAAATGCTCACCCCGCTGCCTTGAGGGCCACCGCCATGCCTGTCGCTCCCATGCTGGCGTTGCCCAGCCTGCAACCCGGCATTCCGCTGGCGGTCGCGTCCACGTCCCAGGCCAGCGCGAACGCGGCCCTGTGCCGCTTCCTGATCGCGTCGGGTGCGGTACGGGAAGACGACCTGCCGGTGGGCGAGGCCGACCCGCTCAAAGCCTGCCAGCGCGCCATCGACGCCTGGATGAAGCGCCAGATCGGCCCGCTGCACTGCCTGGAGCCGCGCTTCGCCATCAACGTGCTCGACGAGCATGGCCACCATCCGGCCATGCGTGGCGGGCAGTCGGCCCCTATGCCCAGTTGGACGTGTACTGGTGCGAGTACCGCGAGGCCGAGTGGCCGGTGGGCCGCAGCCTGGAAGCGTTGAACGCAGCCATGCCGCACCTGGGGCCACGGTGCTGCAGGTGCTGCGCCAGAAGGGCCGCTATGTGTACCCCCTGTTCACCCCCGACATTGCCGATGACGTGGCGTCCTACGTGTACTGGCAGGGAGAAATGGATGAGGAGGCGGCGCTGGACATGATGTGCGAGGACGCCGACGACGCCGACCGCGAAGCCATGCGCGAGGAGATGGTCACGCGCAAGATGCTGGACGATGCCTATCCCGAGTGGGCGGGCCGCTGGCTGGTGCAGCCCGGCAAGAGCGCCGATCGGCGCAGACGCCCGCCCGAATGGCGGCCATGCAGCCTGCGCCGCGCCGCCAAGACGCTGACCGACCCGCACCAGCGCCAGATCGCCGCCGATGCGCTGGCGCTGTCCCGCCTGACGCTCACCGACGACTTCCATCCCGACATCGACGGCGAGTACATCGGCTTCGGTGCGGTGCTGTCCTGGGAAGAGGGCGATGTCACCACGCGCATCTATGACGACCTGCTCAATCTGGCGCACCAGTCCGAATACTGCGACCGCATGGGAGAGGTGCTCATCCCGCTGGACGACCCCGGCGCGTTGCACGCATGGTTTCTGCGCATGGGCCAGCGCTTCGAGGCCATCGCGCTGATCGACCGCTTGATCCACGCCCTGTGCCACGGACACTGACTCTATATAGATCGGAGGTGGTTCCCATGAACGAAGCGGAGTTCTCTATTCAGACGCCCACGGACAACGTGCTGGAGCTGGATCAGGCGGTGCTGCTGTACCACGGGCGCTCGGGGAGCGCGCTGGCGACAGTGCATGAGGTCACGACCGTGGATGGCGCACCCGTGATCGGCGCGGGCCGGGCCATGACCGCCCAGGCGGCGAGGGAGTTGGCTGGAGCCTTGCTCCAGCGCTCGGCCCACGGCGGTTTCCTTCCCGGGACAGTGCTGTACCTCCACGGCGATCTGCTGGTGTGGTGGGTGCCACCGGCACGCAGGCATGTGGCGTTCAGGGTAGGCGCGGAGCAGGCCGAAGCGTTTGGCGGGCGCGAGCGCGGCGAGACGGTGCCGCAGCCGGGACTGATCTTCGCCGCTGCCAGCCACACATGGCGGGTGTGGGCCGTCAAGGGTTCCCATCGCCCGACGCCGCAGACGCCGCTGTTCCAGGCCCCGTACTTCAACGTCGATGGCAAGGGCCGTATCTGCCAGGGCAATGTACCGGTGCCCAACGGCACGACCGTGGAGAAGATTAGCGCCTGGAACGACGCCTTCCTGCGTTCCTACTTCACGCACCCCAACGTGGCGGGCAAGCTGCTGCGCTACCGGGACGGGGCCTACGCCTTCTGGCGCGACATGCTCGATGGAGCCTTCACGCACTTCCCTGAGCGGGTGCTGGTCGATGCCAAGACCACGCTGGGCCAACTGCTGGGCGAACCAGAGGCCACATGATGGGCACGATGGACCCGAGAGACCAAGCCCTGCTCGCCGCCTGCCCGGTGATCACCGCGCCGCGCTTCGGCGCGCTGCCGGACATGGGCAACGGCCAGCGCATCATCGTGGCGCGCAACGGCTGGTTCGTGCAGACCCGGCTCGACTGGCTCGACAGCATCGTGGCCCTGGGCCACGGCTCACCGTCCATGCGCTTGCCGTATGGCGAGGTCGCGGAACACCTGCGCTTCAGCTTTGGCGTGCTGCCCATCCGTTTGATAAAAGCGTTCGTGGCGGCGGGTAGGGAGCGCCTGCCCAATGAAGCCGCCGGGGTGCTGATCTACTCGCGCCGCACCGGGCAACTGCGGCTGGCGATGTGCGAAGCCGAGCAGACCTCGCCTGTCCATATCCACTATCGCCGTCCCGCCATGGACGACGACGAGACGGTCGCGGTGGACCTGCACACGCATGGCCGGGCACCGGCCTTCTGGTCGGGCGAGGACGATCGCGACGATCAGGGCATCAAGGTGTCGGGCGTCTTCGGTCGGCTCGACCGGCCACGGCCCTCGGCCTGTTTCCGGCTGGTGATCAATGGCCTCTACCAGTCGCTCGATCGGCATCCCTGGCGGGAGCCGCAAGGCGAATGGCTGGAGCAGGGCGCTGCGGCACAGCGCAGCGAAGGCTGGATGCGGCGCGTGCTGTGGCGCTGGCGCGAGCGCCACCTGCCGGGTTGAAGGCCATCCATTCAGCGAGAGACTGGGTGCAGGACATTCGATTGGAGGCACTGGTGGAACACCTGATTCATCCGAAGCTGCTGGAGCGCCGCGTGGCGGTGCATCTGGTGGGCGTGGGCGGCAATGGCGCACAGATGGCCGCCTGCCTCGCCCGCCTGGACATTGCGATGCGTGCCCTGGGCCATCCGCTGGGCCTGCACGTCAAGGCATTCGACGCGGATCGCGTCAGCGAGGCCAATGTGGGGCGGCAGCTCTACAGCGCCGCCGACATCGGCAAGCACAAGGCGCTGGTGACCATCCACCGCCTGAACCAGTTCTATGGGCTGGATTGGGAGGCCCATCCCATGCGCTACGAGGAATTCGTGCTTGGTCAGCGCTACTCAGCCAACGCCGATCTGCTGGTCAGTTGCGTGGACAGCCGCTCGGAGCGGCAGGCGCTGCACCAGCTCGCATGGCGTGACGCCAACCACTACGGCTACTGGCTCGACTTGGGAAACACCGAGTCCACCGCACAGGTGGTCTTGGGCGAGCCACAGAGCAGCGCGGCATCGTGGCAGGGACAAGGCCCGCGCCTGCCGTGCGTGACGGAGCTGTTTCCCGAACTGCTCGACGCGGCAGCGCCAGAGGACAACCAGCCATCCTGTTCGGTCCGCATGTCGCTGGCCTCCCAGGGGCTGTTCGTCAACGACGTGGCGGTGCGCTACGCCGCGCAACTGCGGGCGGCTGTCCGCGCACGGTGTCGTCATCAATCTGGAATCCAAGCGCAGTGGTCCCATCGAGGTCGATCCACGCACCTGGGCGCGCTTCGGCTTCAGCCACGAAGATGCCGAGCGCCCTGACCTGGAGTTGGAAGCCGTTGCCGAGGAGTGCGCGCCATGAGCATGAAGCAATGGAATGTGCGCGTGGTGCGCAACGGGCATGCTGTCCATATCGGGCAGGTGGCCGAGTCCAACGAGACGCTGGCGCGGTGTGCCGCACTGTCAATGTATGGGTTGTCCGAGGACGAAGCAGAAGAAATAGAGCAAGACGAGACTGGTTCGCGCGGCCCTCGATCCATCCGGACGAGGAGTTTGGCGTGTCGCCCGAGACTTGATTCCGAGGGCCTGCTATAGACTTGGCCTGTGGTCTGGGTGTTTGACTCGCCTCGCACGATCACGCATCCCCAACGCATTCCAATCACAAAGGCTGCCATGGCTCGCAAATCTCTCCACCGCACGACCCAGGAACTCGACGCCGAGATCGCCAGATTGCAGAAGGAGCGCGATCAAATCCGCGAGGACGAGAAGGCGGGCGTGGTGGGCCGTATGAAGGAAGCCATTGCCTACTATGGCATCACCGCCGCCGACCTGGGGCTGGATGCCGCCAAGCGCAAGGCCCGCACCGGCGTGGCGAAGGCTAAGGACTCGAAGACCCAACGCGCCGCAGGCCGCATCAAGTACAAGGACGACGCGGGCCACACATGGTCGGGCTACGGCCCAAGCCCAAGTGGTTCACCGAGGCACTGGCCAGCGGCAAGACCGAAGCCGATCTGCGCGCAGCGTGATGCGTCATGCCGGCGGTTGAGCCTCTGGCCTGTCGGCGGATTGCCTGCAGCCTGCGCTTTGCCTTGGCGATGCTTGGCCTATGTAGGCTCCAGCGGCTCTTTGCCTGGCATGACCTGCTCTCTCTGATACGGCCAGTCGCGCAGCCCGATCCGCATCCGCGTCCACGCAGCCGCCGCCGCGCACGGGCGATGGCGCACCTGAAAGCGATTCATACAGGTCGTTCAGATTGCCATGCCGCAGGCCGTGGGCTGTGATACCTGCCTGCTGCTTGGTGATGCCGAACTTCTCCAGGGCGTAGTCGAGCCGGCGCAGGTTGCGCTTGAGGTTCAGGGCTGGATCGCCCATGTGTGCGTCGCGGCTTGTGACCAGAGACCGGGCCTGTGCGACAGCCGCGCGCTGTATCTCTGTTTCCAGCGGCACCCAGCGCACGCGCCCACCCTTGCCCTTGATCCATACATACTCATCCGCCTTGCGGCTTTCGAGGGGCAGGCCAGTCTGCTCGAATGGCACGACGTGCTCGAAGGGCCGGAACGTCACCGACTCCTTGCGCCGCAGCGCTAGCGCGTCCATCAACCGTATCGACGCCGCGATCCGCGCATCGAATTGCGCGACCTGGGCAAGAACCGTTTCCACATCGACGCCGTGCGCGCCCCAGCTCTTGTCGCGCTGCGCGTATTCGTGGCGCTCGTATTCCTCCAGACTCAGGCCATAGTGTGCCGGCGGCCGCACGAAGCCCGGCTTTCCCAGCCAGGACGCCAGCCCCCGCAGAAAGCTCAAATAGGTCTGGATCGTGGCAGGTGCCAGCCGCTCGCGCTGCCAGACCTGCACCATCGCGTGCAGGTGCTTCTGCCCCAGGTTGCGTGGGTCGGGCATGGTGTGGAAGCCCGCCTTGCGCTGGAGGTCGAGGAAGAAGCGTCGCAGAAAGCGCGCTCGTTCAGCACGGGTCTTGTGCGAGACGGTTTTCTCGCGTGCCGTGTGCCGCATGTTGAACAGGTCGATCAGGGTGTCGAGCACGCGCATCGGATCGGCATGGCCGGGCTGCAAGCGGGCAAGGATTTCCTGGGGCGACTTGCCCGCCAGGCTTGGGGCGTGGTCGATCCATGCCAGGGATGCGCCCTGGGCTGATCGAATCGGCCTGTCGGGTTGAGGGTGTCGTCATCGTGCTTTCCAGGTGAAGGGAGGGGCGCGCCGCCCGAACGGCGCGCCGTCAGGAATCCGGGAAGTCCAACCCAGCGACGGATTCCGTCATCCGCTGGAGCGGGTGGTCAGACAAGCACGGCAACACGCGGGACCACACCGCGTGCCGCCGACCCAAGGGTTGCGCCAGCCACGCACATGTGTATGGGCCAGCTCGGTCGGTCTTAAAAATGAAAACATGTGATCCGGCTCCGTCCGCGCATTTCTGCGACCACGGAGGGTTGTGACGCGCCACCGCCTCAAGGGCGGGCAGCCGCATCGGCGACGAGATCGGGTCTCGCGCGCACTGGTGGATCAATCCTGGAATTCGCAGCGCCATCCGACCGCATGGGTCCACCCCTGACCGAAAGTCCAGGGCGGTGTCGGGCGTTCGAGCGGAAACCAGCGGGGAGCCCATGAGGGCAAGCACAGCCGCTGGCGGCGTGAAACACGCATGCTCGGGTGATGGCGGGATCGGGAGCCGGCATCGGGTGCCGGGCTGGGAGATCGACGGCCTCGACGCGCTTCCATGAGCGCCCAGCCGCAAGGGTTGGCAAAGGTCGAGGCACATGCTCTACGAATCAAACCTCGGAGCGGTCGCCTCGGGGGCGACGGCCACCCCGGCTCTGGGCCGGGGCTGCAAGGGCAGGTAACGACTGCGACGCCTGTTGCTCCGCGATGGAGCGGGCCAAGGATGGCCCTCGGGAGCCTCTAGTGGATGACGAAAAGGGCTTGATGGTCAATGCCGGCGTGGCAATGCGACGGCATGGGAAAGCGCGTTGCCGGTGGCGCTTGTGGGCACGCGACGGCGTGATAAGGGCGATTTAGTGTCCCGCACGAACGCAGAGCAAGGCTGCATGCGGGCTTGACGGGAGAAAGTCCTGCCTCTGGTCCCGGACGGGAATCCCAAGTCCTTGCCGGGCATCTGCACGAAGGGCGCTTGATGGGCGCGCAACGGGGGTTGACGACTGCCAGTGCGGTGAGACCGTGGTGACACACACGCAGTTCGCAACGGGTTGAGCTCGGGTCTGGCGTCATTGCAATGCCACTGTTCCTTCACTCCAGTGACAGCCAGCGGCACCTGATCCCGAAACCTGGGTCATTTCGTGCGAATTGCGGGTGGCGTGGCCGCACCGGTTTTCCGATGCTGGCCGTCATGTTTCCTCACCTTGGAGCACCATCATGGAATTGATCGTCAGGGCGGTGGATGTCGGATCCGGCAACACCAAGCTCGTCACCGGCGTCACGGGCACCGAAATCCGTTGCGCCAGCTTCCCCTCTATCGCTTATCCATCCAGCGGCGAGACGCCGCAGTGGCCGGCCAGCGAGCGGCGCAAGACTGTCTGTATCCCCGTCGGCCCTCTGTTCTACGAGGTCGGGCCCGATGTGGGCCTGGCGGCGGACACCTTCCGCGCCAAGCAGTTGCACGACGAGTACACCGAGTCGCCCGAGTACATGGCGCTGCTGCGCGGCGCGCTCAGCATGATGAAGGTGTCCCATGTCGACCTGCTGATCGTCGGGCTACCGGTGGCGCTGTTCACCTTGAAGAAGGCCGCGCTCGAGAAGGCCATGGTCGGCAGCCATCAGGTCGGCGGTGGCAAGACCGTGACAGTGGCCAAGGCGATGGCCGTGGCCCAACCGCAGGGTGCTCTGGTTCACTACGCGGCCGAACACCAGAAGATCGAGACCATCGGCACCGAGCAGAGCCTGGTCATCGACCCCGGCTCGCGCACCTTTGACTGGCTGGTCACCCGCGGCATGCGCCTGGTGCAAAAGCAATCGCACTCGATCAACCGCGGCATGTCCGACGTGCTGCGCCTGCTGGCGGCCGAGATCTCCAAGGACATCGGCACCCGTACCGTGACTTCGACGCTATCGACCTCGCGTTGCGCACCGGCAAGGCCCGGTGATCTTCCAGAAGCCCTATGACATGAAAAAGCACCTGCCGCTGGCCGAGAGCGTGGCCCAGCAGGCAGTGTCCACGATGCGCCAGTGGATCGAGACCCCGGAGAGCCTGCAGAACATCATCCTGGTGGGCGGTGGTGCCTTCCTGTTCAAGAAGGCCGTGAAGGCGGCGTTTCCGAAGCACCGAATCTACGAGGTCAAGGAGCCCATGTTCGCCAACGTGCGGGGCTTCCAGATTGCGGGCCAGAACTATGCCGCCAGCACCCTGGCCCAGGCCGGGATCGTGCCGCAGGGGAGGCTGTATGAACTCCCGTCCTCAGATCGAGCTGAAGCCCATCCGGCTGGTGTTCGAACTGGCGCGTGCCGACAACCCGCGCCTGTACGACGAACTGGTGCGGTTTCCGCAGGGGGCCAAGCGCGTGAACCGGCTGCGCGTACTGGCCTATGACGGGCTGCTGGCGCAGTACGGTGTGTTTGCCGTGGATGAAGCGAGGCAGGTGCCTCCGCGCGTGGCCAGCGAAGTGTCGAAGTCTGCGGCCGTGACCAACGACGTGTTCGGGCCCAGCCTGGACGAGTGAGGTGGCTATGCCAAGACGCAAATACGCACAGCGTGATGAGGTGAGCGCCACGGAGCTTGCAGAAATGGGCTTCTGCGAGAAGAGGGTGCAGCTTGCGCTTCTATATGGTGACCAGGCGACGCCCGAGCAGAGCAAAGCCATGGCCCGGGGCAGGCGGCCCACCAGCGGTACTTGGAGGAGGGCTTGGCAGCAACGGCGGATCGCCGGTGCTTTGTGGCCACCTTCGTGTTCAGCCCTGATGCGCGGGAGACACAGGTGCTTCGCGCATACCGTGACGCAGTGCTCCTGCGACGGCGCTGGGGGAGGATTCTGGTCGCTGCGTACTACCTGGTTGCACCGATGGGTTGTCGAATCATGGCGCGGTCACCTGCGACCGTGGCCGGGGTGCGCCGCATGCTGTGCGTCGTGGTTACACGGTGTGAAAGGTCACTGTGCGACAGGAGGTCGTCATGACTTCGTCTGCCGTGTATGTGCCTGCCAGTCTGGTGCTCGTGCTATGGCTGGTGCGACGATGGCGCCGCCGCCATGGATATGGCGAGAGAGCGTCCCGGCCGCGAGAGCTCGCCAATGCTGAACTGATCTACATGGAGAAGCTCTTTCGTATTGAGGAGCCCATTCGGCTCGTTGCCAAAGTGGATCGGGTGTACCGACTCTCGCGAGGATCGCTAGTACTGGTGGAATTGAAGACTCGATCAAGCAACCGGGCCTACCCGAGCGACATCATTCAGCTATCGGCGCAAAAGGCCGCCGTTGAACACCAGACCGGCGAAGCGGTCGAGCCAGTCGGGTTTGTCACTGTTCTCGATCCGACGTCAGGCCGACGCCGGCAGTCCCATCAAGTCCAGTTGTTGGATGAGGGCCAGTTGATTGAGGTGGCGCAACGCCGCCGTGCAATTTTGGAGCGGCGAACTGATCCTGCCTATGCCCACTCGGTTCGAGCGTGCGCCGGCTGTGCGTTTCACGGGCGATGTGATCGCCCTGCATGACGGCGATGGGGATGGCGTCCGCCTGGCATCTACGTCGCATCGCGGCTCGTTGACAGCACGCATGTCGTTGATGATGTGCCGCGCTCGCGACCGGCTATCGGCGGAACACCGATCCGTAGATCGATTGAGCTTCGTCTTGACATGTTGAAACCAGGCCATGCTGTGGCATTATTTGACTTGAGAGAGCAAGTAGAGGTGCGCAGTGCATTACTTGTTGCCTGCAACAGGCTCACCGCGCGTCATGAAAGCCCACTCATTTTGACGGTACCACTGACGGTATCAAGCGTATTTGGAGCTCCCTCCACAGAGGGAAAAACTGGCCGAGTGAATTATCGAGTGGGAGTGATTCGACGTCTGGCACTGACTGGCATTGAGTAGCACTAGAGCGAAGCTAAGTTATTATCACTACAGGAGTTTTTGTGATTTTGTCCGGCACTGATTGGCAATCTTTGGTATCGCCAAGCACCATTTTTTTCATGGCATGATGAATGGCATTTAGTGCTTCGATGCCATGAGATGCCATCAATACCATGTAGATCTCTTTCTGATGCTCATGGTATTGATCTGACGTAGTTCAATGATTTTATTGAATTTTTTCGCCAAGATGGGCTGACTCTAGGTCATGGTATTTGAGCCGAACTAGGGCGAGAATCATGCTGACCGATACCAAGCTGCGTAACCTCAAGCCGAGGGACAAGCTCTACAAGGAAAACGACCGCGACGGCCTCTATGTGGCCGTCACGCCTGCCGGGGCGATCTCGTTCCGCTACAACTACTCGATCCACGGTCGACAGGAGACCATCACCTTCGGCCGCTACGGTGTCGGCGGCATCGCCCTTGCGGAAGCCCGTGAGCGGCTGGGCGAGGCCAAGAAGATGATCGCGGCCGGGAAGTCGCCGGCCAAGGAAAAGGCGCGGGACAAGGCCCGCGTCAAGGACGCGGAGACGTTCGGGGCCTGGGCGGAAAAGTGGCTGCGCGGCTACCAGATGGCCGATTCCACCCGGGACATGCGCCGTTCAGTCTACGAGCGCGACTTGAAGCCGAAATTCGGCAATCAGAAGCTGGTGGAGATTACCCACGAGGACTTGCGGGCACTGACCGATGCCATCGTGGAGCGCGGCGCGCCGGCAACGGCAGTGCATGTCCGCGAGGTGGTGATGCAGGTCTATCGCTGGGCCATCGAGCGCGGCCAGAAGGTCGAGAACCCGGCGGAGTTGGTGCGCCCACGAGCATCGCCAAATTCGAGCCGCGTGACCGAGCGCTGACGCCCGACGAAATTGGCTTGATGTACCAGTACATGGAGCGCATCGGCACGACGCCATCCATCCGGGCGGCGGCCAAGCTGCTGTTGCTGACGATGGTGCGCAAGAGTGAGCTGACCAATGCGACCTGGAGCGAGATCAATTTCAGCGACGCGCTTTGGACGATCCCGAAGGAGCGGATGAAACGGCGAAATCCGCACCTGGTGTTTCTGTCCCGCCAGGCGCTGGACATCTTCATTGCCCTGAAAACCTTTGCTGGTGGATCGGACTACGTGCTGCCGTCACGGTATGACTCGGACTTGCCCATGAGCAGCGCCACACTCAATCAGGTGCTGACGCTGACGTATCGGCTAGCGCAGAGGGAAGGGAAGTCGCTCGCCAAGTTCGGGCCACATGACTTGCGGCGCACGGCCAGCACCTTGTTGCACGAGGCCGGCTACAACACGGACTGGATCGAGAAGTGCCTGGCGCACGAACAGAGAGGCGTCAGGGCCGTCTACAACAAGGCCGAGTACCGCGAGCAGCGCACGGCGATGTTGCAGGACTGGGCGGACATGATCGACGAATGGACGCTGAGACGGCCGAAGGCGTAAACCAGACGAACGCAGGTTAGCAGCGCCGCCTGAGCATCGAAGCATGGCCTCGGGTTTCATGACACACGAGGGGCGCGGCGTTTTAGCGGCTAAAAAGTGGCGCTGCGACCGTCTGAATGAAGCCAGGCCGCATGGCCTGAGCACCCGATGACTTGCGCGCCTCGATCCATTCCTCGATCTCTGCCAAGTCCCAGGCGACGTTTCGGCTGGTGAGTGCGATGCGGCGCGGGAACTCCCCGCGCTGTTCCATGTTGAAGATCGTTCGCTCAGACAGCGGGATCATCGCCAGTAGCTTCTTCCGGTTGATGAGTGTCTTACTTGTGGTTTCCTGCATCCCCTGACCTCTTCAGTCACTTGCGAAATATGTGCCTGATGGTGCCTGTCAATGCGGATCGATTCGGCCTAATGATTGACCCTTTTGGTTGACGCCAAAAGAAATCAGCGGATGGGGCGCTTCTTCTTCTTCTTCAAGTGAAACATTGCGGGGATTAATGCCAGCGTCTTCGATACCGCTTGGCGCTCGATGCCCAACCTTCGCGCAATCTGCGACTGATTGAGTCCAGACCACTGGAGCATCAAGATCTGCTTCTTGCGATCGGATAGCTTCGAGTCCACCATCAGCCGCGCCTGGTTGCGCAGTTCCGCTTTGTCTGCTGGCTGCAATGTCTGGCGCATGACATAGTGGAAGAAATAGCCGTCAACGAGTTGATCTCCCGATTTCACTTGCGGCGTTGCCGGCTTCGCGCATTGCTGGCTGAGCCTGGCCAGCTCAAGTTCAAACTGCGCGAGTGATCGCTTCGCCTGTCTGTATGCGGGGTTCCATTCGCCATTCGTTTGCTTGGGTCGATGCCCCTCGCAATACTGGTGACTAAGTTCAAGCTTCTTGCGATTCTCAAGCTCCGCATCGTTTACCTGCTGCTCCGCAATCTTGGCCATGAACGCGGAAAACTCCGTCAGCTCTCCGCAGAAGTCGCAGAAGCCGTGTTTCCTTTGCGCGTTGAGACTGACGCCCTGAGCGGCGGCAGACGTTTGCGGGCGTTTGCTGGCACAGCAGCAAACCAGTTCGATCAAGGCTTCAAGGGTCGCGGTAAAGCGATGATCCCTTGGTGTCTGTCGGTCTTCCGTTTTGATGAATTGACGTAGCAACTGGCGCTGCACGCGAACCATCGCGTCAAGTCGTACCAGTCCAATGATCGCGCTGAAGCCCACACCCGTGCCGGCTCCGGGGACGTAGCCCGAGTAACGTACTGGAAGGGTTGCCATGTAGGCGGCTACAGCAGGATCGATCACTTCCTGGATCAGTCGCCCGATGGGGTAGCGTCGCGAAGACGTGGAGTATGGCTTCCAACGTTCGCGGAAATCTTTGATGGACTGAGAAACGGTGGGGTCGCAAACTTCCCAGATGGGGATGTAGTAGCGACCAAGACGCTTCTTTACGTGCTCTTCGTTTTCCATGTCAACCATTATTGCCAACTAATAAGCCGCCATCAAGCCTGATGATGCGTAACCTTCGTTGCAATTCAGTTGATAACGGAGGTTTACGCAATGACGATGGAAGACATGCTGCTGCAACGCTTCGGCCCGCTGCTGAGTATCGTGCAGCTCGCCACTGTCCTGGATCGTTCGCCTGATGGGTTGCGGATCAGCTTGCGTGCGACCAACGAATGGACGCAGCGGATCAACAAGGCCCGTTTGAAGATCGGCCGGCGGGTCTACTTCCGAACCTCGCAGATCGCCGAGGTGCTGAGCGACGAATCCCTGTACGGAACGGGGAACTGAGTCATGGCGATTAACGTCCTGGCGGCGTTCGAGTGCGAACCGCCGGTGCTGGACTTCATATGGCCGGGCTTCCTCGCGGGAACCGTCGGCGCGCTCGTCGCCCCAGGAGCCACGGGCAAGAGCTTCTGGGCGCTGGAAGCGGCCATGAGCATCGCATGCAGCGTTTCCGGCGGCGATCTTGTGGGCCTGGCCCCGCACACACCGGGCGCGTGGTTTATCTCGCTGGGGAAGACCCGCCGCCCGCGCTTGTGCGGCGCATTCACGCCATCGGCCAGCACCTCGGACACGCGGCACGCCAAGCCATCGCAGAGAACCTTGCGCTTGAGCCGATCATGGGCAAGCGCCTGAACGTCATGGACGAGGCTCACTTGCGCCGCGTCATCGAGTACAGCGCCGGGCGAGGCTGATCGTGCTGGACACCCTGAGCCGCATCCACGCCCTCGATGAGAACAGCAACGGCAACATGGCCCACCTCGTGGCCGTGCTGGAGCAGGTCGCGGCTACCACGGGCGCATCCGTGCTCTACCTGCACCACGTCAGCAAGGGAAGCGCCCGCGAAGGGCATACCGACCAGCAGCAGGCCGCGCGTGGCGCGTCCGCGCTGATCGACAACGCCAGGTGGTGCGGTTACGTCGCCCGCATGACTAAGGACGAGGCGAAGCGCCTCAGCGACCGCGCCCATGACCGGCAACCCATCGAGGATGAGCGGCGCGGCTACTTCGTGCGCTTCGGCGTCAGCAAGCAAAACTACGACGCCACGCCGCTTGATCGCTGGTACATACGGCACGCCGGCGGCGTGCTGGTGCCGGTGGAGCTGTATGAGGCCAGCAGGAATGAGGAAAGACGTGATAGTCGGAGGCGAGGCGATGGCTTTTGACCTCACCCATGCCAGGCACGACCCAATGCACTGCTTGGTCCCCGGCTTGTTCCGCAGTCTCAAGCGCGGCGAACGGAAGAAGCTCAAGCTCGATGTGACGTATCACTACGCCGAAAATGAACTGGCGCGGTTCGTCGGCTTCGAGCCTCTTGGTGCTGATGACATGCGGCTGCTGCAAGGTCTTGTGGCTCTTGGAGGGCCGAAGGGCATCATCCTGACGGCAGAGCCAACAGCGGACTTGCCGAAGCAACTCCGTCTATTCCTTGAGCCGAAGTTCGATGCGGTAGGGCAGGATGCGCTTGTCGTGCGCGAGAGCATGACCAGTCTGCTAGGCGAAATCGGCTTGACCGATGGCGGCGACAACATCAGGGCGATCAAAGCGTGTTTGCTGCGCATGACAAACGTGACAGTGATGGTCACCAAGGGGATCAAGCACAAATCTTTTCACCTGATGAGCCATGCCTTCGATGAGGGAGATGGACGGCTATTCGTCGCGCTGAATCCTCAGATTACGGAGGCGATTCTTGGGAGGCGTCCGTATACCCGCATCGATATGGCCGAGGTACGGGCGTTACAAACCGACCCGGCCCGCTTGATTCACCAGCGTCTATGCGGCTGGATCGACCCGGGCAAAGCTGGGCGTGTGGAGCTGGATACTCTATCTGGTTACGTCTGGCCGGACGAGACAAACGCCGAGGCCATCAAGAAGCGCCGCCAGAAGGCTCGCAAGGCTTTGGCCGAGCTTGCCGCCGTGGGCTGGAAGGTGAGCGAGTATGCGGCAGGGAAGTGGGAAATCGGCAGGCCGAAGCCCGTAGTAACGTTCCCCAAGCTCCGTAGCAATGCTCCCTTCACCCGTAGCAACGTTCCCCGCCTCAAATCAGAAAACACAGCAACGGCGCGGGCTTGCGGCTAGTTCGTAAATTCCATCCATGATCTTCCAAGATCATCCACTAGGCGCGGCACTTGGCGCTGCCCTAAAGGGCGACGCCAAGCCCTTGCCAATGGGCCGGCCATTCGGTCTTTAAGTTTTACGCCAGAAGAGTGGTCAGCCCCGACCGCTTTTTTAGCGGCTAAAACGCTACGCCCCTCAAGTGTCAATGACTGGTGTTGTATGTTGTAGCGCGCTACAACATACAACAGTGCGATTTCGATACCCTGTCGCATATGAGGCCGGCCCACTTTTTGCGCGCCGACCGAGCTGCAACACCGTCACTTCTGGCGATGCTGGCCACCGTCACCATTTCCGATGGTGACCACAGCCATCCCCATTTCTGACGATGGCGACCGAACTGTCTGTTGACACTTGAGGGCCATGCTGGGAATCCCCTGGGCCTACTCCCTCTTGGCGTTCAACTCTTCCGTGATGCTGACTGGACGGCCATCGCTGTTTCGATGGGCGTGCTTGTGTCATCGGCTCCATGTCAACCAACTTGGCCAATTATTGGAATGTTGTGCAGGCCGGCACTCCGTAACCTTCGGAGTAGTTCAGTTGATAACGGAGGTTTACGGACATGACGACTACAGAAAGCAGCTACCCGGAGGAGCTGGCTGCGCGGCTCGCTCATAAGCAGCAGACTTCACAGCTAAAGCGCAGGGACTACTTGGCCTTGTTCATGGCGGTGCGCTCGGACGTGACGGCAGCGATGGAGGCTGGCTACGCGCTCAAGATCATCTGGGAATACATGCGCGAGAGTGGGCGCATTCCTTTCCGCTACGAGACCTTTCTGAAATACGTTTGCCAGCACATCACCAATGCGCCGCCCGGTTCGACGAGTCAGAACACGAAGTGAGGAAAGACCCGTGCCCAATCGCTGCAAGTGCACGGCTGATGCACTGTTATTGGTGGTTGGATCGCTGTAAGCGCGCGGAAATGGGCCATTTCCTTCCCATTTTCACGCTGCGGACGCGCTGTTGCGCAGCAATGGGGCGCTTATAGCGCGAGATTCGATGAATCGTTCGATGCAAAAACAACGCCATAAGGCGGGCAGGATGTGTGAAGTAGGCCCACCCGCAAGCGGGTTGTCCTTCTTCACTTCCCCTCATTCGCGCCGGGGGCGCTCAACGGGGCATCCTGCTCTGCGAGGCTGCCGGCTACCGCCGGTTGGAGGACACATGGGCGACGAGAAACAAATCACCAGGAAGGGCAGCCCGCCGATCAAGGTGTACTGCCTTCCCGAAGAACGCGAATTGATCGAGGCGAACGCCAAGATGGCCGGAATCAGTGTGGCGCGCTACCTGCGCGACGTAGGGCAGGGCTACCAGGTCAAGGGAGTCATGGACTATCACTACGTGCGCGAGCTGGTGCGCGTGAATGGTGATCTTGGCCGCCGGGGCGGATTGCTCACGCTCTGGCTGACCGACGATCCGCGCACTGCCCGTTTCGGCGATGCAACGATCCTCGTCCTATTGGGTCGGATCGAAGCTACCCAGGACGAAATGAGCCGGCTTATGAAGTCGGTAGTGCAGCCGAAGGCCAAGCCTTGAGCGTTTTAGCGGCTAAAAATCTGATGGGCAGTGTCATGATCGAACGATAGGGGTATAGAAGCATCGATACGCAATGACGCCGTGACATAAACCAAAAAGGCCGGGCTTTGGTGTCGCTCTGGTCAAGTACCGATTAGCTACGTGGCGCAGCTACTCGATGACCCTGAATGCCACTTTCAGAAAGGTTTATCGACATGAAGAAGCATCGCTTTTTAGCGGCTAAAACCGCGCTCGCCGCCGTCCTGGCCGGCAGTATCGTCATCACCCCGGCGCAGGCCGGCATCCCCGTCATCGATGGCGGGAACCTGGTGCAGAACGTCATGACGGCCATCGAGTCGGTGGCGCAGACGCTCAAGCAGATTGAGCAGTACCAGACCCAATTGCAGCAGTACGAAAACATGCTGCAAAACACGATGGCCCCGGCCGCGTATATCTGGGATCAGGTGCAGTCCACGATCAACGGGCTGATGAATGCCGTCAACACGCTGGACTACTACAAGACCCAGCTCGGCAGTCTCGACAGCTACCTGGGCAAGTTCCAGGACGTGGCCTATTACCGTGGCTCACCGTGCTTCTCGGCCGCTGGGTGCTCGGATGCCGAGCGCATCGCGATGGAGCAAAACCGCAACCTGGCGAGCGAGAGCCAGAAGAAGGCGAACGACGCGCTTTTCAAGGGCCTGGAGCAACAGCAGCGCAACCTTACCACCGATGCTCGCCAGCTCGAACGGCTCCAGTCGGCCGCGCAGGGTGCGAACGGGCAGATGCAGGCCATCGGCTTCGCCAATCAGCTCGCCGCCAACCAGGCAAACCAGCTCCTGCAAATCCGTGGCTTGCTGATCGCGCAGCAGAGTGCCGCGACCGCCAGGATGCAGGCCCAGGCCGACCTAGAGGCGCAACAACAGGCCGCCGGCGCGACTTCCAGGGAATCCAGGATCGAGCGCACTGCCAGCCCGAGAAACTGGCTCGAACTGACCCGCTGACGGAGGCCCTGCACCATGAAGAAAACGATGCTGCTTGCCGGCCTCGCGGTGGTGCTGGTGGCTGGCTGCGACAACAAGCCGGCCATCCCGCCCATGCCCGAGGTCAATGACACAAATTGCCAGATCGAGGCGATCAAGAAGATAGTGGACAAGGCCACGCGCGAGAAATTCGCCGGGCTGTGCTCGCGTCGGTCGCCGGCCGCCGGCGGCATCGCGCCGACCGAGAAGCCCATGAATTGGCTCGAACTGGCCGACCCGAAAGACCTGAAGGAGGTGAAGCCATGAAAGCACTGCACAAGGCGGCGCTGATCGGCATCGCTCTCGCGCTCTACTCCACCGCCGCATCGGCCCAGCTCACCAACCAGGGGATGCTTGACCAGGTGGTGACGGAGTTCACCACGCGGGCCATGTCCTGGCAGACGGTGGTGATGACTGCCGCGATGTTCCTGTTCTGGACGCTGGGCACGATCTCGCTGGTTTTCACGTTCGGCTTCATGGCGCTACGCAAGGCCGACATTGGCGAGTTCTTCGCCGAGTTCATCAGGTTCATTCTGTTCTTCGGCTTCTTCCTCTGGCTGCTGCGCAACGGCCCGGCCTTCGCCAACTCGATCATCCAGTCGCTGGCCCGGATTGGTGAGCAGGCGTCCGGGGTGGCATCGGTGACACCCTCGGGCATCGTGGATATCGGCTTCATGATCTTGAAGCAGGCATTCAGCAACTCGTCGATCTGGTCGCCCGTGGATAGCTTCATCGGCGTGGCCTTGAGCCTCGGCATCCTGATCCTGCTGGCTGTCGTTGCCATAAACATGCTGCTGCTGCTCGTCTCGGGCTGGCTGCTGATGTACGCTGGCATCTTCTTCCTCGGCTTCGGTGGCTCGCGTTGGACTTCGGACATGGCGATCAACTACTACAAGACCGTGTTGGGCGTGGCCGTGCAGATCATGACGATGGTGCTCCTAGTCGGCATCGGGAATGACCTACTTACCAGCTTCTACGCCAGGATGAACACCGGCACGCTGAACTTTGAAGAGCTGGGCGTGATGCTGGTTTTTTGCGTGACACTGCTCATGCTGGTCAATCGTGTGTCCCCTCTTGTCGCTGGCATCATCACCGGCTCGGGAATCGGCGGCGCGGGTGGCTTCGGCAACTTCGGCGCGGGTGCTGCCATCGGTGCGGCTATGGGCGCGGCGAGCATGGCCACCGGTGCGGCAAGCGTGGCCGGTGCAGCCGTGATGGGTGGTGCAGCCTCGGCCGCTGGCGGTATGTCGGCGGTCAAAGCAGCGTTCGAGAAAGCGGGATCGAGCGCCGGCGGCGAGTCGGGCGGGATGCCCATGCTCGGCGGCGGCTCCGACTCCGGCAGCGATGCAGGCTCGTTTGCACAAACTGCTGGCTTTGGTGGCGGGGCAAGTTCAGGTGCGGGCACCACTACACCACTTGCGCAGGCCGCCGGTTTCGGCAGCAGTTCGGGCGGCTCGGGTGGCGGCAATGGGCAGCAGTCCGGTAAAACGGGTGGAGGTTCCAGCTCGAAGGGTGGCGACGAAGCCGGCCGCAAGAATGCCCAGCAAAGCGGCCAGCAGGCCGCATCAGGCAGCACCGGCCCCGGCATGCTGGCATCCGCCGCGTCGGCGCTTGGCGCAGCGGGCCGCGTGACGGCCGACGCCGGCGCGAACCTGATGCAAGGCGTCGGCGAGGTTGCGAAGGCCAAGGCTGCCAGCATCCGCGATGCCGCGGTCGAACGCATCGCCGACACCACCGGCGGGAAGATCGCGGCGGCTATCAGGGCGAGCGCGGAGAGCGACCAGGCCGCCGTTGTCGAGTCGGTGCCGACATTCGGCGGCAACAACTTGGCAGGGACCGATTCGGCCGCTGCTGATCCTGATGATGAAGTGGCCGCGTTCGCCAACCGCAAGCACGGTAAATCGGAGGCGTGACTATGAAGGGTAGTGGCTTTTCGATTGCCTGGAGTTCGACTAAGTTCAGCGTCAGGCGGTGGAGTTTGAGCGACCTGGCGATCAATCAACCGAGCTTGATGCAGTGATGGAGATAGCAGCCTTCGCTGATCGCTCAACTCCGTCTGCAATCGAGGCCACGAGGCCGGCGGCCAAGTCATCGAGCAACAGTTACAGCGGCAGCAACAGGAATACGCCGCTGGCTGAGGCCGCCGGCTTCTACAGCAGCGGCCAGAGATAAAGCGCGCCGGCCGGCGTGGGGCCGGCCGACACTTCCACAACCCACCTACCACAGAGGTGAATCATGGCAACCTTGAATCCTACCAATGCAATCGCAACCCAGGCAGTTCATCATGCGGCCGCGCAGCTCGCGGCCCTGGACTGGATCGACCAAGAGGCGGCGCGGCAACTCTCGCCAATGGCCGAGGCCGTCGCCAATATGTTCATGATGCTGTACTACCAAGCCGAGACGGGGCAGGCCACGCGGGACGATTTTCGCCAAGCCCTGGATGCGGTGCGGCAATCACTCACCGCGTAGGCTCTCGCACCAGGAAACAGCAAGGGCGGCCGATGGCCGCCCTTGTCGTTTTCGGGCCTGCATCGCCGGAAGCGGCGATGCGCGCCGGCGTGCTCGAGCATCGCCAGATCGAGCGATGACGGCCGCCCTGCACCTTTCCCTTGGCGTGGATCTCGCATCGTCATTTCCGGCGATGAGGTCCACCTGCAGCACCGCCAGAAATAGCGATGCTGGCCAGCTTCGCTATTTGATGCCGTGCATGGCCCGCGCACGTGCCGCAACTTCGCGGGCGTGCTCGATATAGGCCGGGTCGGCCGTGGCTTCGGCATCGGCCAGAAACGCGGCTATGGCTTCGGCGGTTTGCAAGTCCTCGGGCAGCAGCTCACGGCCAACTGCAGGGGCATCCATCCATTCGCGCTGCTCCGGCGGCAATGGATACCGGCCGGGCGCTTCGGCTTAGGCCAGCAGCTCATTGAGCGTGTAGCGCACCCGGTCGGCCGAGACGGCGCGGGCCGAGTCGGCTTTCAGCGCGTCATGGGCCGGGCCGGCCTTCTGATGCAGCCAGGTTTCCAAGTTCTTCGGGTCAATCATCGGCCGGCCTCATCGAGCAGCGCCGCCAAGCGTTCCAGGCCATCGACCGAATGCGCACGGAAGTGGCCGGTCAGCAGCTCGCCCAGCTCGGCCAGCGTCAATCCAAGAGCCGCCGCCGCTTGGTCGTTCGACAACTGCCGCGCCGCGATGGTCTGGCTGATCTTGGTTACAAGCGTGGCCTTGGCCTGCATTTCGTCGGCGTCGGGGCGGCCCAGGTCGGCATAGACGTTCGTGCTGCCATCGTGAGCTTCCGGCGTGTCGTCAGCATTCAGATCGGCGAGCAGCTCGGCAACCGTGGCAAACCGCCCCGAGACGCGAGCGGCGCGGGCATCCTTCATTGCCTGAATCGTTGTTTCGTTCGGGATCAGCGGCGGCTCCCCGTGTCTTTGCTGGCCATGCTCATTCCCTTGGGGTGATGTTCATCAAACGGTGGTTTTTTGGACATTAGCCAATGCTGCGTTTTGGCATCGCCAAGACTGGTAATAAGTGTTAAGATACCCGTCAACTTTTCAGTGTTCTGAACGCGTCAATGAATCAACGCATTGGATACGCTAGCGTGTCGACCGATGACCAGCACTTACACTTGCAGCGAAGCGCGCTCAAGCAAGTCGGCTGTGGGTTGATCTATGAGGAAGCCGCCAGTGGCAAAACCGCTACTCGTCCAGAGCTTGAGCAGTGCCGGAAGGTGCTGCGGGCGGGGGACACCCTTGTTGTTTGGCGACTCGATCGGCTAGGCCGCAGTTTGCCTGACTTGGTTCAAATCGTTGCCGATCTTGAACAGCAGGGAGTCTACTTTGAAAGTTTGACAGAGAAAATCGAGACAGGCAGCGAAGCGGGTAAGTTGACGTTCCATGTGTTTGCAGCGCTTGCAGAGTTCGAGCGCAGCTTGATCCGGGAACGCACACAGGCAGGCTTAGCTGCTGCGCGCGCTAGAGGTCGAGCCGGCGGTCGGAGGCCAAAATTGGACGAGCAGCAGGTGCGCGAAATTAAGGTATTGTTGCGTGATCCTGGTATCCATGTGGCAGACGTGGCTCGCAGGTACGGTGTGTCTCGAACAACCTTGTACAAGCATGTGGGCGTCATCGCTCCGAGGCTATGAGAGCGAAGAATGCCAGCGAGAATTATTTTATGGTTGAGGTGAGAGAATGAAGGCTCACAGCTCAGCACAGCTTTCTGCTTTGACTCGGCTGTTCTCTGCGGCTGTTTTCAGAGAAATGGCGAAGAAGGGCCAGTCTGGCTTGTTTCGTTGCCTACTCGGACAGACCGATTTGATTGAACATCTTGATCAAAGCGCGACCGTTGGAGACACCTTCGACTCTGCGTTCGATATCTTGAAGATTGTGGGGCATCGCGATGAGTATATCTATCGAGCAGCGATCACTCAAAAAGTCTTGATGGGGACACATTCACTCCGCACTGCCTCGATGCTCAACGAGTTTCGTATCGGGAGTTGCAAGGCTGATCTCGTTATCTTGAATGGAACGGCGACAGTATACGAGATTAAGTCTGAGCGAGATTCGCTTGCGAGACTTGTTAATCAAGTCGAGAACTACAAGCGTGTCTTTGCAACGGTTAATGTGATTGCAAGCGAAGGGCATATTCAAAGCGTTTTGGACATAATCCCGAAAGATGTTGGGGTGCTATGCCTCTCTAAGCGATACAGAATTACATCAGTACGTGAAGCTGAGAATTGTCCATCGCGGATTTGTCCCGTGGCAGTGTTTGAATCGTTGCGAATGGCCGAAAGCATAGCTGTTTTGCAAGCGATGGGGATAGAGGTGCCGGAAGTTCCCAACACGCAAAAACATGCCGCAATGCGCGATCTATTCGCTAAAGTTGATCCCGTCCTTTTGCATGTCGAGATGGTGCGAACGCTCAAGCAAACACGCAATCTTGCTCCGCTCAGTGACTTGGTCGATCGTTTGCCGAAGTCTTTGCAGGCTGCGGCGTTGTCGATGCCCGTACACCGTTCTGAGCATTCGAGACTGATTGACGCTACAGCAACCCCGCTGCGCGTGGCCATGACCTGGAATTGATCGCCGTATGTACTATCCCTATTTCCGAGGAAAACAGTTCGAGCTCATCACAATCCGCGAGATGGCGAAGTTACTCGCTGAAAAGGAGTTCATACCTGTCATCGAGCCAGTGCGAGAGTCACTCGGTGGACTCAAGAGGACTTTGGCGGCAGTATGCGATGCTGGGGGGCGCGCAATCGTCATTGTGAATCCTTATCACGGAGACCATCAATAGGATGGGGTCGGTATTACGGCTCTTCTGCAAGAAGATTTCAAGGATTTCGATAATATTTCCGCTGGCATTCTTCTGCGTACGGACATGACCGTCGATGCGGTAACGGCTTGCTATGGCCAACATGTTGATCATCAACCTGTTTTAATTCACGCGGGTTTCACGGCGCCCAAAGCGTTGGCAGTGGAGTTTGGGGAACGGGTGTCCGGTCTCACAAACGTATTCATAGAGGATCACGCCAATACGCTCTACCGCAAGCATTTCGAAGGAAGCACACGCATCCTAATTCGCGACGGCTTTAAACGGCGTAAAAACTCTGAATTTGCCAAGATCCCAGTCGAAGAGTTCTCCGAGCTTCATCTGACTTTTCAGAGCGATCTCGGAATGAATGGCTTCGGCGATTTCTTGACGGTTGGCGATGCATATTCCGATGGTGGTGGTCCTGCCTATGCCGTTGCAATCCACCTGACCTTCATAGATCCGAATGCAGACGAAGTAATGCACATCTATCACTTCGTCTCTACTACGAATGATACGCCGACCGATCCCGCTGGAAAATTCGCGCAGGCCTTGGCGAAGCTGATCGAGAAATTGGATGGCGGCGCTTCACACATTCTTGAAACTAGCGCGATCCAGGAATTTCGTAGTCTTCACGCTAAGGGGCACTTTCCCGGCCTTGGATACGTTAAAAAACTCTCGATGAAGCATCATATTGAGACGCTTGCGGCTTACCTAAGCTGATTGCTATGGCAAAGCGTTTTTGTTGCCCGGAGTGTTTCGATGATCGCGCCCTGCGCGACCAGCTTTTTCCTTCGCTCGATCCTAGTCATGGGACATGCGACTTCTGCGGGACCACTGAAACCCAGCTCGTTGAGCCAAGCAGACTCGCCAATTATTTCGAGCTTTTGATCAATGTTTATGAGCCTAGCGATGACGGGGGGTCGCTGGTCGAATGGATGAAGGACGATTGGCTGCTTTTCAGTCATCAGCGCATGGACGTCGCCCATGCGAAGGAACTTCTCGGCGAGATTCTTGATGACGGTCAGATCGTTAGGCGTGGTTTTGTTCCATCGGCCAGTTACATAAGTGAGGGCCTCGCGCAATGGGACAAGCTACGGGACGAGATGATGTATGGAAATCGCTGGTTCCTCAATGTTGCTATAGATGAGGAACGTCTTCGTCGGTTGCTCGAGATGCTGATCGCCAAGAATTTACCTGAGCAATGGTATCGTGCGCGAATTCGTATTGACGAAGAGGCTTTCCCAATTGCTCAAATGGGGGCGCCGCCGAAGCGACGTTCTTCGCATGGAAGGGCCAATCCAGCGGGTATTCCATATCTTTATCTTGGGTCCCTCCCTGAGACTGCTGTTGCTGAGATTAGGCCCCACACCGGCGAATCTGCTTGTGTCGCTGATTTCAGGATTCCTCAAATCCAGGCCGTCGACTTGCGTAACCCGCGAAAGCTTGTGTCACCGTTCATCTTGACGGATGCAAGTGAGATTGGGCAGTTGCGTGCCGACCTGCCTTTTCTTGAGCGCCTAGGTAATGAGTTGACGAGACCAGTTCAGCCAGCAGGTGCGGCGATCGACTATATTCCGAGCCAGTATCTTTGTGAATTCATAAAAAAGAGCGGCTTCGACGGCGTTGTTTATCGCAGTTCTGTTAGTGACGGCATCAATCTTGCACTTTTCAATCCCGCTCAGGCGGTTGGCGGAGATGTGATGCTCTACAACGTGACGAAGGTGTCAGTCCACGTAGCTGAGGACAACGCAGCTGCGCATGCCTAATCGGCGAGGCCGTTCGAACTTGGTGGAACACAGAGGATAAGAGCATGACAAAGCTACACCAGGATGACCAAACCGAGCCGTGTTTCATAACCGACGGCGCGCCGTCCTGCGACCTGCCGCGCCCTCCGCACCGGACCATGAACCTGCAGCAAATTCTGGCGGGCCTCACCAATGACGAGTTGGCCAGGTGGCCCGGCGAGTTGGCCGACGCCGAGCGGGAGAGGCGGCGCAAGGCTGGAGGTTGAACGTGATCCGGGTGGCTAGCTCAACTTCTCTGGCATCGCATGGTACTTACAATGGCATCGTGTGAGTGCATTGAAGTAGAATGTTGATTTAGAAGAATATTTTCCTATTGACGATAATCGAGTGGGAGTGATGGTGAGGCAAAAAACCAGCGCAAGCTTCATTCGTGAACGCACTCGGCGGGAACTGGCGTTGGAACTCTACCCGAATTCTATGTGAGTGCTTATTGCGTTGACTGGTTGATATCTTTGACTCGAAGTTGTCTAAAAATGCCCTGAAGTTGCTTTGAATTAGTGCCGAAGTGAGCCTCTTTGTGATGAGCTGGGCATAGACAGACAACATTTTCAAGGTTATCCGCACCTCCGTCAGCGAGCGACTTTATGTGATGTACTTCGCAGTAAGGCATATCGTCCACTCCAAGAAAATGCTCATGATTGCACTCCTGGTATTCGCAATGAAAATTCGCACGTAATTTTGCAATTGCAACCACTAGCGGATTTCGCTCGTAGATATTTACGATAGTTGCTTTAGAGATTGGAAGTGAGGTACCTGATTTCTTTAGATTTTTTCTCTGTTGTTCGTAGGCATTCAGAAGGCTACTCAGTCCACGCTTTTCGAGTCTTTGAACTTCGCGCTCAAAGCTTTCACGTTCGTCACGTATCTTGGAATACTGTGTGTAGTGGCGTTGAGTTTGAGGTTCCCAAATTCGTGAAAACTCGCTTCGAATCGCATCTTCATCAAGCTTGTTGGTTTGCGTATTGAAGAATTCGGCCCATACAAGCTTATCCATCGCGCCAGCTCCGAACATGCCCTTCCGTGTATCCCGAGGATCTAAGGCACGGTAATTCATAACCTTGTTATATACACCGGGCATTGCACGTCCAGAAATTCGGGAGAATAGTTCCACAGGACGGCCCTCCAGCTTAGAAATTTCTTTGCCTAAAGTTTCCACGTAGGCCCATAGACCGCCAATTGACTCGTCTCGATTCCAATTTTGACCGGTACGAGACCACAATTTACGTAGTCTATCTTCTTCTGGTTGAGAAATTTTAAAGTTCCGTTCACTCGAGTTTGAAAACATGGGAATAGTTTTCAAAATCGAATCGTCTTTTAACCATTCGCGACGCAGTTCCTCTTTTTTATTCGCTGTTCGTTCGATCTGAAGCCATACCCGCAGTTGAAGGGAAGAACCGTTGTCTGGACTGATCTGATAAGCGATCGATTCTGGCTCGCACGGTATGCACTCCGGATTTGTTAGCACCGTGGCAGAGGCCAAGATTCCACTGTGTTTCATTCTTGATCCAAATTCTGCACGGTATAAGTAGACAGTGTCCCCTACCCGAGTTTGTTCTGAGTTGCGACTCAGTGCCCATGTAATAGCACCCGGAGCTGATGCAAGGTACCCGTCTAGATTGAATTTTGCGGGGTCACTTTGGAAGATCCATGCTGCCATTGCTTTTGTCTATATTTTTTCCTTTGTCGATTGTAGTGTTTGTTTTGGCTGGATGATGTATTGATAGTTTTTTGCCTATGCCACTCTGAGAGATTCTGAGCGGAGTCGGTCCAAAGAAAGTCGGCACATTGAAGGCCGCACCTAAGGCGTAGCGCGCCGTTTCCAATGATCAAGGTGTATTGAATTGACGGCGGTCGGGTGCCTACCTCGCCGTTGCCAATTGTTCATTGGCGGCTTTGGGTGCAGCCGTTCATCATCCACACCTCTTTTCCAAGCGCCCCAAGAATGCGATAACCGCATCATTGAATGCCTCGGGACGCTGCCATGGTGCGAAGTGGCCGACGTCTGGTAAAAGTTCGAACGTCGCGTCGGGCAGTGCGTTGGAAAGGTACTCCAAATGCTCGCGCGCAATGAATTCCTCGTGCTCGCCCACGCACACCGTCACTGGAACATCAATGCGCGCGAGCTGTTCCGGTGTGTAGTTTGGCTCGTTAGATTGCATGGCCTGGACTGCTTGGAAGATTTTGTCAAAGTCGGCGGGCGCTGGAGACAGTTCGGCGTACTGTTGGCGGTGATATGCCAATACCCGCTCGACCCGGGCCGTCATCTCGAACGGTTTGGTTCCTGACGAGTCCACGTTGCATGCAAAGAAGAACAGCCCGCGCACACGTTCAGGGGATTCGTCCGCCAGGATCACGCCGATGTCGGCACCGTCGCTCCATCCCACAAACACGGCTTTGGGAATCTTGAGGTGATCGAGCACCCGGCGCACGTCAGACGCCATCAGGGTGTAGTGAAACGGGTGCCCGTTCCACGAACTGCGGCCATGACCACGGCTGTCTATTGCGATGATGCTGTACCCGCCTTTGATCAGCTCGGGGACCAGATGAGCCCAGTTCCCGCTATTGCCCATGCCGCCATGCAACAGCACCACGGGTGGCCCGGAGCCAAACACCGAAAACCAGATATGTGATGTTTTCCCGGTGGCATCAACGTATTCGGTGCGCACCGCAGGGGGTAGTGCGGGAAGACCCTGTTTTTCCAGTTTAAGCAAGTCGTCGTCGTGTTCCAAAGCCTGTTACTCCGTCGCGTGTGGTCAGTGGCCACGTGAATGTCGTGTGAAGTCAGCTGTTTTGAACCTATTGTCCGTGCATTGAAATATTCGACGATGTCAGCCCGTACCGATAATATTCACATGCATTCCCAAGCACCCAAGCCGCACTCCGCTTCCCGTTACGCAACCATAGACGCCCTGCGCGGGGTTGCCATGGTCTGGATGACTGTTTTCCATTTTTGCTTCGATCTGGCGCATCTCGGGCTGTGGCAGCAGAATTTTTTGCTTGATCCGTTCTGGACTTGGCAGCGGGTTGCCATCGTCAGCCTGTTTTTGTTCTGCGCCGGATTGGGGCAGTCGATTGCGTATGTGCAAGGGCAGAGCTGGCAGCGTTTTTTCAAGCGGTGGCTGCAGGTTGCGGGTGCGGCGTTGCTCGTAAGCATTGGCTCGTGGCTGATGTTTCCCGAGAGTTTTATTTATTTTGGCGTGCTGCACGGAATTGCCGTGATGCTAGTGATTGTTCGGCTCACGTCCTCGTGGGGCGTTGGCTTTGGCTTGCGGGGCTGCTCGCCGTGGTGTCGCCATGGGTTGCTCAGTGGTGGCTTGGCGCGGCGGGTGGTCAAGAGTGGGCCGAACTGATGAACAGCCGGGCGCTGAATTGGCTGGGCTGGATCACTCGCAAGCCGTTTACCGAGGATTATGTGCCGGTGTTTCCGTGGCTCGGTGTGATGTGGTGGGGCATGGCCGCAGGGCAGTGGATTCAGCGCACGCACGCGCGGTGGCTGAGCGCGACGCTGGCGCCCGGGCGGGCCTTCTTTCGTTGATGGGGCGTTGGAGCCTGAGCTACTACCTGCTGCACCAGCCGGTGTTGCTGGGGCTTTTGAGTGGTTGGGTCTGGTTATTCGGGCGGGGGTGAGCGCACCCGCTTTGGGTTCAAAAGTGACGAGGCATAAAAGCACAAAGCCCGAACCATGTCGGGCTTTGTGCTTGACTCGGTGGCGGCTGCTGCCTAGAGCGGTGCCTGGCAGCTTTCGTCCTGTCAGTTCAGCAGCGGTCGGATGCGCCGATCACTGAACCTTGGCCTTGCTGCGCAGGTCTTCCTGGAACTTGGCGAGCTTGGCTTGTTGCAGTTGCTGGGCGATCTGTGGCTTGACTTCGTCGAGCTTCGGCAGTTGTGCGTCGCGTGTGTCGTCGAGGCGGATGATGTGATAGCCGAACTGGCTCTTAACCGGCACGGCGGTCATTTCGCCCTTCTTGAGCTTCACGAGTGCTTCGGTGAATTCGGCCACGTAGTTGCTGGGATTGGCCCAGTCGAGGTCGCCACCGCGAGCGCCGGATCCGGGATCCTTGGACTCCTTCTTGGCGATGTCTTCAAACTTCGCGCCCTTGTTGATCTGGGCAATGATCGACTTGGCTTGATCTTCGTTCTCGACCAGGATATGGCTGGCCTTGTATTCCTTGCCGGAATTGGAGGCGACGAACTTGTCGTATTCCGCCTGGATCTCGGCGTCGGTCACCGGGTTCTTCTTCTGGTAGTCGGCGAAGAGTTCGCGAATCAGAATGGTCTGGCGAGCCAGTTCCAACTGGGTCTTGTAGTCGGCCGAACCTTCGAGGCCGCGCTTCTTGGCTTCCTGCATGAAGATTTCGCGGGCGATCACTTCTTCCTTGATCTGACCTTCGACTTCAGGGGTGATCGGACGACCGGATTTTTCCACCTGCAGCTTCAGGGCATCTGCGCGTTCTTTGGGAACCGGCTTGCCGTTCACGATCGCCAGGTTCTGGGCGGACACGGGCAAAACCACGGTGCCCAGCAACGCTGCGGCCACGAGGCCGGACATGAGCTTTTTCTTCATTCGAAATCCAAAAAAAGGAAATGTTTTTGCAGAACTTGCGTTCCGCGACCGGCGACGCCGGCCTGTTCAAAGAATTTCAATGGCAATGGCATGCGCACCGTTGTCGATGAAAGTCTGTAGCGAATCATACACAAGCCGATGCCTGGCTACCCGCGGCCTGCCTTCAAACATGGGTGACGCAATGCGTACACGGAAGTGTGTGCCAAAACCTGTGCCATTGGCGCCAGCGTGCCCGGCATGCAGGCCGCTTTCGTCAATGACTTCAAGCTGAGTGGGAGCCAGGGTGCGGGCCAGAAGTTCCTGCATGTTCGCGGCGGTCACTTCGATCATGGCTTGGCGTCCTCGATCCGCTTGGGGTCTTCGCCTTCTTCCTTGACGTGGCGGCTCAGGTAGATGGCCTGGCCGATGACGAACACGATCATCAGTCCCATGCCGCCAAACAGCTTGAAGTTCACCCAGGTGTCGGTGTCGAAGTTGAAGGCAACCCACAGGTTGAGCGCGCCCATCACGGCGAAGAAAACCGTCCAGCCGTAGTTGAGGTTCTTCCAGACCGGATCGGGCAACTGGATTTGCGAGCCCATCAATGTGCGAATGAAGTTCTTGTTGAAGGCAATCTGCCCCACGAACAGCACGGCGCCCATCACCCAGTAGAGCACGGTGGGCTTCCACTTGATGAAGTCCTCGTTGTGCGCGAGCAGGGTAGCGCCGCCAAAGAGCACGATGATCACCAGGCTCACCCACTGCATCGGCTCGGTCTTGCCGGTCTTGATGCGCATGTAGGCCAGTTGCACCACTGTGGCGGCAATCGCCACGCCCGTGGCGACATAGATTCCCCACACCTTGTAGGCGACGAAGAAAAGGATGATGGGGAAGAAGTCGAGTAACAGTTTCATGGAGACATTGTCATTTGTTCGGATCGAAATCCAGCGAGGCCGAATTCATGCAATAGCGCAGGCCGGTGGGTGTCGGGCCATCGGGGAACACATGGCCCAGATGCGCGCCACATTGTGCACACACGGTTTCGGTGCGAATCATGCCGTGGGTGTGATCGACGATTTCCTTGATCGAGCCCGGCACGGCTTCGGAAAAGCTCGGCCAGCCGCAGCCCGCGTCGAACTTGGTATCCGAATCGAACAGCTTGTTGCCACAGCAGACGCAGTGGTAGCTTCCGTCGGCCCAGACGGTCTCGTATTTGCCGGTGAACGGGCGCTCGGTGGCGGCATGGCGCGTGACCTGGAAAGCCGCAGGTTCCGCACCTTTTTCGGCGAGCAGCTTTTGCCAGTCGGCGTCGGTTTTTTCGATGGGGTAGGTCATGACGAACAACTGATGGAAATCTGTGAAGCCCAGTCGGGCGGAAAGTCCGCAAAGCTCTCGTGCTGCGGGTGCTCTGCAAATGGCGTCGCGAGCACGGTTTGCAAGGCGTGCACCAGGCTGAAGTCCTGCTCGCGTGCCGCGCGGATCGCCATTTCTCCGAGGTGGTTGCGCAGCACGAATTTCGGGTTCACGTCGAGCATGGATCGTACTGCGTCGTGATCCCGGGCCTTTGGCAATCGCACATTGTGCAAACGGGTAAGCCACTGGTCGAAATCCTCCCGATGCAGGAACAGATCGCGAACCGGGGTGTATTCCTCCGAAGTCGAGGCATGGGCTAGGGTGCGCCAGAAGATCGTGTAGTCGACCGCATCTTGCGCCATCAGACCCAGAAGACTTTGCAGCAGAGGCGCGAATCGGGCGTCCTCGGTGGCTTCGGCGGCGAGCCCGAGTTTGGCCGCCATGCGCAGCTTGAATTCGCGCGCAAAGGCCTCGGGATACGAACCCACGGCCTCGCGCGCGACTTCTTCCTCTCCGATCAACGGCAGCAGCGCCTGCGCGAGGCACAGGAGATTCCAGTAGCCGACGTTGGGTTGCTGGTCGAACGCATAACGGCCACGGTCATCGCTGTGGTTGCAGATGTGGCCGGGCACATAGGCGTCGAGAAACTGGAAGGGCCCGTAGTCGATGGTGAGGCCGAGGATGCTCATGTTGTCGGTGTTCATCACTCCATGGCAGAAGCCGACGGCCTGCCATTGCGCGATCAGCGCTGCCGTGCGTTCGCTCACCACATGAAGCAACGCCGCATAGGCATTGCCCGCAAAGCCAGGGCTGGTGCGGCATTCGGGGTAGTAGCGGTCGATCACGTAGTCTGCGATCGCCTTGAGCGATGCTTCGTCGCCGCGCGCGCTGAAGTGCTCGAAATGCCCGAAGCGGATGAAGCTCGGCGCGACCCGCGCGACGACGGCTGCGGTCTCCACCTGCTCGCGATACACCGGCGCGGCGGAACCTGTGACCGACAGCGCGCGGGTAGTCGGAATGCCCAGCGCATGCATGGCTTCGCTGCACAGATATTCCCGGATCGATGAGCGCAGCACCGCACGGCCATCACCCATGCGCGAATAAGGTGTGCGCCCACTGCCCTTGAGCTGGATTTCCTGCCCGGCCTGCGTCTCGCCGAGAGTGATCGCGCGACCATCGCCGAGCTGCCCGGCCCAGACGCCAAACTGATGGCCGCTGTAGACCGTCGCGTAGGGGTGCATCCCAGTCTCGACGAGATTCCCCGTGAGCATCTGCAGCGCCTCGTCGGTCTGAAGCCAGCGAGGATCGATTCCGGCCATTTCGGCGACCTGCGGGTTGCGGCCCACCCAGTAAGGTTCTGGTAATGGGGTAGGGCGAAGCTCGGTAAGAAACCGGGCGCCAAGATCAGCAAATCCCGAAGCCCGCCACGGCGGGCCCTGCAGAGCCGAATCCTGCGTGGAAGAACCGTCGGACGAAAGAGTCAGATTCATGAGGCAATTGTCCCAAACTCACGATGACCGGTCACCCATAAGGCCATGCCTTATTTGCTGCAATGCACAACAAGCCGCGTGCCTTAGGCGACAGTGTTTTTCGTGTTTCCACCCGTAAGTGCGGATACCATGGCGCGATTCGCACCACTGACCCAAAAATATCAAGGAGCACAAGCATGCTGGGCCTAATGCAGAGTCAACCCCTGCTGATTTCTTCACTGATTCAGTTTGCCGAGCGCCACCACGGCGATGCGGAAATCGTTTCGCGCCGCGTGGAAGGAGACCTCCATCGCTACACCTACCGCGACCTGGCCCGACGTGCCCGCCAACTGGCCAACGCGCTGGATGCGGACGGCGTGGCGTCCAGTGATCGCGTTGCGTCGCTCGCGTGGAACGGCTACCGCCACATGGAGCTGTACTTCGGCGTGAGCGGCTCGCAGCGCGTGCTGCACACCATCAACCCGCGCCTGCATGCGGAGCAGGTCACATGGATCGTCAACCATGCAGAAGACCAGATACTGTGCTTTGACACCAGCTTTCTGCCCATCATCCAGGCCATTCACGACAAGTGCCCCACGGTGAAGAAGTGGGTGGCACTGTGCGACGCCGACAAGCTGCCGGCCGACAGCGGTATTCCCAACCTCGTGTCTTACGAGGCCTGGATTGGCGCACAGAGTGATGTCTACGTCTGGCCTGAGTTCGACGAAAACACCGCATCGAGCCTGTGCTACACGAGCGGCACCACCGGAAATCCCAAAGGCGCGCTGTACAGCCATCGTTCCACGGTGCTGCATGCATTCGCGGCGGCGCTGCCCGATGTGATGAGCATCTCCGCGCGTGACGCGGTGTTGCCCGTCGTACCGATGTTCCATGTGAACGCTTGGGGTACGCCCTACATGGCCGCGCTCACGGGTGCCAAGGTGGTGTTCCCTGGTCCGGCGCTCGACGGCAAATCGGTATATGAACTGATCGAGGCCGAAGGCGTCACGATGGCAGCGGGCGTGCCCACGGTCTGGCAGATGCTGCTGAACCACGTCAGCGCCAACCAACTGAAATTCAACACGCTCAAACGAACCATCATCGGCGGCTCTGCCTGCCCTCCGGCGATGATCGATGCGTTCCAGGATCAATACGGCGTGACCGTGCTGCATGCCTGGGGCATGACGGAAATGAGTCCGCTGGGCTCGCTTTCCACGCTCAAGAACAAGCACCTGCATCTGCCCAAGGACGAGCAGATGAAACTGCTGCAAAAGCAGGGCCGGGCATTCTGCGGCGTCGATCTCAAGATCGTCGATGCCGAGGGCAGGGAACAGCCCTGGGACGGCAAGAGCTACGGTGACCTGATGGCGCGCGGCCACTGGGTTTTGCAGAGTTACTTCAAGGGTAGCAACCCGCTGGTGGCGGACGAGAACGGACGCGGCTGGTTTCCCACGGGCGATGTGGCCACCATCGATCCGGACGGCTTCATGCACATCACCGACCGCACCAAGGATGTGATCAAGTCCGGCGGCGAATGGATCAGCTCCATCGACCTCGAGAACATCGCCATGGCCCACCCCGCCGTCGCAATGGCCGCCTGCATCGGCATGCCGCATCCCAAGTGGGACGAGCGTCCCATCGTTGCCGTGGCGCTCAAGCCCGGCAAGCAACTGACGCGTGAGGAATTGCTCCAGTTCTACGAAGGCAAGACCGCCAAATGGCAGATTCCCGATGACGTGGTGTTTGTGGAAGCCATTCCGCTCGGTGCCACGGGCAAGATGCTCAAGACCAGGCTGCGCGAGGATTTGAAGGGCTACAGGCTGCCCGGGCTGTAGGCAGAACCCATTGCTCAATGAAGCACTGGTTGGCGCGCGTTCCTTGCGGGACGCGCGCCTTTTGCTTGATTTGGAGTTCCGGCATCTTCTTCCACCCTGCGCATGACATCCCTTCGATGACCTTAGAGTTCGCCGCCATTTCGCTTCTGAACGGCATCAGCTACGGCCTGCTGCTGTTCATGCTGAGCGCAGGGCTTACGTTGATTTTCAGCATGATGGGCGTGCTGAATTTTGCGCATGCGAGCTTCTACATGCTCGGGGCTTATCTGGGTTATTCGTTGTCGGGCGTGATGGGTTTCTGGGCGGCGCTGATCGTCGCGCCGCTGCTCGTGGGGCTGCTTGGCGCGGCCTTCGAGCGTTTTGTGCTGCGGCGTGTGCACGCGTCCGGACATGTCGCGGAACTGCTGGTGACCTTCGGTCTGTCCTATCTGGTGCTCGAAGTCGTGCAACTCCTCTGGGGCCGGTCCGTGGTCGCGTATCAACTGCCGCCGTTTTTGCAAGGATCGCTGTTCAGCCTGTATGACGTGCAGTTTCCCAGGTCACGCGCATTCATCATGCTGGTGGCGGTTTTGATGTTGCTGGTGCTGTGGTTCACGCTCAAGCGCACGCGCATCGGCTTGGTGATCCAGGCCGCACTCACTCACCCGCACATGGCCGAAGCGCTGGGGCACGACGTGCCACGCGTGTTCATGCTGGTGTTTGGCGCGGGCTGCGCGCTTGCGGGCCTGGCCGGCGTGATCGGTGGCAACACCTATGTGACCGAGCCGGGCATGGCCGCATCGGTGGGCTCGATCATCTTCGTGGTCGTAGTGGTCGGCGGCCTCGGATCGCTGGCGGGCGCGTTCGTCGCATCGCTGTTGATTGGCGTGGTTCAGACCTTTGCCGTGGGCCTCGACGTATCGGTGGCGCAGGTGCTTGCGGCATGGGGTTGGACGGTCGACGCAGACACGGCGGCGGCGTCCACGCTGATGCGGATTAGCCTTTCGCAGATCGCACCCATTCTTCCGTTTTTGCTGTTGGTGGCGATGCTCGTCGTGCGACCGCGCGGGCTGCTCGGAGCACGTGAGGGATGAACGTGATGCAGGCTCCTCCGCAACGCGCAGGGTCGCGCAAGACCATGTGGCTGGCGTTTGCGCTGCTGGCCATCGCCTTGCTCGCCGCGCCGATTGTTGCGTCAAGCAGCTTCGCCATCGGCGTGTTCTCGCAGATCGGCTACGCCATCATCATTTGTCTCTCATACAACATGCTGTTCGGGCAGGGCGGCATGCTGAGTTTTGGCCATGCCGTGTATTCCGGGCTGGGTGCATTCGGTGCGGTACATGCGATCCGTCTGGCGTCGAGCGGGCAGCTTGCGATCCCGCTGGTTTTCGTGCCCATCGTCGGCGGGTTGACCGGCATGCTGGTTGCTGCCGTGTTCGGTTTTCTATGCACGCGCCGGGCAGGAACGACGTTCGCGATGATCACGCTGGGCATCGGCGAACTCGTGGCTGCGGTGGCGCTGATGTTTCCTGAACTCTTTGGAGGCGAGGGCGGTATCGGCATCGACCGCGTCTACGGCGCGCCAGTTTTCGGCGTGGCAGGTCTGACTTTCGGTCCCGCCATCCAGGTGTATTACCTGATCGCCGCATATTGCCTCGCCTGCACGCTCGCGATGTTCCTGTTCACCGGGACGCCGCTCGGCAGCATGCTCAACGCCGTGCGTGACAACCCGGTGCGTGCCGCGTTTGTCGGCTACAACCCGCAGCGCGTGCGTCATCTTGCATTCATCGCGTCGGGCTTTTTTGCGGGCGTCGGTGGTGCGCTCATGGCGATTCATCTGGAGATTGTCACGGCCGCAGACAGTCTCGGAATGCTGCGTTCCGGCGCCTACCTGCTGTTCACTTTTCTGGGCGGTGCCGGTTTCTTTTTCGGCCCCGTCATCGGTGCCGTGCTCATGGTGCTGTCCAGCGTTTTGCTCTCGCATCTGACGCGCGCCTGGCTTCTGTATCTGGGCCTCGCTTTCGTGCTGAGCGTGATGTATGCCCCGGGGGAGTCGCCGGTATGCTCGTGTCGTTCTTCCAGGCGCTGCGAAGCGGGCGCTTGCGCAGGCACTGGGGTTTGCTGATCGGCCTGTGCCTTTGCGGATTGCTCGCGCTTTCAGGTTGCGCGGCCTTGGTGGAGATGATCTACCACCTGCAACTGGAAGGCCACATCGATTCCGGCCTGACATTTATGAACATGACGCTCGACGTTCATCGCCTTGCTGACTGGATCACGATGGGTGCGGCAGCACTGTGCGGCGCGGTAGCCGCGAAATTCCTCATCCACAGGATGAGGAAGGAACTGCCATGAACGGCGCCGCCGCTACCCAGGCACACGCGCTGGAGTTGCGCCACTTGCGCAAACGCTTCGGCAATACCGAAATCATTCGCGACCTCAGCATGACGATTCGGCATGGCGAACGCGTCGCCATCATCGGCCCGAACGGCGCGGGCAAGTCCACGCTGTTCAATCTCATCAGTGGCGGCACGCGCGCGACGTCCGGTGAGGTGCTGCTCGATGGCGTGCAAATCACGTCGAAGCGGTCTTTTGAAATCAACCGCCTTGGCCTTGCACGCAGCTTTCAGATCAGCAACCTGTTTTTCAACCTGAGCGTGTTCGACAACCTGCGCTGCAGCGTGCTGTGGAGCATGGGATATCGCTACGCTTTCTGGCGACGACTTCGCCACGCACGGGATGCGAATCAGCGCACCGAGGAAATGCTCGAGAGCCTGGGTCTTGCCCACCGCCGCGCCGAGCTTGCATCGCGGCTGAGTTATGCCGAACAACGCGCCTTGGAGATCGGCATGACGGTGGCTGGCGGCGCGCGCGTGATTTTGCTCGACGAGCCCACCGCCGGAATGAGTCGCGGCGAGACCGCGCACTTCACCGGTCTCCTCCGCAAGCTCACGCATGGCCGAACACTGCTCACTGTGGAGCACGACATGAGTGTGGTCTTCAACCTGGCCGATCGCGTGGCGGTGCTGGCGCAAGGAGAACTGATCGCATTCGATACACCAGAGAGCATTCGCGCGAATGCTCTGGTGCAGCAGGCCTATCTCGGCACGGCGGACGCGGAGCTTCTCTGAGATGCTGCAAATCAGCCAACTGCACGCCTGGTATGGAAAGAGCCATGTGCTGCACGGCGTGAATCTGCATGTGAGCGCTGGCGAAATCGTCGCGCTGCTCGGACGCAATGGCTCGGGCCGATCCACGCTTGCGAAGGCCGTCATGGCAATGGTGCCGTGGCAAGGCGAAATGCAATGGAACAACCAGCGTCTGGACACGCTGAAAACCTTTGAAATCGCCCGACAGGGCATTGGCTACGTGCCTGAAAGCCGCGACGTTTTTTCGGCGCTTACCGTGCAGCAAAACCTGATGCTCGGAATCCAGCGGAAACCGGCCCATGAGGCACGCTGGAGCGTAGACGATATGTATACGCTGTTCCCGCAACTGGGAGCACGCCGCAATGTCGCGGCTGGCCTGCTTTCTGGCGGTGAGCAGCAAATGCTCACGCTGTGCCGCACTTTGATGGGTGACCCGCAACTCATCATCATCGACGAGCCCACCGAAGGGCTTGCTCCCATGGTCGTTCAACAGCTTGCACACTTTCTTGCGCGCTTGAGGGACATCGGCATTGCGGTCCTGCTGATCGAGCAGAAACTCAGCATCGCGCTGGAGATTGCCGATCGCGTCCTCGTGATGGGACGCGGCGAGATCGTGTTTGAAGGAAGCGCGATGCAATTGCGCGCTGACACGGCTATTCGCAGCGAATGGCTGGAGCCTGTTCACCCAACCCACGGGGTCGCGCAAGCCAGGCAGGGCCGCTCATGTTAGGCGCGGGTAGGGACCCGCGCAAGGAATGCAACGCCGCAAGGACTGCACAACGCGATCCCGTACGTTGTGTGAATAGGCACTGGAGATTTGAAAGGCTCGGGCGAGATTCGGCAAGGTCGGTTAAATTGCGTGAATTGGTCTTTTCAGTTGCTGTAAACGAACAATCAGGAGCCTTGTCCCATGCGCAAAATGTCCCGTGTCTACCGAGCACTCGCCACCAGTGTTCTTTCGCTCGGCCTGATGGCAATGGCCGAGGCGGCGCTCAAGCCGGGCGATCCTGCCCCTGCGTTCAAGACCACTGCCGCCCTTGCGGGCAAGGCATTTCCGTTCGACGTTGCTGCGGCCCTCAAGAAAGGGCCGGTCGTGCTGTATTTCTTTCCCAAGGCGTTCACCCAGGGCTGCACCCTTGAGGCACACGCCTTTGCAGAAGCCACGCCGCAGTTCAACCAACTCGGCGCAACAGTCGTTGGCATCTCTCACGACGATATCGACACCTTGAAAAAGTTCTCGACCGAAGCCTGCCGGGACCAGTTCGCGGTTGCCTCGGATCCGGACGCAAAAACCATCCGCGCCTACGACGCCACCAACGCCGCTAGGCCCAATATGGCGGACCGGATTTCTTACGTCATCGGCACGGACGGCAAAGTCGTGTTCGCGCACGAGGGCAGTGATCCCGAGGCGCACGTGAAGAGGACATTGGAGGCGGTGAAAAAGTTGGCGGGACGGTAGCGCCAAATCTCACGGCGGCAGGACGCGCATGAATTGAAGTCAGGTGGTCAATGAACAGGCCTTAGTTCTTGGCCTCGATTTCAGGCAGCGAATCGAGCGGAATTTCCGTGCCGTCCATGGCAACGAGCACGCCCGAACTGGCGGCATCGACTTCGATGCTTGCGCCCATGAAACGATCTCGGCGCGGCGTGGTGCGTGCGTCAGGAAATGCCACCATTCCGACGGTCTGGAGTTCAAGCAGGCGATCCGCCTGAGCCGGGGATAGCACGATCTTTTGAGGGTAGGCGTCGTCGTGCGCCTTCCAGTGGGCGCGCAACGCGTGGACGACGGTCATGTAAATGTCAGACATGCGGTCAAGTGTAGTCTGCGGAGGCGGTGCAGTGATCGTCGGCCACGCCGGATTTCGGCGTGATCCGCCGAACGGCGCCAGAACCCTGAGCAACGCCCGTTCGGGCAGCAGCTCAGGGGTTCCAGCTCGTTGCATCGTTTGTCAGACCACCTTCCTTCAGGAACGCAGGCCCACCGCAGCCAAAGCGAATACCGAGTTGGGCACGTTCTGCGCCGGGAACTGGGTCCTCGCGGAGGTGCGTCCCTTCAGGCGTTTGACGGCGGAACCCAGACGCGTTGCCGAGTCTCTCGTCCGCTCTGCGGATTGCACGACGCTTTGCTGGGCGACCAGATCGGCGACGGTGACCGACTGCAGATAGTCGAGTACGCGAGAGTGAAAGTTCGTCCAGAGCTCGGCGGTCATCTTGCCGGAGGGCGAGTCTTCGCGCAGGTTGCCGTTCTCGTCGGCCTCCGCGTTCATCACACGGTCCGATGCCTTGACGATGTCGGCGATGGACACGTCGCTGGCGGGTCGGGCCAGCGTGTAGCCGCCACCGGGGCCACGAATGCTGCGCACAAGTCCCGCACGGCGTAGCGCACTGAAGATGTCTTCCAGATAGGACAACGAGATGCCTTGGCGCGCGCTGATGCTCGGCAGCGCCACGGGATGTCCGTGAGAGCGGGAAGCAAGATCGGTGATGGCGGTAACAGCCATTTTTCCGCGAGTGGTGAGGCGCATGATGGGCTCCTTGGGTTGGCCCGACGCTTATCATGTCGGGCCTGAGATTCGAGTGTCGGATGCGATGCATGCTTGAGCAGTCAAACTGCGTGGGCTGCATCGGGAAAGCAACTTCGGGAGTGTCGGCCCGTGTGAACGTTTGAAGCGCATCAGGTCACACAGGTGCCATCGGCAGAGAGGTCACGCGGCGATGGTTGTGGGAAAACCAGCAAAGCACGCGCGTGCCCGGCCAACAGCGTTAGGCCGGCAAGGTCGAGACTCGGGGAGGTTTGGGCCTTCGTTTGAGCGAAGGCGAATGCGGCGCAATCGGCCGCTCGTCCATCAGACGAACGCGCAGTGGCGTCTCTGAATAGGTCCGATCAGGAGGGCTCAGCAAGTCCGGCAGATCGATGGCGAAATCATCGAGGACTTGCTGCATCAGCATGCTGCCTGCCGGGACCTGCTCTGCGGGCGCCGGGAGGGCGTGTCGTGCAATTGCCGTGCTTCATGCACGTGTGCAGCGGCAGTCAGCTTGAGAGCAATGCTTTGAGAAATCGCGCTATGAGACGTGCCATGGTCCGCCGCGCAATGCGCCGACGCCCCAAAAGCAAGAATGAAGTATGCGCTGAGTAGCGCTATAACCCACCGTAACATAGTCGCTTAATTATACGCAATTGGATGCGGAGCCGCTAATAGACTCTCAAAGCATGCATTGCGAATTGCATAGATTTTTCGCAGCCCGTATGCATTGGATGCTATTAAAAACAAAGCACGCCACGGATTCGGCTATGAAAACCCGGTCCAGCAGGTCAGCTCAGCGTGACATGGCCTCACCAAGGCGCACTGGGCGCGCGGCTATCCAATCCGGCTGGAACTCCACCGCTCCCGGTTCAAACAGCAGTACCACCGTCGACCCGAGCAGGAATCGTCCCATCTCCGCACCTTTGCGCAGTTTGACCGGCTTGTCGGCATAGGTCCAATTGCGCACCGTACCCGGGCGAGGCGGATTGACGAGGCCATGCCAGACCGTCGCCATGCTGCCAACGATGGTCGCGCCCACCAGTACCAAGGCCATCTTGCCAAGTGGCGTGTCGAACATGCAGACCACGCGTTCATTGCGTGCGAACAGTCCGGGCACTCCGCGCGCCGTGGTCGGATTGACCGAGAACAGCTCGCCGGGCACGTGAATCATGCGCGTCAGCTTGCCGTCACACGGCATGTGGATGCGGTGGTAGTCGCGCGGGCTCAGGTAAATGGTTGCAAAGCTGCCGTTCGTGAACGGGGCGGCCAACGCCGAATCGCCGCCGAGCAGCGCGGTCGTGGAATAGGTGTGGCCCTTGGCTTGGTAGATCTGATCCTGGGCTATGGGACCCAATTGACTGATCGCACCATCCACAGGACAAATGGCCTTGGCGTTCGCGAGTGGCCGGACACCGGCGCGCAACTCGCGCGTGAAAAACTCATTGAATGTGCGGTAGCTGGCGATGTCCGGATTGGCCGCCTCGCTCATGTTGACCTCGTAGTGCGCAACGAATCGCTGAATCACTGCAGTGGTCAGACCGCCGCCCTCCAAAGAGGCCAGCCGCCCCATGAAATTCGTCAGTGCCTGCTTGGGCAGCAGGTACTGGGGAAGAACGGCAATTCTGTCTGACACGTGGGGTGCATCCTTTTTTGTAGCAAGTGCATTCTACCGGTGGCGACAGGCGAAACCATCAGGTCAAGCGCTGGCGGATCCGGGGCTCGCGCGATACACCGCGTGGCGCAATGCTTGATGCCAAGCAAAATCTGAGCGCTTGTTGGACAATGCCACGCGTGTTGGCGCGTATGGGGTCATCCCACGCGCGTTTCCTGCCACCCCATTCTTCCGAGCATTCGCGTTGCCATTGTGAGTTCTCTTCGCCCTTCGTCTCGTGCATCCTCGTTCTCCGATTGGTTGAGGCGCTTCTGGCCTGCGCCCATGTCGATCGACCTCAACGAGCGCGTGCGCATGCTGGTGGGCTTGGTGATTGCGGTCGGGCTGATATCGCTTTTTGCCCATCTCTGGGGCTGTTGCACCCACCGGGACTCTGGATGGTCGCATCATTGGCGGCGAGTTCGGTACTGGTTATCGGCCTGCCTTCGAGCCCTTGGCGCAGCCGTGGGCGGTGTTTGCGGGCAGTGTGATGTCGGCCGCCGTGGGCGTGCTGGTCGCGCAGTTCGTTCCGCAGTTGGTCATTGCAGCCGCGCTGGCCGTGGGTCTTGCCGTTTCGCTGATGCTGGCGCTACGCTGCCTGCATCCGCCCGGAGCCTCGCTGGCGCTGCTCGCCGTGCTCGAACCCGCGACGCACACCAGCCGTTATCTGGGCTTCGTGCTGTTCGATGTGGTGCTTCTCATCGTCATCGGCATCGTCTACAACCGCGTCACCGGGCGTGCCTATCCCAGGAAAAGCCCGTCGCACCGAAAACGGGCGATCCATCAAGTACCTCGTCCAGTCCATTCACCAGCGCGGATCTTGATGCTGCTCTCAAGAGCTACAACCGGGTGCTGGACGTCAGCCGAAGCGATCTCGAAAGCCTTCTGCACCACGCGGCAAAGGCAGCATTTCAGCGAACGCTCGGTGATCTGCGTTGCGAGACGGTGATGTCCACACCCGTGCATTTCATTCGCGACAACGCAAGTCTGAGCGAAGGTTGGACGATGATGAGCAGCCATTCAATCAAGGCCTTGCCCGTGGTCGATGAACAGCAGGCGGTCGTCGGCATCGTGACCGCCACGGATCTGATGCAGCAGCAATTCGGGCAGGAACCTGCAGAGGGGTTCGGGAAAAAACTCCGCGCGCTGATCCCGTGGAAGGGCGCCAGGAAAGCGCAGACCATCGGGGCGCTGATGTCTGCACCGGTGCAGGTCGCCAGAATGGATCAACAGGTCATGGATCTGGTGCCCATGTTTTCGGAACGTGGCAGGCGGCACATTCCCATCGTCAACCACGAGCACCGGTTGGTTGGCATCATCAGCCAGACCGATATGCTCAGGACGCTGGCGCATGCGCTTACGCCGTGAGCCCACGCGCATTTAGGCATCGCGTTATAATCGCGGGCTAACCACGCAACGCTTGCCTTCTCATGCCTGGCTGCCCGTTTTCACGGCAGCCCTTCATCTGTTGGCGATGCAAGCGGTGATCTCCAGCCCCATTTCTACTGCACCTCGGACGTTCAGCAATCCAGGGCCGCAGTTTCAGTGGCTGACGTACCCATACTGTGTGCATTTGCCACGAATCTGATTTTAGAGACTGAACATGGCCAAAGAAGAACTGATTGAGATGCAGGGAAGCGTCACTGAAGTTTTGCCTGACTCGCGTTTTCGCGTGACTCTGGACAACGGACACCAATTGATCGCCTACACCGGCGGCAAGATGCGCAAGCACCACATCCGTATCCTCGCGGGCGACAAGGTGTCGCTCGAAATGTCGCCCTACGACCTGACCAAGGGTCGCATCACCTTCCGCCACCTGGCCGGACGTGGCCCTGGCCCAGGCCATTCTTCGGGCGGCAATCGCTGATCCTCTGGTGTGCTCGTTGCCGACAGGCAAGGGGTTGTCGAAACCAGCGAACCTCATCTTTTTCGCTGATGGTGCAAAAATATTTCTGATTTGCCAAAAAGTGGCAAATTAGATGGTTAGAATACGAGTCTTGTCGGAGCGTAGCGCAGCCTGGTAGCGCATCTGCTTTGGGAGCAGAGGGTCGCGAGTTCGAATCCCGCCGCTCCGACCATTGATAGCAAAGGCCCGTAGGAGGAAACTCTTACGGGCCTTTTGTCTAACCAAATAGCAAGTGTCTAACGCACGGCCTTCGCTTGGATCGCCTTCTTGTGCCGCACGTATTCTGCGGTTTGTGACTGAGTTGAGTGCCCGCCGAGTCTTTGCGCAGCCAAAATTCCATCCGACTCATCCGCGTCCGTGAGCGCCTTTGCTCGCAAGTCTCGAAATTGTGTGTCCTTCAATCCGGCACGCTTCAACCCGCGTTTCCAAGCCGTCACGGCCCTGAATACGTGTGGCGCTGGTCGTTGAGCTTGCAAAACACGAACTTCATGTTGCTCTGTCAGCACATCGTCGCGACGGTTCGCGGCGGTGCCGTTTCTTGGGAAATTGGGCGGCAACGGGGGCTGCCATCGGTTAGCCCTTGTGCCCGAATCTCAAGCCTCCGTCGCTTCGGCCTGGTTTAACCACTTCGCGAATCCTCGCGTGCCACCGTCATCTTCCATTGCCGCGTAGTACACCAGCCGCAAATGATGATCCTCGTCAATCGTCAGCTTGGTGTAGTCGAATGCCACCGGACCGACCCCTTTGAGATGCAGGCGCCGCCAGCCATTGTCTGGCCCGTGAATGTCCTGCCGTTGCCACCATACCCGGAAATCAGGCGAGACTTTCTCTAGATCCTTGATCAACGCGCAGATATCAGGCTCCTGCGTCGCCTTGACGAAGTCACGGCGAAAGTGGGACAGCATCTGCAGCGCCTGATCATCCCAAGGATTGAACAGCGCCTGGGTCGGTTTGTCAGCGAACAACATCCACAACAGGTTACGGCGCTCAGGCGCATGCTGGGAAAAATGGAACACGCGGTCCGCCACTGTATTCCAGGCCAAGACGTCCCAACGCAGATTGATCACATAGGCGGGACGTGAGATCAGGTCGCCCATGAGCCGATGAATCACTGGCGGTACGACGCACCACGTCTTGCCCGGCTCGGCAGGCGGGCGTCGTTGTGTGAGCAGATACAGGTAGCGCCGCTCCGCTGCATCGAGTTTGAGCACGCGTGCCAGGTTGTCCAGGAAGGTAGCGGACACGCTGATATCGCGTCCTTGCTCCAGCCATGTGTACCAAGTCAAGCCCACGCCTGCCAGTGCCGCCACCTCTTCGCGTCGCAGCCCCGGCGTTCGGCGACGACCACCTGCCGGCAAGCCTGCGTCTATAGGGCGCAACCGCTCGCGGCGGCTGCGCAAGAACTCCGACAGTTCCTTGCGCGTGCGTTCCATATTACGAATGATACTCATGCCATCACCATAAGTAATAGTATAAATAGTTAAATTGTACTAGTTAAAAAACGTGCTCACAATCGCTATATCCCACTGTGACGGCTTGCAGCGGGTGCTTGCGAAATCGCTATTGAGTTGTAGTAGAACCAAGGAGAAATGGGCATGTACCAGCGCTTGTTGAGTGAAAAGCTGAACGGATTGAAGGCGACCGGGCAATACCGCACCTTTGTGACCTTGAACCGGATCTGCGGCCAGTACGCCTTCAACATCCCTTGGGAGATGAAGGCCTTCGATGGCATGGAGTTGGCGATCGGCTTGAACGCCCGGCTGGCCGAATACCACGTCGAGCTCACTCTCTGACGCGACAGTGGAATGCACACGGTGGCGTGCGCGTCCCGCTCTTTTACATCCCTTGGGAGTCCCACTATGTCCCGCCCCACGCAATCCCCGGTTTATCTCATCGCCCTCGGTGCCTTCGCCTTGGGCATGGCGTCCTACGTCACCGCAGGCCTGATCCCGATGATCGAAACAGCCTTCGCGGTGCCCGTCGCCCTCGCGGCGCAACTGGTGACAGCCTTCACCCTGGCCTACGGTCTGGGCTCACCGCTGTTCGTCGCGCTGCTGCCTGCCCATCGGCAACGCGGCGGCTTGTTGTTCGCGCTCGGTTTGTTCGTGTTCGCCAATGGTGCAAGCGCCTTGGCAACCAACTTCACTGCGCTGCTGATCTTCCGCGCCATCGCGGGCATCGGTGCCGGCGTCTACCTCGCCATGGGTATCGCAGCCTCGGCGGCCCTGTCAATCCCCGACAAGCGTGGCAAAGCCATTGCGGTGATCATGGGCGGCATGGCCAGCGGTACCGTGCTTGGTGTGCCCTTGAGCCTGCTGTTGGCTGAGCGCCTGGGTTGGGCATCCGCGCTGTGGTTGGTCGCCGCGTTGGGCGCGTTGTCTTGGGTGGGGCTGGCGTTGAGGCTGCCAGTGTTTCCCGCCGCAGCCGCCACGCCGCTTAAAGCCAAACTGGCCCTGCTGGCCGATGGCCGCGTGGTCGCCATCCTGCTGGTGTCGCTGTTGGCCGCCATCGCCAGCCTGGGCATGTACACATTCATCGCCCCGCTACTGGCCGCCACTGGCGATGGGTTGGCCCGTTCGACCACTCCCTACCTATGGGTGTGGGGTGTGGGTGGCGTGCTCGGCAGCTTCCTGATCGGGCCGCTGGTGGATCGGGTCAAGGGCCGCTATTGGCCTTGTGGATCATGGCGATTCTGGCAGTGGCGCTGTTCCTGCTACCGGCTACGGCTGCACTGGGCGCATGGTTGGTGATGCTGCCGATCGCTGTTTGGGGCGCGGTGGGCTGGGCGCTGCAGGTGCCGCAGAACAACGAACTGATCCATGCACGCGAGCAGCAAGGCGATGGCAATCTGGCCGTGGCGCTCAACGAATCGGCGCTGTACCTGGGCAGTGCCATCGGCGCGGCGCTGGGCGGCGTGCTGCTGCTCCAGCAGTGGCCGGTAAGCGTGCTGGCCAGCGGTGCGGGCATCGTTGCGGCCTTGGGCGCGCTGGTGCAACTGCTGGTCCTGCGTCGCGCTCCGACCGCAGGGCGAGTTCGAGCCGAATCGCACTGATGCTGGAATCTGGACGAGGACACCGAGCTATGGAGTTACGTCACCTGCGCTGTTTCCTCGCCGTTGCTGAAGAACTCCACTTCGCACGCGTGACAGCGGCGGCTGCATATTGAGCAGTCGCCGCTGTCACGCGCCCTCAAGGAACTGGACGAAGATCTGGGCGACCAATTGTTGGTCCGCACCAGCCGCAGCACAAGGTTAACGCGGGCGGGCAAGCTGTTTCTGGAGGACGTACCGCGCATCTTCAGGACCTTACGGCGGGCCCGCGACAGTGTGAAAGCGGCGGCGAATGGCTTTCATGGGCAACTACGCATCGCATTGTCAGACGGCATCACGACGTTGCGCCTGCCGGCCCTGCTGGCACTGTCGGCAAGAAGAGCCGGAAGTCGAGATCCGGTTGTTCGAGTACCGCTGGGTCGATTCACCGCATCCGGCCGCCTCGGCTTACAATCGACAATTAAATTGTCATTTGGCAGAGTCTATGAGCGTCGAATTGAGTGGCTTTCTTTATTCGAGCAAACTGGCCGCAGACGCCCCGCTGACCGTCGTCGGGAGATTGTGAAAATTGCGCGTGAGCTCAATGCGATTCGCGGCATCACGGGTCTGCTGGTGTTTGACGGGGAGAGTTTCGCCCAATACGTGGAGGGCGCGCGCCAGAGCATTGAAGCTCTGCGTTTGGCACTCATGGCGGATCGCAGACACACCGATTTGCGACAACTGGCCTATCTCCACGACATCAAGGAACGCGCCTTCGAATCATGGTCGCTCGGCTACACGGACGTTGATGCAGGTGGCCTCGACATCGACGCGATCAATCAGCTCACGGGTCGGCAGGCACTGAATGTGTTTGTACTCGCGACCACGGAGTTGGACATTCATTAGGGCCTAGTCCCGAGCCCTTGGCCTCCAATGGGCTTGGTCTCAAACCGCTCTCCAAACCCCGCGATCAGAGGTTTGCCTCTAGTGATGGCCTGCTGGACCGAAGGCAGGGACAAGGACGCTTGATGGCTTTGCTGGCTTTCCCAGACCTCGGTCACCCAGATGGCATCGGCGTCCGCCGCGTCGTGAGCCACGATGTAGCTCAGGCATCCTGGCATTGCGCCGGTGCCTTCGATGAGAATGGAGATGAGCTCGTCGCGCTTTCCGGGGACGACTTTCATTTTCCCGATCAAACCATACATGGCACTTCTCCTTGGAGTGAGTCCGCAAGTGGGGAAGGTGAGCTGAATATCAAACGCACTGAATAAACAGCGTTCGATGCCATGATACCGCCCTGCCACCCGTGTTGCGGATCGGTTTTCCGCGATGCCTATGTCATTTTCAATTTGTCCAGCAACGACGCTGCCCGATATCCGCTCTCCACGCCCTCCAGCAGGAAAATCGTGGATTGGGCATTGGCAGCGCGCAGGGGAATAAGCGCTGCATAGTCTTCCGAGTCGTACCAGTCCTGCGCCAGCTTCATCGTAGGGAAGCTGATGATGATGCAGTCGCCGGTAAAGACGCCTTCTTTCATCTGCGGGCGGGTTCCGTGAACAAGAAATGCACCGCCGTAAGGTGTCAGGCTGGCATCGATGTGTTCCAGATACCTCACGATGTCCGGTCCTACCTTTAAGTCGTTGAGCAAGCCCACTGCGTAAGCTGTCATTGCGAATCTCCTTGGATTGATGGCGCGTGAAACGCACTACGGCGGTTTCAGTAGCGACTCAGGCGTCCTGCAATTTCGTGCCCGGGCTGAGTGAGATTCACTCTACGAAAAGCATTGCTGCAGGTCGATTACCTCGGAGGTCATGCAGCAAGCGCGCGAAGCAACTGCTCGCTGGCGGCGTCAGACGGATAGAACAGTTCCATGCACAGCTCTTGAAGCGTGACATCCTGCGGCGTGCCAAAGCTGGTCAGCGTGGTGAACATCGAAACGCTGCCTGCTGGCACATCCAGGACGCAGGGAACCAATAGAGCTTGTGTCTCTGATGTAGCGCCCCTGCGCATCGCATCGCGCATGCGTGGATACTCCAGTATCTCGGCTTCGAGGGCACTCAGTGCCGGGTCGCCGGTGTTTTCAATCGAGCGGCGCAAGTTTCCCAGCAGATGTGTGGCCCACACGTCCAGATTGCGTGTAAAGCGCGCCAGGCCATCAGGATGCAGCGACGCGCGGTAGATGTTCATCGTGGGGGTGCGCAGACTATCAGGCAATAGTTCGGCCAGCTTCAGTGCCGCGTTGTTGGCGAGCACCACATTCCACTGTCCATCCAGCACCAAACCTGGATAGGGTTGGTGCGCATCCAGCAGACGGGTAAGCGTCTCCCGCACGGACTGCATGGCGGTCGCATGAATGCTTCGTTGGGGAAATCGAGGCGCATAGCCCGCCGCGAGCAAGAGCGTGTTTCGTTCGCGCAGTGGAATGTCGAGCTGCTGCGCAATCGCCATCAGAACTTCAGGACTCGGACACGAGCGCCCGGTTTCGATGAAACTCAGGTGCCGCGTGGAAAGGCCTGCATCCATGGCCAACTCCAATTGGCTCAGCCGACGGCGCTGGCGCCAACTGCGAACGAGATCGCCGACAGGCGACATAGCAGGCGTTGTCGAGGCCAGTGGCAAGGTATTCATTGCGCTGAACTCTAACCGAAGGCATGTGGGATTTCGTGTTGATACAATTTCCAATGTTGGACAGGTACCAGAGCATCAGCGTCCAGCGGTCTAGATGTGCCGATTGCGGAGCCTTCCAGATATTTTGTGGGGCAATTGCAAGTCCGCGCACCACTGAAAATGCGAAAGCCCGGTGCGTTAGCATCGGGCTTCTACAGGCGTACAACTTCGCGGTATTCAGCCGGTTTAAGTTGCCAAGCTAGTTCCAAGTAGGGCAATCGGAGCTTCAGGTTCCGCACCCGGCGCCGGGACTGATAACCGTCCCAAAGCACACGAGCTTAGGGGACCCTGGGATCTCTTCCAAGATTCCATTCGGGCGCACAAAATAGAAATGAACATTGTGGAACTGGCCCGTCCATTGGGCCGAGGTGGGGTTCCAGTAAGCATCGAAACCGTGATTCGAGTTACCCCCACATACCGCTCCAACTGCCGACTCGCGAGCGCCGTTTGCGGCACCTTGCCAAAGTAGGACGTTGTCGTCGCGAACAATGCGAACATTTCCCTGATACGTCGGATTGCTTGGATCGCACGCCCAGCCTGATCCGTTTCCGGCGGTTGCATCTTCCACGTTGCCGGCTGCAAGGGCGCTCTGAGCCATGCATGTGATGCCAATGGTTGCTGCTGCAATTGCGATTGCCTTTTTCATAAAAACGCCTTTCGATTTGCGGTTGGGAAAAACTAGTAAACATGATTCACTAGCGATTACGACTCTACTCAAACTGTCCTTTTTTCGTAAGTCTGAATCATGACGTGTTTGGTAATTTCTATGGATATTGATCGTGCATTTACAATTTATATTTGCGTTTCGAGGCAAATGAAACAATCGAAATAACTTGAATCGGGTGCGTTGCGCCGTGAGACTGCCGTGAATTTTGTCTGGAATCGCCGCGTGCGCCGCCTGTCCCAAAGTAGACAAACCCCTCACACCGACTCCCGCTAGACTCTCCAAAAAATCGGACGATCGTTCGTTTTTATTCTCCAGGGATCCTCTGCACGAATGGATCGGCGATCCGATGCATGCGGAGGGCCCTTGGCCTCTATCCCCAACCCGAGGAGCGACCGTAATGACGGCTGAATACCAAGTTCACGGCGACGTGGCTGTGATCACCTTGAACAATCCACCTGTGAACGGGCTTGGCCTGGCTACGCGGCAGGGGATTGTGGATGCGTTGGCCAAGGCCGAGGACGATGCGGCGGTGAAGGCGGTTGTCATTACCGGCGCTGGCAAGGCGTTTTCGGGCGGCGCGGACATCAAGGAATTCGGCACGCCCCAGTCGCTGCAGGATCCCAATCTGCATTCCGTGATCCGCACCGTCGAGAACTACAGCAAGCCCATCGTCGCCGCGATCCATTCCGTGTGCATGGGCGGAGGGCTGGAACTGGCGCTGGGTTGCCACTACCGCGTGGCGGCTCCGGGTTGCACCGTGGCGTTACCCGAAGTGAAGCTCGGCCTGTTGCCTGGAGCCGGTGGCACGCAGCGTCTGCCGCGCGTGATCGGTGTGGAGCACGCGCTCAACATGATTGCGACCGGTGAGGCCGTGCCCAGCGACATGCTGGCGATGATTCCCGGGCAGAAGCTGTTCGACAAGCTGTCCGCTTCCGCCGAATCGCTGCCCGACGAGGCGCTCGAATTTGCGCGCAAGGTGGCCGACGCAAGGCCGCTGCCGCTGGTGCGCAATCTGCCCTGCAAGCATCCACAGGGCGAGGCGTATTTCCAGTTCGCGCGCAACATGGTCAAGGGCATGGCGAAGAATCTTCCTGCGCCGGCCAAGTGTGTCGATGCGGTGCAGGCAGCCACCACATCGCGCAATTTTGAAGAAGGTCTGATGACCGAGCGCGAGCTGTTCCTGAACCTGATGTTCACGCCGGAATCGCGTTCGCTGCGTCATTTGTTTTTCGCCGAACGTGCGGCCTCCAAGATTCCGGACGTGCCATCCGATACGCCGAAGCGCGACATCCGAAAGGTCGGCGTGATCGGCGCCGGCACCATGGGCGGCGGCATCAGCATGAATTTTCTGAACGCGGGCATTCCCGTGACGATTCTGGAGACCCGGCAGGAGGCGCTCGACCGCGGCATTGCCACCATCCGCAAGAACTACGAAGCGCAGGTGAAGAAGGGCAAGCTGAAGACCGACAAGTACGAGGCGCGCATGGCGTTGCTGTCGACCTCGCTGTCGTACGACGATCTCAAGGATTGCGACCTGATCATCGAGGCCGTGTTCGAGGACATGGGCGTGAAGCAACAGGTGTTCAGCAAGCTCGACGAAGTGGCCCGGCAGGGCGCGATTCTCGCGTCCAACACCTCGACGCTCGATCTGAACAAGATCGCTTCATTCACCAGGCGCCCGCAGGATGTGGTGGGCATGCACTTCTTCAGCCCCGCCAACGTGATGAAGTTGCTGGAGGTGGTGCGTGGCGAGCAGACGGCCAAGGATGTGCTCGCGACCGTGATGGCGCTCGCGAAGAAGATCAAGAAGACGGCCGTGGTATCCGGTGTGTGCGATGGCTTCATCGGCAACCGCATGATCGAGCGCTACAGCCAGCAGGCGGGATTTCTGCTGGACGAAGGCGCGACGCCGCAGCAGGTGGATAGGGCGATCGAGAAGTTCGGCTTTCCGATGGGTCCGTTTCGCATGATCGACATGGCGGGCAACGACATCGGCTGGGCGATCCGCAAGCGCCGCGCCGTGGAGCAGCCCGACATGAAGTACAGCAAGACCGCCGATCTGCTGTGCGAGATGGGACGCTTTGGCCAGAAGACCAGCGCTGGTTGGTATGACTATGAGGCGGGCAAGCGCGACGCCCAGCCGAGCGCGGTCGTCAACAAGATGATCGAGGACTACCGCCAGCAGCAAGGCATCACGCCGCGCAAGATTTCCGACGACGAGATCGTGCAGCGTCTGGTGTATTCGCTCGTGAACGAAGGCGCGAAGATTCTGGAGGAGGGCATTGCCTCGAAGTCCGGCGACATCGACATGGTGTACCTGACCGGCTACGGTTTCCCGCTGTGGCGCGGTGGCCCGATGCATTACGCGGGCGAGGTCGGCCTGTTCAACGTGGTGCAGGCGATGAAGCGCTTTGCACGCAATCCGCACGACGATGCCAAGGCCTGGAAGCCGTCCAAGCTGATCGTCGATCTGGCTGCCGCCGGCAAGACTTTTGAATGATGCGGAGCGGCAAAAAGCAGCGCTTCAACTTCTGATCAACGTACAGAACACAAGGAATTTTGCAATGACCTCCGCAGTGATTGTCTCCACCGCCCGCACACCGCTCGCCAAGAGCTGGAAGGGCTCTTTGAACATGACCTATGGCGCGACGCTTGGCGGCCACGCGGTGCAACATGCCGTGCAACGCGCGGGCATCGATGCCGCCGATATCGAAGATGTGCTCATGGGCTGCGCGTTTCCCGAGGGCACGGACGGGCAGAACATCGCGCGCCAGATTGCGATTCGCGCGGGTCTGCCGGTCAGCGTGTCGGGCCTGACCGTCAACCGCTTTTGCTCGTCGGGCCTGCAGACGATTGCGCTGGCCGCGCAACGCGTGATCGCGGGCGAGGGCGATGTCTATGTCGCCGGTGGCCTGGAAAGCATCTCCTGCGTGCAGCAGGAAATCAACAAGCACATGATCGTCGATCCGCAGCTTGCCGAGATGAAGCCGGAGATTTTCTGGTCGATGCTGCAGACCGCCGAACAGGTCGCCAAGCGCTACCACATCGGTCGCGATGCGATGGACGAATACGGTGCGGGCAGTCAGCAAAAGGCCTGCGCGGCGCAGGCGGCCGGCCTGTTCAAGGACGAGATCGCACCCATCACGGTGACCGCAGGCGTGGTCGACAAGACCATTGGCATGATCACCAGGGAAGTGACCTTGAGCGTTGATGAGGGCCTGCGCGAGGGCACGACCAAGGAGGGCATCAGCGGGCTCAAGTCCGCGCTGCCGGGCGGTGTGGTGACGGCCGGAAATGCCAGCCAGTTTTCCGATGGAGCGGGTGCGTGCGTGGTGGTGAGTGAGGACTATGCAAGCCGTAAGAACCTCAAGCCGCTGGGCCGTTTTCTGGGCTTTGCGGTGGCGGGTTGCGAGCCCGACGAGATGGGCATCGGCCCGGTATTTGCCGTGCCCAAGGTGCTCAAGAAGCTCGGCCTCACGGTCAACGACATCGACCTGTGGGAATTGAACGAGGCCTTCGCCGTGCAGGTGATCTATTGCCGCGACAAACTCGGCATTCCTGCCGATCGCCTGAATGTGAATGGCGGCGCGATTGCGCTCGGACATCCCTACGGCCTGAGCGGCCAACGCCTCACGGGCCATGCGCTCATCGAAGGCAAGCGGCGTGGCGCCAAGCGCGTGTGCGTGACCATGTGCATTGGCGGCGGCATGGGTGCAGCGGGCGTGTTTGAAGTGCTTTGAGATCTTTTTTTCCGACTGCCGAGGCGGCCTGCGCTCATTGCTGAGGCAGGCCGTTTATTTTGAGGCGGCGCTTGCGCTTTGTCATTCGGCGGCGGCAATTCTTCAAAAAGAGCCACCGCTGACCAAGGGAATACGCCGTTCTCTAGTTGAGAAGCATTACCATTTGCGCCATTCAGTTTGCTGACGGTGCTCGGTGAAGGCCGGTGGCAAGCGTTCCAATGAACCACGGAATTTCAACATGAAGCATCGCTTTTCTTTCACTTTGGCGTGGGCGGCACTGATGGCGACGGCGGCCGCATCCGCCGTGCAGGCGCAGGAAGTCACGCTCTACACGACGCGCGAGCCTGCGCTGATTCAACCGCTGCTTGCGGCCTTCACCGCGCAGTCCAAGATCAAGGTGAACACCGTGTTCGTGAAAGACGGCCTGCTCGAACGCGTGAAGGCGGAGGGCGAGCGTTCGCCCGCCGATGTGCTGATGACCGTGGATGCAGGCAATCTGCTGGATCTGGTCGAGGGCGGCGTGACCCAGCCGGTGAAATCGGCCACTCTGGAGTCGGTGATTCCCGCGAACTTGCGCGGTGCGGATGGGCAGTGGTTCACGCTGTCGATGCGTGCCCGCGTGTTGTATGCTGACAAGAATCTGCCGATCAAGAGTTTCCGCTATGAAGACCTGGCCGATCCCAAGTGGAAGGGCAAGGTCTGCATTCGCGCGGGCCAGCACCCCTACAACACGGGCCTGATCGCGGCGATGATCGCGCACGATGGCGAAGCCAGAACCGAGCAGTGGCTGCAAGGTGTGAAGGCCAATCTCGCGCGCAAGGCCACCGGCGGCGACCGCGACGTGGCGCGCGACATCCTCGGCGGCATCTGTGACATCGGTATTGCCAACACCTACTACGTGGGCCACATGAAGGCCGCGAAGGAGGGCACGGACGCGCGCAAGTGGGGCGATGCCATCAAGGTCATCAAGCCGACCTTCGCGAACGAGAAGAGCGGCGGCACGCACGTGAACATCTCGGGCGCATCGGTTGCCAGGCACGCGCCGCAGCGTGAAAACGCAGTGAAGCTGCTTGAGTTCCTGGTCTCCGAGCCCGCGCAGAACATGTATGCGCAGGCCAACTACGAGCATCCGGTGCGCAAAGGCGTGGCGCTTGACCCTGTCGTGGCGCAAAGCATCGGCGAGCTGAAGATCGATCCGCTGCCGCTGACCGAGATCGCCAAGCACCGCAAGCAGGCCAGCGCGCTGGTCGACAAAGTTGGCTTCGACCGCTGATTCATTCACGGCGTCCGATAGCAACGATTCGCGCCGGTTTTTCTTCTTCAAGACAGCCTCGCCGCTGCGCCCCGTTGGGCGTGGATGGCAGGCTGTTTCGGTGCTTGTGGCGCTGGGAGTTCTGGCGCCCGTCGCCTCGCTGATCTGGCTGGCGCTTGGCGCGGACTATGCGCATTGGCAGCATCTCATGCGCCACGTGCTGCCGGACGCAGCGCTCAACACCGCCTTGCTGCTAGCGGGCGTTGGCGCGCTCACGCTGGTGGTCGGCACGGGCTGTGCGTGGCTCGTGAGCGCACATGATTTTCCGGGGCGCAGATGGCTGCATTGGGCCTTGCTGTTGCCGCTTGCGATGCCGGCCTACATCGTGGCTTTCGCGTATCTCGATTTGCTGCATCCCATCGGCCCGGTGCAGGGCGCGCTGCGCTGGCTGCTGGGTTACAGCAGTCCGCGCGAATGGCGGCTGCCCGATCTGCGCTCGATGGGCGGCGCGATCTTCGTTCTGGGTTTTGTGCTCTATCCCTATGTGTACATGACGGCGCGCGCCATGTTCATGACCCAGCCCGCGCATCTGATGGAGGCCGCGCGCACGCTGGGTGAGAGCCGCTTCGGCGCTTTCTGGCGCGTGGCGCTGCCGATGGCGCGGCCCGCGCTGGCCGTGGGTTTGAGCCTGGCGTTGCTGGAGACACTCAACGACATCGGCGCATCGGAATTCCTGGGCGTCAACACGCTGACCGTGGCGGTCTACACCACGTGGATCACGCGCACCGATCTCGCCGGTGCCGCGCAGATTGCGTGCGCGATGCTGCTGGCCGTGGTCGCTCTCGTATGGATGGAGCGGCACGGGCGACGCCATCAGCGCTACGGGTCGGCGCAGCGCATGCGCGCGATCCAGGCCGAGCGCTTGCACGGCGCTGCGGCATGGGCGGCCACAGCATTCACCGCGCTGCCGGTGTTGATCGGCTTTGTCGCGCCCGCCGCGTATCTGGCCTGGGAAACTGCCAAGCGCTTGCGGTTGGGACAGGGCCTTTCCAGCGGTCTCTGGGCGAGCCTTGGCAATACCCTGACGCTCGCTTTCGGCGTGACGGTGATTGCGGTGATCGCCGGTTTGATCGTTGCCTGGGCAACGCGCCAGGGCGTGAGCACGCGGCCGCCGTCACGCTGGCAGGCGCGCGTGACGACGCTTGGCTATGCGGTGCCAGGCACGGTGCTGGCCATTGGCTTGCTGACGCCCGCGCTGGCTGTCGATGCCGGACTGGCGCAACTCTTTCATTTGCCGGGGCTGCCGTTGATGAGCCTGGGCGCGGTGCTGGTGGTGGCCTGCACGATCCGTTTTCTGGTGATTCCCGTGGGCGGCATCGAGTCGGGCTTGCAGCGCATTCCTTCCACGCTCGAGCAGGCTTCGCGCCTGCTGGGCGAGACGCCGCTGGGCACGCTTGCGCGCGTGCATCTGCCGCTGTTGCGGCCCGCGATTGCTGCGAGCGCCTTGCTGGTGTTTGTTGACGCGATGAAGGAGCTGCCCGCCACGCTGCTGCTGCGTCCCGCCAATTTCGATACGCTCGCCACCTGGCTTTATGCAGAGGCCGCGCGCGGCACCTATGAAGAAGGTGCAGTGGCTGCGCTGCTCATCGTGATCGCCGGTCTGTTGCCGGTGGTACTGCTGGCGCGAACGCAGCTTGGCACGCCAGCAAAACCCGTCAATCATTACCGTCCATGACCGCCGCATTGCGAATCGACCACCTGAGCCTCGCTTATCCTGCACCGCGCGGGCCGCATTTTGTTTTGCGCGATTTTCATCTGCAGGTCGAGTCCGGCAGCATCGCCAGCCTGCTGGGCCATCGGGCTGCGGCAAGACCTCGGTGCTGCGCTGCATCGCCGGTTTCGAGCCGGTGCAGGCGGGTGAAATCCGCCTGGGCGACGTGCTGCTGTCGTCCACCGGCGTGCATCTCCCGCCCGAGCAGCGCCACGTTGGAATGATGTTCCAGGAGTACGGCCTGTTCCCGCATCTCACGGTCACGCAGAACGTGGTGTTCGGCCTGCGTCGCCGCACACAGGTGGAGCAGAGCGCGCGCAGCGAAGAACTGCTGCGGCTCGTGGGACTGCTGGATGCGGGGAGGAAATATCCGCATGAACTCTCGGGCGGTCAGCAGCAGCGTGTGGCGTTGGCGCGTGCACTGGCACCATCGCCGGCGCTGTTGTTGCTCGACGAACCCTTCTCCAACCTTGACGCGACCACGCGCGAGCGCCTGACCGCAGAGGTGCGCGACATTCTCAAGCAGACCGGACAGACGGCGGTGCTGGTCACGCACAACGAACACGAAGCCAGCACCATGGCCGACTCGATGTTGCGCATGCACGCGCTCGCCGACAATCTGCCCGATACGGGTTCGCCCTGACCGAAACCTTTCAGATGCGATCTATACTTTTGCGATGGTCTTCATGCACACCGCATTTCATTCAACCACTGTCTGCGCTCACGCCAGCGGTGCGAGTGCGCGTGGCTTTGACCATTTTCTGAACGCTCCCCACCTGCAATGACCCTGGCACCGCCACCTCCCGGTGCGGTCGCGGTCAATCCGCCGCCCGGATCCCGGTGCTTCGCGGATTGATTGATTGATCAATTCCTTTTCGGTCACGCATTTCCTTTTTGTTGGCTGCCGATCCGCTTGCGTGCGAGCGAGGCTACGCAGCCGCGTGACCTGTTCAATTTGGTTTGCAGGTGAGATTTTCTTATGACTTTTTCAGAATCTGGCTCGCTCAGGCAGCGGCTTGGCTCGTGGTCGGGTGCGGCCGCGGCATGTGCTTTCGTGGTGCTATGGGGCTGTTCGGCCATCGTGACGCGCTGGGCGCTCGATCATGGTTCGGCATCGGCCGTGCTCATCGCGCGATACGGCATCGCATTGCTGGTGCTGCTGATGGTGATCGGCAATCCGCGTCGGTGGCTACCGGAGCCCGGAACACGGACTAGCGTGGCCGTGGCAGGGCTGGTGATGATTGCGGGTTACTCGGTGTGCTATTTCGAGTCCATGTCGCGGGGCATCACGCCGGGCATGCTTGCCGTGGTGCTTGGCGTGCAACCTGTGCTCACCTTGCTGCTTCTGGAGCGGCGCTTCACCGCGCAGCGCCTGAGCGGTCTGCTGCTGGCGATGGCAGGACTGGTGATGGTGGTCTGGCAAAGCCTTGTGCGTACTGGGCTCGACGCCACCGGCATGGCCTTCGCGCTCGGTGCTCTGGCGTGCATCACGGCAGGATCGTTGTTGCAAAAGCGTGTGCAGCAATCACCGGCTCGGGTGCTTCCGCTGCAGTATGCGATCACGCTGCTGGTCTGCGCGCTGTTCGCGCAGGTGCAGCCGCTGCGCTGGGAGATCAATTGGAGCTTCTGGCTGCCGGTGCTGTTTCTTGCCATCGTCACGTCGGTGTTCGCGCAATTGCTGCTCTACCGGCTGATCCAGAGCGGCGATCTGGTCAACGTCACGAGCCTGTTCTATCTGGTGCCGGCGGTGACGGCAGCACTGGATTTTCTGTTGCTCGGTAACGCGATGAGCGGGCTGGTGCTGCTCGGCATGGCATGCATTCTGGGCGGCGTGATCGTGGTGCACAGCAAGCCCAGAACGAGCCCGTGAGGCCGGTCCTACATCGACGCGCGCAGCATCTCGCGGTAGTCATCGGGCGACGCCTCGCGCGGATTGGTCTTGTGGCAGTGGTCGGCGAGCGCGCCCTTGATCACGTCGTCGAACATGGATTCGGTCACGCCGATTGCGGCCAGGCCCGTGGGCAGGCCAAGGCGCGCCGTCATGTCATGCACGGCCTGCGCCACGTCGCCGCCTGCGGGCAGGCCCATGGCATGCGCCATGCGCTCGAGACGCCGATCCTTTCGTACCTGCGCATCCTGCGCGTTGAAGCGGATCACGGCCGGCAGAAAGATGGCATTGAGTGTGCCGTGGTGCAGGCGTGGATTCACGCCGCCGAGGCTGTGGCTTAGCGAGTGCACGCAGCCAAGGCCCTTCTGGAAAGCCATGGCGCCCTGCATGCTCGCGCTCATCATGTTGAGGCGCGCCTCTTTGTTTGCACCGTCGCGCGTCGCGGTTTCGATATGGGCCCAACCGCGCTCCAGGCCGTCGAGCGCAATGCCGTCGGCCGGTGGATTGAAGGCGGACGACATGAAGGTCTCCATGCAATGCGCGATGGCATCCATGCCGGTCGCGGCGGTGAGCTGCGCGGGCAGGCCGAGCGTGAGATCCGGGTCGCAGATCGCCGTTTTGGGCACCAGGTGCCAGGAGTGAAAACCGAGTTTTCGGTGGTCGTCGACGATGATGATCGCGCCGCGCGCCACCTCGCTGCCCGTGCCCGCCGTGGTCGGCACCGCAAGCAGCGGCACGGCGCGCTCGGTAATCCTGGGCGAGCCGCCCTCGATGGTGGCATAGGTCTTGAGCGGACCCTCATGCGTGGCGGCAATCGCGATGCCCTTGGCGCAATCGATGGCCGAGCCGCCGCCCACGGCAATCAGGCCGTCGCACCGACCGCTTCGAAACAGCTCCACGGCCTCGCGCACTGCGGCCTCCGTGGGGTTGGAGGGCGTCTGGTCGAACACCGTGATCGGCATGCCGGGCATGGCGTCGAGCACCTTCTGCAGCACGCCCGCGGCCTTGACGCCCTGGTCGGTCACGACCAGAGGCCGGGTGATGCCGGTGCGCGCGCATTCCTGCGGTAACAGCCCGATGGCGCCGAAGTCCAACTGAATCTGGGTGACGTAGTAGATGAAAGCCATGGTGTGATGTCCCGTTGGTTCGAATTAGGATGTACGGCAGATTACATCAGGAGACTTCCATGAAACTGAAATCCGCGCGGCTTGCGTTCTCGGTGACTGTCCTGTGCGCGACCTCTGCCCAGGCTGCCTGCCTGAGTCAGGCGGAGGTCGCCCAGCTTTTTCAGAACTATGTGGCGATGAAGCCGTCCGCCAATATTCCCCATCTCAGCGACGAGGACGGCGCGTGTTCGCGCGCGAAATTCAATGAGCTGCTTCGCGCGCAGTTCGGTGGCAAGGTGATCGGCTACAAGGCGGGCCTCACCAATCCGGCCGTCCAGCAGCGCTTTGGCACCAACAAGCCGGTATGGGGCGTGCTGTACGACGGAATGATCGTGCCCCACAACACGACCGTGCCGGCGCGGTTTGGCGCGCGGCCCTTGTTCGAGGCCGACATGCTGGTGCGCGTGAAAAACGAGAGCATCAATGGGGCGCGAAGCCCGCCGAGGTGCTCGAGAACATCGACCAAATCATCCCGTTCATCGAGCTGCCCGATCTGCTCGTGGAAAACCCCGGCTCGCTCAATGGCGCGGGTGTTGCGGCCATCAACGTGGGCGCGCGCCTTGGCGTGATTGGCGAGCCGGTCGCCGCGCCGACGTCCTCCGAACAGCAGCAGGCGATGTTGCAGGCGCTCGCCCAGATGGCCGTGCAGGTCTCGGACAATACGGGCGCGGTGCTGTCCACCGGCAAGGGCAGCGATATTCTCGGGCACCCGCTCAATGCCGTGGTCTGGCTCGCGCAGGCGCTGCAACAAGAGAATTTGCGCCTGAAGCGCGGTGACCTGATCAGCCTCGGATCGTTCTCGCCACTGACTCCGCCAAAGGCCGGAGGCAGCGTGATCGTGACCTATCAGGGCCTGCCCGGTGCCAAGCCGGTGCAAGTGAATTTCCAGCCTAGCGCGACATCAGGACAAAAAGATTGAACTCTCCCGTTTTTCAGCCTCCACAACTTCCTCCCGGCCTGCAGCTCACCGCGCAGATGCGCAATGTGATCGAACGCATGGCCCGCGCCAACCACGCACCGATGCACACGCTCTCGCCCGCCGAGGCGCGTGCGTTCTATGAAATGGGATCGGGCGTGCTTGAAGTGCCCAAAGCGGTGCTGCCGCGTGTCGAGGATTTCACGATCCGCGCGCGTGATGGCTACGCGATTCCCGCGCGGCTGTATGCGCCTTCGCTCGACGAAAAGAGCCTGCCGCTGCTGCTCTACACCCATGGCGGTGGCTTCACCATCGGCAGCATCAGGACGCACGACACGCTGTGCCGCGAACTGGCGCGTCTGGCGAACTGCATGGTGGTGTCGATTGACTACCGGCTCTCGCCTGAACATCGGTTTCCGGTTGCAACCCATGACGCCTGGGACGCGCTGCAATGGCTGGCCGTGCACGCCGCGGAGCTCGGCGCAGACGCGAGGCGGCTGGCCGTTGGCGGCGACAGCGCGGGCGGCACGCTTGCCGCCGTGAACGCCATTCAGGCACGCCATGCGGGTATCGCGCTTTCGCTTCAGCTTCTGTTCTACCCGGGAACCACCGCGCATCAGGACACCGAGTCGCACAAAACCTTCGCGCACGGGCTCGTGCTCGAAGAAGATGCCGTGAGCTGGTATTTCGACAACTACATCCCGAACAAAAAGGATCGCGAGGACTGGCGCTTTGCGCCGCTGCTTGCGCCCGATGTCGATGACATCGCACCCGCGTGGATCGGGTTGGCCGAGCTTGATCCGCTGGTGGATGAAGGCATTGCCTACGCGGACAAGCTGCGCCTTGCAGGTGTTCAGGTCAGCCTTGAAATCTACCGCGGCGTCACCCACGAATTCATCAAGATGGGCCGGGCCCTGCCCGAAGCCCGACAGGCCCATGCCGATGCCGCACGCGCCTTGCGCGAGGCCTTTGCATGATCCTGAAATCCCCAAACAAATAGTCAAATCAATGAAACGACAGGACTTTCGTTGCGTACACCGTTTGCGCGTGCGCTGGGCCGAAGTGGACGTTCAGAAGATCGTCTTCAACGCGCATTACCTCACCTATGCCGACATCGGCATGGCGGAGTACTGGCGAGGGCTGGCCATGCCTTACGAGGCCACGATGCAGAAACTGCACGGCGACATCTATCTTAAGAAGGCCACGGTCGAATACCACGCCTCCGCGCGCATGGACGACCTGCTGGACATCGGCATGCGCTGCGCGCGCGTGGGCAATTCCTCGCTCGGCTTCGAATGCGGCATTTTTGCGGGTGACCGGCTGCTGGCCAGCGTTGCGCTGGTCTATGTCTATGCAGACCCGGTTTCGCAGTCGTCACGTCCGGTTCCGCAACTGCTGCGCGAAGCCATTGAACAGTTCGAGGCCGGGCATGAGATGGTCACGCTGAAGCTCGGCGATTGGGCCACGCTCGGCCAGAACGCCAGCGAGGTGCGCAAGGCGGTATTCATCGAGGAGCAGGGCATCTCGCCGGAAATCGAACTCGATGAGCTGGATGCGACCGCTGTGCATGCGGTGGCGTTCAACCGCCTCGACATGCCCGTGGCCACGGGCCGACTTCTGCAGGATGCGCCCGGGGAAGCGCGCATCGGCCGCATGGCGGTGGCGCGCGTGCTGCGCGGTCAGCGCTGGGGACGCGCGATTCTCGATGCCCTGGTCGAGGAGTCACGCAGGCGCGGTGATGCCAGGGTGATTCTGCATGCGCAGTGCAGCGCCGAAGGCTTCTACCAGCGCGCGAATTTCGTGGCGGTGGGCGAGCCCTACGAAGAAGCCGGCATCGCCCACATCACCATGCAGAAGATGTTGGGCTGACGGGGCCTCAGATGTCCGCGAGCAGCGCGTAGGGCAGGGGCTTCAGTTGCAGCAGCGGGCCGCCGGTCGAGCCTGCATGGAGCGCCTCGTCGGCCGCTGCGATCTGCAGGGATACGAGCGCATCGACGCCGCCATCTGGCGATGCGGCCGCCTGCACCACGGTGCCGACCGGTTGCTCGGCGTCGTGGGCGTTGAACACCTCGGTGCCCACGGCCAGTATCTGCGCGTCCACATGCGCGAGATAGGTACGGCGCTTGAGCGTGCCCCGGAACTGGCTGCGCGCGACGACCTCCTGTCCGGGGTAGCAGCCCTTCTTGAAATTCACGCCGCCGATGGATTCGTAGTTGACCATCTGCGGCACAAACGCTTCGTAGATGGGCAGCGTGAGGGTGGCGACGCCGCTGCGCACCTCGCCCAGTTGCCAGAGTGATTCGGAAAGCGCTTCGCCCTCGGGCGCTGGCGTTGCCGCAGGCGCGACCCACAGCGCGCGGGGCTGGCCGTCTGCCGGGTAGAGCTGCACGACGCTGGCATCGCCCCGCGTCGCGACGCTCCAGGGCGCCACGCCAGAAGGTGCGGCGCGGCCCGCGAGACCACGCATCGCGAAATCGGCAGTCGCGTCCGAGAGCCTGGCCTTGGAGCGCAGCACGAACATCGACAGGCGCTTGAGCGTCTGCGCGAGCAGGTCACGCGAGCAGATCAGCAGGATTTCATCGGACGAGCGCTTGATGCCGATGAAGCTCGCCTGCATGCGACCCTTGGCATTCAGGAATGCCGCCAGACGCGCCTCGTCAGGCTTTTGCAGCGCGAAGTCCTGGCTGAGCTGTCCGTGAAGGAAACTGGCGGCATCCTCGCCCTGCACGCGAATCACGCCGAGATGTTGTAGTGGCGGGGTAACGCCGTCGAGGGCACTGACGCTGTGTGGTTCATGGGTGAATTATGATGCGCCGTTCCATTCATATGCTTGGTAGGGTTGTGCGTCGATTTCTGATTTTTCTGGTGCTGCTGGCGCTGGCTGCGGCCGGGGCCGCTTATTGGTGGTTGCATGCGCCGCTCACGCTGCACGCGGGTGGTACGGACGGGCTGCCGCTGGAATTGGAGATCGAGCCCGGCACCACGCCGCGTGGCGTGGCTGCGGCGGCGGTGAAGGCCGGTGTGCAGACCGATGCGCGGCTGCTGTATTACTGGTTTCGCCTCTCGGGACAGGACCGGCAGATCAAGGCCGGCAATTACGAGATCCCCACCGGCACGACGCCCTACCAACTGCTGGAGAAGCTCGCGCGTGGAGAATCCACGTTGCGCGCCGTGACCGTGGTCGAGGGCTGGACGGTCAAGCAGATGCGCGCGGCGCTCGCCAAGGCCGATTCGCTCAAGCAGGACACGGCGGCGCTCTCGAACGAAGAACTGATGAGGCAACTGGGCCGCGAGGGCGTGGCCGCCGAAGGGCGCTTCTTTCCCGATACCTATGCCTATGCCAAGGGCAGCAGCGACATGGACTTGCTCAAGCGCGCCATGCATGCGATGGATCGCCGGCTCGAAGCCGCGTGGTCGCAGCGCGAGGCCGATACGCCGCTCAAATCGGCCGATCAGGCGTTGATTCTGGCAAGCATCGTCGAGAAGGAAACCGGCAGCGCGAGCGACCGCGGCGAGATTGCGGGCGTATTCACGAATCGGCTGCGCAGCGGCATGCTGCTGCAGACCGATCCAACGGTGATCTACGGCATGGGCGAGAAATTCGACGGCAACCTGCGCAAGCGCGATCTCCAGACCGACACGCCCTGGAACACCTACACGCGAGCGGGCCTGCCGCCCACGCCGATTGCGCTGCCCGGCAAGGCCGCGCTGCTGGCGGCCGTGCAGCCAGCGAATACCAAGGCGCTGTATTTTGTGTCCAAGGGCGATGGCTCCAGCCATTTCAGCGCCACGCTGGACGAGCACAATCGCGCGGTGAATCGCTACCAGCGTGGCCAGCGCTCCGCCAAGGGCGAGCCAGAGTAGGCGCGGCCTTGGCGACGGTCTGAATGACGGATGATCTGAACAAGAACGACAACGCAATGAACCCAGGATTGTTTGTCTCGTTTGAAGGCATCGATGGCGCGGGCAAGTCCTCGCACATCGAGGCACTCGCACAGGCGTTTCGCGATGCGGGTCGCAGAGTCACGCTCACGCGCGAACCCGGCGGCACGCCACTGGCCGAGAAGCTGCGCGCGCTGTTGCTGCATGAGGGCATGGACGCGCTGACCGAGGCGCTGCTGGCGTTTGCCGGGCGTCGCGATCATCTGCGCTGCGTCATCGAGCCCGCGCTGGCGCGTGGCGAGGTGGTGCTCTGTGATCGTTTTACCGACGCGACCTTTGCCTACCAGGGGCCGGGCGCGGCTTTGATCTGCGGGTGCTTTCGTATCTCGAACAACTGGTGCAGACGGGCCTAGCCCAAGACCAGGCGCGGCTGCGCAATCCCGACGTGACGATCTGGTTCGATGTGCCGCCCAAGGTGGCCGCCGAGCGCCTCGCGGCGGCGCGCGCGCCCGACCGCTTCGAGGCCCAGCCCGAGGCGTTTTTCGAGCGCGTGGCGCAAGGCTATGCGGATCGCGCGGCGGGCGATCCCGAACGCTTTGTGCGCATCGACTCGTCGGTTGACCGCGACAGCGTCGCCGGACAGGTCATGTCGGCCATGGTTGCGCGCGGATTGTTGAAAATGGAGAACCATCGATGAGCGAAAACGCCTCGGCGCATCCGGTGGCACCATGGATTGCGAGCCAGCGTGACGCCTTGCTCGCCCAGCGCGGCCACGCCTGGCTGCTGCAGGGCCGTCGGGCCTGGGCAGTTCACTCTGGCGCTCGAGATGGTGCGCGCGTGGCTGTGCGATGCGCCGACCACGCACGGTGCCTGCGGCCAATGCCAGAGTTGCCACGGCATCGACGTGCATGTGCATGCCGACCTGTGCGTGCTGATGCCCGAGACGCAAATGATGGCGCTCGGCTGGCCGCTACCCGAAAAGGCACAAGGCGAGATCGACGACAAGAAGCGCAAGCCGAGCCGCGAAATCCGCGTCGAAGCGATGCGCGATGCGGTCGAGTTCTCGCAGCGCACGTCGGCGCGCGGGCGCGGCAAGGCCGTGCTGGTCTATCCGGCCGAGCAGATGAACCACGTGACCGCCAATGCGCTGCTCAAGACGCTGGAGGAGCCGCCCGGAGACGTGCGCTTCGTGCTGGCGACCGAGGCCGCGCACGAGTTGCTGCCCACGATCCGCAGCCGCTGCATGGGCCACACCATGCAATGGCCGGAACAGGCGCAGATGATTGCGTGGCTGCAATCGGAGGGCATTGCGGCGGACACCGCGCAGTCGCTGCTGCGTGCGAGCGGTGGACGTCCCGAGGACGCGCTGGCGCTCGCGCGATCGGGCCGCAGTCCGCAGGCTTGGAGCCTGTTCCCGAAGGCGGTGGCGCGGGGCGATGTCTCGGCGCTGACCGACTGGAGCCCGCCTCAGGCCATCGAGGCGCTGCAAAAGCTCTGTCACGATCTGATGTCGGTGCAGGCCGGTGCCGCGCCGCGCTATTTCGCGCAGGCCGATCTGCCTAAGGTGCCGTCATCGATGCTGCCCTTGACGCGTTGGGCGAAGGCACTTTCCCAACAGGCGCGCACGGCGGAGCATCCCTTCAACGCCGGGCTGATGCTGGAAGCACTTGTCGCGCAGGCAAAAAACGCCCTAAACTCCAGAATCTGAACAAGGCGTTACCCATCCGACATGAGCACTCCAACCCCCGCCGCCCGCCCCAGCGTGATGCAACTGGCCATCAAGGAAAAGGCCGCGCTCTACGCCGCATTCATTCCGTTCTTCGAGGATGGCGGCGTGTTCGTTCCCACGGCAAAGGACTACCGGCTGGGGATGACGTCTACGTGCTGCTGACGTTGCCTGACGATACACAGCGTTATCCCGTTGCGGGTAAAGTGGCTTGGGTCACCCCGGCGCGCGCTTCCGGCAACCGCACGCAGGGCATTGGCATCCAGTTTCCAAAAGACGACAAATCCCGTCAGTTGCGCACCCGCATCGAGGAAATTTTGGGTACCAGCCTGAGTTCCGAGCGTTCGACACAGACCATCTGAACATTGTTTGCACTGTGCGCCGCATGCTGTGGCGCGCCCGAGCCGGCAGCCACTTTGCCGGCTTTTTGTTTTTTTGAAGCGATATGTTTACCGACTCCCACTGCCATCTCAATTTTCCGGAGCTGCTTGAGCAAATCACGCCGATCCGCGCCGCCATGGCCGAGGCGCAGGTGGACCGCGCGCTGTGCATCTGCACCACGATGGAAGAGTTCGAAGGGGTCCATCGCCTGGCGACCACCTACGACAATTTCTGGCCACGGTGGGCGTGCACCCCGACACCGAAGGACTCACCGAGCCGAGCCTGCAGGATCTGCTGGATCGCGCCGCGCTGCCGCGCGTGATCGCCATCGGCGAGACGGGGCTCGACTACTACGGCATGGAAGATCGCAAGGGTGGCCGCACCATCGCCGATCTCGAATGGCAGCGCGAGCGCTTTCGCACGCACATCCGCGCGGCGCGGGCCTGCCGCAAGCCGCTGGTGATTCACACGCGCAGCGCGTCCGAGGATACGCTGGGCATCCTGCGCGAAGAGGGCGAGGACGGTCCGGGCAATCAGGCGGGCGGCGTGTTCCACTGCTTTACCGAAACCGCCGAAGTGGCGCGTGCGGCGCTCGACCTGGGCTACTACATCTCGTTTTCGGGCATCGTCACGTTCAAGAGCGCGCAGGATCTGCGCGACGTCGCCGCCTTCGTGCCCCTGGACCGCCTGCTGATCGAGACCGACAGCCCGTATCTCGCCCCCGTGCCCTATCGCGGAAAGGTGAACAATCCTTCGTATGTGCCCTGGGTTGCGAGGCAACTGGCTACCGTCAAGGGACTCGACGTGCAGGATGTAGCCGAGGCCACGAGCCGCAACTTTGATGAACTGTTTTTGAATGGGAGCAACGCAGCATGATGATCACCCGCCGACAGACCATGTTCTGGTTGACTGCTTCGTCCGTGGGACTGGTGTCCGCATGTGCGCACGCGAGCACCAACGACGATTTCTTCACCGCCATCATCCGTGACAACGCGAGCGCAGTGACTTCGCTGCTGCAGCGCGGATTCGATCCGAACACCCTCAATCCCGATGGACAGCCCGCGCTGGTATTTGCCCTGCAAAAGGATTCTCTCAAGGCATTCGATGCGCTGCTTCAGTCGCGGAAAATCA